>NZ_AQRA01000039.1 GCF_000626715.1 Aquimarina atlantica | reverse complement strand
AAGGTAGTAGCAAAAATGTAACTATGCTTGGAGAAGGAGTAGAAGTTGGAGCCTCTAGTAATTTTGTTGCAGAATCTCATAGTTATATTGTAAGTTCTTCTTCATATACCAATTGGAATGGCAACTCTGGTTATATAGGATTTACCTTCAAAATTAGTGGTAATACACATTATGGATGGTTTTATGCTACTGTAGCAAATGATGGATTATCCTACACTATATTAGATTATGCATATAACACTAATGCAGGTCAGGGATTGTTAACCAAAAGACCGGCAGCAGCAGGTCCAGAAAAAGCAGAGAACCTGGTTAAAGTATATCCTAACTCATTTACCGAAATGACCAATATTGACCTAACCAAATTAGGAAAACAAAGATTTACTATGAGTGTATATGATCTTTTAGGAAGACGTATTTATCACAAAAACTATGATAGAAACCCTGGAGTACTTCCTTTTGGAGGAGCAATAACCGAAAAAGGAAACTATTTCGTGAAAATAACATCCAAAGGAACTTCAGAAATACATACGATTGTAAAGAAATAACCTAATAAACCTGGTTG
>NZ_AQRA01000038.1 GCF_000626715.1 Aquimarina atlantica | reverse complement strand
TTTTACTGGTCTCAAATTTGGGTGAAAGCCCTGCAATTTCATTGCAGCACTTTTAGTAGTGCGAAAAAATCTATATTTTAGATTTAGATGGATTTTACAATACGAAAAGGTTCTCATACAGTGAGTCGATTGACATGTCACATAGTTTGGTCTACTAAGTATAGGTATAAAGTTCTTCGTGGAGATATTCAAATACGTTGTAGAGAACTTTTAATTCAAATTTGCGATGCAGAAGGTATTGAAATATTGAAAGGAGTAGTAAGTGCCGATCATGTTCATATGCACATTGAATATGCCCCAAAGTTGAGTGTAAGTTATGTTGTAAAACAATTAAAAGGGAGAACATCAAGGAAGTTACAACAAGAATTTCATAGTCTACAAGATCGTTATTGGGGTAAGCATTTTTGGGCAAATGGTTATGGTGTTTGGAGTACAGGTAATATAACAGATAAGATGGTTAATGAATATTTAGAGCATCATCGTCGAGATAATAATGATAATTCCAATTTCATATTGGAATAGGCTCAGGGACTTTAGTCCCTTGTAAAAACAAACCCCTGCACTTTGAGTGCAGGGTGGTTTAG
>NZ_AQRA01000037.1 GCF_000626715.1 Aquimarina atlantica | reverse complement strand
TCTGATCAAGGAGGAAATAGCCAATCTAAATCTTTTCAGGTACAAGGACCTGAGCCTATAACTGTAACCCTTGTCAACAAAAAAGAATTATCATGTAGGGATGGAAATGATGCTGCTATACAACTAAATATAGAAGGAGGAACAGGGGATTATGTAATCACTTGGGAAAATATAGTCGATCCTAATTTTAATGCGTTGGGTAATGAACTCAAAAATGTAGGATTTGGATCTTATGTATATCGAGTAGTAGATCAAAATGGGTGTTTTACTACAAACTCAAGTCAACCTATAGAATTTACAAACCCTCCGCTATTCTCTATTGATCTGGGTGAAGATCCCTTCTTTTGTGAGGGGCAAACGGTAACTATATCTTCCACTATACAAGATCCCAATGCTTCTTATAGCTGGACATCGGATACCGGTTTTACCAGTACCAACCCAGAAATCAATGTAGACCAACAAGGAACCTATACTGTAACTGTAACCAGTGGAAAAGGATGTATTGCCCAAGACAGCATTACCGTAATAGAAAATATAAAAGAAATTAATGCAGAATTCTTATATACAAGTCAGGTATTTACCAATGAAAAATTTGTCGTAATTGATGTGACTTATCCTATACCCGATCAAATTCAGTGGGTAATGCCAGAAGAAGCAACTATAATAAC
>NZ_AQRA01000036.1 GCF_000626715.1 Aquimarina atlantica | reverse complement strand
ATTGGTGGCTGTAAAATGATATACCCCTGCATCTGTCCCTGTAGCATTAGAAATAACTAAATCTTTACTGGTTGCTCCTGTAATTGCTACTCCATCTTTATACCATTGATAACTGTTATTTGTACTTGTTAAGGCTGTACTAGATAAAGTAATACTACCATTTGCAGCTACAGATAAAGTCTCTGCCTGATCTATTTTGCCTTGAGGTGTATATAGATATCTCGTAAGATTGGTTTGATAATTTGCATGTTCGGCTTCAAAATCACTAAACACAAAATTATTCCCTTCAAGTTCCATAGTGTTTAAGATATCAGATGATGCAATTGCTGATAATCCTGATGGTATTTTTCCAGAAAAACTATTGTTTGCAAGCGATAACGTACGTAACTTGGTTAAACTACCTAGCTGATTTGGTAATTGACCTTCTAATTTATTCCCTGCCAGGTATAAAAACGTTAAGTCAGAAAGGTTCCCAAAGTTATCAGGAATTGTTCCTGTAAAATTATTGAAGGCTAAGTGAATAACTTTTAAGTTTAAAAGAGTACCTAATCCTGTCGGGATATCACCACTCATTTTGTTTAAAAATAGAGATATCGTACTTAGGTTTGATAGATTAGAGATCGAAGCAGGTATTATTCCTGTTAGTTTATTACGAGACAGGGATATACTTTTTAAATTAACCA
>NZ_AQRA01000035.1 GCF_000626715.1 Aquimarina atlantica | reverse complement strand
TACTGCAAGCAGTGTTGCTTTAGGTACACCAACGACTTCAGATAATTGTGCAGTGGCTAGTGTAACCAACGATGCACCTGGAGTGTTCCCGATAGGAGATACGACAGTAACCTGGACGGTAACGGATAGCTCTGGTAATACCGCTACCTGCACGCAAACCGTAACTGTAACTGATAATATCGATCCGGTAATTGCATGTCCCGCCACAATAAATGTTAATGTTGATGCTGGTTTATGTACTGCGAGTAGTGTTGCTTTAGGTACCCCAACGACTTCAGATAATTGTGCAGTGGCAAGTGTCACTAACGATGCACCGGGAGTTTTCCCACTAGGAGATACGACAGTGACGTGGACAGTGACCGATAGCTCTGGTAATACTGCGACTTGTACCCAAACAATAACAGTAACCGATACTATTGATCCAACGATCAGTTGTCCAGCGACTGTAAATGTAAATGTTGATGCTGGTCTATGTACAGCCAGTAGTGTTACTTTAGGTACCCCGACGACTTCAGATAATTGTGCAGTGGCTAGTGTCACTAACGATGCACCAGTAACCTTTCCACTAGGAGATACAACAGTAACGTGGACCGTAACCGATAGCTCTGGTAATACCGCTACCTGTACGCAAACCGTAACCGTAACTGATAACATTGATCCAACAATCAGTTGTCCAGCTACAGTAAATGTAAATGTTGATGCTGGTCTATGTACAGCCAGTAGTGTTGCTTTAGGTACACCAACGACTTCAGATAATTGTGCAGTGGCTAGTGTAACCAATGATGCACCTGGAGTTTTCCCATTAGGAGATACGACAGTAACCTGGACGGTAACGGATAGC
>NZ_AQRA01000034.1 GCF_000626715.1 Aquimarina atlantica | reverse complement strand
TAATATAGATCCGGTAATTGCATGTCCAGCCACAGTAAATGTTAATGTAGATGCTGGATTATGTACAGCCAGTAGTGTTGCTTTAGGTACCCCAACAACATCAGATAATTGTGCAGTGGCTAGTGTAACCAATGATGCACCGGCAACCTTCCCATTAGGAGATACGACTGTAACCTGGACCGTAACTGATAGCTCTGGTAATACAGCTACCTGTACGCAAACGGTAACGGTAACTGATAATATAGATCCGGTAATTGCATGTCCAGCCACAGTAAATGTAAATGTAGATGCTGGATTATGTACAGCCAGTGGAGTTACTTTAGGCACACCTACTACTTCAGATAATTGTGCAGTGGCTAGTGTGACTAACGATGCACCTGGAGTGTTCCCGATAGGAGATACGACTGTAACCTGGACCGTAACCGATAGCTCTGGTAATACCGCTACCTGTACCCAAACCGTAACCGTAACAGACAACATTGATCCGATAATAGCATGTCCGGCGACAGTAAATGTCAATGTCGATGCAGGCTTATGTACAGCAAGCAGTGTTGCTTTAGGTACCCCAACAACTTCAGATAATTGTGCAGTGGCTAGTGTAACCAATGATGCACCGGGAGTTTTCCCATTAGGAGATACGACTGTAACCTGGACCGTAACTGATAGCTCTGGAAATACAGCTACCTGTACCCAAACGGTAACCGTAACAGACAATATTGATCCAACAATCAGTTGTCCAGCCACAGTAAATGTTAATGTTGACGCTGGATTATGTACAGCCAGTAGTGTTGCTTTAGGTACCCCAACAACATCAGATAATTGTGCAGTGGCTAGTGTAACTAACGATGCACCGGCAACCTT
>NZ_AQRA01000033.1 GCF_000626715.1 Aquimarina atlantica | reverse complement strand
AACGATTAGTTGTCCAGCGACTGTAAATGTAAATGTAGATGCTGGCTTATGTACCGCAAGCAGTGTTACTTTAGGCACACCTACTACTTCAGATAATTGTGCAGTAGCAAGTGTAACTAACGATGCACCGGGAGTTTTCCCACTAGGAGATACCACCGTAACCTGGACCGTAACAGATAGTTCAGGAAATACGTCTACCTGTACGCAAACCGTAACAGTAACTGATAACATCGATCCAACGATCAGTTGTCCAGCCACGGTAAATGTAAATGTAGACGCTGGATTATGTACAGCCAGTAGTGTTGCTTTAGGCACTCCAACGACTTCAGATAATTGTGCAGTAGCAAGTGTAACCAATGATGCACCTGGAGTTTTCCCACTAGGAGATACGACAGTAACCTGGACAGTAACGGATAGCTCAGGTAATACTGCGACTTGTACTCAAACGGTAACCGTAACTGATACTATTGATCCAACGATTAGTTGTCCAGCGACTGTAAATGTAAATGTAGATGCTGGCTTATGTACCGCCAGTGGAGTTACTTTAGGTACACCAACGACTTCAGATAATTGTGCAGTGGCTAGTGTAACCAATGATGCACCGGCAACCTTCCCATTAGGAGATACTACAGTAACCTGGACGGTAACGGATAGCTCTGGTAATACCGCTACCTGTACCCAAACGGTAACCGTAACCGATAACATTGATCCAACAATCAGTTGTCCAGCCACGGTAAATGTCAATGTTGACGCTGGATTATGTACTGCAAGCAGTGTTGCTTTAGGTACACCAACGACTTCAGATAATTGTGCAGTGGCTAGTGTAACCAACGATGCACCTGGAGTGTTCCCGATAGGAGATACGACAGTAACCTGGACGGTAACGGATAGCTCTGGTAATACCGCTACCTGCACGCAAACCGTAACTGTAACTGATAATATCGATCCGGTAATTGCATGTCCCGCCACAATAAATG
>NZ_AQRA01000032.1 GCF_000626715.1 Aquimarina atlantica | reverse complement strand
TAAACGTATCTGCTGTTGGGGCAGTCGTGTCAATAGTTACTACTCCAGCTCCACTATTACCTCCGGCATCTGTAGCTACAACATCTAAAGTATCATTATCAGTCAAGACTGGTAAACTACCACTATCTGGTACTGCAACTCCGGTATCAATACTCCAGTCTCCTGCTGCATCTGTGGTTACAGTATAGGTAACCTCTGGAGTACCATCTCCGTTTTCATCTACGGTAATCGTTAAGGTTTCATTAGCCTCTCCAGTTCCTGTTAAGGTTGGCGTAATATCATTGGTCGTAAACGTATCTGCTGTTGGTGCTGTAAGATCAATAGTCACTACTCCAGATCCACTGTTACCTCCAGCATCAGTTGCTACTACATCTAAGGTATCATCATCTGTTAATACTGGGAAACTACCACTTGTAGGTACAGCAACTCCTGTATCAATGCTCCAGTCTCCTGCTGCATCTGTCGTTACAGTATAAGTAACTTCTGGTGTACCATCTCCGTTTTCATCTACTGTAATCGTTAAGGTCTCATTTGCTTCCCGGTTCCTGTTAAGGTAGGTGTAATATCGTTTGTTGTAAAGGTATCTGCTGTTGGGGCAGTAAGATCAATAGTCACTACTCCAGCTCCACTATTGCCTCCGGCATCAGTAGCCACAACATCTAAAGTATCATTATCAGTCAAGACTGGTAAACTACCACTATCTGGTACTGCAACTCCCGTATCAATACTCCAGTCTCCTGCTGCATCGGTTGTTACAGTATAGGTAACTTCTGGTGTACCATCTCCGTTTTCATCTACGGTAATCGTTAAGGTTTCATTGGCCTCTCCGGTTCCCGTTAAAGTAGGGGTAATATCGTTTGTTGTAAACGTATCTGCTGTTGGGGCAGTCGTATCAATAGTTACTACTCCAGATCCACTATTACCTCCGGCATCTGTAGCTACAACATCTAAAGTATCATTATCAGTTAAGACTGGTAAACTACCACTATCTGGTACTGCAACTCCAGTATCAATACTCCAGTCTCCTGCTGCATCTGTAGTTACGGTATAAGTAACTTCTGGAGTACCATCTCCATTCTCATCTACAGTAATCGTTAAGGTTTCATTAGCCTCTCCGGTTCCTGTTAAGGTTGGCGTAATATCATTTGTTGTAAATGTATCTGCTAGTTGGTGCAGTGGTGTCAATAGTTACTACTCCAGCTCCACTATTCCCTCCGGCATCGGTAGCCACTACATCTAAAGTATCATTATCGGTTAACGGCGGTAGGAATCCGCTCGTAGGAACAACAACTCCAGTATCAATAC
>NZ_AQRA01000031.1 GCF_000626715.1 Aquimarina atlantica | reverse complement strand
ATTCCGGATCAAGTCCCACTACTGTCCGGAATATTTTTATTTGTTGTATTATAAAGTGAGTGTTTACTTAGGATGCATTAAGTGTTACCTTTACTTAGACTTAATTTTATACCCTATTAGGACTATGTACAGCCGTACTCACTTTTCAGAACTTTTATCACTTATCCCCCGTTATAAATTCAACCAATTTGTGTTAAAATATTCAGCGGATAAACACAATAAAGGTTTTAACTCTTGGACCCATTTGGTGACCATGGTTTTCTCTCAACTATCTAAAGCAAATAGCTTAAGGGAGATAGAGACTTCGTTTAATTCGGTAGTCAATGCTCATTTCCATATGGGTGCCCGCTCTATAAAGCGGTCTACATTAAGTGAGGCCAACCAAAAAAGAGATTTTAGGGTTTTTGCAGATTTGGCCAATGAATTAATGAAGAACTTCAGGCCTTCCAAACAAAAGGAATTAAAGGAATTTCTTTTTCTATTAGATTCATCCCCGATTATATTGCAGGGACGACATTTTGATTGGACAAATAAAACTAGGAATTATAACAATGGTTTAAAACTTCACATGTTATATGATACCCATACAACAACCCCTACTTATATTGATATAACAGCTTCCAATATCAATGATATCAATATAGGGAGAGAGCTACCTATACAACCCAATGCCACATATGTTTTTGATAAAGGGTATACCGATTATAATTGGTGGTTTTCAATCCATAAAAAACAATCATTTTTTGTCACAAGGTTTAAAAAGAATGCAGCTACTCATATCATTGAAGAACTTCCCATAAACAAATCAGATACGCAGCTTGTTTTAGCTGATCAGAAAGTTATTTTTAAAAATAAAACTCCACGGGGAGGGAAAATTAATCAATACACGGTTCCATTGAGGAAAATAACAATTAGAAGAGATAATAAGAATACACCTTTGGTCATAGCTACCAATGATTTTAATAAAAGCGCCGGTGAGATCGCTTCCCTTTACAAAAAAAGGTGGGATATTGAATTGTTTTTCAAGTGGATAAAACAAAATCTAAAAATCAAAAGGTTTATTGGAACAAGCCTAAACGCAGTGAAGACACAAATTTATACAGCCATAATAACTTATTTACTGTCTTTAAAACTCCAAAAACTTAAGGAAAATACTTTGCCTTTTTACTTGTTTTTAGAAAAGCTCTCTGCTTTGTTGTTTGTCCCCGTTACATTGATCAAAAATGATGGACACAGCCAGAAAAAAAAGGATCAACTGTTAATAAAACAACAATTGAATTTTAGTTGGTAGGTTTATTCCGGACAGTAGTGGGATCAAGTCCGGAATGACA
>NZ_AQRA01000030.1 GCF_000626715.1 Aquimarina atlantica | reverse complement strand
TACAGTTACCTGGTAGTTTCCTATTCCTACATTGGTAAGAGATGCTTCGGTAGTTCCATCATCCCATAGATAAGTGTAATCTCCACCAGAGTTTAAAAATCCCCCTGTTGCACTGGCGATAAGGTTGACTTTGGTATCCGAACAATTAACGGTATTAGGAGTCATATTGATAGTGACCTGGATGGGCTCTGGATCGGTTAGAGTGAATGTTTCGACATCAGAACTACATCCATTACTATCGGTTACTACGATGGTATAAACCCCTTCATAGAGGTTGATGATATTTGTATTTGTAGACCCTAAAGGAGGTGTAAAAGGATTTCCGTCTTTGGTCCAGGCATAGTTTGTATAGTTACCAGATCCACTAGATACAGAGATTGCAATACGTCCATTATTTCCATTAATAAGAGTAGGGTTGGTAATGAGTGCAGACAACCCAATTACCTCTGGTATGGTTGGAAATCGTTCACCAACAGTTATGGGTGCACTAGTAGCTTCACAACCTTTACTATCTTTAATAAGAATGGTATATTGATTTGCAGTCAACCCATCAAACAGTGTACCTACAGGTTGTATATTGCTACCTACTATAGAATATTGATAAGGAGGCGTTCCACCATCTGGTGTTACTCTTATGCTTCCATCATCTCCCCCAAAACATTGTACGGGAGAAGGAGTACCGCTAACTGATAATACTGGGGGAGCAGTTAGTGTAAAAGGATTACTTTCATCATAAGCATCTGGGTTTGTACCTATATCGTCAAAACCTCCATTATTGCTTTTGGTCTGCCAGAATAGCTTATAGATCCCACCGGGTAGGTTTTTGGGATTCCAGGTATAAGAAGAACCAGTGAAATGACTTTTAGTTAATACTTTTGATTCATAACCATCAAAGACACTTCCTACTTGTCGATATACCTGTAAGTTCATTTTTTCTGAAACACTATCATCCAGTTCTCTATCAAAAGTTACTGTAAAGCTACCGTCATTGTTATAGCTACAGGTAGGATTGATTGGTGCTGGGTTAGGAGAAACATTTGGGTCTAGTGCAGGTGAGCAATTAAGAATTGTATATGGTTTTAAGGGAGAAAAAACATTGCCGACTAGTTTATATCTGAAATAAATTATTTTGTTTGCATTATTTTCAAAATCTACTGGAAAATTATTAAAATCTATAAATATTGATTTTTTGTTTGAAGAACCACTTATGGTAGCTAATTGCCCTTCAAAAGAATATTCCCATTCAATAATATCGGTATCAGAAATACCCGAGGTAGCATTTAATGTAACTCCATTACAGTTAAGTTCATCGGATTGTGTTGTATTAACTTTTTCAAAATATAATGTTCCAAAAGAAGGTTTATGTTCATAATATGAATCTATGTTAGGATCGATGTCCATCCTATATCCTCCTAAGCTGTATATTTTACCCCTATTAGGCCCTTCGATCCATCTACAACTTCCAGCTGAAACGCCATAATATGCAGGTCTTGTAGTTAAATCTAATATCCCTGTTGCAGTGCTAAGGGTTATATCATTTTCATCTGCAATTTTCAAACTCCCTCTAGAAGATATTACACTTGCTGGATTAGACATAAAACAACTTGAAGCAGTTAAGTCTAAAACATTAACTGTAGATACGTGATATTTAAATTGCCCATAGAAATTAACGGAAAATAATAAGAACAGTATGTACAATAAGAGTTTTCTCATAACGATGTTTTTTTATAATCCTTTTATTTACTCCCTATTTCATAATCACTTTTCTGA
>NZ_AQRA01000029.1 GCF_000626715.1 Aquimarina atlantica | reverse complement strand
GACAGTTACCTGGTAGTTTCCTATTCCTACATTGGTAAGAGATGCTTCGGTAGTTCCATCATCCCATAGATAAGTGTAATCTCCACCAGAGTTTAAAAATCCCCCTGTTGCACTGGCGATAAGGTTGACTTTGGTATCCGAACAATTAACGGTATTAGGAGTCATATTGATAGTGACCTGGATGGGCTCTGGATCGGTTAGAGTGAATGTTTCGACATCAGAACTACATCCATTACTATCGGTTACTACGATGGTATAAACCCCTTCATAGAGGTTGATGATATTTGTATTTGTAGACCCTAAAGGAGGTGTAAAAGGATTTCCGTCTTTGGTCCAGGCATAGTTTGTATAGTTACCAGACCCGCTGGATACCGATATTGCGATACGTCCATTATTACCATTAATAAGGGTAGGACTTGTGATTAATCCAGGTACACCAGTAACATTGGGTATTGTAGGAAATCGTTCACCAACAGTTATGGTTGAGCTAGAAGCCTCACAGCCATTATTATCTTTGATAAGTATAGTATAATCTCCTTTAGTTAATGTATCAAAAAGCGTTTGTTGTTGCCATGTAGTTCCATTATCGATAGAATATTGGTATTGAGGTGGAGTTCCTGGAGTTCCTCCATTTGGAGTTACTGTAATACTCCCATCATTACCTCCAAAACATTGTACAGGAGAAGGAGTACCATTAACCGATAATACAGGAGGAGCAGTTAGTGTAAAAGGATTACTTTCATCATAGGCATCAGGTACCGTATTGATATCATCAAAACCTTCATTGTTACTTTTGGTTTGCCAGAATAATTTATAGATCCCACCAGGTAGGTTTTTAGGATCCCAGGTATAGGAAGCACCCGTGAAATCACTTTTAGTTATTACTTTTGATTCATAACCATCAAAGCTGCTTCCTACTTGTCGATACACCTGTAAGTTCATTTTTTCTGAAACACTGTCATCTAATTCTCTATCAAAAGTTACGATAAAGTTACCGTCATTGTTATAGCTACAAGTAGGATTGATTGGTGCTGGATTAGGAGAGATATTAGTGTTTAATGAGGGCGAGCAGTTTAAAACTTCATAAATGATAGGTTTAGAGACTGCGCCAGTATGATATTTAATCCTGAAACTCACATTTGGTTTTCCGGATAAATTGGGGATATCACTATATTTTATGGTATAATTGCTTCCATGAGTTCCGGCTCCAATTAAAGAAGTCCATCCAATTCCACTATACATATACTCAATGGCGTATGGATATGGATTAGTACACGAAAAAACGTTCAATATAATATTTTTGCTAGGACATATTTCTCTGGGAGTTGGATTTAGAGTTTGTAAACTCTCTATTTTATATAAATCTATTTTAGAAACGCTAAATCCACTACAGCTAGGGTATTGTATAGGAGTTAGGCAATTATTGTCATTTATGTTAGTTTCAGTTGTACGATTACAATTTGGGGTAGTACAATTTATAAAAGATATGTAATGCTGATTTACAGATACTTTAATTATTTTTTCTGAGAATTCAATAATCGGAGTAGCAGGCAGTGTATGCACAGAGTTGTCGGCTAATGTTGCAGATATTGTCATACTACCAATTCCATTTCCTCCGGGACAAATAATAACATTATAACTACTATCTAATATATATTCATATTGAGCTTTGGCTAGATTAGAAGCCAAAAGAAACAATAGAACGATAGTACATTTTTTCATGGTTTTATTTTATCATAATCAGTTTCAATATCTTTAAATTTATTTATACTAATGCTTTATGATTCTCTATTTAATAACTTTATTAGGCTATATTTATTACCTTATAATTATTTTCCTAA
>NZ_AQRA01000028.1 GCF_000626715.1 Aquimarina atlantica | reverse complement strand
TTCAACAAATCAGGAGCCAATATAACTGGCCTCTTCGCCGGGTCATATGAGTATACCATTACTGATCAAAATAATTGTACCATTAATAATTTTGGAACTCCAATAGAGGTCACAGAACCTCCTATAGGAATAGAAGTATCTGAAGTTACTGCATCACACATAGACAACATCGTATTTGGAGGTAATATCGGAGTCCTCGAAATCAATATCATCAATAATCAGGGAACACCGCTATTCAATTGGTTTAAAGAAGGAAACCCTTTCACTCCTCCTAATGGATCTACCGATACCAAATTAATCAACCTGGAAGCAGGAAACTACTCTATTGAAGTCACCGATATTGATGGCTGTATAGCAACATTAACTCAACCTATTGTAATCACACAACCAGATTTGTTAGAAATACAAAATACTACAATTACCAATGTGAGTTGCAAAGATCTCGATGATGGAAAAATTACAGTAAATGTAAGTGGAGGAATTCAACCCTACACCTACCTGTGGACTAAACAAGGAGATCCCTTATTCTCCAGACCCGATGACCCTACTATAGACGGCTTACAACCCGGTGCATATACCGTTACTATAACTGATGATAGTAATGTAGAAATATCCTCAGCAGTCTATAACATCATTCAACCAGATCTGTTAGACATTACTATCGTAAGTACAACTCCCGTGCTTTGTCCCGGTGACAATACAGGAGCGATCAATGTAGTTATTACTGGAGGAACTCCTCCCTATACCATACTCTGGCAAGATGGACAAACTACCCAGGAGATTCAAAACCTAAGTGTAGGACAATACAATATCATGGTACAGGATGCTAATGGATGTACTACAGATAAAACAATACCAGTAGTTAATCAAGATAATCAAATCCAGATTCAAAATGCTTCTTTAACTAATGTATCTGCTTATGAAGGAAATGATGGAAGAATCCAACTACAACTCCAAGGAGGGTTACAACCCTATACCATAAACTGGGTACGACTCTCTGATAATACCAATATCGGAAATACCACAGTTATAGATAATCTGATCGCTGATCAATACCAGGTTCATATTACCGATGCCAATACCTGTACAATTCAGCAAACCTATGAAATAACACAACCCGATATCGTAGATGTGACTATCAAACCATTGGTATGTAATGGGGATTGTGATGCAGAAATCGAAATTGAAGTAAACAAAGGAAATGGTAATTTCACCTATCAATGGAATACCGGAGAAACTACAGATAAAATAACAGGATTATGTGCGGGATCATATACAGTAACCATACAAGGGTTTGGAAACAAAACTTTAGTAAGAACCTATCAAATTACAGACCCTAAACCAGTCGATATTAACCTGGGAGAAGATCGGTTTATTTGTTTAGGACAAACCGCTTCATTCTCGGCACTAATCAATGATCCTAACGCAGCATATCAATGGACTGCACAAAACGGATTCGCTAGTAACTTACCTCAAATAACGGTCGATCAACCCGGAGAATATACTGTAACTGTAACTAATACAAAAGGATGTACAGCAACCAGTAGTGTAATCCTGCATCAAGTCGATGCCCAAATTAATGCAGAATTCCTATATGCAAGCCAGGTATTTACCAATGAAAAATTTGTAATCATAGATGTAACGTATCCTATACCTGATCAAATTCAGTGGGTAATGCCCGAACAAGCCTCTATAGTTACACAAAATCAAGATCTTATCGAAATCTATTTTGAAAAACCAGGAGAATATGACATCTCGATGATATCCAAACTAGGAAACTGTCAGGAAGTATTTACTCAAAAAGTGTTGGTGTTACAAAAAGAAATAACAGAGGATCAAAACCAGGATAACCAAAATCAACAATCAGGAAATATCAAGGAGTTTAGTGTATACCCCAATCCTTCTGATGGTAAATTCTTTGTAAAAGTCGCCTTAAAAGAACAAAATGATATCAGTATTAAAATATTCAACCTGGCGAACAATACTATATTAGATCAAAAAAAACAATCTGGTAAAAAACAATACGAAATACCGTTTACTCT
>NZ_AQRA01000027.1 GCF_000626715.1 Aquimarina atlantica | reverse complement strand
GCAAGTACCTTCCGGAATATATGCCTTGGTACTAGAGACTCCGTATGGAAATCATATCAGGAAAATAATGATAAGGTAATAACTATTATTTTAAAACATTAAGAAGGGATTTAATAATGTAATGTGAGTGAATGGAAGGAGATTGAAGTAAGATATTAAAATTTGAAAATGAAGCAAATAATTCTAATAATTTTTATACTAATCGGAGGGAGTAAAATCTATTCTCAAAGATATTTATTTGATTATTCTGAAGATATAGATATCTGTTGCGATGGTGTTAGAGAACTAAGCAGGACAAAAATCACAAGAGTATTCAATGGTACTAATGTAATAGACACATATGATATCCTCCAAGCTACAAGCCCTTTTGGTAGAATATACTCTGTTCAACCAACAAGAGTTATAACATTTTTTGAGATGAATTGTCTTTTGCATCCTCGAGATGGGGGTGGAGTTAGAAATTGTACAAATACAGCAGATACTCAAATTAACTATTCAGGCATTTGTGGAAATGGAACAGGTAATTATGATGCCCAAGCTAAAGTAACTAATCTGGAAGGAGTTTTAGATATTCCTACAGGTACTTTAAGAGAGAAATGTATTGAAGAAAATATTATTTTAAAAGCAGATAACGATTGTCATAATTATAGATACGAATGGTATTATCAAATTAATGGTAACAATCCCATAAAAATTAATAGTGCAACTACTACCATTGGTCAAAATTCTCAATCAATACCTCTTACATCTTTTTTACCCTCTAATTATCTAGGAGCTATTAGAATTTCATCAAAAGTAAGTATAAATAATGGTAGTTCCTTTGATTATGACACTAATACAATTGTTTACGATATTACAACCTGTTCACCCAAACTAGATGGTCCTATAATTGACATCCAACCTTCATGTAGTAATAGTATTAATCTTAATGATAATGACAACGGTAGTTTTACTGTAACTTTTGATAGAGAACTGGATGATACCAAACAAGAAAAAATGAACCTGCAGGTATATCGACAAGTAGGAAGCAGCTTTGATGGTTATGAATCAAAAGTATTAACTAAAAGTGATTTCACCGGAGCTTCTTATACCTGGGAACCTAAAAACCTACCCGGTGGGATCTATAAACTATTCTGGCAAACCAAAAGTAACAATGAAGGTTTTGATGATATTAATACAGTACCTGATGCCTATGATGAAAGTAATCCTTTTACACTAACTACCCCTCCCGCTTTATCGGTTAGTGGTGCTCCTTCTCCCGTACAATGTTTTGGAGGAAACGATGGAAGTATTACAGTGACTCCAAATGGGGGAACACCAGGAACACCGCCTACATCACCTCGATACCAATATTCTATCGATAATGGAACTACATGGCAACAAGAAACACTTTTTGACTCATTAACCAAAGGAGATTATACCATTCTTATCAAAGATAATAATGGTTGTGAAGCTACTAGTGCACCCATAACTGTTAACGAACGATTCCTAACCATACCAGATGTAGTGGGGTTGTCTGCACTCATTACCAGCCCTACTCTCATTAATGGTAATAATGGACGTATCGCAATCTCTGTATCTAGTGGATCTGGTAACTATACAAACTATGCCTGGACCAAAGATGGAAATCCCTTTACACCTCCTTCAGGGTCTACAAATACAAATATCATCAACCTCTATGAAGGGGTTTATACCATCGTAGTAACCGATAGTAATGGATGTAGTTCTAATCTCGAAACATTCACTCTTACAGATCCAGAACCTATCAACATCTCTATCAATATGACTCCTAATACCGTTAATTGCTCGGATACCAAAGTAAATCTTATCGCCAGTGCAACAGGAGGATTCTTAAACTCTGGTGGAGATTACACTTATCTATGGGATGATGGAACTACCGAAGCATCTCTTACCAATGTAGGAATAGGAAACTACCAGGTAACTGTATCTGATCAAGGAGGAAATAGCCAATCTAAATCTTTTCAGGTACAAGGGCCTGAGCCTATAACAGCCATACCTGCTATAAGTAATGTAGGGTGTAAAAATGGAAGTGATGGAACCATACAATTAACCATTAACGGAGGTACAGGACAATATACCGTTAACTGGACTAAACTATTCGATAATACA
>NZ_AQRA01000026.1 GCF_000626715.1 Aquimarina atlantica | reverse complement strand
GGTATTATCGAATAGTTTAGTCCAGTTAACGGTATATTGTCCTGTACCTCCGTTAATGGTTAATTGTATGGTTCCATCACTTCCATTTTTACACCCTACATTACTTACAGTAGGTATGGCTGTTATAGGCTCAGGCCCTTGTACCTGAAAAGATTTAGATTGGCTATTTCCTCCTTGATCAGATACAGTTACCTGGTAGTTTCCTATTCCTACATTGGTAAGAGATGCTTCGGTAGTTCCATCATCCCATAGATAAGTGTAATCTCCACCAGAGTTTAAAAATCCCCCTGTTGCACTGGCGATAAGATTTACTTTTGTATCCGAACAGTTAACAGTATTGGGCGTCATATTGATAGAGATGTCGATAGGTTCTGGATCTGTAAGAGTGAATGTTTCGAGATTAGAACTACATCCATTACTATCGGTTACTACGATGGTATAAACCCCTTCATAGAGGTTGATGATATTTGTATTTGTAGACCCTGAAGGAGGTGTAAAGGGATTTCCATCTTTGGTCCAGGCATAGTTTGTATAGTTCCCAGATCCACTAGATACAGAGATTGCGATACGTCCATTATTACCATTAATGAGAGTAGGGCTGGTAATGAGTGCAGACAACCCCACTACATCTGGTATGGTTAGGAATCGTTCGTTAACAGTTATGGGTGCACTAGTAGCTTCACAACCATTATTATCTTTGATAAGAATGGTATAATCTCCTTTGGTTAATGAGTCAAAAAGTGTTTCTTGTTGCCATGTAGTTCCATTATCGATAGAATATTGGTATCGAGGTGATGTAGGCGGTGTTCCTGGTGTTCCCCCATTTGGAGTCACTGTAATACTTCCATCGTTTCCTCCAAAACATTGTACGGGAGAAGGAGCACCACTAACAGATAAAGCGGGAGGAGTAGTTAGTGTAAAAGGATTACTTTCATCATAGGCATCAGGTACTGTATTAATATCATCAAAACCTTCATTGTTACTTTTGGTTTGCCAGAATAGTTTATAGACCCCACCAGGTAAGTTTTTAGGTTCCCAGGTATAGGAAGTCCCGGTGAAATCACTTTTAGTTACTACTTTTGATGCATAACCATCAAAGCTGCTTCCCACTTGTCGATATACCTGCAGGTTCATTTTTTCTTGTTTGGTATCATCCAGTTCTCTATCAAAAGTTACAGTAAAACTACCATTGTCATTGTCATTATGATTGATACTATTACTACATAAAGGTTGGATGTCAATTATAGGACCATCTAGTTTAGGTGAGCAATTAATGATTGTTATGTTTCTAATGTTTGTAAATTCTGTTCTATATCCAGTTTGGAATTTAATATTAGATTCACTTTGCCATTGACTATCAGGAATTCCACTTAGACTAAACAATTCTTTTAGCGTAAAACTTGTTACTCTTTTTGTATTAAGGGATGTAGGGAAAGAATTCCAGTTTATACCATCAAAACTAAATTGCCAATGGTATCCATATTTTAGAACAATCTCTTGATCAGGGCAGAATTCATTTGCTGAAGGTTCAATAATGTGAATTGGGTATACAATTGTAAAAAAATTACAATCTTTAGTATTGTATCCAACCAAATTGTTTATAAATTCATTTCTTGTATACGTATAGGTGTCGTCAGAATTACAAGAAACAGGGTCACTAAGAGAGATCCAATGGCTGTAAAGGTTAACAGTGGCAGTATTGAAATTGTTATTTAATTCAATAAAATCATAGTAAATGCTACCTACATTTTGTGGAGTAGAGTTATACCCTATACCCGGATAAACCTCAGGTGAATCAGTCACTACGCTAGCATTAAATAAGTTGGCATGTGCAGTTGCCTGAACTTCTGTTTTAAACAAAAAACCATAATCTTGAGAAAACCCAATGTAAGTCATTAAAAAAAATACTACAAATATTATTTTTTTCATTTTTAGATTTTATATCATTTTACTATTATCATTAATAAATACTACTTATCAATTATTCCACAATCACTTTTCTAATATCATTTCCATATGGAGTTTCTAGTACTATAGCATATACTCCAGAAGGTACTTGCAGAGTAAACGGGATTTCATATTGTTTTTTACCAGATTGCTTTGTTTGAGTAAGTATAGCGTTATTAGCCAGGCTAAATACTTTAATACTGATATCTTTTTGTTCTTTCAAGGCTACTTTTACAAAGAATTTACCATCAGAAGGATTTGGGTATACATTAAACTCTCTGATATTTCCTAACTGTTGATTTTGGTTATCCTGATTTTGATCCTCTGTTATTTCTTTTTGTAGTACCAATACTTTTTGGGTAGATGTATCCTGACAATCTCCCAGTTTGGATATCATCGAGATGTCGTATTCTCCTGGTTTGTCAAAGTACAATTCAATAAGATCCTGATCTTGT
>NZ_AQRA01000025.1 GCF_000626715.1 Aquimarina atlantica | reverse complement strand
GGGAAGGAAGCGTTTGAGCTGAGATTGTGGGATGCAAGGATTGGTAGATGGTTGACTACGGATCCAGCGGGTGAGTTTTATAGCCCGTATCTTGGGATGGGGAATATGCCTACAGTCGCAGTTGACCCTGATGGAGGTGATATAATTATTTTGACAGATTCTGAAGCCGTTGGTGGATTAGGTCACGCTGCTGTTTTAATTGGGAATGATAAAGATGGTTGGCGCTATATATCTAATAATGGTACAGGAGATGGCTCCTCTCCTTGGGGGAGTGCTAAAAATGCTGACCTAGGTAATATACCATATGATCCAGCAACAAAAACTGGAAATGATTTTAGAGGAACTGGTCTAACAGCTAATGAGATAATTGCATTAGTTCAAAAATCTAATACCAAAGAACATCATAATTATGATAAGGCAATAAGAATTACTACAACATCACAAGAAGATATTGCCGCATATAAAGCGGCAACTACTCAAGCAGATAGAAAAACTTATGGAATTTGTGGTCCAGGTTCATCTTGTATAGATCCTCCTCAAAGTGCACTTAGAGGTGCTTTAGAACATAGGCTAGGCAAAGAGTTATCTTGGTATAGGTATTTAGATTTTGGATTTGACGAGCTAACCCCTAATGTTTGGTTTCATCGACTTAGACTCCAGCCAGGAACTTATTTTAATGATATGAATAATTATTTGAGGAAACAAAATAAAAACATCTTAGTTGTCGGAGATTTAATTGAAATTGGAAAAGAAAATGGTAATTAAATAATTTTTTAATTTATGAAAACTAGTTTTAAAATTTTAATAGCTATAATCATTATCTTTCTCATTGGGTTCTTGATAATTAATTCTTTTTCTGGGTGGTATGGCTATGAGAAATGGAAGTATAGGAGATATACATATGGAGATATAATTTCTTCAAAGAAACGAGGTGTTTTTGTGAAAGATTTGGAATACTCTATAGAATTAGATTCAATTAATTATTCTTTTGATTTAAATGTATTTGTAGAGAAAGGATTTTCTTATGGTAAACATAGTAGCCAAGAAACAATTGTTTTAAATGAAACAGATCATCCATATCAAATATCATTACCTATAAGAGATACTACTCAACAAATAAGTTTTAACGTTCATATGAATGATACTATTAATACTTATAAAGATAATGGTGTCATATTGCTCAAAAAACCTTTTATTAAGGATACTTTAACGGTCGATCTGTCTAAATTTGATAATAGTTCAAGGAAGTGGAATTCCATAGGAAAGATAAAAATATGGGATGAATCCTCTAAATTATAAGACATAATATACAGGAGATATAGAACAAGTATCTCCTGTACTTTGTGTTTTCAAGAAAAATCCTTATTCACATGCCTTTAATTCAAAATAAGAAGAGTTTTGTTCTATTATTTCCAATAACCTTTTCTTTGCTTCGAACTTCTTTTTTCTGACATACCCTTCAGAATATCCCATTAGATTAGCAATTTCTCTCATACTTTTTCCTTCGAAATAATGATTCAACAGTTTTTTGTTTGAATCATTAAGTTTTAAAAAATATTTTCGATACAGATGTTCTTGCTCATTCTTTTCTATATCATCGATAATGGAATCATCAAAGCATTCGTTATTTTCTGTAATAAATGCTTCGCCTAAGGTTATTTTCTTTTTTCGTCGTAACCGATTTCTCCAGATATTTTTACAAACCCCATAAAAATAGGTGTAGATAGAACAGTTGAGTTCTAGAGTGTCTTTGGTTAATTTTTGGTAGATCAATATTAAGGCATCTTGAACTATATCTTCTACATCTTGTTCACATCCTGAATTTTGTATAATATACCTTCTAACATAGCGGGTACTTTGTTTATAAAAATCAGAAAGAATGATTTTATCACCTGTTATGATACCCTCCAAAATAATATCATTTTTTTTGTTTCCCATAATTGATATTCTTTTACGATTATAAATCCTTAACTTTTGATTGACTCAAAAATAAGAGTGAGAAGATAGAAAGGTGTGCTAAATATTAAGCAGATCAAAATACAGGACACAATTGCCCTTTCATAAAAAAAATAGAGAATACAAAGTCCTGAATATTGTCTACATCAGAATACAGGACAAACTTATTTTCTTAAACGAAAAGCTGAAGGTGTTTGGTTTGTCTCTTTCTTAAAAGCGGCATAAAAATTAGATTTCGAATAGAATCCCGATTCATAACCAATCGCTTCTATTGTGTAATTTTTATAATTAGGGTTTAAAAGCATTTTTTTTGATTCATTAACCCGTAATTGATTAACAAAGTCGGTAAAACTTTGATTTGCATTTTTATTAACTGTTTTGGAGAGATGCCCTATGCTAACATTAAATTTTTCTGCAACCAGATCAAGATTTAAATTAGGGTTTAAATACAGCTTTTCATTAATTATAAAACTTTTGATTTCTAAAAAAAAGTCATCGTTGATGTATGCTGTTTTTTGTCCATTATATGTGAATTCAATAGTATCATTTCTTATCTCTATTCTCTGATTAAATATTTGTGTTTCGATTATACCTTTATAAACAATCCAATACACCAAAATTGAGATAATAATCCATAATGGATAATATTTACTCAAATCGTCTTCAAACCGAGCGATATTGTCTTGGATTACAAAAACCCAGAATACACATATAATTATCCCAAAAACTAAAGCTTGTTTTAACCATTTAGTTTTTGCTTTTATCTCTGATAAATTAAAATCAGTTTTTGCTTTTTCATACTTATGAATTTTAATCAATATGATGGTAATCATAGATACAGAAAACACTAATGATAAATACTCTTCTAAAGTTAAAAGAATATGGATTAAATCATTTGATAATGTAATCAGACCAAATTTCATTATCAAACGAAATATAAAGCTTGTAAAAAATGGAACAATAATAGCTAAGATTATTTTCTTGGGGGATTTTATTTGTAAATATTCGTCTACAAATGGATAAAACATTGACATTATTAAAAATTCAAAAGGTATTTGGAAGTACAATTCGTTCACCATTCCTGTATCCAAAAGCCAATATTGAAAATTGTTGAAAGAAAGTGCTAATGCGGTGGATACTAAAAAGTAGTTGGCAAGAAATCTATAATTTTTATTAAAAAAGACAATCAAAGCAAATATCGGACCTTGAAAAATACCTATTAAAATAATGATATTGAAAATATTAAAGTTCAAACCTTGATCAATCACTAGTATTAGTATTTTTTTAAGATAAAACTATAGCAAAGATAATGAAACAGTCATTTTAAGGAGGTTATTTTGATTTTAAGAATAAGCCAGTCGAGCTTTAGCATCCCGTATCATAGCATCAAGAGCAAATAGGATATGTTCACGATCTTTTTCTGGTAGTTTTTGTATGGTCAGGATTTTATTAGTAATCGATTCATCAACGAGTAATTCTGTTTTGCCTACCAAAAAATCTAAAGATACATTAAGCGAATCGGCAAGTTTTGTAGCAGTCTCTATAGACGGGTTAGAATCTCCACGCTCATACCTCCCTAAAACATTAACATGTATATCTACCTGTTTAGCGAGTTCTTCCTGTGAGAACTTGTTCTTTTTTCGTAATTCTTGTAACCTTTCTGCAAACTTCATAATCATAAATCTACCTTAAATAGTGTGTTTTTACAAATATAGAGGACTTATTCAGGTTTAAAAACAATTGATTGAGTTGTTTTTTAAAACGATTTAGGTATATTTGAACCTAAATAGTAAGATTTAGGGAGTTATGAACAAATTACAGATTGATAACACAGATCAACTCATTTACGAAAACGAAATATTACAATTAACCGTATTGGGCGGTATTAAGTTAGAAGGACTGGACAGGATGCGTACCACCCTAAAAGTACAGTTACAAAAAAGCAGCCGACCACCAGTACGGCACAACTTAGATTTATATAACGATACACAGTTAGAGAAGTTCATAAGAAAATGTGCCGAAAAGTTAGAAATCGGTACGAGTGTTATTGCAGCCAGTTTATCAGAACTGACAGAAGAACTAGAAAAATACAGGTTAAACCTGATTAAACAAAAAGAGGAAAATCTAAAACCCAAGGTCAAAAAGTTAAATCTAGTAGAGAAAGAAGTAGCAGAAACCTTCTTAAAGCAACCAGATTTACTACAACAGACCAACGAACTTATTGGAAAGTCTGGCGTTATTGGCGAAGAAGTGAACCGTTTGTTAATGTATATCATCTTTACAAGCAGAAAACGGGAACAACCTTTACATGTTGTAAGTCTTGGTAGTAGCGGAACAGGAAAAACACATTTACAGACCTCTGTTGGAGAATTGATCCCCGAAGAAGACAGGCTGAGCCTGACCAGTTTATCGGAGAACTCATTTTATTACTTTCAACGCCACGAACTCAAACACAAAGTAATCCTAATCGAAGATCTGGACGGCGCAGAAAATGCACTCTATCCATTACGAGAGCTACAAACTAAAAAACGTATCGTAAAAACTATTGCCAGTAAAAATCACAAAGGCGAAACCCAAACCAAATACTTGGTTGTAGAAGGCCCTGTATGCGTAGCAGGATGTACTACCAAAGAACAAATCTACGAGGATAACGCCAATCGTAGTTTTTTACTCTACCTAGATGAAAGTCCAGAACAAGATGAGAAAATAATGATCTACCAAAGACAAATATCTAGTGGCGAGATCAATTTTTATGAGCAGACAGAAATACAAGAGTTTTTACAAAACACACAACGGGTTTTAAAACCAATAACGATACGAAACCCTTTTGCAGAATATTTATGTCTGCCATCGGCAGTATTTAAACCAAGAAGAACCAACAACCATTATTTACAATTTATAGAAGCCATTACTTTTTACTATCAATACCAACGAGAGTCGAAGGTCGACAGCCAGAGTGGCGAAATTTATATAGAAACGACATTAGAAGATATCGAAAATGCCAATAAATTACTCAAAGAAGTATTACTACATAAAAGCGATGAACTTACTGGTAGTTGCCGTAATTACTTAGAATCCTTAAAAGGGTATTTAAAAGCGAAGAAGAAAAAGGATTTTACCGCATTAGAAATCCGTAAGCAATTACGATTACCAAAAACTACCCAATGGCGGTATCATAAACAATTAACAGATAGTTATTTAATACAGATCATTAAACAAAAAGGAAAACAAACCAATCGCTGCAAACTGACCAATGAGAAAGAATACCAAGAATTAGAAGTACAGATACAAACGGTTTTAGATGATTGCCTAAATAAGATTAAAGATATTGTCTGTGGCGACTCGCCACGTTCCGTCGTTCCACAGCGTTCCAAATCTAAAATGGAACGGATAACCAAAACAAAAACAATTAGTTAAATCAATTGTTCCGCAGTTCCAAGAAAAAGTATATAAGGCATGAGAAAACTACACCTTAAAAACGAAAATTACCAATACTTAGAAGCCTCTTTTAAAGAATGGTTAGATATTTTGGGCTATGCAGAATCTACTGTTTACAACCTCCCAAATCATATACGGGAATTACTCTATTATCTGGAACAAAACAACATCAATCATATCAAACAATTGGATAATCAAATCATCAAGGAATACTACAACTGTTTAAAATTACGTAGTAATGATCGAAAAGGCGGAGCATTAAGCAATGGCAGTTTAAATAAACATTTACAGGCACTTTACAAGTTTACAGACTATTTACGTCAAAACGGTAGAATTATCCTTCCTAAACTGACAATTGATTGGGAGCAAGACGATACAGGAACTATCGAAACACTCACACCACAAGAAGTAAAATTACTCTACAAAGCTACAAGATATTACCCCAGAAATGTAAAACACGCCAAACCCGAATACTTTTTTGAAGCGATTGCCTTACGTGACTGTGCGATACTGACCATCTTTTACGGTTGTGGATTACGTAGAAATGAAGGCTATCATTTACAGGTCAATGATATTAATTTTGATCGACAGATACTCCACGTCAGAAAAGGGAAAGCTAATAAAGAGCGGTTTGTACCCATCAACAAAATGAATCTAAACTATCTAGAAGAATATGTATATGATGGTAGACCAATACTGATAAAAGACAAAACAGAAAGTGCCTTTTTTATAGGTGAACGAGGTAAACAGCTTATGGCACAATCCATCGCTATACGGCTAAAGATATTACAACAACGAACTGATGATATTGTATTACAAGAGAAAAATGTACGCTTACACGTATTACGCCACAGTATTGCTACACATCTACTTGCCAACGGAATGCCATTAGAAAATATCAGTAGATTTTTAGGACACACCAGTTTAGAAAGCACTCAAATTTATACTCACTTAATAGCCCAACAAGATGAAAACCTTTAAAAACTACTTGTTATCCAAAGGTTTTAGTACTAAAACTACAGCTACGTATCAAAAGAACTTACTTGCTTTTATTGTTTGGACAGATACACATCAAATAGAAGTTGAACAAACTACCTACAGGGATTTATTAGGTTATATCCAACATTTACGGAACAAAAATGTAAGCAGTCGAGCCATACAATCCTATATCAACAGTTTAAATCACTATTACAAATGGGTCATAAAAAGAGGATTAAGAAATGACAATCCGACCACCAATATTGATATTAAAGGCATCAAGCGCAGAAACCTATGCCATATCCTTGACAAACAAGAACTTGAGAGAATCTATTACGATTACAAAGAATTATCAAGTAAAAGTCCGTCCGAAAAACGTAATGAAATTATTGTGAGTTTGCTAGTCTACCAAGGCTTGACCACTACAGAACTTAAAAAACTGACCATCCCAGATATAAAACTGCGTGAAGGTAACATTTACATCGCAGCCACTAGAAGAAGTAACGAAAGAACTTTAAAATTAGAATCCCACCAAATATTGGATATTATGGAATATACCTTACAAACCAGACCTACCATATTATCAGAAACCCAGAAAGAAACTGACCTGTTTTTTGTTACTAGCGGAAGTAGTTTAGAGTTGCAAAACGTTATGCAAAAACTAATGCAGCAACTACGTAAGCAAAGCAGAAAAATAGAAAGCCTTAAACAAATCCGGACTTCGGTCATTACCCATTGGTTAAAGAACTATAATCTAAGAGAAGCGCAATATATGGCAGGACATAGATACGTAAGTTCTACAGAAGCCTATTTAATCAATGATCTGGAAGGTTTACAGGACGATATTAATACATACCACCCAATAGGGTAAAAACTATACGTATAACTATTAAAGATATCATTATGAAATTACCAAAAACTTACATCAAAATCCCAATCACAGAGCTAGGGGAATTACGTTTTATGCAAGATACTTTGTTAGATAACCTTAGTTTGCTGAGCCAAACGGAAGATAATTTTTCTACCAACAGGAGTATCAAGGACAATATGTACTGGATCAGTAAAATACTGGTTGCCATAGCTGAAATTGATCAACGCAGAGAATTTGATGATTTAGAACTAGAAAAGAAATAATTACTCATACTCCTAAAACTTTTAAAAAACTGAAACAGCTTTTAATGGCTTTAAAAAAAATATGCTTGATCACTAAAAATATGTGTGTTAGCAATGCAAAACTTAAAAATATTAGTATATTAAACTATCTTTGTTATGAATGTAAAAATGAATATTATGGATTTACAAGCAAGAAAATATGAATTTATCCGAGAGCTTTTTAAAGTAGATAAAGCTAGTGTTATGGATAAGCTTGAGAAAATTCTAAAAAAAGAACAAGTTGGTAGAGATACCATAGAGGAATATAATAAAGATATTGACGAAGCTATTGCAGAAATCGAAAAGGGGGAATTTTATACTCACGAAGAAGCCCGAAAAATAGCAAATAAATGGTAAAAGTTATTTGGCGCAAAGGAGCTCTTGATCACTTAAACAAAAACTATAACCATATTAAAAAAGACTCACTCCAATCTGCTAATAAAGTGAGGGATACTATTTTTGATATGGCAGAGGCATTAAAAGATCAACCTACCATTTATCCTTTAGATAAGTATCGAAAAAATAACAAAGGAGATATCAGGGCTTTTGAAAAGTTCAGTTTACGGGTTGCTTATCAGGTTACTAAAACAGAAATCAGAATCATTAGAGTTCGCCATACCAGTAGAGATCCATTAGATTATTAAATTATAAACTTCAAGAAACAAAAACAGGATTATCGAAGATGGTCGTGTTTTTTTGGATATAATTTGTATCCAAATTATATCCAAAAAGACAAATAGTACTAAAAATTCAAGAGTCTCGCCTATCGGCTCGGCAAGTTATTATGGGCGCACACTCCATTACATTACGTTTTTGCCCATAAGCTGTAATAAGGAGTTCTTTCGTCACGCCACAAGCTATTTTTTGTTATTCCATAAGTGCAGAAAAAGCACTTGTTCCATACCGTTGCAACTTCCTCACCTTCGGTCGTCAGCTTCCACTACAAATAAATAGCCTTGTTCTGTTCCTCTATCACCCGCAGCTACTTTTTTGCTTAAAAACAATAAGGAGTGGCAATGCCACAGATAAGAAGTTAAGCAAAACCGCTGCTTCATTGGCTCCGCCGCTTGGTCGCAGCCTAGCCGATTATTTATGTTGAAGATTATATTTTGATAAATCGGAAAACATAAAAATCGTCTGGCGCATCCCTTCGTTACACTCCCGGTCTACGTCGGTTGCTCCTCTCCGCTATGGCTACGCCTTTGTTTTTGCGTGCAACGCAGCTTATCTTCAATCGCCAGATAGCTATGATCAATCTTGAAGCTGAAGCACTACGCTTGCAGCCTTT
Source organism: Aquimarina atlantica (assembly GCF_000626715.1). GTDB lineage: Bacteria > Bacteroidota > Bacteroidia > Flavobacteriales > Flavobacteriaceae > Aquimarina > Aquimarina atlantica. The sequence continues at coordinate 523 of NZ_AQRA01000025.1, read as the reverse complement.
GCGCACTTCAGCTTCAAGATTAATCGATCTTACTCAGAATCTAAACTCGACGATATTACGTATATGAGTCGTATATAAACCGTATGCATACGTATTGCGCTTCTAAAGCGGAATAACAGCGAGGGCAAATGCTGCCGGGTTCTTCCGCTTTAGAAGTGGTAGGCATAGTGCCGATTGAACGACCGCGTAAACTTGATCATTAAAATCTTAAACCCTCAATAGTAGCAGTCTGTGTGGGGCTATTGCTACATAATTGCGTTATAGACCCTGAGTATGCGAAGAGCGGGTATAACTACCAATTATGTACATATAGCTTTGGTGGTAGCGATGGCGATAGGAATCGGAATTTTACTATCTTTACCCAAGCTGAAAGGCAATACGTTCTTTAAAAAAATGTGGAAGAAAGGTACTAAGGAAATTAGGTAAACCGATCAAAAAAAAGCATTTGATTAGTTTTCCTTTGGGATGCCAATGCCTAACCGTAAGATCACTAATGAACCCTACAGGTATGCATACCAGGGAC
>NZ_AQRA01000024.1 GCF_000626715.1 Aquimarina atlantica | reverse complement strand
GGGTAATTATTTGTAACAAACTGGTCAAAAGATTTAAAACACATATTAGAACAGTAGTTAAAAATACCTTTGAATACCTTATGTTTTTGGTGTCTTAAAAAAAGAAAAAAACAGGAGTATACTCTGATATTTTGTTCTTTAGAATTCAATATTCAACAACTGCCCTGTTAACTGTAATAGCTGAAGCTCTGCAATTTTAGCATCGTATTTTGCCGAATTCTTATTAGTTTCTGCCAAAATCAGATTGATCTGCGCCTGCCTGAATTCTATAGAAGTGATTTGTCCCAGTTTAAAACGCTCTTGCGAACGCTCAAAATTATTTTGATTTGTGATTACGTTCTGTTGCTGAATCTTAAACACGTTTAAACGGTTTTCATAATTTCCTAATGCATTGGCAATATCTCTTTTTACCTCTTTCTCTATCTGACTTTTTATAATTTCCTGATTATCCAATGCTATTTTAGCATTTTTTACTCTTGTGATTGTATTCCCTCCATCAAAAAGATTCCAGGTAAGGCTTACTCCCGCCCCTAATGTGTAGGTATCCGAAACATTGCCAGGAAAGAATGCTGAAGGCGGATTTCGATTTTCATTCCAGCCATATGATCCTGTTAATCCTATGCTAGGTAAATATCCAGATTTACTCACTTTAATATCATAATCACTAATTCGAATGTTACTTTCATTTTGTAAAAGCGTTATGTTATTCTCTGTCGATTTTGATAGATACTCCTCTAACTCCAGTTTTGGGATGAATTTTATAATCGTATCTACCTCAAATTCATATGTTAAGTCATTATCCAAAATTACATTTAGATCTCTTTTTGTATTTATTAGTTGTTGCCGTGTATTTAGTAAATTAATACTATCATTTGCGACATCTACTTCTGCATTAAGCACATTAAGTTTTGTATTCTGGCCATACTCAAACTGGTAATTAGATCTTAAAATACGTTCTTTCGAAATACGAAGTGTTTCTTCGAGAATTTCTACATTTTCAGACAGCCTGGCTACTTCGTAATATATAGAGAATAACTGCAAGATTGTATTTTCTATAGTTTCTCTGGCTTGTAATTTGGTAAGATTATATTGCTCTTTTAATCTCTTATAATTATAAAAACGCCCCAAACCATCAAATAACGTATAATTAAGATTTAACCCTGCATTATACCGTTGCGTTTCTGCATCTTCAATTTCAATATCAGAACGAGGCTCTCCCGTATTGGGGTTTATTGCTCCTCCAAAAGATGTTGTACTATTGGCAGATTGATAATTCGCTCCGGCATTACCCGTTAATGTAGGTAAATATCCAGAATTAAGAATTCCTTTATTATTTTTTGCCACAGCTATACTATTGGTAGCGATTAATATCCCAAAATTATTTTCTAAGGTAAGTCGTATGGCTTCCTGTTTTGTTAATTGCTGACTGATTACATGTCCAGAAATCAAAAACAGAAAGAACACTAATTTTAGCATGCTGCTACTCTTGCAATTCATGATGCTCTTCATTCTCTTCTTTTTGTTCTTTAATGGCGCGTTCTACTTCTTCTTTAGTGATCTTATTTCCGGTAACTAACCACTTGGTTCCTACTTTTACATTGTTACTAAACGATAAAAATAACGGTAACAGCAATAGGGTTAATACAGTCGCAAAACCAATCCCATAAGCAATAGAAATAGCCATAGGTTTTAAAAATTGTGCTTGCCTGCTTTTTTCTAATAATAAAGGGGCTAACCCGGCAATAGTGGTAAGTGAAGTAAGAAAAATAGCCCGAAAACGTGATCTCCCAGCCTGATAAATAGATTCATCAAAGCTCAACCCCTCCCGAAGATTACTATTAAACTTACCAATAAGTACCAAACCATCATTAACCATAATACCTATAAGAGCAATAATACCTAACATAGATAATATATTGATAGGAAAATTATGTGCCCAATGCCCTAAAGCCACTGCTGGTATACTTAACGGAATTAGTAACAAGAGTAGTAATGGCTGACTATAGCTTCTAAACGTAAATGCAATGGTTATATAAATTAATGCAAGCACAGTAAGCCCTACGGGTTTTAAAGACCCTAAAAGTTTACCTGCTTCTCTATTTTGCCCTTCATAAGAAGGTGTAACCGTTGGGTATTTAGAAATGATCTCAGGCATGGTCACCGTTCGAATTTCTTGTAATATATCTGTCGCACTGGTATTTTCTGCATCTTTTAAATCAGCAGAAATCTGTATTTCACGACGTCCTTCGAGGTGATTAACTGCTACATCACCTCTTTCTATGCTATAGGTTGCAATTTCATTAAGTGGTACTCGTTCTCCACTAATCGTAGTAATACGCATATCATCCAGATTAGATATCGAAGAACGATTATCTCTATCATATCTCACCCAAACTCTAATTTCGTCCTGTCCGCGCTGAAAACGTTGTGCCTGTACCCCAAAAAAACCTGCACGAACCTGCGTCATAATATCCCGAAGGTTTAACCCCAGTAAGTATGCATTTTCTTTTAACGCTATACGAATCTCTTTAATTCCTGCCGGATCATTATCGGTAACATCTTTCAATAATGAATTATTTACTAATGCTCCTTTTAGTTCTGCCTTGGCTGCTTTCAGCTCTGCTATATTATTTCCTAATAATGAAACTGAAACCGGTCTTCCTCCAAAATTACCTCCACTACCGTATACAAGGCTTTCTACACCAGCGACTTCTCCCATTTTTTTACTAATAAGGTTTGTAACCATAGCCGACCCTACTGCATCGGGACGTTCTTCTCCCGGTAGTAAATTAATTCTTAGTGAGGCCGAAGACGATCCTGGACCAATATTGGTAATCACATTTTTAAATAACTTCTTGCCTATATATTCGGGCCCTTTTAAATACTGTTCTGTTAATTCTTCATTAGTTTCCCAGGCTTTTTCTGCGATCAAAGAAATGATACTGTCTGTTATCTTTTCATTAGTTCCGTTGGGCATTTCCAGGTTTATTGATACTTGATCACTTGCGATCTGAGGAAAAAAAGAGGTTCTAACTATCCCTCCTCCTACAGTTCCTATAGTTAGAAAAAGAAGAACAATAAAAATAGAAAACGTAAAGAGTTTGTTTTCTAATGAAAACCGCAATGCCGGACTATAAATTTTGTCTCGCAGCCAACGCATGATAGCGTCTCCAAATGTATTGATATATCGTAATTTTGCAAATAGTTGTCCAATTCCTGTTTTAGGTTTTGAATCTTGTGGTTTAAGCGCTTTGGAATGTGCTAAATGGGCTGGTAGAATAATCAAAGCTTCGATTAGAGAAACTGTTAATGTAAGAATAACAACCACAGAAACTTCTCCAAAAAATTCTCCTATACGACCATCTAAAAACAAGAAAATACCAAAGGCAAGTATGGTAGTAATAATAGCAGAAATAATAGGTGGTATTACTTCCATAGTACCATCTATAGCTGCTTGTATCGGGGTTTTTCCTTTTTCGTAATGCTGATAGATATTTTCTGCGATTACAATACCATCATCTACCAGAATCCCAATTACGATGATCATTCCGAACAGGGATAATACATTTATAGTCACATCAAATGTACCTGCAAAAATAAACATCCCCAAAAAGGCTACGGGAAGTCCAAAAGCAACCCAAAATGCCAAGCGTGTATTAAGGAATAAGGATAAAAAAGTGAGCACCAGCAACATTCCGATAATAGCATTTTCTGTAAGAAGTTCTGTACGTTGTACCAGTGTAATAGATCGATCACTAATCACATTAAGTTGTACGTTATTATACTTCTGATTAAATTCTGATATGTATTCTTTTGTTTTTTCTGCTGAAGAAATAAGGTCTTCGGTATTTGTGCTTGTAATTTCGACATTAACAGCCAAATTTCCATTAAAATAAGTGGCATTAGCGGTTTCTGAAAAACGATCACGTATCTCTGCTACATCTTTAAGACGTATCACACTTCCCGAAGCATCTGCACGCACGATGAGGTTAGAAAGCTCATTGCCATAATACGAACGATTATTTGCCCTGATCAAATATTCTTCGGCGTCTGTTTTTATGGTTCCCCCGGTAGTTAGAATATTGGCTCTACTCACTGCCTGCGCTACTTCACTAAAACTAAGGTTATATGCAAGTAAGTTTTTTTCATTGATGGCGATTTCAATTTCTTCTGCAGGATAGCCAGTCACAGAAATCTGGGAAATTCCTTCTATCCCACGAAGATCATTTTCTACCTGTCGTGCAATCTCTTTGAGGGTAACCAATGGTATATTATCTCCGCTTATAGAAAAACTGATTGTAGGTCGAATCGCTTCTTGTTTTGCAACGACCAAAGGCTCCATACCTGTTGGAAATGAAGGCACACGATCTACTGCATTTTTTACTTCTAACAGCATGAAATCGATATTCTTTCCTTTTTCGATTTCAACATTTATTGTCCCGTTATTTTCTCTCGAAGTTGAAGTTACACGTTCTACCCCATCCAATCCTTTTAGGTTATCCTCTATCTTAAGTACAATCCCTTCTTCTACTTCTAATGGAGAAGCTCCCGGATATGTAATATTGATAATGATATTTTTGGAATCAATTAGTGGGAAAAATGAAGATTTTAAGGATAATGCTCCTACAACTCCAAATGCAAAAAATGCAAGTACAATCACATTTACCGCTACGTGATATTTAATAAAAAAAGCAATAATTTTACGCATCACTATTGTTTTTTGGCTGTATTAGCAGAACTATCCCTATGCACATTATTATTTCCTTTCTTTCCCTGGTAGATCTTTATCAGCATTCCTGCATATGCTCCCGGAACACTTTTGGATAAAATTATGGTCTCTTCGGGAACTCCCTTAAGCACTACTTTTTTATCAGAAAAATATACAGGTTGTACATCTATAATATCAAGAATACTATCTCTTACCACAAATATTTTATCTCCTTCCTGAAGCAATCCTCTTTCGATTTCGATGGCATTTTCTTCTTTCTTAGCATCAAGGTTGGCCTCGAGATACATCCCTTCTCTAAGTGATGGATCTGCTACTTCGATAAAAGTTGTAATGGTCTGGGTAGCTTGATTAACACTACTATTAATCCTGGACACTTTTCCTGTAAATGTTTTTGTCTTGTTAAGATTAGAAAGTTCTACCGATTCCCCAACACGAAGCAGGTCTCCATATTCCTTACCAATAGCAACCTGCATTTCATATACTTTGGTATCTATATATTCTCCTAATTTTTGTCCCTGCCGAATTAAAGTCCCTTCGGTGACCAGGGCTTCGGTAAGCACCCCATTAAAAGGAGCAGAGATGGTATATTTTGCCAATCGTTGCTCTAGATTTTTTACATTATAATAGGTGGTATAAATATTTCTTCCTGTTATAAAATATTTTTCTTTTTCTGAAGTAACTTCTGGTAACTTTGGTGTGGCTTTACTCATATCAAAAGTATTGAGATATCCTTGCCATTTTTCATAAATATCTGGATAATCCAATCGTAAATCCGGCATAATAGAGGTGACCAGGTTATATAAATTACTCTTGGCAGATTGCACACTAGCATAATATTCTGATGCATCAATTCTTATCAATGCTTGCCCTTTTTGATATTTTTGACCAGGTTTAAATAAGTGAGTTCCTCCTTTAAAAATCCCCTGAACTTCGGCATATAGCTCTAATCTTCTTTTTGCGGTTAAATTACCATTTGCTGCAATTTGAATAGGAATCGTTTTGTTTTTTACAGTATCTACAAAAACAGTTTTTATAACTTTTGCAGGTCTGGGTTTAGGTCTTTTTTTACTATCAATTATTTTGTTTGCAGCAAAATAAGCCGCCACAATTAAAAGTATCCCTAGAATTGAAAGTATAATTTTTCTCATAGTATATTGGTAACCACACTTTTTGTAGAATCGCTACAAAACTATCAACCACATGCTTGGGATGCAGTTAAAGAACTCATAAATGTTAGCATGAGAAGCTTTTACATTAGGAGATAGTGTGCCCTTTTTTCAAAACTTGAATAAACAACAATCTTTTGTTAAAGAATCATCAGGATCTTCTAATTGTGCTGGTACTAATGGAGGAAAAGGGCAAGGAATACCTTCTTGTCACAATGGTGATAAATTATTAGGTGAATTCTTCTTAAAAGGTGTTCTTTTTAAGAAGAATTCAATTATTTATTTTACAAATCCTCCTTATGCATTGTTTAATGCATCCATTTCTTCTTGTAATATCTCCCAATCTTCCATTAGCGAGGATAAGAGATCTTTTTTTGCCTGGTAATTATCAAAAAAGTTGGGTTGCGCAATCGTTTCATCATAATTGACTGCTAGTTCTACATCAATTTCTTTAATTTCTCTTTCGAGTTTATTGATTTTAGATTCTATATTACTTAATTTATTACTAAGCGATTTTACTTTTTTCTGATCCTGATAAGATTGCTTTGCGGTTTCTTTGGTATCAGAAGTTGTTTTCTCTTGCTTATCTTTCTTTTCTATATCTCTTAGATCATTTATTCTTTTTTCTTCTAAGTAGAAGTTTATATCACCAAGATATTCTTTGATTTTTTTATTCTTAAACTCATACACTGTATTGCTTAATCCTTGCAAAAAATCCCTATCATGCGATACCAAAATCAGGGTTCCATCAAAATTTTTCAAAGCTTCTTTTAATACATTTTTCGACTTGATGTCCAGATGGTTTGTTGGCTCATCCATCACCAATACATTAAAAGGTTGCAAGAGCATCTTACATAGTGCTAATCGGTTTCTTTCTCCTCCAGAAAGTACTTTTACTTTCTTATCTACTTCATCCCCTCTAAATAAGAAAGCTCCCAGCATATCACGAACCTTGCTTCGTGTTTTTTCGTCGGCCGCATGAATCATAGTATCATGAACGGTTAATTCTCCATCGAGATATTCTGATTGATTCTGAGCAAAATATCCTATCTGTACATTATGACCTAACTTAAATTCTCCTGTATACGGTATCTCATCGATAATAATCTTAGCCAATGTTGATTTACCTTGTCCGTTCTGACCTACAAATGCTATCTTAGATCCTCTCTCTACCAGTAAATCAATGTCCTTTAAAATTTCTTTATCCCCATAACTTTTGCCTACACCATCAGCTTCAATAACTACTTTTCCTGGTTGTACGCTTACAGGAAAACTAATATTCATTACTGCATTATCATCTTCATCGACTTCTATTCTATCAATCTTATCTAATTTTTTAATTAAAGATTGTGCCATAGCTGCTTTAGAAGCTTTGGCTCTAAACTTCTCGATTAATTTTTCGGTCTGTTCTATCTGCTTAGATTGGTTCTTTTGTGTGGCCAACTGTTGCTCTCTAATCTCTTTACGAAGCACCAAATATTTAGAATAAGGTTTGTTATAATCATAGATACGTCCCAAAGAGATTTCTATAGTTCTGTTGGTTACATTATCCAAAAACATTTTATCGTGCGAAACAATAACTACAACTCCGGTATAATTTTTTAAAAAATTCTCCAGCCAGATAATAGATTCTATATCCAGGTGGTTTGTAGGCTCATCTAATAGTAAAATATCATTATTCTGCAATAAAAGTTTTGCCAGTTCGATTCTCATTCGCCAACCACCAGAAAAGGTATCTGTAAGTTTATTAAAATCTTCACGAGCAAATCCTAGCCCCTGTAAAACCCTTTCTGTTTCTCCTTGATAGTTATACCCGCCCAGGATCTCATAATGATGTGTAAGATCACTTAAATCGGTAATTAGCTGGTTATATTTTTCACTTTCGTAATCTGTGCGTTCTGCTAATTGAGCATTAATTGCATCGATATCTCGTTCTGTTTTTTTAATTTCTATAAAAGCTTCATAGGCTTCTTCTAGAACTGTACGTCCAAATACAAAATCTATATCCTGCTTTAAAAAACCAATCTTCACCTCTTTATCCATAGCTATTTGCCCAGAATCTGGTTCTTGCTCTTTGGATAAAATCTTAAGCATGGTAGATTTTCCTGCTCCATTCTTTCCTATCAATCCAACTCGATCCCCCGCATTTAATCTGAAGCTTATTTCTTCAAAAAGGTACTCTCCTCCAAACGAAATCGATAAGTTATGTATGTTTAACATCTGCTTTTGAATATTTTGTGCAAAGATGATTAATTTTGCGTTAGAATAAAAACGCTCATGAACTTCTTAAAAGGAACAAAAATTTATAGCATCATAACTGGTAGTTGCCCTGTATGCCATGAAGAAAGTATGTATAAGGAATCTAACCCTTATAAACTAAGCCAAACTTTAAAAATGCAGGAACGTTGTAGTCACTGTGGCACCAAATACAAAATAGAACCTTCTTTTTTTTATGGAGCTATGTACGTGAGTTATCCTGTAGGGATTGCTTTTGCAGTTGCTGCTTTTGTGATTAGTAATCTTATTTTTAAGCTGGATCTAGTGGCTACTTTTATTATAATTTCTATAACGATGATTGTCTTTTTGCCTGTTATTTTAAGGTTATCCCGAAATATATGGATCAACTTTTTTATGCACTACAAAAAGCAAAAACGTTCTTCATAGGTTTTTATACCGTTTGCAATCTATTTCTTTATCTAAAGAAATTCCTTTTTCTATATGGTTATATAACTTTTTTGCCATAGTAGGAGCCAAAAGTATGCCTCTACTCCCCATACCATTTAGAATATGCATATTAGCATATCTGGCATGTGTTCCTATCAAAGGTCTTCGATCTCTAACTGTAGGGCGTATTCCTGCTACCTGATCTACTACTTCATAGGGTACTTTTAAAAATCTGTCCAGCTTTTTTTGCAATTCTTCCCTGGCAGTACTTGTTATTTCTGGAGATTTATCCTGGTTATTATATGTTGCCCCCACTTTATATAAATCCGCTCCCAGAGGAATAATAAATATCGAAGATTTTATCGCCTCCTTTTGTTTAAGAGCTTCAGACTTAATGATAATATATTCTCCTTTATTACCATATAATGGCAGGTCATTAAAAAATGGATTGTTTTTTACTCCATACCCCTCGGCAAACACAATATGTCTGCATTTTATTTCTTTATATTGAATATAATCTTTTGCTACGGTGATTTTATCATACTCAAAGGATTCATCAATCAAAATATTGTTCTCTCTTAGTTTTTTTGCATAAGCTGAAAGCATACTGCTGATATCAATTTTCCCGGTATGTTTTACTTTTCCATAATGAAATGGAATATCTAGTGCCGGATTGGTATTTCGGATCAATTCTGAAGAAAGAAATTCTCCTAAAATAGGTTTGTCACAAGCTTCAAACCAATTATTTTGCTCTTCTACAGCATTAAATCTACGTAATATCGGAAGTTCTGAAACTACCGTTTTCTGAAGTTTTGCTTCTACATTTTTATAAAAGGAAACCGCTGTTTCAATTTGCTGTGAGGCTTGCCAAGCCATCGTAAAGCGTTTTAAGATCACCGGATTATACAAGCCTCCCGCCACTCTTGATGATTTCTGTGAAGCGTCTTCGAAAACTACATATGATTTGTTATGACTTTCTAACTCTTCTACAAAAGATAATCCTGATAATCCCAATCCTACAACAATATAATCTAATTGCATTTAACTTCTTAATTTATGTAACTAGCAGTACTCATTATCAAATAATTTAATCGAAAAGATAGTTTGAGATGATAACCTAACTCATAAAATTGCTTAGATCAAATAGTTTCATGATCTCAAACCCATATTAACATGGTTCAAAAATAACAAAACGCCCAACTATAGTTGGGCGTTTCGTCTATTATTTATTGAAGAATA
>NZ_AQRA01000023.1 GCF_000626715.1 Aquimarina atlantica | reverse complement strand
GGCCTCTCCGGTTCCTGTTAAGGTTGGAGTAATATCGTTTGTTGTAAATGTATCTGCTGTTGGTGCAGTAAGATCAATAGTCACTACTCCAGCTCCACTATTTCCTCCGGCATCTGTAGCCACTACATCTAAAGTATCATCATCGGTTAATACAGGTAAACTACCACTATCCGGTACTGCAACTCCAGTATCAATACTCCAATCTCCAGCGGCATCTGTAGTTACGGTATAAGTAACCTCTGGTGTACCATCTCCATTCTCATCTACGGTAATCGTTAAGGTCTCATTGGCCTCTCCGGTTCCTGTTAAAGTAGGCGTAATATCATTAGTAGTAAACGTATCTGCTGTTGGTGCAGTCGTATCAATAGTTAAAGTCGCAGAATTAGAGGTAGTAGATGAACAAATGTAAGAATCATCTGTTATAATCACCTGGTATACATATCCATCTTCAGTTGCAGTTGCTCCCGTTAATGTTAATATTGTAGTATCACTACCTGTATAAATATCTACGACATTGGCTGGGTCAATAGTGACAAAACCACCACCGCTTTGATCATCAACCTGCCATTGATATGTATAATAGTTTATATCTGGTTCTACCTCAAAAGTTACCGAGCCTACTCCATTAGTTGTTATATTAACTGGTTGTGTAGTTATTGTTGGTACGGTTCCGACCTGTTGAAAATCAAACTGTGTATTATTTGTTGGTGCTATTCCATCTGCATTAGCAGGAGTGGTATACACTGCAGCCACAACTACTCCATTAGCATTTACTGTACCTGCTCCTAATGTTAACGGTTCTGCTGCTGTGTTAGAAGGGTTATACACTCCACCATCACCACCATCGGCATTTGCATCGGCATAAGCTTCATTCGCATCACTACAACCATCACCATCACTATCTAATGTTATATAATCCAGACTACCATTACTACCCGTGTCTGTTGGAGTATTCCCTGCTCCACCATTCGCTAGAGAAGGTACACCATTAGTTGCTGTATTGTTTGTATTATTATCATTATCATCATGTCGACCTTCTTGCCCTACAGCACTGCTAAGAGTTCCCCCAGCTTCAATAACATCATAGATTCCATCATTATCACTGTCTAAATCTAAATGATTAGGAACCCCATCTCCATCAAAATCAAAAACAGGATCCAATGTATCACAAATCCCATCCAGATTACCATCTACACAAACAGGTGCGGTTCCACTTCCATTATTATTAAAATCTTGGTAGTTAGGGATACCGTCATTATCTGCATCTAAAGAAGGATTTACTCCTAATGTATTTTCTACTGTATCCAAAACCCCATCGTTATCATCGTCAATATCTATGAGGTTTCCTACATTATCATTATCTGTATCTAATGTTGTAAATATTATCGTTACAGAAGATGTTGATGTCGTACAACTTGTTAATGAATAATCAAATATGTAAGTCCCATCGGTTAGTGTATTTGTATCCACTGTTCCTGTAGAGGAATCAAAGCTGGCTCCTGGATTATCACTAGCTCCATTAAGACTCCAAATACCAAATGGATCTGGGGTTCCTAGAAGATTAGATAGTAAATTTATTGTACCGTCTCCTAAAGTTGCATAAATTGTATTGTTTATACCAGAATTTGGCGATGCCTGAACTGACACCGTTACAGAAGTTACAGCATTAGTAATACAGGGTCCTGTTGCAGAAACTGTATAATCAAAAATGTATATGCCTCCAGTTACTGGGTCATATGTTGCGGCCCCTGCATTAAAATCACTTCCCGGATTATCTGGGGAAGATCCTGAAACACTCCAGGTTCCTCCAATATCAGCTCCCGTAATCAAAGTATTAAGATTAATTACTGCATCCCCAGCACAGGCATATTCATCAGTACCAGTACCAGAATTTGGTTCATCTATTACAGTTACCTGAACTATATCTTCAGTAGAGCAGCTAACCCCATTATCTCCTACTATCCTAAACCAGGTAGTTTCATTAACTATTCTTGATGGTGTTAATGTACTATTTTCAAAAGCTCCTGACCAAGGTCCAGCTGGACCTGTTGTGCTATATGACCATTCGTATCCTCCTGCTCCTCCAACTCCAATACCATCAGACAATGAAATTGAATTATCAACACCCGGAATTGCAGGTGTAAAAGGAACTACATAAATTGAAGCTGAAGCCGGTGTGCATGAATTATCATTTATTGCAACAGATATTGAACCACTCGTATATGTTACAACATTACCTAATCCATCATCGAATATAATGGTAGCGCCATCCAACGTACCTGTATCTGCTCCTACGCAATCATAAATTTGCACTGCCCACCCTCCTTGTCTGGCATCAAAACCATAAAATGGTGACCAATCTATAGCTGATGTAGATGTTCCATCAAAATATTGATCATGAGTTCCTGTTAGAGGTGCCGGTTGCGCACAAAAATTAAATACACTTCCAACTGCATCATTTGTAAATGTTAAATTAGTTACATTATCGCCAGAATTACAAGTATTTCCCTGATTTGGCCCTAAAGTAACTGTAGTAGTTCCATCGGGAGCAACTGCAAAAAATCCTAAATCAGAAACATAAGTGTGTGTAGCATCAAATGTTATACTAATCTCTGTTGTAGCAGTAATAGGAAATGGTCTGGGTACCGGATCATAATATGTGTACACCGGATTAGTAACAGTACCAGCACCTGCTAAATTTACAGTATCTCCTGCACATACAGTTTGTGGCGTACCTGCATCCATAACTAAAGATGAATTCCAAATCCATGCTCTACCTTCTTCTACCGTGCCTCCATCATTTCTTACAACAAGATATCCTCCATCGGCCAAACCTGTCTGTACAGGAGTTGAGGCCAAGGCATAAGCGTCATATGAATTACTAGTAGGGTTAAAAATATACCAATCATAAATGGTACCTGCAGATCCTGTAGGGCAAACTAATTCTCCTGAACCTGAATCAAAAACAAATATTGGATCGTCAGAATTTGCAGACTGTAATGGATTTGTATATGCAGTAACCAGTTCTCCGCAAGCAGAAGGAGAAGAAAGTGCTATTTCTGTATTGCTCATCTTAATGATGACTACAGTTGTAGAGGCAGTGCTACATGGTGCTCCTCCTGTCACGTCATATCTAAAAATACTTCCTCCTAACGGTAAAGTAGCTTCATCTACTATACTTCCGCTTAAGGCTCCTGTACCACTTACATCTACCCATGTACCCCCAGCATCCTCAGTGCCATCCAAACCAGTAAATAGATCTGTAGGTCCATCGCCTGTAAAAATAACCAGTTGACCATTAGTAGACCCTGATTGTGGACCTCTTGTTATAGGAAAGGAAGCAGTCGCTATATTGGAAGTACCCCCATAAAAATCTGTTATCTGGATATCAATCAATCGATTTACTCCTGTGGTTGGGTTTACCAAATTATTTAGATAAAAAATATCATCCAATGCTTGTCTAAATTCTGATATTGTTGCATTACCATCATTAGTGATTGTCAAACTAGTCGTATTATTTCCAGAAACCAAAATACCAGTAAATCCTCCCGTCATAGTAAGTTCTTCCTGGCCTATATCCTGTTCATTAGTAAGTGTAACTGTCATAGACTGGATTCCATGCGGAGCTACCAATTCTGAAGTTGCGCCCGTATTGGTATTATCCAACGGCTCCCATCCTGTCGAACAAGCTGTAGAATTGATATTTATTCCGCCAGCTCCCGTAACATTTGTAGTATCTAACCTAATCCATGGGTTTGGAGATAAATCCATGGTAAATGGTTCTCCAGAAGCGGCTTCTATTGCATCGATAACATAATATTCTACCGATAAAGTAGTTATTGCAATATTACTCTCTACTGTCCAATATGTTCCTGCAGTGGTGATTGTACTTTTAGAGCCTATATGAATTTCTGAAGTGTTATTATTATTTATAAAATGCCCGTTTTGGGGATTTGTTAAATTTCCAGAAAATGAAGCACCTGCATCAGGACTAGATATTTTTATATTTTCTGTTCGAATAAGATTACTATGTTCTTGAGAACTCAAAATAACATGCACAGGTTCACTAAATGTATAAGTATAAGTATTACCTGAAATTCCAACTGTAGTCCTGGCATTATTAAAACTGTTTACCAATGTAGAGCTTGGTGCAACTGCATTAACTGCTCCTCCTACACTCGATGAAGGTGATCTAGTGATATCAACTGTTACAACAGTTACTCCATCTCCTATCGAAGACAAACTACTCGTCTGAAAATTATTCTCTGGAACCGTACCTGACAAAGATCCCCAAGTAGTAACCACTTGAGCATTTATCTGACTACCTAGAAATAAAATAAAAATAAAAAAGAAAAATGATCTTTTTTTACAATGCAAGAATTGAGTAAAATTTATCATAAAATTGTTTTATTTGATAACAAAGGGTAAATGGTCCTGGAAATTGAAAAATAAACTATTCGAAATTAACATATATTTTTGTTAAAATAGCAAAAAATAGTGTCGAAAAGGCTTTTTTTATCGACGAAAAGCTATTTTATTTCGACGAATGACTAATCTCTCTATTAGCAAAAAATCTTGTGTTTTTTGTTATTAAGATGTAAACATCTCTCTTTATGAAGGTTAGATTCCCAAAGAAATCTATAAGCGTATTTATCGTTAAAATTGGTTGTAATTTCTCCAATTTTTCTCTGTGTGTTATGATAATTTTTATGCTCTATAAGCACCGAAGAAGTTTCTAAAAAAGAATATGCTATAAAAGAATATGCTCCCAGTAAAATAGTAATTATTCCTGTTAAAAATAACGCTCTGTAATTAGGTAAGTTATCAACTTGTTTTTGAATGTAGCTCGTATAGCTATTCTGAATAAAAGAAGATATATCTTTTGATATAAAAAAAAGGAACCTCATAATGGTGGTTTGTTTAAAATTTATCGTTATTCAAATCCTTACAATTACTGGCTCGCCAAAAGTTTATAATTGCCGGATTGTTTTCTATATGTACTTACTATTGTTTATTTGTTATCCATTTTAATCTTTTTTAGAGTGAAACACTATCACTTACTCATTAAAAATTTATGTGTATTTAATTTGGAAAGAAAAACATTGGGATGCATTTTTAACAATAATATATCATTAGGCATTAAAAAAGAAAATACATCAATAAGATGAAATAGGAAATATATTTATCAAATGTAATTTTTTATATACGCAACAATAATTTAAAAAATGATGACTTATATCATGTTTTTCTCAACATCATAAATTTATATATAAATCCTTAATTATAAATACATTAAAAACTCAAAATAAATATGGTTTCGCCGTATTTATGATCACATAATTGGTTATTGCGTAAGAAAAAGATTAGATATGTAAGAAACTATGAGAGATGCTATTTCATTTACTCTAAGCATCTACTGGAATAAAATATTTTTATATAGTAGATTATAACGGTAAATAATATAATGCAATTTGAGTTGTAATGCAATTTTGATTAAAAGAAACGAGGTGTTAGCATTCTATTGTATTTTTTAAAGAGTTCGAATCTGAGAAATACCTCATAACTGCCATCATTAAATTGACTCTGACCTAATTCTGTCGTTTCTCGATCATATGCAAAACCAATCATTAAGGAATCGGAAATCTGAAATCCTATAGTACCACTTAAAGCAGCACTCCAACGATAAGCAGCTCCCAATGTCAATCGATCATACAATAAAAAATTTGCCGAAACATCTACCTGTAAAGGAGCACCAAAAACCAACTTACTTAAAACTGCGGGCTTAAACTTAACTGTATCACTCAAATCAAAAACATGACCTGCTATCAAATAATAATTGATACGCTCCTCAGCCAAAAAACTAACAGCATCACTACTACTGGTAGTAGTACTCTCATCAAAATGATCTGTCTCTAATAAATTTGGAGCACTTAATCCTACATAAAACTTATCGGTATGATAATACACTCCAACTCCAACATTAGGACTAAATTTATTATCTATATTGTTCTCAAACAAAGCATCATTGCTATTAAATTGTGATAACTTTTGAAAATCAACATTTAATAAATGACCTCCGGCTTTTATACCTAAGCTTAACTTGCCTGTTTCAGAAGTGGGAAGTGTATATGAAAAATCAATATCAAAATACGTCTCATCGGTAGGACCAATCTGATCATTAACTATAGATAGACCTAAACCAACTCGCTCATTACCACCAATAGGAGTGTTAAAGGTAAGGGTCTGGGTACGAGGTGCTCCATCTAAACCAACCCATTGACTACGATGAAGACCCATAATACTTAGTACTCCTCGACTACCTGCATAGGCAGGGTTGACACTTATAGTGTTATACATATACTGAGTGTACTGAGCATCTTGTTGTGCATAACTGGTAAAAAAAGTAACGCTCAAAAATGCTGCCACAACTATTATCTTTATTTTTTTCATCCGTTTTAGTAGAACTATTTTAATTTAACCCACGAGTAAGTACATCAATACTCGTGGGAATCTAAATTTTGGTTGATTATCTGTTAATATATAAATATCCAGCTCTAGATTTTTGGACTCCACTGGCATTTTCATATTCAAGAACATAATAGTATGTTCCAACAGGTAATTCTTCTTTTCCATTTATAGTCTGTCTTCCACTAGAAATTCCTCTGAAAAATCTCACGCCTGGTTGTTCATACCCATCCTGCTCAAACACCTTAACCCCCCAACGGTTAAATATCTGTAACGTGTTTTTAGGAAAATCGCTTAGTCCCATAATCCTAAACTCATCATTAACACCATCCCCATTAGGAGTAATTCCTGTATATATAATGATATCTTCTGGTACAATTACAAATACAGTTTCATCTTCAAAATCACCATCATTATCTAAATCAATATTGGTATCATTTAATGGGTCATCAGATATATCAGATACATCCAAACCATCTGGATTTTGGCCAGTTACGGTAGCTTGATTAGATACACTACCAGAACGTATATCTTCTTCTGTTAGGACATAAGTTGCTGTAAAACTATCCGTATCTGTTTCTCCTGCAGCTAAATCAATCGGGCCACCTATTACTTCAACTCCTGGCAATGGATCATTAAGAATAATATTAGTAATATCTACATTGCCTCTATTTTCTATAGTAAAAGTATATCGTATTTCATCTCCTGCATTAGAAATATCATCTCCATTTGTATCTACATATGAAGCTGTCTTAGTTAATGCCAGATTAGAAATATCATTTGCAACTGCTACAGTAATAACTATTATAGCATCGTCGCATACCACAGGGGTAGTGATACTACACAGCGTATAATTTATAGTATATTCTCCTGGTGTTGTATTTGGTAATACAGTTATTATTCCTGTTATTGGATCTAGACTAACACCATCACCAGAATCAGAATCTGTAACTGCTGATATAACAACATTTGTTCCTAATGTAGCAGGGTTACAATCTAACAGATCGTTAACATCTACAATATTAGCAGAGCTACCTCCTATACTTCCATTAATAACTACAATATCATTATTAGCTTCTGTTACGGTTGGTACAGTTATATCAAAAGTACAAGTTTCACTATTTCCAGAAGTATCACTAAATGTATAAGTCACTGTAGTTGTTCCTACCGGAAATGCATCACCAGGATTATGTGTACTACTAATAATTAATGGATCTGTACAGTTATCGGTCGCAGTAGGTAGTGTCCAGTTAACAACAGCATTACACGTGTTAGCAGTTGCTGTCTGAACTATATTTGATGGGCAATTCGTAATTACCGGATTTATATTATCTATTACAGTTACAGTTTGTGTACAAGTAGCTGTATTTCCTGAACTATCTGTTACTGTCCAAGTTATGATCGTATCTCCTAATGGGAAGATCGCCGGTGCATCGCTAACCGTACTAACAACGGAACAATTATCTGAAGTTGTTGGGGTAACAAGAGCAACTCCTGTCGCTACACAACTTGCTGCATCTACATTCACACTCACATCTGCCGGGCATATTATTGTTGGATTGATATTATCGGTTACCATTACTGTTTGAGTGCAGGTAGCTATATTACCAGAACCGTCGGTTACTGTCCAGGTTACAGTTGTATTTCCTAACGGGAAAACTCCTGGTGCATCATTGGTTACACTAGCCACTGCACAATTATCTGAGGTTGTTGGTGTACCTAAAGTAACTCCACTTGCAGTACATAAACCTGCATCAACATTAACACTTATTATATCTGCTGGACATACTATTGTAGGGTCGGTAGTATCGTCAACAATAACATTTTGTGTCTGTTGAACTACATTACCATTACCATCGTCATAAGTCCAGGTTACTATAAAAGTTCCTTGCGTTGTATATGTTAAAGGGTCTGTAGTTGTTCCATTTATAGTTACGACTCCTCCGCATCCATCTGTAGCAGTTGGAATAGTAGTTATTGTTGCACTACACTCCCCTACTACATCAGGTAATGGATTAACATCAGGAACCGGAATTCCTGTATCTTGTACTATCACCGTTTGTGTTTGTTGGCTTGTATTGCCATTTCCATCATCATAAGTCCAGGTAATCGTATATGTTCCGATTACTGTATAATTTGTAGGATCTGTAGTTGTTGCAGTTATTATTCCTCCACAATTATCTGTTGCTGTTGGAGCTATTGCTGTAGCACTACATTCCCCTATTACATCAGGTAATGGAATAACATTAGCTACCGGAGCTTCATTATCTGTTACCGTTACTGTTTGCATACAGGTAGCCGTATTACCAGAACTATCAGTCACTGTCCAGGTCACTGTCGTATCTCCTAATGGGAAAACTCCAGGTGCATCATTGGTTACACTCGCCACTGCACAATTATCTGAAGTGGTCGGTGTACCTAAGGCAATACTACTTGCAGTACATAAACCAGCGTCAACATTAACGTTTACGGTTGCAGGGCAACTGATTGTTGGATCAATGTTATCCGTTACTGTTACCGTTTGCGTACAGGTAGCGGTATTACCAGAACTATCCGTTACTGTCCAGGTTACTGTAGTATCTCCTAATGGGAAGGTTACCGGTGCATCATTAGTCACACTCGCCACTGCACAATTATCTGAGGTTGTTGGTGTACCTAAAGCAACACTACTGGCAGTACATAAGCCTGCATCTACATTTACATTTACAGTCGCTGGACAACTAATCGTTGGATCAATAGTATCAGTTACGGTTACCGTTTGAGTACAAGTCGCAGTATTACCTGAACTATCGGTTACTGTCCAGGTTACAGTCGTATCTCCTAGTGGGAAAACTCCCGGTGCATCATTAGTTACACTAGCCACTGCACAATTATCTGAAGTAGTAGGTGTGCCTAAAGTAACTCCACTGGCGGTACATAATCCGGCATCTACATTAACATTTACTGTAGCTGGACATGCAATTACCGGATCTATATTATCAGTTACGGTTACGGTTTGAGTACAGGTAGCGGTATTACCAGAGTTATCTGTTACTGTCCACGTCACTGTCGTATCTCCTACTGGGAAGGCTGCTGGCGCGTCATTAGTCACACTGGCCACTGCACAATTATCTGAAGTTGTTGGTGTACCTAAAGCAACACTACTCGCAGTACATAATCCAGCGTCAACATTAACATTTACTGTAGCTGGACAACTAATCGTTGGATCAATGTTATCCGTTACTGTTACGGTTTGCGTACAAGTCGCAGTATTACCAGAATTATCCGTTACGGTCCAGGTAACTGTTGTATCTCCTAGCGGGAAGGTTGCCGGTGCATCGTTAGTCACACTGGCCACTGCACAATTATCTGATGTTGTTGGGGTACCTAAAGTAACTCCTGTCGCTACACAACTTCCTGCATCAACATTTACATTTACTGTAGCTGGGCAACTAATCGTTGGATCAATAGTATCAGTTACGGTTACGGTTTGAGTACAGGTAGCGGTATTACCAGAACTATCGGTCACTGTCCAAGTCACCGTGGTGTCTCCTAATGGGAAAACTCCCGGTGCATCATTAGTTACACTAGCCACTGCACAATTATCTGAAGTTGTTGGTGTACCTAAAGCAACACTACTGGCAGTACATAAGCCTGCATCTACATTTACATTTACGGTGGCTGGACATGCAATTACCGGATCAATATTATCGGTTACGGTTACCGTTTGGGTACAGGTAGCGGTATTACCAGAGCTATCCGTTACCGTCCAGGTTACGGTCGTATCTCCTAATGGGAAGGTTGCCGGTGCATCGTTGGTTACACTAGCCACTGCACAATTATCTGAAGTTGTTGGTGTACCTAAAGCAACACTACTCGCAGTACATAGACCAGCGTCAACATTAACATTTACTGTGGCTGGACAACTAATCGTTGGATCAATGTTATCCGTTACTGTTACGATTTGCGTACAGGTAGCGGTATTACCAGAGCTATCGGTTACGGTCCAGGTTACTGTTGTATCTCCTAGCGGGAAGGTTGCCGGTGCATCGTTAGTCACACTGGCCACTGCACAATTATCTGATGTTGTTGGTGTACCTAAAGTAACTCCTGTCGCTACACAACTTCCTGCATCAACATTTACATTTACTGTAGCTGGGCAACTAATCGTTGGATCAATATTATCAGTTACGGTTACCGTTTGGGTACAGGTAGCGGTATTACCAGAGCTATCGGTTACCGTCCAGGTTACCGTGGTGTCTCCTAATGGGAAAACTCCAGGTGCATCATTAGTCACACTAGCTACTGTACAATTATCTGAAGTCGTTGGTGTATCTAAAGCAACACTGCTTGCAGTACATAATCCAGCGTCAACATTTACATTTACTGTGGCCGGACATGTAATTACCGGATCTATATTATCAGTTACGGTTACGGTTTGCGTACAAGTCGCTGTATTTCCTGAACTATCTGTCACTGTCCAGGTTACCGTGGTATCTCCTAGTGGGAAAGTTACTGGTGCATCATTAGTGACACTAGCTATTGTACAATTATCTGAAGTCGTTGGAGTACCTAAAGTAACACTACTGGCGGTGCATAAGCCTGCATCTACATTTACATTTACTGTCGCTGGGCAACTGATCGTTGGATCAATATTATCTATTACTGTTACCGTTTGGGTACAGGTAGCTGTATTACCAGAACTATCCGTTACCATCCAAGTTACCGTTGTATCTCCTATCGGAAAAGTCCCCGGAGAATCATTAGTAGTACTCACTACAGTACAATTATCAGAAATTGTGGGTGTAACTAAAGTAACTCCTGTTGCGATACAACTTCCAGGATTTACATTTACACTTACATCTGCAGCACATACTATTGTTGGATCAATGTTATCCGTTACTGTTACTGTTTGTGTACAAGTCGCTGTATTACCAGAACTATCCGTTACCGTCCAGGTGACCGTTGTATCTCCTAATGGGAAAACTCCAGGTGCATCGTTAGTCACACTTGCCACTGCACAATTATCTGAAGTCGTTGGTGTACCTAAAGCAACACTACTGGCTGTACATAGACCAGCATCAACATTTACATTTACTGTAGCTGGACAACTGATTGTTGGATCAATGTTATCAGTTACGGTTACGGTTTGCGTACAGGTAGCGGTATTACCAGAGCTATCCGTTACCGTCCAGGTTACTATTGTATCTCCTAGTGGGAAAGTTGCTGGTGCATCATTGGTTACACTTGCTATCGTACAATTATCTGAAGTCGTTGGTGTACCTAAAGTAACACTACTGGCTGTACATAGACCAGCATCAACATTTACATTTACAGTCGCTGGACAACTGATCGTTGGATCAATAGTATCGGTTACTGTTATTGTTTGGGTACAAGTCGCAGTATTACCAGAGCTATCGGTCACTGTCCACGTCACTGTCGTATCTCCTACTGGAAAGGTTGCCGGTGCATCATTGGTTACACTAGCCACTGCACAATTATCTGAAGTCGTTGGTGTACCTAAAGTAACTCCTGTCGCTACACAACTTCCTGCATCAACATTTACATTTACAGTCGCTGGACAACTGATTGTTGGATCAATAGTATCGGTTACTGTTATTGTTTGGGTACAAGTCGCAGTATTACCAGAGCTATCGGTCACTGTCCACGTCACTGTCGTATCTCCTACTGGAAAGGTTGCCGGTGCATCGTTAGTGACACTTGCCACTGCACAATTATCTGAAGTCGTTGGGGTACCTAAAGCAACACTGCTGGCGGTACATAATCCAGCGTCTACATTTACATTTACTGTGGCCGGA
>NZ_AQRA01000022.1 GCF_000626715.1 Aquimarina atlantica | reverse complement strand
CTATTATAAAATAACTCAATACGCGCTGTCAATCAATATGTCTATGAACTTTTGTAATCAATAAAGCAATCTTCATCGCTATCAATTATAGATCGTAAATCAAGGAATCGAACCTCAAAAATGTTACCTAAAACATCCTAAACCATTACTACTATTTTTATGAACTATGCTTTGTTTTGCTAAGCGGGTGCAAATATACAACCCTTTTTATTTCTACAAAGCTTTTTTTAATTTATTTTTTCGAAAAAATTAAAACTAAATAAAACCTCAATCAACGCACAAAACAAAACCCCGTTTTGAGGGCGCAAACATACAACCCTTTTTTACTCTGACAAGAATTTTTATACAAAGTTTTTTAAAATCTTTCCCTAAACAAAAATCAAAAAAATCAACTCTCAATGAACTCTCAAAACAGCATCCCGTTTTGCGGGTGCAAACATACAACCCTTTATTAAAACAACAACACCTTTTGGTATAATTTTTTACAAAAAATAAGGAATGTGCTGATTTTAAAAAAGATAGAAAACGAAGATAAGAAATTTAATCAAAATAGAAATAGATTTTTGATACTTTTTCTATGTTTAAATCCCTTAATGTGATTATATAATAGTATTGTTTTGTATTAGGGATGGAAGTGGCATCCTTTTGTTGGTCCTAGGTAATTAAAAAAACTACAACTTAATTCTATCCCTATAAAGAAAATTAACATCTGCACAACAAAAGATACAACGTACAGCCCGCCCCCTTTTTCTGGGGGAATACCCAAAATTAATTTTTAGAAGAAGTTGTTTTTGATGTATTAGACCATTTATTTTTCAAATCATAAAAACTAAAATCTAAAGCTGTTTTTTGCTCTTTTAGAATACTTGACTGAAAACTTCGCTGTAATATATCCTCTATCCAATAATCTTCTTCTACATTTATAGGATCATATTTCTCTTTTAAAGAAATATTAAAAAGTTTGGCTGTGTTATTATACCAAAAAGCTCTCCACCCACTTCTATATTCTTTTACTAATGCGAACATTGTTTTACCTGTTTGTCGATAAATCAATTTAACCAATATCTGCCCTTCTGTACGAGTAAGTTTTTTTAATTCTTTGGTAAACTCTTCTTCCATGTACTTCTGTAACATTTTTATATATCGCTTCTTTTTTCTCTTAGAGTCAATGTTTTCTAATCGTTCATTAAGAGATATCAGTCTATCTGCTGCTAATTTAGCATAGGGATACACTTTTCTAGTCTTACGTCGTAAAATAAGATATTTTCTTCTTGCCAGTCTATCTTTAAAATTTAATCTCCCTAAAATAATTACTTCATCAAGATCAATAGCCTCATGAGGAATTGTATCTCCTTCGATGATGTAGTACTGCACATAACCTGTAGTATCTACCTTAGAAGTGTCCAAAAGTTTTTGCTCTCTCTTTTGGGCATTACTTAAAGAAGTTAGCATTACCAAGATAATATATACCGAATGTTTTATCATAATAGATTATGAGACTTTCTAAAATTGTTCCAAAATTAATAATTAACCAATTGTAAACTGTAAAATGAATGTGAATATTGTTATTTTCGCAATAAAATGAAATAATACTATGGCAAAAAAGAGCATTCTAAATAAAAAATCCCTGACTTTTCTTGAGAAATATCTTAATAACCCTGCTCCGACAGGATATGAATGGGAAGGGCAAAAAATCTGGATGAACTACTTAAAACCTTATGTAGATGAGTTTATAACAGATACTTATGGAACGGCTGTTGGTGTAATTAACCCAAAAGCAAAGTATAAAGTTGTAATCGAAGGGCACGCTGATGAGATTTCGTGGTATGTAAACTACATTACGGATAATGGGCTAATTTATGTGATTAGAAATGGAGGAAGTGACCACCAGATTGCAACTTCTAAACGGGTTAATATACATACTAAAAAAGGTATTGTAAAAGGTGTTTTTGGATGGCCTGCTATTCACACCAGAAAGGGTTCGAAAGAGCAAGCCCCAACCCTTGAAAACATATGTATTGATGTAGGGTGTAATACCAAAGAGGAAGTATTAAAACTCGGAGTCCATGTTGGTTGTGTAATTACATATCCCGATGAATTTTTTATTCTGAATAAAAATAAGTTTGTATGCCGTGCACTTGACAACCGAATGGGAGGTTTTATGATTGCAGAAGTAGCTCGCTTACTAAAAGAAAATAAAAAGAAATTACCTTTTGGTTTATATATCACTAATTCTGTACAGGAAGAAATTGGCTTAAGAGGTGCAGAGATGATTACGCATACCATTAAACCTAATGTAGCAATTGTGACCGATGTTTGTCATGACACCACTACTCCAATGATAGAAAAGAAGACACAAGGAGAAACCAAAATTGGTGATGGTCCTGTAATTTCTTACGCTCCTGCGGTTCAAAATAGATTGAGAGAGTTATTGATCGATACAGCAGAAAAGAAAAAGATCCCTTTTCAGCGTATGGCATCTAGCAGAATGACAGGAACAGATACTGATGCATTTGCATACAGTAATGGAGGTGTTGCCTCTGCTCTAATTTCTTTACCGTTGCGTTATATGCACACTACTGTGGAAATGGTACACAGAAAAGATGTAGAAAATGTCATAGAATTGATTTATGAAAGTTTACTTTCTATAAAATCAGGAGAGTCTTTTAGTTATTTTGAAAAGTAATTAATCATAACTACATATATTAAAAAGCCCTTGTGCTTACAAGGGCTTTTTAATATATATTCTTTTACACTACATTATCCATTATCTCCTGAACTACATCTGGATTTAACAACGTAGATGTATCTCCCAGATTAGAAGTATCCTTAGATGCTATTTTTCGTAAAATCCTTCTCATAATCTTACCACTTCTAGTTTTTGGTAATCCACTTACAAACTGAACTTTATCTGGTTTTGCTATTGGTCCAATAGTATTAGACACTTGTTCTCTAATTTCATTTATCAATCCATCATCTGCTATTTGATCATTATACAGAGTAACATATGCATACAGAGCTGTTCCTTTTACATCGTGAGGAAAACCAACAATTGCAGATTCTGCGACAGATAAATGTTCATTGATCGCATTTTCTATAGGTGCAGTTCCTAAATTATGCCCAGAAACAATAACTACATCATCTACCCTTCCTGTAATTCTATAATTCCCAGTTGCATCTCTATATGCTCCATCACCCGTAAAATACATATTTTCATATGCAGAGAAATACACATCCTTATATCGTTGGTGATCTCCATAAATTGTTCTTGCTATAGATGGCCAAGGAAATTTTATTGCTAACCTTCCTTCAGAACTTTTGGATTTAAATTCTATTTCTTTTCCTTCGGCATCCATCAAAACGGGTTGAATACCTGGTAAGGGTAATGTAGCAAATGTTGGTCGCGTTGGTGTAATTCCTGCTAATGGTGAAATCATTACTCCTCCTGTTTCTGTTTGCCACCACGTATCAACTATAGGTGAATTTCCTTTTCCGATATTATCATTATACCAGTGCCATGCTTCTTCATTAATTGGCTCTCCTACAGATCCAAGAACTTTAATAGATGAAAGGTTATGTTTATCTACTAATTCTAGTGGTTGTTTTGCTAATGCTCTAATTGCGGTTGGTGCCGTATAAAAATGGGTTACATTAAGTTTATCACAAATCTCCCAAAAACGACCATAATCGGGATAACTAGGTACTCCCTCAAACATTACAGTTGTTGCTCCTGCAGCCAATGGCCCATAAATTATATACGAATGCCCAGTAATCCAACCGATATCTGCTGTACACCAATAGACATCATCCTGTTTTTTGGCATGTATATCTTGTCCTGTAGGAGCAAAATGATCGCATTGAAATACATTGGCAAATGTATAGGTGGTATACACCATATATCCTCCAATGGTATGTACCATTCCTTTTGGTTTACCAGTAGAACCAGATGTATATAATATAAATAACATATCTTCTGCATCCATGATCTCTGCCGGACATTCTTTCTCTACTTTTTGCAATTCATCAAACCAAAATTTATCTCTACCTTCTTGCATTGGTGTTGGCTCAACCGTTCTTCTATATACAATAACTGTTTCTATAGAAGGTGTAGTTTTTAAAGCCTCATCACACATTTCTTTTAATTTCACAGGTTTTGCTCCTCTATATACCTCATTTGCAGTGATCAGCATTTTACATGCTGAGTCATTAATACGACTTGCTATAGCGGTACTCGAAAATCCTGCAAATACAATAGAATGTATTGCCCCAATTCGAGCACAAGCCAACATTGCTATTGCCAGTTCTGGGATCATAGGCATATATAAACAAACGCGATCCCCTTTTTTAATACCATTATTTTTTAAAACATTAGCAAAATGACAAACTTTTACATGAAGTTGTTTGTATGTAATATGACGTGATTCTTCTGTTGGATCATTAGGTTCCCAAATAATGGCTGTTTTATTACCTAACTTCTCTAAATGTCTATCCAGGCAATTTTCTGTAATGTTTAATTTACCGCCTTCAAACCATTTTACTTCTGGTTTTGTAAAATCCCACTCTAATGTTTTATCCCATCGCTTATGCCAATAAAACTTTTCTGCTATAGCGTCCCAAAATTTTTCGGGATTATTAATACTCTCTTGATATGCTTCTTTATACTCAGCAAAAGAACTTAGCTGAAGTGTGTCTTTTATTTCCATGATCTGTGATTTTCTAATTTTGGTCTATTAAATTCTTTTAAAACATGTCATCGTCAAAAAATTATCGACAAGTAACTAGTATTAAGGTGTAAACAACTTAAAAATAGCTGCATCTTGTTTTTAATACTAAGATTTATCAATTATTTTTTAAGTAATAAGTTCATTAATCTCTACCATAATCTTTTTTATTGAAAATGGTTTTGTTAAATACCTATCTACTCCCATTGTTAATCCTTTTTGAATATCTGAAGCCTTATTTTTTGCGGTCAAAAATATCACCTTAATATTCTTTGTTTCTGCATTTGACCTTATATATTTTAAGGTTTGATATCCATCTACGTTTGGCATCATAATATCCAACAGCACTACATCGGGAATCTGTGATTTTAATATTTCGATAGCTTCGCTTCCATCTCTGGCAATAAAAACTTCAAAATCATTTTTCTTGAATGTATACTCTAAAGACATTACAATATTAGGTTCGTCATCAACTATTAATATCTTCTTCTTATTCAAAATTTATTTGTGTTTATTGAACTCATCTTAACTTTTTCTATTTCCTAAAAAATGGCTGAAATTCACCCATATTTCGTTACTTTTCTTACCCGTAGCACTACTATGACTTTCAAAAAGCGCCTCATCTGATCAAATTTCAACTCATTTTCGGTTAAAAACAAAAAGTCAAGATGAGTTCATTATTTACTACTTGTGCTCATCAGGAATTTCAATAATAAATCTAGCTCCTGTTTTGCAACTTTTATCGGCCCATATTTTGCCATTATGCCCTTCTATAATCTGCTTACTTATAGCTAAACCAAAACCACTACCTGCTGGTTTTTTTACGTTTTGATTTTTGGACTGGTAAAATTTATCAAAAATATGTTTCATATCCTCGATAAGAATGCCTTTTCCGTTATCTTCTATACTAATACGAATATAATCTTTCCATTTTTTTGATACTATTTTAATTATTCCATTTTTTTCATCAACAAATTTAATTGCATTAGAAAGCACATTAGTAAGTACCTGAAGAATCCTATCTTCATCATATTTTGCTACTAAAGCATCAGAAGGTTTTGTATTTGTAATTTTTATATTCTTTTTTTCTGCAATTGCACGTACACCTAATATTGCTTTTTCTATGGTTAGATTGAGGTTATTTTCTTTTTTATCTAGAATTTCTCTACCAGATCCTAGTTTTTCTAAATCCAGTATATCATGAATTAGTTTGGTAAGGCGTTCTGAATCATAAACAATATTATCTAAAAATTGTATTCTTAGCTCATCTGGCATATCCTGACTATCCAACAACACTTCTGATGCTGCTCTAATTGATGTAATAGGTGTTTTTAATTCGTGTGCTACTGTATCCAGAAACTCATCTTTTAATTTATCATGAAGTGTCAATTCTTCATTAACCTCTTTTAATTCATCGGTAAGCTGAGTTAATTCATCTGATTTTTGTTTTAAAAATTTATTAGTAGAAATCGTTTTTTTATTTTCTTCTAAAATTTCTAATACTTCTACCAGAGTAACAGGTTGTTCTTTGACTACACTTGATATTAAAATTCTGGAAGAAGCACTACCAATACTTCCGGTCAATAGTTTTTCTGAAAAATTAATCAATCTTGCATCTGCAGCTTCAGCATTTTTAGGAAGGTCATATTTAAGATAGAACAAATCTAAAGCGCGTGCTGTACGTTCTTCTCCCAGAAATCGGTTTAATACCTTTCTAATATCCGAAACATAAGCTTCTCCTTTCCATACAAATGCATTTTCCTGCAAGGAATTATAGTTGCTATCCACAAACATTTCTCCATAGTTACGTTCTCTATAATTTCCTTTAAAAGAAAGTGAAACCGAAAGGTATACAATAACGTTAGAAAACATACTCCAAAAAAACGCATGCGTTACCGGATTGAGAATATCTATACCAAACAATGCATAAGGTCTTAAAAGTTCGATTTCAAAAGGGCCATATACGATAAAATTCATATTACCGAATATTGTATCCAACACAAAAGGTAAAACAAGAGTATACCCTGTAACCAATGCCCCTGTAATGATTCCCATTTTTGCAGCTATAGAAGAGCCTCTATTCCAAAATAGTCCTATAAAAAATGAAGGTCCGAGTTGTGCAATGACAACAAAAGATAATTGTCCGATCGAAAATAACGATAATTCTATATTAAAATTGATATAGAAAAAATAGGCTCCTAATATCAAACATAAAATAGCTATTCTTCTAATATTTTTAATATAATTGGCATTACGCTCAGGACGACTTTTACTAAATTTATCCAGAAATCCATAGGGAATAATTAAGTTATTACTAAGCATAGTTGATAATGCCAGTGTAGAGACAACTACCATAGAAATCACTGCTGAAAAACCGCCTAAAAATACTAGAGTTGCTAAAAATACATCTCCACTTTGTAGGGGAAGTAACAAGGAGTAATAATCTGGGTTAGCAATATCTCCTAATCGTAATTTTCCGCCCCAGGCGATAAAAACAACAAATACATTAAATACTAGTAAGTATAGCGGAAACATCCAAATCGCATTTTTAAGATCTTTTTTTGTCGTATTTTCTATCACAGAGACGTGAAATTGTCTTGGTAAAAGAAAAATTGCTAAAAAAGACAGGGCAATCATAAAATACCAATTGATACCAGACTCCAAACTATCGAAGGTAGTTAATGATTCGAAGTCTTCTGCAACCGATATTTGATTGTAAATATCTATAGTCCCATCAAAAAGGAAATAGGTAACATACCCTCCTACTCCTAAAAAGAAAATAAGTTTGATTACAGATTCTACCGCTACCGAAAATACTATTCCTTGCCTGCGTCGTGTAGCATCGGTAGTTCTTGTACCAAAAAATGCAGCAAATACTGCTAACAAAACCGCTATATAAAATGTTGAGTCTTCAAAAATTGTTCCTGACGAATTAACAGGGTCATTAGAAATGATCTCAAAAGTTTCTGAAACTGCTTTAAGCTGTAATGAAATATAAGGTAATACGCCCAAGACACATATTATAGTCACTAACGCTCCTAAAAATCGATCATTACCATACCTTAGTGATATAAAATCTGCAATACTTGAAACTTTATGTTGTTTTGAAATTTTGATTATTTTTTTCAATACTACAATCCAAACAGGAAAAGCTATTACAGGTCCCAAATAGGTAGTGAGAAAACTAACTCCAGAGGTTGCTGCAATCCCAACACTACCATAATAAGTCCATGCCGAACAATATACCGCAAGGGATAATGTATAGACATAAGGATTATTAACCCAGGATCTTTTTGCTTTTTTTTCGGCCCAATAAGCAATTCCGAATAAAAGCAGCAGATATCCTATAATTATGAATATTAATA
This sequence comes from Aquimarina atlantica, assembly GCF_000626715.1. Taxonomy (GTDB): domain Bacteria; phylum Bacteroidota; class Bacteroidia; order Flavobacteriales; family Flavobacteriaceae; genus Aquimarina; species Aquimarina atlantica. The sequence continues at coordinate 10,509 of NZ_AQRA01000022.1, read as the reverse complement.
CATAGCTATTCATAAAACTTTTTCAAAATTATAAAGGAGATCAAAATTGAAATTGCCCAAATTAGAAATACAAAAAAATACAATATGGGAAACCCAAAAACACTTCCGAAATGATTAAACATAAATATTAACGGAACATTAAACAGAAAAAGCAATGCAATAGAAAGTACTACCAGTTTTTGTTGATGACGTTTTTTCATGAGAGGACTTCTATTGATTACTTAATATTTTTTGAGTTTATACACTTTAATTCCCATCATTTTTTCAGGTAGATTATACTTTTTTAAACCTCACAAATTTTAAAAAACCTGCGAGGTTTAATATCTGTACATCTAATGTGTTGCTTCTCCTGCCCCACTAGGGATTCTTATATTTTCTACAATTTCTTGTACTTCTTTTGGTGGTGCCGAAGTAAGTTTGGAAATCACTAATGATATCACGAAATTAATTACCATAGCTACGGCTCCAAATCCTTCTGGAGAAATCCCAAACCACCACTCGCTTGATGGAGGAAGAGTTTCGTCGAACCATCCTAATTTGTATTTTATCATGTATAACAGCATACATAAGATACCTACCACCATCCCTGCAATAGCTCCTTCTTTATTCATTCTTTTATAAAATATTCCTAACACAATAGCAGGAAAGAAAGAAGCTGCTGCAAGACCAAATGCCAGAGCAACAACAGCTGCTACAAAACCTGGTGGATTGATTCCGAAATATCCTGCAACACATACAGCGGCTACCGCAGAAAGACGTGCTGCGATTAATTCTCCTTTTTCTGAGATATCTGGTTTGATCATTTTCTTGATCAAATCATGAGATACAGAAGATGAAATCACCAATAACAATCCAGCTGCAGTAGATAAAGCAGCTGCCAATCCTCCTGCTGCTACCAAAGCAATTACCCAATTAGGAAGATTTGCTATTTCGGGGTTTGCTAATACCATAATATCACGATCTACAAAAAGTTCGTTCTTGGTTGCAGCATTTACATTTGTAATTTTACGCTCTCCATGTTCTCCTCGATTTTTCCCATCAAAAACCGGTTTGTTTTTATTTCCTTCAACTGCATGGCCATTGGCATACTGTACTTGTCCATCCCCGTTTTTATCTGTCCACCCTAACAAACCTGTATCCTCCCAGTTTTTAAACCATTTAGGAAGTTCTTCGTATTGTTTATTTTGTACCGATTCAATAAGGTTTGTTTTTGCAAAAACTGCTACGGCTGGGGCGGTTGTATACAATATAGCGATTAACAACAGTGCATATCCTGCCGATTTACGAGCATCTCTAACACGTTTCACGGTAAAGAAACGAACAATCACATGCGGTAATCCTGCAGTACCTACCATCAATGCCAAAGTTATAGCGAATACATCTAATATTGATTTAGAACCATTTGTATATTCTGAAAATCCTAATTCTGTACTCAAACCATCTAACTTATCCAGAAGATATGTTCCTGATCCATCTGCAATGGTATCACCAAATCCTAACTGAGGTATTGGATTTCCTGTCATCTGAATTGATATAAATATAGCAGGAACCATAAATGCAAAGATAAGCACACAATATTGTGCAACCTGGGTATATGTAATTCCTTTCATACCACCTAATACCGCATAAAATAGAACGATAATCATTCCAATAATTACTCCGGTATTAATATCTACTTCCAAAAATCTTGAAAACACAATACCTACTCCTCTCATTTGTCCTGCTACATAGGTAAAGGATACGAGAAGCGCACAGAATACCGCTACTGATCTTGCGGTTTTTGAATAATATCGATCCCCGATAAAATCAGGAACTGTAAATTTTCCGAATTTTCTTAGATAAGGAGCCAACAATAATGCTAACAACACATATCCTCCTGTCCACCCCATTAGGTATACAGCACCATCATAACCAGAAAAGGCTATAATACCAGCCATAGAAATAAATGAAGCAGCACTCATCCAGTCGGCAGCGGTAGCCATCCCGTTGGCTAAAGGAGATACTCCACCTCCTGCAACATAAAATTCTTTTGTAGAACTCGCTCTTGACCAAATCGCAATTCCTATATATAAAGCAAAGGTTAATCCTACCAGAATATAAGTCCACATTTGAACACTCATAATATATTTTTTTAGTTGTTTATAATCTTAGAGATAGTGCGAATTAAAGTAGGATCATGCCCTAATTAAATTCCTGTAATTTTCTACCTTCTTATTCTTTATCATAGCCATATTTCTTATCTAATTTGTTCATTAACCGAACATAGACAAAGATTAGAATCACAAACATGTAGATAGAACCTTGTTGTGCAAACCAGAATCCTAAAGGAAAACCTCCCATATGAAATTGGTTTAACGCATCTTTAAAAAGTATCCCTGCGCCGTACGACACGGCAAACCATATTGCAAGTAAAATGAATAAGTATTTTACGTTTTCTTTCCAGTAGGCACTGGCTTTTTGTTGTTTTTCTGACATAGTTATTAAGTTTTAGAGATAGATCATTGCTTGTAAGGTAACAAAACTTTGTGCATCGTTATCACCATATTTTGTGTTTAAATATTCTAAGGTTAATTTCGAGTTATGACCACTAAAATACGCATTAGCTCCAACACCAAATATTGTTGCATTATCATCAATAGCATCTATAGATCGTAAATTAAAAGATGTATACGGTTGAAATTTAATTTTTTTATTAGCATTAGGGATTACGTATCCTGCATGTCCATATACCATAGATCCTGTCTCATAGGTTTGCCCTAAGGTATAATTATGTCCATAATTATTATTTTGATACGTTGCATATGCTGTAATCGCCGAACCATTACTTCCTAAAGGAGCATCATAAAATGCATCTACTGCAAATATTGCTACATCTTCTCCTTCTAGGGTTCCGTTTGTATTTGCAATTACACTTCCGTCTGGATGATAAAAGAATCCTGCACCAACATTAAATACTTTTTTACCTCCAAGATATGATCCAACTTTATAAGGTAAGAAATTGGATTCCTGGTCTAAAAAATTATAATCAAAATATCCTGCAAAATTCTTTCCGGCATCCTTAGATCCTAGTAATCGCCTGCCAGCATATACAGCTGATCCATTGACAACAGGATCGGTGCCTTCCTGAAGGTTGTTGGTTATCGATTCATTAACAGATACACGATATTGTAGCTTACCAAATGCTCCTTTGACGTAAATCCCAATATGGCGGGCAAATTGATCTGATAACCCAATGTGTGCCCAGGATTGTCGATTATTGTCCAAAGTCATAATGTTAAGTGTACTTTGATTGTTGAGACGGGAAATTCCGTTCCAATAATGTAATCCACCACCGATAGCATGATTTGCCCCAAGACTGTATTGCCCCCAGACCCCGTGAAAGAAAAGCTGCGAACTATCTCCTTTGCCCACCGGGTCAAGGTTATTAGCATTTAAACTATTTAATCCAAAATGGGTTAGAATCAAAAAATCTTTATTGATCTGAGAATACATTAGAATACGTGCTCTACGAATACTGAAATCTATATTACTATCATCATCGGGAACATCATCTGTATATCTTGCCCAAAACTGTGCCCAGGAAATAATCCTAAAGTATTTTGAACCAGATTCATTAAGCTTTACTTTAAGACCTCCTGTATAATCTGGAGATCCTTGAGAAAAGACGGAGTGCGAAATCAAAAAGCTACTTAAAAAAAGTAGTAATATGAGTTTTTTCATAATTTAAGAATTTGATTTGTAGAAAATGATTAGTACTACTTGCGTAGTTTTGTGCACTTGCTAAAATTCTAAAAATTATGTCGGGTGATAAAAATTAGTATAGTTATTTGCTAATTAATATAGTTATTCCTTAAAACGTTCCCATTTTATAAGCATGAACTTATCTCCAAGTTCTGTTACAACAACTCCTGCTCCCTGGATATTTTCTGGAGACTGAAAATAATTAGCTAGTTCTAAGGAATTTAAAATCTTATATGTAGGATGGTATTGAGAGTTATATGGTCGCTTGATATTGTATTTCTTTACCCAATTGATAACACTAACATGAGATATTCCCAAAATACGTTCGATTTCACGATACGTTAATCCTTCGAGATAAAGCTGTAATGCTTTGTTAACATAGTAATCATCTATTTTTTTGCCTAGTTTATTGACTGTAAAATAATAACTGCAATCTTTACATCGATATCGCTGTCTTTGGTTGATTACCCCACTTTTTATATACTCGGATGAACCACAATTCGGACAAGCTTTAATCTTCATATATATTATTTTTGCATAAATATATCATTTTAGCAATAAAAATATAGCAAGTATTTAATAATAATTATAGATAAAATTAACTTTTACAAGGTTTTTATTAAAAATATATCTTTAATTTACCTTCAATAATGCATAATTAAAAAAACAAATATGGCAGATGAGTTTATAGATATACTCCATAAAACAGGAGAGTTTACCGGAGAGGTAAAACTAAAGTCAGAAGCGCATCGATTAGGGTTATATCATGCTAGTGTTCATATTTGGTTCTTTACAGATCAAGGTGAAATCTTACTACAAAAACGGGCCGATAATAAAGATACATATCCCGGTTTATGGGATGTTTCTGTCGCTGGGCATATCGGTGCTGGAGAAACACCAGAGGCTTCTGCCATTCGAGAGATTAAAGAAGAAATTGGTTTGTCTATTTCTAAAAATGATCTAATGTTTATTGGAACGTATTTAGCAGAAAAAATGCCGCAACCTGATCTTAATGATAATGAATTTCATCATATTTATATTTCCCGTCTTGATGTTTCTATTCAGACACTAACCCTTCAGGAGGAAGAAGTTTCTGATCTTACTCTTATCGATCTCGATGAATTAAAGAACATCCTTAAAGACCCTATCAGAGCTACCGCATATGTTCCTCATGATGCTGCATATTATGATTTTATTCTTAATAAAATCACAAATCAATTATAGTAATATACCTATTACAACTAACTATTGTAACTTGATATTTTATTATTTAAATTATAATAATTTTGTATTGAAATTAAAAAATCAATAGATAAAAACTATGAGTAATTCAAACACGAAAACAATAGAAGCTTTAAATATATTATTAGCCGATTATCATATGCATTATCAAAAACTCAGAAATTTTCATTGGAATATTACTGGGCCCCATTTTTTTGAACTTCATGTAAAGTTTGAAGAATTTTATGAAGATGCTAAACTGAAAATCGATGAAATTGCAGAAAGAATTCTAACGCTTAGAGGTAAGCCTGTTAGCAATTTTAGCTCTTACCTAAATCTCTCTAATATTAAAGAAGCCGATACAACACTTGCAGATCACGAAATGGTAACCGCTATTTTAGAAGATCATAGCGCACTTTTGAATCAATTAAAAATAGTAACTACTGCTGCCGAAGATGCCAAAGATGATGGGACCTTGGATATTACGGGTACTTATATTGGAGAGATTGAGAAAACAAGTTGGATGCTTAATGCGTGGAATCATAAAAGTTAAAATAGTAAAATTATTCTATCTCATCCTTTTGATAACTGCAACCGCCAGTTGTCAAAAGGGCAAGCATACAGATTTAATAAAGGTTAATACTTTACCTAAAATTCTTCACGAAATATCGGGTATTACCATGTTATCTGATCATAATTTGTATGCCATAAATGATTCTGGTAATAGCAATACATTGTTTTGTTTAAATCAAAATGGAAAAATAGTACGTGAAATCAAAATCCCAGAAACTAAAAATATAGATTGGGAAGATCTTGCATATGATAAAGAAGACAATATTTATATTGGTGATTTTGGCAATAATGCTAATGACAGAAAAGATTTAGTCATTTATAAAGTTTCAGGAGTTCTATCTAACACTTTGACTACCTCAAAAATCGAATTCATTTTTGAAGATCAAAAGAAATTTCCACCTAAGAAAAAAAGATTAAATTTTGATGTTGAAGCATTTGTATACTTAGATGGTAATCTCTACTTATTTACTAAAAACAGAGGTAAAAAATCAAAAGGAGTAACCAAACTATATCGGGTTTCTGCTACGCCAGGAAAACATATAGCCAAACTAATTGGAACGTATGAAACCTGCAAAAATTATTCTAATTGTTTAATCACCGGGGCTGCAATTAATCGATCTGAAGATAAAATTGCCCTTCTCACACATAACAAGGTATTCTTACTCAGTAATTTTAAAGGTGATAATCTGTTTGACGGAAGTATTCAAAAAATAGCATTGAAGCATAATTCGCAAAAAGAAGGTATTTGTTTTAAAAACGATTCTATTCTCTTTATATCTGATGAAAAAACAAATCATCATAAAGCTACTTTATATAAATATCAATTTAAAAAATAGGTTTTATATTACGTCATCACATAACAAAAACATTTTTTCTCATAAACCTTTATCTGTCTATAACATCCTCAGATATTGAACATTAATTTAAAATATCATGTAGTATCTATGGAGATGTTATAGACAGACTGGGTTTATTGGTTCTTTAATTCTTAACTATATTCTTATACACTGTATCACCATTGTCCAAAGTAATCTTTAACACATACAATCCTGCTGGCAAATGATTCATATTAAGTTGATCTTTATACGAAGAGTTACTTTTCAATTTCGATTTCTCTGCGTATCTACCCATATAATCATTCAGTACCCATGAAGTTATTTGTTTTGTACTATTAATGGTTACTACCCCCTTAGTTGGATTGGGGTGTACTTTAACCACCTCTAATACTTCTAAAGCATCATTTTCTAGACTAATGTTCTCATAAGTAATAACTTCTTGTTGGCTCGTTGATTCTTCTTCTATTCTTTTTCCAGAGCATCCTTCGATATATGCTCTAAAAGATGATCCTGATTTAGCGCTAAACCCTGTCTTTAAGTGAATCGAAGTTCCTGCATCATATGCCGCGGTTCCCCCACTAAAAATAACGTTGGTAGCTGTAATTGTGTTTTTTGCTTCCTGAATATCTGTCTGACCAGAAAGTACATTCTGGTTAATAGTTAGGTCATCCTGGCAACTTTGAGCTAGTAATACAGCTTGATATGCATCTACCAAACCATAGCCCATCTGATTATTCCAGGTTCCATTTGGCCGCCCTCCTGTATTAGAATATGTGTATGTTCCTACTTTTTGAGCAGACTGTTCGATAATTGTATTCACTTCACTAAATGTTAAGTTTGGATTAACACTTAATATTAGTGCTGCTACTCCTGCTACTACAGGGCACGCTGATGAAGTTCCATTAAAAGTTTGCGTATAATCTGTTGTAGAATACCCATTTCCTCCCTGTCTATCAGTAGTAGGCATTTTTACTCCGGGAGCTACAATATCCAATTGGGTACCATAACAACTTCCCCACCTATTCTCTCCATCGCAGGAACTTGGGTTTTTACGCTCTGCACAAGGACTCATTGCTCCTACTACTAGCAAATCTGGATTACTACTTCCCGGGTATCGAATATTCGTATTATTCTCATTACCTGCAGCAAAAACAATAACACAACCTTTTCCTCCTCTACCATTATTTAATGTATTTGTTATAGCGTTATCTATAATGCTCGATGGCGCATATCCTCCCCAAGAATTACTAATCACATCTGCTCCATTTTGCCATGCCCAATTAAAACCACTTGCTAATTGAGATGGAGTATCTGATGTCCTAAGGTTGATGCTGATCGATATCAATTTTGAAGTGGGAGCAACACCCGAAATTCCTAAATTATTATCTTTTACTGCCCCTATAATACCAGCACAAGCAGTTCCGTGATTTCCTCTTACTGTAGCTGGTGTTGTTCCATTATTTGCATCAAACCCTGTTCCATACACATTAGCTTGTAAATCTGGATGATTCATTTCTAACCCATGATCATATACAGCGGTTTTAATACTAGGATCTCCTGTAGTTATCCCCCAGGCTTGCTGCATATTGATGTCAATTCCTGCTGTTCCTCCATTTTGTCCTGTATTATTTAAAGACCATTGGTTGTTGAAATAAGTATCATTTGAAGTTTCTATGTTGTGATACATAAAAGCAGGCTCTGTACTTTCAAACCATCCAGTTTCATAAAAAATGTTGGCAAGCTGTATAGAGTTTAATTTGTTTTTGGTCGTTACAGAGAGTGTAAACCAAAGCGGCATGTATTTATCATGACCTAATATCTCTACATTCATTTCTTTTGCCTTCTTATAAAGAATATCGACGTCATCCTTATTTTTAAGTTTTACATAAAAATTATTTGACAACCCTAATTCTCCTCCACTTTTAGTAATATATGCTGGGGAAGCCATTAAAATATTAGGTGTATTTTTATATGACTCAATTTCTTTATAATAATCTATTATAGACATATTTTTGTCCATAGATATTTCCATATAATAACTTTTTATAGCTTTCCTACTAGTGGCTTTATCATCTATTGCGATTACAGTAGCTCTTGCATTATCTTCTATTATTTCTGTTGTTTTAACCAAATTATTATTTAAAGATTTAAAGGAGTTAATTGAATTCTCTCCCTCGAATGAGATAGAAATAGTTTTGGTATTTATGGTTAAAAACACTTTTTCTCCTTTATAATAGTAGAAATTGTCTAATTGTCTTTGCCCAAAGGCGCTAACAGTAAGAAACAACAAAATCAATGGTGTTATTTTATATATTATATTTCTCATGATGTTTATTTGTTATTTAAAAACAGTTGTATATTACTAGAGTATATTTTACTTCTTGGTAGACTTAGATTCCAGCAAACTAATACGTTTATCTTGCTCAATGATATACAAAGTCAATTCCTCTATCTTTTGAAGTAGTTTTATATTCATTTTGGCTAAATGAATACCATTCTTTTCCATTTCTTCAGCTGATGCTATTTCTGGCAAATGTTTGTTTTTCTTTACAAAAGCTTCTACCTCTGCTAAAGAAGGCAACCGATACTCATTCGTAAATACAAAATCAGCCCCTCCTGCTGTAGCCGTTACTTTTATTTCGCGAGAGTGAATATTTCCTTTTACGGTAAGTTTAGAATCTGGATTCTGCGTTCCTATCCCAACATTACCATTTGTTAAAATGGTCATCTTTGAGGCATAATTTGTAATCAGATGTAAATTATGGTTGCTTTCTGTACCAACAAAACCTCCTCCTCCGTACCAGGATTCGTTATGAGAGAATATTCCGGTCTTGTATTTTTCATTTACACTGGTTGCCAGAATTTTAGAATGTTGTGCCCCTGCAACATCCAATACTCTATTCCAGCCTTGTGCATTAGATGGATTTTGTGTTCCTATCCCAACATTGCCATTTGTTAAAATAGTCATCTTTGAAGCATAATTTGTAATAAGATGTAAATTATGATTGCTTTCTGTACCAACAAAACCTCCTCCTCCGTACCAGGATTCGTTATGAGAGAATATTCCGGTTTTATACTTTTTATTTACACTGGTTGCCAAAATTTTAGAATGTTGTGAACCGTCAACATCCAGTACTTTGTTCCAGCCTTGTGCATTAGAAGGGCTTTGCGTTCCTATCCCTACATTTCCACCATTTGAATAAATAGTATTTTGATTATCATAATTGTGTTGTGCTTTAACTCCGCTATACAGCACTAGTAATATGAGAGTAAAAATTGTTTTTTTCATTTTGTGTAATTTTAAGTTGGTTTAGTTTGCAGTTTATATTACAAACTGGTTTATTTTTTAGCTTCTATCAATTTTTCTATTTCTGATAATCGACTAGATAAAGATTTCAATTCTTCAATTTCAAGAGCTTGCCGTTTAATTTCTTTTTCCTGTTGTATCGTATACAGTGTTAGCTCTTCTATTTTTTGAAGTAATTTAGCATCCATCGCTCCCAGGTAAATCCCATTTTTTGCTACTTCTTTAGCATTTGGAATATCTTTTAAATGACCTTTTTCTTTGATGTGGTTTTCTACTTCGGCAAGTGTTGGAAGATTATAATCTGTTTCAAAAACAAAATCTGACCAAGTAGTAGCTTCTACTTTAATTTCTCTTGCTCCTATCGAACCCTCTACAGCAAGTTTATGAGATCCCGTATTATTGGTTCCGATACCTACTTTACCTTTATGATCTATACTCATCGCAGTTTTTGATCCTGAAACATAGGCATCTGTTGTTGAAAAATACATTTTTGTCCCATAACTACCATCACTTCTTACATAGATACCTGCCTGAGCAGTTTCTCCATTAGACGTGTCTGATGCTCCAAAAGTGATAGCACTTCCAAAATGGTTGCTTGAATTTTCAGGATCTAAATGAATAGAACCCACTGAAGTCCCTGGAGTAGATTCATTCCAATTATTTGAACCTCCAGCGATTTGAAGCTTTGATTTTGGAGATATTGTTCCAATTCCAACCATACCTCTATGATCTATACTCATCGCTGTTTTTGATCCCGAAACATAAGCATCTGTTGTTGAAAAATACATTTTTGTCCCATAACTACCATCACTTCTCACATAGATACCAGCC
>NZ_AQRA01000021.1 GCF_000626715.1 Aquimarina atlantica | reverse complement strand
CCGTTACCGTTTGCGTACAGGTAGCTGTATTACCAGAGCTATCAGTTACGGTCCAGGTTACAGTCGTATCTCCTAATGGGAAGGTTGCCGGTGCATCATTGGTTACACTAGCCACTGCACAATTATCTGATGTTGTTGGGGTACCTAAAGCAACACTACTGGCTGTACATAATCCAGCATCTACATTAACATTTACTGTGGCTGGACATGCAATTACCGGATCTATATTATCAGTTACGGTTACGGTTTGCGTACAGGTAGCGGTATTACCAGAGCTATCGGTTACGGTCCAGGTTACTGTCGTATCTCCTAGTGGGAAAACTCCCGGTGCATCATTGGTTACACTTGCCACTGCACAATTATCTGATGTTGTTGGGGTGCCTAAAGCAACACTGCTTGCTGTACATAAACCAGCATCTACATTGACATTTACTGTGGCTGGACAACTGATTGTTGGGTCTGTAATATCTTCAACCGTAAGCGTTACAGTAATTGACGTTTCAGGAGTACACACATACGTTGAACTTGAAACAATAACTCTATATTGATTACCATTATCTGCTACGACTGCATTGGTAATTGTTAGTATAGCGGTAGTAGTAGTACTATGAATTCCTGTATCTGTTAAATCATCCCAGGTACTACCATTAAACAATTGCCACTGATACGTATCTGCATTAGATGTCGCGACAGTAAAAGTAGTATTTGCCCCTGGACATATCGTCGAATCTGATGGTTGTGTTGTAATTGATGGGGCAACACCCGCCGTAGTTACATTAGCATTAGTACCTGTATATCCATCAGTTCCCGAAGTGACTACTCCATTTCCGTCTACTGTAAGACCAGCTCCAAAAGTACCGCTACCCAGATATCCATTATTATCACCATCGGTAAACCCGGCTTCAATAACATCATTACATCCATCGGCATCACTATCTAATTCTAAAAAATTATAATTGTTATCTGTATCACTATCAGCAACTGTATAGTTTATGGTTCCGCTACTTTCACTTCCAGGTGCCTGAACCACATCTGGTACTCCATCTGAACCTAAAGCTCCAGATACAACACCGTTTACATGCGTTTGATTATGACCTGCTTCTACAGCATCATAAATCCCATCATTATCACTATCCAAATCCAAACGGTCTACAATGTTATCACCATCAGTATCTCTATCAAAACATAATACAAAAGAATTTGCCTTAAAAGCTAACCACGAATCAAAAAGATTATCTCCATTATCAGCTACTCCAATCTTGATTGTATTATTTCCTGCATTTAATACTGCAGAAAAAGTTATTGTAGCTGTAAAACCATCTGCTTCAATATTAACGGCTGTAGGATCTGTTTCATTATCTATATATGATCCACTATCTACGGTATTATTTACAGTATCAATACTTAATTGTGCACCTGAAGGTGTTAGAGCTAAATTGGTTCCATTTATAAATATTTTAGGAGCATCGTTTAATCCAGAATTCACATAATCATTATATTCTTCTGAAGCAAAAACAAACTGACCAGAAATCACTGTTTCTGCTGGAATATTAACTACTATTTCGAGACTGGCAACATCAAACTCTGTACTACCTCCACCAAAATCGGGGTCTTTTCCTCCTCCAGCAGCACCTGTACCATTAATTCCATCACCTAATGCACTAGGAGCTGAGAATTGGTTAGACAAATTATCATCTAAATCAAGAACATTACCCGAAGAAAAAATAATTCCCCTATCAAATCCAAGGAATGCATTTAACGCTCCTCCACTACTTGTTATTTGATCACCATCATTAAATGTTCCTATTTGTGTGACTGCTCCACTACCTTCATTCACTGTAGCAGATACCAAAGTAAGATCAGAATTAGGGGCAAATAATAAATTTGCCAGAGTAGTAGCATTATTTTCTGCTGTAATCTCAAAAGTAGTATTTGCATCATCTAGCAATTCTACTCCAAATGACCCTCCGCCCAAATCACATTCATCTCTATCCAGGATTCCATCATTATCATCATCTAAATCTATAGAATCCATTATACCATCTCCATCTGAGTTTACTGTTAAAAGTGCTGGTCCCGCAGGATCAATAATTTGTCCATCTGAAACTGTATCGTCACCAAATACTCCGTCTGTAAGATTATAAGAAGCTGTAGCAATTGTTCTTGCTCCTATGGTTGTTGTATTTAGTGTAGTAGTAAAATCCTGATAAATGTCTGATGCTCCTCCTGGAGTAGTCGGTCCATATTTACGGTAAGTAAATCCAGCTAAAGAATTAGTGATATGCCAATAGTAAGTAACTGTTACGTCATCTCCCGGAGTTATACAGTCTAAAGTAAAATCTACCAATCCATAGGGATAATGATATGTCGCATCATTAGCTGCCAATTCTGATTCTAATACAGTGCTGATCGTCGAGATCTGAAAACAAATTCCTGTAGTTTCTATGGTTACATATCCTGTACCGTCTGCTATAGGTATAGTAGCTACATTTCCTTGTAAAGAATCTAATATTCCATCTCCATTTCCATCGCCTCCATTAGGTCCAGCATCTTCTACGGTTCCCGTAACTCCATCACCATCTTCACAACCTGTAGCTATAGCATTATTTGTTACAGCCGCTACTGCTCCGGTAGTATATGCTGCTGCAACTACTAATCCATTAGAATTAACGGTATTTGCAGCCACTGTAAGTGGTTCTGTAGCAGCATTCCAAGGATTATAGACTCCTCCATTTGCGCCATCTGCATTCCAATCATTATAGGCTTCATTGGCATCACTACAACCATCTGCATCACTATCCAGGGATTCGAAATCAGCATCTCCGGCGGCATCAGTGTTTGCTATTGTATAATTAAGTATTCCTGATTCGGCCACAGTTTCTATACTGTCATAAAGGCCATTATTTCCTGATCCTGTGTCAGCACCATTAATTCTTCCATTACTGGTAGCAAATCCATGGCCGGCTTCTATGGCGTCATAGATACCATCATTATCGCTATCCAAATCATAAAAATCAGGAACTCCATCTCCATCAGTATCAAAAGCCGTCTCGATTGCTCCATCTGCATTTCCTATTCCTCCATCGGCATCATTATCATCAAGATAAGCAAAGATATTATCTGTATCTCCATCTGCATATGGATCAGACGGTGCTTCATTTAAGTTAGGAATTCCATCATTATCTACATCCAGATCCCAGGGATCTAAAACAAGATCTCCATCAAGATCAAAAGCAGAAGATGCTGTAGGGCAGGCAAATCCATCGTTACTGGTGGTAGCTATTGTATTGTTTAAAAGTGTTACAGAAGGTGTTGCGGTGGTATAATCGTTAACCAGGTACATCCCTCCATCATTATAAGATACATATAAGCGATTTTCTGCATCAGTAAATGCAGCTCCAAAATTGGTTGCTGTAGGAGTGCCCAGACCAGAAATTTCTGTTTTAACTAGTGTAGTAAGATCCCAATTAATCAATCTATCATTATTACTAACTCCATATAATTTTCCATTAATAAAAACTACGTCATTTGTATTTTTATTCGTTCCTCCTGTAAAAGTAACTGTAACCACTGCAGGTGAGCCTCCCACAGGTAGGGTCGACAGGTTCTCAATTCTGTCATAATGTTTTCCTCGATTAATCCACAGGTTATCGTTATCATCTACGTCTCCTGATATACCACCAGATCCCATATTGGTTAATGCTCCTAAATCCTGAAAAGTACCATCTGCTCCTATACGAAGTAAATGATTATTTATTGGGCTTGAGCCTCCTCCTTTACCAATCGCATAAACATAATCATCAATTCTATTATACCCTGTTGCGTTGTATAATTGACTCACTGCAATAGGATCAGAATATTCTCCTGTAATGGCATCGTAACTTTTTAACTCTCCAGAGATAATTTGAAAAAAGTTTTGAGGGCAACTAAATGGAGTTAGTGAACATGATGCTGACACTACTCCACCATTAATATAATCTGCATTAGGAGTGGTATATCCATCTACTGCACTAGTCACTACTCCATCTTCATTAACGGTTACCACTAGAGGGCCTAAAATACCGTCACTACTTTCATCTGTAAAACCAGCCTCTCGAACATCACTACACGTATCTCCATCACTATTTGTAGATTGAAAATTAGGATTTCCTACCGTATCTGTATCTGCTATTGTGTAATTAATTATACCAGAATCTACTATAGTTTCCAGACCGTCGAAAAGCCCATTTGTACCTGCTCCTGTATCCTGACCGGTTATTCTTCCATTGGTATGTGGCAAACCATGCCCTGCTTCAACCACATCATAAATCCCATCATTATCACTATCAAGATCAAAAAAATCGGGAACTCCATCTCCATCGGTATCAAAAGCAGCTTCGATAACCCCATCTACATTACCGGTTGCTCCATCTGCATCATCATCATCTAGATATGCAAAAATCAAATCTCCATCTCCATCGGCAAAAGGATCAGATGGGGATTCGTCTGTATTTGTTATACCATCCCCATCTACATCTAAATCTAAAGGATCTAAGATATCATCACCATCCTGATCTATAGGTGAGGGTGCCGAGGGGCATGAAAACCCATCATTACTGGTTGTAGCAGCTGTAGAGTTTAAAAATGATGATGTTGGTGTTCCTGTTGTATAATCATTGATTAAATACAACCCTCCATCATTATATGATACGTACAAGCGATCCTCATCATCTGTAAATGCTGCTCCAAAACCAAGAGTTGTGGTCGGAGTGCTTAAACCTCCTACTACCGTTTTAATAGATGTATCGAGATCCCATATAATGAGTTCTGCGCTTTTATTAACTCCGTATAATTTTCTATTGATATGCACAACATCATTAACATCACCCGCTGGTCCTGTAAAATTAACGGTTACTACTGCGGGAGATCCTCCTACCGGAAGGGTTGACAGATTTTCGATTCTGTCGTAATGATCTCCCCTATTGATCCATAAATTATCGCTGTCATCAACGTCTCCAGATATACCACCAGACCCCATATTGGTCAGGGCTCCGAGATCTGCTATGGATCCATCGGCATCAATACGAATCAAATGGCCATTTATGGTGCCGGCTCTTCCGATAGCATATACAAAATTATCAACCGGGTTATATCCTGTTGCGTTATAGAGATCATTCGTACTAATCGGTGCCGAATATTCTCCTGTTACGGCATTATAGCTTCTTAATTCGCCACTAATGACCTGATAAAATGTAGAAGGACAGCTAAACTGTCCATATCCAAAAGAAGTTATAAGCATAAAGGTTATACCACATGCTATAGAGAGCTTGCTCTTTTTTTTATTTTTTCTTACTATACAAAAACGTAACAATCTATTTATCAAGATGAATATGAATTGTATTAGAAACAAGAATCGTGTATTGATTTTCATAAGCTATTTATGATAAAATTGTTTTACTATTATTCTGAAGGGATTCGAAAGAATCCATATCTACTATGCTTTTAGAAATACATAGCAGCGTAATACCGCCAACTAATGTGTAGTCTTTTTGAACTGATCTTAAATATTTCTGAAAAGAAGTATGAGTAGCACTTGCTACATTATTTTTTGAATCCCCAGCGGTATATACTTTACCTTTATATATATGAGTGTATACATGGGTCTGTATACTACCCATAAAAGCAGTACTTTTTTCTATAGGTAGCTCGGTACGATTATTATTTTTAAATAAAAGGACAGAGGAAGACTCTAAAAATGAATATGCAATAAAAGAATATAATACCAACAGAAGTGTAATTACTCCCATCAAGATTATGATATTATAATTGGATAGCGTATCTATTTTTCGAACATAATTCGTATAGATACCAGAAAAACTATCTTTTATAGAAGAAGACCTTTGTACATCTTTTGATGCAAAAAATTGAAACTTCATAATGGTTAATTTAGTATTAAATTGATCGTTATTCAGATCCCTGGGATTGCTGGCTCGCCAAAAGTTTTACAATTCCGGGATTGTTATTTTCTATGCTATATTCTCATTATTATTGATGTGTATTATCAAACAAAAATTATTTTTTCCTTCAACATTAAATACCAAAGAATTGTTTGGTAACAGGTTCTAAAAATCACATGTGTTGTGTTTTCAAAATGGTATTATATAGTTTGCATATGAAAAAATCAGATGAGAAAAACATCGTCACACATTTTACGAAGGAAATAAAAGTAGTGCAGTCCATAAGCAATTTATTATATCGATTAAAGTTCACTAACTATAATATCTACGGGCAAATAAATACTATACTATATCACAGCTATATTGCCGTAATTTTCTATGCTAAATAGCTATCAAAAAATAACACATTTGGGACATCGAGGGGTAAGAAATAAAATGTCTAGCGTAATTTTTTCTATAAGCAATATCAATTTTAAGTAATGTGTTTACGTTATGCTTTTATTAACATTATAAATGTATACATAAAACTTTGATTATGAGTATTTTAAAACACCAAAATAATTACGGTTTTACCATAAAAACAGGTTGAAATCATCAATTTTCGGGATAAAAGGCAGAAATTTGAGAGAATCCTACGAATACGTAATACAATTTCTAAAAAAGTAATCCACACCTTTTTAAGGTTATATAGTTAAGAAATTAAGTAATAATAACATCAAATTAAGCTTATCAGAAGGTACGTAGTATTTACATTTTATTTTGATTTCGATAAGGTTCAATATTGCATCGATTTTCTTATATCGAAAAACAAAAGAGGCTACCAAAATGATAACCTCTTTTTACTTTGTATTCGTACCTTACTGGTCTTATGATCTAATACCATTTGCACTTTAAACCTACTGGAAGAAAATTCAAAATACAAATGGTATACTATAATTTACATTACATCTTGATCAATCGTTTTTGAATTATAGTATCACCAACACTTATTTTTATAAAATACTGTCCCGTAGATAAATCTTGAGTAGGCACTTTAATTCTCTCTTGATTTGTATATGATTTCAAGAAAATTGACTGCCCTACATTATTAAATATCTCTATTTCTGTATTTTGATCACTACTTTCTTTTGAGGTAATATATATCTGGTTTCCAAATGGATTTGGATATATCGAAAACATATCCTCTTTAGCTATCGTTTCTTCTGTTACTGCTTCTGGCTCTTCGGCTTGTACCTCTGGTTGTACTTCTACTTCTGTATGCACAATTGGTGTGCTGGTCATAGAAGCAGCAGGAGTACTACAACCATTAATCACTACATCATCTATATAAACCCAATCAGAATTACCAGATGCATCGGCTCTAAATCGAAGCTGAGTCGTTGCTGTAAAAGGTCCCGGGATTACTACCTGATCATTATAGCGTTGATCATTTACAAATTCATCAGACTGGTTCCATTCTTCGACTGTAGTAAAGTTTGCTCCACCATCCGTTGATATCTGAAGCCAGAAATCTTCATTACTATTATCCATACTTCTACAGTAATACGAGAAATTAATCGTTAACTCTTCGTAACTAGTCATATCAAAATTAGAAGTGGTCATCACAGATGTAGAGGTGTTATCTTGTAATCGTATACAGTATGTTCCAGAGTTTGCATATGCTGCATCGTTAGCACTTCTTCTGGCATCAGCTCCACCATCTGACCATACACCCCACCCGGATTCGAAATCTTCTGAGTTAATAACTGCATATGTACATTGTGATGGATTAGGATCTGGGAGACATCCAGACGTGATCACCTGCGCCGCAGAGAGTGCAAAATCATAAACAACCACTGCATCCATTTTTCCGGTATAAAAATTATCTGCGGTTTCTCCAAAACTATCTTTTTTCTGTACACCACCAATTCCTCCTGATCCTATATGTGTAGGAACAGAACCTGGCGCTGCACTACTCGAAGCCACAGAAACACCATCAATATATAGATTATGGCTGGTACTTCCACCATTATACACTACAGCAACATGGTGCCAATCTCCATCATTAGGAAAAGCTACACTATGACTATCAGAAACAGTAGAACTATTTCTTACTATAGATTCCAGGTTTGAGCCATTTAATCTCAATACAACTCCACTAATCCCTCCTCCTTCTTCAAAAAGATTCTGGATACCTGACAAAGCAGTTGGTTTTATCCACATGGCAACACTTCTTTGCGACATCGATGCAATCAAAAATGGACCAGGATTCTCACTGTATTGTATTTTGGTTGTTCCATCAAATACAGCAGATCGATCTCCTTCTTTAAAATCTACGGCATCATAAGTTAATGTTCCTATAGTCGAAAGAGGATCATTATTGTTTGAAGAAGCATCATTTGCATCTACTCCAACATCAAAATTCCAAAGTGCTAAATAGGTATCTGGGTCAACACAACTAACAACTGGTGGATTGATCTGGATAATTTCTGGTAACGGAACCGTAAGCCCACTACTTCTATAGGTAGGCAAAGGAGCAGATATATTAATAAGATAGTTACGAAGATCTGTACTTAGATCATTAGCAATAGTTAAGGTTGCATTATCCGGGCTTCCTGATAATAAGTTAGTAGCTTCACCGATATCGGTTATAAGGTTATACATCTCGTAAGAAGCTGTTTCATAATTATGAATCAATTTGTAATCTCCTTTGCGTATAATAGATACGGGTCTTTGATCACGTTTAGAATCAACCAGGTATCCGGGAAAATGCCAGTAGATTGCATCTCTATTTAGATTAGGATTCGTACCGGTTAACATAGACCATTGGCTTACACCATCGATATCATATCCTGCTGGTAATGTCCCTCCTGCAGCTTCTACAAGGGTTGGGTAGAGATCAAAAGCCACAATAGGAGTATTATTGATGGTACCTGTATTTGCCAATAAACCTTCTGACCATGCTATCGTAATTGATCGTACTCCTCCTTCGTAATGCTCGCCTTTCATTCCTCGTAAAGGACCATTATCTTCTGTTCCGATTGCACCACCATTATCAGAAATAAAATATACCAATGTATTTTCTGATAGCATATGACCAGGATTTCTTGGATCTGCCGTTGTTTTTAAGTAATCGATAAGTCTGCTAATGGTTTGATCCATTCCTTCGGCAATTGCTGCCTGACTTACATTAGTATGCCCCATCTGGCTGGGGTTTGTGTTATTTTTAGCCACATATTTGGCATATAAATCGGGTCTTGCATTTGCCTGTCCCCAAGGGCCGTGTATTGCATAGTTACTAAAATGCATAAAAAACGGAGATGTATTATTTGCATTCATAAAATCGATTGCGGCATCTGCCATCGCATCGGTTACATGTTTTGCTGTTCCTTCTAGAGAGTTATCTCCTGCTAATGCCATAGATTCACTTAACGTATAAGGATTTGCATATGGATCCAACTCTGGGCCTATCCTACTATGAAAAGTCCAAACACCACCAGATTGCGAAGCAAAATAACTTCCTGGAGCACCATCAGAACCACCCCCATAGTTAAAATCAAATCCCTGATCGGTAGGTCCATTACTCATACTTCCTCCCGAGTGATATTTTCCAAAATGAGCTGTTGTGTATCCACTTGCTTTTATGGTCTCGGCTATTGTAATCGCACTGGCAGGAATTTCGTCTTCTCCGTTAGAGAGTCCCTGACTAGGGCCTACTAATAAGGTAGAACTTCCTCCTCTATTTAAACCATTTACTGCAAATACATTATTATCGGGTCTTGATGCATATTGTCCGCTTAAAATTGCTGCCCTGGTTGGTGCACAATTTGCCCCGTTTACATAGGCTTGCGGAAATGCAATACCTTGATTAGCCAACGTTTCTAAAGTTGGTGTCTCATAAAAGTCACTGGGATTATTAAGGTTAGTTGCCCCCGTACTCACCTGTGACCACCCCATATCGTCGGCAATAATGACCACGATATTTGGAGATTGAGAATAAATCGAACTACTAACGCCAATACAGAGTAGCAGTACTAAGAATTTGGTTGTTGTTTTCATAGATTAATGGTTTAAAATTTACAATCGTAATGATTGGATAGATTAGTTATTTATGTATTCGTTTTTTAATTGAATCTAATATTAATAGTACGCTACGAAGTCTTTATGGCTTCTTACTATCTTGTTGTCAAACTGATCTTTGGGAGGATTCTAAATCTAAAAAGGAAAATTATGATCAGGTCTGGGAAAGTACTAACTCAACAAATAAGAATTCTGAGTTTTTTTAGAAAACATCATAAGATGGGTTGCTTCTAAATTATAAATAGTATTTCTATTCCAGACACTGTTTTTGTTGGCTCGCCAAAGTTTTACAGTTGCAGTGTTGTTTTATATCTTGTTGTTTAACATCATATAATAATAACAAACTGGGTCATATGCTATACTACTGCATATACACTCTTATATTTTTAATAAGAGGTGCTATAATTGGTCATATCCATTGCTTTTAGATCTGAAAAAGAACCAGATGCAATACAAAGGGTATAGATGTTATTTATGAGGTAAAAAGATGACTTAAAAAGCATTTGTATCATCTTTGTAAAGAAAAAAGTAAATGTGGTCATAAGTAGAATAATTTAATTAATATCTAAAAATTAGCGCATTAACCTAAACATGTTATTGGGTACATGATTAGTAGTATTTACATTATGACAATGGTAATTAGAGGATATGGTATATTTAAAAAAGATTTATTTAATAGTTGGGGTAGATACTATTGTCTTTACTAACTAAACCATTTTACATCCAGGTTTCTGTTAAGTTTTCTTTAACATTATAAATGTATATATAAAACTTTGATTAAGAGCAATTTAAACCCTCAAAATAATTATGGTAAAACCGTATTTTGTATATTTATATGCTTGAATACAAGTAAAATCCAAAAAAAGAGGTAGATATTTATAAGTAGTTATTTTGTTTAATGTGGATTCCGGATCAAGTCCCACTACTGTCCGGAATGACAAAGCGAATTGATACGAAACCTAATCAGATGCCAGTCAAACACGAATGATCCTTAATCATCAAAAAAGGTCTCGATAGCCCTGCTGAGCCCTTCGATAAACTCAGGACAGGTTGTCGAAGTACTATTTTCTTCGTTATACTAACCTGATTTTGATTAATCTGAAATGCGTTATTTTGAGTGAAATTCTGTAAGAATTTAGTATAGAGAAGTACTTTTTGACTATAAATTTTCTTGTTTTCGATACACCAAATCAAAGATTTGGCACTCAAACCGACGAAAATTTCTAATCCGTTCTTTAACGTGATTATAAAGTGAATTGAGTGATTAGTAAATTGAGCACATTAAAAAAGGCTTAATTCTAAGCAAAAACAAAGAATTAAGCCTTTTATCGTATCGTAATAGTTCTTTATATAAATCCTCTTTTTCTAGCTTCTTCTAATAACATTTGATCATCTGCTTTGGCAATAGAAAACATTTCTTTGATCTGGTTCTTTCTTTTCTCGATTGCACTTAATGATAAACTTACATAATTAGGTAAATTCTTGGTCTTAACACCACGAGATAAATGATATAAAATCTTTAAGTTTTTCTCATCTAAAGAAAATTTATTCGTCATCATTTTTCTAAAATGATCATTTACCGTAGCACTATAATATGCCTTACCTTTTAAGATATTATTAAATGCTAATAATAATTCGCTAGAAGTAAGATCACTCTTGATTAAGAATCCTGCAGGATTAATATTCTTAAGGATATTATGTATTCTATGATCTTCTCTATGCATGGTTAAGATAATAATCTTTGATTTTGGTAACAGCTCTTTTGCGTGCTTTGCCAAATCCTCACCAGAGGTAATCGATCCATCTGAAGAAGGAGGTAATTTAATATCTACAAAAAGCATATCATAAGGAACCGTCTCTGATGATTTTACGATACTGGCATATGCATCATCACAATTAGAGGCAATGTCTATCTTAATTTGATATTCTTTTTGATTTTCTCCTAATAAGGTATTTTTATACCCTTCGATAATCATAGGATGATCATCAATCATAAGAACTTTTAGCTTTTTCTTCATCTTAAAATTTATTGTTTTTAGGTTTTAAAATTTTTACCCCTTGCTATTTAAACTGAATAATACGTAAAATAGTATGAGTATAGTTTATTTAGTACACTTCTTCAACTTTGGCTGCTATAGGTACACGTACTGATACTGTGGTACCAGAGCCTTCGTTACTAAGAAATTGAACTTCTCCATTCATCTGACTAACTCTTGATGTAATATTTTTTAAACCAATTCCTTTTTTAACCTTATTTGCTTTAAATCCTATTCCATCATCTAAAATAGTAAGATTTATGGTACTATCCACATAATCGAAATTAATTTTTATATGATCTGCATGGGCATGTTTAAAGATATTCTGCATTGACTCTTGTAAAATCCTAAAAAAGTTTACCTTTTTCTGGTCGTCTATCCCTTCCCAATCGATATCCTCGTCATTATTAAACTCAAACGTTATTTTATGCACTTCGCACAGGTCTTTGATCAGGTTTTCTACCGCATCGATATAAGCCACATCAGACGGTAAAGTCTCTGCACCCAGGTCATGAGAGATTAATCGTATTTCTTTTTCTATGGCTTTAAGCTCATCTATATATTTGTTCCTGGCTTCTGTAAAGCCATCGTTGGCACGCTGGTTAATCCCATCGAGACTTAATCGTACCCCAAATAATCTACCCAATACACCATCGTGCAACTCCTCTGACATACGTTGCTGCTCTAGCTGTCTACCTTCTTCTAGTTTGATTTGTTGATTAAGCAGTAATCGATAAATCTCCTCGTTAGACTCTTGCTGGGTTTGGGCAAATAACAGTTCTTTATTACTCTGTTGCTGTCTAAAGATAATATACCCCAATAAAAATAAGGCGGTTAGCCCTAATATGGCAATGATTAAAATTTGATTTTCTCTACTAATCTGTTGGTTTTCTTCTGCAATTTCTTTCGTTTCAAAACGAATACGGGCAAATTTGTCTTTAAATAACCGTTCTTGTTTCTCTAAACTATCATCTAGCTTTATATGTGCCTGCGCATATTTAAGGCCTTCTTTACTATCCGATGTCTCAGATAGTATTTGATAAGCATTTAATAATTCTTCATTATTACTAATATCAATCGCAACATCTCTAGCTCTTATCGCATAAATACTTGATATACTATCTTCTCCTAATGTTTTATAATATTCTGCTAAATGCAAAGCATTTGTAATAATCCCCGGTTTATTATTAATACTATCTCTAATTTTATACGCTTTAAAAAATAGCTCTGGAATATTCTCCATGTCATTAGATAAAAAATTCACATGCGCTAAGTTATCTAATAATCTAGCATATCGATCCGGATTTTTAGCCAAAAAATCTTTAAACGATAACGCCTTAAGGAAATATTCCTTAGCTTTATCATATTTTTCTTGCGACTTATATACTATACCAATATTATTATAAGACGCAACCGTTTGAGATATTTCATTATTATTTTTTTTAGCATACTCTATTGCTTTTAAATGAAACTCTATAGCTTTATCATATTGCTCAAAATATTTTGTAATGAGACCTAAATTAGTATAAGAAAGAGGTAAATATCTCTCATTTTCTGAATGTATAAAAGTTTCAATAGCTTTTATTGTCACGGCCTCACTTTCACTATAATCTTTCGTTCTCTGAAGTATTCTCGCCATATCAATTAACACTTTACCATGATCAAAAGCTATTTCTTTGCTTTCATTATTATCACGTAAAGAAGCATAAATTTTTTCCGCCTCATAAAAGTTCTTATACGCAATATCTAACTCAGATCTCCTATGATATATACCAAGATAAGCAAAAGACCTAGCCATATTTAATGAATCATTAATTGAAATGGAAAGCTTCAAAGCTTTCTCGTTCATATCTCTATATTTATCATAATCTTTTAATGCATAGTATTGAAATGATATTTCTTGTATTTTTTCTACTTTAAAAGTGTTGTCATTAAGTGTGGAGTAAATGCCATAGGCTTTTTCTAAATTATTTCTTCTTTCTTCTTTAGAATTTTGTTTGTTCTTAGCCTCATCGATATAAGATTGTATTAAATTAGATTTTAACTCTTTACTTTCTATAGTTTGATTTGGATCATTACATCCAATAATAGTTAGGATAAAAAGCGTAGCTATACATTGGAAAAAAACTTTATACATCTTAAAATAAATTTATTTCTAAAATAGTCAATTTGAATACAACAAAAAAAGTTCTAATAAAATTAGAACTTTTTTTGTTGTATAATTAAATTAAATCAACCATTTCCTGAATCTCCTGGTTGTACTTCTTCACCTGGGTCTTGATCTCCCGTAGAAAGTGTATCATAATCTTCAATTCCTACTTCGTCATTTACAGTATCAGCTTCACAAGCCATAAACATTGTAGTTAGAAATAATATAGCGAATAGAGTTTTTATAGTTTTCATAGTATTGTTAGTTTTAGTCATTTAGATAATCTGATTATAATTTATTCCTTACCTGGTGCAACTTCATCTCCTGCATCCTGATCACCAGTAGCAGTTGTATCAACATCTTCAATCCCAACTTCATCATTTACGGTATTTGCTTCACAAGCGATAAACATAGTACTTAAGAATAGTATAGCGAATATAGTTTTTACAGTTTTCATATTGTTAGTTTTTTTAGTTTGAATTTTACTTTTCAAAAGACGTATAGTCTTTAACGGGGTATGTTTGTTTTTATTTAATTATTGGTTGTCGTTGCGCATACGACGTTTATTTTTTTAGAGTACTCTTTATATACATTTTTAATGATGTGTATCTCTAATTGTACACTACAAATGTAGCTCGATATCCCCCTCGCGCCTAATATATTAAGGTGTGTTTAGTAACTGGCACCCTATGAGATGTACATGAACCGATTATACGAGTAAATGACCATATTTTTAAATTCACACTTTTTTGTAGGAAACCCTGTACTAACGGTTTTGTAATACTATTAGGGGCTTTATCCCATAAAAAAACCGATAAATCCTACAATTTATCGGTTGCTATATATATCAAACTATATCTGTTTTATATATAAATTAAACTTTTCTTTGCCAGAGAATCTTTAATTTCTTCTACATTGTTTTTATACGACTTAGAGAAAGGGATTAAATCGTCTGTATTTTTGATGGCACATTTTGCTTTACCAAAATGTATTCTCGATACATAATCGGTATTAATAATATAACTGTTATGTATACGTACAAAATGGTCGGGCAACAGGTTCTGAAAATGTTTTAAGGTCTTAAAAGCCTCTACCTTAGTGCCGTTGCTCATTATAAAATCTGTAGTATTGTTATCTGCTTTTAGGTATAATATCTCATCTACATCTACAAATCGATAGTCCCCATAGGACCTAAAACATAGGGTATTATCCCCGCTTTGACCAAAGTCTTTTTCGAACCTCATTAGGGTTCTGCTTATCTGGCCTTTGCTAAATGGTTTAAGGATATAATCCATGATTCTGTTACGTATGCCTTCTATAGCATAATCTGATGTTTTGGTAATTACAATAAACTCTGGTAACCGCGACATATACTTAGAAAGCTCGGTTAACAAAGAATACTTTGTCGTTACAGTATCTATTCCTGGTACTTCTGGCTCTAAAAAAACAAGTCTGGGTCTTCTCTCTAAAATTAAATCCAATGCATCCTGCTCGTCTTTCGCTATTCCTGTACAGATATAATCTGGTTGCTCTTCTAAAGAGATTTGGATAGAATCTGCAATTTTCTGATCATTATCGATGATTACATAAGGATATTTCATAGGGTATGAGTTAAAAAATTTGTGTTGGTTAATATATGCTGAATTATTCTACTTACAAGATAGGGTATTTACACTTTTTTTGTATACGGTAAAACCGTAATAAAATTACGGAAGCTCTTTGGTGTCAAGGGGTTACATAATGTTCTTTATCGATATATAAACGCTTTTTATCGGATAAAATTGTAAATAAACCAAATGAAGGAATTTAACAATAGACTTATAGATTTGTTAAAAAAAGCCAAAAACTATGTTTGGTAGTCAAAAAATTGCGATAAAATACCATCGATTTATACTTTTTTTGAGAATACTTCATTTAAATCTGTCTGTTTTTAACTTCTGCTTATGATTTTAACACAAGGGTTTGGGATATAAAAAGGCATTAATTCTAATGTAACACTAAAGCTCGACAATCAAATTAACGTATTATTTTAATCCTTTTGACTTTAAGCATAAAATTAGCAGCTTTGATTGGTCCTTCTGTTCATTTTAGTTCACAAGGTTTTTATTTGATAATATTGAGTTCATGAATCTACGATTTCTTTGCTTGCCCGGCAGCAAACAGAACCAAAAGAAAAGGCAACCAACCACATCATCTCGCCCACAGCTTACGCTATGTCGTAAGGTATTTTTCAGTTGCATTGAAAACCAGATTAGTTTTGCTAAAATCTTTCCAAGGTTTCATAGATGTTGCAAACCCAAAACAAATCTTATACTGGTGAAAAAGTTTTCAAAGCCCTGCTTTGGAACGTCAATAGACCTCCTGGGTAAAATTTTATTTGGGATTTCAAATTCACACGTTTTCTTATATTTAGGCATACATTTACAATAAAACCACATATCATATTCATCTATGCAAAATATAGTCGTACTTACCGGAGCAGGAATTAGCGCAGAGAGCGGGATCAATACGTTTAGAGATGCCAATGGTTTATGGGAAGGACATGATGTTATGGAGGTGGCTTCTCCGCAAGGATGGAGAAACAACCCAGAATTGGTTCTCGATTTTTATAATCAAAGACGTAGCCAATTACATACCGTAACTCCTAATAAAGCCCATTTGGATTTAGTAACATTAGAAGAGAAATTTAATGTTTCTATCATTACTCAAAATGTAGATGACCTGCACGAAAGAGCAGGAAGTAGTAATGTGATACATCTGCATGGCGAATTACTAAAAGTGCGAAGTCAGTTCGATGAGCAATTGGTACTCGACTGGAAACACGACCTGGTTCTTGGGGATCATTGCGAGCATAATTCGCAACTACGACCACATATTGTATGGTTTGGCGAAGCAGTCCCTATGATGGATCAGGCTATAAAAATTACAGAACGCGCAGATATTCTTATGATTATTGGTACCTCTATGCAGGTATACCCTGCTGCTGGACTGATACAGTATGCCAAACACCAAACTCCTGTTTACTTTATCGATCCCAATCCGGCAATTTCTCCTACAGAGCATCTTACCGTACTATCTGAGAAAGCTACTACGGGAGTAGCTAAAGTGGTCGATGAGTTGTTAGGGTGATTTTTAATTAAGGTATTATATTATATATAGAAACAAGCAGACCTCACAGGTTTTTAAAACCTGTGAGGTCTTGTATTGTAGGTCTGAGTCTTTCGACAGGCCTGTCCTGAGTTTATCGCAGGGCTTAGTGTGACATAGAGATAGTATTTCCTCCTAACTTAAGACACTGAGAATTCAGGTTAAATACTATCTACAACAGTAGAGTCTGATACTTTTACAGGTAACGAATCTGTTACTTTTTCCTGTGGTTCTTCTTTACCTTTGGTTATTGCATCACTGGTTTGTTTTGCCCAATTGATTAGTTTTTCTGCATCACTATCTGGTAATTTACCATGCATCCAGGTATAGGATTCTAATGGCATTGCTTTCTTCTCTATCTCTTCTACAAACTCTTCTAGCTTATGATTTTTTTGCTTATCGGTATAAGATTCCCACTCAGAGACATTAAAATGCTCTTTACCTTCTTTTATATGATAGGCCATCCAATGTGAAATGGGACTAACCTCCATATACCAGGGATATCGGGTAACATTACTATGACAATCATAACATTGATTCTGCAAAATTGTTTTAACCTCTGCAGATACGATGGTAGCAGCTTCGAATGTAGCAATACTATCGTAGCTTGCCTCGTTCTTCGTTGGTCGTAAAAACTGTGATATCAAAAAAATCAATACGAGTAGAAAAAGAATTCTTTTTATCATTTTAGTATACTTTTAAAAAACACTTATCAAAAACAAGTATTTACTAGGGGTTTAATTCCTAACAAGATGATAATTGTCTGTTATAGAAGGTATAACGGTTTTAACAAGTAATTATTATTACCCTAAATTACCGAGGATAAATCATAACCGCCTCCCTAATATGCTTAAGGCTTTGACTTAGAATATATAATTTATGGAAAGCTGATAGTATTTGGAATCCATATTTTTATTTATTTATTTTTGAAATTGAAAAACCTGTGCTTTTATCCTGAAGACATATAGTAGTTATGACATTGCTTGAAGACGTATTACATACCGTGGATCATTCTCGTGAAAAAAGGAAGTATTTTGCTAATATGGTCCTTGATAATCCAAAATTGCTCCCTGATTTGCTAAATATCTGCGCCCGGGTAGATGATGAAATCTCGTGTAGAGCTTCCTGGGGCCTCGAATTTTTATGCAAGCACGATCCTACTGCTATTCTCCCTTATCTTGATGAGCTTATTAACATTGTGCCTAATGTATATCAGCACCCCGCTGTACGGCCAATGGCAAAAATATTCGAATGTCTAAGCATTGCCTATTACAAAAAAAAGAATCCTAAAGTAAGAGCAGCCTTAACTACACAACATCGAGAAAAAATAACAGAACTATGCTTCGACTGGATTATTACAGATCAAAAAGTAGCTCCAAAAGCATATTCTATGACATCACTATACCTGTTGGGTACAGAATTCGATTGGGTACATCCCGAACTTAAAATTACACTGGAGAATAATTACAATACCGGTAGTGCAGCGTATAAAGCGCGTTCTAGAATGGTATTGAAAAAAATTGGATAGTCGTTATCAGTTATCAGTTGTTAGTTGTTAGTTGTTAGTTGTTAGTTGTTAGTTAAAAAAAACAATACTCAATACTCAATACTCAATACTCAATACTCAATACTCAATACTCAATACTCAATACTCAATACTCAATACTCAATACTCAATACTCAATACTCAATACTCAATACTCAATAC
>NZ_AQRA01000020.1 GCF_000626715.1 Aquimarina atlantica | reverse complement strand
TCAAAATCAGGACCTTATTGAATTGTACTTTGACAAACCAGGAGAATACGACATCTCGATGATATCCAAACTGGGAGATTGTCAGGATACATCTACCCAAAAAGTATTGGTACTACAAAAAGAAATAACAGAGGATCAAAATCAGGATAACCAAAATCAACAGTTAGGAAATATCAGAGAGTTTAATGTATACCCAAATCCTTCTGATGGTAAATTCTTTGTGAAAGTAACCCTGAAAGAACAAAAAGATATCAGTGTTAAAATATTCAACCTGGCTAACAATACTATATTAGATCAAAAAAAACAATCTGATAAAAAACAATATGAAATCCCGTTTACTCTGCAAGTACCTTCTGGAGTATATGCTATAGTACTAGAAACACCATATGGAAATGATATTAGAAAAGTGATTGTGAAATAATAAAATAGTCCTAAAAAGTCAAGAGATTTTGTATAGCTATAAAATTCTTAATAAGACAAGCTGTATTAATATTACGTAAAACATTCTTATCTAAAATTATAACATTATACTCTTTCTTCTAAAGAAACCAAAATGAAAGGCTAAATTCCTTAAAAATTTCAGAAAAAAATCTTAGTCCCGAAAAATGAAACTAAACTACTATATTTTTGCATGAAAACGCCATAGACATAATTTATATTATAATCTTTTGTCTACCAAATTTTAAAATATTGATTACTAAAACCTTATATTGTTTAATTGTTAAAATTATCTTAATTTCGCTGTCCCAAATTGCTATTACATCTTGAAACTAAAACTACTAATCTTTTTTCTTGGCTGTACATTAATTGCCACAAGTCAAAATCTTGAACAAATTGGTAAAGCTCCATTAGTGAAAGTTAATGGTGGTGTTTCTGCAAACTCTGTATACTATGATGGATCAGCAAATAGAGATCCATTTACATACTTCATTAATGGTAATCTCAATTTCAATATTAGTGGTATTTACAATATCCCTTTATCATTTTCATATACCAATCAGGACTTTGGATATAGTACTCCTTTTAAAATAAATCGTTTAAGTATTCATCCCTCATATAAGTGGATTGCAACTCATATTGGTGATGTCGCTATGACTTTTTCTCCATATACTGTGAGTGGTCATCACTTTACAGGTTTTGGTACAGATTTAACACCTAACAAACCTTATAAAATTAGTGCTTTCTATGGTCGATTATTAAAAGCCACAGAATATAATGAAGAAGTACCTGACGCTATTCCTACATATAAGCGAATGGGGTATGGATTAAAAACGTCCTATGATTTTAATAAATTTTCTGTTGGGGTTATTTTTTTTAAAGCTAAAGATGAAGCTTCATCTCTAGACATTATAATCCCAGAGGAGTTAAACGTAAATCCTAAAGAAAACTTAGTCATTAGTATAGAATCTTCTGTAGAAATTACAAAAGGATTAAGTTTCAATATAGAAGTCGCCCAAAGTGCGGTAACAGAAAATATAGAAGATGAAGAAATCAACAAAAGTTCTAATGTACTAGGGTTTTTGATCAATGAAAAAGCTTCTACTGATTACTATACTGCTTTGAATACTGATTTTACTTATTCTTTTGGCAAAGGAAGCGTAGGTATGGGTTACGAACGTATTGATCCTCAATACCGAACCTTTGGAGCCTATTTCTTTAATAATGACCTCGAAAATATTACGTTAAATGCTGCTCAAGAATTATTTAATGGTAGGGTTTCTTTGTCCCTCAATGCAGGTTTACAACGTGATGATTTAAAAAATGAAAAAGAAGCGCAATCGAATAGAATCGTTTCTGCAATTAATGCATCCATACAAGCTTCAAATCGATTGAATATTGGTGTTTCGTATTCCAATTTTCAGTCATACACCAATATAAGAACAGCTTTTGATGAGATTAATCAGGTAAATCAATTTGAAAATTTAGATACTTTGGATTTTAAACAGGTTTCTCAAAATGCTGCACTAAATCTTGGATATCTAGTATCTCAAAGCCCGAAAAAGCAACAGAACCTTGGTTTTAATCTTACTTTTCAAGCTACAAAAGATGAACAAGGTACTGCCGATGCTACTAATAATGAAACTAATTTTTATAATGCAGGAGCAAACTATACGATTACATACCCAGAACGTACATTAACTATTAATGCAGCAATTAATGCAGCATACAATGTCGTTGAGTTGGCAGATGCATTAACCTATGGTCCTACTCTATCTGCAAGTAAGCAATTTTTCGATAAAAAATTACGAACCAATATATCAGCATCGTATAATGAAAATCTTGTCGATGGCAATTCACAAGGTAATGTGATGAATTTTGGAGCAAATGCGGGATACATATATAAAGAGAAACATAATATTAATCTTAATGCCTTAACGCTTTTTAGAAATACAACCAACACTAGCGCCCATGATTTTACGGTTACATTAGGGTATAGTTATTCTTTTGATGTTAAGAAACCCGACCTTAGGTTTGCAAAAAGAACTTCTAAAGATATTGATGACAAAAAAAATCAAGAAAAAACTACAGATACTCTACAGAAATTAGAAAATAAACTTCAGGAAGAAAAAGCAAGTAAACAAAATTACTATCGCTTTAGATATCGCATCGAAATTTATGAAGGTAATGCTTCTACTGTCGCCAATAAAATAGAAACTATTTCTCAACAAAAATACTTTAAAGAAAAAGAAGCTTTTTCTAAAGATAAAATTCAGAATCAATTGTCTATACTTAAAGAAAAAGCAAAAACTGATACTGATTTCAAAAATTCGGCTTTAAATTATCTAGATAGTGTTTACCTGCGTAAAGATTTTATCCCCATATATCAAGAAAGGCTTCAGTATGTTTTAGTTCATCTCCAAAAAGAGCTGTTAGAGAAATCCCAAGAAATGAAAGTAAAGTATGCCACAGCAAAAAGTGATATGGAATCGCATCCTTTACATACATTAAATGATGCTGAAAAGGAGCAAGCAGATGAACGAGATCAATTTGATTATATGAAACTTAAAACCATTTATAGAGTAGATGGAAACCGCCTGGAATCTTATCTTAATCTCAGATTCGAAATAGGTAAGATACTAAAAGGTAATGCAGTAGTCAAAAACGATAAAAAACTGAACCAGTTTATGACCATGACAAAAGAAGGAGCGTTCAGTGTGTACTTGAAAGACAAAGATTTAGAAAAAATTAACATATATTTAGAGGAGCAAATTATCAGATATTATGATAAGCTATATCAAAGCTCAGAGTAATCATTTCTGGTAATCCCCAAAGTGACGTATGAAAAAACTACCACTAATATTTCTATTAATACTGCAGTTTGCTTTTGTGTCCGCGCAAAACTTTCCTGTACGTATTACTGCTCAGGCTACACCACCATATCCAACAAACCTATCTGGATATACTAATGCTACACTGGCCAATAGTCCATTAAGAGTTCAAATCATATTTGCAGATATTACCGCCACAAGCAGAGAGGTCCGATTAGGTATTTCTATAGAAGGTGATGACTTTAATGCCACAAGTACATCTGTAGTGGTTGGGGCACCTACTCTAATTCTGGATCCAGGTATTCCATTACAACTATCCATTGCTGAATTAGCCCCATATTTTGAGCAGCAAAATCTACGAGGTATATCTCCGATACAATACAATGGTACATTACCAGACGGGAGGTATCAATTTTGTTTTGAAGTCTTTGATGCCTTTAATGGAAACCGATTATCTGCAAAAAGTTGCGCCAATATATTTTTGGTCAATAATTATCCGCCTTTTCTTAATAAACCTGATAACAAATCTAAAATAACAGAACATAACCCCACCAATATTATTTTTCAATGGACACCAAGGCATATTAATATTCCCAATGTATCTTACGAATTTAGTATTGTAGAAGTGTGGGATCGGTATATTGATCCACAAGCCGTGTTTTTATCTTCTCCACCTTTATACCAGGAAACCACTATAGCGACTTCTTTACTATATGGGCCAATACATCCCTTATTATTGCCTGGTAAACGATACGCATGGAGAATACGAGCAATTGCAACCAATAATGGCGAAGAAGTTGCTGTATTTACCAATAATGGCAATAGCGAGATCTTTTGGTTTGACTATCCAAGTCCCTGTACTGTTCCTACAAATATAGAGGTTCAAGATGTAAGTAGAACCAATGCAACTATAAGCTGGATTGGGCACCCTGATCATTTAGATTATACCGTAATGTATCGGGAATTGGGAAGCAATAAATGGTATAAAAAAACAACCCCTAGGGAGTATATTACTGTAGATGAGTTTAAACCAGATACGGTTTATGAGTATAAAATACTAGGAAATTGTACGACCGATAATTTTGCAGAATCTAATCCCAAAACCTTTAGAACACTAAGTGATGAATTAGCAGAGTATACTTCTTGTGGAATCGAACCAGATCCTGTAGATCTTTCTAATCAGGAGTTGCTCACCGAGCTTTTAGAAAATACCGTGTTTACCGCTGGTGATTTCCCTGTGTATGTAAAAAAAGTTTCAGGTTCTGGTAGTTTTACTGGTGAAGGATATATTAGCACTCCTTGGTTAGCCACAGTACGTATTCCTGTAAAATTTAAAAACATCAAAATCAATACTGATATGAAATTAGTAGATGGTTTTGTGATTACCACATACGATCCAAACTGGGGTAGTATTATTGATGCCGATGAAATTATTGAGGTCGTAACCGGTGATAACGATGATATTGATGTTTTTACTGTTGATTTTGTAATTACAAATGTAGTCGCTAATGAAAATGGAACATACACTATTACAGGAGCAGATGGACAGGAAGTTATTAGAGAAGGGGGAGAAAATGTAGTATTTGTAGATAGCAACGGAACCCGATGGGAAGTTAGTCGCGAAGGTGATATAACCGAAACTCCTGGTGCAGAAGGAGGAGCACCTACTTCTAATAACACTGCAGGAATGAGCAGTAACGGAGTTTCTAATATAACAGCTACAGGAGTCAATATCGTTTTTGAAAAAGGAAGCGGATATTACTCCTTTGATATGCTACCCGATGGAGCCTCTAATAAACTAAAACGAAAATACGAAGAACTACCTGTAGTAAACGGCGGAACATATCCCGTACCCTATAAAGCAATATCTGATTTAAGTTCTCATCAATCTGATGTTATAACAGCAAAAGCCTCATTTTCTGATAGCAAGATCACCAAAGATGATATTGTATTTAAAACGGCACAAGGAGGTAAAGTAGATGTTAGCTGGGATAGTAATGGCACCGTCGCTACACTTACTCTTGAGAAAAAATTTGATTTTACCAAAGAAGAAATTCTGGCTACAGTAAAACCTAAGGATTCTGGAGGGCAATACACCATTGCAGGTACCTTTAGCTTAATGCACTTAGCCAGCCAGGAAGTAAGCAATATTAATGTAAAACTCATCTCGGTAAATGGAGCCAGCTTATCTGGGATTGCAAATCGAATTAATGAAATCTATAACCCAGCAGGAATTCGTTTTAAAGTGACCCAAGCTACTCCTATCTCGATCTCAGATACCACTATAGATGTTGGAGACAGTGAATTATTAACCTACTATACCGAAGCAGAAAAGGCATGGATCAGCACCTTTAAAGCTACAGGTACTTACCAAAAAGACACATATTACCTGTTTGTAACAGATATTCCTCCTTCAGATAGTAGTACCGATGGTTTTATGCCTTTAAAAAGTCAATTCGGGTTTATTTTTGCACAAAATGACAAAGGTAGAGTTGCTGCGCACGAATTAGGACACGGTGTATTTGGACTAGAACACCCATTTACCGAATATGATACTCAATCTGGCAGTACAGGTCTGTTAATGGATTACGGTAACGGTATCGAGTTAAACCATATGGATTGGGAAAAAATGCATGCTCCCGGGATCCAAATCTATTGGTTTCAAGAAGATGAGGATGGACAATTCGGAGCTGATCAATATCTTATAGGAAACGCTGTGATTCCTAAAGTTTTCAATCAATATGATGTAACTATAAACACTACAAGCAATAACAAACAATGCATATCATTTATTTCTCCAGCTAATAAATTAATATCTATCCCTATTAGTGCAGAAGATGTTACGTTTTATCACACAGGTAGTTTATATGCTTTTTCTGTTTTAGAAAATGGAAAACTTGAACGTTACGTTGCTGCCAAGGGGAAAAAAGATGGGCAAGAGCTATTCATGGGATATTTAAAAAGCCTGGGGGAAAGCGATACCTGGAAACAAAGAACTTTTCAAGATGATTTCTCAAGATATCTTGGTAAACAAATCACTGTACATTTAGGAAAGTTAAAAAGAACTAAGGAAAGTTGTGGTATTGATTTATATAAAAAACAAGGGTATACAAATAATGTTGATAAAAAGAGCTGGAATAGTGGTGGAAGAAAAGAAACTCTTATAAAAGAAAGCCTACTTACAGGTATTGAACCCTATAAAACTAACATTCCTAGCCCTGAAGCTTGTGATCTATGCCCAGAAGGGAATAAGTTTTACAACAACTATAGTTACTTAATCAAAAACTATGAGGGTAGTGAAGCATTATTTGGAATAGGAAAAATGATCTGTTCAAAAAATGAGGATAAAATCGATTATAATGTACTTATTGCGCAGATAAATAAAGATTTTTCTGATCAATTAAAGAACATTTTCTGGGGAAGCGACAAAGCTCTTTTTATTAAAGCTCGTGATAAATTCTGGAAAAAAGAAAACGCAATACCTCTATATCTGAAAGCATTACAAAGAGTAAACAAAAATATTAAAACTTATAATAAAAAATTAGGTTCTAATGCTTCTAAAGAAGAATTTTATTCAGCACTCTACTATCTGAATGATGAATTTATAAAAACACTTAGTTTTGAAGAGCGTATTAGTCTACTAGAGTTCATTTTTAAGAATAATGCTTATATAACTGAAGCATTGTTTTATTCAGATGGGAAAGATGATGTTTCTTTAATCAAAAAAACACTAAAGACCTTAAGTTCCGATGAATTAAGTTCATTAATATCTGAAATATTAGGCAACAAGAATATTTTTAATGATAAAAAGGAGGATAAGGAAAAACAAAGATATTTCCTCTTCGAGATTATTAATGCTTTAGGTAAAGAAGCACTTAGCTCCTTATATATAGATCATAAATTATTGATGTTACAAGTCTTACTAGAAGACAAATTAACCAATATGTTTGGTAATAATGAAGATGCTATTGTTACAAAAGTGGTTGCATCTGTTAAAGATACAGAAGCAGTACATTTTTTTGACGAATTAGAATCCTCAAAGAATTATAGTATAGATAATGCACCATTACTCTATAATCTAAAATCAAAATTAGCTAAGCTACTGGATCACGAAGAATCATATTCAAAATTCTTTTTAGAATTAAATAGACTTTCAGATGCTATAAATCTATCCAAAGATGGAAACTTAGATGTAAAAACATCTATACAATGGAATGTAAGACAAAGAGATTTTGCATTAGTAGCTTTTGTAGAAAACAACAATGATTTTAAGTATCAATACGATGAAAACACACATACCGTAAGTATTACTAAATGTGTTAAATATGAATACACATATGATGCTAAGCTAGATAAGTTTGTAAAACAATGTGCTGAAGAAGTATACCTACTCCCAAAAGGAAGTTCTCCTTTTGATTTAGTCGGTGTAAAAATTCTTAATGATGTTTCTCCTTTGGCAAGTGATTGCAGATTTGAAAACACAAAAAATGAGTTATGTGGAAAAATGATTGTTGTTCCTGCTATTTTTCTCGATTATCTGGATACCAATCTTACTATTCAAAAATGGGAAAACTTTGGATGGAATGTTTTTAATGTAGCAATAACAGTATTTACCTTAGGAGATGGCGCTTTAGCAATTAAAGCAGTTCATGGGGCAGCAAAAGGAAGAAAAGTCACCATAGCCTTAGAGAAATCATATCAATTATTAGATTTTGCATATACCGTACCAAATCTTATTGCAGGGGCATCTCAATCAGGTCCTTATGGGTGTCAAAACGAAACCGATATAAACGAATATAATGCATGTAAGAAAAAATGGGTGATTTGGGAAAACGCAGGATTAGCATTTGCTGTAAAAGACGGGATAGATCTTCCTAAAAGTATTATAAAAACAGTCGCTTGGCTTAAAACTATAAAAAAAGCAAAAATAGCTGATTTTATTAAAGGGGTTGGACTTAAAAAATATGGTAAAACTGCTACAGAAAAAGATGTACTGGAAACAGTTAATAAACTGGAAGAACTTATAAATAAAAACCCTGATCTTAAAAGAGAATATGAGCAATTACTTGCTGCTACCAATATAGATATCCCTTCTTTTAAGACTACATTCTTAAAGAAATTAGATGGATATAACGAAGATTTAACAGGGTTTAAAAAATGGATAGCACAATTAGAAGATAGCAATACCTCCTTACTACAAAAACTGGATAATCTTGGAGATGATGTTGTAAAGTTTGGAGAAACTTTTGATTTTTCTACCACTGCTTCAACTTCAAAGTTTATTAAGAATCCTGACCTTATTGATTCTTGGAATGTTCTAAAACGTTTTCCTAAAATAATTACTAAAGAAGGAAACCTTGAGATTCTTTCTAAAGTAAGCAGCAGGTTTGAGTATCGAGGAAAAACATCTTATAACGGATTACACAAATTATTTAATGAAGGTAGTGAAGTAGCAAGTAAACAAAACCTTATTAATGGTTTAGCAGAGGTAGACAAAATTTTTGACAAAACGGCTAATATCCCTGTTAGATTCAGTGCCATCAAAAAAGGACAAGTCACTGTTAAAGAATTCGTTAAAGTGGTGGACAAATCTGGTCGTGGTGACGAAGTAGCCCGATATGTAGATGGAATACTTCAAAAGAAAAAGACCTTGGACGATGGAGAAGTCGTTGGTAACTATGATGGAGATGATATTCTGAAAAATGGGGATGAAGTTGGATTTAGAATCAATAATGCAGGGGATGGAATTACAAAAATATTTTTTAAAAATGTAGATGACTTTGCAAGAACCTTTGACAAGGCAGGAGAAGTAAGTGCTACAATACGAAATCAAGCTTTTGATTTATATAAACAAGGTAAATGGGGAGAATTAGAAACCTTGTTTAAGAATAATAATTTAAATGGTGGCTGGCCACCTGCAAATGGAGGATTTAATATCATAGATGACGTTCCAATAAAAGCAGGACAAAAGTTTGATAGGTATAGTGGTTCTTTTGGTCTGGATGATAAGGGAAATCCAATACTGGGCGGTGCTTTTACAAGTCCATTAGAGAATGGCAAACCTTTCAAATTTGGAGAAAGAGCATTAAATAAATCAAAAGGAGAATATGATTTCTACTATGAGATAGAAGTTTTACAAGATTTACCTTTTAAGGCTCAAAATGCAGATGTAATCCCTTGGTTTGGTCAACAAGGTATTGGTAAGCAATCTCTTTGGGATATTCCTAAAGACAAAATCACTGGTTTTCCTGAAACATGGAATAAGTTAGCTGAAAAAGGATATATTAAAATAATAATTAAGGATTCTCCTAGTGGGAATTACAATAATTTAGTTGGTAAAACAATACAGAAGTGATATGTATAAAATAAATCATGAAATAATATTGAAAGGTAATGCTGAATTATCAAATAAAATATTTGAAGATAAGGAGTTATCCAATGGTATTAATCCTATTTTTAAATGTAACAAATGTGAAATAGAAAATAGTTTTACTATTATTCCTTTTAATACGGGTTTTTCTTTTTCCGATCTAATAGAAAAAGAATTTTTAAGAGAACCTTTTCTTTTAAAAGAAAAGATTGTTTCTGAAGCATTTGGAATTTATGCATATTCTAATAAATATCTAGTAGATGGTTTACCTCCCATTTATTTTGCACTGAATTGCAAAAACTGTAATCAACCCCATATTTGCATTTTTGGGTTTGGAGAAAGGCAACAGGGATATTTCGTATGTAGTATTGCTGGAATTTGGGAAATAGAAGAAAAAGATTTAAATACCCCTACTTAACATAACCCCGCTCCGCAAAGTCTCGCGACTTAGCGGAACAAACAAAAACGAAAAGTCAAAATAGAAATAAAAAAGTGACTAATAAAAAGAAAAATACATAATAGTATATCTCGCTCAAAGTCAGGAGACTTTGCTAAGCAGGAACAACAATCAAAAAACATGAAAGAGATAGAGTATATCATAAAATTTGGATTACTTTTTTTAGTTCCCTTATTATTGATTTTTCAAGTAGGCCCTCATTTTATTAACATACAAGCAGAAGAAGAAACAAGGCTTGTCGAGTATGAAAATATTGAAGAGATAGCAATAAATACATTAATACCAATAGAATATAAAAATTATGATGACATAAAGATCAACCTGCATTTATCAAATAATAAGA
Source organism: Aquimarina atlantica (assembly GCF_000626715.1). Classification (GTDB taxonomy): domain Bacteria; phylum Bacteroidota; class Bacteroidia; order Flavobacteriales; family Flavobacteriaceae; genus Aquimarina; species Aquimarina atlantica. The sequence continues at coordinate 11,997 of NZ_AQRA01000020.1, read as the reverse complement.
AAACATATTGGATATTTACAATAATAGATAAAGAGCATTTAAAACTTATTAATTTTTTACGTCACGAAAAATTGATTACAGAACAACCCATAATTAAGCAAATTCCTTTATGTATCCCAGCAGAAAAACTATCTCATATAAAAGTACGAATGGGTAAGAGTAAACTTATATTAAATGATCAATATGTAATAGGTAAACCCATCTCTATTTTTTTGATTATACTAAGTGTACTATTTGGCATCGCTACTATTTTATCAGGAGGATTAATCTTTCTTTCTGGTATTAAACTTTTAGTTACCAATATCAAAATATATAAGAACACAGGAGAAGCCCCTGCATTATGGAACCGTTTTGATAATAGCTATGAGGCTTGGAAATATATTTTAGGTGGTTTTAAAACAAAAAATAATAAAAAACCGTAACAAACAATATAAATACAACATAAATATAAAAAAATGTCAGGCTGCGCTTGCCAAAGTCCTTTTAAAAACTGGGATTATAATTTACTCTTCGACAAGCTCAGAGTGACACAGTAATTTTAACAAATATGAAACCATACTACCTACTTATACTCACCCCCGCTCCGCAAAGTCTCCTGACTTCGCGGAACAACCAAAAACAAAAAGTCAAAATAATAGCAAAAATGAAACATAGAAAAACGAAATAAAAAAGAATAAAACACAACACTCAAAGTCAGGAGACTTTACTAAGCAGTAGCAAGAATTAAAAAACATGAAAGAGATAGAGTATATCATAAAATTTGGATTACTTTTTTTAGTCCCCTTACTATTGGTTTTTCAAGTAGGCCCTCATTTTATTAACATACAAGCAGAAGAAGAAACAAGGCTTGTCGAGTATGAAAATATTGAAGAGATTAAAGTGGATTCTACAATACCTAAAGAGTATAGAAATTATGACTATATAGATTATATAGAAGTAAATGTGCTATTCGAAAATGATAAAACAAAACGTTGGATATTTAGAATAGTAGATAAAGAACATTTAAAATTCGTTGATTTTTTACGTCACGAAAAATTGATTACAGAACAACCCATAATTAAGCAAATTCCTTTATGTATCCCAGCAGAAAAACTATCTCATATAAAAGTACGAATGGGTAAGAGTAAACTTATATTAAATGATCAATATGTAATAGGTAAACCCATCTCTATTTTTTTGATTATACTAAGTGTACTATTTGGCATCGCTACTATTTTATCAGGAGGATTAATCTTTCTTTCTGGTATTAAACTTTTAGTTACCAATATCAAAATATATAAGAACACAGGAGAAGCCCCTGCATTATGGAACCGTTTTGATAATAGCTATGAGGCTTGGAAATACATTTTAGGAGGCTTCAAAACAAAAAAGAAAAATAATAAAAAACCGTAACAAACCATATAAAAACCCCGCTCCGCAAAGTCTCCTGACTTCGCGGAACAAACAAAAACAAAAAGTCTAAATAGAAATAAAAAAGACGAGTAAGGGACTAAAAAAACATAAAGTAAAATACCGCGCTCAAAGTCGGGAGACTTGGCGCAACAACAGTGACACAGTAATTTTAACAAATATGAAACCATACTACCTACTTATACTCACTCTACTCCTATCCTTGCACATGGTTGCTAACATAGGAGATGAAGATACCAAAAAACCGGTTTCAGAAGAAACAACTACCGCACCATTACCTCCGGTAATGATGCGCCGTTCGTTTGCAAATCTGGATGCCAAAATCGAGAAAGATATAAAACAGTTAGTCAAAAAAACTACTATTAAAGAATTTGCTCCAGATGAGTTATATACCCGTTTTGAAAGTGATACGGCAGCAAATAACCTTAGAACAAAAGCCAAAAGTGTAATCGACACGCTGGTTGCAGGAAATAAATTTTTAGAAAGCCTTACCGATTATATCACTGGCGAAACTCCTGTAACCTTACCCATAGGAATAAAGAAAGAGATAGGTAGCTCAGAATTTATTATGGGAGTTAGCCAGATCAAGATTGGTAAAGAGTATTCTGAGTTAGAAATTTTCGTCCGTATTAAATTACCACAAATCGATAAGACCGGTAAACAACGAGAATTATTTTTTGGTGCCAGTAATGTAAAACTATCTCATAAAGGCGGTTTATTTGGTGATGCTAATTTGGTACTTCTCGGTGATGTAGGCGTTCCGTTTCAAGGAAAGAATATATTAATGGTTCTTAAAGGAGGTTTTGATCTCAAAACAGGTGATCTTGATAAAAAAACCTATGTCACTATCGATTGTGATGGATTTAAGGAATTAGGACTGGCAGTAGATGTAGAGTTTTCCAGAAAAAAAATATTGCCTGTAAAAGCTGATAATACTATTGACAATTCTACCATTGGAAAAACAAATATTAAGAAAAAGGTAACGACCAGTTTTGAAGTTGTCGCTACAGATTGGAATGATATTCTGGTAGAAGTCACGCTCCCCAGATTCCAGGTGCCCAAACTAAAAAACACCATTTTTGAGTTAAATACTGCCATCTTTGATTTTAGTGATACGCGAAATTCACCAAATATGCAATGGCCTACTGATGATTATCAACAAACCTATTTGATTTCTGGTGAAGAAGATTTATGGCGAGGTGTATATGTAGAATCTGTTACAATAGTCCTTCCTCCACAATTTCAAAGAAAAGGAAGTGATAAACGTATCTCTTTTGGAGCAGAAAAAATGCTGATTGATAACAATGGAGTTTCAGGAACTTTTAAGGGTGAAAATATACTTCCTCTTAATACAGGAAACGCAGATGGATGGCAATTCTCGGTAGATAGGATTCAGTTAAGTTTCGTGGCAGGAGATTTATCAGGAGCTGGTTTTGGTGGTGCAATGGTATTGCCCGTTACTACAGAAACCGTTTCTGGTACCCATACAAAAATAACTAAAGACGAAAACGGAAAAGAAAAAAGTGAACTAATAGCTCTCGACTACGAATCTAACAGTACTACCGTATTAGTATATAATGCATTAATTGATCCTGTTAACGAAGAGTATGTGCTTAATGCCAGTCCGGCAAACAATATTGCATTTGATATTTTTAAAGCCAAAGCCACCCTCACCGAAAACAGTTATATAGAACTCCGGCTTAGTGAAGGTAAATTTAGACCCAAAGCTCTTTTACATGGTAATATGGCGATTAAAGGATCTAATGATGGCTCTACTTCTGCTACAGCAACTGCAGATTTTGAAGGGATTACTTTTCAAGATTTCCAATTACAAACGATAAGCCCAATTATCAAAATTGGTCATGCAGGTTATACAGGTGAAGTTAAGGTCGCTAATTTTCCTGTAACCATATCAGAAATTGGGATTAGAGCAAAAGATAATATTGCAGCCTTAGATTTTACCATCGCAATTAACCTGATGGATAATGCCGGCTTTAGTGGTAATGCTAGCTTATCGATTGAAGGTGATCTAAAACAAGGTGATGGATTTGAGAAGTGGAAATTTAAACGTGTAAAACTTCGGCGCGTAGAGATTGCAGCCGATATGGGCTTCAAAATAGAAGGTTTTGTAGAATTTAGAGACGATGACCCGGTATATGGTGATGGGTTTGCGGGAATGGTCAAAGCCACTTTTACAGGAGGAATTGCTGTAACCATTAGTGCTACCTTTGGTAAAAAAGAGTTTAGATATTGGTATATCGATGGACTGGTCGAAGGGCTAACCATTCCTATCCCCCCTGTATTTGCAATTACCGGATTTGGTGGTGGTGCCTCCTATCGAATGCGAAAAGATGGATTTAGTTCTAATATAGGAATAGGATCATCTGGGCTCAATTACGTCCCCGATAGAGATTCTGGATTAACGGTAAAAGCCATGATGCTCTTCTCGATAACCAAAGGAGAAAGTTTGGTCAACGGTGGGTTTGGTTTCGAAATGGCATTCAATAGACATGGAGGAATTAATCGGGTTAGCCTTTATGGAGAAGCACATATGTTACAAATTCCCGGTTTTGATGATGCAGGAGACGAAATATCAGAAAATTTTGGCGGGATTGTAGAAAATGAATCTGCAATGCCAGATGCCGTAGAGAATCAACTCAAAGAAACCGATCTTATCGGAGCTTCAAAAGCCATTTATCCAGCAGTAATGACCGGTCAAAAAGGCCTTAATGCTTATATGGCAATAGAATTTGATTTTACAGCAAAAACATTTCACGGCACTTTTGAACTATATATCGATGTTCTGGGAGGTGTATTTAAGGGAGTTGGTCCAGGAGGGCGCGCTGCCTGGGCAGTGATACATTTTGGGCCTGGAGAATGGTACATTCATATTGGTACTCCGGCAGATCCTATTGGTGTTAAAATCGGAATCGGAAGTGTAGCACTAACCTCCAAGAGTTATTTTATGATGGGAGATTATATGCCTCCATCCCCTCCTCCTCCCGCTCAGGTGGCAAAAATACTTGGACTAGATGCCGAAATACTAGATTATATGCGTGATGAAAATGCACTAGCTGCTGGTCGTGGCGTAGCCTTTGGTGCAAGCCTCGAATTTGATACTGGGGATATGAATTTCTTAATGTTTTATGCTCGATTTAATGCAGGTTTCGGTTTCGATATTATGGTAAAAGATTATGGAGATGCTATGTGTAAAGGTAGTGGTCAAATTGGTGTGAATGGATGGTATGCCAACGGACAAAGCTATGTCTACCTACAAGGTTCTATGGGAATTAGTTTTAAACTCTTTGGTAAACGCAAAAGAATTCCGATTATAGAAGCAGGAGCAGCTACATTAATGCAAGCCAAACTCCCAAATCCAGTTTGGTTTAGAGGATACCTCGGAGGGTATTATAATTTATTGGGAGGACTGGTAAAAGGGAGTTTCAGATTTGAGATGCAATTTGGTAAAGAATGTGAACTGATTAGTGGAGGCTCACCTCTGGCCGATATCAAAATCATTGCCGATATATCCCCTCGTGACAAGACCAATGAAGTAGATGTATTTGCAGTACCTCAGGTCGCATTTAATATGCAAATAGGTAATGAAATTAGAGTTGAAGATGAAGAATATAAGATACACTATTATCGTTTTAAGCTAGATGATTTTTGGATAAAAGACGATAAAGGTTCAATACTTGTAGGTGAACAGGCATTGAATGATAGTAATGATCTTTTAAGTTTTACTTCTAATGAAATACTACCGCCAAAAACCCCTATGAGTTTATATGTATCAGTAACATTTGAAGAGAAAGTAAATGGAAAATGGATTCCTGCTACTTATAATGGAGAAGTCCTAAAAGAAGAAGAAAATATTACATTTACCACAGGAACTGCACCAGATTATATTCCAAAAACGAATATCGCATATTCTTATCCTGTAATTGGGCAAAAATATTTCTTTCCCAAAGAATACAACAAAGGCTATATAAAATTAAAAAGAGGGCAAGCCTATTTATTTAACTTAGATGCTGGATGGTCTCAGCGTTCTTATTTTACAGATGAATATGATATGGCTATCGAGAGTTCTGTGTCTTATAATCCAGGAGATAAAAAAGTGATGATTCCTTTACCAGACATCAAAAATGCTAAAGCATATACCTTAAAACTACTTACATTACCCCCAAGTGCAACTTCGAGTACGGTAAAAGAAAAGTATACAACTGCTGGGGATGGTGAAAATACAATCGAAATAAAAAATGTAAGTATCGATGGACTCACCACAAATCCTGAAACTATAGAGATGCTTTCTTATGAGTTTAATACTAGTATTCATAATACGTTTAAAGAGAAGATAAAAAGAAAAACTTTGGTCAAAGGGATTAGAGAAATCATATATGCCGATATTCATGCGCTTCAAGCAGAAATTAAAAACACTGAAGCTTTTGAAGTAACTGATTTATCTGGTAGTATATATACCGATGGTATCCCCCTTATAAAAGTGGAAGCTATTTTAAATGACACATATTATCGAAATGAAATTTACCCATTGATATATAAAAACTATCCTTTACATCAAAAATTTGCAGTTGATAGAGATATATCAATATTAGGTTTCCCTCCAACAAAAGCAATTGATCCCTTATCTTGGTATCAGTCCTATTTAGAGAATGATCCAAAAAATTCACTTTTAAATACAAGGTTGGCGTATAGGTATAATTTACCAGCCCAGTATAAAGCAGATTTTATTGATTTACAATATAAAATCACAGACGATTTTAATACCAATCCTCAAAGTTATCAGGGGGTAATACAACAATTCGATTATATTATTAACGGAATTTTTCCTTATATAAAACCAGGTAATTATGTAACCCAAATGACTTATGTTTTACCCGGAAACCGTGTCGGAACCAGTGAAACATTTATATTTAAAAACCCAAATTAACCCCGCTCCGCAAAGTCTCCCGACCCGACTTCGCGGAACAAACAAAAACAAAAAGACAAAATGGTAGTAAAAAAGATATAAACGATTGACTAACAAAAGAAGGGCACAAAGTAAAATACATAGCTCAAAGTCGGGAGGCTTTGCGGAGCAACCTCAAAATCAGGGTGACACACAAACTAAAATAAAAAACGCAATGTCAGGCTGAGTCCTTCGATAAACTCAGGACAGGCCTGTCGAAGTCCTTATAAAAACAAAAGGTTGAAAAACATAAAAATGAATAAAAAAATAGGAATAGTAATACTCATTCTTCTCTTTGGCCAAAAGTTCTCTTTTGCTCAATCCAAAGAACAATTACCAGAAGTAAAAGTTATAGCGAGAGCACAAGAGGATAGAATTTTATTGCGCTGGACTCTAAACACACCTCTTGCCTGGCGTAAAGGGAATCGCTACGGGTACACACTAGAGCGGTATACTATCTCCCGAGATCGAAAAACATTACCCACTCCCGAAAAATTGATTATAGGTCAAAAGTTTATGCCCGTCTCTATGATGGAGTGGGAAGGTATTGCAGAAACTAGTGATAATGGTGCAATAATGGCGCAAGCACTCTGGGGAGAGAGTTTTGTAGTAGAAGGTGGTGGTGGTCTTGCTTCTATTATAAACAAAGCAGAGGAACAACAACAACGGTTTGCTTTTGGATTATATGCCGCAGATCAAGACTTTGAAATCGCTAAAAAAGCTGGATTGGGATATATTGATACCAATGTAAAACCTAATGAAAAATACCTCTACAAAGTAATTTCTAATATCCCTCAATTTGAATTAGAAACCAAAGAAAGAGGAGTATATATTGGAATTATTGATTACGAGCCCTTACCAGAACCTGTAGACTTTGTTGGAGTTTTTCAGGATGGAAACACCTTACTTAGCTGGGATTCTAAATTGTTGAAAAACACCTACAACAGTTATATTATCGAACGCTCTGAAAACGGAAGTACATTTACCAGATTAGGAGATATTCCTTATGCTGCAATCAACAAAGAAAAATCAGAAAACGACCGTACTATATATATTGATTCTATTACAAATGATAAGAATTACATATATAGAATTAAAGGAATTTCTTCTTTTGGTGAAATAGGCCCTGCTTCTAATGTAGTATCCGGAGAAGGGAAAAAAGTATTGAAATATGTTCCGCACCTAAAAACAAAACACATCACATCAGAAAGTGACGTAGAACTCACCTGGACCTTCCCGGAAGAAGGAAATAAAGATATTACAGGATTTACATTAAAACGGTCTGATACAGATCGTGGAGGGTATAAACCTGTAGTAACCCATATTTCTCCAACTTCGAGAAAAGTAAGGTACACCAAATTAAGAGCTACCAATTATTTTAAAATAACCGCAAATGGTAAAAATAATAATCAACGAGACTCTTTTGCTATGTTGGTACAACCTGTAGATTCTATCCCTCCTGAAAAACCTGTAGGTCTAGAAGGAAAAGTGGATAGCACAGGTGTTGTACAACTACAATGGAAACCTAACACCGAAGAGGATCTTATGGGATATAGGATATACCGGGGAAATCTACAACACGAAGAATATTCTCAATTAACAGAATCTCCTCATAAAAATTACACATTTACAGACACTGTAAAAGTAAAAAGTTTAAACACTAAAGTATATTATAGAATTATTGCAGTAGATCAACGATATAACAAGTCTGAACCTTCAGAAATATTAGAGTTGATAAAACCAGATGTAATTCCGCCAACTGCTCCCGTTTTTACATCCTATACCATTAAAGATGGCGTTGTACTATTAGAATGGGCCAATAGTTCTAGTGAAGATGTAGAGGCTCATTATATCTATAGAAAAGGAAAAGATGATCTGGATTGGAGTCTGATATTTCAAAGTGAAAAATTTAAAAATACCACCTATAATGACACCAAAGTAGAAGAAGGAAAATATTATAGCTATACCATACTTGCCAGAGATCAAAGCGGCCTGGAGTCTACTCCTGCACCACCGGTATCTGTTGTGATCCCAAAAACAACATTAAAATCTGTTATAAAAGGTTTCTATGGATCGGTAAATGAAAATGAAAAAACCATTGAGTTAAGTTGGCGTTATAAAAACCCTAATGTATCAGAATTAGAACTATACCGTGCTGTAAACGAAAAACCTTCTTCTTTATATAGGATATTACCCCCAGGAACAAAACGATTTATCGATACAGGGCTTACCATTAATTCTAACTATACCTATATTATCAGGGCTGTGTTTAATGACGGCACCTATTCTAGGTATACTACCATTAAAATAAAATATTAAGATGATGAAAAAGATAGTATGTTTTTTGATTATGATACTATGCTCCTTTTATAGTATAGCACAGGATTATACTTTAAAATTGACAGGAAACATTCAGGGACAGACCTCTCCTCGTTTTCATTTAGGAGAGGCTAAAATTATTATTGATGGTGTTGACTATAGAACTTATGGCCCAGCTACTATACCTATTACAATAAATACAACAAACACTATTGGAGATTTTAATTCCTTTCAATTAAACGCAACAGGTATTATTGGGAATTTTCCTTTAATTTGTGAGCAGAGAGATATAATTTCAAATAGTTCCCGAGATGGCATGATCACAAGTCATTCTATAAGCACCCAAGCATGTGGAGTGACCAATATATCTGCAAGTCTAATCCCAAATATAAATTCTATTTTTAGATTAAATGGAAGTGGTAACTTATGTATAGGTAGTCAATTAAGCTTAGGAGCAACCAGTGGGTTCCCAAATGTTGCCTATAACTGGCAGTACTCTACTAACGGCACCGATTGGATCGATTTTCCTTCTGGGTTTAATCACGGTAGACAGGTGAATGCTACAATAGAGCAAATCATCGGCCCAACGCATGAAAACTTTCTGGAAACCGATATTTTATTCCGAGTTGGTGGGTATAACAAAGGTCAGTTTTCGGGCAATACCTTAACTGTTCGGTATTCTTCTTGTGCTCCATTAATTACAAGTCTTAATTACAATCCACCAAAATGTACTGGCGACCCTGTAAGTGTTGAGGTTAATTTTAATCGCCCCCTTAATACCGGAGAAACCTTCTCTACCATCAGTATTATTGATGTCTCTAATAGCAGTTTGATTTTAGTACAAAACACCAATCAATCTACAGATGTAAGTGGGGGAACAAAATATACCTTCAACAATGTAAATGTTTTGCAGGAAGGGGATACCTATAGAGTGCAATATCAAATGCAAGTTAATGGGGTATTGGTTGCCGGGTTTATATCCTCTACCGAAACATTTACCTATAATGATAAGATTCCTGTTACCTTCAATACCGATCACACCAATCCCTCCTGTACCGTAGGCCAAGGCCCTACTAATGATGGGAGTATTATTATAAACAATGTATCTAATGGAACACCTCCTTACTTTTATGAAATTAATGGTGATAATAATTGGATTTCCTTTACAGGAACCAGTGTGAGTATTCCCAAAAGTGCAGGGAGTTATGATATTAAAGTACGAGATACCAATCAATGCCTCGGTACATCGGGAGGTAATAGTGTTGTAACCGAAATCATTGACCCGGCCGCTTCTGCTATTGTTATTACCAAAATAGATGAGGCACCCACTACTTATAACGGAGCTAGTAATGGGTATGCCAATGCAACCATAACGGGAGGAACTCCTCTTAGTAATGGGTCTTATACTTTTAGCTGGGAAAATTCATCAGGGGCAAATGTGGCAGGTGGATCAGGGGTAGCACAATCAGGGCCTGATCGATATGAAATCAATCTGCCCAATTTATCAGCAGATACCTATACCTTAACTGTTACCGATGATAAAGGATGCTCGACAATCAGTGATTTTGTTATTAATGAACCTCCTATATTAGAATTTATAACCACCGAAAAAAATGATGTTAGCTGTGGGGATAATGATCAAACTAATAATGATGGTATAATCAAAGCTAATGTACAGGGCGGGCTACCCGATTATCAATATCAGGTATTATTTAGAAATAATACTGGTACTTTTGAACCTTTTGGGAGTTCTGTAATATTAGGGACTGCTCAGGAATTCGTAGCTTCTGGATTATCTGGCGGTATATATCGTGTGCAAGTCAAAGATAATCTGCAAGATCCCGGTAACACTAATCCATTATTAATCTCAGGTGATATCGAGATTATACAACCCACTCCTTTTTTAATCCAAAATATTGTGACTACTGAAGCATTATGTATAGGACAAGCTTCCGGAAGCATTACACTCGATATCATAGGTGGGACAGGAACTTACATGATTAGCATGGCAAAAGATGGAGACCCAGGATTCAACAAAGTAATTAATAATATCCCAAATAACAGTACTGCTTTTGTGATCAATGATCTAAGCCAGGGAGTATATACCCTAACTGTACAAGATCAAAACGGATGTGATATTATAAATCCGATATTAGAAAAAATTATAAGCATTACAGATCCTTCGTTACAATGGAATATCGATCTTGGAGAAAATACAATGTTATGCAAAGGACAATCGCATACAGTAGATGCCACTATAGGGGATCCTTTGGCAACCTACCGATGGGAATCTGATAATGGGTTTAGTGCCAATACTCCTAATGTATCATTATCAGAATCTGGAGTATATACCGTAGTTGTAACTACCGGATTAGGGTGCCTAATCAGTAGTAGTATACAGATTACAGCTACACAAACCTCTATTGCACCAGAATTTGTTGTACCCTCGGATATTTTTGTAGATGAATCCTTTGTAATTGTCGATGTAAGTAATCCTTCTCCTATTACAGTAGAGTGGATTATTCCTGATAATGCAGAAATAATAGAGTCTACCAGAGAATATGCAGAAATCAAATTTACTGAAACAGGAAGTTTTGATATCACACTACAAACTACTAATGCTATCGGGTGTCAAGAATCATATACCAAAAACATAACGATAAGAGAACGTGTTTTTAAAGAAGAAACCGAAGGGAAAGAAAAACTAAAAACGTATAAAATCTTTCCTAACCCTACTCGCGGAAACTTTGCTGCCGAACTAACCTTTAAAGAACCAATATCTATCGACATCAAACTCTTTAATGTTGCTAATAATAGTGTATTATATAGGCATCAGGATGATGGTGCGTCTGAATACAATATCCCTTTCAATCTAGAAGGTAGTTTATCATCAGGTATTTATTTCCTGCTGTTAGAAATTCCCGGTAAAACGTATGTTAGAAAAATAGTAGTAGAATAATATTGTCACACTGAGCCTGTCGAAGTGTAATCAAAACTCAAAGATCGAAAGCCTTTCGACAGGCGTGTCCCGAGTTTATCTAAGGGTTCAAGGTAACATATGAACTAAAAAATAACGCAATGTCAGGCTGAGCTTGTCGAAGCCCTATCAAAACTAAAAGACATAAAACACTTCGACCTCAAATCACCGCTCCGCAAAGTCTCCCGACTTCGCGGAATAAACAAAAACAAAAAGACAAAATGGTAGTAAAAAAGATATAATACCATTTGCACTTTAAACCTACTGGCAAAGAAAATTCAAAATACAAATGGTATAAACGATTGACTAACAAAAGAAGGGGCACAAA
>NZ_AQRA01000019.1 GCF_000626715.1 Aquimarina atlantica | reverse complement strand
CGCATACTACATCTTTATTATAAGTAACCAATCGTACTGAATTATTGGTGTACCATGCTCCATAATCGCTGTTGTCTCCAACTTCTATTCTAAAGAAATCCCAGGTACTTGAAGAATTTACAGTAATATCATTTACATCTACATACACCACTCCATCATTAGTAGCACAAGGAGTACAAGAACCTCCACAATCTACTCCGGTCTCATCACCATTCTGAATACCATCTGTACAGGTAGGATCAGATCCTCCTCCGGTTCCTACAGTAATAGTATAATCTTCTACTTCTCCATAATCAAAAGATTCACATGCTGTTGGGATACCATTGTATTTCATAGATACTCTCATCCTGGTATTTCCGTTTTTGGCACTAGATGGGATCGTAAAACTACCACTTACAGGAGTGTCCTTTGAAGCTGCTTTACTCCATACCTGCTCATCGGCATCAGCAAAATCTCCATCCTGGTTATAATCTATCCATACAGTATATCCTTCAGAATATACTGTTGATCTCCAGGTTGGAGTAATAGTAATAGTATGAGAAGCTCCTTTAGATAATGTAGTAGATACCGAAGTATAATCTGCATAACCTCCTGTAGAACCAGTAGAAGTATTATCAATTGTTCCTAGTTGTACTCTACCGATATATTCGTCTGATACACTTTTTCCGTTAGAATCACAGTATGTTATCGGCGTACTACAAGGCTCACATGATCCACCACAATCTACTCCCGTTTCATCTCCATTTTGGATACCGTCATTACAGGTAGGGATTGGTTCCAATTCTTTACTTCCTGCCTTAATAGTACCATAAGGCTCTGTACTATATGCATAATCTAATAATGTATATGAGTTTCCACTAGCATTTACCTGAAATCGAAGCCAACCGTGGTATTCTTTGGCATTTTTAATAAATCTAAATCCTGCATACCCAGTTTGCCCATCCCAATTGGTATATGAATTTGTTCTAATCTCATGTAAATCAGGATATGCTCCTCCATCTACCCAATTACTAGTAGTACTAATTGGTGTATCTGCTGGTAAATTTGCAACCCTTTTTGTACTTCCTACAGTAATCATTGCAGCTGTATAGGTTTCAAATTGCAATGCAGGCTGGCCACTTGGATGCCCAGAAGCATTGTAAAATAACCCTCCGTAATTTGTTCCTCCGCCCAAGGATGGAATATTAGCATCTGTAAATGGTTTCCATACCGTAGTGGCATCAACTGTAAGATCACTATTATCTACATAAACTACTTTAAAAGGATCATAAAATGAGAAGTTAAATATTACTTTATCAGAATTTAATGTACTTGTTCCGCCTGAAATAATCGCATTTTTAAGAGTGATTGTACCTGAAGCATTATCTGCAGATCCATGATTATTAGTAGTCCCACTGTATTTTACCCTTAATTTCGTATTGTTTATTACCGTTATACTAGCCGAAAATCCTTGAGGAAGGCTTGATGTAAAATGCGTTCCTTGTGTTAATGTTCCAGAACTTAATGAAAAAGTACCACCTTGTATATCTATATCATAAGAATCATCTACTAAGGTTCCATTATTAGATAATGATTCTTCTACAGTATTATTATTTACTATTAGTGAGGCACCGGTAAGATTTACCCCTGTAGCCACCAGGTTAGCTGGTTGCCATAATGGTTTTCTTGTTGGGTGTTCTAATGCTGCCAGCATTCTATTTACTTGCCCTTGAGTATACATTTTTGCACAACCTGCTGCAGAATCATATCCCATATAATTTTCATAGTTAATCAAATTCCCACAATCACTTGCTCCGACAACACATCCATCATCACCAGAATCCGTATCTTCTTTTGGTGTATCACTAACATAATCTCCATTAGGGTCATCACATCCACCTTCAAAAGTATGTATTAAATTAAGCCAATGTCCGAATTCGTGTGTAAAAACAGATGCAAACTCTTTATTAGTGTTCCCATGCAAGTATCGCCCGTTATATACTACTCTTGCAATATTTGCATCAGACATTGTTGTATTCGGATACCATGCTACTCCAGAATTTGTTGCCACTCCATCACCGTAGAGGTCACCAGTAATATATACATTCATATATTTATAATTATCCCAGGCATCTGCTGCAACAACTGGACTACTATAATTACCCATTCCAGAAGCTACAGGGTGGATAATTACTCCATTGGTACTACCTCCGTTAGGATCAATTTTAGCCAACGCAAATCGTATACTTAGTGTTGATTTACGCCCATCAAAAACGGGATCAATTGAATTAAAATCATCATTGAGTCCGTTAAAATCTTTATTTAACGCATCAAGAGCTCCTTTTATCTTATCATAATCAACCGTCTTCCCGTGTTGAGTAGTACCATATACATGAACCACTACAGGTATAGTATACGTTTCTGCTGCTTTTTGAGAAAAAGCCTTACTCTGAACAAAATTTTTGGTAAACTTATTGAAGTTTTCATATTCGGCTTTTGCTTTAGGATTTGCCGAAAAAATATGCGCATTGGCCTTACTAGCCTCACATCTTTTTGCATCTACCGGTTGCTGCGCCTTAAGCGACGAAACATAGGTAAATAGCATAGCTGCTAAAATAATAATTTTAGTTTTCATAATCGTATTGATTTTGTGTTATAGTTAATAACGAAAATTAAAACTATTGAAGCATTTAGAGTTATACTATTATAACCAAACACTGTACTATGTTACCTGTTTCACATCATTTTAACATTTATACTATCAAAACCATAAGGTTAAAGCATAATTACTGTTGATTTTTAACAAACAAAAGAATATAAATAAGCACCCTATACTAAGGGTGCTTGCTTGTTTTATTAACCTATTAATTATTGATAAACTGAATCAAATTTGTAATAAATCATTGAGAAATAACCGAACTATTACCATTTCCTTCTTGAATTATCGTTACCGATAACGAAGTGCCTTCTTGAGAAGCTGTTAAACTATTAGCATTACCAATTTGTTTTGTATTAAAGCTATTAGAATCTCCGATCTGAGTCGCATATGTAGTGTTAAATGATCCATCTTGAGCAGAAACCATCATATTCGTATTTCCGTGTTGTAACTGAGATAAAAGATTCTCTTCTCCACTAAATTGCATATTGTTTTGTGTAGCTTCCATAATATTAACACCTCCTTTGGATTGAGTTTGAAGAATTGAATTACTATTACCGTACTGAGCTGCAATAGCTCTAGAACCTATATTATCCTGAGTTTGTTCAATAACATTAAATCCTCCTTTTTGTATACTCCATATTTCATTTCCAATCCCATTACTCTGGGCTACTACTGCATTCCTTTCTCCTTCCTGGGTTTGTGTGATCTTAGTATCAATTCCATTTTGTAGTATAGCTGTAGCTTCATTATAGTTTCCTACTTGATCTTGTTGCAGTAAGACTTCAAACTCTTGAGAAGAAGAACTAAATGAGCTATTTACAACCACTTTATTGTCCTCTCCAGTTTGTTTTTGATTAGCCCTAATGTTATAGCCATATATATGTATTGAAGAAGCATCATTTCTTACTCCTTCTTGCTTTTGGGTCACAAAACCTCTACCTCCTATAGTAGCAGAAACATGATTATCTTCTCCTATCTGGTTTTGCGAAATAAAAGAAGGACGTGTCCCAAACTGATCTATTTTATCTTTAGAAGCATAAGCTATATTTCTTATGCCTTCCTGATATTGATCAATTATAGAAAATTCTTGTGGTTCCTGTTGGGCATAAGCTTGATTAAAATCTCCAATCTGATTTTGTGTAATAGAATATCCATTATTCTGGATTGCAGTAGCATTATTGTAATTCCCGTTTTGTGATTGATTAATCGAATTATCTCCTAAACCATGCGGTTGTGATGATTGGTTAGCATCCAAAGTATTTCCTGATCCTTTTTGATCCTGAACAATATTATTTTGGCTAAAATTTCCTTCATCTTGGGTTGCTACTGCACTATTATATTCTCCAGATTGCCGCTGTTCGATACTATATTTATGTCCTAAAAAGAAATTTTGATTTGCAGTGGCCTGATTAAATTCTCCTTCCTGATCTTGTATAATGATTCTTATATTATTTTCGGTATCAGATTGATTAGCTTGTGCTATATTAAAATTTCCTCTCTGTGATTGTACAATACTGTTCTTAAAATTTTCGGCAAATACAAAATCTATAGAAACTCCCTGAAATGCTACTGCTATGTTATGATTACCTATCTGTGTTTGCTGTATTTTGCTTTCTAAAACATATGAATCCTGAATTGCTTCTGCATAATTCGAGTTTCCTAATTGATTTTGGTGTACTACATTGAAATCTCCCAGCTGCATAACATATACATTGTTTTGATCTCCAGTT
The DNA here is from genome assembly GCF_000626715.1 of Aquimarina atlantica. GTDB lineage: Bacteria > Bacteroidota > Bacteroidia > Flavobacteriales > Flavobacteriaceae > Aquimarina > Aquimarina atlantica. The sequence continues at coordinate 28,093 of NZ_AQRA01000019.1, read as the reverse complement.
TGAATTTGGCTAATCATACCATTTCCTTTTGAAGAATCTTGTGTTCCCTGTTCTACTTTTGCTTTGTTAAAATTGCCTTCCTCAGCAATACTTAATACGTTGTTTACTCCTTTTTGAGAAACCTCTATCTCATTTCCTTTTCCGGTTTGATTGATATCTGTAACATTAGTCTGGGCAAAAGTGAATGCCACGCTTAATAAAGTCGAAAAACCTAATACTGTTTTTTTCATCGGAATGTTTATTACTATTAAAAACTGATTTTTAAATGCACATTAATGCCAATAATGCTTACTGTAAAACTTTGAAGAAATAGAAATCAGGGGGTAATTTTACTCTTATAAAAATACAATTAAAAAAAGGCAAAAAAGCAATATATTTTGCATTTTCGATAAGAAGTATACACCTCAATTTTCATGTAGGTTGTTTCACTCATTATATAGAATTAACAGATAAAACCTAAAAGATTTATTCTATCTATATGTTGATTTTAATGAAGTTGTTTTGTGCGTTAGGGATAGTAGTGACATCCTTTTTTGTTATTCTTAAATTTCTAAAAAAAACACTCGATTGATAACAAAAAAGATATAACGAATAGCCCGACCCTGATCAAAAAATCAGGGTAACGCCATTATTATTTTAAGATATATAGAAACTTTACTTACTTAATTCGGTAAAATATTTATAGAAATAAGGAATTGTTTCTATTCCTTTTAAGTAGTTCCATACTCCAAAATGTTCGTTAGGAGAATGTATTGCATCGCTATCTAAACCAAATCCCATTAGGATGGTTTTACTTTTTAATTCTTTTTCGAATAAAGAAACAATAGGAATACTACCCCCGCTACGTTGTGGTATTGGTGTTTTACCAAAGGTGTCCTGGTATGCCTTACTAGCTGCTTTATATCCTGTGTTATCTATTGGAGTCACATACCCCTGCCCGCCATGATGCGGAGTCACTTTTACTGTTACTGCTTCTGGTGCTATGTTTTCAAAATGATTTTTGAACAATTCTGTAATTTCTTCCCAATCTTGATTTGGAACCAAACGCATAGAAATTTTGGCATAGGCTTTACTGGCAATTACTGTCTTTGCTCCTTCTCCTGTATAACCACCCCAGATTCCGTTTACATCTAATGTGGGTCGAATAGAATTACGCTCGTTGGTTGTATATCCTTCTTCTCCATACACTGCACCGATATCTAGTGATTTTTTATAGGCATCAAGAGAAAAAGGTGCTTTTGCCATTTCGGCTCTTTCTTCTGTAGAAAGATTTTCGACTTTATCATAAAACCCAGGAATGGTGATATGATTATTTTCATCGTGCAAAGAAGCAATCATTTTGGTTAATATATTGATTGGATTTGCTACTGCACCACCATATAAACCACTATGTAAATCTCTATTAGGTCCTGTTACTTCGACTTCGACATAACTTAACCCTCTTAACCCGGTAGTAATAGAAGGAACATCTTTGGCTATCATTCCTGTATCACTAATTAAGATTACATCATTAGCTAATTTATCCTGATTACGTTCTACAAACCAACTCAAACTTTTGCTTCCTACCTCTTCTTCTCCTTCGATCATAAATTTTACATTACACGGCAACTGGTTCGTTTTGGTCATAATTTCTAATGCCTTTACATGCATGTACATCTGCCCTTTATCATCACAAGATCCTCTCGCAAAAATGGCTCCTTCGGGGTGGATATCTGTTTTTTTAATTACAGGTTCGAAAGGAGGGCTATCCCATAAATCTATCGGATCTGCTGGTTGTACATCATAGTGCCCATAAACCAATACTGTCGGAAGGTTTTTATCTATAATTTTTTCTCCATATACTATCGGATACCCCGGAGTTTCGCATATTTCTACGGCATCACATCCTGCATCTTTAAGGCTTTTGCTAATTTCTGATGCTGTTTTAATTACATCATCTTTATATGCTGTATCTGCACTAACAGACGGAATTTTAAGTAGCTCGAAAAGCTCATTTATAAATCGATCTTTATGTTCTTGAACGTAAGATTGTATGTTTTGCATGAATCTGAGTTTATTTTCGCCTAAAAGTAGTAAAAATGAAGTAAATTAGTTGTTGTCTATTTAAGTATATCTACTAATATGAATGCATTTTTGAAACTTCCTTTTTTATTTTCTGAAAATCGCCTTCTGAAAGACTTAAAACATTGTCAGTCCTATTCTTTTACTTCTCATTTTAATACCAATGATTATTCTGGTAATTGGAAATCTATTGCGCTTAGATCTCTTAATGGAGATATGAATCAAATTTATGCTCACTCCTCTGGTGCTCATAATTACAAAAATACTCCTCTATTGGATCACTGCCCTTATTTTAAGGAAATAACTGCGCTTTTTGAGTGTGAAAAAGAATCTATTCGTTTACTCAACCTTTCGCCCAACAGTAAAATAAAAGAGCATACAGATCATAATTTAGGATATGAAGATAGAAGTTTTAGAGTTCATATTCCGATCACTACAAATCGGGATGTTCATTTTTATATAGATCATCAAGAAGTAACTATGACCGTTGGCGAATGCTGGTATGGAAATTTTAATCTACCACATCGTGTAGAAAACAATGGTACAACCGATCGTATTCATCTAATTATTGATTGCATTCGTAATAAATGGTCGGATCAATTATTTGCTGAAGTTGGTTATGATTTTGTGGCAGAAAATCAACCTCATCAATATTCTAAAGTAACTAAACTGAGAATGATCGAAGAATTAAAAACCATGAATACTGAAGGATCAAAAACATTGATTGATCACCTAAAATTAGATTTGTAGGGGTTAAAAAAGTGAGGAGATTGTAAAGAAAACATCCTGATTTCTTAAATTGTTAGTTATTACTTTTCATATTCTTCAAAAAAAATAATTTAAGTTCTTTGAGATTTATAAGGAATATGTATATTTGCACTCGCTTTTACAGAAAGTCCTAAGTGTTGTAAAAGTTATAATGCGGGCGTGGTGGAATTGGTAGACACGCTAGACTTAGGATCTAGTGCCGCGAGGTGTGAGAGTTCGAGTCTCTCCGCCCGCACCAAAAAATAAAAGCTTCTCAGAAATGAGAGGCTTTTTTTATGCCTAAAAGCCTAAGCTACTTGCAAGAGACGAGAAGTTTATCCTGAGCCTGGTCGAAGGGAGTCTCTCTGCCCGCACAGCAAAAAAAAATTCTAAAAACCACAAATGATAAATAGAATGGTTAATCGATATGAATCCTTTTTGAAAGATTCATTTTATACGTTCTCCCTATAGGTATTTTGCGATTTTCTATTAAAACATGATTTCCTTCAATTACGTAAACATGTTTCAAATTTATGATAAAGGATTTATGAACTCTTATAAAATTTATTTCGGATAATTTTTGTTCAAAATACAGAAGTGTTTGGTGAGTAATTATCGTCCTATCCTTTGAATAAATTTTGACATAATTTCCAATACTTTCTAAAACGCTAATAGTTTCAACTTTTATATGATGCGTTGTATTATTTTCTTTTACAAATATTGATTCTAATGTTTTAGCATTTTCAGAAAAGTTATTTTGTTCAGAAGTTTTGTCGATAGCAACTTTATTTACGGCTTTCATAAACCTTTCAAAACTAAATGGTTTTAAAAGATAATCAACAATATTTAATTCATATCCTTTAAGTGCATATTCTTCATAAGCTGTAGTTACAATTACTTTGGGAGCATTATTTAGTGTTTTTAAAAAGTCAAGCCCTTTAAACTGTGGCATTTCTATATCTAAAAAAATAAGGTCTATGCTCTTTGATCGCAAAAGTTCTATTGCTTCAAAAGCATTATAAGCTTGTCCAACCAAGCTTAAGCTCGATAGATTTTTTGCATGAGAAATTATAATATCATGTGCTATAGGTTCATCATCAACGATAATATAGTTTAACATTTTATCTTTTATTTATTTGTAAAAACACTTTGTAATTTTTATCATCCCGTTTAACTGAAATAGAATGTTGGTTAGGATAAATTAGTTGTAACCTTTTATTCAAATTTTGTATCCCAACACCTTTATTTTTTCCATCTTGAATAGCCTGTTGCACATAATTATTAACTACACTAAACTGAATTTTTTCTAAACTCTCTAAGAGCTCTATTTTAACATATCCTTTGTTTATTGTTTTTTCAACACCGTGCTTAAATGCGTTTTCAACTAAAATAATAAATAATAAGGGAGCAATTTTTGTTTTTGGGTTAATAATATCCTGAGTAAAAATAATATCTACTTTCTTTTTTAATCTAATTTTTTGTAATGATATATATGCTTTTATATAATTTATTTCGTCTTCAATACTCACAAAATCTTCTCTCCCTTTATAAATGGTATAACGCATCATTTCAGATAGTTTAAGCACCAATTCTGGTGCTTTATCTGATTTATTAATTGTTAATCCATATAAGTTATTTAATGTATTGAAAAAAAAGTGAGGATTTATTTGAGCTTTTAATAATTGTAGTTCAGATACTAATTTTTCTTCTTTTAATTTTTTTTCCCTCTTATTTTGAATGAAAATATCTATAAAAAAGTAGATCGATATTATCAAAACGCTTGAAATAGCCCAAATAATATATTCTATTTCTTCTGATAAGAATACAGGAATACATAATAGTAGTACTACCAAAAAATAAAATACCCAAAATCTTTTTAAGTGCTTTCTCATAAGGAACTACAAAATACTAAATTACCATTTTCTGCCTATTACATTTTTATGAACTACCGTTTACGGCTTATAAACGGCTTAAACGACAATTCAAATAACATTCAGACTCCAAAAAATGCTGTATAAACATTACAAAATGTTATTTAAAAAATAAAATTTTTACGAACCGGTAGTCCATATACATTAGCGAATAAAACAAGTAACAATGAGAAAATTACATTTAATTTTATTATGGCTATTGCCCATATATACTGTAGGTTGTTTAGCACAGGATCAAAATAAAAAAGAAGAATTTGATGAACTTCTAAAGTACTGTTATCAAAACAACATGTTTAACGGAAATGTGTTGGTGATTGGAAAAAACAATGCTATTATTTATGAAAAATCATTTGGATTTAATGGTAAAGATTTAAATACTCCACTAACTTCGGATTCACAGTTTCTTCTGGCCTCATTAAGTAAACAATTTACTGCAATGGGTATTATGATACTCAAAGAAAAAGGGAAATTAAACTATAATGATTTGGTGATTTCGCACTTAAAAGATTTCCCATATAAAAATATCAGCATAAGAAATCTATTAAATCAAACCTCTGGTATACCAGAATATCAAGGTTTTCTTAATAAAAATAAAGAGCAAATACTAAAAAGATTCAAAGAAAAAGGAAAAATTATTACTAACCAAGATGTGTATAATCTAGTAAAAGCCACTAAGCCTAAACTAGAATTTACTCCGGGAGATCACTTTAATTACAGTAACACAAATTATGTGCTATTAGCAATGCTTATTGAACATATAACTAACTCAAGTTATTCAGAATTTATGGATGAACACATTTTTTTGCCATTAAAAATGGATAACAGTTATGTGTATAATGCCAAAAATAATAATGCATCAAAAAACAGAGCTTATGGTTATAAATTAGACATTGATAGAAAGACAATGCTACCAAATGATGTGTTGGTATTTTTTAATACAGTTGGTGATGGAGGTATATACAGCACTACAAAAGATTTATACAGATGGCTCAAGGCATTATCTGACAATACATTAGTCAAAAAAGAAACATTTACAGAAGTATACGAAACCCCAATATTAAAGAATAATAAAAAAGCTCCTTATGGTTTTGGTTGGTTTGTAAAACAACTACCCGTATTATCTTACAAATCACTTACTCATTCTGGTGAATTTGTTGGCTTTTCCAATTCAATATTTTTTGGTAATACCGAAGGAAATAAAATAATCATGTTAAGCAACAATAGCTCTCAGTACAGACCAGAATTAAATCAGTCTTTAACAAAAATCCTTTACGGATTTCCATATGAAATGCCTAAAATTAAAAGTAATGAATTTATTGCTAAACTCATTTATAAAGTTGGTATTGAAAAAGCTATAAAAAAATACAGAGAAGTTCATGAAAATAACGCTAACCAATATGATTATGACGAATCATATCTTAACCGATTAGGTTATCAACTTATAAAAAAAGATAAGTTAAAAGAGGCTATAGAAATCTTTAAACTCAATGTTGAATATTACCCAAATTCGGCAAATGTTTACGATAGCCTAGGAGAAGCCTATCTATTAAATACCGAAAAAGAAGCAGCTTTATTCAACTATAAGAAATCTTTAGAATTAAACCCAGATAATAGAAATGCTGTTAAAGTTATTAAAAGGCTATCTAATACTAATTAACTAAAAACAATTAATAACTAATGAAAGTAGTTAAAAAAATACTCAAGTGGTTAGGCTATCTGATTCTTCTGTGTATAACAGTATTTATAACATTAACATTAATTCCGGAAAAAGAAATAATTACTGCTATAAAAGCAAGAGATAATACTCAATTCTGGAATATGGAAAAAGGATTTAAAATAGCCTATCACTATTTACCTTCCAGAAAGCTATATAATAGTAGCGAAAATAAAGCTCCTGTTGTATTTCTTCATGGTGGGCCGGGTGGTTATGTACACTCAAGCATTATAAAAACATTAGATCAACTAACAGAATTGGGGCATGAAGTTTATTTATATGACCAAAGAGGTTCTGGCCTTTCTGATAGATTAGAAAAGTTTACTGATGTAACATTTAAATCGCATGTTGAAGATTTGAATGAAATCATCACACAAAAGATTAACAAAGGAAAAGTCATACTAATTGGACAATCATTTGGTTGTAATATCATCGTTAGTTATTCTTCCAAATATCCAAAAACTATTGACAGAATTGTTTTCTCTGCTCCAGGGCAAATTTCACCACCTTTAGTAGTTAACAAAAAATACATCGATTTAGATTCAATTTATAAAGTTCCTGATTCTTTAAATTTTATTGAACCATATAATTTTAATAACGATGTAAATAAAGTAGCTTTTAAGCCAAAAGCATTAACAGCTACTACAGGAGCATTGCTTCTCGATAAAAAATTAGTTTCAGATAAACAGATGGATAGAGTCTTAAATACACTCGCCTCAAAATTTACTAAAGGTATGGTCTGTGACACAAAGAATGTTTTGCCAGAAGAAGGTGGTGGAGGTTTTTATGCTTTTATGGCAACCAATAATGATGACGATATAGACCCAATAAGAGAAAAAATTAAAAAGTTAAAAACCCCAATAATAGTATTACAAGGTCAGTGTGATTATATCCCATATAGTGTTGCTTTCGAATATGTGGCACTATATCAAAATAGCCAATATTTTTTTATTAAAAATGCAGGTCATGAAATATGGTGGGAACAACCAGAAGAATTCATAAAAATCATTAAAAATTTTATAGATTAAAATTATTTATCATTTTCCTAATAAAAAGCAAATAATACGTAAAGAATAGTAGAGTATTTATGATACAAATAAAAAATGCAAAACCAGAAGATAGTGAAGTTCTATTTAAGCTAATTAAAGGGTTGGCGATGCATCATCATCAACTACAAAATCTAAAAACTAACCCTGATATGCTTGCCAAAGCACTTGATGATAACAACAACAAGTTTGAAGTTTTATTAGCTTATTACCAAAATGAAATTGCTGGATATTTAAGTTATTACAACAACTATTCTATATGGCTAGGCAAGAATTACTTATATGTAGACGATGTGTTTATTCTAGAGAAATTTAGAAGCAAAAAAATTGGAAAAGCTTTAATGAATAGAATAAAGGAAATTGGAAAACATTTAGAAATTGATTCTATTCGATGGGAAGTTGAGGTTGATAATACTAGAGCAATTAAATTTTATACAAATTTAGGTGCTGATCTATATAATAAAGGAATTTTTAAGTGGAACATAAGTAAGTAGAAATGTATTTGAAAAATATTGTAATTAAAAAAAATCAATTGAGTGCCGAAGAGTATCAATTCTTTAGACAGGCCGTAGGTTGGAGTTATATAGAAAAATCTGTAGTCGAAAAATCCCTTAACAATGAGTTGTTTTCTGTATGTATTTATCAAAACCACAAGATTACGGCTATGGGTAGAGTTGTTGGAGATGGTGCTATATATTTCTACATACAAGATATTATGGTTTTACCACAATATCACAACATGGGTTTTGGAAATTTAATTATGAAAGAAATAGAGCAATATTTAACGTTAAACACTTCATCAAATTCATTTATTGGCTTAATAGCGGCTAATGGGGTGAAGGGTTTTTATGAAAAATTTGGTTACAAAGCTAGAGAGGTAAACGCACCTGGTATGTTTAAAACTATTAAATAAAGATTTGAAATGAAACCCATAAAATTCAATAACACAACTCCTATATCAAAAAAAGATGTATTGAATGATTTAAAAAAAATTGGCATAACAGAAGGAGTCAATATTATGGTTCATTCATCATTAAGCAAAATAGGATGGGTTATTGGTGGTGCGTATACTGTAGTCGAAGCTTTAGTAGAATTAATCGGTGAAAAAGGAACACTAGTAATGCCAGCTGCAACACCATATTGTTTGCATCCTACACAATGGGGTGATGATAACATTCCAAAAAAGTGGTCTACAAAAATTGCCAAAAACTTACCCCTATTTAATATCAAGAATACACCTACTACAATGGGAGCTATTCCAGAAACATTTAGAAATTGGAATGGTTCATTACGCAGCAATCATCCTATTAGTTCTGTTTCTGCAAGAGGTGCCATGGCAAAAGATATTGTTGAAGAACATAATCTGGTATTATCAGAAAGCATAAACACACCCTATGAAAAAATATATAATAATGACTTTAAAATCTTATTGTTAGGCGTTGGTTTCAATAGATGTACCATGTTACATTTTGGAGAATCTTTATCAAATAATCCCAGACTTACAAAAAGTAAATATCAAATTATAGAAGATAACCGTAAAAAATGGGTAGAAATCGCAGATATGGCTAATGATAATAGTACCTATTTCCCACAAATCGGAAAAGAGTTTTTAGAATTAAAGAGAGTTCGTGTTGGTAAAATCGGAAGTGCAGAGTCTATGTTATTTTCTACAAAAGAATTGGTTGATTTTTCTATACAATATTTTAATCAAAAAATATAAACAATGAAAAGGGTATATTTTACTTTAATACTTGTATTTCTTCAGATGGAAAGTATTTATTCTTTAGTAGATATAATGAAGAAGGTGAGCTATCAAATATTTGTTGGGTAAGTGCTGAAGTTATTAATAAAGTAAAACCTAAAGCATATTAAACAATAGCAAAAAAATTAGAACATAGTTTACCTCTACCTTTAAAGTATTTTTTGTTGCATTTATTAGTGACTTTATTTATCTTTTGGTGTCTCAATATATATAACAATAAAACCATATTATAAAATGAAAAAGGTTCTTTTAATTTTAATAGTAGTATTGACAGCTAGTTTTACCTCTATAAATAATAATGATATTGTAGAAGCACAGGTAACCTATAGTGGACAATCTGATAAAGCGTATTATTTTACGAATAAGAATACAGGAAAAGTACTCGAATTTACTTTTGTAAGTAAAAAAGCGATATCTAAGTATGATTTAAGCACAAAACAACTTACAGGAAAAGAGTTTATCATTACTTATGAAATTGATAATATAGAAATTGTAAGCAAGGATACACAAGTGAAGCAATACAAGAAACGTTTAATTCTTGTCGATATAAAGATGACAGAAAGCAAAGTAGTTGATAACTAACAAAATATTAGGTGAGAGAGTTTGAATCATCTCATTCATACAAAACAAACAAAAAGCCTGTAAATTGCTAATTTACAGGCTTTTTGTTTTTACCTAAATCTCTCATTTATATCTTTATCCATACTTTATATTTTTTTAATTATGAAGTAAAAAATGAGCTTATTACTAGTGTATGGTTTGTAAGAGAATGATGCATTAAGGCTAAAACTCTCCACATCAAAAGATATGGAGAGTCGACATTAACACTATGGTTATTAAACAAAAAACACACTTTATTATTTTAATAAAGTATACTCTGATTTGTTATTCCTGTACTCCAATTAGGATCACAAAATGAAGTGTATCGAATTAGCTATACATCTTAAAAGGTTTTCCTATCGATTATTTTTTTGCTCGAATAAGAAATTAAAGCAAAAAAATGAAAAATAAAACACAAATCTATTCCTATTTAGATTCATTCTTAATAAATTTGCAGCAAATATATGTCTTATTTTAATTCAATCTAAATAAGTATTAATAATTTTTTAAAATATTCAAAAATGAAACAATTAACACTTACATCACTCTTATTATTAGTTGCAGTATGTACTATAAATGCTCAGGGTAAGAAAAAGCAAGACAAAAATGCTATAAAAAAAATGTGTGGTTGCTATGAAGTAACTTTCAATTTTGCAGAAACTTTTCAATATAGTAATGATTCTCTTTACAAGCCTTCAAAAACAAAAATTGCCAAAGGGTTAGAATGGGCTCAATTGGTTGAGGAGGATAAAAACAAAGTTTCTATTCAGCATCTATTACAAGTAGGAGATCCTTCAAAACCTCATATTGTAAAACATTGGCGACAAGATTGGATATATGAAAACACCGATTTCTACATGTTTAACGGTAATAATTCCTGGAACTATGAAAAAAAATCTGAATCTGAAGTAAAAGGGCAATGGACTCAAAAAGTATTTCAGGTAGACGACAGCCCTCGCTATGAAGGTTCTGCAACCTGGGTACATGTAGATGGAAAAAGTTTTTGGGAAAACACAACAGATGCTCCTCTACCAAGACGAGAATATACTAAAAGAAGTGATTATAATGTAACTGTAAGAGGAAACAGACATGAGATTACTAAAGACGGTTGGGTTCACGATCAAAATAATGATAAAGTAATACGCGAAGCAGGCAAAGCTGATGTTATTTTGGCCAAGGAAAAAGGGTATAACACTTATGTAAAAGTAGATGATAGTAGATGTAAAGCAGCTGCAAACTGGTGGAAAGAAAACAACCAAAAATGGGCTTTAGTTCGTAATAAATGGGAAAAGGTTTTTAGTAGAAATGCCAATTTAGTATTAGAAGCCAAAGTCGATAATAAACCACTATACAAGCATTTATTTTCTGATGAATACACAAAAGAACAAGATATTAATAAAGTCATCGAATCTTTTGTCGTTCAATAACCACAATCACGACCGCAACCACAACCACAATAAATAAATAATATAATCAATGTCAGTCTTAAAAAAATTACCCCTACTACTACTTTTATGTAGTTTAAATTTAATGTATGGTCAAGCCACTATACAAGGTGTTGTAAAAAGTGAATCTAATGAAGCAATTCCTTATGCAAATGTTTTTATTAAAGGATCTAGTCTAGGTGCACAAGCACAGGAAGATGGTACTTTTACGATTACCAATGTTCCTTTTGCCACTCACGAGATAGTAGCCAGTGCTGTTGGATATACCGAACTTAGTCAACAAACAGATGTATCAGGAGACATATCCAATCTTATTTTTGTATTGCAAAATGATACCCAGTTAGAAGAAGTTGAACTTTTTGGCTCCAGAAATAAAAGAGCAGAAAAATTAGAAACACTTACCAGATTACCTTTACAACCCAATGAGCAGTTACAAAGTATTTCGGTATTATCACATAAGCTTATTGATCAACAAAATGCTTTAACACTGAGCGAAGTTACCAAAAATGTTGCTGGTGTGTATACGTTTGCCACATACGGAAACATAAGAGAAAGTATGTCTTTAAGAGGATATAGAGGTATTCCTTTATTAAAAAATGGAGTTAGAATCAATTCAGATTTCAGAGGAGTTGGTGTCATTACCGATATGGCAGGTGTTGATAATATTCAGGTATTAAAAGGAATTTCTGCAATTAGTCAAGGTTTAGGAGGTGATTTGGGTTCTGTAGGAGGAGTCATAAATGTTGTAACCAAAACTCCTAAATTTTATAGTGGAGGCGAAGTAAGTCTAAGACTTGGTAGTTTTGGCATGGTACGTCCCACATTTGATTTTTATGGCCCTTTAGACAAAAAAGAAACCATTGCTTTTAGAGTAGCAGGTTCATATGATAGAGCAGATAGCTATAGAGTAAAAGTGAATTCGGAGCGTTTTTATATAAATCCTTCTCTTGCATGGAAACCTAATGAAAAAACCTCTATCGTTCTCGAAATGGATTACATGGATGATAGTAGAACTCCGGATCAGGGAACCATTAATTTAGGAGATTATGCAACAAATAACATTTTTAAATTACCAAATGATAAATTTTTAGGTTTCGAATCCGATAGAAACAATTCTGTAAATACCACGTATGCAATACGATTTGAACGAGAAATAAACGATGATCTAAGCATAAAAGCAGGATATTTTGCTTCTGATTTAGAAACATACGCAGAGACTTCTTATGCTTTTCAGGGAGGCGGAAGATCTGGGTTACCAGAGTTACTTAACACACAAAGATATCGAGAGTATTATGCTCAGGGAAGAAGTGATAAAAACAGTGTTTTACAAATAGATTTGGTTGGTAAAGACATTAAAACAGGGTTTTTAACACATACATTTCAGGTAGGAGTAGATTACAGAAATACCACTTTTGACAATACGGCTTATACAGCTAACTATCCTGATAATGATAATGATCCCGATAATGATCCTCCTACTTATATAGATATTATCGATGTCACTCAACCTATCAATAATATTTTACCTGACGGGGTTACGGTAACACCAAACCCTGCAAGAGCTACAGGATCTAAAACAAAGTCATATGGATTTACTGTCCAGGATAAAATTTCTGTTACAAAATGGGCTGATCTCTTTTTAGGATTACGATATACCTCATTAGAAAGAACCAAGGGTAATTTTGTAGGAAGAAGTTTAACAGGAGCAAAACGTGATGATGCCTTTAATCCTTTAGTAGGATTAAATATCAAACCTACAGAAAATATTATTATTTTTGGCTCCTATGCCAGTAGCTCTAACCCTATGACTTCTTTTTACCGGGATGTTAATGGTAAAGAGTTAGGCACAGAACGTTGGGATCAATTTGAAACAGGTATTAAATCGATATGGTTAGACAAAGCTTTACGTTTTAATGTAACCTATTTTTCGACCTACAGTAAAAATTTAAACTTACAGGCAATTGACCCGGCAGGTAATTTCTTAGGATATTATTTACAAGGAGGAGAAGATACCAGAAGTGGTGTTGAAATAGAATTAATAGGTAGAGTATTACCTAATTTAGAAATCATAGGAGGATATTCTTACTTAGATGCCAAATATAAAAATCATGTATCTTACTATTTTAATTCTAGCCCTATAAATACACCTAGGCATACAGCAAATTTTTGGGTACGTTATAACTTTGAAAAATATGTAAAAGGTCTGTCTTTAGGTGCAGGAGCTTATTATCTGGGAGAACGCCCTCATAATGTATGGTCTAGAAATTATACACATACAGGAGTTGTTCCTGGTGTAAGACCATTTGACTTAAAAGCATATACCACGGTAAATGTACAAGCATCATATAAATTTAATAGTAAATTAAGTTTAGATGTCTTCGGAAATAATGTTTTTAATGAAATTGGATATAATGCATATCGTACAGTATATATTAATAGGATTCAACCTGCAAGTTTTGGGACGGTATTGCGATATAAATTTTAAATTTAAAAAAATGAATACTATAAAATTATTAGCCACATTTCTTTTGTTTGTTAATGCTATACAAGCTCAGACAAAAAATGTTTTTTTAGAAAGAGAATTCTGGAAAACTAATCCTTCAATAGAAGTTATAGACCAGAAAATTGCAGAAGGTAATAGTGCAACAGCATTAAACAAAAATGGATTTGATGCTGTAGTATATGCTATTTTAGAAAATGCAGACAATGCCATAATAAAACATTTACTTTCTAAAAAAGGGAATGATGTTAACAAGTTAACCCATGATAAACGAACCTATGTATTTTGGGCAGCTTATAAAGGAAATCTTGAATTGATAAAACATCTGATTAATAATAATGCCAGATTAGATTTAAAAGATTCGCACAATTTTTCACCATTAACTTTTGCTGCCGTCGCAGGACAAACTAATACAGAAATCTACGATGTATTTATAAAAAACGGGATTGATGTTAAAAGTGATTTAGATGAAAAAGGAGCCAATGCTTTATTACTATTAATTGGTCATTTAAAAGATTTTGAACTTGTAGATTATTTTGCAGGCAAAGGACTTAACCTTGATAGTATAGACAACCATGGAAACGGAGCTTTTAACTATACAGCTTATAAGGGCAACAAAACCATGTTGGAGTTATTAATAAAAAAGGGATTACCTTATAAAAATCCAAGTGCCAACGGGGATAACGCTATTTTGGCAGCTACTATAGGCTCACGTAGTGGTTATAATCCATTGAGTTTTATCAAGTACTTAGAAGGCTTAGGCATTAACCCGAACATTACTAATAAAGATGGAATAACACCACTGCATAATATCGCTTATGGTAATAGAGATTTAAGTACATTCAACTACTTTTTAGATAAAGGGGTAAATAGTAATAAAAAGGATGATAAAGGTAATACTCCTTTGTTAAATGCATCTCATAACAATACCTTAGAGGTAATAAAATTATTGGTAAAAAAGACAAATGATATAAATACCACTAATAAAGATGGGCATTCTGCATTAACCAATGCTCTAAAAAACAATACAATAGATGTGGTTGATTTTTTAATTAGTCAAAAAGCAGATATAAATATAATCGATTCTAAAGGAAATAATTTGGTGTACTACACACTAAAATCGTATAATCCCAACAAGGTTGATCAATTCAAAAAGAAAATAGCCGTTTTGACTAAAAAAGGATTTGATATTGCCAAGCCTCAAAAAAACGGAAATACATTATATCATTTGGCCATAGAGAAAAATGATCTGGAGTTATTAAAAATGATTCCTGATTATAATATCGATATCAATGCTAAGAATAAAGAGGGAATTACAGTCTTACATAAAGCAGCAATGAGTGCTAAAAATAATAAAATCTTAACCTATTTATTATCGATTGGAGCTGATAAGACCATTAAAACTGATTTTGAAGAATCTGCATTTGATCTGGCAAGTGAAAATGAAGTATTAAAGGGAAACAACGTAGATTTAAATTTTTTAAAATAAAATGAAAAAAGTAGTAGCATTTAAACTGTTTCCGATAATAGCATTTGCAGTTTTTACGGTATTTGGGTTTAAAAGTATTACAGAAAGTAATACCTATAAATGCATGATACAAATGACAAATTATACAGGAGAAGGTGCGTATATCGTTATTTCTTTATTAGACCCTAACGGGAACTATGAAAAAACACTATTCGTACAGGGTGACGATGAAGAGTGGTATCATGATATTACAGATTGGTGGAAATTCTATGGAAAAAAGCGCCAAAATATTGATGCCATCACAGGAGCAACTGTAAGTGGTGGTGGACGATCTATCAATATTATTGAAATTGAAAGCGATAAGATTGACTCTGGCTATAAAATACGTTTTGAAACTGCTGTAGAAGATCAAGAGTATTATAAAGATGATGTAGAATTTGAGCTAACATCTGAAACCGTAAAAAGTAAAGTTGAAGGAAAAGGGTTTATACGATATATTCGTATGATGCCACAATAACAATACGATTAAATGACAATTTCAATTTGGAGATATAGCCACCTAGCCCTGGCTATATCTTCTTTTGCTTTTATACTTATAGCCTCTTTAACAGGGATTATTTTAGCATTCGAGCCTATATCGAATCAGCTAGAGCCTTATGCTGCAAACAACACAAAAAACCTCACTCTTGCACAAACTATAACTGTATTGCAAAAACATTATGATGAAATAATTGAAATTGAAATCGATAATAATGATTTTGTGTCAGCCTCGGTAATTACCAAAGAAGGAGACAACAAAACCCTTTATGTCGATCCCCTAACTGGTAAAAAAATAGGCGATATTATCGAAAAAGCTCCTGTCTTTAAGTTTGCCACCAATCTACATCGTTCTTTATTTCTAAAAAGTATTGGTCGCTTTTTTGTAGGACTATTTTCTTTTATATTGTTTTTAATTGCAATAACCGGAATCCTTTTAATAATTAAAAGACAACAAAGTATACACCGTTTCTTTTCTAAAGTTATAAAAGAAAATTTTGAGCAATATTACCACATACAAATAGGTAGATTAACATTAATCCCAATCATTATAATAGCATTAACCGGTGTGTATTTATCACTAGAAAAATTTTCACTACTACCATCCAATATCGTTAAACATCAAATAGATTTTGAGAATATAAAAGAAGCTCCCAGACTACAAATCAAAGATTTTAAAGTCTTTAATCAAACACAACTAAAACATGTTAGAAAAGTAGAATTTCCTTTTTCTGATGATCGCGAAGATTATTTTCATATAAAACTATCTGATAGGGAATTGAATATTAATCAATTTACTGGTGAAATATTAAGCGAAGTTAAGTATCCTTTTAATACATTGCTATCACATTGGAGCTTGGTATTGCATACAGGTCAGGGAAGCATATTATGGTCTGTCATCCTACTTATTTCTAGCTGTTCTATTCTGTTTTTTATGTATTCGGGTTTTTTAATGACTCTAAAACGAAGAAAGAAAAGTCTGGTACTAAAAAATGTGTATCATAAAGACAAATCCGAATACATCATCCTGGTTGGTTCAGAAACCGGAAACACATTTGACTATGCAAGACTCTTCTATGATGCTTTAATTGATTTGGGAAAAACGGTCTTTATTTCAGAATTAAACAAGTATTCCTCCTATAAAAAAGCAGCGCATTTAATTGTATTTACAGCAACTTATGGTAAAGGAGAGCCTCCTACAAATGCAAAAAGCTTTGAGCAATCTTTTAAAAAAATCGAACCCAAAAAAGAAATGAAATTTTCGGTTGTCGGTTTTGGTTCATTAGCATATCCTGATTTTTGTAAATATGCTATAGACATTGACAAAATGTTACAATCTCATCCAAAATTTAAATCGATTACAGAACTATACTCTATACATAATCAATCCTACGAATCTTTTAAAGATTGGTCTTTACAATGGGGAGAAAAGATTAATTTACCCATACAGGTAAAACAGTTACAAAAGGTCATAAAACCTAAAAACAATAAACAGTTCTCGGTTGTTCATAGATCACCACTTAATAATGATAACACTTTCATACTTCGGTTACGTCCAGAAGAAAAAATACGGTTTACATCAGGAGATTTACTAGCTTTTTATCCAGAAAACGATGCCGTAGAACGTTTATACTCTATTGGTAAAATTGATGACGATATTATTTTGAGTATTAAAAAGCATGAATTTGGTATATGTTCAACCTATTTTAGTAAGCTTACCCAAAACGACAGCATTACAGCCTCAATAAAACGAAATCCTGATTTTAATTTTCCAACCCATGCAAAAGAGATTATCATGATTGCAAACGGAACAGGAATAGCTCCTTTTTTAGGAATGATTAATAAAAATGATACGAAAATAAAAACACATCTATTTTGGGGAGGAAGAAATAAACAATCTAATGAATTGTATAGCGAAATAATTCAGGACAGTCTAAAAAACAATAATTTAACTACTTTTTATCCTGCTTATTCAAGAACTCAACCCAAAAAAATATATGTACAACATGTACTAAAAAGAAATGGTGATCTCATTATAAAAACACTAGATAAAAATGGAGTTATACTCATTTGCGGATCTGTTATTATGCAAAAAGACGTTGTTAATGTCTTAGACAACATATGTAAAGAAGTTAATAATAAACCTATAAGTTATTATCAAAATAAAGGGCAACTTAAAATGGATTGTTACTAATTTTTAAAACTCATAACATATTTTAATCAAAAAAAACCTGACAAGTTAAACTCATCAGGTTTATAAATAGACACTAAATTAAGGGCAACCTTTACAAATCAAATCATTACTACTTATTATTATTAACCCCTTAATTTCTTCTATTTTTAAAGACATCTAGTTCAAGGCCTACCCAAAAAACTATCCTTCTTTATTTTCATCACTTTCGTAACCCATTGTGATGTTATCTATTGCATTTTTTAATGTAGTATCAATTTCTTTTAGGGCACCATCAATCTTGGAAGAATAATATCTATATTCTTTACCATTAAAACGCAATGTAGTAATTGGCTTATCTCTCACTTTTTTAAAAGCCAAATCTTCGTATAGGTCTTTATTAAGCATTGTTTTTAATGCTCTAAATTCCTGTTCTTCTAGCTTAGTTTTTATATTTCCTTTTACAGAAACGTGGTGTATTCCTGAGTAAGAAACCGAACCATCTTCATATATCCATACATCATACACCGGACATTTTCCCATACAAGATCCTTTTGAATAATATACTAGTGCTTCATCTTGTGGTGTATTTACAGTAGTATTTTTGGTAGATTGACAAGAAAAACTTACCATTATTAATATCATCATTACATATTTCATACGCTATCTTTTTTAAGTAGTGGTGGTTTGATCGATCAAATCACCTGTACAATTTTTATCATTCTAATGCTTGTGAATACTACAGTGTGTTTTATTTTTATTACCGAAAGTATTTGCATTTTTCCATGATCCGGGTAATGGTAGGAAGCTTCTACTGCTTTTTGCTATATTTCCTCTTATATAATTTCGCAGTTTTATCATTTCTGCATTATCATACATCATTTGGATCTTCTTTTCGGCTCTACTACTTCCATTTACTCCTCCCGCTCTGGTCACAAACGTAGCAAAGATCTCTGCGATATCTTCTCCGGGATTAGTAGAAGCATATTGCGTTACATAGCGTTCTTTATATTTATCATAAAATTTTTGTGCATCACTTTGATTATTCACCTTTCGAAATTCTTCCCAGATATCAGCCCAATGGTTTTGATATAACTTATTGATATTAGAATTATCTCTGGAGCATCCTTCTCCTGTAAAGAAGTTTTTACAATTTTCTTGAGATACAGAAGAATCAACCTGCACTTTATCCAAAGTGATGATATGTCCAAATTCGTGTACTATAGTATAGGCCAGTTCTCCTCTTGCATTAAATCCTCCTTGATATGCAAAATCTATCGCGATACCCATCTGCCATTTCGAGAGATCTGGTGTTCTTTCTACTACATATCCTGCGGTTCCATCATTTTCGCCAGCAAAAATTACAAATTCACTCATTTTTGATCTATAATCGGGCGGAACAATTTTTTTTACCAAGTCCCATATTTCCTCATGCTTTTTAGTATCTTTTTGAAACTCTAATAATTTCCCCGTTACATTATAATCTTTTTCTTTTATGATTTTATCGCCATCAACTTTATAAAGAGTTATACTTCCACCATCACCATTAGTCCCACTATCGGTTCCTGTATCACCACCGGTAGTACCCGGAGTATCTGTATTCGGATTCGGTTGTGGGCCAGCTGCATCATCATCTTTACTACAGGATTGGATAGAAATTGTTGCTATACTCAGAAAAATGATCAGTATGTAATTCCATTTTTTTACGTTCTTCATAGTTTATTTTGGGTTAAATATTAAACGTCCTTTCTTACACAACAGTGAACTTTTAAAACACCCTATTTTTTTATTTACTTTTTTTTAAAATCTTCTATATTTTTTTTCAGAAATAGGGTAAAAGCAAAATATACTGTTGTTATAGTATATGGAGATATCATTACAATAAAAGCTTAAGTAGAAGACATTAGTAGAAAGAAAAAACAACATCTTTCTATACTTTTTCTTTAAATACCGTAGTTTTGAAAAAAAGCTAAGTATTTCTAAGATGTCAGAAAAACAAAAGTCTGTTTGTGATGAAAAAAACTTTAGGATGATTTTTGAT
This sequence comes from Aquimarina atlantica, assembly GCF_000626715.1. Lineage (GTDB taxonomy): Bacteria > Bacteroidota > Bacteroidia > Flavobacteriales > Flavobacteriaceae > Aquimarina > Aquimarina atlantica. The sequence continues at coordinate 8,071 of NZ_AQRA01000019.1, read as the reverse complement.
AATCATTCTGAAGTGATCCTGAATTTCATTTATTATAAGTGTGGAGATATGAAACAGGCAGAAGACATAACACAGGATGCTTTTGTAAAACTTTGGAAAAATTGTAAAAAAGTACTTTTTAGTAAAGCAAAATCATTTTTAATGAAAGTAGCTCAAAATGCTTTTTTTAATGAACTGAATCATGAAAAAGTAATTCTAAAATACAATCAGCAAAGCTTCTCTTCTATTCAATACGATTATAGTCCCGAGTTTTTAATGGAGGAAAAAGAGTTCATGGTAAAGTTACAACGTAGTATTTCTGAGCTTCCGCCAAAACAAAGAGAAGTTTTTCTATTAAGTAGAAAAGACAAGAAAACGTATAAAGAAATTGCCGAGATTATTGGGTTAACCCAAAAAGCAGTAGAGCGAAGAATGCATTTAGCATTATTAGAATTAAGAGAAAAATTAGGGCGCACGGTTTAACAGAGAACAAGAAAATGGAAAAGTCAGATAACATAGATGTTTTTTTAGCCAAATGGGCCAGCGGTGAATTATCCGAAGAGGAAATCAATGATTTTAAAAAATCTAAGGATTATATTTTATACGAAACTATTCTCGAAGGAACAAAGTTACTTGAAGTCCCAACAGTAGACAGAGAAAAACTTTTTGATCGTATTCAAGAAGATATCTCTGAAGAGAAAAAAGTGATCTCTTTAGTGCCTAAATGGGCCTATGCAATCGCTGCAAGTATTGCGCTTATCCTTGGCTACACCCTATTTTTTAATCAAAACATCACACATCAATCCGGATTTGGCGAACGACTAGCAGTAACACTTCCCGATGGTTCTGAAGCGATTTTGAATGCTAAGTCCAAATTATATTATAAAAAAGGAAGCTGGGAAAATACCGAGCGAATTGTGTTTTTAGATGGAGAAGCTTTTTTCAAAGTAAAAAAAGGAAATACATTTACTGTAAAATCTAATCATAATTCTGTTTCAGTATTAGGCACGCAATTTAACGTTAATGCTTCTTCTGGTTTTTTTGAGGTAATCTGTTATGAAGGTAAAGTTAAAGTAGAAAATAAAACTTCTTCAAAAATTATTACCAAAGGACAAGCCGTAAGAAGTATTGATGCATCATTCGAAGAATGGGAACTAAATGAGATTACTCCTTCATGGACTACAGGAGAAAGTAGTTTTGTCAATACCCCATTACAACAAGTGATATCTGCCCTCGAAAAACAATATAAAATTACTATTAAAAGTGAGCAGATTAGTATCAACCAACGATACAGTGGTGGATTTACCCATGATAATTTACAAAATGCTTTGCATACTATTTTTGATGCAATGGATATTAAGTTTATTTTTATAGACAAGAATACTATAGAATTGTCTAAAGAATAAATGAAATACCACTTTTTATTGCTTATTTTCCTTTTTTCTCTAACTGCATATGCTCAAGAAAAAAAGAAAGACATACATTATACTGATTTCTCATTAGACGGTTTTCTGACCGAAATGGAAGGGCTTTTTGATGTAAAATTTTCTTATAACGCTTCGTCATTCACAGACATAACGATCACGGTAGATCAAGATGCTATATCTTTAAACGAAATTATAGCAATAGTATCCAGTCAATTCCCCATAGATTTTAAACAAATCGATGAACGATACTACGTTGTTAAACTTAATAAAACAACTTCTTTTTGTGGATATTTAACCGATGAAACCCATACTCCTATTGAAGGAGCAACTATACTTAATGAAGTAAAAAAAACAGGAACTTCATCTGACGAGAAAGGCTTTTTTTCTTTAGAAGATAATAACATATCAGACACTTTAACGATTTCATACCTTGGGTATAAAAGCATTGTTATTTCCCTTAAAGAAGTAATCAATAAGAAATGTGATACTTATATCCTATCTCCAGAAGATTTTGTATTAAACGAAGTTATAATAAAAGAATATCTAACCTCTGGAATAGTAAAAACCAGGGATGGCTCGGTTAAAATTCAACCTAATAATTTAAATATAATTTCAGGATTATCCGAGCCTGATATCCTGCAAAACATTCAACTGCTGCCAGGAATAGAAAGCCCACTAGAAACCGCTTCAGGAATTTATATAAGAGGTGGTACTCCCGATCAAAACCTCATTTTATGGGATGGTATTAAAATGTATAATTCTGATCATTTTTTTGGTCTTATTTCTGCTTTCAATCCATACATCACCAAAGATATCACCATATACAAAAGTGGAACCCAACCTATTTATGGAGATCGGGTATCGGGAGTTATTGACATCAAAACAGATCAGACGGTACCTGATACAACACAAGGAGGTATAGGAATCAATATGACTCATGCCGATGGATATCTAAAGCTTCCTATTTCTAAAAAAACTGCTGTTTTACTATCGGCCAGAAGATCGATTACCGATATTATTGACACTCCAACAATTAACACCTATTCTAACCGAGCTTTTCAGAATACAAGTATTACAGATAACAGATCTATTTTTGATCCCGAGTCTTCAGAAAATAAAGAGTTATTTTATTTTACCGATGTAACTTTAAAATTAATTGCCAATCTTTCTAAAAAACACGATATCTCTATTTCTAATTTGTTTACTCAAAATAAACTCGATTACTCTTTTAAGGATTCTCAATTTGCAGATATGTCGCAGGATAAGCTTGCTATTAAAAATTTTGGAACAAATATTTCCTGGGATAGCAAATGGAGTTCTCGATTCTCTACAAAAACACAATTTTCATATTCTGAATATGTACTAGAGTACCAGGGAAGGAATCTCTTTATTAATCAAGATCTAACTATCGAAAAAGAAAATGCGATTGAAGAATACGGACTGTTATTTCATTCTGACTGGACTATTAGTCCTCGTTTCACTTTTTCGAATGGATATCAATTCTATTATAATCAGGTAGCATTTTATTTAAAAGAAAATGATGCCGAAGTTGGAAATTATCAAGAGAATCCTACGCATAGTTTTTATTCTCAATTGCAATATAGTTCGCCCAAAACATGGCTGATTAGTCTTGGGATAAGAGGAAATTATTATACTGCATTACAATCTGCTTTTATCGAACCCAGATTTTATATAGAACGAAAAATAGGAAAGCATTTTAGGGTTAAAGGATCTGCAGAGGTCAAAAATCAATCCATTAGCCAGGTGATTGAGTTTGCCACTTTTAATTTTGGCCTCGAAAATCAGTTATGGGTCGCTGCACAAGAAGATGATATCCCTTTGTTAAGAAGTCGGCAATACACCCTGGGCACTCTTTTTCATAAAAAAAACTGGAATATTGAGATAGACACCTATTACAAAAAGATAAAAGGACTTACTTCACTAACCAGAGGGTTCGAATCTACTTCTGGTGACTTATCTGAAGGAGAAAGTATCTCTACGGGAATAGATCTGTTAATTAAGAAGAAAGCTGGCAAGTACTCTACCTGGCTTGGGTATTCGCTTTCTGATACCGAGTTCACATTTAATACACTTAATCAAGGTAAAGCCTTTAAAGGAAATAATAATATCACACATTCTGTTTCGTGGTCTCATGCTTACCAGTGGAAGAAACTTCAGTTTTCACTGGGGTGGAAATATCGTACCGGTACCCCATATACTCCTGCATTAGGGGTTACACTAGTAGATGACCAACCTATTGTTCAATACGGTGCTATAAACTCTAAATCTCTACCCGATTATCACAGACTGGATTTTTCTGTAGTATATGATTTTAACTGGTCATCAAAAAACGATAGATTTAAGAGCCGCCTGGGTTTCTCTTTATTAAATCTATATGGGAGAAAAAATATTTTAGATCGAAGTTATCCGCTCTATCAATTAACCGATAGTGAAAATAATATTTCTTACGAATTAAGAGAAGTCAATAAATCTTCCCTTAATATTACTCCTAATGTAACATTTAGACTAAGTTTTTAAATCATTGTTTCTTTTATATACAATAAAAAAAACCGGTAAAATTTAACTTTACCGGCTTTATCTAAATAGCTAATTCAATATATGGTATAATTCAATCGGGGTTATATCATTATTCAAAAGATGTTTCTCCTTTATTAGGATTATACACATAATTAAATGTATAGTGTTTAGAATCTTTAGAAGTATCCTCATCTTTGTAATAGCTTAATATTTCTACCTTGGCGTAGTTACCATTACGGGTTCTAAAAACAAGTATTTTTCCTGGGATTGGTGAGATTATATGTGTTGGAGGTCCTGCATAATTATACCATCCATTATCACTTCCTGTAGGGATCGCAAATGCACCGTTTGCATCTTGACCAAAAGTTACATCTTTTGCATTGGTTACTCCTGCAAATGTTCCGGTAACTATTGCTGCTCCTACGTTACCATTACGTGCTGGTTCATCTGCTGTACCAGTAACTACTCCTCCGTTAACTGCTATAGTAGTCCCTCTAAATGCAATATCCCAGGCAGTATCACTGGTAGTTGTTTTTCCTGTTTCAAAATCAAATTTGGTAAAAACACCTCCTACAGGTTGTCCTTGTCCTCCTGTTTGTGGTGCTTCAAGATTAGAAATTTTCTCAGATTTAACCGGTACCGGAACAGGCGCATCATCATCGCTGCTACACGAAATAAGTACTGTACTAAGTACTAAAAATAATATTGATAATTTTTTCATTGTCATGACATTTAAAATATTAAAATTGATAGTTAAGTTTTGCATATAATTGTATCCCAGGTAAAGTGGGAATGTTGTCTTTGGTATAATCAAAAAGATTGTTTGCACCTATTTGTAGTGTAAAGTTTTCATAAAAGGTCTTACTGGCAGCAATATTTGCTATTGCAAATCCATCAACAAAGCTGGTGTCATAATCATCTATAAGATCATTACCATTAGTGTCAAACAAGGCATATTTACTTCTGTATAACAGCCTTAGGTTTATATTCGCTTTCGCGGAAACGATATCATAAAAAACTTTAAAGTTTGCATTATGTCGTGAGCGATTTACAAGTCCAAAATATTCTGATCTCGAGACTGCAACTGTTTGGTTAGTTTCTGGATCACGAGCAAATACTTCGCCATTTTTTACTAGTCTTTCTTTTTCTTTATCAAAAGCGTAGAGTAACTGGTAACCTGCACTCAATCTCACATTGTCTGTTATCCTATAGTTGGTATTAAATTCTAGACCTGTCGTGTATATTTTATCAAAATTGAAATAGCTAAATACATTTTGCCCATTGGTTTTACGAGCGATAACACGAGTATCGATAAGGTTTTTAAAATCGTTTCTAAAGAAATTGAGTTCTGCATTCCATCGATTTTCTTTATACGTTAATCCTGCATTATACCCAATAGAGTTTTCTGCTTCAAGGGGATCTTGCAGCGATGATTCGGGAACAACTACATCAAGAATTTGCCCCTGCGCTTGTAGTTCATTTAATTTTTCTAAAGCCACATTATACCCTAGTACAGTATAGCCCACCGTAGAGTTAGTAAAGTCAAAATAAAGCTGTCTAAAATCCGGGGCTTTAAAACCATATCCTACAGAGGCTTTGGCAGCCAAAGCCTCTGTGATTTTATATCGTAACGCAAGCTTGGGGCTAAATTGGTTACTATATTCTGAATGATTATCGAAACGTGCTCCCGTAATGACGTTTAATCGCTCAATAAGATGTGTATCATATTGAGCATACACATATTGAGAATTAAAATCTACTTGCTTATCAAAAAAAGTACGATCCAATTCATCGTATTGAAAACCTACTCCGAATGTAAGTTTACTGCTATCTTTAAATGCATAGGTAGTTCGTATTTCGGGACGCAATAGACGCTGATCAAAATCACTATCACTTACTATATCACCAGAACTAGAGTCTGCCAACTGTTCTTTGGCATTATAATTCGTATAATAAAACTCGTATTGAGTAGTTAGATGATCACTCCATTTGTGATCGAGACGTAGGTGACTGTTCCATTCCTTTTCCTCGCTATCTCCTTCAAAACTTGTAGTATTGGTTGTAAATCCGGCATCCTGGTATTGCGTATATAAACGACCAGACAGAAATAACGAAAACTGATCAGAAAAATCATAATACAACCTACCATTAAATGTATAATTCTCGAATGGATTTACCGTCTGTCCTGCAGTATCGGGAGTAAGATCATAACCTTCACTAGAAAATCGATTGGCAAAAACACCATAGCCAAGTTTCTTAATACGTTGCTTAATATCTACATTAATATCCTGCTGGGTGTAACTGCCTATTCGATAAGAAGCATTGCCCGATAGCACATCACTTTTTGGTTTCTCGGTAATGATATTAATTACACCGCCCAAAGCTTCAGAACCATAAAGACTACTAGATGGCCCTTTGACGACTTCTACTTGTTTTATATTACCAACGGTTAACCTGTTTACATCAAAGTTTCCTGCTTTTCTACCAACCAGAGGAACACCATCTATAAGAATTAAAATATAATCTGAAGCAATTCCTTGTATTTGTACTCCTTCAAAACCGCTTTCATCGGCTACAGTTATAATCCCTGTTTGCTCATTTAGAATTTCATTAAGTCTAATGGTTCCTGATTGCTTAATGGTTTCCTGAGAAACAATAGTCACTGGTAAAGGTAGAGAAGAAAGCTGTCTTTCTGTTCGGGTAGCGGTAAGAACTACTTCTTGTAGTTCATTAACCAAAGTAGTATCTATAGTTTTTTCTTGCGTATATCCACTTACAACAACAAAACCTGTTAAAACACAGATTATCAGATTCTCAAACTTCATTTTTATTTAGAATGTTTCTTAATAGAGTGCAAATATATATTTATTTTTATTTATTCTAAATAAACTTAACTATTTTTGTCATTAAATTAGAGAAATCCCCTACAAATAATGAGAACAACATTTTGTACATTTTTGGTAATAGCATCACGATCTACAGCAACTACTTAAATAGAAAAAAACAATTAAGATGTGGTGCTATTAAATAGGTGTGTGGTTGTTGCGAAGTTATATTTAGAGATCCCGAAACATTTGCTATCGAAACCGACTATAAAAAACCAGGCTATTCAGAGAGCCTTTTTTGTTACATATACCGGTAACAAAATATATGATTACCCGATTACCCCACCTTCGGGCCTCACAGAGATGCTGAAACAAGTTCAAATAAGCTCGTGAGGTCTGATAAAAAAAGATCATTACCAATACAACTTAATCTTTGTTTTATGCTAATCAAAAATCCTTAAAATAGATCTCAAAACAAATTTCGACAAGCCATTTTTATATATACTTCTATACCGTAACTTCTTACAACCAATATTATAAAACATGCAATATAAATTGCTGAATTATAGATTTTTATACTAGTATTATGGGATTTAATATGGAAATAGTGCAAAAAATATTTAAAAAAAAGGAGAAATATCTTACGGGAAACCGTAATTATTTGAAAGCTTCTTACTATATTGTGCTTTAGGAAAATAGAACTACTAAAAAAGATAAAATAGTTCGTTTTATATTTTTTAGACACAAATTATCGAATAGAAATTATATATAAGGATTTAGGGTTAAATCATTCAGAAATCATATCCTTTTTTGAGCTATTTACTCTAAAAATATCCTTATAATGGTTGGTTTACATTAAATCAATCGTTATTCAGACCCTGCTTTTGTTGGCTCGCCAAAGTTTTACAATTGCGGGGTTGTTTCTGTTTTATAACTACCTATTTAGTAGTTTTTTACGATTGATTAAAACTGTAATTGCTGCTCTTTTTAAGCTAGCAATCTCAGTTATTTTAAGTATTACCTCAAATTTAAAGCTAATAAACGACAATTCCTTGTGGATTTCCGTAATAAAAGCGTTAAACTAATGTGAATCTGATATTTTAAAAATTTAAATGTCTGATTTTTAGATTTTTATATTTAAAACATTTTATTTATTATCTGGTAGGTAGAAACACCAGACCTCACAGGTCTTAGAAACCTGTGAGGTCTGATTTAGAATAAAATCTATACGTGAAATTTTTAGCTACAATACCTAAACTTTTACGCTGGTATATCGTAACGCCTTTTTGATATGAATTAGCC
>NZ_AQRA01000018.1:0-37500 GCF_000626715.1 Aquimarina atlantica | reverse complement strand
CGGCACCGGGCAGGTGTCAGGCCATATACATCATATTTCTATTTAGCATAGCCCTGTGTTTTTGATAAACAGTCGCCTGGACCTTTTAACTGCGGCCTCGCCGAAGCGAGGCGACCCTTCTCCCGAAGTTACGGGTCGATTTTGCCTAGTTCCTTAGCCATGAATCTCTCGAGCACCTTAGAATTCTCATCCCAACTACCTGTGTCGGTTTACGGTACGGGCTGCTTCACTCGGTTTTCTTGGAAGTCGATTCGCTAGATTATCACCTCGGCCGTAGCCTTAGTGTACTATCGGGGTATTACTACTCCCTTCAACGCACATTTCCGTCAGTGCGCACTAACTTCTCGCCTCCGTCACTTTTAGTGTGAGCAGGTACAGGAATATTAACCTGTTGTCCATCCACTACCCCTTTCGGGTTCGCGTTAGGCCCCGACTAACCCTCAGCTGATTAGCATAGCTGAGGAAACCTTAGTCTTTCGGTGTGCGGGTTTCTCGCCCGCATTATCGTTACTTATGCCTACATTTTCTTTTGTAGATACTCCAGCATACCTCACAGTACACCTTCAACGTCACTACAATGCTCCCCTACCGATATTTCTATCCCATAGCTTCGGTAATATGCTTATGCCCGATTATTATCCATGCCGAACCGCTCGACTAGTGAGCTGTTACGCACTCTTTAAATGAATGGCTGCTTCCAAGCCAACATCCTAGCTGTCTAAGCAGTTCAACCGCGTTTTTTCAACTTAGCATATATTTGGGGACCTTAGCTGATGGTCTGGGTTCTTTCCCTCTCGGACATGGACCTTAGCACCCATGCCCTCACTGCTGGTAAACATTTTATAGCATTCGGAGTTTGTCAGGAATTGGTAGGCGGTGAAGCCCCCGCATCCAATCAGTAGCTCTACCTCTATAAAACTATACCAACGCTGCACCTAAATGCATTTCGGGGAGTACGAGCTATTTCCGAGTTTGATTGGCCTTTCACCCCTACCCTCAGGTCATCCCAAGACTTTTCAACGTCAACGGGTTCGGTCCTCCACTTTGGGTTAACAAAGCTTCAACCTGCCCAAGGGTAGATCACACGGTTTCGCGTCTACTACTACTAACTAAAACGCCCTATTCAGACTCGCTTTCGCTTCGGATCCGATGCTGAACATCTTAACCTTGCTAGTAAAAGTAACTCGTAGGCTCATTATGCAAAAGGCACGCCGTCAGTCCGAAGACCTCCGACCGCTTGTAAGCGTATGGTTTCAGGATCTTTTTCACTCCCTTATTCAGGGTTCTTTTCACCTTTCCCTCACGGTACTGGTTCACTATCGGTCTCTCAGGAGTATTTAGCCTTAACGGATGGTCCCGCCAGATTCATACAGGGTTACACGTGCCCCGCACTACTCAGGATACTACTAAATCAATGTGCTTTACTTATACCAGGCTATCACTGTCTATGGCTCCTCTTTCCAAAGGATTCTAATTCATTACATATCTTATATTGTAGTCCTACAACCCCTGCATTGCCGTAACAATACAGGTTTGGGCTAATCCGCGTTCGCTCGCCACTACTAACGGAATCACTTTTGTTTTCTTCTCCTCCGGGTACTTAGATGTTTCAGTTCTCCGGGTTCGCCCACCTTACGGTGTGACATATCTTCAATATGCCGGGTTGCCCCATTCGGATATCTGCGGATCAATCAGTATGTGCCTGTCCCCGCAGCTTTTCGCAGCTTATCACGTCCTTCTTCGCCTCTGAGAGCCTAGGCATTCCCCATACGCCCTTAATTAGCTTATGCGTCTTGCTTTAACTTGCTCTTTTAGTTTTTGCCGATACTAATAAAGTAACTAAATTAGTATCAACCTCTTTTATTTTCATTAATTGTAAACAATTAATGCTCGTATTTTTAAATCAATATGTCAATGAACGTTTTTCTTAATAACAATATAAAATCAACAATTATAAAAACTATTTCAAATCATGAATCCTATGCTTTATAATCTATCAATCCTTATATCTAAAGAATCGTGGAGAATATCGGAGTCGAACCGATGACCTCCTGCGTGCAAGGCAGGCGCTCTAGCCAGCTGAGCTAATCCCCCGTCTTTTATAAGTTGGCAGTTGCCAGTTTATAGTTGACAGTAACACAACTTCTAAAATTTCCTTTTCAATATTATATATGAACATCATACTTGTAGTCTCAGGCAGACTCCCTTCGATAAACTCAGGATAAACATTTCGACGATGCTCAATGCAACGCTTCTCGTCTGTCTTTCGACTTTGTAGTCTCAGGCAGACTCGAACTGCCGACCTCTACATTATCAGTGTAGCGCTCTAACCAGCTGAGCTATGAGACTTCTTCATAGTTGTCTGTTGATGGTTAATTGTTGATCGTTGAAACAAAAAAAAATAACAACCAGTAACTAACAACTAAATAATTAATTAACAGCATAAAGACTAAAAACAAATAAGATACATTCCATCGTATCATTTATTTGTCTCCTATATAAAATAGGAAAACTCTAGAAAGGAGGTGTTCCAGCCGCACCTTCCGGTACGGCTACCTTGTTACGACTTAGCCCCAGTTACCAGTTTTACCCTAGGCCGCTCCTTACGGTGACGGACTTCAGGTACTCCCAGCTTCCATGGCTTGACGGGCGGTGTGTACAAGGCCCGGGAACGTATTCACCGGATCATGGCTGATATCCGATTACTAGCGATTCCAGCTTCACGGAGTCGAGTTGCAGACTCCGATCCGAACTGTGACCGGCTTTATAGATTCGCTCCTATTCACATAGTGGCTGCTCTCTGTACCGGCCATTGTAGCACGTGTGTGGCCCAGGACGTAAGGGCCGTGATGATTTGACGTCATCCCCACCTTCCTCGCGGTTTGCACCGGCAGTCTTGCTAGAGTTCCCACCATTACGTGCTGGCAACTAACAACAGGGGTTGCGCTCGTTATAGGACTTAACCTGACACCTCACGGCACGAGCTGACGACAACCATGCAGCACCTTGTAAATTGTCCGAAGAAAAGTCTATCTCTAAACCTGTCAATCTACATTTAAGCCCTGGTAAGGTTCCTCGCGTATCATCGAATTAAACCACATGCTCCACCGCTTGTGCGGGCCCCCGTCAATTCCTTTGAGTTTCATTCTTGCGAACGTACTCCCCAGGTGGGTTACTTATCACTTTCGCTTAGCCACTCAGACCGAAGTCCAAACAGCTAGTAACCATCGTTTACGGCGTGGACTACCAGGGTATCTAATCCTGTTCGCTACCCACGCTTTCGTCCCTTAGCGTCAATTAATTGTTAGTGATCTGCCTTCGCAATCGGTATTCTGTGTAATATCTATGCATTTCACCGCTACACTACACATTCTAACCACTTCACAATAATTCAAGTCTTGCAGTATCAATGGCAATTTTCCGGTTGAGCCGAAAACTTTCACCACTGACTTACTAAACCGCCTACGGACCCTTTAAACCCAATGATTCCGGATAACGCTTGGATCCTCCGTATTACCGCGGCTGCTGGCACGGAGTTAGCCGATCCTTATTCGTAGAGTACCGTCAGCATTCCACACGTGGAACGGTTTCTTCCTCTATAAAAGTAGTTTACAACCCATAGGGCAGTCTTCCTACACGCGGCATGGCTGGATCAGAGTTGCCTCCATTGTCCAATATTCCTCACTGCTGCCTCCCGTAGGAGTCTGGTCCGTGTCTCAGTACCAGTGTGGGGGATCTCCCTCTCAGGACCCCTATCTATCGTAGCCTTGGTATGCCGTTACCATACCAACTAGCTAATAGAACGCATAGCCATCTTATAGCGATAAATCTTTAATCATTTAAATATGCATCTAAAAGATACTATAAGGTATTAATCCAAATTTCTCTGGGCTATCCCTTACTATAAGGTAGGTTCTATACGCGTTACGCACCCGTGCGCCGGTCGTCATCAGTTGCAAGCAACTATGTTACCCCTCGACTTGCATGTGTTAAGCCTGCCGCTAGCGTTCATCCTGAGCCAGGATCAAACTCTTCATCGTTTGTCTTTAAATATGTTTCAAAACAATACAACGGAATTATAATCGTATCTCAATATGTCTCTAGTCTTTATTCTTTGTATAAGCTATTATAAAATAACTCAATACGCGCTGTCAATCAATATGTCTATGAACTTTTGTAATCAATAAAGCAATCTTCATCGCTATCAATTATAGATCGTAAATCAAGGAATCGAACCTCAAAAATGTTACCTAAAACATCCTAAACCATTACTACTTATTTTTATGAACTATGCTTTGTTTTGCTAAGCGGGTGCAAATATACAACCCTTTTTATTTCTACAAAGCTTTTTTTAATTTATTTTTTAGAAAAAATTAAAACTAAATAAAACCTCAATCAACACACAAAACAAAACCCCGTTTTGAGGGCGCAAACATACAACCCTTTTTTATTCTGACAAGAATTTTTATACAAAGTTTTTTTAAATCTTTCCCTAAACAAAAATCAAAAAAAATCAACTCTCAATGAACTCTCAAAACAGCATCCCGTTTTGCGGGTGCAAACATACAACCCTTTTTCTTTCTAACAACAAAATTTAGCAACTATTTTGAAACTTTTTTTTAACAATCTGATATCATAAACTTTACACATAAATAAAAACAATAAACAACAACACAACTCCTAATACAAACCACCCCAAAAAGTATCACAACATAAAAAAAACATACTTTTTAATTGTCTCTGAAACAGAATAAAAATCAACAATACCCTACTTTATCCCTATACTATAATATTGATCTACTAAATTATACCTTATATATATTGTATGGGTTTTATTATCGTATTATCTTTGCCCCTTTAATTAGAAAAAAGATGATCAAGATTACGTTACCAGACGGTTCGATTAGAGAGTACAATAGCGAAGTTACTGCTATGGATGTTGCAAAAGATATTAGTGAAGGTTTTGCCAGAAATGTAATTTCTGCAAAATTTAACGAAACTACTATTGAGACCTCCACAAAATTAACCACAGATGGTAACCTAGTTTTATTTACATGGAGAGACGATGAAGGTAAAATAGCATTTAGACATTCTACATCTCATGTCCTTGCCCAAGCTCTTGAAGAATTATACCCTGGAGTTAAACTATCTATTGGTCCGGCTATAGATAATGGATTCTATTATGATGTAGATCTAGGAGATCAGGTTATTTCTGAAAAAGATTTTAAAACAATCGAAGATAAAATGCTTGAAATCGCAAGAGGAAAGCATGATTTTAAAATGAGATCTGTTTCTAAAGCTGATGCTTTAGCTAAATATAAAGAAGAAAACAACGAGTATAAAGTCGAATTAATTGAGAACCTAGAAGATGGCACAATAACATTTTGTGACCATGACACCTTTACCGATTTATGTCGAGGAGGGCATATCCCTAACACTGGGCTTATTAAAGCCGTAAAAATTATGAGTGTTGCAGGAGCATATTGGCGTGGTGATGAGAATAATAAACAACTAACAAGAGTATACGGAACCTCTTTTCCGAAGCAAAAAGAATTAAAAGAATATTTAGAATTACTTGAAGAAGCAAAAAAACGAGATCACAGAAAAGTAGGAAAAGAACTCGGTCTTTTTACTTTTTCTCAAAGGGTAGGTCAAGGATTACCTTTATGGCTCCCAAAAGGGGCAGCTTTACGAGATCGCTTAGAGCAATTCCTGAAAAAAGCTCAGAAAAAAGCTGGTTATGAAATGGTAGTTACGCCACACATAGGTCAAAAAGAATTATATGTTACTTCTGGTCATTATGCAAAATACGGAGAAGATAGCTTTCAACCTATCAATACTCCAGCTGAAGGTGAAGAATTCTTACTAAAACCAATGAATTGTCCTCATCACTGTGAGATATATAATAGTGAACCATGGTCATATCGAGATCTACCTATACGATATGCCGAGTTTGGGACTGTATACAGATATGAACAAAGTGGAGAACTCCATGGACTTACTCGTGTAAGAGGTTTTACACAGGATGATGCTCATATTTTTTGTACTCCTGATCAATTAGACGAAGAGTTTAAAAAAGTAATTGATTTGGTTTTATATGTTTTTGGATCTTTAGGTTTTGAAAACTTTACAGCCCAAGTATCTGTACGAGACATAGAAAAACCAGATAAATATATTGGAGATGTCGAAAATTGGGAAAAAGCAGAAAATGCTATTATAAATGCTGCAAAAGATAAAGGATTAAACTATATAATCGAAAGCGGAGAAGCTGCTTTTTATGGCCCTAAGCTCGATTTTATGGTAAAAGATGCACTAGGAAGAAGTTGGCAATTAGGAACTATACAAGTAGATTATAACCTCCCAGAGCGTTTTGATCTTACATATAAGGGCAGTGATAATGAATTACACAGACCAGTAATGATTCATAGAGCTCCTTTTGGTAGTATGGAGAGATTTATTGCTATCTTGCTAGAACATACAGGAGGTAATTTCCCTCTGTGGCTAATGCCAGAGCAAGCTATTATACTCTCTATCAGCGAGAAATATGAAAAATACTCTGAAAAAGTTTTAAATTTGTTAGAAAATGACGAAATTCGCGCCCTTGCTGATCATAGAAATGAAACAATCGGTAAAAAGATTAGAGAGGCAGAAATGAATAAATTTCCTTATATTATCATTGTAGGGGAACAGGAAGAGAGAGACAACACCATATCGGTTCGAAAACATGGTGGTGAAGATTTAGGAGCTATATCAATTGAAGAGTTTTCTAAAATAATAAAAGAAGAAATTAACAAAACGCTAAAACCGTTTAATGGATAACGATAAATTAAGTTTAATTTAAAAATTTTAAGTCATAGCAATAAGAAGAAGAAGGTCTCAAAAACCACTAAGAGTAATCAAAGAAGATGCACACAGAATCAATCATAAGATTCGTGTTGATGAAGTGCGTCTTGTAGGTGATAACGTAGAAGTTGGTGTTTACCCAACCAAAAAAGCGCTACAACTTGCTGAAGAGCAAGAACTTGATCTTGTAGAAATTTCGCCTAAAGCAGTGCCTCCTGTTTGTAAAATAATGGATTATAAAAAATTCCTTTATGAACAGAAGAAAAGAGACAAAGCCTTAAAATCAAAGGCCACTAAGGTTGTTATTAAAGAAATTAGATTTGGTCCTAATACAGATGAGCATGATTATGAGTTCAAGAAAAAGCATGCGATTAAGTTTTTATCAGAAGGAGCCAAGTTAAAGGCTTATGTCTTTTTTAAAGGACGTTCAATCATATACAAGGATCAAGGTCAAATTCTACTACTTAGGTTGGCGCAAGAACTAGAAGAGTATGGCAAAGTAGAGCAAATGCCAAAACTTGAAGGTAAGCGAATGATTATGTTTATCGCTCCCAAAAAATAAAAAAATTCCGATAATAAGGAGTTATTAAGATAATAAGTGAGATTATAAAAACAAGGATACAATGCCTAAAATGAAGACAAAATCCAGTGCAAAAAAGCGTTTTAAGCTTACCGGTACTGGTAAAATCAAAAGAAAGCACGCTTTTAAGAGTCATATTTTGACAAAAAAATCTAAAAAACGTAAGCTTGCTTTAACGCACGCAACATTAGTGCACAAAAGCGATGAAAATAGTATTAAAGAACAATTACGTTTAAAGTAATTTTTTTTAATCAGGTTAGAATTAGTATAAACCCAGGAGTTAGGCCTACAAAATTTTAGATTGTTAATTTTCGAATTAAGAAATAAATTTTAAATGATCAAGTGTCGTTATCGACCGCCTACTACTAAAAAATTTAAATTATGCCAAGATCAGTAAATTCTGTTGCAAAAAGAGCTAGAAGAAAAAAGGTTCTTAAGCAAGCAAAAGGTTATTTCGGACGTCGTAAAAACGTTTGGACAGTAGCAAAAAATGCGGTTGATAAAGCGATGCAATATTCGTATAGAGACCGTAAAGCGAAAAAGAGAACTTTCCGTGCATTATGGATTACTCGTATTAATGCGGGTGCCCGTTTACATGGTATGTCTTACTCTCAATTTATGGGAAAAGTAAAAGCTAATAATATCGAATTAAACCGTAAGGTTCTTGCCGATTTAGCGATGAACAACCCAGAAGCTTTTCAAGCAATTGTAGAAAAAGTAAAGTAACTCTTTTAGTAAAACAATACAATCTCACTTATAAAAATCCTGCTTTTGAAGCAGGATTTTTTTATTTCTAACAGTTGCATAACAGCGTATTTCATCGTTAAAAACAGTATTTAATCCATCAAAAAGAATGCGGATTGGTATTTTTTCATTACTTTTAAGAAAACCGAATAGATATGAAAAAAAAACATTTTTTGCTTATATCAGTATCGCTTTTAATGAGTCAGGGATTATTGGCACAAGATCACAGTACACATTCTAGTCCTGGCAGTTTAGGAGCAGAACAAATTTTTGGTCTTTTAGAAATGCCATTTCTAGCTATTGCACTTATATTTAGTTTTCTTACAGCCACAAAGCTAAAAGGAGGAAAATTTGGATCAGGAATGACACTACTTGCTTGGGGGTTTGTAGTCATGGCTCTTGGACATCTTCATATGCAAATAGCCCATATCTTTGATTATAATATTTTCAAGAATATTTTTGGAGATACTTTTGGCAACTACATTTGGTTTATCGCACTAATTCTTACATGGGGTTTATCGGCATTAGGCTTTTATAAAATATATAAAGCCAGCAAAATATGACCCTAGATGATCTTAAAATGGTTTAAAAGAATAACGACCGCCAAGAAAACCAATCCGAAAAAAAGCCAAGAAGAGCAAGAAATTATTGATCTAATTGATTTTCTTTGGAAAGAAATTGATATATCTAAAAATACTTCTAATCTAAAAATAAAAGTAAAAGCTTTTAGAGAATTTTCTTATGTAAAAAAAGTTGAATTTTTACCAGAATTATACTTATTTCTGGAAGAATATATTACAGAAAAAAATGCAATACGACGACCTAGCAAACAATTTGTACGTAATCAAATTATAGAACGATATAGCTCTTTATTCAAGCATACTTCCTTTAAGTTAATATTTGACCCATTAAAAGAACAAGAATTAATCTTATGCAAAGTTTTTCTCTCTAAAGTATTAGAGAAATCTTCAGAACTTATTGGCAGCTATAATGATTCTAAAATCATTTATATAAAAAAATACCTGGATACACCATATAATTTTCGAACTATAGATCTGATCAAGGAGAGAAAAAATCTATTAGATTTTTCTAATCAGATTTTTCTTAAAATCAAAAATAGTTTAGGTATAAATGCAATCACCAATATCTATTTACTTATTTATAAAAAACATTTTCAATCTTATCATTTATTAGACTCATTTACCGCAATCCTAAATGTAATTCCCGAAGAAATTCTCGCTAAAGATCTGATCAATTTCCCTAGCAAACAACAAATGCATAAAATGCTGCAGAAACAGCTTTATAGTTTAGAAGAAATTAACGAAAGACTTACCAAAGAAGTTGTAGAAAGAAAAAAAGTAGAGGAAGAACTAAAATATAGTGAGCATTTAAATACAACCATATTAGAAACAGCAATGGATGGTGTGGTTTTAGTAAATAGCAAAGGAATTGTATTAAATTGGAATAAGCAAGCAGAGAATATACTAGAGTTAAAAAGAGAAGAAACGATTGGGCATAGTATCTATTCATTAGTTCCGTATAAACTTAGACAAGAACTAAAAAGAAGCTTTAGTAACTATATACAAACCGGAGATGATGAACTGATCAATAAAAGAGTAGAAACCTCTGTAAACAGGAAAAATGGTTCTATCGTATATATAGAGCTTACTGTTATTGCAATTGAAACCAAAGATGATTATCTTTTCAATGGTTTTTTTAGAGATATCACCAATCGAAAGATTATTGATAATGAAATTAGAGAAGCTAAGGTTATCGCAGAAAAATCTGCGAAAGCAAAGACCGTTTTTTTGTCTAATATGAGTCACGAAATAAGAACTCCTCTTAATGTTATTTTGGGGCTTACCGGTATTTTACAAAAGAGTGATTTTAGCAATCCTCATATAGATAAAAAAAACTTAGATGGAATTCAGTTTTCTGCCGAAAATCTTTTGATATTAATCAACGACATTCTTGATTTCTCTAAAATTGAAGCTGGAAAACTCACATTACACAATACAGATTTTAGTCTTAAAGAACTAATTACAAATATCTCACGTGGTTTTAAAATAAAAGCAGACGAAAAAGGTTTAAAATACACAATGCTTATTGATCCTTCTGTACCTAAATTTATTATTGGAGATCAACTTAGATTAAATCAAATTCTAATCAATCTAATAGGTAATGCAATAAAATTTACCCAAACCGGTGAGATAACGATACAGGTAAAAACAGAAAAATCAAGCACAAAAGGAATTACTATTAATTTTTCTGTAAAAGACACAGGAGTTGGTATCCCTGAAGATAAGCTTAAGAATATTTTCGAAAGTTTTTATCAGGTACATAAACCAGGAAAAAATAAGATCGAGGGCACAGGGCTTGGTCTCTCAATCTCTAAACAACTTATCGAGCTACAAGGAGGAGTACTTAAAGCCGAAAGTAAACCAGGAGTTGGATCAACTTTTGATTTCTCTATTACATATGCCAAAAGCAATTTTAGATCTACAGAAATAAACAGGAAACACACTACCATGTCTGAAAATAGCCATAACCTATCCGGAGTAAAAGTACTGGTAGTAGAAGATAACAAAATGAACCAGTTTTTTATTAAACAATTATTCTCTAATTGGCATATAGATGCTCATATAGCAGATAATGGAATGATTGCATTAGAAAAACTTAAAAACTTCACCTATGATCTAATACTTATGGATATGCATATGCCAGTAATGGATGGCCCCGAAACTACAGAAATCATAAGAAATTCTGATGACGACAAGATTAACAAAATACCTATAATAGCTTGCTCGGCAGATGTATTCCCAGAATCAAAAAAGAAAGCAATAGAATCAGGAATGAATTTTTACCTTACTAAACCATTAAGCGAACAAGCTCTTGAAGAAGTACTACTAAGTATCTTATCAAAAAACGTACAAGAGAACACTAGTATTCCTGTTAGTGCAAATAACACAGATACGCCAACTTCTTTAGAAACTAAAAAATTCTGTGACCTGTCTTTTCTAAAAAAGACTTTTGATAATGACACCGAAATCATCCTAGGAGTTTTACAGATATTCATTGATGAGACCCCAAAAGATTACCAAAAACTAAAACAGGCTATTGAAAACAAAAACTGGGATGTAACACGAGAAGCTGCTCATAAACTTAAATCTAGTTTTAAAACTATTGGTTTAAAAAATGAAACAGATATTCTCCAGAAAATAGAATATTCATCAAAAGAAAAGTTAGAATTTAGCCTGCTCAAAGAATATTTTACAGAATTAAATCAATCCTACCCCAAAATCATTGAAGAAATTAATCAGTATATACAAGATTTCCCTTCTTAAATACACAAAAAAGAAAACATTTTATTATTCTCGATTATTATCTTTGCGTTTATGCAAAACCAGATAAAAAGCCTTCAGAATGATAAAATAAAATTTCTTAACCAGCTTAAAGAAAAATCGAGAGTTCGCAAAAGAGAAAAACGTTTTATTATTGAAGGTAAACGTGAGATTACATTAGCCATACAAGGAAGCTATACAATTACTCAACTTTATTATTGTTCTTCTATTATTCCGTTTACAGAAATTTCAGCACTACTCTCCCCTTCTCAACATCAAGTTGAATTGTTTGAGATTACTTTAGAAATCTATCAAAAACTGGCCTATAGAACCACAACCGAAGGGGTCTTAGCCGTGGCTATTTCAAAAGATAATGATATCAAAAACTTTACCTTATCATCAAAAAACCCTTTGATTCTTGTAGCTGAATCTCCAGAAAAACCAGGTAACATAGGTGCTTTATTACGTACTGCAGATGCGGCTCAACTAGATGCCGTTTTTATTGCAAACCCAAAAACTGATATATACAATCCCAACATCATACGATCTAGTGTTGGATGTATATTTACCAACAACATTGCAACGGGATCTTCTGCAGCTATTATAGATTTCTTAAAAAAGTACAATATCAATATCTATGGTGCCGCATTACAAAAATCTGTAGATTATCACACTCAAGATTATACCAGACCTACTGCTATAGTGGTTGGTACTGAAGCCACAGGGTTAAGTGATGTTTTTTTAGAAAGCACAACTCAAAACATTAAAATACCTATGAGCGGTGTAATAGACTCAATGAACGTTTCTGTAGCTGCCGGAATTCTCATTTTTGAAGCAAAGCGCCAACGAGGGTTTACAGGCTAAAAGATTAAAAATAGTACTAAAAATCAATTAAAAATCATTACCTTACCGTTTCCTACATATCCCAAATCTTTAAACTACTAATTGCTCTAAACCAATGACCCCCAATTCCCTTTTTTATTTATTAATAGCTATTATCATTATTGTATTTCTAATAGATTCTCTATTAGACATCCTTAATTCTAGACATTATAACGATCAGATTCCCGAAGAACTCATAGATGTTTACCCAGAAGAAGAATATCAGAAATCTATAGCATATAAAAAAGCTAACTTCAAATTCAAATTAGTATCCTCTACTATCTCGTTATGTATTATGCTTCTATTTTTCTTTTTAGATGGATTTGCTATAGTTGATAATATATCACGAAGTATTTCAGATAATTCAATCATAATTGGTCTTATTTTTTTTGGGATTATAATGATCGGTAGTGATATTCTCTCTACTCCTGCTACTTACTATAAAATTTTTGTTATTGAAGAAAAATTTGGTTTTAACAAAACCACTATAAAAACCTTTTTTATTGATAAAATAAAAAGCATCATAATGATGATAATTGTCGGAGGAGGGCTTTTGGCATTGATTATATGGTTTTATCAAATTACAGGAAACTCTTTTTGGGTGTATGCATGGACATTAGTATCCATATTTACATTAGCAATGAATATGTTCTATGCAAAACTTATAGTTCCTATCTTTAATAAACAAACTCCTTTAGAACCAGGAGAACTTAGAAATACTATTGAAGCTTATTCTAAGAAAGTTGGTTTTCAGTTAAAAGATATTTTTGTTATTGATGGTTCTAAAAGGAGTACTAAAGCAAACGCTTATTTCTCTGGTTTGGGTAGCGAAAAAAGAATCACTCTTTATGACACATTGATTAATGATCTTAATAACGAAGAGATTGTAGCTGTATTAGCCCACGAAGTCGGGCATTATAAAAAAAGACATGTGATCGTTAATTTATTTTTATCTATTGCGCTTACGGGATTAACATTATGGTTTTTATCGATTTTTATCGCAAACCCTCTTCTATCTGAGGCACTGGGAGTAGTAACCCCTTCGTTTCATGTTGGACTTATAGCTTTCGGAATTTTGTATAGTCCAATTTCAGAAATTACCGGATTAATAATGAATATAGTTTCTAGAGCTTTCGAGTATCAGGCAGATAATTATGCAAAAGAAACTTATGATAATGAAGCTTTAATTAATAGTTTAAAAAAACTTTCAAAAAACAACCTTAGTAACTTAACCCCTCATCCTGCTATGGTATTTATTCATTACTCGCATCCTACTCTTTTACAAAGAATTAAAAACCTTAGAAAATAAATCCCTCACTCAAGACTTGGTGGTTACATTTCTTAATTGTATTTTTAATTATTAATGACAAAAAATATAGTTTAATCATTAATCTCAAGGCACAATTTTGTCGGTTAATATTGCGTAGGGGATATCACACACGATACTTAATAGGGCTTTCTTAAAAAACTTTATGTTATGACTGAAGCTGCTATAGATAAAGAAAACAAACAGATTGCTAAGCAATACAAAGAATTGCTTCGTATTAGTTATAGGGACCTTACTAAAGAGGATAAGATACTTATACGACAAGCATTTGATATTGCTGTTGATGCCCATAAAGATCAACGTCGTAAAAGTGGTGAAGCCTATATTTTTCATCCTATTGCGGTAGCAAAAATTGTAGCTAGTGAAATTGGACTAGATGCTACATCAATTGCTGCGGCATTACTTCATGATGTTGTAGAAGATACAGAATATACTCTGGTAGATATTGAGCAAATGTTTGGTGAAACAGTAGCTCGTATTGTAGATGGTCTTACCAAAATTTCTTCTCTAAAAAAAGATAGAGACATTTCTCTACAAGCCGAGAATTTCAGAAAAATGCTTCTTACTCTTAATGATGATGTAAGAGTGATTATCATTAAAATTGCAGATCGTTTGCATAATATGCAAACGATGGATGCCATGAGACCAGACAAGCAGGTAAAGATTGCGTCTGAGACTTTGTACATATACGCCCCTTTGGCTCATCGAATTGGCTTGTACAACATCAAAACAGAATTAGAAGACCTGGGATTAAAATATACCGAACCCGAAGTCTATAAAGATATTCTCGAAAAAATTAAAGAAAGTAAGGAAGAGCAAGATGAATATATTAAAAAATTCTCTGATCAGATTAGAGAAGGTCTTGATAGAGAAGGATTAAATTATGAAATAAAAGGAAGGCCAAAATCCATTTTTTCGATTCGTAGAAAAATGGTAAAGCAAAACATCTCATTCGACGAAGTATATGACAAATTTGCTATACGAATAATATACAAGTCTGATAATATCGAGAATGAAAAATTTATTGCCTGGAAAATATATACTGTAGTAACCGATTATTACAGACCAAACCCTATTCGCTTAAGAGATTGGATCTCTCAACCCAAATCTACTGGTTACGAGGCCTTACATATAACTGTTATTGGCCCAGACAGCAAATGGGTAGAAGTACAAATTCGTAGTGAGCGTATGCATGAAATTGCAGAAAAAGGATATGCAGCACATTATAAGTACAAGAACACTGAAGAAAAACAAGATCAAGGATTAGATGGATGGCTTAATCGATTACAGGAAGCATTAGAAAATTCTGAAACAAATGCTGTAGATTTTGTAGAAGAATTTAAATTAAACCTGTATGCAAAAGAAATATTTGTCTTTACACCCGAAGGAGATTTAAAATCATTACCAAAAGGAGCAACTGCACTCGATTTTGGTTTTAGTGTACATACCGAGGTTGGATTAAGAACAAGAGGAGCCCGAGTGAATGGCAAATTAGTACCACTAAGCCATGAACTTAAAAGTGGTGATCAGGTAGAAATCATTACTTCGACCAAATCAAAACCTTCTTCTAGCTGGTTGGATTATGCCACTACAGCAAGAGCAAGATCCAAAATTAAATCTGCTTTACGAGACGAGAAAAAACAAATTGCCGAAGATGGTAAAGTTGTTTTGAAACGTAAACTTCGCTCTCAGAAAATAACAATGAGCGAAAAAGTAATTAATGAACTTGTACTCTATTTTAAACTTAAAACAAGTTTGGATCTATTCTACAGAGTAGGTATAGGAACTATTGACAATCAAAAAATCAAAGAGTTCGCTACCACTCGAAGTAATGTCTTTATGAATTTTATCAAAAATAGAATTCGAAGAGGTAACATTAAAGATGTAAATAAGGAAGAAATTACATCGAAATACGATCTGCTTGTTTTTGGAAAAGATTCAGAAAAACTAGAATACAAACTATCTAATTGTTGTAATCCAATTCCTGGAGATGATGTTTTTGGTTTTATAACAGTTAATGAAGGAATAAAAGTACATAAAAACAATTGCCCGAATTCGTTACAGTTACAAAGTAACTATGCGTATCGTATTATTCCCGCAAAATGGATTGATTCTAGTCAGGAAGAATTCAAGGCTGTGATAAGGCTAAATGGTATTGATAATATCGGTGTAGTAAACGAGGTAACACAAATTATCTCGAACAACATGAATCTTGCAATATATAACATGAATTTTGATACTAACGATGGTGTCTTTACTGGTAAAATAACGGTAGGCGTAAAAAATAAGAACACCTTAAAAACCGTTATGAAAAACCTTTCGAAAATAAGTGGTATTGATAAAGTTGTAAGAGAATAAAATTTGTTTTTTTGCTCAAAAAAAGAATTATAAATTAAGAATTATACTATTTTATGAGGATTCTTTTTTATGATCAAATCGGTTCAAATCAGTTAATTTTAAAAAACCTTAAATAATCGTTTTTAAATCAGAGTCTCACTAATAAAAAATAATGTAACTTTGCGTTTTTAAACGTATGAGTACTAAAGCAACTACACAAAACGATCAAGTTATCGTTAAAAATGTTTTCACCAGTTTCTTAGAAGAAAATGGTCATAGAAAAACACCCGAAAGATACGCTATACTTCAAGAGATTTACGAAAGTGATGAGCATTTTGATATCGAATCATTATATATCAAAATGAAAAACAAAAATTATAGAGTAAGTCGTGCTACACTTTATAACACTATAGAGCTTTTATTAGAATGTAAATTGGTTAGAAAACATCAATTCGGACAAAATCAAGCTCAATACGAAAAATCATATTTCGACAGACAACATGATCACTTAATTTTAACTGATACTGGGGATGTATTAGAATTTTGTGATCCCAGAATTCAATCTATTAAAAAAACAATCGAAGAAATTTTTGATGTAGATATTACAAATCATTCTTTGTATTTCTACGGAACTAAAAAAAACCCAACTAATAAAGATAACTAATGGCGGTAAACTTATTACTTGGTCTTCAGTGGGGAGACGAAGGGAAAGGAAAAATTGTAGACGTTCTTACAAAAGATTATAATATTATTGCTCGATTTCAAGGTGGTCCTAATGCTGGTCATACTTTAGAATTTGATGGAATCAAACATGTGTTACATACTATTCCTAGCGGAATTTTTCATGATAAAGCCATAAATCTGGTTGGAAATGGTGTCGTAATAGACCCTGTTATTTTCAAAAAAGAATTGGATAATCTTGATAAATTTAATTTAGATTACAAATCCAAATTATTGATTTCTAGAAAAGCTCATCTAATTCTTCCTACACACAGGATTCTGGATGCAGCTTCTGAAGCTTCTAAAGGAAAAGCAAAAATTGGCTCTACTTTAAAAGGAATTGGTCCTACATATATGGACAAAACGGGTAGAAATGGTATTCGAGTTGGAGATTTAGAACTAAATGACTGGAAAGAACGCTACCGTGCTTTAGCTAATAAGCATGAAGCAATGATTGATTTTTATGATTCAAAAATAGAATACAATCTGGAAGAGCTGGAGAATGAATTCTTTGAAGCGGTTAAAGT
This sequence comes from Aquimarina atlantica, assembly GCF_000626715.1. GTDB lineage: Bacteria > Bacteroidota > Bacteroidia > Flavobacteriales > Flavobacteriaceae > Aquimarina > Aquimarina atlantica. The sequence continues at coordinate 20,199 of NZ_AQRA01000018.1, read as the reverse complement.
TTTAAAAACTCTTACTTTTATTGATAGTGAAGAATACCTTCATCAAGCTCAAAAAGAAGGAAAAACAATTCTGGCAGAAGGAGCACAAGGTTCTTTATTAGATATCGATTTTGGCACATATCCTTTTGTAACATCATCAAACACTACGGCAGCAGGAGCATGTACCGGTTTGGGTATCGCACCAAATAAAATCAAAGATGTTTTTGGTATATTTAAAGCATACACAACTCGAGTTGGTAGTGGGCCATTTCCTACAGAATTATTTGATAAAGATGGAGAGACGATGGCACAAGTTGGTCATGAATTTGGAGCCACTACAGGTAGACCGAGAAGATGCGGATGGTTAGACCTTGTAGCACTAAAATATGCAGTACATGTAAATGGTGTTACAAAATTAATGATGATGAAAGGTGATGTACTAAGTGGATTTGATACCTTAAAAATATGTACCGCTTATAAATATCAGGGGAAAACAATTACTCATTTACCATACAACATAGAGCCGGAAAATGTGACTCCTATCTATACTGAGATGAAAGGTTGGTCTGAAGATCTTACAGGAATGACCGATCCTTCTCAACTACCAAAAGAGTTAAATGAATATATCTCGTTTTTAGAAAAAGAATTAGAAACACCAATTACAATTGTTTCTGTAGGACCAGATAGAACGCAAACTATACACAGGTAAAAAATAGCATTATAAAAATAAGAGCGACTGTATTTTACAGTCGCTCTTATTTTATCTATATTAATTACCTAAATAGATAAAAGTATTAATTACCAGGTAAGGTTGATAACGTTCAAAAGATTGATTTGCTCCTCCACTATTTAGTGTTACATTATGGTTATGATTCCCTGCATTACCAGTATTCGTATTTCCCCCAGCCAATAAAATCCTTCTATTTGCATCTACACCATTTTGCACACGTTGATTAGAAAAGAAACCAGCAAAACCATGTCTATGATTCCCCCTAGTATTTGTTGTACCCGTAAAATTAACATTAGGTAAATTCGCCTGGACTAAGGTTGTATTTGCTTGCCCTCCTGTATCCCCTATATTTTCTCCTCCTGCAGGATGTTTTAAAACTCTATCTGTTGCATCAGGTAAATTTGTAGTAAATCCTAAACTGGTAGCAACTGCCTGCGCTGTAGCCGAAAGCGTCGCAGTACTACGACCATCTAAAATATACCATCCACCATGATCTGCGGTAGCAACACTAAACTTTACATCTCCGTCTGATGCTGATTCATTTGCAGCAACCCATTTTGTTCCATCCCAGTAATATATTTTATCGTCTGTAATGTTATACACTATCGACCCTCGATTAGGAGTTACAATACCATTCATTTGAGCAGTAGTAACATTAGGCAATCCTAATATAGAATTCCTATCTACCTGAGCATAAAAAAAGTGGCTTACAAAAACGAAAATTAAGAATAGTTTTACTTTCATATAGTTATTAGTTTTACTATAAATATATAAAAGCAAAAACATTTATCAGAAAATAAATCTAAAATATATTTTCTGTCCATTCACAATATTATAATGAAGTAGTGCCTTCCTTATTAGGTTTTAACTCTATTACCCTTTCTAATTTTCGTATGATTTCCTGCTTACGATAATAGCCATCAGGAAATGATTTTATCTGCCTGAAACCATAGATATCATCATCACCTTTCCCTCCTTTACGATTACTTGCAAAATAACCAGTTTTACTTTCTTCATTGATAATAAAAGTAAAATCATCTTTTGGGCTATTAATAGGGTTTCCTAAATTATAAACTTCTACTACTCCCTCCTTATTTAGAATAGCCATAAAAATATCCAACCCTCCTAATCCTTTATGGCCATCACTTGCAAAAAACAGTTTTCCTTTATCACTAATATAAGGGAAAGTTTCACGTCCCGAAGTATTAATCAAACCTCCTAGATTTTTAGGTATTCCGAAGCTTTCATCTTCATTAATTTTCACCACATACAGATCTGATTTTCCCAGAGTACCTGGCATATCACTTGCAAAATATAAATATTTACCATCTGGAGATAATGCAGGGTGTGCTATCGAGTATTCATCACTATTAAAAGGTAACTCTTCTACATCTCCCCATTTTCCGTTATCATAACGTGCTCTATATATTTTTAATAAAACAACGCCTTTTGCATTCGTTTTAGATTTTCTTTTAGAATAATTATTTCTAGTAAAATAAACTGTTTTTCTATCCTTACTAAAAGTTGCAGAAGATTCATGAAACTTCGAATTAATTGTCCCTTTTAATTTTTCAATACTTTTTTCTTCAGAAATATGTCTTGTTGTATACAAATCCAAAAAAGGCTGATCATTCCACTCATGTAATACTTTAGAAAAGGTATTAGTATTTCTCGAAGATGCGAATACTAATTCATCATTATAAAAACTAGGGGCATAATCAGAATATTTAGAATTTATATTTAAGGTATCAACTACAAACCCTTTTGGGGTATCTTTTTTTGATAAAACATTATTTAATGAGCTAGATACCTGCTTAACTCTTATATCATTATCATTACTTGCATATAACCAATGCGCTATATCATCTTCATTTTTATATTCTTCAGTACTTTTAAAGCATTGTCTATATCTGGCTCGATATTCTGATTTCATCTTCCCCGGATATAAAGAAGATAGTACCCGATACCATTGTGCTGCTTTTTCTAACTCACCATTAAAGTAATATGAATCCCCTAATCTTTCATATAACTCTATTGATTTACTTCCTTTTTTTATAGCTTTTAAGTACATTTCCCTCGCCTCGATATAGGCATACTTTTCAAAAGCTTCGTTTGCTTTTTGCAGCTGCTTTTCCTGAGAAAACACAGCACCCCAAAAAAACAAAAAAAATAGAGCCCCTAAGTTTTTTTTCAAAACCATCTATTATCTTTTTGTTAATAATGTAACGACCTTAACTATTCTTTTTTTTAAAGTAGCTCTATATCTGTTCTCAATAATGGATCAGAATAAACAAATCTGCTTTGATAAAAAATAAAAGTTTAAGATGATGCTATCCCCATAGCATTGATCGTCCCCTTTGTTGTTTCCTATCGCAATTTACTGATGCTTAAGTAGATCTAGTGTTAAAAAATTCGAAAATTTCTCTTATTTGCTTCTTTTTATCTGTATTAGTCCTTTGATCGTACAAAACTTACACATTATCCTTTTTTTATGAATTTAGAATCACTCACTAATTGTAGAAATCATTTGTTTTTAAGTTATTACAGAGATAAAACATGTTAAAATGCAACATTAGATGAGATATAAGGTTCTTAATTAAAGACAGCTCTCCTTTTATTTTACTACTATAGTCACAATCATTAGATACAATTTTCGTTATTTTGCATACAAATTTGAAACACTTGAAAAACAAATTCTTCTATATACTATTTGCTTTTATATTTTCGGTAGCATCATTTGCACAAGAAGGAAAACAAATCAAAGTTCAATCTGATCGTACCATAAAAGATCAAAATCGGTTTCCTGGGGCAACTATTCTGGCCAAAGTAGACAAACAGGTATATATGCAACATGAAGGAATTGAGATATGGTGTGATCAGGCTATTCACTATGGCGAAGATAAGTTTGTTAAGGCTTTAGGAAATGTAAAAATGAAGCAAGGAGATACTATTATCATGACTAGTAAATATGCTGAGTACAATGGTAATACCAAATTTGCATATGCAAGCGATGACGTATTTATGGAAACTCCTTCGAATACATTGCGTACCGATACCTTATTTTTTGATCGACTTAGGCAACAGGCTTATTATCGTAGCGGAGGAACAGTTAGAGATTCTTCGAATACATTAACCAGTCAAATTGGACGGTATTTTATGGATAGAAAACAATATTCATTTAATACCACAGTAAAAATTGTAAATCCAGAAAACACAGTCGATTCTGATCGATTGGATTATTATACAGAAAATGGTCATGCGTACCTATATGGTCCTTCGACAGTTAAAGGCAAAGAAAGCACATTGTACTGTGAGCGAGGGTTTTATGACACCAAAGTTAAGACGGGATATGCTATTAAAAATGCTAAAATCGACTATGATAAACGTACTGTTTTTGGAGATAGTATTTTTTACAATAGTGCTAATCAATTTGCATCGGCCACTAATAACATTAGAGTATTAGATACGGCAAATAATTCTGTGATTACTGGTCATTATGCAGAGGTTTTTAAAGAAAAAGATTCTGTCTTTATCACAAAGAGAGCACTCGCAGCTACTTTACAGGAAAAAGATTCTATTTTTATTCATAGTGATACGCTTATGGTCACCGGTAAACCCGAACGAAGAATAATGAATGGTTTTTATGATGTAAGAATCTATAAGAGTAATATGAGTGGTAAAAGTGACTCTATTAATGTAGATCAGACCACAGGGTATACTAAAATGATTGGCCGACCTATTATTTGGTCACAAAGAAATCAAATGACAGGTGATACCATAAAAATTATCTCGGATACAAAGACAGAAAAATTAGATTCACTTATCGTATATCAAAATGCTTTTTTAGCACAAGAAGACACCCTAAAAGCTGGATACAACCAAGTAAAAGGTCAAATACTTTATGGTTTATTTAAAGACAATGAACTCTATCAGGTAGATATTGATAAAAACACAGAAACTATATTTTACCAAAGAGAAAGCGAAGGTGAGTTAAAACTTATTGGTATTAATAAAGTACTCTCTAGCTCCATCAGATTATTATTAAATAATCGGGAGATTGAAGATGTCTATTATTATCAAAATGTTGATGGCACTTTATATCGTGAAATTGATTTACCAGAAAATGCTCGTGAACTCTCTGGTTTTAATTGGCGTGGCGATGAACGTATTAATAGTAAGTCTGATCTATTTAGAGGAGAATCCCCTCCTGAGCTTACTAAAATAACAGGAATTCCATTACCAAAAGATGAAGCAGATTTCTTTGATGAAGAAACTGTAAAACGCTTAGAGGATAATAAGTCTGAAGGCTCTCGATTGTTAGAGCAAGAACTTAAAGATGCCGAACTTAAAGAGACTAACGAACAATTAGATTCTATTCCTTTTAAAAAGAAAGCAAAAGAAGATCTTAATACCGAAAAGAAGAAAAATCAAAAAGATAGCATTAACATCGAACATTAATATCTTTTTTGTAAAAATATTGGATAACGCTTTAAACCCCGGTAATCTAGCAAAAAAACAATCTTGAAACAGGATTTTTTCAAATATCAAGCTCAAACTACTCCACATCCATTAGCCATAGAAGTTTCGCATGCTAATGGTAGTTATATTTATGATACTAATAACAAAAAGTATTTGGATTTTGTTGCAGGAGTATCAGCATGTAGTTTAGGACATAAGCACCCTAGAGTTATACGTGCAGTAAAAAATCAGTTAGATAAATACCTACATGTCATGGTATATGGCGAATACATACAACAACCTGCTGTAGAACTCGCCAAACTATTAGCTTCTCACCTACCCTATCCATTAGAAAAAACCTACTTAACCAACTCAGGAACCGAAGCTATTGAAGGGTCTTTAAAATTAGCCCGAAGAGTCACAGGTCGAAGCCAAATTATTGCAGCAAAACTGGCATATCACGGCAACACAATGGGGTCTATGAGTGTAATGGGATATGAAGAACGCAAACAAGCATTTAGACCGTTAATTCCTGATACCTCTTTTATTACATTTAATGATGAAAAAGAGATAAAACAGATTACTCATAAAACCGCAGCAGTGATCTTAGAAACCATACAAGGAGGAGCAGGATTTATCGAACCTAAATTTGAATATTTAAAAAAGGTAAAAAAGCAGTGTGAAAAAGTAGGAGCATTGTTAATTCTAGATGAGATACAACCTGGATTTGGAAGAACTGGTACATTATTTGGTTTTCAACATTACGATATCGTCCCGGATATCGTTGTAATGGGTAAAGGAATGGGGGGTGGACTTCCGATTGGAGCTTTTACAGCTTCGGCAACAATGATGGATCAATTACAGGACAACCCCAAATTAGGTCATATTACAACGTTTGGAGGAAACCCTGTCATTGCAGCTGCCGCTTTGGCAACATTACAGGAAATTACAGAGAGTGACGTAATGGCAGCTGCTCTGGAAAAAGAAAAACTATTCAGATCCCTATTAATTCATCCATTAATTAAAGAAATCAGAGGATTAGGTCTTATGTTAGCTTTTATAACTCCTTCTGCAGAAATAACAAATCAGATTATATTAAAATGTCAAGATCAGGGGTTAATATTATTTTGGTTACTCTTTGAGCCTCTTGCAGTACGCATTACACCGCCACTTACTATATCCGAAAATGAAATCAGAGAAGGATGTCAGATCATCCTTGCTGCTTTAGATCAAATACTAGATAGCAAAATTTAAACAGTAAACATTGAAGTTTTATTAAAAAAAACGTATCTTTAATAGACCATCCATTATTTTCACGAATTCATTAATATATTTCGGCTTCTATAAAAGAAAAACTCTATATCATTATCTATCATAATGGTACGTATTTTGTTAATTAGTTTGTTAAAAACAATTGGTTTTTGAAGTATAATTATTCAATTTCATTTGTAATTTTAATACTGAGGAAATCAATAATGCGAAAATAGATTAAGTAATGGATTTATTAAATGCTTTTATTTGTTGGGGAAAACAAAAAAAGTATTTACATCAATTTTATGATTTATTGAGCATCTTTAATCAACGTGTATGAGATTTAACCACGAAGAAGAAGAAAATAATTTCTCGATTACTCGATACGAGTCTATGCTGAGATCTAATGATGTTAAGTTTTTTGATTCAGATGAATTTGAATCTATTATTCATCACTATCTAGAAAATGGAAAAATTGCGAAAGCAAAAAAGGCAATTTCTTTGGGACTTTCCCAACATCCATCGTCTGTTAACCTTAAATTATTACAAGTTGAAATTCTGGTCTTTGAAAATCGCTTAGACAAAGCTGATCATCTTTTGGCTCAGCTACACGCTATAGAACCAGAAAATGAAGAAATCTACATTCAAAAAGCTAATATTCTTTCTAAACAAAACGATCATATAAAAGCCATAGAGTTATTAATGATGGCACTTAGCTATACAAATGATGCTGCAGATGTATACTCCCTTATAGGAATGGAATATCTTTTTATGGATGATTTTGAAAATGCAAAAATCAACTTTATGAAGTGCCTAGAAGCAGATGATCAAGATTACTCTGCTTTATATAATGTGATATACTGTTTTGATTTTCTTGAGCAACATGAAGAAGCTATCGATTATCTAAACATGTTTCTAAATAAAAATCCTTATTGTGAAGTGGCTTGGCACCAGGTTGGCAAGCAATATTTTGATCTAGAAGAATATGAAAAAGCGCTAGCAGCTTATGATTTTGCAATTATAAGTGATGAATATTTTATTGGTGCTTATTTAGAAAAAGGAAAAGTATTAGAAAAACTAAAAAGGCATAATGAAGCTATAGAAAACTATAGAATAACATTAGAACTAGATGATCCTACTTCTTTTGCTTTGCTTAGAATAGGAAAATGTTATGAGAAATTAGGTATAGATGATTTAGCAATTCAACACTATTCAAAAACTGTACATGAAGATCCACTACTAGATAAAGGATGGATAGCCATTACTGATTTCTACATGCGTAAACGTGATTACCAAAAAGCCTTATACTATACAAACAAAGCTATAAATATTGATGGCGAAAATGTTTTATACTGGAAACGTTACGCAAAAATAAACAATAGACTTGCCTTTTTTGAAGAAGCAGAACGAGGATATAGAAAAGCTATCGAGTTAGGAAATTATGAATTGGAGACCTGGTTAAATCGTTCGGATATCCTTAGGTTTATAGGAGAATCAAATGCTGCAATACAAAATTTACATCAAGCTATAGAGTTTTATCCGGATAATGCAGAAATTCAATATAGACTTGCTGGTTTATACTATGAACTACAAGATTATCAAAAAGGTGAATACCATATAAGAAAAGCCTTAGATCTTGACTATGAATATCATATCGTTCTGGAAGAACTTTTTGAAAAGATTTTTAATCTAACTCTTGTTAGAAATATTATTTCTGAATATAAATAATTCTAAAAAAGACCGTTTTTTTTCTAATCGATTACATTGCAAAAATCCATACATTTGTTTTTAACTTAAAACACCAAAAACAATAAGAATGCAAAGAAATCTTAAGGATTACCTTATCATCTCTGCAAAAGGATTAGCAATGGGAGCAGCAGATGTAGTTCCTGGAGTTTCTGGAGGGACCATTGCATTTATATCTGGCATATATGAAGAATTGATCGAAACTATTAATGGACTAGATCTTGGTTTTTTCTCTGTTTGGAAAAAAGAAGGGTTTAAAACTTCATGGAAAAAATATAATCTATCTTTTTTAACAGCTCTTTTTTTAGGTATTATTACCAGTATTCTTTCTCTTGCAAAACTTATAAAGTGGTTGCTTCATAATGAACCTTTATTACTTTGGGGATTTTTCTTTGGGTTAGTTCTTGCCAGTATTGTTTATATTGGAAAACAAATCACTGCCTGGAAACCAAAAGTAATCTTTGGTATTATCCTGGCAGCAATACTTTCTTATTTTATTACTATAGCAGAACCTCTGGCTTCACCAGATAGTAATTGGTATCTTATGTTTTGTGGATTCATTGCAATTATTGCTATGATATTACCAGGAGTATCAGGAGCTTTTATATTACTTATCCTTGGGGTTTACCAAACAGCTATCGATATTTTGAACCAATTACGTAATGGAGTTGTACAAATGGATTTTGATATCTTGTGGCAAGCTATTTATAAAATATTAATCATGGCTATTGGTGCCGTTTTAGGATTGAAATTGTTTTCTAAAGCACTTAACTGGATGTTTAAACATCATAAAAATATGACCTTGGCCATACTTACAGGGTTTATGATAGGCTCGCTAAATAAGTTATGGCCCTGGAAAAAAGTCGAATCCTGGAGAACAAATTCTGAAGGAATCGAAGTTCCTTTCATAGAAAAAAGCATTCTGCCAAATCAATTTGAAGGTGATGTTAAAATGATTTGGGTCTTACTTTTTATAGTCATAGGTTTTCTATTAATCCTTATCTTAGAACGCCTTTCTGTAAAAAAACCAAACTAACCAATGCAACAAAGTACCCGAACCTTTATTGATAGACTTTTCCTTGTTATTAAAGGTCTTGCAATGGGTGCTGCAAATAAAGTTCCTGGTGTTTCTGGTGGTGTAGTTGCATTTGTTGCCGGATTTTATGAAGAATTTATCTATTCTCTCCAAAAAATAAATTTTAAAGCATTTAAGCTTTTTATCAATTTTAGGTTTAATAGCTTTTGGCGATACATAAATGGACGATTTCTTGGCCTTTTGATTTTAGGAATGTTAATTAGCTATTTTAGTGTTTCTAAAATTCTGGATTACCTCATTATTCATTATGAATTATATGTATGGGCAGCATTTTTTGGAATGATCATTGGCTCTATTTATTATATAGTAAAAGATTTTAACGATTGGAACAGAAGAAATATCTGTCTTATTATTATAGGAATCATAGTTGGGGTTAGTATTAGTTTATTGGCTCCTGCAAAAGAAAATGACAATCTTTGGTTTGTATTTATCTGTGGTATTATTGGTGTATCAGGTATGACACTACCAGGATTATCTGGGTCTTTTATTCTTATCTTATTAGGTAATTATGTCCTTTTGCTGGTCGACTCTGTAAATGCTTTATATGATACAATAGCCGATCTTATACGTTGGGATTTTTCTTTTATAGAAAATGCGCACAGAACTCGATTATTAAAAGTACTTATTGTATTTAGTCTTGGTTCACTAACTGGTTTAGTTACCTTATCCCATTTTTTAGGATATGTTTTAAAACGCTATAAAAATGCAACCTTTGCAGCGATTATTGGGTTTATAACTGGTTCTTTAGGTGTCGTCTGGCCCTGGAAAAATAAAATTTATAAAGTTGACGCTCTAGGAAATACACAAATTGATGCATTGGGTAACCCTATACTCGATAATTATGATCGTTATTTTCCTGATTTTACAACTGTTGAAACTTATATTGGAATTTTTTATATCCTCGTAGGTATTGGTATCGTTTTATGGTTAGAATGGTATGGCCAAAAAACGCTAAAAACTTCAAAATGAAAAAAATATACGGTTTATTAGGTAGAAACATCAGTTATTCCTTTTCTAAGGGTTACTTTTCAGAAAAATTTGAAAAAGAAAATCTAGATTGTGAATACAACAACTTCGATCTTACCCAAATCAAGGATTTTCTTGAAGTTACCAAAGATCCCCATGTACAAGGTTTAAATGTAACCATACCTTATAAAGAAGAAGTAATTCAATATATGGATGATTTAGACCCAATCGCCAAAGAGATTGGAGCAATAAATGTTATAAAGTTTGATAAGGGTCAAAAATTAAAAGGATATAACAGCGATTATTATGGTTTTACAGAATCTCTAAAGCCATTACTTAACAAAACAATAAAGAAAGCCTTAATTCTAGGTACAGGAGGCGCTTCAAAAGCTATTGCATATGCATTAAGTCATTTAAACATTGACTACACATTTGTATCACGTAATCCTGATTTTAACGAACTAAGTTATAGTGATCTCGATGAAGATATTATACAAGCATACAAACTAATCATAAACTGCACTCCTCTAGGAACACATCCTAACATTCATAATTACCCAGATATCCCTTATGAATTCATTACCAAAAATCATGTTTTATACGATTTGATTTATAATCCAGATGAAACTACTTTCATGAGTAAAGGAAAAGAAAAAGGGGCCACTGTTTCTAATGGATTACAAATGTTAATCCTGCAAGCAGAAAAAGCCTGGGAGATCTGGAATATGTAATTTCAGGCTCATTTTGTCATAAAATTCTTACTAAAACTCTTTTTAAGTAGTCTTAAAACCTTTCAATAACTTTGAGTTTTTCTAATATGTTAGTATCTTAGTCAGGCTATTAAACTCAGACAAACAAAAACGCTCACACAATGTCCACACGTGATAACCTGCCTAAGGCAGATGGAAATGAAGAAAATAAGACTAAGATTTTAGATGTAAACTTAGAAAATGAAAACCTGGAAGCTATTAAATCAGAAGATTCTGACGAAATAGCTACTCAAAACACAGAACACTCTGAAAACGAAGAATCTAAAACATCTGTTAATCCACAGATTACTGATGCTATAGAAGAAGAGTCTGAGTCTGAAACTAGTAGTGCAACTACAGAAGGAACACTAGATACTCATAATACTGCGCAAGAAAATGTGCCTACTCCAGATGAAGTTATTTCAGAAAATAACACAACACCATCTGTAGACGAGAATAATGCCCCAACTACTGCACAAAAAGAAGAATCAAAGTCTAAAACTACTGCTGGTGAAGATCAAATTCAAGATCAAATGAATGAAGCAGTTGCCGAGCATAGTGAGGATGAGAGCACGATAGAGCGTCACAATATCGAGAAGAAGGATTATCATGCCATGAACAAGGAAGAATTGGTCAAAGAATTACGAGAATTGGTCAAAAATGAAAAAATTCAGGCAATTAGAGAACATGTAGAGGAAATCAAAAGCGAGTTTAATGAAAAGTTTAATGAAGAAGTAGAACAAAAAAAAGAAGAATTCTTAGCTGATGGTGGTGATATTATAGATTTCTACTATTCTACACCAATAAAAAAAGAATTTAATTCTGTCTATTTTGATTATAAAGAAAAACGAAATTCATATTATCAAAATCTTAAAAAAGATTTGCAGGAAAATCTAAAAAGAAGATTAGAGTTAATTGATGAATTAAAAGGTTTACTTAATGTAGACGAAAATATTAATACAACATACAATCATTTTAAAAGTATTCAGGAGAGATGGCGTAATGCAGGTCCTATACCAAGGGATAAATACAATACGGTATGGAACACCTATCATCATCATACTGAGAATTTTTATGATTTCCTACATTTAAACAGAGAATTCAGAGATCTTGATTTTAAACATAACCTTGAGCAAAAGCTTAAGATTATTGAGCGTGCCACAGAGTTAGCACAGGAAACCGATGTTAATAGAGCTTTTAGAGAATTGCAGCTGCTTCATAAAATGTGGAAAGAAGATTTAGGACCTGTTGGAAAAGAATATAGAGAACCTATCTGGGAAAAATTTAGTGCATTAACAAAGCAAATTCATGAAAATCGCCAAAGATATTTTAAGGATCAGGATAAAATCTATGAGCAAAACCTAGAGGTTAAAAGGGAAATCATTGCAAAAATTATTGAAGTTAGCCAGGATCATCCTAAAAATCATAATGGTTGGCAACAAAAAATAAAAGAAATTGAGGACTTAAGAGATCAATTTTTTAAAGCAGGAAAAGTACCTTCTAGTTTAAATGAGCAAACCTGGAGCGAGTTTAAAACTGCTGTAAGAGATTTTAATCGTAATAAAAATGCATTTTATAAAGGCCTTAAAAAAGATCAGTTTGATAATCTAAATAAAAAAATGGAACTGATTCAGATTGCAGAAGACAATAAGGATAGTGATGACTTTACTGCTATTACTCCACTTATGAAAAAGATTCAATCTGATTGGAAAAAAATTGGTCATGTACCTCGAAAAGATAGTGATAGAATCTGGAAAAGGTTTAAAGATGCATGTAATTTTTATTTTGATAGACTTCATGCAGAGAGAAATGAAGCTAATAAAGAAGAGCTCGTTTCTTTAGAAAAGAAACAGGAACATATCGAAGCTCTTAAAAAACTAGAGCTTTCTGGAGATACTGAAGCCGATCTTAAAACCATAAAAGAAAACATTGCTACCTGGAAAACTTTGGGTAGAGTACCATATAAAAAGAAAAATATAGAAGCCGACTATAATAAAATTCTGGATGGTTTCTTTCAACAACTTAATTTGGGTCGTAAAGAAACAGAATTGATTAAATACGAAAATAAATTAAATACTTTATCCGGCCAGAGTGATGATCGAGCTCTTAGAAACGAGCAGAGCTTTATTCGTAAAAAAATTGATGAAGTTAATGGTGAAATTCGTCAATTAGAAAACAATCTTCAGTTCTTTAAACACGCCAAAGATGATAACCCAATGGTAAGAGATGTACGAAAGAATATCGAAAAACATAAAGAAAGCCTAGATGTTTGGAAAGCTAAACTAAACAAGATCAAGCAACTTTGATCATATATCATCAAGATATTCTGTAATTTTAGAAGATATAGTTATTCTGATTCTGAGGACACAGAAAAACATGCATTCTTATCATGTCTGAAGTTTTTTCTCTCTTTTTTATGTATAAAAAAAAGTAACAAATTGTTTCTAGATAACATAAATAATCCTGCTGTACATATTAGTTGTGGTGATATAAAAGGAGAGAAATGCACCTAACTTTTTGTAGATAATATAAAACGTCGTTAGATTACGCTAAAAAAATTAAACAGGTAGGATAAAAAATAAATTACCCGCCAACTTATAAGTTGACGGGTAATTTTGTTTATATAACAAACAGTGTATATCCAATTAATACCCTGGATTTTGTTGTCCAGCTATAGTTGGATTTGCATTAATCTCTGCTATTGGAATAGGGAACTGGAATCTGAAATCTCCTGCTGCAAGAGTTGGAGCTTCAGGAGCAGTTCCTGTACCATCAATAATATCACCTCTAGTTGCATTTCTTGACATAGTTTCTCCTCTTCTCTTTAGATCAAAAAATCTATGACCTTCACAAGCTAATTCAACTCTTCTGTTAAATTGGATTGCATCTTCAAGAGCCGCACCTGTTTCTCCTCCCGTAAAAGAAGTAAAACGCTCATTTCTTAACAGATCTAAAGTAGCTAATGCCTGAGTTTCTTGTCCTAGCTCAAATTGCGCTTCAGCTTTGTTTAAAAGCACCTCTGCATAACGCAGTACTTTTACATCTACTAAACCATTAACCTGACCTTCTTCACCCAAAAACTTTTTGATTGCGTTATAGTCATTACCTTGGTTTGTTCCTACAAATTGTAAAACATCTCTTCTTACATCATTAGCATCTATACTATTAAAGAAATCGAAATCCAATACATATTCTGAAATAGTTGCAGTACTAGAAGATTGACTGTAAAGAACCCCAACATTATTACCATTAGATTCTGAAGATGAATTAATAGAAAGCTCTATTACAACTCCAGCATTAGTTTTATCAATATACACATCAGGAAGTTCTGCCGCTGTTGCTAATGCAGGAGTAACTGCATCAGCCGCATCGATAACTTTTTGATATTCTCCATTATATAGATATACTCTGGATAATAATGCATTTACACCATCTTTATCTAATCTACCTTCACCATTATCATCAGCTATTAATGTCTTTGCACGCTCTAAATCACCAATAATTTCGGTATAATTTGATGCTACAGTTTCTCTAGCAGGTTGTGCAAATGGATCTCCTGTATCACCATCTTCTACTTTAAGGTATATAGCACCTAATGAACCATTAGCATCACTACTCTGCGTTGGGATTTTACCATAAAGTCTTGCCAAATCAAAATGTGCCCATGCTCTTGCCGCTAATGCTTGTCCAAGAATATTATCCTTTTCAGAGCCTTCATTAAGATTATCAATTTGCCCTATTACCAGGTTTGCACCACTAATTGCATCATACGCCTCTCCCCAGTATAATGGAATAGGTCCAAGAGTACTAGCTACATATCTAAGATCATGGTAATCATCATTAGATCTTCTACCGGTCTGTGCCTGTATTACATTATCAGAAATTATATCTGGAATTCCTTGTAAACCAGAGTTAGGGTCTGAATAATACAACCATAATTGTCTGTAAACACCATCTACACCATTTTGAAAAGCGGCTGGGGTATTAAAGAAAGTATCTGGGTTACCTTCTGTAAAAGGTTGCAAATCGTTCAATTCATCATCACAGGCAAAAAACCCTAACGATAGAAATAAAAGAACTACTATATAAATTTTATTGTTCATCTCTTTTTTTTTAAATTAAAATCCTACTTCAACTCCAAACGTGTAAGATCTCGTTTGTGGGTAACTAAACAAACTAAACTCTCCAGGAACAAAACCTGCATTACCTTGATTTCCTGATTCTGCAGAACCTATACCAATTTCTGGATCACCATTGTAGTCTGTTATTGTCCAAATATTCTGACCAGTAACAAATAATCTAAGTGATTCTAATTTGATAACGTCTAAGAATTTTCTAGGCATGTTATAATCAAGAGTTAATGTTCTTAATCTAATAAAATCACCTTTCTCTAAGAATCTTGTTGTTCCTCCTTGATCAGCAGTAGCTTGAAATAACGGGCTTGGTAATACATTTGTATCTCCTGGTTGTCTCCAGTAATTAAAAGCTTCTGTTCTTAGGTTTCTGTTAATATTTCCTATTGCAATACCTTGTTGACGTTGGTTGTTTAATATATAGTTTCCTCCTCTGTATACAAAGTCACCTCTTAAACCAAATCCTTTATACTTTACAGAAGTATAGAATCCTCCTTCATACTTAGCTATTGGAGATTTTCCTTCCTGAATTTTTTGGAAACTATCATTGTATGTTTCTGTAACATTTCCATCAAGGTCTATATATTGTGGTGCACCATTAGCAGGATTCACTCCAGCATACTCTACTAGATAGAAAGAATTAATATCTTGCCCTTCTCTAAGAATAATATTACCAAATGTACCTGTAACAATATCTTGGCCGTTGATTAGTTTATTAACTTTTGTATCCAACAGTGTAATATTCCCTCCTACAGATAAGAGAAAATCCTCTGTTCGTATTACATCAGCATTTAAAGTAACTTCAACACCACTATTTTCTACCTCACCAATATTCTGGAAAATAGCATTATCCTGATCTCCAACAGTAAAAGAAATAGGTCTGTTAAGAAGAAGATCTTTTGAAGTCTTCTTAAAGTAATCTACAACACCACTAATTCTATTGTTTAAGAATGCAAATTCTAAACCAATATCAAGAATGGCCTGAGACTCCCACTGAATAGCTGGGTTTGGTGCTCTTAAAGGTACAGCTGCTGTCTGACCGTTATAGGTATTATTAAATCCTAATACCGGTAAAAATTGGAAATCAGGAATATTCTGGTTACCTGCTGTTCCATAAGAAGCACGAAGTTTTAAATCATTAAAAAATGAATCATCCATAAAACTTTCTTTAGCTATATTCCATGCTAAACTTCCACTTACAAATGTACCATACTTATTGTCTGGTCCGAATCTCGAAGATCCATCACGTCTTACCGAAGCAGAAGCAATATATCTACCATCAAAATCATAATCTACAAATAATGCCTGAGAGAATAAAACTCTTCTATCTTCTTCTGATCCAACTCTTGTTGGTTCTGCAGCAGCATCTAAATATGGAATATTTGGAGATGGGAATCCTCTACCATCTGCTCGTAAATCTGTTCTGATATTTTCATTATATTCTAATAAGAAACTAGCAGATACATTATGTAGGTCACTAAAAGTATCGTTATAGCTTAATAGGTTCGATACATTATATTCAAAATCAAGGGCAAAATTTTCTGTTTGAGTTCCAGGGAAATTAGCATCACCAATAAATCCTTGTAATACACCTCCCTGAATAGATCTGTTTGTTCTGTTAAAACGATTACTTACTAAACCAACAGCAAAACGATTTGAAAATTTCTCTGATAATGTAAGATCTGCACCTACATTACCTAAAATTAAAAAGTTACGATTGTCTTCTGGCTCTGTTTGTAGCGCTAAAGCAATCGGAAAACCTGTAGTTGTTGGATTATATACAGGATTCCCTTGAGAATCTAGTAAAATACTTCCATCTGTATCTCTAGAAAAAAGTGGATCATAAGGATTATAATCATACATTCCTCTAAATGGATTCTGAACATTGTTTCTATCTCTAGGAAGACCTGTAGTACTTCTAGCAAAAGAAACATTAGCATCTACACTAAGCCAATCTTTTGCCTGGTATGTAGTATTTAAACGAGCTGTGATTCGTTCAAAACCTTTAATTCTATCAATTATACCTGTATCTTTGTTATATCCAAGAGAGAAAAAGTAACTTAAACGGTCACTTGCTCCAGATATAGACAATGAATTTGATTGAATAACTGATTTTCTTAAAAGCTCGTCTTCCCAATTCGTGTCTAGATCAATAAACGCCTGACGTTGCTCAGGAGTTGTAGCTGTAGCACCAGGTAAACTTTGTGCAGCACCAACACCTAATGCAGCATATTGACGCTCTATTTCTAGTTTCTGAGCTGCATTCATTAAATCAAAAGAATCCGGAATACGCTCTCCGAAACCATAAGAAGAAATAAATTTAATTTTAGCATCTCCTTTTTTACCTTTTTTGGTCGTAATCAAAACTACACCATTCGCTCCTCTGGATCCGTATTTAGAAGCAGAAGCAGCATCCTTAAGTATAGATAAAGATTCTATATCATTAGGGTTTAAGTTTCCTAATGGGTTAAAATTATTATTTAAGGTATTATCTGTAATAGGAACAGGAACTCCATCTATTACATAAAGAGGAGTTGTACTAGCATTAATCGAACCAACACCACGTATTTGAACAAATGCTGTATTTCCTGGTCGTCCATTTGCAGCAGTAACCTGCACACCAGCAGCTTGCCCTTGAAGGATATTATCAATACTAGTAGAAGGTACAAAATCTTGTAAATCCTGTGCACCTACTGTTGATATCGCAGAAGTTACATTCGATCTTCTAGAAACACCATATGCAGTAACGACAACTTCTTCTAACTCGGCAGCAGAAGTAGCTAACTGAATATTTATTGTAGTATTCTGACCAACTACAACTTCTTTGGTCTCAAAACCAACATAACTAAAAGAAATTACAGCACCTCTATTAGCAGAGATTGTGTAATTTCCATCAAAATCGGTTTGAGTTCCGTTATTTGTATTTTTGATAAGGACATTCACACCCGGAAGTGGTAATCCTTTATCATCTGTAACTGTTCCTGATATGCTTTCTCCTTGTGCAAAGGAAATACTACACACAAAGAAAAATAACATTAGAAACTTGTAATAATGTACTTTCATAGATAAAAAAGTTTTCAAAAAATTAATACTTAACATAGTTATTAGATATAACCATAAAAGGAAGGATTAGAATATTTTGATGGCTAACTCAAATTTACTTTCACAAAACTTGAACAAAGTTTAAATGGAAATAATACATTCATCCCTCCTATTTATGATTATAGCCCAAAGAAACATTTTACAGGTATAAAAAAAGGTAACCCCTATAAGCCTTTACCCTTTTCCGAAGAAAGTTTACCCGTAGACAGAGCCCTTTACCTTTAGGATTTAACGTATTCTGATGGTGTAATTCGATTGTATTTTTTGAATGACTTATTGAAAGTCACTTTGTTATTAAAACCTACCTCATAAGCCACATCAATAATATTGAAATTCTCATATTGATATTGTTTATCTTTTAATATTTTTTTTGCTTCTTCAATTCTATACATATTAATCAATTCAAAAAAGTTAAGATTGAAGTGTTCATTTATAATTTGAGAAGTATTATGTCTTGAAGTATTAAGTAATTCTGAAAGCTTTTGAAGATTTATATCATTTCTTCGATATATTTCATCTTTTTCTAATAATTCTAGTAGCTTTTCTTTTAATTCTAGAGAGAGTTGTTCTGTGAGACCCGATTTTTTATATTTCTTCAATCCATTATTTAACCCTTTCTGCATTTCATTTTTGATCATTTTTAATCCACTAAATACACCTGGTTCTACAAATGCAGTATAGCTAATGTATAAGATCAATAATGCAATTGACAGAATTTGAAAATTAATAGGAAAATCATCAGCAACACGTCTTATCATCAGGATATCATAAAAAACATATGATATTATATGTAGCGAACATAAAATAATAATATTCCTGTGCCAGCGATATTGCATTTTTGGTATCGCTATATTACTCTTAACCGATTTTATATATATTCTTATCACTAAGATCATATATATCAATAATGACAAAAGCTTAGAATCTGATATTAAGGTTATATACGGGCGTTTATCATTTAGCATTACCCACAATTTCTCTTCTCCAGACAAATTATATACTGGCAATAATAAAAGAAGAAGGAATAGTGTAGGAACCAGATGCAACAAATCTACAGGTCTAAACCTATATTTTAGAACTACTCTTTTAAAGTAAAAATAAATAAGTGGCCCATACAAAAATGAAAATAGTGTTGATAGGTATAATGAATGCGGAAAATAAAACTCATAATTTGTAGGTAATAGGCTAATATTAATTATAAAAACTGAGTGTTGAAATAAAAAAACACTCATTAAGAGATTAGCTATTTTATCTGCGCATCTCCTAAAATTTAATACTATTGAAATAAATACACCTACAAATCCAACATATAAACAAAACAACCACCAAAAATCAAATTTTTGATGGTATTTATCTACTAATTTAATATAAGGATCTGAATCATGAATTGAATCAAAATTACTATGCTTTACAAAAGAAACGTCCAAACTTACTTGTATGTACTTTTCTATATATCGGCAAGCTAATTTTGCCTTATTAGCTTTGGCGTAAGAAAATGCTAATTCCTTAAATAAAGCTATCGAATCAACATTTTTTTCTTTTAGTACTTCTCGGGAGTTTAATTTATATGGCTTTAGTTTATATTTATGAATAGAAAATAAAGGGCTGTATTCACTAGTGTCCTTATATTTTATATTTATTTCTTCTGCATAACAATACATGTTTGAAGAAATAAGCAAAACAAGGACAATCCATACTAGAACTGATGTTTGTATTTTCTGAGTTAGCCGCATAATTATTCTCAGGATAATTATGATCAATATGGTATAATACGTTTTAATACCTTATTAATACTTATAGTCGGTCTAAATTCATAAAAATTACAATTCTAACATGTTTAAAAACATCTTTTTAGGATTCTAACAATCTCTATCAATAACATCTATGATAGCAAAAGTCATCTATTTTATTTTGAAGAATAAGCAGATCATGAAATAGTTATTAAAGAAGTGTAAAAACTAAATTGCCTGCCAATATATTGGCAGGCAA
>NZ_AQRA01000017.1 GCF_000626715.1 Aquimarina atlantica | reverse complement strand
TTTCAGAGAATTTCTTTTTCTCATTAAGTGTTAAAAAAGACATCATTTACAATTTTAACAGTTAACCATCTAAAATTCACTGTATTCCGGGGACTTCAACACTTTCTTTATGCTTACCTTAGATCTGCATAAAATTTCAAAAAAATGAAAACCAATATTAGTTCTGTTCTATTTTCGTTAGCCATAGTTATTTCTTCTATAGTTTTAGGAAATGCGTATATGAATCGCAATAAACCCGAAAGAACAATTGCAGTAACAGGGCATGGTACCACTAATTTTACTTCGGATCTTATTGTTTGGGAAGGAGAATTCATCAAAACAAATACCGACCTCCAACAAGCGTATAACGACCTAAAAGAAGATAAAAAAACGGTTACCGATTATTTAAACGCCAATGGTATCGATATAAAAACTGTAGTTTTTGATGCCGTGACAACCCATCGTATTACAAAACCTAATTACTCTAGTACCGGTAATTATCTTGGCGAAAGCTTTACAGGGTATCAATTATCACAAACCATAAAAATAAACTCTAGTGAAATCGAAAAGGTTGAACAAATATCTAGAGAGATCACAACATTATTAAACAAAGGAGTTCAGTTTTCTTCAAAAAAACCACGATATTACTATACAAAACTAGCAGAGCTAAAAATCGAAATGATCTCTAAAGCAACCGAAAATGCACAATTAAGAGCAGAGAAAATAGCTAAGAATTCTGGCTCTACACTCGGAGAGTTAACTCTTGCCAAAATGGGTATTTTTCAAATAACCGGTAAATATTCTGGAGAAGATCATTCATGGGGTGGAGCACTAAACACCTCTTCTAGAGAAAAAACAGCTTCTATCACCACAAAACTTATCTACACACTAAAATGATTTTTTGTAGTGATATTGACATAAGAAAGTAAGAAGTTAACCTAAATATTCTTACAAAGAATACAAATCCAGACACTTAGAATAGCTATTATTCTTACAAAAAATGTTAAAATATCAAGCGTAAAATGCATTTTTGTCTTAAAAAACTACTAAAAACCCTTCCTCTCTTCGTTTTCCACTCAAATCATGTAACATATTGAAAATAAAATAATTAAGGTGTCTCAATATTCTACATAAGCCGTCTTAACCATAGTTTAAGACAGGTGTTTGTTGATCTGAGGTTTTGTTTGGAATAATTTCGTCTCCTTAAAACAAACTCAAAATCAATAATTATGAAAAAAAAACTAAACATCTTAATTGCATTTGCAATGGTACTTATGCTTTCTTCTTATGGACAAGAGAAGTATAACATTGTTCAAAAAGGAGGCGACGGAATGGCCCCAAGAGCGATCGATTTTGATGCTGCTCAAAACGGAGCAAAAAAATCATCATTCTCTTCTCCAGAGATCTTTATGTCGGAGCACTTTGATAAAGTACCAGGGCAAGGCGTTATCATTTCTGAAGTTGTAAAAGATGAATTAGGTTTCACTCACTACCGTTTACAACAATCTATTAATGGGATTCCTGTAGAGAGTTCTATGTACTTGATCCATGTTAAAAACGGGCAGGTAACTTCTGCCAACGGAGAATGGTTTACAGCAACGCCAGCTAAATCTTTTGCAAAAAGCAGTACGTTATCTTCTGCTCAGGCATTACAAAAAGCAAAAGATGTAATTAAAGCAAAGCAATATGTCTGGGAAGCTAGAGCTCCCAGAGCTAACAATAAAACTTTCAGAGGTGAGAAAGTAAGTAGTGAAGGTGAATTAGTGTACATCACTAAAAACAATGCAATGAATGCCAACGCATTGAGATTAGCATACAAATTCGATATGTACTCTGTAGAACCTTTTGGACGTAAAGAAGTTTTTGTAGATGCTTCAAATGGCGAAATTCTTTTTATTGAAGAAAAGATACACCATGTAGATGGTACTACAGACACAGGATACTATGGTCCTCAAAACATAACGGTTACACAAAATGGTGGTCGATATGAAATGAGACAATCTGGAGATAGAAAACTTGCTTTATACGATATGCAAGGAGCACAACTACAAGTTAATGCTACAGGAACAGCAATACTTGAACCTACAAACACTCGTTCTATCTATTCGAGTCAAACTAAAGATTTTAGAATTGGCGGAGAACAAAACCACAGAACAGCTGCATACTGGGGAGCAGAAAAAACCTGGGATATGTTTAAAAACGAGTTTAATCGCTCTAGTTATGATAATAGAGGAAGCAATATCAACATATATGTAAACGGTGCCGGTCGATATGGTGATGACAATGCATTTTGGTCTGGCACCTGGATGTACTACGGAAATACCAGACAACTTCAAGGTACCCCGGTTACTGCGTTAGATGTAGTTGGTCATGAGATGGTACACGGGGTTACTCAAGAATCTGGAGCAATGGTATACCAGGGAGAATCTGGAGCTCTTAATGAATCGTATAGCGATATGTTTGGATCTTTGGTAGAGTATTACACCTTTAATAAAGTAGTAGATGCCAAGGTTTGGAAACTAGCAGATAAACACCCAGATCCAAGACTTAAAAGAGATCTATCTAACCCTAAGCAACATAATCAACCCGATACATATAGAGGAACTAACTGGGTATCTACTGCACAAGGTTCTGCTGACAATGGAGGCGTGCATACCAACAGTGGTGTAATGAACCATTGGTTCTATATCGTATCTCAAGGAGCAAAAGGATCTAATGATAATGGTACAGCTTATGATGTAGAAGGTATTGGTATCGAAAAAGCAGGAAAAATTGCATATCGTTCTCTAACAAATTACCTAACAAGAAGCTCAAAATATGCTGATGCAAGAAATGCAGTAATTAATGCCGCTAAAGATTTATACGGCGCTAATTCGTGTGAAATAAAAGTTGTAACTAACGCTATGAATGCTGTAGGTGTTGGTGCTAAGTTCACTGGTAATGCTAACTGTGATGGTGGCGGTGGTGACTGTTCTGCTGTAAGTGGAGTAGCAGCATCTAATATTACTAAAAATGGTGCTACAATTAACTGGAATGCAGTTACAGGCATCTCTACATACACTTTTGAGTACAAAAAAGCTGCAGATGCTTCGTATACTACATCTTCTGTAACAGGTACCAGCAAAACATTAGACGGCCTAACAGTAGATACTGCGTACGAAGTACGTTTAAAATATGCTTGTACCAATGGTGAAACTGCACCATACTCAACTGTGATAAGATTTACTACTGCTACAGATGGTGGCGGGGGTGATTGTAACGCCGTTACAGGTGTAAATTCATCTAATATAACTATAAACTCTGCAACTGTAAGCTGGACAGGTATAAGCGGAGTATCAAACTATACTTTTGAGTATAAAAAAGCCGCAGATGCTTCGTACACAACTTCTACAGTTTCTGGAGCTACTACTAACCTTACTGGTTTGGCAGCGAATACAAAATATGAAGCAAGAGTAAAATACACCTGTTCTACAGATGGCGGTACAGATCCTTGTGCTGGTGTACCAGCGTATCAAGCAGGTAACCCATATCAGGTTGGTGATAAGGTTACATACCAGGGGTATTTATATGAAAAAACTGCTACTTCATGGAAAAATCTTGGTCAATGCGGAACAACTGGTGGTAACCAGATAGACGCCCCTTACTCTGCTGTAATAAGCTTTACTACTCTAGAAGATACTAATGGTAATAACTGTGACACCATCCCAGAGTATCAACCAGGAAATACGTATTCTATTGGAGATAAAGTAAAATACTTTGGTACCATATACGAATTAACCGCTAGAGGTTGGATAGTTATTGGTTCTTGTGATTCAGCCTTTTTTGCCTCAGCATTTGGAAGTAACCTAAACAACGCTACTGGATTTAATGTGTATCCAAATCCGGCATCGAAAGATCTTAACATATCTTTCAAGTCTTTAGATAATGTATCTCAAATCAGAATTGTTAATATCCTAGGAAAAGTAGTATACAACAAAGAAGTAAAATCAACCTTAGGAAATAACACTATAAAGGTAGATGTATCTGGATTAAACCCTGGTATTTACTTTGTAAAGAGAGGGAATCAAGATGTAAAGAAAGTAATTATTAAATAGTAAGTTATTTGTGTTGTTATAAATATCAGCTAACTCTTTTAACTCAACTTAGATTTTAGCAGCAAGAATCGCCCGGAAATATTTCCGGGCGATTTTATTTTAACATCATAATAAATCGTTTATATACTTTAAGTAGTAACAGATTAGTTTAAAGTAAGGTCCTCAAAAACACAAATATTATGTATTGATATTTTGCAAATTCAATAACTAATTCTTTTCAAAATTAGACAATATCAGAATTTAAGCTATCAAAATAATCTGTTGGAGAAATACCCACAATATCTTTAAAATTTTTATAAAAAGAAGCTCTCGAATTAAATCCGGCTTCCCTAGCTAATGCTGTATTGCTATATTTTTGATACTTCTCTGATTCTATAAGTATTTTAAATTCTTCAACTCTGTAATGATTAAGATACATATTAAAGTTTTTATATTCCATCTCATTAATAGTTTTAGAAATGAGACGGCTCGATTCTCCCACTCTTTTAGCAAAAGTTTTTAATGTCATATCATGATCCAAAAAAGCTTTTTCCTCTACCATACATCGCTCTATTGCTTTGGAAACTCGTTTATAAATTTCCTTATTTTCTTCTTGTTTACGTTTTGACAACTTCACCTCGCTTTCAGACGTAATATTAACAATGTTAATTTGTGTCAAACTTCCTATGGTAACATAATAGAGCAACAATAAAGCCAAACCATCAAGTACAAATCGCATATACTCATTTTCAAGTGCGGTAATTACTGCGCCAAATGCAATTAAATGATAAGCAATAAATACAATACAAAATATTTTTAACCATAACAGAGATTTATATTTCGCATCCGTATAAAAGAAGGGTAAAAATTTATTGTGATCCTTGATAACCAGTATCGTTCTCACACACATATAAATTATAAAAACAGTGGAAGAAAATAAATCAAAATATAAAAACAAGATATGCTCCATAGAAAGTACAAGATCTGGGCTCCCAATTACTTTTATAAGGAGTATAGAAAACACTAAGAATTCTAGTATCGCGGGAATATAATATCGATATTTATTCTTAATCTCAATACCTGTAGTCTCTGTGGCATAGAAGAAAACGAGGACCATATTCAAAAAATTGAATGTGAACGGATTATAAGATTTGAACATTTCCTCCATGTCCCACAACAACACAAAACTCAGCAATTCAATACAAAGAGAGATAAAGAAAAACCCTAAATATTTATTTACTTTTTGTTTCTGGGATTTATAAAAAAATAAAATCAAGGCAACGATCATGGATTGTATCCCTAAAGCCAAATAGAATATAAATAAAGTATCCATTATTTTAAAAAAAATATTGATGCGTTAAAAAAATGATTTTTTGAACTAAAAAAACCTATATGGTATCCTGATTTAAACTCTCAAAATAATCTGAAGGAGAAATCCCTACAATATCTTTAAAGTTTTTATAAAAAGAAGCTCTCGAATTAAATCCAGCCTCTTTAGCTAATGCTGTATTGCTATATTTTTGATATTTCTCTGATTCTATAAGTGTTTTAAATTCTTCAACTCTGTAATGATTAAGATACAAGTTAAAGTTCTTATACTCCATCTCATTAATAGTTTTAGAAATGAGACGACTCGGCTCTCCCACTCTTTTTGCAAAAGTTTTTAACGTCATATCCGGATCCAGAAAAGCTTTTTCCTCTATCATACATTGCTCTATTGCTTTGGTAACTCGCTTATAAATTTCCTTATTTTCTTCTCGTCTACGTTTTGATAATTCTACCTCGCTTTTAGATGTGATATTGACAATGTTAATTTGTATTAAACTTCCTATGGTAAAATAATATAATAACAATAAAGACAAACCATCAGATATAGTTGTCATATACTTATATTCTGATAAAACAAGTACAGATGCTAATGCCATTATATGATAAATAATAAATATAATACAGAATATCTTTAGCCATAACAGAGATTTATATCTTGTATCTGTGTAAAAGAAGGGCAAAAAAGTAGTATGATTCTTAATAACAAATAGTATTCTTATACACATATATGCAATAAAAGCCGAGCAAGAAATGATATAAGAGTACAAAAATATTATAGTATTACGAGAATATACTAAATCCGGGGTATTATTTACTTTAACAAAAATCAAAGACAGAATAAGAAATTCTAATATACCAGGAATATAATATCGATACTTATTCTTGATTTCAATACCCGCAGTCTCTACAGCATAGAAATAAATAAGAATTATATTTAAAAAATTAAATCTAAAAGGATTATAAGATGCTATATATTGATCCGTATTTCGCATCAAAACGTAGCTAAATAATTCAATACTAAGAAAAATGAAAAAAAAACCTAAATACCTATTTACCTTTTGTTTTTTGGATTTATAAAAAAGTAAAATTAAAGCAACTATCAGGGATTGCACACCCAGGACTAAAAAGAAAAGAAAGATCGTATCCATAAAAAAAGTTGAGTTGTGTGTGTTTGCAAAATACTTATTTTTTTCACAAAATTTATACCAAATATGCAATAAAACCTTCAATACGCCTTCTGCATTCCTTATATATATAGATAACCAGTATATGAAGATATTATCATATAGGATATATAGGCTTATATATCAAAAATGAATATTCATGATCAAGATTATTGTTAAGAAGGCTATGTGTAGATGTAAAAATTTAAAACAGTTCTCCCCAATTTTCCCATACTTTTATAAAAAAGAATATAAGAAATCCTACAGATACAATAAACTTAAGAAATGTGCCTGCCAAAAAACCAATAAAGGAACCAAAAGCAGCTTTTAATGCTTTTGAAGATTCACTACTATCTCTTATGAGTTCGCCTATAAAAGCTCCCGCAAATGGACCTATTATGATACCAAAAGGTCCCATAAAAATGATCCCGATAATAAGGCCAATAGAACTACCTATCATTCCGTATTTGGTACCTCCAAACCGTTTTGTGCCCAGAGCAGGAACAATATAATCCAGAACCCAAACTACTATCGATATCCCTAAGGTAATTCCTAAAAAAGTCCAGTTTTGTGGGATAGCATCTGTAAAATGAATAATCAACAACCCTATCCACGAAGTAAATGGACCAGGTAATACAGGAAGAAAACTTCCCACCAAACCCAGAAGGCAAAATAAAAACCCTATGATGATTAATGCTATATCCATGCTCTTTATTTATATGACGAAAATGTTTCTGATTTGTTACGCAAATATCAATTAACAATGTGTTTCATCTATTAATGCCTTCATATCTCTTTTAATACATTTTTATTTTATTTTTTTGTTCCTGTAAATACAAATAATCCAATAATTGATTTAAAACTACCCCAAAATTATGCGATCTTTTTTAGTATTACTTATTGGATTAATGATATTTTCGGCATCTTTTTCCCAAAATAACCCCATTCTGAAATGTAAAGATTCGACCAATGAACGTATAAGACAAAACTGCATTATTACAGTAATACAAGAGTTTGTAGATGCCAATTATAATATCGCCGCAATAACACCATATGCAAAACCAGGAACCAACAGAGTGTACGTTCGATTTAAAATTGATCAAATTGGTCGAATCGTTGATATCCAGGCAAAGTCATCATCTATGGAGCTAGAATTAGAAGCCATAAAAACCCTACAAGCTTTTCCATATACAATTCCAAAATCAGAAAAGACTTCTCTAGAAGAGAAAGAAATTTTTGAAGACGTATACACCTTACCTATTGTATTCGAAATACAAACAACAGAGATCAACTTATCTTCACAAAAACGAATAACAGGTAACGATTAATTCTGAGGCTTATTTTTTTAAATGCACGCAGTCAACTTTTAATTTTTTCAACTAAAAAATTAGTTTAAACTAAAAATTTAGTTATATTTGCTTTATAGAACTAAGTTTTTAGTTAAATCATTTCCGTCTTTTCGGAAACAGGACATAACAACCAATAGATGAAACAACTCACAAAAGCAGAAGAAGAAGTAATGCAATGGTTATGGCAACTAGAAGAAGCCAATGTTGCTTCTATTATTGAGCAAATGCCAGAACCCAAACCTGCATACAACACCATTTCTACCATCATTAGAATCCTGGAGAACAAAGCGTTTGTTTCCCATCGTAAAAAAGGCAAAGGATATATCTACTTCCCTCTTGTTAAAAAAGAAGAATATAGCAATCAATCTCTTAACAAGTTGATGAACAATTATTTTAATGGATCTTTTAGAAATATGGTTTCTTTTTTTGTAAAAAAGAATGATATGGATATCAAAGACCTCGAACAGATTTTAAAAGAATTAGATAAAGAAAAATAAAAATCATGCTCTACTATCTTCTACAAACTGTTATTTTTCAAGTCCTATTTCTAGTGCTTTATGATGTGTTTCATAAAAAAGACACCTTTTTTACCTGGAATAGGTTGTATTTATTAAGTACCTCTATACTTTCTTTCATCCTACCTTTTATCAAAATAAAAAGTATACAAGAAAACATTCCAGAAGAATACGTTTTTCAGTTACCAACAGTATTTATAGGACAACAAATCGAAGTCGAAACCCCTTCCATCTTATACATTTGGAATTCAATGGGAAATATGAATTGGTGGCAACTGTGTTATGGTATCGGAATCTGTATTATGCTTATTTTATTCATAAGAAAAATAATAGCTCTTAAGACTATTCAAAACAACGCAACTTATAATTACATTCATGGTTATAAAATCTACACCATACGAGACAGTAAAGATGCTTTCTCTTTTTTTAAAACAGTATACATTGGTGATCAATTAAATAGTATAGAGAGAAAACAAGTTATTACTCACGAAATAGTTCATCTGCAAGAGAAACATTCTCTAGATCTTTTATGGTTCGAGTTACTCAAAATAGTTTTCTGGTTTAATCCTTTGGTATATCTATATCAATTAAGAATAAATGTTATACATGAATTCATTGCAGATGCAAAAAGCATTAAAATATTAGGTAAAAAAAAGTACTATGAACAATTATTAAATACTGTTTTTGCCACTGAAAACATAAAATTTATCAATCAATTTTTCAATTATTCATTAATTAAAAAACGAATTCTAATGTTACAAAAATCAAAATCAAAAAAAACACTAAAGCTAAAGTATTTACTCTTATTACCTATAGTTTGTAGTATATTGGTATATACCTCATGCACAGAAGATTTAAGCAATCAGGAACCTGAAAAAATTATTAAAAAGCAAGCAGATCAAAAAAGGCCAATAGAACTTATTAAAGACCTAAAAGATGCTATTACGGTTACTGGTGGATTAACTGACGAAGAAGAAGAAGCTTTAAAAGTATTGCTTGCAAAAGATCGTGAGGATTTATCAAAATACAAAAACGATCTTGGTAAAGTCGAAATTCCGTTTTCAATAATTGATAAAGTACCAACTACCAACAGTTGTAATAGCACTATAGATAACTCGCAAAGAAAGAAATGTGTGTCTAATGAAATTAAAAAGTTTGTAAACACCAATTTTAATATAAAAATAGCCGAATCTAATGGTCTAACAGGAATTAACAGGATTTATGTTCGATTCAAAATCGACAATACTGGTAAAATAGTCGATGTACAGGCAAGAGCACCTATTCCTGAACTTGAACAAGAAGCTAAAAGAGTAATACAATCTTTTCCTCAAATGATTCCGGGAGAACATCAAGGAGAAAAAGTAGGAGTTCTATATTCACTACCTATAGTCCTTATGATAGAGTAGAAGAATTTAAAATGTCCACTCTAAAGAGTATTAAAAAAAGAATCTTTTAATACTCTTTAGAGTGTATCATCATCGTTTATAAATTTCATTAACCTCAATCCAAAATAAAACCAAAAACAACTAGTACTTCCTTCTTAAAAACCTTATATAGTTTGGCTATTCAACTTATACTGAACTGAAAAACAATATCTTTCTAACCACATTACTTTTCTTATACAGAACCGATATAAAAAACATGAATAGAGCTTTAATATTTATCTTATACATAATCATTTATCAAGCCATGGCTCAGTCTTCGGCCTTAACCATAGCTGATAGTTTATATAGTTTTGGAGATTATTCTAAAGCAATTAAGAAATATCAGGAAATAGTCCCTAAAAATCAGTACGTACTATTACAAATTGCAAAATCACATAGAGCCAAAGGCACCTATGCAGATGCACTATCATACTACAAACAGGTATTAAAAAACACCACTCCTACAACTTCTGTAAAACTAGAATACGCCAAATTATTAATGATCACAGGTAAATTTAAAAAAGCAGATAGTATGTATACAGGTCTCGCCCTGAAGTATCCGAAAAATCCTGATTTTCAATATCGGTTAGGTGTAATCAAAAAAAAGTTGAAAGACACAGTGGCCATCTCTTATTTTAAAGAAGCGTTTCGACTAGACAGTACGCATCAGAAAAGCTGTTTTGAAATCTCTAAAAATTACCTGAAGAAAAGAAATTATGACATGGTCTGGAAAACGGCAAATATAGGTTTGCGTTCATATCCCGAAAATGTCGAACTTATAAGTGTTTTGGGGCAGAATTTCCTATTTCGAGAAGATTATGATACCGCACTCCCGTATTTTCAAAAACTGTTTGATTTAAATCAGGAAAGTGAATTTATACATTCTAAATTAGGATTGTGCTACAGCAAAGCCTATGCATATGAAAAGGCCATTTTTCATTTTAATGAAGTACTAAAATATAATAGCAAATCTCCAAACACGTATTCATTATTGGGACATGCTTATCAGCAGCTCAAAAAATATGACAATGCATTAGAATATTACAAAAAAGCACTTGCATTAAAAGATATATCCGTAGACGAAGATCTTCTTTCTATCGCATTACTATATCGGTTTCAGGAAAAATGGAAAAATGCAATACGGTATGCTAAACTAGCTATTAAAGAAGCTCCTAATAATAGTAGGGCTCACTATCAATTAGCAATGTTTGCAGATGCACACTATCAGGACCCTGAAATTAAACTAAAATATTATCAAACCTATCTGAAAAAGTTCGATACCGATAAAAAAGATTATTTTAATATGATTGTCAAAAAAAGAATAGCTCAATTAGAAGAAGAAATCCAAAATAAAACCAAAAACAACTAATACTTCTCTCTCTTAAAAATTTTATGTAGTTTGGCTATCCGAAATAGTCTACGCATAATGAGTGTAAGGAATTGGTATATAGGTCTATTGGTTTTTACGTTGTTTTCATGTAAAGATTTTGTGCTTAAAAAAGAGCATAAAGACGATATCATAAAAGAAGGATTAGAGAAACTAAATTGGAATGAGGTAGAACAACCTCCACTATTTGCAGTTTGTAAACGAAAATCTGAAGAAGAACTAGAACAGTGCTTTCAGAATACAATCACACAGCATATACACAACGATCTTATAAAACATACGATTACGGTAAAAGAAGCTGTTAATGATACCATATGGGTTCCTTTACTTATAACCAAAGAGGGAAAAATTATACTCGAAGATATTAGTTTACCACCCGATATAGAAACACAAATCCCAGATCTAAAAGACCGTTTAGAAAAAAGTATTCATTCTTTACCAGAAGTTAAACCAGCCCATACCCGTAGTACACCCGTAACTACACTCTATAAACTTCCTTTGGTAATACATATCGATTAAAGCTGTACTTATTCTTAATTGCTTAGCTTTGTAACATAAAACAATCCCTTCTTTTGAGTAACGAAAAAATTATACTAGGTATTGATCCCGGAACCACAATTATGGGGTTTGGACTTATTAAAGTTCAAAATAAAAAAATGTCTTT
The DNA here is from genome assembly GCF_000626715.1 of Aquimarina atlantica. GTDB lineage: Bacteria > Bacteroidota > Bacteroidia > Flavobacteriales > Flavobacteriaceae > Aquimarina > Aquimarina atlantica. Next base: position 31,330 of record NZ_AQRA01000017.1, on the reverse strand, counting down.
TCTACAATTAAATGAGCTTCAACTTGGTAAGTATGACGATCATTATATAAAACTAAAACTTATTTTTGAACGTACTATAGAACTTATAGACACCTATCACCCCGATGAAATCGCAATAGAAGCTCCTTTTTTTGGTAAAAATGTACAATCAATGCTCAAACTGGGGAGAGCTCAAGGAGTAGCTATGGCGGCAGGACTAAGTCGCGAGGTACCCATTACCGAGTATTCTCCAAAAAAAATTAAGATGGCAATTACCGGTAATGGTAATGCGACTAAAGAACAGGTGGCAAAAATGTTACAGAGCCTCTTACAACTCAAAACCTTGCCCAAAAACCTGGATTCTACCGATGGCCTGGCAGCAGCAGTATGTCATTTTTATAATATGGGTCGAGCTAATATCGTAGGCAAAAGCTATACAGGCTGGGCGGCTTTTGTAAAACAGAACGAAAAACGGGTGAAAAAATAACTACAAATCGTAATTCTAAAACCTAACAATATCAGCGGTATTTATATCCATATTCCCTTCTGTAAGCAAGCTTGCCACTATTGTGATTTTCATTTTTCGACCTCGATGAAGAAAAAAGATGAAATGATCACTGCCCTATGTAATGAAATTAAACTGCGAAAACCAGAAGTTGACACCAACGAAACGATTAAAACTATATACTTTGGTGGCGGTACGCCAACTGTATTATCAATAGATAAATTGCAACATATTATAAATGTGATTTATAAATACTATCATGTCGCTGATAATGCAGAAATCACCATCGAAGCCAATCCAGATGATCTTACCGAAGAGAAAATAGAATTATTAGCTAAGAGTAATGTAAATCGCTTGAGCATAGGTATCCAATCTTTCTTTGAAGAAGATCTTAAAATGATGAATCGTGCTCATAATGCCAAAGAAGCTAAAAAATGCCTCTCTATGGCAACACATTACTTTGATAATATCTCTATTGATTTGATTTATGGTATCCCAAATATGTCAATAGACCAGTGGAAACAAAATATCCAATTAGCATTAGATTTTAAAGTGCCGCATATTTCCTGCTATGCCTTAACGGTAGAGCCTAATACAGCCTTACCAAAATTGATCGAAAAAGGAGAAATCCCATCCGTTGATGATAATTTAGCTCAAAAACATTTTGAAATCCTCGTAACGTCTTTAGAAAAAGAGGGGTTCGAGCATTATGAATTATCTAATTTTGGTAAGCCCGGATATTTCAGTAAAAATAATACTGCGTATTGGCAAGGGAAACGCTATTTGGGTATCGGGCCTTCTGCACATTCCTATAACGGAAAACAACGAAGTTGGAACATTAATAACAATGTAAAATACATCAAAGCGTTACAACAAAATCAACTGCCTCGAGAGATCGAAGACCTAACTGTTACCGATACTTACAATGAATATATCATGACAGGATTACGTACCATTTGGGGAGTATCTCTACAAAGAATAGAAAAGGATTTTGGGAAAAAATACAAAGAGTACCTTCTTAAACAAGCTCAAAAACATATCGATACTCATCTTCTATACTTAGATGGTGATACAGTATTAGTAACCAAAAAAGGAAAGTTTTTAAGCGATGGTATTGCAAGTGATCTTTTCTTACTAAATTTAGAGTAATTTTCTTCCTAATAATAGTTGGAACAGCTTATGATTACAACAATAGAACACAATAATCAATCCTATAAAATTGATCTTTCAAAACCGTTAGATATATCCATTCCTTTACGAGCATCACAAGAAAATGTAAATGCGTGGTATATCGATGGCCCAAAGATCGAACCTGTAACCGATGGGGAATGGATTGGAAAAGTATCCGAAGGAGCTTCAACCAACTTCAACAATATTTATTTTAACCCTCATGGTCATGGTACTCATACCGAATGTGTTGGCCATATTACCCCCGAATTCTATAACATTAATGATGCGTTAAAGCACTACTTTTTTATTGCTGAAGTCGTTTCTATTTTACCAGAAAAGCAAGGAGAAGATCATATAATTACCAAAGATCATATTAAAAATGTAATAACTTCTGTACAACCCGAAGCACTTATTATAAGAACGATTCCTAATACAAAGGAGAAATGCAGTAAACAGTATTCTAATACCAACTGGCCATATCTTACAGAAGAAGCAGCTACTTATATAAGAACCTTAAATATAGAACATCTTCTCATTGATTTGCCATCGGTCGATAAAGAAAAAGATGACGGAAAATTATTAGCCCACAAAGCCTTCTGGGATTACCCAAAAGCAACCCGACATCATGCCACCATTACAGAAATGATTTATGTAGACACCAAAATCCCAGATGGGCAATACCTTCTTAATCTTCAGATAGCCTCTTTTGTAAATGACGCATCACCAAGCAAACCTGTTTTGTATAAAATGTTGTAAAAATGAAAACAACACTACAACTAGAAGAAATTGCAATGCTCGGATTAGGAGTATATTTATTTGGTTTATTACCCTACTCCTGGTGGCTGTTTTTAGCTTTATTCCTCGTACCCGACATTGGAATGTTAGGATACATTATAAATAATAAAATTGGAGCATTCACTTATAATATATTTCATCATAAAGGGATTGCAGTTTTGATATATCTTACAGGAATATACTTCTCGAACGAACTAGTACAACTTTCTGGAATCATTCTTTTTTCACATGCTGCTTTCGACAGAGTTTTGGGATATGGCCTAAAATATGAAAAAGGGTTCAAATTCACACATCTGGGCGAAATAGGTAAAAAGAATTAGATTAGAGTTTTTAACTAAAATATAACAATTTCTACAGACAACTTTTTTGATAACATTTCATCTAAGTAGTAGATCAAAGTTCTAAAATCATGAAAACAATACCATTTTCTTACTTACTAAAAATTTTTAGTATTCTTTTTTTATGTACTACTTTTTCATTCTCCTGTTCTGGTGATGACACCAAAAAAGCAGACTCTAATACCGATTTGGCAAAACTTAAAATAACGACTAAGCAATGCAAAGAACCCTGGTTACATGCAGAAGGAAATACATTAGAAAACAAAGTGTATAACTACCTAAAGAGTTTAAATATCGAGCTAAAAGATTTCGAAAATATTACTCCAAAAGATATAGCAATGTGCGAAGCTTGTGAGATTTGTTCTGGCCCTACAATTACAATAAAAGTAGACAAAACTCATGTTGACCGTTTGATTAAAGAAGGGTTTTCTCTAATGACCAATTAATGTAAACACCTGTATTTTCTTAAACGATATTCTTCATATCTTTACACCATGGAGTTATTGTTTATTGGACTTTTAGGGGGGGCTATTGTAGCCTATTTTATTTTTGCAAGATTTAGTGCCGCAAAAAACAAATCATCTGTACAAACACAATCTGTTGTACTTAAAGAAAAAATTAAAAGCGTTTGCAAGCTAGTTACTGTCGAAGGTGATTTTGCTGAAATCTACCATTATGAAAGTGTAAAAGAAAAGTTTTTCAAATTACTATCAGGAACCAAAAAAGCACTAATTATTATCGAAGCAAAAGCATATGTAGGGTTTGATTTATCTCAAATAGCACTAGAGAGCGACACCAAAAATAAGCGAATTATCCTTACGCATTTTCCACAGCCAAAACTCTTAACTATAGAAACCGATTTTAAGTATTATGACAAAAAAGAAGGTTGGCTAAATCCTTTTACCTCTGGTGATCTTACAGATCTTAACAAAGAAGCTAAGCAATTTATAAAAGATAAAATCCCTCAGAGTGGACTTATGGAATCTGCAAAAAAAGAAGCTCTGACAGCTATTTCTCTTATGGAAACTCTTGCAGAATCTATTGGATGGACATTGGATTATTCTGCTTTAAAAATCGACAACAATAATAAAGACGCAAAACAGTTAGAATAAAGAATAATGAGTATAGTTATTTCTACTGATAAAGAAAAATTAGATATTAACTTTATCCATGAGTTTTTAACTCGCTCGTATTGGGCAGCAGGAAGGACTAAAGAACAAGTAAAAACCACTATCGAACATTCGATGTGTTTCGGGATATATCTCGATGAAAAACAAATCGGTTTTACAAGGGTATTAACCGATTATGTGGTGTATGCATACTTAATGGATGTATTTATTATAGAACAACAACAAGGAAATGGATATGCTAAGCAATTAATGCAAACTGTTATGGATCACCCAGAACTACAGGCCATTCGTAGATGGATGCTACTTACAAAAGATGCTCATAAATTGTATCAACAGTTTGGATTTGATAGTATGGACAACCCATCCTGGGTGATGGGAAAATTAAATATATAAACTTTAAAAATGAACATCGAGGCATTTAGAGAATATTGTTTATCAAAAAAAGGAGTTACAGAAGAATTCCCTTTCGATGAAAGCACCTTGGTTTTTAAAGTAATGGGAAAAATGTTTGCTTTAACAGGATTAAATCGAATGCCTTTTAGTGTAAACTTAAAATGTGATCCTGATCGTGCTATCGAACTTCGCGAATATCACCCAGAAATAACTCCCGGATACCATATGAGTAAAAAACATTGGAATACTGTTAACTTTTCTGGTAGTTTGCCTACTAATATGATACTCGATTTGATCAATCACTCTTATGACCTGGTAGTAAGTGGTTTGACAAAAAAAGTAAAACAAGAATTAGAAAATCTTTAATAGTAAAAAACATTAGAATCATTGATAATCATCTCTAGGGATAATAAGGAAGTTCTGTACCCTTAGTCCTTTTACAAAATGGTATTCAATACTCTTATTTGATAAGTACAAAATGAACAACCCGCAACAATTTTATAAAGAGCAAATTTCTCTCCATACCGTATCACTAAAAAAAATAAAAAAACAACTCGCTATCTCTAGTATCATACGCTTATTTGTTTTTTTGGCGATAATAGCAGGAATATATTTTGGGTACCCTAATACTCAGATTATTATTGGTAGTAGTATTATTGGAATTACAGCTTTTATATTTTTAGTAAACAGACATACTGATCTCTCTTATTCTAAAAACAAACTACAAAAACTAATCGATATCAATACACTAGAGCTTGATATTTTTGAGGGTGATGTAACAAAACTTACTCCTGGAAAAGAATATATCGATGCTACACATCCTTACAGTCATGATATAGACCTTTTTGGAGAGCAGTCTTTTTTTCAATACGCCAATCGCACAACTACCCTGGCCGGAAAAAACAAACTAGCAGCTATCCTTAGTGCTAATGCTATTGAGCATATCGAAAAAAAACAAGAAGCAATAAAAAATATCTCAAAACTTCCCGAATGGAGACAAGAATTTAGTGCCATTGCATCACTGGTTAATGTAAGTGTTTCGGTTTCATTAATACAAAAATGGTTACAAAACTACACCGCTTTTGTCCCTAAGGTAATGCGTATACTTCCTGCAATAGTATCTGGTATCTCGTTGATACTATTAACGCTACTATTTCTGAATATGATTACTTTTACTATGTTTTTGATTTGGTTTTTTATTGGCTTGGGAATAACCGGGACACAACTTAAAAAAATCAACAAATTATATAGTAACGCCAATAAAGTAAAAGATACATTTGAACAGTATTATAAGCTAGTAGATAAAATTGAAAATGCAAATTTTGAAGCTGCCTTATTACAAGAAAAACAACAATTAGTAATTAGCGACAAAGAAAAAGCTTCGCAAACCCTAAAGCAGTTTGCCAGTATTCTCAATGCCTTTGATCAGCGCAATAATATGATGTTTGGAGTTCTTGCCAACGGATTACTATTATGGGATATTCTACAAAGTTATCGTATCGAACAATGGATCGTCAAAAACCATAATAAAGTAGCACAATGGTTCGAGGTTATTGCCTTTTTTGATGCATATAACTCCCTGGGTAATTTTACCTTTAATCACCCCGATTATATTTATCCAAAGATAACATCAAACCATAGTATACTCAAAGCCAAAGAACTGGGACATCCAATGCTTAATGCTCATAAAAGAATAGATAATGACATCACCATAGACAAAGAGCAGTTTTTAATCATTACAGGAGCTAATATGGCCGGAAAAAGTACGTTTTTGCGTACCGTTGCTTTACAAATTGTGATGTCAAACATGGGGCTACCTATTTGCGCAAAATCATGCGAATATCGCCCTATCAAATTGATAAGTAGTATGAGAACATCAGATTCACTAAGTGATGACGCCTCTTATTTCTTTTCTGAATTAACACAGCTTAAAAAAATTGTAAATGCCCTGGAAAAAGATGAATACTTTATCATCCTCGATGAAATCCTAAAAGGCACTAATAGTAAAGACAAAGCAGCAGGATCCCGTAAATTTGTAGAAAAACTGGTTAAGGCAAAAGCGACAGGTATTATAGCAACACATGATCTAAGTCTTTGTGAGATTGCATCAGAATTACATCAAGTAGAAAATCGCTTTTTTGATGCTCAAATAGTAAATGACGAGTTATTCTTTGATTATAAATTTAAAGATGGGGTTTGCCAGAATATGAATGCTTCATTCTTATTAAAGAAAATGGGGATTGTGTGATCCTGAAATCGAAAAACAACTATCAATTCGATAGTTATAGATAATAAAATATAATCTTAAATTTGGAGAATAATGCTATCAAAATAAGCATTTGATGCAAAATTCTCTAATTCTCAACTAGATTCAATAACTAAATTCATGCAAAAAGAAGACCTGATTCAGACCCACCAAAGAATTGAACCCTATATTCATAAAACACCTGTGCTCAGCTCTCGATTAATTGATGAAATAGTAGGAGCAACTCTTTATTTTAAATGTGAAAACTTTCAGAAAACAGGAGCATTTAAAATGAGAGGAGCTACCAATGCAATTATGCAACTTACCGAGGAACAGAAACAAAAAGGTGTCGTTACGCATTCTTCGGGGAATTTTGCGCAGGCACTTTCTCTTGCAGCTCTAAAATTGGGTATCAAGGCATTTATAGTAATGCCCTCTAATGCTCCTCAAGTTAAAAAAGATGCGGTAAAAGGTTATCAGGGAAATATTATCGAATGCGAACCTACATTGGTAGCAAGAGAAAATACGGCTAAAGAAATCTCACAAAAAGAAGGAGCCACTTTTGTGCACCCCTATAATGATAATAACGTTATTTTAGGACAGGGAACAGCTTGTAAAGAACTGTTAGAAAAACAGCCTGATTTAGATTATATATTTACACCAGTTGGCGGCGGCGGCTTAATTGCAGGAACAGCTTTATCTGCTCTTTACTTTGGAAATGATTGTACTGTAATCGGGGGTGAACCTTTTGAGGTTGATGATGCATATCGATCTTTACAAAGTGGAATTATCGAATCTAATTTGACCACAAATACTATTGCAGATGGACTTAGAGTGCAATTAGGAGATAAAAATTTTCCTATAATCCAGCAATATGTAAAAAGGATAACACGAGTTACTGAAGAAGAAATCGTAGAAGCTATGAGACTAATTTGGGAACGCTTAAAAATTGTTTCAGAACCATCTTCTGCTGTAGCGTTGGCAGCCATGTTAAAAGAGAAAAATAGTTTCAAAAACAAGAAAATAGGTATTATTATTTCAGGAGGAAATGTAGATCTAAATCAACTACCTTTTAACCTTTAATCAATAAAGAGAGAAAAAACCTGTCGTTTTTAGTACAATAATTGGCAAACTTAATATTAAAAACAAAATGGCTACACAATTTTTTGATCACATCAACATGTTTGTCAACATTGACGAAAAAGATTTTCAAAGAATACTAACCTTCTTTGATTTGCGTAGCGTAAATAAAAAAGAAATTATTGTTAAGGCAGGAGATCTATGTAATTTCAATCATTTTGTAGTAGACGGATGCCTTCAGATGTTTTATATCAATGATAAAGGAACAGAGCGAACCATTCAATTTGCAATTGAGAATTGGTGGATGACAGATTTTTTGGCTTATCATAATCAAAGTATAACAGACTTTTATATTCAGGCAGTCGAAAACACAAAAATCCTTTCTATCTCTTATGATAAACAAGAAGAATTATTAAATGAGTTTCCTAAACTCGAAAAGTATTTTAGAGTAATTTATCAAATTTCATACGGGGCATCTCTAATCAAAATGAAATATTTACTCGATCTTTCTAAAGAGGAAATCTATTTTCAGTTCACAGAACATTTTCCCAAATTCGCCCAAAGAGTCCCTCAATACTTAATTGCTTCTTTTTTAGGACTTACACCAGAATATGTAAGTGAAATCAGAAATAAAAAACGTTCTTAAACCAGTTTAAGTTTTTTCTTGGCAACGGCAAATACCTTTACATCCAATTCAAATACTAAAACAATGGAAAAAAGAATTCAAATTGATGTAAGTGAGCCTTTAGCCTATAAAGCCATGTATGCCCTGGGAAATTATGTAAGACAAAGTCAGTTAAGTGATATTCATAAAGAACTTATAAACATAAGAGTATCGCAACTAAACGGCTGTGCCTTTTGCATAAATATGCACACCAAAGATGCCCTTGAAAATGGCGAAACCCAACAACGTATTTTTTTGCTTGATGCCTGGAAGGGAACCGATATATTTACAGAAGAAGAAAAGGTTATTCTGCAAATTACCGAAGAAGTAACAATGATTCATAATAATGGATTAACCACCAAGACATATGAAAAAGCTATCGAAAAATTTGATGAAAAATATGTATCCCAGATCATAATGGCTGTAATAAATATAAATGCATGGAACAGAATTGCAATAAGTACCCACAAACCTATCGATCAATAATTTGTCTTAGTACGTATAATGTTCATAATTCGTTACAACAACAATGGCGATTTGATTATAAAGTCAAATCGCCATTGTTTTGAAGAACATTTCCTCAAATTCGTTCAAAATACCTCTTTTCAGCATTTAATCATCTCTTTTTGTGACTTATACTAGAACACGCATGTAAAATCCAGGGTAATAATAAGCATGAATTTTTAAAAACATACCGGTAAGAATGTTTTTTGTATATTTGTCATATGAATCAAAAAATCAAATCCAAAGAAACTCAAAATTTGATCATTAATAGCGCTTTTGAACTATTCTACAAGCATGGCTATAACAAAACCAGTATTCCCGAAATCATAAAAGGTACAGGACTTTCTAAAGGTGCTTTTTACCATCATTTTAACAGCAAGAGAACTATTGGGGAGAAAGTAATTGATCTTACCGTAAGGAAAAGAGTCTATGAAAGAATGGTTGCTCCTCTCAAAAATCCGGATAACGCACCTATAATACCATTGTTATGTGATGTCTTTGTTAAGCGTATCGAGGGGTATTCTGATTTGGAAAAAGATTTAGGTTGCCCTGCAAATAACTTGATTAATGAAATCGGGTATTCAGAAAATTCATTTAGAGAAATGCTTAGAGATATAATTGATCATTGGAAGCAGATCATGGTCGATCTATTAGAGCAAGGCAAAATTAAGGGTGAGATTAGAAAAAATGTCGATACATCGGCAACAGCCATTTTTCTGATAAGTGCTTTTGAAGGAGTAAGAGGTATTAGAAAAGTATATAATAATGATAAAATATTAGACGAATACCTTATAGCTGTAAAAAGTTATATCGAGCAACTAGCATAATTTTTTAATCAAAAAATGAAATGGAAACAATTCGAATAACACTAGGACAAATATCAAATACAGCAATGAAATTAAACAATGATTCCATAAAAGTTATTGTAGATCGACCTATAAGTCAAGGTGGCGGTGGCAATGGCTTAATGGGAGGTCAATATTTATTGACTGGTATTGGTGGCTGTTTTTGTAGTACATTTTTTGCCGCAGCACAATCCAGAAGTTTCGAGGTCGAAGGATTTCAGGTAGATGTTATCGCAACTAAAAGCGAAGACTTGCCCAAACGTTTTACAGATATACAACTTGATATATCTTATAAAAAATGCAGTGATCCAGTAGTGTTTAAAAAATTACTCAAAATTGCAGAAATGGGTTGTTTATCAATTAATACTATTAAAGAAGGAATGGGGTTTAAAGTACATCAAAAATAAAGAAGATATGAAACTTATAGAAAAATTTAAAGACATTACAGATTACTTCTCTCCAAAAATAATTGGAGAAGTTAATGATACTTATGTTAAGCTAGCAAAAATAAAAGGTGATAAAGTACCCTGGCATAACCATGAGCATGAAGATGAACTTTTCTACATTATCGAAGGAAGCCTGCTTTTTGAAGTAGAAGGAAAAGACCCTTTTACTATGAATCAGGGAGATTTGTTTATTGTAAAACGTGGTATTAATCATAGAGTTTCTTCGATAGAGGAATGTAAAATTATGTTGATAGAAAACAAAACGACAGCACATACAGGAAAAGTAGAATCTGAAATCACTAAAAATATTAAACAACAATTAGAATCATGAAAAATCTATTCTAAATTCAAAACTATTAGTATAAAATATTGTACTAAATACTTGCTTTAGGCAAGTATTTAGTACATTTGTATTATGGAAAACATAGTCAACAAAATCCGAAGGTTTAATCGCTTTTATACCAGAGTCATAGGAGTAATTAACAATCACATACTAGAAAGTCAATATTCACTTTCTGAGGTTCGTGTTATGTACGAAATTTATCATAATCCCAAAATTACAGCTCGGCAAATAAAAGAGATTATTGAGGTTGACGAAGGCTATTTAAGTCGCTTAATAAAAAAATTGGTTAAGCTAAACATCATCAATAAAATAAAATCACAAGACGACTATAGAATATCGTACTTAAACCTCACAGAAAATGGCAAAAAAATATTTTTAACCCTTAATCAACGCTCATCAGATGCTATTTCTGAGATCATCCAACATCTTAACCAAAAAGAGCAGGAAGAATTAATTCTATTGTATGAAAAAATAGAAATTTTACTAACTAAAAAAAGAAATTAAAATGCAGCTTAATGACATTTCTATCAGAACGACCATTAAACCTGGTGACCTGGGGTATATCATTCATCGTCACGGTAAAATATACGGAGAAGAATATAATTACGGCGTAGCATTCGAAACCTATGTTGGAGAAGGAATGCACGAATTTTATAAGAGTTATAATCCCGAAATGGACCGAGTCTGGATATGTGAGCATAATGACAAAATTGTAGGTTTTGTTCTATTAATGCATAGAGGGAACAAAACTGCTCAACTTCGGTATTTCTATCTCGAACCAGCTTATAGAGGATTAGGACTGGGGAAAAAATTAATGTCTCTTTTTATGGATTTCTTTTATAAAAAAGGGTACCAATCTGCCTATTTATGGACTACACACGAATTATCTGCTGCGGCTTCGTTATATAAAAAGCATGGATTTAAATTAACAGAATCAAAAAAATCAATCGCTTTTGAAAAACCCGTGATAGAAAATCGCTATGATTTGTCGACTATACCTAAAAACTATTGAAGAAAATAAAGAAATCATCATGATGTATTGTATCCTTTTTGACGACAATTCATATCCCCCCTTTCAGAAATTTTATACATCACTCACATCAATATTTCAATTAAATTTTCATAAAATTGTATAGCTAAGAAATACTGGCAGAAATAATATCGCTATCAAAACAGTAGTATAAATCATGGCTATGATTGAAAATAGTATCTCCTTTATAGCTGAAATGTCGTTATCAACAAAAAATGATATGAAAAAATTAAACATCATCTATCTCCTACTCATCTGTATCGTTCATGTTTCACTGAATTCCTGTAAAAACAATTCGAGCACTCAGGAAAGTACAAACCCCGAACCTCGGCAAGTAGATAAAGAAAATACTACACTAACAGAAGAAGAGCCCAAACCAACTAAATATCCTACACTAAACATTAAGCCAAATGATCAAATAAACTCCCCTATCGAAATAAAAGTGAACTCTGAAGGAGTTTGGTTTGCCAGTGAAGGGGAACTTGGATGGATTCAATTAATTGATGACAAAGGAAATGAATTAGCAAAAGGAATATTAAGCGCAGATGGGGATTGGATGAAAAGTGGTCCTGTAATGTTTTCGACTACCTTAACCTTTGATTCAAAAAATATAGAAACCGGTAAACTAATCGTTCATAACAACCCGGGAGAAGGAGACGGCGACGAAGCGGGAGAATCAATACATTTTGAAATCCCTGTCATTTTTTAGTCTCAAAAATGAATGTAAAGAAACCAGGAAGTGAAGAAAAAAAATTGATTCTAGAACAAGTAGACGATAATCACAAGATTCCTTTCGAATTACTTGAGTTGGCTGATCCATCAAGAAGTCAAATAGAAGAATACATAAAGACAGGGCAATGTTATATTGCAAAATTAAACTCTAAACTTATTGGAAGTATTGTGCTAAAAGAATTGACACCAACTACCATAGAAATAAAAAATATAGTAGTTAATGAATCTTTTCAGAATAAAGGGTATGGTAAACAATTATTGAGGTATGTACATGAAATAGCATTAAGGTCTATGTACAAAAAAATTGTTATTGGTACAGGTAATTCAAGTATTAAACAACTAGCTTTATACCAAAAAGAGGGATTCGAGATTTGTAGGATTGAAAAAGACTTTTTTATCGACAATTATAATCAACCATTTTTTGAAAACGGAATTCAATGTAAACATATGATTATCCTCGAAAAAGAAATATAAAATAACTTATGAATTACCAAAATGGCTTCTGAAATATGCAAAATGGATCATCTCTTCTATTAATGCATTGAGAACATAATAGGAGTTTTAAATATATTGAAATTTTTAAACGAATAAAACAAGTGAGTACTAAAGATACTTTTATGATGGATGGCTATGAAAGCCTAAATGATTACTGGGCAAAAACAAAATTAAGTTTGCTGCAGAAACTAAAAGTACATACTGTTGCTATTTTTATTACCATATTTAAACTTATCATTAAACCTATCAGATTTATATTGGGCAAAAACTTTAATTTACTCTCTAATATTGATGAGGATTTAGGTGAGTTTGAGATCTTAGGTAGCAAAAGAAAAGAAGAATTTGGGGAACATTACCTTACGCAACCAGAAATAGACAAGTTTATAAGTAGTGGTATTCATGGGCCATTTCGTGTATTAGATACTATGGAAGCCGAAAATCTTGCAAATGAAAGTGATGAGTTATTTAGAAAACACTTTCATGAAACGACCATATTTGGTAAAGATATTTTGAGTTCGTTAAAAGCATCTGGTGATTACTCTATTAATTATTTAGGTTTTTTTCAAGGATCAAAGTACAAAAGGCTTTGGGACGTATTGGTACACCCTAAACTATCACAGCCGCTTCAAAGTATTTTAGGGGATGATTTATTATGTTGGAGATCCCAGTTTTTTGAAAAAAAACCAGGTCAGGAAGGTACGTTTTGGCATCAAACAGGTACATTTCGAGAATCTGATGAAAAACCAAAATTAGAACCCACTCGTCCTACACACCCTGCAATTGCACAATTATCTGTATGGATCGCTCTACGAGATACTAATAAAGAGACAGGATGTCTACGTATGATAGAAGGCTCATTTCGGGATGGACGTTTCGAAAGAATTGTAACTAATATCCAGGATGATTTAACTGGTTATTTAATGTCTCTGCCCTATTCAGAAATTACCAAAACCCTAAAAACTATTTGGTATACTACAGGTAATTTTAAGAAAGCACAACTAGTATTTGAGAAGATAAAAAAAAAGGTGCCCTCTCTTTTCGAAAATGTTACCATTAGAGATCTGGAAATGAAAGCAGGCGAGGCAATTATTTTTACCTCCTTAAACACTCATGCATCGTATGCGAATACTTCTAAGGATCGTGTGCGCCTTGCTATGGCAGGAAGATATACTCGATCAGATGTTCACATATTTAAACATGAATCTATTTCTGTATTACCTACCAAAAGTGGTGGCATTCCTTATAATGTACATAAAGAACCTTCTATCCCTGTGTGTGGTAATCCTAAACATTCAAAAACTAATAATATTATAGCAGAATACCCTTTATCATAAAAGAAGTAAAGATTAAGTAAAACTTGGTTCATGTAACCTTTTTTTATAATCAGACGGAGTCATCCCTTTTATTTCCTTAAATTTTCTATTAAAATTAGACAGATTTTTAAAGCCACTCCGATAAGAAACTTCAGAAATAGTGATATCCAATTCTCTCGATATTAATCTACACGCATTCTCAATTCGTACCTCGATCAAAAACTGAAAGAAGGTTTTATTAGTTCGCTGCTTAAAATATCGACAAAAAGCATTAGGAGTCATATTAGCCAGATCAGCTACCTCTTTCAGAGAGAAATCTCTATTAAACTCATCCATTACTACCTGAAAAACTTTTGCCATTCTCTTTCCTTCATTATCGGTATATGCTCTTTTTGAAATGAAAGATGATATGGTTTCGGTTTTTGATGTTTTCAGTATTTTTAAAATCTTCAAAAAAATGGTAAAGCGATCTAGTTTTTCTTTTTTCTCAACAATTTTCAAAAACTGTTTTTTTAATTTTTCTTTTTTAGAAAGCACTCTGATCCCATATACCGAGTTTCTAAAAAATCCCGATAAATCATTAAATTCAGGAAGTTTAAAAAATAGATTTCCAAAAGATTCTTTAGTAAAAAAAAGAGAAATCATATATGACTCTACAGGAGAAGAGGCACTCTTTAATACGTGAGGAACATTACTTCCAAAAATCAAAATATCATTAGGCTTATAATCCGTAATCGTATCTCCTACGATTAAGCTCCCCTCTCCAGATATTATAATCGATATCTGTATCTCTTCATGCTGATGAAATTTATCATAAAAAACAACTTCCTTATCTTCCTGAACGATTAAGGTATCAGTCGAGGATTTCGGTATTTTAAAAGGTAGTGCTTTCATTTCTAATTCATCTATGAATCAATATTAATCATAATTATGCATATATTAACAATAAAAGGTAATATAGTATCATATATAGATAATTTCTCAATGTATCTTTCATGGGTTTCATAATATCTTTGAAAAAATTTAAATATGGCTATAGATTGGAAAGGTGTAATGCCTGCAGTGACTACAAAATTCACAAAAGACGATACACTAGACTTAAAAATGTTTGAAATTAATATCAATGCCCAACTTAAAGCTGGAGTTCACGGAATTATACTAGGCGGGACTTTGGGTGAAGCAAGTACATTAACTGATGATGAAAAAAGAACTTTGGTTAAAACCACTGTCGATATTGTTAAAGACAAAGTTCCGGTTATCATTAATATTGCAGAACAAACTACAAAAGGAGCGATTGAGGCTGCTAAAAAAGCAAAAGAAGATGGAGCTAGTGGTTTGATGATGCTCCCTCCAATGCGATATAAAGCAGGAGATCGAGAAACTGTAATGTATTTTAAAGAGGTAGCCAAAAGCACAGATCTACCCATAATGGTTTATAATAATCCTGTTGATTATAAGATAGAAGTTTCTTTGGATATGTTTGAAGAGCTATTAGTATTAGATAATATACAGGCTGTAAAAGAATCTACAAGAGATATTTCTAATATAACACGAATTAAAAATCGCTTTGGTGATAGATTAAAAATCCTAAGCGGAGTAGACACATTAGCTCTCGAAAGTTTATTGATGGGTGCAGATGGTTGGGTTGCTGGGTTAGTAGATGCTTTCCCAGAAGAAACTGTAGCTATTTATGAACTTCAGAAAGCTGGTCGAATTAAAGAGGCTATAGCGATTTATCGTTGGTTTTTACCTTTGCTGGAGTTAGACATAAACCCTAAATTAGTACAAAATATAAAACTAGCAGAAGTAGCTACCGGAATCGGTACAGAATATGTACGCCCTCCCAGGCTACCACTGGTTGGAGATGAACGTAAAAAAGTATTAGAAATTATTGAAACTGGTCTAAAAACAAGACCGCAATTACCCAAATACAAAAACATTGAATTAGTAGATTAGTCTTTAACAGTGATGTTTCTAAAAATAATAAAGACAGCAGCATTCCTTCATTAAAAATTGATCTATTTTCACATTAAATCATTTTGAGATTATGATAACAGGCAAAAACTATATAGGAAATCAGCTTTCGGCTATAGGGAGTAAAACCTATACGACTTTTAATCCTAAGTTGAATATTGAAAATAAACATACATTTTTTGAAGCTTCGAAAGAAGAAATCGAAAAAGCAGTAGTATTAGCTTCTGAAGCTTTTGAAGTTTTTAGAAAGGTTTCTGGCGCTAAAAAGGCAGAATTTTTAAATGCTATTGCCGATGAGATCCTGGCTTTAGATGATCTTTTAATAGAGACATATAGATCAGAGACCGGTTTACCAGAAGGAAGAGCAAAAGGTGAGCGAGGCAGAACGATAGGGCAATTAAGAACTTTTGCCGATTTGGTAGCCGAAGGATCATGGGTAGAGGCCTCTATAGATACTGCTGATTTAGATCGCAGTCCTATTCCTAAGCAAGATATTCGTAAAATGCTGGTTCCTTTAGGTCCTGTTGTAGTTTTTGGGGCAAGTAATTTTCCTTTAGCCTACTCTACAGCGGGAGGTGATACTGCTGCCGCATTTGCTGCGGGGTGCCCTGTTATTGTAAAATCACACCCTATGCATGCAGGAACTGGAGAATTAGTATCTGCTGCAATTATCAAAGCAGCCACAAAAACAGGAATGCCAAATGGCGTATTTTCTAACCTCAATAGCTCAGGAATTGAAGTAGGTGTTCAATTAGTAGAACATCCTGCAGTAAAAGCTGTTGGTTTTACAGGAAGTATTAGAGGAGGTAGAGCTTTATTTGATTTAGCTTCAAAACGACCAGAGCCAATCCCGGTATTTGCAGAAATGGGAAGTATAAACCCTGTAGTTTTATTACCCGAAGCAACAATTACGAAAGGAGTCGATTTGGCTAAAACCTATGCAAAATCAATAACGCTAGGGGCTGGCCAGTTTTGTACAAATCCCGGTTTGCTCATAGGTATTAAAGGAGAAGCCTTAACTAATTTTATAACAACACTTTCTGAAGAAATTGTAAAAATTGAACCTTCCTGTATGTTGCATCCCAATATTATTGGAAATTTTGAAAGAAACAAAACAAATGCATTGCAACAAAGTGGGTTATCTGTTACCGCAGAACTTGATAGTGATGTTGCTGTAAATTATGCAAGACAAACGGTTACTACAGTAGAAGGAAAAACATTTTTAGAAAATACAACCTTACATCAAGAAGTATTTGGGCCATTCTCTATGGTTGTGCAATGCCAGGATATCGAACAATTAGAAACTATAATTAACACCTTAGAAGGGCAACTTACAGGGACCATTATTGCAGAAAACGAAGAAGCACTACAATACAATACGGTAATTGATGCATTGCAAAACAGAGTAGGAAGAATCATCTTTAATGGGGTTCCTACGGGAGTAGAAGTATGCCCATCTATGCTGCATGGTGGTCCATATCCTGCATCAACAGATAGTAGGTTTACAGCAGTTGGTATTCATTCTATTAAACGATGGGTACGTCCATTTAGCTATCAAAGCTGGCCTAATAATTTATTACCAGACGAACTTAAGAATGAAAATCCTCTGGGGATTTCCAGGCTAGTTAATGGTAAACATACAGATTCTAAAATCTGATTTTTGTAATCAACATTTAAAAAATTAATACTCATTTAGAATGAAATTTTTCAAAATTATAGCAATTCTAATATTGGTTTTCTGTTTTAGTTGTAAAGAACAGAAACAGAAAGATTCATCAGCTTCATTACATCAAATTATTACAGAAATTGAAGAAAGAGAAGGGTATGATGAAGAAGCATATCCTCTAGGTCTTTTCACCAAAGAATATTTCAAAAAAGAAGCTGATTTTGCTCAAAAAAAGATAGAAGAACTAAATGGTATTGATGCTACACAACTTAAAGAAACCGACAAAATATCTCTAGAGTTATTAAAATTTACCTTGCAAAGAACTGTTGATTTTTATGAGTTTGAAGCTTATCTCAATCCTTTATTATCTGATTCTGGATTTCATAGTAATCTCAACTATATGGTTAGGCCTTTGGCCAATTATAAGCAGGTTAAAAAATATTTAAATAGACTTAATGCAATTCCCGAATTTGTTGATCAGCATTTTATAAACTTAAGAGAAGGTCTTGAAAAAGGAGTTTCTCAACCAAGAGTCATTTTTAAAGGATATGAATCAACATATAATGACCATATCGTTGATAGCGTTGAAAACAGTTATTTCTATTCTCCTTTTAAAGACTTACCAGAAGTTTTAACGCAAACTCAAAAAGATTCTATACATACTGCAGCTAGAGAAATAATTAAAAACAAGGTTATTCCACAGTTTAAAAGAATAAAGGCATTCTTTGAAACCGAATATTTGCCTAAGACAAGAACCGCTATTGGTGTATCTCAGACTCCAAATGGTGAAGCTTATTATCAAAACAGGATTAACTTTTATACGACAAGTACTACATATACTGCAGATGAGATTCATAATATAGGATTAAAAGAAGTTGCCAGAATAAAAGCGCAAATGCAAGTAATAATAAAAGAGCTTAACTTTCAGGGTAGTTTTTCGGACTTTTTTAAATTTCTTCGTACCGATGAGCAATTCTATGCAAAAACGCCTGAAGAATTACTCATGATTGCCCGTGATATGGCTAAGCGAGCAGACGAGCAACTACCACGTTTTTTTAAGACATTACCCAGAAAACCATATGGAGTAGCTCCTGTACCAGATGCTATTGCTCCAAAATACACTAGTGGTCGATATGTAGGAACAGAAGCAAATAGTACCGATCCGGGATATTATTGGGTAAACACTTATGATTTACCAAGCAGAACACTATATACACTACCATCACTTACCGTACATGAAGCAGTACCCGGGCATCACTTGCAAGGCAGTTTAAATAATGAATTAGGAGATAGCATACCACAATTTAGAAAAGATTTATATCTATCTGCATATGGAGAAGGCTGGGGATTATATGCTGAGTTTCTGGCAGAAGAAATGGGAATGTATACTACTCCTTATGAGCAATTTGGAAAACTCACCTATGAAATGTGGCGAGCATGTCGCTTAGTTGTAGATACAGGAATTCATGCAAAAGGATGGACGCGTGAACAAGTCATCGATTTTATGTCTTCAAATACAGCATTATCATTACACGAAATACATACAGAAACCGATCGATATATTTCATGGCCAGGTCAGGCTTTGTCGTATAAAATTGGTGAATTAAAAATTAGAGAATTGCGTAAAAAAGCTGAAACCGCTTTGGGAAATAAATTTGATATCAGAGAATTTCATGAAATTATTCTTGAGCAAGGTACAGTTACGCTTTCCATCTTAGAAAATAGAATTAATACTTATATCGAAAAAACAAAAAATGGCTAGAACCACTTTTAAATGCATCGATGCTCATACCTGCGGAAACCCAGTAAGAGTAGTTACAACGGGCAGACCCGATCTAATTGGAAAAACGATGAGCGAAAAACGTCAACATTTCCTCAACACATATGATTGGATAAGAAAAGGATTAATGTATGAGCCTAGAGGGCACGATATGATGAGTGGTAGTTTCTTGTTCGAACCACACCATCCCGATAATGATTTTTCTATTCTATTTATAGAAACCTCTGGGTGTCTTCCTATGTGTGGCCATGGCACTATCGGGACTATCACCATAGCCATAGAAGAAGGATTGATACAACCCAAAACTCCTGGAAAAATTAGAATGGAAGCCCCGGCAGGTCTGGTAGAAATAGAATACCAGCAAACCAATAAAAAAGTAGATTGGGTAAAACTCAAAAATGTAAAATCATATCTGGCAGCAGAAGATTTAACCATAGAATGTCCAGAATTAGGAGAATTGGTTTTTGATGTTGCCTATGGCGGAAATTTTTATGCTATTGTAGATCCTCAAAAAAACTTTAGCGGGGTCCATGATTTTACAGCAAGTAAGTTAATCCAGTATTCTCAAATTGTACGTGAGCGTATTAACAAAAAATATCCCAACGCATTTATTCATCCAGAAAATGATACGATCAGAGATGTAAGTCATATGCTTTGGACAGGAGATCCTATCAACCCCGATTCATCGGGTAGAAATGCCGTTTTTTATGGAGACAAAGCTATTGATCGTTCTCCTTGCGGAACAGGAACCTCTGCAAGAATCGCACAGTTATATGCCAAAGGAAAACTACAACCAGGAGAAGAATTCGTTCACGAAAGTTTTATCGGAAGTACATTTATAGGTCGAATCGAAGAAGAAACACAATTAGGTGATATAAAAGCTATTATCCCAAGTATTCAGGGTTGGGCAAAAGTTTATGGATACAATACTATCATTATTGATGATGAAGATGATCCATATGCACATGGTTTTCAGGTTATTTAGACATTGATTTAATGCTATAATGAGAAAATGATTGAATAATTATATATGGAAAAACAAGAGTTCATCGAGAAATTTAAAAAGCGAACTAAAAAACTGTCTGTTGATATTATTTTAATGTACAACACACTCCAAAAAACCGAAGCTACTAAAATAATTGGTTATCAAATTATTAAAAGTGCTACATCCACAGCTGCAAATTATAGAGCATCTTGTATTTCTAGATCTAAAAAAGAATTTTATTCCAAAATTTCTATAACTGTCGAGGAAGCAGATGAAACTGTATTTTGGTTAGAGGTATTAAAAGACTCTAAATTAGCACCTGAAGATTCTATTAACCCATTATTAATTGAAGCTATCGAAATATCAAAAGTAGTTTCAAAAGCTAGAAAAAATACAACGTTTGATTAAAAATTACCATTTAACACATATTCATTGTTTCATTAAAACATTAAATCATTCATTCATTAAATCATTCATTCATTAAATCATCAAATAGATGAAAAATTGTATTGTTATCGGAGGCGGAATCATAGGATTATGTTCTGCATATTATTTACATAAAGAAGGACATCATGTTACTGTAATTGACCAATCTGCAATGGATTCTGGTGCTTCTTATGTTAATGCAGGCTATCTTTCGCCAAGTCATATCATCCCTCTTGCAGCACCAGGTGTAATGAAAAAAGGATTAAAATGGATGTTTAACCCTACTAGCCCATTATTTATAAAACCCCGTCTTAATTCGGATTTCTTACGTTGGACGTGGGCATTTAACAAATCTTGCTCGGTAAAAAATGTAAATCGAGGTATTGCTGCCATTAAAGATATTGCAGTATTAGGTAGAGATTTGTATTCTGAAATCAGATCTGATGAAAATTTCACATTTCAGTTAGAAAAAAAGGGGCTTTTAATGGTCTGCCAAACCGAAAAAATGCTCGAAGAAGAAATTCATGTTGGCAGGATAGCAATCAAAGAAGGATTGCCCGTAAAAGAACTTTCATTTGATGAATTGAAACAAATAGAACCTAATGTACAATTACAGGCAAAAGGAGCAGTACTTTATGAATGTGATTGGCATACTACTCCACAAACCTTTATGGATGAAATGAAAGCTTTTCTCGAAGCTTCTGGGGTAACAATTCATAAGAATGAAAAGGTAGAAGATATTCATGTAGAAAACAATAAAATTACTTCTATACATACTAAGAATACATCATACACAGCAGATGAATTTGTATTAGCAGCAGGATCATGGTCGAATTTGCTAAGCAAAAAATTAGGGATCAAATTGTTACTAGAAGCTGGAAAAGGATATCGTATTAATTCTGAAAGAGATTTAGGAATAACCATGCCGGCTATACTAACCGAGGCTAAAATTGCAGTAACCCCAATGCAGGGATTTACCAGATTTGCCGGTACTATGGAAATAGCAGGTATTAATCATAATATTAATAAGGTGAGAGTAGAAACTATCGCCAATGCCACGCAGCGGTATTATCCCGATATTAAACTTTCTAATACAGAAAAAGAGGCAGCTACATCTGGTCTTAGGCCTGTTTCTCCAGATGGGTTACCCTATATTGGTAAGTCTGGCGCATGCAACAATCTTACTATTGCTACCGGGCATGCTATGATGGGCTGGACTATGGGAACTTCTACAGGAAAACTGGTTTCAGAAATTATTTCTGATCAAAAACCTTCTTTGAATCTAGAAGCTTATCATCCTGATCGTAAGTTTTAATCAAAGAAAGTTCTATAGTCAAAGAAGGTTTCTATTTTATTTACATAATATTTGTAGTAAATAATAAGATCTTATTATCTATTGCATGAATGATTAGCACCATTTATAATACGAGATATTAAACTGCCATCTGTATCGTCAACTCTAATAAGATCATCCTTATTTCCTCCTTTTATTCTGGCTATATTAGAATCGGTAAGTTTGGTTACATTAATTTTTTTTAATTCGAGTTTTACTTTTTTATTCGTTTTCATGATGAGTTAATTTGAAATTTGTTATAATGTAAATGTAACCAACAAAAATTAATTGTTATATACATTTCTTATTGTTCTAGGTAAGATTTATAAATATGTAGTGGTTTTTACCAACCACATAAAACTTTTAAGCTACTCATTTTCAAATTCTTTTATATACTCGGCAGGATTACATCCATTTTGTTTATAAAAGGCTTTAACAAAAGACTGAATATTATTAAAGCCTACTTCTTTTGCCATAGATGTTATAGAATAGTGCCTAAATTTTTTATCATTTTTGATTTGTTGTATGCAATATTCAATACGTAAATCATTAATATAGTTAGCAAAGTTTTTTTCTTTATCCATATTGATAATCCTGGATAAATATGTCGAATTTGTTTTTAGTTTTTTGGCAACTATAGCTAATGTTAAACCATTTTTTAAAAAGGTTTTATTTTTCTCAAACTCTTCTAATTTCTTCAGAATATCATCTCTTAATTCTGGTGCGATTTCAACATCTTTAGTCTTCTGTGCTTTCTTTTTATTTAGATGTTTTGCATGTAGTAATTTTTCCTGGTATTCTTTTTCATAGTTTTTCTTTCTCTTTTTGTAGAAATAAAAATATCCCAGGCTTATCAATATAATAGTTAATCCACCAAAAATCCATAACTGGTTTATGGTTGTTCTATTATGATTTTTAATACTATCTATTAATTGTTCTTTGTCTTTGATAAGTTGTACATTATCATACTTTTTTACAATATTAATATGTAACTTGTTATACTTTACAGAAAAACTACTATCCAGTTTTATCAGTTTTTCCATGATTCTTAACTGATTAGCTTTATCGTTTTTCTTCTTGTAATGATCTATAAGTAATGTAAAAGCTTCTCTGGTTTCTAATATATAGTTAGAAGCATGTATGGCAGAGTCTATTTTTTTTAAATACCCAATAGCTTCTTCTTCCTGTTCTAGTTGTAGCAGTGTTTTTCCTAAATATAAATAGGTAATAAGTATATTAGTGTACGGAGTTTTTTTGGAAAGAGATAGAGACTTTTTTAAACTATCCTGTGCAGTGTTATATTCTTTTCTATAATAACTATTAACTCCATAAGATGAAAGTAACTCAGAATAGAAATGTGGGATATCTCCTGATAGAGTCGATGCAATTCCTTTTTTCAAATAGAAATGTGCAGTATCATATTTTTTAAACAAATTATAACTATCCGACAGTTTACAGAGAGTAGCAATATAATGTGATCTAAATTTACCAATAGTATCCTGAGTCGATAGGAGGTTTAAATTTTTTTTATAGATTTCTAAGGATTCTTCATCCTTTCCCAGGATGGTCTTGAGTATTGCAATATTATGCGTTATAGCAATAATATGACCAATATTATTATTGATTTCTGCATGTTTTTTTGAAATCAAATACGAAGTCAGAGCTTCATTATATCGTTCTAATTTTTGCAAAAGATAGCCTCTTAAAAGATACCCTCTTGCCGGGTAGAATTCATTTTTTACACCTTTGGTAACAACAATCATAGAATCTGTGTATGCCAAAGCTATTTTTGGATTATTTATATTCATTTCAAAGAATATTTGATATCCATTTGCTATCTCAATACTATCCTTGTCTTTCTTTGCTCTGGTAAGATATGTATTCGATATTTTTTTTACTAAAACCGAATCTTTATAATGTTTAATAAAAAGTGATCGCAATTCATCAAATGTTTTATGTGTTAATGAATCCGAAACTGAATATTGTTTTATACTAATCCTATTTTTCGTTATCATACTTACTCCTCTAGCAGGGAGAAAGGTTAAGCTTATAAAAATTAAAACAATACTATAAATATTCTTCATTCCTATATTCAAAGTGAATAGTTAAAAATTGTTGACAAGATAAGGGATAACCGTATAAATGTACATTTTTAATTAAAAAACAAATACATTAACAAAAAGGTTTTTGAGATCAAAAGTAATATCACTTTTCTATTATCCTACTAATAATAGCAATTAATTTAGATAAGCATATTCATCAATTATTTCATTGTAAACCTACAAAAACAAGGTTTTTTCAGGTGTCAAAACCTTAATATATAATAAATCGGGACTTTGTTTAGCTATTTTTGATCTTGTCAGTTACAGTTTTATATATTTTGTTGCGTATATCGTTTCGAAAAATGTGTCTGGAAACATTTTCTTGTATTACCGAAGAGATATATTTTCTAACAAAAAAGTAGATAATTCTTCTGTTTTTTCTAAATAAATTTACAGAATATTAAAACTGAATAGTAGCCGATTATACTATCATATCATTTAATTCTGATATCAATCATTACAGTCTTTTGATTTCTGAGGATTTGGGCACATCTTTTTTTTGACAAAAACAGTACTACCAGTATATAAATATATTTAACAGACCAATACAGAATAATGGTTAAGATTTATAAATATACTGATCAAGATTTATAAATCCTAAGTTATTCCTGTTGTCATAGTGTGATTTCCGCCTTTATCTTTGTTTCAAAATAAGCCAACATAGATCTACACAAAATTTGTAATAAATAATCAAAAAACATCCTCAATACAAAGCCTAAAAACAAATTCTATTAACTATTTATCAAATTAAAACTAACTCATTCATACTTATGAAAAAAATTATCTTTTTGGGTATACTACTATGCCTTACCCTAACCTCTTATGCGCAAAATATTTATATTCCTGATGGTAATTTCAAGAACGCTTTACTAAATTACTCTCCAGCCATTGACAAAAACGGGGATGGGGAAATTAGTAAAACTGAAGCAGAAAAAGTTTCATACATAGTGGTTACAAATAAGAACATTAACAACCTTTCTGGGATAGAGCACTTTACAAATATTACATCTCTTAACGTTTCTAAAAACAAGTTAATCTCTCTGAATCTTACAAAAAACACTAAACTACAGTATTTATATGCTAGTCAAAATCAGTTGACTAATTTAAATGTATCTGGGTGTACACAATTAGAACGATTAGATGCAAGTAACAATCAATTAGCACAATTGGATGTGTCTAAAAATGCGATATTATTTGAATTAAAAATATACAATAATAAATTTAAAAGAATTAATATTGATAGTAATACAAAACTATCTATACTTCATGCATGGACTAACCAATTAGAAGAATTAAATAGTACTAAAAACCTAAATTTAACCAGGTTATATTTATGGGGAAATAAATTAACAAGCTTAGATGTTTCTAAAAACACAAAATTAGATGAATTAAATATTGGTAATAACTTACTAACTACTATAGACGCTTCTAAAAATACAATGCTTACTCATTTAGATGTAAGAGAAAGTCTGTTGACTAGTTTAAAATTACCTGTTACCCCAACACTGAGGCTTATAAACGTTGAAAAAAACAAATTAACATCTATCAATCTTACCGGAAATCCTAATCTAGAGAGGTTAGATATAGGTTCTAATGCGTTAACAGAAATAGATCTTTCTAAAAACACCAACCTCGTTTCTCTATATTGCTCAAAAAACAAGATAACTAAACTGGATGCCAGAAACTGTAAAATTGTTAATCTAGATGTTAGTGATAATAGCGAGTTAAAAACCATGTTTTTAACACATCGATACCTAAGTAAATATATTAAGATCGATAAATGCCCCAAACTAGAATTTATTTGCCTGCACAAATATTATTCGGATACTGCTTACATACAAAATAGAGTTAATGCTTTAGGTTATAACTGTGTTATCAGTAGTGATTGTAGCTTAGCACCTACTTCTAAAATCATTAATTTTAATGACCTAAATTTTAAAGCTGGATTAGTATCAAAGTATGATATTGATGGTGATAACGAAATTTCTGTAGATGAAGCAGAAAAAGTGGGTGTCATCAATCTTGAAAATAAAAACATTAGTAATATAATTGGGATTGAATATTTTGTTAACCTAAGAGTTCTTCTTCTTAAAAACAATCAAATTTCTTCTGTAAATCTTAGTAAAAATAATAAACTAAACACTATAGATTTAGCTAATAATAAACTAACCTCAATCGATCTTAGCAATAAGCCTCTACTACGCTATCTTACTCTAGATAACA
Source organism: Aquimarina atlantica (assembly GCF_000626715.1). GTDB lineage: Bacteria > Bacteroidota > Bacteroidia > Flavobacteriales > Flavobacteriaceae > Aquimarina > Aquimarina atlantica. The sequence goes on along the minus strand of NZ_AQRA01000017.1, from coordinate 4,834 downwards.
ATCAATTATCACAAATATCTCTAAACAGCAGCATAGATTTACAGGTGCTACGTTTGCCTAATAATCAAATAACTACATTAGATATTACATCAAATACTAATTTAGAAACTGTAGATGTTAGTAGAAACTTAATATCGAAAATTGATATTAGAAATTGCAGATCTATAAATACATTAAACATTAGCAATAATCCAAATCTAAGACAAGCGTATCTAACAGGAAATCATTCTTTTTATCAAAGTTACCAGCATTTTTCTGGTGTAGTTCATCATGCCAGACGTCTTTACTTAGGTGGTTGTCCAAAGTTAAATTTTGTTTGTGTTAATTCTGTATCTTTTTTAAACGAAATTAAAAACTATATAAGATTTACATTAGGATATTCTAAATGTAACGTCAATACTAGTTGTAAACCTACCAAAACAAGTGCTTTTGATAATCACTTTATACTTTCACCAAACCCGGCAAAGAGTTATTTAGCATTAACTCCAAAAGATCATACAATGACAGGCAATGCTACTGTAACGATAGTAAGACTTTCTGGAGAAATTGTTAAAAAAGTAGTTGTTAAATTTATCGTTGATTCTAGAGAAGAACTCATAAGAGAAGATCCTTTTAGTGCTCCGATTCCAAGAGGTACAAATGATATATTAATGGGTCTTAATTCTGTTTTAATTGATGTTAATGGATTACCTGTTGGTCAATATATCCTTCATCTCCAATCTAGTAAAGGATTATTAACCACAAAATTTATTAAAAACTAAACAATACTATCTAAAGAAAAGAGGTTGTGTTATTTTATTTGTAAATGATCAGGGAAATAGGTTGAGTTAGAGATATAAACACCTGTAATAAGATAAAGAATATGTATTCACAACCTTTTTTACAGATAGTATTATAAAATATTGTTAAACAAACAGACCTCGTAAGCTATAGTATACGCTTTCGAGGTCTACTTTTTTAAGGTATATCAAATATTATAAGATCCCGGTTTGCTTTTTATAAAAAGCATCTTGTTGTTTTTTCATCATTTCCCGGGCAATTTTTTTCTTATATGCATATAATTCCTCTTCTTCAGAAAGGTCACCATATACTCTATCATTAATTGTATGATCTGTTTCTAACAGCACTTTTCGTTGATCTTCTTTCTGAGCAACCCATGTCTTTATTTCACCTTCTACATCTTCTAATTTAAAATCATACTCTCCTTTGGGAGAGAATAATTTTGCAAAAATAGGTGAGGTTTCTATGGCTAGAAATAATAAAAAGATAAAAAACGAAGGCAACCAAGGTAGTTCATTTAAGGCATTTACTCTAGCCATTAACCCATCAAAATTATCAATAATAGGTTGAGAAGTAGTTACTTGGTTATCATACTCGGCAGTCAATTCTGTTTTTTGAATTTCTAAGGCAGTTATTTTCTCTGCATTTGCTTTTTTCAATTCGGCCAATGCTGCCAAAGCTGCATCATGTTTTTCACGTTTTTCTTTATAAACAGGTCCTTTACCAATAATCTCGGTACCTTTTCTTCCTTCTGCTTCAGCAATATAGGTTTCATAAAGATCGTTAACCTCGGTTTCTTTGGTTGTTACTTCCTGTTTAAGTGTATTAATTTCAGAATCAATTGCGGCAATAGCCGGAGTATACTGTGTTGCTATTTGCTCTTTATTTGCTAAAGTAAAATCATTCTTTTGCTCGAGCAAAACACGATCAATTTCTTTCTCAAAAATCTTTAATTCTAACGGTTTAGAAATGACAACCGCAATAATTATGGCCAAAATAATTCTTGGTGAAGCTTGTAGGAGTTCATCCATAAAATTATCCTTCTTCTTAATAGTAGATACAATAAACCGGTCCAGATTAAAGATCAGTAGTCCCCAGATTAAACCAAAGAAGATAGCAGTAAAATAAGTATCAAATACTGTATATAGGGCATAGCTGGCAGCAATAAAAGCCATTACTGCTGTAAAGAAAACTGTTGCTCCGATACCAGCATATTTATTCTGTTCTCCATCAGAACTATCTGCTAATATATCGGCATCTGCGCCGGAGCATAAAATAAAAAAACGTTTTAACATCATCTAAGGGTTTTTTGATTGATAATAAGTATAACGCTGGTTTATAGCGATATGTTGCACAAAAAAACTCCCTACAGGGAGTTTTCGTTCTTAAAACTATCGGAAAACTGAATCTGTTAATTATTATCTTTTTCTCTTTTTTCCCGAGCTCTTTGTTGTTCTTTTCTCGCTTCTTGTATACGTTTTCGCATTTCTTTTCTCTCTTTGATAGTTTCTTTTCTTACTGCATCACGAGCTCTCTTGGCTTCGTCCATAGCTTTTCTACGGGCTTTTTCTGCCTGTTTTCTTGATTTCTCGGCTTGCTGCATAACTCGTTTCGCTTCTTCTCTACTCATTTTTGCATGAATCACAGCTTGTTTTTCGGCTTCAAATCTTGCTCTTTCAGCATTTCTCATGGCTTCTTCTCTTACCTTATAAGATTGCTCCCGGGCTCTATTTGATTCTTCCATAGCAATTACCCGGGCTTTCTCAGCCTGTTCCATCGCTATAGCTCTTACTTGTTCTGCTCTATGTCTTGATGCTTCTGCTCTCTCCATCGCCAAGGCAGCTATTTCTTCTTTTACTTGCTCTGCTTCATATCTTGCCTCCTCTGCTTGTTCAATTGCGACAGCTTTATCTATTTCTGCAAGTTCTGCGAGTTCTGCCCTCTCTCTTTCTACTTCTTCCTTTATACGCTCCGCTTCTCTTTCAATTTCTTCAAGTTCTTCAAGTTCTGCTCGGGGATAAGAAGATGCTTTCGGAAGCTTTGACACTTTTGGTGCCTTAAGTGGTTTTGGAGTTTTTATTTTTTTTGATCCTATAGGAGAAGGTGGAGGCCCAGGAACGACACCTACTCTCATTTTTGGTGGTGCCGGAGGTGAAGGTGGAATAAGGTCATGCCCATCTGGATTGGCTTTGTACAACCTTGTTTTTCGGTATACCTTATTGAGTTTTTTGAGAAACTTATCATTCGTATTTTCTAGTTTGATACTAAATTGAAACTCTGTTAACTCATGGTCTTTCCATTGTTTTGTAGCGTTATCAATAACGGTAGCCATACCGGATAAATCAGTGGTAATTCCATTAATGTTAATTTGTTCTCCACTAACTCTGATTTTCATTTTTTTATCAGGGTGAGTTGGTGCTACAGTAGTACTGATTGTTGTACTTTTTTGTTGAGCTACCATCTTATTGTTAAACAAAAGAATACATCCCAAAAGGATAGGTAGCAACAGCAACAATCGAGTTGTTGCTTTCGTTTTAGAAAATTGTTGTGACATCATAACGATTCGTTTTTTGGTTAATGAATAATTGATAGGGCTCGCTAATACAGCTTGATGAGAACTGTTTGGATAATTAACGAGTAAGTCCATATATCGATGTATTGAAAACTGTTGCTTCAATACTTTTTGATCTGCAAGAAATTCATGATTTAATTTAATTGATTTTTTTACCCAAAACCATATTGGATTAAACCAAAAAATCACTTGAAAAATCTCTACAAACAGAATATCTAAAGTATGTCTTTGTTTCACATGAGTTTTCTCATGTAATAATACTTCTTGCGGAATAGCTTTTTTCTGAAATTCTTTTTTAGGAACAAATATGTAATGTAAAAATGTATGCGGAATAATAGAATTCGTGAGTAGTACATTAACATGTGAGGGTTCTTTCAGGTTTTCATTTCTTCTCACCTTCTTTATCAAATGGTGCATATTTTTTAGAAATCTAACTGCAAAAACCAAAACACCTATACCATAAACAATCCATATAATTGTCGAAAGATAATCTGAAGATGTGGCTTCTACCTGTACATTATCTGGTAGGATTAGATGATTTACAGGTTGTTGAATATTTTCCTGATTAATTACTGTATCTGTTTCATAAGTAATAGTAATTAGCGGAATAGTATATGCAAAAATTAAGCTAAAAAGAAGATAAAACCTTTTAAAATGATGCATATTCTCTCGTTCTAAAAACAGCCTGTAAAAAGACCATAATAGCAACAAACAAAGAGACGATTTTATTATATATACAATCATTGCTTTTGTTTTTGAATTTGTTTATCTACTATCTTTTTAAGTTCTTCTAATTCTGTAGTAGATAAGTTGGTTTCTGATGTAAAAAATGATGCAAACTGCGAAGCCGAATCATTAAAAAAATTCTTAATCAGTCCATTTACATGTTTAGAAAAATAATCTGTCTTTTTTACTAATGGATAATATTCTCTTGATTTCCCGTATAACGTATAATTCACAAAACCTTTATCAATCATTCTTTTCAATAGTGTAGCTACCGTAGTAGTGGCAGGTTTCGGTTCTGGAAAAGAATCTAATAAATCCTTCATAAAGGCTTTCTCTAATTTCCAGAGATATTGCATTAATTGTTCTTCTGTTTTTGATAATTGCACTGTTCTACATTATTAGAATTTACTCTACAAATGTAGAATAAAAATTTAAAACTACAAAAAAACATGCTATAAAGTATCATTATAGCATTTATTACATATTAAAAATATTGTTATAAAACGGGGAAATTTCAACTTTATAACATTAACTCATTTAAATACATACACAAAGAAAAAAGTACTGTTAAAAAACTCAGAAATTAATGTAGATTCATTGCCAGAAGGGTTTTATTATGGCTATTGTTGATAACAATCAAGGTAAAAAATATTCTAAAAATTAATGATCAAACAATAACTAATCTATTGTATTTCTACATAAAAAAGCGGGTGTACAGTATAAGTAACTGACACCCGCTTCATATTGTCTAATCTA
>NZ_AQRA01000016.1 GCF_000626715.1 Aquimarina atlantica | reverse complement strand
CAGTAGCTTCTGCAACAGCAACGATCTCTGGCATAGACCTTAGCGGCCTGGGAGACGGAACCATTACATTAAGCGTAACCCTTACCGATGTAAACGGAAATATAGGAAGTGCCGCAACAGATACTGAAACCAAAGACACCATAGCCCCAACAGGGTATTCGGTTACCATAGATCAAAGTCCTATCAATGCCGGAAATGATAATGCTGTAAGTTACACATTTAGCAGTGCAGAAGTAGGTGCAACCTATAATTATACCTTTAGTAGTTCTGGAGGAGGAACCAATGTAACTGGATCAGGAACTGTGGCTTCTACAACAGCAACGATCTCAAGCATAGATCTTAGCGGCTTAGCAGATGGAACCATTACATTAAGCGTAACCCTTACCGATGTAAATGGAAATACAGGAAGTGCAACCACGGATACTGAAAATAAAAAGACGACACCTCCTACTGCAACCATAACCATTAGTGATTCTATAGTAACGATTGGTGAAACTACTACAATAACTGTTATTTTTTCTGAAGCAGTATCCGGTTTCGACAATACAGATTTAACAATTCCTAATGGAGCATTATCTACTGTTACTTCTACCGACGGCAATATTACTTTTACAGCTATCTATACTCCAACAACCGATATAGAAGACAACACTAACATTATCACTCTTGATAATACCGGAATAACTGATAGTGTAGGAAATATAGGAACAGGAACAACAAATTCTTCTAACTTTATTATTGATATGATGTCGCCTACAGCAATTGTAGAAATTAGCGATAACGAATTAACAACGGGCGATACAGCTACGATAACGATTATTTTTTCTGAAGCCGTAACAGGTTTTACTAATGCAGATCTCACAATTCCTAATGGAACATTATCTGCTGTTACTTCTACCGACAGCAATATCACTTTTACAGCTACATACACTCCAACAACCGGAATAACTGATACTGAAAACAGTATCACTTTAGATAATACCGGGGTAACAGATATTGCAGGCAATCCAGGAGTCGGAGTTACAGACTCTTCCAATTTCACGATTAATACGCAGCAGGAAATTCTAGTAACAAAACTTACGTTTGACAAAGGATTTTCTCCTAATGGTGATGGGGTAAATGATACCTGGGTAATAGAAGGGCTTGAAGATTTTCCTAATCATACGATTCAACTATTTAGCAGATCTGGTGCTAAAGTATTTGAAGCTAAAGATTATCAAAATAACTGGGATGGAATCTCTAATGGTCGTTTAGCAGTTGGAAATGGCAAATTACCTGCTGGAGCATATTATTACATTATCGAAACAGGCAGTCAAGAAGCACCTCCTCTTGTCGGATGGATCTATATAAACTATTAATCATGTATAGTTTCAAAAAGAAAGAATCTAACTGTTATTATTTCCATCAAAATCAATAAAATAAAAGTAAAATGAAGTACTTAAAATATATAATTTTTACAATCATCATGTCTTTTGTCGGTAACGCTCAACAGGACCCTCATTTTAGCATGTATAGATATAACATGAATGTAATCACTCCCGCATATGCAGGTACTAATGGTAGTCTTGAAGCAATATTTGCAGTAAGGAGTCAATGGGCAGGAGTTAAGGACGGCCCAGAAACTCTTAACTTTAATATAAATTCTCCGATAGGTAAAAATATCGGTATTGGATTAACTGCTGTAAGTGATAAGGTTTTTGTATTGGATGAAACACATCTTTATGCTGATTTTTCATATAAAATAAAAGTTGCAGAAGAAACAAATCTACACGCAGGAGTCAAAGTTGGCGGGTCTTTCTTAAAAATAAATCTCAATGAAATAGGAATTGAAGATGACCCATTATTTACCCAAAATGTAAATACATTTAATCCTAATGTGGGAGTAGGATTTTATCTAAAAGCTAGGAAATACTATATATCACTTTCTGCTCCCGGGCTGCTATCTAATGACAGGTATGAAAAAGAAGGTCTAAATCCTGTATCGGCTAGTGATGATTTGCAGGTATTTTTAGGTGCGGGATATGATTTTGATCTTAGCGATGATTTTAAATTACGCCCTTCTGCTCTTGGTAAAGTCGTAAACAACGCTCCTATATCATTGGATCTTACCACTTCAATTCTATATAAAGAACGAATAGAACTAGGGGTAAATTATCGATTAGATGAGAGTGTAACGGTATTTTTTACCGCTAGTTTTTTAGAAAATCTATTAAGCATTGGATATGCATACGAGCATGTTACGTCTACAATAAATACTTATTCTAATGGAACTCATGAGGTGATTTTAAAATTTAAACTGAAGTAAAAAAGAAAATACAAATTTTTACACCGAACTAATTTTATTCAAAAATTATATAAAATTTTAATCTATCACCAAAGCGATTAGAATAGACTTACATCCCTGTTCTAATTGCTTCTACAGGGTCTAGTTTTGAAGCAGACAATGCAGGCAAAATACCAGCTATCAAACCTATTATTGTAGAAGAAAACATTCCCCAAAACATATTAGAGCTAGAAAGTATAAACTTAAAATCGCCTGTGAATTGTGATGCAAATATCGAAATTAACCAAACCAACAAGAGCCCAATTAACCCACCAAAAATAGCAAGAATAATTGCTTCAAATAGAAACTGAAACAATATAAATCTTTTTTTAGCTCCTAATGCCTTTTGTATACCAATTAGGTTTGTTCGTTCTTTAACACTCACAAACATAATATTAGCAATTCCAAAACCTCCTACCAAAAGTGAAAACATCCCTATAAAACCTCCAATAGTAGACATTGTACCAGTAATATTATCTATAAAATCTGTAAACCCTTGTAATTGATTTACAAAAAAATTATCGCCTTCATCAGGCTTTAACCCTCTATATGCTCTTACTTTTTGTTTTAAAGTTGCTATAAATTCTGGTATATCGATATTAGATTCTGGTTTAATAATTATAGCGGGAAAAGACGATTTATTATTATCTCCATAAATCCTCCTAACCAGATTAACAGGAAGAATAACAGCGGTATCTTTACTATTTCCAAAGAGACCTGCTCCTTCTTTTTGAAGTACTCCTATTACAGTAAGCTTTCTTCCGTATAAACGTATCTTTTTTCCTATGGGCTCACTAGAACCAAACAAGCTATTAGCTATCTCATCTCCTATAACGATTACAGGAGCGCCTGCCACAGATTCTTGTTCATTATAAAACCTTCCTTTTACGACCTGTAATTCTTCAATATCATAATAATCATTAGTAACTGGCGCAATCTCTACATTACTTATACTATTATCCTCATATTTAATTGTTTCAGGAGCTACGTTCAAGATAAAGCTGGCTGCTTTAAGATCAGGCATTGATCTATTGATATACTGATATTCCTCAAAAGTTACATCAGGAAATTGTTCTCGTTTCCATTGTGGTATATCAGAAGGACCAAAAGAAAAACGCATAAGATAGATTGTACTATTATCCAAAGAGCTGATACTTCCTTTGATTTCTTGTTTTAAAGAGTCTACCGCAGCAAGAACGCCTATAATCGAAAAAATCCCTATAGTAACACCCAATAGCGAAAGAAATGTACGCAACTTATTATTTATAAGTGCATTAATAGCAAAATTAAAGCTTTCCTTAAGTACTCTAAGATAGATTAGCATGCTCTATTTTTTGAACCGGATTTTAAATTATTTAAATATAGGACGTTTTCCTTATATTTTTGTTACAATTTATTGAAAACAATTACGCATAATTGATTGTCTAATTGGGTACTAAATTGCTATTTTTGCGTTTTACTAACTAAATTTTCTCATGAACAACACAAAAACTGCTAAATCTGCCCTAATTTCTGTATTCAGTAAAGACGGATTAGCACCTATCGTAAAAAAATTAGACGAACTTGATATTACAATTTATTCTACGGGTGGAACCGAAAAATTTATTAAAGATTTAGGAATTGATGTTATTCCTGTTGAAGATGTTACATCTTACCCTTCAATCTTAGGTGGAAGAGTTAAAACATTACACCCAAAAGTTTTCGGAGGAATCCTGAATCGCCAAAATAACGATAGTGATGTTGCAGAACTTGAGCAATATGAAATCCCACAAATTGATATAGTTATTGTAGATCTATATCCTTTTGAGAAAACTGTAGCTTCTGGTGCATCTGAGCAAGATATTATTGAGAAAATAGACATTGGTGGAATTTCATTAATTAGAGCAGCTGCCAAAAACTTTTCTGATGTAACCTGTGTCGCTTCGGTTGATGATTATGCAGAATTTTTACATGTGATTTCTGAAGGAAACGGAGCTATTTCTTTGGCAGATCGTAAGCGTTTTGCTGCTAAAGCTTTTAATGTATCTTCTCACTATGATTCGGCAATTTTTAATTATTTTAATAGTGATCATGAAATCGCTTCTCTTAAAATAAGTGAGACCAAAGGTAAAGTATTACGATATGGTGAAAATCCGCATCAAAAAGGGTTTTTCTTTGGAGACTTTGATGCTATGTTTGACAAACTACACGGTAAAGAACTATCTTATAACAACTTGCTTGACGTTGATGCCGCAGTAAACCTGATGAGTGAATTTAAAGGGGAGTCACCAACGTTTGCAATTTTAAAACATAATAACGCTTGTGGTTTAGCACAAAGAGAAACTGTACTTCAATCTTATGTTGATGCATTAGCTGGTGATCCGGTTTCTGCATTTGGAGGTATCTTAATTAGTAATACCGAAATTGATACAGCAACTGCTGATGAAATTCATAAACTATTTTGTGAAGTAGTGATTGCTCCTTCTTTTAGTAATGACGCTTTAGAAATACTAAAAGGAAAGAAAAATAGAATTATTTTAGTACAAAAAGATATTGATTTGCCAAAAACACAAGTACGTACTTGTTTAAATGGTACGCTAGTTCAGGATAAAGATCTTAAAACAGATACCAAAACAGATTTAGAAACTGTAACAAAGGTAGCACCTACATCAGAGCAAATAGAAGATCTTTTATTCGCCTCAAAAATCTGTAAACATACCAAATCAAATACAATAGTTTTTACGAAAGAAAAACAATTATTAGCAAGTGGAACAGGGCAAACCTCTAGAGTCGATGCCTTAAAGCAATCTGTAGAAAAGGCTAAGGCATTTAATTTTGATCTTAACGGAGCAGTTATGGCCAGTGATGCTTTTTTTCCTTTTCCTGATTGTGTAGAAATTGCAGACAATGCAGGTATTAAAGCTGTGATCCAACCAGGAGGTTCTATCAAGGATCAATTAAGCATTGATTACTGTGATCAAAACGGAATTGCAATGGTTATGACCGGAACACGTCATTTTAAACATTAATTTTATTACATTTACTGAATTTTAACCCCTTTTTTTGACTTTTATGGGATTTTTTGACTTCTTTACCGAAGAGATTGCAATAGATTTAGGTACCGCCAACACATTAGTGATCCACAATGACAAAGTAGTAGTGGATAGTCCCTCTATTGTAGCCAGAGATATTATGACTGGTAAAATTATTGCAGCCGGAAAAGAGGCTGCCATGATGCAGGGAAAAACTCATGAGAATATAAAAACTATTCGCCCACTTAAGGATGGAGTAATTGCAGACTTTGATGCCAGTGAAAAAATGATAAGCATGTTTATCAAAGATATCCCGGCATTGAAGAAAAAAATATTTGCACCTGCTTTGCGTATGGTTATATGTATTCCTTCAGGAATTACCGAAGTTGAAATGCGGGCAGTAAAAGAAAGTGCAGAACGTGTAAATGGAAAAGAAGTATACCTTATCCACGAACCTATGGCTGCTGCAATTGGTATTGGTGTTGATATTATGCAACCCAAAGGAAATATGATTGTAGATATAGGTGGAGGTACTACTGAAATTGCAGTTATCGCATTAGGAGGAATTGTGTGTGATAAATCGGTAAAAATTGCAGGAGATGTATTTACCAATGATATTATATATTATATGCGTACGCAGCATAACCTATATGTTGGAGAGCGTACTGCTGAAAAAATAAAAATACAAATTGGTGCTGCTACTGAAGATTTGGAGTTACCACCCGAAGAAATGAATGTTCAGGGTCGTGATCTACTTACAGGAAAACCTAAACAGGTTCAGATTTCATACAGAGAAATGGCTAAGGCACTTGATAAATCTATTTTACGTATCGAAGATGCTGTAATGGAAACCTTATCGCAAACCCCTCCAGAACTTGCCGCAGATATTTATAATACCGGTATATATCTTGCAGGAGGAGGTTCTATGCTTCGTGGGTTAGATAAGCGTTTATCACAAAAAACAGATTTACCAGTCTATATTGCAGAAGATCCGTTAAGAGCAGTTGTACGAGGCACAGGAATTACACTAAAAAACCTAAATAGGTACAAGAGTGTTTTGATAAAATAATGTTGTAAAAAAACATTCCTGAAAATATACCTAAATTTCTGATTTTACGTTATCCTGCTTTAATACTTGCTAAGTAAGACTTAGCTTAAAACATAGAACGTTTAACTAAAGAAGTCATCATACTTTAAATCATGCAGCAGATTATTAATTTTTTAATTAAGAATAAACGTTTTCTGCTATTTCTACTCCTATTATGTATAGCACTGATTTTTACTATACAATCACATTCTTACCATAGAAGTAAATTTGTTAGTTCTACCAATTTTTTAAGTGGGGCGCTATATAGTTGGCAACACTCGGTAAGTGACTATTTTGGTCTAAAAAAGGAAAACCAACGATTACTAGAAGAGAATGAAAACCTTCGTAATCAACTAAGTGCTCTAGGGGTAGATTCTGTTGCTACAAAATACCTCGACACATTATCTTTTGATAAACCTTATACTTTTACCAAAGCCAGAGTAATTAAAAATGATTATAGCAAAATTGATAACTATATCCTAATTAATAAAGGTGAGAAAGATAGTATCGTACCCGATATGGGGGTTATTACAGATAAAGGTATTATAGGAATTATAGAGAATACTTCAAAAAATTACAGTAGAGTGATTTCTATTCTTAACAGTAATTCTCGAATTAATGCCGGATTAAAAAAGTCTAACCAATACGGCTCCTTAATCTGGAATGGCAAAGACCCAAATATTGTTCAATTAGAAACCATCCCCCGGCAAGCAATTCTTAGAGAGGGAGATACTATCATAACACACGGTCGTTCGACTATTTTTCCTAAAGGTATAGGAATAGGAACCATTGCCAGTTATAAATTAAATCAAAACAAAAGCTACTATTTAATAGATGTCAAATTATTTAACGACATGAGTGATATTGGTTTTGTTTATACAATAAAAAGTAGGGATATTGAAGAAATTAAAAGCTTAGAGAATTAAATCATGAACAGGGATACTTTATTACATATCATTAGATTCATTGTTCTGGTTTTAATTCAGGTATTTATCTTAAACCATATCAACTTTTTAGGATACCTAAATCCTTATATCTATGTCATTTTTATTCTTATGGCTCCCATTAATATAAACAAAGGTCTTTTTCTGGTCATAAGCTTTATGTTAGGGTTGATTATAGATATGTTTGGTGATTCTGGAGGGGTACATGCTGCGGCCTGTACCGTTATTGCATTTTTTCGTCCGGTAGCATTACGATCGGTATTTGGACTTAGTTATGAGTTTCAAACCGTAAAACTAAGTAATGTTGGATTTGGTGAGCGTTTTGCTTATGTAATCTTAATGGTTTTAACACATCATATTGTACTTTTCTCGTTAGAAATTTTTAACTTCTCTCACATACTATTAATCATCAAAAAAACGTTATTTTCTAGTTTATTTACAATAGTGATTACCATGTTGGTTTTGGTATTGTTTAGAAGAAATGATTCATGAGAAAATTACTACTCTATCTAATAATTATTACTACGGGTGTTGTCTTTGTTGCAAGGTTATTTTATTTGCAGATATACAATACTTCTTTTGCCTCTTTATCAGAAGATAACGCCATCAAAGTAATTTATGATTACCCCCAAAGAGGAGCCATTTATGATCGAAATGGAAGGTTATTAGTTACCAATCAACCTTCGTACGATGTTATGGTTATTCCCAGAGAATTAAAACCTTTTGACACTTTAGAGTTTTGTTCTATCCTTAATATTAGTAAAGATAAACTTATAAAAAGATTAAAAAAAGCTAGAGTCTATTCTCCAAGAGTACCTTCTATAGTCATACCACAATTGACCAAAGATGAATATGCCTATCTTCAGGAAAAAATGAGAAAATTTGAAGGTTTTTATATTCAAAAACGTTCTTTAAGGGATTACCAAACTGTTAATGCTGCAAATGTATTAGGATATATTGGCGAGGTAAACGAAAGATTAATAAAAGAAGATCCCTATTATCTCTCTGGAGATCTTATTGGTATTGATGGTGTAGAAAAACAATATGAAAATGAGCTTAGAGGCATCAAAGGAGTAAAACGAATTCAAAAAGATCGATTTAATAGAGATATAGGCCCATATAAAAATGGAAAATTTGACACTCTTCCTGTAAATGGAAAAGATCTTACCTTAACTCTAGATTCAAAATTACAGGCGTATGGACAAAAACTTATGCAGAATAAACGAGGAGGTATTGTAGCTCTAGAACCCTCTACAGGAGAAATATTGGCTTTGGTAACAGCTCCAACATACAAGCCAGAATTATTAGTAGGAAGAAAACGATCTCCAAATTTTACCAAATTAGTTTATGACACTATTGCGATACCACTTTTTGATAGAGGTCTAAAAGCCGAATATCCTCCGGGATCACCATTTAAGACGGTTAATGCATTAATAGCTTTACAGGAAGGAGTTATTGATACCCAGGAAAGTGTTTCTTGCAGAATGGGGTATTATTATGGAAAGAATGGAAGAAAACTCGGTTGTCATTCTCACAGAAGCCCGTTAAATATGATTCCGGGCATAGCAAACTCCTGTAATGCATATTTTGCAACAGTATACAGAAGAATTATTGAAAAGTATGATACTCCGCAAGAAGGGATGGAAAATTGGAGAAAACATGTTGAAAGTTTTGGCTTAGGGAATTATTTGGGTTATGATCTGCCAACAGGAAAAAGAGGAAAAGTGCCAACCGCAAAATATTACAATAAGATTTATCAATATCCAACTTATAAATGGTATGCATCTGCTACATTATCTAATGCTATCGGACAAGGAGAAGTACTTGCTACTCCTATACAGTTAGCAAATATGACTGCTGCTATTGCAAATAGAGGGTATTATTTTACTCCGCATATTATAAAAGCAATAGATGGGAAACCTATAGAAAATGAAAATTATACCATTCCTAAGGTCACGACAATTAACAAAGAGCATTTTGAACCTGTGATAGAAGGAATGTATCAGGTATATACCCAAGGTACTGCACGATCTTTACAAGTCGAAGGTATTGAGATATGTGGAAAAACAGGAACAGCAGAAAACTTTACCAAAATCGATGGTAAAAAAACGCAGCTTACCGATCATTCTGTTTTTGTAGCATTTGCTCCAAAAGATAATCCTAAAATAGCACTAGCCGTATTTGTAGAAAATGGATATTGGGGTGCTCGTTATGCGGGAAAAATTGCTTCATTAATGATAGAACAACATATAAACGGAGCCATCTCCAGAACTGATTTAGAAGATTGGATTCTCACACACAGCCTCGAAGAAGAATATGCCAAACCTTACAGTGGTGAACCATTTAAAATTAATCAATAATGGCAAAATCCAGTGTAGCAGCAATAGATTGGGTAACAGTCTTTTTATTTTTATTACTTGTTGGTTTTGGATGGGTAAACATCTACTCTGCTTCTTCTGAGAATGAAGCCTTCTCATTAGCTGATTTTTCACATGCATATGTTAGGCAAGCCTATTGGATCCTATTTAGCATAGTATTAATTATTATTACTCAGGCTATAGAAGCAAAATTTTATGAACGATTTGCAGGATTGATTTATGTACTATCATTACTATCACTATTAGGTCTTTTTGTATTTGGAAAAAATATAAATGGTGCAACATCCTGGTATCAGATTGGGCCTGCCGGTTTACAACCTTCGGAGTTTGCCAAAGCATGTACTGCATTGGCTCTGGCCAAATTCTTAAGCGATATGCAAACCAATATAAAAGTTCTTGGTTATCAGGTTAGAGCTTTTTTAATTATTGCAATACCAGCTGTATTTATTATACCTCAACCAGACCCTGGGAGTGCATTGGTCTATGCTGCTTTTTTCTTTCCATTATACAGAGAAGGTTTAGCCACTATATATCTAATTGTTGGAGCTTCTGCAGCAGGATTATTTATTCTTACCTTACTTTTTAATCCGATATGGGTAGTTCTGGTAATCGCAGCCATTATGCTTTTTATACTTATTAGAAATAGAAAACGAAAGCCGAAATACTCTAGATACCTTCTTACTATTCTTGTAGTAGCAGGGTTCTGTTTTTCGGTTAATTATATTTTTAATCATGTATTCGAACAAAGGCACAGGGATCGATTTAATATTGTTTTAGGTAAAGAAGTTGACTCAAAAGGTATTGGTTATAACACCAATCAAAGTCAGATTGCTATTGGTAGTGGTGGCTGGATCGGTAAAGGATTTAGAGAAGGAACACAAACCAAAGGAGGCTTTGTACCAGAGCAACGTACCGATTATATATTTAGTACTGTTGGTGAAGAGTGGGGTTTTCTGGGGGCAACTATGATTATAATTCTCTTTGTTTTATTATTAATTCGGCTTATTCACCTGGCCGAAAGACAAAAATCTCAATTTAGTCGTGTATATGGCTACAGTGTAGTGGGGATTTTATTTATTCATTTTACCATCAATATAGGGATGGTAACTGGATTAATGCCAACTATTGGTATCCCTTTACCTTTTTTTAGTTATGGAGGATCAAGCCTGTGGGGGTTTACAATTTTACTCTTTATTTTTATTAAGCTAGATGCTAATCGAGTAAATGAGTGGTAATACTAAAAACATTAATACTAAAACTTCCATCCTTGGGTAGTAGTAGAAGCTTCTAACTGATTCTCTACTTTATCCTCTAATGATGTAAAAAAATCGATCCCTGTTAGTTTCTCGATTTCGTCTACAGGCACAACAAAGTTTTTTAAAGGTGTTTTAGTATCTTTATGTGGCATCAAAAAAGCGATCATTTTGGGATTAGTAGAAGAATTACTAAACACAATTTTATAAAACTGTTCAGGTACAGAGACATGTTCGTACCCAATTGTAGAAAGATTCTCTGATAATATACCACCTGTTATTATGTATACTCCATCATATATTTTGGCCCAATATCTTATTTTTTGTTCCAAATAATTCCAGATACCACTATTAAATTCATGATTTTGAGGCGTAATGTTTGATGTAAGAAATGTCTCTTCGAAGGCCTCATATGTAAATCGTCTGTCACCGGCCGGGCATAAATGCCCTCTATCATATCCAGAATTTTTATAATTACGCCAATCTGCAGAAGACGACTTTACTTTTCTATCTTCTTCAAAAAAAGGTCGTTTAAAATCATTTGCAGATAAATGTTCCTTCTTCAATTCGTAAGCTACCCATTCTGCCTGTTCATGTTTTTCAGAATATGATAATGAATAAAAATCATGAACAATTATAGTTCCTGTGGTAGATGTCGGAAGGTAATAAAAACCAAAATCAGTCGTCTTTTTAGTTTTCTTCTCTGTAAAACCATTATTTTCAATATACCCTTCAAAGTAATAAAACCCAACAGTAACTATAATAATTAGCATTGGATACACATATTTTCTATTCATTCCCATATCATTTTGAAAAGCAAAAATAACAAAACAATACTATTGAATTTTAACCCCATAGGGATCAATTTATAACCTACAAAACTTTATAAGATTGTCCTGATTTCTTGATTATTCAAAGAATCGGGATAATATAATGTTGGCAACATCCTAATTTCACCAAGTAATTAGATTACTCCAAAAAACCTCACATCACTTTAAAACAAATAATGAAAACTTTTGAGACATATACCTGAGTGTCTATAAAAGTTCGGGCAATTGTATTAATCTATTTAAATTTTAATTATGTTATCAAACATTTTAAATCTTACCAATGGTAAAACATTAAACAAAAAGGAACAACAATCTATTAACGGAGGAAGAAGACGCGGTTGTAAAGGTGCTCCATGTAGCACAGGTAAAAATGGTCAATCTTGTTGTAGTGGAGCTATTTGCGTGGATAACGTATGTGGTTATTGGCACTAAAAGAGTAATGAACTTCTAGTTTTTGATCTGTAAAAAGAGGGTGAATTCATAAAAATTCATCCTCTTATACCATACTTCTATGTATATAAACTCATTTTTTTCTTTAAAAATTCTATTCCTTAATTATTTGATTTATATCATAAAAATGCTCTATTATGACTATTAAGAGAGATAGTTTTAAAAACTTTATAAAAGATTAACAATATTTTCGTCATTATATTTAGTTAATCTAAAAATAAATATAAAATGTTAATTTACAGCAATTTAACTTTAAAAACCAATAAGCAAAACTAATAAAAATACGGTTTAACCACATATTTTTTGAGTCTATGACACCTCTTTTTACTCGATAAAATCTTTACTTTAGAGAAAATTATTTTCTAAAAATTAAATGACTGCGGTATTTCTCTCATTAAGAATGATAATATCACAATAGCATACTAATTAATCCTAAGCAAGACATACATGAATAATACCATTGAAAAAATTGTAGAAAGTGTTTTGGTCCAAAACAGAATTGGGAACTATACCAAAAAGGATCTGGAACTACAATTACAAATACACCCTAGCTATCCCAGTTTTCAATCCATTACAGATACTTTAGATTATTTTGATATTGATAATATTGCTGTAGAGATTCCTATGGATGCTTTGGATCAACTGCCTAAAAGTTTTATTTCGTTGGTCACAGTAGAAAACGCAGAAGAAATTGTTACGGTAATCAAAAAAGGTGATAGCATAGAACTTAAACACTCAAGCCTTAAAAAAAAGAAGTTTACTTTTAATGAGTTTAAAGAAATTTGGATTCCGAAGGTAATTGCTGTTGAGTATAATGCCAAACAAAAACTTATTTCTAATCAATCCCTTATACAAAACATATTGCTTGCCGGACTAGCAGCTAGTTTGATTTTTGCTTTTTACGGAAGATCCTGGGATATTAATCAAGTGCTCTTTTTACTATTATCATTTACGGGAGTTGTTTTCAGTTTTTTTGCTGTACGAGAAAGCTTAGGAATACAGTCACAAGCTATGCACCAATTTTGTACATCGGTCGGAAATACAAATTGTGGAGAGGTTATAAACAATAATAGTGGTCAACTTTTTAAGAATTTTTCTTTAGCTGATGCAGGAATTGTTTTCTTTGGTTCTATGTCTCTATACCAATTATTTTATGGTTTCAATAGTATATTACTTATCCCATCGTTAATAGGAATTCCGTTTATTTTATATTCTATTTATTCTCAAGCATTAATTGTAAAAAAATGGTGTGCAGTATGTTTGGCAATGGGTTCTATATCTCTTGGGTTAGCTATCATAGCCATACTTAACATTCCGTTTAATATCGAGATTTCTGCTGTAGTTAGTTTTATAATGCTATCATCCTTATTTGCTTTAGCTTATTTGTATATTAAAGAAAAAGTAAAAGAAAATAAAAAGTTTAAAGCAGATAACTTCAAACTAAACCATTTCAAAAGAGATGGACAAATTTACAACCACTTACTTAATATTTCAGAAAAGATTGAAGATAATGCGACAATTCCAAATGAAATTATTTTGGGTAACCCAAATGCAAGTTTTAAAATCATTAGTCTTACCAATCCTATGTGTGGATATTGTAAAGATGCTTTTGAAGCCTACACGCGTGTCTTAAAAGCTATGGGAGATAAGCTTCAAATTAGTATTCGTTTAAATGTTAAAACAGAAGATCCTAATGATAAAGCAACACAGATTGCTCTTATTCTTTTAGAAATTTATTATAGCAAAGGACCAGATAAGTTTATTGCAGCCTATAACAAGTGGTTTGCAGACAGAACTCATAGTAAATGGATAAAAGAGTATGGTATCCCTCAAGATACCCAAAATCATCTCGAAGTTTTGAAAAAGCAATCTGAATGGGCTCAAAAAAATGACCTCTACTACACTCCTGCATCACTTATTAATAATACGTTATATCCTAAAAAGTATAATTATGGTGAGTTTTTCTACTTTATGAGTATGATGACAGAAAATCAAGATACCGCTTCTGAAGTTCGGGAACCTCTTGAAACTTAATAAAATCTTTAATCTTAAAACCTATTGATATGAATCAGATCACAAAATTGAAACATGCCAAACATCTTTCTAAAGAACAACAAAAAGACATAGTAGGAGGAATACCTCCCCTTATTTTTAAGAGAAGAGGTTGTAACCCTGCCTTAAGTTGCTGTTATCATAACGGGACTACATGGGTGCAAGGACCACCTTGTTTCTAAAAAAGTATATTTTATTTTAAAACAAAGAGATCTCCCAAAGAGGTCTCTTTATTTTTTATATAGCCTTAATAAACCTGGTATAAAATATACTACTGTCACTTTCTATTATTAGTCAATTCTTAAAACCCTGTTTTCAGGGTGTTTAATGGTAGGGTTCGTCATTACTTTTGAAACTGAGCTCACTTTATAGTAGATAAAATATCAAGTAAAGAGTGCTCAGACCAGCACTCAAATGTCTATAAACTGTAGAGAAATTATTTTAATTTAAAACGTTAAACAATGCTAAGCAAAATTTCAAATTCTAACAGAATCGTACTTACCAAAACCCAACAAAAAATAGTTATTGGAGGAGGAAAGGAAAAAGTAGACCCACTTGTTAATGAACCCGTGATCGACTTAGATATATCACAAGAAGCTCTTATTTCTGGACACATATAAGAGAGTTCTTTATCTATTTATCGGAGAAATCATTTTAATTTTAAAACGTTAAACAATGCTAAACAAAATTTCAAATTCTAACAAAATCGTACTTACCAAAACCCAACAAAAAATAGTTGTCGGAGGAAAAAGGAAACAGATAGACCCACTTACAAATGAGCCTGTGGTCGACTTAAACATATCACAAGAGGCTCTTATTTCTGGACACATATAAGAGAAGCCTTTATCTATTATTTATCGGAGAAATCATTTTAATTTTAAAACGTTAAACGATGCTAAACAAAATTTCAAATTCTAACAAAATCGTACTTACCAGAACCCAACAAAAAATAGTGGTTGGAGGAAAAAAGGATCAAATAGATCCACTTACAAATCAATCCGTAATTGACTTAAACATATCACAAGAGGCTCTTATTTCTGGACATGTATAAAAGAGTTCTTTATCTATTCATAGGAGAAATCATTTTAATTTTAAAACTTTTAAAACAATGCTAAACAAAATTTCAAATTCTAACAAAATCGTACTTACCAGAACCCAACAAAAAATAGTGGTTGGAGGAAGAAGGGATGATAAAGGAGACCCACTTACAAATGAACCCGTGATAGACTTAGACATATTATCACAAGAGGCTCTTCTTTCTGGGCAGATATAAACTATATTTTCTTTTTATATAAAATTGATTAGCCCAAAATCGATTATACATTAGTCATTAAACTCTAATTAATACACCAAAATATATTCACATTTAAAATCAATAAATCATGCTAAAAAAAGTTCTAAAGTTAAACGATGCTAAACAACTAGACAAAAATCAGCAAAAAGCAATTAATGGTGGTAATCTAAATTATGATTGTAGATGCATTTACAGAGATTACAGAGGAATGCTAGTAATGATTCCTTCTCCATGTAATAGTTTATGCCCAGATGGCAGTACCCCTATAAGAAACGGAAACCAAAATTAAAAGTAATAAACCGTGTTTAGCATTACATGCTCAACACGGTTTTTATCTTCTACGCTTTCACATCTAATGCATCTCGAAGTGCATTTCCTATTAGCATAAATGCCATTACCAGACTCATAATACCTAATCCGGGTATAATAGCGAGATATGCTTTACCTAAAATAATGTAAGAATAATGATCTTTGATCATTGCCCCCCAACTTGGCATTGGTGGTTGTGCTCCTATTCCCAGAAAACTCAAACCACTTTCGATAAGAATAGCCCCTGCAAAATTTGCTGCAGAAATTACAATTACCGGTGCTAAACTATTGGGAAGTATATGTTTTGTGATAATTCTAAAATTGGTAAATCCTAATGCTTTTGCAGCAGTCACATATTGCATTTGTTTTACGCTTAATACCTGTCCTCTAACTACACGAGCTACTTCTACCCACATGGTTAACCCAACCGCAATAAAAACCTGCCAAAATCCTTTTCCCAGGGCCAAAGTAATAGCAATAACTAATAATAATGTAGGTATTGACCAGGTAACATTTATTAACCACATGATCATAGCATCTACTTTACCTCCATAATATCCAGCAATAGCCCCTAATGATATCCCAAGAATCAGCGAAATTAGCACAGCCACAAAACCGATAGAAAATGAAATCCTAATACCGACAAGCATTCTACTTAACAGGTCTCTCCCATATTTATCGGTTCCTAGAATAAAGGTCTGTGTCTTTATATAGGTATCGGTTATTTCTTGTGATGTTAATCCTTTTGGGAAACGTTCAAATTTAATTTCTTTTGACAATTCTATAATTTCCCCTTCGCTATAGGGAGAAATTTCTATTGTATTATTTTGTAGGGTATATCGATCAATAGGGATCTCTGTATCTGTATTTTTTTCTCCAAAAAAGATTTTACTTAGAAAGGATTGATCAGATACATCCTGAGAAGGAATAGTAAGCATTTTAACTTCGAACCCGGGAGGTTTAGAATGAATTGATAAATGCATCTGATTTGCGTTCTGAGAGTTATCAGGAGCCAGCACATAAGCAAAAATTGCTATAATTGCACAAAAAACAATGAAATAAAAACTCAAGACGCCCCAAAAATTCTTCTTGAATTTTTGGAGCGCCAGTATACTTAAAGAGTTTGATTTTGCTTTGGGCATTAATATATTAATTCTTTACCGTAAGTGGATTTTTAGATCTTCGAATGTTATTAATCTTCAAATCTTCAAGAACACTAATTGCCTCTTCTACATAAACGTCTTTACTAAGGCTTTCATGCCATCTTTTTCTTTTCTCTGTTAGAATCGAATCCTTTTTCATCAATTCTTTTTCATAAGGTAAAGATTGAAAAGTTAAATTAGTCTTATAATCATTAATTGCATCAAAACGCTCTGCTTGTTTCTCATTAAGTGCAATATTAAGCTTATACTTACTAAACTGTAAAGAATATTTATTTATATCTCTTTTTTGTCTAACCCACTTTGCATTTTCTTCAATTAATTTTAATTGATCATTTTTAGACATTCTTTCTTTACTGTTATTAATAGTTTGCTCAAAATCGATATAACCATCCCAAAGATCATAATCGGCAGCAGCTATTTTATCCCATGGTAGTGGATTTTCCTGATCTTTTTCACCAATATCAATATAACTATATCGATCTGGAACCACAACATCACTTTTTACACCCTCTAACTGCGTAGAACCTCCATTAACTCTATAAAACTTTTGAGTGGTTAGTTTTAAAGCTCCCAGATCTCCAAAATCATTACTACGCATCCACCTATTAAGATCCATTACATTTTGAACAGTTCCTTTACCATAGGTTTGTTTGCTTCCTATAATGATTGCTCTTTTATAATCCTGCATTGCCGCAGCTAAAATTTCTGAAGCAGAAGCAGATAGTTCATTTACCAAAATAACTAATGGACCATCCCAAAGTATATTTCTGTCTTTATCACTTAAAACTTCTGGTGATTCTCCTTTTGTTCTAACTTGTACTATTGGACCTTTTTCAATAAATAATCCTGCTATATCTACAACTGTTTGCAAAGAGCCTCCTCCATTATCTCGTAAGTCAATTACCAAACCATCCATATCTTGTTCTTTAAGACGGATAATTTCTTGTTTTACATCTTTGGCCGCATTACGTTGATTATAATCTTGCATGTTAAAATAGAACTTTGGCAAATTAACGATGCCAAATGTTTTGTCATTCTTTTTAACTACAGATGATTTTGCATACGTCTCTTCGAGCTCTACAACATCTCTAACAATCTCTATAATCTCGATAGTACCATCAACCTTTTTTACGGTTAGCATTACTTTTGTGCCTTTTGGCCCTTTAATTAAACTTACAGCATCATCAAGGCGCATTCCAACAATACTTACAGGCTCTTCTTCATCTTCCTGTTTTACTTTCATGATAAGATCTCCTACTTCAACTTCATTACCTCTCCACGCAGGCCCTCCAGAAATGATCTCTATAATTTTTACATTATCATTTTTCTTTTGTAATCTAGCCCCGATTCCCTCTAATTTTCCTGACATGGCAATATCAAATCTATCTTTATCCTGAGGAGCAAAATAATAGGTATGAGGATCAAATTCTTCTACGATAGAATTGATATATATTGAAAACCAATCTTTTCGTTCTAAATCATCTGCAAATTCAAAATATTCTTTCAATGAAGTTTTTGTGATTTCACGAGCTTCTTTTTCTAAAACAATCGAGGTCTTACGGTTATAATTACTGTTTTTGGTAACAGAATCTATTTGCTCTTCAACTTTATCATAATAGCTAGATAATGCATTAAATTTAAGTTGCAGTCTCCAGCGGTCTTTCATTTCACTTTTACTCTCTACATAAGGTAAATCCTCATAGTTTGTATCGATACTTTCGTCTTTTTCGAAATTAAAAGGTTGTTCCAGGATTTCTTTATGCAACGTTCTAGCCTCTGCCATTCGTTGTTGTAAACGATCATAAGTTAGGTTAAAGAACGTAATTTCTTTATTTCTAATCTCATCATCAATCAGTTTTTCAAACTTCTTAAACTCTTCAATATCACTTTTATAAAAATATCGTTTCAGAGGGTCTAAGGCATCTACATAATCAGAGAAAACTTCCTTAGAAAAATCATCATTTATATCCTTCGCATCATAATGTCCTTTACCTAAGACATAGCTTATTAAATCGATTAGCAATTTATCTTTATCAGGATCATTTTCGACCTTTGTGGTAAAACTGCAAGAAGCTGCCGAAACGATCACGGTAAGCATCAAAATCAAAAAACTCTTTTTCATACGCTCATTTAATTTAGGGATTCTAGGCAAAATACATTAAAAATCGTGCCAATAACAGGTAATATTACTAAATTTTTCTTAAATGAGCTAATATTATTTCTTACTCTATTATTCTCATAAAACTTCATCTGTTTGTATTTATAGTTTTATATTTTTTGAATGAAATTTTTAGCATTGTCTTTTTAGTAAATATTGCTTTTTTTAGTAATGCTTATTTCGCATAAAAAAAGTGTATTTTTACTCTCGTAAAATTTAAAGCTATGCCGCAAAAAAGACCATTGATTTTAGTTACCAATGACGATGGGGTCACTGCCCCGGGAATACGCGCTCTGATAGATGTTATGAATGAAGTTGGTGATGTTGTGGTAGTTGCTCCCGATAGCCCACAAAGTGGAATGGGGCATGCTATTACAATTAACAGCACCCTCTATTGCGATCCTGTTGTGATTAATAACAATGCGCCACAAAAAGAATATAGCTGCTCTGGGACTCCTGTAGATTGTGTAAAAATGGCATCTCGTGAAATCCTTGACAGGAAACCTGATTTGTGTGTAAGTGGGATTAATCATGGGTCAAACTCTGCAATTAATGTAATCTACTCGGGTACAATGAGTGCGGCTGTCGAAGCTGGTATTGAAGGAATTCCTGCTATTGGGTTTTCATTACTTGATTATAGTATGGAGGCCAATTTTGAGCCTTCGAAGAAATATGTGAAAATTATTGTAGAAAATGTCCTCAAAAATGGGTTACCCAAAGGAGTAGTTCTTAATGTTAATATTCCAAAATTAACTCAGGAAGATATAAAAGGTATAAAAATTTGTCGCCAGGCGAATGCACATTGGGTAGAAGAGTTTGATAAGAGAACAAACCCAATGGGGCGAGAATATTACTGGCTTTCTGGTGAATTTATTAACGAAGACAAAGGAGAAGATACAGATGAATGGGCATTACATCACGGCTATATCTCTATAGTACCTACTCAATTTGATCTTACCGCTCATCACTTTATACAAGAATTAAACAATTGGTCATTACATGATTAAAAAAGAGATTATTATTGGTTTTACAATCGGCTTACTTACGAATATAATAGGGTTTATCATATGCGTATTTATTTTTTCTGCACTCAGTTCTCAGGGATTATCATTTACCGAAATGATAAAAGCTTCTGCAGAGAATGATTCTTTAGGAAGCTTAATTGCCCTAGGAGCAATGCCAAATTTGCTTATTTTCTTTCTTTTTTTAAGAAAAAATAATATATATAGAGCTCGTGGCGTGCTTCTTGCTACGCTTATTGCGGCTATTTGTATTGCAATTAGTAAATTTGGGTAATCTTAAAAAGATAATATCATTTTTTTTAGATAAAATCGATAACGTAAATATTAGTTTTTGATACTTCGGAAATATTAAATTTGTAGTTGTTCGATATTTTGTTTGCCCTTTAGAAAATTAAAAAACATGAAATACTACCTCATCGCAGGAGAAGCATCGGGAGATTTACACGGTGCAAATCTTATGAAATCAATTCTTAAAGAAGACCCTCAAGCAGAGTTTAGATTCTGGGGCGGGGATCTTATGCAGGCAGTTGGTGGATCGATGGTAAAACACTATAAAGACTTGGCGTTTATGGGGTTTGTAGAGGTTTTATTAAACTTGTTTACTATCCTTAAGAATCTAAAACTTTGTAAACGAGATATTACAAGTTTTGAGCCAGATGTGATTGTATTTATAGATTATCCCGGGTTTAATTTGCGTATTGCAGAATGGGCTAAAGAAAAAGGCTTCAGAACACATTATTATATTTCTCCTCAGATATGGGCTTGGAAAGAAGGAAGAATAAAATCTATCAAACGATGTGTGGATATGATGTACGTAATTCTACCTTTTGAAAAATCTTTTTATGAAGATAAACATGAGTTTCCGGTTCAATTTGTAGGACACCCATTAATTGATGCGATTGCAGATCATAAGCAAATCATGCCTGAAACTTTTAAGGCAGAACACAATTTAGATGATCGACCTATTATTGCCATACTTCCTGGAAGTAGAAAACAAGAAATTCGTAAAATGCTTGAGGTTATGCTTACTGTTGTAGACGATTTCCCTAATTATCAATTTGTTATTGCAGGAGCACCAAGTCAGGAAGCTTCTTTCTACGCTCCTTTTATTAAAAAACAAGGAGTTCATTTAATTATGAATCGAACATATGATTTATTAAGTCTTAGTAATGCTGCCTTAGTAACCTCGGGTACTGCAACCCTGGAAACTGCCTTATTTAAAGTGCCAGAAGTTGTATGTTACAAAGGAAACTCTATATCTTATCAAATTGCAAAACGAATTATTAACCTAGACTATATTTCTTTGGTAAACTTAATTATGGACAAACCTGTTGTAACCGAATTAATACAGGGGGATTTTAATCCTAAACGACTTAAAGAAGAGCTTACTATAATAATTGATGATTATAAAAGAGCAGTTATGTTTTTGGATTATTATGATCTCGAAAAAAAGCTTGGCGGTAGAGGAGCTAATGATAAAACTGCAAAATTAATAGTAGAATCTATAAAAAATTGATTTTCTATTTATCACAACACACCATAATAGTTTCATAAAGCAATTCTGGGTCTACTGGTTTATTAAGAACAGTATATATTCCTACTTCATTAAATTTTTCTCTGTTCAATTTCTCGGATATTGCTGTTAATGCAACTATTGGAATTCCTTTATCAAATTGTTTTATATATTTTGTAGCTTCAAAACCATCCATTTTTGGCATCATAATATCCATCAAGATCATAGAATATTTATTTTTCTTAACCATATCTACTGCTTCCTTTCCATCATTAGCAGAATCACAGTAAAAGCCATAATTCGAAATTATCTTTTCTGTAATTAATTGATTAACCTTATTATCTTCAACCAATAAAACATTAATTCCTTCTGGTGATTCGTCATAACCATTTCCCGAGAACGTATTTTTTTCTATCACTTGTTCGGGAATATCAAATTTCATTGTAAATAAAACCAGAGTTCCTTTTCCTGGTTTCGACTTTAAAACAACATCACTTCCTTGTAATTTCAGTATTTTTTTTACGATCGACAATCCCAGTCCCGTACCTCCGTATTTTCTATTGATTTTAACCGATCCTTGATGAAAAGCTTCAAAAGCCTTACTAATTTGCTTTTCTGACATGCCTATCCCGGTATCTCGAATAGAGAACTCTATTTCTGCTATATTATCTATTTTCGAAACCAATAAGGCCTCAACATAAATATCTCCGTCTCTCGTAAATTTTAAAGCATTATCCAATATGTTTAAGAAGATTTGAGAAACCCTAAGAACATCTCCTTTTAGATCATCAGGAATATTGCTATCAATTTTTTTATGAATTTGATTATTATTATCCTTCATTAACGCAGAAGAATCTACTAAGTTATTCAATAACACTCTTAGGTCGAATTTCTCATTTTTTAGTTCTAGCTTTCCTTTTTCAAGATCATTTAAGTGAATTACATCGGCAATCAGGTTTAATAAATAGTCACTAGATAAATTAATTAACTTCATTTGATTTACCTGGTGCGATGTTAATTCTTCTTTTTGCAGTAAGAATGTTGTGCCTTTTATTGTATTTAAAGGAGTGAGAAGTTCATGAGTTACAGAATCTAAAAACTCTGATTTAGCCTCTAGTGCTTCGTCTACTTTTTGATTAGCTTCTACTAATTCTTCATAATTCTTTTGGAGCAATTTATTTATTTTCGTTTTATATAAAGAAACTCTGTATTGAATTATACTCATTAGAATTAATCCGAGAATAATTATTACACTTAACAAAATAATATGTCCTCTATTTCTTAATTGTTCTGCTTTTAAATCATTTTCTAATTTTATCCTTTTATTTTCTTCTTCTTTCAGGTTTAACTGGTTGGATAGCGCAAGTGTGGTACTTACTTCTCTTGTTCTTTGACTGTAGTATTTTAAAAGATTATTGAAGGATTGACTATAAAAAAGTGCTGCCTTTTTATAATCCCCCGTTTTTTCATAATACAATCCTTTATTAGAATATAATCTTCCTTCAAAGTTCAAATCTCCAGAATAAGCAGATTTTTCCTTTTCTATAGTATCAAAATAACGTTCTGCTTTTTCAAATTCTTTTAGATTAATATAACTTTCTGCTAAGAAAAGATTTAAATTCTTCCTTCTATCCTTTTTAACCCCTGTCTTTTTTATTGCATTTAGCGATTTTAATGCATGCTCGATGGCCTCATTCCATCTTTTTACCATCATATATCGTGAACAAAGATTATAATTGATATCAATCACATCTTTAGTTTTCCCATACTTCCGTAATAGTTGTTCTGCAATAAGATAAGCTTGATACCCTTCTTCTTTTTTCTCTTGCATAGACTTGTGCACTCCAAGCCCTTCATAATACAACCCAAGTTGCCTTTTATTGTCAATTAATTTAATGATTTTTAGATTTTTGGCTAAATATTCTTCAACTCTAAGGGTATCTCGAGTACCAAGAAAAAAATCTATTTTCTTTCTATTAATATGAATCTCAAGCAAGGGGTCATTAACTTTTTTTATCAGTTTTTCTGCTAGTTCTAAAAAATAGATTCCTTTTTCTTTTCCTTCATTCGTTTGCGTTAAAAATGATCTTGAGGATTCTTCCAGAATTTCTTTTATACTGTCTGAGTTCACCTCTTTATCAGCAACTTGAGCAGTTAAAGAGGTAATAGTAAAATGTATTAAAACACACACACTATGTAAAAGTACCTTCAATTTCATCTGAAGAATATTAATAAGTATTTAACTAATAAGATATTAAATTATATTGTCTTTTACTCTATAACCTTAAACAAATACTGTAAAAGCCGTAATTACAAGGCATAAATAACAATTTATACTAGGATAAAACGCTTATTTATGGCAATAATAAAAATTGAAAGCCTCTTAAACAATTTTAAACTCTTGAACATTTTGACCAAAAACATGTATTTTTGTTATAAACCCAAGTCTAATGAAAAGAGTAATCTTTTATCTTTTAATTATTATAGTCATAACTTCTTGTGGAAGTTCTTCTAAAAACAAAGCGGTTATATCTTCAAAAAACAGAACTACTGCTAAAGTCAAAACAGCCAGAAGTTCCAACTTCAAAAAAATTAAAAGCATTGTAAGTTATGCCAAAACCTTTGGTGGTACCCGGTACAAGTTTGGAGGTACTACAAGAAAGGGAATGGATTGTTCTGGCTTGGTATATACTTCGTTTAAGAAAGAGAATATTATTCTTCCGAGAACTTCTAAAACTATGGCTACACAAGGGAAGGCAATATCATTAAAAAAAGTGAATGTGGGCGATTTGCTTTTTTTTAAAACCAATAAAAGAAAAAATGTTATTTCTCATGTAGGACTGGTAATTGAGACCAAAGGAGTCATTAAGTTTATACATGCATCTACATCAAGAGGAGTTATCATATCAAGCCTTAATGAGAAATACTGGAACAAATGCTTTGCCGGCGCCAGAAGAGTTTTATAGCCAACAGTATTGTTAAGCAAATAACTAAATCATCCTCTTAATAAATTTCTCCTTCCTTTCTAAACAGTATTGTTTCTATTTTTCTTATTAATCCCAGTTCCGAAAAATGAAACTGGAGTCTCTTATCATTGTACTATGAACGCTTTTGAGTAATTAATAATTACTCGACATAATCCTTTATTAAGTCTCTAATGTGAAACTTATTAATATTCCATTCATAGTCATCACTATTTCTACCCTACTTGGAATACTTGTAGGGCATCATTTGACTATTGCTCCAGAAATTGTAGTATTAAGTTTCTCAATCTCTATCTGTATACTCGGTGTTTCATGGAAACGATCAAAAAAGATGTTTAGCAAAGGACATTCTTTTATTATTACAATGGTGATTGTTTTTATCATTTTTGGCATCGCTTTAGTCAAAATTCACAATCCAAAGAATTACTCAAACCATTACAGCAATCATGTAAATCTCAAAGAGCAACCCGATGAAATAGGGATTCAATTTTATATTAAAGAACGATTAAAACCATCATCCTACTATAATAAATACATCGTATCTGCTAAGTTTTTAGAGGGTAAAGCAGTACATGGTAAAATATTACTTCAGGTCGCAAAAGATAGTACCCAAAATGTTTTGAATATAGGCAATACGTATACCACATTTACTGCATTAAAACCTATTCCTCGTGCTTTAAATCCATACCAATTTGATTACTCAAAATATTTACAAACACAATATATATCTCATAAGATCATTGTATTACCTAATCAGCTTATCGATAACCATAAAATCGAATATTCTCTGGGTTATGTAGCTGATCAAATCAGAAAAACCTGTACTTCAAAATTATTTAAATACAATTTTACCTCTACACAGTTATCTATTATTAATGCTTTACTTTTAGGACAAAGACAAGATATAAGTCAAGATGTTTTTGACCATTACAGAGATGCAGGAGCTATTCATATTTTGGCAGTATCGGGACTTCATGTCGGAATAATTTTACTACTATTAAATTTGATCCTAAAACCACTTCGCAGGTATTATAAAAACGGAAAAATAATCAAATTAATTCTCACCATTTTATCACTTTGGTGTTTTGCAATTATTGCGGGGTTATCCCCATCTGTACTTAGAGCTGTCACCATGTTTTCTTTTCTTGCTATAGGAATAAACATTAGATCCAAAACAAGTATTTATAATTCATTATTCATTTCTCTATTCATACTTATTTGTTTTAATCCTTTACTATTGTTTTCGGTAGGATTTCAATTAAGTTATTTAGCAGTTTTTGCAATCGTCTGGATACAACCATTAGTATCCAAAATATACAAGCCTAGGTTTTATCTTTCAAAAAAACTCTGGGAAATATTTACAGTTACTATAGCTGCTCAACTTGGATTATTACCCCTTACATTATTATATTTTCATCAGTTTCCTCTTTTGTTTTTTATTTCTAATCTTATTATTCTTCCTTTTTTGGGAGGTATTCTTGGTTTTGGTATTTTGGTCATTCTACTCGCTTATCTAAATATTCTCCCTGGATCTATAGCAGCTTTATTTGGTGGTTGCATTGACATTATGAACATTATTATTGAATGGATAGCCAATCAAAAAAGCTTTGTTATCAAAAATATTCCTTTCTCGATCGGTATGTGTATCATTTCATATATGACTATTATTCTTTTGGTCATGACCTTCAAAAAATATGACAGGAGAAAATTGTATGGGTTGGGGGTATCTATACTTATACTGTGCTCTGTTATGGTGTATGAAAAGTACATTACTTCGAACCTACAAGAATTAATTGTATTTCATAACCAACGTAATACTGCTTTAGGGATCTTAGAAAACCAGCAATTTAGAATATACAGCAAAGATTCTATTACAATAAAAACTCAGCATTTTTTATTTGGCAATTATCTTATTAAGAATCGGGCTACTTTAGATACAGTTATGCAATTAAAAAACATCTACCAATATAAAAAACAAACGATTATGGTTATTGACAGTACTTCAATCTATCGTATCAAAAGCTTTCATCCCGACATTATAATTTTATCAGGTTCTCCAAAAATTCATCTGGATAGAGTAATAGATAGTTTACACCCTAAACAAATCGTGGCAGATGCAAGTAATTACAAAAGTTATATCGATCAGTGGGAAATTAGTTGTCAAAAACAAAACATCCCTTTTCATCGTACAGACAAAAAGGGAGCATTTATATTAAAATAATCTTCTCAAAATCTTATAACAGTACTAAAGATTCCTTTAGTAATTGATCTTTCTGAGTCGTCATTATTTCTTGTATCATTTTATAAATGGTAGGTATACAATCTTTGGCCATTTTATTTTGACTATTAAAGAGCACACAAATCCCCAAATCTTCATTTGGGTAAATTGCAATCTCGCTTCTATAGTTATTAACACTTCCTCCATGGTGTACAATAGTACTTGGTTCTTTAGTATCGGCATCTACAAAAGAGTGTACACGCCATCCTAAACCATAAGAAGATTTTGAATATCCCGGCCATTTTTGATAATACTGTCTTCTTCCTCCTACTTCTATTTTTGGGCTAAATACAGTATGCATTGTATTAGGCATCATTACTTCTGGATTATTCCCAAGTAAAAATTTCATCCACTTTCCCATATCTGTTATACTGGCATTAATTCCTCCTGCAGCAATAGCATTGTTATAATATTTTTTATTAATACGTGTAGGTCGCCATCCGTGTCTAATACGCTGGTGTGGTAGTGCCACATTATCAGACGCTTTAAGAGCTTCATAACTTGCCGACGCAGAGGTCATTTGTAAAGGTTCGAAAATTTTATTTTGAATAACTTCTCTTAAAGACTTACCTGTAACTTGTTCTATCACCTTACCACTTAATGCAAAAACAGCATTTTGATAGCTATATATATTACCTGGCTGCTCTATAGGGAGTACTTTTTTAAAATAACCTGCTATTGTTGTTATCGGTAGCCCATCTTCTACAAGATTAGTAAAGCTATGATATGGTAAACCTGTAGTATGTGACAATACATGAGACAAGGTTACTTTTTTTGTTTGCTCTTTACTAGTCATTTGAAACTCTGGAACATAATCTACAATTTTATCTTCCCAATTTATTAGACCTTCTTCTACATGAATTCCTGTAAGAATACCGGCAAAACCTTTAGAAACCGAACCAATTCTAAATACAGTTTCTTTATTAATCTTGTCTTTTAAAGTTATATTCCTTTTACCATAACCATCTGCATAAATAATAGAATCACATTTTACAATGGCAACGGCTGCTCCTACAATTTGATGTTGATCTATTGCCTTGTTAAAATACGCTTTGATAGCATCTGCCAATCGTTCTTTATCTGAATTCGGAAAATAAATTTCTGCTGGTTGTGATATTTGAATAGCTTGAGATTCTTGAGATAATTCTGGTTGTTCTGTCGAAACAAAAGAAAAAAGTAGCGCAACAAACAACATAGATGGGACAGCTATGACTAGTATTCTTTTCATAAGTAGGTTTACGATTCGAAAAGTAGAATAAAATCAAAAAAAGGTAATTACAATTTGTAGGTAGGTATTAAAATCGAATTAAGCCAGATTAGTTTTTATTTTCATTTCCTGAATCAGATTTGGGTATTATATTTAGGTTTATTATTAACTAACGAATGGATCTTCAATTAATTGTACTATCCTCATGGTGAGATTAACACTAATGCACTTTGAATTTACTTAATTCTATGAATACAAAAGCTAATTACATACAAGCTTAATATCAAAATCATTCTATTTTTTTGAATTTGAAAGAAAAATCTTTCGCAAAAACAAAAAAACATTCTATTTGAATGTTATTACGGCCAATTTACGATAAAAAGACAAAAAAACAAGATAAAATACACAAATCTACAAACAAAGTTACTTTTGTAATCATACTAGTTCTGATTTGAAGTTGCTTATAAGAGAAATATTATGTCTTTAGTTTAGGCGAAAAAGAAAAATAAGCAGTCAAATAAAAAGACATGGTTTTTTATCGGGTAAATACTCACAGGATAAAAAAGCCTCCATTTGATCATATGATCAAATGGAGGCTTTTAAACGTATAGTAATTTGTATTAGTTCTCGAAAGTACTTACAAAAGATCGTTCATATTTCTGCCATGCATCTGTACTGGTTAACTTTTTATAATCGTTATTATGGATCATCTTAAGATATATCTCTAACTGTTGAGGTGTTTTATAACCCACCACAGGAGCAATAAGATTTCCTTTTTCATCAAAAAACACCATACTGGGGTATCCAGTTATTTTAAGTGCATTTGCAAAAAAATGTTGACTGTTTCTACCTTTCCTATTCGGATTATAATTTGGATTGGTATAGGTAAAATCATTATATTTTATTTCTTCTGTTCCTTCTGCATTAAACTTTACTGCATAATAGTTTTTATTCACATAAGAAACTACATCCTTATTATGAAATGTTTTTTTATCCAGAAGTTTACAGGGCCCGCACCAATCTGTATATACGTCCATAAAGATCTTTTTAGGTTCTTTCTTCTGAGCCTCTAAAGCATCATTCATAGACATCCATTTGATTTCTTGTGCCGGGGCGTAGCAGCTTAGTAGAAATCCAAAAATAAAAAGTAGGTTTTTCATAAATTCATTTTTTTAACTAGTCGGAAACAAAAACCATTCCTTATTAAAACTTATTTGCCTTTGGGAAACAAGTAAAGTTATATATTTTATTACATATTAATGCACTCCATGCATCATTTTCTTCATTTTTGAAGTAATTAAAATTAATATGACTCCAACAGTTACCGGAACAATAGTAAAGATCAAAAAGAAAGCCGACATTGAATATTTATTAACAATCACATCGATATAACTTCCTACAAAACCTGCTAATTTGTTACCAATAGCAATAGCCAAATACCATAGACCAAACATTAATCCTATCTTTTTCGCTGGTACTAATTTAGATACATAAGATAATCCTACCGGAGATAAACATAATTCTCCCATAGTATGCAACAAATAAGCCACAACTAGCCATACCAGGCTAACAGATGCCGTTTTTGCTCCCTGAGGAATCGATGCAGAGCCCCATGCTAGCATTCCGAACCCTACACCCAATAATATCATTCCTAACCCAAATTTCACAGTGGCAGAAGGGTTATACTTACTTTCCCACACTTTAGAAAATAAAGGCGCAAGAGTAATAATAAATAAAGAGTTCAAAATTAAAAACCAGGATGCAGGAATTTCAGTTGTTTCTTGAGGAAGAATTACAGAAAGTTTCCATAATGCAATTGCCCATACACTTAAAAAACTTATTCCCAAAACAATATTAGATAATGAGATTTTTTTAAATGTTTGTGCAAATAATTTCAATAAAACCCAGGTAATAACTCCTAGAGGCACTATTGTTATTAGTGTATCTACTATTTTAAATATTGATGCAGATCCACCACTTAGTACACGTTGTGTAAATTTATTTGCAAAAATAGTCATGGATCCACTGGCCTGCTCAAAAGATGCCCAAAAGAAGACAACAAAAAATGCCAGAATCCCTACAACAATATAACGATCTCTTTGGACATGTGCGGGTACTTTTTCCTCAACTTCTTCTGTCTTGTTTTCAATAGCATCAGATAAATCTACCTTTTTTGATGGCTCTACTCCTACTTCTCCAAAAATACTCCTACCAAACCAAAATTGTAACATCCCAAGCAGCATAAAAATACCTGCTAAACCAAATCCCCATGCCCAGCTCAAGTTTTCACCTAAAAAACCACAAAGCAAAACACCTATAAATCCACCTGAGTTTACACCCATATAGAATATGGTAAAAGCTCCATCTTTTCTTTCTGGAAATTTCTCATACAGACCACTAACAATTGACGTAATATTTGGCTTAAATAAACCATTACCAATGATCAAAAGGCCAACACCAATATACAATGTAGTCTCTGTTTCTAATGCCATAGCACCATGGCCCAAAGTCATAACCAGAGCACCCAGAGCTACTGCCTTTTGATATCCTGTAAATTTATCGGCAATCCACCCTCCTATAACAGGGGTTACATATACTAAAGATGTGTATGTTCCTAAAAGTGCTAATGCTCTTTCATTAGACCATTCCCAACCACCTTCTGCAAAAGTAGAAGTTAAAAATAGCACAAAAATTGCGCGCATTCCGTAGTACGAAAAGCGTTCCCACATTTCTGTAAAAAATAACACATATAACGCGGGTTTATGACCTAATAAACTAAAGTCATTTGAATCGTCTTGAACCGTCATGATATTATTTTATGAGTTATCTGCTAGTTCAAAACCTTCGGCCTCTTCATGTAAAGTTCCTTCTTTATCTTCTACACCATGTGTAAGAACTTCTAATTTTTTTCTAAAAATCATAACAAGTAATCCAAAGATTACACAAAAAACGGCAATCCCGGTAAAGATGGTAAACTCACCAAGGTTTTCTGCAGATTCTCCTAATAATCCAGCAAGTTTATTTCCTAAACCTGTCATAGCAAAATATACTCCCATCATTAAAGCTCCATATTTAACCGGAGCTAATTTTGTAATAAACGATAGTGCCACAGGCGATATACATAGCTCACCAATTGTATGAAACAAATATGCTAATACTAACCAATACATTGCAGAAGATCCATTAGAGTTAAACTCCATAGACGCAGCTGTCATGAAAAAGAATCCGGTTCCCATAATAATAAGTCCAATAATCATTTTGAATAAAGAACTTGAAACCTTTCCTTTTAGCTTTCTATTGGCCCAATACCATGCTACAGAAGTCCCGAGGAAAATGATAAACATTGCATTTAGAGATTGAAACCATGAAGCAGGTACTTCCCATCCCATTAACATTCTATTTGTCTTTTCTTTGGCATAAATATTCATTAATCCTCCAGCTTGCTCAAATGCTCCCCAAAACACAATTACCAATAAAAAAGAAATAAGAAGAACTACTATTCTATCTTTTTCAATTTTGGTTAGTGGTTTTTTCATCGCCTCTTTATCCTCTACTTTTTCAGAAGTTCCTAAAAAGTTACCTACATTGGCAAGGTATTTTTGACCCAACAAATATTGTAACAATCCTAATGCCATTCCTATTCCGGCAAGACCAAAACCATAATGCCATCCATGAACTTCTCCTACATAACCTACAATCAAACTAGATAAGAATGCCCCCAGGTTAATGCCTATATAAAAAATAGTAAATCCTTTATCTCTTCGAATATCTCCTTGTTTATACAAACCACCAACCATAGTTGAAATATTAGGTTTTAGCATTCCTACTCCTGCTATAATTAGTCCAAGACCAGAATACCACGCCCACATTTCTTCTACAGCCAAAATACTATGTCCGGCAACCAGTAAAATCCCTCCGACTAAGACTGATTTTTTTTGCCCCAAAAATTTATCTGCAATCCATCCCCCAGGAATTGATGCTACATAAACCAACATTGTATACCATCCATATAATGCTAAAGCTTCTCCAGATGACCAGCCTAAACCTGCATTTTCATCTACGGTTTTAGCTGTTAGATATAACACAAAAATTGCTCTCATACCATAGTATGAAAAACGTTCCCACATTTCTGTAAAAAATAAAATGTATAATCCCACCGGATGCCCAAAAAGCTCTTTCTGATGAGCTGCTTTAACTGTATTTGCCATTACGTTTGTTTAATTAATTATAAGTTGTTTTTAATGAAGTTAGTCATCTTATTGAATAAATGTAATCTAGTATTACCACCGTAAATTCCATGGTTTTTATCGGGATAAATTGCCCAATCAAAATCTTTATTTGCTTGTATCAATGCTTCAACCAATTGCATTGTATTTTGAACATGTACATTATCATCTGCACTACCATGTACTAATAAGAATTTTCCTTTCAATCCATTCACAAAATTAATAGGCGAATTATCATCATATCCTTTCGCATTTTCCTGAGGAGTCATCAAATATCGTTCCGTATAAATGGTATCATAAAATCTCCAACTTGTAACCGGTGCTACGGCAATTGCCATTTTAAAGGTATCCGGAGCTTTAAATAAGCAATTACTAGACATAAAACCTCCGTAACTCCATCCCCAAATCCCAATGCGGGATGCATCAATATACTCTAACCCTCCAAAATATTTAGCTGCGGCAATCTGATCCTGAACCTCTAGATTTCCTAAGTCATTTTGAGTAGCTTTTTTAAACTTGGCTCCTTTTAGGCCAGTTCCTTTACCATCAACACATACAACTATATACCCTTGTTGCGCCAACATCATATACCAATAATCATTTGCTCTGTTCCATGAATTTGTTACCGATTGAGATCCTGGTCCAGAATATTGATACATAAACAGTGGGTATTTCTTTTTTGGATCAAAATCTTTGGGTTTAATCATCCAGGTATTTAATTGTTCTCCATTAATTTCTATTGTAGAAAACTCCTTTGGTCTTACGTCATATTTTGCCAGTTTTTCTAGTAATCCTTTGTTGTTTTTGATTTCACGAACAACTTTTCCTGTCTTGCCATCATTTAGGGTATATTCATAAGGAGTAGTTGCGTTAGAAAAATAATTAATATATAAACTGAAATCTGCGCTAAAGTCTGCATCATTAGTTCCCTCTTTTTGGCTTAATCGTTTTTTGTCTTTTCCATCCAAGGTCACACTATAAATATCTCTATTGATACTCCCATTCTCTACACTTTGATAGTATATGGTTTTATTCTTTTTATTATAACCATAATAACTGGTTACTTCCCAGAGGCCTTTGGTTACCTGATTGATTAACTCACCAGTTGCCGCATGATGATATATATGATTATATCCATCTTTTTCGCTTGTCCATATAAAACTATTATCCTCTAAGAATGTAAGATTGTCTGTAATATCTATATAAGCATCATCTTTTTCATTAAGTACAACTTTTGCCGCCTTGGTCTTAGCATCTACAAAAATTAAATCCAGATTATTTTGATGCCTGTTCATTACCTGTACACTCAAAATATCTGGATTTGCAGTCCATTTTATTCTAGGGATATAAAAATCTTTATAATCGCCTAGTTTAATCTGATCCGAAGTCATTGCATTAATATCTGCAACAAACAAGGAGACTTTTGCATTTTTCTCTCCTGCTTTAGGATATTTAAATACTTCTTGTTTTTGATATAAATCTTTACCATATACATCCATAGAAAATTCTGGCACCTCTCTTTCATCAAATCGTAAAAAGGCAATCTTGTTACTATCGGCGCTCCAATCAAAGGCTCTAACAAATGAGAACTCTTCTTCGTACACCCAATCTGTAATCCCATTGATAATTTCATTTTTCTTACCATCATCAGTTAATTGTACCTCCTTACCGGTTACAAAATTTAACATATAAATATTATTATCCAGAACGTATGCTATCTTATTTCCATCAGGTGATAACATAGGGGATTGTATTTTTTTATCGCTAACTTTAAAAATACCTTTAGAAGGAACGTCATAAATATGATAAATCCCTTTTGAAGAACGACGATATATCTGTTCTAGCTCACTAGAAAGTAAAACTCTATTTTCATCTTTACTAAAAGAATATCCTTGAAACGTAGATAAATCATCAATAGAAGCAGTACTTATTAAAGTTCTTACTTTCTCACCTGTTTCATATGAATAGGCTTCAATATTAATTGCTCCAGAAGCTGCATCCCTTTCTATAACCGAATATTCAGTCCCATTTTTCATAGAGTGTAATGATTGCAACCCTTGAGTTCTAAAAGTTCCTCCCCAGATTTCCTGTAGAGTAAAAGCTTTGTCTTGTGCAGATGTTACAAGACTTATAAAAATCGTAATTGTAAAAAACAATTTTGTAATTTTCATTATGATATAATTTTTAAAAATTGCTGACGCCAAGAATACTAAAAAATCCGTGAAAAATACAACAATTGCTGTTAAATACAATAAAATCATAAAATCATAGGTGTTTTTTTTAGCATATTATCAATAACACCTAGAATTTTGCGTGCTCATTTTACTATTCTCAAACCATATTCTGCACAATTATTAATCAACTTAAAATTCATAAAACAATCATTTATAACAATTTATTGCATAAAATAGTACTATTAAAAAACTTCTATTTCTCAATTCATATCTATACCAGTTTATCAAGAATAATGTTTTCGATATATCTAAAATCATTTAGCTATGCGTATGACAAAACAGAATAGTATATTTGAAGCCACTAATAATAACAAACATAATGACACCTGTAGTTTCTGGGTTTTCTAAACTCTCTAAAGCTGATAAAATCAAATGGTTGGCAAAACACCATTTTAATGATGATCAAAATGCAGTAGATACTTTAGTAACCTATTGGAATTCTGATGACGGGCTTCAACAGCTTCATGATGAATTCACCGAAAACACTATTTCTAATTATTACCTGCCTTTTTCGGTAGCACCAAATTTTCTTATTAATAATAAGCGCTACACCCTGCCCATGGCTATTGAAGAAAGTTCTGTGGTTGCAGCGGCAAGTAAAGCCGCTAAATTTTGGCAAACCCGTGGCGGTTTTAAAGCCGAAGTATTATCAACTATAAAAGTTGGACAGGTTCATTTTACATATAACGGAAAACCTGAAAAACTACAACAATTTTTCTCTATAATTAAACCTAAGTTATTAGCTTCTGTGTCCCATATGACCAAAAATATGGAAAAACGAGGTGGTGGTGTAATTGACATAGAACTGCGGGATAAAACCTCAGAAATTGATGACTACTATCAATTGCATTGCACTTTTGAGACTGTAGATGCTATGGGAGCTAATTTTATTAACTCCTGCCTGGAGCAGTTTGCAAAAACAATGACTACAGAGGCAAAAGAACACCATGATTTTTCTGCCACAGAAAAAGATATTGAGATTGTTATGAGTATTCTCTCTAATTATGTCCCACAGTGTTTGGTAAAAGCTTCTGTATCTTGTAATATCAAGGATCTACCCAGCAGCCCATCACTTTCTCCTCTGCAATATGCCAACAAATTTGTGAGAGCGGTACGCATTGCCGAGGTTGAACCTTACCGTGCAGTAACACATAATAAAGGGATTATGAATGGTATTGATGCAGTAGTATTAGCTACAGGAAATGATTTTAGAGCGATAGAAGCAGGAGCACATGCTTATGCGTCGAGAGATGGTAAATATACAAGCCTTACTCATGCCGAAATACAAAATGAGATGTTAACTTTCTCTATCAAATTACCTCTTGCACTAGGTACTGTTGGCGGTTTAACTTCTCTTCACCCTTTAGTAAAATTCGCATTGCAGCTTCTCGAAAAACCTAATGCCAAAAAACTTATGGAAATAACAGCTGTTGCAGGACTCGCCCAAAATTTTGCGGCCATAAACTCACTGATCACTACGGGAATTCAACAAGGGCATATGAAAATGCATTTGATGAATATCTTAAATCAATTTAAAGCTACAGAAAACGAAAAAAAACAACTTATAAAATATTTTGAAACAAATGCGGTTACCCATAGTGAAGTAGTAACACAGATTGAAAAATTGAGGGCTTAAAATGAAAAAATCCTTTTATAGTCATGGCAAATTATTGCTTACAGCAGAATATTTGGTATTAGATGGAGCATGCGCTCTAGCGTTACCTACCAAAAAGGGGCAATGGTTATTAATTGAAGAAGATGATTCTTCTCAAATTATATGGAAAAGCTTTGATGAAGAAGGACATTGTTGGTTCGAGACTAATCTAACTCTAGAAGACAATACTTTTAAACAAACCCAAGATACTAGTGAAGAAAATAATATTGCTACTATTCTTATTGATATTCTTAACGTCGCAAAAGAATTAAATCCTAATTTTCTTTCTTCTGGGAAAGGATATCGTATAGAAAGTAGATTAGAGTTTCATAAGGAATGGGGACTTGGATCCTCCTCTACTTTAATTAATAACATTGCACAATGGGCAAAAGTAAATGCATTTACTTTACTCGAAAAAAGTTTTGGAGGTAGTGGGTATGATATCGCATGTGCTCAGCATGATTCTCCTATTTTATACAAACGAAATGAAGGTAATCCTACAGTAGAAACGGCTAATTTTGATCCTCCATTTAAAGAAAATATTTTTTTTATTTATTTAAATCAAAAGCAGGATAGCAAAGCTTCTATTAAGCATTATCAGGCATTACCATTAAAAGATTTTGATAATGCTGAAATCGGAATAAACGAAATTACGTCTAAAATATTAGATTGCTCTACTCTTGCTGAGTTTAATACACTACTAGATGTACACGAAGAAATTATTTCTAAAATTATTAAAACTCCTACAATAAAGTCTACCTTATTCTCTGATTATCCTGGTAGTATTAAAAGTCTTGGTGGCTGGGGAGGAGATTTTATATTGGTTACCGGTAATTCTTCAGAAATGGAGTATTTTAAGAAAAAAGGATACCATACTATACTTCCTTATGCTGAAATGATTTTATAATATTAATTGAAATATAGTATCAAAGAGTAACCCAAAATACATCATTTTTTTTGATGAGAATGTTTTACTAAGTCAAATACCTCCTAGCGCTCGATTTTAATTACCATCTAGCAGATGTGGCTATCTCTATAAAATTCTAATTAACCCTTCTTTTTTAATAAGTTACCCACTTATTAGGTATCAAAAAAATGTGTTAAAAAATTGTTTTCATTCAATTATTCAATATATTTGTTGAATAATTGAATGAATAATGAACAAACAAGAATTTAAAAACAGTATTTACCAGG
The DNA here is from genome assembly GCF_000626715.1 of Aquimarina atlantica. Lineage (GTDB taxonomy): Bacteria > Bacteroidota > Bacteroidia > Flavobacteriales > Flavobacteriaceae > Aquimarina > Aquimarina atlantica. The sequence goes on along the minus strand of NZ_AQRA01000016.1, from coordinate 38,301 downwards.
AGATTGCCAATGTGGGGAAAGCTTTAGCAAATCCCTATAGACTTCGAATCCTTAACCTGATATCACAAGATGATTATTCTGTAGAACAAATTGCAGATGAGATAGGAGTGTCAATTGCCAACGCTTCACAGCATCTACAGGTGCTTAAAAAAGTTAAACTTCTTAAAACAACAAAGAAAGGACATTATGTGATTTACTCCTTATCTAATAAAAATGTATATACGCTTTGGAACTCTCTACAAAGTTTCAGCCTACAAAATAGCCTCGAAATACAGGCAACTCTACAAAACTTTAAACAAGAGAAATTTGCAACCGTACCTTCAATTAACATTGATAAAATAATGGCGAATAATAATCTTGATGATTTATATTTCTTAGATGTTCGACCAGAAAAAGAATTTAAAAAAGAAGCAATTGCAAATGCAAAATCTATACCTATAGAATCCCTCAAAGACAACATAGCTCAACTTCCAAAAAATCAACAAATCATAGTGTATTGTAGAGGCCCCTTATGTGTTTTTGCAGATGAAGCAGTTCAATACCTTCAAGAAAAGGGTTATGATGCAATTCGTCTTCAGGAAGAAGTCTTAGAATGGAAACAAAAAGGATTACCCGTTAATTAAAATAAAGAGTACTATGAATTTGAAAAATACAAAGACCATCAAAGTAGCAGATCTCAGAACCTTATTAGAAAATAAGATTCCTATTCAAATTTTAGATGTGAGACCTAAAGAAGAACGCAAAGAATGGAAAATTCCTGAAAGTGATTTTGTAGATGTCTATACGCAACTAAAAGCAGGAGAAAAAAATCTATTTTCTGGTATTAATTTTTCAAAAGACATACCAGTTGTGACGGTTTGTGGTGCAGGAAAAACCAGTTTAATCGCTGCAGAACAACTTCAAGAAAGAGGAATAAAAGCGTACTCTTTAGAGGGTGGAATGCGCCAATGGACAACAGCATGGAATACGGCACAAACCAAGGACAGCCAAGAAACTACAATTATTCAAATTCGAAGAACAGGAAAAGGCTGCCTATCTTATATTCTAGAAAACAATGGAGAAGCAATTATCATTGATGCTTCTATAGACTCTAATGTTTATACCAATATCGCTCAACAAAATAATTGGACAATAAAATATGTTATAGATACTCATATACACGCAGATCATTTCTCGAGAGGAAAACAGTTAGCAGAAAAATCCAATGCTATTTTATTACTTCCTAATCAAAATATAGTAACGTATAAGTTCGAACCAATTATAGATGGCACTATTCTTAATTTTGGCAATGCCAAGCTCGAAGCAATTCATACACCTGGGCATACACATGAAAGTTATTCTTACTTAGTAAATAATGAATCCTTATTCTCTGGAGACACATTATTTACAACAGGTGTCGGAAGACCTGATCTAAAAGCTACAAAAGAAATCGCGAAACAAAAGGCCAGTTTACTATACCAATCATTACAAAAATTAGTCAAACTTCAAAGCTCACTTATTGTTTACCCCGGTCATATTAGTCAACCTGTTTCATTTGATAATAACATGGTATGTAGTAGCCTCGAAGATATACATAACAATGTGAAGGTATTACAACTTAATGAAGAAGATTTTATTAATAGCTTACTTCAAAAAATTCCTGAAACTCCACCAAATTATGAAGAAATCGTAAAGTTAAATATAAAAGGAAGTGCAAAAGGAGCAGATTTAATTGAACTGGAAGCAGGTGCAAATCGTTGTGCCATATCTTAATCTTCTTTTTTAAACAAGTTAATTATAAACACATGGAAGAAAAAAACATACGACTAGGGCTGAAAGAAAACTGGAGGCAATTTACACTTTTGTTAATTGTAAATGCTTTTGTTGGAGGAATGGTAGGATTAGAACGTACTATACTTCCAAAATTAGCAGAAGAAGAATTTTCGATTATTGCTACTTCTATAGTATTATCATTCATCATTGTTTTTGGAGTTGTAAAAGCCTTTACCAATTATTTTACAGGAGTATTAGCAAATAGTATAGGGCGTAAAAACCTATTAATTATCGGTTGGTTAGTGGCTGTTCCTATTCCATTTATCTTAATCCATGCTCAACACTGGAACTGGATTATTTTTGCCAACGTATTATTAGGGATTAATCAAGGTTTAACCTGGTCAAGTACTGTAGTAATGAAAATCGATTTAGTAGGTGAAAAACACCGTGGATTGGCCATGGGACTTAATGAATCTTTCGGGTATTTTTCTATTGCTCTTGTTGCATTTACTACAGGATGGATAGCTTCTGAATACGGTCTACGCCCATATCCATTTTACCAAGGTATTGGTTTTGTTGTATTAGGTTTATTGATTAGTATTTTTTTCATAAAAGATACTGCAAAACATGTTGCAGCAGAAACAAAAATAAATGGCATAGAACCTCTTAAAAACATTTTTTGGGATACTACATGGAAAGACAATAATTTAGGATCTATCTCACAAGCAGGATTTATTAACAACCTAAACGATGGAATGATCTGGGGGGTACTCCCAATTATCCTGGCCAATAGAGGTTTTAGTTTAAAAAATATAGCAATCATTGTTGCTGTATATCCTGCTATATGGGGAATTGGACAATTAGTAACCGGAAAACTATCTGATCACTACAATAAAAAGATGATGCTATTTATAGGAATGGCATTACAAGGCTTGGCATTAATTTTAATGTTTTGGGCAACATCTTTAAGCCAATTTCTTATACTCTCATCGATCTTAGGAATAGGAACAGCTATTGTATATCCAACTTTTTTATCTGCCATCGCAAGCTTTACTCACCCTAAACAAAGAGCGCAAAGCATTGGAGTTTTTAGGTTATGGAGAGATTTAGGGTATGCTTTTGGTGCGTTATTAACCATAAGTATGGCTCAATTTTTTGAGGTAGATATCACAATAATTACAATAGGTATATTAACCATAATATCATCAATCATAATAAAAATAAGGATGACTTAATATGAACACACCATTTATATATTTAGACCATAACGCTTCTACACCAATCGATTCTAGAGTGGCAGATGTAATGTTTCCTTTTTTAACTAATCATTATGGGAACCCATCTAGTATTAACACCCAAGGAATAAAAGCTAAAGAAGCGATCAAAAAAGCTCGTAAACAAGTAGCAAATCTTGTAGGAGCCACTCCCGAAGAAATTATATTCACTAGTGGTGGAACAGAATCAAATAACTACGCAATTATCGGTACAGCATTGGCTCATAAAACAAAAGGAAATCATATTATCACATCCTCAATAGAACATCCTGCTGTACTAGAAGTCTGTAAGCACTTAGAAAATCAAGGGTTCAAAATTACTTATGTAGATGTTGATAAAAATGGAATTGTCGATATTAATAAAATTGAAAATGCAATATCGCCAGAAACTATTTTAATTTCTATTATGCATGCCAATAATGAAATTGGCAGTATACAACCGATACAGGAAATAGGTAAAATCGCAAAGAGACACAATGTTATTTTTCATACAGATGCCGCACAATCTATAGGTAAGGTAACAGCTAACGTTATCGACCTAAATGTTGATTTATTAACTATTGCAGGACATAAATTTTATGCTCCAAAAGGCATTGGCGCATTATATATTAAAAACGGAACCTCTTTGCATAAATTAATGCATGGTGCAAGTCATGAATTTAACAAAAGGCCAGGAACCGAAAATGCAATGTATATAGCAGGTTTAGGAAAAGCTTCTGAAATAGCTCATCAAGAATTTGAGATAAACACAACACAAATGCAAATAATGAGAGATTATTTGTTAGAACAATTAAACAATCTAAATCTAGATGCTATTGTAAATGGAGATTTACAAACAACTCTACCCAATACTCTTAATATCAGTTTTAGAAACGTTGATGCAAATGCGGTTATATTCAGTATAAGAAATGAAATAGCTATATCTGCGGGTTCAGCCTGTCATTCTGGCGCAACTAATGTATCTAACATACTGAAATCAACTTTGTCTGATTATGAATATGCCCAAGGGACGTTCAGGTTTTCGGTAGGTAAAAACACCACCAAACAAGAAATTGATCGTGCAATACTTATTCTTTCTAAAGCTTTTACAAAGCATCATACTGTATAAAAAGCAATACTATGAAAGACTCTATTACATCTCTACAAATTAAGCTATAGATTCTTATTTTGAATTTTTCAAAACAAAAGCGCTTCAGTTGAACAACTGAAGCGCTTTTGTTTTATACTAAAAACTTTATTTATAACTCTAAAGCTTTAGTTACATTATTATCCATAAGTAATTCTTCTGGGTTCTCTAATGCTTCTTTTACCGCTACAAGGAATCCTACGGATTCTTTACCATCGATAATTCTATGATCATAAGATAGTGCCACATACATAATAGGCGCTACTACAATTTGCCCATCTCTTACAATTGGACGCTCTACAATATTATGCATCCCCAAAATAGCACTCTGTGGTGGGTTAATAATCGGTGTAGATAACATACTACCAAAAACACCACCATTAGTTATAGTAAACGTTCCTCCCGTCATTTCATCAACAGTAATCTGACCATCACGTGCTCGAATTGCTAATCGTTTTACCTCAGATTCTACTCCTCTAAAACTTAAATTTTCTGCATTACGAATCACAGGTACCATTAATCCTTTAGGACCAGAAACTGCAATACTGATATCCTGAAAATCATAAGAAATCATTTCTTTACCATCAATCATCGAATTTACCGCCGGGAATAATTGCAATGCTCGCACACAAGCCAAAGTAAAGAAAGACATAAACCCTAAGCTTACTCCATGTTTACTTTTAAATGTTTCTTTATATTGACTACGAAGGTTAAAAATAGGTTGCATATCCACTTCATTAAACGTGGTTAGCATTGCCGTTTCATTTTTAACAGATACCAAACGTTCTGCCACTTTACGACGAAGCATCGATAATTTCTTACGCGACTCCCCTCTGCTTCCTAATCCTGGGGTTCCCATAGCTGGTTTTGCATCTAATGCATCAGCTTTAGTAATACGCCCATCTCTACCTGTTCCTTTTACCTGGCTAGCGTCTATACCTTTTTCGGCAAGTACTTTTTTAGCCGCCGGAGAAGCAGTTCCTGTTGCATAAGTTTCTGTTTTAGCTGGAGCAGCTGGAGCTGTTTCCTTTTTCTCTTCTACTTTCGGAGCCTCTTCAGCAGGAGCTGATTCTGCTGCACCACCTTCGGGTTTAGCTGCCTCAGTATCAATAAGACACACGACTTGACCAACCGCCACTGCATCACCCTCTTCTGCCTTGAGCGTTATAACTCCACTTGCTTCAGCGGGTAATTCTAAGGTTGCTTTATCACTGTCTACTTCGGCAATTGCCTGATCTTTTTCGACATAATCACCAGTCTCAACAAGCCATTGAGCTATTTCTACTTCTGTAATAGATTCTCCCGGTGATGGGACTTTCATTTCTAAAGCCATAATTCTGAATTTATCCTTTGTATAATTTCCTTCGGAAACTTTTAACTATACTTACTTATTTACTAAATTTTATCTTCTTTGATTATTTTTTGTTTTATCAAACACGTAATCAATTACTTGTTGATGTCTTCTCTTAGATCTGGTTGCACTACCTGCTGCAGGAGCCCCATATGATCTTCTACTTACAAATCTAAATGTTTTTGCTTCATCATAATTCATTAGCATATGACTTAACGCACCCATATTACGTGGTTCTTCTTGTGCCCAAACCACCTCATCTGCTTTATATTTTTTGATTATAGCATCCATTTCTGCCACTGGTAAAGGGAATAATTGCTCTATTCGTACCAAAGCAACATCTTTCCTTCCTAGTTTTTCTTTTTCTTCTAATAAGTCATAATAGAATTTACCTGTACAAAAAACCAGTGTTTTTACTGCTGTAGCTTTTGCATCCGGGTCATCTAAAATTGTTTGAAATTGCCCATTAACAAGCTCATCTACTGAAGAATGTACTTTAGGATGACGCAATAAACTCTTTGGTGTAAATACAATTAATGGTTTACGGTATTTTGCTTTCATTTGTCTACGTAGCAAATGAAACAAATTAGCAGGTGTTGTTACGTCGGCAACAAACATATTATCTTTTGCACAAAGTTGTAGATATCGTTCCATACGCGCCGAAGAGTGTTCTGCTCCCTGCCCTTCATAGCCATGTGGTAATAACATCACCAAACCGTTTTGCAATTTCCACTTATCCTCTGCAGAAGAAATATATTGATCCAGCATAATCTGTGCTCCATTACTGAAATCTCCAAATTGCGCTTCCCAGATCGTTAATGTTTTCGGACTTGCCATCGCATATCCATAATCAAATCCTACAACTCCATATTCTGATAACAATGAATTATAGATATAAAAATCTGACTGATCACCTTTTAGGTTATTTAGCAGCACTACCTCCTCTTCACTATCTTCTACTTTGATAACAGCATGCCTATGTGAGAATGTTCCTCTTTCTACATCTTGCCCACTCATTCTTACATCATATCCTTCTTTTAGCAAAGAACCATAAGCTAACAGTTCTCCCATTGCCCAGTCTAATTCATCTGTTTCAAAGAATCTTTTATATCGGTCATTTACTATTTTCTCTATTTTACGAAGAAACTTTTTATCTGAAGGAAGCTTAGTAATAACTTCTGCTATTTCGGTAAGTTTATCTTTTGGGTAAGTAGTATCAACTACTTCCATCATCTTATCTTCTTGTATTCTTTCAAAACCAGCCCATTCATCTTGCATAAATGGAGTTATCACTGTTTTTTCCTGCTTACGAGAATCTTCTAATTCTTCTTCGAGAGATGCTTTGTATTCTTTTTCAAGTTTAGCGACATAATCTTTATCTATAATACCTTCAGAAATCAATTTTTCTGCATAAATATCTCTCGGATTTTTGTGCTTGGCAATAGCTTTATATAGCTTAGGTTGCGTAAAGCGTGGCTCATCTCCTTCATTATGACCATATTTACGATATCCAAGTAAATCTATAAATACGTCACGACCAAAATTCATTCTGAAATCTAACGCAAAATTAGTTGCATGAACTACTGCTTCTGCATCATCTGCATTTACATGTAAAACAGGCGATAGGGTAACTTTACCCACATCGGTACAATACGTTGATGAACGCGCATCTAAATAGTTAGTGGTAAATCCAATTTGATTATTCACTATTATATGTATAGTTCCTCCGGTTTTATATCCATCTAGCTGAGCCATTTGAACAATCTCATAAACGAGTCCTTGTCCAGCTACAGCTGCATCCCCATGAACCACTATTGGCAACACCTGAGAAATATTTTCTTTATAATGTGTATCTTGTTTTGCTCTGGTTATTCCTTCTACAACAGCACCTACTGTTTCTAGATGCGACGGATTAGGAGCAATATTCATATTAATTGCTTTTCCAGAATCTGATTCTCGTTTAGAAGTCCAACCCAAATGATATTTTACATCTCCATCAAATATTGCTTCTTCGTAATCTTTACCATCAAATTCGCTAAAGATATCTTTTGGACTTTTTCCGAAAATATTTGTAAGTGTACTTAAACGACCACGGTGAGCCATACCCATCACAAATTCTTTTACTCCTAGATCAGCTGCCTTTTCTACCAGTGCATCTAAAGCAGGGATAAGAGACTCTCCTCCTTCGAGAGAAAATCGTTTTTGACCAACATATTTAGTATGTAAAAAGCTTTCGAACGAAACTGCCTGATTTAATTTCTTAAGAATATGTTTCTTTTGCTCTACAGAAAATTTAGTTCTATTGGTATTAAAATTAACACGGGCCTGTATCCACTCTCGTTCTTCAGGATTACGAATATACATATACTCGATACCAACAGAATCACAATATATTTGCTCTAGGTGAACAATAATATTACTTAATGTATTGGGACCAATCCCAATAATCTCTCCTGCATTAAAAACTGTATTAAGATCGGCCTGACTTAATCCAAAATTTTCTAAAGCTAATGTTGGGATATATTTTCTTCGCTCTCTTACAGGGTTTGTTTTGGTAAACAAATGCCCTCGAGTTCTATATCCGTCTATTAATCGAACTACCTGAAATTCTTTTTGAACATTTTGGGGAATAGCAACAGTTTCTCCTGGTGCCTGATCAACATACATAGTTTCTTCTGAACCATTAGCATTTTCTATTCCAAAATCAAATCCTTGAAAAAATGCTCTCCAACTAGGTTCTACACTATCAGGATTCTGTATATATTGATCGTATAAATCTGCAAAAAATGCGGTATTAGCCGCATTCAAAAATGAATATTTATCCATATGTAAGTATTCAACTGTCTTTTAAATAATAAAGCGCCACAAAAATACAATAATTACGGTATATTAGGTATCGAATTATTTATATTTATATTATAATTTTTTATAAAATTAACAATGAAAGTAAATGTTCATCAAAATATTAAAATCCTTGTCTTAGTTCTTTCAATTTTATTTTCCTTACAAAAAAGTTATTCTCAAAACGATAATTTTTGGTCTAATGTAAGTTTTGGAGGTAATTTGGGAATTGGTTTTGGCAATGATACTTTTAGTGGAGTAATCGAACCGTCGGCACTGTATAATTTTAATGAACAATTTGCTGCCGGAATGGGAGTTAGTTTTGGATATATCGAATCTAACAATTTTACAGCAACCAATTATGGAGGAAGTCTACTTGCTTTTTATAGCCCAATACGAGAAATTCGACTCTCACTTGAGTTTCAGGAAATGGGAGTATCGAGAACTCTTGAAATTGAAAACGCACAAGATCTGAAAGAAAATTATTGGTATCCGTCATTATTCGTTGGTGGTGGTTATCGTATGGGTAATGTAAGTGTTGGTATTCGTTATGACCTTCTTTATGATAGTGACAAAAGTATCTACGGAAGCGCTTACACTCCTTTTGTTAGTGTATTTTTCTAAAAAGTTATCTTACCACAAATAAAAAATACAATTATGTGGCTTTCCTCCATATTTTACGAGTTTTTTTTCAGCTTTGCGAAGTGTTCTATATTTATAACGTAGATCTTCAACATCTATAGTACAATCTGCTTTTTTAAAATTAAGGGTATTAAAAAAATCCTGATCCCACTCTGATTGTTTTTTCATATCCTGCCTTTCATGACACATTACAATATGATTTTGCCGTAAAAAAGTTCGATTTTCGGTAACATCTAACACTTTCTCCATTGAAAAAGACGATTCTCTTTCGCTCTTGGTATACCGAGTATTAGATCGAATAATCTCGGTAAATGTTGTAAATAACTGTAGTGTATCATTTTTGATATAGTAATATTCTAAACTATTATCCCAGTTTTGCTTATAGATATGTTTTATCAATTTTAATTGATCATCTTTATAATAATAATAAATGTTCCCTGAGAAATATTCTGAACAATGATATCTCTTAGATATTTGTGTAATCAAAGTGTCTCTTTCTTTTTTACCAACTTCTCTCAAAAACTCTTCGTAGGAAATGTTTATTTTATCCTGAGAAATATCCTGACCATAATTAATCGTTAATACGAAAAATAAGAAAATACTGCTATAGAACTTCATACATTTAAAATTTCTAGTTATCCTACATTCTATTTTACCTCTAAGATAGTTTTTTGATCCATCGAATCTCATCCTTTGTTTCTATACCAAACCTTTTGCCATTCTCGTTTTAAAATCAAATATGTAGCATGCTCTGCTATATCGACACTATCTTCAGAATCCAGGCTTCTTATCTTAGTTTCAGAAACATCTACAGCATACAATAAATTAAGATACTCATTAAAAGCATTCTGCAATTTTTCAACAAGCAAGTACGTCACTTCAGAAAACAAATCCTGAGGCGTTTTACTTTTGATATCATAATCAATCCCTGCGCGATTCAAATCTTTTTGTAACTGCGCCAGAAACTGAGGATACAAATCAGAATTAGAAACCTCATCTATTAATTGCTTTGTAGTAATAAGATTATACTTGTTAGACACTTCGATTCATTAATTGTTCTCCAAATGATTTCAATATGGCTTTTTTATCCTCTGTAATAGAGAGGGTTTCTAAAACCGAAAATGCTTTATTGGTATATTTTTCGATCTCTAATCGTGTTTTGTCTTTTGCGCCTGTAGTCTCAAAAAGATCTTTTACTGTATCTATTTTTTGAGACGGATCATTAGGAGAAAGAGAAAATAATTCTCTTAATTGTTTTTGCTCATCTTCACTCGCAAATTCTAAAGCCTTTAGATATAAAATAGTCTTCTTATTCTCTATAATATCTCCTCCTACTTGTTTGCCAAAAGTTTTAGGGTCGCCAAAAGCGTCCAAATAATCATCCTGAAGTTGAAATGCTAATCCTAATAATTTTCCAAAATCATAAATCGATGATCTGCAATCTTCTGAAGCATTAGCAACGATAGCTCCCATACTCATTGCCGCACCAACTAAAACCGCTGTCTTATATTCTATCATTTGGATATACTCGGGAATAGTTACATCATCTCTGGTTTCAAAATCAATATCATATTGTTGTCCCTCACATACTTCTATTGCTGTCTTCGTAAATAATTTAGCTAACTCTCTAAAAGTATCTCCTTCATAATTTTCAAACAATTGATAAGCATTAATCAACATGGCGTCTCCAGAAAGAATCCCTGTATTTATATCCCATTTTTCATGAACAGTTTCTTTTCCTCTTCTAAGAGGGGCATCATCCATAATATCATCATGTATTAATGAAAAATTATGAAAAACCTCTATAGCCAATGCTGCATCTAAAGCTTTTTTGTAATCTCCTCCAAAAATTTCGGAAGCCATTAATACCAAAATTGGCCGCAATCGTTTACCGCCAAGATTAAGAATATAAGATATTGGCTCGTAAAGATTCTTGGGTTCTTTAGTTATCGTTTTTTTAGACAGATATTCTAAAAAATATCTCTGATAATCAGAAATTGTATGCACAGTATTTTTTTATGCTAAAGTAATTGAAACTTTTTAAAAAACTAATGCTAATCGTAATCTGGTCTCTAAAACATTTTTGCCGATCAAAATCTGGGTGTTATGTTAAAAATTTGTGAAACCCAGGAAACTTTTATTGTTTTTAAAGTTTCCGTATGTACATTTGGCAAAAAATGAATCCCTTTAATGAAAGACAAAATAATAGAAAAAGCTAATGATATGTTTTTGAATCTGGGTTTTAAGAGTGTCACTATGGATGATCTTGCTACCGAGATGGGAATTTCTAAAAAGACAATTTACACACATTTTCAAAATAAAACAGCACTGGTAAAAGCAACTACAGACCATCTTTTTTGTACTATTTCTGATGGAATAGATGCTATTGTAGATCAAAAAAACGGGCCTATAGAAGAGTTATATGAGATTAAAGCCTTTGTATTACGACATCTTAAAAATGAAAAGACTGCACCGCAATACCAGCTTCAAAAATATTATCCCAAGATATACAAAGCTCTTAAAGCCCGACAATTTGATATGATGCAGGAATGTGTTATTGAAAATCTTGAAAGAGGAATTAATGAAGATGTTTTTAGAAAAAACATAGACATCCAATTTATTTCAAGAATATATTTTATTGGAGCAATTGGAATAAAGGATCAAGAAATGTTTCCGATGCAAAAATTCCCCATAACTCAACTTATGGCAGATTACCTCGAATATCATGTTAGGGGCATTGCCACAAAAAAAGGATTAGAAATTTTAAACAATCTACTAATAAAAGAGTAATATCTATGAGAAACAACCTTTGGTTAATTTGTTTGAGCTGGTTATTTACAACCACAATATTAGCTCAACAACCACCAGCAAATTCTTCATATTCCTTTACACTAGATGAGGCGATAGAATTCGCACTAAAAAACAGTTATCAATCTATTAATGCAAGACGTGATGTAGCAAAAGCACTTAAAAGAAAATGGGAAACTACAGCAGATGGTCTTCCTCAAATTAGTGCATCGGTCGATTATCAAAATCAATTAAAGCAACCTGTTTCGCTATTACCAGGAGAAGTTGTCGGTGGAGAACCTGGAACTTTTGTTCCTGTTGTTTTTGGAACAAAACAACAAGCATCGGCAACAGCAACTCTAAGTCAACTTATTTTTGACGGATCCTATTTAGTTGGTTTACAGGCTGCAAAGAGTTTTTTACAATATAACAATGATGTTGAAGAAAAAACCCAACTCGAAGTTCGTAAAGGTGTTATTAACGCATATGGAAGTGTACTTGTCGCTCAGGAAAGCGTAAAGATTCTTGAAAATAATGTTGCTACTCTAGAGAAAAACTATCTGGAAACAAAAAAGATTTTCGAGAATGGTCTGGCAGAAGAAGAAGATGTAGAGCAACTACAAATTACTTTATTACAAATTAAGAATCAGTTTAGTAATGCAGAACGGTTAGAAAAAATCGCTATGCAAATGTTTAATCTAACTCTTGGAGTGCCTGTTGATTCGAATATTGTGCTTTCTGATAATTTAGATGGTCTTGCTTTAAAAAACATGGATCAATCTGTTATCGCAAAACCATTTAACATAGAAAATAATATAGATTATAGATTAGCATATCTTCTTACCGAACAAACGCGGTTAGAGTTAAAACTAGAAAAAAGCAGGGCACTCCCCTCTTTGTCTGCTTTTGTTAATTATGGTACGCAAGCTAATAGTAATTCTTTTACTTTTTTAGATAGTGATCAACGTTGGTTTCAATCGTCTATTTTGGGAGCGAGCTTGAAGATTCCGATTTTCAGTTCTTTAAAAAGAAGCGCCAGAACACAACAAGCCAAAATAGCCGACGAACAATCGAGAACCGATTTTTTGAGAATTCAGCGAGAAATACAACTTAAGTATGATACTGCAATAAGTGATTATAAGTTTTCGATAGAAAGCTATAATACTTCAAAGCAAAATCTCACACTAGCAGAGCGAATAGAGAAAAAAAATCAGATCAAATATACAGAAGGCCTTGCCTCTAGTTTTGAATTGAGACAAGCGCAATTACAGCTATATTCTTCTCAAAATGAAGTGTTAAATGCCATGCTTGATATTATAAATAAAAAAGCTGAATTAGAAACGATTTTAAACACACCAAACAACAATTAACCATGATATGAAATAAGCCATCACTATTTTATTAACATTAACTATAATTAGTATTGGTGAATTCTATTTGGTCATTGAAAAACAATAAAACAAAAACAAATGAAAAAGGTACTTTCCATATTATCTATATCACTTCTTATCATTTCGTGTGGACAAAATAATACAAAGTCTATTGACAAAATTATAGAAGACGGTAATCTGCAAGCATTACGTGCAAAAAGAACCGAAATAGTAGCCGAGCAACAAGCTGTTGCTGATCAATTAAAACAATTAGACGAGGCAATCGCTTCTTTAGATTCTGTAAAAAAACTTCCTTTGGTAACTACAATTATGGCCAAAGATACTTTGTTTAATCATTTTCTGGAGTTACAAGGAAATGTTGAAACCAAAAAGAATATAGTTCTATATCCAGAAATGGGCGGTATCTTAACTCGAGTTTATGTTAAAGAAGGGCAAAAAGTCTCTAAAGGGCAATTATTAGCCAGAATTGATGATGGTGGATTAAGCCAGCAATTATCTCAGGTAGAGGTACAGGCACAATTAGCAAAAACAACATTTGATCGTCAAAAAAGACTATGGGATCAAAAAATTGGTTCTGAAATTCAATATCTTGAAGCTAAAACAAATTTTGAAGCTCAACAAAATGTGGTAAACCAGATCAAACGTCAATTAGCAAAAACAACTGTAACTGCTCCATTTTCTGGAGTTATTGATGATGTAATTACAGAACAGGGAAGTGTTGTCTCTCCTGGGCAGTCTGCATTAATACGCATTGTTAATTTAAATGATATGTATATCGAAACAGAAGTTCCAGAGCGTTATATCCCAAATATTACAAAAGGAAAAGATGTAGAAGTATACTTCCCAATTCTTGGAAAAACAATAAACACAAAAGTTCGTCAGGTAGGAAATTATATCAATCCAAACAATCGTTCTTTTATGGTAGAAGTTGGTATTCCTTCGAATGGAGGAACCATAAAACCAAATCTTACTGCCAAAGTAAAAATTAATGATTACACTAATGAAAAAGCGATACTAATCCCACAAAGTATCATTTCTGAAAATGCAGAAGGAGATCAATACACTTATGTTACTCTGGATAAGAATTCTGAAAATATTGCTGAAGCCAAAAGAGTAATTATTAAAACTGGAAAAACACAAGGAGATCTCATAGAGATCACCGAAGGCCTTACTAGTGGTGATGCCATTATTAGTGAAGGTGCAAGAAGTGTAAAAGATGGTCAGAAAGTTAAAATTTTAAACTAACACTCCTATGGAAGAAGTTAATAAGAAAAAGGTAGATAAGGAATTTAGATTATCGTCTTGGGCGATAAACAATCCAACTACCATCTATGTAATGATTGGTATATTCTTGATTTTGGGGCTTTCTGCATACTTTTCTATGCCACGAGAAAACTTCCCTGAGATTAATGAAACCAAAATATACATCAGCGTACCTTACCCGGGAAATACGGCCGAGGATATCGAACGTCTAATTATAGATCCTCTAGAGGACAAATTAAAAAATGTAAGCAATGTAGTAGAGATTCTTTCAACTTCACAAGAAGACTATGGTATTATAACTGTAGAATTTGACGAGGAGCTTTCTGTACCAGCAGCTAAGCAAAAAGTAAAAGATGAGGTTGATTCTGAGAAGGCAAATGAAGATTGGCCAACTTTTAATGGTGCCAAGGTAGAGCCTAATGTTTTTGATTTAAGTATTTCTGAAGAAACCCCTATTATGAATATCAATATTTCGGGGGATTATCCGGTAGAAAAACTAAAAGAATTTGCCGAATATCTTGAAGATGAAATAGAGGATCTTTCTGAAATCAAAAAAGCTGAAATTCGCGGTGCTCAGGAAAAAGAAGTAGAAGTAGCAGTAGATATTTACAAAATGATGGCTGCCAAAGTGAGTTTTGATAATGTTATTAATGCTATTCGTAATGGTAACATGACAATGTCTGCAGGAAATATGATTGCTAGTGGACAAAGACGTACCATACGAATCCTTGGAGAAATCGAGCGTCCATCACAACTGGATGATTTTGTAGTCAAATCTCAGAACGGAGCTGTCTATTTAAGAGATATTGCCAAGGTAAGTTTTAAAGAAGAAGACAAAACAACATATGCACGAGAATTTGGCCATAATGTAGTCATGCTGGATGTTATGAAGCGTTCAGGAAAGAATATGATTGAAGCGGTAGAAAAAATAAACGTAATTCTTGATGATGCCGCAGAAAATATATTTCCGAAAGATTTAGAAATTACAGTTGCAAATGACCAATCTGAAAAAACAAATAATCAAGTAAGTGATTTGGTTAATAATATCATCTTTGGTATTATCCTGGTAGTTGGAGTTTTAATGTTCTTTTTAGGATTTAGAAATGCATTATTCGTTGGATTTGCAATCCCAATGTCTATGTTTATGTCTTTCATGATTCTTTCTGCCTTAGGGTACACAATGAACACTATGATTCTTTTTGCATTAATCATGGGATTAGGGATGCTTGTTGATAATGGTATTGTGGTAGTAGAAAACGTATATCGTTTAATGGAAGAAGAAGGTATGTCTAGAATTCAGGCAGCCAAAAAAGGTATTGGAGAAATTGCGTATCCAATCATCATTTCTACAGCTACAACTATCGCAGCTTTTATTCCGCTGGGAATGTGGCCTGGAGTAATGGGACAATTTATGATTTATTTCCCAATCACATTATCTGTAGTATTAGGATCATCATTATTCGTCGCCATATTTATCAATTCTATGCTGGTATCACAATTTATGGAAATTGGCGAAAAGACATTAACTGTAAAACAGTTGATTCGATTAAGCATCATATTGGGAGGTATTGGGATTTTTATATTGATTTTTGGAGGAGCTGTAAGAGGATTAGGAAGTCTTATGATTTTTACTGCTGCAATGTTTTGGGTATATAAATATGTCCTTAAAAAAGGGGCAAATTTCTTTCAGAAAAGAATTCTGGCCTGGTTAGAAAATCAATATCAGCGTTTTCTGAGTTCTGCATTAAGAGGTTGGAGAGCCTATGGGTTTGTATTTGGTACATTTATGCTATTATTTATAGTTTTTGCTATGTTTGGAGCTTCTATCGGAAGTCAACGTACCAAAGTAGAATTCTTCCCCGATAATAAGCCCAATCAAATTGTTGTATATATTGAATATCCACAGGGAACTGATATCGATAAAACCAATGCTATTACCAAAGAAATTGAACAACGTGTTTATGCCGTTGTAAACGATGCAGAATATATAGAAGGAAAAGAGCATAATTTCCTTGTAGAATCTGCAGTATCACAAGTAGGAGAAGGAGCCGGAAATCCTCAAACTGATGGAGGCAGCAATGCCGAAATGCCTCATAAAGCAAAGATTACGGCAACTATGAGAGAGTTTAAATATCGAAAAGGAAAAGATTCTGAGGTCCTTCGAAGTAAGGTTCAGGAAGCACTAAAAGGAATTTATCCCGGTGTTGCTATTTCGGTAGAAAAAGATCCTGTTGGCCCTCCTGCGGGTTATCCTATTAATATAGAAATTGAAGGGCCGGATTATGACGAATTGATCAATATCGCAGAGCAGATGCGTAATTTTATTAATGAAAAAAACATTCCTGGTATAGAGGAATTAAAAATTGATGTTAATAAAGGAAAGCCAGCGATGCAAGTTGTTGTAGATCGTGAAAAAGCTGGTGAATTAGGTGTAGCTGCCGGCCAGGTTGGTAATCAACTGCGTCGTTCAATCTTCGGAGAGAAAGCTGGTGTATATAAGAAAGAAGGAGAAGATTATGATATCTATGTTCGATTTAACGAAGACAATAGATATAATACAAGTGCATTATTTAATCAAAATATTACATTTAGAGATCAAGCTTCGGGACAGTTAAAAGAAATACCAGTTTCTGCAGTAGCTTCACAAAGAAATACCTCGTCTTTTAGTGCTATCAAGCATAAAGATACAAAGAGAGTCGTTACTGTATATTCTGGGCTTCAACCTGGTTTTACCGATGCAGGAGCAATTGTATCTCAGATCCAGACCGAAATGGCTAGTTTTATTGAATTGCCTAGAGGTGTTAAGATTGATTATACGGGTCAGATAGAAGAACAAGGTAAGCAAATGGCTTTCTTAATGGGTGCCTTTTTCTCTGGATTAGGGCTTATTATGTTGATTTTAATTTTTCAGTTTAGCTCTATTTCAAAACCTACTATTATCATGATTGCAATTTTCTTAAGTTTTATTGGAGTGTTTGGAGGTATATTAGTTACAGGAGCTTCTTTTGTAATTATGATGACGATGATGGGAATTATTTCATTGGCTGGAATTGTAGTAAATAATGGTGTAGTTTTATTAGACTATACGCAGCTATTAATTGATCGTAAAAAAGTAGAACTTGGTGTTCTTGAAAAAGAGCTTTTACCTAATGAAGAGGTGATGAAAATCATTATTAAAGGAGGTAAAGCTCGTTTACGACCAGTATTATTAACTGCTATTACCACCGTATTAGGGTTAATTCCTTTGGCAATAGGTTTCAATATAGATTTCTTCTCTTTATTTTCTAGTTTTGATCCCAAAATTTATTTAGGAGGAGATAATGTGATTTTCTGGGGACCATTGGCCTGGGCAGTAATATATGGATTGATTATAGCAACATTCTTAACTCTGATTATCGTACCATGTCTGTTTTTTATCATACATAGAATTAAAGTAAGATTTAGTAAAAAGAAAGTTGCAGTAATACCAGCAGTCACTGCAACAGCATAACATTTTATAAAATTAAGTACAAAAAAGTCACGGCTTATACCGTGACTTTTTTTGTTTAGTTCTTATATCTTCTAGTTAATGGTGATAAATGAATCCTAAAAGGCGGCAGGAAAACTTCTATTACTACGAAACAGCGTCTATAACTTAAAAAAATAAACAAAAAACGGCCTCTATACTGTTGTATAAAAGCCGTCTGGGGAAAATATAATTTTGTTTCTCACTTGCTGACTATCTTTAATATAAGTGAGTTTGTATTATGCGACGAAATTAGGGATTCTTCTTCCATAATTAGTTTCACTTTTTAACAGTAATTATGTCACTTTTTGACAGTAATTCTATTTTAGTAAGTTTTTAAAAGTCTTGACCTTGTTTTATTTAAAATAGATTATAATCAATAATGAAGCTTCACTCATATTATTTGCTTTTCATTCTAACTTAATCATAATGAATTTATTATAAAGTCTACATAATGAAGTGATTTAATTCAAAAAATAATTCTAGGGCTGGGTTTTTACTTTTTGAGAATCTAAAACCTGCAATTTTCAATTCTTCTTGAACTGGGGTATCTTCTTTTATTATGGATACTAGATAATGAACACTTTTATCTGGATTTTCAATAGAAATAATAGTGTAGGTTACAACTTCTCCTATTTCAAAAACTATATGTCTCTAATCTTTGGAAATATTTTAAATTTAGATTGATCAAAGTTAACTGCTGCTAGACTAAAATTAAGGGTATCGGATTGATACCATTAGCTATAGGATTCAATTTAGATTTCTTCTCCATATTCAGTACAAGAGATCCCAAAGTACATTTAGATTGGTGGTAATATAATTTTATGGGAGTCATTAGCATGGACAGTTTATATGGGCTAATTATAGCTACATTTTTAACTTTGATTATTGTACCCTGTTTATTCTTTATAGTAACATTACATAAAAGTAAAATATAGCAAAAAGAAAGTTGCAATCATACTGTTTACAGTAAAATCAGTTTAATCACTTTTTCGCTATAGCTAAAGGTTCAATATTTAAAAATACTGCGCTTTTTTTACGGAATAACCTTATATAATTGCTTATTCCCCTTTTTAACAAAACAAACACAAGCTTTTCAAAATCTGCATTTTAACCACTAAAGATTTATAAATCTTTAGCACATTCTCATAAATTTAAAATAACACTTCTTGTTTTCAATAGGTCATTGATCTATATTTGTTATGTTAATTTTATAATAAAATTAATTCCCAACTTAGAGCTATTACATATTGAAACTAAAACTACTCATCCTTTTTCTAGGCGTTACTTTAATTGCTTCAAGTCAAAATCTCGAGCAAATAGGAAAAGTTCCCTTACTTCGTTTTAATGGTGGTATTTCTGGTAATGGTGTATTTTATGATGGTACTGCAAATCGAGATCCTTTTACATATTTTATAAATGGTAATCTTAATTTTAATATTAGCGGGGTATATAACATTCCATTATCTTTTTCATATACTAATCAAGATTTTGGTTATAGTACACCTTTCAAAATAAATCGTTTAAGTATTCATCCTTCGTATAAATGGGTTGCTACTCATATTGGAGATGTCGCTATGACTTTTTCTCCATACACCCTAAGTGGTCATCAATTTACTGGAGGAGGAGTTGACCTTACTCCTAATGGCCCTTTTAAGATAAGTGCATTATACGGTAGATTTCTTAAAGAATCTGAATATAATCCCGAAGTTCCTGAAGCAATACCCGCTTATAAGCGAATGGGATTTGGGTTTAAAACTTCTTATGCTTTTGAAAAAGCTTCAATCGGACTTATATTTTTTACTGCAAAAGATGACGAAACTTCAATTCAAAATTCATTTCCTGTAGAATTAGAATTAACCCCAAAGGAAAACGCCGTGGTAAGTGCAGAAACTAATTTTACAATATTTGAAAAAGCTAAAATAAATTTAGAGTACGCAATATCGGGAGTTACCGAAGATACTCAGGCATCAGAATCGCGAACGACAACAGGAATTCTTTCTTTTCTATTAAACGAGAACTTAACCACAAATTATTATAATGCATTAAAAGCCCAACTGGACTACCCTGCTGGCAATGGTTCTGTTGGTGTTGGATATGAACGTATTGATCCTGATTATAGAACTTTTGGCGCATATTACTTTAACAATGATCTCGAAAATATAACTTTAAATGCCTCTCAAAGTATATTTAATAATAAGGTTAATCTTAATGTTAATGCGGGACTTCAGCGAGATAATCTAGATGATACCAAAAGCTCAGAACTACAACGTATCGTAAGCGCGGTTAATGTTACATATACAAGTTCTGAAAAACTTTCTATTAATGCCGGTTATTCCAATTTTCAATCTTATACTAATATTCAGGATCAATTTGATTTTATTAACGAGGTTAATCAATTTGATAACATAGATACTCTTAATTATCGCCAAATATCTCAAAATGCAAATCTGGGAATTAATTACACGCTAAAAAAAACAGAAAGTCAACAACAAGCAGTTAATATAAATCTCACCTATCAAAGCTCTGACAATAAACAAGATGGAAGAACTATAGAGAATGGGTTATCAAAGTTTTATAATGTTGCTTCTGCATACACTTTGGGATATCCCAAAAACTCACTTAATTTTTCACTAGCTGCCAATGTTTCTTACAATACTGTAGGTGCGACCGACAATCTAACCTTGGGACCTACGCTTACTGCTACCAAATCTTTTTTTGATAAAAAACTAAGAACTAATTTCTCAAGCTCTTACAATGCTGCATTTAATAATGGTGAAAAACAAAATGATATTTATAATATTAGATTGGGAGGTAATTATTCTTTTTATGAAAGCCATAATCTAAATCTAAATCTGCTTTCACTATTTAGAAACACAACCACGGGAAGCAATACAGATTTTACAGCAACTTTAGGATACACATATACATTTGATACTTTCAAAATAAAGTTCAAGAAACGTAATAGAGAACTTTTAAATGAAGAAGATATAGCCAAGTTAGGCAAATTACAGTTTAGATATCGATCTGTAGTCTATAGTGGTACTATCCCAGAAATTACAGAGCAACTTACTAATGTAAAAAATAGCTCAAGATTTGTAAATATCCCTCAAGAAAAACAGGGAGATCTTAATTTCTTATTTGCTACAGTAAAAAAACAAACAAAATCAGAATTGTATAAAGAAAAAGCTTTAGAGTTTTTAGCAGCCCTTTATAGTTATGAAGATTTCTTAAAAGCTTACGACACTATACTCTATGAAGTTATTAAAAGTTTAAAAGAAGATATGCAGTTTATTGATTTTAAACTTGAAAGAAGTTTTGTAAAAACCAAAATAGAACTGGATGCACTTAAAAAAGAATCTCCTAATACTATAAAAGAAATAGAAAAACTTAAAAAAGAACTTGACAACAGACAGAAAAAATTAGTAGGCCACCGATGGATGAAAAAGAAATTCGACAGGTACACTAGTTTTGAAGTGGTTAAAAAACCAGATGATCTGATTGCTGCCTTTAAAAAACGTGAAGCAAAAAACGCTTTTAGGTTATACGAAAAAGAAAAAGATGTTAAAAAAATTAACTTATATTTGGAAGTCCAAATCATTGATTTCTACTACCATAAGTCGCTTGAAGAGGTAAATCCTGATAAGTTCGAACTTAGATATATAGATAAGATTTAAAACCAACTTAACCCATGAAGAAACGGTTACACTTTCTGTTCCTTATTGCACTCTTTGCATTGCAAGGTATACGATCACAGACTTTTCCGGTGACATTGCTACCTCAAACAATACCTCCTGCTCCTATTTATTTTTCTTCATATGCAGATGCATCCTCTACGAATAGTCCTTTACGACTCCAGATCATTCTAAATGACCTGTCTGTTGCAAATCGCGAGATTAAATTAAAGGCTTATTTTGAAGGTAATGGGATTGCTTTTCAGAGTAAAGATGTGGTTATTGGAGCCCCTTCTTTATTTATAGAAGGAGGTATCCCACTAACATTAACCAATGTAGAACTTGCTCCTTACTTTACTTTTGAAAATATCACTGGGATATCACCAACGGCTTATGGGCAAGTCATACCAGAAGGTTCTTACCAGTTCTGCTTTGAGGTTTTTGACTCACTTACCGGTGCACGTATATCTCAAAAAACATGTGCTACAACATATATTTTTCAGAATGAACCACCACTATTAGTCACTCCTTATAATCGGGATGATATTACCGAACAAAACCCATTAAACTTAATGTTTCAATGGACCCCAAGACATATCAATGTGAGTAATGTACAGTATGAATTGAGTATTGTAGAAATCTGGGATCAAACTATAAACCCACAAGCTGCATTTTTAGCGTCTCCCCCATTTTTTCAAACTACAACAACAAATACTTCTTACTTATATAGTCCTGCAGATCCTCTGTTTTTACCAAACAAACGATATGCATGGAGGGTACAGGCCAAAGCATTAAATGGTGCAGAAGAAATAGGACTATTTAAAAATAATGGTTTTAGTGAAGTTTACTGGTTTAATTATGTAGCACCCTGTGATACTCCTAATAATGCACGACACGAAGTAAAAGGAGCACAACAAGTAAATATATTATGGGATGACTTTACAACCGATGTCCCAGAATTTGTAGTTCGCTACCGCGAAAAAGGAAATAATAATGAATGGTTTTTCTCTAGAACCAGTGGTAATTGGATAACACTATGGGATTTACGCCCGGGGACAACCTATGAGTACCAGGTAAATAAAAAATGTCTTATCTCTGAAAGTGAATATTCTATTGTTCAAACGTTTACCACACTAGAAGAAAGTGATGAAACCAGTCTTATTAATTGTGGTATTTCTCCCGATATGAATATCGAAAATATGGAACCACTAGAACAGCTTTTACCTGGCAACATGTTTAAAGCAGGAGATTTTCCGGTTAAGGTAATAGAAGCTAATGGAAGTAATGGTCGGTTCTCTGGAAAAGGATATGTCTCTTTCCCTTATTTTAAAAACATTAAAGTAGCTGTAAACTTCACAAATATATTTGTAAATAATGAAAGCCAGCTTGCAGAAGGTACAGTCGTAACCGTGTATGATCCCTCATGGGGAAATATTCTTGATGTTGATGAGGTTATTGATGTTGTAGAAGATATTGCAGATGTCGTAACAGGTGGGGATAATATCGAAATTCCTCAATTGGATTATGATATCGACACCAATGATATTAGCATTACCGATGGACAGATAATCATTACAAAACCAGACGGCACTCAAGATACTTTTGATTATGATGAAGGAGATACATATACCATCACCGACGCCAGTGGAGATGAATGGACTGTAGATGATAAAGGTAATATTACACAGACTGGCCAGGGGGATCCATCCCCTCCATTGACTTCAAATAATGCAGATGGTATTAGATCAGGCACCCATGATGGTACCATAGATGATCCATATGTCGATACGATCACAAACGATATTGTTAATGTTACTTTTAGAACAGATAGTGATACTCGTTTTGCCCTGGATCAGGTTAATAATGATTATGAGACCTCAAAATACCCTAAAATAAATACTTCTGCCGATCAATCATATTACCCAGCTCATAAAGCAGCTGTACAAGGAGAAGATGATGTGTTTTATGCAGATATCGAAATTAGCGATGCCAAAATAAATATCGATAGTCTCATTATAAAAACGGTAGAAAATAAAGCGATAAAACATGAAAGAATAGCAGGAACAAATACCTATAAAATAACCGTATCTGGTGCTAATCCTTATCGTACCGAAGAGTGTGTTGTCACATATTTAGATCCTACTGATAATAAATATAAAATAGCTGCAAGTTTCTTTGTTCATCATATTAAGAAACATACAGAAGTACCAGTGCAAGTCGTAACTGTAAATGGAGGAAATGCTATAACTAATTTCGAAGCAGAGTTAAACGATATTTTTGGTCGTGCTGGTGGAAAATTCAAAGTCAAATCTGATGTTATAGATATTACAATAGCTCAAAACTCTTGGGATGAAAACAACAATAATATTATAGATTATGACGGAAGTGGGTTATTATCAGATTATCCGACTGAACTTAAGAATATTTATCAGGAATTTAAAAAACAATATCCAGATTACGACTCCCGGCAGTATTTCATTTTTGTATTAGGCAAAGACCTTAGTGTATCGAAACCATTAAGCGGTTTTATGCCCAAAACAAGGCAATGGGGCTTTATATTTGAAAGTCATTTGGGAGAAGGTTTAGAAAAGAAAGATTCTGCTCTTAAAGTTGCTGCTCACGAGTTAGGACATGGGGTATATACTCTAGCGCATCCTTTTGGTGAAGATTCTGATAATTCTGGACAGGCCAATACCTGGCTAATGGATTATGGTAATGGTACCGAACTAGGTTACCCTAATTGGGCAACGATGAGTGATCCTAGCCTAAAATTATACTTGTTTCAGGATGATAGTGGTAACGAATTTGCTGGCAGTTATGCCTTAGCCCCCAACTTTAAATTTGTATTTATAAGAGAATCTTCGACACTCTATGTAAACCCAACCAAGAAAAAAATAACAGGTACATTGCCCGGTTTTATTGTAAGAGGTAAAAATGGTGAATCAGACACATATTATAATTGGGATTTTACTCAAAACAAATATGTTGATAAAGATAATCCAGAAAAAAGTTACCCTGTGACCCCAGAAAATACCATATCATACGATTCAAAAATAAATTTATTCTACAATTTGGATGCAGGGTGTGGTCAAAAAGGATCAATACAATTAGAATATAAAGATATCAGCAAGCATTTTGAACAACTTACCTCCAATAGTTTAACCTCTGAACAAAAGGCTAATAATGTAAATGCTTTAATAGCCAATCACACAAAGACCAAGTCCCGCCCGGTTCCCTGTAGTAGTTCTAATATCAGTAATAATGGTTGGTTCGAAATACCTATAGATTGTTCATCAAGTGATATCAAAGAATTAGTAGAACCAGAAGTAGACAAGATCAATGCTTTGGTTACTGAAACGGATATTGACGTTGTTGTAAAAACTATTAATGATATTAAGTACAAATGTGTATTTAATAATGTCGCTTACGATATACTCGAAAACTTAATAGAGAAATTAGCAAAAGGTTCGATTAAAGAACAAAAGGAAAGAGCTCTTGTTAAACTTTTAATTTTTGTTAAAAAAGAAGATATACAAAGCTTATTCGGCCTTCTTAATAAAGATGGAAATCTAAGTAATGTATTTAAAGAAGTCCAAAATGCTACCTTCTCATTATTTGGAGAACAAGATAATCAAGATAGGTTGTTAAAAGTTCTTGCAAACAAATTTAAAAACCTTAAAGAAGACCCCAACAAATGGTTGGTAATAAACACTTTAATAAAAGCAAAGTATAACGATATAAAAGATGCCAATAAAAAAGAGTTTATAGGTTTATTATTGGCATCTATGAAAGAATATGAAAATAACCGAGAGAAAATTGGAGGTATTGTAGAATTTTTCTCAGAAATGCTAATCGATGATTGTAAAAATCTTACAGATTACAAAATAGTCTTTGAACTAGCTTCATTGAGATTTGAAAATAAAGAGGCTTTTTCAAGCTTTACCCAAGGAAATCGTATTAAGTTAAAAGTACCAGGATTTATTTTTGACATTGATTGTTCTGTTAATGACTCAGGGTTAGGAAGAAAATGGTCATGGGTAAAACCAGGAAGGTTTTATTCCTATTGCAGTAATCAACAAACAAACGATTTCACTCAAGCTCAAGTTGATAATGCATTTTCATGGGCTGGATATTTAAGAGATAATGAAATGGCAGCTAATTTATATCCAGATAAAACAGAAGAACTTCTTAACATATTTAAAACACAGTTTTCTTTACATATTCAAAATACTAAAGAAGTAAATCAAAACTTTTGGAGTACCGCGGATATAGTTTGTAATAACCTGAATAGCATTCTAAATCATATTAATATAAATGAAAGCTCTACCTCATTAAAAGATGTTGATAAACAAACTAAATTTTCGGTATTAGAAAAATATTTTGAATGTTCTAATAACTCTATATCTATAAATTTTGAAAAAATAGACAATTCTATATTAAAGTTATTAGCCAGTTTTGATAAAGAAGACGTATCTGTTTTACATACACTAGAAAACATTGGAATAGACAAAATTCATCAAAAACTAAAACAAGATGAAAATTTCACAACGCTAGCAAAAGCATTTGTATGGATGGGAGGACAAGCCTTTAACTCCAACTATTATAATAAAGTTGACCTTGATCAAATATTAAACAAAGACGGAAAAATCAAAAACTATACCTCAGTTCTGAGTTTAGAATCCAACATGTTACAATTTGATAATTTCAGTGCTTCTATAGAAAGTAAAACAAAAATAAAAATAAATGGTACGGGTAAATCATATGATTACAATCAAATGATGGTTGTATATGCTGCTGACAATTTTAAATTTTTAGATAAAAACTTTAAAAAAGGTGATGTTTTGGTTATGCCACTAATCCAGGCTTATGCAATGAGCAAAAGCAATAGAAAAATTGTTGCAGAAAAAATAGCCTGGACAGCTGTAGATGGTGTTTTATTGTTCGTGGGAGTAGGAGAATTTAAAATATTATTTACGGCAGGAAATTATATAAGAAAAGCCATTGTAGCTTCTGATTTAATAGGAAATGCAGCAGGTATTTTAGGAAATGTACTTAACGAAAGTGCTCTTAGTCCTCAAGACAGGTACAAATTACAAATGCTCGCCATTATTGCTTCCTTACCACAATTGAGTACGTCAATAAAAGGAATAGACAACATGGTAAGTTCCCTGGATTCAAAAATTAATAAACTAAATAATGTTTCGCATAGAAAAGCTCTGAATGATTATTTCTCTGAAGTAAAGGCAAAATTACCTGCTGCATCTGGACTTAGTGATTTTATTGCAATTCTAAAACAGAAAAAGCTATTTGCAAAATATGATGGTTTATCTGATAGTTTGAAAAAGCTCTTTAAAGAAGATTTTTTAACTGCTTCAGACGAAGTACTTGAAGCCTTAAAGAATGAAGACGCCTTTAGTGCCTGGAAGCATTTTAGAGGAATTAACAAGACTAACATTATTTGTAATTAAGATATTATATAAATTTTAGAAAAAATGAAAAGTTTATTTAAAATATATAAATCCTTTGTAATAGTATTCTTTTTACTATTCGCCTCTCACATTTTTGCTAATCAACCATGTTGGTTCAAAGAATTATTAAAAGATTTAGCAAAGCCAAATGTTTCTCAGGAGTTTAAAACTTTCTTTAAAAATGCTCCTCAAGAAAATTATGATGCGTACAAAATATTGCATTATGCAAACAAGACAAAACTAAGGTATAATATCGACGCTCTGAACACAGTGAGGAGATTACGGTCGAGTGATGAGTTTGTAAATTTTGTTCAAGGGTTACAAATTCCTAACATAAAAAACATTGATGATTTCTTGGCAAAAGCTGCAACTTGGTATAACAAATCCAGTGGAGGAAAAGGATATGTTGCTGTTCTTAAGAATATGGAAGATTTTGTATCTACCTTGAACAAATCCAATGTCCAGTGTGATAATTGTGTTTATTTATTCAATAGGTTTATTGTAAATGATATTCCTACAGGAGTTAACAGACAAGCATGCTATTGGCTAATGGAAGATGTAGCTGCTAATCCAAACTTAGTGAAAAACAAAAAAATAGCAGTAGAACATCCTGTTACAGGACTTGATGGGACCACTCAAAGAGTCGATTTAAAAGTTGGAAGCTCTCCAGGAATAAACCTAGAGTACAAATGGTTATCGAGTAATGCTCCATTAGGAAAAGACACCTTTATCCGAGAGTTTGTAAAAAGAGATATGCATTCTATTAACTCATTAGATGAAGTACAATGGCGTATTAAATGGAATACAAATCAAACTAATAAATTAACCAAAAATCAAGTTGTAAACTGGATAGAAAATTTAGATTTTCAACCTACTACCAATCTTAATTCTGCAAAAGATAAAATGATGCGGCTTTTTCAGAGTTACGGTCGTAAAAAAGATCCAAACCTAACAATACTTGACTATGATGATTTAATTACTTTTTTAAAAAATAATGATGATTGGTTTTCTAAAATTTTCCCAAATATATGAGACTTGTAAATAGATTAGAAAACATATTTAGCTTTGATTTTTTCAATAATGAGCTTGTTTTTCAACAAGAAAGTAAGTTAATATTACAACCGGAAGGCTCTATAATTGAAGAAGGTATTAGTTCATTTTTGGTTAAGAATAATAATCTAATTACGAATAACACAGAGCAAATAAAGCTATACTTTTCAGATAAGTCCATAAATCTTGAGGGAACTTTTAGATTAGCAAATGGTTTTTTGGTAGATGAGTTTTACTTCAACATAGGAAAAGTAAATAAAGAGCGAAAAACTTATGTAATAAACTTAGAAAGTGGTGAGATAAATGATTTTCCATCCAAACCATATTACCCTCATCAAATTCTAAAAAAAGATAAAGCATTTATTTTTTCTCAAAAAATAGAGTTTTACAACCCTTTTTCAGGTGAAGTTTTTTGGAATAAAGACATTTCTGAATTACTTAAAACAACTAACACTGAGATATATGGAAAGCCACAAATAATAAATAATAAATTATTCTTCTTTTTATTCGATAGTAGTCATCAAACCGATGAACGTATCACACTTTGTTTAGATGTAGAAACTAAAGAAGTATTATGGGAAAGTAAAAAATTTGGAGGCTGGTTAACCACATTTGAAGATAAAATATATGCTATCAAGGATAAACAAGTACAAATTTTAAATCCTGAAACATTTGAAGTAACAAATTTAGATCTACAGGAACAATTGTTGGTGTTAGATAAAAAAATACATAAACCAGAGGATCAAATGATCTGGCAAATACCATTTTCTTTTTCTTCCAGTACTTATGTGATCAAAGACAATCATCTGTATTTTACTCAAGAAAAAAATAGTACAGTTGGTATTATCGATTTAAAAACAAAAGAATTATTATGGCATACTGACATAGAAATAAATAGTGGAGATATAATCCCAATAATAACAGATATAAAAGTACATGGTACAAGGTTGTACATTTTAGATTCGAGTAATACACTCCATATTTTTGAAAAAGATAAAATAATATAAAGAATATAGATAACCACACCACAAAGTCTCTAAATTTTGTGGAGTAATCAAAGGCAAAAAATAAAAACATCAAACAATAGTAGAAAGTAAACCAAAATCGAATGAAAAACTACCATATACTCTTACTTACCCTGCTCCTATCGGTAGCCTGCTTTGCCAATACTGGTAAAGATTCGCTATCGGTTGCCAAAAAGAATATGATATCACCTCCATATAAAAGTCCTATAACCAAAGGACTAGATTCATTGGCAGTGCAACGATTAGCGGCTTTTAAAGCAAAACGTATAAAGGATCAGGTGGGTAGTGCCTATGCTTTACGTAAATACGACACTAAGCAGTTTCGGTCTTTTCCAGAGTTAGAAACCCCTTCGACAGGCGCTCCTACCGAAAATTTCTTTCAGGGATTGGCAGAGTTTACCAAAGATTATATTAAAAAAATCTATAAACCTACTCCAAAAACAGATTCTTTGGTGAGTAAAGCCAAAGAACTATTTAAAGAAATAGAAAAGCAGGAAAACTTTATCAATATTATAAGTGGTCAAGAATTACTTCAATTTCCCGTTGGAATCAAAAAACAGGTATCTACAAATTCATCGATTACTATTGGTATTGTAAAAGCCAAGTTACATGCCAACTATTCTGAAGTCGACTTATTTGCCAAACTTACATTGGGTGAATTAAGTACCGAATTGTTTTTTGGAGCCAATAATGTAAAATTATCTCATGAAGGAGGAATATATGGCGAAGCACAATTAAACCTGTTAGGTGATTTTCCGATAGGGCAAAGCGGCGGACAATGGATTCTCACATTTAAAGGAGGATTAGAGAGTGATGGTAGTGCAACAAAACAAACATATATTACCATAGATTGTACAGGTAAAGTAAAAGAAATAGGGCTAGAAGCCGATGTGCGAATTGCTAAAACAGTAGCAATCCCATTAAATGATGATGGTACCAAAAAATTTCCGGGAGAAACAAAACCACAAGACGGTAAAAATCCTGCCGGTAACGAAAGCTATGTTGGAGCCAGTTTCAGTTTTGTAGCCACCTCTTTACAAGATCTTTTAATCGAATTGGATTTACCAAAATTCGAACTTAAACCTCTACCGGGCTGGGCGTTCAAAATGCACAATGTAGTATTAGATCTTAGTGATACCAAGAACTCTCCGCTAGTAGATTTTCCTAAAATTTATGATGAGCAACAACTAATTCCTTCTAATCAAAAAGAATTATGGCGTGGCTTTTATGGTGATGAAGTAAGTGTTACCCTACCTCCAGAATTTCAGATTACAAAATCTGAAAAACGTATTTCTTTTGGAGCTAAAGGTTTACTCATCGATAATTTCGGAGTTTCTGGAAACTTTTTTGCATCCAATTTGTTTTCTATTAATGAAGGGAATGCAAGTAAATGGCAATATTCACTAGATTCTGTAAATGTAGATATACAAGTTAACCATTTTATAAAAGCTGATTTCAGCGGAGAACTGGTACTACCCATTAGTAAATCAGATTCTAGTAGTAATGGAGCTTTGGGGTATAAAGGATTGATTACAGCAGATCAACGTTATAGTGTTCGGGTAGAAGTAACAGATGATGTAGATTTTAATATTTTTAAAAGTAAAGCAAAGCTATTTCCCGAGTCCTACATAAAAATGGAAGTAGAAAACGGAAAGTTTTATCCCGAAGCCAACCTTACTGGGCTCATGGCTTTTAATAAAGCTCAAAAAGATTCCTTAAATGCCATATCATCACAAGATAAAAATAGAGATGCAAGTGATATAGAATCTCTTAATTTTGATGGTCTCTCCTTTCAAAATTTTAAAATTCAAACCAAAACACGTCCCTATCTCTCTATAAAATATATGGGATTCAAAGATACTATTGCATTGCCCAAAATTGCAGGGTTTCAATTAGGGTTTTATGATATCAAAGCAAAAGTATATGAAGATGATCGTGCAGAAATAGGCCTTAATAGTTACCTCAATCTCGATAAATCAGGAATCAAAGGAGATGTTAGGCTTCGTATCATAGGTAAATTACAGGAAGGTGATTATTTAAAATGGCAATTCGATAAAATTGAAATCGATGAAGTTGAGGTTGATGTAAAACGCAAAAATTTTGAATTTTATGGTAAGCTTGCCTTTTTTAGAGATAATCCAGTATATGGGAAAGGATTATCTGGTAAACTTAGACTATATGCCGAAAGTCTGAAAATCGAATTGGAGGCTAAAGGAATTTTCGGAAAACAAGATGATTTTAGATACTGGTATGTTGATGCTTTTGGCAGACCTCTTTCTAACAAAAGCACAAAGAGTTTAAAAATTCATGATATTGGTGGTGGAGTCTATCATCACATGCGAAAAGCAGGGATGGATGAACGTGCACAAAGCATGTCGGGAATCTATTATCGCCCCGATATAGATACTGATTTTGGTTTTAAAGCTATGGCTGCTTTTGAAGTAAAAAAATCTGCAACCTTCACAGGGCTTTTCGCTATCGAAATGAGCTTTAACAGCCCTTCTGCTGGTGGAGGGATTAGTAGATTAGGATTCTACGGAGGCGCTGCATTAATGACCTCTGGAGGTAGTAGTGGTAGTAACACCCCTTTTGGCACCGTAGATGGTATGCAGAAGAAATTAGCAGAAAAAGAACAATCAATCAGCAACTTTCATGAGATGTCTATTGATAAGGAAGGTATTAAATATTTTGCTACCGAAGTATTTCCTAATATCTTAACTGGTAAAGAACAATTTGCTGCACAATTAGCCATCGATTTCGATTTTAGAAATGACACATATTGGGGAATGTTTGATGTATTCCTAAATCTTGGTCAAATCAAAGGTGCTGGAGAGAAAAACAGATTAGGATATATAGAATTTTATGATGCCCCAGACGATTGGTACATCTATATCGGTACTCCTACCAAGCGTTTTGGTGTCGCTGGTATCCCTATAGGCCCGTTTGATGCTGCATTTGATTTGTACTATATGACCGGAACAATTCTCCCCGATCCTGCTTTACCAAAACCAGAAGTTATAGATATTTTAAACCTTAGTGGAGATGAACTTCTTTTTGGCAGAAACTTTAACAGTCAATTAGCACAAGGTACCGGGTATGCTTTTGGGGCATATGTAGAAATAGGAAAAAGTTTCGATTGGGGAATAATCTATGCATCGGTAAGAGCTGGTGTTGGTTTTGATTTAATGATCAAAGATTTTGGAGATGCTCATTGTAAAGGAAAAGCAGGACCATTAGGTATGGACGGATGGTATGCGACAGGGCAACTCTATGCATTTCTGCAAGGAGAAATTGGTGCACAAATCAAAATTTTTGGCTTTAGAAAAAGAATTCCTATCCTAAAAGCAGGAGTAGCAGTTTTGGCCCAAGGTCAGTTACCAAACCCATGGTTTGTAAAAGGTTATGCCGGTGTAAAAGTAAGGATATTAGGTCTTGTAACCGTACAGGCCCGACTTAAAGTTACTATCGGAGAAGAATGTGAAATTGTAGGTAAAACAGGGTTACAGGAAGTAGTCATTATATCTGATATTTCTCCAGAAAATAACAGTGACAAAGTAGATGTGTTTGAAGCAGTACAGGTTGCTTTTAATGTACCTATTGGCCAAGTTGTAGAAATTAGTGATGATCTTGGAACTAAAAAATATCAGGTAGAACTCAAAGAAATTGCAATAAAAGATGGATCTACTACCCTTGCCGGGGAACAAGTATGGAACAGCAATAAAGACATAATGATCTTTGAACCAGATGATATTTTGCCTCCCGAGAAAAAAATAACCGCTACTGTAAAAGTACAATTTAATGAATATAAAGGAGGCCAATGGGTAGCCGTTCTCGAAAATGGACAACCTATAGTAGAAGAGAAAACAGTAAACTTTACTACAGGTAAAGCCCCTACAAAAATCCCTTATAAAAATATCGAATACATGTATCCGATAGTAGATCAACGTTATGTTCTTCCTAAAGAAAGCAACACAGGATACGTACAGCTAGAACGAGGACAAGATTACTTATTTGGTACAGAAGGGTTTAAAGACGAACTGTTCTTTATTACCGAAAATGGACAATCCATGAAAGTCCAGTTTTCTTATGATACTACAAACAATACCCTAACTTTCCCTCTTCCTAAATTACCTAATGAAACAGGAATTGTTTATAAACTATTAACTTCAAAATTAAACTCGGGAAATAATGATGGTGGAGTTTCAGAAGAGACGTATACCAATGTAAATGATGATGTATCTATTTCTCAAAATACACTTACAGGAAATGCTTCTACGAATGCTTCTTTAACACGATTAGAGTTCAATTTTAGTACAAGTAGATTTAACACCTTCAAAGAGAAAATAAGAGCAATGAATATAACAGACTACTATACTTTTATGGATGGTTCTTCTAATGCTGCACAAATGGAATTACGAATTGCAAAATTCGAACCTTTTGATGTTAATGAAGTGTTGGGTACTCGATATAGTTTAAACAAACCTTTAATGTCTGGTGTAGGAATGAAATCTGATTATTATTATGAAAAAGAAATTTATCCTCTCCTCTATCAAAACTATCCTTTGGATACTGATATTCGAGTAAATAGAGATGAAGCTATTTTGGGAACACCTCCAATGAAAAACATTAAGCCTTCTCTAACCTATAGCGAGTACGTTCAAAATAATCCAGAGAATACTTATTTAAAAGAACGTTTTCCTTTTAGATGGAACCTTGCCGCAGCATATAAAGAAGATTTTGTACATCTACAATATGTAGTTGTAAACAGGTATTTAAATACTAATCCAATAGACGCTAATGCTTATCAAAAATTTAAATATATCATAGATGGAATATTCCCATATATTAATGTAGAAAAATACCAGGTAGAGTTTCAGTATACACTGCCAAACAAGACATCTGGTAACAAAATCAAGGTAGATTATAAAAATTATTTTTAATGAAATAAGCATAAGTAAGAATTTCTATACCATTGAAATGATTACGATGTGATAACATCTAACAAATAGAAAAAACAAATAGATGAGATTAAAATATTGCATACTATATATAATATTACTTTTTGGAAGCTTAAGCATTTGCTTGTCTGCACAAGAGAAAAGTGCAGAAGTTCCTAAAAAAATAGTAGTAAAAGCTTTCGCAAAAAAAGATGCAATACTATTGCGCTGGGCAGTAACTGATAAGTATGCCTGGAAATATAGCAATCAATACGGTTTTGTTGTAGAACGTACCACGGTTCTGCGTGATGGAAAACCTTTAACCAATCCTGAAAAGAAAATAATTTCTGGAGATACTATTAAACCCAGACCTCCTAAAGACTGGGAAAATTTCATTCAGGAAAACGATATGGCGGCTATTGCTGCACAAGCAATTTATGGAGAAACTTTTCAGGTAGATAATCAAGAGGAGAATCAATTGCTTAGAGTTTTTTATGAAAGTGAAGAGTTAGACCGTCGATTTGGATTTTCTTTATTCGCTATTGATCAAGATTTTGAAGTAGCTCAATATGCTGGACTGGGATATGTAGATACCGATGTTAATGAAAATGAAAAATACCTCTATAATATAAAAAGTGCTATCCCAAAAGAACGAATGGACTTGGAACCTTCTGGAGTATTTATCAGTACAAAAGATGTTGAAGAACTACCTAAACCATCTGACTTTTTTGGGTATTTCTATAAAAATGCATTTGTTTTGGTATGGGAATACGACCAGCTACTACCCTACTATACGGCTTACAATTTGGAAAGGTCTGAAGATGGCCAGGTTTTTAATAAAATTAATGACGTACCCATTACAAAATTAGCAGATACACCATATTCTGGCGTTTCCTATACCGACTCTATACCTCAATACGGTAAAAAATATTGGTATCGTATTGTAGGTATCAATTATTTTAGTGAAACCAGTCCTCCATCTGATCCAGCAGAACTAATAGGGTTTAAAGAAATAAAAACTGAACCTGTATTTTCAGCGACAAATATTATTTCTGAAAATGAAGTAGAATTAGAATGGACTTTTGCCGAAGAAGAACAGTGGAAACTTAGAAAATACGAACTTTTACGTGCCGAAAAAGCAGTAGGACCCTATAAAACTGTAATCGATAGTATCCCCCCAAATCAGAAAAAGATTACTTATGGCCCGCTATCTGACATTAATTATTTTAAACTCAAAGCTTTTGGGAAACATCAGGATTATAAAGAATCTCCTGCTACCATGGTACAACCTATAGATAGTATTCCTCCAAAAAAACCACAAGGCCTCGAAGGAATTGTAGATACATTAGGTGTAGTCGCATTAAAGTGGGTAAAAAACGCTGAATTAGATTTAAAAGGATATGATATTTTGAGAGCTTATCGTAAAGATCAAGAATTCACAAAACTAAACAAAGCTAATCTTATCAATGAAAGTTTTATTGATAGTATAGATATGACTTCTTTCGACAAAGCTGTTTACTACCGATTAATCGCAGTAGATAATCGCTATAATGAATCTGTACCTTCGGATACTTTAGTACTTAAAAAACCAGATCGCATACCTCCAACATCACCTGTATTTAAAACGTATGAAATAAAAGAAGGTGCTGTCATTTTTTCATGGGTTAACAGTTCATCTGATGATTGGGCAACCACTGTAGTATACCGAAAAAATGTAACAGATTCTGTAACTCAGCCTTGGGAGAAAATATATGAGACAAGTGTAGATTCTATCACTAGCTTTACAGACACAAAAGCTAATCCCGGTAGAAAATATCGCTATACCTTAATTACCGTAGATCGGAGTGGTTTGGAAAGTGAGCCAACCCCTCCAATAGTAATTAATATGCCCGGAAAATTAATACAACCTGGTGTAAAAGGATTGTATGCGACTGTAGATCGAGAACGCAAATTTGTACAACTCACCTGGCGCTTTAAAGAAGAGAGCGCTATAGAGATACAGGTGTATAGAAAGAGTTTAGAAGATTCATATACCTTGTATAAAAGATTAGCACCAGAAGATAAACGATGGATAGATCAAAACCTAACTCCAAATACTACATATACATATGCATTTAAAGCAGTATTTAATGATGGTAGTGTGAGTGAATGGAAGGAGATTGAAGTAAGATATTAAAACCAGAAAATAAAATGAGGGTAATAATAATTACAATAACAGGGAAGTCGTATTTTTATTTTAAAAATACATTTCTCATTGTTTCTTTGTTTTTTTGTTTTTTTACGATACAAGGGCAACACAAATACAAAATAGAGTATGATCTTACCATGACTGCCCCAAAGCCTTTAAATAATGGCTTTGAAATTGTTCATTATGAATTAAGTGCATTTAATGACAATCAATTATTAGATAGAATATATTCTGCTAGCCCCATATATCTTAATCCTATAACAGAAACAAAAGATGAAGTTGTTGAGTATGCTAACCCTATCAATAGATTTGGTCATATTTCTGTAATAGATAGAATACATCCTTATCCAACTTGTGGATCTTATGATTATTATTACAATAATTATGACAACTCTTGTACTATATTTCAATATCTTGGTTTTTGTGAGACCCCAAAAGGTTTTGGAAAGATTTCTCCTATTGTCACTTTACAATCTCAAAATGCTAATCTTATTTCTAATGGTTTAAAAAAATGCGAAACACAATCGTTACAGGTTTTTGATTGTGGAACATTAATGAAATATTCTGTTCATTCTTTTGTAGGTGGTGTTCGAACCGAGCTTCTACCTTACGGTGAACATTCAGGAAATTTTACTTTTGATTATAATGATATTCCAAATGTAGGAACTGCACCTAATTTCCAAATTCAGGTCTATTATGTACAAAATCCAACTCAAAATAAAGATCGATCTGATCTAATTACATTATCATTTATTGATTGTTCTCCTGCGCTAAATGGCCCAATAATAGACATCCAACCTTTATGTAGTAATAGTATCAATCATAATGACAATGACAATGGTAGTTTTACTGTAACTTTTGATAGAGAACTTGATGATAGTGTTTCAGAAAAAATGAATCTACAGGTATATCGACAAGTAGGAAGCAGCTTTGATGGTTATGCATCAAAAGTAGTAACTAAAAGTGATTTCACCGGGACTTCCTATACCTGGGAACCTAAAAACTTACCTGGTGGGGTCTATAAACTATTCTGGCAAACCAAAAGTAACAATGAAGGTTTTGATGATATTAATACAGTACCTGATGCCTATGATGAAAGTAATCCTTTTACACTAACTACTCCTCCCGCTTTATCTGTTAGTGGTACTCCTTCTCCCGTACAATGTTTTCGAGGAAACGATGGAAGTATTACAGTAACTCCAAATGGGGGAACACCAGGAACACCGCCTACATCACCTCGATACCAATATTCTATCGATAATGGAACTACATGGCAACAAGAAACACTTTTTGACTCATTAACCAAAGGAGATTATACCATTCTTATCAAAGATAATAATGGTTGTGAAGCTACTAGTGCACCCATAACTGTTAACGAACGATTTCCTACTATTCCTGATGTAACTGGATTATCTGCACTCATCACCAATCCTACTCTCATTAATGGTAATAATGGACGTATCGCAATCTCTGTATCTAGTGGATCTGGGAACTATACAAACTATGCCTGGACCAAAGATGGAAATCCCTTTATACCTCCTTCAGGGTCTACAAATACAAATATCATCAACCTTTATGAAGGGGTTTATACCATCGTAGTAACCGATAGTAATGGATGTAGTTCTGATATCGAAACATTCACTCTAACCGATCCAGAACCTATCGACATCTCTATCAATATGACGCCCAATACTGTTAACTGTTCGGATACAAAAGTCAACCTTATCGCCAGTGCAACAGGGGGATTTTTAAACTCTGGTGGAGATTACACTTATCTATGGGATGATGGAACTACCGAAGCATCTCTTACCAATGTAGGAATAGGAAACTACCAGGTAACTGTATCTGATCAAGGAGGAAATAGCCAATCTAAATCTTTTCAGGTACAAGGACCTGAGCCTATAACAGCCATACCTGCTGTAAGTAATGTAGGATGTAAAAATGGAAGTGATGGAACCATACAATTAACCATTAACGGAGGTACAGGACAATATACCGTTAACTGGACTAAACTATTCGATAACACC
>NZ_AQRA01000015.1 GCF_000626715.1 Aquimarina atlantica | reverse complement strand
CACTTCCAAAATGGTTGCTTGAATTTTCGGGATCTAAATGAATGGAACCAACTAAAGTTCCTGGAGTAGATTCGTTCCAATTATTTGAACCTCCAGCGATTTGAAGCTTTGATTTTGGAGATATTGTTCCAATACCAACCATACCTCTATGATCTATACTCATCGCTGTTTTTGATCCCGAAACATAGGTATCTGTTGTTGAAAAATACATTTTTGTCCCATAACTACCATCACTTCTCACATAGATACCAGCCTGAGCAGTTTCTCCATTAGACGTGTCTGATGCTCCAAAAGTGATAGCACTTCCAAAATGGTTGGTTGAATTTTCTGGGTCTAAATGAATAGCACCAACTAAAGTTCCTGGAGTAGATTCGTTCCAATTATTTGAGCCTCCTGCGATTTGAAGTAGAGATTTAGGAACATTGGTCCCTATACCTACCTTATTATTATGAAAATAAAAATTACTCGCATTACTATTATCTTCTAATTTTATTTTTTTTTGAGCATTTAAACCCAAACTAGCTACAAAGGTTATTAATAAAATTATTTTTTTCATTTTGTGTAATTTAAATTGGTTATATACTATATTAGATTAGTTATGTACTTCTTGTATGATGTACATATTCAATATTAAATTGTTATACGTCTTTACCTTTGAGATTCTAGTTTTTCTAATCGAAGGTTTAACTCTTGAAGTTTTGTGTTTAGAGACTTCAATTCTCTAATTTCTTTTTCCTGTTGAATGGTATACAGTGTAAGTTCTTCTATTTTTTGAAGTAGTTGTACCTGAAAATCTCCAACATTAACTCCATTCTCTTTCATTTCTTTTGCAGAGGCTATTTGTGGTAAATGCTTTTTTTCTTTTATATGCTTTTCGATATCATCTAAAGATGGTAATTGATAATCTGATTCGAAAACAAAATCTGCTGTTGGGCTTGTGGTTACTATTATTTCTTTTGTTTCTATTTTACCTCTAATAGATATATTATTAACAAAATTAACTTTACCATCATTAAAAAAAGATGTTGTTTTGCTCCAATCCCAATTTCCATTAGTCTTTGGAGCAATATAAAGCGTAGTCCTATTATCGTCTGGAGTATGAAAAATCCATGAATTTTGTCCTTCACTTATGATATCTTTTCCTGAAATATTACCATTTACAGATATTGTATTAGCAAAGTTGACTTTACCATCATTTAAAAAAGATGTTGTTTTACTCCAATCCCAATTTCCATTAGTCTTTGGAGCAATATAAAGTGTAGTCCTATTATCGTCTGGAGTATGAAAAATCCATGAGTTTTGTCCTTCACTTATGATATCTTTTCCTGAAATGTTACCATTTACAGATATTGTATTAGCAAAGTTGACTTTACCATCATTTAAAAAAGATGTTGTTTTACTCCAATCCCAATTTCCATTAGTCTTTGGAGCAATATAAAGCGTAGTCCTATTATCGTCTGGAGTATGAAAAATCCATGAGTTTTGTCCTCCACTGATTAAATCTTGAGCTTCAATTCCTAAACTAAATCCTAGTAATACAAGTGTTAAAATTGTTTTCTTCATTTTGTGTGATTTTAAGTTGGTTTAAAATATTTTTATGTTGAATTTTTACACAAAAAAACCCCATAACAGAATTCTTTCGAACCCTGATTATGAGGTAATTTTTAATAAAAATAATATATATTTAGACTAAATAACCTTAGTTTACGGTTATTGTTATGTTAATTTTGTATGATTATGTTTAAATTATCTAAATACGTTATTAAATATAGAATATCACATCACTATAGTACTATTTTATAGTATTAAAAAGAAATCATTAATTAGACAATTTCAAGCATAAGGAGTTTTCTCAACACTGTAGAATTCTATAAACTCATCCCAAAACCAAATGTAAATCGCAATCCATCATCACTAGAAAATAGCCCTAACTGTCCTCCAATAGTATCTATAGCATTAAGCCAGATACCTGCGCCTACAGAATCATGCCATCGATTAGAATCTTCACCATCTAACCACACTCTACCGATATCATAACCACCAAAAACTCCTAATTGCAATGGTAATAAACCTGTTTTAAATGTATTAAAACTATATCTTAAATCTCCATTAAATGCTAGTGCACTTTCACCGGTAAAACGTTCTTCTCTATATCCTCTCAACCCTTTTGTACCTCCCAGATTGGCAGCCTGGTAAAACTCAAAATCATCACCAAGATTGATTTCTGCTATTACATCTGTTTTAAGTACTAATCTTCGATCCCTGGTAATCGAATTATAAAAACCTAGTCTTGGGTAAATATATCCATATGTTCTATTCGTATCTTCTACATTTGTTCTAACTCCTGTTTGCAATTTAAACAACATTCCTCTGCTAGGATTAATATCATTGTCATAGCTTTCGAATTTATACATTAGGTCAAGATTTGTAAAATACTTTCTTTCGAAGAAAACAGGATCTACCGTTACAAAATCTAACCCTGATGTAATCAATCGATCTTGTGTATCCTGAACCTCTATACCTTCGAATGCTGCTTTAACCGAAAATTCATTACCATAACGATCTTTTTTAGCAACACCTAACCCAAATGACCAAATCCCTAGCTTGACTCTGTTATAATCCAACCCCAGTTCGTCATCCAGATTAAACGTATTATTTCCGAATCCAAAAAAGTTTTGTGCAAAATTCTCACTTGTATACACCGCATCAATAAGAAAATTCCAGTTTCCTAATGCATTTACAAATTCTCCAGAGTATGACAAATCATAACCTTCTGTCTGAAAATAATAAGCAGCCCTAAATTTATGCTTACTATGATATGGATTGTTTTTAAATCCATTTATCGTGTATACATCTGTTACATTAATATTAAGTCCATCGTCAGGATTAAAACCAATAAAAGGAGTTATTGTATTCGTTTTTCCTACATACTTATTGTAATCATATACATTATAGTCATAGATATTACTTAGTATAAATTTTGCTCCACCTTTTTTCTCTATAGTATTAGGTTTTGATTTATGGTCATATACTTTTATTTTTCTTCCATTCTCTATCGCATAGGTATCATTATTTTGGCCACCTACAATTCGAATTTTTATCAGGTTACTTCCTTTTCCTTTTACAACAAATCGATCATCATCATCCAATCCATAAATCCAAATTTCTTTAGTCTCTTTAGCAGTAAAACTCCTGGCACTATATAGTTTTTGCTTTTTATCTCCTTTTATTCTCGAAATCTTTATTGTTGTTTTTCCTTCTTCTCTAAATATTTCGAAAAGATCGTCTTTATCTGTTCCTGTAATAATAACATGTTTTGAAAGATATGTATAGTAACGATTAGCGATATCTTCAATATTATCTCTTCTGAGTTTAAGATCTCTTTTTATTTTTTCTATTGTTTCATCCTGAAGGTTATCTGGAAGATTGGTAAACGCTTTTTCAATAGCAGTATCAGAAAGGTTTTCTTTAATATATTTTGCCTGTTCTATCCAGGTCTCTTTTCCTGAGTTCTGTGTTAATGTTCTATCCAGTGGTAATCCTGATTGGTTAATCCATCTTACTTTTTTAAGTTCTCCATCATAAACCTGAAACTTACGAACCAAAGGAACCACAAATTTTACGACATCCATAAGTATTCCGTCATAATTAGAAAACACCTGATCTCTATCTCTAGGGATAGGCCTGTATTCTTTACCGTTTTTAGTATCAAAACGAGCCCATCTCCATTGATCAGAATGGCGGTCCCAATCTCCTAGAATCATATCAAAAAGCCTGGTTCTTATATAATGCTCTTCATCCATTTGATATTTTTCGTCTTTCCTTAGTCTACTTAACAAGTCATCTGTGCTTTCAATATCATCAGGTTTTCCAAAAGTAACCTCGTTTTTATACTCTTTTCCCGGTCGTTCTTCTAAAAAATATATTTCATCACCAAAAGTTTCATTGTATTTACCCAATTCGGGATGTTTTGGAATATAATACAACTTAGGATTTGCATGATACACTCCTATTGCATCAGCCAATGTACCAACAGCCAAAAACGCATAAGGATAGCTAGATGTATAGAAATCAGAAAGGAGGTCTTCTGTAAACGTGTCATCAAATCCATCTTCGAGATATGTATATTTAAATACTCCTTTCTGTAAAAATTGCGTAACACTTTTACGCATTGCTCTAAGGCTATAGCGTTTTCCTTCTTTATCGATAAGACGTAACGATCTCGTCACCTGCCCTCCTCCTTGTCTATCAATGGTAAAACCTCCCATTAAAGTATCTAAAGTAGCCACAGGAACTTTAATATCAGTTCCGTATACATATCGATAGTGATCCCCCCACATCGATTGATACAATTTTGATTTTTTCACTTCATCTTTATTATAAATTGAAGC
Organism: Aquimarina atlantica; assembly: GCF_000626715.1. Classification (GTDB taxonomy): domain Bacteria; phylum Bacteroidota; class Bacteroidia; order Flavobacteriales; family Flavobacteriaceae; genus Aquimarina; species Aquimarina atlantica. The sequence continues at coordinate 72,524 of NZ_AQRA01000015.1, read as the reverse complement.
CAAAACTTCTGGTTCAAAAGAATTCTTAATAGTACTAAAATCAAATTCTTTTTCTTTATGGTGAACTATAGTCTGATATACCAATTTTGGATTTCCATTATCATTTCCGAAAAAGCGAACATTAGAAGAACCATCTTTATATACATCTAATATGGCAAAACCCTGCCCTGGGTATGCAAACAATCCATCTTTCCCTAAAGAAACCGACGATACTTTGGATCCTGAGCCTGATACAATTTGTTTTAACCCATCACTATCGATATACTGTAAAGAGTGTTCATGCCCCGAAACAAAAACTACCCTATCCAAATCCCTTGTCATAGTAGATAGTCTTCTCATTAACTTATTATAATGTACATTAGATAAATCTTGCGTAGAAACTCCTCCTTGAGATCGTATCTGAGCGGCCAATGAACCTAAAACCGGAAGAGGTATTTTCTTTTTTGAAGGAAAAATATGCTTATCAAAACTATATTTACCCCCATGTATACCATTTGTAAACATGGGGTGATGCATCGCAACAAGGATAGTTTTTTTACTGTGTTTTTTTAATTCGCCCTCTACTTCAAGAAAGAATTTTTCGCGAGTCTTAATTTCACAATTGTCATTTATCGTTGGATTCTTATCCCAATTAGCCAAATACCACTGCGTGTCTAAAATCAACAAATGCACTTTATCACTAATTTCCATACTTTCGATAGGACATCCTTTTGTCGGTAAAAAAGCATTTTTATTGTCTATTTTTTTGTTCACATATCGCTCTTGCCTACGTAAACCTTCTACTCCATTAGTGTACCAATCATGATTTCCCGGAATAAAAATAACATCTCCATCAAAATTCTTAGTTGCTTCAATTTGAGCATCTATTCTATGTTCTCCCAAAGCTCTTTCTGAAGATTCTTTTTCGGGCATTCCTTTTTGATAAATATTATCTCCTAAAAAAATGAGATAATCATCTTTTGTCTTTGCCGTATCCAATACTTTTTTAAGAATCGATAGTCCTTTTGTGCTCTCGTTCATTTTGGCGTTTCCTGCATCTCCCACTAAATAAAATGTTTTTTCTATAGTAGTGTTAGGTAATGTTTGAACAAAATTTTCGACTTTATATTGAGGAGTGTATGTTGCACATGAACTAAGTAATAAAGCAACACAAATAATTAGAATCTTATTATATTTATTCATTGTTTGAAGTACAATCTCTTTTTTTTAATTATTTTGGTTATCGCAAAATTAAAAGTATGTCTTCTCTACTAGAAAAAACAGATCATTTTGTTTCGGAACTTTTTGAAAAAGAGCTCCCTAACTCATGTATCTACCATAACTACGATCATACCAAAAGAGTATTTAAAAGTACAAAAGAAATTATTGATAATACTAATTTATCTGATGAAGATAAAGAAGTTTTATTGCTTACTGCTTTGTTACATGACACCGGGTACTCTAAAAGCTCTAAAAATCACGAAGAACACAGTGTAGAGATAGCTAAAGTTTTTTTAGGTCAACAAAATGTTTCTCAAGAGGTTATAGATAAAGTTTCTGAACAGATTATGGCGACCAAAATGGAGCATGTTCCTACTAATCTTATGGAAGAAATTATACGGGATGCCGATGCTTCTCATTTTGCAAAAGATTATTATGGAGAAACCAGCGAACTGCTAAGGTGTGAATTTAAACTTAATGCCATTAAAGATTTAACACCTTCTGATTGGCTAAAGGCTAATATTGATTTGTTTAAAAACAAACATCAGTACTATACTGAATATGCTATTTCTAACTGGAAACCAAAAAAAGAAGAAAATCTTACCAAAATGTTGGAAGAACAAGCGAAACTAAAAAAGGAAAAGAAACAGGAAAAAGAAAAATTAAAAAAAATACTGAGAGAAGAAAACCCCGAAAAAGGAATACAAACTTTATTTAGAGTTACCTTAAGGAACCATATGAAACTAAGTGATATTGCCGATACAAAAGCCAATATATTGCTTTCTGTGAATGCTATTATTATATCTCTGGCATTATCAAATCTTATACCTAAGCTAGATAACCCTTCTAATCAATACCTCATATATCCAACTTTAATATTTATTATATTTTGTATCGCTTCTATAGTATTATCTGTATTAGCAACACGTCCTAATATAACCAGTGGAGAGTTTACTCGTAAAGAAATAGAAGAAAAGAAAGTTAATCTATTATTTTTCGGAAATTTTCATAAAATGCCATTAGATGAATATAAATCAGCAATGACAGATCTTATGAATGATAAAGAGTATATCTACGATACGATGATAAAAGACCTTTACTTTTTAGGTAAAGTTTTGCATAAAAAATATAAGATCTTAAGAGTTACATATACCGTTTTTATGATAGGAATTATAACCTCTGTTATTTCATTTATTTTTGCATTTAACTCATTACAGTAGATACTGATTTGATGAATTTAGTATATCCTTGATTCTATAAAAAATAATCAGGAGGAATAATAACTCTTCCTAATTTAATTAATTTCCTTCATCAAATCTTCATACGTATAGAATTCTTTATCTTCTTCACTCTTATGATAAAGAATATTAACTCGTAATGCTTTTAAACCAGTAACTCCCTGAAGATTATCTAATTCTACAATTTCGATTTCTTCTTCGAGATAATTCTTAGATTGTAAGAAATTAAGATATTTGATATATTCTCTTTCATCAGAGCGTTGAGAATAAATAATTACCAATTTACCTTTTTCTGTAACTCGTTGATCCGTACCTTTTATTTTGGATTTATCTACACGTTTTTTTACAACTTCATACCTAGCATTATAGGTTCCATCAACATCAAACCTTTTTTCATCCATTCTAAACCTAACAGATAAAGAAGAATTAAATACTAAAACCATAGAAGCTACATCCAATGCAATAGGTAAATCTTTTTTCATTTGATAATATGCATTTTCCATCTCGCACATAATCTGTAACTGCCATAATCTAAGATTGTACAAATACACTTTATTAAAACTGTCCTGTTTTGTTATCGATTCTCCGATATACATATTATGCTCTACCCCATCAGATTTGAAACGTTCAAAATAATGTGGATACATCCCTTGTGCTTCATCTTGTTTTTGATCTAATAAAGATGCCATCTTTTTATTAATAAGCATAACAGATTCATCATAAGCTTTACGATGTTTATATACTGTTTTTATAACTTTATCCAGCATATTATCATATTGATCAATAAGTGTATCAAGCTCAACGTTTTTTTGTTTAAGGTGCTTAAACAGTGGTGTAATTTCTTTTTTAATAAAGTTTAAAATTTTCTGTTCGCTATCTACTTGCAATTGTTCTGTTATAGAATTAATATATCGATTTGTTCTATATTTTAATTGTTCGTAAATAGGTAATGGGTCTGATTCTATTACTTTATTAATTACTTTAGCAATTCCTTTAAGCTGTAACACCAGATCTTTTTGTATGGCTTGGTTACGGGCTTCAGAAGAACCTTTTATATCAATTTGCCCATATAATGGATATACATTTTCAAAAACGACTTCTCTAAATGACACAGGGTTTTCATCTACCATGGCACGCATAAATCGTTTTGCTTCTTGTTTAAATTTCCAATGTACACTAGGGTGAATCGAGGTACATTCTTGCTGGATAATCAACTCTAACTCATTTTCTGTTTTTGATTTAGAACGTAGAACAGAATCTACCAAATATGGCATAACATCCTGTAATTTATTAGCATTAATACTATTCAATTCATGAATATTAGGCGATACGATTTCTAAAATCCCCAGTAATTTATTACCACTTTTTATAGGAGCGAGTATTGCACTATTAATGCCTTGAGCTACCAGATTCTTATACATAATCTGATCTTTAGCTAGCTTTTGATATTTTTTTACATCAGAAATAGCAAAATATGTAGACTCATCAAAAAGATAATGATATGTTCCTTCGCATAAAGCCGATTCACAACAATCAGAATACTTATCATACAAAATATAACTATCTATATCTTTAAAAGGCACTCTTTCTAGTACTTCTTCCTCTGGATTATAGCTAGAAAATCCGACTTTAATTTCATATAAATTGAATATTGCTCTAAAAATTTGTTGAAAACTACCTACAAAATCACCTTGTGTTTTATCATATTTGATAAGACTGGTTTTAAAATCAGACAAAGAAACATCTGTTGTAACATCGAACATATTTGCAATAACCACACCTTTAAAAACCCAACTATTTGGCGGAAACTTTGCTTTCCAAATATCTACATCATCAAAATTATCCAGTAATTCTGCCACATCCTCATCTGTAATATCTTTGGCCTTATCTGTTTTTATAATTTCTATAAAGTCTCCATTATACATAATTCTGTAATGCCTCATTATCCCCATAGCATCAGGTATATCATAAAAGAAAGGCCTTCTAAAATCAATATTATACCCATAATAAATACTTAAAACCATACTACATCCCATAATGTAATAATGATTTTGATCAAAGTTTTTAATCTGAGGTTCAAAATCTTTACCTGCATCGGCAATTATGTTTTGATAACGTCGAGATGACTTTAATACTGTATTATGAAAAGGTATTGTAGCAATCTTTATTTCGTTTTGCTGTAGAATTTGCGCAAAAGAATCTTCTAATATCAAATCAATCTCAGGCAATAATTCATTTATCCGCTTCTCTTCTTTTATTCCTTCTTCCAGTTCAGGGTATTCTTTTGCTATTTTTAAAATTCGTGAAGCTCTATCTTTAACAAATTCATTACCATTCTCGAACAATTCTCTATACTGTTCAAAAAACTTCGAAAAGCTAATCGATATGTCTAATGGAAAATCTTGCTCTAAACCTCTCATGCCTGTTCTTTTCTGGTAGTTTACAAAAATAATACAAACCAAATTGTATCCCTAGATATTAACAATTAATTAGATTATTATTCTGAAAATATAAGATATCTATAGTATTACTATACTTGACGAATGCAACTGAAAAAATTGGACATAAAATCCATTAAAATTGAATTCTGTCATCTTTTTATTAAAAATCTGCAGGTATCTGCTATTTATGTTAGACTAAAAACCTATGGATTTGTTACATAAAAGATACGATTTTTCTTTTGATTTTGTAGAACATCTAAATAGAGCTTTTAACAATTCTTTTTTTCTACAACGTTAATTTTTGGAGTATATACTTTGGATTCTTTATTTTTACGATCAAATAATCCGAATTACTATGAAAAGAATTGCTTTGTTTGTCACAGTTCTCCTACTTGTAGCTTGTCAAAAAGATCAAAAAGGATATACTATTACTGCCAGTACTTCCGGTTTTGAAGATGGCTCAGTGGTGTATGTTAATTCAATTAGTCAATCAAACAGACCTATTATTATTGACTCTGTAAGCATACAACAGGATAAATTTGAGGTTACTTTACCCCCTCCAGAAAATAATGATTTTAATTACTTAACTTTTAAAGATATAAGAGGTAATGTATTGTTTATGGCAGAGAATAATCCTATAGAAATGACTATCTATAAAGATAGTTTACGCTCTTCTGTGGTTAAAGGAGGCTCTGAAAATGAGTTATTCTTCTCTTATATTAATACTATTAAAAAATACAGTGAAGAGAAATTAGATCTAAATAATCAATATCAGATTGCTTCAAAATTGGGCGAAACAGATAAAGTGGTTAAGATAGCTCTCGAAAGACAAGAATTAGTTGAAAAAGAAAAACAATTTAGAAAAGACATTACAAATAATACTAATTCATTAGTGTCTATTATAGCTATTACAGAGCTTTTAAACCTTAAAATGTTAACCGCACAAGAGGCTAAATTGAAATTTGATCAAATCGATGATACGTTAAAACCAACAAGGTTAGGTAAAAACTTAAACATGCTGATCAATAATGCTGTAGCTGTTTCTAAGCAAAAGAAAATAGATATAGGTGTTACTGCCGAAGATTTTTCTGCTCCAACTCCAGAAGGCAAAATGCTATCGCTTAAAGAATCCATGGGTAAAATTACCATTATCGATTTTTGGGCTTCCTGGTGCAAACCTTGTAGAATAGAAAACCCAAATGTTGTAAAAGTATATAACAAATACCATGATAAAGGACTTAATATTATTGGAGTTTCTTTAGATAAAAAACAAGAGGCCTGGACCAAAGCAATTGCAGATGATAACTTAGAATGGAACCATGTTTCTAATTTACAATTTTGGCAAGAGCCAATTGCCAGAGCCTATGGTGTAAGATCTATACCTGCCACTTTTATTATCGATGAAAAAGGAAATGTAATTGCCAAGAACCTTAGGGGGCCTGCATTAGAAAAGAAAATTTCAGAATTACTAGAACAAAAATCTCTTTAATTCAACAATTATAGAATATAAATAAAACGGCCTCATGCAGGTCGTTTTTTTATTATAACTTCCCTAGCCTTTGTAAAATAAAAAGTATAATAATAGGCACTGCTAATAGACCAATCATAAATAAGTTTTCCTGAAATAGCCAGGGAGCCATAATCAAGGTTATTATATACCCTCCAACAGCTCCTCCAAAATGCGCATCATGACCTATATTTCCTATTTTGTTTTTCATCCCGAAAATAGAATATACTAAATAGCCTATACCAAATATATATGCAGGAATTGGAATTGGAATAAACATCAAATACAAACTCATATCTGGTCTAAATAATATACCAGCATATATGACTCCAGAAACAGCACCACTCGCTCCTACTGCACTATAATGATATTCATCCTTATGAAAAAACAGGGAAAACAAATTTCCCATTAATAAACTACCAAAATATACTATCAAAAACTTAACATTACCAAAAAAGCTAACAACTACAGGTGCAAAAAAATAGAGAGTAAACATATTAAAGAACAAATGCATCATATCTACATGCAAAAACCCCGAAGTTAGCATTCGTAACTGTTCTCCTCTTCTTATTCCTCCTATATTAAACTTATACTTCTCAAAAAACGAAAAGTCATTAAATCCTTTTAATGACATTAATATATTAGCCCCAATAATTACAATTATAACTATGTCAAGTGTCCCCATACAACTCTAATTTTATCCAAATATACTATATATTTTAACCTCAAAAAATCTAATCAAATTATCCTTTTCTTATTAGCAAAAGTTTATGATAAAAAAAAACGAATAATTTTATATTTGTGTCCCTAATTTAATTTTATCGAATGCAATTATTTGTATATCGTTTAGTCTATCCAATGTTGTGGGTAATATCCAAATTACCCTGGCGATTATTGTATTTTTTATCCAGCACTATTTACATTTTAGTGTATCATATTATTGGCTATAGAAAAAAGGTGGTTACAAAAAACCTAACATTAGCTTTTCCCGAAAAATCTATAGATGAAATTTATAGAATTCGTAAAAAATTCTACAAACATATGTGCGATATGTTTATGGAAATGATAAAAAGTCTTTCTATTTCTAAGGAAGAAATGATCAAAAGATTTACAATACTTGATCCCCATACTTTTAAAGAAGTACAAGCTCATCAAAAAAGTATTATTGTATTAATGGGGCATTATGCAAGCTACGAATGGGCAATTGCCGCTCAATTCGCCATGGATTTCCCTATAGTTGGCGTATATAAAAAAATTAAAAACAAACATTTTGATCAACTAGCACATCGTATAAGAGGTAGGTTTAATACAAGACTTATAAGACATCGTAATGTGATTAAAGAAATTACCCGAGATAAAGTAAACGGTAAATTATGTGCTTATGGTTTACTATCTGATCAATCTCCTAAATTAAAAAATGCATTATACTGGACTGATTTTATGAACATTAAAGTTCCTGTTATTACAGGAGGAGAAGTACTGGCAAAAAGGTTAGATATGCCAGTAATGTATCTAAAAGTAGAGAAAGTAAAACGTGGCTATTATCAGGCAAAATTCATAAAAATTACAGATGATCCCAAAAAGTGCGAAGATCATTTTATTACAAAAACCTACCTCTCTTTATTAGAAAGTCAAATTAAAGAAAATCCTGAGTATTATCTTTGGACTCATAGACGATGGAAACATAGAAGTACGAAAATCCCTAAAGGTGCCATAGTAGATTAGATCAAACATATTGCGTACTCCAACAATCTTACCATTTCATTTTTATAAAGCTATACTTTTATTTTTTAGTTTTTTTTAACATTTAAATCGCTGGTTTTAACAAAATACCATTATTTTCGTGAATTAAACCCCGCCTTTTATGCAATTAATTATCTATAAATTAGTCTACCCTTTTTTATGGTTTATTTCGAAATTACCATGGAGACTTTTTTATGCATTTTCTACAGGCATTTTTTTTCTGATATATTATATTTTCCGGTACCGAAGAAAAACTGTAACTCAAAATCTAGAGTTAGTTTTCCCAAACAAAACATTTCAAGAAATCAAAAAAATACGAAAAGAGTTTTACCAGCATATGTGTGATATGTTTTTAGAAATGATTAAATCAATATCCATTTCAAATGAACAGATGAAAGAACGATTTAAGGTTACTAATATTGAAAAATTACACGAATTAGAAACTAAAGGGGAAAATATAATGATACTAATGGCCCACTATGCTAGTTATGAGTGGGCAAATGTAATTGATATACAAACAAATTTTCAGGCAGTTGGAGTATATAAGAAAATAGGGAATAAATACTTTGATCGGTTAGTACACCGAATTAGAGCCCGATTTGGATCGAGATTAATTGGTACTAAAGATGCTATGAAAGTAATCACAGAAGATCAATCTAAAGAAGGGTTATATATGTATGGACTAATTTCTGATCAATCACCAAAATTATACAAAGCAACTTTTTGGAATGATTTTATGGGTATTAAGGTTCCTGTTTTTTTAGGTGCAGAAGTATTGTCGAAACGATTAGGATTAAACACATACTATCTACAAGTTGAAAAAATAAAAAGAGGATATTATCAAGCTACTTTTGTTACACTAACAGAAGATTCGAAAAACTGTGAAGATTATTCAATTGTAAAAAATTATCTCAGATTACTGGAAAATCAAATTCATAACAAACCTCAGTATTACCTATGGTCTCACAAACGATGGAAACACCGTAATGCACCTATTCCAGAAGAAGCAACCGTAGATTAATATTTATATCCACCTACATCTGCCAAATAAGTTTACCTTTATGCGTTTTTAACTACACTACCTTTATGCAATTAATTATATATTACTTAGTTTATCCTATAATATTAGGCATCTCTAAACTACCGTGGCGATTATTTTATGCGTTTTCTACCTGTGCCTATATTTTGGTATACTATATTATTAGATATAGAAGAAAAACAGTAATAGGAAACTTAGAACTGGTTTTCCCAGAAAAATCTAAAAAAGAAATTCGGGATATTAGTAAATCATTTTATAAACATATGTGTGATATGTTTTTAGAAATGACAAAATCGCTTTCGATTTCCAGAGAAGAATTAATAAAACGATATAAAGTTGTAAATCTGGATGAGTTTCATGAGTTCGAAAGAAAAAACAAAAGTATAATTACATTAATGGGACATTATGGTAGTTTCGAATGGTCCAATGCCGTTGACCTTGTTTCTTTAAACCCATGTGTAGGAATCTATAAACAAATAGAAAATAAATATTTTGATCGTCTTGCTCATCGTATCCGAGGTCGTTTTGACTCTAGACTTATTCCTAGCCATAAGGTCGCCAGGCAAATTATAAAAGATAAAAAAGAAGGTACTGTATGTGGATATGGTATGATCTCTGACCAATCGCCAAAAATTTACAATGCAAAATATTGGGCCGATTTTATGGGGGTCAAAGTGCCTATATTTTTAGGAGGCGAGTTCTTGGCACAACGACTTGATGTTATTGTACTATATCTTCATGTAGAAAAAGTAAAACGAGGGCATTATGAAGTAAGATTCATTCCTATCTCTGAAAATAGTAAAGAAGAAGAACCATATTTTATCATTAAAAAATACCTTCGATTACTTGAAAATCAAATTCGTGAAAAACCTCAATATTACTTATGGACTCACAAACGCTGGAAACATAGAAATTCACAAATTCCTGAAGGAGCCATAGTTGATTAAATAAACACATTAAGTTTATACAAAATTTGATCACATATATTTTGTCACTCTTTCATAACTACATTTTTTTCACTGAATTCGATATCTTTTAGAATTTATTAAGTGTTATATTTTGGTGTATGGTGTAATGAAATTTCATGGTTTTCAGGGGTTTATTACATAAACATATCCTATATCTTCGCTTTAAAATACGTATATCACTAATATACCTATCTACTAATAAGAACTTTACTCTAAAGCTTCTTCCTAATTAGATTCTAAAAATGATATCATTTCAAAAACAAAAATGTCGAATACAATTAAAAAAAACTGGAGTATTAGTTTATTAAGTATTATTCTTAATTTAATAAGTTGTTGCATAGTTTTATGGATTATACTTCTGTTTACAGATCAAAAGGAGAACCTGGATATTGGTCTAGCCATACCAATGCTTGTTGTAAGAATACTTCCCGTAGCTATTAGTATTGCTTTTTCTGCCAGACTCATACTCTCTTTTCTAAACGATAAAAAAATAATTCTTGTTATTATTTTTATCATCACTATCAGTGCTCTTTTAGCCATGGTATGGGGGTATATTGCTTTTTTATCTACCTTTCTATTTGCTATTGGATACGGGGTATATAACTCGACTGTTCTTCCTGGGATGATAGCCATATATTTTATAGCCATCCTCTTGCAATTTAGTTTTTTACAACTGTTTTTATCGCATAAAAACAAGCGTATAAATAATGGGATTCTAGGACTGGTCCTACTACCTGTCTATACAATAGGCTTCACCGCTATTTTTCTATTCATAACATTTGGCATTACTATGTATCCTCTACTATTTCATAAAGAAACATATCTTATCCCTCATAATTTCCAAGGATGTATTAGAGTAGTATACAACTCCGAGTGCGGTATAGAAGCTCAGAAAAAAAATGGAAGAAGTATCATACATGTACCGGATAATGGGCTTATACTTCTCAAAAATGAGCTAAAAAGACCCCGAAATCTTCTTGTTACCATATGGGAACAACAACTAGATCAAGAATTCTATAGCATTGATAACAAAGGAAATAAAGAAAAATTACGACATAAAGAACGATATTCACAAAGCACTTCTAAAGGAGTTAGAATAACTGGTATAGATGAAAGAGGAGAGCCTGGCGATAGCAATTTTGTGTTATTCAAAAGGTTTTATGTCTATAATGATTCAAGTATCAAAAATGAGCTTGACTGCTCTACTGTAGAAGACAATCTATTTAATGAACTCGAAAAATGCCAAAATAAATAAAGAATACCATTCAACCACAATTATCTAAAAATAAGATATCTACTTCGGATCAAGATAGAAACAGATATCTTATATTATAAACAAGTTCTTTTGAAATTAGTACAAATTGGTCTCGAATGTTTTATAAACTTTTTCAAAGAAAAGCTCTAGGCAAATAATACGTTTGGCTAAACTTTTAGATTCCAGCTATTTCTTTTAAAGTAACGATCGTATCTTCTGCCAATGAATCTGCTTTTTCCTGGCTCAAGGCTTCGGTATAAATACGAATGATCGGCTCTGTATTACTTTTACGTAAATGTACCCAGCAATCTGCAAAATCTACTTTTACGCCATCAACAGTAGAAACCTCTTCTGAAACATATTTTGAATGAAATCCTTTTAAAATAGCATCAACATCCAAATCTGGAGTTAGCTGAATTTTATTTTTACTCATAAAATAAGAGGGATAACTATCTCGTAACTCGCTTACACTACATTTCTTTTCTGCCAGGTGTGTTAGAAATAAGGCTACTCCTACCAACGAATCTCTTCCGTAATGTGATTCTGGATATATAATTCCTCCATTACCTTCGCCACCGATAACTGCATTATTTGCTTTCATTAACTCTACTACATTAACCTCTCCTACAGCACTTGCTTCATAGTTACCATTATGTTTTTGTGTTACATCTCTTAACGCTCTACTTGATGATAAATTAGAAACAGTATTGCCACCAGTTTTTCCTAATACAAAATCGGCACAGGCCACTAATGTATATTCTTCTCCGAACATTTCTCCATTCTCACTCATAAAAGCAAGACGGTCTACATCAGGATCGACCGTGATTCCCATATCTGCCTTCTCCTTAACTACTAATTCTGATAAATCTGTTAAGTGTTCTTTTAATGGTTCTGGATTATGAGGGAAATGCCCATTAGGCTCACAGTATAGCTCAATAGTCTCTACTCCCATTTTCTTAAGTAATCCCGGTATTGCAATACCTCCTGTAGAGTTAACGGCGTCTACAACAACTTTGAAACCAGATTTACTTACCAATTCTGCATCTACAAGAGATAGATTTAGCACTTCTTCAATATGTTTATCGATATAGGTATCATTTATTGTGATACTCCCCAAATCATCAACCTCTGCAAAAACATATTCATCATTTTCTGCTATATCTAAAATCTTTTTACCATTCTCTGCATTTAAAAATTCTCCCTTATCATTCAGTAACTTCAAAGCATTCCACTGTTTTGGATTGTGACTAGCAGTAAGGATTATTCCTCCATCTGCTTTTTCTAAAGGAACAGCAATCTCTACAGTCGGTGTTGTAGAAAGTCCTAAATCAATAACATGAATCCCCAATCCAACCAAACTGTTCATTACTAATTGTTGAATCATAGGTCCAGAAATTCTGGCATCGCGACCAACGACCACAATTGGATGATCTTTATTGGTTTCATTTTTTAGCCAACTTCCATAAGCCGAAGCAAATTTTACCGCATCTACCGGAGTAAGATTATCACCAACTGTTCCTCCGATTGTTCCTCTAATCCCAGAAATCGATTTTATTAATGTCATATACTTTGATTGATTTTTCTATTTCGAACAAATGTACAAGATATGACAAACAGCAACAATTTAATAAGTTATAATTTTATAAACACAATTAGTTTTTCTATAAATTAATGACTTATAGAACAATAAGCTTTCCTTCTATAGCATATTCGAAGTGTTACAATTCGTTTTCAACAATTTCAATACATCCTTTATCCGCTATAGTCACATAAAAAGTATTAAAATCATTACTAAATGTTTTTTTATTACAAAATAAATGCGATACAATAATTGCGAAAGAAAAACATGGCGCATCTCATCATTTATGTTTTTAGGTATATCACCAAAAGTAATGTGTTATAACTGTTAGTCTTTATTTTTTTGTAAGCAATACTTTTTGCCATATAAACAACTACAATTTATAGATATTAGTATTTAAAAAATCGTATTTTAACCCAATGAATTTTCTAGCCCATATATATCTTTCTGGTGAAGACCAAGAACTTAAAATAGGTAATTTTATCGCAGACTCTGTTAAAGGAAAAAAACAACTATTACAATATTCAAATCGTATTCAGCAAGGTATTACCTTGCATCGTAAAATTGATTCCTATACAGATACTCATGCCATTGTAAGAAAAAGTGTATCCCGGCTATTTCCAAAATACAGGCATTACAGCACTGTAATCGTAGATGTTCTTTATGATCATTTTCTGGCAGCTAATTGGAAAGAATACTCCGATATTCCTCTCGAAACGTATGTAGCAGAGTTTTATGATTTATTATATGAATATCATGAAGTTTTACCTAAACAGATTCAAAACTTTATGCCCTATATGATTAAAGACAACTGGCTTCTTAACTATTCTACGATTCAAGGTATTGGCACTATATTGTATCAAATGAATCAGAGAACAAAAAATAGATCTAAGATGAATTTTGCAGTTATCGAACTCGAACAATATTACACTGATTTTGATAAAGAATTTCGTTCTTTTTTTGAAGAATTAGAACTGTATACTAAAAATGAAATAAGAATATTATGAATATAAGATCCATTAGAGATTTATTTTATGTCGCTTTACTTGTCACAAGTTTTTCTTGTAAAACCAATACAGAAGTAAAGCAAGAGATCAAACCAGTTGTTGGTCTTGTTACTCAAAAAGCCATGGTTGTTTCTGCACGTGAGGAAGCTTCAAAAATTGGAGCAGATATCATGAAAAAAGGAGGAAATGCTTTTGATGCTATGGTTGGTACAGCGATGGCTCTAGCGGTTACATATCCTGTTGCAGGAAACCTGGGAGGCGGCGGATTTATGGTATACCGAAAAGCTAATGGTGAAACTGGTGCTTTGGATTATAGAGAAAAAGGACCTCTGGCTGCTACTAAAGATATGTATCTGGATGAGAAAGGAGAATTTATTCCTAAAAAAAGCCAGTTGGGAGCCATGGCAGTCGGTGTTCCCGGAACTGTTGCTGGTATTTTTGAAGTGCATCAAAAATTTGGCTCTCTACCAATAGAAGATATCCTTACACCTGTAGTGCAATTGGCTAAAAGAGGTTTTGTGGTTACCGAAAAACAAGAAAAGCGTTTTCTTCGTTATAAAGATTTGTTTCTTGAAGCTAATGAAGATACAATTCCGCTACTCAAAGGATATAAAGCCAAAGACACCTTAAAAAACTTAAAACTAGCCGAAACACTAGAGAGAATTATAAAAAATGGAGTTGATGAGCTGTATAAAGGAGAATCTGGTCAAAAATTGGTTGATTTCATTCAATCCCAAGGAGGTATTATCACTATGGATGATTTGGCAAAATATAAAGCAAAATGGCGTAAACCAGTACAGTTTCAGTATAAAAACCTAAGTATAACTTCTATGTCTCCTCCTTCGAGTGGTGGTATATGCCTTGCTCAGATTATGAAAATGATCGAGCCGTATGATCTAAGTAGCTATGGTCATAATTCTCTTAAAAGTATACAGGTAATTACAGAAGCAGAACGAAGAGCGTATGCAGATCGCAGTTTTTATTTGGGAGATCCTGATTTTGTAAAAATCCCTATCGATACATTAATGAATGAATCCTATCTTTCTGATCGTATGCTGGATTTTAGCTTTGACAAGGCTACATTATCTTCAGATATTAATCATGGTAGCATTCCTGGATATGAAAGTGATGAAACTACCCACTATTCTATTGTAGATCAGTTCGGAAATGCTATTTCTGTAACAACAACACTTAACGGAGCCTATGGTTCAAAATTATATGTTCCAGAATTAGGTTTCTTTCTAAATAATGAAATGGATGATTTTAGCGCCAAACCCGGTGTACCCAATATGTTTGGATTAACAGGTGCCGAAGCCAATGCTATAGTTCCTGAAAAAAGAATGCTAAGTTCTATGACTCCGACGATTGTAGAGAAAGATGGAAAATTTTGGATGTCGGTAGGTACTCCCGGCGGATCTACCATTATTACTTCGGTACTGCAGACTATCTTAAATGTGAAAGAATACGGAATGACTATGCAGGATGCGGTCAACGCTCCAAGGTTTCATCATCAGTGGTTACCAGATGTAGTAGTATTTGAACCAGAATCATTTGATAATACTCTACTAGATAGCCTACGGCAAAAAGGGTATCAAATTAATGAAGAAGATTCTAAAATCATAGGTAAGGTTGATGGTATTCTTGTTCTCCCCGACGGAAGGCTGGAAGGTGGAGCAGATAAAAGAGGAGATGATACAGCAATAGGATTTTAGTCTACAAAAACATGGATTTTACAACTTCTTTAATTTCTATACTTCAAAACCATGCTAATACTAAAGAAGCAGTACGCATGGAAGCTTATATGAAAAATCGTTTTTCTTATTATGGCATAAAAGCCCCTCTAAGAAAATCGCTTCTAAAAGATGTTATTCTTCAATATACACCTGCTCTAACTCGTGATAATGTAATTAGTATCGCAAATGTACTTTATAAAAAACCCCAACGAGAACTTCATTATTGCGCTATGGAATTGGTCGATCGGTTCTTAAAAAAGCAATATAACATTGGTGACATTGATTTTATAGAACAACTGATTACCACTAACTCCTGGTGGGATTCGGTTGATTTTATAGCAAAACATATTTTAGGGAAGTATTTATTGCAATTCCCAAATCAAATACACTTTGTTATTGAGAAATTCTCA
Organism: Aquimarina atlantica; assembly: GCF_000626715.1. Taxonomy (GTDB): domain Bacteria; phylum Bacteroidota; class Bacteroidia; order Flavobacteriales; family Flavobacteriaceae; genus Aquimarina; species Aquimarina atlantica. The sequence goes on along the minus strand of NZ_AQRA01000015.1, from coordinate 56,404 downwards.
AACTCTGATAAGATGTGGCTTAACCGAAGTGCGATCTTATTTCAATTAGGATACAAGGATAAAACGGATTATCAATTATTATGTAGTCTTTGTGAGCAACATAAATCCTCTAATGAATTCTTTATTAAGAAAGCTATCGGTTGGGCATTGCGAGAATACTCAAAAGTAAATCCTGATGCTGTAGTAAACTTTATAACCAATACTAATCTGAAGCCTTTATCTGAAAAAGAAGGGTTAAAAAGAATTCGTTCGTAATATCTGCCCAGAGCCCTGATATCAGGGCTCTATATGACAGATAAAGAATAGTAACACTTAAATTATTCTGTATTTAATCTACCTTTTTTATTTTACCCATCCCTCGATGGTCTAATTTTGTTGTTTTAGCATTTCCTTTATAATAAACACTACCAATACCAGAAGAAGTTATGCTTATTTCTTGTTGTGCATTTACTTCTACTTTTCCGATACCAGAATTATTAACCTCTAATTTCTGGGCAACCAAATCAAAAGCTCTTAAAGCACCTGTTCCATTATTATCAAGTATTACTTCAGTAACTTTTCCTTTCAAAGTAAAATTACCTACCATAGAAATCTCACCATCTAATTGCTTACAATCCAATTCTAAAGACGTATTTCCTACTCCAGATGCTTCAATATCTAATGTATTTAAGGATAGTTTAGAAGAAGTGTTAACATTCCCTACTCCTTTCACCTCTAGTTTTGCAATATCTTTTAGCGTGACATAAACGTTCATTTTGGTTTTTCTTTTCACATTTATTCCTTTTTTCCAGCCTAAGACTAGTGCATTCCCTTTGTTTTTAACAATTACAGCTTCTTGCAGGTTCTCATCAGTTTCTACTTTCACAGATTCATTTTGCCCTTGAGTAAGGTATACATTATACACCCCATTTACGATGATTTCATTAAAAGAAGATATTGTTCTCTCCTGGGTAACAACATTGCCATTGCCCTTTATTTTTTTTTGAGCTATCACTGGATTAATAGTAAGCAAAGTTATTACCATGCATAGCAACATTGTAATATTAATGTTTTGTGTTTTCATATTTATATAATTTAGATGAAGAATTTAGTTATGAATAGATCACTCTATCTATTATCAAAAGACAAAGCTCTTTTTATATTGTTACAGTTCACGGGATATAAAATTTAAAAAAATATAACTAGTACAGCATAACACAACAAAAAATGCGTAGCTTTTGGCTACGCATTTTTTAATTATTTAAACTAGCTTATGCTTACTTTACTTCTTCAAAGTCAACATCTTCTACGTCACTTCCTTCAGAATCATCACCAGAAGATTGGTCTGCTCCTGCATCAGGACCGGGTTGCCCGTTCTGTTGTGCTTCTGCCTGAGCTTTATACATTTCTTCGCTAGCGACTTTCCATGCTTCATTGATTTTATCAAGAGCAGGTTGAATTAAAGCCAAATCTTTAGACTCGTATGCTTTTTTCAATTCTTCTAAAGCTTCTTCGATTGGTTTTTTCTTATCATCTGATAATTTATCCCCAAATTCTTTAAGTTGCTTTTCTGTCTGGAAGATCATTCCATCTGCTTCATTAAGCTTATCCGCAGTTTCTTTTGCTGCTTTATCAGCCTCTGCATTAGCCTCAGCTTCTTTTTTCATTTTCTCGATTTCCTCCTCTGTTAATCCAGAAGAAGCTTCGATACGAATATCCTGAGATTTGTTTGTAGCTTTATCTGTAGCGGAAACTTTGATGATACCATTAGCATCGATATCAAAGGTAACCTCAATTTGTGGTACTCCTCGCTGTGCTGGTGGAATTCCATCTAAATGAAAACGACCAATTGTTTTGTTATCTGCTGCCATTGGGCGCTCACCTTGTAATACATGAATCTCTACCGATGGCTGATTATCTGCAGCTGTAGAAAACACTTGCGATTTCTTGGTAGGGATTGTAGTGTTAGCTTCAATAAGCTTAGTCATTACGTTACCCATTGTTTCGATACCAAGAGAAAGTGGAGTTACATCTAATAAAAGTACATCTTTAACATCTCCGGTTAATACTCCTCCTTGAATTGCTGCTCCAACCGCTACAACCTCATCAGGGTTTACTCCTTTACTTGGTGATTTCCCGAAAAACTTTTCTACCGCTTCTTGTACTGCAGGAATACGTGTAGATCCTCCTACTAATATAATTTCGTCGATATCACTAGTTGATAATCCTGCACTTTTAAGTGCGGTACGACAAGGCTCTATTGTACGTTTTACTAAATCATCTATTAATTGATCAAATTTTGATCTGGTTAATGATCTCACTAAGTGTTTTGGTCCACTAGAAGTAGCAGTAACATAAGGTAGATTAATCTCTGTTTGCGAAGAAGATGATAATTCTATTTTAGCTTTTTCTGCAGCTTCTTTAAGACGTTGTAATGCCATAGGGTCTTGTCTCAGATCCATGTTTTCATCTGCCTTAAACTCTTCTGCTAACCAATCAATTATTTTTTGATCTACATCATCTCCTCCTAAGTGTGTATCTCCATCTGTAGATAGTACTTCAAAAACTCCGTCTCCTAATTCGAGTATCGACACATCATGTGTACCTCCACCAAAGTCAAATACTACAATCTTTTGATCTGTACCTTTTTTATCAAGTCCATAAGCCAACGCTGCTGCTGTAGGCTCATTAATAATTCGTTCTACTTTAAGACCAGCAATCTCACCAGCTTCTTTGGTAGCTTGACGTTGCGCATCATTAAAGTAAGCAGGTACAGTAATTACTGCACTGGTTACATCCTGTCCAAGATAATCCTCTGCTGTTTTCTTCATTTTCTGAAGTGTCATTGCAGATAATTCTTGTGGTGTATATAAGCGCCCATCGATATCTACTCGAGGCGTATCATTATCTCCTTTTACCACTTTATAGGCTGCTCTTTCAGCTTCTTTTGAAGATTCTGAGAATTTATTTCCCATAAATCTCTTAATAGAAGAGATAGTCTTAGTTGGATTTGTAACCGCTTGACGTTTTGCAGGATCTCCTACTTTAATTTCTCCTCCTTCTACAAAAGCAATTACAGAAGGGGTAGTTCTTTTACCTTCGGCATTAGGGATTACTACAGGCTCATTACCTTCCATTACAGAAACACAAGAGTTGGTTGTCCCTAAGTCTATTCCTATTATTTTACTCATTTTTATCTTAAATTGTTATACTATTATTCTTAATAACTTAATGCTCTTAGGTCAATGATTATGCCATTACGATCTATATGACAGGATGTCATTATTGTAGTGTATCCTTTAATGAATTGACCATAAAGCCAAAAGAAAAACAATATTAACTATTCTTTAAAAAATGAGTTTCTTTGTTATCAAAAAACTATATTTACGCCCGAAATTTTATCAATAATTTTGTATTATGGAATGCATCAGTGTTTTTGATATGCTGAAAATAGGCGTAGGTCCTTCAAGTTCACATACGTTAGGTCCCTGGCGTGCAGGAAGAAGATGGATCGCAGAACTTAAAGAAAAAGAACTCTTTGAATCTGTCTCAACAATTACTATCGATCTTTTTGGGTCATTATCACTAACAGGAAAAGGGCATGCTACCGACATTGCCGTAATTTTAGGTTTATGCGGTTACGATCCCCAAACTATCGATGTTTCTAAAATTGATGCTATTATTGACGACATAAACACTTCAAAACAACTCTTATTCAATAGTGAACTGCTGGTATCTTTTGATCCAAAAACACAAATTATATTTAATAGAGAGTTTAAAGAGTTTCATCCTAATGGTATGACTTTTCATGCCGATTTAAAAGATGGAAAAAAAGTATCGTCTTCTTTTTATTCTATTGGTGGAGGTTTTGTAGTAAAAGAAGAACGTAAAAGGAAAGAAAAAAAACTTACTGCTTTTAAACAATTTCCTATGCCAATTCATAAGGCAACCGATCTCTTAGGATATTGTACATCGAAAAACAAAAAAGTATCAGAAATTGTTCTAGACAATGAACGTTCATTACGAAGCGATGCTGAGATCGATGAAAGAATTGCACAAGTCTGGAAGGTAATGCTAGAGTCTATGTACACAGGTTGTCATACCGAAGGTACATTACCCGGTGGGTTAAATGTAAGACGAAGAGCATATGATACACATAAAAAACTAATTGGCACTACAAATTATACTACTCCAACAGAATGGATTGAAGCTATTCGAAATACCGAAGTAAAATTTCGTCAAATATTAAAATGGGTTTCTTGTTTTGCTTTGGCAGTGAATGAGGTAAATGCATCTCTGGGTCGTGTGGTTACTGCTCCTACTAATGGAAGTGCTGGTGTAATTCCGGCAGTAATGATGTATTATATGGTTATCGAAAACCATGATGCAAATTTTGATGATGTAAAACAATTTATGCTGGTTGCAGGAGAAATTGGAAGTCTTTTCAAAAAAGGAGCTACTATCTCTGCAGCTATGGGTGGTTGTCAGGCAGAAATTGGAGTCTCTTCTGCAATGGCTGCCGGAGCATTAACTGAGCTTATGGGGGGCACTCCAGAACAAGTACTAATGGCAAGTGAAATTGCAATGGAACATCACCTGGGATTAACATGTGATCCCATCGCCGGATTGGTACAGATCCCATGTATTGAACGAAATGCTATGGGAGCCATAAAAGCTATTAATGCCTGTGAAATGGCATTAGACACAAATGCTGCAAATGCTAAAGTACCATTAGATAAAGTAATAGAAACTATGTGGGAAACTGCTCAGGATATGAACACAAAGTATAAAGAAACCAGTGAAGGTGGTTTGGCCGTAAAAGTAAATCTTAGTGATTGTTAATCTATAAACCACCTGTAATGAGTGTAAAGCTCAAAGCTTATACCATATTACAAGTATTTTAATGAGTATATTACTATTTACACCCTTCTCTAAATCGAGTATCGGCAATAGCTATAATTTTCCAGGTTTTACCGTCATTAAATAGTTGAAATACATTTACGCCACAATGGCTAAAATTATCATTGACATAAAACTCATATGGAGTCCATGCATTTGCAATTGCAGAATCAGCTTCGATTTTAAAAGCTAATAAACGCTCATCCCATTTTTGTTCTGCTGGTCTGTTTTGTATAGCAATTAAAATCTTTTCTATATCATTCTTGACTGTTTTTATCTCTCCTTCTTTAGTTCTCACTATGGTTTGTACTGCTATATTTTTATCTATAGTAGTTTTCATTTTAGCAGTATCACCGGCATGAAAACCTTCAAAAAACTCTAAAACAGTCTGTTTCACTTCTTTTTCATAACGGTTTTGATCATCTTTAGATATATTTTTTTGAGAAAAAATATTGCATGAGAAGAATAAAACAACCAATATTGATACTTTATACATAATGTTCATTATTTTTGAATAGGTATAAAAATAAGATTTTAATCACTTCTATACTATAGAATTTTCACTTCATTGTATTAAAGAAAAATCAAAAATGAATTACACTTGTTACCATATAGGTAATTGATTACTTTTACAATCCTAAAAAAACAATTTAAAATGTCTACAGCAAAAAAAGATTATAAGCGCGTTACAGTAAAATCTCTTGTAGAGATGAAAGCTAACAAAGAAAAGATATCTATGCTAACTGCTTATGATTACACGATGGCCAAAATTGTAGATGGTGCCGGAGTGGATGTTATTCTAGTCGGGGATTCTGCTTCAAATGTAATGGCTGGTCATGAAACTACATTACCTATTACATTAGATCAGATGATTTATCATGCATCTTCTGTAATTCGAGCAATTGATCGTGCATTGATCGTTGTAGATTTACCTTTCGGAAGCTACCAGAGCGACCCTAAAGAAGCTTTACGTTCTGCAATTCGAATTATGAAAGAATCCGGAGGACATGCTGTAAAACTTGAAGGAGGAAAAGAAGTTAAAGACTCTATTAAAAGAATCCTTAATGCTGGTATACCGGTTATGGGACACCTTGGTCTAACTCCACAATCTATATATAAATTTGGAACCTATACTGTTCGTGCCAAAGAAGAACAGGAAGCACAGAAACTAAAACAAGATGCTCTTATGCTTGAAAAAGCAGGATGTTTTGCAATCGTTCTTGAAAAAGTTCCTGCCAAATTGGCTAAAGAAGTAGCCGAAAGTCTTACTATTCCTATTATTGGTATTGGTGCAGGAAACGGTGTAGATGGACAAGTATTGGTAACTCACGACATGTTAGGAATGACTCATGAATTTAATCCTCGTTTTTTAAGACGTTATTTAGACTTATATACAGAAATGACTAATGCTTTTAAACAATACGTTACCGATGTAAAAGCTGTTGATTTTCCTAATGAAAATGAGCAATATTAATTTCATTCGATTTAAAGTTTACCGATCAGACAGATTTTAATAAACTTTAAGATAGAGTTGAAGTCAATTATTAAAATGACATCAAAATTTATGTCCACGCTGCAATAGTTCTAAAAATCAAATGATCTAAAAGTCAAGGATGTCAAAAATCATTTCAAATAAAAACAATCTTCAGGTACTGCATGAAGATAATCATATTATTATTATTAATAAGCGCCCAGGGGATATTGTACAAGGTGATAAAACTGGTGATAAACCTCTTAGCGAAGTTGTCAAAGAGTATATTGCAGAAAAATACAATAAACCGGGTGCAGTATATCTGGGAGTTGTACACCGTTTAGATCGCCCTACCAGTGGGATTGTTGTATTTGCAAGAACAAGCAAAGCACTTCCCAGACTTAACGCATTATTTGCAAACAAAGAAGCTCAAAAAACATACTGGGCTGTGGTAAAAGATTGTCCTCCTAAAAAACATGACAACTTAACACATTGGCTAAAACGTAATCCAAGACAAAATAAGTCGTATGCACATACCACTGAAGTCCCTGATAGTAAAAAAGCAATTTTAGAATACCAACTAATCAAAAAATTAGATAACTATTGTTTATTAGAAATTGATCTTCATACGGGGCGTCATCATCAAATACGATCACAACTCTCTAGTATTGGTTGTATAATCAAAGGTGATCTAAAATATGGGGCACATCGTAGTAATAAAGACGGAAGTATTCATTTACATGCCCGAAAATTAAGTTTTATTCATCCTGTTAAAAAAGAAACTATAGCTGTCATCGCTCCTCCTCCTCCCGATCCTATTTGGAAAGATTGTTTGAATTAAGTTTTCGAGTTATTATCATTTAACTATTTGTAAGTTCGTATACTTTCTATCACTACAGATGTTAAAATCAAAACCCCACCTATAATCGTCGAAAGTACAGGGATTTCTCTTAAAAAAATGATTCCAAGAATAATACCATATACCGGTTGAACACTACCAATGATACTAGCCGTTGTTGCAGAAAATCGTTTAAAACTATACAAAAACAAGGTATGTCCTATTGCAGTCGTTAATAATGCTAAAACCAAAACAAAAGGAAATTGGCTAACAATGCCAGAGCTATCCATAATAAATAAAGCGGGCAGTAATAGTATTACCATTATTATTAATTGATACCACATTAACATAGAGCCATTATAATTACTAACTTTTGTTTTCATGATCAGATTTCTAAGAGCATAACATAATGCCGAAAATACTCCCATTGCGACGGCTTTAGCATATGTATTTTCTATACTAAAATCCGGAACCAAGAAATAAATTCCTACCAGGACAAGCATTCCCAGCATTAAATGCATTTTCTGAAACTTAACTTTTAATATCAAAGGTTCTAGTAACGCCGTAATAACTGGATAAGTAAATAAAGATAACATACCAATAGCTACATTCGACATTTTTAGAGCATAAAAATAAGTGATCCAATGTAGCCCCATAAGTATCCCTCCTACAAGAATCGGAATACGATCCTTAGCTTCAATTCTAAGTGATATCTTTTTCCATTTACAAAACAAGAATAATATGCATGCTGCTAAAATAGCTCTATATCCAATAATAACAGGTACAGGCATATCGATATGTCTTCCTAATACCCCCGAGGTACTAATGAGCAACATAGCAAAGTTTAACTCGAGTATATTTTTTAAGTGTTGATTATTTTTTAACAAAATTTATCGAATTAATGAAAAATTAGCATTAAAAACTTTTGGTATATCATTTTCAATATAATGTACTTTAAACCAATAATCACTTGCTGGTAATTGTTTTCCGCTATATGTTCCATCCCAATTACCATTTGCGCCAAGGTCTTTTAAGAGTTTCCCAAATCTATTAAAAATTAGAATCTGAGTTATTATCACATTTGTACTCCCTGTGATCCCCCAAGAGTCATGAAACCCATCTCCGTTAGGTGTAAAATATTTTGGATAATCTACTACTATTTCTACTTTAGATTCTAGTTCATCACACATACGCAAATCTCTAACAAATACTGTATGCTCTCCTCTAGAAACTCCTGTAAAGATATTAGACGCTTGCCAATCTCTATTATCTATTCTAAATTCATATGTTCCATTTCCGACCACTGTAACTTCAATAGTAGCATTATCAGAAAATGCTCCTGATAACAGTTCTGCTGTAATACTTTCTGGAGGATAAGAAGTTACTACCGATGTACTTTTTGATATTTCACACCCTGTAATTATACTTGTAGCTAATACACTATATTGCCCGGGAGCATCTGGTAAAAAAGAAGTATCTACTTCTCCTGGTATTTCATTTCCTGCCACAGGTGCAGTTCCTGTATACCATTGAAACGTATAATCCGAAGGTTTTAACCCTGTTTCTATACGATCTTCGGGAACCAGATTAAGCACTTGCCCACCTCTTTCTAAGCATAATGTATACTCATCTTCAAACTCAATAGGTTCAAAAGGGTTAACTATTAAGGTGATATGTTCTCCTAATCCCAAACAAGAATTCGCTCCGCTATTTTCTACTCTTACATATAGAGTAGCTCTAAAAGGAGATGAATTATTTCTATAATTAGAAATATTGGTTATCTCATTTTGTTCGGATAATGCATCTGCCTGATTTTCGTAATACCTAACCGTTAAATTTTGACCAACAGGATATAACTGTAATATTTGAGGAGTAGCATCACTAAAATCAAATGATGCAATCCCATCTGTAGGATCAACATCGTTTGCCTCGCATGCTGTATACGTAAGATTAAAATTAGCTGGAATTTGAGTTGATGAGACTTCGAGATCAATTCGTGATGTTCTAAAACAATCTGTTATAGATTCTACTCTGGCATATACAACACTGTTCTGTACAGTTGGATTGGCGTATGCTGTAAAATTGGTGATTTGATCTGCAGAATCTCCTCTAATAGCTTGCTGTTCTGTTAAATAATAGGAAAATGTCTCATTTGCTGCATTAGTAGATATCAAAGAATTTGCTTCAGATAAATTAAACAATGAAAAGCCATCAATATCATCATCGCATTGCAGGAGTCGTACCGAATTCAAAACATTTGGTGGAGGAACAAATTCAACATTAATAGAGTCAGACGACGAACATCCATTAGCGATATTTACTTCTACACTATACGTTCCATTTTGGGTGACCTCTAACTGAGCACCTCCTGCTATAATCGTTGTTCCGTCACCTGCCGCTAAAGGTGCTCCATTTTTTTTCCAGGTATAGGTAGGGTTATTTCCTACTGTAGCATTAAGGGTAATCGGTACTCCCAGACATCCCGGGTTACCAGACGCTAATGTTCTGTCTTCTCCCAAATCTCCTCCAATATTAAAACTTCCAGCGGCTAGAAATACTGCAGAATCAAACTGCCCATCTCGATGTTCTGCAATCACTAATTTAATTGTATATCGCTCACCAACCACTACACTTCCTTCGGCTGTCAATACTTTTGTATATCCATTAAAATCTATAGGAGCAGCACCTCCTGGCCGAATTGTTCTATTATAGAAATTTGGATTTCTTGGAGGGCATTCTGAAACCTGATTAATTATATCAACAAAATCTCCGTCATTATTTAAATCTACTCCTTCATTAACTGTAGTTACTTTAATAGGAGTATTAGTACCTGGTACAACTGCTAAGTTCCTCGAATTTCCGAATGAATCAGTAAGTATAAAAGCAAAAACATCAGAAAACGTACAAGGAAAAGCTTCTGTATACTCTTCTGAAGCAAATAAAAAATCGAAGCTTATAAAATCTATAGTTGGTACAAAATCAAATTGGATATAACTAGCATTATGTAAATTAACTGTACTAGTAACTGATCCCAAATCGCTATCACCTCCCCATCCCGAATTATCACCTTCGGACAATGCAATGGGACCGTTTGGGCCAACTGCGCTCCTTGCATTTCCGGTACTTAAAATGACACCTCTATCAATCTCAAAACCAGAATTATTAGATTCAAAATAACCTATACCATTAAATCCAAAATTGGCTCCGGTAAAAGAAGATATATTTTCTACAGTTGCACAAGGACTATCTATCAAAACGTCTTCTACTAATTGCTCTACAGTAAAAGAACTATCATCTACCGTTATCTGAGCCTGAGCATTAGTAGATAACACGATAAGAAAACAAACATAAAAAACTCTTTTTGCAGTTGAGTTTTTCGGTATCCATAAATTCATTACGACTTACTATTAAATGGAATATACCCGACATGCTCATATTCCTTATTCTTAAAGAGAAAGTTACACCGTTGGATATTACAAATTAAAACACGGGTATTTTAATTATACAAAGTATTCCAATTATTTTTCAAAGGGCGAAAGATATAAAATACTAATTAACTTTCAGCTCTTTATAAAATTAAGTTACCTTATTAACCCTTTTGCTTTCTCCTTTATTATATCTGCAACAGGTCTCCCTTCAATATTACTTTCGAGCCACGAAAGAATATCCAGATACAAAAAAGCTCTCTTTTCATAAGGGTGATCTTCATATTGTTTTAATCTTTTATGAAGTTTTCTAAATTCGTCTTTAATCTGGTGAGGAAAAATATCTCCAAGATTTTTAAGGAATTTGATCATTTCTTTTTGCACTTCATGCAGATCATTCATTTTTATTAAGAATCGATAGGTCTCTTTTAGTTGGGTTTCTAAATGATAATCCATGCCAGCTTCATAATGAGCTACCAAACTTAATACTCTAGAGAAGCACATTAGATCCTCTCTCATCTTCAAAGATTTATTATTGATAATTTTGGTTAAATATTCAATACATTTTCGATGATTTGCCATTCCAAAATATAAACAACCAATCTTATAATAGAGTACCATTATATGATGATCATCCAAACGATTTTTAAATTCTGATATTCCGCTAAGAATCTCTTCTACCAAATATTCTCCTTCGTCAAAACTTCCCTCTAAAAAATGAACATTCAACTTATTATTATAAATAAACTGAAAAGATAAAACCTCTATATTATCATCTTTAGGAAAAGTAAGATCTGTAATCCTGTTTTCGAATTCTTGCAAGGTCGATTTTAATTGTGTTTTATCTTTTATGAGATACAAAGATTCTAATAAATAGTGATTACCTCTAAGAAAAAAAACAGGGTTTTGAACAATCATTTTTGGGTGTTCATAAAATAAATCTAACCATTTCTTCGAATATTTATAGCAGGATAAAAAATCCTGAACAATAAAACTATACCATAGGTGAGCTTTATATAGCCAAAGTTTTTCTCTAAACCCTAGCATATTCCATTCATACTTTGGCAGTTTCCCATTAAAATAATTAGTAATTTCCTGGTGTTCTTTATCATTTCTTACATAACCACTTTTAAGCATCAGACCATATAACTGAAGAGATAAATTAGATAATCTGCTGGTCAACACATTTTTCATACTCAACATCTTGGCTTCGATTGTTAGTTCATCTGCCCTACTATTGATACTTCTGGTTATGTATTGTGTTTCTATAATTTTTTCGAACTCTACGATTTCATAAGCAATATTATGCTCTTCATTTTCCATAGCTAGAGTTTTCGCTTTATCTAATATTTTAAGGCTTTGTTTATAAAGTCCTTTATGATATAAAATAGAAGCAAAATCTAATTGTTCTCGTATTTGTGATCGTGTATTTTGATGTAATGGGCTTAGTCTTAAACTAATTAATATTTGCTTATATAAATGAGCTTTAAGATTAGAAAATTGTTGTTTTTTTACAATTCCTTTTGAAACAATAAGATCTTCATCCAGAGTATCGTGTTTATCCAAATGATTAAAAAGAGCTAGAAATTTAGAATCTGTGTTCACTCCTAGTCGTCCTACATATACCTTAAATTGTCGTTTTTCTGATTTAGAAAGTGACTTCACTAAAACAAACAATGGATCTTTTTGGTCATTAGTCATTGTATGAAAATATAATATAATTAACTGATTTAAAAATAGTTATGTTTTAATTAAAAGATTTTAGCATTGTAAAATCAGTAATCAAATACTTCCCTTTTGAATTCCCAAAATATAAATTCGTAAGAGATTAAAGAAACATCTTTTAAGAATATTTTAAAATAATGATGTTTTTATAGATAACACTAAAAGTCAAATTCACTGTATTTCTATGAGTAATAATAAAGTTCAAATATTCGATACCACATTAAGAGACGGAGAACAGGTCCCTGGATGTAAATTAAATACGCAACAGAAATTAGTTATTGCAGAACAACTCGACCTTTTGGGTGTAGATATTATAGAAGCAGGATTCCCTGTTTCGAGCCCGGGAGATTTTACTTCGGTAAGTGAAATAGCCAAAATCGTAAAAAATGCAACTGTATGTGGATTAACCAGAGCTGTAGAAAAAGATATTAAAGTTGCTGCAGAAGCTTTAAGTTATGCAAAAAGACCTAGAATTCATACGGGTATAGGTACTTCTGAGTCTCATATTAAATATAAATTTAATTCTACTCAAGATAAGGTTATAGAAAAAGGAGTTGCCGCGGTTAAATATGCAAAATCTTTTGTAGAGGATGTTGAGTTTTTTGCAGAAGATGCCGGGAGAACTGATAATGAATTTTTAGCTCGTGTATGTGAAGCTATGATCAAAGCTGGGGCAACGGTGCTTAATATTCCTGATACAACAGGGTACTGCTTACCAGAAGAATACGGTGCCAAAATTAAATATCTTAAAGAGAATGTAAAGGGTATAGACAATGTTATTATTTCTTGTCACTGCCATAATGATTTAGGCCTCGCTACTGCAAATTCTATCGCAGGAGCAATTAATGGTGCTCGACAAATTGAATGTACTATCAACGGTATTGGTGAGCGTGCAGGTAATACATCTCTAGAAGAAGTAGTTATGATTATGAAACAACATCCATACTTAAATCTAAATACTGATATTGACTCTAAATTATTATACAGCACCAGTCAAATGGTATCTGATCATATGGGTATGATGGTACAACCCAATAAAGCAATTGTAGGAGCTAATGCTTTTGCTCATAGTTCGGGAATACATCAGGATGGAGTAATTAAGAATCGGGAAACATATGAAATCATTGATCCCGAAGAAGTTGGAGTTACAGAATCTGCTATTGTACTTACTGCCAGAAGTGGTAGAGCTGCATTAGCTTATAGAGCCAAAAAAGTTGGTTACGAATTATCTAAACTTCAATTAGATGATGTTTATTCAGAATTTTTGAAATTTGCTGATCGTAAGAAAGAAGTTATCGATGAAGATATTCATCAAATTATGAAAAATACTAATGTAGCTACTGTAGTAGCATAAATAATACTAAAAACCTACAAAAGCTTTATTCCTTTTGTAGGTGTTTTATATACATATGAAGAAAACTTTATTTGACAAAGTATGGGATGCACATGTAGTTAAAGAGATACAAGACGGCCCACAAATATTATATATTGACAAACATTTAATCCACGAGGTTACTAGTCCACAAGCATTTGGAGAATTAGAACAACGTGGGATTCCTGTTTTTAGACCCGATCAGATTGTAGCTACTGCAGATCATAATACTCCTACAGAAGATCAACACCTTCCTGTTAAAGATGCATTATCCAGAAATCAACTAGAGCAGCTTACCAAAAACTGTGAGAAAAATGACATTACATTATATGGTCTTGGTCATAAATATAATGGTATTGTTCATGTAATGGCACCAGAATTAGGTATTACACAACCTGGAATGACTATGGTCTGTGGGGATAGCCATACATCTACACACGGTGCATTTGGAACTATTGCTTTTGGTATAGGAACCAGTCAGGTAGCACAGGTATTCGCCAGTCAGTGTTTACTACTTCAGAAACCAAAAAGCCTTAGAGTAAATGTAAATGGGCAGTTAAAACCAGGTGTATTACCAAAAGATGTAATTTTATATGTAATTGCAAAACTTGGTACTAATGCTGGTACTGGCTATTTTTGTGAATATGCTGGTAATGTATTTGAAGATATGTCAATGGAAGGTAGAATGACCGTCTGCAATATGAGTATCGAAATGGGTGCCCGAGGAGGAATGATCGCTCCAGATGAAACTACTTTTGAATATATCAAAGGAAAAAAATTCGCTCCTACAGGAGCCGAATTCGACAAGAAAGTAGCCTATTGGAAAACACTACCTACAGATAAAGATGCTGTATTTGACAAAGAGTATCATTTTGATGCGGCAGATATAGAACCCATGATTACTTATGGTACCAACCCAGGAATGGGAATCAAAATATCAGAAAATATACCTGTAGATAATAATGCATCATTCGAAAAATCATTAGCATATATGAATTTTGAGAAAGGGCAATCATTGGTAAATCAAGAAATTAATTATGTTTTTATAGGAAGCTGTACTAATAGTAGAATTGAAGATTTTAGAATTGCTGCCAACTATATCAAAGGGAAGAAAAAAGCCAATAATGTAACTGCCTGGTTTGTTCCGGGATCACAACTCGTAGCACAGCAGATCGTTGAAGAAGGACTAAAAGATGTTTTTGAAGAAGCAGGATTTCGATTACGGCAACCTGGGTGTTCTGCTTGCCTGGCGATGAACGATGATAAAATTCCGGAAGGAGAATATTGCGTATCTACTTCTAATCGAAATTTTGAAGGAAGACAAGGACAAGGAGCAAGAACAATTTTAGCAAGCCCTTTGGTTGCTGCAGCCACAGCTATAGAAGGTAAAATTATTGACATTACTAAACAATTAAACTAATTATGGATAAGTTTACTAAACTAACATCCTCTGCTATACCGTTATCTATAGAAAATGTAGATACAGATCAAATCATTCCTGCACGTTTTTTAAAAGCTACCAGTCGAGAAGGATTTGGAGAAAATTTATTTAGAGATTGGCGCTTTCATAAAGATGGAAGTATAAATCAGGATTTTGTATTGAATGATACTAAGTATAAAGGTAAAATATTAGTAGCAGGAGATAATTTTGGATGTGGATCTAGTAGAGAACATGCTGCCTGGGCAATTAATGATTATGGTTTTAAAGTAGTAGTATCCAGTTTTTTTGCTGATATTTTTAAAGGAAACGCTCTTAATAATGGAGTACTACCCATTCAAGTAACTCCAAAATATCTACAGGAGCTATTTAATGAAATCCAAAAAGATACCAATACACAATTTGAAGTAGATCTTGAGAATCAGAAAATTACCATTCTCGCTACTGGTTCTTCTTCATCTTTTGAAATTAACTCATATAAAAAGACCTGTCTTATGAATGGCTATGATGATATTGATTTTTTAATCAGCAATAAGGCAGAAATAGAAGAATTTGAAAACAAAAGAATATAAATATATAAGCCATCTGGCTAAGCTTGTCTAAGTCTTATTAATTATAATTAAAAACAAAAAAACACATCGACAAGCTTAGTATGACAAAAAGAATAAACTTATGAAATTAGATATCGCAGTATTATCAGGAGACGGTATTGGTCCAGAAGTAACCGCACAGGCTATAAAAGCTTTAGAAGCAATCGCTCATAACTTTGATCATTCTTTTATCTTTAAAGAAGGATTAGTAGGTGCTATTGCCATTGATAAAACAGGAAACCCATTACCAGACGAAACATTAGAACTATGTGTACAAACAGATGCTGTTTTGTTTGGTGCTATTGGTGCTCCAAAATACGATAATGATCCTAGTGCTGCGGTTCGCCCCGAACAAGGATTATTAAAATTACGAAAAGAACTTGGGCTCTATGCTAATATTCGTCCGGTAAAAGCTTATCCTACCTTAATCGATAAGTCGCCTCTTAAACGTGAGATTATAGAAGGAACAGATATTTCTATCTATCGTGAATTAACAGGTGGTATTTATTTTGGTAAAAAAGAATTAAGTGATGACGGCAATATTGCTTCTGATCTTTGTGAATATTCTAGAGAAGAAATTGAACGTATTGCTCATTTGGCATTTAAAGCTGCTCAAAAACGAAGAAAAAAGCTAACGTTGGTGGATAAAGCCAACGTATTAGAATCATCTCGCCTATGGCGAAAAGTAGTTACCGAAATTGCTACTGCTTATAGCGATGTGACCTTAGATTTTTTATTTGTTGATAATGCCGCAATGCAAATGATACTTAATCCAAGCCAGTTTGATGTAATTCTTACCGAAAATATGTTTGGTGATATCATTTCTGACGAAGCTAGTGTTATTGGTGGATCTATTGGTCTATTAGCGTCTGCTTCTATCGGAAATACCTGTTGTATGTTTGAACCTATACATGGATCTTATCCACAGGCAACAGGAAAAGGAATAGCTAATCCAATTGCTGCTATACTATCTGCCGCTATGCTATTAGAGCATTTTAATTTATTAGGAGAAGCCAATGCGATTAGAGATGCTGTAGAAAAAGCATTAGAATTAAATCTTACTACTTCTGATTTAAACCCTAGTAACCCGCTAACCACAGAGAAAGTCGGAGATTTTATTGCAGATTATATTTTAAACCCAGAAGATTCTAATATCAATTTTGAGAATATACACGTAGGACAATCTACGATTATATAATTTTTTAAATAATGATTCTGTTTAAAAGCAATCAAAGAGGTGTCTTTGGTTGCTTTTTTGATTTTATAATAAATAAATCAGATAAGATTATACACTGAACAAAAGGAGATTTTATCAATACTTTCCTAATACCTTTTCTACACACATAATTACGGATGAATTAAAAGTGTAGTTCACAATTTATCAAGCTGTATACATTTCTATATATATTTTAACAATACTCTATATAATTTATTAAAAATAGAAAACAACATAACCCTAATTGTTAAAACAGTACAAAATTACCAATTACTAACACTATATTATCTCATATTTTATTCCTCATAATTTTGATGGTATTATTGTTAATATAAATACAAACTAACTCTAATATTTTCAATCTTATAACCAATGAAACACAAACTCCAAACAGTAATCACCTTCGTACTATTTTGTATGTTGGTAAGCTTCAGCCATGCACAAAACAGATGTGGTACAAAATTATCACCCGAAGAAGAAGCTAATTTCAAAAAAACAATCAATAAAGTAAAAAGCTTTAAAAAAACAGGTATACAAAGTAAGTCTGCTGCAACTCCATACGTTATCCCTGTAGTATTTCATATTTTACATAACGGAGGAGGATCTGTTAGTAAAGCAGATATGAAATGTAGAATTGATGACGTCTTTAAAACAATCAATGGGGATTTTAATGGCACATTTCCTGGGTTTAATCAAATCGACCCCAGATTCGAATCTATTAAAGATAAAATGAATATTGAATTTATACCGGCCTCTGTTGATCCCGATGGAAATACTATGGATACTCCTGGTATGAATTGGCAGGCTGACGCTAATATTGCATATGGTTATGATCCTAATATTTATAAATATATGTGGTGGGGTAAAAAAAACAAATACTATTTAGATGTAGTCGTTGTAGATGCTCCTAATGAAAAAGGAGGTACTAATGGGTCAGGACATGCTTTTCTTCCTATTCAGGATGTAATACCTCATGTAACTTATAATTGGAGGTATGTGGGTAGTACCTGCGGATCACAATCTGCACCTGGATTTGAAAAAGTAATGACTCACGAATTTGGTCACTATTTTGGATTAAGACATACATTTTATGAAAGTTGCGATGCTACTAATGATGGAATCGATGACACTCCCCCAACTACACAAGCAGAAGGATGTGAAAGAGATAAACTAAATAATTGTGGTGTGTATGCAAATCTTGAGAATCATATGGACTACAATACCAGCTGCCAGAATATGTTCACAAAAGGACAAGTAAGTGCAATGACTTATTGGTTAGAAGATAGTACTGAAGCATTATATTCTAGACGTTTACTTTGGCAGGATAGTAACTTAAGCTCTGTAGGAATACTTAAAAGAGCACCTATAGCAGATTTTGTTAGCGATTATACTGCTGTTTGCGATGGGAAATCTATCACTTTTGAAGATCTTTCATTAGGCTTACCTACTTCTTGGCAATGGCAATTTGAAGGCGGGTCGCCATCAACATCTTCAGAAAAAAACCCTGTAATACGATATGATAATTCTGGGATATACAAAGTTCGCCTTGTTGCAAGCAATGACTCTGGACAAAACACAGAGGAAAAAAACGGTTATATCTATATAAACCAAAAAACATCATCGGGATTGTCAGAAAATTTTCAAGGACAATTCCCGCCTACAGAATGGGATATTATTAACCCTGATAAAGGATTTGGTTGGGAAAAAAGAAGTGATGCCGGAAATGGAGACAGTTCTAGTATAATAATGAATAACTCTGACAATGCAATTGTAGGAGAAGAAGATTTTCTTAGATTGCCATATTATGATTTCTCTTCAGCAAAAAATAGTCAGATGTATTTTGATCTTGCCTATACCAAGTTTGATGATGCCAGCCCTGACAAATTAAAGGTACAAGTATCTAAAGATTGCGGAAATTCATGGATAGATGTTTATTCTAAAACGCATACCGAATTAGAAACCAAAAATGTAACAACAGGTCTCTCTAACGATTGGATTCCTAAACAAGAATCTGACTGGAGGAAAGAAGTTATTGACCTTAGTGCTTATGATGGTGAATCTGAAATAACTATTAGATTTATGAATATATCTGGATACGGAACCAGAATATGGATAGACAATATTAATGTCTTAATTAATAACGATACTGCTCCGGTTTCTGACTTTTATTCTAGCAAAAGAGTTTCTAATTGTAATAGTACCGAAATCTCTTTTAAAGATGTTTCTGTAGGAAATCCTACTTCCTGGAACTGGACATTCGAAGGAGGTACTCCTTCTTCTTCAACCGATAAAAACCCTAAAGTAACCTATAATAACCCGGGATCCTACAACGTATCTCTTGCAACAAGTAATGCTAATGGTACTGGTAATACAATAACAAAAAATGCATACATAACCGTTACAAATCCAACAACAAACTCTTTTACAGAGGGGTTTGAAGGGAGTTTCCCACCATCTGGATGGGAAATCATAGATAATGATGGAGAATTAGCTTGGGAAAAAAGTAATGCTGCAGGTCGAAACTCTTCCTCTTGTATGATTATGAATAATACAGATAACGAAGAAGTCGGAGAAATAGATGAAATTATTCTTAACCCAATAGATATGTCTGGCGGAGAAACTACCTTTTCTTTTGATTTGGCGTATACCAAATTTGATAATGACAGTAAAGACAAATTAAGAATATTGGTTTCTACCAATTGCGGAAGCTCCTGGACAGAAGTATACTCAAAAACACATACAGAACTAGAGACTGTAGCCACAACAGATGATCCCGATACCTGGATTAATGAAATTAACCTATGGGTACCCACACAGGATTCACATTGGAGAACAGAAAATGTATCATTATCCCAATTTAGTGGAAAAGAAAATGTACTGATAAAACTAGAAAATACATCTGGTTATGGAACCAGAATCTGGATCGATAATATGAAATTTGATATTGAAAATTCTAGTGGAAACAATTTATCGGTACCAACAGGCTTATTGGCATCTAATGTATCAGAAACATCATTAACACTATCTTGGGACCCAGCACCAAATAATGAACAAGTAGTTGGTTATGATATATATCAAGATAATGCAATCACTACATCAGTAACAGGAACATCTGCCAATATTACAGGATTAACTGCAAATACAGCATATCAATATAAAATAAAAGCTAAAGATGCTTCAGGTAATACTTCTGAGTTTAGTAATATCGTAAATGTTACCACTTCTAGCGAACCAGGTCCAACTTGTACAGATGGAATTCAAAATGGAGATGAAACCGGGATAGATTGCGGAGGCTCTTGCAAACCATGTACCCCTTCGTCTTATTGTTCTTCTAATGGAAGTAATCCTAATGATGAATATATTAGTCGTATACAATTAGGAAATATTGATAAAACTTCTACCGCTGGCAATGGGGGATACAGTGATTTCACATCAGAATCTACTCTGTTATCAAAAGGAGCAGTACAAACGATTACAATTACTCCTACATGGTCATCAACTGTGTACTCAGAAGGATACAGTGTATGGATTGATTACAATCAAGATGGGGATTTCGAAGATTCTGGCGAGCAAGTATTTAGTAAAAGTCCTTCAAAAGATACTCCTATAAAAGGAGAGTTTACTGTACCAGATGGAGCAAAAAATGGAAATACCAGAATGAGAGTATCTATGGCATACAATACAATTCCTGGTACTTGTGAAACATTTGATTATGGTGAAGTTGAAGACTATACCGTTTCTATAGAAGGAACAACATCTACCCCTACCTGTACAGACGGTATCCAAAATGGAGATGAAACCGGAGTAGATTGCGGTGGAAGCTCTTGTCCCCCATGTAACAATACCGATGGAATTGTTTATGTAAACATTGAAGATCTTACAGTAAGTTCATCTAATACCTGGGAATTTTTCCGAATCGAAGTCGGTGATGATAGAGATTATGGTGCCTGGTTCACTAGCAATTCGGTACGATTAGTTACATATGACAAAAATATTGTGTGTGAAGGAAACGAAGGTAATATAACACTAATTGGAGAAGGTGAAGGAATTGATGGTTCTGATAATTTTATAGCAAAACCAAACAGCTATATTATAAGTTCATCTTCTTATACTGCTTGGAATGGGAAATCAGGATTTATAGGATTTACCTTTAAGATTAATGGAAATACACATTATGGATGGTTTCATATATCTGTTGCTAACAATGGTTTATCCTATACCATACTGGATTACGCATATAACAAAAAACCAAATGAGATTATTTATACCCGATCTTCAAATGGGATAAATAATGATATAGCAAACAAAGGAATTTCTGAAAACAAAACATTCACATCTCCCAATCCTTTTACCGATACCTTTGTGATTAATACTTCGAAACTTGACAAAACCAATATCACGGTTAAAGTATTTGACATACACGGAAAACTTCTGATACAAGAAGAATATACAAAAAATCCTAGATCTATAATTTTAGGAAATGAGCTTAAAATGGCTGGGATTTATTTTGTTCAAGTACAAACAAATTCAAAAATGGAAACATTAAGAATTCTTAAGTACTAAATAACTTTAAATTTGTTTTTGAAAAAAGGCTTGATTATGATATCATAATCAAGCCTTTTTTAGTTTTTATAAAATCTTACCCAATAAATCCAGAAGATAGAATAGCTTTTTGTATTTTAGGACATATTAGAATAAAAACTAAGCCTACTTAATACATATAAACAAATGAAAAGTACATCTCTTATACTTTTTTTCTTTTTAATTACATCTGCTATTCAAGCACAAGAAATTATCTGTTCTGCAAAAGATAAAGAAATCTTTACCACCAGGATTACGGCTTTAAAAAAAGAATATACTCCAAAAACTACTTTTGGAGAAACTCTGGTGTTTGTAGGGAAAACTTTTTTAGGTACTCCCTATGCTGCTAAAACTCTTGAGATCGGATCAAAAGAGTCGTTGGTGATCAATTTTCAGGGATTAGATTGCACAACTTTTGTAGAGAACGTACTAGTTTTAAGTCTAATGCTTAAAAATGGTAAAGACGATTTTGATTCCTATACCAATTATCTAGAAAGAATACGTTATAAAAATGGAAAATTAGATGGATATGCCTCGCGACTACACTACTTCTCTGAGTGGATTACTAATAACGAACAAAAGGGCATTATAAGAAATATTACAGGTGATATTGGTGGAATAGAAATAGAGAAGGATATTAATTTTATGAGTACACACCGAGAACTTTACCCTTTTCTTAAAGATGATAAAAATTTTAAAGGTATACAACAATCCGAAATTAATATCAGCCAATCATCAGTATGTTTTTTACCAAAAGACCAGATTAAAGAACATGAAGCATCAATACTATCTGGCGATATTATCGCATTAACTACTTCGATCAAAGGCTTAGACATTACACATACAGGAATTGCTATACGTAAAGAAAATGGGCGAATTCATTTATTACATGCATCCTCAAAGGGTCAGGTAGAAATCTCTGCACTTCCACTAGTTGATTATCTGAAAAAGATAAAAAACAATACCGGAATTATTGTTAATCGGGTACTGTGACCTTTTACCAAGAGACCTCTTTAATCTTGTGTAACTTAGCCCAAATTGTTAATTTAGTAGAGCTAAAAAAAAGAAGATGTTATTTCCCAGGACAAACATAGAACAACAACTAGGTAAACTACGGGATAAAGAATTTAATGCCTCTACCTGGAAAGAACAAGTATCTACAATTTTCTTGAAAGAAGAGAAGCACAAAAATCGAATTCTTAAAAATTTGGAGACTTCTTCTCCTGTAATTCAGAATACTTTTGACCTCGATCACTTAGAAACACATAGAATATATCATCTGGATCAAATTAAAAAAATCTGTATAACCTACCGATTACGTTTTTTAGATTCTAAATATTTTAAAGGAAAGTTACCCTTATCAGCAATTTCTGCTATTAAAAATCTTGAGAAAAAACATCAAACCGAACTAAAAGGATTTAAAATTATTGCACCCTCTAAATTGTTTAAATTAGAAAATGCTGATGATCCTTTACTCTTTGCTCCTATGGGTAATGACTATTTCTATCTGGTTCATAAATGGGGAAACGATTTACACCCACTGCGTAAATTGATGATGTGGTTTTTTAAAAGTTTTGAAAATTTACTCATACTTACTTTTCTAGTAAGTCTTTTACTTACATTTATGGTTCCAGAAGGTATGTTCACTAAACACAGTACTGCATCAACATTTATCATGATTTTGTTTTTTATGTTTAAATCGGTAGCAGCTGTGGTGTTATTTTATGGATTCGCACTTGGAAAAAACTTTAATACTGTCATATGGAACAGTAAATATTTTAATGCTTAAGATAAATAACACTATGACTATGTTTCCTGAAAGTGAATATGAAAGAGTATATACCGGTAGTTTAATTAATGTTCAGTTTTTACAAACGATATTACAGGATAACGGTATTAACTCTATCACCCGGGATGATATGAAATCTGGTAT
Organism: Aquimarina atlantica; assembly: GCF_000626715.1. Classification (GTDB taxonomy): domain Bacteria; phylum Bacteroidota; class Bacteroidia; order Flavobacteriales; family Flavobacteriaceae; genus Aquimarina; species Aquimarina atlantica. The sequence goes on along the minus strand of NZ_AQRA01000015.1, from coordinate 32,937 downwards.
GATGGCAGGTTTTGGAGGTGGTATCCCGGATCATATTCAACTATTTGTAAAAAAAACAGATATAGAAAACGCACTACCAATTATCAAACAAAGCTTAACCTAAAATTATGGAAAACGAAGATAAATCGCCTCGTAAAACCTGGGACTTAATGATCGGCATTGCTCTTGTTTTATTCGGGGGTTTACGATTATATAATAGATTACAGGCTCAGGCAGAATGGGATTTCAGAGTCATGATAACTATATTATTTATTGGCTATGGAGGATATCTAATTTATAAACATTTTCAAAACCCATCTAAAGATTGAATTGGACCCAGTGTCATCGTTTTTTCTAATAATCGGAATCCTGCAAATACACCATAACCTCCTTCACCTTCTATATTATTAGGCGGTATAATAGGCTGAAAGAAAGGGTTTGATGTTTGGTCTTTATTTAAAAAAGAAGCCTTTAAAGTGGTATAGATAAGCTCGTCTACATTTGCGACTTTTACGGTAACTTCTAAGCTTTCACTTGTGTTAGATATTGTTCCATTAGCAGATATTCCCAATCCATCTCCATTTACATCGGTAGCAAATCTTTCAATATCAAAATTTACAACAGAGCGGTTTTCTTCTATACTATTGGTCACATTAAATAATGCTCCTACGATATAAAAATTATTTTCACCTTTTATATCATCAAAACTTACATTAAGATTCTCAACGACAGCACCATCTACGGCTCTAAACCCAATAGCGGCCGATATACTTTCTGTTTTCGTAACGGGAATAACACAAGTTGCTTTAAATTCTTTTCCTTCTGTCGAGACATTTAGAGTATACCTTTTTCCTGGTTCTATCAAGAATTCACTAGATGCAATCTGGTATAATTTACTATCGCTAGAATAGCTTAATTCTACTTCTTCCTGGTTTTCATTTTTAATAACTACTACTGCATCTTTAATGATCAAAGTATTTACAAAATCTGCTTGTTGGAGCTGTAAAGGTTTATCAAACACAGATATTGTTTTAGAAACTTCAACTTTGATTATTTCTTCTTCTGGAGATAAAAAACCATTTATCAAAACTAACTTCTCCCCTTCTGGTCTATTTCTTATCTCTTCTTTTAGATCATCGCAACCTAGAACGATAAAACCTATAATTAATAAAATGTATGGTTTCATATACTAAAATTTTAAACTATAATTAAACGACGGAAGAAACTGAAATAAGTATCTTCTATACAAAACATTGGGAGAATTTTGATTTTCGCTGGAAATCTCATAATAAAAAGGGTTTTTTCTCGCATACACGTTATAAAACGAAAAACCCCATGTTCTTTCTCTATTACGTTTTGTGATTTTATGAAATTGAATTCCCAAATCTAAACGATGAAAATTTTCTCCTTTGAAATTATTTTTTTCGGTATTAAATAATAATATATTATCATTATTATTTACATCTTCTATCGGGAAATTATTGCCTGCTGCAACTCCTAATGTATTGGGGAGGTTGTAATTAATTCCTGATGCAAATAACCAATTACCAGAAATCGTTATTCTTTTACTGGGTTTGTAAATCCCTACAATAGAGAAATCATGCCTTCTATCATAACGTTCGTTAAATATCTTTCCTCCATTTAAATCTTTAAACTGTCTTTGTGACCATGATAAGGTGTATCCCAACCAACCTGTTAGTTTTCCTTTCTTTTTTCTAAGTAAAAATTCTGTTCCATATGCCCAGCCTTTCCCAGTAGTAATGCCATTTACAAAATCAACAGTTCGAATAGAGCCTGTAATTTCTCTCACGCTTTCGAGACCTGCAAAAGAAGCACCTTCTTTGAAGGCTATAATATCATCCATTTTTTTATAATACCCTTCAATTGTTAGCCCATATACATTATTCTTAAAATCCTTTGCTATTCCTAAAGCTATTTGCTCAGAAAGCTGAGGTTTTAATCGTTCTGTAGAAGACACCCAAAGATCTGTTGGTAATCCCAAACCACTATTAGATAACCTATGTATATACTGATTCATTCTTGCATACGAAGCTTTTAATGTAAGTAAAGGATATAATTTATAAGCAGCAGAAAGTCTCATTTCTGGTTTAAAATAACTTTTAGATTTATGCTGAAAATGACTAAATCTCAAACCTGGATATATGCTAATCTTATCGTTAATTCTCCAATCATCTTCTATATATATTGCACTCTCTAAGGTTTTGATTTTTTGTGTATTTACTATTTCATCATCATTAATATTTTTAATATTAATTTCTTTTGGCGTAAAATCATGATAGGTTGATCCAATACCAAACCTAAATGTATGATTAGGCGTGGGGTAGTAATTAAAATCGAATTTAATTCCATAATCGTTGATTCCAGAACTTGTCTTAAATGTAGAGCTTCGATTTGCTCCTCCTCTATCATCTTTACTTACTGTAAATTTATAATTGCTAAATATTAATGATGTATTCGAAAAGAGTTTGTTATTAAATTCATGATTCCATCGTAAAGTAGAAGTTATATTACCCCAAAGTATTTTCTGTTTGGATCTTTCATTCTCAAAAACAGTTCTATTTCTATATTTATCTTGTCCATAGTACGTACTCCAATACAACTTATTTTTATCATTTATAACATGATGAAGCTTTGCGTTGACATCTGTGAAATAATAAGCAAGTTTCTCCTCTTTGGTCATTAATGGTAAAAGCAATAAATCTGCATAGGTTCTACGACCACTAATTACAAAGGATGTTTTTCCTTTTTTTATGGGTCCTTCTAGCAATAATGATGAAGAAATCAAACTAATATTTGCTTTGCCAGCAAATTTTTCCTTATTTCCATTTTTAGTATTTATCTTCACTACAGAAGATAATCTCCCCCCATATCGAGCAGGAAAACCTCCTTTAAATATTTCTACAGATTTAATGGCGTCTCCGTTAAATATAGAAAAAATCCCAAAAAGATGGTTAGAATTATAAACTGTAGCTTCATCTAGTATGATCAAATTTTGATCGGGTGTTCCTCCGCGAACATAAAAGCCTGTAGAACCTTCGCTACCTGATTGTATTCCCGGCAATAATTGTAGAGTTTTAATAGCATCTTTTTCTCCCAGAATTGTAGGAATATCTTCAAAAAATGAAGGGTTTAGTTTCTCAGAACTCATTTGTGTAATCTGGCTTTTACTTGTTTCCTGATCAGAACTTATAATAATTTCATCCAGATATTCAGTCTCTGGTTCTAAATTTATATTTATAGTAATATCAGAGGTAAGATCAATGTTTTTCTTAATGTTTTTATACCCGACAAATGAGATTAATATCTGATGATTACCTTCTGGTATAGAAAGGGAATAAAACCCATAATCATTGGTTGTTGTACCTGTATTGAGTTCGGGGATATAAATAGATACACTACCCAGGTATTCCTGACTTACTTTTTCTGAAATATACCCACTAATGGTATACTTTTTTGGGCGTTTATAAATTAGTAGTTTCTTACCTAAAACTTTGAATTGATATAGTTTCGAGGGAAATAGATTTCTTAATACCTTAGCTAAAGTTTTTTCTTTAGCATTAATCGATATTATTTTAGAAATATCAATTGCGCTATCAGAATATCCTATTGTAAAATCTAATTTTGTTTCTAACTCACCTAAAACACTAGCAATAGATACATTTTCCTTAACTAAATTAATTTTTTGATCTAAAATCTCTTCCTGGGTATACCCACTAAACTCCCCAATAAAAAGTACTACAAATAGTACTCTAATCACTTTTATTCTCACTAGAAAATTAAATCGGCAATTTGATTTTTGCAAAAAGAATAATGTTTTTAAGAATTACAATCTCCTCCCTTTATAACAATATTATTTGAATCATTTTTTTCATATGTGACATCAAATAATATTTTAAGAGTCTCCAAAACATCCTCAAACGATTCATTGTCAAAGATAGTAGTTAACGTACAATTAGCAAATTCTCGATTCTCGATAATTATATTCTTATTGTAATACAGTGCTATATCTTTAATCACTTGTTCTATAGAAGTTTTTTCAAACCTAAGTATACCCGATTTCCAAGAAGAGAAATTTAGACTTTCATTCACAGCTTTTATCAATTTACCATTTGCCTTTGCTGTTACCCTATCTCCTGGAACTAAAATTTCCTTATGATTTGTTGATGAAAACTCAACACTACCTGTTACTAATACGAGCTCTACTTCTTTTGTATTAGTATTATTTTTTAGGTTAAATGACGTGCCTAAAACCTTAGTTTGTGTAGTATTAGCAATAACAATAAATGGTTTATTGGCGTCTTTTGTAACTTCAAAAAAACCTTCTCCTTTTAGGTTTAATTGCCTGCTATTTCCTTTAAAATCCTTTTTATAAGTAAGTTGACTTCCTTCATTAAGCCATACTATAGAGTTATCTGGTAATATAAATTTGTTTTCCGCTCCTGTTTTTGCTAGTAAAATTACTTCAGTATTAAAAAATGAATTAAAATAAAAGCCTAAACCAATCAATAGCACAATAGAGGCTGCGATTTTAAGATAAACCTTATTTAATTTTGGTTTCTTCTTTGCTGTAGCATTTATGCCAGATTCAAATTTACTCCATTGTTCATCTACATTAATTTTATCAAAATCCTCTATATTTTCTGAAGTACTCCATATGCGTTTAACATCTTCAAAATAGGTTGTATTTGATTCGGATTCGACAATCCAATCCTCTACAAACTTTCGTTCATCATCTTGTACGTTATTTTGTAAATAACGTGTTAAAAGTTGTAATATCTGATCTTCTTGTTCGATATTCATTTCTGAAATTAAAATCTGGCTCTAAAAGTAATAAATTATTAAGATTATGTTGTCAAAACAACTTTAAGTTCGCTTTTTAAATAATAGTCTATCCGATTTTACTTTTTGGTTTAAAAAGTTTCTTCCACTTCTGTTAATTGATACCCCGCAAAAACACCATATCCATTCTCTCCTTCTATATTGGTCGGAGCAATAACTGATTCTGCAAATGGATCTCCGTCATTAAAATCATTTAAATATGTTGCCCTTAGCGCTTCGTATAATATTTTTTCTGCATTAGCTACCTGAATCTTTACCTTGGGATTAGGCAATGCACTATCTGATAAAGTAAAAAAACCATCTGCTGTGATTACAGAATTTTCTCTACTCACATCTGTTGCAAACTGTTTAAACTCGAAATTTATATTTTCTACTCCGTCACTAGTTGTGCCTCCTCCATTATCAAAAGACTGAGTAACTACAGCACCTATGATATAAAAATTGTTTTGATCTTTAATATCTCCAACGGTAACTTTTAATAAGCGATTGCCTGAGGATTCGCCATCTTTTATCTGAATATCCTTCTCTATCCTTTGTACAGATTCGGTTGGTATCGTACAAGATGCTTTATATTCTTTACCCAGGGCTGTAACCTTTAAAAAGTATTTCTTGCCAGGTGAGATTGCTAAACCACTTGCCGGTGCTTCATAGCTTAAAGATGCTTCTGTATACACAAGTGCCACCTCATTGTTTTCTTCGTCTGCTATCACTACGGTAGCATCTTTAATAACCATATCCTTAACATTGATTGTATTTGATGCTCTTGATTTAGATCTTGACACCTGCACTTTTAGTGTAGTGTCTTGTGGTGATAAATAACCATTAATAACCACAAGCTGTTGTTTTTCTAATAGGTCACTTGCATCTACGCTTGTCTCGCAGCTTACTAAACAAATGCCTAGAATTATTAATAGTATACTTTGAAAATATTTCATCTGTGTATCTTTATATTTTTCTAATAATTTTGACCCTGTTGATTTCACTTTTTAGAATTTATAGGTATAATTAATTGATGGAATAAACTGTAGAATGGATACTTTTTTAAGTTTAGCGTCATCAAAATAATAATAGAAAGGATTCTTTCTTCCATAAATATTATATATCGAAAATCCCCAGGTACGTTCCCTATTCTTTGAAAATCGTTTATGAAATTGAATTCCCAAATCCAAACGGTGATAATTTTCTCCTCTAAAATTATTTCGCTCTGTACTAAAAGGTGTTCCTCCATTAGAAAGATCAGGAATTGTTATCGGAAAATTACTTGTATTTGATAATGACTCGGTATCCGGAAGATTAAAATTATTTCCCGAAGAAAACACCCATGTTCCCGATAGTGTAATACGATCATGAGGTTTGTAAATCCCAACTAAAGAAACATCATGTCTTCGATCATATTTTGCAAAGAATTTTCGCCCTTGATTTAGTTCATCAAATTGTCTTTCGGACCACGATAATGTATATCCTAACCAACCAGTAAGTTTTCCCGTTTTTTTACGTAATAATAGCTCTGTACCATAAGCCCACCCTTGACCTGTGGTAATATTTTCTTCCCAATCTATTTCTTTTCCTGTTCCCAGATCTTCTAATAACAAAAATGAAGCGCCTTCTTTATATGCTATCACATCGTCCATTTTTTTATAATACCCTTCGACAGTAATAGAATATCCATCATCCATAAAATCTTTTGCCACTCCTAATGCGTATTGCTCAGAAACCTGGGGCTTTAACTGATCTGTAGAAGATACCCAAAGATCTGTAGGTAATCCTATTCCTGAGTTAGAAAGTAAATGAATGTATTGATTCATTTTAGAATACGAAGCTTTTAGTGCCAAATCGGGTTTTACATTCCAGGCAATAGTTGCTCTTGGTTCTAGATTAAGGTAATCTGTTGATTTAAACTGAAAATGAGTTAATCTTAATCCGGGAGAGAAACTTAACGTATTGGTAATTTTCCAATCATCCTCGAGATATAAAGCACTCTCTAGAGATTCAATTCTCTGTGTGATATCAGAATTACTTTCTCCTGTTTCTCTTATTCTGGATTGTTTTGGCACAAAATTGTGATATGTAGATGCCAATCCAAATCGTATAGAATGCTTAGGGTTTGGATAGTAATCAAAATCTGCTTTGATTCCATAATCATTGATTCCCGAGTTTGTTTTCAATTTAAAAATTTCATTCTGAAACTTTTCATCAACTTTAATTCCAAAGTTATAATTACTAAAAATTAAAGAAGTGTTAGAAAAAAACTTATCGCTAAATTGGTGATTCCATCGTAATGTAGAGGTTATGTTCCCCCAGAACAACTTTGTTTTTAAGTCATCTCCTGCTTCCTTTTCAACTGCGTGAAATTTATCTTGTCCGAAATAATTACTCCAGTATAGTTTATTTTTTTCATTAAAAACATGATGTATTTTAAAATTAAGATCTGTAAAGTAATATCCTGCTTTTAGATCAGATTTTTGAAAAGGTTTAGATAGTAGATCTGCATATGTTCTTCGCCCACTAAAAATAAATGAAGTTTTTCCCTTTTTAATTGGTCCTTCTACCAATAGAGATGAAGATATTAACCCAACGTTTATTTTTCCGCTCAGCCTTTCTTTATTTCCATTTTTTGTATCTATTTTGAGTACTGAAGACAATCTGCCACCAAATCTTGCCGGAAACCCGCCTTTAAAAGTTTCTATAGACTTAATAGCATCTCCGTTAAATACCGAAAATATTCCGAATAAGTGGTTAGAATTATATACAGGAGCTTCATCCAGTATAATCAGGTTCTGGTCCGGGGTCCCTCCTCTTACAAAGAACCCTGCGCTTCCTTCATTACCTCGTTGAATTCCTGGTAATAACTGCAATGCTTTGATTACATCTTTCTCTCCCAGAATGGCAGGAATATCCTCTATTTCTGAGGGTTTTATAGATACAACACTCATTTGAGTTACCTGGCTTTCATTCACTCTTCTGTCTCCATCAATAATAACTTCGTCAAGGCTTTCAGTTTCCATTTTCATATCAAAATTAAGTGCTAGATCACTTGTAAGATCAATCGATTTTTTAATGGTTCCATATCCTATAAAAGATACAATCAATTCATGAGTCCCTTTAGGAATAGTAAGTGAAAAGAATCCGTAGTCATTGGTAGTGGTCCCCACTGCACTACCCGGAATATAAATTGATACAGCCGGTAAATATTCCTGACTACCTGATTCTTTTACATACCCACTAATTGTATATTTCTCTACTGTTTTTTGTTGGCTAAATATTTTACTAAAGCCCATAAGTATCACCCAAAAGGCAAGAATTACTTGTTTTGTTTTCAATTTTCTAAAAAGTTTAATGATTTATATATTCAAAACACTTATTATGATCCAATCATTGATTTTATACCCTAAATGATATCACAATACTATTCTTTGAATCCATAATCGTTGAATCTTATGATAATATGAAGTATTGTCAGAACTCTCAGAAACCCATTGTTGTACAAATGTTTCTTCTTCTGGTGTTGCTTTATCCGAAAAATATTTGATTAAAGCGTATTCTAAGCTAATTTGGTTGTGCATACTCATAACAGATCTCATTTTAATAAAAATTATATGTTATTCTTCTTTCTATACAACAAAGCATTTTACATTATCTCTGTATAGTTAGTTATCTATATGACGAATAGAAAAGAAGTTACACGTAACCGGAAAGTAAAAAAAATGAAAATAATTTATAAGAAACTAATAATCAACACTATAAAAACAATCAAAACCAATGCTTTTATTTTTTTTAGGGCATTACTGATATGAGTTTCTACTGTTCTTTTGCTAATATTAAGTTCATCGGCAATCTCTTGATTGGTTTTTCCTTCGAACCGACTAAGCATAAAGATTTTTTGATTTTGATCAGGAAGAGTCTTGATGGCTTTATAAATTTTTTCTTGTAATTCTGTTTTCTCTATTTCATTATCGTCCTCTTCTACAAGAATAGAAGACTCTTTTTGAATGATATCCTTATGTTGCTGGCGAATATTATGAATTTTGATATAATCCAAACATCGGTTTTTTACAGAGGTATATAGAAATGATTTTAAAGAAGTATGGATAACAAGTTCATCTTTTCTTTCATAGAGTTTTATAAACACTTCTTGTGTAATATCTTGTGCTGTATCCAGATCCAAAACATATCTTTTGGCATATATAGTAAGTACTTTAAAATATTGCTTAAATACAGATTCAAAAACTTTGACATTTTTGTTTTTGATTTGTTCTATGATAAGTTGATCACCCAAACGTTGATTTTGAAAATTATGCTATCAAATATCTTGCAAAGATAAAATTACATTACTATTCTCAAAGAACGAAAAATTAGAGTATATGTTACAAAAATTAGGCAAACATTGCCTTCTCGTACCACTTCCTAACCTAACACAGAATATAAAAGGGTATTAAAATTTGCTTCTTCTAATACCCTGTTAATAGTAAATAATTAGAAATTAAATCTATATGATATTCCTACTTGTAAAACTTCGTTAAACTGGTTTTTTTCTTTATAGATAGATTGTTGTGAAAAATTGTGAAAATCTCCATCAAAAACATCTAATGTTCCTCTTTTATATCTTGCTTCTATACCTATTCCATTTTTAAATTCGTATCCTAAACCAACCGCGATCGAAACATCAACAAAAGTAACATCATTACCTTCATCCCGATTTACAATTCCTACCGGAGTATCATCTACATCAAAATCAATACCTGGCGCAATTAAAAAGTGTAAGCCTGTATTTTTAACAAAAAACTTATTTGTTGCTGATATTGAAAGATAATGAATTTCGACATCGCTCCCAGTAGCAAACTTAGTATTACCTCCTTGGTTAGAATATCCAATTTCGGGTTGAAGAGCATAAAGTTCTGAGAATCTAATGTTCAATAATGCTCCTATATAAACCCCTGATTTAGTTTCTAAATTTGAATCGGAAAGATTAGAAATATTAACTCCCCCTCTTAATCCAAAAGACGTCTTCTTTTGTGCTGATGCGATTCCGAAAATACTAATACATGTACATACTAATAAAAGTTTCTTCATTTTAATAAAATTATATGTTTTACTTTTTAGAGAATAAAGCATTATGCTTCATCTTTGTTCATTTATGAATATGACGTATAGAAAAGAAGTGACACGTAACCAAAAAGTGATAAAATTTCAAAAAAAACTCAAATAATTAAGAATCAATATTATAAAACAATCAAAATCGTCGGTTTTATTTTCACGGTATTCATCATCAAAATTATTAGTCCTCTTTCCCAATAGTAAACTCTTGAAGTGCCATAAGAATAGGGTTTTTCCTAAAAATATTATTCTATCTCACTGTAAATCTTATAATTCTTAGTAGCTGTTTATGTCAAAAACAACACAAGGATTAACCTTTATCTATACATATTTTCACATAACTTTTTGGTTATTTATATTGTAAACGATTAAGTTTGAAAAACGGAAAACAAAAAAGCAGAACTACTTTATACTAAGTAGTTTGATTTTAGTAAACTTATCAAGCGTGGGAAGAAAATCTATACTCAAAAATAGAAAAGAAAAGAACCAAAAAGTAGAACAATGGACCCTGGCTATACTCCCTAAATTAAAGACTGCCGATTTAGGTGAACTAACCATGGATGACCTGGCTTTGCTAATGAAAAAAAGTAAATCTACTATCTATCAATATTTTACTACGAAAGAAGAAATTTTTGAATATATCACACAAGTAAGAATAGATTATTTGTACACTTATAAAAATCAGATTACAGAAGAAATTTTGAAATTAGATTACAAATGTGAAACTCTGGGCCGTATTCTTATGGAAGGAGCTAAGGATGTTTCTTCTTTTTTTTTAAGACAATTACAAGAACATTATCCTACAGCATGGAAAATTATTGAAGAATTTTTGTGCGCATTACTCGAAGATTTAAAACAATTTTACACCTTAGGAATAGAAAACAATATCTTTAAACCCATATCATCTGAGCTTCTTGTTAAATTAGATGAATATTTTATCAGGCAATTAATTACTGACGATAATTTCTTTGACCAGACTGAAGAAACATTAGAATCTATAATGAGGGATTACATGTTTTTAAAATTTGAAGGGCTAAAAAAATAAGTATACCTATAAGCAAAAACTTATAGGTATACCATATCTTAAGGTTATAATAAAAGAAGATTATCTGATAACAATTCTTGTTGTATTTGCTAATCCACCATCTCCAAAGACCTTAACCAAATACATTCCTGATTTTAGATTTTCTAAGAACAAAGTTTGCTGGGATTCATTTAGTGTTCCAATTCTTTTCGAGTATACAAGTCTACCACTTATCCCATATATTTCGACCACACTGTTGTTTATTGTGGTTCCTGATGAGATTTGTACTTCTCCATTAGAAATGGTCGGATACAGAAGAGCTCCTTCTGAACTTCGAGGAGATTGTACCACTTCTTCCTGTTCCTCAGCTACCAATTGCTGTTCTGGTGCATTTATAGAGCGAATAGCCCAACCAAACGAAGTATATAATGGGTCAGAAACTAATCGAAAACGCATTGCGATAATATCTCCCTCTTGAAAAAAGTCTAATAAGTTGATTGATTGCTCTTTAAACAACTCATCATTTATTGCCGGAGAAGGGCCAGAATTAAAAGCATCTGTCCATTCTGGAAATCTTTGTGCATCATAGGTGTCTAATCGCACCCAATCTTTTAAGTTACTAGAAGCTTCGATTGCTACATAGTCATAAAACTGACCCGGTGCAGGATCAAACTCTGTGATTGCAACATCCTCATATCTAAAATTTCCATTCTCTGTATTAACAATAATAGGATGTCTCAAAACAGTACGATATTCAGAATCATTTAAATAGGGATGATCAGAATTATTAAGGACAGCCTGACTTACTGTTTCATTAATTGTATTGATTACAAACTCTCCTCCAAAAGTATATACATCGGACGCCTCAAAAGTTGTAATAGAGACCAGGTTTTTTGGAACTGTGTAATCAATAATATCAAATAATGCAGACGAAACAACAGAAGTATCTCCTGCATTATCAACTGCACGAAATCCAACAGTATGGTTTCCTTCTGTTAAATTCTCTATCGTATAAGTAAACTCGGTACCTTGCTCGATATTATCTGTAATTTGAGCAATCTCTTCTTCATCTAAATACACTATTATTTTCTCTATATCCTCATTTTCCTGTACATAAGTAATCGCTGCATTCTGATTTTCTACAGATTCTTGTGCTGCAGCAGTAATTGTAGGAGGTGCATAATACGCAGGAGGTTCGTACCCATCAAGCTCTTCAAGAGTAGCAGTCCAGACACCTCTACCATGAGTTGCCATAACCACTTCGTTATTTACAATTTTCATCTGCCAAACAGAAAAAGCTGGTAATCCAGCCAGGAGAGACCAGTGTGCTCCTCCATCTAATGTTTGAAACACTCCAATATCTGTACCTACCCAAATTCTATCTTCATCAAAAGGCATTTCTACCAAACTATGTATTGCTACATCAGGAAAGCCCCTATCTTCTCCTGTAGAAAACCCAGAGATATCAACCCAGGTTTGTCCTAAATCTTCTGTTTTTAATATTTTAGCGGCTCCCTGTCCAGAAAATAACACATAAGCTCTATTTTCATTTGTAGAAGAAGTTTCTACTCCTGAAATAAAATAATTATGATTAACACCATCTCTTGGGTCAGAGAATAAAGCAGTCGGTTCATAAGACAATCCATTGTTTTTAGAAACATGAATCACATAACTCCCTGATTCTGTCATTGCATTACCGGCCCATACAATATCTGGATTAGCTGTGGATACAGAAACATCTAATGAACTTGAAGCTCCCACAGAGAAATTATTTGGAATAGAAGTTAACTGCCATGATTTTGCAAAATCAGGAGACCTCCAAACTCCACTAATAGAAGGGCTAAAGAGTACATTAGGATTGTTATTTGAATTTGTGATTTTAGAATAAAAAGGAGATGTTCCTGCACCCGATTCTCCATGCCTAGCATTAAATCCTTGGCCGTTCTCATAGCGTACAAAACCATTAAATTGAGAACCACCTATAAACTCATTGGGGTTGTCATAATTCCACAATACTTCAAACCCATCTCCTCCGATGATAAACTGATACCCAGTTTCATCATTTGCTCCATTTTCGGTTAATGATATCCAGGTTCCATTATCTTGTGCCCCCGCAATATAGTCCTCTGTACCGTTACGTTTATCTGCTCCATAAAACTGTGTACAATTAAGTCCCACTGCAGAAGTAGACCAATCGTTAAGCGTAGTTCCTGGCTCAAATAAATAATCGGTATGGTATATACCTCCATCATTAGCAAGAATAAGTTTAAACTTTTTTTCTTTCCTTTTCTTAATCCATGTTAGACCATGTTGATCTACATGAACATAATCATTTAATTCACCATTATAACCTGCTGCAATAGGCTGAAAAGTATAACTCACTGGTCCATCTTTACTTTTACTTTTGATTCCTGTTCCTGCTTTAACTATTTGTACTCTATGCATCACTACTCCTCCTGCATAAAAAACATTTTCATTAAAAGGGTGTGCGCGTATTATATTGTCATACCATCCTTGTCCAGTAATCAAATTTCCCGATGCCGGAGTTCCTTCATAACCAATTAATCTAAATGTTTTACCGGCATCACTAGTAAGATAAAAATCGGTATTCACTGCAGTAGTTGCTCCTCCACTACCTGTGTATACAGAAATGAAAACTCTATTCGGATTAGCTGGAGAAACATCAAGCTCAAAACGCGAATGGTTTGAATTATAATCATCTTTATTCAACACTAAGTCCCATGTTAATCCACCATCAATACTTTTTATGACTCCTACGCTGTTTACACCACCGTATAGAGTATTAAAATTAGTAGGATCATAATTAAGATCCTGAACATTCCCTCCACTATACGTATTCTGCCATGTTGCTCCTCCGTCTGAAGTAACATAGATACCGTTTCTACTTGCTACAACAAGGTTATTTTCATTGTCAGGATTTAAGGCTAATCGACCAATTCCTCCAAAATTTTTGGTGTTATTAAGATACTCCCAACTACGGCCTCCGTTTACACTTTTTAAGACGCCAACACCTCCAACTGCATCTAAGTTATTAAAAGGTTCACCTGTTCCCAGGTACAATGTTTCGGGATCACTCGTCCCCACTGCAACTGTAGATGTAGACAAATTAGGTACTTTATAATCTGTAAGATTCTCCCAGGTGGTTCCGGCATCTTCGGTTACCCAAAGTCCGCCGCCTACGGTACCTGCATACCATTTATCATCATTATCAGGAGCCACTACAATACCACGTATTCTTCCAGGTACATTTACCGGCCCTCTTTCTTTCCATTTAATAATACTAGAGTTTTTGGCTGTAGACATATTTTTCAATGCTTTTTGGTGTTCTGTCATCAAAAAACCATCTTTATATGTAGATTCTTCAGCACCAATTGGTTTTAAAAGGTTTGCCTTATACTCTGCAATAATCTCAATTCCTTTCTTCTTATTATAATCTTTCTTTTTTTTGGGGCTCTTAACGTTTGCTACAGCTTGTATTTCTGTATGTTTTTGTTCTTGATTCTTATCACATGCAGCATAAACGAATAACAGAAAGATAAGAATAGCCAGTTTCCTAAAATAAATTTTTTGTGTCATGAGTCAGTTTTTTAATTTAATAATTGTTATTTGTGTTTGTGTATCTGACAGCAATAGGTCATCAGGATTTTCAGAAGTTGGTTTTTGTTCTATCCCGATGTAAGGAACAAGTTTTATAGAGGTATTATCATTCCAATCAACATTAGTTCCTCTATAATAGCCTTGTTTTATAATTGTTTTTGTTGTAGTATTATATACAGTATATTCAAAATGAGTAGCCGGATCTCCTTGTTTTATTACCTTTTTAACATGAAGTTCCATAGACTTACTCTTGTTTAATTTTGAAATGGTCATATCATTTTTCGTAGATGTAATAGACTGATGTAGTGGTTTATCTTGTTCAATTTTATTTTCTGCAGTTTTACACTGAGCAAAAGAAAATATGGTTAAACCCAAAAAAAGTATGCTTATAATTTTTCTCAATAACATCGATACTATTTTATAAATCGCTTGTGAAAGTTTTATTAACTATTCGTTAGACCGGCAATTACTTTCGACTTTTGGGGAAGGAATATGGTGAAAGCTTATACTTTATATATACAAAATAAAATATAGCCGAATAACTCACCTCTAAAATAGTTTTTATTTTTTTAAAAATCAACAACTTACTTATTGATTTAATAAAAAAAGACCTAGCTTCGTTTTATGCCTACAGATAGTTTCTAAGCAATCTTTTTTTATTTAAAATCTGGGATACGTTAAAAATGACTTCAACTAAAGTTTTAAGGCAGCATCAATTTATATAATGACATACTTTATAGACAGAGTTAATCTCATATTTTGAAGTCATTTTTTAGAATTTTCAAAATAGAGTTTTACTCCTAAAACCACTTGAGTTAATCTCTTAATTAAGAAGATATTTTCTATAGAAAAGCTTAGGAAATTATAATGTATAATTCCAAAACTAATTTATCATTTGCAGATTTTGATCACAAAATCAAACATTTACGCCATACATTTTTTCTCGAAGCTCTTTAATTTTTGGATCGCTCATATATTCATCGAATGTAGTATAACGATCGATAACTCCGTTTGGTGTTAGTTCAATCACTCTGTTACCTACGGTTTGAGCAAATTCGTGATCATGAGTAGTAAACAAAACGGTACCCTTAAATTTTTTCAATGAATTATTAAATGCAGTAATCGACTCTAAATCAAGGTGGTTTGTAGGTTCATCTAACATCAATACATTTGCTCTTGTCATCATCATTTTAGATAACATACAACGAACTTTTTCTCCTCCAGATAATACATTTGATTTTTTTAACGCTTCTTCACCACTAAAAATCATTTTTCCTAAGAATCCTCTAATAAATACTTCCTCTCTTTCTTCTTCTGTAGTTGCCCATTGTCGTAACCAATCAACTAGTGTAAGATCATTTTGAAAATATTCGCTATTATCTGCTGGTAAATAGGATTGAGTAGTAGTAATTCCCCAGCTAAATTTACCCGAGTCTACCTCTTGTTTATTATTTAGTGCCTGATAAAATGCTGTTGTAGCTCTTGAGTCTTTAGAGAAGACAACAACTTTATCTCCTTTGGTTAAATTAATATCAATATCTTTAAATAATGTATCCCCATCTTGGCTTGCGGCCAATCCTTCTACATTTAGGATTTGATCACCTGCCTCTCTATCTCTTTCAAATATTATAGCAGGATAACGACGACTTGATGGTTTAATATCTTCGATATTAAGCTTTTCTATCATCTTTTTACGAGAGGTAGCTTGTTTAGATTTTGCTACGTTTGCACTAAATCTCGCAATAAATTCTTGTAATTCCTTTTTCTTCTCTTCTGCTTTTTTGTTCTGTTGAGCTCTTTGTCTTGCTGCTAATTGAGAAGACTCATACCAAAACGTATAATTACCACTATAGTGGTTAATTTTACTAAAATCAATATCTGAAATATGGGTACATACTGCATCCAAAAAGTGACGGTCGTGAGATACTACAATAACTGTATTATCAAAGTTTGCCAAAAAACTTTCTAACCATGAAATAGTTTCATAATCTAAGTCGTTTGTTGGCTCATCCATTATTAAAACATCTGGATTACCAAACAAACATTGTGCTATCAATACTCGTACTCGTTGTTTAGTATCAAGATCAGACATTTGCGTATAATGCAATTCTTCTTTGATACCTAAATTAGAAAGCATTGCTGCTGCATCACTATCAGCATTCCAGCCATTCATTTCTTCAAACTGCACCTGTAACTCACCTATTTTTTCTGCATTTTCGTCTGTATAATCGGCATAAAGAGCATCTATTTCTTTCTTTATTTTATAGAGAGGTTTATTCCCCATAATTACTGCTTCTAATACGCTATACTCATCATATGCATAATGGTTCTGTTCTAAAACAGACATTCGTTTTCCTGGCTCTAGATGTACATGCCCTGATGTAGGCTCTAATACGCCAGAAAGAATTTTAAGAAACGTTGATTTCCCTGCGCCATTAGCGCCAATAATACCATAGCAATTACCTTGTGTAAAAGAAGTGTTTACTTCATCAAAAAGTATTCGTTTACCAAATTGAACAGAAAGATTAGAAACTGATAGCATGAGTATGAAAAATTGTAAGGTTTAAATTTGCCGCAAAAGTAGAAAAATGGATTTAGAACCTGAAACAATCTATCATTAATTTAGAGGTTTATCCTGTAGTTTATTTATCACTGAAAATCTAAAAACTGAAAATTTAGATAGCTCAATTCGTTAATATGCATAGAATTAACTTATAATTAACAACCGTAATAGGTGATTCCCTTTATTTTTGGACACAGAGTAAGTTAATTTTATAGTGGCAAAAATGCAATTTTCTGTACTAAGATATTTTATCCAAGTTTCTTTTTTATCATGCTTTGTATGTAGTTGTGGTTCTTCTGACAAAGACAATAAAGAATACACTTATTTTGGTGGTGAAATTGTAAATCCTAATACTAACTATGTTGTTTTATCTAAAGGTTATGATTATAGAGATACTATTCTATTAGATAAAAATAACAGGTTTCTACACAAAATAGAAAACTTAGAAGATGGGTTATATTCTTTTAAACATAACCCAGAATATCAAGTAGTACTTCTGGAAAAAGGAGATAGTGTTTTAATTCGTTTAAATACCTTAGAGTTTGATGAATCTCTTGTTTTTACAGGTAAGGGTTCTGGAAAAAATAATTTTTTAATCGATTTGTTCCTACAAAACGAAATTGAAAGAGAACATTTAAAAAGAACAGGCTTCATGCAGTCTGCTTCATATTTCAAAAAAAATCAGGATTCTTTGTTAAACATAAAATCTGCTGCTTTTGAAAAATTAATCGACAAAAATGAGTTGAGTAATTTGGCAAAAAAACTTACTCAGGCTAGTTTTATATTTGAGTACTATATGAGGCATGAGTACTATTTTACCAGTCGTTATAAAATGAAGGGGCCAGATGCTACTAAAGAATTATCTGCTTCCTTTTTTAATTATAGAAATCAGATTGATTTTAATGATGATGAATTAAAAAGATTATATTCTTATAATTGGTTTTTAAATTGTTATTTCACTAATGCTTCTTTTGCTAATAATGAGAATGGATTACAACATAATAATGACTTAGAAAATTTTATTTACAAGCTGGATTTAATTAATAATGTTGTAGAGCATTCATATATTAAAAATAATCTATTAAGAAGATCTACTATTCGTTTTTTATTGGATGATAGTAAAAATAATGAAGAATCAAATAATGCTTTAAAACATTACCTTTCTGTTAGCACTAGTAATCGATCACAAAAAGAATTAAAAAAACTTGCCAGACATATTTCAAAATTGAGACCCAACAAAATTATCCCTGATCAGGATTTAATTACTTCAAAAGGTGAAACCGTTAAATTATCTTCGCTCTTTAGTAAACCTATTACAGCCCTGTATTTTTGGTCGATAGAAAGTAAAGATCATTATGTAAAAGCTCATGAAAAAGCGACTTACCTTAGTTCGTTATACCCTGGTATCGATTTTATTGCTGTAAATATTGACCCAGATCAAACAAAAAACTGGTTAAAAACTATAAAAAGACATGGGTACAATTTAGATAATGAATACGAATTTAAATATCCAAAATGTTCTTCAGAAGAATTAGTAATTCATTATAGAAATAAGGTTATTCTAGTAGATCAAGACGGTAAAATAATAAACCCTAGTACAGATTTATTTGCATCTGTTTTCGAAAAACAACTTATGCAATATACACAATTGGCAAGTTTAGAAAATTAAAAAGCCACTCGATAAGAGCAGCTTTTTCTATAATTTTATGTGTTAGGAAAATTATACTAGTTCCCTTTTTTGTAATCTGCAAGAAACTTAGCAAGACCAATATCGGTTAATGGATGTTTTAACAATCCTTCTATAGAAGAAAGCGGCCCTGTCATTACATCTGCACCGATCTTAGCACAATCAATTACATGCATTGTATGTCTTACCGAAGCTGCCAAAATTTGTGTATCAAATCCATAATTATCATAAATCAACCTTATCTCTGCAATAAGATTAAGCCCATCTGTAGAGATATCATCTAACCTACCAATAAACGGAGATACATATGTAGCTCCAGCTTTAGCTGCAAGTAACGCCTGCCCCGCAGAAAATACCAATGTACAATTGGTTTTAATTCCTTTATCACTAAAGTATTTGATTGCTTTTACACCATCTTTGATCATGGGTACTTTTACAATAATTTGGTCATGAAGTTTAGCCAGCTCTTCTCCTTCTTTAATAATACCATCAAAATCTGTAGAAATTACTTCTGCACTTACATCTCCGGTTACGATTTCACATATCTTTTTATAATGATTAATTATGTTTTCTTTACCGGTGATACCTTCTTTAGCCATCAAAGATGGGTTTGTAGTTACTCCATCAAGAACTCCTAAATCTTGTGCTTCCTTAATCTGATCAAGATTTGCAGTATCAATAAAAAATTTCATAGTATTGTTTTTAAAATTGTTGTGTTTAAATTTTACCCTTTTATAGATCGCGAATATAAAAATAATCGTTGTAGGCTAATAAAATCTTTTTGTTAATTAAAAAATATCTTTTTCTAGTTTATAAAAAGCCACTCTATTTGATGAATTCATCTTAACGTTTTCAGGAAATAGAAAAAGTTAAGATGAGTTCAATTACAACAATGTAAATCATAATTTATAATGATTCATTAGCATTTTCTCATATAGTCTATCTGGTAATATTCGTTTTAGCACAATAGAAAACTTTTGCATAAATGCGCCTACTTTATAATGTACTTTTGGTTTTTCGGTTTTTATAATCCTAAAAACAGCTTTGGCCATTTCTAAAGGATCATTACCCGAATCTACATGGCTATCCATTAGTTTTAATGTATCACCATACGGTTTTTCGTATGGAGAATTTTTAATCACGGGAGCATGATAACGTCCTGCAGCAATATTGGTTGCAAAATCTCCCGGAGCCACATTAGTCATTCTAATATTAAAATCTTTCAATTCCATTCGCCAGGCCTCGGTAGTCATCTCTAACGCAGCTTTAGAAGCACTATAAATTCCTCTATACGGTAACCCCATATATCCTGCAATAGAAGTAACATTAATAATTAATCCACTTCTCTGTTTTCGCATGACTGGTAAAACCGCTTTGGTGACATTGATTGGGCCAAAATAATTTGTAGTAAAATTTCTTACTATTTCCTCATTTGGTATTTCTTCTATTGGACCAGTAATACCAGCACCGGCATTATTGATTAATACATCTAACCTTCCGTGTTTTTGTTCTATTGTTGTAATAGCAGAATTGATACTGTTCGTATCTGCTACATCTAATTCTAAAAGTGTAAAAAATTCAAAATCAGGAAATCGAGATGGATTACGACTTGTACCATATACCGTATATCCTTTTTCTGCCAAAAATATCCCTATTGATTTTCCTATCCCAGAAGATCCTCCTGTAATTAAAACTACAGTATCTTTTTGATTTGTGCTCATGATCGCAAATATACAATTCTGATCAACGATCTACTAATCTCGAAATATAAAATGAAGGAAAACCAATGATGATAATTTGGGGGTGATATTCTTATATTGCAGCAAAAACAAAGGCACAAAAAAAGGCAAGCTACCTACATCACACTGCTACAACCGTCTACCTTTGCTGCGTTCCCGCCCTGGAGGATTCAACAGGAGCTAGTTGTGTAGGACTTGCCGGTGCAAAGATACAATCTTTAGGATATAAAACAATGATTTTTTAAACCCAATTAAAATAAATATCTTGCTTAAAATTTAATTATCACAATGAAGATCTCTAACTCCTTCGTCATCATTATTTTAAGCATACTCAGTTTTTCTTGTGGAAGTAATCAGGATAAGCGAAAAAAATATTTTTCTATCAAAACCGAGGATAATAAAACTAAATTTATGCTTGGTGAGACTATAAAAGCAAACATTATAAACGCTCAAAACATAAAAATTGATTCTGTCACTTTTCTTTTAGACAATAAAAAGGTAGCTTCTAAAAAAGATTTCAGTTACGAAGAAAAAATAGATGATGAAAAACTAGGAAATCATATCTTAACAGCTCAGGTTTTTTATGATGGAAATATAGACACTATAACCAAAAAAATTGCTTTTCTTAATAATATATCTCCTAAATTATATTCTTATAAAATTATTGCAGAATATCCTCATGATAAAGAAGCTTTTACTCAGGGATTAGAGTTTTTTGGAGATACATTATATGAAAGTACCGGTAAAAAAGGAATGTCATCTTTACGGAAACTTGACTATAAAACCGGAAAAATTCTTGTAAAAAAGGATATAGCAAAGGAATATTTTGCCGAAGGAATTACCATTATGAATGATAAAATATTTCAACTCACCTGGACATCTAAAGAAGGATTTATTTATGACCTAAATACTTTAGAAAAAACTGGAAGTTTTGCATATAGCCAAAGTAAAGAAGGGTGGGGATTGTGCAATAATGGAAATCAGATCTACAAGAGCGATGGTACAGAAAAAATCTGGATACTTGATCCTAATACCCTTGCAGAAAAAGATTATATAGAAGTCACTACAAACAAAGGTGTTAAATCCAGATTTAACGAATTAGAATGGGTTGACGGAAAAATTTATGCTAATACCTGGCAAAAGGATGGAATTGCTATAATTAACCCTAACAGTGGTGCTTTAGAAGCTGTTATTAATCTTAGTGGTCTTCGTAAAAAAGTAACGCAACATGAAAAACTGGATGTTTTAAATGGTATCGCATATAATGCAAATACCAAACGATTATTTGTTACTGGTAAAAACTGGGATAAACTTTTTGAAATTGAAGTTATAAAAAAACCATAACGTTTCTCTACTAAACAATTATGCAATAATTAAACACTAATCTTTTTATTTCAATTTCCTTACATAATAAAGGTTCATTCCTCAATAAATTTCTGCAACACCATAATAAGTTCCTCGTTATTGTAATAGACAGATAATAAACCGTACCTTTGCGGCTTATTTTTAGCTATATGAATAAATTTGAAGCGTTAGGTCTTGGTGAAGCCATTATTAAGGCGGTGAATGATATGGGTTTCGAAACCCCTAGTGAAGTACAGGAAAAGGCAATCCCTATTTTATTAAAGGAAGATACAGATATTGTTGCTTTAGCACAAACCGGTACAGGAAAAACAGCAGCTTTTGGTTTTCCTTTAATTGAAAAAATTGATAGCAGTAGCAGAATTACGCAAGGATTAATCCTCTCTCCTACTCGCGAACTTTGTTTACAAATTACTAACGAACTTAAAAACTACTCTAAATATATTCCTGGATTGCATACCGTTGCAATTTATGGTGGAGCAAGTATAACAGATCAGGCAAAACAAATAAAACGTGGCGCCCAGATTGTAGTGGCCACTCCCGGCCGAATGCAGGATATGATCAACCGTAAAATGGTAGACATTACTAATATTAGTTATTGTGTATTAGACGAAGCAGATGAAATGCTAAATATGGGGTTTTATGAAGATATCAATACTATTTTATCTCATACTCCAGAAGATAAAAATACATGGCTGTTCTCTGCTACAATGCCAAAAGAAGTTTCTACCATTGCGAAACGATTTATGCAAACCCCTATAGAGATTACTGTAGGTCACAAAAACACAGGTTCTAAAAACGTTTCTCACGAATATTATGTAGTAAATTCTCGAGATCGATATGCTGCCTTGAAACGATTAGCAGATGCAAATCCTGATATCTTTTCTGTAATTTTTTGTCGTACCAAAAGAGACACTCAAAAAGTAGCAGAAAATCTTATTGGTGATGGATATAATGCTGCAGCATTACATGGTGACCTAAGTCAAAACCAACGTGATTTGGTAATGAAAAGTTTTAGAAATCGCCAAATACAAATGTTGGTTGCTACAGACGTAGCTGCACGTGGTATTGATGTCGATGATGTTACGCATGTAATTAATTATCAACTTCCTGATGAGATAGAAACATACACCCATAGAAGTGGAAGAACGGGACGCGCAGGGAAAAGTGGTGTTTCTATGGTTATCGTATCCAAAAGCGAAGTCAGAAAAATTAGATCTGTAGAACGAATCATTAAAAAAAGCTTTGAGAAAAAAGAAATTCCTAGTGGAGAAGAAATATGTCAGGTTCAACTATTTCATTTGGCTAGTGACATCGGAAAAGCTGAAATAAATCATGAAATCGATAGTTATTTACCATCTATTAATGAAGTTTTAGAAGAGTTTTCTAAAGAAGAGCTGATCAAAAAATTCTTTTCGGTAGAGTTTTCTCGTTTTCATAATTATTACAAAAAATCTAGAGATTTAAATGCCGTAAATGAAAAAGATGGTAGTTCTGGTAGAGATGGCACTACGCGTTACTTTATTAATGTAGGAGAAAAAGATGGGTTTGATTGGATGACTCTAAAGGATTTCCTGAAAGAAGTGCTAGAGTTAGGAAGTGATTCTTTAAGTCGAGTAGATGTAAAAGAAAGCTTTTCTTTTTTCAATACGAATACCGAGCATCAAGAACGAGTTCTTCAGATTTTTGAAGATTTCAGAATGGAAGGAAGAAAAGTTAATGTAGAAATCTCTAAAGATTCTGGTCGTAGAGGAAGACGTCGTCGCGATAATGATGGTGGTTTTAAAGGAAAACGCAGAAGTGACGGATTTAAACCCAAAGGTAGAAAACGTTTTGATTCTAAAGAAGACAGAGGTAGCGGAGGCAATCGAAAAAGAGATCGTAGAAAACGTAGTGATCGTAGATAAATCAGAGGTTTTGTTTTTTGTATATTCAAAAAATTACTTTTAAGTAAATCACTGAATATAAGAACTTAACAAACAAATATGATTTTTGGCGCGATTTTTATGTTATATTATTTAAAATTGAACGTCATATTATATACATGAAGAGAGTATTATTTTACATAGCACTATTAGCAGGTATAACTACTTATGCTCAAGAGAATGATTCAAGTACTGTATCAGGAAAAGTATTAAATGCTGCCAATGATAAGATACTAGAAAATGTTCATATCGTTAATCTTAGCCAAGTAATAGGAACAATTACTAATGAAAAAGGGGATTTTAATATTCCTGCCAAAGTAAATGATACTCTATATTTCTCTTATATCGGGTATAAACCATTACAAATTAGAGTAACTAATGATTGGGTTAAATTTGGTGAAGTTAAGATTAAGATGACCGAACTGGGAATTGCGCTAGAAGAGGTAGTCGTTGCCGATGTACAACTTACAGGTTACCTGGAGATTGATGCTAAAAGAATTCCTGTTTACAACAATTACAGGTATAGTATTTCTGGATTAAACTCTGGCTATGAAGGTGGTAATAAGCAACCCGGAGCCGTAAACAAGGTACTAGGTGCTATCTTTAACCCTGCTGACTTTTTATATAATATATTTAGTAAACGCTCAAAAGAGTTAAGGAAGTTACGTAAAATGAAAAAAGACGATGAGATTAGAAATCTTTTGGAGACCAAATTTGATCGTGCTACCTTAATGGCTCTTCTACAAGTTGGACGACTAGATATCGATGAGATTTTACGTAATTGTAACTATTCTGTCGATTTTATAAAATTTGCAAATGATCTTCAAATCCTCGACGCAATAAGTGAATGTTATGAAGAGTACAAAATACTTGATAGAAAGTAATTTATATAATATATAAGAGCTTTAGAATAGTATTAACGTAATGAATGTAACGCAATTCGGTTTCCTTCAGAGTCTATAAAATACGCCATATATCCATGTTCTTCAGAAATTTGCTTTTTGTCTAAAACTACTTTTCCGCCTGCATCTGCTACTCTACTCATTTCATTTGCAACATTATCACAAGAAAAATACACCAAAACTCCATCTTCACTAGGTTTATAATGCTCTCCAGCATAGATTAATGTTCCTGTAGCAATTCCTGTTTGATTTTGATTAGGAAACCATCCCATTTGCACGCCTTCCATATCATGAAGGCTAATTTCTATATCAAAAACTTTTTCATAAAACGCTTTAGCCCTCTTCATATCAATAACCGGAATTTCGAACCAAGTAACCATAATATTAGATGTTAGATGTTAGATGTTAGATGTTAGATGTTAGAAAGTTACTCATTCTTATGATATCGTGCAATAATTTGTTCATGGCTTTTAATCACTTTCTTTGCCCATTCCATTCGTTTTTCTAATTTTTCTTCTTCAGATAATTGCCAATTGATATTTGTTTCTTTAAGTTTAGTGGTAACATGTTGTAATATTATTGCTGCAGAAACCGAAATATTAAGACTTTCTGTAAATCCGACCATTGGGATATGTAATTTGGCGTCTGCTGCTTCAAGAACCTGATCACTTAACCCTTGCTGTTCTCTTCCAAAGAAAAATGCAGCTGGTTTTTCAATATCAAAATCCTGTAAAACTTTAGAATCATCATGTGGGGTAGTCGCAACAATTTGATATCCTTTTTTTTGTAGTGTAGCCAGGCATTCTTTGGTAGTAGAATATCTATTGATATCTACCCATTTCTGAGCACCCATTGCAATTTCCCGATCTATACGTTTTGCATTTACCTCTTCAATTACATGTACATTCTGAATCCCGAATACATCACAACTACGTATCACAGCACTTGTGTTATGCAATTGATACACATCCTCTACTGCCACCGTAAAATGATTTGTACGCCGTTCCAAAACTTTTGTATTTAAGCCTTGTCGTCTTGGAGTAAGAAAGGATTCTAAGTATTCGAGAAGTTTTATATCTATCATAACTGCTAAAATATAAAAACATCGATTATTTTTAACAAAAAAGAGCTGCCTGTTACAATATCAGACAGCCCCTTTACAATCTACTTAATTTAACTTAAACATATGCACTATAGCTTTTTCTGTGTCGCAATATTTATGGCTTATTGCAACAAAGCTCATGTATGTGCATAATTCGGATTTAAAAAACACTTAAAATTTGATATCACATATCAAACATTATTTTCACAATAATTACTTTTTAAACTTTTTTAGATAAAAAAAACCTCCCGAAATTACCCCTAAAAACGGAAGGTTTAAGTAAACACATTGTCAAAATGTTTCTTACTGACTAATTATTTGCATCATAACTAGCCTAATTTTTCTTTTTCATTATTTATACTCTATTATACTGTTGTTATATAATTTATAGTTATTGATTTTAGTATTAGTTATAGTTATAACCAAAATCAGATTTAGCGTCATTATACTGTATAGCGTGGTAAATAAATATCAAAAAATTTCTTAACAAGTTGTAGCTGTGCATATTAAACTGTAGCACAGGATTAACTACAGATAAAGCAATAGTTTTTCTGGTATTATATCGTGTTAAGAAAGTGATAAAAAATGTACGGTAAGTCCGTAAAAAAGATAAAGAATTACTATATTTCGCCCTTCGGAAAAAGGAGGAAAACGATATGTATTTTTCCTTAAGAGAAAGAAGCATCATGTCAATTGAAAATGGAAATTGACAATTTATAGACGCATGAAATAATAGTCTACTCATAATGATTGATTTATTTTAAATTAATCGCTATTCAGACCCTGCTTTTGTTGGCTCGCCAAAGTTTCACAATCGCGGGGTTGTTTTTGTCTTAACCTTAATCTTTAATGATATGTATCTACTAAAGAAACTAACATTAAAAATCTACAGTTTTTACACATTTATTAATTACTTTTTATTTTAGTACTACGCTCAAAATACCTCCAAAAACAGAAGTTTTTGATTTTATAGTATCACTTATTTTTTTATTAATGCAATTTGACAATAAAAGTGTTCATTTCTTCATAAAAGTATATTACTACTACTTAGATGAAAAACTACATATCCTTTTACAAAACAATATCGAATATAAAACTCAGGGAGGGGTAAGAAATAAGTTTTTTATCCTGTAATTATTACATTATGTTTTGCTCAAAAACAATACTTAAAGATAGTTACTATTTGTTAAAATCGAACACAGAAACACCACATAATTATTCCGGTTTTACCATAAAAAAATAAATGTTTAATTATATCGTCAAAAAAATAAACAAAATTAACATTTTTATTAACCTATAAAATTACAATATACTGACTTACAGGGTTTTACATAAAACAAAAAGCTGTCCCAAACACTGTAAATCCTTAAAAAAAGTAGGAATATTCCATAAAAAATATAAAAATACAGCTCTTTAACCGATATATTACGCGTTTTAACTGTTTTTGGGTTGTTGAAAAAACGTCAATTATTGATAGGTAAACTGTAATTTTTTATCAAGATAAAAGTATGAATCTCGTTTTTCAATACTAAAACACATAATAGATTTAGATCGTTATATTTTTATTCTCACCTCTGATATTTTTAACTCATTAAACCTAAACTGTTTACAAAAAAAATCACTTTCTATAGAAAATAGAAAGTGATTTATAATTTCAACTTATTTTTATTTTACGATTAACTTTCCTTATGAATTTCTACCGAGTGTGGATAAGGAATTTCAATACCTGCATCATCAAGAGCTAGTTTACAGTTTTCTAATGTAGTAAAATAAACATCCCAATAATCCTCTGGAGTACAGTAGGGACGAACAGCTAAATCGACAGAGCTTTCTCCTAATTGGCTAACATTTACAGAAGGTGCAGGGTCTTTCATTATCTTAGGGTTTGATGTTAAAACTCCTAGCAATACCTCTTTTGCATTTTTTATATTTTCATCATAACCTATACCAATTGTGATATCCACTCTCATCATTCCTTCTGCCGTATAGTTAATGATATTACCATTTGCCATTGCTCCATTAGGAACGATGGCTAACTTATTCTGAGGAGTAGTTAATTTTGTTGTAAAAATTTCAATTTCTTTAACTACACCCAATACGCCTTGTGCCTCTATAACATCTCCTATTTTGTAAGGTCTAAAAATCATAATAAGCACTCCTCCTGCAAAATTAGATAAAGACCCTTGTAACGCCAAACCAACTGCCAAACCAGCTGCAGCAATTACAGCGGCAAAAGTAGTGACATCAACGCCTAATCTCGAAATCACAAGAATAATAAGGAATACTTTTAGGGACCAGGTCAATAAGTTTAATAAAAACTTTTGCAAAGACTCATCATACTTACTTTTAGACATCACCTGTCTAAGACTACTAATTAATTTCTTAATAACCCATGACCCTATAATATAAATAAGGATGGCGGTAATGAGTTTAGGGCCAAATTCTTTTGCCAGTTCAATACCGTAATTGAACCATTCTTGAGCTTTTTCCATTATAATTTGTGTTATTTTGTGTTGAAATATTGCAGTGATAAAAAATACAACTACAATAGATAAAATTTAAGGTAGCAAAGGTATATGAAATCGATATCAAAGCCAAAACGTTTTCTAGACTATCATTTTTGTAGTATGATAAATTCGCTTCTGCGATTAAGTTGGTGTTCATCATCACTACATGGTACTCCATCTGCACATTTATTAATTAGTGCAGTTTCACCATATCCTCTGCCTGTTACCCGAGATCTGTCTATCTTACCTTTTTCTACTATATACTTAATCGTGCTTTTTGCTCTGCGTTCACTTAAATACATATTATAATCATCATCTGCCCTGCTGTCTGTATGTGATCGAACATCAATCTTTAAATCAGGGTATTCGTTAAGTGCCACAATAATCTTTTGTAATTCTATTTCGGCATCTCGCCTTATAAAGGATTTATCTAAGTCAAAATATATAATCTCCAGATCTAATAGTTTAGCCAAATCATCACCTGGTTTCACTTCTTTTTCGGCTAATCCACCTTTGCTAAGTTGTAGCGCTAAGTCATGCTTATGTTCTAATACATTATTTGCGGTAAGAAGCGCTTCTGTAGGTCCATATCCTATCTTATTTGCTCTAACAATATAGGATGTATCACACTCAAGGTCAAACCTATATCTCCCTTTCGAATCTGTAACTGTACGTTGTAACTCATTATTGGTATCATCTAATAAAAATACTTCGGCATCTACCAAAACTTCTCTAGAACTTGCGTCTGTAACTACTCCGGCAACATATTGATTACACGTAGTAATTAGTTCTTCTGTTTGTTTAAAACTATAGATATCATCGTTTCCTTTTCCTCCAGCTCGATTACTTGAGAAATATCCAATTTTTGTGTTTTCATTCAATACGAAGGTAAAATCGTCTTCAGAACTATTTACTGGTTTCCCTACATTATAGGGTATAGAAAACTCTCCTAATTCCTCGGGAACAGTAACAAAAATATCTAACCCTCCCAAGCCAATATGTCCATCACTAGCAAAATACAATCGTCCCGAATCACTAACATATGGAAAAGTTTCTCTTCCCTCTGTATTAATTTTATCTCCCAGATTCTTGGGTTCACCAAAAGTACCATCTTCATGTATATCAATAACATACAAATCAGAAAGTCCTCTACTATCAGGCATATCACTTGCAAAATAAAGTTTGGTTCCATCTGCACTCAATGCAGGGTGAGCTATAGAATATTCATTGCTATTGAAAGGTAACTCTTCTATGTTTGTCCACTTATCATTCTCGAGCGTTGCTCTATATATTTTTAGTAGTATAGTTCCTTCTACATTAGAGCCTAATTTTCTTTTAAGATAATTATTACGAGTGAAATATACTGTTTGTCCATCACTACTAAATGAAGTAGAGGATTCGTGAAACTTTGTATTTATTTTTCCTTTTAACTTTTTGGGTGTTTGCAAAATTCCATTAGATTCAATAATTGTTGAAGAAAACAGATCCAGAAATGGCATTTCATTCCATTCATGAACAACCTTACTCATTCCACTTCCTCCTCCTCTTGAAGATGCAAATATCAACTCTCCCTGATTATTAAAACTAGGTGCATAATCAGAGTACTTAGAGTTTATACTTAATTTCAATAATCTAAACTTACCCGATTGCATTTCTATAAACTTTAAATAATCTCTGGTATTCATGAAGAATTCTGCTCTTTGATCATTACCAGTAATCGTATTAAATTGCTCCATTATCTTATCTGCTTCCTCGTATCGTTGAATACTTTTTAAGCTTTGAGAATATCTAAATAAATATTCAGGATCAATATCATCTGCATACTTAGTAGTTAGCTTTTCATACCAAGGAATTGCATCCTCTAACCGGGCATTAAAATAATAGGAGTCTCCAAGTTTTTTAAACAAATCAGCAGATTCATAACCACTTTCTGCAACTTGAAGATATATTTTACGGGCATCGACAAAAGCATAACGATTAAAACTTTCATCAGCTTTAGCCATTCGTTTTTCCTGGGAAAACGCAATCCCCGACAACAACATACTTAAGGAAATATTGATAAAGTATTTGGTAAAATTCATAGTTTTTCGTTTTTATTAATTCTAAAAACTAGGTTTTAATATGGTTCTAATCATTTTTTGAAAGCATACATCTCTAAATTGCAATTAAAAGAAACGAGGTGTTAGCATTCTATTGTATTTTTTAAAGAGTTCGAATCTGAGAAATACCTCATAACTGCCATCATTAAATTGACTCTGACCTAACTCTGTCGTTTCTCGATCATATGCAAAACCAATCATTAAGGAATCTGAGATCTGAAACCCTATTGCTCCACTTAATGCAGCACTCCAACGATAAGCAGCTCCCAATGTCAATCGATCATACAATAAAAAATTAGCAGAAATATCTACCTGCAAAGGAGCTCCAAAAACCAACTTACTTAAAACTGCTGGCTTAAACTTAACTGTATCACTCAAATCAAAAACATGACCTGCTATTAAATAATAATTGATACGCTCCTCGGCCAAAAAACTAACAGCATCACTACTACTAGTAGTAGTACTCTCATCAAAATGATCTGTCTCTAATAAATTTGGAGCACTCAATCCTACATAAAACTTATTGGTGTGATAATAAACTCCAACTCCAACATTAGGACTAAACTTATTATCTATATTATTCTCAAACAAAGCATCATTGCTATTAAATTGTGATAGCTTTTGAAAATCAACATTTAATAAATGACCACCGGCTTTTATACCTAAGCTTAACTTACCTGTTTCAGAAGTGGGAAGCGTATATGAAAAATCAATATCAAAATACGTCTCATCGGTAGGACCAATCTGATCATTAACTATAGATAGACCTAAACCAACTCGCTCATTACCACCAATAGGAGTGTTAAAGGTAAGGGTCTGGGTACGAGGAGCTCCATCTAAACCAACCCATTGACTACGATGAAGACCCATAATACTTAGTACACCCCGACTACCTGCATAGGCAGGGTTGACACTTATAGTGTTATACATATACTGAGTGTACTGAGCATCTTGTTGTGCATAACTGGTAAAAAAAGTAACGCTCAAAAATGCTGTCACAACTATTATCTTTATTTTTTTCATCCGCTCTAATTTAACATTTTTATTTCACCCACGAGTAAGTATATCGATACTCGTGGGAATCTAAATTTTGATTGATTATCTGTTAATGTATAAGTAACCTGCTCTAGACTTACGTTCACCAGATTCTAAAACATATTCTAAAACATAATAGTAAGTACCTACTGGT
Organism: Aquimarina atlantica; assembly: GCF_000626715.1. GTDB lineage: Bacteria > Bacteroidota > Bacteroidia > Flavobacteriales > Flavobacteriaceae > Aquimarina > Aquimarina atlantica. The sequence continues at coordinate 1,287 of NZ_AQRA01000015.1, read as the reverse complement.
AATCGATCTGTTCCTTCTATTGTAGTTCTTCCTTTAGAGATTCCTCTGAAGAATTGATCGTCTCTTCCATAATTTTTAGTTCCATATACTTTAACACCCCAACGGTTATATATCTCTAAAGTATTCTCTAATCTCTCTATTCCGCTAATTATGAATACATCATTAACACCATCTCCATTTGGAGACATTCCTGTAAAGACTGTAATCCCGTCTTCACCTTCTTCTATTGGCCCGTTAGGTTCTAAATAATCAGGAGTACCATTACCATCTGTATCAAAAGCATCATCTGGGTTTCCATCTCCATTAGGATCTGGATTCTCATCTTCTGTTAAGATTCCATCATTATCATCATCAGTATCCAAAATATCAGGCGTACCATCACCATCAGTATCTTGAGGATTATTTGGATCGTCTCCTATTTCAAATTCATTTATTACTCCATCACCATCACAATCACCTGAAGAAACCGCACCTGGATTTGGATCACAAGGATCCAAAGGATCTGTACCATCATTTTCTTCGTCAACATCATTAATTCCATCTCCATCAGTATCACTAAGGTTTATATCTACCAATCCAATTGCAATATTGCCTCCAGGATCTGTTGCAACCACGTCTATTGTATCCATATCATCAAGTACAGGAAATACTCCACTATCAGGAACAGCTGTATCTGGGTCAATACTCCAATTACCAGTAGCATCAGTCGTTACTGTGTAGGTAACCTCTGGGATACCATCACCATTTTCATCTACCGTAATCGTTAAGGTCTCATTAGGCTCCCCTGCTCCTGTTAAAGTAGGTGTGATATCATCCGTAGTAAAACTATCTACCGATATTGTAGTAATATCAATAGTCACTACTCCTGATCCACTGTTACCTGCTACATCAGTAGCTACAACATCTAAGGTATCATTATCGGTTAAGACCGGTAAACTACCACTATCTGGTACTGCAACTCCGGTATCAATACTCCAGTCTCCTGAAGCATCGGTTGTTACAGTATAAGTAACTTCTGGGGTACCATCTCCGTTCTCATCCACGGTAATCGTTAAGGTCTCATTTGCTTCCCCGGTTCCTGTTAAGGTTGGCGTAATATCATTAGTAGTAAACGTATCTGCTGTTGGGGCAGTGGTGTCAATAGTCACTACTCCTGACCCACTATTCCCTCCGGCATCTGTAGCCACAACATCTAAGGTATCATTATCGGTTAACGGCGGTAGGAATCCACTCGTAGGAACAACAACTCCAGTATCAATACTCCAATCTCCTGCTGCATCAGTCGTT
>NZ_AQRA01000014.1 GCF_000626715.1 Aquimarina atlantica | reverse complement strand
TCAATACTCAATACTCAATACTCAATACCTGAAACTTTTAAAATTCGTTGCCTGTACTTCGTAATTCGTAATTAATTAAATTATCTTTGCAGCTTCAAAAAAAGAAAATTATGTCATTATTCCCTTTGCAAGCAATCTCACCAATAGATGGGCGTTATGCATCAAAGACCAAATCTCTTAGTGCATTTTTTAGCGAAGAAGCCTTAATCAAATATCGTGTACTCGTAGAAATCGAATATTTTATCGCTTTATGCGAGCTACCATTACCGCAATTACAAGGTATTGATCCCTCTTTATTTGATAAGCTAAGAGCGATCTATACTAATTTTTCTAGCGAAGATGCTTCGGCAATAAAAGACATAGAAAAAGTAACGAATCATGATGTAAAAGCTGTAGAGTATTTTATAAAAGAGAAATTTGATGCTCTTGGGCTACAGGAATATAAAGAGTTTATTCATTTTGGATTAACTTCTCAGGATATTAATAATACCGCAGTACCATTAAGTATCAAAGAAGCTATTAGTAGTGTTTATATCCCAGAGTATAACGCATTAGTAGCAAAACTAAAATCTTTGGTAGAAGAATGGTCTGCTGTGCCCATGCTTGCACGTACTCATGGGCAACCTGCCTCTCCTACCCGATTAGGAAAAGAGTTTCAGGTATATGTTACCAGAATCGAAGCACAATTTGATTTATTAAAGGATATACCCAGTGCTGCAAAATTTGGTGGTGCTACAGGAAATTACAACGCACATAAAGTAGCTTACCCAGATATCGATTGGAAAGCTTTTGGAACCCATTTTGTACAAGAAAAACTTGGGCTTCATCATTCTTTTCCTACTACCCAGATCGAGCACTACGATCACATGGCAGCGCTGTTTGATGGTTTAAAGCGTATTAATACTATTATACTGGATCTGGATCGTGATGTATGGACTTATGTATCTATGGATTATTTTAAGCAAAAAATAAAAAAAGGAGAAGTTGGTTCTTCGGCGATGCCTCATAAAGTAAATCCTATTGATTTTGAAAACAGTGAAGGTAACCTGGGCATTGCAAATGCCATATTCGAGCACCTTGCAGCAAAACTACCTGTAAGTCGATTACAACGTGACCTTACCGATAGTACAGTACTTAGAAATGTTGGCGTACCCTTTGGACATACACTAATTGCTTTTCAGGCAACACTTAAAGGGTTAAATAAACTTTTACTGAATGAAGATAAGTTTGCAGAAGATCTAGAAAACAATTGGGCTGTTGTTGCAGAAGCTATACAAACCATACTAAGACGAGAGGGGTATCCTAATCCATACGAAGCCTTAAAAGGTCTTACTCGCACCAACGAAAAGATTAATCAAAATTCTATTGCCGATTTTATTGAAACTCTAGATGTTTCTGAATCTATAAAATCAGAACTAAAACAAATTACACCTTCTAACTATACAGGCATATAAACAATAGATTATAAATCATAAAAAAAGAGGCTGTTTTTAACAGCCTCTTTTTTATTTTTATACTATTGCTATTGATTAATCATCAATATCTATAGTTTGTGCTATTTCTTTAAAGGCATTAAGGTTGATTTTACCTTTTTCTACAGATTTCATAAGCATAGCCATTTTTTCGGGTCTCATATTATCCCCCAATACACGTACTAATGCTAATCCTTTTTCATTATTCTTAGCAAAAACGATAACCTCATCGATATCATCTTCTTCTCCTTGATATTTAAGCACTGCTTTGGTTCCGTCTGATCCAAATCGCATTAAGGTTTCATACTTATCTGCATCTAATATCTTTTTTATCGCTGCACTCTCTTCTTCATATTTACCTTGATTACTCTCGGTAAGCTGTAAAGCTAAAAAGTTAACTTTTTTGATACTTTCTAATGCTTCTCTCTCATCTTTATTAAGTTCTACCGTCTCTTTATCCAAAAGGCTAGTTGGTACATCGACTGCTATAAAATCAGCATCACCGTGATGATCTACAAAATACTTTTGCAGCGAGGGTTCGCTACTACAACTCATCATTAATGATATACTTACAATGCCTAAAATTTTATACACATTTTTCATTTCTATTATTTTTTTTCACCTGCCTAAGCCGGTGGGTTGGTTGATTGATTATTTTTGATTGATGTTTTTAGACCAGATTTCTTCTAACCTTGGGGTTAGAAGAAATCCGGATCTTTTTTTATCCTAATACTTGATTAGTTTCCTTTCTTTTTTACGTGCTTTAATTCTTCTCCACCTGGTACATTAAGGTGATCTGCAATCTTAGAGACTTGTTTTAAATCAATATCTCCTGTTATGGTAAGTACTACTGTATTGGGTCCATCTCCATCTTCTTTTACACCATCAAGAAACATAAACAATTCGCTTACATGATCATCGTCTTTTCCTGGTTTAGAGTAAAATTTTACATTTTTCCCATCACTTTTTACTCTCATTAATTCATCAAGAGAAGAGCTTTTAAGATAACTACTTACATCTGCTCTCATCTTCTGCCCTACTGCTGCATTTTCTGTTGCAAAGACCTTGATGTTTTTTATGTTTTCTACAAGATTCATATACTCTTGTACTTCTGCATCATTACTTTCTAATTTTATTTGGCTTAGTAGCTTAAACATTTTACTGGTTACTACTACAGAAGATACTCCTTTCATATCTTCATATTTATCAAAATTACTTTGTGCGTTAGACACATATGGTAATATTGCAAAGGCTAAAATAATTGCTAACTTTTTCATAATATTTAAAATTTTAATTCCTTACTTCATCCTGTTTTACCAACAGTATTTTTCGGGTAGTCGTTTGTTTTTATTTTGTTAATTTTTCTGTAGTGCTTTCAAACTCGTTCAGGTACACTAATTCCTGTTTGCCCTCATTCATTAATTGCGAAACCATGTTGAGGATTTTTTTGGTTTCCTGTAAAGCTATTTCTGGATCTTCATAAGTTCCTAGAGTTTCGTCTGGGTTTGGTGGTGTATTTGTTAAAAATATCCCTGCGATCAAAGCTATTGATGCTGCAATACCCATCCATGCGTATCTGGATTTTTTACTACTGGTATTTAATTTTAGATCCTTGGTAGCGGTTATGGTACTCTCCTGAGAAAAATATTGAAATAGATCTTTGTATCTCTCTAAATGCGACGGCACAGTTTCTCTGGTAAAGTAAACCTTTAATTCTTTTTCTTCAGAAATGGTCGTTTCTCCTTCGAAATACTTCTCTAGTAATTTTTCTATGTTAGACAACTCCATAATTGTGTTTTTTTAATAATTCTTCTCTAATTTTTTTTCTTCCTCTTGATAATGCAACTCTAACTGCTGTTTCATTAAGTTCTAACATATCAGCTATTTCTGCATTATTATATTGTTCTATATCTCTAAGTTGGATAATCATTCGTTGTTGTTCTGGCAGACTATCCATGATCTTACCTACCCAATCTAAGCTATCTCTAGCTTCTACTTGCCGTTGTAATGAAGGTCTCTCGTCCTTATAATTACTATGTACAATTTTTAGGTTTCCTGTTTCTTTAGCCTTAAGCTTATCATAACAATAATTCTTAGTCATTGTCATCGCAAAAGCTTCTACATTTTTATACTCAGCCATTTTACTTTTATTCTTCCATAGCTTCAGTAATACTTCTTGTGTAGCATCTTCTGCTTCCTCATTACTTACAAGCAAACGTTTAGCTAACCTAAAAAGCTTATCTTTAAATCCGTTTGTAAGCGTTATAAATGCTCCTTCTTTCATTTTGGTTGGTGGTTTTCATAAAACTTTGTCAGCTTTATATTAGGGAGACGACTATCTAAGTAATTTGTTACAATCTTTTTTAAAATTATAATAAAGTAGTTACATTTATCACTTTATAACAAGAAGTATAGGTCATTATGAAATAAGTATAATCTTCATTTTATTCTTCACGGAATGATTATTGATGGATTTCATTTAGACAAATAAAAACAATAAATACAATATAGATGAAGTACATAAAGTATTTTGCACTATTGCTTTTCATTGGTAACCTGCTTACTGCATGTTTTGATGATAACGATGATGTACCCCGTGTTTCTGGTGCACCAGAAATAAATGATTTTATATGGAAAGGATTAAACCTTTATTACCTATATAAAGCAGATGTCCCTGATTTGGCAAATAATCGTTTTCCTTCTAATCAGGAATATGCACAGTTTTTAGAAGGGTTTTCTACTCCCGAAGCGCTTTTCGAGGCATTAAAGTCTAAGCAAACTGTATTAGTAAACGGAGAACAGGTAAGAGTTGATCAGTTTAGCTGGATTGTAGATGATTATGTTGCTCTAGAGCAAGCTTTTGATGGGATTACAAGAAATAATGGTATGGAGTATGGTCTTGTACGTTATCCTAACGACCAATCTCTTGTGTTTGGATATGTACGTTATGTGCTACCAGGAACAGATGCCGAAGCCAAAGGAATAAAGAGAGGAGACATTTTTAATACCGTTAATGGTACCCAGATGAATGATCAAAACTTTAGACAATTACTGGCCCCAGATAGTTATACTATAGGAATGGCTACTTTTGATGGTACTACTGTTACTGCTACAGGAACTTCTGTTTCTCTTACCAAAGTTCAATATACCGAAAATCCTGTTTTTATATCAAAAACAATTGATGTAGGCGGTAGCCCGGTGGGATACCTTATGTATAATTCTTTTACCGGGGATTTTGATGCCCAGCTTAATGCAGCTTTTGCAAAATTTGTATCCGATAATGTAAGTGATTTAATATTAGATCTAAGATATAATGGTGGTGGATCTGTTACCACTGCAATTGATTTATCGAGTATGATTACAGGGCAGTTTAATGGTCAGGTTTTTTCGACAGAAGAATGGAACGCTGATCGACAGGCACAATTTGGAAGCACTAATCTTTTTGATAATCAAATTAGAACAGGCGAAGCTATTAACAGTCTTAATTTAAGTAGGGTTTATGTTTTAACAACCAGAAGCTCTGCTTCGGCTAGTGAATTGGTAATTAACGGGCTTGATCCCCATATAAATGTGATTCAGGTAGGAACTACTACAAGAGGAAAATTTCAGGCCTCTATTACTTTATATGACACAAAAAACTTTGGCAGAAAAGATGCAGAACTTGCAGGACACACCTATGCCATGCAACCTTTAGTTCTTAAATCGAGTAATTCTGTTGGATTTACAGATTACCACGGTGGTTTTGCTCCAGAAATAGAAATCGAAGAAGATTATTCTAATCTTGGTGTTTTAGGTGACGAAAACGAGCCTCTTTTTAAGGCTGCAATAGATAATATTTTAGGAACAAAAAGCGCTAAAAATTATAATACACTACAATTAGAAAGTGTTGGAAATAGCAAAATGTTTTCTCCTGCGTATGAACGTATGTATAGGGATTAAAACTCTTTCTGCTACAGAATAAGAAACAATAAAAATAAAAACTCCTAAACTTATTCGTTTAGGAGTTTTTTGATTAAACCCGGTAGGCATTTAGAATTCTAGAGTAATTCCGACTCTGGCATTTCTACCTTTGGTACTAAATCCTAAAATCTCCTGATAATCTTCATTGGTAATATTATGCATCGCTGCATAAACATCCAGATTTTTTAGTAATCGATGACTAATATAAAAATCTAAAATCCCATAACCATCAAGAGAAACTTGTGTTGGGGCAAAAGTAACCGGGTCTGTATTAGCAAAATCATTATCTATACGCTTAGTATTGTATTGATAGTTTAATGATGTATATGTCTTTTCTCCCAATTGATAACCTATACTGGCATTAATCATATGTTTAGGAATTCTAATATTATCATCTAATTTGTCAATATTAGTATACGTATAATTTCCTTTTATAGATAGTTTATCTTCTAACATCAATGTAGATACCTCTACTTCTACTCCATCTACCTTAATATCATTGGGTGAGTTAAAGTTCACAAAAGTTGTAGGGTTAAATGTGATAAAATTTTCTGATTTACGATTAAAATACACCACACTCACTGTAGCTTTCTTCTTATGAGACAATTCTACTCCACCTTCTATAGTTGTACTCTCTTCTGGTTTAAGATCTGGATTTCCGGTAAGGAATGCGGTATCATACAATTGAAATAACGATGGCGTAATATATGCGGTGCTATACGATGCTAATCCTTTGATATAATTATCCCCGAATGTATGGGTATATGATGGATTTATAGTGTAGACCACATGATTATCATAGGTACTATGAATATTATATCTTGCTCCCACATTTAGATTAAAACCAAAATCTGAAGCATACACTACATTAATATAAGGATCAATGATATCAAACTCTGCATCAGTATCACTAATCGTTTCTTCTAGATTTGTAGCACCAAAAGGAATATTTAGTAAGCTAAATTTACTATATGAACCATTGGCTCCAATAACTGTATGCAATGTATTATTAAAGGTATATTTATTATATGCATCAAAAGTGTGTACATTACCTTCGTATTTTGAAGGAAAACTAGATCTGGTAAGATCTCTTTCTAAAGAAGCAAAACTGTTTGTAAATGTAAAACTTCCCTTAGGATATTTGATTTCCCAAAAAGACCCTGCTCTTAATTGCTGGCTTTCAAATCGGTTGTCTCCATCAATTCCTGCAGCAGCATCGAAATCATTTTTATATTGATCCAAATTTCCAAAAAAATGAAACCTGAAGTTATCATTCCATCGATATCCTAACTTGGTATATACATTAAATTTAGAAAACGCATCACTTTCTGCTCCTTCGGCCTCTGCTGCCGATAACCCATCACTAAACTGGTTTCCTATACTTGCCAAATAACTTACCTTCCCCAAGGTCCCGTTAATCGAAGCTAGGTTTACAAATTCATTAATATCATAATCCTGATTTTCCTGGGATTGATTAGTTCCTATACTGGATTGAAAACTTGCAGCGATTTTTTTCTTACTCTCAGATTTCGTAATAATATTAATTACCGCAGTCGCAGCTCCCGAGCCATATAACGTACTTGATGCTCCTTTCAGGATTTCAATCTCTTGTATTTGATTGACTGATAATAATCGTAAATCAAAATCCCCAGAAGAAGTAGAAGGATCACTAACCGTTACTCCATCAACTCTAATCACTACCTGGCGGTTACGTCCTCCTCGTGCATAAACCCCAAGATCTTGTCCCGCTGCACTGCCATTACCATTAATAAATAAGCCAGTTGCTCTTGCAAGTACCGTAGCTACAGATTGTCCTTGGCTACGTTCTAGTTCCTTGGCAGTAATTTTAGTAATTACTTTACCACTTTGTTCTCGTTTTAAACTAAACTTAGAGTCAGAAATAACTACCTCATCTAGTTCATTAACCACTTCATCTATTTGGATCTCTTGTCCAAATACAAAAGAAGATCCCAGCATTAAAAATGCGGTTCCAAAAAATACTTTTTTGTTCATTACTTAAACACTTAATTTTTACAATTACCGGAAAAAAGTATGTAGTTTACCCATACCCAAACCTTTGTCCCGAAAGTTTGATTATATCGAATAATGGCAGGTCTCCTGGCTCGCGTCTTGTTGTTTACCTTCCCGATCGCCATAACGAGCAGTGGTTATAAAGAATTAACAACAAGCATCCTTTTTTAATGTGGACACAGCATACAGTTGCGGGAACAGCTCAGGAATATTGATTTACGATGCCAGATGTTAGAAATACGATTAAAAATTAAAAAATCGCTATTCATATCTCTACCTTCATTTTTCATTGTACCTGATTCCCTTTTAATCTTCAACTCCCTTGATCAAGGAGTATCAGAACCAAAATTCTGCGCGAATGTATTATATTTTACGGAATTTCGGATTACTTTAACAAATAAATAATGTATTCGATTACCTTTGCTCTCTTTAAAACCAATTCAATGTTATATTACATTACAGGAGGAGAACGTTCTGGTAAAAGTGGATATGCACAACGTTTGGCATTACAATTATCTGATACCCCTTATTATCTAGCCACTTCACGTGTTTGGGATGATGATCATCGCAAACGTATAGATAGGCATATTGCAGATCGTGACGAACGTTGGACTTCTATAGAGGAAGAAAAAGAAATTTCTAAAGTTGTAAAAAAGGATAGCGTCGTTGTAATCGATTGCGTAACTTTGTGGCTTACCAACTACTATATGGATACAAAAAATGATGTCCAGCTTTCTCTGTCGCAAGCAAAAGCAGAATTTGCCAAACTATTAGATATAAATGCGACCATAATTATCATTTCTAATGAAATTGGAATGGGAGTTCATGCTACTACTGAAGTGGGTAGAAAATTTACCGAACTACAGGGGTGGATGAATCAGCACATAGCCAGTCATGCTGATAAAGCAATAGTAATGATTTCTGGTATTCCTGTTGAAATCAAAGAATCTAATTAACCAAAAATACACATGGAATTTACTATAAAACCTATCTTTAATAATAGCCTTGAAGCTATTCTTCAAAATAAAATTAATACTAAAACGAAACCTATCGGAGCATTAGGAGTACTTGAAACAGTCGCTTTGCAAATAGGTATGATTCAAAACACAGACCAACCCAGTTTAAACCAATCAACTATACTCGTTTTTGCTGGTGATCATGGTATTGCTCAAAAAAGAGAAGTCAACCTTTACCCCCAGGAAGTAACTGCGCAAATGGTGTATAACTTTATGAACGAAGGAGCGGCTATTAATGTCTTTTGTAAGCAACATCAAATTGCTCTTAAAATAGTAGATGCCGGGGTTAATCATGATTTTGAAAATACTTCTGGTATCATTCATGCAAAAATTGATTACGGTACTCAAAATTATCAGGAGAAACCGGCAATGACCACAGAACAATGTACTGAAGCTATACAAAAAGGTGCTGATTTGGTTACAGAAACGTTTAATAAAGGGTGCAATACTATAGGTTTTGGCGAAATGGGAATCGGAAATACCTCTGCAGCTTCACTATTGATGTCATATTTTACTAAGATTCCGATAGCAGAATGTGTAGGTTCTGGAACAGGACTGGATACTTCGGCCATCAAAATCAAACAAAAAATTTTATCCGAAGTTTTTCAAAAACATAACCCTTCTTCTCCTCTTGAAGCCTTAACAACTTTTGGCGGATTCGAAATTGCCATGATCACAGGTGGAATTTTAAAAGCGGCAGAACTCAAGATGACTGTTATCATCGATGGGTTTATCGTTACTTCTGCTTTATTGGTGGCACATGCAATGCATCAAAATGTTTTAGATTATTGCATATTTGCCCATACATCTGAAGAGCAAGGACACCAAAAAATGTACGAGTTCTTAGATAAAAAACCATTGATCAACCTTGGTATGCGATTAGGAGAGGGAACAGGAGTTGCGGTAGCATATCCTATTATAGAATCTGCAGTTGCTTTTCTTAATACTATGGCTAGTTTTGAGAGTGCTGGAGTTTCTGGTAATGATTAACTGTTCTAAAATACCTAAATTAAAAATATGAAAACATATGAAAAGAGGCGTGTTATCTGTTATTATTGCATGCATAGGTTTTTATTTCATGTATAAAATTAATCTATCGGGATATCATGCATTTTTAGGAATAAAAGAGAATACAGAAATCGCTCCTACAACGCAAGTTCTTAGCAAACTATATAAAATCACTATTCTTTGCATAGGATTATTAAGTTTATATTTAGGGATTATTTCTACTATCAAAAAGCATAAAATAGGAATTTTAGGTATCGTACTTTCAATAGTTCTCATTATTTTAGCATGTATACCATTTTCTCAATATCTGCAGAAAAATTCTGCGATTAACACCGATTTTCAGAACAAAAAAGTTACCATCCTTGCAAAAATGATAAAAGAAACATACAATTTATGAAAAAGGAAATCCACATCTTTTTTACTGCGTTGATGTTTTTTACCCGTATTCCCTGCCCAAAATGGGTACATCATAATCCCGAATATTTACATCTTAGCTCTAAGTACTTTCCTCTCGTAGGAATTATTGTTGGAAGTATTGGAGCTATTGCTTTTTATGGATCTTCTTTTATTTTTTCTGTAGAAATTTCGCTGATCCTATCTATGTTTTCTACCATTTATGCTACAGGTGCATTTCATGAAGATGGATTTGCAGATGTATGCGACGGATTTGGTGGTGGATGGACCAAAGATAAGATCCTTTTGATCATGAAAGATTCTCGTTTAGGAACTTATGGTACTATTGGATTATTGTTAATGCTAAGCACAAAATTTGCTGCTTTAAGAGAAGTAGAAATGCATTACATCCCTTTACTACTAATCTCTGGACATGCTCTAAGTCGATTTATTGCTACTACTTTAATTTTTACACATCCTTATGTAAGAGATACAGAAAACAGTAAAGCCAAACCCGCAGCAAAGAGTATGAGTATACAAGCATTATTGATAAGTGGTATATTTGGTATTACTCCCTTACTTTTCTTCAAAAATCCTATAATATTTCTTACCTTAATCCCAATGTACCTGTCAAAAATGTTCCTGGCAGCCAAATTCAAAAAATGGATTGGTGGTCAAACAGGAGATTGTGCAGGTGCCGTACAACAACTTAGTGAAATCGTATTTTACCTTACTAGCATAGCATTATGGAAATATATCTGGTAAGACATACCACCCCAAATATCGAAAAAGGGATTTGCTATGGGCAAAGCGATATAGGGATTACAAATACCTTTACTGCCGAAGTAGAAAAAATACATCAATGTATTCCTGTTCATGATATTACAACTATATATAGTAGTCCATTACAACGGTGTAAACTATTAGCTCAAACATTCAAAAAAGAAATCATCTTTGATGATCGTCTTAAAGAACTAAATTTTGGAGATTGGGAGTTACAACCCTGGGATGCTATACATAGTTCTGAAATAGATCCCTGGATGAACGATTTTGTAAATGTGCAAGTTCCAAATGGAGAATCATATATCAAATTGCAAGAACGAATTTTGGAGTTTTATACCTCTCTGAATCATATTTCTGAAGAAAAAGTTGTAGTAATAACTCATGCTGGACCTATGAGAGCATTGCTTGCTAAGCTACAACAAATAGAGCTTAAAAATTCTTTTAGTATCAAAATTGCATACGGAGAAGTAATTAGTATCTAATCTGATAAAATTTTAGTAGAAAAATAATCTACGCTTAATTTAACATGTAGTAATAGATTTTCTATTATAGTATATGAGTTTAAAATCATTTCGGGTTTAAACTTATTCTGATTTACTATTTTTACAAAAAAATGATGTTCATGCGTACTACTTTTATCATTTCTTTATTATTCCTACTAAGTACTTCTTGTAAGAAAACACCAAAAGATACAACACCACTTACCGTGATGTATCTGGCCCCTCAAAATATCGAATACGCTTCGGGGTTTACAATTAAAAATCGTGAAAATTATAAAGAGATCAAGGTTACAACGCCCTGGCCAGATGCAAAAGAAGAGCTTACCTATATTTTACATCCAAAAGGAACAGAAAAACCATTTAAGTCTAAAAATGCAATATTTATTGAAGTACCTATAGAAAGGGTTGTTGTAACTTCTACTACAGATATTCCAATGTTAGAGTATATGAATCTTGAAGAGAAGTTAGTGGGATTTCCTCATACCGATTATATTTCTTCTGAGAAAACACGAGCTTTGATTAACAATGGTGCGATTAAAGAACTTGGTGAAGAATGGAATTTAAATACAGAAGTTGTTCTTGAGCTTTCTCCCGAATTAGTTGTTGGATTTTCTTCCTCTGGAGATACAAAAGCTTATGATCTGATACAAAAAACCGGAATTCCCGTGGTAATTAATGGCTCCTGGCTAGAAGAACACCCCTTGGGTCGTGCAGAATGGATAAAATTTATGGCAGCTTTCTTTGGTAAAGAAAAAACGGCAGAAGATATTTTTCAAAATATTAAAAAAGAATACAACCAGGCAACCACTTTAGCAAAAAACACAACATCTTCTCCAACAGTTTTATCAGGTAATATGTTTAAGGATGTATGGCATGTTCCTGGTGGGAACAGCTTTGTTGCCAAATTTTTAAAAGATGCAAACACTACATATTTATGGGCTGACAATTCACAAACAGGAAGCCTGACATTAAGCTTTGAAAGCGTACTTGAAAAAGCTCAAAATGCAGAACTATGGATAGGATCCGGAAATTCTAAATCACTCAACGAACTAAAAGAAAAGAACTATCGGTATGTTTTATTTGACGCCTTTAAAAATAAAACCGTATATTCTTCAACATTAAAGATGGGTTCAAAAGGAGGATTAGTATATTATGAATTAGGACCTATGCGACCCGACTTAATTTTAAAAGATATTATTAAAATTGCTCATCCAGAATTGTTAATCGATTATGAACCCTTTTTTTTCGAAAAACTAAATTAATTGACCCCAACCAAATCATATAAACGTGTTTTTATAAGTATTATCATACTTTTGTTCATCTGTTTTGTTGCAAATATAAGTTTAGGTTCGGTATTTATTCCGTGGTTAGATACGCTAAGTAGCCTGGTAGGAGGAACAGTAGAAAAAGAAGCCTGGAGACATATCATTATCGATTATCGATTACCAAAAGCGATTACTGCTATAATTGTAGGTAGTGGACTTGGGGTTTCTGGATTACTAATGCAAACCTTGTTTAGAAATCCATTGGCAGGCCCCTTTGTACTAGGTATAAGTTCTGGAGCAAGTCTTGGAGTAGCACTACTTATATTAGGAAGCGCATTTACAGGAGTCGCTGTATCTACTTTTTTAATTTCGAAATGGGGATTGGTTATTGCTGCCAGCTTGGGCAGTATACTCGTATTGTTTGCTGCGATGCTCGTTTCTATTCGAGTTAGAGATACAATGGCAATACTTATTATTGGGCTTATGTTCGGGAGTATTACAGCTGCTATAGTGAGTGTATTAGCCTATTTTGCCCCTGCAGATCAATTACAACGATATATCTTTTGGGGGTTTGGCAGCTTAGGTAATTTATCCTGGTACGATGTGCTTATATTTTCTGTAGTAGTAGTATTAGGAATGCTATTATCTATACTGGCCATAAAACCTTTAAACACATTACTATTAGGAGAAAACTATGCTCGTAGTCTTGGATTAAATATCAAGACAAGTCGTTTTCTAATTATTGTTGCTACGGGATTATTGGCTGGTAGCATTACCGCTTTTACCGGACCAATAGCCTTTATTGGTTTAGCTGTCCCTCATCTTACAAGACAATTATTTCATACCTCAGATCATAAAACATTAATTCCTGCTGTAATATTGTTAGGTAGTATCATTATGCTAGTGTGTGATAGTATTGCCCAGTTACCATCTAGCGAATATACACTTCCTATTAATGCTATTACTTCATTAATTGGTGCCCCTGTAGTCATCTGGTTATTAGTTCGAAAACGAAAAATGTTGTTTTAGCCAACTAAATATTAATTATCACAGCTATCCAAAAGTTTTCACTGTAAAGTAGCCTGAGAATCCTATATTTTAGGTTTTCAGACAAAAAATACAAATCAATCCCTACTTAATCAAATTCCAGGTTTAATTTCGAATCGCTTATTGTAGTCTCAAGCATCAAAGAGATAAGGGATTTAGTTAATACAAGACTTACGAAATGAACTCATCCCTATGAGTTTTTTTACTTTATTCTGAAAAACTTTCGGATAGCTACGACCTACTATTTACATTTTTTTAGTCTCGAAAAAAAAGTTTAGAGTATCTAGACAAGGTTTGTTTACTAAATCCTCTTGCCTGTATCAATAAACTTCTTTAAAAATGATTTAGGACATATCACCAGAAGTCATGGTTATCCCTCTCGATTTCTTTGATTCTCTTTCATCATGGCATGAATCTGAGTTTCCTCCTATGATAGTTTTTAAATTTATCTGTTTATTGTTTTTTACTTTTGCTTTAAAAGCACCTAATGATAATCTACTCATAATTTATAAAATTTAAATAATGTTTTTATATGGTATAAATAAAATCTCTCTACTTTAGAATATTGTACATATAATCATAATTATACTTAACAACAAGTATATTTTTTAGCTTAAATATCATGTACTACAAATTATTAAACAATGTAATATTTTTATTTAAAGTAAAAAATACACATCCTATTTTTCTGTCTAAAACTCCTGTACAAATATTACATCCTACGTGTAATTAACTCGATTCCAGATATTCTGGTTTCAAATAATTAAAAATCAAGTATTAATTTAAAACCCTATCTTTAAAGTAAAAGTTTACAGCTATGAAATCATCTGAATATCTAGAAGGAATACAAAAACAGTTTGCATATTATAAATCTCTGGGAGAAAAAACAATAAATCAAATTCCTGACGAAAAACTTTTTTGGCAATATAACGACGAGAGTAATAGTATAGCAATTATTGTAAAACATCTCTGGGGAAATATGAAGTCTCGGTGGACAGACTTTTTAACCACCGATGGAGAAAAAGAATGGAGACAACGTGATGCAGAATTTGAAAATGATATTGCATCTAAAGAAGATCTTCTAACCAAATGGAATGACGGGTGGCAATGCCTTTTTGAAGCATTAGAAAGTATTAATCAAGATAATTTTAACCAGCCTATCTATATACGCAATATAGAACATAGTATTACCGAGGCAATAAATAGGCAATTGGCACATTATTCATATCATATAGGACAAATCGTTAGTATAGGAAAAATGATTGTCGGTAAAGAATGGCAAAGTTTATCTATCCCAAAAGGAAAATCTACAGCTTACAACCAAAAACGCTTTGCCGCACCCAAGCATAAAGCACATTATACCGATAAGCTTATGAAAGATGACACCAATTAATTGTCCTTAGTTTATAAAATAGTCAATAACTCTCTTTGGTTTGTTAATAACTATGGTTTTCTCAATACCAAATCCCAAATAGATTACAATTATATTTGCGTAAAACTGTACGTAATTAGTCACACATATATATGAAATTAAGTCATGTCAACTACATTGATTCTTACTTACCTCACAGTAGCTAAGTTAAAATGAGTTTTGGCAAATTTCATATTGATCGGTATCAGCATAAATCTGACAACTAAAAAATAATAAAGAAAAAACAGATGAAATTTATAGTATCCAGTTCTTACTTACTTAAGCAACTACAGGTATTAGGAGGGGTAATTAGTAATAGCAATACGTTACCAATTTTAGACAACTTTTTGTTCGAATTAGACAATAATGCACTAACTGTTTCTGCCTCTGATTTAGAGACCACTATGTCTGCGAAATTAGAAGTAGAATCTTCTGATCAGGGTACTATTGCAGTACCAGCTAAATTATTGCTAGAGACGCTTAAAACTTTTCCTGAGCAACCTTTAACTTTTGTCGCTGCAGATAATAATACAATAGAGATAAGTTCTAATCACGGTAAGTATGCCCTGGCCTATGCTAACGGTGAAGAGTTTCCTAAAGCAGTAGAATTAGAAGATCCTAGTGCTACCAATTTACTAGGAGATATTTTAGCCACTGCAGTAAGTAAAACTATTTTTGCAACAGGTAATGATGATTTAAGACCAGTAATGAGTGGAGTCTTTTTTCAATTCTCTACAGAAGGTTTAACTTTTGTTGCTACCGACGCTCATAAATTGGTTAAGTATACTAGAGAAGATATTAAAGCTTCTCAATCTGCAGAATTTATTATGCCTAAAAAACCGTTAAACTTGCTCAAAGGAATTTTGGCGGGTAGCGATAGTGAAGTATTGATTGAATACAATGAATCTAATGCTAAATTCTCTTTTGATGAAACGCAATTAATATGTAGATTAATTGACGGGAAATATCCTAATTACGAAGCAGTAATACCAAAAGAGAACCCTAATAAATTAACAATAGCTCGAACACAGTTTTTAAATTCTGTACGTAGAGTTTCTATTTTCTCTAATAAAACAACACATCAGATTCGATTAAAAATTGCAGGAGCAGAATTAAATATATCTGCAGAAGATATCGATTACTCTAACAAAGCAGAAGAACGCTTAACATGTGATTATCAAGGTGATGATATGCAGATTGGTTTTAATTCTCGCTTTTTAAGTGAAATGCTAAATAACCTTAACGCAGATGAAGTACAACTAGAAATGTCATTACCTAATAGAGCAGGAATCCTTACTCCAATCGATGGATTAGACGAAGGAGAACACGTAACTATGTTGGTAATGCCCGTAATGTTGAATAACTAAGGTCATAAATAATTATTTGTATCTAAAATTCCAACCATATTGATATGGTTGGAATTTTGCTTTTTAAGGATGTCGTATAATTTCTTAACTTATTTGCATGATTAAAAACATAAAACAAATTTTAAGTATACTACTTATAATTACAACTGCTTTAAGTTGCAAAAATTCAAATTTGATAGAAAGCTATAAAACGCAATTTTTGGTAGATCAAATTCCGGATACTATTCCTATAGCATTTAAACAAGATTTAGTTCCTAAAGATAAACTAATACATAGAGGTGTCTTTTCGTCAAACTTTGAAGAATATTATTATACCATTTCTGATAAAAACTTTCAACAATTTACTATTTATAGTATTCAAAAAATAAATGGAAAATGGTCTACGCCCAAAAAAGCATTTTTTAATAGTGATTATAATGATCACGGAATGAGTTTTTCTTCTGATGGAAAATCACTTTATTTTAGTTCTACCAGACCAGTTAATATCGAGGGAGTTACATCTACATGGCATATCTGGAAATCAGAAAAGAAAGATAATGTGTGGAGTACTCCAGAATATATAGATATCCCTAACTTAAGAGATAAGTTAGTATCCCACCCTTCTGTTACCAACTCGGGAACACTTTATTTTCATGTAAGCAATACAGATTATAGTGAAATGGACATCTATTCGTCCAAACCTGTAAATGGTAAATTCCAAAATGCTCAAAAACTTATAGTTCCTCAATATGCAAAAGTTAGAAAATGCACTCCTTATATTGCTCCCGAAGAAGATTATATCATTTTTGCCTCTATTGGAAATCAGCTAGATTTAATCATAAGTTTTATGGATAAAAATGGTAAATGGACACATACAAAGAAGCTACCTGAAAAAGTTAATACCCTTGGACAAGGAAACCCTTACATAACACCAGATCATAAATTTCTCTTTTTTGCTACTGGTGATCATATCGAGAAAAATTGGTCTGTAAAGTGGGTAAACATTGAATCTGAACTAAAGAAAAACCAAAACTAGCAGATAGATCTATTGTAAAAAGCTATTAAAAAAACCTCGGTATTTCATATCTTACTCAAGTACATATTTTTGTATTTCAATATTCATAAAAATGATTTTCGAAAAAGAGATTCTTAAAAAAATAGATTTCATTACAGAAAACGAGCTTCGGAAAGAGATCCTTAAACATGGTGAAATCTTATCGTTTAAAAAAGGAGATGTAATTGTTAGAGAAGGGCAATATGTTAAGATATTACCGATTGTAATCTCTGGTCTTATCCGGGTTTTTCAGACAAAAGAAGATAGAGAAATCTTACTTTATTATGTCGAACCCAGCCAAACCTGTATGATGTCATTATCGGCATGTTTTTTTAACAATCAAAGCCCTTCGCAAGCTCTAGCAATGACTCAAACCGATATTCTTGCTATACCATCAAGATTTATTACCCAATGGCAAAAACAATATAATTCATGGAACAATTTTGTAATTAAAACGTTTAGAAAAAGATACGATGAGCTTCTGGATACTTTTGAGAGTGTAGCCTTTGATCATATTGACAAAAGAGTTATTGCGTATTTAGCACATAGAAAATCACAACAAGAAAGTACTAGAATCAAAATTTCTCACCAACAATTAGCAAATGAGTTAGGCACAACAAGAGTGGTGATTTCTCGTATACTAAAACAATTTGAAATAGATGGAAAATTAGTTTTACACAGAGCAGAGATAGAATTGCTATAATTTTTTTTTGACACTGTGTATCTTTTGATACCGTTTTATACCTTATTACTTACTGACCTTTGAAGTATTCATTTATAAAAAATAAAATATGAGTGCTACAAGTCTTTTAATAGAAATGGAACAAGAATTTGTTTCAACAAAAAACCTTCTGGGTATACTTCCCGAAGATCGATTACATTATAAACCCCATGAAAAAGCAATGCCGCTTGGTCAACTTGCTTTTCATGTCGCAACCATCCCAGGTAGAAATTTGAGATTTGCCCTGGATGGTCAGGTAGAAACAGAAGTTATTGTTAAACATCCTACCCCTGTTAGTAAAGCAGAAATTCTAATTGCTTTTGAAGAGAGTATGAACTCTGTACGAGCTTTACTTAAAGAAGAAGATACCTCCTGGTTAAAAAACGATTGGAAACTTCTAAAATCTCAAAACCCAATAGCAGAAATGCCTACCTATACATTTATAAGAACTTTTGTTCTTAATCACTGGTATCATCATAGAGGAGAACTAACTACTTATTTAAGGATACTAAACAAGAAATTACCTTCGATTTATGGCCCAACAGCAGATGTAAATCCATTTGCTTAACTCTGAAATAAAAATGAATCCGGGAGATGTCGATATCACCTCATCTCCCATTTTTAAGCAAATACATATTAATAAAGATGAAACGTATCATAAACATCTACTCTATAATTCTAATCCTGTGTAGTGTTATTAGTTTTATTGGGCATTATTTTCAATTTCAGGTGATACGTATGACTCCTTGGATTCCTGCATCAATTGGCCTACTCCTCTTACTTATAAACACATTAAAGACAAAAAACACAAAAGTCATTCACCTATTTTCAATGTGCCTTATCCTAGGTTTTGGTATTTTGGTTACAAGTATGTGTTTCTTTTTTCTTCCAGACGAATCTCAACCTATTCGCAAGAAAATTATTTTTTCGATGATGTCTCTCTCTTCATGGATTTCACTTAATTTCTTAATCCTAATATTTTTTTTTAGAAAGAAATAACAAAGGGATAATTGTACATTAAAACAGTTTAAACCCCTTATCTCTATAACTACAAACAATGTTTACTCATCAAAATATCTCGCAAAATCAGATTCTGCTGCAATATATCCAAAAGAGCTTCGTGATTTACCTTCCAGGATTTTTTGTAAGTGTATTTTTGCCTTCTCTTTATTTCCATTATAAAAAAACCAATTGGCAATCCCATATCGAGTTGCATCATCCTGAGGTGCATCTTTTCCTGTTTGTAACGAGTCTATCGGAATTATCTTTTTATAGAATCTAGATAGATTATAATAACTTGTATTCTCGATAATTGTCATATCATTGGTTATCATATCTAATAATTCATTAGCCTTGTCTTTGTTTCCTATTCTTCTTTGAATCATATATAACCAGTTTGTACTCGAGACTGTATTATCATCATTAGATTTTAAATTTCTGCAATTAAGGTAAGCATGATATGCTTTTTTCATATCGTTTTTTAGGTAATATGCTAATCCCAGGTGATACCATATGTTTCCGTGCAGACTGCTTACAGGAATATTCATAGCATTAGGCAGCCCATCAGGCTCAATAGTATTTTCCTTTCCTTCTATTAATGTCGTTGCAAACTCTAAATCATGTATTGCTTTATCAAATTCTCTTATCGAAATATAACGATGTCCTCTATGCCGGTATAACCGAGCTTCATTAGGATACTTCTTGATTCCATTTGAGTAAATTGCAATGGCTTCTTTATACTTTCCCAAATATGCAGTTCTTCTTCCGTACCAAATGATATGATCTATATTAGTTGAATCTGCCAGAAAATCCTGTTGAGCTTTCTCATATTGATTGGTCATTTTTTGCGAAAGTGTTGTGACAGGGTCTTTTTTATCAACAGATTCTACAGTAGACTTTTCGACTTCCTGTATAACATTGGGTGATTTTTCTTTTTTACAAGAAAAACACAATGCTAATATAAATGAAGAAACCAGGATTATTTTATAAGTATGCATAGCCTAAATGATTTAATTTGAATCGAATATAAGAAAACTTGTTAAGGTTATTTAAAATAAAAATAGCTATTCTAATCTTTTATATACATTTACAATTATCGGTAACATCTAATTCTTCTATGCATATGATTATAGCTCGATATATTATTACAACTACTCTACTTTTTCTTACCTTCTCCTCTACTTCGCAATCGCTACAGGACAGTGAATTAGATGAACTTTCACTCACCTATGCCAGGGATTCTTTTAATGAGTTGATAGAACTTTTGGGTTTACCCAATGATGCACACTATCCAAAGGATATAGAAAAAAATATAAAGTGGTGTGAAAAAGCATTTAAAGACCGTGGATTTACATCTAAACGTCTCATAACAGAAAAAATTCCCTTACTACTCGCAAGTAGACAACATAAAGATGCAAAAAAGACAGTATTAGTCTACCTTCAGATAGATGGGCAACCTGTTGATACGACCAAATGGTTTCAGGAAAACCCATATAAAGCAGTACTAAAAGAACAAGATAATGCAGGAAAATGGAACACCATCTCATTGCATAAATTAACTGGTGAGATTAATCCCGACTGGAGAATCTTTGCCAGATCAACATCTGATGCCAAAGGGCCTGTTGTTATGTTTCTAAAAGCGATGGATATTATTAATAAATTTGAGTACGAGCCTAATTATAACATTAAAGTCATTATGGATTTTGAGGAAGAAATTAGTTCTCCCAGGTTACCCAAAGCTGTATTAGATTATAAAGAAGAATTGGCCTCGGATATGCTTGTCATTTTTGATGGTCCAAGGCATATTTCTAATCAACCCACTTTGGTATACGGAGCAAGAGGAATCACAACATTATCTCTCGAGGTTTTTGGCCCCAAAGCACCACAACATAGTGGTCATTATGGTAATTATGTTCCTAATCCTGCATTACGGCTTTCTCAACTATTAGGTTCGATGATGCAAGAAGACGGAAAAGTTGCCATACCTGGTTGGTACGATGGAATTGAAATATCTGAGGAAACAAAAAAAATCTTAAGCCAGGTACCGGATGATGAAAAAATAATTAGAAAAAAACTTGGGATTGCTTCAATAGATAATATAGCAAATACGTATCAAGAATCTATACAATATCCTTCTTTAGGAATTCTGGGACTACAATCGGGTTGGGTAGGCAACAAAACAAGAACAATAATCCCCTCTAGTGCTATCGCCGAAATGAATATCAGACTGGTTAAAGAAACTAACGCACAGCATATGGTAGATATGATAAAACAACATATTTTGGATCAGGGGTATCATATTATAGATAGCACTCCTACTGAAGAAGAGCGAATGAAATATCCAAAAATTATCCGTTTTAATTATCAAATCGCCTATGATGCCTTTAGAACCGATTTTGATACGGAGATAGGGAAATGGTTAAGAAAGGCAATGACAAGAGCCTTTGGTAAACTTCCTGTGCAGATCCGTACCGGAGGAGGATCTATTCCCATTTCACCATTTGTAAATACTCTAAATATTCCCGCTGTTATTGTCCCTACTGTAAACAAAGATAACAACCAACATAGCCCTAATGAAAATATTAGACTAGGCAATTATATCGACGGTATTAAAACAATTACAGCAATATTAACACAAAAACTGTAACACTACAATAATCAAATACTTTATATGATTAGTATTCCTACCATAGATAATTATTCCTTATCAGGAAAGGTATACCCTTGTGAGGGAATCGTTGATAAGAACAAAGTATTGATTATTAATTCGGCTACAGCTGTAGACAAAAAATTATATCATCACTACGCTGCTTACATGGCAAAAAATGGATACCAGGTAATTACCTATGATTATAGAGGAATTGCGGGTTCTAGGCCAAAAAAACTTAGTGGTTTTAAAGCCTCTTTTACTGATTGGGGGCAAAAAGATTTTTCTGGAGTACTCGATTATGCCAAAAAAAAGTTTCCGGATCATAAAATAGTAACTCTTGGTCATAGCATTGGAGGAACAATTATCGGAATGACCGAAAAGAGTAATGAAATTAGTGGAATTATTAATATTGGAGCACAGACAGCATATTACAAAGATTGGTCTAAGAAACAGAGAACCAAAATCTATTTTTTATGGCATATTGTTTTTCCTATGATTACATATCTATTTGGTTATTTCCCCGGAAAAAAGCTAGGGTTATTAGAAGACGTTCCTAAAGGTGTAATCAAACAGTGGAACAACAGAAAGCGACATGCCGATATGAAAACACAAATGGAAGCTATTGGTATAACTTTTTATTACAATACGTGTACCTCAAAACTTCTTACTCTAGGTGTAGAAGATGATCCTATAGGAACAGAACCGGCAATTAGCCGAATACATGATCTGTTTAAAAAATCTGATAAAAAAATCAAAATGATACAACTACATGAAATCCCAACAGACAAAATAGGACATTTTGGTTTTTTTAGCAGAAAATTTAAGCATACCCTCTGGGCAAAAACTTTAATCTGGTTTGATGCTATATAGAGCCATCCATTCTGCATAATTCTTATATTGATTTTTCTTTACTGATCATATAGTCTTACTACTAATTCTAAAAGGGTAAATCAAATATTAGAAAAAAAGAGGGCAAACGATACTGTTTACCCTCTTTGTATGTACTATGCAAAGATGCAGTAGCCATTAGGACGACAGTAGCCCGGTTCACAGAACCCTCCTCCTGGAGGGCCAACTCGACAACCTCTCCCGGTTGGGCAGCATCTAGCCCATCTCATACTTGATCCTGTAATAGTTTGCTGTTGTTCTTTACTGAGTTTTGTGACTCCAGCTAAATTAAGAATACTTTTCATTGTGTATATATTTAAATTTATATCATCTAAATTTAATGTAAATTACTGATAACTAAATACGCGAATTACACAAACAAATTGAGGTTTTGTATGATTTATACAGGGTTAAAACTATCTAAAACACCAGTATACATTCTTAAAAAACGAGAGCAGTATCAAAAGAGAAATAGTCTTAAGCTTTATGAATAAAAAAGTAATCAAGCAGCATTTCTTATCAATGCTACTCATATTTAAGCCGAATAATCCTTTCTTTTTACAATCATAAAATTTTACAGATTAGTATAAAAAACATCAAGAAATTATACATTTTAACTTTACTTTTGAATTAGAATCATTACACACCAAGAAATAATGAACATCACTCTAGAACAAGCAGAAAAAATCATTACCGCTGCAAAAGAAAAAGCAATAGCTATACATACTCAAATGAATATCGCAATAGTAGATTCTGGTGCAAACCTTATTGCCTTTGCACGTATGGATCAGGCCTGGATAGGTTCTATTGATATTTCCATTAAAAAAGCCAGAACGGCTTGTCTTTTTGGTAAAAATACTGGTGTTATCGGAGAACTGTCACAACCTGGAGGGCCTTTATATAATATAGAACATTCTAATGGCGGACTGATTA
The DNA here is from genome assembly GCF_000626715.1 of Aquimarina atlantica. Lineage (GTDB taxonomy): Bacteria > Bacteroidota > Bacteroidia > Flavobacteriales > Flavobacteriaceae > Aquimarina > Aquimarina atlantica. Next base: position 54,751 of record NZ_AQRA01000014.1, on the reverse strand, counting down.
CTTTTCCTGGTGGTGTTCCTATTAAAAACAATTCGGGAACTATAATAGGTGCTATTGGGGTAAGTGGTAGCAGCATAGAAAACGATCATGCTGTGGCCGAAGCTGGTGCTACAGCGCTAAGTATATTTGCCTAACTAAAGAAAACATTGATTACAAAGCATTAAATAACCAGATTTTATGCCCAGAAATACATGAAGAGATTATTAAGCTATCTGTGGCCGTTCACCAAAGAAGTTCCCTCACAAATTAATGGAACATTAGAACTCACATGGATGAATGGTAAAAAAGTACTGGATAGTCAAAATGCAAATTACTCCTACGGGTCGCTACAAAAATTACTTAGTTACGGACTTTCACTACTAGATATTTCTGCCAATAGCAATATTCTTTTACTAGGGCTTGGCGGTGGGAGTATAATAGCTCCCCTTAGAAATACATTTGGTCATCAAGGAAAAATTACCGCTGTAGAAATTGATAAAGTAATTATTGAAATTGCTAAAAATGAATTTAATATAACCAGTAATCACAATCTCGAAATCATTTGTGAAGATGCTTTTTTCTATGTCGATCATTGTGTATCACAATTTGAAATTATAATCATCGATATTTTTATTGATAATCAAGTTCCCAAAAAGTTTTATGAAAATCAATTCTGGAAAAACCTTATTCCCTTATTAAAACCAGGTGGACAAATCGTGTTTAATGCCGGAATTAATTTGAAGGAAAACATAAAAATCGAATCCCTTATATCTATAGTTAAACCCGATATCGAATTTTCACAACACGATCAAGTTCAAGGTACCAACACGTTATTAATCGGAAAGAAAAAACTATAGTATATTTTTACAAATTCAATGCACTCTTAATCTGAAATAATATAGATCTTAGTAATATTCTGTTTTTCCTACCCATAAAATATGATAACATCATTTTCCCAGAAAACAGTGTAATCCCGTATTGCTTTTATGTATTACATTTACAACCAATTATATAAAACAATACTGTGAAAATACCTACATCCCTTTTATCAATTATTTTGATTTGTTGTATCTCATGTAACAGTAATAAAAATTCAAAAGAAAGTAGTAGTAACTTAAAAATGCCTACACAAGGGGTTACGACTCGTAGTCAGGATGACAAAATTAATACTATAAAAGCAACAGTTTTGTCGGTTGAAGAGATATTAATCATGCCTGATGACTACCTCACGACAGTCCTCACTGTTAAAACAAAAACTAATGATACCCTGGTATTTGTAGATATGGATGGTTTTGAAAAATTAGTCAATAAAGAAATCACCATCACCTATCGGTTAAAATCGAATCAGAAAAAATTAATCGTTTGTTTTGACTGTACTTCATATACTAAACCAATTGAGTTAGCCAATATCACATCAATTGCATCCAAGATCGATTTTAAACTATTAAAGTTAAAAGAATATCAGGAAGATGAATATATCACTACTGCTTCATCACTTATTATGCATACCAAAGATGATAAGGTTGAACATTTTTATACCAATATATTTGACCTGATTGAAGATAGCACAAAAATGAAAAGTGCATTTTTTAATTATGGTATTATAACAGAGTATACTCCTGAACTACTCAATCGTGATGAATTGCGGTTATTATTAGAGTAGATAATAACCTGTTATGCATTTAGAGCTAAAACAGTTTTTAAAATGTTAGTTCGAGTGGTTTTTTGATAAAAAAATTGTATCGAGAACCCTTTAAAAGTTAAAATTCTTATTCTCGATACAAATTTTACTCATTTTCAATCGTAAAACTCACTCGAATTGACAGAATTTTATCAAAATACACAACGGGTATATGTACTCTAATATCCTAAAAAAAGCAATCATTATTTTTTAAATTCGTAATGCACTTCTTAGAAATTTATTTTTCTAAAATACATTATCATTTTTTTAACACCCTCTAAAAACCTTTTAAAATCAACAGTTTACACAACAAAACTACTAACTAATTAGTTGCACTACTAATAAATTAGTTGCAAAACTAAAAGATTAGTAGTAAGTTTGTTTTATAAAATTAATACTATGCAGAAATTAGCCAAAAGAGAAGAACAGATTATGCAAAGTCTGTGGAAATTGGAAAAGGCATTTATAAAAGAAATCATCGAAGAGCTTTCTGATCCTAAACCACATTATAATACTACTGCTACGATTGTAAAAATTTTAGAAGAAAAAGGTTTTATTAGTCACGTAGCGTATGGCAACAGTTTTCAATATTACCCTTTAGTATCAAAAGATGAGTATCAAAAGGAAGTATTAGGCGAGGTAGTAAACAACTATTTTGACAATTCTCCTTTGGCTTTGGTTAAATTTTTTGCCAAGGAAGAAAAGATAAATACCGACGAATTAGAAGAAATAATTCAACTAATAAAAAACAAGAAATAATGAACTATATCATACATAGCTCGGCATTAATAGGATTATCTTACATTATTTATAGATTTTTTCTTTCCAAAGAGACTTTTTACCATTTAAACAGATGGGTATTGTTATCATTAGTTGTACTTTCATTCACTTTACCCTTTATTACGGTTCCCGAAAGTTTATCATTTAAAAGTGCTTTATTTCAAGAAGTAGAAATACAACCTTCAAACGCTGTTGTTACAGATTATACAATACCAGAAACAGCTACACAAATTGAAAATATATCAACCACCGATACTTCTGGCATCAATACAACTTCTGTTAGCAAATCTTTAGACTGGGAAACAGTTCTGTTATACATTTATGTATTAGGTATATTGGTATTTGGTATTCATTTTATCATCCAATTAGGAGTTTTATTATATCGAATTTCTAAATACCCAACCATAGAAGTTGATGATTATAAAATTGTAGAAACCGATAAAAAACATGCCCCCTATTCGTTCTGGAATCGAATATTTATGAACCCCAGTCAATATAATCCTGATACATATTTACAAATCCTAAAACACGAACAGGTACATATCAAAGGTAGGCATAGTATCGATATGTTATTAGTAGAATTATTAGTGATGATGCAATGGTTTAATCCTTTTGCCTGGTTATATCGCAGAGCTATCGATAATAATCTAGAATACCTAACCGACAATAATATGCTTAATATAGGTGAAGACAGAGAAATTTATCAAATGAATCTCCTAAAAGTCTCCACCCCAAATATGCCAACAGGTTTGGCCACAAGTTACAATCAATCATTTCTCAAAAAACGAATCCTTATGATGAATTCTAAAAAATCAACATCAAAATCAGGGTGGAAATACCTAATCATTATTCCACTACTAGCTATCACCGTATTTTCTTTTAATCCGGTAAAACCCAATGAAACATTAGTCGATCATGATAAAGACCTTATAGATACGACTATAGATTCGAGAAAAGAATCTATATCATCTAGTGCTCAGAATAATTTTACCAAAGGAGTATGGGATGCCGAAGTTGGAGGAGGTAAATTATGTATCATGTATAGAAGTGCAGAGCCACTTAAGCGAAATTTCTGGTCTATGACCAGATGCTATAACCCTATATACTTTAAAGATTTTCCTAGCGGAGATCGACAACAGTTTAAAATCACCAAAGATGCCGGGACTATGACTTATGTAGGTCAGTTTGATAACAAAATAGGTGATGGAAGATATGAATTTACTCCCAATGAGTCGTTTATTAAATCGCTCAAGGCCTATGGTTTACATGTCGACAATAAAGATTTGGTGCATTGTTTCCTTACTGGTTTTGACAACAATTACCTTAGTTATTTAAAACGTGAAAATCTAAAAATCGATCAAGATGATTTTGAAGATATTATTCATAAATCACTTCCGCTTGATAAATTAAAAATGTACAGAAAAGAACTTACTCGATTAGGTTATGAGAATTATACAATAGAAGAGATAAGTAAGCTTAATTTATTTAATGTTGATGTTGCTTATATCTCATTTATCAACACCTTAAATGGAAATAAAACATCATTAAAAAAGATTACAAAAGCTAAAATCCATAATGTATCTTCTGAATTCGTTACATCATATCGAAATAATGGTTATGGCAACCTGTCTCTTGATGATTATATGAAATTAAAGATTCATGATGTGACTCCAGATTTTATTGAGTCATTCAAAAAGGCCGGGCATACTAATATCACTGTACGAGAAGCTAAAAATCTTAAAATTCATAACGTTACTCCTGTTTACATAAATAATTTTAAGAAAGCTGGATATCCTAATATCACTTTACAGGAAGCTAAAAAATTAAAAATTCACGGAGTAACTCCAGAGCTTATACAAGCTTATAAAAAAGCTGGGCAAAATAACATTTCATTACAAGAAGCTATAAAACTAAAGATTCATGATATCACACCGGGTCAGGTAAAAACAGCCAAAGGTTTTTCTTCCTCAAAAAGCAAAAGAGATCAAAATACTTTATCGAGTTCTACCAATAGTCGTGGTGTCTCGCAAGATGATCAACAAACGCCAAATGATTTTATAAAACAATTTAAACAACTTGGTTATGATAATGTACCAATTGATGATATCATCAAATTAAAAATACATAATGTTACACCAGAATTTATCAAAATGTTCAATAAAGCTGGATACAACAACATTCCTCTTGATGATGTTGTAGCTTTAAAAATCCATAACGTAACTCCGGATTTTATTGATTCGTTTAAAAAAGCTGGGTATAAAAATATCTCTTTAGACGAAGCTAAATCATTAAAGATACATAACGTGTCTCCCAGTACTGCTTCAGACTATTCAAAAATAGGATATTCTAATATTTCTTTGAGTAAGTTAATATCTCTAAAGATTCATAATGTAACTCCCGAGTATATTAAAGAGTTCAAAAAGACAGAATTCGGAGACCTTCCTCTAGATGATATCATGAGTTTTAAAATTCATAGGGTTACACCAGAGTTTGTACAATCTTTTAAAGATATTGGATTTAAAAATATAACTGCTGATCAGGCAAAAAGCCTTAAGATTCATAATGTTACACCAGAGTTTATTAAGTCCTTAAAAGAACAGGACAAAGATGTTTCGCTAGAGCAAGCCATTAGAATCAAAATTCATTTTTAAATATATAGGATACACTAGCCAAAATTCAATCAATCAAAAAACGGGATGGCTCTATGATTATGATCATAGAGCCATCTTAATTAAAATTATAAAGGTATTTAAATAATAAATATCCTATAAATTAACTTGCTAATTCCCATACGCCCACGTGATAGCCGTTCTATCATCTCTCGACCATCCTGGTGTTGAGCTGAATCTCCAATTGCATGTATATATTGAACTTTTCATGACAGATCCACAATTATTGCTTTGATGATAAGCTACACCATTAGTACCTGGTATATGACCTCCATAAGTCTGATCAGAGTGGTGATAACCAAGATTATGTCCTAACTCATGTATTAACAAAGCCATTGTAGATTCGTCACCTGGATGGGGTTTAGCTGTATTAACCCTCATCCAAGCACCAACATTCCCTCTACCATCAGGCAACAGTGCTCTTGCCCATGCACCTTCATTAGAGTTATACCAGGATCCTACCAAAATATCTGCACTCGATCTATTATACGTTCTACTTATATTAATATTACGACTTGAAACACTCCAATGCCAAGCAGCCCACGAAAGTGCATACTCTAAGTTTCTTGGATAGTTATTTTCTACGTAATATCTAACATCTCTAGAGTTACTATAGTATACTCCAACTCCGCCAAAAAACCATCTGTTTTTCTCCTGAATGCTTCCTTCTTTAGGTGGGTTTGCATCTTTATTACTTTTTAATGTAAAAGGAATCATCATGTCACCATGCATGAAAGCTTCATCCTCAAAATTTGGTTTAAGATCTTCTTTAGAAAATCCTTTTTCAATCAAATAATCCAAAGTTGCTGTAGCCTCTTTAGATAATGGTCGTTCTTGATTTAAATCGTCCTGATCTAAACCATCATTTTGACAACTTGTACATAATAAAATAGTGGCCAAAAAAATACTGAGTTTGAATTTGTGTGTTAACATAATTATATAGTTTAAAATTACCATTGAAAATTATATAATTATTTAACTTTATAATTACATTATATTACCACATAACAATACCAAACTTGCTAATATTTAATTTAAAATGTTAAAAAACAATCAAATACTAAATTTCAATTATCTTTTATACCCTAGGTAAATCCCCCTCCCCTTTAAGCGGTAGATTAGAACTTCCCATTAAATAGGCATCAACATGATATGCAGCTTGCCTACCTTCTGCAATTGCCCATACAATCAAAGATTGCCCTCTACGAGTATCACCTGCTGCAAAAACCCCTTTTACATTGGTTGCATAATTTTGCTCACTTGCTTTAATATTGGTTCTTGCATCCATATCCACCCCTAACTGTTCTGCAATAGTAGGCTCTGATCCTGTAAACCCTAAAGCCAACAATGCTAATTCACATTTCCATTCTTTCTCTGTACCCAGAATTTCTTTTAGTGTAAAACGACCATTTTCTTTTACCCATTCTACTTCTGTAGTGATTAAACCTTTTAGATTTCCGTTTTTATCCCCCAAAAACTCTTTGGTAGAGATACTCCAATTACGAGTTACTCCTTCTTGATGAGATGAGCTTGTACGCAAACGCATTGGCCAAAATGGCCAGGGTTGATGTGCAGGGCGATCTATGGTTCCTTTACCCATAATCTCAAAATTAGTTACAGAAGTTGCTCCCTGTCGTACAGAAGTACCAATACAATCTGATCCTGTATCTCCTCCTCCAATTACGATCACATCTTTTTCTGTAGCCAGAATTTCTTCTCCCAAATCTTTTATACCATCGACTCTTCTATTATTTTGAGGTAAAAAATCCATAGCCTGTACTACTCCTTTAAGATCAGCCCCTTTAACAGGCAAATTGCGACGAACTGTAGCTCCTGTACACAATACTACTGCATCAAAATCAGCTTTTAACGTATCTGCTTTGATCTCTTTTCCGATATGCGTATTTGTTTTAAAGATAATACCTTCTTTTTCTAAAATAGCGACACGACGATCGATCACATATTTTTCCATTTTAAAATCAGGAATACCATAGCGCAATAATCCTCCTACTTTTTCATCTCTTTCAAAAACGGTCACCAAATGCCCTACACGATTTAATTGTTGTGCAGTTGCTAATCCAGCAGGGCCAGATCCAATCACAGCCACCGTTTTACCCGTTCTTTCTTTTGGAGGATTAGGTTTAATCCAATCATTTTGAAAAGCTTGTTCTACGATATTTTTTTCAATATTCTCAATAGTCACCGGGTTTTCGTTTATACCTAATACACAAGCTTCTTCGCATGGTGCAGGGCATAATCTACCTGTAAACTCAGGAAAATTATTAGTTGAATGCAAAATGTCTGCTGCTTTTTTCCATCGACCGCGATACACAGCATCATTAAAATCAGGAATCAAGTTACCTAATGGGCACCCGCTATGACAAAATGGTATTCCACAATCCATACAACGTGCTCCTTGATTTTTGAGTTTTCCTTCGGGCATTTCTACAGTAAACTCTTTATACCCTTTGATACGATCTTTTACTGGTTGGTACCCTTCTATCTCTCTTTCAAATTCTAAAAATCCAGTTATCTTTCCCATGTTCAATATCGTTTTATACTTGTGCTAGTTTTTCTTCTTTTAATCGTTTTAATGCTTGCTTATATTCTTCAGGGAAAATTTTGATAAATTTTGGTAATTCGCTCCCCCAGTTTTCCAAAATTCTTTGAGCCAAAGGACTTAAAGTAGTATTGTAATGGTTCTCTATTAAGGCTTTTAACTCTTCAATATCTTTCTCCTCTATCACAGGATCTAGATTTAACGCCTCTTTATTACAATGCATTTCAAATGTCTTTTTCTCATCATAGATATACGCAATTCCACCAGACATCCCTGCTCCAAAATTTCTTCCTACTTCTCCCAGAATTACAGCAATACCTCCGGTCATATATTCACATCCATGATCACCAATTCCTTCAACTACAGCTTTTGCTCCAGAGTTACGCACACAGAATCGCTCTCCCGCTTTACCATTAATATACACTTCTCCTGCTGTAGCTCCATACAGGGTTACATTACCTGTGATCACATTATTTTCGGGAATTATAGTAGCTTCTTCGGGTACTTTAATAATGAGTTTTGCTCCCGAAAGCCCTTTTCCGAGGTAGTCATTGGTGTTCCCATTTACGACCATAGTCAATCCTTTGGTAGCAAATGCTCCAAAACTTTGCCCGGCTGCCCCGGTAAAGTTTAGTTTCAAGGTATTATCGGGCAATCCTTGTGCGCCATATATTTTTGATATTTCATTACTTAAGATAGCGCCTACTGCTCGATCGGTATTACAAATATCAAAATCTAATGCGGTTTTTTCTTTACGGAAAAGTGCCGGATGTGCTTGTTCTATGATTTCAAAATCTATAGACTTCTCTAAACCATGATCCTGATTTTCGGTATTATAGATATCTACTCCCGAAGGCGTCTCTACCTGATGAAGAATAGGTGTAAGATCTACTCCTGCAGCTTTATAATGATCAATCGCTTTTTTATGATCCAACTTACTTACCTGTCCTATCATTTCATTGATGGTACGAAATCCTAGTTGTGCCATAATCTCTCGCAACTCCTGAGCTACGAAATACATATAATTTACGACATGTTCTGGTTTTCCTTTAAATTTTTTGCGCAGTTCTGGGTTTTGCGTAGCTATACCAACCGGGCAGGTATTTAAGTGACATACACGCATCATTACACACCCTGATGCTACCAGAGGTGCTGTTGCAAAACCAAATTCTTCTGCTCCCAGGAGGCATGCTATCGCAACATCCCGACCGGTTTTTAACTGTCCGTCACACTCTAGCACAATACGACTGCGCAGGTTATTACCTACTAATGTTTGCTGCGCTTCAGCAATACCAAGTTCCCATGGGAGTCCAGCATGTTTTAGCGATGTTAATGGTGATGCTCCGGTACCTCCATCAAATCCAGAAATTAGCACCACATCTGCTTTTGCTTTGGCTACTCCTGCTGCAACAGTTCCTACACCAACTTCTGATACTAATTTTACATTTATTCTGGCATTCCTATTTGCAGATTTTAGATCATAAATTAACTGTGACAAATCTTCGATAGAATAAATATCGTGATGTGGTGGTGGTGAAATTAATCCCACATAAGGTGTAGAATTACGGGTTTTGGCTATTTCGGGATTTACTTTTGGCCCTGGTAACTGTCCTCCTTCTCCTGGTTTAGCGCCCTGAGCCATTTTAATTTGAATCTCGGCAGCATTCGTTAAATAGTTAGAAGACACTCCAAATCGACCAGAAGCTACTTGCTTAATTGCACTGTTTTTCCAATCACCATTTACATCTTTATAGAAGCGAAGTGGATTTTCTCCTCCTTCCCCAGAGTTACTTTTTCCTCCTATACGGTTCATTGCTACAGCAAGGTTTTCATGTGCTTCCTGGCTAATAGACCCGTATGACATAGCTCCTGTTTTAAAACGTTTTACGATCTCTGTCCAAGGTTCTACCTCATCTATCGAAATAGGATCATAATTAGAAAACTCCAGCATTCCTCTAATGGTCATCAGTGCCTTTGATTGCTCGTTGATCAATTTGGCATATTCTGCATACGTTTCGGGATCATTATCCCGAACCGATTTTTGTAGTTTAGCTACCGATAAAGGATTAAACTGGTGTTTTTCCCCATTACGCCTCCATCGGTATTGTCCTCCTATCTCTAAGCTTAAATTTGCAGCTACTTCTTGCCCTATATAAGCTCTTTTATGGCGTTTAGAGATCTCTTTTTCGATTTCATATAACCCTATTCCTTCTATACGTGTAGCAGTATTTGGAAAATATTGATCAACAACTTTGGTATTAATACCTATACATTCGAACAGTTGAGAACTTCTGTAAGAGTTTAAGGTAGAAATCCCTATTTTATTCATCACTTTCAAGACTCCTTTACCTACAGCCTTATTATAGTTATATATGGCATTTTCAAAAGTGAGTCCCGAAATATTATTTTCTTTAATTTCTTCTCCTATAATCTCATTTACCATATATGGATTAATTGCACTAGCTCCGTACCCAAATAACAAAGCAAAGTGATGTACTTCTCTTGGTTCTGCAGATTCGATAATAGTACTGACTTTGGATCGTTTTCCTAGTTTTTGTAATCCACTATTAACATAGGAGCATGCTAATAAAGCAGGAATTGGCGCTCTGTGTTTACTCACATTTCTATCAGAAAGTATGATGATATTCGTTCCTTCATCAATAGCTTCTGACACATTTTTGAGTAGTATTTCTAATGCATCTTCAAGACCATTTAATCCTCTATTAATGTTATACAACATCGGCACAGAAGTAGATTTAAACCCTTTACCTGTGTAGGTTTTAATCTTATCCAGATCTTCTTTTGATATTACAGGGTTTTGGATTTTTAGTTTATTACAATGTTTCTCATTAATATCAAATATATTATGATCAGACCCCAGAGTTAAACTTATATCGGTAATCAGTTCTTCACGAATACCATCTAATGGTGGGTTTGTTACCTGTGCAAATAATTGTTTAAAATAGTTATAGATCAATTGCGGACGCTCAGAAAGTATTGCAATTGGAGTATCAGAACCCATAGAACCAATAGGTTCTTTACCCAATTGCCCCATAGGAGAAATAATAGTATCTATATCTTCTTGAGTATATCCAAATACTTCTTTTCGTTTAGCAACAGTTTCTTCTCCCAAAAACAAAGGGCAATCATTATATGGTATATCTTTTAAGTGCACCAGATTATCATCCAACCATTCTCGATAAGGATGCTTTGCTGCAATTTCCTCTTTAATTTCTTCATCATTTATAATTCTACCTTCATCCATATTAACCAGAAACATTTTCCCTGGTTCTAATCTTCCGTGATATTCGATATTATCTGGTTTAATGTCTACTACTCCCGTTTCTGAAGACATGATTACATAACCATCTTTGGTTACGCTATAACGAGAAGGTCTTAATCCATTTCTATCTAGTACCGCCCCAATATAATTACCATCTGTAAAAGGGATCGAAGCAGGGCCATCCCATGGTTCCATAGCACAAGAATTATATTCATAAAAAGCTTTCTTAGCTTCAGACATTTCAGGATTTTTCTCCCAGGCCTCTGGCACCATCATCATCATCACCTCTGGCAAAGATCTACCTGTCATTAATAACAGTTCTACTACCATATCCATAGAGGCTGAATCTGATTTACCCTTCAATACCACCGGAAGTACTTTTTTGATATCCTCCCCAAACCAATCACTTTCTAACAACTCTTCTCTAGATCGCATCCTGGTTACATTCCCTCTTAGGGTATTAATCTCACCATTATGACACATATACCGAAAAGGCTGTGCCAGATCCCAGGTTGGAAATGTATTGGTCGAGAAGCGCTGATGCACCAAAGCCAATCGGGTGACTACTTTTGGATTCAATAAATCTTTATAATACAACTTAATATCTTCTGGCATCAATAAACCTTTAAATATCAAGGTTTTTGTAGACAAACTAGGTAGATAGAAAAACTTGCTTTCTGACAATTTAGATTCATATATAGTATGTTCTGTCACCTTCCTTGCTATAAATAGTTTTAGGTTAAAATCAAAATAGCTTTGATTTTCATTTCCTTTACCTATAAATATTTGTTTTATAAATGGCTCTGTTGTGGCTGCAATTTCACCAATATGAATATGATCCACGGGAACATCTCTCCATCCTAATAAAACAAGCCCCTGATCAATAATATTTTGTTCGAAGGTATCTATACAAAACTGCCTTTGATTTTCTTTCTTAGGTAAGAAAACATTGCTTACCGCATATTCTCCAGCAGCTGGTAATTTAAAATCACAATGCTCAGTAAAAAAATCATGTGGTATATCAATTAGGATTCCGGCGCCATCTCCTGTTTTTCCATCAGCACTTACAGCACCTCTATGCTCTAGCTTTTCAAGAATCTCTAATGCTTTATGAATAATATCGTTTGATTTCTTTCCTTCTAAGCTACAAATGAATCCTGCACCACATGCGTCATGCTCAAATTCTGGTAGATACATTCCTTGTTTCTTCATCATATTTTCTGATCTAAAAGTGTTTCAAGCAGATGAAATTAACAAATCATTAAGTACAGAGAAAGAAAAAAACTGCTTTCGCAATCACTTTTCTGAGCTACATAAAAAAAGCCCCTTCAGAATAAAATAATCACAAAATAAGAGCTTCTAATTATGAATTTGACAATGCGTTTTCAGGCAAAAAAACTAAATAAATCAAGAATTAGCACCAAATCACAGACAACTGATTATCAACCAATTTTAACGAAAACGTTTTCGAAAATATTTCGCCCCTCCCGAGTATTAAATCATTATTTTTTCAACATAAAAAACACTTAACCCTAATTTTAATAGGGTTAAAAAACAATAAATGATAAAAACATACATAAATACCCTATTTTTTATATAGTATATTTCAAAATAGTATATTTTTGAATGTAATTCAATATTAATTTTAACTTTTATTCTTTATGAAGAAAATAGAAGCAATTATCAGGAGATCAAAATACCGGGTTGTAAAAGAGGCTTTACACAATAAAGGTGTTATGTTTTTCTCCTATTGGGATGTTACCGGAGTGGGGCATGAACAAAAAGGAAGTGTTTATAGAGGGATTTCTTATAGTACCACAGATATTCAGAGAAGATATTTATCGATTGTTGTAAATGATGATTTTGAAGAAGTTGCAATCTCTGCAATTCTAGAAGCTGCAAAAACAGGAGAGGTTGGTGACGGAAAAATCTTTGTTTCAGACATCAAAGAAGCGTATAGAATTCGCACTTCGGAAAAAGGTGCAGAAACATTAAACTAATATTTCCTATTACTCAAAAAAATTAACCAATCAAAAACTAAAAACAACTTTAATAGTAATTAAACTATGGAACTTTTAACCACAAATAATGTATGGATGATGGTGTGTACAGCACTTGTATTTTTCATGCACTTAGGATTTTCCTTTTTAGAAATAGGACTAACTCGTCAAAAAAACACAATTAACATATTATTTAAAAATGTATTTATCATCTGTATAGGTTTATTATTATACTATATCGGTGGTTTCAACCTTATGTATCCGGGATTCGAGGATGGAGATATCGGTTTTCTAAAATTTGCAGGGTTTGGCATCGCTGCCCCCGAGAATGGAATGACTCCGGAATACGCCAGCGGAGGCTATACCTGGTGGACAGATTTCCTATTTCAGGGAATGTTTGCCGCTACAGCCGCTACTATAGTTTCTGGTGCGGTAGCAGAACGTATTAAGTTAGGAGCATTTATGATATTTACTATACTTTATGTAGGTTTGGTATATCCTATAGTAGGTTCCTGGCAATGGGGAAGCGGATTTTTATCTACTTTTAAAATTGGTGAAGCTGAAGGGTTTTATGACTTTGCGGGTTCTACACTTGTACACTCTGTTGGTGGATGGGCTGCCATGGTAGCCATTATTCTATTAGGTGCAAGAATAGGCAAATATAGCTCTGAAGGAAAACCACAAGCTATCCCTGGACACAATATCCCTATAGCTGCTGCTGGTGTGCTTATTCTTTGGCTAGGATGGTTTGGTTTTAATGGTGGATCTGTACTCTCTGCAGATCCTGCCGGCACTTCATTAGTATTAGTAACTACCTGTCTTGCAGCGGCAGCAGGTGGTGTTGGGGCATTTGTACTTTCTACCATCTTATACAAAAACTATGATCTTACGATGTTCTTAAATGGTATTCTGGGAGGATTGGTAGGGATAACGGCCGGAGCTGATCTCATGTCCCCGAACGAAGCTGTAATTATTGGTTTATGTGCAGGTATTATTATCGTACTCGGTGTAGCATTGGTAGACAAATTAAAACTAGACGATCCTGTAGGTGCCATAGCTGTTCATTTAATCTGTGGCATCTGGGGAACTATAGCTGTAGGGATTTTTGGAACGAAAGCTGGGTTTGATCAATTCATGGTTCAAGGACTTGGCGTTCTTATTGTAGGAGCATTTTGCTTAATAACCGCTTTTGTCATCATATTTATACTTAAAAAAACTATAGGAATCCGAGTTTCAGAAAAAGAAGAAATTGACGGATTAGACAATCACGAACATGGTATGGATGCTTATCCTGACTTTAGAATTAACCAACATTAAAAAACAGTAAAGATCCAAACTGCTTTTTAATCAATGAGCTTTCTGATCGTATTTAGAAAGCTCATTTTTTAATCTTTCTTTAGAGAAAAGGATAAGATCTTTTGAAATAAATCACTTCGTTTGTATGGTTTAGCAACAATTCCATCCATACCAGATTGATGAACCTTTGTGATCACCCTTTCTAAATCAACGGCTGTTAATGCCATAATAATAACATCTTTATTAAACTCTCTTATTTTTTGGGTCGTTTCAAAACCATCCTGTTCTGGCATATGAATATCCATAAAAACCACATCGTAGTCATTTTTTTGTGTCAATAACACAGCATCAAAACCATTATCTACTGTTGTACATATCGCTCCCGCACTTTCTAAAATCTTTTTTGTAATCATTAGATTAATTGTATTATCATCTACAACCAGCATGTTATAACCGTCTAATACATTGGCATAATCTTCATCATTTACAATCGGTACTTTTGTATTCTTTAGGTTTCGTTCCATTTCAATCTCGAAAGAAAACGAAGTTCCTTTCCCCTCTTCAGATTCTACAACTATTGAGGATTTATACAAATCTTCTATAAACCGTTTTACGATATACAACCCTAACCCAGAGCCTCCTTTGTGTTTATCTATATGATGTATCCCCTTAAATCCGTCAAATACATCTGATATCAATTCTTTTTTAATTCCTATCCCGTCATCTCTCACAGTAAAACGGAGCCTGATCATATTTTCGAAACTTGCAATTTGCACAAGTTCTATCCAGATATTTCCATCTGTAGTAAATTTAATAGCATTAGAAATAAGGTTGATAAAAATCTGAGAAAGCTTTAAACGATCATCCAGAACATTGGTTTCTACACCTTCTGCTATATTGATATGCAATTTTGTATTACTCTTACGTAATTGATATGAAAACGAATTACAAATATTCGTTAGCATTTCATCTAAGGAAAAAGCATCTTTATTTAACCTCACATTTCCCAGGCGGAACTTAGAATATTCTAAAGCATTATTTACCAATCCTGATAAATGATTATTCGAAAATTTTAGTGTACTTAAAAATTCTTTCCTCTGTTTTTGGTTCTTTGTATTTTCTATGATTTCTACCAATCCTTGTATGGTATAAATGGGGGTTCTTAATTCATGACTCATTATAGAAAAAAACTGATTACGTTCTTCATCAACCGTTAATAGCTCGGCGTTTTTTTCTTTCAACTCTTGATTAATTCTATGCTTATGATTGTTAGATCTATATACATAGACACTAAAAATAATTGCCAACAACAACAAAAACCCTGTCAAAAAACTAACCTGAAAATAACTTTTTTGAATCTGAATATTTTTTTCATTGATAATAGAAAGTTGCTCGATATCCTTTTTATTCTTAGCAATTTCATAAATAAAAATATCAGCATTAGAAGCGCGTCTTTTTAGTTTTTTAATATAGGTCTCCTGATATTTATTTGATAACGCCTGGTAATAAGACACCGAGTCCATGTTTTTATCATACTCATAAAAATAGCGTGCTTTGTATTGTTGTATCAATCTTAAGTATTCATCCCGTTCTCTTTGTACAAAAAAGAGAGAATCTCTTTCTGTTTCATTTAGTAACCGATACGATTTCTCATAATCTATACCTTTTTCCATTAATGCCATTGCGAAATATATCTTTAGCTCGTTTCTCACAACATCATTAATGACATGTATACTTTCCTTTGACATCTTTGTATAATCATAATCATCAAGATCGGATAGTACCTTTCTGGAAATAGAAATCACTTGTTTAAAGTTACTTCTATTCATTTCACTTATAATATAATCCAGATGATGAAAGAATATAATACCGTTTTTACTCTTCTTATTATAATCGATATACTTCTGATATAAACTATCTAGCTCTTTATACCTATTTGTTTCTCTAAACAATCTTAGTACAACTACTTTGATTTTTGACTCATAAGAATTACCTGGTATCCTTTTTGAAATTTCCTTGGCTTTAAATATGTAATTTGCTGCTGCATTAGGTTTTCCCGAAGTCATAAAAATCAGTCCGTAGTTATAATTATAGGACAACAAAAACTCATCATCAGATTCTGATTTCTTATGATTAAAAATTGTATCTAAAAAAATTCTGGCCTCGACAATACTATCATTCCTTATCAAACGATAAATGGTATTATCAATTTCTAAAGTTGATTTCTCAACCATTTCTTTTTTTTGGGCAAGACTATCAATACTCCAAAAAATTAACAAAATAATTATATTTATTTTAAAAAATTTCACACACATACCCCATATTATCAAAAAAACCATTACAACAATATAAAACAATATCTGCTTATTTCTATATTATTTTACGGTTTTCCAGTACAAAAACAACATATTTTTATCATTAACTCTTAAAAAAATTATGTTATCCTGTTATTTTTTAGGGTTTTATCATTCCTGAAGAGTCAAAAAATTGCATAAAAAAAGCCTGAATAAATATTCAGGCAATCTATTGATGCAGCTTCTGCGTATAATATTATAATTACTTCATATTAGCAATTATTTAATGATTTGCATAGATAAAGGATATGAAGGTTCTTCTCCATTATTTGCTTTTACAGCATTAATGATAGGAAATACAAAGCATAAAAGTGCAATAAGAGCTAATCCTAATAATCCCAGTCCAAATAATAAGATTAAAGGAACACATACGATTGCATAAATAAACATACTTATCTGAAAATTCATAATTGATTTTCCATGCTCATCCATTGCCAAAACTCTTTCTCTCTGGGTTAACCACAATATTAAGGGTACTATAAATCCTCCAAACCCTGTGATAAGGTCTAATAATTGTGATAAATGGGTAATAACTAATAATGATCTGTCCTGTTTCATGATTTCTACGTTTTTTGGTTGATGATTGATTGAGTTGCTAAAAATATTAGCAATCTATATTTATATGACGATAAAAATAGCATTTTGTTACAGTAACGGTACTAACATCTTATTATTTGATCAAAAAAAACACCTCGACACAAAGCCAAGGTGTTTACTAATTACTAAATTTAATGTCTTCTATATAAAGTATTAATTCACGATTAGTTTCTTGGTAGCAGATTCCCCGGTACTACTATCAATTTTAATTAGATAAATCCCTTTACCCAATGATAGGTTTCGGGCAGAAATTGTATTGATACCTGGTTGCATATTTATTCTGGCTTTTTTACTTCCCAGAATCGTATAAATCGTTGCAGTTACATTTCCTTTTATATATTGATTTAGATGCAACGAAAAGACATCTTTTGCAGGGTTTGGCTTAATACTTAGCCCTGCAAGATCACCTTCATTCTCGTCTCCAAGAATTGGTGAAACTGATTCTAACTGAGCTATTAAACTTTCTGAAGTTGCTGATCGCCCACAAGAACCTTCATATATTTTCACATTACTAAAAACAGAGGTATTACCACTACCAGCATCATTATCATTTATAAAAACCAGTCTATCCATACTACCAGTATAGAAATTCCCTACCGGAATGACATACTTTTTTGTCCCGCTAGCATAATCATCAAAATTGGTTACTCCATAATTTTGAGTACCATGAACTTTAAAGTACCTGGTAGAGGTTAATGTATTATCATTTTCAAAACCAACTCCGTGAATTTCGCCTTCAGAAGTACTGCTAAAATCAAATTCTATTACTGTATTTGCAGTTACTGTATAATTCATAGCAATATATTTCCATGTATTATTTTGTAAAGAAAGTGCAGCTCCCCCGCTTTGGATAGAGAAATTACCTGCAGAATCCTGATTAGAGAATGCTGTGATTGTAAAATCATTAAAATCTAAAGCTGTACATACAGGGGGTGTTACCGTACCATTAGATATGTTTAGGGCATCGATAGTAATATCTCCTTGCCAACTGCTTCCTGTCACGACATTTAATCTTAACTGCACGCTTGCATTACCGGCATATGAAGAGAGATCTATATCGGCTGCGTTCCAATCTGTTCCTTGCGCTCCTGATTTGGTAAACACACTTGACCAGCTTCCTGTATTATTTGTTCTGGCTTCTACAGTTAATGTTCCCACTGCGTTACCTATCATATGATATTGAAAACTTAGTTTAGGCGTTGTAAGACTTGTAAAATTTAAGCAAGGAGAATTTAAGATCGCTCTTTTAGAAGGGAATCCTGTTCCGTTTCCAGATGCTTCTACATATATATATGAATTACCATCTACTGCGCCACTTGGCCCGGTACCATTAGAAGGAGTACCATTAGAATTTACAGTCCAATCCAAATCATCTCCGCTAGCTTGTTTCCAATCTCCTATATTACCTTCAAAACTTTCGTTGTAAGGGAAAGAAGCAATATCACCTGTACATTCATCGGTTGGTGGTGGGTTTCCATCCAGCCCCATAGCATCCCAAAAATCGGGTATGGTTGCTCTTTCTCCAAAGTTAGAACCTCCCGATCCCGAGCATCCACCATAGGCATGAACCCCAACCGCATTTCCTGTTGCGGCGTCTATTATCGGACTTCCAGAGTTTCCTCCTGTCGTATCTGTTCTATATCTTACAAACGTATTATCAACCGATGATAATGGCCCAGTATGTGTTTGCTGCGTTTGATTATCAATACCAGTATCTGTACCAAAGCCTGTTATGGTTATATTATTTCCGGGAGCGCTTCGTACTACATTAAATGATTTACCCTGCGCCTGTATAGGTGTTTGACCCGTTTGCGAATTGGCACTTGCAGTAAATACCGCCCAATCAGTCTCGGGTCTCCCTCTTACAAAGTTAGTTACAAAATTACCTATTGGATACTGATCTTCTGGTCCAGGATGTACAATGGTACGATCAGGATTAGACTTAGGTACATTAAATTCTATAAGTTGCGCCCTGTTCCCTACGCAATGCCCGGCAGTAACTAATCTACCATTAGTAATAATCCAACCCGTACATCCGATAGGTACTATTCGTCCGATCGCATCATCAGTAGAATCGACTCTATCATCAGTCGAACCACATTGGGATTTTGATCCCGGATCATTTTCACCAACTCCTACTTCATGAATAGTAAAACCTATAGCTGCTTCTCCTGGTGCTACCGTTAGTTTTAGCGTTATTTTATCACCATTAAAATACGCTGTACTATTCTTCCACTCCTTGATGGTCTTTGATGTTAATGTTTGGGTAGCTCCGTCTAACGCTGATGTAATGGTTAACGTACTCTTGTTTCCAAGATTTACATCTTTAAGAAATAAACGTAACCAAGTAGCTCCTTTTTCTGATATGGTTTCTGTAACAATTTGTGAACTATTTTTACTCTGATTGCCATCAGGTTTTATCTCCATATTATACTTCGTATAATGTCGTGGCAGTTCATCCTGAGCAAAATTAATATAGGGTATCAACATAAAAATGATGCATAGCAGCATACATATTCGATGTACAGGATACCTGTAAATGTGAATTGAGTTTGTGTTGTTTGAGTTCATAAGAATAAGATTAAAAAAATTTATTAGATTAGACATTAAATTTAGTTAGTACAAAAACTCTTGCAGCATCTTTAATTGCTACAAAATTGTATTCCACTAACTGGTCATCTAATTTTTAATTAATCAAAAACCAGCGGTTTTTTTCCTATTCTTTTTTTCCGAAGGAAATAAGTTGGTTAATACTGAAGTATTTCTTCTTCTTCCTGCTACAAGATAGAAAAGAAAATCAACTCCTCAAAAAAGTATGCAATCAAAATTTAAAATACATGTATTAATACCTATTTTTGCTCTTTTATAGATAAAATATATGATCGCACAAGATACCATAGTAGCATTAGCAACCCCATCAGGAGCCGGGGCTATAGCGGTCATTCGCGTATCTGGAAAAGAAGCTATTACGATCTGTTCTCCTTTATTTCGATCTGTGAGCGGAAAAGAATTAAGTGCTCAAAAAAGTCATACTATACACCTGGGACATATTGTTGACGAAAACAGAATACTGGATGAAGTTTTGATTTCTATTTTTAAAGGTTCTAATTCATACACCGGAGAACCCACTATAGAGATTTCCTGTCACGGTTCTGTATATATCCAACAAGAAATTATTCAGTTACTACTACGGAAAGGTTGTAGAATGGCTAATGCCGGAGAGTTTACACTACGTGCATTTATTAATGGAAAACTAGATCTTTCTCAAGCCGAAGCTGTAGCCGATCTTATTGCGTCTGATTCTGAAGCTTCTCATCAAATTGCAATGCAACAAATGCGAGGTGGTTTTTCTAATGAGATTCAAAAGCTGAGAGATGAACTCCTTAATTTTGCTTCTTTGATAGAGTTAGAGTTAGATTTTGCCGAAGAAGATGTAGAATTTGCAGATCGCACTCAGTTTAAAGATCTAATCGCCAGAATTACAAATGTATTAAAACGCCTTATTGATTCTTTTGCCGTAGGTAATGTTATCAAAAACGGAATTCCGGTAGCCATTGTCGGGGAACCTAATGTTGGAAAATCTACGTTGCTTAATGCATTACTAAACGAAGAAAGAGCCATCGTATCGGATATAGCAGGAACAACTCGCGATACTATAGAAGATGAAATTACTATTGGCGGTATTGGATTTCGATTTATTGATACAGCAGGTATACGGGAAACCAAAGATGTAGTCGAAAGTATCGGGATACAAAAAACATTCGAAAAAATCGAACAGGCACAGGTAGTTATCTATTTGGTTGATAGTTCTATATTGACTGCTGATAGTTTACAGGAGTTAAAAACTGAAATAGGAAAGATAAAAAATAAGTATCCTCAAAAACCTCTGATTATTGTTGCTAATAAAGTAGATAAACTAGATGATGATCAAACTTCGACACTAACATCTGAAATCGAAAATATCCACTTACTTTCTGCAAAGCAAAATATAGGTGTCGAAGCCTTACAAAACAAACTCCTTGAGTATGTAAACACTGGAGCTCTGCGCAATAATGAGACTATTGTAACCAACTCTCGTCACTATGATGCTTTATTAAAAGCTTTAGAAGAAATACAGAAAGTACAATATGGATTAGATACCGGGCTTTCTGGAGATCTAATGGCAATAGATATTCGCCAGGCGTTATATCATTTTGGTGAAATTACAGGAGAAATTACCAGTGATGATTTACTAGGAAATATCTTTGCTAATTTTTGTATTGGGAAGTAATTATATTTTCCTTTTAACATGCTTTTATCATTCTTTGTTAGACTTCGTTTACAAAAGTTTCAATTTTTCAATTTTAAAGGATACGAAGTCTTCATCATCATCTTCGACATATTCTGAATAAGTAATTTCAAAACTTTTACCTATACATGTATCAGATTTAAGATCGAATTTTTTGACCACAGAATGAGATACTTCTTCAAATACAATAGTCTCGCCGTTTTCCATTTCAAATTGATAGTACCCATCATAGTATTTTTTAAATACTCCGTGCTCTACATTTTGATTAATAATATTACCATTCATCTTTATTCATTTTAATAGTTAAGTTTACACGGTTTAAAAAGAGATTTCACTACTTTTTTATCTGACTTACTTAAAAAATCTAAGGTATCTTTCCAGTATACCCATTCAATTTTTCTAAACTTGTGTGGTTCTGCCAGTGCAAATGGCTTTGTATAATCACTACATACAAAATAATGTTTAGAAAGCTTTTGTTTATTTTTTAACTCTATGGTTATTGAACATTGATACTCCATATCTTGTTCACATAGTTGAATTTCGGCTTCTTCAAAAGCTTCTCGTATCAATGCGGTTTCAGGAGACTCTCCTTTTTCAAGAAATCCTCCTATAAGTCCATACTCAAGATCTTTAGTATGTTTTTGAAGCACTAAAAGCTCATCTCCCTGATAAACGATTAGTCGAGATTTTTCTTTATGTTTTTTGATTTTCATAGGCAGTTGCTATTAAATTAAACAACACATGTTTCTTTATTACTCTTTTTATGCCCTTTGGTGGTAATTTTCTAATATCGAAGCCATCTCTTTTTCTCCTTTTTCAATCTGTACTACTAATTGCCATAGCTCTTCTTCCAGCAATCCAATTAAAGGTTGTTTTACCTTGGATACATATTTAAAAGCTTTTATTAATTTTTTATCCCAGGATTTGTGATACTTTAATAAATCATTTGGATATACGATTTTTCTTTTGGTTCCTTCATCAATTCCTCTAAAAGGAGTATCAATATTGAGGTAGCCGTAATCATCTGTTAACTGTTCTCCAGGACGAATATCTCGCACAGCTAACTCAAAATTATATGCAGTAGTAAGGCAATTAGCATTAAAGCTATGGTTCACAAAACGTCCATTATCCCAACATAACACCAGATTACCCAGATTGTTTTTATAAGCATATGTTTCTAAAATGTTTTTATAAATGGGTTCTAATATTTCATATTGATCTGGAGTAAACTCACGATCAAATTTATCTAATACCCAGGTGATTGTTCCTTTAGGAATTAATTCTTTGGCTACAACACCATAGCCAACTTCATCACTTATAAACCTTATTTCGGTATAGGGATGTATCATCGTTTAAATTTTAGCTTCTTTTCTATAGCTTCAATCATAATATTAGCAATATCCAACCCTGTAGCATTTTCGATACCTTCAAGGCCTGGTGATGAATTCACTTCTAACAAAAGGGGTCCTTTATTAGATCGAATAAGATCTACACCAGCAACAGGTAAATTCAATATTTTGGCGGCTTTGATCGCCAGTTTTCGCTCTTCAGAAGTAATTTTAATCTTAGAAGCAGATCCACCTTGATGAATGTTTGCTCTAAATTCTCCTTTTGCAGCTTGTCTTTGCATTGATGCTACTACTTTTCCATTTACAACAAAACATCTGATATCTTGCCCATTAGCTTCTTTAATAAACTCTTGTACCAGAATGTTGGTCTGTACACTTTTGAAAGCATTGATTACACTCTCTGCAGCTTTATTGGTTTCTGCCAGTACCACACCTTTTCCTTGTGTACTTTCTAGTAATTTAATGATTAAAGGAGCTCCATTAACCATTTTAATTAGGTCCTTAGTATCTAAGGGAGATTTTGCAAATCCGGTAATAGGGATATGAATATCGTTTTTTGCAAAAAGCTGAGTAGCCAATAGCTTATCTCTGGATTGTTTAATGGCTTCAGATGAGTTCAGGCAATATGCACCCATAGAATCAAATTGTCTTATCAATGCACATGCATAGAACGTCATTGAAGGTTTTATTCTAGGAATAATCGCATCGAACTCGTCAATGATATTTCCTCCTCGATAGCGTATTTCTGGTTCTGCAGCATCCAGTTTCATATAAGCTTGTTCTACATTAAGAAATACCATCTCGTGACCTCTGGCAATACCAGCTTCTAGTATACGCTTGTTACTATATAAATTGGGGTTACTAGCTAGTAATGCAATTTTTAATCCTGATTTTTCTTTAAGAAACGGTTTATATTTTGTTTGAATCTCATCTTTTGTAAAATCCTGTTGAGCAAAACTTACCGATGGATTTACAATATATCTATTAATTAACGCCTCTCGTCCCAGAAGCATTCTATATTCCATTGCATCACGATTAGCTAATGTAAGTTCAATAGCAAAGGTTTTATCTCCAATAGTGACAGGTGTTTTGATTACAAATCGTTCTTCTGCAATTCCTGATGAACTCTTTACCACACGCTTATCGTGAAGTTTGGTTTCGCATCTTATGACGATACTTCTATTATCCTGAATAGGATTTACCTCAAAGCGTACCCATTCTTCGGTTCCTTTATGGATTAATTTGATGTTATTAGCCTGAATAGAAGAGGTCTTAGCTCCAGAATCTACCCTTGCTTTAATAGCAGGAATACCAAATTCATCAAAGACACACCATTCTTCGCTTCCAATTACTTCTAGTTCGTTATTTGTTATATTTTCAATCACTTAATTGGTTTTCTTTATTATGTTAATTTTTGAATAAAAAGATCCATCACTTCTACCAGAATTAGAATGATAATAATCCATTCTAGTTTACTACTTTCTTTATGAAACATGATGTCTTTAAAAAGTTCCAGGTTTTCTTTAATGATTTCTACCTGATCATGAACGCTACGATAGCGATCTTTTAAATCAAATATTCGTTTAAGATCTTGATTTAATTTATTTAAATTTTCATCATCCCAGGTAATATCAGGAGAGTCAAAGATGTAAAGGTTTTCCGAAATTTTATTCTTGATGTTTAGTACTCGTCCGATATACTTCTTTAGTTTTTTACCACTAATATCTAACCTCCCATTTTCTTCAAGATAGGAAGTATGGGATTTAGTATCTTCCAAAATCTGTTCTGAAATATTAGTATAATTGTCTAGTGCCACCGATTGTGAAGTATTAAGCATTACTAACCGTAAAGATTCTACATCAAACTCCCTTAACGTAATAGTTCCAAAAGATACTTTATTGGTAGTTTTCCCCAGAACAATATTAACATTCTCTGAAATATCTGTCATAACAATATTCTTAGCGTACATCAATATTTCATTACAAATTTGTTCTATTTCATCTCTATTTATGTTATAAAAACAAACTACTCCATATTTAAAAATATAAATATATTGTCCCTGAAATCGTTCATAAAACAATTCATCACTATCATGAAATAATAACTCCTCTTCGAAATTGTTTTTACAATTTTTGATAGAAATTGCATCAGCAATTTGTACGGCATATACCTCCTTTGTCATTTCCCTACACGGTAAATATCTCTCCGTGATCTTTAAAGCTTTTAAACTCTACCATATATCCATTAGGGTCCTTAATAAAAAAAGACAAGTGTTCCCCAACTTTTTTCTCCATAAATACTGCTTCTGTAGTAACCTCAAGATCCATTTTGAAGAGTTTAGCATACAATACACCCCATAATTCTACATCGATAATTACTCCAAAATGAAAGGATGGCAGAATCTTATCTCCCAATCTATAATTTTTAAAATCAAAGTTAAAACTACCTGATCTGGTAAAAGTAATTTGGTTCTGATATAGATTAATATCGATCCAAGTATCCGTGCTTCTACCTAATTCTGCGCCAAGAATATTTACATAAAAATCCTTTACTTTATCGAGATCTTCGCATGGAAGAGCAAGATGAAATTCTGCTTTTCTCATTTTTTTAAATTTTAATCTTCATCAATTTCTGGTTCACCTGGGAGATCCTGTTCTCTTTCAATCTTGCTATCGTTCGTTTCGTCAAAATCTTCCATAGCTGTAACGAGACGTTTGCTTACTTTTACAAGATATAATGTATCTTCAGTTTCTACTTCGACACATTCAACGATTTCATTTTTAGCATTTTTGAACTTGATAATATGTTCATCTTCGTATCCATCAGGATATTTAGTCACCAGGAGATCAAGAATATCGTTGTTAAGCTTTTTATAATCAACAATAATTTTTTTCAAATTTGAGTTTCGTCGTGTTTTCATTTTTTACATATCTAATAAGTAGCCAAATACTAATGGAGCTACAATGGTTGCATCGCTTTCTATAACAAACTTGGGAGTATCTATATCCAATTTACCCCAGGTAATCTTTTCATTAGGCACTGCGCCAGAATAAGATCCATAACTTGTAGTAGAGTCACTTATTTGGCAGAAATAATTCCAAAAAGGAGTATCTGTTCTCTCTAAATCCTGATACAGCATTGGAACAACGCAAATAGGAAAGTCACCGGCAATACCACCTCCAATTTGAAAGAACCCTATACCTTTTTCAGAATTTTCAGTATACCAGTCAGCTAAAAAAGTCATATACTCGATACCCGATTTCATTGTACTCGCCTTAAGCTCTCCTTTCATTACGTAGCTTGCAAAAATGTTTCCCATTGTACTATCTTCCCAGCCAGGGACTACCATTGGCAAATTTGCTTGAGCAGCTGCATACATCCACGAATCTTTAATATCAATCTCATAGTATTCTTCAAGAACTCCTGATAGCAATAGTTTATACATAAACTCATGTGGGAAATAACGTTCTTCGGCTTCTTCGGCATCTTTCCAGATTTTGAAAATGTGTTTTTGTAACCTTCTAAAAGCTTCTTCCTCTGGAATACATGTATCGGTTACCCGATTTAATCCTTTTTCTAATAATTCCCACTCTTGTTGGGGGGTTAAATCTCTATAATTAGGTACTCTTTTATAATGACTGTGCGCTACCAGATTCATAATATCTTCTTCGAGATTGGCACCAGTACAGGAAATAATATGTATTTTATCTTGACGAATCATTTCGGCAAAGATTTTTCCGAGTTCTGCTGTACTCATTGCACCTGCAAGGGAAACCAACATTTTCCCACCATTTGCTAATTGAGATTCATATGCTTTTGCCGCATCAACAAGTGTAGCTGCATTGAAATGAAGAAAATACTTTTCTATAAATTTTGAAATTTCACCTTTACCTTTCATCGTATTCTTCGTAATTAGATTTGAATTTTTTTAAAGTTTCGTTTTCTATAATGTTATATTCATCTTCCAACTCCTCTGTATTGTCCTGAAACTTATAACTTAACATCTTGTAGTATAATTTAGCCGCAAGAAAATCAGAAGATTTATCATTTTTATTAGGGCATAATTCAACAATATCAAAACCAACCACATTTTTCTCATTAAATACCAGCTTTAAAAAGTCTAAAGTTTCATACCAAAACAGACCACCTGGTTCTGGTGTTCCTGTACTTGGTAAAATTGAAGGATCTAAAGCATCTAAGTCAAACGTAATAAATACATTATCTGTCATTTGCTCAATAACCGAATCCATCCAGTTATCATCTATTGCCATTTCATGAGCAAAATAAACCTTGTCATAATCCATTACAGGTTTTTCCTGTATATCCATAGAACGAATCCCGACTTGAATTAAATTGGTATTTTGACTCGCTTCATACATTGCACAAGCATGATTGCAGCTACTACCTTCATACGATTTTCTTAAATCGGCGTGAGCATCTATATGCAATACCGTTAGGTTATCAAAAACTTCATTAAAAGCTCTAATGGTACCAATTGACACCGAATGCTCGCCCCCAAAAACAGTTACAAACTTTTTCTTTTTTATAAATCTTTTAGTTTCTTGATGAACAGCATCTACCATTGCCTCGGGAGTTGCGTCTACAGTCACTGGTTCGGCAAGATAAATCCCATTTTTATATACCTCTGAGTCTGTTTCTATATCATACAATTCCATATTTTCTGAAGCTTCTAAAAAAGCCTCAGGTCCCTTATCAGCTCCTTTTTGCCAAGTACTTGTTCTGTCATAAGGAACTGGTATTAAAACGATCTTAGCGGTTTCCAATTTTCCATATTCTTCAGGTATCCCTGCATAGGTTTTATTTTTCATTTCGAAAAAATTAAATGTTGTTTTATAAAATGGTTATTAACTCTTGTTCATTACTCTCAAAAGATTTCATAATCTCTGGGTATTGTTTTCGGTATCCCAGAATCGATAGCAATTGTTCTGAGGTTTGTTGTTCTGAAAAAACAGAAGTAATCAAATTACCTTCTTTATCTCTATCAATAATAATATGCTTAGGTTGTGGTATAAGGCAATGTTGTAATCCACCAAATCCTCCGATGGTTTCCTGATAGGCGCCTGTATTAAAAAATCCGATATATAATGGTTTTTCTTTTTTATACTTGGGTAGATAAATGGCATTCATATGTTGCTCAGAATTATAATAATCATCGCTATCGCAAGTAAGACCGCCAAGTAATACACGCTCATATTCATCATCCCATCTATTCACCGCCAGCATTATAAATCGTTTGTTGATGGCCCAGGTATCAGGAAGAGTAGTAATAAAAGAAGAGTTGATCATATTCCATTTTTCACGGTCATTTTGTTGTTTTTGATACAATACTTCATAAATAGCTCCTCCACTTTCACCTACGGTAAAGCTTCCAAATTCTGTGAATATATTAGGGACATCTACCTGAGCTTCTTCACAGGCAATTTGGATTTGGTTTACAATCTCATTAATCATATACTCATAGTCATAATTGAATGCTAATGAGTTTTTAATTGGGAAACCACCACCGATATTTAAGCTATCCAGAGATGGACATATTTTCTTTAGGTTGATATAAACCTTTAAACATTTTAAGAGTTCATTCCAATAATAGGCAGTATCACGAATACCTGTATTGATAAAGAAATGCAGCATCTTTAACTCTACCTTGGAATTTTCTTTAATTTGATTATTATAAAAAGGAACAATATTACGATATCCGATTCCTAAACGAGAGGTATAAAACTCAAACTTTGGTTCTTCTTCTGAAGCTATACGAATACCTACTTGAAATTTACCATCAATTGTGTCGCTTAATAACGATAATTCTTCATAGTTATCAATAATAGGAATACACTTTTGATGCCCATAGTTAATTAATCGGGCAATATTTTGGATGTATTGATCTCTTTTAAAACCATTACAGATCACATAAGTATCGTCATTAATTTTACCCTGAGCTTTTAGATTTTCAACGATATCCATATCAAAGGCAGAAGACGTTTCGATATGTATATCATTTTTTAATGCTTCATTTAATACATGCTGAAAATGAGAGCTTTTGGTACAATAACAATAGTTATAAGTACCTGCATAGTTATTTGCTTTAATGGCGTTGTCGAACCACGTTTTGGCTTTATTAATATTTTCAGATATTTTAGGGAGGTAGGTAAATTTTAAAGGTGCTCCATACTGAGCTATCAATGCCATTAAGTTGATGCCATGAAATTGTAACTGGTTATTTTCCAAACTAAATTCTTCTTGGGGAAAATAAAAGGTTTGGTCGATAAGATCGATATATTTAGTTTTCATCTATTCGGTTTTGTTTTACAGATGAAATTCACCAATAAAAACACAGACGTATACAGCCTGAAAGTCCTATGGATCATTTCATAATACGAGATTTAAAAAATTATAAATTGATAAGACAAATGGCTAAGCCATTCGGATCAATCTATTCTCATATCCGAATAATTGATATAGTGTGAGGAACGAATTTTATCCGTTCAAAGAATTGAAGAGCAATCGTATACTTTTTAGAAGTCAGCCTGAGAATTCGGTTCCCTATCCCTAGGGCAGCTTTTGGAGTAGACTTCTTTATTCTCCTAAGCCCGAATCTGAAAAAAGATTCCATTTTGTTTAGGCAATGTGTTTGATTGTACAAACTCATTATTGATAATATCAAATGTAATAAAAAAGTAACACCAAAACTTTTTTGTACAACTATTTTTTCAAAATTTCATATTATATAGAACATTAACCTGACATTATTTAAGCAACAATAAACCTGACAATCAATTACTTAAAAAACTTTACTTATTACAAATAGTTAACAAAAAGTAAAAAATAGTGGTGAAATTCAATTTTTGTAGCTTGATAATTTTATCTTTAAGGGTAGCTTTTGAAAAATATGATAATCAAATTATTAATAGCAATCATAAGTGGTATTGGACTTGGAATAAGTTTATTTTTTGGAATTTATTTACTTAGACTTAAAAAAGTACAGAACACAATATTAGGAATATTACTTATAGCGCTAACGTTAAGGATCACCAAATCCGTTTTTTATAACTATATAGAACTTCCTGTTTTTATTAAGAACCTGGGGTTGGCAGCCAATTTAGCAGTAGGTCCCTTATTATATATCTATGGGCGTTCACTCTTCATAAAAACAAAGCCTCAATTAAGATCAGTACTATTTCATTTTATCCCATGTTCTATTTATGCAATTTTTTGTAACGTTATCCCTAATGACATTAATAGTGCTTTTTGGAAATTAAGTTATAGTTTCATTTTAGTACATTCTTTTTCATATGTGATAGCAAGTTTGTTTATCTCTCAGAAACAACAAATTACAGTTAACAAAAAAGTAAAAGAATGGTACATTCTATTGGTGTCTGCGCTTTGTCTGGTATGGATAGTTTATGCTTTAATATTCATGAATCTAATTCCTGTCTACTCTGCAGGTGTAGTTGCTTTCTCTATTCTAATGTTTATCATCCTTTTTTTAGCTTTCGATAGAAAAGGAATATTTGATAATACCTATAAAGAAAAATATCTTAATTCTAATATTACCATAGAAGATGGTGAGATTCACTTAAACCGGATCAGAAAGTTAATAGAGGAAAATGATCTTTATTTAGATCCTAATTTAAAATTAGCATCCTTATCTCCCCGACTTAATTTATCTCCCAAAGATATTTCTATGATCATAAATAAACACGCCGACAAGAATTTTTCAAGTTTCATCAATGAATATAGAATAAAAAAGGCAAAGGAGTTCCTAAGTACCAGCCATCCGGATACAAAAATCTTAGCTATTGCCTTAGATTCAGGTTTCAACAGTCTTTCTTCTTTTAATGTAGCATTCAAGTCATTTACAAAATCTACCCCATCTGAATATCGATTAAAAAATATTACCCGAATAGTTTCTTAATATTTACTATTAAATCTCTATTGGATTCATGAATTCGATAGACAGTACGCCTAATTTTTAGTTGATTTAGAAAAAACTTTAAAAATTATGGATACAATAAATAGAAGACAATGGTTAAAAAATTCTTTGGCAACATCTGCAGGTTTAAGTCTATTTCCTTTGAATGCTTTTGCTGAAAATAATGAAGATCATTATAGAAAAGATCACAATACTAACAAAAGTGATGTAAGAAGATTACTTTACAATGAAAACCATCTTGGTCCGAGTAAAAATGTAGAACATATAATTAAGGAAGTTATATTTCGTAGCAATCGATACTCTACTTTTTATGAATATGATGCAAAAGCCTTAAAACAATTGATAGCAAAGCAAGAGGGTCTGAAGCCCGAGAATGTGCTACTGGGCCATGGATCTTTTGAGCCGTTGATATGGACTGCGACTCATTTTGGAAGTAAAGGGGAACACATAATTGTGCCCAGCCCAACATTTGATGTAATTGGACTTTTTGCCAGAAAGATTGGGGCAAAAGTTACACCAGTTGAAGTAGATTCGGATTTCAAAATGAATTTAACAGAAATGGAGTCCAGAATTAGTGCTGAAACCAGCCTTTTAACACTCTGTAATCCTAATAACCCTACGGGGACTATCATAGAGACCGAAAAATTAAAATCGTTTTGCAGACTTGTATCAGATAAGACTACTGTACTTGTTGATGAAGCATATATTCATTTTATGAATTCCTGGCGAAATAAGTCAATGGCACCTCTGATTGCAGAAGGAAAAAATGTTCTTGTTACTCGTACTTTCTCTAAGATATACGGTTTAGCAGGTTTGCGAATTGGTTTTATGTTAGGGCCAGAATCGCTTATAGCAGAAATGGAGAAAAAATTCACTTTAGGGTTTCCGGGTAACATGCCTAATTCACTTAGTGTTGCATCTGCAATTACTTCACTAAAAGATGATGCCTTCTTAGAAACATCAAAGAATAACAATATCAAAATACGAAATGCATTTTGCAATGAGCTTGAAAAACTTGGCTTCAATTACATTAGTAGTGAAGCCAACTTCGTATATTTTGATGTTAAAAATTTTAAAGCTTACAAAGAGCTTATGTTAAAAAATAAAATTTTACTTGCCGGGGGTTGGCCAACAAAATCGAATTGGGCACGAGTAACTATGGGATCTGAGGATGACATAAGTTTTTTATTTGATAAAATGAAAGGCAAGAAATGGTTATAACCATTTCTTGCCTTTCTGTTTTTTTGGATCATACTCTAAATGTGTTTTTAAATCATGTTCTTTCTAGTTGTAAACACGCCTTATTTGTTAAAAAATTAACATGTTATGATACCCTAAAGGGTACTTCGCAAGTACCCCCTCCCTACTTGAGAACTACTCTCCCCCCCAGTACAAAGACTAGTGTGCCCTGTGTTAAACACAGGGCACACTTCTGTTCGACACAGGTGCTACCTCTGTTTGAAGTACCCCCTCCCTACATTTGAAGTACCCCCTAGCCAGGTATTTACCATAACACCCCTACTACACTAAGTACCCCTACTTGACATGAACTATTAGACAGGGTACTTATATAAGTCTCCCCTCCCACTATAACAAGTGGGTTTGGAGGGCTTATAAAGTTAAATAAGTGTTGTGCAGGTTCTCTTTGTTAAGAATATCTTAATAGATAGCATAGATCTGATTAAAGGAAATCACGATGATTTGTACTACTATTTTACCTACTAATGACCTAAACATGCCCCATTTTTTTAATGGATTATCTATTTGCTAATCGTAAAATAGAATGTAGTACCCTTGCCTATTTCGCTTTCTAACCAAACCTCTCCTTTTAGCTTGATGTAGAGGCCACTAAAAAGCAAAAAAAATCGATACCTTATTTATTTTAAAGTATCGATTCTCTTTTAGATAAGTATGATAACTCTATCTATTTTATTGAAGTGCGTCGTATATATTAATTGGTAAAAAATGACGTCTCTGCTCATTATTTTCACCATTAGATGCAGCATATAAATCTCTAAAATATTTCACTGCGCCAACAGAATAGTTTATTTTTTCTATCCATTTATAGAAGTCTTCTTCTTTTTTATCAGTGTTAACATACTCAAATACTGTCCCTTTTAATTTCTCTAAACCATTATCAGTAAAGACAGGGCGGGAAGGTAATTTTTTAAATTCTCCTTCTTTAACTCCGAGTAAGTTTTCAATCCATTGCAAATCTGTTTGGTATTGCTTAATCAATTTATTCTCTAAAGAGTGATATAATTCATCCTCGAATACAATCCTAAGGGTACTTCTTTTACCAATCAGATCACCAGTCTTAAAAGTAAGACTGTTATTAATTCCTAAATGAAATTGTCCATCATTATTACTTTCTTCCAAAACTATCGTAAAAGGTATACCATTAAGGCTTCTTACTTCAAACTCCTGATCACTAATAGGTTGTATAGAAATGAGTTCATTTTGTGCATTCGCTTGCATAAAAAAGCAAGACATCACTAGCATAAGTACTATTTTCTTTAGGTTCTGTATGTTTATTTTGTAGATCATGGCAAATTATTTTAGGTGTTCAAATTTATAATTTCATAAGCTGTTTTCAAAACTCTAACAATATTGATTTGCTATTATTTTAAAAGTTGACTTAATAGGACTACTGTTTTTAACATAACATATATCATGCCACAGAATAATTTGAGATTCTTGATAGTAGTAAGAAATCTCATCATCATTACTTTTATTAAAACAACAAAAGCTACTTGTTACAGTAGCTTTTATCTTATTATCTTCTTTTATTTCCTCTCGGATTTTAGGCACAAACTAGCAGTAGTGATCACTCTTCGCTGAGCTGAAAGCAACTTTTTAACGAGCCTCACTTCCTCCTCCATTATATGTTCCTGTTAGCGTGGTATTATCTGAAAACTTGAACATAAAATGCACATTGAATATATAATAATTGGCATTCGGATCATAAAAATCATTATGCTTCTTCTTATAAAGTATCTTTGCTTCTGTGATGTTTTTGGTACCTGAACTCGGCATACTACTATCTGCATCAAAATCGTGATCAATTGCAATACCAACATAATCATTATCAATATCTTTCTTAGTAAAAGTATGCACTACTCCTTCTGATATATTATTTAGCTTATCAATAATAGAAAAACGCAATACATTACCCTTACCTCTAAGACCTTGACTTCCTGAGCCATATTCAACACCTGAAGACAGTATTTCTATTCTTCCAAAAGTTCTCTCTTTATACGTTTTTAAACTATAAGACTCATTTTGATATCTAAAAACCTTAGATCCTGATTCCTCTTCGTCTGTTAAAGTAATCGTTACTGAAACCTTTTTTGTAAGACCCCCTGCGGACACTTCAACTTCTCCTGTTAGTACTGGAAAAAACTCATAATCAAAATAAGATATATCTCCTACTTTTAAATCTCCACTTTCTGTATCGATACTCAATGCTCCTTCTGGTTCTTGAGATATTAATTTATACACTATATCTTTTTGGTTAGAGATCGTTTCTATCTTACCTATCGAAGGGCTATAATTGGCCTCCCCACGCGTCAATGTAAAATCTTTAACACTTAGCGTTGGTACGTCCTGATTTTCAAGCTCATTACTGCTATCATCCTTACTACAGGATTGAAATACTAAAACCTGAATCAATACTGCTCCTATGTACTTTAATACTCTACTCATCTTTTATTCTTATTTGTTGTTTAAAATTTTACAATATTTATCTTATATAATCCTAAAAAAGACCATGTTTTATTATTATTCTGATTTTTATGAAACTACATTAACATGAACTTGCTAATAATTAGCCTGAATCTTTTGTTTCTTATGTTTTCAATATTTCCTTCTTTTTATTTTCACATGGTATAAGGAAGCTCTTATATTATATTACCTATTTTATTACTCTTACTCATAAACCAATCTGATATGGCACCCGTCACAGACGAGCGCTAACAGTGGATATCCTTCGAATTATAATAGCACGATTATAAATTCGTGTTATTACAATTGCTGATGCAATAATAGTAGCTCTCAGTTTCATTTTTCGGAACTGGGAAATATTTTTTTACAATAATTATGTATTTTGAGGGTATGCACTTATCTATGATATGGATAGCATTTTCTTAGTATACCAGAATCTACTTGCCAAAGATGTATCGGGAGCATTATCACTCCTTTGCTTAAAACAACAAAAGCTACTATAAAAAGTAGCTTTTATCTTACATTATCTATGTCTCTGATTTTATTAACCGCACGGATTATAAATCCGCGCTATCGGGTTAAGTATAAATATGTAAACTTTTTTTAAGACGAGACAGCTGATACGGCACGATTTAAGGCACAAACTAGCACTAGCTTTTACGGCATACTAGGATGAGCTAAGGCAATTATCTGGATTTACATCTTCTAAATGTCTATCTATTCTTAAGATAATAAAATCTTTTTTTTCTATCTGATACCTTAATCCAACATCTTTTGCTAATTTCAAATAGCATTCCAACGAAAGCTCATCATAAAGATACAGTGTTAATTCATCATCAGAAGTGCGAGGGAGTTCTTTATTAAAATTTGGACTGTTAAATCTAATTTTAGATTCATCCAAATTGTTAAAAACAGCAATAGGTTTAACATCTGATATATCTATATATCTTCTTTCCTTAATCACATCAACAACAAATTCATAGGTTTTATCTGAAAAATCAAAGCTTTCTAAAAAAATAAACTCATTATCTAATTCTTGCTTGAGTATTTCAAAATGATCAGACATAAATTCCTGATATGTTAAAAGTTTATATTTTGGTGTACTAATATCATCAATCAATATAGGCCCTCGATTAAGAACATGCCAAAACAAATCATGACCTAATGGATAAAATAATTTATGATAACAGAAGAATACGTATATAGAGTCATCTAAAGTATAAATTTTATAATATTTAAAGTTTTCATCTGGAAACTCTTTTTTTATAAGTTTACTATAAAAATCATTATTAATTCTTTCCATTTTTTAATATTAATTGTGTGCATCAATCATCTTCATAGAAGAAAATGTCTTTTTAATGTAATATTGAGTATAAGATTTACCTGACTGATAATCTTCAAAATACCATTTTCCATCTCTTTTAACTGCATTAAGAGCATGATGAGTCGCCCCATCAGGCAAAGGTGTATTAAATTTTCCAATAATTATTGCAGCTCCTCGACTCTCTGGTATAAAACTATTCAAATCATTAATCATAGACCCCAAATTCATTACTTCACTTGACACATTTTTAAATCTAGTTTTCAAGAATGAATTTGCCTCTTCAAAAGTTAATCCTGCTGGATTTTTTACTATTTTGGCGGATTCAAAAAATTCTCCTAAAGCAGAAGCATGGGCTTCTGAAGCGCAAAGCAAACAGTTACTCTTACCTCCAAGTTTATTTATTTGTCTACTCAACGTTTGAGCTCTTTTAGTAGATAATGCGAATTCTGATCTTGTAAGGTATTTTTCAAGATTTCCCCCTATTCGATTTCTGATACCACCACGTCTAAATCCATTAGCAAGAAAACTCTGTTCAGGGATACCATCAAAAGATAAAATTGTTCCCATTATAACTTGTGCTTGAGCTTTACGGTCACCTTTGTATGCTCGTCTGAATGTATCATACCCTCCTAACATCAAAGCTGCATCAAAAAGATAATTACCTGTTATATTTTTTGTCGGCCTATTAGCTGTGTGGCTTGGAGCATTTTCAAGTTCCCACCCCAAAGGATCTCTTGCTCTAAAGCTATGAGGATTATTTTTAGGATGATTAACATCAATTATTGAAAGTTTTGTACCAACCTTCCACCAAAACTCTTCAGAAAAAACAGATTCTAAACCTTCTAATTCTACCATGTGTATCACCCTATTCTCGCTAAAGGCATAAACAGAGTTCCAAGGATATTCTTTAAATAAAGGATCCACCACAAAGAACCTACCAACCCTTGGATCATGCATTCTATATTTGTAGTTTACAGAATTCCCTTCTCCTTTAACTTCGTTATCCATTTCCTGTCCCTGGAAACCATATCTGTAATCTCCAGAGTTCCCATGCCTATTAGGTAATAACATCCCAAAAGGATAGTAATCACTAAATGTAAGAACGTCTGGGGTAAAGGTAGTTAAATTTCCTGTAGTAACTGCATTCTTACGGTCGCTTACTACACTCATTATATTACCTAAATGGTTACTTAACTCATATCGCTTATCTCCTACAGTATTACTAAAAGTAATGGTAGCTGGTGTATCTGTAGTTGTGAGCAGTATGTTTTTTTCTTCTAACCCTAATCGACTACTACCATAGATATGATGCTCGCGTAAACGCATATCGGTAGCGACAGATCCACTGGTATTGGCTTCGTATACGCCCATTGTATTCCCCTGTGCATCGCGTGCATACAACGTGGTTTTGTTTTCTGGTAGTACTGTTTTAGAAATACGATTTCCCAGACCATCATAAGCAAAGCTTATGGTCGTACCATTACTTTTAGTAATCTGTTTTACTTTGCCATCTACGCGCCACTCGATATTGGTAATTCCTTCTTTTTTATCAGAAATCAGTTGTCCTATAGCATCATACTCATAGTTATTAGGATTCTGATCTTCGAGGTCATTAAACGAACTACCTGTAATGGCATCATCTACATGCCCTAACTGGTTAGAGCGTTTTTGTAACCCCGTATCGGGATCAGTAACCTTTTTATACGTATAGGTAAGGTCATCCATATTTACTACCGTACCCTGGCTATTTACTGCAGATCGTTGTAAGGTTTTTAAATTACCATTATTGTCATAACTATAACTGGTATTATAGGTAGGACTAGCCGTAGTACCAACCACCTTATTACTTTGCATAGCCTTAATACGGTTAAGCTGGTCATACTCATAATGGTTGCTCTGTGATGCGAGCATAGACTCATTATTATCAATCAGGCTGGTCACCATCTGCTTGATATTACCATTATATAGGTTTTTACTGCTTTGTAGTCCAGAGGTATTGCTATACGCAAAAGAGGTCGCATTGGTCGTACCTACAGATTTATAATCACCGGTATAGTAACTTAGAGAATACCCCATAGCATCTTTGGCTACGGTAGCACCATTGGCTCCATCTCCTCCCATATCGGTATCCGGGCTTAGGTTTTCTGAGTTCACTCCTTTTAGCCATCCTTGTAAGGTGTATGCATAATCCATCCCCTGTACTTTCTTATCCCCAAGTACTGTCCTGGCCAGTGGGCCATGCGCAAAGTATTGATAGCTGGCATCCTGTTCCCAGATCATTCCTTGATCAGAAGTTTGTACATTAACAATACGGTTATCTGCATCATATTGATACTTATGGATAAACTGATCTGGCTTCCCTTTTTGATAGGTTACTGTATTTACGTTACCACTAATCAAGTCATAGGCATACCGGGTGCGTTTCATACCCGAGGTAGGATCATCTAGCGTTAATGCCATTTGCTTATTATGCTGTACCAGTTCTTTTACATTACCGTGGATATCGTAGGTATAGAAAATCGCATGGTTATATTGGCGCTCTATGGTACCAGAACCATAGGTATCGTAGTAATAAATTGCAGATACACGATTACGAGTCGTGCTTGCATAATTATCTGCATCCAGCACCGTCTCAAAAATCTCTGTTGCTGCGATTTGTAAATCATTATATCGTGTACGGGTTACTTCTACTCGATTTGCAGCTATATTAACGGGGTAATTATCCTCTACCCGTGCAGGAACTTCGTTACCACCACTAGTATATACTAATTTACCCGTAGTATCATTAATACTGATCGCAGTATCTGGTATGAGTTCTCCCGCTTCAGTGATTCTACCCAACTCATCATAGGTAGTATAGCTAAATCTGTTATTAATACGTTGTTTTGCATTTTGAGAAGCTATAATCCTACCCAATTTATCATAAGCAAAGCGTGTAATGCCCCCATCTGGTGTTTTTTGCCATACCAGCTGGTTAAGAGAATTGTAACGATATTGCGTAAGCAACTCATGATTTGGCAAGAGGTTTGTACTTTCTGTGGCAATGTTATTTGCCCGATGTTGATTGATCTGATCATTAAGTGTTATCCCCGATGTATTCGTTGCCATTAGTTCTGCATTGGTAAAACGGTCGACACCTTCTGGAGGAACGGTTTGTAACAGGTTCCCCGACTGATCGTAATAATACAAGGTATATTGATATTCTTTATCAAAATACTTCATATCAAAGGTCTCTACGGCATCATCGATTGCTTTTTTGATATATCCTTTAACAAATTCTTCTCGTTTGATCGTGATAAAACTTTCGTAAGCATCTCTGGTATATGCTGCGCGTACACTTTTTACAAATTGTTCGCAATCTGTATCGTCTGGCACCTCTATAGTAACATCACTAAAATCTGTAGGGAATGCTCTAGGTACGCAGATATCTTCGTTCCCCGGTTGATTAAGATAATCTGTGGTAAATGCCGCCCAGGTTTTTATTGTACCACTACCACTCGTATGTGTAAAATACAAATCGATAATAGCTGGCTTACCTTTGTACGCTTGTCGCATACCAGGATATCCAAAATTAAACTCGGTAGCTCCAAAACGAGCCATAGACATATAATGCAGATCTAAGGTCGAGGTAATTCCGAATTTGGTGAGGTAATACTTATAATCATCAACCAGGTATTGCAAAGAGTTTTTACAAAATTCCTCTTCTGATACCACATCTCCTTCTTCTTTATCTGCGATACCGTTCATTACTGTGGTATAGGTAGTATACTTCTCTGTACAACTTACAGGAGGCACCACTGGTGGGATACAAACGCTAGGACCACAAGGTATGGTTTCGTCTGCGATAACAGTGGCGGATTTTTCTGCAAACAAAGTATTTCTTGATTGATTTGTCAAAGTAGATACTACACCTGATCCAAATAATGTACAAAAATCTTCACTCAATCCATCTCCTGAAAAACCTGTTCTAAAGAATTGAATTGGAATATTTTTAGCGATTTTCGAATTACCCAAATTATCGATGTATCTAACAGTCATAAATTGATTTCTCAGAATCATTATTTCAGAAATTGATCCAATTTCGAAAATTGAAGGAAAATCATCTTCAAACCTTATCCGAATTTGATTTCTTCCGGTCTCAATACCGTTAGTATCTTCCGTAATAAACTCAAAATAAAAGTTTCCAAAATTTTGGTTCCAAAACGCGGTTTGAGTTGCAAGAACTCTCCTATAACTGATTTTTAATTTTCCATTAAAAATTCCATAAGAATTATCAGTATTTGAAGTACTGTTTAATAGTTTCATTTTTCTATTAAAACCAGTTTGAATCTCAAAATTGTTTGTTATTTCTTGATTGTTAAAATCTATTTCAAAAACATCATCAGTAATCCCATCATTTTTTACTTGACTGACTGCTCTATTAAAAATAATTTTTAATTGATTTTCAAATGTATTCTCTTCAATAATATTTTCCGAACAGGCATCAGCATCATTATTATCAATCATTTCTGGGTTTTCTTGTATAGGAAGATTACCATAATTATCATATAATGAACACTTAAAAAGTAAACCATATGTGTAAGGGGAACCCTGATAATTATGAATATTCCATCTAGATTGAATATTATACATATCACTTGTAACTTCGTTACCGTTAACTATATATTTTGTAGAAAAATAATACAATGGATGGGTATTATTATTATTATATTTTATAGGATCCATTGAAATCATTCTTTCCAAACCATTAATGACATTAGCATCAAGAAGATTAAACATAAAGAAATGAATATCAGAAAACTGCACAACAAATCTATGATATATCCTGCCTGAACTATATGATCTTATAACACCAATTTTAATTTGATCCAAATTCGCAAAATCTACAGCAGCATTATCAATACAACTTCTATTATGGTAACAGGATTTTCCACTATTTAATGTAAAGAATTCCTGAAGAAATTGATTGTAATTTTGTAAAGTCTTCGCAGAAACAAGTAGTTCTTGGGTATTCTCTAAAACTGTGTTTTCTGCAAAAAACTCATTAACCAATGGAAGGAAATCTTTAATAAACTGCTGTAGAGTTGAATCGGTATCTATACAAACTGGACCCACAGGAGGTTCTTCAAAGAATTTGCAATAATCTCTGGTATATTCTGGTAATTCTAAACCTGGAGTTATATATCTAATAGAAAGGCTTACATCTCTAGTTTGTATGATACCTAACTCATTTTTATAGGTTATTCGAACTAAAGCCACAGGAGTAGGGAGATCTAATCCACCACCGCCTATCTCCTTAAACTCACGAATATCGAACGATACTATTTCTGTAATTGCTGAAGATGTAGTATCAAATGTTGAAAAATCAACTGCAATAATAGCCGCTTTGGCAAACACATCTTCGCTACCAGAGAATCTAATTTCAAATTTTCCTGCACTAGAAGACGTGTGTTTGATCTGAGTAATCGAAATATCAAAAGTCTCATTCGCATTCGTCGATGAGGCAATATCTGCTTTAAAACGATCCTTAAGTTTTGCTGCTGTTTTAAATTCATTGATGATAGCAGAACTGTAAGTGGTAAAAGAAGTACTCTCTGCAACATTAGTTATTCCATCATTTAGGACTTGTAACATATGATTCTCTAACAACTTTTCTCCATCTGCCTGATCAGGACAAGCAACTACTTCTGTAAGATCATCCCCTACCAAATCATTAATATCCCCACAACATAACAGGTTAATCAATCTGCATTTACCTGTTGTGGTATCACAAGATTCATACAACTTGGCGGTTACTACCTTAGGAAAATGATCTGCTTCGCGATAGGTAATATTTAATTGTTGTTCCTTAATCTCTCCCGTATCTGTATAGGTATAGTTTACATTGGCTCCTGTAATAATTTTTATGGTTGCTGCGTCTAAAGCATTCTCCAATACCATTGTAAATTTGGTTACTCCAGCTACTTCTATCGTATACGTGCCTACAGGGCCTGTTTTCCAAACAGCAGTGCCTCCACCAAAAAATGTATCAAGATACATCCCGGTATAGGATTCTAAACCATTCAGAGCTACACTAGCATTATTGATGGTATTGTTCGTTTCGAGTTCATATAACAGGTTACGTAATGCTGTTTCAAAACGAGAGGTATTATTACACCCAGAGATATCTGTACCGCTACCATCACCAATATATTCCCCTATTCCATCGGCATCAGTAATACTACAATTAGAAATTCGAGCCTGAGTAGTACCTGTTAAAATAATCTCCTGGGTAGTGGCAGTACTACCGGTACCTATACGCACCTCGGCCACCAGGCTATATTTAAATACTTTGGCGGTGCTATCATAACTAGGATAGATTTGTTTAATATTGGTAATCATCCAGTCGGATGCACGATAGTCATTCCATGTCTTCCCAAAAACCGATGCTGACG
The DNA here is from genome assembly GCF_000626715.1 of Aquimarina atlantica. Lineage (GTDB taxonomy): Bacteria > Bacteroidota > Bacteroidia > Flavobacteriales > Flavobacteriaceae > Aquimarina > Aquimarina atlantica. The sequence continues at coordinate 12,483 of NZ_AQRA01000014.1, read as the reverse complement.
GTAAGTTTACTTCAATCGGAATATCGCCAACATCCTGATTATTTTGGTTAAATCGAATCTGTAACGTTCTATCACCATTTATCTTTGCATTTTTTACAGTAATAGCAACATCTGTGGGGTGTTCTCCTCCTAAATCAGTAAATAATGCCGGACTCAGATAAGCACCTGTATAGGCATTGGAGGTACTAATCCCTGAACTATATTCCTTAAAATAATAGGTAAGGTACATCTCTAAATCCCTGGCCTTGGGACATACACCTGTTGCTACATAATACTCATAATTGGTAAAGTTTGCCAGGTCATCATAAATATCTCTGGAATTATCCCCCGAGTTGTATAAATTATCAGATGGTTTAAAGCGTTTTTCTTTTTTCTCATATTGTGCTACATGTACATCTTTACACAATCCATTAGCTGTACCTGTAATTAATCCTTCTACTTTATTATTTACAGTAGTACTATAGTTGGATAGTACGGTAAGCAAAGTAGTGGGTGGTGCCTGTGTACCTATACAGCCGTTATAACATCCTTTGTTTATAGCATAAATATTACCAAATAAACTTTGGATCGTTTGCTTGGCAGTGGCATAATTAGCTTTATACGTATTCCAGAACTGATCTTTTTTAGCAACATCGGTAAATGTATCTACCTTAGCTACAATAGCCCCTGCTGTTGGATTGGCTCCTAATCCCAAATCACAACTCGAGATACTGTTACATACCAGAGTTCCCAAAGTAAACTCCATTACATTCTTATCACTGCCATTGTAATTCTGGGTAAGAGATTCTCTAATAATATCCTTTCGTGCTCCTTGAGAGGTTGTGTTTTCTACTCTTGGGATAACACTCGAAAAATAAGGGTCTCTACTTGATAACGTTTCTAAAGTTCCTAGTAAACCTGCTGTTTTTGCATCTGCAAATGTTTTAACTGATTGCAGATACATATCAAATCCATCAGAATTCATTTTAGCTCCACTAACTGTTGCTGTGACTTCGCAAACGGCATTTGCATATTCGAGGTAGCAGTATTCGGGATGATATACAATCAATGATTCTGCCCATTGCTCTTGCCAGATGTCATCACTTAGAAAATCTGATACATTAGCGAGGTATTGCGGCTCTACATACACAAACTCTGGATCGCCTGGCTTTTCTATAATAACAGCACCTTCTTGTAATGCTGGAGCATAGCTAATCTCTTCTTGCACCTCTCCAGCATCAGTAGTGGTAATAGTAATCGTTTGTTTTATTTTTACATAACTTATGGTACCTTCTTCATTATAATAGTGTCCTTTTGTGTATACTCCTGTTCCGCTTGGTGCGGCATCATATTTTGCATGGCGAGGATTACGCCAGCTATTAAATACTCCCGAAGAAGTTTTGGCGCTATACAATTCATTTGCTTCATTATAAATATTCAGCTTAGCATTATTTGCAGAAGTAGATGCTCCTGAAGCTTGGTTATTATATATATTTGCTGTATATGCACCATACTGTCCCAATGGTTTCATATCATTAAGCAATGCTGATGCTGCTATACCACAACTAATTGAATTGGCTACGATATCCTCTGTGGTATCACCTGTATCAATAGTACCATCTGCACATGGTGCATTACAAGCTCTTACCAAAGCATCCCATTGGATACCAAACACATCGCCCAATCTTATCTTTTCATTGGCTAATTCTGTAGCAGACAGGTAATCCAATTTTGAATAATCATAATTGGCTACCTGAGTAGTTACATAAGAAGCTCTTCCTCCATAATCTGCAACTAAAGCATCCTCACATTCTTTGCAAGTCACAAAACAACCTTCAAAACTTAATACGGGTAAATTCGTTACCTCTTCGGGGCTGATATAACAAGCATCGTTTTTATCCTGAAGTTTTTTTACATATGCATCTGCATACTCTTCTAAAGCTTCTCTACTCACCACCAAACTTTTGGTAATGCTGTAACTTCCTCTCTTTACTGGTGCTACAAATTCTGGTAATACAAATGTTCCTGGAGTTCCTTTACTTAAATCTATTTTTTCTTTTACCGGCACCGTCATTAGAGAATTCCCATCTATATCTAATACATTAATAGCCAGGTCATATACTAACGGATATTGTACATTATTTGTGGTAGTACAGGCATATTCAAAAAACGGATCATTAGCAACTGTATAGTTAAACGTTCTGTTTTCTTCAAAAGGAGAAACTTTAGTTCCTGCATATTCTAAGGCATCTTCTGATGCTCCATAGTTTTGTGTAGCAGTTTTTATATTATTATCGGTGTTAGTGTCTTTGGCATCTCTGGATAACTTACCCAACAGATCAACGTTTAGCTCTTTATGTAATCCGCTAGCATCGGCCTCATCAGGAAGTCCTATCAGATTCTGCGGTGAATACCCTGATAAAGCAGTAGCAATAGTTCTGCCCTGAGGGTCGATATAACTAATACTCGCCTGGCCATTAGGGTCAATTACCATATTCTTTTTATAATGTGCTTTATTCCCTACACTATAACCAAACAAGCGGTTTAATTCTTTCTGCTCTGGGGTACCATAATAATACTCCATCTCCTGACCACTACCCAATTGATGAGTAACTCCTACACCACTTTTTCTTCGTATACGTCCTGTGTTATCAGGCATATATTCGATCTGAGAGAATGGATGTCCCTCTGCATCAGGTATCCGATCTCTAAAATCACCATTAGTATCATTTGCTGCAGAATAGTATTTACTTGCTCCATTTGCAGTAGCCATTGCTTTTTCTGCAGTCGGTTGATCCAAAACATTTTGACTGTTCAGATCAAAATCTTTATAATCATATGGTGTCCCTGGTTGTAAGGTACTTTGATTAAAATCTCTAACATACCCTATTTGTTTTTGTGTTGTGGGAACTGGTAATACTTCTATTGCAGGACGACCTTGTGCGTCATAAATCACTTCGCCTATAATAGTATTATCGTCTGAATTGATTTTTGTAACGGTCTGACGGTTTCGTAACGTACCATCAAAATAGCTCACCACTTCTTTTTTCTTGCCTTCTTCTGCATAACTTGCCTGAAACTGCCAGTTTTTTCCAGTTTCATGATCTTCTGTTACTTGATAGACATCTGGCCAACTCGCAACAGTGGTTTTCTCATTAGTCCCACTACTCCATCTGCCATATTTATATTTAGATACATTCTCTTGATAGCGGCCTACAGCTCTTACTCTATAAATAATATACCCTTTGCTATAAATCAACGGAATATTGTATTCGTTATTTATGGTTTGAACACGTGTACTGTTTTGTTCAAAATCTCTGGTGTTAAACCTAATAAGGTCTGGAGTACGTGTCGTTTCAAAAGTATCTCCATAACTATCGATCCATGTCCATTCTAATTGATAATTATCCACTCCTTCAATCACAGGCCATTTTACTGTCAATTCGTTTCTTACGTTATCATGTACTGCTTGAAGAAGAGGGCTTGTATCTGAAAGTTGTTTATAGTTTTCTATATCTAACTGTGCCGCTAATCGTATATTTTCGGGAATATACCCATTGATATCTGGTGACTGACCTGCTCCCAAATCTTCATAAGTACCTTGTTGTACAGCTATCCGAGCTCCATACCTATCTTTTATAATATGTTTTCTTACATCGACTCCACTATTTCCTGATCCGGGAATCACATTATGCTCTACAGATAATTCTACCTGATATGTATTTGCATCATCAAAATTTCCGTTAGCCAACCTAGGAGTTACATTCAGTTGTATTGTATATCGAAACCAACCATATGGAGGCTGATCCGAATTTACATTCAAAATTATACTGGTAGCTGCAGAAACTGTAGTAGTATTCGCTAATGATCCAAGATCCGGACTAAATACTAGTGCAGTATTAGAAGTAATTGCACTACTAATTTCTGATGGATTATATTCTGATCTATCCTGGCTATAACCAAAAGTTATAACAAAAAATAAGATAAAAAGCTTAAGATATGTGTTCGTATTCTTCATAAATACATTTTCTTTTTAGTGTGCCTGATTGGTTAAGTGATACTCTTTATATTGTTCTGCTAATGTGATATTCTGTTTTGATAAAACATGGATATAATCCTTGAGAACGGGTGCAGCAGAACTCTCTAATTCTCTGTTTTTTAAATGAACTATCAAGCGCCCATAATCCATTTTTTTGGTATTACCGTCTACAAATGGTATTAATGTAGAGAAGAACAATTCCTGTTTTTCTATCAAATACTTCTCTTTATTAATATATAGTATTACTTTACCATATTGATTCTGAATATTTGGTTTGGCAGATACCATCTCGCAGACCAAAACTCCATTCTTTTCTGTAACTTTTACTTTATCATAAAAATCCAGAAAACTATTAATATCCAATAGCTGATTCTTTGAAGAAGTCCCTTTTGAACCTATGTAAGTTGCTGTTTTTGAAGTATGATCAATATTTAATTGCCCTCCTGGAAATTGAAGAATTTCTGAATTTAATACCGTCATTTGAGAAAACTCATTGTTCTTAACCATTTTTCCCTGGTAAGATTCTGTAATCGTATTTCCTGTTAACCCTCTATACATAGTATAGGTGACATCAATCTGATATTGCTTTTTATCATTGTATGATTGTGCTACCTTTTTAAAGAGATTTTTTATGTTTATATTTTGCGCATTATTTTGCTGTATACTTCCAATACAACATAATAAAATGATAATATATTTATATGTTTTTTTCATGCGTTTAATATTTTTAATTATTTGAAATCAATCAATTAAAAATTGAGACCCCGTGTAATCGCTGCGCGCTCTCATTATTTCTGCCCATTAAGTTTAGAGTTTCCTGAACGTGTTTCCTGAATGGTAAAGACTCCTCTTTCTGTCTCTTTTTTGACACGTATCAGACCACCTTCCTGATCATATTCATAAAAAGTTGCATAATTGTTTTCATCTAATTCTGATTTCAATCTTTGGGTAATAGGATCATATACAAAAGTTTTCATATTACCTTTAAAAGGATGTATTCTCACATCATCAAAATATACGTTTAGCTGCTCTAATCCATCTCCCTGAATATTGCTTTCTAAATGAATCTGCATATTTGTAGCGTCTATAGGGATTGTGAAATCAGCCGAAACTCTTTGCCAACCATCTACTATCTCTCCCTTTGGTTTAAACTCTATATCTGTTCTATTTTGAGGAATAATATCAACTCCATCTTTATTTCGATATCGTAATCGCAATAATGAATTTACATATTCCATAGCCTGATAATCGGGATCTATAGTGTAGGTATATTTAGTAATATTAGAAAACATTCCCGATGTTCTATAACTAGTATTTACAATATTATTTCTGTTATAGGACAATGATCCTCCATCAATTTTAAAAGACGAATTCATACAAAATTTAGTACCACATACAGAAGTTCCAGTAAAGTTTAAAGTAAGAGTAGGATTATTTAGAAGTGGATAGGGATAGTTATACCCTTTCACATTTGGTGTTCTATATTTAAATTGAGGTGTATGTTTTTTACCCGGAACCAATGAAAATTCAAATCCCACCGTTCTCTCTGGTCCTACTCCATTCTGTCTTTCTTTTACATATTCAAAATCATATATGGTTAAGTTTTTATCCACAGCATTTTTAATAAAAGGAACTAATACATCAAATTCGCGAGTATCAGGTTTTGGAACATATACTTCTGGGATATGCCTATCTGCTATTACCGGGGCCAAAACCTTGTCTTTCACAATATGATTTAATAAATCTGTAAATACATTACTTACTTCACTAAAGTTTCTGGTTACCGGGTTAATTGCCAATAATCCATCTTCTCGCACCCACGCACTTATTACATAACGTTCTCCCGGTTGAGGACGAAATCTTTCGCATCCGATCAATGAAGGTGGCAGTTCTTCTCTTATTGTTACTGTCACTTCTTCTCTAAATGTACTTGTACAGCAACCTATATCACCTGGTGTACAGTTTATATCTGTTTGGGCTGCATAATAAGTTCTTCCATCAACAAGTTTTTCTGTAGGATTATATGCCGTTCCTCCAAAAGCTGCATCATACCATAGGATATTATTTCCTGTAGCTACCAAATCTGAAACATATACTGGATCATTTGTATAAAAAATCTGATTTTTATTGGTTACAATTGGTGCAGGGACATCAAAAATAGAAACGGTAATTCTTTTCCTGGTACTTTCATTATTTAATGCATCTCTCTGAACTAAATAATATACTCCTTTATCAACCAAACCTTCTGTAGATACATATGTTTCTGTTCCGGTAGCTGCTTTGTACCATACCAATGTATGGCCACTTAAAATTGTATATCTAGCCCCAAGATCAGCTATAGTAGGACCCGTTGATTTACAGAAATATTGCCATCCGTCTCCTTCTGGTTCAAATACTTTTACAGCAACAACAACTTCAAATCTACAGCTAACAGAGCCTTGCTGCGCAAAATATGATTTTCCGTCTTCTAATACCGTATTTATGTCAAGAGGCATTCCTCCAGTAGGTGTACTATACCAGTTAATATTTGTTCCTGTGATCTTAAGGTCTTTTATTTTAGAGTTTGATACTATTGAAAATGCCTGATAACCTTCTTCTTCAACTCCCGGAGCACCTTCATTCAAGTTTACTTTTACGCCTACTCTAGGGTCACTTGAATTTCCTTCAGCCCAATATACTATAGCTTCTAATTCTGTAGATCCAACTAAAGCTGTTCCTCCTGTTTGCGTTTCATACCAAGTAACTGTTGGTGTATTAGGAATCGGAGATACTAAATCACTTATTGTTGGAATTTTCTCAGAGCTACAAAAAGATTGAGTCGAATCCCAATTAGGCACAAGTACAGAAAGGGTGATAGAATTACGTACCAAAGTTAATCCTGTAACAACACTATTCGTAGCTGTAAAATGATATACTCCAGCGTCAGCAGCAGTTGCACTGGTTATTATTAAATCTTTATTTGTTGCTCCTGGTATTGCAATATTATTTTTATACCACTGATAACTATTATTAGTACTTGTAAGTGCATTACTGGTAAAGGTTATAGATTTACCCGTGTAAATAGTATGATTTTCTACCAGATCAACTTTTGCCTGAGGAATGTACAAAAAGCTAATAAGATTTGTTACGTAAGTATTAAATTCTGGTTCTACATTCCAAAAAACAAATCTGTTCGAATCAATCATCAGATGTTTTAAACTAGTCAACTGACTTAATGCCGTAGGTACTCTTCCCGAAAGTTGATTATCACTAAGATATAATTGCTGTAAATTTGTTAATTGCCCAAATTGAACTGGGATTGGTCCAGACAATTGGTTTCTCGCTAATTCGAGGTATTTAAGGCTTGATACATTTCCTAAAGCAATAGGTATGCTTCCTGAGAGTTGGTTATCATTTGCTTTAAAATCTTGTAATTTTCTTAGGTTTCCTAATTCTGCAGGAATAGTATTGGTCAATTCATTAGTACTCAACCATAAAAATTGAAGATTGCTTAATGCTCCAAACTCCACTGGTATACTTCCTGTAAGTTGATTATGATTTAAATAAAGGTGTTTTAAACTGCTTAATTGTCCTAATTGAACAGGAATACTTTCTGTAAGCTGGTTTCTAAATAAACTAAGTTCTTCTAATTTAGTAAGGTTACCTAATGATGCAGGAATACTTCCTGATAATTGATTATCACTTAGACTAAGATACCTCAAGTTTAATAAGTTACTTAGCTCAACAGGAATTGTTCCTGTTAATAGATTACGATACAAGCTAAGTCTTTCCAGACTTGTAAGATTACCCAGTTCTACAGGTATATTTCCTGTAAGTTGGTTCCCCATTGCTTCTAAGGTTTTTAAGCCTTTTAATTTTCCTAAAGCAGATGGGATTTCTCCTGTTAAATGATTCCAGGAAAGATATAAATGTTCCAGACTTAATACTTTTCCTAAAGTAGATGGAATATCACTTGATAATTTATTATCATTTAGTCGTAATGTGGTAAGATTAATTAACTGAGAAATTGAAGCAGGGATTTCTCCTGCTACATTATTTTTTGGTAATGACAAAGCTGTTACTTTCCCATCTACAACGGTAACTCCATACCAATCACAAACCGAAACTGTAGCCGATAACCAATTTGTATTATTGGTCCATCCTGCTCCATTTGTAGTATTATAAAAATCTATTAGTCCTTGCTTTTCTGCTGCCGATACTCCACAAGAATCAGCCGGAGCTATTGATATGGTTATCGAATTACGTTCTATTGTTAGTTCTGTTACGATACTATTGGTTGCTGTAAAATGATAAACTCCCGCATCACTTTCACTAATAGCATTAAATACTAATTCTTTATTAGTAGCTCCCGGAATAGCTACACCATCTTTATACCATTGGTAGCTATTATTCGTACTGGTAAGTATATTCGATGTTAAAGTTGCTTGCAAACCAGCAACAACAGTTCTAGATTCAATTTCATCAACTTTAGCTTGTGGGTTATGAATAAAACCTACTCCTAGTTTAGCTTTTAGAGCAGTAAACGTAGGTTCTATTTCTGAGAATATAAATTTATTATCAAAAATGGCGAAGTTTCTAAATCCAACAAATTGATCCAATCCGGTAGGGATGGTACCAGAAAATAGATTATTATCTATTTTAAATATCTCTAATTTGGTTAATTGAGTAAATGTAACAGGAATGTTACCTGATAATTGGTTATTAGATATTGCTATTGATCTTAAATTACTCAACCCTCCTAACTCTTCTGGAATACTACCCGTAAGTTGATTTGAATTTAACTGAAGATCTTCGAGTTTTATTAATTGTCCTAATGATTTTGGTATACCCCCTATAAAACTATTGTTGGATAATAATAAATGCTCTAAATTTGATAATTGATCAATGTTTTCGGGGATTTCTCCCTCTAATTGATTGTTACTTAAATTCAATGTCTGTAACTTGATTAAGGTTAGTAATTCTAAAGGAATCTTCCCTGTAAGCTGATTATCTGAAAGCTGAACATCTTGCAGACCAACCAATTGAAACAAAGAAGAAGGAATATTACCTGCCAGGGTATTGTTTACTAACCTTAATGAGGTTACTTTTCCATTAGTCACCTTTACTCCATACCAATCGCATACTTTAGAATTAGGATCATTGATTAACCAGGGCTTGTTATTTGACAAAGTATTAGCCCAATTAGCTCCATTCGTAGTATTATAGATATCGATTAAAGCCTGACGTTCTGCTGCCGATATTTCACAAGAAGAGGTACCTACTTCTAATTTTACTTGATGACGTGTTAATGTTAGTCCGGCAACTACACTATTTGTTGATGTAAAATGATAAATCCCAGCATCTGCTTCACTGGCAGAAGCGATTACAAAATTCTTATCTGTTGCTCCTGCGATTGCTACATTGTCTTTATACCATTGATACGTATTATTTGTACTGGTCAAGGCAATGCTAGTTAAGGTAATAGGTTCTCCTACTGCTGCAGATATTATTTCTTCCTGATCTACTTTGGCTTGTGGACTATAGACAAAATTAGCTGCTAGTTTCGTTTGTAAAGCTATAAACGCCGGCTCTATTTCTGAGAACACAAATTGATTATCGAAAATAGCAAATTTTGTAAATCCAACTAGTTGATCAAATCCTGAAGGGATACCACCGGCAAGTTGATTATTACTTATTCCTAACTCTTCTAAACTGGTTAATTGAGTATACTCAACCGGGATATTCCCTGTAAGTTGATTATTATTTAGTTGTAGGTTTTTTAATTGTGTCAACTGCCCTAATTCTTTCGGTAGGTTTCCTATAAAATTATTATCAGACAATATAATCTGCTCTAAGTTTGTTAGCTGTATAATTTCAACAGGAATTCTTCCTTCTAATTGATTATTAGACAGATCGAGTTGTTTTAAATTAGTCAATTCTATCAAAGAAGTTGATAAACTTCCTGTCAAATTGTTATTCCCTAATTTTACTTCTGTCACTTTTCCGTTTACTACGGTTACTCCATACCAATTACATACTGGAGTATCTGTTAACCAATTCGTTTTTGTAGTCCAACCCGCTCCCCCGGTTTGTGTGTAAAAATCGATAAGCCCTTGCTTTTCTCGAGCAGATACTGAGCACACATCCGACGTAACTTTCAAAGTAATAGGGTTACGTTCTAAAATCAAGTCATGTACAATAGAGTTGGTCGCTTCAAAATGATATACTCCCGCATCACTTTGTTTGGCTGCTGTTATTTTATATGTACTATTTATAGCTCCCGATATTGCTGCTCCATTCTTATACCATTGATAGCTATTATTACTACTGGTAAGTGCCTTGGTTCCTAAAATAATTTCATCACCTAGTACAACCGGTTGTTCTTCTTCCAAATCGACTTTGCCCTGTGGGAAATATTTGAACCCTGATCCTAATCTTAAATTGTATGCATTGAACTCTGATTCAAGATCAGAAAACACAAATTGATTATCGTTGAGGTATACTAATTGAAGTTTAGGTAATGTAATTAAGGTAGAAGGTATTTTTCCTGAAAGTTGATTATCCTGTAACCATAAAGACTCCAGGTTTGACAATTCACTTATAGCATCTGGAACCCCACCTGTAAGTTCATTACTGTGAGCATCCAATGCTTTTAGATTTGATAACCGGCCGAATGTAACCGGAATACCTCCTGACAGTTGATTATTATAAATATATAAAGATTGTAACTTTGATAGATTCCCCAACTCTTCAGGAATACTACCTGAAAGACTATTGTTATATAGATTTAAATCTACCAAATTAAGTAATTCCCCAAAGGTTACCGGAATACTCCCGGAAAGTTGGTTATTATCTAAATGCAGTGATTTTAGATTTAACAATTGTCCTAATTCTACCGGAATATTTCCTGTAAGAGCATTGCTATAAAGGTTTAAATCTGTAAGGTTAGATAAAATTCCCAATGCTACGGGAATCTCTCCAGATAGTTTATTTCCCTGAAGGTGTAAATATCTAAGGTTACTAAGTTTAGATAAAGAAACAGGAATAGTTCCTGTTAATTTATTGTGCCCTAAATACAGGGATCTTAACTTACTTAATAATTCTAATTCTGTAGGAATCTCCTCATACAAGTCATTTTGATTTAGAGATAAAAACTCAAGATTTGCTAACTGTCCCATCTCTACAGGAATTGTTCCTGTAAGTTGATTCGTTTCCAGGTTTAACTTGATCAGGTTTACCAGCCCATTTATTCCAGCTGGAATGTCACCCACCAAATTATTACTAACTAACTCTACCGCAATAACTTTACCATCTATTACAGTAACACCATACCAATCACAAACCGGAACTGTAACAGATAACCAATTTGAATTATTGGTCCAATTGGCTCCATTTGTACTATTGTATAAATCAATTAGTGCTTGTTTTTCTACTGCAGAAACTCCACAACCATCTGCCGGGCTTATCGATAAGGTTATTGGGTTACGAGTTAATGTTAATCCAGTGACTACACTATTGGTGGCAGTAAAATGATATACTCCTGCATCTGCATCTGTAGCATTAGAAATGATCAAATCTTTGTTTGTTGCTCCGGTAATTGCAACCCCATCTTTATACCATTGATAACTGTTATTTGTACTGGTTAATACTGTACTGGTTAAGGTTATATTTCCGTTTTTAATAACCGATAAGGTTTGTGTTTGATCTACTTTGGCTTGAGGAGAATAATTAAATATATTCACTTTTGCGTTTAAGTCATTAAAATCGGCTTCAACATCTGAAAAAATAAACTTATTTGTATTAAATCTAAAAGTTGTTAAACCTGATAAATTTTTCAGGGAAGATGGGATTTTACCACTCAAATTATAGTTTTCTGCTATATTAATCCTAAAAAGACTGGCAGAAAGTTGTCCTAGTTCTGGTGGTATCGAACCCGATAATTGGTTTCGCAATAAATTCAAATCTCTTAAACTTGATAAGTTTCCTAATTCTGGAGGAATACTCCCGGTTAATTTATTACTATAGAGCATCAGATCAAGTAAATCTGGTAGATTACCTAGTTCTGCCGGTATGTTTCCTGTTAATTGATTAGAGTTTAAATACAAATATCTTAACTTAGATAAAGTTCCAATATTTGTTGGAATGTTTCCTGATAAATTATTAAAATTCAGATATAATGATGATAGATTTGGCATATTACCAATGCTTGTAGGTATACTTCCATTTAAGTTATTATTAGTAAGTGATAAACCTCTTACTTCATCATTAGCAACAGTAACTCCATACCAATCACATACTTTAGAAGTAGGATCATTAATCAACCATGGTTGATTATTTGCTGTTGTATTGGTCCAATTTGCTCCATTTGTACTATTGTATAAATCAATTAATGCCTGGCGTTCTGCAGCAGAAACTCCACATGGATCAGCTGGGCCTATCGATAAAGTTATTGGATTACGAGTTAACGTTAAGTCTGTAATCACACT
>NZ_AQRA01000013.1 GCF_000626715.1 Aquimarina atlantica | reverse complement strand
CGGGACTCGAACCCGCGACCCCCTGCGTGACAGGCAGGTATTCTAACCAGCTGAACTACCAGACCAAAGCCTTATTGCGGATGCAAATATACACCTCATTTTATTACCTGCAAATGTTTTTTTTGTTTTTTTTGTTTTTGAAATAGATGTATCATGTAAATTTCTGTCTTTCAACAAAATAAGTTGTCAGTATTTTATCAAAATCTTTTGTAGTATCAGCTTCAACATATTTTATACCATATTGGGCACATTTCATTTTTAGATCATAAAAATAAGAAGACACTGCTTTTTGATAATTGTCTTTTATGTTATCGGCATATACATTAATATGATCACCTGTTTCTACATCTACAAATCGAGTAGGTCGATTGCTGAAATCAAAATTTAACTCTTTCTCACTGTCAAATGTATGAAAAAGAATAACCTCGTGTTTGTTGTATTTAAGGTGTCTAAGAGCTTCAAATAGCTTTTCAGGATTAGAGGTGGCTTGTAGCATATCTGTGAACAAAAAAATCAATGATCGACGATGTATTTTTTCGGCAATCAGGTGTAGAAACTTAAACGTATCTGTATTCTTACTTTTGGATATACTCGTTATCGTTTGATTTAATTGGTTAAGTAACATTTGATGATGTCTCTCGCTACCTTTTTCGGGAGCATAATAATCATATTTATCACTATAAATACTTAATCCAATAGCATCACGTTGTTTTTTAAGAATATTCATTAAACAGGCTGTAGCTAATACCGAAAAACTAATTTTGTTTAAAGAATCCAAGTGATGCTCCTTTACATAAGGATAGTGCATAGAAGAAGAATTGTCGATAATAATATGACACCTTAGATTTGTTTCTTCTTCATACCGTTTGGTAAATAATTTATCTGTTTTGGCAAAAAGTTTCCAGTCTATGTGTTTGGTGCTCTCCCCATTATTATACACTTTATGTTCTGCAAACTCTGCAGAAAAACCATGAAAAGGACTTTTATGCATTCCAGAGATAAAACCTTCTACAACCTGTTTGGCAAGTAACTCAAGGTTAGTGAACCCTCCGGTTTTATTAATCTCTTTTTGAATGTCCATAGGTAATATTCTTTTATAAAAAACGAAGATCTATATCCTTAATATGTTAATGATAACAATATACGTATTACAAAATTAGTATTCATAAAAAAAGGTTTGACATATAGTCAAACCTTTTTAATTTTTTAATAATATTCTTCTACAAAAGAGAATCTAATGCTTCTGCATATACATTCTTAGGAGAAACTCCTACCTGACGTCCTACTACTTCTCCGTTTTGAAAAACCAATACTGTAGGAATATTTCTTACACCGTATTTTGCGGCAAATTCTTGATTCGCATCAACATCTACTTTACCAACAACGGCTTTTCCATCATATTCTTCGCTAATTTGTTCGATGATAGGGCCTACCATTCTACATGGACCACACCAAGCTGCCCAAAAATCAACCAATACAGGTTTGTCACTTTTAAGTACTACCTCATCAAAAGTAGCATCTGTTATTTCTAGTGCCATAGTTATTTTATTGTTTAAAAATTCTTATTTATTTTAATATTCACAAAATTAGTCAATAATTCTACCAAAGCTTACATCAGTAATATTTGTTTTGACTATTGGGTTATTTGATTTTCTGATACCAAATATAATATGAAAGTATTACTTTATAACAAATTACGTCTCAAAAATGATTGGAATAAGTTTAATTATTTTAGAATTTTAAGTTGTTTAGATAGATATTGTATTGAAACCAGATGAGAAAGTAATACAATAGGAACTACTACTGATGCTAACCAAACGAATGGAAAATACAACAAAGCAACATTGGGCTGATCAAAACCAAACTGCTGAAACTGGAAAGGAAAGGAGAGTATAGCATTTACCACTATAAATAATAATAAGAATAAGCACACCAAATTCCATCCTAATAGAAATTTAGGAGAGGCAATTTTATGTATATATCCAAAATAGTATACAAATGGAGCTGTTATTCCTGCAAAAATATCAAAATTTCTACCCGAAAAAGTCATGAGCTCTGGTATGGATTGGTGTAAAAATAACCAGTATAATACGAACTCTATCGGTATTCTTATACTATGAAGTAATGTGAGTATTTTAATATTAAGCTTACTAATAAATGCTTTTCCTTTTTGTGTAAAAAACAAGGAAATGATAAATAATACTGGTGGAATAATAGCTAAGCTAAAGCGAGGAGGTAGTGAAGTGTCTAAATAAAAAGATGAATATCCTAATATCGCTTGTATACTTGCCCATATTATAATAAGAGACAAAACTATTTTTGAACTATGTGATGCTTTATAAAATAAAAAAACAGTAAGACACGTGGTGATCATAAAAATAATTGAAATATAAGGAGCTAAATTTTCTAGCATAACAGAGTTTTATGCCTAACAAAATTGCTATGTATGATATAGTGTTATGAGCAATTGTGTTTGGTGTTGTTTAAGTATATGTTTTTATTACTAAATATACTCACAACAAATGTAGTAGGTCCCCAAATCAAAGTTCTTGACTTATGACAAGAAAAGCAGAAAGTTTCTAATGATTTTGTTGAAATAAGAAAATTATGTTTGACTTAACAGTTTTTTTGCACCTGTTTTTTTATTAATCACGAGCTACTTCTGTATATAAATAGTTTAATTTAACTTATAATATATAGATTCGTCCTCAAGAGCTATGAGTAATTCTTGAGAAATATTTACTTTTTGTTTTCGACTAGGCATGTGCAGCTTTAATTGTTCGGCCATTTCGTAGATAACAAAATTAAGTGTATGATTTCCAGAATGCTCTGTTAGTAGTTCTTTTAGATTGTCTATTCTAGAATCAGAAAGCTCATTAATATCCATCTGTATTGTAAGCTTTCTTGCATAGGTTTCCATCACATCGTGTAGCAGTTGAAAACTATTAAATTGTATCCTGGGATCTCCTTTCTTACCAGTATCACGGTTTACCCAGCCTTCTTTAATAAAAGCTTTTGCGTATACAAATGTACTTTTTACCAGGAAAGGGCGATGTTTTAAATATTCTTCACCAAAAATTCTGAATTCGTGTGCTGTATTATAATCTTCGATCACAAATGTAGCCCAACCTTTACCGTTTTTAGATGTGCGATGTTCTACGTTAGAAATTACTCCTCCAAAAGAAATTTCGCGATTAATATTGCTTTCGAGATCTGCAAAATTGAGCAAAGTGCCATTACAGAAATATTTCATTTCATATTTAAAGTCGTCTAACGGATGGCCAGAAAGGTATATGCCTACTACTTCTTTTTCGCGTGCTAATTTTTCCATTGTTCCCCATTCTTCGCAAGGTGGTACAACTGGCTCTGGGATTTGTACATCGCTCGACTCTCCAAATAAACTAACTTGCGAAGAATTTTCACTTTCCTGAAATTTGGACCCATATCGTACTGCTTTTTCTAAGAAAGTGACTCCATCTCCTTCTTCATGAAAATACTGTCCTCTATGAGTTTCAGAAAAGGAATCAAAACCTCCTGCTAAAGCTAAACTTTCAAATGCCTTTTTGTTAGCGGCTCTAAGATCGATACGTTTCGCAAGGTCAAAAATAGATCTGTATGGCCCGTCTTCTTTTCGGTTTTCTACTATGGTGGCTACAGCACCAGTTCCTACTCCTTTAATAGCTCCCATTCCAAAACGAACAGCTCCATCTTTGTTTACAGAAAATTTACGGTAGGATTCATTTACATCGGGGCCAAGTACATCTAGCTTCATGCGTTTACATTCCTCCATAAAGAAAGTGACTTGTTTAATGTCATTCATGTTGTTAGAAAGTACGGCTGCCATATATTCTGCAGGATAATGCGCTTTAAGATATGCTGTTTGGTATGCAATCCAGGCATAGCAGGTAGAGTGAGATTTATTAAATGCATAAGCAGCAAAAGCTTCCCAGTCTTTCCATATTTTTTCTAACTTATCTTCTGCATGACCTTTTTCTGAAGCTTGTTTTATAAACTTGGGCTTCATCTTATCAAGTACGGCTTTTTGTTTTTTACCCATTGCTTTACGAAGTACATCGGCTTCACCTTTGGTGAAATTTGCCAGCTTTTGCGAAAGCAACATCACCTGCTCTTGATATACTGTAATTCCGTAAGTTTCTTTTAAGTACTCTTCGCAAGCTTCAAGGTCATAAATGATTTCCTCGGTACCGTGTTTTCTATTAATAAAACTAGGGATGTATTCTAATGGACCAGGACGATATAAGGCATTCATTGCAATGAGATCTGCAAAAACTGTAGGTTTAAGTTCCTTCATGTATTTTTGCATCCCGGGAGATTCATATTGAAACACCCCAACAGTTTCTCCTCTTTGGAAAAGAGCATAGGTTTCTTCGTCATCAAGAGGGAAATTTTCGGGATCTAATTCTACTCCATGCTTTGCTTTTACAATCTTAACAGTATCCTTAATTAAGGTTAATGTTTTTAACCCCAGGAAATCCATTTTTAGTAGTCCTGCATTTTCTACCACAGAGTTATCAAACTGTGTACAGTACATGTCAGAATCCTTAGCTAATGCTACAGGGACAAATTTGGTAATGTCGTCTGGTGTAATAATAACACCGCAGGCATGAATCCCGGTGTTTCTCACCGAACCTTCTAATACCCTGGCCTGGTTAAGTGTTTCTGCTTCAAGATCACTACCTTCGGCAATATTAAGGAGCTCATTAACCTTTTCTAATTCATCACTTCTAAATTTTTTCTTTAATATAGCTTCATCTACACCAAAAATCTTTCCGAGTTTCGACATATTAGGGATAAGCTTTGCAATACGATCTGCATCACCAAGAGGAAGGTCTAGTACTCGTGCCGTATCTCGTATAGAAGATTTTGCTGCCATCGTACCATAGGTAATGATCTGCGCTACCTGATTGGCACCGTATTTTTCAATTACATAATCCATAACACGACCTCGACCTTCATCATCAAAATCAATATCAATATCGGGCATACTTACACGATCTGGATTTAAGAAACGCTCAAAAAGTAAATCGTATTTAATAGGGTCGAGATTAGTGATCCATAAGCAGTAGGCTACTGCTGATCCCGCTGCCGATCCACGACCGGGGCCTACAGAGACGCCCATATCCCGGGCGGCGCGAATAAAGTCTTCTACAATCAGGAAATATCCCGGATATCCGGTTTTTTCAATTACTTTTAATTCGAAATCCAGACGTTCATCTATTTCAGGGGTAATTTCATTATAACGAATTTTTGCGCCTTCATAGGTGATATGTCGTAGATATGCATTTTCTCCTCGTTTGCCACCATCGATTAAATCTTCTTCAGATTGAAATTCTTCTGGGATATCAAAAGCTGGTAACAATACATCTCTGGCAAGCTCAAAAGGTTCTATTTTATCTACAATTTCCTGAATATTTATGATGGCTTCAGGTAAGTCTTTAAAAAGACCTTTCATCTCTTCCTGAGATTTAAAATAATATTCCTGATTAGGTAATCCATATCGATATCCTCTACCACGACCAATAGGGGTAGCTTGTTTTTCTCCATCTTTTACACATAAAAGAATATCATGGGCATTAGCATCTTCTTTTTCGCAGTAATATGTGTTGTTAGAGGCAACGAGTTTAATGTTGTGTTTTTTGGCAAATTGAATCAATACCTGATTTACTCTATTTTCATCTTCTTGATTATGACGCATAATCTCGATATAGAGATCATCTCCGAATTCCTGGTGCCACCATAGTAAAGCTTCTTCAGCTTGTTTTTCTCCGATATTAAGTACTTTGCTAGGAACTTCTCCATACAAGTTTCCGGTAAGAACAATGATATCTTCTTTATATTGCTTGATAACTTCTTTGTCAATTCTGGGGACATAATAAAACCCATTAACAAAAGCGGTAGAAGACATTTTAGCCAGATTATGATACCCGTTTTTATTTTTGGCTAACAGTACTATTTGATATCCGTTATCTTTTCTGGATTTATCGGTGTGATTTTCACAAACAAAGAACTCACATCCTACGATCGGCTTCATTTCTATACCTTCGGGCTCTTGTCCATTTTCTATTGCGTCAGCATTAGCTGCTTTTACAGTTTTATTGTGATTAGAGACTCCCTGAACAAAATGAAAAGCTCCCATCATATTGGCATGGTCTGTCATGGCAACAGCATTCATCTTATGTTGTGCAGCTACTTTTATTAAATCAGGAATACTGGTTGTTGATTGTAATACCGAGAACTGAGTATGATTATGCAGATGAACAAAGTTAACTTTATCCAGAGCTGCAATATTATCATCGATCTCTTGTTGGGATAAATCAGAATCTCCTTGTTTTGTAAGTGCTTCCTGGATTTTTTGAGAAGCCTTTTTGAGATTGATGTGTTTTAAACCTATTACCTGAATCGTTTGAGGATTCGCCTCTGCAAAATTTTGAAAATAATCTGGCGCTACATCAAGTTCTTCAATGGTAAAAACTTGTTTACGGATCAATTCGAGAAAACATCGGGTAGTAGCTTCTACATCGGCGGTAGCATTATGTGCTTCGCCAAAAGCAGTACCAAATAGGTGTTGATGAAGTTCTGTAAGTGTAGGGAGTTTAAATTTACCTCCACGACCTCCTGGGATTTGACATAGTTCTGCGGTGACTTCGGTACAGGTGTCTAAAACAGGAAGTTCCTGTAAATTGTTTTCTAGGCCAAGACGATAGAATTCTGCACCCATAATATTTACATCAAATCCAACATTTTGTCCGACAACAAATTTGGTTTTGGATAGAGCAATATTAAATTTTTCTAATACTTCTTGTAGTGTAATCCCGTCTTGTGTTGCTAACTCAGTCGAAATACCATGGATTTTTTCTGCATCATATGGGATATTAAACCCATCTGGTTGTACCAGGTAGTCTTGATGTTCGATACAGTTCCCCATAGCGTCGTGTAACTGCCATGCGATTTGTATACATCTCGGCCAGTTATCGGTATCGCTAATAGGGGCATCCCATCGTTTGGGTAACCCGGTGGTTTCAGTATCAAAAACTAAGTACATAAAAAGAGGTGTTTCAAGAAAATTATCCCTTACAAAGGACTTTCAAAAATAACCAAAATGATACTTCGATTTTCGAAAAGTTATTCAGAATTATTAACTATAGTTATAAGTATTATCGATATAAGAAGGTAAGGGTATGAAAAAAGCGATCATTTTATAAATGATCGCTTTTTATGAGCAAAGTCGAGTAGGGTAATTATTTAGGGGTAATAAATATTAATAACCAAAATCAAAGGAGCCTTGTGATATTTGAGAGCCACTTCTGGTTTCAAATTCAAAACTTCCACTAATACATTTGGTTTCGATATCGTGATTTGTAATAATAAGAGTTCCTGACAATGCAGAGGACTTATCATTATTTACTTCGTAAGAAGCACTATAGTTTCCAGATCCAGTTAGTGGGTATGTGCCTGGTGCTACATTGGCCATAAATACAATATTAACTTCTTCGGTTTCATTGGTTGCAGTAATAAGGATAGAAGCATCATCTACGCCAAATAATTTAGCGGTATGATTATCAGTAATCATTTCTGTGTTATTTACCAAAGCAGTTAAAGATGCATTAAGTAAACAAGGGTTAATTTCCTGAGGTACTTCTTCCTCAATTGTACCATTCTCTAATGGTAACCTGTAAAACCATCCATTATTAAAATTTACTGGATTACCATTGTCATCTTTAAGATCTTTAAAATGAAAATTACCAGAAATTTCATTATTATATATTTCTGTTATGGATACTTCACCTTCGGTTTCTCCATCTTTAGAAATAAATTTTGTTTGATTTTTTTGAAAACTAACCTTACTTATAGTTTGAAGAGCTGTCTTATATGTTCCAACATTAGTAGATGTAGTTGTAAAGCTTATAGATTTATCTCCCGAGCTACCTGATATTACTAGTGTCCCGTCATCATAAATAACAGCTTTTTTAATAGATGATCTAAATAACTCACCATCAATTTTTGCTTGTAAAGCTGGTGTGTTTATTTCGATATCTGTAGAGCATGAAGTTAAAAAAAGGCAGATTACTGCCATTAGAGGGGTAATTTTTTTAATCATAGGCTTGGGGCTTTAATATGATTTTCTTACGGAAAAACCGTAAAAATATGTTTACACCTACAAACATATAATGAAAATATGAGGAAAACAACTTTTTTATCGAAAAAAAGCATATTTTATCGATGAAATACACAAAAAGATAATTTGTTACTTGTAAAACCCGGGATTTTGAAGTGTTTTTGGTTATAAAAACAGAGTTTATGAACTTGCTTTTTATACATTATTTATATAAATGATTATTTTACAGAGAATAAACTTTTATTTGTTGATTCTAATTGATTTAAAATAGCTACCTTTGCGCCCTTAATTATGAACAGGGTCGAGTACCCAAAAATTAATTTATATGCCTGTTAAAATTAGATTACAGAGACATGGTAAAAAAGGGAAGCCTTTTTACTGGATCGTAGCAGCAGATGCTAGATCAAAAAGAGATGGTAGATTTCTTGAAAAATTAGGAACTTATAATCCTAATGTAAACCCTGCAAGTATTGACTTAGATGTTGATGGAGCTGTAAAGTGGTTACAGAATGGTGCACAACCTACCGATACTGCAAAAGCTATCTTATCTTATAAAGGAGCTTTACTGAAAAATCACCTTGCTGGTGGAGTAAAGAAAGGTGCTTTAACAGAAGAGCAAGCTGAGGAAAAATACCAGGCTTGGTTATCTGAAAAAGAAGGATCTGTTGATGCGAAGAAAGAAGCATTAGCAAAGGCTGAAGCGGCGGCAAAAGCTAAAGCTTTGGAAGCAGAGAAAGAAGTAAACGCTAAGCGTGAAGCTGCGGCAAAAGCTGAAGAAGCAGAAGCTACTGCTGAAGCGGAAGAAGCTGCTACAGAAGAAACTGCAGAAGCAGAAGTAACAGAAAAGGCTAGCAACGAAGAAGAATAGTTGCATTATTGACGATGAAGAAAGAAGAATGCTTCTATCTAGGTAAAATCGTAAGTAAATTTAGTTTTAAGGGCGAGGTATTGGTTAAATTAGATACCGATGAGCCCGAAAGTTATACGAAAATGGAATCAGTATTTGTTAATTATAACAATAATCTGGTTCCATTTTTTATTGAAAGATGCTCACTACATAAAAGTGATTTACTACGTATAAAATTTGAGGATGTAGATTCTGAAGAAGATGCAGACGATCTCATGAAAGCAGAACTGTACTTACCGCTTACATTATTGCCAAAACTCGAAGGAAATCAGTTTTATTATCACGAAATAATTGGTTTTACTATTGTTGATACTGGTTTTGGAGAAGTAGGAATCATTAAAGCTATTAATGATACAACAGCTCAAGCTTTATTCGAGGTTGATCGTAATGGTGTCGAGATTCTTATTCCTATGAATGATGAATTTATTGATGAAATTGATAGAAAGTCAAAAACGATTACAGTTCATACTCCCGAAGGACTTATTGATTTGTACCTTTAATCTTATTTTACATCCCGATAAATATTAATAGTATGACTAAGCCTTTTGTATTTAAAGACTTTATGGTTCATCAAGATCGATGTGCCATGAAAATAGGTACAGATGGAGTTCTGCTTGGAGCCTGGGTTCCTATTAATGATGCCGTAACTTCTATTCTTGATATAGGAACAGGAACAGGAATAATAGCTTTAATGGCAGCACAACGTTCTCATGCAGAAGTGATCGATGCTATAGAAATCGATGCTGATGCTTATGAGCAGGCTGTAGAAAATTTTGAGGCATCGCCCTGGGGAGACCGACTGTTTTGTTATCATGCTTCTTTTCAGGAGTTTGTAATAGAAATCGATGATCAATATGATTTGCTAATCAGTAACCCTCCATTTTATGCAGAGGATTATAAAACGTCGGATTCTAAACGAGATATGGCTAGATTTGAAGATGCTCTTCCTTTTGAACATCTTGTAATCGGAGGATCAAAACTGTTATCGAATAAGGGGTTATTTGCAATGATTATACCCTACAAAGAAGAAACACGAGTTATTGATATTGCTGCACAGGTAAGTTTGTTTCCGCAAAAGATTACTAGGGTAAAAGGAACACCAACTTCAGAAATAAAAAGAAGTTTGTTATTATTTGGTCGGGATCAAATAAATTTTGAAGCTAATGAATTGGTTATAGAAACAAAACGGCATCACTATACAGATGCATATATAAATCTTACCAAGGCGTTTTATCTAAAAATGTAGTTCATAAAAAAAAAGGAAGATTTACACCTTCCTTTTTCTAAATTCAATCACTCTACAGTTTAATTTATATCACCAATAAATTAAACCTTTTCTTATATATCATTAAAGGTTTATCCCTTTTTAGAGATCCATTTTCCATCTGCATCACAAAAAACTTCCATTTCCTTGTCACCTTGTTTCAATATTAATCTAAATTCTGAAGCATCTTCTTTAGCTCCAGCGCTTTTGATAGTTGCGCCAGCATAATCTTTTGCAACTGCATCAAGAACAGGTTGAGGTAAGTTTTCTATAGCTAGATCTATATATTTTTCCTGAACAGGAGTAATTACTTCTGTGTCATCATTAGAAGCTACTTCCTGAGCATTCATGTTTTGAGTTCCTATTAATAATCCAAAAGCTAATACTGGTAATAAAAATAAATTTTTCATTGTTGTTATAATTTTAGTTTTAATAAATTTTAATTCTATATGAATGTATATATAGAATAATTATGCCAGAAGAAACAAGGGATGTTGTATTGAGCTTAAGATGTTGAAAAACAATTAATTACAAGTTTTTTAAGTTAATATTTTCTCTTTTATGGGCTTTGTTTGTGTAGAAAAAAGAGGGGGAACTGCGGAAATTATACACAAGTTTTTTAATAAACAGATACGGTTAATTTTAACTTCTGTAAAAAACTAAATTGGCTTTGTCATCAAAATGAATACAATAAAGTAACGTATTTGGATGTCTTTTTGATCAAAAAATATTAAATGTAATAGTAGAATGGTCAATCTCTTTAAAAATGTCAAAAAAATTGCTTGCTTTTTTAGCATTACCTACATTTGTTTTGCACTTATATGCAGTAATTTAGAAAATATTTTAAAAAATGAAACCAGATTTATTCCAGGCACCAGATTATTACCAGATTGACGAATTATTGAGTGATGAACATAAAATGGTTCGCGATGCTGCTCGTAGTTGGGTAAAACGCGAAGTATCTCCTATTATAGAAGATTTTGCACAGCGAGCAGAGTTCCCTACACAGATTATTAAAGGACTTGCAGAGATAGGGGCTTTTGGACCTTATATACCCGAAGAGTATGGTGGTGCTGGACTAGACCAAATTAGTTATGGTTTAATTATGCAGGAGATAGAGCGAGGAGATTCTGGAGTGCGATCTACATCCTCTGTGCAATCTTCATTGGTGATGTATCCAATTTGGAAATATGGCTCTGAAGAACAACGCAAAAAATACTTGCCTAAGTTAGCATCTGGAGAATTTATAGGATGTTTTGGTCTTACAGAACCTGATCATGGATCAAACCCTGGCGGGATGACTACCAATTTTAAAGATAATGGAGACCATTATTTACTTAATGGCGCTAAACTTTGGATTTCTAATGCGCCTTTTGCTGATATTGCAGTGGTTTGGGCTAAAAATGAAGAAGGTAGAATTCATGGACTTGTAGTAGAACGTGGTATGGAAGGATTTACGACTCCAGAAACACATAATAAATGGTCACTTCGTGCTTCTGCAACAGGAGAACTAATCTTTGATAATGTAAAAGTGCCAAAAGAAAATATATTACCAGGTAAAAGTGGGCTTGGAGCACCACTGGGATGTTTGGATTCTGCACGATATGGTATCGCCTGGGGGGCAATTGGTGCTGCTATGGATTGTTATGATACCGCTTTAAGATATGCCAAAGAACGTGTACAATTTGATAAACCTATTGGAGCAACACAATTACAACAAAAGAAACTGGCAGAAATGATTACCGAAATCACCAAAGCACAATTATTAGCATGGCGATTAGGAGTGTTGCGTAATGAAGGTAAAGCCACTAGTGCGCAAATCTCTATGGCAAAACGTAATAATGTAGAAATGGCGATTAATATTGCAAGAGAAGCCAGGCAAATTCTTGGCGGAATGGGAATCACTGGGGAGTATAGTATCATGCGTCATATGATGAATCTCGAAAGTGTAATTACCTATGAAGGAACACACGATATACATTTACTGATTACAGGGATGGATATCACCGGGATGCCTGCTTTTAAATAAGAAGCGCTGGAATTTCTTATATCGATATAACTGAGTTAATCTGAACCAGCCAAAGATCATTTGGCTACCCTCTTTCAAATGACTTCGACTGGTTCAGTGTGACATCTAATTATAACATGTCCATTTTTTGTAAAGAATGACCTAATTTAGTAGATCATGATTTTATCATCCTACAGAAGAGTGTAATTCCTTTGTGCTTCTTTCTTTTATAAAGAATCCAAATTTAAAACCTACAGATTTTACATAGACATAACTTTGTAGATCGATGTCATACTCTAAAGGAGCATTTAGTTCCTTCATGATGTTGATGATACGATAGAGTTTTGTTTTTGAAATTCCCAATCGTTCTGCTAGCTCTACAGGGTTTCCTGTAGCTTTTAAACGAATTAGTTGGTCGATTCGATTCATAAGCTCAACGTGTTTGATGATAACATTCATAATTATTTCTTTAGAGTGAAGATTGAATTATTAGATTAATCAATATATATGGGGTTCATATATTTATGTCACGACATATAATTTTGTTACCTCGCATATCCTATTTTTTTAACGGATACTTTTTTTAGTTTGATTGGTTATAAATGTTTTGTTCTGAGTGCTATAGTTGTGAATACGATGTGCCGAAAAACAAGTGCTTTGACTGTAGTATATAGTGTGAGAGAAAAGAGACTAGTGTTTTTATAGAGTTGTGTTGGTTTTGTTTTAGAGCTCTTTCTGGTCGTCTGTACGGTTCAATATAAATTGATATGTTATAAAATATTACCTGTTTTTTTCTAAGGCTTTAAGTAGTTTTGTAGCTTTATCCTTATAAGCCCCATTATAAGTAATAATTTCCTTAAGAAGTGGAATACTTTTTTTAGGAGTATTTAATTTTAAATAGGTGAGCGATAAATACCACTTGGCAACTTCATAATACTTACCGTTACTATTAATGTCTTTAAACGAAGAAACAGCTTTTTCTTCCTGATTAATATTTAAATAACTATTGCCCAGGTATAACCGTAGTTGGTTATCTAAATTTGGTTGTTTTTCTAACATAACAGCGACAGAATCATAAGCACCTTTGGCATAGTTTTTTACAATGTTCTGCATTTCTTCATTATTAGTATTACCTCTCATTGCATCTTCTACAGGAAAGGGCTCATAATAGGCGCCATACAAATCTTGAGTATTGTTAAACGAGTTGATATAGGTATACCATAATAACATTCCTACACCCAATAGTATAGCAATAGATGCTGCAATTTTCCAATAAGGAGCAGATATCGAAGTAGAGGTGGTGTCTTGTTCTTCTTTGATGGTAGTGCTAATCTGCATTAATTTTTCTTTGAAATCTAAAGTATCCTGATCGCTTAAGGTTTTATGCAGAGCTCTGTGCTTTTCAACTTCTTCATGCAGTTCTGGATTAGCAGCTAATTCTTTTTCAAAAGCAATTATTTCTTCTTCAGGTAACGTATGTGAAAGATACCCTTCTATTTTATCGAATATTTCTGGAGTTCTTTCCATACTATAATTCTTTTTCAGGGTTTAGTTGTAATTCTTGATAGGCATGATCTTTTTCGATCATTTCTATTAGATATCGTTTACATTCAAATTTTTTCTTTCGGGTATATCCTTCAGAATATCCTGTGATATGTGCAATATCTTTCATGCTATTTCCTTGAAAAAGTAAGCTCAGTACTTCACGACACGTATCACTTAGTTTTAAGAAGTGCCTGCGATACACATGCTCTCGTTCTTTATATTCTATGTCTTGAATCACTGTAGGAGTAATTATTTCTGCATCTTCAGGTAATTTTTCTGTGATGATCATTTTTTTGTTTTTTCGTAATCGGTTTCTCCACATATTTTTACAAATCCCATAAAAATAGGTTCGTAATGAAGAATGTAACTCCAGAGAATCTGTTTTTAATTTCTGATATACCAAAATCAACGCATCCTGAAACACATCTTCGGCATCCTCTTCATTACCAGAATTTTGTAGAACGTATTGCCTTATATAAGGCAGGTTTTTTCTATAAAATGTAGTAATGACAACCTCATTTCCGGTAACGATACCTTCCAAAATTTTGTGATCCTCGGTAGTATTCATAGGTTCATGTACTATAATAACAGATTGTTACCTTTGGGTGATGTTAAGTTGTCGTAAAAATAACAATTTTAGTTTCTTTGGTATTAATATAATAACATATAATTAAGGTTGTAAAATAATAAATACACTCTTTGATGTGCTTAAGGGAGCATAGATAACAATTATAATGGTCTAGACAGAAGCTGTATTGAACCTGTAGAAAGACTGAAAATTAATTAGATAACTCATGAAAGTATTCGGACATCGTGGTGCAGCAGGTTTAGTTGCCGAAAATACAGTAGAATCAATCGCTGAAGCTTTGCTTTATAAAGTAGATGGAGTTGAGGTAGATGTACATTGCTGTAAAAGTGGAGAATTGGTAGTTATTCATGATGAAACTCTGGATAGAACTACCAATGGTACAGGAAATGTATCAGAGTTTACTTTGCAGGAGTTACAACAGTTTGAAACAAAAGAAGGATTTATGATACCTACATTGCGTGGAGTGCTGGATATGATCGATGGGCAATGTGAACTTAATATAGAGTTGAAAGGAAAAAATACGGCTCTACCCACGATTAGATTACTAGAAGAATATATCGAAAATACAGATTGGGAATACGATCATTTTATCATTTCTAGTTTTGATCACTCTCAGTTATTCGAACTAAAAGCAGCTACTTCTAATTTTAAAATAGGGGTGTTAACTGAAGAAAATATAACCCAAGCTTTAGCTGTAGCAGAGAGGTTAAAAGCATTTTCTATACACCCTCCAATTTTCTCATTAACCCAGGATGAGGTAAATCTTGCCAAAGATCGGGGATATCACATATACGTATGGACTATAACTACAACAATGCAAATTGAGCAATCAAAATTATGGAAAGTTGAGGGTATCATCACAGATTTTCCGAATTTTGCATGATGAACTATGATTTAATAATTGTTGGTGGCGGTGCAGCTGGTTTTTTTACAGCTATTAATGTAGCAGAAAATGACCCAAAACTAAAAATAGCTATTCTGGAACGAGGAAAAGAAGTACTGTCCAAAGTTCGAGTATCTGGTGGTGGGCGATGCAATGTTACTCATGCAGAATTTATTCCTAATGAATTAAGTAAAAATTACCCAAGAGGAGAAAAAGAACTCAAAGGTCCTTTTCATACATTTATGACAGGTGATACGATGGAATGGTTTGATCGTCGTGGAGTAGCACTTAAGATAGAGGATGATGGTAGGATATTTCCGGTTTCAGATTCTTCAGAAACGATTATCAATTGTTTTCTGTCGGAAGCAAAACGATATGGGGTTGAAATTTTAAAAAACCATGCTGTTAAAAATTTCTATCAAGAAGATAAACAATGGCTTGTAGAAACCAGTCAGGGAGATTTTAGGACTACCATGTTAATGATTGCTACTGGGAGTAATCCTAAAATCTGGAAGATAGTTCAGGATTTAGGACATCAGACTGTTGATGCGGTTCCTTCGTTATTTACCTTTAATAGTAAAGATTCAAGAATTGTAAATCTACCTGGTGTGGTAACAAATGCCTCGGTACAAGTCAAAAACTCGAAGCTATCGAGTGAAGGACCACTGTTAATTACACATTGGGGGATGAGTGGACCGGCAATTCTAAAACTTTCGGCCTGGGGTGCTATAGAACTCAATGCATGTCAGTATCATTTTGAAATTATAGTGAATTGGCTTCAGTACTATTCACAGCAAGAGGCTTTTGAAGAACTTAAAGCGTTAAAAAATAAATATCCAAAACAGCAGATAAGTAAATACACTCAATTTGAATTACCAAAAAGACTTTGGCAGAGTTTGATTTTGGCTTCAGAAATAAGAAATGATACACGCTGGGCCGATGTAAGTAAAATGCAACTTAGAACATTATCAGAACAGCTTACACAAGGGGTTTTTGTGATAAAAGGAAAAAGTACATTTAAAGAAGAATTCGTAACTGCAGGAGGGATTGATCTTAAAGAGGTTAATTTTAAAACTTTTGAAAGTAAGAAGTATCATAATTTATATTTTGCAGGAGAAGTATTAAACATAGATGCGATTACAGGAGGGTTTAATTTTCAGAATGCCTGGACCGGAGCTTTTATTGCAGCAAAAGCAATCACATCTGGGTAGTTTTTGAAAAAATAAAGTATAATCCCATTGTCAAAAACTTCAAGAAAACAGTAATTAAGGTATTGGAATTAAGTAATTTGAGATAAATAATAGTGCGCTAATATTAGCGATTCTGAGTAATTTTTCGTATCTTAATAAGGTTTAACTAATACCCCACCACTATGAAAAAAATTACTTTTATTCTTACCCTTATATTTTTATTTAGTAGTGTTCACTTGGTTAAAGCATTTAATGAGAATGATCCCATAAAAGAGTTATTAGTGGATTATATCAATAAAATGAATGCATTAACCCAGGGAACCCAAAAAGAAGATGTACTGAATTTGTTTGACGAAAAATATAGAGGGAATACTGTCTATGTTAACTTGTCTGGAGCTTTAGTGAGAAAAAATTACACCAAAAAAGATGTTTCTTCTCAATTAAGTGATATTGTTAATGATAATAATTATCAATTTAGATTAACCATAGATAAAGTCGTTTTTCAAAGTCAAAAAGAAAGAGCAGGAACTATTTCTGCAGTTATTAGTTTTGAATCATTTGTCGATAAAAGACTTGCCGAAAAAGGTACTATGTTAATGGATGTGGTTGCTATACGTGTTAATGGCGGATGGAAGATCGTACAAAATAATATGGTTCGGGTCTCTGAAGCAAAAGATATAGGAGAATGTGTTTGCTATTTTTATGAGAAAGGTACAACTAAGTTTATTGCCGAAGTATATTTCCCATCTGGCCTCGAATATAGCCAGGAACTTAATGCTTTTCAAGTAATGATAAAAGACAAAAAACGCATTATTAAATCTGATAGTAAAGAGTATTATTGGAATGAAGATACAGGAAAACTTACTTATAAAGGAAGATTAATAGGGCAAACGAGTAACTCTCGAAAAGCGGTAGAATTTGCACTAAAGAACCTGTATAAAGACTCTTGTGTAAATATTGTATTTAATTAACTGTATTAAACAAGTTTAATACTAACTTAAACACATCCTTCTGAAAAGTAGGATGTGTTTTTTGTATTGTTTCTATCTATTTGTATTAAATAATGGTTTGATCCTTCAAAAAACCTCTCCAGGAAATCTCTATAGCTTGATTGATATGTTTTTCCTGTAATTTTACTTGCTCATTCTCATGAATCTTTACCAGCGATACTACATTACCAAAGAAGAGTTCTTCCATAATTAGGGTGTTATAGGATTTAAAGACCTTTTGTTTTACGCCCTTTTTAAAATAGCTTTCGATTTCGCCATAGTATTGCCTTGCTCTATCCTTTAAGGATTGAGGGATTTCTGGGGAACGCGCAATCTGTTCAGAAAATATAAAAGCAAGAGGATTATTAACAAAATAATAGAACAGATTAAGCCACATTACGGTAAATTGCTTCTTTATGTCGTCTTCTGGGGTATTACGCATAACAACAGTGCCAAAATCCTGGGTAAGCATTAAATAGAGTTCTGTAATGATCTCTTCTTTGTTTTTAAAATGGTGATATACAGTTCCGTTTGCTACGCCTGATTCTTTGATAATTTGAGAAAGAGATGTGGCATGGATGCCTTGTTTAGTTATTAATTCTAGAGTAGTCTGTAAGACTATTGCTTTTTTACTCATAAAAAATCATATTCCTTATTCCTGGTTTAATTTAGTTGCCATATGCCAAAATTTAAAGCAGTCGCAAAAGCAACCCAAACAACATAAGGGATAAGTAGGTAGGCAGCGGTAGAATTTACTACAGTAAACCATTTAATGGTAAACAGCAATAGGATAAATAGGGCAATTATATCCAATAGTGCAATCAATGGGTTTTGTAGTCCAAAGAAAAAAATAGACCACGCAGCATTGAGTAACAATTGAAATCCAAAGTGATATAACGCAGTTTTTACCCATTTATGATAAAAGCCTTTGCTCCAAACAATTCCGGCTGCAATTCCCATCATAATATACAGCAGAACCCACATTGGTCCGAAGATCCAATTTGGTGGAGTAAAAGAAGGTTTATTTAAAGCAGCATACCACGTATTAACAGAAGTTTGGGTAGCAATACTACTCAAAAATCCGATCAAACCACATACCAATACCGCAATACCAATACGAAATAACTTTTTTTTCATTGAAACAAGTTAGCGCAGTACTAAAATAGCAATTTATTTTTACTACCAATACGCTTAAACCCGCTTTATGCATTAGAATTTTAAAAGTATAACAAGTATTTGTACTTTCTTAATTTTGGTATTGCACGATTATCGATAATCCTGAATTAAATTAAAAAATAAAATAAAGTAATAATGGTTCATATAATTTCGATCCATACCAGATTTTCTAATGTATAAAACAGATTAAAATATAGGATACACTTATCTTTGCTTAAAATCATTGTATACTATGTCGGATTATCCAGAGTTTACCTTACCTATAGTTTCGAAATTACCCGAAGAAGGTATAATCGCTTGTACCTCACCCAGTAATATTGCTCTAATTAAATATTGGGGGAAAAAACCTGTGCAATTACCTGAGAATGCATCAATTAGCTTTACGTTGGACACTTGTAAAACAACAACAAGTTTAGCATATAAAAGACGAGATAATGCAGGAGGAGGTTTTGATTTTGAACTCCTTTTTGAAGGAAAACCTAAACCAGATTTTAAACCTAAGATTCAAAGTTTTTTCGAAAGGATTCAAGAATATCTTCCTTTCCTGAAGCAATATACATTCAGAATAGAAACCAGTAATACATTTCCGCATAGTAGTGGGATTGCATCATCAGCTAGTGGAATGAGTGCATTGGCATATTGCCTGATGCAGTTAGAAAAAAAGATAAACCCAGATATTTCAGATTCAGAATGTCTTCAAAAATCTTCTTTTTTAGCTCGTTTGGGCTCGGGGAGTGCATGTCGAAGTATAGAAGGACCAGTTACCGTTTGGGGAGAACATTCAGATATAAATGGGAGTAGTGATGCATATGCAATACCGTTTCCGTTTCCGGTTCATCAAAATTTTAATGATTATCAGGATACAATCTTGCTAATCGATAAAGGAGAAAAACAAGTAAGTAGTAGTGTAGGTCATAACCTAATGTACGGTCATCCTTTTGCAGAAAAACGATTTGAACAAGCAACGAGTAATATTACTAAATTAAAAGAGGTATTAATTTCTGGAGATTTAGATACCTTTATCGAGATAGTAGAAAGTGAAGCATTGACACTACACGCAATGATGATGACTTCTTTGCCTTATTTTATATTAATGAAACCCAATACGTTATCTGTAATTCATAAAATCTGGGAGTATCGGGCAACAACAGGATCAAAAGTTTGTTTTACTCTAGATGCTGGAGCAAATGTTCATGTGTTGTACCCAAATACCGAAAAAAATCAAGTTTTAGATTTCATTACCAACGAGTTAGTTGCGTATTGTCAGAATGGACAGTATATTTGTGACAAAATAGGATTAGGTGCAAAAATAGTGTAACTTTATCCTGGTAAGGCGACAAATTAGATATAATTACTTATAGAGATGATAAAATTAACCCGATTAAAAAAATCTTTAATCATACAAAGCAATGATTATTGTAATCGTTAAGGTTTTTATCTAATCTCTAAAACAATATAAATAAATGAAAGGACCGTTATTTTATTCTAAAATACTTTTGTTTGGAGAATATGGTATTATTAAAGATTCTAAAGGTCTTTCTATACCTTATAATTTTTTTAAAGGTGCATTAAAAGTGTCAGAAACTCCTGATCAGGAGGCTATACAATCTAATGAAAACCTTAGAAATTTTGCGACCTATCTCGAAGAGATTCAAGATAAAGGAATTGTAAAATTTGATTTCGAAAAACTTCATTCAGATATCAATTCTGGGATGTATTTTGATAGTAGTATTCCTCAGGGATATGGAGTAGGAAGTAGCGGTGCATTAGTAGCGGCTATTTATGATAAATACGCAGCTAATAAAATTACAGTGTTAGAAAATCTTACCCGAGATAAATTATTAAAACTGAAAGAGATTTTTGGACTTATGGAATCTTTCTTTCATGGAAAGAGTTCTGGACTAGATCCTTTAAATAGTTATCTTAGTTTACCTATTCTTATTCATTCTAAAGATGATATCGAACCTGCAGGAATTCCTTCGCAAAGTGTAGAGAATAAAAAAGGCGCTGTTTTCTTATTAGATAGTGGTATTGTTGGTGAAACTGCACCAATGGTAAGTATTTTTATGGAAAACATGAAGCAAGAAGGGTTTCGTAGTATGCTCAAAAATCAGTTTGTAAAATATACAGACGCCTGTGTAGACGATTTCTTAAAAGGAGATGTTAAATCACTATTCTCTAATATAAAAGAGCTATCTCATGTGGTTTTAGATAATTTTAAGCCGATGATACCAAAGCAATTTCACACTTTATGGAAACATGGTATAGAAACCAATGATTATTATCTTAAGTTATGTGGCTCTGGCGGTGGTGGTTATATTTTAGGATTTACGCAGGATTTTGATAAAGCACAGGCTTCACTTAAGGATTATAAGTTAGAGGTAGTCTACAATTTTTAATAAGCATTGTTATGCTTACCAGAAAAAATAAACTCATTTTTCTCAAACTATTGAGTTTATTTTCTGTAGTTAGAGGATATAATATCCTGATTATTGTATTTGCGCAATATCTTACCTCAATATTTATTTTAGCACCTCAGATCAGGTTGCGAAATGTTCTTCTGGATCCAAATCTATTTGTTATTGTATTAGCTTCTTCCGGTGTGATAGCAGCAGGGTATATTATTAATAATTTTTATGATAAAGAAAAAGATTTAATCAATAGGCCGCAAAAAACCATGCTGGATCGATTAGTGAGTCAACGTACAAAACTCACAGGATATTTTGTCCTTAATTTTCTCTCTGTAGTATGTGCCAGTTATGTTTCTTTTAGAGCAGTTGTTTTTTTCTCTTTATATATTTTCGGGATATGGTTTTATTCTCATAAACTAAAGAAATTTCCTATTGTTGGAAATATTGTTGCTTCTCTATTAGCAATAACTCCATTTTTTGCTGTATTTATTTATTATAAAAACTTTGACGAAGTTATTTTCGTTCATGCAACATTTTTGTTTTTAATGTTGATCATGAGAGAAATGATTAAAGATTTAGGAAATTTAAGAGGAGACTTGGCCCAGAACTATAAAACAATACCTATTGTGTATGGAGAGTTAGTCTCAAAAAGAATAGTTAGTATTTTGATTCTGGCTTCTTGTGTTCCTATTTATTTATTGCTCACCCGATATGAGATAGGATTTATGTATCTGTATTTTTATGCGTGTATTATACTCCTTTTTGCCTTTTTATTTGGTTTATGGAGATCAAAAGGAAGAACACATTATGTTTGGTTGCACAATATTTTAAAACTTATTATTGTCGCAGGGACATTTAGTATTATTCTAATTGATGTACATATGATTCTGGATAGAATTCTCTGGTAAAAAAAGCAGCTGTACATATATACAACTGCTTTATTAATCATGTTTAAGAAGAAAGTTTATACTCCTTCTGACTTTAAGATTTTTAAAGAAATCTTAAATACTTTGTTCCCTATGTTTGTTATTTTTGAATCTACTTTTTTGTAGTTTAGTCTTGATTTTACGAAACTTTCTACATCAAGATCTTCAGAGTCTACAGTTAATACTACAATCTCTCCTTCGCCGTTTAAAGTAAATTCGATATTTGCCTTAAGTTGCTGCTTGTCTAATTTAAATTCTGGGTTTTCTAAGAGAGTGGCAATTTGATTTCTTAATTGTTGTTCAGAATTAATAAGGTTGTTGTTTGAAGCAAAAACTTGCATTGATCCTAATATGAATACTGCAAATAAAACGGTTAACTTTTTCATTTTTTGTGGTTTTAAATTAAGTTTATAAAATATTGGTTACTATGATATTGCATGTCAAATGTAGAGTCGAATGTTTTGTTATTTTGATTTTTAGCGTTACTATAATGTTTCATAATTGTTAAGTTAAGGTTAATTGCAAAGGAATTTAACATTAATTAAGCTTTACAGAATAAGTACTTTTTTACGCTTCTTTTTTGGGAATGGATATGAAATGGATTGTTGATTAGTAAATCTTTAATATTTGTACTATAATAGTATTGATTCTTAATTTTTTGATGGATTTTTAATGTTACCTTAATGTTAAGTTGTGGTTTTTCCGCAAGACAATTTTGGTATTTAATGCATTGAAAATCAATTTTTTATATGTTAATTAATTGTTAACTATATGTTGGGGATTTCCTAAAAACCGGATTGTCGATGACATAGATATATTATCATTAAAACACTTTAATGAAAAATCAATTACTCATTCTTACATTGACCCCAATCTCTAATAAGGTAAAAGCTGCTGTTAAAAATCGAAAATTATATTATCCTGGCGGTTTATAAAGAAGCAGAACTTATTGTTTTTGAACAGTGATTATTATCAAGCTATTTGTTTTGGATATCACTAACAGATAGAAAATATTCGACAGTAAGATTCAAAAAGAAATTCATCCCCATTATGTCTAGAATTCGATTGTTATAGAAAATTGTGGATACCATGCATGAACTTACTGCGAAATATAATATTGTAATTTATTTTGAGAACATAGAATGATAGATGGATCAGGGAGGTATTTTTGTTCATGCAACATTTTTGTTTTTGATGTTGATCATGAGAGAAATGATAAAAGATTTAGAAAATTTGAGAGGAGATTTAGTTCAGAATTATAAAACGTTACTCTATTGTGTATAGAGAATTAGTCTCAAAAAGAATAGTAACTATTTTGATTCTGGGCTTCTAGCGTTGATAAAAAAAAAGCAGCTGTAGATATATACAACTGCTTCCTTAATCATGTATGGGCAGAAAGTTTATACTCTTTCTGGCTTTAAAATCTTTAAAGAAATTTTAAATACTTTGTTTCCTATGTTTGATATTTTTGAATCTACTTTTTTGTAGTTCAATCTTGATTTTACAAAACTTTTTACATTAAGATCTTCAGAATCTACAGTTAAAACTACAATCTCTCCTTCACCGTTTAAAGTAAATTCGATATTTGCCTTAAGATGTTGCTTGTCTAATTTAATTTCTGGACTCTCTAAAAGAGTTGCAATTTGTTTTCTTAATTGTTGTTCAGAATTAATAGGGTTATTTAAAGCAAAAATTTGCGTTGACCCTAATACGAATACTGCGAATAAAATTGTTAACTTTTTCATTTTTTTGTTTTTTAAGATTTGAGCTTGAACTATTATTTTGTTTTAATTGTACAGGGCAAATGTAGAATCGAATACTCCAATATTTTTGTTTTTTATTTTATTAGAATGTATTACAATGATTACGATTATGTTAAAAGGCATATGTTTTAACGTAAATTAAACTTTGCAGAATAAATACTTTTTATATGTTTACTTTTTAAGAATGGATATAAAATTGGTTATAGAATAGTAAATCCTTAACATTTGCATGATAACAATGCCGATTTTTAGGTTTTTAATAGAATTCTAATGTTACCATAAGGTTAAATTAAGGTTTTACCATATCACTTTTGTGATGTTTAATGTGTTGCAAATCAATTTTTTAGATGTTAACTATTTGTTAATTATATTTTGAAAATCTTTTAAAAACATGTGATCATTAAGAATAAATATATACCATTAATACATTTTCATGAAAGATCAATTACTAACAGTTGCATTGGCTCAAATCTCTCCGGTTTGGTTAGATAAAACAGCTACAATTAAAAAAATTGAAAATTCTATTGCTGAGGCAGCTTCTAAAAAAGCAGAACTTATCGTTTTTGGAGAATCGTTATTACCAGGATATCCGTTTTGGGTGTCATTAACAGATGGTGCAAAATTCGATAGTAAGATTCAAAAAGAGATTCATGCGCATTATGCTCAGAATTCTATTGTTATCGAAAATGGAGATTTGGATACCATATGTGAACTTGCTGCCGAATGCAATATTGCAATATATTTAGGAATCATTGAACGACCGATAGATCGGGGAGGACATAGCTTGTATGCGTCATTGGTATATATTGATCAAAAAGGAGAGATTAAATCTGTACACCGTAAACTACAACCTACGTACGAAGAACGATTAACCTGGGCACCGGGAGATGGTAATGGATTGCTGGTACATCCATTAAAGGCTTTTACCGTTGGAGGATTAAACTGTTGGGAAAATTGGATGCCATTACCCAGAGCAGCATTATACGGACAGGGAGAAAATCTACATATAGCAGTATGGCCTGGTAGTGATTATAACACCAAAGATATTACTCGTTTTATTGCCAGAGAATCTCGCTCGTATGTGATTTCGGTTTCTAGTTTGATGCGAACAGAAGATTTTCCTAAAACTACACCACATTTAGATGAGATTTTAAAGAAAGCTCCTGATGTTTTAGGTAATGGAGGCTCATGTATTGCAGGTCCTGATGGAGAATGGGTAATGAAACCTGTATTACATAAAGAAGGCTTGTTAATCGAAACGTTGGATTTTAGCAAAGTGTTACAAGAACGTCAGAATTTTGATCCTGTTGGGCATTATTCGAGACCAGATGTGACCCAATTACATGTAAATAGAAAGCGCCAAAGTACAGTTCGGTTTGATGAATAATAGATGTTGTACCTATGCTATAAACAATTATCTTTGCACAAAATTTAAGATATGAGTCGCGGAGATAATTCTGGTAAAGGGAAAACTAGCAGAAGACAGGAAGGAAAAGGAAAGAGTAGATCGAATGCAAATGATAAAGGTAAATCCAATTATGGAAATAAACCTTATGTAAAGAGTAAGTCATTTGCAAAAAAGGCTAGTAATACAGCACCAAAAAAACTCACTGATTCTGATGAAATAAGACTTAATAAATATGTAGCTAATTCTGGGGTTTGCTCAAGAAGAGATGCCGATCTATATATTAAAACAGGAAGTGTATGGGTAAATGGTAAGCCAGTTACCGAAATGGGATATAAAGTAAAACTTACCGATGAGGTTAAGTTTGATGGACGACTCATTACTCCTCATAAAAAAGAATATGTGCTCCTTAATAAACCTAAAGGTTTTGTAACCAGTACTAGTCCCGAGAAAACGAGAACAGTAATGGATCTAGTGGCAAATGCCTCTAAATCTGTATTAAAACCAGTAGGTAGACTAGAAAGAAATACAACCGGATTATTACTTTTTACCAACGATGTAGATTTAGAAAAGAAACTAACACATCATAAAAGTGGAGTTCGTAAGATATTTCATGTAGAATTAGAACGTAACCTAAAATATGAAGATCTTCAGAAAATAGAGAATGGAATCAAATTAGAAGAAGGTTTTATAAATGTAGATGAAATCTCTTATATAGAAGGTGCGTCTAAAAATGAAATAGGAATTCAATTGCAATCTTCTAAAAATGGAATTATCCATAAGCTTTTTGAACACCTTAATTATAGTGTAGTCAAATTAGATAGAGTGATCTTTGCAGGATTAACCAAAAAAGATTTACCTCGTGGCCACTGGAGAATACTTACAGAACAAGAAGTGATTAATCTTAGGATGATGTAGATGGACTTTTAAAATAAAGGAAATCTCTAATAAAATAACCTCTTTATAATTTAGACCTCACAGATCTCTAAGATCTGTGAGGTCTGGTTTAATTTTACAAAACTTGTTTTTAAACTAAAGAGAACCTGCCTTGAGATACATCTTTATTAATACCGTTCTAACAAATTCTTGAGCTCATCATAGTATTGTTTTGTGATATAGATACCATTATGACCAGCACCTTTGATCATTGTATGTTTGATTTTTTCTGGATATAAGGCTTCTAGTCGTTTAGAATTTTCTTCTGGTTTAATTAGAAAATCATGAGTACCATGAAAAATCTGAATAGGACAGGTTACTTCTTTTAAAAATTTATAAGAAGGTATCTCATAATTGATAAGCATTTTGGGCACCGGAGCAATACTTGCTATAAAATCATTCCAGGCATAATAAGGAGCTTCGAGTATAAGGAGTTTAGGTCTGTTTTTTGCTGCAGTATAGGCAGCAAACCCTGTTCCCAGAGAAAAGCCTAAAACAATAATGTTTTTTTCGTCATATCGTGTCTTTGCATAATCATAGACTTTTTGCGCATCGTTATATAGTTCTGATTCTTCTTCGTAAAAACTGTCGCTTTTTCCGTAGCCTCTGTAATCAACAAATAGAATATCAAATTTGTTTTCGGTATATAAAGAAGCACGTGTTCCCCATTCATGAATTGCTCCGGCATTACCATGAAAATATAGGATAAGGCCTTTGCTAGTAGTATTGGTTTTAAAAAGCAAAGCATTAAGAGTAATGTCCTTTTCTACGTTGATATTGATCTCTTCAAAAGGTTGATCAAAAGAATAAACGTAATCTTTTTCCAATGTTTTTGGGTTAAAGAAAAAACGCTCTTGCCTTAGGTATAAAAACAAGTATCCAGAAAGAATAAGAATAACAATAAATACTATAAATCTTGCGAATCTACGACCTATTTTCCTGAAATTAATTTTCAAAATTGATATGCTTTTATAAGTTGTTTTCTAATGTATTATGAATTCTGTTTTGGTAGGCCTTTATAATCTCTTTACTAAAGATAGTAAAAACAATAAGATACTCTAGCCCTACCATCCATAGGTTTTCTTTAAAATCAGGATGAAGATACGCAGTGTAGCTAAGAATAACTACAAATGACCAAACGATAGGAAATCTGTAATTTGTAAATATACAAAGTGATAATGGTACGGCGATATACCAGGGATGTACTGTAGTTGATAAGAAATAGTAGACGCAAATACCTAAAAGCATACCTGTAATTAGCTGTGGAGTACTTCGGTTATTTTTAAAGAAAGTTAAGCCTAAAAGAACCACTATGACCACCAGGGGTAAAATTTTACCGGTAGTTTCAATAATATTCCATCCTACTACTTGATATCCAATCCAGCGAATAATAAAATAAATACTTGCATTAAATTCGAAAGTCTGAAACCAAAGGGTAATTGTTTTGCTAAAATTGGCTAAAAATTCTCCTGATAAGAAAGGAGCAAAAGTTAGAAAGCATGTGCCTATAACAATACTATAAAAACCCATTAGTTTTGGTAATCCTGTAATAAGACCAGATGTATTGAAACTCTTTTGTTTATTAAGAATAAATTTCTGAAAAAATAAAGGCAAAAATAATAGAGGGATTAGTTTCACTGAAACAGAAAGTGCCAGTACAACTGCGGCCCAGTACCAATAACCTTTGTGCAAAAGATATAATGACCATATGATAAAAAATACCATAACTGCTTCAAAGTGAAGGTTACCGGTAAGTTCTATAATGATAAAAGGATTAAGAATATACCAGAAGATTCTTTTTTCGGGAAGATTAAATAATTGTAATAATTTTCTTCCGAAGAAAAATGTACCGATATCTGCTAAAATGATAAGTATCCTAAATACCATTGCTGACCCTAAAATACTTTTACTGGCAAATAAAGCTGCAATAAAATAGCAAAACTGACTTACGGGAGGATAATTAGTATAATGGCTTCCGTTAAGCGTACCCATACCGGTGTACAACTCTTGCGCTTGTGCAATTGGAGCATCCCCTTGTGCTATCCATGCCTCGGGAAGGGATAAGTAAGGATTAAAACCTTCGAGGAGCATACGCCCATCCCATATAAATCGATAAAAATCCTGCGATAAATTGGGTATAGCAAACAAAAATACCATCCGAAATAATAATGCTGTAATGGCCAGTAGTTTCCAATTACCAGGATTGAGTTGAATGATTTTATAAGAAACAAAAAATAAGGCAGCCCAAAGACTGATCATTTTAGTAAAATCTGTGCGCTCTAACTGATAAGAAAAACTCCAGTAAAAAAGTAACCCAGCAACAATAAGTAGAATGGAAAATCGGTTATATTTCCATTGCTGAAACATTAAAATTTAGATGTTACAGATTTAAAGAATACAAATCCAAATCCGAGAAATAACATAATATGAAACAAGAATAGCCCAAAATCCTGGAGCTTAAAAGCGCTATATAAGGCAAAACCAAAATATCCCATGAGTAATGCTTCTATAATAGTGTTTCCAGAGATATTCTTGCTTACATACTTATTTCCTTTCCAGGAATCTTTTAGCGTATTGATATTAAATTTTGGAGTACGTATAAATTCACTCTTTTTTCCAAAATGCCCTTCGAGAACCGCCATAGAATTATGAACAGAGAAGCCCATCGCAATAGAGAAAAAGGTGAAGAACATTTTTATATATTCCATAAAATTCCAGAATCCTTTACCATGAATCTTTTTAAAAGTAAACCAATAGCAAAAGAAAAATATAACTGTACTTAAAGCAAAAAATGCAATTACATTAAAATACCAGCTAAATAATGGATTACTATTCTTAATATACATTACTGGGACGCTTAACACAGCAACCAATAGCACTAATAAGAACATACTACTATTTAGTAAGTGAAAAAAGCTATGAAACTTAGTTTTAAAAGGAACGGTTTTATCTCTAAGCATTTTCCAGTATAGTTTCTGAAAGTTCTCTGCAGCACCTTTATTCCATCTAAACTGTTGTGATCTGGCTGCACTAATAACTACTGGTAGTTCTGCAGGAGTTTCTACTTCTTCGAGGTATTTAAACTTCCATTTTTTTAATTGTGCTCTATAACTTAGATCAAGATCTTCGGTTAATGTATCTCCCTGCCAGTTTCCGGCATCTTCAATACAGGTTTTTCTCCAAACACCAGCTGTACCATTAAAATTAATGAAGTGATCTTTATAATTACGACCTACCTGCTCCATAGTAAAATGAAAATCCAAAGCAAATGCCTGAATTTTGGTAAGCATCGAATAATCTCTATTAATATGTCCCCATCGGGTTTGTACCACACCTATATTTTGATCTTTAAAATATGGGATGGTTTGCAATAACCAATTCTTACCAGGTAAAAAATCTGCGTCAAAAATAGCTATAAACTCACCTTTGGCAATCTTAAGCCCTTCTTTTAGCGCTCCGGCTTTAAATCCGGTTCGATCTTCACGACAAATGTGTTTTATATCTAGACCTGTTTGTTGCAGCTTTTCTATATGTTTTGCTGTAGTAATAACAGACTCATCTGTAGAATCATCCAGCACCTGAATCTCGAGTTTATCTTTTGGATAATCAAGTTCGGCAATATTATCCAGTAAACGATCCATTACATATAACTCGTTAAATACTGGTAGCTGAACCGTTACATGCGGAATTTCTTCTTTTTTAGAAAAATCAAAAGTTGGCGAAGTATCAGCTTGTTTTCGAGATTTTAGATAGTTGAAAAGCAAATTGAGCTGTGCCAAACTATACATAAATATGATTAGTAAGGCTAATGTGTAGGTTATGATGATAGCAATATCCATTACGTAAAGCTATATTTAAAAATCCAACTTAAAATCTTAACGCCTGCAAATATAGCACCTTTTATGGTTCCTGAAACTTTTGAGACGCCAATTCTCTTTTTGTAATGCACTGGGACTTCGGTATAATTATAACGTTTTTTTAACACTTTTAATTGCATTTCTACTGTCCAACCATAAGTTTTATCAACCATCTCAAGGGCTAATAGTTTGTCATACTTAATGGCTCTAAAAGGCCCGAGATCTGTGAATTTTGCACCAAAAAAAAGTTTCATTAACCCTGTGGCAAGCCAGTTTCCGAAAATTTGAGGAAATGTCATAGATCCAGATTCACGTAGATGCTTGACTCTAGATCCGATAACTAAATCAACATTTTGCTCTATAATTGGTGCAACTATTTGGGTAAGTTCTGCGGGGTAATCACTATAATCACCATCTAAAAATACAATGATATCTGGTTTGGTGTCTTTTGATGCTATGTACTCCATCCCTTTCAAACATGCATAACCATATCCTTTTTGCTTTTCTTGTAGTACTGTTGCTCCCGCTTTTTTGGCAACATTTTCGGTTTGATCTGTAGAACCATTACTTACCACAATAATTTCAGAAACGATATCAGGTATTTCTTTGATTACATGTGCTATGGAATCTTCTTCGTTAAAAGCAGGTATGATTACGTTTATAATGGGAGGCATTTATAAGGAAGCGTTAGGATTGTC
Organism: Aquimarina atlantica; assembly: GCF_000626715.1. Taxonomy (GTDB): domain Bacteria; phylum Bacteroidota; class Bacteroidia; order Flavobacteriales; family Flavobacteriaceae; genus Aquimarina; species Aquimarina atlantica. Next base: position 80,139 of record NZ_AQRA01000013.1, on the reverse strand, counting down.
TCTTTTAAAACTAAAAATATCAGTCCATTCACCGGTTTTTTTATCATTGATATAGCGTTCGGCTTTAAAAAGTTTATTGTTTTTATACAATAGACAATACCCTTCTTTTTTATTATTTTTATATTGATATTTTCGAGTTATTTGGGCTGCAATATCGTAAATAATCCACCATTTCTCTGCTTTATCGTTTACAAAATGCCCTTCTTTCAATAATTTACTGTTTTCTGAGTAAAAATACCAATACCCATTTTTTTTATTATTTCTGAAATGTCCTTCTTTTGATACTTTTCCGTTAGGATAATAAAAATGCCAAAAATCTACTTTGTACTCTCCTGATTTCCATCCTTCAGCTTTAAGTACACCATTAGGATAATACTCATAATGATATTCTTTTTGAGCTATGATTTGATTTCCAGAGAAGGAAAACATAACTAAAAGGATACAAAGCTTTTGAATCATGGTTACAATTGTATATGAACTCTTAGACGAAAGTAAATGCCCATACTAACATTTTTTTAAAATTATTTGATAAAAAGACTGCATCAGAGTTAGACTCTGGATATAATCATTATTATCTTAATATTTGAAATGCTTTGTTACGGTTTCATAGATTTACAATGATGAGAACCTATGCATATTAGTTGTCATGTAGACTTTGTATAGTGTTGAATCTATATAAACTGATGATTTCGAGGTGTTGTTTTGGGGCCACACCATAGAATCAGACTTTTATTCTAACTCTATGATGTGATAAATACTACTTGTTTTAATGCAAATACGTATCAAATAAAAATTGTATTTCGGGATCTTTTTCTAAAAGAGAATACTCTAAATATTTTTGTATAGGAATTTTGTTGTCAGGTATAATTCCATGTTTTGATGTTGTGTTCTTGTCAAAAAATAATTCTGTTATAGGAATTCTTACCTGTAACTTTGTTTTTGGGAGTTTATAAGTTAAAAAATACCCTGCAAAGGTTGAATTTTCATTACCTCCGGTTTCTTCTCCGATAGTTTTTCCTCTATTGTGATCTTTAAATAGTTTAGCAAAATAAACAGCAGCAGAAAAAGTTTGTCCACCAACAATTAGGTATACATTACCTTTAAAATTGTCTTTATCTGCTGGGAAATTTTCTAAAACTCCTTCTTTTAGTCGATCATTACCAATATAGAGGCTGTCTTTTGTTTCGTTAAATCTTTGATACAAGAAGTTTTCAAAACCTCGTACTTCATCTTCCCCGGCAGGATTGCCATAATCATTAAGCAAGTTTTCTTTTTCAATTTTAATACTAGAAGCTCTATAATTAAATACATTTTTAAAACTAGAATCCGTAATAAATGAAAATAACAAAGCAGCTATATTGGGATTACCTCCTTCATTATTTCTTAGATCAATAGCAATGTTATTGTACTTTTCTTTATTAACTCGCTTAAAAAACTTGCTAAACTCTTCATATGCATAAGTTTCTGTAAGATCGAAAGAATTTACAGTGAGCACACCAATTTTTTTCTCTTTATAATAATGAGGGTGTATGGTACTCTCTTTTTCTAATTTATTAATAGGTAGAATAGATAGTTTGTCTATTCTGTATAGTTCGTAATAATCGATAGAGGATAAGGTTATCGTTTTTACGTCTTTGGTCTTTATATCTAAATATTCAATTTTAAATGTTTTTGGGTTTCTCTCAATAAGATTAGAGAAGTATAAAGGGAACGAAGAGGTAAGTTCTGACGCTGTTTTGGTCACACTATAATTATCTCCATGAATATGTTTATTCATTCTGTCTACTAATTCTTGTGTAGTAATATTTTGAATCCTAGTTATTTCTGTGCCATAAGGAAGTATTTTGCTTTTTATATTGGTAAATATTCTATGGTCTTTAACAAATACAGGAAAAGGAAAAAAAGATGAGTTTTCGATCATGTCGTAGGTAAATTCATCAGGAGGACCATATGCCAAATGCCCATCACCAATTCTATTAATACATTTTAGGAAATTAGGATATGAAGGCGTTTTTTTTAAGAGAGTTAGAGCCTGTTTTTTTTCCTTTAATTGCTCTTTTTCAGAGATTATTTTATAAGGATTTGGATGTTGCTTTTTTATAAGTTGATTTAGTACAGACAAATCAGACAGGTAATCATCTGATGTTAATTCGTCTATTTTTAAGGTTTGCGAAACGCAAGGAATAAAACATAAAAAAAGAAGTAAGAACAGAGAGTTTTTCATAGGGTATAATACATGTTTAAATTAGTGAGAGGAATCCTCAAGAATTATACCAATACACATTTTTTTTATTATTTCTGAAATGTCCTTCTTTTGATACTTTTCCGTTGGGATGATAAAAATGCCAAAAATCTACTTTGTACTCTCCTGATTTCCATCCTTCAGCTTTAAGTACACCATTAGGATAGTACTCATAATGATATTCTTTTGTAGAAACCATATGCTGTGTCAAAACCGGAAATATTAATATAGATATGAAAAGTTTAAATATCACTTTGCACTCTTTAATTTTATACTTAGACGAAAATAATTGCTAATCCCAACATTTTTTTTTGGGAGGATAAGAATTAAAGCATTTTTTAGCTAAAAGATGTCCGTGTTAAGTGTTTATGGTAGTGGGTATTATGATTTTTTTTAGTATATTTAACTATAGTGCAAAAATCTTTTCGTAATCATCTCTATCTTAAAAAAAGGCTGTTTATAATCAAATGATTATATATATGGATAAAGAAATAGAAAGAAAATCTTCTTATTTTCCGTTTGATGCAGTATTAGCACCTGTTTTTCTTATTGTAGTCGGTATTGCTTTTCATGGGCTTATAGAGTTTAGTATTGAAGAGTACAGTATATATTTTTTTAGGAACGTTATTCTCATTTTTGGGATTGTTATTTGCTTTTTATTATTTAAAAACAATATTGTAAATAGACTTTTTGTTTTAATTTTTACAACATACTCCATCATGTTAGCAATTATAGCTACTTTCTGGATCGAGTATTATATACCTAATCATAATTTTGAAGTACTATTTCTTAAAGTAGAATTAGTTATTGTTTTACTGATCTTTACAATTGGCATATTAGTGCATTTTAAACATATCATAATTTTAATAGGAATAAATATAGTCTTAGCTTTCTTATGCTACTTTACGGTAGGAAAAGATTACTCTAAAGAAAACTTTATCTTCTTGGTTTTTCTAGTATCTTCTTCTGGATTGATGGTATATTTCTATCAAAAAAACTATATAGATTTAAGGAGAAAAGTAAAAAACATCAATCATCTTCTTTTAATTAAGAATAAAAATTTAAAAGAAATAAATCAATCCAAAAACCAACTTTTAAGAATAATAGGACATGATTTAAGAACACCTTTTCATCAACTTAAATCATTGGCAGAAATGATACAGGAAGTAGATAGTGAAGAAGAGAGATTAGAAATAGAAAAATTGATAAAAGAATCGGCAGATAAAGGATATCAATTATTAGAAGATTTATTAAGCTGGAGTATTTATGAAGATGAATCCAAAATATTGTTAGAACAACAATCTCTGTTTGTTATAGTTGAAAACGTATTTAAATTTTCAGATCAAGAAAGAAAATCAAAGAAAATTGATTTAATAAACAAAATCCCAAAGAATTTAAACCTTATGCTTAATACTATTATGATGGAGACAGTGTTAAGGAATCTAATATCTAATGCAATTAAGTTTTCAAATATAGAATCTAAAATAGAGGTTTTATGCCAGCAATCGGATACCAGGGTAAAAGTTTCTGTCATAGATAATGGTATTGGAATGACAAGAGAATACATAGAGAAACTCTTTTTAGAAGAACAAAATATATCTATGCCAGGAACCAATAATGAAGCAGGAACAGGTTTTGGATTGAGTATTGTAAAAAAACTGGTTGAAAAACAGAATGGAGTTCTAGAAATAGAAAGCAGCCCTAATAAAGGTACAGCAATACATATGTTTTTTTATTTAAACTAAAAGAAAAATCTTAAGAAAGATAAAACCATACTGTTTAATACCATTTTGAGCGATACCTAAATAGTTAGGATCGCTCAAAATGATAATAGAATACGTTATTTTTTATTTACAAAATCCATTAAGTCTACATCATTACCTAATAAAATCTCATTAGAATTGATACGGCCGTCTAGTGCATCATTTTCAAGCTTTAGTACTCCACGTGGGCAAACTGCAGAGCAAACCCCACAGCCAACACAGCTGGATCGTACTATGTTTTCACCTTTTTGAGCATAGGAACGTACATCGATTCCCATTTCGCAATAAGTAGAACAATTACCACAAGAGATACATTGCCCTCCATTAGTGGTAATTCTAAATCTAGAAAATAAACGTTGTTGAAATCCAAGGATTGCTGCCATAGGGCAACCAAATCTACACCATGCACGGTTACCCAAAATAGGATAGAAGCCAGTACCGATAACACCAGAAAATATAGAACCAATGTATAAACCATAGGCCGATCTAAGACTTCCTGATTTAATAAAAAACACTTCATTTGTAGTACCTGTATAGTGCATTACCAGAAATGAAATTATAATTACAAAGTATCCAATTGCACCATATCTGGCATCTTTACCTAGTTCTTTTCTTTTAAAAATCATCACTATTGCAAAAACAAGAGTTAGAAAAATAGCCGCCCCTGCAAGAAAAGTACCTCGGGTTAACCAATATTTATTCGGATCACTTCCCAAATATGTATATATCATTGCTATGGTCATCACTACAGAAAAAACTAAAACAGTATGTATTAACCAACGCTCTATTCTCCATGCGCTCATTTTTTTACTGGATAATTGTCTAAATGAATCTCCTGCAGTCTCTGCTAATCCACCACAGCCGCAAACCCATGAGCAATACCATCTTTTTCCAAATTTGTAGGTTAAAATAGGAGTTATTACAAAGATAGATACCACTCCAAAAATTAGCATTCCCAGCCCAAGATTTTGTGATGATAAGAGGCCATCAATAGACCATCCATCAAACAAATAATAATTAAGAGGCCATACACTTTTTAGGTCATAATAAGGAAGATTATAATCTGGACTAGTATTTAGTCTTGCCATAAATTCTGGAATCAGGAATGCGAATCCAAGTTGAAAAAACATTACAGAAACGGTTCGTATTTGCTGGTAGCGATTGTGCCTGTATTTTAGAATAAACTTATACCCAAAAGCAATGATGGCTACAGTATAAAGAGTTCCGTATACAAACCATTGGCTGGCAGGGTTACCACTTAAAATTCTACTTAAAGGATCGAATAAAGCCACTAATCCCGTATTGGCTTCACCATTAGTACCTAATCCCAGTAGTTCTGCTTTAAAATATAACACAATATAAAAAGCAGTTAGTCCTACCCCGGTGAGCCACCCTAAAACACCTCTCGAAGAGATAGACTTAAACCAGACTCCATCATTTTTGATTCCTTCTAGTTTTTTTAAGTATAAGTCGTTTGCAAATAATAGGGTACCTGCTGTAATTAGTACCAGAGAGAGGACTAAAAACACTCCTTGATTTGGGAAATTAGTATTAAAAATGGCAAGGACTAAAATAAAGAGCCCAACCAAGCCTATGGCTAAAGCTATTTTTTGCTGTATTGAAACCCCCTTGGTATTAGGATTTGCAAGAGACATGCTATGATCTAATTTATTACTCATCGTATATTTTTTTTCAAACCTTGAAGGTTTTCAAAACCTTCAAGGTTTATGTTTTTTAAACGGTTTTGGTTTGAAGCTGTGATTTGTTATAAGCCGAAAGAATATCAGACTCATAGGCCGAATAGAATTCTGGATCAAAATTGGCTTCAGCAAGATGTTGCATCACATAATTCACATCTCTTTTTTCGGTAAGCCAACGATCAAAAACTTCGTGTCTCATTCTGATTCCGAATGTATTGATTCCTAAAAATTCTGAGGTTTCTTTATGATAGGATACTGTAATGCACTTGGTATCATCCTCGTGTATCCAATGAAACTGCTGTTCATATTCTTTGGGTTTACCAAATACCCAACCATAGGTTTGATATTCGATATCAAGAAATTTGGCACTATTAAACCAATGTCCGGGTTTGTATTCGGTTCTGTTTCCGCAGATAGTTTGTGCTAATGTTTCTCCCATCATACGACCGGTATACCAAACGGCTTCAATAGGACGGCGATTTCCTATGGCTTCATGTTGTTCTGCACAATCACCAATAGCATAAATATTAGGGATATTGGTTTCGAGAAATCTATTCACTTTTACACCTCGACCCAGTTCGATACCAGAATCTTTTAGAAAGTCTACATTAGGAGACACACCTGGGGTTAATCCAACGACATTGCAATCAATAACTTCTCCTGTTTCTTGTACGACTATAGCTTTGACTTTGCCGTTATCATCAGCAACTATTTCTTTTAGGTTTACGCCTAGTCTAAGATCAATATGATGATTTTGGATATGTCTATTAATCATCCCGCTTTCACCGGCAGGTAGGACGGCATTCCAAAAACTATTTTCGCGTACCAAAAATGTAACTGGTATATTACGAGAATGAAGCATTTCTGCTAATTCGATACCGATTAATCCTCCTCCAACAATTACGGCACGTTTGCACACTTGATTATTGGGGGCATGTTTTTCTAAATTTTCAAGGTCTTGTTTGTGGTACATACCCATAACCCCATCGAGATCCTGACCTGGCCAACCAAATTTATTAGGTTTAGAACCTACTGCAATAATCAGTTTGTCATAGCTCATAGTTTCTCCACTCGCAAATACAAGCTCATTAGCCTGGTGATTAACTTCGGAAACAAAACCATTTTTAAGTTCGATTCTGTTTTTTTTCCAAAACCAGTTTTCATAAGGTTGCGTATGTTCAAATTTCATATGTCCCATATAAATGTACATAAGAGCAGTACGCGAAAAGAAATAATCGGTCTCGGCAGAAATGATAGTAATTCTCTTATCAGACATTTTACGTATATGCCTGGCAGCAGTAACTCCTGAAATTCCATTTCCGATAATTGCAATGTGTTCCATAAACGATAATTGTAGGTTGTCAATATTTACTAAGAAGTGAACACTTCGGTCAGTAAGTCGTATATAAATATAAGAACTTAAATAGCTGGATTAATTTAGAATGAATCTAAAAACTAACGGTTTTGTAAGGGTTACCACTTTATATCGAACGAGGGAGATGTGTTTTTGGTAAAATAAAAAACTGCCTGAGAAAAGCTTCTCAGGCAGTTTTACTTTTTTTGTTTACCCTGTATTTATAATACTTCTTTTATTGCTTTACTATTTTACGAGTGATCACTCGATCTTTGGTTATTATTTTTATAGTATACAATCCTGTTTTGTAAGCACTCATATTAATAGAAACTACACCTTTGTTATTTGGGATATGTTTTTGGGTACTACTTCTCCCATTATTTAGAGATGTTAATGCTATGGTTACAGATGATTTTTCTACCTGGCCAGTTTGTATGTACAGTATGTTTTGAACTGGGTTAGGATACGTTGTGATCTCTTTTTGATAAAGACCTTCTTTTTTTGCTGTTCTGGAAATAACTCTGGATTTTTCTGGGCAAAATTCTGTTTCAGGATCTTTTAGCCATGTAGCTCCATTTGCAGGATGTCCTACGATACAATCAATAGAATTGTATCGAGCATTCATATAATCTAATTTACTGTTATTGGATGCTATCAGGTTAGTTAGATTATTGCTGTTACATGTTAAAATCTCCAAAGTAGTGTTTTTACTTACATCTAAACTCTTTAGCTTATTACTATGACAACGTAATTGTTTCAATTTAGTATTCTTACTTACATTTAGACTTGTTAGATTATTAAAGGAAGTATACAAGTAAACTAGTTTAGTGTATTTGCTTGTGTTTAAGCTTTTTAATTTGTTATTAGAACAATATAATCCCTCTAATTTAGTACTGTTATTTATATCTAATTGTGTTAATTTATTATATTGGCAATTCAACGTTTTTAATTCTTTTTGTCTGCTTAGTTTTAGTTCGGTTATCCTATTGTTATGACAATTCAGTTCTTGTACTTTCCTACTGTTAGGTAAAAACAGTTTGCTTAACTTATTATAGCTACAGTCTAGTAAAGTTAAGTCACGGCTGAGTATTGTTAGTGATTCTAGGTTATTTCGGCTACATCTTATACTTTCTAATTTAGTATTTTTGCTAAGGTCTAAATCGGTCACTTTATAGTTTTTATAGAAAAACAATGCTATTAATTTTGTGTTTTTACTAAGATCGATTTCTCTGATTCTAGTTTTGCTAATTGATAAGCTATTAATGTTTTTAAAAGCTTCTATACCTTTAAGATTAGATATTTGACTTCCGGAGACAAATATATGCTGCGCATATGCCTGGGCTTCGCTAACTTCTATTTTGCCGTTGTTATTGGTGTCAATATTATGATCTTCGAGTAATGCTCTTTTAAATCGGGCATCAGGAATAATAACTTCCTGCGCTTGTAAGGAGAGGGTAAGTGTTACTAATGCAATACAACTACACACCCATTTTTTTTGTGTTGGTACTATCATGATTTTGGTTTTTTTGTTGAACGGCGAATTTAAATAGGTGGGCGATGATGTATGTCCTGATTTCTTGATTATAAAAGAATCAGGATACATTTATGCTTATAGTTGGGAAGCTATTTGGAAAAATAAAATCTAAAATTGTTTGTAAGTTGATGATTTTCCATTCGACTGAATGCCCATTACCAAGGTAAATTTTAACAATTTAAAATACGATAAATTCAGTTTTTTGATAGAACTGATCAATAAGGTAAAGGATGAAAAAAATAACAATTCTATTAGTTCTTCTCTCAATTCAATTTGGGTTTTCGCAAAGTAGTACAGCATTTTTTACTAAAGCAGATAGCTTTTTTAAAACCTATGTATCTAATGGGAGAGTGAATTATAAAACCATAAAAAAAGACCCATCTTCGTTAGAAGAGTTATTAAAAATAGCTGCGAATGTAAAGGTTACAATAAGTGATGTTAAAACCTATCAGGCTTTTTATATTAATGCGTATAACTTGGCAGTAATAAAAGGGATAGTAGATAAATACCCAACAAAATCACCATTAGATATTAAAGGGTTTTTTGATAAAACTACGTATGTATTAGGAGGCAAAAAAACAACACTTAATGATCTGGAAAATAAGATCCTTCGCAAAAATTTCCCTAAGGAAGCTCGATTTCACTTTGTGTTAGTTTGTGCAGGTCTAGGTTGTCCCCCTATTATCCCCTCTGCTTATAAACCGTCAACATTAGAAGATCAATTGCAACGACAAACAGTAAAAGCTTTAAATAACCCTAATTTTATTAAAGTGAAGGGAAATAAAGTACAATTATCACAAATTTTTGAATGGTATAAGGTAGATTTTACTCAGAATGGATCAGAAGTAGATTTTGTAAATAAATTCCGAAAAGAGAAAATTCCGGCAAAAGCCAAAGTATCATATTACTCCTATGATTGGAGCTTAAATCAAACTAAATAATCACAATTATTTCAAAATAATCTTTAACAATAAATAAGAATTTTTATCAAAGTTTTTTATATCAAAGCTGCTTTGAAAGAGGATACTTATGTAAAAAAAAGCAATAATGAAAACCAAAAGAATACTAATAACAACAATAAGTCTTTTTGTACTAGCTATAGGATTTGCGCAGGATGAGGATTCAGGAAAATCAAATATTCAAGAGTTTACACCTTCAAAACTTTTAAAGAAAGGGCAATGGGATATTAAATTTTTTAATAGTATATATACACAAACAGAACAAACTGATTCGGGATCTAAATCGGTAACTATAGACAGACAGACTTTTTTTACAAATACTACCGAAATATTTACGGGGATTAGTAAAAATTCGAGAGTAAATGTTGGACTTATCTTTCAGGTGAGAGCAAATACGTATGGAGGAGCAGGAGCGTTGGAAGTATTGAGCTTTAAAGATAATACTACAGATGCAAGAAGTGGACTTACTACAATAGCACCGTCAATACGAATACAACCTTTTAAAAACATAGCAAACTTTTCTTTTACCAGTTCATTTTATATCCCTGTATTTGAAGATGTACCAAATGCACCTTATTTAGATAAAAGAAGTTTTTTCTGGGAGACTAAATTTTTCTATGATAAAACTTTTGGAGGTAACAAATGGCAGATTTTTACAGAAGCAGATTTCGGATATAATTTTGGAGAAAAGTCAGCAGATGCTGATCCGGCTAGCGAAAACGTATCAGAGCGATTCGCAAATAATAGTTTGTTTGTACCATTAAGTGCTTTTTTAAGTTATTTCCCAAGTTCAAAATCTACAGTTTTTGTAAATGCCCAACAGGCTTTTTTGTTTGATTTAGGAAATGATTTTGATCAGGATTACACCCAGTTAGGATTTGGAGGTAAATATCAGCTTACTAAAGTTCTTAACCTGGAAGCATCTTTTGGTAAGATCGTTAGAGGAAATAATTTTCAGGGATTAGGGCAAACATTTAGTCTAGGTTTAAGAGCGTTATTCTAGAATACTAGTATAAAAATTGTATTTTCAGCAGTAAAAAAATAGCATGAAAAATATTTTTCTACTGTTGTTAGCCTTTATTTTTTGTACGTGTGCTGGACAAGGACCTAAGATTAATGGAATTAGTTTTGTAGGTGCTCCAGAGGAGATTACTGCTGCAGAAATTGATCCTGTCGTAGAAGTTAATGCCAATTGGGCTGCAGTGATGCCTTTTGGATTTATAAAAAATCTGGAAACCCCAACTGTAGTTTTTAATATCGAGAGGCAATGGTGGGGAGAGCGAAGAGATGGAGCTAAAAAAACGATTGAGTTATTGCATGACAGAGGGATTAAGGTAATGCTAAAGCCTCAAATTTGGGTGTGGAGAGGAGAGTTTACAGGAAATATCAGTATGAAATCTGAAAAAGACTGGAAAACACTCGAAAAGTCATACGAGGATTTTATACTGCTTTATGCAGTATTGGCAGAAGAAATGCAGGTTCCTATACTTTGTATCGGCACAGAGTTGCATACGTTTGTTCAGACAAGACCCGAGTTTTGGAATCAATTAATTACTAAAATACAATCGGTTTATAAAGGAGAATTAACTTATGCAGAAAATTGGGATCAGTTTGATAAAGCACCCTTTTGGGATCAATTAGATTATATAGGTGTAGATGCGTATTTTCCGGTTTCACATAGTAAAACACCAACGGTAGAAGAGCTTAAGAAAGGATGGCAAAAACATAAAAATAATATTATCACAATACAAACCAAAATGAAGAAACCTGTTTTATTTACAGAATACGGTTATCGAAGTGTTCATTTTACAGGAAAAGAACCCTGGGATTCTAGCCGTTTTGATGGTAAAATTGATCTCGAAGGGCAAAATAATGCATTGACCGCTTTGTATCAGGAATTCTGGAATGAACCCTGGTTTGCAGGAGGATTTCTGTGGAAATGGTATCATAATCATAATGAAGTTGGAGGAGAGCGTAATAATCGATTTACGATACAAAACAAACCTTCAGAACAACTAATAAAAGAGTTTTACTCAACAAAAAAATGAATTTTTCTAGACTAGTTTTTTTCATATTTTTTACCACTTGTGTTGCTTTTGGGCAAAACAAAGTGGTTTCCGAAATTCGTATACAAGGAAATAAGAAGACCAAAACCTCTGCTATAACCAGACTCACTAATATTGAGCAAGGTAAGGCTTTGGATTCTTTACAGATCGAGAAAGATATTAGAAGATTAAAAAGATTACCTTCTATAGCACATGCCTATTACGAAGTTTATGAAAAAGAAGAAGGCTATGAGGTTGTTTATGGAATAGAAGAGAATTTTACGATCATTCCTTCTGCCAATCTCTATACCACCAATAATGATGAGTTTGCTTTTAGAATAGGATTGTATGAGTTTAATTTATTTGGCCAAAATATAGTTCTGGGAGGATTGTATCAAAATGATATTTATAGCTCTTATGGAGCAAATCTAAGAGCACCATTTTTGTTTAGCAAGAAATTAGGAGTAGCCTTTAATTATAGTAATCTTACTACCGAAGAACCTGTATTCCTCGAAAGTGGTACTGCAGATTATAAATATAATAATACCTCCTATGAAGTATTAGGACTGTACCAATTTAATTTTCAGAATCGTATTGAGTTGGGGGTGAATTATTTTAATGAAGATTATACGTACAAACGTGGAGCTACCGAAGCAGGAGTGCCCCAAGATTTTGATGTAAATAAGCTATTATATAAGCTAATATACGAATACGATAACCTGGATTATGATTATCAATATGTATCGGGATTTAAAAGTACATTAAATGCACAATATGTGGTGAGTACCGAAAACGTCTTACCCGATTTTCTTATAGGGTGGAATGATTTTTTATACCATAAAAGAATAGGTAAAAAAGGAAATTGGTCTTCTAGACTACGATTAGGGTTAGCAAGCAATGATGATTCTCCATTTGCACCGTTTGCAGTAGATAATAACCTTAATATTAGAGGAGTTGGTAATACTATTGATCGAGGAACGGGAGTAATTGTCCTTAATACCGAGTATAGACACACATTGTATGAGAAAGATTGGTTTGTATTACAGAGCAATGTCTTTGTAGATGGGGGAAGCTGGCGTAATCCCGGAGGAGATTTTGGAGATTTTGGAGATTCTCAAAATTTTAGAATATATCCTGGTGTGGGCTTACGTCTTATGCATAAACGAATTTTTAATGCCATTTTTAGAATTGATTATGGGCATGGAGTTACAGATGATGCTACCAAAGGATTTGTGTTTGGGATCGGGCAATATTTTTAATACTCTGGTTTTATCTAATATAGAAAAGGGCTTGACTTTACATAAACCAAACCCTATTACTTAATTGGATAAGTAGTTACTAAAAATCATTTAAGCATTGATGTACTAATGGAGATCCCAGACAACAGCCATTGGGTAATGAACCACCACCACAAAAGGCACATCTTTCAGGGGGGTATGTTGGGCAATTTCCTATGTGACGACCTCCATAAACAGATTGTTGTTCATTTTTACTTAGTTTATGAGCACCACTTAAATTCAAAATGTTTTTTAACATAATTAAGGTTTTAAAAATATAACTCTCCCGAACAGTTAAAGACATTCAGGTATATGTCTATTCTAACAAGAATTTTTTTGATATTATTTATTGGCTTAAGATTATATTTAGCTTTTAAAAAAGTTAATTTTCTATTCAAAATCGTCTTTTTGTACCCATACGCACGTATTCGTTAAAAAGAAGTTAATTAATTACCGAACGTTTGGTAAAAAACTATGTATTTCTATATTTGTACTCGTATTAGAAGTTAAATACGAAGTTTAGTCATAGAAAAATATAAACAACAAAAAAACCAAATTGTTATGGAACAGAAATTTCCACTACCTCCGTTTTCAGAAGAAACAGCAAGACAAAAAGTACAAATGGCCGAAGACGCCTGGAATACAAAAAATCCAGAAAAAGTTAGTCTGGCCTATACTAGAGATAGCGAATGGAGAAACAGAGATCAGTTTCTGAAAGGAAGAGATGAAATCGTTACGTTTCTTACCCAAAAATGGGAAAATGAACTTACCTATAAACTAAAGAAAGAGTACTGGGCACATACAGATAATCGCATTGCGGTAAGATTCGAATATGAGTATGAGAATAAAACAGGAGATTGGTATAGAGCCTACGGAAATGAAATGTGGGAATTTGATGCAAATGGTTTAATGAAAAAAAGATATGCAAGTATTAATGACGTTGCTATAACCAAAGAGGAGAGGAAGTATATTTAGGAATTCTAAAATTTATTTTTGTACCGTATCAAGGCTAATATAGCACGTATTGAAGTAAAAAAGAAAAGAAAATTATAATAGTATTATTTTTTTATATAAAAAAATTACCGAACGTTCGGTAATAAAAATAAATTAGTAACATTACACTTTTGAAATCATGAAAATAATAAAAATCACACTAGGAATTGCAGTATTTGCAATGATTACGTTAACCACGTATTCTTTTACGAAGAATTTAGAAATAGAAAATAAGGATAAAAAATCACTAGTTACACCAACACGATATAAAACTGTTAATGTACATGGGGTGGATATATTTTACAGAGAAGCAGGCTCAAAAAGTAAACCTACTATCGTATTGTTGCATGGATACCCCACATCATCCCATATGTTTAGAAATTTGATTGTTGACCTGGCAGATGATTATCATATTTTGGCACCAGATTACCCAGGATACGGAAGGTCGGAACAACCATTACTATCAGAATTTGACTATACTTTTGATAATATGGCTACTATTATTGAAGGTTTTTTGACTACACTGAAGGTAAAGAAGTTTAGCATCTATCTTATGGACTATGGTGCTCCTGTAGGGTTTAGAATTGCTGCTAAATATCCTAACCGTATCGAGTCACTAATCATTCAAAATGGTAATGCTTACAATGAAGGTATCAGAGAGTTTTGGGACCCTCTTAAAACATACTGGAATGACCCATCTGTTAAAAATGGTAAAGCTTTAGAAGGTTTTCATAAGATAGAAGGATTAAAATGGCAATATACTCATGGTGTTAAAGAAGTTAATAAGATTAGTCCTGACAACTGGGAAATCGATTTACAGCATTTAACACGAAAAGAGAATAATGAGATTCAGTTAGCGATGTTTTATGACTACAGAACTAATATTCCGTTGTATCCCAAATGGCAAAAATACTTAAGGGATTACCAGCCGCCCACATTAATTGTTTGGGGTAAAAATGATCGTATTTTTCCGGCAGAAGGTGCGTATCCCTATAAGAGAGATTTAAAAAATATAGAATTTCATTTATTAGATACAGGGCATTTTGCTCTAGAAGAAAAAGGAGATGAAATAGCAGGTTATATTCTTAATTTTTTAAAGAAAAATAACATTAAATAGAGTGTCTAAACCTATAAATGATGCAAAACGACTTTTATATTAATCTATATAAAAGTCGTTTTTTTCTATTGAATGTAGTGCTATTTAATCCTGATTCTGATATTTGGATATACGCAACCATTTTTTATATCTGTTATCTACTAAGTATAAAAATATAAACAGATGAAATCATTTTACTTCATTTTAATTCCCTTTTTGTTTTTGTCCTGCAATAATGATGATGATACTACTACAGAAAATACTATTGAATCTTTAGTTTTTGGAAAATACACAGGAGAATGTCTTGAAAATTGTTTCACTGTATTTAAAATAGATACAGAAAAAATAACAAAAGATACTACTGTAAAGTATTATAGTAATGATTTTACATTTAAAAGCTCTTTTGAGTATTCTAAAGAAGTATTTGAAAAATATAATTCATTGTTATCCAGTATTCCTAATGAGTTAAAAAATGGTACTGGCAAAACGTATGGGTGTCCGGATTGTGCAGATCAGGGAGGGTTTTGTTTTGTATTACAAATGTCTGATGGAAAAATAAAGAAATATAATGTCGATGTAGATCATACCGAAGATCAAAGTACAGAAATTGTAGTGTTTAAAAATAAGATTGCCAATACTATAGAAGAACTAAACGTTATAGATTAACAACTTTTTCTTTATAGTAACGATATAGATCTTCTGATGAGGCTCCCATCCATCTTCGCATATGAATATTTAAAAAATGATATTGCAAACGCCAGACACCAATCTCTTCATAACGTCTGGCAGAAGTAATCACATATTTAGGGATGATTACAAATTGTTTAATTGCAAATAAACGATCGACAAGGTCATTATCTTCATAAACGATAAAAGATTCGTCATAGCCGTCGATTTGCCGAAATAGAGTTGAGGTTATAAATTGACTCTGATCACCACCTCGACATCGCTTACTTTTAAATTGTGTTAACCACCCAAGAAAACGTAACCACCAATGATTAGAGTCAAATTTCATCCTAAAACAACCAGCATTATTTCCTTTTCTAACTTCTGCTATGATATCATTATCAAAACCTTGCGGAGGGAAAGAATCTGCATGAAGAAAGTACAGAATATCACCTTTTGCAGCTTTACCTCCCGTATTTAATTGTTTGGCACGACCTTTTTCTGAGGTAAGAAGTTTAATCAAAATTGATTCATTTTTTAGTGCCGTATTTACAATATCTTGAGAACCATCAACACTACCGCCATCTACAATTATAATTTCTTTTATATTTTCTTTAGTATCACAAGATTTAATTAGATGAGAAATCAAACGACTAATTGTTTCTGCTTCATTTAATATGGGGATAATAATGGATATTTTCAATTTTATTCAGAATTCGATTATATTGTAAATTTACTCATTTAACCTGCATTATACATTAGAATTTCGTTATGAGGCTTGAAACTACTAGAAAATATGACATTTTCTTAATTTTAGCATAGCATCGCTACGGTTAAATTGAAAAATGTAGTGCAACGGTATATTTTGAAGTGGTTTCAATACGTAATAGATTTTCTAATGTATAATGCGGGTTTAAGCTCCCAATCATATTCTTTATTCTCTTTTTTGTTTTCTAATCCAGTACAACTGCCGAAGGATAATCTTTTGACTGTTCATTTAATCCCCAATTGTATTCTTTATACCCTTTTTTGGATTGTTTTTCAATTTTTATTGCAGAGTATCTGTTAATAAAGTCCTTAACATCACCACCATTTACTTTAAAATCTCTTTTATACCAGCTAAATATTTTCGACACTATGACTTTGTCTTTTGTAATTGTATTTCGGGTAGGGTCATTAATAAATTTTTCGGTTTGACTATCAAGAGCAGTATTAAGGTTCTCTGCAGTATACGCTCTGTTCCATACCACGGGACAAGAAATCGATGCACAGTTGATAGCAAAGTGGATTCTTGGGTCACCAAATTTTCTTAAGATTTTGTGTTCTAACTCACCCAAACTATACCATACTCCATCAATTTTGAAGAATTTTTTACCCCAGGGATCTTCAAGATCTTTGATACTTTTTAACGGGTAACTATCTATTACAAGCTTTATCGTATATGCATTATAGGCGTTGATCCAATATGCTAATTTCTCTTCTCTTGTCCAATTTTCCTGAGGTGGGTTTTCAGAAAGTTGTTTAAAATATCGGTATAATTGAGAGCTATCTCTCATAAATCCATTATAATCCACTTTTCCGTCATCAGACACATTTAGGAGTAACGCTTGATCCCAAATGATGTGATCAAAACTGTTTTGTGATTGAATCTGATTTAAAGATAATATGGCAAATAACATTACTATAATTTTGGGAGCTTTCATTTTCTTAGGTTTTAGAATGGTTATTATTTAATTTTTATAAACTCTTCTTTTAAAATCTATGGTTTTAGTAGAGAATCAGGAAATGAACTTACAGTTAAAATTCAGTTTTAGTTGATTTTTGGGTGAATGATTAGAAGTATAAAATATAAAGAGAAGAGATAGCTTGTGATTAAATAAAAGATGTTAAGTATTTGATTATCAATATTTAATAGTGATGATGGTTTTTTAAATAATTAGAGTAACTCTGCCAGTATTAGATTAAGGTTTTTAGGTAAAATTTAACTTTTTAAAAAGCCATAATCAACTACTTATTTTCCCAGAAGTTTTACGTTGGAATAAGAATTTAGACAATAAATGAGTAAAACATTATAAGAGTTTTACTATTCGTTTAAGCTCCAATTGTATTTTTTAAAACTCTTTTTTGCATTAGAATTAATAGTAATTCTAGAGTATTTATTTAAAAAATGAATTAAAGAACCTTCGGTTTTAAAATCTTTTGCAAACCAGGTAAATATTTTAGAAAGTTGAACGCTATTAGCAGTTATTGTATTCCGTTTAGTATCGTTAATAAAGTTAATCGCTAATTTTTCTAATTCATGATCTACATTTTGAGCGGTGAACGCTTTGTTTAATAATGAAGGGCAAGAAATAGAGGCACAATTTATACCAAAATGAATCCTGGGATCTCCCATTTTTCGTAAAATTCTATGTTCTACGTCATTAAGAGTATACCACTTACTTCCTAGCTTAAAAAAACGCAAATCCCAAGGATCCTTAATGTCTTTAATACTTTTTATAGGATAATTGTCTAGAATTAATTTTATAGTAAATGCATTATATACATTTATCCAATATGCTAAGACATCAGATTTACTCCAGTTTTCTGCGGGGATATTTTTACTTAATGCCTCTAGATATAATTTCAATACAAAGTAATCTTGTTTAAAACCGATATAATGTACAGTACCGGTAGCAGAAACATGTTTCTGTAGTAAATCATTCCACGATTGATGATTAAATGCTTCAATGATACCAGCTTTTGGTTCTTCTTTTGGTGTAACAACGGTCTCTTTTTGTTGTTGTGAAACTTCTTCAATTTCTTCTTCTGGTTCTACTTTTTCAATCGTTGTATCTGGTGCTTTTTCTTCTATAGGAACAGTAACTGTAGGAGTATTTTCTTTTTCTTCAGTTGTAGTATGCTCTTCGGGAGTTGTATTCTGAATAGCTTTTTTACTTCCGCCGCAGGCAACAGATACACAAATTAATACGATAAAAAATAGGTTCCTCATTTGGCGATCACTTTTTAAGCTAACTAAGATACATTTCCTGTTGGATAAAATTCTGAGTATGATGAAGATTCTCTAAAAAACTAAATAGTGATCTACTTTTTGATATTAAAATTAGCCAATTCAAGTACTTCGTTTTTAGAAGAAATACTTGAATTGACACTTTTTAATTTAATCCTACCAAAATAGGATTATAGATGATCAATCAGTATGAATCTCTAAAGGGTCTACTAAGTTATCTGTAGTATCATCATTAGGATTTGTTCTAACATAGAACCCATAATCAGCCTCTACGCCATGTACATTAGGAATCTCCATAATACCTTTCTTTAATAGTCTACCCAATTCTTCAGGATGAAGTCGATATCCGCTAGCCAGGTTAATCATTCCTACCGAAGAACCGTGGGCTCCTTCTATTTCGAATACATCATGTTCTACATTGTCTATTTCATCGCGATTAAGCCCCGAAAAAGCAAGAATACTATGCGTGTAATGTCCATTAAGAACCCAGGAATCTTGTCCGAAATCCATAAAAGGCACTTCATCTTCTCCAGAGAGCCCTCCGACGTTACCAATCATATCCCGAAGTGCTTCACCAACCTCTTCTCTAAAAGCTCCTCGTACAAGATCAGGCGCTTCGTCTGCCTCACTAATTTTTGGAGCAATCAAAGTAGCATCAAGTATCCAGCCAATAGGCCCTAAAACGAATAAAAATGCTCTTAGCAGTTTGATATACCAAGGAATATCTACATCAACATCAATCCCGCTGGTAAATACATTTACAAATCCATCATGCCAGCGAATAGAGCCTTTTACATTGTAGAATTTTCTAAAAAACAGAAGTAAAACACCATCCCATTCTATAGTTGCTCCCGATTTTTCGGCTTCACCACTTATCTCAATTCCTAAATCATGCATACTCATTTGCATAGCATTTATGGTAGCTCCTTCGATGCTTTCTCCTACTTTTTCTTCTGCTTTTTTGGCCAATACAGTATCCATAGCATCTCTGGATATGATAATTTGAATTCCAGTATTTTCTGGAACTATAGAGTGATTTTCAGGCATTTGAGCAGATTCTCCAGGTAATGCTAATGTGGCGATTAGTGCAGGAGTAGTGTCCAACATCGTACTATTGTTTACTTGTGGGTTTTGTGGTTGTCCCGGCGGAAACCCAACCTGTACATGTTCTATTTGTGAGGTAGCTCCCAGGTAGAAATCGGTATTCCAGGTAGATCGATTAGGGATTTCATCTTCTTCAAAAACAGAACCCTCTATTCCCCCGATCAACGAATTATAAATAGGAATATCCATGTTTTGTAAAATATCATCGATTAAACCGGTAGCAAATGTACCTACGAGTCCACCAATATCTTCTGGGGTAGCTTCTTCTACTTCATCAACAGATAATGCTGCAACGGGAGATGACCCAGAAACACTTCTTACAAAAGGTCTAAGTTTCATCCAAATATCAAACGGAGAAGCATCAGAATCTCCATTCTTAAACTCACCGGTAATATGTAAACCTATCCTGGCATTGTTAGTAGCAGGCTCTCTAACCTCTATTGTTGGTTCATTGATTTGGATTTGAATATCTCCAAATTCAAATGATGAAGGAATAACTTCTGTAGCATATAAATGAGTAACAATCCCTTTAATAATATCTACATTGATACCAACTGCAATTTTTACTTCTCCTAAGTCCATACTCGTTTTTTTTGTTGTTAATATTAGGACTTAAAATATAGTATTATACAAAAGTGATCAAGGGGTAAAAAACTAGTGTTTAGGGGGTTAATAGACTATTTGTAGCGCGTTATATGATTTGTTTTTTTGTAAAATGATAGTTTTAATGTAGCATCTAATCTGTAATAGTGCCATATTACTCATAAAGACTGGCTAATGCCTGGGTGAATAGTGTAACCTCTTCGATGGTTCCTGTACTTATTCTACACCAATCAAAAAAAGGAGGAAACGGTCGCCCTATTAAGACTCCTTTTTCTAACATTTCTTTATGTAATGTACGTATATTTTTTCCAGATTTAAAGAAGATAAAATTGGTATGCGATTTTACATAAGGGAGTTTAAGAGTATCCAGGGTTTTATAAATCATCTCTTTTGCTTCCCAGGTCTTTTGTAGGCTGAAGTTGTAAAACTCCTTATCATTCAATGCTTCTTTAGCAGCGGCAATAGCAGGAACATTACTATAAGCTACCATGTTTCTTCGAAGTTTTTCTGCCAAAGCTGGTTTTGCAATAAGATAACCAATACGAAGACCTGCCATACCATATACTTTTGAAAATGTTCTGGATACGATCACATCTTTTTCTTGTTTTACAAGTTCGACCATCGAAGGATAATTAGGATCTTCGATATAGTCATAATAAGCTTCATCACTAAATAGAATGGTCTTATTACTAATAGTATCACAAAAATCCATTAGCTTTTTTGAAGGAAGAATAGTAGAAGTTGGATTATTGGGATTACAGAGAAAAACTAATTTTGTTTTTGAAGAAATTCGTTTTTCGATCTCTGCCATATCATATCCTTTATCATCATCTACCGGTACCCAGTTTACGACTGCTCCCCATTGCTTGGCATATGTCATCATCGCCAGAAAAGTAGGCTTCCCGGCAATAATTTCTCCTCCATTTGCAGCAAAAGTAAGCCCCGTAATTTTTAAGCCTTCTGTAGAGCCACCGCAGATGATAATATGATCTTTGGTTACTCCTTCTTTTTGAGCCAAAATTGTAGCTAATTCATCAGCATATGCATACGGGTATCTACAACTATGGTCAAAAGCAGCTATAATCGCTTTTCTTACCTTTTCTGAAGGTCCATAAGGATTCTCATTAGAACTTAATCGTATATGTTTTGATAACGGTCGGGGATTGAATGTATTGATTTCTTCTAATGTCAATGCATTGGTGATACCTAAACCTCCTAGTAATGCAAAGCTCCCTCCCAACGAAGTAGATTTTAACCATTCTCTTCTATCCATGATGTTTTATCTTTAAAATGATTTGCTTTCTAAAGATAACAATTTATTGATTTTAAAGCTCTTATGGGGTTAATCAAACTTCGTAAATTTTTAAAACCTGGCTATAGAATACTTTGAAGCAATTTAAATAATAATCCACTTGCAATAGCAGCTATCGGAAGTGTAAGTACCCAGGATAATAATATTTTAGAAATCATCTTAGGATCTGCTTTTTTAGTTACCGTGCCAATTCCAAATATAGAACCAACAGACACATGTGTTGTAGAAACAGGTAAGCCATGAATACTTGCTGTAGTTACCAATAAACCTGTAATCATATTAGCCGTAAACCCTTGTCCAGAATTCATAGGAGTGATTTTTTTGCTCATGATAACACCAACTTTTTTGGCGTTTATAAGTCCTCCTAATGCCATGGTTATGGCAACTGCAATCATTCCCCATTTAATATCCAAAGTATTAATGATTAACAGTAAGCCTACAATTTTAGGAGTATCGTTAAGCCCTCGTGCAAAACTAACAATCCCTGCACTTAGATAATGTAAACTGTCTAGTACTTTCTGAGAATTAATACCTAATAGTTTTCCATTGTAGGTCTCTAATTTGGTGTGGTGAATAGAAGTTTTGATTTTGGTCTCTTTAGCGACTGTACTCATATGGTGTGCAGCAACTGGTATCGCTTCAGCTTCTTGTTTTTTATCAATATAGATACCACTGTTTTTTGTGATATTAAGTTTTTTCCTGATATACCTAAAAATGATATACAATACTAAACTTAATACGGCAGCCATTAATGGGCTTACAATAAGAGGAACTAAAAACGTTTTCCCAAGTTTTGCAAAATTAAACTCTGTACCAATGGCCATTACTCCAGCACCAAAAAGAGCACCTACAAGACTATGAGTTGTTGATATTGGCATTCCTATTTTTGTAGCAATAAATACAGTGAAGGCAGCTCCAAGAGCAATAGAGATCGCAAAAATCGGCATCTGGATTAATTCATTAGGCACTAGTCCTTTTCCAGAAAAGTTTTTTACCAGTTCTTCGGCTAAAAAGATAGCAGCAACAGAACCTGAAAATGTTGTTATTGTAGCCCAATTTATTGCTTTTTTGTAATTCGTAGTTCCACTTCCGAAGAGTGTGGCAACGCCTTTAAAATTATCATTGGCACCATTACTATATGCCAAAAAACAAGCAGCAATAAAAAGAAGAATTAATATCATCGGTATATATGTAGTTAAGAATTAATTGTTCATAATCCGACGCATTGTTTTGAATTACCTTACAGTATTTATAAAAGAAAACAAAAAAAGAAGCCGAAGACAAATACTTGTCTTCGACTTCTCAGGTTATAGTTAATTAGCCCTCGCTTTTAACAGCATCCACCTCCATCATAATGGTAGGTAGATTCGCTAATAAATATATCATCTCTGTTTAAATCAGCTATAGCACCAGCCGTCTTATCGCATATTGCTATTGGTTGATTTTTTAGTAATACATGCCCTTTTTTATCATCAAAATAATCTTCATCACCATAGTATATAGCTGCTTTTCCTGTAAATACACAAGGGCCATCTTTTGGCATTGGATCTTTGATTGCTGCTACTTCTATAGATTCAATGTAGATCAATTCGTCGGTATCATAATGTTTTGGATCCAAAATTCTGTAAGGTTTACGCGCTCTAATTTCAATAGTACCAAAACCTACATCGGTTAGTGCTTTTACATATTCTGCAATAGGTAAACTTCCGCTTAAGCATAAAGCTCTTAATCGTTCATCGTTACGCAGGGTATCATTCATTGGTTGTTCGCAAGTAGGATCGCTCATAACCAATCTTCCATGTGGTTTTAATACACGATACATTTCTTCGATCGCTTTTCGAAGATCATCTGCCTTAAATATATTAAACAAACAATTTTGAGCAGCAACGTCGATACTATTATCTTCTACAGGAAGGTTAAGGGCATCACCATACCTTAGATCAACAAATTCACTTTTAAACCAGTCATTTTGAGCTTCGGCTTCTTCAAAATTCTTACGAGAAGCTTCTAACATTTCATTCACAACATCGATTCCTATAACACCACTTTTCTGACGAGAAAAATAAGAGAATTGTAATAATTCCATTCCGCCTCCCACACCAACATATAAGACTTTGGGAGAATTAGTTAAGTCACGTGCATTTACTGTACTACCACAACCATAATTCATTTCCTGCATAATTTTAGGAATCTTAAGTCCAGGTAGTTCCCAGATGGGATTAGTGGTACAGCATAAACCTACATCTGGAGTTAATGCTGCTTCTTTATACACATCGTGAGTGGTATTTAAGTAGCTCATATAGTATTTTTTGTCGTTTCCAATTAAGAAGGAAATATAAGTTATTTTGGGTTATAATTAGTTTTGTCGGAAAGTGAGGAAAAAACTTTCACTACTATTTATAATGATTTTATTAATTCTTTAAATAATAGGATCATTTCTGGCTCTGCTTTTCCTGCCATTTCAATAATTTCATCGATATTGATCGGTTTTAGATTGTCGGGATCACATTCGTCGGTAAGAACAGAAACAGCAGCTACAGACAGATCTAGATGATTAGCGACAATCACCTCGGGAACGGTACTCATTCCTACTGCATCGGCACCGATAATTTTAAGATAACGATACTCTGCACGAGTCTCGAGTTGAGGCCCCACTACAGAGGCATATACTCCTTTATGAAGATTGATGTTATTATCCTTCGCAATAGATTCTAATTTTGTATTTATATCTACATCATAAGGAGCACTCATATCTGTAAAACGACTTCCTAATTGTTCTACACCTTTAAAAGCCAGAGGTGAACCTCCTTGTAAATTAATATGATCATCGATAAGCATTAATTCTCCTTTTTTAAAGTTGAGATTAACAGCTCCAGAGGCATTAGAAACTAATAAGGTCTTGATTCCCAATTTATGCATGATACGAACCGGATAGGTCACATCCTGAAGCGAATATCCTTCATAAAGATGGAAACGTCCTTGCATGACAATTACATTTTTACCGCCTAGTTTTCCATAAATTAGTTTTCCTTTATGAAATTCTACAGTAGCTGTCGGGAAATTAGGAATATGATTATAGCTTACTTCTTTAATGACTTCTATTTCATTAATTAATTGTCCTAATCCTGTTCCTAGTATGATTCCTATTTCAGGATTTTCAAAGCCTTTTTTCTGAAGGAATTCTGTGGTTTCTTCGATGTATTTGATCATATTGTATTAGCTTAGAAATTTTTGAAAAACGGCAATGTCTTTAATGTCTTCATAATAATCAATATCATTGCGTTCTTCTAATAATTTTAGGTTTTTGTTTTGAATATTTTTTAATGTATCCTTAAGAACAGTTTCTGTTCCCCAGGTTTTATTTTTAAAAACTTGTGAATTTAAGGATTTCATTCCAAATAAGTAGTATCCTCCATCTTCTGCCGGACCAATTACATACTCATGAGATGCCAAAGCCAGAAATGCATTTTCAATATCTTTTTGAGTTAAATCATACATATCACTTCCGATAATGATAATGTTTTGATATCCATTGGCAAAACCTGCTGCAAAAGCATACTCCATTCGTTGTCCTAAATCATCACCTACCTGTTGTTTTTTGGTATAAACCTCGGGGTTCCAGGAGTCATTATCTCTTATTTTTACAGAATAATGAACTTCTTTATGAACATTTAGATTTTTAGTAATATCAACTGTATGTTGTAGCAGAAATTTATAGATATCCAAAGCTGCCTGGTCACCAATAGTGGCAGCTAGCCGGGTCTTGCATTTGCCCAACTCTGGATTTCGGGTAAAGATTAGAAGTAGATTTTTTTCTTTCAATTTGAGTAGATTTTTTTTCCTTTATATAGCCATTTACTCCATTCTTCAGAATAGGTATGGACTTCATCGGTTAATTCTTCATTAGAGTTTAGAATAGGGAGACCTCTATTTTTCCATTCAAAAATACCTCCATACAAATTATAAACATTGGTGTATCCAGCTTTTTTTAGCTGTTCTGAGATATCTTCTGATCGAATACCAATACTGCAATAGACAACTATAAATGAATCTTTTGGAATATGTTGTTTTGTAATAGAATCTATTTTGAAGTTATCATACCCAACATGAATAGCCTTTTTTAAATGACTAATCTGATATTCTTTTCGCTCTCTTGCATCCAGTACTAGCACTGTATCCTGAATAGTATTTAATGTCGAAACCGAAATATAAGGAATACTTTCGTTATTGTATAGATGTAATAATTCATCTAACGAATTCTGAGCACTAGCTATAACAGAGAGAAAGAATGATATTGAAAGTATAAAAATCTTCATTTTGGGTTTCAAGAAATATTAGGCCACTGTTCCCTGGCAACTACTTCCCGCTCCGGCTGTACATCCATAACAATGTTGTGAAATGATAATATTTCTGTCCTGAAGTAATTCTTCGTTATATTCACTTATATGTTTTACTTTACTGGCTACTTTAAGATCTAGCATCTGATTAAAATCACAATCATATAACCATCCGTCCCAACTTACAGAGATCGTATTAGTACACATTACATTTGCTACAGCAACCGGATTATATGCTTCTACCAATGCATACATATAATCTTCATAATTTTCTGAAGCGATTAGGTAATCCAAAAACCTACTAATCGGTAAATTGGTAATTGCAAAAAGATTATGAAATTGAATATTGAAATCTTCTAATAAGGCCTTTTTAAAATCTTTTTCCATAGATGCCTGATTTCCTGGCAAGAATGCTCCCGAAGGATTGTAGACCAAATCTAACCTTAAGCCACTATCGGGCATGCCATACCCTCTATCATTAAGCTCCTGAAGTGCTTTTATAGATTTGTCAAAAACACCATCCCCTCGTTGCTTATCTGTTTTCCCCCTGGTCCAGTGAGGCATAGAAGAGACTACATGTACATTATGTTTTTTGAAAAAATCAGGAAGGTCATAATATTTTTTATTCGCTCTAATAATCGTAAGGTTGCTACGTACAATAAAATCTTTGATTCCTGCTTTACTTGCTTCTTCAACAAACCATCTAAAATTAGGATTCATTTCGGGGGCTCCTCCTGTTAAATCCAAAGTATGAGCTCCGGTTTTTTTTATAACATCCAGGCATTGCTGCATGGTTTCCTTAGTCATGATTTCTTTACGATCAGGACCTGCATCTACATGACAATGTTCACAAACCTGATTGCACATATACCCTACATTAATTTGTAAAATTTCTAGCTTATTAGGGCGCAAAGTAGAATGACCAATTTCTGCAATTTTATCGGCAAACCGAGGGAGTTCTCCATTAGCAAAAATACCATTGTTCAGGATTTCTAATTGCCTCGTGGTATTTGCTAACTGATCATTTCGTTTATGTAAAGACTGTTTTTTTTTAACTTCTGACATCTTCTGTTCTTGGATTATACTTCTTTTGGGGCTATTCTAATTAGAACTGATCTTTTTTGATTTCACTTCCTTTAGCAGTATAATGTAGCATCATTGCCTTATAAAGTTTTCGTTCTAAGAAGGTCAAATTTACTTACATAGAAAGCTTTTCATATTTATTCATCATCTGCACTCCGTGAACCAAAGTGGCACCACTTTCTATCGCAGCACCGGCATGTACCGCCTCCATCATTTCTTCTTTTGTAATCCCTCGTTGTAGTCCGTCCTTGGTATAAGCATCGATACAATAAGGGCATTTTACAACATGAGAAACGGCAAGTGCAATTAATGATTTTTCTCTGGCACTTAATGCTCCTTCTTCAAAAACCTTACCGTAGTAATCAAAGAATTTAGTTCCTAATTCTTCACTCCACTCAGTGATTTTTCCAAATTTTCTTAAGTCGGCAGGGTCATAATATGTTTTTGACATATGGGATTATTTTTTTTGAGTTACAGACACGCAATATTATGTCGTTGATGGTATGTTATACTTACATAAGAAATTGTTTATTTCTTTAAAAAGTATGTGAATTCTTAAAGATATGTAAGATAAAAAACCCTAATTAATAAATGAACTATTTTTTTGGCAAAAATATAGGAATTACACTACAAACTCATCACTATATTAATATTACGTTAAGAAAAAAGCTTAATTTAGGCGTTGAAGTACGACAGTTCTTCTTCTAATACTATGAAGCCAAAATTGAAGCTATGAGGAAAAAAGTAACCCTAAAACAACTTGCCAGAGAATTAAATCTTTCTATTTCTACAGTTTCAAAATCGTTAAAAAACGACTCAGAGATTAGTCAAAAGACCATTACCAGAGTGCATGAACTTGCAGATTTTTATAATTATAAACCCAATGCACTGGCAGTTAGCTTAAAAAGTAATAAAACCAAGACGATAGGAGTAATATTACCCGAAATTCTCAATCATTTTTTTGCAAAAGTCCTTTACGGAATTGAACAGGAAGCTTCAGAAAATGGATATAAAATAGTGACCTGTATTACAAACGAATCGTATAAAAAAGAAGTAGAATATGTAGAGATGTTAAACTATAGTAGTGTTGATGGATTTATTGTTTCACTAAGTCAGGAAACGCAGGTTCTCAATAAATTCGACCATTTCAAAGAACTTAAAAGAGATAATGTACCGATTGTAATGTTTGATAGAGTTACAGAAGAGATCGATTGTGATAAAGTGATTGTTAATGATAAACAAGCTTCAAAAACAGCAGCGAAATATCTTATTGATACGGGTTGTAAAAAGATAGCCATAATTACAACAATCGGGGGTCTAAGTGTAGCTAATTTACGTTTAGAAGGAGCAAGAGAAGCCGTAGGTGTTAATGATCAGATATCTTTAATAGAATTGGTAGTAAAGGATTCTAATAATAATGAACAGGAAATAGAGAAATTTCTTAAAAATAATGATATTGATGCGGTTCTTGGGTTAGATGAAACGGCTGCCGCTATTACCATAAATATGTCGCATAAATTAGGATATAAAATCCCAGAAGATATTTCGGTTATAGGATTTACCGACGGATTATTGTCTAAGTATTCGTACCCAAAACTTACAACTGTTTCTCAACATGCCGAGGATTTAGGAGTAAAAGCTGCTCAGATTTTAGTGAATCAATTGGATGATTTTGTTGAGAATTACAAAACCAATACCGAAATCGTTAAGACGTCTTTAATTTTAAGAGATTCTACCCATTAAATATAAGTAGAGGTAAACATCTAAATAATTATAGTGAATAAAAATAAGCGTACAGCAAAAGAAGAAAGTCCGATTAGGTTTTCGGTTTTGGATCGCGATGCGCAGGTACAAAGTGCAAAAAATGAACTATATGATCTGGTTGTGATTGGTGGAGGAGTCACAGGGGCCGGAACCGCCTTAGATGCAGCTTCCAGAGGGTTAAAAGTTTGCCTGGTAGAGAAAAATGATTTTGCCTCTGGTACCAGTAATAAATCTACTAAACTTATTCATGGTGGGCTTAGATATCTAAAACAAATGGAAATCGGCCTGGTTAAAGAATCAGGAAGTGAACGGGCAATAGTACATAAATTAGCGCCACATTTGGTAATGCCAGAAAAGATGTTGCTTCCTATTATCGAAGGAGGAACATACGGTAAGTTTATGGCATCTGTAGGATTAAAAATCTATGATTTTTTGGCTAATGTAGAAGGTGACGACAAGCGAAAAATGCTTAGCGCACAAGAAACATTAAGTAAAGAACCTTTGCTTGGCGAAGAAGGACTTACAGGAGGAGGATACTATGCAGAATACAGGACAGATGATGCTCGACTTACTATAGAATTGCTAAAAAAAGCTGCTTCTTTTGGGGCTAATAGTATCAATTATTGCGAAATGACTTCTTTTAATTATGATGAAGAAGGTAAGATCAGAAGCCTTAAATGTATAGATCATAATACAAAGAAAAGTTTTTCAATTCGATCCAGAAGTTATATTTCTGCAGCAGGACCATGGGTAGACTTGCTACGAGAAAAAGATCACTCGATGGGTAGTAAGCATCTACATTTGACCAAAGGTGTACATCTTGTTTTTTCTAGAAATCGGTTTCCTCTTACACAATCTATCTACTTTGATGTGCCGGATGGTAGAATGATTTTTGCTATTCCCAGAGGAAGAGCAACTTATGTAGGAACCACAGATACCGATTATAATGCAAACCTTAATCGGGTAGTCGCTACAAAACAAGATGCAGACTATTTACTGAAAGCAGTAAATCATATGTTTCCTGGTCTAAAACTTACCAGAGATGATATTGAGTCGAATTGGGCGGGATTACGACCTTTAATTCATGAAGATGGCAAAGATCCTTCAGAATTGTCTAGAAAAGACGAAATATTTGTGTCAAAAACAGGCTTGATTTCTATAGCAGGAGGAAAACTTACCGGATATCGTAAAATGGCACAGCGGGTAATTGATACCGTACTTAAAACTTTGAGTGATAAAACAAGGGGAAAGTTTTCTGAATCACATACACAGAAAATACCACTTACCAGTACACCTCTTAAAGATACCGAAGAAGTACAAGCATACCAATATAATATTACTCAACAACTTAAAGCTTTAAAACTAGAGGATCCATATTATGGTTGGTACCTTACTTCGACTTATGGTAAACAAGCAGATATTATTATAGATAATATGAAGCGTTTTCCAAATGATGAAATAATAGAACGATTGATACGTGCAGAACTATGGTATTGTATTCACTACGAAATGACCAATGGCTTAGCGGATTTCTTTGTAAGAAGAACGGGGAGACTCTATTTCAATATAAATAGTGTTCATAAATATCGATTATTGATTCAAGGAGATATTGTTGAATATTTAAAATGGGATGAAATTCGTATCGAAACCGAAAATAGATACCTTGATTTATTATTACAAGATGCTACTACTTATTATGAAAAAGAATTTGAATAAAACGAGTTAAAATCTGCCAACAACACCTATCTGTCCAACGCCTACTCGTAAATTCCATCGGATTTTGTGTTTTTTAGAGCCAAAAGCATAACGCTTATCTTTCTTCAAATAATTATCAACACTGTCAACAATAAATACACTCATTACTATCCCAAGTGTAACATCGGTCAACCAATGTGCACCATCCCACAATCGTGAAACCGGAGTGACCAGGCCCAGAGCATAAATTCCACCCTTTACGAATAAGTTATCAAATTGTTTAGCAAACGCATGTGCTGTAGTAAACGCCAAAATTGCATGTCCCGAAGGAAAAGAATGATATCCAGCTTCATTAGACCAAAAACGAAAACTTAAGTTCCCCTCACCTTCTAAAGGTCGTGCACGACCTACAGCAGTTTTTCCTAATGTTTGAAGAAGCCCTCCCGCAGTTGCAGATGCGATAAGAAGAACGCCGGTTCGTCTAATTTTTTCATTTTTTGTAATAAGTCCTAAAGTATAAACGCTAGTCGTTAATCCATAGTTTAACAAGGGCTTTCCAAATCTAAAACCGGCTTCTTTTATAAGGTCGGGAACCCCATCGCCTTGTTTTCTGAAAACATCATTGGCAGGCTCGTCTACTGCCAAAAGAATGGCATTCCCGGCAATAACCCCACCAAAAGTTAACCAGTCTTTTCCTTTCCATCTTAATGGACCGGTATAAACATGTTTTACACCACCATATACAGACATACCATCATGCTTCATCATTTGCCAGGTGGTCATTTCAGACTTAGTTTCTAGTGTATCACCAACATTTTGAGAATCTTGCATGTCATGAGAATCCTGAGCATAAATAGAGAATGTAGAAGCTAATAAAATGCAGATTAGCAGTGGTTTAGTGTATTTCATAGTAGGGATTTGCTATGCAAAAATAGTAACTTATTCATAAATAAATCATACCACACGAAATATTTGAACAAAAAACAGAGATGTGATGCAAGAATAAAAATTTAAGCTTTTTTTAGATACATTTTTTGAAATTGAGAAGGAGACATGCCACTTCTTTGTTTAAATAATTTTGAAAAATGAGAATAATCATCATATCCCAGGTCCCAGGCGATCTCTGTTAAATTATTTTCTGAATATAAAATTTGTCGTTTAGCCTCAAGAATAACTCTTTCTAAAATAAGATCTGTTGTCGTTTTACCAATAGTCTCTTTGCATATTCGATTTAGGTGCTTTACACTTATATTCATTGATTCTGCATAGGCAATAGCAGATTTTTGCCTCTTATATTTTTCTTCTATCAATTGTTCAAACTTATGTAGTTTCATCGTGAGATTTTTAGAATTTACCAGGTCCTCAAAACTGTCCTTTAGAACAAGACGTGATAATTCTATATAGATGAGATCAATAAGATTAACTAGCTTCTGTTTTTTTAATAAAGCATTAGATCGAGATTCATTTAAAATAGAAATAAAAAGAGGCTCAATTAATGCTTGTGTTTTTTTATCAAGGTAGATACAAGGGGAGTTTTGATTTGAGAAAAAAAACGGAAAAATAGAAAGATTTTTGTTTCGCCCAATAGCTTCGTAAAACTCCTTAGAATGAAAAATAATATACCCTTTACCTTTGGTCGTAAATTTCCAGAAATGTGTCTGACCAGGTCTTAAAAGAAAAACACTTCCGGGTTTAATCTCATAGGACTCAAAATCAATTTCGTGAACTCCTGTTCCTTCAATAAATAAAACAGAAAGATAAAAATTATGCTTATGCGGATGAGATATAATATCTCGATTATTTAATAGATGAGTTGCAAAGTCATTTGCATAAAAATTTTCAACACTCCCGGTATCGCGAAATTGCGTAATATCTAAAATAGGAAGATTCATAAATATAATAAATGTCTTAATTATACAAATAAAAGTGTAAATAATAAAATATGAAAACTTCAAAATGTCCATATTTTGCAATAAAAAGAATAGTTTTTATGAAAACCGTGATAAATATCCTAAAGGGAAAATGTTCAAAGTGTGAAGAAGGAGATATTTTTATTAAAAAAAGAGGAGTGTTTGCATTGAAATTGCCTAAAATGAATGAGAAATGCCCACATTGTAATCATAAATTTTTGATTGAACCTGGTTACTTTTATGGAGCAATGTATGTGAGTTATGGTTTAACCGTTGCCGAAGGGATTATAATTTATTTGTTAAGTAGTTTTTTTATAACAAAACCAGTCCATTTTTTTATTATTTTATCTGTGAGTGCTGTATTGTTGAGTACTACGAATTATAAATATGCCAGAATATTTTGGATATATTTGTTTACCAGAAAAGCACAACATGCATCAGAACTAACTAATTCATTTATTAGAGAAGGTACAAAAGAAACAGAATTACCATAACTTGCTTTATATGATATTTTTAGGAAACATAAAGGAGTATCTTCAATTAGAGACCATCAATAATCAAAATAGTAAAATAATAAATGAAACTATAGAAAGTAGTTTGACTATTTTATGGTTTGAATCTGATCACAACGAACTCATAATTGATGGAAAGAAGCATGCATTCTCTAAGAATGAAATTGTTTTCTTAACAGAATTTCATAAGGTAGAAATCAATAATATTGACTGTATTCGGTTTTTAAGATTTAATAGACCTTTCTATTGTATTCTTGATCACGATACCGAGGTAGGTTGTAAAGGTATTTTATTCTTTGGGGCATCGCAATTACCAATCATTCAAATTCCAGACAAAGAATTAGACAAATTTGAGACGTTATGGAAAATGTTTACTATAGAGATGCAATCTAATGATAGTTTGCAAATAGAGATGTTGCAAATGATGCTTAAAAGATATTTGATTCTTTGTGCCAGAATATATAAGTCAAAAGAGAATTATCCCAATGAAAAAGCAGATTCTGATATTATAAGAGAGTTTAATTTTTTGGTAGAACAACATTTCAAGACAAAGCATCACGTATCCGAGTATGCCGAGTTATTATTTAAGTCTCCAAAGACATTGTCTAATATTTTTTCAAAGATGGGATCCAAAACTCCTCTGCAATATATACAGGATCGTAAAATGCTTGAAGCAAGAAGACTTTTGCATTACACAAATATGCAGATCAAAGAAATCGCTTACGAAATTGGGTATGAAGATGTACAGGCATTTAGTAGATTTTTTAAAAACCAGGAAGGGATTTCTCCTTCAGAATTCAAAGAAAAGGTAAGCTAGGAAAAATTGCCAACACTTCGGGAATAGTTACCTAACAAAGACTTGCTTCTCTGCACCATCTTTGCATTGTCAAATTAAGTATTAATCTAAAGAATAAGACAATGAAAAAAATAATAATACTAGTAACGTTAATCATATCAGGTTTAACAAGTGTATATGCACAATTACCGGATCCAGGATTTACTGTAGATCAAAATACAGCCATTGTAATTACAGATCCCCAAAACGATTTTTTAAGCCCTAACGGTGTAACCTGGGGAGTAGTAGGAGAAAGTGTTACCGCAAATAATACAGTTGATAATATCGAAGCATTATTTAAAGTAGCACAACAAAAAAACATTACTGTTTTTGTTTCTCCGCATTATTATTATCCTCATGATCATACCTGGGAAATAGAAGGAGCACTAGAAGCATTAATGCATAAAATCAATATGTTTGATAGAAAAGATGCATTATCTACAGAAGGTTTTGAAGGTTCTGGAGCAGATTGGTTAGATAAGTACAAAAAGTATATTAAAAAAGATAATGTTATTGTCACAAGTCCTCACAAAGTATATGGGCCAGAATCTAATGATTTGGCATTGCAATTACGCAAACATGGGTATAGTAAAGTGATATTGGCAGGTATGTCTGCGAACCTGTGTACAGAATCACACATGAGAGATCTTGTAGAATCAGGTTTTGATGTAGCTGTAGTAAAAGATGCAACGGCAGGAGCTATTTTACCCGGTTTAAATGCCTATGAAGCAGCGGTGGTAAATTTTCAGATGATCGCTAGTCATGTTTTTACAACCAAAGACATTGTTAAAGAAATCAATAGTTATAAATAGTAAACTATTTGGATTACAAAAAATGTGAAATGTGATTATTTCATAATTGAGGATTGATTTTTTTATGATAGAAACCCTTGCGAGTAATTATTCGTAAGGGTTTATTATTTAAAAATGAATTTTAATAGTAGAAAACAAAAGGGGATTCTTTAAAATCTTATTAAATAATTCTTACTTTGTATCTATGGTTATAGACTTATCTTTTTTCTCAATTTTAGAGCTTCTTTCATTTTCTGGGGCTCTAATGTTGGGCCTTCTCTTTTTTACTATGAAGTCTGCTAATAAAAAAGCTAATATTTTTTTAGGACTATTTCTTTGGATTTTTTCATTAGGTATTTTTGTCGATTTATTGGATTATGAAATAGAAGAAGGTGTGCTACTTGATCGTATTCTTTTTCTTATTCCTTTATGTATTGCCCCGCTTTTATACATGTATACCTATCAAACGATAAATAGACCTTATCTAAAAATGTTGAAGTATGTGTTTATACCTTTGTTTATAGTCTATTTGATTATTCTATTTGTTATGAACTCTGAAGAAATGATTTGGGGTATCGATTTAATGGAATATGCAATTGAGATTGTATTATATGTATTGATTTTGAAAAAATTGCAAGAACTTAAATCAGAATTAAATAATTTCTATTCAGAATTAGAAAATAAGAGACTATCCTGGATAAAGACCATCATTTATATTAGCCTCGCATTTATTGTATTTGATTTTGTAGAAGGTTTTATAGGTTTTGAAGAAGAAATGGTAGAACCATATCTTGATTCGATTTCGATAATACTTTCTTTTATAATGGTGTATTGGATTGCCCACAATGGGTTTTCTCAGTCAGAGATATTTAAAGCATCTCTTTTTACCCATGATTCGCAAGATCTGCCATCAGAACCATTCGAAATACATACGATTACTATAAATGAAACTAGCGTTGAAGATCAAAAACGATTTGAAGAGGTTAAGAGTACAATCGAAAAAGAAAAATTGTATGCAAATTCTGAATTAAATTTGCGAACACTCTCCGAATCTCTTCAGATAAAAGAAAAAGAACTCTCCAGACTTATAAATATTCATGCTGAAACTAATTTTTATCATTTTATAAATGGTTTTCGGGTTACCGAATTCAAAAGATTAGTACAAACCCCAATGGCTCAGCAGTTATCGATTTTAGGGATAGCTCAGGAAGCAGGGTTTTCTTCTAAATCAACATTTTACAATACCTTCAAGACTATAGAAGGGATGACTCCTAAGCAGTATGAACTATCGCTAAAAAAGTCCGAATAGAAGCAGCTGGACTTGTTGGGTGAAACTATGCCTGGATAGGGGCGTTATTTTGTATGTACCTAATTTTTATACATACAATTTATGAAACACCTATTTTTAATTTTTACTTTTTTTTCTGCCTCTTATACGCTACTGGCACAATCTTATAGCATCAGTGGATCTATTAAAGATAGTACTACAGGAGAAACATTATTGGGAGCTACGATCTATGATAAGCAATCAGGAAAAGGAGCGGTAACTAATGAATATGGATTCTTTTCTTTAACCCTTAGAGAGGGAGAGCATACATTGATTATTTCTTATCTGGGATATGAGGATATAATTCAAAATATTGATCTAACAGAAAGTAAAAAAATAAACATCGAATTAAAGCCGGTCAGCAATAATTTAGATGAAGTTATTATCACTACTAATACAAATAACAAAAGTCAGACAGGAAACATTATTGCCGGCTCTATAAACCTGAAACCTCAGGATATAAAAAAACTACCTGCTTTGCTAGGAGAGCCAGATGTAACCAGAGCTATGCTTACACAAGCAGGAGTGTCTTCTGTAGGAGAAGGAACGTCTGGTTTTAATGTAAGAGGAGGTAATATTGATCAAAATTTGATTCTTCTGGATGAAGCCCCCATTTATAATTCTTCACATGTTTGGGGGTTCTTTTCCATTTTTAACTCAGATGCGATAAAAGATATGAAATTATACAAAGGAGGAATCCCTGCAAGGTATGGCGGTAGAGCTTCTTCGGTATTAGATATTAGACAGCGTGAAGGAAGTAATAAACAGTTTAAAGGAGAAGGAGGATTGGGGCTTTTATTTTCCAGATTAACCCTCGAAGGCCCTATTAAAAAGGATAAACTAAGTTATTTGGTCTCTGGTAGGCGTTCTTATTTTGATTTAGCATTTCCGCTTATAAAAAGTTTAAAAGGAAACAAAGTGTATTTCTATGATCTAAATGCTAAACTCTCCTGGGATATCAATGAAAAAAACAAACTATTCGCTTCTGGATATTTTGGAGCCGATGTGATGAAACTAAAATTTGATGATACCGATGAGGATCAACAAAACACACAGCAAAATACTAATGAGAGTATAAATTTCTCATGGAAAAACAGTACAGCTACAATACGATGGAATCATATTTTTTCTGAAAGATTATTTATGAACTTGTCAGGAGTCTTCAGTCGCTATAATTACTCATTATCATCAGAAAATAGTAGTGGAGGGCCCGCCGGATCGGCTAGTAATTTCACCTGGAAATCGGCCGTAGAAAATTGGATACTTAAACCCGATTTTACATTCTTTCAGAATACAGAGACCAAAATTCGTTTTGGAGTTAATAGTACATTATATCGTTTTACTCCTGCAAAGATTACAGGAAACGATACTTCTATAAATACAGTAAACTTTGGTACAGAAAAAGGCCTGGAAATAGCACCTTATGTGTCTTACGAAAAGAAGTTAAATAAGTTTTCTGCAAATATAGGTTTGCGATACTCCTGGTTCGGAAACTTAGGACCGAAAAAAGTATCCTTTTATGATGCGCAGGTACCACAAACTGTAAGTAGTATTACAGGATCACGTAGTTATAAAAGTAATGAGGTGATTAAAAATTACCATGGTTTTGAGCCTCGATTAGCACTTAAGTATGATCTTAATAATAGAAAAGCTATAAAATTGGGATACAACAGGATGTTTCAATACATACACCTGATTTCGAATAGCTACTCTACACTACCTTTTGATATATGGAAACCAGCAGGATATCATATAAAACCATTAGAGGTGAACCAGATTTCTGCTGGATATGCTTATGATACTCCTAACAGAAAATATAATTTTTCTGTAGAAGGATATTACAAAACCTTTAAGAACCTGGTAGAATATAAAAATGGAGCAGATCTGTTTTTGAATGAAAATTTAGAAACTCAACTATTAACCGCAAAGGGATATTCATACGGCTTAGAATTAAGTGGATATAAAACAAAAGGAAAGTTAACAGGAAATGCTAATTACACGTATTCGGTAACTAAAAGAAAGACTACAAGTTCATTTAATTCAGAGAATATTAATAGTGGAAATTATTATCCTTCTAATTACGATCGTCCTCATATTTTTAATATTACTTCTAATTATGCATTGTCTAAAAAATGGAGTGTTGGAGCCTTTTTTACTTATCAAACAGGTAGGCCAACAACTTATGCGACAGGCAAGTTCGAAGTGGGGGGAAACCAATTTTTTACCTACTCAGATAGGAATGCATTTCGCTTAAAACCTACACATAGATTAGATATTTCTTTTACATATACGCCTAAAAAGAAAGCAAACAGAAGGTGGAGTGGTAATTGGGTGTTCGGTGTGTATAATGTATACAGTCATAAAAACCCATTCTCGGTGTATTCTTCTGTGAGAAATAATCAATTAAAAACATTTCAATATTCTGTAATCGGTGCACCGGTACCTTTTATAACCTATAATTTTAAATTTTAAGTAAGATGAAAAGTATATATATAAAAATAATAACAGGTAGTTTGCTTATCTTTTGTATTATCAGTTGTACCAAAGAAATAAGTCTTGATGTTACTCATGAACCTCAGACTATCATTTTTGGATCTATTTCTAACGAGACTGTTCCGGTTTCGATACGTATCCAACAATCGGTTCCTTTGCAGGATTCGTCATCTTCAAAACCTGTAAATGATGCTTCAGTATCGTTATATGCAAAAGATACTTCGGGGAATACCAATTTAATTACAAATGATTTTGCGATTAATCAAGGGATTTATACTTCAACTCAATCTATTTCAACTATAATAGGTTATTCGTATTGGATAGAGGTGCGACTAACCGATGGAACTTTATTTAAATCAAAAGAAGAGCTGTTAAAACCTGTTGTTCTTATTAAGAATACAGGCATTAAAAATGGAGATGTTTTAGAGATAGAGTTTAGTGACCCAGGTGATGATACCAACTTTTATAAGTTTACTGTAGAGTTATTTAATGAAGGGCAATTAGTTTCATCTAATACATCGCAATCTAATGATGTAGTATTTAATGGCAAAGAAAGCGCATCTGTAGAAGTTGATCTGTTTCGATTGCAGGATGATGATGAGGATATTACAGTTCTTTATGATGAAATAAAAGTTACTTTTTGTAATATCAATTTTAGTTCGTATCAGTTTTATTTAAACCAAAGCCTACAATTAGAGGCAAATGATAGTGAAAGCTCTGGAGACCCAAGCCAATTGTTTGCAACTCCCCCTGTAAATCTCTTAGGAAATATTACAAACTCAAGCTCGAATACAGTGGTGCTAGGCAATTTTACTGTGAATTCATTGAGTACTGTAAATCAACCAGTCAGTAATTAAAAAGTCCGGATAGAAGCATTCGGACTTGTTCTGTGGCATAACTTTTAGGGTTTAGCGTCATTTAGATGTTGTAGATATAAACCATAAAATTTTAAAATTATGAAAATGAAAAGAAATCAACTTATTATCCTGTTTTTAATCTCTGTAAGCCTTTTGGCGTGTAGTAATGATGATGATAACAGTGGAGCTGTGTCTCAAAGCGATTTCGGAATCTTTAAATCAATTAATGAAACAACAGCAGAAATGAACGGTACGATTACAAGCGCTACCCCTGCTCATTTTAATAATCTACTTGCAAAGTATCCCAAATTAAAAAGAATCAATATGTTGGATTGTCCTGGTTCTGAGGATGATGATGCTAATTTGATTGTCTCCAAAAAAATGCATGATAGTGGTATAGAATTTCATTTATCTGCACGTTCTGTCATTGCCTCTGGAGCAGTAGATATGTATGTAGGAGGGGTAAAAAGAACGCGCGAACAAGGAAGTCGTATCGGAGTACATTCCTGGGGGGCTGATCCCGGGCAACCAATCGCTACTTCATACCCCGTTGGTCACGCCGTGCATTTACCATATATCAACTATTACAAATCGGTAGGGTTTACACAGAAAGAAGCCGAGGATTTTTATTATTTCACAATAAATGCGGCTCCTGCAGAAAGGGTTCACTGGATGACTGAAGAAGAAATAACCCGATATAAATTAACAAAATAACAAAGTATGAAAAATCATTTTAGAATAGTAAATATGATAGTAGTAGTCTGTACCATTTTAAATTGTGTAGCCTGCTCAAATGATGATGATATTGTAACAGTACCAACAACAGGAACGATTAATTCTGGAAATGACCCAAATTTTAAAATTGTAGAAAATACAGATACAGGTTTTGGTGCATTCAATAGAAAAGTTATGGTTTTTGATATTCCAATTTATGCTGTAGCTGCAGTAGAAGATGTTAAATTATTACATGCTGCTAATTTAATGGCTCAGTATCTAGATAATGACGAAGATGGTTCGATTGATAATACAACGATTCACAATTCGATGAAATCTAACAAAGCTTTTTTGTTTATGTGGAAAACAGAAGCCGATAGAGATAGTTTTAACCCTCCTGCGGGATTTGAAGTTGGGCAGGACTTAGGAGCAGATGAGACCGTACCGGCATGGCATACAAATGGGCATACGGGATCATTTGATGCTGCTTTAGAAGAAGTATGGCATATTGTTACTAATGGAGGACATGAAAGAGCCTATCCTGGGGTTTTTAGCTCTCAATCTGGATCAGAAATCAGTAAAGCAATGGATGTTGCCCGTGGAGGAAACTTTCAATCTCCGCCGGCTAGCTATCCTGCCAGTGCCTGGTATACTTATGATGATACTACCTGTAATTATAATTGCCAGGTTGGCGAATATTTATATTGGGTAATGAGTTCTATGCTTGGAGCGCAAGAAAACAGATTAAGTGAAATTGATAATGAGTGGAGGTTAAACACCAGGGCCAAAGTAGAAGCAACTGATACAAAGGCCTGGGCAATATTTACAAATCCTGCCTATAAAATGCCGTCAA
This sequence comes from Aquimarina atlantica, assembly GCF_000626715.1. Classification (GTDB taxonomy): domain Bacteria; phylum Bacteroidota; class Bacteroidia; order Flavobacteriales; family Flavobacteriaceae; genus Aquimarina; species Aquimarina atlantica. The sequence goes on along the minus strand of NZ_AQRA01000013.1, from coordinate 39,310 downwards.
AATTGCCAGATGGTACGTATAAAAGGTAATACATGAAATTAACCGAATACATCTGGTTTTTGATTATACCCCATATAAATTGAAATGCCTAAAAGATGTGTTCGGTTTTTAAACTACTAAAAGAAAATAACGATGAAGAATATATTTAGATTATCGCTATTAGGTTTTTTGTTGGTGTTGATTATTGCTTCTTGTAGTAAAGATGATGATGCAACAATACCGGATAGTAATAGCACTTTAATAGAACAACAAAAGGTATTTAAAGAATTTTGGGAGATCTATGATAGACATTATCCTTTAATGCACAGAAAGAATATAGACTGGCAGAATGTATACGATACATATTACCCAAAAATCACTAGCACAACTTCCGACAATCAGTTGTTTGGGATTTTTGAAACGATAATGGGTACTATTGTCAAAGATGGGCATAGTAGTTTAACTTTTAATGCCAATCAAGAAGCAGGGTTTGAACCAGAATTTGATAGGAATATTCAAAATATGATCCAAAACAATACTGCTGGTAAAGTAAGTATTGTCTCGAGCACTGCCAATAATCCATATTTGTCGTACGGTACTATAACCAGTGATTCTAATATTGGATATATCAATTCCAAAAATTTTGAACCAGTACGTGAAAATGATAGCGAGTTTAATAATTTTAAAACTATTGTCGACGAGGCATTAACAGCACTGAAAAATAAAACAGGGATTATTATAGACCTTCGTACTAATGGAGGTGGGCAAGGGCCATTTGCATATTATTTGGCTGGTAGATTTTTTGCAAACAATACCCCGATAGAATTGATACGACAACGTATAAAAATAGCTACAGGAAGTACTGTTGCTTCCCTTGGTGAATGGGCAACAAAGGAGTTCGAAGGGTATCCCGATGCCAGAGTAGAAGGAGGCTTTGTAGCAGGAGTTTCTCCTGAAGATAATACCGTTGTAGCTTCAGGACCATTTCAATTTACCAAAAAAGTTGCAGTGCTAACTTCAAAAGGAACGGCAAGTGCAGCAGAGTATTTTACAGCTGCAATGAAAACCCAATCTCATACCAGAACAATAGGAAATACAACTTTTGGGATCTTTGCCGGGAGTGACATTTTTACCTTAACTAATGGAGGAGGAAAATGGAAAACTCAGGTTTCAATTCATGATGTAGAAGTTAAATACAACAATACATTTCAATCCTTTGAAGGCATTGGGATAAGCCCTGATATATTATCTATACCCACCAATGCCCAAGTTGCAGCAGGAGATGATATTCATATAGCAGAGGCAATACATTATATTAAGAATTAATAGAATGTTGTGGATCGCTTTCTATGATTTAGAGATTATGATTCTAGCAATAACAAAAAAATAAGCAAAATGAAAAACAAAGTTTTAATGAAAAGTATAATTGCTATAGCAAGTTTTACTTTTTTTCTTTCCTGCGAAGCAGATGATACCCCAGATACAATAACAACCACAACGAAACCAACCAGTACCATTTTACAGGAAGTAAAAAAAGATCTTAATGGATATAAAATAGCCTTTGGTGATACTAGGAATATATATATGATGGATCCAGATGGTTCTAATGTGGTAGAATTAGCAGATGCCAGTCCTGTATCGGGTTATGTCTCGTGGAGTCCAGACGCCAAACACGTATATTTTGCAAGTGCAAAAGGACCAGCAGGAAGTGCTTGGGAAGCTTTTAGAGTAAATGTAAAAACAAAAGAGGTGTCTAAAATATCAAACTTTGGTTTGGATGTAAGATCCCTGGGGGTTTCTCCTGACGGAAAAACATTAGCAATCTCTGTAATGACAGGTAATTCTAATATTGATGGCAACAACGATAATTTGACCAAATTTTCTACTAATTTGTATACTATCCCAATGGCTACGGTAGAGTCAAAAATTAATTCAGGAACTCAAATAGTAATAAGTGATCTGACGGCTATTCAAAGTTCACCCAATGAAGATCAATTTTGGTACGAAGAGTTGAGCTGGAATCACGATGCAGCTAACCCTGTGCTGGCATATACCAAAACCTGGCGTTATGATGAGGATGAGGTGTCTTATACGCATGCTTATACGATTAAACCAGATGGAAGTTCTAATACATTGATTTCTGAAAATAAAGATCAGCCAATCTGGAGTATTGATAATAAGAAATTATCTTTTCTGGATTTAAGTTATTACAGTTTTTCTGATAGTAGTATAAAACAAATTACTGTCTCAGGCATTTCTAAAGAAGTTTCAGGAGGTTCACTATCACCAAAAGGAGGTGCTTATATCGTTTTTGAAATTGGTGATGAAAATAGAAAAGGAGGTATTGCTAAAACCACTGAAGCTTCTAATATAGGATTTCAATTACAGACTTCTGTAGATGTATATGAACCTAGATGGTCACCAATACCCTTTAATTAGACAAAAGGTAATTTTTTAAGAATTAAGGAAAAGTTAAAAAATAGGGTAGAATAAACTTTAGTTGTTGTTTATATATAACATTTTGTAACATCCATGTGTATTTCAGTCTTTTGAGAGAGTAGATAGTAGTATGAGGTGTTATTCATAGTAAATGTTGTACTAGAAAATACAGATTAATAAAGTGTTGTGGGGCGTTTCTATATTGTAGTAATGTAATTACGCCCCTGCAACCACAAATTATGATATTATGGATAGAAAGAAATTTTTAAAAAATGGAATGGCAGGAATAGGCTCTATTATAGCAATTCCGACGTTAATAACATCTTGTAATAAAGATGATGATGCAGGAGGCGTAGTAGATGCAGGGTCATGTGTTGTCTCTCCGGTAGAAACAGCAGGGCCGTTTCCGATAAAAACACCAGCAGATTTGGTGAAAGAAAATATAATTGGTGATCGTACGGGAATTCCTCTAAAAATAATCATACAGGTGCAAAATGTAAATGATAATTGTAAACCATTAACAGGAGCATTTGTAGATATCTGGCAATGTGATGCAAAGGGGAATTACTCTGAATATTCTGGTCAGTTAGATGGAGATTTTACAAATCAAAAATTTTTAAGAGGAAGGCAAACTACAGATACCAGTGGTAATGCTTCGTTCATAAGTATATATCCTGGATGGTACCCAGGCAGAGCTCCTCATCTTCACTTAGAAATTTTAAAATCATCAGGACAATCATTACTTATTACTCAAGTTGCTTTTCCCGAAGATATTTCTAAAGCAGTCTATGCTACTACAAATTATAAAGGCGATTTTGATACTTCAAATGCTCAGGATGGTATATTTTCTGGTGATATTAATCGCAGTATAGCGAATTCTGTAACAGGAAATATAACCGATGGATATGTCCTTACCGAGACTATAAAAGTATCGGGGTAAATCTAGAATGTTAGACTTTTGACTTATGTAATAAAAACAAAAAACCCAAACACCTGTTCGGGTTTTTCGTGGTGTAACTCCTTCAGATAAATATCAACATATATTTTACTCACAAACTCAAAATGATTTTAGAAGGCACCTTTTCTTATAAATTATATTCTTAATACACCCAGCCGGTTACACCTTCATATTTGTATCCGGCATTAACACCTTCAGAATAATTTTTGGTATACAGGTGATCAGAATGTTGAGTATTGTAAAAGCGATATAGCTTTTTTCTTCCGTTACCAGGCTTTTTGTGTATTAAAACAAGTCGGGAAACATCTTTCCATCCTTTACTAATTAAAGTCAAAATTTCGGTAGGGCTAGTTGTTAAAACGAAGTCTATTTTTCTTGGGTGTAACAAAAAGTATAGCTCGTTATACGTATTAAAATCGATTTCTTGGCGAGATCTGGCTACGTCAGTCCTAAAAGAAACCCCTTCTCTGCGTCCTATTCCAATACCTTGACCTCCTTGTGTTCTATAGGTATGAAGAGATGCAGATCCCCCACTATAATATCGATATACGTTTTGAGAACTTAAAGCTCTTGATTTGGTGTTGTTATTGTTTTCAGTCGTATTAGAAACTTGCTCTATAGGTAACTCTTCATTGTCTGATTCACAAGAAGTCAATACTAAGCATATTACAAAAGTTAAATTTAAAATTGAAACTAAGAATTTGGTTTTTTTCATGGTTTTAAGAGTTTTAAAAGTTGGTATTTGATGAAATTCGTTTTTAAGATTGGTATGTGTTTTATTCTGTAGAATTCAAAAATATGATGATAAGTGTATGAAATACAAAGTAATATTGTTGATATTTATAAATTTAAACCGATACTTTATGCATGTCGCAAGCGTTAGATTTTTGCTATTGTATACCAAACTATGTAGTTAATAAATTATTCACATTGTTTTTTTTTGGTAGTTTTATTTCGTATTATTTTTTTATGTTATTCACCTATACATTTAATTAAAAGGTATGATTTTCGAATTCTGTTGAGCAGATTTCAAGTACTATAAAAATCATTTTAATGATCAGGAAGTATTTATTTTTAGGGTATCTGCTAATTTTATTTGTTTTTGCACAGCCATTATGCGGACAGATAAAAAAGTCTAATGCTGCTCAGGATTTACTTGATTTTGATAAATTAAAAGAGATAATTGCAGAACAACAGGAAGATTCCCTAAAATTAAAAATAGCACAGGTCGCTCTCGATAAAGCCAGATATCGATTAGATACATTGCGTATGGCTGATGCATATTATTTTTTGTCCAAACTAAGCCGTTCTAATCAATTACATTATGCAGATAGTCTTATTGCAATTACAAAGAGCAAAAATTATGAAAGATATCCGGCATTGGGTTATTTGAGGAAAGGTAATATACGTTATGAAGAAGGAAATTATAAAGAGGCTTTAGAGCTTTACCTAATAGCATCAGAATCTGCAAAAGAAAATGGAAATGAGCTGTTATACTTAAAATTGAAATTTAATATAGGACTATTAAAAAATACGGCAGGAGAAAGAGAAGAGGCTCAAGCTATTTTTTTTGAGTATTTAAACTTTTTAGACCAAAACCCCAAAATTAAAACTTCAAATACCTACAATAGAGTGCTATTTGCTCTTACTGATTCATACATTTATAGTAATCAATTTAAATTGGCTGAAGATTATATTGATAAAGGAATTAAGGAAGCATTAAAAACAAATGACATATCTATCTATTCTAATTTTGTGATGTATTCGGGGATGTACGAATATTTTTCTAAAAACTACAATAAGGCAATTGACAGCCTAAAAAAAGGAAAGAAATTAATACAAAAATCTGATGAGGTAAAGACAAGAATTGCTATCTGTGACTATTATATAGCTCGCTCATATCAGGATCAGGGTATGGTAGACCAGAGTATACAATATTTTAGAGATGTAGATCGTATTCTTAAAGAAACTGAAGATGTTATTCCTGAGTTAATTGATACATATGATTATTTGATTGCTGATTCTAAATCAAAAAAAAACCTTCAAAAACAAATTGAATATATTAATACACTATTACGATTAGATAGTATAAGACATGCTAACCAAATATATTTAACCAAAAACATTAACGAGAGATACGATACTGTAGAATTAATTTCTGAAAAAGAAAAATTAATAGATCAATTGCAACGCGATAAATTCTTAAAAGAAGAAACGATAACTATTCTAATTGTATTTCTTGTTGTTTTGATTGTACTTGCTATATATGGTTTTCGTAAGAGTTATGTGAATAAAAAACGTTTTTTAAAATTACTTGAAGATCAAAAAAATAAAGAACATGATCTGCTAGAGTTTGTTAATATCAATACTAATATTTCAAAAAAACAGGATATAGATATTCCAAAAGATGTTGTAGAAACGGTATTACAAAAGCTTCACAATTTTGAAAAGTCGGCCAAATTTTCAAAAAAACATTATACACTTAATTCATTAGCTAAAGAGCTAAATACGAATAGCGCATATTTATCAAAGATTATAAATGTGTATAAAAATGTCAACTTTGCCAATTATCTCAATAATTTAAGGGTTGATTTTGCTGTAGATGAGCTTACCTCTAATAAGTCATTACGTTCCTATACCATTAAAGCCATTGCAGAAGAAGTGGGGTTTAAAAATGCACAATCGTTTTCTTCTGCATTCTATAAAAAAACAGGTATCTATCCGTCCTATTTTATTAAACATTTAGAGATATAAAGTAAAGCCGTAGTATCGAATTCAGTGTTTTTATGCTTTAAATTTATAAATATCAACTAGTATATTATGCTGGGAGTTAGTTAAAAACTATATTTTTAGTACCACTAACTTAATAAATCAAATTGTTATGAGCACAAATAAGGATATAAAATCATTAAAATTAAAAAAGATAAAAGTTGCCAAATTGGTGGATACAAATACAATTAAGGGAGGAAACATACCACCTGCCTCACGAGTACTTTGTATTACTGGGAAGAAGTGTTTCACGATACCAACAAAAACAGTTCCGGTAGAGGAGTAGGATAAAACTTTTAATAATATGTAATAAAAAAAACCCGAACAAATGTTCGGGTTTTTTAAGGTGGTGCCTCCAGGAATCGAACCAGGGACACAAGGATTTTCAGTCCTTTGCTCTACCAACTGAGCTAAGGCACCTTGCTGTAAGCGGATGCAAATATAGAACGCTTTTTTTAATACTCAAAAGAAAAAATTAAAAAAATCGTTTTGTATTTTTACGACTTACAAATAAAAGTATGAATCTCATTATTGATGTAGGGAATACATATACCAAAATAGGAGTTTTTGAAGAATCAAAAATTGTCTATAAAAAAAGGATTGAACAATATCATTTTAAAGAGGCAATCCAAAATATCAAAGAAGAATACCCTTTGATCACCAATGCCATAATTTCTTCAGTATCTACTATAGAAGAGAATCATATAACACATATTAAGCGTATGTATCATACGCTTATGTTGGATCATCAGGTAGAAATGCCATTCAAAAACCTGTATAAAACCCCAACTACATTAGGAATAGATCGATTAGCTTTGGTAGCAGCCGCTGTAGATCAGTTTCCTAATAAGGATGTATTGGTAATCGATGCAGGAACTTGTATAACATATGATTTTAAAAACAAAAAAGAAGAGTATCTTGGTGGCGCAATTGGGCCGGGAGTGCGACTTAGATATGAGAGTCTTCATAATTACACAGCAAAACTACCATTGTTACAGGTAACTGACCCAAAAAATCACATAGGAAACAGTACAGAAGAGGCAATACATTCGGGAGTAGTTTTTGGAATTTTGCATGAAATTGACGGAGTAATTGAAGAATATTGCAACATTTATACTGATTTAACAGTTATTTTAACTGGTGGAGATGCACATTTTTTGTCTAAAAGATTAAAAAATAGCATATTTGCCACTTCTAATTTTTTGTTGGAGGGATTAAACCACATTTTAGCTTTTAATAATAGTAAATGATAAAGAAGATTTTAGTAATCATATTGGTGCACGTTACCATAATATCTTACGCTCAGGAAGGGACTTCGTCTCCGTATTCTTTTTATGGGATAGGGATACCGAAGTTCAAAGGAACAGTAGAAAATAGGTCGATGGGGGGATTGAGTATATATACAGATAGTATCCATTTAAATCTTCAGAATCCTGCGTCTTATGGCGAATTGAGGCTCACAACATATTCGGTAGGAGCTTCATATCGTAGATATAAGATTAGTAATACTAATCAATCATCATCTGGAGAAAATGCCTCATTAGATTATTTGGCTATTGGAATTCCTGCTGGTAGATTTGGCTTTGGTTTTGGAGTTATTCCTCTTACCTCTGTGGGGTATGAACTTAATAGTATTAAAGATGATGGAAGTGAACTTCGATTCACCGGCAAAGGAGGATTGAATAAGGTCTTTTTAGCTACAGGATTCAAAGTTAACAAGAATCTGAGCGTAGGTTTAGATTTAAATTATAACTTTGGGAATATTGAAAACAAAACAATATTACGAAGACCGGGTGTTCAATTTGATACAAGGGAAATAAATAGTTCGGATTTATCATCCTTTAGTTTATCTTTCGGAGTGACGTATAAAACTATGATCACAGAGAAACTAGAAATAGTTGCTTCTGCAGTGTCAACGCCTTCTTTTGAATTAACAACAGATAGTACGAGAGAACTTGCTACTATTGTAATTGATAATAGTGGTAGAGAAGGAGTTATAGAAAGACAAGATGTTGCTGTAGAAGACAAAGAAATAGATCTTCCTGCCGAATTTAAATTTGGTACCGGGATTGGGCAACCTAAAAAATGGTTTGTAGGTGCAGAATATATATATATGGATTCTGGAAAATTTACAAATCTTGTATCTAACCAGGATAATGTTGTATATGAAAATGCCTCAAAGTTCAAAGCAGGAGGATATTATATTCCTAATTATAACTCGTTAACAAGCTATTTTAGTAGAGTTGTATACCGCGCTGGGTTTCGTTATGAGGAGACAGGATTAAATATTAATAACGGTTCGATTAATGAGTTTGGCATATCTTTTGGGGTAGGCTTACCGGTTGGTAGATTATTCTCGAATACAAATATAGGTTTCGAGTATGGTCAACGGGGAACAACAAATTTTGGGCTGGTTAAAGAAGAGTTTTTTAATATCTCTTTAAGTTTGTCATTAAATGATAAATGGTTCAGAAAAATAAAATTTAATTAAATACAATAATTACTACAGCTATGAATACTAAAGTTTTATTTATAATAGCAACAGGATTAGTTTTAAGTACTACAAAAGTAAGTGCTCAGGCTACAGACTGTGCAACTACAGCATCCATCGCTTATGAGCATGCTAAGGTAAAGAATTATACTGCTGCAGAGGAACCTCTGTGGAAAGTGAGGAAAGAATGTCCTACATATAGCGTTGCAACATATCAATTTGGACAAAAATTGTTAGAAGCTAAGTATAAAAAAGCTTCTGCTGCAGAGAAAACTACTCTTGCAAATGAAATCATTACATTATGGAAAGAGCGCTTTCAATACTTCCCGGCAAAAACTAAAATTGGGGATATGCATTCTGATATAGGTCAGTTAATGTATGATAACAAAATAGGAACCAAAGAAAATCAGTTTGCAGAGTTTGATAAAGCATATACAACAGATAAGAAAAACTTTAAAAGACCTAAGAAATTATATACCTATTTCTCTCTTTTTGTTGATCTTCATGGTGAAGGGAAAAAAGAACTTCAGGGAGTTTTTGATCTGTATGATGATATTACAGAAAAGATAGAGAATGAAGAAAGTAGACTTGCACAGATTATTGCAGAACTTACAGAAAAAGAAGAAGCAGGAACTACATTATCTTCTAAAGAAAAAAGAAAACTAAAAAATTCTGGTATTAACCTAAATGCCTTTAGTAAAGTAAAAGCAGGAATTAACCAGAAATTAGGAGAGTTAGCCGATTGTAAAAACTTAATACCTCTTTATGCCGGACAGTTTGAGTCTAAAAAAACAGATGCAAGTTGGTTAAAGGGAGCTGCAGGAAGAATGTCGTCTAAAGAGTGTACAGATGATCCATTGTTCTTTAAGTTGGTAGAAGCGTTACATAAAACAGAACCGTCTGCAAAATCAGCTTATTATTTAGGAATATTGGCATTAAAAGATAAGAAGACAACTACTGCATTAAAGTACTTTAATCAATCTGCAGAATTAGAAACTAAAACAAGTGATAAAGCTAAAGTTTATTTCAAGATTGGTGAAGTGATGAAAAGACAAGGAAGTAAGGGAAAAGCTAGATCTTACTATAGAAAAGCACTTAAGCATAGACCATCTATGGGTGTTTGTTACCTTAGAATTGCAAGTATGATAGCAGGTAGCGCAAACAGCTGTGGTACCGATGTGTTTAGTAAAAGAGCAGTGTATTGGTTGGCAGAAAACTATGCTCGAAGAGCAGGAAAAGTAGATCCAAGTTTAAAATCTACAGCAAATAAATTTGCGGCTAACTATCATGCTAAAGCACCATCAAAAACAGATATTTTTAACAACCCAGAAAAAAAATCTGTAAGTATTGGATGCTGGATTGGTGAAACGGTTAGAGTGCCAAAGCTATAATGCAGAATAAAAATATATATACAATAATAAACATTGTCACAGCATTTGCTGTGACAATGTTTTTTTCATGTCAATCAACAACAAAAAATGACCTTGGAGGTCTAATCTTAGAAGATGCCCCTATTGCAGAAGGATATGAGATAAATCTTAAATATACAGACTCAGGAAGACTTACGGCAATACTTAAAACATCAAAAATATTAGATTATTCTAATACATCTTTCGCTTATCACGAATTTCCAGAAGGTATTGTGCTAGATATTATTGATAAAGAAGGAAAAGTAAGTGTAGTTACCTCGGATTATGCAATTTCTTACCAGCAAACAGGCTTAATCGATATGAGAGGTAATGTAGATATAAAAACCTCGGATAGTACCCATTTGCAAGCCAAACAGTTATATTGGGATCAAAATATTAGTTGGATATTTACAGATCAACCCTATAAAAGTTATTTGCCAGATGGAACAATTAATGAAGCAGATGGTTTTGATGCTAATCAAGATTTTACTATCTTGAATTCAAGAATAAATGATGGGGTAATGTTTATAGAGGAGTAATCCAGTACTATGATGAAAGTATTTAGATTTTTTGAATACGCCTATTTGGCGATCATGTGTTTTTTTATCTACGAAGCATACGTAGAATGGGGACAAGAAGGCGGAAAAAGTATGCTTTATATTTTCTTTGCAATTGCCGCAATTTTTATGTTTTTCTTTAAAAGAAACTTTAGAAAACGATTTGACGCCAATAACAAAGACTAATTCATGGAATTACATATCATTGTTATTATTCTTTCCCTTATTCTTTCAGCTTTTTTTTCAGGAATGGAAATCGCCTATGTTTCTTCTAATAAAATACACATAGAGATTGAGAAAAAACAAGGGGGATTTATCTCAAATATCCTGGCACGCTTAACAAAAAAACCTTCCAAATTTATTGCAACAATGCTTGTAGGTAATAATATAGCGTTGGTTATATATGGATTTTATATGGGTGAAGTATTGATGAAGGTCATAGCCGGATATTTTCCTGAAATTGCAGGTAGTGTTACATTACTATTGCAAACATGTATTTCGACTTTGGTGATTCTAATTACCGCAGAATTCTTACCCAAAGTGTTCTTTCAGATATACTCTAATACATTACTCAAAGCATTTTCATTTCCGGCATATATCTTTTATGTGGTATTTACACCTATTTCATCATTTGTAATATGGGTTTCTGATTTTGTATTAAAGAAATTTTTAAAAACAGATGGAGACCAGGTTCAACTTGCTTTTAGTAAAACAGAATTAGGAGATTATATAAATGAGCAAATGGAAACCATCGAAGAGCATGACGAAATTGATAGCGAAATCCAGATTTTTCAGAATGCATTAGATTTTTCAGACGTTAAGTCAAGAGAAGTAATGGTTCCCAGAACAGAGATCGTGGGTGTAGAGAAATTACAATCAATAGAAGAAGTAAGTACCTTATTTATAGATACAGGGCTATCAAAAATTATTGTGTACAACAATACTGTAGACGATATCATTGGGTATGTACACTCTTTCGAGTTATTTAAAAAACCTAAATCGTTAAGATCAATTCTTTTGCCAGTGGTTTTTGTGCCAGAAACAATGTTTGTTAAAGATGTACTTAATCTTCTTACCAAAAAACACAAAAGTATAGCCGTAGTGATCGATGAGTACGGAGGTACAAGTGGTATTATTACAGTAGAAGATATTGTAGAGGAGCTTTTTGGTGAGATTGAAGATGAACATGATTCTGTAGAACTTATCGAAGAACAATTGTCAGAAAATGAATATCGGTTTTCTGCTCGAATAGAAGTAGATCATATCAACGAGTCCTATAAATTAGACCTTCCGGAGGATGAAAATTATGAAACACTGGGAGGGATGATTGTAAACCATACCGAAGAAATTCCTCAGCAAGGTGAAGAGGTGAAAATAAATGGTTTCAAAATTAAAATTATAGAGACTTCTAATACCAAAATTGAGATTGTAGAATTACATGTGATACCAGAGGATTAAATAATACGATTGTGATGAGCAAAAAAACACGAAACCAGGGGATTGTAGTATTTGTTATAGTGTACATCATTATTGTAATATGTGATCTTATTTGTAGTAGTAATGAGGCGTACTCAGATCTTAGAAATATTACAAAACCTTCAATTCTGGGCTCATTAATCACCTTTTTTTTAGTACATAGAAAAGGACTGGGTATTTCTATATTTGGATTAATGATATTAGCCTTGTTATTTTCTTTAGCCGGAGATATACTACTTTTATTTGTCGCACAGTCTCAACTCTTCTTTATTGCAGGTTTAGTTATGTTTTTGTTGGCACATGTAATGTATATTTTGGTCTTTCTTAAAAAGCACAATAAGCATAAAAAAAACAGGATTTTTCTTATACTAACCGTTGCTTATGGAGTAGGTTTGTTTTATTTATTATATCCTTGGCTGGGAGATATGTTAATCCCCGTGATAGTGTATATGATCGTAATTTTGTTAATGTCAAATGCGTCGTATTTAAGAGAGAAACGAGTTTCCCAAATGAGTTTTTTCATGGTTTTTATAGGTTCCCTGTTTTTTATGATCTCTGATAGTATTTTGGCATTTAACATGTTTTATCAACCTTTGCTTATGAGTAACGTATGGATTATGACTACATATGCAACAGCTCAGCTTTTGATTGTTTGTGGTGTTTTAAGACAAAAAAATCAAATTTTTTAAAGTAATAAAAGTACGTAAAAACCACACTATTCTATATTAAAAACCGAAAGAGTTAAAACTTCATAAGACTTTCAGTTTTTTAATTGGTATTATTACAATAAAATGGTATTTTCGCCCACTATATTTTGAATAAATTATAATATACCATGGCAGTTTTAAATAAAATCAGGCAGCGTTCGGTTTTTCTAATCGTAATCATTGCATTAGCACTTTTCTCTTTTGTGTTAGCAGATTTGATTCGTAATGGAGGAGCTATTTCCCAGAAAGCTGAAAATACGATTGCAACAATAAACGGAAAAGATATTGATCGAACAGAGTTTGCTAGAAAAGTAGAACTAGCATCAAGAAGTTTTGGAGGAGGAACATCAAGTATCCAGGCTGTAAATTATGTATGGAATCAAGAATTGAGAGAAACAGTTTTTGAAGAGCAATTCGAAGAACTGAATATTAGAGTAGGAGAAGATCAGGTAAACCAGTTATTAGAAGAATCATTAGCAAATAATCCTACGTTTTTGAATGAAGCCGGAGTTTTTGATAAAGCCAAAATGCAAGAATATGTAGCTAATGTAAAAGCTACTTCACCACAAGCATACCAACAATGGTTAGATTTTGAAGTTTCTGTAAGTAAAGGTGCTAGAGAGCAAACTTATCTTAATATGATTAAAGCTGGTGTAGGATCTACATTAAAAGAAGGAGAACTGGCTTATAAAATGGAAAATGATAATGTAGATATCAAATATGTACAGCTTCCATTTTCTAGTATTGAAGATACAGAAGTAGAGGTAACTGATGCAGAAATTAAAGCATATATCGATGCTCATAAAGATCAATATAAAGCAGAAGCTTCTAGAAGTATACGTTATGTGTTATTTAATGAAGTTCCTAGTGAAGAAGATGAGAATCAGGTAAAAGCAGAAGTAGCTGCTTTGTTAGATGATAAAGTAGAGTTTAATGAAGTAACCAAAACAAACGATTCGATTTTAGGATTCAAAAACATTGATGTAAAAGATGCAGAAGAGTTTGTAAATCAAAATTCTGCTGTAAAATTTGATGGTGGATTCAAGTTTAAAAAAGATTTACCAACTACAGAGGCAGACACAATCTATAATCTTGGTATAGGAGATGTATATGGGCCATATAAAGATGGGGATTATATTAAAATTTCAAAAGTAGTTGCGCAAAAGCAAATACCAGACTCGGTTAAAGCAAGTCATATTTTGGTTTCTTGGGCAGGATTAGGTACTGCAGGTGATACAAAACGAACTAAAGAAGAAGCAAAGGTCTTAGCCGATAGTATTATTGCAGTAACCAAAGCAGATAATACAAAATTCTCAGCTTTGGCAACACAATTCTCTGCAGATACTTCTAGTAAAGATAAAGGAGGAGATCTTGGATATTTCTCACCAGGTAGAATGGTGCCAGCTTTTAATGATTATTGTTTTGAAAACAAAACTGGAGACCAGGGAATCGTAGAAACACAATTTGGATATCATATTATAAATATAGAAGACCAGAAAAATGAGCAAAAAGCTATAAAAGTAGCTACAGTAGCTCAAAAGGTTGAACCAAGTGAAAAAACGATCAATGCTATTTTTACTGAAACAACCAAATTTCAGATTTCGGCTAGAGACAAAGATTTTGAGGAAGTTTCTAAAGAAAATGAATTAACAGTACGACCTGTAAATAAAATCAAAGAATTAGATGAGAATATCCCTGGATTAGGAGCTAGAAGAGCAATTGTGCAATGGGCTTTTAACGAAGAATCTAAAGTAGGTGAAATAAAACGTTTTGATATCCCAGAAGGATATGCAGTAGTTCAATTAACCGAAAAAGAAGATAAGGGATCAATGAAAGTAGAAGATGCAAGTTTAACCATAAAGCCAATCTTGATTAATAAAAAGAAGGCAGAAAAATTAAAAAGTAAAATTTCTGGTAGCGCACTTGATGCAATTGCTCAGAGTCAAGGACAAACTGTAAAAGTCGCTTCTGCATTAACTATGAAAACTCCAACTATTAGTGGAGCGGGAACAGAACCAAAAGTAGTAGGAACAGCCTTTGCTTTAGAGCCAGGAAAGGTGTCTGGTCCTATTGTTGGTAATAACGGAGTATATGTTATAGAAGTAACTAAGAAAACACCAGCTAGTGGTTTAGATACATATATGAGCTATGCATCACAGGTTTCTAAAGCGCAGACAGGTGCAGTTAATACCAAAGTTTTTGAAGCACTTAAAGAGGCTGCAGAAATAGAAGATAAGAGATCTAAATTCTACTAGAAATAGATAGAATTAATATCAAAAATAAAAAACCCTGAAGAATGACTCTTCAGGGTTTTTTATATATTAGTTTTGGTATAGCGTCTAGCTTCTAACCTTCTGTTCCCATTTCCAGGCAGAAGTAAGAGAGTCGTCTAAGGTACTTTTTGCTTTCCATCCTAGTTCACTATTTGCTTTAGTGGTATCTGCATAGGCTGCTGTAATATCACCTTCTCTTCGTTCTACAATTTTGTAGTTTAGTTTTTGTTTAGATACTTTTTCAAAGGATTGTATCACTTCTAGAACAGAACTCCCTGTACCGGTGCCTACATTAAACACTTCATAATTAGATGCATTTTTGCCATCTAATAAGCGTTGTAAGGCTACTACATGAGCTTTTGCAAGGTCTACGACATGTATGTAGTCTCTAATACAGGTTCCGTCTGATGTAGGATAATCATCACCAAACACAGATAATTGCTCTCTTAGCCCTATTGCTGTTTGTGTAATAAAAGGAATCAGGTTTTGAGGAACTCCAATAGGAAGTTCTCCGATTTCTGCCGAAGGGTGTGCTCCAATTGGATTAAAATAACGTAGTGCAATTGCTTTTAAGGCAGGATGTACTTTGCAGGTATCTCTTATGATTTCTTCTCCAATCTGTTTTGTGTTTCCGTAAGGAGATTCTGCTGCTTTAACCGGGGCATCTTCTGTGATAGGTAACTCATCTGCCTGGCCATATACCGTGCAAGAAGAGCTAAAAATAAAACTAGCCGATGGTTTATTAGCTAATTGCTGAAGGATATACACCAGAGTCGATAAATTATTTTCATAGTATAACAAGGGTTTTTCTACGCTTTCACCTACAGCCTTTGATGCTGCAAAATGAATTACTCCCTCTATATCATTATGACGCTTAAAAAACTCCTGGACCTTATCCTTTTCTCTAAGGTCAAATTTTTCGAAAACAAGATCTTTTCCGGTGATTTCACAAATTCCTTTAATCACATCGGGTGATGAATTCGAACAGTTGTCGATAATAACAACTTCATACCCTTTGTTTTGTAACTCTACAACGGTGTGAGAACCAATAAACCCCAATCCCCCCGTGACTAAGATTTTCATATGTAAAATGATTTAATATTTGCACCAACGAAGGAAC
Organism: Aquimarina atlantica; assembly: GCF_000626715.1. GTDB lineage: Bacteria > Bacteroidota > Bacteroidia > Flavobacteriales > Flavobacteriaceae > Aquimarina > Aquimarina atlantica. The sequence goes on along the minus strand of NZ_AQRA01000013.1, from coordinate 23,132 downwards.
AATAATTAAAGGATTTTAGCAACTTCTTGATTTACAAATTCTAAAAATCTTTCATCTTTTTCTGTAAAAGGATCTGAGCTCTCAGAGTCAATATCAATCTGTCCGATATTTTCTCCGTTCTTAAATAAAGGAATTACAATTTCTGATTTAACTGTTAGGCTACATGCAATATAATTACTTTGTGCCTGCACATCAGGAACCACAAAATTCTTATTAGAAATCGCAACCTGACCACAGATTCCTTTTCCAAAAGGAATAATATCGTGATCTGTTTTTTCACCTACATATGTGCGAAGTTTTAATTCTTCTTTGTCTTCGTTTTTAAAATAAAAACCAACCCAATCATAGTGATCTATATTGTCTTTTAGTAGTTTGCAAATCATATACAACCTGTCTGTAACAGATTCATCATTGTTTTCAAGTATATGAGTAACCTGGGGTCTTAAATCTTCAAAAAGCATTCCTTAACAATTTTTCCCGGCAAAAATATCTAAAAAAAATATAAAAGCCTCTTATTTAGAATGGTATTGTTTTGTTAAAAAATCATTTAAAAAATAAAAATGGATTGGTGATTGTTTTATTTATAGAGTATTTTTGACATCTTAATAGCAAATAAACTAGATTAATTTTTAGTGTGTAATTACATGAATAATAGTAGTTTGAGAACAATAAAAAGATTTTTTATAGTAATAGTATTTATGGCTTTGGCAGGTGTGTCCTGTAATAAAGATAAGAAACCAGAATCGGTTACTATAGATGATCATGAAAATGAAATTGCAGATTATAATAAGACTGATTCTAGATCAGAAGTTAAGTTTTCTGATGCAAAAATTCAGGAAATATATAGTTTGTATCTATCTGTAAAAGCAGCTTTGGTGAATTCTGAAAGTAGTATTGTGCAGGAAGAAACTAAAAAATTAGAAGCTGTTATAGAGGATTCTGAAGAGAATGACCAGCTTAAAGCAGTTTCAAAACTCATTTCACTAACTAAGGACATCAAAAAACAACGTGATTTTTTTGTAACATTAACTAGTGAAGTAGAAAAACTGGTTAGTAAAGCAGAAATTACATCGGGTGAAGTGTATAAGCAATTTTGCCCTATGGCATTTGATGGAGAAGGAGGATATTGGTTGTCTGATTCTAAAGAAGTTAGAAATCCATATTATGGGAAAAAAATGCTTGTCTGCGGAAATGTAGAAAAAACCTTTAAATAACAGGTGAATTCATGTTATTTAACATAAAATATAATATATATTTCACGTATAGCGAAGTAAGAAAATACTTATAACAGAAATATTGATTATATTTATAAGGAATCAAGTGCGTAAATAAACTTAATTTTGAGGGAAATTTAAGATATTAATGCGTACTGGATTAGTATTGTAATTGGGATAAAACAAAAAGGATATGATTGAGAAAAAATTAATCTTGTTGATTTTTTCTGTACTCTTTTTTTCCTGTAGTGAAGCAAAAATGGCCCCTGGACCTACAGTTCAGACAATTGCTCTTATAGAAAAATCTAAAGCACTACAGTTACGAGGAAAAAAAGTAGAACAGAGTATGCTCAGAAAAAAAGATTCGTTAGTAATGCTTATCGGTGGACCGAGTATAGAAGTTACTTCGAATGATAAAGATTTTGTAAATATAGAGAGCTTGTCTGATGAGTTTATTTTGGATATGAAATATGCTACTTCTGATAATTTTTTAAAAGAAAAAGTATATTCTTGTGCTAAATGTTTTGTTAGAAAAGATGTAGCAGAAGCGCTAATTAAGGTAAATAATGATTTGCTTACTCAAGGATACAGAATAAAATTCTTTGATTGCTACCGACCATATAGTGTACAGAAAAAAATGTGGAAGATCTTCCCCAATCCTGGATATGTTGCGGATCCAAAAGGAGGATCTATACATAATAGAGGAGCAGCTGTGGATATAACTTTGGTTAGGTCAGCAGGCGGGCATGTCGATATGGGGACAGATTTTGATCATTTCGGAAAAGAAGCACATCATTCGTATACATCACTTTCGAAAACAGTGCTTGGGCATCGTAAGTTGTTAAAGGAAACTATGGAGAAGCACGGCTTTAAAACGATAAGAACAGAGTGGTGGCACTATAATTTTAAAGGAAATAAAAAGTATAAAATATCAGATTTTAGGTGGAAATGTGATTAAGACTTGTTGTTTTTTAAGAAGTTAGTAATAAAAAAACGACACTCACCTTAATGAATGCCGTTTTAAAGCACAATAATTGTAAAAATCGGAAAAATCATGCTGTATATTTAGAACTGCTCGACTTCTGTACTGCCTTCCATAGCCACAGTCGAAGCTTTACCTGCAGTTACTGTATTTTGTACGGCATCAAAATATGTAGTACCTACAAACCCTTGATGCTTTACCGCACGAAATCCGTCTTTTTGTAACGCAAATTCTCTTTCTTGTAATTCAGAATAACCAGCCATTCCTCTTTCTTTGTATGCCTTGGATAATTCAAACATGCTTGTGTTTAATGCATGAAATCCTGCGAGAGTAATAAATTGAAATTTGTACCCCATTGCTGCTAGTTCTTCTCTAAATGTCTCCATTTCTGAAACAGAAAGCTTTGCAGCCCAATTAAAAGAAGGAGAACAATTGTATGCCAGCATTTGATCTGGATATTTGGCATGGATAGCTTCAGCAAATTTACGAGCTTGTTCTAAGTCGGGATTACTGGTTTCCATCCAAATAAGATCGGCATAAGGAGCATATGATAACCCTCTGTCAATACCTTGTTCTATTCCGTTCTTAACATAGAAGAAGCCTTCATCTGTACGTTCGCCAGTAACAAATTTTCTGTCACGCTCATCTATATCGCTGGTTAGTAAATTAGCAGCATCTGCATCTGTTCGGGCAACAATAACTGCTGGTACTCCCATTACATCTGCTGCAAGACGAGCAGCAACTAATTTATTAATAGCTTCCTGGGTAGGGACTAATACTTTTCCGCCAAGGTGACCACATTTTTTTGCAGAACTTAATTGATCTTCAAAGTGAACTCCACTGGCGCCTGACTCAATCATAGATTTCATCAATTCAAAAGCATTTAGGTTGCCTCCAAAACCAGCTTCGGCATCTGCAACGATAGGAACCAAATAGTCTTTTTTGTTTTCTTCGCCATTTACTACTTGTATTTGATCTGCTCTCAGTAATGCATTATTAATTCTCTTTACTACTTGCGGAACACTATTTACAGGGTATAGAGATTGATCTGGATACATTTGTCCGGCAAGATTTGCATCGGCAGCCACTTGCCACCCACTTAAGTATATTGCTTCTAATCCAGCTTCTACCTCCTGTACTGCCTGGTTCCCGGTTAGTGCTCCTAGTCCTGCTACAAAATTCTGAGTCTTTAGTTTCATCCATAGTTTTTCAGAACCTTGTTTGGCTATGCTATGCTCGATTTGGTATGAGCCTTGTAACTTTACTACCTCTTCTGCAGTATACGGGCGTTCTATAGTCGCCCATCTTGGATTTGTGGTCCAATCGATAATCAATTCTTCTATTCTTTGTTCTGTATTCATGACTTATTGATTTTACTATATATTGATTTACTTTATATGTATTGATATGCTCTGGTGGTAAGAAATTCTTCAAACTCATCAGATGTTACCAGGTTTTCGAAAATCTGGATGGCATTTTGATAATTTTCGGTTTTAAAGAGTGTATTTCCTACCTGCTTTTTAATTACCTCAAGTTCATCTTTAAATAGATTGGTGAATAATGAGTTATCAAGCGTTCTACCATCTTCTAAAACTACTTCCTGCTGTAGCCATTGCCATATTTGAGTTCTGCTAATTTCTGCAGTAGCGGCATCTTCCATAAGGTGATATAATGCTACTGCTCCATTCCCTCCCAACCAGGTGGCGATATAGTGAATTCCTACATTAATATTTTGCCGTATTCCTTTTTCGGTAATTGTACCTTCTGGGATGGCTAAAAGATCATTTTCGGTAATGTTTATATCATCACGTTTTACATCTATTTGATTAGGGTTTGGCATATGAGTGTCAAATACACGCATTGCTAATGCAACTAATCCCGGATGCGCCACCCATGTACCGTCATGACCGTTTTTTACTTCTCGCTCTTTATCTGCCTGTACTTTGGCATATGCTATTGCATTTCTACTTTCGTCTTCTTTAATTGGGATTTGTGCAGCCATACCGCCAATTGCCAGAATGTTTCTTTTGTGACACCTTTGAATTACTAGCTTGCTATAAGCATCCATAAAAGGGCTGGTCATTGTTACCTGTGCACGATCGGGAACTACAAAACCTGGGTGATTTCTTAATTTTTTGATGTAGCTAAAAATATAATCCCATCTTCCGCAATTCAATCCAACGATATGATCTTTTAATGCATAGATAATTTCATCGAGTTGAAAACTTGCTGTAATAGTTTCTACCAAAACCGTCACCTTTACTGTTCCGTGTTTGATACCTAAGTAGTCTTCAGAAAAATCAATTACATCGTTCCACCATATGGCTTCGGTAAAATGCTCTAGTTTGGGAATGTAATAATAAGGTCCGGCACCGTTTTCCTTAAGTTGTTCATTATTATGAAACAGGTACAGGGCAAAATCAAATAGAGAAGCAGATACTTCCTCGCCTTTTATTAAAAGATGTTTTTCATTAAGATGTAAGCCTCTGGGTCGTACGATTAATGTAGCTGTTTTTTCGTTAAGCCTGTAGGTTTTATCTTTTTTTGGATTATAAAACGAAATAGTTTTGTTAACCGCATCTTTTAAGTTTTTTTGGCCTTGAAGACAGTTTTCCCAAAGCGGGGCATTGCTGTCCTCGAAGTCGGCCATAAATGTTTTGGCTCCAGAATTTAAAGCGTTAATTACCATTTTTCTGTCGACAGGCCCTGTGATTTCGACTCTTCGATCTTGTAGGTCTATAGGAATTGGCGCGGCTGCCCATTCGCTATTACGAATCTCTTTGGTGTTTTCTGGAAAAGAAGGATGAGTTCCCAGATCAAATAGTTGTTGTTGGCTTTGGCGATTTTTTAAAAGGACTAATCGTCTTTCGTTAAAACGATCTTGTAAGGCCTCTAAAAAAATCAGGGCTCCATCGGTCAATATTTCGGGATGGTAGTTTTTAACTTCATTGGTGAAGCTAATTTTCTGATTAAGGTTTGTCTGTGTTTCCATAACTAATATCGTTTGAGTGAACAATATTATAAAAAAGTTTTTTACAAAACAAGCGAACGTTCGCTAAATGTGAACTTTTTGTTTTTTCGTGGATTACGCAAAAATGGTTACTTTTGAACTTATGGCAATAGCAGAAGAATATATTAGACTGATTTTTGGTCTGAAAATCAAGCAAATACGAACAGAGAAGGACTTATCTCTTTTTGGGTTGTCAAAGTTGTGTGGACTTTCTAAATCGTATTTAAATGAAATAGAAAAAGGAAAAAAGTATCCTAAAACAGATAAAATTATCAAACTTGCAGAGACATTTGATGTTCCTTATGATCATTTGGTTTCTCTAAAACTAGATAAAAACCTGGCGCCGATTGGTGAAATTTTACAATCTGGAATACTAGATGAAATTCCGTTAGAATTGTTTGGTATACAGCAAAGCGATTTAATTGATATTATAGCTAATGCACCATCAAAAGTAAATGCCTTTATAAGTACGATTATTGAGATTGCACAGCATTATAATATGAGTCGTGAAGGTTTTTATCTGGCTTCTTTACGATCTTATCAAGAAGCGCATAATAACTTTTTTAGAGACTTAGAGGATAAGGCTTTACGATGTGCTAACTCATATCAGTTGGATTTAAGTGGAAAAATTACTTCGGCTGATTTAGAAGATATTCTTAAAGAAGAATATGGGTATACGATCAATGTTGCAGGAATCCCAAAACAGGAAGAATTGGATAACCTGAGGTCGGTATTTGTGCCTTCTACAAAGACACTATTGTTGTCAGATCGAGTAGATGAGGCTCAAAAAACATTTATTTACGCTAAAGAATTGGGGTATCAATACCTGGAAATTGTTGAAAGACCTTATACCTTTTCGTGGATAAAGTATGATAATTTTGAAGAGGTACTGCATAATTTTTATGCGTCATACTTTGCTGGCGCTTTGATTATCCCAAGAGCTCATCTAAGAGAGCATCTTAAAGAATTGTTTTCTATGAAACGATTCTCTGAGAAAGCTTTTCATAAGATTATGAAATTGTATAATGCTTCTCCAGAATCTTTTTATCAGCGCCTTACAAATATATTACCAAAAGATTTTGGTATGCAAAATGTATTCTTTCTTCGGTTTACTCATAAATTAGGGGCAGAGAAATTTAATTTGGTTAAAGAATTACATATCACACACCAGCAGCAACCTCATGCTAACGAGGTTAATGAGCATTACTGCAGACGGTGGATGGCTATAAAGATTTTACAGCGTACAGCTACTAAGGATTTGGAGTATGCATTTGATATTCAAATCTCTGATTATGTAGATACAGATCAGCAATACCTAGTGTTTACTTCGGCTACAAAGGATCCTTTTAAGAAAGATTATTATCGTAGTATAGGGATTGGGTTTTTGAAGTCTTCTACTTTAGAGAAAAAAATTAGTTTTGTTAACGATACGAAAATATTAAAGGAAAAAGTAGGAGTCACTTGTGAATCATGCTCTCTGGTGGATTGTGAAGCCAGGATGGCTCCTCCAAAGCAATTATTAGTTAAAGAAAAACATAAAAAGACAGCAGAGTTGGTAGAAGATATTATGAAGCAATATTCCTAGGTTATCTCATAATCTTATAAAATAAATACTACTAAAAAACCCATTTTGAAATTTCAAAATGGGTTTTTTGTATTCTTAGCAAATTTATATCGCAAATTTGCTAACTGATTTTGTTATTACCAGATAATTACATCATTCCTGGCATACCTCCGCCCATTGGTGGCATTCCACCTCCGGCAGGAGCATCCTCTTTAATGTCTATTAGTGCGCATTCTGTAGTAAGGATCATACCAGATACAGAAGCTGCATTTTCAAGTGCTATACGTGTTACTTTTTTAGGATCGATGATTCCGGCTTTAAGCATATCTACGTAATCTTCAGATTTCGCATCATATCCAAAATTATCTTTACCTTCAAGAACTTTAGAGATTACAACAGATCCTTCACCTCCGGCATTCTCTACAATCGTTCTAAGTGGTGATTCAACCGCACGGTTTACGATTTGTATACCCGTAGCTTCATCAGCATTCTCGGTTTTTACTTTATCTAATACAGATTTAGCTCTTACCAGTGCAACACCACCACCAGCAACAATACCTTCTTCTACAGCAGCACGAGTAGCATGAAGTGCATCATCTACACGATCTTTCTTTTCTTTCATCTCTACTTCAGAAGCAGCACCTACGTATAGCACAGCAACACCGCCGGCTAATTTTGCTAAACGCTCCTGTAGTTTTTCTTTGTCATAATCAGAAGTAGTAGTTTCTATTTGTGCTTTGATTTGATTTACTCTGTTTTTGATTAAATCTTCTCCGCCAGCACCATTAACTACAGTAGTATTATCTTTGTCGATAGCTACTTTTTCAGCAGTACCTAAGTGCTCAATAGTAGTGTTTTCTAATGTAAAACCACGCTCTTCAGAAATCACAGTACCTCCTGTTAGAATGGCAATATCCTCTAGCATTGCTTTACGTCTGTCTCCAAAACCAGGAGCTTTTACAGCCGCAATTTTTAGGGCTCCACGTAGTTTGTTTACTACAAGTGTTGCTAATGCTTCTCCATCTACGTCTTCTGCGATAATTAAAAGAGGTTTTCCAGTTTGAGCAACAGGCTCTAAAACCGGGAGCAGATCTTTCATAGCAGAAATCTTCTTGTCATAAAGTAAGATATATGGTGTTTCCAGATCAGCTGTCATTTTTTCGCTGTTAGTCACAAAGTATGGAGAAAGGTATCCTCTGTCAAACTGCATTCCTTCTACAATATCTACAGTGGTATCTGTTCCTTTTGCTTCTTCTACTGTGATTACACCTTCTTTACCAACTTTTTCAAAAGCTTTGGCGATAAGATCTCCGATAGTTTCATCATTGTTAGCAGAAATAGCTGCTACCTGTTTGATTTTGTCAGAAGAGTCACCTACTTCTTTTGTTTGTTTTGCAAGGTCTTCTGTGATTGCTTTTACAGCTTTATCGATACCGCGCTTAAGATCCATTGGATTTGCACCAGCAGCTACATTTTTAAGTCCTTCTTTTACGATAGCCTGGGCTAATACAGTTGCGGTAGTGGTACCATCTCCTGCAAGGTCATTGGTTTTAGAAGCTACTTCTTTTACCATTTGTGCTCCCATATTCTCAAGAGCATCCTCAAGTTCTACTTCTTTAGCTACAGAAACACCATCTTTGGTTACTGTAGGAGCTCCAAAAGATTTACTTATAATTACATTACGACCTTTAGGTCCTAAAGTTACTTTTACCGCATTGGCTAATGCATCTACACCACGCTTGATACCATCACGTGCTTCTATGTCAAATTTTATGTCTTTTGCCATAATTAATTTTTTGAAAAATTAAATCCAAATCTCAACATTCAAAACTTCCAGAATATTTTCGTGGGATGTATTGAATAAAGTAGTGGATTTGTTTTTGTGATTTTTAAATTGATACTTCTTATACGATAGCAAGGATATCATCCTCGCGCATGATTAAATAATCCTTTCCATCTAATTTTAATTCGGTACCAGCATATTTACCATAAAGTACGGTATCACCAACTTTAACAGTCATATCGTGATCTTTTTTACCGCTACCTACAGCAGCTACTTTACCTTTTTGTTGTTTTTCCTGGGCTGAGTCAGGAATAAATAATCCTGATGCTGTTTGCGTCTCTGCAGGAAGTGGCTCTACAACCACACGGTCTGAAAGAGGTTTGATGTTTACTCCCATTATGATTTGTTATTTTTTTTGTTAAAATTAAAATGAAATCTTCGATGCTTCTTATTTCAGAAATTATGCCAGTGGGGCGATACTGACAAATTGAAACAAAAAATGCCGACTATATGACAAGTCGACATTTTTGTTGTTGTTTTTTTAAAAAAAAGATGTTATTCTTTGTCACCATTTTCTGTTGCCGGAGGAGTTACAGGAGTTTCTATCTGAACATCCTCGGTATTAACTTTTGATTCGGGAATAGAGCTTCCACCCATTAAATCTATATTAGATAGTAGGATTAATACCAATAATAGTGTGGCTAAAGTCCAGGTACTCTTGTCTAAGAAATCTGTAGTTTTTTTTACGCCACCTAGTTGTTGTGTTCCGCCACCGCCAAAAGAAGAAGATAATCCACCTCCTTTAGGGTTCTGTACCATAATTACTACTACGAGTAAAAAAGATACGATAACGATTAGGATTAAGAATATTGAAAACGTTGTCATTATATTGTTATTTATTTTCTTGTAATTTTTTTATCGCTCGAATTTGGTCTGCAAAGAAACCACTTTTTTCGGGATTTTTCAAAATTAATATGTTATAAGCCTGAATTGCTTTTTTATAGTTTTTTTGAACCAAATATACTCTGGCCAAAGTTTCTGTCATTAATTCGTCTGAAGGAACCAGGTTTTCCTTAGCTAGATTACGCGCAGGAGTATTCTTGGCAGCGGGTTGTATCTTGGGATTATTAGCGATAAACTCATCTATCAAATCGAATTTATGTTTTTGATCTAAGGGTTTAACAGATTTTTGTTCTTTAATTTCAGGAATCGAAGCTTTGGTTTCCTGATCAGAATCCCTGTCTATTGGATGTAAAGAGGTTAGTTTTAACCACTCTGCAAAAGAATGTGTTTCTTTTTTATTAAAATCCAGAGGTTTGTTAATTTGTAAGGTTTCTTCTGGAGTTTTGTTTTTGTCTTGAATATTTTTTGATTGATCTTTTTCTGTTGTATCAGGAATTGCAGATTTCGCAATTTCTATTTGTTTAAGAGTACTGTTTTCTTTTCTTTCAGAAAATAATTTAGGATCCAGAACACTCTCTGCTTCTTTCATTTTCATTCTTACAGCATCATCCATAGCTATTCTAGGGAGTGTTTTAATCTCTTCTGGATCGATAACTGTTATATCAGACTTATGTTTCTTTTTTACGTCTTCTGAAGTGTTATTTTCTTTAAAAAGATCAGAGGTGATAAAATCAAACAATACACTACGATCTGTAGTGTATGCTGCAGTGGTCTTTAATTCCTGGTTGTATCTAAAACTTTCCTGATCTTTTAAAGATTTTAATACCAATGCTCTTGCCGACTGAAAATAAGGAAATGTCCTTGTGATTTTTTCAAGGGATTTTGCCTGCTCCTTATTAAGCTGGGCAGGATTTTGAAGCAAATATGAAAACTCTTTAATATTCAATTAGTACTAATTATATATTTATTATTCAACTCTTTGATAGAGCTTAGGATTGTTTTTACCATCTGGCCAGTGTAGCATTAAACATATCTTGTGTGATTCTCTCAAAGATTACATCCAAAGCCTGATCTCTTATTGTATTTTCTGATGAAGAAGCGGGATAATCAAAGAAAAAAGAAAAACGTTGTTCTAGATCTTGGGTGGGGTCTTTTGTGTCATAAAACCTCATATTTATCGCTATCGTTAACCGATTCTGGGCAGCTGTTATGTTTGATGTTGCTGTATTTGGGGAAACATAATCCTGTACGATTTCTCCTTCGTAAACGATATCTCCCCCAGAAGTAGATAAGCTAAGGTTAGTTTGATTAAGAATTAAATCTTGTAACTGATTCGTAAAGGTCTGATCGGCCCCAGGAAAAATCCTCGGAGATTGGTTTTGAAAAAAATTAACTTGAAATGTTTTTGTGTCTGGAGAAATATTTGTTCCGGTAAAGGAATATGCTCCGCATCCTTGAAACAAGACCATTACAATTAGTGTTGCTGCTATGTATTTTAATTTTCTCATCAATGTTATAAATCGTATTGTTTTATTTTTCTGTACAAGGTGCGCTCACTAATTCCTAATTCTTCTGCTGCTGCTTTACGTTTACCTCTATGACGTTCTAGGGATTTTTTAATCAATTCTAGTTCTTTATCATGTAGTGATAATGTTTCTTCTTCTTCAATTTCTTCGGCAAAATGATACTTGTCATCTTCTTGCTGTGGGATTGCAATCTGAGGTGGTATTTCGAGCACTTCAGAGGTTGTTGCAGGTCTTGGAGGTTCTTCAAAATGCATTTCTTCTTCTTTCTCCTGATAAATTTTTTGAATTAACCTTTCATTATCTTTTTGTACTTGTTGTGTGTTTCCACTTTGCATTAGCTCCATGGTTAGTTTTTTAAGATCATTAAGATCACTTTTCATATCAAAAAGCACTTTGTACAATATTTCTCTTTCGTTACTGAAATCACTTTCTTTTTTATCTGCAGAAATCACTGCGGGTAAATTACTTCCGATATTAGGTAGATATCCATGTAAAGTGGTTCCGGCTATCGTTCTGTTTTGTTCAAGGACTGAAATTTGCTCTGCAATGTTGCGCAATTGTCTGATATTACCACTCCAGTGGTATTTTTCTAATAAGGTAACTGCATCCTCACTTAGTCGAATTGTAGGCATCTTATATTTGGTTGCAAAGTCAGAAGCGAATTTTCTGAATAGTAAATGAATATCTTCTTTACGATCTCTAAGCGGAGGTAAAAGAATTTCTACTGTACTAAGACGATAGTAAAGATCTTCTCTAAATTTACCTTTCTTAATTGCATCAAACATATTAACATTGGTAGCTGCTACAATACGAACATCTGTTTTCTGAACTTTTGATGATCCTACTTTAATAAATTCGCCATTTTCTAATACTCTTAATAAGCGTACTTGTGTGGTGAGGGGTAATTCTCCTACTTCATCTAGAAATATCGTTCCGCCATCGGCTACTTCAAAATAACCATTTCGGGTTTGTGTCGCTCCTGTAAAAGCTCCTTTTTCGTGACCAAAAAGCTCACTGTCTATTGTGCCTTCTGGTATTGCTCCGCAGTTTACGGCAATGTACTTACCGTGTTTACGGTGAGACAGAGAGTGTATAATTTTAGGAATACTTTCTTTACCTACACCACTTTCTCCGGTCACTAAAACCGAAATATCGGTAGGAGCTACCTGGATCGCTTTTTCCACAGCACGGTTTAATTTAGGATCGTTTCCTATGATTCCGAATCGTTGTTTTATGGCTTGAATTGATTCCATTTATGGAGTTTGTTTTTTTGTTTTAATGCGTGTCTATAAAGTCATGGTTAATTATTATCAGAATATCCAATTGCCTCACCAAGTAAAGTTGCACTGGTACACTCATCGATACGAACCATTACAAAATCTCCAATTTGATATTTTCCTTTTGGGAATATAGCTACAATATTTTTTGTAGTTCTCCCACTCCAATGTTGATCAGATTTTTTAGATTCTTTTTCAATTAATACTTCAAAAGTTTGTCCGATATAACTTTGATGCCTATAGGCACAGTGTGTTCGTTGTAAAGCAATAACTTCTGCGAGTCTTCGCTTTTTTACATCTTCAGGAACATCATCTTCTAATTTACGTTCGGCAAGTGTTCCGGGTCTTTCAGAATAAGCATACATATACCCGTGCTCATATTTTACATATTCTAATAGAGATAATGTATCTTGATGATCTTCTTCTGTTTCTGTAGGAAAACCAATAATCATATCCTGAGTAATTGCACAATCCGGGATTATTTGTTTAATATTATCAATCAAATCCATGTATTCTTGTCGGGTATGCAGGCGGTTCATTTCCTTGAGTATGCGATCACTTCCACTTTGTATAGGCAGATGTATGTGTTTGCATATGTTTTTGTGTTTTGCCATAATTTCTATAACATCTAATGTCATATCCTGAGGATTAGATGTAGAAAAGCGAATACGCAATTTTGGATGTCTCTGGGCTGTCATGTCCAGGAGTTTAGCAAAATTTACCGCTGTCGCTTTTTGAAAATCACTAGCTTTTTGAAAATCTTTTTTCAGGCCACCACCATACCATAAATAACTATCTACATTTTGTCCCAGTAGAGTGATTTCTTTAAAATTTCGCGATACCAGATCATCGATTTCTGTTAAGATGCTTTGGGGATCGCGACTGCGTTCTCTACCTCTGGTAAATGGTACTACACAAAACGTACACATATTGTCGCAACCGCGAGTAATAGATACAAAAGCAGAAACTCCATTACTTTGCAAGCGAACAGGTGCTATATCGCCATAAGTTTCTTCTTTAGAAAGGACAACATTAACCGCATTACGACCTGCGTCTACTTCTTCGATAAGATTAGGGAGGTCTTTATAGGCATCTGGCCCAACAACAAGATCGACTATTTTTTCTTCTTCAAGGAATTTACTTTTCAGGCGTTCTGCCATACACCCGAGAACTCCAACTTTCATTCCTGGATTGATTCTTTTTACAGCATTATATTTTTCTAGTCTTTTTCTAACTGTTTGTTCGGCTTTTTCTCTAATAGAACAAGTGTTTACCAATACCAAATCAGCATCTTCGAGATGCTGTGTAGTGTTAAAACCTTCTTTGGCCAGAATGGAAGCAACAATTTCACTATCACTAAAATTCATCTGGCAACCGTAACTTTCTATAAAAAGCTTACGTTTATTTTCTTTGTTCTGATCAAGAGCAAGTGGCTGTCCCTGTATGCTTTCGTCAATAATCTTCTCCATAAAATAATTCCTTACCAATTGGGGTCAAATAGTGTGCAAAGATACTTTTTAATACGATTTGTGACAAAGTGGCAGGGATTTATTTTCTAAAAAATCTATATTTGATAACTTTCAACTTAATAAATATAGATGTAATGACAAATACACTCTTTGAGAAAATAGAAAACAGTAAGCCCATTGATTTTGGTGATATTTTTAATAAAAGTATTGAGCTTTTTAAAAAAGTATGGCTTCAGGGTTTTGTACACTTGCTTATTTCGATATTGGTTATGCTTCCTTTATTTTTTGTGATGTATATTCCTATTATTGCTCTTGCTGGTATATCAGGATTTGAAAGTAGTTACGGAGGATATGGTGACTACGGGTATCCTAGTGAAGAACTATCTGTTGGTCTAATGTTTTTGTTTATTATATTGGTTTTGATAATAAGTATAATTGCTTCTGCACTTCAATTTGGTATTACAGCACATTTTTATAGAGTTTGTAAACAGGTAGATATAGGTTTGCCAGAGACATCTTCGTATTTTATGTTTCTTAAAGGAAAATATTTAGGGAAAGTATTTACGTTGGCAATAGCAATATTTGGGATAGCAATTTTAGCTGCACTATTGTGTTACCTTCCGATTCTTTATGTAATGGTTCCTCTGCAGTTGTTAGGTGCTATATTTGCTTTTAATCCAGAGTATAGTGCTTCAGATCTTATAAAAGCTAGCTTTAAATTAGGGAATAAAGTTTGGGGTGTTTGTTTTGGTTTAATACTGGTAGCATCTATTTTATCTCAATTAGTAGGGATGATATTGTGTTTTGTGGGGGTGTTTTTTACTGCCTCTTTTGTTTATTTACCAATCTATTTTGTATATAAGGATGCATTGGGTTTTGAAGATGATGAATTTGAAAACAAAGAAACATTATTTGTAAAATAAAAAATAAGAAACCTGCTGATCAGCAGGTTTTTTTTGAACTAATTTTTTTGATAAAGAATCTTGATATCAAAAAATTGATATACTTTTGTCGTCAGAAATTAAAGGACTATGGCTAAGAATTTAGTGATTGTGGAGTCGCCTGCTAAGGCCAAAACAATAGAAAAGTTTCTTGGAAAAGAATATACAGTAGCATCCAGTTTTGGGCATATTGCAGATTTACCTTCCAAAGAATTAGGAGTTGATGTTGATGGGGATTTTAAGCCCAAATACATTGTTTCGAAGGATAAGAAAGATGTTGTAAAAAAGCTGAAAGATCTTTCTAAGAATGCAGATATGGTATGGCTGGCAAGTGATGAGGATCGAGAAGGAGAGGCTATTGCATGGCACCTTGCAGAAACTCTTAAATTAGATAAAGAAAGAACGCGTCGTATTGTTTTTCATGAGATTACTAAAAATGCTATTCTTAAAGCAATAGAAAATCCTCGCTCTATAGATTACAACCTTGTAAATGCGCAACAAGCCAGACGTGTTTTGGATCGTTTGGTAGGATATGAACTGTCACCTGTGTTGTGGAGAAAGGTAAAAGGAGGTTTGTCTGCAGGAAGAGTACAATCTGTTTCAGTACGATTAATAGTAGAACGAGAGCGTGATATTTTAGGTTTTAAGCCAGAAGCTTCATATAGAATTGATGCAGAATTTTCTAATCAAGCTGGTAAGTCTTTTAAAGCTAAGCTTCCTAAAAATTTTAAAACCAAAGAAGAAGCAGAAGCTTTTTTAAAGAAAAACCTTGGAGCGTCATTTAAGGTAGCAGATCTTTCTACTAAACCTGCAAAAAAATCACCAGCTCCACCATTTACTACATCAACATTACAACAAGAAGCCTCAAGAAAATTGTATTTCTCTGTGAGTAAAACAATGACGATGGCACAACGGTTGTATGAAGCAGGTTTGATTACTTATATGAGAACAGATAGTGTTAACCTGTCTGTGGAAGCTCAAAATGGAGCAAAAGCAGAAATTGATTCGGCTTATGGTAGTGAATATAGTAATCCAAGGCAATATAAAGGGAAATCTAAAGGAGCACAAGAAGCTCACGAAGCAATACGTCCTACAGATTTTTCAAGACATAGCGTAAATGTTGATTATGACCAACAACGTTTATACGAATTGATTTGGAAACGAGCTATTGCTTCGCAAATGAGTGATGCCAGGTTAGAAAGAACTAATGTAAAGATTGATGCCAACACACATAAAGAACAGTTTACTGCCAATGGAGAGGTGATAAAGTTCGAAGGCTTTTTAAAAGTATACTTAGAAGGTAATGATGATGAGGATGAAGAACAAGAAGGAATCCTTCCTGCAATGAAAGTGCAAGAAAGCTTGTTTAATAATTACATTTCTGCGACAGAAAGATTTACAAGAGCACCGGGGCGATATACAGAAGCTTCACTGGTTAAAAAATTAGAAGAATTAGGAATAGGAAGACCATCGACATATGCTCCTACGATTTCTACAATTCAGAATAGAAACTATGTAGAAAAAGGATCTAAAGAAGGAGAGGTTCGTAATTATATTCAAATGATTCTCTCTGGGGATGCTGTGAGTGAGAAAAAACTATCTGAGAAAGTAGGTAGTGATAAAGGAAAATTAATTCCAACCGATGTAGGGATGGTTGTAAATGATTTTTTAGTAAATCATTTTGCTTCAATTCTTGATTATAATTTTACTGCAAAAGTAGAGCAGGATTTTGATGAAATAGCAGAAGGTCAGGAAGATTGGACTCATGTGATGAAAGAGTTTTATCAAGAGTTTCATCCAATAGTAGAGGATGTGTCACAGAATGCAGAGCGAGAAGTCGGAGAGCGTATTTTGGGAGAAGATCCGGCTACTGGTAAGGTAGTAAGTGTGCGATTAGGTAAATTTGGACCAATGGTTCAGATAGGTACTGCCGATGATGAAGATAAACCAAAATTTGCTAGTTTACCTCCTGGACAAACATTAAGCGGTATTACCTATGAAGAAGCAATGGATTTGTTTCAGTTGCCAAAAGAACTTGGTGTATATAAAGGAGAGACTATTGTAGTTAATAATGGCCGTTTTGGACCCTATGTACGTTTTGGCGAAAAATTTGTTTCTCTAGAAAAAGGAGAAGACCCATTAAGCACTTCTTTGGATAGAGCTATTGAGTTAATTGACGCTAAAGAAAAAGCTGATGCTCCTATATATGTATATGAAAATCTTCCTGTTCAAAAAGGAAAAGGCCGATTTGGTCCCTTTATTAAGTGGAACGGAATGTTTATCAATGTAAATAAGAAGTATGACTTCGATAATCTATCTGATGATGATATCGTGTCACTTATAGAAGAGAAGAAGCAAAAAGAAATAGATAAGGTTATTCATAATTGGGAAGAAGAAGGAATTCGAGTTGAAAAAGCCAGATGGGGTCGTAGTAATATAATAAAAGGTAAAGTTAAAATAGAGTTGCCTAAGACTGTTGATGCTACAAAATTAACGTTGGATAAAGTAAAAGATCTCATAGAGAAAAATGCTCCCAAGAAAAAAACCGCAGCAAAAAAGAAAACTACAAAAAAGACCACTAAAAAGAAATAAACCAATATATGTCTTTCGAATTTCTTATACCAGTTAGTGATTTAGTTACTGCTCATACTAATTTACTTTCTGAACATGCATTAGGAAATCAAATTAAAATTCATACAGCAGCTAATGGAGTACCTGATCTGGAAAAAATAGATGTTGCTATTCTCGGTATTCGAGAGAATAGGAATGATATTAATTTTTTGGGCGAAAACTTAAATTTTGATACCATTCGTAAATCGTTATACGAACTTTATCCTGGTAATTGGAGTACTAATATAGTAGATTTGGGAGATATCGCTCCGGGTAATGAAGTTAGTGATACGTACTATTTAGTACAGGAAGTATTGTCTGCATTATTGGTAAAAAATATCATTCCTGTTATTATAGGAGGGAGTCAAGATTTAGTCTATGCACAATATAGGTCATTCGATATTTTTGAGAGAATGGTTAATTTGGTTAATGTAGATAGTAAATTTGACTTAGGGAATTCTTC
This sequence comes from Aquimarina atlantica, assembly GCF_000626715.1. GTDB lineage: Bacteria > Bacteroidota > Bacteroidia > Flavobacteriales > Flavobacteriaceae > Aquimarina > Aquimarina atlantica. Next base: position 5,390 of record NZ_AQRA01000013.1, on the reverse strand, counting down.
TAAGCCTATTACCAATACTTCATTTGTAGGTAAAATTATTGTAGAACAACCCTATAATTTGTTTAACTATAGTAATATAGGGTACCAAACATATTTTAATACTCAAGAAGAAATAGATCTGATAGAAAAATTATATTTTGATGCTTATCGCTTGGGAGAAGTTATTTCAGATGTGACGGTTGTAGAGCCAATTATGCGAGATGCCGATATTGTTTCTGTAGATTTGGGAGTTATTAATTCTACAAGTTTAAATGGGTATACTGCTTCTCCTAATGGTTTTGATGGTCGCGAAATTTGTGCGATTTCGAGATATGCAGGAATAAGTGATAAGGTTAAAAGTTTTGGGATTTACGAATTTAAAAACTTCAAAAACGAAGAAACAGCTTCCTTATTGATCGCTCAGATGATATGGTATTTTATAGAAGGAATCAATTACAGATCTAACGAAATTGATATAAAAAATTTAAAAAGTACACTACATTATAATGTGCCGGTAGAAGACGAAGTTTTGTCGTTTTATAAAAGTGTTATGACCGGGAGATGGTGGATAGAAATACCATTTATTTCATCTGGCAATAATAAATTGAAAAGACATACGTTATTACCTTGCACATACAACGATTATGAGCGTGCTTGTAATCAGGAAATACCTGAAAGATGGTATAAGGCAAAACAAAAAAACGAAGTTTAACATTTTTATTAGGTCGATTTAAGGTTTTTTTTAGAAAAAAATTGTTTTTCTGGAAATAAATAAATAGGTTTACGTCCTTAAATCTAGAAGATCTTAACCTAAAACACGTTATGAAGAAATTTGTATCACTCTTTGCTATTTTAGCAATGCTCTACAGTTGTGGTGGTGGAAGCCGAGGAGAACTGGTAGGAGCACAAGGGAAAAAATGGCACCCGCAAAAACCATATGGTATGGCCCTCATCCCTGGAGGTTCATTTATTATGGGTAAGTCGGATGATGATAAAGCAGCACTTGCAAATGCCCCTACAAGAATGGTTACAGTTCGTTCTTTCTACATGGATGAAACTGAGGTGACTAATAGTGAGTATAGACAGTTTGTAAATTGGGTTCGCGACTCTGTTGTTAGGATGAGGCTTGCAATAATGGCTGATGAGCTGGGTAAAACTCCAGGTGATGACGGTATTGGAGAATATGCATTCTTAGATGCTGATACCGAAAACATGTCCGTCTATGAAAAATATATGTACGATAACTATAGTGGTACAGGAGAAACTGGCTACGAAGGTAGAAAACTGAATAAAGATGTAGATATCGAATGGGATATAGATGATTATCCCGATGAGTTTTATGCCGAAGTTATGGATACTATGTATATTCCTCTAGAAGAATCTTATAATGGTAGACGTACTTTAGATGTAAGTAAATTTGAATTCAGATTTACTTGGATGGATATTCAGGCAGCTGCACGTGCTAGAAAAGGAGGAAGAAAAGATTTTGTAAAAGAAGAAGTTATAAAAGTATATCCAGACACTACAGTTTGGATCAAGGATTTTAACTATTCATATAATGAGCCTATGCATAATGACTATTTTTGGCATAGTGCATATGATGACTACCCGGTAGTAGGTGTTTCTTGGGAACAAGCTAGAGCCTTCTGTCGTTGGAGAACTATCGAGAAAAATACCTACCAAAAGAAAAAAGGTAAAGAATTTGTGAATTACTTCAGACTGCCTACAGAAGCAGAATGGGAGTATGCCGCTAGAGGAGGCCTTGAGTCAGCTACGTATCCATGGGGAGGCCCTTATGCGTTAAATGATAGAGGTTGCTTCTTAGCAAACTTTAAGCCTCTTAGAGGAAACTACGCAGCAGATAACTTTTTATATACTGTAGAAGCCAAAACATTTGACCCTAATGATTATAACCTATATAACATGGCGGGTAATGTTTCTGAGTGGGTACAGTCGTCTTATGATCCCGCAGCTTACGAATTTGTATCATCAATGAACCCAAATGTCAATGATGATGAAAACAAACGTAAAGTTGTACGTGGAGGATCCTGGAAAGATGTTGCTTACTTCCTACAGGTAAGTACCAGAGATTACGAATACGCAGATTCTGCGAGGAGTTTTATCGGATTTAGAACAGTTCAGGACTATATGGGTACTGAATCGACTGGAGAAGCTAATACTCAAAATCAAAACTAAGTCCCAAAATTTTCTATCAACTTAATTACTAACCCTTTTTTAAAACTTAAGATTTAAAAAAACAAAACAAATTTATTATGGCAAATTCAAAAGCAAGCAAGAAATTAATGAACATGGTCTACGGTCTGGGAGCAGCCGTTGTAATATTAGGTGCACTTTTTAAAATTATGCACTGGCCATTTGGTAATGAAATGCTTATTGTTGGTCTGATCACAGAAGCATTAGTATTTACTGTTTCTGCATTCGAACCAGTAGATAACGATTTAGATTGGTCTTTAGTGTACCCTGAATTAGCAGGAGGAAACAAAAAAGACAAAAAAGAGAAAGAAACTCCAGAAGGATTATTGTCTCAAAAATTAGACGATATGCTTAAGGAAGCTAGACTTGATACTAATCTTATGAGTAGCCTTGGTGAAAGTATCCGTAATTTTGAAGGAGCAGCCAGAAACCTTGGTCCTACAACAGATGCTATAGCAGGAACTAAAAAATATAGTGAAGAGATGGCAAGTGCAGCGTCGCACCTTGAATCTTTAAATAGCTTATACAAAGTTCAGTTAGAATCTTCTGCACGTCAGGCTGAAGCTAACCAGGCTATTGCTGATAATGCAACTAAGCTTCAAGATCAAATGGAAAGCCTTGCTAGTAACCTTTCTTCGCTTAATGGAGTATATGGTGGTATGTTAACTGCAATGAACAGAAGTTAACATTTTTTAATTAAATATTTTATAATAACTACCAAAACCTAAAAAGAATATGGCAGGAGGAAAATTATCCCCAAGGCAGAAGATGATTAACCTGATGTACTTGGTTTTCATCGCGATGATGGCATTAAATATGTCAAAAGAAGTATTAACTGCATTTGGTTTAATGTCAGAAAAATTGACAGAATCAAATCAGTTAGCTACTCAACGAAATACTGGATTTATGGCAGGTCTGGCCGAAAAGGTTTCAGAACAGCCAGAAAAATATACCCCATTAAAAGAAAAAGCAGATCAGATAAGTGTTTTATCTAATGAATTTAATTCATATTTAGATCAACTTAAAGCTGAATTGGTTGACGATAGGGAAGATCCTACGGATTACGAAACTATGGATAGACCAGATAGATTAGACCAAAAGTTTTTTGAAGGTGGTAAAGTTACTGCCGGGGCTCAGGAATTTTTGGATAAAATCACAAAATATAGAGATGGTGTATCAGCTGCAATCAAAGAAGTAAAAGAAGTAGATGCTTCTATCGCTGATGATGTGATTAAAACCTTTTCTACAGATGATGTAAAAGACAGATCTGGAGTGACTAAAAAATGGTTAAACTATAACTTTGAAGGATTTCCTTTGGTTGCTTCTTTAACTAAGCTTACTCAAATGCAAGCCGATGTTAAAACAACAGAAAGTAAAGTGCTTTCAGCTTTATTAGCTGGACAACAAGCGTCTGAACTTTCTTTTAGTAACTATGAGGCGATTGTAGTTGCAGATAAAACAGCTTTCTTTAGTGGAGAGAGTTTTAAAGGTAGAATCGTTCTTGGACGTTTTGATGCTACACTAAAACCAACCAAAGTAATGGTTAATGGTAAAGAGCAAACAGAAGTTACAAACGGACAAATCATGTTAGATTTCCCTGCAGGAAATGTTGGAGAAAGAGATGTGGCTGGAGAACTTCAATTTAAAGAAGGAGATTCTACAGTAACGATTCCGATTAAGAGTTCATATACTGTAATTCCTAGGCCAAATTCTGCTGTAATTTCTGCAGATAAAATGAATGTGGTGTATCGTGGAGTTAATAACCCAATGACTATTTCTATTCCTGGTGTACCAGCTGTAAATGCTTCTGCCCCTGGACTAAGAAAAGTTGGTGGAGCAGGAAAATATATGATGAATGTTACTGCTGTAAAAGCTCGTGAAGTAAATATCAAAGTTAGTGGTAAACTAGCAAATGGTACTACAGTAAGCGACAGTAAGAAATTTAGAATTAAAGGTATACCAAGACCTGTAGGAACAGTACGTGGTGAAGATGGAGCAATCAAAATGGCAAGAAATGCCTTAGAAATTTCATCTGTAGGTGCGATTCTACCAGATTTTGACTTTGATATTAAATTAAAAGTGACTGGATTTAAATTTAAAGTAGAAGGACAGCCAACAGTAAGTGTTCCTGGAGGAAGACTTAATGCTAAAGCAAAATCAGCTTTACGTAAAGCAAAAAGAGGTTCTTCTGTTCAAATTATTGATATAAAAGCACAGTTAGCTAATAGCTCTGGATATAAATTGAAGAAAATATCTCCGGTTGTTATTGAGTTAACGAATTAAAAAATAAACTTACGTAGTTATGAATTTGAGAAATTTTGTATTAACCGTTTTTGGTCTATTAGTTTCTTCTCTTTCTTTCGGACAGGCAAATGTTTTAAATGCCAATAATCCTGATGAGATAGGAAAGAAAACTCAAGAACAGATTTTATATGACAATGATCGTCCTTTAGAGTACGGATATGTAGATAAACGTGATGTATTGTGGGCAAAAACCACTTGGGAAACTATTGACCTTGATGAGCGAATAAATTTCCCATTGTATTATCCTATTGATACATTTAATATTGGTGCTAATCGTCGATCTTTATATGATGTACTGGTAACGAATATCAAAAACGGAAAAATCAAGAATATTTATTCAGATTCATATTTTACCGAGACACGTACTTTTGAAGATCTTCAGTCTACAATGTCTAAAATAGACACTACTGATTTAGGATTTGAGCAGTATAATGCCGGAGAAGAAGTAGATCCTCAGTATATTAACAGAAGAGATATTACTTCTGCCGATATAGCAGAATATAAAATAAGAGGATATTGGTATTTTGATAAAAGACTAGGAGAATTAAGATACAGATTGCTTGGATTAGCACCTGTAGCTCCTGATGTTAACTTTATCGATGATGATGAGCCAGATATGGTCGCATTATTCTGGATATGGTATCCCGATGCCAGAGAAATATTTCATAATGCAATGGCATTTAATAGAAAAAATACATCAATGCCGTTTACGTATGATCATATTCTTAATGCAAGACGCTTTAATTCTGTGATTTATAAAGAAGATAATATTCAAGGTGACCGAGAAATTAAAGATTATGTTATTGATAATGCTTTGATGCAACTTCTTGAAAGTGAACGAATTAAGGAAAGTATTCGAAATTTTGAAATGGATATGTGGAGTTATTAACGAC
>NZ_AQRA01000012.1 GCF_000626715.1 Aquimarina atlantica | reverse complement strand
GGCATACTACATCTTTATTATAAGTAACCAATCGTACTGAATTATTGGTGTACCATGCTCCATAATCGCTGTTGTCTCCAACTTCTATTCTAAAGAAACCCCAGGTACTTGAAGAATTTACAGTAATATCATTTACATCTACATACACCACTCCATCATTAGTAGCACAAGGAGTACAAGAACCTCCACAATCTATTCCGGTCTCATCACCGTTCTGAATACCATCTGTACAGGTAGGATCAGATCCTCCTCCGGTTCCTATAGTAATCGTATAATCTTCTACTTCTCCATAGTCAAAAGATTCACATGCTGTTGGGATACCATTGTATTTCATAGATACTCTCATTCTGGTATTTCCGTTTTTGGCACTAGATGGGATCGTGAAACTACCACTTACTGGTGTATCCTTTGAAGCTGCTTTACTCCATACCTGCTCATCTGCATCAGCAAAATCTCCATCCTGGTTATAATCTATCCATACGCTATATCCTTCAGAATATACTGTTCTTGACCAGGTTGGGGTAATGGTAATAGTATGAGAAGCTCCTTTAGATAATGTAGTAGATACCGAAGTATAATCTCCATAACCTCCTGTAGAACCTGTAGAAGTATTATCAATTGTTCCTAGTTGTACTCTACTGATATATTCGTCTGATACGCTTCTTCCATTAGAATCACATGCTGTAGGCGTACTACAAGGTTCACATGATCCACCACAATCTACACCGGTTTCATCTCCATTCTGGATGCCATCATTACAAGTTGATGTTGCTTGAGAAATTATGACTCCATAATCGGCAGTGTTTCCACTATCATAAGAACCACACGCGGTATCTCCTTCCGTTCCTTGTACGAAATGACCAATTATTCTTAGTCCTATCTTTTTACCTACCGCAGCATTATCAGGTACTGCAATATTGGTTGTAAAAGAGTATTCATCATTTGTATAATCAGCATGATTTACAACTTGGGTGGCTACTAATTCATTATCAGAAAACACACTATCAAAGTTCCAGTCCGCCCATACACGCACTCTATTCACATCACTAGTCCCACCATTGCCACGTTCTGTTTTAATGGTAATAGGATAGGTTTTTCCGGTTTCTAGAGTTGTAAATACGGTATCATAATAATCACCTGCTCTATTTTTAAGAGGCGCATGATCTATTGTACTTAAAGTAACATGATTTACATTAAAATATGTTCCAAATTTTGGTTCACTATCACAGTAGTTTAATGAAGAAGTAATGTAATCTGTTTTTGTAAGTGTTTTATTTATTCCATTAGCTGTTGTTACTTTTAGCGTTACATCATAGGTTCCTCCTTCGGGAAATATGATATTAGAAGGGCTTTTATCGGTAGAGGTGGCAGGTTGCCCTCCTTCAAATGTCCATAGCCATGAGGTAATAGAATCTCCATTATCGGTTATAGTAAGGTCAGAAAATGCTACACCTTGCGAGAAATTAACAGTGGTAGGAGTTCCCGAAAATTCCATAGAAAAAGTAGCATTCTGATCAATAATATTTAATCCGTAATCTTCAGACTCACCACTGTCAATTCGACTACATGCTGTATCACCATCGTTATTTTGTACATAGTGTGCCAGGATTCTAAAAGCCGTATTTCCTAAAACAGCACCTGCAGGAATAGTAATATTGGTAGTGTATTTGTAATCTCCATTAGCATCAACACTGCTATTGGCATATGCATGAGATATTATTAATTCATCATCTTCATAGATAAAATTATTATTCCAGTCGAACCACCCTTGTATTCTTAAATTATCACCATCTCCGCCATTACCTTTGTTAGTTGTAATTGTTAGAGGGTAAGTTTTTCCTTGTTTAGCAGGATATACAAGACTTTTGGTATAATCAGAGATTCCGTCATATCCGGATGGATTTGTTCTACCATCAAACTCAACATTAGTAATGTGAGTATACACGGCGTATGATATATTTACATTACAATATTCTGTATATACATCATTAAAGTTTACTTTTAAGTTATCTAAACTCTTTTTATATAATTGAGTAGCCCCACCAGTTACTATAGCGTCTAAAAAAGTAAAAGAAAGATTAGCTACAGAGTTGGCTAGATTATGACTAGAAGCAGTATTATCCAGGTGTATAGTTGCAGAAGTGTTACTGTTTATTACAATTCTGGGGGTTAGACCTGCAGGTAGATTAGATACTGTATAATCAGTATTAAGTACCATATTTCCAGAACTTTTTGTAAACGTACAGTCCTCACAAGTGATATCGATAGTACTTTCTACAATCCCATCATTAAGGTAACGTTCTTCAAATATTGCTCCAGATGTAGCAATACGAGCACCTAAATCAGAAGCCAAACCAGTAGCGGTTAAATTAGTATTTGTCCATAATGTATTCCTGGTTGATGAGTTATCCAAAGCATTGACCATTCGTGTAACTTGTCCTTGTGTAAACATTTTATAACAATCGGTATAGTCCATAAAATTCTCACTATTGATTTCCTGGTCTAAACAATTTTTTAATACGGTACAATTGGTTCTTGAAGAACTTTTTTTATGAGAAGGAGTATCGGCAACACCATCTCCATCATTAGGATCATTATTACATACTCCTTTATCAAAAGTATGTGGTAAATCAAAATAATGCCCAAATTCGTGAGTTAATACGGATCTGAAATTCTCGTTAGTGTTATTTCCTAAATAGCTTCCATTGTATACTATCCTGGCGATATTAGCATCAGACATCGTAGTATTAGGGTACCATGCTACCCCCGAATTGTAGAAATCTCCGTCATCATATAAATCTCTGGTAATGTATATATTACAGTATTTGTAATTATCCCAGGCTACTTTGGCTACTACAGAAGAATTGTAATTCCCCATTCCCGAAGCTTTATCATAGAATATAACTCCCGTGGTAGGATTACCATTAGGATCGAGTTGTGCGAGTTTAAATGTCACATCCAACGGTTGTTTGATAGCATCAAAAGGTGCATCAATAGTACTATAATCTGCATTAAGCCCCTGGAAATCCTCATTGGTCTTTTGTAAAGCATCCTCAATAATTGCTTTAGTAACGGTACTACCGCTGTTAAACTCGGTACCAAATACATGAAATACGACAGGTATTACATATGATTTTGGGTTTTGACTATTTTTCATTCGTGAAGCACTTTGCCTTAATGCTTTAATTTCTGTTTTTGCATATGGATCGGCCTCATATAGTTTTTGCATTTGTTCCTCCATTTTACACATGTTGGGCTCAGTATGTTGAGCATTGATGTGCAAACAGGAAAGTAATAAAGACCATAAGACCAGATGCCTTATACTTAGATAGTTTCTTTTAAAATGAGTTTGTGTTTTCATGATTAGTTAAAATTTGTGCTTGTTAATAAATTATTAATTTTTGGTTAAATGTATAGTTATGAAATTGATTACCAAACTAGTACCTACCAGTATTTTAAAAGGTAAAAACACATATTTTTTGTGGTTTACTGGTAAAATTGTAGATATTGAAATTTTTGATTCCTATAAAAAATAAATGGGTTGTTAGGCAGACTGTACTATGCTTATGAATGATTAATCATATCATAACTGGTAGCAAATAGATAATACCTTTTCGAATTGATAGAGACTGTTTGAGTAATTTTTGAGTATAAAATGAACAGATATATTTATAAGACAATAGCTAATAATTGCTTATTTCAACTTAACAAAAAAATATTCTACTCTTTTATTTTCTATATGCCTGCAGATTTTTGCAACTACTTATCGAAGGGTTTTATTTTTTTTCAATAAAAATTCATAATAAAAATCAAAATTAGTACTGGTAAACAGTAAGATAAGTATCGACATATCTATTTAGGAACACTTATAGACTGATAAAAATCATATTTACGAAACATAGTCTGAAATATTTTTGCATTGCAAATCAATAAGAAATCCCCAAAACATATGAAGGTAAATTAATTACTTATGATTTGTTTGAGAATTATTAACTAAACAACAGAACCTTAAAGCCAATACAAATGAATAACAAAAGAAAAGCCCCCAAATCAATACTAATTTTATTTGTGATAGGATTAGTATATGCTAGTTCATTAAATCTTTATGCACAATTAAACGATAAATACGGATCATTATCATTTAACAATGCTATAAATGTTTCTGGTAAACAACGTATGCTTACTCAAAAAATGTCTAAAGCGTATTTATTTTTGCTTAATAATGGTAATGATGCAAAGGTGAAAAGAGACTTACTGTCGAGTAAGATTATTTTTGAAGAACAAAACCGTGTTCTTCTACAAAATACCCAGTTTAAAGGAACTATTGAAAAACTAACCCGAGTTAATGAATTATGGAAAGAATTTAAAGCACTCATTGAAACACAACCAAGTTATGAAAATGCAAAGAAAGTAATAGAAACAAATACAGATCTTCTTAAAGCTGCAGATGCAGTGGTGTCTTCTATTATTTTAGAGTCTAAAAACTCTCTTCAAAGTATTAAAGATGATATAAATGATTCTCATTTAATCGAAGATAGATTAGAGTTAGAAGGTATCATAAATATATCAGGAAGACAACGAATGCTTTCTCAACGATTGGCATTTTATTATTATGCAAACCAAATGGAGTTGAAAAATAAAAACTCTTATCAGATGCTTAATAATGCTTTTCATGAATTAGATGGAGCAATTAATAAGTTTTTGATTTGCAAGTTTAATACCCCAGAAATTGATGAAAAAATAGGATTAACTTTTTCTCAATGGAACGTAGTCAAAAAAAATAGAGGCAAATTGAATAATCAAGAATTTACGGATGAAGAAATCTATAAAATGAGTAACGAACTTACTCGATTATTTAATGACATAACATATTTATACGAGAAAATAAAAATATGATAGAGCATCTATAGTCATAAATACAAAAGCCGGAAGTTTATTCTTCCGGCTTTTTGTGTTATATAATAAAGAGTTTATTCATTTACAAGTACCCATTCTCCTTTTTCGATTAATGGGATTGCTTGTTTGTATTTTACGGTTTTATTCTCTCCACTCATCACATGTTTGATAGTTACTCTATCATTACGGCCGATTTTTGGTTGTTCTCGTACGATAGTTTCAGTAACTTGAGGTTTTCCTTGTGTTTGTCCCGCAGCTCTATTTTGTGCTGCACGTTCATCCATATTTGGGATTTCTTCTTTAGAAGTTTCTAACTTCTCTTTTCTTCGAACCTGGCGAGCTTCAGAAATATCCTGAGTATTACCAGTAGGCAATTCTCCTTTAAATAAAAATGAAATCACATCTTTATTTACCTCTTCGATCATAGCTTTAAATAACTCAAAAGCTTCAAATTTATAGATTAATAAAGGATCTTTTTGCTCATGAACAGCTAGCTGTACACTTTGCTTTAATTCATCCATTTTACGAAGATGCGTTTTCCAGGCATCATCAATAATGGCTAGCGTAATATTTTTCTCGAAATCGGTAATAAGTTGTTTTCCTTCAGACTCATATGCTTTTTGCAAATCGGTAGCAACATTTATGCTTTTTACACCATCTGTAAATGGTACTAAGATTCTTTCATACTTACTTGCAGGGTCTTCATACACTTGTTTAATAACAGGGTACGCAGCATCTGCATTACGTTTCATTTTATCCTGGTAATGCTCATAGGCAACTTTATAAATTTCTCCCGAAATTTTTAAAGCATCCATTTTTTCGAATTCTTCTGCAGAAATCGGACTACTCATAGAGAAATATCGGATCAATTCGAATTCGAAGTTTTTAAAGTCCTGAGCGGCTTTATTTCCTTCTGTGATCACTTCTACAGTGTCATAGATCATATTGGCAATATCAACACGCAAACGCTCTCCAAACAAAGCATGATAACGACGTTTATATACAACTTCACGTTGTGCATTCATTACATCATCATATTCTAATAATCGTTTACGAACGCCAAAGTTATTTTCTTCTACTTTTTTCTGAGCTCTTTCGATAGATTTAGAGATCATAGAATGCTGGATTACTTCACCTTCTTTTAATCCCATTCTATCCATCATTTTGGCAATACGTTCAGAGCCAAATAAACGCATTAGGTTATCTTCTAGAGATACATAGAACTGAGAACTACCTGGATCTCCTTGTCGACCAGCACGACCACGCAACTGCCTATCTACACGTCGGGAGTCATGACGTTCTGTACCCACAATTGCAAGTCCGCCTGCAGCTTTTACTTCATCAGATAATTTAATATCTGTACCACGACCGGCCATATTGGTAGCAATAGTTACTACTCCAGCATTACCAGCTTCGGCAACAATATCAGCTTCCTTTTTATGAAGCTTCGCGTTCAATACATTATGCGGTACTTTACGAATCGTAAGCATTCGCCCTAATAATTCTGAAATTTCTACAGAAGTAGTACCAATTAGTACAGGTCTTCCTGCACGAGATAGTTCGGTAACTTCTTCGATAACGGCATTGTATTTTTCGCGTTTGGTTTTATACACCAAATCTTCTCTGTCATGTCTTGCAATTGGTCGGTTGGTAGGTATTTCTACTACATCCAGTTTGTAGATTTCCCAAAGCTCTCCTGCTTCTGTTACTGCAGTACCGGTCATACCAGACAATTTGCCGTACATACGGAAATAGTTCTGAAGTGTCACTGTAGCAAAAGTCTGAGTTGCATCTTCGATCTTTACATTTTCTTTGGCTTCAATAGCTTGGTGCAATCCATCACTATATCGACGTCCATCCATAATACGACCTGTCTGCTCATCTACAATCTTTACTTTATTATCCATCACCACATATTCTACATCTTTTTCGAATAAAGAATATGCTTTTAATAGTTGGCGTAGGGTATGGATACGCTCGCTTTTTACACTATAATCTCTAAAAAGATCTTCTTTCTTTTCTGCTTCTTCTTCTTTTGATAATCCAAGTCCTTCAATTTTAGCGATTTCCATACCAATTTGTGGAAGTACAAAGAAATCTGGATCATCTTTTCCCGAAAGATAATCTACACCTTTATCAGTAAGATCTATCTGATTATTTTTCTCTTCTATTACGTAATACAGATCGGCATCAATTTTATGCATTTCTCTGTTATTATCTTGCATATAGAAGTTTTCTGTCTTTTGAAGCAGCATTTTTACTCCTTCTTCACTTAAAAACTTAATTAAAGCTTTATTTTTTGGGATTCCTCGGTATACTTGTAGTAATTTAAATCCTCCTTCTTTGGCATCACCTTCTTTAATTAATTTTTTAGCTTCAGCTAAAACGGTAGTAAGATATTTTTGTTGTACCGAAACGATATCAGCAATTTTAGGCTTTAACTCATTAAATTCATGGATATCTCCTTTTGGGATAGGCCCAGAAATAATTAATGGTGTACGAGCATCATCGATTAATACAGAATCTACTTCATCTATAATTGCGTAATTATGAGGGCGTTGTACCAGATCTTCTGGAGCATGAGACATATTATCACGCAGATAATCAAATCCAAATTCATTATTGGTTCCGTATGTGATATCTGCATTATAGGCAGCTCTACGTTCTGCAGAGTTAGGTCTGTGATTATCAATGCAGTCTACAGTAAGTCCGTGAAACTGAAAAATCGGAGCCATCCACTCACTATCACGACGAGCAAGGTAATCATTTACGGTTACCAGATGAACACCATTACCAGATAATGCATTAAGATATACCGGGAGTGTTGCTACCAGGGTTTTACCTTCTCCTGTTTGCATTTCGGCTACTTTTCCTTCGTGTAGTGTAATACCTCCAACAAGTTGTACATCATAATGGATCATATCCCACTTTACTTCTTTACCAGCTGCATCCCAACTTGTTGCCCAAATGGCTTGATCGCCGTCAAGAGTAATATGATCTCTGGTGCCAGAGAGTTCTCGATCGTAAGCAGAAGCCGTAACTTTTATTGATTCATTGTTAGCAAAACGCTTTGCAGTTTCTTTTACTACGGCAAAAGCTTCAGGAAGAATATCGTTTAAAGCTTTTTCTGTAGCTTCATATGCTTCTTCTTTCAATTTGTCTATTTCGCCATAGATATCTTCTTTTCTATCAATATCTTCAGTGTTGTTGGCTTCTTCGGTAAGTGTTTCTATTTCTGCATTGATCTTTGTACGTGCTTCGTTTATTCTATTCTTAAAATCAACAGTTTTAGCACGTAATTCATCATGAGAAAGACCTTCAAGTGCCTTTTCTGCTTGTTTTATCAATTCGACCTTTGGTTGAATTTCTTTGATATCTTTTTTGGATTTATCTCCAACAAATACTTTTAATACAGAATCTAAAATTCCCATAATTTTATGGTTGTGTGTTTAATGAGATTTTAATTTCAAAACGAAATTAATTGGTTCCTTATATACTTAAGGTAACATTCAAAACTGACTTCAATACCCGAAGTCATCGCTATCTCATGACCTAAGTGGTCATATTATACAATTCTTTTAAGCTGTAAATAGCCATAAAGCGGCATAATTTACGCAAAAAAAAAGCCTCTTGCGAGACTTTTAATACTATTTCATTTATTTAATATTCATCCTCATTCCAAAGATAATCTTCATCTGTAGGATAATCAGGCCATATTTCTTCTATAGAGTCATACGAATCTCCTTCATCTTCAATTGCTTGTAGGTTTTCTACAACCTCCAGAGGTGCTCCAGTACGAATTGCATAATCTATTAACTCGTCTTTTGTAGCAGGCCAAGGTGCATCACTTAAATAAGATGCTAATTCTAAAGTCCAATACATATGTTTACTGGTTTAATTTTTTGCAAAAATAATTTTTTAGTTTAAAAAGTCAAGTAAAAAATTAATTATTTAAACAATAATTATAAGAACGTGATTTTTTAGGGAGTTTCCCTTACTAATTTTAACAGTTTTTAAAATTTTAAGAATTCTTTTTAGGAATCCACTCAATTTCTTCTGCTTTAAGATCGTGGGACAACTTTCGTGCCAGTACAAAAAGATAGTCAGATAGTCGGTTTAAGTAATGCAATGTTGTTTCTTCAAAAGGGTTTATTTCATAGAGTGCCGTTGCTAAACGCTCTGCTCTTCGGCATACACAACGAGCAATGTGACAGAATGACACAGTTTGATGCCCTCCTGGTAATACAAAATGTGTCATTGGCGGTAAGGATTCATTCATTCTGTCGATTTCTTTTTCTAATAACTCAATATCTTCTGTAGAAATTGTAGGTATATTTAGTCGTTTTTGCCCGCTTTTTAATATAGCTTTTTCAGGATCAGTCGCTAAAACTGCTCCAACGGTAAAAAGTTTATCCTGTATATTAATTAATATCTTCTTACTTAGTTCATCAATTTTTTGATCTCTGATAAGTCCAATATGAGAATTAAGCTCGTCAACAGTACCATAACTGTCGATACGAATATGATGCTTAGGTACCCTGGTTCCTCCAAAAAGAGCTGTGGTTCCTTTATCACCGGTTTTAGTATATATTTTCATCGAATTATATGTTTGTTTTAATAGATGATAGCTATTTAACTAATAAAAGTACATCCTTAGTATAGTTTTGATTACACCATTTATGTTTATCGTATATTTTATCCGGAATTTTATAATCGTGTGTTTTTTGATCTAAAAAACCAAACTTATTATAAAAATGCTGAAGATGTTCAAAAGGAAGACACCATATCTTTTTATATTGTTCATGATTTTGTAATAAATGCAGGATGATCTGCTCTGCAATTCCCATACCTCGAAATTGATCTAATACATACATTCCTCCTAATTCTAAGTTATTTTGATCAATATTTACAACTCTTCCCAATCCACATTTTACACCTTCAACTTCTGCTAAAGCAATATATTCGGTAGTATAATCTGATAGTACAAAATCGATATTTCGATAGGTAGTATTAACCCATTCTATATCTTCTAATGTTGCCTTTCTAACATATATTTTTTTCATTTTAGAGCGATAGCGTTATTTTCTCTTTTTCTTTTTTTGATAGTTCTGCCTAAAATTACGTTTATCTCGATCATACAGTTTATTTTTATTTCGTTTGGTGTTCCAGGATACCGCTACGAATAAGATAGCAATGACTATGATTGTTAAAATCAACTGTGTTTCTTCAGAAAGAGTATCTAACATTACTTTTACTTTTGGAGTAAAAGTAACAAAAAGGCCTTAATTGTATAGTTAAGATTATCATAGTTTATACCTCAAAATTATATTTATATCAAGTTTTCTTGCTCACTATAAACTTTCATTTTTCTCTCTGTTATTGTCTTTTATAATTAGCTGGTACGGTTATAGGGATAAAAAATGTCATTATGATATAAAAACATAATTTTTTATTTAAAGAGTGTAACTCTGGGCGGAGTTGATCATTAAAAATGCTAAATTTGTTGCGCTATGGAATTTTCTTCAAAATTATTAGAGAATGCAGTTTATGAAATGTCTCAATTACCAGGGATAGGAAAACGTACTGCACTTCGATTAGTATTACATTTACTTAGACAGCCAGAAACCCAGACTCAACAATTAACCAAAGCTTTGGGAGCATTGCGAGAAGATATCAAATTTTGCACTACATGTCATAGTATTAGTGATACCGATATTTGTGATATCTGTAGCAACCCGGGTAGAAATCGTGAAATTATTTGTGTAGTAGAAGATATACGGGATGTGATGGCTATAGAAAGTACGGGTCAATTTAGAGGATTGTATCACGTTTTAGGAGGTAAGATAAGTCCATTAGATGGTATTGGTCCGCAAGAATTAAATATTAGTTCTTTGATCGAGAAAGTTAAATCTGGAGAAGTACAAGAATTAATATTTGCATTAAGTGCAACTATGGAAGGAGATACTACTAATTTCTATATGTATAAACAATTAGAGGGAATAGATATAAAAACCTCTACGATTGCCAGGGGAATTGGTGTTAATGATGAATTAGAATATGCAGATGAGGTTACTTTGGGAAGAAGTATACTTAATCGAATTCCTTTTGAGAATGCATTAAAGAGCCCTTGATTTGCATATATTTAGAAGTATCTGTAAACTTGAAGGGATAAGTATTAAGTAAATTTTAATACGAAAAAAATAATTTTTAAGCCGAATTTTAATTAAATTCGCAAAAAATATAACTTATAAACACTTTTGATTAAGAATATGGCAAAATTTGAGCTGAAACTTCCAAAAATGGGTGAGAGTGTTGCAGAAGCAACAATAACAACTTGGTTAAAAGAGGTTGGGGATACTATTGAATTAGATGATGCAGTTGTTGAAATAGCAACAGATAAAGTAGATAGTGAAGTACCTAGTGAGGTAGAAGGTGTATTGGTAGAAAAACTTTTTGATGTTGATGATGTAGTACAGGTAGGCCAGGTTATAGCTGTAATAGAAACAGAAGGTGAAGGAGCTATAGAATCAACTCCGCAAGAAACTACTGCAAAAGTAGAGGAAACTCCAAAAGAAGCAGAAGTACTAGAAACACAAATTGCAGAAACAGTAGTAGCAGGAAATGCAACCGATTTTTCTGAAAGTAGTAAGTTTTATTCTCCGTTAGTAAAGAATATTGCTGCGACAGAAAATGTTTCATTAAATGAATTAGAAGCTATTTCGGGAACAGGTAAGGATGGTCGTGTTACCAAAAATGATATTTTGCAATTTGTAGATGATCGCAAAAACGGGAAAATAAAAACGCAGCCTGTAAAAGAAGAAATAAAAGCGAAACCAGAAACAACTCCTGTTAAAAAGCAAGAAGTTACTAAAGCAGCACCAGTAGTAGCATCAGGAGAAGATGAGATTATAGAAATGACCAGAATGGGTAAACTTATTGCGCATCACATGGTCGAGTCTGTACAGACTTCAGCTCATGTACAGTCATTTATAGAAGCCGATGTAACCAATATCTGGAACTGGAGAAAGAAGGTAAAAGGAGATTTCATGAAGAGAGAAGGAGAGAATCTTACATTTACTCCTATTTTTATGGAAGCAGTTGCTAAAGCACTAAAAGATTTCCCGATGATGAACATCTCTGTTTCTGGAGATACAATTATCAAAAAGAAAAATATAAACCTGGGTATGGCAGCAGCTTTACCAGACGGTAATTTAATTGTACCTGTGATTAAGAATGCAGATCAATTAAATTTGGTAGGGATGACCAAAGCGGTTAATGATCTTGCAAACAGAGCGCGTAATAATGCTTTAAAACCAGATGATATACAAGGTGGTACGTATACTGTAACCAATGTAGGCACGTTTGGAAGCATTATGGGTACACCAATTATCAATCAACCTCAGGTAGGTATTTTGGCTTTGGGAGCGATTAGAAAGGTGCCTGCTGTTATAGAAACACCAGAGGGAGATTTTATCGGTATTCGATATAAAATGTTCTTATCACATTCTTATGATCACAGAGTTGTTAACGGAGCGCTAGGAGGGCAATTTGTACAACGTGTAAAAGATTACCTGGAAGCCTGGGATGTGAATAGAGAGTTCTAAGAAATATTCTTCTAAAATTAATATAAACCACGACAACTATTGTCGTGGTTTTTTATTACCATACTACAATTATATACATTTGCACGCTATAAAATACCCTAATCGAGGTAACATTTTTATTACTTAAGATATATACTTATTAGATAAGATTAAAATAATAAAATAGAAAATGGGAAAAAGAAATTTATTACTAGGATTAGTGCTTGTATTATGTATAGTTTTTGTTAATGGGCAAGAAGTTAATTCAAAATTTGGATTGAAAGGAGGAGTAAATTATGCAAAATATACTCCCGATGTTGTTATTGCTGGAATAAATGTTGCTGAATATAGAAGGAAGTTTGGTTTTTATTTTGGAGGGTTTATAAACATGAATATTAGTAAAAAGATAAAAATACAGCCTGAGGTACTTTTTGCAATACAAGGATCTAAATTTGTGGCAGAAGGTTTTGAGATAAGAGGAGGAACTAATGAAATACCTGTAGCATCTGATTTTAAAGTTAATGTAAATGAATCTACACTCGTAATACCTATCATGGTACAATATTTATTTACAGATGATTTTTATATGGAATTAGGGCCTCAGTTTGGATATATAATTGACCGAAAACAAAAAATTAAAGAAGACCCTTTTGAACAACTTGGAGGTATTAATATTTTACCTTTTTCATCTGAATATGATAAATTTGATTTAGGTTTAACAGTAGGGACAGGTTATAAGTTATCTGATCATTTTGGAATTAATGGAAGGTTTTTCTTTGGCTTAATAGAAAGGGACAGTTCTATAAAATCATCAGTGTTTAACTTAGGGGTTGAGTATACACTATAAGTGTTTTTGAAACATATAATTATGATCGTAATTAATATGAGTTTTGTGATTAATAGATTGATTGTTGATTTGTGTGTTATGACCAAAGGGAAGAAATCGTAGTTGATTTTTATCCCTTCTTAAACTTGTTTTTTTGCGTGTTATATAGTTTATAATAATACCAGGCAGCGAGACCACCAATAAAAGAAAATAAAGCTAACATCCAAAATACATGTTGGTGTCCTTTTGGGCCAGGTGAATTTTCTAGGAGATATCCCATTGCAGGTCCTGCAAATATATCAGGAGTATAGCCAATAAGAGAAATAATCCCAACGGCAGTTCCTGTAAAAACCAATGGGATTTTTCCTTTTTGCATTACTGCAAAGTATAAAGAACGAGCTGCATATACTCCTGTAGCTACCACTAAAATTGATATAAAAAATAAAGCTGTTTCAGAATCAGAGATTATACCCAGGGCAAACAATAACGCACCGAAGAATGAAACTATAAAACTAATAAGTAACCAAAAAGTGGTTTGCGAACGGTCGGTTAATACTCCAATGAAAACGCCAATAATGGGTCGAATAAATAACAAAAAAGTACCTACTTGAGCCGATTGTACTTGATCATATAGCATGACATCTTGAGCATATAGTGAAAATACGTCGGTAATTTTGTAACCTACATAAGCGCATAAAATAATAATCATGAGTAACCAAACAGAAGGTAGACGCAATACTTCCAGTACTTGGGATATTGTAATTTTCTCTACTGTAATTTGTTTTTCTAATTCATGATCCATTTTCATAAATAACCAAACCAATACTCCTACAATACTAACAATGCCAGAGGATACTAAGATTACATATTTAAAAGCAGCTTTACTTTCAGTAGTCGTCGCCTCAGAGATTTCTGAAGTAATAAATAATGAAAAAATAAATACCCCCAAGACTCCGAATAAAGCACCAACTAATCCCCGACCACCGTCTAAAAAACCAAATGCTTTACCTTGAGAAGTGTTGCCGCCCCAAACACGAGTAGCTTTAATCATGGGAGCCCAGAATAAAAATATAGTGGTAAACCCCCAATAACCATACAGTACTTTTAATATTGTATAGTTAGGGAAACCGGAATAAATCAATCCTCCTAAAGCAGTCATCCATAGTGCTGTTGCTATTAATTTTCTTGGAGGAAACTTATCGGCTAATGCGCCGCCAAAAAGGTAGGATATTAGAGCTACAGTTCCATAAATAGAGAAACATATACCTAACTGAATATTATCTAAGTTAAATACCTCGAGTACCGTTGGTCTAAATACTCGCGAAAGAACAAATGGAAGTATAAAAACAGATTCTCCTGCTAAAATGACCAGCAAAAGAAAATACCATGGTGGTTTTGTTTGATTCATAAAGTATAGAAGTGGATTATATTTTTAAGTCTAAATATATAGATTTCTATGTGAAATACATTTTCAAAGTACATGACAAAAAATAATTGTTCCGATTCAAAATTATATTATCAGGCTACTATTAGACCTCACAGGTTTTAAAAACCTGTGAGGTCTGATACAGAAATCACTTCGGGATATAAAATCAAAACTTTTTATAAGGCTATGATTTAAATACTGTCCTTCTTTTTTAAACTTTTACTGTGTTTTACATCTATAGTTTCTAATTCTTCATTTACAACCAAATTATATGTATAATGGGATTCGACATCTGCTAACGGAATAAGGATCAACATTTGTATTTTACTTTTGGCAGGGATATTTTTAATAATAGGTCGTTGCGCACTTTTGCGATACCCAATAGGATTTATTTTTAAGAATACACTCTTATCGGTATTTGTGTCATTTTGAACATATAGAATTGTTCTTTTTTTCTGTTTTTCTTCTATCAAACGAACAGGTTTTTCCTGAGTATAAGAAGTATAACTTATTAAATAAAATAAAATAGAGAGTGGTATTAAAGTCTTTTGTGAAGATATAAGCATTTCTCTTTTTTCTTTTAAAGATACATTTTAAAATGAAAAATGTAAAAGTGATTACTCTTACCAGAGAAGTAGAATTTGTAAATTTTACCCTCTAAATAAGAAAAATCGATCCTTCATGTTTTCGATTTCAGAATTTTTATTAGTTACAATATAATCAATTGCTTCTGTTGTAAAGTTTTTTCCTTTTTTAGTTAAAGAAACAATATCATTATTAATTGTGATCATATTGTTTTTGAGTGCCAGATTTAAAACAGATTTTGATTGTACTTTTTGCCAGTTGATATGTTCATTTAAATGTTTTACATGCCGTTCTTCTTCTTCCTGATGGTTTCCTAAATGCAGAAGAAAGGTGAGTAAAGAAACCTCGATACGTTGTTGTTTTTGCCTGTATAACACAGAGAATAGCCCTTTGTTGGGAGCAAATAAGTATACGAATAAGAAAACTAATCCTAATACTGTAGTCATTGATCCAGAAATAGATGTATCTAACGCATGCGCTATCCAATAGCCTGTAATAGCGCTACTAACCCCAAAGATAACCGATAATACGAGCATTTTTTTTAGATCATTTGTTAGTAGGTAAGCGGTAGCTGCAGGTGTGATCATTAATGCAATAACCAAAATAGCCCCAACAGCATCAAAAGCGCCTACGGTAGTGATTGAAGAAACTGTCATTAATCCATAATGCATAACTACAGGGGATAACCCAAGAGCAGAAGCTAAACCTGCATCGAATGTGCTAACTTTTAATTCTTTAAAGAATGCAAATAATAGCCCTAATGTGATCAGTAGTATAATGCCTATGATCCATAAAGATTTAGGGCCTACATCTGTACCTCCTATAAGTAATCGGTCAAAAGGAGCAAAAGCAAGTTCTCCTAATAATACGGCATCAACATCTAGATGTACATCATTTGCATTTTGTGCAATAAGTATAATACCAATACTAAACAGGGCGGGAAAAACTAAACCTATGGCGGTATCTTCTTTTACTAGGCCTGTCTTTTGGATGAACTCTACCAATACTACAGTAAGGACACCGCTTGCAGCAGCAAGAATAATTAATAAAGGCGACGATAAGTCATGAGTAATAAAAAAACCGATCACAATACCAGGTAAGATAGAATGACTAATTGCATCAGTGATTAATGCCATTTTTCGCAATACTAAAAAAGTTCCCGGGATGGCACAAGCTATTGCTACCAGGCTAGCGATTAATTGTATTTCTATCTGTGCGCTACTCATTTTCTTCTTTTGTTAGTTGATTATATAAATTGGAAGCAGTTTTATACCCAGACTCGGTTAGAGACCACATGTTTCCTTCAATTTTCACATAATCTTTGTCTTCTAATTTTTGAAGTGATTTTCTGGTGAACCCCTGAAAGTTATTCAAAATTTTAATGGCATGTGGATGCGCAATATTTTCGTGTGTACTGGCAATATTATACATAAAAGATAATGTTTTATGTAATTGAAGATCGCTTCTGTTTTTTCTAAATCGAATTTCTCTAAACAATAGCCCTCTACCTGGAGAAAAAATAAAAGAAAATAGTACAAACACACCGGCAATTAATACAATTACAGGGCCTGTAGATAAGTTGTTATGACTGGCACTAATAGCGGTTCCGAAAACTCCGGAGAATGCTCCAAAAATTGCTGCCAAAATAACCATTACGGCTAAGTTATTTGTCCATTGTCTAGCTGCAGCAGCAGGAGCTAATAACATAGCACTCATTAATACTACGCCTACGGTTTGCAGCCCTAATACAATAGCAATTACAATAAACGTAGTGATAAGAATATCCAAGAATTTGGTATTAAATCCCAGTGTCTTAGTGTAATCGGGATCAAATAACAATAGTTTGAGTTCTTTCCAGAATAATAATAAAACTACTAAGCTGATTCCTGTAACAATAACCATAAGCCATACATCACTTTCTAAGAGTGTAGCCGCCTGTCCAAAAAGGTAACTTTCTAAACCAGCCTGATTAGCATTGGGCATTTTCTGGATATAAGTTAGTAATAACATTCCGAACCCAAAGAATAATGATAATATAAGACCTAAAGCTGTATCAGATTTCAGGTGTGTTTTACTAGTGATACCACGAATCCAAAACGTACCAATTAGACCGCTAATTAATGCTCCTAATAGAAATGCAGAACTGTTTTTTGTGCCAATAATTAGAAAAGCAATTGCTATACCAGGTAATGCAGCATGAGAAATAGCATCTCCTAATAAACTTTGTTTGCGTAATACAGCAAAACTACCCAGCATACCACAAATAGCACCAAGTACAGCTGTGCCCAGTGTTATTGTACGTAAAGTGTAATCTGTAAAGACAAGTTCTATGTATTCTTTTATATCCATAGTTCTTACTGTTGTATACTAACTTTGTAATTAATTCCGTAGGTTTTGGTTAAATTGTCATCATTAAAAATGTCTTTTACTGGTCCGGTAGCGATCTTTTTTACATTAAGAAAAGTAACCCAATCAAAATATTCTGGTACAGTTTGCAAATCATGATGTACTACAATTACTGTTTTGCCAGCTTTCCTAAGTTCTTTTAAGATATTAATAATTGCCTTTTCTGTAGTGGCATCGACTCCTTGAAAAGGTTCATCCATAAAATAGATAGATGCATTTTGAACTAAAGCCCTTGCCAAAAAAATACGTTGTTGTTGTCCTCCTGAAAGCTGACTTATTTGCCTGCTTTTAAAAGAAAGCATGCCTACTTTTTCTAATGCTTCAAGAGCTGCTTTTTTTTGTTTTTGCCCTGGTCTTTTGATCCACCCCAGGCTTCCATAAGTACCCATCATTACGACATCTAGTGCAGTAGTTGGGAAATCCCAGTCTACACTTCCTTTTTGAGGGACATAGGCTACCAGTGAGCGTTGTTTCTTGTATGGCTTCCCATAAATTTGAGTACTCCCTGCAATGGGTTTAATGATATCTAAAATCGATTTTATCAAAGTAGATTTTCCTGCTCCGTTAGGGCCAACAATTGCCATAAGTACACCTTCTGGTATGGCGAGGTCAATGTCCCATAGTACAGGTTTGTAATTGTAAGCAACAGTTAAATCATCTATTTGAACTGCGATTTTTTGTTCTTTCATATAAACAATTTTTATTCAATATAATCACTACTTGAGAGCATTAATAATAGTATTGACATTATATTCAAACATCCCAATATAAGTACCTTCTTTTGTTCCTGCATTACCTAATGCATCAGAGAACAATGTACCTCCTATGGTAACTTCATGATTTTTTGATTTTACTGCGGCTTGTAAAGCTTCGATAGTTCGTTTAGGAACAGAGCTTTCTACAAAAATAGCCTTTACTTTCTTCTCAATAATAAAGTTAGCTAATTTTTGAACATCCTGTACTCCAGCTTCTGTAGCAGTAGATAGTCCCTGTAGACCAACTACCTCAAAATCATATGCTTTCCCAAAATAACTAAAAGCATCGTGTGCTGTAACCAGAATTCGTTTTTCTTTTGGTAAAGAGGCAATAGTGTTTTTTAATTTGTTTTCTAATTCATCTAACTTAGCTAAGTATATTTTTCCATTGGTTTTAAAAGCTTCAGTATTTTTTGGATCTATCTCTGTAAGTTTATGGGTAACGAACGTCGTTATAATTTTCCAGTTTTCTACACTAAACCATATATGAGGATCGTAATTAGAAGCAAAATAATCAGAACCAATTAGCGTATTTTTATCTAAACTTTTTCCTATAGCTATGGTATTAATATCCTGATGTTTCATTTTTTCAAATACTTCTACCAGTTTTCCTTCCAAGTGTAAACCGTTATAAAAAATTACATCGGCATTCACCAATTTTGATACATCACCTTCGCTGGCTTTGTATAAGTGAGGATCGACACCACTTCCCATTAACCCCTCGACTTCAATTAGATCTCCACCAATGTTTTTAACCATATCGGTGATCATAGAGGTGGTGGTGACTACTTGTAGTTTTTGATTTTTGTCTTTTACTTCTTTTTTACAGGAGAAAAATGTGAAAATAAGAAGTAATAGCATTAATTTTTTATGAATCATTGTTAGAAAGTTTATTTAATATTTTGATAAGTTCTTTAGCGCTTAAAAAGGATTGCTGTTGAAATATGATTTCGTATTTGTGATTTAGGATTGCTAATGTTGGATAACCAATTTGGTTATTAACTGTGGCAAGTTCTCTAGCTAATTGATGCACTCCGGTTTTGTTTCCATTAGGTTGAAAACGAAAAGAATTGTTTAAGAAGTGTATGGTTTCACGACTTTCACCATTTAGTGAAGCGAAATAGAAATTTTCGTTTAGTTGTTGTATAACATCAGTATTCTTAAAAGTTGTATTTTCCATATTCTTGCAATACATGCACCAATCGGTATGAATAAATATAACCAAAGGTTTGGGAGTAATAGTCATTTTGTTTTCTATAGACTCAAAAGAATCAATTTGTAACTGTGCTGCTACGTTTTGATGTAGAAGGGATAATATGAAGAATGATATGATATAAAAAGCTTTCATTTTGTATTGAGTTTACAAGAAATAACGAACGCCTAAAAAACCTCGTATCCCTTGATTAGAAGCATATATGTATGTGGTATCAAAATCTGGTCCAAATGGGTCATCGGCTCCGGCTATTAAAAAAGGATTTCCTCGACTAGGTGTCCAGTCTAATAAATTTTTAATGCCTCCGTAAATTTCTATGTTGTTTTTGGTTTTATGCGAGAATTGTATGTTTTGAATACTCCACCACGGTGATTTGTCTTTTCTGGGATCATCTGGCCCCTGAGTGACTAATCGCATAGGGCCGTATACGTTTCCTGTATAATCTATTGTTAGGTTAAGGGATTGTATTTTATAAGTCACTCCCCAGGTTCCTGTGAAACTTTCTGTAAGTATCTGGCGTGTGGTTACTCCATTCTCTGTATTCGAAACATTAAGTCCACTCATTCCTATTGTAAATTTTAGTCCATTAGAAAAGTTGATATCGGTATTAAGGCTTACTCCTGTAGATACTGCATGACCATCTAAATTGCCATATCGTATTTCTTCAGCATTTGTTTCATAATCAGGAATTATAGCATTTGTGAAATAGGTATACCAGGCTGAAGCATCCAGCCCAATAAAGGTTCCGTTGTCAAAAAATATTTTTTTAATATAATTAAGGTTCACATTATAAGATTCTTCTGGATTGAGATCCTCTTCGATAATTACCTCGCGAGAACCTGTGAGAGCTGCATGATCTTCTGTAAAAAGATTAACGACTCTAAACCCTGTACCAGCATTGAATCTAAAAATATTTTTGTCATTAATACTCCATTTGTAAGCAAGTCTTGGGGTAAAAATGGTTCCGTGTCGGTTATGATAATCTAGTCTTGCTCCTAATAATAGTTTATGTTTAGGGGCCAGTGTGATTTCGTCTTGTAAAAATATACCGGGAGTATTTGTTTCTTCAGGATCGTTTTGACCATTCGAAGTTGTCGCTGGTGTGTTATCGTCATAATATTGATATCTGTAAGCAGCTCCAAATAGTAGATCGTGTGATTTTATTTTTTTATCCCAGGTTAACTGCGTAAAACCAATACGTTGTTTTGCCTGGTAGGATACAGTCCCATAATATGAATCCTGATCGTGATCTGTATAAGAAAAAGAGAGCGTTAAAGGTTCTTCTACCGGTAATTCGTAATTGCCCAGTATTTCATATCGTGCAGTATATATACTCTCTCCGTATATTTGATCACTTCCTCTAAAATCAGAATTCCATTCATTTTCTCCTCCCCATCTATCTTCATAATAAAACCTACCAGCAAGCGTAAAGTTTTTTCCGCTTTTACGATTAAAATTCCACTTATTAAATATAGATATACGATCCTGCAATGTAAGGTCTGTAAACCCATCATTGTTATTGTCTATAGCTTGATCATAATAAAAATAATTGGCACCAAATAGTGCAGTAGCATTACCTAATTTGGTTTTAAAACCAAAATCTATATTGGTTTCTCCCCAACTGGTAGCAAAAACATCTGTACTTACCTCGGGAGCATCATTAGGATTTTTTGTAATAACATTGATGAGACCTCCAACAGCTTCACTTCCGTATAAGGATGAAGCAGGGCCTTTTACCACTTCAATTCTATCAATTAATGAATTAGGTATTCCTGATAATCCGTAAACAGTAGATAATCCACTTACAATAGGCATTCCGTCTATCATCACAAGTGTATAAGGTCCTTCTAACCCATTAATGTGAATATCACCAGTGTTACAAATACTACAGTTAAGTTGTGGTCTTACACCATTTACATTTTGTAAGGATTCGAATAAATTTGGTGTTGGATTTTTTTTGAAAAATGTTGGAGAATAGATTTCTACGGGAACAGGGCTTTCTGATCGACTTACAGCTTTTAATGTTCCTGTGATCACTACTTCATCCAGAGATGATCCTTGTGACATAACAAGGTTTATTTTATTTTTTCCTGCTACTATAGATACCTTTTTCTTAATAGGTGTGTAACCTGTAAATGAAGCAACTACTTTATAATTTCCAACAGGTATGTTTTCAATACTAAATACACCATTTTCATCGCTAGAACTACCAAGAGATGTTCCTTCTATATATATGTTAGCAAAAGGAAGTATTCCGTTATCATCATATATCACACCTTTTAATGTATTGGTTTGATTGAGTTCTTGAGAATGTAACGGATTATAAATCATGTAGTTTACAAAAGCAAATAAGATTATTATACGTAATTGCATTAGGTTTAGTAATTTTGTTTTATTATTTCGACAAAACTAAAAAAGTTAGCTATGACTAACAAATTAAATTTGAATAATTTAACAAAAAGTGAAGAAGACTACTTAAAGGCTATATTTCAGTTACTTATAGAGGATGCTTCTGTAAAAGTGGGAAATAATCAATTGGCAGATTATCTTAAAGTTTCTCCAGCTTCTACAAACAACATGATTAAGAAGTTAAAAGCTAAAGGTTATGTAGTAAGCGAAAAGTATGGTAAATTAGATTTAACAGAAGGAGGTAAGTCGGTAGCAGTTCGATTGATTCGTAAACATAGATTATGGGAGACTTTTTTATGTAATTATCTAAACTTTACCTGGGATGAGGTTCATGATGTAGCAGAACAGTTAGAACATATTAAATCTCGTAAGTTGATTGATGAATTAGATCGGTTTATGGATTTTCCTAAAAAAGACCCTCATGGTGAAATGATTCCTAATGCTAATGGGGAGTATTCGATCGTACCTAAAATAACACTTTCTTCCTTATCAGAAGGAGATGTTTGCCAACTTGTTGCTGTAAATGATGGCTCTGTTCATTTTTTAAAATATGTATCAGAAATCGGATTGGCATTAAGTAGTGAAATAAAAATTCTCGAAGTTCGGGAGTTTGATAAATCAATTCGAATTAAATTTGATAATACAATAGAAACAGTTACAAGAAAATTTGCGGATAATGTATTCGTTAATAAGGTTGTATAGTTTTTGTAAATGTTAAAATAGAGCTAGTCTATAAGAATGTTAAAGAATAGCTGTTATCTTTGAGTATCACACAATCAATTTATGGAGCTTAATTTAAAAAGACCGATATGTTTTTTTGATCTAGAAACTACCGGTATAAATATTTCTAAAGATCGTATTGTAGAAATTTCTATTCTAAAAATATTTCCCAATGGCACCCAGGAAAGCAAAACCTGGTTGGTTAACCCCGAAATGCCAATACCCCCAGAAACTACAGCCGTACACGGTATCGATGATGCCAAGGTAGCTAATGAACCTGTTTTTAAGAAAATAGCAAGTAAAGTTAGTGAAATGATAAAAGGTTGCGATTTAGGAGGTTTTAATTCTAATCGGTTCGATATACCATTATTAGCAGAAGAATTGTTAAGAGCGGGACTGGACTTTGATATGAAAAATACCGTTGCAATTGATGTGCAAACTATTTATCATAAAATGGAAAAAAGAACACTATCTGCTGCGTATAAATTTTATTGTGATAAGGATTTAACAGATGCACATTCTGCAGAAGCCGATACACTTGCTACTTATGAAGTGTTAAAAGCACAATTAGATCGTTATCCAGAATTAGAAAACGACGCCAAGTTCTTGTCAGAATTTAGTTCAAGAAAACAGTTTGCAGATTTTGCTGGTTTTATAGCTTTTGACGATAATAAAAAAGAAATTTTTTCCTTTGGTAAACATAAAGGAAAATTGGTAGAACAGGTAATGGAAGAAGAACCTGGATATTTTGGCTGGATACAAAATGCAGATTTTCCTTTGTATACCAAAAAAGTACTTACGGCAGTTCGACTTCGTAAGTTAAATAATAGCCTAAATCTATAATCATTTCTTTTACCATTTTATATTATGAAACTTATTTGCATAGGTCGTAATTATACAGATCATATCGAGGAGCTAGAGAATGAAAGACCCGAAGATCCCGTAGTTTTTATAAAACCAGATACTTCTATTTTATTAAAAAAACAACCTTTTTTTATTCCAGATTTCTCAGATGATATTCATCATGAAGTCGAAGTATTGGTAAAAATAAATAAGGTAGGTAAGTACATTAATAAAAAATTTGCTCATAAGTATTATAATGAAGTAAGCCTTGGAATAGATTTCACGGCACGGGATTTGCAGGCTAAACTTAAAGCAAAAGGTCTTCCTTGGGAGAAAGCTAAAGCCTTTGATGGAGCAGCAGTAATAGGAAAGTGGGTGTCTAAAGAAGAATATGAAGATATCGATGCTATTGATTTTCGTTTAGAGAAAAATGGTGAAATTGCACAACAAGGTAATACAAGGCTTATGCTATGGAAGATCGATGAATTAATAGAATATGTGTCAAAATATTTTACTTTAAAGATAGGAGATATTATATTTACAGGTACGCCAGCTGGTGTTGGAGTCGTAAAACCAAATGATATTTTGACAGGATATATAAATAACCAACAATTTTTTTCAATAAAAGTAAAATAAATGAGCAAAGGATATAGTTTAAAAAATGTAAATGAATTATCAGGAGGAGATAACGAATTTATAGCTGTCCTGGTACAGACTTTTCTAGAAGAAATACCGCCTGATCTTGATAGTATGGTTCAGGCTGTAAATTCTGATAATCCACAGATGGCATATCAATATGCTCATAAGATGAAACCTAATCTTCAATTATTTGATATTGATCTTCTAGCACAAATAAAACAAATAGAAGCTTGGTCGAAAACGAAGAAAGAAAAAGAACAGATCATACCTATTCTGGATCATATTGTATCTACAGTTAATGGAGCTCTCGAAGACCTAAAAGCGGATTTTAGCTAAATATGCTTGCAGAAATTATTACTATAGGAGATGAAATTCTGATTGGACAAATCATTGATTCTAATTCTGCATTTATAGGTAAAGAGCTTAATAAAATAGGTATAGATGTACATCAGATCTCATCTGTAAAAGATGATAAGCAACATATCCTCGATGCAATAGAAGAAGCTAGTAATAGAGTAGATGTTGTATTAATAACAGGAGGTCTGGGGCCTACAAAAGACGATATTACAAAACATACCATTTGCGAATATTTTGAAGATACATTAGTAGAAAACAAAGATGTGCTTGAGCATGTCGAAAAGTTATTTGCTAAATACATCGCTACACCAATTTCTGATGTAAACAAGCAACAAGCCCTTGTGCCCAGTAAATCAACCGTCTTGATGAACCTTTATGGTACAGCTCCCGGGATGTGGCTGGAAAAAGAAAACACAGTTTTTATATCTATGCCCGGGGTACCTTACGAAATGAAAGGATTAATGAAAGATGAGGTACTACCCAGGTTACAAAAAAGATTTAACAGACCTTATATCATTCATAAAACGATACTTACTTATGGGATGGGCGAAAGTACAGTAGCAGAAAAAATTGAAGACTGGGAGAATGATCTACCCTCATATATTAAATTAGCATATTTGCCTAATTTAGGAAGAGTAAGACTTCGTCTTTCGGCAAGAGGAAATGATAAAAAGCTTCTAGAGGATACCATAGAAAAGAAGGTATCAGCCTTAAACCTAATAATAGGAGATATAATTGTTGGGTATGAAGAAGACGAAACTATAGAGATGAGAATTGGTCAATTATTGATTAAGCAAGGTAAAACACTCTCTGTAGCAGAAAGTTGTACCGGAGGCAAAATAGCACAATCGTTTACAGCCAATGCAGGCGCTTCTGCCTATTTTAATGGCGGAGCTGTTACCTATGCTACACAATCTAAAATAGATATATTGGGTATAGATCCCGAGATTATCAAAAAACATACTGTAACTAGCATCGAGGTCGCAGAAGCTATGGCTTTGGCAGTAAAAGAAAAGTTTAAATCAGATTATGCTATTGCTACTACAGGTAATGCCGGTCCAGAAAAAGGTGATGGAGATGTCGAAGTAGGAACAGTTTTTATTGCAATAGCCACCCCAAAAGGTGTTTTTTCAGAGCAATATGTCTTCAGTAATCTTAGAGAGCGAACCATTGGTAAAGCAGTAAATAAATCGTTCGAACTTTTGCTTAATACATTACTTTAGCATTATATACTACCTAATTTAAGTGTTCTTACGGTTAAACCGTATCATTAATATTGCTTATCTATATATTTTTGCAATTCATCGACAAAAAAGCGCGACTGAACGATAAAACATGTTTTAAAACGACAAACAGAAGTAGTTTTACAGTAATCAAAACAATATTGATAACTATGAAAACTTTAATTCCTTCTTCTAAAACGATATTTTCTTTATTAATAGGAATGTTTGTAACTGTAAGCGTAGCTGGAAAAGCACATAATAGGGTGTTTGGTTCAGAAATGGAAACTTTTAATGCAGTATACGAAGGAGAGTTTGATCTTATTCTGCCAGAGAATAATCAGAATGAAAAGTTACCTGTCTATATTGTACTTCCGGGAGGGGTAGGTGCAAAGAAATACCCAAATTTTAAAAAGGATTTTATTATTCCAGGAATCGAAAATGTACAAGGGATTGTTTTTAGCCCGAAAATTTCATGGAAAAGACCAGATGAAAAAGCTTTAGAGCATATTATTATTGATTTTATAAACGCTGCACGAAATAGCTATCCAATAGATGATAAAAAAATTATTCTAATAGGATATAGCAATGGGGCCTTGCAATCAATTAAACTCGTAAAAGATAATGATCATCTATTCTCTGCTCTCATTGTTGTAGCATCTAATTTTGAAGTTTCGGATAAAATAAATACTCCTATCTATGTTGTTCACGGAACAAAAGATCGATATTTTTCTATAAAGAAAGCCTATAAAAATGTTAATGCAGCAAAAGATTTGGGATGCGATATAACATTTGTAGTAGCCGAAGGTAAAAATGATTATGGTGCTGCACAATATGTAAGTGAATTAAATCATTCTATGGCGCAGATAGAAAATAATATATGGAGTCAAAGTGTTGAATATACAGATCAAAGTTTTTAAAAAATAAGTTTTGTTTAAATTAGGTTAGTTAGGTTTTATTGGTGTTTAGTGTGTGTTTATATTGTATGATATAAAGCACGACAAAAAAGCGGGTCATTTTTAAATGACCCGCTTCGTTTACTACTTAATTACCCCATATTAAGTAGTTAGTTACAATTGTAATACTAACTATTGTAAAGATAGATGTATTGTTATATTTTTGAAATACGTAAAAACACCTGTTTTTTCATTTTTCTAAAGCAGCAAGAAAAAACTAAAAAAAAGAAGAAAAATTACGAAACTATTATTGGTGGTTCGGTAAATAATTCGTTAATTTGCACCCTGTTTTGAAATAATACCAAAATTAAGAAGAGATGTCAAGAGTTTGCGAGCTTACAGGTAAAAAAGCAATGGTAGGAAACAATGTTTCCCACGCGATGAATAAAACGAAACGTAAATTCAATGCGAATTTAATTAAAAAGCGTTTTTATATTCCAGAAGAAGATCGCTGGATAACACTTAAAGTGTCAACCGCAGCATTAAAAAATATAAATAAGAACGGAATCTCTGCTGTTTTAAAAGAGGCAAGAGCAAAAGGTTTCTTAAATAAATAATCTCTTTATTTTAAAAGATACTTATAATGGCAAAGAAAGGTAATAGAGTACAGGTAATCTTAGAATGTACAGAGCATAAAGCTTCTGGTAAACCGGGTACATCAAGATATATTACAACTAAGAACAAAAAGAACACTCCTGATAGAATAGAATTGAAGAAATTTAACCCTATCTTGAAGAAAATGACGGTTCATAAAGAAATAAAATAATAAGAGATGGCAAAGAAATCAGTAGCATCATTACAGACAGGATCAAAGAGATTAACGAAAGCCATAAAAATGGTAAAATCTCCTAAAACAGGAGCCTATACTTTTGTAGAGTCAATTATGCCGCCAGAAGCGGTTAACGACTTTTTAAAGAAAAAGTAAATCTCTGTACACGATATTTTAAAAAGAAGCCGTTTCAATTGTATTGAAATGGCTCTTTCTTTTTATATTTAAGCAATCCAAAGGTTTTAGTTTTTAATTTCTAGCATATTGAATAGTACAAATGGGGCTTTTTAAAAAAATATTTTCTTCAGAAAAAAAAGAAACACTAGATAAAGGATTAGAGAAATCCAAAACCAACTTTTTCTCTAAATTAAGTAAGGCAGTAGCTGGTAAATCTAAAGTAGATGATGATGTTTTAGATGATCTGGAAGAAATATTGGTTACAAGTGATGTAGGAGTTAAAACTACCATTAAGATTATAGAACGTATAGAAAACCGGGTAGCACGGGATAAGTATCTTGGAACCGATGAGTTAAATCAAATCCTACGTGAAGAAATTGCTGGTTTACTTTCTGAAACTAATGTCGGAGAGGCTACAGACTTTGAAATTCCAAAAAATAAAAAACCTTATGTAATGATGGTGGTTGGAGTAAATGGAGTAGGAAAAACCACTACTATCGGAAAATTGGCCTATCAATTAAAGAAAAAAGGGCTAAAAGTGGTATTGGGTGCAGCAGATACATTTAGGGCAGCAGCAATCGATCAATTGCAAGTATGGGCAGATCGGGTAGATATTCCAATTATAAAACAAGATATGGGGAGTGATCCTGCTTCGGTGGCTTTTGATACTCTACAATCTGGAGTAAACCAAGATGCAGATGTTATCATTATAGATACAGCAGGTAGATTACATAATAAGGTTAATTTGATGAATGAGCTAACAAAAGTAAAGCGAGTGATGCAAAAAGTTATAGATGATGCTCCTCATGATGTATTACTGGTTTTAGATGGTTCTACAGGTCAAAACGCTTTTGAACAGGCAAAACAATTTACAGCAGCTACAGAAGTTACTTCGTTGGCTGTAACCAAACTCGATGGAACTGCAAAAGGCGGGGTTGTAATAGGAATAAGTGATCAATTCAAAATTCCGGTAAAATATATAGGAGTAGGAGAAGGAATAGAAGATCTTCAGATATTCAATAAATATGAATTTGTAGATTCTTTCTTCAAATAATATTTGTTACAAAATAGTTAAAAAAGGTTAAAAAAGGCGGCGAGAAGTATTCTCACCGCCTTTTTTTATATTTTAAAGAATTATAGTATCTAAATGAATATACTCACGTGTGTTATTTAAAATAATACCAGGTATGAATTGATAGGATCACATAGTCTCGAATAAAATAACCTTTACACAACGTATCACAATGAGAAAGATAGTATTTGTTTTAGTTTCGGTTTTTATGCTTATCTCTTGTAAGAAGCTAGAAAAAACAGAAACACAACAAGAAAAAGAACCTAGGGTAGTTTGGCAACCATATGATGAAGCTGCAGATTTGGCAGCTACAGAAATGTTAGAGCAAACAAGGATGCATTTAAAACTAATAAATTCTAAAGTACTAGATAAAAATGATATCTGGAAAACTTTAGAACCTGAGTTAGATTTCTTTTCTGAAGAAAAATATGATAGTTTAAAAAAGTATATTCTCGAAAAAGATATTCCTACCATTCAACAACAAATAAAAGATGGCAGACTTACCTATGAAGAGTTAACACTTTTCTATATCTATCGTATCAGAAAGTACGAAAGTGATAATGCTTTATCTTTAAATTCGGTGATCTCACTCAATCCAAAAGTAGTTGAACAAGCTAGGGATTTGGATAAAATTGATAAAAAAAATATTGATATCAATTCTGTTTTCGGAATGCCGATTTTGTTAAAAGATAATATCGGAACAAAAGATATGGCGACTACTGCAGGAGCCATAGCATTACAAAATAATAAGGGTAAAAGCGCATTTATTACAGAAAGATTGTTACATAAAAATGCATTAATTCTGGGTAAGGCTAATTTGAGTGAATGGGCATATTTTTTATGTTCGGGATGCCCCGTTGGATATAGTGCTATAGGAGGGCAAACACTTAATCCTTATGGAAGAATGGTCTTTGAAACTGGTGGTTCAAGTTCTGGCAGCGGAGTTGCTGTAGCAGCTAATTTTTGTGTTGCCGCGATAGGAACAGAAACCAGTGGATCTATTTTGTCACCATCTAGTCAAAATTCTATTGTAGGCTTAAAACCAACCATAGGAGTATTAAGCAGAACAGGAATAGTGCCGATTTCGAGTACATTAGATACTCCGGGACCTATGACTAAGAGCGTGATCGATAATGCTATTGTACTTAATGCTATAACCGGTAAAGATGACAATGATGTTGCCTCCAGAGCTGTTAATACAAATTTTGTAAACTCAATAAAAGAAAGTTCTCTAAAAGAAAAACGTTTTGGAGTAATTAAAGAATTTTTAGAAGATTCTATCTATAAAATAGCCATTGAAAAAATAAAAAAAGCCGGGGGAGAGATTATCGAAATTGAACCAAAACAAGTGCAATTGCCAGGTTTTTTAAGTATTTTAAATATAGATATGAAAAATGATCTTCCTGCATATATAAGTGCTCAGGCAGGAAGTGATGTTACTATCAAAAATATAAAAGATGCCATTGTATTTAATCAACAGGATTCAATAAAGAGAATTCCTTATGGGCAACAATTATTTGAAGGCATCCTCAACGATAGTACTACTATTGAAGAACTAAATAACATAAAAGAAAACCTAAAAACAATTGCACGTAATTATTTTGATGTTCATATCAATACCCATCAATTAGATGCAGTGCTATCTATAAATAATTATCATGCAGGTTATGCAGCTGTAGCCAAATATCCAGCTCTTACGGTTCCTATGGGATATACCAGCAAAGGAGAACCAAAAGGGCTTACATTTATTGCTAAACCTTTTTCTGAGGCTTCATTACTACAATTGGGCTGTGCTTATGAGCAAGCTACAAAAGAAAGAAAAGAACCTGCTAATTATGTCGATTGAATGATGTTAAATTGCTAAATAGAATTACCTGAAAAGTTGTTTTCTGTATCTACGGTATGAAGATTTGACAACTTTTCAGGTAATAAAGCTATTACTTATATCTTATTAACCAAGAAGTAGGAGAGGCAGAAATACGTTTCCAACCGGGAGGAATTACAGAGTTAGGCATAATAGTTAACAAATCTCCGGGTTTAGCCCCTTTTGCACATACAATATACCAGTTTAGCATAGGTGTACGACCAATAAATACCCAACCATAGGGTATTACCGAATTAGCAACAATTTCTACTTTTCCTCTAAAAGGAGCCTTGTTTATACATTTGATTATCCAGTATCCATGAATAACTTTGGATAAGACCCAACCTTTTGGGATGGTCGAGTTACGTACAACTTTTACTGAAGCGTTAAATGCTGCATTTGTTATACATGTAATTATCCAGCGACTATTATTAGCACTTGATAATACCCAGTCTTTAGGTATTGTAGAGTTAGGAATGATTTCTAATTCTTTACCAATAGTAGCCTTTTTTGTACATGCTATTAGCCATGTGCTGCCCACATTGCGTTTTAATACCCAACCTACTGGTATAACAGAATTAGGAATGATTCTAAGTTCATGTCCATATCTTGAATTCCCTCCGGCACACTTTATTTTCCAACTACTACCAGCCGTATTTGTTAATACCCAATCTTTAGGTATTGTAGAGTTTGGAATAATTTCTAATTTATCAGTATAAGATGCGCCACTTGTACAGGTAATTTTCCAAATACTACCCACTGTGCGTGTTAGTACCCAATCTTTAGGTATTGTAGAGTTAGGCATGATTTCTAATTGTGATTTGTATAATGCTTTATTTACACAAGTAATTTCCCATACATTAGAATGAGTTCCGGTTAACACCCAATCTGCAGGTATTACAGAATTAGGTACAATATTTAATTTTGTTTTATACCGACCTTTTATAACACATTTAATTTCCCAATATCTATCATTATCTGTAATTAATACCCATCCCGAAGGAATTACAGACTTGGGAACAATATCTATTTCTGCTCCGTAAGGAGCTCCTGTGGTGCATTTAATTTTCCAGGTACTACCCGTAGAGCTTATTAAAACCCAGCCTTTAGGAATGGTTTGATTATGATTAATATATCGTGTTTGACCATAACAATTAGGAGCTTTCTGATCGAATACATCTATTGGTTTTGTGTTTTCAATAGATTCAATGTTTTCATTTGTTTCTGGTTTTTCACAGCTACCCATAAAGGCGACTAGTAATACTACAGAAATTGTTTTAAGAATTGTTTTTTTCATGATTTGTTTTGTGAATTTAATATGCGGTTAATAATTAAAACCGAAAATTAAATCATGAGAATTGTATTACTACCCCCGTTTTCAGGGAAATAAAAATATGATTAAGATTATGGAAATATATAGTGTTTTGTATTGAATAGGATATAAGTTGTGTAAGGTTTTTTTAATTAATTAGCAGATTAATTTTTCCCCATAATTCATTATCAAATCCAGAAGGTCCTAATAATGAATCCCCCGTATCATCACCCATTCTTACAATAACCAGATTTTGACTAGGAACGATATATAGTTTCTGATCATTTTTACCCAGACCAGCTATAAGATCATCTGGAGCATTGGGGATTAATGACCCAATAAATTCATTTTCAAACCCAGGAATCCTATAGTTTGATTTTCCATTTAACCACCATAAATAACCATAGGATTGATTTAATGTCTGAGAAGTAGAGGTCATTTGCGTAAAGTAGTTTTGATCAGTAAGAATTTCTGTAGTATTCCAAGTTCCTTTATTTAGGTTTAACAAACCAAAACGAGACATACTTCTGGCTGTACTGTAATATATGTTTACATAACCAAGAGTAACCCATGTACCATTCATTCCTATTTTATTCTTGATTTTGGAATCAAAATATGCACTGTATTCCTGATGAGTAGCTCCCGAAATAATATCTTTTAGTATCGTATATGAAGCATTATGATAATACCAAAAATTACCAGGATCGTTAAGATAGGTAAAGCAGTCGGCATCTGTACAGTTTTGATTCAGAACATGATAATCTAAACCTGTTGTCATGGTTAAATGATTTCTAACCGTTATTGCATTTTCTTGTTCTGTAGTAATATTAGCCCACCCGGTTCCCAAATGTATTGCCGAAATGTCATTGATATTTAGTAAGTTCTCTTGTTGAGCTATTCCCACGGTAAATGCAGTTAAGGTTTTTCCTGCTGAGTACCAGGGATTATGATCAGAAACTGTCCCTCCATTAAAATATTTTTCAATAACAATTTTTCCATTTTTAAGAATGATAAACGCTTTCGTATTTTTTGCTTCAAGGAAATCATATAATGCCTGCTCATTATTGATATTCCACCCTAATTCTTGAGCAGATATCGTTTCCCAGGTGTCTGCATCTATAGGCGGAAAATATAGGGCGTTAGAATTGGTATTAATCGTTTCATTATCTATTGTTTCTATAGATTCATTATCAGAACAAGATAAAGTAAAGCACAATATCAAAACCAGAAATGGTATAGATTTCGTTCTCATAGGTTGGATTTTGTAGACTTAGACTCTACAATATACAAAAGGTTTAATAGATATTTTTAGAGATAATCTGGATCAGACTAATATAGTTATTGGATTTATGTCGTATACTTTGGTTAATCCTTGTATCTTTGCACACCTTTATCCGGAAGATATGAGAACAAAGACATTAAAGAAGAACAAAATCAATGTAGTTACACTAGGATGTAGTAAAAATGTATATGATAGTGAGGTGTTGATGGGGCAATTACGTGCTAATAATAAAGAAGTTGTTCATGAAGAGGAAGGAAATATTGTTGTCATTAATACGTGTGGTTTTATTGCTAATGCCAAAGAAGAATCTGTAAATACTATTTTAGAGTATGTACAGAAAAAAGAAGAAGGAGTAGTCGATAAAGTTTTTGTTACTGGTTGTTTATCAGAACGATATAAACCGGATTTGGAAGAAGAAATTCCTGACGTAGACCAATACTTTGGCACCACAGAACTTCCCGGCTTATTAAAAGCTCTGGGAGCAGATTATAAACACGAATTGATCGGAGAACGACTCACTACAACTCCAAAAAATTATGCATATCTTAAAATTGCAGAGGGGTGTGATCGCCCATGCTCTTTTTGTGCAATACCTTTAATGAGAGGTACTCATAAATCTACACCTATAGAAGAATTAGTAATAGAAGCAGAAAAATTAGCTGCAGATGGAGTAAAAGAATTAATTCTGATAGCGCAGGACTTAACCTATTATGGATTAGATCTTTATAAAGAAAGAAAATTGGCTGATTTACTAAGAGCATTAGTAAAGGTTAACGGAATAGAATGGATACGTTTGCATTATGCGTTTCCGTCTGGGTTTCCTATGGAAGTGCTTAACGTAATGAGAGAAGAACCAAAAGTGTGTAATTATATCGATATACCATTACAGCATATTTCTGACCCAATACTAAAATCGATGCGACGAGGAACTACCAAAGCAAAAACAACAAAACTTCTCGAAGAATTTAGAGAAGCTGTTCCCGAAATGGCCATTCGTACTACACTTATTGTTGGATATCCAGGAGAAACACAAGAAGACTTTGAAACCTTAAGAGATTGGGTAAAAGAAATGCGTTTTGAACGCCTGGGATGTTTCACATATTCTCATGAAGAAAATACACATGCTTTTAATCTAGAAGATGATGTTCCTGAAGAAGTAAAAATAGAAAGAGCTAATGAGATCATGGAGATCCAATCACAAATCTCATGGGAGCTAAATCAACAAAAAATAGGGCAAGAATTTAAAATAGTTGTAGATCGTAAAGAAGGAAATTATTTTGTGGGCCGTACCGAGTTTGACTCCCCAGATGTAGATAATGAAGTACTTATAGATGCCTCTAAATATTACCTAAAAACCGGTGATTTTGCAACAGTAAAAATAAATGAAGCAGAAGATTTTGATTTGTATGGAGAGGTGATTTAATTCTTTTTTACTGGTTTATAATCACCATCAAATACAATCACCCAATTTTTTCCTTTATCAGTGCTTTGATACCAGGTTTGTCGTACTGTATGATTACTGTTTTTTTGCCACTTAATCTTATTTAACAGAACCTCTTTTTTGGTGATCACTTCATTTTGTAATATCATTTCACCTTCTTCTAGATTGCCAGCAATGTGTAAGGTAAGACCACTATTATCTACCCAAAATTGTTCCCATTGATCAATTCTTGGATTATACTTATTTAGACTGGTGCCATGATATTTTGATGTTGTAGAATGATAGGTTTCTTTAATTACTTTATTGTCTATAATAGACTCTATCTTACTTCTTCCTACAATAGAATCTGTATTGTGTTTATATACATTCCATTCTCCAATCCAAAAATTAAATTCTTTGTATTTATGATCTATTGATTCTTGAGCAATAGTTTGTGAGCAGCCAAATCCCACAAAAATAAGAACAAGAACCGTATGTAGCGTTTTCATTTTTTCGGTATTATTTTTTTAAAGATACTGTTTTGATTTTTTGTATAAAAAAAAAGACCACCTTATAAGGGCAGTCTCTTTTTAAATAGATTCTTTTGTTTTTTGGCTAACTCTATAACTCGTATAAAGAGAAACTATTTTTTGATCATCGTTTTAAATTCTATTTTGGGTTAAATTTTATTCGTTTAAATCGGCGGCAAATGTATCTAAAAAAATGACAGAAAATATTAAAATTATGCTAACGAATTATTTGATAATCAGAAGTTTTTAAAAGAATAAATTATGAAGTTTTTAATAAGAGTCTAAAGAGAGTTATTAATTACTAATACCTTGTTAAAACAAGAGCCGTTTTATCAATTTTTAAACTATTTTATTGAAAATTTGCTAACATTGAAGTTGCTTTAATAAACTTGATAATTAACAATTTGATAACATTAGTCGAGCTTATAGAGGTATTTGTTATAGAATAATCATTAATAGTTGGTTTTTGTTGATTATTATGTATTTTTAAAAGAGAAGATATATACCCTTTTAAGCATTAGAATTACAAACTAACTTGATCATGTGTTTTTTACTTAAAAATGAAGTTTTTATAGATATTATGATCGAAACTAACTCGTCATTGGCACTTCCATCAGTAATATTTTTGAATCGGAATCAGCCTTAATTTTAATACGATCTGTTTCCCATAAACCAAATCCATCTCTTTTATGTAGGTCTTGATTTTCTATTGTTAGATCACCATCTAGTATAAATATGTAGACTCCGTTTTTAGGATCTTTTAGGGTATAATTCTGGATATTACCCATTTCTAATTCGCCTATATAAAACCAGGCATCCTGATGTATCCATACTCCCGAATCTTCTGTGTTGGGAGATAGAATTTGATATAATTGATTTTGTAGATTTTTAGAATTTAAAGTAATTTGATCATACCTGGGTTCGACATCTCTTTTATTAGGGACAATCCAAATCTGTAGAAATTTTACATCACGATCCCTATTTTTATTACGCTCGCTATGAAATATACCTGTACCAGCACTCATTACTTGTATGTCTCCTTGCTTTATAACCGTAGTATTTCCCATACTGTCTTTATGCTCCAGATCACCTTCTAAAGGAATAGATATAATCTCCATATTATCATGTGGATGTTTCTTAAAACCCATACCTGGTGCAACTATATCATCATTAAGCACACGCAGTGCCCCAAAATTCATTCTTTCTGGATCATAATAATTTGCGAAACTAAAAGAATGATTAGAATTTAACCACCCGTATTCTGCTTTTCCTCTGGTGTTTGATTTGTGAAGAACTGTTTTCATAGTGATTTATATAAATACTTAACTTTCTTTTGGTATACCTAATACGTATAGAATTTCACTTGGTTTTCCTTGTTTTGCTTCAATTTCCCAATCAAAACTATTGCTGTTATTCAATTCAGAGATCATTTGTTTCAACTCAGAAATCGTGTATGTTCTCAATACAGAGATTACTCCATCCCAAAGTATACATAGTGGTAATACCGGAATAAGGTAGGTAAATAATATTCTACCTGGCTTAAAAGGCCTAATAAAAGGAGTCATTAATATAACCGTAATAGGGGATAGGAGCATAGGAATCATGCTTTTGATATTTCTTTGTTGGGGTTCAAAAACTCCAATGGGTTGATTAGAATCTATAGCATTCTGAAAAATGGCTTTTGCATTTTCTGGTTTAAAATGGTGTAGCGATGTAAACT
Source organism: Aquimarina atlantica (assembly GCF_000626715.1). Lineage (GTDB taxonomy): Bacteria > Bacteroidota > Bacteroidia > Flavobacteriales > Flavobacteriaceae > Aquimarina > Aquimarina atlantica. The sequence goes on along the minus strand of NZ_AQRA01000012.1, from coordinate 85,219 downwards.
GCGTTCTAAATCCTTTTAATTCTGAAGAAACATGCATTGCATTTACAGGATAGTCAATAAAATCAAATACATCTGGCATTTTTGATTTTGTTCTCTTAAAAGCATGTAGATTAGGGTAATAGTCAGAAAGAGTAATTTTTAATGTTGGATTATTCTTTTTCAAGTGTTCGGCAAGTTTGATTAAGCCACCTCCGCCACCAGAAGCAATATCAATTATTTTGTTGTTTCCAGCACTTTTGATTCCTCTTTCAAGAACGGGGAAAACATTTTTATAGATATCGAATGTATTAGATCCAAATTGTAAAAAGTCGGTCATGTAGTTTCGTAAATTTTTAGGAAACCAATGTAAATCCTCGAATTCAAATGCATGTATCCGTTTCATTTCAGTATAAATTATAGAAATAATACTAGACTAATGTTCAGAAAAAAGTTCTTTTTAACCACTTCTATTTCTTAAATTTAAAAATACAAAATCGTTTAGTTAATTAGATATATTTATTTGATGGATATAGTGAAATTCGATTATTCGTTTTATAACTACTAGACGTATATCAGAAAGTTATTTTATAAATAAACTATGCCTTTTGATCTTAACTATTTTTGAGATATAGGCTTATGGATTGATTACAGCAGGTAAAATATAGTTTTCCATTATTTTTTCGGGTTGCCAATATCGTCCGTTTCTATAATTTCCAGAAGTGATTGCAGCTACAAGGTTTAATTCGGGAATTACAAAAATGTATTGCCCCCCAGCACCACGTGCTTCTATAGACTTTATCTTTTTACCTTTTACAGTATATGTTTTATGCCACCACAAGTACCCATATTCGTTTTTATCTTTTGTATTGGCGAGGATATGATGTTTTTTAAAAGATTCTTCTACCCATTTTTCTGAAATAATCCTATTGCCTTTCCAGACACCTTTATTGAGGTATAATTGACCGAATTTAAGCATATCTCTCGGTGTTAAATACATTCCGCCACCAAAGTAAGGAGTTCCCTTTTCATTATTTTGAATGATATAGTTTGAAATACCCAAAGGCTCGAATAATTTTTGATCCATAAATAATTCTAATGGTTCTGTAATAGTATTGCCTAATATAACCCCTAATAAGTAAGGGTTAGCAGAACCATAGTTAGAAACATCACCGGGTTGGTAAACCATGGGTGCTTCGAGAACTGTTTTTAACCAATCTTGCGTGGGTTGATAATTATTTTCTGAAGCTATTGATTTGCGATCTATTCCAAAATCGATAGCATCAATCCCAGAACTCATAGTCAGTAAATGAGCAATGGTAATCTTTGATTTGGTGCTGTCTTTTGTATATTGATATGGTTTGGGGATATAATTATATATACTCTGATTAACACCAGGAAGTATATTATGATCGATAGCAATGCCAATCATAGCCGAAGAAATACTTTTGGATGCCGATCGCTGATCATGAGAAATATCCTGATTATGTGAAGAAAAGTAGTTTTCATAAATTAACTTTTCTTCTTTAGCAATTAAAACACTATGAACATGAGTTAAAGATTGTTTTTGAATACTATCTTCCATGACACCTAGCATATCTTTATCGATATTGAAAGTGTTTAGATCTGATATTTTCCATCCGTCTTCAAGCAAATTAGGTTTTTTATAAGTAGCATTATAAATCAGATTTGTTGGCCTTAGTTGCCATTCGTCTTTTGATTTTCTGAAAGCAACCTTAGTAATGCTTTTTCCTGCAAGTAGAATGTCTATTTCTATAAGTTCTGATTTTAGTTTTCCTCTAAACTGAAGCCCGGTTTTAAAATCATAAAAATTGATGATATCGTCTTTTTTAGAGAAATTAGCACACCAGGTTCCTGTAAAACGTTGATCTTTAAAAAAAGGATAGGCTTCATAGTTTTCTTCGCTTGCATTTTCTATGCTTAGATACATAGATTGTGATAGAAGTTGGTCTACCATAAAAATATTCCATGTACCAGTATATTTATCGTTACCTGTTGTTTTTAGTAAAACATGGTATTGTAGTATGCCAGATGTAAAGAAACCACTAATACTGGTTTTATTAATATTCATAGCACCATTAAATCGAAGATTACCTGGTAAATCAAGCGTTATGTTTTTTGGGGATTTGGACGTTACAACTGTATCAACAACGAGATCTGTATTAGCAATGGTGAGATGATATTTGTGATTAGCTAAAGGCTGGATTTCTACCTTAAAATTAAAAGCATTTTTGTTATTGATTTGTCCTTCCCACTGTCCTTGGTATGTGTTCATGTTTACTTGGGAATGTACTATGTTGAAAACAAGTATTAGAATCCCAAAAAATAATTTATATGTATTGCTCATTGTTTTTTTTACAAATATTGAACCTTTCGTATTCGCAAAATTGTATAAAATTAACATTAGAGTATTTCTTTTCTAAATTTTGAAGGTGTTATGCCATAGACATTTTTGAAATTGTAAATAAAATGGCTTTGGTCATAAAACTCACACTCATAGCAAATATCGGTTAGAGATTTACTTTTGTCGGCTAGTAATGAAACAGCTTTATTTACCTTTTGTTTTCGAATGTACTGCCCTAAAGTGCTATCAAAATATTTAGGGAAATCTCTGGATAAATGAGAAGGGTGTATATTTAGGTGTTTTGCTAGTGCTGTTAAGGAGTTATATAGAAGTGGTTCTTCATGAATGATGTCTTTAAGTGTTCGAACCCAAGTAGGAATTTTATAAGTTTCATTCTTGTTTTTGTTATGTATTTTACCAAAAACATCTAATAATAATAACTCGATACTTAATTTACTTTGATCATCATTAACCTTTGTTTCCATGAAAATTTTGTTCATGGCTTCCTTGATCATAGGGTTTTGTAATTTGATACTTCCTTCAAAATCGAAAGAAGATAATTCGTATGTATTAAACCAATCTGCATTTAATTCTATATGAAACCCTCTTGTGTATACGGGAGGCTTTATGTTAAAATGTGCGTCTTGCCAGTTATGAAATAATAAACTTCCAGAAGTAAGATGGTACGATTCTTTTTTGTTAGATTCAAAAAGTTTCCCTTGAAGAAGATAAGTAAAATATGGATTTTCATGATAATGCCAATCCACTTTTTCATGGGTGTATTCGGTATCAGTTATAATTAGTTGATCATAGTTTACTTTTTGTTTATGACTACCAAAGAATTCTCCTTTATTTAACTTATTCATTTTTGATCCTTACTAATACTAATTATATGTAGCGTTATTGGTTATAAAGATAGAGAATTGATAATGGATTTTGCTATATCAATACAACGAATACTATACAGGCCTATTCTGAGCTTATTTCAGAATAGGCCTGTGTTTACTATTTTAAGATGTTTCTATAAAATAAATCAGAAACTTTAATTAATCCTTAACTGTGGTGTTTTCTTCGTTCAATAAAACAGGAGTTCCAAAACCTAACTGTTCTAGTTTTTTGAGCTGCGTTTTTGCATCACCTACCACAAGATAAATCATTTTATTAGGATCTAGATATGTACCTGTTAGTTTTTTAATCTCATCTACAGTCATATTATTTACAATTGTCTCTCTTTGCGTAACATAATCTTTTGGGTATTGAAATGTACTCATATTGGTTAGCATATTTAATTTAGAATTAAAGGTTTCAAAAGCTCTTGCATTACTTTTTATTAAAGAACTTTTGGTGATATCTAAATCCTCTTGAGTATAATTTTTTCCGTAGTTATTCAGGATTTCTTTGATCAAATCTGCAGATTCATAAGTAACATTAGATCGCACACCACTAGATATGGTAAACATTCCCGGGATAGTACTTCCCGAAAACCTAGAGCGTATTCCATAGGTATATCCTTTACCTTCTCGTAATTGTTGTGTGAGTTGTGATGCAAAACCACCACCACCCAGGCGATAATTCATGACCTGCACAGGGTAGTAATCTGGGTCTGTTGCTGCTAATGCGGGGTATCCAAATCGTAATTGAGATTGTTTAGCATCGGGTACATCATAAAAATATACTTTGGATTGCTGCGGGGCTTTAGGAGCGTCTAAAGCCGGAAATTTAACTTCTTTGCGTTGCCATTTGGTATTGAGGTTTGCCAGAGATGTTTTTGTCATAGCTTTTGTAATATCACCTACTACATGCATTTTGGTAACATTAGGAACTATATTAGCATTGTAATATTGTTTAAGATCTTCTATTGTAATAGCAGATATAGAGGTTTCTGTACCTAAATTATTATGCGAAAGAATATGATCTTTTCCATAGCTTAGTTTAGCATATTCATTACTGGCGATACTTATGGGACTTGCTTTTTCTTGTTGAATTTGGCTAATAACACTCTGTTTAATTAACTCAAATTCTTTAAGATCCCATCTTGGCTGAAGAATCATTTCTTCTACCAAAGCCATAATTTTATTATAGTTTCTCGATAAGGTACTTCCATTTATCACAATACTTTCATCTCTTGCAGATATATTAATAAATGCTCCCAGGCTTTCTATAGCATTTTCTAATTCTTCTGTAGTTTTGTTTTGAGTACCTTTAGTCATGAGCTGTGCTAATAAGTTTGATACGCCTACTTTATCTGGTTTTTCTAACAATAAACCTCCTCTTATGTTTATGCTAAATTGCACCAAAGGAACTTCATCATTTTGTATCCCGTATACTTCAATTCCTGATGAAAACTGATCTTGCCATACCTGCGGTACTGTTACTTCTGGAGTATCTCCATACGGTGGTTCTGTAGAGCGGTCAAAACTCGAAGGTGTTTTCTCATAATCTGCCGCTATACTGGCATCAAAATTTTCTTCTGCTCCTTCTACAATTTTTTCTTCGACTACTTCTGCAAGTTTAGAATCTTTTAAAGCCAAATTAGCTTGCCCAATAGGAACAAAGCTTGTTGCAACATAATGCTTGCCTTTGATATATTGATTATATACTCTATTCACATCATCAATGGTAACTGCAAGAATGTTTTTTACATCCTGATTGATAAAGCCGGGATCTCCCGCAAAAATTTCATATTGTGCTAGCTGAAATCCTTTACCTAGCACACTAGATAACCCATTATAAAATGCAGTTTCCTGACTGGCCTTAATACGATCAAGATCGTCTTGTGAGATGCCTTCGGTTTCAAATTTTACAAAAGCTTCAGAAATAGCACTGTCGATAGTGTTTAAATCTGTGTTTTCAAACCCACGAATAATCAAATGATATTGACCAGCTAATTCTGATCCAAAATTAAACATGGTTATTTCGGGAGTAAGTTGTTTATCTTCTACCAATACTTTATTGAAAGGAGCTTTTTTTCCTTCAGATAGATAGGTAGAAAGTACTTCTAAAGCATACGAATCGGGATGATATACAGGTACAGTTGGCCAGGTCATTGTTAATTGCGGAAGACGGGCAAAATTATCTTCGTACTGTAATTTTTTGGTTTCTGTTAAAACCACAGGGCGTTTTTCTAATGCAGGGATATCTTCTCCTCGTTTAATTTCATCAAAATATTTATGTACCCATGTTTTAGCTTGATCTGGATCAAAATCACCAGCTATGGTAAGGGTAACATTATTAGGAACATACCAATGATTGTAGAAATCTTTTACATCTTGTAGGGTAGCATTTTGTAAATCTTCTAATGAACCAATTACCTGCCAGCTATATGGATGATCTGCAGGATACATGTTTTTATCGATTACATAATTAACATGACCATAAGGGCGATTGTCTACACTTTGACGCTTTTCATTTTTAACCACCTGTTTTTCTTTGGCCAGAACGGGATCGGTAACCGTATTGATAAAAAAGCCTAGTTTATCGGCTTCTGCCCAAATCATTTTCTCAAGTGCATCTTTAGGCACAGTCTGGTAATAATTTGTACGATCCTGGCTTGTAGACCCATTTGCTCCAGATCCGCCAATGCGAGCACTCATTTTATCTAATCCACCTTTTCCTAAGTTTTCTGATTCTAGAAAAAGTAAATGTTCGAATAGATGAGCAAAACCGGTTCTTCCTTCTTTTTCACGAGCAGAACCCACGTGTGCAGTTAGAGCAACAGCAACAACAGGATCTGATCGATCGATATGAAATATCACCTGTAATCCATTATCGAGTGTAAATTTTTCGAAATCGACTTTAAACTCCTTATTCTCAACAATTTCTTGAGGTGATTCTTCTGCTGTTGTATTCTTTTTACAGGAAAACAAGGTTCCTGATATGACTAGAATGAATACTAAAAATTTAATTGTTTTCATGATTGATAAAGTATTGATGAGTATGAAACTTTTATATGTGGTATTAACTTTTATTCACTTCCTATAATTTTATATATGTTGAGGTCATTAATTTGAGTAATTGATATTAAGTCTTCTTCGATTTTTGTTATCACAGGTTTCAGGTCGTTTAATTTTTCTTTTTCATGATCATATGCGAATAGCTTCTTAATTTTTGTTTTGGTTAAAAAATTAATACTGGTGTTACCTGCTCCATCATGAGTAGCATTTCCATAGTTATTTAATTCTGAGCCAATAAGCATGTAGTTATTGTGTTTTTTTTCGAATCTAAATTTTACTTCATAATCGTGTCGCATAGATTGATGACTAACACTTAGGATTGGGGATGTTATTTTAAGTGTTGGGTTTTCATTATGAATAAATGCAGAAGTTAAGTTTCCGCTTAGGGCTTTTTGTATATATCTATCATTTTCTGATCCTTCATAGATAGCAATTCTAACCTCTTCGGAATCATTGTCCTCTATATTGAGATTCGAACTTACCAGTACAGCCACAAAATCCTCGAAACCATCCTGATTTAAATCACCAAATACTATCTTTTTCTTATTTTGAACTACAGCAATTTCAAAACCTTCAGCAATAAAATTAGTAAAGTCTTTTGTACTTTTCTCTTTATTTATACCAAGAGATGATTTGTTTTTTGTAAAATTCTCTTCTTTAGTATCGTTTTTTTCAAGAATCTGCTTCTTTTCGCTATTACAAGAAAAGAGTATAATCATTATGATTAGAAATTTGATTTTTTCCATTTTATACTATTCTTTTTTTGGCGGTAATTCAACCTTTCCATCAGGATGAATTCTACATAATACTTTATTAAACTGATCTATCAGGTTTAGCACAAATACTACAGGGCCTTCTTTAGGTATTTTTTGAAATTCGTCACTTTTGGCAATAGCAGTAAGTGCCTGTAAAACTGCCTGGCAAGCATTATGAAAACATTTTTCTTTATACTCGTCATCATCTTCACGGTAATAATCACCTTCTTCATTTAGTGGGAAAAAAAACTCAAGATCTAATACCCCACAATCACTAAAGGCTTCTCCTTCTGATCCACCTCCATATCCCATAAAACCTAAATCCGGAGGTGTAGTAATCTCTCCCTGTGCGGCATATACAATCTTAGAAACCGGATGTAAAGGATCATATCCTGTATAATTAGAATCTGCAAAGAAGGTGAAGCTTTCTAGAAGATCTGATGTTATCTGTTTGATTATAGTATCTTGATTCATGTTTTTATTTTTATTACTTGACAAGATTTTAGAGTGTTTTTTCGTGTCAGCCAATTATTATTTATTGGTTTTTAGTTCGTTTAATATGATTAGTTTTTGCCATATTTTTGTACTTAATCCTGTAGTTAATATTTCGATTTCATTTACTGCTCTTACCACTTTTTCGTCGGGTAAGCTTTGAGAATATAGTGCCGCCACTTTACCAATTAGTGCTGTGGCTTCAGAACAATAATCAAGATATCGTTGAAGCTGAAAATTAGTAAAGGTTCGTTTAGGGGAGTTTTCTGTAGCACATTCTGATGCATTAGTGATATTAGGGTCTTTTGTTAATTGATGCATATCAATAACATGAGCAATTACTCTGAGTTCGTTAAGAGATTTTAATGCTCGTTTCATTTTTAGTCTGGATTCTAGTGAAACAAGAAAAAAAATGGCAGCACCTAATAGTATAATATCATTAAAAATAGCTTCAGAGATCGTAACGACATTAGCAAGGGTAGTATTTTCAATTTGTAAATCAATGTAAGTGATACTATAGATCAACCCTCCTAAACCAATTAGTATGATCATATAAGAAAATACACGGAGTAAAATATTTGGAGAAGAGATCCAATCGATATTTTGTTTGCTTTTTTGAGCAGTATGTAAGAATTGAAAGCAAACTTTTCTAAGTCCCGAATCAGGAAATCGATCCGAAACTCGTTTTTCGAGCAGGTCGATGGTTTTAATGATTTTTTCTGGTTCCAGGTTTATACTGTCATTCATATATTGATTACATTTTATTAGTATTTATTATTTCTTCTTTGCTTTTGAACATTTCTAATCATTTTTCCTAAGTCTTTATCTTTCTTTTTTCTTTCTTTGGCATCTGACTCAAAATGTATTTTTTCTTTTTCCATTTTTCGAAAATTAGAATAGGAATCTTTATCAATCTCCCCGTTTTCAACAGCTTCTAATATAGCACAACCTTGTTCATGTATATGTGTGCAATCTTTAAATCTACAATTGTCGGCATATTCGATAATAGTTTCGAATGTAGTTTCTAACCCACTTGATGTATCAGCAATTCCAACTTCTCGCATTCCGGGGTTATCAATCAAAATCCCTCCATTATCCAATACAATTAGCTCACGGTGACTTGTAATATGCTTTCCTTTGTTTACACTCGCACTTATTTCTCCTGTTTTCATTTGTTGTTTACCTGCAAGGTTATTAAGAAGAGTAGATTTTCCTACTCCAGAGGACCCGAGTAAACAGTATGTTTTTCCTTTTTGGATAATTTGATTTAGAGTATCATATCCTTTGGCTATTTGGTTGCTAACTGTAAGTATTGTAATGTCTTTGATTCGTTGTTTTATTTGGTTTATGATATTCTGTAAACCGGCCTCGTCTAGTAAATCAATCTTGCTTAAAATAATAATTGGTTCGACTTTTGAAGCATTACAGATCGTTAGATATCTTTCTAATCTATTGATATTAAAATCTCTGTTAACAGCCTGAACAATGAGACCATAATCAATATTTGTTGCAATTATTTGCACTTTTCCTGATACTCCAACGGCTCGTCTTTCTATGATAGAGTTTCGAGGATAAATGGCGTGAATTAGAGCTTTACCTTCGTCATATTCAGAAAAGGCAACCCAGTCTCCAACAGCAGGGAAATCATATCTACTTTCTGCTGTATATCTTAAATTACCAATGAGTTCGGCATCATATTCTTGTGTAGGAGTCTTAATAACATACCTTTCTTTATGCTCAGATAGTATTCTGCCCACCTCAAAAGAATCCAAATTTTGTTCGGTTCTAAATTCCTCTAGAGCATTGGTGTATCCTAAATCCTGAATTGTCATGCTGTGTTTTTGTTTTTTAAAATTTCTTTTTAGTTGGAGGCATCGGATCAGAGGCAGGAGTAGGAAAGAGAGTAGGGTCAAAACTATCTAACACTTCTATTTTCGATGTATTTGTATCTATTTTTAAACGATACTGCTCAAAGAGTTTATTAAAATGTTTCGAATCAATAAGGGTATGATCGACCCTTCTTATTGCCATTTCATACAAACTTTTGTTTTCATTATGCGCCGTTATTACAATTAGGTAATTTCTTAGTAATCCTACTATCCCCTGAAAAGTGAAATGCTTAATTTCTTCTAAATTATTGGCCAATAAGGCATTATTTATTTCTTTAATAATACTATTGTGATCTTTTAAAAGTGAATGGTATGAATAGGAATCGTTCACCCCATAAAGATTCATCACAAGATCTTCGGGCTTTATCTTATTACCCACTATAAACTCAATACCTCCGTCTGGAGTCCTTATGACAGAAGGGTCTTCCCAGCCTATAGTAATTGTCTCTATTCCCCAATTAAACTCATCTTCTTTATAAACTCCTGGATTTATAAAAAATGTAATTTCATTTTCAGTATAATACTCGGTATCATTAAGAATTCTTTTTTTGAGATGAATTCTTGTTACATCATTAACCGGAAACCCATTGTTTTTTAGTTTTTTAGCAACTTTTATAACGAGTTTTTGCTCTAAATCGGTAAATTCGGCAATGGCGGGTTTAAGTCCTCTAACGATATCCATAGATGATTTTTTTTGATATTTTTTTCCATTAAAAAAAAGAACAAGAACGCAAAGTACGATTACTGATCTATACGTGTATTTCATAAAAATGTCTTATTTGTTCTCTTATCTTATATTACATCTATTCTAAACTTAGGGTGGTTTAGTTTTTATAATGATCAAGTACAACTCCTATATAAAAATACACATATACCTTCTGTTATAATGGCATATGTGTATTTTAATTACATATTATTTTTGGTTACGATTTAGGAACCGGGAACCCTCTATCTTTCATTAGGGCTTCGATCTTAGCATCACGTCCTCTAAATTTACGATATGCTTCTGCTGGATCTATAGCATTACGTGGTGCAAAAAGGTACTTTACCAATTTAGCTGCAACTTCTTTATCATAAAATCCTCCAGGAGCTTCGGCAAAAGCTTCTGCTGCATCAGAGGTAAGTACATCTGCCCACATATACCCATAATAAGCGGTAGCATATCCTTCTCCAGAAAATACGTGCCCAAAATGCGGTGTGCGGTGACGCATTACTAATTCTTTTGGCATATTTAATTCTGTAAGAGTTTCCTTTTCAAATTTATCTACATCAATATTAGTTGGGTCTGCCAGGTGAAATTTCATGTCCATTAGGGCAGAAGCCAGGTATTCTGTTGTAGCAAATCCTTGATTAAAAGTAGCTGCTTTTTTAATCTTATCAACCAGTGTTTTTGGGATTGCTTCTCCGGTTTTGTAATGTACCAGATAGTTATCAATGACTTTATCGGTAGATAACCAACGCTCTAACAATTGAGATTGAAACTCTGTATAATCGCGTACACCACCATTAAGAGTTGGGTATCGTACTTCTGAAGCAAAGAAGTGTAAAGCATGACCAAATTCATGGAAAAAAGTCGTAGCATCATCCCAGGAAACTAAAACTGCTTCTCCTGGAGCTGGTTTAACAAAATTAGAGTTGTTAGAAGCGAGTACATTCTTTTTGCCATCAAAAGTAGTATGACTTCTATATGTGGTAGCCCACGCTCCAGATCGTTTACCAGGTCTGGCAAATGGATCGAGATACCATAGGCCGATATGTTCTCCAGAGGTTTTGTCATTTACTTCCCATACTTTTACATCTTCATGAAAAACAGGAATTTTACCTTCTTCAATCGGAGTGAATTTGTAATTAAATAATTCGCCAGCTACAAAGAACATAGCTTCTCTCAATTTATCTAATTGTAAATATTGTTTTACTTCATCAGAATCCAGATCGTATTTCTTTTTTCTTACTTTTTCTGCATAGTAACGATAGTCCCATGGTTCGATTGTTATCTTATCTCCATTTGCATCTGCCACCGCCTGCATATCGGTTACTTCTTCTTTTACTCTGGCTATAGCAGCTGGCCAAACAGCATTCATAAGCTTCATTGCATTGTCAGGATTCTTAGCCATACGATTTTGTAGCCTCCAGTCTGCATAGTTATCATGTCCTAATAATCCAACACGTTCTTTTCTTAGTTTCAGGATTTTAGCGATATTTTCGTTATTATCCTTGTCATCGCCATTATCTCCTCGAGAATAATAATTCTTCCATACTTTTTCACGTATAGCACGTTCATCAGAATACGTAAGGAAAGGGTCCATAGAAGATCTTGTATTCGTTACTGCATATTTACCTTCTTGGCCTCTATCTGTAGCTGCTTTTGCATATGCTTTGATCAGAGGATCTGATAAACCACTTAATTGATCTTTGGTTAGATAGGTTACATATCCTTCTTCATCTTCTAACACATTATTCGAAAAATTGGTATACAGTTCTGATAATTCTTTGTTAATCGCTGCATAGCGTTTCTTCTTTTCTTCGTCTAATTCTGCTCCATTCATGGCAAAAGACTTGTAAGTAAGTTCTACTACACGTTGTTGATCTGCCTCTAATGGTGTTTTTTGAGCATTGTCATAAACGGTTTTAATGCGCTTAAACAATTTTTCGTTTTGCGATATTTTAGAACTAAACTCTGATAGTTTAGGAGCCATTTCTTTTTGAACATCTCTAAATTCTGGCGAAGACATATTACTACTTAGAATACCATAGTATGTAAAAATTCTATCGAGTTCTGCTCCGGCTCTCTCCATAGCAACAATGGTATTTTCAAAAGTAGGAGCCTCAGAGTTATTTGCAATCTCATCGATTTCTTTAAGATTAAGTTCCATTCCTTTTTCAAGAGCTGGTTTTATATCGGAGACATTCATTTTATCGAATGCCGGAGTACCGCCGTATGGTCCGGTCCATTCTTCTAATAAGACATTTGCTGTCTCTTTAGGTTCTGATTCTGTTGTTGTGTTCACAGTTTCTTTCTTTTGATTACAACTGGCTAAAAGTACAATAGCCGATAAGGCTACGGTCTTAATGGTTGTAGAGAGGTGTGAGTTAATCATGATTATTTAATTTAAATTCTAAATTTATTATTGTTAGTAAAGAAGATAGCATTAACAAAGAAAAGCTTTCCATTTTCCCAGAAGGACCTGAACAATGGATTATCTACCATATAGATAATGCTTCCGCTACCGACTCTTGATTCACCAAAAACCAAAGAATTGTTTAGATTTTTAAGGGCATCTGCACCTGCAAATCCAGAAACACTTTGTGGTTTTTCTATATAAGCGATATTATATCCGTTCTGAAGAAATTTATAAGAACTACTTCCTAATTTCAGACTAAAATAAGTGTCATCATATCCAAAAGCCATTGGGTGCGAATGATCTACTTTGGTCTTAAAAATACTTCCTGTAATAAAATCCTTTACGCTTTTTCGTTCACGTTGATCATAAGGAGTAAGATTGCCGATAGAGTCTTTTTCCTTTTTATCAGCCTTATTTTTCTTAAGATCAAACCCTTTTTTATCTGCAAAAGCACTAACAGCATTACCTATTGCAATTACTTTACCTCCTCTACGTACCCATCCTTTTAATTTATCCAAAGCTCCTTTGTCGAGATACCCGTTGTAATATCCGTTTGGCATAATTAAGACATCATACTTGGTAAGATCAATATTCTTAAAATAATCTGTATCAATTGAGGTTATAGGAAATTTAAGCTGTTGCTCAAAGAAATACCAGATTTCTCCGTAGCTTAATGAAGAGGTATATCTACCTTTTAATACTGCTATACGTTGGTTATTGATGAGTTTTACATCTGGAGAACCAAAATCTACTCCTTTACTAGAAAAACTGGTAGGAGCTGTATATAATTTTCTTTGATGAGCATTGGCGATATCGATAACCGTTTTATCATAGTTTTTAGTTTTTCGATTGTCACTTTTAGTGATGATAAGGCTTCCTTTTTTAAAGTTCTCTGCACCATTACTAAAATCTTTTTCACTAAAACGTACTCTAATATTATGTCGAAGTAAATCAGCCATAAAAGCAGCATCATCGATACTGTTCCATTTAGTGATATAACCTGCGCCAGATGTATTAGCTGTATTGTTTATGGTATTAGCTTTTTTGCTTCCATTGGCAGGTATTAGCGAAGTCGAAGCTATAGCGTCTAACCCATATGCATGGGGTACACTCCAGGCAGTAATATCATAAGTAAGTGGATCACTAAGTTTGGCATTGGGTTCAAAAAGTACTTTTACCATTTTACCTTTTGGTTGATTTGTACTTACTACCAATGCACCGTTTGCGTTAATACTTCCTTGTTTATTTTCTTTAAAATTAAATCCAGAAATTTTTGCAGTATTTGTATATCCATATTTGATATCATGGGTTTCGAGTAATTTTACCAATGCATTTATCTTATCTGCCTCTCCATTTAACACATAACTTTTATATTTCAGACCAGAGGTATTAAAAAACTTTTTAAACTCGGTGTTTAATTTTGTAGCTTGTTTAGAAGAAATCTCTACTGTTGATAATCCTGTTGTAGTGTGATGTAATGCACGATCCTTTAAAGTTAATACATAGCCTTCGTCGGTTTGAATACCTAAACCGGCACGCCCATGTCCTGCTTGCTCATAGGTCATTCCTATGGCTCCCATAAATGTAGGATAGGTATCTCCGTAACTAGGATATAATAGGTCAAAGCGTTCTCTGGTAAAGAATAACCATCCTTCTGCATCAAAATATCGAGCATGGTTTTTACCAATTTGAGTTTGGAAATCTCTTTGCCACGGAGTTATGATCTCATGAAAAGGCTCTGCTGCCGGAGCAAAATAATAAGGTTCGTTGATACCTTGCTCATGAAAATCTACATGAATATGTGGCATCCATGTATTGTATGCTTTGATACGTTGTCTTGATTCTACCTGGGTTGCCCATGCCCAATCACGGTTAAGATCAAATAAGTAGTGGTTTGGTCTTCCGCCTGGCCAGGGTTCATTATGTTCTGTTGCTATTTGATCTGTATTATAAGGTGTAGCTTTTGTTTGGTTATACCAATTTACATATCGATCACGACCATCTGGATTTATACAAGGATCTATGATAACTACAGTATTTTGTAACCATGCAGTTTTCTTAGTGATTAGTTCATAAATGGTTTGCATAGCAGCTTCTGTGCTAGAGGCTTCATTACCATGTACATTATAACTTAGCCAAACAATTGCAATTTCTGGATTAGCTGTACCTTCTGCAATACCAATATTTTTTAGATTGTTTACTCTTATACTTTCTATGTTATTTAGATTTTCTTCAGAAGAAACAATAGCATAAGTTAACGGTCTGCGCTCATTTGTTTTTCCATAAGTATGATAGCTTACCATATTGGAATGACTAGCAACATGATTAAAATAATTTACAACATCTGCATGACGTGTAAATTGTTCGCCTATTTCATAGCCCAAAAATTCGGCAGGAGATTGTAATTTGTTTTGAGAATAGGTTAAGCAAGTCGTTATAGTTACGACAAAGAGTGTGATGATTAGTTTTTTCATTGATCGGTGAATTCTTTTTAGGAGGGGTAAAATACCGAGTTAAATTTAGGATTTGATCTGTATTAACTAAAATTTAGGATTTGAAATAGAGAATATTGATAAATTTTAGTATTTAGATGAAGATTTATAGATGAATTCTTTCAAACTATTAAAAAAAATATAAAAAAGCAGATGAGATTACAATCTGCCGTATATTTATCGACCAAAAATTTTGCTTATGCCTAGTGACTGTATTCCGTTTAGCGATACGAATTACTTTTCTTCTCTTATTTGTGACTATTTAGATCAAAAATCTGAATTACAACCTTTTTATAATCGTTTTCCAGAATTAGAAAACTTCAAAGATCAAATTAAAGAAAAACAACATTCTTTTTCTAATGAGCATAGAAAAGTATTGGTACAAGCTTTACGCAAACAATATAAAGGTGTCGACCCTTCTGATCTTACCAGCCAAAATATAGAATCATTAGATAAGCCTACTACATTTACTATCGTTACCGGCCATCAACTTAATCTTTTTACCGGACCATTATATTTTTTATATAAAATTATTTCTACGATCAATCTTACTAAAGATTTAAAAGAGAAATACCCCGAATATGATTTTGTGCCTATATATTGGATGGCAACAGAAGATCATGATTTTGAAGAGATTAATTATTTTAATCTTTTTGGAAAGAAGATACAATGGAATCGTAATGATGGAGGAGCAGTAGGGGTTTTTGATACCGAAGGATTAGATAAAGTTTTTGAAATTTTTTCTTTGGAAATTGGAGCAGGAAGAAATGCAGAATACCTTAAGTCCTTATTTAAGGAAGCTTACCTGCAACATAATCATCTTGCCGAAGCCACACGATATCTGGCTAATGAATTATTTGGAGAGTATGGTTTGGTGATTGTAGATGGAGATGATCGTAAATTAAAAAAGCTTTTTACGCCATTTGTCGAAAGAGAATTAACTAATCAAGTCGCGTATACTAAAGTAATACCAAAAGCAGAAAAACTAGAAGCGCAAGGGTATAAAGTACAGGTGAATCCCAGAGAAATTAATTTATTTTATTTGGCAGACGGATTACGAGAACGAATTATTGAAAAAGAAGAAAAATATTTTGTAAACGAAACCGATATCTCTTGGAGTAAAAGTGAGATATTAAAAGAACTCTCTGAGCACCCAGAGAGGTTTAGCCCTAATGTAATGATGCGACCTTTGTATCAGGAAGTGATTTTACCCAACCTTTGTTATATCGGTGGTGGTGGAGAATTAGCATATTGGTTAGAATTAAAGGATTATTTTGAAACTGTAGATGTACCTTTTCCTATGTTGTTACTTCGTAATTCGGTACTGATTCAAACCAAAAAACAAGCTGAGAAAATAGAAAAATTAAATGTTTCTGATACCGAATTATTTCTAAAACAACATGAATTAATTAACCGTAAGGTACGTCGTATCTCTAATATAAATATTGATTTTGATCCGCAACGTAAGCATTTAAAAGAGCAGTTTAAAGCCATGTACGTACTCGCAGAGCAAACAGATGTAACTTTTAATAATGCGGTAAAAGCACAAGAAATAAAACAACTTAAAGGATTAGATGTTTTAGAAAAACGATTGCTAAAAGCACAAAGACGTAAATTAAGTGATCACGTAAAACGTTTAACGACACTTCAAAATGAGCTTTTTCCCAATCAAAGTTTGCAAGAACGTAATACTAACTTTGCAGAATTCTACCTGGAGTATGGCGATGATTTGATTCCAACATTAATGAAACATCTTGACCCTTTAAAAGGAGAGTTTTTGATCTTAAAATATTAAAAAGTGGAGTCAAGTTTTTTTAGTAAATAAGATATTTTATAAGATAATCACTTGGTGTTACACAAGTTCTTTTTTTATCCAATTAGGATCTTTAATCCACTTGGTGCTTTTAATCCAACTACCTTGAGCTTCATTTTTCTTTTTATATGGGTCAGTATGTTCTTTAATAAATTCTAAAATAGACATAGTAAGAGCCCTATTTTTTTTACTTATTGAAGTATTAGATGAGATCTTTTGATTTATCGAAGTGTTAGGGATTTTCATCATGAGATTTGATATCTGTTGATCAGAAATTCTTATGCTATGTTCGGTGTCGCTGGCAAAACACCTTGTATTAGAAAAAAGAATAATAATTATGACAAGTTTTAAAGTAAAGTTATTCATGGTATTGGGGATTAGAAGGTTTCTGATGTAAATTTAAAATGATTGTGTCGTTTATAATGATTACAATCGATGAAATACAATTAAATATCGACGAACGGTTAAATGGTTTAGGCAGAAGGTTTTTGATAATTGCTTGTTTTATAAGAATAATGTTACCTAAAAACTTAGATAGTAAATAATATTAAAAATTATTCCTTTTAGGATTTCGAGGGTTGTAATTTAATTTTATTTTTGCCTATGCAAAACAACGTACTTATTTTAGATTTCGGATCGCAATATACTCAGTTAATTGCACGAAGAGTTAGAGAGTTAAATATATATTGTGAGATACACCCTTATAATAATTTACCCGAGAATGTATCAGACTTTAAGGCAGTAATCCTTTCTGGTTCTCCTTTTTCTGTTAGAGGAGAAGATGCTCCTCATCCTGATTTATCTGCAATTCGAGGTAGCAAACCACTTTTGGCTGTTTGTTATGGCGCTCAATATCTGGCTCATTTTAGCGGAGGAGAAGTAGCTCCGTCAAATACACGAGAGTATGGTAGGGCGAACTTGTCATTTGTACAAGAAGGAGAACAGTTTTTTGAAAATATTACTAAAGGTTCCCAGGTATGGATGAGTCATAGTGATACTATAAAGAAACTTCCTACTGGAGCTGTTAGATTAGCAAGTACAGAAGATGTAGAAAATGCAGCATATAGGATAGAAAACGAGCAAACTTATGCTATTCAATTTCATCCAGAAGTATATCACTCTACCGATGGAAAACAATTATTAGAGAATTTTCTAATCAAAATAGCAGATATTCAACCTGATTGGACACCAAATTCTTTTGTAGATGCCACAGTAGCAGAGCTTAAAGAAAAAATAGGTAATGATAAAGTAGTTTTAGGTCTAAGTGGAGGTGTAGATTCTACAGTAGCAGCAGTACTGTTGCATAAGGCTATTGGTGAGAACCTGCACTGTATTTTTGTGAATAACGGATTGTTACGTAAAAATGAATTCTCTGCAGTATTAGAACAGTATGAGGGAATGGGGCTTAATGTTAAAGGCGTTGATGCTTCGGCACGTTTTTTGGATGCATTGGCTGGAGAAAGTGATCCTGAAGGAAAACGAAAAATTATAGGAAAGATTTTTATAGAAGTATTTGATGATGAAGCGCATAAAATAGAAGATGCAAAATGGTTAGGGCAAGGAACAATTTATCCAGATGTAATAGAATCTATATCTGTTAATGGCCCCTCTGTTACGATCAAATCTCACCATAATGTTGGTGGATTACCAGATTTTATGAAATTAAAAGTCGTAGAGCCACTACGTATGTTATTTAAAGATGAGGTACGTAGAGTAGGAGCCTCGATGGAACTCGATCCAGAATTGTTAGGAAGACATCCCTTTCCTGGTCCCGGATTAGCAATTCGAATATTGGGAGATATTACACCAGAGAAAGTCACTATCTTGCAAGAAGTAGATGCTATCTTTATTAATGGATTAAAAGAAAATGGACTTTATAATAAAGTTTGGCAGGCAGGAGCTATTTTGCTACCAGTACAAAGTGTGGGAGTAATGGGAGATGAACGCACTTATGAAAATTGTGTCGCTTTAAGAGCCGTAGAAAGTACCGATGGGATGACGGCAGATTGGGTAAATCTACCTTATGAGTTTTTACAAAAAACTTCGAATGCAATAATAAACAGGGTAAAAGGCGTTAATAGAGTAGTATATGATATTAGTTCTAAGCCTCCGGCAACAATAGAATGGGAATAACAATATACAGATTAAACAGTTAGGGAATTAAAAAACAAATCGGATAAATACATGAAAAAGTTCTTATTGATATTTCTGTTGTTGATAGTATCAGGTTCAACTTTTGCACAGCAATATAAAAGTCATACTGTTGCGAAAGGAGAGAATGTGTATAGGATAGCTAAGCGTTATAATACAACTCCAGAAGCTATATATAGAATAAATCCAACAGCAAAAGAAGGAATTAATGAAGGAGAAATTTTAGCTATTCCAATTACAGATGATCAGGAATATAACACTCATGTTGTAGAAAAAGATGATACTGTATACAGTTTGTCTAAAAAATACAATATCAGTATAGAAACTATTTATTTGCTTAATCCAGAAGCCGATAAAGGAATTAATATAGGACAAATATTAAATGTGGGTAAAATTGTAAAAAAAGACCCTACAGCTATTGATGCGATTTCGGAAAAAGGAAAAGAATCTGTGCTTGATAGTTTAAAAATTATTCCTAAAGAGCGAAAAATTATTCGGTATATTACTCATAAAGTTAAAAGAAAAGAAACGTTATATGGTATAGCGAAGAAATATAAAGTTACAGTCGAGGATATCAAAAAGAATAATAAACGATTGTATGCAGAGCAGATAAAGAAGAAAGATAAAATAAGAATACCGGTATACGAAGATAAACCTTCGCCAGGTGAAACCATTAAGAATCCGACCGATTCTAGAGTGTCTGCTACAACCAGATATACAATAAAACCAAAAGATACCAAGTATAATATTGCTAGAAGACACGGGATCACTATAGCAGAGTTAGAAAAACTCAATCCTAATATGAATCCTAGTTTCCCTATCGGAATGCAAATTACAGTACCTACAACTATATTTGTCTCTCTAAAAGATTCAATTCAACCTGGATTTGAGTTATATGAAGTAAAACCAAAAGAGACTATTTTTAGAATTTTACAACGTACAGGTATTTCTGCCGATTCTTTGTTTAAAATGAACCCATATTTAAGAGATGGACTTAAGGCAGGTATGGTTATTACAATTCCTAAAGACACATTAACTGCAAGTACTAATTTTGATGTGACTAAAGAGAAATATATAGATTTAAGTAAAAACCTTTATAATTTCTCTCCTAAAAAAGTAGCTGTGATGTTACCTTTTGGTTTAGATACTTTAAACTTTGAAGCTAGAAAGGATACCGAAGAATTTCTTAAAAGTAAACAAAGTCTTAGAATAGCATTAGATCTTTATAGTGGAGTATTGATCGCGGTAGATTCTGCTAAGACAAGAGGAATTACAACAGAGCTTAATGTTTTTGATACTCAAAAAAGTAACAATGAAGAGTATATTAAAAAAATGATGGCAGAAAATGATTTTAACGAAACAAATGTAGTGATTGGGCCATTGTATCAAACAAATTTAGAGATTGTAGCTTCAGAACTCAAAAAATATAATACACCTGTTTTTTCACCTGCATCAAGAAAGGAATCTAGCTTATACGATAATTTTTTTCAAACTCGTCCTACGAATGTAATACTTCAGGATAAAATAATTTCGTTTGTAGAAAAAGATTCTATCGATAAAAATATTGTGCTTATAGTGCAGCAAGGAGAAAAACATAAACCAATTAAAGAGAAACTAATTGCTAAATTCCCTAATGCCAAAATAGCTAAAATCGAAGAAGGTAATTATCTTTATGAAGTTAGACTAAACAAGGTTTTAGATAAGAATAAACCTAATTGGGTATTTCTGGAATCAAATGATGTAGCGATGATAAGTAATGTTATTCCTTTACTTAATGCCAAAGCAGAAAGTCATAAAATAACATTGTTTACTACAGATAAAAATAATGCATTTAACAATGATAATATTAAAAATGAACATTTATCAAAATTGCATATGCATTACCCATCTGTAGATAAAGAATTTGATAACAAAGAAGTTGAAGAAGGCGAAGAAGTATCTCCATTTGTTAAAAGATATCAAAAAGAATACGGTGTCGATCCTAATAATTGGGCTATTCGAGGCTTTGATATAACATATGATATTTTAATGCGATTAGGAACCGCAGATGATCTATATCACTCTGCTTCTTATGAAGGGACAACAGAATATGTCGAGAATAAATTTAACTATTCTAAGAAACTATTAGGAGGGTACCATAATAGCGCTGCATATTTGATTAAGTTTGATGATGAGTTAAAATTAACTCTGGTTGAATAATTTTTGTTAGTTTTGAAACCTTAAGAATTGACCTGGAAAATCAATTTTTAAAGAAAAATAAAGTATACTAGTATTATTTAGGAAATATTTTTAATACTAGATTAAAAATACATTTTTGATATGTAAAAAAAAGATTTTTTATATATATTTGATAATGTATTGGTTATCTTTTTTATTATTATTGTTTTATGAAATAAAGATTTCTTGGCATTATAATTGATTAGATTGGAATATAAAGGAAAACAAAGGAAAAATAAATCAAAATTAGATTCTAGAAATTATGTATTTTTTAAAAATACGTGTATATTTAGAACTAAAAAATAATGCTATTTTGCAGAGAGCAAACAATATTTGCCCCATATTGTATTCCCCCAGCGTCTCTGAAATAGATAAAAATATGACTTTTATTTGGGCATAATTGTTTGCAATTATGAGTAAGTGCTTTACTATTATTTTAATTTTATTTTTTGCCAGTAATAATGGTTATGTAGGGAAATTCTCGTACGCGGAAAGAAGCGAGTTAGATTGGTCAGATTTTAGAGGGAAACCAAATTTGAATAGTCATTATGATGCTAGCGTGAATACAGGAATAACCTATCAATGGTCTTATGGGAAAGATAAAGGAGAAATTGAATTAAATTATCAGGTAGATAGCTATTGCTATCCATCTCTATCATGGGTTAAGAGAGGACAGATGTCCGAAGATCTTCTTGCACATGAACAACTACATTTTGATATTTCGGAATTACATGCTCGAATAATGAGAAAAAGATTAAAAGAATATAGTGCCGGGAAAAATATAAGAAGAGATCTTAATAAAATGTATAAGTTGGTAGAGAGAATGAGAATCAATATGCAAGACAGATATGATGAAGAAACGGAGCATTCAAGAAATAAAGAAGCCCAAAAAAAATGGAACAAGAAGGTTGAAACACTAATGTGGTATTACCGAGATTTTACTAAATAATTGTTGTTATAACCAACCTCATGGAAATCCAACTTCAAAAGGATTTTTTAATCAAATTAGCCCATGCCAAAATGCCATTTGGTAAGTATAAAGATAGATATCTGATCGATCTTCCAGAGTATTATATTGTATGGTATCACAACAAAGGTTTTCCCAAAGGATTACTGGGGCAACAAATGCAAACGGTATATGAATTAAAACTGAACGGATTAGAGTATTTAGTTCGAAATATTAAAAATTTATAATCACATATTTACAAATTCATATCCCGAAAGTTCATTCTCCTGTAAATTTATTTCAGTTTCATTTAGCAAAATACCGTGTTCTACAAAAGCTTTTAGATTGGCGAGCCAAAACGTCCAACCATTACTACATCCATAATGTATTTGTAACTTACTTTTATCATCTACAGGGATATCAAATTGAGATAAAATAACCATAGTTGTATTGTTTTTCTTTTCGAGTTTTACCGAAACTTTTGAACTACTAAAGCTAATTTCAATATAGTTATTTCCGTTAGCTTCTAGTACTTCTCCCTTTTCTTTTTCATCCCAATTATGCCATTGCCAGGTATATGTATCGCCTTTTTGTATACGCTCTGATGGTTTTCTGATTTGTCCATCAATAGTGCTGTATTCGGCATGTTTTAAAAACCAGGAAGTAATCCCTTTGGGAGTTGCCCATAAATCATATAGTTCTTCAATAGACTTATGGATGTGAATTTTTTTGGTAAACGAATTCCATTGTAACTTTTCCATGATTAAAATGATTTTGATGCTGTATTAAAGATAGTGAATATTAAATTTATTACTAAGAACGTATTGGTGTTAAATTCTTCATAGAGATCATTTAATTTTATTTTGAATTGAGTAAGTTTAATCACAATTATAAAGATAGAGTGTTTTTAAAGCGTAAAGAAATACACTCATCTTTCTTATTTCATGCAAATCTTTTAAAATGAAAATCACAAAACATGTACTTTGTCTTCTTGTTGTATTTATGGTGTTGCAAACCAATGCGCAAGAGTTTAAAGAAGGACCTTTTTCTCAATTAATCATCAGAGGTATAACACTAATTAATGGTAATGGGGCACCCCCAAGAGGGCCAGTTGATATTGTTATAGAAAATAATATAATTAAAAATATTGTTGTTGTTGGATATCCAGGTATGCCAATCAATGCAGCTAAACGTCCTGTATTAAAACCCGGAGGTAAGGAGCTTAATGCAGAAGGAATGTATGTGTTGCCGGGTTTTGTAGATATGCATGGGCATATTGGCGGAGTGGCGCAAGGCGCAGATGCTGATTATGTTTTTAAATTATGGATGGCACATGGTATAACAACCGTTAGAGAGCCTAGCGGAAGAGGTGTAGACTGGACAATGAAGTTAAAAAGAGCAAGTGAAAAAAATGAAATTATAGCTCCTCGTATTTTTGCATATACGGGATTTGGACAGGGTAGTGCTTCGCCAATAAGTACTCCTGAGATGGCAAGAAAATGGGTTCAGGAAAATGCAAAGAAAGGAGCAGATGGGATAAAATTCTTTGGAGCAGCTCCAGAAATTATGACAGCTGCACTAGATGAAAACAAAAAACTAGGACTGCGTTCTGCCTGTCATCATTCGCAAACCGATGTGGCTCGATGGAATGTCTTACATTCTGCAAAAGCGGGACTTACCTCTATGGAACACTGGTATGGATTACCAGAAGCGTTATTCGAGGATAAAACCATTCAGCATTACCCTTTGGATTATAATTATCAAAATGAACAACATCGATTTGAAGAAGCAGGTAAGCTATGGAAACAAGCAGCGAAACCTTATTCTGATCATTGGAATAAAGTAATGAACGAGTTAATAGCACTTGATTTTACACTCGATCCAACCTTTAATATTTACGAAGCGAGTAGAGATTTACAAAGAGCCCGTAGGGCAGAATGGCATGAAACTTATACATTGCCTTCGTTATGGAAGTTTTATCAACCTAGTAAAATCTCACATGGCTCGTATTGGCATGACTGGGGAACAGAACAAGAAGTGGTATGGAGAGAAAATTATCGATTATGGATGGCTTTTATTAATGAATATAAAAATAGAGGAGGACGTGTTACTGTGGGATCAGATTCTGGATTTATTTTTCAATTATATGGGTTTGCATATATCCGAGAATTAGAATTATTTAGAGAAGCTGGTTTTCATCCTCTCGAAATAATTAGAGCGGCCACATTAAGTGGAGCAGAAGCTTTAGGAGTGTCAGATAAAATTGGTTCTGTCGAAGTAGGTAAGCTAGCAGATTTTGTAGTAGTAGAAGAAAACCCACTTCAGAATTTAAAAGTACTTTACGGAACAGGAGCTATTCGATTAACAGATGATAATAAGGTTATTCGGGCAGGAGGGGTTAAATATACCATTAAAGATGGAATAATTTATGATGCTAAAGCGCTTCTTGCAGATGTAAAAAGAATGGTAGATGAGGCAAAAGAAAAAGAGAAGTTTACTATTTTACAACCCGGGATAAAGGAGTAAACCTGTTTAATCAAAAGTTATAAAATTAAAAAGCGTCAGATTTTTATCTGACGCTTTTGTATATCTGTTTAAGTGTTATATTATGTTGTTTCTGCAACTTTAGAAAAGACATCAATATCTACTTGATTTCTGGTAAGGTCTTCAAATGTTTCACGTTTACGAATCAAATGTGCTTTTCCTTCATGCCATAATACTTCTGCCGGGCGATAACGAGAATTGTAATTACTAGACATAGAAAAACAGTAAGCACCTGCATTTTTAAAAGCAATTGTATCACCTTCATTAATTTCAGAAACTCTTCTGTTTGTAGCAAAAGTATCTGTTTCACAAATATATCCAACTACCGAATAAAATCGTTCTCTTCCGTTTGGATTAGAAATATTAATAATCTCATGATGAGAATTATAGAACATTGGTCGAATAAAGTGGTTAAAACCACTATCGATTCCTGCAAAAACAGTAGATGTAGTTTGTTTGATTACATTTACTTGAGCCAAAAAGTATCCCGCTTCACTCACCAGGAATTTACCGGGTTCAAAACCTAGTGTTAATTCTTTACCATATTCTTTACAAAAAGTATTAAAACGTTTAGTCATTTTACTACCAAACTCCTCAATATTAGTTTCAATATCACCTAATTTATAAGGTACTTTAAATCCACTTCCAAAATCGATAAAATCAAGATTTTTGAAATTCATGGCAGTTTCAAAAAGTATTTCACAAGCACGCAAAAATACTTCGATATCCAGAATATCACTACCGGTATGCATATGTATTCCATTAATACGCATTCCTGTATTTTCTACAATCCTAAGGATATGTGGAATTTGATGAATTGATATCCCAAATTTACTATCTATATGTCCTACAGATATTTTACTGTTTCCTCCTGCCATGACATGTGGATTCATACGAATGCATACCGGAACATTAGGATGTTTTGTGCCAAATTGCTCCAGGATAGAAAGGTTATCAATATTTATTTGTACGCCCAAAGCAGAAACCTCTTCTATTTCTTCAAGAGAAACCCCGTTTGGAGTAAAAACAATATTACTTGGTTTGACACCAGCCTTTAACCCTAGTTCTACTTCTTGAACAGAAACAGTATCTAGCCCGGCTCCTAATGAATTCATCAATTTTAAAATAGCAATATTAGACAGTGCCTTGACTGCATAATTAAGTTTTAACCGTTTAACTTTCTTAAAAGCATCAGAAAGACGATCATACTGTGAGATAATTTTTGAAGAGTCGTATACATAAACTGGACTCCCAAACTCATTTGCAATTGCTAATAAATTTTCATTTTCCATTGTGTCACAAATTTAAGCCTACGAAATTATCAATAAAATTAGAGATATCTGCGTCTTGAAAAGAAAAAATATAAAGCATAGGAAAAATTAAGATTTTTAACTTGTGTTTAAGGAATATAAACAGTCTTAATTAGTACATTTAATAAAAAAAATATGTTACCTCTTTTTCCATTACAAACCGTTGTTTATCCCAAGGAGCGATTGTCTTTACATATTTTTGAAAAAAGGTATCAGCAATTAATTAATGATTGTGCAGAAGAAGGGGTTTTATTTGGTATACCTACATATATTGATGAAAAATTAGAGTATGGTACCGAGGTAAAACTTCAAAAAATAGCTCAGAAATATCCGGGAGGAGAGAGTGATGTGATATGCGAGGGTACAAGAATTTTTAGAATCACAAACTTTTATCAGCAATTTCCTGGTAAACTATATGCAGGAGGAGAGGTAGAATTTCTTACCGATAATGATAGTAGTGAAGAAGAGTTGCAGGAAGAATTGCTTAAAAATATTGCTATTCTGTATGTAGAATTAACGATAGATAACCCTCCTGTATTTGATATTCCCTTTATAAGTTATCAGGTTGCACATAAAATAGGATTGTCTTTACATCAGGAATATCATTTGTTGAAACTTCGTAATGAAGTAGAAAGACTAAAATATTTGATTAGTCATCTTAAAAAAACAATTCCTGTGGTGAGAGAAATGAATAACGCTAAAAAAGCGATCAAAATGAATGGGCATTTTAAAAATTTCGACCCTTTGGACTTTGAAGATTTTAAACTGTAACGAATAGCAAGTCATCTTTACCTGTGTTTACACAATTTTTTGATGGATTAAGGCATAAAAAAAGGTTGGTTTTTTTTACTATAAAAAGATTGGCACAATAACTTCACTTTTCCTATTTTTGGAACTCCTAAAAAAGGCAAAAAAATAATAGTATGAACTTACACGAGTATCAGGGTAAAGAGATATTAAATAGCTTTGGCGTGCGTATACAGCGCGGTATTGTAGCACAAAATGCAAACGAGGCTGTAGCTGCGGCAAAACAACTTACTGCAGAAACCGGAACAGAATGGCATGTAATTAAAGCGCAAGTTCACGCTGGTGGACGAGGAAAAGGTGGTGGAGTAAAACTAGCTAAAAACCTTAAGGAAGTAGAAGAGGTAGCAGAACAAATCATAGGAATGAATTTGATTACTCCTCAAACTTCGGCAGAAGGTAAGAAAGTTCACCAGGTATTAGTTGCAGAAGATGTATATTATCCTGGGGATAGCGAGCCGAATGAATTTTATATGTCGGTATTGCTAAACCGTACTTCTGGACGTAATATGATTATGTATTCTACAGAAGGTGGTATGGATATCGAAACTGTAGCAGAAGAAACTCCTCATCTAATTTTCACAGAAGAAGTTGATCCAGCTGTTGGATTGCTTCCTTTTCAAGCAAGACGTGTTGCTTTCAATTTGGGATTAAGCGGAGCCGCTTTTAAAGAAATGACCAAATTTGTAATGTCATTATATACAGCTTATGTTAAATCAGATGCATCTTTATTCGAAATAAATCCTGTTCTTAAGACAAGCGATGATAAAATTATGGCAGTAGATGCCAAGGTGACTTTGGATGATAATGCGTTATATCGTCATAAGAACTATGTAGATATGCGTGATATCAGAGAAGAAAACCCAATCGAGGTTGAGGCAAAAGAAGTAGGACTGAATTATGTTGATCTTGATGGAAATGTAGGATGTATGGTAAATGGTGCAGGTCTTGCAATGGCAACAATGGATTTGATTAAACAAGCAGGAGGAGAGCCTGCAAATTTCCTTGATGTAGGAGGTACTGCCGATGCAAAACGTGTAGAAACTGCATTTAGAATCATCCTTAAAGATCCAAATGTAAAAGCAATTCTAATCAATATTTTTGGAGGTATCGTTCGTTGTGATCGAGTAGCACAAGGAGTTGTAGATGCATATAAAAATATGGGTGATGCGATTAATGTGCCAATTATAGTTCGCTTGCAAGGTACTAATGCAGATATTGCAAAAGAACTAATTGACAATAGTGGATTAGATGTACAAAGTGCAGTACAGTTCCAGGAAGCTGCCGATAAAGTACAGGCAGTATTAGCGTAATAACTAATTAGATTTTAATATATATTAGAAGCGATCTATTAATGATCGCTTCTTTTTTTTATAAAAAAAACACCTAAATTATAAATACGATGAATACAAGGATAGAAAAAATAGTTCAGAAATTAGATATGAACCCACATCCCGAAGGTGGGTTTTATAAAGAAACCTATAGAAGCAAAGGGGGTATTCCTCAACATGTTTTAGGTGAAGCATATAGTGGAGAACGTAATTATTGTACTGCTATCTATTTTCTTCTTACTTCAGATAATTTTTCGGCGTTTCATAAAATTAATCAGGATGAAATATGGCATTATTATGAAGGAGCTTCTTTGTTTGTGCACGTGATTGATACAGAAGGAGAATATCGTCGCTATTCTGTAGGTATGAATTTAGAAGAAGGAGAGCTACCTCAATTGGTAGTTCCTGCCGGTTGCTGGTTTGCTTCTAGCGTAAAAAAAGAAAATAGTTATTCTTTAGTGGGGTGTACCGTATCGCCAGGTTTTGATTTCGATGATTTTGAGTTGGCAGAAAGAAAAGATTTGATTCGACAATTTCCAAAACACAAAGATGTAATTACTCAGCTTACAAGAAATTAACACAAGAGCTGGGAAGTGGCTTTTTTAGGGAGTTTCTATGTTAATTGCATTTGATTAGTTTGTTAATCTGTGTTAAAAATTCATTTTTAGTGTAACAAATTTGAGTAATCAATGGTCTTATAAGTATAAATCAATAAAAACGAATAGATCATGAAAAAATTGAATGTATTACTTTTGGCAGTTGCCTTCGCAGTAAGTAGTGTCGCAAGCGCGAGTACTAACCCAACGAAAATAGAAAACGCTCTTAATAAGGAGATTAGAACATTATTAAAGAAGCCATCTTTTAAAATTAAAAAAGAATTAACCGCTTATGTAACATTTACTTTAAATAGTAAAGGT
Organism: Aquimarina atlantica; assembly: GCF_000626715.1. GTDB lineage: Bacteria > Bacteroidota > Bacteroidia > Flavobacteriales > Flavobacteriaceae > Aquimarina > Aquimarina atlantica. Next base: position 56,142 of record NZ_AQRA01000012.1, on the reverse strand, counting down.
GAGATCGTAGTGTTATCTGTTGATTCTAAAAGTGAAAACTTAGATGGTTATATTAAGAGTCGATTAAATTATAAAAAAGTAGGAACACAATATGGTTCTGAAGCTAAAGTATTCAAGATGCCTGTGCGTATCGTAGAAGAATAAGATTGTAAAACATGTGAATGCATAAAAAGTCCCGGAAATCATCAGCCGGGGCTTTTTTTATTTACCGATAATATAATTAATACTTACCGTTGCCAGGTCAGAATTCGGAAACTTAGAAAAGTATTTGTCATCACTTTGTAACCCTACTTCCTCAATTACTTTTAAGAAAGAATCGATCTCTAAAATATACTGATCAGAGAATCCATGCGTAGCATCATAGGCGGTAGCTGCAGTTTTGCCAAGATTTTTAGCAGTTAAATCTGGGGATATCGTATGTAGTTCTATGACAATTAACCCGAATTTTTCAATATGCGGAGCCCATTTTCTAAAATGATCTTTTAAATTTCTTTCAACATCGCTATTAAGTAATCGTTTTCCCCGATAAGCAAATGCACCAGTAGATTCGCTAGGAGTATCCAGTTGTGAAATCGGTTCGCTCCAAATTCTGTTGTGGTCTAGAAAAGTTCTTACTGATAATAAATCTTTTAATGCTATAGTATAGTTTTCTTTTAAATCTTTTTCTAATAAATCAGGATCACTGATGTCTCCCCAAATAACTTTGGCCCATATATCCGCTTGGATTAGGTTAGCTCTGGTGACTTTTAAAGCTGCTTTATTGTAATCTGCACCGACCAAAAATAAAGGGTAATCATCTAAGTGTTTACCACGAAGTGTTTTAGATTCAATAACTTCAAAAAGATGGATCAAAAAAGCGCCATTGCCACACCCCATATCCAGAATTCCTTTAGGTTGCTCGTCTAGAGGTTTGTTAAACAGGCTAATAATGATTTCATCAATCTTTTTGAAATAGGTAGTATGTGCACCTCCGCTCCCCCATACATTCATCTCCCGATCTACATGTATTTCGGTATCGCCTTCGGGATTCCATAGTACATTGGGATCCCCAAATAATAAAGCGTCCATTTGTCGAAACATAGGGATGTATGAAACAGTAACACCATAGGCAGAAGCTCTTTTGGCAAAAAACAATCCTTTATTGGTAAATGTGTAATTGTCATTTGATTTACTAAACCACCCCAGGTAGCTTAAGAATGTAAGGATGGTGTTAAAGCTTTCAGGAAATTTATGGTATTCATCTGCACTAAAAGATGCTTCCATGAAATATTTATGAAACATACCACCCATACCCAAGTGTACTGTAGTTGGCCCTACCAGAATACCCTCGATATGCTTAAGAACTTGATTCTGGACCTGAGTAATTGTACTATCTTTTTCAGCGGGCAGGTTAAAACGGTTTTGATATTTTTTAAATAGCTGCTCTAGCTTATGAAAAGGCTCTAATTCAAATTTTCTAGGGTGAAATTTGCCAGAATATTCTAATAGATTGACTACGTCTTCATATAGATGAAAATGATTAAAAGCCAATTCAGAAAGTGTATTGATTTTTATAATTACATCATCCTTATTTACTTCATAATCCAGCCAACCTTGAGCACTTAGTATACGTAGAGCGACATTTAAATATCCTTCATTGATCTTATGTGATACCGAAATCTGTGAAATTGATGTTTCTTTATGGCTAATTAAATAATCGGTAATATTATTTTTATAAAGAGAATAGGCAACAGGGGCTACAGCAATCCCATCTAAATGACAGAAAAGCTCTTCTCTAAACAATTGTTTTTCGGCTGCAGTAAGCATAGATACTTAAGTTGAATAATTGTTGAGTAAAAATTATTAGTCTCAACCAAATTAAGCATTTATTTTGAAGTAAAAACGTTAGTTGGTATTCTTATTTCTTTGTGGCGTCTTTCTTTTTTTCGGGCATCGGGCCTCTAAGATGAATAATTAATCCATTTAAGAAGTTACGTAGGATTTGATCGCCACATTCCATGTATTTGGGATGGTTTTCATTTCTGAAAAATGCACCTAGTTCGCTTTTAGTTACTTTAAAATCTACCAGCGCACAGATTTTTACAATATCGTCATCCCGTAATTTATGTGCAACTCTTAACTTTTTAAAAATATCATTGTTTGTTAAACCCATACTGCAAAGGTATGTCTTTTTGAATTGATAATGGGACTAAAATGAGAAGTTAAGTATGAAGAATGTTCTACGAGTTTAGTTGAAAATTACTATTTTCGACAAAAAGTAATTGGTTTATGTATAGTAAAGAAGAGAAGTTAAGTTTGCTTTCTGAAATGATACAGTTTGCTAAAGCAGATAAGAAATTTAAAGAACAAGAATATAATTTTATCCTGGTTATAGCATCGCAACTTAAGATAACAAAAGAAGAGGTGGATACTTTGGTAGAAGAAGGGGTAGAAAAAAAGAATTTACAGCCCGAGTCACAAAGAATTCTTCAATTTCATAGATTGGTGCTGCTTATGAATATCGATAAAGAGACTTCTTTATTAGAAATTCAAAAGATAAAAGAAATGGGACTGCATATGGGATTAAGGTCAGAGGCGGTTGATATGGTGCTTGAAAAAATGCATGAATACCCTAATAAAGTTATTCCGCCAAAGGAATTGATCTCTATTTTTACACGTTTTTATAATTAATGAGATCGTAAACTCAAGTGCTGAAAGTGAATTGAGTTTGCTAGATCGAATTATCTCGCTTTAGAGCGGGATCTTTTTTATCTGGATGTTTTCTGATCGAGAGAGTGATTACTAATTTTTCAAATATTTAAGCTTTTTTGTCATTCTTATGAAAATATATTTTGACAAAACGTCATTATTTTAATGTATTTTAGTGACAAAATGTCGTAAAAACTGAAACGGAACCTAAATTGTTATATACTCATTGTAATTGAAATTTTGAATAACCTTAAAAAAATATACAATGAGTTTACTAAAAAAAACAGACAGATTACCTTTTCTTTTCGATGATTTCTTTACTACCGATTGGCTTGGTGGAACATCTAATATCAATAAAATAGGTGTAAGTACTCCAGCAGTTAATGTTAAAGAAACAGATGAAGATTTTGTGGTAGAATTGGCTGCGCCAGGACTTGCCAAAGAAGACTTTAGTATTGAATTGAATAATGATGTGCTTACCATTTCTTCAGAGAGCACATCAGAAAAAGAAACTAAAGATGAAAAAGGTAAATACACACGAAAAGAATTTGGGTACAATGCATTTAAACGTTCATTTAGCTTGCCAGAAGCAGTAAATGGTAATAAAATAGGAGCTTCATATGAAAATGGAGTGTTATTGGTAAAACTTCCTAAAAAAGAAGAAGCAAAAGTACAACCAAAAAGGTTGATTGAGATTTCATGATTTGATTGATTTGAGATTTAGTTAGTTAATGTTTCAAAAACGCTCTTTGTTATAAAGAGCGTTTTTATTTTTTAGCTCAAATCTAAAAGAGTTCAACTAAGTCATTATTACTTCTTTAAATAGTTAATATTTGACCAATCTTCAAAATATTAGAAAATTATTCGTATTATTGTGATATCAAAATGATATTATTATGAAACATGAAAAAAATATAAAAGCAAGTAGCGGTTATCTAATGTTAGGTTTACTTTTATTAGTTATAATAGGGATGATTACTGGTTTGGTTGTAAGTGAAAATCCTTTGTTTGTAATTCTAATGGCGGTGATATTGTTTATCATTAAAGGTTTTTTTATTGTAAACCCCAATAGTTCTAAAGTAATGGTGTTATTTGGAGCGTATAAAGGAACAGTAAAGGATAATGGTTTCTTTTGGGCGAATCCTTTTTATGCGAGGCAAAGAATTTCTTTGAGAGCCAGAAACTTCTATAGCGAACGGGTAAAAGTGAATGATAAAATTGGCAATCCAATTTTGATTAATGTAATTTTGGTGTGGAAAGTAGCAGATACATATAAGGCAGCCTTTGATGTTGATCAGTACGAAGAGTTTGTAAGAGTACAAACAGATGCAGCCGTTAGAAAACTTGCAGGTTCTTATCCTTATGATAATTTTGCTGATGGGCAACAGGAAGTAACATTATTATCTGGTATGGATGAAGTAAATGAGGCTTTAGAAAATGAAATAACAGAACGTTTGGCTATTGCAGGAATAAAAGTTCTTGAAGCCAGAATTGGATATCTGGCATATGCTCCAGAGATAGCAAATTCGATGTTAAAAAGACAGCAAGCTGTAGCTATCGTAGCAGCGCGTAAAAAAATAGTAGAAGGAGCTGTTGGTATGGTAGAAGACGCTTTGACCAAATTATCTGCAGATGATATTATAGATTTTGATGAAGATAAAAAAGCATCTATGGTAAGTAATTTAATGGTAGTTCTGTGCGGCGATAAAGAAGCAACACCAGTAATTAATACCGGAACGTTACATTCGTAATTTATGAGTAAGAAAAAATCATTTGTTCTAAGAATAGACCCAGAAACCTTTAAGTCGATTGAAAAATGGGCTGATGATGAGTTTCGAAGTGTTAATGGGCAACTAGAATGGATGATACATAAAAGCCTTAAAGATGCTAAGCGTTTGAAATCTAAAAATAAATCTAACGATTCTGATGAATAGCGTAAAAAAATAAATAATTAATAGTATAAAAATGCTCTGGGATATTATATCAGGAGCATTTTTTATAGTGATGTTTAAATGGGATTTACAACCGATTTGGATTTGATTTTACTTACTAGATAATATGCAAAGATGAGATTTGGAATCCAGCAAAGCCATGCTACTATTCGATATGCAATGATAAAATCTCCTATAAGCATAATAAGTACAGGTAACCATATTCTAAGAGTTACTGCAGAAAAACATGCAGCATAGCTATAATACATCATAGTTTGGTGCTGGATGATTTGGGTAGTTTTGGCGTACCAGTATCCTTTTGCAGTGGTATATACCCAAAGTATTCCTAAGGATATAAATCCTAGAGATGCGATAACTCCTCCTGTGGCAAATAAACCAATGTAAATTCCTGAAATCCCGCTTATAAAAACCGTAATTACATAGATTTTCCCTATACGTTTATGTAACTCTAGCCGAGAGACTCTTATTTTTTTATTAAACTGAATCCAGCCTGTTAATAGCGCAATACCTCCTAAAAAGATATGATTATAAAAGGCAATATTCCATACTATATCTGTTAATAATTCACTTTCTTTTGAGGATAATAACCCAAACTTTGGAGCGGTAAAATACAGAAAAGGATAGAGACCTATTATAGTACCTAATAGAGCAAAAATGACTTGGATAATTTTTTTTATCATCTGAGAAATTAAAGATCCAGCCACTTTTTAAAATTAGAAGTCCGCTCCCGGGAAACAATGACCTGTTCATCGTTCATAGGTCTTAATTTTAATAATAATCTACTATTAAAATAACTGTGAATCTCAACTACAGCTTTAACAGAAATCATAAATTTTCTATTAATTCTAAAAAAATGAACAGGATCTAGAATTTCCTCAAGTTGATCTATAGTATATTCAATAGGATATTGCTTCCCCGTGTGGGAGTGCAAAAAAATAACTCCTTCATGTGATTTAAAATAAGCAATATCGTCAACATTAAAAGTATTAAATTGATTTCCAACTTTAATCATAAAACGGCGCTTGTATTCTTTTGTAAACAAGTTTTTAATGCGTTCGAATTTTGCATCTTCTATCAATGTATCAGGTCTTATAAAGCTCTTTTTGTATTTGGCAAGAGCGTTTTTTAAATCTTTTTTGTCAATTGGTTTTAGAAGGTAATCTAATCCATTATACTTAAAACCTCTTATGGCATATTCGTTATATGCTGTAGTAAATATAATAGGGGGGTGATCTTCTAACGTATCTAAAATATCGAATCCGTATCCATCATTTAATTGAATATCGAGGAATATTAGATCGGGGAGTGGATTATTCTCGAACCAATGCCTTCCGTTTTCTACAGAAGTGATTTGACCGGCAATCTTTATTTCTGGAGCTAACTCTTCGATGAGATTTGCCAAGCGCTTAGAGGCTATATTTTCGTCTTCAACAATTACAGCAGTCATTTTATGAAACTTTTACCATGGTAACTTCTTTTATATCTTTGGTCAATAGCGGGAGAGTAACCTTGAAATATTTATGCTCTGTTTCTACCAGTACTTCTTGATTTGTATAAAAGGAATACCTCTTTTTAATATTTTTAAGCCCTAATCGTGTTGATTCTTCTTTTTGTTTTCTTACCCGTAAATTATTTTGAATAAGAATACTGCTTTTTTCAATAGAAATAATACTAATCTCCAAAGGCCTTTCTTTAGAGTAATAATTGTGTTTTAAGGCGTTTTCTACAAGCATTTGTAGTGATAAGGTAGGGATTACATATTTTTTTGGGTTAACTGAAATATGAGTAGTAATGCTAAGGGCGTCTTCATGTCTTACATTCATCATAAATATAAAAGAATCAAGAAAACTTAATTCTTTTTCCAGGCTTACCAGATCTTCTTCACGATTATCCAGAATGTATCTATAACATGTTGCCAATCTGGATACAAAATCAGAAGCCAGATCCCTGTCTTGATACATTAGCGATGTAAGTGTATTTAAACTATTAAATAAAAAATGTGGACTAATTTGATTTTTTAAAGACTTATATTTAGAAGTCATGACTTCTTTTTTTAGCTTGTTCATCGTATTTTCCATTTCTTTTTTCTGTTTTAGAGAATAATAAAAGAGATTAAAAATAACAACGGCAAAACCTAAGAGTGTAGCTCTGAAAAAATCTATTCTAAATAGTAACCAGGGTTTATTAGTCTTAATTTTGCATATATGATTAAATTCAAAAATTGCCAAATAATATAATAAAGCAGCTATAGGAATAAAAATCGCCATATTTATAGCAATAATCTTCATTCCATTATTTAAATCCAGACTTTTACCTTGATTGGATTTAATTTCCTTTCGAATTAACCAATCGTTGGTTTCCCAGGTGAATATAAAAAGGAAAAAAGCACTACAGTAATAAAATAAACTAGTCGCATCAAATTCTGTAACATCTCCGCTGTGATCGATAGTGGATTTGATAAGAAAATAGACCACATTTATAACGATAAAGCGAAATGTAAACTTCTTTATGTATGCTTTAGAAATCATGTGTACAAGTCAATAATAGGTATATCCTTTTTTAATAGTATAGGTAAAGATACATAACTGATGTGCAATAATCATTTTTAGACATATTCAATCGTCAGATAAGAAGCTGAATTGTTTTAAATAACGTTTGACCCGATAATATTGGGGACTATTTCATTTTATACTATTCAGACTTGTTTTTGACATTTCAAGAGTAAAAATACCAACTGGGTATTTTAAGTTTTAAGAGTTAAAAAAGAAACTACAGATTTGAAAAAAATAGTAATCAAATCATGAGAAAAATCACTTTTGTATTTATTATTGTACTAGGATACATAGCAAATGCACAAACAGGAATCATTAAAGGTCTTGTTGTTGACAAGCAATCAGAAAGCCCTTTACCCGGAGCTACAATTGAATTATTAAATGTAGAACAAGCTATTGGAGTGATCACCGATATAGATGGGTATTTTACATTAGAAAATGTACCGCTTGGCCGCCAAATGATACGAGTAAGTTACATTGGATTCGAATCAATTACAATACCGAATATTGTGGTAACCTCTGGTAAGGATGCAGCGGTTAATGTGGCACTTATAGAAGCCTTTGATCGATTAGATGAGGTTATTATTACATCAGAAACAGGCAAAGCACAAGCTATAAATAAGCTTACATCTGTTTCGGCCAGACAGTTTGGAGTAGAAGAAGTAACACGTTTTTCGGGAGGACGGAGTGATGTTGGTCGTTTAGCAGCAAATTTTGCAGGTGTTTCTTCTCCCGATGATAGTAGAAATGATATTGTGATACGGGGTAACTCTCCTGTTGGATTACTATGGCGGTTAGAAGGAGTACCTATACCAAGTCCTAATCATTATTCTACGTTGGGAACGACAGGGGGACCAGTTTCTGCTTTAAACCCTAACCTATTAAAAAACTCAGATTTTATTACTTCAGCTTTCCCGGCAGAATATGGAAATGCAATAGGAGGAGTATTTGATCTTGGATTTAGAAAAGGTAATATAGATGACTATGAATATACTGGGCAGGTAGGTATTTTTACAGGAGTAGAAGCAATGGCAGAAGGACCATTAGGAAAAAATAATGGTTCATTTTTGGTAGCTGGGAGATATTCGTTAGTAAGTCTTTTAGGGATAGGAGCAGGAGGAACATCGGCTACACCTAATTACTATGATGTTTCGTTTAATGTAGATTTTGGAAAAAGTAAATTGGGTAACTTCTCATTATTCGGGATTATAGGTTTTTCTGATATTGAATTTCTCGGAGATGATATTGATGAGGATGATCTATTTGCTGCCGAAGATGAAAATTCTAAAGCAGATTCTGGTTTTGGGGTGATTGGTCTTAAACACCAGATCAATATTGGTTCATCCTCTTTTTTAAGAACAACAGTAGCAGGATCTTTCGCAACTAATGAATTTAGAGCAGATCGTTTTATTGAAAAAAACACTCCGCAAGAACGTATTATAAAATATACTGAAGCTGATAATACAGAATCACGCTTTACGTTTTCTACGCTTTTTAACTCTAAATTGAGCAGTAAAAGTACATTGCGAACAGGAGTTTTGGTAGAAAATTTTGGAATAGAGTCTATAGCACGAGACCGTACAAAACAACCTGATAATGATGGTGATGGTGACCCCGATCTTTTCACGTTTACAGATATAGACGAAAATCTAAGTATTATTCAACCCTATATTCAGGGGCAGTTTAGACTTACCGAAAAACTAACATTAAATGCTGGGCTGCACGGTCAGTATAGTACGCTGAATGAACAATTTGTATTTGAACCCAGAGCAGGACTTTCTTATAAGGTGAATCAGAATCATCGCTTTAGTTTCGGATATGGATTGCATCATCAACCAGTTCCTTTACCATTATTATTTTTGAATGAAGATGTTAATGGAGAATTGGTGCAAACCAATCTGGATCTTGATTTTGTGAGAAGTAATCATTATGTGTTAGGTTACGATGTAAGAATTAGTAAAGGTTGGAGAGGTAAAGTAGAGGTGTATTATCAGGATGTTAGTAAGGCGGCGGTAGAGCCCTTTTCGTCAAGTTATTCTTCTTTGACAGAGGGAGCAGACTTTGGATTCGAAAATGATAGGGTATCACTGGTTAATGAAGGGACAGGTTTTAATCAGGGAATAGAATTGACTTTAGAAAAGTTTTTTAGTGATGGATATTATGGACTGTTAACCACTTCACTATTCGAAAGTAAATACGAAGGAAGTGATGGCATAGAACGAAACACACCGTTTAATAATGGATATGTAGCCAATCTTCTTGCCGGAAAAGAGTTTACTATTGGTAAGACCAAGAAAGATGTATTGTTTTTTGATACTAAGTTAACTGTATCGGGAGGAAGGTATTTTACTCCCGTTAATCTAGAAGCTTCGCAATCGGCAGGTTTTCAGGTGTTACGAGAAGATTTAGCTTTTAGTGAGCAAAATGATGCCTATTTTAGATGGGATGTTAAATTTGGATACAAAATCAATAGTAAATCAAAAAAACGTTCTCATCAGTTTTATGTTGATCTTCAAAATGTAACGAATAATGAGAATATTTTTACGCGTCGTTATAACCGTTTAACGAATCAGGTAGATCAGGTAGATCAAATTGGATTCTTTCCTGATTTTGGGTATCGCTTTCAGTTCTAGAAAAATATTTCTCTTTTAATATGACAATAAATAGCATAGAAGCTTGTACGAGACACTACTTTAAGATAGTTAGAGGTATTTTTAAGAGCAAATAAATCTATCTACAGTATTGTATGTAATTTTTGACAAAGCATTAATCATTATGATTAATGCTTTGGTTTACCCTCTCTTTTTATCTTTTCAGAAATAAAAACATTGATATCACTCTGTAATTGCTTTGGAATATTTTCGTCTTCTATCCATGTATGAATATCTCCTAAATACTCCATACCAAGATAATGTGCACTTTCTATAAATGGCATTGTAAAACCTTCTTTTAATTCTGATCCAGAACCACAGCTTATCATTCCCATCTTTTTTCCTGCTAACTTTCTTCCGGTTGTCTTTTCGACTTTTATACAATCAGTTATCCTATCCATAAAATTTTTCATTATTCCACTCATTGCATACCAATATACTGGTGTAGCAAAAATAAGAGTGTCATAGTTCTCTACAATTTCTTTTATTGTGGGTAAAAAATCGTCATCCCTATTCTTAAAATCATAATCAAAAGGACCGATGTTTTTAGATTTCAAATCTATAATATCGAATCCGGTTCTTTCTTTTATAAATAATGTTATTTTGTTAGTATTTCCATTACTTTTCGAACTTCCTTGTAGTATTACGCCTCTCATATTCTGGGTTTAAAGATTACAGAACAAAGCTATTTTGTTTATAGCACATATCAAATAAGGGGCAAATTTTACCCTATAGTATTTGACAATCTAATTTGCAAGAGGAGTAAAAAGGAAGAAAAACTTATGTTTTGAAGTTGATTATATCATTGTTTTCTATACACCTATAGAAATCTAATTATTTTGAAAATACGTTTCGACCTGTGCAATCTTTTTTTCTTTTTCTTTGTCAGATAACCAGCTAGCTTTGAAGCTGTTTTTTACTAATTCTGTAATTTGCTTCTTAGAAAGGTTTAGTGCTTGAGCAATGCCTATATAATTCTCATTCATATACCCTCCAAAATAGGCTGGATCATCAGAATTAATGGTTACTAATAAACCTTTATCTATCATTTCTGGTAAAGGGTATTTTTTTAAATCGTCAATCACTTTTAACTCAAGATTAGACAAAGGACAGAGTGTTAACGGTATTTGTAGATCTGCCAATAACTTTACTAATCGATCATCTTCTAAACATCGGTTACCATGATCAATACGAGTTACTTTTAATAGATTAACAGCTTCCCAGATATATTCTGCTGGTCCTTCTTCTCCTGCATGAGCTACTGTTATAAAACCTTCTTCTTTTGCTTTAGTAAAAACACGTTCGAATTTTGAAGGTGGATTTCCTACTTCAGAAGAATCCAGGCCAACTCCACTAATCCATTTTTTGTAAGGTAAAGCCTGGTGTAATGTTTCAAAAGCCGAAGCTTCATCCAGATGTCGTAAAAAAGATAGTATCAATTTATAGGTAATCCCCAGTTTTTCTCTTCCATCCTCTAATGCACGATGAATCCCTTTAATAACGGTGTCAAATGAAATACCTCTATCGGTATGGGTTTGAGGGTCAAAAAAAATCTCTGTGTGTACAAGGTTTTGCGTATGGACTTTGGTAAGATATGCCCAGGTAAGATCATAAAAATCCTGTTCTTCGATAAGAACATTAGCACCAGCATAATAGATGTCAAGAAATTCTTGGAGATTATTAAAACTATACGCACTTTTTAACTCATCAACCGTGGAGTATTTGATTTCTTTATTGTTTCTTTTAGCAATTTTAAACATCAACTCAGGTTCGAATGTTCCTTCGATATGTAAATGAAGTTCTATTTTAGGTATGCCTTCAATAAATTTTTCAATTGAAACGTTATTCATAATGATCTTATGTTTTTTAATGGCATGATTATCTCAAGATCTGCACTATAATTATAAGGCAAAAATTATACTTTTTGATCCTGTATCTTACTTTGCAGCATTTTAATTTCATCCCGTAACCGAGCTGCAGTCATAAAATCCAATTCTTTAGCGGCTTTTTCCATTTCCTTACGAACATTACGGATTCGTGTCTCTAACTGTTCTTTAGTATAATATGCTGTTTCTTCTTCAGCAGCTTGTAGGGTAGGAGCATTTTCAAAAGTATATGGTTCTACTTTTTTACCCGCCAAGGCATTATCCAGAGACTTTTTAATTGCAGTTGGTGTTATACCATGTTTAGTGTTGTAAGCTATTTGTTTTTGTCGTCGGTATTCTGTATCATCAATAGTTTTTTGCATGCTATCCGTAATTTTATCGGCATACATAATTGCTTTTCCGTTTACATGCCTAGCTGCTCTACCAACCGTTTGTATCAAGGAACGCTTATTTCTTAAAAAACCTTCTTTGTCAGCATCCAGAATAGCCACTAACGATACTTCAGGAAGATCTAATCCTTCTCGTAATAAGTTTACTCCTATTAATACATCAAAAATACCTTTTCGCAGATCTTGCATTATTTCTACCCGTTCTAATGTATCTACATCACTGTGGATATATCTACAACGAATATCGATTCTAGTTAGATATTTTGCCAATTCCTCTGCCATTCTTTTGGTTAGTGTAGTAACAAGGATACGCTCATCTAAATCAATTCGTTTTTGCATTTCTTCGATAAGGTCATCGATTTGATTTAAGCTAGGGCGAACTTCTATTACAGGATCTAATAACCCTGTTGGTCTAATGATTTGTTCTACATAGGTTCCTTCACTTTTTTGCAATTCATAATCTGCTGGTGTAGCACTGATATACATAACTTGATTTTGGATTGCTTCAAGTTCTTCAAATTTTAAAGGTCTATTGTCCATTGCGGCAGGAAGTCTGAAGCCATATTCTACCAGGTTTTCCTTTCTCGAACGATCACCGCCGTACATGGCATGAGTTTGGGGTATAGTAACATGACTTTCATCAATAATCATTAAATAATCATCGGGGAAATAATCGAGTAAGCAGAATGGTCTTGTTCCCGGGTTTCTACCATCGAGATAACGAGAATAGTTCTCAATACCAGAACAATAACCAAGTTCTTTAATCATTTCCAGATCAAAATTAGTGCGCTCTTCTAATCGTTTAGCTTCTAGTGGTTTTCCGATTTCTTTAAAGTATTCTACCTGTTTTCCTAAATCAAGCGCAATTTGATCAATTGCATTATGTAATACTTCAGGAGAAGTTACAAACATATTGGCCGGATAAATATTCAATTGATCATATTTCTCAATAATGGTATTGGTTTGTACATCGAAAGATTCAATTTCTTCAATTTCGTCTCCAAAGAAATGAACTCTAAATGCATCATCAGCATAGCTTGGAAAAATATCAACAGTATCTCCTTTTATTCTAAAATTTCCATGTTTAAACTCCGCTTCGGTTCTCGAATATAAACTTTGTACCAAACGATGCAATAGAGCGGTCCTGGATACGAACTGTCCTGATTGTATCGAAATCACATTCTTTTTAAATTCAGCTGGATTACCAATACCGTATAGGCAAGATACTGAAGCGACAACCAAAACATCTCTCCGCCCTGATAAGAGCGATGAAGTAGCACTTAAACGTAGTTTTTCAATCTCATCATTGATCGATAAATCTTTTTCGATATAGGTTCCCGAAGTAGGAATATAAGCTTCTGGTTGATAGTAATCATAGTATGAAACAAAATATTCTACAGCATTCTTAGGAAAAAATTGCTTAAACTCAGAAAAAAGTTGTGCAGCCAACGTTTTATTATGCGCCAATATTAGAGTTGGCCGCTGTACTTGTTGGATTACATTAGCAGCGGTAAACGTTTTTCCTGATCCTGTTACGCCTAAAAGCGTTTGATATTTTTCGTTAGATTCAATACCTTCAACCAGTTGTCGTATTGCTTCTGGTTGATCTCCAGTAGGTTTGAATTCAGATTCCAATTCGAACTTCATGTATCTTCTCTTTTTCACAATAAAGATACCAAATCTACTTATAGAAGTGGTTTAAACTTTTTTCAATTCGCTATAAAAATGCTCTTTTTTGCTCAATTTTTGTCTTTTTATTACTTTGTAGCTCTACTTCGACTTAGCTCAGTACAAGTGCTATGAGGTGCAATCCCGAGTACTCGGGACAATTGATCAGAAAACTACTATTTTTCGCCAGAATCAAAAAAGTTTAAATCACTTCATAGAATTAACGAATAAGAGAGAAACTTCCGGTAAGAATTCTGCCATCTTCTAATTCTACACGAAACCAGTATTCGCTAGAGGGCATTAGTTTCCCGTTAAAAGTTCCATCCCATCCGGGAGTACCTGCTCTAAGTTGTTTGATTAGTTTTCCGTAGCGATTAAATATAAAAATTAGAGAATTACCCATAATCTGGTTTGATATTCCTTCTACGTTCCAGGTTTCATGAAAACCATCTCCATTTGGAGTGAAATACTTAGGGAATCCAACAACCGAAATATCTTGAGAGGTTACAGGGACACATCCGTTTTTGTCTCTTACATACACCCTGTGAAACCCGGGAGGTACATTGGTAAAGGTTGGATCATCCTGATATGCGCTCAAAACCCCATTTATTTCTATTGCATATTCATAATTACCCAAACCTTCTGCATTAATGGTAACTGTATTATTATCTCTTGCATCATTGATATCGATAGATCCTATAGTTGCTACACTAGATGCGGTTACAGTTACTGTTCTGGATTTAGAACATCCGGTTTGCTGACTTGTAATTTCTACGGTATAATCTCCGGGTTGATTTGCTAAAATTGTTTCTGTAGACTCATTTGTCGACCATAAGATTGTAAAATCATTGAGGTTACTATTGATTGGTAGGCCAGCATCGATTTCGATGTTAGTTTCGTTTTGACATAGGAAATACTCAGAATCAGGTTCGATATCGGGTAAGGGAACTACAAATAAACGTATGCTGCTTATCCCAAAACATTCTCCTCCATTTTCTTCAGCTTTTGCATAAACAATATCACTACCTTGAGTATTTTGTGTACGATTGGTAGTGGTCGTAATAGGGTTTCTGTTTAATAATGCGTCTTCTGTATTTTCATAATATGTAATGGTTAATCCAGGATTAGTAATTCCTGATAATATCTGTTGATTTGCTTCGGTTAGATCAAAAACGGTAAACCCATCTTCGGTACCATCATCATCGCAAACTCGTAACTCGGCATCGTTTATGTCGGTAGAACTCACCTCTAAAGTAACAGTGGCGATATCAAAACAGTTGGTATTGTTGGTATTAATCACCCGCGCATATACTTGTTGATTATTTTGAGTATTTTGAAAAGCATTTTCATTACTGATTCTTGGTGTTCCTGCTTGCGCAGCAGGTAGATCTATAAAAAATTGTGTTGTGTATTGATTATTTCCACCGGTAAGCTGATCGTTTGCAAGGTGTAAATCAAATAACGTAATGTTATCTCCAATAGTTTGATATGCATCACATTGTACTAGTGTGGAAGCAATTGCAGTTGGGACTTCGAAAAAAGTAGCATTAGCAACGCCAATGAGAGGGCAGCTACCATTATTAAGATCAACTTCTAATCTATAGTTGGCTGTTGTTGTGATATCCAAAAAATGAACAGCATTAGCAATCTGATTGTTGTCTACAAACCAGGTATAGCTGGCACCTGGGATATTTTGATAAGACAAACGATATGTACCTCCCTCACATAAAGCAAGATTAACGTTATTAGGGTCTCCATTATTAATGATATCAATATTTTTTGCAAAAATAGATTGAATAAAGGGGGGAAGCCCAAGAAGAGCACCTCTAGAACCATCTGTATTAACACGTACTCCTTGCTCGTTATAGACTATATTGGCTGCTGCTGCTTCGGGATTTTGGATGACTCCAAGATAATCACCTCTTTGGGTGTTGAAATCATATAGAGTTCGATAAATCTTACCATCTGGACCCAGTTGTATAGCTCCTGAGCCAAAAGAAAAAGTGCTTTGGTTATTTTGGTTAAGAATTCTTGTTCCACTTGCTGCAATTTGATTATCTGGCAATGACAAATCATATTGCATCAGAAAACTTTGTCCGTTTCCTTCATCTCCAATATCGAAAGTAGCATATAGTCTTTGTCCGGTTTGAGAAAACTCAATTCCATAAGGAGAATTACTGTTGCTTAACTCGATCTCATTACTAATAGTTCCGGTAGTATTATCAAAATTGTAAAGTAAAACTTTTCCTGGTCCGTTACCTGCTGTGACAGTTGCAAAACCAAAATGCGCTACAGCTAGTTTATCACCATCTGGAGAAGCTTTAATATACCCTAGAGCATTACGCCGATACCCAGAAAGAGGTACTGTTACTCCAACACGAGAAGTAACGGGTGTAGTGTTAACACCGGTTTGATCTACTTTAAACGCATAGAATGTATCTACAAAATGTGTAATGACCCAAAATGAATCACAATCATCACTTTTTACAGCTGTAATTTTTTCTGAACATTTGTATCGACTCTCTAAGCCATTTGAAGTATTGTAAGTAATTAAAGGTATGTTTTTTTGACCTGTAACTACAGCTCCATTTCCTCCATTCAAAGACATATCTACAATAGAATACATAAATCCATCGTTTACCCCATCTCCATCAAAAGTAGAGGGATCATTATCAGCATTGTCATGATGAGGTTCATCCACAGTAAAAACAACATACAGATTAGGGGAGTTTGGTTGAGGAACAATTAGTGCAGAGGAAGTACTAGAAGGATCACCTTTTAACCCAGTACCATTTTGCATAATGGCATGCGATCGATCCCAAACAGTAATACCATCGGTATAAAATAATAAATTTCCTGTTGCATCAGATATTGTAGTACACCCTTCAAGTGTATTTACTCTACCATTAGTAAGTGCTGTTGGGGGAGTTGTATTGAAACTTATACCTGCATTCTGACCAAAATACCAACTGTTAGCTTCTCCCTGACTATACAGCGATGGATAGTAAAGGAATAAAGCAAAAAAAACTATATAGATATATCGCATAGTTGAGCTCTGAAGCCCAAATATATTATAAATCTCTCTTTTTAAGCAAGTAATAAGACAGATATATAAAAACAACTGTCCAAACCAGTACAATTAAGATTTCATACCAATGTACAGCATAATCTCTTTGAAAAGTTTCTCCTAATTGACTTGCAGCCGATTGAATGAAATTTAAACGTGTAAATGGTTCATTAATCAAGGTTGCCATAGATTCTAAAGGAAAAAACTGTACGATATTATCTGCAATTTCGGTCCCTCTAAATAGTCTAAATTTTAGCAATGCATATATAATATTTTCTACAACCCACCAGATAAATAGAAACCCAAGGGCGAAGGCAGAACGCTTTACAAAAATCCCAAGGAACATACAAAAAGCAAAAAAGCCTATTAGTTTTATGAAATACGCCAGAACATATTCTAGATCAGAGAATATGATAGAAAACTCATTATAGTCAGAGAAGCTTAACCCTAAAATCATTGATACCACGAATAAAAACAGGGTAGAGATCAAGGCAAAGACACCAACAGTTAAAAACTTAGAACTAATGAATTCTTTTTTACTTAGACCATCGATTAGATTTTGTTTTAAGGTTCGATGACTGTATTCATTGGCCATCATAGAAACAATAACAATAGCCAAAAATAGCTTTGACCACGCAGCGATATATGTATTAAAATGCCATATATACGGGAAATTGAAAATGCCCTGATCTGCTATTCTAAATTTTACACCAGCAAAATTAAATTCTATCGAGGCGATTAAAGCGATAAAGGTTATTAATATAAAGTAGGTTATTGTAATTACCTTTGCGGCTTTATTATATTTTAGTTTTTGAAATTCTATATTTAGTAGTCGTAACATGGCTTTAGTTTAAATTGTTGGTTAATTGTAAGAATTGTTCTTCGAGACTTTCTTTTCGCTTCACAAGGTGTGTAAGAACTATTCCTTCTTTAAATAGTTGCCTGTTAAGACTTTCTGCATCCAGCTCATGTGCTAAAAACGCAATTATTTTCCCATCTTCTTCTTTGAAATTTTTAAAATCATTATGTTTAGATAACCATTCTGTTAATGCAGATTTTTGATCGCTCTTTAGTTCAAAAAAACCATAACTAGCATTCATTTCATCTACAGGTCCAGAATACAGTTTTACGCCTTTTCTTATAATCACCACATGGCTACATACTTTTTCTACTTCATCGAGTAGGTGAGATGCCAAAAGTATTGTAGTTCCCTGGGAAGCAATTTTTTTGATGATTTCACGAATTTGATGTATCCCTTGTGGATCTAATCCATTAGTTGGCTCATCAAGGATTAATATTTCGGGATCATTTAACAAGGCAGAAGCAATAGCTAATCGTTGTTTCATTCCTAGAGAGAACGTTCTGAACTTACTATCTTTTCGGTCTAATAACCCTACGACTTCAAGTTTTTCTTCAATTTTACTGCTGTCAACTCCTTTAATTTGGCATACCAATTTAAGGTTTTGAGCTGCAGTCATATATGGATAAAAGTTTGGGCGTTCTATAATAGCTCCAACTTTTTTTAGCGCATCATGAGTTGATGTATTGCCATCAAACCAGATAAACTCACCAGAGGTACTGTTAACAACATTAAGTACGATACCCAAAGTAGTAGATTTACCACTTCCATTTGGACCAAGAATGCCATACACATTTCCCTTTTTTATAGTAAAAGAGAGGTCTTTGACAGCCGTTAGTGCTCCAAACTTTTTGGTGAGATTGTTTAAGGTGAGGATATTTTCCAATTGTAATTGTTTTTGGTGGTTATATAAAACAAGACGACAAGTATAGGGTTTTGTTACAAGAAAGTTGATAGTTGTTGATTGTTTGTTGAGTGTAAGTGTATATTTTTTGATGTAGATGGTTATTTGTTGAATGTAGTGTATGTTTTTGCTGTAGATTATTGTTTACTATGCAGTATTTGGTGATTTTTTAAAGAATGATTTTGTACATCTGAAATTTGTAAATTGCTTTTCAGAAAAAGAAGTACAATGGACGAAAAATTAATGTCGAAGAAAAAACCAACGTATCCTATCAACGATAAACTGGATGCATATCTGAAAGAATGTAATCGTAAGATTAAGATTCCGGTATTTTATGATGATTTACTTAGGTTTTCGGGTTCTATAGTAGTTTATGATAGTAAGGATGAAGATACGCTATGGGTAAGAGTGTATTATGAAGAACATGAGCGACCAGAAATAGAATCCAGCCTTAAAAAAGTATATACAATTCTACATTCTGATGGTAATGAAGATGCTATTGAGTTTCTTAATATCGATGCTATAGACTATTGTACTTTTGGAAACTCAAAACCTTTTAGGATAAAAGTTAGAAATATCCTTAATGATAACTATACGTATATCTATGTGAAAAAGGCAGATGCCTCGCGTATTTATGGACTAGAATTAGAGCATATGTTTTCGCCCAATAGAATTAACTTTTTGGTGTATAAGAATACACTTATAGAAGAACATATTGCCGGGATTCCGGGAGATGTATTTATCAAAGATTTTTTACCCGATTTGAGTGATCAGGCCAAATCACAGATAGCAAAAGAATTTGTGAAGTTTAATGAGCGCTGCCAAATGCGATTACTAGGAGATATGCGATCTTATAACTATGTGATTATTCCTATTCACGATTTTGATCATGTAGAATATAAGATAAGAGCTATTGATTTTGATCAGCAATGTTATGAAGGAAAACTAAAAGTATATCAACCCCAGTTTTTTAAAGAGAATTTCGATATGGTGGATATTGTGATGAGCAAGTTGCAGCTGAGTTCTATCGAACAATATAAAAAAGAAGAGCGTTCTATTTTGGCAAAACGCGTATTAACATCGAGATCCCGTTATGAAAATTTGGTTGAATGTATGTGTGCCGATCGTATCTCTACCGAAGAAAATTTGAAAGAACTTAGAGAACACCTCTATAATTTTACTTTGGATTTAAAATTTCGTCGTAGTAAATCTATGGGAGAAGTTCTTAAAACAGCAATGGATTTTGTACGCCGTAATTATGAAAATGTAAATATGAGACGATTATTAGAGTGATGGATTATGTCTGATTTCGGAAGTCTGAAATATAAAGTAGAAAAACTTTGCTTCTTTGAAACTGTGAAACATCTGATTTTGCGTTTCTGGCCTCCATCTTCTAACTTAAAACCCTACAAAATGCCAATCCCCAGAAGTAGCGCAAAAACGATTAATAAAACCCCTACCACTATTTGAATTGTATGTATGGTGATTTTTTTAAGAAATTTATTCCCAATATAGGCTCCAATAAAGGCCATCGATGTTGCCACTATGAGCATAGGATAATTAAGCTGATCCCCTAATTGTAAAAAGTCTTTGGCATATATAGTAAGTCTCGAGATATCAATAAAACAGGCAATAACAACTCCTGTGGCTATAAAAGATTCTTTACTAAGTTTTGCCCGAATCAAAAAAGCGGTTCGTAATGCTCCTTGATGGCCTGATAATCCTCCAAAAAAACCACTTAATGCACCACCCCAGGGTAAATATTTGACATCAAATTCTAATCGTTTCAACTTTGGGATAAGATCGAAGAGAGAGAAAAAGATTAATACTATAGCAATAGATATTTTTACCGCTGTGATTTCATATATGGTATCAGCAATAGTATAGCTAAATAAGGGATCTATATAGGTGAGCTTCCCCAATGTATATGCGCCAAAAAAGGCAAATACAATAGCAGGTAGACCAAAACGTAGTACGGTTTGTAAATTAGCTTTTTTACCAACAAGAGTAAGTTTAAATAAGTTGTTAAGCAGATGCACTATTGCCGTAAGAGCAATTGCAATATCTATAGGGAAGAATATTGCAAATACAGGCATCAATAATGTACCTAATCCAAAACCAGAAAAAAATGTTAATCCCGATCCTAATAAAGCTATAATACCGACCAGAATAAAATCCATAATAGATAGTTATTAGCTTTTTGCCTTCTTAGGTTTTTTGTTCTTTATTGAAATATACCAAATAGTAATACATTTGCTTTTCTTCGTCCCATCCTTTTTCTACAAATTTTTCTGCAGACTCTGGGTTGATAAAATCCATCTTTATCTGCACATTAGTATCTAGGTTGATGACATTTTTCATCTTTTTACGAGCAGCAGTTACGGCATTATTGGCGATAGGAAAAGTGGTAAGATCCTCGATCTGATATTTTGGCGCTTTTTCTACTTTGTAATGTTTAAATTCTGGAATCAAATCAGGATTATCAATCACATCATTTAAAAATGCAGACTCTTCAAATTCATCATTTTTGGCAAAGTGGTTTACTGCACGGTTCATAAACATCACTTCTTCTTTTTTGTCTTCGGCAGGAAGGACCACATCTTTTGCAAAATCCTGGCAGAATTTCATATACTTCTTTGTGTAAAAATTCTCATCGGCAAAAGCCTCTACGCCTAAAAAGTGTTCTAACCAATATTTGGTATCGTAACGGTTAGAGTCTATAGAAAGGATTTTATATCCTTCTTCTTTTTTATGATTAAAAATTAGACAACCTTTATCTAGTTTATTAAGGTTTACACCTTGTTGAATTAATAATTCGATATCAGCTTCTTTTTCTTCAAACTGAAGGAAATCATGTTTTAATTCTGATTTAAAGATACCAATAGCATCAACTTTTTCATTATCGATAGTCACATTGTCTAAATAAGCGACGTATACTTCACCACTTTTAATATGCGGGTGTTGTGATTGCTCATATAATAATGAAGCAATTCTTTTAGATTTTTCATGAACCGAAGAAGGGTGTTCAAAAATTTCGGTTGCAATTTTAAACAGTGGATTAAATTCTATATCTACTTCATTAGCAAATTGAAAATAATTCTCTTCTTTTTCTCTAAAAGGTTTAAAAAAATATTCTTTTAGAAGTGCAGTTAATTCGTCATTAAGGACATATGGTGATTCTGACAAGAATATATTTTCATTTTTATTCTTGTTTCCAACCCGGTGAACCGATAATGATTCGATTTGAGTGCTATATAAGTTGATCATGACATGTATGTCATCCCAGCGAAGGCTGGGATCTTTTTAATTAATAGTTAAATTTTAATTCCAATTCTCATCAAACCCGAGGTCTTCATATTCATCAAGATCCATAAAATCTTTATTTTCACCTTCATTAAAATCATCTAATTCGTCTGCTTTAAACTCTTTATCAGGTGCCTGATCAGGTATTTGACCATGAATATACATTACATTTGGATATTCTCTTCCGTTTTCATATTCAGCAATTTCAGCAAGTTCTACCAAAAATGTCCACATACTTAAGAAGTCATAGATATAGATTAACTTGGGAGAAGCCTCATGAGCCACATCAATAAGAGTTGTCTCATTCATTAATCTAACAGGCTGATTACCATCACTCATATCAAATAATGATATTTCTTCTCCTTGATTCCATTGATCATCACTAATGTAAAAAGAAGCCATTTCTGTTCCATCAAAACCAAAAGATTGGGTTATTACATTATGAAACTGTTCTAAAGTTGCATCTTGTTCTATTTCAATATCTCTAAATACATCCTCTTCTGTATCCAGGATAATTCTGAAACGGTATATCATTATTTATTAATTTGAAAATGCAAAGATACTATAAATGCATTGTTATTTACTAAAACGATGTAATGAAAAAGTCATTGCCCCTAATAAGAAAAAAGCAACAATT
This sequence comes from Aquimarina atlantica, assembly GCF_000626715.1. Taxonomy (GTDB): domain Bacteria; phylum Bacteroidota; class Bacteroidia; order Flavobacteriales; family Flavobacteriaceae; genus Aquimarina; species Aquimarina atlantica. The sequence continues at coordinate 33,586 of NZ_AQRA01000012.1, read as the reverse complement.
TGATGTAATACTCCTAATACTATGGGGACTCTAAAAATTAATGTAAATATTCCTAGCAAAAACTGGATACAAACAATAATTACTAATGTATTTAGTGAATTAGATTGAATATTGTTTTTTTTAATTCTTTTGCCTCTATACCAGATAAAGACAATAAGTCCTACAACGATATAGGCCAAATAGCGGTGTACGAACTGAACTCCGCTTTTTCCTTCTACAAAATTCTTGATTAAAGGAGATTGCTCTATATAAACCGATTCATGAATTAAAGTTCTGTCACTCATTAATGGCCAATAATTATGTAGTAAACCAGCGTCTAATCCCGCAACAAAAGCACCATAGATAATTTGAAGTAAAAGAACTGCCAATCCCCATCGAATTAGATTTCTAAATTTAATATCAATTTGTTTTTTATTAGGATATATAAGATCAAGAGCTACCCAAAATGTATATGCAAAGGTTATGAATGCTGCAGTAAGATGCATGGCAAGACGATAGTGACTTACATCGGGTCTGTCAATTAACCCGCTTTTTACCATAAACCAGCCAAGAAACCCCTGAAAGCCTCCTAATAGCATTAGTATTATAGATTTTTTTATAGTGGGTTTAGTAAGTTGCTTTCTGATTAAGAAATATACGAATGGGATGATAAATACGACACCTATAAATCTTCCTATAACTCTATGCAGCCATTCCCAGAAATAGATATCTTTAAAATCTTCGAGAGTAAATTGATGGTTTATCTTTTGATATTCGGGGTATTGTTTGTACAGATCAAATGCAGCATTCCATTCTGTTTCATTCATAGGAGGAATAGTGCCCGAAATTAATTTATAATTAGAGATCGATAGCCCAGAATGAGTAAGTCTGGTAATTCCACCAACAATAACCATAATAAAAATCAATAAGCAGCCTGTAAGCAACCAGTATATTACCTTTTTATTGTCTTTTTTCATTTTTTTTTGTTAAGAAGAATCTAAGACATGAGGAATCTTAGAATCTAAGAAAAGTATAATTTTATTAAGAATCTTTGATTTTTTTGATATAACTAACTAGCATACGCTCAATTTCTCTAGTGTTTTCGAACAAAATATTGAAGTTGTTTTCTTGAATAAAAGAAAGGTTCTTTCCTATTTCTAATTGGGTCTGTAATTCAAAAAGTGAACTGATAGCAATATTTAAAAATCTTAAATAATCATTTTTACCTAACCTTCCATAACCTTCAGCGATGTTACTAGGAACTGAAATTGATGCTCTTCTTATTTGAGAAGTTAAGCCATATAATTCTTCTTTAGGAAATGTTTTTGTTTCAAGATATATATTAGTGACTAATTCCATCGATTTTTGCCAAATTATCAGGTTTCTGAATGTACTCATAATTGATTTAGTATTAAATTAAAATTTCAAAAACTATAGTTTTATAGCCTTTGAAACTTAGATTCTTAGCTACTCTTTAGTCCTAATTCTTCTCCTTTTTTAACCATATATGCATAAGCTGCCTCATGTTCATTAGGAATTTCGCCTTCTAGAATTGCTTCTTTTATAGCTTCTTTAATGATTCCTATTTCACGAGAGGGTTTGATGTTAAAAGTATCCATAATCTCTTCTCCTGTAACTGGTGGTTGAAAGTTACGAATGTGATCTCGCTCTTCAACTTCAATCATTTTTTGCCTTACAATCTTGAAATTATTGTGATACTTTTTAAAGCGTTTAGGGTTTTTGGTAGTAATATCGGCTTCACAGAGTGTCATTAATTCTTCAATATATTCTCCTGCATCAAACACTAGTCTTCGAACTGCAGAATCTGTGACTTCTGTTGCAATCACTATAGGCCTGGAGCTCATTAATACCATTTTTTGCACAAATTTCATTTTTTCATTTAAAGGCATTTTTAAACGCTTAAAGAGTTTAAATACCATTTTTGAACCCACAAATTCATGACCATGAAAAGTCCACCCTACTTTTTTGCTAAATTTTTTGGTAGGTGCTTTACCAATATCATGAAGTAAAGCTGCCCAGCGTAACCAGAGATCATCTGTGTTTTGAGCAATATTATCTACCACTTCTAGCGTGTGGTAAAAATTATCTTTATGTCGTTGCCCTTCGACTTCATCTATACCTTTTAAATCAATTAGTTCGGGTAAGATATAACCCAAAAGACCAGTTTGTTCTAGTAATTTAAAACCTGTTGACGGCTTATCGCTTAAAATAATTTTATGTAACTCATCTACGATACGTTCTTTGGTAATGATTTTAATTCGGTCTTTGTTTTTTGCAATAGCCTCTAGTGAAGAGGATTCTATTTTGAAGTTGAGTTGCGTAGCAAAACGAATTGCTCTCATCATTCTTAAAGGATCATCAGAATAGGTAATATCAGGATTTAAAGGAGTACGGATTATTTTTGATTTAAGATCTTCTAAACCATTAAATGGGTCTAATATTTCACCATAATTTTCTGGTGATAGGTGTAAGGCAAGAGTGTTAATCGTAAAATCCCGTCTATTTTGGTCATCTTCTAAACTTCCATTTTCTACTTTGGGATTACGGCTATTTTCTACGTAAGATTCTTTTCGTGCTCCAACAAATTCTACCTCGATATCCTCGGTTTTTAGCATTGCCGTACCATAGGTTTTAAAAATCTGTACTTTGGGATTGCCAGGTAAAAGATTGGATACTTCTTTTGCTAATGCTATACCACTGCCAACAGCAACGATGTCAATATCTTTAGCAGTCTTTCTTTGCAATATATGATCTCTTACAAATCCTCCGATCACATAGCTGTCTAGTTCTAGATTTGCTGATGCTTTGGCAATTGTATCAAAAATTGGATGTTGTAAAGCTTCTTTATAATTTTTGATTTCCGACATGAATCAATTACTTCCTAATAATTTTTACGGTACTATCGCTTCCTATTTTAATAATCGAAGAAGGTTTAGCTCCTTTTTTTTGTAAAGGCAAATTTACGACATAGTCTACGCCTTCCAAAATTGCAGCAGGTATTTCTTTTAAGTTTTTTGGAGCAGGCATACCACTAATATTAGCAGAAGTGGAGACAATAGGTCGTTTAAACTTCTTAATTAGTTTTCCGCAAAAAGGATCTTTCACCACCCGAATACCTAATGTGTTATCATTTGCAATAATATTTTCTGCCACACGCAGAGGTCTGTCATAAATAATAGTAGTGGGTTTTGTAGCGTATTTTAGAATATCATAGGCTACTTCGGGAACTTCTTCTATATATTGCTGCAGCATTTTAAAATCACTAACCAAACAGATCATAGATTTGCTTTCTTCCCGTTTTTTTAAGGCGTACACCTTATCAACTGCTTCTGCATTAGTGGCGTCACAACCAATACCCCAAATCGTATCAGTAGGATAGAGGATAATTCCTCCTTTTTTTAACGTGTTGATTGCGTTTTGGGTTTCTATAGCTTGATCAGACATTAGTTTTTGAATTAATTGGTGATTATGAAAAGGTATTACTTTAAAACTTCTTTTGTAAGAAAAGTTAAAGTAGTTGTAATTATAGTTTTTGCCGGTAACATGCTTATTGTCGAAAACATTCATTTACGAATTGGCCAATTTCATTATACAAATTCTGAATGCATGACAGAAATTATTTTGTGCAAAAATAATCTTAAAACTTTAATATTATGAAAAAAATCATTTTTTTACTGTTCATAATGACAGTAATCATTTCTTGTGAAAAAGGAGATGTCAATTCTATTGAACAAGAGACAAACATCGAGTCAACTGTTGAATCAAAAACGAATAGATTTTCTTTTAAAGATTGGAATGAATTTAATGATCTTTATACTAAGTTTTCAAAATTGAGTATGGAGGAGTTAGAAATCAATTCTTTTTTCTCCTTTGATAGAGACCTTGAAGTTTCACCTGCAATTCAAGGGATTTTAAATGATGATAGTGAGTTTGAATTAGGTGGGAAAATCATTTGGTTTACTAATGGTAAATTTTATGAACTTGACGAAGGAGAAATTACCGTTCAAAAATCTAGTATAGAAAACCTTAAAGAAGTCGGGTCTGTATCTTATACCCGAATTAACCCTAAAGGAGAGACTACTAACAATGTATCAGACATAGGTGCTGTAAAAAGAGTTGTTGTGGATAATCAATATGAATTTAGAAAGCAAAGATATGTCGAGAATTGTGGTTCGGGTAACACACAAGGGCCTTCTCCAAGAGCTTTTAAATATGTACATGAAGTTTATGCAGAACATCTCAATACAGGAGGGCCTTTCGAAGTTCATTCCTATAGAATATTTTTACGAGTAAAATTAGAATATAATCGTAAACGCAGGAAATGGAGGCTTTCTGGAGAAAGAAGAGAGATTTCAATTAATTTAACGAATAACTCTTTTTTAAGAAATCACAATGGTCCTGTATCATCTCATCCAAGCGATGTTAATAATCGTTCTGTTGTATTCTCATCTGCTTGTGCTACACATCAAACCATACTCCTTAATTCTGTAACTGCTCCTGGTGAAATAGCTGGTGCACATTGGGATATTAATGTAAACGGAACCATAACAGAGAAGATGTATGGTGATGTAGAACGTAACCGATGGAGAGATCGAATTAATTGGTAGTTTGATTTGTGTTAAAAATAAATCTATCTAAAGATAAAGGGCCCCGACAGTGGAGCCCTTTATTAATTTGTATCTAAAATATGATATTACCATTATCTAAAGAAATCTAGGGTATATATCTTTTTTAGATCTTACCTTTTAACTACTGTGGCATACTGCAGATATCTCATATCCATTGCTGTAAATAGAAAAGGAATATTGTAGAGAAATGGCTTAATAGATTTTGTTTTATTGATACCTTTATGAAGTACTATTTTATACCCTAATCTCGTATACATATTTGCAATACTCTTACCTGTAAAGAATCGCAAGTGCGTTTTATCCATAATACCGTGTTCTTCATATTCCCAATTCTTTTTAAGCACTAGATTTTTTAAAGCACTATGGTATCTCATATTGGGTATCGAACTTATAATGACACCATTTTGTGATAGTTTACTTTTTATTTTTTCTAGCACCCAATATGGATCTACAAGATGTTCTAAAACATCATTAAAATAGATGGCATCAAAATGATTATCTGGTAGTTCATCAATAAATTTTTCACATTCACCAATAAAAACTTTATCGAGTACTTTTTCGGCTTTTTTTCCATGCTCTGGCATCAATTCAATACCCCAGGTTTCAGTATTGTGTTTTTCTTTAATAAAAGCAGCAAAAGTACCTTCTCCACAACCAACATCTAATACTGTTTTTGCATCTTTCGGAAAAAAAGAAAACATTTCATTTCTGATGTTATTGTAGTATCCCTCGGGTTTATTGTCATAATCCATTACTATAAATGTTTTTGGTTAATGATAATTCTTGTAATTACATTTTGTAGAAATTATTACTTTGGTTTAGGGTGCAATTACTAAATATCATGCAAATATATCGATCTATACTAAAATCACATGAATTAGTAATAGGTAATCGAAGTGTAATAATTTCTTTAAACTTTATACACAAGGTTATTTTTTTACTAATAAAATTTGATATGCATTAATTAAAATCTCCCAATCTTTTTTTAGCATATACTCTACAACCGTTTTTCCTTTACCACCACCAGGAAGCCTGCAATCATCTATTAAAACGATAGATTTATCGTGTAGTTTATCTTCGGCCAGGATAAATTCTTGTAAGTGATGCTCCTGACTTTTCTTTTGAATCTCTATATCTGTTTTTGAATAATCATAACTATCTAAGTACAAAAAGTCGATAGATTCATTAAAATTCTTTAGAAAATCTAGCGAATCTCCCAGATGCACCGTTGTACTATCTTGCAAATTTTCTTCTTGTACTGCTTTCTGAGCCCCTTGCACAGAATCTTTGCTAATATCTACAGAATGTAATTTTGCATTATTTTCTTTTGCCCATTTACCAAAAACAATTGTTGCCCCACCATCGGTTTTAGTTCCTTTAAGACCATTTCTTGATGTTCCTGTTTCAACCAATATTTTAGCATTTCGTTCATTTAACAACTGTAATGTTTTAGAAAAAGTTATTCGTCTTCTTCTAAAATTATATTTGTAGGGCATAAAAGGGTATAATGACTTATGTTTAATAAGTTTGAGGATTTTGGGAAATGCAATCCCTAATAGTACAATAAGTAAGATGATAAATAGATAATTCATTATAATGGTTTTAATATAATGCTGACAAATGTATTGATTTTAAAAATTACTTTTTTAGCAATATGATTCTTTAGTTTTAGTAAGTTTGTCTCTATTATTATTTGAAATATGAAAATAACACTGATTAGTCTTGATGTTTTGGGGATTAACGATGAAATTGCCAAGAGTCTAAAAAAGCAGGGATATGAAGTTAATCATATAAACTTTCACACTTTTAGGTATCAGTATCCTACAGTTTTTCATCGAATTTTTAATTTTATTGGGAAAACTTTTTTTAAGTATGATATAAAAAAGAATCACTTAAATAAAGAAATTCTTAAGCGATTGAATGAGATTGGGAAACAAGATAAAATCCTAATGCTTAACGCTAATTTTTTACTTCCTCAGATTATTAAAAATATAAGTTCATTTACAGAGGATTTGACAGCATTTTTTAATGATAATATAGAAAGAATACCAAAAATATTATTAGTAGCACCTTTTTTTAATGAGGTATATACTTTTGAGCCCAATGATTCAAAAAACCATAATTTTAAATTTGCAACAAATTATATTTTTGAAGAAAACAAAAATAACCTATCAATAGAACAAGAGGTTTTTAATATAAGTACGTTTAGTAAACGATCTAAAGTTATAGATAATATTGCTCTACAATTAGATGAGTTAGGGGTGTCCTATAAAATTGTTAGTTTCGGGAAAAAGAAAATCGAATCTGAAAGTAGTGTAGAATACGTTACAGAACGAATAAATATGAGAGAGGTTAATGAGTTAGTGGCGCATTCTAATGTACTTTTAGATATTCATAGAGAAGGACAAGATGGACTGTCGTTTAGAGTTTTTGAAAGTTTAGGAAACAGCAAAAAACTAATAACTACCAATGCAGCAATTGCCAACTACGATTTTTATAACCCAAATAATATCTTGATCATAGATAAAAATGATATTCAAATCCCTAAATCTTTTTTTGAAAACAAATATGAAGAAATACCAGATGAGATCTATCAAAAATATCTGGTAGATAATTGGGTAAAGAGAATTCTAAATTTATAATAAGGTGAAAAATAAAAGAGTATTTGTAGATTTTCATTACTTAAAAAACTTAAATAAAGGTTTTGGGCAATTTTCGTATCATCTGTCAAAAGCTTTTTCATCTATTGATACTGATTTGAATTATGTTTTCTATACCCCCAAAAAAGGAGGTTATAAATCAATATTTAATCAGAAGAATATTTTTGTTAAATACTATTATTCAATACATCGCCAGTTGGGCATCTTTGGTCGTAATTATATATTTCATTCTACTAACCAGCTAAGTAAAATTGAACCTTCAAATAAGAAAATCCCATACGTTTTAACCATTCATGATATTAATTTTATGTATGAGGATACCATAGATCAGAAAACGAAGGATTTTATTCAAAAAAAGATAGATAGAGCCCAAGTACTTGTGTTTGTATCACACTTTACCAAAGATGAGGTGAATAAACATTTTAATGTTACTGCATCAAAAACGCAAAAAGTAATCTATAATGGTAATTCTTTAAAAGAAACCTTGTTAGTTGATCAAGGTGAGAGTACAGATGACTATCTTTTTTGTATTACGGAAATGAGACCATACAAAAACCTGGAGAAGCTTATTTTAATGATGAACCACATTCCAGAAAAATTTAAACTCATTCTTGCAGGAAAAGGTAGTAGTGATTATGTGTTACATTTAAAAAAAATAATTCAAGAAAATAAGCTGGAAAATAGAGTCTTTTTAAAAGGTGTTGTATCCGAAGAAACAAAAATAGAACTGTTTACTAATTGTTTTGCTTTTGTATTTCCTTCTTCTAGAGAGGGATTTGGATTACCAGTGGTTGAAGCATTAAACTTTAATAAGCCTATTTTTCTTTATAATAAAACCTCGCTACCCGAAATAGGAGGAGAAGCATGTTTTTATTGGGAAGAATTAGGACCTGAATATATGGCTGATGTATTTTTAACAAAAATTGCCTATTTTGAATCTAATAGATATGTGATGGAGGAAAAAATTAAAACCCAATTAGAAAAATTTAGTTGGCAAACAGCAGCGTTAGAATACAATGAAATATACAAATCTTTGATGTGATTTATATTAAGTACCTAAGTGTATAAGCTTGTCTTATCCCCCAGAATACTAATTATCGAGGAACCGTATCAAAAAAATACTTTTGTTTAGATTATTATACATAAAGAATGCAACGTAAATTTATCATACATCCAAAATACAAATCGGTTGAAACCGAAGTGCAGAAAACAATAGCACATTTTGATGATTATCATGAGGTATTGGGAGATGCAGAACGCAATGTTATAAAAATTGTAGAGATTGAAGGCAAAAAGTATACTATCAAATCATTCAAGGTTCCTAATTTTATAAATCAGGTTGTATATCGATTCTTTAGAAAATCAAAAGCAGAAAGATCCTATAATTATGCCAATAGGTTATTAGAACTAGGAATAAAAACTCCATTCCCATTAGCCTATGATCTATATACTACCTTTTTTTTATTTAGAAAAAGCTATTATGTTAGTGAATTGCTTAATTATGACCTTACCTATCGCGAATTGGTACACGAGCCAGATTATCCAGATCACGAAGCTATTTTAAGAGCTTTTACAAGATTTACATATGATCTTCATGAAAAAGGAATCCTGTTTTTAGATCATTCTCCCGGGAATACTCTAATCGTAAAGACAAGTGCAGGATATGATTTTTATTTGGTAGACCTTAATAGGATGGAATTTAGAGATTTAGATATGGAAACCAGGATTCGTAATTTTTCGAGATTAACTCCAAAAAAGGAAATGGTTGCAATCATGTCTAATGAATATGCTAAATTAACCGGTGAGGACGAATCAACGTTATATCAAACTATGTGGGGACTTACTGAAGCATTTCAAAAGAAATATCATGATAAAATAGCCTTGAAAAGAAAAATATTTTTCTGGAAGAAAAAATATAGAGAGCATTAAAAATGAATAGTTACGATTAAATCGAAAGCCATTTTTTAAATTTCCCTAACTTTTCAATAGCAACAAATATATTACTTTCATGAGACGCAGGCTTTAAAGCTATTTTTATCCTCGACTTCGAAGAGTAATACATTTCTCCGATAGATTTTAAATGAACGATATATTTTCTGTTGATTCTAAAAAAATCTAACGGATTTAACTCTTGTTCTAGTTTTTTTAAAGAAAAATCGATAGGTATTTTCTTGCCATCCCATAGTTTAATGAAAGTTAATTTTTCGTCTGTATAAAAATAGGCAACCTGATTAATATCTATTGTTTTTAAATGGGTATTCATCTTTACCAAAAATCTCTTTTTGTATTCATGTTCAGTGTGCAAAAACAAATCTTTATATGCCGGAAGCTGTTTCTTATTCAGTAAAAAAAACTTATTTATACTACGTTGAAGGGTTTCTTTGGTAACTGGCTTTAAAAGATAATCAATACTATTTTGTTCAAAAGCTTTGATAGCATATTCAGAGTATGCGGTGGTAAATATTATAGGAACGTTAATATCCAGTATTTTAAAAATTTCAAAAGAATACCCGTCAGATAAATTAATATCTAAAAAAATGAGATCGGGATTTTCTGTAGATAGATAGTGTATAGATTCGTTTACAGAAGAAAGTACTTTTGTGATTATAATTTGATCATTAACTTCCTGAATTAAGTTTTGTAATCTAATGGCAGCAATACTTTCGTCTTCTATAATAATACTTTTTATCATAATTCAGGTTCTATTAAAGGAATATAAGCTATATAATTACCATTGATTATTTTAAAATGCGGAACCTCTGGATGCAGCATTTTATATTGATTGATTAGATTTTTTAACCCTATTCCTAATGATTTTTCATAATGATGATTTTTAGGCTGAAAGTTATTCATTACTTTAATACTATTACCTTCACTTATGATAGATATTTTTAGCGGTTTATTGCTTTCGATGATATTATGCTTTATAGCATTCTCTAGTAACAATTCTAAAGTCATAGGAGGTAGTAAAAAATTAAGTTTAGCTTCTTCGATATGATCTTCGAGAGTTATATGTTCTCCAAACCTTATTTTTTGCAAGGACATATAGGAGTATATTAGTTTAAGTTCTTTTCTTAAAGTTACTACAACTTCTTCGCTTTGGGTTAAATTATACCTGTAGATATTAGACAGCTCCTGCAAAAAATATTCGGCCTTTTTGCTGTCAATACTAATTAAGCCCAGGAGGCTATTAAAACTATTAAAAAGAAAGTGGGGGTTTAACTGTTTTTTTAGAGCTAAATATTGAGCTATAGATTTTTCGCTTTGGTATTGAGTTAGTTTTACTTTAATATCTTGTTTTTCTTTTTGAGATTCAAGAAAAATCTCAATAAAATATACAAATACGATTATAGAAAAACAGGCAAGTAATACTGCCCAAAACGCTAAATCAAAGAAAGGTTCGGGGCCTTCATCATCATTGAAAAAATAAGAACTCAACCCTTTTAAAATAAAAGTAAGCACTAGAGTTTTGAGTGTAATAACAATAGCCCAAAAACTTAAAAAGTGTACTTTGTTTCCACCTCTTATAATTTTATTTGCAATGGTGTTTTTGATATACAGCCTTGACCAAAAAACAAATAAAGTAAAAGAAAAACTCACAGGTAACAGGATTAAAGTTTCAATGATACCTTCTTCTAGACCATCGGCATAGATTTCACCAATAAGATGAAGAGCATTCAACAAAAGAATGATAAGTAGATAAAAATATACTCTGTTACTTTTCAATGTATACTATTTTAGTTTTCAGTAATGGTTACAGTATCTTCTTCTACATCTATCACATAAAAATACCCAAGGGCACGATTGCTACTATTGTCTAAATTTATCAAATTTCCTCGTATTGATGCCGGAGGAGGATTACCGACTATTGGATTTCCTAAATTTCCAGTTTGAGTAAATAATTCTTTAAGGTAATCAAAATAAGGTTCTGATATTGATAATTGTTGAGCGGTTGCTATATCCCCAATTTCAAAAAAGATATCTTCGTTAGGTTTAACCCCAATACGTTGTTTCCCATCAAAAAATTCATCAGATACGATTAGTACTTGGCTATTCCCAGGGTCAGGAACGGTAACGAACTCATTATTTTTGAAGAGTCTGTAATGGTAAAAATTTTGAACATTAATAGGATCGGTTGTATCAAATTTTACATAGTATCCTTCGTCTGCAAAAACAGTTTCTTCTTCAAACTCATAATAAAACTTATCAAATCTGGGCACTTCTGCCAGTAACATATCAGTTCCTTGATAGGTTTCTCCTTTCCATAAGATTGTAATAGTGTAGGTGTTTCCAATTTCTGGGAGTATGTCTGAGTTTTCATAAAATCCATTGTTTGTATGTTCAAAAACCCAGGAATTCGTGCCATCGGATATCGTAACCTGGGCGTCACTAACAAACGGAAAGTCTTTATTAGATAAAAAGGGGGCTGTAGTTAGTAATCTTATTTGTTGTGTGGTGACGGGAGTTTTGATATTTCGCTCTAAGCCTCCATCAATTACTAGTCGAGGGGGTGTTTCGACTAGGGAGATATCATTGGTAACATCTGTTTCACAGGAAGAAACGATTATAATTAATAATGTGAGCAGTATGGTGATTATATTTTTCATGCTAATAATTTTTAAAATTTGAATTCGTATGATATACTAGGTACGATCCCAAAGAATGATAATTTGGTTGCTTGTGTCATTCCTGTAGCTATTTCTACGTTGTTAGTTTCGCCAATTTCATTGAAATAGATCGAGGCTGCATTTTGCCTGTTATACAGATTAACAATACTGAAAATCCATTTTCCTTTTTTACCTTTTTTGGGATTTAATGTTGCCGAAATATCTAACCTGTGATATGTAGGTAATCGATTGCCATTTCTATTGTTATAATCGGCTACCACTAGTCCATTTTGTGTATACCGTCCTGTGGGGTAAGTAACGGGTCTTCCTGAGCCAAAAATGAAATTTACCCCAAAATCCCATCTACTATTAAGTTTATAAAAACCAACTAGGTTTAGTTCGTGTAATTGATCACTGTTGTTGGGGTAGTACTTATTATTGTTAACACCCAGTACTTTGTTTTCAGAACGAGCAAGAGTATAGCTCAACCATCCCGTAAGCTTTCCTTCGTTTTTATTAAGTTGTACTTCTAATCCATAAGCTCTTCCTTTTCCTTGTACAACCTGAGTTTCTATTTCTTCGGTAAATAGAAGGTCTGCTCCATCAATAAAATCGGTTACGTCTTTTAGTTTTTTATAATAAGCTTCTAGACTAAGGTCATATTTCCCCTTTTTAAAAGATTTAAAATACCCAAGTGCGAGCTGATCTGCTGATTGTGGTGATAAATATGGGCCACTGGGAGACCATATATCTAGAGGAGTAGGAGAAGTAGTATTAGAAATAAGATGTAAATATTGATACATTTTATTATAACTTAGTTTTAAAGAATTAGATTCGTTTAAGAGGTACCGAATAGAAATTCTAGGTTCTAAACCATTAAATGTTTTGATACGTTTTCCAGAACCATAATTTGTGACCTGTGTAACTTCATTTTCTTCATAGATATCCTGTTCAGCGTTATAGGTTAGAGGATTTCCTGTATTATATTCACGAATATCTTCCTTTCCTAATCTTGAGAAGTTTGACCAACGTACACCATATTGTAAACTTAAATCATCAGAAAGCTTTTGTTTTAAATCGGCATAAATACCATTTTCTAAACCAAATTTCTGACTAAATTCTTCTTCATTAATAGTAGAACCTTTAAAAGGGGATATTTTTCCTGGTTTGAAATTGTAATACGTAACATCGATACCTGTTTTAAGAGTATTATTGTTATTGATAAACCAGGATAACCTTGGTTTAAAATTATAGTTAGTAATACTGGATTTCCATCTAAACTCGGATCCTGTTCTCAAATTATCAAGGTTGTAATCGTAATTACTATAGATAGCAGAAGTTTGCAAAAAAAGTTTTTCATTAAGAATACTAGTCCAGCGTAAAGATGCTGATGTGTTTCCCCAGATGGTTCCTAAAAATTTATCTAGTTCGAATTTATCCCTGCCAAAATATCCCGATAAAAATAGACGGTTGTTTGTGCCAATATTGTAATTCGATTTAAGGTTTAGGTCATAGAAAAAAAGCGAACTATTTTTAAAATCATCAGTAAGAAAAGTAAACAAATCAATATATGACCTTCTACCTGCTAGCATATAACTTCCAGAAGCTTCTTCTTTATTGCCTTTTAATATTGGCCCTTCTATCAGTGCTTTTGCCGAAATTAAACCAACTCCTATTTCTCCGCCAAAATCTTTAGTGTTGCCTTCTCGTTGTTTAATATCTAGTACCGACGATAATCTTCCTCCATATATTGATGGGATTCCTCCTTTGTATAGCTTTGCATTTTTAATAGCATTAGAATTAAAGACAGAGAAAAAACCAAACAGATGAGAGGCGTTATAAATAGTGGCTTCGTCAAGAAGGATAAGGTTTTGATCAACAGATCCACCTCTTACATTAAACCCAGAAGAAGCTTCATTAACACTGGACACACCGGGTAATAATTGAAGTGATTTTAACACATCTGGTTCACCAAGTATGGCAGGTAGCTTTTTGATGGTTTCTCCTTTTAAGGAAATCACACTCATTTCGATCGATTCGATGTTTTTTCGAGTTGTATTAGAAGAAATCACAATCTCATCTAATTCTGCTAATTCTTCGGTAAGATCAAAATCTATTTTCTGATTACCCGTTATGCTAATCTCTTTACTAATAGTTTTATATCCTAAATAGCTAATTTCAATTTGGTGAATGCCTTTTTTTAGATGTATAGAATAAAAACCATAGTCGTTTGTGGTAGTTCCGTATGTATTATCAATAATAATATTAACTCCCAGTAGTTTTTCACCAGAAAGATTGTCTTTTACATATCCACTTATTGAAAATTTTTCCTGAGCATAACTTCCAAGACAAAATAGACAAAATAGGTATACAAGTTGTTTCTTCATATTTGATATAGTTTTAAACAATTTTTATTCAAAACTATATCTGTTATATACTATGTATTCTAAAATAAAGAAGAGCCTCGAAAAAACCTGATAAACCCGGTTTTTTTAAATAAGAGTTTTTTTTTGAGAAAAAATATAGAAATTTTTATATGTTATTTTCGATTTTTTCGGAATAGCCAAAGCTTTACATATCTCATAAAAACTGCATATGCCTGAACATAACCTATAACTAAACCAGGAACACCATCTCTAAATCCGCTTTGTATAATGTAATGTTTAAAAAAAGCCCAAAGTGGTTTTATAATAAAATGATATGGTGTTAATCGTTTTGTTTTTTTGTCATAATCTTCTGCTTGCCAAGAGGCATACCTGTTTAGTTTATTAATGTAAGCATCAAAAGTAGTATATGTATTGTGGTAAAATTTGTTTTTTAATATTCCTACTTTACCTGGGGTAACAATTTCTTCATGTACATGCCTGTCATCATATTTACATTGATCTCTATGAAATAATCGAATAACTTTATCATTTCGCCACCCACTATAGTGTATTCTTTCTCCCATAAAATGATTCATTCGCTTTATCCAATAGGCTACATAATTATCTTTTCCGGGATCTTTTAATATCTCTAGTACTTCGCTTTTAAGCTCTGGAGTTACTCTTTCGTCTGCATCAACTAATAATATCCATTCGTGCGTCGCTTGAGGAATAGCCCAATTTTTTTGAAATGAAGGATAATCAAATTCTCTTTGAATAATGAAATCTGTATATTCTCTTGCAATTTCGACCGTCTTATCTGTACTAAAAGAATCAACAACCATAATTTCATCGGCAAATGAAACTGATTCTAATACATCTTTGATATTATGTTCTTCGTTATAGCATGGGATTATAGCAGTAACTTTCTCTCTATGTAAAATCTCTTTTTCTATGATGATTTGGTTTTAAAAATGCAAATTACAAGTTTTTACTTAAAAAATTATGCAATTGTTTAATGAATAATTCTGTTTTAAAATAAGGGTAAAGTTCTAAGGAATTCTTTTTGAGTTCTTTATTGCTTTTATTTAAAAATAATTCAGGCATATAATCAGATAAGTGAACCGATGTTTGTCTTTCTCCATCCTCAAACATATTCCAATCTTTTTTATGAATCCAGGGAGAAAAAACAGTAAAAGTTGGTATATCAAGAGCTTTGGCCATATTTACAGCGCCTCCTTCGTTCCCTATTAACGCATCGCAATGAGAGAGAATTGCAAGGAATCCTCGTAAACTTTTGGCAAATACATCAAAATGAATATGCCTCTGTGTTTTAGGCATGGTAAGGTTATAGATTGTACGGGCATCTTTTTCCTGATTTGGGATATAATTAAAAAGAATATTTGCCTCTGTATTCTTAACAACTGCATCTATGGCTTCAGCCATATACTCGAAAGGAAGTGTTTTTCTCATTTCGCTACCTAAAACACTAATCATGATTAACGGTGTCTTGGCAACAATCCCGTTGGATTCTAAAAACTCACGAGCTTTTTCTTTTTCTTCTTTGGTTAAAAATATTTTTGGTCTTGTGATCTCAGAGGTAATTCTGTTTTCGGGAAAAACCAAACGTAATCTGTTTTCTATTGCTATACTAGCATTTGTAATAGGAACAAGATTTCTTTTAATGGTTTTTGTGTAAAAAAATTGAGTGTACCATTTATAGAAAGACACTCTTTTTGAAGCACCAGAAAATAGAGTGATGAGGTTGCTCTCTAATTTACCATATACATCGATTACATGATCATATTTAGACTTTCGTATTTCTTTTAAAAAAGCATAAAAAGCCTTTTTGTCATTTTGGTATTCATTTTTAAATTCTATAATATGATCAAAAAATGGGTTTTCTGTTATGACAGATTTGGTATTAGAGTTCACTAAAAAATCAATAGTAGCATTAGGGTACTCTTTTCGTAATGCTTCACAAATAATAGTACTTGTGAGCACATCACCAATCATCTTTTGTTGAATAACCAAAATCTTCATATGCTATTGATCAAAATAATTGAGCTTGTCTTAAAAAAAAGAGAAGACAAGCTCAAGTTTTTTTACATGCTTTACACTATACGGCTACATCGTATTCACGAAGAGCATCATTAAGTGAAGTTTTCTTGTCTGTACTTTCTTTACGTTTTCCAATAATTAAAGCGCAAGGTACATTAAATTCTCCAGCAGCAAATTTCTTAGTATAACTTCCTGGAATTACAACAGATCCAGCAGGAACAACTCCTTTTCTTTCTACAGGAGTATTTCCAGTAACATCAATAATCTTGGTAGATGCTGTTAATACTACATTAGCACCTAATACAGCTTCTTTTTCTACTCGAACTCCTTCGACTACAATACACCTGGATCCTATAAATGCATTATCTTCTATAATTACAGGAGCAGCCTGTAATGGCTCTAAAACACCACCGATGCCAACACCACCGCTAAGATGAACATTTTTTCCTATTTGAGCACAACTACCTACAGTTGCCCATGTATCTACCATAGTTCCTTGATCTACATAAGCTCCTATGTTTACATAACTAGGCATTAAAATAGTACCAGGAGAGATGTAAGCACCGTGACGTGCAACTGCATTAGGAACTACACGAATTCCTTTAGCTTCATATCCTTTTTTTAATGGAATTTTGTCGTGATATTCAAAAATTCCAGCTTCTAGAGTTTCCATTTTTTGAATAGGGAAATATAATACTACTCCTTTTTTTACCCATTCATTTACTTGCCAGCCACCTTCTACAGGTTCTGCAACTCTAAGTTTTCCCGAGTCCAATAAGTTAATTACTTCACGTATTGCACTTTGCGTATTTGATTCTTTTAAAAGCTCTCTGTTTTCCCAGGCTTTTTCTATGGTTTCTTTTAGTTGGTTCATCGAATAAAAAATTTTGGTAAAGATAATAGCTTCCTTTTAAAAAAGTATCGATTATAGATATTTTAGGAAACCATTAATAAATAAGTGTCGTTTTGTAATAATATTATATTTTTGCAAAAAAAAGGAATGCCACGGATTTTAGCGATTGATTATGGAGCAAAACGTTGCGGGATTGCAGTTACAGATGAGTTGCAGATTATCGCTTCTGGGTTAACTACTGTTGACACCAGAGATTTATTATCATGGCTAAAGGATTATGTGTATAAGGAAGAAATCGAGCTTTTTATAGTAGGAGAACCTAAAAGGTTGCATGGAGAAGCTTCAGAGAGTGAACAGTTAATTTTACCTTTTTTAGAAAAATTAAATAAATTACTTCCTGATATTCCTGTAAAAAGAATTGATGAACGCTTTACTTCTAAAATTGCTTTTGATACTATGATAGCTAGTGGTATTTCAAAAAAGAAGAGAAGAGATAAGGCATTGGTAGATCAGATTAGTGCGACGATTATATTACAAGATTATTTGTATAATCGATAAATAATTAGAAATAAGAAATAAAATATGATATTTCCCATTGTAGCATACGGAGATCCGGTATTGAAGAAAAAAGGAAAAGAGATAACCAAAGATTATCCCAAATTGTCAGAATTGCTGGACAATATGTTTGAGACCATGTATAATGCACATGGAGTAGGATTAGCAGCTCCTCAGATTGGACTTCCTATTCGATTATTTATTGTTGATGCAGAGCCTTTTTCTGAAGACGAAGAATTATCTAAAGAAGCAGCAGACCAGTTAAAAAACTTTAAAAAAGTATTCATTAACGCTACCATTTTAGAAGAAACAGGTGAGGAGTGGGCTTTTGCCGAAGGATGTTTAAGTATTCCCGAAATACGAGAAGATGTATTTCGTAATGAAACTATAAAAATCCACTATTTTGATGAGAATTTTGTAGAGCATACCGAGACGTATGGTGGGTTGGCAGCAAGAGTAATTCAGCATGAATATGATCATATCGAAGGCGTTTTGTTTACAGATAAACTATCGAGCCTTAAAAAGCGTTTAATAAAAGGGAAATTAGCAAATATTTCTAAAGGGAAAATTAATTCAGAATACAGAATGCGATTTCCTTTATTAAAAAAGGGTAGATAATCACAGGCTACTTTTAATATTTATGTTGGTGAAATGTTTGATTTTTTAAAACGAACTACTGATATTTGCCAACTTTGTGAGGGAGATGAACAAGTTTTAAAAATTTCAATAGTAATTGAAATAATTGATATGTAAATCCCTTATGGATCTGCATTATTACAGATCTGATCTTTGAAAAGAAATATATCATAAATAGATAAAAATATATGAGCTTAGATAAAATATTAGCAATTTCGGGTAAACCTGGTTTATATGAGTTAAAAACTCAAACTCGAAGTGGATTTTTAGCAGAATCTTTATTAGATGGAAAAAGGTTGTCGGTAAGTATAAGACACAATGTAAGTGTGCTTAGCGAAATTGCAATTTATACATTTACAGAAGAAGTTCCTTTACGAGAAATTTTTAAAAAGATTTTTGAAAAAGAAAATGGCGAAAAAGCTATTAATCACAAAGAATCTAAAGATAAATTAGAAGCTTATTTTAGTGAAATATTACCAGATTATGATGAGGATAGAGTATATGCCAGTGATATGAAAAAAGTGATTCAATGGTACAATATTTTACAATCCAAAGGATTAACAGATTTTGATGAAGTAGAAGAGGAGAAAGTTGCCGAAGAAGAAGAATAAGAGCATAATTTTTTATAATAAAATCCTGTCGTGAGACAGGATTTTATTTTTATATATATGTTGTGAATTCATTTTCAGATTTTTAAGTTGTTGAAGGAATATGGATAAGTTACATAATATTGATTGATTTTCGATGTATGATTTGATGACTTCTTCGTATTTTTGCGCAAAATTTTAATACAATCTTACTAAATATTTAGTTTACATGGCTAATACCAAATATGTTTTTGTAACCGGAGGTGTGTCTTCTTCTTTAGGAAAAGGGATTATAGCAGCTTCTCTGGCAAAATTATTACAAGCAAGAGGATACAGGGTTACAATTCAGAAACTGGATCCATATATTAATGTCGATCCGGGAACCTTGAATCCATATGAACATGGTGAATGCTATGTAACCGATGATGGAGCAGAGACGGATCTAGATCTGGGACATTATGAGCGTTTTCTGAATACACCAACTTCTCAAGCCAATAATGTAACTACAGGAAGAATATACCAAAGTGTTATCCAAAAAGAAAGAAGAGGAGAGTTTTTAGGAAAAACAGTTCAGGTTGTTCCACATATCACAAACGAAATAAAGGAAAGAATACAGATTCTGGGTAAAAGTGGATCCTATGATATTGTAATTACCGAAATAGGAGGAACCGTTGGTGATATAGAATCTTTACCATATATAGAAGCTGTACGTCAATTAAAATGGGAGCTTGGGGATACTAATGCTTTGGTGATTCACTTAACTCTAATTCCTTACCTTTCTGCAGCTGGAGAGCTAAAAACAAAACCTACTCAGCATAGTGTAAAAACATTGATGGAAAGTGGGATCAAAGCAGATATTTTGGTATGTAGAACAGAGCATGAACTCTCTGATGATTTACGTAAAAAACTAGCACTGTTTTGTAACGTTAGACAAGAAGCTGTAATACAATCTATAGATGCATCTACAATTTATGATGTACCCAATCTAATGTTAGAAGAAGGTTTGGATAAAGTAGTACTTAGGCAACTGGTTCTTCAAGATGATGATACTCCGGATTTAGAAAACTGGAATAAGTTTCTGCAAAGACATAAGAATCCCAAATGCCAGGTCACTATTGGACTTATAGGTAAATATGTAGAATTACAAGATTCTTATAAATCGATTTTAGAAGCTTTCATTCATGCTGGTGCAGAGAATGAGGTGAAAGTAAATGTGGTAAGTATACATTCTGAATATATTACTAACGATACAATAGAAAATGAAATAGCTCACCTAGACGGGATTCTGGTAGCACCGGGGTTTGGTGAACGTGGAACAGAAGGAAAAATAAAAGCGGTACAATTTGCAAGAGAAAATAAACTCCCGTTTTTTGGAATTTGTTTAGGAATGCAAATGGCAGTTATTGAATATTCTCGCAATGTTATAGGAATTAAAGAAGCTTCTTCTGTAGAAGTAGATGAAAATACTCCACATCCCGTAATTGATATTATGGAAGAGCAAAAGAATATTACCGATATGGGGGGGACTATGCGATTAGGTTCCTGGGATTGTGAATTGAAAGAAAACAGTAAAGTGTTTGAAGCATACGGAAAATCTATGATTGCCGAACGACATCGTCATAGATATGAATATAATAACAATTATAAAGAACAATTAGAAAAAGCAGGGCTTAGGACTACAGGGGTTAATCCAAAAACCGGATTGGTAGAAATTGTAGAGATCCCAGATCATCCATGGTTTGTTGGGGTGCAATATCATCCAGAGTATAAGAGTACAGTTGCAAACCCACATCCTTTGTTTATTGCTTTTATAAGAGCAGCTGTAGAATATTCAAAAAGTAATAAGAGTGCCAAAGTGTCACAAGGATAGCAATTGGCCAGATAATTGACAACAAAATAACAATATATAATTCTAAAAGCCTTTCTGAGACATCAGATAAAGGCTTTTTATACATCAATACATGGAAGAAAAGAAATTTGATCTTAATTCGATAATTGGATTTGCACTTATTTTTGGAATCATCGTTTGGATGTTCTATCTAAATCAACCAACTCCAGAAGAAATTGAGGCAGAAAAAGCTAAAAAAGAACAGTTAGAGTCAGAGACAAAAACAGACAAGGAAAAAACTACAGATTTTGTAAAAGAAAGCGAAGCTATCATAGCAAATCCATTAGACTCCGTTGCATTATCTAATGCAAAGTCACAGCTAGGAGCATTTTCGTATTCTGCTAGTTTACCTTCGGCAAAAGATGAATTTACCAGAATCGAGAATGAAGTTTTGAGCCTTAAAGTAAATAATAGAGGAGGATATATTTCTGAAGCATTATTAAAAAACTTTAAGACCTATGATTCTGTTCCTGTATACCTGATTAAAGATGGTAAAAACGCTTCTTTCAATATTAATTTTGGAACCACAGATAATAGAATCTTAAATACAAAAGATTTATTCTTTGAACCTACGGTAACCAAAAATGGAGAAAATACAATCTTATCTATGAAATTGAAGGTTTCGAATACCAAATTTCTAGAGTATAGATATGAACTGAAACCAGATGAGTATATGGTTGATTTTACAGTTCGATCTCAAGGGTTACAACAAGTAATTAATAGCAGCCAAACAGTAAATCTGGATTGGAAACTTCAAGGCATAAGGCATGCTAAAAGCGCAACATATGAAAATCGATACACCGAGGTTTTATATGAATATGATGGTGATAAAGATGATTATTTAGGACAAGGAGAGTTTGCAGACGACGAAGAGCAAGATGTAAGTTGGATTGCTTTTAAACAACATTTCTTTACCTCTGTGCTGTTAACAGATACTCCATTCAAAAAAGCATCTTTTACCTCTAAAAATATAGCAAACTCAAGCGAGCTAGATGATAAAGACATAAAAGTGACCAAAGAATTTTCTGCCTCTATGCCTTTAGAGTTACAAGGAGGAGAGCTTAATTATTCAATGGATTGGTATTATGGTCCTACTGACTATAGAATTTTAAATACGTATAAGCGTAATCTTGATGAGATAGTGCCTCTAGGCTGGGGGATTTTCGGAATAATCAACAAATATCTGTTTATACCGTTTTTCGCGTTTTTAAGTGGTTTCTTACCTTATGGAATCGCTATTATTGTGATGACTATTATTGTACGTATCATTTTATCTCCTGTTACATATAAGTCGTATTTATCACAGGCTAAAATGAAAGTTTTACGTCCAGAGATTACAGAAATTAATGAGAAGCATAAGGATAATGCAATGAAGAGGCAACAAGAAACAATGGCTCTTTATGGTAAAGCAGGAGTTAACCCGATGAGTGGTTGTTTGCCAGCGGTAATGCAGATCCCCGTTTTTTATGCCTTATTCAATTTCTTCCCAAGTGCATTTCAATTACGACAAAAAAGTTTCTTGTGGGCAGATGATTTGTCTAGTTATGATACTATAGCAGAGCTGCCATTTACTATACCTTTTTATGGAGATCATATCAGTTTGTTTCCTATACTGGCATCGGTAGCTATTTTTATCTATATGATGATGACTACGGGCCAAACTATGCAAACGCAACAACCAGGCATGCCTAATATGAAATTTATTATGTATTTATCGCCATTAATGATGTTGTTCTTCTTTAATAACTATGCGAGTGGTTTATCATTGTATTATTTTATTTCTAACCTAATTACTATAGGGATTATGTTAGTCATTAAAAACGTGATTATTGATGAAGATAAGATTCATGCCAAAATTCAAGAAAATAAGAAGAAACCTAAAAAACAAGGTAAGTTCCAGAAAAAGATGAAAGAATTAATGGAACAGGCAGAACAACAACAAAAGGCAAAAAAGAAATAACCTTAAATATTGATATATTTTAGAAAAGCTCCTGAATAAGGAGCTTTTTTTTAATTTAACCTTCGTTTTGTGAATTTGATTTTATAATATTGGTATACTTTTTGGAGATTAAATTTGTTGAAATAATGTCCCAAATTAAATTGTAGTTATGCGAAGTATATTTTTATTTTGTAGTTTATCTTTTCTTATATGTTTTTCTGTTTTAGGTCAAAAATATAATGCATTTGACGCTAATGGTAAGCGACATGGTAAATGGCAAAAAAAATATGAAGGTAGTGATCAGCTACGTTATGAAGGGAGTTTTGATCACGGAAAAGAAATAGGAGAATTTAAATTTTATCAGCCTAATGGAGGTAGTTCTCCTACAGCGATTAAGTTATTTTCTAAAAATAGCGATACTGTTAATGTAACGTACTTTACTCAAAAAGGAAAAATAATAAGCGAAGGGCAGATGATCGGTAAAAACCGTATAGGGATATGGAAATATTATCATAAAGGATCTGATAAGATTATGATGACCGAACAATACCAATCTGGAAAATTAGATGGAGAACAACTTACCTATTTTGAGAATGGTCAGTTAACCGAAAAAGCTTCATATATCAATGGCAAGCAAAATGGAAAAAGAATCATGTATTCTGATACAGGTGTGATTATAAAAGAATTTACCTATGAAAATGACCAGTTACATGGGATAACTAAGTATTATGATACCAACGGGGTATTGATTATCGAAGGAAATTATAAAAGAGGACGTAAAGATGGTATGTGGAACTACTATAAAGATGGAAAACTCTCTGAACAAAAATTATTTCCGGTTCAAAAAAGAGGGTTTTAAGATTGATATATAAAATATCGGTATAGATAAAACCATAAAGCATTGCACTAGCATTGCTTTTTTTATTTATTACTTTTGCATAAAAATTTTAAAGATTAAATACAGCATTTTTGATGAAGAGAGTAATCGTAGGATTATCGGGTGGAGTTGATTCTAGTGTAGCCGCATATTTACTTAAAGAACAGGGGTATGAAGTTATTGGCTTGTTTATGAAAAACTGGCATGATGACTCTGTCACAATATCTGATGAATGCCCTTGGTTAGATGATAGTAATGATGCCTTATTGGTAGCAGAAAAGTTAGGAATACCATTTCAGACTGTTGATCTTAGTGAAGAGTATAAAGAGCGTATAGTAGATTATATGTTTAATGAATACGAAAAAGGACGTACACCTAATCCTGATGTATTGTGTAATCGTGAAATCAAATTTGATGTTTTCCTGAAAATTGCGCTATCTCTTGGAGCAGATTATGTAGCTACAGGGCATTATTGCAGAAAGGATACTATTATAAAAGATGGAAAAGAAGTACATCGTTTATTAGAAGGAAAAGACCCTAATAAAGATCAATCATATTTTTTATGCCAACTATCCCAGGAACAACTGGCAAAAACGCTTTTTCCTGTAGGTGAATTACTGAAACCTGAAGTTAGAGATGTTGCCAAAGCGCAAGGTTTGGCAACCGCAAATAAAAAAGACTCTCAGGGATTATGTTTTATTGGGAAAGTTAGGTTACCAGAGTTTCTTCAACAAAAATTACAACCAAAACAAGGAAATATTATTGAAATATCTTCTTCAGAAAAAAAATATCAACGAGAACGTCCTCAATTTACATCCAAAAGAGATGAATTAGAATTTTTGTCTAACAAATACACGTATGATATTAATGATGGTAAGGTAGTAGGAAAACATCAGGGAGCACATTATTATACTAAAGGACAACGTAAAGGTTTGGCTGTCGGAGGTACCCCAGAACCACTTTTTGTAATAGAAACCGATGTAGAAACGAATACTATTTATACAGGCCAGGGGAAAAGACATCCTGGATTATATAGAAAAGCTTTGTTTATAGCTATAGAAGAGTTGCATTGGGTGAGAGATGATCTTAAACTAATGATAGATGAAGAGCTAGAAGTAATGGCAAGAATTCGATACAGACAACCATTAGAGAAAGCTATATTGTATAGAGTTGACTCTGGAGTATATGTGGTTTTCGAAAATGATCAAAGTGCTATAACTGAAGGTCAATTTGTGGCGTGGTATATCGAAGACGAATTAGTTGGGTCTGGAGTAATCTCATAAAAATTAAACTACACATATTTATATTGTATGAACAAAATTAAAGAGCTATTTAATATTCAATACCCAATAATACAAGGTGGGATGATATGGGCAAGTGGTTGGAGATTAGCAAGTGCAGTAAGTAACTCAGGAGGGTTAGGGCTTATAGGATCAGGATCTATGTACCCAGATGTACTTAGAGAGCATATTCAGAAATGCAAAAAAGCAACCAGTAAACCTTTCGGGGTAAATATCCCGATGTTATACCCCAACTTGGAAGAAGCTATACAAATCATCATCGAAGAAGGTGTAAAAATAGTATTTACCTCTGCCGGGAACCCAAAAATATATACGCCATATCTTAAAGAAAAAGGAATTACAGTGGTGCATGTGGTAAGTAGTCTTAAGTTTGCTTTAAAAGCCCAAGAGGCGGGTGTTGACGCAGTGGTAGCAGAAGGATTTGAAGCAGGAGGACATAATGGAAGAGATGAGACTACTACATTGGCATTGATCCCTATGGTAAAGGAAAAAATAAATGTTCCTTTAATCGCTGCAGGAGGTATTGCTACTGGTGCAGCTATGTATGCTGTTATGGCCCTAGGTGCAGATGGTGTTCAGGTAGGAAGTCGTTTTGTGGCAAGTGACGAGGCATCTTCGCATATCGATTTCAAAAATATGGTGGTCGAAGCAAAAGAAGGAGATACACAACTTACTTTAAAGGAGTTAGCGCCGGTAAGGTTACTTAAAAATAAGTTTTATCAGGATGTAGCTGCATTATATGCTACTGCCCCCTCGATAGATGAGTTAAAAACACTATTAGGACGTGCCAGGGCAAAACGAGGTATGTTTGAAGGAGATCTAACCGAAGGGGAATTAGAGATAGGACAGGTTTCTGGATTAATTCACGAAATAAAGCCCGCTGGCATCATAATAGAAGATATGGTTAAAGAGTTTAAAGTAACCAAAAATCGGATGGAACAAATTACTTTATGAGTATATCGCATATGAATTCGAGAAAAGATCAGCTTCAAGCTTTTGATAGATTATTAACTATCATGGATGAACTTCGTGAGCAATGTCCGTGGGATAAAAAACAAACACTTCAATCTTTAAGACATTTAACTATAGAAGAGACTTATGAGCTTGGCGATGCAATTTTGGATAATGATCTGGAAGAAATAAAAAAAGAACTCGGAGATTTACTATTGCATATCGTGTTTTATGCTAAAATTGGAAGCGAAACAAAAGCTTTTGATATTGCAGATGTTGCCAACGAGATTTGTGAAAAATTAGTTCATAGGCATCCTCATATTTATGGAGATGTTTCTGTTGACAATGAAGAAGATGTAAAACGTAACTGGGAAAATTTAAAACTTAAAGAAGGAAAAAATAGTGTTCTCGAAGGAGTTCCTAAATCTTTACCTGCAATGGTAAAGGCAAGCAGAATTCAGGATAAAGTGGCCGGAGTGGGATTTGACTGGGAAGAACCTTATCAGGTATTTGAAAAACTTAAAGAAGAACTTGGCGAATTACAACACGAAATAGAAGCAGAAGATCAGGAAAAAATAGAATCAGAATTTGGAGATGTTCTTTTTTCTATGATTAACTATGCTCGTTTTCTTAAGGTAAATCCAGAAGATTCGCTAGAACGTACGAACAAAAAATTTATAAAGAGGTTTCAGTATCTAGAGTCGAAAGCAAAAGAAAATAATAAAAGCCTTAGAGATATGACACTTGCCGAAATGGACGTTTTTTGGGAAGAAGCAAAAAAGTTATGATCATATTTATTTAGACCTGCTACCCAATATAACTATTATCGAAGAAAGAATATCTTTTTTAGTGGATGAAAAACATTCAATCGACTTTTAGATTATCTAATTTTATATTCTTACCCCAATTTTTTATTTATATGTTAGAACATAATGATAATAATAACCAGTTTTTTTTGATGATAAACAGGTTAATGAATACTGTTTTTGCACTTTTTTTTTATGGTTTTCACTTATTTTATTACCTTGAAAAGCCTATAAACACTGGTTTTTTAGGTAAAATATTATCGGGATACTCTTCTATAACAATTTTTTAACAGAAAGAAATCGTAAATTAGTGGTTAAATTCATCATCAATCAATCGTGAGGCTAACTCAAAGAAGAACAATATTAACATACTTGTTTTTCATCTTTATTTTGTTCATTCCTTTAAAAGGGTATTGTTTCTTTATTGAAACAAATGAGAGAAATGAGGATGGAAATTCCTATAAGCTATTATTTTCTAAAGATCAGTTTTCTAATAGGTCAGATTCTGTATATACTACAGAAGCTGATCAAGATATGGCACAAGAAAAAATAACTGACTCTACAGCTATATTTAAAGAATGGGCATTTTCTTATGCCAAAATTGATCAGCCCAAATTAGCTTGTGAGTTTATCGAAAAGTATATTAAAGCAACTCTTGATGTAAATTTTGTTGATCATAGTAATTTTGATCAAATAAGTACATCAGAACCTTATAAACAACTAGCAGGTAGGTATCTAAAACAGTTTGACTGGCTTGCTCTCTTTTGTTTTTATATTTCTTTTGTTGGGTTTTTTATAGCTATAGTATTAAATTTTCGTAAAGGCACAGATAAGACAGCTAGTTTGCTGATGAGTATTTTTGTACTCCTGAATTCGTGTTTTATGGCTCATTTGGGACTGTATTTTATGAATTATGAATATTATTGGCCGCATACATTATTTATGTTTTCTACGTTTGGGCTATTATACGGTCCTATTATATATTTTTATTTTAAAAGAGCATCACAAAACTATAAATTCAAACGTTTAGACCTACTACATTTGATGCCTACCATATTTCTGGTAATATTATTATTACCTGTTTATTTATTACCAGCAGAAGAAAAGCTTAGAATGGTCATACATTATGAACGACCATACCTCACTTTAATTTCAGTTTCAAAACTATTATCATTGTTAATTTATGGTGTTTTAATGGTTATGGTTTATGTCCGAAAGGATAAGAAGAGGTTGCATTTTTCGAAACAATTACTTAATTGGCAGCGAAACATAATGATATTTTGTGCTGTATACATATTGTCATACGCGGTATACGCATTTTTAAATATATTGCATTTAGGTAGTGGATTTTTGTTTAACGTACAAGTAGTTTCGTTAGCAGTTATGGTACTGTATATTAGCTATTCTGCATTTGTCCAACCTTCATTATTTGGAAAATTAAGAATAGTAAAGTCAGAAGATGAAAAAGAAGAAAAGATACCTGAAAATAAAAATAGTAAATACGAAAAATCAGGATTAACACCAAGTTTGTCACTAGAGCTTAAGGTAAAATTGCTGTATTTACTAAAAGAAGAGAAGATTTATAAACAAAATGATATTACTCTTCATAAAGTTTCGCTATTACTAGATACTACAAGACACAATACTTCTCAGATTATAAATGAACATTTCGGGCTTAATTTTTTTGAATTAATCAATAAATATAGAATAGAAGAAGCCAAAGAAATTTTAAAAGGAGAAAGATATAAAGGTTTTAATATCATTGATGTAGCCTATGAAGTTGGTTTTAATAATAAAGTTACTTTTAATAAATCATTTAAAAAGTATAACCAAATCACTCCCTCAGAATATTTAAAACGATTTGTGGCATAGTGCAAGAGATTTTAAGCAAAAAGTGATTTTTTTTCTTTTCAGAGATACGTTTTTTAGCTTTGTTTTTACTTGTTCATTTGTCTGAAAACCAATAAGGTATGCTGTTGAGTAAATCGATATTTAGAATAAAAGAAAGGAAAATAATAGCCCTGATTTTGCATATTAGTTTTCTTTAAAAGGCATAAATGTTGACATTTATTTTTTAGAATTTACGCTTTTCTACGTTTTTTTAGATCAAATGATTCATTTTTTTTAATTTTTTTTCAAATATTGATTTTTTACTTGTATAAAAATATCTCTTTTGTATTAAAAATGTAATCTACCAGGTTGATTTTAGTATTTAAATCACATTCAATATATAGTCTGTTTTGAAAATTTAAGGATTGTTAATAAACAATGCTTATATTTATGATATCATAAATAAAAGAATAGATAAGCTGAGTATATGTTGTTTTTTTATGAAATTTTATATCAATTCGTAAAAATGTAAGCGTAGTTATACATGTAATTCTTTTCTTCCTTTTGTGATAAAACTAACTATTTAAGTTTAATCTTTTTTAAAAATTCTATTTATGAGGTTACATCATTACAAATTATTTGTGCTCGCTTTTTTGGTATCGGGCATGATGTCTGCTCAACAACAAATCTCTGGAACTGTCCAGGGCGAAGGGGGGCTACCATTACCTGGGGTTAATATCATCATACAAGGTAAATCTACAGGTACACAAACAGATTTTGACGGGCAATACACAATTAATGCCGCTGTAGGCGAAGTACTTGTGTATTCATATTTAGGTTTTGTTACCCAACAGATAACTGTGTCGGGACAAAATCAAATTAATGTAGTGCTAAAAGAAGATGTAGGAGTATTAGAAGAAGTTGTTGTGGTTGGATTTGGTACTCAATCAAAACGATTACTAACAGGTAACGTATCGAAAATTGAAGCAGGCCAAATTGGGGGTATTTCTACACCTAGTGTACAAAATGCATTGATAGCTAAGGCACCAGGGGTGCAAATTACACAAATTAATGGTAAGTTAGAAGGGGGAGTAAAGGTAATTATTAGAGGACTTTCTTCGATATCGGCTTCTCAGGAACCGTTATATGTCATTGATGGAATTGAGATGAATAATAGAAATTCTTCCTCGATTGGTGCGAATTTGAATCCTTTATTAACGGTAAATCCAAATGACATAGAGTCAATTGATATTTTGAAAGATGCTTCTGCTACAGCTATTTATGGAGCAAAAGGTACGAATGGAGTTATACTGATTACAACCAAAAGAGGTAAGGAGGGTAAATCGCAGGTTTCTGTTGATCTTTCTACAGCATTTGGAAAACCAACGAACAAAAGAGATTGGTTAAATGCTAGCCAGTATGAAGAATTGCTTAGAGAAGCAGTATCCAATGTTGGAGGGGCAGATGATTTTGTAGATAATGTATTACCCGTTTTTCAGGGAGATCAGGACTGGAGAACTATTGATACAGATTGGCAAGAAGAAGCTTTTCAGGATAGCTACATTAATGATCTTAATGTGTCTATTTCTGGCGGAAATGAAAAGACAGTAAGTTTTATATCAGGATCAACCAACGATTCAGAAGGTATTATTAGAGGTAACGGTTTAAAACGTTATAGTATGAGAGCAAACATTGATCACAATGTTAGTAAAAACCTTAGTGTTGGTGTGAATGCAAGTTATTCGAGTACTATAATTAATAGGATAGCTGGGGATAATGCATTTGTGACTCCTTTGCAAGCTATTGCGCAAGTACCTACTTCGCCAACTCACCTATTAAATGGTGAACCAAATGGTACTGTTGGTACGGGTACAAGAACGTTATATAGTAATTTCTTATTGCAAGATAAACACTCGTTTCGTAAAACTTCGATTAGAAGAATTTTAGCAAAGGTATTTGGAGATATAGATATTTTACCTTCGTTAACTTTAAGATCAGAGTTTGGTTATGACTATTTATATCAGACAGTTGATAGAAATACGGGTAGATTGGCCCCATTTCAATCTACAAATGGTCAAAGTTTTGCTTCAGATAATGGCACAGAAATACTATCTACAAATAATTATTTTACGTATGATTATTCTTCTGGTGGAGCATCTAGTCTCAATTTTGTTTTAGGGATGACGTATACCAGGTTAAAAAATAGATTTAATTCAGTAACAGGAGATGGTTTTCCTACGGATAGTTTTAGATCTATTGAAAGTGCAGCGACTATTTCGGCAGGTGATGGTACTTTTACAGATTGGGCACAAATAGCTTACTTTGCAAGAGCATCATATGATTTTAAAAAGAGATATCTTATAAATGCTACCCTTCGCCGTGATTCATCCTCTCGATTTGGTAAAGGTAAAAGAAATGCATTTTTCCCTGCAGTTTCGGTCGGTTGGATTGTATCTGAAGAAAACTTTTTACATGATTCGAGTATACTATCAAATTTAAAACTTAGGGCCAGTTGGGGAGTTAATGGTAATACTCCAACTGTAGATTTTGGATCTAAAGCTCTGTACGGAGGGACTAATTATGATGCTGTTTCAGGTATAGCTTTTACGCAAATAGAAAACCCCGATTTAAAATGGGAAGAAACTGCTCAGCAAAATTTTGGTCTTGATTTCGGATTTTTAAATAATAGAATAACCGGTGAGATCGATTATTATATTAAAAAAACAGATGACTTGATATTTAATCAGCGACTTCCGTATGAAACAGGTGCTCCTAATAACGCTACAATACTTAAAAATGTAGGTGATTTGGAAAATAAAGGCTTTGAATTTGTATTAAATACAGTAAATATTCAAACTGATAATCTTACATGGGAAACCAGTTTTAATATTGCTACCAATAAAAATGAAATCATTAGCTTACCAAATGGTGATGATTTGATCACAGGTCAAAATATTCTTAGAGAAGGGGAACCTATTAATTCTTTCTTTATGGTAGAATATGCAGGTGTAAATCCTGCTAATGGTGATGCAGAATATATTTTGAATACAACCAATGCTGATGGTACAATAAATAGAGGGAGAACTAACGACTTTTCGCAGGCAGAACGAATCATTGCCGGAAACCCTAACCCAGATTTGTTTGGAGGTTTAACCAGTACATTGAATTATAAAACAATTGATTTTTCTTTTACTTTTCAAGGACAATGGGGGGCTCAGGTATTTAATGGAGCTGGACAATATCAAGAACAAGGCTTTGGAAATGGTTTGGATAATCAAGATGTGTACATATATGAAAATAGATGGCAAAACCCGGGAGATATAACGAATGTGCCTCAGGTAAGATATCGTCAAAATAATGGGCATTCTAATAGTACCAGGTATTTACAAGATGCAGATTTTATAAGATTAAGAAATATAACGCTTGGATATTCTTTACCACAGAGTGCATTGGATAAATTAGGGATGAATAAGATAAGGCTTTATGTATCTGGATTAAATCTTCTAACCTTTACGGATTTTAGGGGCTATGATCCAGAATCGACTAATGATGATGCAAATACCAATACTAATGTAGGTAGTACTTTTTACTCTGCACCGCCAGCAAAAGTATATACACTGGGTGTTAATTTAACATTTTAAAAAAAAAATAAATTATGAAATTTTTGAAATTTTTAATATTAATTGTGATATTCAGTAATACATCGTGCGAAAATGAACTGGATATAGAACCACAGCAAAGTGTTTCTACTGAAGTAGCGACATCAACAGCAGAAAATATTGAAGCAATTCTTACTGGTGCTTATGATTCTGCAAGAAGTGGAGATCCTACTTTTGGAGGTGGAAATTATGATGGAGATTTGGCAAATATAGCGGTCTTGTATGGTAATACAGATCAGATAGAATGGAATGGGACATTTGCTAACTTAAGAGAGTTATTTAATAAAGAACTAGATAATGTTAATGCTAGTGCTAATGGAATGTGGCGCGATGCTTATTTGTTATTTGGTGCTGTTAATACAGTGCTGGCAAACTTAGATAAATTTGAAGATGTGGATCAAAAAAACCGAGTTGAAGGAGAGGCAATGTTTTTAAGAGGGCTTGCATATTTTGATATCATACGCTTGTATGGTCAACAATATAATGCGGGTGGAGGAAATACTCAACCAGGTGTTCCTATTGTTCTGGATCCTCCGAGTCTTGAACGATTAGTGCCTAGAAGTTCTGTAGAAGACGTGTATACGCAAATTATTCAGGATTTAACAAGTGCTTATAGTAAATTACCTGATACTAATGGAGACAGAGCTGATAAATATGCAGCGCAGGCAGTATTAGCCAGGGTGTATTTGCAACAAGGTAATTATGCTGCTGCAAGAGATGCTGCAGACGATGTGATACAAAACAGTGGACATAGTTTAATGCCTGATTTTAATGCGGTTTTTGATTCTGATGATAACACGGCAGAAACTATTTTTTCATTTGTTGTTAATACTCAAGAAGGAACCAATCGACATGTAGTGCATTTTGCAAGTGAAGCTTTAGGAGGTAGAGGAGGAGATATATCTATTGCTCAAGCCTATATAGATAAGTTTGATTCTGCCGCAGATGAAAGAAGAAATTATACCTATACAGACGGAGGATTAACATTAAGCTCTAAGTTTGTGAGACAGTTTGCTAATACTCAGCAGATCAGATTGGCAGAAATGCATCTAATAAGAGCAGAATGTAACTTCAGAGAGAGTACATCTGTTGGTCAGGCTCCATTGGCAGAAATAAACGCTTTAAGAGCGAGATCTTCTGCTCCTGCACTTGGCGCCTTAACTATTGATCTAATTTTAAATGAGAGAGAGCTAGAACTAGGTTTTGAAGGGTTTGTATTACATGATTACAAGCGAACACAACGCAATATAGGAGGGTTACCTTATAATGACAATAAGTTAGTTTTTCCTGTACCTCAACAAGCAAGAGATAGAAATGATTTGTTAGATCAAAACCCAGGGTATTAAGCTAATTTTTAAATAAAGGAATACTCTTAATTTTTATAA
>NZ_AQRA01000011.1 GCF_000626715.1 Aquimarina atlantica | reverse complement strand
GGTTGACAGCAAATACTACCTATGAGTTTAAAGTAAAGGCTAAAGACGCTTCAGGAAATACTTCTGGATTTAGTAATACAGTAAGGGTGACTACCAAAGAAGCAACAGATACCGAAGCTCCAAGTGTTCCAACAAATTTATCGGCTTCAAATGTTGAAGAAACCTCATTGTCTTTATCATGGGGGGCTTCTACAGATAATGTTGGAGTAACCGTATATGATGTTTACCAGGGAAATGTGAAGATTACCAGTGTTAGTAGTACCTCTTACAATGTTACCGGGTTGACAGCAAATACTACCTATGAATTTAAAGTAAAGGCTAGAGATGCTGCAGGAAATACGTCTGGATTTAGTAACACGGTATCAGTTACTACAAAAGAAGGAAGTATAACAGATATTTGCGAAGGAGTACAGACATGGGTATCTGGAGTAAGTTATGCTATAGGAGAACGAGTAATTTACAGGGGTTATGTTTATGAAAGAACTACTAACGGATGGATAAAACTAGGGAAATGTAATGCTAGTCTTTGTGAAGGAGTAGATACTTGGGTGTCTGGAGTACGTTATAAGATAGGAGATCAAGTGATATATAGAGGTAATCTGTGGGAACGCCGTGCAACAAGATGGATACTGGTTTCTTCTTGTAGTGAACAAGCAAACAAATTTGATTTAGTTGCTCCACCACAAAGAATGAGTACATATCCCAATCCGGTAAGAGGGAATATACTAAATATTGTTTTTAATCCTTCTCAAGGAGCAACCTATAGCATTTATAATCTATTAGGAAAAGTAGTATCTAGTGGCCCCTTTAAGTCTACTGTACAGATAGATCATTTGCAAACAGGAACATATATTTTGAAAGTTACTTCTGATAAAACACAGCATGTTACTCGATTTGTAAAAGAATAGAGAAAGATGAAAGACTGAAAAAAAATAGATTTTTATACTTAGAGATTAGTTTATAGAATTTAAAAACAGCTATAGTTAAATTGTTGCTATAGCTGTTTTCTTTTGAATTTATTTTTCAGCTTTAGTTATTGTGTCATATTTTAATCTTTATCTGGGGTAAAAAGAATTAATTTATAAGAGAGTTTGGTATATGATGGGGATTAATTTATTTTCTGTAATAAAGGATTAAATGCTTTTGAAGCAACAATTACTTTGTCCCCCACAGTTATTGTTTTTATATCGTCTTCTTCAGCAACTATTTTTACAAAATTTGATCCTATCAAAATGGTAACAATATAAATTATATCTTCTTTTTCAATTTGAATTATTTCTCCCGAAAACTGAAATTTTCCACTTATTTGTTTCGTTGTAAATACCTCAATAGGTTTTCCTTGTCTAATTACTTTTCCATTTTTAATAATAAATACAGTATCAGACATTTTTATGACTTCGCCTATCTCATGACTTATAAGTATGGTAGTTAAATTAAATTGTTTATGCACCTTAAGGATATAGTCTTGTAGTTTTGTACGCATTTTTATATCTAATGCAGAAAGAGGCTCGTCCAGCATCAAAATTTCTGGTTTTCTTACTAATGCCCTTGCTAAGGCTACTCTTTGTTTTTGCCCCCCCGAAAGATTTGTGGGTTTACGATCCTGTAGATCACCTAGTTCGATAATATCTATGAGTTCATTAACAATTTCTTTGTTTTGCCCTTTTTCTAATGCAAAAAGAAGATTTTCTTTTACGGTCATATTAGGAAACAAGGCATAATCCTGAAATACAAATCCAATTTTTCGTTGTTGAGGTTTTAGACAAATCCCATTTTTGGTGTCAAGCCATGTGTTTTGATTTACAGCAATTCGTCCTTCATTTGCTTGTAATAATCCAGCAACCATTCTAAGTATAGAAGTTTTACCGGCTCCAGAATCTCCATATAAGGTAACTAATTGACCTTGCTCGATATTGATGCTAATATCAAGTTGCATTGCTCCATTTGCCGCCGTTAATTCTTTTTGCAAAGTTATATGTATCATTTCCAGAATCGTTTTAAATATCCACCATTAACCAGATATACCAGTAATAAGATGCTAAATGTAATTGCAAATAAAATGAGTGAATACCAATTTGCGACATCATAATTAAGAGCTTCTACTTCATCATAAATTGCAATAGAAGCCACTTTTGTTTTTCCGGGCATATTACCGCCGATCATTAATACAACACCAAATTCACCAATAGTATGAGCAAAAGCCAATACAACTCCGGTGAGCAATGATGGTTTTATATTGGGAAGTAATACCTTGAAAAGAGTTGTAATTTTAGATTTTCCTAATACATAGGATGCTTCTGTTATTGATGAAGGTAAATTTGAAAATCCAGCTTGAATAGGGTGTACCATAAACGGTAAACTATAAATAACCGATGCAAGAACAAGTCCTTTGAAAGAAAAAATAAGTTGTATCCCAAGATACTCGTTTAACCAATTTCCAAAAGCATTTGCAGGACTAAAAGCAACTAACATATAAAATCCTAAAACAGTTGGGGGTAAAACCAAAGGCATACTTACCAGGGTTTCTATGAATGGTTTTACTTTAGATTTTGTATGAGCAAGCCAATACGATAAGGGGATAGAAATAACCAATAACAAAAGCGTGGTAACTAATGCAAGTTTAAACGTTAATACTAAAGGTTGCCAATCCATCATTCTGATAACATTATTTCGGTGGTTTTAATCATAGCAGTAATTTTTTCGCCAATTTCTAATTGTAATTGGTCTGCAGCATCAGAAGTAATGATAGCGGTTAGATGCCCAACTGTAGAATCAATAGTCAGCGTACTTAATAATGCTCCTTTTTTTATATTAACAACCTCTCCGATAGCTTTATTTTGTATGCTTAAAGAATGTTCTACCCCTTTTCCAACAATTACCTCTGTTTCTTTAAAAATCATTTTAATATGATTTCCTTGTTTTAAATAGGGAGCTGTATCGGGTGTTTCTATTATAATAGTATTAAAATTAATAGTTCCCACATGAACAGTTACCAATGATAAACTACCATTGGTTTTTATAGATGTTATTTCTCCCTCTAGGATATTCATAGGTCAATTTTCTTTTGTTGAATAACCAAAATCTTCAAGAATCCTTCTTGCACCTGCAGAAGATAAAAAGGTATAAAACTTTTCTGCATCCTCTTGATTCTTTTGGTTAAGAATAACAACTCCTTGAGCAATTGCAGTATAATCAGCATCTTCTAGATCAATCCAATTGCCTTTATTACTCATTTCTGAAGATAAAACTACGGATTTTGAAGTAAAACCAATTTCTGCCGATTTTGAAATAATGAATTGATTAGTTTGT
Source organism: Aquimarina atlantica (assembly GCF_000626715.1). Classification (GTDB taxonomy): domain Bacteria; phylum Bacteroidota; class Bacteroidia; order Flavobacteriales; family Flavobacteriaceae; genus Aquimarina; species Aquimarina atlantica. Next base: position 134,312 of record NZ_AQRA01000011.1, on the reverse strand, counting down.
AAGATACTTTCTCCATATACTAATTTGTCTTTTACATTTTCATATAGGTTATGGTGTTTTAAAATTTTTATTGTAGCCTGGCCATAGGGAGCCATTTTAGGGTTGGCCATTGCGATATGGCGTATCCTCGAGTTCTTAAGAATGTCTAGAGAAGGATTAATAGTATCAATCATTGACCACATAACTAATTTTCCGTAGCCGTATATTTTTGGTGCTTTGGTTGCAAAACCTGTATCAAATAATTCTTTTGGATATTTCATATCTGCAGAAACAAATACATCAAAAGGAGCACCTTCTTTAATTTGCGCAGTTAATTTTCCCGATGAGCTTATAATAAGATCACAAGCAATGCCTGTTTGATTCGTAAACGTTCTGGATAGCTCTTTCATCGCAAATTGCATATTTGCAGCTACAGCAATGTTTAATTTTTTTTCTTGTTTTTGCTGGCATGCTGCTATCAAATATATAAGAAGTATGAATATTGCTTTTTTCATTTTTTGTGGCGGTCTCTCCCGTATTACTTTTTCTGTAAAGATAACAACTCAAAAAGCAACCACGTGCAGAGATCGAGTACTATCTAAGCAGCTTTTTTAGTATTGACCGTTGCGGTTTATTTTACATACACATTAGGATCAAATTTTTCCATATAAATTTCTGGTTTGGGAAGCTTTGTAAATCCATACTTTTTGTATAGCCATTCGGCAGTACTTGTTAGCAAAATCCAACGTCTTAAATTTTGTAAATTGGGATGTCTCATAATGGTTTCCATTAGCCATTTACTTAATCCCAACCCTCTATATTCTTTAAGGATAAAAATATCTCCTAAATAGGCGATAGTTGCATAATCAGAAATGACTCTTGCAAATCCAATCTGTTTTTCATTATCATATAATCCAAAATTGAGAGAATTATCTATTGATAATTTTACGATATCATACGAAATCCCATCACTCCATCCCGATTCGTTGGTTAGAAAATCATGTATCATTAAAACATCCAACTTACTTTTATCTGTTGAGATCTTATAGTTTTCTTTAGATACTTCAATGTTTTTAGCTTTGCTTGGTAACATAATCGAATCTATTACTTGTAAGCATACAAAATACCGAAATTAAAAGAAAATAGCAGTTTAATAATTCATTAAACTGCTATTGATTAGATGTAGATATTAATAATTAGAATTCTTCTTTCATAGCATCAACAACACTCTTGCTATCTACAAATTGTTCAAAACTAATAATCTTGTTATTTTTTAATTTCCATATATGAGCAACTCTGGCTTCAAAATATTGATTTGTTTTTTTATAAGTCCCAGAATATGTTCCGTAGGCGACTACTTTATTTTTTACAGCTACATAATCTTCAACTGTAAATTTATAATCGATCCATTCTGCTGCTAAACGCGAAAAAACATGATCTACAATTTCTTTGTAACTTGAATAAGTTCCCGCATATGGAAATCCTTTGGTCTCTGTCCAGTTTATGTTTTCTGACAGGTGTTTTTGTAAGTTTTTTCCGTTTTCTTCAGCGGTTTTTCCTTCGTAGGTGCTTTTTATGATATCTAGAGTATTCATTGTTTTTTTAGAAGTATTACATCCCGGTATAGTCAATAATATAACCGGGATATAAATAATTAAAAGGATGTATTTCATTGTAATGAGTTTACCATTGCATTTCACCTTTTACCACTTTTGCGCCTAATTGAAGTGCAATACCTAAACCTGCATTGGGATATAGTTTTTGCATAGCAGCAATAAGTTCTTCAGAATTTTTTGCTTTTGTTTCTTCCTTCTGATACGCAATTAAATAATTTTTAGAATAGGTAATAGCGTTACGATTTAAGTTACTATTGTCTAAAGCATGAGCAGGGACAACAACTTCTGGATTAAGGTGTTCCATTTCTTCTAAAACCGATAACCACGCAATACGTTTTTCTGTAGTGCTCGCATCTGCTATCCATAGATGTAAATTATCATATACATTTACTCCTCCTACAATTGCTTTTAGAGATGGGATCCAAGCATATGTTCTTTCTGGAGCTAGACCATTAAGACCTTTTATTTCAATAGAATGTCCTTCTAGATTTATCGTATTTCCTTTTAGTATTTGTGGAAAAACAACTTTTTTCGTTCCATTATTTCCTAGTTTTGGACCCCAGACCTGTAATTTTTTTTCATACGTTTTTTTGATATGTGATAGCGTATACTCACTGGCATAAATGGTTACATCTGGGAATGAATTTTTAAATACTTCTAACCCAAAATAATAATCGGGATCTCCATGACTTATATAAATTGTTGTAAGGTTTTTACCACTTTTCAGGATCTCTGCAACTACATTATGTGCATCAGAAAGTGTAAATTGTGCATCGATAAGAACTGCGTCTTTTTCTCCATAAATTAAAACAGAAGCGATATGAAAACTATTTTCGTCTGCTCGATATACTTTGTACTCTAGGTTTTGTGCTGTACTACTCATTGTTATTGAAATTAATAGTATTGTTATTAAAAAATTGATTTTGTTCATTTTAATGTTCTTTTATATGATGGTACAAAATTGCATGCATCTGTTTTTAAAAACATTGAACTAGTTCAATAACTGCGAGTATCTTGATTATTTTTTTGAAGCGATTTTTTTTCTAATCTTACTTACAAATTCATGTGAGATTCCTAAATAAGCGGCAATCTGTAAATTGGTAAGTTTTTGTGCTATTTTTGGATAAGTTTTTATAAAATGCAAATAGCGCTCATCTGCTGTATAACAATGGTTTCGTATTAATCTTCTTTGTAAAGAAACCAAAGTTTTTTGAGTCATTATACGAAATAGCTTTTCTACTTTAGGCATTTGTTGATATAGTTGTTCTTTGTCTTTTTTATTGATCAGAAGAACTTCGCTATCTTCTAAAGATTGAATAGATAAAAGAGCAGGAGCTTGATTTGTAAAACTATCTATATCAGTTACCCACCAATCTTCAACAGCAAAATATAAAACATTTTCATTACCATCATTATCTATAGTGTATACACGAAAACAGCCTTTGGTTACAAAACCTTCAAACCTACATATATCACCTTGTCTAAGTAAATATTCTTTTTTAGAAATTGTCTTAGGATAAAAGAAAGAGCTATAGGTTTCAAATTCTGCATCAGAAAACTGAATGTGTTTATCTATATTTTCTCTTAGAAGAGTGTATGGCATTTTTTATTTCTGGTTTTGTTGTAATATCTTAAATAAATTATTTCTAGTACTGCCGGTTATAAATAGTTACAAACTAATTTTTAAAACCAGTAGTAAACAGATTTCTTGCACCTTTTATACCACATTTTTGATAGGTATTATAAGTTTGAGCTGCTCTTTCTTCAATTTGTTTGCCTGTTTCATTTTTGATCCAACCATCGATTGCTGATTTTAATGTATATGCTTCGGGAGCCATTAAATGTGTAGTCCACAAAATTGGATTTGCTTTTGCTTGCGCTATTTCTTTTGAAAAGTAATTTTGACTGTAACATGCTAAAACGATAACATCTCTTTTTTTAACCACTTCTTTCTTGTATGAAATATCTACGTTAAATTCCATTAAACCATCATGACCGATATATGAAAGCAAATCAGCATCTCCGCCAAATCTTAATGTTTCTGAGTCTATATGGATCGAAATAGGATTTTGAGAATTAGATGCCTCTAGGAAATCTTCAATGCAGGTTTGGATTTTTGCACCATCATATGCATCAGCTAATAAATAAATATTTTTGATACTATGCTTAAATAAAACTCTATCTAGTAGTACGGGACTATCGGTTTCAAAATCTTTTATTAGTTTCCAGTCCTTTGCTTTAAATTTAAAGAAAGATTTTACCCCATAACCAGCGCCCCAGTATAAATTATGTTTCGGATCTTTACCGTTTCCCAATTTTTCTGGAACAGGAACGATTCCCTGGTTCTCATTATCACACAAAGCTACATATACATGAATAGTTTTTGTTTGACTGTACCCTTTATGGTATAGAAATGAGATCAATATCAAGAGGAATATTTTGTTCATGATTGTTGACACCTGTTTTTTTATTCATTGAATTTACAAACAAATTTCTTATGAGTATTTATAAAACCTTGGTTTTTGTAAAAGCTATGAGCATTTTCCCTCTTAATATTTGAAGTAACTTCTAACTGAATAATTTCTTTTTCTCTGGCAATCTTTTTGAGTTGATTTATTAATTGATATCCAATTCCTAAACCACGACAACTTTCTGTTACAAACATTTCCTGAATTTCGCCAATCAATCCATTATGATGAAGCAAATTTTGAACGTGGCAACTTAAAAAACCAGCAACTTCATTTTCAACAATAGCTACAAGATATATGTTGTTACGATTCTTTATGTTTTCGAGAAAAATCTGTTCTTGTTTTTCTTTTTTGAAGGTTTGATTTTCTAATATTTCGATAAAATGATGAATAGACAAAAAGTCAGAATCTTTGGCCCTTCTTATTTGTATTTTGCTTTTATGCATATGTTGTAACTAATCAGTGATTTTTTAATTCATGCTCTGTTTTTGTTACCAAAGTATTTTTTTTTGAATGTAAAATATAAATTCTACTTTTTAAAACGCATCAATATTTTCAATTTATTATAAGGTTATTACTAGATTGATATTTATTTAGAGTTTTTAATGAGGACATTATTAATCAGAAAATCATTAAATTTTTTTGGTTCTTCAAAAGGAGGAAAATGTGCAGATTTATGAAAAGTAATGAATGTTTTTTTGGGAGCTTTTAAAACATCAAAATACTCTTTTGCTATATCATAATTGGTAAGGTAATCATGCTTACCTTGTAAAAAATAAACAGGAACCTTTAATTCTTCTATAGTTTTTGTTAGATCGGTTTTGAAAACTGTTTCAAATAAATTAAAAACGGGAGATTGTATGATTGCTTCAATATCGGTTCCGTTAGTTATAGCATTATATTTATCACTTATGGTATATTCTTTATTATATAATATAGGTGTAACAAATACATCTAAAACGCTATTTTCTTTATAGAGACTACCGTATTTTGATACATACATTCGGCTTTTTAATAGATCTATATCAATAGGTCTGTTGGTAAACCCACCAATTTTTTTTAAACGATTAATAGCAATTGTATCTTGATCTTCAGTTACTTTTTTTAAGGCAAATCGATATGCTACTTGTTCGTTTTTATCTACATTCCCGATTTGACCCGTTCCTATGTATGCATGGTAGTCGTTAGGATATTTATAAACTGTACTTATACCTAATAATGATCCCCAGGAATGTCCCAATAAGAATATCTTATCTTTTTTAAATCGTTTTTTTAAATATTTTGTAACCTCATTAGTATCTTCAATAAATCTGTCGAGAGTAAAAGTACTTATAGGGATATCAGAAATTATCGATTTTCCCGAGCCTCTTTGATCCCAATATACAACGGTGTAATGTTCCTCTAGATCGCTATTATGTTTTCTAAACATCGGTGTTTCTGTAGCACCAGGTCCCCCATGAAGAACTAATAATACTGGATTGGCTATGTTTTTGCCTCTAATTAATACAAATTGTTCTATACCACCAATGGGAATATGTTTCATCTCGGCAATACTGTTTTTAATACTATCACCTTGTTCATCTTTAAATACGGGAGTTGACCCAGGACTTATTGTTAATAAGAATATAAATAGTCCTATTAGTAATACTACTAATATAATGCCCGTTACTTTTAGTGCTTTTTTAAATAGGTTCATATTCGGTTTAAATTTCTAATAATATTTGTTCTATGTTTTGTTCTGGAAATACGGATTGCCAAAATAGCAAACCTTCATACTTTGAAATTAGGATTATGGCATCGTTTTCGGGATTTTTTGATTTGTTTTTTTTAAACCCTGTTTCCAGCACTTTTCTAAGTTTGTCATAAAAGTTTCGTACATACTCTTTAAATGTTGGATGGATTTCGAAAGCTTCAAAAAACAAAATAAAATGTCGTGAGACTCCTTTTGGGGTAATTGTGATTGTTTTGGGAATAAATGAACTAAAGAAATCTTTTAAAATAATGTCCATCTCTGTTAAATTCATGTCTTTCATAGCATCCAGATCTACTTGCTTAAAATAAAACAGGAAATATTTGTCAATTACCTCTATGTATAATTTTTCTTTATTTTCAAAATGATGATAAACAGCACCTTTAGAAAGTTTCGAAGACTCTACTAAGTTTGCCATTGATGTACTGCTATATCCTTTATCTAAGAATAGTTTGAAAGCGGTTTCTATAAGATGAGATCTAGTATCCATGAATTAATTTTATATATAGACCAACCGGTCGGTTTGTAAATATATAAAAAATAATGCTACACGACAATTTTCATAAATCAATTTAATTTTATTCGATATAATACGTAAGTATTGTATGATGTATTTTTTTACTAGCTATACATCGCTTTTATAGATGCCAGGGTTTTTTGAAAAGGAGAGAGGTCGGACAAAGCTTTAGATACAATTAGACTTCCTTGTATTAAAATTAAGGTTTGCTCTGCTTTACTCTTTGCATCACTTTCAGACAAACCAAATGCAACTCCTAAAGTATTAAAACCTGTAATCCATTGACTCATGATTTGACTTAATTGTTCTCCAAATAATTCGAGATTCGAGTCCATTGTTAAGGCTCTTAAAATACATGTCTTTTGGCCACCTCCATAAAGATCATCTATGTTTATAAGTGCTTTTTCAAGCCTTTCAGATGGTGGTATATTAGTATCAGATAAAAGAGAAAGAATATTATCGGTCACCCATTTTTCTACATAATCCAGAACGACAGCTGTAATTTCTTTTTTCCCATTAGGGAAACGATGATATAAACTTGCTTTCTGTAAACCCGATGAACCAGCAAGTTCATTAAGACTCGAACCATCATAGCCTTTAGAACGAATAACAGACATTAATCCTTCTAATAAATCTTGATCATTTACTTTTTGTGGTCTCATATGCAAATGTACAAATAAAAAATATTTTACCAAACGTTCGGTAATTCACTATTGGTTAACATGCGGAACGACATTATTTTATGCCGTAGCCTTGTATTCTGGATTTTTACCATTTTCAAATTTCCAAAACCGGTATTGTCAATTACTATTTTTTCTGGTGGATTTATGTTGATGCAAATTTTGGTACCTCGTTTCGTGATAACGAGTATTGTTTTTTTATCCTAAGCAGCTTAATTTAAGGCATATCTTGTGTTCGTTCGAATATTTTTTGTTCTTTTTTCTCAATAAAATTCTGATTTAGATAAAACTTATGTGCAGATTTTCTTTTTACATTACATCTTACCCTAATGGTTTTACAATCATTAACGTGATTTTCTAGATGCCTGACCAAAGTACTAGCGATTCTATTCCTTCTGTATTTTTTACTAACAATAAGCCCTCCGATTTCTAAAAAGGGAGAAGATGTTAATCTAATCGAAAGGAACCCATGTATATATCCAATAACTATTGTATTTAAAACAGCTACAAATGCAAAATGATCCTTATTAGAATTTATTGAAGTAATCTGTTTTGTAATTAGAGACTCATCAATTTGATAGCCAAGTTGTACAGAAAGTTCAGCTATTGAAAATGCATCAGATTTTTGTAGTTCTCTTATTTTAATTTCTTCAGGCATATCGTTTAAAAAAAATGTTATTTTTCTTCAAGAAATTCTCCAAGTCTATCAAAAACAGAACCCCAACCATTCATAATACCCATTTTTGTTTGTTGCTCACAATATTCTTCTGTTGGATGTACTACATTAAAAGTAAAATTAGTTTTATCTCCATTTTCCTCAAATAGAGCTTGTATTTCTACACCTTCGGTCATGGGTTTGAAATTTGCAGATGAGCATATTTTTTCGAACTTAACAATTTCTAAATACACCCCATCAGAAATGAATTCGTTTCCATCTGGCATTTGCATAGCGTATTTCCACTTACCACCAACCCTAAAATCATGCTCAATTACTTTTGTGTTCATTCCTTTTGGCCCCCACCATTGAGCGATATGTTCGGAGTGAGTCCAGGCTTCCCAAACTAATTTTATAGGTGCATTAAAGGTTCTTTTTAAGGTTACGGTTCGATTGTTTGCTTCACTTTGATTACTCATTTTCTTTATTTTTTGTTTGTAATTTGGTTAAATAATTTTCGAAAGAATCGAGTCTGTCTTCCCACAGATTTCGATATTGTTCTATCCATAAGAAAGCGGGAATAAGATTTTTAGGTTGGATTTGGCAAAGCCGCTCTCTGCCTTGTTTGTTGATAGTTATTATTCCACATTCTTTCAGGATTTTTAAATGTTTTGAAATTGCAGGACGGCTAACATCAAATTTTTGGGCTACCGTATTTACGGTTAATGTTTCGTCTGCCAGTAACTCTATAATTTCTCTTCTAACAGGGTCCGCTATTGCTTGAAAGACATCTCTTCTCATAATTTTAAGTAACCGATTGGTTACAAATATATGTGTAATCATTCGGTTACGCAATTTTTTTATAAAAAATATAGTTAACGAATAGAATTTGCTACGAGAAGGAGGTAATCAAAACCATAAAATTGTACATGCATCTCTTTTCGATTTTTATCAAGAAGTTAGCAATTTCTATTTATCCATTCTTTAAAATCAATATATCCAAGTATATGATTAGGAATTGGATGTTCCTCAAGTTGTTCTTTAAGTATCGTAAAAGCTTTTCTTTTCTCGATAACATCATATTCGACAGTTTTTGATAAAAACTTTAAGATGCTTTTTTCATAGAAAACTATGTTTTTTTGTTTTTTAAGATGCTTTTTCATAGAATTTATCAAATATCGTAGTGTAAACCCATTGTTTAGCTCATAGTGAACCAATAAGTTTAACCAGTAAGTATAAGTGATTAGGTCTTTTCGATCTTTTTTAGTTTGATGATTAAGGATGTCATTGATCCATTGTAATGCTTTTTTATGATCTTTTTTTAAGAAGTAAATATTTGCAAACTGAAAACGAAAAGATAGCCAATAATTATTTGGAACAAGACTTTTATGAAGCTCAATAAAATTTTGAATTTCATCAATAATTTTGTGAGTGGTATGTAGTTCTTTTAGGTTCCTGTGGATTTCAAGTTCTATGTTGTAGAGTCTTAGTTTTTCTTTAATCAAAGCTGCAGAGATAGTTCCAATGGCAAGTGCTTTTTGTTTTAATAGTAAGATTCTTACAAAAGCCTCTTTGTATTGTTTTTTAAACACAAGAAAACCAAGAAGGTTGTTATTTACAGAAAAATACATGGCAAAGTATTCTTTTAGCAATTCAGGATTTTGTTCCCATTCTTTGATGAGATCTTCTAGAGTTTGTTTTGCTTTATCGGTATGTTTAGCCAGGAGTTGTTTTCTGTATTTATGCAGTGTTTTAAGGGTTTTGTTTTGTAACGAAACGCTTTTTTTGTGTGATAATGAGAATTGAGTGGGATCTATATTGGCCAATAAAAGACTAATGTATTCATTCGTAGATTCGAGTGTTTCTTTTTGTTTTTGAATAATAGTTTTAAATGTCTCAAAATCCTGGGGATATAACGCCTGATGTACTTTTCTTTTCCAATCCTGAATATGAAAAAGTAAAACATCCTGTTGGAAGTTTTTTGCTTTTTTTTCGGCCCGGTTTAATTCGCTTAAACAGATAGTGTACTGGCCTTTATGAAATAAGATTTCCACATTGCGAATAATATCCATAAGCTCTGCATTTTTTGAAATTCTAGAATGATAATTCCTTAACGATTGAAGAATGCGTTGTTTTAGATAGTTTTTTATTGTAGTTAATTGTGTTACAAATGCTTTATCTTTAAAAAGAGCTTTAATTTGAGCTTCGTTGTATTCTTTTTGAGCTTCTATTGCATCAAAAAGATTTAAGTATTCTGAAGATTCATTTCCTTGCGTGCTTAATTTAAAATATCGCTTTTCACTTTTAGATAATGATTGAATCAGGTAAAATAATTCTTCGTTTTTTTTCATTTTAGAAACCTATGTTTTTGTAAAAATATAATTTTTTTGACACATAGGATCACTTACCTTTGAGATATTAGAAACCAATAAATTATAATATCATGTCAAATGCAATTAGCTGGTTTGAGATACCAAGTACTAATTTTGAGAGAGCAATACAATTTTATAATGTGATTTTAGAAGCCGAACTGCAACCTATGGAGATGGATTTTAAAATGGCTTTTTTCCCATATAAAGATGGAGGCGTAGGAGGTTGTATTACTCATGGTAATGGTAATAAACCTTCACAAGAAGGTACATTTGCTTACCTTAATGGCGGTGATGATTTATCTATTCCTTTGGCTCGTGTAGAAAAAGCAGGAGGGAAGATTTTGATGCCGAAAACTTCACTGGGAGAAAATGGATATATGGCCATTTTCCTGGATACCGAAGGAAATAGAGTGGCTTTTCATTCTATGAAGTAGCATTTTGTATCTCTTGTCACATTAGTAAGCTGAAAAATTTAATATGACAAGAGATACTTAATTTGTTTTTTTACTAATTTTAATTGCGTATCGATGCACTATTTTACAGAAGATTTTGTGACTTTTTTTAAGGAGCTGGCAAAGAATAATCATAAAGAGTGGTTTCATGAGAACAAAAAAAGATATGAGACCAGTATAAAAAAACCTTTCGAGGTATTTGTCGACTCTATGATTAAAGAAATACAAAAATTAGATCCAACGTTACAAGTTGAACCTAAGGATTGTGTACTTAGGATTAATAGAGATATTCGTTTCTCTAAGGATAAATCTCCCTATAATTTACATTATACCGCTTTCATTTCAAGTGGTGGACGTAAAGACAAAAGTATTCCAGGTATATTTTTACGATTCTCCCCAGAAATGGTTGGTATTATGGGTGGATGTTTTAGCCCGTCAAAAGAACAGTTGTATAAAATAAGAACCAAGATTAGTAAATCACCTAATACATTTAGAAATTTATTAGAAGAAAAAAGTTTTGTACAGAAATTTGGAGAAATTAGAGGCGAAACAATGAAACGTATTCCCAAAGAATGGCAAGACGCATGTAAAAAAGAATCATTAATTGCTAATAAACAGTTCTATTTTGTTGGAGAAGAAGCTCCGGGTTTGATTAGTAGTAATGTTTTGGTTAAAGAAATGATGGCGTATTGGCAAACGATGCGTCCTGTAAATGAATATTTATCAAAAGCAATTCAATAACTATTATGGCATACAATGAATTTATAGCAGATCGTATTCGTCAGATTTTTAGAGAACGAAAAGCCGATTTTTATGAAAAGAAAATGATGGGAGGGTTATGTTTTATGGTCGATAACAAAATGTGTTGCGGCATCCATTTTAGTAAGAAAAAGGAAATGGATTTACTAATGGCACGAATAGGAGTAGATGCAACCGAAGAAGCTATGAAAAAGGAGGGGTGTCAACCCATGGATTTTACCGGTAGGCCTATGAAAGGTTTTGTTTTTGTTACTCCTGATGGTTTTGATATGGATGAAGATCTCGAGTATTGGGTGCAATTATGTTTGGATTTTAACCCTTTTGCAAAAAGTAGTAAAAAGAAATAAATCGACTAGGATTACTTAAATTAATTACCCTCTGGCGATTCTGGAAGAACCTAATATCTTAAAAAAGTAATTGTTACATTTGGATAGTTGTATCATATCCGGACTAATGATTTTTTTTAAAAGAATTTTATTAACACCCTTATTTTTTTCTATTGGATTATCTGTTTTCTTAACCACGGGAGTGTTTGCTCAAACAAAAGATGTTCCAGTGCCTGATAGCCTTGTTGGTAAATCCTCTAAAGAATTGGGAAGATTTATAAAGACATCTACACCAGCAGAGGCAAAAATATACGAACTAGTACTTTCTAGTCTCAAAAATCAGGATAGTGCCAAGACTAATGAGTATTATTATATAGCACTTTCTTTTTACAAGACAGGAAACTACGAAAGAAGTGCATATTATTTTAACCATGCAGCTAAAGCTGCAAAACAGGCTAACTACGATCTGTTTTTATGCGCTATTTATTTAAAACTAGGCAACTCTTATCTTAAGGATTGGAAAAATCAAAAAGCGCTAGATACCTATTACAAGGCTTTGGAAATTGCACAAAAGAATAGAAATATTAAATATGAGATTGTTGCAAATTCTGGGATTACTATGATTCGTAGAAGAATGAAGCAATTAGATAAGGCTTTAGAAGTATGCAAACATTCCTTAAAACTTGCAGAGAACTCTTCTTTTAAAAATGGTAAAAACCATGTCAATCTAATCACTATTATTAGCGAAATATATATGGATCAAAAGAAATATGATTCTGTACTTTACTATGCTGAAATAGGAATTAGACTTAGTAAACCTATAAGTTACCATATTGGAACCATCGATTTAAACACTAAAAAAGGGGCAGTATTTTTTTATAGAAACGATCTGCCTAAGGCATTTGAGTATTTGTATCGGGTAGAAGATATTGTGAATACTCATAAGATTAAGCAAAAAAAATCTATACTGAATCTGCATTATTTTCTTGCCCGTTGTTATTATAAACAAGGAGCATACAGAAAGGCAATTGCATCTTTGGATCGAATATTGGACTTGTTAGAAAAAAAAGATTCAAGAAATGACAGGGTTTTAGAAGCATATCGATTATTAGCAGACTGTAATGAGGCTATAGGAAATGAGAGAAAATCTAAATATTGGCTTAACAAGTATACCGTACTTCAGGCTAAATTTCAGGACGAGAAGGATAAAACTGTCAATAAAATATACAATAAAGATACCCAGGAGCTAGGAAAGACTATAAAAGAACTCGAGAATAAACAACAAAAAGAAGTACGGTATGGTATAATAGTAGTATTGATATTGTTAGTATCGTTGATAATAGTTGGGGGATTGTTTTATAGGAGACAAAAAGTGAATAAAACTATATTTAACGATTTGATGGACAAAATATCTAATCTGGAATCTGAACGCAAAACAGAAATAATAGGGTCTAAAGATAGTGCTAAGGAGATTATAATCGATGATGATAAAATCAATAATGTGCTAAAAGGATTAGATAGATTAGAGAGTCAGGAATATTTTTTGAAATCTGATTGTAGTCTCAGTACGATGGCCAAAAAAGTAAAAACTAATACTACGTACCTTTCAAAAATTATCAAAATACATAAAGAAAAAAGTTTTAATGATTATATCAATGATTTAAGGATAGAATATGTATTAAAAAGATTGAAAAATGACAAGAAGTTTAGATCTTTTTCGATTAAATCTATTGCTTCAGAAATAGGATATAAAAGCGATAATTCTTTTACCAAACATTTTAAATCCAAAACGGGCTTAAACCCTTCTTATTATATTAAAAAAATCGAAAATTTAGGATAGTATTTTCATAGATAAGTAGTTTCTAATTCCTACCGCAATTTATTCAAAATGCGGTTAACAAATTATGATCCACGCTATATAGAAAGTATATTATTTTATAAATATTAAACTATTATAATCATGAAAAAACATCAAAACAAAAGGATTAGCCTTAAAAAAATTACCATTACCAGAATTAACCACAGCGCAATGAGAATGGTAAAAGGTGGAGAATGTGAGGTTACAGATGATGATACAGGAACTCATGAGAGTCTTTGCAATTGTCAAAGCGGGCGTGACGTATTTTAGATTTACCTTTCTTAACCAGTCCGAATTTTTTAGGTTTTATAAGTTATCATAAGTGTTTTGTTGCTCCTCATTTTATCTAATATACGGGGGTTATGTTTTTCTCTCTCTTTGTTAGATCATACCTTAGAGTAGAAAGTCAAAGTGTTGTTAATGATAATATTTTGATAAAAGGGGAAGCCGAAAACCTTTTAATAGAGTAGGTAAGTTTTATAATTCAATTTAAATCTAATACATTATGTTATCAAAAATTCTAAGGTTAAAAGATGTTCAGCAATTAAACAAAAAACAACAAGAAACTATTAATGGAGGAATACAACATCCTGTTGGATGTAGAACTAAAAGGGATTGTTTAGAAGCCATAGGAGAATGGGATTGGTATTGCTCTATATCTCCATATGGTGGTTATGGGACTTGCATGCCGTACTAAAGATTATTCTTTTGAAATTTATAAGACTGTCTGAAAAGACAGTCTTTTTTGTTGAATTTTAGAAAATCTGTGGAGAGTATTTTTAGAAGTTATACAGAGGAAATATAGAAGGAATACTTGTTAGTTTTATCATCAAAATAGAACATTCTTTTTCCTTGTTAATATGTCAAGGATGTGGTATTTTAAAAACCTCACAATTTATAAGGTTATGATTACTACTCTGGCGGCATATATTAGAAATTATATTGATATTTCTGATGAAGAAATGGGGCTATTTTATCGACATCTTAAGGTAAGAAAGTTCAAAAAGAAAGAATATGTATTAGAAGAAGGAAAAATCTGTAAAGCAAGATATTTTATTGTAAAAGGATGTGTAAGATCATATTATATTGATGAAAAAGGAGTCGAACGAATTCTTGATTTTGGTATTGATGAATGGTGGTTTACAAATTATAATAGCTTAATTAATCAAAGCCCTTCAGAAAATTTTATTCAAACTATTGAAGATTCAGTAATATTAGAATTACATCAAGATTCTTTTGATGAATTATCTGCCAAACTTCCTAAAATTGATAGATTATTTAGAATAATCACCGAAAAAACCCATATTGCCCATATTAATAAGACTAAATATACTCGTAGTCTTTCAGGAGAACATCTTTATAAACAATTTGTGTTAAGTAATCCGAAGTTTTCACAAAGAGTTCCCCAGTATATGATCGCTTCTTATTTGGGTTTATCACCAGAGTTTGTGAGTAAGGTAAAAGCAAGATATCGTTAAAGGGAATTAGATATTACACATTTTTTTAAACAAAGCTTTATATGATATTCTTCTTAATACAAGACCTCTTCTTTGGAGGCCTTGTATTAAGATTTAAGTTTTACGTTTTACGTCTGTTTTCTTATCGACGTACAATCTTTTTTATGGTTCTTCCTTTACTCGTTTCAACCTCCATAAAATATACTCCAGATTTAAGAGATGAAATATCAAAAGTAGAGTTAGAGGTTTCAAATACTTTTCTTCCGTAGTAATTATATATAGAAACTTTTTTTACAGTAATCGTAAGATTTACAACTCCATCAGTTGGATTAGGGTATAGTTTAAAGGTAGATATTGTATCTTCTTGTTGAATAGTATCGACTACAATGCAAGAAGATCTGGTTGTACACCCATTTTGTGTAATATCAACAGCATACGAACCATTTTTGGATGCAGTAAATGATTGATTTGTTTCTCCAGATATAGGTTGATCTGTTTCACAATTAATCCACTGATATGTTGCATCTGTTTGAATGGCTGTGTAGGTTAGAGAATTATTTGTTACTGTTACATCGGGTAATGCATTTATCGTTATATCTGTTGTGCTGGAGTTAATGCATGTTCCAGGTGTAGTATACGTTATTGTGTAGGATCCTGCTGTACTAGCGGCAATATCAATGACTCCCGTTCCGGGATCAATACTCAATCCCGTTGTGCTAGAAAATACCCCACCAGCTGTTCCTGTAATTGTTGGTGTTGGATTAGAATCACTTTTGCAATAATTGTCTGTATCATAGTTAAAACTTGGATTATCCAATTCAGTAATATCTACAAGAACATTACTAGAATTAGGGCAGGTTCCTGTAGTGGTATAGGTTACTGTGTAAGATCCGGTTGTGCTGGTAGCAATATCGATTATCCCAGTATTAGGATCAATGCTTAATCCTGCTGTGCTAGAAAATACTCCACCAGCCAATCCCGAAATCGAGGGAGTAGGGTTAGCATCTTCTTTGCAATAATTACCTGAGTTATAGCTAAAACTTGGGTCGTCTAATTCGATGATATCTACAAGAACATTGCTAGAATCAGGACAGGTTCCGGTAGTGGTATAGGTTACTGTGTAAGATCCTGTTGTACTGGCAGCAATGTCGATTACTCCTGTCCCGGGATCAATACTCAGTCCTGCCGTACTAGAGAACACTCCACCTGTTAATCCTGTAATTGTTGGTGTTGGGTTAGGGTCTCCTTTACAATAATCGTTTGCGTTATAGCTAAAACTTGGATCATCGATAGCGTTAACAATAATAGTAATCGTTGTACAGGTTGCTGTTGTCTCGTCAATGCAAGAGATACTATTATCTTCTCCTCTAATATAATAAGTGGTGCTTGGCGCAGTAGGGGTAACCTCAATAGTAGAAGTATTTGTTGTTGTTGTGCCTACTAATGTACCTCCGCAAGAATCGGTATATATCGACCAGGTAGAGGCGATATTAAGATTGCCAGTAATAGTTATGGTAGAAGTTTCTCCTTCACATGTTACAGGTGTTGCAGTAACGGTTGATATGGTTGGCGGTATGCATACAGGAACTTGTCTAAACCATGCAAATCTGGCTACGTGAAAACTCCCTAAAACTGCATCTTTAAGGCCATCTCCATCTACATCTCCAAAAGCAATAGTCGGAAAACTTCCAATTTCCCCATTGGTCAATTCACCATTAAATGATTGTTGAGGAGAAGAAGCAAAATTAGGAGTTGTTGCAGTTCCAACATTTTCTATCCATCTAACAAAACCGGTATCAATCATAAAATACATATCATAGTCACCATCTTTGTCAAAATCTTCAAATACTGGTATGGGTACATCCATATTAGTATATGCACTTTCATCATCCCAGGGACTATCTGCTTCAGATTGCAATTCAAAATTAGGATTTTCTTTGGTGCCTATATTTTTATAGTACGTCATTTTATCACTACCTAAAGCAACCAGGTCAAGATCCGTATCATTATCAAGATCTACAAAGCCAAGACCAGGAAATTCTGCAATATTCTGATCTAAAAGACCAGGGATACACATAGGAATATATTCAAATACCGGTATTTCTGGTGTGCCCACATTTCTATAGAAACGAACATCATCAAGAGTAGAACCTTCATAATTATATTGGGATCCAATAAATAGATCTAAATCACCATCATCATCAATATCTACCAGTTGTGGTCTGTTTTGATTTCTAAAAGTACTAGTGCTACTATAGGTATTTATTTTTATGGTATCCAAAGTGGGTATGGATGCTGCTACCCAGTTAGGTGCAGTAACAGTTCCTGTATTCTGAAAATAATGAACAGTCCCTCCTTGACTACCCGAAATAAAATCCAAATCATTATCATTGTCCAAATCTCCTAATACAGCAGATCTAAGACGGCCAAAGGCAGGTGGAGTTAGTGGTGTGGCAGCAACGTCTAACCCTGCAGGTTCTGGTCCTGGCCCGGTAGATGTGCCATCTGGGTTGGCAAGGAGTCTTCCTCCTCTAAATTCCCAGCTTATATAATCTGCTTGAGCAGAGATATACAGATTCCCCAAATGAAAAAGTAAACAAATAAGTAATAGTTTTTTCATAACTATAGATTTAAAATAGTTGATCTCTAACGTATAATACAAAGTGTTATGGCATATACTTTTTGTATATATCATAGTCAATTAATAATTTTAAATGGCAGCACATCTTTGCAAACCAATTATGGAGATAATAGGGGCAATTTAATTTAGAGACATTTTATGTTCTCTTGGTCTGTGGTTTTAAGAAGTACTGTATTACCATTACCAAGAGGGGGGAAGTAAGTAATTTTATGTGTGCAATACAGTTGATCGCAAAATTAGTAATTTAGTTTTTCTTTAACAAGATAATATTTTGTTAATACTCTGTTTTATGTTTTAGTACTCACCAAATAATGAGAATTGATTATTTCTAAGGGGTTTAAAAAGGGTTTTGAAACAATAAATTAAATCCTACAAAGATTATTTAATGGTACTCTGGCTTATATTCATAAGTGCTTTTTAGTTGAATGCCATACCTGATTCGTTTGATTATTAATAGCCCTAGATCTAGATCTTCTTAATAATG
This sequence comes from Aquimarina atlantica, assembly GCF_000626715.1. Lineage (GTDB taxonomy): Bacteria > Bacteroidota > Bacteroidia > Flavobacteriales > Flavobacteriaceae > Aquimarina > Aquimarina atlantica. Next base: position 116,298 of record NZ_AQRA01000011.1, on the reverse strand, counting down.
TACAGCAAATATTCTTGATTTTGTTCTATATAAAACAAATAAAACTTGTACGGAATTATAAAACAAAAAAGTCCAACATTTCTGTTGGACTTTTGCTCCCCCTCTTGGGCTCGAACCAAGGACCCTTTGATTAACAGTCAAATGCTCTAACCAACTGAGCTAAGGAGGAATTTATTTTTGCAAATATAGAGTGTTTTTCTCTTTTTGCGAGTGCAAATATATACTATTTTTTATATCTCAAAAAGATTTTTTTGATTTTTTCGGGTTATTTATTCAGTATTTGATAAATATTATTTCTTTTATTAATCCTTGTTTTATTAAAAACCTCAACTATATGTTTGTAGTTGAGGTTTTTAACGCGGTTTTTGTTAAACAAGAAACGTACTTCTTATTTTTTGACCCAGATAAGAATCGTTTAAAATAAAATAGGCTCTCCTCCTGGAAATGGTTTAGGAAATTGAGGGAAGAATGGAGGAATACATCCACCGCCAGTTCCATCATCGTATACATTTGTAGAATGTGGTTCAGTACCACCATTAATACATTTAGCTTCTAAACTTGTTAATTCGATTAGGTTTTTCATTTTTTAATTGATTTAATGATACATTATTTTTAAGTTATCTTTTGATCGATAACTGATGTAAAACTAATATGTATTGGTCTCAAATTGTGAGACGCTATCTAAAAAATGAAAGAAGCTGTTTACATTAAGGTGTAAAAAAATCAAGTCAATAAACCTGGATTTATTGACTTGATTTTTATCTCTTAATAAAAGAATCTAAAATCTCTATTTATTTAAGTTCTGGCTATTTATCAAAAATCGCCCGGTAAATATCATTACCGTTGGCAAATAGCAATAGAGCGATAAGAAGAATAAAGCCTGCAAGTTGTGCATACTCCATAAACTTATCGTTGGGTTTTCTACCTGCAATAATTTCGTATAATAAAAACATTACATGACCCCCATCTAATGCCGGGATAGGAAGGATATTCATAAATGCCAAAATAATAGAAATAAAAGCTGTGGTTCCCCAAAAAGCTCTCCAGTTCCAGGCATCGGGAAAAAGATTTCCAATCGCACCAAATCCACCTACCTGGCTAGCTCCTTTTTTGGTAAATACATATTTAAACTGTGCTATATAATCATGTAAAGTCCAATATCCAAAATCAAAACCTTTGGTAATGCTTTCTCCAAAAGAATATTTTTTTTCTTGAACTTTATACCCATTTTTAACTACTACACCAATTAGACCATCTTCGTTTGGAGTTATCGAAGTAGAATTAGTCTCATTATTTCTTACATAATTTAGAGCAATAGGAGTGCCTTTACTTTCTTGAATTGTTTTTCTAAACTCATGCCAATACTGTATAGGTTTTCCGTTTACTTCAGTTATTTTATCTCCTTTTTTAAGACCAGCTTTTTCAGCTATTTCGAGATATGTACTATCTATAATAGGTTTGTTTATAGGAGAAAAAGGTCGTAAAACTCCAGATTCAAACATAGTTGTTCCTATATTCTCAGGAATTTGGATTGTTTCTTTATTTCCATTTTGGTGTAAAACACTAATGTTTTTGACATCACGCATAAACAAATAGTGGTTGATTTGTGTTACATCTTCTAAGGTCTTACCGTTTATTTCAAGAATTCGATCTCCATCTTCAAACCCTAATTTTTTAAATGAATCTTCTACGGCAAAACCATTTGGCATATCATCAAAACCAACATAATTGGTTCCCCACGTAAATATAATTGCCATATAGATTAAGAATCCAAGGATGATATTTACAGTAACACCACCTAGCATGATAATCAATCTTTGCCATGCAGGTTTAGATCGAAATTCCCATGGTTGTGGTGGACCAGCCATCTGCTCTTTATCCATACTCTCATCAATCATTCCGGCTATTTTTACATATCCTCCTAGAGGTAACCAACCAATACCATAAACGGTTTCACCTATTTTTTTCTTAAACAGTGAGAATTTTATGTCAAAAAACAAATAGAATTTTTCTACTCTTGTTTTAAATAATTTGGCAGGAATAAAGTGTCCCAATTCGTGTAATACGATCAGAATAGATAAACTTAATAGTAACTGTATTGCTTTTATAAAAAATGGACTCATAAGTCGTTGTTCAAAATTAAATCACGCAAAAGTAACCTTTTAGAAGAGTATATGAAAAAAAACTACCACACAGTTCGGTAGATTTAGGATTTTTTTAATGAAAACGACCTTTTTATAAGTGATAATCCTCGTAATTTTGTAAGCATAATAAATCAATATGCTTCAGTTTTTTTCTAAATACAAATTTTTCGCAATTGTACTTTTTGTATTATCTGTTATTATTATTTCTATAATATATTCAATTCTTAAACCCAATCGAGTTTTACCCGTGTATGAACCCGATATGGTGAATACAAAATTGGTAGATAGTACAGTGCAGTATATTCGTAAATATCATAAAATTCCGGATTTTAAATTAACGAATCAAAATGGAGAAGAAGTAACTCAGAAAAATTATGAAGATAAAATTTATGTGGCAGATTTTTTCTTTACGACTTGTCAAACAATTTGTCCTATTATGACAGGACATATGAAAGAGGTGCAGGAGCGGTTAAGAGATGATGGTGATGTGCTTTTGCTTTCGCATTCTGTAACGCCAACCATAGATAGTGTCGCCAGGCTAAAAAAATATGCTATCGAAAAAGGAGTAGATGATGCTAAGTGGAACCTGGTTACCGGAGATAAAAAACAGATTTATGATTTAGCACGTAAATCCTATTTGGCTGCCAAGTCTGATGGAGATGGTGGACCATATGATATGGTGCATACCGAGAACTTTATTTTGGTTGATAAAAAGAAACGTATTCGAGGATTTTATGATGGCACCAATCCAGAAGATATTGATCGATTGATAGAAGATATTGCTGTTTTAAAGAAAGAAAAATATAAACATAACATAGAGTGAAGTCAGAAATTGACTCCACTCGAAGTTACTTTAGTTTATAATTGTTTAATCTTGTAGAGGACAATCATTTGGATTTTCTTCACAAACGGCGTCAATCCATTGCTCGAAACCTTCATAAAATGTTTCATTATAAAACGCGATGAGTTCATCAAAATCCACTTCTTCAAATAATTCATGGGCATCAAGAGGTTCATTTCCAGGCAGGGTATGATTTAAAAATTCGATCTCTGAATCCGATAAAAGTTCGATGGTTAATCTTAATGGTTGATTGGTCATATTGCCAGTGTCTGTAAATGGAAACGGAAATGCCCAGTTTTCATTACTATTATGGCATGCCCCAATAGGTCCTGAAAATTCTATCCCGCTATTATAAATAGAAAAACCAAATAGTTTTTCTATTGAACTATCTTCGGGAACGTAATTATATGGATCTTGATTAACTAATTGTCCATCGCCCGTTTCCCATATAAATCGATCTGCTTTTAAGATTCTCATTCCACAAAAATTGTTTGGAAATATTACCTCTCCATCATATTCTGGAAGAACAGGTAAAAACTGTTCAGGAATAGTAATCCTTGGTTTCTTATCGATGATAGTGGTAAAATCTACCACAATTCTATAATTTTGCCCTCCCAAAGTTCCATGTGATAATTCAATATGTGCTGGTAATTGTGGAAAATCTTCTGGGGTAGGAGGGTTTCCTCCACCTGGTGGGGTGACAACAGGATCAGGTTGATCCATCATAAAGTCAAATTGATCTTTACCCATAGCATTTTTTACTCTTAATCTAAAAGAGGTTTTTGTTGATGTGTTCCACCAGTAACTATATACCTTTGTAGTATTGGCTGGTACCTCAAAACCTTCAGGATATTGACCAGATGGATTCTTCATAGACTTCCATTTTCTATTGGAATAATATTCGAAATATAATTCAGGACCTACATATGCACTACAAGGAGGGCTTTGGCAGATATGGCCTCCAATACTATTAGAAATATAATGATCATTAGTACTACTTTGCACAGCTTTACTACAGATCTTTCCTCTCCATTTTTTTATGCCATGCATTACTGCATGTAGTTTATACCTTGTCCCTTTATTACAAGCAGAAGGAGATAAATTAGCGCAGTCATCAACAAAACCATTATAATTATTTGGAGTTTTGTCTAGAGCAACAAATTCAGGGTTTCCTAAAAAACCTCCGGCGATAGACCCTGTAAAATTACTGTTTTTACAGGCAACAATAGTTCGGCTAGGATTGGTTTCTATGGTTATAGGAAGATCCAATGCCACGTTTCGTGCCCAACCTTGTTGTTTACTGTTTTTTTGATCAAAGCTGTTATTCCCGTTTTTTAAAAATGAAGGAATTACTGTTCCGGGTTCAGAAAGAGCCCAGAAAATATCTGCTTCAGAAATATCTTTTCCGGCAATTTTTGTGATGTTGTTAAGCACAGAACAGGACTCGCAATCGCTTTCTTCAAGAAGAAAAGTTCCTTGTAACTCACCATCGTTGATTTGATGAAAACGAATGGAATTTCCATTACTTAATATGATTTTTGCATCAGTATCAGAAGATTCTTCAATTTCAGAAGAAACGTCCTGATCTTCTACAAAGTGATCACTTTTCTCACATGATATTAAAAATATCATACAAGCACAGAATAATAAGTTAATTTTAAAGTGACGCATGATTATAAGGTTTTATGAGTTTTTACCTACTCTTTTTTTAAGGCTTTTCGGTTTCCGCCTTGAACTAAATTTAGATGGAGCAAAACTATATTGATGTTGTCTTAAGAATGTCCGAAATCTTTGAATTTCAAAGATTTCAGACTAATATTGGGGTTTATAACTTAAATTAGAAGGTTAAATCTCTATTGCTTTTTAGATGTTATGACTTGAATGATTGTAGTTATTTAACTTATTGTTAGGCCTAGTTTAGTATGAATTGGTTTTTTAGAACCATTTTTTTCTATTACTTTTGTTTAGTTTAAAATTAATCTAAATAAACTTTGAAGACTACAATTGCTACACTTAAGAGAGGTCAGCGTGCTTTGATTAAGGAGATTACTTCAGATATTATTCCTCTAAAATTATTAGAAATGGGATGTTTGCCGGGAAACGAAGTTGAATTACTTCAGACAGCTCCTTTTCAATGTCCAATGTATCTTAATATAAATGGTAGCCATCTTGCCATCCGTAAAGAAATTGCAGCCCAAATTGAAGTTCAAATTATTTAAATAGCAATTCTTTTTATGGCTAAGCAAATTAAAGTTTCACTTATTGGAAACCCAAATACCGGAAAAACATCTGTTTTTAATTTGCTTACTGGCCTTAATCAACAGGTTGGTAATTATCCAGGTATTACTGTAGAGAAAAAAAAAGGAGTATGTAAATTATCTCGTGGAGTTAAGGCTCACATTATGGATTTACCAGGTACTTATAGCCTTAATGCTTCTTCATTAGATGAAAATGTAGTGATCGAATTACTACTTAATAAAAAAGACAAAGACTACCCCGATGTAGCTGTCGTAGTAAGCGATGTAGAAAACCTGAAACGAAATTTACTTCTTTTTACACAAATTAAAGATCTTGATATTCCTACTATTTTGGTTATCAATATGGCAGATCGTATGCGTAGAAAGGGAATTTCATTAGATATTCCCCTATTAGAAAAAGAACTAAATACCAAAATAGCTTTGGTAAGTGCTCGTAAAGGAGAAGGGATCGATGAACTTAAAAAATTAATAGAATCATATACCTCATTATCAAAAAAACCTTGTTTTGATGCATTGTCTTTTGCACCAGATTATTTTGGTAGATTACAAAAAGCATTTCCTGATCAATCTTTATATAAGCTTTGGTTGATCATAACTCAAGATGTTAATTTCAGGAAAGTTGATAAACAAGAAATAGTTGTTTCACCTGATTTTAAGATAAAACCTGAAAGTGAACTAAAAAGACTACAACAGAAAGAGACTATTAAGCGATATCAATTTATTAATAATGTGCTTAAAAAAGGCCTTATAGTAGATGAAAAAGCAGCTACAGGAATACGGGCAAAGATGGATAGGATACTTACCCATAAATTTTGGGGATATTTTATTTTCTTAGCAATACTCTTATTGATATTTCAAGCCATTTATGATTGGTCATCATATCCAATGGACTTAATAGATGAAGCTTTTGCATGGTTAAGTGAAGTAACAAAAGCTTTGCTACCGTCGGGACCTTTTGTCGACTTGATTACAGAAGGTATTATTCCTGGTTTAGGAGGGATTGTTATTTTCATTCCTCAAATCGCATTTTTGTTTCTCTTTATTTCGATATTAGAAGAAAGCGGTTATATGAGTCGTGTAGTTTTTCTTATGGATAGGGTGATGCGTAGGTTTGGATTAAGTGGTAAAAGTGTAGTTCCTTTAGTTTCGGGTACAGCCTGTGCTATCCCTGCGGTAATGGCAACAAGAAATATAGAAAACTGGAAAGAAAGGTTAATCACAATTCTGGTCGTTCCTTTTACAACATGTTCGGCAAGGTTACCGGTATATCTTATTATTATTGCATTAGTTATTCCTGATGAAAAGGTAGGTTGGATATTTGGCTATCAAAGCCTTACTTTGATGTTGTTGTATTTTCTAGGCTTTGGTACAGCAGTCGGATCGGCCTGGTTACTTAACAAGATATTAAAAATCAAAAGCAAATCTTATTTTGTAATCGAAATGCCAGGATATAAAGTTCCGCTATTTAAAAATGTGATAATAAATGTAATCGAAAAAACAAAGGCTTTTGTTTTTGGAGCTGGAAAAATCATTTTGGCAATCTCTATCATTTTATGGGTTTTAGCAAGTTTTGGACCAAATGAAAATTTTAGTAATGCCGAAGAAATTATAACAGAGCTACATCCTAATCTTTCGCAAGAAGAATTAGATAACAAAATAGCATCTTACAAACTAGAATATTCCTTTATTGGATATGCAGGTAAAGCTATAGAACCTATAGTAGCTCCTTTGGGTTATGATTGGAAAATAGGAATAGGAATTATTAGTTCTTTTGCCGCCAGAGAAGTTTTTGTAGGAACGTTAGCAACCATATATAGTGTAGGGAGTGATGAGGAAGAAACGATAAAAAATAGAATGGCCGCAGAGGTCAATCAGGCAACAGGAGGCCCTTTGTTTAATTTAGCCAGTGGTATCTCATTATTATTGTTTTACGCCTTTGCGATGCAATGTATGAGTACCTTAGCTATAGTAAAACGAGAAACTAACAGCTGGAAATGGCCAATGATTCAGCTTGTTTTTATGAGCATCTTTGCTTACAGTGTAGCCTTAATTGTATATCAAATTTTAAAATAAGAACGTTAGTTTTAGTATTTTTATACGACTTTATATATTATGAGTATTCTTATCCAAAATATAATTGTGCTTTTAATTTTTGTTGGAGCAATAGGGTTTTTGATTAAAAAATTCTTTTGGAAACCTTCAATCTCTTCTACAAAGAAAAAATCATCAAAATCTTGTGGTAGTACAGGTTGTGGTTGTCATTAGGAATTTGATTTTTTAAACCACCTCAAAGGACCACTACTAATGAGGTAAACTCCACAAAAAATTAAAATACAACATAATAATTTTGGTATCGTGATATCTCCTTTATATTGACTGTTTACCATAAAATATGAGATAACACCCACAAGAATCATAGCAACTGCAGGTTGTACATAAATATAACTACTAGAAACGGTAGGTTTTACAAACTGTAAAGCAAACATATTAAGTAAATATGCCAGAAAAGTCGGCCCTACTACAACATAAAATAAAGAAACCCAATTTGAAGTAGCAAAAGTGCTAAAATCAGTATAAATTAATTTCTCTATACAAAACGGAAACATAAATATAAACCCAAATAAAAACGTCCAAACAATTACAGTAACAGGTTTATACTTAGACATTAGTGGTTTTACAATTACTAAGTAGAATGCAAATGCTAAAGCGTTGATACATACAAAAATATTTCCTAACAAAGAGCTGGTTCCTAATCCAGAATTTCCTAAATAAATTAATAAAACAGCACCAATACCTCCTATTGATATCCCCAAAATACGTTGTAAAGTTAAGGGTTCTTTAAGCAAGAAATAACTAATAATTACTGTAAAAATAGGCATTGCAGTAATAATAATTGCAGCATCGACTGGAGAAGTGAGGCTTAATCCATTCATCGAAAAGAATTGATTGGTAGCAATTCCTAAAAAACCACATAATGCTAAGCGAGGAATATCTTTTCTTTCTACTTGTTCTTTAATAAAGAGTTTAAGGATTAAGAACAATAGACCCGCACCACTAATTCGAAGAAATACCAATGCAGAAGCTTCAATTTTATTAGGCATTAATCCTTTTGCGACAAGATAATTTGCTCCATATATAATATTAACGCTCAATAGAGCCAAATGAGCTTTTATCTTGTTAGAAATCATTTGGCAAAGAAAAGGAAAGTTAACCAAACTCTATTTTAAAAAGTTTAAAAAACTGTTATTAAAGAAGTATTTCTATACATTTAATGTCTTCTCTACTATTTAAGTATTTGGCACCAGTTCGTACTGCCGCAGCTTTACCAGCATTTGTTTTGACATCAACAATACTGGTTTTGATACTTAAAAATGATTGATAAGAAAGATGTATAAGAAATAAACCTAAATACTTAATGATATAGTCATATTGCTGAATTTTCATTTTATATTTGACTATCATAATATATGCAAAAATACGATTACATAATTTCGGGTTTAGGAGCTTCGGGTTTGATGCTCGCTTATCATATGGTTTTGGATTCTTTTTTTGATGAAAAACAAATCTTGCTAATTGATAAAGAACTAAAAAATCAGAATGATCGCACTTGGTGTTTTTGGGAAAAAGATATAGGTATCTGGGATGAAATTGTAAGCAAAAAATGGGATACTATCTATTTTGGAAGCACTCATTTTTCAAAACAAATAAAGATCTTGCCTTATCAGTATAAGCTTGTGAGAAGTAAAGATTTTTATGATTTTATTTTTAAAGTTTTAAAAGAAAAATCTAACATCACCATCTCACAGGAAGAAATCATTTCTTTAACCGATGAAGGAAACATAGTTAGAGTTGAAACCAACACCCGAATACATCTTGCAGATAAAGTTTTTAATAGTGCGCTGTTATCCAGAGCATACAAAAAACAAAGCCGATACCCTGTTTTGAATCAACATTTTGTAGGATGGTTTGTAAAAACACAAAACCCTCTATTTGATATTAAAACAGCTACTTTTATGGATTTTACTGTAGCTCAGAAAAACAATACCCGATTTATGTATGTGCTACCTATTTCTGAAACAGAAGCATTGTTTGAATACACATTATTTTCTGAAAATCTTTTACAAGAGAAAGAATATGAAAATGAAATAGCAAGATACATAAAAGAAAAAGGAATCGATGAATATGAGATTATCGAAAAAGAAAAAGGATGTATCCCAATGACCTGTTATGAATTTAGAAAGCATAATTCTAAAAACATATTGCATATTGGTACAGCTGGAGGCTGGACAAAACCTAGTACAGGATATACATTTAACATATCTCTTAAGAAAATAAATACCCTTACCTCTTACCTTAAAAGTAATACAGATCTTTCAAAATTTAGTAAAAGAACCAAGTTCTGGTACTATGATTTACTATTTCTGGATGTTTTATATACAGAAAACAGAATAGGTTCGAATTTGTTTTCCAGGTTATTTCAAAAAAATAAGAGCACAAAGATTCTAAAATTTTTAGACGAAGAAACTACGCTATTAGAAGACATTAAAATTACTACAAGTCTACCCGCTGCAAATTTTTTAAAAGCGTTGTGCAGGCGAGTTTTTAAACTAAATTAATAGTATTTGGTTTTTTGAAGACTAGCACATAGGTAAAATCATAATTTCGATTTATAAACCCCTGAAAACAGTGAAGTATATTTTTACCGTAAAAACTATTTTTGGAAGGTTAATTAATACAAGTATTGATATGGTAGGTGCGTTACCATGTTTTATAGGAAATTTTATACTAATAAAGATGAGTATGTATTATCATTTATGCAACCCGGGAGCGATGACCACTTATGTCGAATCCATAAATCGAACGCAGGATAGTTTGACCAGAGGCCGTAAGATTGATGAAGATTATGAAGACTTACCCTATGTGTATACATATAATGAACCAGATCATCACCCTCTTCTTAATATTATGGGAAATGATACCATAGAAAAAATTGGTTTGAGCGGTTTAATTAGAGAAACTGGAGAGGACCATCTTTGGGAATTTTTTGAAACGCAGTGTATCATGAGCAAGAAAATGTATACTGTTCTTCAGGATTGTGGTGTAGATAATATTCAGGTATTACCTCTGCAATTTATCAATAAAAACACAAATGAGATACGAGAAGATTATATCGTTTTTAATATTCTTGAGTTAGTTTCTTGTACAAAAAAAAGTGAATCAGATACATTACCATTAGGAGAAGATTTTTATGAATTTGCGGGCTCGTTAATAGACCCGAAAAAGACAAATGGAGCCTTGATTTTTCGCAAAGAGATCTCGAGAGGAGTAGGGGGAGGAATTTTTATTCATGAAAAAGTAGCTAATGCATTAAAAGAGCATAACATAAAAGGGGTTAATCTAATCCCAACAAGAAAATGGCAAAGAGAACCTTAAGTAAGGAGAGCACTATACTATTATTTAGTAAAGACAGGGTATGACGTATTATAGAATTATTTCGCCCGATGAAGGTAAGAATATTATGATGAAACGTGATTCGCATCGAGAAATACATCATACCAGTGGCGCTTCTATTTATGAAAAGAAAATAGAACTCCCTTTTAAAATTAAAATGTTTGCAGGAGAAGAATCAGGTTATGATCAATATGATCCTGATTTTGAAGGAGAATATGTACAGCCTACTATAGAAGAAAGGCTAGTAGATTATTATAGTGAATCGTCCTTAATGACTTTGGCGTTAGTTAATGCGTTGAAGGATACAGGAGTTGATAATTTACAGGTCTTTCCTGTAGAAATAGAAGATGCGTTTACAGGAGAAGTACTAAACTATAAGTATGCACTGGTAAATATAATAGGACTTGTTTCTTGTGTCGATCTAGAATCGTCAGAACATTTACCTTTTGGTAGTGGGTATTACTTTCATAAAATAAAAATTGATGAAGAAAAGGTAAAAGGGTTATCTATGTTCAGACTTGCCGAATCACATCTTGAAATCATAGTTAATGAGAAAGTGGCTAAAGTCATTAATAGTGGAAAATTCACCGGTATTATAGCAGAGCCCTGTAATTAAATAGCGATTCGTAACCGGTGAAAAATGTATACCCATTAAAAAAATAATTCAACAATCATGACAACACTCAATATAACAAAACATATAACTGCAGAACTCAAAAAAATCATTGATAACGCTATTGAGCAAGAGCATATTAATACTAAGAAAATTAGAATGATCATTATCCATCCTAATTCATCTTTTGATGCGTTAGAAATTTATCATTCAAAAGAGTGGGAAACTTTTTTCTCACTAACAACCAATGATAGTCCTATTGGGTTAATTGATATAAGTATGTGGTTGGATTTGGCAGATGCAGGACTTGGTAAGAATCTAGACAAATATAGTGAACCAGCAAGTGAGTATATTCAAAAATACAGTGATGTAAAACAGAAACTTACGTTTGATCATATTTCGGATTCAGCTTATAAAAGTTATTTAATCTGCTTACGACAAGCACTATTCTCTCAAACAATTAAAGCCGCCAGGACTGCAGCTACTCAATACTTTGCAGATACGTTTAAACATGTCGTAGGAATTGTACTCAACAATATGATGCATGATTATGAAGAGTATAATTACGTTGCTGCTTTTACGCATGCAAATGGTGAGGGGCCTTTTCATAATGTCATGTTAACCCTTCCTGATATAAAGTTAACCTATCCGTATTTAAAATTCAATGAAAATGGTTTTACACTTTTTTATCCTAAGGGGAATAAACTAGATGATAGTTTGAAAAAAGAGAGTAATGTATACACCGTCGACATGAAACATATTAAGTACATCTATTCGACACCTAAGGATAATCCAGATGAAGTTGTCTTTCGAATGGATGATGAGTTTGAAGATTGGGAATTGAGTGCCGGGCATACTAAGGAAGATCGAGGAGATTTACCTTACGAATTATTGTTTAGTGAGTTTAAAAAACTTATTGAGCAATTTCCTGAGAAAATAATAGACAAAGACTTCGTTCCTAATCCACTCGAAAAAGAACCTGAAGTCGAAAATTGGATTAAGGTATTCATAGAAAATAATCAGAAGCTGTCTTCTAAGCAAAAACAACACTTATTTACTTATGGTACAGAGGCTGTAGAGACCTTACTAAAACAGCTTCCTGCCGAGCATAATGAGTACGGCAAACTCAAATTAGGATTAGCATCAACTTATTTCGAAAAAGGGGATTTCAAGAAAGTGATTATGATTTTATCAGAGATCAAAAACCTATCAAAATATGATATGCACTATATTCTCGAATCGTGCTATTTCCTTGATGATAAAAAAGAATTTGATCTTTACTATAATACTATCGAAGATGATTCGGGTCGAAAAGAAGTAGAATTGTCCAGTTGGTTGTATGATATTAAAACACATGTTGGAAATCCAGATAAATTAGATAGTATCGAAAAAGACTGTTTAAAACTGTTCGAAGAAAGGAAAAATAGAACCTCTCAATACAATCCGGCATTTGCTTTAACAAAACTGTATTTGCAAAAAGGAAATGAAGAAAAAGCGATTCATTTTTTCAGAGAAATCGACCTGGATTACGGTAATTTATTAACGCTTGTAAATTTTGAATTCAAAAGCAGTACTAGTATCAAAAATGAAGTAGCTCGATGGTATAAAAAGGAGGAAGAAAAAAAGCAATTTATAGCAGAATCGAAAACCAAAGAATTTCGAAGTCCCGACAGTGAAATTCGTACTACTCAACTAAATGAATTTGACGAACACTATATTAAAACAAATGAAATAAGTATTGATGAAATCTACTGGATTCACCCGTTGTCTGAATCTGTTTTTATTGTATACGCCGATCAGGAAATTTTTATTGCGGAGTTAACCAAAACCTATGAGTGGAATAAATTAGATTCGTACACCTTTGATGCATCTGCAGAGATTAAGGATGTGTTTGTAGAAAAGGATATACTTTATGTTCCTATTGAGGAAGAAGGTATTTTGTGTTTTGATATCAATGGCCATAAATTTGAATTGACTCAAACTATTAAAAATCAAAATAGTAACTCTCGCTATTCTTGTGCAGCTGTTGATCAGGGTATGCTTTATGCTGTAAATAAGCAGCATCTCGAAATTTATGACCTGAAACAAATACCGGCTAAGTTGCTGTTATCAGAATATTATGTTGGCAGCCAGGGTGGTGCAACGGCAAAGGATGGTTTGTTGTTTTTAGACTGGGGTTCACTTCTGATATTGGATGTTAGTGTACCAACCCAACCAAAAATAGCTTCCAAAATAGTGAGTTTTAAGACAGGCGAAAACCATTATTTCAGAATAATTGATCAACATTTGATTGGTGGAGATGTTATCAATATCAAGGACCCCAAAAACCCGATTTTTATTCATGTAAATCAAGACGATTCTTCTAATAAAGATGCAATTGCTCCGGTTTATGATTTTACAGGTAAGATTCCGGATAATGTAATCGTTGGAGATGGAAATGTTCTACTAAAACAACTAGTGAATGTTGATGGTAAATTGGTTTCGGCAAAATGGATGGATTGCTTATCAGAAACAAAAGAATATCCAGAAATGGTGTATTCTAATATATGCAATGTGTTTATAGACAATACATTAATGTCATTTAGTCAAGATGAAATCTATATTTTTGAAAAACAAAAGAAAATAGTAGAGAAAAAAGAAACCTATTCTATTCAAGACGAATTGGCAGAGATGATGCTTACTACTGTAGCGCATTACTGTGAGAAAAAAGCAGAAATGAATATTGGAAAATTAATTGTAGGCTGGAATCCGCATTTCTATGCTGTCCAATTTGAAATTCATCCTTGTAGTAGTTTTGCAGTAAACGAAAATCCCTATGGGGTCGATACGGTTACAACTACCTCATTTTCGGTATCCGATTTTTTGTCTGAGACTCAAAACATTACTTATGATCCAAAAGTACATGATATCACTTACGATCTGCAATCCATCATCAATGCTATTGTAGAAAAAGAGAATTTTAAAAAGAAAGCCGCCAAAACGGTGATGGTTTCTATTAACAATTCGACTACATTTTTATCATTCCCTGATAATCCCTGGACACCGATTAGATCCGTTATAAAAGACGAGCAAAAGAAAAAGAAATCAAAGAAAAATAATGAGACAGAAACAAATGTTGCCAAGATTCTTTCGGTTTATAATATTGACTTATTTAGGAAGCTAGCAGGAAAAATTGCCGAACCAGCCATTCTGGAACAGTTTATTGAAATTTTGAATGATGATATTACACAAGGAAAAGATGTAGAAAAAAGAAAGCAAATTAAAGATTATGCGCTTTGGATATTTAGTGCAAAGGCAGACAAAAGTTTGGTGAAAAAAGTTCTTTTGAATGGTGTTAAATACGGCAAGCCGATTCCTGAAGATTTAGAAGGTTCTGTTATTGTCAATGATCCCGAATATTTAAGCATTTTTGCTGATAATGATTATAAGATTTTTGAAGATTTTGAGAATGATAAAGAAGTAAGGTCTGTACTTGAAACTGCCTTGTTAAATGATATTGAAGACAAATTAGCAACAAAAATTGCGATTCGATTAAAAAAATATGATCATCCAAGTATTCATGCTCATATTGATTATTTGTTAACAACCGAATTAAATTTTAATCATTACATGTATCTTGGCGGAACCAACGGTGATGGTATAAATTTATCTGCATTACCCCCTTCTTGCTTTCTCCCTTTCAAAGAAAAACTTATTAAAGCCTATACTACTTATAATGAAAGTGATGAGATAGAATATCAATTAAGAGAAAGTATCATTAGCATTGTTGCCATATTAGCAAAATTAGGGCAGGATGAGTTTTCTGAAAAAATTTATGACGAAGCAGAGCGCTATAAATACACTTATGAACAAAATGGAGATTTCAAAAAAGAGGATAAAGAGGATTCTGACTTGTTAAGAGAGGAGTTTTTGGTTACACTTCTTCGTAGGTTGACTGTACAGAAAATATTGAAAAATCTGGATGATGAAAAAGGGACTGTATGGCCCGAAAATGAAAAACCTGAATTGTATAAAAATTCTTGGTATCATTTTTTTGCAATACTATTTCAGGAAGATAAAAATCTGTTTGTTGATAAATTGATTTCACGTTTACGTGAGACGGTTATACAAACTAACGAATTGTATGATAGAGATCGAAAAATGGCCATTTATCTCATCCATTATTCTATGTTTCAACTTATGGAAGATCATCCCGAAATCGCTTCTACGATTTTACCGTTGATTGATGTTATTGAAAAACATCCTGATCTTTTTGATGATAAAGATATTTCCTTTCTTAAGAGAAATGGCAAACAAGCAATATTACAAGAAGCTTGGAATGCGCTACAAAATAAGGATTTTGAAGCTGCAAAAACCAAAGGAGATCTTGTGTTGTCTATTGATCCTAATTATGGTCAGGCACATTATTTCAAAGCTCGCTTATTGTGGTTAACAGAAGGAATCGATATCTATTTAGAACAGCGCAAGGATTTTGAAGAAAAAGCAGTGCATGATAAAATAGCAATTGCTAGTTTATACAATTTAAGTGGTTGTGCGTTTGATGAAAAAAATAAACTTGAAGAGTCTCTGGCTTATTTTAAAAAAGCGGCACTTGCTAATCCTTCTGATGCTATGTACTATGCAAATATTGGCGAAGTGTACTATAAAATGAAACAGCCAGAAGAAGCGCTAAACTATGTGAAAAAAGCTAAAGAAAAAGGTAACTCGGCAGCAATATTAGATGAAATAATTAAAAATAAAGGGATCATACCAGCATGAACTAATAAGATCCGAAGAAAAATATAATATAGGTGATACGTTTATGTAACAGGTATAAAAAAGTATCCCGCTTTAGTAATTATTAACAATAAAAAAAGCAACAAATGTCAAAACCTTTAAGTGAATTGTTTAACAACGGTACATTATTTTCAGACGAAGAAAAGATCAACTATTTAAAGCAAAGGTCATTAATTCAGGAACTTTATGAGAATGTTGATATAGAGGAAATTAAAATTGAATATGATTCTTTTATTTTGGATAATCTGAATAATATTATGCGATTATTTTGTAACGAGGAAAGTATTCACAATACATTTAGTACATTTTTAAATACGCTTAATCGTAATTCGGGATTCAAAAAAGTAACTATTAATGTGTTTGATTTCAGAATAAGTGAACCTCATGGAATGATTACATTATTTGCTCATCAAAATGAAAATGGAGAACCTTCGAATTATGATCCATCTGAAGAGGTAATGACAATTGATGAGTTTGAGGAAATATTTACTAGTATAGGAGAAGGAGGCATGCGTTTTGAAGATGAAGGCATAATTGAAAACTATGACTATGATTCAAAATATCATCAATTACTCGAAACAACGTACTATTTCATATCTCGTCTTACAGAAGATTTTATGAAAAGAGCTGTACAGAAATATTTTACAAAAGAAAATCTAACAGAACTAAATATTAATTATCCTGTTTCATTCTATTACAATGAAGATTATGACGGAAATGAGGCTACGGAAGGCACTTTATTATTAACATTAGAAGCTTAACTTAGATCTGTTTTACAACCTAGATAGAAATAATAACATACATAAGAATTAACTAGACAATCCCTCGTTCTTTTTTAATCTGATCATATGCCTTTTGTACCTCTCTAAATTTGGCTTCGGCACCTTTGATATGAATCTCATCCATATGCTGTACTTTATCAGGATGGTATTTTTTTGCCATAGTTCTAAATGCTTTTTTTACTTCGGCATCAGTAGCAGTTTTATCAATTTCTAAGATTTTATAAGCATGATCTCCAGTTTTAAAAAACATAGCTTTAATACTCTCGAAATCTTTAAAGTTTATTCGTAAAAACCCTGCTATTTTCTGAATCTCTTCGGCTTCAGAGATACTTACTGCCCCATCGGCATTGGCAATTCCAAATAAAAAGTGTAGAATCTGTAATCTGGATGGATATCGGGTATGTTGATTGATATACATACAAACACGTTGTGCAGAAACATGTCTGTTTTTGATAATTTCATTAAAAGTTCTAAAGGTAGCATTAGCTCGTTCTTTTCCGTAAGCACTTACAAAATAACGTCTTACATAATCAAGCTCTGTTTGATTTACTCTTCCATCTGCTTTAATAACAATAGAAGATAATGAGAGTAAATTAAGTTCAAAATCGGCTGGAGTTACTTGGGGTTCCTGAGAAAATACTGTTTTAAATCCACCACTGGTTTTGATTTTTGTAGCATCGAGTAAACTACCTAATATAAAACCTAGAACTGCTCCCGGTAATCTAAAAAACATGTAGCCTAGTATAGCAGCAAACCATTTAATCATTCAAAACATTTTTTTGGGTTGTAAAGATAAACTAATTATTAAAAGATAATTTTTTATTACTCTATTATATTAGTAAACAGTATCCTTAATTTGTTACGAAATAGATTATAATATTAGATCATATTGATTAATTCTCGATATAGGTTAAAAGGTGTTTTTGAGTTTTTAAATAATGTGTAAAAAGATAAAATTAGAATATATTTAATTTGATTTTACGAATAGACCCTAAGTGAATTTTCAGACTACTTGTCAGTTGTTCTTATGTGGTACATAATTTGTAACTTTGCATACAATTGAAACACGAAAATAAAAGATAAAAATATGTATCCAGCAGATTTAGTAAAACCAATGAGAGAAGATCTTACAAGTATTGGTTTTGAAGAATTACATACAGAAGAGGCAGTAGAAATGGCAATAGCTAAAGAAGGAACTACATTGGTAGTTGTAAATTCGGTATGCGGTTGTGCTGCGGCAAATGCTCGTCCGGGAGCAAAAGCCTCGCTAGAAAATGACAAAAAGCCTGATAATTTGGTAACCGTTTTTGCAGGAGTTGATAGAGAAGCGACAGATAAAGCACGTAGTTATATGATTCCGTTTCCTCCATCATCACCCTCTATGGCATTGTTCAGAAATGGAGAATTAGTTCATATGCTAGAGCGTCATCATATCGAAGGGCGTCCGGCAGAAATGATAGCAGAAAATCTTAAAGATGCGTATAACGAACATTGCTAAAAAGTAAGGCGTATACATTAAAAATAAATAAAAACCGTTTGCCATTGCAGGCGGTTTTTATTTTGATAAATCTATTTGATTTACTCATATAATATGAGACCTTTTAATACCTTTACACAAATTAAATTTTATTAATTATACAGATAAAATGGGGGCAATAAAAAAGATATTAAGTTATCCGCTTTCTATAGTTTTCTATTTGTTTTTTGGTTTAACCTTGGTGATTTTTCATGCACTACAATGGCTAGGCATAAAATTAGGAGGGTCCAGAGGACATAGAGGAGTTGTAAATATTATGAATCTATGCTTGTTGCGATGTTTACACGTTTTGGGAGTAACATTTAGTTGTAAAAATCAATATACATTACCTCAGGATCAACCATTAATAATAGTGTCTAATCATCAAAGCATGTTTGATATACCTTTGATATCTTGGTATTTAAGAAAACATAAACCAAAATTTATTTCTAAGATTGAATTAGGTAAGGGTATACCAAGTATATCTTTTAATTTACGTCATGGAGGTAATGTTTTAATTGATAGGAAAAACCCAAAACAATCCATCCCGGCATTGTCAAAATTTGGAAAATTTGTGGCAAAAAATAATTTTTCAGCGGTTATTTTTCCCGAAGGAACACGTAGTAGAGACGGAAAACCTAAATCCTTTGCTCCGACAGGACTAAAAATCTTATTTAAGAATGCTCCAGAAGCTTTGATAGTACCAGTAACTATAAATAATAGCTGGAAACTGGTTAGATTTGGTAATTTCCCTATGGGAGTAGGGATACATATGACATTAGAAGTACAAGAACCAATAACAATTAATAAAGAACCCGAAATATTATTAGATAAAATAGAAGAAAGGGTTACTTTAGCAATCAGAACGTAACACCAACCATAATGGCTTTAGATAATATTAGATTAGAGGTAATGCAACTACTAGAAAAGAAAGTAGATGGTTTTATAGATAAATTCTTGATTCCGGTAGATAAAATATGGCAACCAACTGATTTTTTACCCGATTCACAAAATGAAGATACTTTTTATGAAGAAGTGAAAGAATTAAGAGAATTGGCTAAAGAACTTCCCTATGATTTTTGGGTAGTTTTGGTTGGGGATACTATTACCGAAGAAGCTTTGCCTACTTACGAATCCTGGTTAATGGATGTAGAAGGAATCAACCAGCATGAAGATGGAAAAGATAATGGTTGGGCCAAATGGGTACGTTATTGGACAGGTGAAGAGAATAGACATGGAGATGTATTGAATAAATACCTCTATTTGTCGGGTCGAGTGAATATGATTGAAGTAGAAAGAACCACGCAACACTTAATTAATGATGGTTTTGATATAGGGACAGATAGAGACCCTTATAAAAACTTTGTATATACCAGTTTTCAAGAATTGGCAACCTATATTTCTCATAACAGAGTTGCAAAACTAGCTAGAAAATATTCTAATAAGTCATTATCTAAGATGTGCAAAATTATTGCAGGAGATGAGATGCGTCACCATAACGCATATAGTGAGTTTGTAAGAAGTATTTTTGAAGTGGATCCAAGTCAGATGATGATTGCATTTAGCGATATGATGAAGAAAAAGATTGTTATGCCAGCACATTTGCTTAGAGAATCTGGCCAGTCTATAGGAACTGCTTTTGAAGATTTTTCTTGGTCTGCGCAACGTATCGGAGTATATACCTCACAAGATTATATTGATATTATGCAACGTCTTATCGATCGATGGGAAATTGATAAAATAATTGATCTTACCGATGAAGCAGAAAGAGCACGTGATTTTGTAATGAAATTACCTGCTAGAATGCAGCGTATTAGTGAACGATTGGTTATTCCGGAAGAAATTTTTGAATTTAAGTGGGTACAGCCCGCATTGGCAAAATAATAATTTCGATATGATTGAAGATCAGGTTATATCTAAAACTATTGATTTTGTAAAAGATACTCTTAGTGGAGCAGAAGGAGGACATGATTGGTTTCATATCGAAAGAGTTTTTAAGAATGCTCAATTAATTTCTAAAGAAGAAGATGTTAATTTTTTTGTAGTCTCTCTGGGTGCATTACTTCATGATATTGCAGATTCAAAATTTTATGATGGTGATGAAACTATAGGGCCAAAAATGGCTGCAGATTTTTTAGAAGACCTTCGAGTAGACCCCACAGTCATTAATCATGTAGTTAAGATCATCAAAAATATTTCTTTCAAAGGAGGGAATATAGATCAAAAATTTAGATCTCCAGAATTAGATGTCATACAAGATGCAGATCGTTTAGATGCTATTGGAGCTATAGGAATAGCGAGATGTTTTAATTATGGAGGGTTTAAAAACAGGGCATTGTATGATCCAGAAATTGCTCCAAACCTAAAGATGAGTAAAGAAGAGTATAAATCTTCAACATCGCCAACCATTAATCACTTCTACGAAAAGTTGTTACTACTTAAAGATAGAATGAATACTAAAACCGGAAGAAAATTGGCAGTAGAACGACACCAATTTATGGAACAGTTTCTAGAACAGTTCTATCAAGAATGGGAAGGGAAGTCTTGATTAGAACAATCGTAATTGTTCATCTTTATGAAATTGATGTAGATCGCAGTTTAGATGTATCCTTTGTTTCTGAGAAAAGTATTTTTGCCTTGCTATAGTAAATAACTGGTGGATTTGATCAGCCATATTTCCTGATCCTCTCATTCTTCTTCCAAAAGTACTATCATTTAGATTACCTTCATGACACTGCATAATCTGATGTAGGATTTTCTCTTTACGATCTGGTAATGTGTTTTCTAACCATTTGATAAATATTTTCCCGATTGCTCCATTTAACCTTACGATTGTATACCCTATGCTTTTTGCACCGCGCTTTGAAATTTCTTTGGTTAGCGGTAATATTTCATGACTATTAACAGAAGGAATTATTGGCGCCATCATCACATTTGTAGGAATCCCAGATGCATTTAGTCTTTCTAGAGTTTCTAATCGCTTTTTTATACTAGCAGTTCTTGGTTCAAGAATTCTTCGTGTATCCTCTCTTAATGTAGTGATAGAGAGGTATACTGCTACCAGATTATGTTTGGATAATTCAGAGAGAAGATCTAAATCTCTAAGGATTAAAGCATTCTTAGTGATGATACCAACAGGATGCCTGTATTTTAGAAAAATTTCAAGAAGTTTACGGGTGATTTCAAGTTTTTTTTCAATAGGTTGATAACAATCTGTATTTCCAGAAAGCGAGATAGGATATGCTTTCCATTTTTTATTTCGCAACTTCTTCTCTAATAATTCAGGAGCATTTTTTTTAACTAAAATTTTACTTTCAAAATCTAATCCAGCACCATAGCCCCAATATTCATGAGAATTTCTAGCATAACAATATACACAACCGTGTTCACAACCTTGATAAGGGTTAAGAGAATATAACATACCAACATCAGGACTGGTTACTTTGTTCACAATCGTTTTTGGAAACGTTTCTATATAAGTAGTTTGATGTTTGTCGATTAACTCTCCCTGATTAAGACAATAATTAAGAAAATCATCTCTTGTTTCATGATGTAGTTCAAAAAATCTATTATGAACTTTTTCTTGAGCCCCTCTACCTTTTATATGCTTTTGTGTTTTCATTACAATGGATGATTTTAGGTATAAAGGTAAAATTTATTTACGGAATAATTCCAAACAAAAAAGGAATAATTCCTATTTCTGCTATATTCTTGATACCTGAATATTTCTAGTTATGATATCAAAAAAGGGGGTGTTTAAAAATAAAAAGGGGGCAAATCCCCCTTGTGCCCGCATAAATATTTTTTCAACTTTATATGGTTAATAAACAGATGAATAGCTGATCAAAATATATCTGTAGACATTTGCTTGTGTGAGATATAATTAATGTTCTCAGAGTCTTTGTTTTTACAAAACATCAAATTGAGTTTTGCAACTGTAGAATTGAGATTCTAAAAAAACTATGTACTTCGTTATAGATCTCATGAGAAAGAATAAATAAGCTTTAAAATTTAGTATTAAAAGAGACCTTTTTGTGGTTCTCGAGATAATTTCGGATTATTCTTCAAGATGATATTACTATTTGTATAAAAGATAAAATTATGCCAGCACAGTATAAAACACCAGAGGTTTACAAAGAAGAGATTAACAAATTTTCTCCATCAGTGACCCAATTAGAAAAAGTGATTCCGACTTTTACGAGGTATAATGGAAAAGCTTGGTGTAAGGGAAAAGATGATGATAAAATAAATTATAAAAACCAACAAAAAATCACCTCACTTCTTATTAGTTCTGACGCAAATACATGTAATGCACTTGAGGATATGCTTAAATATCATTGTCCTTATATTACCATAACAGGAAAAGTTAACTGTAAAGATATGGCAAAGGCATGGATTGATACCAAATCTCTGGATTTGGTATTTTTTGGTATTGATGATGAGCAAAAAATATATCTTCAGGTATTAAGAGAAATTAGTAATATTAGCTTTGAGATTATTTTCATTACTGAAAAAAAATATTTGGATATTACAGCTTTGCAATATAATGTTTTTGGTTATCTACATAGTCCCATTCAGGAAACTCAACTATTAAATATTATTAAACACGTGCAACAAAAAATTATCTTACAAAAAGAAAATATAAAAAATGAAACAAGTATTCGACCTCAAAAAGATGTAATCGGGATTCCTACTTTAGAAGGTTATGAGTTTTTACCTATTGAACAGATTATTTGCTGTGAAGGGATGCAAAAATGTACCAAACTCATTACGGCTTCCTGTTCTAATATTATTAGTTCTTATAATATCGGAGAATTTGTGAAACTACTTCTTCCTTTCGGCTTTTTCTCTCCTCATAAATCTTTTCTGATAAATCTTTCAAAAATTAAAAAATACTATAAAGAAGGTAGTTTAATTATGAATAATGGGCATCAAATACCCATTTCACGAAGAAGAAAAGAAAGTTTCTTATCAAATATTAAAAAAGATAACAAATTCCCTATTATTATTCAAGGGTAGGCGTTCCTTCCTTTTTAGATACCGTTGGTCAAATGACCATTGCATTTTGGTATAAAAAGATACAATTTAGTATAAGAATCATTGAGTATAATGATATAACCCCAAGATAATCATGAAGGACTTCCCCAATTTTGTTCGTCCTTGTTATTAGTACGATTGTTGTTTAAACTTGAACGATGTAGTGCATCGTCATTCCTTTTTAAAATTTTACTTTAAAATTATAAACCCCATCCTTCAAAAAGGTGGGCAAGCCAACTATTTGATGATTAAATACTGTTATGATCAGGACCATCTTACAATTATTAGTTAATCAATTAACCACTTATATTCTTCAGATAAATGAAGATATTGAGGAGCCTCCAGTTGTATTGGGCAATATTGGCTTATCTAATGCTTTGGGAGGAAGTGAATCTTATATGCAAGACAAGATCGTTTTAAGTCTGGTTAATCTTATAGAAGAAGTTACCTTAAAAAATGCTTCACCTTATCGAACTAACTCATTTCAACCAGAAATAGAGAATCCTCCTACTTTTCTTAATTTATTTTTGCTATTTACCTCAAATTTCACAAGCCCTCAAGGAGGAGGTAGCAGCAGTCAGACACCATATAATAATGGAATAACATTATTGTCTAATGTTATTGAGTTTTTTCAGAGCCAAAATGTTTTTACACCGCAAAATGCTCCCGACCCCGAAATTGTACAAAACCCTTCGCTTCAGGATATACGTATTGTAGTAGAACTTTATCCTCTAACATTTGAACAGGTAAATCATCTTTGGGGATCTCTAGGAGGAAAACAAATGCCTTTTGTTATGTATAAAGCTCGAGTATTACCTCTACAAAGAGAACGAACAACAAGAAGAGGAGCTAATATTCAGGACTTTCAAACAAAAACAAAACAATCTATTAATCTATCTCTATGAGTAGTTTGCATCAATATCGTCAACTTTTCTCGGTTCAGTTGTTACTAGACTATTATCTCACCGAAGAGGTAGATCTTTATCAAAATACTCCAGATAACCCCATGAGTGAAGTGCTTGCAGAACAGGTGGGGAGATATGATCTTGAGCGTGATCTCTATGTAGAACCCACTCCCGAAACGGTAAAAACTCTTAAAGACAAGAAGTTACTATTTAAAAGAAATAATCAAGGTTTTTTTGTG
The DNA here is from genome assembly GCF_000626715.1 of Aquimarina atlantica. GTDB lineage: Bacteria > Bacteroidota > Bacteroidia > Flavobacteriales > Flavobacteriaceae > Aquimarina > Aquimarina atlantica. The sequence goes on along the minus strand of NZ_AQRA01000011.1, from coordinate 91,736 downwards.
GGGTGCCAGGTAAGTGATTTGGGAGCAGGAGTATTTACTCCTTTTGTTGCGATGGATGAATCGTTTAGCCTCAAATTTCAGGTATCTGCACGAAACCCTTATTTTTTCAACTTCACCAATATTAGGTTAGAAGAAGAATTGGCCAATAAAGATCAGTTTATCTATTATTTTTCTAATAGAGCGAATAACATAGTAGATAATAACCTGTATCTAAGTACTCCTATATCAGATTTTGATACTTCCTATGCCTATGAAGCCAGTGAAATTTTTGTAGATGCTTCAGATCCGTTAAATCCTACCATGTTTGAAGCTATAGAAAATAATGGTCCCGGAGCCTTTGATGCTAATAATTGGAGACAGATATTTATTGGTGTTAATCCTTTGTTTCAGTTTGTTACCAGTCTTGATAGAATCGTATCGAGGCCTTCTATTTTCAAGCATGATGTCGAGATTGCGGCAGAAGAAATACTTACGTTTTTAATAAGAGATAGTAATGATACAGTAGTAAAGACGGTACAACATCAAACTTCAGAATCAGGGACACCATTATTAGAATGTGAACTGGACTTAAGTGACTTAGAATCGGGATATTATCAAATAGAAGTACAAAACAATTTAGGAACTCCTATACCCGCACTATCATTAACATGCTATATGGATGATCATATATATGAAGAACGTCCGCTTGCTGTTATCGAATGCTTTTATGAACCCAACGAAAGTCTTGGTGAATATAGATGGTTAGATCAAAGTGATTCAAGTCGTTTACGTACTCCAGACTATACAATACGATGGAAAAATCGAGCTACATGGTGGAGATATTATTACTCTGGTACTCCCGATTTAACATCGACAGTACTAGAAAATTTAGATCCTGATGTGAATGCACCAAATCATAGAATTTTAATCTCATCGAACCCTCTTGCGCTTACACAAATAGGACGAGAAATAAGAGTCACTTTAGGGAATGGAGATTTACAATTGTTGCCCAACCCAAATGTACAGATGATTTATCCAGAAAATGGAAGAATATATTCAGAACTCAATATGGGAGGTGGTTTTGGCCCTCCTGAATAAGAAACGAACATGTTTAATTAAAAAGATATCATTATGCAATACAAAACACCAGGTGTATATGTTGAAGAAATTTCAAAATTTCCACCATCTGTTGCCGAGGTAGCTACTGCAATTCCGGCATTTATCGGTTACACCCAAAAGGCACAAAAATTAGTGCCAGGAGATTTGGATGGAGTTCCTACCAAGGTTCGCTCATTACTAGAATATGAAGAGCTTTTCGGATTTGGTCCTTCTATGCAAGTGACTGCTGTAAACATTGATGAAAATAATGTATTAACCGGCAGTGATATGTCTAGAGCCAATTATTTATATGATAGTATACGTATGTTCTATGCTAATGGTGGAGGTAACTGTTATATCGTTTCCATTGGCTCATACAATGATCCTAACGAACAGGGTAACTATACAGATGCACTAACAACACTCGAAAAATATGATGAACCCACATTAATTTTATTTCCTGATGCCATAGGGTTAGGAACTAATTTATACAATGTTCAGAGAGATGCAATTGCCCATTGTGCCAAAATGCAAGATCGGTTTACTGTTCTTGATTTGATAGAAACCAGAGATGGTGATGCAGCTTTTGATTGGGCAGTCGGAGTTCAGGAATTTAGAGATAATATAGGAATTAATGACCTTAAATATGCTGCTGCCTATACTCCTCATCTCATAAGCAGTTTAGGGATCACTCTTAATTATAGGGATATTAGAGATCGTGTATTTCGAGGAGGGATACTGGTAGATCTGGCTACTTTAACAGATAGTACAGATGCGCAAACGATTTTAACAAACCTTAATAATGCTATAGATGATAATGATAGAATAGCAGGAGAAGTATCCTCATTAGGAGCAAATGGAGTTAGAGAAGAATTCCTTTCGCTAGTAGATACTTTTCGTGGTACCAATAGCCCAACTAATTATCGGAATATTCTGGATAATATTTATAATATCATTCTTACCATTGATGGGTGGATTCCTGCTGTCGGGAATACCGAATTGGATAATGCAGATCTGATTACCGATATAACAAATCTTATTGGAGATAGTTTAGGAACCTCTGTTACGAACTTAGTGGCTTTTGATAAAGGAGCAGATACAGCATTGAGTGGAGCATATAACCGTTTTGCTACTTTTACCTTTAATGCAGCAGAATGGGGGGATGCTTTTGATCCGGTAAACCCTCCGGGGCCAGCACCTAATATAACTCCCTTTACCGGTGCTAATGATAACGAAAGAAGACTTAATGCATTACCAGAATTAATCAACTTGTTTGAGCAAATTTATACAGCTTTTGCTTCTTTAACAGCTGCTTCGGGAAATTATGAAAACGAAGGTGAAGAAGCTCTGTTTAATACACATGTGGTATACCGATCTCTTATAACAGAGTTACGTAATTCTACAACCGTATTACCTCCAAGTGGAGCTATGGTGGGAATTTATGCAAAAACTGATAATGATCGTGGAGTTTTTAAAGCTCCTGCAAATGTGAGTGTTAACGGAGCCATTGGGCTTAGCTATGCTATCGATCAGCCAGAACAAGATGAGCTTAATGTGAATACTGTCTCTGGAAAGTCTATTAATGCAATTCGAACGTTTACCGGAAAAGGAATTTTGGTATGGGGATCACGAACCCTCGCTGGTAATGATAACGAATGGAGATATGTACCAGTGCGCAGATTCTTCATTTTTGCCGAAGAATCTATTAAAAAAGCAACAGAACCTTTTGTTTTTGAGCCAAATGATGCAAATACATGGACCAAGATCAAGTCAATGATTTCAAATTTCTTGACTCTTCAATGGCGTGCAGGTGCCTTAGCAGGAGCAAACCCTGATCAAGCTTTCTTTGTGAAAATTGGACTGGGAGAAACTATGACAGCATTAGATATCCTCGAAGGTAGAATGATTGTGGAAATAGGAATGGCAGTAGTGCGTCCGGCAGAGTTTATCATCTTGAAATTCTCTCATAAAATGCAAGAAGCATAAATCAGTTAATTTTTTTAAAAACTAAAATAAATATATCATGGCAGATTATCCATTAACCAAGTTTCATTTCCAGGTAGAATGGGGTGAAGGAGGGAACACAGACGAACCCGATCTAAGGTTTACAGAGGTCTCGGGTCTAGATAAAGAAATCGAAATGATCGAATATCGAGATGGCTTTAACCCAGAGTACAGTAAAGTAAAAATGCCAGGGATGGTAAAATATAGCAATGTTACCTTAAAAAGAGGAATGTTTAAAGGATTGGGGTCTTTTGGAGATTGGTATAAAACCATTGTAATGAATAAGGTAGAGCGAAGAACCGTAACAATCAAATTGCTTAACGAAGAGCATCAACCTGTTGTGACATGGCAATTAAACAATGCATGGCCTGTAAAAATACAATCTACAGACCTTAAAGGAGATGGTAATGAAGTAGCTATTGAAACCATGGAACTAGCTCATGAAGGTTTAACAACTGAATTCTTGTAATATGGAAATTTTTTATCCCCCTGTCGGATTTCATTTCAAAGTAGAATTTCAGGACCTGGATAAAGAAGATATCGATGTTCGGTTTCAATCGATAAATGGTCTTACTGTAGATATGCAAACGCAATCGGTTAAAGAGGGTGGAGAACATCGCTTTGAGCATGTGCTACCCATACGTACTAAATACACAAACCTTACTTTAAAGCGAGGGTTGACCAAAAATTCCAAGTTGATAGAATGGTGTACGGATGCGTTTAAGACACTATTGATTTATCCAAAAGATGTATTGGTATATCTACTTAATGAAGAGCATGAACCTTTAATGACCTGGAATATCGTACAAGCATGGCCAAAAAAATGGTCGGTATCAGATTTTAACGCCGAAAAAGGAGGATTAGTTATTGAAACACTCGAATTAGAATATCAATATTTCACAATAGAACAGTAATGCCACTTCAGATAAAAGAATTGTATGTAAAGGTAACAGTGAATGCCAATGAGCAACAAGGCAGCCCTGAACAGGAAGCTGATACTGCTACCGAAAGCGGTAGCGAATCTGCAATGAATAAAGATCAAATTATAGCAGAGTGTGTTGAGCAGGTAATTGAAATATTAAAAGAAAAAATGGAACCCTAATGGATGGAAATCTTCAGAAATTAAAGATTACTGCTTATAAAGAAGCAACGTTTGAGGAATCTGAGAAAATCTCAGAGGGAGAGTTTATGGTAAGGATAAACCCAGAGACCTATGCTCTTGACTATAAGATTAAATATAGTGATGATCAAGCATCGGGGACTAGTGGGGATTTACCAAAATTTGATAAAACTGAACCTCTGAGCCTGGGATTTAAATTCATTTTTGATAGTACTGGTGCATTACCAGGTACAACAGATGAAGAAAGAGAAAAAGGAATTGCTTCTCAAATTGCGCAATTTAAAAAAGTAGTATTTGATTATGTAGGAGAGAAACATGCTCCGCCATTTCTTGAAATTATTTGGGGGGATTTACTGTCCAGATGTGTCCTTACCGGAATGAAAATTAATTATAAATTATTTCGCCCGGATGGTAAACCTGTAAGAGCTGAAGTCGATGCCAAATTTAAAGAACTGGTTGAACCTAACGAACGAGTGGCTCAGGAAAATGATCAGTCTCCCGATCTTACTCATATTCGAAGTGTAAAAGAAGGGGATACACTACCCTTGTTTTGTAAAGATATCTACGGAGACCCTAAATATTATATAGAGGTGGCCCGAGTGAATAAACTTATCTCTTTCAGGAATCTTAAAGTAGGTCAAAAAATTATTTTTCCACCATTAGCAAAAGTGTAACTTATGAATGACGACCGTCTTATACCCACTAACGGAACACCAAGTGTTGTTACTTCGATTATTCGAATTAATGGAGATGATATACCACGAACGTATCAGGTATTAACTATGGTGGTGGTCAAAGAAATAAATCGTATTTCATTTGCTAAAATAATTATAAAAGACGGAGATCCTGCTCAGGAAGACTTTCCGGTAAGTAATGACGAATTATTTACTCCAGGAAATGAAATTGAAGTATTAGTCGGATATCAGGCCAATGAAAATGTTATTTTTAAAGGAGTTATCGTAAAACAAGGCATAAAAATCCGCCAAAACGGATCATCAATGCTAAAACTTGATTGTAGAGACAAAGCTTTTAAAACAACTCTCGTCCCTCGTAATAGATATTTCAATGAAGTTAAAGACTCTGAAGCTATAGAGGAAATTTTGAGCGATTATGATTTAGGCACAGAAATTTCCACTTCAGAGGTTACCCATCAGGAATTAGTGCAATATGAAACAACCGATTGGGACTTCATTTTGGCAAGGTCAGAATCTAATAGTTTTTTATGCCTTGTAGATGATGGTGAATTAAGTGTTCAGGAACCCAATTTTGATCAGGATCCTGTTTTAACAGCTACTTATGGAGCATCTGTACTTGAATTTGATGGTGAAATAGACGCAAGAAAACAGTACGCTTCAGTTAAGGCAAGTAGCTGGGATCATACAAACCAGGAACTTCTTGAGGTTGATGCTGCAGAACCCGAAATTGAAGAGGGAGGTAATCTAAAAGCGTCAGATCTAGCTTCGACAGGAGATGATCCCGAATTAGTTTTACGACATAGTGGACATTTACTGCAAGACGAACTTCAAACACGGGCAGATGCACAATTGTTACAAATCCGGTTAGCCAAAATACAAGGTCGTGTAAAATTTCAAGGGTCTCCGGTGGTAAAACCAAATACGTTGATCACCTTAAAGGGATTTGGTGATCGATTTAATGGACTCGTATTTGTATCGGGAGTACGCCAAGAAATACAAAATGGAACTTGGCATACAGACGTACAATTCGGTTTACCCGAAAAATGGGAGATAGGGAAAAAAAAGACGAATGTCTCTCTCGGTACATATCGAAACCAAATCAATATAGGATTGCAAATAGGAGTAGTTACGCAATTGCAGGACGATCCCGATGGGGAACATCGTATCCTGGTAAAACTGCCCATCATAGATAATGATGCAGATGGTGTATGGGCAAGAATAGCAACACTGGATGCCGGAGAAAACCGAGGGACCTTTTTCTTGCCAGAAATTGAGGATGAAGTGGTCGTTGGATTCCTGAATAATGACTCTCACGACCCAATAGTTGTTGGGATGCTGCATAGTAGTTCAAAAGCAGCTCCTTTTGAAGCAACAGATGATAATTTTGAAAAAGGATATGTTTCAAAAGAAGGAATCAAACTTGTGTTTGATGATGAGAAGAAAAGTGTAAGTATTGAGACTCCGGCTGGGAAAAAAATAGTTCTCGATGAAGATGAAGGAGCGATAAAATTAGAAGATGAGAATAACAATAAACTTATTATGGATAGTGAGGGGATTGTTATTGAAAGTGGAGGAAAACTAGAGCTTAAATCTAGTCAGGATTTAAAAGTAGAAGGAGGAACAAACCTGGAATTAAAAGCTGGAGCTAGTTTTAAGGCAGAAGGAAGTGCAGGAGCCGAGTTAAGTACAAGTGCTGTTGCAGTTTTAAAAGGATCATTGGTACAAATAAATTAGATAATTATGGGACAACCAGCAGCCAGAATTAATGATATGCACGTATGCCCGTTGGCAAGTCCGTCACCACATGTTGGAGGACCAATACTACCGGCAGGAGAACCTACGGTTCTTATCGGAGGAATGCCAGCAGCACGAGTTGGAGATATGGCAACATGCGCGGGACCACCAGATACCATCATTATGGGGTCAACAACGGTGTTAATAGGCGGTATGCCAGCAGCAAGGCTGGGAGATACAACGGCTCATGGGGGGAGTATTATTTTAGGAGAATTTACAGTGTTAATAGGATAGTTATGAAGAAAGACGCAGAACAATCATATTTAGGAAAAGGCTGGAGTTTTCCACCGATTTTTGACAAGCTTAGAAAACAAGTCGATATGGTAGTTAATGAAAAAGATATCGAACAAAGTTTGAATATCTTATTATCAACAAGGCCAGGAGAAAGAATAATGCAACCCTCCTTTGGGTGCAATCTTGACATCATGCTTTTTGAACCCATAACAACCACCTTAATCACATTTGTTAAAGGCCTGATTAAGAAATCTATTTTATTCTATGAAGCCAGAATTGATGCCAATAGAATTGAAGTAAATACCGAGAATATAAATAGTGGTTTAATCCTTATTGAAATTGATTACACGATTAGGAGTACAAATTCGAGATTCAATTTTGTATATCCTTTTTATACGGATGAAGGTATTGATCAAGACATCATTTTAAGAAATAGTGGATTTAGTAGATAGTCAAAAATAGATTTCAAAGAAACCAATATAAGTAAAACACAAATTAATAACTAACTGTAGAATGGGGTTCAAAAAAGCTATAATACAAAGAGATGGAACCAGTCAAAGACAGCGGTTACTACAAGCGCTAGATCCTTCATTTGTAAAAATTGAGGAAAGAAAAACAACTGATTTATTACGAATCATTAGAGTTTTTTCTCAAGAAATTGCTTACTACAATAAAAAGAATCAGGTAGATGGTAACTGGCAAGATTTTTTTCCGTCGGATCCATTTGTCCAAAACTTGATAGAATTATCGGATCCCGAAAGCAATCTAGATCCACATTTGGCTTTGTTGGTTACTTTTTTACAATTACTAGAGCTGGTAAGAAACGATTTGAATCAATTAGCCCAAAAGCACCTAGAATTCTACTACAAAGATGTTTTACGTTTTACAACAAAAGAATCGATCCCTGATAAGGTTCATATATTGTTCGGTATCGCCAAAAATGCAAATGACCCTTACCTACTAAAAAGGGGAAGCTTATTAGATGCAGGAAAAGACGAAAACAATAACAAATTGGTGTATGAAACCGATAGAGATATTGTGATCAATAAGGCCAAACTATCCAATATAAGAACAATTTATGTTGATTTTGATAATGACAAACGAGTATACGCAGCACTACAGGCTAACTCGGTAGATGGCATTGGAGGAGCATTGAATCCTGATGAACCAAGCTGGAATATTTTTGGAGAAAGCCAGTTTGGAAAATCAAATGATAAAAAGACAATGATTGATGGTGATTTAGGTTTCGCTATTGCATCGCCCATATTATTACTAAAAGAAGGAAGCAGAACTATTACCTTAGAAATGACCTTTCAAAGTTTTCGTTTGTCTGATGCAAATTTTGATTTCTTAAGTTATGGCTTCCCTCCATCTATTCTTAATTTACTCAAACCCATACAAGAGCAATCTTTTAAAAATCAGGATGATTTTGAAAAAGTGGCACAGTCTATTTTAGGAGATGAATATGAATTTTATATCGAAGATTTGATTGCTGAAACAAAAAATCCTTTTAGAGGTATGAGGTCTAATCAACTAAAAAATGGTTTTATAGGCTACACCTCTACATTGGATTCATGGTTTAGAAACGACCCGGCTTCAGTAACTATCACAGGACAGAATCAACTTACTTTTATTTTTCAGATTGAAATACAGGACCCACCATTAGTTTTCTTTCCAGGGAATGATGAATCTGCAGGGCTTTTAACAAAATATCCAGCTATAAAAGTTCTGTTTAATCCGTTATCAGATACATATCTGTATGAATTACTAGGAGATTTACAAGTCCTTTCATACGATATAGAGGTTGAGGTAAGTGGAGTACGCAACCTTGTACTTCAAAATGAAGATGGACCCTTAGATGCAGAACAGGCATTTTTGCCTTTTGGAGCACGTCCTTCTCTTAACTCTAATTTTTATATAGGTAATCACGAAGTATTTCAAAAAAAGCTGGAAAATTTATCTTTAACGCTTTCTTGGGCAGATCTGCCGACTGTAAATATGGGGTTTGTTTCATATTATGCAGGATACCCGGCTCCTTATTTCATTAGTAACCGGCAGGCTGATATTCGATATCTACAAAATGGAAAATGGATTTCTCCTCCTTCTCCAAATGATATTGAATTATTTAATACATCTTCCAATGGTACATTTATACAATCACCATTTACCATAAACATTCCCCTACTTTCTATTCAGGAAAGAGATCCCAGGCTAGAAGAGTTTGATTCATTCTCTAATGATAGGAACGGTGGCTTTATAAGACTATCATTATTATCTCCCGATTTTGGTCACTATATTTTTCAAAATATATATGCTCAACAAGCCTTAGATATAGCAAGTGGAGATACAGGTACGTTACCTAATACTCCATATACACCAAAATTAAAATCTGTAGAACTGAATTATGCTACTAAAGAAAGTGTCACTTTTGGAATTGAAAACGAAGGGTTCGAACAATTCTTTTATATAGAACCATTTGGGAGTGTATTAAAAAAAGCCGAGACAAGTACATTTTGTTTCCCACAATTACCTAATGGTTCTTTATTTATAGGAATTAATGAGCTAGAACCGCCTCAAAACCTAAGTGTTCTATTTCAGGTTTTGGAAGGAAGTGCAGACCCCGATATAGCAATAAGTAGAAGAGATGTGCAATGGAGTTATTTAATAAATGATGAATGGGTTTATTTAACCGATAGTGAAATACAGATTGATACTACGCAAGGGTTGCAAACCTCAGGAATTATTGATTTTTCAATACCAGCCAAGGCAAACAAAATGCATAATGTAGTCCCCTCTGGCCAACACTGGTTAAGGGCTGAAATTTTAAAAGATCCGGCAGGAATAAGCAGGGCTATTGACTTTCATACTCAGGCAATGTCTGCAACTTTTGTGCAAGAGGAAAATGGTTTACAACAATTTTCAAAACCTCTGGAACCTAATGTTATTAGTAAATTGATATCTGGTATAGGTGCGATCAAAAGTGTAGAACAGCCTTATGCATCGTTTGGAGGAAGACCTTCAGAACGGGAAAATAACTTTCTTAACCGAGTGAGCGAACGTTTACGACACAAGCAAAGAGCAATTGGAGTGTGGGATTATGAGAGAATTGTTCTTGAAGGCTTCCCTTTTATTTATAAAGTTAAAAGTCTTAATCATGCACAGGGTTTTTCTGAAGCAAGTCCGGGAAATGTTACTCTTATTGTTATTCCGGATTTACAAAATAAGAATGCCGCTAATCCTCTTCAACCAAAGACAAGTTTTATACTTAGAGCATCTATAAAAAACTATGTTACTCAATACATCCCGTTTTTTGTTTCTCTTTTTGTTGAGAATCCCAAATACGAACCTATACTCGTTGATTTAAAAGTTGGGCTGAAACCAGGATTTGATGGTAGTTTTTACGGACAACTATTGAATGAAGATCTCAAACGATTTTTATCTCCCTGGGCCTTCGAAAAAGGGAAGGATATCACTTTTGGAGGACGTATCTACAAATCAAGTATACTGGCATTTTTAGAAGAGCAAACCTATGTTGATTATGTTACCGATTTCAAATTGTATCATCTTAATAAAAGTCCAGGTATAGGGGAAATGTGTGTTGATATTGATTTCGAAATATTTGAAGATGGTAGAGAAGAGGTAATTGACTTTGCAGAAGCTTCTACAGCTCGTTCGATATTGGTTTCTGCACAAAAACACGATATCGTTGTGTTGCAACCAGGTGAATTGGTATGTGCCAGTGCAGAAATACCTTCTGGTATTGGCACAATGATATTAGAATATGATTTTATTGTTTCATAAAAAAAAGAAAGAATTATGGCCATTGTAGACAGACCCACATTGTATAGTTATTTTGAAACCGGAGATCGTCCTACTCAAAACCAGTTTGTTGATTTAATTGACTCCAATTTTAATCTTGCCGAAAATTCTTTGGCGCAAGGTTGGATGACTCGTTTTTTAGAAGTCGGGGAAGATGTATTTATCATTGAAGCTTTTTCAATTCCATTAGGTGTTAATGAAGCAAGTAACGTCAGATTTTCCTGGAGAGTAAACCCTGATGGAGCTGGGGATGTTACTGCTACGTTTACGTTGTTTTATTATTCAGATATCCAAAATACCGATTTTCCACTTTCTGGATTCGATATTTTTGGGGGATTTTTTAAGCATACTGTAGTAAGTGAGGAAATTGTCGTACCAGGTAGTACTACAGATAATGTTTTTGTTGATGAATTAATTGCACTTGACCTACCCTTGCTTCATAATAACATTCAACTACTAGTAGTTTATCTGACTTTAGGTGCGGCAGAATCAAGCGGTAATCCTATAATGAGTTTCGAGTTTAATTAAGAAGTTCTCAATCTAAAATTAGAAGTATTGTAATCTGAAAAATAATCTTTAATCCAGTTGTTACCTGGCAACGTTTAGTATAAAAATTATGAAAAAAATAATCGAAATATCTGGTGATAATAATACTGTTACACTAGAGCAAGAAGGAAATATTCAAGCGACATATATTAAGGTATATAATCTCAAAAAGAGACTGATTAGACATTCGCGCTCATCTGGAAATAGATTTCAGTTTACAGCTTCTCCTGGGAAATATATATTGGAAACAGATGGAAAATTAAAACTTGTAGAAGAGAGTAAAAAAGATTTGAGTCAACCCTTGAAAGAGATATATAAGCATCTTGAAATCGATGAGCCCAATAATATGCTTAGACTTAAAGGCATACCTTTTTATCAAACAGATGATGTAAAAACTTTTATAGGTCGAATGGTCAAGGACAAAAAAGAGCTACAGGGTTATCTTGAAGCCCATCAAGAAAGGGATATCGAAAAAGCCAGGAAAAAAATATTTTCTGATTCACGAGTTTTAGAAGTTATGGCGGGTGGGGGAACGGCCGAAGAAAAAACTACTGTCAAAAAAGAATTGGAAAGTTTTAACAAAGAAAAGCTAAGGATAAGCAATGAATTGAAAAAGGCCAAAACCACTACCGAAATGCTTAACATCACCCCAAAATTTACAAAGCTAGCTTTTAATAAAACCGAAGGGATAAAAAAGAGCGCCCAGGTAACTAAGAAAACAACAAGAACTGCAGCTGCCAAAAAAACATCAAGAACTACAGCAAGAAGAAAAAAGAGTGAATAATCTCTGATGATGAAAATATTAGCGATATAGTAAACAATTTGTAATGGCTATTTCTTCCAACATATCAAAAAAGCCTCCTGTACTAAAAAGTATGGATTATTTTCTGTTACGAGAAAAGGGGATTACAGGCCTTCAAGACCTTGCAGGCGATACATGGACCGACCATAATATTCATGATCCGGGGATTACCATTCTCGAAGTGCTCTGCTATGCGTTGACCGAATTAGGGAACCGGATTAATTTACCAATCGAAGATATCTTATCAAGTCAACCCGGTATAACCGATGAAAAATTAGAATCTGTATTTCCAAATGCTCAAAAAATACTTCCAAATTGTGCCTGGACAGAGAAAGATCTCAGGAAAATTTTGATCGATATTGTAGGGGTAAGAAATATTTATCTACAAAAAGCATTACAAGCAGAACAAGAATTCTTTTATAGTGAGTCCTTAAAATTGATCATCTATGACCCCACCCCGATAAGTGTAGATCTAAATGGGCTATACCAAATTAAAGTTGAACTTGAGAACTCACAAAACTTTGGAGATTTAAATTCTAATATCATTATTACCGACATTGAGGTAAATGTTGTCGAACCAAGATCTTTTGAAGTGTCAATTGCAGTTCCTTATTGGGACGAGGCTGATCCCCAATGGCTAGAACCTGGAGCTATTACAGACATTGTATTTACTGCACCCGTTAGTGCAGTCACAGATGACCCTATAACGACATTTTTTGGAGAATTGGCAATAGAAATAGATAATTCTATTCTTATAGAGGATTTTTCTTTTAGTGCAAGAATTGAGCCGCCTATACAGGACATATCAAATGTGGCCTTGATTAATGCTGTAATTACAGAACTGGAAACATTAGCACAAGATATCACCGTAGATAGTATTTTTTCTTCTTATAAGAGGAAACTGGAAGAGATAAATACGATTATACAAGAAGTACAACAGGTTTTTTATGCGAATAGAAATTTATGTGAAGACTTGTTGCAGATAGAAGCAGTTCGTATTCAGGAAATAGCAATAAATACAACAATAGAATTACGACCTGATGCAGATCCCAATAAATTACTGGCCCGAATTTATTTTGTAATTGATCAATTTTTATGCCCTACTTTTCTATGGTATACTCTTGATAGATTAAAAGAACTGGGATTAAGAATAGATGAAATTTTAGAAGGTCCTTTCTTATCGAGCGGATTTATTAGAAATGAAGATCTGGATGCTATCATACGAGAAGGTATTGTATATACTTCAGACCTCATTAGATTAATTATGAACCAGGAAGGAGTGTTCTCGGTATCAGGATTAACGATTTCTAATTTTATTGATAATATATTGGTGAGCGGAGCTACTCCAGAAACAAATTGTTTAAGGCTTATCGATACAGATCGTTTTAAACCGAAGTTTAGTATATCAAAATCTGAAATCATTTTTGAGCGCAATGGTATTGTAGTTCCAGTAGAACAAACCCTGGTAGATGCAGAACTAACATCCCTAGAAAATGCAGCTGCATCAATTCCTGGCACGTCAGATCTTGGTTTAGAGATTCCTACAGGTGAAAAACTACTATTAGATCAATATCATTCAATTCAAAACGAGTTTCCGGCTACTTATGGAGTTGGAAAAAATAATATATCTAATTCTGCCTCTGATTTACGAATATCACAATCACTTCAACTCAAAGCGTATTTGACTTTTTTCGATCAAATATTGGCCAACTATTCTTCTCAGATTGCTAATTTATGTCAGTTCTATTCACCCGATGAGGCTATTGACCGTACCTATTACAATCAACCACTCTATACCATCTCTGGGATAGATTCGTTATTGGTTAGTTTTTTACAAAGTGGAGTGAGTTTTGAAAACTTTATTGCGGACCCCGAAAATGGTTATAGGATAGGATTGGATACGTATTTCGAGAACAACACTGTTTTCTTAGATAGAAGAAGCAGATTATTGGATCACCTGCTAGCTCGATTTGGTGAGAATTTCCCTGATCCGGCTTCCTTACTTTATTCAGATGTTAATATTTACCTTATCCGTGATAAGATTCGGTTTTTTCAAAACTATATAGAAATCAGTTCTAATAGAGGAAAAGCTTTTGAAATTAATCCGCAGCCAGGAGGGGGAGACGTATGGGATACGGATAATATTTCTGGTCTGCAAAAAAGATTGGGTTACTTATTTGGTATACCAGATCTACAAAGGCGTAACTATAGTGGAGATCCAAACCCTAATGATTATTTCGACTTTTTTTCCTCTGGACCAAATTTTGGTTTCAGACTACTGGATCATAATTCTGATATTCTTTTAGAAAGTGAATTGTTTCCGAATATAAATTCAGCAGAAAACGCGGCTATAGAAGTAATAAGCTTAGGTGTTTTTTCTGGAAATTATGGAAGCTCTAGCATTCAAAATATAGATGGTGAAGATTATATGATTACACCGTTACAAGACAACACATTATCTGTAATAGCTAATTTGAGAATCTTATTAGATACATCAATACCCGAGGATTTGCTTCGTAATAAAGCTATTAATATTGCCAAGAATAATTTGTTGCAAATTCATAGAGGTGGTGAGGGATTTTATCTTATAGAACATGTTTTATTACGTCCAATACGAAATAATATTTCAAATGTAGATGCTTTTTTACCTGCCATTTTTAATAGCGAAGAAAACTTCCCGGTAACTGATCCTTATTCTTTTAGAATTAGTTTCTTTTTTCCTTCAGGTTTTGAACGTGATTTTGGTGCAACCGAAAGTGGTCCTCAGCCTAGAATATGGTCCTTCAGAATGCGAAGTCGAGCCTTTAGAGAGTTCATGGAGAGAACCATTAGAGAAGAGACTCCGGCACATATTCTTCCCGAAATCTATTTTTTGGATACGAATACCGGTATAGACACCTCAACAACCCCGTCACTTAACAATTTCGAAAATGTATATCGTAATTGGTTAATCAATAAAACCGATACTACCGCTACAGAGACCGACCTCACTAATAGCCATAATGAATTGGTTGCAGTTTTAAATGAAATCATTAATCCGTAGTTATGATTACGCAAGAAGAAAATATGGTTGGTAAACTTTCTTTCAATTTTGATGTTAATTCAATAGACTTGGATACAGAGAATTGGGAAAGATTGAGCATGTATTCGCAGGAATATTTGATTTCAGTTATAGAAGATAAATTAAGTAAGGTTGAAAAAGGTGATGAATGGGTTTTTATCGATAAAATAGAAATAGAATTAAATCTTAAGGTCGACCATAATTGGGAAAAAAATCTTAAAACAGTATTTGAGGAAGCTATAGATATCGAATTCAATAAAATAGACTTCATTCCTAAAGCCAGTCAAAAACTCTCTTCTAAAACCATACATCTTTCTGCTTTATATTACTTTTTAGAATATGGTCTATTCCCTTGGTATTACTCAACAGTAGCACAAAGAACTATCGAAGATTCTTGTTTGAAAACTCTTGATACGACTGCTGCAAAAAAAATAATACATGGCATACTAAAAACACCTAAATATAAACAGCGGCTGTTTGATATTTTTACAGATGATTCGTTGTTTGTTCTTATTGGTTTTACCAATATTGACGGAGAAAAGATTCCGCAAATGACATCTCTTTTTGATGCATTTTGTAACACATTTGGACATCAAATTAGCATTCAAAATTTTAGAATCGAGTATTGGGAAGGACTTTTTCGATCTGCAGTCAAAACAAAAGATAAAAGTAGAGATGTTGTTGATGATTTCATCCTGTTTTTAATTAAAAAGAATTTTTCAAAATATAGGGCAGAGAAAAGAGGTAAAGAAGCTTTTAATAAACCTGATTTATCCAAAAAAAATACGATAAGTGATTCTAATCCCAAAGAGAATATTTTAGCTCAGATCAAGGAGATTTTAGAAAAAAACGACCCTAAAAGACCAAAAACTGTACACACATCCAGAAGTTCTAAAACGCATAAGAAAAGCAACAAGCAGTCAACTGGTATTGACAACGAAGAAATAATATCGAAAAAGAATAAACATCAAAATTTCAGCGAATCCTTTAAACAAGAGGGGAAAAGATCTTCTATATATAAAGATCATGAAGATTTTCAGAAAATGCTATCAACAACAGAACTTTCTTTGGACCAGGAAAAGGGTGAGGGGATATACGTTACGATGGCAGGAGTGGTTTTGGTACATCCTTTTTTAGAACGTTTTTTTGACTCTTTAGAATTATTGAATAACGGAGAGTGGATATCCCCAAATCATGCAAAAAAAGGGGTTCAACTTTTGGCTTATTTGGCAACAGGAAAGACCTTGTGTCCAGAACATGAAATGACTTTATTTAAATGTATTTGCGGCCTCCCTTTTGAAACTTATGTCGGATCAGAATTCGATATTACAGAAGAACAAAAACAAGAATCAAATTCATTATTATCATCGTTGATAGAGCATTGGTCGGTTCTAAAAAACACGTCAATAGAAGGGTTAAGAACCAATTTCTTTCTGCGTGAAGGAAAATTAACGTTAAAAGATGATCATTGGAGTTTACTCGTAGGACAAAAAGCTGAGGACATTTTGTTAAGCCGTTTACCCTGGAGCCTAAGCATCATACGTTTACCATGGTTGCCAAATATAATACAGGTTATGTGGACATAGTAAGAATATAGTAGTTGTTAATTTTTATTTCGGTTTATGAATAAATCCAGCATAAGTCATGACTCTTCTAGTGCTTCAAATTTGCACTTTGCTCAACGAAAGAGCAAAGAGAATCATGCGTCTGTTTCATTAGGAATGCAAAATAAATCAGATACTACTTCTGATAACGCTACTACCTTTTTTCAACCTAAACTTCAGGTAAACAAAATAAATGATCCATTTGAAGTAGAAGCCGACAGGGTAGCAGATGAGGTAACAGAGTCGATATACTCGGGAGGCGAAGGTTTCCTTTCTCCAGTTGCACCTCCTGCTCTTGATGATACAGGAACAAATGTGCAAAGACTTTCTTTTTTTCAACGTAAACCAGCTTTTGAAAGCCCAACAGAACTTGACTTAAATACAGCGAACAATCCTGAAGTACAACGTTCTGCAATTGCTGAGGCTATTACCACAACTACAACACCACCTCCAACGAAGCATCAGGAAGAAGATATTGCAGAAACAGAAACTGGAGAGATTCAGCGCAAAGCGAACCTAAGTGAAATAGCAGAAGGTCAGCATACAGATTCTGGTTTTGAATCTAAATTGCATTCCAGCAAAGGAGGAGGGGCTTCAATGTCAAGAAAAACAAAAACACAAATGGAATCTGCCTTTGGAGCAGATTTTAGCAATGTGAGGATTCATACCGATTCTAATGCTGAGGGAATGAGTAATCAGGTGCAAGCACATGCATTTACTCATGGTAGTGATATTTATTTTAATAAAGGAACATATCAGCCAGAGAAAAAAGAAGGTACACGATTATTGGCTCATGAATTAACCCATGTTGTACAACAAGGCGCAGCTACCAAAAATTCGGTACAACGAAGTGCCAATGTTCAGGTCAATCAAAGTGCTCCTGCTATGGTTCAGAGAGGAGTGATTTCAAGAGCACGTAATTGGGCAGCAGACAAGGCAAATAATATCCCTGGATATTCGATGTTAACGGTCATTTTAGGATTTAACCCAATTAATGGGCAAGATGTCCCTCGTAATGCTGCAAATATCTTTAGAGGTATCATGGGCTTTTTACCAGGAGGAAATTTGATCTGGGAGGCACTTAACAACCATGGTATATTCAATAAAGTAGGAAATTGGATTGTACAACAACTGGATACTCTTGGAGACATTGGAGCCTCTATTGTAAGCTCTTTTAGAGAATTTGTTGGATCTCTGGGGATAACAGATATAGCTAGATTAGGTAGTTTATGGCGTAGGGCGAAACGTATTTTTACATCGCCAATTACTATGCTAATTAACTTTGTTAAGGGATTAGTTTCGGATATTTTAGAATTTATCAAAGAAGCAATTCTTAGACCTTTAGCAAGTCTTGCAGAGGGGACAAATGGTTGGGATTTGCTTATAGCAGTTCTTGGCACAAATCCTATTACTGGCGATGCTGTTCCAAGAACGGCCGAGACCCTTATTGGTGGCTTTATGAAGTTAATTGGTCAGGAAGAAATTTGGGAAAATATCAAAAAAGGAAATGCCATTGCACGAGCTTGGGCATGGTTTCAGGGCGCTATGGGGCAATTAATTGCCTTGGTAACCAGTATTCCTAGTCGATTTATAAACGCGTTAAAATCATTAACCATAGTAGACTTGGTCGTAGTACCTAGAGCTTTTGCCAAAATTGCGTTAGTTTTTGCCAATTTTGTAGTAGATTTTGTTTCCTGGGCGGGAAATGCAATGTGGGAACTTTTGAAAATCATCTTTTCGGTAGTTGCTCCCGGGGCCATGCCATTCCTAGAACGAGCAGGAGGTGCTATTCAATCTATTTTTGAGAACCCTATGGCCTTTTTAGGTAATTTGGTACAGGCCGGAAAAATGGGCTTTCAGATGTTTAAAGATAATATCGGTAGCATTTTAAGGGATGTATTGATCGATTGGTTGACTGGGACTTTAGCGGGTGCAGGTGTTTATATTCCGACAGGACTTGATTTTGTAGAGATTTTGAAGTTTGTATTATCTGTATTGGGGCTTACCTGGGAGAATATGAGAGCCAAATTAGTAGAGCATTTAGGTGAAGGGCCAGTTACGGTTCTGGAGGAAGGTTTTGAGCTGATCCAATTATTAGTGACAGAAGGTCCTGCTGCAGCTTGGAAGAAGATTATGGAACATATTACGACGCTCAAGGATACGGTGATTGGTGAGATCATCTCTTGGGTGACCCAGACGGTGGTTACAAAGGCAGTGGCAAAGTTGGTAAGTATGTTTATTCCTGGAGCTGGATTTATTCAAGCCATTCTGGCTATTTGGGGAGCTATTCAAGTATTTATTCAGCGTATTCAAAAAATTATTCAGGTAGGAGTTGCCTTTATGAACTCTATTGCAGATATCGTGGCAGGAAACCTAGTGCCTGCAGCTACAAAGGTAGTCAACACCATGAAAGGAATCTTGGTATTGGCAGTAAGCTTTTTAGCTGAGTTTATAGGACTAGGTAAAATAGGAGATGCCTTGCAAAATATCTTAAAAAAGATTAGAGATCCTATCGATAAGGCACTTGATAAGATGATTTTATGGGTTAAAAATAAAGCAAAAAGTTTCTTAAAAGGTAAGGATGATAAAGAGCATAAAAAAATTGCAAAGGCCGCTGCAGCTGAATTAAAACAAGGAGGAGGAGAATATAGTACTTATAAAGAATTAAGACAGGCAAAAATGGCTCAGGCTCAAGGGATCAAACAAAACTATCAAGGGCAATTGAAAGAGGGAATTGGTATCAATATTGCTTTCACTGAGCCTACAAAAGATCAGGAGGATGCAGATTTGGATTTTGAAATTATCATAGCTCCAAATACAACTAAGGAAAAAGATTCACTTCCAAGCACTCCCAAAAAAGTAGTGGGTTATCGATTTGGAGAAGAACAACCAAATATAGGTTCTAATCATGCGGCATTTAGAAGTTTTTTAGCTATGAAAGACTTTTTAGATATGATGGGAGGCCTTCCAAGTGAAAGTGATAAAATATATAAAATAGAAGGTGAATTGATAGAAGACGACGGTACTGCAGATGGTTATACTATTAAAGTAGAAAATTGGGAGGAAATCAAAGATCACGCTTGGAAAGATCAATCAGATAATGATTAGGGTTAATAATATTGAAGATTTATTAGTCAAAAAATGAAGCTTTTATGAAATCAGTAACATCAATGAAATATGATAAATTACAGCAAATGGATAAACGTTATCATAGACTTCTATTAATCGCAAGCCTAAAAGTAATTCGCATTTTCTAAAACTGGAAAAAGTTAATTGCCGATCCTAGCAAGCCAAGCTAATCTTTTGTTTTGGAAATAGGTAGATTGTAATATGCAATGCGAAAAAACCTGGAGATTAAGAATCTGGGGCTTTTGTTGAGTGATCTCAATATTGATTAGCTCAACAAAATGTTTCGCAATTCACGGAAAAGGTCATAAACATATAATATTTATAAACTTTTAAAATTAATTTAGTATGAAACGTCATCATCCTAGTAAAACAAAAAGAAATCGTAAAGAGGAACAGAATAATTTTTTCTCTCAAAAAGAACATAAAGGAAAAGAAAATACCGGAAGTGATAGTTTCTTTCAGGCCAAATTGGAAGTAGGTGATCCCAGCAGTCCTTTTGAAAAAGAAGCAGATGCAATGGCCGATCATGTGTTGGATAACAATAAAGATAAGTCTACTGGAGATGCCTTCGGAAAACAGTCGGTACAAAGACAGGCCGAGGAAGAAGAACCCGCAGCAAAACGAATCCAGAGACAAGCTGAAGAGGAGGAACCTGCGGCAAAACGAATCCAGAGACAAGCCGAGGAAGAAGAACCTGCAGCAAAGCGTATTCAGAGGCAAGCAGAAGAAGAGGAGCCAGCTGCTAAGCGTATTCAGAGGCAAGCCGAGGAAGAAGAACCCGCAGCAAAACGCATCCAGCGACAAGCAGAAGAAGAGGAACCTGCTGCAAAACGTATCCAAAGGCAGGCGGAAGAGGAAGAACCGGCCGCTAAGCGTATCCAACGACAAGCTGAAGAAGAGGAACCTGCAGCAAAACGAATTCAGCGGCAAGCTGAGGAGGAGGAACCTGCTGCCAAACGTATTCAAAGACAAGCAGAAGAGGAAGAGCCGGCTGCTAAACGTATTCAAAGACAAGCTGAAGAGGAAGAACCTGCTGCTAAGCGTATCCAACGGCAAGCCGAGGAGGAAGAACCCGCTACTAAACAGGTTCAAAGGAAAGCCGAAGAATCTTCAACTATTTCAAAGTTTCATCACGTAGAAAATGAATCGGTACAAGCTAAAGGAGGTTCTTCAAAAAATAATAAAAATAAAATGGATGCTCAACCATCGATGGAATCTATAGAAAGTATGATTCAGGAAACCAAGGGGCAAGGGATGCCATTACCGGAGGAGATAAAAGTAGAACTAGAAGCAGAGATGAAAGCCGATTTTTCTAATGTACGTATTCATACAGACGAAAAAGCAATTGAATTATCGGCCATGTTGCATGCTCAGGCTTTTACCCATGGTTATGATATTTATTTCAATACAGGAAAATATAATCCCTACTCTCGAGAAGGGAAACATCTATTGGTTCATGAGTTAACTCATGTGGTACAACAAAAAGGATAATATATGATTACTGAGGATATCAATATTTCATTGGAAAACGCTCTAATAGGGTTGAAAAACTTACTTTTAAGTAGGTTAAAGTCATTCGAAACCAATACAAGTTTTGAAGTTAATATAGAAGATTTTAACTCCTGGTCTAGTGTGTTAACCCCACATTTTCCTGTGTCAAAAATTGATTTTAACGAATTGGTAATCATTACGCTTGCGTTAGTGCCACATATACGGCCTCATTATTTTGATCGGCTTATTCAGAGTGTTTATCCTAATGGTGGCGCGTTTCCGCATTTAGGAGGAGTGAGAGGTAAGGGACATAGAGGGTTTTTACCTTCAGGAGAAACGGCACTTTTCCTTCTGGCTGGTGAAAATCTTGAAGACCGATTTCAAATTCAACATCTTTTTTCACCAGATCATTGGTTTGCTAAAAAACAGATATTACGATTGGCAGAACCAGAGAAAAACGAACCGGAGATGAGTGGCCAGCTTATCATGGATAGGGAGTATGTAGAAAAAATAACATTAGGAAAAATTACAAGACCGAGCTTTAGTTCTGATTTTCCTGCTGCGCGAATTACAACACAGCAAACTTGGGATGACCTTGTATTGCCAAAATCTACTTTAACACAAATACAGGATATACTTACCTGGCTTAGGTATAAAGAAATACTGCTAGACGAATTAGAGATGAGTAGTAAACTAAAACCAGGTTATCGGGCTTTATTCTATGGTCCGCCTGGTACAGGGAAAACACTTACTGCAAATTTGCTGGGAAAATACACAAATAGAGATATCTACAGAGTCGATTTGTCTTCTGTGGTATCAAAATACATTGGAGAGACAGAGAAAAACCTGGCTAATCTTTTTAACAGAGCCGAAAACAAGGATTGGATTCTATTTTTTGACGAAGCAGATGCGCTTTTTGGAAGACGAACCCAAGTTCAGAATTCTCATGATCGTTATGCAAATCAAGAGGTGGCATACCTGCTTCAACGCATTGAAACCTATCAAGGTTTAATTATTTTAGCTTCAAATTTTAAAAGCAATATTGATGAAGCCTTTATAAGACGTTTTCAATCTATTATTCATTTCCCGATGCCAAGAGTACAAGAACGCTTATATCTATGGCAGAGAGCTTTTCCTGATAAAATTCAACTCGATTCAGAAATAAACATGAGGCAGCTCGCACAAAAATTTGAGTTAACTGGCGCAGATATTATGAATGTAGTACAATATGTCTGTCTTAATGCACTTGCCAAAGAAAGGGTAAAAGTTTCGTATCACGATATAACCGATGGAATAAAAAGAGAGTTTATTAAATCAGGAAAATTAAATTAGATTATGTTTAAACATATTCTCAGGTTTTATATACTAACCTTTGTATTCAACTTTTTCCTGTAAAACTATCATTATTATTTCTTAAAAATTGACCCCCCTATACTTTTTCAATAAAATTGTTACCGTCATATTTCCAAATAATTGATAACAACCTATTATCCTTTATTATCATTGACTTCAAATCTCTAAATACATCTTTTTTTACGGTTTAAAAGTAAAAGTTTTGTTGGAATATTTCCTATTAAAATTGGAAATATTCCAAATAAACAAAGTAATTTTGTAGTAGCAGTTTTTAGTAAGAATTAGTCGGTTTTAGGTTAAAAAGAAAAAAGAAGTCAGTGATGAAAAACAAGAATTATGAATATGATGTTGCGCTTTCTTTTGCTGGAGAGAATAGAGCATATGTAGAGGAGGTTGCAAATAGCCTCAGGATAAGAGGAATTAAAGTGTTTTATGACCTGTTTGAGGAAACAAACTTGTGGGGTAAAAACTTATATGAATATTTGTCTGAGATATATCAAAACAGGGCAAGATATACGGTACTATTTATATCAGGGTTTTACAATCAAAAATTATGGACCAACCATGAGAGAGTTTCTATGCAGGCGAGAGCATTTCAGGAAAGTAGAGAGTATATTTTGCCCGCCAGATTTGACGATACAGAGATTCCTGGGATATTAAAAACAGTAGGATATATTAACTTGAAAGATAGAAGTCCAGATGAGTTTGCAGGGTTGATCGAAAAAAAACTTAAAAAAGATCAAACCTTTTTGAAAAGTAAATGGTCAAAAATTTCTACCCTGATCAATCCAAAACCTTTCATTTTTACTATTAAAGTGATAAATGAAAAAGAAGAATCGATTAAAAATGCCAAAGTAGTCTTAGTGGCTAATAATTCTACATATCTTGAAGGGTTTTCTGATGAAAAAGGATTGGCACATTTTATCATTCGAACGCGCAAATTATACACTGTACTTATTGCCCATCCAGAATATCCGGCGGTATTGTTTAAAGATATTAACCCAAAGGAGGATATAGAAGTAACTATCGAAAAATTAAAAGGATCAGGTTCTGTAATCCTTAATAAATCTGGCGAAACACCTGGGATTATGGGTAGGATAAAACCTGTATTGAAGTCAAACAACAAGATATCATTATATGCTGATAACATAGCGATAGAAGGGGGGCAACATCAACCTTATGATATTGAGTTAAATAAATCAATAATTTTGGAAGATAATGGTGGAAATAGTATACATTTAACCTTCAGATTCTTTCAAGGGAGAATCGCTTTAATCGATTATTGTAAACACAAATTATCTTAATTATGAAAAGAGTAATCATCTTTTTTAGTTTTATTTTGTTTTTGGCTTGTAAAGAACAGTCAAAGGAAACAGCAGAAACACCTATTGTCGAAACTACCAAGGAGGAAATTAAAAAACCAGAGGATAGTTTTGGAATTGTAATTCATGGTGGAGCAGGAACTATCTTGAAAAAGAATATGACTCCAGAAAAAGAAGCAGCTTACAAAGCTAAACTCGAAGAAGCAATAAAAGTAGGACATACCATTCTTAAAAATGGAGGAACCAGCCTTGAAGCCGTTGAAAAAACGATAAATGTTCTTGAGAATTCTCCATTATTTAATGCAGGTAAAGGAGCAGTATTTACTAACGAAGGAACGAATGAATTAGATGCTTCTATTATGGATGGTAGTAACCTTAATGCCGGGGCAGTAGCAGGAGTTAAAACCGTTAAAAATCCGATTAATCTGGCTAGAGAAGTAATGCTTAATTCTCCTCACGTATTATTGTCGGGTAGTGGAGCCGAATTATTTGCTAAAGAAAGAAACCTTGAGATTGTTGATCCAGGATATTTCTTTACAGAAGATCGCATGAAATCACTTGAGCGAGTAAAAGAAAAACTAAAAAACAAAGAGGCAAATAAAACTACAGCTTTTTATGACCCGTTTGTAAAAGACTCTAAGTTTGGAACAGTTGGCTGTGCAGCATTAGATAAAAATGGAAATTTGGCCGCAGGAACCTCTACAGGTGGGATGACTAATAAAAAATGGAATCGTATAGGAGATTCACCAATTATTGGTGCAGGAACATATGCTAATAATGCCACTTGTGCGGTATCAAGTACAGGATGGGGAGAGTATTTTATACGTGCGATGGTAGCGCATGATATTTCGGCATTAATGGAGTATAAAGGGCTTTCTCTTGAAGAAGCTGCCAAGGAAGTAATACAGAAAAAACTTACCGATCTTGGTGGTACAGGAGGAATTGTAGCAATAGATAATAAGGGTAATGTAACGATGGAATTTAATACTGCCGGAATGTATCGTGCTACAATGAATGCTACCGGAGACCTTACTATAGGAATTTATAAAGAATGATACTCCTGTTTTTAAGTTAAAAAAAATTACCCTCCTAATACTAAGGAGGGTTTTTTATTTTGGGGATATTAAGAGTCAAAAATCACTATTTTCTGGGGGAAATAGAACCAAAAATCTCATTACTTTTATCCAATAATTTCAATGGTATAAATGGTAAATCGATGAAAAGAATATTGATTTTTGTAATAATCTGTATGATGAATAAAGGTATGGCTCAAAATAAAGAAAATATAGCTGGTTTATATGCATTAGGATCTCATTCTCCCGAAGGAGGAAGTCACCTGTTTGTTTTAGAAAATGGCAAATTTGTGATTACTTATTTTGGAGGGGCACAGGTAGGAAGCTGGCGCGTAGATAGAGATCAAACTTTTTTATTTACCCCAGACACCAAAAAAAATGAATTCGAACTTTATGGAAGATACAATAAAAAGATACAAGACAGCCTAAAGATCTTTTTTACAGGTTTTGAAGAATCACGAAGTTTTGTGAGTTTAAAGAAATCAAAAGATGATCACTATATCATGAAACAGGTGTTTAATGATGATGCTAACTGTTTTGGTTATCCTTATGTAGGTACTTTTAAAAAAGATTCAGACGTGATTTCTTTTATGGCCATAAATGAAGGAATGAATACGGCTATCTATGACTTTAATATAAAAGGATTTAATGATTTTATAGCTTGTTTTTTTACTAGAGAAAATGAGGCATATCCTTTTTATGCTACATTAAAAGACAACAAACTATACATAGATGAAAACGAATATTCAGAAAAACGCCCTTTACCAACAGAAGGAGAGGATATAGAATTTATTAGAGCAATAGCCAATAAGAATACTTCTGAAAATATGCTCTTTTATAATCCTTCATATAATCCTTTTAAAGAAGACATAAATGCAAGTCATGTTTTTGACAAAGAAAAGCAAGCATATATTATTCCAGGGTTTTATAAAGAAGGAAATGAAGATAGAACTGATGACGAAGCATTTTTTGATATATCGATCATCTATAAATATGAATTGTGTACAGCTACATTTGCTAAATCAGTTAATTATAAAATTGAAGATAAACCTGTTTTTCAGGTTAACTGTAAATAAGTGAATTTATAGATGTTGAATAGGTGTCAAAAAAGATAGATTAAAAAGGGTTAAAAAATAAAATTGAAATTTACAACTTTAAGCAGGTTAAGATAGTGCAGAATACAGTTAATAATTACTACCTTTAATCCGCTAAACATCGACTAATATGAAATTATCACGAATTCTCTATCTGTTACTTTTTGTAGCATTCGCATTTTCTTGTAAAAAAAAGGACGACCAATCCATAGCTGAAGCTAATGCTTCAGAATTAAACAAATATCAGGAATATATCTCAGATGTATCTTCTGGGGTAATTTCGGTTTTAGATAATGTGTATGTAGTATTACAAACACCTGTAGAAGGTTGGGATGATAATCAGGAACTACCAAAAGATATACTCACCGTATCACCAAAAGTAAAAGGTAAAATTATTGCTGTAAATAATCGAACTATTTCTTTTCAACCAGAAGAAGGGTTTGATGAGGACACAGCTTATACTTTTACGCTAGATCTAGAAGAATTAGTTAAAGATTTTAAGGACGATCTAGATGAAGAGTTTGTCTTTACAGTGAAAACATTAAAACAACAGTTTTCTATAATTACCGATAATCTTCAGTCGTATAGTAAAGATTGGCAATATATAGACGGAACAATAACATCTAGCGACCAAATGAAATTTGATGTTGCAAAGCAACTCATTACTGCATCGCAAAAAGGAAAGAAAGTAGCTGTAAAATTTAGTGAATCCATCAATAAAAGTCGTCAGTTTAGTTTTAGAATTGATAGTATTCAACGTTTTGAAGAAGATTCAGAAGTTACTATTAAATGGTCTGGTAAATCTTTCGATATAGACACAGAAGGCGAAGATGTATTATCCATTCCCGGGAAGAATAATTTTTCTATAATTAGTGTTTCGGTTGCTAATGTAGATAATCAATATGTCGAGATCAATTTTTCTGATCCGCTTAAGAAAAATCAAAACTTTAATGGTTTGGTTACTATTTCTGGAGCTAAAAACTTAAAATATACTGTGCAGGGCAATGTCCTTAAAGTATATCCAAAACAAGAACTTAAAGGAACATTAGAGGTAACTGTTTTTGAAGGGATTAAAAGTACAGATAACTATAAATTAAAGAACACATATACCGAAAAAGTATCTTTTCAACAACCAAATCCAGAGATTCGTTTATTGCAAAGCGGAGTGATTTTACCAACTTCGGATAATCTGAAATTTAATTTTGAAGCGATCAACCTTCGTGCTGTCGAAGTACAGGTAGTTAAAGTCTTTGAAAATAATGTGCTTCAGTTTTTACAAAACAATAACCTTAACGGTTCTGGCGATTTAAGAAGTGTAGCAAGGCCAATTGCCAAAAAACTAATTAATCTTCAGGAAAACCCATCTTTAAATCTTAGTAAATGGAATGCTTTTGCAATTGATTTAAAAAAGCTGATTACACCAGATCCCGGAGCAATCTATAGAGTAGAACTAAATTATCGTAAGGCCTATTCACTGTACAAATGTGATGGTGTAGCTGCAGATGATACTCCGATTGATGAATTAACAGATAATTATGACGAAGAAGAAGAATCTAGTTTTTGGGATAGTTCTCAATATTATTATGATGATTACTACGACTACAATTGGGAAGAAAGAGAAAACCCATGTAGCACTTCTTACTTTAGAGATAAAAAGATTAGTGCAAATGTATTAGCTTCTAATCTGGGAGTAGTTGTTAAAAAAGGGCTTAATAATGCCTACATGGTTACGGTTAATGATATTATTACCACTAGCCCTGTGCCAAATGTAAAAGTAACTTTTTACAATTATCAGCAACAAGAAATGGGAGTGGCAACAACCGATGCAGAAGGAATAACTGGTTTTGATGCAGATCGCTCTGCATATTTTGCCATTGCTCAATCCGGAAAGCAGCAAACCTATGTAAAACTAAATGATGGGAACGCACTATCTGTAAGTAAATTTGATGTTTCTGGAGTGCGATTGCAAAAAGGAATTAAAGGATATATTTATGGAGAACGTGGTGTCTGGAGGCCGGGGGACACCTTGTTTTTATCTTTTATGCTTAACGATAATGCAAATAAATTACCTAAAGGACACCCGGTAAAATTCGAATTACGCGATCCATATGGTAAAGTGACTTACCAGGAAACAAAGACCAACGGTATCAACAATTTCTACAAATTTATTGTACATACGTCTGAGGAAGCACCTACAGGTAATTGGCAAGCCAAAGTTAATGTAGGAGGAGCTAGTTTTAGCAAAACACTTAAAATCGAAACCATAAAACCTAATCGTCTTAAAATCAAAACAACCTTTGATGATGAAGTTTTAGGAGTTAATAAGAACCTACAAGGTAATCTCGAAGTATTATGGTTACATGGTGCAATAGCAAAAAATCTGAAAACAGACATCAATGTTCGATTCAATCCAAAAACAACCAGTTTTAAAACCTTCCCGGGATATGTTTTTGATGATCCAACCCGTAGATTTGGAACCGAAGAACAAGAAGTATTTCAAGGACAAATTTCTAACGAAGGAAAAGCGAGTTTTAACCTTAGACCAAAACTTGAAAATAAAGCAGCAGGAATGCTAAAAGCTTCTTTTATTACCAAGGTATATGAAAACGGAGGAGATTTTAGTACCGATGTCATTAGTAAAGATTTTTCTCCATATAGTACTTATATCGGGGTAAATGTTCCTAAAGGTGATAAAGCACGAGGGATGTTATTAACCGATACAAAACATAATTTTGAAGTGGTCGCTGTAGATGACAAAGGAAACCCTAAGTCTGTCAAAGATCTTGAGGTCTTTATCTATAAAGTCGATTGGAGATGGTGGTGGGATACATCAGAAGATAATCTGTCTTCTTATAATAGAGGGTCATATCATAATGAAGTATTCAAAACCAAAGTAACAACTAACAGTAATGGTAAAGCAAACTTTAATTTTGAATTAAAATATCCAGAATGGGGAAGATATCTGGTAAGAGTAGTAGATCCAAATGGAGGACATGCGACCGGAAAAATAATGTATATCGATTGGCCAGGTTGGGCGGGTAAATCACGTAAAAATGACCCTTCGGCAGCAACAATGTTATTATTTTCGACAGATAAAAACACCTATACTGTCGGAGAGAAAGCTATTGTAACCTTCCCTTCTAGTGAAGGAGGAAGGGCATTAGTGACTGTAGAAAATGGTACCGAGGTACTATCTTCACAATGGATAACTCCACAAAAAGGAGAAACAAAATTCGAATTACCGATCGAAGAATTGTATACTCCTAATGTGTATATTCATATTACATTATTACAACCACATGCGGATACAGCAAACGATTTACCGATACGTTTGTATGGTATCGTTCCGATTTCTGTTGAAGATCCAAATACTAAGGTGCAACCTAAGCTAACGATGCCAGATGTATTGCGGCCAGAAGAAACAATTACGTTGAAAGTAGGAGAAAATAATGGTAAACCCATGACATATTCTATTGCTATTGTAGATGAAGGTTTACTAGATTTAACACGATTTAAAACACCAAATCCATGGAATAGTTTTTATGCTCGTGAAGCACTTGGAGTAAAAACCTGGGATGTTTATGATGATGTAATTGGAGCCTATGGCGGCAGCATCAATCAGGTATTTAGTATTGGAGGTGATGCCGAAGCAGGTGGTAGTAAATCAAAAAAGGCTAACCGATTTAAACCTATGGTTGTTTATGAAGGGCCATTTGAACTCAAAAAAGGAGAGACACGTGCTCATAAAATTAAAATTCCAAAATATGTAGGATCTGTACGTACGATGATTGTAGCTTCTGATGCAGAAAAGGCAGCTTATGGTAGTGTAGATAAGACCACACCTGTACGTAAACCACTAATGGTACTGACTTCAATTCCTCGTAAAATTACTCCGGGAGAAAAAGTAACCGTCCCGGTTACCGTTTTTGCGATGGAAAATAAAGTGAAAAATGTTACCGTTACTTTAAAACCTAATAAAGGATTTACTGTAATTGGCGAGACGCAACAAAAACTATCGTTTCCTCAACCCGATGAGAAAATGGCCTATTTTGATATCGAAGTGTTAGAAGGAGCTTCACTTACAGATATCGAAGTAGTGGCAAGTGGCGGAGGAGAAAAAGCATCATACAAGGTTCCAATCAATATAGTGAACCCAAATCCAATGACAACAGAAGTTACTTCTATAGTTTTAGAACCCAATAGCGAACAGGAAGTAGATTTTGCAGCATTTGGAATTGATGGAAGCAATAGTGCAACGATTGAGTTCTCATCTTTACCACCAATGAATTTTGAAAGTAGGTTAAGTTATCTGATTCGTTATCCACATGGTTGTGTCGAACAAACAACTTCGGCAGCATTTCCACAATTGTATCTTGGTGATGTATTTAATTTATCATCTGATAAAAAGCAGAAAATACAGAAAAATATAGAAGCTGCAATGTATAGACTTAAACGTTTTATACAACCTAATGGTGGTATGTCATATTGGCCTGGATATAGTAATCCTAATGATTGGGGAACGACTTATGCTGGTCATTTCTTGCTAGAAGCAAATAAACAAGGATATGTATTGCCAATAGGTTTTAAAAGTAGCTGGATTAATTATCAACAACAACAGGCCAAACGATGGAGAAGTGGCAATAATGATCTGGCACAAGCCTATCGACTATATACGTTAGCACTTGCCGGTAGTCCTGATCTATCTTCGATGAACAGGTTAAGAGAAACTTCGGGGTTATCAAATGATGCCAAATTGAGATTAGCAGCAGCTTATGGATTAATTACTCAGACAAAAGCAGCAAACCAATTGCTTAATTCAGCAAATATTGATTTTCAGCCCAGAAATAATAGCCATTACACTTATGGCTCTACCAACCGAAACCGGGCAATGGCTCTGGAGACCCTCGTAGCTTTGGATCAAAAAGCGAAAGCTCAGAAAGTAGCAGTAGATCTGGCAAAAGAATTATCTTCCAAAAACTGGATGAGTACACAAACTACATCCTATGCATTAATGGCAATGGCTAAGTATGCAGCCTATGTAGGCGGGAAAGGAATAAACATAAACTATATTCTTAACGGAAAATCAACAAATGCCAATACAGATAAAACACTAGCAACTTCTGGTGAACTATCCATTCTAAAAGACAATAAACTAATTCTTAAGAACAATAAGGATAATACCATTTTTGTGCAAATCGCAACCAGTGGGATTCTACCTGTTGGCCAGGAAAAAGTAATTCAAAGTAAGTTTAAAGCAATTGTAGATTACAAAACTAGAGATGGTAATATTATTAACCCAATACTACTAACTCAAGGAACAGATTTTGTGGCAGAAGTAACTATTACGAATACTACTGGTTCTAAAGTAAAAGACATTGCATTAACCGAAATTTTCCCATCTGGGTGGGAAGTAGTCAATACTCGATTTACAGATTTTGGATCCTTTAAAGCTAATGCTGTAACACATACCGATATACGTGATGATAGAGTGAATTTCTATTTTGATCTAAAACCAAATGAGAGTAAAACGATGACCATTTTATTAAATGCATCCTACCTTGGTAAATATTATCTGCCAGGTATCCAATGCGAAGCGATGTATGATAATAGTTATTTGGTAAGAAGTCAAGGAAAATGGGTTGAGGTAGTGAAGTAGAACTGGGGTAGTTATGTTAAATCTTTGAATTTGTGAGGAAACCCCTTTTTAGAAGAACCAGGAAGTAGGATTAGAATCTAAGTAAGCATGGTATTGATGTAAATGAATATTGTATAGGTGTAAGCGCATATTGCAGTACTGTAGATAAGTATTGTATAAGTGTAAGTGCATATTGCAGTACTGTAGATAAGTATTGTATAGGTGTAAGTGCATATTGCAGTACTGTAGATGGGTATTGTATAGATGTAAGTGTATATTGCAATACTGTAGATAGATATTGTATAGGTGTAAGTGCTTATTGTGGTGTTGTAGATGATTGTTTTCTAGGAGTAGAGAAAGGTTTCTCTTTGTAAGGACATTATCTGTATATTTGAGATATGTTTTAGAAATGATCTTAAAAATTTGGTTGAAGAACAGTCGTTGTAATAATGGTTGAAAAGGTATAATTATTATGAAAAAAGATACACTTAAATATATAATTTTCTTAGTACTGGGATTATATTCTACTCAATCCTTTGCTTGTGATTGTGACTGTGATGGGGACTGTTCGTTTTCTTCAGTTTCAACAGGAGGGCTTGTTGCTTTGGTAAAAGTAATTGAGTATTCTGAATTTTTAGAATTTGAAGATGATGGGAAATTGAAGAAAATGCCTTTGGCGATGAAAGTAGAAGTTATCAAAAAATACAAAGGTGAAGATACTCGTAAAACCATTCAGATATGGGGAGATAATGGAATGCTATGCCGGCCGTATACTGATAATTTTAAAATTGGTAACCATTATTTAATTGCTCCAAACAAAATTTGGAATGATTCTGAAAATGGAAAAAAAGGAGATTATGATTTTTTTGCTTGTGAAGTTGGTTTTTTGGATGTTGATCTCAAAAAAAAGATGGTCTATGGAGCATATGCTAAAAATATAAATGAAATTTCATTTTCTAAAATAGAAACCATCTTAAGCAAATAAAAATTGTTGCCGTATTAGTTTGATGAAATAATGATTTTAGAACAAGCGATTTTACATATAAAACCGGGAGAATCAGAAGCTTTTGAGAAAGCCTTTAAAGAAGCCCAAAAAATCATTTCTACAATGAAAGGGTATATCAGGCATGATGTATTGAAATGTATAGAAGAAAATGATAAATATGTATTGTTGGTTGAGTGGGAAACGATAGAAGATCATGAAACAGGTTTCAGAAAATCTGAAGAGTATCAGGAATGGAAAAAATTATTACATCATTTTTATGATCCTTTTCCTGTAGTACAACATTATTCATCTATATTATCCTGATCTAGCAAAGTAGTTATTTTAACGTAACCGTAAAGCAACGTACTGTTTTTTTTGTTACCATTGTCGAAAAATCGAAAATATATGAATACCAAGTTTTATAAGCTCTTACCAGGCCTTTTTTGCTTGATAAGTATTTGTTCGTGTAAGCAACAATCGGTTTCTGTACATAAGATCTCAGCAATTCAACAAAAAATTGATTCTACAGTAATCGCGGATCAAGCTATAGATTCATTTATTGCACCTTTTCGAGATCATTTAAATAAAACTTTGGATGCTACACTGTGCATTGCTGCAGTAGATTTTACCAAACACGATAGAAAATTAGAAAGCAGATTAGGTAACCTTACAGCAGATATTTCTTTACATCAGGTAGAACCGATTTTTAAAAAAAGATATAATAAAGAAATTGATTTTGTATTGTTAAATCATGGGGGGCTGCGGGCACCAATACTAAAAGGACCGGTAACTGCAAGAACAGCCTTTGAAGTGATGCCTTTTGAAAATGAATTGGTAGTGGCAGAATTATCTTATGAAAAAGTACAGCAGTTAGTTTCTTATTTAACCGAAAAACAACAAGCACACCCTGTTTCTAATTTACAGCTTAGTATTGTAAAACAATCAAAAGAAGTACAAAAGTTAACCATTAATGGAGAACCATTACAAAAAGGTAAAACCTATTTAGTGCTTACTACAGACTATTTGCAACAAGGGGGAGATAGTATGAATTTCTTTAAAGATCCTATACAATTATATAAAACAGATTATAAATTCAGAAATGCATTAATCGATTATTTTAAATCAATAGACACATTAAAAGTACAACTGGATAAAAGAATGAGATATGCAGAATAGGAGAAGATTTATACAGCAAATAGTATCAGCAACAGCTTTTGCCAGTTTAGGAGGGGGAAGCTTGGTGTCCTGTGTTAAACCAACATCAAAAAAGATAACAGTGCTACATACTAATGATGTGCATAGCCAGATTGATCCTCTACCAAATAATCATTATAAATACCCGGGATTAGGAGGATTTGCAAGAAGAGCATCGGTTATAGAAAAAGTACGAAAAGAAAATCCGAATACTATTTTATTAGATGCAGGGGATATCTTTCAAGGTACTCCATATTTTAATTATTATGGTGGGGAAATTGAATTTAAACTAATGTCAAAACTAAACTATGATCTTGCTACCATTGGGAATCATGATTTTGATAACGGAATAAATGGATTACTGAACCAATTGCCTAATGCAACTTTTGATTTTGTATCTGCCAATTACGGGTTTAAAAATACAGTACTTGATGGTATTGTAGAACCGTATAAAATCCTAATTAGAGAAGGGATAAAAATCGGAGTCTTTGGATTAGGAGTTAAACTTGAAGGATTAGTGAATAAAAGTTTATATAAAGAAACCCAATATATAGATCCTATTGAAGTTGCCCAGGATATCACCAGAGAATTAAAAGAAGAGCAGCAGTGCGACCTTGTAATTTGCCTTTCTCATATTGGATATGATTATAAAAATGCTCAAGATGTAGTTTCTGATCTTCATCTAGCCAAAAAGACAAAAGATATTGACCTGATTATAGGGGGACATACACATACTTTATTACCGAAACCAGTTATTGTTGATAATATAGTAGGAGAGAAAGTGCTTATTAATCAATGCGGTAAAAGCGGAGTGTATATGGGACAAATTGATTTTTATTTTGATACCAATAGAAATAAAACAGCAAAAGGGAGATCAATAGAGGTTTAAAATACCTTTTAGAATATTTATAGATTCATCTATAGTACACACATTGTTTAAAAACATAAGAAACTATATAAAAAACCACCCAAAACGCTTCTTAATTCTTGGAGTGGTGTTAATCATATATTATTTTTTATTACCAAGACCATTATTTGATGATCCAACGGCAACAGTAATTGAGACCAGAAATGGAGAATTATTAGGTGCCAAAATTGCCGCCGATGGACAATGGCGTTTTCCTGAAACCGATAGTGTACCCGAAAAATTCAAACGATGTATCATTGCATTTGAAGACCAGCAATTTTATAGACATTTAGGATTTAACGCTGTTGCGATGGGAGAAGCAATTATCGAAAATAGTAGTGCAGGAAAAGTGGTAAGAGGAGGAAGTACGATCACTCAGCAGGTTATTCGTTTGGCGCGAAAAGGTAAAAGGCGTACTTATTTTGAAAAACTTAAAGAATTAGTACTGGCTACACGATTAGAGTTCGGAGCTTCTAAAGAAAAGATTCTGAAACTATACGCTTCTCATGCTCCTTTTGGTGGTAACGTAGTAGGAATTGATATGGCAGCCTGGCGTTATTTTGGACTACCGGCTCATCAACTATCGTGGGCAGAGACTGCAACACTTGCAGTACTACCTAACGCCCCTTCTCTCATCTACCCGGGAAAAAATCAAATTAAGTTATTAAAAAAAAGAAATCGATTACTTCTTACACTTTTAGAAGAAGAAACAATAGATTCATTAACATATGAGCTATCAATAAGCGAAACACTACCTCAGAAACCTTATTTTTTACCGCAGACTGCTCCGCATTTGTTAGATAGGTTAGCAAAAAAACATAAAGGTAAAAGAGTGCAAACTACAATCGATCTAATTTTACAAAAACAGGTAAATCGAGTGGTTAAACGACATTATGAAGTGTTAAAACAAAATGAAGTGCATAATATGGCAGTTTTGATTTTGGATGTCGAAACCAGAGAAATACTAAGTTATGTAGGAAATTCACCAACAGATAAAGCACATCAAAAAGATGTAGATATTATCGAGGCAGGACGTAGTACAGGAAGTATATTAAAACCATTATTATATGCCGCAATGATGGATAAAGGCGAATTGTTACCAGAACAATTAGTATCTGATATTCCTACCGTAATTTCTGGGTATAATCCCAAGAATTTTGATGAAGGCTATAGTGGTGCTGTTGCAGCAAATCGAGCTTTGGCACGTTCTTTAAATATACCAGCAGTTCGATTATTACAAAAATATGGTTTACAGAGATTTAGAGATGAATTGAATGTATTTCAAATTAGAGATCTGAGATATGGGGCTGATCATTATGGATTGTCATTAATTGTTGGAGGAGCAGAAGGAAATCTTTGGGATCTTAGTAAAACGTATGCAGGTTTTGCAGGGACGTTAAATCACTATCAAAGTACCTCTAGTGAATATTTTACTCAGGAATTTACCGAACCAATTGTTTTGGCAGAAAGGGAAGTAGATTTTGGCAAAAGAACGCAACAAAAACCAGTGTATGGTGCTGGAAGTATTTGGTTAACCTTTGAAGCTATGAAAAAAGTAAACCGACCAGAAGGTGACGAAGCCTGGGAGTTTTATGATTCTTCTAGAGAGATTGCCTGGAAAACAGGAACCAGTTATGGTAACAGAGATGCCTGGGCAATAGGTGCCAGCCAAAAGTATGTAGTAGGGATTTGGGTTGGTAATGCCGATGGGGAAGGGCGACCAGAGCTCACAGGATTAAATTCGGCTGCACCTGTTTTATTTGATGTATATAACCTATTGCCAAAATCTAAGTGGTTTCCCACTCCTTATGATGATCTGATTCCTGTAACGGTCTGTACCAAAAGTGGTTTTTTGGCAGGTAGTAATTGTCCAACCAAACTAATGGATGTTCCCGTTTCGGAAACCAGGACTAAACCTTGCCCATATCATCAATTAGTACACCTGGATAAGACAAGACAATACAGAGTAAACTCTTCTTGCGAATCTGTTAGCAATATGATTCATGAATCTTGGTTTGTTCTACCCCCGTTACAAGGGTATTTTTTTAAAACAGGTAATTCAGATTATCGTTCCTTACCACCATATCGACCAGATTGTATAAAAGAATCTCAGGAACGAATGGATTTTATTTTTCCAAAACCCAGTAGTAGTGTATATTTACCCAAAGGATTTGATGGTAAAACTAACGAGGTAATTCTTAAAATTGCACATACAAATCCCGAAACTCGTGTGTTTTGGTATATAGATGATCAATTTGTTGGTACAACAAAGCAATTTCATGAAATGCCTGTAGCTCCTAAACCAGGAATACACACTATCACCGTTTTAGACGAAAAAGGAAATGAATTAAAACGGAAAATAGAAATCAAAGATTGATTTTGATTTAATCCCGTAATTCTTCTGTTTTTTTCGCGTAAACAGTCTTATAATGAGATTGTTAATAAATATATAAAATACTGCAATTTTGTGTTAAAACATTAAAATTGTTAAATTTTGAACAATTGTCTTGCTATCTTAGAATCAACATTTTACAAACTAGCTAGCGTTAATTATTAACGTATAACTCAAACTTAACTCTTAAAACCAATGAAAAATGCAATTTTATTGCTTGTCATATTGTTATGTTCAAGCATTACCGCCTATTCCCAAATAGGCCAGGGAGGAGAACCTTTGTTCTCGAATGAACGTGTTTCTAAATCAAGCCAAATTCCTGGTGTCACATTACCTAAACTGGATGTAGCTAAACTACTCAAAGAAGATGCATTAGAATCAAGTAAAGACGTACCAATGCGTTTTGCGTATGCTCATAAAACGAATCTTAATCCAAAAAATTCTGGAAAATGGTATACCAATTCGAAAGGTGACAAGTATTGGCTGATTGAGATCGAATCAAAAGGAGCACTGTCGCTTAACCTTACTTTTTCGAATTTCAAAATTCCTGAAGGAGGTAAATTATTTGTCTATAACAGAGACAAATCTGATGTTCGCGGAGCATTTACTTCTGCTAATAATAAAAGCTCAAAACGCTTAGGTTTAGCTCCTGTAAAAGGAGATAAAATCATAGTAGAATATTTTCAACCGGCTCAGGTAAAACAACAACCAGAGTTAAACATTTCTACAGTTGCACATGATTATAGAGGAATAATGAGTATGGCAAAAAACTTTGGAGATTCTGGATCTTGTAATAACAATGTAATTTGTTCAGAAGGAGATCCATGGAGAGATCAAATTAGATCTGTTGCATTAGTAATTTTAGGAAACGGAACCAGATGGTGTTCTGGATCTTTAATGAACAACACTGCTAACAACGGAACGCCTTACTTTTTAACAGCAAATCACTGTACTTCGGGTCGTGATGTGACCAATTGGGTTTTTGTATTTAATTATGAATCTCCAGGGTGTACCAATAACTCTGATGGATCCACAAGTCAGTCTATTTCTGGTTCACAGATGATGGATAGCGGATCGAGTTCTGATTATGCATTATTAAAACTTTCGTCTACACCTCCTTCAAGTTATAATGTATATTATTCTGGATGGGATGCCACAGGAAATACTCCTACCAAAACAACGGCTATTCATCACCCGGCAGGAGATGTGAAAAAAATATCATTTGATAATGATGCACCTACAATTTCAAAGTATCGTGGAGCACCAGGATCAGGAACTACTCACTGGAGAATTCAGGATTGGAACGATGGAACCACCGAAGGAGGGTCCTCGGGTTCAGGGTTATTTGATCAGAACAAAAGAATAGTTGGGCAGTTACATGGTGGATATGCTGCTTGCGGCAATGACCTGGAAGATTGGTACGGACGTTTGTCTGTAACCTATCCAAATATTTGCCAGTGGCTGGCTCCTGGATGTACTACCAAAATAGTAGATGGACATAACCCAGGGAGTGGTGGAGATACACAGGCACCTTCTACTCCTGCTGGATTAAGTGCCTCTAATGTTACAGCGACCTCGGTATCACTTTCATGGAATGCCTCTACCGATAACGTTGGTGTAACTGGGTATGATGTGTATCAAGGAAACTCAATTGCTACATCAGTAACAGGTACTTCAGCAAATATTACGGGATTAACGGCTAATACTGCATACCAATTTAGAGTAAAGGCCAAAGATGCAGCTGGAAACATTTCTGGATTTAGTAATACCGTTAATGTGACCACTACAGGCGGTGGTGGAGTTACCTATTGTTCTGCAAATGGAAATAATGCCTCTGAAGAATATATTAGTAGAGTTCAACTAGGATCTATTGATAAAACTTCTACCGCAGGAAGTGGAGGATATAGCGATTTTACATCAGAATCTACAAATCTATCCAAAGGAAGCTCAAATACCATTACAGTGACACCTACCTGGACCGGTACGACATATAATGAAGCATATAGAGTGTGGATAGATTATAATCAAGATGGTGATTTTACAGATGCCGGAGAACAGGTTTGGACACAATCTGCAACCCAAAACACAACTGTAAGCGGAAGTTTTACCGTACCCTCGTCTGCTAGCAATGGAGCTACAAGAATGCGAGTTATCATGAGATATAGTACATCTCCTTCTCCTTGTGGGTCATTTAATTATGGAGAAGTCGAAGATTATACTGTTGTGATTGGTGGATCGGTTGCTGCAAAACAAAATAATAATGTAACGCTTTATCCTAATCCGGCAAGAGATATACTTAATGTATCGTTCAACTCAGGGTTTGAAGAAGTCTCGTATTCGGTAATAGATATTGTAGGAAAAACAATTATCTCGGAAACAGGTAAAAATAGATCAACTATAAACGTCGGAAATTTAAAACAAGGAATCTATTTCTTGAAATTTACCGATGGGAAAAATCAATATACTAAACGCTTTGTGAAGCGATAAAATCAAACTAGCTAGCTTAGTATGTAAAATATGAAAAAGAGAGTGGGATTTCTGAGTTTTATCAGGAACTCACTCTTTTTAATTTACTTATCTCAAAGGAAACCCTTTTGCAGCCCACCACGGATGTATTTCGATAATTAAACGGCCGGATTTTACCATGGGATCCATGTTAGCCAAGCTATCTGCCATTTTTTGTGTCGGTGTATTGTAAATTGTGATTCCACGTATATCACCATCATCTCCAAAAGGTCCCGAAATATCGGCATACCCTTCTTTATACATTCTACCAAGATGTCCGAGGTGTAATTTTTGTAAACTGTCGGC
Source organism: Aquimarina atlantica (assembly GCF_000626715.1). GTDB lineage: Bacteria > Bacteroidota > Bacteroidia > Flavobacteriales > Flavobacteriaceae > Aquimarina > Aquimarina atlantica. The sequence goes on along the minus strand of NZ_AQRA01000011.1, from coordinate 51,594 downwards.
TTCTTCCTTATTTTGAGAACGATTAGGGCCTTTTTTTAAGAAAGCAATAAAATATTGTTGCATAATTACAGTATCTCCGGTTTCTTCATCTATATAATCAAAGATCTTAAACCCGTCTTTTTTCAACTTTTCTTTGATTGATTTTGCCGAAGGTTTTATTTCTTCAGTAACCTCTTTTATACTCTCCGATTGTAGGATGCTTTCTTCTTTAGATTGTTGTTTACAAGAGAAAAGGAATAGTAAAGCAAAAAATATGAGTAGTTTTTTCATGTTAATGAAGCTTTTAGCGATTTGTGGGGTTAAAATAATGAATTTTACTTGAACTTGAAGGGATTATTTAGCGATCAAAATAGAGTTAGATGGTAGTTTAAACCGATATAGATACTATTTCCTCTTCTTTTTTTAGTATTAGAAATGATATTTTAAGCCAACTAAAATGATATTCTTATTTGTATGAATATAGGGTATATGATACGTAGAAAACGCTAGGTTTATAATAGATCAGGAATATTTGGTGATATATCCAAATAATACAATTTTCTGTTGATGTCTTTTAGAAGATGTAAATTTTATTTTTTTTATTATTGATTTACAGTTGTTTATGTTGTGTTATTGTAGTAACTTTAATATAAACATTATATCCCTATTATTCTAATGTTTTACCTTACCCTGAGACCGGTTTTTTAATATCTAAATATTAAAAACGAAATAACTACAATGATAGTTTATTAGGCTACCTCATTAATAAATTTCAATGTCAAAATTTTATATAATGCTGTAATGAAAATATGATGAAAACAAGTTCTGTATATATAAAAAAAAATGTACTCAATAATGATCTTATCACAATAGTAAATGATAATGGATATTTTGTTGAGTCAAACCCTCAGTGGTCTGTTTTATTGGGATATGGTAAAAAGGAATTGTTAAATATTCCTTATTTAACTTTAATACACTACGAAGATAGGAGTAAAGCCAAACAAGTGATCGAGAATAGAATGCAAGCTCCGAATTCTGAGCCATTTACGGTTAGACTTATCAGTAAAATGGGAGATATCATATGGTTAGAATCGATTATAACCAGGATAGGGTATAAAGAAGGCTTTTTGTTAATAGCAAAAGATATAACACAAAGAAAAACAGAAAAATCTTCTATAGAAGCAGATTTGATTGCTCTAAAACTTAAAAATAGACAATTAGAAGATTTATTTAACTTAAGTCAGGATTTAATAACGATTTCAAACCCTGAAGGATATTTTACCAAATTGAACCCGCAATGGAGTAAAACTATGGGGTATACCGAAACAGAATTAATGGATAAGCCTTATTTGGCATTTGTGCATCCAGATGATCAACAAAATACTGTTGCAGAAGCAGCAAAACAATTTGATGGTACTACTATATTTAATTTTAGAAATAGATATCTTACTAAAACAGGAGAAATTGTTTGGTTAGATTGGAACGCTACTGCACTGGATCATACCGGAGAAGTGTTTGGAATTGCCAGAGATATTACAAAAGCAATCAGACAAGAACAAAAAATAGAAGCAACGTTACAAGAATTGATAGCAAAAAATAAGCAGTTAGAAGACTACGCCTATATTACCTCGCATAACTTAAGATCACCTGTTGCTAATATCTTTATGCTTACCAAATTTTTGGAAGAAAGTGCACTTACCGAAGAGCAAATGAACTACACAGATATGATCAAAAATTCTGCAGAAGTACTTAATAAAACCATGAAAGATTTGATAAATGTGGTACAGATTAACGAATCTACAGATATGACGATTCAGAATATTTCTCTTGAAGAAACATGTATAGAAGTAAAAAGGCAATTAAGTGCAAAAATCATGGAGACTCAGGCAAAAATTATTACTGATTTTAAGGTTGAAGAAATTTCCTATTCGATTGCTTATCTAAGAAGTATATTTCTTAATCTTATTTCAAACTCGTTAAAATATTGTTCTTCAGAAAGAAAACCTGTTATTCATATTTCTTCAGAAAAAATAAATAATAGAATTCGACTAATTTTTAGTGATAATGGGTTAGGGATTGACCTAAAGAAATATGGAGACAAAGTGTTCGGGTTTAGAAAAACGTTTCATAAAAATGCTAGCGCCAAAGGACTAGGTCTTTTTATAATCAAATCTCAGATTGAAGCCTTAAAAGGAACGATAGCTATTGATAGCGAGCTTGGTAAAGGAACTAAATTTACTATAAATATTGTGTTATGAGTAAGGAGAACCATATTTTATGTCTTATAGATGATGATAATATTCACCAGTTTATCATAAAAAAAATCGTACATAAGCTTAGTCCGAATCAAAAGCTACTTGTGTTTTCTAACGGAGAAGAGGGTATTAATTTTATAAGATCAACAATTGGAAAAATAGAGAAATTACCAGATTTAATTTTACTAGACATAAATATGCCTGTTATGGATGGCTGGGGGTTTTTGGAAGAATTTGTTACAATCACTCCAGAAATTAAAAAAGAGATTATTATTTATATCTTATCATCGTCAGACAATCCAACAGATACAGAAAAAGCTAAAGAATTTGAATTGGTTTCTGGCTACCTTATTAAACCCATTAATGAAGAACAATTAGAGTCGCTATTAGAAAGTGTGTGACTTGCACATTAGGTTATAACTCATATCTATGTTAAGATAATCCCACCAAGTTATATTGATGGGAGTTATTCTTTTTTAAATATGCTACTTCGAGGTATATACTAATCCAAATGAAAAAACAGATTCTTTATTATAATTTCTACCATCTAGAGTAGTGCCGTAACCAGCAGAAACACCTAAAGTGTTTTTGTAAACGGGGACATAAAAATCGAAAGAAAGATTGGTGAAATCTACTTCGGTTTCTGGCAAAATAGCAGGTCCTCCTGCATTGGCAAATTCTGGAGTGCCAATATCATATCCCGACATAGAATCTTGTATGTCAAGTTTAGCATGTACATAAAGAAATTCATTATAGTACCCTATTTTGGCGCTATATAACATAGCATTAGGAATATCAAAATTATTACTGTTACGTATACTATATCCTAATTGTAGTTCACTAAATATTTTAAACGGAGTGCTATACTGAAATATAGCTGAACCATTGACAGTGATAGCTTCGTTACCTAGAGAAAGTACGCCTCCTCCTTTATAATTGCCTACAGGAAATGTCACCCCAGAAGCACCTCCCAGGGTTATTTGAGAAAAGTTGTCAAATTTTTTCTCCAGAACTTTAGCTTTCAGAAAAATCCCTAAATCCTGAATACCATCTATCTGTGCTACATTTTGAACGGGATCAAGTGCTTCATCTTCACTTTCGACACTAATATATGGTAGGGTAACGGTTGTAGATAACCAGTTTGTGATGGCATATTGACTATAAAAAGAGATAATAGATGAAGAAATTTCTCCTAAACCAGCAGGATTTCCTTCAGATAATGTAGATCCCCTATAGAATTGATCATAACTTTTGTATCCATAACTAGGTGCTAATGTAAAAGAATTCTTTTTAGGGTAAAACCCATTTACAGGAATCTGCCCTATAACATTTAAAAATGGGAAAATACATAATGTGATCCCTAATAGGGATCTTTTAGATTTGTGTAACATAACTCTAATTTTGGTTAATAAATCGAGTATGCTTAGCCGTATTCTTCTGGCATACCTTACCAATAGTACATGTTACTCTTTTGTTAAGATTTTTTAAGATAATGTTAATCAAAGCTAAAAACCTATTGGCTTTGCTTTTTTACCATAAAAAGTGAGGTTTTTACTTGATTGAGAAAGAAAATTGAGGTGTATATTTGTTTAACAAAATGATTATTAATTATAATACTTTTATTTTTATATATTGATAGCAATGTTCTTCGAATCCTTTATTTTCGGCATGTTGTAATGACATTATTTTCATGCAAAACTCGTCTTTGTTTATCCAAAAAATACTACCTTCTTCTTGTGAATGGAACCATCCTATAAAATTAACTATCAACCTCGGTATAATATTACTTTTTTCTATATCAAATAACTGTAGATCTGTTGGTTCTATAGTTTGCCCATCTATAGAAGCGGTGATCATTTTTTTCCAATTTGGCGAAATAATTGGTTTTTCGGCAAGAGTATCTCTTTTGGCAGTAGCTTTATTAATTAGTAAATGTTCACTATACCCTATATAATTTCCTTGAATCACATAGGTATTTAAACTATCGATAACTCCTAAATAATGATAAGATACATCACCCATATCTTTTTCTCTTATATCTAGCAATGTAATAACACCCTTATCAGTGGGTAAATCTATTTTACCATTACTTTTTTTGATCTCTAATGTATCTTTTCTAATAGCTATGAAGTTGTTTTGCCTTTGTTTTAAATCTTCATAAGTTTTTTTTGAAATTAACTCTAAAATAAGATATTTATCTATATCACTATTCTTATTGTAAGAACGAGTAGAGTTTAAATCGGCGTTAGATAATCGATATGGCATTGGGTTTTTTGTAGTTAAGAACCCATCGAAAACGTAGCCTTTTATCCTGGTAGTTTCTTTTGAATCTATTAGCACCCATTTACCATCAATTGTTTTCGCGTCTTCTTTAACCTGAAAAGTTTGGCGAGTCTCTTCAATAATTTCAACAGGGGTTCCATATTCCAAAGTACTTATCTTTTCAGAATTAATATCAGGCTGTTTTCGTACACTAAGTCCGCTAATAGCAGTTACATAATGAACTATAGTACTGTCAATTTTTTTTGAAGTTACTTCTATGTTATTTTGATAATCATCTTTATTCTCACTCTGCTGATTTTTTGTACTTCTGGGATCTTTGCAATTCAAAAAAGAAAGAAAAATAAGTAGTAACATAATCAGATTTAAAAGCTTCTTCATTCTATTAGTTTTTAAAATATTTACCAGGTTTTGTATGGCTTTTTACTTAATTGAGAATTATAATATCTTCTATCTCCTGTAACTTCTTTTTCTAACCAATCTGGCTTTAGGAATGTTTCATTTTCGTTGTCTAATTCAATTTCGGCTATGATAAGACCTTTGTTTTCTCCAAAGAACTCATCAACTTCATAGGTATGATTTCCCAGAGGGATTTCGTAGCGTATTTTTTCTATGATTCCTTTTTCGCATAAAGGCATTAATTGCTCTGCTTCTGATACGTCAATTTCTTTTTCCCATTCAAATCGTGAAGTTCCCGAAGTGTTACCGATTCCTTTTACGGTGATAAAGGCATATTTTCCTTTGATTCGTATACGAACCGTTCGTGCCGGATCAGTATTTAGAAACCCTTGTTTGATGAGTGTACTTTTTTGTGCTTCATTTTTAAACGTTTCAGAGGTTACCAGGAATTTACGTTCTATTTCAATCATGATTAATTATTCGGTTATTTCAGACGATGTAGAAATGTTTTATAATCAGAGATAAAGATATTATAATTTGGATCATCAATATCTATTATTTTTGTATTGTGGAAGAGTTGGGTACATATAGAAAAATCATACATGTAGATATGGACGCATTCTATGCTTCGGTAGAGCAATTCGACAATCCCGAACTTAGAGGAAAGCCGTTAGCTGTTGGTGGTGGTGGAAAACGAGGTGTGGTTAGTGCAGCCAGTTATGAAGCCCGCGTATTTGGTGTACGATCTGCTATGCCTGGTTTTAAAGCAAGGAAACTTTGCCCTGATCTGATTTTTGTTCGACCTCGATTTGATCGGTATCAGGAAATTTCTTCTCGAATCAGGAAGATATTTTTTGAGTATACAGATTTGGTAGAGCCTTTATCGCTAGATGAGGCTTATCTGGATGTTACCGAGAATAAAAAAGGAAATCCCAGTGCAACACTTATTGCTCAGGAAATTAGAAAACAGATTTTTGATGAAGTTGGATTAACTGCTTCTGCAGGAATATCGATCAATAAGTTTATTGCTAAAGTAGCAAGTGACTATAATAAACCTAACGGACAAAAAACGGTAAACCCCGAAGAAGTAATTGAGTTTTTGGAAGGCTTGGATGTTAAAAAATTCTATGGAGTTGGTAAAGTTACGCAGGCTAAAATGTATCAAATGGGTATTTATACCGGAAAGGACTTAAAATCAAAATCCGAGGAGTTTCTTACACAACATTTTGGTAAATCAGGAGGGCACTATTACCGTATTGTAAGAGGAATTCATTTAAGCGAAGTAAAACCAAATCGCGAGCGTAAATCCCTGGCAGCAGAGCGCACCTTTAGCGAAAATATAGCTTCAGAAATTTATATGCTCGAGCGATTAGAAAGTATTGCAGAAGAGCTTCAAAAACGCCTTAAACGAAGTAAAGTTGCTGGTAGAACGGTGACCCTAAAAATTAGATATAGTGATTTTACGCTACAGACCCGTAGTAAAACATTGCCTTATTTTGTAAGTGATACCGATATCTTATTAGAAACAGCCAAAGAGTTGTTGTATCAAGATAAGATGAAAGATTCTGTTCGATTATTAGGGATTTCACTCTCTAATCTCAATACCGGTAAGGAGAAGAAAAAGGAAAAAGAAAAAGAAGAGGTAGAGATTATTCAGTTACGGTTTGATTTTTAAGAAACATCAATTCTGTTGTTTTTCAGCATAAAATGAAGAAAGGTTTTTTTAGTACAAAAATCACCATTCTCAGGGGTCCTATTCAGCTTACTGAAGGGTTCATCCTATCAGTTGAATCACTGGGGTTGAGGTGATTTTGAATCAAATCTCACACAAAATTTCTGCCGCTCGTTTTAACGTATCTTCGGTTTTGGCAAAGCAGAAACGCAGTACTTTATCATCTTTCTGGTTTAAGTTAAAAACCGATACCGGGATAGATGCAATTTTATGTTCTTTGGTTAATCGTTCTGCGAAAGCTATATCGCTTTCATCAGTAATAGCAGAATAATCTAATACCTGAAAATATGTTCCGGATGCTGGAATGAACTTAAAACGAGAATTCTTAATCATAGATAGGAAAAAATCTCGTTTTTGCTGATAAAATCCAGGAAGAGAAAGATAATGTTCTGGAACCTTTAAATATTCGGCCAAGGCATATTGCATAGGATGACTACTAGAAAAGACGTTGAATTGATGTACTTTTCTAAATTCTGCCATTAATTCTTTGGGAGCCAGACAATACCCCATTTTCCATCCGGTAGTATGAAATGTTTTCCCGAAAGAAGCAGTAATAAAAGCACGTTCGGCTAATCCGGGAAATAATGCAGCACTTTGATGTTTCTGATCATCAAAAATGATGTGCTCATAAACTTCATCACTCAATAAAATAATATCTGTGTTCTTCATTAATTTTTCTAACTGAAGCATATCTTCTTTAGACAAAATACTACCACTGGGATTATGAGGTGTATTGATAATAATCATTTTAGTTTTCGAAGTAATTTTAGAAGCAACTTCTTGCCAGTCAATACTAAAATCAGGAGCTGTTAATTGAATTGGAACAATCGTTCCTCCGTATAATTTGATCGATGGTTCATATGAATCATAGGCAGGTTTAAATATAATTACCTCATCCCCCGGATGTATAAAAGCCGAAATAATAGTGAAAATTGCCTGTGTAGCACCAGAGGTTATAGTAATATCGGTTTCAGGATGATAATGACTGCCATATAGTGAGTTGGTTTTTTTAGTTATAATTTCTCTTAAAGAAAGTGATCCTGGCATTGGAGCATATTGGTTATACCCATTTTGCATACCACGAGTTACCAAGTCAATTAGTTCTGGACTAGCTTCAAAATTAGGAAAACCCTGGGACAGATTTAATGCATTGTGTTTATGAGCTAATTGACTCATTACTGTAAATATGGTAGTTGAAACCTCTGGAAGTTTGGAATTGATATTTTGCATAAGGTAAAATTAGCATAATTGTAAAAAAAAGCATTGTTTTTTGTTTAAAGTTAATTCTATATTTCAAGCGTTTTAGGACTTAACGATAAACAAAGTATCTTTCTTTTTTATATTCATTATAAATAGCGAAATAAACCCAAGGTAAAGCTTGGCTAAAAAAGCATTGAACCCTATTTTTGCTTCACAACTAATTAAACATTTTAAATAATGGGTGGATTGATAAAATCTTCAATAGCTAGAAAAGTTGCGATGGCACTTTCAGGACTTTTCTTAGTTTTTTTCTTATTACAACACTTTACTATCAATTTTACTTCAATTTTCAGTGCAGATATATTTAATGAGCTATCTCATTTTATGGGTACAAATCCGTTAGTTCAATTTGTATTGCAACCTGTTTTAATTTTTGGAGTAGTGTTTCATTTTGTGATGGGGTTTGTATTAGAAATCAAAAACAAAAATGCCAGAGCGATTAAGTATGCAAAATATAATGGAGGAGCTAACGCTTCCTGGATGTCTAGAAATATGATTTACTCTGGATTAGTGATCCTTGCATTTTTAGGATTACATTTCTATGATTTTTGGGTACCAGAAATAGTACATAAATATGTAGAGTTTGCTCCAGAAGACCCTACACGATATTATCCAGAATTGCTACATAAGTTTGAAAGCCCGATTCGTACAGGACTATACGCGCTTTCGTTTGTGTTTTTAGCATTGCATTTATGGCATGGATTTGCATCTTCGTTTCAATCTGTTGGGTTTAATAATAAATACTCGGTAGCGGCAACCAAGTTTGCAAAGGCTTTTGCAATAGTAATTCCTGTAGGATTTATTATTATTGCTATAGTGCTTCATCTTAATCATTAAAAACACCACTAGTATGTCAATTTTAGATTCTAAAATACCTGAAGGTCCACTGGCAGATAAGTGGACAAATCATAAAAATACAATTAACCTGGTTAACCCTGCGAATAAACGAAATATAGATATTATCGTTGTTGGTACAGGATTAGCAGGGGGAAGCGCGGCTGCTTCTTTGGCCGAGCTTGGATATAATGTAAAAACATTCTGTTATCAGGATTCTCCTCGTCGTGCGCATTCGATTGCTGCACAAGGAGGAATTAATGCAGCAAAGAACTATCAAGGTGATGGTGATTCTGATTATCGATTATTTTACGATACTGTAAAAGGAGGAGATTACCGTTCTCGTGAGGCTAATGTATATCGATTGGCCGAAGTTTCGGGAAATATTATTGATCAGTGTGTAGCACAGGGAGTTCCTTTTGCACGTGAGTATGGTGGATTATTAGATAATCGTTCTTTTGGAGGAGTATTAGTATCCCGAACATTTTATGCCAAAGGACAAACTGGGCAGCAATTACTCCTTGGAGCCTATTCTGCAATGAATCGTCAAATCAATAGAGGAAAAATACAAGCGTTTAATCGTCACGAAATGTTAGATTTGGTGAAGGTTGATGGTAAAGCTCGTGGAATTATCGCTCGTAATCTGGTTACAGGAGAAATAGAACGTCATTCAGCTCATGCGGTAGTATTAGCTAGTGGAGGGTACGGAAATGTGTTCTTCTTAAGTACCAATGCAATGGGAAGTAATGTTATGGCAGCATGGAGAGCACACCGTAGAGGAGCTTTCTTTGCAAATCCTTGTTATACCCAGATTCATCCGACATGTATACCAGTATCAGGAGATCATCAGTCTAAATTAACATTGATGTCTGAGTCGTTACGTAATGATGGACGTATATGGGTTCCAAAGCGCAAAGAGGATGTCGAAGCAATACGAGCAGGTAAGTTAAAACCTACTCAGTTATCTGAAGAAGAAAGAGATTATTATCTAGAACGTCGTTATCCGGCTTTTGGTAACCTGGTGCCACGTGATGTAGCATCCAGAGCAGCAAAAGAACGTTGTGATGCTGGTTTTGGAGTAAATAAGACAGGAGAAGCTGTATACCTGGATTTTGCATCGGCAATCCAACGATACGGAAAAGAAAAAGCATTAACCTCTGGTATGCATAACCCTTCTGCAGCAGAAATTACGAAATTGGGAGAAGAAGTTATCGAAAGCAAATACGGAAACTTATTTCAGATGTATGAAAAGATTGTAGATGCAAATCCATATAAAACTCCAATGATGATTTATCCTGCTGTACATTATACGATGGGTGGTTTATGGGTAGATTATAATTTGCAAACTACGATTCCTGGATGTTATGCAGCAGGAGAGGCAAACTTTTCGGATCATGGAGCTAACCGTCTGGGAGCATCAGCATTAATGCAAGGTTTGGCAGATGGATATTTTGTTTTACCATACACTATCGGAGACTATTTGTCTCAAGATATTCGAACAGGAAAAATCCCAACAGACACACCAGAGTTTGATCAGGCTGAAAAAGAAGTGAAAGATCGTATCGAGAAATTGATGAACGGATCAGGAGAACATTCTGTAGATTATTACCATAAAAAATTGGGTAAAATCATGTGGAATAAGTGTGGGATGTCTCGTAATGAAAAGGAGCTAAAAGAAGCTATAGAAGAGATTGCGGTATTACGTGAGGATTTCTGGAAAAATGTAAAAGTTCCAGGAACGATTAATAGCATGAATCCTGAACTGGAAAAAGCAGGAAGAGTAGCTGATTTCTTAGAATTAGGAGAATTATTTGCTAAAGATGCCTTACATCGTAATGAATCTTGTGGAGGACATTTTAGAGAAGAATCTGTAGAACAATCTGGAGAACAAAAAGGAGAAGCGCTTAGAGATGATAAAAACTTTAAGTATGTAGCTGCGTGGGAATACAAAGGAGAACCTAAAGATGCAGAACTCCACAAAGAAGACCTGGTCTTCGAAAATATTGAATTAAAAACACGTTCTTATAAATAAAAAGCTATGAATCTTACATTAAAAATATGGCGTCAAAGTGATGCTAATTCCAAAGGAAAGTTAGTAGACTATAATATTTCTGGAGTAGAAGGAGACATGTCTTTTTTAGAAATGTTAGACGTGTTAAATGAAGACTTAATTAATAAAGGAGAAGAACCTGTGGTTTTTGACCACGACTGTAGAGAAGGGATTTGTGGTGCTTGTTCATTACAGATCAATGGAGAACCTCATGGACCAGATCGTTTGATAACTACCTGTCAGTTACATATGCGTAAGTTTAACGATGGAGATACTATTTATATAGAGCCATTTAGAGCAAAAGCATTCCCGGTAGTAAAGGATTTAATGGTTGACCGTTCTTCTTTTGAGCGTATACAGCAGGCAGGAGGATATATTTCTGTTAATACTTCAGGAAATACACAAGACGCAAATGCTATCCCTATTCGCAAAGAAGATGCAGATGAGGCTATGGATGCAGCAACCTGTATTGGTTGTGGTGCTTGCGTAGCGGCTTGTAAAAATGCCTCGGCAATGTTATTTACTTCGGCCAAAGTTTCGCAATTTGCGTTGTTGCCACAAGGTCAGGTAGAAGCTACAGAGCGTGTGCTGGCAATGGTAAACCAAATGGATGAAGAAGGATTTGGGAACTGTACTAATACAGGAGCATGTGAAATCGAATGTCCTAAAGGAATATCATTAGAAAATATAGCACGTATGAACCGTGAATATTTAAAAGCAAGTATGAAAGGATAGTTATTTTCTTTACCATTATAAAATAGAAACCGAAGTAGTATATACTTCGGTTTTTTTATTGCATTATTTTTTAAAATATTGATAATAAGCTGTTTTATGATGATTATTGGTTTCAATCATTCGTTTTTAAGTGTTTAATATTAGATTTAAGCCAGTTTCTTTATGAAAAGGTTAGAAAGGCTTCTAAACCATCAAAAAACAGATGTATAGTCACCATTCATGTTTTTTAAACATTGTGCTTATTCATTTATTTCTTGTACTTGGATTGGTGTATTATCCAATGTAAGTGTTGTGTCTATTTTCTTCTCCTCGTATTCTTCTATGGCAAACCCTTTTTTGATGACTACAGCATCATTTATTACAAATGGTTTGGGCATCATATTTTTATCTCTTTCCGGAATTGAAAAATGATCATTTGCAAGTAAGTCATAAGAAGATTCATATAATACAAATTTTGGTAGTGAATCCTTGTGAAACTGCATTTGTAATTCTAACGGTTGATTTTTACTTACATGATACGTAAGTAAATTTTGACTCCATCTTTTTGTAAATGCGTTATAGGTATTACCGTCATAATAGGTAAAGTCTTTTGCAGTTTCACCATTAACCCGTAAAGCATCAAAATTAAACAGAGTTTCGGTATATAAATCAACCCTTTGGATATCTCGTTGGGGGGCAATACATAACTCCATGTGCCTCAGGTTTCCGATTATCGTATCTTTACTAATGTCTAGCTTTGGTTGTCTAATACTTTTGATAGGAGCTTGATTGGCATAAGCAAATGATTTTCGATATTTACTTTGTAATGTATTTACATTATAAGTTTCGGCAATATTTTCTTCTGGGTTAATATAATTTTGTGTCCATGAATCAAGAATATTATCATAAGAAGCCCAAACGGCCTTATTTTGGTCGGTATCTAAGATGTAGACAAGGCTATTGGGTTTTTGCCGGGTTTCTGTAAAATCAGATTTTATATGTGCTGCAATAAAGAAAACTAAACTTAGGAGAAGGCATAAATTGCCAAATAAGTTTTTTCTTTGATAAAACCCAAAAACAGGGATTAATGCACCAAACAATAAAACCGATAGTATAGAAGAAACAAAAAGAATTTTTAAGCCTAAAGCTACAGGAAAGGCTGCTATAAAAGGGGATATGATAAAGATAGCTGGTAATGCCAAAATAACCATTAATATCGAATTAGGTCTTTTTTGCCGAATAAGAACAACTAATGATATCAATCCAAATAATACAACGATTATAAAATAACTAGCTCCCTTAAGGTACAAAGCAGCCATAGTACAAACAACCAGCCAAATGAATAACGGTCCTACAAGTAAACTAGCTTGATTTTTACTTTTACTGAATTTGGCATATACTTTAAAGCAAATAGCGATCGATAATAATACAAAAACAGTGATATATTGATATCCATTATACGTAAACCCATGTTGAATTTCATTATAATGAGGGTAGATAATCTTAATCAGTTGCCATCCACCAAAAGTTATTCCTCCTGCTAATATCAGACATAAAAGAAAAGCGCCTAATCCTAACAAAGCTTCTTTGAAATCTATTCGATATGCAAATTTTCCGTAAAAAATTAATCCTATAAATAAGATAATTGCAATACTTAATAAAGCATATATCCAACTAAAAGGGTATTTAATAAGATTAAAAATCGGAGTATTAAAATAAATGTAGTCCCGATCAGATTTAAGTACACTCAGGTCGATCTCAGAAAAGTAGGAGAGTAGAGGTATTAAGTAGCTTCCTTGGTGTTGTAATGTGTTTAGATCCAGGTTTTGCCATGTGTCATTGGCCGTATGGTAATCAAAATGATCATCTATAAAAGCAAAGTTGAACCCTTCGATATCCCCTTGTTTTCTTAAAACAGTAAGATCGGTATCGTTGGGGAGCATTTTATAAATACTATATGCAAGAGAATTAGTAACAGGATATTTTACCCTGGCTTTAGAGAATTCTTCAATCATTTTTCCATTCTTGCCATTGGTTTCTATCAGCATATAAGAATTACCACCGCTTCCTCTGGCTTCAAAATTAAGTGCAAGTCCAACATTTTTGGCCCAGGGATGTTTTTTTACAAAAAGATCTGCTCCAATAAGCCCGATTTCTTCTCCATCGGTAATACAAATGATAATATCATTTTTAGGAACCTTATTTGTCGCCAAATAGGCTCTGATTCCTTCGAGGATAGTTGCAACACCGCTACCCGCATCACTGGCTCCGTACGAAGAATGTGGCGAACTGTCATAATGAGACATAAGTACCAACGACTTTGTAGAATTACTACCCTTAATCTTTGCAATGATATTTTTGGGTCGGCTTATTGCGCCTCCTTTAGAAATAGAGATGCCTTCTTGAATTTCGGGTTGTAACCCTAGTTTTTTTAATTCATCCAGGATATATGTTTTTGTTCCTTCGTGTGCCAAACTACCTAGATAGTGAGATTGTTTAGAGATGTTTTTTACATGTTCTAAAGCACGAAGTGTAGAGAATTCCTGTTTAGAAGTCTTAAGGTCGGTTATTTTTTGTGGTTTACTGCTGTAAAATGTGTAAACTAATGAAATTAAAATAAGGAGCAACGTAAGTAAAGAGGGAAACTTTCGCATGTGTGAATATTGGTTTAGGCTAAAGGTAAGAAATAAGCTACAATTATTAAAAATATACCTTTCGAAATGATAGTTGATGATTTCATTTAAAAGTTAAAAAATGATGTAGTTAAAGGTATAAAAATTAGATTTTAATTTTAATGTAATTCAAATCTAACTTGAATAAGTTATTGTAAATCACTATATTTAAGATTCACTAAATCACTAGATATTATGGGAATAATCAGTTTTCAAGGAGCTCGCTCTAAGACGAAGAAGCAAGATGAGACACTAATAAAAGTCTCTGATTATATGACAAGAGATTTGATTACATTTAGTCCTGGTCAACCAGTTATGGAGGTTATCGAGACATTAGTAAAGCATAAAATATCGGGAGGACCAGTAGTTGATGATAATAATCAATTGTTAGGTGTTATTTCTGAAGGCGATTGCATTAAACAATTAAATGAAAGCCGATATTATAACATGCCTATTGAAGATGCCAGAGTAGAAAATTTTATGGCTAAAGATGTAGAAACAATAGATGGAAATCTTAATATTTTTGATGCAGCTAATAAGTTTTTGCAAACCAAAAGAAGACGCTTTCCTATTTTGGAAGATGGTAAGTTAGTTGGGCAAATTAGCCAGAAAGATGTAATGAAAGCAGCGTTAAAAATGAATAGTCAAAATTGGAGAAATCGGTAATCAAACATAGTAGAAGCTAAGAATAACAGATTTAATAACACCTTTATTTCTTATCAGATCCTGTTATTCTGGTTTCGAAACCATCTATACTAAGCGCATTCTTTTCTTTTCGATAATTCTCTAGTCGTTCTTCTCCCTGTTTTTCGGACCAGGATTTTAACTGTGTCCTTTCTTCTTTAAAATCCATAAACGGAACCGCATATCCGCAAGAGGTTTGTACCATATCTACGTTCATTTCAATAATTTGTCTTGAACCCACGATCTTAGGAAATAAATGAATATAATCATGATAGGTTTCATCTTGTTTATGAAATATATTCGCAGTTCCGTAAAATCTTAAGATTAAGGGTTTTCCTTCAAAAGCACAAAATAGAATGGTCATTCTATTATTTTTTATTACGTGAGCAGCAGTTTCATTTCCACTTCCTGTAAGATTTAACCAGACAATTTTGTTTGGTCCAATAACCCGAAAGGTATCCATTCCTTTAGGAGAAATATTAACCCGTCCTTCATTGGCTGCTGTTCCTACAAAGAAAACTTTTTGTTTTGCTATAAAATCTTTTAATTCTGAACTTATCTCGGGAAGTATTTTTGCCATTTTATTATGATGATAATTATTTTTAGCCAGAGAATAGGATTATTTAATTTCTTTTTACAATTGCATAAAAATCATTTTCTAATGGAAGATATCCCTGATCATACACAAAATAATAAGTGTTTCCGGTTTTGGTAACATAGATACTTGTGAAATGCTGAAAATCAAACCCTTTAGCCATAAGTTTTGTTTTGGTGGTTTTAGTTTTATCTTTTGGATTTAATTCTTCGAGAATGCGATAGTTTTTACGTAATAGATTGTTGATATTACGGATTAGGTTTTTACTGTCTTTATTAAGTTGATTATTATATGCATTACGACAGTAATCACCACAGAACTTTTTATCTGCTCGACCAACAATTTTATCACCACATACCGGGCATTCTTTTTGCATAAGAATATAATTTGATATGAAGATACAATAAATATCCGTTTACAAATGATTAATGCCAAATATCAAAAGAAAATATCTTGCGCTAATCTGTAAGTGTTAGAGTGTGCTTCTATAATAGTCTTTATATCTGGAGAATAACCACCACCCATAGAGCACATAACTGGGATATTGAGATCTTTACAGGTTTGAAGTACAAATCGATCTCGTTCTGCACAACCTGCTAGCGAGCATCCTAATTTCCCTAATTTATCGGTGGATAAGATATCTACACCACTCAAATAATACATAAAATCTGGTTTTTGGTCTTCAATGAGCTGGGGGAGCGTTTCTTTTAGAATTCTTAGGTATTCCTCATCTTCAGTTTGATTAAGAAGTTCGATATCCAGATCTGATTTTTCTTTTTTGAAAGGATAATTGTTTGCTCCGTGCATCGAGAAGGTAAATACACTCTCATCATTTTCGAATATTTGTGCAGTTCCGTTACCTTGGTGTACATCAAGATCTACGATCAAAACTTTTTTTGCTAAACCATGTTGTAAAAGATATCGTGCTCCAATTGCTTGATCATTTAATAAACAAAATGCTTCACCACGATCTGTATAGGCATGATGAGTACCACCAGCTATATTCATAGCGATACCGTATTGCATGGCATATTGTGAAGCTTTGATAGTACCATCAGCAATAATTACCTCACGATCGATCAGCTCTTTTGATAGCGGAAAACCGATTTTTCTGGCTGCTTTAGAGCCTAACGATAATTCGATAAGACTTTGATAGTAACCTTTTGTATGAACCGCCAGGATAGGTTGTGGATCCGGAATTTCGGGTTCAAAGAAATTTTCTTCTTTGCACGTTCCCTCATAAAGCAATTGTTTAGGCAATAGCTCATATTTAATCATCGGGAACCGATGTTTTTCTGGCAAAGGATGCGTATAGATCGGGTGATATGCTATTTTGAGCATATGACCTAACTAATTACCGCCCCGGGATTCACTCCATCCTCATCAGGATTTAGGAATACCAGCTTTCCTTCAGGTGTTTCGGTCATTAGGATCATTCCTTCACTTTCTACACCTCGTAATGCTCTTGGAGAAAGATTAACCAATACAGTTACCTTTTTACCTACGATTTCTTCTGGAGAAAAGTGTTCGGCAATACCTGAAACGATCGTTCTGGTATTAATTCCTGTATCTACTTTAAGTACCAAAAGCTTTTTGGCTTTGGGCATCTTCTCGGCTTCGATGATAGTTCCCACACGAATATCTAATTTGGTAAAATCATCAAAAGTCGCTGTATCTTTTTGTGGTTCTACTACCTTGTTTTCAGCCTCGTTAGCTTTTTTGGTTGCTTCCAGTTTATCTAATTGTTTTTGGATTTCAGTATCTTCGATTTTAGAGAACAGCAATTCTCCTTTTTCGATTTGATGTCCTGCCGGAAGAAGTACCTCTTTTGTTGCAATTTCATTCCATGTAGTTTGCTGATCGAGTTTCGAAAAGCTGAGAATGGATTTTAATTTCCCTGAAGTAAATGGTAAAAATGGCTCTGATACTATTGCTAATGCTGAAGCAATTTGCAATGCAACATACATTATAGTTTTAGTACGCTCTTCGTCTGTTTTAATCAATTTCCAGGGTTCCTCATCTGCCAGGTATTTATTCCCTAATCGAGCAACATTTAGCAATTCCTGGCTGGCTTCTCTAAATCGATATCGTTCTATAGAACTTGCGATAACCGCAGGATAGGCTTTAAGCTCTGCTAAGGTTTGCTCATCAACTTCAGAAAAAGTACCTGGTGAAGGTACCACGCCACCATAATATTTATTGGTTAATACGACTACTCTATTGATAAAGTTTCCGAATATGGCAACCAATTCATTGTTATTTCGTGCCTGAAAGTCTTTCCAGGTAAAATCATTATCTTTAGTTTCGGGAGCATTGGCAGTTAATGCATATCGCAATACGTCCTGTTGATCAGGAAATTCATCAAGATATTCATGTAGCCAGACTGCCCAGTTTTTTGATGTCGAAAGTTTATTACCTTCAAGATTTAAAAACTCATTAGCAGGGACATTTTCGGGTAGTATATAACTTCCTTCGGCTTTGAGCATACTCGGGAAAATAATACAGTGAAAAACTATATTATCTTTTCCTATAAAGTGAACTAATTTCGTATTCTTATCTTTCCAGTAAGGTTTCCAGTCTTTTCCTTCTCGTTCGGCCCATTCTTTGGTAGAAGAAATATATCCAATAGGAGCATCAAACCAAACATATAGTACTTTTCCTTCTGCACCAGCTACCGGAACAGGAATTCCCCAATCCAAATCCCGTGTTACTGCACGAGGTCGTAATCCATCATCTACCCAGGACTTGATTTGGCCATATACATTGGTTTTCCAATCTTTTTTATGCCCATCGAGAACCCATTCTCTTAGAAAACTCTCATATTGATCTAATGGTAAAAACCAGTGTTTGGTTTGTTTTAGGATAGGCTGTGCACCAGAAATTGTTGATTTAGGATTGATTAGATCTGTTGCATTAAGAGAACTACCACAATTTTCGCATTGATCTCCATACGCTTCTTCATGACCACACTTAGGGCAAGTACCTACTACAAACCGATCTGCCAGGAATTGATCAGCCTCTGGATCATATAGTTGCTCTGATGTTTCTTCTATAAACTTACCATCATCATATAGTTTCTTAAAAAACTCTGAAGCGGTTTCATGATGAATAGGAGCAGAGGTTCTTGAGTAATTATCAAATAAAATTCCGAAATCTTCAAAAGACTTTTTTATGATGGTATGATACTTATCAATAATTACTTGTGGAGAAACTCCTTCTTTTCTTGCACGCATTGGGATAGCAGCCCCATGTTCATCACTACCACAAATAAAAGCAACATCATTGCCAGTCATTCTAAGGAAACGTGAGTAAATATCTGCAGGGATATAAACCCCCGCCAGATGACCTATATGAATAGGACCATTGGTATATGGTAAAGCTGCTGTAATTGTATATCTTCCCGTCGTGCTCATAATGCTAAAAAATAAGGCACAAAGGTAATAAAAACACTTGCAAAATATAACCCTGCATCATTCAATTATTTTGAACGAATGCAGGGATGTGTTCATCTATTTTATGAAATCAAAATTGATTTACTATAATTACCATTATTGGTCTGAATCTGATATACATAAGGACCAGTACTTAATCTTGTATTTGCAGATTGTTTTACATCGATAACATGTTCTCCTTCTGTTAACACTTCGTTTCTTAAGGTAGCTACTTTTTGTCCTACCACGTTATAAAGCGCAATATCTACATGTGTAGTTTCGGGATTTGCAATATTTATATAGGTCTGACTATCACTATAGGTAACGATATGGGTAATTCCTTCTCCATCAATAGGGATATTAGGATTAATACCCGAGCAATTGAATCCTAAATCTAAGGACTCAAAAGAACTACCCAGAAGGACTCTTCCTACAGTGTTTTCATCAATACATAACCAATCTTTCATTACGGTAGCATATACTTGCCTGAAATCGGTTGTATTAAATACATTACCTCCTCGGGTTAAGTTAGATAAATCCGGATGTTCTCCGGCAAAACCACTTCCGTTAAGAGCAGAGCCAAAAAACATAGTTGGTGCTGCAGTACCATGATCTGTTCCCAAAGATCCATTTTCTCTAAATCGCCTACCAAATTCAGACATGGTCATAGTAAGTACTTTGTCATCCCACCCTGCTGCAGTTAGATCTTTATAGAAATTACTTATCGCTTCAGAAAATGAATTAAGAAGCTCCTGGTGTCTTTGTATTTGATTGTTATGAGTATCGAACCCTCCTAAAGTCACTAAATATACTTTGGTTCCCAGGTTTCCTTTAATTAATCTTGCAATGATACTTAATTGTCTACCCAGGCTATCATCAAGATATCCTCCAAAATCGGTAGATCTTTCATAAGCAGAACTAATTACATCGGCATAGGTAAATGTAGTATTTGTAACTTCTCTAAGATGTCGTACTCTATCGTCATAGGTACAATCCCCTAGACCATCTAAGCTATAGGATGTCCCATTTTCTGCAATTTGCAATAACCTTCTTGGATCAGAAACGGCAAAAGAGAAATCATTTTCTGGTCCTTTAAAAATTAAGTTCCCGATACTCCCTATCTGTATAGAAGGAGGGCTGGCAGGTGGGTTAAAAATATAATCGGGGTAAATTTCCTGAAAATATCTTCCCATAAAACCAGTTCTGTCTTCTTCTTCTAAGTTAGTATTGGCATAGATATCAGAACCTCTAAAATGAGATAAAGATGAATCTTCGTATCCAACACCATGAACAACTCTCATTTGGCCATCGCCCCACACACTTTCTAGCTTATTCATTGGTTTTGGCATGGCATAATCATCATCAAGTGTAATAAATTCACTTGGGGGGATTTTTATAAGAGGCCTAGCATTGGCATAAATATCATAATCATAAACAGGGATAATGGTATTAAAACCATCATTACCTCCCTGTAGCCTAACAAGGATTAGAATGTTTTCGTTTGGTGCCTGACTAAGGGCTATTGACAATGGAGAAGGTCGAGAAACCGAAAGCGATGTGTTGGCTAACATCATAGATCCTCCGCCAACAAGACCTAGTGCCTGAAGGAAAGATCTTCTGTTCCATTTTATATGGTCTTCGGTATTACAAGACCCGTCTTTTTTTATATTCTTGGAGTGATTAGTTTCGCACATAAGATTTTTATTTAAGTTGGAATTCTGGGATTTCTGCAATGTAATTTAGTAAAGCAGCAAATTGCTGAGGTACTTGAGGAAAACCTAAAGTCCATGTACCATCTTCATAGTAATTGTCTGGGATACCATCAATTTTGAAAGCTCCTAAAGCTTCACCAAAAGTAATGAGATCATTAATCCCTCTTGGAAAGAAATAATTTAGAATAGTTCTTACCACAAGATCAACATCTGCAGTAGATACTAATAGATTTCCATCGCTTTGTTCGCCAATTGGCATTCCTACTAAAAAATCTCTAAATTGTTCCTGATTTTGGCTCCATGTTCGACTTACAATATATCGAATACTTTCCCAGCGACCGATCAATAAATCGGGGCTAATCCAGTCGTCATCACCTTGCCAGCCTTCAACATCTATTGGGTTTAATACATCTTGCCCCAATGTGCGTACTGTATTTCGGTAAAAATCGATATGATCTACATCTGCAGGGAGTGCAAATCCTAATTCATTAAAAAAACTTATGTTTAAATCACAAGGGCTTTTGATAACTGCCCCTATAGCTTCTATATTAAAAAAATGTTCACTTTTAAATAACTGGCGTAGTACAGCTGCCACCTGATAACCACTTGTAATAAAAGTTTGTGCCATTTGGGCAACAATAGCATCATTACAGGTAGGGCTTACAAAATAGGTATATAATTTTGCGCAAATAAAAGTTGCCACTTGATTGCTTCTTTGCTGAAACAAAATATTAACAACATCGTCATAAGTCCAGTTTCCGGTCTGACCGAAAATAGTTTTAGATTCATTGCTAAACTGTGCCGGGTCAAACAGAATATCACCCCAGGGGATATCATTTGTATTAACGTATCCTGTTAATGCTTTTGCCGTTTCCTGGATATCATCTTCTGTATACCCATTGTCTACACCAAGAGTAAAAAGTTCATACAACTCACGGGCATAATTTTCATTGGGTCTATCTCTTATATTTTCATCACCATTAAGATATACCAACATGGCATTTGATATACCTATATCGTATACAAAATCTCTAAAATTCCCCAAAGCGTGTATTTGAAGAAGATTGTAATACTGAGATTGATATGCGGGGCTACGATAGGTATCATCTTCGGTGACAAAATGATTACTCCAAAATAAGGTAAGACGTTCTCTTACTTTATTTTGAATCAAATCATTTATCATTTGATTTTTCCCTTGGGTTCGATAAAAACCTACATCGTTATTGGGGTTAGCTGTCTCTGCAGCTTCAAATTGATCTCTATTCCATAAACCCCAAGCTGGAGGGGGAGTGGCATTTAGAGCAATAGCATCATCAATAAGCTGATCAACCAATGCAGAAGGATTGTTTTGAGCCAAAGCAGCCAGAACCTCTGCTTTTGATGCTCCAAAAGCAATTCTACGATACAAATGATTTATTTTGCTTACGTTCCAGGGGTTACCCGGAGAAGGCACATATTCTGCTAGGGAAGCAAGATTACATGAAGTATCCGACATCATAGGCAATAGGGTTTAAAAGTAGAGTAACGGGGACAAAATTCCTTACAATATAATAGATTATAACGAAAGTATTTGTTAATTAGTATCTCAAAATTGAAAAAAAAACAAGAAAAGAGCCTTGTAAGAAGTTGTTGTTGTCGAGAAAACGAATGTTTTTTATCATAATAAATCTATTGCACTACTATTAAAAAAAATAAACTCGAGAGTGAAAATATTAGAACCAGATTTTGTTAAAAAAGGAGATAAAATTGCTATTGTTTCTACAGCGAGAAAGATTAGTTTAAAGGAAATAAGAGAAGCAGTAGCACTATTAGAAAAATGGGGATTGGTTCCTGTAATTGGTTCAACGGTTGGAAAAGAAGAAAATCAATTTGCAGGATCAGATCAGGAACGAGCATCCGATTTTCAAAAGATGTTAGATGATAAGGAAATCAAAGCGATATGGTGTGCAAGAGGAGGATATGGAACTGTAAGGATTATTGATAAGATTGATTTTTCTAATATACTAAAATACCCAAAATGGGTGATAGGATATTCTGATGTTACCGTGCTTCACTCTCATCTACATAAACTTGGTGTATGCTCATTACATGCACCTATGCCAATAGATATCCATAAAGGAACAGAAGCATCGATTGATTCGTTAAAAGATACTGTTTTTGGTAAAAAAGTTAACTATAATATTCCTTCTTCTAAAAAAAATATTTTGGGAAGCTGTAGAGGACAGTTAATAGGGGGTAATTTATCGATTTTATATTCTCTATGTGGTTCTGCGTCCTCTATAAATACTTCTGGTAAAATTTTATGTATAGAAGATCTGGATGAGTATCTTTATCATATTGATCGTATGTTGCAAAACCTTAGACGTAATGGATTTTTCGACAACTTATCTGGATTAATTGTTGGAGGAATGACCAAAATGCATGATAATAATATTTCTTTTGGTAAAAAAGCTAAAAGAATTGTTCTCGATATAGTACAGGAGTATGATTTTCCGGTAGTGTTTAATTTTCCAATGGGACATGTCGAGGATAATAGAACTTTAATGATGGGTGCAGAAGCTTTTTTACAAGTCGATAAGGATCAAGTAAGATTAGAATATATATAGGTATGGCAGAACATAATGCTCTTGGTAAAAAAGGAGAAAAGAAGGCAACTGATTTTCTTATCGAGAAAGGCTATAAAATTCTTGAAAGAAATTATCGATATCTGAAACATGAGGTTGATATTATTGCCAGAAAAGAAAATATTGTGGTAGCAGTAGAGGTAAAAACCCGAAGCACCCCTGAATTTGGTAACCCTCAGGATTTTGTAAAACCTAAACAAATACAATCTCTGGTCAAGGCCATTGATCATTATATAACAGATAATGATTTAGATGTAGAAGTACGTTTTGATATCGTGGCTATTATAGAAAATAAATTAGGCACCAGGATGGAGCATTTAGAAGATGCTTTTTATCATTTTTAATGGTGCAATTGTACACATTAGGTCGAAAAATACTTGATTATAAAATAATTTTGTGTGAAAAAATAAGTGCTTCTGTATGCAATCTTTCGAATTCATTGATCTTATACTTTTTTTAGGAGTAAGCCAAGGTGTTTTTTTAGCTGTGACTATTCAGATTATTCAAAACAAAAACAGAGACGCTAATAAAGTATTGTCTATAATTTTGTTAATAGCCTCTATAATGCTAACTGGTAGATTATTTTATTTTAGATATTCTGATAGTGAATGGCTTTTTAGGGTTGCGGCCTTTGTAGATACTTTGATATTTGTATTTGGACCACTATTTTATTTGTACTTCAGACGATTAGTGTTTAATGAAACTCCTCTTTATAAGCTACACTTTTCTAATTTCATTCCGGCGGCATGTATGATTGGCTATTACTTTTGGACATTGAGTTATTCGTACGAAGAGTTTTTTCTTCTGTTTAATCAAGGCATACTTGTAATACCTTACTTTATTATGGAAACGGTAGGAATCTTTTTCAATATATATTATTGTTATCGTTGTTTTCAATTAATAAGAACCTACCAAAAAGAAGAAAAGAAAAATTTATCCTATTCTCAAAGTCTAATACCATTTTTATATTCCTTTTTGATTACAGTACTCTTGTTTTTGACACTTTGGTTGCTAAGCTATAGTAAGGTATATTTTTTACATGTTTATACTTCGGTGATAAATTATAACTTGGTGTGGGTTTCTATTCCTATCTCTATTTATGTTATAGGTTTTTATAGCTTAAAGCAACCCGAAATTTTTAGAATGCCATTATCTAAAAAAAATCTGACCAGAAATAAAGAAAGATTAGAAGGACAGGCAATAGAAGATCTAAATCAAAAACTCGAAAACCTTATGGTAACAGAAAAAATATACCTTAATCATAAACTTACTCTGGTTGATTTGGCGAATCAATTAAATACATCAACAAATAATGTGTCGTGGCTTCTTAATAATATTCATAAAAGTAGTTTTTATGATTATATCAATACATATAGAGTGAAAACATTTGTAGAAAAGATTGAGAAAGGTGAACATCATCATCATACACTGCTTGCGTTATCAATGGATTCTGGATTTAACTCTAAGTCAACTTTCAATAAAGCATTTAAAACAGTTATAAAGGATACACCAAGTAATTATATTAAGAAGCTAAATACGATTTAGTATTATCTTTTATATTTAATGATGATTCTCTTTTTAAAAGTACGATATGATCCATTCGGTCGAAAAGTATAAGATAATGTGATAGTTTTGCAGTAACTAGTAATCATTTGTTAATGCAATCTTTCGAATTCATTGATCTTATACTTTTTTTTGGCATAAGCCAAGGTGTTTTTTTAGCAGTTACTCTTCAGGTTATTAAAAATAAAAACAAAGCTGCAAACAAAATCCTTTCGATTATGCTTATGCTTTCTGTTTTTATGCTTTTGGGCAGAATGATTTTTTTTAAATTTTTGACTGCAAGATTATTTCAATGGGCTATTCTTATAGATTCTGTGATTTTCTTATTTGGGCCGCTATGTTATATATACAGTAGACGATTAATCTTTTCTAAAAACGACACATTTATGCTTTCATGGTTTCATTATATACCTGTAAGTGTTCATCTTTTATTTTCGTTTTATATTTTTTCTTTTAGTGGAAATGAGTTTTCGGATCATTTATCAGCAGGGTTCTTTAAGACACCTTTTTTAATTATTGAAGGAGCCGGGATTGTTTCTAATGTATACTATTGGATTCTTAATGTGAAAATTTTAAAAACATATATCCATAACGAGAAAAACCATGTTTCTTATACTCAAAGTTTGATGTCGTTTTTGAAGTTTTTTCAAATTTCAGTCTTAATTGTCATCACAGTTTGGATGATCAGTTATACCTCGATGCACTTTTTTAGTTATTCTATAAAATTTATTAATTATAACTCGGTTTGGGGTACAATCTCGATATTCATATTTGTAGTCGGATACTACAGCCTTAAAGAACCAGAACTGTTTAGAATATCGTTTCAAAAAGAAAAAACAAAATCACAACAACGTTTACCACAAGATCAGATTATTTTAATAGGAAAAGGATTAAACACTCTAATCGAGAAAGAAAAGATTTTTCTAAAACCTGATTTAACCCTTCGAGATCTTTCTCTACGATTAAATACTTCTACTCATAATATTTCATGGTATCTTAATCATGTGTCAAAAAGTAACTTTTATGATTATATTAATCATTTTAGGATACAGGAATTTTTATCGAAGATAGATAATAACGAACATCTTCATCATACTATACTTGCCATTGCTATGGAAGTAGGTTTTAATTCGAAATCTACTTTTAATAAAGCCTTTAAATTAGAGGTTAAGGATACACCAAGAAACTACATTAAAGGATTAAAAGCGGCTTAAAATAAGTGTGAATTGATCCAAACCGTCGATTTTTATGAAGTGCCTAAATACTTTAGTGCAAACTTAAAAATCATTCAACATGAAAACATGTATTAAACACATTGGTATAAAAGCAGTAATGCTTTTTGTTTTATCCTCAATATCAATCACACTAATTTCTTGTTACGGAGATGGATTAGATCCAGACCTCGAGGTAGAAACTGTAGTTTCTCCTTTTTTTGGTAATGATGCTGTTAGTGTAGATAAATACGGCAATATTTATGTCTCAGAGTTTGGTCAGTTTGCAGGAGCAAATGGTAGTGGAACGAGAGTTTTTAAAATATCCAAAGATGGTGAGGTTACAGAATTTGCATCGAACTTAACTGGCCCATTAGGGAATGCAATTGACCTGCAAGGTAACCTATATGTTGTTAATAGTAGTGGTGGTGGATCAGGAGATATTCTTAAAATTACACCAGACGGAACACAAACAGTATTGGCAAGCGTTAGTGGTTTCCCATCTGGACTAACTTTGGATCATGATAATAATCTGTATGTATCAAATTTTGGAACCCCAACAGTTCATAAAATCACCGCAGAAGGAGAAGTAACTGTGTATGCATCAGACCCTAAATTAGCAGGTGGCGTAGGGATCGATTTTGATCGTAAAGGAAATTTAATTGTTGGTAATTTTTCTACGGCAGATATTTTATCTATAGATCCAGACGGAAACGTATCTCTTATTACAACTATTACCGATGCTGTGGTTAATGGTTTCGGGATTGGTTACCTAACCGTAGTTAGAAATTCAATTTTTGCTACTGGTATTGGAGTTAATAAAATATTTAAAATTTCTATGGATGGTACAGTAGAGGAGTTTGCGGGTACCGGAGATGCTGCTCAAACCGATGGATTGCTTAAAGAAGCATCGTTTAATGGCCCTAATGGGATTACTTCTGATCCATTACGTACAGCAATTTATATATCAGAATTTGGAGGAACTGGAGGCATACGGAAAATTAAATTTTATTAAAATAACCTGTTGTGTATTAAGGAAAATTATTACAAAATTGATGTCAATAGGTTTGATTGTATACAAAAAGTCGATTTGTGATATTGATGCATCTTAAATTCGAAACCAACCAAAAAAACAACCACTCAGAAATATAGTATGTGGTTGATATTAGGTTGATCAATATCATTAATTATTCACCTTAAAACTATATCATTATGTTACAATCAATTTTAAAACTGCAAGGGATAACCATTCTGGAAAGAAAAATTCAAAAAGAAATAAAAGGAAGAGGGTGGGATAACTCTTGTCCCTCTGAAGGATCTGCTTGCGATACTTCTACAGGGGTACTTGCAGCGATTTCATCTTCTTGTTTTGGACCTATTGAAGATCTTGTCTGTTGTGGAAATCTTGGAGTTTGGGCAATACACTGCCAAGAAGGTTAATAAATAGCAATATGCTATAAAAAAAACTGGTATGAGAGAAAGAATAAGTTAGTATTGAGATTAATTCAATTTTAAGTAATAGTGAGTATTTAAAATTAGTAAAGGCGAGAATCCAAAGATTCTCGCCTTTTTCACTTTATTATATATTGTAATTGGCTGCTTACACCATTGCTTTTATAATGCTTAAAATGAGTAATAAAGCTGATAAGATTAGACTTTTCATGATGTTTAGGGTTTATGGATAAAAAGATGTATTAAATCGTATACGTATTTAAAAAGATTTGATGGAGGTTCGGTTTTGTTTATTAATAAAGATATTGATGCATTATATTCTGGAAATAACACAAAGATTGATGTTGCTCCTGTTGCCATACCAGCGTGATGAAAAACCTGAACAGGATGATTATCTTCAAAAACTGATTTCGATATATGACTTCGCCAACCAATGGCATAACTCTGCTCATTTATTTGCCCATTGATTAAGGTTACAGGTTGTGTAAGAGATTGTACAGTTTTTTTGTTTAGGAGTTGTTGATTTAGAAAAGCGTTTCCTAGCGTTACCAGATCTGTTGGAGATGCTAAGAATCCACCACCAGCCCATTTATTACTATTGTTTACCTTATATACTTCTTTGTATTGATTTTCTTCAACTTCATAGAATTTTGATAAGTTCTCTATTGTAGCAGTTTGTTGTTCAGTAGCAATATCTATGTCTAGAGGTTTGAATATTGAAGTTTTCATAAAATCAGGAAAATTCATTTCTGAAGCTCCTTCAATCATTGCACTAAGCATCGTATAGTTGTACGTACTATAGCTAAAATCTGTACCCGGGGAGAATAATAAATCATCATTATTAAACACAGCAACACTTTCTTTGGTGGTAGCATACTCATCATTGTTGTAATATTCCCAAATGGGGAAACAAGAACAGATTCCGTAATTACGTATTCCCGAAGTATGAGAAGCAAGTTGTCTTAAGGTTATTTCTGAAAGTGTTTTACTGGCATATGGGACAAATTCTTTGACTTTAGAATCAAAACTGAGTTTCTTGTTTTGAAGAAGCACTCCTAATCCAATAGAAGTCACTGCTTTTGAAGTACTACCAATTCTAAATTTTGTTTTTAAGCTCGCTTTTTTGTTTTTTTCTATATCCTCATAGCCAATAGCATTAGCCCAAACTATTTTACCGTTTTTACCAACTGCAACAGAAATTGCAGGTGTTTTTATACGAGTAAATATATCTAAAAGAAGACTATCTGCTTTTTTCAAAACCGAATCTTGATGTTGCACTACTGGTTGTAATTTGGTGTTTTTAGGAAAAGCAGACCAACCCAAATTATATGTAAAGATTGGCTCTAGTAGGTAAAAAAGTAGTGGAAGAATTATAACCAAAATAAGGATAGTACATACTTTTTTCATGCTAAATATTGATTTAAAATTAAACAAAGGAATTCCTGTCATTGGTAAATAGCTCAATGATATTGGTAGGATATTCTAGAAATGATTTTTAAGAATTAATCAAGAGTGAGTTCTTTTTGCTTTGCTTTTAGCATTTGAGAAACTTTATAAAGTAGGATAATTTCTAGAATTATTGTAGGAGTAAGTAAAACCAATCCAACGAGAGATAAAATAATGGTAACCATAAAACCATAAGTAATGATTTCAAAAATACCGGTTACAGTAGCAAGTGTTCCTAGTCCATTATGCAGACGTAATATTGATATTCCAAATAATATCCCAATAACACCATAAGTTACTGCTTCGGCTCCAAGAACGAATTGATAATCAAAATCAACAATGTATAGTGATAGAATATCATAGATATAAAATAATACTCCGATAAAAATAAAAATGAATGCAGTAATCCGTAATAAGTAATTTTTTAAAATTTTTCCGGTAAGAATAAACCCTCTTGTAAATAGAATAACTGAAGCTAGCATGGCTATTTTTAATACAATATAAACAACGTTATTTGTAACCATTAGATCTTCGGTGTATCTGTAATAGTCTACAGTGATTTCTGCAAATCCAAGAATAAAATATACGATCCCACTGATCCATGCGATAGAAAGTTGTTTGATTAGAAAACCAACTTCTTTACTATCATCTATATCGAGGAGAAATAGTTTTTTAAACTCTTTAGTTACTCGAGATTCTTCTGTTTGTATTCTTTCGAGGTTATAATCCAGTGCTGATAAAATAGTTTTTATAGTATAACTTCTTGGAGTTACTTCTCCAGCTTCAATACGCTGGATTGTACGAACACTAATATTACATTGTTCTACCAGTTCTTCTTGGGTAAGCCCTTTAGACTTTCTGAGTTCAGAAATTTTTTGACCTAATTCTGGCTGTTTCATGATTTGATTAATTTTCATTTTGTTCAGCAATATTAGTTCTCAGAAATAGGTTCTCAAATTTTTTAGTTTGTATTTCACCCGACATTCACCCGACAATACGGGTATAGCAATGCTTTTCAAGGATTTGTAAAAGAATCTCTAGGGTTCGAAATATAGGAATTATTCTATTGAATAGGCTATGTTTTTTTAGAAATCACTTTTTATAGATAGCATGTTTGTGTTTTTAAACACTTTTAAGATTGAAGGTAGTGGCCGTTATACTAATAGTAATTCTTGTATGTTATAGAAAAATAAATTCGAACGTATTAATTATTGATGATGATAAAGGATTGGTGGTTATATAAATTATTGATTGATTTTGAATACAGATTAAGAAAAGAATGTTTAAGAAGCGCTATGCTGTTCTTATTTTTAGTGCCCTTAGATAACTTTTAACTTCAATGTACATAGCTTCTTTACTGTATACATCATCAATGTTATTATAGCAATGATATCCAAAAGAATAATTCATAGAAAATTCTTCTATATCGATTAATTCTGGATTGTTTTTATAGTTTTCTATTTCTTCTGTATATCTCCTCTTTAGGTTTGAATAATTTATTGCATATAGTTTATTAGTATTAAAACCATCTATCAATTGATTAACTTGATTATTTATCTTTTGTAGTTGTTTCCAGGGATCTTTTAAAAAACTAAATTCTTCTCTTGTGTTCATAATCAATGTTGGTTTATTGTGATGATAAAGTTAAAAAATATATGCCTCATTAAAAGGTATTTGTCGGTAAAATACATTAAAACTATCGTTAAAGTGTTATTTTTTATCGACGGATGGTTTTTTCTTGATTAGAAAAAAATATAAAATGAGTGCAGAAATTTTAGATTTCTATAAAAAAGGAGTAACATTTATTTCTGTTAAGACATTTATATTTCGAAGGTATTTATATCATAGAAAACATATCATGAAGAAATTATTATTTTTAGCTTTACTTGCCATTATTGTTAGTTGTTCAAAAGATGATGAACCTGTAATTAATTCTGATTCAAATAACGAAACCCACCCTGTAAATGATAGTATCACTTACTTTACTTTAAAGGTAAATGAATTTTATATCGGTGAAGTAGTGAATTCGGGTTATCTTATTCTTAATGATAACGAGGGAAATATTTTGGCACACACCCAAATAGAAAATAATAAAGAATACGTTTTTAAAGCAAAAAAAGGAGAAGAAAAAGAATCTTTTACAGTTTCTAGATTTATGTACAGAAACAGAGAATCTTCACAGGTTAATTTTTTAAGTTCTTTTTTTAATATTAAGAAAGGAACGATATGGAATTTTGAAGGTTATGATACTAGTAATGTTACCTCTAACACAGGAGAAACCAACGAGAACTCGAAAAGTTTTTCTTTGAAAATTCAAAATATTGAAGGGTATAATAAAGTTTCGATATCGTCAAACAATGGTGGTGCTAGTTATTCTGGTTCTGGAACAAATAATTCGATGGATTATAATGTCTCATTTCGTAATAACTACAATAAATTTTTAATTACGGTTCATTTTGAATTAGAAAAATCAAAATATATTCTTATTGATAATATACAGGACGAACAAGAAATTATTGTTGACGGTAGTGAATTAAAAGAATTCGATGCATATCTTCCTATTAACTTGCCAAATGACGGTAATACTTATTTTAAAGATTTGAGAGCTCATCTTACACCAGAAGAAATATTTGAAACAGCTTTATTTACCAGAATTGAAAGTGAGGCAGCATCTACTTTTGGTGTTTTTGAGAATTTTTATGATTTTTACATACGGGTTTATACATCTAATTATGTAGAAAACTATAGTTATGCCTATACGAGAGAATCTCCTACACTTGAAGCTATAACTGTTCCTTCGTACACTACAGATTTTAATTTAATCAATAGCTCTATAAACGCTTTTGAGTATACAGCGGATCAAAAATATAGTACTAAACGATCAACATGGTCGTATCATTTTAATGATTCTGTGGAGAAAAAATTTCGTTATGATAGCTGGAGTTTCAGAAGTAATGAGCTTGCATATCAAACTATACCAGAACTACCTCAGGAGTTTTTTGATCTCTATCCTCATTTTAAGTTAGAAAATTTAAAATATGAGGAGACCAATTTTTCAAAAGGTACTGTTTATGGAAGTTTTTTTATGGGTGAGAATTCTTCTGAAAGTAATACTACTAAAGTTACAGAATCATTAACTTTTACAAACCCTGATTACCATAACAAGTCCTTTAAAAAGAATGAAGATTTTGAAAAAATGATTAAGGAACTTTCAAAACTATAATGATTGGTTTTACTAAACCTTTTGATACTCTTAAATGATATGAGTTCGATATGATTTTCTATCGAACTCATATTATTTTATTTATTATCATTACGCTTCAATATCAATCTTAGGTTGTAGCGGTTGCAATACTTGTAGGGCTTTATCTACTGTGGTAACGTTTTCAAAAGTTAATAATAAGCGTAACCCGTTTCTGGTATTCTTTTCCTTCATCTTACAAACTCCGGGATTTTGTTGTACAAATTGCAATACAGATGTAAATGCCGGACTTTGATAAAAACCAGATTGTTGATCACTAATGAAATAGCCAATCAATTTATCTTGTTTCATAATAATTTTTTCTAATCCAATAGATGTGGCTATCCATTTGATTCGAACCGAATTTAATAAATCTATTGCCTGATCGGGTAATTCGCCAAAACGATCTATCAATCGTTTTTCATACTCCTGCAAGTCTGATTCTTTTTTAATGGTATTAAGTTCGGTGTATAGACTAAGACGTTCGGTAATATTATTGATATAATCATCGGGGAATAACAATTCGAAATCGGTATCGATCTGTGTGTCTTTTAGATATATCTTATCTGTTGCCTCTTCTTTATATAATTCTGCAAACTCATTTTCTTTGAGTTCTTCGATGGCTTCATTTAGGATTTTTTGGTATGTTTCGAAACCAATTTCATTAATAAATCCACTCTGTTCTCCTCCTAACAGATCTCCTGCTCCCCGAATTTCGAGATCTTTCATCGCAATGTTAAAACCGCTTCCCAGTTCAGAGAACTGCTCTAATGCTGTGATACGTTTACGAGCATCTTCGGTCATTGCAGAATAAGGTGGAGTGATAAAGTAACAAAATGCTTTTTTATTACTTCGACCTACACGTCCTCGCATTTGGTGCAGATCAGAAAGTCCAAAATTATTGGCATTATTAATAAAAATAGTATTTGCATTAGGAACATCTAACCCACTTTCTACAATAGTGGTAGAAATCAATACGTCAAATTCTCCGTTCATAAAAGAAAGCATAAGACTTTCTAGTTTTTTTCCATCCATCTGCCCATGGCCAACACCTATTTTGGCATCGGGAACTAAGCGTTGTACCATCCCTGCAACTTCTTTAATATTCTCAATTCGATTATGAATAAAAAACACCTGACCACCACGTTGGATTTCATAACTCACTGCGTCGCGTATTGTTTCTTCGCTAAATCGTATCACATTGGTCTCTATAGGATAACGATTAGGAGGGGGAGTGGTAATGGTAGATAAATCCCGTGCTGCCATAAGGCTAAACTGTAACGTTCTTGGGATTGGTGTAGCGGTCAAAGTTAGGGTATCTACATTTTCTTTTATGGTTTTGAGTTTATCTTTTACCGATACTCCAAATTTTTGTTCTTCATCAATAACCAATAACCCAAGATCTTTAAACTTCACATTTTTGTTAACTAGCTGGTGAGTCCCAATAATGATATCTACTTTACCTACGGCCAGGTCTTCGAGAACTTCTTTTTTTTGTTTTGCTGTGCGAAAACGATTTATATATTCTACCGTCACAGGAAAATCTTTAAGACGTTCTCTAAAGGTTTTTGCATGCTGAAATGCAAGAATTGTAGTGGGCACCAGAACAGCTACTTGTTTCCCGTTATCAACAGCCTTAAATGCTGCCCGGATAGCGACTTCGGTTTTACCAAAACCAACATCTCCACAAATAAGCCGATCCATTGGTCGCTCACTTTCCATATCGGTTTTTACTGCTTCTGTAGCCGTACTTTGATCGGGGGTATCTTCATATATAAAAGAAGCTTCTAACTCATGTTGTAAATAACTATCTGGGTTATACTGAAATCCTTTTTGTAGTTTTCGTTTTGCATATAACTGAATCAAATTGAAAGCTATATGTTTTACCCGGGCTTTGGTCTTTTGTTTAAGTGTTTTCCAGGCTTTGGAGCCTAATTTATATACCTGCGGAGGTTTACCATCTTTACCATTAAACTTCGAGATTTTATGAAGCGAATGTATACTAAGGTAAAGCACATCTCTTTCTCCGTAAATTAATTTGATGGCCTCTTGTTTTTTGCCTTCTACATCTATCTTTTGTAATCCACCAAATTTACCAATCCCATGATCGATATGAGTTACATAATCACCTACATCCAGGTTGGTGAGCTCTTTTAGAGTGATCGCCTGTTTTTTGGCATATCCATTTTTGAGATTAAATTTATGGTAACGCTCGAATATCTGGTGATCTGTATAGCAGGCAATTTTACGATCATGATCAATAAATCCCTGAAAGGCAGAAAAAACAATAGTTTCATATTGTTTTACATCAAGATCTGCGTCATCAAAAATATCATGAAAACGTTTTGCTTGTTGTTCGCTTACGCAGAAGATATAGTTCTTATAACCCGTTTCATGATTTTCATTCAGGTTTTTGATCAGTAAATCAAATTGTTTATTGAAAGAGGGTTGAGGTTTGGTGTCAAATTTTATGGCATAATCTGCTTTGGTAATAGGTCGATTACCGATTTCGATCAATGTAAAATCTAATAATTGTTTTTTGATACCTTCTGATGTAGCAAAAAGTTCTGTTGGGGTACTATGTTTGATCTCCTTAGAAAGTGTTTCGAATGCTTCTTCGGCTTTTTTAAAGTTTTTATCAATTCTGGCAGAAAGAAGGTCGATGTCTTTTGTGATAATTACTGTTTTTGAAGTAATATATTTTAAGAAACTTTCCCTGGTTTCTTGTAATGCTTTATTCTCTACATTGGGGATGATAGAGATTTTTTTAATTTGATCTGTAGATAGTTGAGTCTCTACATCAAAAGTTCTAATGCTATCAACTTCATCGCCAAAAAACTCGATTCTATAAGGTTCGTCATTACTAAAAGAAAACACATCTACAATTCCCCCTCGAACCGAAAATTCTCCAGGCTCAGTAACAAAATCTACTCTTTGAAACTGATATTCGAATAATACTTCGTTTACAAAATCAAGTGAAAGCGTATCATTAATACTAATTTT
This sequence comes from Aquimarina atlantica, assembly GCF_000626715.1. GTDB lineage: Bacteria > Bacteroidota > Bacteroidia > Flavobacteriales > Flavobacteriaceae > Aquimarina > Aquimarina atlantica. The sequence continues at coordinate 16,457 of NZ_AQRA01000011.1, read as the reverse complement.
TAAGGTGTTCTTTTCGAGTTCTTTTCGAGTTACCACTTTTTCAAATAGTGCATCGGGATACGTAATAATTAATGCTGGTTTTTTTCTAGAATTGATGCGATTAAGTACTTCTGCTCTTAGTAGTACATTTGCATTATCGGTTTCTTCGATTTGGTAGGGTCTACGATAGCTCCCAGGATAAAAAAGCACATTTTTATCTCCGAGTAATTGTTCGAGGTCATTGAGATAATACGCAGCTTCTTCTTTATCATTAAAAATGCAGAGAAATGGTTTTTCGGCTTGGGTAAAGCTGTTTTCAATAATAAATGATAACGATGATCCGATACTTCCTTGCAGATGTATTTTTGTTTCGGACTGGGCAATAGCTTCTCCCAGTTTCTGCATTTGCCGAGACTGTGCAACGATTTGCGAGATTAAATTTACACTCACGTAATGATGTTTTGTAGCAAATATAAGAGCTATATCAATTTCTGGCAAAGGGATTTTAAATTTCTATGTTTGGATATATTGCGTGAGGGATAGTAGCGGCATCCTTTTGTTTTCTATATTTTGCAATCCAAGTTGTTTGCTCTAATGCATATATTGGGGTTTAAAACTGTTTAAAGGCTTTTTTATAAACAAAAGATATAGCAGATAGCTCGACCCGAAGGGCACGCCAAAGAAATATGTAATCTGTTTTAACTTATACTAATTAAATTGTGCCAGTAATCGATTAAAATCTGTTTCAGAATTATATACATTAGAAGAAACTCGAATGGCATTACCACGAAAAGAAATAAATATATTTTCTTTTTTGAGTTTGGCGCTTAATTTTTCTAAGTCGATATGATCTGGCAAATAAATACCAAAAAGATGATGTGCTCTATGATGGTCTTCTTCGATAAAACAGCCTAAATCTCTAAGCTGTTGTATGGCAGTTGTAGAGATTGTTTTACAATATTGCTGGATAGCTTCTGGTGACCATTCGATCAATTGTTCTATTGCCTTAATCAACATTGGGGTTAATACAAAATTACTAGATTCTCCAACCGAGTATCTGGCAGCCTTTTCTTTGTAGCGATCTTCGTATTGAGTTAACCTGGTAAAATCCTCACTGTTATAACGATTCATCCAGTTGTGTTCTATAGGTGTTCCTTCATTAAAAGCATCACTATAATATGCTACCCCGGTAGAATAGGGACCAAGCAACCATTTATATCCTGCGCAAATCAAAGCATCGGGTTTAATTTCTGAGACAGAGAAAGGAAGTGCTCCCACACTTTGAGTCCCATCAATGATTAAAAAAGCATGTACAGCTTTAGTTTTTGCTCGTATTGCTTTTAGGTCAAATAATGTACCATCTGCCCAGTGTACATGTGACATTGCTACAACAGCAGTTTTTTTGGTAATTGCGTTTATGATATTCTGGTTCCATATTGCACCTCGATCTTTAAAATCTTTTGGAGGCTTGATTACTGTTATAGAAGCACCATGTCTATTTGCTACCTCTTGCCAGACATATACATTACTGGGAAACTGCTCATCAACTACTATAATTTCATCTCCAGGATTGATCGGGACGTTATTAGCAGCATTAGCAATACCGTAGGATACCGAAGGTATAATCGCAATATTTCTATAATCAGGGGCATCGATCAACGTGGCAAAACGTTGCTTTAAAATCTCTCTTTGAGTAAAAAAATCTTGAGGCATGATTTCATTAGGTTTGGCTTTTTGAATAACAGAGGCAAGACCAACTTCTGTTACAGATTTTAGTTGAGGTGCCATATACGCCCCATTTAGATAAGTGATATTGTCTGATAGATCAAAGAGATGTTTTTGATGTTGCATGTATATCTGTTATTGAATTTAAAAAAGCAATGAACATTGCTTTCTGTAAAGGTAGATATTAGGAATATGTGATAATATTGATCAAAGTTAAAACTATCCTAATTATATGAGAATTTAATTTCGTTAAACAGAAAATAGCTTGAAAATATAAAATTAATTTAACCATAGGGTCAATAAAATAGGGGTGTAGGAAGCTTTTTTTAATACAAAGAAAAAAATATCAAAAAAAGTGACTTTTTTTTCGCCAGTTCCGAAAAATGAAACTGGCGTGTTTTATTATTGCACTATAAAACAATTGCAATAATGACAAATCCAATTTTAAATCCTGACCAGGGTAGGACTAAGTCGGGATGAAATTTTGGACTATGTAAGGGTAGGGTTACCCCTTTTTATTTTTTGGCTATTAGCTGATTTTTTTTGCAATTCTTAAAATTCTCCCATGTTTCGGCGTGGGAGGGTTTTATTAGAAGTTCAAATGACTTCTTGTTGTAATGTACAAAGAAAATAGATTTTTGATAAGATTTATTAAAAAAAGTAGTGACGAATTAAGTTTTTGTTAACAATTATAAGTTCAATATATGGGAATACCTTAAGGTTTCTATATTTGCGCCTTCTTTTTGATGCTTGAGAAAAGAAGATGAGTGAAGTAAGATTATTGTATTAAAAGAGATAAGATAAAATAAAAAAACAATTTATGAGAAAATTCTTAATCAACATCGTTTTGGTGTTTATATCAACACTTGGGATTGCACAAACCAATACCTTTCCTGCGAGTGGTAATGTGGGAATAGGAACTACTAGTCCAACATCAAAATTGCAAGTTTATGATGATGTTAATGGACCTGTATGGTTAGGTATATATAATAATAGTACTGCTTCGAATTCTATTTCTGGAATTAGATTAGGTATGGGGGATTCTTATGATATTGGAACTAATTTATATCATAAGAAACTCGATAATACTTTTTATTTTGAAAATTTAGGAGCACCTGATTCCAGGTTTGCTTTTTTAACAAGAAAAGCAGATGGTACATATGGAGACGTTGCATTAGGAATAAACGGAAACGGAGATGTAGGTATTGGTACTGCTAATCCAGACTCCAAACTCACAGTAAAAGGAAACATCCATGCAGAAGAGGTGAAAGTAGATCTTAGTGTTCCTGCTCCAGATTATGTGTTTACCAAAGACTATGATTTGTTAACCATAGAAGAAATACAGCAGCATATTAAAGAAAAAGGACATTTACCTAATATCCCTTCTGCAATCGAAATGGAGAAAAATGGTGTGGAGCTAGGAGTTATGAATATGAAGCTTCTTGAGAAAATCGAAGAACTTACATTATATACCATTGCACAGGAAAATAAACTTAACGAACAAGAAACCAGACTTAAAACCTTAGAAAATAAACTAGCACTTTTAATTAAAAAATAATAAATAATGAAAAACTTTTTATTCTGTACTATTATGGTATTTATGTCAACACTTGGTATTGCACAAACCAATACTTTTCCTACAAGTGGAAATGTAGGAATAGGAACTACTAGTCCAGGTTCTAAATTACATATAGCAGGTGATGGCGCAGTAATCAAACTTCAGGATACTTCCCATGAAAATACGACAAATGATTTTCGGGGATGGCTAGGTGGATATGATAAAAGTGGAAATGAAGTATGGTGGTTAGGAGAAGGAAGCACTAATACAAAGCTTTTAGGTTTTTTTACAAACAGAGATGGTTATGATTTAAATCTGAAAAATAAGGGAAAAGGAATAACAATAAAGAATAGTGGTAATGTAGGTATCGGAACTAGCGACCCAACAGCCAAAGTAGATATTAGAAATGGTCATCTTTATGTGGGAGATGAAGTATTTTCTAACCCAGCTGGTTGGGGACAAACAATAAATATTGATGATAATATTCATTCGAGAATACTAATTGAAGAGCGAACGACCGGTGTTCAAACGTCATTATGGTCACATACTGGTGGTAATGCTAGAGTAGGTACAGTGTCAGATCATGATTTTGGTATTATGACTAAAGGAAAGGAAAAAATAATGATTAAAACCAATGGCAATGTAGGTATTGGAACTACATCGCCAGACTCCAAACTCACTGTAAAAGGAAAAATTCATGCCGAAGAGGTGAAAGTAGATCTTAGTGTTCCTGCTCCGGATTATGTGTTTGCCAAAGACTATGATCTATTAACCATAGAAGAAATACAGCAGCATATTAAAGAAAAAGGACATTTGCCTAATATCCCTTCTGCAACCGAAATGGAGAAAAATGGGGTAGCGTTGGGAGTTATGAACATGAAGCTTCTTGAAAAAATAGAAGAACTTACATTGTATACCATAGCACAGGAAAAACAATTAAAAGAACAACAAAAAGTAAATAAAGCGTTAGAGGATCGATTGAAAAAAATAGAAAATCTCATTAATAAAAAGTAGATGATTAAGAGTCTGATGACGGAAGTCAGAAGACAGAAGTTATTCGTATTCCTAATTAAGTAAGCTGACTTCTGACATCGTACTAAAAAGCAAAACAAAACCTCGGACATCGGTCACCTGACCTCGGACATCAAACACCAGTCACCCGACTTCCGATATCAAACTAAAAACCAAAATAAAACTTCAGACTTCCAACCTTGGTCTTCTGACTTAATAAAAAACTATGAACAAATTAGCATTACCCATTGCCATTTTAGCATTAATTGTATCAGTAGGATCTTTTTTCTTTTTACAATCTTCATCAGAATTAGTATATGTAGATGTAAATAGACTATTAGAAGGTTATAAGAGGACCGAAATTGTAAAGGCAGAATTCGAGAAGAAAGCCAAAACAATGCAGGCTAATGTAGATAGTTTAATTTCAAATTGGCAGACAGAGCTCAAAGTATATGAAAAAGAACGTAGTAGTATGAGTAAAAAAGAGTTAGAGCTAAAACAAGAATTATTAGGAAATAAACAACAAAAGATTAATAATTACCAGCAAGCTGTACAAAAACAATTGGTAGAAGAGGATAAAAAAGTAACACAAACTGTGATTAATGATATTAATGATTTTGTGAAAGAATATGGTAAAAAGAAAGGATATAAAGTGATTTTTGGAGCTACTGGAAATGGAACCATTATGTATGGAGAAGAGTCTTCAGATCTAACAGAGGCTGTTTTAAAAGAATTAAATGCTGAATTTGAAGGGGAGAAGTAAAAGGTAGGAAGACCGATGACGGAAGTCGGAGGTCAGAAGTTAGAAGAAAAAAACCGAAGTCGGAGACTGGAAGACGGATGTTATAAAAGCAAAACATCATACTTCGGTTACCCAACTTCCGACAAAAAATTCCTTTTGACTTTGATCCTCAGACTAAAAAATAAATGTAGCCTTCGACATCAATCATCTGACTTCAGATTTATAAAAAAGAAATGAAATTCAAATTTGAAAATCTAATAATCTGGCAAAAAGCAATGGATTTAGGGGAAGAATTACATAAAATAACATCAAAATTCCCTAAAACAGAACTTTATAATCTAACATCTCAAACAAGAAGAGCTGTGGATTCTATTGCGCTTAATATTTCTGAAGGGTCTATAGGTCAAACTAATCCTGAATTTAAAAGATTTATGGGATATGCAATACGATCCTTGGCAGAAGTGATAACATGTCTTCATAAAGCAGATAGAAGAAACTATATGACTAAAGTAGAGTTTAAAAAATATTATAATCAAAGTTACGAACTCATGAATATGATGGTAGCTTTTAAAAATAAAATTAATTGATGAGAGAAAACCGGTCAGAAACCGGAAGACCGAAGCCAGAGATCAAAAATCAGAAGAGAAAAACCTATGACTTTCGTCATCGGTCTTCCGACCTCTGACAGAAAAGCAATAATTAAAAACTAAATGATAAAAGATAAAAATCATAAGAAAGTCAGTAGTAAGATTCCAATGTTCATATTTCAGACTTCGGACATCCGTCTTCGGTCACCCAACTTTGGATTTCCAACTTGGGTCACCCGACTTCGGATTTCCAAATTCGGACTCAAAACACTAATCATAAACATACTACTCATCTTCGTATCCTGTTCTAACAAGATTTTTGATTCCTCAGAAGAATTAGTAAGGTATATCGAAGAACCGGGTAATGAGTATAGATATGTAAAAACGGTAAACGGAGTTGACTTTTCTTTACTATACAAGCCAACAGATTTACTTGTTGCTCAGGAATTAGGAGATAAAATTATACCTGCTAAGATCGATAGTTTACGAAATAAATATAAAGAGTATATGTATTTCATAGTATCGATGTCTAAAAACAATCAGGAATTATTAACCAACGTAGCAAGAGATAAACAAAGATTCGGTGCTATGGTAAATCAATTGGCTTTTGGGATGGAACAGAAAGTACATCTATACACTCCAACAAAAGATACCATAGCAATGGCAGATTATATTTATCCCAGAATGTATGGAATGAGTGGATCAACCACGATGATGTTTGTGTACCCCAGAGAAGAAAAAGTAACAACATCTGAATTTATGACACTAACGATAGAAGATTTAGGATTTTATACTGGCGAAGTAAAATTTAAGATCCCAACGAAAATAATAAACAATGAACCAAAATTACAGTTTAAATGAGTTAGAGGTCGGGTGACCGAAGTCAGAAGTTTGATGACAAAAAAACACAGAGCATCCTACTTCTGTCTTCGGGCTTCAGGTAAAAAAATAGAAAACCTCGGATATCGGTCACCCAACTTCCGATCCCGACTTCGGACTTCAAACCTCCGACTTCGGACAACATAAAATAAAAACCAATTGCCACGCTAAGCTGTCACACTGAGCTAGTCGAAGTGTTGTCGGGGCGCAAATAGAAATAAATATAGTTTATGAATTTCACTAAGATTAAAACTTTTTTACTAGATAAGTTTAAGACTTTGAACCTTAAACTTCGGTCCTTAGTATCAGACCTCAGACACCTGACTTGGGACACTCGATTTCAGACTTCAAACTCCCAACCTCTGATACCTGACACCCGACCTCTAGCTTCGGAGTCCAGACTTCGGACACCTAGCCGACACCGGGTAATTGCTCTGTTTTTTACGCTAACCTTTTTACAAACATTGATTCCATACAATCAATTACGGGCAAATAATAATGGACCTAATGCTCCGGAAGCCGCTTCTTTTGAACCTGTCGATGCAAGTGATATGGTAAATCTGTTAACTGGGGATTTCTCATATGTATTACCCTTGCTTAATGTGCCAAGTCCAGAAGGGGGGTATCCATTAGCATTATCTTACCATGGTGGAATCGCTCAAAATCAAGAGGCTTCATGGGTAGGATTAGGATGGAATTTGAATCCGGGATCAATAAATCGTAATATAAATGGATATCCTGATGATTGGGGAAAGACAAAATATGATGAATTCTTTTATGATGCAGGTTGGACAGAAAATGAATATAATTTTAGTGTAGGAGCAACAATAAATGGTACAGTTTCCGTTGGACTAGGTGCTTCATGGGGGTCTCATCGATCAACAGGTGGATTTGTTTCCTTAGGATATACACCAGGAGGTAGTGGAGTTGGAGGAAGTGTAACCGCTGGGACAGATGGAGTTAATGCTGGAGTAGGGTATACCGTTGGTGGAGCAGGTGGAAGCATGAATGGTTATAGAGTAAATATTGGTACAAATGGTATAGGAATAGGTTATGGTACCTCTAATAAAAATAGTGGAGCAGGTTTTGGATTAAGTTTAAATTATAATTACAATTCAGGTCTTTCTGGAGGTTTTTCTGTTAGTAGCTCGGAAAAAGTAAATAGTGAAATAAAATCATCTTCATTAGGAATTAATTTTGGCTCTAATGGAGCCACAATTGGCGGTTCTGTAAATGGTCGGGGTGCTGGTATTTCTAATACAAATTTTAGCCTTTCTGGAGGAAACTATGATATTAATATTAGCTCTTTTCAAGCCATAATACCAATTTATACTTTTTATATTGGTTTTGGTCATAAAAGAATATCCTATTCTTTATACAAAAAAAATGATCTTACAGTTTCAGGTGCAGCCTATCCATATCATGCCAATAAAACTAAGTTAGATTCAAACCAAAATCCTAGTTATTTAATGGAAGAGGATTATTTTATGGATGTTAATGAGTTTTCTGCATTTTCTCATAAAAACATGAGCTTAGATCATCTGATTGAACAAAATTATAAAGTTGATAAAAATAACTTTTCCTTGCCTTCGTATGATTCTTATACGGTGACTTCTCAAGGATTATCAGGTAATATTACACCTGCCTCTTTTCATGAGTTGAACATGGTAGATAGAGGTAGAGGGGAAGCCAATAACGATAATATCTATACAGCATATGTTGCGGACAATTTTGATAGTTATTTGGATAGAGCGAATGATTTAGGAGGGAGCACGCATTTTTATTTTGAAAATGAATTCAGCACATTTTTAAGAATGGATAGATCTACTATATATAAAAATCTTATAGCCAATGGTGCAACTGAAGCTTCTGATTTTTTGTTGTTTAAAGGATTCGAAACAGCGAATACAAATATCTATAGCAGTACAGTTTTACCAAATGGAGACAAATTAAAATCAGGAAATAGAAAACGATCAGGTAGTTATATAGAAACTTTTACTAATAAACAGATTAGAGAAAATTCTAATATAACAGGATTTATTGAAGCCAAAAATATTAATAGAGCACAAGAAGTAGATACATTCTTAGATGAAGGAATTGGCGCTTTTAGAATTACAGCAATAGACGGTAAGATTTATCATTACTCTTTACCTGTATACAATTTCGAGCTGTTTTATAAAAACTTTAAAGATCAAAGTAATGAAGATCAAAATTTCTTTGAAATAAAGAAGACAGAGCCTTACGCAACTCATTGGTTGTTAACTGCTATTACAGGACCTGATTATATAGATGTAAATGCAGATGGGAAAGTAGATAAAGAAGATTATGGGTATTGGGTAGAGTTTGATTACGGCAAGTGGACGGACGGATATGTTTGGAAAGGTCCAGTTGATGGTTATGAAGTGAATGAGAATAAAGAGAACCCTGATGATAAGACGTATTCTTACTATTGGGGAAGAAAACAAGTATATTATTTGGATGCTGTAAAAACCAGAACACATACTGCACTTTTTGTTAAACATCTTAGAGTTGATAATAAATCATCTAATAGTTTTAAAGATATTTATAAAAATAAGTATACAGGAGGTACTTTCGATGTATTGCATCATAGCAAAGTGTTCAGTTCAAATAATTCACTTAAAACACCTTTTGCTAAACCATATGACAAGGTGTTTAAAACAAATAATGAAGAAATAAGTCTACCCTGGAATACTTGGGGAGGACGTGATATTGTATTTCAGGAATATCGTGGAGATCAGTCTTCTTTTAAATACATAGATATTCCTGAAAATAAAACGTTGGGATTGTCAAAAATTTTATTATTGAAAAATGAAAATATAAGTACTATAAATAAAAGTAGAGGAGTCTTAACAAATTCTCTTACGGGATATTCTGGTTTTAATACGGGGTATGTAAATGTGATTGCCAATGGGAAACAGGCAAGTGGAGGTACCTTACCTTGGTTGCAATATAGCGACCTTCACTTATTAACAGAAAAAGCTGTACTAAAAGATTTTAAAATTCATCAACATCAAAAAGTTCTTGATATAAAGGACGTTGCAGGGTTAAATTTAGAGGAAAAAGCAAGTCAGGTAATTGATTTTAATTATGATTACTCACTTGCTCAGCAATCTTCCAATTCTGAAGCTTCAACAAAAGGACGTTTGTCTTTAAAGGAGGTTAATTTTAAGGGGAAAAAGGGAAAATCTTTAATTCCACCGTATAGATTTTTTTATAATGAATCAGCCATATCATATGATAAAAATAATCAAGATGAATGGGGTTATCATAATTCATACCCTCAAGCTTGGAGTTTAAATTCAATTGTTACCCCAACAGGAGGAATAATTAAAATTAACCAAGACTCAGATTCTTATTATTCAGAAGCAGCATATGATGCTACTAAAGTTTTTGAGAATATTATCGTAAATAAAAATTCTAATAGTGATATTTTAGAAATTACTTTTCTTGACACGAATATTAATTTGGATCAATATTTCAACATAAACACAGAAACTAGCCTGTTTTTTAATTTGGATTTTACATATCCTGCTTATGGCAGTTATACTCCTACCACAAAAATTAAAGCAATAAGTATTAATAATTCGAGCAAAAAAGCCAGTTTTAAAATTGTAGATTATGTAGATGGTGCAAGAGGAGAACATATCAACAATTTCCCTTTGACTAACCTAAGTAACACTAATACTTCAACATATTCAACGGTATATCATTTTTCTAAGCCAAGTATAAAAAGTACTAAAGCACCTAACCTTTTATATACAGATATTAATGCTAACGGAAAAAGGGGAGGAGGACTTCGTGTTTCAAGTATTGAAGTTACGGGAGATGGGACTAGATTAAGAACAGTCTATGATTATACTAATCTACATGATAATAAGATATCAGGAATTACGTCATATGCCCCTTCAAAAGAGCAAAAGGGTATTCCTTATGTTTCAGAACTTCCCTCTCCATTAGTAACATATGGAAATGTTACTTTAAAGAATTATGATGGGAACAATAACTTTTTAGGAAGCACATCGTATGAATTTGATGTATTAAAACCTTTTGAAGAGAACCCTGATTATCTTTTCAGCTTAGGGGATTTTTTCAAAGTAAAAGAACAACAAAATCAAAAATTTTTTAATGGACAGGTTCAAGCTAATAAATATACGATATATAATAAAATAAGTGATATTGGGAGAGTAAAAGCAGTAACCTCTTATAATAAATATGGTCAGGTTTTAAATAAAACAGTCAGTAACTATAAAGAAAATTTAGATAATGACGGTCAAATAGGAGTATCCCAACAATCTTATAAAAGTATTAAAAAGCTTAAAAAAGGAGATGATATTAACTTTTTAATTACATCTTCTAGTAAAGTGGATTACCCAAGTGTATTAGAAAGTACTACAAATGTTCAAAGTGGGTTTACAAATATAACCTACTTCGATAATCACGATTTCTTAACTGGTCAGGTAACCGAAACCAAAACAGTTTCTAGCAATGGTACAGAATACAAAACAAAAATAATTCCTGCTTATATAGAATATGAGAGTATGGGCTCTAAAGTAGATAACCCTACCCATAAAAATATGCTCACTCAAACGGCAGCAAATCTAACTCAAATAAAAGTTGGGTCTACTTGGAAAACCATAGGAGCTGATATTACTACCTGGAACGATAATTGGACATATCGAAAACACGATGGCACGATAGAGCCATTAGCTACAGGGGCTCAAAAAATCTGGCGAAAGCATAAAACCTATACCTGGAAAGGAGATGTTGATGCAGATGGAGCATATGTCGGATATACGGGAGATTTTGATGGATTTGTTTGGGGAAGTACGCAAACCAATCCCAAATGGATCAATACGGCTACGGTAACGATGTATGATCATTATTCGATGCCATTAGAATCAGAAGATATTAACGGCAATAAAGTGGCAACCAAAATGGGTGATAACAATACCAAAATAATGGCAGTGGCAAATGCTGGATATAACGAAATGTTTTACTCTGGGGCAGAATATAAGAATGGAAGTTATATCGGGAAAGAAATTGAGGCAGGAAATACAAGTATTCAATGGGCAGGAGCACATACCGGATCCAGATCTTTAGGAATAAAATCTGGAGATCAGGTCTTTAAAACCGTGATGAAGAGTAATGAACATCGAGCAGGAGACTATAAAATATCGGTTTGGGTTTATAATAAACATCGTATCACTACAACTTCTAATGGGATTCCTAGAGCGACTAGTGAAGTATATGACCCAACACAAACCAAAATTAATATTAATGGAGTTTCCAAACCATTTAACGGAGAGATTATAACTGCCGGAAACTGGATATTATTAAATCATTATGAATATTTATCTACAAATGCACAAACCATTTTTATAGAAACGTCTTCTGCAGGAGAAATAAATGCAGATGATTTTAGGATACATCCGGTTGAATCTTCTATGACCAGTTATGTATATAATCAATGGGATGAATTAACCCATATTATTGGGGCTAATAATTTAGCTACCCGATATGAATATGATGAAGCTGGTAGGTTGAAAAAAACGTATGTAGAAGTAGTAGATAGTTCTACGGATTATTTAATTGATACTGAAGAACAAAATCAAATCAAGAATATTTTTATAAATAGTATTTCTTACATAAAAGATTGTGTGCGTCAAAATGTTGGATCTCTTGATTTACATATTATAGCAAATGCACTGGGTATGAATACGGCAACTCTATCTGCAATGAATGATACAGAATTTGGGCAAAAACTTCAGGAGTATTACGAACAAGCTACTTATACAGTATCTAACCCCGAAGCATTACGAACCTATCGATGTCTCTCTGATGTTGATAAACAAAAAATCCAGGACATCTTTGCTGATACCATTAATGGAAAAGGTATAGGAGGATTTAAATTAAGCAATACAGTGCAATACAAATATAAAAACCAATAATAGCTATGGATATGTATATAAAATCAAATCATAGAAGAACTACAAAATTTGGATATATTATTGGGCTTTTATTCGTGTGTATTTGCTCTGTTGTTAATGGGCAAACCCAAGAAGTACAACAAGGAGAGTCACAGATTGGAGGGGAAGCGTCGCAAGAAGTAGGTCCACCGTTACCACCTGGTTTAGAATCGTGTAGGTTAGGAGATTATTGGCCGGATCGCGATAAAGATGGTAAAGGAGATGTAAATGCAAGTGTAATAAGAATAACATCCTGTGATCAGTTTATCACTTTTGACCCTCCTGTCATAAAGGCTTTTATAGATTTAACAGGAGAAATTATTGGATCAGGAGGTCTTCGTGTTGCATATAATAATGATGATTGTCATGATGATAATCAGTGGCTTTATGAAGCTTCTACCTGGTATCCAGATACAGATGGTGACGGTCATGGAGATGATAGTAAACCAGGCATAGTATCCTGTGCCAAAGTTTTGGGATATGCCTATAAGATAGATTGTAATGATAACGATCCAAATATTACTGCAAAAAAACGTTACTATGTAGACAGTGATAATGATGGTTTTGGAATTGGAACCGGAGAACTTTTCTGTGAAAAGCCTGCAGGATATGCCGAGGTTGGTGGAGATTATAATGATGACGACCCTTCAATTATAAATTTACCAACAGGAGAACCTTATTGTCAGGCTCAGGCAGAAACTACAGTATATATAGATAAAGATGGGGATGGATATGGTGCAGGTATGGGATACTCTACCTGTAGAGTACCTGATACTGGGTTTTCAGTATGGAAGGGAGATTGTAATGATAATGATCCAGATGTTAATCTTATGACCTGGTATAGAGATAAGGATGGAGATGGTTTTGGAGATCCCAATGACCCTTTGCATTCAAGTGATCTTTCAGGAGGGATTGCATTTCCAGATCATTCAGGAGATTCAACACCTGAAAAAGGGTGTAAACCCCCTCCAGGATATGTAGATAATAATCTGGATAACTGTATTGGTGAAAAAGGACCAAATAATGGTTGTCTTGTGGATGAAAACCCTAATGAAAAATTAAATTCTATAAGGCAATTAAGTTTTAATAGTAATGGAGATCTGATTTCTGCTACCAAATCTTATTTTGATGAATTAGGGAAGCCAACTCAATCACAAACATATGATATAAAGAATGGAAAGATTTGGACAGCTCAAACACTATACGACAATCAAGGTAGGTCAGCGCTGCAAACCTTGTCTGCACCAGTTCGTAATCAGGCATTGTTTGAATTTAAGAATAATTTTATACAAAATTCTGGCAATGCTACATTTACAACGGCCGATTTTGAAAATGATCCAGAAAATCCAAGTACTGTAAATTCGCAAGCTAATACCGTAGGTTGGTATTATAGCACTAATAATACTACAGAACCGTATCAAGACATAACAGAACGACCGTATTCTCGTACCATCTATAGTGAGTTAAACCCGGGAGCAATACTAAAAACTGTTGGAGGTAACAAAATTGACGGACAATGGAAAAATGGATACGTCTTTTCTATGCCTGCCGGGCAAGAATTATCAAGTACTGCCGCTTTTGGGGATGCAAAGTATAATAACTATAAGATTGTAAAAACAATTAGCAGAGACGTACATGGGATAGATAATGTAGTATTTACAGATACCGATGGTAATACCCTGGCGGCTGCTCGTAGTGGTAATGAAAACGGAAATACGAATTCTAGAACGTCTACAGTGGTAATGGGTGCACAAGGATATGTAGATGTGCATATCCCGGTGGGGTTACAAGGAGTTACGGTTACTCAAAATCAATCTCTGGCACCAAAACAAATTGAAATTTATAATCTAATAACAGAAAAAAAGATAGCTACAGGTCTAAGCAATTTGCCTCCTGGTTTTTATCGTATAGCAGTGACAAATTTAAATGATTTTGATGCTGCTGCACAAAACATTAAGGTAGCCTATCCCGAAAATTATTATGATTATAGTCTTAATGAATATGACAAAGCAGGGCGTTTAGTGTCTTCGTATCAACCACTACATAAACTAAAAAGTGAGTACCAATACAATGCTTTGGGGCAATTAGAATACACCAAGAGTCCCGATGAAGGAGAGGCCTGGTTTAAGTATCGTCGAGACGGGCAAATACGCTTCTCACAAAATAGTAAGCAACAGGCGGCAGGAGAGTTTTCCTATACCAACTATGATGATCGAGGACGCCCGATAGAAAGTGGGGTACTTATACATACTGGTTTTACGACCAGTGATCCAGATGCAAACTTACCTTCTGGCACCAAAAAAGAAGAGCATGTCACACAATATGATAGTAATGACAATAATGGATTATCTACTGCTTTTGGTAGTGATACCAGAAAAAGTAATTATGCGCAACAGTCTTTTGTGGCGGGTAATGTTGCAAAAACGTATACCGTAAACCCAGAAACCACGACCACCTGGTATAGTTATGATATCTACGGGAGAGTACAATGGATAGTACAGCAGATTAATGGATTATCTGGAGTAAAAACAATAGATTATGTATATGATCCCGTAACCAGCCAGGTAACCAAAGTATATTACCAAAAAGGAATGTCTGGAGAACAGTTTGTACATCGCTATACCTATGACCCTGCAGATTATAGTTTAACCAAAGTAGAAACATCGGTAGATGATACCAATTTTACAGAACAAGCTACCTACGAGTATTATGAAACCGGGGGCTTAAAACGTACCAATATTGCTCAAGGTTTACAGGGGATAGATTATATCTATAATTTACAAGGAGCGTTAAAAAGTATCAATCATCCTAGTTTAACAAATAACGATGATCCGGGAGGAGATAGCAATGACCTTTTTGGGATGATTCTGGATTACCATAACGAAGATTATAATCGCCCTGTAGCAAGTATCAAGAGTGCGCCCTACGGTAAAGACCAATATAATGGTAATATCAAAGGAATCCGTTGGAACTCTGATTATAACCCAATCCAGGGGAAACACCATGCATATAGTTACCAGTATGATCGTAACAATTGGTTAAAATCTGCTGTGTATGGGACGTATGGAGAAGGTGCTACTACTACAGGGCAAGAAGATATTATATCTACCGATGTGATCAATTCTGGGGCGACTCTTGATCTTACGGCTACCCGATCAATTACCTTAAAACCTGGATTTCATAGTAAAGCCGGGAGTACATTTTCTGCAAGTATTGTAGAAGCAGAAGTAGCTTTTAATGAGGATAGTAATGGCGATTATAAAGTAGACAATATTACCTATGATGCCAATGGTAATATCTTATCATTACATCGTAATAAGCATACAGAGAACGGTAATAATGCTATGGATCAGTTATCGTATAAGTATTATGATGACCCCAATCCCGCTAACCCCAATGAATTCTATAAGCCAAACCAATTAAGAAGAGTAGAGGATGCTGCCGGCGATGTGGCAGGAGCAGAGGATATAGGAGACCAAAATGGTGATAATTATGAGTATAATAGTATTGGACAATTAATAAAGAACAGTTCTGAAAATATTACCTATATTTACAATGCCAGTGGTTTGGTAACCGAAGTAAAAAAAGGAAATCAGCCACTAGTTAAGTTCTTTTACAATGACAAGGGACATAGGGTACGTAAAGAATCCTATAACCCTAGCAACGGAAGCCTAATTTTTACAGAGCATTATGTGCGAGATGCCGCAGGAACAGCAATGGCGATTTATCGTAATGGGCAAGTTATAGAGAATACGATCTATGGTACAAGCAGATTAGGAATAAGAAAATCAGATGGGATTCACTTGTATCAATTAACCGATCATTTGGGTAATGTACGTGCGGTAGTAGGTAGAAATGCACAAGGGCAACCTATGGCAATGACCAGTGCAACCGATTATTATCCTTTTGGGATGCCCATGCCTAACCGTAAGATCACAAACGAACCGTATCGATATGCCTACCAGGGACAGGAACTTGACCCAGAAACA
>NZ_AQRA01000010.1 GCF_000626715.1 Aquimarina atlantica | reverse complement strand
AGGAACTTGACCCAGAAACAGGGAAGGAAGCTTTTCAATTACGTCTTTGGGATGCAAGGATTGGTAGGTGGTTAACAACTGATCCTTATGGACAATATGCTAGTCCATATCTTGGAATGGGAAATAACCCTATGAATTTGGTTGATCCAGACGGAGGTAGTACAGCTAGCCCTGACAACAAGTATAAACTAGTTTGGAACGATGATACTCAATCATATGATGAACACCTTATAGATAAGACAGGAGGGGATTTTTATGACATTATTGAATATGAAGGCGGTGATTTGGATGGTGTCACTGACCTTTTTATAAATCCTTATATAAAAGAGAGTTTCAATTTTATTGGAGAGAATGATTTAATATTAGATGCTACAATACATAGAGTTGGTCCAGGTGAATGGGCATACCGTTCTGATGCTATAACTCCGTTATCTGAAGCAAATTATTTACCTATACCTCCAATATTAAAAGCTTTCAAATATTCAAAGTTTTGGAAAAATTCAGCTAAAGGCTTTGCAGGAGTTGCTTTTAAAAATACCTATCTTGGTATAGGTTATAAATCTTTAAAAGGAATTAGCTTAAGACACGTAGATAAGTTTGGTAGAACCTTTGGATTAGATTTTCACCAATTAGCTAAGAAAGGGGCTTTTAGGTTTCACGGTCACTATGCTCAAAGTGGGATATCAAAGGTTAGTAAACATATAGATGTTGTTAAGTTTATGAAAGAAGTCGGTAGGCCTGGTCTTAAAAGGTTATTAAAAGGTCCAATTGATAAACACGCAGGAGGAATAGATAAAGTTATAAGAAGGGCATTAAATAATACGATAAAACCTTAGTCTATGATTGAGTTTGAATTTAAAATTCACGAGCTAAAAAAAAACAATGATCCAAAAATAATTTGTTTTTATCACGCAGATCAAGAAGATAATAATTCTTTTAAAAAGATAGAATCAAATAATATTCATAAGTATTTAATAACAAAGATCTATAGTGATCTTACCCAGAATTTATATTGTAAATTAAGTGTTGATGAATTACCTATTGATTTAAATTTTAAAAAAAGAGAAATAGATGGTTATTTTTACATTGAAGGTAAATTAGATGATTATATAAAACTTTTTAAAACTGACATTGAAATTGGCGAATTCTTTTTTTTAAAACCAAATAACAACTTTTCCTTTGAAGAGTTCATTTCGAAAAATAGATTTAATATTAAAAAGGTTTTTGCTAATCTTTTTAAAAATAAAAATCATTGGTATTCTGAATGGGAAGATTTTGGAGATAATCTGTTAAGTTTTTATTCAATGTCTGGTCTTTATGAATACTACTCTAAACATAAAAAACTTGACTTTATAACTGATAGAAAGAATTTGATATAGCTAGTGTCTCCTCCCGCTAGCGCTCGTCTGTGACGGGTGCCGATAAAGATTGGCAGGGTATGAGTAAGTAGATAACAGTAAAAACAGTCATGATCTTGTAAAA
This sequence comes from Aquimarina atlantica, assembly GCF_000626715.1. GTDB lineage: Bacteria > Bacteroidota > Bacteroidia > Flavobacteriales > Flavobacteriaceae > Aquimarina > Aquimarina atlantica. The sequence continues at coordinate 205,039 of NZ_AQRA01000010.1, read as the reverse complement.
TAAGTTGTGGCTGTTTTTATATTGTAATAAATTTTATAGTTTCAAAAAATGAAACTTACTGTTTGTATTTTGGCAGTATGAGTAGAAAATATAAGTTCCATAATAAATCGAGTCTTTATTTTGTAAGTTTTGCTACTGTATATTGGATTGATGTATTTATAAGAGAGAAATATTTATCGATTTTAGCAAAGAGCGTATCATATTGCAGAAAACATAAAGGGATGGAGGTGTATGCCTATTGTTTTATGCCAAGTCATGCCTGTCTTGAGCTTGTCGAAGGGTGCATTTTGTATTTCGTTCATCAAATAACGATCCATCAGGATTAATTCGTGATTTTAAAAAACATACTACTAAAAAAGTAATTGAAGCTATAGTAGAAAACTCTAGAGAAAGTAGAAAAGAATGGTTATTATGGATGTTTGAAAAGACAGGGAAGGAAAAAGGTAATGTGAGTACATATCAATTCTGGCAGCATCATAATAAACCTATAGAATTGTGGTCAGATAAAGTTATTCAACAAAAAATAGATTATATTCATGCTAATCCAATTGAATCAGGTTTTGTAACCGATCCTATTGATTGGAAATATAGTAGTGCAAGAAACTACCAGGATGATGAAACAATTTTAAAGATAGATAGTGATGGAGTTTTGTTGGGATTGTCCAAATAGATGGTGTGTATGAGGCCCCGCTCGGGTATAGTATGTCTTTGCAATGATCGCTAGTGCTAGTGTCCACACTAGTACCTTGTATGAGTAAGTAATAAGAGGTAACAATACAGTAAAAACAGTCACGTTTGTAAAAAGATATGGCTGTTTTTGGTTTTAGAAAGGAGTTGTTTTTTCATATTAAAATTTATATGATAATATTAGAATTTATTGGAGCAATCATAAGGTTTTGTTATTTAAGAATTATAAAACAAGAAAAAGTATTATTTACGGATATCTGGAAAACTTTTGACTTTAAAAGCAGAGATGCCTTTGGGAATAACATGACTAATTCTGAAATTGGTATTGCTTTCACAATTCTTGTTATTGTGATAATAATTTTATTTTTTGATTAATCTCGCTTCGCAAAAGAGTGATTAAAAAATCAAACTGTAAGTTGTCCGTCCTAAAAAGAGGTTACATATTTATACTTAATCCTAAAATAGATTTACATCTATATTTTAATCTTATTTATTAGATTGTAATAATTAGGGTAGGGCGAATTAAAAACTGTAAACTTTTTTTAGGACGATACATACATTAGTTTGATTACAGATGTTTATTCCAGAAAAATAGTCGGATATCATTTAGCAAATCACTTACAAACTACAGCCACTATTGAAGCTTTACAAATGGCAATATCAACCTTACCTGAGCATCATTCATCGCTTATTCATCATTCAGATAGAGGAACTCAGTATTGTAGTAATGAGTATGTTGAAGTATTGAAAAACTACAATATTAATATCAGTATGACACAACAAGGAGATCCGTTAGAAAATCCAATTGCAGAAAGAGTTAATGGGATTATAAAAGAGGAGTATTTAAATGATTATCAAGTAGAAAATCTACAGCAAGCAAAAGAATTATTAAACACAGTAATAAAACTATATAATAATGAAAGACCCCACATGAGTATAGGAAACCTTACTCCAAATCAAGTACATCAAACTAATATGAAAACTGAAAAACTATGGAAGAATTATTATGTGAAAAATCCTATTATTGTAAACCAATAATAGGATTAAATAGTAACAGTAAACATATATCAGGATTTAAATAAAAACTGTAAACTTTTTTTAGGACGATACAGTTTGTACTGGGGGTGGGGTACTTCTGTAGTAGAGGGAGGGTACTTTGTAAGTACCTTCTGTATACCTTTTTCTAGTTTTATAAAATGAAATTCTTACCCGATACTATCTTAAACCAAGATAGTGTGTATCCTAAGGTTGTGACGGGTGTCGTTAAAACTTGGCTAGGTCAGAGAAAATAAAATATATTAAAGTATAGAATGCATGGGAATTAATAATTTTATATAAACTAACAGTATACCTTATGCAAACAAAAAAAACGAGATCAAAATTACCTCGCTTTTTTACATTTTATATACCAGTCCCGATAAGAGTGGTACGATCCTATATCTTCTCATGGCTTATCGGTGTATCGCATAACTAGAAGACGCAGGTAGTTGTTTTATGAAATTAATAAATGGTTTAAAATTTAATCCGAATTTAATGTATAATGTTTTCATGTTTTTATCATTTTTAAATTAGTAATACATCTTTGGATATACTATAAACAATTGCCGTGCCAAAAAATTAAAAACGCTGTAAAGTAAAGAATAACAATAGGTTGAAGATGTTGCTGTTTTAAAAATGAATCAATAATATGATTGGATACTTGATTTTTTTATAAAGAATTCACAATAATCTCGATACAACTATATTTAAAATCGCTACAAGAATATATTACTCAAATATGTGTTTTTTAGAATGTTTAGTAGCTGTTGTGAGATAGGGAAGGGTACTGATTGTTTTTTATCAAACTCACGAAGACTTTTTTGTACTCTTTTTCTATTCATAAGAATAGCGTCTAGCATAAGAAATTATTTTAAACTAAAAAATGACAATTATTAATTTTAAAAGGTATATAGTTTAGTTATATTTGCGGCAAATTAAACAAAAGTATACAATGTCAATATCTGATTTATTTGATAGCGGATTTCAGAAAAGAAACCAGGACCATTTTGCAGCAATTGTAAAAATAGCGATGAGTGATGGAGTGATTACCGACGAAGAGAAGGCTTTTTTAGATAGATTAGCGAGAAGACTGGATATTTCTGATAATGATTACAAAGAAATTTTAAAAGATTATAGTACACACCCAATTAATCCTCCTACAAGCTATGAGCGAAGACTTGAGCGATTATATGATTTAGCTAGAATGGTATATGCAGATCATGTAAAGGGTGAAGGCCAAGTGGTTTTATTAGAAAAACTGAGTATTGGGCTTGGATTTAATCCAGAAAATGCAAAATACATCGTTGATAAGGCTTTAAATCTGGTTCATCAAGGAGTAGATAGTGATACTTTTGAAGAAGAAGTTAAAAATATGAATAGATAATAAAGATCTATTTTTTAAATCATAAAAAAGGCAGCTTAATCGGCTGCCTTTTTTGCTATTTGTTTTGTGATTTTATAAATCAATTCTTCTTGCTCGAAGGGTTTGGCTATAAAATCATCCATCCCGGATCGTATACATTTATCTCTGGCTGCATCATTAGCTTTGCCAGAAAAACCAATAATAGGTACCTCAGAAATAAACTTGTCTCCATAATTATTTCGAATCATATGTGTAGCTTGATATCCATCGATTTTAGAAACGGTAAGATCCATTAAAATCAAATCATATTTACGTCGCTCGATATAGTTAATAGCCTCTTCGCCGTTAATAGCGATGTCGACAAAAAAGTTACCTTGCGAGATCAATACCTTCATAATTAGGTACTGTGTTATTTCTTCATCTTCTACAACCAGAATTCTGTATTTGGTTGCACTTTTTGGCAATTTATATTTTTTCTTCTTTCGTGTCGGGGTCGTTTTTATGATCTCAAATTTAAACGGGAGTTTTATATTAAACGTAGTTCCTTTTTCGGGTTCACTGGTTACCTTTACTTCTCCATTTAAAAGATCTACCAGGTTTTTTACTATTGCCAACCCAAGACCAGTCCCAGAAATTCGTTTGTCGAGATCAAAACGAGTAAATCGCTCAAAAAGATAAGGGATGTTTTCTTCCATAATCCCAATCCCGGTGTCTTCAATTTTAAAATTAAGACTTAGTTTATTGGTGCGCTGATAATTTTTGGTTACCGAAAAAATTACTTTCCCTTCTTCGGTAAATTTAAAAGCATTGGTTAAGATGTTATTTAAAATTTGATATATCCTGGTCCTGTCCCCGATAAGATATTCCTGGATACTAGGATCTATATTGGTCTCAAAAGTAATTTGTTTTTCTTCGGCTACCTTAGCATAGGATTCACGAAACCCATCTATCAAATTGTGAAAAGCAAAACGTTCTTCTACAATTTTTAGTTTTCCTGATTCTATTTTAGACAGATCAATCATATCATCTATAAGGGCATTAAGATGCAGACTTTCTCTTTTTATAATCCTGGCAAGCTCTTCTTGCTCGAAGGTTAGTTTGGTTTTTTCGAGAACTTCTACAAACCCTAATATACTTGTGAGAGGCGTTCTTATCTCATGATTGATATTAGCAATAAAACTATTCTTAAATTCTTCTTTTTCAAGAAGGTATTTGTTCTTAAGCTCGAGTTCTTTGGCTAATAAAATGGATTCATTTTTTTGTTGTGCTATTTGATTCAGGTCTTTATATTTTCCTGTATAATCAAAAAGAATAATTATGATTTCTTCTTTTTCAAGAGTAAATGTGATGTCGCAAATCTTTTCTGTTTCACCATCTTCTAAGTGAATACAAGGAAAGTTTAATGCTTTTTTACCAGAGGTGTTTTTTTCAAATTCCCGAAGGATTTCAAAAAAGGGATGAGCATCAAAAATTAGTGTACCTTCTTTCCAATTAAAAAAAGTATGATCACTTTCTGTAATGATATTATCATAAGTAACATGAATGATTTGTACTTGAGGATTAAATTGCGAATGGTCGTTTTGATGTTTCGTCATGCTCACTTGGTTATTTCTTCTGCCAAATCTAAAAAGAAACTCTCGACATTTTTATTTGTTTTAGCACTGGTTAGACCATCAAAAGGAATATTTTTTTCGGTAAGTTGACGTCTGATTTCTTTTTCGTTAACCAGGTCGAGTTTATTACCTAATACTCTGGCGGGTACTTTGATGTAGTTTTCTTTAAGGTATTCTAGATCTTTGGTAAGCGTTGCATATGTTTCTTCTCTGGTAAGATCAAAGACATAAATAAAGGCATGTGAACCAAGAAGATATGATTTTCTGGTGTCTTCAATGCTAATAGAATGTCCTTCTGTATCCCAGATGATCATTGATAATTCTCTACCATCAGGTAGTTGTATTAATTTCTTTTTTATTTGGACTCCAAGGGTTACCTTGTATTCTTCAGAAAATTCGTTGTCCATAAAACGTCTGAATAGAGACGTTTTTCCGACACCAAAGTGTCCTAAAAGGACTACTTTTTTAGACAATTTCATCTGCAAAATGTTTTTTTAATTTTTTAGTAAAAAGGGTACTGTTTTCTAAGTCTTTGCTAGAAATATTATTTTTGGCAAAATCTATAATCTGATCTTCCAGAACTTCTTTAAACATCATAGTATATGCTCCAGAAATTACTGCTGCTACATAATATGAATAAAAATTTTGTATGTGTATAGTATACAATTCATACTCTATAAGTTCTAAATTTTGATTTCCTCCTTCAAAAGCATCTTCAACAAAACTTTTTATTGCTGTAAGCATTCCGGCAACCATCTCTTTATCTATGGTACCTTCCGATAACGGGCTATAATCTGCAATTAATATACCAGAGTTTTTTTCGATAACAAACATTTGGATTAGCCTTGGTTTTGCATAATCCATAATAGCAAGATCTCCTTCGCTAACTCCTTGAACCTTAGCTTTGGTTCTACGAAACCAGTTTCTAAAAGAAAATGCTTTTTTTGTTTTTCTGCTAATGTTTTCGCTCAATAATTTCATTTCATGAGCGATATATTTCTTGATCATTTTACCAATGATAGGAAATAGGGCTTCTACTACAGCGTCTTGAGAGTTTTTAATTTCTTCTCGTAATGTTTCTGTAATAGTTGGTCCTAAGGTATTAGGGATTTCCTGCACGAATTCCTCTAATTTATCATCAATAATAGGATCAACTTTATGGGAGAGTTCTTTTTTTTGATGGACAATTTTGGCTAAATCATCAACTTTTTGAGCAATGGAATCGGCAAATTCGTGTTCTTCTGTAAAAAGAAGTTCTTTAAGAATTTTAAGTTTATCCTGCTCTTCCATACTTTTGGATAGATTGGATTATTTTTGGTTGATTTTTTCACCTAGGTTGATAAGGAGATCTCCCAATGTTTTTTTATCAACTTTTTTGGCATCCAGCATATCGGTTTTGTCAGCTAAATTATCTTCTAATTCAGTGATTCTGATATTTATATCTGTACTTAAGTTGTCGATTGCTTGGTTTAACTCTTTACGAGTATCATCGATAAAGTCTTCAAGTTCTTTCTTTTTTGAAGCAATTTCTTTTTTTACTTTTTCAAACTCTGAGTTATAAGCTGCAATATTTTCTCCAAAGATCAGATTCTTTATTGCTTCTATTTTTGAAGAAGGGTCATCAGCAACTTTTTCTTCAACAGCTTTATTTTCTTTAGCCATTTTAATCGGTTTATTAGATTCTTAATTATGAACTTACGTAAAATTAACATAAAAACGTTAAAAAAGCCGCTATAATGGCGATAATGTTAATTTTCTCAATTCAAAATCTTATTCTTTTAAAAAGATTATGTTGTACGTTTTATTTTTAAATTTTGGGGTGAGGATATACCGAAGTTTTATGTAAAACAAATATTCGATATACAAGGATAGTAAAAAATAAGGTTATTTTGATCTATTTAGACTTATTTCATAAATGACTCTACTTTCTCGACCATATTTTTACTGCCACAAATAAAAGGAGTACGCTCGTGCAGTTGAGTGGGTTTGATATCCATAATTCGTCTGTATCCATCACTAGCTTTACCTCCTGCCTGTTCTGTAATAAAAGCCATAGGATTACATTCGTATAAAAGACGAAGTTTCCCATTAGGAGATTTTGAAGTATTTGGATACATGTAAACTCCTCCTTTTATCATATTACGATGAATATCGCTTACCAAAGAACCAATATATCTAGAAGTATATGGGCGATCCTCTTTTTCCTCCTGGCAATATTTAATATAATCTTTAATCCCTTGTGGGAAATGTATATAATTTCCTTCATTTACCGAGTATATGTTACCATCTTTAGGAAATTTCATATTAGGATGTGATAAGTAGTACGTTCCTAATGCAGGGTTTAATGTAAAACCATTAACACCATGGCCTGTAGTATATACAAGCATGGTAGAGGTCCCATAAATGATATATCCTGCTGCCACTTGTAAATTACCAGGTTGTAAAAAGTCATCCAGAGTTACAGGAGTTCCTGTAGGGGTTATCCTGCGATAGATAGAAAAAATAGTTCCTACAGAAACATTAACGTCTATATTAGAACTTCCATCCAAAGGATCCATAAGCACCACATAATTATTGCGATGGTCGTTTTTTTGGCCTTTTATAGTAATAAATTCATCATTTTCTTCAGAAGCAATTCCGCATACAATTTCTCTATTTGTTAGTGTATTGATAAAGGTTTCATTAGCTAACACATCTAGCTTTTGCTGATCTTCACCTTGTATGTTGGTTTCTCCTGCAGCTCCTGTTATATCTACTAATCCTGCTTTGTTTACCTCGTGATTCACCATTTTTGCCGCTAATCGAATAGAGTTGATCAAACGAGAAAGTTCTCCACTAGCATATGGGAAATCTTTTTGGTTTTCTATGATAAATTCTCCTAGGGTTTGATTTCTTCTTGTCATTTATGGTGAATTTTAGTTGCTGCAAAAGTATTATTTTTTAAGTAACTATAACGTTTTCGGAGGCTTTAATTATTAAACTTCATTAAGAATTGTAAAAATATATAATGTGGTCGCATAACATTAGAAAATTGTCTGATTTCTAGTTCATATTTTATAGTTTTGATAAACTTTTTTTATGAATTATGTGATTAGAGATGCCAGAGAGGAAGATATGACTCAAGTACTGGGTTTAATCCAGGAACTGGCAATTTTTGAAAAAGAACCTGATGCAGTAGAAATAACTGTTGAAGAGCTTATACGTGAAGGTTTTGGAGATCATCCACTTTTTCATTGTTTTGTGGCCGAAGTAAAAGATGAAATAGTAGGAATAGCCCTGGTGTATTATCGATTTTCTACCTGGCAGGGACGCTCTGTTCATTTAGAAGACCTTATCGTTAAAGAATCTATGAGAGGAACTGGTTTGGGTAGTGCATTATACAAAGAAGTATTAAAATATGCTCAATCAAAAGGAGTACGAAGAGTAGAGTGGGTTGTTTTGGATTGGAATACTGCTGCTATTGATTTTTATGAAAAAAGTGGGGCAAAGCTTTTAAAAGATTGGTACCTGGTTCAAATGGATCAGGATGGGGTTAATAAATTCGTATCAAAATCATAATGCTTTCAATTTAACATTACCTAATTTAATAGTAAAAAACACTTGGTTAATGAGAGTTTTTAAATTCGGAGGAGCGTCTGTAAAAGATGCTAAGGGAGTAAAAAATGTACTTAATGTACTTGAGAAAACAGGATTTTCTAATCTTATTATTGTTATTTCTGCAATGGGTAAAACCACTAATGCATTAGAGCGTATTGTCGAATTATATGTTAAGAATAGCAAGGAACTTAACATATCACTTCAGGATCTCGAGGTATATCATAATGAAATTCTGGAAACACTTTTTGAAAACAAGCAACATACTGTTTTTAAAAAAATTGAGGGACTTTTATTAGATATGCAAACCACCCTAAATAGAAATAAATCAACTCAATATGATTATATCTATGATCAAATAGTACCTTATGGAGAGTTAATTTCTACTACTATTGTAAGCGAATATCTAAACCATAAAGGGTATCAAAATACGTGGTTAGATGCACGAGATTTTATTAAAACAGATACTGCTTATAGAGACGCCGAAGTAGATTGGCAAACTACTCAACACCAGATACTCGAGAAAGTCGATAAAAATAGCCTTAGTATTACCCAAGGGTTTATAGGATCTGATAAAAATAATTTCACAACTACTTTGGGCAGAGAAGGGAGTGATTATACTGCCGGGATTTTGGCGTATTGTTTGGGTGCAGATAGTGTAAGTATCTGGAAAGATGTGCCTGGTGTTCTTAATGCAGATCCCAGGGTGTTTGATAAAACTCAATTACTGTCTCATATCTCTTATGAAGAAGCTATAGAACTTGCGTTTTATGGGGCATCCGTAATTCATCCAAAAACGATTCAACCTTTACAACGTAAAGAAATACCATTATATGTTAAATCGTTTCTTAATCCTGTCGATCAAGGGACCTCTGTAAAAAAAGGTCAACCATTAGACCCTCACTTACCCTGTTATATTGTAAAGAGAAATCAGATTTTGGTCTCACTTTCTTCGTTGGATTTTTCATTTATTGTCGAAAATAATATTAGTGAAATCTTTAGTTTTTTTCATCAATATCATATAAAAGTAGATCTGATTCAGAATTCTGCGATTAGTTTTTCGGTATGCCTCGATGATAAGTTTAATCATTTTGAAAAACTTTTAGGGAAACTTAAAGCAAAATTTAGAGTTACTTATAATACAAATGTGTCTTTATTTACGATTAGACACTTTACAAATGAAGCTATTACCTCTTTAGAAAAAAATAAAGATATTTTGCTAAAGCAAATAACCAGAGAGACTTATCAAATGGTATCCAGAGATTAGTGATATCAATTCAAGGATTTTGCTATATTTGCAGTTAGCGCAAATTGTATTTAATGCCCATAGTCACAGCAAGAGAAGTAGCCGCGGGGCTCAAAATGGATAAATTTGGTTTTATAGGCACCTTTATTGGTTGGGTGATTCTTAAAGTTACCCGATTATCAAAAGTAAATCGTCAATACGATAAGATAAGCCATTTAAAAGATTTAGATTTTTTAACCAAGACTTTAGAAATACATAATGTAAACTATGAAATTCCTGAAGAAGATCTAAAAAGATTACCTAAAAATGGGGCCTTTATTACATTATCAAACCATCCTTTGGGAGGGCTTGATGGAGTTTTGCTGCTTAAACTTATGTTAGAGCATAGATCCGACTACAAAATAATAGCAAATTTTTTATTGCATAGCTTTTCTCCGTTGAAGCCTTATATAATGCCTGTAAACCCTTTTGAAGATAGGAAAGAGGCAAAATCTAGCCTTAAGGGGATTAAGGAAGCTATTTTACACCTTCGTGAAGGTAAGCCACTTGGAATTTTTCCGGCAGGAGAAGTATCTACTTTTAAAGAAGGTAAGAATTATGTAGATAAGCCTTGGGAACCTAGTGCCATGAGACTAGTTCAAAAAGCAAAAGTTCCTGTAATTCCTATATATTTTCACGCTCGAAATAGCAGACTTTTTTATCGCCTGGCTTCGATAAGTGATATTTTACGAACAGCCAAACTACCGAGCGAACTTTTTTCTCAGGAAAATAAAGTTATCAAAGTGAGAATTGGTAATCCTGTTTCGGTAAAAGATCAGGAAGAGCATACTAATCTTGAGGATTTTACGAATTTCTTACGTAAGAAAACGTATATGCTGGCCAATCCTTTTGAGAAAAAGACATTGAGAGAATCGATTCCTCAAAATTTGAAATTACCAAAGTCGCCTAAAGAAATAGCTGTCGAAGGTAATATCAATGCCATAGAATCAGAGTTGCAATATTGTAGAGAGCACGACAAACGATTATTGATCAGTAAGAATTATGAAGTTTTTCTGGCAAAGAAACAGCATATTCCAAATGTAGTTCGTGAAATAGGAAGGCTTAGAGAAATTACGTTTAGAGCAATTGGCGAAGGAACTAATAATTCGTTGGATTTGGATCCTTTTGATGAATATTACCACCATATGTTTCTATGGGATAATGAGGCCAAAAGAATGGTTGGAGCGTATCGTATGGGGATGGGTTCACAGATTTATGCTAACCGTGGTATTGATGGGTTTTACCTTCAGGATTTATTTAGGTTTGAACCAGAATTACACAAAATGATGAATGAATCTATCGAAATGGGTAGAGCTTTTATTATTAAAGAATATCAACAACGTCCTATGCCATTATTCTTACTTTGGAAAGGTATAGTGCATTGTACACTTCGTTTCCCAGAACATAAGTATCTTATAGGAGGAGTTAGTATTAGTAATAAGTTTAGTAATTTTTCTAAATCTCTGATGATAGAGTTTATGAAATCTCATTATTATGATCCTTATGTAGCGCAATATGTTAGGCCAAAAAAAGAGTTTAAGGTAAAATTAAAAGACGCTGATAAAGATTTTGTCTTTGATGAAAGTAAAAGTGACCTTAATAAATTTGACAAGATCATTGATGAGGTAGAACCGGGAAGTCTTCGTATTCCGGTTTTAATTAAAAAATATATTAAGCAAAATGCTAAAGTAGTAGCATTTAATGTTGACCCATTATTTAATAATGCAGTTGACGGTTTGATGTATATTCGTATCGCCGATCTCCCCGATAGCACTGTAAAACCTGTTATGGAAGAATTTCAGGCAGAATTAGAGCAGAAATATTTTAAAAACGGCGATAAATAAGATTCTCGACACGTATTGTTTTAGGATTAGATTTTTTTTGATAATTTTTTCTTCTTTAGTCTCTAAAAAAGCAAAAATTAAAGTAACTTCAATAGTATTTCGAATTGACTTAATTAACTAGGTTATGGTTATTGAATATGTATATTTTGCAATTGCTCTTGTAGGGATTTTATTCTTCTTCTATATAATGCGTAGAGTTTTTAGATGGTTGCAAAAAAAAGCTAGTGCATTAGAGACCAATATTTTTTTTAGTAGCAATAAAGCTGTTCAGTTTTTTAAGTTTATTACACCAAGAAGAGAACGCCATATTCTAAAAATTGTAATTAGGTTATTTAGAATCACCGTAAGTATTACCTTTTTGGTTTTGTATCTTCCTTTTATGTTCAGTTTGGTTCCGCAAACCAAAGTATATGCAGATACTGTTTTGGGATATATAAAAAAGCCATTGTTGTTTTTGTATGATGGTATTATCGGGTTTATTCCTAATTTATTTTTTATAGTTGTTATTTTTTTTATTACTAAATACTTACTTCGGTTTTTAAAATATGTGACAAATGAGTTAGAACAGGAAGCCGTTCGATTAGATGGGTTTCATGCGGATTGGGCACGCCCGACATTTAATCTGCTAAGAGTTATCATTATTGCTTTTGCGGTAATTATAATTTTTCCATACATACCAGGTTCAGATTCTCCCGCATTTAAAGGAGTATCTATCTTTTTCGGGGTACTTTTTTCGTTGGGGTCTACTTCTGCTATTTCTAATATTGTAGCAGGTATTGTAATTACGTATATGAGACCATTTAAAGTAGGAGATCGCGTGCAAATAGGAGAGACCATTGGAGATATCACAGATCGGAGCCTATTGGTGACACGAGTAAAAACTATTAAAAACCTGGATATTACAATTCCTAATTCTTCTATTCTGGGAAATCATATTGTTAATTTTAGCAAAAACGCTATTGATGATGTTGGAATAATATTACATACCTCGGTTACGATAGGATACGATGTGCCTAGTAATAATGTGTTGAAAGCTTTAATAGAAGGAGCAAAAAAAACAGATTTGATTTTGCCAGACCCTTCACCATTTGTATTGATTAAAAGCCTTGATGATTTTTATGTAAACTATGAAATCAATGCGTATACCAAAAACCCCGAAAAATCTGCATTGATTTATTCGATGTTACATGAGAATTTAAAGAATGCGCTTCATGATGCCGGAATAGAAATATTATCACCTCATTATCAAGCAGTAAGAGATGGGAATGTGTTAACTGTGCCGCCAGAGAATATTCCCGAAAATTATGTAAAACCAGGGTTTAAAGTAGAAAAATAATAGATTTTATTTTTTTCTAATCGTGTGTAGAATATCAAAAAGAACAATTCGTAACATACGATTGATATTATCTAAAAAAGTAAAAAAAGATAGCACAAAAGTTAACTTTTGTGCTATCTTTTTTTATTTACCCAGAGGGATATAACCTATAAGAGTTTACAGACGTATCGATGTAGAAACTCTATCAAAGAATTCTATGCAGTGTTTGTTAGGATACTGTTTTTAGTATGTTTTTCTTTACAAAATCCTTGCAATACGTTTTAATTTCATTTCTTGTTTTTGTAAAAGCAGCATGAATTTCTTCTTCACTACCTTCTACTTTAGAAGGGTCAAAGAAGTTATAATGTAATCGCTCTGCTTTACCAGGAAAAAATGGACACCTTTCCTTAGCATTATCACACACAGTAATAATGAAGTCAAATTGTATATCCAGATATTCGTCTAGATTATTAGAAGTATGAGTAGAGATATCAATACCATCTTCTTTCATAATCGCTATTGCTCTGGGATTTACCCCGTGTGTTTCTACTCCCGCACTATAAATAGTTGCATTGTCTTTGGCAAAATGTTTTAAATATCCTTCTGCCATTTGACTTCTACAAGAATTACCGGTGCATAATACTAAAATATTCATAAGTGTTTTTGTTTTTAATTATTCTCTTTTTAGAAGAGAATTTGTGGTGTTTATTGTGGTTATATAATTATTTTACTTCTCCGTTCTAAGAGGATATTATCATACCAGATATCATTTAATTTTGCCACTTTTTCTCGATATCCTATTTCTCTAAATCCTAAAGATGTATGTAAATCAATACTTGCTTTGTTATTTCTAAATATTCCAGCTTGTAAGGTCCAGAATCCAGCTTTTTCACTTTCTTCAATTAATTTGGATAAAAGTAGTTTACCTATACCCAAACCCCTACATTTTGATGTTATATAAATGCTAACTTCTGCTACTCCTTTATATACTTCTCTTTTTGAGGTTGGGGACAAGGCAGCCCAGCCTGCAATAGTGTTTTTACTAATAGCTTTGATTCTACAGGATTTTACATGCGAAATATCCCATGCTTTCCAAGTAGGTACCTGGGTTTCAAAAGTGGCAGTTCCTGTATCAATTCCTTCTTTATAGATTGAAGAGATTTCGGGCCAATCCTCTTGGGTAAAATATGCAATTTTTATTGTGGTTTCCATCATCTAGCAACAACCGCTACCAGGAGCGCAAGAAGCAGCTTCTTCGGCATGAGTCTCTGTTGTAATTCCACATACTTCTTTTGCTTTGCAATCTGTGGGGTTTACGGTAAGTTTCAGTATTAATTGATCTTTTTTGATTTCAAAATCTGCAATGTGCAATTGCGCAGTATGAAACATAGTATTTCCATATTCTATTTTTACTACAGCATCCATTTCATAAGATTTCATCTTTCCTACCTTTCTTAATATTGCCAGAGCTTTATAGGTACTCATATAGTCTGATTTACCTAATTCACCCGGGCTTTCCCATAGTTGAATAATAGTTTCTTTCCAGAAATCGGTACCTGCACCACAATCTACGGCATCTACGGTGATATGTTTTACTTCGGTAATATGGTAATTAGTCCCTACCAGCATTCCCGGAGCATATTCGAATAATAATGATTTATCTTGATGTTCTGCTAACAGCGTTATAAAGTCTGATGTATTCATGATTTTTAATGATTAGTAGATTTAACAACAATTTTTTTTGGTGGTATTAAAAAATGAGTTTAGATTTTTTTGCAAAGCAGTCCATCGATCAATATCGATACAGTAACACATACTTTTGCCTTCGATTTCTCCTTGAAGCAATCCTATGCTTTTTAGTTCTTTAAGGTGTTGAGATATCGTAGCTTGCGCCAATCCTATTTCTTCGACCAAATCATTGCATATACATGTATTTTGTTTGCTGATATATTGAAGAATAGCAATACGTGCAGGGTGCCCTAATATTTTGAAAAACTGTGCCAATTCATTTTGTTGCTGATCGAATATTTGCGTCTTGGTAATTCCCATAATTAATATTATAATATCGCAATATTACGATAACAAAATGAAATAAAAAAGCCGAAAGCTAAGATTTCCGGCTTTTTACTATTAGAACCAAGGTTTTCTACCAACCTGATAGGTTTGGTAAAACTCTTCGTCAGATTTTGTTAAATACATAATACCTTCTACAAGACCAATAATTGATGGGACGTATATAGTTAATATTCCTATGCCCAAACACATTAGAGGAAATGAAATTAAAGTTATTCCTAATAGAATAAAACCTTCTTTTTGATATCCTAAAATGAATTTATGAACGCCAAGCCATCCTAAAAAAATAGCTAAAATACCGGCAAGAACTTTTTTGTTATCTGAAGAATTAACAAGTTCTTTAGCTTCTTCTGCAAAATCACTGGCTGCTTCTTTAGCATCATTAGCAAATTCTTTTGCGGCTTCTGCCGCTTCTTCTGCTCCTTTTTTTATATCGTCCCCTAGGTTGTTGTTTTCTTCACTCATGTTGTTAAAATCATTTATTAGTTTGGAGAAAATTACAAAAAAATATCAATTAAAAATTAGAAGATTAACAAGAATGTTTATAGGTACTAATTATTAGTATATAGGATAACTATAGTAGGGTATATTTTGATAAGTCATATTTATTGTTATATTTGATATAACAACTTTGAATAAAAAAAGAAACACTAACCTTTTAAATTTGAAAACTATGATATGGGGAATCTCATTAATCGTTTTAAGTATTCTTGCAGTACCATCGTTACTATTATCTAAAAAACCAAATGCAAAAGAGCTTTTAGAGAAAATTGAACCTTACCAGGGTTGGATTGGATTTATATTTTGTATTTGGGGTATTTGGGGTATTATTTCTGCAATTTTAAACCTGGGATGGCTTACAACATATCCTATTTGGTGGATAACCTTGTTAGCAGGAAATATTGTTTCTGCGGCATTAGGATTTATGCTTGGATTTGGTCTCATCAGTAAGTATTTTTTATCCAAAAGTGAAGAGGCAAAAGAAAAAGCAAATCGCCTTAGAGAAAAATTAGCTCCTAAACAAGGTAAGCTAGGTATTTTAGGAATAATAGTTGGCTGCTGGATGATAGTAGCATCTCTTTTATTCTTTATGTAATATTAAATGAAATTATATATAAAAAAAGGTTGGCTACATAGCCAACCTTTTTTGTTAAGGTTTTATAAGAATGCTTTATCGACAGGTTCCCAAAGCTCGATTTTATTACCCTCTGGATCTACAATCCATCCAAATTTACCATATTCATATTCTTCTACTTTATCAATAACAGTTACTCCTTCGCTTTTAAGAACTTCGAGAAGTTCGGTTAGGTTTTCTACTCTGAAATTCATCATAAATTCTTTCTTGCTTGGAGCAAAATAAGTGGTGTCGTCTTTAAAAGGACTCCATTGTGTAGAACAATCGTTACCTTCTTTGTCTTTCCACCAGAATGTACAACCATAGTCATCTGTATTAAAACCCAGATGATCTCTGTACCAATCTTTTGTTTTTTGGGGATCAGCCGTTTTAAAAAATACGCCTCCTATTCCTGTTACTCGTTTCATAGTTATATTGTTATTTGTTTTTTACTTTAGATTCATACATTGCAATCCATTCTTGCGGAGTCATTTTGGTAGATAATTCTGCGATTAATTCCATCGGAATCTGATCGATTTTTTTGAAACGGATACAACTTTTACCCATATCTAATTTTGTCTTTACATACTTAGGATATTCACCAACAAACCAGTTCATTAATTCGGGGTTTGCATAAATACCACTATGGTAGACTGCTATAAAATTTTTCTGTGAAGCAATATTCATAAAGGGTAAAGGTAATTTAGGATCACAGTGGTACCCATCAGGATATAAACTGTGTGGCACAACATACCCTATCATACCATAACTAATCTCTTCAGAAAACCCTTTAGGAAGATTGTCTTTTATTACTTTTCTAAGCATACTCATGGCTTCCTTTCTTTCTTCAGGAATAGCTTCTATATACTCATCAGGTGTTTTGGCTTTGTATTGCATACTATTTTTATTGTATTATTTTTTTAATTGCCAGGTATTGGTTTACGTTGTAGTATTAGTGCTGAGATTAGCGAAATTATAAACCCAATCATAAATACCGTTGCAAACATTAAAAAAAAGCTCATAAACCTGTTAGAGAATAGCTCTTTTTGGCCCTCTAACTCTGCCAATTTAGTTTCAAGTTCGGCCTGTGAGAGAGAATTTTTCATTTGTTCAACGTAATGCGAATAGTATTCGGTGACAAAATCTGGGTTGATATATTCGATATAAATTACATCTAATATCCCAAAGGCCAAAGCAGCAATAAGAGTGATAAGTATACCTATTAATAATGCTTTTCCGAAAGAAACAATACCATTATTTTCTTTATCCCGATAATGTTTGATACCAAGGAACACAAAAAGTAATGATACTATTATTCCGGCATATCCAATTACTTCCTGAATAGAGTAATCCAGATTTTTCCCTAAAAACCATCCTGCAAGTGCTAACAAACATATGGAAACGGCACTTCGTAACCCATAACGTATAATTGTATTTTTCATCTATTTATATGTATTTATTGTTAGACCCAAATGTAAATTTAGACTAATAAACAGCATTCATACTAAAGTATGAAATTTAGAATATATGAGGTTGAAATACGTTAAAGCGGTATAATTTGTAACTCTTTTGCAATTTGTATAGCTTGAGTACGTCGTTTCGCATCTAGTTTTACGAGCATATTAGAAACATGAGTTTTTATAGTGCTTTCTGAAACAAAGAGTTTTTCGGCGATTTCTTTATTAGATAATCCCATAGCAATCTGGCATAAAACTTCATACTCTCGTTTACTTAATCCCAGTTCTTCAATTTTTTGATAATTTATTTTCTGTGTAGGCTTTTTTGTTTTGTGCAGAACTCTTTTGTTGATTACAATACCAATTACAAAAAAAATAACAGCGATTATGGCAATTACGGTTTCTATCGATGTGTCTCCTGCAATGACACTGTATTTACTTAACTGAAAAAGAGCTAGTATTGCCAGGACTAAAGCTGCAAAAGTAAAAATTGTTTTCTTCACTCTATAAATGTAGTAAAACTGAAATTTAATTTGAAAGCAAATCAATTTCTTGCTGAAGGTTTTCTTTGGCTTTCTCTTCAAATTTTTTGTAGAAATATTCAGATTTAAAGATAGCCGGCATATGTATAAAATGATTTAAAACTTTGATCCTTCCTTTGTTGTACATGAAATTGGGATAGTATTTGTACTCTTTCCTTACGTTTTTGTAATACGTCTCATAGTTTTTCCAGCTACTTCCTAATATAGAGAGATCAGCATCGGTAAAATAATTAATATCACTGCTTTCAGAATTGTTGTGCCCTTTGGTGGCTAATATCATATCAGAACAAAGTATGATACGGTTTTTATCTATAGATAATGAATTTAGTACTGCTATTGCCTTCTTTGCACTTTGTTCTTCATTATCCTGTTTTAATACGTTGTACGTATAATCATGATAAAACAAAGCAAATAAAACCATATCCCAATCTTTGATTTTGTTTTTGACTTCGACCAAATTATGATAAAGATAGTCTAGATGTGAAAGATTATGGTAGTATCTGGTTTTTTTATGATGTTGTTTGGAAATATCACTCCACAAGGATTCAATATAGTCTGAATCTTGAGTGTAGTTTGATAATAATGTAGTAAATATTTGTTTTAACAAAACTCTGCTTTAATTTTATCAACGATGGTCTGTGCTAATTTTTCTTTAGATTCTACAGTCCAGCCTGCGACATGTGGACTTAAGATCACATTATTCATTTTAAGGAGTTCCTTAAATTCTGTTGACATTTCTTTTTCTGAAGCAAATAAGTTTTCAAAAGATGATTTTTCGTATTCTAAAACATCTAACCCTGCTCCTAAGATTTTTCCTTCTTCTATACCTTTGACCAGATCTTTGGTAACAACACTTTTTCCTCTGGCAGTGTTGATCAGCCAAAACGGTTTTTTAAAGTTATGAATAAATTTAGAGTTAATCATGCCGATTGTTTTAGGGGTTTCTGGGGTATGAAGGCTTAATACATCGGTCTTTTCAAAAAGCTCATCAAGTTCTACTTGTGTTGCATCGCTGTTTTCTACATCATCTTTAATATCATAACAAATGACTTCTACCGCAAAACCACGTAGTTTTTTGGCAAAGGCTCTGCCCATATTACCATATCCAATAATACTAACTGTTTTTCCATCTAATTCGATACCCCGATGTTCTTCGCGAAGCCATTGCCCATTTCGTACACTTTGGTCAGCAATATTCATTTTGTTGAATAATGATAAAATCATACCCAATGCATGTTCACCAACAGCATTGCGATTTCCTTCTGGTGCGTTAAATAGTTTAACGCCTAATTTCTCGGCATGTAGGATGTCGATATTTTCCAGGCCAGCACCTACTCGCCCTATAAATTTTAAGTTTTTGGCTTTGTCAAGAAAACTTTTATCAATTTTAAATCTACTGCGAATGATAATCCCACTATAATTATGGATTTTGGATTCTATTTCTTCTTTTGTAGAAGTATAATCTTCATGATTTTCGAAACCTGCAGCGACAAGCTGATTTAAAAGTAGGGGATGATTTGTGTCAAGGTGAAGTACTTTCATATATTTTGTATAGGTCTCCAAAATTAGTTAATAAAAGATTAGATAGAGTATCTTTGGTAATAATCAAACCGTATTTTAAGAGTATTTAACTTGAAAACAGAAAAATTAATAGCACTATTTCTTTTATTTATAAATATCACAATACTTTTCTCACAAGAAGTTGATACTACCTTGGTGCGTCTTAAATCTGCATTAAATACTTCTATAGAAGATACAACTAAGATAAAGGCAATGCTTAAGCTTGGTGAATACCAGCTAAATCGAGATTTTAGTTCGGCTGAAGGTTATTTTGATCAAGGATTAACATTACTCGAAAATAAAACAGAAGACCATTATCAAAAGTTTAGAACAGCATTGTATGTACAGTTGGGTGTTGTGCATAGAAGAAAGGCAGAGTACCCAAAAGCGATTGAGTATTATGTAGAAGCATTAAAGTATTATGAGAAAAATAACAATGTTTCAAAAATAGCCGATGTATATCATACAGAAAGTTTAACAGGGACAACCAATATAATTACTCAAGCTGCAACTGCAAAAGTAAATGTTGAAATAAATACAGGTACTACACCTTATACAGCAAAGATTAATAATGAAATAGTAGGGGAGTATACAGCCAAGAATTTTACTGTAGAAGTACAACATGGAGATGAGTTAGAAATATCTTCAAATGCAGATTGCCAGGGGAAACTAGCTACCAAAGTTAGTTTGTTTGATCAGGTAAGTATTGCACCCAACCCAACGAATGGAGATGTTACCCTTACCCTTCCCGACACTCAATTGCAAACGATAAACGTGTCGATATATAATGCTTTAGGGGTTTGGGTTTCTTCTGGAGAGTATATTATTACTTCGGGACAAGTGATAGTACCTATGAAGCAATTACCACAAGGTATTTACTTTGTGTCAATTGATCGTGGAGCTACATTTAAAATTGTGAAGCAATAAAGGGAAAATCTTCATTAATATCATTTTTAACTACACTAATCCTAAATTTATTCGAAAGGCTCAATGTAATCACATAGAACATAGAAATAAGCAATGAAAAACATAATGGTATATCGCCATAATTCGATACTGCTTAAAGAATATTTGGTTGTAAAAAACAGCTTCAGATTTTTTTAGTAAGGATTCAAATGTGACTTTTTTAAAAGACGGTGTCTTAATTTATAAAGACACTTAAACACAAATTGAAATGAGCCTTAGAATAAAAAAATCTATATGTATAGTTGCTTTATTGTCCCTTAGTATATCCATTTTTGCACAAAAAAAGCCAAAAATTAAGGGAAACAGGGTTGTAAAAGAACTTACCAAAGATATTCCTGAAACATTTAATACTGTCGAAATTGATGACGAATTAAAAATAGTTCTAAATCAAAATGATCAAAATGGATATTATCTAAAAACAGATGAAAACCTAATTGATATCGTTCAGTTTAAAGTAACAGATAGTGTATTAAAAATATATACAACCAATAGAATAGTGAGAAGCAAAAAACTAGAAATTAGTTTAAATGCAAAAGAGATAGAGCATATTATACTTAGAAATGATGCTAAGATAAAGAGTGATAAAAAATTGATTTCTGAAAAATTATTTATCACCGGTTATGATTCGAGTGATTTGGATTTAGATGTGAAAGCAGATGATGTTAGAATTACTTTATATGATAAAGTGAAAGGGAAAGTTAAAATCAAATCAGAAAATGTAGCAATCACTATGAATGGCAAAACAGATCTTAAAGCATATGTTATTACAGATAAAATAAAAGTTGCCATGAATAAAGCTGCCGAATTGAATATTGACGGAGATACAGATTATGCTTCTTTTGATGTTAAAGATTCATCAAAACTCAAGGCAAAAAAAATGAAAACTTCTTCTACAGACTTAAATACTTATCATTCTGCAGATGTATATGTATACGCTAAAAGAAATTTAGAGCTTTATGCGCAAGGAAAAAGTATAGTTTATGTATATGGTAATCCCGAATTAGATGTTAAAACCCTTACTGATCGGACCAAAATCATAAAAAAGTAATTAACACTGCATTACATTATTTTTTATTAACAACTATAACTTGACTTGACGGAGGAGGGTGTTTGATTTATCAAACATCTTCCTTTTGTTTATAAGTCGATAAGGGATTAACCAAAATACTATATTTAAACTGTAAATTTATATTCTATTTCTGCTGTATTATTGTTATTTTTCTTTTCAAGAAGCAATACGTACCTCTTTATTATTAGAGAAACAAAGAAGTGATTTCATCTGGGATCCTTGCCGGCCTTAGCGTTTCTTTGTGTAAAAAACACCAGCTAGTCTTAGCAGAAACTAATACTTTTTGAGTGGTTGTATTTATGATTTTGGTATGACGTTCACTCCTAACACCCTTATAATTATGGATCCAGGTTTGTAGCGTGACTTCATCATTTTCGAAAGCAGGGTTATGATATTCTATATAATGATTAAGAACTACCCAAACATAAGTATTCCTAATATCCTTACTAGTTCTGGATTCCCAATGCTTTTTGGCAACATCTTGTACCCATTGTAGATACACTACATTATTTACATGATCCATATCATCTATTGCAGACTTTGGAACCGTAAAATGGAATTCAAAAATTTCGGATTTCATGAATAGGAGAGTTGAATAGATTAAAAATACAATTATTTTAAAATTTATGAGAAAATTTGCGAACTAAAACCCTAAAATAAGTTTTGCAATATAAAAGAATAAGAAAATCCCAAAAATATCATTACTGGTGGTAATAAAAGGACCTGTGGCAATTGCAGGATCAATACCTCTTTTGTCCAGAATAATAGGAACAAAAGTACCGATAAGCGCTGCTACGATAATAACACTCATAAGTGCTGCTGCTATTGTTAAGCTAAATGAGATTTCATACTTCATAATAAAACCAAAAAGAATAATAAGCAGCGCCAGTGCAGAACCATTAATTAAACTAAGACTTACTTCTTTCAGTAATCGATTTAGCAAGCTTCCTTTTACTACATTATTTGCTAATCCCTGTACTATAATTGCAGAAGATTGTACACCTACGTTTCCTGCCATAGCAGCAATTAGTGGCGTATAGAAAAATAGATCTCTAATTCTTGGATTGGTCATTACATCTTCAAAATCCTGCATAATGAATACACTTCCTAATCCTCCAAAAAGGCCTAAAATCAACCAGGGTAATCGTGCTCTGGTAAGCTCCCATACATTATCATCTGCTTCTACATCTTGCGAGATACCAGCTGCCAACTGATAATCTTTTTCTGCTTCGTCTTTTATAAAATCCACAATATCATCAATGGTTACACGCCCCATCAATATACCTTCATTATCAACTACAGGAATAGCTTCAAGATCATATTTTTGCATAATACGAGCAACTTCTTCCCCTTCTGTGTTTACATCTACATAATCTACATTAGGAATATATACTTCACTAATATGGGTTTTTGCAGAGGCAGTAAGTAAATCTTTTAGTGATAGCCTTCCTTTTAGCTTACCTTCTTTATCCACAACATAAATAGAATGTACCCGGGTAACATTTTCTGCTTGTCGTCGCATTTCGCGAACACAACCAGCTACGGTCCAGGTTTCTTTCACTTTTACCAGCTCTTTGGCCATTAGACCACCAGCAGTATCTTCATCATAAGTGAGAAGCTCTTTGATATCTTCTGCACGTTTTTCGTCTTCTATCTCTGCAATTACTTTTTCTGCCCGATCATCAGGGAGCTCTGCAACAACATCTGCGGCATCATCGGTATCCATTTCTTCTAACTCTTCTGCAATTTCTTTTGCAGAAAGGTTTTCAAGAATACGTTCACGAAAATCCTCTTCGAGTTCCATAAGAGCTTCAGAGGTTTTTTCGCTATCTAATAATTTAATAAGATAAGTGGCTTCAGATAAGCCAAGTTCACTAATAATTTCTGCAACATCAGCAAAATGTATTTCACTAAGCATTTCGCGCAAGCGAGCATCACCTTCTTCTTGGATAAGGTGTCTTACCTGTTCGATTAACTCATTAGAAACTTGAAATTGCATATACTCAATATTTAGTGATCCCCGTATAAACGCTCACAAAGATAACCAAAGAATTTAATTGGACTTTAAGAGCGTGTTAAATCACTTAACCTGTTGTTTTTCAATTAATAGTGTTAATTCTATAAATTGATCAACAGATAATTGTTCTGGTCGTTTAGTCAGAATTTCTAATGCTTTAATCTCATCATTCAATTCAAAAGTTTTAAGACTGTTTCTTAAAGTTTTGCGACGTTGCCCAAAAGTAGTCTTTACAACTCTGAAAAATAATTTTTCATCACAAGGTAAAGAATATTCATTTTTTCTAATCAATCGCAATACCCCACTATCTACCTTAGGAGGAGGGTTAAAAACGTTAGGTGGAACGGTAAATAAATATTCTGCATCATAAAATGCTTGAGTAAGTACCGAAAGAATACCGTATGTTTTACTACCAGCTTTTTCGCAAATACGTTGGGCAACTTCTTTTTGAAACATCCCTGTAAATTCAGGAATTCGATCTTTGTTTTCTAATGTTTTAAAAACGATTTGTGTAGAAATATTGTATGGAAAATTACCTGTTATTGCGAATTGTTCTTTGGCAAATAACAGATTTAGATCATATTTTAGAAAATCAGCCTCTATTACCCGAAAAGTAGTGTTTCCTCTTAATGCTTCTGTGTGCTCGAGATGAAAATTAGTGTTAAGATATTCGATAGACTCCCTGTCTAGATCCATAGCGATAACATCAATATCCTTTTGAAGAATATATTTGGTGAGAACTCCCATTCCGGGGCCAATTTCAATAACATTTTTATAGCCTTGCAAGGTAAGAGTATCGCCAATCTTTTTGGCAATATTCTCATCCCTTAAAAAATGTTGCCCGAGGTGTTTTTTTGCTTTTACCGCAGTTTTTTCGAAAGAAGATATAGGGTTTGAATTGTATTTTCTATTTTTTTTTGGTTTACCCATTTTGTTCACTTACAATTTCTAACTCTGTTCTAAACGCTACAAATTTACCAGTAAAATGATTAGATTTTGATCTAAGACGATCAGCATCCTCGTCATAGTATTTTTGTAAAGTTTCTTTATTTCTTGTAGTATACTGTACAGAGTAGGTGATACCTCCCATTTCTTCTTCTACTTGTACTTTGGTCATTAGTGCTTTACTAAATTTCCCTGTAGAAAGCATATCAGGAATATGCTCTTCTTTCATCCAGTTCAACCATTCATCATGAATAGTTTCTTCTATATTTATGGTAACGTTATATATGTACATGTTTATTATTAGTATTTTCGGAAGTCGTATTTAGTATAATGACCAGGGCACAAAGTTACAAAGAAGTAAAGAGCTATAAGTGATTTAATTTATAGCATCTCCTCTTAGGGTTCTGTATTTTTTTCGTGCTTCTACAAAATAAATACTATCAGCGTGATTAAAAATTATCTTTTCGTATAATTCTTTAGCTTTTTCAGGCTCTCCCAACTCATTTGCATAGAGTTCGGCTAGCCAATAATAAGCATCATCAACAAGAATATCATCGTTATAAAATTCGATAATTTTTAGATAATTGATTTTGGCTTTTTCGAATTGATTTTCTTTTTCAAATAGTTTTGCCTGACGTAAAAAAGCTTCATCTTCAATTTTTTCACCTTTATGTTGAGTTAAGATAATTTCATACATCGCAATTGCATCCTGATTTTTATTCTGAAAAGCTAATAGATCGGCTTTTGCAAAAATCTTTAAAGCAGTTTGCGTAGAATCTTCAAGAGAATTATCACTGATTATTAGACTTAACTCCATAGCATCATTAGCAATTAATTGAGAGGTAGAAGATTTTAATACATCGAGCTGCGTTTGCGCCCAGGCAAAATCCCCTTTGTAATAGCTGGTTTTTGCGACTTTAAACCTGGCATCTTGAGCTAGAAAGTTATTTTTTAAAGCATTTTGCACCTGGGTATAATAAATTAATGCCTGATTAAATTTTTGGTCCAATACCAGGATGTCTGCAATTTTCATTTTTATTCTGGAAGATTGAAACCTGGATAGAGGTTCTCTATCCAGTATATCTTTTAAAAACCGAATAGCTTCCTGTTTTTTATCCTGATTAAATGCTAGAAAATGTGAATAATCAATTTGTAACCCTATAGTTTCTCTGCCTTTCCCATACTCTTCAAACACAGTATTATACTGTTCTATAATGGTTTTATGCTCTTTTTTGGAAGCATTGTCTACTTTCGCTTTCAGGATAATTTTATGTGCAGTAAGCTTCATATCTTTTGAAGCAGGTGTTTCTAGAATATAATTTAGAATTTCTACAGCAGATTTAATATCTTTTTCCGAAATAGCAATTCTAGCCAGGTCTATAATACCTTCTGGACTTTCCTGCTTACGTTTGTATATTGCTTTTTCCTGTATAAATGCTTTTTTAAATTCCTTTTGTTGTACAAAAAGCCAGCTTAGCATTTCATTGTATAAAATATCAGGATTCTGCTGGAGTTTTTTAATCAATAATTTTCTAAATATAACATTTGCCTCACTTGTTGGGTTATCTGTTATGTAGTCACTAAAGTTTCGTTGTACAATATTTATATAATTGGGTTGTAATCGTAACAATGCCAAATAACTATCAAACATTTTTTCGAGTTTTCCCTGTTCTCCATAAATTTTGGCTAATTGTACATTAAAGTTTGCTCTGGGATTATTCTTCATCCCTTTCTCATAAATTAAAGCCGCTTCATCTAATAGACTATATTTTTCAAAAGTTTGAGCAAGAGAATAAGCATGATTCGCATTATTGTTATCATAAGTTTCTATAGCCTTATTATAGTAAGTACGAGCCTGTTCTGTCTTACCTTGCAGATCATAATGATGTCCCAGTTCGACAAGAATTTGAGCATTATTTGGAGTTTTCTCAATTCTCTTTTTTAGAATACCCTCAGCTTTATCAAAATGCTCTAATTGTTGGTGAGATTCTACTAACCCTAATAAATAATTAATTCGGTTAGGGTTTTTAGTATATAATTTTTGATAGATAGAAAGTGCTTTTTCGTATTGTCCCTGCTGAATATAATTTTTTGCTAACTGCTCCGACTGCGCTATCGTCGAGAAAGTAAAGAACAAGGTGATATAGAAAAAGATAAAGCGCATTTTGCAAGTTTTTTTGTAAAGATAACAAAATGCGCTTTAGCAATATGTTATGGATCCCTTAATCTATATATTCAAATCCACAGTAAGGAATCAGTACTTCAGGTATTTTGATACCATTTGGAGTTTGGTAATTTTCTAATATACCTGCTAATACTCTGGGTAATGCCAATGAACTCCCGTTAAGTGTATGTGCCAATTGATTTTTTCCATTCGCATCTTTATATCTTAACTTTAAGCGATTCGCTTGATAAGATTCAAAATTAGATACAGAACTAATCTCTAACCAGCGATCCTGTGCTGTCGAGAAAACTTCAAAATCATAGGTTAGTGCAGAAGTAAATCCAATATCTCCTCCGCAAAGACGCAATATGCGATACGGTAATTGTAAATCGTTAAGAATCTCTTTTATATGATCTACCATTCCATCAAGTGCCTTATATGAATTTTCGGGAGTCTCGATACGTACAATTTCTACTTTATCAAATTGATGCAATCGATTTAATCCACGTACATGTGCACCATAAGAACCTGCCTCACGCCTAAAACATGGAGTATATCCCGTACAACAAATAGGAAGATCACTTTCCTGTAATAGCTCATCTCTAAACATATTAGTTACAGGAACCTCTGCAGTAGGAATAAGGTATAAATCATCACCGGTTACATGATACATTTGTCCTTCTTTATCTGGTAATTGCCCCGTACCATATCCCGATGCTTCATTAACAAGATGAGGTACCTGAAACTCTTTATATCCGGCATCAGTATTTTTATCCAAAAAATAACTAATCAAAGCACGTTGTAATCGAGCACCTTTTCCTTTATATACAGGAAAACCAGCTCCGGTTATTTTTACACCCAATTCAAAATCAATAATGTCATATTTTTTGGCAAGCTCCCAATGAGGTAATGCACCTTCTTCTAAAACAGGAATATCACCTTCGCGAAAAACCTCTTCGTTATCCTCATCACTTTGACCATTAGGAACAGAATCATGAGGAACATTTGGGATCGTATATAACAATTGCGTTAATTTCTCCTGGATATCGGTAAGTGCTGTTGATAACTGCTTAGAGCTTTCTTTAAGTTGTGCAGTTTTCTCCTTTAGCAGGTTTGCTTTTTGCTGTTCACCGTTTTTAAACAGTAATCCTATTTCTTTAGAGAATTTATTAGAGTCTGCTAGTGTATTATCTAATTTGGTCTGTGTGGCACGTCGACTTTCATCCAAGCCAATAATTTCTTCTAAAACAGCAGCTGCGTCAAAATTCCTTTTTGTCAAAGCTTTTATATACGCTTCTTTGTTTGCTATGATGTTTTGTACTACTAACATGATATCTTTTTTGGGCGATTTCCGGGCTATTCGTTATATCCCTGAAACAAATTCAGGGGATGCCACTACTATCCCTATCGCAATGAAGGAGCAAATTTAAAGAAAAGTGAGGGTTTAGGTTATAGTTCTATAAATGAATTTTAAGAAATTTATTTAAGCCTATTTATGGATATAAAAATTTATGCAACCGGTACTTCTATATTGATAACCGTACCTCTTTGAATTACAGAGTCTATGAACATATTTCCAGATAAGTTACTTAACCGGGTCTTTATATTTTTAAATCCGATTCCATCAACTGCTTTTCCACTTTCGAAACCTATTCCATCATCCTCAAAAAGCAGTTGTATCGAATCATCATGGTGATTAAGATAGATGTCTATATTTTTGGCTTTAGCATGCTTAAGACAATTAGTTAATAGCTCTTGTATGATTTTAAATAATTCTTCTGTAAGTGTTGGACTAATTTGATTGATTTGATTTTTTGGATAGGGATGAAATGATATTTGTTGCCCGCTACCGTTGATCACATTGTTTATGTATTCTTTTATTAAGGAAGTAATCGGATTTTTTTGAAATTTTTTGGGGATAAGGTTATGAGAAAAATCTCTTACCTGATTGTAAGTTTCATCAACTTGTTTAATAATACTAGCTTCTTGATCATCGGTTTTATCCGAGTTAGAAAGTTGCAATTTTATACTTGCCAGATTACCACCAACACTATCATGTAGTTCTCGTGCCAGACGTTGTCTTTCTTTATCTTGACCTTCCATTGTAGCTTTGATCAGATTTAATTCCTGATCTTTCATCAACCCGTATACTTTTTGAGTATTTACCTCTTCCTGGGATTTGTTGAGGGCTATTTGGGTCTTTAATTTCTGAAAATACATAAACAGCAGGCCAACTATTGGTAAGAGCACAGCGAGAAAACCGATTAAAAATGCTTTTTTAATAGTTCGTTGCCTTTCAAGCTCACTTTCTTTTAATAGACGTTCTTCTTTAAGCGATAAGATCTCTTTTTCCTTTTGCAGTGTTTGATATTTAACCTCTAGTTCTTTTACAATTTTTTTGTTTTGTTTTGTTGTAATTCGATTAGAAATATCTACATATTGAGTCATTAATGCATATGCATTTTTATAATTTCCACGAGTAGCATAAAGACCTTTTAGCATCTCGATTACTCTTTTTTGTAGTTCTAACCTATTCCATTGTACAGCATTTACATATGCAGAGTTTAATATCATCTCTGCCGAATCATAATCTTCTAATTTATAATATACCCGGCCTATTTGATATACTGCTTCTATATATAAGTCATAGAAATGGTTTTCTTGAGCCTGTTCTTTTGCAGGCATAAAGTACTCCATTGCTTTGATAGTTCGATCACTAAAAAGCTCGAGTCGCCCAAGTTTTAATCGAACTTCTATTGATGTTTTATTTGGAGTATCGGGAAGATCTTCTAGTACAGAAAAATAATATGACTTTGCCTTTTCAGTATTGTTTTTATAAAAATAAATATCTCCCAAAAACTTTCCGGCTAGTATTATAGTTTCTTTAGTATTGGATTCAGCAATGCAAGATTCAAAAATGGGGAGTGCCAGTTCATATTTTTTTTGCTCCAGATATACAATACCCAATCCAAGTTGATGTTTGTAATGCATGGTTTGCATTTCGGGAACAGAAGAATTAGTAATACCTTCGATAAAGTGTTTCATCGCAGCATCATAGAGCCCGTTTTTAAGTTTTCCGTGTCCTATAATATGGTTTGCTATAGAAAGATATAATGGTTTATTGGGGATATTTTCTTTTAGTGCTGTTGTTTTTAAAAGATCACCATAATATGTTATAGAATCAGTATTGCCCGCCTGCAGATGTATTTGAGCTATTTTTTCGATAAGTTGTAGGCGAGTGGTAACATCGGGACTGTTTTTAAGCTTACGATATAACTGTGCATCTACGGTATTAGGTATAATACCAAAAAAAGTATAAGTATCTTCCTTGTTTTGTTGACTATGCGCAGAAAAGAAAAACAATAGAAAGATGCTACAAATTCCCTTTATTAGATATGAATGCATTGTAATGATTTTTGTAAATCCGAAATTTAGCTACACAAATTATAGTGTATAATCTCGAGTCAAAACCGTATTTCCTTGATTTTAAACTATGCAAAACTACATAAGGTTTTGCAATGAAGTGCTATTGGGGTCAAAAAATAACTTAATTTTAGCTTGTTATGTTTAAAAAAAGAGCATTTTAATTCTTTTTTATGGCATAAATTACGAGACTATTTTATTCTTTTTCTTCATATTTGAGAATCCATGGATTTGTAGTAAAATAATTCCATGAAGCACTGGCTAGATCAACTTTTGGATCAATAAGTGTTTGATATTTTTTACCATTAATAGATACCTTACTACGCACATAGATAGCAATATCTTTTTCTTTTGCAGCATATTCGGCCTTAATTCTTTGTGCAAATTGCCACATAGCATCTGGTTTTGCTGATACTAATCGTAATTGTTTTTTAGAGAGGTAATCGTTTTTATTTATTAATTTCTGTAAAGCCTTAGGATCATTTTTGTCTACAGCATAGAAATTGGTAGTGCCATATCGACCTCTTAACATCATACGCCAACTCATTCTATGACCTTCTTCTGTCCATAATACATCTCCCGGGATAACCCAGTGACGAAGAGGAAGCAGGATTTGTATAACGAACCAGATTGTTAATATAGGAAGCAAAAATTTACGGTATGAAGGGATAATTATTTCTTTAGAATTATAGAACTCCTTTTTTCTCATAAACAAATGATGTACCCTTTCTTTAGAAAAGAAAAAGACGGTAAATGCTAATGATAGATATGGGAATATTCCTATTTGAAAAACAATAGAATTAAAAAGATGAAAGAATACACTAAAACAAAAAGCAGCAAGTCGAGTTCTTTTCCATAATAGTAAAGGAACAATTAATAAGTCGAATAAAATACCATAATAGGCAATAAAAACATGTGTCCAATGTTCCTGAAGAATATCTCCTACAATAGGGTAATTTGCTTTACCAGCCATCAGGTTTTTGGCAACAGTAAAGTCTAACCAATCTGGATATAGTTTAGCAACGGATGCATAGGTGTATACAATCCAGAGTTGAGCAATAATTACCAATATACACCACCTTGGCATGGCAATTTTTTTAAGTAACGGGTTCTGTTTTACATCTATCGAGAAATAATTTCCTGCAGGTAAAGTGCACATTATTATGCAAAGTAGTAACAAGAGATAGTAGTGATTGTTATAGGATGCTTTTTGCATAAAATAGACTCCTGCCCATAATATGGTATATCCAATCATGCTCCATCGATATTTAAAACCAATCATTACTAAAAGGCCAAAAATCCCCATTATAGCAAAATAAAAATACATGCCATTACCGGGTAAGGGTTGTAAAAAATCTAAACCAATAAAATTAAAGGTAAACTTAGGTTCTACTAAGGTACGAGTAACCCAGCCTGTAAAAATAGCGCCAATAGCCTCTGAAGCAATTAGGAACCCAAAAAAAACTCGAAATATAATAAGAGAACTATTATCTACTTGAGTGAATAGCCAACGATTGATCATACTAAAGAATTTATAAAATCACGAGAGAAGTCTTCATCTTGCTGCATAGCATCTTGTAATTGCTCTAGAGAATCAAATTTTTTCTCATCTCTAATACGTTTTATCATTTCGATTTGAATCTTTTTGTCGTATAAATTAAAAGAAGTGTCAAAGAAATGAGTCTCTATCGTTTGTTTGGTGCCGTTTACAGTAGGGTTAGTGCCTATATTCATCATCCCAAAATAGATTTTACTGTCAATAAATGATTTCACAATATAAACTCCGTTTTTTGGGATTAATTTGTAATCTTCTTCGATATGTAAATTTGCGGTTGGATAGTTAAGTTTACGCCCTAGCCTTTTTCCTTTTACTACTTTACCGGTTAGCATAAAACAATACCCCAGATATGCATTTGCTTTGGTAATATTTCCATCGAATAATGCTTTTCTGATTTTGGTAGAACTTACAGCAACATCATCAAGATCTTGCTTAGAAATTTCTTCTACAGTAAAATCATTTTGTACACCATAAGAAGCAAGATCTGTAATATTAGAATTACGATTGCGCCCAAACCGATGATCATATCCTATAATAACATGTTTTGCTTTAAGACAATCGATAAGCATTTGTTGTACATACTCTCCTGCACTTAGACGAGAGAATTCTTTGGTAAATGGATGAATAACCAGGTTGTCTAGCCCTGTTTTTTCTAATATCTGTATACGTTCATCAATAGTATTGATAAGCTTGATATCAGAATCCTGTTGTAATACCATTCTGGGATGAGGAAAAAAAGTAAGAATAACCGATTCCAGATTATTTTTTCTGGCACTTTCTACGAGGCGTTCTATTATTTTTTTGTGGCCAATATGCACACCATCAAAAGTACCTATAGTAACTACAGAATGGGTCTGGCTATCATATGTTTTTGCATTTGAATAACGTTTCATCTGTTTATTTTTGATTTGATTTCAACTGTCAGATAGAATTCGTTAATGAATAATATAGCCTGTCTGTTGCCAGGTAGATAAGCGTTGATATGATTGTTATGGCTCATTTCGAGAAGTAAGATTTTAAGCAGTTGTAAAAATAAAAAATAGTTCTGAGACATTTCTTTATTTTCCGTTAAAGGTATTCATTGTATTTGATGTTCCTGCAGTAGCAAAAGATTTGATCAAAGCGATTCCTTTTTCTAATCGTTCTGGTATAGCAGATTCTTCTTCAGGACTCCATTCTCCCAGTACATAATCAACTTGCCTGCCTTTACCAAATTCATTGCCAACTCCAAATCTAAATCTGCAATATTTAGAAGTTTGTAATTGAGCTTCGATATCTTTAAGCCCATTATGACCACCGGCACTACCTTTGGATTTGAGTCGGATTGTACCAAAAGAGAGATTGATATCATCGGTTATGACCAAAAGGTTTTCTAAAGGTATTTTTTCTTTCTCCAGCCAATACCGAACTGCTTTTCCGCTAAGGTTCATATAGGTATTAGGTTTGAGAAGGATAATGGTTCTCCCTTTGTGTTTGTATGTAGCAAGGTCACCTAGTTTTTTGGTTTCGAAAACGAGATTTTCTTCTTTGGCCAAAGCATCCAGGATTTTAAAACCGATATTATGACGAGTGTTATGGTATTTTGGACCAATATTACCGAGACCGGCAACAAGAAATTTTTTCATGAGATCTTCTTGAGTTTCATAGGGTTGTTTAGAAAATAATTTTTTAATTATCGAAAACATGTTGTTTTTATTTGCGTAAGGGATAGGAGCGGCATCCTTTTTTTGTAATCCAGAGACTAGTCGAAGGATTGCAAAAAAAGATACAGCATATAGCCCGGCCTCCACGCCAAAGTGGGGGTACGCCCAAAAATTTCTATAAAAATAAAAAAAGCATTCTGAATACAATTCGGAATGCTTTTATATTATATGAGACTATAAAATTATGCCTCTGCTGCAGGAGCTTCTGCACCTTCAGCTGCACCTTCAGTTTCATCTTCATCTTCATCATCGTCTGCAACTGCTGTACGAGATGTCTTAACCATACAGATAACGGTATTATCTGGATGTAGGATAGTATAGTCATCACTTGCTACATCGGTAACATACAATTTGTTTCCGATTTTTAGATTTGTGATATCTCCTTCGATTACGTCTGGTAATTTAGCAGCAAAACCTTTTACTTTAATACGTCTTAAGTTAAAACGTAGTACACCACCATTACGGACCCCTCTAGAGTTTCCGACAGTTTTAAAAGGAAGTTCTACTGTGATTGGTTTGTCGTCAAAAATTTCGATAAAATCGATGTGTAAAATTTTATCGGTTACAGGATGAAATTGGATATCCTGTAGGATAGCATTTATTTTTGTACCATTATCCAACGCTATTACCACGGTATGAACGTCTGGAGTATACACTAAGTTTTTGAAAGCAATTTCTGGTGCTGCAAAGTGTACAATAGTGTCTCCACCATAAATAACACAAGGTACCTGTCCAGCATTACGTAAGGCTTTTGTTGCTTTCTTGCCTACGCTTTCTCTTTGAGATGCATTGATTGTTAATGATTTCATTTTAAAAATTTATTAATTATTATTTACATTATAAAGTTAGAACTGATCGACTGGTTGTTATGAACTCGGTTCATCACATCTGCAAATAGATTTGCACAGCTTACAACTCTGATTTTATTACTTTCTTGTTTTAGAGGAATAGAATCGGTTACAATTAACTCTTCTAATTTTGAATTTTCTAGTCGCTCATAAGCATTACCAGAAAGGATAGGGTGAGTACAGATTGCTCTAACACTTTTTGCACCTCTCTCTATCATTAGATCTGCTGCTTTAGTTAATGTTCCGGCAGTATCTACCATGTCATCTACTAATACTACATTTTTTCCGGTAACATCCCCAATGAGTTCCATATGCGAAATTACATTGGCTTTTGCTCTTTGTTTATAGCATATTACTACATCACTCATTAATGCTTTAGAATAAGCATAAGCTCTTTTTGACCCTCCCATATCTGGCGAAGCAATCGTAAGATTATCCAGATTTAAAGACTGTAAGTAAGGTAAGAAAATAGTAGATGCAAAAAGGTGATCTACCGGCTTTTCAAAGAATCCCTGGATTTGATCTGCATGTAAATCCATTGTAATGATTCTTGTAGCTCCTGCTGTTTCCAGCATTTTTGCAATTAACTTTGCAGCAATAGGAACTCTTGGTTTGTCTTTTCTATCTTGGCGAGCCCATCCATAATATGGCATTACTGCTGTAATATGTCTTGCAGAGGCTCTTTTGGCAGCATCAAGCATTAATAACATTTCCATAAGATGATCAGAATTGGGATGAGTTGACCCGATAATAAAAACTCTGGATCCTCTTACAGATTCTTCAAAAGAAGGTTGAAACTCACCATCACTATAGGTAGATGTAATAACATTACCTAGTTTAGCACCATAAGCAGTTGCTATTTTTTCTGCAAGTTCGGTACTTTGACTACACGTAAAAAATTTTGCTTCTGTAACTGCGGATTGCATAGGGTAAAATGTTGTATTGTAATGAGTTAAAACTTTTTTTCTGAAAACAAGGTGCAAATTTAAAAATTTATTTTCACTCTGACCTTTATTTTGTTACTTATTTAATGGCTGAAAAAAAATATTTTGCTAATTTTGCCATCCAATATGCTCGAGTGGCGGAACTGGTAGACGCGCTGGATTCAAAATCCAGTTCTTTCGGGAGTGTGGGTTCGATTCCCACCTCGAGTACAAAAGCCCTAATAGATGAAAATTTATTAGGGTTTTCTTTTTATTAGGGTAATTTTTGAAATAAAATAGTTAGTGCACTGCTAAACATTACAGAAGAATCACTTTAACAGGGATATACCAACCTACTAATTTTTTATTAAAATTAGTAGGTTGGTATGAAAGATATCTATATATGCAATCTATTAATATCCAGGATCTGTATCATTTTTAAAATCAAAATCACGAGGCATATAGTAATTATCAATTGAAATAGGTAGCTGATCTAACTCTCCAGATTTTACACGTTCATTTACTTTATTAATCAAAATATCTGTACTTCTTTTTATACCATTACTATCGGTTATTGTACCTGCCCAACTACTTGAATGTTTAAACCCTAAAGTATGACCTATTTCATGATTAATAACTGCATACGACCATTTTGTGACATGGTTTTTCAATTGACCTGGCCCTACACCTAGGGTTGAACCACCACCAAGGCCAGAAACATGTGCTACTACTCCTAATCTATAGAAGGGTTTGTTGATTAGTTTATTATATGTTGCTTCTCTTTCCTCTCTGGTCTGTAATACCTTATCATTCTTAAATAAAGGTTCATTTAGAATGGATTCTTTATATTCTTCACGTAATACTGTATATCCATAATTGATAATAAAACTACTCCATCTGCGCCAATCATGTGGTGTAGGATCAAGTTTCCAATTCCTGTCTGGATTGTTATCGTCATTATAATCGTGATAAGCGATTTCCCAATTCAATTTTGCCAATGACATTAGCTTTTTTGCGATCTGAGATTCTCCGCTAAAATTAAAAGTTATATGATTTGGGTTTACTCCAGAAGTAACCAGAGATGTTAAATCAACTTTATTTCCGTCTATATCCAAAGTGTGTTTTTTACCATCTATAAATAAATAAGGCATTACACGTTGAGCATGAGCTCTTAACTTTTTAATCTTAAAAAGTTGTATATCTTTTTCAAAGCCATTAATAGTTGCTATAATGGTAATATCCTCAAGGTCAATGGGGGCAAAATTAGTAACCTCTATGTTAAACTCATCTATAGGGCGTACCCTAATCACTTTACCAATATGATAACGGCCTAAAGAGGAGGTTGTTTCTTCAACAGACATACCATCTTGTAATATCAGTTTAGAATTTGAATCAGAATCTAAAGCTATAATTGATACAGCAGCGGTATCATCAATTATCAAATCATTGTCAATAAACGATGAAGTGGAATCGTCGTTAGAACATGACAAGAAAAATAATAGCAGAGGGAAAGCTAAGTATTTCATAAATATTTATTTAAAGTTTATGTTTTGGGACTAAAAAATGTTATCTATTAATTATTTACTATATTTTACAATAGATTCCAGAACATGAATATCTATCTAGTAGTTGTATCCATTTTAGAGAACACTAAATCAGCATTAAAAGAAGCCAAATTGTTAGAAACATGTTTTCTAACATTCATATAATATGCTACCTTTTGTTTTAATGTTTTTACTAACAATATTTAGATTAATCTATAGATGTTAATTTTTAATTATTTCATTTCTATGTTTAATTCCCCAGTCTATAATCCCTTGTATTAAATCTTCAAGAGTTTCCCCATGTTGAGTTATAGAATATTCTACACTAACTGGTTTAGTATTTTTAACATTTCGAATCACTAATTTGTTTAGTTCCAAATCTTGTAAATCCCTTACAAGTTTTTTTGAAGCGATTCCGTGCAAACACCTTTTTAACTCCATAAAACGTAATGTGTGACCTCTAATTAAAACACTAATTATATGTATTTTCATTTTCCTGATAATAATTCCATAGTATCTCTAATAGCTCTTAATTCTCTGACACAATGATCAGAAAGTTCTTTGTCTTGATGGTTAAACATACGGCGAATATACATATTAGTTTCTGCAATTTTATTTCCTTAATAGTTTCCTAAAGGAAACTTCTCAAATGTTCTATATCAAGGTTTAGTAACAAGTATTTATTTTATTTTCGTCAAGAAACCAAGTCTATATGAATACAAAAATATTCTTAACTATTCACGGATTAATCTATACTTTATTTGGAGTTGGGATGTTTTTATTCCCAAACATTTTTTGGGAAACATATGGAGCTAAATTAAAAGATAAATACACTTTCTTTTTAGTACAGCATACTACAATATTTCTAGGAGGATCGACTATTGTTATTTCATTCTATGGAGATTTTAAAGAAAACTCAGAAAAAGCAAAGAAAATTTTATACGACCTACTTTTTACTAGTATCATAGGAGATATAATCACATCACTTGCAATCTTTAAAAGTATTTTTTACGACTTTAGTTGGATTGACTTGATATTTTTTTTGGGTATATGCATATTGACCTTAATAAAATTGAAATAAAAGTATCGTTTATATTCATTGTCGATAAAATGCGTATAGAAACCGATAACTATTATAATAATAAGATGATCTTGTGTTTATAAAAAACGTCATTCTAATTATCCAAATAAAGCATATTTTGCTTCTCAACCACATAGTAGTAGGAATATAAATTCTTATTAAATAAGTTTTTTTCCACTTTTTGTTAAGTACTTATTAAAAACATAATAGATGTAATTATTTGAACTATAATATGTTGTGATCATTTGAATCTGCTCGAAAAATGCAATGTGTTCAAATTGTTATTTATACTGGTATTCACAATAAAATTAACATAAAATTAAGAAGATATATGAGAAAGTCATTATAATTTTACTGGTGAAATAATCTTTGTTAAAGAAACAAAGTGAAATTTCATTATCATTTCTTGTTCTTTTATTAGAAATAAGAAATGTTTAAAAGGAGAGCACAGGTCAAGCAAATTTTGCTAATTGACCAACCCCCGGTGTGATTTTCGAATCTTATCGAATTTTAATAATACCAATACCCCACTAATTACTTTTTAAAACAAATAAAAATCAGTTGATTGGAAAATGCTAATTGACCAGCTTGTAGTATGCCCAATCGTAAAAATACTTATTTACAACCACACGTCGAATTAAGGTTATTTCTTAATGAGATTAAAGATTATTATCAACTCTTAAAACAAACCAACTTAAATAATGACTACACCTAAACCACACCAGATTTTTTTAAAAAAATAAGAATCAGTTGATTAGAAAATGCTAATTGACCAGCTTGAAGTATGCTCAATTGTAAAATTTATATCCACAACCACATGTCTAATTAAGGTTATTTCTTAATGAGATTAAAGATTATTATCAACTCTTAAAACAAACCAACTTAAATAATGACTACACCTAAACCACACCAGATTTTTTTAAAAAAATAAGAATCAGTTGATTAGAAAATGCTAATTGACCAGCTTGTAGTATGCCTAATTGTAAAATTTATATCCACAACCACATGTCTAATTAAGGTTATTTCTTAATGAGATTAAAGATTATTATCAACTCTTAAAACAAACCAACTTAAATAATGACTACACCTAAACCACACCAGATTTTTTAAACAAATAAGAATCAGTTAATTGGAAAATGCTAATTGACCAGCTTATAGTATGCCCAATTATAAAATATACTCACAACCACACACCTAACAAGGCTATAGCTTTTTTAGTAGATCTTAATAAAATTAAAGATCATTATCAACTCTTAATAAACCGACTTAAATAATGAATACAGCTAAATCTAATCAGACCATATATCCTAGAGCGGTATTGGAAAGAAGAAGAAAAAGAAATGAAAAAAACTGGTATATTTTTTATACCTCTCCACGTGCCGAAAAAATAGTATATAACGATCTTTTGGCAAGAGAATATGATGCATTTCTTCCATTGACTAGAACATTGAAAGTATGGAAAAATAGACAGAAGAAACTTATAGAATCTCCACTTTTTCCAGGTTATATTTTCGTAAATACCATAATGAGCGAGATTTATGATATCTCGAGACTACCCAAAATAGCTACATATATTAAATGTGGACAAAATCCTTCAGTCATTTCGCCAAATGATATAAATACGATCAAAAAAATGCTATTACTTGAAGAAGGTGTTTCTGTAGAAACTACTTTTTATGAAGGAGAACAAGTAAAAATTATTCATGGACCATTAACCGGCCATGAAGGCATTTTGGTAGAGCAAAAAGGTAAAACAAGATTTGGGATTCGTCTCAAAGAAATAAATCATACCGTGTTTATTAATGTTTGCACCAATATTTTACAAAAAGTAAATAGTCCCTGCCCGGTTAAATAAAAGTAACCATATCCTCCCTTTGTATTTTCAACATATCCCTTTGGTGTTAATCTAGATTATTATCACTATCCACACCTCGTGTCTTTAAAATTAAATTTATAAAACACGAAAAAGCAATTTTAAGCTAGGGAAATGGAACGAGCAGGTCTTAATAAATTTTTATAAGAAGTATCAGAGATATTTATCGATTTTATGTAGTTACTATACTACAAAAATTTAAAAAACATTAACTATTCAGATACTTTTTCATAGTTACTACACAAGAAAATGATAGATAAAGAAATACTATTAGAATCAACAGAGTCTTATCTTAAGTCTCTTATATCTCAATTTAGTCAAGTACCAATTGGAGATAATTGTGTATCTACTCCATTTCAAGAGTTAGGAATCGATTCATTTCGTATTCTGCAGATTATCAAAAAATTAGAAGAAGAATTCGGAACTTTACCAAAGACTTTACTTTTTGAAAATTTCAATATCGGTGATCTAAGTTATTATTTCGTTGATAAGCATGAAGGAATACTAAGAGAGAAATTTAAGCAAGAAAAGGAAGGTAATGATCGAGCTGTATACTCTAATGAAGAATCATCAAATTCAACCGAAGAAATTACAGAAATATTTGATAATCGTTATGATGTGAATAAGGAAGAAACTCCTGTTCTTATATTAGAAAAAGAAGCTAATAAACACCCAGAATTACTAAAGCTGGTAGAAAAACTATTTAACCAATATAAGAATGAAGGCTCTGCATCAAGAGGAACAAGAAATATAGCTCCTAATCTTTTTATTGGGGCAGAAAAAAAAGGGTACTTTAATTATAGTCGTTATAAGGATATCATATTAGTATATAGCTATACAGGAGCCAAAGATTATCTATCTGTTATAACAGAAGAAATATATCAATACTGTATCAACAATAATTTTGAACTCAATCTTTTCACGGTCGATCAAGTAGAATCGATAAGAGGGGTTTTATTTACAGCTACTCCTTTTGGCGTTTTGTCAAGGGTAAATATAAAAGATTTCACGCTTCAAGGAAGCAAGATGCGTCGTTTACGATATCAGGTATCAAAGTTTGAAAGAGCAGGAAAATGTAGAATTGAAGAGTATCAAAATGGTTCTGATAAAAAAGTAGACAAAAATATTACCCAAATTATTGATGAATGGTGTGCACCAAGAACAATGGTTAACCCGCTCATTCATATAGTTAAAGAAGAAATTTTATCTGGTAACTTAAGTGCAGAACACAGACTTTTTCTAACATATCTTGATGATGTCCTGCAGAATGTAATCCTTATCTCAAAATTGTCATCAGAAGAGAATGGATATTTAATGGATTTAGAGTTCTACCCAAAGAGTATGCCTCTGGGAGGATTAGAATATGCAATTGTAGAGATTATCAAAACTTTAAAAGCCGAAGAGTATACTACTTTAAGTTTAGGAGGTACATATGGTTGCAAACTAAACTCTTCATCGAATGCAGATCCAGAATTAGATAAAACACTAGATTATCTGCGCGGGCAAAATATTTTTAATGATGAAGGAAATTTGCAATTCAAAAATAAATTCAGGCCAGAACATAATACTGTATTTCTTTCCAGACCCGTAGGAAGCAATCCTGATAATGTAACCGATATTATTATGATGATTGCAGATCCGATGAAAATGCAAACTTCAGACGAAGAAAATCATACGTTCACCAAATTAGATAAGCAAACCGTTGCATTAGAGTCAAAAACAGCAAGGCAAAATACATCAAATTCAAATGGAGAGTTTAAGCAAGTAAAAGAAAACCCACAAGTAGAGAAACATAAAGTGGTGATTGAAGGAGAAGAGCGATCTATTATGCTATCGGATTATGGTTATAATCCTTTAAACATACCAGGTGATCAGGTTACATTTGATCTGAAAACCGATTCGTGGGCCCAATTAGAGCTACCTGTTATTCAAAATCAGTTAAGCTTTTTATATACACAGTTACAACAACCGGTCGATCTTGTCGAGAGTTTAAAAAATATATTTCCTTTTTCTTATTTTACGTTAACCACTGCAGGCCGTACTGCAGAACGTGCTTTTTGTAAATCATGGCCTAAAAAAGGAAAAGTACTTCAGAACCTGCTTTTTCCTACCATGATTTTTAATCAGATCGAAAACGGATTTACACCAATAGAGTTACCACATCCAGGGGTATACAAGTTAGATGCTGAAGACCAATATAAAGGAAACCTAAATTGGGAAGCTCTTAAAAAACAAGTAGAAGAAGACCCAGAGTCGATAGCTTTTGTTTTTATCGAAATGAATGATAATGCTGCCGGAGGAGCACCAGTGTCTTTACAACATCTCAAACAAGTCAAAACCTTCCTTTCAGAATATGCTATTCCTCTTGTTTTTGATACCACAAGAATTGTAGAAAATGCATTATTTATCCTGGAACATGAAAACGAATTTATTGGGAAGAATGTATGGGATGTAGTACGGGAAATGGTCTCTTATGCAGATGCAATAATTGCAAGTCTGGCTAAGAATTTTTGCGTAGATAAAGGAGGATTGATAGGTACCAATGATGTTGAACTTTACAATAAAATTCAAAACTTTATTCAGGAAGAAAGCATTGGACTTGATGTAATCGATAAAAAAGTTATTGGATTATCCTTTCATAACAGAAATAAGATAGAGGCTTGGGTTCGCAATAGACTACAATCTGTACAGACAATCTGGAGGGTTTTAAAACAACAAGGAATTCCTGTTGTGCAACCAGCATTGGGGCACTGTATATTAATTGATGTTAAACAAATTCCTGAATTTGAATTATTTGAATACCCGGTTGCATCATTTGTATCCTGGTTATATTTAAATACAGGGATTCGTGCAGGAGCTCATAATGTAGGAATGCAAAAAGATACAGAAATTAATAATCTGGTACGTCTGGCTATACCTGTGGGCTTAAAACAGGAAAAAATAGAGGAAATCGCTA
The DNA here is from genome assembly GCF_000626715.1 of Aquimarina atlantica. GTDB lineage: Bacteria > Bacteroidota > Bacteroidia > Flavobacteriales > Flavobacteriaceae > Aquimarina > Aquimarina atlantica. The sequence goes on along the minus strand of NZ_AQRA01000010.1, from coordinate 162,484 downwards.
ATAGGCTTATTAAAGCTTTTCAGAAAAAGACTAATATTCCTGAGATTTTACCCAAAGACAATCAATCAGAAACATTTGGTAATATACATACCAATTTCAACCTCAAAAAGTATCATAATACTTCTGGAAAAGTAGTTTCAAAAACACTCAATTCTGAAACCTCTTCAATAGATAACGATAATAATTTCTCTATTACAGAAAGCACAGGAAAATCTACCCAAACTGATTCAGATATTAAAGTAAAAGAAACCGGGGCAAATCAGAATATACAAAATGATAAGCCATACCAAACGGGCGATATTGCTATTGTTGGGATAGCCGGCCGTTATCCTAAGGCCAAAAATATGAACGAATTCTGGAATAATCTGGTTCAAGGAAAAGATTGTGTCGAGGATATACCAGACGTTCGTTTTGGACAACGTCTTCATAATAAGTTTTCAGAAAAATATCGAGGTGGCTTCATCGATGATATAGACAAGTTTGATTCACTTTTTTTTAATATCTCTCCTAGAGAAGCTGAATATCTTGATCCACAGGAAAGACTTTTTCTTGAAGTAGCCTGGGAAGCTATCGAAGACGCTGGTTATTATCCAGAAACATTAGTAGATGACAATGCTTCTCGAAATATAGGAGTTTATGTAGGAGCTGTATGGACACTTTATCAGGTAATCGGTACAGAAGAAAAGCTACAGGGGAATTTTGTTAGCCCCAGTTCACATTTATGGGGTATTGCTAATCGGGTATCGTACGCTTTTAACCTATCTGGTCCGAGTTTGCCTATAGACACGGCTTGTTCCTCAAGTCTAAGTGCACTATACCTGGCTTGTGAAGCAATTTATAAAGGCGAATGCTCTGGTGCCATTGTGGGAGGAGTTAATCTTGACGCACATCAAAGTAAAATAGACATTAACAAAAGTGGTGGTGCACTTTCAGCAGATGGTGTATGTCGTACCTTTGGTAAAGGGGCCAACGGATATGTGGCTGGCGAAGGTGTAGGTGCAGTTTATATTAAACCTCTTGATAAGGCAATAAAGGATGGTGACCATGTGTACGGAGTGATCAAAGGTATTGCCGTTAATCACGGAGGAAAAACAAGTGGATTTATGGTCCCCAGCCCTAAATCACAGGCGCAGGTAGTTACTACCGCATTAGAAAGCGGTAAAATCGACGCTCGTAGTATTGGTTATGTCGAAGCACACGGAACAGGAACCGAATTGGGAGATCCTATCGAGATTTCTGGTTTAACTGCTGCCTTTCAGGAATATAATGTAGACAAACAGGAGTGTTCTATAGGTTCAGTAAAAACCAATATCGGACACCTTGAAGCTGCAGCTGGTATTGTAGGATTGCATAAGGTGCTCTTGCAAATGAAATATAAAAAACTAGTTCCTTCCCTTCACTCTTCTGAGTTAAATCCTTTTATCGATTTTAAAAATTCTCCATTTTATGTAGAACAAACGGTTAAAGAATGGAAACCTAAGACAATCGAAGGTGTTCAGTATCCACTTCGAGCTGGTATTAGTTCTTTTGGTGCTGGTGGAGCCAATGCACATGTTATCATTGAAGAATATGTAACTCCGATTGAAGAAGAAAAAACACCATCTTCAAAATTTAAGGAGTATATTTTTCCGCTTTCAGCTAGAAATGAAAATCAACTTCGCGAAACAGCAATACGCTTATCTACATACCTTCAGGATGATTTGTCAGGAGAAAAACTACTTACTTGTAAAGATATTGCGCATACGTTACAAATAGGAAGAAAATCTTTTGATCATCGCTTGGTTATAATTGCAAAAACAAAACAAGAACTAGTTCAAAAACTTACTTTATTTATTGATGGTAAGCAAGATAATGCGATGCTTACCGGAGAGGTAAAAAATAGTCAAAATATTACACGATTACTAAACCGTAAAGAAAAAGAAGAATTTATTAAGTTCCTGTCGCAAAGTGGAGATCTAAGTAAGTTAGCGCAGCTATGGAGTGTTGGATTTCTTGCAGATTGGCAAGGAATACAAGCTCTAGAAGCAGGAGCAAAGATTTCTTTACCAACTTATCCTTTTGCAGATAAGAGACACTGGATTTCTGATACTTCAAAATCATCCAACCTTAGCTTGCATTCAACCACTGCTCTTCATCCGCTAATCGATTCTAATGAATCAACATTCGAAAGACAGGTCTTCAAAAAAACCTTTCATGATAAGGATTTCTTTATATACGATCACTTGGTATCTGAAATTCCTACGCTACCTGGTGTTGCTTATTTGGATTTTGCACGTAAAGCAGGAGAACTGGCAACCGGAAGAAAAGTTCAAATAATTAAAAATATTCTCTGGTTAAGTCCCCTTACTGTAGTTGATTCGGTTCCCAAAGAAGTATGTATAGAACTAAAGCCTAACGGAGGATTAGTACATTTTGAAGTATTTAGTGAAGAAGAGAATAATACAAAGCAAATATATTCGCAAGGAAAACTTATATATGCAACTCATGAGGAGCTTACCGCAGAACCCGAATATATTGATTTAGAAGAGATTCGTACAAGATGTGTAAAAGTTACCGACGGAAAGGAAGCATATCCACTTTTTAAATCATTAGGATTAGATTTAGGACCTAGTTTTCAAGTGCTTCAGGATATTTTCAAAAACGATGATGAAATACTAGGAGAACTCCTTATTCCAGAGATCCGAAATAATGATTTTAATGATTACTTGCTCCACCCTTCACTTGTAGATGGTTCTTTTCAAGCAGGAATGGCAGCACAATTAGGAGAGCAAACAGGAGAAATGTTTGTACCATACTCAATAGGCGAAGTCGAAGTTTTACAACCGCTGAAACCAAAATGTTTTAGTTATGTCAAAAAAGTAGATGAACCAGGGTCCAAGGTTTCCAAAGTGAATGTTTTTATTGTGGATGAAGACGGAATGATACTTGTGAAAATTAGAGAGTCTATAGGAGTTCCACTGGTTAGTGTTCACGAAAAACCAGATCAAACTAAAGAAGAAGAGGAGTATTCAAAGTTATATTACTCTCATGAATGGAAGAAATCTCTATTAGAACAAGAAAAAGTATTATCTAATGAATCAGGGCCTATTTTACTTTTTAGCCCGGATGAAAAACTCCAAAAGGTTTATAAAGATCGTTATAAAAAGAATGAAGATATTATACTGATCGAACCTGGAGATAAGTTTAAGAAATTAGGAAGCCATAAATATAAGATCAATCCGCAAAACCCAGCAGATTTTAAAAAGCTTTTTGAAGCTTTGAATAAAGATATCATCAAAAATATATGTTTTGCCTGGCCGATAGGTGATGAATTAAAAGATGATGATGAATATGAAGAAGGTTTTATTCAGAAATCTTTTGATAATGGAATTTATTCATTCCTTATGCTCTGCCAATCTTTGATAGAGCAAAAACTAGATAATGTTCAATTGTTATATCTGTATTTAGGACAAATAGGCACTTCCCAACCACATCATGAAGCGATAAATGGCTTTGCCAAAACCCTTCAGATGGAGCATCCAAAATTGTATTGCAAAATTCTGGAAATCCAGCAGTCAAAAAAATCTTACGATAAAATTCTGGATATAGTTTTAACCGAATTGCATTCTGATAATTCTAATGAAATGACTATTCGCTATCAGGAAGAAGAGCGATATGTCAGAAAAGTAAAAGAATTTTCCTTACTTCAGGATCAAGATTCAGATAGGACTGATAGCTTTGGGCTAAAAGAAAAAGGCGTATATATTATTACTGGTGGCGCAGGAGGATTGGGACTTATATTTGCAGAATATTTAGCTGCTCAATGTAAAGCACGGTTAGTACTTACCGGAAGATCAAAACTCTCGGGCGAACGTCAAACAAAATTAGATAGATTAAGTGAGGTTGGTGCAGAAGTAATGTATATACCGGCAGATGTTTCGATAGCTAAAGATGTCGAGAACCTGGTTAAGAAAGCAAAATCGAAGTTCGGGAAAATTAACGGAATTATTCATAGTGCAGGTGTTTTAAGAGATTCGTACGTAAGGAGTAAAACGCGCGAAGAAATGGAAGCGGTTTTTGCTCCAAAAGTATACGGGACACTTTATTTGGATAGAATAACCAAAGATGAAGACCTGGACTTTTTTGTAACGTTTTCATCCCTGGCAGCAGTAGGAGGAAATGCAGGGCAGTGTGATTATTCGTTCGCAAATCACTTTATGGATTCCTTTGCAGAAAAACGTAAGTTGTTACAAGAAAAAGGAGAAAGATCAGGAGTAACGTTAAGTCTTAACTGGTCTTTATGGGCAGATGGAGGAATGAAGTTGGATGAACAAACTGAAATTTTCTTTAAAAAGAATCTGGGGATAAAACCTTTAAGTATAAAAACTGGCCTGGAAGCATTTGAAAAAGGACTTCATACCAGAAAAGCACAATTTGTTGTATTAGAAGGAGTACAGGAAAAAATAGAACGAGCCTGGGGTATTAAGGAAAAGGAAACCCCGGAAGCTGTAGCAACAGACTCTAAAACTTCTACTGACTCTGAAGTACAGGTGGATCAACAAGCAGATAAAGAATTATTTATAGTAGTTCGGGACGCACTATCTAAAATTGTTATGGAGATGTTGAAACTGGATCCAGAAGACATTTCGTACGATAAGATATTATTGGATTTAGGGTTTGATTCTATAGGTTTAACAACCTATGCAAACAGAATCAACGAACTTTATGAATTAGATATAACTCCGGTACTCTTTTTTGAATATCCATCAATTAAGGAAATAGCAACATTCCTCTCTAGAGAACATAAAAATGAAGTACAGAAAACTCATGAAGTTTCAGGAGGTACTTCTACCTCTGATATCAAGAAAGAAGCTAGTCAGCCGGCAAAAAGAAAAGAGGAATATTCGGATGCAGAGAAAGGCATATTAAGCATTAATAAAGGATGGAATGCAAGTGCATTAGATCAGCAATCTCAATCCCCAGGAGAAGCATTATCTACAGAAAGCCGTTTTATAGATCAACCCATTGCAATAGTTGGTATGAGTGGAGTTATGCCAGGATCAGAAAACCTGGAAGAATTCTGGGAAAACCTTGAGAATGAAAAGAACTTAATCACTGTGATTCCTGAAGATCGATGGAATTGGGAAGACTATGATGGAGATCCTTTTAGAGAGAAAAATAAAACCAATTCTAAATGGGGAGGTTTTATGAGTGACGTGGATAAATTCGATCCTTCATTTTTTGGAATTTCTCCCAGGGAAGCCGAAATGATGGACCCACAACAGCGAATATTTTTAGAAACAGTATGGAAAGCTATTGAAGATTCTGGACATAAAGTTTCTGATCTATCGGGTACTAAAACAGGATTATTTGTTGGAGTAGCAACAAGAGATTATGCAGATTCATTAGTAGATAATCAAATTCCGCTTGACGGATATACCGCTTCGGGAAATTCACACTCTGTATTGGTTAACCGGGTTTCTTTTCTATTAAATCTTCGAGGGCCAAGTGCTCCACTTGATACAGCATGCTCCAGTTCTTTGATTGCAGTTCATAGAGCAATAGAATCCATACATACTGGGAGTTCTGATATGGCAATAGTTGGAGGAGTACAGTTAATGCTCACTCCTGCTGCCTATATTTCATTCGGAATGGCTGGTATGTTAAGTGGTGATGGTAAATGCAAAACTTTTGACAAGAGTGCAAATGGATATGTAAGAGGAGAAGGTTCTGGAGCTATATTTCTTAAACCTCTGGATAAAGCAGAAGCCGATAGAGATCATATTTATGCTGTTATTAAAGCAACTACCGAAAATCACGGAGGAAAGGTTACCATGCTTACAGCACCTAATCCCGTTGCTCAAACCGATTTACTTGTAGAAGCTTATCAAAAGGCTCATATTGATCCCTCGACAGTTGGATATATCGAATGTCACGGTACTGGTACCAGTTTGGGAGACCCTATTGAAATTCAGGCGTTAAATAAAACCTTTTCAGAATTATATAAAAAACATAATAAAGCTCCTGCAAAAACTCCTCACTGTGGTTTGTCTTCTGTAAAGACTAATATCGGTCACCTAGAAACAGCAGCTGGAATAGCAGGAGTACTTAAAGTACTGTTATCTCTTAAACATAAAAAAATACCAGCAACACTTCATTTTGAAGAACTCAATCCATATATCAATCTTAAAGATAGTCCACTCTACATTGTAGATAAAACACAAAATTGGGAGGTTATAAAGGATGATCAGGATAATACTTTACCAAGAAGAGCAGGAGTAAGTTCGTTTGGTTTTGGAGGTGCAAATTCACATATCGTTTTAGAAGAATATATTCAGGAAGAAGATCATTCTCAAATTCAATTAGATGAACCACATATTATTGTACTTTCAGCAAAGACTGAAGATCGACTTAAAGCATACACTCAATTATTATATAATCATGTAGAAAAACATGATATTAATCTTACTAATCTTGCTTTTACACTTCAGGTGGGAAGAGATGAGATGGATGAACGATTGGGATTGGTGGTAAATTCGATTGAAGAACTGAAAGAGAAACTTTCGGACTACCTAAGTCAAAAAGAAAACATAGAAGATATTTTCTATGATAGAGTTAAACAAAATAGTGCAGCTGTTATAGACTCCACAGAAAAAAATGATTTCTCAGAAACGCAGATAGATAAATACATTAATGATAAGAATTATTCTAGGTTAACCGAAGCTTGGGTAATGGGTATTCATATAGATTGGGCACAGCTTTATAAACAAGTAAAACCAAGACGTATTAGCTTGCCAACATATCCTTTTGCTCGTGAGAGATACTGGTTTAATTTGGTAGATAGTGAAAAATTGAAATCCGCAGGAGAATTTGAAAAACTTCATCCATTGTTACATTATAATTCCTCTACACTAAGTCAGCAGTGTTATACTTCTACTTTCAGTGGTAAAGAATTTTTTATAAAAGATCATAAAATACAACAGCAAAATGTAATGCCTTTTACCGCCTGTTTAGAAATGGCCTATGTAGCTGTAAAAAATGCAATGCCAGATCTTAATGAATCTACAACTCTGGAATTACGAAATACCTTTTGTGTAAATCTACTTACTATTAAAGATAACAAAGAAGTCAATATATCACTCGTTGAAAATAATGATAAAGGAGTTGACTATGAGATTTATAGTATAGAAGGAGAAAAAGAAATCATCCATTGTGAGGGAGAAGTTGTGATTCTAGCAAATCAAAATTCAACAAACATTGATATAGTACAACTCAAAACTCATTTTACAACACAAGCCATTAATCCAGAAGAACTTTATCAGGTTTTAAAGCAAATGGATATGAGTTATGGCCCTTCTTTTAAAGGAATAAAAAACTTTTACAAGGGAGAAGATCAAATTCTGGCCCAATTAAGTTTACCAGAAACTATAACCGATGATTATAAAAACTATGCTCTTCATCCAAGTCTTATTGAGAGTTCGTTACAATTAGCAATCGGTTTATTGACCGATCTGGATTCGAAATTAAATCAACCCATATTACCGTTTGAAATAGGATCTGTGAAATTATTTTCTCCTTGCCAAAAAGAATTATATGCCTGGGTACGATATTCAAAAGGAAGTAAACAGGAAGATGATATAGTGAACGTAGATATTGATCTTACCGATAAGTCTGGTGAGGTATGTGTTAAAATGAAATCTCTGGCATTCGACAGTACTTTATACAAGCAGACAAAGAAAAATACTTATAAAGATTTTGAAATGCTTATAAATGCAATCCATAATGGTGATACGAGGGAACAAGAATATGCCGAGACAGAAAATTCCGAAACTAGTTTTAATCAATTGTTAAAAGATTTATACTAAAGAAAATACAATGACAGTAATTGATAATATATTCGAAAAAATTGTTTCAAAAGAAATTGATGAGAAGGAAGCAATTCAAAGTTTTAAAAATTTACAGGAGTTTGAACAAAAAGAATTGATATCCAAACTTAGATATCAATTATCAACAGGTAATAAGAAGGATTATACTATAAAAAAAACACTAACTCCACTTGATCAAAGAGATTTAAGTGATAAGCAAAGGGAGTTTATAAAAAAACTGGCTTTAGATTATGAAAACTTTGTTCCAAAATCAAAAAATAATGTGATTGAACACCAATCATATTTTGTTGACCAAAGAAGAGCATTTCATTTAATTAAAGAAATTAAGGAATTACATTTTCAAATTACTTATGAAAATGCAGAAGGTGCTTATGTGTATGATATCGATGGAAATAAGTATATCGATATATCGGGTGATATGGGGGTTAATATTTTTGGACATAAGCCTAAGTTCATTTTGGATGCTGTAAAAAAGGCAATGGATCAGGGAATTCCCTTAGCAGGTTATTCAAATGCAATATTTGAAACAACAAAACTTTTTAGTGAGATAACGGGACATGAGAGAGTACTTTTTACACAATCAGGAACAGAATCTGTAATGGTTGCCGTTAGGATAGCACGTGCTGCAACACAGAAAAAGAAGATAGTACTTTTTGAAGGAGCTTATCATGGATTATCTGATGCGGTAATGGCAATAAAAGACCAAGGAGGAAATAGTTTTGCTGCCGGTCCAGGAATGTTGCAGGAATTTGCAGAACAAATACTTGTGTTAGATTATGGTGATAAAAATGCTTTAGACATAATTGAAGACCATATTGATGAACTCGCAGGTATTTTGGTAGAACCAGTACAATCCAGATTTATTTATAATAAACCTATTGAATTTCTTAAAGAGTTACGAAAGTTGACCTTGGAGAAGGGAATACCACTAATTTTTGATGAAATGATTACAGGATTTAGGGTATCCCCCAAGGGTGCTCAGGGGATATTTAATATTAAACCCGATTTAGCAACATATGGAAAAATAGTAGGAGGAGGATTACCAACAGGGGTAATCGCAGGGTCAGCAAAATACATGGATTTGATTGACGGAGGGATGTGGAATTTTAATGATGATTCAATGCCAAAATCAAAACGAACCAGTATGGGGGGAACACATTCACAAAACCCATTAAAAATAGCCTCATGCCATGCTGTACTATCCGAAATAAAAAGAAAACTATCTAAAGATCAGGAGTGTAATAATGATAATTGTAAATGCTTCTTATGTGAGTTAAATGATAAAACGAAACATATGGTAGAGGAGCTCAAGGCATTCTTTTTGGAAAATAGACTACCAATAACAATCGATTATTTTGGCTCATTATTTCGGTTTAGGTATCTGGATAGTTTTTGGGGAGTAACCGAAGCATTGATGTTTATTTTGATGAGAATGAATGGTATTGAAACAAATATTCAAGGGAACTGTTTTTTAACAACTTCGCATACAAATAATGATATCAAAAAGATAATTGAAGGAGTAAAAGATAGTTTGAAAACCCTAATTAAGGAAGGTTTTTTTTATGAGAAGAAAGAAGAAAGAAAAGAGATAATAGAAGAAAAGAAAGTTCATGAACTAGCATTTAAAAAAAATGAATCAGTTACTACTCAGAAGAAAGTTGATAAGAAAATAAATGACGAACAAATGGCTAAGCTTAAAGAGCTTATTGTTAGTGACCTGATTAAAGAACAAGAATTGTATTAGTATGGAAACAGTAGAAGAAACAACTATTTATGATGCAGTAAAAAGTATAGTCGCATCAACCTTGAAAATTCCTTCGGATAAGTTTGATGCCGATTCAAATCTTGAAACTTTCGGGATGGATTCTATCATCGTTATGGAATTGATGACAAATTTAACAAATCAATTAAGCGTTTCTGTTACCCCGGCACAGTTTACCGAAGTAAATACACTAGGAGATTTGGCCGGTATAATAGAGAAAGTAAAAAATGAAAAGCAAGAAAACATTGATGAAATAGATATCGTTGAGGAAGAGTCTTTACCAAAAAATTTGTCTAATGATACTGATATATCTTTAAAAAAGCCTTCTATAGAAATTAATGATAGATTACGTAAAAAGAGACGTAAAAAAAACAGGCCTTTTCAAAGAGTATTAAATTATATCAATCAAAAATATGCTATTGATCTTTCATACAGAAACTTCAAATCTATTGATGAGATAGCAGAATGCCTGATAATAAATCATTATGAAGATTTAACGAACAATATTGATGTTTTTAAAGAAATTGATATTAATAAACCTCAGGTATCTAAAATTTCAAGCCAGAAAATAGATTCTTCTTTCAAAGAAAATCATGATATTGCTATTGTAGGTATAAGCTGTAATTTTCCTGATGCGCCAAATACACAGATGTTTTGGAATAATTTAATTAATAAAAAGAATAGTATTCAGGAAATTCCAGAGTCAAGATGGAATTGGAAAGACTTCTATAATAAATCAACTACACCAAATACAACTATATCAAAATGGGGAGCGTTGATAAAGGATGTGAAATGTTTTGATCCTGGTTTTTTTAATATAAAACCAGAAGAAGCAATCTTTATGGATCCTCAAGAACGACTGCTCATTCAGGAAGTATATAAAGCATTTCAAGATGCGGGAATGGATATCGATAAACTCAAAGGATCTAATACTGGTGTTTTTATGAGTTATGAATATGCAGAGTATGAGAATTATCTAAGAGATAACAAAAATAATATCAAAGGAGTTGATCCAGAGTTTTTAGTTTTTTCTTCTTCAAGTCCATCTTATTATTTGGCAAATAGAATTTCATTTGTTTTTGATTTTTTAGGTCCGAGTGAGTGTATTAATATGAATTGTGCAGGATCTGCGGTTGCCATCAACAGAGCGTATTACTCCTTACTTAATAGGGAAAGTGATGTGGCAGTTGTGGGAGGTGTATCTTTAAACCTATTTGCAGAAGATTATATTTCCTTATCAAAAATTGGAATGTTATCACCTAATGGGACTTGTGCTGTTTTTGATGAGAACGCTAATGGATTTACAAGAGGAGAAGGAGCTGCTTCAGTAGTCTTAAAAAGACTTGATGAGGCAGAAAGAGATAATAATAGAATCTATGGGGTTATTAAGAATAGTCATCAAAAAAATAGAGGTAATGCCAGGTTTTTACAAGAAATTAAAGTAGAGTCGTTTACAGATGTTATTAAAGAATGTTATAAAAAAGCTTCAATAAAACCAGAAACGATAGATTATATTGAAGTTGATGGTTATGCCACAAAATGGGGAGATTCTTTTGAATATGAAGGGATCAAAAAAGTATTTAAAGATAATGAGTCAAAAGAAAAGAAATGCGCTTTGGGTAGTGCAAAAGGAAATATAGGTCACCTTGAATCTGTAAGTGGATTGGTTAGTCTTATTAAACTATCATTATCATTATATAACAAAAAATTTCCGGCAACGATATCAAAAAACAAAACCAGCTCATTCATTGATATTCAAGATTCATCTCATCCACTTTATATTGCAGATTCTGATATCCCATTCGAATCAATACGAAAAGATAGTTCCCCAATAAGAGCGGGGGTTAATTCCTTTTCAGATAGTGGAGTTAATGTTCATATTCTAATGGAAGAATATAATAGGAAGGTTTCTAACGATATTAAAGAAAGCAAGACAGAACCACAATTATTTATTCTTTCTGCAAAGAATCGTAGTAGTCTGGATAAATATGTTCTGAAATATATAGATTTTATATCCACAGCCGATGAGGAGCTTTTTGGTGATATGATTTATACACTACAGACAGGACGTCAGGTAATGGATGAAAGATTAGCTATTTTGGCAACATCCTATAAAGAGTTATCCGAAAAACTTACAATGATCAAACAGGCTAATGGTAAAGAAATATCATTAGAAAAAGAAGGGGTTTTTTATGGAAACATTAATTTAATTAAAGAAAATAGAATAATCAATGCTCTAACACAAAGTGTTATGTCTTCAATGATTGAGCAGAACCTGCATACTGCGCAATGGGAACAATTAGCGCAATTATGGATTTGTGGCCTTCCTATAGATTGGGCGATAGCTTGGAAAGATAAAGAAGTGTGCTCCGTATCTTTACCAGAGTACCCTTTTGAAAAAGAAAAATATTGGGTTGATTTTGATAAGAACGATCAATCAAAGGATAATAAGATGCAAGAATCTATTCCTGATGATAAAGAAAAACTTCATACTACTTCAAAGCAGCCTAAATGGTTTTTCTTTATGTCTAAAGATGCCTCTGAAAAGAGTTCTATGAAACCAAAAGAAAAGATAGATTTATTTTTTAAACAAGAAATAGCTTTACAACTCAAAAAATCTGTTTTAGATATTGCAAATAATCAGAATTTTATTGATTTGGGAATGAGTTCAATAGGTTTAATTTCAATGATCGCTCAAATAAACGATTTACTTCATATAAGCATATCACCAGCTATTTTGTTTGATTACTCAGATATACAAAAACTTACAGAATATTTGGTCGACAACTATGCAGGAAAAATAGAAAACCTGCTTGTAACAAAGGATAAAAAACAATTTTTCAAACAATATTCTTCCCCAGAATTAAAAGAAGAAAAGGTTAATTCTGCAGGTTTTGACAATATGGTTGCAATGAATGTTAAAGGAGAAAAAGAACCTATTTTTGCTGTTCCTGGAGCTGATGGAAATATGATCCCATTACAGCATCTAGTTCATGCATTGGGTAAAGAACAACCTTTTTATGGTATAGAAGCAATTGGACTCGGAAAGAAAGCATTATCTTTTAAAAGTGTTAAAGAAATTGCAGAATTTAATATTGCTACTATAAAAAAAGTAAAGCCTAAGGGACCATATCGTCTATTAGGGTTTTCAAATGGAGGGATAATTGCTTATGAAATGGCTAGAATATTACTTAGTAACAACGAAAAAGTAAGTTCTTTAATACTTTTGGATACTATTTCACCATTGCAACCTTCAATTGATATTTTTGATGACTTGGTAGAAGGTATTAAGGCAGTTTTTATAAATTCATCCGGACAAATATTAGACATAGATGTCGAAGAGCTAAAAAAGGTTCCGGAAGATAAAATAATAGACTATTTTTATAATAATATCAAAGATTTAGGATTCAATTTTCCAAAAGAACAATTGGCTATAAGTATCAATACAGCTCTTGTCAATGATAAAAATTGCCGTTCATATAAGCCTTTAGGATTGCCATCAAAGATCGATGTAATACTCATTAAAGCAACCGAAGGTTATACAGAGGTATATAAAAATGCTCCAGAAGATTATGGATGGAATGAATTATTACAAAAACCAGCTCATATATATTCAATTAAAGCAAATCACTTTTCTATTATAGACAGAGATAATAGTAAAAAAATAGCTAAAAAGATTAATACTTTTTTCAATAGAACTATACCCAAAAAATTATCTGCCCAAAAATAAATGAAGCCATCAAAATACCCCCTGTAGCTTTACTCTGGGTACAGTTTAGTCTCGAGAACTTTTTCTGTTAAAAAATGATTTGTTTACCCTTATCCATTCATATTAGTTTTAAATGAGATTTTAGGATATCAGGATATCGATTTATTTTTTATAAATGGCTTGATGAAAATGTATTAGAAGATAGCAGCGTAAAACCTAGAAACCAATGATAATTGGGTGAAGACTTAGAACAAATAGCTAGATCCTAAGAAGAGCACCCAATGATAAAGCAAGAATAATCTACAAGAATATTAAATAATTAAACGGTTATTATTAAAGAATGTAATAAAACATAACTATGGTCAATATCTCTAAATCCATAACTCACTTTCTTGAAAACACTACTAATATAGTTCGAAAGAAAAGACTGATGATCTGGTTAGCTTTTATAGCTATTACTGTATTTACAATGCTTGGAATACCTAAAACTAAATTTGATATGACCATCGAAGGATGGTTTCCAGATGATGATCCGGTATTAATTGCAATGGATGAGTTTAAAGCAGAATTTGGAAGTAATGAAGGAGTTTATATAGGATATAAACCTATTGATGGAGATGTGTTTTCTTCAAAATCATTAGAGGTAATTAAGAAAATTCGTCAGGATATTCTCGATGCAAAACATAAAGATGATTCAACAATATTAAAACATATTGTTAAGGTCAATACCCTTGTAAATGCCTCTGTTTTAAAAGCTGAAGGTGATGTGTTGGTTTCTCAAAAACTTATAGGTGATAATATTCCAACTACACAGGAAGAGATTGAAAAGGTTCGTAAACTAGCACTATCTCAAAAGTCTTTTCCATTACTTTTCTTTTCAAAGGATATGAAATATGGAGGAATGCTTATTCAAACTGATTTTGGTACCGAACGCTTAGAGGAAGAATCAGATGTCGCTATAGAAGAAGGGGATGAAGATGCAATTGATATGGATGAAATGATTGTTGCAGATATGAGTGAAATCCAAAAAAGTGAAGAAAGGGTTCGTTTTAAACGAGCAGATTTAAGCGAATTGGTTCCTTTGATGGAAGAAATAAATACCATCCTTAATAAACCTGAATATAAGAATCATTTACAATATTATGCGGTAGGAAATGCACCTCTTGCTTATGAACAGCAATCAATAGCTATGAATGAAGCAGGCCCTATTTATTTAGGACTTTTATTAATAATATCATTATTACTGTGGTTTTTTATTCGTTCGTTTAGTGCTGTGGCCTGGTCACTTATCATAGTTATAATAAGTGCTGTTTGGGTAATTGGTTTGGCAGGTTGGTTAGAGGTAGAAGTCACAGTTTTTCTAATGCTAACGATTATGCTGATCCTAACTGTTGGAGTATGTGATGCCGCACATATATTTTCGGGCTATGTATATTTCAGAAATCAGGGAAACGACCGAAAAGAATCCATACAAAAAGTGTTTAAATCAACTAATAAAGCAATTGTATTGACCGCGTTTACTAATATAATTGGTATGCTGGCTTGTTTTTTAATTCCAATTCCTCGTATTCAGGTTTTCGGTATAATGTCAGCTGCAGGGGTCGCTTTTGCTTGTATTCTTACCATTTTCTTTTTGCCCTTGTTACTTGATGTATGGGCACCAGGAAGAGATAGTACACTGCAAAAAAAGAAATTCAGATTATCAACAAATAAATATTTACCTAATTTTTCTCTGTTCCTGCAAAAAAAAATGGGCAATGTATTATCATTGGTACAAAAGAACCCTATCAGTATTATTTTGTTGTTTCTATTAGTTTTAGGAATAAACATTTATGGTGTAACTATACTTAAGGTAGATACAAACATTGCCAACCAATTTGTAGAAGGCAACCCTTACAGAGAATCTGCAGAGATTATTGATAAAAAACTAATGGGAAGTCTGAATATGGAGATTTTTTTAGATCTGTCTAAAACCAATGCTTTTGAAAATCCATCGGTACTGAATACAATTGATGAATTGCAAAGAAAGTTAGAAAGAAAATATGAAGATGTAGTTGTGAGGACATCATCTCTAGTAGAAGTTGTAAAAAAAGCCAATAAAACATTGAATGAAGAGAGGGAAGAGATGTATTCTATTCCAGAAAACCAGAGTGCTCTATCTCAAACTCTTTTCCTTTTTAACCTGGCAAATCCTGAAGATCGAAGAAAACAAGTTTCAGATAATTATAGTAAGTCACATATTTCTGTACAATTATATAATGTGGGTTCTCTTAAATACCTTGATGTATATGCTAATATGCAAAAGGATATTGATGAGGCCGTAACGATACTCAAACAACAATATCCCGACACCAAAGTATCTATAACAGGAGCGTTACCTATGAATATGAGATTTGTACAGGTGATCGCAAGTAATGGTTTACAGGATATTATCATGGTTCTGATTGTCGTAACTATAGTGTTGATTTTTGTTTTTGGATCCATGCAAGGAGGTTTGATAGCAATTATTCCTAATCTTATTCCATCAATGTTAACTTTAGGGTTGTTAGGGTTAACAGGGCGATCTGTAGATGTAGATATATTGTTGTTACTTCCGGTAGTAGTTGGTATTTCTGTAGATGATACGGTTCATTTTATAAGTCATTATCGTGATATGGTAATGAAGGATGGAGATATAAAAAAAGCTTTGTACCATACAGTAAAAGAAGTGGGACAGGCTGTTACGTTTACTAGTTTGATTTTAGGATTAGGCTTTGGGATATTATCTTTTTCGGCGATGGAAGGAACCGCTAATGTAGGAAAATTTGGTTCCATCGCAATTTTTTCGGCTTTAATGTGTGACCTTTTCCTATTGCCAGCTTTGATCTTAGTGTTTAAACCAAAATTTCAAAGGAAAAGGAAACCAAAACTTCAAAGAAAAATGGCAATGCACAAATAAGATGAGAAAACAAAATACTTGCTTGTTGGCGAGACAGGCATATATATTTTCTTCGTTTTTGCAATCATTTTGTGTTTGTTGGTCATATAATAAAATCACTTTAGACTTTTCATAAAGAAATCAAAATCTATTATATCTTAACCCTTTGAATTTGATATGGTTATATTAAAATGTATTTAATATGCATTGGGTAGTAGTGATATTGTTTCTTGTTAAAACTTTTAAACTTAAATAAGAAAATAATGAAAAAAAAACAGATTGTATTACTTGTAGTTACAATGGCCTTAACATCGTCATTTTCAAAAATGCAGTTGCCAACTAAGTCGGCAAAGGATATTATGCTAAAGGTACACAAAGTGGCCAAAGAATCTTTTAACACGTCTGTACAGAGAATAAAACTATCTACTTGTAAATATACAGTGTCCAATAAAAGGATAGTATGTACCGAAGAAGCAAGAAATAAATTATTGGAGAGTGTTGCTAAAAACTATGGAAATAGCAATCAAGATAGTCGATCAATTTCTATAATAATTGAGCCTAAAAAAGAAAAAGGAGTAGGAATGTTGACGTATGAATATGGAGAATTAGGTAAAGATAATGATAGTTGGATTTATTTTCCTGAATTAAGTAAAGTAAAACGCCTGGCATCAAGCAAAGGCAGTAATGATAATAGTGGAAGTTTTTTTGGTTCAGAATTTTCCCTTGAAGATATGGAAGACCTGAAAATTGATGAATATAACTACAAGATTTTGAAGGAAGAAAACTATAAAGGGCGCGAAGTCTGGGTTATTGAATATACCCCAACAGAAACAAAAATAAAAAAATCAAAATATAGTAAAACAATATCGTGGATAGATAAAGAAAGATACATTAGCTTAAAGAAAAAACTGTATGTCAAAGGAAAACTCTATAAACAGTTGACAATGTCAAAAGTTGAAAAAATTGATAATATCTGGATGGCAAGAAAATTAACAATGAATAACCTTGCTACTCGTAACATCAGTATTATGAATATGACTTCTGTGGCTTTTGATCAGGAGGTTTCTGATGATTTTTTAACGACAAGAACTTTGGAGGATTTTACATTTAGAGAACAAAGTTTAGTCAAACTTCGTAATAGTTTGAAATAAGTATAACGCAGATTATGTAATAGAACTTCATTATGAAGCTTTGAGATAAAATAGGTTTTCTATCATATAATATAGAATTAAACCACTCCATTAAGAAATCATAGAAGTTTTATAAAAATGGTATATAAAAAAAGAACCATAATAATTTTATCTATATCAACCGAAAAGGATCATTGATAAATCCCACTGACCAGCCAGCAGACAGGTCTGACTTCTAAAACAATTTTATAAACAGATGAAATATTCAAATAGAGAAGAACATTTTGATGCTATAATAGTAGGTTCGGGCACTTGCGGAGCTACAATAGCCAAAGAATTAAGCAAACAAAACAAAAGAGTCCTTATTCTGGAACGAGGAGGTAACGGACCACTAAAAGAATCCCTTATCGGGTATGCCAAAATTTCTAATGAAATCCGCGTTACAAATAAATTAAAAGATTTACGTGCTTTTACTACCGGAGGTACAACAGCTATGTATTTTGCAGTGGCAGATCCACCACCTATAAAAACTTTTCAAAATATGGGAATTGATCTTACTCAGGATCTCGAAAATGTACGTAAAGAACTACCAGTTGCCGAAATATCAGATGAATTAATTGGTAGTCAAGCAAAAAAACTTGGAGAAAGCGCAAGACAGTTGGGATATGAATGGAAAAAAAACCTGATGTTAATAGATCAATCCAAGTTTAATCATAAAAACTATTATGAAGTAAAGTGGAAAGCTAGAACATATGTAGAAGAAGCTTTAAAAAATGGAGCTAAGCTGACCAATCAGGCAACGGTTGAAAAAGTTATCTATGAAAATAACAAAGCGGTTGGAGTAGAGTATACTATTGGGAAAAAAAAGAAAATATTTAGGGTTTATGGAGAAAAAATAGTCCTTTCGGCTGGATCTTTGGCAACTCCAATTATTTTGAAGAATAGCGGAATAAAAAATGTAGTGGATCATGGGTTTTATATCAATCCAAGTATCGGTTTAATAGGATCTGTACCAGGGCTTTCATCTGGAGAGAACTTTTGCGGTTGCATGGGTGGAAGATTAGATAATGATATTGAGTTAATGGATGCAAATTTTCATCGTTTTCTTTTTAATGTTGGAATGCTCGTTTCTGCAAAACCTTTGCGAATAGCTTCATATCCCAAGCATATCGGAATTACTGTTAAAGTAAAAGAGCCACTAGGAGGGCAACTTACAGAAAAAGGAAAGTATCTTAAAAAACTGACAGAAGAAGATCATAGAAAATTAAAGAAAGGAATGGAAGTGGCTCATGAAATACTAAAAAACACTGGAGCCAGAAAAATCTTTAAAACAAACCTCATATCTGGAGGGGCACTGGGAACAGTGAAGATTAAGAAACACATAGACGAGAACCTACAAACCGAATACAATAACTTATACGTATGTGATGGGTCTGTATTACCTGAAAGTGACAGGGTAACACCAACTCTTACACTTGTTTGTCTGGCTAAATATCTTTCCAGGCATTTGATAGCCTCTTAAAAAAGTAAGCAACTAAATATTTTAAAACAGGTAAAACTCATGGTTTTGAATCATAACACAAAAAACAAATAATATTATGGAACATTCTAAGAAGAATAAGACCAATAGCTTTTTATTGATATTGGTACTTTTAAGTATTGCAGTAGGAGCAGTAGCTCCCTTTGTATGGAACAGATTTATTGATGGGCAATTAGGGATTATAACTTTAGTTTTGGCCGAAGTATTATTACTGACATTTATTTTGACTTCAGCACATTCTCTTTGGAAAAAATCGGGATCAAGTCAATGGAAATTGAAATCTGATAAAAAACAAATGAAGGTCTATACGCTGAAAATTCCCGGAGAAAAATTGTTAAAAATTAAAATTGTTGGAAGACTAAAGTCTATTAGGTTAGCTAGCATTTTGACCCTAATGAGAAATCCAGATTCGGCAGAAGATGTAAATATGTTTGATTCGCATTATATAGATGATTCAATGTATCCAGAACTTGTATATTATACTTTTAAACAGAAAGTTTTTCCTCCTTTTAAAGTTAGAGAATATGTGGTTAAATCCGAGTTTTCACAAGATCCTGTTAGTAAAGAAATGAAATTTAATTTTGTTGGTGTACCAGATAAATTACCCATCAATAAACGTTACCACAGGGTAACTAAAATGCATAACAAATGGAGATATACTCCTTTGAAAAATGGTGAGATCGAGTATGAGTTTATTTATGATGCAGAGGATCCTGGGGGGTATTTCCCGTATGCGCTGGCAAATTGGTTAATCCCTAGTATGTTACCTTTTGCATTTGCAAAAATGCCCAAAATATTAGATAAAGAAAAATACCGTAATGCAGTAGTAGATTATGTTCGGGAAGTTGATCAACCCGAAGAAATGATGATATAAAAATCAGATATAATCTCTTTACTTAATTTTTTATTGCAATAGAGCATACGTTAGAGAAAATTTCTAAAAGAGGTGCATTATATATACATCCTACCCATTGAGATCTCAAATTATATTCAATTAACCAAGGTTATAAAAAGTTTGGTATAGGATTGTTTCCCAATTTTAATGATTATAAATACAATGAATAAAGTGTCTGAAAATCGAATATATAGTTTAAACATACCACAAATGTTATGGGATGGTCTGTCCGAAAACTGGTTAATGAAAGAACTAGGTGATATACACTGGAAAATGATATCAGAAGGACTGAAAACAGAATCAGACAAGTTGATTGATAGTAATGGAAATAGGTTGTATGCTAGCTTTGTTCGAATAAAATGGGAATCTAATAATTGCCTGGGTGAATTTAGTGAAAACGAAGAAATAAAGATTAAAAGCCATCTGTCAAAGTATGGTAAAAAGATGTTTTTTAGTAATGGTCAGGTGAGCGGAGATAATAAAGACATAAAAACAGAATTAATGTCCGTTTTTTCTTCTCGAAATTCCGGAAATAACCAGAAACTGGAAAAAGGAACACCCTTAAACGTAGAGCATAAAAATATTCCGGCCCACAACAAACTTCCTGAAATTGCAAAAAACTTTTTTAAAGTGAAATCCTGTTTTTTTCAGTCAGAAAAAAATGAAGAATATAATGATGTAAAAGAAATAATTCTTAATGATAGCTCTTTTAATATCTCTACCGATATAGAACCATTGTTTCAAAAAAAATATCAAATTGATTCTTATGATGATATCAATGGTGTTGGACTTTTATATTTTGCTTCGTATCCTAAAATAAGCGATAAATGCGAATTGAGTTTTTTTCAGGAAAATTACATTGGAGAAATCGACAACTATAATTGGGCTAAGACCAGTTCTACGATTGCTCGGGATATACACTATTATGGAAATGCTAATGCAAATGAAGAGTTAGTATATAATCTGGAACAGTTTTCTTTCCTGGATAAGGACACAATCAAACTAAGTTCTTCTCTTGTAAGAGAAAAGGATGGGATGCTGATAGCAAAGATATTTACGATCAAAAAACTATCGAAGCCATTAAACATTGCAAGCATTTGGGCTAGAGGAGAAAAAGAAGAGGAAAAAAAGCCTTTTTCAATACCAAATACACCTGATTTGAAAACTGCTAAGTTTTCGGATAATCGCTCAATATTTAATCAAAATATTAAAAAGAATAGTGATTTAAGTGAAGAACAATTATGCGAAACTATAATCAGCTTTTTTTCTAAAATTTTAGAAAGTAATGAGGTTACAATCCATACAGATTTAAGAAGATTTGGCGTTGAGTCCATTGTATATACCGAACTTTCAGAACATCTCAATATAGAGTATGATTTGCAAAGTAATCCAAGTACATTTTATGGATTATTTACAGTGAAAGAAATTGCATCTTTTCTACTTTCTGGCCATAGTGCTTTATCTGATTTAAAAGAAGATAATGAAGTTGTAAATACTAAGAGAAATCATATAAATTCTGATGATATTGCGATTATAGGGCTTTCATTAAAAGTGCCTGGAGGAAATAATAAAGAAGAGTTTTGGGAAAATTTAGTGAATGGAAATTCTTGCATCACTAATACTCCCGAAGAGAGGTGGGAATGGCCAGAAAATATAGATATAGGTGGTATTCATAAAGGCATCAACTATGGAGGGTATATCAAAGATGTGGATAAGTTTGATGCATCTTTTTTCGAAATATCTCCACGAGAGGCAAAATTAATAGATCCTCAACAAAGAATTCTTCTTGAATTGACCTGGGAATTAATTGAAAATTCTGGCTATAAACCTTCTTTACTAAAAAATAGTAAAACCGGTGTATTTATAGGAGCTAGCGGTAGTGATTATGAAACTTTACTACATAAAAATCCTGAAATTAAAGAGTTTTCAGCTACCGGAACAGCAATGGCAATGCTTTCGAATAGGATTTCATATTTTTATGATCTTGATGGACCAAGTTTAACCATTGATACAGCTTGTTCTTCATCTTTGGTTGCCATAAATAATGCAGTTGTAGCCATCCAACAAAACCAATGCGAACAAGCCATAGTTGGAGGTATTCACCTTATGTGTGAACCAACAAAGAGTATTGCTTACAAAGAATCCAATATGTTAAGTGTCGATGGTAAATGCTACACTTTTGATGAAAGAGCTAATGGATATGTACGTGGCGAAGGCGCTGTAATGCTTCTTTTAAAACCGTTATCCAAGGCAATAGCAGATAATGATAATGTGCTGGCTTTAATTAAAAGCACAGCCATAAATCATGGAGGCTACTCAGGAGGGGTAACGGTTCCTAACCCAAACAAACAAAAACAGCTCATTGAAGAAGCTTATTCAAAAGCCAATATTGATATTCAAAAGGTATCATATATAGAAGCTCATGGTACAGGAACCAGTTTGGGAGATCCTATAGAGATTTTGGGTTTGACGAAGGCTTTTCAATTATTACAAGATCAAAAAAATAAAGAATATGCACCTTGGTGTGGAATAGGATCCGTAAAAACCAATATAGGTCATTTAGAAGCGGCATCTGGAATTGCCGGATTGCTTAAAGTAATTTTGGCAATGAGGCATAATTATTTACCTCCAACCCGGAATTTTGAAAATATAAATAACAAAATTGAAATAGAGAATAAACCTTTTCATATCCTGGAAAATGGAATGGAATGGTTCCCCGATAAAAATAAAACAACCGTAATTGCAGGAGTAAGTAGTTTTGGAATTGGTGGAGCAAATGCCCATGTAGTTGTTGAATCTTATGAAAATGATAAGATAGAGAATTCCAATGTAATTGAGGGGCCACATTTATTCGTGTTATCAGCAAGACGAGAAGAAATACTGAAGAGTTATGCAAAAAACATGTTGGAGTATGTAGATCAAAACCCTGCTATAACTCCCTATCAATTAGCATATACTTTACAAACCACCAGGGAAGAGATGGAGCATAGGTTAGCTTTTCCATATCAT
This sequence comes from Aquimarina atlantica, assembly GCF_000626715.1. GTDB lineage: Bacteria > Bacteroidota > Bacteroidia > Flavobacteriales > Flavobacteriaceae > Aquimarina > Aquimarina atlantica. The sequence goes on along the minus strand of NZ_AQRA01000010.1, from coordinate 139,657 downwards.
ACTCTGGAGGAGCTTAAAACATGTTTGAAAAACTTTTTGGAAGGAACATCTAAGCCTGACATTTACCTGGGTAGTATTAAAAAATCAAAATTAAACCAGCTGGAAAATAACAACGTTAATATTGACAGCTTGGATTTGAAGCATATAGCAGAGCAATGGTGTTTGGGACAGAATATAGACTGGATAAAATTATGCCCTGTAGCAACTAAAACTCTTGAGATTCCAACATATCCTTTTGACCATAAAAAAGGATATTGGGCTTCTTATAAAAAACAAAAGGATATTGTAAAAAAACATTCCGAATTAACTCCTCTGAAACTTCAGGAAAAAGATAACACTTCGGTAGAAGTCCAGATTCCTTTAAGAGTCTTAGATACCAAAGAAGATAACGTTGTATCTTCTGATCAGGATCTTGATAAAGAATCATTATCCAAACCTGCCAATATTTTATTACAAAATTTACATGAAACACAGGAAAAAGCAATTCAAGATGAGGTAATACCAAAAGCACAGTTTAGCTTAGCCACCACCGGAACTACATCAGTTACTTTAAAAAAATCAAAGACAATCTCTGATATAAAATTATATAATCGAAGTCAGGGTGTTTACAGTCTTGAGATAGATACAGAACAGGATAATTTTCTTTCAGAAGAACTTATAGGAGATTTGGTACATAGCTTTGATTATGTAAAAGATCTTCAGGGATTAAAAGTTTTGATAATAAGAGGAACGACTAAAACTTTCCTTCAGGGAGGTCGTGACTCTTATAATGAGTGTTTAGCTCAGGGGCTTTACAATGCAGTCGCATCTTTTCCTTATCCAATAATAGCAGAGATGCAGGGAGATGCAAAGGGAGCAGGTTTCTTGCTTGGAGCCTTATGTGATTTTATGGTTTGTAGTAAGGAATCTCGCTATGGATATACCGACACTGAAGAAGGACTATTTCCTACTAAGGAAGAGGAATCGTTATTTACCGAGCGTTTTGGCGCTGTATTATCCAGGGATTTTTTATATCGTTTTGGAGTATGTACAGGTGCTTCTTTGAAGAAAAGAGGTTGGAGTATTCCGATTGTAGCTTCTAATGAAGTTGACCAGTATGTAGAGGATCTATCCCGATCCTTGAGTGAGAAGCCTGTAACTTCTCTTGGTTTATTAAAACAACATCTTGGTCGTAATCTAGAAAAGCAAGTAGCAGGATTATTACAGGTAAATATCTTTAGTACAGAAGAATTTACAGGGTCTGATAATAGGGTAACCACCCGATCCAAATATTTACAATTAGATATTCCGATATCAGGAGTGTTAAGTATTCGAATAGATACGGGTAGTAAAAACTATAAGTTAAAGACTTTAATTTCAGGTTTAGAAGATATTTTAAACCAGATAGAAAATAGATCGACTTATAAGGTAATTGTTCTTAGTAGTGCTGCTAAAGATTTTTTAAGCGTATCTGATTTATCAAGTTCAGTAGAGGAAATCAAACAACTTCAAGATTTATTGATTAAAGCTTCTGTTCCTGTTATTGGAGTTTTTGAAGGCAATGCTACAGATCTGGGTTGGCTACTGGGTGAGTGTTGTGATATGTGTATCTATCATAGCGAAGGTATGTATTGTGCTTTGGGTCTGGTTGGAGTTTCAGAATTGGGTAGGATATCGCTTCCGTTTTTTGTTCGTGGGTTAGGAGATTATATGGCCCAGGAGGTACTGTTAACAGGTAGGGAGTATAGTGGATTAGAGTTACAACAAGAGGTTGGTTCTGTAGTGGTTTCGGCAGATCCTATTACCGAGGCCTTAGACCAGGCAGGATACTGGTCATCGTTACCTATTGCAGTTATAAAAACCTGGAGAAAGGCCCAGGGATCATTGATAGGATCGGTACTAGACGAGTCACCATTATGGGTTATAAATGAAGAAGGATCCACGACATTTCCAGAGGAACCAACAAGAATAGCCTTACAATCAGAAGTAATCAAAGCTATTTTACATCCTGAGGGTATTGTCGAGATCATTATGGAAGACCGGGAGGCGAGGAATATGTTTTCAGATGCCTTCATGGAAGGTATGATAGAGGTTTTTGATCATATAGAAGAGTCTTCAATCTATAAAGTAGTGGTATTGACAGGGTATGATAGTTATTTCATCTCCGGAGGAACCAAAGAAATGCTACTAGATATTCAGGAAGGTAAAATTAAATTTACTGACACTGCAATATATCACTTAGCTATGGACTGTAATATTCCGGTGATTGCAGCGATGCAAGGTCATGGTATTGGAGCAGGCTGGTCAATGGGTATGTTCAGTGATTTCCCCATCTTGAGTAAAGAGAGTCATTATGTAAGTCCTTATATGAATTATGGTTTTACACCGGGAGCAGGTTCAACATTGATTTTTCCTAATCGCATTGGGTACGATCTTGCTCGTGGGACTCTACTGACAGGGACTGAATATCCTGGTCAGATACTAAAACAAAAAGGAATACCCTTACCAGTAGTGTCACGTAAAGAGATAAGTGAGTTTGCATTTACATTGGCAAAAGAGCTAACTCGTAATTCGAGAAGTAGCTTAATTGCGTTCAAGAATCAAATGACCTCTTATATCAAAGATCGTTTGGAAGATACGTATACCTTGGAACTAGCTATGCATGAGAAGACTTTTGTAGGACGATCAGATACCCTGGAACGCATTGAAGGTAATTTCAATAATACTTCAGAAGATGCTCAGGAATATACATCCCTTGAGGAAAAACCTGTTTTAGGGATTGCTGAAAAACAACAACAGCAAGCGGCTGATGTATTACCAATGATTAAAACCAATCTCAAAACCTTGTTGGCTCAGGAACTACATATGGAAGAAGAAGAGATTGAAGAAGACAGCCAGTTTGTGGATCTTGGTTTAGATTCAATCATTGGAGTAACCTGGATTAGAAAGATCAATGAAAAATATAAGATTTCTATTAACGCAACCAAAATATATAGTTATCCAAACCTTATAGAATTTAGTGGTTTTGTTAAAGAAGAAATGAAGAAGTTAGGAGTATTACCTGTTCAGAAGGAAGTAATACCTGTTATCGATACACCAATAAAACCTCGGGATATAGATGTTTTATCATCAGATCAAAGAGAAATTGCTTCAAAATCAGAAGTATCTATAAAAAAACAGGAGGCAAAATCAAACGATCAACTACAATCCATAGCCATTATTGGTATGGCAGGTCAGTTTCCTATGGCAAATGATGTAGAAACCTTTTGGAGTAATATAGCAGAAGGAAAGAACTGCATCAGTGAAATTTCCCAACAACGATGGGATATTTCAAAATACTATCACGATGGAGAAGCTACCCCTGGAAAAACGTATAGTAAATGGATGGGTGCACTTGAAGAATATGACCTTTTTGATCCTTTATTTTTTAATATTTCACCATCCGAAGCAGAATGTATGGATCCACAGCAAAGGCTGTTTCTACAAACTTGCTGGCATGCCATAGAAAATGCGGGTTATAATGCTCAATTATTAGAGAAAAGTAAATGCGGCGTGTTTGTTGGTTGTGGACAAGGAGACTATCATTTGTTATCCGATCATATACGAACAAGTGCTTACGGTTTTACAGGAGGAAATAATTCGATACTGGCAGCAAGGATATCCTATTTTTTAAACCTGCAAGGCCCTAGTTTAACAATTGATACAGCTTGCTCTTCCTCATTGGTAGCGATTGCTAATGCTTGTGATTCATTAATTTTAGGTCAGAGTGATCTTATGTTGGCAGGGGGTGTGTACGTGGGTGCGGGAGCAGACATGCATATCAAGACTTCTCAAATGGGGATGTTATCAGCAGATGGCAAATGCCATACCTTCGATCAAAAAGCCAATGGTTTTGTTCCGGGCGAAGGGGTTGGAGTTGTTATGCTAAAACGACTTGAAGATGCCGAAAGAGATGGAGATAATATTCTGGGAGTGATCAAAGGTTGGGGTATTAACCAGGATGGAAAGACAAACGGGATTACAGCACCGAATACTGAAGCCCAATCAAAGCTACAACAGGAAGTTTATAATAACCACAAAATAGATCCATCCTCTATCCAGTTGGTTGAGGCACACGGGACAGGAACTAAATTGGGAGATCCAATTGAAGTAGAAGCTTTAGTAGAATCCTTTAAAAGATATACTTCAGAAAAAGAATATTGTGCAATTGGTTCTGTCAAAAGTAATATTGGTCATTGTTTAATGGCTGCAGGCGTCGCTGGGGTAATCAAGCTTTTGATGTCATTGAAATATAAAAAGTTACCTCCAACTATTAATTTCGAAAACCTGAATGAGCATATCAATATAGATAACAGTCCATTTTATGTTAATACTCAGCTCAAAGATTGGTCCATAGACCAAAATCAACAACGACAAGCGGCAATTAGCTCGTTTGGATTCAGTGGTACTAATGCTCATATGGTCATATCCGAATATAATTCCGGAGATACTAACACTCTAAATTCAAAAAATAATCATACAGGCTATATTTTCCCTTTATCTGCAAAAACAGAAGAACAGTTAACACAAAAAGCTGTTGACATACTGGAGTATGTAAATAAACAAAAACAATCTTGCGACCTTGATCGGATAGCATATACGATGCAAGTTGGAAGAATGGAAATGGAATACCGCTTGGGAGTAGTAGCAAATACTCAGGATCAGTTGGTAGAAAAACTGAAAGAATTTATTGATGGTAAAAAACAAGTTCAGGATGTATTTGTAGGAAAAACAGAAAATAATGAAAATACAATTTCATTATTTTCAAAAGATACAGATTTACAAGAAACGATAGATAAATGGATACAGCAGAAAAAGTTATCCAATCTGGTTAATTTATGGGTTCAGGGCTATAACCTGGATTGGAATAAATTGTATGGAGAAATTAAACCCAGACGTATTGAATTACCACTCTATCCTTTTACCAAAGAGCGATATTGGATTGAGGAGAATGAGAGCAAAAACAGCATAGAACCAGTAGCTGAACAAGAGATAACTCAGACACTATTTTTTGACGAATATTGGAAAAAGGAACAACATACAATTACTCCAATAAAGAAAAGAAATCACTCAACTATAGTTTTTGCTGATAATGAGTTCAGCAAAATGCTGGCAAAAGAAATACCAGAAAACGGACCCGAGATTATAGTTGTAGAACAGTCTGATCGCTATCAAAGAGCCACATCTCAATTATATAAATGTAGTCCGGAGAATACAGCAGATATAGAAAAAATACTTGCTGTTGTGAACCATCAGGAGCACAAACCAATACACATTCTTTATTTATGGGCAAAAGACATGGGAGAAGAAGGTGTTTACAGATTATTTGATCTGTTTAAAATGATCAGATCATCTGCTTTACCTGTTGATAAAATAACACTTGTTGGACATTATGATATACAGGAAATAAGTACCTGTTGGGATTATTCCTGGATTGGCTTTGAAAGATCCTTAAAACTCCTTTTACCAAATACAGAATTATCACTGTTTTATATCAATTCACCGATTTATCCAATCGAGTTGATGACTGAAACATTACAGAGTAATGGGATAGTATGGTATAAAAATGATCAAAGACATAAGTTGTCTTTACGACCTTTCGAACCGGGCAAAATAACCAACGAATCAGTTCTTAAACAAAAAGGGAATTATTTAATTACCGGAGGATGTGGAAAACTAGGTTTACAATTCGCTCATTTTTTGGCAGAAAATTACCAGGCAAATTTACTACTGATTGGTAGATCTCCAATATCTTCAGTAATTGAAGAGCAAATTGAAATAATAAAAAATGCGGGAGCAGGACAGGTATATTATCGTTCGGTTGATGTAAGTAATGAAGAAGCGATGTTGGCATTGCGATCACAACTACCTTTTGAGGTTTCGGGGATTATTCATGCGGCAGGAGTGGCTTCTTCCCAACCGTTTGATCAGAGATCAACAGACGATATTAAAACTACACTTTACCCCAAAACCTTAGGGACTATTATGCTCGATAAGATATTAGATCAGTCTTCTTTGGATTTTATCTGTTATTTTTCTTCAGTATCAGCTTTCTTAGGAGATTTTGGGTCTTGTGATTATTCCATTGCAAGTCGTTTCCAAATGGCGTATAGTTTTTATAGAGAGCAAAAAGAAGGGATAGGAAGTAAGACTATGGTGATCAATTGGCCATTATGGGAAGAAGGAGGAATGGGAACCAGTGATGCAGAACAGGCTTCTTTTTATTTAAAAAGTAGTGGGCAGGAACCTTTAAAAACATCTCGGGGAATAGCTTTATGGCAGGATTTGTTAAAAACAGATAAACTGCAAACCTTGGTTATGTTAGGTAAACCATCAAGGATAGAGCAGGTTTTAAATCGTTTGTACGATACAGAGCAACTACACAGAATAGAAAATGTATTGACTAACACAAACGACCTTGGAGAAAATAAAAAGAAACTTTACGATCATGGAATTTCCATAAAAGAGTATGTAACCAATGATCTAAAACAACAAATAGCAAATCTGACCAAAATCAACCCTGGTCAATTAAGAATAGATAAAAACCTTACAGAATATGGTTTCGACTCCATTAGTTTAAGCAAATTGGCCACCAGGTTAACGACTTATTTTGGAGTAGAAATAACACCAGCAGTATTCTTTAGTGCAACTACAATTCAAAAATTAACAGACTATATTCTGGAGGAGTATGTTGATCAGATAAACGATTTTTACATTACCGAATCCAAAAATACTGATTATAAGAGAGTTAATAAAAAAACTGACAAGTCGTTTCCTTCGCAGTTTTATTCGAAACACTCAGTTTTATCTAATAGCGAACCTATTGCCGTGGTGGGAATGTCAGGACGTTTTCCACAAGCACAAACAGTAGATCAACTTTGGTCAATACTCGCAGAAGGCAAAGATGCCATTACCGAAATACCTGCAAACAGGTGGGATTGGAGTGATTATTACATAACACGGGGAAATAACAATAATAAGATAACAACTAATAAAGGAGGTTTTATTCCTGGAGTTGATGAGTTTGACCCTTTGTTTTTTGGAATTTCACCTCGTGAAGCTGAGTATATGGATCCGGCAGAACGTTTGTTACTGATAGAAACCTATAAAGCTATTGAAGATGCCAGAATATCCCCAAAAGATATCAAAGGAGAAAGAATAGGGGTTTTTGTAGGAATGGAAGAAGGGCAATACGATCAAATTACCGGGAAACAGGGAATAACTACTACCGGTAATGCAATGATAAGCTCAAGACTTTCTTACTTTTTGGATCTTCAAGGGCCTACTATAGCTACGAATACAGCTTGCTCTTCAGGATTAGTAGCACTCCATCAGGCAGTTTCCAGTTTACGTTTGGGAGAATGTAAAGCAGCCATTGTTGCTGGAGTTTCATTATTACTTTCTCCGGAAAGTTACGTGATGATGAGTGATGCAGGTATGCTCTCGGAAGATGGACGTTGTCATACGTTTTCAAAAAATGCCAAAGGTATTGGAGTAGGAGAATCTGTAGTAGTTCTAATGCTGAAACCACTATCCGCTGCTATCGCAGAAAATGATACAATCTATGGTACTATTAAAGCTAGCGGAATTAACTTTGACGGAAAGACAAATGGGGTTACAGCTCCGAATGGAGATAGACAAGCTGCATTAATTGAGAAAATCTATACTGATCATCAAATCAACATAAATGATCTCTCATACATTGTTACTCACGGTACTGGAACTAAGTTAGGTGATCCGGTTGAAATAAATGCATTGGCCAAAGCTTTCAAAAAACTAAAAGGAAACCAAAATTCCATTACACAACAAGGGTATTGTGCATTAACCAGTTGCAAAAGTAATATAGGACATACATTGGCAGCATCGGGATTGGTAAGTGTAGTTAACCTACTGAAAGCAATGCAACATCGTCAAATACCTGCAAGTCTCAACTGTACAGAAGAAAACGATTATATAAACTGGAAAGATAGCCCTTTCTTTATCAACAAAGAGACAAGAGAATGGAACAGAGATCAAGGTAACCCTTATATAGGAGCTGTCAGTTCTTTTGGAAGAAGTGGTACCAATGCACATGTGGTAATAGAAGAATTTTTGGTTTCTGAAGAGAGTAAATACACTTCTCCTACCGAGATAAATGACGAAAAGGTAATGATCCTACTTTCTGCAAGAACAGAAGAGCAGTTGCATCAAAAAACTCAGGATTTGCTGGATATGATCTCAATATCCACAGACACTTTCGAATTACCGGATTTAGCATATAGTCTTCAGGTTTGTAAAGAAGAGTTTGATGAAAGACTAGGGATCCTGGTGAATACGAAGTATCAATTAATCGAAAAACTTGAAGCATATCTAGAAGGTTCGGAAACAATAGAAGGAGTCTTTTTCGGTAAAGTAAAACAAGATCAGGAAGATATGAATATCATCAATGGAGATGATGATATGAAAGAAGCAATTGAAAAATGGATTGTCAGAAGAAAACTGTACAAACTGATGGAGTTATGGGTGAAAGGCTTGAGTATCGATTGGAAAAAATTCTATGGAGAAAACCTGCCCAAACGCATTGCATTACCTGCTTACCCTTTTGCACAAGATCGTTATTGGACGGATATTTCTCAAAAATATTCGAAAATAGCTGGTAATAGCATCCATCCATTAATACATCATAATACCTCAAATCTTATTGAACAAAATTATAGTTCAACTTTTAGCGTAGAACAGCCTATTATCGCTGGGTATCGATATCAGGAGAATACAATAATTACAGCAGGGGTATACCTGGAAATGGCAAGAACAGCGGTCGAAGAGGCTGTACCTTCTATAGAAAACTCTATGGCTATAGAATTAAATAATATAGAGTGGAGAGTGCCATGTCTGATTGATAAAGATAAAAATATAGGGATTTCATTATCGGTAGCCAATGATAACAGAATTCTATATGAAATAAAAAATCAAGAGAAAGAAACTCAGGAAACTTATTGTGTTGGAAATGCAACACTAATAACAAAACCTGAAATCCCAAAATTGAATATTTCAGAACTTAAAAAACAAATCAAAACAGAAGAGATAGAAATATCCGGTATATATAATACTTTAAAAAAGGATGAAGTAAACTATGAGAAATCTTTTCAGGTTCTTGATGAAATTTACTTTGAGGATGGACAAATATTGACAAAACTTGTATTACCATTTACAGAGCATAAAAAATATGTCTTACATCCGGGGATAATTGAAGGTGTTTTACAAGCGAGTACAATGCTATCTTCAGGAACAAAAGCATTGATGCCCTTAACCCTGGAAACTCTGATGGTGATTGCTCCTTATACAGAGGAAATGTTTGCCTGGATTAGAATAGTATCAAAAGAAGAGTCCCAAAACAATTTTATAAAACTAGATATTGATCTATGTGATGCAAACGGTAAGATTATTGTTATTATGAGAGGTTTAGAGTTGATAAAAACTTCTGAGTTTTTATCTCTTTATAGCAAGACATCTATGATAGCAGATGACCTGAATTGGGATGATCTTAGTTATCAACCGCAATGGGAAGAACAACCTGTTGAACCATCAAGAATTGAAACAACTCATAAAAACATATTGGTCGTATGTAGTGGAAATACCTCAGGATTTGAAGAAGAAATACAAAAATATTATAACCGGAATAAAGGAAATGAAATTTTTGTTATTAGGATTTCAGATAAAACAGTAAAGGTGTCAGATAAAGAATGGCAATGTGGAATACACGACCCTAAAGGTTTTCAAACCTGTTTACAAAATATGGGTGCGATAGATATCTTGTATTTCCTTTCTCTTGAAAAGAAATTTTCTCAACCAATTAATCAAACAAAATTAAAGCAAAATTACGAGGCGCAAGAGATCCAGTTTTTACGTCTTATCAAATTCCTTAAACAGGAAAATAGCATTAACGAAAAAATTGAAACTTATGTATTAACATTGGATACACATAAGATCCATCATACAGAGGCAAATCAATTTAATGGAGCAGGAATTACAGGTTTAGCCTATTCCCTTGCACAAGGGAGTTATCAATTCCGTATTAGAAATTTAGATGTATCTGCAAAAGATTTAGAGACGGCAAAAGACCAGGCTCAATTACTACAAATGACTCTACAAGAACCTCCTTCGGATAGAGGAGAAGTATTTAAGATCAGATCTGGAAAAAGATACCAACAGAAACTATATAAGTTAAACTGGAATAAACAGGATATAACTGCAATTCGTCAAAATGGTGTCTATCTGATTATTGGAGGGAGCGGTACTGTAGGAAAGATTATTACTCATCAATTGATAGAAAAATATGAAGCTTCTGTAGTATGGATAGGAAGAAGCGAAATAACCTCCGAAAAGGTGAAAACTGCTATGCAATCCTTTGATGAATACAAAGGTAATTTAGAGTACTTGCAAGCAGATGTAACAAACCTGGAAGCTATGAAGGAAGCTATGTCCTCCATAAAACAAAAATACACTACTATTAATGGAGCTATTTTTTCAGGAATGGTCTTCAATTTTGAAAATTCCTTAGATCAAACTACAGAAAAAGAATTTAGTTCCATTTTTGACCTGAAAGCTCAGGGGAGTTGGGTTTTCTATACGGCCCTGAAAAAAGAGGCACTGGATTTCATGTGTTATTTTTCATCAGGACAAGCCTATTCTTTTTCAGGAGCATCCAAACTGTCTGCTTACGCTAGTGGAATAACATATGCCGATAGTCTGGTGCAATCAGTAAGAAAAGAGTCAAAATTTCCGATAGGAATTATAAACTGGGGATTCTGGAAATCCTCATTGGATACAATGAAAGAAGGTAATGAGGAAATTTTGACAGATAATTTTAAAGCCCTTGAAGACGATGAAGGTTACACATGTTTCGAACAATTTATCACGGAACTGCGCAATGGAAGAATTCGTCAGGTTTTATGTATGAAAGCATCAGAACCTATAAAGGAATTAATGAATTGCAACCAAAAAGAGTTCATTTCTTATGAAAAAAAATCAGTATTACCTTCAATAGAACTGTCTGCACAGGACATTGAAATTCCACAAGAAAAAATAAATCAACTAAAAGCGGCTGAAGAAAAAAGCGAACTCGAAGATAGGCTACTTCAAATGTTATATTGCCAAATAGAACAGTTGATACAATCAAATAATCAGGAAAAATTCCTTAAAATTTCTGATGTAAGGAAACAATGTGGGATTATAGATAAATATGCTTCCTGGTGGGATAACTGTTTTAAAAGGTTTAATCAAAACGGATATGTTAAGTTTAAAAAAGGGACTATCAGCTACCTGAAAAAGAAGAATGTAGAGGAAGTATGGAATAAGTGGGAAGTAGAAAAAGAAAAACACATACAAAACCCTGATCAGAGAGCATGGATAACACTTGTTGATAATTGTCTGGAAAGATTACCAGAGATTTTAACTGGTAAAGTTTTAGCGACAGATATAATATTTCCGAATGCTTCTATGGAAAAAGTTGAAGGGGTATATAAAAACAACTTAAAATCAGATACCTTTAATGAAATAATAGCTAATGCAGTTGCTACGTATGTACAACAAAAATTGGAATTTGATCCGGAAGCAAAACTTAGAATATTGGAGATTGGAGCAGGAACGGGAGGAACATCAGCGATAGTTTTTTCAAAATTAAAGCCCTTCAAAACTTCTATAGATGAATATTGCTACACAGATCTTTCAAAGGTTTTCTTTTTTCATGCAGAAGAAAAATATGTACCAGACAATCCTTACGTACGTTGTCAGCGATTGGATATAGAACAACCAATAGAAGACCAGGGAATTGAAGCAGGTTCATATGACCTTGTAATAGCAACTAATGTGTTGCATGCAACAAGCGACATCCGACAAACCTTATGTAATGCAAAAGCTATACTGAATTCTGATGGATATTTATTTATCAATGAATTAAGTACTCCGGCACTTTTTAATCATCTTACTTTCGGATTATTGGATGGATGGTGGCTTTTCAAAGATGCTGAGGTAAGGATGGAAGGAAGCCCTGGAGTAACACCTGAAGGATGGCAGAAAATTTTGGAAGAAGAAGGTTTCCAAAAGGTTATTTTCCCAGCCGAGGAAACACATAGTCTGGGACAACAGATAGTTTTGGCTCAAAGTAATGGTGTAGTAAGACGTAAAACATTTAAAATACAAAAACAGAAAGGACTTTCTCATATACCTGTTTCGGGGAAAAACAAACCGGAACAACCTAAAAAGAAGATATCAAGACCTTTAAAAAGCTCTGGTTTAAGCCCAAAACCTTCACAAAATATTTCAGAATATACTCGAGGGGTAATTTTGGATAGCCTGTCAAAAACTTTGAAAATTTCTCTAACAAGTATCGATCACAATATTGCCTTTTCAGACTATGGGATAGATTCAATACTTGGAGTAAGTTTTATCAATCAAATTAATGAAGCTCTTGCTATTACCTTAAATACAGCAATCATCTTTGAGCATTCTTCGGTAAACCGCTTAGAGAAACATATTGTCAATACATATAAGGAAAAAATAAAATTACCTGTAGAACAACAACAAGATGTTTTAGCCATAGAAGACCCGGAAGAACTATCAAAAAGTCATAACAATAAGGAAACTGTTATACCTTTTAATTTAACGGGAAATAGATTCCAAATTAATAAAAACTCTTTTTCAGAATTATCTTCGGAACAAACGAATCCAAACTTATCTGAAATTGCAGTGGTAGGAATCTCCGGAATGTTCCCTAAAGCAGATAACATTGAAGAATTTTGGAACAATTTGGAGAATGGAATTGATGGTGTGAGTGAGCTTCCGGATTCTTACTTGGATCAAAGCAATTATTTTAGTACCACAAAACAGCCAGGTAAAACCCGATGTAAATGGGGAGGAATCTTAGAAGAAAGAGATTGTTTTGATCCGTTGTTTTTCAATATTTCTCCTAAAGAAGCAGAATCTATGAATCCTCATCAGCGATTGGTGCTGCAAGAAAGCTGGAAAGCAATTGAAAATGCAGGGTACAATCCTCGGGATTTTTCAGAAACTCAAACCGGAATATATATTGGTGCTGAACCCACTGGATATACGGGAGATACTTTTACAGGATATTCTGATGCTATTATAGCTTCTCGATTATCCTATATTTTAAACCTGAATGGTCCTTCTTTTGTGGTTAATACCGGTTGTTCATCTTCAGCCGTAGCCTTGCATTTGGCATGCGAAAGTTTAAGAAATAAGGAAACAGATGTGGCCCTGGCGGGAGGAGTAAATGCTTGTTTGGATCAGAATGTATTAATTCGACTGGATAAAATTGAGATGCTATCACCAAAAGGTCGATGTTTTACCTTTGATCAGACTGCCGATGGTACTATCATGTCAGAAGGAGTTGGTATTGTTGTATTGAAACGCCTGGAAGATGCGGTGAAATCCGGAGATAAAATTTATGGAATTATTTCAGGATCAGGAATTAATCAGGATGGGGCAAGTAATGGTATAACAGCTCCTAATGGAGCTGCGCAGGAAAAACTTATCGTAGATATTTATAACAAATTTAATATCGATCCGGAAAAAATCAATTATGTAGAAGCACATGGTACCGGAACTAAGCTGGGGGATCCTATAGAAACAAATGCTTTGGTAAGAGCTTTCAGGAACTTTACTGAGAAAAAAGAATTTTGTGCTGTTGGTAGTGCCAAATCTTATGTTGGTCACGCGGCGGCCGCGGCAGGTGTTATTGGTTTAATAAAGGTTTTGTTATCCTTACAAAAGAATAAGATTCCTAAGTTGTTGAATTTTAAAACTATGAATCCCCTGATTGAATTTACAGATTCACCTTTCTATATCAATACAGAAGTCCTTGATTGGAGACCATTAGAAAGAACACCTCGAATGGCAGCTATAAATTCTTTCGGACATAGTGGAACCAATGCACATATTGTAGTAAAGGAATATTTGTATCCTGAAGAGCAAAAGATAATTAGCAAGAATAATCCTGTTATTATTCCAATTTCTGCCAGAACCCAGGAGCAATTATTGCAAAGGGCTACTGATTTGCTGAATTTTATTAATAATCAAAAAGAAAAGAATCAGTCAACCGAAATTATAAATCTAACAGAGTTGGCATATACTCTACAGGTGGGTAGGGAAGCAATGGAAGAACGTTTAGGATTCATTGTAGATTCTATAGAAGAATTAGTTAAAAAGCTGGAGGCCTTTATCAATGGAGAACGTACCATTACGAATACCTGGATCGGAAGAGTTAAACAAGATAATGATATTCAAAACCTGTTTGGCGTTGATGCAGATCTACAACAAATTATTGATAAATGGATTATTGAAAATAAGTTGTCAGGCTTAATAGATCTATGGATTAAAGGTCTGAAACTGGATTGGTATAGGTTATATGAAGGAGAAAAAGTCAATCGAATCCCTTTGCCTTCATACCCTTTTGCTAAAGAAAGGTATTGGTTAAATACATCAAAAAATAAGGAAGGTATACAGGCATCAGAAACATTAGTTTCAATGATACACCCTTTATTACACCAAAACATTTCTGATTTAAACCAGCAATGCTATATCACCACTTTTGATGGTCAGGAATTCTTCTTAAAAGATCATAAGGTAAATGGATATAAAGTATTACCCGCAGTAGCATATCTGGAAATGGCAAGAGCAGCATTTTATCATGCCTTAGCAATTTATGAGGAAAAATGTATTGTAGAACTACAAAATGTAGTCTGGCTAAAACCAATGTATGTTAATACGAATAAACAAACTTTCATTAGTTTGTTTACTAGTGAAGAAGGAAATAATACAGAAGAAAAAATCGATTTTGAAATTTATAGTATTGATACTAAAATACAGAATCAACAAGAGGGGATATATTGCCAGGGACAAGCAGTTTTAATACATAATGAAACTTCAATTAAACGAGATATAAATCAACTCAAAGCACAAATGCAAGATGGCAGTATTGAGTCTCGTACGGTTTATTCCAGCTTTAAACAAATAGGAATGGATTATGGCCTTTCCCATCAAGGTGTATCTATTATTTATAAAGGAGATGAGCAACTTTTGGCAAAACTTACTTTATCAATAAAAACAAAAGATGACCCTAATCATTTTATTTTGCATCCGGGTATCATGGATAGTGCGCTTCAGGCATGTATTGGCTTAATGGTTGATATAAACAACTTACCTGCCAGACCATTACTGCCTTTTGCTTTGGAATCCGTACGTATAATTTCTAAGTGTACTTCCAAGATGTATGTTTGGATACGTTATGCCCCGGATTGTAAACCGGGAGATAGAGTTATTAAATTAGATCTGGACCTGTGTGATCAAGAAGGAAATGTATGTGTACAAATGCTTGGATTCTCATCCAGAATTTTGGAAGAAAAAATAGAGAGTACTTCTCAGGATACTATACAAAATCAATACTTTGATGATAATTTTTATAACGATGTAATTGAGAAAGTTTTGAATAATGAAATCTCAATAGAGGAAGCTGCAAAGCTAAATTGATCTTGGAGCTAATACACAAGTGCTGAGGAATTTTTTAGAGTTACTTCACCTCAAAAAGAACAATTAATAACATGTAATGTGAGAGCAAAACGGTAGTAATGATTTCTGTTTTGTAATGTTCTTATTTCTAATTAATTAATAAAATTTAGACGAGTGAAATTTGAATTGTTAAACATATATAAGGATGTTTCCAGTGGGAAGCTGACACAAAAAGAAGCATTAGAAAAAATCAAAGCTGTAAAACAGCGGGATCTGAGAGAAACCAAAGGTATACTGTTGGCAAAATCCGATTGGTCGCCAAAGGTATTGAATGTTTCTTCTGGTGATAAAATAGAGTATGAGCAATATCATTTGCTTTTGTGTGAGATATCACAATTAACAGAAAAACATATAAATAGTTCACTCTCAACAAGTAAAGTTTGGAAACTCCAGGTAGATCAAAAACAACACATTTCTGATAGATTTCAGGCATATGCTTTGTCCTGTTTTGAATTGATTCAAAATATACTTACCGATAAACCAGAAGGAAAAGTACTGATTCAGTTGGTTGTACCTAATGAAGGGGAGGGTACAATTTTAGCAGGGCTTTCGGGGTTGTTGAAAACAGCTGCTTTAGAAAATCCATTACTAATTCCTCAACTTATTTTAGTTGACCCAAAAGCTACTACTAATGATCTTGTAGTGCAATTGAAGGATAACCAATCGAATCCAAATGACGAAATAATAAAGTATGATCAAGGTATCCGTTATGTTCTAAAAAGAGAAGAAATAGAGGCTACACAAGTACATCCTAAAATAGTCTTTAAAGATCAAGGTGTTTATTTGATCACGGGCGGTATGGGAGGTCTTGGACTTTTGTTTACCAAAGAAATTCTTAAGCAAACTACTCGTTCCCAAATCATATTGACAGGTCGATCCGCATTGACTCAGGAAAAGAAGGCATTTTTGGAAGAACTTCCTATCCGAGAGAACAAAGTTGAATACCAACAATTAGCACTTGACAATGCAGAAGAAGTTACTAAGGTTATCTCCGGTATAGTTAAAGAAAAAGGAGGATTACAAGGTATTCTGCATTGTGCAGGGATGACCTCTGATAATTTTATTATAAAAAAGACAGTAGAGGAGTTTTCGAGTGTATTGTCCCCCAAAGTAATTGGTACGTATAATTTGGATCAGTCCAGTAAGGATATAGATTTGGATTTTATGGTATTGTTTTCCTCGGTAGCTTCCCAATTAGGAAATGTTGGACAATCGGACTATGCAGCTGCAAATGGTTTTATGGATGAGTTTGCCATATATCGTAATCAACAGATTACAAAAGGACACCGCAAGGGACATACTGTATCCATCAATTGGCCATTATGGGAAGAAGGAGGAATGCAAATAGATGAAGAGAATCAGGAGTCATTACGTAGAAAATTTGGAATGTATCCCATGCCTGCAAATTCAGGAATAGATGCATTTTATAAAATTTTGGAGTTAGGTTATGGACAAGCTTTGGTGGTAGGAGGTAATTTAACCCAAATAAAGAAAGCATTTCTCGAAAATCAAGAAAAAGCAGCAGAACCTATATTAGAATTTCCTAATGTTGAACAACAGGTAGTTAAGACGATAAATACAGAAAGTCTTCAAGAAAAAACAGAAAAATACTTGTGCGATCAATTTGCAGTTTCATTAAAACTAGCTTCTCATAGAATAGATTCTAATGCACCATTGGAGAAATATGGTATAGACTCCATTTTAGCCATGAGTTTGACAGATAAATTGGAAAAAACATTTGGCTCTTTACCTAAGACACTATTTTTTGAGTATCAAACTATTCAGGAATTAGCAGAATACTTTTTAAAGTTTCATACTTCCCAATTATCAAAGCTTTTTATACCGGAAAAGAAAATTGAGGAAAAAGTAGTAAAAGAAGCATCTAAACAAGAGATAAGAAGTGATCGTAAAATACGATTAAATCGCAAACGTAGAATTGTAATTCCAAAAGAAACAAGTAAATCAATAGCATCAGATCCGATTGCGATAGTGGGGTTAAGTGGCCGTTATCCAGAGTCAGAAAACATTGATGCTTACTGGACTAACCTTCGGGAAGGAAAGGATTGTATTACAGAAGTACCAAAAGATCGATGGGACTGGCGTGATTACTATAGTGATGATCGTACAGAAGCAGGTCGTCATTATAGTAAATGGGGAGGATTTATAGCAGGAGTAGATGAGTTTGATCCAAGATTTTTTAACATATCACCGAGAGAAGCTTCTAATATTGATCCACAGGAGCGCTTGTTTTTACAACACGTTTGGATGGCTATAGAGGATGCAGGGTATACCCGTTCCAGTTTACAGATTCCTCATAAGGATGGACTGCCAGGTCAGGTTGGAGTATATGTTGGGATGATGTATAGTGAGTACCAGTTGTTCGGAGCTGAAGAAAGTATGAAAGGTAATCCGATGTCCCTATCGGGTAGTTATGCCAGTATCGCTAATCGCGTATCTTATTTTTTAAACTTACACGGTCCCAGTATGACGTTGGATACGATGTGTTCTTCATCTTTGACTGCGATCCATTTGGCCTGCCAGGATTTAAAAGAAGGTCGTACGGATTTAGGAATAGCAGGAGGTGTTAATGTTAGCGTTCACCCGAATAAATACCTGATGTTAAGTACGGGTCAGTTTATTTCCAGTGATGGTCATTGCCAGAGTTTTGGAGAGGGGGGAGATGGTTATATTCCTGGAGAAGGAGTAGGTACCGTTATTTTAAAGCGTCTTTCCGAAGCCGAAAGAGATGGTAACCATATTTATGGTATCATCAAAGGAAGTTCCTTAAATCATGGAGGTAAAACCAATGGATACAGTGTTCCGAACCCTAAGGCCCAGGCGGGTGCTATCCGTCAGGCGTTGGCAGTGTCGGGTACGGATCCACGTCATATCAGTTATATAGAAGCCCACGGTACAGGAACCAAACTTGGGGATCCGATAGAGATATCCGCTCTTACCAAAGCATTTGAGGGAGCTACGGATGATATTAAAACAGGTTATTGTCAGATAGGTTCAGCCAAGTCTAATATAGGTCATTGCGAATCTGCAGCCGGTATCGCTGGTGTTACCAAGGTATTGCTACAGATGCGTTACCGTCAGATAGTTCCTTCGCTACACTCGAGTCGTTTAAACCCCCATATAGATTTTGATAAAACACCATTTATTGTTAACCAGGAACTCCGGGATTGGGATGCCCCTGTGTTGAATGGAAAAGAGCTACCCCGTATAGCCGGTATTTCGTCTTTTGGCGCAGGAGGTTCAAATGCTCATTTGATCATAGAAGAATATATTGGTTCAGAGATACCTTCCTTTAACGGATCGGACTCTGAGTTTTTGATCCTGTTATCCGCAAAGAAACCATTGCAATTAGAACAGAAAGTAAGTGATTTATTGGATTTCCTTCGCTTTTCAAACAAGGAGAAGAACTCCCTGGACCTTAAAGCTATGTCTTATACGCTTCAGGTAGGTCGTGAATCGATGGATGAGCGTATTGGTTTTGTGGTTAGCTCAGTTGAGGGGTTAATTCAAAAACTGGAATCTTATCTAAAAGGTATGGATGATATAACAGGTATTTACAAAGGACAGGTCAAACGTGACCGGGATTTGCTTTCAGGTTATGCAACCGAAGGATTGGACTTGGAACAAATGGTTCATCAATGGATAAAAGATGGTAATTATTCATCATTGGTAGAGGTATGGAGCAAAGGTCAGGATATTGACTGGCAGAGGTTGTATGTTAATACCCGTCCCAAGCTGATGAGCCTTCCTACATATCCATTTGCCGGGGAGCGATACTGGATAGATATAGTAGATAGTAAAGAATCAATAAAGGGTAAGGTTACTTCAGTACTTCACCCATTGCTTCACAGTAATATTTCAGATCTGTCCCATCAGGTTTATAGTTCCACTTTTATAGGAGATGAGTTTTATACTTTGGGTTCTGGTAAGAATGAACTTTCTGTACCTGTGTATTTAGAGATGGCCAGAGCAGCGTTGGCAGACTCTTTACCAGATAAGGAAAGTGCTATTACTGTTGAGTTTAGGGATGTTGTGTGGACTGGTCCAGTACCGATTAAAGAAACCTTACGAGTAGCTATTGCTTTGCTACCTCAAAGCGAAGAAGTTATAGATTTTGAGATTTATAATCCAGAAGGAGAAGAAGAGTTGGTGTATTGTCAGGGTAGTAGTGTTATATCAACAGGATCCTCAAAGGCTGTTTTAGATATAGTTGAACTTAAGCAGCGAATCGGAAATGAAGGGATAAATAGTGTTTATGACCTTTCATTATCAGAGGTTCTGAGTGTATATGGTAATAAGAAAGAATTATTGATAGCGTTAACCCTTCCGGAATCGTTGATATCAGAAGAAGATATCTATAGGTTAGACCCAACCATGTTGGAGAATGCTTTACAGTTGGGGAGTCAATTATTATCAGGAGATCATCAGTCTTTTATTCCGATAGAAATAACTTCTTTAAAGGTAATTGATAGCTGTTCTCGAGAGATGTTT
The DNA here is from genome assembly GCF_000626715.1 of Aquimarina atlantica. Lineage (GTDB taxonomy): Bacteria > Bacteroidota > Bacteroidia > Flavobacteriales > Flavobacteriaceae > Aquimarina > Aquimarina atlantica. Next base: position 119,563 of record NZ_AQRA01000010.1, on the reverse strand, counting down.
ATTTGGATCCGACCTTCAAGTCAAACAGATACTTTAGATATCGACCTGTGTAACAAACAAGGTGAAATATGTATTCAAATTAAGGAAGTTTACTATGAACTATCAGATAAAGAAATAAGGAATGAAGTTGATAAAAAAGAAGAAGTAAGTAGTAAATCATTGCCGTTAAGAGCGGTTGAGAATCAGCCAAAAGAACTTTCAATTCCAACTCGAATTATAAATACTACAGAACGTAGTATTTCAAAGGATCAGGATCTAGATAAAGGATCATTATCCAAACCTGCCAATATTTCATTACAAAGTTTACATGAAACACAGGAAAAAGCAATTCAAGATGAGACAATACCCAAGGCACAGTTTAGCTTAGCCACCACCAGAACTACATCAGTTACTTTAAAAAACTCAAAGACGATCTCTGATATAAAATTATATGATAAGGGTGAAGGTGTTTACAGCCTTCAGGTAGCTACAGAACAGGATAATTTTCTTTCAGAAGAACTTATAGGAGATTTGGTACATAGCTTTGATTATGTAAAAGATCTTCAGGGATTAAAAGTTTTGATAATAAGAGGAACGACTAAAACTTTCCTTCAGGGAGATCGTAACTCTTATAATGAATGTTTAATCCAGGGGCTTTACAATGCAGTCGCATCTTTTCCTTACCCTGTAATTGCTGAGATGCAGGGAGCTACAATGGGAGCAGGTTTCTTATTAGGAGCCTTATGTGATTTTATGATTTTGAGTAAGGAATCTCGATATAGTTATACAGATGTAAAAGGAGGAGTGTTTCCTACTCTAAAGGAGGAATCTCTGTTTGAAGAGCGTTTTGGAGCTGTATTATCCAGGGACTTTTTATATCGTTTTGGAGTATCGACAGGTAATACTTTGAAGAAAAGAGGTTGGAGTACTCCAATAGTTACTTCGGATCAAGTGAGTTCTTATACAGAAGATCTTGTACGATCTTTGAGTGAAAAACCACAAAACTCTCTTCATTTATTAAAGCAACATCTCATTCGTGGTATAGCAAAGCAGGTAACAGAATTAAAACAGGTTAACACTTTTAAGATAGAAGAATCATTAGCTGGATTAGAAATTCAGGTAACCACTCGTTCAAAATACCTACAGTTAGAGACTTCTATAGAAGGAGTATTAGCTATTAAGATAGATACCGGAGCTAAAAACTATAAGTTAAAGACGTTAATTTCCGGAATAGAAGAAGTTCTAAAGCAGGTAGAAAATACCTTGGTTTATAAGGTAATTATTCTTAGTAGTGCAGATGAAGGATTTATAAGAGAATCTGACTTATCGAGTTCATTAGAAGAAATCATACAACTTCAGGAGGTATTGATCGGTGCTTCGGTACCTGTGATTGCAACCCTGGAAGGAAATGCCAGGGATCTGGGTTGGCTAATAGCTCAGAGTTGTGATGTTTGTATCTACCATACAGATGGGATTTATTGTGCTTCGGAATTGGTAGGAGTTCCGCAATTAGGCAGGTTATCCCTTCCGTTTTTTAATAGTGGCCTGGGATCTTCTTTATCCCAGGAGATATTGCTTACAGGTAGAGAATATAGTGGTTCGGATTTACAGGAACATACAGGTTCCGTACAGGTTTCATCAGATCCAATGGCAGAGGCTATGGAACAGGCCGGGTATTGGTCATCATTTCCAATAGAAGTTATAAAGGACTGGAAGAAGAACCAGGCTTCAGAGCTGAGAGCTGTATTAGAAGAATTACCGTTATGGGCGATAAAGGAAGAAGAGGTTACGACATTCCCAGAGGAAGCAACAAGAATAGCCTTAGAATCAGAAGTAATCAAAGCTATTTTACATCCTGAGGGTATTGTAGAGATCAGGATGGAAGATCGGGAGGCCAGAAATATGTTTTCAGATGCTTTTATAGAAGATATGGTAGAGGTTTTTGATCATATTTCAGAATCTTCAAGCTATAAGGTGGTGGTATTGACGGGGTATGATAGTTATTTTGCTTCCGGAGGGACTAAGGAGAGTTTAGTTGCGATCCAGGAAGGAAAAGCCAGGTTTACAGATACCAAGATCTTTCAACTAGCTTTGGATTGTAATATTCCGGTGATTGCAGCGATGCAAGGTCACGGAATTGGAGCAGGTTGGTCAATGGGTATGTTCAGTGATTTCCCTATTTTAAGTAAAGAGAGCCATTATGTAAGCCCTTATATGAATTATGGCTTTACACCCGGAGCAGGGGCAACCTTGATTTTTCCGGAGCGTATAGGACATGATCTTGCACGTGGCACCTTGCTTACAGGGGTTGAATATGCAGGTCAGACATTAAAAGAAAAAAGAATATCCTTACCGGTAGTATCCCGCAAGGAGATCAGTGAGTTTGCATTTACCTTGGCAAGAGAACTAACGCGTAATTCGCGAAGTAGTTTAATTGCTTTTAAGGATCAAATGACGCGTCATATCAAGGATCGTTTAGAAGATATTTGTGCACAGGAGTTATCTATGCATGATGAGACTTTTGTAGGGAGTTTGGATACCCTGAAGCGTATAGAAGGTAACTTTAATACAACATCCGCAAGTGGAAAAGATCCATTACCTCTTACTAATACTGTATTATCCACACCAGAACCTGTATCACAAGGTAAATATACATTACCTATGATCATTGCTGATCTTAAGTCATTATTGGCCGGGGAGTTACATCTGGAGGAGGAAGAGATAGATGAAGACAGCCAGTTTGTGGATCTGGGACTGGACTCCATTGTAGGAGTTACCTTTATCCGTAAGATCAATGAGAAGTTTGGTATTACATTACAAGCTACGATTGTATATAGTTATGCTACCCTTTCCGCATTGAGTAGTTATGTATTGGAAGAAACCGGGCAAGAAGAAAAAGAGGAAGTAGCACCTATTGGGCAACCCGTATCTACTATTGCTTCAACAAAGGCGGTAACTACAGGTATTAGAAAACAGTCAGATATATTATCGGATTTAAGAGGGTTATTAGCAACGGAATTACATTTGGAGATAGAGGAGATAGATGAAGACAGTCAATTTGTTGACCTGGGGCTTGATTCTATTGTAGGGGTTACTTTTATCCGTAAGATCAATGAGAAGTTTGGTATTTCATTACAAGCTACAATTGTGTATAGTTATGCCACCCTTTTAGCATTAAGCCAGTATATACAGGGAGAGTTAGGAGTTGAAGAAGAGGAGGTATATACCCCAGCTGTTAATTCCCTTAAGAAAGAAAAAACAGTACAGGTAAAGCAGTTTACCCGAAGAGTACTTACATCGATACGCAAGGGAAGGTCTTCACTTCGTACTACTTCAAATAGAGAAAAAGATAGTATTGGAGGCATAGCCATTATAGGTATGTCGGGTCAGTTTCCCAAGGCAGAGGATGTTGATGTTTTCTGGCAGAATATAGCTGAAGGCAGGGATTGTATTAGTGAAATCCCTGGAGATCGATGGGATATTGATCGTTATTACCAGCAAGGGGATGCTGTTACCGGGAAGACGTATAGCAAATGGATGGGTGCCCTGGAGGGATATGACCTGTTTGATCCTATGTTTTTTAATATATCCCCGATTGAGGCAGAGAGTATGGATCCACAACAACGTTTGTTTTTACAATCCTGTTGGCATACTATGGAGAATTCAGGATATAACCCACATGCATTTTCAGGTAGTAAATGTGGGGTATACGTTGGATGTGCTTATGGAGATTATCAAATGTTATCAAGAGAAGATCAGCTAAGTGCTCAAGGATTTACAGGAGGTTCAACTTCAATTCTGGCAGCCCGTATTTCTTACTTTTTAAATTTGCAAGGTCCTTGTATTTCTATGGACACGGCTTGCTCTTCTTCATTGGTTGCTATTGCTAATGCTTGTGATGCCCTGATATCAGGTAGTATTGATGCTGCTTTGGCAGGAGGGGTTTATGTTATGGCTGGCCCGGATATGCATATTAAAGCAGCTCAATCCGGTATGCTTTCTCCTGATGGGAAGTGCCATACTTTTGATCAGCAGGCAAATGGTTTTGTACCAGGAGAAGGAGTTGGGGCAGTAATGCTCAAAAGAGTAGAAGATGCAGAAAAAGACGGCGACAATATCCTGGGATTGATCAGGGGATGGGGAGTAAACCAGGATGGAAAAACCAATGGTATTACAGCACCAAATACAGAGTCACAAACCCAATTGGAGCAACAGGTCTATGATCAGTTCAATATAGACCCGAATAGTATCCAGTTGATAGAAGCACACGGTACCGGTACCAAATTAGGAGACCCTATTGAGATAGAAGGATTACGTAAGACCTTTAAAAAATATACCCAGGAAAAAGAGTATTGTGCTTTAGGGTCAGTAAAGAGTAATATCGGTCACTGTTTAACTGCTGCAGGAGTAGCTGGGGTTATCAAGGTAGTTCAATCCTTAAAATATCAACAGTTACCACCTACTATAAATTTTGAACAGCTAAACGAACATATCAGTTTGGATGATAGTCCATTTTATGTAAATACTAAGCTTAGGGATTGGAAGATTAATGAGGGGCAACAACGACAAGCCGCAATCAGCTCGTTTGGATTCAGTGGTACCAATGCTCATTTGGTATTGCAGGAATATGTTCCTCAACCTAGGATAGCAACTCAAAAACCAGTTCAGGTTGTTAAGGAAAATGGAGCTTTTATGATCCCTTTATCAGCCCGATCAGAAGAACAGCTGCAACAAACAGTATCAAACCTGTTGCGATTTATAGAAGAAAGGAAAGGGACGCTGGATTTAATAGAGGTAGCATATACCCTTCAGGTAGGTAGAGAAGCTATGGAAGAACGTCTTGGGCTTATGGTAAAAGGAAAAAATGAATTGATAGAAAAGCTTCAGGAGTATACTCAGGGTAAAGAAAATATCCGTGGTGTGTATCGAGGACAAGTAAAACGAAATAAAGAAGGTTTACGTATCATCAGTAATGATGATGAGATGAAAGATACTATTGTAGAGAAATATATAAGTCAGCAAAAACTATCAAAACTACTTGATTTATGGGTTAAAGGATTGGAGTTTGATTGGAACAAGCTCTATGGTTCGCAAAAGCCTAAACGTATGAGTTTACCAGTATATCCTTTTGCCAAAGAGCGATACTGGATAGAAGAAACTATAAACAATACCACAGAAGGAAAAGAAAGAAACATAGAGGTATTACATCCTTTGGTGCATAAGAATACCTCTGATTTTAGTAAGCAACGTTATAGCGCCTCATTTAGTGGAGAAGAGTTTTTCTTAAAGGACCATTTGGTTTTTGACCAGAAGATTCTTCCTGGAGTAGCATACTTGGAAATGGTTCGTGTTGCCATAGAAAAATCTATGCCAGAACCTTTAAAACTATCTGATGTAGAGCTTTTTAATGTTGCCTGGATACAACCTTTTAAAGTTGATCATAGAAAAGAAATTAATATAACCTTGCTTTTGGACGATTCAGGTTCAACAGAAAAAGATCAAATCCTTTGCGAAATATATAGTCACCAGGAGAATGAAGAAATTATTCATTTTCAAGGGCAGGCAACTTTTAGTAATTCCGTCGTGCAGGAAAAAACAAATATCAATAAGCTTAGAGAACAAATGACATTGGATACGTTGAACAGAAGCTTAGTTTATGATGTTTTTTCCAAAATGGGACTTCAGTATGGACCTTCACATCAAGGTGTAATAGAAATCTATAAAGGAGAAGGACAGGTACTGGCAGATATAGTTCTACCTGCTGTAATTGAAACAGAACAAAATGATTACGTTTTGCATCCAAGTATAATGGATGGCGCTTTGCAAGCATCTATTGGATTATTTCAGGATTTAAGTAATACGCCATCCCAACCATTTCTGCCTTTTGCATTAGGATCTTTAAGGATTAAATCTGCTTGCACGAAAAGAATGGCTGCCTGGGTTCGATATTCTCCTAAAACTAATCATGATAGTAAGATTACAAAACTGGATATCGATCTTTTTGATGAAGAAGGGATCATATGTATAGAAATCAGAGAATTCGCTTTTCGTGTTATAGAAAATAGTATTGAACCTTTAGATAAAATATCTACAAATGGATCAACAGATAATACTGATATAAATAATTCTGTTTTTAATGAAACGTATTATCAAAGCCTTATCCAAAGTGTATTGAATAAAGAGCTTTCTGATGAAGAAGCTGTGGAATTAGTTTAACACTGAATTTTCGAGAAAAATTTGAAAGAAAAGATGAAGGAAAACCTAAAAAAAATATTCCAAGATATTTCCAAAGGAAAACTTACACAAACTGAAGCATTAGAAAAAATTAAAACTATAAAGTTACAAGAACAAGGTAAAGTTATAGGAACAATGCTCTCTACTCCAGTTTGGAGAAAAGATATGCCAGTATCTGAAGTTGAAATAGAATATACTGAGCATCATATCATTTTATGCGAAATGCCTCATTTAAAGGAGAATGAAATCAAAAAGTTTCTTCCAGATAGTCATTTTGTAAGTTTATCCTCAGGAGCGGATCAAAGTATTGCTGATCGATATGAACGTCATGCTATGTCTTGTTTTGACTATCTCCATCAGATACTTTCTAATAAACCTTTGGGTAATATATTGATTCAAATAGTCATTGGTAATGATGTAGAACAAGTTGTTTTTATGGGGCTTTCGGGCTTGTTACAAACAGCTACTCTTGAGAATCCAGTACTAAAAGGACAAATCATACGTACTCAGCTTGATATAGAGGCAAAAGAACTTTCTTCACAGCTTCGGGAAAATGTATCGAGTTTTGAGGATCATCAGGTTAAATATGATCAGAATATCCGCTATGTTTTAAGAAGGAAAGAAATACAAGCGAGTGATGTAAGTCCCAAAATAGCATTCAAAGACCGTGGTGTATATCTTATTACCGGAGGTATGGGAGGTCTGGGTATTTTATTTACCAAAGAAATCCTAAAACAAACCACTTATTCCAGGGTTATTGTAACAGGTCGTTCTGCATTAACAATAGAGAGAAAAGCAATCCTCGAAGCATTACCAGTACGTAACAATACAGTTGAATATCGACAATTGGACTTAAGTAATTCAGAACAGGTAAACCAACTTATAATTACTATATCCAAAGAGTATAAACAATTAAATGGGATTCTCCATTGTGCTGGTATGACTTCTGATAATTTCATTGTTAAAAAGACAAGAGATGAATTTGGTAACGTACTCATTCCAAAAGTAACAGGTACTTTCAACCTGGATCAGGCCAGTAAGGATATTGACTTAGATTTTTTGGTGTTGTTTTCTTCTGTAGCATCTCAAATAGGTAATGTAGGTCAGGCAGATTATGCAGTGGCTAATGGATTTATGGATCAATTTGCTGTGTACCGTAATCATTTGGTGCTAAAAGACCAGCGACAGGGGCACACTTTATCTATCAACTGGCCACTATGGCAAGACGGTGGTATGCAAATAGATCAGGCAAGTCAGGAGATATTAAAACAAACCATGCAAATACAACCGATGGAAACTATCGTTGGAATGCATGCATTTTATTGTAGCCTGGAATTAAACCAAGATCAGGTTCTGGTAATAAAGGGTGATTTACTTCAATTACATGACAATAAAAAAATAGATAAAGAGATTATAAATGCTTCAATGATTACCAACAATAGTCATAATGATCTTTTTGAAAAAACTGAAGATTACTTGTGTAAAGAATTCTCTTTACTGTTAAAGTTGACTACCCGTAAAATTGATCCTCAGGAGCCATTAGAAAAATACGGTATCGACTCTATACTGGCGATGAAGTTCACAAGCCAATTAGAAGAGACTTTTGGTGCTTTACCAAAAACATTGTTTTTTGAATACCAGACTATTAGAGAGCTTACAGAGTACTTTGTGAAATCTTATCAGCATCAACTAACCATACTTTTTAATACAGCACCAGATGATAATATTAGTATTAAAAAATCAACCGATATTAAATCTAAAACTGATGAAAGAATAGCGCATAAATTGATTTCTGGTAAACGCTTTAGTCGTCCTCGTCCTTCTATCGATTTAACCAATTCTACACACTCAGTTTCTGTAGACCCTATAGCCATTGTGGGGCTTAGTGGCCGTTATCCTAACTCGGTTGATATAGCTGCATATTGGGATAACCTTAAAGAAGGCAGGGATTGTATTACAGAGGTTCCTAAAGAGCGCTGGGACTGGCGGGCGTATTACAGCGAGGATCGTAGCAAAAGTGGTTATCATTATAGTAAGTGGGGTGGTTTTATAGAAGGAGTAGATGAATTTGACCCAAGATTTTTTAATATTTCTCCCAGAGAAGCCGCATCAATCGATCCTCAGGAGCGTTTATTTTTACAACACAGTTGGATGGCAATTGAGGATGCTGGATACACTCGTTCTAGCTTACAGATACCTCGTAAAGAAGGATTGGCAGGTCAGGTAGGAGTTTATGCCGGTGTGATGTATGGAGAATATAATCTATCTGGAAGCTTGGCTAGTATAGCTAACCGTGTTTCTTATTTTTTAAACCTTCATGGTCCTAGCATGACGTTGGATACGATGTGTTCTTCTTCACTAACTTCAATTCATTTAGCCTGTCAGGATTTAAAAGAAGGTCGTACAGATTTAGGAATAGCCGGAGGAGTTAATGTGAGCATTCACCCGAATAAATATCAGATGCTTAGTTCTGGTCAATTTATCTCGAGTGCAGGTCATTGCCAAAGTTTTGGAGAAGGAGGGGATGGTTATATTCCCGGCGAAGGAGTCGGAGTTGTAGTTTTAAAAAGATTATCAGAGGCCAAAAGAGATGGGAATCATATCTATGGAGTGATCAAAGGAAGTTCTCTTAACCATGGAGGTAAGACTAATGGTTATAGTGTTCCTAATCCTAAGGCTCAGGCAAATGCTATTACAGAGGCACTTAAAGTATCAGATACTGATCCTCGTCATATTAGTTATATAGAAGCCCATGGTACAGGTACAAAGCTTGGGGATCCTATTGAGATAGCTGCATTATCTAAGGCGTTTGAAGGAGATCAAGCTGAAAAAAATACAGGCTATTGTTTATTAGGATCAGCTAAGTCCAATATTGGGCATTGTGAATCAGCAGCAGGTATTGCAGGTTTGACCAAAATACTATTACAGATGGAGCATGGTCAAATAGTTCCATCGTTACATTCTAAGCGATTAAATCCACATATTGATTTTGATAATACTCCTTTTATTGTAAATCAGGAGTTAAGAGATTGGGATCCTCCTTTGATTTTGGGTAAGACCTATCCTCGTATTGCAGGTATTTCCTCTTTTGGAGCAGGAGGTTCTAATGCTCATATTATTCTAGAAGAATACATTGATGTACATCGTTCTGTTCTAAATACTAATCAAGTTACTAATGTAGGAATTGTTTTATCGGCACGTACCTTTGATCAATTAAAACAAAAGGTGGTTGACCTGTTGAGTTATCTCCGGAAGTTTGATCAAGAGAGTATTGATCTTGATTTAACTTCGATGTCTTATACCTTACAAATAGGTAGGGAGGCAATGGATAAGCGTTTAGGCCTTGTTGTTAATTCGGTAGTTGAGTTGAAAGAAAAACTAGAATCCTATCTCGATGATACAAAAGGAGTAGAAGGGATGTATCGGGGTGAGGTCAAACGAGATGAAAATTTTTCTGAGTTAGCTACTGATACGGTGATTCAAGAATGGTTATCAGGTAAAAAGATAGCTAAACTATTAGATGTTTGGGTAAAAGGTGGTGCTGTGGATTGGCACCAATTGTATGGTGATGTACTTCCCGGACTAATGAGTCTTCCGACATATCCTTTTGCCAGAGAACGTTATTGGATAGCTGTTAGTGATACTGTATCACAGGTAGAAAATAATACAGCAATCTCGGTATTGCATCCTTTAGTACATAGTAACACTTCAGATTTTAAGGATCATAAATATAGTTCGACTTTTAGTGGTGATGCATTTTTTATCTCTAATTTATCTACTGGTCATAAGGAAATCTCGGTAGTTGTTTATTTAGAAATGGCTCGCGTAGCAATTGCAGAAGCATTACCCAAAGAAAAAGCTCCATACTTCTTAGAGTTTAGTAATACAGTTTGGTCAGGTCCCTTAATTTTTAAAGATGATATAGAAGTGCATATCGCCTTGTTTGAACAAACAGAAGAAGGTGTTTGTTTTGAGGTGTATAGTGGTATTGAAGAGAAAGAAGTAATTTATTGCCAGGGAGAGGCTATAGTACATGATGAGCTTCCTTTAACAACAGTAGATATCAAGGTTCTTAGATCCAAAATGCAAAGAAGTGTATTACCTTCTTCTCACCATAATATAACTTCCATCTTCCAGGAAGATAAGCAATTACTGGTAGAGTTGAGTTTGCCAGAAGATTTGTTTTCGGAAGAAGAAGTTTATGTTTTACACCCGGGTATTCTTAAGGAAGTATTACAATCGGGCTTATTATTATTTTCTGGTACAGCTTTAGAACCTACAAGTATAGATTCTTTACAAATCAAGAGTAATTGTACAGCTAATATGTGGGGATGGATTCGTTATAGTTCTGGTAGAACAGATGCTTTAGATATCGATTTATATGATAAAGAAGGTAAGGAATGTGTACAGATGTATGGAGTTGTTTACCAGGAAGTGGTTCACGACTTTATAGAGGATAATTTTAGTCAAGAAGAAGTAGTAAAACCATCGTTAGATTTAGAAGAAATTCAGAGATTGCCACGAGAACTATCCATACCAATTCTTTCAAAGATAGTATTAGAAAACTCAGAAGTAGAAAAGTTTACAGAGAATACATTAGAAAAGCCAACTCAAATTTTATTAGTTACTCCAGATACTTTTGGTATAGAAGAAATGGAAGATTCTGTGTTGGATAAAACAACTACTACTCTTTCTGATATAACATCTTATAATGATCAGAGAGGAGAATTTTCTAACGCTTCATTAATCAAGTTATTTGATCACGATAAAGGGTTGTATTCACTAGTTATATCTGCACCTGATAAAAATACGCTTTCTTCAGATTTGATTTCAGAATTGGTAGAAGCTTTAACATATGCAAAAGAGATTTCTTCTTTAAAAGTATTGTTATTACGTGGGGGTAATGTTTTTTTACAAGGGGACAGAACATCCTATAATGAATCCGTAAAATCAGGATTATATCAAACTATAGCATCTTTTCCTTTTCCGATAATTGCCGAGATGAAGGGGTCTGCTATTGGAGCTGGATTTCTAATAGGAGGGTTATGTGATTTTATGATATGCAGTGAAGAAAGTAACTATTCTTATACAAATTATAAGGAAGGATTTTTCCCTGGTTTAGAAGAAGAGTTATGGTTTAAGGAACGATTTGGAAATGCTCTTACTCATAGCTTTCTATACCAATCGGAAAAATTAACAGGCAAAGCTTTACAAGAGCAAGGATGTAGTTGTCCTGTTCTTGCATCGAATCGGATAAGTTCTTTTATAGAGAGTTTTGCATTAGATCTTTGTGAGAAATCAAAGGATGCTCTGCAGCTATTAAAGCAACATTTGGGGCACAAGTTACTTACATTGGCAGAACAACTGGATGTAGTACCAACAATACAGGTAGAGAGTATAGTAACTACAAAACCACAACTTACCTTTGATTCAAAGTATTTGAAGTTAGAAGCCGATACAGATCATGTATTAACAATTACACTACATAAAGGTGAGAAGAACTGCTCATTAGAAAATATCGTTTCAGAATTAAAAACTATTTATGCCCAACTAGATAAAGACAATTACTATAAAGTGATTGTTCTAAGCAGTGATATTGCTGATTTTGTTTCAGTATCCGATTTGATGAGTTCGCAGGAAGTCGTTTTAGAATTTCAGGATCAAATCCTGAAATCCCCGATTCCTATAATTGCTGTAACAAATTCTAATGCTAAAGATATTGCCTGGTTGATTTGTTCGTCTTGTGATGTTTGTATTTACCATGCACAAGGTGAGTATTCTGTATCAGGTCTTGTAGAAGTTCCAGAGTTGGCAATGCGATCAGTTACGTTATTTAGTCATCGGTTAGGATGTACTATGAGTAACGAATTACTACTGGCAGGTAAGACTTATACTGGGATAGAGCTACAAGATCAGGTAGGTTCATTGATTGTAACCAATGATGTTTTTTCAGAAGCATTAAATCAGGCATCAAAGTGGGTGAAATTACCTTTAGAAGTTGTACGGACTTGGAAAAAGACACAAACTTCATTATTAAAGAAAACGATAGAGGAGTTACCTGTTTGGTCGAAAGAACAAACGAAAACTTCGGAGGTATTACCAAAAACTATAACAAGCATTACTCTTAGCACAAAAGTTATAAAGGCAAAGAGTTATCCAGAAGGTATTATTGAGATTACAATGGAAGATCGGGAGGCAAAAAATATGTTTTCAGATGCTTTTATAGAAGGAATGATAGAGGTGTTTCAGCACATAGCAGAATATCCTTTTTATAAGGTGGTAGTATTGACAGGTTATGACAATTATTTTGCATCGGGAGGTACTAAGGATAGTTTGTTAGCAATTCAGGAAGGCAAAGCTAAGTTTACAGATACTAAGATTTTTGAATTAGCTCTGGACTGTAAGATTCCGGTGATTTCGGCGATGCAGGGTCATGGTATTGGAGCAGGTTGGTCTATGGGTATGTTTTCAGATTTTGTTTTGTTTAGTGAAGAGAGTCGTTATGTAAGCCCATATATGAGATATGGATTTACTCCCGGAGCAGGAGCTACTTTGATCTTTCCTGATAAAATAGGATATGATCTTTCTCGGGAGACTTTATTGAGAGGAGTTGAATATTCTGGAAAAGTATTACAAGAAAAAGGAATGTCTTTCCCTGTTTTTCCCAGAAAAGAGATCCATTCAGCCGCACTTGTACTAGCTCGGCAAATAACAAGATATTCTCGCAAAAGCTTAGTTGTGATCAAAGACCAATTGACAGCACATCTTAAAAAGCGATTGGAAATAACGTATAGTCATGAACTGGCAATGCATGAAAAAACATTTGTAGGAAGACAGGATACGTTACAACAGATTGAGAATCATTTCTATCAAGATCGTACAATTTCTAAAGAAGCTATCAATATCAATGCTACAGAAAAATCACTTGCTGTAAATATTGAAGATACTATTTCACATATAGATGCATTACCAAACATTATCTCAGACCTCAAAAAACTATTGGCAAAAGAGTTGCATTTATCAGAAGATGAGATTGGTGAGAATAGCCAATTTGTAGATTTGGGACTGGATTCTATTGTAGGGGTAACCTTTATACGAACTATTAACGAAAAGTATGATCTTTCTTTACAAGCTACTATTGTATATAGTTATTCTACACTGGCAACATTAGGGGCTCATATTAGGGAAGCATCAGAAAAACAGGGTATATCTGTAAGTAAATCAGTAACATCGACAATCACAGATATACCTAAAAAAGAGCCAAAGGCAAATACTCAAGATGTATTTCCTAATATTCTTTTAGATTTAAAGAAACTACTGGCCAAGGAACTGCATTTATCAGAAGATGAGATCGATGATAACAGTCAGTTTGTAGATTTAGGATTGGATTCTATTGTAGGGGTTACTTTTATACGTACTATTAACGAAAAATATGGGCTTTCGCTACAAGCTACCATTGTTTATAGTTATTCAACTCTGAATGCTCTTAGTGATCATATTCAGGATGAAATAAAGCAACAGGGAGTATTTATAACAGATTCTGCTATTTCTACTGATATCCCCGAAAAGATTTTTCAAAGTGATATTCCAAAAGCAGTTAGAAGAAGGCATCTTACATCATTACGTAAAGGTTCACAGGGAAATACTACTCAATTCAGAAAACCATCCTCCCGATCACAATCTATTGCAGTTATAGGAATGTCGGGTCAGTTTCCAAAGGCAGGTGATGTAGAATCATTTTGGCAGAATATTGCTCAGGGAAAAAATTGTATTGATGAGGTTCCTAAGAAGCGTTGGGATATTGAAAAGTATTATCAGGCAGGAGAAGCTGTTGCAGACAAGACGTATAGCAAATGGATGGGAGCTTTAGAAGGATATGATCTTTTTGATCCAATGTTTTTTAATATTTCTCCGATTGAGGCAGAAAACATGGATCCGCAACAGCGATTATTTTTAGAAGCTTGTTGGCATGCAATAGAACATGCAGGATATAATCCGCATGTGTTTTCGGGAAGTAAATGTGGGGTATATGTAGGATGTGCAGCGGGAGATTATCTTCAGCAATCCAAAAAACATCAATTGAGCGCTCAGGGATTTACTGGTGCTGCCGGTTCTATATTAGCTGCACGTATTTCATACTTTTTAAATTTACAAGGCCCTTGTATCTCTATAGATACTGCTTGTTCCTCTTCATTAGTTGCTATTGCTAATGCATGTGATGCTTTAGTGTCAGGTAATATTGATGCTGCTCTCGCAGGAGGCGTCTATATAATGGCAACACCTTCTATGCATATTATGAGTTCACAATCCGGGATGCTTTCTCCAGATGGTAGATGCCATACTTTTGATCAGAAAGCCAATGGTTTTGTCCCGGGCGAAGGAGTTGGAGTAGTGATGCTAAAAAGGTTAGAAGATGCAGAGAAAGATAATGACACTATTTTGGGAGTGGTACAGGGATGGGGTATTAACCAGGATGGAAAGACTAATGGGATTACAGCCCCTAATACAGAATCTCAAACACAACTAGAACAACAAGTATATGATCAATTTGATATAGATCCGAATAACATCCAGTTGATCGAGACGCATGGTACAGCCACCAAATTGGGAGATCCTATTGAAGTCGAAGGATTACGTAGGTCTTTTCAAAAATATACAGAAGAAACAGCATATTGCGCCCTGGGATCAGTAAAAAGTAATATTGGTCACTGTTTAACAGCAGCAGGAGTAGCCGGTTTTATTAAAGTGCTACAGGCTATGAAGTACAAACAGTTGCCACCCACTATAAATTTTGAACAACTAAACGAACATATCAACCTGGATGATGGTCCTTTTTATGTAAATACAGAATTAAGAGATTGGGAGGTTAGAAAATCACAGCAACGTCAGGCCGCAATCAGTTCTTTTGGATTTAGTGGCACCAATGCACATTTGGTGATGGGTGAGTACGTTTCTAGGAACCAGGAAATGATTAAACAACCTGTTCAGGTCATTACACAAAACTCAGAGGTTATAGTTCCTTTATCAGCCAAATCCGAAGAACAGTTAAAACAAAAAGCTTCAGATTTATTGGATTTTATTAAAAAAGAGAAAGGAGAGTTAGATTTAGTCGATATGGCGTATACTTTACAGGTAGGTAGAGAAGCGATGGAGGAACGCCTTGGTTTTATGGTAAAAGATATCGATCAACTTACAGAAAAACTTCGAGCTTATTGTAAAGGAGAAGATTCTATTCGTGGTGTCTATTTGGGACAGGTGAAACGTAATAAAGAAGGTTTACAGATCATTAGTAATGATGATGAGATGAAAGAAACCATTGTAGATAACTATATAAGTCAAAGAAAACTATCGAAATTACTGGATTTATGGGTTAAAGGTCTGGAGTTGGGTTGGAACAAACTCTACGGAAACCATAAACCTAAGCGTATCAACTTACCATTGTATCCATTTGCCAGAGAACGGTATTGGATTGAAAAAACGACCGACAGCTATAAAAAAGAGAATAAAAATGCTCTAGAAGTACTTCATCCATTAGTACATAAGAATACTTCAGACCTTCGTCAGCAAAGCTATAACACCATATTTGATGGTGAAGAATTTTTTATCAGAGAAAATAAGATTCAGGGCGATAGCGTCTTACCAGGATTAGCTTGCCTGGAAATGGCTCGAGCTGCTATGGTAATGGCAAATCCTCCTCAGGATGAATCCGCAGTAATTGAATTACACCATATATCTTTTACAAAACCAATTGTAGTTGAGGAAATAAAGGAAGTTAAAATAGCATTATTTGCATCTGAAGAAGGTCATGTGGGTGAACAAATAGGTATTGAAATTTATAGTACTGAAGAAGAAGAACAAGAATTGTATTTTGAAGGACAAGTTATGTATAGTCTTCTAAATGAAACTACTACGCTTGATATTTTGCAACTCAAAGATGAAATGAAACAGATTGCTCTGAAACCTAAAGATATATACACAGATCTATCGAAAAGAGGATATGTGTACGGTTCTAATCTTCAGAGAATCTCAAGTATTTACCAAGGAGATAATCAATTATTAGCAGAAGTAAGCATACCTCTTTTAGAGGAAAATGATCAAAAAGAATTTGTACTCTATCCTTCGATCATGGAGGGAGTGATGCAGGCATGTATAGGTTTAGTTGCTGATATCGAATCTCTAGGTCAACCGTTATTTCCGACTTCATTAGATACTGTACGAATACTATCTTCCTGTACCAGTGAAATGAATATCTGGGTACGGATTAAAGATATAAAGGCTAAAAATCACATACTAGATATTGATCTTATAGACCAACAAGGGAATATTTGCGTAGAAATAAGGGGAATATCCTTACAATGTCTTGATGAAAAAACAAACACTTCTGAAAATTTAGAAAAAGAGGTTGAAGTATACCAAGACAAGTATGATGATACTGTTTTACAGCCAGAAGAAGTATCTCAAAAGTTATTTTTTAAAGAGTATTGGAAAGAGCAACCTCTTGCTTTAGGTAGTTCATTAACCAATAATAGGCAGATTATCATTTTTGCAAATAAAGAGTTTAAAGACAGCATTATAAATAGCGATAATACCAATCAGTTTGCAAAAGCAATTTTTGTATTTCAAGAACAGAAATATGAAAAAGTTTCTGAAAACTTTTATCACTGTCGCTCCAATAATGTGTTAGATATTCAAAAAGTGCTTAACGATGTAAACGATAAGAGTAATAAGTCTATAGGACTGATATATACCTGGGCAAAAAATACTAAGGAAAAAGGCGTTCATGCATTGTTTAATGTATTTAAAGCCATTAAAAGATTTGACAATCCTATCGACGTAACATTGGTAGGTAACTATGATCCTTCATCTATAGAAACGTGTTGGGATTATTCCTGGATAGGCTTTGAGCGTTCTCTAAAATTGGTAGTACCTAACTCAAAGATATCATTACTTTATACCGATTCATCTGGATCTATATCTCAGCAGTTATTAGATGCCATACAACATCCCGGAGTAATTAGATATAAAGATGAGCAAAGGTTTGAATTGTCGTATAAACCATTTGATCTTGATAGTACTGTAAAAACACCAGTACTCAAGAAAAACGGTAGTTATTTAATTACAGGAGGTGTTGGAAAACTTGGGTTTGAGCTAGCACGGTATTTAGCTAAGGAATATCAGGCAAAACTGTTACTACTTGGTAGAAGACCATTAGTCTCTGGGATTCAGGAAAAGATGGATCAATTAAAGCAGGAAGGAGCCAAAGAAGTTCACTATTATTCTGTTGATATTAGTAATAGAAAGGCAATAACATCCTGGGCAAAAAATATTCCTTTTAACCTATCAGGGATTATTCATGCAGCGGGAGTTGAAGGTTCTGAGGTTTTCTACGAAAAAACAACAAAAAGGATCAATGAAGTGCTTCAACCTAAATCTAAGGGAATAATAGTATTAGATGAAGTACTGAATCAACAACCTCTGGATTTTGTGTGTTATTTTTCATCTTCGGCTGCTATGCTGGGTGATTTTGGATCTTGTGACTATGCAATAGCAAATCGTTTTCTAATGGCTTATGCTTATTATCGTGAGCAGAAAAACCAAAATAATGGAAAATCTATTGTTATAAACTGGCCTTTTTGGAAAGATGGCGGCATGGGTAAAGGTGACTTTGAACAAGCTGCATTTTATCTTAAAAGCAGTGGTCAGGAGGTACTCGAAACACCAGAAGGAGTAACGATATGGGACGACATTATCAAATCAAATCAAACACAAACATTGGTACTTAAAGGTAAACCTAACCGTATTAAACAATTCTTAGATCGTATCTACACAACCAAGCTACTTGATCAATTACCATTTAATGTTCAAAACCAACAGGCTCACATGGGTAAAGGATGGAAGATACAATATCAAGATCTTTCACTACAAGAATGCGTTTATGCTGATCTTATCAAGCTTGTATCTATGAGTTTGAAAATACCTTCAGAAAAACTGGATGGTGTGACTAATCTGGCAGATTATGGTTTTGATTCTATCAGTTTAACAACATTTGCCAAGAAACTAGGAACACATTTATTTATTACCGTAACGCCTGCTATATTCTATAATTATTCTACTATTAAGAAGTTAAGTGATTACTTCGTTCAGGATTATCATAATCACTTAGAAGAATTTTACAACAAACCACAGAGTGAAATAGTCGAGAGACAACAGGTAGATACGAAAAAACCAGTATTAAGGAAAACTACAATCCAGAAACGCTTCTTACAAACTAAATCTAAAGATACTTCATACCTTTCGAGCTTAGCTCAAGAACCAATTGCCATTATAGGTTTGTCGGGACGTTTCCCAGGA
Source organism: Aquimarina atlantica (assembly GCF_000626715.1). GTDB lineage: Bacteria > Bacteroidota > Bacteroidia > Flavobacteriales > Flavobacteriaceae > Aquimarina > Aquimarina atlantica. Next base: position 100,999 of record NZ_AQRA01000010.1, on the reverse strand, counting down.
GCAGATACAGCAGATCAATTATGGGAAATGTTAGAAAAGGGAGAGAGTGGTATTAGCGAGATCCCTTTATCACGTTGGGACTGGCGTGATTATTTCTCAAAATCCGGAGATTCTGATAATAAAATCAGCACTAATAAAGGAGGTTTTATTAATAATGTAGATGAATTTGACCCCTTGTTTTTTGAAATTACGCCTAGAGAAGCAGAAGCAATGGATCCTGGCCAAAGAATGCTTTTAATTGAAGCGTATAAAGCAATTGAAGATGCTCAAATCGATCCTTCATCACTACGAGGAACCCCCGTTGGTGTTTTTGCAGGAATGGAAGAAAGTCAATATAGCTCACTTATTTCTGATGAACAAGGAGTTGGTAATAGTGGTAATGCCATGATATCTTCTAGATTATCATACTATCTCGACTTACAGGGACCTACCATCGCTACCAATACAGCCTGTTCTTCAGGGTTGGTAGCCATGCATCAGGCAATCATGAGTTTACGAAACAGAGAATGTGAATCAGCATTAGTTGCTGGTATCTCTTCTTTGATTTTATCGCCAGAATTCTACGTTAAGATGAGCCAGGCAGGAATGCTTTCGGAAGATGGTCAATGCTATAGCTTTGCTAAAAAAGCCAATGGTATTGGCGCTAGTGAAGCAGTTGTAGTGCTTATGTTAAAACCCCTATCCGCAGCTATTGAAGCAGGTAACCCTGTTTATGGAACCATTAAAGCCAGCGGTATTAACTTTGATGGGAAAACTAATGGAGTTACAGCACCTAGTGGTAAAAGCCAGGAAACACTAATCAAAAATGTTTATACCAACTATAATATCAATCCTCAGGACATTTCACATATTATTGCACATGGTACCGGGACAAAATTGGGTGATCCTATTGAACTAAATGCCTTAAACGATGCCTTTAAAAAACTCATTGAGAAGCAACCAGACTCAAAACAAACAACTCATTGTGCCATAACAAGTTGTAAGAGTAACCTGGGGCATACAATGGCCGCCTCGGGATTAGTAAGTGTAGTGAGTTTGTTAAAAGGACTACAGCATAACAAAATACCAGCGACTATTAACTGTGAGGATGAAAATGATTATATAAACTGGGAGAACAGCCCGTTTTATATTAACAAGATCACCAAAGAATGGAAAAAAGAACAAGATAAACCTCGTATGGGAGGTATAAGTTCCTTTGGACGTAGTGGTACTAATGCTCATGTAGTCATTGAAGAATATATAACACCAATGACTTCTCAATTTTCTTCTGTTGCACATCCTGGAAAAGATACACAAATCATGATTGTTCTATCAGCTAAAACAGAAGAACAATTACTACAAAAGGTTAGTGATCTGCTAGTTTTAATAAAAAATCCAGATCAAACTATTGATCTGCTTTCCATGGCTTATTCCTTACAGGTTACCCGTGAAGTTATGGAGATACGTTTAGGGTGTATTGTAAACTCTGTAGAGCAGTTAGTAGATAAACTACAGGCATATCTTAATTCAGAAAAAAATATTGAAGGTATTTACAGAGGAGAGGCAAAACACTATGATACCTCGATATCTATATTTAATTCAGATACCGATTTACAGGAAACTATTAACAAATGGATAGCAAATAAAAAACTTTCGAAAGTACTCGAATTATGGGTTAAAGGTCTGGAGTTGGATTGGAACAAACTCTATAGAGAAGTTAAACCCAAATGCATCAATCTACCCAAATATCCATTTGCCAAAGAACGATACTGGATCAATAAAACAGCTTCAGAAAAAGTTCCTGAAAACCTCTCAATTCGTGAAAATGGAAATTATGAAATTATCGAAAATTTAATTGATCAGATTGAAAGTGAGAGCATAGAAACAGAACAAGGTATTGACCTATTAAAAAAGTATAGTATTCACTAATATAATTTAAGACAAGCCGGATCATGCAAAATATAAAAGAAACCATCATACCCCTGTTAAAAGAAGAATCTTCCACAATCATAAAAGGTGAAAATGGAATTACCACGATAACTTTTTATCGTGGAGATAAAGAACAAGCATCTAAAGTAATTCGCTCAAGGTTTAAGGAAATAGTCAATGGCAATACTTGGTTAGTTGGTAGATTGATCAAAAATGGGAAGCATAAAAATATACAGTTAGCTTATCCTTCTGCTCCCATATCTGATGATGTAATAGATCGTATTTTTTTTGATAGTCCCGCCAATATAAAAATAGGTTCGGAAACTGCATATGAAGAATTGTTCAAATCAGCTAAACCCGCTATAGTAGAAAAAGGTGGGAAGTTGATTAATAAACAAGGTCTTGTTAGCAGGTTGACCTTAGTTCCGGATATGCATTCGGGAGGAAAAGGATTTGCGCTTATTTTTTCTATTTCACATGTCGTAGCAGATGGATATACGTATTACAAAATATTTAATCAATTATTTACAGATAAGTCTGTCGAATCGTTAGAAGTAAAGAGAAAACAGGATGCTGCTGATAGGGTTACCGAAATTGTTGGAAAAAAATCATTTAAATTCTTTCATTCGGCACCTTTTATTCTAAACCTTGTAGGGGGGGCTATTTTTGGCAAAAAAACAAAAAGTTATGGATTCTATATAGAGCCCGAAAGAATCAATAAAGTCAAAACTCAAATAAAAGAAAATTCTGGATCAGGGGTTGATTATATTTCAACTAATGATATCCTAAGTTCAAGTTTTGCAAAAGTAACGAATTCCCGTATTTGTATTATGGCTGTTAATTTGAGAAGTTGGATAAAAGATATTAGAAATGATGATGCAGGAAACTATGCAGGAGGACTTCTGTTTGATAATCATACAAGCTACCACCCAGTTAATATTCGTAAGTCTTTTCAAGCAGAATTACCTGTTCCTGCAAATGCAAAACCTCTTCCCAAATTTTGGGAAGCGTTACGATGTAAACTTGGTTTAATCAGTAGTTGGGCCGATTTTCAAGAAAGCCATGATTTAGAAAAATGTGAACAATTATTTCATATACCACTGTATGATGCCAAAAATGCTTTCCCTCTGGATTCTGCGGTAGTATTCAAAGCAAAACCAGATCAATTGGCTGTTATATATTTTACAAAAACAGTAGAACGAGAGAAGTTTTTATCTCATTGTGAAGTTGGAGATTCAATATCTTCCAGAACTTTTCACTAAAAAAGTTGAAAATATTTTCAACAACATCTTAAAACCTATAATCCATAGCCAGTACCATAATGATTGATTTCATAGAATATGTAGTTTTAGAATTAAAGAGCAAGAGACTTTCAAAAGCCAATGCTCTGGATCTTATTAAACAATTTAGTCACCGTACAGTAACTCATGCTAACAGGGATATTATACATCCTTTGTTACATAAGAATACATCCGATTTAAGCCAGCAGAGTTTTAGTACGACATTTAATGGAAAAGAGCTATTTCTGAAAGATCACATGGTTAAAGATCAAAAGGTTTTACCCGGAGTTGCCTATTTAGAAATGGCTAGAATGGCTTTGAGACAAGCTTTACCTTTTCAAGAAGAATCAATTGTCGAATTGCGCAATGTTATATGGGCTCAACCAATTATAGTTGAAAATCCTAAAGAAGTCACTATTGCTTTATTTGCTGATGAAGCCGAAATAAGTAATGGACAGATAAATTATGAAGTTTATAGTACAGAACCTGGCACAGAAGAAAGTGTAAAAGAAACGATTCATTGTCAGGGGCAAGCTGTCTATATCAATACTTCAAAACCTACACGATTGGATATTGATAAGCTCAAGATAGAGATGCAACAAGGAGAGCTAAAATCCACACCTATTTATGCTGCGTATTCAAAATTAGGATTGAAGTATGGGCCAACTTATCGAGGTATAAAAACGATATTTCGGGATAATGGACAATTACTGGCACAATTAGAATTAAGTGAGATTGCAAAATCAAACTTCGAGGAGTATGTCTTACATCCAGGTGTGATGGATAGCGCGTTGCAGTCTGCTATTGGCTTATTGGGAGATTTAGATCAAATTCCTGATAAACCATCATTACCATTTGCTCTAGAATCTCTAAAGGTTTTTTCTGGTTGTACCAAAGAAATGTTTGCATGGGTTCGATATTCAAAAGGAAATAAACCTACTAATAAAGTTACCAAACTCGATATAGACCTATGTAATGAGAAAGGAGAGGTTGCTATACAAATGAAAGGATTTTCTTCACGTATGCTTAATGAAGATTCGGTGACCAAAGAAGCCACTGTAACAAAAAAAGGAGTCTTATATGGAGCTCCTGTTTGGCAAGTGACAAATGATATGAAGCCTTTCAGCCAAAATGGAACAGATATAGTGAAGCACCGATATGTTTTTCTATGTGAAGTTCCCCAGGTAGATACAAAACAACTGGAATCTCTTCTTACTTCTAGTAAAGTGATACACCTGCAAAATACTCAGCAAAAAAATATAGCAGAACGATTCAGCGAATATGCACAAATTTGTTTTGAACAACTCCGTATGATACTCGGGGATAAACTTCAGGAAAAAGTGCTCATTCAGATTGTAACCACTAGTAAAAGTGAACAATCTATATTTACAGGTCTTTCTGCATTAATTAAGACTGCTACCCTTGAAAACCCTAAGCTAGCGGGTCAGGTTATCATTACTCATCCAGAAATAACCACAGAAAAATTAATAATACAACTAGAGGAAAATCAAAATAAGACGCAGGATACAATTATAAAATATGAGCAAGAAACCCGACAGATTCTGCGTTGGAAAGAAATACCGCTAGTACATAATAAACCCAAAATTGTTTTTAAGGATAATGGTGTATACCTTATTACAGGAGGGCTGGGAAATCTGGGAAAAATACTTGTTAGAGAAATTTTAAAACAAACTCAGAATGCCAAAATCATTGTAACAGGTCGGTCAGAACTTACCGAAGAAAAACAAATCTTGATAGATGAAATAGATGGTAAAGCTGGTCGGCTATTCTATAAACAATTAGATATCGTAGATCTCGATAAGGTAAAACGAATCATTACTTCAATAAAAAAAGAGCATAAAGGGATTCATGGTATCATTCATAGTGCAGGAATGATTTCAGATAGCTTTATTTTGAAAAAGACATCAGAAGAGTTTAGCAAAGTTCTCGCACCTAAAGTTTTAGGAACTTATAATTTGGACGAAGCCAGTAAAAATATTGATCTTGATTTCTTAGTTTTATTTTCATCAATATCCTCTATAACTGGCAATGGTGGTCAGGCAGATTATGCCACAGCCAATAATTTCATGAATCAGTTTGCGATGTATCGTAACCAACTGGTTGAAGCCAAACAACGATCAGGGAAAACCATGACTATCAATTGGCCATTATGGGAAAAAGGAGGAATGAAGATTGATCAGTTGAAACAAGAAATGTTAGAACAGAGTACAGGGATGCTACCTATGAGTAGTGAGACTGGAGTGCATGCATTTTATAGAAGTTTAGAGCTAACGCAAGATCAATTACTAGTTGTAGAAGGCAATGTAGAAAAATTACATCAGACATTATTTAATGATAATGCTTCTGAAACCTCTTTGTCTGGTAGTATTACTTCTGTGAAAGAAGAATTAGTTGTCGAAATGGATGAAGAAAATCTGGAGGAGCAAACCCAGAATTATATTAAAAAACAACTTTCCGAATTGTTCAAGCTTCCACCTCATAAGATTGATTCATTTGCTCCTTTAGAAAAATATGGTATTGACTCTATCTTGGCAATGAATCTAACCAATGAGTTAGAAAAAACTTTTGGTTCTCTGCCAAAAACTCTCTTTTTCGAATATCAAACAATTCATGAGCTTACAAACTACTTTATAAATTCACATTTATCAAAACTGACAGCGCTTTTTATTTCTGGATTTGAAAAAGATAATCTGGAAAAAAATAAGGATATGTCTATCGATTCACCTATCGAGGCACAATCAAAACAAGGAAAGTCAAGAAGTATTAAGCGTTTGCGGAAGATTGGAGTTTCTGTTGATAAAAAAAATAGTGTTGATACAGACCCCATTGCAGTTATAGGCTTAAGTGGTCGCTATCCAAAAGCTTCTAATATTGAAGCATACTGGAATAACTTACGTGATGGCAAAGACTGTATTACTGAGGTACCAAAGAATAGATGGGACTGGCAAGAGTATTACAGCCCGGATCGTAGTAAAAGTGGATATCATTATAGTAAATGGGGAGGGTTTATTGATGGTGTTGACGAATTTGACCCGTTATTTTTTAATATTTCCCCACTCGAAGCAGAGATACTGGACCCACAGGAACGATTATTTTTGCAACATACATGGATGGCCATAGAAGATGCGGGTTATACCAAAGCCAGTTTGCAAATACCACACGAGTTTGGACAGGCAGGACAAGTTGGTGTGTATGCCGGAGTTATGTATAGCGAATATCAACTTTATGGGATCGAAGCCAGTAAAAGGGGACATCGAATGGGAGTTCCCGGAAGCTATGCCAGTATTGCCAATAGAGTATCATATGTATTAAATCTTCATGGACCAAGTATGACAGTTGATTCTATGTGTTCCTCATCATTAACAGCAATCCATTTAGCATGTCAGGATCTAAAACAGGGACGAACCAGCTTGGGAATTGCAGGAGGAGTCAATGTTAGTATACACCCTAATAAATATACGGTGATTAGTGCAGGACAATATATTTCAAGTGAAGGACATTGTCAGAGTTTTGGAGAAGGGGGTGAAGGCTACATCCCAGGCGAAGGCGTAGGTGTGGTGGTATTGAAAAGACTATCTGAAGCCGAAAAGGATGGAGATCATATCTACGGTATTATCAATGGGAGTACCCTTAATCATGGAGGAAAGACTAATGGGTATAGTGTACCTAGTCCAAAGGCACAATCTAATCTCATAAGTAATGTATTAAAAGAAACAAACACAGATCCTAGGCATATAAGCTATATAGAAGCACACGGAACAGGAACTAAACTAGGAGATCCTATTGAAATATCAGCCTTAAATAAAGCATTTAAACAAAGTACTTCAGATATAGGGTTTTGTTTACTTGGCTCTGCCAAATCCAATATAGGTCATTGTGAGTCAGCAGCTGGTATTGCAGGGTTAACCAAAGTATTACTACAATTAAAACACCAACAAATAGTTCCATCTCTGCATTCAAAAAATCTAAACCCTAATATAGATTTTGAAAAAACACCATTTATTGTTAACCAAACATTAAGAACGTGGGAACAACCCATAATTAATGGGATCCCACAACCTCGGATAGCCGGTGTTTCATCTTTCGGTGCCGGAGGAGCAAATGCACATATTATTGTTCAGGAATATATAGTACCAACAAAAGTAAGTCAGCCTAAGATTTCAATTGATTTAGATTCAAAAGCAATCATTCCTTTATCAGCCAGAACGCAAGATCAACTTAAACAAAAAGCTATTGATCTTTATGATTTTCTTCAGAAAACTAAAATAGAAAAACAAGAACAGGTTATTGCACCGATTGACCTTACCGAAATGGCATATACGTTACAAGTAGGAAGAGAAACTATGGATATGCGACTTGGTTTTATGGTAAACTCGGTTGAAGAGTTGATACAAAAACTTAAAGCATATATTAATGGCGAAAAGAATATTGAAGACACATACCAGGGGCATACAGACACGGATAAAGACACTTTATTAGTATTCAATGCAGACGTAGATTTTGAGCAAACTGTAGATAAATGGATAGCTCGAAGAAAGTGGTCTAAACTTCTGGATCTATGGGTTAAAGGCTTAAATCTTGATTGGAATAAATTCTATGAAGGCAATACACCTAAGCGTATAAGCTTACCTGTGTATCCTTTTGCTAAGGATAAGTATTGGATTGATATAAAAATGAATGATCAAAGTACAGTTGATAGAAAAATCACATCGGTACTACATCCTTTACTACATAGTAATACCTCAGACCTTAGCAAACAGAGTTATAGTTCTATCTTTAGTGGCGAAGAGTTTTTTCTTGCCGATCATCAGGTAAAAATTAAAGAAGGTAAGATAAGTAAAGTATTACCAGCTGTAGCTTATCTCGAAATGGCACGAGTAGCAGTAGAGAAAGCCGTTCCTGTTAAGGCTAAATCTAGTATTCTGGAACTTCATAATACCGCATGGGCACAGCCACTTGTTGTAGAGAAAGATAAGCAGGTAGAAATAGCTTTGTATATCAAAAAAGAAAACCAGATAGATTATGAAATTTATAGTACAGATAATGAGCAGGATATTATTCACTGCCAGGGAGTAGCTACATATAGCACGCATCTTTCACTTGAAAAATTGAGTATAGAACAACTCAAAGAACAAATGAACAGAGGTAGTATAGAAGCAGCTAGCCTATATTTTACATTTAAATCTATGGGGCTGGTTTATGGCCCAGCTTATCAGGGAATCACTAAAATTTATCAAGGAGAAAAACAACTCTTGGTACAGTTGAATTTACCGTCGGTTGTTAAAACAAATCAGAATGACTACTTGTTACATCCGAGTTTAATGGATAGTAGTTTGCAAGCTGCTTTTGGTTTGATCGATGATTTGACCACGATTCCTTCACAACCTTCGGTACCTTTTGCTTTAGAGACTATTCGAATACTATCTGCTGTTACCGAACACATGTTTGCTTGGATTCGTTACTCTGAAGGGAGTTTAGCTACTGATGCGGTTACCAAACTGGATATTGATATATGTGATCAAGAAGGAAATATATGTGTACAAATGAAAGGAGTTTCTTCTAGGCAATTAAGTGAAGATACTATTGATTTTAAGAATGAAGATATAGGAATTTTGATGGCTAAACCTTTATGGAAGAGCTTCAAAATACCTCAGATACCAGAAACTCCCAAAGCTGAATTTGCAGAGAAACATGTTATTCTGTGTGAAATGTCTGATATAGAAACAAGTCAGCTTCAAACATTAATTCACTATAACCATTGTATACAACTTGAAGCTTCACAAAAAAATATAGCAGAGCGTTATACAGATTATGCATTAACTTGTTTTGAACATGTTCAAACAATACTAAAGAATAAGCCTAAAGCAAAGATTCTTATTCAAATCGTAATTACCGATAACAAGGAACAAGCACTTTTTTCAGGATTATCAGGGTTACTAAAAACTGCTGCTCAGGAAAACCCTATGCTAACCGGTCAAATGATCCTTACAAAATCAGCTATACAAACAAAGGAGTTGGTAAGGCAATTACAGAAAGCAACAACAATATCAGAAGAATCTATTGTAAAATATGAAAACGACACTTCATATATTTTACAATGGGATGAAGTAAAAGCAAATCAGGAAAACAGTAAACCTGTATTTAAAAATCAAGGTGTTTATTTGATTACCGGAGGCCTTGGTGCTTTAGGAGTATTGTTTGCCAAAGAAATTTTACAACAGACCAACGAGACAAAAATCGTTGTGACCGGTCGCTCTGAGTTGACAGAGGAAAAGCAGATAATTTTAAATGAACTGACCTCAGATACCAATCAGGTTGAATATCAACAACTAGATCTTAATAGCTTAGAGCAAGTAGAAAAACTCATAGCTACTATTGAAAGAGAAAACGGGAAACTTAATGGTATCATTCACAGTGCAGGTATGATATCGGATAACTTTATTCTGAAGAAAACCAGCGCCGAATTTAATAAAGTACTAGCTCCCAAAGTTACCGGGACTTATAATCTGGATCAAGCCAGTAAAGATATACATCTTGACTTTTTAGTATTGTTTTCATCATTATCAGGTGCAATGGGTAATCTTGGGCAATCAGATTATGCAACGGCTAATGCTTTTATGGACCAGTTCACCAGATACCGTAATCAATTAGTAGATCAAAAATTAAGGCAAGGGCATACTCTTTCTATCAATTGGCCATTGTGGGAAAGTGGAAATTTGAGTATTGCACAAAAAAATATTGAAATCCTCTGGCAAGAAACAGGAATATCTCCTATCCAAACTTCGTCGGGTATCCAGGCATTATATAGTAGTATGACCTTACAAGGTAATCAGGTTTTGGTTATGGAAGGAAATGTTAATAAAATCCGCTCAATCTTGCTTTCTAAGCAAACTCGTAAGGTAGAACAGATGTCAAAGTCTACAAGTAGTCAAAATGTTGAAACTGCAAAAACCGCTACGATAGATTCAAATACACTTTTAGATAAAACGATAAATTATCTTCGAAAACTGTTTGCAGAGGTTTTAAAAATTAAAACTAAGGAACTTGATCCAAAAGCCCCATTAGAGAATTATGGTATTGATTCTATACTCGCTATGAGGTTAACTAATATACTTGAAAAAACTTTTGGCTCTCTTTCTAAAACGTTGTTTTTTGAGTATCAGACCATAAAAAGCTTAGCAGAATTCTTTGCCAGAACATATCCCCAAATTATTCAGGAGCGTACAGGGATTCAGCAAACAGTATCTTCATCAATAGAATTGCCACAGGATTCAATCAAGAAACAATCACTGGTTTCTCAAACGTATTCCAGTAATCGTTTCTTTAATACCACAACCAACACTCAGAAAGAAGTTGCTATTGTAGGATTAGGGGGTAAATATCCACTGGCAGAGAATGTGGAAGAATTTTGGGAAAATCTCAAAAAGGGTAGAGATTGTATTACAGAAATTCCAGAGGGACGTTGGGATACAGATCGTTTTTTTGATCCCAAGCGTAATCAAGTAGGAAAAAGCTATAGCAAGTGGGGAGGATTTATTTCTGATGTTGATAAATTCGATCCGTTATTTTTTAATATATCACCAAAAGAGGCTGAATTAATTGATCCCCAGGAACGACTTTTTATCCAAACTGCATGGCAAACTATTGAGGACGCCGGATATAGTAAGGAAAGTATCTCTACACTTGGAAGAGTAGGTGTATATGTCGGAGTTATGTATGGACAATACCAACTCTACGGCGCAGAAGCTATGTTGGCAGGTAATGCTGTGGTCCCGGGGTCGTCTTATGCATCGATCGCAAATAGAGTTTCTTACTTTTTGGATCTACACGGACCCAGTATTGCTTTAGATACTATGTGTTCGTCATCATTAACGGCTATTCATCAGGCTTGTGAAGAAATACGGAAAGGTGAAATAGAAGCAGCCATTGCCGGAGGGGTTAATGTTTCTATACATCCTCATAAATATCTCATGCTAAGCCAGGGTAATTTTGCCGCCAGCGATGGCAGATGTAGAAGCTTTGGAGAAGGTGGAGATGGATACGTTGCAGGTGAAGGTGTTGGAGCTGTTTTACTTAAATCTTTGGATCAAGCTATCAAAGATGGTGATCATATATACGGTATCGTGAAATCGAGTGTAATTAACCATGGAGGAAAAACCAATGGCTATTCTGTTCCAAACCCTAACGCACAAGGCGATTTGATTCGGGAATCACTTAAAAAAGCTAAAATTAGTCCTTCGACATTAGGCTATATCGAAACTCACGGTACAGGTACAGCATTAGGAGATCCTATCGAAATTACCGGGTTAAATAAAGCTTTTGGAGAATCAACACCACAAAAACAAGTTTGCCCGATAGGCTCTGTAAAATCAAACATCGGGCATCTGGAATCAGCAGCAGGAATAGCAGCCGTTACCAAAGTATTACTTCAGTTGAAACACAAAGAACTAGTTCCTTCTTTACATGCAACTACATTAAATCCAAATATCAATTTTAAAGAATCACCTTTTTATGTACAGCAGGAATTAGCGCCCTGGAAAAGTAATGAAGAACATCCCAGGCGTGCCAGTATAAGTTCTTTTGGTGCAGGAGGCTCGAATGCACACCTCATTATAGAAGAATATAAAAACAATACTAGCAAAGAAACCGAATCTTACTACAATAGACCACAATCATTTGTTCTGTCTTCGAGAGATAAAAATACACTCTTGAGGTACGGTAAGAAGATGACGGACTTCCTTAGAAGAAACAAAAATATTGAATTAGAGGATTTGGTATACACTTCACAGGTAGGAAGAACACCAATGAATGAACGTCTTGTGATCGTAACTACCCATATTAATGAGCTTATCGAAAAACTGGACCAATGGCTATCCATATACGAGACAGAAGATGATACGCTATTAAAAAGAAGTGCAGATGAGTTAGAAGGTGTATTTTATGGAAACATTAAGAATGCTTCTTCCGATACCATTACCTTATTAGAAGGAGAGGAAGGCAAAGCTTATCTGAAAGTAATTATAGAGGCCCATAATCAGGAAAAATTAGCTAAGCTATGGATATCAGGAGCAGATATTGATTGGTCTTTGCTCTATCAGAATGTTCAACCAAAGCGTATTTCCCTTCCAACATATCCTTTTGCTAAAGAGAGATATTGGATTACTAAACCTGTATTACCTATAGCTACCAATTCATTAGAAATACAAGAAAACAATGCAGAAAACACATCTGAAGAAGAGAAAAAGAAATTACATTATTGCACCAAATGGATTGAACAAAATCTTGACGTGTCTGAAGAAAAATCTTCCGAAAATGGTTTCATACTCATCTTGGATACCTCAGATGAACTGTTCCTTACTCTAAAAAAACAATCACATCAATATCTGCAAGGAAATTCATATATTTTGTTAAAACCTGGATCTGCTTTTGAGGAAATAGAACCATCTGTTTTTACTATTGATTTTCAGAAAGAAGAAAACTTTACACAACTTGTAGAGCACCTTAATATAAAAGAACAACTTCCTTATCGAATTATTCACAATGGATTAGAAATAGGTAGTTTAGATAAAAAAGAAAACATAACTCATCAGCTTAACTATAGTATTTATGCTCTGTTTAATCTATGTAAGACATTAATAGAACAAAAACATCAGGTTTCGCTTCAGATCTTGTCGATCTTCTTGGGCGATACAGATTTAACAGTTCCATGCAATGCTGCATTAGGGAGTTTTTTCAAAACCTTAACCCTAGAGAACCCTTACTATAAAGGAAAAATTGTTGAAGTTAAGGATAGTAAGCAAACCCCTATAGTAGAGAAGATTCGTATGATTGAGAATGAATTCAGTGATGAAAACTGGAGGAAGAATGAAATTCGCTATGATCTCCGAAAAAATGAACAAACCTATGTTCGTTATGTTAAAAACCTGATTCCACTTACCGATGTTGAACGTAATATAAATCGTTTGCCAATAAAGCAGAATGGTGTTTATATTGTATCGGGAGGCTTAGGTGGATTAGGTCTTATTTTTAGCGAGTATTTGGTTAAAAATTATCAGAGTAATTTGGTTCTTTTTGGCAGATCTCCTCTCAAAGCAGCACAAAAGAAAAAACTCGATAGACTTAAAGCTTATGGTTCTAAAATCCTGTACCTGCAAGCCGATGCATCAAAATTAGAAGATGTAGAAACCATTGTAAAGACAGCAAAAACCAATTTTTTACAAATCAATGGAGTGATTCATAGTGCAGGAATTAATCAGGATTCATTTATTCTGAAAAAACCTAAAGGACAAATAGATAGAGTATTAGCTCCCAAAATTTATGGAACAACTAATTTGGATTTAGCTACCAGAGACGAAAACTTAGATGTTTTTATCATGTTTTCTTCAATCGCAGGAGTATTGGGTAATGTAGGACAATCTGATTATGCCTATGGAAACCATTATCTCAATTCATTTGCAGAAAATAGAGAAACCTTGGTAAGAGAACGAAAACGCCATGGAAAAACATTAGCTATTAATTGGCCATACTGGGAAGAAGGAGGGATGCATATTTCTAATGAAGAAGTTACTTTGATTCAAAAAGAAACCGGTCTTTGCCCAATACCTGTAACAGAAGGAATTCAGTTTCTAGAAGAGTTTCTGTTATCCGATATCTCTCAGTGTATTCCACTATATGGTTTTCCTTCCAAAATCAAGACATATATTGATCAGACCACTAAAAAAACTGAGAAAAATAAACTTACGCAAGCTAATATAATAGATACTGATACTCTTTTCGAAAATACAGTAGAATATCTTAAAACGTTGATCGGAAAAGAGATTAAACTTGATCCAAACCGAATTGATCCCGAAGAACATTTTGAGTCTTTTGGTATCGACTCTATAAGTATTAACCAGATCAATTTGAGTCTGGAAAGAGATTTGAGAGATTTGTCAAAAACGTTGTTTTATGAATATTCTACCATAGAAGAATTGGCCAAATATCTAATCCAGGAAGAGCAGGAGACGTTAATCCAGTTTTTACATAGTGAAGATTTGATAAACGTATCAAGTAATCACGTTAATCCATTATATGAAACAAAAACCCAGAGAGAGCCTATAAGAGAAGACAAACGGGAAATGAAGGATGTAATGGATACACCAATTGCATATGAGGATTCAGAACCGATAGCCATTATCGGAGTGCATGGAAGCTATCCTCAATCTGAGGATTTGGATTCATATTGGGAAAGCCTGAAGCAAGGGAAAGACTTAACAGATCTAGTACCTAAAAGCCGATGGGATTTTGAAGAATTTTATCATGAGGATCCGGAGAAAGCATCTGAAGGGAAAATTTATGGAAAATGGGGAGGTTTTATAAGTGATGTCGATAAATTTGATCCTCATTTTTTCAATATCACTCCAGAAGAAGCCAGGATAATGGATCCACAAGAGCGACTTTTTTTACAGTCCGTTTGGGCTACTATAGAAGATGCAGGATATACAAAAGATAGCTTGAAGAAACGATATCCTAAAGCCAAAAGTGCCAATGTAGGAGTTTTTGTAGGCGTTACAACAAATACTTATAACTTATTAGCATCTGAAGAATGGAGTAAAGGAGACACGATTCCTAGTGCACACCCTTGGTCAATTGCCAATCGAATATCCTACTTATTCGATTTTAACGGACCTAGTATGCCTGTAGATACAGCTTGTTCATCTTCTTCAGTGGCGATACATCTTGCTTGTGAAAGCCTTAAAAAACAAGAGTGTAAGGTTGCTGTTGCTGGTGGTGTAAACTTATATTTGCACCCTTCCAAATACCATTCATTATGCAAG
Organism: Aquimarina atlantica; assembly: GCF_000626715.1. Taxonomy (GTDB): domain Bacteria; phylum Bacteroidota; class Bacteroidia; order Flavobacteriales; family Flavobacteriaceae; genus Aquimarina; species Aquimarina atlantica. Next base: position 85,974 of record NZ_AQRA01000010.1, on the reverse strand, counting down.
AATCGAATGGTGTCTCTAGGAGGAAAATGCCATAGTTATGGTAAAGGTGATGATGGTTTTGTTCCTGGTGAAGGAGTAGGATCAGTTTTATTAAAACCACTTAGTAAAGCCATCGAGGATGGGGACCACATATATGGTGTACTTGCAGGAAGTGCATTTGATCACAGTGGCAAGTCGAATGGATATTCTGCTCCGAATCCTAATTCCCAGGCAAACTTAATAGAACATACTCTTCAAAAGGCTCAAATCCATCCAGAAACTATCAGTTATGTAGAAGGACATGGTACAGGTACGCAGCTAGGAGATAGTCTCGAAATTGTGGCTTTAACCAATGCATTCCAAAAACAGACCATTCAAAAGCAAATTACTGCTATTGGATCGGTTAAATCTAATATTGGGCATCCCGAGTCTGCAGCAGGAATTGCAGGCGTAGCAAAAGTACTGTTACAGATGAAACATCAACAATTGGTACCCACAATTAATTCTGATCAAGTAAATCCAAATATTAATTTCAAAGAATCACCATTTTATCTTCAACATAAGCTAACACCATGGGAACCTCCTTCGGGTTATCCTCGTAGAGCACTTATAAATTCGTTTGGAGCAGGAGGAGTGAATGCATGTTTAATACTAGAAGAATATAGAAAAATAAAAGAAGTATACCCCAAACAGGGACCACATCTTGTTATATTTTCTGCAAAAAATGAAGAACGTCTTCAGGAATATGTCAACCGAGTACTTAATTATATAGAAAAAGAAAAGCAAGTGAATCTTGCAGACTTATCTTTTACCCTACAAGTTGGCCGGGAAGCGATGTCAGATAGGTTAGCAATTGTTGCTTCAAATAGAGAAGAGCTTATAATTAGGTTGAAAGATTGGAAGCAACAAAATGAGTCGAACTATATTTTTTGGGGTAAGCTGAATTCTAACCAAAGAAGAAAGAAAACTCTGAATAGAGAAGAGGAGTTTCGCTCTCTATTTGATAGAGGTGATCTGGATAAACTTGCACAATTATGGGTTGGCGGAGTTGAAATAGATTGGGAAAAGTTATATACTAATAATAAACCCAATCGGATATCACTACCTACTTATCCTTTTGCTAAAGAAAGGTATTGGGTGTCAGATCGTGTAATTGAAGAAAAGAAAACAGCTACCGAACCTATAGATGCTCAACTGCACCCATTAATTTCATATAATTCATCCACATTAAGAGAAGTTCGTTTTAGCTCATGGTTATCCGATACCGAGTTTTATGCATCAGATCATCAGGTTAATAAAGAGAAAATCTTTCCAGGTTCAGGGTTTATAGAAATTGCCAATATTTCAGGAAACCTGGCAGGAGAACAAAAGGTTAGCAAGATTAAAGATATTGTATGGGCTCACCCATTAAGTTTTAAGAAAGGCTCACAGTTCATTAATACATTATTAAAGCCTAATGGTATTGGTACCGAATTTAAAATTACGTCACTTGATGATGAAAATGAACAAATAGTACATTCTGAAGGAAAGTTGTTTTTTCAGAACGGCAATAAACATTTAGCCAATATTGAAAATATTTCAATACAAAAACTTAAGGAACAATGTGCTGATCCTCATGATGGTTCTTACTACTATGATATTTTTAACCAAGTAGGTTTTAATTATGGTTTAGCATTTAAAACTATTCAGGAATTTTATATCAATGAATCTTTTGCTTTATCTAGGTTAAAATTAACAGACCATTTATTAGTTGATTCTGATCGGTTCATTCTCCATCCTTGTATTGTAGACGGAGCTTTACAAACTGTTGCGGGATTAATTGGGCAGATGGAGTCAGTAACTCCGCATGTACCATTCGCAATTGATGAAATAGAAATATTTCGCTCATTACCTCATACGTGCTATGCTTATGTGCAGCGTGTAGAGGAAGAGGCCAGGTTACAGGCAAACATCAAAAAATTCAACATAAAAATTATCAATGAAGCAGGGGATGTTTTAGTTAAGATTAAAAATTTTTATGTGAGAGCATTTGATAATACAAATATTGATCAGGTTAAAGAATCTAATAGTATGGCTTTTGCCGTAAGCCTATAATGTAGATGTGTATGAATTCGGCAAAATCACATTTCAATATCACAAAACTGTCACACTAAGAAACACAAAAAGTACCCTGGTTGTACAAAGGGTTTGTTTCAATAAACATAATCCAATCTTTTTAGAAGAAATGGGCTATGAACTATATATAATTAAAAACTCACTAAAATTTCCATTATGAAGGCTATTAAAGAAGGTTTAAAAGTATTATCCAGAGGGACTTGCGGAACAGCATTTTGTTCTCTGTTAAATAGCGAGTATGGTGTTCCGAACGAAATAGCAGAGATTGCAGCATCTCCTTTTGCAGGAGGACTATTAAATAGAGGATTTCAATGCGGAATGATCGGAGGAGCTGTTTTGGCTGCCGGGGCCGAGTCATACCGAAGAAATGAAGACACAGGAGAAGCAATAGCAATGGCCATAACAGCTACACAGCATCTGATGGAATCCTTTAAAAAAAGAACAAATACAATAAGTTGCCGGGATATTACCGAGATGGATCTTACAGGTAAATTAGCTCCGTTAAAGGTATTGTTTACAGGAAAAGCTTTTGGTTGTATGAAGCTGGCGGGAAGATGGGCTCCCGAAGCGATTAAATCAGCAGATGAAGGCTTATCGGATGAATCTGTAAGCTTCTGTCCAGGGTCGGTAAGTTGTGCATCCGAGGTAGTCAGAAAAATGGGAGCTACAGAAGAAGAAATGCTTATGGTAGCAGGATATGCAGGAGGACTTGGTTTAAGCGGAAAGGAATGCGGAGCACTAAGTGCTGCGATTTGGTATAAAATGGTGGATTGGATAAAAAAGAATCCTGGTAAATCACCATCGTCATTTGATGACCTGGAGACCAAAAAGATGCTGAGAGCCTTTTATGTTCAAACAGACTCTGAAGTATTATGTAGTAAAATTACAAACAAAGAGTTTAAGGATATAGATGATCACTCCGAATATATTAAGAATGGAGGCTGTAAGAAGATCATCGATGCACTTGCTGCACTATAATTTAAAATATAATTGCCATGCTAAAACAAATATTGAACAAACGAAATATTTATTTCGATCATAACGCAACAACCCATATAGCACCATCTGTAAGAAGTGTAATGAGCCGAGTATTAAAGTCCTATTGGGGAAATCCCTCGTCGGGATATTCAAAAGGGAAAATGTCTGCGCAAATTATTGAAAAAGCCCGTGAACAAGTTGCAGCGGCTATTGGTGCTCATTCGCATGAAGTGTATTTTTCTAGTTGTGCGACAGAATCTAATAATGCGTTATTGAAAACAATAAGTACTCATTTCTATCCCGATAAAAATAAAATAATATCTACACCAATAGAGCATCCATCGGTGATTCAAACATTAGAGTATTTGAAGACTCAAAATATAGATGTTCAATATTGTCCTGTCGATAGTTCTGGTCGTGTATTGCTTAAAGAGCTCGAAAATATGATAGATGATAAGACTTCTATAGTTTGTTGTATGTTGGCTAATAATGAAATAGGAACGATTCAGGATATTAAAAAAATATCAGAAATGGCAAAGGCTAAAGGTGCTCTGGTTTTTTCTGATTGTGTGCAGGCATTAGGCAAAATTCCTATAAACGTAAAGGAACTAGGAGTTGATTATGCAACATTTTCTGCTCATAAACTTTATGGTCCTAAGGGAATAGGTGCCTGGTATGCTAAAATTAGCTGCCCTCTAGAACCTTATATTCATGGAGGACATCAGGAAGAAGGAATGCGAGCAGGTACAGAATCCATTCATAATATCGCAGGTTTTGGAGAAGCATGTAGGCATGTAAATAAACTTGTTTCTCTTTCAATAAAAAATGAACCTTTTAAAAAAATATTCATTAATGAATTGAAAGCAATAAAAAGTGATATAATTATTAATTCTCCAATAGATAACTGTTTGACAAATACCATTAATTTAACCTTCCCGGGTATTGGCAGTGGCGATTTAATGAAGTCATTAGATTATAAAGGAATTGCCGTTTCTTCTGGCTCTGCATGTAGTACATCATCTAATAAACCTTCTCATGTTTTAAAAGCAATAGGCTTAACAGATGAGGCAGCACAGGAATCGATCAGGATAAGTTTTGGATCGAAGACAAAACACCAGCATATCAGATACGCTTTAAAGGTGATGAAAGAATATATTGAAGAAATAAAAAGTGAAAAATTAAACTCACCTGTTAAGATCAATAGACCAGGTCTGAACTATAATAGATAAGAATACTCGCTCAGATAAAAAATAAAATAGCGCATTAAAAATTTTAAACAATTACTTAATGTAAAGAAATGGTTAATTCTTTAATGTAATATGGAGTGTTTACACTTAGTCTCAATTTTATAACTAATTTAGGAATAGGTGATTATTGAAATTTAAATGTGCAAAAATGTATAAATCTGAAAAATTTTGGGATAAAAGCGCTACTGGATACGATAAGGAAGAAATGAAAGATAAGGAAGTGCGAATTAAAATTCTTCAAAAAATCAAAGAGTATCTTAAAAAAGAGGATAATGTTTTGGATTATGGATGTGCCACTGGCATATTAGCCAATGAAATTGCTAGTAATGTTGATAGGGTTTATGGCATTGATATATCGTCTGAAATGATTCGAATTGCTCAAAAAAAGGCCGATGAACTACATATTCAAAATGTGGAGTACTCGCATACTACAATATTCGATGAGAATTATAAGTCAGGAGACTTTAATATGGTATTAGCAGTGTATATGCTTCATTTATTAGAAGACTTGCCTAAGGTTTTGGAAAGAATCTATGAATTGTTAAAACCGGGAGGAGTATTTATTTCTGTAACACCTTGTTTGAGGAAAAGATCTCTTACTGGCATAGGACTATCATTGGTAAGTAAAATCGGATTAATTCCGAAACTGAAAGCATATACCGTTTCAGAATTAGAAAACTTAATAAAAGATACGGGATTTGAAATTTTTGAAATCGAATGTTTGCACCGAAGAGGAAAGCAACATTTCATTGCAGTACGAAAGAATTGAAAAACTTAATGTTACTAAAATTATTTAAAAATAAGAACAGATTAAAAATCAAATAAAACCAGGTTCAAATGGAAACAACTATGTACAACGAGTATGGATCATCAAACGTTAGCCAGCTCAAACAAGAAGAAAATGGTATGCAAAAGGGTAATGAATCAGAAACAGCATTTGCTGAGCTGGAACGTGGAGTGCATGCAGCGCTAGAAACTTATTCCAACGTACATCGTGGGAGTGGACACAATTCAATGGTATCTTCTCATCTATATGAGCATGCCAGAGATATTGTTTTAGAATATATGGGACTTAACAAAGAAAAGAATATTACCATTTTTTGTTCCTCCAAAAGAACAAATGATTTAACCTCTCAACTTAAGTCGGGAAGCTATCAATTCCTGACAAGTAAAGAGGTAGGTTTACCATTGGGCATAACTGCAGTTGTTGTCGGAAAAAAAGCATTACCCAAAGGTGTACCATCAGAATGTGGGGGAGGAACGGCCAGACTTGTTGCTGCAAACTGGATAATCTGGAATAATGGACCTGATAAATTTGAAGCCGGTACTCCAGCTATTGTTAATGTCATTGCGTTTAGTAAGGCACTTCTCTTAATGAAACAATATGGAAAAGACATCTTTAAGAAATTATCTCAAAAAGATCTTAGTGTAAATGAATTGGTATATAAGGATGGGTTGGAGAAATACTCTGGACCAGAACTTATGAAGGAACTTAAACAAACTTTAATTGGACGAGGTATGATTGTACCAACCATGGAAGGTGAGAGACAATTCGTAAATCTGGATAACAGTGCCAGTACCCCCACGTTTACTCCAATTTGGAACACGTTTAGGCAAGCATTACGTTTGCCAGAGAAAAGAAGACAAGAGGTAGTACAAGAAGTAAAAACTATTTGTAGCGAAATCCTGGGTGCACCTCTCGAAAACTATGATATCATTTTTACCAAAAACACTACTGAATCTATCAACCTTGTATCTGAAAATCTGATTAATAATCCCGAAAATAACATTGATCCAGTAGTAGTGATCTCTCTGCTGGAGCATTCCTCTAATGATTTGCCATGGCGTATGATTTCTCCAAACTCTTTGGTCAGATTAGGTGTGAATAAAGAAGGCTTTATAGATTTAGTAGAGTTAGAAAAAAATCTTCGAGAATATAATCTGGAATATAAGTACGCAAAGAAACGAATTAAAATTGTTGCTCTAAGTGGTGCTTCTAATGTTTTGGGGTCGTGTCATAATATTAAGGAAGTAAGCTCAATTGTTCATAAGTATGGCGCAAAACTTTTGGTAGATGGTGCTCAGGTAGTTGCTCACCTTAAGGTTGATATAGAAAAAGATGGGATCGATTATATGGCTTTTTCAGCACATAAAGTATATGCACCATTTGGTACAGGAGTATTAGTAGTGAGAAAAGGGCTACTCAATTATAACCTGAATGAGAAGAAACGTATCCAATTGTCTGGAGAAGAAAATATAGGAGGTATTGCCTCTTTAGGTAAAGCACTTGTGCTTTTACAACGTATCGGTATGGATGTGGTTCATAAAGAAGAACAAGTATTGACCAAACGAATATTAGATGGGATGTCAAAAATACCTGGACTTACAGTTTTTGGGGTAAATGACTCAAAATCCCCTCAGTTTAATGATAGGATTGGGGTTATTGTTTTCGAAACTAAAGGAATTTTGCATAACACGCTGGCAGAAGAGATGTTCAGAAAAGGAGGTATTGGTGTACGATACGGTTGTCATTGTGCCCATTTACTGGTTAAAAAAATAACAGGTATTAGTCCTGTACTCGAACAAGTGCAACGTGTCGTTCTAACTGTAGCTCCAAAAACCCAATTACCAGGGGTGGTTAGGGTAAGCCTCGGGATAGAAAATACAGAAGAAGATGTTGATATTTTAATAGAGGTGTTACATAAACTAATTCAACAAATGAAAGAAAAACCTAGTGGAGCACAAAAAAAGGCAAATTCGAAAGCAGAAGCCGATTTCCAGAAACAGCTGGATGATTTCTCTCAGGCCGCAGTTCAAAGAGTTTATGCTTAGTAGTTAGGATGAACTACACTATATATACATTAATGTCTATGAATAGGAAATAATAATCTTATCCCAAAACATAATCAATCTGGTTTTGGAGAATTCCTAGGATTCAAATTTTATTTACAAGAATTTCATTAGATAGGCTGAGGTAGGATTTTGTATACATATCCGGATGATCTTATTCATATCAGATCATCAAGTCAGCAATTCAATATTCAGGATAGGCATCAGGAAAAATAATTGATCTTGATTGAATACTTGATAATCGAGACTCAATGTTCTATTGATCAAATAATGATTGATGACCTATCATAAATCAAATATTACCAACACACAGTATAATCAAAAACTAAGATACAGGTAATGTAGCTTACTCTGGTATACTCAAAAGATTCGTATGCCAATCACACAAAAACTTAATTTTTAACCATTTATAATAGAAAAACATATGCGTATAGCAGGAATTGAAGCAATGAATGTCTTCGGAGGCACAACATTTTTGGATGTAGAAAAGCTTGCAGAATATCGTAAATTAGATACTTCTCGTTTTAAAAATCTTCTTATGAAAGAGAAAACGGTGGCATTACCATATGAGGATCCAGTCACTTTTGGAGTAAATGCTGCTAAGCCTCTTATTGATGCTCTTAGTCCAGAAGAAAAAGATAGAATCGAACTGGTCATTTCATGTACAGAATCTTCCTTTGATTTTGGGAAATCAATGAGTACTTATTTTCATGAAATTTTAGGCTTAAATCGTAATTGTCGTTTGTTTGAATTAAAAAATGCATGCTATTCGGGAGTAGCTGGTTTTCAAATGGCGATCAATTTTATTTTATCCCAAACTTCACCTGGGGCAAAAGCTCTGGTAATTGCCACAGATGTATCCCGCTTTATGATAGAAGAAGGTGGAGATGCACTCACCATGGAATGGTCATTCGCAGAACCTAGCGGAGGAGCAGGAGCAGTCGCTATGCTGGTTAGTGAGAAACCTTATGTGTTTCAGGTGGATATCGGAGCTAACGGTTATTATGGTTATCAGGTTATGGATACCTGTAGACCTACTTCAGATGGTGAAGCAGGAGATTCTGACCTGTCATTACTTTCTTATTTAGACTGTTGTGAGAATTCTTTTTATGAATACCAAAAACGTGTTCCAGAGGCAGATTATGCCAAGACTTTTAGCTACCTGGCATTTCATACTCCTTTTGGAGGAATGGTCAAAGGAGCACATCGTAATTTAATGCGTAAAGCAGTGAAAGCAAAGCCTAAGGATATAGAAACAGATTTTGAGAATCGAGTAGTTCCCGGGTTGATCTACTGTCAGCGTATCGGTAATATTATGGGAGCGACAGCTATGATGTCACTCGCTAGTACGATTGAGAATGGTAGTTTTGATGCACCACAAAGAGTAGGATGTTTTTCTTATGGGTCTGGCTGTTGTTCTGAGTTTTTTAGTGGTATCGTAGGTGAAAAAAGCAAAGAAAGTATACAGAAATTTAAGATCAAAGAGCAATTTGATAAAAGGTATGAACTAACAATGGATGAATACGAAAATTTATTGGTAGGGAGCAATGCAGTAAAATTTGGTACCCGTAATGTAACACTGGACACCGATTTTATTTCTCAAGCCAGAAAAACACTTGATAGAGAAACACTTTTTTTAAAAGAGATTAAAGAATTTAAAAGAGAATACGAATGGATATCATAAGTAATGTAACATCATACGAGACTATAAAAACCAGATTTGAAGGAGATATTTGTTTTATTCAAATCGATCGTCCAGAAGCTAAAAATGCAATTAATAATACATTGATCGAAGAGTTTACAAATGCACTCGATCTGTGTGAAGAGTTGGCAAAAATTGTAGTTGTCGAAGGTTCTTCTAAAGTATTTTGTTTTGGTGCAGATTTCAAAGGGATCCAACAAAGCTTTGAAAACGGAACCCAGCACGAGGAGCAAAATCCAGAACAAATGTATAATCTATGGCAAAAACTGTCCTCGGGCCCATATATTACTATTGCGCACGTTAGAGGAAAGGCTAATGCTGGAGGAATGGGTTTTGTGGCTGCTTGCGATATAGTACTCTGTGAAGAGAAAGCCGTTTTTAGTTTATCAGAACTTCTTTTCGGACTAATGCCTGCATGTGTTTTACCTTTTCTGATCCGTCGAATAGGATTCTCAAAAGCACATTATATGACATTAATGACTCAACCCATATTAGCAAAAGAAGCATATGACTGGGGATTGGTAGATGCATATGACCAGAATAGTAAAAATCTGTTGAGAAAACATTTATTACGATTACGTCTACTTTCTAAAGAAGGAATCACCAGTTATAAAAATTACCTGAATAAATTGAATGATTTTCCAGATGCTTCCAAATCACATGCTCTCGCAGCAAATATTGAAGTGTTTTCTGATGAAAGCAACCTGAATAAAATCACAAGATTTGTGAAAACTGGGCAATTTCCCTGGGAATAAGGATAAATGTCTAAGGGGATAATACCCAATATGGATAGCCCATGTAAGTAGGAAACCTGTATTGTTTGAACCTTTTAAAAACCAAATCATTATTAATTTATTTTTTTAGAGAGAAGTATGAAGAACTGCTCCAACTTCGCCAATAATATTGTAATTAGTATTATCATCTCATTTATAAGTATTACATATGTTTATGGTCAGGTTCCCATAGAAAATGATAGCATAATTGACAGTGAGGATTTTGATATCATTGATATGGAATCTACTTTGATTGAAGAAAAAAAAGACGCTACTTCATGGGTTTCAGATATGTTTAGTGCAATGCGTTTGGGGATACAATATGGGTTTACTTATAAAGTCGAAAAACCGGATAAAATTATGAATAACCGGCTTTCATTTCGGCTAGAATATTCCAAATCTTTTATGGATTACCTTTCACTTCATATAGATACAAAGATGTTTACTTTTCTCAAAAATGATCATAGAATTAGGGATAATAAGGACATAGCATTTGAAGGAAGAACCAGAGAAGCTTATTTACAAACTAGTTTTAATGAAACAAGTATTAAGGCGGGAATTCAGATAGTTGTATGGGGAGAATCAGATTATGCAATTGTTACTAATGAAATAGGCCGTTTGGATTACCGGGAACCATTAAGCCTCAATATGGATGACCTTAGGATTGGACAGCCTATGATAACAGTAGATCAATATTCATCACTTGGATATTGGAGTGCATTTTTTGTACCGTATCCCGAATTTAATGAACAACCTAGAAAAGGAACAGGGTATTATTACAATCCTTTTGACGGAAGAGTTGAGTATTTAAAGGAAAAACAGAAGGGAAATTTTTTTGAGTATGGTTTGCGATGGAGAAAAACCTATGGGAAAAGTGATGTTAGTATTATGGCAGCCAGTCTGATAGATAATCAATATGCGTTACGAATGGTCACTCCTGATCTTATTGCCAAAAGTAAACAGCGGTTTTTTATGGCTGGTATTACTCTAAATCGAGCAATTAGTAATTTACTCGTTAGAGGCGAAGTAGCTTTAAAATCCCGAAAAGCATATAATGATGCATCATTTCAGATTGTAAAGAAAAATGCTCTGGATGCTTCACTTGGTGTTGATTATTCTCCCAACAGTACTTTTACATTAAGTATGGAAGCTGTAAATTATCATATTATGGACTGGTCCGACCAAATTCAGGGAATGCCTAGAAATAACTACACATTCCTGATGGCCTTAAGTAAACAACTAATGAAAAATGATTTGTCTTTTAGTTGGGCCTCTATGTATAATGGACCTTATACTAATTTTTTTAATGTGTTATCAGCTTCTTACAATTGGAATGACCATATCACCTTAAATTTTGATGCACTCATTCCAATAGTAGACGATAATAGAAGTGGTTTTTACCCGTATCGTAATCAAAAACAAATTGCTTTTAGGGTTTTATATCAACTTTAATTGTTAAGCACATACTACATGAGGCTTTCTTATCTATAAATAAAAGAAAAACTAAGGCATTGTAGAAGTAAAATACCTAACCAAGTAATTATAAGGTTTTTCAGATTTTCTACTAGTATCAGTTGTAAGAATATGTAAAGGGTTAGAAAACCCTGTCTTAAAAATAAAAAAAATCAAATGAATAAACAGATTATATGTATGTTCTCTGGACAGGGTTCTCAATATTACAAAATGGGTAAAGAACTCTATGAACATAATGAACAATTCAGATATTGGATGGATCATTGCGATGAAATGATTTTTCCGTTACTAAAAACCTCTTTGGTTGATGTTTTATATAATGGAAAAAGAAAGAGTGAGCCTTTTGACAATATTCTTTATACGAACCCTGCGATATTGAGTGTTCAGTATAGTATGTTCAGAGTACTGAAAGAAATGGGTATCCAGCCAGATTTTCTTTTGGGATATAGCATGGGGGAGCTTCATGCAGCCGTTGTTTCGGGGGCCATTTCTCTAGAAGATGGAATAAGAATATCGGTGGATATAGCCAAGCTTACTCATAAAAGAACTCAACCAGCAGGTATGTTGGCTATTATGGGATCAAAATCAATAATGACCCGCTACCCAGATCTTTTTCATAACTGTTGGTTTACAGCAGGGAATTTTCAAGAGAACTTTGTTGTAAGTGGTTTGCCTCATGCCATACAAAACCTTCATCAAAACTTAAATAAAGAAAACATTATATCACAAATATTACCGGTTAAATATGGGTTTCATACTGAGCTTATAGATCCAATTGAAGAAGCGTATACATACATTTTCAAGGATATTAAGGTAGTCTCTCCCAAAATCCCGATGATATCGTCATTACAATCAGGAACAGTCCGGGAACCGAATGGGGATTATGTATGGAAAGCTATTCGTTACCCTGTTAATTTTGAGCAAACTGTACAAAGAATACTAGAAACTGGAGATTATATTTTTATAGACATGGGACCTAGCGGAACTTTATCAACCTTTGTTAAATATATACTTCCTTCAGGTTCAGATTCTATTTCATTACAAATGATAAATCAATTCGGAAGTGATCTCAATGTTATTCAAAAGGTAAGAACCAGTTTATGTTAGTAATCTACTGTAATAAACATTTTTCAGAGGTATTGATGGAACGTATTTTATAAAGAACAATAAAAAAGGTGCTGTACCCAAGTGGATTAAGGGGAAGGTCTGCAAAACCTTTATTTCAGTGGTTCGAATCCACTCTGCACCTCTTTAGAGCATTTTTATCTGTACGTTTTGAAGTTCTAGACTCTGACTAATACGAATGGCGCTGTACCCAAGTGGTCTAAGGGATAGGTTCGCAAAACCTTTATTTCAGTGGTTCGAATCCACTCGGCGCCTCTATACATACAAAATAAAGTACAATAATTTACACATCAATGAAATTTGAAAATCTGATCATGAATGTTGGGTATACGGATACTGGTTATAGCGGTATAGTACAGGTTGTTATATTGAGAATGACTCATATGTCTATGGTAAACTATAGCTATTTGGTGGTTGATCATATTAATAACCAGGCTGTTATTGTAGACCCCGCCTGGGATATGAGAAAAGTAGAGCAGGCCCTGGAGAATACCGAAACAGTTTTAAGCGGGATTTTACTTACACATTCTCATCTTGATCATATTCATTTAGCCAAACCTCTTGCAGAAAAATATCGTTGCCCCATATGGATGTCAAATGAAGAAATTGCATATTCTGGTTATTATGCTCCACGATTAGAGGGCATTAATATAACCCCATGGTCAGTTGGTCAAATACAAATAGAACCTTTATTTACTCCAGGTCATACTCCTGGTAGTATGTGTTATTTAATAGGAAACAGTCTGTTTTCTGGGGATACATTATTTGCCGAAGGTTGCGGCTTATGTTTTGACGTGCAGGGAGCATATAATATGTTTGAAAGTATTGAACATTTAAAAAAAAGGATTACTCCAGATACGCTCATTTTTCCTGGTCATAGTTATGGCAGGGCCCCTGGTCAGAAATTTTCGCAAGTATTGAAGAACAATATATATCTGCAATTTAAAAACAAAAATGATTTTACTGCATATCGCTTAAGAAAGGGACAGAATAAGTTGAACTTTTTTGATTTTCAGTAAAATAAAATCTTAAACCAAAAAGAAGTGTATAATATTTAAATAAATAATAGAAGTTATGTCAAAAGAACATGTTTTTGAAGTAGTAAAAAATGTAATTGTAGAAGTGCTTCCGGATATAAAACCGGACCAGATTCACATCGAAAAAAATCTACGAGAATTGGGTGCTAACTCAATTGATAGGATGGAGGTCGTTACCATGTCGATGGAAGAATTAGATCTGAAAATACCTTTAATGAGTTTCGCTCAAGTAAGTGATATTCAGGGTATGGTAGATGTATTAACAGAGAACTATATGGCATCTGTTGAAAGTAATTAATATCGTTAATAATATCACCAAAGAATATTTAAAACAAATCTAATCATTTTGATTTGTGACTAAAAAGAGATAGACAATGTTGACAACAAATAAAGTTGGAATTACCGGCATGGGAACAGTTTCTTCTATAGGTAATAATGTTTCTACATTTTGTAACTCCCTAAGGAGTGGAAAATCTGGTATTAAAAAAACACCAGCTACAGAGGAACTAAAAGTATCTGTTGATATTGCTGCTAAGATAGAAGGCTTTTCTTTTTCTGATAGTATAGATCGTTTTCAAAATGTATCAGAAGAGAAATGCCAACACGCCAAGCGATTAGGTAGGAGAGCTCCTTTTGTTATCCAAACGTCTATTGTTTCTGCCCTAGAAGCGTGGTCTAATGCCAGACTGCATGATAATAGACCTTTACCAGAACGAGTAGGGCTTATCGTTGCAGGACAAAATAGTACTCAGAATTATCAATATGATTTAATTTCCAAGTTCAGGAAAAATCCAGAATATCTTTCTCCTCGATATGCTCTAGAATTTTTAGAGACCAATCAAGTTGGGGTTTTGAGTGAGTTATTTGATATTAAAGGAGAAGGATTTGCCGTGGGAGGAGCATCTGCCACGGGGAATGTCGGTATTATAAAGGGATATCAACTTGTTCGTGCAGGTTTGGTTGATGTGTGTTTAGTGACCGGCGTAGTTGCTGACCTTTCTCCCATGGATATTCAAGGTTTTATTAACATCGGGGCTATGGGAGGTAAGCAATATCTGGATCAACCAGAAAAAGCTTGCCGTCCTTTTGATACACAACATGAAGGTTTTATTTACGGACAAGCTAGTGCCTGCGTAGTTCTGGAATCTGAAATAAGTGCTAAAAAAAGAGGTGTTTCATTTCTGGCTGAAATCAACGGTTATGCATTAAGCCTTGACAGCAATAGTGCTGCCAATCCAAATGTAGATGGTGAGGCAAAGGCGATGCTTTCAGCATTAAACCAGGCTGGATTATCAGTTTCAGATGTTGATTATATAAATACCCATGGAAGCTCTTCTCCCCTGGGAGATAAAACCGAAGCAGAAGCTATTGGCAAAGCTTTTAAAGATCACACTTCTGATTTGTGGTTAAACTCTACTAAAGGGTTAACCGGGCACTGTTTATATTCAGCAGGCGTAGTAGAGACCATTGCAACAGTTGCGCAAATGCAACAGGGGTTTCTACACCCGAATAAAAACCTGGAAACGCCAGTTTGTGACAATTTGCAGTTTTGTGGTACCGAGGCTATTGACTATGAGTTTGATGTTGCTATGAGTAATTCTTTTGGCTTTGGCGGAATAAATACTTCTATCGTATTAAAAAGAAGATAAAACTAAGATTATAAACCTATATAAAAAACAAGATAAAAATGAAGAAAACATATATGTTTCCCGGGCAAGGTTCCCAGAGAAAAGGAATGGGAGAACAACTTTTTGATGAGTTTCCGGCGCTGACCAAGAAAGCAGATAAAATATTAGGATATTCTATTAAAGAACTTTGTTTAGAAGATCCTAATGATCAGTTGAATCAAACACAATATACTCAACCGGCGTTATATGTTGTAAACGCTTTGTCTTATCAGAAGAAAATTAAGGATGGAGAAAAACAACCAGATTTTTTAGCTGGCCATAGCCTGGGAGAATATAATGCATTGCAGGCAGCAGGCGTGTTTAGTTTTGAAAGCGGTCTTAAACTGGTTAAAAAGAGAGGCGAACTCATGAGCCAGGCTAAAAATGGAGGGATGGCAGCTATTTTAAATTCTTCTGAAGAAAAAATTCAGGAAATACTAAAGGATGCAAACCTAACAACTATCGATATTGCTAACCTAAATGCTTCTTCTCAGATTGTCATTTCTGGTCTAAAAGAAGATATTGAAAAGGCACATCCATTTTTTGAAAAAGCAGATATTATGTTTATACCTTTAAATACCAGCGGAGCATTTCATTCCCGCTATATGAAAGAAGCAGCTGCCGAATTTGAAAAATTTGTAAAGAAAACAAGATTCTATAAACCAAAAATTGAAGTAATTGCTAATGTTACCGGGAAACCTCATTCCCATGGTAATGTAAGTAAACACTTAATAGATCAATTATCCAATAGTGTAAGATGGTCTGAAAGCATGACATATTTGTTGCATCGGGGAGAGATAGAATTTGAAGAACTTGGAGTAGGAGATGTATTGACCAAATTGATTGGATATATCAAAAGAGATTTTGCAAAAATGGCTAAGGAAGAGACCAGTGAAAAGACAGAAGCTGACCAAAAAAAGCATACCCAGGAGATATCCAACGGTTCAAAGACAACAACCAAACCAATTAAAAAAAACAAATCAGTAACGAAAGTAGCAAAGCAAAACAAACTACCTGATCCTGTTAAACTTGTAGAGCAATGGAACGAAGTTTACCCGGTAGGAACACGAGTAATCTCAGATTTTTATGAAAATGAACTAGAAACCAGATCAGAAGCAATAGTATTGTTTGGCCATCGAGCAGCAGTATATGTCAAAGGGTATAATGGATATTTTGATCTAAGAGAGGTAAAACCTGTTCAAAGTAATTAAATGAAAAATAAATTAATATTTATTTTTTTAGATGGAGTTGGTTTAGGAAAAAATGTGAAATCCAACCCATTTACCAAAGCTTTTATGCCTACATTGTTTAGCCTGGTTGGAGAAAAATTAACCGATACCTCAAATGTCGTTAAGCAAAATTTTCTGACAAAAGGAATTGATGCTTGCCTGGGAGTTGAAGGAATACCTCAAAGCGCGACAGGGCAAACTTCTTTATTTACCGGGTATAATGCACAGGCATTTTTAGGGCATCATTTGATGGCATATCCAAATGATCAATTGATTACCATGATCAATAAAAGATCAATTTTTAAATACGCCAAAGAGAATTGTATCAAAAGCATTTTTGCGAACTCCTATACCGATGGGTTTTTTAAATCTTTTGATAAGAATTCTTCAAATTATAGTGTGACTACTCGTTGCGTATTGGCTGCCAAAAATAATTTTAATACGATGACTGATCTTGTCGAAGGTAGAGCTGTACATTGGGATATTACCAACCTTACTTTACAAGATATGCCCAACAATAAGATACCGTTGATAACTCCATTTATAGCCGGAGAAAATTTAAAAAACTTAACAAATGACTATGATTTGATTTTATATGAATGTTTTTTACCGGATTTAATAGGACATAGAAAGGATATGAATAAATCCATCATGTTTCTGGAGATGTTTGATGAATTTCTTCATGGAATAATTTCTGATAAATCAGAAAATATTCATGTTTTAATAACCAGTGATCATGGAAATATTGAAGATCTTTCCTTTGGTGGGCATAGTAAAAATGAGGTTCCGTTTATTTTTATGGGAAAAGAAACACATCACTTTTTAAAAGTGAGTGCCATTAATGAAATATTCAACACTGTATTTACAAAACTATTTGATACAGCCTCTATTACTAAGTTCGAAAAGATTTGAGAATGCACTCTATAGATATTTTTTTTACATCCTTTACAAAACCATTAGAACACAGCCTTTTTTCGGAGTATTTGTCCTTACTACCACCAGGCTTAAGGGAAAAAAATTCAAAATACCTTCGTTGGCAAGATAGACATTCGCATTTGTTCGGGCGATTACTGTTGATCGAAGCATTAAGGAGTTACGATATCAAAAACAACATTTGGGACCTTATCGCATATAGTTCACACAAACGTCCATATTTAACCTTGGATGGATATGATTTCAACATATCTCATTCTGGAGATTATGTGATTTGTGCAATAGGAAAAAATATCAGGCTTGGTATTGATATTGAAGAACACCGAGAGAGAAACTTAAAAGATTTCAGGAACTTAATGACTCTGGATCAATGGGATGAAATTAACAGTGCGAGTTGTTCGTTAAATACGTTTTATAAATATTGGACGATTAAGGAAAGTGTTATTAAGGCAGATGGTCGCGGGTTTTATATCCCTTTAAATGAGCTTGAAGTGACGAATAACACGGTTTGTTTTGAGGATAAATTATGGTTTGTGCAGGATTTTGTATTTACCAAAGGGTATAGTGTAGCAATCGCAACCAATGAGTTATCAACATTTAATATGCATGTTATAAATTTTTATGACTCTTGTATAGTATAGCTCAATGTATAGCATTTATGATTTCAATCTTTTGATCATATTTTAATCTTGTGTCAATCTTTTCATTTTTCGAAGAATAAGATACCTATACAAGAAAGCAATGATTACTTCTTCAATGTACCACTAACTGGAATCATACATAAAAGTTAGTCGAGCGAACAAATTAATTAAAAACTAATTCAAATTAAATTATAGATTATGGATAAGAATGAAAACGAAATTTTTGATTTGATAGCTGCTCACGTGGCTGATATCTCATTGGACATAGCAGATGGTCCGATCATACGTTCTTCAATGTTGTCTCCTCTTGGAATGGATTCTATTGGTAGAGCAGAACTAATTGCAAGGATGCTCGAAGAACTATCATTAACAGCTTCAGCAAGAGATTTTTATAAAGCCAATAATCTTGGCGAACTTGCAATGTTATTTGCAAATAAGCTAAAGGAGCAGTGATTTCAATGCTGTTGACCAAGATTAACAATTGAATATTTTTCATCAAAAACCAGAATTGATATTTTTGACTAAAGGCTTTCAAAAGCTTTTAGATATATCTATATATTTTTTGTTTTCGCTTTGTACTTTTGTACAAAATTAGAAAGACCAGTTAGTCGTGTTTTTTATTACTTATTGAATATTAATACTTATTAAAAAAAGTTTTATAGCAAAAAAAATAGCTTATGTATTTGATAAAAAGTAAAGTAAGATTAGCAGGATTGTTATTTATCGCTGGTATGGTTGCAGGGGTTTTTAGTGTAGCACCATCAATTGATTCTACAAAATATTTAACAGAAGCCGCTGCAAATTCTAATAATGTAATCATAGATGCTTTCTTTCAATTTATGATGTCGCTTGCATATTTAGGAATTGCAATTTTATTATACCCTGTAATCAGAAAGTTTGATGGTAGTTTAGCAATAGGCTTTTTTAGTTTTAGGATAATTTCGGCAACACTCGTAATTTTTGGGACCATATTATTATTGTCCATATTAGCATTAAGCCAGGAGTTTGTATATAATTCACCTCAAAGTTCTCCAGATTTAAAAGCATTAGGAAATGTATTTAAAGTTATGCGGGATTATATAAATCATGTATTTATGGTTCTGGTTTTATGTATAGGAAATTTTATGTTGTATGTTTTATTGGTAAAATCACGATTAGTACCTCGTTGGCTTTCAGTTTGGGGGGTATTCGGTACATTGTTGTCTGCAATAGCAAGTATTTTGATTTTATTTCAGGTTATTGAAATTATCACAGCCGAATACTTAATTTTAAATATTCCAACGGCAATACTAGAATTGATTCTAGGGATATGGTTAATGGTAAACGGATTTGACAAAAGAGCAAATGCAGGAATGCATGAATAAAGAAAGTACCAGAAAACACAAAAGCTCAATACTAATCTTGATTTAGTATTATTTTGTTTAAAAACCTCAATACATATCGTATGTATTGAGGTTTTTATTTTTACTATATGGTATTGATAATCAGATTTTTTTATTTGATATTTTGAAGAGAAGTTAAGAGATATACCTATAAATATTATGGTCATAAGATATAGTGGCTACTTTTTTATGTGAATTTAATTCAGATCTCTGATTTTTAAAATATTAGCATGTTTTGTGTAGATTCTACTCTTCTAATTATTCTAATTTGACAGTATATTTTTTACTTGATACCAGTAAGATTTTTTAAAAAAACAGGATAGAATATTTTTATTTATAATCATTCTTAATAGATTTGCGGCGCATACATTATCTTTATTTATTCTAAATAAGGATAATTTTCTAAATCTATTAATTATAATAAATGAAAAATCAATTACTTATCATTTTAGCATTGCTACTATCAACCTCTTTTTCTTTTTCACAAAACGGAAGTATAAAAGGCACTATCATAGATAACACTCAAACAGCAATACCAGGAGTTAATATTCTGATTAAAAACTCAACTCAAGGAGTGCAATCAGATGAAGACGGAGCTTTTGAAATTACAAACGTTGCAGACGGGGATCATATTCTTGTTGTATCCTATTTAGGATTTAAGACAAAAGAAATCCCTTTTACGATATCGAATAATGAAACCAAAGAATTGGATGCTATTATTCTATATGAAGGAAATGAAATTTTAGCCGAAGTTATAGTAGAAGGTGAGCGCAGAAATAAATTTTCAAGAAAAAAAACAGCCTATGTAGCTAAACTACCCTTAAAAGACTTAGAGAATACTCAGGTTTATAGCACAGTTACTACAGATTTGTTAAAATCACAAGTGGTAACAAACTTTGAAGATGCCTTAAAAAATGCAGTTGGTGTTGAAAAATTATGGTCTTCTACAGGGCGAGGTGGAGATGGAGCCGGATATTATTCTTTACGCGGATTTTCAGTACAACCTCAATTGGTTAATGGAATACCAGGTCTTACCAACGGAACTATTAATGCTGCAAATATTGAAAGAATAGAAGTAGTAAAGGGGCCTTCTGCGACACTATTTGGTAGTGCAGTAACTTCATATGGAGGGCTTATAAATGTTGTTACCAAAAAACCATACATAGGTTTTGGAGGCGAACTTTCTTTTACATCTGGGACCTATGGTTTTAATCAGGTAAGTGGAGATTTTAATACTCCATTAGATAAAAATAATAACATTTATTTTAGATTGAACACATCTTATGCCACAGAACAGAGTTTTCAAGATGCGGGTTTTAGAAAATCTTTTTTTGTAGCTCCATCACTATCTTATCGTGTTAATAATAAATTATCCTTTTCATTTTATGGAGAAATCTCACAGGCAGAACAGACTAATCCTATGTTTTTGTTTTTGAACAGAAGTGCACCTACTCAAGCGAATAACTTAGATGAATTAGGATACAATTATAAATTGTCATTCACGAGTAATGAATTAACCTTAGAAAACCCAACGCAAAATTATCGGGTAGAAATGGATTATAAACTTTCTGATACTTGGCAATCACAAACCGTATTATCAAAAAGTTCGACATCTACAAAAGGGTATTACTCTTATTTGTTTGATTTCGGAGTTTTAGGCAATGACACTTTTTCTCGTTTTATTAGCAAACAAAATTCTAATACCCAGACAACAGATATTCAGCAAAACTTTACAGGAGATTTTAAGTTGGGATCAATTAGAAATAGGGTCGTTTTTGGTATAGATTATTTTAACTCAACTCAAACCAATAATAGTAGCGGCTTTGCTTTTTATGGAAATATAACTCCTGAAGGAGGTTCTAGTGGGGATAATCCTTTTACACCAAATGTAGAGACCGATACATATACGTTATCAGCGGCTAGTGTAGATGCTGCACTCGCATCTCAGGGAATTGCTAATATAAAATCTAAATCGCACATATATAGTGCTTATATTTCTGATGTCGTTAATATTCTTCCATCTTTATCGGCTATGGTAGGTTTACGATTAGACGTATTCGATAATGAAGGCGATCTTGCAAACTTTGAAGATGATTATGATCAAACAGCTTTCTCTCCAAAATTTGGGATTTTATACCAACCTATACTAGATAAATTATCGGTATTTGCTAACTATCAAAATGGATTTACCAATGTTGCACCAGCTTTAGTAGGAGATCCAAATGCTGGTCCACAAACATTACAAACTTTTGATCCAGAGCAGGCTAATCAATTAGAATTTGGTGTTAAGACTAATTTATTTAATAATCGACTAAATGCTTCGGTGAGCTATTATGATATTAAAGTAAAAGATCGTGTTATTACAGATCCCGCTTCACCCTTCAATAAAATACAAGGAGGAGAAGTAGAAAGTAGCGGTTTTGAAATTGAAGTAAATGCTAGCCCTATTGATGGCCTTAATATTAGAGCAGGTTTTAGCAATAATGATAGTGAAACTACAAAATCTGATAATGCAGAAATATTAAACCGTAGACCATTAGAAGCTGGCCCCGAGACACTTTATAACTTTTGGACGAGTTATGAATTTCAAAAAGGTAAACTAGATGGTTTTGGATTGGGCTTAGGTTTCAATGGTGCGAGTGAGCGTTTTGCAATCAACTATGCATCCACCGGAGAGTTTATTCTTCCGAGTTATACTGTTGCTAATGCTTCTATTTTTTATCAAGTTAAAAAGTATAGAATCAGCCTAAAACTGAACAATGCATTTAATAAAGAATATTACAAAGGTTGGTCAACTATAACACCCCAATCTCCGAGAGCTATATATGCAAATTTAATATATAAGTTTTAAAATAATTTAATAGGAAACCACTCTAAATATTTTATTTAGAGTGGTTTGGTTTATAAAAATAGAATGATAACAGTTAGTATATTATTAATTTTTTTTGGAAGTTTTTTATTATACCACACCTCAAAAATGGTACTAATAAGCTATGATTTGCCTATTGAAAAATGGATTCAATTAAATAGAGTCATTTCAAAGGTAATAGCGATTGTGCTTTTATTGGTTTCATTGATCACTATCGTGATTTCTTTTGGAAGAACATCGGGAGTTTTGTTTTGGTTTTTTTTGATGCTAATGATTTTAGGATTGATCATCATTATGGCTCCATTTAAAAAAGTAACGTACAAACAGGTTTCAATTTTATTCTTAGTGTTATTAATACTTGAATTCATATTATAAATTATGCCGGCAAACCCAAAATATTTAGATAAATCTCCCTGGCAACAATTTGCTAAAATTTCGGCAGGAATTTTAGGGGGTTACATTATTTCTGCATTATTGCATATGTGCTTACCACTTTGGTTGCCTAATCCACATGAGATTTTAATTACCTCAATATTTACGTTGTTTATCGTTTGGTGTGCACTTCTAATTGTTCCTTTTTTATTTAAAAATGGATGGAAAGCTTGGTTACTATATATAGTAGTAGCGATAGTATTGTTTGGGATGTATCATTTAGGAAATCAAAATAATCCTTTTGTATAATGAGTAAGAGAAATCATAATATATTCTTTAATACACATACGGTAAGTGGTATAGTGATTAGTGTCGCTTTATACATTATATTTTTTGCGGGAGCATTTGCTTTATTTAAAGAAGAAATTGCAATATGGGAAGAAGGAAAATCTATAAGTCATGTTGAAAGAAGTGATATTGATTATGATAAAATATTTAAAACGCTAGATGATCAATATGAATTAACGGGTAGAGATTTACAACTTAACTTTGGAGAAGACCGTGACCATATTTATGTTTTCATGGGAGCGAGCAAAGACTCACTGGCATCAGAAAAAGGAAAACAGCCTAATTATTTCTATGTTGATATTAATTCTGTCGATACCAAAACATATCCAGAACAATACAGTTTGGGAGAGTTTTTATATCGATTGCACTTTTTTGCGCAACTACCTTCAATCGGGATATACCTAGCCGGTTTTGTAGCACTATTCTTCTTATTTGCTATCGTTACCGGAGTCATTGTTCATTGGAAAAAAATCATTCCTAATTTTTATACGTTTAATCCAAAAGCAGCTTTGAAACGTGTTTGGGTAGATGCTCATACTGCTCTTGGAGTAATAGGACTACCTTTTCAGTTCATTTTTGCAGTTACGGGGGCCTATTTTTGTTTAAGTATTTTGGTATTACTTCCTGCTAATACCTTATATAATAATGATCAAACCAAATTAATGGAGGACTTACGTCCCGAACGAAAAACGTATGAGTGGATTGCCAGAGCAGAAAAAGAAATTCCTAGTTTTAATGCTTTTTCGAAAAATACAACAAGTGATCGATCAGATTTTCACCTAACTAGAGGTTTTGTAAAAAACTATGGAGGCACTAATATGAAATTTGGTGTAATTGGTGAGTACAAAGATAATAAGCGCTTTATTGGTACAGGTCGTACTGTGCTTGATGTTTTTTCGGGAGAAATAGAAGAACAGAAAAATCCTGATAAAACGGTGTATAAAGAAGATGTTCAGCGTGTTATAAGTCGCTTGCATTTTGGTGATTATGGAGGAATCCCAATGAAAATTATCTATTTCGTTTTAGCAATGATAACGTGTTTTGTTATTATTACCGGAGTTTTAATTTGGATTGAGGCGCGTAATAAAAAGGGCATGACAATTAGCCAAAGATTATATACCGCTAAGGTAGGTCACATTTATTTAGCTATTTGTTTATCAATGCTTCCTGTAACTGCATTGGCATTTTTATTTGTCAAATTTTCAAATGGTTATTTTGAAGATAAGCAAACCGCGATCTATTACTTTTATTTTATTGTATGGTTGATAGTTATTTTCTTTTTTCGATTTAAGAGAGATAATTATGCTACCAATAAATATAGTTTATTACTTGGAGCCATTTTTGGCTTTCTGATCCCGATTAGTAATGGAATTATATCTGGAAATTGGATATGGAATACTTTTACTCAACATCAATTTGAAATTGTATTGGTTGATGTGCTATGGATTATAATTGCTTCAATTTCACTTGTTTTTTACTTTAAGATACAACCTCAAGTAAAAGCACAAAGTTCCTTTAATAAAAACCAGATAGATTATAAAAATATTTCAGCGTTAAAAGCTGAAGCAAAACAAAATAGTAGCAATGATATAGAAGCTACTAAATTAGAGGTAAAAGACGACAATCATAATTCTATACCTATGAGAACAAAAATTATCACATTATGGATATTTATTATCCTTGGATTTATATTTCATCACATTTACGGATTGGCTAATGTGTTTTTTAAAGAATCAGTGTTTATTGAAGGTTCAACCGGAGAAACGCCTTTTTGGGCACATCAGTGGCGTATTTTGATGGAAGGATTGGCCTTCTTGTTTGCAGTAATGACCGTGCAAGTATCTAAAAAATGGTTTCGATGGGTTTCATTTATTTGGGGAATTATTGTAGCCTTATTTAATGTGTACCATGTTATTGAAGCAATGATGCATGAAGCTACTAATTACTCTGAGATTTTCATATTACTCTTAATGGCAGTTGCGAGTATCTTTTTAGTTATAAATTTAAATAAGTGGAAAAATATTCAAGTAGCATAAAATAGCTTTCCAATTTGCAGAAATAGCAAATGTAGGTGATCAGCAATAAAAAAAGCCTGGGTTTTATCCGGGCTTTTTTTATTCCCGAATTCCTTAATGTACAGTAGCCCAAACAGGAGTATATTCTGAGTTTGAAGAATTTGTAATTTGTTTTATATCATTTCCATCAATTTTGGTAACAAATAAATCAAAATTATCTGTTGTTATATTTGTAAAGACGATGGCCGAACTGTCGGGAGACCAGGATGATTTAAATCTCCAATACATATTACGATCCTTATAGTAATTGTAGCTATTGTAAGTACTTTGTAGCGTACTGGTCAAATTAATTTGATTTGTACCAGTGATATCCATTTTATACAGATCTAAATACCCATTTCTATCAGAAAAAAAAGCAATATATTTCCCATCAGGAGATACAGATGGTGCAAAATCATTTCCAGATATATTGTTAGTTAAATTTGTAACTTTTTTATTTTTTAAAGCGATACTGTAGATATCGTTTATCCCGTTTTTATCGCTATAGAAAATTATATGGCGACCATCTGCAGACCATACAGGAATTCTATTTTCTTTTCCCATATTGTTGGTAAGTATTGTTTCATCTTTTCCATTTTTATCGGCTATAAAAATATGAGTGTTTCTTCCAACATTTTTTTCATAAACAATCATATCTCCTTTTGGAGAAAAAACACCATTAGTGTAATAGTTTGATGAATAACTAATTTTTTTTGTAGAGGCAGTTACAAGGTTATAAAGAGCCAATTTCCAACCACCATATCGATACGTATTAAATAGAATTGTTTTTCCGTCTGGTGATATATTGGGGTTATATTCTCCCATTCCCGATGAATAAGGAATAACTACTTTTTCGGTAGAACCGTTAGGATCTATACTCAATATAGACCATCCTCTATCATTACCTTGCTTTCTAGCAAAAAGAATTTTGGATTGAGAATATCCTACACTAGTTATCAGGCAAAAAAGAAAAGTTGTTTTAAGTAAATTCATTGGTTTTAATTCTCTGCTTTTTTAAGTAACAAGTTGTCTAACTCTTCAGTATAGGTGTCAATTATCTTATACTGTACATCTATATTCAAACTCTTTAATTTTTTAACTATATTTTGTTTTACTTGTGACGCATTTTTATCTTTTTTAGTGTAAAACAATCGTATAGGGATTTTTAGTTGTGTCAATAGAGTATACTCTTTATTGTTATAATGTTCCCAATAATTACTTGATAATAGCGTAAGAGAGGCAGGGGGATACTCTAAGGCAGTGATATATGTTTGTGCAGGAATACACCCATCTTTATATCCTATAAAATGAATTTTTTGGTGTTTTACTTTATAGCTTTTCTTTACGAATTTTAGAAAATCGTTGAAACCATGATGAATAGGATGACTTAGCCAATCTGGTTCATTAACAGGGACTTTGGGGATAATAATTATATAATCATAATTTTTATGATTCTTCCATAGGTTGTTTACCGACCAAATTGTTTGATCGTTTTTAGCATCAACAGCAGCAAATGCTACTGCTGTATTATATGATTTGTTATTATCATAACCTTTGGGGAGTAACACGGTATACTCGAATGTAATACCATTAAATGCTTTATATCTTTTAAATCCTTTGGTCTGTGCTGATAAAAAGCTTGTATTTACAAAAAGTGCTACTATATATATTAAAAATGCTTTCATTTTAAGTTTTTAAGAATGTGAGAACCTTGTTTCACAACAAAATTATAGAAGATACACTACTAAAAAAACCGATTTGTGATGAATGGTTGATGATGTGACGGTTGGTTAGTTTAGATCATTTTTTTATGATGAATAAAGCAAATTATCACAAAGTTAACGGTCTGTCACAATCTTCTTTCTAAGGGTATACTCCTGTAATAATTTTACATCAATAAATAAATTATAAAATCATATTTAAAAATGTTAAACGGTAAATCTATCAACATGAAAACATTAAAAATTAATCTATGGTTTGTCACTGTTTTGTTATTGACAACTTATAGTTATGCACAGGCCGTAGTAACTACTCCTAAGCGAAGTCCGAGAGCCGAGTTTAGTCAAACCTTCGGCATCACAAAGGTTACTATTAATTATGGAGCACCAAAAGTAAAAGTAGTAAGAGGGGACAGAACAGGTAAAATTTGGGGACAACTAATACCTTTTGGATTACAAAAAATAAATTTTGCTGGTAAAGGAGAAATCCCATGGAGAGCAGGAGCAGATGAAAATACTACTATTACTTTTAGTACGGATGTTAAAGTAGAAGGTAAAGATTTAAAAACCGGAACGTATGGTTTACATATGATCATTAATGACGAGAAAAATGTAACAGTGATCTTTTCTAAAAATACCAGCTCATGGGGAAGTTTTTGGTATACTCCAGATGAAGATGTTTTACGAGTAGATGTAGTAATGCGAGACAATGCATTTCATGATGTACTAAATTATAGTGTGACTAAATTAGATACCAAACAGGCCGAATTTTCTCTAAGTTGGGAGAATAAACAAATCCCATTTAATGTAAGTGCAGATACACCAGTATTGGTTACCGATAACCTAAAAGATGAATTGAGAGGACAATTTGGTTTCGGGTGGAAAGGTAAGTTCCAGGCGGCTCAATACCTTACAAGGGTAAACCACGAACCAGAATTGGCATTACAGTGGATAAATGAATCTATTGGAGTACAGAAAACGTTTCAAAATTTAAGTGTAAAGGCTAATATCCTGTTTCAACAAGGAAAAATGAAAGAAGCTATGCCTCTTTTAGATGAAGCTGCAGACATGGCAAATAATAATCAATTAAATGGATTAGGATATTTACTTATGACAAATAAGCAGTTGGATAAAGCTATATCTTATTTCCAATTAAATGTAAAACGAAACCCTAAAGATGCAAATGTGTATAATAGTTTAGGGGAGGCATATAAAGCTAAAGGTCAAAACAAAGAAGCGCTTAAAATGTTTAAAAAGTCGAATACATTAAATCCTCCAAAATTTGTAAAGGATAGTAATGATCAATTTATTAAAGAATTACAAGGCAAATAATAGTTGAATCATAAAAAATCTAATTCTCTAGAGATTGATTGATGATTGTGTTATCTAGAGTAGCCGGCAGAAATAATATCTTTTTTGATATCATATTCTTTATTGGCATAGCATAATTTAGAATATCCAATCGAGATTTTATCTGCTGGCTTTATCGTATAAGCTCTTACCATTTCATTTGTGGGATTACCCGGAAAATTAAATGTTGCTTTTACTGCTAAATCAATAGTTTGATCCGTCGTATTTAATAGATAAATAACATCACCACATTTGTTTACTTCCTTTTCAAATTTTAAAAAAGAAATAGCTTCCTGACCATACAAATCACCATGTGCATCAAAACCACCGTTATTGTTGTCGTATAGTAAATGATAAATTTCTATATAAGTTAATTCACTAATATCTTTTGAATTAGAATTTGCCGAAGCATTTTTTTCATTCTTACAATTATGAAATAGTATTAAAAAAGAACATAAAACGAAGAAAACTTTTAATTTCATAAAATGGTAATTTCTATTAAACAAATGATTATAATAATATATAACTACTTTTAAAAGGAATTTCTAATAACAAATGTATAGTTTTTAATTTTGGCGTTTCATTTTTTAAATTATAAAAATCTTCCTATATCTGTAAAAAAGATAGTTTTAACAGCATTGGCTGTTAGCGTATTTTTTATTTTAAAAGCCTATACAAATCATCTGGTTAATCAATTTAATTATCCATTTAGTTGGCTGCTGATTTCTCTAAAAATAAGTATTGCATATTTACTTTGGGTAGTTTTGACTCCGCTTGTATATTCTATGGTAAATATACTTCAAGATAATAGTATAACTATTTTTTATAAAACTCTAAAAATCATAATTGGCTGTATTGTATTAGCTGTTTTTCATCAAATTTTGAGCTCGCGAATAGACGATTTTATAAATTATCTTAATAACGGTTATATGAAATCTTTTTTAGGGCGTAATAGTGTAACTGTACTTGTTGTGGGAAGTTTTTCCAGTTTTATAGAATTGCTTGTGATTATTGCTTCTTTTTTAGCGTTAGATTATCAAAAAAAATATATACGAAATCAAAAAGAATTAATTGCTGCGCAGTTAAATGCACTACGAATGCAATTGCAACCGCATTTTTTGTTTAACACCTTACATTCTATCGCTGCAATGATAGATATTGATACCAAAAATGCACAGAAAATGCTAAGTAAGCTAGGTGGTTTACTACGTAATGTATTAGAATATGATGCAGAACAGATGGTAATGGTAGCCGATGAATTAAATTTCATTAAAAATTACTTGGATTTAGAACAAGTTCGTTACCAAGACAGAGTAACCATAGATTATGATATTTCTGATGATATTTTGGATGTAAAAATTCCGAATATGATTTTTCAACCTTTAGTAGAAAATGCGGTAAAATATGGGATAATGCCAACAATTGATGATGGAGAAATAGCCATTACAATTAAGCAAGAGCATTGTAAAACCCTACAGGAAAATGCGTTGATTTTACAAATTACAAACACGTATAATTCTAAAAATACCATAGAGAAACCATTAGGTACAGGAGTCGGGTTAGTAAATATTAGAAAAAGATTACAGCAGTTTTATCAAAATCGTTTTGTGTTTACTTCATATTTTCAAACTAAAGAATTATACGTCGCAAGAATCACAATACCAATTAGTACATAGTTATGAGATTACGATACATGATTATAGATGATGAATATTTAGCCAGACAACGTTTATTTAAGTTGTTAGAAAATTTTGAAGATATTACATTGGTAGGAGAGTGTAGAAATGGAAATGAGGCGATAGAAAAGATTACTTTAAAAGAACCTGATTTAATCTTTTTAGATATACAAATGCCAGATATGAATGGGTTCAATGTAATTGCACAACTACAACATAAACCTTATGTGATATTTACTACAGCATATGATACTTATGCATTAAAGGCTTTCGAGATAAATGCTGTCGATTATCTTCTAAAACCTTTTGATGAAGAACGATTGTACATTACTTTGGAACGGGTTTTTGAACTTAAAAAAAGAAAAAAAGCGTCAAACCTAGAAGATAAAATAAAAAAACTGATTAGTAATTATGAATCTAAATCTTCTGATTTCTTGAATGAGATTATAATTCATGAAAAAGGTAGAGATATTGTGATTAGGATAGATGATATCATCTATTTTAAAAGTGATGGTAATTATGTGCAAATTATTACGCAAGACAAAAAATATCTGTACAGAATAACAATGAATGCTTTATTTGATAGCTTAGATACGTTTCAGTTTTTAAGAATTCATCGTTCTCTAATTGTCAATAAAATATATATAAAATCTTGTAAGTATATTAGCAATAACGAGTATCTGTTAAAGCTAAAAAACAACGAAGAACTTATCTCTTCAAGGTCATACAAATCTTCGATTTCTGATTATTTATCTACATTAGAAACATAAATTTTCTTCCTGTTAATAACATTTTTAATAACTCATTTCTATTCAT
Organism: Aquimarina atlantica; assembly: GCF_000626715.1. Lineage (GTDB taxonomy): Bacteria > Bacteroidota > Bacteroidia > Flavobacteriales > Flavobacteriaceae > Aquimarina > Aquimarina atlantica. The sequence continues at coordinate 55,640 of NZ_AQRA01000010.1, read as the reverse complement.
TTAAAAAGAGGAATTTCTATTCTTATTTTTATAAAAGATAAAAAGGTCTTTTAATATTGCAATTATGAATTTTTATGATTTTCATATTGTGCTTCAGGAAGTGCCAGGAGAAATAAGCATATGTTTTAGCATTTCTGGATGCCCACTAAGGTGTGAAGGATGTCATTCACCCTTTTTATGGAAAAAAGGGAGTGGGGAAAAATTGACTAAAAAAAAATATGAAAGTATACTCGATAAGTATTCTGGATTTGCTACCTGTGTTGTTTTCATGGGAGGAGAATGGCATAAAAAGGAATTAATAAGTTACCTGAAATATGCTAAGGTCAAAGGATATGAAACATGCCTTTATACAGGATTAGAAAAAGTAGATGATAAGATCTTAGTTCAATTAACCTGGATTAAAACCGGAAGATGGAACCAATCTTTGGGGGGATTAGATAGTGAAACCACCAATCAAGAATTTATAGAAGTAAAAACCAATAAACGACTTAATTACTTATTTATTAAAAATTAAAAACTCATGATACGACTTTCAGATGATCAAATAGCAAATAAGATCGATTTTATAAACCAGTATTTAGATTCTACAAATGCTGCAGATGGCTCCAAAGTAGATGCTAATGCCAATGTAACTTCAAAAAACATTGCAACCATGGAGGCAGAGTTAAATAAAGATATTAACATACAGGTAAATAGAGCATTGGTAAAACAAAAAATAGCTACTCTGTTTAACAATGATCTGGCCGAAGAATATTCGAGACAGATAGAATCTCACGAAATTTATGTACACGATGAGACTTCATTAAAACCATACTGTGTTTCTATAAGTATGTATCCATTCTTATTAGACGGACTCACAAAATTAGGAGGCGAAAGCAAAGCTCCTAAACACCTGGAGAGTTATTGTGGCGAGTTCGTTAATCTTGTCTTTGCCGTAAGTTCTCAGTTTGCTGGAGCATTGGCTACCGTAGAGTTTTTGATGTATTTTGATCATTTTGCCGTTAAAGATCTTGGAGAAGATTATTTGCAAACCCACGAAAAACGTATTGCAAACCATTTACAACATGTGGTCTATGCAATTAATCAACCCGCCGCTGCAAGAGGGTATCAATCTGTGTTTTGGAATATTTCTCTATATGACGAAGCTTATTTTAATAGCATGTTTGGCGATTTTGTATTTCCTGATATGACCAAACCAAAATGGGAAAGCGTAAAAAAACTGCAAGAATTTTTTATGAAATGGTTTAATAAAGAACGAAAAAGAGCCATACTTACTTTTCCTGTAGTTACTGCTGCAATGCTTGTAAAAAACAATACTCCTGTCGATAGAGAATTTACCGAAATGTGCGCACAGGAATTAAGTGAAGGGAATTCTTTTTTTATTTACCAATCCGAAAATGCAGATAGCTTAGCATCCTGTTGTCGTCTACGAAATGAAATTAGTGACAATACTTTTAGTTATTCTTTAGGTGCTGGTGGAGTAGCAACAGGGTCTATAAATGTAATCACCCTTAATATGAATCGGTTGATTCAAAAAAAGGCAGATATTGTTGAAGAAGTGCAAAAGATTCATAAATATCAGGTTGCCTACAGAAAACTTATAGACGAATATAATGAAGCAGGCTTATTGCCTGTTTATCAAGCAGGCTTTATAGCATTAGACAAACAATTTTTAACAGTAGGGATTAATGGTATGGTAGAAGCTGCAGAGAGTCAGGGAATCGAAGCAAGTAATAACACTACGTATAAGAATTTTGTAAATACATATCTAAAAGCAATTTATCAAGAAAACCGAGCAGCAAAAGAAAAATATGGGTATATGTTTAACACAGAATTTGTTCCCGCCGAAAATCTGGGAATAAAAAATGCAAAATGGGATAAAGAAGATGGATTATTTGTACCCAGAGATTGCTATAATTCATATTTCTATGCAGTAGAAGACAATAAAGTAAATTCTCTCGATAAAATAATGCTACACGGTAAAGAAATTATACAATATTTGGATGGAGGTTCTGCACTTCATCTTAACCTCGAAGAGACTCCTAATAAAGAAGGTTTTATTAAACTAATTCATGCAACAGCGGCTGCTGGATGTAATTATTTCTGTTTTAATATAAGAATTACGATATGTAATGAATGCGCACATATAGACAAGCGCACGTTGCTTATATGCAATGAATGCAATTCTCATAATGTAGATCATGCCACGAGAGTAATAGGATACTTAAAACGAGTGTCAAACTTTAGTTCGGGTAGGCAGAACGAGCATCAATTAAGGCATTATCATACGCAACAGGCAAAACCTGATTTGGTAAATAAAAGAGTTGAAATTTTAACAGAAAACCAACCAGAATATGAAATTGATGGTCGTACTCAAAACTTAGAAATTATTAAAACATGATAATTGTCATATTTAGTTCTGATTCCATTAGTGATTTTTGACAGGTACATATGTATTAGTTTAATACTATTATTGGTAGCATGATGCTATAGTTCCAATACATATGAATTAACTAATACAAAACTTAATTCGTTATAATGAAACTACATTCATTTCACATTCCTGTAATGGGAATAGGCTTTACTATTGATACTCCATTAAAAGTTTCTCATTTGGGAATAGACTCTGTTATTTCATTGGTCGATGATATTCTATTAGAAAAACTAAGAAAGATGTATTGTGATACGTTCGAAATACCATATAACGAAATCACAGAAAGTATAGAAGACTTTAGAGCTAAGAGGATTACTTCTTATCTTAATTTGATGAATGATCTTGCAGAAAAAAAGTTTAATCAACTTAAAAATATTACAACAGAATGTAGTAATGAATTAAGACAGTATTTCAATATTTTACCCGATACTTCTGCACTAAAACAGCGATTTAAAAATCTTTCATTTAATGATTTTAATGGAATCAAAGATTTAATAGAGGCAAATTTGTCAATGGGTAGTATTGATGTAAATATCATGACCAAAGTTGATAAAGAAAATTATCAAAAAAAAGAAAAATTATCCTCTAAGTACAATGATGCTCATGCAGCACTTAGAGGATATGCCAATAGCGATTTATCTTCATCGGTGATACTTTCTGCAGGAATGAACCCCAGATTGTATAGTTATATGGAAGAGTTTGAAGATTTTTATCCAAACGAGAATGGAGAAATAAAAAAGAAAATAGTTCTAAAAGTAAGTGATTACAGATCAGCGCTAATACAAGGAAAATTTTTAGCCAAAAAAGGATTGTGGGTTTCAGAATATAGAATCGAATCCGGGCTTAATTGCGGAGGGCATGCATTTGCAACAGATGGATATCTTTTAGGACCAATATTAGCTCAGTTTAGAGATCAGAAAGAAGAATTAATTTCTGAAATACATAAAATTATAACTGAGGTGTTGTCTCGTAAAAATCGACATGTTCCTCAATCTCCGTTGCCAGTTAAAATCACTGCCCAGGGCGGAGTAGGAACAGCAGAGGAACACCAGTTTTTATTAGAGCATTATAAGGTAGATTCTGTAGGATGGGGGACTCCGTTTCTTTTAGTACCAGAAGCAACAACTGTAGATAATAATACCTTAGATAAATTAGTAAAAGCCAAAGAAGATGATTTGTATTTAAGCGATATCTCTCCTTTAGGAATACCATTTAATAGCCTTAAAGGAAATACAAAAGATCAAGAAAAACTTTCTTTGGTAGAAAAGAACAGGCCCGGGAGTTCTTGTCCAAAAAAATATGTGGCACTAAACAAAGAATTTACAGAAAAAGGGATATGTACGGCATCAAGACAATATCAACATATAAAAATTAAGGAACTGGATAAAAAGGAACTTTCTCCAGAAGATTATCAAAAAGAGTTTGATCAAATTATACAAAAATCATGTACCTGTGTTGGTTTAGGAACTTCTGCATTACTGAAATATAATTTGGATACTAAAGTTGAAGGAGAAGGAGTTTCGATATGCCCTGGACCCAATATGGCCTATTTCTCTAAAATTATGAGCCTAAAAGAAATAACAAGTCATATTTACGGAGAATCAGATGAGGTTGCACGAGCAGATCGACCAAACATGTTTATAAAAGAACTTAACATTTATATTGACTATTTAAAAGATAAGCTTGAAGAAACAAAAAATTCTATAAATAATAAGCAGAAAAAATACTTGTCTGTATTTGTCAAAAACCTAAAGGAAGGAGTTTCTTATTATGAAAACATTTTTGGTAGTATAAAAATAGCATTTGAAAGCTCTAAATCTCAAATTTTAAGTGACTTGAATAATAGCAAAACGACTTTAAATCAAATAAACTCAGAAATTGATGATTTGTAAATAAAATTCAGATAGGGCCGTTATTTCAGATCAAATCCTTTTAAAGAAATTACGGTTCCTTCTACTTCAATTTCTTCAACAAGTTTAGAAATCGTTTTATCTCTAAACTCATTCAATATTTTTTTCTTAAATGGCGATACTGTAGAATGTACAGGGCAAGGGTTTTTATCACTACATTTTGATAATCCCAGAAAACACTTATCAAATTTATGAGTACCATCAATGCAACAAATAACATCCCAAATCGATTTCTCTTTATTGTTTTTATCCAGAAAAAAACCACCTCCAGGACCTTTGGTGGAAGAAACCAGCTTATTAGAAGTTAATTGCCTTAATAATTTAGCCAAAAAAGGTTGAGGAGTTTCTAGTTCTTCAGCAATTTTTTTTACTCCTATTTTGGTAGTTTCATCAGAATGTATGGCTAGATAAAGTATTGCTCTTATAGCATATTTACAAGCATTAGATAGCATAATAGCTCTTTTTTTAGATCAAATATAATAAAAAAGATCGTTTTGTCTTTTTTGTGACTTTTGTCATATTTTTCTAGCTATAATAAAGGCTATATTTGCCGTATGAAAAGTACGGTAATCTTATTCGTTGCTCTCCTTATGCTCGTTAAGCCCCTTTGGCCGATAGGAGAGTATATCATGAATTATGACTATATCGTAAAAAACCTCTGTATAAATAAAGAGAGACCTCGATTAAAATGTAACGGAAAATGTTATTTGGTAAAACAACTCGCCAAAGAATCAGAAGAAACAAATAATAATCCGTTTAAACGAGAACACTCCAAAAATAAGACTCAAGAGATAGTTTTTTTTCAGATGTTATTTCGGTTCGATTTTAAAAATGAAGCTGAAAATACAGTTAAGAACAATTATAAAACTACACAAGAAGTAAGATCTAAATTACTTATTACAGATATCTCCCCACCTCCTAAGTTTGGGTAATTCAATATGAACTCATTCGAACTTTTTGTTTTCAAGCAAAAATTTAAGATTTTTTACATAATGCAGCTTTTTTGAGAAACATAGCTACCACGGCTAGGTTATGAAAAAAAGTCAAAATTAGGGTGAATAAGAAAACTTTACTACCGAGAGCAAAAGCTTAAATGAGTTCTATAAGTGTATTGGCTATAAAGGGATGTTATCCCTCTATTTAGCGTACACAAACTTATTTATATGTTGAATTATTTCTAAAATATATTCTAATGAAACCGACGCGATTTAAAAAAAATCTTTAAAGACAGAAGTTAATGATTTTTTAATCGTCAAAGGTTCCATCTGACTACTAAAACAATAAAAATAAACAGATGAAAACCAATATTGGTGTGACCTCTTTGTTTAGGATTTTGAGGGCACCGTTTAAAAGGGTAAATATGCTATGGTATATCCTGCTTTTTCAAATTACCCCCTGTTGGATTAATGCCCAGGAAGAAATCCTAAACAAAGAGTCAGATACCATTATGCCCATCGATTTGGAAGAAGTAATTTTGATATCTGCCAGAAAAGAACTGGATTATCAAAAACAACCTAAACCATTATCATCTTTAGATGAATATTTAGAGCTTTCACAAAAGGTTGGTATGATAAAAAGAGGAGCCTATGCCTGGGAACCTGCACTAAATAATATGACATCAGAAAGGCTTTCTGTTACTATAGATGGGATGCGAATTTTTGGTGCATGTACAGATAAAATGGATCCTATTACCTCTTATGTAGATGTGTCTAATCTTGCTAAAGCTCATGTTGCTTCGGGACAACAGGGATCAGAATACGGAACCTGTATTGGTGGTGCAATAGATTTAGAATTGGATAAAAGTAATTTTAGAGAAACAGGATTTAAAGCAAGTCTAGAAGACGCTTTTGAAACTAATAATCAATTAGTGGTTTTAGGGGCAGAAGCTAATTATTCAAATTCCGATTTTTATGTAGACGGAGATATCATTTATCGCAAAGCAGAGAACTATACTGCGGGAAATGGAGAAGAAATCGATTTTTCTCAATATACAAAGTATAATATTTCTGTTAATGCAGGATATAAGATTGATGAAAATAAAGCGATTACGGCAACTACAATTTATGATGAAGCACGAGATGTAGGTTATCCCGCATTACCTATGGATGTTTCTTTGGCACGTGCACTGATTGCATCGGTTGGTTTTGAGCAAAATACTATTGGAGTATTTAGTGATTGGAAATCTAAAGTGTATTTTAATAAAGTTACTCATGTGATGGATGATTCTCAAAGGCCAGATGTGCCTATTCGAATGGATATGCCAGGATGGAGTGACACATATGGATTTTTCTCTGAAATTAACTTAAAAATCAAAAAACAGGACTTTTTGATAAAATGGGATGGATTTTATAATAAATCTCTTGCAGAGATGACAATGTACCCCAATAATCCCAATGAAAATCCCATGTTTATGCTTACCTGGCCTGATGTACGAACCTGGAACACGGGATTATACGCTGAAGATAAAATTAGTTTTAAAAAAAGTTCTTTGAAACTATCTACAAGATTAGCCGTACAAAACAATAATGTGGCTGATGATTTTGGACTTAATAGCCTTAGAATTTTTTATCCAAATATGGAAGAATCTAAAACAAGAGTTCTTAAAAGTGTTTCTGTTCAGTACCATAAACATTTAGATCCTATTCATATCAATGCAGGAGTATCTTATGGAGAACGAGCTCCATCAGTATCCGAGGGATATGGATTTTATCTTTTTAATAGTTTCGATAATCATGATTATATAGGAGATCCTAACTTAAAAAATGAACAAGCTATTGAAGCTAATGCCAAAATCTCTCTAGAGAAAGCCAAATTAAACATAGCCCTGGAAGGAAATATTTTTCGAATGCCCAATTACATTATTGGCGAGGTAAATACATCGCTAAGCACTATGACTATTGGTGCAGATGGAGTGAAAATATATGAAAATCTAGAGTATGCCGATTTGATTAATGTGTCTGTAAACACTGAGTATAAAGTCCTACCAGAACTTACCTGGTCGGGTTCTATATCTTACCATCAGGGAAAAGATGATACCGATCGCAATTTACCTTTTATAAGCCCAGTATCTTACCAATCAGGAATTCAGTATAATAAGAATAGTTTTTCTGGGGCTATTACAATGAAAGGAGCAGGAAAACAAGTGAATTTTTCCCCAGAATTTGGTGAAGATAAAACATCAGACTATATCGTTTTTTCTCTAACCCTTGGTAAAACCTTTTATCTGGCCAACGATTTGGTATATGCCAAAGCTGGAGTAGAAAATGTTTTTGATAAATACTATTCAACGTATACAGATTGGAAAAATGTTCCCCGAATGGGACGTAATTTCTTTATCACATTTTCATATAAAATCAATTAAAAAAACATACCGTTAAAAATAAACAAATGAAAACCATAAAATTAATTTTTACAGCAATTATACTTTCAACCATTTTTGTCTCATGTAGCTCTGATGATGATGAAATTATAGCAAACCCCATGGAGGGATTTAATCTGGTAACTTCTTTTGATGCTAATAATCATTCTATAGAACTGTATTCTAAGAAGAACGATTTTAATATTGGTTATAACGAAGTGTACATACGTATTAAAGATATAGGATCAAAAAGCTATGTCTCTCAATCCGAAATTTCCTGGATGCCCATGATGCATATGACGCAAATGGAACATTCTTGCCCAAAGTCTACTTTGACTATAACCGAAGATAAGACGGTTTCTAAAGGATTCATGGTTTTTCAAATGCCCGGAAACGCAGATGAATATTGGGATATTACCATTACCTATACAATTAATGGAGAAGAATTTACAGCCAAAAAAACTATAGATGTAATATCTCCGGCAGATGGTAAACAAAAAATAAGCACATTTATGGGAAGTGATGGTACTCGTTATGTTTTGACTATGACTGCACCAACAGAGCCAAAGGTGGCAATAAACGATTTTACCGCTATGCTCTTTAAAATGGAAAATATGATGACTTTTCCTGTGGTAGAAGACTATAAAATTACGATAGATCCTCGTATGCCAAGTATGGGAAATCATAGCTCACCAAACAATGAGGATTTGAGTTATGATGCCGCATCAAAAATGTATAAAGGAAAATTATCCTTAACTATGACTGGGTATTGGAAAATTAACTTAAAACTATTAAATGAATCTCAAGAAGTGCTGAAAGGAGAGGATGTAACTGTAGATAACCTCGAAAGCAGCTTGTTTTTTGAAATTGAATTCTAACTTTTTTTCTTTTATGAAATGAGCCATAACAATAGAATGGATACCAGCCGGGATGTTCAATGATGAATTCCATATGACAATTAAAAAACAATAAAAAAGAACAGATGACAGGCCACTCGAAAGAGTGGCTTTTTTTATGTTATCAGATAAATACTAAGCGCTTAGTGTACTACATTTTATAAAAAAGACTTTTTTATCTTTATTTATGATTTTTATCATAGTATTCAGATATAAAGACCTCTATTTTTCGCATTGTAATGAATACTATAGTAAAAGTGGAGTTAAAAGAAAAAATAAGTAAAATAAAGAAAGAGAAAAATGCTGTAATTCTTGCGCATTATTATCAACGGCCAGAAATACAGGAAGTAGCAGATTATGTTGGGGATAGTTTGGGATTATCTCAAAAAGCAGCAGAAATTGATGCCGATATTATTGTTTTTGCAGGTGTACACTTTATGGCAGAAACTGCAAAAATTCTTAACCCAACAAAAAAAGTAGTTTTACCAGATTTAACAGCCGGATGTTCTTTGGCTGATTCGTGTCCCCCAGATGCATTTGGTTCTTTTGTAGCATCACATCCTGATCATGTTGTGATTACCTATATCAATTGTTCGGCAGAAATTAAAGCAATGAGCAACTTGGTTTGCACCTCTTCTAATGCGCTTAAAATTGTAGAATCGATACCAAAGGATGTCCCTATTATTTTTGCTCCGGATAAGAACCTGGGTAAATACATCATACAACAAACCGGCAGAGATATGTTGCTTTGGGATGGTAGTTGTATAGTACACGAAGCATTCTGTATTGATAAACTATTGGATTTATATCAAGACCATCCAGGGTCGGTAATTATAGCACATCCAGAATCTGAAGAGCATATTTTGAAAACCGCAAAGTATATAGGTTCTACTGCAGGAATGATAAACTATGTAAAAGAACATCCAAAAGAGAAATTTATAGTAGCTACAGAAGCAGGTATTTTACATGAAATGAAAAAAGAAGTACCCAATACAATCTTGATTCCGGCTCCTGCCGAAGAAGATAATACTTGTGCTTGTAGTGAGTGTAGTTATATGAAGGTAAATACACTTCAGAAATTGTATGATTGCCTGCTTAATGAAACTCCCGAAATAAATGTAGCAGAAGATATAAGAAAAAAAGCATTAACTCCAATTGTTCGAATGTTAGAACTATCTAAATAACAGGATAATGATATCAGCAGACTATTTAGTAATTGGTTCGGGTGCAGCTGGGTTAACTTTTGCTGTTAAAATAGCAGAAAAATTTAGAGATAAAAAAGTTTGTATAGTTACAAAGGCAGATGATGACGAATCTAATACAAAATATGCCCAGGGAGGTGTAGCTGTTGTATTAGATACAGAAGAAGACTCTTTTCAAAAACATATACAAGATACTTTGATTGCCGGTGATGGTTTATGCGATCGAGAAGTTGTTAAAATGGTCGTTAAAGAAGGCCCCAAAAGACTTAATGATTTAATACAGTGGGGAGCAAATTTTGATTTAGATTATAACGGGAAATTGGATCTTGGTAAAGAAGGAGGGCATTCAGAATATCGTATAGTTCATCATAAAGATATTACAGGCCGTGAAATAGAAACTGCATTACTAACTCGTATTCATCAATTGCCAAACGTTAACATATTGAGCCATCATTTTGCAATTGATCTGATCACAGAACATCAATTGCAGATACAAAATCATGAAAATATTTCTTGCTATGGTGCCTATGTTCTGAATCAAAAAACAGGAGAAATAAAAACGATAAAAGCTACAGTAACATTATTAGCAACAGGAGGGATTGGCAAAATATATGGTCATACTACTAATCCGGTTATAGCAACAGGTGATGGTATTGCAATGGCATATAGAGCAAAGGCAAGAATTAAAGATATGGAGTTTGTTCAATTTCATCCAACAGCATTATACGAAGAAAAAGATGGCCAATCTTTTCTAATTTCTGAAGCAGTAAGAGGTTTTGGGGCATACCTGAGAAATAGGAACGGGCATAGATTTATGGTAGATTACGACGAAAGGGGAGAACTTGCTTCTAGAGATATTGTTTCAAAAAGTATTGATAATGAACTTAAAAAATCCGGTGATTCCTGTGTGTATTTAGACTGCACTCATCTTAAAGTAGATGATTTTAAAAAACATTTCCCTACGATTTATAAAAAATGCATAGCCAATCATATTAACATAGAAAAAGATTGGATTCCGGTGGTTCCGGCTTCACATTATTTATGTGGTGGTATTGAAGTTGATAAAAATGGTATGACCTCTATTCAAAATTTATTTGCCTGCGGAGAATGTTCGAGAACAGGCTTGCATGGAGCCAATAGATTAGCTTCAAACTCTTTGCTAGAAGCCTTAGTATATGCGCATAACAGCTATCAATACCTTTGTTCTAATCCTATGCAATCTGATTCATTAGCTATTCCTGATTGGAATGATCAGGGAACCCATGTTAATAAAGAACATATTATTATAAAACATAATACCAGGCAACTACAAGCTTTAATGAGAGATTATGTAGGTATTGTGCGAAGTAATCACCGTTTGATAAAAGCTAAAGAACATTTGGATTTGATGTATAGAGAAGTAGAAGAACTATATAAGGATTCGAAGATAAATACAGCATTATGCGAATTACGAAACATGATTAATATTGCGCACTTAATTATTGGACAATCTTTAGAAAGAAAAGAAAATAAAGGAGGGTATTTTAATATAGATAATAGTGCTTTTCCAGAAATACAGAACCCCCTAATATAGTATGATATGATAAATGAAATAATTAAAGAAAGTGTAGCCAAAGGGATTTCCTATACAGCATATGTTGAATTGGTAAATTGTCTTGTTGCAGAAGAAGCTACAACGGGAACAGAACAAACTCAACAGCGCATAGACTTTACCAAATTAAATACAAGTAGAATGCGAAGACTTGATAAGACTCTTGTAATACTAGAGCAATCCAAACAAGTTTTTCGAGATATGAAAGAAAAACAAACCTGGCTTGTTCTTATAGAAAGTTGGTGTGCCGATGGGGCACAAACCATTCCTGTATTAAACAAAATAGCAGAAGTTTCACCTGCAATAGATTTGAAAATTTTATTACGAGATAATAATCCTGAGTTTATGGATCTTTTTTTAACAAACGGAACACGCTCTATACCTAAACTAGTGATAGTAGATAATAGCGGTAATGTTTTAAATACATGGGGCCCAAGATCACAAGTAGCTACTAATATGGTTATGGCTTACAAAAAGGAAAACGGAAAAATAGATGACGCTTTTAAAAAATCTCTACAAGTTTGGTATAATAAAAATAAAGGAGAAGCTATTATTGATGATCTTGTGAATATAGTTGAAGATTCACTCACGTTAGAAAAAGATTTAGATTAATACCCTTGTTGATATGTAAAAAACTTCCGAAAAAGATTTTTCGGAAGTTTTTATGAATGAAATTAATCCTTAACAAGGAGAGGGCTTTGACCCTTCTATCATCTTCTTTTCCATTTCTATTGCTTTTGGAAACAAAATATTATTTTCCAGGTGGATATGTAAATGCAAATCCTTTTCAAATTCTTCTAACATTGAAAAAGTTGCATTATACGTATTGCAAGCGTCTTTGGGTGGGGTATAATGATTTGATAACCTCGAAATTTTTCGAAACCGTACTCCTTCGTTATCATGTTCCTGCATCATCATCGAGATAGGATTCTCTACAGTTCCAAAATGTGGATGTTTCACACTATGTTCTTGTTCTTGATGTTTCACCATTTTTCTAACAAAAGGAAACAGTATAATTTCTTCTTTTTTCATATGTTGTGCAAGTTCACCAGAAGCCTCACTAAATAGCGTATGAATCTCTAGTAGCTCTGGATGGCGCCCTCCGTGTACTTTGCAGAGTTTTTCTAAATATTGACTTAGTATAGGTATTTTTTCTTCTACATAACGGTGATGTTTCTTTTCTATATAATCTGCTAATAGATCAAGTGGCCAGGATTGATAATCAATAACAATATCATCTTTTTGAGTTAAAACATCATTTAAGTTCTTTAGAAGAGATTCAATTTCAATCTCATTTTTATTACAAACCTCTTCTAATGTTCTGTCTCCTCTACAGCAAAAATCAATTCCATATTTTGAAAAAACAGCAGCAGTTCGATAATCTTTTGCAACGAATTGCCCTACCTTAGTTTTTATTAGTGTATCCATAATTTATTTATTTAAGATTGTTTTATTTTTTAATGTTAAATCAAATACAAACCAACAAATGGTTACCATACCAATTGCAAAAATGATATCCCCTATAGATCGTAACCATTTTAGGATGATCATTCCCGGATGTTGCATAAACTCGGCAGAGCGAGCATACCACATTCCGTGCTCTATACTTTCAAGTGCTTGCCACACACCCATTGGTAATAAGCTTAATAGTGCCATAGCTAATAGCCCAATATTTAAAGACCAAAAGGAGATTTTTAGTAATTTTTCGTTCCAACGTATATCCCTATACAAGCTTCTTAGAACAAATAACATTAATCCGATTCCTAAGGTTCCGTAGACTCCATATAAAGCGGTATGGCTATGAAGAGGTGTAGTATTTAGTCCCTGTACATAATATAGCGCAATCGGTGGGTTGATGATAAAACCAAAAATACCTGCCCCAAGAAAATTCCAAAAAGCTACTGCTATCATAAAATATATGGGCCACTTATAATCTTTAAGCCAACGTGTTGCTTTAGACAATTTGTAATTGTGATATGCTTCGTAACCAATAAGAGTAAGAGGTACGATTTCTAATGCACTAAATGTAGCACCCAAAGCCATTACAGCAGTAGGAGTTCCTGAAAAATAGATGTGATGAAAAGTTCCTAAAATTCCACCAGATAAAAATATTATAGTAGCAAACAATACATTGTGTATTGCAGTTTTTGTTTTTAGAAGTCCTAATCGTACAAATAAGAAAGCAATAACTACAGTAGCAAAAACCTCAAAAAAACCTTCTACCCAAAGATGTACAACCCACCATCGCCAATATTCGGCTATTGCCAGATTGGTTTGTCTACCCCACATAAGCCCCGCTCCGTAAAACATAGCTATGGCAATACAGGATATCAAAAACATGATAATAAGATTTTTTTCTTCAGTTTTTTTCTTCAATATAGGCAATAGTGGTCTGGCCATTAAGGCTAACCATAGGAATAACCCAATGAGTAGAAAAATTTGCCAAAACCGACCCAGATCGACATATTCATATCCCTGATGTCCAAACCAAAAGTTTTCTACGAGATTTAGTTTTTGCATTATCCCAAGCCATTGCCCAAACATCGAACCTGCCACAATAATTAAAAGAGCAATAAATAGAAAGTTAACACCAAATACCTGAAATTTTGGATCTTTACCAGATATTGAAGGAGCAATATACAACCCTGTTGCTAACCATGCTGTTGCTATCCAAAAGATAGCTAATTGAGTATGCCAGCTACGAGTAACCGAGTAGGGGAGAATCTGATCTAAAGGAATACCATAAAAACCATCTCCTTCTACACCATAATGTGCAGTAACAATACCTAACAACATTTGCACAACCATAAGAAGACTTACTACCCAAAAATATTTTTTTACCAGGCGCATAGAAGAGGTTATTCCTTGTCTTAATAAAGGATCTTCTACAGGAGCAGGGATATGCTCATCTTCTCCCGATTTCACATGATAAAATACCATGATTCCGATAGACATGATTAAAAGAACAATACTCACTCCCGACCAGGTAAATAAACTTTTGGTAGGAACATTACCCACTAATTCTTCTGCGGGCCAGTTATGAGTATAAGAAATGTTCTCATCTGGTCTTTGCGTAACTGTTGCCCAGGTTGCCCAAAAGAAAAATGCATTCATTTTTTGCATTCGTTCTTCACTTTTAATAGTGTTTTTTGGGATAGCATAGTCTGATCGTAATTGATCAAACTTGGGATCATCGGTAAACAAACCTTTATAGTAATTACTTAAATATTGTATTGCCAGAATTCTTTCTTCTGAAATAGTGATCGATTTAGTCGTTTCATTATACGTATTAGCCCGTAAATCTTTTTGTAATCGTATTTTTAAAGCGGCTTGTTGCTCTTCATTTATGAGCTTATAGTTTGTATTAAAATCTTTTTGTGCATAAATATCTAAGATGAATAGTGCCTCTCGATGAAGCCAGTCTGCGGTCCAATCTGGAGCAACATAAGCACCATGTCCCCATACCGATCCTATTTCCTGTCCACCAATACTTTGCCAAATGTTTTGCCCATCTTTAATCTGAGAGTTAGTAAAAATAATATCCCCGCTGGGCGAAATAATTTTGTCGGGTATTGGAGGTGCTTTTTGATAAATCTCGTAACCGTAATACCCTAATACACTAAAGGATAGAAGTAATACTGCAGCAAGTCCCAGCCATAATTTTTTTTCTTTTTTCATGAGATAGTAGTTAAAATTTTAATTCGGACAATTTTATCCTATTTAATAATAAATTTTTTTAGGTTCTTAAATATGAAGCTCCTGATTTGATTCCAAGAGCTAATTCTTCGAGGTTGGTAGATTCCAACATTTTCTTTAATTCTTCTCTTACTGCAGCAAATTTATGATGAACAGGACATGGATGATCTTCTGAGCATTTATTAAGACCCAAACCACAGCCAATATAAATACTATCTCCATCTATGGCATCAACAATTTCTGCAAGTTGTATAGATGCTATTTTATGTTTTTCTATTTCGAAACCACCGGCAGCACCTTTTACAGAATTAACTATATTATTTTTAGCTAGTTTTTGAAGAATCTTTGCAGTAAATGCTTCTGGCGAGTTAATTTTGGCAGCAATATCTTTAAGGCTTACCCGCTCTCCTTGATAAGATTTTAAGGCAATAAAAATAGCAGCTTTAATTCCGTATTCGCAGGCTTTCGAAAACATTCTATTTAAAATTAGTTACTCTGCAAAATTAGTAATTATTTAATTAGGATAAAAATATCCGAATTAAATAATTGCAAACTTTTGTACTTAAGTCTTAATAAAAGATTAATTAGTCCGAAAACATGATATTTATCATATTTCATGTGCTGTAGTAATTCTTATTTTTACAAAATAAAAGACAAAAAAGTCTTTTATTAAAAGTAAAATAGTAAGAATATGAAATCAAAAAAACCATTTGTATTGTTATCTAGTACAGGATTGTTTATAGGAGTTCTATTAATGATCCTATCTGCCTGCTCAGAAAATAAGGAAGCCGAGGCAAAGAATTATTTGGGGCCAGAAGGCATTCCTGTAAGCCAGGAAATGATTGCCGAATTAACTTCACCTCCTAACGTACCTGGGCCTACAGGAAGAAGAAAAGCGAAGAAGCTTATCGTAAATATGGAGGTTTTAGAAGAAGAAGGGGAGATGACAGATGGGGTAAAATATGTGTATTGGACATTTGGAGGTTCAGTACCAGGGAGTTTTATAAGAACAAAAATTGGGGATGAAGTAGAGTTTCACTTAAAAAACCATCCAGATAATAAATTACCTCATAATATAGATTTACATGCTGTAACGGGACCAGGGGGTGGTGCAACATCTTCTTTTGTTGCTCCTGGACACGAAACCCAATTTTCTTTTAAAGTATTAAACCCGGGGTTATACGTATATCACTGTGCAACAGCTCCAGTGGGAATGCATATTGCTAATGGGATGTATGGGTTAATACTTGTTGAACCCGAAGAAGGTCTTCCACCTGTAGATAAAGAATATTATGTAATGCAAGGAGATTTTTATACCAAAGGAGAAAACGGAGATAGAGGGTTACAGCCTTTTGATATGAAAAAAGCTGTAGATGAAGATGCTGATTATGTAGTTTTTAACGGAAAAGTTGGTTCGTTAACAGGAGATAATGCTATTACTGCAAATGTTGGAGAAACTATTAGATTATACGTAGGTAATGGGGGGCCAAACCTTGTTTCTTCTTTTCATGTTATCGGAGAAATTTTTGATGTCGTTAGGGTAGAAGGAGGAGATCTGATCAATGAAAATGTGCAAACTACTCTTGTTCCTGCAGGAGGCGCAGCTATCGTAGAATTTAAAGTTGATGTTCCAGGAACCTTCATTTTAGTAGATCACTCTATTTTTAGGGCCTTTAATAAAGGTGCTTTAGGGATGCTAAAAGTACAAGGAGAAGAGAATAAGAAAATCTATTCTGGTAAACAGGAAGAAGGAGTGTATCAACCCGAAGGAAGTGGAATCCAGGAAATGCCGGTTGATAAAGGTGTAGCACAAACCGAAGAAACAGCAAAATCACTACAGGAAAAAATGGAATTTGGTAAAGCCACTTATATGAGAACTTGTTTTGCCTGTCATCAGGCCGAAGGGCAAGGAATTCCTAATGCTTTTCCTCCTCTAGCCAAATCAGATTATTTAAATGCTGATCTAAATCGAGCTATTGATATTGTGTTACATGGTAAAACAGGAGAAATTACTGTTAATGGCGAAAAATACAATAGTGTAATGACTAAACAGGATCTAACAGATGAAGAGGTAGCCAACGTGCTTACCTATATATATAATAGTTGGGGTAATTCTAAAAAAGAAGTGACAACATCTATGGTTGCAAATAGAAGAAATACACATTAAAATTATAAAATAAATGAAAACTCCTCCTTTAAAAATAATTTTCTTTTTTGCTATATGTATAGGATATGCATTAAATAGTGTTATAGCACAAACAGAAAATATGGTTACTGTTAAAGGAGGGGTTTATATTCCTCTATACGGAGTTGATTCTACCGCTGTAAAGGTCGATGATTTTTTGATGGATGTTTACCCTGTATCAAATAGTGAGTTTTTAGCATTTGTTAAGAAATACCCGCAATGGAAACGAAGCCATGTAAAACGTTTATTCGCCGATAAGAATTATTTAGTGCTTTGGAAAGATGATAATACACTAAGTGATCAATTAAAACCTAATTCTCCAATAACAGGTATATCATGGTTTGCTGCTAAAAAATATTGTGAATGCCAGGGAAAAAGATTACCCACTATTGATGAGTGGGAATATGCTGCAATGGCAGATGATAAGACGATAGATGCAAGAAAAAAAGAAACCTATAATCAATACATTTTAGAATGGTATGAAACCCCTAAATCTTTTAACAATAGCATAGGATCTACTTTTAAAAACTATTGGGGTATATATGATTTACATGGGTTGGTATGGGAATGGACACTGGATTTTAACTCAGTACTGATATCAGGAGAGTCTAGAAAAGATGTAGATAAAGACAGTAATTTATTTTGTGGTAGTGCAGCAGTGGGAGCTTCGGATTTAATGAATTATGCAGCGTTTATGCGCTATGCTTTTAGAGGCAGTATGAAAGCAAATTACGCAGTAAAGAATTTGGGATTTCGTTGCGTAAAAGATATTGATATAACCCCTTAGACTCATAAGACAAAACTCAAATGCATAATGTATGTTAAATCACCAAATATGATTAAAATGAATATCATAAAAATTTTACTATTAGGAGCAATTATTGTGTTGAGCTCTTGTAATAAAGAAAAAAAGCAAGAAGAAGTAGCTGTGTCAGAATCCACTTCCAAAGAAGACAATACTTCTATTTCTGAACTTTCGATCTACAACTTACCTGCTATTTGGACCACGCAGGATAATAAAAAAATAGAACTCAAAGAATTAAAAGGAGATGTTCTTGTAATGGTAATGATTTATACCTCTTGTAAAGCAGCTTGCCCGAGATTGGTTGCTGATATGAGAGATATAGAAGCTCAAATTCCAGAATCTAAAAAAGAGAATGTTAAACTCTTATTAGTAAGTATTGACCCAGAGACCGATACCCCCGAGAGACTTAAAAAATTCTCTATTGAGAACGAAATGGAATCCGACCAATGGCTGTTTCTTAGAGGTACTAAATCTGATACCAGAGAATTTGCAGCAGTTCTAGCTGTTAATTACAAAAAAATATCACCAATGGATTTTTCACACTCTAATATCATAAGTGTTTTTGACCAGGGTGGAGAGTTAGTACATCAACAAGAAGGATTAGGAGTAAACAATAAAGAAACCGTAGATAAAATTATAGAGTTGGCGCATTAATTAAAAAGAAATATAGTCTTTTATCCCCTTCTATTTAAGAATTTCCCGTTTAATTTTCTGAAAACAAAAAAATAAAAGACTAATTTGTCTTAAATATGATTTTTATCATATTTATGTCTCCGTCTCATACCTAATTTTGCCCTATAGAATCAAAATAATGTTTCTCTTAAGAAATGAATTTTTGAACAATAATCTTAAATCTATTAAAATGATTAGACTAGACAAATTGATCCTCTTATTTGCTGTTACTTTATTGATAAGTTGCGGAGGAAAAGAAGAAAAAAAAGAAGAACAAATTAAAATAGGAAAGAGTACAACAACTCAAAAAAAAGAAACCAAACCTGTTTCTACTGGCGTCCCAGCATCAAAAAAAGTTGATCTTACAAATAAGGGAGTAGGGCCAATCAAAAATTTAGTATTAGATGCTACTATCGATGAGAAAATGGCTGCTCAGGGAGCAGAACTCTTTAAGACAAAATGTACTGCTTGTCATAAAACCCATAAGAAGTTTATAGGACCAGCTCCTGTAGATATTCTAAAAAGACGAACCCCAGAATGGGTGATGAATATGATTTTGGATCCTGAAAAAATGATTAAAGAAGATCCTTTGGCTCAAGAATTACTAAAAGAACATAATGGGTCTCCTATGGCAAATCAAAGTTTAAAAGAAGAAGAAGCCAGGGCTATTTTAGAATACTTTAGAACTTTAAAATAAGAGTAGTATAAAAGATTTTTATTGGGAAATGTTGTAATCTATCTAAGGGAAAAGAATGTTGAAACAAATTGTTGAACCAACTATAATAAATTTAAAACAAGCAGAAGAAATATTTGCAGATTTATCACCTGCTATATATTCCAGTACATCTGCAGCACCTTATTATAGTAGTATAGGAGGACACCTCCGTCACATTTTAGATATTTTTAAATGTATAGTTAGTGGTTTAGATTCGAGAATTATTGACCTGACCAATAGAAAAAGAGGAACCATTGTCGAAAAAAATCCAGTTGAAGGCCAGAAGTATTTAAGAAGAATAATTTCTGACCTCGAAAATATTTCTGATTTAGATCCTAGCATTGCTATTACTATTAAAGATGATCTTGGGATGGGAATGGTTGAGATTCCAACTACCTTGGGAGGAGGGTTGAACCAAGCCCATAGTCATGCAATCCACCATTTTGCTTGTATTGGATACATATTACATATTCATGGAGCCATTTTGCCAAATAAAATATTTGGATACAACCCTACAACACCTAAAAATCAAAGTGTCTGACGCTGTAGGGTATATAAGTTTTGTGCAGATCAATATCGACACAACAAAAAAATAAACTAAACTAATTATTATGAAAACAACTAAAGCAATTTTTTTAATTCTAATGAGCTTTACCTTCTTGCTAAGTTGTAAAACAGAAACCAAGAAAGAGGAAACAAATTCAACACCCAAAAATACAGTAACCGAAACCACAGAAAAACAAGGGCAAGCATTTATTCAGGATGATGAAGCAACGCCAAATGTACTTAATATAGCTATTGGTTCTACAGACCATACTACATTGGTAGCAGCTGTTCAGGCTGCTGGTTTAGAAAATGCTCTGGTAAATGCAGGCCCCTTAATGGTATTTGCTCCTACTAATGAGGCGTTTGATGCATTACCTGCCGGAACAGTAGAAAATCTTTTGAAACCAGAAAATAAAGATGCATTAGCAAATATTCTGAAGTACCATGTAACTCCTGGTAATTATTCAAAAGATTTTTTGAAAAAATTTAAGAAACTAGGCCAATCTAATGGTGTCGATGTAAAAGTAACTAAAGATGATAGTGATGTTTTTATAGGAGAGGCCAAAATTATAGCAAGTATCCCTGCTGGTAACGGAATTGTACATGTTATTGATAAAGTACTACTTCCTCCATCTAATGAATAAATGAATAAAAACTGACCTATACCATAGCAGATTTGACCACCAAAACAATAAATATAAATCAGATGAAACAAATATCTAAAATACTCTTTTTAACAGCAGTACTTAGTATGATAATAAGTAGTTGCGCCAATGTTAATAAAGATAAAAAAATGACCGATGGAGCTTTAGGCTCTAATGCTGCAGAAAAAGTTTACGTTGCTCCCGGAGAGCATGACGAATTTTATGCATTCGTCTCAGGAGGATTTAGCGGACAATTATCAGTATATGGGCTTCCGTCAGGAAGACTATTTAAAGTAATTCCTGTTTTTTCACAAGATGCAGAAAAAGCCTGGGGCTATAATGAAGAAACAAAGCCAATGCTTAATACTTCTTATGGTTTTATTCCTTGGGATGATGCTCACCACCCTGATATATCACAAACCAATGGAGAAGTCGATGGACGGTGGGTTTTTATTAACGGAAACAATACTCCAAGAATTGCAAAAATTGATCTAAGTACTTTTGAGACTACAGAAATAATAGAAGTACCTAATAGTGCGGGTAATCATAGCTCTTCTTTTGTAACAGAAAATACAGAGTATGTAGTAGCAGGAACTCGTTTTTCTGTACCCGTACCACAAGAAGATATTGCTATCAAAGAATACAAAGGTAAATTTAAAGGAGCTGTATCTTTTATTAGTGTAGACCCTGATCATGGAAACATGGAAATGGCTTTTCAGATTTTACTACCAGGTTTTAATTATGATTTAGCCCACCCAGGTCGAGGAGCCTCACATGGTTGGTTCTTTTTTACTACATATAATACAGAAGAAGCAAATTCTCTGTTAGAAGTAAATGCATCTCAAAATGATAAAGACTTCATCGCTGCAATCAATTGGAAAAAAGCAGAAGAATATATTAAACAGGGAAAATTTAAGACAATGCCAGCGAATTATGCACATAATGTGTATGATGAGAAAACACACACGGCTACCTCCACAATGAAAAAAGAGGTAAAAGTATTAGATCCCGCAGAATGTCCGGGGTTGGTATACTTTTTACCAACACCAAAGTCACCACATGGTTGTGATGTAGATCCATCGGGAGAATATATTGTGGGTAACGGTAAACTTTCGGCTGACCTTACAGTGCACTCGTTTAGTAAGATGATTAAGGCTATCGAAAATAAACAGTTTGATGGTGATGCATACGGAATTCCGATTATTAAATTTGAAGATGCACTTGCAGGGGTTGTTTCCCAAGCTGGTCTGGGACCATTACATACCGAGTTTGATGGTAAAGGAAACGGATATACCACGTTCTTTATTTCTTCCGAAGTAGTAAAATGGAAACTAGACAGCTGGGAAGTAGTAGACAGAAAACCTACATACTATTCTGTAGGTCACTTGATGATTCCGGGAGGAAACTCTAGAAAACCATTTGGTAAATATGTACTGGCAATGAATAAAATAACCAAAGACCGTTATCTGCCAACCGGACCAGAAGTTACGCAATCTGCACAGCTATATGATATCACAGGCGAAAAAATGGAATTACTATTAGATTTCCCAACTATTGGAGAACCACATTATGCTGCCGGTATTGCAGCAGATCTAATAAAACCTCGTTCTAAAAAGATCTATAAGTTAGAAGAAAACGAACATAAGTATGTTGTTAAAAATAATGAAAATGTAAGAGTAGAACGTGACGGAAAAGAAGTACACGTATATATGACTATGATTAGAAGCCATTTTACTCCAGATAATATAGAAGGGATTAAAGTAGGAGATAAGGTCTATTTTCATATCACAAATTTAGAACAAGATTATGATGTGCCACATGGAGTAAGTATGATCGGAGCCAATACTTCTGAACTGCTAATAATGCCTGGGCAAACAGAAACTTTTGTTTGGGAACCTAAACAAGTAGGAGTCTGGCCATTCTATTGTACCGATTTTTGTTCGGCATTACATCAAGAGATGCAAGGATATGTAAGGGTATCACCAGCATCATCTAATATAGAACTTTCTTGGTCTCTAGGAGAAGATTAATTTCTGATGCTACCAGGAAGGAGATAGATTAGTTATATTTCCAAAAAAGCGAGAGGACAAAACCCCTCTCGCTTTTAAATCAACTTAAAAAAGATTGTTATCATGAAGAAGAAATCAAGAATATTAATGCTTGTAGGAGCATTGCTACCTTTATTTTTGTTTGTATTTCCTCTTTGGAATATTACATTAGAAGCTCCTCAATATCCAACCCCGTTAGGAATGGATATCTATATAAATGATTTCGCCGATATGCATCCTCATGATATTAAGAATATCAATTTGATGAATCATTATGTAGGGATGAAATACATTCCCGAATCGATTCCAGAATTCAGGATTTTTCCTATCGTTATTATAGTAATGGCTGCTTTAGGTACTGTACTAGCTTTTACAACAAACTATAAATGGTTTTTGGCTTGGTTTATTGTAATGGCTCTTTTAGCCTTGGCAGGAATCTATGATTTTTACCTTTGGGAATACGACTATGGTCATGATTTGGATCCAAAAGCAATAATGAAATTTACTAATCCAGACGGGACAGTTATGGGTTTTCAACCTCCTTTATTTGGAACCAAAGATATTTTAAATTTTAGAGCACATTCATACCCTCAACTGGGAGCATACTTTTTAGCAGCAGGAATGGCCTTGACCTTTATCTCCTATTTTGTAGGAAAACGTGAAAAAACTTCAAAAGTTCAATAACAATGGAAAAATATAACTTTAACCATATCATCTTTTTTGTTTTAATGACCGTATTTTTTGGTTCGTGTAGCGTTCAACCTGAAACTATACACTATGGAGAGGATAATTGTCATTATTGTCGAATGACTATTGTCGATAAAATTCATGGAGCAGAGATTGTAACAAAAAAAGGTAAAGTGTTCAAGTTTGATGCCGTGGAGTGTATGATAAATTATTCTGCAGAGATAGATAAAGAAGAAGTGTCACTTTATCTTACTAATCACTATGATGTTCCAGAAGAATTAATTGATGCAACACAAGCAACTTTTTTGATAAGTAAAAATTTATCAAGCCCTATGGGAGCATTTTTAACTTCATTTGAGAGTAAATCGAGTGCAGAAAAAGTGAAATCCGAAAAGGGAGGGGATATATTTACCTGGGAAGAACTTTTAAAACACCTAAAACATTAAAAAAAAAGATTTGTAACTATCTGGTAAACAATAGGCAAGGTGTTGTGTCCCGGTTAATATCGGAAACTATTCGGATTTTATATTGATATGTATGGGTACAAATCTAACCCATAGGAAAGGCAAAAAATAAATAAATGTTTCAAATCAGAAAAATACTATTTCTGGCAATCTTTCTTCTACCCGTTTCGCTTCTGGGCAAGACTATAAAGGTCTGTAATTCCTGCGAAGTAAAAACGATTAAAGAAGGGATTGCTATAGCCATTGCACTTGATACCGTAGTGGTAAAAAAAGGAAAGTATAATGAATTTGATATTGTGATCGATAAACCTTTGACATTAGTAGGTGAAAACTACCCCATAATTGATGGAGAGTTAAAGGGAGGGATTATAAAAGTGACTTCTGATAATGTTACTGTAGATGGATTATTTATTATTAATGTAGGTACTAGTTATACAGAAGATTATGCAGCTGTTCGAGTGGTAAAAAGTAAAAATTTTTTGATACAAAACCTAGTATTAGAAAAGTTGTTTTTTGGGATATATGTAGAAAAATCAAGAGATGGTAGAGTTTTTCATAATAAAATTATAGGTGATGCAGTAGAAGAGTACAATTCTGGCAATGGTATACAACTATGGTATTCTCAAAATATAGATATAGAAAATAACATCATTACACATGTAAGAGATGGGATTTACCTTGAGTTTGCCAATAATTGTAGAATAAAAAATAATACAAGTTCTAATAACTTACGATATGGGTTACACTTTATGTTCTCTAATGATGATATATATGAAAATAATACATTTGAGAATAATGGGGCAGGTGTAGCTGTAATGTTCTCTAAGAAGATAAAAATGTTGAGTAATACATTTAAAGAAAACTGGGGGACAGCATCCTATGGTCTTTTGTTAAAAGAGATTAATGATGCAGAAATAGCAGGGAATATTTTTAAAGAAAACACAATAGGAATTAATATCGAAGGCTCTAATCGAATTAAGTATACCAAAAACAGTTTTATAAAAAACGGTTGGGCCATCAAAGTACGAGGTGCATGTTATGCAAACGTATTTAGCAATAACAATTTTATGTATAATTCATTTGATGTTTCTTATAACAGTAAACTTAATGATAACAAATTTGACAGGAATTATTGGAGTGGATATACAGGATATGATTTGGATAAAGACGGTATTGGGGATGTGCCCTACAGACCAGTAAAACTATTCTCATATATTGTAAATCGAACCCCAGAAACGATTATCTTAATGAGGAGTTTGTTTATTGATATGATTGATTTTTCTGAAAAAGTCTCTCCTGTATTTACCCCTGATAATTTACTTGATAATTATCCGCTAATGAAAAGCAAGAATGATTAAAATTGATAATTTACATAAGAATTTTGGAAAGAATCAGGTTCTTAAAGGAGTCGATCTGGGTATTACTGAAGGTGGGATATTTGCAATACTCGGACCTAATGGATCTGGTAAAACGACATTAATTAAATCTATTCTTGGGATGGTTATCCCTGATAAGGGTGATATTTTTATTGATGACACCCCAATTAAGAAAAGCTGGAAATATCGCCACCAAATAGATTATTTACCACAGATAGCTAATTTTCCTGCGAACTTAACTGTGAAAGAATTGATTAGGATGATCAAAGATTTACGAAATAAACCCGGAGATGATGCTGCATTGGTAACCTCTTTTCAATTAAGTCCTTTTCTGGATAAAAAGCTAAGTAACTTGTCTGGGGGAACAAAACAAAAAGTAAATTTAGTATTAACATTAATGTTTGATAGTCCATTAATCATTCTAGATGAACCTACCACAGGACTTGATCCTATTGCTTTGTTAGAGCTCAAAAAAATAATACAAAAAGAAAAAGTAAAAGGAAAAACAGTTTTGATTACTTCTCATATTATGAGTTTTGTTGAAGAAGTTGCTGATGAAATTGTTTTTCTTCTTGAAGGTAAGGTTTATTTCAAAGGAAATATTGACACTTTAAAAGAAAAGACAAAGGAAACCGATTTCGAACATGCGATTGCTAATTTGCTAAAAGAAAACAATGCTTAAGATTTTAAAATATAGTTTTTACGACCTTATCCGTAGCCGATGGAGTTATGTATACTTGCTTTTTTATTTGGCATTGGGATTTGTATTATTATTCCTGAATAGCGATTTGTCTAAAGCCGTAATCACTTTGATGAATGTAATTATTATTCTTGTTCCTCTTATCGGAACTATTTTTGGAGTTATGTATTATTATAACTCTAAAGAATTTACAGAATTACTGTTGGCACAACCTATTAAAAGATCATCTATATTTCTTGGTCAATACCTGGGAGTAGCACTTTCACTTTCTATGAGTTTGATAATAGGATTAGGGTTACCATTTGTTATGTACGGCCTTTTTCAATCCAATACCATTTGGGAATTTTTATTACTTCTCATTACAGGTACATTTTTAACATTAATTTTTACTGCACTGGCATTTAATATTGCTCTATATAATGAAAATAAGATAAAAGGGTTTAGTTATGCTATTTTGCTCTGGTTGTTTATGGCAGTAATCTATGATGGTCTTTTTCTAATGTCTTTAATCATGTTTGAATCATATCCATTAGATAAATTTTCAATAGGGGTGACCTTATTTAATCCTATTGATCTATCCAGGATTTTGATTTTACTGAAACTGGATATTTCGGCTTTATTAGGATATACCGGTGCTGTTTTTCAGAAATTCTTTGGTACTAATTTAGGAGTAATTTTATCTTGTATTGCACTTTCTATTTGGGTATTTTTACCTACATTCAACATCTATAGAAAATCTAAGAAAAAAGATTTTTAAAGTTTGATGTGTTGTACTGAAGAAGACTGTTGCATGATAAATTCGAAACGAGATACCATGATATCACTTGCTTTTTTTCTATTGGCAGCTGCACTTGGTGTTTTTTTAAGATTATTATATGTTTTTGATATATCTGTTGACTATAGATATTTTGTACATACCCATTCCCATATTGCATTATTAGGATGGGTATATATTGGTTTAACAACATTAGTTTACAAATTATATTTAGAGAAATGCAATGTAACTAAGAAGTATAGAAACATTTTCTGGTTTACCCAACTAACTTTACTAGGAATGTTGTTTAGTTTTCCTTTTCAGGGATATGCATTATTCTCGATAACTTTTTCTACACTATTTCTTTTCGCTTCGTACTGGTTTACCTGGTTTTTTATTAAAAATGTATCCGAGAAATTTAAGAATACAAAATCTTACAAATGTATCAAGGCTTCTTTGTGGTATATGATTATTTCCAGTATAGGCCCCTGGGCATTGGGAGCTATAATGAGTACATTAGGAGCAGACTCTATCTGGTATAGATTAGCCATCTACTTTTATTTGCATTTTCAGTATAACGGATGGATGATACTAGCCTTATTTGGGGTATTGATTTTTATTCTTGAAGATCAAGAAGTAAGTATCTCTAATGATAGTTTTAATAGCTTTTTCTGGGCAATAAATCTAGGAATTATTTTAAGTTTTTTCCTTTCAGTATTATGGACTAAGCCGGCAAGTATTTATTATATTTTGGGAGGAGTAGGTAGTCTGCTTCAGTGTATAGCATTTTTGATATTTATTAAATTACTAGTGAAATCAAGAATGGTATTAAGTACTGTGTTTTCTGGTTTTCAAAAAAAACTATTGAGAACAGTAGGGATTCTATTACTAATTAAGTTTTTGTTACAGATAGCCTCTGCTTTTCCGTATGTTGCTAACCTGGCTACTACTATTATAGATTTTACGATTGCTTATTTACACTGGACTTTTCTGGGAGTAGTAAGTATTAGTTTATTCGTATTCTTAGACTATTTTAAACTTATTAAGATTCCTAAAAAAGGATATTACATCTATCTTTTTGGATTTGCTCTCACAGAACTATTGATTTTTTATAAAGGAGCAGTGATTTGGCTTGATTTTATTTTTTTTGAACAGTATTTTATTGCACTTTCAATAGCGAGTGTTGTGATCTTGATTGGTATTAGTTATCTTTTTATCGCTAATTTAAGAAGGGGTGTAAAACATGATTTCAAAAATAGAGATATACTTTCTTAATATAAAAATTACAGTTTGCAGCTTATACCATTTTTATAAATTAGGAACCTGATTTGGTTCTAGTTCGATGATATAAGCATTACTATCTTCATTTCTTCCAGCAAACCATGTGCTTGTAAATATTATTTTAGTAAAATCCCTGTTTACAGAGCCTTTTGTTTCTGCCCAGTAGTTTTTACCTGGGAATTTTGCATGATCTCCGTAAGTGTTCGAGATATTTAATATTCTTCCGTCTTGTTTTAATTCTATTGCGATGAGTTTATTTTGTGCCCATTCATTTAGTGGATTTGCGCTTGAATAGGTAGATAATAGTGCCCACCCTGGTTTATTGAAAGCTTTTAATGAGTAATGATTGACAGCATTAATTGGTTTGTCACCACCAGAATTATATTGGTATAAATGATTAAACTCTGTTTTTTGATTAGCCTGTATGTCGTACATAAAGATTTGACCTTCATTGTCCTGGTAATCTGCAGCGATGTATACATCATGTCCATTGGGAAGAATTCCTAAATCAGAATGCTCAGAGGTTCTATGCAATTGCACATAGGAAGAAAAATCTCTGGTATAGGCACGTGTTCCTACGCCGTTTTGTGTGCTAGAAGGAACTATATAATCACCAGAGGGAGACATACTCACATGATCTGGCTTATCTCCGTAATCTGCTTTGTCCAAATAACCTACAATAGCATTCTCTTGTTGATCATAAACGATTAATCCCAAAAAAGAAAAACCTTCGCTTTCTATCTGAAGACCTCTATATCTTCCGTTTTTTGAACTGGTTCCTTCGGCTTTGGTCCATGCTCTGGCAGCTTCGGGCCATATTTGTTTTATTGAAGTCATGTTACTATCTCCCTTTACATCGGCTAGTTTTGTGAAATCTATTATTGTTTTGACCTCATCTGTCAAGATATTGAGCTCATAATATTTGAGACCACCATTATTATCTGTATAGATTACTATATTAGGATCTGTAGTATGCCAATCGATCTCGCAATCTCCGGCGGGACCTTGTAGTTTTTTATAATGGCTTCCGTCTATATTGTATACATGATAAAACCCATCTTCAGCATAAATTAAAATTTTTGTATCATCAATATTAAAAGATTGCTTTCTAGAATATTCATTAACCATAAAGCTTACCCCAGCACCATCTTGTGTTGGGTTAGTTAATCGCCTTACCGTTGTTTTATAATGAGGGTTTGTATATGATTCACCGGGTAATAAAACAGTAGGGGAGTTAGGGTCAGATTTTGGATCATAGAAATCATATCCTTCGATTAGATCAAAACTAGTGCTTTCTGCTTCTTTTACAGTAATATTTATTTTGGCAGTTATGGGAGTATTTATACCATCTGTAGCGGTCACATTAAGAGTTTCAATTCCTATTTGATCAGACGTATATTCAATACTATTTTTTTCTGATGTAAAAGTAATTTTAGAATCTGGAGTTACTGTATATGTTAATATGTTACCAGATGAATTTTTAAGATCTCCCAGAGTAATTTTTTTAGATTCATTTTGAATCGCTGTTATATTTTGATCTTTGAGCCTGTATGAATCGGTATTTCCGTTAATAGAAGTATCATCATTTTTAGAACTACAGGATAAAAATAAAAGAACTAATAAAGAGTATACTAAGGTTTTCATAATTATGTGGGTATAAGTAGGCAAATTAGTATTCTGATATTGTAATCTATACCCCGTTTTCAGTGAAATCAAAATACTTCTATTTAATGTAGTTAGTGAAGTTTTAAAATGTAAGATATTTAATACAAATTAACATTTTAGATCTACCTACAAAACAACTCTTAATGCTTTGCTAAAATTTAGTTAAGTGCTAAAAAGTGCATTAAGAAGAACAAAAAAGTGTATTACTAATTTTTCTTTTGGGCCATACTTTTGCCGGGTAATTAATTACGATTTAATTATTTTTTTAACCCTTAAAACCTTTATAAAATGAAAAAATTAATGTATTCCTCAGTCTTTGTTTTATCTCTATTTTCTTTTATTGCCTGTGACAAAGATATAATAGAATCAGTTGAACCCGCTAATTTGGTTGAAACAGAAGGAAGTTTCCTGGATCAATTAGAAACAAACCATACTAAATCAGAGCTATCAATTACACGAGCTTCTTCAATTGATGGACGATATGAGATTAATGAATGTGATGGTGGTTTTGGTTATGGTTTTTTTACAGTAAGTACTGTAAATGGGCGAGTACAGGCCAGAGGTCAATTTGATTTTGTCAGCTTTACCATTTATGGTAGTGTAAATTCTACGGGTAATTATGTATTTGACTGGCAAGATTCTAATAATTTCGTTGACCCTAGACTAGGTAAAGCACTTCAAGTAGGGTTGTACATCAGTGCAGATCGGTCTGTAACTCGCGGATGGGTAAGAAGTATTGGAAATAATGGAGAAATAGAGATCACAAGACGTTATTGTGAGTAGTAACACGCAGAAATAATAGTTTCTTTTAATATCCTCAAAGGCACTTTTTTAAAAAAGTGCCTTTGTTCATTTTATGTTTTTACTCAAAAGAAATTTAGAGGTTAAATCTATACAATATTAGAATAGTTTTATTATCAAAAACATTTTTATCTCAGTTCCGAAAAATGAAACTGAGATCTTCTATTATTGCAACGTAAAATTGAATATAGAAACCATATAAATACATAAAAACAAAACATTGAAAATGAAAAAACAATCACTTTTATTTCTATTAATGATCTTAAGTCTTACCACTTATGCTCAAATTAAATTTGAACAAGGGTATTTTATTGATAATAATGGAACAAAAACAGAATGCTTTATTAAGAACGTGGATTGGCATGATAATCCCAGTCAGATTCAATATAAAATGAGCGAAGATGCTAAGGTAAAGATGGGATATATAAGAAACATTAAAGAATTTGGAGTTTCTGATTTAAAATATGTAAGAGCAACTGTAAATATTGATATGTCAAGTGAGGAATTGAATCATTTAAGTGCGAACAAAAATCCAGAATTCAAAGAAGCAACTTTATTTCTGAAACATATAGTACAAGGCGAAGCAAATCTATATCAATATGAGGAAGGAAACTTAATTAGATACTTTTATCAGGTGGGCGATAAGGATATACAACAGTTAATCTATAAAACGTATAGAGTTACGCAAGAAATAGTAAATGGAGTAAGAAAAGAAAGAACGAATAAAATTGATAAGAATAATCGATATAAACAGCAGCTTTGGACAGATGTTAAATGTGATAATATTAAAGAAAGTGATGCAGTAAAAACCAACTATAAGAAAAATAGTTTAGTAAAGTATTTTGTAAAATATAATGAGTGTAAGGACCCAAGCTTTGTAAATACTCGCAAACAAGAAGATAGAGATTTGTTTAACCTTACGATTAGACCAGGGATTAATTTTTCTTCTCTTAAACCCAATATAGACGAATCAAATTTTGTTATAGATAATAGTAGTAGAGATATTGGTGATTTTGAAGATAAATCAGGTCTTAGATTTGGGATTGAAGCAGAGTTTATTTTACCCTTTAATAAAAACAAATGGGGGATATTTATAGAACCCACTTATCAATCTTATAAATCAGAATTAGTAATAGAATACATAAATTTTCTTGGTACAAATACCAGAACCTATACTGTTGACTATAAATCTATAGAGTTACCTGTAGGTTTAAGACATTATATGTTTGTAAGCGATAAGTCAAAATTATTTGTTAATGCAGCCTATGTATTAGACTTCGAGTTTGATTCAACACTTGTAGTAAGAAATAATAGTTCTACCCCAATCGTTAATAAGTTAAAAAGTAAAACGAATATAGCAATAGGTTGTGGATATAAATATAATGATCGATATAGTATTGAAGCACGTTATGCAACAACCCGTGAAATAGGGGGTATCTTTGATTATAGCTCTTTCTCTGTGATTTTAGGGTATTCACTATTTTGAAAATACTTTTCGAAAGAAAAGTTTTGAAAAATAAAATAAAAGCCCAGAAGTATGTTTCTGGGTTTTTTTGATACTGGTAGTTAGTTGTGTTTCAGAATTTCTTAAACTTTTGATAAGAATTTTTGATGCATTTCTTCGTTCTTGTATTTAGTTGTACATTTAGTCCCACACCTCAAAACCTAAAATTATGTCAGAGTTTTGGCTTTATATAAAGCTGGGTTTTGGTCACGTGCTAGATTGGCATGCTTATGACCATATTTTATTTTTAATTGCGCTAACAGTAGGATATACTTTTGATAACTGGAAACGGATTTTATTACTGGTTACCATATTTACAATAGGACATACATTGTCTTTGTTTTTGGCAGCATATGATGTAGTATCAGTAAATTCGAGATTGGTAGAGTTCTTGATTCCTTTAACCATTTTGATTACAGGATTGTTTAATGTATTTACAGCAAAAAACACTTCAAAAAATAGTAAAATAGGCATCTTATACGGAGTAACTCTTTTTTTTGGATTAATTCATGGATTAGGGTTTTCTAGTTATTTTAGAGCAATTAGTAGTAATGTGAATTCTAAAATTTTACCTTTAATCGAGTTTGCATTAGGGGTTGAAGCTGCACAGATTATTATTGTTTTAGTAGTTCTTATAGTTAGCTTTATATTTCAGACCTTTTTTCGATTTTCAAAACGAGACTGGATACTTGTTATTTCTTCTATTGTAATAGGGATGGTAATCCCCATGCTTATTGCAAATAAAATTTGGTGAATAAGTAGTGATTAAGGTTGTATTTGCCACATCGTAATAATATATTCGTACTTTGATTGTTATCAATACACTAGTCATTCTATTTTATGTCAAAAAAAAAACAACTAAAGTACGATAAAGCTTATCTTAGGATTGCAAGAGAATGGGGGAAATTATCTCATTGTGAAAGAAAAAAAGTTGGTGCGGTTATTGTAAAGGATAGAATGATTATTTCAGATGGATTTAATGGCACCCCAACAGGTTTTGAGAATCCATGTGAAGACGAAGAAGGATATACAAAGTGGTATGTATTGCATGCAGAAGCAAATGCGATTTCTAAAGTAGCTTCATCTACTCAATCCTGTAGAGGAGCAACATTATATATTACATTATCACCATGTAAGGAGTGTAGTAAATTGATTCACCAGGCAGGAATAAAACGCATAGTGTATCAAACAGGTTATAAAGATGATTCTGGTCTGCAGTTTCTTGCTAAGGCTGGAGTAGAAATAGAACAGATTACGGATTTAGAAGAATAATGGGATATTCAAAAAAATACTTGCCTTTGTTTTTGGGTTTGGCTGTAGGAGCCGGAGTATTTTTGGGTAGTAAACTTGATTTTAGCAACCCTTCGGCAAAGCTATTTTCTTATAACCCCAAAAAAGAAAAACTAAATAGGCTTATTGATTATATAGATTATGAGTATGTAGATGAGATCAATACCGATAGTATTGTAGAAGTTACGGTAAACAGGATATTAGAAAACCTGGATCCTCATTCGATATATATACCATCAGAAGAACTTGAAGGGATTACAGAAAATATGCAAGGTGATTTTATTGGTATAGGGGTGAGCTATTATCCTTACAGAGATACAATATCTGTAATTAATACCATAAAAGGAGGACCGAGTGAAAAATCGGGGATTAAGGCAGGAGATAGAATATTAATGGCAGATAGCGATACTTTGTATGGAGAGCGTTTAATAAGAGATGGATTAGCAAATAGATTAAAAGGTGAGCTAAATAGCCAGGTACAACTTAGAGTATATAGAAAAGGCAAAGGAATATTTGATGTAGTTGTAAAAAGAGGACGTGTGCCTATACAAAGTGTAGATGCAGCTTATATGTTGGATGATAAATTGGGATATGTAAAAGTAAATCGTTTTGCAGAAACAACATACAAAGAATTTAAAACGGCATTAGATGAATTAATAGATAAAGGAGCCGAAAATATGGTAATCGACCTTCGTGATAATGGAGGAGGATTTATTGCACCAGCGCTAAAAATGGCAGACGAATTTTTGAAGGATGATGTGCTGATTATGTTTACCAAAAATAAAAAAGGAGCTATCGAAAATAATTTTGCTACCAATAAAGGAAGTTTTGAACAAGGAAAAGTTTATGTGCTAATCAATGAGAACTCTGCCTCTGCCAGTGAAATTTTTGCAGGAGCAATTCAAGATAATGATAGGGGAACTATTGTTGGTAGACGTTCTTACGGAAAAGGCCTTGTGCAAAGAGAAATGGCATTAGGAGATGGTA
Source organism: Aquimarina atlantica (assembly GCF_000626715.1). Classification (GTDB taxonomy): domain Bacteria; phylum Bacteroidota; class Bacteroidia; order Flavobacteriales; family Flavobacteriaceae; genus Aquimarina; species Aquimarina atlantica. Next base: position 21,429 of record NZ_AQRA01000010.1, on the reverse strand, counting down.
GCGCAATACGATTAACAATTTCGAGATATTATACACCTACCGGAAGGTCGATACAAAAACCATACGCCAATGGGAATAAAGAATATTTTAATGAGTATATGGAGCGGTATAAAAATGGAGAATTGCAGAATGCAGATAGTATTCAGGTAGCAGATTCTTTGAAATTTAAAACTCCAGGAGGCAAAATTGTTTATGGAGGTGGAGGCATTATACCCGATATATTTGTTAGTAAGGATACAACTCGTGTTGGTGAAACCTTAGATTATATGTTACGTTCTGGTCGTATGGGAGGATATGTATTTGAAGAACTGGATAAAAACAGGGCGTATTATAATGATTTGTCTGAAGATGAGTTCAATGAAAAAATTAATATAGACGATACTTTTGCTCAAGATTTTTTAAAATATTCAAGGCAAAGAGGTATAGAGATTGAGTTGAAGAATTATGAAGATCAATTAAAAAAATATTTGAAAGCGACAATGGCGCAGCAATTATTTGGAACTGGGGCTTTTGAAAGAATTATAAATAAAGATGATGCAATGATTAATAAAGTATTGTCACTTTCTAAAGAAGAATAACTTATATCTAAATTATATATGTCAGAATTTGAAGAATATCTAGTAGCTATTGCAATATGCTCCCCGCTTTTTTTCTTTATTATAGCAGTTGCCTTTAGGTTATTAGATAATAGTGCTTCTATTTTTTTAAAGCATGATATATTAGTTGATACCTCTTATGTTTCTGGTGATATAATAAGAGAACATATTCATAGTTCTGAAGATTTGAAACTAAAAAAATCCTTAAAGAAAGCATTGTTGTTTAGAAAACTACATAACTTTTTTATGATCCTAATGGTAATTTCAATTCCACCAGTGATTATTGCCTGCTTCTTTGTATTTTGACCGTAGTAATGTTTTACTGCTATTAGAACAAACTTAGTTCCCTCTTTTTTTCTTTTGAATATTTCTGGAAACCAATAAAATTGCCATTAACAGAATTACACAGGCTGAAGAAAAAACACCAATAAGAGCTGTTTTACTATCACCAATCAATAAATTATCAAAATCTAGATAAGTTATATTATAAATGATTAAACCCGTAGCAATGATAATTAATAGGTATATAAAATATTTCATCTGTTTTAAAACTAAATAGTTGTTAATAGCTCTTTGATATTTGCCGTAAATAATTTAACTGCAATAGCGAGCAAAATTACCCCAAATATTTTTCGTATCACATTAATTCCTTGTTTACCAAGTACTTTTTCTATTTTTCCAGAAGATTTTAGCACAATGTATACAAAGATAATATTAATTAGTATCGCTATTATTATATTAATTGTATGATACTCTGCTCGTAAGGATAAAATAGATGTCATGGTACCTGCTCCAGCAATAAGAGGAAAAGCAAGGGGAACTACAGCTGCAGTTTCAGGAGCATCATCTTTATATAATTGAATACCTAATATCATTTCTATAGCTAAAAAGAAAATAATGAAAGAACCTGCAACAGCAAAAGAGTTAACATCTATACCAATTAGACTTAGGATTTCTTTTCCTACAAATAAGAAAAGAATCATTAAGATTGCTGCTACGATAGAAGCCTTTTCACTTTGTACATGTCCTACTTTTTTACGAAGATCTAAAATAATCGGAATACTCCCTATGATATCTATTACAGCAAACAGAACCATACTCGCAGTCAATATTTCTTTAAGGTCAAAGTTCATAGTAAAATAGTTTCAAAAATTTGAGCAAATATAAATAGACTTTATTGAATAAAGGTATTATAAAAAGGTGAATAAATTGTAAAAAATCTCTTGTATAAGAATTATCTTAGCGCCATGTTTCAATTAGGAAAAACCATAGTTTCTGAAGATATCATAGAAAAAGACTTTGTGTGTAATCTCTCTGCGTGCAAAGGAGTCTGCTGCATCGATGGTGAGGCAGGAGCACCTTTAGAAGAGTCAGAAACTCATAAACTTAAAGAGATATACCCTATCGTTAAACCTTATTTGAGAAAAGAAGGTGTCGAGGCTATAGAGCATTACGGAACCCATATTAAAACAGCTAATGGAGAATTAGAAACACCTCTAATAGATGGAGCAGATTGTGCATATGTGATTTTTGATGAAAAAGGGACAGCTATGTGTGCTATCGAAGAAGCATATAATCAAGGCGAAGTTGATTGGAAAAAACCAGTATCTTGCCATTTATACCCGATTAGAGTGCAAGAGTATACAGAGTTCTCTGCTGTAAATTATCATAAATGGGAAATTTGTGATGATGCCTGTACATTAGGTAAAGAATTTCAAGTTCCGATCTATAAATTTGTTAAAGAAGCCTTAATTAGAAAATTTGGAGAAGATTGGTATATCGAACTTGAAAATGTTGCAGAAAAATTGAAAAAATAACCCTTCCTTTATATTTTTAGATATAAATAACACTCCTTTTTTGCTCTTTTTTGTGTTAAAAAAAGAGTTTTTTTTGGTTACGGGTTTACCGTAAATTGATGTATTTTCCCTTCTTCGTTTTTCTGTTGAAAAACCTCGGTTAACAAGTGAAAAATAAGAGATTTTTGAAGATGATGTTCACATTATCTGTATTTTTCAATAAATACTTAATATTTTGATTAACAATGTGTTATGTGTGTTTTTGTGAAAGATCATTTTTGTTACAAAATCACTTCGTGTTGAAAACTTTGTTGAAAACGTTTGTTAACTTTTGGTAGAACTTTTAACCTATTTTTTGATCTTTGTAAGACCCTTAGGAAATAAGAAATTCTCAAAAAAAACAGCTAAAAAAATAATGATGAGTGCCGTAGAACCAATTTTGCAAGAAAATAAAGATCGATTCGTAATTTTTCCTATTCAACACCATGATATTTGGGAGTGGTATAAAAAATCTGAAGCTAGTTTTTGGACAGCAGAAGAAATCGATTTGCATCAGGATATTACAGATTGGTCTACTAAACTTAATGATGATGAGCGATATTTTATCAAACATATTTTAGCATTTTTTGCTGCATCAGATGGTATTGTAAATGAAAATCTTGCAGAAAATTTTATAAACGAAGTACAATATAGTGAAGCAAAATTTTTCTATGGTTTCCAGATTATGATGGAAAATATTCACTCTGAAACCTATTCTTTACTAATTGATACGTATGTAAAGGATGAGAAAGAGAAAGATATATTGTTTAATGCATTAGAGAATTTTCCTGCAATTAAGAAAAAGGCAGACTGGGCATTACGATGGATAGAATCTGATTCTTTTGCAGAACGTTTAATAGCTTTTGCTGCAGTAGAAGGAATATTCTTTTCAGGTGCGTTCTGTTCTATATTTTGGTTAAAAAAACGTGGATTAATGCCTGGACTTACATTTTCTAATGAATTAATTTCTAGAGATGAAGGAGTGCACTGTGATTTTGCAGTTCATCTTCATAATAAACATTTGATAAATAAAGTACCGAAGGATAGAATTAGAAAAATTCTGGTAGATGCATTAGATATTGAAAGAGAGTTTATAACAGAATCTCTTCCTGTAAGTTTGATAGGTATGAACTCTAAGTTAATGACTCAATATCTAGAATTTGTTACCGATAGATTATTGGTAGAATTAGGATGTGAAAAAGAATACGAAACAGCAAATCCATTTGATTTTATGGATATGATTTCTTTACAAGGAAAAACTAATTTCTTTGAGAAAAGAGTTTCAGAATATCAAAAAGCCGGAGTGCTTAATAAAGATACCGAAGACAATAAGATCAGCTTTGATGCAGATTTTTAATCTAAAAGAATTAATTTCTTAAGATTATTATTCCAATAAGAGTTGGATCCAAAATGCTAACAATAAAGATATATTCATTCTGAGCTAGTCAAAAACATTTCTTTGTTTAATTCAGATTAGCTCAGTTTGATAAAGCTTTATAAAAAGCCACACAAAAAACAAAAGGGACGAAAGTCATATTATTTTTTTATCTATAGAATTACTCTGATTTTTGGATGTAGAGATTTCTCTTTAGTATCCAATTTCAAGGAGATAGAATCTAATTTTTTGACTTTCAAAATATAAAATTAGTAACACGAATTATCATCAACTTCTTCATTAAGAAGAAAATTTAAAAACCAAAAAAAAGTATGTATGTAGTAAAAAGAGATGGGCGTAAAGAACCAATTATGTTTGACAAGATTACCGCAAGGGTAAGAAAGTTATGTTATGGACTTAATCCACTAGTTGATCCTGTAAAGGTAGCTATGAGAGTGATAGAAGGGTTGTATGATGGAGTAACAACTAGTGAGTTGGATAATTTGGCTGCAGAAATAGCAGCAACAATGACTATAACACACCCTGATTATGCGAAGCTTGCCGCTCGTATCTCTGTTTCTAATCTACATAAAAATACAAAGAAAACTTTTTCTGAAGTAGTTACAGACCTATATGAGTATGTAAATCCAAGAACAGGCAAAAAAGCACCACTAATCGCAGATGATGTTTATGAGGTAATTGTCGCTAACAAAGAAAAATTAGATTCTACAATTATTTATAATCGTGATTTTGGATATGATTATTTTGGTTTTAAAACATTAGAGCGCTCTTACCTGTTAAAAATTAATGGTAAAATCGCAGAGCGCCCACAACATATGCTTATGAGAGTATCTATAGGAATCCATCTTAATGATTTGGATGCCGCTATAGAGACGTATGAGCTAATGTCTAAAAAGTATTTTACACACGCTACACCAACATTGTTTAATTCGGGTACTCCAAAACCACAGATGTCATCTTGTTTTTTGTTAACAATGAAAGATGATAGTATTGATGGGATCTATGATACATTAAAACAAACTGCTAAGATTTCACAGTCGGCTGGAGGAATAGGATTATCTATTCATAATGTGCGTGCTACAGGATCTTATATTGCAGGGACCAATGGTACTTCTAATGGTATTGTGCCTATGCTTAGAGTATATAATGATACTGCTCGTTATGTTGACCAGGGAGGAGGAAAACGAAAAGGATCGTTTGCAATATATGTAGAACCCTGGCATGCCGATATTTTTGATTTCCTGGATCTTAAAAAGAACCACGGTAAAGAAGAAATGCGTGCACGAGATTTGTTCTATGCTATGTGGGTGCCAGATTTGTTTATGAAGCGAGTACAGGATGATGCAGAATGGACATTAATGTGTCCTAACGAATGCCCAGGTTTATTTGATATACATAGTGATGAGTTTGAAGAAACATATACTCGTTATGAAGCAGAAGGAAAAGGACGCAGAACAATTAAGGCACGTGAGCTTTGGGAAAAAATCTTAGAATCTCAAATTGAAACAGGTACACCTTATATGTTGTATAAAGATGCTGCAAATCGCAAATCTAATCAACAAAATTTGGGAACCATACGATCCTCTAATTTATGTACAGAGATATTAGAATATACTAGCCCAGATGAAGTAGCGGTATGTAATCTTGCGTCTATTGCATTGCCAATGTTTATAAAAAATGGACAGTTCGATCATAAAGAACTCTTTAGAATTACAAAACGGGTGACTAAGAACCTGAACAGAGTAATTGATCGTAATTATTATCCAGTAAAAGAAGCAGAAAATTCTAATATACGTCATCGCCCTATTGGTTTAGGAGTGCAGGGATTAGCAGATGCATTTATCCAATTGCGTTTACCTTTTACCAGTGATGAAGCTAAAAAATTAAATCAGGAGATTTTTGAAACATTGTATTTTGCTGCAGTAACCGCGTCGATGGAAGAAGCAAAAGCAGATGGACCATATCAAAGTTATGAAGGTTCTCCAATATCTAAAGGGGATTTTCAATACAATCTATGGGGAATAAAAGATGAAGAATTAAGCGGCCGTTGGGATTGGGCAAAACTTCGTAAGCAAGTACTTAAAAACGGGGTGCGTAACTCATTATTGGTTGCACCAATGCCTACAGCATCTACGTCTCAGATTTTAGGAAATAATGAAGCATTCGAGCCTTATACAAGTAATATCTATACCAGACGTGTATTATCAGGAGAGTTTATTGTTGTAAATAAACACTTATTAGAAGATCTGGTAAAATTAGGATTATGGAATGATGAGCTTAAGGATGCTATCATGCGTGCAAACGGATCGGTACAGAATATAGATATCATACCACAGGACCTGAAAGAACTATACAAAACGGTATGGGAAATGAGTATGAAGGATATTATCGATATGTCTCGTCATAGAGGATATTTTATCGATCAGTCTCAATCTCTGAACTTATTCTTAGAAGGTGCAACTATGGCTAAGTTAACTTCGATGCATTTTTATGCATGGAAGAGTGGATTGAAAACAGGTATGTATTACCTAAGAACAAAATCTGCTGTAGATGCAATTAAGTTTACACTTAAAAAAGAAACTAAAGAAGCGCCTAAACCAGAGCAAGTAGCTGTAGCTGCTGCACAAGTAATGGAAGCGCAAGCAACCAAGGCAGAACCAAAACAAGAAGCTGTTACACCAGAAGGAACAGCTCTTACTCCAGAAGAACTTCGTGCAATCATTGCACAATCTAAAGAAGGCGAAGGAGACGATTGTTTAATGTGTGGGTCATAGACCTAGATTTATATAGGGCAAAAGGGAAGTTTTCTTAGGATGCTTCCCTTTTTTGTATATTCGAATTTTCTTAGAAATATGATGAATTGGGAACAGCTCCTGTCTTTAAAACGACAAGGAGATAGAAATAAAAGATTACGTAAAGAGCAAGACGAAACCCGGTTAGGTTTTGAAGTAGATTATGATCGTATTATTTTCTCTTCGGCCTTTAGAAGTCTGCAGGATAAAACTCAGGTTATCCCGCTATCCAAAACCAGCTTTGTACATACACGATTAACCCATAGTCTCGAAGTATCTGTCGTAGGACGTTCTTTGGGTAGAGTAGTAGGTAAGAAAATCTTAGAGAAACATCCGCATCTTGCTGCTGTTCATGGGTATCAGTTTAATGATTTTGGAGCTATTGTTGCAGCTGCTGCATTAGCACATGATATAGGTAACCCGCCTTTTGGGCACTCTGGAGAAAAAGCGATAGGAGAATATTTCAAAACAGGAAGTGGTAACCGATATAAAGGTCAGCTTACTCCTAAGCAATATCAGGATCTGATAGATTTTGAAGGGAATGCCAATGGGTTTAAAATTCTTACAGAATCTCGTGAAGGAATAGAAGGAGGTTTAAGATTATCCTATGCGACATTAGGGGCGTTTATGAAGTATCCCAAAGAATCTTTGCCCAAAAAACCAACATCTCATATCGCTCATAAAAAATTTGGATATTTTCAGAATGAGACTTCTTTTTTTAAAGAGGTAGCAGAAGAAGTAGGATTGTTGCAATACCAAATTGATGATGAAGTTACTTATAGTCGTCATCCACTAACTTTTTTGGTAGAAGCAGCAGATGATATTTGTTATACTATTATCGATTTTGAAGATGGTATTAATCTGGGGTTGATAGAAGAAGAATATGCTTTAGAATACTTGATTAAATTAGTGAAGGATACTATCAATACTTCAAAATATAATAAACTCACTACTACAGCAGATCGATTAAGTTATCTTAGAGCACTAGCTATTAATACTTTGATAGGAGAAGCAGCAAGTGTTTTTATCGAGCATGAAGAGGCTATATTATCAGGAACTTTTGATATGGCATTAATAGACAAAAGTAAATATGAAGCTCAAATCGATGACATTATAAAAATAAGTGTTGCCAAGATCTATCAAAGCCAGGAAGTAACAGAAAAGGAGATTGCAGGGTACGAAATTCTTGCTACGCTTTTAGATCGTTATTGTGTAGCTACTGATAACTTTAATAAAGGAGAGAGTTCTAATTATGATAAGTTAATCTTGAGAGCCGAAGGGATGCATTTTGATTATACAAATGAAGATCTCTATACTCGACTTATTGGAATAAGCAATTATGTGGCAAGCCTAACCGACGGTAACGCTTTATTGAAATTTCAGAAAATAAAAGGATTACAGATATAAAAAAACCTATCTATTATATCATAGATAGGTTTTTTGTGGATGTTAAACACGACCCTTATTTCTTTTTATATTTTTCTGTTATTTCATCAAAAACTAAAGTAAGTTCATCATCTGCGATGCTAAATTTTGAAATATTTGTTGTATTCTCACCATTTTCAATAAAATTAAGAGTTAATTGATTATTAGATTCTAACCAGGAACCCGAAAACTCACCATCACTTACACAGTTACTTGATATTTCAACAAAAGTTTTTTCTGAATAAGTATTGTCAGATTTGAATTCTATTGTAGATGTTTTTTCGCAATTATCTAGAGTATTGGGAGTGGTGTTGTTATTTTCCTTTCTATAAGTAAGTTCCCAGGTGCCGATTAAGTTTTTATTTGCTGGTATTTCTTGATTTGAAGCATCATCATCTTTAGAGCAAGAAATAAAAATTAATGTAATTAGTAAAGTGAATAAGCTTAGTTTTTTCATAGTTGTAAAAAATGATAATTATTTATTGTTCTTAGATAAGTGTCATAGTAAGAATGATTGTTACCATGTCGATCATCATTTTTTTATAAATAGATAACTAGAGAAATGTATTGATGGTGTTAAGAATTTTTTCGGGAGAAATCCCACAAATGTCATGTAGCTGATCTACAGTACCATGATGAATAAATTGATCAGGAATACCCAGAGTGATAATTGTATTTTTAAAACTATGTTGATTGGCAAAATCGAGTATCGAACTTCCAAAACCACCTTTGATAACTCCATCTTCGACAGTAATAATGGTGTTATAGTTCTGTAATATTTGTTTTAACAGATCAATGTCTAAAGGTTTTATAAAACAAAAATGATAGTGACTAATGGTTTCTTCTATAGTTTCTATGGCTTTAGTTACATTATGCGCTATAATACCTGTAGAAATTACTGCAATTTTAGCACCTGTTTTTAAGCGGGTCGCTTTACCGATTTGTAGTTTTTGCATAGGAACCTCCCAATCGATAATATGTCCTCTCCCCCTGGGGTAGCGTATCGCAATAGGATGGTTTAGCCCCAAAGAAGCAGTATAAAGTAAATGTCGTAATTCGATTTCATTAGCTGGGGCAGCAACAATCATATTAGGAATGCAAGTAAGATATGCAATATCAAAAACCCCATGGTGTGTTGCACCATCTGCACCTACAATGCCAGCTCTGTCAACGCAAAAAATTACAGGCAAATTTTGTAAAGCTACATCGTGTATCACCTGATCATAAGCGCGCTGCAAAAAAGTAGAATATATGGTGCAAAAAGGAATTAATCCCTGTGTAGCCATTCCGGCAGCAAGGGTGACGGCATGTTGCTCGGCAATACCTACATCAAAAGCTCGATCTGGCATTTCTTTCATCATGTATTTTAGAGAACTTCCGGTAGGCATAGCAGGTGTAATACCTATAATCTTTTTATTTTTTCTGGCTAGCTCAAGAATAGTAAATCCAAAAACATCCTGAAACTTAGGTGGTAGCCCTGTATTGTCTTTTGAAATTAGATCCCCGGTTGATGCATCAAACTTACCAGGAGCATGGTATTTTACCTGGTTTTCTTCAGCTTGCTTTAAGCCTTTTCCTTTAGTGGTAATAATATGTAAAAGCTTTGGACCTTTTGTAGTTTTTAGTTTCTCCAAAGTTTTGAGAAGCATAGGTAAATCATGCCCGTCAATAGGGCCAAAATAATTAAAGTTTAAGGCTTCGATAATATTATTTTTTCTGGGCCTAACCCCAATCTTGGCTTTAGTAAGGTATTCTTTCAAAGCACCTACACTTGGATCAATACCAATTGCATTATCATTAAGGATAACTAGCATGTTGGTATCAGTTACTCCGGCATGATTAAGCCCTTCAAAGGCCATTCCGCTAGCAATAGAAGCATCACCAATTACTGCGATATGTTGTTTTGTGATATTCCCTTTTAGCTTGGATGCAATTGCCATGCCTAATACAGCCGAAATAGAAGTAGAGGAATGCCCAACGCCAAAAGTATCATAATCACTCTCGTTGCGTTTAGGAAATCCACTTATACCATCTAGTTGACGATTGGTATGAAATATATCTTTTCTTCCGGTAAGAATTTTGTGAGGGTAAGCCTGATGTCCCACATCCCAAACAAGAAGATCATTAGGGGTGTCAAAAATATAGTGAAGCGCAATAGTGAGCTCGATCACCCCTAAACTCGCCCCGAGATGCCCCTCTTTGGTAGCAACAATATTAATCACAAAATCTCTAAGTTCTCTGGCTAGTTTGGGTAACTGATCAGGAGATAGTTTTCTTAGATCAGATGGATATTGGATATTAGATAGAAATGATTGTTGCATAGCACAAAAGTACTATTTTGTAATGGTTCTTTATATACTTTTTATTTCATTCAGAATACAAATATTTTTATTTAGCTTTACCTAAAATTTGATAATATATGTTAGACCCATTAGATGATTCTTACTTTATGAAGAAAGCGCTTCAGGAAGCAGAATTGGCATATGAGAAGAATGAAGTTCCGATAGGAGCGGTTATTGTAATTGCAGATCGAATTATAGCCAGAGCTCATAACCTTACAGAATTATTAAATGATGTTACGGCTCATGCCGAAATGCAGGCAATAACAGCGGCAGCAAATTTTTTAGGGGGTAAATATCTTAAAGAATGTACATTATATGTAACTCTAGAGCCCTGCCAGATGTGTGCCGGAGCTTTGTATTGGAGCCAGATTAAAAAGATAGTGTATGGTGCAGCTGATGAACGAAGGGGATGTACTGTAATGGGAACAAAACTTCACCCGAAAACCGAAATTATAGGAGGTGTCTTAGAAGAAGAATGCGGAGAATTAATCACTCGGTTTTTTATTGAAAAACGAAACCTTAATTAAGTTAAATTTTTATACCAACTATCAATTAAGAAAACAAAAAAAACACTACAATAGTAGTGCTTTTGAAACGTTCAGAGTCTGCTTTCTATCCGTGAATTATACGCACATTAGCTGCAGTAGGTCCTTTTCTTCCTTCTTCTTCATTATACTCTACTTTGTCACCTTCATTTAATGCTTCGCCATCAATTCCTGAAGCATGAACAAAAATGTCTTTTCCTGTTTCGTCGTTGGTAATAAATCCGTAACCTTTTGATTCGTTAAAAAATTTTACTGTTCCTTCCATTGTAATAAGATAATAAGTATTATAAATAATAAAGGTAGTTTTAAATTTTTTATGAATTGTTATCAAAGTATGAATATTTTGAAAATTTATCAGTTATTATTTTCTCTATTTGCCTCATAATCCCGCATTTTCTTTAGGTTTTCCTCGGTTAGCATGTAGTCTTTAATTTTTTTATTTTTCCATCTGTGATAAATAAAAATAGGCATTAAAATGAAAGAAGAAGCTAATATGCCAATCCCAACTAACTTATCACCGGTGCTATGATCTCCCGAGTTTTTGAAGTAATATCCAATACATATAAGGATAATAATAGCTATAAAAAGTATTCTAATAATATATTTCATGAGTCTAAAAATTTTTACGGTATTGTGAAAATAAGTTCATTAAAAATTGGAAATCTTTGTGCAATAGTACTGTTAATTATGGTGTATTGGTAGTAGATTGAAGGGTTTATCTTGTAAAATTAATTAACTTTCTACGATATGCTGTAAGAAGTTTTGATTTTGAAATAAAGCCAAAATACTTGCCATTTTTAATCACGGGTAAATTCCAGGCTCCGGTATCCTGAAATTTTTTCATTACTGTTTTTGCATTGTCATGCTCATAAATTATTGCAACCGAGGTTTGAGCCATTAAGGTGTCGACTGTTATTTTGTGATATAAGGTAATATCAAACATAATATCTCTAATATCATCTAATGCAACCATTCCTATAAGATGACCAGATTCGTTAATAACAGGAAATAAGTTTCTGTTTGATTTTGCTACAGCCTCACTTAAAAGTTGTTTTAAGGTGTAATTTGGTTTTATGGTGATAAAATTAGTTTCGATACAGTCTTCGAGATTCATTAGAGTCAAAACAGTTTGATCTTTGTCATGGGTCAATAAATGTCCTTGTTTAGCAAGTTCTCGGGTATAAATATTATGTTCTATTTTATTTTTTGAGATTATAAATGATATTGCAGTGGTAATCATTAAAGGAACAAATAACTCATAACTAGAGGTGATTTCAGCAATAAGAAATATAGAGGTAAGAGGAGCGTGTAACACTCCGGCAATAAGCCCGGCCATTCCTAGCAGTGTAAAATTGGCTTCAGAAACATGAAAACCCATTCCTAGATTATTAATTACTTTAGAGACTACATTACCCAATGCACTGCCCATAACCATTGTTGGGATAAATATTCCTCCAGAACCTCCTGCAGCAAAAGTTGCAGTCATGGCAACTGCTTTAAAGATGGTAATACCTGTTAATAAAGCTATGACAATCCATATATTATCGGTCATAGTATCAAATGGGGATTTGCCGATAGCAGTTAGATGATCACCATGTAATAAACCATTTATAAAACCAAGACCTTCACCATAGAGTGGGGGAATAAAATATAACATGATTCCAATGGCAAGTCCACCAATTAATAACCTGTGAATTTTTTTAGAAAAACGATCAAAAAAATGTAATATCCCAAAATACATTTTAGTAAAGTATATAGAAGCAAATGCGGTTCCGATACCTAAAATAATATAAAAAGGAGTATCGTAGATATCAAATTTTTCTAATACGTTAAATCTAAATAAGACTTCGTCTCCTAAAAAAAAATAGGAGGTAATTATTGATGATACTGAAGCAAAAAGTAGCGGTAGTAGAGATGTTAATGTGAGATCTAGGCTAAATACTTCTACTGCAAAAACTAAACCTGCCAAAGGAGATTTAAATACGGCAGAAATAGCACCAGCAGATGCACAACCGATAAGTAATACCCTGGTTTTTCGATTAACATGAAATAGAGTGCTAAAACTAGAACTTAATGCTGATCCAGAGCTAATTGCTGGACCCAAAAGCCCTACGGAACCACCAAAACCTACTGTGATTGGTGCTAAAATAAGAGGTAAATACCCGTGAATAGGTCGTATAACCCCGTTTTTTTTGGAAAGCGAATGTAAAATAAGTGGGATAGCTGATTTTACGTCTCTTTTAAATATATATTTTGTGAATATATAAACAATCAGTAGACCGATTATAGGGATAATAAAATAAAAAGAAGCTTGCCACGAAATGATATCACTTTCTAAAACAACCTGAATTAAATGGGTGATATTTTTTAATAATAAGGAAACAAGCCCTGCTGTAAACCCTACAAGAATACTTAGAATAAGAATAAAGGTCTTATCAGAAATATGGCGATATCTCCATTTAAGTACTTTATAAAGTAGTGTCTTTTTCTTTTGGGGAGACATATGTACTTGACTTAACTAGTTTAAAGGTAATAAAAATCCCGCCATGAGCGGGATTTTTATTATAAATCAAGTTTTATATTTAATTCTTTAAGCTGTTCGTTATCAATATTAGATGGAGCATCAATCATGATATCTCGCCCGCTATTATTTTTCGGAAAAGCAATAAAATCCCGAATTGTTTCCTGACCGCCGAGTATAGCGACTAATCTATCAAATCCAAAAGCAATACCACCATGAGGAGGAGCCCCATATTGGAAAGCATCCATTAAAAATCCGAACTGTGCCTTTGCTTCTTCTGGGGTAAATCCTAAATGATCAAACATTAATGCCTGCGTTTCCTTATCATGAATACGGATAGAACCACCTCCTATTTCATTTCCGTTTAAAACAAGATCATATGCATTAGCACGAACATCTCCTGGTTTGGTATCTAACAAAGCAATATCTTCTGGTTTTGGAGAAGTAAAAGGATGATGCATAGCATGATAACGTTCTGTTTCTTCATCCCATTCTAATAATGGAAAATCTACTACCCATAGAGGAGCAAATTCTTCTGGATTTCTTAACCCTAATCGTTCGGCAAGCTCCATTCTAAGGGCACTTAACTGTGTTCTTACTTTGTTTGTAGGACCAGAAAGCACACAGATTAAATCGCCTGCTTTAGCCCCGGTTGCCTCTGCCCATTTAGCCAGATCAGTTTGGTCATAAAACTTATCTACCGAGGATTTATATGTTCCATCTTCATTACATTTTACATATACCATTCCTAGTGCACCAACTTGAGGACGTTTTACCCAATCGATAAGCTTATCAATCTCTTTTCTTGTATATGAAGCTCCGCCAGGAACCGCAATACCAACAACCAATTCTGCGGTATTAAATACATTAAACTCTTTGTGTTGAGCAATATCATTAAGTTCACCAAACTTCATCCCAAACCTTATATCTGGTTTATCATTACCATAAGTTCGCATGGCCTCTTCATAGGTCATTCTTGGGAAATCACCAATATTAACTCCTTTTATTTCTGATAGTAAATATCGGGTAAGCCCCTCGAATATGTTTAAAATATCTTCTTGCTCAACAAATGCCATTTCACAATCTATTTGTGTAAATTCGGGCTGTCTGTCTGCTCTTAAATCTTCATCTCTAAAACATTTTACAATCTGAAAATATTTATCCATTCCACCAACCATAAGGAGTTGCTTAAATGTTTGTGGCGATTGTGGTAATGCATAGAATTGGCCTTCATTCATCCTGGATGGAACAATAAAATCTCGAGCTCCTTCTGGTGTAGATTTAATTAAATACGGAGTTTCAACTTCGATAAATCCTTCATTAGAAAGATAATTTCTTACTTGCATTCCCACTTGATGACGAAATATCAAACTATTTTTTACCGGATTACGACGAATATCGAGATAACGATATTTCATACGTATATCCTCTCCATCATCTGTCTGATCTTCAATAATAATAGGAGGAACAATTGATTCATTAAGAATAGTTAATTCATTCACCAGGATTTCAATTTCTCCTGTAGGAATATTTTGATTTTTTGATTCGCGCTCAATTACTGTTCCTTTCACTTGGATGACAAACTCTCTTCCTAAGGTCTTAGCTTTTTTGACCACAGGTGCAGGTGTACGTTCTTCATCAAATATTAATTGAGTGATACCATAACGATCTCTAAGATCAACCCATATCATAAATCCTTTATCACGAGTCTTTTGCACCCATCCGGATAAGGTGACTTCTTTTTTGATATCTGAGGCGCGTAGTTCACCACACGAATGACTTCTATACATATGTTATATATTAAGGCTGCAAAAATAAGAAGTTTAACTGTGAACAGGTAATAGATTTTAATTGTTTTGAGAATCTTTAGGTATATTATGAAAATTGTTAATTATAAAACAGTTTTATTAAGATTTTGAAATATTTAAAATTTATATGTATTTATGATGTTTTAATACAGTATAAGTAGTGTTTTGACTGTTTTTATGCGAACAATTGTTAGTTTTAACATTGTTTTATCAATATCTTTTAATAGATTTAACCAAACATTTAAACAGATCATTATGAAAAAACACAATCATTTTTGCAAAATGAAGATTTTGCTATTACTAATTTTTGTTCCGACTTTGTTGTTGGCTCAGGAGACCATTACGGGAAAAGTGGTCGTTGAGGGCACTGGTCAGGGAGCTCCTTTTATGAATATTATTGAAGAAGGAACAGATAATGGTACCTCTAGTGATATTGATGGTAATTTTAGTATTACCGTAAGCAGTTTGCCAGTAAACTTAAAAGTATTTGCATTAGGATTTGCAGAAAAAACGGTACCTGTAGCAACTGCAGGGAATATTACGATTCAAGTAGCCGAGTCTACAGAATCATTAGAAGAAGTGGTAGTAACGGGACTAGGTTCATCTATAAAAAGGAGTAATGCTGCAAACGCCGTTTCCACAGTTTCTTCAGAAGAATTAGTTGGAAATACAGGGCAAACTACTGTAGATGGTGCTTTATATGGTAAAGTGCCAGGTGTAAATATAACTTCGTCTTCAGGTGCACCTGGAGGAGGGTTCGCATTGAGATTAAGAGGTATTTCTTCTATTAGTGGAAACAATCAGCCATTATTTATTATTGATGGGGTGTATATTAATAATACCGAAATCCCTTCAGGGTTACGATTTGCTTCTGGAGCGAATAGAGGAAATGAAGAAAATTCGGGAAATAGATTGGCAGATTTAGATCCTAGTGATATAGAAAACATAGAAGTACTTAAAGGGGCTTCTGCAGCTGCTATTTATGGACAACGTGGTAATGCCGGTGTTGTTATTATTACTACCAAAAGAGGAAAAGGTGGTAAAACAAAGATCAGTTTTAATCAAGATGTGGGCTTTACAACTATTATTAAGAAATTGGGTGTTAGACCATGGACAGCTAGTAGTGTAGAAGCTGCTTTTGGAACTTCTGAAAGACAAAGATTTGAGAACGTAATTGCAACTCGGGGAGAATTGTATGATTATGAAGACGAAATTTATGGAGAGACAGGGTTTATTACTGATACTAAAATTAGTGCAGCTGGCGGAAATGAAAAAACTAAATTTTATGTAGGCGGATCCTATAGAGATGAAGCAGGAATAATTCAAAAAACAGGTTTCGACAGAATATCGTTAAGAACCAATATTGATCATAAAATATCAGATGTTTTTAGTATATCGACTTCTTCAAATTATGTAAGAAGTAATTCTAGCAGAAGTTTTACGGGTAATGAAAATGAAGGTGGACTAAGTTTTGGATATAATTTAGCCTATACTAGGCCGTGGACAAATCTTTTCCCAGATGCTGCTGGAAATTATCCAGATAATCCAGACCCTTCAGCTAATGGTAACATGTTACTTGTAAGAGATCTTGCAAAAAATGAAGATTCTAATAATAGATTCATACAAGGGCTTAAGTTAGATGTAAAACTTCTTAATAGCGAAAAAAATAGATTGAAATTTGTTTTGAATGGGGGGGTTGATTTTTTGGCTAATGAGACTTTTGTTTATGTTCCTGAAATTCACCAAGCTCAAAGAGGAGATGATAATGGTTTTATAGGTGTTGGAAAAAACAATTTTACAAATTTCAATATGCAAGCTATTGGTATATGGAACCATAATGCTATGAATGGGGATTTAGGATTTACAACTCAAATTGGTACTACTTATTTAGAACAACAAACAGATTTAGTCTTTAATCAAACAACGCAATTGATTTTAGGTCAAACAAATTTAAGTCAAGGTTTCGCCCAAAATATTACACAAAATGCATTCACAGTTAAAGAGTTTGGATATTTTTTCCAAACAGAAGCGAATTATAAAGATCAAATAATAGGAACTGTGGGATATAGAATAGATAAGTCAACACTCAACGGAGATGCTGATAAATTTTATGGTTTTCCAAAAGCTTCATTAGCGGTTAATTTGGCGAACTTTGATTTTTGGCAAACTGATAAGGTTAATCAATTTAAATTAAGAGCTGCCTATGGGCAAACAGGTAACTCTGCTGCATTTGGCTCTGCATTTACGGGATTAAATGCGGTCTCTGTTGGGGGTAATGGAGGAACATCAATAGATGGGCAGCTGGGAGACCCAAATATTAAACCAGAAACATCTTCAGAATTTGAAGTAGGTTTTGATATAAAAATGTTTGATAAAGTGTCTTTAGAAGCTACATATTACAATAGAGAAGTTAAAGATTTATTATTATCAAGAAATTTGCCTTCTACGTCCGGTTTTACAAGGGAAACCAAAAACTTTGCAGATTTAGTCAATTCAGGTGTTGAGGTTTCCTTAAATGTTGATGCTTTTGATAGTGATAATTTTTATTGGAATTCAGGAGTGCAATTTTGGCTTAATAGGTCGGAAATTACAAGATTAGATATCCCTGCTTTTGCTCAACCAGGTGCAGGATTTGGCCTAGGGCTAGGATCTTTTTATATTGAAGAAGGAAAACCAGTTACTCAAATTGTAGGTAATATAAATGGTACACCAACACAGGTAGGAGATGTAGAGCCTGATTTTCAGATGTCATTTACAAATCAACTTACATTTTTTAAACAATGGGATTTATCATTTTTATTACATTGGAAAGAAGGAGGGAATAATTTAAACCTTACGAGATTACTTGCAGATTTAGCTCAGACTTCAGTAGATTTGGATACACAAGAAGGTCAAGATAGAGTAGCGCAAGGTTTCGTTGCAACTAGATTTATTGAACCGGCTGGATATGTTCGTCTTAGAGAAGCGGCTTTACATTATAGATTTCCAACTAAGATTGTTAAATGGTTAGGTGATGGGGTTAGTGGAGTAAAACTTGGAGTATCTGGTAGAAATCTTTTTACTATTACAGATTATAGTAGTTATGATCCTGAAGTTTCAGTAAATGGAGGTTCTGGTTTGTCTTCAGGTTTGGAAGTAACTCCATTCCCTAGTACAAAGCAATATTACTTTCATTTAAGTGTTAATTTTTAATTCCAAAGCAATGAAATTTATAAATAATAATAAAAAAATCAGATTTATAGTGGGGTTATTAAGTTTCTTAGCTGTTACCTCATGTACATTCGATGAACAAATAGACCCTAATAGACCGAGTCTTAATGACGTTTTAAGTAATGCAAGTGTAAGCCAATTGAATAATTTAGTTTCGGCTGTCGAATCTACAATGCGTAATTCTCTTGCAATACAAACTACAGCTAGTGGAACTTTGGCAAGAGAATTGTATCTTTTTGATGCGGATCCACGTAATACCTCAGATTTGTTAGGAAAAGGGCCAAATTCTTCGCAATTGGATAATGATTCATTTTATTCAACAGCAGCTTTTAATTCTAGATATATTTGTATTAAGAATGCTAATGTATTAATGGATGCTCTTAAAAATACCAATTCAGTTAATGAACAGGAGAAATCTGGGTATAGAGGATTTGCTAAAACCATAATAGCCTATGAACTAATTCAAGTACTAAAATCATATAATAGAGCTAGAATTGATGTTTCTGACCCTGATAATCTAGGTCCATTTCTTGAGTTTGATCAAGCAATTATTGAGGTAATTAAAATTTTAGATGATGCTGTTGTAGATCTTAACAATGCAGGTACTCAATTCAAACTTATGCTAAGCTCTGGTTTTGATGGATTTAATACTCCCCAAACTTTTATTACTTTTAATAAAGGAATTAGGGCAGTAGCTACATTGTATGCTGGACAATCTAGTGAGTCTCTAGATTCTCTTAATGACTCATTTTTTGACCTTAATGGGGATTTAAATGTTGGTCCTAAGCATGTATATAGTCTAAATCCAGGTGATTTTACTAATGGATTATTTAAAGTTCCTCAGCAAAGTGGTGACCAGATTATAGTTCATGATAGTTGGATTAATGATGCCGAAGCAGGGGATACTAGAGTTACCACAAAAACAGCCCTTCGTCCAGTTCCTGCTCAATCTAGTGATGATCTTAATGGGGCAAATGAAATAGCTTTGTATGCCTCAAATATTTCTCCAATAGATATGATAAGAAACGAAGAATTAATTTTAGTGTATGCAGAAGCAAGTATATTAGCTAATAATCTTGCAGATGCAGTAACTGCATTAGATGTTATTAGGAATGCTGCAGGTTTACCAAATTACTCGGGAGCAGTAACTGCAGATGCTTTAACTACTGAGATGTTGAATCAGAGAAGATATTCTTTATGGGCAGAAAACCATAGAATGTTTGATTTAAGAAGGTATGATTTATCCAACACATTACCTATTGATAGAACTGGCGATGAAATATTCAATGTATTTCCGATACCATTATCAGAAAATCAATAAGAAAGTATCTTAATTCTATATGATAATGCCCCCAAAAAATGGGGGCATTTTTTTAATCGGGTTATATGTTTACTTCTCCCTGATTAGGATCAAAATCATCATCCAATTCTTGTTCAGTACTAGTTTTGCCATGTAAACGACGCTCGATAGATAAGTTATATTGCTCGGTAAGTGCATTAGGGTTACCTATGTAGGTTTCGAATTGGGGAATCCCTTTGGTTTTGGCGCGAATAAACACCCAGTCTAATACTTCTCGAAGTGCTGTAGTAGTTCGTTTTCGTAACTCGGTTAGATTAAGGTTGCTTTGTTCTCATTGTTGTTCTTTAAGCTGGGCTTTAAAAATACGATCAAAAGATTGGTGTGCATCTTTCATCTCATCGAAGTATTTACGTTGGTGTAATGCATCTATAGCAGTACTTAGCTTAGTGTCTACATCTACTTCTTCTATAATTTCATCCATTACGCCACCTTGTTGATTGTACGCCATATCATAAATGGCCGTACCGTGTTTGGTAATTGCTTTATAGACAAGATTAGCTTGATTACGATCATTTTCATCCCGGGCAAAATCGGCAATGAGCTTTACACTTCGTTGTACGAGTTTAAGCCCGTTATCACGATATCGATCCAGCATAGCCAGTTCTGGAGTAAGAATACTGCCCCGGTTTTTCTTATATACAGCTTTAAAGCTATCGTATTCTGATGTGAGCGTATCGATATAGGGTGCTAGCTCCATTGCATCCAGATCTTACTCGTTGCTTAATTCTAGAAGTGTACGGGTATATTTAGAGAACTCCCCGTTTTTAAAATTTTCTAGTTTTGGTGCGACTAATAATTCTTTCATTGTTTTTTGTTTTTAAAGTTATTGATATATGTATTTTTTTTATACTTGTTATTTATTAAGAGCCGATACAGTCACTTCGGAGTGAAATTCTGTAAGAATTTAGTATCGATAAGCTCTTTTTAGTTATAATTTTCTATCGAAAATCACTATGACTGACGAAAATTTCTTATTCATTATTTAGAATGATTATACGAAACTGGAAAACGTCCCGGAAAATCAGAGACGTTTTCAGTACAACTGGATATGCTGCCGGAAAACCCGGGGCGTTTCCAGTGCTACTGGATTTGATCCCGGAAAACCCGACACGGCTTTTTGCATTACTGAAGTGGTTCTTGACTTCTGAAGTTGTTTTTGTTGTATACTGATGTATCGACATGGTATTTTGATGCATATTTTATCATTCTTTGTACAATGATACATCATGACAGTTTCATTTTTCGGAACTGAGATTTTTTTAATTTGTATGTCACACTGAGCCCTTCGATAAACTCAGGACAGGCCTGTCGAAGTGTTTTTATGCCTTTTAGTTTTGATAGGGCTTCGACAAGCTCAGCCTGACATTGCGTTATTTTTTTAGTTCATATGTCACCTTGAGGTCGAAAGGCTTTTGATCTTTTAGTTTTGATAGGGCTTCGACCTTTAGATTTGAATTATAATTATTATCTATTGAAATGATGTTTAAAAGAGGGGGTCTGGGGGAGACTCAGCCTGACATTTTATTATTTTTATTTTAGTTTGTGTGTCACCCTGATTTTGAGATTGCTGCGCAAAGTCTCCCGACTTTGAGCTATGTA
>NZ_AQRA01000009.1 GCF_000626715.1 Aquimarina atlantica | reverse complement strand
GGTCACCAATAGTAGTAGGAATGCTCCCAGAAAGTGTATTTCTGGTTAATGACAATGATTCTAATCCTGGTATATTGGATATAGAATTCGGGATTGTACCTACTAAATTATTATTGTCCAGTTTTAAGGTTGTTACCTTATCTGCTACAACAGTAACTCCATACCAATCACTTACTAAAGAATTTGGATCATTAATCAGCCATGGTTGATTATTAGCTTGTGTATTAGTCCAGTTCGCACCATCTGTACTATTATATAAATCTACCAATGCCTGTCGTTCCTGAGAAGAGACCTGTGCCATTACAGACAAGCTATTAAAAACGACTACTAGTACTAGCAAAGAATACTTCGTGAGCTTTGATTGTATATAAGTTAGATTTTTCATGTATCTAAATAGGTTTAGATTATTTTTTAATGTATGTATCAATGAATTTGATATCGATTATATAATTAATGCTTGATTTGATCTAAATTCCCCCATTCAGGTTCACCACATCTTTTATCTCTTCTTCCTTGTGATCTCAAATCGATTGAAGTACCTGGTACCGGACTTCCATTATTTTTATTTAAAATCATAAATTCCATTCGCCAGGTATTATCCCCTTTTTTAGATTTCGCTCTAACAACATCAAAATCAAGATCTATATACTTTTGTCCTCTAATATCCAGCACGATATCATTGAAAACAAATAGTTCTCCTGCTTTGTTTCTAACATCATTATCAGTAAAAATAAGTTTATCATTAATACGTAATCCCATTCCCCTGTAGTTGGTTTGATGGAATACTATTGCGTACTCAATAGTTTCATTTGGATTACCATATATTGTAAATTCAGCACTTCTACCTACACATTCTTTTACTCCTCCAGCCAAATAAAGCACCTCATTCGTAGTATATCGTCCAAATACTTTAGGTACCGCGTCATCATCACATTCATCACCAATTTCATCTCCATCATAATCGTAATTATTACTAGGTGTAAAAGGGCATAAATCTTCATCATCCTTAATTCCATCATTATCGTAGTCTGTATCTTCAGGTAGCTCTCCAATAAGATTGCGTTCTAAAATTGCATTTTCGTTTGCCGGGATTAACAAACTATTTCTACCGGTATGAGATACCTGATTTGTTATACGAATACCTTCAGCCCCATCTTTGTCTGCCGAATTTTTAAAATTAAAATGGGCGCTATCGGATTTCATAAAAACATAATCTTCAAAACCATCCATCCCCATATCACGGTATCTACTATTAGAACTAACTGCTGTCGGTAATGTATAATTATATCCATATTGTGCTGCAGAATACCTGCCTAAAGCATCTTTATTTTCCAATTCTGTTCCAAAAGGACTATACTGCGTAACTTCACTAGCAAATGTCCAGGCATCATTAGCTGCTCCAGATTTCTCCCAGGTTTTATCTTGCATCAAAGCATAATAAGGAGTAAACTCTTTAAAATACCCTTCTCTACGAGTATTTACTTTAGAAGTTGTACCTTGATTAACATGAGAACGTTCTGTTAAATATGCATAAGAGCGCTTTGCTCTCCATTCTCCTTTTGCATTATAAACATAAGGGTTAAAAGGGTTTTCAAAAGGATAATCATCTTGAGAAATATCTTCTAGTTTTCCTCCATTTAAGGATTCTGGTGCAAACTTCAGTTCGCTTTCACACTGGCAATTCCAGAAGTCATTATACTCTACTGCACTGGCGTTTACAATTCGTAAATTATCAGCAGCCGGTGTATTTGTATTTAGCGTAAATGTATTGGTATCTATTTGATTCAAATTAGCTCCGGCACTCCCCTTGATTGGGTTTTTCATCATTGTAATAGATCCCATATTGGCCATTTGTTGGTTTCTACGTCCTGATCTCACAATTTTGAAGTTAATGTCTTCACTAATATCTGCTCCTTCAGATGTATTAATGACACTTCCGTTTCCTTTCATTAACATTACTCCATCACCTGCAGGATTAAACCCTACTACCCAAAGTCGATCACTTTTCTTTGCTCTGCCATAAGTAGCTATTATTTCATCTCCCAATGTGAAATATTTCTTAGCATCAGGAATGGTAAAGAAATTTCCAGATCTTTTTAAAATTCCTGTAATACCTATATTACGAGATGCCTGCCCCATGTTATCATAAGCCCAATATGCAGGAAAATTAAAGTTGTAGTATTCATCATCAAATTCATTCACAGTTCGGGTTAATAATACCTGTCCTGTTTCTGCATCCCAGGCTTCATTTATTGTTGATACTTTAGACCCCAGATCTGTAGCTATTTTTTCTTTTAGTACTGCCGTTGTATGAATTACTTTGGTAGTGATAGTAGAATACGCTACATTTTCAAGTTCAGTACGAGAAGGCACTATAGTTGGAATAGGTACGACAACAATTCCGAATATTAATGCCACTACATTAGCCTTAACACCTTCTGTTTTGGATTTAGAATAACTCTCTCTAAAATCTGTTACCACATCGTAATCTATACCAATCTGTCGATCATAAAGTACCTTACCTTCTTTTGTAATTACGGGTAATGTATTATCTAATTGTGTAATATCATCTTGTTTAGTACTATATCTATACTCTACAGATGATAAGGGCTTATCTTGATTTTCTGCATATACCTTCTGAAAACGCATTTTCCCATTCATATCATTAGTATGCACCATAAAACCTTGAGATAACGCATATTCATTTCTTGATTTAACCTCTCCACCAAAAATTCCTTGTAAAAGATTTTCTAAAAACTGATTTTGATTTGTAGCATAATTATTTGGACTATCGATATCTGTATAATCTACTTTGGTAGGGTAATCCTTAGAAGTAAAAAACTCTGAAACTACCTTACCTGTAGCATGTTTTGATATTCCTTCTCTTGCCAGATTACTTACCGTAACTCTACTATAGGTTACTGCTGACGAAGGGAAAAAAGATTCTCCAAATGGTTTTTCTACATAGTTTACTTCTCGGGGAGCTACCAGACGATCAGAATGATTATAAAATGGTTCAACAAATGGGTTTTCTTTACTTTGGTTAGGCTCATAAGTGGCAACACCACTAGAACTCCCGTCATCTAAGGTATATTCATAAGTTTGCCCATACTCTTTAGTATATTTTTCATTGGTATCCGGAATTGTTGGGTCTACCATTTTATTCCATTGATCTCTCATTACCAATTTCTTTATTCTTGCGCCTCCTCCTAATTTGTAATTTTGTGGTGTTGACAGGCGTATCCAGGATTTATCCGGCCAAAAACGTTGCGCACATAAAAATTCATTACTTCTTAATTTAGCATTGGGACCGGTAAGGATATCTTTATTTGCTTTAAAACTACTAATCACTTTTTTAGCGATAGACTGTATGTTTTCTGTTCTATAATCAGTATTTAATCCATATACTAATCCATTCAGATATCTTCTCCCAAAATACCAACCTGCTTTAGAGATCGGGTTGACTTGTTTAGTTCCAGAAACTCCACCTTCCATGTCTGTAGTTTTCATGGGAACAGCTGCATAAACAGCCCCATTAGGAGCTGTAAATACATTTGTATTTCCATCTATTTCAAAATATCCGGTTACATAATCAAAATCATTACTAGGTTTAGCAGATGTATGTAATGCCCCAGCTTTGGTCATATTCATCAAAAACCTGAAATAAATCGGTTTACCTTCTATTCCTTTTAAATATTTTGATCTAAAATCTGCATCTGTAGTAGCTGTTTCGCCAGATGGCAGTTTTACATATAGATATTTTGCTTCATTGTTGCCAGAAAACTTGTATAGCTTCGTATTGGTTTCGGGATCGAAAGAGGAAGATCCTTCATTATTTCCTGCTCCTACCACTTTAAACATTTGCAACGCATCACGATCTTGAACATATTGATAGTCATCACTCTCATAGGTCAAGTCGATTTTTCCACCTGATGGTAAATCAATAGAGGTTAATGACCAAGCTGAAGAAAAAGAATCCTGTAGCTTACGATCATCTTGTTGTATAAAAGCAAATTCTGGTGCTGTAATATCATCTCCTGTATTGCAAAATCCTGTATTACCTCCTGCAAAATTAGGGTTTATTTGAGGCACATCTACCCCATTTTCATTCTTAATATATACTACATTACCATTTTGGTCGTATTGTAATGCATTTTTAACAATTGGCTTATATCCGCCCCAAACATCATAAGATTTCAGGTTATAATCTGGATTAAATCCATCATAATTAAAAGTATACGGAGTATACTTACCCATTTTAGAATCTCGGTAGGTAAAATATACTTTCTTTAATGTTAGTTTTCCACCTTCATTACGTAACTCGTTCCCATTAGGAGCTTCTCCTTTATTATTTTCTACTTTTTTACACAGAGAGTAGTCATACACAAAATGTGCAGTTTTGATGGCGCTTATTGGCAAATCATTAGTAGTATCATCATCTAATATTTTTGCTTTAAGAGCTTCTGGTTTTGAGTATAATCTAATCTTATCTATTTTATACATTTGTTGTCCAGAAGACGGCGCCCCTCCATTTTCTCCTGCAACTCCTCGCGCATCTTTACGAGGAGAAAGGTCAAATATCGCTACATGCGTTTTGGTGACAATTTTATCTATATACTTTATCTCCTTCTCTCCATAAACATAACTTCCTTTTTGATCTGCTTTATCTGTGTTTAATCCTGCATTATAAGATGCTTTATTGCTACCGTAAGGAATTCTCCATTTATAATTATCTTCTTTATTGGTATATATAAAATTTGTATACGCCCCCAAATCATCATCTGTGGGTCCATCTCCTTTTAAATCCTCATAATCTGATGATAGTACAGAAGATAATAAATATGAGTGTGCATAAGCCGGGGTCTCTACAGCATCATAAAAATTATCTATTCCACTTCTATTATTTGTAGAATTTTCACCACTTTGGTAAGTCACTAAACCATCTGCACAATTAAAAGTAGTACTGTTTGTCGCAAATGTAACTTCTCTTTTTACTTTATTGTAAGCGGTTTCTCCAAAAACATAGGTAGATCCATCACTGTTTAATACTCTTACTTCGGCAGTATGATGTGGTTTTGAACTTTTATTTATACGAGATTTAGCATATCCTTCATTATAAAATTCAAGCAGTTCTTCTGCACTAATTTTCTGAACATTCTGATTACGAATATCTCTCGATCTTTTAAATTTTGAATTAAAACTTGGTAATGTTCTATATTTTGGGGTTTTATCCGCGTTATATTCTTTAATCCTAAAACGATTATCTGCGTACTTATTAAAACTTTTTTTGCTCCCTCCAATTTCTAGCGCAATAGGGGAGTATCCTCCCAAATCCTCAAATAATTTTTGATCTTTATCTACTCTTGGTTCTCCAATATATTTAAAATATACAGGTTCATAATCTAATAAATCTCCCGATTCTCTAATATCTTCTTTCTCTTGTTTAAAATGTTGTAAAGCCTTTGTATCCCATACCCCAGTTCTACTCACTGATGGGGCACTAGTAAAATTAGCTCCAAAATGATATCCTGTTCCTGGTTCTATTTCTACGCCCAAACTTAAACTAGAACTTTCATCTTCAACCAAATCGTCATTAATCTGTCCTACCTGACTACGAAAAGGTCTAAACATTCCACCAGCTCCCTGACCTTGTACTGTATAAAGGTCATATGTATAGTTAGAAACAGGTAAAGCCAATGTAGTTTTACTAATAACATTATCTTTTTCTCTATTATAATCTTTAATATCATCTGGAGTTGCGTGACCGGTGAATTCATATCCATATGCTTTTTCAATTTTAACAGGATCTTTAACCTTTTGTACAGATCCCATAGCAGATATTTCGCCTTCAATATCTGCACCCCAAATATCACCTCCGAGAGATACTGCTACAGTACCATTATTATTTATAAAAGCAGTTCTCTTACGTGGTGTAAGCGTAACATTATTAAAAGAAATAGAACCAGAGCCTGATCCAAAACCAGCCTGTCTATTTTTAGCTTTTTTGTATTTTTCATCTTTTATTCCCGTCAACCCCATAGAACTTGAAATATTAAACGATTTCAATCCCTGATTAGAATTATAAGAAACCCCTGCATTAAGCCCGCCTGTAATCGCTCCTTTCTCACTAATAGCTTTAGTTGCAGAAATACCAACACTGGGAGAAACGGTAGCTCCTTCTGTTGCAGAAGTCTCTACGCTCATCCCTACTGTTACTGTATTTGCCAAATCAAAAGAAATACCATAAGAAGGAGTAAATGATATTCCTGTATAATTATTATATTTAAGATTTACTCCAAATGATGCTTTTCCTTTTACACCATCATTACCTTCATAACCAAATAATTGAAGATCTATAGCAGCATCTACTCCTACGGTAACATTAGGTTTCATATTACTTTCATAGATCATTTCATCTCCCTTAAAATCATCAGGAATTCCTCGTACTTGTCGATTAATCTGCCCTACATTAAGGTTCCATCCTAATCCAACCCAGGAAGATTCCTGATCCATAGTTACCCCAGAATCATACGCCAGGTTTAACGGATATCCTCCAACATCCATAACAGGTATATTGTAGTTAAAGTTTCCTGAGGATAAATTCACCATATCTGAAGTTCCGATAGGTGTGAATGAATTAAACTCTGGTTGTGATGGACCGCTTGTTAATGCCCACAATTGTATAGGCTGCATCATTTGTACAATCAATTGTATTGCTAAATAACTTGCAATTACTTTTGTGACTTTACTTTTTCGTATTGTATTGATCATATAACTAAGTGTGTTATAATTTTATAACTTAATAGGTGTTTCTGTAAACTTAAATTTTAGTATCCCGTTTCCAAATAAGTGATCCTCATATATAAGCTTAATGTTTTCTTCGGGTAAAATGTTACCAAAATGCAACAACAATCTTTTGAAAGGAGCTACTTTAAAATTTCTTTCGAATGTGGCTCCTAAACAAGGGATAGTATCTCCTGATTGTGTTACAATTTTGAAATCATTTTTTATTATAAAAGACATGTACTTAACAGCCGATTCATAATCACGATTGGTATATTTTGATTTTAGTACATCATCTTCTTGTTCTTGTTTAAACTCTATTTCGATTACTCGTTCATCTTTAAGAGATTCGTATATAGAATCTACTTTTTGAAGATCTTTATTTCCTTCATTTTTAAGGATATAGTATTGTAAAGGAACTAGTGTAGCTTTGTACTCTATGTCCGACAAAAAATGAGAAACAGACTTAGATTTCCAACCAGAATTCTCTAAATTGAAAAGTTTATATTCTATTTTAGAATCTTGAACTTTCTTATCTTTTACGCAAGAAGAAAACAACAATAGCAGACAACCAAAAGCAAACAATATATTTTTCTTACTCCTACAAAATACTGATCTCATCATTTTAGTTTCCTTCATATTTGGTGTTTGCATATTCTAATACCTTTGTTGTTATATCGATTTCTTCCTGAGCAAACATAATATTACCTACTCCTCGTGTTCCCAATATAATCTTGCATTGATTTGCAATGCCATATTCTTTTATATATTGATTTAATCTATTCCAGACTTTTTGACGCATATCATTAGAGAGGTATTCATTCATTTTTTTTAATTCCTGATCCTCGGTTCTTAATTGTACTTCTAATTCCTGAGTTTTTTCTTTATTCTCTTGCTCTCTTAAAATAGAGTAGATTGTATATAAACTATCCAGTTTCTTTTTTTGTTTTGTAATTTTTCTATTATTAGTTTTTCCTAAATCCTGAGACATATTAAAACCATTATAAAGTTTAATATTATCAACATAAACGATATCATTATTAGAAGATCTGGAGAAATAAAATGTTATAAAAACTACTATCAATAACAAGACGTTACATATCAATAGAAAAATTGTGTGAATCTTTTTCAATATTGTAAATTTTTATTTTTAATGTATTAAGCTTATTTTTTTAAAAAGGGCCAAAACTACCATATATATAATAACCTGCCAATATCTATGACAAGAGATTATCTCTTGTTTTTTTTTAAAAAATGTATGTTCGAATACTGTAGTTCTTATCATAACTTTATGAGATTATAATTAAAAATCTACACATCAAACCTTTATGGTTTAGTCAAAAAATATTTATTAAATAAAAAAGCAATTTGCCTTTTCTTTTTATTGCTATATTTCTTTTAGACTTTACATAATGTTTTACATTTAATAATCTTTGACCTCTATTCTGAGTACAATATTAATAGTTCCCAGTTCCATTTTTCGGGACTGGGTAAAAAAAAATTAAAATAATTTTGAAAAAGAAAGATGAGTAGCTTTTGGGGAGTAATTAAAAATCAATAACCAATTCAATATCAGCTCAAAACATGAAAATTTTCAAAAGCCTATCATTATAAAATTAAACTCCTCTTATGGGTTATATTCCAGATCTTTCGATTTAGTCATTTCTAAAAAACTAATGGGTCCTGTTAAAAAAGAGTTTGTTTATCTACAATTGTTATATTTTTTCATCTTACCGAGTTTAATGTATTTTCCATAAAAAAATATAGCTTCTGCATTTCCTTTTTACCGGCCTGTCTTCCTAAACGACCAGCAAAGTAAAGTACAAACCAGGTTATAAGAAGAAAAAACATAGTGAGTATAGAAAATAAATACGATTTATCCAGGCGTATGTTAACATACATCCAAACCAGAGCACCAATAAATGATGTTGCCACTACAAAATGCAGAAACATAAAAAGTGTCCATACTGTAGGGCTGGGACCAAAAAGTCCTTTAAGCTTTGGTTGGTTTTCACCTACTTCATAAATTTCGAGATGAAGTTGTGGTGACCAGAAGTGTTGTTCTTTTTTAGGAATTCGTATAAAAACATGATGGTCTACCCGACTTACTTTAAAATCCTGACAAGTCTTTCCTGTTTTTTTAAAAGCTTCAAGCGCTTTTTCTGAAGGTATATCTAAATCCTGAAAAAACCGGGGACGTAAAACAATATCATTTGAGATTTCCATAGACGCATTTAAGTATCAATGTTACTATATTTTTTAATTTCTATTACTGATTTTTATCAGTTTTAGAAAACTCAATATGAATCTATTAGCACTATAACATAAAAATCCAGATGGTATGATTGTAATATAACCGTTTAAGAGATTCCTTTCATAGTGAGTAATGTCGTTACCCAAACAATAACAGAAGAGAAAAATATACCTACGCTATTCGCAATAAAAGCTTTTCGTTTTTTAACTTTAAATAAATACGTAGCAATACTTCCTGCGTACACACCTGTACCAGGAATTGGAATCATAACAAATAAAAGAAGTCCCCAAAACCCATGTTTTTGAATTTTACTCCCTGATCCTAACTTAGCTCTTCGTGCTACATATATCGCAGCTTTTTTATAAGATGTCCATCTCAATAAATAGGTATTCATCCTTTCTAAAAAAAACATCATTAAAGGAAATACCAATACATTGGATAAAAAACATAATACAAATACCAAATAGATATTTAATCCACTAAGCATACCATAAGGAATCCCAACCTTAGCTTCGCCAAAAGGGGAAATACTCCACAAAACAGCTATAACAATATCCTTAATCACAAACAATTTTTCTTACAGCCTGCAAAGGTAACGTTCTAAATGGTTTGTACCATAATTTTAAATCTTAAAAAAGGTCTAAATTAGCATTATAGTCCTAATTTTAACAATAAAGCTCTTTTTACGGTTTCAATAGCTTGGGTTCCAACCATAAATACCCGGTACATAATAAAAATAGAATATAAAAACCTAAAAGTGGTATCGGTCGTATTGTATGATTCTGGAGTATTTTATTCTTCGATGATTTTTTATAACGCCTCTTATTTTCTTCAATTGTTTTATATAACATTAGTGACTTCCAACTAGAGGTATCCGCTACAAAATATTTAAACACTTTTGTTGTATCCTGTTCTACAAATTGGGTATTCCATCCAAAATCTCTTGGATAAGTAATCCCTTTCCAGAGGTTTACTATATCAATATCACTACGCATCGAAATACTGTATTCCTTACTGGTTTTGACTATTGGTTTTGGTATTGATGTCCTTACCTCAAAATTAAAAGGGTGGTCTTTATACGCAATTATTGATGTTGTTCCCCACTCTATCTGTGGAGTTTCTTTTCTACTTAAATTAGTAATGAGTTTAGACCATATTTGTTGATAAGCAGTGGTATGACCATCTAATACTAGCTCATATGTATTTTCTAATACTGTAGTTCCAACTCTACCCTTTCCGATGTATTTGTATCCGGATATGATTTTGGTATTAGGTTTAGTATGAATATGCTGCAACAGAAATTCATCTTTAAAAACAAAAGCATGTTTAGAAAGCTTAAGTTTTGTTTCATCGTCTAATCGGGTTTCTGTGTTTTTTTCTGAAGTAAAATTAAAAGCCCCGAAACCTTTTGAAGTTCTAAAAAAATTAGAATCTGGCTGAATAAAAATACCCAGGCCATTTTCTTTTACCGAACTCTCTAAAGCAGTACGTGATGCTCTTCCCAGGTTTCTTAATGAATTGGCATCAATAATAACAAGATCAAAAGATTCTAAATTCTTTTTAGAAAAAGCTCCCATAGGCATTCTTTCCATATTAAAATACTCGAACTTATATCTTCCTTTGGTGATCTGACTCCTTACTAGTACTTGGTGTCCCATTTCTGCCAGATAATTTTTAAGATACTTAGTTTCAAAAGTGGGAAAACCATTTACCACTACTATTTTTAAGGGAGTAGAATGCTCTACAATTAAAGGTATAGGGTCTGTAGATAAAATTTTCCCTAAACTATCTTTTTCGATCAGTGAAAAGAGATAGTCTCCTGTTACATTAAGATTCGTTGTGAATTCAAATTTTTGTTGTTCTGCATATCGTAAAGAAACAGAATCTAAACCTGCTCCTCCCGGCCCTTCTAATATAAGTCTATTTCCTTTTTGAGGATTAGCATATAATCCTCTAAACACCTGTTGTTTACCAACCGTATTTTTATAATCATAGGTAAACCTAATTATCCCAGAAGGAGTCCTTCTTCCCAAGTAATTAACATTATAATTATCTAATTGCCATAGATCATAAGGTTTCACACCATACCCCAATACAAAAACAGAATCCAGAGTGCCTGCACCTTCAAAAATAGGATGATTAGCCTGGTACTTATATGATTTTAGTTTTTTATGAATTCTAGTTAGGCTATCTAATTGTTCTTTATCATAGCCTTCGGTAAGCAAAACCATTTTAGCAGTTGTAGTATTAGCAGTAGAAGTTGCAGGTTTTAATGCTATGATAGCAAGCGAGATAATTGCCAAAAGGGCTATTGCTATTTTTATCCAAAATCTAGGTTTCCCAACCTGAGGCCATTCTTTCCATATAAAAACAAACCACAGTATTATCCCACCAATACCGATTTGCCATATCCAGTTCTCATTCAAAAAAGTTACTTGATCAATCATGAATTTGAAGCTCTTTTAGTAGTAATTCATTAATCTCTCCTGTTAATACTTTCTTTTTAGATGGATTGGGTTGCAACTCGGGAAGCGCATAAAATAAACCTCTTTGTACTTCGATCAAAATTGAAGTTGGTATAACTCTATCTTCGGTAATCTGTTTTAACCGTTGTAAGGTTTTTAAATATTTCCCCGGGTCTTCAATAGCTTTGGCGGCCAATTCATTTCCTGCTTGTTTAAAAAGGAGCCTATCTTCATCTGTTAGTATTGTTTTATTAGATATCAATTGCTCAAGCCTCAAAACAGTTTTATATATAAACGGATATAATTCTGGGAGTCGTAATTCTTCTTTTTTTCTGAAATTGGATACTTCGTCAATTTTACCTGTAAGTCTTTTATCTTCTTTAATTGGTGGAGGATCAAAACCAATACGGTGTACATAGACTCGGGCGCTATTTTTAATTTCCTGAATCAATTTAAGCGCTTTGTATTGATATGGTAAAGATTTTTCTGGAGTATACAATCGTAAATATAACTCGGCGTCCCACATTTCATTTAGTGCTTGTCGTAACTTACTTTTTAAAGATTGTGTAAAAAGTGTTGACTCTTCGGGATCATCATGGTTATGCAAATATTCGTGTAAAGGATCATTTCCTTTTTCATCCTCTTCTTCTTCATGAGGTACCAGATTATGTTCATTTTCATGATCATGATCATGTGTATATGCTGCTAATGGATCGTTTTCTTTTTCATGATCTTCATCGTCATGTTCATGTTCCTCCTCAGGAATTGCTGTATTTTCCTGTGTTGCTGGTCCAAATTCTGATTCATCTCCCATAAATTCTCCGTATTTCAGGCGTAATACTTTCTGATCAAACCCTAATTCATTACTTTTAAATTTGAAGTCTTTTTCTGATAATTTTGATTTATCCTTAATTAATTTTTCTGTATCAATAATCAATTGGCGCTGACTTCTGAAATAATCCGGCATTAAGTCTACCCCCATTGTCCCCTCTACGGCAAATTCATCAGAAATTGTGTCTTTTATAACCGCAAAAAAGGTTTCACTTCTAGAAATGTTAGGCCTGGGGTGTTTAAGATCCAGTGCTTCAATATAAAAATAAAGTTCATCCCCTGGTTCCATATTCATTTGATCCAGGTCTATATTTTTTGACAAGCTTAGGTCTTTCTGTCCCCTAGAAAATTTGCTATCAAAACTTAATTTTTCCTCTCTAAACTTAACAGATTCACCAGATCCTTTACTTACCGTCACTATGATATATGCTTCAGCAATACCAAAATCATCGGTAACAGAGGTTGTGAATGCTATTCTTTTCTTTTCATCATAAGAAAAAGAAGTGAATTGTTTTAAATCAGTAATTTTTATATCCGGCTTTTTATCTTTTACAACTTCAATCGAATACAATTCAGAAGTATACGAAGTTTCCAGCATATCTGTAAATTTGAAATTGTAGAATCCCGATGTATTTAAAACTGAAGTTCTTACATATCCATTATCAGTCAATTTCATAGGATGGCTATTTCCCATACTTTCCATAAATACATTTTTAACTTCAGTATCAAATGTTATTTGCCATGATAATCGTGATCCTTCTACTGCTTTTATTTCCATTTTTGAAGTTTCAACAGAAGGTTTTCCTGTATAAGCAGGGTATTGTATAGTCAATAATTGACTTTCTAATTTAGGTTGTTGGGTAGTTGTTGTAGAATCTATAGGTTTAAAAATTATGGTATCTGGGCGTACTTCCTTATGCTGCGGCCATTGTAAATGATCAAGAATATGATATCTATACCCCATAAAACCAACCAGCGCACATAAAATCATTACTATACAAGCTCTGGATAAATGATGAGGAGGTTTGATCGTTTTTAATTTTTCGACGAGTTCTTTTCCTATCCTATATTGTTGCAATTTAGCCAAATCTGATAGTTGTTCTTTAGGTAGTAGCAAAAGACCTGTACTATACTCTGCAACATCGAGATGTTGATCAATATAACTACTCACCGTTTTTAAATCAGGTTTCCAGGGTTTCACAAAAATTACAATCAGTAAAGCAACTAATATCAAAGTAGCAATTGAAAAAATGAGATTAAAGAACAAAAAATATATAAGAATAGCGGGGCCTAATGCATAGAGTAAAACCTCTAACCAAAGCATGAGTTGCCAATGCTTTTTAAACCTGATCAATATTTTACCACCAGATACTATCACTGTTTTCTATATTTTGCTACGATGCGTTCTGTGATGAGAAATAGTATACATAAAAACCATAACCATTTAGATATTTCTAAAGCAGTAGGGTTCTTTTTATTTTTCTTAACATCTGTAGCTATAACTGGAAGTAGTTCTTCTATATGTATAACTCGTTTATCATACGATTTAATTTTTTCTTCGAGACCTTCATTATGATTAAGTATTGCTAACAAATGTTCTGCAAAATACTCACTTACGATACGTTCTGCATTAAGAGATTTTGTAAGATAGAAGACTTCTTTTGAAGATCCTTTTTCTATGATCTTATGAGATAAATCATCTGGTTTATACAAGAGTAGTGTCGAAAAAGTTTGCGGAGTTTCATTTTTACTTAACCATATTACTGTATTAAAAGTGTCTAGGTGTATCGTATCTATATTCTGTACGGCACGAACATCAATAGGCCTGTTAAGGTATTTTGATATGGCGCGATAGGAAGCTTCAATATATGTTTTTTCTGTAGACAAACTATCGTCATAAAACACCAAAATATCAATAGGTGATTCGGTAATCAGAGGATGTTGCTCTTGATTTCCGTTTACCGAAAGAACGATACTATCCTTTGCTTTATTAAATTCGATTTGAGCACTCCCTATAGGAACAAGCTCTTTCTCAAAAGACAAATGTTGATCATCACCTGATACAGAAAGCAACTGTATTGCATCCTCCTTTTTAATAGCACTAAGCATATTCTTAGTCGGTTTTCCTGGATCTAGAATTACCCATGATATATTTTTATGAAGCTTTGGCCTTTTTCCTTTTATACCCGATATAAATCCATTCGTTATAACAACAATACTATCAGTTTCTAATGTTTCCATTTCTTTGACCAATTGCCAATACCCCGGAGTTACTGTAGGAGTTTCTTCATATGTTGACTCGTTTTGATACTCTGGAAAACCAGCTTGCAAAAGCCGTATTGGTGCTTCGGTTTCTATAGTATCCAGAATTGCATTTACCTCTTCGTATTCGAGTAAAGAAGGTTCTACAATATAAGTAATGGGTACTGCAGTAACTTTTCCTTTTACCTGTGGTTCTGCTATGATCATAACAAGTGTGCTAATCAATAGCAATCGTAAAAGCAATAACCACAATTCATTGATTTGAATACTACTCGTTTGTTTTGAATCTGACTCATCTAGTAATTGAATACTTCCTATCTTAATTGTTTTTCCTTCTTTTTTACTCCACAGGTGTATTGCAATAGGAACAATACCTCCTAATAAAGCCCATAAATATGTAGGGTTAAGAAAAAACATATTAAATTAATCTATTTCGTTTCTTTAGAAATACCTGTAAGGCCTCTCCGATATTCTCATTTAGTTTAAATAAATGGTAACCAATATCATTAGCCAGTAGGGTATTTTTTGTGTTACTCATCATTTCTTCTAATGCGGTGAGATATTGTTTTTTTGCTGTCTTAGCATCTATTTTGCGCCTAACTCCTGTTTCTAAATCTTCAAATGTAATGGTGCCTTTATAATCAAATTCCAGTTCGTTTTTACCCATCAAATGGAATACTACGACTTCGTTTTTAGGTGTTTTTAATCGTTTAACGAAAGAAGTTAGCTCTTCACTATGTTCATACAAATCGGTAATAAAGAAAATCAATTCTTTATGGTTACGATCATGAAGGTTTTTTGATGCTCCAGGATCCTCTGGCCATTTTCCTTCATTCTTAATATTAATCAATTCTAATAACAGACGATTATAATGCTTTTTCTGAATTTTGGGATATACGCTATGTAATTGATGATCGTTAAGTGCAAAAAGACCTACAGCATCTCCTTGATTTTGGGATAAGTATGCCAACGAAGCCACTAATACTCTAACATAATCCATTTTAGAAAGATCTTCTTCCTTATGAAGCATCGACATACTGGCATCGACAATAAATTTTACCGCAATATTGCTTTTTATCTCTGATTGCCTAATATAGTATCTACCTGATCTGGCAAGCATTTTCCAATCCAGGAGTCTTAAATCATCACCTGGTTGATAATTACGAAATTGACTAAACTCCATTCCCGGACCTACACTTCTACTGTGATTATGTCCCGACAAATATCCATCAACTATTACACGTGCAATAAGTGCTAATCCAGACACTTTTTTTATAAGTTCTGGTTTTAATAGTTGATGATAGTCTTGTTTCATACCAATTTAACTTTAAAATATCGCATATCAACTATTTACCCGAATAGCATTTAACAATTGATGAGTAACATCATCAGATGTTATACCTTCGGATTCTGCTCTGAAGTTTACAATAACTCTATGGCGAAGTACCGGGATAGCCACATGTTGTATATCTTCTAACGTAACCGATAAACGTCCTTTCATCAAAGCACGAGCTTTGGCTGTTAATATCATGGCCTGACCTGCTCTTGGTCCTGCCCCCCAATTTACCCACTCTTTTACATATGCATTTGTAGTAGTTTCTGGCCTTGTTGCTCGTATTAACTTACTTACAAATGTGATGAGATCATCACTTATAGGTACTTCTCTTACCAGATTCTGTAATCTTAATATATCATCACCGGTAATCACTTTATGAAGTGTTTCTTTTTTGGTACCTGTTGTATTTTTTAAAATGGTGGTCTCTTCTAATTCGGTAGGGTATCCAATTTTTATATATAAAAGAAAACGATCTTGTTGTGCTTCTGGTAACATAAAGGTACCGGATTGCTCAATGGGGTTTTGAGTAGCGAGAATAAAAAATGGTTTATCCAGCGTATAGGTTTTACCAGAATACGTTACTTCAAATTCCTGCATAGCTTCCAACAGCGCTGCCTGAGTCTTTGGTGGCGTTCGATTAATCTCATCTGCCAGTATAATATTAGCAAAAATAGGTCCTTTATTAAATTTAAAAAACTTCTTTCCGGTGCTATAATCTTCTTCAAGTATTTCGGTACCTATAATATCAGAAGGCATTAGATCGGGAGTAAATTGTATTCTTTTAAACTTTAAATCAATGGCTTGCGCTAATGTTCGTATCATTAACGTTTTTGCCAACCCGGGAACTCCTTCTAATAATGCATGCCCGCCTGCCAGAAAAGTAATTAGTAATTGTTCTACGGTTTCCTCCTGCCCTGTGATTACTTTACCAATTTCTTTCTTTAAACTGGTAAGTTTTTCGGTAAGTACATTCACCTCTTGTTCAATACTTGCTAAATTTTTATCCATACATCTTCTTTTATGATGTTAAAGCATACATCACTATATTTACTCCAAAACGGGTATTGTCTATTTTATACCATCGTTTATTTCTAAAATCATAGTCCCATTCGCAACCATAATCTTTGTTACTAAACAAGACTCCTATCCTTCCATTAATTTCAATAGCTTTTAGATAATCATGTACAATATCATCTCCCCATCCGTTAAGTTCTTGTGATGTGGTGGGCGGGCCATCTTCAAATTCGAAGAAAACCTTATATATCTCATGAGTATTAGGGATTTTTTTTAACTGTCGAGGGCCAAAGATATCCTCCATTTGTCGTTCAAATGATTTTGAAAACAAACCATCTATATCGTGATTACAATCATCTGCAAAGACAAAACCTCCGTTCCTGACATATTTCTCAAAATTCTCCCTTTCTTTCTTTGTAAACTGTACTAGTTTATGCCCGGATATATAGCAAAACGGACTTTTAAATATTTCATCGCTACTAAGGGCTATAATTCTTTCTTGCGTATCTACTTTTAGGGTAGTATACTCTACCAGAGAATTTAAAAGGTTTGAAGGCATTCTTTGATCTACATCCCAATCTCCCGACTCATATTGCAATCTTGTAAAGAAAAACTTGTTACTCAATGCAGTTATTATTTTAGCTTTCAAAAATAGACTACCCTACAAAACTGTTGCTATTAATGGTTAAAACAGTTTCGAAAGAAAAAACTGGCCATAATGAAGCTAATTAAAATGACCAGTTTATATTATGAATTATACTTATACCGCATCAGACAAGCTGGTAAAGGTGAAATCTCTTACCTTCATGTAAGGTACCAAATTACCATTGATCCTAACTTGTTTACCAAGTGTTTCGAGATTATTAAGCATAATAATCGGACTCTCATTAAATCTAAAGTTCTTTACCGGATGCTTTATTTTTCCATTTTCGATATAGAATGTTCCATCCCGGGTAAGACCAGTATATAGTAGAGTTTGAGGGTCTACATTTCTGATATACCATAATCTGGTAACCAAAATTCCTTTTTTGGTTCCTTTAATAAGCTCTTCTAAAGAGGCATCTCCTCCTTGCATAATAAAATTAGATGGAAAAGGTACGGGATCGACTCCTTTCTTCTCTGCCCAATAACGGCTATATGCCAAATTTTTCACTACTCCATTCTCTATCCAGCTCATCTTCTTTAAGGGCTGTCCTGCTCCATTCCATGTGCTTGTAGGTACATCTGGGTTTAAAGGATCTGACCAAATATTTACACGTTCGTCTACAATCTTCTCTCCTAGTTTAGTGCCTCCTCCTTCTTTAGACATAAAGCTTCGCCCTTCGTCTGCAGTTCGTGCACTAAGAGCACTACCAATATTTTGTAGTAACCCAACTGATGCTGCAGGTTCAAGAATTACAGTATACTTTCCTGGTTCAATAGCTTTGGCTTCTCTTGATGTTACTGCTTTATCTATTGCTATATTAGAAGCTTTTGCCGCATCAAACTTGCTTATATCATTAAAATCACGAGATACCCATCCAGATCCGGTACCATCATTAGTTCTCATAGTAACGGTAAAATTAGAATCTGTAGATTGGTTGTAAGCAAAAAGACCATTAGAATTCATCATTGCACTAAACCCATAAGAATCGTTAAAGAACCCTGCAGCGGTAACATCTTTTGCTGCCGCCGGCTCAATACTACTACTTGCTACAGTAGCACGATACTCTGGTGAGATATTAGCCGATGCTTTGTTATAGGTTATTGATTCATCATAGGTTTGAGGTCCCAAAGGCTCCATAAATTCTGGATTCTCTGGCGAAAGTTTTGCTAATTCTTCTGCTCTTTTAACTACTTTTTTTAAGGATTCATCATCAAACTCATCAATCGTAGCCGTACCCGATTTTTTTCCGAAATTAGATTGTACTACCAGGTTTTGATTAGATCGATGACCAGCAGTAGAAACCGTATTACGCGCATAGCGGATATTTCCGCTTTCGCTTCCACTCATATTTATTTCACAAGCATCAGCAGTAGAAAAGCTCAGTGCTTTTTCCATAATTTGCTTTGCTTCTTCTTTTGTATATATTGCCATGATATTTTTATTATTTGTTGGAAAAAGATGTTTTAAATAGTTCTACCTGTATTGATCACATTTACATTATTAAATCTGGTAGTAGAACTTCCGTGTGATACAGCACTTATCTGAGAAGGCTGTCCTTTACCATCAAAGAACGATCCGAATAATCTATAGTCATCTTTGTCACATATTTTGGCACAAGAATTCCAAAACTCCTGTGTATTAGATTGATAAGCAACATCATCTAACATCCCCACAATCGCTCCGTTTTTAATTTCGTAGAAAGCAGTACCGCCAAACTGGAAATTATATCGTTGCTGGTCGATAGAGTACGAACCTCTACCAGCAATATAAATTCCTTTTTCTACATCTTTTATCATGTCATTAACACTATATTTTTCTTTACCTGGTTCTAACGAAACATTAGGCATACGCTGAAATTGAACATCGTTCCAACTTTGCGAATAACAACAACCATGTGATTCCTTCTGATCTATCATATGAACCTGATCTCTGATTGCCTGATAATTGGTTAATACACCATTACGTACAAGATCCCATTGTTTTGTCTTTACTCCTTCGTCATCGTATCCTACAGCTCCCAGAGATCCTACTTGCGTTTTATCTGCTACCAGGTTAACAATATCACTACCATACTTGAAGTTTTTGGTTTTCCATTTATCAAGAGTAGCGAAACTTGTTCCTGCATAATTGGCTTCATATCCCAGTACACGATCCAACTCGAGAGGGTGCCCTACAGATTCGTGAATCGTGAGTCCCAGGTGATTTGGTTCTAATACCAAATCATACTTACCTGCTTCTACCGATTTAGCACTAAGTCTTTCTTTGGCTTGCTTGGCTGCCATAATAGCATCTTCTACCATATCGTAGCTTCCTCTATATAATTTCATTCCAGCCGGCCCATCTAATTTTTCAGAATCTAAACCATCCATATATTCATATCCCATTCCCATAGGAGCACTCATTGCCTGGCGTGATTTAAATTTATTATTAGCACGATCAATAGCTGTAACTGTAAATGTTGGCCATATACGATGAACATCCTGATCTATATACGACCCATCGGTAGATGCAAAATATTTTTGCTCATTTACCATAAAAAGACCAGAATTCACAAAATTAGCTCCATTCTTCATGGCAGCTGCATTAGCACTAAGTAATAAATCTACTTTTTCTGAAATAGGTACTTTTTTGAAATCTTTTTTAATAGGGGTCTTCCAGGTAACTTCTCCATGAGATTTTACCGGAGCCAGTTTTACAGGCACTTTCTGAATTTTTGAATTTGCTTTTGCAATTGCAACCGCTTGTTCTGTTGCTTTTTTAATCCCTTTTTCGGTTACATTATTGGTAGAAGCAAATCCCCAGGTACCATTGGTAATAACGCGTATACCAATTCCAAAAGATTCTGTATTTACTACATTCTGAACCTTGTCTTCTCTGGTAAATACATATTGATTTAGATATCTTCCTATTCTTGCATCGGCATAAGATGCTCCCAAAGTTTTGGCAGTATTTAATGCTATGTCTGCAAGGCTTTTCTTAATTGCGACATCCATACCGGGATTTAGCAAAGCTTCTGCGGAAATATTATTTCCCATAAGCAGGGATGGCATCATTAATGCGCCAGATCCTAATCCAGCGTATTTAACAAAATCTCTTCGTTTCATATAAACCTCCTTTTTTGATTGAATGAATATTTATTTAGTTATGGTGTTTTAGTTTTCAATGTATACTAATGCAAAATTTAGAAATTTAACTCTATAGTATATATCATTTTTTGTAAG
Organism: Aquimarina atlantica; assembly: GCF_000626715.1. GTDB lineage: Bacteria > Bacteroidota > Bacteroidia > Flavobacteriales > Flavobacteriaceae > Aquimarina > Aquimarina atlantica. The sequence continues at coordinate 275,355 of NZ_AQRA01000009.1, read as the reverse complement.
AGGAAATATGATTGTCATTATCTAAAAAAGCTTAAAAATATACAAGCTTTTTTTATTCTTTTAAGACCCCCAAAGTTAAAATCATATGATACCAAAAAGAAGCTAATTATGTCTACTTTTTATTTTTAGTACAGCACTAAAAGTAGAAAATTTATGCCAAATAACAATAATGCCCAAAAATGTTAAAAAAAGGGTAAGAATTTTCGTATGAGGACATGTATAAAATCCACAAAAACACGCAAAACACTAAAAATCAATTGATTATAAAAATCAAAATAATCTAATATACAATCAAAAATTTATCAATAAAATGCCTGAATCACTGGATTTGAACGGATTTAAAATTTTGTTAAACTTTTATATTTTTAACGTAACTGTTATCAAAATCATAAAATATCTTTAGGAGAATTGCTCTTTTACAACATAAAACAGTATGTATTAACATAGATAAGGAGCTATAACCCCACCCTACCCTGTAGCGCAAAAAATGATCTTTGTGTGTGTAACCAATGTTACTGATAAATACTTTTTGGTGTATTATTTTTATCCAAAATTCAACAACATGTTTGGTAGAGGTTCAAAATTATACAGCATATTGTTTCTAAAATGTCCGCGGTGTCATGGTGGAGCATTTTTAGAAGCTAACCCATATCACTTAAAACGTTTCAATAAAGTAAAAAAAAGATGTCCTTCGTGCCAATTAAAATACAGTATAGAGCCCAGTTTTTACTATGGTTCAATGTATGTTTCATATGCAGTTGGTATAGCGATAAGTGCAGCTGTTTTTATCTTAATACAACTACTTGGGTTAAATCTGACCCCTATACACATCTTTATTAGTATTGTTGTTACTCTAATCCTTTTAATGCCATACATTGGAGCGGTTTCAAAATTGATTTGGGCCAATTTCTTTTTTACCTACGATCCATCTATCGCCAAAGCTAAACAAGATTCTAAATGATTCAGGAACTAAAAAACAGTTACGGGCGCCAGTTTGAAAATTCTTTGATAAACGACATACTACAAGTCGGAACTTTTAGAGAAGTTCCTGCCGGGTATAAGCTGATAGAAATTGGAGATTATATCAAAGGAATGCCATTACTCGTATCGGGAGCAATAAAAGTGCTTAGAGAAGACAAAGAAGGAGATGAATTGTTATTATATTATTTAGAACAAGGAGATACTTGTTCGATGACGATGACGTGTTGTATTGGCCAGACGCAAAGTGAAATTAGAGCAATAGCAGAAGTAGATACAAAACTTATTATGATTCCTATTCGAAAAATGGAAGAATGGACGGCCAAGTACAAATCCTGGAGGAATTTTGTTTTCGAAAGTTATCATAACCGATTAAACGAGCTTCTTATTACTTTAGATAGTATTGCTTTTGATAGAATGGATGAACGCCTGGTGAATTACCTTAAGGAAAAAGCTCGTGTTAATAACGAACAAATTATTCGTAATACACATCAGGAAATTGCACAAGAGTTACATAGTTCTAGAGTAGTGATATCCCGCTTATTAAAAAAACTGGAACAAATAGATAAAATTGAGTTACATAGAAATTACATCAAAATTCTTGATTTATAAAAGCTATGTAACCCATGTTACTGATTATAGATTTATGTTCTACTACTTTTAGTTACAAATTCACATATACATGTTAAAGCGATATTTTCCTGTTTTTCAATGGCTTCCTGATTATAAAAAAAAGTTTTTATCGGGAGACATTGCAGCGGGCTTAACTGTGGGCATAATGTTAATTCCGCAAGGCATGGCATATGCTATGATTGCAGGTCTTCCTCCTGTATTTGGGCTATACGCTGCATTGATTCCACAAGTGGTATATGCTATTATGGGTACTTCGCGGCAATTGGCAGTAGGCCCTGTAGCAATGGATTCTCTTCTTGTAGCATCGGGATTGGGTGCGCTGTCACTTTCGGGTATTGAAGAATATATAACGATGGCCATTTTCCTCTCTCTTTTCATGGGAAGTATTCAGTTTATTTTGGGAATATTAAAGATGGGGTTCTTGGTAAACTTCTTATCCAAACCGGTCATTAGTGGTTTTACCTCTGCCGCTGCAATTATTATTGGACTTAGCCAATTAAAACATGTATTAGGTACAGAAATCGAACGTAGCAATCAAGTACATATTTTGTTACACAATGCATTTAAAACCATTGATCAAACTAATTTTTTGACTCTGGGTATTGGTATTCTTGCCATTGTACTTATCAAAACCATAAAAAAAATAAATCCAAAAATTCCCGCAGCCTTAATTGTAGTTATTCTTGGAATCGTTGGTATGTATACCTCTGGCATAAATGAACTGGGAGTAAAAATTGTGGGTACAATACCAAAAGGGTTACCCGAATTGGAGGTACCTGTTGTTGAATATTCCAGAATTTCAGAACTTGTTCCTATTGCTCTTACTTTGGCTCTTATCGCATTTATGGAAGCTATTTCTGTTGCCAAAGCTGTAGAAGAAAAGCATACCGAATATGAAGTTGATCCTAATCAGGAATTAATTGCTTTAGGAGCGTCTAACATTATTGGTTCTCTATTTCAATCTTATCCGACAACAGGTGGTTTTTCAAGAACAGCAGTTAATGATCAGGCTGGTGCAAAAACAGGTATCGCACCAATCATAAGCGCAATCGTAGTAGGACTGACCTTATTATTTCTTACTCCCCTTTTTTATTTTTTGCCCAACGCAATTCTGGCGGCTATAATTATGGTAGCAGTATTTGGATTGATCGATATAAAATATCCTATCGTACTTTTTAAAAACAGAAAAGATGAATTTGGTCTTCTCATTCTCACCTTTTTGATTACTCTTATGATTGGCATTAAAGAAGGAATATTATCTGGCGTACTATTTTCTTTATTGATATTAGTATATAGAACTTCAAAACCACACATCGCAGTTTTGGGAAAAATAAAAGGCACCAATTACTTCAAAAACGTCACTCGTTTTAGTAATGATATTGAAATGCAACCGTATATTTTGATTATTCGTTTTGATGCTCAGCTATACTTCGGAAATAAAGATTATTTCAAAAAAGAACTCTATAAACAGGTTGACTTAAAAGGAAAAGAGCTTAACACCATTATACTTAATGCTGAAGCTATAAATTATATAGACAGCAGTGCTGTACATGTACTTAAGCAGATTGTCAAAGACCTAAAAAGTAAAGGGATTCAGTTTATTATTACCGGAGCCATAGGGCCTACAAGGGATATTATATTTAGCAGTGGTCTTATCAATACTATTGGTAAAGAAAATCTTTTTGTAAAAGTTTATGAAGCATATGACCACTGCAATAATGCAAGCAAAAAAACGGCTATACAAGAAAAAATTTCTCTTCAAACAAAAAAAACGCCTTCTGTAACATAAGTAACTGTAGAAGAATAACATCCATGTTATCTTTATTCTATTAAACCTTTTAAAGTATATATTTATGAAAATAGAACAGATTTATACAGGCTGCTTAGCTCACGCTGCTTATTATATAGAGAATAATGGAGAAGCTGCAGTTTTTGATCCTCTTAGAGAAGTACACCCCTATATCGATCGTGCAAAAGAAGATAACGCAACAATAAAATATGTATTCGAAACTCATTTTCATGCAGATTTTGTAAGTGGGCATCTTGACTTAAGCAAAAAAACAGGAGCAGAAATTGTTTTTGGCCCCAGTGCAAAACCTGGGTATCCTGCTACTATTGCAGAAGATGGGCAAGTTTTTGAAATTGGAGAATATAAAATAAAAGTAATTCATACTCCGGGGCATACTATGGAAAGTACCACATATTTGCTTATCGATGATCAAGGAAAAGAGCATGGGATTATTACCGGAGATACTTTATTTATTGGTGATGTAGGGCGGCCCGATCTGGCTCAACATGTTATATCTGAGTTAACAGAAGAAAAATTAGCGGGTCATTTGTATGATTCTCTTCGCAATAAGATCATGCCTCTAAGTGATGACTTGATAGTGTATCCTAATCATGGAGCCGGTTCCGCCTGTGGTAAAATGATGAGTACAGAAACTACGGATACTCTTGGACATCAGAAAAAAGTGAATTACGCTTTACGCGAAGACATGACAAAAGAAGAGTTTATTGATGCTTTACTTACTGGGTTAACCGCTCCTCCCGGATATTTTCCTCAAAATGTTTTAATGAATATCAAAGGGTATGATAGCCTTGATGAAGTAATGGATCGAGCGATACAACCTTTACTTCCCGATGCTTTCGAAGTAGTGGCCACCGAAACAGATGCATTAATGCTTGATACCCGAAATGCAGAAGATTTTACCAAAGGGTTCATTCCGAATAGTATTAATATCGGCCTGGAAGGAAGTTTTGCTCAATGGGTAGGAGAAATGATTCCCGATGTAAAACAAAAAATATTACTAATCATCTACCCAGGAAAAGAAAAAGAAGCAATCACTAGGTTATCAAGAGTTGGATATGATAATACCATAGGATATCTTGATATGGGTTTTGATGCATGGAAAGATGCTAAAAAAGAGTTCGAAACCTCAAAAAGAATTACCGCCAACGAATTTGAAAAATCCTATATCAAAGAAAAGCCTTTGGTGTTTGATATTCGTAAAAAAAGTGAGTATGATTCAGAACATATTATTGATGCAGTAAATATTCCTTTAAACGAAATTAATAAGCATTTAGCAAAGTTTCCTAAAGACAAATCCTTTGTATTATACTGTGCAGGAGGATACAGAAGCATGATAGCCTCTTCTATTTTAAAGCAAAGAGGTTGGAATCAGTTTGTTGATGTAATCGGAGGGTTTGCAGAAATTGCAAAAACTAATGTTCCGAAATCAGAATATATCTGCCCGACTACAATGCTATAATCTATAGAAATTAGAAACAAAACACCTGAATTTAAAATAAACAGATTTGGGTGTTTGTTTTAATGTATTGGTTGAATTTAAATTACTATCCAGAACAAAAGTTATTGTAAAATAACTACTTTAATATACTCCTGCTATGATGTCAATTTTTAAAACTCTTTTTAAAACACAAAATCAACAAACAGATGCCATCACCAAAATTGATGCTCTTGCTTTCAAAGAAGCTATCTCAGAAAAAAAAGATCTACAATTAGTTGATGTAAGAACATCGTATGAATATAATACCGAACATATTGATGGTGCTGTTAATATCGATTTTTTTAAACAAACAACATTTAAATCTTCGTTCAATGAATTTGATAAAGATGAGCCCTTGTATGTATACTGTAGAAGTGGAAATCGAAGTAAAAAAGCAGCCACAGCATTAGTCGAGATAGGGTTTAAAAATATCGTAGACTTAAAAGGTGGATATATCGCATGGAAAAAGTGTAAAACCTAATATCGCTAAACATTGATTTTTTTGTTTTGTGTAACCAAAGTTACCGTAATAATAAAGTATTGAAGGTACTTTTAATATTCTAACATAAAGAAGACATACATGAAATCACATTATCAAATTCTTATTATAGGTGGTGGTACTGCAGGGATTATGACGGCTGCTCGTCTACTCAAAAAAGATAGTCAATTAGATATTGCAATTATAGAACCCGCAGATACACATTACTATCAACCCGCCTGGACTTTGGTAGGTGCAGGAGCATATACCTATAAAAAAACTGCAAGGCCCATGGCATCTATAATGCCTAAAAAAGTAAATTGGATTAAGGATTTTGCCATGGCTTTTGATCCAGAAAACAATGCTGTATCTACAAAATCCAGTGGGAATATAACCTATGATTATTTGGTTGTTGCAACTGGACTAGTAATGGAACCATCAATGATAGAAGGGCTTCAGGAAGCATTAGACAAAGGTGTTGTTTGTAGTAATTATACGAATCCCAAACATACCTGGGAAGTCCTTAAAAATTTTAAAGGAGGTAATGCTATTTTTACACAGCCCACGACTCCTATTAAATGTGGAGGTGCACCTCAAAAAATTGCTTATTTGGCAGCAGATTATTTCAGAAAAAAGGGGCTTACACATACATCAAACGTAGTTTTTGCAACTCCCGGTTCTGTTATTTTTGGAGTAAAGCCCATTCGAGAAACCTTAATGAAGGTTATCGGCAGATATGGTATTCATTTTAAACCTTTCTATGCACCTCATAAAATAGATGCCGAAAATAAGTTTATCTATTTCAGACATGTAGCTCCCGAAGAAAACAAATGTGTTATTAATGAAGATACTACAATTGGAGAAGTTTCTATAGACGATACTATTATAAAGCTTCCGTTTGATATGTTGCACATTGCCCCTCCACAAGCAGCACCAAAATTTGTAAGAAACTCTTCTTTGGTTAATGATTCCGGATGGCTTGATGTAGATCATCATTCTCTTCAACATAATAAATACCCTAACATATTTGGATTAGGAGATGTGGCTGCACTTCCTACAGCAAAAACCGGTGCCGCCATACGAAAACAAGCACCAGTTGTAGCTGATAATATTTTAAAACTCATTAAACACCAAAAAGCTAATAATAAAGCATATAACGGCTACTCATCTTGCCCTTTGGTTACAGGATATGGAAAAATGACATTAGCAGAATTCGATTACGATGGTAATTTTACTCCGGATCCAAAATTAAAACGAATGTTAGTATTTAATAGTGCTAAAGAACACCGTAGGTTATATATATTTAAAAAAGTCATACTACCGTATTTATATTGGAATAAGATGTTAAAAGGAAAAGATGTATAATAGCATTTCTATAAAAATGCATTTCTTTTGGAAGAATGAAAAATAATTAGGTGTAATAAATTGTTTTTTATCCTAAAGGTGCATTATTAATTTTACTTAAGTCTTCTAACACATCAAAGATATGATCTGTTATTTCGGTGATACCAATTTTATTAAGTCTCTTAATATGCATTTCTCTATACTTCATTAAATACTCTTTATTTTTAAATAAATAAGTTGATCCAAAATGAGGTGTTCCTTCTTTATGAGTCCATATTTTCCAAATAACACCTTCTTCTTCAGCAATACTTTTTGCTAAACTTGTATTACCATCCATAAACTCTTGTGTTACCGGACCGTCATATTTTAAATGAAGGTCCCAAATCTTTAGTGTGCTCATTGTTCTTATATTTTAATTATTATTTCTATTGATTATGCTTCAACTTTACATAGCTTAGTATGGATAGTAAGGTAAAAAATGCTGGGTCTGACCAGCCAAAACCATAGAAAATGCCGGTATAAATTGCATAGAGTGTTATAAGTACTCCCAATATGTTTGTACATAATACACTCGTTAAGATTTTTCTGGCATACACACTCTTTTCTTCTACATCTCTAAATAAAAAACTAATAATTGCAATTCCTCCCAGGAAAATAGTAGTGTGCTGTGATAAAAAAACCGAATATTTATCGTTTAGTTCAAGTCCATAATTTGGCCATAATAGGTTAGGAATAAAAAACAACCCCAATCCGAAGACCGTATAAATCACTCCGTGAATTGTTAAAAATGTTTTAGTACTCATATGTATTTTTTTTTGTTATACACTACAAAATTAAAGTATATAGTTTACTTTTGATACTTATTTACAAAAAGATACTAATTTCCTTTAGGAAACTATTAAATTATTTGACAATGAAAATACAGCTGCAAGAACCATTATCAAAAGAATGTATACAACAACTAAGAGCTATTAAAGACACTATGGAATTACTGTCTGGTAAATGGAAAATACAGATAATAGGTACATTACTTCGAGGAGGAACCATGCGATTTATGGAGTTGAAAAGAACTTTAAATGGAATAGCTCCGAAAAAATTATCAAATGATTTACAAGAACTCGAATTAAATAAGTTAATCACCCGAACAGTAAAAGATACTAAACCGATTACTGTAGAATACTCTTTAACAAAACACGGAAAAACATTAGATAATTTGATAGTCGAAATTATAGATTGGGGACTTAATCACAGAAAAGAGATTATTCAAAAATAGAATATTTAGTTGCCCAATATATATTCAGTTTTGGTGTGTGTTATTTTATTTAAATTTAATCTAAATAAAATTTGTTTACTTAATTCTTAACATTTAGATTTGCCATCTATTTATAACTAGTCTAAATTAAGTGAAATGAAAGTTAATGTTAAAGTGATAGCCTTAATAACAGGTGCTATCCTAAGTATTGTAAGTTGTAGCAGTGATGATGATGCTCCAGCTAACGGTAACGAAACGGTAACAAAATCTGCGGTAATAAAAAACTACGCAAATATTGTATATCAATCTTATAAAGATTCTTACGACAGAGCTTTAGAAATGCAAACTGCTATCAATGCTTTTGTAGATAACCCCACAGAGAATGGATTTCAGGCTGCCAAAAATGCCTGGCTTGCAGCTAGAGAACCTTATGGCCAAACTGAAGCTTATCGAGAATCTAACGGACCAATAGATGAAGGAAAAACTGAAGGGCAACTTAACGCATGGCCACTTGATGAAAATTACATAGACTATGTTCGTGATAATTCTGGGGGTGTTACTTCAGAGGGGATTATCAACAATACTTCTATAACCATAGATGAGACTGCATTAATTGGTTTAAATGAAGGAGCTGGTGGTAATGGTGTACTTGATAAAAATATCAGTACAGGTTATCATGCCATAGAATTTTTACTTTGGGGTCAGGATTTTGCAGATCCGTCTAACGGGTTACCAGGACAAAGAGCTTATACCGATTATATAACAGGTAGTTCTGGTACGAATCAAAATCAAGACCGAAGAGGTACTTACCTTAAAGTAGTGACAAGTATTTTGGTTAAAGACCTTAAATCTCTTGTTGATACATGGGTAGAAGGTGGTGTATATAGAAATACATTCCTTGCATTACCAGAAGATGAAGCCTTAAAAAATATGATGGCCGGTATCTTTTTTATGACCGGAGAAGAATTATCTACAGAAAGAATGGCCGTGGCCGTAGAACAAAATCAAGAAGATGAACACTCTTGTTTTTCTGATAATACACATAGAGATATATATACCAATGCCAAAGGTGTAAACAATGTGCTTTTTGGAGAATATGGTAACATTAGTGGTCCATCACTATACGATCTGGTTAAACAAGCTGATGCGGATCAAGCAGAAAAACTTAAAGTTGCTGCAGCGTTATCAATATCCAGAATAAATACAATTCTTAGCAATATTAGTGACACCAAAAAGTTTGATCAGCTTATAGAAGAAGAAACTCTAACTTCTGGTGGTATTGTTATTCAAGCTGTTCTTGCATTAAGAGATCAAGCTAAAGAAATAAGTGCTTCGGCATCTAAATTAAACATTACATTATAAGAGCCACTCAATATTAATGCTATTGTTTTGAAAAGTGGAAAAGTCCCTCATGTGTATGCATGGGGCTTTTCTTGTTAAAAAAACCACACTACTACTTTTATGAAAAAAAAGTTTTTATATGTTACCCTTTTCAGTTTTTATCTGCTATCATTTTTTGGATGTAGTGATGATGAATACACAGACCCGACTCCAACCAATCAAGCCGTTTATGAGGACGGAGAAGAATTCTTGGCCGGTAGACTCACTATTAACTCGCAAACCAGTAATGCTTTCGGAAGAGCAATCCCCGGCCTTTCTGATGAAGAGCAAATATTTTTCGGTATAGGAAATTCTTTATTTAATCAAGCATGGGTATCTTCTCCCGCATCTACTACAGCTAGAGATGGCCTGGGTCCCACATTTAATAGCAGAGCATGTACCAGTTGTCACAGTAAAGATGGTCGAGGGCTCCCAATTACAGAAAACATTTTAGGTTCTAATGGTTTTTTAATGCGAATAAGCATGCCAGGAATAGGTGAAAACGGAGGGCCCAATCCCGTTACCAATTATGGAACTCAAATACAGGATAAAGCCAATAGTGGTATTTTGCATGAAGCAAAAATAAGGGCAACCTATGAAATTATAGAAGGGTCATATTCAGATGGAGAAACGTATACGCTTCAAAAACCTATATATGAAATCTATGATGAGCAGTTTGGATCACTACAAGATGTATTAACCTCTCCAAGAGTAGGTACTCAAACTATTGGAATGGGATTAATTGATGCTTTACCAGAAGCCTCTATTTTGGCACATGCCGATGAACATGATGCAGACAATGACGGAATCTCTGGTAAACCTAATTATGTATGGGATGTAAAAGAAAATCAATTAAGACTTGGTAAATATGGCTGGAAAGCAAATCAACCCTCTTTAGAACAACAAGTTTTTAGCGCATTTCATGGAGATATGGGACTTACAACTTCTTTTTTACCAGAAAATAATTGCCCAACTTCCCAAGTAGATTGTATGAATGCAGCTAATGGTGGAGAGCCAGAAGTAACAGATTTACAATTAGAAAGAGTTGTATTTTATCAAAGAACTTTAGGGGTTCCTATACGTCGAAACTTTAAAGATGAAAATGTATTGAAAGGTAAAGTACTTTTTAATGATTTACAATGTATATCATGCCATCAAACCAAATACATAGCAGGTAATTCGCCTTCTACCCCACTAATCGAAGGTGTTGTATTCAATCCATATTCAGATTTTTTGTTACATGATATGGGAGAAGCTTTGGCAGATAACCGATCCGATTTTAAAGCAAACGGAAGAGAATGGAGAACACAACCTCTTTGGGGCATAGGTCTAATCAAAACCATAAATAATCATACTTTTTTTCTTCATGATGGTCGTGCAAGAAATATTGAAGAAGCCATTTTATGGCACGGTGGAGAAGCCGAAAATAGCCTGAACGAATTTAAAAAATTACCTAAATCGCAAAGGCAAGAACTTATTGCATTTATAAACTCACTATAACAATGAAAATACCTATAAAAATAGTTAACACTGCCATTATCCTTCTTTCAGTTCTTGTTATTTACTCTTGTAGTAGTGATGACAAAAACACTAATGGGGATTCTGATAATAAGTTTAATACTTCACAAATGCTATCGGATATTACTTCGGGAAGTATTCTACCCTCTATAGCATCATTTAAAGATAAAGCAATAGAACTAGAAGAAAGTGTATCTAATTTTGCTTCAGATCAATCCGAAGAAAAACTATTAATTGCGCAAAATAAATGGAAAGAAGCTGCAAAATCTTATGCAAATATATATGTCTTTAATATCGGAAGGCCCAAAGAACTATTCATGCACGAACTGTTATTTAACTGGCCTACATTTACTGAAGCAATAGATAATTCGATCGCACAAAATACCGAAATAATTGCAGAGTCGATTAGTACCAGAGCCAAAGGACTTACAGGGATTGAATATTTGCTATTTGCCGATACTGGTACATCTAATGCCGATATAGTATCTCTTTTCTCTTCTACCCCAAGAAGAACCGAATACTTAACAAGTATCACAACAAATCTTAAAGAAAAAGCAATTTTACTTTCAGAAATATGGAATGAAAATGGAGAAAATTATTCGAACACTTTTATAACCAATACAGAAACTGGATTAAATGGTTCATTAAATATGATATTTAATGGTATGTTTAATGTTGCTGAAACCATTAAAAAAGCAAAATTAGGAAAACCAGCAGGCCTTGAAAACACATCAAGTACCAACCCTCAGATCCTACAGGCTTTTAGAAGTGAAATTTCTCTTGATTTGATAGAAAATAATATTAAAACCATCGAAAATGTATATTTTACCTCTTCTGGATTGGGAATTTCTGATAATGTAGAATTTATTACCAAAAATTCGACTATTAATGACCGTATTAAAGCTCAGTTTACTCTAATTCATACAGCTATAAACAAAATTACAATGCCTTTACATCTAGCTATAGACCAACAAAAACAAGCTGTAGAAGAAGTTTATAATGAAATCAAAACCCTGGTTGTATTGTTAAATAACGATGTAGGAAGTACATTATCTATTATCATTACACCTACAGATAATGATGGAGATTAATGTATATCTAATGTATAAATAGGCAGGCCCTATTCTACGTATAGAATAAGGCCTGCCAAACTCAACCCACTAACTAAACTAATAAATTACTAAAGCTTACTGCATTAGTTTCTTAGACAATTCTTGTAACTGCTCAGATTTTTTCTGCATGTAATCATTTAGTTTTTTAACATCTTCGCCAGAAAGATTCCCCATTACCTCCTGAGCTTGTTGTCCTAATTTTTGTCCTTTTTCTCCAAGAGAAGCAAAAGCCGTCATATCCTTACTTTCTACAACTTTCTTATACTCTTCGATATAAGCTTCATAAGAATTCACATACTCCTGGACTTTATCATCGCTAAAATTAGGCACTCCGTTAGCAGATTTCGAAGAAGTGTTCTCTTCTGTTTTTTCTTCAACTTTTTCTACTTCGTCTTTAGAAACTGATGTATCTGATTTGGTTTCGTTTTTACATGATACTGCTAGTATCGCTATTACTAATGAAAGATTTAAGATTACTTTTTTCATGATTTATTTATGTGTTAATTATTTATGGTTTTTATTCGTATTAACATCACAAATTTGATGCATTTAGAAGGGCTGCCAAACACCCTTTTCAGTGAAAAAAGAACACCCTGAAAACAGGGTATCCAAATAGTAGTCTTATTCTAAATTCTGAGATAGGAAAAAACAGAATTTTTAACTTCTTTTTTATTAGCTGTATTTTAAAAAATACAGTATTCACTTCTAATTAGACTTAGACTCAAAACACTAAAGTCAAACAACCGATTTAATTATTACACAGGATACGAAAGTCCTAAAACCGAATTTGATATAGATCAAATGATACATTATAATTTAGAATGATCTTTGTAAAAAAAATGAATGAAGATATAATTGAACTGGTTGCTCAAAGAAAAAAACAATGGGTTGATGTACTTCATGATTTTCGCAAAAAGATGTACAACAACTGTGATAGAGCAAATTTTGAAAACATCTTAAAGTATATTTTTGGAGGATCTGATGAGTTACCACAAATAACAAGATCAAAAACATCTATTTTTGATCGTTTACCCATTTTACTTAATCCAATACAAGAATGGAGTTTTATCGATAAACGCCTCCTTGCGTTTATATGTAATGGTACTTTTTTTTATGTAAAAGATACTCATACTGAAGGGTATTACAAGGTTTTTTTTAAAGAATGGTTTCTCCCTCAACTAAAAACAGAAAAAAAAGAAGAAGACTTCTTTGGTTTAACATTAAAAGTTTTGGATCCTTTTAATATAGATATGTGGATTTCTCTTTCTGCGTATTTAAATGCAACAGGACAAGCATCCTTCTTAAGAGAAGATAAAACTGTTAATTCTGTAGGAAAAGTAATCCTTAAACTCATCAAAGAAGATGAAACAAGAACTATACAATTATTAAAAAACGAAAACTACATAGAACCATTATTGTCATTACTGGGTACTACAGAGCAAAATTTACTTGATACACTTTTAGAAAAGCTTCCTCTATACTATACAGGAAAAGAAGCTCAAAAACATATTCGCTTTAGTTGGTTAGAAGAATTGTGTAAAATCAATCTAAAAAAATTCGAATCCTTCGTAGTAGAAAAAATGAAAGGTTCTGATTGTATCTGTTCTGTGATGCAATGTTATAGAATTTTATTTAGCAATGCCAGAAAAAAATATAGGAAACCAACTGTAGCACATATAAAAAAAGTGTTACCTTATATTGCAGAACACCAAAATTCAAGTCAAAATAATTGTACCGTTAATTGGCCTTCTACAACAGGGGCATTTAGGGATGAAATTCCTAAATTTATTGGTTGGGTATGCAAACATTTTCGAAAAGAAACAAAAACCGAATTATTCTCATTTGTAAAAAACACAAAACAGCTAAATCTTGAGGTTGTTCAGTATATTGTTGATTGTTACAAACAAGATGCAATAGAAATTGCAATAGAAGCCTTAAAAACAAACATAAAGGGTAACCATACTATTGCACATTACAGGCAAGCCTTTGCATTACTCGAAGGGTTAGATTTCTCAAAATATTACGATCTGATATGGGATATTGCATGTTCTGAATATCAGGATCTGGCAGATTTAGCTGCTTCTTTATTATCTAGATATCCAACAAATGATATTTTTTATAAAGCAAAAGAACTAACCTTATCAGAAAAAAAAGAGGAAAGAAAAGCTGGAGTTTTTGTCTTAAGTAAAATAAGATGTGAAGAAGCAATCGCTTCGTTACAACCTACAGTCGAAAAAGAGATCTTAGAAGATATACGTAATATTGCTGTGCGTTCATTTTATAGTCACAAGAATCAGAGTAAAATATCTATCGAAGATATCAAAAAACGTATTCACCTGGCATTGCAAAGAGGAAAACTAGATAACCCTATCCCAAAATGGGCTGGGACTTTACCCGAATTACAATGGCAGGATGGCACTATACTATCAATAACAGAAGTATATTATCTGTTTTACAGACAAATCAGTTCTAAAAAAATTGATGTAGATATAGAAGTAGAACCTATGTATGCACTACTCGATCAAAAAAAAGGGGCTGATTTTGCTTATGCTTTGTTTCAAAATATGGTAGAAAACACTGGCTTGAAAATGGTTACAAAACCTGGTTTTGCTATGTTAGGAAAATTGGGAGATTATCGATTGATCGTGCCTCTGCAAAATATTGCTATACATGATAAAAATGTAAACGCCTGTATTATTCTAGGAGTTTTAGGAACGCGTAGAGCTGCATTAGCATTAGATCAAATCATTCAGCACTTTTATAAGAAGCATCATAATATTCGTTATGCAGCAGAAGAAGCACTTGAATCTATAGCAGAGCAATTGGGACTCACTTATTTCGAATTGAAAGATAGTATGATTCCTGATTTTAATTTTATAAATCAGAAAAAAGTATTAAGTAACGGATATATAATATGTATAGGCCCACAGCTTAAGTTTAGTTTTAAAAATAAACAAGGAAAGCAGGTAAAATCAATTATCGAAACATCTGAAGATATCAAGAAAACGCTAAACAATTTAAATGCTATACGTAAACATACCATACACCATTTTAAGCATAGCTTAGAGAATTATCTGGTTATACAGAGGTTTTGGAAAGCAAAAAATTGGAAAAAATTATTTCTCAATCACCCCATTGCTTTTGCTTGCGGACAAACCCTGATTTGGCAGCAAAATGATGAAGACACCTTCATCATAACTGCAAATGGTAAATTAAAAAACTATAAACAAGAATCTGTAGATATTAATCATGATGATCAAATACGACTGGTACACCCTATTTTTCTGAAGTCTAACATAAAAATGAAATGGAAGAAATATTTAGAGAATCAAAAAATAATTCCAGTTATTCAACAATTAGACAGAAATATAATCCAACTTCCCAGAAAGTTATATAAGGTAACATTATCTACAAATTTTAAAGGCAGGACCTTAACTGCAGGAAAGTTTAAAACCAGAGCACAAAAAAGAGGCTGGAGAAGAGGTAGTATCGGAAATGGCGGAAGTATATTATCATATAAAAAAGCGTTTAAGGAAGGTAGAATAGAAGTTTTTGTAGAAACTAATAACTTGCAAATTCAAGGGATGTATGATGAAGAGATGGTTTTAGGAAAATGCTTTTTTACTCCCCTGGGATTTGTTCAAACTGATTGTTTTTGGTTTTCAGAACCTCGAAATGAAGCAGATCATCGTCTTATCGCATTACAGAATGTCCCCAAAATTATTTATGCTGAAGCAATGAATGATCTAGAAGAAATTATGAATGACGAAAATTAATGCAAAAAGAAGAGTTAAAAACTTAGAAAATACTAAGATGAGTACTTCTAGTCTTCTTCAAAAAGAATAATTTCTCTTACTGTTTTTAATATTTCTGGGATCCTCTTCGGTTAACGTCATTAATATTTCTTCTATACTCATAGCCAGCTATAGCTGTTCTATCTGCTTCTACCATATGAACTCATTTAATAAATATATACCCCCGGTAATTTATACCATAAAAAAACAAAGCCGCTTATTTCTATGAAACAAACAGCTCTGTTCAAACCTAATTATGTTTTTTCATTACTACTCTATCACCAATTTTCTCACCTGGCTCGCAGATGAAGTTTCTAATAGCACAAAATATATTCCTGATGGTAATATCGACATATCATAGTCGAATGTATAGGTATCATTACCTTCTCCTGATTTCGAATCGATGAGGGTATTATTAATCATATTAAAAACCTTAACATTAATAGGTTGTGATTTTTGTAGCTCTACTTCTACCTTAAACCTTCCATCTGTAGTAGGGTTTGGATATACCATGTACTCAATAAAGCTTTGGATATCCGGATTTTCTTCTCCTTCTCCTTCGTTTTCAATTTCTTTTTCTACAACAACAATTGTTTTTGTAGTCATAGCAGTACACAACCCAAGGTATGTTTGTAATGTAATTTCATATTCTCCCGGAGTTTCAAAAATCGCTTCTGCATAATTATCATCTTCATAAGTTACAACAGCTTCTTCTGGGAATTTCCACTCTACATAGTTAGGTATTGGATCGCTGTTATCTACAATTACAAACTTCTCTCCTGCAAAAACCTGAGTTGATGCAATAAAACTAGCTGAAATATTTTTTGGTAAATAATCTACAAATATACTATCTGATACAGTACACCCTTTAGCATTAGTTACTACTACTGTATAAATACTAGAATCTCTTATCTCGATGACAGGCTCTGTACTCTTATAGCCATCTACAGAAGTCCAAAGATATGTTGCATCGGGATCTGTTATCGTTGCATTTAGCACAAGACTCTGATCCACACATAATGTAGTGTCTTCTCCCAAATCCACTGTCATCTCTACAGGACTTTTTATATTGACTTCCATTGTAACCTGGCATTCATTGGCATCCGTTACTATAACCGTATACGTTCCTGCTGCCAGATTATGAAGATCTTCTGATGTCGATACAAAATCCGGATCTTCTGCTTTTGTCCAACTATATACATATGGTAAATATATTCCTTCTTCGTCCTTAGGCCCTCCTTTAACGGTAATATCAATAGTTCCTGTAGTCTCTCCGTAACAAATAATCGGGGTAGGCTCCTTTGCCAGTTCTACTTTTAACTCATCAGGTTGGGTAAAAGTTACTACCTTTTCGGCACTGGCCCCTTCAGAATCATTCACGATTACTTTATAAGTTCCCGCTTTTAAATTTTGAAGACGATCCAGAGAAAAATCCGTATTTATAGCCACATCTCCACTACTATTTACCTCATACCATCGATATTCGAAGTCTGAAGGAGTTGATATGATAGGGTATCCGCCTTCTACTACGGCTATTACTTCTTCTATAACATCACCATAACATAATATCTGAGTTTCTTCGTCAATTGTCACCTTGATCGGAAGAGGTTCACCTACTTCAAAAGTTTTTGCCACAGTACAGGAATTTTTATCTTGTATAGCAACTGTGTATTTACCTGCTGACAAATTTTTTATATCTCGTGTTGTACTGGTAAATTTTGCATCCCCTTCTTTACTCCAACTATATGTATATACTCCTACTCCCCCAACAATCTTCTCTAATATAATACTACCATTGGTCCCATTTACAGTTGTTGCATGAGTAATCGTTTCTTTTGTAATGATAATCTCATCTGGTGATCCAAGCTTTATTGATTTGGGAGTTAGTATTTCACAGCCATTATAATCTTTTAGCCATACCTTATAATCACCAGCTCCTAATCCCGTAATAGTAAAACCAGTAAGATCATCTTCTGAAATATATGTAACTTTATCGTCTATAGAAAAATAATAAGGGCGAGTACCTCCTTGAGGATATAACGTAATTTTACCGTTTTTTTCACCAAAACAAGAAGCATCAACTTTGGATACTTTAGACAAAAGCAATATATCAGGTTCCTGAAAATCTATAAAAGCCTCGGCAAAAGTAACTCCGTCTTCGACACGAACACTATACTTTCCTTTTTCAATATTAGAATAACTATCAGACTCCTCTCCAACAACTTTTTTACCATTTTTATACCATTGATATGTATACTTCAAACTCCCACCTGTTACTTTTGCAGAAAGGATACCTTCTCCATTATAGCAAGGAATCGGCGTACTCTCTTTTATACTAACCAGAAGCTCATCAGGCTCGTTTACAGTAATCTTTTTAGTAATTGGACATTTATTAGTAGCATCATTAATTGTGGCTATATACTCTCCTGCGGATAAATCTATTATTTTATCACCTATGGCAGAAAAGGGTTCTCCATCTACTCGCTCCCAATTTATTCTATAAGGAGGTTCCCCTCCTGTTATTTCTCTAATATGTATAGTTCCTTTTTTGCCTCCATAAATAATGTTATGAGTTACTGTAATGTTTTTATCGTCAATACTATCAATATTAGAATATTTTGTTATTTGTATCCTTTCTTTTTTTGCATATCCCTTTCTAAAATCTTTTACTTCTACCGTATACAATACTCCATACTCTCCCATAATAGTAGCCTCGTTAGAATAAGGAAATATTTCTCCTTCTTCATACCATATAATATCATAATTATCAAGGGCATCAGGATCTGTTGATTTTGGATACCCACCAGTTATCTTAACTGTTATTTCTCCAAGGTTATCATTAGAACAGTTTCGTTCTTCAGTAAATGTAAGTTCTATAGGTTTAGGGTCAATCAATGTACTTAATTTTATTTCTTTGGTACATTGATTTGCATCTGTATAGATTATTTTATGAGTCCCTGCCGGTAACTCTTCAATACTAAACCCATTCGTATATGCTTTAAAAGGCCCGATAGTTTTTCCTTTTTCGGTAACGAGAGTAGCATCATAATACTTTGTAACACCCTCTGTTTTGGGGTTACCACCCCATACCCTGTTTACCCGAATACTTGCATCTTCGGCTTCAGGTTTTCCCGGATGGATAATATCACCTTCTTCATGCTGGATTTGTGTAGCCTTATTTATTGTGATATCAGTCTTAGAAACTGCACAATTACCATTTTTACTTACCCACACCGTATAGGTAGCAGGAGGTAAATCCTCAATAGTAACGCCAGACTCTGTAAAACCTGTCCAGTTTGTTCCATCTAAAGAATATTGATTAGCACTGCCTGAAGTTACATTTATGACTATTTTACCTTTATCAACATAACATTTTGGATGAGTTGGTGTGGCGTCAAATTTAATTTCTGGTGGGCTGGTTATTGTAAACTCCTCAGAATTGTCATCATGACAATAGGTTACATCTTCTGGACCTATCTTCCCTCCGGTAAAGGTAACCCTGTATTCTCCTTTTTCTATATTTCCCCAAACAAATGTGGTTCCTGGCATATTGGTTTTATTAACCCCAGCAACACTGTGTGGGTCGTATTCACCTAAAGGATTTTTCTTTTCTAAAGAAAGGTTGATTCTCTCATTACTATTTAATGGTCTATTGAATGTAATCGTAAACTCTCCATCATTGGTAGTAGCACAACTAGGATTTTTTGGAGTTACCATAGTCATCTTTGGTAAATCTGGCATATAGACAATAGTAAGTATATTAGAAAGGCTTCTAGGGTTAAGACAGCCAGGATCAGCCCTAACTCTTATTCTATTATCTATTGCCTGATTTTGATCAGAAATTTTAGGGTACAAATTGCTTAACCCAAGTAAAATACTTGCTTTTCCTTGAATATTTGAATCTGGGATAGGTCTCCAACCAAAGGGTACTGTTATCCAGTTTGGTTTGGTGGGGTCATTTATGTATTCATTATACGCGGCATCGGCTTCATCATATTTTTCTTTTTCTCTAAAACATCTTCTTTCCCAATCTTTTGGATTCAGTTGTTTACATCTGTTCAAGTTTCCTAATGCTGCATTTCTCTTTTTAATCAACTCTGCTAATTCTGGAGGCCTCACCTCTTTGGTGCCAACTTCATCAAAAAAACTCCACTTATAATTTGTATTTGCACCAAAACCAGTAGTTGCTTCTATACCAACTTTACTACTTTTACAGATTTTGTATTCTTCTACAATATCATTACCTTCTTTATATGATAATTCTATCTTTGGATATATAGCTATAAATGCGTTTCCAGGTATTAAAGCATGATAAATAACGTCATTTGTATTAGTATTAAAATACATTTTACCACCGCAATAAGTATCTATATCTATTTTTTTCTGCACTCGTGTTCCTCCGCATGTCCCACCACTTTTTCTTTCAATTCTAGAATCAAACTCTATGGCTATAACTTTGTTAGACACATCGAACTCTTTTTCATATGCATAATCAGTATTCATAAATCCTATACCGTCTTTATCATGAATCGTTTCTGAAGTTCCGTTATTATAATGTAATTTTATTTTTAACAGCCCTCTATTATTTCCACAACTCTGACTACCACCAGGTTTTCCAACTTTTCCTTCGACTACAACAGTATATTTTTGGGCCTTTACATGCCCTATACAACTTAAGAGTATTAAAATAAGTATTATCTTTCTCATATCTTTTCTTTAATATTCTACTTCAATTTTTTTAATTGGGGATTTAGCCCTCGAATCGAATACTGCCTGTAATAGATAGGTGTATCTTGTATTTACGGTGAGTTGGTGATCTGTAAATTTGGTTTCTGTATTCGAAAATATCTTATATCTTGTGGGTTGTTTCCCTTCTTCTGCCTTGTATAATAAAAATTCTTTAACTCCTTTTGCAGTATATCTCCAGTTTATCCCTATTTGTCTTTCTTCACGGTTTACAACTGCAGTAAATCTATCTATTTCTGGTTTGGATTTGTTATCCGGTAAACTAATCGTTAAAGGCGTTACCGGTTCTGATTCTAATCCAGATTCATCCACAGTTACCAGAGTATATAGATAGGTTAATGCAGGTATTGCTGTAGCATCTTGATACCGATTCTGGGGGATATCAGTTTCTGATACCAACTGCCAGGAGGATTCTTTGCCTTTTTCTTTACGGTACACCAGGGTTTTTGATGCATCAACACTGCTACTGGTTATCCAATGTAATTCTATTATTCCCTTATCTGCACGAAACGATTTAAAAACCGGTTTTGTAGGTGGTATGATATCGGGTTTCTTAAGTTCTAATATTTCAGAAAACCCTGAGGGGTTATACCGCGTATCAAACGCCTGAACTTTATAATAGATTTTATTGTTCAGGGTTTTTATATTTATTGTATCTACAATAGTATTTTGGGATATGGTACGAAAAGTGATCTGTGTAAACTCTTCGTTCTCAAGATTTGCTCTAAACACACGATATCCCAAAAAATCAGGTTCGGTATTGGCATTCCACTGTAATTGTACTATTCCTGTAGAGTCAATAACTCCTGTAAGTCCAAAAGGAGTTATTGGTGGCGTATCATCCACGGGTTGTACCATCTGCGGAAAAGAAGCTCTTTTTGTACCATCTACACCAACGGCTGTTATTGTAAAGTAATTAATTACACTTAAATTTTTGAACTCAATACTTCTTGTGGTCTTAGCAATATCAGAAACCACTACCCGGTAGTTATCTTTGATGGCATCTGATCTGTTTAATTCGAAATGACTCAGGGTTTCTAATCCTTCTTCGGGGA
Source organism: Aquimarina atlantica (assembly GCF_000626715.1). Lineage (GTDB taxonomy): Bacteria > Bacteroidota > Bacteroidia > Flavobacteriales > Flavobacteriaceae > Aquimarina > Aquimarina atlantica. The sequence continues at coordinate 253,778 of NZ_AQRA01000009.1, read as the reverse complement.
ACTCCCAGGTGATTATTGCTGTGCTATTATCTGATTGTAACTTTGCTTCTTTTATTGCTGGGTTATACGCCAAAGCTTTCTTTCCTGATCCGGAAACAACTTTTGAGGATGGACTTGTTTCTCCAAAAGGCGATATCCCTTTTATCCTGTACTGATATTCTTTATTATTTTGTGGTAAACTATCGATATAAAACATACGATCTGTAGTCTTTTCCTCTTTTTCTCCCATATTAATTATGGGTACATCGCTCAAAGACGTAAACGTGTCACCATTATCATCTGATCGTTCTATGATATAATTATTATAATAATCTGCCAGTGAAGTAGAATTCCAGCTTAGTAGTACACTTTTATCTTTAAATATCCCAACAAGGTCTCTTGGTGTGGGTAACTCGATATAGTCTACCAATCCACGATATACTCCGCCATGTGCTACAGTCATTTTTTCTTCAGGAATTGCAGTTCTTATGATGTATAGGTATTTCTCATTAGGTTTTACATCTGTATCCACATAGGCCAATCCAGAATACTTTGCGACTTCAAAATTTTGATCTGCTGCATACAGAGCAAAAGAGAAACGTTGCTCCAGGGCTTGAGACAGGTTCACAATACTCATCATATCTGTACCTCCTTCACTTAGTTCTACATCAAAGTCGTCGCCATAGATAGCCTGTGCAGCAATAGCTGCATAATCATTCTGACTGGCAAACTCTTCCCATGCTGCTATTGGTTTTGGTAATATAGGAGTTGGTGTTATTTTTTTTATTTCTTGTTCTCTAAGAATCTCTCCTGCTCTTACAATAGTTTTGCGTTCTATAGTAAACCCGTATTTGTTAGCATGTTTCCAAGCTGTAGGGGTGGTAACTGCCCATCGTAACATAATGGTTTCTTTGGTCACCCTGCTCATCACCTGTACCGATGGGGGATCTTCTCCAATAGGCTTTTGACTCCATATTGAGAACGATAATAGCAATACTACGACGCTACGCATATTTTTGATCTTATTAGTTTCCATACTCATATGATAGTACATGATTACTTCTGCTTATCTGCCCCGGTAATATATATTTCAACTCTGCCTGATAAGTTTTGTCGATTTCCATTACTGGAAATTTGCCCGTAACTAAGTTTAAATATTGTTTATCTGTTTCCCATGGGAGATCCGAATTGATCAATTGGTAGCTTAAATCTACATAGTCTCTATAATAGTACAGACTTAAATCATATCGATAGGGGTTAAACCCGATAATCTCATCCTCAAGATCATTTTCTAAATATGCTAAGTATGATGATTTAGCTTCGACACCTTCTATTGGAGGAACGCCTACCTTGCTTATATCTCTTTTTACTGTAAGACCACCTAACGGGTAATTCTCATAGAGTAAAGGCTTCACCTTTTTTCTATAATATGAATCATTAAGCCTTGCTACAGCTTTAACCAAAGGAACCCCTCCAGAATATTGGTTTCCGGTTAATTCTACCAGATCAAAAGGTTCTTGACGATTTATTTTTGATGTAAGCACTATTCCATAGGGCTTTACATCTAAGGTATATAGGTGATCACTTATATTCATTGCTTTCATCTTTTTCCTAAAAGTGGTATACTCACTTGTTTTAAAATCATAGGTCAGCAATTCTCGTTCTTCTCCCTGGGTGATCACTCCTTCGGCTTTTCGGGTTCTTATTTCGACATCATTTCCAGATTCATCATCCCCTAATTCTGTTTTAGTATAGGATTCGGCTATATTACTCGGCTTTTCCTCTTTTGGAGGAATCAATTTAATCGCCACATGATACGCTGTCTTAGTACTTATTCCTTCCGGAATAGCATAGGTGAGTTGTTTTTTGCCTTCATTATATGTGAAGTTTACAACCAATTCTTCTCCAGAATCCGTACTCATCATCATTGTTTTATTCCAGTTAGGTACTGGATCAAACAGATACTTCTGTCCTCGCTTTAGATTAACGTATCCAACATTATATTCTTCGGTAAAGAAATTCTTTTGCCCTATCACCGGATACATATATTTGATATTTTGTAATGAAATCGTTTTAGGGGCTTCTCCTGTAGTAAAATTCACTTCTTTGGTCTCTGTAGATACATTACCATTTTCTTTGATGATCTGCCATTGCCCATTTTTATATTCTTCAAAATGTAACTGTACAAATGCTTTAATTTGAGTATTTTGCGGCAATATTTCATGAGAATAGAACATTGCCACATCATTACTGTTGTTCCATTCTATTTCTCCTTGTAGGGGTTTTCCATTATCACTCACCTCAAATTTATCCATAAGGATACGATATTTCTGATCCCCTTCATCATCGGGAATTTCGAACACTTTATTGATCGGCATATTAAATACGACTTGTGGTGCTGCAAAAACATCTACATCTACCGAGCTCTCTTTTGGGGTCATATCGCCTATAACAACCATACCATCTAATACACTATCCCCTTCTATCTCACATTTTTCTCCAAATTCTACTTTAAATCTAAAGCTTCCTTTGACCATGCCTCCTAATATATTGTAACGGCCTGCCAGGTATCCTTTAAACCATGCCGGATTTGGGAATCGGGACTGCATTAATATAGCTCCTCCTCCCTGGAAAATGGATACTTTCTTTTTAAATCCAAATACTTTGATTTTCAACCCTACTTTTCCTTGCAGATAGGCATAAGATTGCCCGTTGATATACCAACCGTTCATCCCTATTTGTCCCGAAGAGCCTTTACAACGTGCTTCTCCATAATCTTTCATCATAACATCAAACCCTATCCCAGAATCAAATTGTGCGTAGAATATTAAAAACTTATGTTTTGAACTATGGCTTATACTGGATCCAAATGCCATGCCTCTACCACCACTAAGTGACCTAAGATCACGATTATCAATTTCTCTCGCATCTACTCCCAAGAGTCTTGTAACTATATCAGGTGGCGATGGTGGCCCCGGGATATTATCTCCCGACATGAAGTAGCTTTTTGTGTTCATTTTTACAAATCCCAAATCTAATGCTATACCAATAGGATCATCGGGAGTTCCTATCAAAATATGCCACTCGTTTGGATCTACGTAAAAATCCATCCATCCTGCTCGTCCATTATCTCCAACACCTTCTAGGATTCCGAAAAGGTTCACATATACCTCTGATGTAGAATGAAAAATTTTATTATTAAAATCGAATTTGGTGTATACATCTGCAGTAATTGCCCCATCAGGTACAAATGGCACCTTTACCTCCAAACCATTTGCTATATCACTTAATTGCTTATTGATTGTTTCATAAAAGTCACCAGGTATTGATGCGATAAGCCTACCTTTGCCTTTCATATAGATTTCGCCTAAACTTCCTGATTTACGGAATGTCATACCAAACTCTACCGTTGCATTAAACAGGTCTGGCGACCCTGCTGTGATAATCCCTACCGATGCTTTCATCCCTAAACCATTTTCTTTGTACGGTTCATAGATAACTCCCGATTTTGATGCTCCTATCTGAGTGTATTGTGCATCTTTCTGCTTTGTAGTCCCAGCCATATGCATGCGGTTATAGAAACCTCCTCCAAACGCATTAATCTCAAACCCGGGAAAAATAGGAATCCCTTGCGGTAAGGTCACACTGGCATCTGTATACCAATATCTAAAACTATCGGTTCTACCAAATAATGCTTTGGCTTCGACCTCTAGCTCCATTCCTGTAGTGAACTTGGCCCCTACTGCCCCGGCAAAACCGGTACCATAAGTTGGGTCGTCTTCAAAAATAAAGATGGCTCCTTTTAGCTCTATCCCCGCCACAGACATTTCCACATTGACACTATTTAAATCTATGCCATCATATTTCCAACGATCTCTACCTTCACTTTGATCTAAGAGCGCATTAATTTTTAATTCGGCTCCTCCACCATTAGCCCCATCTCTTTCTGAGGTAAGATTGATATTAAAATTAAAAACAAGTGCTGCTTTATTATCAGAAGAGGCTTCTAATCTTATTTCATTCACCGTTAAAGGGAAATTAGCAATTTTCATTTTTCCTCTATACCCAAAAGAACCAACCGAAAATTTTGGAGATTCGGTTTGTATGACCATTTCCTTAAATACAATTCCCTTAAAATCGACAGTCTTATCTTTTTTAGTATCTGTTGATGTACTTTCTTCTTTTTTTAACCCAGATGCAATATTTATAGACCCGTTTAAGCTTGCTTTGGGCCTAAACTTGTCATCCTTAACCTTTAGTTCTATATAAGATTCTGGTGTTAAGGTTACTTCTGCATTCCATACATCAAAATTGATATCTTCGGTATTAGATACACTAAGAGTATATTCATCGGGTTGGATTATTGCGATATAATTTACCTTATCGACTTCGGATACAGGTAATATGATCTGTCCCTCAAATTCTCCTCCTTTTAACTTATTTACTTCAATATCCAGTAAAAAGTGATCTAACGAAAATGCCCATCCCGAAGCTGATCCTTCATCAAGTGTAAGAATATTATCTCCTGTAAATTTACCGGTTACTCCCTGGCCATCGATAATCAGGTTTCGAGCACCAAAAGCAACTCTTTCATCATTATTTTGTTTCTCGAATGCTTTGGGTAAAACAACTTCTAAATCTTGTACGTATACTCCTCTCCACAAATTGGGGTTCTCACGATAATATGTATTTAAATATCCTGATGGCATCGACTCGTCATTATTCAAATCACTAAAATCCAGTACTGCATTTTTTAGTTTAAAAGTAGTACCTTCTGCTGCTCCTGTGACTCCAAATTCGGGTAATGATATGTTAACTATCATATCATTCCAGTCTTCTGCTACTATTTTAAAATCACTATTAACATAGCCCGTTTTCTTTTTACCGTTTTCATCTACCGGAAACAATAATCCATCGGTGAATTTGATATTGGCATCTATCCCCAGTTTTTTAAAACCAAAACAGTCGATTACTGCATAGGTGCCTGGGTTTTCAAAACTTCCTTTTAGTGTAAGTAAGATGGCACCACTATTAAGATTCATCGTATATTGTGAAATTAGATGTAGTCTGGCATCTCCATCTATCCCGCCATCATGGGATAGTTTGATATTAGATGCTCCTAAAATCAATACATCTTTTTTATTTTTTGTCGTCGTAGTTGTTCCTTCTGCTGTGGTTGTTGAAGTAGTTGTGGTTTCTGGTAATTCTACCCTAAGAAAAACTGTAAGCTCTGTATGTGCTGGTTTAAAAACAGCTTTGGCGATCCCAACGGTATAGGTTACATTACTAATAGTAACCGGTTCTATCGCAACAGGTAACTCTTTTAACTCATCATTAGTAAGTTCTTCGATGTACCTTTTTGTATTATCAATCTTTTCAAATACATCATTCGCTATATCAAGCCAATTCTTGTCTTGTTCGGCATTAAGCCCATTAAATTGGTAGCCTTCTGCAATCCCAAAATCAGATATTTTTTCTTTTACTACGGGAGTATCAAATTTCTCGAGAGATTTAAATTCTCTAAAGGTTTTAACTGGTTGTGCCGGTGCTATTTTGGTATGGGTAACCGTGGTATTGTTATGTAAACTATCCTTAACCGGTTCTGCTTTTTCGCTTTTAGTATCTTCTGTTTTTTTCTCTGTAGCATATAACATCTCATTTGCCAACAAACTTGTTGTAGATAAACAAAGGCATAATACTAATGCGAATCGTAGTACTTTATTCATAGGCTCTGGGGCAAAATTATCTTTTAAAAAAAATGTATGTTTACAGGCTTTTTGATTGCTAACCCATTGTTAAAAAACATAGTTATTTTTATAAGTTGATTAACATTATGCAAGTTTATTAATAAGCCATATGGGAAATATCACGGTTTTCAGGGGTTTTACGTTTTTACCTTACTTTTCTTACAAAAAATCACAATTAAACACCTGATTATCAGACTAAAAAATGGCATAACTTAGGAATAACATATTTCTTTACCAGAGCAAAAAAAAGCTCTTATATAGAGCTTTTTATAAAATTAAATTTTGATAATCGGTACAAACAAAACTTTATTTATTAGGTCTTGGAGGAACATCTGTAAAACTCTTAATATTATTATCTTCAAATAATTTTTTCAGCTCATCCCAGCTTTCCTGAGTATTTTTTCCCCAAAGAATATATGCTTTTACTGCCAGTTTTGTTTTATCTCCTTTTTTGAAATCAGTAACCTTTGCAATAAACTTATTGTATTCTAACTTGTTATAGATAATCATTCCCTCAGTAATTTTATAATTATTAAAGCTACCGGCACTTTTTATCTTATTTGTTAAATCAACAGCTTTTTTTCCTTTACCATATATCTCCATTACTACTTCTTCTATTAATTCTACTGTACGTACCGCATTTGGATCTGCCCTTCTTAGAACCTGCCATCCATCAAATGCCTGTGCAACATGTTTCTCAAAAAGTTTAGTCACATTTGGCGGGTTTCCAGACCATAACTCACTAGTAAGTATTATCAAATCTTCTTTCAACAACTTATCATTAGGGTTTGCTTTTCTAATATCTTTTATTTTTTCTATAATATCTGTTACAGAATTAGGAATACTGTACTTTTTCATTACCTCTCTTAATTTATCAGCTGCAGAGGTTTTTATAGGTCGAGCTCCTAACTTGTTATCTAATCTATTGATAAAATGACCAGTTACAGGGTTACCTTTAAGTTCATTCCAACTACCCACAACCATGCTAAACATCTGTAAGTCTGATCGTAATGCTGGACTTATATCATCTTCATTTAATAAAGTTGCTATTGCACCTAATCCTGATGATGTTACATCTGCAACTATAGTTGCTTTAGTTATCATTCCTCCTACTTTGAAAGCGAGTTTTAATTCTCCTATACCTACTGCAAAGGAGAGAACATCAAGAGCTAACCATGCAGACTCCTTAGTCAATTCCTTATCTATCTGTCTTGATATAGCAAAAGCTTGAATCGCTGGTATGTTAAGCACATCTCCTTTTTTAAATTGATGTCCTAAAAACTTGAATGAGCCTGATACATATACCAAAACCATTTGATTATAAGGAATAGCAGGTTGTTCATTAATTTTAATACTTACTCTATTTGCAAATTCAACAGATAAAAGGTCTGTTTCTAACATATCTGCTTCTAATTTTAAAGGAATAGAACTTGGTTTTTCTAGGTATTTTTCAACCTCTGATGGTTTTAATTTTATCTGTTTTTTTGCTTTAACTACAGCTTCACCTGCCAGCATCAAAAACTTACTTAATCTATCTCCCGATAATTTTCGATATATGTTGTTATATCCAATTTGTTCGAGATGTTTAACCAAAGCGATTGGCTGGCAACTAAGTGCTAACTTAACCAAAGCATCATTTTCTATTCCTTTAAATACAGGGTCTATATCTCCTGCATCTGGATCTTCTTCTATTATTCTTGTGATTACAGCCAGCTTTTTAGATACAGAAACTGATCGTAATGATTTTTTATTCTCTTTATTATTAATATAAGATAATATCTGTTTCAATTTTACATCTGAAATCTCTTCTGGTTTTTCAGAAACAGTATTCCAAAAGCTATTATCTGACTTATAATCTGATAGATAAGTATCATACCGAGTGATAAATTTTTCTAAGAATGCTCTTGCACCTATTGTTTCATATTCAGTATTATATTTAGCCCAATAATATGGCATATCTATAGGATAATCTCCTGTTGCGGATTTCATTGTAATTTTATGAGGTGGTAAAACCCAAGATGTTCCTATAGTCTCTACTTCTTTAAATAGTACTGATTCTTTGTATTCCTGACGGCGTTCTATACGTGTATAATTTGCAAATGCCTCTCTATTCTCGCTTCTCTTAGCAGCAATATTAAAAACAATCTTATAATCTTCTATATCCGAGCAATGCTGAGAAATAAACATTTCATTAAAAAAAGCAGCTATCATTGGCATCTTTTCTCCATACTTTTGATTGTCTTTCAAAAACATCAATATTTTTGTAATCGCTTTTTTCTCAATATCACTAATATTAATATCATTATTTAACTTACGATCACGTTTTTTGCCTCTGTTTATTATACTATTAATAATATTCCATTTTTTGGTATCTGTATTTAATTGAGAAGCAATAGTCGGTAATATATCTAAAAAATAATCATAGTTATCATCATTTAAGAATTGGATAGTATAATTTTCTAATTCAACTAATAACTTATCCAAAACGGTTCTTTGATTGTCTTTAATCATTAAAACATTTGTATAAAACTTATTCAAATTTTCAACTTTTATACTGTTAATTAGTTTTACTATAGTCTCTTCAACATTACTATCATAGTCTTCTCCTTCAATAAGTATTTTTAAAAATCTTTCTTGGTGTTCTTCATAATGTAATCCTTTGACAAGACATAACCATTTGCCTTCTAACGCTTCTACAATTTCAGTTTTATCGATAGGCTTGTTTTCCTGAATTTTCGTAAGAATTGCTCCTAGTTTTAGAGCAAAGTCCCTTCCTTGCTTATTTAACTCGGCAACATCTGACCCCTGACAATTATCTGTATAGTTATTACTATCTGGCACAAAATCATCTGGACATCCCAAAGGCTTTACATATGTTACAGCATCTTCTTTAATAACATCTCTAATCCTAAAACCTTCTTTATTTTTATTATAAAAGCCCCAAGTAGTTTTGTATATCACATCCTGATCACAAGAAAGACCATACCAATATAGATATAACTTATCCCCTGGGTTTACCAGCACCTTACCATTAACTTCAGGCTGTAAAGCGATTCCAGATAGTATCGTTTCTTCATTAAAATAAGATCGTTTATCTTCATTCCATGTATATTCTATACCTCCATTTCTTATCTTGTATATAGCTCCATTAATTTGTGTTACTTTATCTGGTCTTATATATGTTAAGCCCTCAGCAACAAACAACCGTCCATCTGGTTGTAATAATAATTTTCTATTAGGAACATTAGATTCCCCATCTTCATCTCCTTGAAACCAATACAATTTAAATCCTGGAGCAAAGATGTTTTTCCAATCCATATGGTTAAAGGCTGTACCTCCTTTATAGTCCATCATAAAATGGGTAGTTGCTTCTTCGGTACCATATTCCGCGAACGGATGTTCTAATCCAAATACCCCATGCCCCAGCTCGTGAGCTATAGTTCGGGCGTCATCTGTAGCACTTTGAAATATATACCCAAACTGACTTTTGAGCGGCATAAACCCTTCTATCTCCCTGTTTTCATTAGAGTTTACTCCTTTAAGGTCGGTGACAAAAACATAGTATGCATCTTGCCTATACTCACTAGTAGTTTTAAAATAGGCATTGATCGCCGCTTCCTCTGCGCTGTAATGAGATAATAGTCCACTATCTCCTGCATTAAGTACACCATACGGTTCTTCTTTATCCCAGATATTTTCTGGTACCTGAAATCGTTGTCCTACAGTAATATTTAAATTAACACCTACCTTACTATAGATCTTTTTAATTTCTGCTTCGACACGGTTTACCTTAGCTTTATTTACAGGAATCAGTACAATATTAACATCGGTAAATGCTTTACTACCCAAATGCACTACATTAAGAACCCCTGCAATCGTACTTTTTTCGCCTTTGCCTTTTTTTACAGTTGCCAGTACTTTGGTTATTGCATAATCATAAGATTTTTTAAGAGTTAATGTTGCTACATTTTGATCCCAGCTAGCCGGAATTTCTACACCGCTTTTTGTTTTAAATACAATATCTTCGTTAGTAATCGAATCATCACTAAAATCTGCTACGGCTTTAACAAAATCATTTCCGCTTATATTAGATATTGCTTTAAAAGCCGGAGTATACGTTCCTCCTCCCACTACAGGAATAGAAGGATAGAATTCTTCTGTGTCTAATTTGTCCTTGGCACTATCGGGTAGTGCATCAAAATTATAGTATCCCGATTCTATAAATGTAATCAAGACTCCTGTTTCTGAGATTTGCATAATCTCATTGTCTTCTACTCCTTCTGTATTATCATCTGTAGCTGGCCCATCTTCTGCCATCACGCCATCTAGTGCTCTTACTGTACCGTTTTCCTCTACTTTCCAGACCTTACCATCGCTACCAGAAATCTGTAAATCTCTCCCTCCGGGTACCAGAGCTTCCTCGCCATTGGCTCCTGTAATTATTACAGCTCCATTCTCATCAACAGTAATACTCTCTATAACAAATCCAACCTCTACCTGGCTAGTTTCTCCTTCATCACCGGTAATAATTTCTACTACATCGGTATTGATATCCACGGTCATGGTTTCACTTTCTCCATACACCGGATCATATAAGGTTACAATCTCCCCTGCTGCCAATTGATTCTCGGTATTGATAAGAATGTTATCAAATTTTACTCCATAGTGGGTTGATCTCAAATATGGTATCCCTACATAACCTCTTCCAGTAATACGACCATCAGCCTGATTATCAATTTCTACTATTCGAACAATAAAATCTCCTGCGGTAATTCTGTCTCCAATCTTTAGACCTGGATGTCCTACTTGATTGGCAATAGCAATAGGGTCTGGTGTAATCCCACAATCATAATTTGCAGTTTCATCTTGTGTTGTATCGGTAGTAACCTCTTGCACATCAGAATATTCTCCATACTGATATTTACATTTTGCCTTTACTTTATATTCGTATGTGGTACCAGGTTTAAGATCCCATATCGTAGTCCACCCGCTATTGGTACGTTTGGTAAACCAATATGCATTAGGCCTGTTGGCTTCTCGGTATGCAATAGTATATTCACTATATTCTGAAGGATCTTCACCCCAAAAAACATTGATTTTTGAAATACCTTTGGGTGTTGCAGATACATTATCTAGCGTACTACATGGTGACGTTTTAGAGAACCAAAAAATCTCACTATTTCCTTCATTCTTAAAGAGACCAATCTCTTCAATACCTTGTAATGCTTTTGCTTTTACCCGCCATGCATATCGCTTTTCTGGTAACAACTGCGGTTGTGCAGGACCATATACAAATGAGGTAGATGTGGTCGTAGTTTCAAAAACAGGGGGTTGAGATAAAAATGCAGTTTGTGGATCTACCTGGTCATCCCAAATCTCTACGATACTAAGTTCATACTTTATATTGCTTACATTAATATGTCTTGGAGTCCACTGAAAAACAATATTCTCTACTTCTGTAGGTTCTATATTGGTCCCTTTAAAAGGTAGATTTAGTAATGGAGGTTCATTATTGTATATAAAAGCACTTGCACATGTCTTTGATGATAAACGGTTACCTGTAGAAAAATCAAAAACTTCAAAACAAAATTGATAGCTCCCTTCGGGAATAGTGCTACCATAGATATTCGAGTTGATCCCCTTTATATTTTGAAATTCGAAATACGGGGCTAATACCGTATTGGTTAGTACCAAAGGAACTCCACCGTCAATAAATAACGAGGAAGCACCTATAACAACATCCCTGCTTTCGAAAGCAATCCCATTACCTTCAAAATATACTTTTAATCGAATTTGCTCATTAGAAATAGTGATATCGCTAAGTAGCAATTGCACTCGCAATGGGCTGTTGATTGTAGTTTGATCGGCATAATTATAAAAATTTACAGGAGCCGGCGGGTTTACTTGTGGAACAACTGTGATAGGAAATCGTTGTGCCATCATTTGACCAAAACCATACAATATAATAAACAGGGTAAGTATCAGTTTTCTCATAGGTTAGTTCTTTTCTATATATTTTAAATCAAACTTATCCGGATCGGTATAATTCAGGGATTTTTTCAAGTAAAAATCGATGATCTGTGTAATCATATATAATTTTATTTTCTGATCACCTTCCTCTTTATCTACCATACGGAATATATTATCTTTTTCCTGCTCCATTACCTCTTTAAGGAACGCATCAGGATGTTCTACTTTTTCTATAGTATTGTAATTTTTTATGATAGGGAGTGTCCATCGATGTCCTATCAATCGAGCCAGAGCGGTTTCAGAATTTTGTTGTAATTCTTTGTATCTATTTTTTAATTCCTGTGAAGATTTCTGGCGTTGTTCTTCTGTTCTTTTGTGCATACTATGGTTATCTACTGCAATTTTTGCTCTTACAAAAGCTTTTTCGAACGCATAGTCAAGACGTAGCATATCTTTTCTTAATTCTATAAGGATTTCAAAAACCAATTGATTATACCCCGCAAGAAAGTCTTCGTATTTGTATAACTCTTTTAGGAAATTAATTGCTTCTGGCTTATACTCTTTTGCCTTTCTTACATCGGCTACTACCAATCGTAACATCGTAAGTTCTTCTTTTTTATATTCGGGGATATGGTTAAAATGAGGATGATTTTGAACATTCTCTAAAAGGATGTCTATCTCATCCATCGTACCGTGATACAAAGAGTCTCTATATCTAAAATCGAGTATCTCCTGTCCTCTTGATTTTCTACGCCTTTTTAACTTAGCTGCTTTTTGTTTTCTTTTTCTCTTAGGTAATTTTATTTGAGGGTTAAACTTGCCAAAAGTATAATTATAACCAAAGGTTACTGTAAAATCTCTACCCGATGTTGCAGCATTTCTAAACTGAGTTAAGATGTTAAGGTTAAAATTATGTCTCTTTAGATACGTATAATTCCCTCCCATTCTTATATTGATAACTTCTCCCTGCTTTTCTCCGTTGCTATTACTTTGATTATAACTTGCCGAAGCTGTCGTTCTTAGTTTTTTGTCAAAGTATTTTTTGGTTGCAGATAATGTAGGGCCATAAGTAAGGCTATTATCCACTCCTATTGTATTATAACTAACATTAACTGCAGCAGAAATGTTTAAATCGGTATTGGGATATCCAAGGGTATACGATGCATTTCCGTTATAGAAATTAGAATCTCCATTTTCTACGGTTTGACCACCTTGCTTGTTTGTAGCATTTTGAAAAGATAATCCAACATTAATATTTTGTTTTTGATCTTCGGTATCCTTTAAAAGATAATTTACATTAAGATTTGCATTTTGTGAGATTTGCTGAAAATCTAATGTATCCAGATTATCAGTTTGGGAGACTTCATTGATATAATCAAACTGATTCTTAATATTAGTATAAGATTGAAAGTTAGAATACCCTCCTGTTATATTTAGTTTTTCTGAAGGAGTATACCCAATAGTAACTGCACTTACTACTCTCTGCAATTGTGTACTCTTCTTATTATCAAGATCATCTCTTTGAAGACCTGCGTTAAAAGCGATGTTAACCTTATTTTCGAATACATTCTGGGTAGCATTAAGTGTAATGTTTTCGAGATCATTATTAAAAAAATAAGCGCCTAATGTTTTATATTCGGGATCTATATATTCATATCCAATACCTACTGCACCTTGTCCTACAGGATAAGAGAAATTAGCATTATATGCCTTATAATGCTGGGTAGTAATGTTATTATCTATTAATGCAGATAACACAAATGGGGTCCCTTCTTCTCCTTTTGCATTTATATCTTCGGTTATTGCAGATGAAGCTACTTCTGCATGAATCTCTCCCTTGCCAAAAAGTTTTACTTTTCCTTCTAAACTTACAACTACATTATCTTTGGGTTGTAACTCATATTCTATCGGTACAGGCTTCTCTATAGAATTTTTATCATCAGAAGCTTTGAAAAAGATTGCTCCAATAGAAAATTTTTCAAAATCATAGGAGGCTTTTATTCCGTACCCAATCCTTTTATATGCAGGTTGAGATTGTGGATCATCTGGATTATATTCTGATTCTTTAAGCAATCGTCCATACATTGCACTAATCTTAAAGGGTCCTTCTGGAGTAAGATCTACCCCCAACCCTGTAAATTGATGTCCACTTAAAGTATATGGTGAAAATGTCATATTTACATCTCCAATATGTGTTGTCACCCATTTATATGATGGGTGTATACTTAATCTATTAAAAGAAAAAGGATTACTGCTCTGAAACTTTTGATTAGAATATGAAAATGAAAAAGGGATATTGTAGATCCCGCTAATATTTAAATTAACATTACCGGTAAGGAAATACGTAAATGGTTCCCTACTAGATTGTCCATCATAAAAGATTGCATTTGCTGCCACGCCTCCGGTTAGTTTAAATAATTTTGCTTTTCCTATTTGACCTAAATCCTGGCCAAATGCAATAGTTGAGAAGCAAAATAAAAAAGCAAAACAGAGTATTTTGGGGACCAAATAACAATATTTTCCTAATAAAAAACCTACGACATTATCCTTTTTCAATGGGGTATCCAAAAAGCTAAAATACTTTTAGTAAAACTTCTTAAAACTATTCATATCCATAGTACACCACCAATTAACCATTTTATAATCATGTAATTACACATAAAATTTCACTTGATTAGACATATTGTTCAACTGTGTAAGCATATATCTTATTAACAAGTTATTATTTTAGATGATGGTTTACCATACTATGTATATGGTTCAAAAATACTTTGGAATGTTTAAGAAAAACTCACGGTTTTCAGGGGTATTAATATTTTGGCATAATCCCCTCTAACCTTCTGAATATAAAAAAGGTATTGTTTTTATTTTTAAAACGGAATTGTGAAATAGAAAGTACTTCCACTTTTTTCTTTGGATGTAAGCCAGATTTTACCTCCGTGGGATTCTACAATTTTTTTACAATGCGCCAGACCAATACCTGTACCTTCATACTTATCCCTGGAGTGTAACCTTTGAAAAATCGCAAATATTCGTTCCTGGTGCTCTTCTGGTATCCCGATACCATTATCTTTTATAGAGAATTGCCAAAAACCTTTTGATGCGTCTTCTGGGTCATTGTTTTTGACACATGCAATATCTATCTCAGGAATAGTATCTGGAGCGCTAAATTTAATACCATTACTAATAAGATTTTGAAACAATAACCGAAGTTCTATTGCTGAACCTTTAACTACAGGTAGATCCTTTACTCTAATTTTTGCTCCTGTTTTTTCGAGAACAACCTTTAAATCCTTTTTTAACTCTTCAATAAGAGTATTACAATCAACAGTATTGTAGTCTTTACTTCTTCCTAATCTTGAATATTCTAATAATGCGTCAATCAATTTTTTCATTCGCACACTGGCGTCCTGAATAAAAGTCATACTCTCTTTTCCAGCTTCATCAAAGTTTTCTCCATAATCTTCGGCTAATAATCCAATAAAACTCGATATTGTATTTAGAGGCTCCTGAAGATCATGACTTGCTATATACGCAAATTGTTCTAATTCTTTATTTTTTGCCTCTAGTTCGACAGATTGCTTGTATATTTCCTGGTTTTTATGCTTCAGTTCTTGATTATACTTTTTCTTAGCCCGATAATTCCTATACATAAAAAAGCTAATAACAAGAGTTAGGAGTACCAGAGCAATAAGTAATATGTTTACTTTTTTATGAGTATAAAGTTCTGAAGCTTGTTGGTTTAATATGTTCTCTTGTTCTTTGATCTTTTCTTTCTGTTCTGCCAGAAACTCATTTTGCATACTAATTTCCTGGTTGCTTTGTATAATTTTTTCTTCCTGACTTTTTATAAAAGCAACTTGTTCCTGGATATTTTTTTCGAGCTCTCTTTCGATTACAACTTTTTCATTATATTTTTTTTGTTGTATTTCATTCTCAGAATAAAGATTCTCTATCTTTTTATTTCTCCTGTTAATTTCTACCTCTTTACTATCAATTTTTTCTAATTGATCTGTTATTTTTTCTTCCTGAGATTGTATTTGTTTTTCTTTGTCTTTTAATATGGCTTCTTGTTTATTTTTATCCTCTTGTACCTTATTTAGAGTTCTTTCTGTTTTTCGATATAAACGTTTCCATTTTTCTGAAGAAGTGATAGCGTGTTTTCCTAATGTAGGGGCTATAGTAAATCCTTCTTTTTCTATTCGGCTTTCATTAATCTCATATTCAAAAGAGTCTCCTACATTAACCATATTAATCATAGAAGCATTAAAGTTATAATCCTCCCCGACAAGCATTATATTTTTTCCTGAAATCTTCCTAAGAATATAGTGCATATCATAGTTATACTTATGATTTACATATAATAGCTGAATATCTTTTACATTCTTAACAAATTGAAAACGAACAATCTCTACTGGTTTACCATGGATCTTACGCCTTAGTGACATTGCCTTTAAATCTAGTATTGTTCGATCAGGTCCAAGTACGCCTATTTTAAAACTTGGTTGCTCTTCTATAGTTGGCCAACCTATCTGCTGCGCAAAGTTAAAAACAAATATAGCGCGCTGTAATCTTTTTACTTCTTCATTACTTGTTTCCTGAGCCTTTATTTTTGGAGAAAAACTTGTGATAAGAATACATAAAAGTATAGCCATTACATTAGTATATGCGGTCGATATATATTGACGCCTATACATCATAATCGAAGTAATAGTCTTACATAATAATTCGATCCGTTCACACCAAACTGCTGTACTCTCCTGCTGTACATAAAATTTCCATCTTCTGTATTAGCAGCATGTTTATGCTTATCTGGATAGACATTAAAAACATTATTCCCTCCCAGAGTGCACTTTATATAATCATTAACCTGATACGATATAGCCATATCTGTTACAAGTTTAGGAGAGAATACCTGATCTCTGGATTCTATATTTCCTGTAAAATCATTTACTACCCAATTTAGAGAATCTCCATCATTTGGGTGAATAAATTTAACCTTACCAAAAAGTGTATTTACCACCTGAAATCCAAACTGCTCAAAGTCATAAGAAAGCAGTGAATTTATTTTGTAATTAGGCTGTGCAAATTCTACCCTGGCAATTTCTTCTCTATTAAACAATACTTCTTCTTGCCCAACTAATGCTTGCGAAACATTAATTGGTCCTTTTACTTTGGTTTTTGTAAAATTACCTCCCAAAGAAGCATTAAATTCTCCTGTACCTAAGGTTGTTTTAAAAAACAGCGATAGATCAGCACCAGATGTTTTAGAGTCTATTGCATTGGTAAAAAATTGAGCCGCACCAACATTAAAAGGTTCTAGTATTTCCTCATATCCTTCTGCAAATCTTCCCGAAAGAACAATTCTATCTCGTATATTAATTAAGTAATAATCGAAGCTAAACGTAATATTATCGTTTAGTTTTCCGCTAAAACCAGTATTAAAATGACTTGACAATTCAGGTTTTAAGTCTCCGATATCAAAAGCTTCTGTCGCAACAGCACTTTCGTTATTAAAGGTACCTACCTGTACACTTTCCCCATTAATAAATTGCGTACTTATATTCTGGAAAAAAACCTGATGAAGAGAAGGTGCTCTAAACCCGGTAGAAAATCCTGCTCTAACACTAATTTCATCCCTAACTCTATATCTACCAGATAGTTTCCATATGGCCTGGCCTCCAAAATCATTATATGCTTCATATCTGGCTGCTCCTCTAACTAACAATTTATCTGTAATATTTGCTTCGATATCCAGATATCCAGAACTATTTGTTCTAAAACGATTTAATGCATTTTCTGGCTGAAAACCAGGAAAAACCTGTGCTCCAACAATTCTGGGTAATTCTACTCCAGAAGCATTGATATACGTACTTCCCCCATCAACATAAGAAGCTTCTTCTCCTGCAACGATCTCATAATTCTCTACTCGCAGCTCTGCTCCAAAGGCTACATTTACACCACTTAACCAATCAAATGTTCTTGAAATATCGAGGTTTGTCGTATTTTGCTTATAGATAAACCCTCCTGCGTAAAATGTTCTTGGTGATGTTACCCCTAAGGAGGCATTATTAGAATTATTTACAGTATAATCTAATCTATTAACCCCAATAGAATGGCTAAAATCTACATTCCATTCGTTTTTAATTCCTCGTATTCCTCCTGTAATTGCATCATCCTGAATATCAGTAAGAATTTCTGGAGAAAAACCATTTGGAAACAACTCCAAAACTACTCTGTTCTCATCTTTAGGAAAGCGATAGAATCCTTTTGAGGTTCCTTCTCTGTAATTTCTCCCTCCATGCATATAAAATGTCGCATAGTCAGACATTACTATTTCTCCATTAAATGATAGTGCAAGATTTTGGGTTTCTGCACTTCCGATCTCCATTACTCGTCTACCTGAATATCCTGTCTGCCTAAAAAAATTATTTTCCTCGATTAGTGCCTGATCGGTTGAAATGTCATTAGAATATACTGTCCCTGTATAATCTCCAGACCTGTTAATAGACTCTCTATCCCTATATTCTGCTGTAACATTTATATACCCTTCTTTTCCTATTTTTAATCCAAAATTTGCAGAAGAATATACATTAAGTCCATCTCCTTCGGTATTTATTGCAACTCTATTATCGAGTTGAATAATTTCTGTTTGCTTTTTTAAAATAATATTAATTACTCCCGCAATAGCATCAGAACCATATTGAGAGGTGGCCCCGTCTCTTAATATTTCAATGCGTTCTATAGATGCTATGGGTATTGCATTAAAATCGGTACCTACCGATCCTCTACCCACAGTACCGTTAACATTTAATAAAGAACTATTATGCCTGCGTTTCCCATTTACCAATACTAGTACCTGATCTGGCCCTAATCCTCTTAGTGTAGCCGGATCTATATGATCTGTACCATCTGCTATCGTTTGATGTGTAGAATGAAAAGAAGGAATTAAATAATGAAGAATATGACTCAATTCTACCTGAGATGAATTCGTTAATTGTTGCGGTGAAATAATATCTACAGCTGCAGTATTTTTTAAGATTGATTTTGGTTTAGCTCTTGATCCCAAAGAAACGGGTTGATCAATAGAGAATCCCGTTTCTAAGATAAAATCTACCTTTGCAGTATCTCCGACCTTAACCAATATTGTTTTAGAAACAGAAGTATACATCACAAATTCTGAAGTAACTATATACTCTCCCTCATCAACATCAAAGCTATAATTACCATTAACATCTGTTGTCGTATTTTTATCTGTACCTTCTATAACTACTCTTGCTCCTGGCAGATTGCCAAATTGATCAGAGACATTACCTGATATTACTGCTCTCGATTGAGAAAATGCCCCAGAAACAAAACAAAGAAATAGTATACCAGTAAGGTATAACCTATACTGAACTAACACAATAGGAGGTTTTTTTTTAGTGCGTGTCTTAATATGTTTACTTATTTAGATTTTAAATAGATTGTTTTGTGTGCATCCAAAACTATCATAAGTTCATTCAAAATACAAATATATATGGGGGCAATATCTGAAGTTATAGTATCTTTTTATATGATTCTGAGCAAGAATCTAACTCTGACGATTTAAAATATTTTGTCACAATCTTGCAAACAATCTCTTTGGTTAACATTTTTTGTGCGTATTCTTTTATTTCTAAAATACGCTCTGCTTTTTCCTGATCTTCTTTACTTAATTCTGTTCCCAGCATAAGTATTATAATAGATCCTTTATATCTATCTTCTAATTTCTGGTATTCGGTAATAAACTCCCAACCATCCATGACAGGCATATTGATATCCAAAAAAATAATTTCAGGAACAATTTCGGATTGGATATGCTCTAGTGCTTGTTTTCCATTTTCGGCAATAAAAACCTCTTCTACACATTGTACTTTTTCAATAATTGTTTTATTAAAAAAGTTAGTTGCTTTACTATCATCAATGAGAAGAAAACGTTTTAATTTTTTCATCATCAAAAATGGTTTTTTAGCACATCATCCAATAAATCCATAGATAATGGTTTGTTTATAAAATCATCAACCGAATGATTTTTGGCAGATGCTCTTACATCATCTGGGTTAGAAGATGTTGATAATAAGATCACTTTAATACCATCTGTTATTTTTTGATCCAGTTTAGAAAACTCGGTCAAAAACTCCCACCCATTCATTGCTGGCATATTGATATCCAAAAAAATAAGATCAGGCTTTGTTGCTGTATTATTCTCTACAGCATTAAGATAATCTAGAGCTGCCATACCACTTTGTACAGTATTAACCTGATAAAAGTCTTCGTGTTTGGTAACAACTCTTTCGTTAAAGAAATTCGTGGCCTTGTCATCATCTATTAACAAGACACAATTCACCAATGTATTCATTTAATTTCCCAATTACGCTCAAAGGAAATAAACTTATTTGATATGACCATAACAAAACTAAATTTTATGAAATAGTTTTCGTTTAACAACACAAATTTAACGGTAAAATGTATTTTCTAAAATTACTTTTCTGAAATAAAGGAATTTATGCTTTAAAAAAATCCTAATTATCTTATCCAATATCAGTTTTGACATACTTTTAATAAAGACTACTAAAAATAGATGTAAATTTGAAAACACATTCAATTGATGGTTTTAGATGTCAAACGTACCTGATTACAAATAAACTTTTAATTGAATTGATTTTTCCTAGCGAATATGAAATCAGAAACTCTTTATAAACTTCAATTAGATTAATGGATTCATTAACTCAAATCGTACTAGGAGCTGCCGTAGGAGAAGCTGCTTTGGGTAGAAAAGTAGGTAATAAAGCTATGCTTTGGGGTGCTATTGCAGGGACTATTCCTGATCTGGACGTGCTATCCAAAATTTTTGTTGATCCTGTTACGGCAAATGAATTGCATCGTGGGTTTTCACACTCCCTACTCTTTAGCATACTTGCTGCTCCAATATTTGGTTGGATGATCTCTAAACTTTATCGTAATAATGAAGCAGACTGGAAAGATTGGTCAAGGCTAATGTTTCTAGGACTTTTCACACATCCTATACTAGATGCATTTACCACATGGGGAACTCAGCTATTCTGGCCTTTTGACTATAAAATTTCTTTTAAAAATATTTTTGTTGTAGACCCTTTATATACTGTACCATTTTTAATGTTTGTGATCCTGGCAATGTTTTATAAGCGTACACACCCTAAAAGAAGAAAATTCAACACCCTTGGATTATACATTAGTAGTATTTATATGTGTATAACTCTAGGACTAAAATGGTATACGTATGGAGTGTTTCAAACCAATCTCGAAAACCAACATATTCGATATAAAGAGATTCAAACAAAACCAACTCCTCTCAATAGTATTCTATGGACAGCTAATATAGAAACCGAAGATTCTTTTTTAATAGCATACTATTCTCTATTAGAAAAAGAAGATATCATCACATTTTCAGAATTTCCAAAGAATCATCATCTATTGGGCAAAATGAAAGATGATCCTCTGATCCCCAGATTAATTAAATTATCAGAAGGTTGGTATACTATCGAAAAAATTAATGACAAACTGTTTTTTAATGACCTCAGATTCGGGCAAATGGGAGTAGGCGAAGATGCAAATAAATTTGTATTTAGTTATGAATTATTTTATGACGATAATGGTGTTCTCAATGCCAAAGAAAGAGAAAGAAATATGGATGATGCTTCTCCCTTACTAAAAAAATTGTTTAGCAGAGTATTAGGAAATAAATCATAAAACGAACGTATAAAATATTCCTGTTATATAGTCATATAGTCTTCGATAAACAACAAGAGAATACCTATGATTATCAAATTCTCGTTACTATAGCTGCTACGGCCTTTCTTTTTTCAAAATTTCTATATGACGTATTAATCGCTTTACATCTATGGGTATAGTCCCATTATAGACTCCCCTGATATATCCTTGTGTATCAACAAGGATAAAGTTTTCTGTATGTATAAAGCTATTCTCATCCTGAGTCTTTACAAAATCTTCGTCTGCAAAATATCCTTTGCGAGCAATAGTATAGATCTCTTCTTTATCCCCGGTTACCAGGTTCCATTTTCTATCATCTATCGTATTCTTTATTGCATATTCTTTTAAAACAGGAACCGAATCATGCCATGGCATTACGGTGTGTGACAATAACTTAATATCATTATCATTTTTATATGTATCCTGAATTAAATTCATGTTTTTGGTTAGCTTAGGGCAAATTCCCGGGCAAATAGTAAAGAAAAAATCAGCAACATATATCTTATCTTTATAGGTATCATTAGTAATCGTATCCCCATTTTGGTTGGTAAATGAAAATGAAGGTATTTTATGTTTTCCTTCAAGGTCAGAAACTGTAAGCCACTGTGGTGTAAAATCAGATGCAATAAAATACGGTAACTTATCTACCGTTGGTTTTACAGTAGTCTTGTCTTCTTGTTTTTTACATGAAAACACAAGAATCACACTCATAAATAATGATAAAAATAACCTCATTTTTTTAATATATTTTTGTAGAATCTTTCTTTATGGTATAGCACTTTTTTAATCCAATAAGACCAAATCGTTCGCCTTTAATCACTTCGTAGTTTGCTCTAATAGTACCATCAGATCTAAATAATTGTTGTTTGCCTTCCTCTTTTCCGTGGTTAAACCGAAAAGATTTTAAAAGTTGTCCATTAGCATACCATTCCATTACACTACCATGATATTTTCCTTCTTCGTCAAAATGATACACAAATTTATGATGATTATCGGGCCACCATCCTTGATGAGTGCCTACTTTTATTCCTTTTTCATAAAAACGTTTTGTTCTAAGCACTCCATTTTCATAAAAAGACTGTTCTTCTCCTTCTTTTCTTCCATCAACATAAATTACCGTTGATTTTACCTGATCATTTTTATAATAATCGATCAAAACTCCCGAAAACAGTTTGGTTTTATAAAACAACTCACCATTATCGAGATGTATATTAGTATCGGTTGTTAAAACAATACGATCAGTATCTTCAGAAGTACAACTTGCCAGTATTGCTAATATGATGATAAAACTCAATAGCTTTTTCACATTTTTATTTTTTTAATACTCGTTCTATTTCCTAATTTGTAATGTTTCCGGGAGTGCCAAAAAACCCATTTCCATTAATGTAAGGGTCTTCAGAAGTAATATGGTAATGGTAAATTCCGTTGGGAAAATCAGTAGTAGCACTCGTATGACCATGATACTCATCCAGATCTGCATTACTCACTTCTTCTCCATTCTCTATGGGGCCATATACAGGAAAACCATCGGCCAATATGCCCAGGAATGTATCTTCTCCAAACTTACTGGTAAGATATTTTGGTTCTTGATGATAATGATATCCTCCTTGCTGTTGAGGATGCCCAAGATATTGATCAAAAGAATTAATCTCTGAAGTTAAAGGTTGGTTATTAGGTCCTGCATATTGATTGTAAAAAACTACGCCGTTAATTGCAATACCCATAGCTCCCAATGCTGTTGCCTCTTTTGTAGTGGCTTCTGCCGGATGTATCGGGACAGTGATGGTGATATTTTGTTCTGCAATTCTATTAGGATTTAGAGTAAAGTTCGTGTTACTACCTGTATAAGGTTCGTATAATTCTGTTTCCCATTCAGTATCCAGATAATACGGAGATTTATGATCGGGTAAGTTATTCGTAGTAAAGATCACATTATTTCCACTAATCTCATATGATAATCCTGCTGCATTAAACTTAGTTAATATCGGACTTATATCATAATCTGTAGAGGTTATGGTTCCTTCATCTCCATTATTACCTGCTATGGTATCATCATCATTAGAGCATGCAAGACATGCAAATACAAAAAGTGAAAAGAAAGTAAAAAAAATTGAAATTGATTGGGGCTTTTTCATAAATATGTAGTTTTAGTTCATTGTATTTCTCCTTTAGACTTTTATAATTACAAATAGTTTAATCGCCATATATATTGGATACATAAAGATAAGTTCATAGTAAATCAAATTGTTATGGAAACCCATAACAGTTGAAGGAATAAACTTCTAATTATTATCTGGTTCTTTTTAATATCTATTTTTATATTGCAAGTCAAATATTCACATTTATGAGTAGTACATATAAAGTTAATGTAAATACTATTTTTGATTTTGAATTTACCGAAGAAGACATTTCAAAAATAGATATCGTAAGCAATTCTAAATCAGCTCACCACATTCTTCAAAACAATAAATCTTTTCATACAGAAATTGTACAATCAGATTTCAATACCAAAAAGTATACTGTAAAGGTTAACAACAACAGCTACCAGGTTAATATTGCCAATGAACTGGATAGCCGGATTGCCGCAATGGGATTCTCTATAGGATCGTCTAAGCAGGTAAATGCGATTAAAGCTCCTATGCCAGGGCTTCTTCTTGATGTTCAGGTTGAAATAGGCCAGGAAGTAAAAGAAGATGATCCTTTACTTATTTTGGAAGCTATGAAAATGGAAAATATTATTCTATCTCCCAGAGATGGAGTTATTAAATCCATTTCTGCCACTACAGGTGATGCAGTAGATAAAGGACAATTATTAATTGAATTCGCTTAGCCTGTTATAGGCATTAAACAGAACCATGTGTTCTAATATAGTTTAATATGAAATGAGCCATAACAATTAAAGTTGATACCAACCGAGATGCTCAATGGCGAATTCCATCTGACAATTAAAAAACAACAAAAAAGAACAGATGAAAAAAATACTAGTAGCAAACAGAGGTGAGATTGCCATTAGAGTGATGACGACAGCTCGCAAAATGGGAATCAAAACCGTAGCAATCTACTCTACCGTAGACAGAAACGCTCCTCACGTAAAATTTGCAGACGAAGCTGTCTGTATTGGTGAAGCTCCTTCTAACCAATCCTACTTATTAGGATCCAAAATCATTGAAGTTGCTAAACAATTACATGTAGATGCTATACACCCGGGATATGGATTCCTTAGTGAAAATGCAGATTTTGCAGAAGAAGTAGAAAAAAATAATATCATCTTTATAGGTCCAAAATCAAAAGCCATTAAGGTTATGGGAAGCAAATTAGCAGCCAAAGATGCTGTTAAGGCCTATGATATTCCTATGGTACCCGGTATAGACGAAGCTATTACCGATGTTGCCAAAGCAAAAACTATCGCTTCAGAAATTGGGTTTCCTATTTTAATCAAAGCCTCTGCTGGTGGTGGTGGAAAAGGAATGCGAGTGGTAGAAGAAGAAAAAGATCTCGAATCACAAATGAATCGTGCCATTAGCGAAGCTACCTCGGCATTTGGAGATGGTTCTGTATTTATCGAAAAATATGTTGCTTCACCACGACACATCGAAATACAGGTAATGGCAGATAGCCATGGCAATGTAGTGCATTTATTCGAAAGAGAATGTAGTGTACAACGACGACATCAAAAAGTAGTTGAAGAAGCTCCTTCTGCTGTACTTTCTCCAGAATTACGATCCAAAATGGGGGAAGCAGCCGTAAAAGTAGCCAAAGCTTGTGACTACCTTGGTGCAGGAACTGTAGAATTTCTTTTAGATGAAAATCACAATTTCTACTTCCTCGAAATGAATACCCGACTACAAGTAGAACATCCTGTTACCGAACTCATAACAGGAACAGACCTTGTAGCATTACAAATAAAAGTAGCCCGAGGCGAAAAACTACCTATACAACAAGAAGACCTAAGCATACAAGGGCATGCCCTGGAGTTAAGAGTTTATGCAGAAGACCCGCTTAATGATTTCTTACCCAGTGTAGGACATTTAGACACCTATCAATTACCTGTTGGAGAAGGGATAAGAGTAGATAATGGTTTTGAAGAAGGTATGGATATTCCTATCTACTACGATCCCATGCTCTCTAAGCTAATTACCTACGGAAAAACTCGTGAAGAAGCGATACAGTTAATGATAAAAGCAATTGACAATTATATTATTAAAGGAGTACAAACGACATTGCCGTTTGGTAAATTCGTATGTGAGCATGAAGCTTTTAGGTCTGGTAATTTTGATACTCATTTTGTGAAGAAATATTTTATCCCAGACACCATACAATCTGCAATGGAAGAAGAAGCTAAAATTGCTGCCTTAATTGCTATGAAACAATACATCGAAGATCAAAAAACGTTACGCATACCAACACTCTAATATTATGGATTCAAAAATAAAAACATTACAAGATAAAATTGCTCAGGCAAAATTAGGTGGTGGTGAGCAACGTATTGAAAAACAACATCAAAAGAAAAAATTAACTGCCCGTGAGCGTGTAGACTATCTGCTTGATGAAGGTTCTTTTGAAGAAATTGGTATCCTGGTAACACATCGTACTACCGATTTTGGGATGGATAAAGAGATCTATTATGGCGATGGTGTAGTTACAGGATACGGAACCGTAAACGGACGATTAATCTATATTTTTGCACAAGACTTTACCGTTTTTGGTGGTGCTTTATCCGAAACTCATGCCGAGAAAATCTGTAAAGTGATGGATATGGCCGTAAAAATGGGAGCCCCAATTATAGGACTTAATGATTCTGGTGGTGCCCGAATCCAGGAAGGGGTTCGCTCTCTGGGTGGATACGCCGATATTTTTTATAAAAACGTACAAGCCTCTGGAGTAATCCCACAGATTTCTGCCATTATGGGCCCTTGTGCCGGTGGTGCTGTATATTCTCCTGCAATGACAGATTTTACAATGATGGTAGAAGATACAAGTTATATGTTTGTTACCGGGCCTAATGTTGTAAAAACAGTAACTAATGAAGAAGTAACCTCTGAAGAATTAGGAGGTGCCAGTACCCATTCTACAAAATCAGGAGTAGCACACATCACATCTTCTAATGACATAGAATGCCTCGAGGATGTAAAAAAATTACTAAGTTACCTGCCGCAAAGTAATAAAGAGCAACCTAAAAAATTAGAGTATACCCTAACCGACGAAGTAAGAGACAGCCTCTCTTCTATTGTACCTGATAATCCAAACAAACCTTATGATATGCACGAGGTAATTTCTGGGATTATTGATACAAACTCCTTCTATGAAATTCATAAAGACTATGCCGAAAATATCATAGTAGGTTTTGCCCGCCTGGGCGGAAGAAGTATTGGGATCGTAGCGAATCAACCTCAATTCCTGGCTGGAGTTTTGGATGTAAATAGTTCTAAAAAAGCTGCACGATTCACACGTTTCTGTGATTGCTTTAATATCCCTTTGTTAGTACTAGTAGATGTTCCTGGGTTCTTACCGGGAACTGATCAGGAATGGAATGGTATTATTGTACACGGAGCCAAATTGTTATATGCCTTAAGTGAAGCTACAGTACCTAAGGTAACAGTAATTACCCGTAAAGCCTATGGTGGTGCTTATGATGTGATGAATTCTAAGCATATTGGTGCCGATCTTAACTTTGCCTGGCCCTCTGCAGAAATTGCAGTAATGGGTGCCAAAGGGGCCAGTGAGATTATTTTTAGAAAAGAGATCAAAGCAGCAGATGATCCGGCAGCCAAACTTGCCGAAAAAGAAGCTGAATATGCAGAGAAATTCGCTAATCCATACCGAGCTGCACAACGTGGTTTTGTAGATGAAGTTATCTTACCTAAAAATACCCGAAGAAAACTAATTAAAGGATTCAGCATGCTCGAAAATAAAATTGTCGAGCGTCCTGATCGAAAACATGGGAATATTCCTTTGTAGATACATATACAAACCCTTCACAAGTTCAAGAACTTATGAAGGGTTTATTTTTTCTGGTATGTTTCGAATATGCAACAATATCGTCCTGATTACCCCATATTCGAAATCAGAAAAAATAAAATTATAAAGCATTCCTTCCTTATATAGATTTTTACACTTTTCTATACTAAAGACTACACTTTACCTGCTCTAATTTTAATAAAAATCTTCAAATTATCAAGCTTTTTTTCACTGAAAACAGGGGGTATTTTATGCATTAATTCATTTAATTTTACACTTTGTCCCTTTATTTTTTGTAAACAAATCTGTAGAAGAAAAAAGTTAGTTTCTACCGATTTAGTGACGTATCCCAACATTAAATGAAAAGCCAAATGAAAAAAACACTATTATTCTTACTACTTATTATCTCTATTTCTTTAACAGGCCAAACCACCTACTACGTAGCTACAAACGGAAATGATTCTAGTGGCAATGGTTCTAACGATACCCCCTGGGCAACCATCCAACATGCTCTTAATACGGTTACAGATGGCAGTACAATCTTGGTAAAACCCGGTACATACAATGGACGTGTTAGAGTTCGTGGAAGTTTTACTTCTGGTGTTTTGGTAAAATCACAAGTGTCATATATGGCAAAATTACGTAATAACACCACTGTTATTACCGCGTATAAAAGCCCTAATGGTTGCCATGGTATTACTTTTGATGGTTTTGATATAGCACATGATGCTCCCGGCGCTGCTCCTTTAGTTATTCACATTGATGGAGACGGGAATGGTGATGTGCATGATATCACATTTCAGAATTGTATTATACATGATAGTTACAATAATGATCTTGTAAAAGTAAATGCCGCCTCATACAATATCACTTTTCAGGGAAATTTATTTTTTAATCAAGCCGGATCTGATGAACATATCGATGGGAATAGCGTCGAAAACCTAATTATACAGGATAATATTTTCTTAAACGATTTTTCGAGTAGCGGCCGTACAAATAACAATGACACCAGTAGTTTTATTGTTATCAAAGATAGTGGTGGCAGTAATGATATCTACACCGGTTCGAGAAATGTTAAGATTCGTAGAAATGTATTTCTAAATTGGGAAGGAACAGTAGCTACAAACTTTGTTCTTATAGGTGAAGACAGTGAACCACATTACCAGGCCTTTGATATTATGATAGAAAATAACTTAATGCTGGGAAATAGTAGTAATCCTATGCGGGCACCTTTTGGTATTAAAGGCTGTAGAGATATTACATTTAGAAATAATACAGTAACAGGAGATTTACCTGCTAATGCGTATGCTTTTAGATTTAACAGAGAACCTACCAACCCTATTATCAACAATATTAATATTTATAATAATATATGGTCTGATCCTACCGGGACTATGAATGATTTTTCTGATTGTCCTATATCTCATACCGATACGTATACTCTAGACACTAACGTATATTGGAATAATGGTACTCCTATACCTCAGGATAGCAGTGATAAAATTAACAGTGCAGATGATGCAAATGGTATAACTGCTAATCCACTGTTAGGAGATCTAAACAATCTAATCATTCCTCATTATGATTCTTCCTTAAACCAATTTAAAGATGGTTCGGTTACGATTAGAGAAGCGTTCGAACGTATAGTAAACACATACGGAACACCCGAGACCAATAGCCCGGTCATTAATATGGCAAGGGCAGATCAGCTTCCTGCAGATGATATCTTAGGCAGGCTACGGGTAAATGCCGATATCGGTGCAGTAGCACCAGGTGCTGTAGAAAATAATGAATTAGCATTAATTCGACCAGATAATGGTTCAGAAAATATTTCCATTACTCCTACTTTAGAATGGTCAGGCTCCGCAAGTTCTTATACTTTAGAAATAACCGATTGTAGCCCTATAGATCCCCCTCCCCCTCCAAATCCTACAATCGGTTTGGGTCTGGATCAATTTAATCTTATTGAAGGTCCAAAAACGATTACGCAGATTCCTGATGATCTATCCGGATTAACTTACAACAGTACTACTAATACAATTTTTGCTGTGATTAACGATCCTCCCCGACTGTATGAATTGAACTTAGATGGTGATGTTATAAGAAGTATTCCGCTACAAGGTTTTAATGATACAGAAGGTTTGGTATGGGTTAATGGTACCGATTTTTTTGTTATTGAAGAAAAAAGAGGGCGAGCAGTTAAAATTACAGTAGAAAACACAACAACAACCATTGCTTATCCAACAGATTACATTCAACTTCCCGGTAATTGGGGAGCAAATAATGGACTGGAAGGAGTAGGCTACACCCCAGATACAAACGAATTAATCCTGGTGAAAGAAAAAAGTCCGTTGACTATATATTCTTTAGAAGTCCCCGCAGATTTATCAACCTCTCCTACTGTTACCAATCCATTCGATATTGCTACAAATAATTTTGGATTTAGAGATTTATCGGGTTTACATCATTTAGGAAACAATACAATAGGTCATAATACTCATTTTCTTGTATTAAGTCATGAATCCAGAGCATTAGTAGAAACCGATGTAACCGGAAAAGAATATAGTCGTTTAGATCTTGGCCCTAACGGTGCAAATGGTACCTTACCCGATAGAATTCGTCAGGCAGAAGGCATAACGGTAGATAACCAGGGGGCTATCTATATCGTAAGTGAACCCAATACTTTTTATAAATTTTCTAAATCAGCATCTGCAAACGCTACAAAAATGGCTCCTATATTTACGGCTTCTAATATACCTGAAGAATCGTTTGTGGTTCCAGAAAATACACTTACCCTAAATACAGAATATTGCTGGAGGATAAAAGACAATGATACAGGAGATTGGACTTCTTATTTTTCGTTTACGACAGGTAATAATGAAAATCCGCCTCCACCACCTCCTTTACCACCATTGCCTGTAGAAACGACCAATACTATCCAGGTTTTTCCTAATCCGGCAGATACCTTCCTTAGTGTTCTATTTGATTTTGAAGAGCTTCCGGAAAACATACAGGTTTTTATGTATGATATTTCGGGAAAAGAAATATTGAGGCAATCTTCTACTAGTATTGTAGATAATGCGTTGCATATTAATGTTAGTCGATTCTCTAAAGGTTGTTATTTCTTAAAAATCAAATATCCAAAAGAGGATATCGTTAAAAGTTTTATCAAAAAGTAATGTAAATAGACACTTTAAATTCGCATTTAAAAGATATCATCAACAGGTAATCTATTGCTATTACTGGTCCGCGCACAGAGTTGAGGTTTCCGCGCAGCGAGGGAGCCTTACCTTATTGCGGGGATTGGTTTTCCCCTTGCGGGGGAAGGTGCCGGTATACCGCTGGTCGATAAAAGGAGTGCGGGGAAGGGTATCCCTATTGCGCTGATCGATATACCTATACCGATGACCGATAAAAGGAGTGCGCAGAAAGGTATTCGTATTGCGAGGACTAATATACACATACCGATGATCGGTAAATATTCTGTGAGGAAGGGGGTTACTATATGAAAGAAGCGCCGCCTACTTATCCAAGTCGGTAAATTTATGGTATATATAACTCACCTGTTTCAAAAAATGAAACTCTTACCCCATAATATTGTGAATTAATACTATAAAAGAACGCTTGATATGAAAGGTTATATGTATATTTTAGAATGTAGTGATGGGAGTTACTATACCGGTAGTACAAAATATTTGGAAAGAAGAATACAGCAACATCAAAATGGAGAAGGTTCAAACCACACCAAAAAACGATTACCGGTAAAATTACTCTATTACGAACAATATAATCGTATTGACACTGCTTTCTATAGAGAAAAACAGGTACAAGGCTGGTCCAAAGCTAAGAAAAAAGCACTTATAAGAGGGGATTTGGAAGACTTACATAATCTGGCTAAATGTAAAAATGAAACGCATTATTCTGTGTATAGAGCACCGGACTTCGACTTCGCTCAGCCCTCTAATGATAACAGACATAACGATCACTAATCATAATCGAAGTGAGTGTAGTCAAAGTGAGTGCTAATTTAGTTTTCGCTCAGCCCTCTAACGATCACTCAGCAAAGTTAACGATCACTGAGCGAAGTCGAAGTGATCACATTCTTTACCCTTCTCCTATACCAAAACACCTCTACTCCTATCAACACTAGTACTATCAATGCTACCCAATACCACAGGGTGTTGCTCTCAAAAGCAATTGGTGACGAATCTCCTACCAGGTAAAACCCTCCCCAATAGAAGGGTTGTGTACGATTGATATTTGCCGTAGCCAGGTATTGCAATTTGGCCTGTTGCAATGCTTTTGCCTTATTCATCCCGGCTTTAAGGTTGGTATAGAAGTATTGCATCAATTTTGGAGTGGTTTGATCCGATACTTCCCAGCTGCTTAAGAGCAAACTTTTTGTACCCGCATATTGAAAAGCACTACCTAAACTCATAATACCTTCTCCCTTAGCAATCTTACCGGTACCCGTATAACAGGCGCTAAGTACAGTAAGTTCTGCCGGAATATCCAAAGCAAATAATTCGTGACTATATAACAGGTTATCCTCTATCGTATCTTTACTTTTGGTAAAATAGAGTCTTGAATTCTCTGGTCGCTCATTGTCTACATCCCCATGCAACGCCAGGTGAAGTATCGCATATCGTCCTGCGTTTTTCTTAAAATTAGCTTCTATGGCTTGTGATCCATAGTAATACTGCCCATCGATAATATTAGAGATCGCTTTGATCTCTTTTCGCGTTCCCGGAAGATCAATACCGGTACTTCTTAGCGCAGCCAAACTCATCGTATTGGTCGTTATCGTACTATCTGAAAACGAAAACGCCAGGCACTCTTGTCGTTGTTGTGGGGGTTGTTCACTTTTATCTTTGGCAAATAACAGGTTAGCCGCATTGGCATAGGTAATCGCATATTCTTTAAGCAAATATGATAAGTCTGCAGGGTTATTTGTTGTATCTTTTTGGGTTAGCAATAGCTCAAAATTTAAATGCCATAGCGGCCCATCGGGAATGATAATCAATTCATCACCTGCAAACGTGTCACCTTGTCGAAGAGTATTGGCAATCGGGGCCATTAATTGGTTATATAAAGCATATGCCGATGTTTTATAGGCTGCCAGATTTTGTGATGCAATCGCTTTTCGTAGTTGTTCTATAGTGATCGTAAGATTGGGAGTCGCTAATTCTTGTACTGCGATCTTATCTTTTGAAATCGTAAAAGCATAGGTAATACGCTCTGAAGTAAAAAACTCGAGTACTGTAGTATTATCGTTTAGATGACGCTGAATATCACGAACCGTAACAATAGCATTTTCATGTTTAAGCTGGTAATATTTTGGATAGTTCTGCTCTAATACTGCTGTTAGTGAATCTTGCCTATTGCTAATGTCAAATAGTGTATTCTCATAACGAACCATTTTTAGAGAATCTTTAGTACTCATCCTAGATCCACTGTAGAGTTCTGTGATTTTGGATTGATAAAACGCTTTATCAATCCTTAGTTCTTTTTCTAATGCCACAAGATCTGCTGGTAATCCTGTATAGGTCTTAGCATTGGCATCGGTAAGTAGTTCTTTTAAGGTATTGGCTTTACTTTTCTCGGCATAGTAAAACGCCTGTTCTAAAGAGGATTGCTCTTTTTTCGTATCGTATACTAGTAATTGTGCTGCTATGGCACCCTGGTAGACCGCTGCTGCTTTTTGAGCAAAACGCACCTTGTCCTGGTAGTTGGTATAGGTTTGTCTAATGGTGTTGATAAGGGCATCTGCTTTTTGGTACGTGTGGATTGCACCGTTAAGATCATCAATATCATTACTTTCTGTATATAAAGCAGTATAGGTTTTGGCTTTGCCTAATAAAGAAGTTAACAACACATCTAAGTTTAAGTAGTGATCTGTGGTAAAAGTTGCTTTGGTTTGGGCTTTAAGCTTAGTATTTGCCACTATAGATTGATCATAATGCGCTAAACTGCTTGCAAACTCTTTTTGTATAGCATATACTTTTGCAATTTTAGTATAGGATTGTGCAACTTTGGGGTGATGCTCACCAAATACATGTTGTCGTATAGCCAAGGCTTTTTGATAATGTTCTAAAGCTGTGTTATAATCTGTTTGGGCTTGATAGATATTACCAATACTTTCATAAGAATCTGCAACATCCGGATGGTTTTCTCCAAAAACAGCAATCCTGATTATTAAGGCTTTATTAGTATAGTGTAATGCTTTATCATATTCTCTTTTTAAAGCATACAACTCCCCGATATCGTTATGAGAATCAGCTATATGAGAGTTGTTTTGATAAAATAGTTGTGTTCGTATGGCTAAGGCTTTTTTATAATACAATAGAGATTGATCATACTCTTTTTTTAATCTATAGACATTACCGATATTATTATAGTTGAGGGCAACAAATAGATGGTTTTTCCCTCTAGCTTTTAAGTTCTCATGAAGTGCTTTTTTCAAATAATTCAAAGCTTTACTGTATGCTCCTTTATATTTATAAATAACACCAATATTATTATACATTGCTTGCATATATTTTTTATTATCATCAATATTCATTGCTTGATTATAATAATATAATGCTCTATCATATGCTCCTTTATTTTTATAACATATGCCTATGTGGTTGAGAGCAGTAACAATACTAGTTTTTTCATTTCTATTAACTGCGGAGGACAAATACTTTTCAAAATAAGGAAGTGCTTTATCATATGCTCCTTGATTTTTATAAACAAGGCCAATAACTCTATAACATATGGCTACATCTTTGTGATTTCTATCCAGTATATTGATTCGAATAGATAAAGCCTGATCAAAATATGGTAATGCTTTATCATAATCTTCTTTTCTATCATATGCAAGGCCAATACAAAAAATTGAATTAGCTATTGCAATATCATTTGATCCATTTATTTTTCTAATAATCAAGGATTTTTGGTAATAAAGTAATGCTTTATCATATTTACGTTGCATAAGAAAAATATTACCTATATCCAAATATGAATATGCAATATCAAGATGGTTTTCACCAAAAGCTTTAATTCGCATATCAAGAGCTTTCTCTTGATACTTCATTGCTTTGTTATAATCTTTTTTCACATAATACATATATCCTATTCGAGAATATGAATTTGCAATAGCAGGATGGTCTTTTGCATAAATTCTTGTTCTTATTTTCAACCCTTTTTCATAATAGCCTAAGGCAGTTTTATAGTCTGAATTATTAGTTTCATAATATTTCCCCATATTTTCATAAGCAATAGCCTTTTCTTCATTATGTTCCGGTAAATATGTAATACTAATTTCTAGTACTTTTTGTGCGTTTTTATAGGATTCATCATACTTTCTATTTCGCCTTTGGCTTTCAGCAATTTTATTATAACATCGGGCAACACGTTCCCAGGCGTTGGCCTTTTGGTAGATGGGTAAGGCTTTCTTAAAATATACTACAGCACTATCTAGTTTTCTTTCTGCCAGTAATACATCTGCTTTGGTAAAATGTTGTGAGGCAACTGTAGTGTCGGTTATGGTTTGGGTATAACCAAGGGTGGTGTATAAAAAGAGGATACCAATAACACAGTAAAGAAGTGCATTTTTGTATGGTATTGATTGTATAGTGATGGTCATTAAGTTTGTTTTTCAAAAACATCTCGATACACTACGCCCAAAAGCGCAGCACTCGATGTGACATTGCAATTATATTTGTTAATAACAAAGAACGTAAAAATGTTACCATTTAGATTCCACGGTTAAACTTAAATACACGATCTGTTAGTAAAATAATAGTAGTAAGGTAGACCTCACAGGTTTTAAAAACCTGTGAGGTCTCATGTCGTATAATGTTCTTATTTTCAAAAGACTATTGAATTCGTATACTGTATTACCCGATTACTCTTTATCAAAAAACCATCTTTATTTTGAATATCAAATTATAGATTTTACCTTACCCCCATAATTAATCGTATTAACCCCAAATTAAGAATAGTTGCCCTACTATGAGTAATCGACAAACTACCAAATATGCAATCTATACTGTGGCTGTCTTATCTGCTGCATTAATCAATGAGTTTATCCTAAAATATGTAAAGAAACATATCCATCAACAAGGATATCTTTTGGTACTAATAGATATGCTGGTTATCGTTTTAATTTTTGCACCTGCGTTTGCCCTGGTGACTAATTATGCAAAGAAGATTTCTAAGGCGTATCTTAAGACTTCTAAAAAATTGTCGAGTAGAAATAATGGAATCCTGTTAGGATTTATCGTTGCCATCATTATTTTGTTTATCCTTTATGCAAACATTAGACATAACATCAATGTAATCAATGATCTAAAAGCTTTGATTTCGTAATAATTATCTATTTTTTAAATCGTTAATAAGTAAACTATAACATTTATTCCCTTGTTATACTTTGGTTAATACTGTATTTTAGTACATACATTAATCAATATAAATTATGTACTCATGAAAAATTCTTTAGAAGCATTTAAAAAATTCAAAGTTTTATCCCGAGAAGAGCTAATATTAATAGGCGGAGTGGAAGAGATCAATGTACTGCAGAGCAGGTCAATAATTGCACATTTGTGCAATATTATCCAGAAGGTTCTGCAATGATGGATTGTGGAGTATATGAAGACTCTGACGGGAATGAAGAATGGATTTCGTGTGAAGCACATTTAGCGTAATCCCGGTTTAATCAAATTTCTATCCAAAACACTACATTACTCTGCATTTTTAATGTGGAGTTTTTTGATATATCATCTTACTATCCATAATTACATCATCTTCCTCTCTCATTAATTCTAAGGCCTACTATATCCCTAATCATAAAAAAGACAACCCCCAGTGGTTAACAACTCCTCTGGGGGTCTAGGCTGAAGCGAAAAAATCAAACTAACTCAACTTACACTCAATTAAATATACTTCAGCTTCTCTTCTATATCATTAAGATATGCCTTTTTATTAACATTTTCAATTTTTTATTTAAGAACTACAAACTAACCCTATAGACTAGCTTGTGTTCTCACATAATTCACATGATTTTAGAAAGTACTGTTCCCTCAAACTTCCTCTAATTTCTTTTTTATCTTGTTAAGACATAAATTATTAATACTACCACTATGGCTATGTTTTGTATTCTTTTCGGGTGTGTAACATCCCTTCTCAATATCTAATCCAATTTTTACATAGGCATCCCTAAAAGACATGCCCTGCATTACTAATTCGTTTAATGTATCTACACTAAACAGGTAATCATACTTATCATCATCTAATATATTTTTATTCACCTGTATATTCTTAAGTGCATACATAGTCATCTCCAGGGATGCTTTTAAATCCTGGATAGCAGGTACAACTCCTTCTTTAAGCAATTGTAAATCCCTGTGGTAACCACTTGGTAAATTATTGATTAGCAAATTTAATTCGTAAGGCAGTGCCTGAATTTTATTACATTTTCCTCTTATTAACTCAAAGACGTCTGGATTTTTCTTATGTGGCATAATACTGGATCCCGTTGTAAATTCTGACGGGATGCTCATAAAATCAAAATTCTGACTCATATACAAACATACATCCATTGCCAGTTTCGATAAAGTCGCAGCTACACTACTCATTGCAAAAGCAGTAGATTTTTCGGATTTCCCTCTGCTCATCTGTGCAGCAACTACATTATACTTAAGGGTTTCGAAACCTAATTCTCTTGTGGTAAATTCTCTATCTATCGGAAATGAACTACCATACCCTGCGGCGCTTCCCAATGGGTTTTGATCCACAACTTTTAAAGCAGCATTTACAAAATACAGATCATCAATAAAACTTTCTGCATAAGCAGAAAACCAAAGTCCAAATGAAGATGGCATTGCTATCTGCATATGTGTATACCCAGGAAGTAACACATCTTTATAGGTTTCTGCATGGGTAAGTAAATTCTGAGATAATTCGTTAACCAGAGATTTAATTTGAAGTAATTCTTCTTTCATATATAGATGCATCGCTACCAACACCTGATCATTACGTGATCTGGCGGTATGTATTCGCTTACCTGCATCTCCTATTCGTTGAGTTAATTCATACTCAATTTTAGAATGTATATCCTCAAACTGGTCCTCTATCACAAAAGTTCCTTTTTCTATTTCCCGCCCCAATATATTCAATTCTTTTTCAATTTCAGAAATTTCTTGGTCAGAAAGTAAATTAATCTTATACAACATCTTAGCATGAACCAAGGTTGCTTGCACATCATACCTGGCAATTACCATATCCAATTGCCTGTCATTACCGACGGTAAACCTATCTATTTTTTGATCTGTTGGTAACCCTTTATCCCAAAGTTTCATTAATTATTCTTTTGTTGAAGTGGTTTTAACTACTTCATTATTTATACTATACCTTCTAAAATTTTGATATACAATTCGATTCCTTCTTTGATTTCATCTACATAAATAAATTCATTTGCAGAATGCGACCTGGTCGAATCTCCCGGCCCCAGTTTTAATGAAGGGCAATTCAATACCGATTGATCTGACAAGGTTGGAGATCCATAGGTACTTCTTCCTAGTGCAATTCCTGATTTTACAACAGGGTGATCTATAGCAATCGACGAGGATCCTAAATCCAGGGATCTGGGTGTGACCTCAACATATTGAGGCATGTGTTGTTGTACAATATCGAGAACCTCTTCATTGGTATAGCAATCATTTACTCGTATATCTACCACCAGATCACAACTTGCGGGTACTACATTGTGTTGTTTCCCTGCATTGACCTGTGTCACTGTCGCTTTTACTTTACCCA
Organism: Aquimarina atlantica; assembly: GCF_000626715.1. Classification (GTDB taxonomy): domain Bacteria; phylum Bacteroidota; class Bacteroidia; order Flavobacteriales; family Flavobacteriaceae; genus Aquimarina; species Aquimarina atlantica. The sequence continues at coordinate 215,553 of NZ_AQRA01000009.1, read as the reverse complement.
GGTTTTCTGATGTTTTTTTAAATTCATATGTTTTAAACCATTCGATCACTTGCAACGCATTATAAATTGCATTATCATCATTAGGATGAGCAGCATGACTTGCGGTTCCTTTTACCGATATATCCAATACCAATAAGCCTTTTTCTGCCACGGCCAATTGCATTAATGTTGGTTCTCCTACAATGCCAAATGCTACATTCTTAAGGTATTTTAAGACACTTTTTAGTCCCAAAGGACCACTACTCTCTTCTTCTGCAGAAGCGACAATCACAAAGTTATATTGTAATCCTTCTCTACTGTAGAAATAGGTAAATGTAGCTAGTAAAGCAACCAGGCAACCGCCTGCATCATTACTCCCCAGGCCATATAGTTTCCCTTCTTCTACAAAAGCGTTAAAAGGATCATTTGTATAGTTTCCATTAGGTTTTACCGTATCATGATGAGAGTTTAATAAAATAGTAGGTTTAGATTCGTCAAAATACATATTGTATGCCCATATATTATTATTCTCTCTCTCAAAAGGAATATCATTTTGGATGAACCAATTCTCGATCAATTGCGCCGTTTTTTCCTCTTCAGACGAGAACGATGGTGTTTCTATTAGATGATGTAAAAGCTCAATCGCTTCACGTGTTAGTTTTTCCATTATTAGTTATAGACTCAAAGTCGTATGTTTAGTTGTGTTATCCTTTATAAAATCTGCATTAGCAATATGTACTGTACTTACTTTTTTTTGTAAAGCATCAAAGCAATTTTGAAGTTTTGGAAGCATTCCTTCTGTGATCACTTCTGCCTCTCTTAATGCTGTATATTTTTCTAAATCAATATGTTCGATTACAGAATCTTTATCTTCAATATTTTCAAGAACTCCTTTCAATTCGAAACAATAAAATAGCGATACCTCGTAATCAGCACTCATTTCAGAAGCTATTTCTGAAGCTATCGTATCGGCATTCGTATTAAACAATTGCCCTTGACTATCGTGTGTAACTGCGCAAAAAACTGGTATAATTCCCTGATTCAAAAATGCTGTTATGATATTGCCATTTACCTTAACAACATCACCAACATATCCATAATCAACAAATTGCACAGGTCTTTTCTCTGCCAAAATCACATTGGCATCTGCTCCTGTTAATCCCAAAGCATTACAATTGCGGTGCTGTAAACCTGCAACAATGGTTTTATTTAACAACCCCGCATAAGTCATCACAACGATATCCAGATTCTCTGCAGAAGTAATTCTTCGACCATCAATCATTTCGGTCTTTATTCCTAACTGATCTGCAAGTCGAGTAGCAGATTTTCCTCCGCCATGAACCAAAATCTTTGGTCCTTCTACTTTAGAAAAATCTTCTAAGAAAGAAGTCAATGCTTCTGGATCTTCTATTATATTTCCGCCAATCTTGGCTACCAACAATCTATTTTTCACATGTTCTCTCATCACATTAAGATTTTTCAAGTATTTTCTTTAAAACCAATTGTGCAGCGTATGTTCTATTATTTGCTTGTTCGATGACAATGGAGTTTTTACTATCCAGTACTGCATCATCTACAACTACATTTCTTCGTACCGGTAAGCAATGCATAAATTTTGCATCATTGGTTAGTTTCATCTTTTCGCTTGTAATTTTCCAAAAAGGGTCATTATCTATAACTTTACCGTAGTCTTGATAGGAACTCCAGTTTTTGACATACACAAAATCTGCATCTTTTAATGCATTTTCCTGGTTGTAATCAATGGGCACCTGTTTAGTAATCTGACTGGCTAACTCAAATCCCACAGGATGGGTAATTACAAAATCTGCGTCCATACGTTGCATCATCTCTACAAAAGAATTAGCAACTGCCTGTGGTAAGGCTTTTGGATGCGGTGCCCATGATAGTACAACCTTTGGTTTATCTGTTTTTTTATATTCTGAAATTGTGATAGCATCGGTTAACGCTTGTAAAGGATGTCTGGTCGCGCTTTCCATATTGATAACCGGTATTGAAGCATGATTTATAAATCCATGAAGTACTTTCTCACTGTAATCATCGTCTCTATCTTCTAATTTTGCAAAAGCTCGTATTGCAAGTACATCACAATATTGAGAAACTACCTGAGCTGCTTCTTTTACATGTTCAGAATTTCCCTGGTCCATTATGGTTCCGTCTTCATACTCGAGCGACCAGCCTTCTCCTGTAAAGTTCATGACCATGACATTCATTCCCAGGTTTAAGGCCGCTTTCTGGGTGCTCAAACGGGTACGAAGACTTGGATTAAAAAATAACAATCCTATCGTTTTATCTTTTCCCAAAGTCTTATGGGATAAAGGGTTTTTCTTTATTGCAATTGCTTCTTCTACCCAAATGGGTAAAGCGTCTATATCCTGTATCGAAAAGTAGTTATTCATTTTTATCTCTTAAATCATTGGTTTTTCTACCAATACATTTTGTAATGCTTCTATAAATTGATCTATCTGTTTTTTACTAATAGTTAGCGGGGGAAGAATTCGCAATAGTTTTTTATTCATTGCTCCTCCTGTAAAAATATGCTCCTCATAGATGAGTCTTTTTCTAAGTTCGCTAACCTCGAAATCGAACTCTAATCCTAGCATTAGTCCTTTTCCTTTTACCTTTTGTACTCCGGGAATTTGATGCGCTTTAGATTCAAAATATGCTCCTGTTATTTTTGCATTATCAATAAGGTGTTCGGTTTCAATTACTTCAAGAACCGATAATGCTGCAACGCAAGCCAGGTGATTGCCTCCAAACGTGGTTCCCAACATCCCGTAATCAGGTTTAATATGCGGGGCAATTAGTATCCCTCCTATCGGAAAACCATTTCCCATTCCTTTTGCTATAGAAATGATATCTGGTGTTATTTCATGATATTGATGTGCAAAAAATTTACCACTCCTGCCATAACCCGATTGCACCTCATCTGCAATTAAAACAACACCAAACTCATGACATAAGGTTTCTAAGGTTGTAAAAAAGGAAGTTGTCCCTTCATCAAGTCCTCCTACTCCCTGTATAGGTTCTATAATCACAGCACACACGTCACCTTTTTCTAATTCAGTTCTTACGAGCTCAATTTGGTTTAACGGCAAAAAAGTGACGTTTTGCTGAGTATTTAATGGAGCATTGATTTTGGCGTTATCTGTTGCAGCTACAGCTGCAGATGTTCGCCCGTGAAAACCATTATGAAATGCTACCACTCTTGATTTCCTTGTATAAAAAGAAGCTAATTTTAATGCATTTTCATTGGCTTCGGCACCAGAGTTACATAAAAACAGTTGATAGTCATCATATCCCGATAATGCTCCCAGTTTTTTCGCCAATTTCGTTTGCAGGCTATTTTGAACTGCATTAGAATAAAAGCCTATTTTCTCTATCTGTTCTTTTATACTTCGTACATAGTGAGGGTGCGAATGGCCTATTGAAATCACCGCATGTCCTCCGTACATATCCAAATATTCTATTCCATTTTTATCTATAACGGTAGCGTCGTAAGCTTTTACCGGCTCTACATCATATAAAGGATATACGTCAAATAATTTCATAATATTAATTGTTGGTTGTTTTTTCTATCTAAAAATTAACTTCAAGTTGTTTTGATAATAACTACTTATATTGGTTCTCGATACACCATACTATGGCATTGCACTCGAACAAACATCGGTTTCAGAATTCATACTTTGTGTTTTTACACTTTTCATTATTTAGTATTCATTATTCTTTACCAGTACATACTCATTAACTAATACCATTTGCACTTTAAACCTACTGGAATAAAATGCTCTTTTTTCATCTCAGTTTCAGAATAAAAATAAACCGTAGCCCTGCTATGCTTGATTTTTCTTCTTTACTGAAACAAAAAAATCTTAATTTTCTTTGCCAGTAAATTCAAAATACAAATGGTATAACAACCAAAAACGATCAACTATTTAATGGTATTTATTTTTTCATAAGAAGCCATCACTCCTTTTATTACCGATGAGCTTAGCCCTTGGTGCTCCATCTCATTTAAACCTTCTATAGTACATCCCTGTGGTGTTGTTACCTTATCGATCTCACGTTCGGGATGAGTTCCATTCTCTGCTACTAATGTTGCGGCTCCTATCGCAGTTTGCACTGCTATGATTTGAGCTTCATGCGGGTGAAATCCCATTTGAATCCCTCCTTGTATCATCGCTCTTAAAAATCTAAGAAAAAATGCTATTCCGCTAGCTCCCAAAACTGTAGCAGCCTGCATTAGACGCTCTTCTATAATTAGTGTTTTACCAATGGTATCAAACATCTTTTGTACTGTAGTTAATTCTTCTTTTACATCTTCATTAGCTGCAATACAGGTCATTGATAGTTTTTTGGCAGCTCCTGTATTTGGCATTACCCGTACTACTTTATTATTAGGAACTACTGCATTGATTTCGGCAATTGATGTACCAGTTACTGTAGAAATCAATATTTGATCTGCTGTTACTGTATCTTTTATTTCTTGTAGAACAGCATCCAGCTGTCTTGGCTGTACACAAAGAATTACCCATTTTGCATTTTTTATAGATGCTATTATATGTTGTGAGGTAGATACCCCTAGTTTTTCTTCAACTTCTTTTAGGTTATATTTTGATTTATCTACTACTGTAATATCTGTAGCTTCAAACAAATCACTATTAACTAATCCAGAAATTATTGATTTACCTAAGTTTCCTCCTCCTATAATTGTTATTGTATTCATATCATTTTTATACGTTTATTTCAGTATGAAATTCTTTTACTAAAACGCACTTGCTTTTAATTCTAATCCTGTTTTTTCTTTTAATCCCAACATTAAATTCATATTATGAATAGCTTGTCCAGATGCTCCCTTGATTAAGTTATCGATTACAGATGTGATGAGTAACATTCCGTTTTTCTTACTAATATGCAGTATACATTTATTAGTGTTTACCACTTGTTTTAAATGAATTTCCTCATCAGAAACCACAGTGAACTCAGCCTTTTTATAATAGGATGTATACAGTTCTTTGGCTTCTTCTTCACTACCTTCATATTGTGTATACATAGTGGCATAAATTCCTTTACTAAAATTTCCTCTATTGGGGATAAAGAAAATCGGAGCTTCAAAATCATGTTGTTCCTGTTTAAGGCTTTGTTTAATCTCTCCCAGGTGCTGGTGCGAGAATACTTTATAACTAGAAAAATTATTATCTCTCCAGCTAAAATGAGTAGTTCCTCCCGGCATCACACCTGCTCCTGTACTTCCTGTAGTAGCATTAATGTGTATTGTATCCTTAAGTTTTCCTGCAAATGCTAATGGCAGCAGCCCCAACTGGATCGCAGTAGCAAAACATCCCGGATTTGCAATATTTTTTGCCGATCTAATCTTTTCTTTTTCTAACTCTGGTAAACCATATACAAAATCTCTTCCCAGAAGCTCCTGATCATCGTTTAATCTAAAATCATTTCCCAAATCAATTACTTTGGTCATTTTTGAAAACGTATGGGTTTCTAAAAACGATCTCGACCTACCATGCCCCAGGCACAAAAACAACACATCTACATTTGGATTTATAGTATCTGTGAACTTAAGATCTATTTCTCCTATCAAATCTGGATGTTGTTTATGTATTGGTACACCAGCATTTGTTGTGCTATACACAAAATCCAGTTTTACTTCTGGGTGATGTACTAATAACCTTAAGAGTTCTCCTGCTGTATATCCCGATCCTCCTATTATTCCTACTTGTATCATGACTCACTTGGATTTACATTATGATATATCTTATTAGCATTACCGTAGATTTTTATGAAGCCTTTAGCATCATCAGAGGTCCATGAATTATTCATCTCACCATACTGTCCAAAATCTGATTTCATCATATCGAAATCTGATTCGATTCCTTCTAAAGTAAAATGATAAGGTTTCAATTTTACCTTTACCTCTCCCGTTACTGATTTTTGAGAATCTTCCATAAATACTTCTATATTTCTCATTACCGGATCCAGGTAATTTCCTTCGTGCAACAACATACCATACCAGTTGGCTAATTGTTCTTTCCAATATTGTTGCCACTTGGTTAAAACGTGTTTTTCTAAAAGGTGGTGAGCTTTAATGATTACCATTGGCGCAGCAGCTTCAAATCCTACCCTACCCTTAATACCAATAATTGTATCTCCGACATGAGTATCCCTGCCAATGGCAAAAGCACTCGCTAGTTCTTCCAGTTTTTGAATATTATTCACTGGGGTATCCTTAACTCCATCTAAACCAATGAGTTCTCCTTTTTCGAAGTGTAAAGTGATAACTTCTTCTTTTTCTTTTTGAAGTTGACTGGGGTATGCTGTATCTGGTAAAGCACTGTGAGAAGAAAGTGTTTCTTTTCCTCCTACACTAGTTCCCCAAATACCTTTATTAATAGAGTATTGTGCTTTTTCCCAACTGTAATAAACCCCATGCTTTTCTAAGTATTCTACTTCGGCCTGACGAGACAGTTTTAAATCCCTAATCGGAGTAATAATCTGGATCTCTGGAGCTAATGTCTGAAAAATCACATCAAACCTTATCTGATCGTTTCCGGCTCCTGTGCTTCCGTGTGCAATATATTTTGCTCCTACTTTTTTGGCATATTTAATCACTTCTATAGCCTGAAAAATTCGTTCTGCACTTACTGAAAGTGGATACGTGTTATTTTTTAATACATTACCATAAATCAGATACTTAATCGCTTTATCATAAAACTCGTTTAGAATAGTTTTATTTACATGAGATGAGCTTCCCAACTCATATGCTCTTTTTTCTGTCTCCTTTAGTTCTTTTTCAGAAAAACCACCTGTGTTTACCAAAATGGTATGTACATCCAAGTTTTTTTCGTGAATAAGATATTTTACGCAATACGAGGTATCCAGTCCTCCGCTATATGCTAATACTACTTTTTCCATAACAACAATTGTTTATTGCTTGCAAGCATTGTTTGTTTAATATTTTTTAATCGTTTTAGTACTTTTTTATCGTACCACTTTTCTTTTTTCTTTACTTCTTTCAAAGGATCGTACAGCATGCCGGTACACAAACACATTTTATGCTTTTTAGAAGTGAGGATATCATAATTTGTACACGTTTTGCAACCTGCCCAAAACTTAGGATCATCTGTTAATTCTGAAAAAGTAACGGGTTTATATCCCAAATCAGAATTGATTTTCATTACAGCTAATCCTGTTGTGATACCAAATACTTTGGCCATTGGGTATTTTTTTAAAGAATAATTGAATGTAAATTCTTTGATTTTTTTTGCCAGACCCTGATTTCTAAAATTGGGATGTACGATTAAACCAGAATGTGCCACGTATTTTTCGTGCCCCCAGATTTCGATATAACAAAACCCTGCAAACTGATTGCCTGATATAGCAATGACTGCATTTCTGTTTTGCATCTTTGTTTGTATATATTCTGGAGTACGTTTAGCGATACCTGTTCCTCTTACTTTGGCAGAGTCGGATATTACTTCGCATATTTCCTTTGCATAGCGAAAATGATTTTCGGTAGCAATTATTATTTTTACTTTTTCCATAAACGAATCCCGCTTATTAAAGAAGCTTTTCTATTAAAATTAGTGTTGATTTTTCTGAATCCAGGTAGGTGTGCGAATCGTATCTCGTTATGTAACGTGATACGAATTGCTACTAAATAGTTTAAATAAAGTACTAACTATTTAAAAATTCAGTTGTTCTAAAATGGATTCGATGTCTCTAGGGGAAGTAGGACGCACCTACTTCAAAAGAATATTAGACCCCCAAGGGGCGACGAAAGCGGCGTGCGGGAATAAATGTATTACCAAAATTGTTCAAATATTGAACTTTACTCTCTGTAGATATGTAATTTGCCGTTTTCATAATAGTAACTCTAAATCGTCGGCCGTAGCCCCTTTCGTTAACTAGATGGTACAATATTACATAAAATATTAATACAGAAAACAAATAAGTCGTAAAACTGATCAACTTTTATCATTTTTATAAAATTCTAAAGTTTTGACTGTTAAATTGATATTCTATATTATGAATCTCTAACAAAAAAAGACAATCTGAAAAGATTGTCTTTTTTAAATTTTTATTTCGAGTTGTTTTTATTTTCCTCCAAAAGTAAATAAAAGTCCTACATTAAATGCAAAATCACTTACTGTAGCTTTTCCATCACCTTCACCTATTTCTCCTGCATTTAGATAAGAGGCATTAACATTAAGAATACCATATTTAAAACCAAGTGCCGGGCGAAACGAAAAATTAGAAGTTCTTGCTGCAGCTGCAACTCTTGTTCCGTTTGTAGCTGCTTCGATCTGTGCAATATCAGTAATTCCTATTGCAAGACTACCATAAGGTCTAAATCCTTCTTTTTTAAAGTAGTAGCGCCCATTTACCATATAACTTCCAAAAGCGACGGTATCATAAGATAATAGACCTTTATCTGCCCCGGTTAAGAAATCTCCATGAACAAAAACAGAAACATCAATATCTTCTGTTATTCCGTATCCTAATTCAAGGTGTCCAGAAAAACCTCCGTCTGTTATATCGGCAATATCTCCAGATGGGATAGCGTAACCAACCCCAAAACCAAGTTTAACCTGTGCGTTTGTGGCCGTCAATCCTAATAAAGCGACTACAGTAAAAAGTAAAAGTTTTTTCATAATAGATTTAGTTTTCATCGTTTAAGTGTACGAATATATCGATAAAGAGCTAAATATTATGTGTTTTTGTCAAAAATAACGAAGAAAAACTATAACCTATTGACAACAAAGCTGTTGAAGATTATAAAAAACTAGACAACTTAAGAATAAGTAATGCTAATTGGATCAAATCATATTAAAAACTGAAAAAGATCGGGTTTATCATTAAGGTAATCCCCAAAGAAATTAAGGGCCTTCATCCTGGAGACCAAAGGTTCTAGATCGTTCTTGTCTTTTAGTTCAATCCCAACCACTGCCGGACCATTTTCTCTACTTGATTTTTTCGAATATTCGAAATGAGTGATATCATCATTAGGTCCCAACACTTCTCCTACAAATTGTTTTAATGCACCCGCTCGTTGCGGAAAACGAACAATGAAGTAGTGTTTTAAATCTGCATATAACAAGGCTCTTTCTTTAATCTCTGCAGTACGGGTAATGTCGTTATTACTACCACTAACAATACATACTACATTTTTACCTTTGATCTTATCTTTATAGAACTCCAGAGCTGCCAGAGTTAGTGCTCCGGCTGGTTCGACTACAATAGCATCTCTATTATATAAATCTAAAATAGTCTGGCATACCAATCCTTCGGGAACCGTATACATATCAGAAAGGTATTCTTTACAAATATCAAAATTAAGATCTCCTACTTTCTGAACTGCAGCACCATCGATAAACTTATCAATATTAAAAATTTCTGTATTCTTATTATTTTGGATAGATGACAACATAGAAGGTGCTCCCGCTGGTTCGACACCAATAATTTTTGTTTTTGGAGATAAGGCTTTCATTGCCCCGCATAATCCCGAGGCCAAACCACCGCCACCAATAGCTACAAAAATGTAATCGATTGGTACATCGGTTTGTTTAAAAATCTCAAGTCCGATTGTCCCCTGCCCTTCAATCGTTTTTGGATCCTCAAACGGGTGTACAAAGGTTTTTCCTTCAGAAGTACAGGTTTCCATCGCTGCTTTATACGAATCATCAAATGTATCGCCTTCGAGAACAATCTTTACATGATCTCCGCCAAACATCTGTGTTTGCGCTACCTTTTGTTTTGGGGTTACCGAAGGCATATACACTGTACCTTCTATTCCCAAATGATGGCAGGCAAATGCAACTCCCTGTGCATGATTACCAGCACTGGCGCAAACAACTCCCTTTTCTAGTTCTTCTTTGGTAAGTGAACTTATTTTATTAAAAGCACCTCTTATCTTATAGGAACGAACACGCTGAAGATCTTCTCGTTTCAACAAAATATTAGCATCGTATCTGCGAGAATACCGAATACTATTCATAAGAGGAGTAACCATAGCCACTTCTTTTATTGTCGAAGCTGCCTTCTGGATATCATCTAATTCAGGAAAATAGGTTGTGGTGGTTATGGTACTCATAATTTAAGTTTACGCTGGTCGTTTATTACTATTCTGCCGGCTCAGATCCATCAAAGGTTACACAATACACATCTCAAAACTCTAACAGACCTGGCCTGACAAAATTAAATGTATTATACTATAGGCTTCATTGCTGTCATCGATGCTCTTAATCGAGAACCCACAACTTCTATAGGGTGATTTCTTATTATTGCATTTACTTCTATTAGTTTAGCATTATCTACTCCGTTATCTTTTCCTTCATCGTATGCTTTTCCGATAACATCGGTATCTATTTTTTTCATAAAATCTGCTAATAAAGGTTTACAAGCATGATCAAATAAATAACAACCGTATTCTGCGGTATCAGAAATCACACGGTTCATTTCAAACAATTTCTTACGTGCAATCGTATTGGCAATAAGTGGAGTTTCGTGTAACGATTCGTAATATGCAGACTCTTCAATGATTCCAGAATCAGTCATGGCTTCAAAAGCCAATTCAACTCCTGCTCTTACCATAGCTACCATTAATACGCCATTATCATAGAATTCTTGCTCAGAAATTTCAATATCTCCTGCAGGAGTTTTCTCGAATGCAGTTTCTCCTGTTGCGGCTCGCCAGGATAATAAATTCTTATCATCATTAGCCCAGTCTTCCATCATAGTTTTAGAAAAATGCCCTTGCATGATATCATCCATATGTTTTCTAAATAACGGGCGCATGATATCTTTTAATTCTTCAGACAATTCGAATGCTTTAATCTTTGACAAATTTGATAATCGATCCATCATGTTAGTGATTCCTCCATACTTCATCCCTTCGGTAATAGTTTCCCAACCATATTGGATTAATTTAGAAGCATATCCAGCATCAATTCCTTTTTCTATCATTTTATCAAAACATAAAATAGATCCGGTCTGCAATAATCCGCAAAGGATAGTCTGCTCTCCCATAAGATCTGATTTTACTTCGGCCACAAAAGAAGATTCTAACACTCCTGCTCTATGGCCACCTGTTCCTGCTGCATAGGCTTTTGCCTGGTCTAAACCATGCCCCTGAGGGTCGTTCTCTGGGTGTACTGCTATTAATGTAGGTACTCCAAATCCTCTTTTATACTCCTCTCTCACTTCTGATCCCGGACATTTTGGTGCCACCATAATTACCGTAAGATCATCTCTTACTTCCATACCTTCTTCTACAATATTAAACCCATGTGAGTATGATAAAGTAGCTCCTTTTTTCATTAGTGGCATTACTGTATTTACCACTTGAGTATGTTGCTTATCGGGTGTCAAATTAATAACCACATCTGCATTAGGAATTAATTCTTCGTAGGTTCCAACATCGAATCCGTTATCAGATGCATTTTTGAAAGATTGTCTTTTTTCTTTGATCGCTGCTTCACGAAGCGCATACGAAATATCTAAACCAGAGTCTCTCATATTTAACCCCTGGTTAAGCCCCTGGGCTCCACACCCTACAATAACTAATTTTTTTCCTTTTAATGCATCTACACCTGCCGAAAATTCTTCAGCATCCATAAATCTGCATTTCCCTAGTTGTGTTAGTTGATCTCTTAATGATAGCGTATTAAAGTAATTTGCCATTTCTTTCTTAATTTGTTGTGATTTCCGTTAGGAAATTTGGTTTAATTTTGATTTTTAGTTGTTTTATTTTTTATGGTGTATCCCCGAGTCAAACTCAGGGCCGGGCTATTCGTTATATCTTTTATCTTCTGGATTCCTTCGAGAACCTCAGGGGTCCAGAAGATAAAAGGATGTCACTACTATCCCTTACACGGCTTCCATTCCAAAATTTTCTAATATTTTAGAGATGTGCATCTTTTCTTTGGTTATTGAGATTCTTCCAGAACGTACAAATTGCATTAAACCATACGGTTCTAATTGATCATACAATGTTTCTACATCTCTACGTCGCCCCGTTTTTTCTAATACAAAAAACTCTGGAGTTACCGTAACGATATTAGCATTACTATCCTTTATTACATTCTGGATTTTACGTTCCTCGAATAACAGTTTTGAAGCAATCTTAAACAAAGCAGTTTCCTGGTAAATCGTCTCATCATCTTTATGATAAAAAGCTTTAATCACTTCTATTTGTTTTTCAATCTGTCCGATAATCTTTTTTACCTGTTCTTCGGTTACGCTTACGACTATGGTAAAACGAAATACATCCTTAATTTCTGATACCGAAGCAGTAAAGCTCTCAAGATTGATATGACGTCTTAAAAATATTGCCGAAATCCTGTTCAACAATCCTATATTATTTTCGGTATACACCGATATGGTATAATTTTCTTTTTTCATTGTTAGTATATTGTATGATTGTATACATTCTGATTTAACATCTGTACTGATCCAGACAAACCAGAATAACAAAATCGTATTATTCTAATCTTACATCCGAAACTGATGCTCCTGTAGGAATCATCGGAAACACATTATTTTCTTTCTCTACACATACTTCTAAAAAGTAAGGTTCTTTACTTGCGATCATCTCTGCGATTGCCTCTTGTAAATTTTCTCTTTTGGTAACTCTTGTAGACTTGATATGATACCCTTCTGCTATTTTTATAAAATCTGGATTTACCATTTCTGTAGATGCATATCGTTTATCAAAAAACAGTTGTTGCCATTGGCGTACCATTCCGAGGAAGTCGTTATTTAACACTACAATCTTTACTGGTATTTTGGTCTGGAAAATCGTACCTAATTCCTGTATTGTCATTTGGTATCCACCATCTCCTATAATTGCTACGACCTCTCTCTCGGGAGCTCCCATTTTTGCTCCAATCGCTGCTGGTAATGCAAACCCCATTGTCCCTAAACCACCAGAAGTAATATTACTCTTAGACTTATTAAACTCTGCATATCGGCAAGCAATCATTTGATGCTGCCCCACATCAGATACAATAACTGCATCGCCTCCTGTTTCTTTGTTAATTCCTCTAAGTACTTCGCCCATAGAAAGCCCTTCCTTGCTAGGGAACAGTTCTTCTTTAATTACTTTATCATATTCTATGGCATCGTGATCTCTAAACGCCTGTAACCACGAATCATGAGAATTTGATTGTACCATCGGAAGTATCTGTGACAATGTATCTTTAACATCACCCATTACTGCGACATCTACTTTCACATTTTTATTTATTTCGGCCGGATCAATCTCAAAATGTACGATTTTGGCCTGCTTCGCATAGGTTTCTAAATTACCGGTAACCCGATCATCAAAACGCATTCCGATTGCTAGTAGTAAATCACATTCGTTAGTTAGCTTATTGGGTCCGTAATTACCATGCATACCAACCATTCCTACATTTAACGGGTGAGATGTTGGTAATGCAGAAAGTCCCAAAATGGTCCATGCAGATGGAGTTCCTGATTTCTCGATAAAGTTTTTCAACTCTTCCTCTGCTTCTCCCAGGATTACCCCCTGGCCAAAGACAACCATTGGTTTTTTTGCATTATTTATAAGCTTAGCCGCTTGTTCCAGGGTTTTTGGATCTGTTTTGGGTACTGGCTTATAACTACGTACTCCTTTACATGTTGAGTATGTAAAATCTAGCTCACCAAATTGCGCATCTTTTGTTATATCAATTAGTACGGGACCTGGTCGACCAGAGCGAGCAACATAAAAAGCTTTTGCCAATACTGCAGGAATATCTTCGGCTTTAGTAACCTGGTGATTCCATTTGGTGATGGGTGTAGAGATTCCTATAATATCTGTTTCCTGAAACGCATCTGATCCTAACAAATGTGATCCTACCTGGCCAGTAATACATACCATAGGTGTAGAATCTATCTGCGCATCTGCGATTCCTGTTACAAAATTAGTAGCTCCGGGCCCAGAAGTAGCAATTGCAACTCCAACTTTACCACTGGTTCTTGCATATCCTTGTGCCGCGTGGGTTGCTCCTTGTTCATGCCTGGTTAATACATGATGTAACTGATCTCTATATTTGTATAACTCATCATAGACCGGCATTATGGCTCCCCCGGGATATCCATAAATTAAATCTACTCCTTCTGCCAACAGACATCGAATTACTGCCTCTGCACCTGTCATACGCTCTGTTGATATTTTGGTTTCTTTTTTTAACGTTTGCGTTTGTGTTTCCATACACTCTTGTTTTAGAGGCTAGACTTTTAGAAACTAGAGTCTAGACTTTTTTTAGATTCTGATCTTCACCAGAATGATAATTTATCGTTTAACCAGCATCAAATGCTGTACTTTTTTAGATTTTAGCCTTTACCTGACACTTCATTTAAAACCAATGCTTTGCATTGAAATGCTTTTAGAATTCATCGGTTACGCATCCTTGTGATGCAGACGAAACTGTATGTGCATATTTGTACAATACTCCTTTATCAAACTTTAATGCCGGTTGAACCCAGGAAGCTTTTCTTTTTTCGATCTCAGCTTCACTAATATCTACAGTAATCGAATTGGTCTCTGCATCAATAGTAATGATATCTCCATCTTGTACCAAAGCAATCAAACCTCCTTCTTGTGCTTCTGGTGTGATATGTCCTACAACAAATCCATGTGTTCCTCCAGAAAACCTTCCATCTGTAATTAAGGCTACATCTTTACCTAAACCAGCTCCCATAATAGCGGCAGTAGGTTTTAACATTTCTGGCATTCCCGGTCCTCCTTTTGGGCCTTCGTATCGTATCACAACCACATCACCTTTTTCTACTTTTCCATCTCTAATACCATCATTGGCATCATATTCTCCATCAAAAACTTTGGCTTTTCCTTGAAAACGTAATCCTTCTTTACCTGTAATTTTTGCTACACATCCATCCTTAGACAGGTTACCAAACATAATTCTTAGGTGCCCTGTTGGTTTAATTGGATTTTCTATTGGTTTAATAACGTCCTGTCCTTCTGTAAGATCAGGAACATCCAATAGGTTTTCTGCAATTGTTTTTCCGGTAACGGTTAAACAATCTCCGTGTAGTAATCCTTTCTTTAAAAGGTATTTTAATACCGCAGGAATTCCTCCGACTTCATGCACATCTTCCATAAGGTATTTACCGCTTGGTTTAAGATCTGCCAAAAACGGGGTTTCGTCGCTAATTCTCTGAAAATCTGCTAATGTAAACTCTACGTCTGCAGCTCTGGCAATTGCCAGAAAGTGTAATACAGCATTCGTAGAACCACCAAGTACGGTAACTAAACGTATTGCATTTTCGAGTGATTTTCTGGTTACTATATCTTTAGGTTTGATATCCTTTTCTAATAGCGTTCGCATTGCACGACCTGCCTGGATACTTTCTTCTTCTTTATGTTTACTTATAGCCGGATTCGAAGAATTATATGGTAGAGACATCCCTAAAGCTTCGATGGCAGAGGCCATCGTATTGGCTGTATACATCCCACCGCAAGCTCCTGCTCCCGGGCATGCTTTTTCTATAACATTCTTATATTCAGATTGAGATATTGTACCGGCTACTTTTTCTCCCCAGGCTTCAAAAGCAGAAACTACATCCAGTTTTTTGCCTTCATGACATCCAGATGCTATGGTTCCTCCGTAGACTAAAACTGAAGGGCGATTTAATCGAAGCATTGCCATTAATGCCCCTGGCATATTTTTATCGCAACCAACAACAGTTACCATTCCATCATAAGACATTGCTTGTACCACGGTCTCCATAGAATCTGCAATCACATCACGAGACGGTAATGAAAAACGCATTCCTGGTGTTCCCATAGAAATCCCATCACTCACTCCGATAGTATTAAATATGAGCCCGACGACATCCTCTTCTATTGTTCCTTGTTTTACCAATTTAGCAAGATCATTAAGGTGCATGTTACATGGATTCCCTTCATAACCTGTACTGGCGATCCCGACTAAGGGTTTCTTAAAATCCTCATCGGTTAAACCAATTGCGTGAAGCATTGCCTGTGCGGCAGGTTGCGTGTCATCTTGAGTGACTTGTTTACTATACTTATTGATGCTCATTTCTTTTTTGAATATCAGTTTTTACGAATTATTTAAAATTTTAACTTTTACCCTATGATGTATGCATTAGATTGAATAAACCACAGTATAAAATTATTTTGTTGCGGCTAAACACATGTACATTATTCAATATCCTTACAATATCCAATAGTCTTTTTACACATGTTAACATTTGATTTACAACATTTTACGTTTTTACAATTTACAATCACTATTTGATCATTTTATTTAAATATTTTTTTCATATCAAAAAAAACTCCCTTCATTTCTGAAGGGAGTTTGTATTTATTTGTATACAATAATATCCCTTCATCATGGTGAAATAATCACAATAATGACAATGACATTACTAATTATGTTGCTAAATATTCTCATTTCTATTGTATAGACTTTATTTTAAATTCTAATCTTAAATCTTTTACACAAAAAAATCCCTTTACTCGAGTAAAGGGATTTTAATATCATATATATAGTATCAATACATCCCTTATCGAGGTGAAATAATCACCTCAATAATAATGACTGTATTAATATTTATGTTTCTGGTATTCATTTATGTGTCAAATATAGGAAAATATTTTTTTGAAATACAAATACTAAATTATTTTTTATGTAAGCTTTTCTTTATTTCATTAAAAACAAGACCTTTCATCAATAATGAAAGGTCCTATTTAAATCCTGATTTTTGACTACTTAGAATTCAATTTTATATTAAAACTTAACGAGCCTTAAGGTTTCTGTATGTTTATTGGCTTGTATTTTTATAAAATAATTTCCAGATGATTTCATTTGATCTCCTAATCGTATTGTACCTGGGTTTTTACTATACTTTTTATAGATCAATTCTTTTCCTAACAAATTATATACGGTTATTGTAAATGTATCACTTTCTAATCTCGATATGTCTATAGTAACGGTTTCTTCAAACGGATTAGGGTATATACTAACTATACTTTCTGAAGTTCTTTCTTTTTGTCTGGTTGGCCTTTTTGTAAGTAAACCTTGACCAGCTGTAGTATTGTATGCATAATCCTTGATTGTATATGACAATCCATCATTAGCTACTGCAGCATAAAACCATCCATAATGTGTATTTCCCCCTATTTTGAAGGTAAACCCTATATACCCCGATTTACCTCTCCAATCTGTATATGAAGATGAACTTATAACAAAACTATTAGCATTGGCTACAAAATTACTGGCTGCACCAATCTCTATGCCTTCTCCTATAAATGTAGCATTATTAGTTGTTCCTTCACAAACAAGATCTTTTCCATAAGTCACTAGTCGAAGTGAGTTATTGGTAAACCATCCTCCAAAATCATTATCATCACCAACTTCTATTCTAAAGAAATTCCAGGTACTTGAAGAGTTTGTTGTTTCATCACTCATATCTACATAGACCACAGTTCCATTAGTAGCACAAGGACTACAAGATCCTCCGCAATCAACTCCGGTTTCATTTCCATTCTGAATTCCATCATTACAGGTTGGTGTAGTTGTACCTCCAATTCTTATGGTATAATCTTCTACTTCACCCAAATAAGTATCAGTACCACAAGGTGTTATTTTTGCTTCAGATCCATATCCAACTCGAACTCTCATTCGCAACGAAGTATTAGAAACTGCACCAGAAGGAGGAGTAATATTAGCCGAATAAGGACCTGCACCATATCTGGAATACACTAACTCTCCAGTATCAGTAAAATCTCCATTATTATTCCAGTCAATCCATACACCTACCGCATTATATGTCCAGGTATTATTATTCGTGATTATCGTTAATGTCGTTGCTTGCCCGTTAGTAAGGTTTGTAGACTGGTTTGTAAAATCATTATATGCAGCATTTGCGGAACTATTATTTATAGATCCTAAGCTAACATTGGTAATGTGTAAGGTAGCATTTTGAGTAGTCGAAGCTGCACAGTAGTTTACATTTGTATTACAAGGATTACAATCAGGCCCACCACAATCAACTCCGGTTTCATTACCATTCTGAATGCCATCGTTGCATGTTGGGTCTACTGTACAAGGATCACAATCAGGCCCACCGCAATCTACACCAGTTTCATTACCATTCTGAATACCATCATTACAGGTTGGATTCGAACTTCCTCCTTTTATAAACAAAAAATAATCTTCTACCTCATCACCATTAGTTCTTGCTGTTCCGCAAGGGTTAGGGGCTGCATGTATTTTATAACGTACCCTTAACCTTGTTGCGCCACTTTTTGCAGTACTCGGAACTACAACTGTTTTTGTTATACCTCCGGCACCATTAGTTGCCAGTAAAACTTCTTCACCTGCATCTTCAAAATCCCCATCTTTATTCCAATCAATCCAAGCTCCAAAATAATTAGGGTCCCAAAAATCGATTCCTGGATTAACGGTTAAACTATAAGACTCTCCTTTAACAAGATTGGTTCCCAGATTCGTAAAATCAGAATACGAACCATTTTCACTTTTATTAATGATATCCCCAAAGATCACTTCGGCTATATAATTATTACCCTGATAACCCGCAGCACAATAATTTGTAGGCATAGGATCCAAATTTCCCTTGGTAATACTAAAATTAGCATTGGTAACATCGAAAAAGATATGATTGGTACCTCTTACCATAATTCTATTTACACCTCCTTCATTGTCAGGTATAGTAATTTGTTGAGAACCATCATTAGGTACTGCAGAAGCTAATGTTATTGGGTATGTATTTCCACCATCTGTAGATAATAAAATATCAACAGTCGCTGCATTTACCCCATTTCCTGTGGTTCCTGCTACGTCCCAGGTCACCGTTTGTGTAGAGCCTACGGGTGCATCAAACCTAGCATTTTGAGAAGTGATTACAAAAGGACCAGCAGTCCCACTTACCGTAATAACAGCATCCTTAGAATCTGTATTACCTCCTCCCGGATGGTTATCTCTTACAGTGAATCTAAAATTCATAGTTCTGGCCACAGAAGGTGTTACCTCCCATTCAGAAGAAGAATTTCCAGCTTTTATGGTAGAAAGGTCAGGCATATAACGATTTGGAGATGTTGAAGGTGGTTTATAACGGAATAAAGGACCACTAGTTGACGTAGCACGAGGAGGCATCGGAGCTATTTCTTTATCCATTTGGTTCCAGGTATATGTTAGTTGGTTGGAAGCAGTATTAGGATCAGTAGCTGATCCTTCTAATATAAATGGAGTAGATCTTGGAATCGTATAATTACCTCCTATACTAGCCACTGGCGCACTATTACCTATTGATCTTAGGGTAGCACAACTTTCAATGCTTAAAATATGATTCCACATTTCATCTATTTGTTTTGCATGAAAAAAAACATATTGCGTATTTTCTGTATTAGGAGCACAACCTGTATATGCCATGATAGTATTACCCCCTCCTGGTTCAACAGCACCTTCGTCAAGACGATTACCCCCACAGGAGTTGTTAAACGAATGGTTAGCACCAAATTGATGGCCTATTTCATGAACGAATGTGCGATAGAAATAATCTGCAACAGATGTAAAAGGATGTGCGCCAGTAGCTCCCTGGGCTTTTTTACTATCATCACACACAGCCCTTAAAGCTCCACGTCCAGTCCCATCTGAATCTAAAACATGCCCAATATCGTAGTTAGCGTTACCAATTGCGGCATCAAGAACACCTTGACCTTCATTTACCGATATTGAAGTATTGCCATGTGTAATACCATCAGTTGCTCCATCAAGAAAGATGGAATTCTCAATATTAGGTACTAATTCAAACGTAGTTCCAAGATCTCTTTCATAAACCGCATTCACTCTCGTCATCAGTGCATTCAACTCGGCAAGTACTGCGGCTTTCCTTTGTTGAGTCGAACCATTTGTAATACCTGCCTTATCAGTATAAATTTTAGACAATTCTCCTGTTACTGCTATAGCCATTCGGTAGACTCTAACACGACCATCATTAGCATCTTTTCTTGCTTTGTTTGATTTTTCAGCTTGTTTTGTACTTTTTTCTGAAAAAGTTTCGGCTGCATTATCAATTATTTGACAGTTAATTGGTTCTGATTCATCCGTTTTTGAAGTAACCATATACGTTTTACTAGTACTAGTAGAAGGTTTGATATTCGTTATTGTAGCATCAGGTTTCATAATCATAGCTCTAAAGCTATTATGCCCCAAACTAAAATGTACTACTTCGTTTTCTTCATTAACAGATGTACCTACATACGATTTAATATCTGGGAACTTTTTGGCTAAATCCGGATGTAAAACATTGGTTTCCTTTACACGGTATTCTTTAAATCTTCCGTCTTCAGTAGGAAGTATGATAATTACATTTGATTTTCCAAATGAATTGAACCTTTTTGGGCATTGAGATAAAACTTCTTTTAGTTTTTCAACACTAAGATGATATGTGTTTTGGTGTGAAGTTTCTGTATTATTCTTTATAGAAGAAATGTTTTCGTTTTCAATTGGGCTACTATTTTTTTTCCAAAAATTATGGGTTTGCGAAAATCCAAATTGGAAAACAAATAAGCCTACAAATAAGACAAGTTGATTTTTCATGATTTAATTTTTAATAGTTAATGAAGTTGTTGATAAATGGGAATCAACACCTTTTGCAGAAGCAAGCAATGAATTGGAAAACTCACTGCAACTTTTAGCAACAATACTTTCGTCGAATAGCACACATACTGCTATTCTTTACTAATGATTTTTGTGAATTCATAACCTAAACTTAATGGTGATTAAAAAATTGAAGAATTTTAACAACCTCTCTTGATTTGATTTCAAGGGGGATTGTATTAGATTAAAACCACTCGTTATGTTCTACACCTTACTGCTAAGGTCGAAAATAAACAGTCTATTTCAGTTAAGGATTATTAGACTATAATTCTTACCAAATCTATTCATTTTCCTAGCGTAACAGTTTCCAAATACAGTCCCGTATTTAATTGATTTGCATTAAACTGAACTGTTTTGGTTTGCTTCTTTTGATGTACTAAACTCTGCTGCTTTGCCAGGGTTTTGTTTTTTTTAGTAAGGCTTGTTTTTGAAGTATTTTTTCAAATTCTTTAGCTTTTTCAAAAGCCTCCGGGTTCTGTTCGTAGTATTCTTGCTGAGTTTCCTCGAATGAGCAACTCTTTTCTTTTTGGTGTTGACCCATAATCGGCCAAATTATCAACCCCATTAGAATCGATAAAAACATGTTTGTAGTTTTCATTAGATAGTTAAGTTTTGTGTTAGTGCACAAAATTAACGCTATTCTAAGCCACTGAAATATACTATACTAGCAACACTTAATACTATCTTACCAAGAATAGCGCATATTTCAATATTTTAACATTTTAACTCATTAAATACTCAATAATAACAACGTATAAATACATATTTTACATGAAAAATGTTAATTAACTCAATACTTAATATAGAATTTAAGAAGTTGAATTATTTTCTTATAAAAACCTAATCTCGATAGGTTCACTGAGCCTTTTGGTATACTCAAGACAAGCCTTGTCGAAGTGCATTTTTTTTCATTATCATTTCAAAAAATCACTCGATTTGACGTATCTAATAATCACACGGCTCTCAAATAAATACCGTAGATCAATTATAGAGTCCTTTCTATTAGTCAGCCTTTTTCATTTTCTTTGT
The DNA here is from genome assembly GCF_000626715.1 of Aquimarina atlantica. Lineage (GTDB taxonomy): Bacteria > Bacteroidota > Bacteroidia > Flavobacteriales > Flavobacteriaceae > Aquimarina > Aquimarina atlantica. Next base: position 193,840 of record NZ_AQRA01000009.1, on the reverse strand, counting down.
TCGCCCAAAGAAAACGAAACAAAAGAAAAGGCGTTTTTTCCAAGGTATTTTTCAATTTTATTGAAAACCAAATTTCTTTTACTAAAACCTTTCCAAGGCTTCAAGGTTTTTTAACGCAAAATAAATCTTATACTGGTGGAAAAAAATTGAAAAGCACCGCTTTTAAACGTCAAATACCTGCGTTAGATAAAAATTATCAGGAGCATTGAAATCAGGTCTACACTAGAGTGGGTTCGACCTGCTATTTTGAATGCACTTTTCAAGCTTTTCAAAACAAAGATACCCTCTTCTCTACAATTGGATCCCAGTCTACACTGGGATTGGTTCAACCAACCATTTTGAATGCGCTTTACAAGCTTTTCAAAACAGGGTTTTACTCAATCTTAAAAAGTTTATTTTTCATGCAATAGATCACGAGACCTACCCTGGTTTTTACTTCTAGCTTCTTAAAAACCGTTTCTCTATAATTCTCTATCGTTTTAGGACTCAAGCCCATTTCTGCGGCGATACTCCTGTACGTAAGTTCTGAACATGCGTATTTTAAAAACACTCGTTCCTTATCGGTTAATTTTTCCTGTAGGTTTTTACTGCCTCCGGCTTCTTCAGAATTACGTAGTGCGGTTTCTATTTTACCCGAATAATAAAATCCTTGTTCTATCACCATCTTCATGGCAAATTCAAAATTTTCGGGGTGTATATCTTTTAGCAAGTATCCTTTGGCTCCCGCCCTAAGCATTCTAATAATGGTTTCTTCGTCATCCTCCATTGTTAGTGCCAGCACTTTTTGATCTGGTCGATTTTCTTTAAGCCATTGCATCGTTTGCACACCATCCATCACAGGCATTTTTACATCCAAAAGAATAAGATCTGGTGTCTTTCTTTTATGTAAATAATATTGAGTAAGCTCTTTTCCGTTTTTTAGAATAGCCAACACCTCATATTCTTCAAGTTTAGATATTAAACTTTCTAGTGATTGTGCAAATAAAAGATGATCATCGACAATAACTATAGTCTTCTTCTTCATCTGTTTTTTTTTATTGAAGCAATCTAAGCCTTTTTCAATTCGCTATAAAAATGCTTAAATCACTTCATTGTTTATTAATTGTCAGATCAAATTCGCCATTATACGCTTTGGATGGTATCGATATTAGTTAAGAATGGCTCCTTTTATCTGTATTACGTTTTGTACTAATTACCTATTTTTCAAATGTTTAAACTTTATAAGTATCTACATTGAAGCATTACTTCTTCTTAAGTACAAATGTATTAAATCAATCGTTAAGTTGTATAGGATATGACAAGGTAAGTATAACTCCTTTTCCTGGTGAAGAGGTATAGTCGAGTTTTGCATTTACCAAAGCCGCACGGCTTTTCATATTAAGCAAACCAGAATTTGCCTGAACCGACTTAGGATCAAACCCAACCCCATCATCCTGTACTCTAATATTGAGAGTTTCTGGAGTATACTCTAGTGCTACTTCGAGGTTTGAAGCCTCTGCATGCTTTATCGTATTAGAGAAAAATTCCTGAATGATACGATATAGGATAATCTCATCTTTGGGGTTTATATATACTTCTTCTCCTTTTACAGTAAGTGAAGGTGTTAAAAAATTAAGTTTCTCAAAACGCTTGAGCTCTACAGTAATCGATTTTTCTAACCCTACATTTTGAATCACCTCGTGATTTAAGGTTTTAGATAAGGTACGTATCTCTTGCAGGCTGTCTCCTACTAATTTTCTAACATCTTGTAGTGATTCTGATGCTGTACCCTCTATGGTGGCTCCCATAATATTAATCTGCATCACTGCCGTAGATAACAATTGCCCGATATTATCATGAAGCTCCCAGCTTACATTTTTAAGTGCCTGTTCCTGTATCTCTATACGGGACTTAAAAATCTCATCTTCAAAACGTTGCTCTGCTCTTAGTTTATCCAGCAGTAGTTTGTTTTTTCGACGTTGAAACGCTACAAAGAATATGATACCAAATACTACAAAAAACATAATAATAATGGTAAAATAGATTATTAATAAGATTTGTTCCTTCGCGAGCATACAATAAAACCAATAATATAACAAGTATACATAAAAATATTTGCTGCAGTAAGAATTATTCGATAAACCTGAACAAATTCTGGACTTTTGTCATTATTATAGTATTCCCCATATATAAAAACAGGATTAACTATAATATGAAATACCAAAGCCCCTACCGAAACATAAAACGGCATCATCTTATAAAAATCTAGAATTCTTTCACTTTGCAGTATCCTATAATAATAAATAATAATGAACAATATTAACAACAACGTTCCTGATATTAAATTATAAATCATAGGGGCTTCAAAAAATTTTCCCGAGAAAACCAAATTTAATAGTGAAGTTGTTATATATCCAATTAGTATATACACACCTGTTTTTTTTACTTTATAAGAATCAATAAAATGTATGAAAAATAATAAATAAAAAGAAAAATTAATTAAATCAAATACATTATAAGACCATTGATTATTTGAAAAAATGGTACCTTTCAAAAAGGAAAATTGCTCCGTGTAGTGAATAAGTGTTGGCAACCAACCAAATACAGTATCAACAAAAGCAGAAAACCAAAGAAAATAAACAAAGTATCGAAAAAAATGATCTTCTCGATACTTTGTTATATATATAGTTCCAACAATCGCAGCAGCGATTTCAAAAAAATTAATGACTATTAAGAACATATTAATATCCAATTGGCGGATGACCTGTCCCTCCTCTATTGTATGGTTCAATACCATAATTATTAGGTGCACTATCACCGCCTTTCCCCATCTCACCTGCTGGTGCTCCTGTTGGTGCTAAAAAGATCGTTGCATATCCTTTCTTAGTTTTACATTTAGACTCTGGGTACGCACCAAAATACATTCGAATCCCTGGATTATCAATCCCTTGTTTTTTAGATTTTTTCTTTACATACTTAAGATATTCCTGTAATTCTTCAACACTCCAATGAAATTCTCGAGCGTCCTCAAATCCTATACACTTATCTATTTCTGGTGTTCGGGTACAGCACCATACATGTTGTAGCTCTTTTGCTTCTTCTACGCTAATACATTTTTTAGGCTTTCCACCTTTTTTCCCTTTTTTTGGTAGTTCTTTTCCCATAACGTTATATAATTTTAGATTAAATTAGGTTAGACTTACGCTAATATATCCAAAAAACATACAGCAAAGCAAATACACCCTACCTTAAATTCAAAAACCACACATGCCCTAAACAGCATCAAACTCCTGTTTTTCAACACCCTAAAGCACTTAAAAAAAATATAAAAAATATTACAAGGGGCATTTACCCCTGCTACCAAAAGGGTGTTTTCCCCCTATTCACCTCGATTAATCTGAAATGCGTCAGTTTGAGTGAAATTCTGTTAAGAATTTTGTATCGACCTTTCGATAAACTCAAGATGGTAAGCATTTCAATACTAAAAACCTATTCTCGATACAAATTTTACTCATTCTAATCGTAAAATTCACTCGAATTGACGGTTTTTATACCCCTTGAAATATTAATCGAAACTCAGATTATTACTATTACTAGCCCGCGCACAGGGTTGAGCTCTCCCCACAGCGATGGAGCCTTATCTTGTTACGAGAAAAAGTATCCTTATGCTGATGATCGACAAAAAGAGTGCAGGGAAGTCTTTTCTTACTGCAAAGGGAAGGTATTCATATACTATACCTTATAAAAGATAGACTTTTACATGAAATATTCCTTCAACAGATAATCGTCAAATTGTGGATTCCAGCCTACGCTGGGATGACAAGTAACCGGAATGACAAGCTCTTCGACTCAGACTTACACTATAAAACCAAACAACATTACGAGTTAAGATGGTAGACGTTTTACTACTGTCTCGTATTTTTTCTTTTTCTCTGATACCAGAGTACACCTACACAGAATACTATCAATACTCCAAGCCCTATAACCCAATACAACATCGTATCATCTTTAAAAGGAATTGGAGACGAATCGCCAACCAAATAGAACCCTCCCCAATAAAAGGGACCTGTTCGATTGATATGTGCCGTATTGAGATATTGTATCTTAGCTTGCTGCAATGCTTTGGCTTTATGCATTCCTGCTTTAAGATTGGTATAAAAATATTTCATCAATTCGGGAGTGGTTTGATCAGATATTTCCCAACTACTCAATAATAAACTTTTAGTCCCTGCATACTGAAAAGCATTACCCAGGCTCATAATCCCTTCTCCCTTGGCTATTTTTCCCGATCCGGTATTGCAGGCACTAAGTACAGTGAGTTCTGCAGGGATATTCATAGCAAACAACTCATAGCTATACAGATAACTATCCTCTATACTATCATTACCTTTGGTAAACAGGAGTTTAGAATTTTCGGGATGTTCGTTATCTACATCACCATGCAATGCTAAATGCAGGATGTTATATTGACCGGCATTTTTCTTAAAGTTAGCTTCTATTGCTTGTGACCCGAAATAATATTGCCCATCGATAATATCTGAGATTGCTTTGATCTCTTTACGGGTTCCCGGTAAATCATAATTAGTAGCTCTTAGTGCAGCCAGGCTCATTGTATTTGTATCTATAATCTCACCATCAGAAAAAGAAAATGCAAGGCATTCTTGCCGTTTTTTGGATTGCAAATCACTTTTAAAAGGAGCAAACAACAAATTCGCAGAACTGGCGTAGCTTATAGCATATTCTCTAAGGAGGTATGATAGCGCTTTAGGATCGTATGATAAATCATTTTGAGTGAGCAACAAATCAAAATTAAGATGCCATAACGAACCATCTGGGACAACAATAAGTTGATCTCCTTTTATTTGATCTTTTACAGGAGCTATTAATTGATTGTACAACGCATAGGAAATCGTCTTAAACAGTATCGTGTTTTTAGCAACAATAGCAGCTCTTAGCGCTTCAATATCCTTGTTGAGTTCTGGGGTGTGTAGCGTCGATACTTTTATCTCTTTTTTAGAAATCGTAAATACATAGGTACTGCTATCTGACACAAAAAACTCTAACAGTGTAGTATTCTCATTTAATTTTTCCTGGATACCAACAACAGATATGATCCTGTTTTGATGTTTTAACTGGTAATATTTAGGATAGTTTTTTTCTATAACCTGGGTAAGAGAATCTTGTTTTCTATCAAGATCAAATAGTTTATTTTCATAAGTTGTTATTTTAGCAGTATCCACAATCTGTTTGGATCTTTCTTGTATCCTCTTTGAAATATAGAAAGAGCGTTCTGATTTTAGATGTTGCTCCAGATCGAGGATTGTTTTTGGTAAACCAGCAAAGCTCTTTGCATTAGAGTCTGCTAATAACTCTTTTAAGGTATTCGCCTTACTTTTTTCGGCATAATTAAAAGCCTGATGTAACGACTCTTGCTTTTGATCAATTTGATAACGTAACAATTGCACTTCTATAGCTCCTGCATATATTTTTTGAGTTTGTTTGGCAAAAGCAATTTTATCCTGATACGTATGCAATGATTCTCGTATACCCTGCATTAAATTATCTGCTTTCTGATAGACAACTATACTTTCCTTAAGATTATCTAGATTATTATCAACACTAAATCGTTCTTGCAACACCTTAGCTTTTCCATAAAAAGTACTCAACAAAATATTTAAATCCATATAATCTTCTGAATTTAAATCACCTGCATCCCTATTTTTCTTATCAGGATTAATGTTAGCAACAATGGCTTTTTCATAATATTCTATCGCCTTTTTATAATGTTTAGTTTGATGATACAGCTCTGCTATCTGGTTATACGATTTTGCAGTTCTGGGATGGTGATCGCCATCGGTTCGAAGCCTGATCACTATACTTTTTTGCAGATATTCCAGAGCCTTATCATATTTTTCTTGCTCTATATACAGGTTTGCAATTTTATCAAGAACATCACTGATATAGTAACGACTTTCTCTAAATAGTCGTTTTTGAACTCTTAACGTTTTTTGATAGAATCGTAATGCTGTTGTATAGTCTTTCTTTAAAACATAAAGATCTCCCATATCAAGATACGTATATGAGGTATCAGAATGATATTCTCCTTTTGTATCGATTCGTATAGTTAGTGCCTTTTGATAGTAACTTAACGCCAGATCGTATTCTGTTTTGGTTTTATAAACATTAGCTATGTTGTTATACGTACGAGCTACAGCACCATGGTTTTTCCCTAAGGTATCAATATAGTTGGTAATAGCCTTTTTATAATACTGTATAGCTATATTATATTCTCCTTTAGATTTATAAATGCTACCAATATTATTGTATGTTATTCCAATAAAAGGGTGTTCTTTCAGAAATACTTTTGTTATAATATCTAAGGTTTTATGGAAATAAACTAGAGATTGATCATACCATCCATTTATAAAATTAATAAGACCTATCTCAATATATATATATCTGCAACCGTAACATGCTTTTCTCCTTGTTTTTCGATAAGAATAGCTAATGCTTTATTAAAAAACTGTAAAGCCGTATCGTGCTTTCCCTTATATCTATAAATAACCCCTATACTCTCATAACAAAGCGCAACATTAGGATGATGTTTTCCAAAAACATCTGTCATAATAGCTAATGCTTTTTCCTGATTCTCTAAAGCATTATCATGTTTATCTTGATAGGCAAGAATATTCCCTATATGATTATAACAAAAAGCTGCTTCAGGGCTATTTTTCCCAAAAACAGGAGTTCTTATTGCTAAAGCACTTTGGTAGTTCTCTAACGCTACATTGTATTTTCCCAAATGATAATGAGTAGTCCCAATATCTATATAACTATCGGCTATTTTTTGGTGTTTGTCACCAAAAGTATTTATTCTAATTGTTAGCCCCTTGTTATACTGCTCCATTGCCTGATCATATTGTGCCAGTACATGATGAACAGTTCCTATATTATGATAACAATCGGCCACACGATGATCTTTATCCCCAAAAGCATCCCTCTGAATTACCGAAGCCTTTTGATAATACTCCATCGCCTCTTCGTATTGATCTTGCTGCTTAAGAATATGCCCGATACTATTATAAGAATATGCCACTTGGGGGTGGTTATCACCAAAAATTTTTAATCGTATAGCCAATGCCTTTTTAGCATATACCATCGCTTGATCAAAATTATAATTGGCCTGGTGAGCTTTTGAAATTTTATCACTACAATCTGCTACTCTTTGTTGAGTGTTTGATTGCTTATATATTGCTAATGCTTTCTCGAAATACACCAATGCACTATCTTGTTTTCTATCGACCAACCACTCTTCTCCTTTCGAGTAATACCGAGCAGCAATGATGGTATCTTGTGTAGATTGTGCATGAATAGTACCTCCGGAGATTAAACAAAGAATAAGAAAAACGATTTTGATAGAAAATAGGAATTTAAAAAAACGCATAAAAATACTCATGTTCAAGTAATTACAAAACAGAATTAGATATAACAAAATTCACATCGACTAAAGTAATTTTTGATAGAAATTTGTATTTCGAAAGGCTTGTACTGGGGCTACCGAAGGGCTCAGCAGAATTATCAAAAAACCCAATTTCGATACAATTTTTCTCCGTTTTACTACAAAAAATCACTCAATATGACGGTTTTTTTGAAATCAAACTCTTACATCAAATTCAGATCGCAAAGATCGCAAAAATGTTGTTTATGATAAACATCTGTCTTAATATTAAATCGACAAGTGTTAATACCTGTTCTTTGGTAGCTAATCTTGAAGTTGTGGATTATGGTTATTTGTCATCCCAGCGTAGGCTGGGATCCATTGTTACATTACCTATTATGGATTCTGGCCGAAGTCTATGCTAAACGTAGATGAAGTGTCGGAATGACAAACCCTTCGATTTGGCTCAGGGTGACATATTATCCTTTATAAATGTAAAACGTAGTTTACCTCAAAATTCGACTAATCTAAAAACACACTTTTCTTTCATTCGTTTTTGTGCAATTTGGTTTATGGCGGTTTCAGTTAGTTGTAAAACTCTTGGGTAGCCACCGGTAGTTTGACAGTCTCTCATCAACACAATTAAACTACCAGATGGAGTTAATTGTATTGTACCTGGTAAAACAGGTGATGTTATAATCGAAGGTAAAGTGTTAGGTATTTTTTCTTCTAACTGAATTGCCATTCGATTTATAGTATTTGAAATTGTAAAAACTGCATCTAATACTTTAGATTTTTGAACATCATTTAGCATGTCAAATTCGGGTCCTTTATACACCTCTAATGCATCTGAGTTTTCTAAAAATAAAGGTGGTGAAATTGCAGAAAAATGATCGGTATAATCACTAGTACTTTGATATGGTATTTTGTCATTTTTAGCTAATCGAAATCGAGGTGTAATTGACTTATAAAAAGATCTACTATGTAACACTTCTTCCGAAAGAAATCCATTCTTAATTCCTACATAACCATACACTCCTTTCCTACAAAAATTTATTTTAAGAATATCATTTTTTGAGACTTTAATCTCACGATACATTTCTATTTTTTCATCATTCAAAAATGCATCTGTCTCACCACCTGTTAATACAATAGTTGTGGTGTCATGAAATTTTAAAACGGGAGGTTGAATCGTCCATTCGATACATGCTGAATTTTTAGGATTACCTAATATTAAATTTGCAAACCCAAATGACACCTGATCCATTGCTCCACTTTTTGGGGCTCCATATTTTGAAAAACCAAAACGTCCTTCGTCCTGGATAGTTGTAAAAAGTCCCGGTTTAATTATTTCGACATTCGTAATCATAAGCACACAGATTCGGGTGTATAATTCTTGTTTTCAACTCTAGTTCTTATATCGTTATATTCATTTTCCTTAATCGATATAAATTGAATTTTATCTCCAGGCGAAATAAAGCAACAATCTTCTGTTTTCGGATTGAAAAAATCCAGAGGACACACACCAATCACATGCCAACCCCCAGGGCTATCTACAGGGTATATCCCTGTCTGACTTCCGCCAATTGCTACAGCACCTTTTTTGACATGTAATGAAGGGGTGATTTTTCGAGCTCTATGCAATTGATCATCGAGACCACCCAAGTACAAAAACCCAGGTAAAAAACCAATACCATATACTGTATAGAGTGGAGCAGTATGTAATCGAATTATTTCTTCTACAGTAAGTGATTTATCTTTTGCAAATACTTCTAAATCCTGCGCAAGAGAAGCAGCATAACAAACAGGAATTCTCCACAGTTTATTTTCGAGTCTTACATCTTCAAAATCTTTAGAATATAGCGATTTTAGCTCAAAAACCTCACTATAGAAATCCTCTATAGTAGACACATAATAAATTAATAACGAGTTATATGATGAGATTACTTCAACAATTAGTTTATCACAAAAAGAAAGTATCGATTTTTTAAAGGAAAGCAGGTCATGAAGGATATTTTCGTCAATTTTTGCAGGCCACTCTATTAAAATTGCTCTTTCAGAATATCTTTTGTATTGCAATTCATATTTCATAAGCTTTCTATTATAGTAAATTTAAAATCGAAAACTCTTTATATAAATACTTCAAAATCTGAACTGATTTTGGATTATCTCCATGCACACAAATCGTATCAAAAAAAATCGGAACTTCTACTCTATTTTTAGTTTTCACTTTCCCTTCAACAACCATTCTTTTTACATGACCAAAAATCTCTTTTGGATCTGTAAGCAAAGCTTCTTTTTCTTTTCTTGATACCAATGTCAAATCATCATTGTAATTCCTATCTGCAAAAGCTTCGTGTTTGACCTCAAAATCTCCTCTGGAAAGATACGATAATTTAGCATTTTTCAAAGTAATTATATATAAACTTTTATCGACATTTTTTATAGCTTCAATAATTGCCAAAGCCACTGATTCATTTTTCACTGCTTCGTTATAAAGTGCTCCATGTGGTTTTACATGGTGTAATTTCCCTCCTGCTTTTTCGGTCAAGGATTTTACCAATTGTATTTGTTCGGTTATTGTTTTTACCAAATCGCCATATGGCATCTCTATCCTTGTTCTTCCAAAATTTTCACGATCGGGGTATGATGGATGTGCTCCAATTTTTACATTATGCTGCATTGCCAATGCAATTGTTTTCTGGATTACTTCTGCACTCCCTGCATGGCTTCCGCATGCAATGTTACACCAGGAGATGTATTGCATAATTTCGGCATCAAAACCTGCCTCTTCTCCCACATCTGCATTAAGAATAACCTTATTCATATTCCTACATTTATTAGTAAAATTCCTACAAACTTTCAATCACTTTCCAAATTCCTCTAAATCCTAAAAAGCAAGTAATGATAAGAATGAAAAATCCAACCAGGTTTTGTTTCCATGAATTGGTATATTTTCCTAATATTTTTTGTTGATTCATTACCCATAAAAGGAAGATTGCAATTACAGGTAAAAGGAGTCCATTTGCGATCTGTGCAAATCGAATAATTACTATTGATTTTATCCCTAATGAAGAAAACAAAACTCCCAAAAAAAGGATGAACATCCATACTGCTCTGAAGGATTTACTTTTGAGTCCTTTTTGCCATCCCATACATCCTTTTACTACATAAGCTGCTGCAAGAGGTGCTGTAATTGCAGAAGTAATTCCAGCTGCAAATAACCCTACAGATAACACATATTTTGCCATCGAACCAAAAACCGGTTCCAGTCCTTTGGCCAGATCGGCAGCATTATTCACTTCTGCTTCTTGTATAGCTGCTCCTGCAATAATGATTGCCATTGACACAAACCCACCTAATACAATGGCCACTATAGTATCTTTTTTTGCTTCTGGCAGGTCTTCGGTAGATTTCCATTTTTCGCTAACAATAGATGCATGTAAAAAGAGGTTATAAGGCACTACTGTTGTTCCTATCAACCCTACAATAGTAAGCACGTTATCACTAGAAAAGTTAGGAACAAACCCTTTAAAGATCATAGAAATATCTGGTTTGGTAACTATTGCCGTTACTATAAAAGCTACACTCATTAATAAGACCAGAACGATTAAACTTCGTTCTAAGACTTTATAGTTACCTATGTACAATAGTATAAAGGCAATCACACCGATTACGATACTTAGGTAATTTTCTGAAACCCCGAGTGAGGATTCTAAGATTGTAGACAGCCCAAGTACTCCCCCACTGATATTACCAGCTTCGTATGCTGCATTTCCTATAAAAATTGCTGACAAGATTAATGCAATAAGGGCTCCTCTTACAATTTTGTTATCAAACTGAGACTTTAGTACTTCGCTTAATCCCTTTTGGGTGACTACACCTAATCTTGCTGCCATTTCCTGTAAAACAACACAAGCTACAATAGATAACACCAATGCCCATAGTAATGAAAATCCAAACTGTACTCCTGCTAATGTACATACAGTTACGGTACCTGGACCAATAAAAGCTGCAGTCACCCATGTTCCCGGGCCTATATTAAAAAATTTCTTCATTTATTTTGTATTAACATCTAATGTATAGATAGCAAATGATCCCAGCCAATGTCCTCCTTCATAACTATCTCCAACCAGATTTGGCAAAGAATAGTTTACATGTGTATTGGCTACCGAAAAAAGATGTTCATATTCTTTATATTGTTTGGCAAGCCCATATAACACCCAGGCTCTACTAAAATTAAGTCCATCTAAATGAACTAATTTGCCATCGGTACGATCAGACACCTCTCCCACTTTGATCGTAAAGTTTTTAACTTTAAGTTGTGGCATAAAATCAGAGATCCAGCGATCAAATTCTTCTTTGTTTAGCACTCTTCGCATTACATCAATTTCTTCAAAACAAGGCGATAGAAAATCATAACCACTGGGTTCCCAACCGATGGGACAGCCTTGATCATTAGTATAAAACTCTCTTGCTCTGGTTTCTATACTATTTTTTAGTTTTTGATCTCCAAGGGTATTTGCATAATCCAAGGCAAAGGATAATCCAAATGCAGTATTGGTATGTTCTCCTACTCGAATTGGATATTTAAGTTTTGGAAGGAAATCGATATACCGTTGTACAATAAGTGTGGTTAATGGCTGAAGGTTTTCTTCTAATTCTCTTGCCAATGGATCATCCCAGGTATGTAGCTCTTCGGCTAGTTTAAGTAACCAGGCCCAACCATAAGTTCTCTCGTATGATTTGTTATGCTTTCCTTCAAAATACTTGATTTCTTCCTCAATATTCTTCTTAGACATATTTTGAAGTAATTTGGTTTTTGCTTCCTCCTTTTTTTCCAGATCTGGAAATGTTTTTAATAACTTCACTAACGACCAATGCCCATGGACTGAAGAATGCCAATCAAAACAACCATAAAAAGTAGGATGTAATACATGAGGTTCTCCTATATTTTCTTTTCCTCCTAACGTTTGTCCCAGTTTATTGGGGTACTCTGTTTGCAAGCAAGCTAATGGCAATTCTACCAATGTATTGGCTTGTTTTAATGTGAGTTGTAAAGGTTCTTCTATTGAATTCTCTTGTAGTGGTTGTTCTTCGGTTTTTACATCCTCGGATGGTTGTTTTGATGTATCATTGTTTGTATTACACCCTAAAACAACAAGTAATGAAATCAGAAAAAATATTCGGTACATAATCAATATTTATAAGTTTAAAATATCTACTTTCTTAAAAATATCAATTTCCGGAATCATGTGTATGTGATTGTTGATAAGAACAGGAAATAGTTTATAAATTCTCATTCCAACAACATAAAGAGCATTGAAATTAATTAAGGTTAGTCATTGATATTTTACCTTTTATTTGATGCCCATCCTGAGCTTTAATAACGAAATTTGAAGACGAATGTGGTTTCATTTTCAATGTCGTCGACCTTCTTGCATATCCACTTATAAACCTTATTTCATTATATCTCACCTTACAATGGTAGCCAGAACACAAATCACATGTTTTATGACAACCCCAAATACTACTAAACAATTCAAGTTGAAGTTTACCTGAAATATAGTCATTGAGGTTTACTATAAAATCAACATTATGAGCATAATTATTCAGTTTGTTAATATTTCTTTTATGGTAATCCTTGTTTAAGGTTCCGTTAAACAATAACAAATTGGAGTTGTAATCCCCGACATAATTGACAGATGGAGCTAAAGTATTTTTTGTTGGATTATAATACTCTGAGTTATCTATGTTCTTGATTCGTACGATAAGAGAACCTTGCAACCTTGAGCAATCATTATTATGAAAGGATTCAAAAGACATATTAGAGACTCTTATTCGAATTAATTGATTTACCTTTTCTCCTTTCTCTATGGTTTTAAGTTTCCAGGCAGAGCCGTATCTTTTCCACATAACTATTCTAGTTCCATCAGTACGTTTTCCCCATTGGTTAATCATGTACGTTCCTTTCTTAGACTGAATGGAGTAGTAACCATCTCCTATATCATGAAACTTCCATTTTGTATTAGTATCTCCTTTCCCTTCCCAAAGAACAACTTTAGCATTAGAATTGGAGGAATTGTTTTCTATATGAACATATTTCTCAAGATCGGATTTGATATAAAAATATCCATTACCAGCATCCTCTAAATTAAATCGTTGAGTAATACCATTACTACCTCTACTTAGGTTTAATGGTGTACCATTTTTTGACGTATGCAATTCAACATCAAGGTATTTATCTTCGAATTCTGATTCTATATAATATTTCCCCTCAGATTGGGCATTCAAATTAGTTATAGATAGAATAAGTATTATTAACTGGACTATAAAAAGTGTTTTCATGATCTAGTAATTTACCTATATCATGCATTGAAATTTCGACTTGATCAAGAAATTTCAATGCACAATACTTAATTATAAGTTTTATTTATTTTCTGTTTTTTTTTAGAGTTTTCAACTTTATTGAAATTTCTTTTTGAGCAACCACAAGGTTTTCATTTAATTCACTCAAGACTTCTTCTACAATATTTTCTTTTTTTATTACATCAATAAGATTATAAGAATCATTCTTTCCTGGAGATTTGCTAATAAGATCATATATTCTATCATTTATTAAATCTTTGACCAGCGGACCAAATGGCCAAGGCCAAGGATTTATATCACCAGGAACAGGATAACCTATAGGATTATTATTAAATCTCCTTGAATGATTTATGCAAGGCTCTGGCCATGGAGGGCCTGACAAGCCTTCAATTCCAGATCTTACATAAAAATAATTCCTCCAACCAATGGGTCTTGGCCATGTTATTGGATAAGGCTCATCTGGATCTGGAGTATATCCTACCAGATTCCTGAGCTTTGACAGTTCTTGATTTTGTAAAAAATCCTTTAAATAAGTTCTTGCTATTGTGGTAAGTTGGTACGTACCTGGATTAAAAAAAGATTTTGGTAAATTCATTTTCTTATGTATTAAGTTAAACAATTGATAATTTTCTGACTCGATGCTAAACCATTAGAGATAATAGAAATAAATATTTGCCAGTAATTTGTATTCCAAATTTCGTGAAGCCTACTTTTTAAATCGATGACCCATTAACCCAAAACCAGGCAGTTTGTTAGCGTAAATTAATTGGGTCATTTAACCCTGTGGATTTAAGTTAGATCACCTTACTAGAAATCATCAGGTAATTGTTTCTTTGTGAGGCGTTTAAAAACAATTTTAGTAACTCAAAACACAGTATCATGAAAAAAAGAATCGTAGCTTTATCAGTATTTGTAGGAATAGTAGTTTTTATAATTTTTAGTGGTTGTAAAAAACAAAAAGTAGATCCAGCTTTTGACAAAACTATTTGTCTTAATTATACGGATGACCCAATCAGCAAAATACCAGTTGGATTGGTTCATGATATGGTAAATGGCTACAAAACTAGACAATTAGCTAAAATCAACGAAGAGTTGAAAATAGATGATGCTCGAGCTATTTGGTTTGATTTAGAAACACTTAAAAAATTTATATATCAGATTGAATCCATAACAATAGAAAATAATTCTTCGAAATCTAATGAAGATTTAGGAATTCGAATCTATTATGCAAGTTATCCATATAAAAATACCTGGGAGACAACGCCTAAATATCATGATCATTTAAAGGGGTTTAACAAACATCCAGAAACGATGCAATATGAAATAAAACATACTTTAGTAATGATACCGACCATAAAAATCGATAATATAGATGTAGATTTTAACCCATTGGACACAATAACCTATGACCATGGATTACAAGACATCACTAAATATGGTTCTACATCGGAGTTCCCTACTTTTGGTTTAAACCTAATGCCTGAATTAAAACCAAATGGTGGAGGTAGTATATTAGGTCGAAATCACGGAGGTTTGTTTCCTCCAAAAAAAGAAGAAGGTTTTGGTTTTTAATTTAAAAAAATGTTGAATTATTATCCAATCATGCACAAAATATTATTGGTATTGCAACTTTTCGCTGCCGTAGTAGGTTTTATATATATATTTAGATTGAGAAACTCGTATTGGAAATGGTTTTCGATATATTTAATTTTTATTTTTATTCAGGAATCATTTTGGACCCTTAATACTTATTCATTAGATAGTATAAACATAAAATATTATGCTTTTATCGGCATTCCTATTCAATACCTTTTTCTTTTTTGGTTGTATGCTTACAAATCTTTAAATAATAGAAAATTATTTTATATTTTTTCCTTTATTTATTTATCGACCTATCTACCAATAGAGCTTTATTTCGAAAAAATTAATTTAGTTTATTCTATAAATCTAACCGCAGGCACAATACTACTTACATTTCTTGTTGTTTTAGAATTTATTAAACAAATCAAGAACGATAATATTCTTGAGTTTACTAAAAATAAAATGTTTTATATTAATGTTGGGGTCATATTATTTTATATTGGAACATATCCATATTTTGCTTTTTATGATGTACTTTCAAAAGAGCCATATATAGAAATATGGAATGCATATTATCTGTATTTTTTAGTATCTAATTATGTCATATATTTATTATTTACAGCTTCTTTTATATGGGGGAAACATCATTTAAAATAATGTTAATCATTTTTAATGTAATTTTTATTGCCTTTATCGGGGCGATAGTCGTTTTCATTCGTGAATACCATAGAAAAAAGAAAGCACATATAAAACAAATGGAAACCATTGATATACTTCATAAAAAGGAGCTTTTAAAGACACAAATGGAAATACAGGTTCAAACAATGAAATCTATAGGTAGAGAAATACACGATAATGTAGGGCAAAAACTTACTTTATCTAGTTTGTATTTACAACAATTAACTTTTGAAAACAAAGCTCCTCAAATTAATGATAGCATTGCCAATATTAACACTATTATTAATGAGTCGCTCGATGAATTGAGGCTCCTTTCAAAATCTCTAATGGATGATACTATAGATAATAATTCAATTTCTGATTTAATAGAAAATGAATGTAGAAAAGCAAACAATTTAAAAAAATACAGAGTTCGTTTTAAGAATAACCTGGAACATATTCCTGAATTATATAAAGTTAAAAGCATTTTATTAAGAATAACACAGGAGTTTATTCAAAATAGCGTAAAACATGCCAATTGTAAAAATATAGATATCTCACTATATGAAAATGAAGGTAAATTACATTTAAAATTGCAAGATGATGGTAAAGGGTTTAATATAGAGAATTTAAAAACAAATGGTATCGGAATAAAAAATATGAAGAAGAGAACAGAAATGATTAATGGAATTTTTAAATTAGAGAGTAATATAAAAAATGGTACAGAATTAACGGTGGTAATTCCTATCTAGATGAAACATACTGTTGTAATAATTGACGATCATATTCTAATAGCCAATGCCTTAAGTGATTTTATTTCAAATTTCGATCAATTTGAAGTTTTATATGTGTGTGAAAATGGGAAAGATTTTCAGGATAAAATTAAAACAAAGCCTATTCCTGATATTGCTTTATTAGATATTAGTATGCCAATTATGGATGGTTTCGAAACATCAAAATGGCTAAAGCAAACATATCCTACAGTTCTAGTAATGGTTTTAAGTATGCAAAATGATGAGCAAAGTTTGATTAAAATGATACGGAATGGAGCTAAAGGATATATGCTTAAGAACATTCATCCTAGAGAATTGGAAAAAGCACTAAATGAATTAGTTAATAAAGGGTATTTTTTTCCAGACTGGGCTACCAGTAAAATACTTACTTCAATCAGTGACAATACAATAAGTGCTGATATAAAAACCAAGCTATCTGAGAGAGAAATAGAGTTTCTTAAATATACACCTACCGAAATGACTTATAAAGAAATTTCAGAGAAGATGTTTTGTAGTCCCAGAACCATAGAAAATTATAGAGATAGTTTATTTGAAAAATTAGAACTCAAAACCAGAGTAGGGCTTGCTGTTTATGCCTTAAAAAATGGTTACTCCAAATGAATACACACTTAAAACCAAAAAATTAACTTCAAAAAAAGTTTGTCATTTTTTTATACTATAAAACAAAAGTATTTACCCTAACCATCCATCGCGATCCAGGCTTCTATACTGTATCGCTTCAGAAATATGGTCTCCCAAGATTGATTCAGATTTTTCGAGGTCTGCAATAGTTCGGGATACTTTTAGAATACGATCGTATGCTCTGGCAGAAAGGTTTAATCGTTCCATTGCAGTTTTTAGTAATTCTTTAGAAGTACTATCCAAAACACAATATGCTCTAATTTGCTTAACTCCCATTTGCGCATTGTAATGAATGTTTTTTAGCTCTGCGAATCTTTGGGTTTGTATATTTCGCGCTTCAATTACTCGTTTTCTTATTTCAACACTAGATTCTCCTCGCCTTTCTTCACTAAGTTTATCAAAAGGTACTGGGGTTACTTCTATATGAATATCTATTCTGTCTAATAACGGACCCGAAATTTTACTAAGGTAGCGTTGCATTTCTGCAGGAGAAGAAGTTACAGGAGCATTTGGATCATTAAAATATCCTCCCGGACTAGGGTTCATACTTGCGACTAACATAAAACTTGAAGGATAGGTTACGGTAAATTTTGCTCTCGAAATAGTTACCTCTCTATCTTCAAGAGGCTGGCGCATTACTTCTAGTACTTCTCTTTTAAATTCTGGTAATTCATCTAAAAACAATACTCCATTATGGGATAGTGAGATTTCTCCGGGTTGAGGATAACTACCACCACCTACTAATGCTACATTTGATATGGTATGATGGGGACTACGAAAAGGTCGTTGCGCCATTAATCCTACGTTATCTTTAATACGTCCTACCACACTATGTATCTTGGTTGTTTCTAGCGCTTCTTGTAATGACATTGGTGGTAAAATACTAGGTAATCTTTTACTCAGCATCGTTTTACCACTTCCGGGAGGGCCTACTAATATAATATTATGTCCTCCTGCGGCAGCAATCTCCATACAACGTTTTATACTTTCCTGCCCTTTTACATCTGCAAAGTCAAACTCTGGATTATCTAGTGCTGTATAAAACTCTTTTCTGGTATCTACAATGGTTTGTTCAAGTTCTCCTTTTTCATCAAAATAGTCAATTACTTCTCTAATATTTTCTACTCCGTATACTTCTAAATGATCAACGATCGCTGCTTCTTTGGCATTTTGTTTCGGAAGTATAAACCCTTTAAACCCTTCTTCGCGCGCTTTGATTGCAATAGGTAGTGCTCCTTTAATAGGTTGCAAACTCCCATCCAAAGATAGTTCTCCCATAATCAGATATTCTGATATTGCACTTCCTTTGATTTGTGAACTTGCTGCAAGAATTCCTAAAGCCAGGGTAAGATCATATGCAGATCCTTCTTTTCTTAAGTCTGCAGGAGCCATATTAATGGTTATTTTCTTTCCTGGTAATTTGTACCCATTGTTTTGCAAAGCAGCGGCGATACGATAACTACTTTCTCGTATCGCATTGTCTGGTAACCCTACAAGGTGATACCCTATTCCTTTATCGATATTCACCTCGACTGTAATGGATGTTGCCTCAACTCCGAAAACAGCACTCCCAAAAACTTTTGTAAGCATATGTCATGTTTTACATACATGCAAACATACGTACGATGAGTTTTAAAAAATGAAACTGAGATTTTGTATTCGAAAATACTTTAGATACATATTTTATAGTCTACCATACTTAAGTAGTAAAAGATAAGAAATGAAAAGTAGGGCCCTCGCCTTACAAAGATATATTACGTATGATATAATATCCCAAGCTTATGCCCTACTTATTTTATGTATAAAATTACATAACAAACAATCATACAACTGCTTCTATCGTAGTTTGAAACAGCTTTTTATTTAAAAACTTTAGTGTCGGTATTTTGTCTTTGGTATCTACCAAAATAGATATATTATTATTGCTTCCTCCATAAGATACCATACGTACCGGAATGAAGTTTAATATTTCGAAAAGCTTATATGAATTCTTATCATTGATTACTGATTCTCCTACAATACATATGATACTATGATCTTGCTCTACAGTTATTTCTGCGTAAGTTTCTATTTCTTTTACGATTTCATCCAGGTTACTCGTATTATCAATTGTTAATGATATTGCAATCTCTGAAGTAGTGATCATATCAATTGAAGTATGATAGTTATCAAAAACTTCAAAAATTCTTCTTAAATATCCATGAGCCATCAACATTCGATTCGACTTGATTTTAATCGCTGTAATCCCATCTTTTGCAGAAATTGCTTTCAATCCTTTTTGATATGTTTTATTAGAAATTACTGTTCCCGGTGCTTCTGGATCAAACGTATTTTTAAGAAGTACTGGTATATCTTTACCTACAACAGGCGAAACGGTTTGAGGATGAAGTATTTTGGCACCAAAATATGCTAATTCTGCTGCTTCATTATACGTAAGATGAGAGATCGGGTGTGTTTCTTCTACATATCTTGGATCATTATTATGCAACCCATCGATATCGGTCCATATTTGTACTTCTGAAGCATTTAATGCTGCTCCGATAATTGTAGCAGTATAATCACTACCTCCTCTTTTTAGATGACTAATTTGCTCTACCTCGTTTCTACATACAAACCCTTGAGTTATGTATAAGGATGTATGAGGATTACACTCTATTACTTTAGTTAGTTTTTCTTCAACATTACTAATATTTGGATTTTCAACAGAACCCACATACATAAACTCTTTTGCATCTAGCAAAACATTAGATATGCCTTCAGCATTTAAGAATCCAGAAAATATATATGTCAAAATTGCTTCTCCAAAGGTAATAAGCTTAGAGTTGACAACTTCTGAATACTCCTGACTAGAGATCTCAAACATTTCTGTGATCATTGCAGACAAACCGTCTTTAAGAGTGTTTCTTATTCCCTGATCCTTAATTAATTCATCAATAACATCGCTATGTTTACTTTCTAATCGATGTAAATTTCTTGTAATGGCATCAACATCACTAAATTTCACATTTTCTACCAGACGAATTAATTGATCTGTAACACCAGACATTGCAGAACAAACTACCATTTTATCTTCTTGATCAGAGATCAAAATTTCCTTTACCTTAATAAGGTTTTCAACAGATCCTACAGAAGTTCCTCCAAACTTTAAAATTTTCATCAATCTTGCTTTTTCATTTGTTTTTAACAATGCATAGTTAATTAATAACTCACAAATAATAAATATTTTAAAAGAAAAAGCATAAATTTGCACAGAATGTTAAATATGTAACAATGAAAACAATTACAGATTGTGTACACAATATTTTAAGGCATCAGCCTTTTCTAGAGGACGCACTATCCAGGGATATCATTAATTTCAGTTCACTAGCTGTCGACCTATTACCTAAAGTGGAAAAAATTATGAAAAAACCAGTTAAACCTGGTTCTATTGTAATGGCATTAAGGCGTTATCACCCGCGAAAAATAAAACACATCGATAATTTAAGGAATCTTGGTGATATTATGGTAAGATCGGGGATAACCGAGTATACATTTTTAAACTCTAATAGTATTTTAACCAGCCAAAGTAATCTTTTAGAAAGTGTAAAAAACGAAACAAAAGCTTATTTTACATACTCTAGTAATTTTCAAGAAAGTAATATATTGGTATCTTCATCACTTAAATCTACTGTTGAGAAACATTTTAAAAATGAAGTATGTATCTCTGTTGCAGATGACTTATCTTCTATTTCTATTGCACTACCCGAAGACAATTCTAAAGTAATTGGTTTGTATTTTTATATTTTTAAGCTATTGGCTTATGAAGGCATTCCTGTTTTTGAAGTTATTTCTACTTCAAACTATTTCACCTTGTTTTTAGAAAAGGAATATGTTAATAAAGCATTTTTATTAATGAATGAAGTTAAAGAAGATCAATCTATGTAAACCAAAAAACCCTGCTCTATTGCAGGGTTTTTAACAAATTAGGTAATGTATTTTACCAAATATGTACTCGTTTTTCTGGTGCCAAATACATTTTATCTCCTTCTTTTATATCAAAAGCTTCATAAAAGGCTTTAACATTTAATAAAGGTTGGATCGCACGTGTTGTACCAGGTGAATGCGGATCTGTCTTAATTTGAGTTCTTAAAGCATCTTCGCGAATCTTTGTTCTCCATACAGTAGCCCAGGACATAAAGAAACGCTGTTCTGCAGTAAATCCATCAATATCTTCTGGTCTTCCATTTTCTGCAAAATACATCTGTAATCCATCATAAGCTCCTAATACACCTCCTAAATCTCCTATATTCTCTCCTAGTGTAAATTTACCATTTACAAACACACTATCTAACACTTCAATAGCGCTATATTGTTCTGCTAATGCATCTCCTCTTTCTGTAAAAGCTTTAAGATCATCTTCTGTCCACCAGTTTTTAAGATTTCCTTCTGCATCAAAACGAGCTCCAGAATCATCAAAAGCATGTGATATCTCATGCCCAATAACTGCTCCGATACCTCCGTAATTAACTGCTTCGTCTGCTGTATAATTATAGAACGGTGGCTGAAGTATAGCTGCCGGGAATACAATTTCATTAAGTAAAGGATTGAAATATGCATTTACGGTTTGAGGAGACATTCCCCACTCTGCTTTATCTACCGGCTTTCCTATTTCGTCGATTGACTTTTCGAATTGCCATTTTGATATTGCCATTGCATTATCAAAATTAGAATTTCCTTCTTTTACATCAAGTGCAGAGTAATCTTCCCATTTATTTGGATATCCAATCTTAACAGTAAACTTATCTAATTTTTCTATAGCTTTAGCTTTTGTGCTATCACTCATCCATTCTAATACTTCGATTCTTTTTTGATAAGCTTTGATTACATTCGCAATCATTTTCTCTGCCTTAGTTTTTGCTTCAGGAGGAAATTTAGCATCAACATACAATTGCCCAATAGCTTCTCCTACAGAACCATTTACTCTACCTAATGCACGTTCATCAAGTGGTCTTTGTTTTTTTGCACCTCTAAGTGTTTTGCTATAAAAATCCCAGTTTGCCTTTTCTATTTCTGTAGAAAGAGATCCAGTTGCGCTATTTAAAGTAGACCAACGCATTACCGTTTTAAGGTCTTCAATATCTGTTCCCGTAAGCACTCCTTGTAAAGCTTTCATATATTTTGGTTGTAAAACCATAACTGTATCCAGTTGTTGTTTAACTCCAAGATCTTTCAATAACTTATTCCAATCTACGGCTGGAGTCATTTCTGAAAGTTGAGCCATACTTCTTGGATTATTGAAGTTACGGGCATCACGACTTTGAACTTTATCTAATCTTGGTTCGGCCAATTTAGTTTCGATATCCAAAATCTTTTCTGCTGCTTTACGTGCCTGATCTTCTGTATCTCCAATAAACTGAAGCATTCTTGTAATATGATCTACATACTGCCCTCTAATTTCTTTAGATTTTTCATCCTGGTCTAAATAGTAATCGCGATCTGGTAATCCTAAACCACCAGTAGTTACATATGGAGCATTGATATCACTATTATTTAAATCTGGAAAAGAAGTAAATCCTAGAAACGGTGCAGAAGCAGCTGTTTCTGTTGCTAATACAGATTGTAAATCCTGGATATTTTTTATCGCAGCTATTTTATCTAGCGTTGGTTGTAATGGAGTTATACCTGCTTTATTTCTTGCTATTGTATCCATTATAGATTCGAAGATAACCAGAGCCTTATGCTGGTCAGTCCCTGCAGCATATTTACCACTGGATTTTGCTTCTTCCATAATCTTAAGCACATCATCATCTGTTTTCTTTCTTAAAACCCCAAAGCCTCCCCATCGTGTTCTGTCTTCAGGTATTTCAGTATTTTTCATCCAATTTCCATTAACATAACTATAGAAATCATCTTTAGGACTTATACTGGTGTCCATGTTTTCCAGAACTATGCCGGGAATCTTTTCTACTTCAGCTACTGCTTCGCTTTCGCTATCGCTTTTTTTGGTTTCGTTTTTACAACTCACGAAAGCAAAAATAAATGCAGCCAAAAAGTAAACATTTTTCATTTTTATACTCATTCTGTTATTAAATTAAGATTAGTTATTAGTAAGTATGACGTTTGAACCATAAATTCGTTACGCATATTAAGCTGGTAATTTATACAAAATGAAATATGTTGATGGATTTTGGATAGAGTTTTAACGAAAAAATAAGATTTACCCCAGGATTTTATTTTAATAACCTGGTATCAAAACAAAATGGTTCGACATCAATAAGCTTTACTTTATCAAATTTAGGATGCATTGGATTGACCAGAAGGTTTTTTTCTTTAGGAATTATAATACTAGGGACTTTAAGCCCTAAATATTGTTCTTCTGCGATCCATGGCATCGCAAAGTTTTGAATTTCGATAGGTACAGGGATTTGATTCCAATTATCTGGTATCTTTTCTATATCCATTGTGGTAATTAATGTATCAGGAACTTCTATAGTAGCAATCGACATATCATCGGGAAAATATGCTGCTGGCAAATGAGCCAGTACTTCGAGGGCAGAAAGTGCTGCTGTAGTACTAGTATACAAAACAGCAACTCCTTTAGGGTTCCATCTTCCTCCTACTGTTTTTGCTCCAATTCCGGTAAGGTCTTTTATATATTTTTGTTTAGCTATTCGATATACTCGCATTAGGCAAAAATTCCATGTTCTATTCTAACTAATTCTTCATTAAGTAACTGAAAACCAAACGTAGTATCTAATAATTCTTTTGGTTTTTTCATAGCTAATGCCACACTTGGATGTCCCATCCAATCTTTAAAACGAGAAAGGTCTCCAAAAATATTTTCTCCTTTTGCGTAAAGCTTAGCTAACTGTAATACTCTAGCGCTAGCTTCTGTTCCTAATTTTTTATTTAAATCATAACGCTGGATAGTGCGTTCTGACATATGAAGTATATGTGCCAGCTCTTTAAGATCGAAACCAATAGTTTTAGCAAGATGTAATAATGCTTTTTTATCTATCCCATTTCTTGATAGTTCAATAAAATCATACATATTACGTAAAGGGATATCTATATTTAGGTATCGTAATAAACCCTTATTTTCGAAACTATCAAAATCTAATGGAGATACTGCACTCATAGCTATATATTTTATGACAAAAATACGAAAAAAAATGACAACTGTCTTAGTTTACTGTTAAAATTGCGTCTAATTGTGGTTTTACCTTATTCAATCGTGCTTCCATAGATCTAACCGCTACAGTTGATAGGTATCGGCCTAGTGGTAAAACTGGTTTAATCATAAGAACTTCTTCTTCCTTATTTTCTGATTCTGAGAAAGAAAGCGGTATTGCTGTTGGTTGTAATTTTATGATATATTTACTCCCCAATTTTTTGATAATTTCCTGAGTATGCCCATATCTAACATTCTGCAAAGTTGTTAAAGGAGCTTTATATTGTGTTTGTGTTTTTATGATTTTACGCTCCTCACTATTAGCAATAATAATATGCTTGATATTGATCTTATCCTGTAACTCTGGAAAAGAATCTCGTAATACATTCCTAAAAACTTCTTCAACACCTTTAGACACTATCCCCCCTACATTATCATAATACCCTGCATCTGCATATTGATCAGAATATTGTTTACCTGAAACAGAAGTTGTTTTTACTTCTCCTACCGGCGTTATATAAGGAAATCCAGCATTTATGCGCATTGCAGTTGATAGTCCTATAGAACTATCGGGATAACTTTTTTGTAAATTTTCTATAAAATCTCTCATCCCCGTAAGTGGTCTTAGGTGCGCATATTTAACGGGGCTTATTACATTATAGTTTCCTGTCTGTGTATGTGTGGTATTAATAAGTAGAAGTGGCGCGGTTCTCTTTTTTTCTTTATGGGTACTATTATTATAAAAAGATAAAAACTCTTTCTGTAAGATATCTTCATCCAGCTCTTTAGAAAAGTATTTTTTGTACGTATGACTCCATTGTTCTTCTAGCAACTTTCCTCTATTTTTAAAACGAAATAAACTCGTTGTTTCTTTAAATAGGTCTCTACCTAATAGTGAAAGTAATGAAACCGATAAATAGTTTTCTTTATATACTGCACTTGCTTTATATTTTAAAGCCGGATACCCATCAGTCGACTTGGTTTTAAAACTTGCTTTTTTGTTATTATACATTGCAAGTTGTGCTTCTGCAAAAAACATAGCATTACCAACACTGCCTCCTGATGCTCCTGTTAAAGACAATAAATTTTCTTCAAAATACCTTCCATTAGACTTCTCGTATAAATAACTATGTATTAAAAAAGACCAAAGTCCAGCTCTGGACCCTCCTCCTTCTGATGAAACTAAAAGTGCGGGAAACTTTCCTTCTCTCTCTTCTATGATATCAATTCTATCTTTTATCCATTGATATAGATATTGTTCCATATTGGGTCTTTCTACTTCAGAAGGTTTTATAGTAAGCTGGTAATGATCCGAACTTTCTGAAAAAAGCCTCGAAGAAAATAAACATAAAACAACAATAATAGAAAACAAAGGTAGTTTTAGCTTTTTACCCAAAAGAATTAATACAAAACTTATCATGAATAAGCTTAATAACGATAATGTTAAAATTGATAATGGGTTTATTCTACTGGCCCATTCGGGAACAAAATTAAGCGCAAGAAAAGAAAACAATAAAATAAAGCCCGAAAAGAGAACAATCCCATAAAAGAGTTTTTGGGGAAATTCTTTTAAAAATCGATAGCTATTAAACGATAATGTAAAGAAAAACAAAGCCAGTGCGCAATTAGACAGAAAAAGATTTCCTAAATCTTTTTCTGTCTGAGTATTTAAAGTACCCAGAGATATAATAAAAACGATTAACCCTACAGATAGTAGAACGATAAAAGCATTAGTTTTGGGAATTTTATTAATAAATTCCTGCATATGACTATATATAGTAGGCTCTGATAATAGAAAAAGAAAAAAGATACAGTAGATAAGTGTATCTGTCGGTTCTAAAAAATTGGTATAGATATTATCAAGCTCAAAGAGTTCCATTGCATTAAGAATACTTAAAGCAGAAATAATTAGTAGTAAAAGTGCTAATATTCTAGGCAGCACTTTTCTCATATGTATTCTAACTAAATAATGATATCTAACCGATTTATTTCTTTCCTGAAATTTGTAATGTTGATTAGGAACAAAGCCAATTAGGTTAGAAAACGAAATATCCTTATAATTATAGTAATAGAAATACTTTGGAATATTCCAGATCAAAAACGCCGAAACCATAAGTAAGAAAAAATACAAAGGTACTTCGAACAAAAAGGCATCTGCTTGATTAAGGATTAACAATAAATCTATAGTTTGAGGAAAATGCCATAGAGCAAAATATAAAGCTAAAATAAGAAAGAGGCTAATTAGGTTATTAGATAACTCGCTTAACAGTATTTTAAACCATATACTAAATTGTTGAAAAAACAACAACAGTTTTACCATTTCTGAAATAATTTAGATTTTAAGAATAAGAATATAAATCTAATGAATAAAACGAATACTCATATCTAAAAGTATTTTAATTTAGTATTCATTAAAAACCAAACAAATATGGTGTTTGCTTTTAAAAATTGTTAAAAAAAACCAAAAAAATAATTTTATTGAACTACCCGTAATTAGAGGGGCATACGTGATTTTTAACTCCTAATCACAAATAAAAATCAATATTAAACCTAAAAAATTTACGTTTTTAGCATAAAATGTTGTATATTGTCGTTGATTTTGTGTTTTACAACGATAAAATATCATTTAAAGTAAGTTATTACTTACAAAATAGAAGTTCAACCCCAAAACCAAACTTTATGAAAAAATTTCTACCCTTATTAGCCTTGTTATTAACAAGCATGACATTTGCAAATACTAAAATTGACATTTCTTATAAGTTAATGTCGGTAACAGAAAACACTGTAGTTGATGGTTTGGACGAAAATTCTGAAGAAGGTGTTATTTTTATTACAGAAAGCCTACACCTTGAAGCTGGAGTACGTATTAAAGTAAGAAACGCTTGTTTAATAATTCTAGGTGATTTAACAGGTAATGGTATTATTGATATTGATGATACAGCTACCGTAACTCTAGAAGGAGAAGAGCAAGGAAGAATTACTTTTATCAATAGATTTTTGGCAGATGACACCTGTCAACAAACTACAGATCAAAAAACTTTTAAACATATAAAAGAGGTTCCGCAAGGACTTAAATATAGCCTATACAACATGTCTGGAAGATTACTAGACAAAGGAGAAGTAGATGATTATATTCAAAACTATATAGACCCAAAGACCTATTTAATTAAAATAGATGGATACAAATTAAAAAAGATAATTTTCAAAATGTGATTTAATCATTAAAAGTAAGGTTTAAAATCCACGGCAATCCCCTGTCGTGGATTTTTTTAAAAATACTCTAATCTCCTATGATATAAACCCATAAAACATTGCTTAATATTTCAAAAAAAAACTATATTTAGCAAGTATTCTCCCTAAGCTTCCCCCTAATACTGCCAGTTTTTTAAATAATAAAGAACGTAAGAGCTCAACCAAAATAATTATTATGGCACGAATATCATGGTTCAAATCTGAAGCTGCTAGATATACTTTTTATGGGATATCTTTTGGGTTTGCATTTCCTATTCTTGCCACAAGTATTGATATTGCAAGACTTGATCTTGAATTCTCATGGCAATCTATCACTTACGTACAAAGAAATTTTCCTATTCATTATATTATAGATACTGCTCCTCTATTTCTAGGTCTATTCGCTATGTTCGGAGGTAGAAATCTAGATAAATTAAAAGAAAAAAATCAACAAATCTTAAAAGCTTCAAAATTTAAACAAGAGTTCCTTGCTAATATGAGTCATGAAATTAGAACTCCTATGGTTGGAGTTATAGGTATGATTGATTTACTTTTTAATACTACAGAGCTTAATGATCTTCAGAAAGAATATGTTACTACAATTCATCAATCCTCTCATAATTTATTAGAAATCTTAAATCAAATTTTGGATCTATCAAAAATGGAAGAGGGAAAATTTAATTTATCCCCTACTCCCATTAATTTTAAAAAGTTAATACATCAAAATGTAGATCTCTTTTTGGCCACCGCTACAGCTAAAGAAATTAATTTAATTCCGAAATATTCTGAAGAATTACCCGAAAATATTATGGCAGATGGTAATCGTTTAACTCAGGTGATTTCTAATCTTATTGGTAATGCTATAAAATTTACTAATGGTGGAGAGATACATATACAAGTTTCTGCAGTATCTCAAAAAAATGATCTTTTAACCATTAAAGTAGAGGTGATCGACTCTGGTGTTGGTATTGGCAAAAAAGATCAGGAAGCACTTTTTAGTCGTTTCAGTCAATTTAACGAAGCATCAATTCTCTCGGGACAAGGAAGTGGACTAGGACTTTCTATATGTAAAAAACTAGTAGATCTAATGCAAGGCAAGCTTGGTGTAAAAAGTGAACTCGGAAAAGGCAGTAATTTTTGGTTTACTTTTAAAACAAATATCATCGACACATCAGTATCTATACAAGAAAATAAAGTACCTACCCGTGTAAAAAAATATAAGTATGATTTGCATGTACTGCTAGTAGAAGATTCTGAAACCAACATATTGGTATCTAAACAAATTCTGAAATATCTTGGTTGTACAGCAGATGTAGCAAAAAATGGCAGGCAGGCAGTCGACATATTTAAAGAAGATACTTATGATCTTATTTTAATGGATATCAATCTACCCGAACTTGATGGTGTTCAAACTTGTGATATAATTCGTAAAAATTACAAAAAAGTTCCCCCGGTAATTGCATTAACTTCTAATGCTCTACCAGGTGATGCAGAGCGCTTTATAGCCAAAGGTCTGGACGATTATATTACTAAGCCCTTTACTACAGAAATTTTAAATATTAAACTCAAAAACTGGTTTGGAGATCATTACAGGAATCATTAATCGTATTTGAGGTAACCAAAATTTAACAAAAGCTACTGTTTTAACGTATTGACATCGAATTTCTTCGGTAAAATTTCTTACCTTGTAATGTAGGATTAAGCTCTTTTAAAAAGAAATTACAACCAAAAAAACTCGAGCTATGAACAAAAAAAGTATTTTTTTTCACAATAGATATACCACCTTTCTATTGTTTATTTTGCTAACTATCTTATATTCTGCTCCTATACAAGCATTCACTTATTTTCAGGATAGTAGCCAAGATAATACCAATTATAATGAGTACAAAGGATATGTACTCGATAGTGAAAACAACCGGCCTCTTATATCGGCATCTATAGAGGTAAATGAAACGAATATTTCTACAGTTACAAATGATGAAGGAAAATTTTCGCTAAAGGTTCCTAAAGATATGGCTAATGGAAAAATAACAGTCTCTTATCTTGGGTATAGAGATAAAGTGATTATGTTATCTAAATTTAATGGGAAAGAGTTAAAAATAAAACTTAATATCTCTGTCACCGAATTATCCGAAGTTAATATCGATCCAAAGGATCCAAATGCTCTTATACGTGAAGTAATAAAGAGAAAAGGGAGCAATTATCTTAATGAAAACAGTATCATGACTGCTTTTTATCGAGAAACCATCAAAAAACGTAGAAGCTATGTATCGCTTTCAGAAGCTGTGGTAGATGTCTATAAAAACCCTTATGAATCAACAAAAACAGATATCATTAAGCTTTTTAAAGCTAGAAAAAGTGCCGACTACAAAAAATTAGACACATTAACATTAAAATTACAAGGAGGTCCAACCAGTACACTCTATATTGATGTGATGAAAAATCCTGAGATTCTTTTTACTGCAAATATGACCGATACTTATATTTTTAGTTTTGATAAGTCTACAAAAATTCATGATCAATATATTTATGTATTAAATTTTAAACAACGCCCATACATAAAAGAACCATTATATTATGGGAAACTGTATATAGATGCAGAAACACTGGCAATGACCAAAGCCGTCTTTAGTCTTAATATGGAAAATAAAGAAGAGGTTAGTAAAATGTTTGTTAGAAAAAAACCAAAAAAAGCAAAAGTATACCCTACCCAGGCATCTTATACAATTGATTATCGCCAAAAAGACGGAAAATGGTATTATAGCTATGGAAGAATTGACCTTGTTGTAAAAATTAACTGGAAGAAGAAGTTATTTAATTCGGTCTATAAATTAAATGTAGAAATGGCCGTGACCGATTGGAAAAAGAATATTAATAACGAAACCGTTAGGCCAAGAGATCAATTAAAATCTTCTGTGGTAATTAGTGATGAAGCATCTGGATTCTCTGATCCGGTATTCTGGGGTGAATATAATGTTATAGAACCCGAAAAATCTATAGAATCAGCAATCAAAAAAATAAAACGACAACTGCGAAAATTAAACTAAGAACAAAACAATTTACAATCTAAAAAGAGTATGTTTTTCATACTCTTTTTTTATTAAACTCATAGTCCTAAATCTAGTAACATATAAAATTCACTCAACAATTTTATTATTTTTACACCTGGGAAAACAAAAAGATTGCAACAATAAGCAATCAAAAGAAGTCAATTAAGTTATATCGTTAAAAGCATCTAATGAAAAAAATACAGTGTTTTGTACTTTTTTGCACATTCACTTGTGTACTTTATGCACAAAAACGCATGGACTCTCTTGCTGTAAGAGAAGATTTTAGGATTTTTGAAAATATTCTTAAAAAAGGGCACCCCAGTTTATATGAATATATTGATCAAGATTCTTTGGAGTATATTCTTGAAGCTACAAAAGAATCTTTGACGGCTACAGATTCTGATATAAAATTATATCAAAATATGCTGGATGTTACAGACAAAATAAAAGATGGACATCTTTCATTTTTTGCTCCTAATACTATAAAAACAGATCAATATTATTTTCCTTTGATTCTTAAATTAATAAATACAGAGTTTTATACCGATACCGATGATTTCGATATCCCTATAGGTTCAAAAATTAATCGAATTAACGGTAAAAAAGCTTACGAAATTTTACAACACTTGAAGAAATATGTACCAAGTGATGGCTATAATCTCACTCGAAAATATAGAGAAATAGAATTGAAATTTGGATTATACTTTGCCTACGAATATGGTATTGAGAAAAAATTTAGCATCGACTATACAGAACCAGATGGTACAGAAAAAAATAAAATATTATCGGCAGAATCTTTTGTAAACGTAAGACTTAGAAATACTAAACGTAATTCTTATTTTGCCAAATATCACGACCAGGAAAATGGCTTTGACTATTTTGATACATTTATTAATAACAAAAGCCCTTTTGTCTATTACAAAGAAGATCTAAATACGGCTGTTATAGTCGTCAATTCATTTAGAGGAGATCTTAGAATTTTTAAATCTAATCTAGTAAAAATCTTTAAAGAAATTAATAAAAAGAAAATTAGTAATCTTATCGTAGATGTTCGACAAAATGATGGAGGTTTTAGATCTAATGCAGTACATTTATTCTCATTCATCACCAATAGTGTATTTAAACAGATAACTAGTGAATATGTAGCTTCACTTACTATTCCCGAGAGAAAACACGTTACCAAGACTTATCTTAGTGAAAAACATTTTTTAAAAGATAAGTTTTACAACCACCCCATATATGATGGATGGAAACTGGTTTTTGATGATATGGAAGCTCTTATGGTTCCTGATAAAGATAGATTTCGAGGAAATGTATATGTACTTGCGGGGGGAACAACTTTTTCTGCTGGATCTACCTTTGCTTTAAATGTAAAAAATGACCCTAATATTATTTTGGTAGGAGAAGAAACCGGTGGTGGATATCACTTTTCTAATGGAGAGTTTCCTGTGTATTACGAATTTCCTAATTCTAAAATAATTATGGTAATGTATATGGAAAAAATCAACCATTATGTAATAGATAAAAGAGTTCCTAAAGGATCTGGTGTACTCCCAGACAGACAAACTATATTCTCTATTGATGATTTAATCTCTGGCAGAGATCCCGACCTGGATTATGTTTTAAAATTGATTCGGGGATAAGTATAATCACCCTATATATGTGTTTACACTAGTGACTAACTCACAAGAGTTATGCAACATTTGCTTAAATCTTAATGCAAGACGCTCATCGTCAAACTTCATCGCCTCGCTAATACTGTTAGACAATACCAGTTCACCGATAAGATATTCAACAAAATAACTTTGGTCATCTGTTAGAAGTACATATTCTGTCATACGATATTTATTTTCTGAACTATATGTTATGATGGCATCGCCTCATAAAGTTCGATGGTAAAAATAAGTTTAAAACCTACTCAAAAAGATAAAGGAGCAGAATACTTTTTCACATAAGTATTAACAATTTGACCCTACACCTAAGTCATAAATATATTGTACATTCTCATACAATCTTGATTGCTTATCAATTTTAAAAAATCTAAATGCTATTACTTACTACAAATATTTTAAATTTGTTACAGCACTAAAAAAAATCCTATATGTCAGTAGACAAACTAGCAAAAGCCTACATTAGTATTGATAAAGCAAATGCAGAAGACCCTAATAAGGAAAAAGTAAATGATGAATTTGTTCCCAAAGAATTAATCTATGGGCAACGAATGACAGCTACTATCGAAAAGTTTGAACCAAATGCTGCCGAAGCTCTTAAACTTGCTGCTCGATCGCAGCATATTTGCAGGTGGGAAATCCCTCGCAAAAATTATGCAATGGATCGCATTGGATATTTAAAATGGAGAGAAGAACTCAAAAAGTTTCATGCATCAAAAGCTTCAGAAATTCTCGAAGAGGTTGGTTATGATTTAGAAACGATTAACCGGGTATCTTTTTTAATTCAAAAGAAAAAATTAAAAAAAGATAAGGATACGCAAACCCTAGAAGATGTGATTTGTCTCGTTTTTCTTAATTTCTATTATGAAGATTTTCTGACTAAACATACCGATCAAAAAGTAATTGATATCCTTCAAAAAACCTGGCATAAAATGTCTGAAAAAGGCCACGAATCTGCGCTACAACTTTCCTATTCAGAAAAAGCTTTAGAGTTAATTAAACAAGCATTGAGTAAAGATTCCTGACCTATATATCAAATTTTAGCTTTTTTTTTAATGATTTCATTGCGATAGTAATCGATAATTCCATCAATTGGTCTTCTTACAATATTGCCAACTTTTAAGTGATACGGCCAGACTGCGGCTCTTATAATATCTTCGCTAAAATGAGCTATCGAACCAATAAAATGTATAGGTACATGTTGTGATTCTGGAAAACATAATACTCTGGTCTCTATAAACTCCTGAATACCTTCGGTAATAATTTTATAGAAATAACCATTGCGCTCACTGGTAAAAATAAATTCTGCAAAAGAAGCCAGATATGTATTAGGGTTTTCTCTTTTATATAGATTTTCCTTAATCGAATCTGAAGAAAGATCAAAACGTTTTTCAAACTCTGATGCTATTTCGGGAGGCATTCTTTTATAGTAATAATCACGTATCAGTTTTTTTCCAAAGTGATTTCCACTAGCCTCATCCATAAGAATATACCCCAGAGAATCTACAGACATATGAATATCTTCACCATCAAAATAGCAACTATTAGATCCTGTTCCCAGAATACATATAATCCCTGGTTCTGTCGTAGCGGCATACACTGCTGCCACCATATCTTCTTTAACGATAACTTCTGCGCCAACAAAAAAATCTTCAAAGATTTTTTTCAACATTACTGCTGGTTTTTTTGTACCGCACCCTGCTCCATAAAAATGAACAGTATCAATTTTATCTTGATAGGAAGAAAGTTTGTCGTTTTTTCTAACTCTTTCCTCTAGGAGAGATTTCTCGAATACAGCAGGATTTAACCCTTCTGTACGGGTTTTAAAAACGATTTCTCCTACATCATCCAGAAGAATCCAATCGCATTTAGTAGAACCGCCATCAGCTAATAAAATCATTTCAAAAATTTGTTATGTGGTTAGCAAATAGAATGAATACTAACATTATTCATTCTTATTGGTCTTAATATACTATCATCTCGAACGTAATCGAGAAATATTGATCTCTATTACTATTTTTCGATTACGCTCAATCGACAGTTAATACTATACTTTATAAGCTATATATTAATTTATAAATTACCTACATGCATTGATAAATCAACCAATTTCGTAGAATATCCAAATTCATTATCATACCAGGATACTAGTTTAAAGAAATTATCATTCAGTGCTATTCCTGCATTAGCATCAAACACAGAAGTTTGTGATTCTCCTACAAAATCCTGAGATACTACAGCTTCTTCTGTATATCCAAGAATGCCTTTTAATTCGTTCTCTGAAGCTTTCTTTACAACAGCTTTAAGTTCTTCGTAAGAAACTGATTTTTTAGTTTTTACAGTAAGGTCTACTACAGAAACATCTACTGTAGGTACTCTAAACGCCATACCCGTTAATTTTCCTTTTAAAGCAGGAATCACTTTGGTAACTGCTACCGCAGCTCCCGTAGTAGAAGGAATGATATTATTTAATGCGCTACGCCCTAATCTATAGTTTTTTCTAGAAGGAGAATCTACTGTAGACTGCGTAGCCGTAGAAGCGTGTACTGTGGTCATCAATCCTTCTTCTATACCAAAATTATCATCTATAACTTTTGCTAGCGGAGCTAAACAATTTGTAGTACATGAAGCA
This sequence comes from Aquimarina atlantica, assembly GCF_000626715.1. Classification (GTDB taxonomy): domain Bacteria; phylum Bacteroidota; class Bacteroidia; order Flavobacteriales; family Flavobacteriaceae; genus Aquimarina; species Aquimarina atlantica. The sequence goes on along the minus strand of NZ_AQRA01000009.1, from coordinate 158,668 downwards.
TTAGAAACAATGGTATCTGAGGCTTTTACATCATTATGATTTACTCCCATTACAAACATTGGAGCATCTTTTGAAGGAGCAGAAATTACTACTTTCTTAGCTCCTGCTTTAAGATGAGCATCTGCTGTACCTAGTGTTGTGAAGATTCCTGTACAATCCATTACTACATCTACTCCTACAGCACCCCATTTTAGATCTTCTGGATTACGTTCGGCGGTTACTCGAATTTCTTTTCCATTGACTACTAGGTTACCATTTTTAACTTCGATTGTTCCATCAAATTTCCCATGTACTGAATCATATTCTAATAAATAAGCTAAATGCTCAACATCTAATAAGTCATTAATCGCTACTATCTCTACATTATCACGTTTAGAAGCAATTCTAAAAGCAATTCTCCCAATTCTACCAAAACCGTTAATTCCAATTTTTAACGTACTCATATCTAAAATTTTAGTTGTTTTATTAATTTATACTGACTGTGGTTATACTATTCAAAAAAATTATACAGAAGTGATATCTGCTACTTTTATTAATCCATCATGTTTATGAGGTCTTTTATCTAATGCAATTTTAAGAGGTACAATAGTGACTACTTTATGAACAATCCCGATCATAACTTCACTTTTACCATCTAATAGTGCTTCTACAGCTCCTACTCCAAGTTTACTGGCCAATACACGATCATAGCAACTTGGTGGTCCACCTCGTTGAATATGCCCTAATACAGATACTCTTACTTCGTAATCATTAAGATTTTCTTCGACATATTCTCCTAGTTCAAAAATATTCTTACCAGACTTATCTCCTTCTGCTACCACAATGATACTAGAGGTTTTTCCGGTTTTCTTACTTTTTCTTAGTGATTCTATAAGACGCTCTACGCCCATATCTTCTTCGGGAATTAAAATCTCCTCTGCTCCCGCTCCAATCCCTGCGTTTAAAGCAATATCCCCTGCATCGCGTCCCATTACTTCGATCAAAAACAATCGATTATGAGAACTCGCAGTATCTCTAATCTTATCAATGGCCTCTACTACTGTATTTAACGCGGTATCGTATCCTATTGTATAATCGGTACCGTTAATATCATTATCTATTGTTCCTGGGATACCAACTACCGGGAAATTATACTCTTCTGATAATTTTAAAGCTCCTGTAAAACTTCCATCACCACCAATTACAACAAGTGCGTCAATACTATTTTTAACCAGGTTGTCATATGCTTTCTTCCTACCTTCTACAGTTCTAAATTCTTTTGAACGAGCAGATTTAAGAAAAGTTCCTCCTTTATTTATAACATTACGAACAGATCGTGCATTTAATACTTCAACTTCGTTATTAATAAGGCCTTCATATCCTTTATAAATACCAAAACATTTTACATCATAATAACTACACGCCCGAACTACAGCACGGATTGCTGCATTCATTCCGGGAGCATCTCCTCCCGAAGTTAGTACGGCTATATTTTTAACTTTTTTTGTCATTGAGCCAAATCTATCGTTATTGATAGTAATAACCTAATTTGCCCAAAAACTAAAACGTTTTCGGTTAATAAATTCAGCTTTTACTGACAAAAAATGCAGTATTTTAACACATATTCCTACATTACATTAAAAATAAATTAATGTGCCTAAAATTGTAAAAAAATAAAAACGACTCGCAATAGCAAGTCGTTTTTGTAAATTAACACTACTGATTTTGATTATTCTTCAATCAAAATCTGATATTGCCATGCAGCAAATTCATATGCTGCATCAGACGATGCTTCTATGGTTTCTCCAGAAAGGTAATCTGTAAACTTACCTTCATATGCCAAAGTAAACGTTATGGGTTGTTTCGTCATATTTGCAATAAAGACTACTTTATGACCATCTTTTTCTCTTAAAAATGCTAATACATTAGTATCGTTAGAAGTTTTTATACGAGTATACGAAGCAGCATTTTTACCGCCATGCAATGCTGGGTTTGTATTTTTTAATGCTCCTAATTTTTCATATAACGGGAAAAACTTGCCTTGTTTTTTAATAATAGTATCTTTTTCAAAAAACAAAAGACGCTTATCCATATCATATTCCTGTCCAGAATAAATCAAAGGCATACCAGGTGCGAGATAGGTTAGTGCTGCAAACATTTCTTTTGCTTCTCCCATTCTTTCTTCTACAGTACCATTCCATGAGTTCTCATCATGGTTTGATGTAAAGTTCATTAAAATATCATCTTTTGCATACATGGTGTCTATCTGCGTCATTCTTTTATCCCATTCAGCAACATTAGCTTTTCCCTGGGCGATATCATTCATTTTATGATGAGTATCCCACCCATATCCTATATCAAAGGCATTTTCTAATAATTCTGGTTCCCAACCTTCTGCCAGCATAAATACAGGTTTAATCTTTTTAAACTCTGCTACGGTTCTATCCCAAAAATCTACAGGAACCATTCCCGCTACATCACATCTAAAACCATCTACACCTTCTTCTTTTAACCAATACAGCATATCATTTTTCATCTGCTCACGCATCTCCTGATTGTCATAATTAAGATCTGCCACATCGGTCCAATCTGTACCTTCGGTATGTGTGATAGCACCATTTTTATCTTTGGTATAATATTCGGGATGTTCTTTTAACCAAACATGATCCCAACCGGTGTGGTTAGCTACCCAATCCAAAATCACATAGATTCCGTTATCATGAGCTGTTTTTACCAATGCCCTAAAATCTTCGATTGTACCAAATTCTGGATTAACTTTTGTATAATCAGACACTGCATAATAACTACCTAATGATCCTTTACTTTTGGTGGTAGAGATAGGATATATAGGCATTATCCATAATACTTTAACTCCTAGCTTTTTAAGAACAGGGATATCTTTGGTAAATGCACTAAAGGTGCCTTCTTCAGAATATTGACGGATATTAGCTTCATAAATAACTGCATTTTCCATCATAACATCGTTAACTGGTGGAAGTACTTCTTCTATCACTACTTGAGTTTCAGTCTTGGTAGTGGTTTCTTCTTTTGTTGTCTTTCCGCAGGAAAATAGAATCCCAATTACTGCAAGACTTAAAATTATCTTTTTCATTTAATTAAATTTATAGGTGGTTATTTGTGGTTATATTTTATTTTAAATCCAGTATCATTGATGTTTTGGCTGGTATGCTAAAATCCTCGGTAATGTCTATATTAGAATCCGTAATAATATCGGTTCCTACACTATAGCTTTTTATCCCTTCTTTGAATCGAGTAACGTCTAATTTTTGGTCTTTTAAGCTATTATTAATAATAACCATAACACTTTTCTCTTCGTTATATCTAAAGTATACATATACATTATCAAAAGGAATAAATTGCAATAGTTTCCCGGTATGAATTACTTCTGCATGTTTTCTCCATTTTAATACTTTGCTGGTAAAAGCATGAAATGCTTCCTGGTCATTAGTTCTTCCATTTTTGATTGCTGAAGATAAAAAGGCATTTTTTGCATCTCCCGACCATCCGCCAGGAAAATCTCTGCGAATATCACCATCGCCTTTTTTATCACGATTACCCAACATACCTATTTCATCACCATAATAAATTTGAGGGATCCCACGAGTGGTAAATATCAAAGTCATTACCATTTTATAAGTATCGATATCGCCTTGATATATCTCATTAATGCGATTCGTATCATGGTTTCCGGCAAATAATAGAATATTGTTAATATCAGGATATAAAAAATCATTTGTAAAATTATCATACGCTTTGATCATTCCTTTATCCCAGGAGTTTTCGTCTTCGTTAAATAATACGGTAATAGCATCATGAAGCGTAAAATCCATTACAGATGGTAAATGAGAATTGTAGTTATCGATAGCTCCGATTTTACTATTTTTTTGCCAATACGCTATCTGTGCCTGATTGTGCATCCATACTTCTCCTACAATATTAAAGTTAGGATATTCGTCCATAATCGCTTTGGTCCATTTGGCGATCCCATCTTTATCATTATAAGAATACGTATCTACTCTAAAACCATCCAGGTCTGCATATTCTATCCACCAAATTGCATTCTGTGTAATATACGTAAGTAACAAAGGGTTACTTTGATTCATATCTGGCATGGTCGTATCAAACCACCCGTTCATACATCCTTTACTATCTATTTGTGAAGCATTATTATCAAATTGGGTAGTCATACGATAATTACTACGCCTAAAACCTTCTGGCCATTGGTGTATCCAATCTTTGGTTGGCAAATCCTGTATCATCCAATGTTTAGATCCCCAATGATTAGTTACATAATCCATAACCAATTTCATATCCTGTTTATGCATTTCTGAAGCTAATCGCTTATAATCTTCATTGGTTCCATACCTTGGATCTATCTTATACAAATCACTTTGCGCATAGGTATGATACGAATATGTTGGTTCATTATCTTCTAGCAAAGGAGTACTCCATAGCGTTGTAACTCCTAAATCTTTAAGATAATCCAAATGATCAATCACTCCCTGAATATCACCTCCATGGCGTCCGCCAGGATTAGAACGATCTGCTTTTTCTACCGTATCCTTATGAGAATCATTCTCTGGGTTGCCATTTGCAAATCGATCCGGCATGATTAAATACATCACATCACTACTATCAAAACCTTTTCTTTTTGCAGAATTTGCTCTCCTGGATTTAAATTGATAAGGTTGAGAAAAAACTACACTACCATTCTCTTTAAAATCAATTGAAACGGTACCAGTTTCAACCGCTTTGGTATCCAATGTTATAAACAGATAGTTTGGGTTTTCGGTTTTGGTAATATCGCTAATCGTTATGTCTTTACTTTCTACATTATATTTAGCAATCCCTTTTCCGTAGCACAGTATCTGAAGTTCGTCATGATGCATAGCACTCCACCAAAATGGAGGTTCTATTCTTTCTACCTGGGCTTGTGTTAAAGCAACCAGAAAAAAGAAAAACAGAACAATTAGTTTACTTTTCATTTTTATATATTTTATAGTTATAGAAATGTTTGTACAATCACTTTTTTGAAAACAATCGGTCTAGCAAAAAAGGCATTACTATTTCTATTAAGCAGAGTCGATAAAGTAGGTTTTATTCATATTAATATAGCTCGACTCTGCTCTCTAGAAAAGGTTGGGGGCAAAATTTATTACTAAAGTCTATTTCTAAGCAATAGTTTATACAGTGATCAGACTGTTGGGAGAAATTTTAAACTCCTTATTATCTACATAAATTAATAATTCCTTAGTACCTTCAAGAGTAAATGATGTTCCTTCCTGAGATACTTTTACTTTAAGAATTTGATTTCTGAAATTTACATTAAAGGTATACCCTTTCCATTCTTTAGGAATTTTAGGAGAAAAAGACAAGGTATCATTCTTAATTCTAAGTCCTCCAAATCCTTCGACAATACTCATCCATGTACCTGCCATACTAGTGATATGTAATCCTTCTTCAACTTCTTTATTATAATCATCCAGATCCAGCCTTGAAGTTCTTAAGTAAAAAGTATACGCTTGATCCATTCTATCTAATGCAGCTGCCTGAATACTATGAACGCATGGCGAAAGTGAAGATTCGTGTACTGTAAATGGTTCATAGAAATCAAAATGTCGTGTTAATTCTTCTTTGGTAAACTGATCCTCGAACATATAAAACCCCTGAAGCGTATCTGCTTGTTTTATATAAGGAGAACGCAATATTCGATCCCAACTCCACTTTTGATTAATAGGACGTTGTGACCTGTCTAAATTATCTACTGTAATCAATTCTTTATCCAAAAATCCATCTTGTTGCAAGTATACCTGGTATTTTTCTGAATACGGGAAATACATTTGATCAGCCACCTCTAACATGGCATTGATCTCTTCCTGATTTAAATTGGTTTTTTCTATAATCCATTGATAATCGCTCTTATATTGCGTTTTTATGGTATTAATATTTTCAATACAGTATTCGATACACCATTTTGCCAAGTAATTCGTATACCAATTGTTATTAACGTTGTTTTCGTATTCATTCGGTCCTGTGACACCAAGGATCACATATTTATTTTTTTCTGTAGAAAATGTTGCTCTTTGATGCCAGAAACGAGCAATCGCAATCATGACTTCTAATCCCTTTTCTGTAACATATGTATAATCACCAGTATACCTAACATAGTTATAGATAGCAAATGTCATTGCGCCATTACGATGTATTTCTTCAAAAGTGATTTCCCACTCATTATGGCATTCTTCACCATTCATAGTTACCATAGGATATAATGCAGCTCCATTGGTAAAACCAAGTTTTTCTGCATTCTCTATAGCTTTTTCGAGGTGATTATAACGATAGGTTAATAGATTACGTGCCACACCTTGATCTTTGGTAGCCATATAAAACGGAATACAATACGCCTCGGTATCCCAATATGTACTTCCGCCATACTTCTCACCTGTAAATCCTTTAGGTCCGATATTTAATCTTGCATCTTTGCCCAGGTATGTTTGGTTGAGTTGAAAAATATTAAATCGGATTCCTTGTTGTGCTTTTACATCTCCTTCGATTACAATATCGGCCATTTCCCATATGCTCGACCATGCCTTCTTTTGTAAATTCAAAAGTGTATTAAATCCAGATTCTGAAGCCTGCTTAAGTATCGCTTTACTTGTCGCTTGCAGATCTTCTTCTTTATGATTAAGAGATACTGTATAGCCTCCAAATTTTGTAAGGCCTGCTGTTTCTCCTTTACGAACCTGAAGCGTATATTTTAAATGTATATATGTGCCATTCGCTTCTACTTTGGGAGATACGTTTTTTTGTATACCATTAACAAATACCTGATTCATCATTCCTGTACACACATGATACTCTGTTTTCATGGTTTTAGATAAGATATATGCAGCATTTTCTTCGTGTGCCAGGTTATAGGTATCCCAAAACTTATCGTCCCAATTGGTATCTTCATTCATAATTCCCGAATCCAAATACGGTATTAATGCTATGGTCGCTTCCTGATTTACAGGAGTTATTTCATATTTAATTGCACCAACTTCATCCAGGTCCAGACTTAGAAAACGTGTAGAGGTAACAGATACTTCTATATTATTAGGTAAAACAGCATGAAACGAACGTTGATACCAACCTTCCTTCATATTTAATTCTCTTCTAAAATTGGTTACTGATTTACATGTATACAAATCTAATTTCTCTCCATCAACTTCTATATCGATACCGATCCAGTTTGGAGCATTAAGTACTTTGGCAAAATACTCTGGATATCCATTTTTCCACCACCCTACCCTGGTTTTATCTGGATAATATACTCCAGCGATATAACTTCCCTGAAAGGTAGGACCAGTATATGTTTCTTCAAAATTGGCTCGCTGCCCCATTGCTCCATTACCAATACTAAAAAGGCTTTCTGATGACTTAACTCGTTCTACATCAAACCCTTCTTCAATAATTGACCAGTTATCTGGTTTTATATAATCCTGATTCATCTATTCTTTTTTATTCGTTTTTAGTAATCAGACCTATACTGATATAGATCTGTCTAAAACATGCCATAAATTTTATGCTCTACATCCTTAGGACAAATTGCTATGGCTTTCTATTTTTTACTAAACTATTTTGGTCGCAACCAATTGATTTATAAATTCTTCTTTTATTTCTGTAAAATCGTTAAAAACGTAATCTGCTTCGTGTAGTACTTCTTGATTACCGATACCAATACTAATCATATTAGCAATATTTGCGGCCTTAATACCTGCAACAGAATCCTCGAATACGATACAGTTTTCTGGTGAGATCCCTAATGCTTTGGCTCCTAATAAAAATACTTCGGGATCTGGTTTGGCTTTAGAAACATTAGTACCATCTACAATAGTATTAAACTTATCATAGAGTTGTACTTTTTCTAAAATTGCCCTGGCATTCTTACTTGCAGAGCCCAAAGCTATTGCCTGGTTCTCTAAAATGAGATGTTCTAAAATTCTTGGTACATCGGGTAGGATTTCACCGGCATCCATCTTAGCTATATAAGAGAGATACTCCTCGTTTTTCTCAGACATTAGTCGACTAAATCTTTCTTCAGATATGGTTTTGTTTCCCCACTCCAGAATCTTTTCTAGCGATTGTACTCTGCTCACTCCTTTAAGCTGTTCATTCTGTTCTTCAGAAAAAGAAATCCCCAGGCTATGAGCTAATTTTTGCCAGGCCAAAAAATGATATTTTGCAGTATCAACAATAACACCATCGAGATCAAATATAAATGCTTTCTTCATTACTCTACCTCGCCTTTTGGGTTATACGTTATCGCATCTTTATTGACAATCAACAAATTACACATCCCTGCAATGATTAGACTTATTCCTGCCACCAGCATTGCATTAATGGTTTCATTTCCTATAAGTTTATAAGCAAAATTAACTCCGCCTACAGCAGCAATAATTTGAGGAATAACAATAAACATGTTAAATATCCCCATAATCACTCCCATTTTTTTAGGATCTACAGCACTTGATAACATCGCATATGGCATCGACAGAATACTTCCCCAGGCAAAGCCTACCAAAGTAAAAGAGAGAAATAACCATTCTGGCGAAGGGATAAAATACATCGATATAAAACCGAGACCTCCTAAAACCAGAGATCCCAGGTGAACCCATTTTCTATTAATTCTTTTTCTAGAAGTATAAAAAGTTAATATCAAAGCAAAAGCCATAGAGGACAATCCATAAGTTCCCATATAACGACCAACTTCGTTTGATGATTTTTGAAATGCGGTATTGGCCTTTTCGAATGCTGCAGCCGATTCTGGAACATCCATATTAAATGTGGATTCGATTGGTGCAGGAGTACTAAACACATGTTCTGTTAATGCCGGATTCGCAAGACTCCACATGGTGAAAAAAGCAAACCAACTAAAAAACTGGATAAGTCCTAGTTTTTTCATCGTAAGAGGCATACTACCGATATTGTTCAAAATATCAGGAATAAATTGGTTCTTCTTTTTCTTTTCTCGTTCAAACTCCTCCATATCTTCGGGAGGATATTCAGAAGTCGTAAAAACGGTATACAGAATACTAGCTAGAAAAACAAAAGCCCCAATAGCAAAAGCTATTTTTACCGACATGGGGATCACACCGTTTGGAGCGGCGTCACTTACCCCCATTTGAGAAATCATCCAAGGTAAATTACTAGCTACCCAGGTTCCTATACCTATAATAAGTGTTTGAGTAACAAACCCATATGACCGTTGAGATTCTGGTAACTTATCTGCTACCAAAGCTCTAAAGGGTTCCATAGAAATATTTATAGAAGCATCCAGAATCCATAAAAATCCTGCAGCTACCCACAACGCCGGAGAATGTGGTACCAAAAACAAAGCTATAGAACTTAGTACGGCTCCAATTAAGAAGTAAGGTCTGCGTCGACCCCATCTGGGGCTCCACGTACGATCACTTAAGTATCCTATAATAGGTTGAACCAAAAGACCTGTCAAAGGAGCTGCAATCCATAATAACGGGATTGCGTCTTTCTCTGCACCTAAGGTTTGGAAAATTCTAGACATAAATCCGCCTTGCAATGCAAAACCGAATTGAATTCCCAGAAAACCAAAACTCATGTTCCAAATTTCCCAGAAACTTAATTTACGCTTGTTCATCAAGTAAATGTTTAATTATTACTATGATAAGCGAAACTACTTATCAAAACTTATTTTAGTAGAAAGTGAAAATATAAGTCTTGATCGAGGTCAAAGATATTATAATTTTTTAATTAAAAGAGTCTCTCCTTATTTTTTTGTTGATTTTCTTTCAATCAGACTTGTATCAATAATTACTGTTCTATACTCCTCTGTTACAGCATCATCCCCTTCTAATTTATCGATAAGAAGTTTTGCTGCACGTATCCCCATATCCTCTCCATGTTGGCTTATCGTAGTTAAGCTGGGAATAAAATGTTTAGAAAGAATACCATCTGTAAAACCAATAATAGAAATATCATCGGGGATTTTTTTCCCCTGTCTATCAAGAACTTTGGCTGCTGTAACTGCAAACAATTCATTTACTGCAAAAACAGCATCAATATCCTTATCTAATAAAAAATCCGAAATTTCGGCTTCACAATTATCGATATCTTCTATTTTAAGAATAAGCTCTTCTTTTTCAGGAATATCATATGCTCTTAATGCTCTTAAATACCCATTAGTTCTTAGTTTACCCACACTTATATAATCTACCGTAGTAAGGATAGCTATTTTCTTACACCCTATAGAAAGCAAGTGATTCGTAGCAGTTTGAGCTCCTTTAGCGTCATCTATAATTACTTTATCACACACCACCTCATCAATAATTCTATCAAAAAGTACAACGGGCATACCCTGACTCATCGTCTCTTCGATATGATGATAATCTTTTTTAAGCTGTGTTTCTTTGGCCACAGACAGGATAAATCCGTCGGCACTACCACTGGCCAGCATTTCTAAATTAATAACCTCTTTATCAAAAGAGTTGTTAGACGAACATATGATTACATTGTATCCTTTTTCATTAGCTACCTTTTCTACCCCGCCAATTACCGTTGTAAAAAAATGATGCACAATTTCTGGAATAATAACACCAATAGTCTTTGTTTTCCTATTCTTAAGGCTTAGCGCTATATTATTAGGTTTGTAATTATACAGCTTGGCAAAAGCTTTTACCTTTTGCCTGGTATCTAAACTTATCTCTGCACTATCTTTTAATGCTTTAGATACTGTAGAAATAGAGACATCCAGCTCCTTTGCTATTTGTTTTAATGTAACTTTTCTCTTCATCTTTTTCTTGGTTATTGTTTTTATGATCAGATCTATCTGATATACACTTACATAAAATGTATTGTAAAAAACATGTTTAATACTTCTAAATCACAATGTATAGCCTTTTCATTATTCTTATCTTTTAACTAAAAACCAAATGTAAGCATCAAAATATGCCATATGACCAGAATTATACTTAAAATTTTGATAGAATTCTAAAAGTTTTCCACACGCAAACGTTTGCGTAAGGTTCGGACTACAACTTGACAAAAAATTAACACAAAATTTACATACTTTGGTTGCAGAAAGTGAAAATATAAGACGTAAAACAATCAAAAACTAATTTAATTTTTATGAAAACATTTACCAAAAGCGCATTGTTTTTATTATGGTTGATACCAATGAGCTTTTTTGCACAGTCAACTGTTAATGGGACAGTTACTGATGCTGGAAGTGGTCAGCCCATTCCTGGTGTAAATATCATTGTTCAAGGAACCACAAACGGAACAACTTCTGATTTTGATGGTCGCTATACTTTAAACAATGTTAACAATGAGGATATTATTGTATTCTCTTATGTTGGGTTTATACCTCAGGAAGTAGCATATAGTGGCCAGGCTACTATAGCTATCACATTAGAAGAAGATGCTGCAGAACTCGAGCAGGTAGTCCTGATTGGGTATGGTGCCACCAGAAAGAAAGATCTTACAGGATCTGTTGCTTTGGTTACATCAGAGGATTTTAATACGGGTAACAATGTTACTCCCGAAAACCTATTTAACGGTCGAGTTGCAGGTGTATCCATTAACACTAACGGTGGACCTGCCGCTAATTCTGAAATCAGAATCAGAGGGGGAGCTTCACTAAATGCATCTAATGATCCATTAATTGTTGTAGATGGCTTACCTCTAAATGATCCAGGAGATTTAGCCAATGGTTCAAGATCTATTCTTTCTTCAATCAACCCCAACGATATTGAATCTTTTTCTATCCTTAAAGATGCATCGGCAGCTGCTATCTATGGTAACCGTGGTGCAAATGGAGTGATCATTATCACTACCAAAAAAGGGAAAAAGAACTTACAGATCAGTTTAGATTCTAAAACCAGTGCTACTCGTGCACATGAAACAGTAGATGTTTTTTCTGCGGATGAGTATAGAGCATTTATCGCAGAAAACTTTCCTACTCGAGTTGCTGATTTAGGTACTGCAAACACAGATTGGCAGGATGAGATTTACAGAACTGCTTTTTCTACAGATCATAACTTATCTGTAAGTGGTTCTCTTATGCAAGTCTTACCTACAAGAGTTGCCATAGGAAGATCAGATCAGGAAGGGCTAAGAAAAACATCTAAATTTGAAAGAACAACTACCTCTCTTTCTTTAAACCCAAGATTATTTAATAATCACCTAAAAATAGACGTAAACGCTAACTTAAACTTTGAAAAAAACCGGTTCGCACCAGGTGTAGAAGAGGCGGCTATTACTTTTGATCCAACTCAGCCAGTCCTTGACTCAAGTTCTCCCTACGGAGGTTTTTTTGAATACCGAGATTCTAGTACTGGATTTGCCTCAAGCAACGTTCAGAGAAACCCTCTGGCTCAACTATTACAAACAAAAGAGATCGCTAATGTAAGACGGTACTTCGGAAATGTAAAACTCGATTACCAATTACACTTCTTTCCCGATATACGAGCTGTAGTAAACCTGGGAATAGATGATAGCGAAACAGACAGATTCCAGGAACGTTCTACCGAAAGTGCAACCGGTTTTAATGCTACACAAGGAGAGTTTTTAGGTTTCAAATCAGATACAGATCTATTAGTAAAAAACCGACTTCTGGATGCTTACCTTAAATATAACAAAACTCTTGGTCGATTAGACATCGAAGCTACAGGAGGATATTCATATCAAAAATTCGAACTAGATAAGTATGAAACAGGAGATCAGCGTGATCCGGGTAATGTCCCAGAGAGAACCATTGATCCAGACGAAGTATTACTGGCTTATTTCTTAAGAACTAATCTAAAATTTAATGACAGATACTTTTTAACAGCCTCTATACGTAGAGATGGTACTTCTCGATTCGGGAAAGATAACAGATGGGGATATTTTCCTTCGGCATCTTTTGGATGGCAAATAAGTGAAGAGAATTTCCTTAGAAATTCTTCTACAGTAAGTAACTTACGATTACGTTTGGGATATGGTATTACTGGTCAGCAGGATATCGATCAGGCTTATGCATATTTAGAGCGATATAGAAGAAGTAGTCCGCTTACACAATATATTCTTGATGGAGAGCTTATCAATATTGTACAGCCACAATTTAGAAATGAAGATATCGAATGGGAAAAAATAACCGAATATAACATTGGTTTAGATTACGGATTCTGGAACGATAGAATTAGTGGTGCCATCGATGTATTTAGAAAAGAATCTGATGATTTACTATCTCAAGCCCCTATCCCCGATGCAGCTAACTTTTCTAATCAAGGATTTCAGAACATCGGTAAGTTTATAACAGAAGGTATAGAGTTTTCTGTTAGTGCCGATGTTATTAGAAATAGTAATTTAAATTGGAATGTAAGCTATAATGCAACATTTATAGATAGAGAAATTGAAAGCTTGGCATTTGGTCAGGATATCTTAACCACTGGTATTGGTGGTGGTACAGGTAATACTATCCAGATACATAGACAAGGAGAGGCTCCGTTCTCGTTCTTTACCTATGCACAAATTTATGATACTAATGGTAAACCTATAGAAGGTGCATATGCAGATCTTAACGGTGATGGGATCATTAATAATAATGACCGATACATTTCTGGTAAAGGTACTCCAGATTTAATCATGGGACTTCAATCTAGTGTTAGTTATAAGAATTTTGATTTTAGTTTTAGTATGAGAGCTAATATCGGTAATGAAATATATAATAATGTTGCTTCTTCAAATGCACAACGAGGTAATATATTCAGAACTGTATTTAATAATACACCAACATCAATAGTAGATACTAATTTTCAGAATACATCAGATGTTATTCTTTCTGACTATTACGTAGAAGATGCTTCATTTCTTCGAATGGACAACATTACATTAGGATATACGATCAGAAATCTTATGAAAGGAGTATCCAGTCTTAGGTTATGGGCTGGAGTGCAAAACGCATTTGTTATTACCGATTATTCTGGGTTAGATCCAGAAATCCAAAATAATGGTGTAGACAATACTATTTTCCCTAGAGGAAGATCACTCCTACTAGGTTTAAATTATAAATACTAAAAAAACTAAGAAATGAAATGAGCCATTCAAATTGAGTTGATCCCAACCGACATGTTCAATGGCGAATTCCATCTGACAAATAAAAACAATTAAAAAAAAACAGATGAAATTATATAAGATTTTTTTATACGCATTTCTATCCATAGGTATCTTCACCTCTTGCGAAGGGGATTTGGATATCGAATTAGAAGATGATGATGATTTACTGGCGAGTGATGTATTTAATACTCGAGAAGATTACCTGAAGGCTCTTGGCGGAGTATATGCAAACTTATCATTAGTTGGTCTTGATGTAGATGCCAATGGTGACCCTAATCAATCCAACCTTGCTGGTATCGATGCCGGAACCAGTCAATATGTTCGTGGTTTGTTTAGTATGCAAGATGTATCTACAGATGAAGTAATATGGACCTACGAGAATGACCCTGGTATTCGTGAGATCCAGAGAAATACATGGGATGCCAATAATGTTATTGTTCTTGGTTTTTGGGCAAGAGCAACTTTTGAAATCTCTCTTGCAAACGAATTTTTGCGCCAAACCACAGACGCCAAATTAGATGAGAGAGGTGTATCTGCAACGCTTAGAACCGAAATTAAAACCTTTAGAGCAGAAGCCCGTGTATTAAGAGCATTAGCTTACTACCATCTTATGGACCTGTATGGCCGTGCTCCTTTTGCAACAGAAAATGATGCTGTAGGATTTATACGAGTTCAGGAAATTAAAGGTCAGGCTTTATTCGATTATATAGAAAAAGAACTTCTCGAAGCAAATGCAGATTTATTAGATGTAAACCCTGGTCAAAACTATGCACGTGCTGATAAAGGAGTGGCAAAAATGATTTTGGCTAAGATCTATCTCAATGCCGAAGTGTATTTGGGAGCAGGTAATGGTCGTTATGCAGAATGTTTACAGACAACACAGGAGATTATCAATAGTGGATATTCACTAACCCCTAATTACCTGTATAACTTTATTGCTGATAACGATGCTAATGGTGCTCAAAACGAAATCATATTTCCTATTGTTGGTGACGGTGCTAACGTAAGAAACTTTGGTGGTGCATCCATTATTATCCAGGGACAACAAAACGCAGATGGTTTTAAACCTACTCCTGCATCATTAGGAGTGCAAGGGTTTACTACACTATATAGAGCCAGAAGACAATTCTCTGAGCTATTTGTTACCGATCCGGTTTTTCAAAATGATAATAGAAATACTTTGGTGACCCAGGATATTAGTTCTGATCCTGCAAATACAGATCCTCCTGTAGACAGACCTATCGAAATAGGATCTGATTTTACAGATTTCTCTAAAGGCTATCTGGTTTCTAAATACTCTAACATAAAGTCAACCGGTGAAGCCGGACAAAGTGTAAGATTTGTTGATACCGATTTTCCTTTATTCAGGTTAGCCGATGCTTATTTAATGTATGCAGAAGCTCATCTTAGAAATGGTGGCGGTGATCGAGCTACTGCTCTGGGATATGTAAATGCGCTTAGAGAAAGAGCATTTGGAGATATGTCTGGAAATATTGCGGATGCTGAACTCACCCTGGATTTTATCCTTGACGAAAGAGCCCGGGAGTTATATTGGGAAGCTCACAGAAGACAAGATTTAATCCGATTTGGTAAGTATACCGGTGGGACGTATAACTGGAGATATAAAGGAGGAACACCTAACGGGTCTTCAATCTCAGATAATTTTAAACTATTTCCGGTTCCGGCATCCAGTAGAGCTGCTAATCCTAACCTAGGACAGAATACTGGATTCTAAAACAACGATTACAAATTTAATTTACTCAGTCATGAAAAAAATATCAATACTACTATTTGCATGCATCGCTGCACTTTGCTTCAATGCGTGTGTAGAAGATGAAGAACCAACATTTGTTATTCAAAACGAACAAACAGAAGGGCCATTAATTGTAACTGCTAATTCTACAGTTAGTCTTGTTAAAGATTTGGCAGATCAACGTGCATTTACTTTAGTTTGGGAAGATGCAGGATATAATATCAATACTCCTATCACGTATACTATAGAAGCCGGTTTGGGAGGTACAAATTTTGAAACAACCTTAGATCCTGCTGTTATTGCGACAACTACTGATCGTTTTTATAACTGGACCATCGCAGAACTTAACAACCTTGCTATCGGATTAGGAATAGAGCCTGATAAAGAAGGAGCCATAGATCTACGTGTAATCTCTTCTATCGGAACAAACGGTGGAAGCGCTATTACCTCTAATGTTACCTCTCTAACCGTTACTCCTTATGCCACTGTACTTCCTCAAAAAGATCTTTTCTTAGTGGGTAGTGCAACTGCAGCAGGATGGGATAACAATAATAACAACCCTGCATTAGTAAGAGATCCTAATAACCAGAATGTATTTAAATTCACTGGTAAATTTTTAGGTGGTGGTGATATCGCCTTCAAATTCTTAGAAGTATTAGGACAATGGCAACCACAATGGGGATTAAGCGGTGGTAGTTTGGCTAGTAGCGAAACTCTTGGTTCTGATCCCGATACATTCTCTGTTGCTGCAGAAGGTTATTATACACTCGATGTAAATATCCAGGATTTAACATATACTGTTAATGCATTTGATGCTAGTGGTGCAACTGATTATACCGCTCAGGGTATTGGTATTATCGGTGATTCTACTCCGGGAGGATGGGATAATGATACCGATCTTACACAATCTGCTTTTGATCCACACTTATGGTATATCAATGGGATTGTATTAACCAATGGTGAAGCCAAATTTAGAGCTAATAACGCCTGGGATGTAAACTGGGGTGCGGATACAGCAATAACCGGATATGCTACCGCTGGTGGGCCTAATATCCCGGTTGCTGCAGGAACCTATAACGTATGGTTCAATGATTTAGACGGAAGTTATGTTTTTATCATTCAATAATAAATTGGTATTCACTTAAAAAATTGAAATGAAGAAAATAACACAAATATCAACCAAAACCATCCTCCTTTTAGGAGGGTTGGTTCTTGGATTGACCGGTTGCTCTGATGATGACGATACTGCAAACAATGCAGCACCCATAATCACAAGTCAATCTCTAAAAATGGATTTGACAGTCCGCAAAAAAGAAAATGCTGGTGTATTTATGCAAGCTTTTTATTGGGATACAGAACCTGCAGGAGAATGGTATAATGAAGTAAGCAAAAGGATTGAAGACTATAAAGCTTCGGGAATTAACAGAATATGGCTTCCTGCACCAGGAAAAGGTGCTTCGGGAGGTTTATCTATGGGATATGACCCTTCTGATTATTTTGATGTTGGTGAGTTTGACCAGCATGGTACCATAAAAACTCGTTTTGGATCCAGGCAAGAATTAGAAGATCTTATACAAAAAGCGCATGCTAATGATATAGAGGTAATTGCCGATATCGTGATGGGACATAATTCTGGAGGAGGAAAACAAGCCAACCCATTTCGCGGGGGTACCGAAGTGTATTCCTTATTTAACGAATCAAACGGAAATGCCTCTGGTAAATTTAACCGCTCTAACGAGCATTTTCACCCTAATGATATTCATGATCATGATGAGCAGGCTTTGTTTTTTGCCGAAACAGATCTTTGCCATGATCAGCAGTATGTACAGGATTGGTTATGGGGTAGAGATGATTCTGTTGCAGAATTTTATAAAAAAACCCTTGGTTTTGATGGATGGCGTTTTGATTATGTAAAGAGTTTTGCTCCAAAATGGGTGAAATCCTGGAATGATAAAGTTGGTGGATTCTCTGTAGGAGAAAATTTTGATGGTAACCAACAGGTACTAAAAGACTGGGTAGATGCATCTGGATCACCTGCTTTTGATTTTGCATGTTTCTACAGATTAGACGAAACCCTCGACAGAGCCAATGACCTTACTGCTTTAGGCGAAGCTGATAATATGCTTAGAAAACTAGACCCAGCTAATGCTGTTACTTTTGTAGCGAATCATGATACCGAAAAAGATGTTAATCCCGAGAATAGAATAAGCTATAACAATAAGCTACTCGCCTACTCTTATATCCTTACTCATGATGGATATCCAACTATTTTTTATCTTGATTATGAAGCTTTTAAAGGGCAACTAAAAACCCTTATCCAGATCTATACTACATTAGCCGTTGGTGATGTCGAAATACTTGAAACCAATAAAGATGAATATATCATGAAAAGAAGTGGTAGCGGTGATAACCCGGGACTAATTCTATACATGAATATTAGTAAACAATCAAAACAACGCGTTGTAAAAACCAACTGGGCAAACAAAACCCTGGTTGACTATACCGATAATTCTAGAGCAACTCCTACTACAGATGCAGAAGGTAATGCCACACTACAGGCACCTGCAGGAGGATATGCTATATGGTCTGTGACCAAAGAATAATAGTACATCATTCTTTATAATTAGCCCATACATACCCATCAAAAGAGTGCTTTTCAGCACTCTTTTTTTATGTGTTTTTTTATCATCCCAATCTTCTATCACTCCAGCACTGTCATCCCGTTGAAGAACGGGATCCATACTAAAAATACAAATTGGTTCTCGATACACCACACCCAAAAGCGTGGCACTCGAACTGACGAGCGTTTGCCCTGTCATTCTGTTAAAAAACAGGGCCGGAATCCATACTAAAGTTGTTGTTTTACAATGGATCCCAGTCTTTACTCTAATTTACCTCAAATTAATGTGAGTTCAGCTTTAGAAAATTTACGTCAGTCAGAGTGATTTTCGATAGAAAATTGTATCGAAGACAAGTGAATTTTCAAGAAAAGCCTTATATCAAATTTACGTTAAGTAAGGTTAAATAACACATCAATCTATAGTATACATTCATAACCAAAACTACGCTTTACCCAATAATGGGTGATGTGTACCGTATCGTATTTCTCGTGTTTTTGCATTAATATACTGCATCCAATCTACTGGATTATCAGTTTTTCTCTTAGGGATATATGCACTTTTTAATAGTAATTTCTTTTTCATAACAATGTGTTTTTATTCAATTTTTTTGTTGTTGTTATGAATATATAACCAATCATGATGCCAAAAATGGTTTTCTCTGTTTATTGTAGTGTTTATAGGGCCTAATAGGTAGGTATTAGATCGCTATGATATAAGGGTGATATGATTCTTATGGTGTAATTTTTTGTGAATGACTTGGGGTCAAAAAAGCTATTCTCGATAGTTCTACAGAGCTTGTCGAAGTGCAATTTTTCTTCGTTTCACTATGAAAAATCACTCGAATTGACGCTTTTTTCATATTATTTGTTTTAAAATGTACAACGAGTTTCATACATAATTTTTTATCGATTATAAGGATATTCATTAATCCAATTAAAACCTCTTCCGGTAAGTAAAAAATCTTTTTTGTCTAATCTTTTTGTTTTACAATCAATCGTATCCTTCATAAAAACACCTTGGATATGCATTGTCGAATCTGTTCTACTATAGTTTAAAGTATATACTTTTGTAGAATCTTTACGATGTGCTAACTCTATTTTTTTGCGGATCGTATCGATTTTTGATTTATAATTTTTACCAGACATATCTGTTCTATATAACCGTATAGATTTTAACCATTCAATAGATACAAACCTCCATCGTATGGTATCTGTAAGAATAGGTGGTATCTCTCTAGAGTTGACTTTAAAATCGGTAACCTCATATAAGCCATACAAAGGCGGCTTAGGAGCACTAGGCCCATATTTTTTACTGGATTCTATAGCATCTGCAATAGTAGAATAAAGGAAAAAAACTACAGCGATCCATTTTACAGCATTTTTTATTTGTAGTCGTCTTTTTATCGTAAATGGCTCCTTATATTGAATAGGTATTGTTGGGGCGTTAAGAAGAATAACATTAAGTAATCGTTTTAAGTGAGGTGCCATAATAAGAAGTAGCATGATCAGTAATTCTGATGAATACAATTTTACAGGAACATCATAACAAAAATTGATCAACACAATATTTGTCAATACCGGTATTAATATCATTCCACCAAGTATCACCGTTTTTCTGTGAAAAAGCAATAGCCCTCCAATCATTTCAGCTAAACCACTAATTATAGTGTATCCTTTTGATGCTCCCATAAACGTCCAAACTAATCCCATAGGAGAAGATTCCCCATAGGGTAGTAAAAGCCTATAAAATGAAGGCTCTCGAAATTGTAAGGGAATTACTTTTACAATACCATAAGAAAGCATTACATATCCAACATAATATCGTAGAAATACCAAAAACCAATAATTAAGTTGCTCATAATCCCTTTCTTTTTTATCAAAAAATGACCATATAACGGTACCTATGGCTGCTACCACGATAAAAAATAATACTAATACATAATCATAGGTAGTATCTCCACTACCATTGGTAAACACAGTGATCTCATAATCTAATTGTAAGATATTCTTGCCTATCCAGGGAATTATAATATGATATAAATCAACAATAGGGTCTTGTACAACATCTAACTTAGGAATGATATTTATAGGAAACGGAAAGGTTAACAATCCAAAAAAGAGAAGTAAAAATCTAAGTAAAATTTTATTGTTGGTAATCATAGTTTTTATTTTTAGATAATTGCTTTGCCAATAATAGAGCATTATACGCATTTACCACTTTTTGAGAGCTCTGAGAAAGGGGCTAGTTCTTTGGCATCTTCTCTTAACACCATTTCACACCTTTTATATAGATCAGATCAAAATATAGAATCCACAAGAAAATGAGTATATACTAATTATTAAAAAGTCTTCATTATATAAATGAAGACTTTTCATAAAGTTTTTTGCTTTTTCAAAGTTACTAAACACCTTTATCCTAAACAGTTGGAGGTATACAAGAGATATCCGTATCTTCTGTAGGGGTTCCCGTAGTAGGTTCACTTCCTGCTTTTATGGAAATAAGATTATTTAATTTAGTTATATCCATTTTCTCTAGAACCAATTTTGTTTTACTTTTCTTCTTTTCTTTCATTAAAATAAAAATTATTGTTATACAAAAAATTAGTACTGTGAATTTATAAAATAATATTATGCATTTAACTTCTTAAATGAAAAACAATGTCTAAATTCATGAATTTAGACATAAAAACCTCAACACTAAAATTCTTTTATTTTTCATTTTCATTTTGGATTTTCTTTATAAAATAAGAAGGATAAATACCATTAATTTTATAGAAAGCTTTAGAAAAAGATTCAGCATTATTAAATCCTATTTCCTTACCTATTGCAGACAAAGTATAATTTCTTAGCTTTTGATTTTCTTTAAGTTTTTCAGTAATAAAATTAATCCTAAGTTCATTTATGTATACAGTAAAACTCTTTTGTTTATATACATTTACTATTTTAGATATATATCTTGAATTTGTTTTAAATTTTTTTGCTACATAACCTACCGTCACCTTTGTAGAAAGATAATCATGATTATCTTCAAATTCTTGAAGTTGTAACAAGATTGAATCTATAACCTCTTTTGATATCCCAATATCTCTCGAAAAACTTTCTCTTCTTATATTTTTTCTGCCTTCTAGCTGATTATTGGGTTGATTTGCCTTTATTAATTCCTTATATCTTCTTTTGTATTTACGATTTCTTAAATAAACTGATAGCGACACTAACAGAACTATGCAGATAATAACTATTAAAATTATTGATGTTGACTTTTTTTTATGATCCTCTTCCCTTAATTCATTTATTAATTCTTCTTTTGCTTTTAACAAATTTGGAGTATCATAATCATCTGTTATTTGTCTACTAATAGATTTAAAATTTTTAGTCAGAGTACTATCTATTTTTAAAAGTTTTTTTATATAAATAAGCTCTTTATTTTTGGTTCCATTTTCTCTATAAAACCTTACTAATTCCTTGTAACATTTTTGATATGTTATAGTGGGATATCTGCCTTTTTCAAATAAACTATCAATTTTATTCAGGTATTCCAGGAATTTTTCTTCCTTACTAATTTCTTTATAAATTTTTGCTTGATAGAAATATCCACTTATTAAAAATTCTTCAATACGTTTTTTATCATTTGCAACATAAGGCGTAGCTTTCTTTATACTATCTAATGCTTCATAATATCTTCCTTTATAATAAAGGTTTATCCCCTCATTTAGAACAAAAAAATTATATATACGGATATTTTCTTCTCTTGATAAAAGGATTCCTTTCTTGTTATAGAAAGATACGGAGTCATACATTTTCAACGATCTCAAAGTATTGGCAAAATTTAGAATAGAAAACAAATAGCTTTTGTTTGCATATTTATCCCTTTTCCTAATTGTTTCCTGATAACTTAGAACTTTCCTAAATATTTCTGCGGCCTGTTCATCTTCCCCTATTGTACGTTTAAGTAAAGCTATATTATTTTGTGTACTGTAATACAATCTTTGGTTGTCAAATTTTTCACAATATTCTATGGCTTTTAGATAACTTTGAAGTGTCTTATCCGAATCTCCTTGTCTTTTATATACTGCTGCTAAATTCAAATAAGTAATCGCAGGATAATTTTTATCTGTACTATTCTTACTTGCAGTAATTGAGCTATCAAGATAAGCAATCCTATAAGATAAGCTATCCATATAATTAAACGACATAAGTCTATATGCCTTAGCTTTTTCCAGCTTATTATGTTCTTTTTTAGACTTTTCAAGCAAGGCATTACTATATAATATTTTTTTGATTGAATCTCCTGATGATTTAACTAATAGATTTGTAATTTCTCTATAAGATTTATTTAAGATTGAGTCTGGGATTTCATCTCTTATAGTTAGTTGTGGGTACACCGAACTACAAAAAATTAAGAAGAAAAGAAAACTTAATAATTTTTGTTCTTTAATTTCATTAAACATCGAAAAACATCTGTATTTAAAAAGCATACTAAAACCTTTTTCTTTTCCATCTATTAATAATAGCACAAACCACGTAATCAGGTAAATGCGATTATCTTTATTTTTAGATGACTTATTGAGTATAAATATACTATATCATGTTTGCGCCTCTCACAAACCACACACAACAATCTTATTTATAAATAATTAAACTCTATTTATACCTCTCGACATTCATGAATATCGATACCTTCCTCTTGCACTAACGTAATTCTCCCTGTTATATTTGACTCAACAAAAAACAACCAACTATGGATTATTCAGTATATAACAGTAAATACCAGTTTATGTCTGATATCTTAAAAACGTTACACTTTACTATGGATACTTTTATATATAACCTGGCACATCATAGCCCATATGAGATGCTACTCTATCGATGGATTAATAAACTATATACCAAAGGGATATCTAGCGAAGAAGCCATACAATTGATTTATAAAGCACGCAATATACTATTGCTTAACCCCAAAAATAGTTGGTGTAGCCCCCCAATTTTATCATAAACCACCTACTTATGTTTATGCATTATGATCAACTATGTAGCACACAAAAAGCTTTGGTACATCGCAAATTAATAGCAAGAACAAAAGCTCCCCGAGAGGTCGTATATAAAGTACTTGCCCTTATTAACCCTAAGGTAAAAATAATAGACCAGGATGTGCTTATAATGTACTATATGATGAGTAAGATAGAACAGAGAATACTGGAAGAATTACGAATGAAGAATGAAGAATACTGAATAACGAATATCGAATAATGTCACACTGAGCCTGTCGAAGTGGATTGAAATATAAAAGTGAGAAGTCAGGAGTCCGAGGTTAGTTACAATCAAAACTTAGATTCTTTGAAACTTTGGAACTAAATGGAAAATGGAAAGTAAAAAATATTGAATAACGAATACTGAATAATGTCACACTGAGCCTGTCGAAGTGGATTGAAATGTGAAAGGAGTCAGAAGTCAGATGATGGGTGTTGGAAGCTAAGAAATAAAAAAGGAAAAGGTAGGAGTAATTTATATAGCTAAGCATAGTTGAGTTTGTGTAAATCCCATTTTTAATTGCTCCTACTTCTTTTTCTATAATGTAAAACTGCAAAATGATAAATGTAAAAGTTTGTGAGTCAATGAGCCAGTGAGTTTATAAGAATATCGAATACTCACATACTCAAATACTCAAGTACTATAAAAGTCGGGAGTCAGAAGTCAGGGGTCAGAAGTTAGAAATCAACACCTCGGACATCGGACATCAAACATCAGACTTAGGGCATCAGACTTCGGTCATCAAACACCGGACAACAAAAAACTATCAACAATCAACAAAATACAAACAACAAAATACAAACAACAAAACAATGAGAAACATCATTCAAGATTTATTAACACAAGAGGAAAGAGATCAGGCAGAACAATTAGTAGCACAACTAGAAGCTATGTTTACCAATAAACTAGCAGCCCTAACCGAAAAGGAACGAGGGAGCTATAAAGCCATTAATGAGACCAATAAATTATTTGTAAATAAGGTTTGGGACTACCGCCAAAACAGTAGTACGCTTAGTTCTCCAGATGTAGACTGGGAAGAGTTTGAAAAAGATTATAAAGCTCGTGTATTTGCAGAAAACTTATTGGGTCGTTTAGAAAGCCTGGCCTATCGATTAGAAAGTACAAAAATCCTGCATGATTATGATAATTACCAGGATGCACTTAATGATTATGCCTATTCGCAATATAGCAAAGGAGCAGGAAAACCCGGTTTTACCGAAAAAGTAGCTGAGCTGAAGCAGTTTTTTAATCGTACCAGAAGTATCCCAAAGTCAGACAATACAGAAGAATAGGTGAAAAAGACCTTCTGATGGGTCAAAAAGACGTTCCGTTAGGCTCGGACGTCTCAAATTTAGAGATTGGGGTCCCAAAATTGGGTGTCGTATCTCTAATTTTAGGGTACAGAGGCTCAAATTTAGACTTATGACACCCAACATTGAGCCTCGACAGTCTAAATTTTCATCAAAAAGATCCAACAGAAGGTCAAAAAGACCAAACCACTGATGAGCAGCATACAAATTTTAAGTAAAAGGGTTCAAATTTTAACCCGGGAGGTCGAAAATCCTACAGTAACCACCAAATTTTGACCTCGAGGGATTAAACAATTGCAAAAAAACAAAATAAAGGGAAAACACATTATGAACATCATTATCAAACAGATTGAACTTATAGAACGAGTTGATCAACTTATTCGCCTGCAAGCCACAGGATCACCAGATGATCTTGCGTATCGATTAGGAATCTCTAAAACCAAATTGTACCGTATTATTAATACCATGAAATCCCTGGGCGCCCCTATAGAATATGATATTGCCATACAAAGCTTTGTTTATGCAGAAGCAGTAGGGTTTACATTCGGGTTTTACCCAAGACAGCAAAAACATAAAAAGCTACATCCTTTTGTGAGCTAGAAAAATGACGCCTATAAAAGTAGAAAATATCGAATAAGGTCACACTGAGCCCTTCGGTAAACTCAGGACAGGCCTGTCGAAGTGGATTGATATATGAAAGTAAAAAACAGTAAAACGTTGATCTCAATACTAAATAAAAAATGTGAAAGCGAAAAATCAGGAGTCAGAAGCTAGAAATAACACCTCGGACATCAAACATCAGACAATAAACAACAAGACTAAAAAACACGTTGCGCAACGTATGGCGGAAACCGAAAAGCCTTTATTAGAGTAGGTATAAAATTAAAATTCTAAAAATCATGAAAAGTTTAGATGATAAATTTTTTGACTCAAAAAAAATCAACAACCTAAGAGCGATTATTGGAGGCGGAAACACTTGTTTAATGTGTAGCCACGATGGTCATATAATACATGATGGAGATCGATCTGATCCAGAAATGCAATAGTTTAATAATTCAGGCAGCATCCGAATAGCCTTTAACATAGTAGGAAAAACTAAAATTTTTAAAATCATGAAAAGTATAAATGATAAATTTTTTGATTCGCACAAAATTAATAATCTAAGAGCTATTATTGGTGGGGGAGCTACTTGTCAATATACACGTAAAGGTGATCATGTACTACATGATGGTGACATCTGTGATCCAGATCCAGTATAAACCTACATATTGTTTTTTAAACATAATAAGGTGCTGTTTTATAAGCAGCACCTTAAAAACAAAACATAAAACTATATACAAACTTTAGATCCTATCGAATATGGTTCTTATTTTAAGTAGAGAAAGCGCAGAAATAACTACAGATGTAGTCATGGACTGGTTACATTATTATGATGTGAAGTACTTTAGACTAAATGGAGAAGACTTAGTCAATGGTAAATGTATCATAAACTTTCATTTGGATGATACCAAGACAAAGTGGTATTTTACAGTTCAATATGAGGATATCTTTTTTGATAGTGATATGATCAATGCCGTATGGTTTAGAAGATCATTTGATTGGGACATCGAAAAAAGATTTTGGGAGCCTCCTTCAACTATCGAGCATTACAAATTTTTAGAAGAATTAAACAGACATCATCAATCAGAAATAAGGGCTGTTTATAATCTTATAGAAGAAGTACTAAAAGACAAATATTGGTTAAATCAACCTTCTAAGTCAGGTTCAGATAAATTTAAAGTTTTAAAAGTAGCCAAGCAAATCGGTTTTAAGATCCCTAATACACTAATAACTAACAATCTTAATCATTTAAGTGATTTTATCCACACCAACAAGAACTGTATTACAAAAGCTAGTAAAGAAGGTGGATTAATATTGGGGTCAGATTTTGGAATATCTACAATGACTAATAAGGTGACTCATGAAACTCTTCTTTCTTTATCCCAAGATTTTTTTACGCCATCACTTTTTCAAAAAGAGATTCGTAAAGAATTTGAAATCAGGGTTATTTATATTGAAAATCAAATATTTGCAACAGGCATTTTCTCTCAATCAAATGAAAAAACAAAGGTTGACTACAGACATTATGATGATGAAAAACCCAATAGATTACAATTAATTAGTTTGCCCGAAAATTTAGTACAAAAGATTATTCTATTAATGGAACGTTTACAATTGAATTTTGGTTCAATAGATATCATAAAAGATATTAACGGTCATTATTATTTTCTTGAGATTAATCCCGTAGGTCAATTTTTAGGTATTTCTGATGTTTTGGGGTTAAAAATTGAAAAAATAATTGCTCAAATTTTAAAAGAAAACGATGAAATTAAAAGAATACAAGAGGTTTAAAAATAGGAATAGTTTACTATTTGGTTTTTTAATATCTAATAAAGAAGCTATTGTAAATGTTAATAAGAATATCGAACCACCTATTGAAAGAAGATATGCAGATGAAGTAAAAAAATATAGGACTGCAAGGTTTAATTGCCAAAAAACCGGAACATTATTATCCAAATTAAAAATCAACTTATGAATTTGAATACCGATTTATATATTAATGTATATAGCACCTGTAAACTGGTTAAAGGAAAAAAAAGAGGAACTTTATCTGATTTACATAGAAGCAGAATTGAGCTTATCCCTAATGAATTAATAGATTTGGTCAATGAATTTAAAGGAAAAAAAGTATCAGATATTCTCAAAAAAAATTACGATTTCAAAGACCTAAAAGTTATAGAACAATATTTTGATTTTTTAATCGACAAAGAGGTTATTTTTTTGTCAGAAAAAATACTATCATTTATCTCTTCTGATGAAACTTATGAATCTCCAAAAAAGTTACTTTCTGCAATAATAGACATTGATACAAATTCTACTTACGATGTGCCTAACGCTATTTATAAAATCAATACTATAGGTTGTGACAATATTCAAATAAGACTATACGATTGTGATATGGATACTAATACATTAGAACATCTCGTTTCCTTATTTAAAAACACCTCATTTAGACATGTAGAAATCTTATTAAAATACAATAAAGCGTCTTTTAAAAGTTTTCATGAAATACTTAAGTATTCTAACCGCGTCTCTATGGTATATTTTCATAGTTATGATCAAAAGGATAAGGTCGAAGAGATCGATTCTATAACATACATATATACATCAGAGAAAATTGTATCTTCTGATTTTTGTGGTTATATTATGCCTTTCTATTTTGATGTTTCTCCTATAACTTATTACATAGGAGAAAATTATAATACATGTCTTTATAAAAAAATAGCAGTAGATGTTAACGGAAATATAAAAAATTGTCCCTCTATGGCTAATGATTTCGGAAAAATTGATTCTTCAGATCTTGATGAAATCTTAAGTACTCCCGACTTTAAAAAATATTGGAATATAACAAAAGATAAAATAAGTGTTTGCAAAACGTGTGAATTTAGAAAAGTCTGTACCGATTGTAGAGCTTACCTTAAAGAAAATGAACTCTATGAAAAACCTAAACATTGTGAATATGAACCCGATAGCCCGAATTGGTAAAAGAGATTGCATTACGCTACTTATAGTATGGTGTTTGTATACGCCTTCCTTTTCTCAATTAGAAGAGATCATGGCTTTATCTACAAAATCTAATAAAGAATTTGTTTCTAAAACAGGAGATATCAATTATATAGCGCCTTATCTATTACTAGAAAAGGATACTTTGGATCATCCGTTTAAGAAACAATTGCAAAATGAATATTATACTACTCTTCATTTGTTTAATAAAATAACCACCTCTCCTATCCCTAAAAAAAAGATTACCGATCTTAATGTAGTAGTAAAAGAAGCTAAGCAGGAAATTTTAAAACAGACGATCTCAAAAAAGGTAGTGATGTTTAATGAAGAACATCATAATCCATATCATAGAGTATATGTAGAAACGTTTCTTAAAGATCTAAAAAAACAAGGTTTTACTGTTTTAGCTCTAGAAACACTGGCATGGGAGGATCAAAAACTAAATAGCAGAAAATACCCTATAAGTAAATCAGGAACTTATACCAAAGAACCCTATTTTGCAAATCTGGTAAGAAAAGCACTCGAATTGGGTTATAAAGTACTCCCTTATGAAAGTAAGGAAATAGTAGATAATATGAGCATCGCTATTAGAGAAAAAAATCAGGCCGATAACCTTGTTAATATCATAACTAAAGAACCAGGTAATATATTGGTATTGGCTGGATATTCGCACATTGCAGAAAAACCGATAGCATCCGGTCATGGAGGAGCGAATGAGTGGATGGCTTCTATTCTTAAAACAAAATATGGTATAGATCCATTAACCATAGATCAAACAGAAATGATAAATGAAGAAAACCTAAATGCAGTTGCTCTACCCATGCTTGATGCTACATATTATATCCCTGAAGAGTTCAAAGGAGTCTATGACATGTGCCTGATTTACCCAAAAAAAGTAGAAGACCTGCATAATGAGTTAGGCAAAAAAAAGATTGATGTTATACTTAACAATGAATATGTAAATACAAATACATTAATTCAGTTTTATATAAAACAGGAGTATGAAAAACATAAAGATAAAGCCATTCCATATGAGCAATTTATGATCGAATCAACAAAAATGAGTCTTTACTTAGGTCCTGCAAAGAAATATATAATGCTCCTTAGAGATAAAAATTATAAAGTAATTACTAAAAAAGAAGTTTCTGATTTTAACTTAATTCAACTTTAGTCATCATAGAAAAGGTTATGTTTTTAGAACAGACACCATATTCTATGTGTAAAACAATAAAAAATGAAAAAAATAATATTCCTATTTGTTCTAGTTCTGGTATTTTCTTGTAAACAACCAAAAAAGGAAATTACAACCGAAGTTAGTGCCAAAGAGCTTACTGTTGAAGAGAAAGCCCAATACACGGTTTTAAAAAATGAAGCCTGGAAACTCTACCAATCCAAGAATTATTTACAATCTGCTAAGAAATACTCAGAAGCTTTTGGGATAAGTGAATATAATGGAAATACAACAGATATGTATAATGCTGCTTGCTCCTGGGCCCTGGCCAAAGAAGTAGATTCTGCATTTGTACACCTTTCACGAATTGCCGAGAGAGGAGAATACTCCAACTACAATCACATTACAACAGATAGCGACCTCTCTATCTTACATTCTGATAAACGATGGGACCAGGTTCTGGCATTGGTTAAAGCAAACAAAGAAAAAGCAGAGATCAATTTTGACAAACCACTAGTTGCATTACTCGATACCATACGTCAGGATGATCAAGGGCCAAGAAGACAAATAAATGAAATCATAGAAAAATACGGCAGGGATTCTGATGAACTAAAACAACATTGGAAAAAAATAGCCGCTAAAGATTCGATCAACCTGATAAAAGTAAAAAAAATACTGGAAGAAAGAGGCTGGCCTGGTAAAGATATCATCGGTAAAAGAGGGAATATGACCTTGTTTTTGGTCATACAACATGCAGACTTAAAAGTGCAGGAAAAATATTTACCCATGATAAAAGAAGCTGTAAAAAAAGGAAACATACGACCTGGCAGCTTAGCATTGCTAGAAGACAGAATCGCTATACGCAAAGGGAATCAACAAATTTATGGGAGTCAAATCGGGCGAGATGAAGAAACAGGTGCCTATTATATTTATCCACTACTAGATCCTGATCATGTAGACAAAAGAAGAGCAGAGGTTGGACTTGGACCACTACAGGATTATGTTTCTAGATGGGACATCACCTGGGATCCAGAAAAATATAAACAACAGCTACCAGATTTAGAAAAAAAACTAGAAAAGTAATTAGATAACTCGTTGTGCATTTTATAAAAAAAGCGTCAATTCGAGTGAATTTTACGATTAGAATGAGCAAAATTGTACTTCGACAAGGCCTGTCCTGAGTTTATCGAAGGGCTCTGTAGAACTATCGAGAATAGGTTTTTAGCATTGAAATGCACCACCTTGAGTTTATCGAAAGGTCGATACAAAATTCTTAACAGAATTTCACTCAAACTGATGCAT
This sequence comes from Aquimarina atlantica, assembly GCF_000626715.1. Lineage (GTDB taxonomy): Bacteria > Bacteroidota > Bacteroidia > Flavobacteriales > Flavobacteriaceae > Aquimarina > Aquimarina atlantica. The sequence goes on along the minus strand of NZ_AQRA01000009.1, from coordinate 127,772 downwards.
TTCAGATTAATCGAGTTTCAGGTTATTAAGTTTATCTATAATTTTATGAGTAACAAAAAAGCAAGATATGACACTTGCTTATATAAAAACGAGATAGATTTGCGTGAAGGATAGAAGCGGCATCCTTTTTTTGTATTTGCTTCTTTTTTTGCTTTAGCAATATAGCTAAGGAGCAATAAAAAAGATATAGCGAATAGCCTGACCCCTCTAGGGTCACGCCCCAAAATATGGTATTAGTATTATAGAAAAGAATTACTTTACTTTGTAAATAGATATTATCACACAAAAAATCAATTTAATTTAAAAAAGCTTAATGCCTAAATTTCCATTTTACAAACAAGCAGAGTCGAAAGATTGTGGACCTACTTGTATTAAGATTATCGCAAAACATTATGGAAGAGTTCTCAATACTCAAAAACTTAGATCATTAAGTGAAACCACCAGAGAAGGAAGTTCTCTCTTGGGACTTAGTGATGCGGTAGAGGAAATAGGCTTTAGATCCCTGGGTGTAAAACTATCGCTAAGCAAATTAGACGAGGTACCTCTACCCTGTATTGTACACTGGAACAAGGTACACTATGTGGTTGTTTATAAAATCAAAACCTCCCGCAAAGGTGGTATGACCATTTATGTCTCTGATCCTGCTCATGGATTGATTACCTATACAAAAGACGAGTTTATAAAAGCGTGGATCGGTAATAACGCCGACGAAAACACAGAAGAAGGGGTTGCCTTACTGGTAGAACCTACTCCTAATTTTTATAGTGATAATCTGGATGAAGAGGATCAAAAATTTGGGTTCAAATTTATATCTAAATATATATTTAAATACAAAGCTTTTCTTTTTCAGCTGGCATTAGGCCTGGGGGCAGGAAGTTTACTACAACTCATTACTCCGTTTTTAACGCAAAGCATAGTCGATGTCGGAATTAAGAATCAAGATCTTAATTTTGTATATCTCGTACTGATCGCAATGCTTTCTCTGTTTATTGGGAGAACATTAATCGATGTACTTAGAAGTTGGATTTTACTTCATCTAAGTACACGTATTAATATATCACTGATATCAGATTTCTTTATTAAACTTATGAACCTGCCTATCTCCTATTTTGATGTAAAAATGACAGGTGATCTTTTACAAAGAATTAATGATCATAAACGAATCGAGCAGATACTTACCATGTCTTCTTTAAACGTGCTATTCTCGATGGTAAATCTTATCGTGTTTAGTATCGTTCTGATCTATTATAGCGTTCCTATTTTTGGTATTTTTGCGATAGGAAGTACGTTTTATTTTGCATGGATACTTATTTTCTTTAAAAAACGTAAAAAACTGGATTACAAACGCTTTTCGCAAATTAGTGAAGAGCAAAGTAAAGTTATCGAACTGGTAAATGGTATGCAGGAAATAAAACTGCATAATGCTGAAAAAAGAAAACGATGGAACTGGGAGTTTGTACAGGCAAAACTATTTAGAATTTCTATAGAAAATCTGGCGCTAGAACAATACCAAAGTGTAGGATCTGCTTTTATTAATGAGCTAAAAAATATCCTGATTACGGTTTTTTCTGCAAAACTGGTTATAGATGGTGATATCACATTAGGTATGATGCTGGCGATCACCGCCATTGTAGGGCAATTAAATGCTCCTATTACGCAATTAATTAATTTCTTAAGAGAGTTGCAGGATGCTCAAATTTCTTTAGAACGTTTAGGAGAGATTCATAATAAAGAAGATGAAGAACATTCTGGTGATGAAAAGATTAGAGAAATCTCGCCAAACTCTGGGTTTGAAATTAAAAATCTAAGCTTTAGATATGTAGGGGCCGATAAACCGGTTTTAGAAGACCTCAGCCTTTCTATTCCTGCAAATAAAATCACGGCTGTAGTTGGGGTTAGTGGTAGCGGAAAAACTACTCTTATGAAACTCCTTCTTAAGTTTTATGAGCCCGATGAAGGGCAGATTTTTATCGGTTCTCATGATTTACATAATGTATCCCAAAAAGCATGGAGAGATCAATTTGGGGTGGTTATGCAAGAAGGATATATTTTTAATGATACTATTGCTAATAATATTGCAGTAGGAGAAGATTATGTAGATAAGAAAAAATTGGCGCATGCCGTAGATGTGGCAAATATCAAAGAGTTTATCGAATCACTCCCGCTTTCTTATAATACCAAAATAGGAATGGAAGGTGTAGGATTAAGTACCGGGCAAAAACAAAGGCTGTTTATAGCACGATCGGTATATAAAAATCCTAAATATTTGTTCTTTGATGAAGCTACCTCTGCTCTTGATGCCAATAATGAAAAGGTGATCATGGAAAAACTGGATACCTTCTTTAAAGACAAAACCGTAATGGTGATAGCACATCGATTGAGTACCGTAAAAAATGCGCATCAGATTGTTGTGTTAGACAAAGGTAAGATTGTAGAAGTAGGAAATCATGAGTCCCTAATCAAAGAGAAAGGAAACTATTATCACCTGGTTAAAAATCAACTCGAATTAGGGAAATAATACTTGAATTAATAATTACAAATTGAGAATTACGAATTAGATGAAAAAAGAAAATGTTGTTCAAACCAAAAGTTATGAATTTGCATTATTATGTATTAAATTATATAAAAAGTTGATAAAAGAACAACAAGAATATGTTTTATCTAAACAAATTCTGAAAAGTGGAACCTCTATTGGAGCAAACATCGAAGAAGCTATAGGAGGGCAAAGCACGAGAGATTTTTTATCAAAAATGGCTATTTCATACAAAGAAACCAGAGAAACACATTATTGGTTAAGATTATTAAGAGATAGTAATTATATAACAGATCAAGAAAGTATAAACCTTATTAATAAATGTGAAGAATTACTTAAAATCATTGGCTCTATTCAAAAAACCACTAAACTAAAAATTCGTAATTCGTAATTCGTAATTCTTAATTCTTAATTTATAGCTATACATTATGCCAGACACTTTAGACGACATACAATTACGTAGTGAAGAAGTACAGGAAATTCTAACCCGGGTTCCGCATTGGATGATACGATGGGGAAATCTTTTGATTTTAGTATTAGTACTGCTGTTATTATTTCTTTCCTGGCTGGTTAAGTACCCCGATGTAATACCTGCAGAGGCGGTTATCACCACTCGAATACCGCCGCAAAAAGAATATGCCAAAACCAGTGGTAAAATAGAATCTCTATTCGTTAAAGACAATCAAATCGTACCCAAAAACACTCCTCTGGCGATATTAGAAAGCAGTGCCAATTATAAAGATGTGTTTTTGCTTAAATCTATCGTAGATACTATTAAAGTAAATACAAAATCATTTACATTTCCTATCGATGAGTTACCGGTTTTATTCCTGGGAGATATCGAAACCAGCTTTGCTTTATTCGAAAACAGTTATTCTGAGTATATTCTGAATAAAGAATTACAACCTTTTTCTAATGAAGCCATTGCAAATCAAACCTCCTTATCAGAACTCTACAGGCGTTTAGAAAGTTTAAAAGCGCAAAAAAGACTGGGTAAAGCAGAACTAGAGTTTAAACGAAAAGAGCTTCAGCGTCAAAAAAACCTATTCGAAAAAGGTGTGATCTCTGCACAAGAGTACGAAAGCAAAGAACTTGATTACCTGAGAACCAAACGTAATTATGAGAATAACGACGTACAGCTATCCCAGATTAACGAGAGTATTAGTAATGCTACCAAAACATCTAAAGGTACAGAGATCAATAAAAGAAAAGAAGAAATTAATCTATTTAAGAAGGTGTTACAATCCTTTGGGCAGCTAAAGAAAAGTATTAAAGACTGGGAGTTGCAATATGTGCTTAAATCAGATATCGAAGGTCGTGTCTCTTTCCTTAATTTTTGGACAGAAAACCAAACTGTAGCCCTGGGAGATCTTGTTTTTATTATTGTTCCTTCGGCATATTCTTCTTACCTCGCAAAAATAAAAGCTCCTTCTCAAAATTCGGGAAAAATAAAGGTCGGACAAACGGCTAATATTAGATTAGAAAACTTTCCTGATAATGAGTTCGGAACGCTAAAAGGTAAAGTAAAACACATATCCCTGTTACCAGATAAAGATGGATTATATCTTATTGATGTTGAACTGCCCGAAAAACTAGTTACCACATATGGCAAGGAAATTCCTTTTAAGCAGGAAATGAGAGGTGTCGTAGAAATTGTAACCGAAGATCTTCGACTTATCGAACGTTTCTTCTACCAGTTTAGAACATTGATGGATAAGTAAAAATTGTATTAAAAATTAGTTACTTACATCATCAAAAGTAAAATCGGGAATTTTATATCGAAAGGATCATACGGTTCTTCAAAACCTGATAGATTTGTATGAAACACATATGAATACATATATTGGCACCTATTCACTATTGTTGGCTACAACCTAACAGGAACTATTTTAATTTTTTCAGGCAACCATAGTCATTTTTTTGACGTCTTTAATAATGTTAACAACCATTAATCTTATTAAAAATGTTTGAAAATCCAAAAGTAAACATCCGAATTAAACTTGCAGCTTTGTGGACCTCATTAATGTTCTTATACATTTATGGCGACTACTTTGAATTGTATATCCCTAATAAAGTAGACAGTCTTTTAAAAGGAACAGAACTACTAGATACTCCTATAAAATTATTTATAGCATCGTTTTCATTAGTAATACCTGCGGCTATGATTTCTGCAAATGTTTTTCTAAAACCAAAAATTTGTAGAATACTCAATATCATCTTTGGTATTTTACTAACTATTATCGTTGTAATTGTTGGCAGTTTTTCTCTGACCAAATGGTATAGTTTCTATGCATTTTATGCTGCATTAGAAGCTATAATTACTTTGATAATTATAAAACTTGCCTGGAAGTGGCCAAAAGAGTTAAATTAATGACTATTAATTAAGTTACATATTTATAAATAGTAGCCAATAACTTATATAATTGAGTAAAATTGGAAAATAACGTTAAGCTCAGCAGAGCTATCGAAAACAAGTAAACTAGCTCGAGGCAAGCCCATGAGGCATTGGATTGAAAAATAATTTAGATTTCGAGGCAAGCCTCGGAGCATTTTAAATCTCGATTTATGTTAAGCTATAGAAATATGGATCATAAGCTATTGATTTTTTTGGATTATAACATATAAAGCAAAAAGGATTTTTATTTTCTGAAAATTATCTGCAATGTCAGATTGAGCCTGTCGAAATCCAATTAAAAATCAAGGGTTTATGAACTTCGACAGGCTCAGTTTGACATAAAAAGTTTCGAATGCTAATGAGGTAAATTATATATCTTCTAACTCTTCTGATATTTCTTCCTGAAAAGGATTACCTTCTTCTAGTACTTCTTCCTCAACGGCGTCAACTTCTTCTGAAACTTCTTCCTGAACAGGGCTACCTTCTTCTAGTAGTTTTTCTTCAACAGTATCGACCTCTTCTGACACCTCTTCTTGAGAAGAACTTGCTACTGCTATCGGTTGAGCTGTCTCAAATTGCTCTTCCTCGCCCGAGAAATAAGGAAACACATCCATAATCGGAGATTCTGAAATTGCAGGTACTGTATAATCACTAACAGAATCCTTCATCACACTAATAGTATTATCATACGCTTCTTTTACATCATTAGCTTGTACCAGCAAGTACATACTTGACTTTCTTTCTTTACCGCTTTCTTCATCATAAGAAACCAGGGCTACTTTTGATTTAAACCATCGATCAGAATTATCAAAAGGATGTATTTCTGCAAAATTTGCAATCTTAATATTGGTGATTTTAAATTCTTCACTAATATATGCTGACATTTCTTCGTTAATTCGGGTTTCAGCCTCTGTATAGGATAAAGCATCTACCAGATAAGGTTCTGTTGTAACTTTCTGTACTCCAGATTCATCTATTTTTCTATACTTTACTTTACATTCATACCAAGTTGTGCTCATATCTTTTTTTTAGGATGGCAAATATATATTTTTAAAAAAACGCTAACCACGAATGCCTATAATAGATATTCACAATTTGAAAATTCTATAATTTCTTGATATGTATATTCTGTTATTTAAGATCGAAAACAACAAACTAAAAAGACCTCACAGGTTTTAAAAACCTGTGAGGTCTAGATTATTATAAAATGGAAATTAAAATACTAAGAACCTACTTCTTCTTTAGGTGTATTTGTACTTTTACTTGCCACCCATTCTCCTACTAATTCTTCTAATATCGTAAGTGGTACAGCTCCATTGGTTAACACTACATCATGAAACTCTCTGATATCAAATGCATCTCCAAGAGTTTTCCTTGCATTTTTACGTAGCTCAAGAATCTTAATCATTCCTATTTTATAAGCTGTTGCCTGGCTTGGCATAACAATATGGCGTTCTACCATTTTTATCGCATCACTTTCTGCATTAGGAGTATTATCTACATAATACTTAATCCCTTCTTCTCTACTCCATTTTTTACTATGAATTCCTGTATCTACAACCAATCGACAAGCTCTCCAAAGCTCCATTGCCAGTCTACCAAAATCTGAATATGGATCACTATACATTCCTATTTCCTTTGGCAATAACTCTGTATATAATCCCCAACCTTCGGTATATGCAGTATACCCGCCAAATTTTCTAAATTTCGGGATATCCTGTAGCTCTTGCGCAATAGATCTCTGCATATGATGCCCGGGGATACCTTCGTGATACGCCAAAGCTTCCATCTGGTAGATAGGCATTGCTGTCATATCATATAAATTGGCATAATATGTTCCTGGTCTTGAGCCATCGGGAGTTCCACTTTGATAGAAGGCTTTTCCGGCGCTTTTTTCTCTAAAAGGCTCTACCGCTTTTACAATAATATCTGCCTTGGGTTTGGTAATAAAAAGTTCATCCAGTTTCGATTTCATCGTATCGATTAGTCCCACTGCTTGTTTAAGGTATGCTGCTTTTCCTTCTTCGGTATTTGCATAATAGAACTTTTCATCTTCTTTCATATACTTGAAAAAATCCTGTAATGTTCCTTCATATTTAACTTGCTTCATAATATCCCGCATCTCATTATGAATACGAGCCACTTCTTTTAATCCTAGCTCATGAATCTGATCTGCTGTCATCGTAGTGGTGGTCGTACGTTGTAGTGCATTATCATAAAACGCAGCTCCTTTAGGAAATTTCCAGCAGCCATCATCTGTAGTAGCTCTTTGTTGTTGCCCTTCTAATAATGTGATAAGATTATCATACGCCGGTTTTACACTTTCTACAAGTTCTTTTTCTGCTTTAGCCACTAATTCGCTCTGTTCTTCATCAGATAATTTAAGTGTAGAGATTTTATTTTTGAAATCGGCCAGTAATGTACTTTCCTGATTTGATTTATCAAATGGCTGCCCTACAATAATATTACGGCTATCATCAAGAACTTTGGCAAATACAAACTTAGGAGGAAGAATACCATTCTTTTCTCTAATCTTTATATTTTCTATCGCCTGAGCAAACATTTCATTGATACCATTTAATCTTGAAATATAAGCTTCTGCATCACTCTTATCTTTGATTTTATGCATATTGATAAGGAAAGCAGGAATTCTTGACTGCATTCCAAACATTTGATTTACAGGGTAATCATAAAATCTGTATTGAAAATCTGCAATCTCATTTTCGAGATCTTGTTTCATCAATTTATAACTTAGAGCAGTTGCATCGTTTAATTGAGATACATCTACAGAGTCTTTTAAGTAGGCAAGACGTTCTTTTGCTCTTTCTAAATCTTCTGCTTGCTGTTTAGATGAAATATCATCCCATTTACCGTAATCGTCTGTTTTAATTCCTAAATACGTTTGCGTCATTGGTGATTTATCAATTTCTTGCTGAAATTGTGCCTCGAACCAATCATTTAGTTTTTTTGATCGCTCTTCGATGATCTCTGCTTGCAAAGCAGCATCCTGTTCTGGTGCTTTTACTTCCTGTTTACAGCCGGTTAACGCCAGAACAGAAGAAAATAGCAATACACTGATTTTTATTTTGGTCATGATAGTATACTATATTAGGGTTAATTAGTTATTTTAAAATCATAACTTCTATTGCAGAATCATGATATACTTTGTGCGTTTGCTTGGTAAAATCAGAAGCAGCAGCTTTAAAGATATTAGGAACATACGTCTGAGGGTTTAAATCGATTAAAGGAAACCAGGTACTCTGCACCTGAATCTGTATTTTATGTCCTTTTTTAAACGTATGGTGTATATCCTGTAGTTTGATATTTACATCTGTTTTTTGATTAGCAACAAAAGGTTCGGGTTTACTAAAATCATTTCGAAAACGCCCTCTCATCACTTCGCTACGAACCATCATATGATAATTGGCCATTTTTAAATATTGCTGTGTTTCTTCTGTATCTTCGGCATCATTAGGATATACATCTATCAATTTTACTACCCAGTCTGCATCTGTACCTGTCGTAGCTACCTTTAGTTTTGCTAATACTTCTCCCGATAATGTCATGTCCTCGGTAAGAACAGGGGTTTCAAAAACTAATACATCGGGACGACGCGCTGCAAATCTTTGATCATCTGTCATATATTTTCTTGGCGTAAATACCATTTTAACATCTTCGGAATATGGAACTGGTTTTTTAGGGTCACTTATAAATTCTGAAGCACCCGCTCCACTCTTACCAGACAATTCATCATTGGCAGAAAGGTAGAATGTCTTTTTTTCTACATTTGCAGGAGGCCAACTTTCGTAAGAATTCCACTCCTTTTTTCCGGTATCAAAAATCTGAATTTCTGGTAACCCGGTTTTTCCATCTGCATCTCCTTTTAGGAAATGATTAAAAAAGGGGGTTTCAACATTTTTTTGAAAATTTAAAGAAAGGTCATCCCCAAAGTATACATTACCAATAGCTTGTCGCTTTTTGGTTCTTGCCCAATCCCCATGACTCCATGGCCCAAAAACCATAATGTTATAATTATCACTTTGCTTTTCGATATTTTCGTAAGTCTCGAAAGGGCCATATAAATCTTCGGCATCAAATAAACCTCCTACAGTCATTACTGCCGGTTTGATCTTTTGGTTTTTTAAGTGTTGAATTATCCCTCTTTTTTGCCAGAATTCATCATAATTGGGGTGTTCTTTTAATTGTGTCCAAAATACATTGTCTTCTTTATAATACCGGTCTAAAGTGCTTAAAGGCCCTGCATCCAGAAAGAATTGGTATTGATCTTTACTTTTCAGGTCAGGAAAAGTATACCAACTCTCTGTGGTAGGTTTAGTTTTTTCGTATCCAAAAACCGCTGTAGCTCTCCAATAGCTTAACAGATAGGCTCCATTATGATGAAAATCATCAAAAAAGAAATCACCAATACATGCTTGTGGCGATACTGCTTTTAAAGCCGGATGTGCATCTAATAAAGAATACGTTGCATAGAAACCAGGGTATGAGATCCCCCATATTCCTACTTTTTTGTTGGTATTGGATACATTCTTTACCAACCAGTCTATGGTATCATAGGTATCACTGGCTTCATCAAATTGTTTTCCTTTTTTACCAGGAATATAGGCTCTCATATTGTCATAAACTCCTTCGCTCATCCAACGCCCACGTACATCTTGATAGACAATAATATTTCCTTCTTTCATTAAAAATTCGTTTGGACCTATTTTAGATCTAAATTCATCTTTACCATATGGTCTCGAACTATACGGGGTTCGATGCATTAAAATCGGGTATTTTTTTGAAGTATCTTTTGGTGAATAAATAGTAGTGTGAAGTTTAACACCATCTCTCATTACAATATCAACTTCTTGTTTTGTGTAGTGTTCTTTTATAGTATAGGAATCTGCTTCCTGCGAGAACATAATACTTGTGTAAAGAAGTACTATACTTCTTAAAAGAATAAATCTGACTGATCGCATTGGTTTTAGTTTAGTTTATTGCTGAAGATAAAAAAATGGTACTGCGGGCTGGATAGATTTAAGGAGATTTTAACAACTTACGATCAATATGTACATATTACAATAGAGACAAAATGGTATAGTCATTTTATAGAAGAGTCAATTACGACAGTTAAGTTCAAAATCAAAATCCTGTATCTAAACAATACAATCAAAAAAATAGAAGTACTACTCCACAACTACTTATAGAAACATTCATTGCTAATTATTCGTGGTTTTAGTAGTCTTAATGTAAAGAATATTATTTTCTAAAATTTTTCAAACCTGTTTGTAACCATTTAAGATATTCGCTTGTATCTGGAGTATAAGCAGTGGTTTTGTTTAATAAATTCATATCTGCATCTAATAATGCATAATAAGGTTGTGAGTTATTTTTGAAGTTTAAGGTTTGAAATGTTGCCCACTTGTCTCCTATTGTTTTAATGGCTTTAATTCTTCCATCAGGTTTTAAGAACTTAAATTGATTATCCTCTGATAGCTTCTCGCGATCATCAACATACAAAGAAATTAAAACGTACTTGTTCTTAAGGATATCGATAATTTCTGGATGGCTCCATACTTGTTCTTCCATTTTACGACAATTCACACAAGCCCAGCCTGTAAAATCGAGCATAATAGGTTTGTTTTGGGCTTTGGCAGCTTGTACCCCCGATTCGAAATCGGTATATGCATTAAGCCCTAAGGGACCATGAGCTTCTTTTTCATAAATACTATAAAATAATGGTGGAGGAAACCCACTTAACAACTTAAGATTAGCATAAGCTGTATTGGTAAGACCAGGAATCAAATAAATAACAAATGCTAATGTAATAATACCTAAGGTTTTTCTTCCTTTACTTAATTTTTGTATTGGGCTATCGTGCGGAAAGCGTATTTTCCCGAAAAGGTATAAGACCATACCCAAACCAATTATTATCCAGACACCTATAAATATTTCTCTTTTTAGGATTCCCCAATGCTCAACAAGATCTGCATTTGAAAGGAATTTAAATGCTAATGCCAATTCGATAAAACCCAGAACTACTTTTACAGTATTTAACCATCCGCCACTTTTTGGTAAAGAATTTAACCAATTAGGAAATAATGCAAATAGTGCAAATGGTAATGCTAAGGCTAGTCCAAAACCTCCCATACCAAAACTTAATTGCATCGCTCCCCCATCACTACTTAGAGAACCTCCCAGTAATGATCCCAGTATGGGTCCTGTACATGAGAAGGATACCAAAGCTAATGTTAATGCCATAAAGAATATACCTATCACTCCTCCAATACTTGTAGCCTTACTATCAAGCTTGGTACTCCAGGAAGCTGGTAGGGTAATTTCGAAATAACCAAAAAAGGATATTGCAAATACAATAAAAATGATAAAGAAGACAATATTAAGCGTCACATTTGTCGAAATATTATTTAATATCTCTGGGTCTAATGAATCTAGCAAATGAAAAGGAAGGCTTAATAAAATATAAATAATGAATATAAAAAAACCATACAAAATAGCATTAAACAATCCTTTTTTACGATCCTTGGCTCCTTTGGTAAAAAAAGAAACCGTAAGAGGTATCATAGGAAATACACAAGGTGTTAATAAGGCTATTAATCCTCCTAAAAACCCTAAAAGGAAAATATTAAAATAACTTTTCTCCTCTACTTGTTCTGAAGGAAAAACATCTTTACCTTTTATATCAATATGTAGTGCTTCAGACTTTTTTTGATCCTCTGCTGTAATACTAGACAGATCTCCTTTATTTTCGATTGCTTCTCCAGAAAGATTAATGTCAAATTCTACGACCTCTGGAGCCAAACATTTCTCATCATCACAAACCGAAAAGAATACTTCTGCCTTAATCTGCTTCAGGTTTTTATCTATACGCTTGATCTTTTGAGAAAAAGTCACTTTATCTTCAAAATACTTCACATCCATCTCGAAGATATTATCAAACTTCTCGATACCTTTGGGCTCTATCGTTTCTCCTACAAGTTCATAACTCTCTGGAGTAGTATTATAAGTAAATTCTGTTGGTGTTGGAGCTATCTCATCACTATCTGCTTCATTTTGAGAATACAAATGCCATCCTTCATCAAGAGTCGCCTCAAAATATAGGATATAAGTATCATCCGTTTCTTTCTCTATAGTGGCTTTCCACTTAACAGGGTCTAGTGTTTGTGAAAAAAGCGTTGTAGAAAATAATATAGTGGTAAGTAGTACTAAGAGATATCGCATCAGGCTATTGTAATTTTAAGTATTTGTTTTGTTTGGGGTATTATTTTAAATCTATTATCTGCTCTATAGTTTATAATCCAAATTATTTCTTTTCCAGAACATAATAACCATACTCGTTCTTTGGCTAGTAAAGATAATTTTTCATCTTTAAAATATTTACTCAATTTCTTTTTTCCTTTCATTCCCAGAGGATAAAAATAGTCGCCTTCTTTCCATTTTCTTACAGTTAATGGATACTTTAACTTTTCTTTATCAACATAAATGGTCTTAAGATCAATATCCGATATTTCGGATGTCACTTTAAATTTCAGTGTTCCCGGAGGAATCATTAACATACTTTCTGCTTCGGGTATGCTGTAATTGCGATTCTCAATTTTTTCTGATATCAGACTCAATAATAAGTATTCTCTATTCTTTACCAAACGATGAGTTTCTGAAAAAATTTGTTTTCCGGATTGCCCCGTAATCATATGTTCTATATCATCCCATGCAGTAAACCCATATTCTTTTAATAAAAAATACAGGCTGGCTTTTGGGTCTCCGCAATCCATTAATCTATGAATAGATATTTTAATGATATCACTTTCTGAAACCTCGAACAACTCTTTTTTAAGTTGGGTTACCTGGTTTTTAATAAATTCACTACTCTGTTTTAAATACTCTAAGGTGGTACTAAAATTCTGTAAAAACTGGGAATTAACACCTTTTAACTCCGGAATTACATCTAAGCGAAGTTTATTTCTAAGATACTTTGTGCTTTTATTACTACTATCCTCTCTCCATTGCCAATCATTCTCTTTTGCGTATGCCAAAATTTGTGCCCTCGAAAAAGGTAATAACGGCCGTACAAAAATCCCATTAACTTCTGGTATACCTGTTAATCCTTCTATCCCTGTTCCTCTAGACAGGTTAATTAAAAAAGTTTCTAGGTTATCATCTGCATGATGAGCAGTAAGAATATAATCAAACTGATGCTCTAGAGCTAGTTTCTTAAACCAATCATACCGTAGCTCTCTAGCTGCCATCTGTATAGATAAATTATGATCTGCAGCATATGTATTGGTATCAAATTGTGTACTAAAAACCGAAGACTGAAGCTCATTAGACAATTGAGTAACGAAATTTGCGTCTTCATCACTTTCTTCTTCTCTTAATTTAAAATTGCAATGTGCGATACTATATTGAAAATGTAATGCCTGGCAAAGTCTTGCGAGTATAACACTATCTAACCCACCACTACAAGCAATTAGTAGTTTGCTTCCCGAAAGAAATGAAAGGTTTTTGCTAATATGATCTTTAAACTCTTGTAACAACAGATTCTGGATTGAAATTTTTCGATTTTTCAAATATACGATTTTGAATTGCGATAACCACCTCCTATCAAATTACATTTTGTATTCTGATTATCAGGTTTTTAACACTTTTTTCAATTTGTTTTTCTTATTTTTAGAAAGCAACTCTTAAATTACTGATAAATGAATAGGACACATGAATTACAAGAATTTTATGAGGCGGATGATCAAAGGGAATTTAGTAAAAAATTATTATCCATTGTACCACACTTACATCCCTATGTAAAACACAGGTTATATATTGCAGAAAGTGTTGGTATTTTACCTCAGAATATGTATTGCTCTAATGGTATTATAGACGACGCCATATTGAAACTTTATCATGATGATCTTGATGTCGAAATAGACACTTTATCTCTAGAACTTCAACTTTTTAAAATTGCTGATGAGCTTATTGATGAATTATACATTCGTGAGGGATGGCATCAAAAAAGCATTAGCACCAGTTATTTCCTTAAAGAAGAACTCGAAAAACTCGAAGAAAGCTATACTGTAGAAGCGAATAACGAACTTATCATGAAAGAAGAATTGGATGATATTTGCTATCACCAGAATTCTGAAGAAAAGCAGAATTTTATATACACTGATATGGATTCTGAAATTCTTAAGGTCATAGACTCTGAACCCTCTTCTGAGCATCGAAAACAGAAGCTATTAGGTAAATTCTATAGTTGGCTCCCTATAGAAACTTCTAAAATCATTGATCTTTTTGTTTTTGGAAAATTAAATTTTGAAGAAATTGCTAAAATTAAAGAGATAACCGCACAAGAAGTTAAAGAAATTATCATTGACGTACGAAAGAGTTTTAGAAGAAATCTTATTTAGTGAATTGAGTAGGAGTTTATAATTACCTGTATACTTTTAACTACACTCCTTCTAATACCTCTCGCATTGCTTTTGCCTTAAGCAAACATTCTTCATACTCTTTATCAGGATCTGACTTGGCAGTTATAGCTCCCCCAACAGTATATGATATATATTGTCGTTCCTGATTATAGAGGATACTTCTAATTACTACATTAAAGTCAAAATCTCCATCTGGGGTAAAATATCCCACAGCTCCGCTATATAAGCCCCTTTTAGACTTCTCTAGATTTTCTATGATCTGCATTGCAGAAATTTTAGGTGCTCCGGTCATACTCCCCATCGGAAAAGTTGTTTTGATAACATCGACAGGAGAAATAGTATCCTCGACTATTGATGTTACTGTAGATATCATTTGATGTACTTGTTTAAACGAATACACTTTACACAATTCCTCTACAGTAACCGACCCTTTGGTTGCGGTTCGTGATAAATCATTTCGTACCAGATCTACAATCATTACATTTTCTGATCGCTCTTTGGGATCTCCATAAAGCTCTGATACTAATCTCTTATCCTCCTCAATATCCTGTGATCTTTTTGCTGTTCCTTTTATGGGTTGTGAAATTATTTTTTGTCCTTCTTTTCTTAAATAGCGTTCTGGTGAAGCTGATAACAAATAGTAATCATTCATCCTAAAAAATGTAGCAAAAGGAGGTTTTGAAATATCGTTTAAGTGATAGTATGTCTGTAAAGGATCAATACAACTATTTTTTGCAAAAAACTCCTGGCAGAAATTTGCTTCATAAATATCTCCCCGATGTATATGAGCGAGCATTTCATTTACCTTCTCTTTATATTCATCTTTTGTGATACGAAGGCTTATTTTTACCTTACCACAAGGTTGTTCTGTAGTATTTTTTTTGAATAAAGAATGCGCTGAGATTTCCTTAAAATCTTCCTCCATTTCGTCATCCACCATTCGCAAATAGTGCATTTCAAGGATATTTCCTTTGAGCAGAAAAAGTTTTTTAGGTTGAAAAAAGTACAAATCAGGAAAACGTAGTTCGTCTCGATTTTCAGAAACCAGATCCTCTGTATCGTTCTTAAGATCATAGGACAGATAGCCAAAAATCCAATCCGAAGTTACGCTTTGATATTCTTTTAACGTATCAAAACCATTATAATAATCGGTTTTTATAGTCGTAAAAGCATCTACAGCCAATACAGCATCATAACTTGAATATTGCTGTGAATAGCTATTCGAATCCAGCCAAATAGCCTCTTCAAATTGCTGCCCCCAATGTAATAGCTTACTTTTAAATTCTGAAAAATCTTCTAAAGTATATTGTTGAACACTTCGCACTTACTCATTAGATTTGATGTGCAAAAGTACTGAGAACTTCGTTTAATCCCAATAAAAGAGTCTCATCTGTTACAGTATTGGATTCTACAGAAAAATTATCATAAAAAGAAGGAAAGCTAAAACTCTCCACAATTTCGGCACCAAATCTTGGTAAAACATTTTTACCAAATTCTAACGAGCTTAGTCCTCCTCTTTTTCCGGGAGAAGTACTCATTAATAAGATTTTCTTTCCTTCCAAAAAATTACGATCTAGTCGAGATAACCAATCTATAATATTTTTAAAAAAAGCACTCCAGCTCCCATTATGTTCATTTACCGAAATAATCAAGGCGTCAGCTTCAGAGATTTCCTGGTTTAACCCCATTGCCATTCCCGGAAAACCATTTTTTTCTTCATCTTCACTATACATTGGCATAGCATAATTTACCAGGTTAATTATTCTTATATCATGTCCCTTTATTTCTGAAACTACAAACTCTACGAGCTTATGATTAATAGAAGTGCTGCTATTAGAACCTGCAAAGGCGATGATTTTCTTCATTAGTATGATATTAGAAACCCAAAAATAACTAAAATCGGTATAATCTGTTTCTGGATTTTTAAATTTTATTACATCTACCCTATTGGTGTGTTACAAGGACCAGGAATAATACCGTCACCTCCTTCTAATGGTACTGGCAAGACTCCACATGTCCAGTAAGCACAACAAGCCCAATTCAAATTTGCTTTATTTATTTCTGCTATATATTTTTGTCTTGTTCTTATTCTGCATTGTCTTTCATTTTCTTTACCTTCATCAGTAAACAAATCGTATATTCTACATAATCTATCATACTCATTATCATACATTTCAAAATCTTCAACAAGTTTTTCGAAACATGGGGCTAAACATGAATCCTGTTTACTATTTTTAAGAGCATTACTACTATTTTTATTACTTAAATCAAGTACTATTTCTACATAAGCATCAACCATAACACTATTAATCAACGCTTTATCTTGATTTCCTAAATCAAAACGTTTATAAAGTTCTTGCCAGTTTTCTGATGTAACATTAAGGTTTTCTTCCATTTGATCCATCGTTTCAAACCCTAAGGCAATAACCAATTGTATGTTTTGTTCATCTGTAAGTTCTGTTTCTTCAAGGAGTTCTAATACCATATCAGCATTTTCAACCTTTAGTACAGAAGCTACCAATTGTTCCATATATTCAAGAAATTTTGGATCATCTTTAAAATTTGCAAAATCTTCTATTATTATTTCTTCAGGAATCTGCTCTTCGTCTGATGAATCGTCATCACATGAGATCAAACCTCCAAATAATAGAATACTCAATATGATTATTTTTGATATTTTTTTAATAAGTAACATGATGTATGATTTTTAAGTTGATACTCAAAATTAGATCGTAATCAGTAAAAAAAAGGCTCAATTTATAAAATGGTACTTCTACTTTCTCATATCTCTATAAAAAAAGACAACCATATCCCAATTGCTATATTGCTATATTTTGTAATAATTGAATCTCAAAAATAAGGCTACCTTTGTAGCATCAAAAAAATAGATCAATTGACTTTTCGAGATTTAAATCTAAATACACAACTTCTTAATGCCCTTGACGATTTAGGGTTTGAGACGCCTACACCTATTCAGGAAAAAGCTTTTGCTCCCGTAATGTCTGGAAAAGATGTTGTAGGTATTGCACAAACAGGTACTGGTAAAACATATGCCTATATGCTTCCGATTTTAAGGATGCTAAAATATTCTGTGCAACAAAACCCAAGAATATTGGTATTAGTTCCTACGCGAGAACTTGTTGTACAGGTAGTTGATGAAATCGAAAAACTTTCTACGTATATCAATGTGCGAATAACAGGTGTATACGGAGGTACAAATATCAATACACAAAAACAAGCCGTTTCGCAAGGATTAGATATTATCGTTGCTACTCCGGGACGTTTATATGATCTGGCAGTAAGTAGAGCTTTACAGCTTAAATCTATTCAGAAACTAGTGATCGATGAAGTTGATGTAATGTTAGATTTAGGGTTTAGACATCAATTGATGAATATTTTTGATATCCTTCCGCGGCAGCGACAAAATATTATGTTTTCGGCTACAATGACAGATGAAGTAGATCAAATGATTTCAGAAATATTTATCAAGCCACAAAGAATATCAATTGCCAAAAGCGGAACTCCCCTCGAAAACATCAAACAATATGGTTACAAAGTTCCTAATTTTTATACAAAAGTTAATCTGCTTGAGCAATTACTTTCTGATAAAGAAACCTATCACAAAACACTAATTTTTGTTGGTTTTAAAAAGATCGCAGATCGTTTGTTTGAACAACTAGAAAAAAAATACGCCGATGAGATTTGTATTATCCATTCTAACAAAACTCAAAATTATAGATTACGAAGTATAGAACAATTTAGAGAAGGAGAAAATCGAATATTGATTGCGACAGATGTAATGGCCAGAGGTTTGGATATAGAAAATATAAGCCAGGTAATTAATCTCGACACCCCAGAATATCCAGAAAATTATATGCATCGTATTGGTAGAACTGGTCGAGCCGAAAAAGAAGGAGTCTCGTTTGTTCTTACTACAGAAAAAGAACAAGAACACCTGGAGGCTATTGAAAGTTTGATGGAGATGAAAATCGAGCAATTAGATATTCCCTCTGGTGTAGAAATCTCTGATCAGCTTACTCCCGAAGAACAACCAAAGGTTAAAGAAATCAACAATCCACATAAACGACCGAATGATGAAGAGGTAGGGGCTGCTTTTCATGAAAAGAAAGAAAAAAACAAAAAAGTAAATTTGGGTGGGTCCTACCAACGGCAAATCAAGAAAAAATATAAAAAGCCTAAAACCAAAGGAGATAAAACCTTTAACTTGAAACATAAAAAACGAAAGAAAAGATAAGTCTTAAGCTCTAAATAAATATTCTTTCTTTTTACTATGAAATAATTAACAGTAACAAAAAACATAGACATGAAATCATTAGTATTAAAAGGAGGGGTACTTTTTATTATTCTACTATCTTTTCGGATAGAAGCTCAACAAGTTTATAAAGAAAAGTTTGCACATACTTTTTCTATTGTAGCCAGAGATAAATCTACGGGAGAAATGGCTGTAGGGGTACAAAGTCACTGGTTCTCTGTAGGATCCATCGTATCCTGGGGACAATCTGGTGTTGGTGTAGTAGCAACACAATCCTTTGTTAATCCAGCATACGGACCTAATGGGCTTACACTTATGTCTGAAGGTAAAAGTGCAAAAGAAGCACTCGATCTCCTGGTAGCAAAAGACGAAGGTAAAGATTTTAGACAGGTGGCTTTTCTGGATGTAAAAGGTAATACAGCTGCTTTTACTGGTGAAAAATGCATTGTTTCTGCACATCATATCATTGGCGATAATTATGCTGTACAAGCCAATATGATGCTTAATGACAAAGTAGTTCCTGCAATGGCTAAGGCTTTTGAAGAACATAAAGATCTACCCCTGGCCGATCGTGTAGTTAAAGTACTTATCGCCGCTCAGGAAGCAGGAGGAGATATTAGAGGTAAGCAATCTGCTGCACTGGTAGTGGTAAACGCAAAGCCTGCCAAAAACTCCTGGGAAGATAAAAAAGTAAACCTAAGAGTAGATGACCATGCAACGCCCTTAGTAGAATTACAACGCCTGTTGCAGGTACATAAAGCTTATGAATATATGAATAAGGGAGACCTGGCAGTAGAAGCCGGAGATATGGAGCTGGCACTTGCAGCCTATGGAGCTGCCGAACAATTGTTTCCCGAAAATTTAGAAATGAAATATTGGAAAGCAATAGCATTAGCCAATAATAAAAGATTGGATGAAGCACTGCCTATACTAAAGCAAATTTTTGATAAAGATGAGAACTGGAGAGAACTTACCAAAAGGCTTCCGAAATCTGGACTATTAACCGTATCAAAAACACAACTTGATCAAATTCTTGCATTGTAGAATACGCATTAAAATTTCAAATTTTCATTAACCGGTTATCCTTACTCATAAATTTACACTTCTTAATAAACACATCAAATCAATGAAAAGTAAATTATCGCTATTGTTTATCTTTTTTGCTCTGCTTATCGCATGTAAAGAATCAAAAAAGAATACTCCCAAAAATGAAAAAGTAGTATCCAAAGAAATAGTACTCGATGAAAATGACATCTATTCTGTATTGGTTTCTAAGAATAACCAAATTGTATTTGAAGAGTATTATAATGGAAAAACATCAGAGAATGTATCAAACGTTCAGTCTCTTACCAAAGGGATTATGAGTATTCTTATTGGAATTGCAATCGATAAAAAATTTATTACCAGTGAAAATGAAACCATTGACACATATTTTGTTGATGAATTCAAAACTATTAAAGACGAGAGAAAAAAGACAATTACTATTAAACACTTGCTAAATCAGACCTCTGGACTTTCCTGGAAAGGCTTCTTAGAGCATCAAAACTGGATAAATAGCGAAAACCCAATAGCATTTGTCTTACAAAAAAAATTAGAGCATACTCCCGGAGAAACATATAATTATAATACCGGCGCTACCCACTTATTATCTGCTATTCTAAATAAATCTACAGGAAAAACTACTCTTGAGTTTGCTAATGAAAATTTGTTCAATACGTTAGGTATTAGCACTGTAAATTGGGAAAAACGAAATGATGGTCATTATGATGGTGGTGGACTGGGATTAGAAATGAAGCCTGGTGATCTTTTAAAAATAGGTCAGCTATTAGAGAATCAGGGAACATATAGTAGTATTGAAATAGTTTCTAAATCATGGATAGAAAAACTATTTGATGTAAATGAAAAATTAGCTACCGATTGGGGGCTAAGAAATTCTAAACATGGTTTTTGCTGGTATGAAGCAGATCTTAATGGAGATCGTATTAATTATGGAATGGGATATGGCGGACAATTCATTATCATAGTTGAAGATAAAAACTTGGTGATCGTTACAACACATAATCACGATACACCAAACGGAATTAAACAGCAAATCAAATTCTTAAATAGAAAACTTCCGCTATTAATTGAAAAATACAGTAATTAGTACCTTCAATATTTTATAAATGGCCTCTATTTTTGCTCATGGATTTACAGCATATGCCTTTGGTAAAAGTTTTTCGAAAGAAATATATACCAAAAAGTTATGGCTATTAGGAATTATCTGTTCTATCCTACCTGATGCAGATGTCATAGGTTTTAAATTTGGTATAACATATGAAAGTTTTTGGGGGCATCGAGGGTTTTCGCATTCATTACTCTTTGCTTTACTTCTTGGGATTATAGTTACTTTTATTTTCTATTCTAAAAAAGCATATACCAAAACAGGAGTTGCGCTAATCTTATATTTTACTGTTTGCACAGCTTTTCATGGTGTTCTTGATGCCATGACTACAGGAGGGCTTGGGATTGCATTCTTCTCCCCTTTTGATACAACCCGATATTTTTTTCCGTGGCGACCGATCCAGGTATCTCCAATTGGTGCTAGTAAATTTTTTGGTGCCTGGGGCATTAAAGTATTGTTAAGTGAGTTGATCTGGGTCGCCATACCAATGAGTATTTATATCTTAGTGATTCGTTATTTCAGAAAACGAAAAGACTAACTTCAAAAAAACAATGAAAAACTCGGTTAAATCTCTATTTATTTTAATACTCCTATGCTAGACAGGAGTTATTAAAGTATACTATTTCTCTATTCAAAACTGAACAATAATATATGAGAGAATTTCAAAATAACACTTCACCAAAAAATAAAAGAAAACCTAAAGTAACTATAGGACAAGCTTTTAAAACCATCATATGGCCTCGAAGAAATCTTGTTTTTATTGGGTTATTATTAATTGTACTAAGTAGATTAGCTAGCCTGGTATTACCTATGGCCAGTAAATACCTAATGGATGATGTAATTGCCAAGAAAGACTATGAAATGCTAAAAATGCTTTTGATTGGTGTAGGTCTGGCAATTTTGGTACAAGCGGTAACATCATTTCTTTTAACTCGAATCCTAAGTGTACAGGCACAATTTCTAATTTCAGAATTAAGAGCACAGGTACAGAAAAAAGTGCTCTCTTTACCTATTAGTTTCTTCGACAACACAAAATCCGGAGCATTAGTATCTCGTATTATGAGTGATGTAGAAGGTGTTCGTAATCTTATTGGTACTGGATTAGTGCAATTGGTTGGAGGTACAATCACGGCTATTATCTCATTGGTATTGCTCATCAGAATTAGCCCTTCGATGACATTATTTGTACTGGTCCCTGTATCTGTATTTGGATTCGTGGCTTTAAAAGCATTCAAATATATTCGCCCAATCTTCAGGAAACGAGGAGTTATCAATGCAGAAGTTAAAGGCCGATTAACCGAAACTCTTGCCGGAGTGCGAGTTATAAAGGGATTTAATGCCGAAGCACAGGAAAACAAAACCTTCGAAGAAGGCGTAGATCGACTATTTCAAAATGTAAAAAAGAGTTTAACTGCTACAGCATTAATGACTAGTTCTTCTACATTTTTGTTAGGTATTGCCTCTACAGGAATTATGGGAATTGGTGGCTATAAAATTATGATTGATGAATTAACCATTGGTGATTTTCTTTCCTTCACACTACTATTAGGGTTTATGATCGCCCCCATCGTACAAATGAGTAACATCGGAAGCCAGTTAACCGAGGCATTGGCTGGCCTGGATCGAACCGAAGAGCTTATGAATATGACTCCGGAAGAAGAAATAGAGGATAGAAACATCACTTTAGAACATATAACAGGAGATATTGCCTTTGATAATGTTTCCTTTTCTTATGAAGAAGGAAAAGAGGTACTACACGGCATTAGCTTTAAAGCGCCCTCGGGATCTGTAACTGCTTTGGTAGGTAGCTCTGGTTCTGGTAAATCTACAATTGCCGGATTAGCGGCTACATTCTTAAACCCAAAATCAGGAACCATCACTATTGATGATAATGATATTTCTAAAGTAAAGTTACATAGCTACAGGCGTCATCTGGGAGTCGTATTACAAGATGAATTTTTGTTTGAAGGCTCTATTAGAGAAAATATTTTGTTTCCAAATCCAGATGCTACAGAAGCACAATTGCAACAAGCCGTAAAAGCTTCATACGTAAATGAGTTTACAGATCGTTTTGACGATGGATTAGATACACTAATAGGAGAACGAGGTGTAAAACTTTCTGGAGGGCAGCGACAGCGAATTGCCATTGCAAGAGCTATTCTAGCGAATCCTAAAATTATTATTCTTGATGAAGCAACGTCAAACCTGGATACAGAAAGCGAAGCTTTGATTCAAAAAAGTCTTGGCGAATTAATGAAAGGCAGAACCACTTTTGTTATTGCACATAGATTAAGTACCATCAAAAAAGCAGATCAAATTTTGGTTATCGAGTCTGGTAATATTGTCGAACACGGTAATCATGATGAACTTATCGCTGCAAAAGGCAGGTATTTTGATTTATATACGTACCAGGCAAGAATATAAATTAATAAAAAGAAGCCGAATTCTAAGTTAAAACGTAATTATTCGGCTTCTTAACTATCCTCTTATAAACTCTGATTATTTTCCTCTAAAGTCATTTTATTCTGATCATGATACTTTATTGATTGATTTTGATACGGTAGTATTAAAAAAAGATCTCACTACCCAGAATTAAAAATTGATATATAGTACTGCATCGTTTTTTTATTTTTGAATGAATGATTGTAATCTATTTTTATCTTTTAATATTACTTTGGAGTATTCTAAATCATTGCTTTGTTTAAAAACTCCTTCAGGGTTAACAATACAATGAAAAGGTATCTCTGAGAAATAAAATTGCTGCATGGTTTCGGGATCATAACCATTGGTGTTTAATTGAATTCCTTTTGGGCTTTTATTGGTTATATATTTTTCCCATCGTTTTGTATCTCGATCTATTGAAATATCAATAAATATAATATTCTCGTCTTTTTCGAATTCAGTTTTCATTTGTTCGAGTGCAGGTTTTTCTGCTATACAAGGAGAACACCAGGTTGCCCAAAAAGTTATATACAATGTTTTTCCTCTGTAAGTATTTAATGGAACCAAATTTCCTTCTGGATCAATATATTCTATATCTGGTAAGTAATTATCTGAACCTGTGTTAAAATCCCATACTGTCTGAGCATTTACTAAGTTTCCGTCCTGTGTCTCTTTAAATCCTTTTTGTAACAAAATCAGAGGTTGAGAAAGCAAAAAATAAATAAACACAAGAAACAAAATAAAGACAGAAGTTACTCTATACACTTTTTTCACTTCTTTTCTTGAAGCTATCAATGACAAAACTCCAATGATTATCAACACTATTATAAAAGGGAAATACAGAAACCTAAATGGTTTAAAAATCAAAAGTGGTAAAAACAGAAAAGGAAGATACCATACAGAGGTATTCTTATTAATCGTTCCACTTACATAAAACCCTAATATGCATATCAAAATAGGTATCCATTTTAGCAATGCTGGATTATAAATAGGGAGTACTTTAAGAAATAGAAAAAACAAAGCAAATAATAATATTGCGAAAGAAAGAATTCCTAAAAGAATTTTAAAAATAGGTTTCCTGATCATAGTTTTTACTCTTTTTCTTTAGTTATCCATGTAAAAATAATGGTAGCAATTCTTGAAACTATGAAAACAAAAAAACCAAAGATTGCAGGAAGTACAGATACTTTTAATCCACTTGCAAAAACATGAGTAGAGATTTCATCTATTCTTTCTACTTTGTCAAACATCCCTACAATACCGATTAACTGGCCTAATAATCCCCATACTAATGTTAAAAGTCCAATAGAATTGATTAGGTTAATGTATTTCTCTGAAGGAATACCTTTTTGTATAACTACCCATATGTTTTTTATAATGATAAATACTACTAACAGAAACAGAACAACTATTGGTATCATAAAAAACACTCCTCCCTCTTCTATCCTTTCACCCAGGTATGTAAAGATCGATGAAGTTTCATTTTGAAAAATAAATAGCTTCACAATATTTAGCATTAAATTGACCATTCTATAAATTCTATTTTAAAAAGTTATTTTTTGATAATTTCTATTTCTGGATACTCTTTTCTGATCAAAGCTTCTTTCATTTCTAATGACTGTTGTTTAACATACGTATTAAAAAAAGTAAGAATCAATTGATTGGTAATATAAGACATTCTATCTGGATCAATTTCTCCCGTTTCTGTAAGGGAATGGATTTTTGACCAATATCCCAAATCTCCAAAATTAGCATGACCTGTCGACTTTATGGTAACCAAATAGTAATCATTTTTTGCCACTTGATCGTATACATAAAAATTTGGAGTAAAGAATTTATCATAATTTCTGTCGGCATGCATTACCAGGAGTGGTGCTTGCAGCGTAGTATCAATTACTCTTCCAAATTGTGCTCCGTCCATATTAATTACTCCTTTAATCTTTTTATTTACCGATGCATTTTGCACTACTGCTGCCCCACCCCATGAATGTCCTAACAATCCAATTTGATTCATATTCAATTTTTGATATAAAAAACTACTCGAATCCTCGTTTAATACAGCTAATTGATCTATCACAAACGAGATATCATCCGACCATCTATCAAGGCTTTCAAAATACGGTAAATATTGTATGAGTTCATAGGCTGCTTTATTACCACGCTCATCTTTTGCATTGAGTGCCAAATCCATCTTTTTATGTACAAAACCAAAATCCACATCTGTATTCATGTCGTCAATATTTTTTTGACTCCATTTGATTCGTTTTCCCTGATATTCTGAAAGAAAAGATTCATATGTATGCTGTATGGCAAAGACCACATATCCCTGACTTACAATTTCTTCAATAATTGAAGTATACATTGTACTATTCCATAACAATCCATGAGATAAAACTATAACAGGTAACTGGTTCTTTTTTAGAATTGGAAGTGATTTTTGTGTATGAGTCTTTGTAAGGTCAAAATGTGTGGCAATGATAGAAGGCATACCTTTACTTTCTACAAAAGCCTCTGCATATCCGTGATCCATATACCGTATAGGTTTTGTAATTTCATGATCAGAAGGATAGTATACATCTATTGTTAACTTTCTGTAATCTCCTTTTTCTTTTGTAAGTGTTTCTTCTCGTGTTTTATCTTCTAGGTATAATGATTCTAACCCTACAGAAAAGGTACCGGATGGTTCTGGAAACTTAATTACGGGCATTACGATACAAAGAACAACACTAAGTAAGGCAATGCCTAATCCTAAACTAGCTAATGAAAGTCTTACTACTTTTTTAATATTAGAGACATAGTATAACGCTATACTTATCAAAAGTGCGGTATATCCTAAATACATCTGCCATCGAACTCCTTCTACTACCCCATGAAGTGCAAAAAAAACGATACTACTGTAAAAAAGCCATTTTTTAACCTTTACATATTGTGTAAAAAAACAGATTAAACATCCTATCAAAGAAAGAAGCAAAAAAAGTTCTAAGATTCGCATTGGATTCTTTTATAATTTATTTTGAATCAAAACTAACCACATTAGATTTACGTTACTGGGTATTTGCGACCAACTACCAAATTAGCTTTGCTTATACCTTAAATAGTACCAAAAATGTGGTTAACCTGTAAAAAACCATATCAATTTGGCTTTTTGTCTCGTTAACAATGCTGTTTAAAAAAATATATTGATATTACACTCTATTTTTATTTAATCCATGATTTCTAAAGAGTTTGTATTAAAAATCATTGTAGAATTATTACTTCATACCATCTTTTGGATTGTAGTATTGGTTTGCTATACCTATTTCTTTGGGCATAATACAGATAATATAAATTATGTTTTTTCTTTTTCATTATTCTTAATGCCGGTAACCATTGGGACTACCTACACTGTAATTAACCATCTCATTCCAAAATATCTATTAAAAGAGAAGTATTTACTTTTCTTATTATACTGCATATATACTATTATCATTTCTGCTTTTTTTATCACTATTTCATTTTTTTATGGATTGATTTTTTTATCCTCCTTAAAACTAGAAGGAATGGCTCCTATGACCAGAAGTCCTTTTTTTCTATTTATTGCAGTATATTTTGTCGTCTTTGTTGCCAGTGCTTTTAGTTTGGTACGACATAATTATAAATCAAACTCTGCAAACCGAGAATTGCAACACAAAGTCTTAGAAACTCAGCTTAAACTTAAAGAGCAGGAATTACATTATCTCAAAATGCAGATTCATCCTCATTTTTTATTCAATACATTAAATACAATGTATGGATTTGCACTAAAAAAATCTGAAGAAACTCCAGAAATGATCTTGAGGCTTTCGAACTTATTAGATTACCTCTTATATCAGGTAGATAAACCTCTGGTATCATTAAAGCAAGAATTAGATCATATTAAAGATTATGTTACCTTAGAAAAAATGCGATTTAATGATACGCTAGATGTAAATATGAATTTTGAAAATGTAGATGATTCTATTCACATTGCTCCTATGCTCTTAATTCCGTTTGTAGAAAATAGTTTTAAGCATGGTCAAATAAGAAATAAAAAACTCTCTGTTTATATGAAATTAAAGCATATAAATAACGTAGTACATTTTAGTATACAAAATTCAATTTATAACTCGTCTGAAAATGATTCTGATGGTATTGGTTTATCTAACATCAAAAAAAGACTTTCCTCATTATACGCCGATAATCATGAGTTACTAATTTCTAAAGATGAGCAATGGCATAGTGTCGAATTAAAACTAAACACTTCTAAAACCAGAAACCTATGAGCACCAAAATATCCTGTATCATAGTAGATGATGAACCTACAGCAAGAGAGATTATCTCTTCTCACCTGTCAAAAATTGATCGTATTGAGGTTATAGCAACATGTAGTAATGCTCTAGAAGCGTTTAATTGTATTAATACTCAAAAAGTAGATCTTATTTTTCTAGATATCAATATGCCTGAAATTTCGGGAATCTCTTTTGCAAAATCTATTAATAAGGATATCAAAATTATATTTACTACCGCTTATCGTGAATATGCTATCGATGGTTTTGATCTTCATGCTGTAGATTATTTATTAAAACCTATCGCTTATGAACGATTACTAAATGCGATACATAATTATTTTGAAGTATATCATAAAACCGAATCATCAAAGACTATCGAAACCAGCTCGAATGAATTTATTTTTGTTCGATCAGATCGAAGAATGAAAAAAGTTGATTTCTCTGAAATTATTTATATCGAAAGTTATAGCGACTATGTAAAAATTCATTGTTCATCGAATACTATTGTTACCAGAGAAACAATAAGTACAATCGAATCCAAATTACCCCAGCAATATTTTATGCGAACCCATCGATCTTATATTATCGCTATTTCGAGAATAAATTCTTTTTCTAATGAAGAAATTATAGTTGGTAAAAAATCTATCCCAATTAGCAGAAATTACAAAGCTGAAGTATTAGGGAGATTAGAAGGGATATAATCATACACCTTCAAGGTTTTAAAAACCTTGAAGGTGTAATCAAATTATGCATGTAATGCTCTATTATCTGTGGCAGCAAGTGCTGCTTCTTTTACTGCTTCTGTAAACGTAGGGTGCGCGTGAGACATACGAGAAATATCTTCGGCAGATGCTCTAAACTCCATTGCAGTAACTGCTTCGGCAATAATATCGGCACAACGTGCTCCAATCATATGAACGCCCAATACCTCATCTGTAACTTCGTCTGCAAGTATTTTCACAAAACCATCAAGATCACCACTAGCACGTGATCTACCAAGTGCTCTAAAAGAAAATTGTCCTGATTTATATTGTACTCCGGCTTCTTTTAATTCTTCTTCTGTTTTACCCACCGCTGCTACTTCTGGCCAGGTGTATACTACTCCCGGAATCAGATTGTAATCAATATGCGGTTTCTGTCCTGCTAGAGTCTCAGCTACAAAAACTCCTTCTTCTTCGGCTTTATGAGCTAACATAGCTCCTTTTATTACATCACCTATTGCATAAATATTAGAAGCACTCGTTTGTAAATGGTCATTAACCTCAACCTGTCCTCTATCATTAAGTTTTACTCCAGCTGCCTCAACATTTAAACCATCGGTATAAGGTCTACGACCAACAGATACCAAGCAGTAATCTCCTTTAAACTCTACCGGATTTCCTTTTTTATCATCTGCAGTCACCGTTACTTCATCTCCAGAAACCGATACTCCTGTTACCTTATGAGAAGTATAAATTTTGGACTTCTGTTTTTTCATTACTTTCTGTAATTCTCTAGATAACGCTTTATCCATTCCTGGAATAATTCGATCCATATATTCTATTACAGAAACTTCTGCTCCCAAACGGCGATATACTTGCCCTAATTCTAATCCAATTACTCCACCTCCAATAATAATTAGATGTTTTGGCACTTCTTTTAATTTAAGTGCTTCAGTAGATGTAATTACTCTTTTTTTATCAATCTTGATAAATGGTAATGTCGATGGCTTAGAACCGGTCGCAATTATCGTATTTTTAGCCTCGATTGTTTCTACAGCCCCATCTGTTTTTGTAATATCTATATGTGTAGCATCTTTAAATGATCCTACTCCTTCAAAAACATCAATCTTATTTTTTTTCATCAAAAAACTAACCCCGTCACAAGTCTGATCTACCACAGTTTGCTTACGGGCAATCATCTTTTCTAGATTGATTTTTATATCACCAGGAATCTCGATCCCATGATCTGCAAAATGCTTTACAGCATGCTCATAATGGTGAGAAGAATCTAACAATGCTTTACTGGGGATACATCCTACATTAAGACAAGTTCCTCCAAGTGTTGAATATTTTTCGATTATTGCGGTTTTCATTCCCAGTTGTGCGCATCGAATAGCGGCCACATATCCACCGGGTCCAGAGCCAATTACGGCTACATCATATGTACTCATAATAGATTATTATGTTGTGCGTGTTAATTATGAACAACAAATGTACAAATGTTTTGCTTCTTACAGAAGCACTGATCTTGTCAAATTTTCATTATAAAGCAATATTAGGGCAATCAAAAAGTTATACTTTAATTCATAGTAAAGAATTAATTAATGAAAGAATGGGATCTCGAAGCCATCAAAAACAAAAATCTTTGCTAATTTGCAGCTTCGATACTTTATTTACTCTTAATGACCTTTTGATATAATTATGCGATATCTATCAACTCTTTTTTTGCTTGCTGTACTTGTTTTATGGAGCTCGTGCCGTAATGATTTTGAGTCAAACCCCAGTACAGGAAATTTAAAATTCTCGACAGACACCTTATTTCTAGATACTATTTTTACTAATATAGGCTCTAGTACCTACAGTTTTAAAGTATATAACCATACTAGTGACGATTTTACTATTCCTGCAATCGCACTAGAGCGTGGTGAAAGTTCAAATTACAGACTTAATGTTGATGGTATTCCCGGAAAATCCTTTGAGAACATTCAGGTTTTAGCCAAGGATAGTATTTTTGTTTTTGTAGAAACAACAACAGATATCACTAATCAAACTGCAGATGTAGAGTTTTTATATACAGATCGAGTATTATTTGATACAGGAGGAAATCAACAGGATGTTGATCTTGTGACCCTAATAAAAGATGCTGTATTTTTATTCCCTTCTCGAGATGCCATGACAGGCGAGACAGAAACATTATTACTTGGTCTAGATAGTGAAAATAATGAAATTAGAATTGAAGGTTTCTTTCTGGAAGATGATCAACTAAACTTTACCAACGAAAAACCTTATGTCATTTATGGATATGCTGCTATACCTAGCGGAAAAACACTTACCATAGATGCAGGTGCAAGAATACATTTTCATGCTAATTCTGGTATTATAGCTTCAAATGGCGCTACTCTTATCGTAAATGGTGAATTAAGTACAGATCCAGAGCTTCTCGAAAACGAAGTAATTTTTGAAAGTGACCGTTTAGAGCCTGGTTTTAGTGATATCCCGGGGCAATGGGGAACGATCTGGCTTACTGCAGGAAGCACTGGTCACTCTATTAATCATACAACCATAAAAAATGCAACAGTAGGAGTACTAATGGATTCTAATGACGGAGGCACAGATCCTACACTTACTATTAAAAACACTCAGATCTATAATAGTTCTAATGTAGGGCTTCTGGCACGAACAGGTAATGTACTGGGAGAAAACCTGGTAATTAATAATGCAGGGCAAGTATCTCTTAATTGTTCGCTAGGCGGAACCTATAATTTTAACCACTGCACATTTGCAAATTATTCTAGTATAGGAACTGGATTTAGAGAGCTTCCGACAGTATTGATTGATAATAATCTACGAGTAAATCAAACCGATGTTGTTGTCGCAGATTTACTTGAAGCCAATTTTACAAACAGTATTATCTACGGAAATCAAGATCTAGAATTAATATTTAGTAAAATTGACGGTACAGCATTCAATTATAATTTCAAGAACTGTTTGATTAGGTTTAATGATTTTGGTGACCAGTTTGCCGGTAACCCATTATATGATTTTACCAATACTGCTCTATATGAAAATATTATTTTAAATGAAGAACCTGGTTTTAAAACTCCATCAGAAAACATGCTTAATATTGGTGAAAATTCTGCGGCTAATGGTAAAGCTTCTACTCCTACCTCGGGAACTGATATTTTAGGAACTCTTCGTAACACCACTGCTCCCGATATAGGTGCATACGAAAGTACTACCTTTGAAGAATAAAATTGATTTATAATATTATCATTCTTCATTAGTACCTTTTAACATCTTACATATAGAGATACTAAAAACCGTATTTTTACTTATAGGAAACAATTGCGATAAAAGTTAGATTTGAAATAGTAACTTTTTACTAACTAACACTTTGCACAAATGAAAACTAAATTTGCCAATCTAGCAAGTTCTTTATTAGTGGCTTGTCTTTTAATCTTCGTTATTGTTATTTCTTGCAAAACAGACAAAACAGACAAAAAAGAAAAGACTGATCAACAACCTGTTGCTTATGAAAATGTAGAGAAAAAAAATAACGATTGTAATTGCGAACCTACATGGTTTCCTCACACTCAAACACCTCCTCCAGAAGAAGGAAAAGGAAGTCCATTTGATACCACTAGTACAACAAATTGTATTTTTCAACAATGGTCCTGGCAAAAGTTCTTATGGTTAACCAAACCAGATAATGGAACAACTGTTTTCGAAAATAAGTTAATACAAGTTAGCGATTTAATGATTCCTGTAGAACCTCAATCAGGATTATCTTTAGTGCTTAAGGATATAGAACAAGCTGGTTCTGATGGTGTTTTAAAAACCAATCCTCAATTTAATTCGAGCATAAGTAAATCTGATACGGTTTATTACTCTATTCATATCAGCGATACCTTAAAAGTTGCTGCAGATCATTTTAAAACCGCTATTCTGGATGGATCCATTCCTCATAATAATACCGAAACATTTCCCATAGGCTCATTAGAGTTAAAAGTTTCGTGGGTAAAAACCAGTGCAATACCAACAGATAAGCTTTCGACATATTACCAAACCAAAGCAGCTATCTACGAAAATGGTACATATGTTAAAAGTGATGTTGCTTTATTAGGAATGCATGTCGTTGGGGTTGTCATAAATCATCCAGAATTTATATGGGCAACTTTTGAACATAATGATATGGCACCTTACTATGATTGGAATACCAATACAGTATCTTCTCCCGATGAAAAATTATTATATGGTAAAGGAACTACCTCATCTCTAGACGGAATTACATGGAGTGGTAATCAACCCAAAGAACCCAATAAAGCTTTTACACTTTTCGAATTTGGAGTTCCGAGAACACAGGGTAACGGTTTTATGGAAACCAGCCAGAAAGAGCCAGAAAATTATGATAATATAAAAAACCTTAATTCTTGTGTTGCTGCTAAGCTTAAAGATGTATGGAAAAACTATTTTTATAACGGAGGCATTTGGATCGACACCGATGGGCTTCCTCCTCAAAAACAAGCAGACACCATCCAAAAATTAGCTGGTAACATATCTCATGCTACAAAAGGATCTATTGCAAAAGGATCTTTAAATCTTTCTAACCTTACTATGGAAACCTATACACAAACTTTTCAGAGCGATGTACATGACATTACTGTAAATAACCTGGTTAATTGTTTTGTTTGTCACAACTCAGAGAATTTTAATGAAGATAAAGCTAAATCACCGTTATACTTAAGTCACATCTTTAATGCTTATCTGCAACATGGAGCAGGGAAAACTCATGATGAGATTAATACATTAAAAATCAAAGAATTTAACGAACAGTTTATGAAAAAAGGATAATTCTCATATTCAATTAAAACTGCTCTTATTTTATCATAGGCAAATACGAGCAGTTTTCTATTTCAGTACGTATTAAACTCAATTCATGCTAAGAATTTTCGAAACTTAAACAATAAAGGCAACAAATCATTACATTTGAATACGTTTATAAAAACGAAAATTTATAATCTATTTTCAGTTTATACAATGAATTCATACATTTTTACCTCTCAACGATTAGGTTTCCGTAATTGGACTCTCGATGACTTAGAAACATTAGCCAAAATCAATACCGATGATGATGTGATGGAGTTTTTTCCTTACCAACCATCAAAAGAAGATACCAAAGCATTTATTATGAGAATGCAGGAAATGTATGCAGAAAAAGGTTTTTGTTATTTTGCTGTGGATCTGTTGGATAATGCCGAGTGTATAGGATTTATAGGTTTGTGTGAACAAACTTATTTAGAAAAATTAGGCTCCTTTGTAGATATCGGTTGGCGACTCAAAAAAAGTATCTGGAACAAAGGATATGCTACAGAAGGTGCCAAAGCTTGTTTAGATTTTGGCTTTAATACAATTGAGCTAGACAAAATTTACTCTGTAGCACCGGCAATTAATGTAAAATCAGAATTAATTATGAAAAAGATTGGGATGCAACAAATCGAAACTTTTGAGCACCCAAAATTATTAGATGATGAGCGATTGAAATGTTGTGTGTTATATGAACGAAAAAGAGTGTTAGAATAATCAAAAAACCATTACCATGTCAAAATTTAAAATTATACCTATAGTACTAGTCGCCTTTCTGTCGTTTATACATGTAACCATTGCGCAAGAAGATGCTATACATAAAAAAATCAATGCAGATATGTATGGTAAATTCTCTAAAGCCTTTAAGACTTTAGATTATGACTTATTTGCTTCTATACATAGCAAAGAGATGATTCGAATTTCGGGAAATGGTGGCGAAATTAAAAAAGCAGGTACTTATTTAAAAGGGTATCAAAAACGATGGAGTGCTCCTTCCCAAAAACCTGCTCCAATTGATTTTAGATTATTTGAAAGAGTGTATTCTGATTCCCTTGTTTCTGATCGAGGAATTTACAGAGTTACTTATATTGATGACAATAATCAGACAAAATACTCCTATGGTCAATTTCATGTTGTATTAAAGATGGAAGATCAAAGCTGGAAAATATTGATCGATTATGATTCTGATGAAAATAAAACCATTACTAAGGATAATTATGATGCTGCATTTTCTATTTCTGAATATAAAAAATACTGGAAACACTAAGATAGTCTGAAGTTTCTATTACATTTGAAAAACACTTACTGCGATTGTACACATGAAGATTACAAGAAAAATAAGAATTATACTCATTCTTTCTCTGGTTTTATTAAACATTAGTTGTGATCAGATTTCAAAGAATGTTGTTCGGCAAACGATCGAGCCTTATGAGCGCATAGAGGTTTTTAAGAATAGTTTTGTATTAACAAAAGTCGAAAATACTGGTGCTGCTTATAGCTTGGGGGCAGATTTGGCTCCGATCTTAAAAGTACTTTTATTACAAATTCTTCCAATACTAGTGCTATTACTATTATTAAGGCAGATATTGATCAAGACAAATTATTCTAGAGAAACAATCATAGGTTTTGCTTTTATTATTGGTGGCGGAATCGGAAATCTTTTTGATCGTATTGTATATGGATCGGTAACTGATTTTTTGATTTTAGATTTAGGAATCATAAAAACCGAAATATTTAACCTTGCTGATGTTTCGATTTTTTTAGGTTCAATTTTGGTTTTAATCACTACTTTTTTTAATAAAAAAGGAACTATTTTTAAAGAAAAAATTCAATAACAATGAGTTGGATTAAAGAAATATCATATACCGATGCAACTGGTCAATTAAAAAAAATCTATGACCGTATTAAAGGCCCGGATAATAACGTAGATAATGTATTATCTATACATAGTTTACGACCACATACTCTGGTAGGTCATATGGGTTTATATAAAAATGTATTACACAACTCTAATAATACATTGCCCAAATGGTACTTAGAGACTCTTGGTGTATATGTAAGTAGTCTTAATCAATGTAGCTATTGTGTAGATCATCACTCGGCTGGATTAAAACGGCTATTGAATGATGATACCAAATTTCAGGAAATTTTATCCTGCTTATCCAAAGATGAATTGCAAAATCATTTTAAATATCAATATTTGGCAGGTCTTCAATATGCTAAGAAGTTAACGTTATCCCATCATACTATTACCGAATCAGATATTCATAATCTTAGGGATCAAAATTTATCTGATGGTGAGATTCTAGAAATCAACCAGGTGGTAAGTTATTTTAATTATGTAAACAGGACCGTAGTTGGTTTAGGAGTTAATACTGATGGAGATATTATTGGGCTTTCACCTAATGATAGTGATGACGCCCAGAACTGGAGTCATTCCTGAATATTATTACCTGTTTTTAAGACCATAAGAATTGTTAGTAGTATAATGTTTCCATTTCTTTTGAAATATAGAATCATTTTTGATATATCGTTTTCCCGATTCATAATAAATAAACTCTTCTCTTCCTGTTAACTCGGGATCATTAGATATCTTGTTATAAAAATTAGCATACTCTTCTTTTTCTCTCTGTAATGTTTTACGAAGAGATACATAAACATTTGACTTTGGATCAGATTTTTTCCAGATATCATATTCTGTCGCATTTGAAACATATCTAATAGTATGCAATAAACTATCCTTAATTTTTATATCCATACCATTTGTATAATATATTCTTTTGTTTGTATAGTCTATATTTTTCATATAAAACCGATCCTTATGGTACGATAAAATTCCATACTCCCCAACAGGACTAAGCCCATGTACTTTTCTTACTATAATAAAACCAAAATCTTGATCCGAAATTCTTTCTACCAGCAATATAGCCTTATATACAGGATGATTATGTACGGTATCCCGAAAAAAAGCATATCCATCTACAAGATCATAACGTCCTTCTATACTTGGAGTTTCACGAATATTTAGGGTATCTTTTATTTTTTCAACACCTTCAATCTCCTTTTCTACGTTTTCCTTTTGTTCACTTTCTTCTGATGGTTTGGACGTTAGATTACTACAACCAGATAATGTAAGTAATACATAGAATAAAATCTGGACATGACGTATATACATGATAATTCGGTAAATAAAAGTTTTATGATAACAATATAATCAAAAAGTGCACTGTCATATAGCATGGCAGTACACTTTCTTTTAATCTTGTATTTGAAACAAACTGGTTTACACTTTTTTTGATATTACAAAAAACTGAGTTAAAACCAATTTAATAAAGAATTATCCCACAAATAAAGGCTTATCTGCCATCATTGCATTTACATCATCTGCTATCGCATGTAGTTTTTCTTCATTTTCAACATTTTGGATTACCTGATCGATCAATTCTACAATAGCGATCATATCATCTTCTCTTAATCCTCGAGTAGTAACTGCTGCTACACCAATGCGAATTCCTGATGTTACAAAAGGGGACTTATCATCAAACGGAACCATATTTTTATTTACCGTAATTTCTGCAACACCCAATGCCTCTTCTGCCTGTTTACCTGTCACTCCTTTATTTCGTAAATCGATTAGCATCATATGATTATCGGTACCTCCAGAAATGACTTCATATCCTTTCTTCACAAATGCTTCGGCCATAACTGCTGCATTTTTCTTTACCTGTACGATATAATGCAAAAACTCATCTGTTAGCGCTTCTCCAAATGCGATTGCCTTTGCCGCAATAATATGCTCTAATGGTCCTCCTTGATTACCAGGAAATACAGCACTATCAAATATTGAGGACATCATTCGTTTTTTACCATTTTTTAAGGTAATTCCAAATGGGTTTTCAAAATCTTCTCCCATCAAAATAAGGCCTCCTCGTGGTCCTCGTAGTGTTTTATGAGTTGTCGTAGTCACTACATGGCAATGTGGTACAGGATCAGAGATTATTCCTTTAGCAATTAACCCGGCAGGATGAGCAATATCTGCAAAAAGAATGGCTCCTACACTATCTGCTATCTCTCTAAATCTTTTATAATCAATCTCTCGCGAATAAGCAGAAGCTCCTGCAATAATCAACTGTGGTTTTTCTGCTGTAGCGATTTCCTGAATCTTATCATAATTTAACCTTCCAGTTTCCTTCTCTACTCCATAAAAAACAGGATTATATAACTTACCAGAAAAGTTAACTGGTGAGCCATGAGTCAAATGTCCTCCATGAGAAAGATCAAAACCTAATATTTTATCACCTGGTTTAAGACATGCATGATATACTGCTGTATTAGCTTGTGAACCAGAATGAGGTTGCACATTAGCATATGCTGCGCCAAACAATTCTTTAGCTCTATCAATAGCAATCTGTTCTATAACGTCTACTACGGCACATCCCCCATAATAGCGTTTGCCTGGATATCCTTCGGCATATTTATTAGTCAGTACAGACCCAGCAGCTTCCATTACTTGTTCACTCACAAAGTTTTCTGAAGCAATAAGTTCTAATCCGTTGATTTGACGTTCTTTTTCGTCCTGAATTAAATCAAAAATTTGTTCGTCGCGTTGCATGAATTGATTATTTGTTAATAAAGGCGTAAAAATAGGAAATCCATTCCTTAAATCGATGTAAATAGCTTCTAATAAATAAGAACATCTTGTTCTTTTTTTAAATTCATGTTTCCTACCATAAATCACTGATAATTTTGCATTAATACCCATCAAATATTATGAAGTAAAACATTTCTGGGTTTCAAAAAACACAACAAATAAGTAATCTAACCTTGGTATTGTACTATTAATAACATATCTTATCATTATTTTAATTATTTTTCACATAATTAAAAACTTATAACCATTCGAAAATTATATATTTGATCATAAAAATTACCAACAACCTATAAAAGAACAATAATGCCCATAACTGCAAATTATCCAGATAGAAAGACATGGATTGAAACATTTCCTAATACGGATTTTCCTATACAAAATATTCCTTTTGGCGTATTTCTTACCCGAGATGATATTATTACTATAGGAACCAGAATTGGTGATACTGCTATTGACCTGGGAGCACTACATCAACTCGGTTATTTTGATGGAATCCCATTAACAGATGATATTTTTTTACAGGATTCTTTAAATGATTTTATTTCTGATGGTAAAAAGACATGGAGATTAGTTCGTAATAGAATTGCTGAAATTTTTGATGCCAAAAACAATTCCTTAAAAAATAATGAAAAACACAGGCAAGAGGTTTTGTTCTCTCTAGATGAAATCGAAATGCAATTACCTGTTAGGATTGGAGATTATACTGATTTTTATAGTAGTATCGAACATGCAACTAACGTAGGAAAAATGTTTAGAGATCCCGAGAATGCTTTGCTTCCTAATTGGCTACATATGCCTGTTGGATATCACGGTCGCAGCAGTTCGATTATTCCTTCTGGTATCCCAATACACCGACCACAAGGTCAAAAACTAACCAATGGCGCTAAAGAACCCATTTTTGGCCCTTCGAGATTAGTTGATTTCGAACTCGAAATGGCTTTTATTACTACCGATGCTAACCAATTAGGAGAACCAATTCCTATAGAAGAAGCCGAAGATTATATATTTGGGATGGTATTGTTTAATGACTGGAGCGCAAGAGATATTCAGAAATGGGAATATGTGCCGCTAGGTCCATTTTTGGGTAAAAACTTTGCTTCATCTATATCCCCATGGATTGTGACTCTTGATGCCTTAGAACCTTATAGAACAGACGGACCTAAACCTTTAAAAGAACAACTACCTTACCTTCAATATAAAGGAAAAAAGAGTTTTGACATCAATCTAGAAGTTGCCATTCAACCAGAAAAAGCAGTAGAAACTGTAGTTTCTAAAAGTAATTTTAAGCATATGTACTGGACAATGGCACAACAACTTACTCATCATACAGTAAATGGATGTCCTGTTAATTCTGGGGATCTTATGGGTAGCGGAACATTATCCGGGCCAACACCAGATTCATATGGATCAATGTTAGAATTAAGCTGGCGTGGAGAAAAACCTTTACAACTTAATGAAGGAGGCAGTCGTAAATTTATTGACGATAATGATACAGTGATCATGAGAGGGTATTGCGAAAAAGATGGAGTTCGAATTGGATTTGGTGAAGTCTCTACCAAGTTACTCCCCGTGTTTAAAAAATAAAGAAGCTACAAACCATTATATAACCTCGGAAAAATAATTTTCGAGGTTTTTTTATTATCTTTTGGCATCAAAGTTGTTTTCAATACCCAAATCAAAATATTATTGATATGAAAAAACTATTACTCCTACTACTTACAACTACAATTATTTTTTCATGTAGCAGTGTTAAGAAAACTGAAAAGGCACTTAACACAGGAAATTATGATCAAGCCATAAATATTGCTTTAAACAAGCTTAGGACAAACAAAGAAAAAAAAGGAAAACAACCTATTATCTTAATGCTTGAGCAGGCATATGCAAAAGCTCTTGATCGAGATAACGACGCTATTGCTTACTTAGAAAAAGAAGGAAATCCTGCAAACCTAGAGCGTATTTATAATACATACTTGTCACTCAAGAATAGACAAGAACGTATAAAACCACTGTTACCGTTATATCTTGTTGAAGAAGGTCGTAATGCTAACTTTATACTACATAACTATGACCAAAAGATTATAAATACAAAAGAAAAGCTTTCTCAATATTTATTTAATAATGCCAAAGCTTTATTAACCTCTGCCAAAAGAAAATCAGATTTTAGAGCAGTATATGAAGATTTGAATTACCTGGATAAAATCACTCCTAACTATAAGAATACGCGAGAGATGATTGATGAAGCTCACCAAAAAGGGACTGATTTTGTAAAAGTGACTATGAAGAATAGAACCAATGTTATTATCCCTAAGAGATTAGAAAGTGACTTACTCAATTTTGGCACATATGGTCTTAATGATCTATGGACAGTATATCACAGTCAGCCTCAAAAATCTATCCCATATGATTATGCTATGGAAGTAGAATTAAGAGAAATTAATATATCCCCAGAACAAGTTAAGGAGCGTCAATTACAAAAAGAAAAGTTGATTAAAGATGGTTGGGAGTATCTACTTGATGAAAATGACGAAATCGTAATTGATGATAAAGGTGAAAAGGTGAAAGTAGACAGAATGGTAAAAGTACATTGTGAGTATTATGAGTTTACACAGTTTAAAGCTACCAATGTTGTGG
Organism: Aquimarina atlantica; assembly: GCF_000626715.1. Taxonomy (GTDB): domain Bacteria; phylum Bacteroidota; class Bacteroidia; order Flavobacteriales; family Flavobacteriaceae; genus Aquimarina; species Aquimarina atlantica. Next base: position 87,396 of record NZ_AQRA01000009.1, on the reverse strand, counting down.
GTAATGTTCAATATCGAGATTTAAGAACTAGACAACTCCTAGATGCTTTTCCTATTGCAAGCGAATACATTTTTCAACATATTTATGCAAATTACAATGGAGATAAACGAGCTTTGGAAGATGGTTTGTTAGGATATTTAGGGTTAAAATCAGTACCATTCCCTTCTAATGAACAGATGGTATACGATTCTGGAGAAGATTTAAAAAATAAATTAAAGAATATCATTACTAATTATCGTTTTAAATAATACATTACACTATAATTACAATGTTATATGATCGTAATAGATCGACACTATATAATAGAGAATTGTAAGTATGATCGATCACACAAGTTTACTTAATTCGGGGGCGGTACTAAAAAAATATAAGCGGGGAGAGTTTCTTTTTAGAGAAGGTTCTATCGCCAGATATTATTATCAGGTACACCAGGGAGAGATTAAAATGAATAATTATAACCAGGAAGGGAAAGAATACATACAAGGTATTTTTACTAAAGAAAAAAGTTTTGGTGAACCTCCTTTATTTGCTGATTTTAAATATCCTGCCAATGCAGAAGCTATTGTAGATTCTGAAGTTTGGCAATTACCAAAAGAAAAGTTCTTAAAGCTTTTAGAAGAAAATCCTGACATTCATCATAAATTCACCAGTACACTAGCCTTGCGGTTATATTACAAAGCAATCATGGTCTCTGAAATATCTACTCAAGAGCCAGAACATCGTATTCTTAGAATTCTTGATTACTTCAAAAAAAACAGCAACCCAAACACATTAGAATCAAATACTTACAAAGTAGAACTAACCAGGCAACAACTTGCCGATCTAACTGGATTACGTGTAGAAACCGTTATACGAAGCATTAAAAAACTAGAGCAAAAAGGAGAACTCTTTATAAAAGACAGGAAAGTATATCGATAATTTTCACCTTCGATTTACTTTTTTATGATTAAGATCATAAAACCACGACACTTCTCTGAAATACCTTTGAATAACACTAAAAATAATTGTTATGTATTCGAAGTTATTAAAGGATTTTAAGGAAATGTATATGGCATATATTCCATTAATGATTATTCTTTCCAGTTGTTTAGGATCTGTTGCAGCAATGTATATCCTTATGCAGGAAAGATCTCTTTCGCAAGTTGTTCAACTATCACTGTGTGTAATTGTTTGTATGGCATTTAATGCATCTATTCTAGCCCAAATGAAAGCTAAATTTGTATTCAATCTATTAATTGCAAGTCTTGTAATTAATACGCTTTTAGTATTGCTTAATATCGCCTTTTATTAATTTGAATAAGAAACTACACGACTTCTTATAATAAGAAAGTAAATGAAAGTGATGCGCAAAAATGATATTAAAAATAGAGATGATGTAGCAATGTTGGTTTCTACATTTTATAAAAAAATCAAAAAAGAAGAGCATTTAGGTCCCATTTTTAATTATATGATAAAAGATTGGGACAAACATTTAGATAGACTAACCGATTTTTGGGAAACCAATCTCTTGTTTGTTTCAAAATTTAAAGGAAACCCAATTGAAGTTCATAAACAAGTAGATCGAACATTTAATCATAGCATTACAAATGTACATTTCGGGATATGGTTACAACTATGGATCACAACGATAGATGACCTTTTTGAAGGTGAACTCGCTACCCTAGCCAAAAACCGAGCAAGAAAAATGAGTACTACCTTATTCGTAAAAATGTTTCAGGATAGACCTTCAGAAAAAATGATTCCTAACAAATAAATTTATACAAACTCATGCAATACCTGAGGTGTAATCATACTATGTGAAGAATGATGCACAGTAACACCATTTCTAATAACAATAAATTGTGGTGACTCATGAAATACCTGAAATTTTGCAGCTATCTCTGCAGATACATCACGGTGATTCAACAAATCAAGATAATACAAATCTATTTGATCTTCTGTAACATCAAAACTGCTTTCAAAATTACGAATTACCATTCTGCTAATACCACAACGAGTCGAATGCTTAAAAATAGCCTGCGTTTTAGTTTTTGATGCCTCTGCAATTTCTTCTAGTTGTGAAATAGAATTGAGCACTTGCCACGGCAAAGCCTGTTTTTCTTGCTTAGACTCCTTCTCTTCTGATCCAAATAATTTACCAAATATTCCCATTTTTTTCTTTAATATGAATGACCACAAACATAGTCAATTGATTTTTAAAATTGACTATAATCATATATTGGTCGTAACAAAATTCGTAACTTTACATTACGTCAAAAAGTCAGCAAAATCAAGCGATAACAAGACATTTTGACACATTATTGAAGTAGGAATATTATTTGATTCTCTACTAGAAAACTCAAAATAAGAGACTATGAATTTTAATAATTTCACTATAAAATCACAAGAAGCCATACAACAAGCACAACAGCTTGCTCAAGGTTTTGGACATCAACAAATAGAAAACGAACATATTTTTAAAGCTATTTTTAATGTAGACGAAAATGTGCTTCCTTTTTTGCTAAAAAAGTTGAATGTAAACATTAATCTTTTACAACAAGTTCTTGATAGTACGCTAGAAAGTTTTCCTAAAGTTTCTGGCGGAGAATTACAATTATCAAGAGAGGCAGGAAAATCATTGAATGAAGCAAGTATTATTGCCAAAAAGATGAATGACGAGTATGTTTCTATTGAACACCTGGTGATTGCCATTTTTAAATCAAAAAGTAAGATTTCGCAAATCTTAAAAGATCAGGGAGTAACAGAAAAACATTTAACCGAAGCTATTAATGAGATTAGAAAAGGCGAACGAGTAACATCACAAAATGTCGAAGAGACCTACCAGGCGCTAAGCAAATATGCTAAGAATCTTAACGAAATGGCAGAAAGCGGAAAATTAGATCCTGTTATAGGTCGTGATGAAGAAATCCGAAGGATATTACAAATCCTTTCTCGTCGTACCAAAAATAATCCAATGTTGGTTGGTGAACCTGGGGTAGGTAAAACTGCTATTGCCGAAGGATTAGCTCATCGAATTATTGCAGGAGATATCCCCGAAAATCTAAAGAACAAACAAATTTTTTCTTTGGATATGGGAGCTTTAATTGCTGGTGCCAAATTTAAGGGTGAATTTGAAGAACGCCTTAAATCTGTCGTAAAAGAAGTTACTTCTAGCGACGGTGACATCGTATTATTTATCGACGAAATCCATACTCTTGTAGGCGCGGGTGGTGGCCAAGGCGCTATGGATGCTGCAAATATCCTTAAACCAGCTTTGGCAAGAGGAGAACTTCGTGCAATTGGAGCCACAACTCTGGATGAATATCAAAAGTATTTTGAAAAAGATAAAGCTCTGGAAAGACGTTTTCAAAAAGTTACCGTAGACGAACCAGATACAGAAAGTGCAATATCTATTCTTAGAGGAATTAAAGAAAAATACGAAACACACCATAAGGTACGTATAAAAGACGAAGCTATAATTGCTGCGGTAGAATTGTCACAACGTTATATCACAAATAGGTTTTTACCCGATAAGGCTATTGATTTAATGGATGAAGCTGCTTCTAAACTTCGAATGGAAATTAATTCTAAACCCGAAGAACTTGATGTACTGGATAGAAGAATTATGCAACTTGAAATCGAAATCGAAGCCATAAAACGCGAAAACGACGAAACTAAGCTAAAAGCGCTTAATGGTGATCTTGCGAATATTAAAGAAGAACGAAATGAGATTTTCTCAAAATGGCAAAGTGAGAAAGAAGTTGTAGACGCTATTCAAAATGCAAAAACAGATATTGAAGAATTTAAACTTGAAGCAGAACGTGCAGAGCGGAATGGAGATTACGGAAAAGTCGCCGAACTACGATATGGAAAAATAAAAGATGCTCAAGAACGACTGGATGAATTGCAAAAACAACTAAACGAACAACAAAGTAAATCTTCGCTTATTAAAGAAGAAGTGACCAATGATGATATTGCAGAAGTAATAGCAAAATGGACAGGAATACCAGTGACCAAAATGCTGCAAAGTGAACGTGAAAAATTATTGGTACTCGAAGAAGAATTACAGAAACGTGTAGTTGGACAAACCGAAGCCATACAAGCTGTTAGTGATGCTGTACGAAGAAGTCGTGCAGGTTTGCAAGATCAAAAAAAGCCTATCGGATCATTCTTATTTCTAGGTACTACCGGAGTTGGTAAAACAGAATTAGCAAAAGCACTGGCAGAATATCTCTTTAATGATGAAACTGCTATGACCCGAATAGACATGAGCGAATATCAGGAACGTCATGCAGTAAGCAGGTTAATGGGAGCACCTCCTGGATATGTAGGATACGATGAAGGTGGCCAATTAACCGAAGCTGTTCGAAGAAAACCATATTCTGTAGTCTTACTCGATGAGATAGAAAAAGCGCACCCAGATACGTTTAATGTATTATTACAAGTGTTAGATGAAGGTCGTTTAACAGATAATAAAGGTAGAGTTGCTGATTTTAGAAACACTATCATTATCATGACCAGCAATATGGGTAGTCACATTATACAAGAAAAATTCGAAGCTATCAAAGATATGGATACCGCTATGGAGACTGCCAAGGTTGAAATATTAGGGTTATTAAAACAATCTGTTCGTCCTGAGTTTTTAAACAGAATAGATGATATCATTATGTTTTCTCCGCTTACCAAAGCTAATATCAATGAAATTGTAAAGCTTCAGTTAAAGCACGTTTCTAAAATGCTAGCAGAGCAACACATAACTTTGGATGCTACAGAACAAGCTATAGCCTATCTTTCTGAAAGAGGTTTTCAACCAGAATTTGGTGCTAGACCAGTGAAACGTACAATTCAAAAAGAAGTTTTAAATAAGCTATCAAAAGAAATTCTAGCAGGTAAAATTTCTACAGAAAGTGTAATTTTGCTCGATGAATTTGATGATAATCTAGTATTTAGAAATCAGGAAAATTTGGTTTCTTAAATGAAGAGATAAAAATAAATTCACCTAAAAATAGAGCTATTGGTTTTAAAAAAATCAATAGCTCTATTAGTTTTAAACAAAAAAATCAACAATGTTATATTTTGTCGAACAGCATGAATTACGGTTTTACCGTAGATATTAACAAAATTATTCCTACAATGGTTAATAACTAAATAAAGAAAAAAACAAGGTTTTTGAGTACATTGCTTCCTCAATGAGACCAACCATATTATTTGCACTTCTATTAATTTCACACATCTCCCTGGGCCAAAGCAAAAAGGGAGCCTTATCTGATATTAGAAATAAATATCAATTAATCCGAGAATTAGTAGATACTAATACGCTTAGACAACACCATACCGACTATTCTTGTAATGAATCAACAGAAAAAGGGTCGCTTACCTTTTATTATAACGGCACAGAGTTAAAACATATCGTACACACCTATACTTTAGGACATGTAAAATTTAGGGATGAATTTTATATTTGGGATAATCAACTATTTTTTCAATATGCTATTCATAAAGTTTGGTATAAAGATTATGAAAAAAGTCGTTATGGTAAGCGCAGACTAGCAGATGTTGTATTAACACTTGAAGAACGCTTTTATTTTAAAGACAGAGATGTTATAAAATGTCAATTTAAAGATTTTGAAAACAGGAGTAGTAATCCAAAAAAAATTAAAACTAACAATATTAGAAACATCAACGTGGGATGTGACCAGGCTCAAGTTGCTCTCGAAAAATTTGACCTTTTACTCGATTTTCAAAAAATGAATATAGAAGATGCTTGCAATCTTCCAAAAAGTATTACCAATACAGAACCTTTGGATCATATTTATAGCAACATCCGCCAAAACTAAAGACTTCTTTTTTATTAAGTTTGTTTTTGTATATGTTAAAATAGAATATTCATTATGTTAAAAAATATACCGATTGGTATTTTTTAGTATATTTGATCATACATTTTAGTAAAACATGCTTACCAAAGCCGAACAAACAGCAGAATTTATAATTCAAACCGTTGCTCCCATTTTTAACAAAAATGGCTATGCCGCAACAAGTTTGAGTGATATCACCAAAGCCACCGGGCTCACTAAAGGTGCTATTTATGGTAATTTTAAAAATAAAGAAGAATTAGCCATAGCTGCGTTTAAGATGACCGAAGGAAATATGATTGGCCGTATAGCTGATCATCAATCTTTAAGCAAATCACCTCTAGAGAAATTGTTTTTGGTTACCGACTTTTATCGAAACTATTATAATTTTACTCAGGAGGTAGGCGGTTGCCCTGTACTTAATATGGGGGTTGATGCAAAATATCAGGTTCCCTCTCTTTTTAAACACGTAAAATCTGCAATCACTAAAATCCAAAACAATGTCGCTAAACTGATAGATGCCGGAAAAGAATGCAAAGAAATAAAAGAAGAAGTAGACTCGATGTTATATGCAAAACGATTATATAGTATGATCACGGGAGCTATTTTTATGACCCATACTATGGAAGATAACAGCTATTTACTTGAAACCATGGATCAGATAGATATGATGATCCATAAAAACCTTAAACGATAATTATCATTTTTTTTTAACCATAAATATACCGATTGGTATAAAAATAAATTAAATTATGACATTAACTAAAATACCAGAAAGCAAAGCGAAAATAAGATTTCAGGATTGTGACCCTTTTAACCATCTCAATAATGCTGCATATATTAATTATATGATCAACGCACGAGAAGATCAGATTGATCAATACTACAACCTTGATATTTTTAAACTAGCAAAAAACCAAGGAATTAGCTGGGTAGTAGGCACAAACCAGATTGCTTATTTAAAACCAGCCTTACTTATGGAGAATGTGGTTATCGATTCTCAATTGATACGATATACAGAAAATCAATTGCATGTAGAAATCAGAATGTGGAACCATGATAAAACTGAGCTTAAGGCTGTATTATGGAGTTCTTTTGTACACTTTAATTTATTACAACAAAAGCGCTGGAATCACGATCAAGAACTCCTGGAACTATTTAAAAACATAATAGAACCCATATCTGCTACTAGTTTTGAAGAAAGAATTTTACAATTAAAACCACAAAAAGTGTAACATTTCCATTTTTTATTCGTCTTAATATAGAACGTAACCATTTAAAACTGGCCATATGAAATCTTCTGGCGATTTAGGCTCTTCTAATAAAAGAAGAAGCTCCTATATTTATATAGGATTTTTTATCATTGCTATTCTATCCATGGGTATCGTTATTTGGCAAATGGGAATGTTAGAATAATAGAATCAGGTATAAAAAAGTTAATATTATTTTTATAATAGCTATTTTTATACCTGATATTATTTGGTTTTATGTCATGACTTAAAGTATAATCTAGAATTTCAGCACTTCCAGAATACCTATTATCAAGTCTTATCTGGCATCTAAACGATAAACATAAACAGATGAAACCTATATTCATTTTACTTATTTTTCTTTCTTCCTGGGTTAGTTCTTGTCAAAGTAATTCACCTCAACAACAAGTAACTACTACATATTTCTTGGTTAGACATGCCGAAAAAGATCTTAGCGATCCTGGTAATCGTAATCCAGACCTTACCGAAGCTGGAAAAATACGATCAGAGAATTGGGCAAAAATGCTTGTTGATGTACCAGTAGATATGGTATATACAACAGACTATATCAGAACCAGAAAAACAGCAGAACCAATTGCCAAAAGTAAAAATTTAGAACTCATCTTATATAATCCCAGAAATTTAAACGATACCGAATTTCAGGAAAAAACTAAAGGAAAAACTGTTGTAGTCGTTGGTCACAGTAATACAACACCTGCTTTTGTCAATAAAATTATTGGTAAGGAAAAGTATAGCGCTATTGATGAAAAAATCTATGGCAAACTATTTATTATAAAAGTTACTGGTGATATAATTACCGATACTGTACTCACTATCAACTAACAACAATCTCTTTCAATATAAACATAAATATCTTCTAGTTCTATTTTTGAAAGTAATTTTAATTGCTTCTTTTCAAATAGTTTGTCAAGGTTATATAGTGGCGTCGTTAAGTCTTCTGTTTTATAATTTTTATAATCCACAAAACGTATTCCGTTTATACTTCTTGGATTATAGGCTTCTCTAAACCGTATTCCTCCTCCGTTTACAGCATATTTATATGCCAGGTAATCTACAGTATAGTTCTCTTTGTGTATCCAGTACATAAACTCATCCTCGTAATCGGTTCCTCCTCCTTCTTGATCAAAAGTTACTTTAATTTTGTAATATGAAGATCCATTAATAACCGATTCGCCCATTAGTTTTTTATGCACCGCCGGAGCATTAAGTCCATACGGAAGGCTAGCAAAATAATGTACAGAATTCACTCCGTCACTTATTTTTGTAACCAAAGAATCTGCAACTACTACCGGGCAATTTTCTATAGTTCTTTTCAAACCAGTATTACTTATCACATCATGAGTTATCCCTTTAGGCCCCTTTACAAATCTCTCTAATTCATATATCCCTTCTCCCCTTTTACTTCGATATTGTTTCCCTCTAAAAACGAAATGTATAATGGCTCTATCATAATTGGTTCCTCCAGCTTCTTCTATTGTTTTATCTACTATTTCCTGAGCAGAAAACTGAGCAAAAACAGTAGTGACAGAAGAAAAAACAAATACTAATACTATAAAATAACGTTGCATAAAAATCGCTTTAAAAAACTAAATTAACCTTTCTCTTTTCAATAATTGTAACAATTTTGTTAAACTAAATAACAGATACAACTAATTGTTTTTTTTAGACGAAAAACCAGTTTTATACTTACTCTACTAAATATAAATTGAAGATTGTTTTTTTTAATTTTAACGAAAAGATAATTATTTTGCAGTTCCTAACCCCAAATTGAAAATATCATGAAATATTTAATCTTACTTTTTACTTGTTTTACTATCCAATATGGTGTAGCCCAGGATGCAAGTACTTATGAAAGTACTACAAAGACTTTTCTAGAAAATTTTAACGCACAAGATGTAAATGCAATTTTTGAGATGTATACCTTAGAAATGCAAGAAAGCATGACTAAAGAAGGCGTATCTAATTTTATAAATGGCTGTTACGGGCAATTCGGTAATATGAAAAATATAACTTTCGTTGAAACCGCCGAAGGGGTTTATAGTTATAAAGTAACATTTGATAAAGCAACTTTAGGAATGGACCTTCAACTTAATGCAGATGGCAAGATTTCAACAATACAATTTCAGGAGTTATAAAAAGTATTTAAAATATTCGTTTTTTGTTTAAAGCTTTCTTTCAAGAAAGCTTTGTACTTTTGTAGGCGTTTACAAAAGTATTTCGGAATACCATATGAATCCAAATAAAATCAACATATTAAACCGTAAGGCCAAATTTGAATATGAATTCCTGGATAAATATACTGCAGGAATTAAACTCGTTGGTACAGAGATAAAAGCTATAAGAGAAGGAAAAGCAAATATTGCAGAGAGTTTCTGTGAGTTTAACAACAATGAATTATTTGTTATTAATATGCATATAGAAGAGTATTCTCATGCCACTTATTTTAATCACAATCCCAAAAGTGAACGGAAACTATTACTTAACAAAAAGGAATTAAAAAAACTTGAAAAAGAAGTAAAAAATTCTGGATTAACCATTATACCTACTCGATTATTTATAAATGATCGTGGATTAGCAAAGCTTAACATTGTTCTTGCACGTGGTAAAAAGATGTATGACAAACGAGAAACAATTAAAGACAGGGATAACAAAAGAAACCTAGATCGTATCAAAAAAGAATATAAGTAATTAGAAACTTTCGAAAATAACAATTGATCCATGAACCAATCCGATATAACATTTTACAAAAAAATATATTTTCGACTCCTTTGTTTATAGTATTTCCCAATTAAATGACTAAATAATTAACCTTATATTCATCTTTTCGCAGATCACACATGGTATTTAGTAGCGCTTATTTTTTACTTCTTTTTTTCCCTTTAACATTACTATTATATTTTATTGTTCCTAAAAAGTATAGAAACCTGGTATTACTTATAGCTAGTATCTATTTTTATACCTACGGTGAAAAACTCTTGGTACTGGTGATGTTGTTTTCTACTTTGGTTGATTACAAGTGTGGTATTTTAATTGAAGAAGGGAAGCGAAAACTTGGTTTAAGAATCTCTATTCTCACAAATTTAGTAACACTTGGGATTTTTAAATACTTCAATTTTGCTATTGATAACTTATACGCTGTATTAGATTTACTACAAATAGATTCTAGTAGTTTACATAACATTCCTGAAGTTGTGTTACCATTAGGAATTAGTTTTTATGTTTTTCAAACCATGTCATACACTATAGACGTCTATAGAGGAAATATAAAGGCTAACAGAAGTTTACTAGAATTTGCTACTTATGTAACCATGTTCCCTCAATTAGTAGCAGGGCCTATTGTTCGGTATATTGATATTCAGCGAGAAATAGCCAATAGAGAAGTAAGTATTTTCAGTTTTGCCAAAGGTCTAGAACGTTTCATAATAGGGCTATTCAAGAAAATGATTATAGCCAATACTTTTGCCCGTATAGCAGATAGTATTTTTACAGAAAGCGGAGGTGACGTTTCGACATATTATGCCTGGTTAGGCGTTATTTCTTATGCATTTCAGATTTATTATGATTTTTCTGGCTATTCGGATATGGCAATTGGATTAGGCAAAATGTTTGGTTTCAATTTTTTAGAAAACTTCAACTATCCATATATATCAAAAAGTATTCAAGAATTTTGGAGACGATGGCACATATCTCTTTCTACCTGGTTCAAAGACTATTTATATATTCCTCTGGGAGGAAACAGAAAAGGCAAATATCGAACTTATGTAAACTTATTTATCGTATTCTTCATCACAGGTTTATGGCATGGTTCTGAATGGAATTTCGTAATATGGGGTCTGTTTCATGGGGTTTTTATAGTAATCGAAAGAATTGGTTTTAATAAAATTTTAGAAAAAGCCTGGAAACCTTTACGACACCTTTATACATTACTAATCATACTTGTTGGTTGGGTTTTATTTAGAGCTGATACTTTAGAGCAGGCTATTAAATACCTTAAGACAATGTTTATGTATAGCGAAGGGAATGCTTCTGTAAATGATTTTATAACCTATTTTAATTATAACACCGAACTTCTACTCACTTGTATATTAGCACTTATCTTTGCAATACCTACATATCCTTATTTTGAAAAAAGATTAAAAAACCCAAAGCTTCTACCTTTTAGGTATATTAATATTTTAATACTCCTTATATTATCTATAATATACATAGCTGCTGATTCTTATAATCCTTTTATTTATTTTAGATTTTAAAAAATGAAAAGAAAAATTACAATTTCCTTTATAATTATTTGTATCACTATCATTTCGATACCTTTTATCCTGGTTAACCTAAGGATAAAAGTTGATCCACTTAAGGAAAATGAAAAAAAAATCAGCTTAAATTTTAAACGAAACTTTCCTTTAAAATCTGATTTACTGAAAATTTATACCAATTTCAAAACCAATGTCCTGAATGTAAACCCAATTCCGAACAAAGTTATTGAAACAGAAAATGAGTGGAAATTTTTAGGAAATAATTTTAGTAATGCACTATCAGAATCAAAAGGTTTAGTGGTATTCACAAAAAAGGAATTAATCTCTTTGAAAAAACTTTTAATTCATAGGAAAGAGTGGCTTAAAGAAAGAAATGTTGCCTTTTATATTGCAATAGCACCTAATAAGCATACGATCCATAGTGATATGATCAAAATAAAAAAATATGAAAGAAACACAAAGCTTCAGCAATTAGACTCTTTATGTAAGACTATTGATGTTAACTTTATAAATTTAGGAGCAAATTTCCCTAAAGGAAATGATACGATTTTGTACCACAAAACAGACACGCATTGGAATGGTTATGCAGGATTTTATGCTTATCAATCCAGTATGAATTTTATAACTCAAGATTTTAAAAAAGATAGATTTAGCCAATACAAACTAGAAAACATGGAAGCATATGTAGAAGACAACAAAATTGGTGATCTAAACAACATGTTGATGAATAGTAAAACGGAAGATTTTATCCATCTAAAATTTAAAACTCCCGAAAAATCAATAGAGCAAACAGATCAATTAACGGTACCTATTGGTTACCATAATGCAGATAGACTCTATGAAAAACGTTTCCAAAACACATCTGCCAAAAACAATCTCAAAATATTAGTTTTTCACGATTCTTTCTTTCCATATTATGAAAAATATTTTAGCGAAACCTTCAATCACTCTGTTTTTATTTGGAATCACAAATTCGATAAAGATGTAATCGAAATAGAGCAACCTAATATTTTATATTATCAAATTGTAGAAAGAGATGTAGATGTTTTATTAAATCGATAGCCTGGCAACTAAAAGAGTCTATTTCATTCGGGTAACCAATTTTTTAGAATAAAAACTTTCTTTCTTAATTAAGTATCACTTAGCAGTTCTTCTATTATTTTCTTTATCCAAGTAGAATCGACTATGGACAATAGAGAGTAAATTTCGTCACATTTTTTAATATCATAATAGTCTGCCAGATATTTTATCAAATTTATGTCTTCTAATAAAACTGCTCGATGAAAAGCGGTAAAACCATCATTATCGACTGAGTATAAATTGGCTTTTTCTTCTATAAAAAATTCTATTAAACTTCTGTTTTCTTTACTTATACTTGAAATTAAAGGTGTCGATCCTCTATATTTTTCACTTCGAACATTAATATTTGCTCCCTTCTGCAGTAAAATTTTAGCCATTTCTACAGATTGTACCATAAGCAATATAGGATCTTCTTCTGCTATGGATTCAATACCATTATCGAATAATAATTCTACTAATTCAAAAAAATCGTTATTCACTGCATTCTGCAAAGGAGTTAGAGAAGAATTAGGTAAACCATTAGGGTTTGCTCCTCTATCTATCAAAAACTGAGCAATTGTTACTCCGGGTACAACATCATATTCTTTTTTTCTATCTCGTATTCGATATGGCTCTGTGCAATAATTTAGAAAAGGTACATCTGCCCCTTCGTGCATATCAAGATTAATACCTGTATCAATCAATATTTTTGCAATTTCGATATGCTCTCCTTCAATTGCTATTTTTAGGGTTGCCTGAAATCCTTCATCTGCTCCATTTTCTAATAAAAACTCAACTACTTTTTCATCTCCTTTTTGTGCTGCATGCTCGATTGGTAAAAAAATATCACACTCTACATTTACATCTACATTATATGACTGCAGAAGTTTTACAATCGCTAACCTTTCTTCTTTTTTCCAGGAAGAAATAACTCTGTAAAGTATAGTTTCAAAAGGATATTCGGGTTCCTGATAATTTACATCTGCCCCTTCTTTCAATAGCGTTTCAATTTTTGCTATATCAGAGGAGGTGTATTTCCGCTTATTTACAAGATCAAACAATTCTAATGTGAGTGACTTATTATCCATACCAAATTTTATATACTTTTATCTTGGATTATGCATTAAGAAAAGATTTTCTCAAAAATGTATTCCTTTTCTAATTCTTATCCTCTAGCAAAGGAACAAATCTAAACTCTCCGAATTCTCGTTTTTCGAACTCTGTTTCACTTTTACGAACAAAAAGCGTCATTATTTGCACGTCCTCTCCTACAGGGATTACCAAACGGCCATTAATTTGCAGTTGCCCTAATAATGGTTTTGGAACAAAAGGAGCTCCTGCTGTTACTATAATTCCATTGTACGGGGCATGTTCTTTTAAGCCTTTATACCCATCTCCAAACGACAAGTGTTTTGGTCTATATCCAAGTTTAGACAAAAATAATTTTGTTTTTTTAAACAATTCTTTTTGACGTTCTATACTATACACTTTTGCTCCTATTTCGCACAAAACTGCAGTCTGGTATCCCGATCCCGTACCAATTTCTAACACCTTATCTCCTTTTTCTATTTCTAATAATTCTGTTTGAAACGCTACAGTATAGGGCTGAGAAATGGTTTGATCTGCAGCAATCGGAAAAGCTTTATCCTGATATGCATGATCTTCAAAACTAGAATCCATAAACAAATGTCTGGGTATCTTCTCTATAGCAGATAGCACAGTTTTATTTTTGATTCCTTTTTTAATCAATACGTCTACTAATTGTTTTCTTTTTCCGGCATGTCTAAGGGTATCTTTCACTATTCTAAGGGTTATTTAGCAGGCTAAAATTACATAAAGATTTTAAAGATTTGCAAACTATTTCTTTCTTCGAACTAAAATTTTGCATTTTAGATATAATTAGGATTTAAAATTTATAAATAATACTATTTTTGTGTAAAATCAATATATTATGCTCAAAGCCGGAGTACTCGGTGCGGGACACCTTGGTAAAATCCATTTACGTCTTCTACAACAATCAGAAAATTATGACCTTATAGGTTTCTACGATGCTAGCGAAACTCAAGCTAAATCTATAGTAGAGGAATTTGGTTATCAACTTTTTAACTCTATCGAAGAATTAATTGATGCAGTAGATGTAGTTGATATTGTTACCCCAACTTTTGCTCATTTTGATGTAGCTAAGCAAGCAATAAAAGCGGGCAAACACGTCTTTATAGAAAAACCAATTACTAATACTGTAGCAGAAGCCCAACAACTTATTGATTTGGCAAATGCACACCATGTAAAAGGACAAGTAGGACACGTAGAACGTTTTAATCCTGCATACACTGCGGTAGCCAGTAAGATTGACAATCCAATGTTTATCGAATCGCACAGATTAGCAGAGTTTAATCCCAGAGGTACAGATGTTCCTGTAGTTCTTGATCTTATGATTCATGATATAGATGCAATACTAAGTGTAGTACACTCTGAAGTAAAACATATTAGTGCCAGTGGAGTATCTGTAATTAGTGAAACTCCTGATATTGCCAATGCTCGAATAGAATTTGAAAATGGTTGTGTAGCTAATCTTACGGCCAGTAGGATTTCTCTTAAGAATATGCGAAAATCCAGATTTTTTCAACGTGATGCCTATATCTCGGTTGATTTCTTTGAAAAAAAATGTGAGGTCGTAAAGATGAAAGATGCTCCTGAGACTCCAGATGATTTTGCTATGATATTGCAAAATGCTGAAGGTGTGAAAAAACAAATCTATTTTGACAACCCTAATGTTCCATCTAATAATGCAATATTAGATGAATTAGACACCTTTGCAGAAGCCATAAAAAATGATACTACACCTGTAGTATCTTTAGAGCAAGGAAAAAAGGCATTAGAAGTTGCTTTAAAAATCATTGATTGCTTTGCTCATTAAAAACAAAATTTACACATATACATCAAATAAACAATATACATATGAAAAACATTGCAGTAATCGGTGCAGGAACTATGGGGAATGGTATTGCACATACTTTTGCTCAAAAAGGATTTAAAGTACAGCTTATTGATATTTCTCAACAATCTTTGGATAAAGGCTTAGCCACAATCACAAAGAATTTAGACAGGATGATTGCTAAAGAAAAAATATCGGAAGCCGATAAAGAAGCTACACTTGCCAATATCTCTACTTATACCAATATCAAAGAAGGAGTAGAATATGCAGGTCTTGTCGTTGAAGCTGCTACAGAAAATGTAGACTTAAAGCTAAAAATTTTCAAAGAGCTTAGTGAGGCATGCCCAGAAGATACAATTTTAGCTTCTAACACTTCATCGATATCGATTACGCAAATTGCTGCTGTAACCAATCGTCCTGAGATGGTTATTGGTATGCATTTTATGAATCCCGTGCCTATTATGAAATTAGTTGAGATCATTAGAGGGTACAATACCTCTGACGAGGTGACTTCTACTATCATGGAATTGTCTAAAACATTAGGTAAAATCCCTGTAGAAGTAAATGATTATCCTGGATTTGTAGCAAATCGTATCCTTATGCCAATGATTAACGAATCCATAGAGACTTTATATAATGGTGTAGCAGGAGTATCAGAGATTGATACTGTTATGAAATTAGGAATGGCACATCCTATGGGTCCATTACAATTAGCCGATTTTATTGGTCTTGATGTTTGTCTTTCTATTCTTAATGTAATGTATGATGGTTTCAAAAATCCAAAATATGCTCCCTGTCCATTATTAGTTAATATGGTTATGGCTGGTAAACTCGGAGTAAAAAGTGGAGAAGGATTCTATGATTATTCTGAAAGTAGAAAAGCAGAAATCGTATCCAAACAGTTCGTATAGTTCGTAATTTAGTATTTACTTCCTGATCTTACGATGAACAAAATCCTGGTGCTGATTATAGTTTTAACCTTGATTTCCTGCAAAAACAGAAATGAGACCGTTAGCGCTGTTATAAATCGTAATCAAGATCCATATCAGATCTATACATCTCTTTTTAAGGAAAATCCAGAATTTATCGCTTCTGATTTTGATTATCCGATTGGTAAACCAAATGCTGAAGGCTATTATAATGCCCAAAAATTTAGAGAAAACAATCACTTAGGTGATGACTGGAATGGTGTTGGAGGAGGTAATACAGATCTAGGAGACCCCATATATACCATTGCTAATGGATATGTTTCTTTTGCTAAAGACATTAAAGGAGGCTGGGGTAATGTTATAAGAGTAATACATAGATACAAAGGAAAATATTATGAATCTGTATATGCGCATTGTGATTCTATACTTGTAAAAGAAGGAGATTTTGTTAAAAAAGGAGCTTTAATAGCAACTATAGGTAATGCAAATGGTATATATTTGGCTCATTTGCATCTAGAAATCAGAGACGATATTTTTATGGATATCGGTGGCGGATATGCAAATGACAGATCTGGATATCTGGATCCTACAAAATTTATAAATAATAATTAATGGCAAAAATTCATCCGTTTAAGGCTATACGACCAACAAGAGATAAAGTAAATCTGGTGGCTTCCAGATCATATCAAAGTTACACTTCTTTTGAGCGAGATTCAAGAATGGATTACAATCCTTATTCTTTTTTACATATTGTAAACCCTGGATATAAATACCATAAAGAAATATCGGGAGAAGAACGTTATAAGTTGGTTCGAAATCGATATCTGGAATTTAAAGAAGATGAAATTTTTATGCAAGAGGATAGTCCTTGTTATTATGTTTACAAAATTGTAAATCGTGAACAAGAATCATTTTGCGGTATTATAGCTGCGGCCAGTACAGAAGATTATCATAATGATGTTATCAAAAAACATGAAGATACGCTTCAAGATCGTGAAAGCACTTTTAAAGAGTATCTAAAAACAGTTGGCTTTAATGCAGAACCTGTATTACTAACTTATCCTGATAATGATTCTATTTCAAAAATTATTTCAGAAACTGTTGGAGCAAGAGCAGAATATGAATTTACAACTACAAATCGCGATACACATTATCTATGGAAAATAGAGGATCAAAAATCTATTAGCGAGATACAAGATGCCTTTTCTTCTATTAAAACCGTATATATAGCAGATGGCCATCATCGTTCTGCCTCATCTTACTTACTATCTCAGGATTTAAAAGAAAATAACCCCGAACATAACGGCAATGAAGCTTATAATTTTTTTATGAGTTATTTGATTCCTGAATCTGATTTAAAAATTTATGAATTTAATAGATTAGTAAAAGATCTAAATGGATTATCCAAAGAAGAGTTTCTAATCAAACTAGATGAATGGTTTCGTATTGAAAATAGAGGACCAGAAGTATACAGACCTTCAAAACCTCATCATTTTAGTATGTATATTGACGATGAGTTTTATTCATTGTATCTAAGAAAAACAACTTATGAATTTACAGATGCGCTAGAGGAATTAGATGCGCAGATTTTATATAAAACGGTATTAAAACCTATTTTAGGTATCGAAGATTTGCGCACAGATACTCGTATCGAATACTCACATGGTAAGAATGGAATTGTAAAGGTAAAAAGTGATGTTGACAATGGAGAATATAAAGTAGGATTTGGGCTTTTTCCTGCATCTGTAGAGCAAGTCAAAAAAATTGCGGACGAAGGATTAAAAATGCCTCCAAAAAGCACATATATAGAACCAAAATTAAGAAGTGGAATCACCATTTACGAATTTTAATTTTATACTTAATCAAGTAGTGACAATACATAATACAGAGGATGTTTGATATAAACATCCTTTTCTATTTATTTTTTAGTCAAGAAAACAATTAGCTAATTATTTGATATAAAAAAGATCAAAATTCGCCTTTGATTTATAAATAAATAACGGATAATCAATATCAATAAAAAAAATGATTTTAGATATCTTTGCAAACTATGAATGATATCGAAAAAAAACTTCATGAAATAAAAACATCAATTCCTGAAGGAGTTACTCTGGTAGCAGTATCCAAAACCAAACCTGTTTCTGATCTAATGAATGCCTATGATGCTGGTCAAAGAATTTTTGGTGAAAATAAGATTCAGGAAATGACCGAAAAGTGGGAAACCATGCCAAAGGATATTAGCTGGCATATGATTGGGCATGTACAAACTAACAAGGTTAAGTATATGGCTCCCTTTGTAGATCTCATTCATGCAGTAGATAGTTACAAATTACTTAAAGAAATCAATAAACAGGCAAAAAAACACAATAGAACTATTAATTGTCTATTACAAATCAAAATTGCTAAAGAAGAAAGTAAATTTGGTTTATCAGAACAGGATGCTATCGCCTTACTAAATAATGAAGAAGTTAAGAATTTAACTAATGTTAATATTCAGGGGCTTATGGGCATGGCGACTTTTACAAATGATGAACAGCAAATACAGGATGAGTTTAGAAAAATTGCAACTTTCTTTGAAAATATAAAAACAAAATACCCTCAACTAAAAACCTTATCGATAGGCATGAGTGGAGATTACAAAATGGCTATTGACTGCGGAAGTACTATGGTTAGAATAGGAAGCTCTATTTTTGGAGCCAGAAATTACCAACATTAGTAACTTGATTTACCAAATTGATAAATAAAATAATAATAATGCCCTTATTAAACTTAGCTTGAAAAAATAAAGATTACCAAATTATATGTATGCAATTTTAGATATTGAAACAACCGGAGGAAAATATAATGAAGAAGGAATTACTGAAATTGCTATTTATAAATTTGACGGACATGATGTAGTAGATCAGTTTATAAGCCTAGTTAACCCCGAACGTCCCATACAGCCATTTGTAGCTAATCTTACCGGGATAAATAATCAAATGCTTCGCAATGCACCCAAGTTTTATGAAATAGCCAAAAGAATTGTTGAAATTACCACCGACTGTGTTATCGTTGCACATAATTCTAGTTTTGACTATAGAATTTTAAGAACCGAATTCTCGAGATTAGGATTCGAATTCGAACGGCAATCTTTATGCACTGTAGAACTTTCTAAAAAATTAATCCCAGATCAACAATCTTATAGTTTAGGTAAACTTGTTCGTGGGCTTGGCATCCCTCTTTCTGATAGACACCGAGCCAATGGTGATGCCCTGGCTACGGTAAAGTTATTTAAACTCTTGCTCACAAAAGACATAGAGAAAAAAATAATTACAGAAACCGTTAGAACAGAGACTAAGCGACAGGTCGATGATAAGCTTCTTCGATTAATTGAAGATGCTCCTACAGCAACGGGAGTATATTATATGCATCGCGAAGATGGGACTATTATATATATTGGTAAAAGTAAAAACATAAAAAAACGCCTCAACCAACATTTCACAAACGACAATAGAAAATCTAAAAGAATACAGGAAGAGGTGGTTAGTGTTACGTATGAGAATACAGGAAGTGAACTTTTAGCTTTGCTAAAAGAAAGCGAAGAGATAAAGCGTAACAAACCAAAGTATAATAGAGCATTACGTAAAACAAAGTTTGATCAGGCACTATATCAATTTACAGATGACAATGGGTATATAAATTTCAAAGTTCAAAAAGCAGATCACCGTAAAATAAGTATCACTACTTTTTCTAATAAACAGCAAGCTAAGACTTATATGCATCGATGGACAGAAGAATATAATTTATGTCAAAAGTTGATGGGTCTGGATAATGGAGAAAGTAATTGCTTTAACTATACTATAAAACAGTGTAATGGTGCTTGTATTTATAATGAACCTGCAGAAGAATATAATATTAGGGCGCAAAAACTTATTTTCAATACCTCGTTTCAAAGTCAGGATATGATTATTGTAGATCGAGGAAGAGATATTGACGAGCAAAGTGTAATATTGGTCGAAGAAGGAAAATTTAAAGGTATAGGGTACTTCAATCTCAATCATCAGATCAATAATATAGAGATTTTACGCTCTATTATTACCCCAATGACCCACAATAGAGATGCTCAACACATTATTCAAAGTTATGTGCGCACACATAAAAGACTAAAGATTATCAAACTACAAAAAAATGTATAGAATTCTATTCTTTGTATTCCTAACCACCTTCTCTTTTCTAATAAGTGCTCAAGAAGCTTACAATGATAAAAACATGGTTGTAAGTATGATTGATTTACAGAGTACAACATATAAAAACGACAGCACAGCAAATGCCTTTTTTATCTACGAAAAAGGGTTTAGTAGAGTTGAAAATGGCGGTGGTTATAATTTGTTAACAGATTATGAAGCAAAAGTCAAAATATTAAACGAGCAAGGGTTTGATCATGCTACAATAAAAGTTCTTTTATATAGAAACAAAAGGAATAAAGAATCTTTTAACAACCTGGTGGCATATACTTATAATCTCGAACAAGGTAAAGTTATTAAGACCAAAGTAGAAAAAGACCAAATTTATTACGAAAAACATGATCAAAACTTCACTTCTGTAAAATTTACATTTTCTAATATAAAACCAGGATCTGTACTTACTTATAAATACCAGGTAGAATCCCCCTTTATGTATAATTTTAATGGCTGGGAGTTTCAGGATGACATACCTAAAATGTATAGTGAGTTTATAGCTGATTTACCTGGTAATTATGTTTACAATATAAAGCTTGTAGGAACTCTAAAACTAAGCACCAGCGAATCTACTATTAAAAAAAATTGTCTTCAAGCATCAGGTTTAGGATCTGCCGATTGTTCTCATAACACATATATCATGAAAGATATTCCTGCTTTCAAAGAAGAAAAATATATGACAGCAAAGAGTAATTATTTTTCTCGTATTGAGTATGAATTAAAAGAATTTAAAGGATTTGATGGAGTCAATACCAAATATACCGAAACCTGGAAAAATGTTGATCTTAAATTAAAAAAAGAAATAGCCATTGGGGGGCAACTCAAAAAAACAGGAATCACCAAAAACATTCTTCCCGATACTATACAATCAATGCCTAATGACGTGATCAAAGCAAAGGCAATATATCGTTATATTGCCGATCATTATAAATGGAACAAAAAGAATGACATTTTTAAAGGTACTTCTATTTCTGAAGTAATTAACTCTAAATCGGGTAATGTCTCTGGTATAAATATTTTATTACATAACACACTAAAACAACAACAATTTAAAGCTTACCCTGTATTACTATCCACAAGAAATAATGGCTACGCTACAACCATACACCCTGTAATCTCTGATTTTAATTACTTAATTACACAATTAACTATCGAAGATGAAACATTTCTTTTAGATGCTACAGAAAATAATTTAGCATTCGGAGAAGTACCTTTTAGATGCTTAAACGTACAGGGTAGGTTATTAGATTTTAAAAATGGTAGTTCATGGATAGATATAAAGCCCGTAAAGCGTTCTTTAATTTTTTATAAAGAAGAACTAAAACTAAACGAAGAATTAGAATTAGACGGTAAAGCAAAACACGTTTTCGCTGGTTACCATGGATACTACAAAAGAAAAGAACTAGATCAGGTAAACAAACAAAGTTATTTAGACATAAGGAAAAAGAAAAACCCGGAAGTAAAAATAACCAACATTAGTATTAAAGATGAGAAGAATTATGATAAACCATTTGAAGAAGAGTTTCAATTCACAAGAAGTACTGAAACAATAGACAATACGGTTTACATAAAACCATTTACCCTACCCTTTTTTAAAGAAACTCCTTTCAAACTTAATCAAAGAACATACCCTGTTGATTTTGGTTATTCAGATTCATATACATACCTGGTTTCTATCGAGTTACCCGAAAATTACGAATTTATTGATGTACCAAAAAATTCTTTGTATGCCATTCCTAATCATCTAGGTCAGGTAGGTGTCAATTTTCAAAAAAATGAAAAACAATTAATTATTACTCATAGAATAACATTTAATTCTTCATATTATCCTGTAGAATACTATAAAACACTTAAAGATTTCTTTAATCTTATTATCGAAATAGAAAATAATACTCTTATAGCAGTAAGAAGGGTACATTAGTTTTTTTAGTACTTTTATTCAAAATCAAGAAATTTGGACAATAATTCATCGCATAAGAACTGGAAAAACCAATTACACGACATCATTTATGAAGCCGATACTCCTATAGGAAAATTATTTGATGTAACTCTACTTATCTTAATAGTATTGAGCATCATCTTTGTAATGCTCGAAAGTGTAAAAGGACTATCTGCTGAAACCTATACGTTTTTGTATTATGCAGAATGGATCATCACTATATTCTTTACTTTTGAATATGTTGCCCGTATTATTTCTATAAAAAAACCAGCCTCCTATATTTTTAGTTTTTATGGGATCATTGATTTTTTATCTACCATACCATTATATTTATCATTTTTTATAACAGGTACCAGTGCATTATTGGCAGTTAGAGCATTAAGGTTACTTCGGGTTTTTAGAATTTTAAAAATCTCGAGATATATTGGCGAGTCAAACAGATTAGCCAAAGCTATAAAAGATAGTAGAGCCAAAATATTGGTATTTCTATTTGCTGTATTAGTGTTATGTATAATTATGGGTACGGTAATGTATATTATAGAAGGAGAAGAAAGTGGTTTTAAAAGCATTCCCATAAGCGTATATTGGTGTATTGTTACACTAACAACCGTTGGCTATGGTGATATTGCTCCTGTTACTCCGCTAGGGCAATTTCTTGCAGCCATTATTATGATTATGGGTTATGGTATTATTGCTGTTCCTACAGGTATTGTAAGTGCCGAATACACACATCATCAAGCTCGTAAAGTACATTTAAATACTCAATCCTGCAGTCACTGTAGTGAAAATGAGCATAATGACAATGCTAAATTCTGCCATAAATGCGGAAAAGACTTACACCATGACCATGAATAAAAATCTAATTGTGGTTGTTGGTCCGACGGCTATAGGTAAAACTAGCTTAAGTATTGCACTTGCAAAACATTTTAATTGCGAAATTGTCTCTGCAGATAGCAGGCAGTTTTATAAAGAAATGAGCATAGGTACTGCAGCCCCTTCTCCTGATGAATTAAAGCAAGCTAAACATCATTTTATTCAACACATAAGTATCAAAAATGAATATAGCGTAGGTGATTTTGAGAAAGATGCTTTAGATAAACTTAATGAGTTATTCAAAAATAACAACTATGCTATTCTTATTGGAGGCTCTGGACTCTATATCGATGCAGTAACCAAAGGGCTGGATCTTTTTCCTGAAATAGATATAAAGATTAGACAAGAACTTCAAAAAGAATATAAAAGCAAAGGAATCGAAAATTTGCAGCAACAACTAAAAGTTTTGGATCCATTATATTATGAGAAGGTAGACCTAAACAATACCCATAGAGTTATGAGAGCTCTAGAAGTATGTATTGGTAGTGGAGAACCTTATTCATCATTTCTTACTAAACCACGAAAGAAACGACCTTTTAATATAATCAAAATTGGAATTACTGCAGAAAGGCAAACTATTTATGACAGAATAAACCAACGCGTAGCACTAATGGTTGAAGCAGGTTTACTTGATGAAGTAAAAAGCCTTTACCCGTATAAATCATTAAATGCATTAAACACTGTTGGATATAAAGAAATATTTAAATACCTGGATGAAGAATGGGATTTGGATTTTGCTCTTTCTGAAATCAAAAAAAACACCAGACGTTTTGCCAAAAGACAACTTACCTGGTTTAAAAAAGATTTAGAAATTAGTTGGTATGACTACAAAGAAGATATTGAATCTATTATAATGCACATAAAAAAAAGCTCACTATGATACATTACACATAGTGAACTTTTAGAAGTTAGTTACCGTTACTATTCCTACGATTCTTCGTTTCTTACAACTAGTCTAAATCCTTCTCCGTGAATATTAAGAATTTCGACATTTTCGTCTTTCTTTAAATATTTTCTAAGTTTAGCTATATATACATCCATACTACGAGAGGTAAAATAATTATCATCTCTCCATATTTTTGTTAATGCTAATTCTCTAGGCATTAAATCATTAAGATGTAATGCTAGTAAGCGAAGTAATTCATTTTCTTTTGGAGAAAGTTTAATAGGATCTTCTTCTTTAAACGTTAAAAAACGAAGTTTTGAATTAAGATGAAAGCCTCCAACGTTAAACTCAAACTGTTTACTATCGGCAACAGATTCTGTGCTTTTACGCTGCATAATAGCTTGTATTTTCATTAATAACACTTCGCTATCAAAAGGTTTATTAAGATAATCATCTGCTCCTACTTTGTATCCTTTCAACACATCTTCTTTCATTGCTTTTGCAGTTAAAAAGATGATTGGTATTTCTTCATTTTTTTCTCTAATCTCCTTTGCTAATGTAAATCCATCTTTATAAGGCATCATGACATCAAGAATACACATATCATAATCATCCTTTTTGAATTTTTCGAAGCCTTCCATACCATTTTTAGCATGCACAACATCATAATCGTTCATTACTAGATAATCCTTTAATACTGTTCCAAAGTTTGGATCATCTTCTACAAGCAAAATCTTTTTGTTTTCTGTTTCCATATTTTAAGATATTAACGGTAATTTAATTATAAATGTGGAGCCTTTTCCCCTTTCACTCTCCACCCATATCTGACCATGATGATCATCTATAATTCTCTTCACATATGTTAGTCCTAATCCGTGTCCTTTTACATTATGAAGATCTCCGGTATGTTCTCTAAAGAACTTTTCAAAAATCTTTTTCTGTGCTACTTTACTCATTCCAATTCCTTGATCACGAACTTTAAGAACAATACTATTTTTTACATTTTCTGTATACACATCTATTTTAGGTTCATTTTCTGAATATTTTATTGCATTATCCAAAATATTCACAACTACATTAGTCAAATGACTATCATTAGCCAATACCGTAGTTTTAAGTGCTCCCAGATGCATTTTCACATACCCTTCTCTATTTTCTACAATTAGAGATACATGAGTAATTGCATCTTCAATAATATCATGCAACTCTTGTCTTTCTTTTTTAATGTTAAGTTCATTTTTCTCTAACTGAGATATTCTTAACACATTTTCTACCTGGGCATGCATTCTTTTATTTTCTTCACGTATCATACTCATATAACGCTGCACTTTCTCTGGATCTCCTCCTATTTTAGGGTTCTTTATAGAATCTAATGCCAAATTAATAGTAGCAATAGGAGTCTTAAGCTCATGCGTCATATTATTAATAAAATCTGTTTTAATCTGAGATATCTGCCGTTGCTGCATCAATTGTGATAAAGCACTGGAATATGCAACTACAATAATTAACGTAAATATTATAGATAATATGGCCATTCCTTTGATAGAGGAAAGTACATATTGCTTTTTTCCAGTAAAATTAACATATAGCTGATATTCACTTACACCTTCATCATTTACAAAAAGTGGTATTGCATATGTTGTTGGATAATCCAAACTAAAATCATCAGAACGTACTTTGGTTGCTAAAGCGTTACTATAAATAGCATATTCAAAGTCTACTTTTATATCTCTCTCTTCCAGTTCTTTCCTTAACAGATAATCTATTTCTCTTTTTTGAACTCTTCTATGTATTGGTATAAAACTGGCAATTTCTCCTATTACTATTTCATAATCCATTCTCTGCAGGTCTGTTAACCCACGTATTCTCTCTAGTTTGGATTTAGAATTTTGCCTTACAAAATCACTTTTATCATTTTGTATGGCAGCATCGGTATTACGATTTAATATATTTTTTAATCGAACCGTATCAATATTTAAATTTATAAAAGACGAAAACAACTTATAATCTTCTTCTAAAATACCATCTGTATGCGTAAACGACTTTGTCGTATTATCAATACTAATATTTAGAAGCTGACGTATAGTTTTGTTATCAGGCTCTTCTATGCTATCCAGAATCTCTTGTAATGGAAAAAACATTTCTTCAAACTCTCTGTATTGAATTCTATTAGATACAGATATCAGTATTTGTTTCGCATTAAAAGAAAACTGTTCTTCATTATTCTCTACAGTGTTGTTAATCCAATATCCCTGAACAAAAATAATCCCAATTAACGATAAACTCATTAGGATTATCAGCAACACGAATAACCTTTTATTCATAACTCAAAAGTAAGACTTTAACATTTAGCTACTTTAGGGTTTAACCAAATGTTAACAAAATGAAAGATTCGGATTACAAACATTTTATGAAGATATTTCTTTATGAATTATATGTACTTGATTTTCAGTATCTTTTATATTTTCATTATATATTATAAAATCGGCTAATGGGATTTTTCGAGCATCTTCCCACTGATTATTCATCCTAGAAAGGATATCTTCCCTGGTCGTTTTGTCTCTTTTTAGGACGCGTTCAATTCTTGTTTCTATTGGTGCCGACACAAGAATAGTATAATCACATTGTTTATGGCCTTCATTTTCAAAAAGTATAGCTGCCTCCTTTACGACATAATTTCCTTTTTGTTTACTTTTCCAACAATCAAAATGGTTTGCCACAGCGGGGTGAACAATTGCATTTAACTGAAGTAGTTTTGAAGAGTCATTAAACACTACATTTGCTATATAAGATCTGTTTAATTCTTCGTTTATATAAGAATCATTTCCTAATAAAGCAATAATTTGTTTTTTTACTAATTCATCCTCATTCATAAGCCTTTTAGCTTCAATGTCGGCTATATAAACTGCAACCCCTAGTTGTTCAAACATTTTGGCTACTGTAGATTTTCCACTACCTATCCCACCTGTTAGACCTACTACTTTCATATTCTAACTTATTTCAAAACTACAAATTGAACTTGTTTCACCTGTAACCGTACATCATGAATATAATCTGGTTTATTCACCAGCTCTAAAGTTAAAAACAAACTCTCTTCGGATGCTTTGGCATAATCAGCTACTACCATAAAATCTCTCGGGCTTATTTCATTATACTTATCCAATCCTACCCTGTATACAACAGAAATTTCTTTAGGAAAAATCTTAATTTCTGTACCTTCTGGTATATTATTTAGTGTTATAGGAATTTTTTGATCTCCTTCGGTAAATTTACTCACCAAAACGTGAGCTTCTACCTGCGCAGGAGTAACAGTAATGGTGGTTGGTAATTCTTCTATATTTATGTCCAATTTTGAAGTATAGTTAACATTTAACCCTTCTAAATTTAGATTTTCAGTTGTGATATATTGTATCGTATCTATAATTTGTGAAGGACCACTAATTGTTATAGAATCAGGAGAAACTACTAGTCCCTTATCACTACCATATCCAATAGCATACTGAATCTTTTCGGCAATTTTAACAGGGATCTTTTTTTCCAGATTATGATCTAATTTTAATCGTATGGTATCTTTTTGCACAGATAAAACCCTTCCTTTAAAGTCCAATTTATTTTTTAACACCGAAGATTCTTTATCAACACGAAAATAATATTGATCTCCGCTATTACTAACTGCATCTTCTACATTAAATTGTAATGTTGGTCTACTCCAATTATGATTCATTAATCTAAAACCATTTCCATTAAGAACCATTCTTAATGTTTGGTCACTCTGCTCATTAAAAATTTTGTCTTGTGGTATATTGGTATATCGTATAGCTACTTCTACTTCTTGGGTATAGTTTTTAGAGAATTGTATAAATAACCACAAGAGCGAAGTAAATATTAGAAAAAACAAAAAGGTTTTTACATTATTCCTTTTTAATGAAAATCTATTCTTTTTTCTAGCTGACATACAAATTACTTTGAAAAAAACAATTTCTTAAATTGCTTTTCGGGTACTTTTTTCAATAGATGAATATAATAATAAGATTTCAGGAATCCTTTTCCGTATCCATAAAATTGTATCAAAACTGCCAAAATAGATTGTACTCCTATAGACAGATTCTTATATTCTAGCGTAGCACCTAGAAAAATAATCCCTAAATACATTCCTAAAATAGCAATAAAATACCACCATCCTAAAAGTGCAGTCACTACAGAAAATACGATGTATAGCAAGAATAAGGTAGGGAACCAATATGTAATTTTGGCTGTATCAGGATGCCATCGATTTAAAATAGGTCGTACTAATCCAAACTTGTTCACCTGTATATAGAATTTTTGCCAGGAGATCCTTCTTTTGTGAAACACCTTAGCATCAGGAATTAATGTAGTGTCATATCCTAATTTCCATAATCTTATGGTAAGATCCGGGTCTTCTCCTGGGTGTATGTTTCCGAAGCCACCCGAAGCCTGAAAAGCTTCTTTTGACAATCCCATATTAAAACTACGAGGTTGAAATTTTCCTAATGTATTTTTACGTCCTCTAATTCCGCCAGTAGTTAAATACGAAGTCATACTATAACTTATCGCTTTCTGAAGGTTAGAAAAGCTTTGATGAGCATCATCGGGGCCTCCGTAACAATGTACAAAAGTATCGGATAAAAAACGTTCTGCTTTAGCCAAATACTCTTTTGGTAATATCACATCACTATCAAGAATAACAAAATAGTTACCTTTAGCCTTACGCATACCATAGTTACGAGAATCTCCCGGGCCGGTATTTGGCTTTTGGTAATAACTTATAGACAACCTATCTGCAAAAGTATCTATAACCTCTTTTGATGTATCAGACGATCCATCTTCGACAATTACAATCTCATATGGTTTGGCATAATCCATAACCACCATGCTATCCAGCAGCTCTTTAATCTCATTTGGCCTGTTATATACAGGCACAATAAAGGAGAAATATATTTCCATATTGCAAAGGTAAGTGGTCTAAATAAAAAATCCCATTACCAATTAAGAATGGGATTTTTCACTAATCTTATAGTAGTTTTTTTTTTAGAAAAACTTTATTCTTCTCCTACAAATTTATCCATAACTAACTGGCTTACTCCCATATTAGAAAAACCTCCGTCGTGGTATAAATTCTGAAGGGTTACTTTTTTGGTTAAATCAGAGAATAATGTAATGGTATAATCAGCGCACTCTGCAGCTGTAGCATTACCTAGAGGAGACATTTTATTTGCGTATTCTATAAATCCATCAAATCCTTTCACTCCTTTTCCTGCTGTTGTTGGGGTTGGAGATTGAGAAATTGTATTCACTCGTACATTACTCTCTCTACCAAAGAAATACCCAAAACTACGAGCAATAGATTCTAAATATGCTTTATTATCTGCCATATCATTATAATCAGGAAACACACGCTGCGCTGCCATGTATGTCAATCCAACTATACTCCCCCAGTCATTCATTGCCTTTTTCTTATATAGCGTTTGCATTGTCTTATGAAAAGAAAGTGCAGATACATCTAATCCTTTTTGCGTCCAGTCATAGTTCTGATCTGTATAGTGACGTCCTTTACGTACATTGATCGACATCCCTATAGAATGTAAAACAAAATCAAGTTTACCACCCAAAATTTCCATTGCTTTATCCACCAGATTTTCTAAATCCTCTAACGAAGTAGCATCTGCAGGTATAACTTGAGTGTTGGTTTTTTCTGCAAGAGTATTTATAGCCCCCATTCGCATTGCAACAGGAGCATTAGTAAGAACAAAACTTCCTCCCTCTTCATAAACACGTTCTGCGGTTTTCCAAGCGATCGAATTTTCGTCAAGCGCCCCAAAAATAATTCCTCTTTTACCTTTTAATAAATTGTATGACATTTAATTATAAATTAAAGTATGGTTATACGAGTGGTAAAGATAATAAAACGACCCAAACCACAACCAATCGAAATAGAATTTAGTTAAGTATATGAAAAATAATTAGAGACACATGACAATAAAATGCGAATCAAATCTCTGCATAATAAACCGGTAATGTTTCTATCTCGATAAGAAATAGAAACCTATAATTATGATAACTTATAAATTACGTTGGGAGTTTAAAAAAATTGACTTTCAAAATCTAATTAAAATAAAAATTAATTTATTATTAGTTGATTTTTATCAACATATACCTTATATTTGACTTATAGTTTTATTGATTTCTTTTTTAAAATATCATTGTATTTGATATGGTAAAATAATGATATAAAACACCCCCCATAGTGTATATTATTTCTCCCCTTAGAAAGAATATACTATTTCAATCCCCCCTTAGAATATTTGAAATAATTATAGAGTTATTTCTATAAAAGAATTTTTAGTTACATAAGATTATGTACCTATTCATGAAAAAACATTGTTTTTAGTAATACATGTAGGTAACTGGTTTTAGGTAATAAAAAATACAGTCAATTTTTATGTTGAAATAATTCCCTATATAACAATATTAACTAGTATTAAGAATATACGTTATGGAAAAAAATTACCAAGTTACTTATTACCATTGTCAGATGTTTTTATTTTTTGATTTTTAAAACACTAAAAAAAAACAGGGGCTTTTTTCTTAGAATAAATTAATAAAACGGGGCATATGAAAATTATTACGTTAACTCTTATACATAAGAGGATCACTACTCTTATTTGTCTTTTTGCACTACTATTCTCTTCGACTTGCATTTATGCACATTACTCTCATGAATATAAGTATACTTCTTTGATCTCAAAGGATACTACAACAACTAATACCAAGTATACCAATCCGCTAAGTCTTACAATACTTAAAATACAAGATGCCACAACTACAGGAATATGTTGTGATGGTAAGGCCAAAGCTATCGCTTCTGGTGGAAAACCTGGCTACACTTATCAATGGAGTGCTTCTGCTAATAATCAAACTACAGCAACAGCTAGCCTTCTTACCAATCGTACTCACAGTGTCACAGTAACCGATGCCAATGGAACTCAAATAACCAAAAGTATTGTCATTAAATGTCTAAATACTTGCGATATTAAAGCAACAAATACCGTAACTCATGTATCTTGTAATGGTGATGCTACGGGATCTGTTGATCTAACAGTCGAAAACGGTACTCCTCCATTTACCTTTGCCTGGAGTAACGGTTCTTCTGATGAAGATTTAACCAATGTAATCGCCGGAACATATTCGGTAACGATCACCGATGCTACAAACTGTACTACTACAAGCTCTGCTACAATAACCGAGCCTGCTAAAGCAGTATCTGCTTCTATAAAGGAACTAACCCATATTAGCTGTAACGGTTCTGGTCAAATTACTGTAGAAGGAGCCGGTGGGGTGCCACCTTACACATACTCTATTGATAATGGAGCCAATTATCAAACCAGTGATACATTTCTAGATCTTGCCCCAGGACGTTATACCATAAAGATACGTGATGCTAATTGCTGCACCTCTATTGTTTGCACCACAATTCTATTTAATTGCACAGATGCTGTAACAGATATTAATAACACTTTTATTAATACCCCCGTTTCTGGAAATGTATTAACTAACGATGAAGATCTTGAAGGAGACACGCAAACAGTAACCACTACTACTGCAACTACCACAGAAGGGGCTATTGTTAACATAGAACCTAATACAGGAGCTTATACTTACACTCCTCCTACTGATTTTACAGGAGAAGATTCTTTTAAATATACTATCTGTGATGATGGCACTCCAATTGCTTGTGATACTGCCACTGTATATATCGAAGTACTCCCCATTAATGATCCCAAAAACGAAGCGCCCATTGCAAATCCAGATACTGCAATTACCGAAATAAATACTACTGTAGATGGTAATGTACTAGTTAATGATTTTGATCCCGATGGCGATCCTATAATAGTAACAACACCTACGGTAACTACAAGAGAAGGAGTTACCGTAGCTATAAACCCAAATACGGGTACATATAAATATACACCTCCTCTTGATTTTACTGGCGATGACACTTTTGAGTATACGATATGTGATAATGGTAATCCTTCGTTATGCGACACCACTATTGTAGTAATTACCGTTATAAAAAACCAGGATAACAGTACTTTTGCCAATGATGACGCATATTTTACCGCATGTAAAAATATTCTAGGAAATGTGTTGGATAATGACTTTGATCCAGAAGGAGATACACAAACCATAAATATAGTTCCTGTAGATGATGTAGATAACGGAATCCTTACTCTTAATACCAATGGTTCTTTTACTTACATTCCTAATACTGGATATACAGGCACAGATAGTTTTATTTACACAGTATGCGACAATGGTTCTCCAGTTATTGCTTGTGATCAAGCTACTGTATACATTACCATCTCACCCATCACACCTCCTAGCATAACTAATTGTAATGTAACCGATGAAACCATCGAATGTAACGGAACAGATAATGAAACTATAGCCAACACATGGAATGCTAATAATATCACAGAGTTAGAATCCTGCGCTTCTGATGCTTGTAATACAGATTTTACTGGCCAAGTGACTTCAAATTACGATTTTAATAATTTAGTAAGTTCTTGTGGCCTGGGCGGAGCCATAGAAGTTACATACACTATTACAGGTGATAATGGAGATACAATAACTCTTACTGCAACTCTTACCCTGCATGATTCTACACCTCCAGACTTAACTAGCTGTACAATTACTGATTTAACATTAGAGTGTTCTACAACAAATATCGAAGAAATTGCTAACCAATGGAATAGTGATAATATTGCATTATTAGAAACTTGCGCAACCGATAATTGTAACGCGAGTACAACCGCATTGGTAACTTCGGATTATGACTTTAACAATATAACAGATGGAACCCTGGTAGTAGAATACACTATCACAGATGATTGTAACAACGCAACTACAGTACAAGCTAAAATAACATTCGAAAACAATGCTGTAATCGCAAATGACACTACATTATGTGCCTTGGATGAGATAGAATCGCAAATTTTTGATTTATTTGATTTATTAGAAGGTGAGTACAGTACTAGTGGAGCCTGGGAAGTTATATCAGAAAATGCATCTATAGTTGATGATCATTTTTTTGATCCGTTAAGCATAGAATTAGTTAGCGAAGATACCTCTGAAGAGATTGTATTTAGTTATACCGAAGATAATCTAGCTTGCCCAATATACCTTGAAACAACGATAGAAGTACATAATAGATGTGCCGTATTCTCTTGTGGAGAAGATACTATCAAAATTTCAAAGGTAATTACACCAAATGGAGATCCATACAATGAATATTTTGCAGTAAATGGTGTAGAAAATTGCGGTTACGTTGTAGATGTTAAAATCGTTAATCGTTGGGGAGCGATTATATACAAATCAAGTGATTATCAAAATGATTGGAATGGCACAACACATCGATCATCTTTAGGGTCAGCAAACCAAGTACCAAGTGGTACATATTATTGTATTGTAACACTCAATAATAGTGGTTTAAAACCTATTAGTACCCCATTATATATTGGAACAAAATAAAAAACAACTAATGGGCATTACAAAAAACAAAATAACAGTACTACTAGTGCTTTACATCAACACTATCGGATATACACAACAATTGCCGCAGTTCACGCAATATATGTTTAATACCATATCTATAAATCCAGCTTATGCAGGTAGTAGAGAAACATTAAGTATTGTAGGCTTACACAGAAGTCAATGGACAGGAATACAAGGTGGCCCTCAAACTCAGACATTATCTGCTCATTCTCCATTACGAAACGAAAAAGTAGGACTTGGGTTATCTGTAATACGAGATACTCCCGGTTTTGAAAACTACTTATATATTTATGGTGATTTCTCATATTCTATTAATATTACAGATAATTCGAAATTAGCTTTTGGATTTAAGGCCGGAGCTACTAATTATCACCTAGATCGAGAATTTTTGAATGATCCTGAAGTAACACAAGATCCTTTCTTTGGAAATTACTCAAACCGTTGGAATCCTAATATTGGTGCCGGGCTATATCTGCACTCAAACAGGTGGTATCTTGGGCTATCATCGCCAAGAATATTAAATACCGATAATAATCGCACCGCTGAAACATCTACGGTAGAATATGTAGCCCTAGAGCGTGTTAGTTATTACCTTACAGGCGGGTATGTATTTGATCTAACAACAAACACAAAATTAAAACCATCAGCTCTTCTTAAAGCTACTAATGGTGCGCCAATTTCTGTTGATCTAAATGCAAATTTTCTATTCTATGAAAAATTTTGGCTCGGAGGCTCATACAGATATAATGAACATACCGCTTCGATCGGAGCCTTAGCAGATTTTCAAGTAACCAAACAAATTAGAGTTGGTTATGCTTATGAACATTTTATTTCAGACATACGCCCCT
Source organism: Aquimarina atlantica (assembly GCF_000626715.1). Taxonomy (GTDB): domain Bacteria; phylum Bacteroidota; class Bacteroidia; order Flavobacteriales; family Flavobacteriaceae; genus Aquimarina; species Aquimarina atlantica. The sequence goes on along the minus strand of NZ_AQRA01000009.1, from coordinate 52,782 downwards.
ATATTGGCGGCACTCATGAAATTTTACTGATGTACGAATTATTTAATGAAAAGCGTGTCAGGTCCCCCAGGTACTTTTAATACCACAAGTATGAAAAATAGAACATTTCTAATTTTAGCATTCCTGTTCAACACCTTTATTCATGCGCAAAAAATAAAGGTAGCAGATAAATATTTTAGAGATTTCGCATACTTAAAAGCTATTGAATTATACAAAGAAGCATTAAAAAAAGAAGATAGTAGTAAACATATTCTATCTAGAATAGGAGATTGCTATTATAACAATTCTAATTCAGAACAAGCTTATTTCTGGTACCACAAAGCAGTTAACAAATACAAAAAAATACACCCGCAATACATCTATAAATATATACAAACCTTACGAAGTTTAGGCAAATATGACGAAGCTAATCAGTGGCTTAAAAAATTTAAAACACTTCAACAAAATGGTAAATACACTAAAGGTTTTGAGAACGTCAGTCTTGAAAAATTTCAAGAATTATCTACTCCAAAAGATATTCATGTTCGTGTAATAAACCTAAACTCTAACAGCAAATACTCTGATTTTGGTGGATTTGAACAAAATGGAAACTTATATTTTTCGTCCTCTAGAGTAGATGACAATATCAAAGGCAAAAAGAAAATCTATAAATGGAATGGAGAACCTTATTTAAACATTTATCAATCTACAATTGATCGAATTGATTCGACCATTGCAGTAAACAACATTGCTCCTATTTCGTCAGACGTCATAAATCTAAAGAATGAACACGAAGGCACATTAACAATCACTAAGGATGGCAAAACACTCTTTTTTACCAGAAACAACATTAATAAAAGAAAAAGAACATCTTATGATAAAGAAGGCAACTCTAATCTAAAATTATATAGAGCCAAGCTTAAAGGAAATCAATGGACAACCATTGAAGAGCTACCATTTAATGACAAAACTTTTTCTACAGGACATCCCGCATTAAGCCCCGACGAAAAGACCTTATATTTTGTATCTGACAGAGAAGGAGGATACGGGCAATCAGATTTATACAAAGTTGCTATTAATGATGATGGCTCTTTTGGAGCTGTAAAAAATTTAGGCGATAAAATTAATACCGAAGGCCGGGAAGTATTTCCTTTTGTAGCAAAAGATTCTACATTATATTTTTCATCAGACAGCCATATAAACCTAGGGTTTTTAGACATTTACAAATCTAACATCCTTAAAAAAAGAGTCAACGAAGAGGTTGAAATTAAAAACCTAGGAGCCCCATACAATAGTGGTTATGATGATTTTGCTTTCTTTTTAAATGCGGATGGCGATTCTGGATATTTTTCTTCTAACAGAATTGGAGGCAAAGGTAGTGATGATATCTATATTTTTGACAAATATGAATGTAAGCAAGTTTTGACCGGTGTAACATATGATAAACTTACCTTAGAACCACTTCCTGAAGTTACTGTTAAAATCATTGATGAAACAGGTAAAATTATTAATACTACCCTGTCTGATAATAACGGTAACTATATTTTTGAAGAGATATCATGCGGTAAAACATACTCTATTCTTGCCTCCAAAGTAAATTATAGGCCAGATTCTAAACAATTTTCGACAACTACAACTAATGGAAGTGAAACAAAATTAGATCTATACTTAACCCCTTTAATCATAAAAAAAGAAATTGTAGTTAATCCTATTTTCTTTGATTTTGACAAATATGATATTCGTCCAGATGCAGCTTATGAATTAGAGAATATTGTTAATGTAATGCGAGAAAATCCAAAAATGATTATAAAAATTGAATCTCATACTGATAGCCGTGGTAGTGCCAAGTACAATATGAAACTTTCTAACAGACGTGCTAATGCTACCAGGGATTATATTTTATCCAGAGGAATTGCCGCAGATAGAATTCCGAGTGCTATAGGCTATGGAGAATCACGACTATTAAACAAGTGTGGTATTGATAACAGACCTCCCTGTACAGAAAAAGATCATGATCAAAACAGACGTTCAGCTTTTTTGATACTCAATGATTACGAATAATTGAAGTTGTTAAGAAGACTATTTTTTAATAAAAATATTAGTACAATACATCACACCATCTTCATTTTGTTCTATAGAAATATCAAAATCTGTAAAATCACCTTCTATGGTACTTCTATGACTATCACTTTTTATCCAGGCATTAACAATAGATTCTGCCGAAGAATAACCATATCCAACATTTTCGGCTACTTTACTTGCTCCAGCATTAGTAACAAGATATGATTTTCGTTCATAAAAATAATCGTGAGATATATTATTTTGCTTAATCATATAATCGGTATGACGATAGGCTTGTGATTTTATGATATCCAGAGCCCCAAGAGTATTTAAGTTTTTAGAAACTCTATAGCTATTTATAAGATCTAAAATTTCAATTTCTATTGATTTTACTTCAGGAACAATAAATTCCTTATTAGAAGAGTCTAAATTTTCTTCAACATTTTCTGCAGAACAGGAATATAACAACATTGCTACACAAGCAATATAGATTACTTTAATAGGTAATTTCATAATTTGGGGGCGTAGGTTTGGGGCTACTTGCACAAACTACGAAATAAAAGAAAACAATCTGGGATTAAAAATGTTAAAATCGACAAAAAACATCCTTTTAACGTATTATATTGCAAATAATCGATAAAATACACAATTTCAGCACCTTAACACTTGTTTTTAATCATTAAATTAAATGAAGTAAAAACCTACCTAATTAGGATAGTTTACAGCTTTGTTCTACTTAATTTGAAGCTGAGTTTAATAATGATTTTGCATGGGTTAATGCCGAATCAGAAATGTCTTTGCCGCCAATCATTTCGGCAATTTCTTTAATTCGTTCTTCATCGCTTAATAGTTTAAGCTGAGTAATAGTAGTATTTTGTATATCCTCTTTATACACTTTATAATGATTTTGACCATTAGCAGCGATCTGTGGTAAATGCGTTATACTAAAAACTTGTAGGTTTTTACTCATATTCATCATTAAATCTGCCATTTTATGAGCTACTTCGCCAGATACACCGGTATCTATTTCATCAAAAATAATTGTAGGTAGTTGTGTATATCTGGATAAAATAGATTTAATCGCAATCATAATTCTTGATAACTCTCCCCCCGAAGCCACTTTTTTAAGCTGCCCAAAAGCTCCTCCTTTATTAGCAGAGAACAGAAATGTTAGCACTTCTTTTCCATTAGATAGATATTTTTCCTGTAATTCTAAAGAAGCCTGAAATGTAGCATTTGGCATCCCCAGTGCTTTAAGAATATCCTCTAGCTCCTTTATAAGCAAAGGAAGTGCCTTATTTCGTTTCTTATGAATCTTTTCTGCTACTTCATCTAATTGAGACTGAATAGTAATTATTTCATTTTTAAGTTTTTCTATATCTTCTGACAGTGATTCTGTTTTAGAAACTTTTTGTCGCAGTGTGTCTGCTATCACAATCAATTCTTCTATATCTGATACCGCGTGTTTTACCTGTAGATTATGTAATAATTGCAATCGCTGGCTAATTTGTTCTAGTTTCTCAGGGTCAGCTTCTAGCTTTTCTAACTCATCATGTAAAGAACTACTTATATCATCTAGTTCAATATATACACTCTGAATTCTTTGAGAAAGTTCTTGCAAAGGTCCAGAATACGATTCTATCTTAGAGAGGTTGTTTTTGATAGTATTTAATTGATCAGATACCCCAATTTCTTCTGAAGACATTATAGCAACAGATCCCGATAATCTTTCCTGAATTTCTTCTATATTATTAAGTTGATCGTATTGTGCTTCTAATTCTTGTAATTCACCTGGTTTAAGCTTTGCTTCTTCTAATTCATTTAAAAGAAAAGCATTGTAATCATATTCTTTTGTGAAATTTTCTTGATCAGTTATAAGTGCATCTACTTCTTTTTGTTTTTGTTTTAAAAGCTCTAAACCTCTTTTGTAAGATTTTATTTCACGATCTGCATCAGCCAATGCATCTAATACCTCAAACTGAAAATCATTTGTAGTTACCTCTAATGTTTGATGTTGACTATGGATATCTATTAATCTAGTTCCCAGAGATACCAATGACTGTAAAGTGACCGGAGTATCATTTATAAAAGCCCTGGATTTACCAGATGGTAAAATCTCTCGTCTGATTATAGTTTGGTCTTCATAATCCAGCGCTTCTTCTTCAAAAAAAGAGGTAAGCCCATATTTTTTTACATCAAAAACTCCTTCTATTACACATTTTTGAGTATTATCTTTAACGCTACTAAGATCTGCTCTTTTTCCCAATAACAATCCCAAAGCGCCAAGTAATAAAGATTTACCCGCTCCAGTTTCTCCTGTAATTGTAATTAAACCAGAATCAAAAGCTACTTGTAGCTCTTCTATTAAGGCGAAGTTTTTTATAGAAAGACCTCTTAGCAAAGGATAGAAAAATTTTTGTTGTTTTTAAAAAAGTAAAGATACTATATTACAATAATTAATAATAAAGCATTTTTTAAAACTTTATAGTTTTCCAATTTTCTGAATATGTAGGTGCTACTTTATTAAGTATTTCAACAGTTTCGGCAATATTAACTGAAGGTCCTCCAGAAAGAACACTTGAAATCTCATCTGCTTTGGCATCGAAAAACACTCTCATTATATAAGAATTAGGCCTAGTATTATGCATTTCTTCTAGTGATTTCATAGATTCGGTAATTGTCTCTTTCCCTTGTTTCACATTATTATACATAACATCTAACCCTTCTCTATGATAAGTATACATGGCTTTTCTATATCCTTCATATGTTCCCGAAAGAAGATCATCATTAAGTCTAAATCTATTAGGGTTTTGTTCTCTGGCCCAACCAAGTGTATTACTACCCTGGGCATTACTAACAATATTTTTGGCTTCCTGATAATAACTTGTTCCACTATTTAGCTCAAAGGTATCTGCATCTATACCCAAAATAGTATATAAATAAAATGCAACTACAGAGATTAAATTAGACTCAAAATTATTTGGATTATAATTTAGTGGTTGAAATTCTAAGTAGTTAAAATTAAACTGCTTATCATTTATATTAAAGATGGTAGTACTATAACTAGATCCGTATACCGGACGAGATGCCTGTACTTGTACAGTAGCAGAAAAAAGATCATTATCGTAACTGTTTATAGTAACAAAAAAACTACAATTAATTCTTTCTTCTGTTCTATAATCTACAGAGGTCCACTTCGAATTATTAATAAATTCGGTTAATGCACGTTCTAAGGTTTTAAAAACTTGTAAATTAGGATTACCTGTTTGCTCTGCATTAACAGCAACGGTAGCATTAAATTCCTGAGCATTAACTCCTAAGCTAACTATAAATACGATAACAAGTAACAACCTATTCATTGTTCAATGTATTAATTTCATTAAATATATCTTGTGCAACTTCTGACTTTGTCTTTAAGTCAAACGCTTTAATCTCTAATTTATGATTAATCAATGTTACTTTATTCGTTTGCCCTTTAAAACCTGCTCCTTTATCATTAAGAGAGTTAAGAACAATTAAATCTAAGTTCTTATTTTTTAGTTTATTCTTCGCATTCTCCTCTTCATTTTCTGTTTCTAAAGCAAACCCAACGAGAAGTTGGTTTTTCTTCTCTGCTCCCATCCATTTAAGAATATCGGTGGTTCGCTCTAATTTAATAGAAAATTCTGTATCTTCCTTTTTTATTTTTTGATCTGACACCTGCTTAGGTCGATAATCTGCAACTGCTGCTGATGCAATTGCAATATCACAATCTTTGTATGCAGAAACCACTGCCTCATACATATCTTTGGCACTAATTACATTAATAACACGAATAAGACTGTGACTAATTTTAAGAGCAGAAGGCCCTAAAATAAGAGTTACTTGTGCTCCTAAATTAGCTGCTGTTTTAGCAAGTTCTATCCCCATTCTACCACTAGAGTGATTACCTATAAATCTTACAGGATCAATTGCTTCATATGTAGGACCTGCAGTGATCAAAACCTGCTTATCTTTTAAGGGAAGTTTATCTAGAATATCTTTTTCTACAAATTCAATAATAGTAGAAGGTTCTGCCATACGTCCTTGACCGATCAAACCGCTTGCTAATTCTCCCGATTCTGCAGGAATCATGATATTACCAAACTCTTGTAATTTTTTAAATGTTTGATGCGTAGAAGGGTGATTATACATATCCAAATCCATTGCCGGAGCAAAATAAACAGGACATTTTGCAGATAGATAGGTTGCCAATAGTAAGTTATCACTATTACCTGTCGCCATTTTGGATAATGTATTAGCAGTAGCTGGTGCTATGACCATAACATCTGCCCATAACCCTAAATCTACATGATTATTCCAAATTGCATTTTCATCTTCATCATCGAAAAAAGAGGAATGAACAGGATTTTTTGATAGTGTAGATAATGTAAGCGGAGTTACAAAATCCTTAGCAGCAGGGGTCATTATTACTTTTACCTCTGCTCCTGATTTGATAAATAAGCGCACTAAGTTTGCTGTCTTATAAGCAGCAATACCAGCGGTGACACCAATTAAAATCTTTTTACCGCTTATTATAGACATAAACTTATAGAGACCCTGAGTCTGCTTTTGTATTTCTGTGATAAATCTTACCTTCTAACCATTCTTGTACTGCCAAAGCATGTGGTTTTGGTAATCTTTCATAGAATTTAGAAACTTCTATTTGTTCTTTATTTTCAAAAATCTCTTCTAAACTATCATTATAAGTAGCAAACTCATCTAATTTTTCAAGAAGTTCTTTCTTGATATCGGTATTGATTTGAGTTGCTCTTTTTGATATTATCGAAATTGCCTCATAGATATTATCCGTTGGCTGATCGATACGATTTTTATCAATAGTAGTTGTATTTACCGGCGCATTACTTTTTTTCAAATCCATCTTCTACTTTATTTTCTATTTATATTGTTCTAATCTTGTCTTTATATCTTCTCCTAATTCTTCTGCTTTTTCTAGATACTCTCCTTCTGTTTTATAATATTTTTTATAACTATTATAATATCCTTGAGCAGTTTCTAAACGTTCTTTTACCAAAACTTCATAACTACCGATTGCTAAAAGATATTCTGATTCTAATTTGTAATATAATACTTTTTCTCTATAAGGAGATCCTGGGTGATCTATGAGAAAGTTATCAAAAGCTGAAATAGCAACTTTATAATTCTCTCTATGATGATATTGTTTAGCTACTTCATAAGCCTTTCTCTCTTTCTTATCTCTAAGTTCTGCAACTAGCTTATTTGCTTCTTTTAAATTCTCACTTTCTGGATATGCATTAATATATGCCTGAAGTTTTTCGAGTGCTTTATCTGTATCTTCCTGATCCAAGCTATATCTTGGTGACAAATCATAGTAACTTTTAGCTCCTTTATAATATGCTTCTTCCCTTTTTTGACTTTTGGGGTAAGATTTAGCAAATCTTTCAAATTGGTATCCTGCAAGATAATAATCTTCTAGCTGATAATAAGTATCTGCATAATAGAACATTATTCTTTCTGCTTGTGGCTTACCTCTATATTGAGGAACAATCTGTTCAAAAAGCTTTAAGGCTTTTTTGTACTTTCCTTCTTTGTACAAGTTCTCTGCAGCTTTATATTTAGCTGCTAAATCTTCGCCTCTTAGCACCTTTTGGTATTCACTACAAGATCCTAAAAATAACACACAAACAAGTAAATACAATAATCTCTTCATATCTTAAAAAAACATCTGGCAAAAGTATATATTTCTGCCGTATTACAAAAACTTTAATTCATCTATTCACCTGTTACTCTCTATTGTTTTTACAATTAAGCAGGCAGAATTGGCTAATAAACATTTCTGTTTATATCATTTTATTGATTTTAGCTCATTTCAATAACTACATAATTAAAGGTATGTTGCAGGATTAATGGTATTTAACACTCTAAAATATTTTCATAAAATTAAGTAGAACTATGCGGTAAGGTCTTATCTAGATTATCATGATCCAGAATTGTATAACCATCATCATCATAATAAAATGCAGGAATAAAACTTTGATCTTGTTTTAAATTTTTCAATACATAAGAATGAACCTGGTGAACTTCTTGTGCAAAAGATTCATCATAATAACTAGCTAATATTAAAATTTCTCCGTTTATTTCTTGTAATTGCTCTTTACTAAATTCTTTCAATGGGCTTAACTCATCAATAGGATGTACAATAGTCCAGGTGGTAGGCAAATATGTAATCGAATTTCTTTCTAGTTTTAGACTGTAAAAATTATTGACATATTTTTTGTCTTTACTTTCCTGAGACAATGAGAGTGTAGCTTCAATTTTGGGCCGAATCATTACATTAGCACTCCTACTCATTAATCTAAACATAATACAATCTACTCCGTTATGTTTTCTAAACACCATACTACTACTAAACCTAATATTTGCTCTTGGTCTAGAAAACCTACCATATAATAATCCAGTAATAAATGAAAAGCTTAATAATCCTACTAGGGCTTCAAAAGAAGAAATGATACCAAAAACAAGTCCTTTTGGTGCCATGGCTCCATATCCTACAGTTGTAATAGTCTGAGCTGAGAAAAAGAAAGCATTAAGAAAATCTTTTAAAACACTCCCTGTAGATTCTGTAATATTTGATATTCCTAAAAATGTATAGATCATAGCAAATAATGCATTGATCAAAATATATCCCAATACCACCCATAGGAAAAATTTGGTCCAACTAATACTAATCAAGTAGTTATAGCTCTCTGATAAAGAGCTTGGTCTATTGATGTGTTTTATATTAAAAGAGCCATCTGGATTGATAAATCGTTTAGCGTATTTATTAGAGGACTTACCTATACCTGGATCTTTTATTTTTTTAGCCATCACTTCATTTTTGAAAACGATTAATCTTCAACAAACTCTTCTATTCTTTTTGCTAAACCTTCTGAAACGGGTATTAGTGGTAAACGAACATTATCTTTACATACTCCTTTTACTTTAAGGATATTTTTTATTCCAGCAGGATTCCCTTCTTCAAAAGCATAATCTATTGCAGGTAATAATGCATATAGTTTTTCAAATGCTTTTTTTGTTTCTCCAGATAACCCTAATCGTATCATTTCTGAAAATGACGCCGGAAATCCTTGGCCAACTACACTTATTACTCCATCTCCGCCTGCTACAACAGCCGGTAATGCTAATGCATCATCGCCAGAAATCACAAGAAAATCAGAAGGTTTATTTTTGATAATTTGTAAAACCTGAGTAAAGTCTCCCACCGCTTCTTTAATTCCGATTATTTTATCTAATTGAGCAAGGCGTAAAGTTGTTTCTGCTGTCATATTAGTTGCTGTCCTAGATGGGACATTATACAGTATAACCGGTAAAGTAGTACTATCATTTATAGCTTTATAATGTCTATAAATACCTTCCTGACTAGGTCTATTATACATAGGAACAACAGAGAGAATCGCATCAAAATCAGACGAATTGATTTCTTTAATCTCATCAATAACTGCCAATGTATTATTTCCGCCTACACCAATTACCAAAGGGAGCCTCTTATTATTTACTTCTACTATATGCGCTGTTAAATTCTTCTTTTCCTCTTTAGAGAGTGTAGCCGACTCTGCAGTAGTTCCTAATACTACCAAATATTCTACATTCCCTTCTATACAAAAGTTAACTAATGATGTCACACCATCATAATCTATTGATCCATCTTTATTAAAAGGAGTCGCTAATGCTATACCTGTTCCTCTTAGAAAATCATTCATACTATATAATCTGTAAAATTTTTAAATATTTCTTAAGCTCTGATATAAAAAGATTGGTGTCATTTGTTGTTGATCCAATAATCAAATCGTTAATTCGATTATCTACTTCTGCAAAACCAACTTTAAACTTAGCTTTAGAAGCTGCTGCTACATAGTTTAGCTCTACAGAGTTTTTTTCATAGAAATTGATCAAAACATCAAAATCTTTATCTACAAAATCTTGTAAAGACTTACTTTTTATTGCACCGTTTACTCCAAAACTCTTATCATTATAATAAGCCGCATCTTTATCATCTATAATTTCTTTCTGATCTTCTTTATAGCCTATCACTTTTAGTTCTTCAGATTTCACTCCTAATTCATTAGCAAGTTTCAATAATGAAACGATATTAATCGATTGAGTTGCATCAATAAGAACTGCAAGGGTTTTTAAATTAGAAATGTTTTGAGATCTGGTTTCTCTTTCTTTGAGATATGCTTCAGCACTTTTCTTTATCGCATTTCTTTTAAGACCTTTTAAAATCATTTATTAAAAAAATTAATAAGCCACAAATGTAGCCATTTTACAAATTAAAATCATCTGGTATACTTCGAGAAAAAACAAAAACTCCCCAATTAACACAACTTAGTGATTTTTGTTAAATCTATAAATATTTATCTTCTAAACGCTTCTTTTTAACAAGTTTTGTTTCCACAAAAAAAATAGTAAAAAAATATAATCCCGCAATTTCTACTATATTGATCATTATGGTAAATAATCTACTGTAATAGTACAACTCATTTATTGCAAGAAACGCATCGACAAATAAGGTACAGCACGAAGCTATAAAAAGATAAATTGATTTCTCGTATCGATTAGCAACATAAATAAAAAAACAAACTGTAACAAATAAAAGAAGACTTACTACAATTAATATTACTGATCCTATAGAATTTATAATTTTGGGTAAAACTAACTTAGTAATAGAAAAAATAAGATACCCAATCAAAAATACACTAACTATAACCTGAGGAGATATTAATCTATTTAGCTTTATTTCTTGTATCGATATGAAATTCTTTAATAGAAATAAACACAAAGTATAGAATAAAGCAATTAGTATTGCAATAATCGAAAAATACCTCGCAAAGTCTAAATACACAAAAACATCGGTTGCTGCAATTACAAGCATACTTAAAGGAAATAGAAGGCTAGTTTTTTTTACAAACCTTTGATACAAAATAATTAATGATATAGGAACAATTGGCTTAACATATACCAACATCCATTTATCAAAAAAGACAGCTATACATATAACGATCAAAAAAGCAAAATAGGTTAGTAGATATGTAATATTTATTGTTCTCAAGAAGTTTTCTATCAGGTTACAAGATTCATATACGGTAATTAATTTAAGAAATATGGTATTTCTGTTTTCAACAGTTAGCACTTTGTTATTTAAAATCAAAACCCTTCAAACTCTTCAGATTTAAGGACTAACGATTTAGTTATCATATAATTTACCAAAAAAAGAAGTGCAATCGGGCTGCATATTAACATAAGAACATTAAGTTCTTTAGATCGTAGATAAAATCTATCGATTAAAAACATAAAGTCACTAAATGCAAAATTTAACATCGATAAAAAAAACCATAACGACTTCTCTGATCGTATGTTTATATAATGCATTGCTCCTACAATTAGTAAAACATAAATTAATAACAAATAAAGAAACCCCAATACTTGCATTTCTCCCATAGGGTCTTTAAGCTCCAGGTAAGCCATAAAAAATATAATGGTAAACAAAGAACTGCCTAACACCAATGTAAAAACATCTCTGTTATTATATACGAATGACTTATGATTATAATACAAGAAATAAAATAACAGAATATAGGCTGCTATATGTGCCTCAATCTGAAATTTTACAACATTATCAATAGTATAAAATACACCTAACTCTTTTATAAAGAAAATCAAAAGAACAATAACTTTAAACGTTCTTATTCGTTTAGAATTCACAAAATAAAGTGCGGTTATTAATACAACAAGAATCAGACTGGTATATGTGTTTAAAAAATCATTTTGAAATACATATCCTAATACTTGTATAATAATTAAAAAAGAAATTAAAAGCTTTAGTAGTTTTCCTTCATTCATTAATTTTTATTTGCATCCTAAAAAAATCAATACAATCCTCTATAAGACACTTTGTTACACAATCATAAATTTTTCCCTTACACAAGATACTAAATTTTGAGATAACTCAAAATAGCCATAAAAACGACTCTCTACAATTTATTTAATTTTAAAGAAGTCGAACTAGATATCTTAAACTGTACAAGAAAAAAAACAGCCAATAATTGGTAAATAGAATTAATAATTTCAAATTCGATTGAAGACACATAAAACTTGTTTAATGCAAAACAAGCATCACTAATAACAAAATTTAATACTGCAATCAAAAACCATAACGACTTGGTTGATCTAACATTTACATAATGAAAAACAGCTCCTATAAACAAAACATATAATATTAGTAAATACACCAACCCATAGTATTTAATATCCCCCATTCCTACATGTATTGCATCATAAATTTCATAAACGATGAGAGACCATACCACAAAGAAAATTGACACATAGGCGATATCTGTACCATCATAATCTATAGGCTTATGATTCTTATATAAGAAATAGAATAATAACAAATAACAGACACCATAACTTAACAATACATATATAAAACTATGCTCAAAATCTGTGAGCAGAAATATATCTCCCAGAAAACAAAGCAGCAAAACCAGCAAAAACGGAATACTTATACGTTTTGTATTAAACCAATACAACATAAAAAACAAAGGCACAGTAGTAGGCTTTATATACAACTCTAAGTCGGGCCAGTTCATGGCAGTACTCAATACACATAACCCTCCTGTAATGAGCAATAACACTTTAATAAGAGTTCTTATTCTCATGCTATTTTGCTAAGAAATTCGTCTTCACTAATAATAGGAATCTCTAGTGCTTTTGCTTTTTCTAACTTACTGGGCCCCATATTGGCACCAGCAACAATAAAAGAGGTTTTAGAAGAGATAGAACTAGATATTTTGCCTCCATTATCTTCTATCATTTTTTTAAGTTCGTTACGTGAAACTTTTTCAAAAACTCCTGAAACCACAAATGTCTGCCCTTGCAGGGTATCTGTTTGGTTTGCCAATTTTTCTGCAGAAATTTCTAACTGAACTCCGTATTGTTTTAACCTATTGATTAAATTTTTATTTTCTTCCGAAGCAAAAAACTCTACAACACTTTGAGCTATCTTTATCCCTATCTCATCTACATTTACCAGTTCTTCTTCTGAAGCTTCGATAATAGCATCAATAAATTTATAATGTTTTGCAAGCTTCTTTGCTACGGTTTCTCCCACATATCGAATTCCTAATGCAAATAAAACACGCTCAAAAGGGATTTCTTTAGACTTTTCTATTCCCGCAATAAGATTTTCTGCACTTTTTTCTGCCATCCTTTCTAAAGGAACAACTTGCTCTTTTTTTAATTCATAAAGATCTGCATAGTTTACAATCAGGTTTTCGTTAACCAGTAATGCTACGGTTTCTCCTCCTAACCCATCGATATCCATTGCTTTACGAGAAATATAATGCTGTATACGTCCAATTATCTGAGGCGGACATCCTTGATAATTAGGGCAATAATGCTGAGCCTCTCCTTCTTTGCGAATAAGATCGGTATGACATTCTGGACATTGTGTTATATATACTGTTGGTTGCGAATTGCCATCTCTTTTTTGAAAATCAACTGCTATTATTTTCGGGATAATCTCCCCTCCTTTTTCAACAAAAACTGTATCCCCAACACGTATATCCAATTTCTCAATCTGATCGGCGTTATGCAAAGAAGCTCGTTTTACTGTAGTTCCTGCAAGCAATACCGGTTCGAGGTTAGCTACCGGAGTAATTGCCCCTGTTCTACCTACCTGATATGTAATTTCATGAAGGGTTGTAAAAACCTGTTCGGCTTTAAATTTATAGGCCATAGCCCACCGGGGAGCTTTGGCTGTAAAACCTAGCTCCTCTTGTTGCTGAAGATCATTTACCTTAATCACCACACCATCTGTTTCATATGGTAGATTATGGCGATGCTCATCCCAGTATGTTACAAAATCCAACACTTCATCAATCGAATGTACTAATTTGGATTCTACAGGAACTTTAAACCCCCATTCTCTTGCCTTTTCTAAACTTTCAAATTGAGTTACAATTCCTAATCTATTTCCTACAATGCTATATAATAAACAATCTAGTGGTCGTTTAGCTGTTTCACTACTATCCTGTAATTTCAAACTACCAGAAGCTGTATTTCGAGGATTAGCATAAGGATCTTCTCCTGCCGCTATTCGTTCTTCATTCATTTTTGCAAAACCATCATACGGTAAAATAATTTCTCCCCGTATATCAAATTTTGGAGGAAATCCATCTTTCAGTTTTAACGGTACCGAATTAATGGTTTTTACATTTGTAGTAACATTATCTCCCTGAATACCATCTCCCCTGGTTACTGCTTTTACCAATATTCCATCCTCATAAGTAAGGCTTATTGATGCTCCATCATACTTAAGTTCACAGGTATAACTAACCTCTCCATCAACCAACTTTTTAATACGTTTTTCCCAATCTAATAGATCTTCTTTTGAATATGAATTATCAAGAGAGTACATTCTATGTTCATGCACTACCGTTTCAAAATTCTTGGTTACTTCACCCCCAACTCTAAGCGTCGGAGAATTTGGATCATAATACTCCGGGTGTTTCTCTTCTAATTCCTGTAGTGTTTTGAGTTTCATATCAAACTCATAATCACTTATTACAGCAGCATCCAATACGTAGTAGTTATAGTTATGCTGCCTTAGTTCTTCCCTTAATTGATTGATGTGTTGTTCTGTATTCATTGGTACTTATATGTCTTGTTTTTTTTAATGGTCAGACAGAATACCTACCATATAATGACAGGTGTTATGATTAAGACAATTATTCTTTATTATTTTTTTAATGTTATTATAAACAGTTTCTTTTTCATTTAGTTATTATGAATATCATGTTCTCTCTGGTTTTAACCATTTTGGCACTTGTATCGGCTTGAAGGTTCTCATTTTATTTAATAACCTATCGATATCATCATCGACAAGGAGTAACTCATAGTTTTCCATTTTTAAAAACCCTCTTCGCACCATGTTTTCTAACAGAGCTAACAGGTCATTGTAAAATCCTCCGGTATTTAAAAGTCCAATTGGTTTTTGATGCAAACCTAATTGAGACCATGTTATGATCTCAAACAATTCTTCTAATGTCCCAAATCCCCCCGGCATTGTAATAAAGCCATCGCTAAGTTCTTGCATTTTCATCTTTCGCTCATGCATATTAACCGTAGTAATTAGTTCATCTAATCCCTGGTGCACTACTTCTTTTCGCTTTAAAAACTCTGGAATCACTCCTATCACTTTTCCTTTTTGCTGCATCGCTCCCTGAGCAACCTTTCCCATTATGCCAATTTTTGCAGCACCATACACCAGAGTGATTTTTTGCTCTGCTAGTTTTTCTCCTAATAATAATGCTTCGGCAATAACCCTGGTATCATTTCCTTCACTGCTTCCACAAAATACACAAATAGAATTCAGACTGTTCATAGTAATAGACTTTTATTTTAAACGAGCTCTTATCATACGTTCATTATCATATATATCCTTACGCACTTCTACAGATTTAAATCCTTTGCTCTCGATCATACTTTTGGTTTCTACACTCAGGTACTGATTAATTTCAAAATACAAACTACCATTTTCCTTTAATTTTCTCTTAGTCAAATCTGTAATTTTC
This sequence comes from Aquimarina atlantica, assembly GCF_000626715.1. Taxonomy (GTDB): domain Bacteria; phylum Bacteroidota; class Bacteroidia; order Flavobacteriales; family Flavobacteriaceae; genus Aquimarina; species Aquimarina atlantica. The sequence continues at coordinate 37,108 of NZ_AQRA01000009.1, read as the reverse complement.
TCATAAAAGAGCAATGGTTCATCATCAGAAACAAACAAAGCCTGTTCTGGTTCATTATCAAGCACATTAGATTTCATTTCTTTTTTCTCTAACTCTCGTACATAAGGGGGATTAGAAACTATGATATCAAAATCCTGAAATAGATCTTCAATTTCCAAAACATTTGCCTTAATAAATGTGACCTCAACCTGATTTTTCCTGGCATTTTCTTTGGCCACCTGTATGGCTTCTTCAGATATATCCATTGCATATACTTTGGCTTCGGGTATTTTTTTTGCTAAAGAAATAGCTATACAACCACTTCCTGTACCAATATCTAATATTGTTATTGATGATTTCCCTTTTTTTTGGTCTTTTAAAATCCAATCTACCAACTCTTCGGTTTCTGGCCTCGGAATCAATACATGTTCATTAACCATAAACGGTATTCCATAAAAATAGGTTTCACCAATTATATATTGAATAGGTTCTTGTTTTTCGAGTCGTTTTATAGCAGTATCAAAACTCGCTTTTTCATTAACAGTGAGTATTTTATCGAGGCACATAGCTATATCTACTCTTTTAAGCCCCAAAATCTCTTCGGAAAGCATATAAAAAAAAGACAATACTTCTTCAGAATCATAGATCCCGGATAAAGAATTTGTAAAACTAACTCTAAGGTCTTTTATCTTCAATTTGAAGTGTATTTTAGATTATAGATCTTTTATCATCCATGCCTGACAACTATAATGCCCGGTATCTCCCAATGGCTCTTCTAAAGGAGTAAAACCTACTTTTTTATACAATTTCCTGGCAGACTCCATATAAGGCATTGTTTCTAAATAACATTTGGCATATCCTTGTTCTTTTGCAAAATCAAGGCATGTATTTATCATCTTATACCCAACTCCTTTGCCTCTTGCCTGTGGTAAGAAATACATTTTTTGTAACTCGCAAATATCTTTAACAACCTCTCCTTCTAATGGGGCAATACCTGCACCACCAATGATTCTACCTTCTTCTTCGACTACGTAATACTTCATTCTCGAATAGTTATAAGTTTCATACATACTATCCAAAGATTTATCTTCATATGCAGTACCTACTTTTGGCACTCCCATTTCTATTAAGACTTCTCGTATTACCGAAGCAATTACTGTATTATCTTTTGACTGTATTGCTCGTATTTTTATATCATTCATTACTTTTAAAATACTATTTTTGTGATATCACCAGAAGATTCTTCTAATCTTCATTTGAATAAAAAATTAGCTTCTTAATAAGGTTATTGAAATATACGTTAAATCTAACAAGGAATCAATGAATAAGTTTCTATTATTATCAACATTACTTATAGGCATTACCAGTTGTTCTATTTCTAAAAAACCTGAATTTAAATATGTCGATAATATCGAGGTTAAAAATGTCAGTATGCGCAATATAACACTTAAAGCAGATGCTGTTTTCAATAACCCAAATCACATAAAAGGAAAACTTTCTATAGACAGCATACACATTTTTGTTGATAACATAGATGTCGGAGCACTCTCTTCACAAGAGTTCGATGTTCCCTCAAAAAATGTATTCACCATTCCACTTGAAGGAACTTTTTCGCTTTCTAAAGTTTATAAGAAAAACAAAAATAGTATCCTTGGTAGTGTACTAAAAGTAATTCAAAGTGATTCGCTTAACATAGAATATAAAGGCGTAATCCGATATCATTTGGGAAATTTTTCTTACCCTTATACGATTAACAAACAACAAAAGGTGAAATTAAAATAAAAACAACAACTTTACATAATATAATTTGGTGGTTTTTCACTGAAAACAGTGACACTAAACCTACATTAAGTAACTATATTTGTGCTACACGTTCAATATTCTTAAGCGCAGTTTCTTTCTTGACAATTGCACTATCATAAACAAAAACCTATCAAGTCCCATATTAATTAATCTTGAAAATAAAATGATTAAGCAGATTAAAAACTTTATTTTAATTGTGATTTTTTTTCCAATCACAAACACTTTTAGCCAAGCTCAGAATACTTCTGAAAGTATTGAAATCACCCCAATAAAAACAGAACCATTTAAATATTATCAACTCGAAGCCAAAACAACAGAAGGTGTAGAAGGAAAAATCTATCTAAATGGCAAAAAATTACATGAATTTGAAAAATCAGCAAGCCAGATAAGCACCAATAAAGCTCAAAAGCTTATAAAAAATGGCATCAATGAGATTGAACTCAAAATATCTTCGGTTGCTGAGAATGTAGAGAAAGGCTATTTTTCTAAATGCGTTGTTTTTATAGCTATACATGGTGTTAATGACAAAGTCTTTCCTTCTAAGGAAACTCAAATAGTTCGTATCAAATGGAATCCTAAGAAAGATCAAAAAAAAGGGGTTATCAAGTATGTGTTTGAGCTAAAAAGATAATTAATCAATACTACAGGTCTACTATACCATATAAAACACATAGTTTTACTTATTTTTGCTATTTGCAAAAGTGAAAACACACGAAAAATACATAAAACGCTGCATACAGCTTGCCAAAAACGGACTAGGAACAACCTACTCAAACCCTTTGGTAGGTTGTGTAATTGTACATAACGACAGTATCATTGGTGAAGGATGGCATTATCAATCAGGTAAACCTCATGCCGAAGTAAATGCTATTGCTTCAGTAAAAGATCATTCTCTTTTAAAAGACGCCACCATCTATGTTAGTCTTGAACCTTGTAGTCACTTTGGAAAAACACCTCCTTGTAGTAATCTTATTATCGAAAAAGGAATCAAAAAGGTAGTTATTGGCACAATAGATACTTTTGCAAAAGTATCGGGTGCCGGAATTCAAAAGTTAATGAATGCTGGTTGTGATGTAATTGTTGGAGTTCTAGAAAACGAATGCTTAGCATTAAATAAAAGGTTTTTTACTTTTCATAACAAAAAACGGCCATATATCATCCTAAAATGGGCAGAAACTGCAGATGGTTATATTGCACCGGTTACTACAAACAAAAGAAAACCTATCTGGATTACAAACACATATTCCAGGCAAATTGTACACAAATGGCGAGCAGAAGAACAAGCCATTTTGGTTGGCAGTCAAACTGTTATTAAGGATAATCCAAAACTTACTATCAGAGATTGGGCTGGCCAACATCACCCTACCAGAATTGTAATTAACAGATCAGGAAAAATACCTAAAGATTCTGCCGTATTAGACCAATCGGTAAAGACAATTATAATTACTTCAGAAAAATTTAAACAAAAAAATAGCGATACCCTTATTTACGAAGTTATCGACACGCAAGAAAATCTTGCCAAAGAAATATGTAACATTCTCTATAAACACAACATCCAATCAGTGATCATAGAAGGGGGCTCCTATACAATACAATCCTTTATTGATAAAAATCTCTGGGATGAGGCTAGGGTTTTTGAAGGAAATACTACTTTTGGAACCGGAATAAAATCTCCTTTACTTAAAGGAAACTTAATTTCTGAACAAAAAATTATGACAGACACCCTAAAGACATATCAAAATGATTAAAACTATAATTTTTGATTTTGGAGACGTCTTTATCAATTTAGACAAGTCCGCAACAGAAAGAGAATTATACAACCTCAAAAATGAAAAGCTTACTACAGAGTTGCGAGAACTTAATATGTTGTATGAAGCAGGCAAAATTACTACACCAGAACTTATAGAAAGCTTTCAGAAGCTTATCCCCAATGCTTCAGAGAAACAACTTATCTATGCATGGAATGCTCTTTTACTAGATTTCCCTAAACATCGCCTAGAATTCATTCAAAAACTAGCTTCAGAACAACGCTACCAGTTGATCTTACTTAGTAATAATAACGAATTACACATTAATTGGATTAAGGAAAATATTAGCTTTTTCCCTGAATTTAGATCATGTTTTGATGCTTTTTACCTTTCTCACGAAATCAACTTACGAAAGCCAGAACCTTATATTTTTGAGTTTGTTCTAAAACAACATCAATTAAACCCAAGTGAAACACTTTTTATTGATGACACAAAAGATAATACAGATACTGCTGCCGCACTAGGAATGCATACCTGGAACAACAACCCTGTAACCGAAGATGTTACAGATTTATTTACTATAAAATCTGATTTATTTTGATCTATTTAGCTTTAAGTGTTTTAGCATCTACTCTGATTTTTATCATCTTTAAGTTGTTTTCTAAATATAATGTAGATACACTTCAGGCAATTGTTGTTAATTATATAGTAGCTTCTGTTTCAGGAATTATAGCATACTCAGAACCAATAGATTTATCTTCTGTATCAGGAAAAGGATGGTTTTTTGGAGCAATGATCCTGGGGATAATATTTATATCTGTATTTAATTTAATGGCAATTACTACACAGAGAAATGGTCTCTCTGTAGCCGCCGTAGCTACCAAAATGAGCTTAGTAATTCCTATTATATTTGGGGTTATTGCCTATCAAGAAAGCACAGGTATTATAAAAATCCTGGGCATTATAATTGCACTTATCGCGGTTTATCTCACTTCAATTAAAACCACTGTAGGAATCCCAATAACAAAAAAGAATCTTATTTTCCCAGTATTGGTTTTTATCGGAAGTGGAGTTATCGATACCAGCATTAAGTTTTTAGAAACACATTATGTGGCAAAAAATGATATTCCGGTCTTTTCTGCAACCGTTTTTGGATTTGCCGCCATTGTTGGAATTATCACACTAGTATATAAAGTGATAACAGGAACATTTAAAATTGCATTTAAAAACATCATTGCAGGAGTTATATTAGGTGTTCCTAATTATTTTTCGATTTATTTTCTAATTCAGGCATTACGTCATGATAGTATGGATAGCTCTACAGTATTTACTATTAATAATGTGGCAATACTTTTGGTTTCGACTTTTGCAGGGATTTTATTTTTTCAAGAAAAATTAACCTTTAAAAACTGGATAGGTATCATTCTGGCGATTATTAGCATTATCTTAGTTGCCTTTTCTATATAGCGCATACTCATTGGAAATAAAAGACACATATAAAACAATTGACACTCCCGGAGAAGAAGCTCTTTTTAAAGATAAAAATAGCAAGTTTTTTGGATACACATTTCCTATCACTACAGAAGAAGAGGCTAAACATATTATTGCTGATCTTAAGAAAAAACATCACGCTGCCCGACATTGGTGTTATGCATGGAAAATAGGGACAGAATCTGCCACATACCGTATTAATGATGATGGCGAACCTTCTAATTCTGCGGGTCAACCCATCTATGGTCAGATTCTATCTTTTGATGTAACCAATATACTAATTGTTGTAGTGCGTTATTTTGGAGGCGTCAAATTAGGAGTTGGCGGATTAATTAATGCTTATAGAACTGCAGCTCAATTAGCACTTGAAACTTCGGATATAGTTGAAAAGACAATTAACATTGATTTTGTACTTATTTTCGAATATAAAGACATGAATAAAGTGATGAGAATTATTAAAGAGCATAATCTAAAAATCACTAAACAAGATCATGAATTGAATTGCAAAATTCATATTTCGGTAAGAAAAAAGTTTGCAGATAAAATAAAAGATGTTTTTTCCCCGTTGTATGGTATAGAAATTAGAAAAACACAGGATTAATAGTTTTTTATTTTTTCAAGCAAGTAAGAGGGACATGGAATAGGCTTTCTTGTTTTACTATCAACAAAGACTAAAGTTGTAGATGCTGTTGTTAGTAATTCATTATTTTTATTAAAAATCTCAAAATCGAAAACGATTTTTGCTGTAGGAATTTTCGTCAACGAAGTTTTAACAATTAATTCATCGTCGAAAAAGGCAGATTTCTTAAATTTAAAGTCTAATGTAAACACAGGAAGCATAACGCCATTTTCTTCCATTGATTTATATGAAACCCCTAATCGGGATAACCAATCAATTCGTGCCAATTCTAAATACTGCGCGTAGTTACCATGATATACTACACCCATCTGATCGGTTTCAGAGTATCGCACTTTTAGTAAAGTTTCTGAAGTGATTAGCATATTTTAAAAATGAGGGGTTATTTAATTAAATTAAAAAGTAGTGTTGTCAAATTATGCAAAAAAAATAATTAATATTCAACCCCTAAATCGTTTTTTTTTTACATTTTTTGTTCACATATTTGTCAAGCAAAAACAGTAAGGAGTTTTTCAGCAATTTCTTTTTAGTACCTTAATATAACAAAAAGTAAACCTGACCACAAGAATGAATGTAACCGCGCAATCAGTTTGGGATAGTTGTTTGTCTTTCATAGAAGACAATATTACACCTCAAGCTTTTAAAACATGGTTTGAACCAATCAAAGCTGTAAAGCTTACAGATAGCGCTCTCAGTATTCAGGTTCCTAGTAAATTTTTTTACGAGTGGCTAGAAGAACATTACGTAAATCTACTTAAAGTATCTTTAACCCGAGAATTAGGAGAAAGTGCCAAGTTAGTTTATGTTATTAAAATGGAAAACACGTATGGCAACAAAAAGCCATTTACTGAAAAAATTCCAAGTTCTAACCGAACTCCTGTTAACTCACAAGAAGTTGACGTCCCTATTAAAAGTAAAAATCCCGAGTTAAAAAATCCATTCGTTATTCCTGGAATACGAAATGTGAAAATAGAATCCCAATTAAACCCAAGTTATAATTTTGAAAATTTCTTAGAAGGAGATTCTAACCGATTAGCTCGTTCTGCAGGTATGGCTGTAGCTAATAAACCTGGAGGCACCTCTTTTAATCCTTTACTTATTTTTGGAGGAGTTGGTTTAGGAAAAACTCACCTAGCTCATGCAATCGGTGTTAACATAAAAGACAATTATCCAGAAAAAACAGTATTATATATTTCTGCCGAAAAATTTACTCAGCAATATATTGAATCTGTAAAAAAGAATAACAGAAATGATTTTATTCATTTTTATCAGATTATCGATGTTTTGATTGTTGATGACATACAACTATTATCTGGTAAAGCAGGAACTCAAGATGTATTCTTTCATATTTTCAACCATTTACACCAAAACGGAAAGCAAGTAATCCTAACCAGTGATAAAGCTCCTGTAGATATGCAGGATATAGAACAACGATTACTTTCTCGTTTTAAATGGGGGTTATCTGCAGAATTACATCAACCTGATTTCGAAACCAGAATTTCGATCATCAAAAACAAACTATATCGTGATGGTGTAGAAATGCCTGAAGAAATAGTTGAGTTTCTGGCAAACAATATCAAAACCAATATCCGAGAATTAGAAGGCGCAATTATATCATTAATAGCTCATTCTTCTTTTAACAAAAAAGATATCACAATAGACCTTGCCAAAGCCATAGTAGATAACTATGTTAAAAACACAAAACGTGAGGTATCTATCGATTACATCCAAAAGGTAGTAAGTGATTATTTCCAGATGGATGTAGAAACACTACAATCAAAGACACGAAAACGTCATATTGTACAAGCAAGACAGCTAGCTATGTTTTTTGCAAAAAAGCTAACCAAAGCCTCTTTAGCCAGTATTGGCACACAAATAGGAAAAAGAGATCATGCTACTGTTCTACACGCTTGCAAAACAGTAGACAATCTATCATCTACAGATAAGCAATTTAGAAAATACGTAGAAGATTTAGGAAAGAAACTTACATTATAATTTTACATTGTTCACAAACAGATCAACACTAATAATTCAATTGCATTATTAGTAAAAACATGTGTACCACATCTAAAACAACAAAACAAACTATATGAAAGTTAAAATTCTAATGGTATGCTTAGGCAATATATGCAGATCCCCCTTAGCAGAAGGTATTTTAAAATCTAAACTAGACTCACGTTTTTACAACGTAGCATCTTGCGGAACCAGTAGTTATCATATCGGTAGCAAACCCGATCAACGCTCTATCGATATTGCAAGACAACATGATATTGATATCACAGATCAAAGAGCTGCTCAATTTAAAATTAGTGACTTTACAACATATGACCACATATATACCATGGATAGCTCTAACTATCAAAATATAATCAATCTAGCCAGCAATGACCATGAAAAAAGTAAAGTGAAACGCATCTTAAACGAATCACACCCCAATAACGATCTTGATGTTCCTGACCCATATTATGGAGGCGATCAAGGCTTTGAAGAGGTGTTTCAAATGCTTAATGAAGCATGTGACAATATCGCCAGAAAACTCGAAGACCTCAATCATTTATAGACCCTACATAACCAAATAACACAGTTAACATCAATATCATTTCCCATTACTATATACTATCATCACAAATAATAGCGTTACAATAGATAACAATAAAAAAAATAATACTATTTTAGTATACACCCTACCAAGGGCATAAACGTTCTTAAACCTTAAAGATTAATTTATTGATAATCCACAAAGCATACATCACAACAGCGCTATCAACAAAAAGATCTTTAAAAAACCAGTTATAAAATAACCTATGGAATTTAAACCCCTAGATCCCAAAGGAAAATTATACCTAATCCCAACACGATTAGGAGATGATGTCCCTTTAGAAGTACTTCCTATATCCATTAAAAAGGTATTAGAGCAAGTCAATCATTATATTGTAGAAAACGAGAAGCCTGCAAGAAGATTCATAAAAAAGGTAAGCCCCAGCAAGTCTCAACGTTCTATTGTTATACATACCGTTAACAAATACACAGACACCTCTGAGATACCAAGCTATCTTGCACCTTGCCTTAACGGAGAATCTATTGGTTTACTATCTGATGCCGGATGCCCTGGGATTGCTGATCCAGGAGCAGAAGTTGTTAAAATAGCTCACGAAAAAGGAATACCAGTAACACCTCTTGTAGGACCATCATCGATATTACTAGCTATGATGAGCAGCGGAATGAATGGTCAGAATTTCACCTTTAACGGTTATCTTCCCATTGATAAAAACGAAAGAAAATCAACTATAAAACATCTGGAAAAAATTTCTTTAGAAAAAAATCAAGCACAGATATTTATTGAAACCCCTTATCGAAACGACAAAATGTTTTCTGATCTCAAAACCATACTAAACAACAATACCAGATTATGCATTGCATGTGACATCACATTAACTTCTGAATTTATCGCCACCAAAACGGTCGAAGAATGGAAAAAAGAAGAGATAGACCTTCATAAAAGACCAACCATATATATCATACAAAGAGATTAAGCCTAGAAAAAAGAAACTAGATAGCTTTTGCTTTTTTATCAGGAACAACAAAAGAAGTGTCATATCCTCCAAATCGTTTCATATAATAACGAATTGTAGTACCAAAAGCATCTGCAAACCCCTCTACTCCTCCACTACGTAAATATTTTTTTACAGCACCCGGCCCAGATAGATGTGCAGCAGCCAGAATTCCTGATTCTGTCACCTCTACTCCATTGATCCTTCTACCAACATACCATTTTATATCTCTACGCAGCACCCATTTATTTCTAGACAGATTAGCATAAAATGCTTTTTCCTGAAGAGCAGGGTTACTAAGAAATTCATTTCTTTTTACATTTCTAATACCTATCAAATCAAGTGTTCCTTTACCAAATTGATATTTTCCCAAATAACCAAATTGATTAACTACACCATAATCCCCACGAGACTCTTTAAAAGCAACAGCCTCTTTAAACCCAATATAAGATTTACCAAGCTCTGGAGAGATAAATGTATTATCATCTTCTATTTCATTAAAATTAGGTGCAATGTAATACAGATCCAAACCTTCTGTACTATAAGAACTAAGATCTATACTTTCTTTTGTTTTAAAACTTAGCAAGAGTATTCCCCCAATTGTAAGTAACACAGATAATCCTACTATCTTCTTTATCATATAAAAAATTTCTAAGTAGCCATCATAAAATGACGTCCCCCACTACTTAAATTTTTGCCGTGCAAATATACAACTTTTTTCAAAACAAAAAAGAACTAAGTGTTAAAATAATTATAATACTGAAAAACAGTGATTTACAACAAAAAACAAGTTTAAAAACGGTTAAATTTCCCCAAAAAAACCTTAAAAACAACACTTAAACGTCAAACCTTGTGTTTTAATCGAGAAAAAATGAATCCCTTATTTAGTAGTAATTCACAAAAAAGAATACAATTTTGTTAATAAATTTGTGCTGTTTTTTATTCTAAAAGAAGAAATTACTGTTTTTTTTCCTACAAAAAACAGTCGATAATCATCGTTTCACCCCTTGTTTATTAATCCAATCAACATACTGTTTTTTATTACGATTATGCTGACTGATCGTCTTGGCGAATTTATGATATCCAAAGTTTTCTACATTAGCTACAAAAAAGTAATATTCATGCTTTTCATAATTAAGAACCGCATCAATTGATGAGATATCAGGCATTGCTATTGGCCCTGGAGGTATCGAAGCGTATTTATAAGTATTATAAGGACTATCCAACTCTAAATCTTTATATAATACACGTTTTATAATTGCATCCCAGTCATTGCGATGTTTTTTAATAGCATAGATTACGGTAGGATCTGCATCCAATTTCCAATTATTATTATACCTATTCATATAAACTCCTGCTACTCTTGGGCGCTCATCTACTTTTGCCGTTTCTTTTTGTACAATCGAAGCAATAGTAATCACCTGATTTTGGGTTAATCCAATTTGCTTTGCTTTTGATACGCGGGATTCGTTCCAAAATCGCTTATACTCTTTCAGCATTCTTTGTCTAAACTGTTCTGCAGAAGTATTCCAAAAGAATTCATATTTATTAGGAATATACATTGCTAAAGCGGTTTCTGGAGTAAAATCATTTGCTTCTAAAAAAGATTCTTCTTTAAAAGCTTTTAACAAAGAAATACTATCCGACTCGATTTGCGAAGCAATTCTACCTGCAAGATTCTCTAGCCTTTCCTGATTATTAAAACTTACGTGTATAGGTGAGTTTTTACTTCGTAAAGTATTTATGATATCATTATTATTAAGACCTTTTTGTAAAATATATCGTCCTGCCTTAATTTTATTAATATACCCTTTTCTTCTTGCAATCCTATCAAAACTATAAATATCATTAACTACAGGGCTAATCGTTTCAATAAGTTCTGTATAGGTAGCTCCTGTGGGAATGTAAATGGTTGTTGTCTCGGTTTCAAAACTGGTATTAGGAGCAAAAACTGCTTGATAGACATAGTATGCAAAAATCCCTCCCGCAATTAAACCCAATAATGCAATAACTAATAGTATTTTTTTAATGTACATATACTAATTGATATAAAAATTCGTCTTTATAAATATCTTTTACTCGATTCCACTCTTTCTTTACCCCAACTTTATTAAACCCTCTATTTTCGAATAATTTAATACTAGTTATATTATCTTCAGAAATGTTTGCATACAATTGATGTAAATGCAAGTGAGTAAAACCATAGTTTACAATGAGTTCTAAAGCTTCTGCTCCATAACCCATACCTCTATTTTCTTTTTCTGCTATCAAAACACCTACTCCCGCTCTATTATGCATAGGATTGAAATCAAACAAATCTATCAAACCTAGTGTAGCATGATCATTAGAACAAATAACCAGTCGTAACTGTTTTACTTCATAAATATCTTTATGCGAATTCTCTAAATACTCTTTAATCAAAAATCGAGAGTATGGAGTCTGGGTAGAGCTCATTTCCCAAATCTGTTCATCATTTTCTACAATATAAACAAAATCAAGATCTTCGGGTTCAAGAGCCCGTAAATAAATATTTTTCCCTTTTAGTGTTACCATGTAATCTCTCCTTTAAAAACCTGTTCTGCAGGCCCTATCAAAAAGATATTCTTATATCCATTTCCATTTTTTTGAAAAGTAACTTTTAATCTTCCTCCCTGGGTATGAATATCAATTTCCTGATCGTTTGTTAATTTGGTGGTATGCATAGAAAGAGCCACTGCAGTAACTCCTGTACCACATGATAGTGTTTCATTTTCTACTCCCCTTTCATAAGTACGCACAGCAAATTCATTATCGCTTTTCTTTTCTACAAAATTCACATTACTTCCAGCTTCAAAATAAGGAGCTCCTTTTCGTATAGCTCTTCCTTTATTTTCTACATCATAATTCGCTAAATCCTCAACCATTGCAACATGATGAGGAGAACCAGTATCCAAAAACAAATGAGTATCATACTTCTCTATCTCAGATACATTTTGCATTTGCAAATGCACTAAGCCATCTTTTATTTCAGCTTTATGCTTACCATCAATTGCTGTAAAGGTAGCCTTATCTTTTATTACCCCAAGAAAAGCTGCAAAAGCAACCAGGCATCTCCCACCATTACCACACATTGAGCTTTCGTTTCCATCTGCATTAAAATAAACCATTGTAAAGTCATCCTCTTCATCCCGAGGAAGCTCTAACAACATTAAACCATCGGCTCCTATACCAAATTTTCTGTCACAAAGTCTGGCAAATAATTTGGTATCATTTTTGGAGAGTATAGCATCTCTATTATCAATGATTACAAAATCATTCCCGGTACCCTGGTATTTATAAAATGTAAGCGTCATTATTCTTTCAATTATAAGAGCAAAGGTACAAAGAATGTTATCAAAAAACCGTTGTTAATTGTGAGTTAAATTTCATAAAAAAAGTATACTATAATTGTAATTTTAAGAGTTAATACAAGTCTATTAGATTAGTATTACTTAAATCAAACAAAAAAAGAGAAGAAAATGAAAAGATTTTTGAGTTTATTGGTTGTAGCTATCCTAGCAGGTATATTTACTTTAGGCACATATAAAATGTTTTTAGAACCTGAAGCTACTGTCGTTAATGAAAGTGAAGCCAAACCAAATCTAACCCCTGTAAATTACACCCTAACTAATACTAATGCCTCTGCCTCTGTTTCTGGTATTGATTTTACTACCGCCGCAGAAAAGACAGTAAATGCAGTAGTTCATGTTAAACAATATGGGATTACACGTACACCTAGAAATTTAATGGAATTTTTCAGAAATGGTGGAGCACAGGAAAGAAGAATTCAAGGTGCTGGGTCAGGAGTTATTATTACAGAAGATGGATATATTGTAACCAATAACCACGTAATTGATGGAGCTACTGATTTAGAAATTACATTAAATAATAATAAATCTTATAAAGCCAAAGTTGTTGGTACTGCTCCGCAGTCTGATATAGCACTTATCAAGATCGATGCCGAAGAAAAATTATCATACATCCCGTTTGGTGATTCTAATTCGGCCAAAATTGGAGAATGGGTACTTGCGGTAGGAAATCCGTTTAACCTTACTTCTACTGTTACTGCCGGTATTATTAGTGCAAAATCAAGAGATTTAGATGAATCTGATAATAAAGCTCAATCTTTTATACAAACGGATGCTGCTATCAATCCCGGAAATAGTGGTGGTGCATTGGTAAATGTAAGAGGAGAGTTAATAGGGATCAATACAGCCATAACTTCACAAACCGGAAGTTATGTAGGATATGCCTTTGCCGTACCATCAAATAATGCTAAGAAAATAATCGACGATATCATAGAATTTGGTGGTGTACAAAGAGGTATATTAGGAATCACTGGCGGAACTATAAATCCAAAAGCCATGGAAACCTATGGCATCTCTACCTCACAAGGAGTAGTTGTAGCATCTGTTGCTGATGATAGCGGAGCAAAAAAAGCAGGACTTTTAGAAGGGGATGTTATAAAAGAAATAGACGGACTACCTATAAGAAAATTTTCAGATTTAACAGGGTATGTAAACAGCAAGAGACCTAAAGATGTTATTAATGTACGTGTATTAAGAAAAAATAAAGAACTTGTTTTACCGGTTACCTTATCAAAATACGAGATTCAAAGATATAAAATAAATGATGTTGGTGTAGAAGTAGCTAACCCACGCAAAGACTATTTAAAGAAATTCGATCTTGATCATGGAGTTGTAATTAGTAAAGCATTGAGCTCGAGAATGAAAAGATATAACCTGGAAGGCCTTATTATTAGTGAAATAGATGGCAAAAAAGTAAAGAGTGTTATTGAAGTAAAAGAAATAATTGAGAGTAAATATAAAGATGAAGATATCACCATTAGCCTGGTAGACAGAAATGGTCAAAAAAGAGAATTTGTATTTCAATAAACGTCACAAAACACAACTATAATAGTACTTCCCATTACTTTTATAAAGTAATGGGATTTTTTTTCATAAAAGGTTTCACGAAAACGTTTGAAATATATACTTTTGCACGAAATTTCAAGACTTTAAAACACAACACATTATGAGCTCTAACGAAGTTTATGAAAAAGAATTAGCCTTTCAGGCAGACAGACGTCGCGCTACAGTAGCATTTATAAAGACTGTAAGTGATCTTTGGTACGACAATTCTATCGAGTTGGTACTTTTCCGCAATCAGTTAATTGATAAAAACGTAAGTGAAATTATCAATCTGCACGAATATGCTGGCGAGTTTGTACAAAAACCTATTTCAATTTTTGATTCTGTAGAAATTGCGCAAGCTATCAAATTAATGAATTTACCTCCATCAAAATTAGACATAGGTAAACTTACATATGAGTATCATTTGGCAAGTGATGAATACAGTTCGATAAACAGCTTTGTACAAAATAAGCTAAAAGATGCAAAGACATTCAAGCCAATTTCTCCAAAAAATGTAGTCCTTTATGGATTTGGACGAATTGGTCGTTTAGTAGCCAGAGAATTAATGACCATTACAGGTAAAGGAAGTCAATTAAGACTTAGAGCTATAGTAACGAGAGGAGCTATCACTCAAGAAGTATTAGAAAAAAGAGCCTCATTGCTTCGTAGCGATTCTGTGCATGGAGACTTTGCCGGTACTGTAGAAACAGATTTGGCTAATAGTGCTTTAATCATAAACGGTACCACTGTAAAAATTATTAGTGCCAATAACCCAGAAGATATAGATTATACATCTTACGGAATTCAGGATGCTCTGGTAATAGATAACACAGGTGCTTTTAGAGATAAAGAAGCGTTAAGCAGACACCTGGCAGCAAAAGGAGCTAGCAAAGTACTACTTACCGCTCCCGGAAAAGGAGTTCCTAATATTGTACACGGGGTTAATCATAAAGAACATGATCCAGACAAAGTAGATATTTTTTCTGCTGCCTCTTGTACTACCAATGCAATTACCCCAATACTACAAGCTGTAGATGAAAGTTTTGGTGTTGTTAATGGCCACCTAGAAACAATACATGCATATACTAATGACCAAAATCTGGTAGATAATATGCATAAAAAATACAGAAGAGGTCGCGCTGCTGCTCTAAACATGGTAATCACAGAAACTGGAGCAGGAAAAGCAGTTTCTAAAGCGCTTCCAAGTTTTGAAGGAAAATTAACCTCTAATGCGATACGAGTTCCTGTACCAAATGGATCATTAGCAATTCTTAATCTTAATTTAGAAAAAGAAGCTTCTAAAGAAAGTATGAATACGGTACTTAAAAAATATGCATTAGAAGGAGATTTGGTAGAGCAAATAAAATATTCGCTAGACAATGAATTAGTATCTAGTGATATTATTGGTTCTTCTGCCCCTTCTATATATGATAGCAATGCTACTATTGTAGATGCAAAAGGAAATAATGCTGTTTTATATGTATGGTATGATAATGAATATGGATATAGTCATCAAGTAATCAGGCTATCAAAATATATCGCCAAAGTAAGACGTTTTACTTATTATTAGTAGTCGTTTTATTAAAATTTCTAAAGTCGTTATTTACATAAATAACGACTTTTTTTATCTCCGTTCTTCAAAAAGAAAAAGCATAATTTCTAAAACTTGTTTTAAAATCATGTAAGATTTTAACTATCAATAATCTAGATTCAAAATCATCTCTATACGAATTCTTGCAAAAAAAACTTTATAATTACTCACAATATCGTACATTTATTACCGTTACAGAAGAAATTAATAACCAATAAAGAAACGACATATAAATATTCCCTATACCACAAAGTCATTAGTTATTTTATTCTCTAACTACACCTCTACTATAGGGATATCGTATCTAACCATTAAAAACACAAGAATAATAATATGAAATTACCACAGTATCTACTAGTTTTTATACTACTTCTATCTTTTTTTGAAACTACCTATGCACAAGAAGAAAATGCAACGGTTGCTGATGCTTTAAGGCAGGAAAAGATCGAAGGGCAATTTGATATGGTGATAAAAAAATCCGGAAAATTTCAAGAATATAAAGTAGTGAAACTAGTTTGGTTAAACAAACTTAAAAGCAACACTATAGACACACTTAAAACATTAGAATCAAAATTAAACACTACCAACCTTAAGATTGATGAGCAAAAATCTACAATAACCGGACTCGAAGAATCACTTGCCAAAACAAATGGAGATCTCGCAGCTGTTACTAAGGAAAAAGACAGCATTAACTTTTTTGGAGCAGCACTAACCAAATCTAGCTACAAAACCATTATGTGGGTTATTATTGGTGTGCTTATCGCCTTGCTTAGTTTTTTTATATATAAATTCAAAAACAGTAATACAATAACACTACAAGCCAAAAAGGCATTAGCCGAAACCGAAGCAGAGTTTGAGGATCACAGACGAAGAGCCCTGGAGAGAGAACAAAAAGTAATGCGTAAGCTTCAGGATGAAATCAATAAACAACGTAAAGCTGGTGCTAAGTAGTTTTAATTTCTAGATTTTCATCATATTCTTTTGCATCTTTGCACCCACAAATGAATTAGATAAAGATGCGCATAGATATCATCACCGTAGTACCTGATCTACTAAAAAGTCCTTTTGAAGCTTCTATAATGAAGCGATCAATAGAAAAAGGGTTGGTTGAAGTACAGTTTCATAATCTTAGAGATTATACCGATACAAATTATAAACAAGTTGATGATTATCAATTTGGTGGTGGCGCTGGTATGGTTATGATGATAGAGCCTATCGACAAATGTATCTCTAAATTAAAATCAGAAAGAGACTATGACGAAGTCATCTATATGACTCCAGATGGTGAAACTTTAAATCAAGGGATTGCAAACCAACTATCGTTAAAAGGAAATCTAATTATTCTTTGCGGTCATTACAAAGGAGTAGATCAACGTGTAAGAGATCATTTCATTACCAAAGAAATATCTGTAGGAGATTATGTGTTATCTGGCGGAGAACTAGGTGCGCTAATCTTATGCGATACAGTCATTAGACTTATTCCGGGAGTACTCGGTAATGAGACTTCTGCATTAACCGATTCTTTTCAGGATAACTTATTAGCCCCTCCTATTTACACAAGACCCGCAGAATATAAAGGTTGGAAAGTCCCAGAAGTTCTAACCTCTGGTAATTTTCCTAAAATAGAAACATGGCGAGAAGAACAAGCTTATCAAAGAACAAAAGACAGAAGACCTGATCTGTTAGATGAGTAAAATAACTATACAATATCAACTTAAATTAACTATTCAAAAGAACCTAAAGTTATTTATACTTTTATTTAATAGTCAAACATTGAAAGTGATAAATTTAATAGAGAACCAATAATAATCGCAAAACACTTGCAAATCATCAAATAATACTTATTTTTGCACCCTGATTAGATCAACCTCTGGCGAAAATCGTGAATGTTGCTTTAATAAAATCAAGAAACTATATCAAAAATGGAAGATTTAGTAAAATTCGTACAAGACGAATTTGTTGCAAAAAAAGAGATGCCTGAATTCTCTGCAGGTGATACAATCACTGTTTATTACGAAATTAAAGAAGGAAACAAAACACGTACACAGTTCTTTAGAGGAGTTGTAATCCAAAGAAGAGGTTCTGGATCTACTGAAACTTTTACAATCAGAAAGATGTCAGGAACTATTGGTGTAGAGCGTATTTTTCCAGTAAACTTACCAGCACTTCAAAAAATCGAAGTGAATAAAAGAGGTAAAGTTCGTAGAGCTCGTATATTCTACTTTAGAGGACTTACCGGTAAAAAAGCACGTATCAAAGAAAAAAGAAATTAATTCTTATTTCTTTTACAAATTAAAAAGACCGTTAATTAACGGTCTTTTTTTATGAACAAAAGTTAATAACACAAGTTCATAAAATGTTGATAATTAATCTAATAAGAATTAACAAACCGCAAATCAATTTTCCTTATATTTATAAGTAGAATACTATAGCACATGATGACACAAGGATTCTTGGCTATATATCTAAACAAACGTTCTTTGAACATATTAAGACCAGTTTAGAATTAAAATAAATATAGAACGAAAGTTATTTTTTTGAATACATCCTTGAAATCACTTTAAGGGCTTTACTTTAGGATCATTTCAAAATGAAATTCAGAAGAAAAAATTAAGTTTTGACACCTTTTTAATTGTAAATGGCATTTGACTATCCGGGTGAAAAACTGAAAAATTACAAAAGTAATTTAGAAACACAAACACACGTATTAGTCGTAAGAGTAGAAATAAACTGTACAAATCCTTATTTGACAAATTTAAATCTGCTCAAAATTGAAAATAAGTACTAATGTTATAAATAACGAAAGTTTTTATTTAATAGCGGGTAAAACAGCTAACATTATAATTATTTTCGATGAAGCCATATCAAAATATTCGTATTCTTGATATGGCTTTTTATTTTGAGAATACTTCTAAAAACAGGTCAAAATTTCAATATCTTACATTTTTTTCACTCTAATATTCAACAAACTATAATTCAACGCTCTCTAATTCAAAACTAATAACACACAGGTTGCATTTAGGTGACTAGATTTGTATCTTCGCGCTCGGAAATCATGACTACAAATATTGTAAATTCTAATAGTATCAATCCTAAAAAGATCAACCAATATTGTTTGTCTAAGAAAAATTAAACGACTAATTATTTCCTTACATAAATAGTATAATAAAATTAGGGTGTCTACTACTTTTCAGGTATTAAAAAACCTCTGGATCCCTAAATAAAAAAACCAAAAATATGGGAGTTGATAACTCAAAAATAGTGTACACCAAAACAGATGAAGCACCAGCTTTAGCTACCTATTCTTTTTTACCTATTGTTCAAAAATTTACCAAATCAGCAAATATCAATATTGAAACAAAAGATATATCTCTTGCTGCTCGAATTTTATCTAGTTTTCCCGAAAAATTAACCGATAAGCAAAAACAACCTGATGCATTAGCAGAATTAGGTTTGCTTGCTCAGAAACCAGAAGCAAACATTATTAAATTACCAAACATAAGTGCTTCTGTACCACAATTAAAAGCTGCTATTGCAGAATTACAATTACAAGGTTTTGATCTTCCAAACTATCCTGAAGAACCTGAGAACGATGTAGAAAAAGAAATTAAAAGTCGATACGACAAAATAAAAGGTAGTGCAGTAAACCCTGTACTAAGAGAAGGAAACTCTGATCGTAGAGCACCAAAACCTGTAAAACAATACGCTAGAAAAAACCCACACTCTATGGGGGCATGGAGTGCAGATTCTAAAACCCATGTAGCTACCATGTCTAGCGGAGATTTTTGTTCAAACGAAAAATCTGTTACTGTCGATAATGCCGGAGATGTAAAAATTGAGTTTGTAGACCAAAATGGAAGCGCAACCACTCTAAAAGAAAAAACAACCTTACTCGAAGGAGAAGTTATAGATGCTTCGGTAATGAGTAAAAAATCACTTATCGCTTTTCTAAAAGAACAGATAACCGATGCCAAAGAAAAAGATGTATTGTTTTCTTTACATATGAAAGCGACAATGATGAAAGTTTCTGATCCTATTATATTTGGCCATGCGGTAGAAGCTTTTTTTAAGGATGTATTCGAAAAACACGCTGCTACTCTTGAAGAAATAGGTGTTGAAGTAAACAATGGTTTTGGAGACCTTATTAATAAACTAAAAAGGTTACCAGATGCTAAAAAAGCCGAAATAGAAGCTGATATTGAAGCTTGTTATGAAAAAGGACCAAAACTGGCGATGGTAAATTCTGATCAGGGAATTACCAACCTACACGTACCAAGTGATGTGATTATCGATGCATCTATGCCAGCAATGATACGTAATTCTGGTCAGATGTGGGATGCACAAGGAAACACGCAAGATACCAAAGCAGTTATCCCAGATAGTAGTTATGCTGGCATATACCAGGAAACTATAGATTTTTGTAAAAAACACGGAGCTTTTGACCCCACTACTATGGGAACCGTTCCTAATGTTGGACTTATGGCCAAAAAAGCCGAAGAGTACGGCTCTCATGATAAAACATTCGAAATTCAAGGTAATGGTACTGTTCGTGTTATCGATACTTCTGGAAATATACTAATAGAGCACCCCGTAGAACAAGGTGATATCTGGAGAATGTGCCAAACTAAAGATGCTCCGATAAAAGACTGGGTAAAGCTTGCGGTAAACAGAGCAAAAGCAACAGCTACTCCCGCAATCTTCTGGTTAGATAAAAATAGAGCCCACGATGCCGAGTTAATCAAAAAAGTAAATACATATTTACCAGAACATGATACTACTGGATTAGATATTAGAATCATGTCTCCTGTTGAAGCGACTCGTTTTTCTCTAGAAAGAATTAAAGAGGGCAAAGACACAATTTCTGTAACAGGAAATGTCTTACGTGATTATAATACCGATCTCTTCCCTATTCTAGAATTGGGTACTAGTGCAAAGATGTTATCTATTGTGCCTTTAATGAATGGTGGTGGTTTATTCGAAACCGGTGCTGGAGGTTCTGCTCCAAAACATGTACAACAATTTAATAAGGAAGGTCACTTAAGATGGGATTCTTTAGGAGAATTTCTTGCTCTTGCAGTATCTCTAGAACATCTGGGAGAAACTAATAACAATACCAAAGCTTTGGTCATTGCAGAAGCACTTGATCAAGCTACTATCAAATTTCTCGATAATAAGAAATCTCCTTCCCGTAAGGTAAATGAACTGGATAACCGAGGAAGTCATTTTTATTTGGCGCTATACTGGGCACAAGAACTTGCAGAACAAACTCAAGACAAAGAATTACAAAATGAGTTTGCAGTAGTCGCCAAACAACTTGCTGATAATGAAACCAAAATTATCAACGAATTAAATGATGCACAAGGTAGTACTGTTGATATGGGAGGATATTATTGGCCAAATGCAGATAAAGTTTCTACTGCAATGCGTCCAAGTGAGACACTTAATGCTATTATTGAAAAATAATCTAAGTAGACTACATATACCCAAAAAAGCCTGTGAGATAGTAATCTCACAGGCTTTTTTGTAATACTCCCCTATTTCTTTATCAAAAATATTTATATTATTTTCTTATTACGTGCAACCCTTTGGTTTTTAAATTGTCAATGATAATAACCAAAAGAAAAGTACTTTTAAAGAAATTTACAATCAAGTAAAACTAGTTGGAAACCAATATTCTTTATACGCATAAAGATCTTGTAGAAAAAAGCAAGTCTGGTGATAGGAATTCGCAATACCGATTATATGAGCTCTATGTAGATGCTATGTATAATGTAAGTATGCGCATGCTAAGCATAAAAGAAGATGCAGAAGATGTTGTACAAGATAGTTTTGTAGAGGCTTTCAAAAATTTAAAATCTTTTAGATACGAAAGTACTTTTGGTTCCTGGTTAAAGAGAATAGTAATTAATAAAAGTTTAAATCATTTAAAATTAAAAAAAATACCAGTTACACCTCTTGACCAGCACGAATATCATATTAGTGAAGAAATAATTGATCCTGTTAAACCTAAAGATATTAACAAAATAAAAAAAGGAATCAAAATTCTTCCCGATGGATATAGACAAATCTTAAGCCTTTATTTAATCGAAGGATATGATCATATAGAAATTGCGGAGATACTAGGTATTACTATTTCGACTTCGAAATCGCAATATCACAGGGCAAAGAAAAAATTAATTGAAATTGTAAATACATTATAGTACAATGGATGATTTTGAAAAATATATAACAGAAAACAAGCACCTTTTTGATGAGCATAAAGCAGATAGATCAAAAATCTGGAATGAGATTGAATCTAACTTAGATACTTCAAAAACAATTCGTCTATGGAGGTCTCCTTTAATAAAAATAGCTGCAAGTATTTTAATCCTTATAGGAGCTTTTTCGATGGTAAATCTAGTCACATCAGGATTTAACAATAACACTCAAAATAATATTGTACATCAAGAATTACGAGATATCGACACCTATTATAAAGATCTGGTATCTTTTCAGGTTCAACTTGTAAAAAACAATTCAAAATTACAACCCGAAGACAAAAAGAAATTCTTGTCTTTTATGGACGAATTAGATGAAGAATATAATGCTCTTAAAACCGAAATGGCAAAAAACTTGAACAATGAATACATTTTAGAAGCCATTGTTAATAATTATAAAAAAAGAATTGAATTGATCGAAAACCTGTTGAAACAGATCAATGATTCTAAAAAATCGAATGAAAATGAAGGCTATATCTTATAAATATCTTTTACTGATGCCCATATTGCTATTCCTGGCAAATGGTATATGGGCACAGGAAAAAGTGTCAAAGAAAATTGAAAAAACGTTTCCGCTAACCAATGCAGGAGAATTACATTTAGACAATAAATATGGAAACGTAACTATTCAAGGATGGGAGAAAAAAATAATACAAATTGATATTGACATACAGGTTGTTAAAAAGAAAAAAGAGGATGCAAAAGAACTATTAAAACGTATTAATCCAGCAATTAATAACACCGAAGATTTTGTAAGTATTTCTTCTGTAATAGAAGAAAAGAATACAAGTATGATTTCTAGATTCTTGAACAAAGAACTCTTCAATAAAACAAGTTTCTTTGATTTTGACAAAGGTAATATCCAAATAAATTACACTGTTTATTTACCTTTTAATGCTGAAGTTAATATTATAAATAAATTTGGAGATATCATCATAAGTGAATGGAACGGAAAACTAAAAGCCAATGTACAACATGGTGATATGTGGATAAACAAAGATCTCAACAACGCAAGGATAGAAATGAAATTTGGAAAACTAAAAACCAAATCTATTACGTACGGAAACATACGATTTAAAAATGGAGAAATCGATATTGAATCTTCCAATGATCTTAAAATAAACAGTAGTGGGGCAATCGTAAAAATTGAAAATGTAGAATCATTAGAAATACACTCAAGCAAGGACCAGGTTGCCATTCAAAAACTAGGGAGTATTCAAGGCGAACTTATGTTTAGTACTATGAATATAGATGCAGTACACCAAAACATTAACCTTGTTACAGAAGTAGCAGACGTATGGGTTTCTAAAATTCAAAAAACCAATGCTAATGTAACCATCGACCAGGAATCTTCAGAACTAAGCATCAATGTTTCAGGAATGTCTATAGATTTTAATGCTTCTCTAGAGCAGGGGTTGTTAAGAATTCCTAAGTCGTTTTCAAATATAAAAACCGATGTGATCGATAAACGAAGAAAAATCAGAGAAATTAGTGCCACTTACGGCAATAGTGGTGTAAAAGGGAAGTTTCATATCACAGGTAGAAAAGGAGTGGTCATATTAAAAGAATGAGTACATACTTCTCTTTTTATTACCCTGGCGATTATTGATTATGATAAATTTAACAGTATAGAAACAAATTACATGCAACTATTATAAATTTAACTTGTCAATGATATAACAAATCAAGTATAATGAAAAACGTAAAAACTACATTACTTTTTGCTTTAACCTGTTGTATTTTTTCAAGTACAGCCCAAGAATCACAGAATTATATAGAGTTCAATGACCGAAAAAACATTGTACATGGTGTTTATCTAGGGATACATGCGGGTTATGGAGAAATTGAAGGTAAAGAAACCTATATTGGCGGGCTTAAGATAGCCTATGTTGCCAATCGTAAATTTGAAGTCGGTTTTGTAACAAAAGGACTCTTTTCTAATCAGAATATCCCAGGGATTTTCTCTCCAGACATTGCCGATCTGGCAGCAGTATATTCTGGAATCCACTTAGAACCTATATTATTTAGTAAAGCCAAAGTTAACCTTTCTTTTCCTGTGCTAGTAGGTGGTGGTGCAATGGGATACGTTAATACTAATTGGGATGATGAAGAAGCAGAACGATATCAAGAAGATCAATGGGATGCAATATTTGTTGTAGAACCAGGGGTGAATGTTTTGTATAATATTTCGAGATACGTTCAGCTAGAAATGGGAGTTAAGTACAGGTTTTCTAGCAAAGCAGAATTATCATCAGATGAAATTACCAGGATCAATGGCTTTTCTGCTGGATTCGGTGTAAAAATGGGAGTATTTAATCTTGGAAGAAATCGCTATAAAAAAAACATACCAAATCATGAATGAATTAAAAACAAACCGCAAAAAAAACATGGATGTCGTATATGTCTTTTCAGAAAACGACAAGGTTTATGTTAAAAACAGTACATGTTCTGAACTATCTAATCAAACTTCAATAATTTATGAAGAATGGTTTCCTATTAATTTTCAATGGAAATCATTAATGGATTTAAGAAAAAACATGAGACTACAAAATGCAGAAGAAAGCTATTAATTTAAGTACACATTCTTATATAATTTCTCTGTAACACCTACCCCAACAAAAAACATAAAAAATTAATAATCAGATTTTTAACTAAATCCGACACGTTGTCTATTGCCTAATACTTTTAAACATTCTAATTATCATTTTATAACCTTAAAAAATAAACAAATGAAAAAAGTAATCTCCTTACTCCTTCTTTTTGTAATTTTCTCTTGCGGAATAGATGATGATATTCTTCATACTCATATAGAATTGAAAGAATTATACGATGATTCTGAGCTAGCAGGACTTTCTGTAGCAATAGTTGACAATAGAAAAGTGCTTTATCAGAACTCTTTTGGATACTCTGATATCAATAAAAATAGAAGGTACACAAATCATACAATTCAAAATATTGGATCTATATCCAAAACTTTTATTGCACTGGCAGTAATGAAAGCTGTAGAGCAAGGTAAATTAGATTTGGATGCTAATATCAATACATACTTACCTTTTGATATAATACACCCTCTTCATCCAGAAAAACCAATTACCGTTCGACATCTGGCAACGCATACTTCTGGGATTACAGATAAAGAAGTGTATTTCAAAAGTTATGTGTTTGAAAATCCTGCTCAGGTAGATGCATCTATTTATCCCGAAGATTATCAACCTATTATAGAGTTAATTAAAAAAAATATAAAAATCGATGATTCTGTTTTTTTCGAAAATGTATTGTCTGTATCTGGCCCATGGTATTCTCAGGATACTTTTCTGGAAAATGCTCCTGGAGAAAAATATGAATACAGTAATATTGCAGCGGCATTAGCAGCTTTTGTAGTAGAAAGTGCAACAGGAATTTCTTATGAAGACTATACGCATAAATATATTTTTGATCCCTTGCATATGAATGCTACTGGATGGGGATTCGCAGATGTAAATATGCAAAGTCATGCAACTCTATACTACGCAAAAGATTTTGAAGTTCCTAGATACTCCTTGATTACAAAAGCAGACGGAGGTCTTATCACCAGTACTTCGGATTTCGGTAAATATTTGATAGAAATGATGAGAGGTTATCAAGGAAAAGGAAAATTATTATCTACAGCATCCTATAAAGAAATGTTTCGTCTTCAATCAAAACATGATGAAATTAAAGAAGCGATGGGTGGTATTTTTTGGGATATCAATAATAATAAAACCATAGGACACACAGGTGGAGATCCAGGTATAATAACAGCATGTATGTTTGATCCTGTAAAAAACAGAGGGTATTATTTAATGACAAATACAAGCGAAGAATTTAATATTAATATCGAAAGATCTATTGATAAAATCTGGAATGCATTAATTAACGAAAATTCTAATCGTAACTATTAAATCAATAATTTATCCCTAATTATATAATAAAATTTCGCCACAAAGTTTTATCATATAATTAGGGTTAACATAACCAGATCTAACCAAACTTCAAAACAAGTATAATTCAAAACACAAGAAAAAATCAGTACTAAAAACGATAATTAACAATAAATTAATTGTAGAACTCGTAACATATTTCTTCCTTTACAGTTCACATTAGTACGAATTGGTAAAATACTTTCTTTTGAAAAAACACATATTATCTGGTCTCATATTAGTATTATTATCATCATTCTCAATTCAAAGTCAGGAAAAATTTACATTAAGTGGGATTATTTCAGAAAAATCCAGTAACGAAACACTTATTGGTGTCAATGTTATATTTCCAGAAATAGCAAAAGGCATAGTTACCAATGAATATGGTTTTTATTCCATCACCTTACCTCGAGGAAAATATAAACTTCAGATCAGTTATTTAGGGTTCACAGATCGCATACTCGAAATTGATCTTGATGAAGATAAAAAACTTAATATTCAGCTTACCGAATCTTCAGAGGTTCTTGATGAAGTAATCATTACAGAAAAAACAGAAAAGTTAAGCATTAAGAACCCCCAGATGAGTATTAATAAACTCACCGCAGGAACTATTAAACAAATTCCTGTTGTTCTGGGAGAAGCCGATGTGATCAAATCAATTATTCTTTTACCAGGAGTGACTAGTGGTGGTGAAGGAGCTGCAGGATTTAATGTACGAGGGGGATCTACTGATCAAAACCTTATTTTATTAGATGAAGCTACTATTTTTAACTCTTCTCATCTTTTTGGCTTTTTCTCTGTCTTTAATCCTGATGCTATAAAAGATATCAAGCTATACAAAGGTGGTATTCCCGCTAGATATGGTGGTCGGGTATCATCGGTATTAGACATTTACCAAAAAGAAGGAAATAGTAAAAAATACAGAATTAATGGTGGCCTTGGGGCAGTTGCAAGTAGATTATTGGCAGAAGGTCCTATTGTAAAAGATCGAGGTGCATTTTTGGTAGGAGGAAGAGCTTCTTATGCTCATCTTTTTTTGCCACTTTTTGATAATGACAATGTTGCATATTTCTATGACCTCAATACAAAACTAAATTATAAAATTAACGATAATAATAATGTATACCTGTCTGGTTACTTTGGTCGAGATGTATTTGCTATAGATGGAGTTTTTAAAAACACTTATGGTAACACGGTACTCAACCTAAGGTGGAATCACCTGTTTTCAGATAAATTATTCTCTAATCTATCCCTTATATATTCTGATTATTTCTATGGGTTAGAACTCGATTTTGTAGGCTTCGAATGGGATTCTGGGATTAGGAATTTTAATCTAAAATATGATCTCAAACATTATATCAGTGATAATTTTCAGCTTAATTATGGTATTAATAGTATCTATTTTAGGTTTAATCCCGGTGAAATAAAACCTAATAGCGCAGATTCTGGAATCAACAGAGAAAAGCTTATCGATAAATATGCAAATGAATTTGGTGTCTACATCGATGCAGAACACAAAATCTCTAATCATCTAACTCTTCAATACGGACTTAGATTAAGCAATTTTATTAGATTAGGGCAAGATGAACTTAATATCTATGAAAATAACAACCCTCTTTTATTTAATCAAGAATTACAGATTTATGAAGATGCAAAACCAATAGGTACAGAAAATTTTAGAAGAAGCGATCAAATAAAAACATTTACCAATTTAGAACCCAGAGTAGCCCTGGCATATGCTTTTGATGATAATACTTCAATAAAAGCTAGTTATAACAGAATGGCGCAATATCTTCATTTATTATCAAATACCAGCTCCCCTACTCCATTAGATGTATGGACTCCTAGTGGTAAATACATAAAACCACAATTACTCAATCAATATGCATTAGGGTATTTTAAAAGTATTGATGACGATAAATACTCTTTAGAAACTGAAGTTTTTTATAAGGATATAAAAAATCGTATCGATTATATCGACGGTGCAGATCTAATTGCTAATAATGCTATCGAACGAGATATTTTAAATGGAGAAGCCCGTGCTTATGGTTTAGAATTTCTATTAAGAAAAAATGAAGGTAAATTTAAAGGTTGGCTCGCTTACACCCTATCAAAATCAGAACAAAGAACCCCTGGTAGAACATCACAAGAACCAGGGATCAACAATAGCAAATGGTATAGTACTCCATATGACAAAACCCATGATATATCCTTTAACGGAAGTTATGAATTAAACGAAAAATGGAAATTTGGCGCTAATTTCATATTCCAAACAGGGCAACCGACCAATTACCCTACCGGGCAGTTCGAATTTCAAGGCTTAGTAGTACCTGTGTTTGATGGACCACGAAATAGTGAACGATTACCAGCATATCATAGAATAGATATATCGGCTACGTTAACTCCTAGAAAAAACAAAACCAGAAAATGGCATGGAGAGTGGGTTTTTAGTATTTATAACATCTATAATCGTAAAAATGCTGCATCAATTACTTTTAGAAGAAATCAGGATTCCTATGTAAATGAAGCTGTAAGAACTTCTATATTTGGAATTATACCAGCTGTAACCTATAATTTTAAATTCTAATACATGAACATAATTATAAGGTTTATATAGCACTAATAAAACAGGAATGATGTAAATTTTAGTTTTGATCGCTGAAAAGAAAATTAGAAACAGAAACAATGAAAAAATTAATCTATATATTGATAATTCTAATAACATCGATTAGCTGTGAAGATGCAATTGATATAGAAGTTCCTAACGGGAAACAAAGGTTGGTTATTGATGCTTCTTTTGAGTATTATATGGACGAAAACCCAGTTGATATCGAAGGTGGAGTAAGACTAACATTATCGGCTCCATTCTTCGACAAAGAAACTCCTACTGTAAGTGATGCTACCGTTTTTATTACAGATCTTTCTAATAATTCGATTATCAATTTTACCGAATCAGCAGAGCCAGGTTTTTATACTCCGGACTCAACTACATTTACTCCAGAATTCAATACAACATATCAACTTACCGTTATCTACAACAGTGAAACTTTTATTGCCACTGCACAACTTATTCCCACGGTTCCTATTGATAATGTAGTGCAAGGTGATAATACTTTATTTGACGATGAGACCGAAATTATTATTTTCTTTACAGACGACGGGACCCGTGATGATTTTTACCTTTTTGATTTTGATTTCAGTTTATTTCTGGCAAGCGAAGATCGTTTTTATCAAGGCGAAGCATTCAACTTCTCTTATTTCTACGAGGATATGGTAAATGGTCGTAATGTAACCATCAAGATATTAGGAATTGACGAACGTTATTACAACTATGCAAACCTGCTTATTGAACAAAGTGAACAAGAAGGAGGAAATCCATTTCAAACACCTCCTGCACTACTAAGAGGCAATATTATTAACACAACCAATATTGATAATTTCGCTTTGGGGTATTTTAATATTTCTGAAGCTAATCGATTTGATTTTACTATAAAAGAATAACACCTTATTATTGAACTTGTTCTATTTTTTTGATTTTGCTGAAAACAGCTTTTTTGCTTAAAAAAAAGAAAGTTACTCTCATCTTCAAGTCAAAAATGAGTATTTTTGAAGCATGTCATTTACAAAAACTACAGAACAATCCTCAAAATATGACCATTTAGAAAAAATGAGCATTAATGAGTTGCTTTCAAACATAAACAAAGAAGATAAAACAGTTCCTGATGCTGTAGAAAAATCTATTCCACAGATTGAAGCCTTGATTGCTCAAATTGTACCAAAACTTAAAGACGGCGGTCGGATTTTCTATCTTGGAGCTGGAACAAGTGGTAGATTAGGAATTGTAGATGCTAGCGAATGCCCACCTACCTTTGGTGTTTCACCCGATTTGGTTATTGGATTAATCGCTGGTGGTGATACTGCAATTCGTAAATCTGTAGAGTATGCCGAAGATAGTACAGAGCAAAGCTGGAAAGATTTGCAAGAATATCAGATTTCAGAAAAAGATGTCGTTATTGGTATTGCAGCTTCGGGTACTACTCCATACGTCATAAGTGCATTACAAAAATGTAATGAGCATCATATTATTACAGGATGTATTACCTGTAATGAAGGTAGTCCTTTAGCGATCACTGCTCAATTTCCTATTGTTATTACTGTAGGTCCCGAATTTGTAACCGGAAGCTCTCGTATGAAAGCCGGTACTGCCCAGAAACTAGTTTTGAATATGATTTCTACAGCCACTATGATTCAATTAGGGCGAGTAAAAGGAAACAAAATGGTTGATATGCAACTTAGTAATAATAAATTAGTAGATCGTGGAATACGTATGATTATGGAAGAATTATCAATCGATCGTGCAAAGGCTTCTGCGATACTAGAACAGTACGGAAATGTACGTGATGCAATAAACCACTATGGAACCTCAAAGAACAAATAAAGAATTATTGGGTAAAGGAGTGCAGCGAATGGCTATAGCACTTATTTTTATGTTTATTAGCCCAGTTATTATTCACTCTGCTTTTAAAAATCAGGATCACCCGTTATATATCCCTATACTAATATTAGGAATACTTGGTGCAGGATTTGCAATATTTATGGCATTTAGAGGCTTAAGAACTATTATGGAATCAATGTTTGGTAAAAAATAAAATAATTTACAATCATTTTTTTACTAAATCCCTTCTCTTTTACTAACCGGTGTTGTAGGGTTATAACCAAATCCCGGAATTTTTATTTCTACTCCTAGCCGGTTAAGAATATACCCTATAGTTGCATAATGATGTACCGCATGACTATTGGCATGAGCAAGAATACTCTCTAACGTATAGTTTACAGTTACTTTTCCTTGTCCCAAATTATCAGTTACATGAATTAGGTAATCTGTATTTGTATCAATATAAGAAAGTAATGTTTCCTGAAGTTGATATATATGATGTATTGCAGACTCTTTATCTGTAGATAATATTTCATCCCGTTTACGAGCAGTTAGATCAATGTTATTAGAGTCTAACCCACTAATTATACAATCAAAAAAATCAAGAGTATGGCGTATATGTGAACCTATACTAGAATAATATGGCCCAACAGAACTATTTTGATATGTAGTAGAATCTATAGCGTTAAGTAAATCTATAGCGCTACTAAGATTATAATTTATTGAAGAGATAACTAATTGTTTCATGAGCCGTTTAGACGTAAGATACATAATTAACTTACAAATTTTATAGATAAGCCTATAAAATTAATTTTTAAAAAAGTGATATCGCAAATAATATTACGTACAAATCATCGTTTAGGTATTGATTTACAGTAACAATCACCCTATTTTCTCACACTCAGTAGGATATTTATCACTAAAAATAAGGTTTACCCGTAAAAACTAAGACAAAATGCGTATTTCGTCGATTAATGACTGTTTTTTTTGGATATTATATATAAAATATTGTATTATTGCTATGTGATTTAAAAGCCCCCAAAGAATGAAAAAAATTGCACTCATCCTGTTTTTGTTATGTTTTATCCCCAGAACTAACGCTCAAAATATATACGACGATGCCCTAACTGCTGCCAGTTATGCGTACTCTCACAGTAAAAAAGCACATGGGGCAAATAACGTCTTTCATACCCAAGAATATGCCGATAAAGCTATAGAAGCTTTTCAAAAAGTAGAAGACCTAGCAGATAAATGTGGCTGTAAAGAAGCTAACGAAACTGCATATAAAGCTAGAGTTGATATGGAAAGTTCGTTAGAACAAGATACCTACGAACGTAGTAGATATTTTGCAAAACGAGCTAAAGAATTAGGTCCCAAACTCCTAGAGCAATTAACTTTTTGCCAGGCTAATGGTGCTAATTACTCAGATGCAGATGTAGCCTCTACAGAAGGAGAAAACGAATTGGCAGAAGCTACTCAAGAAGTTGCCAGTAAACAAAAAGAATTAGAAGAAAAACGTCGTCAGTTAGAAATCGAACAACAAAAACTCGAGCAACAAATAGCTGAGCAAAATAAGATGAAAGCCGAATTTGAAGCTAAACGTGCTGCCGAATTAAAAGCGCAGTCGTTAATGAAATCAAAAGCTGAAATGGCATTACAAAAACTAGAAAGTGCACTACAAGAATTAAGTGTAGTTCTAAATGAAGAGTCTAAATTCGTATCACAAGCTGACTATGTACGAAGTGAAAATGACCTGAAAAACGAATCACTCGACGATACAAAAACATTCTATGTAAATAGAGCAAAAGAACTTACCCAAACCGCTATGCAACAATTTGCCGGTTATAATATGGTAGAAAATTAATTAATGCTGAATTTTATTTTGTAGCCCCAAAATAAAATTTTTACAAACGACATCTCTCCTCTTGCGAGATGTCGTTTTTTTTTACTCTGTTGTGAATAAAAAAATTGCTATAAATCACTAATTATGGAATTATTCCTTATTTTTGGAATAATTCCATAATTATTATTTTTGAGAACTATATTACATCTTGATCTGGACACCTTCTATGTATCTGTAGAACGTATGATCGACAGCACTTTAAAAGAAAAACCTCTCCTTGTTGGCGGAATCAGTGATCGTGGTGTTGTAGCTGCATGCAGTTATGAAACCAGACCCTATGGCATACATTCTGGTATGTCTATGAAAATTGCTAAAGAACTGTGCCCCGAGGCCATTATTATAAAAGGTAATGCCGGAACATATAGCAAATATTCTGATATGGTTACAGAAATCATCAAAGAAAATGTACCTGTATTCGAAAAATCAAGTATTGATGAATTCTATGCAGATCTTTCTGGGATGGATAAATTCTTCGGCACTTATAAATATTCTTTAGAATTACGCCAAAAAATTATTTCCGAAACAGGGCTTCCTATATCTTTTGGACTTTCTGGTAATAAAGTAGTATCTAAAGTAGCGACCAACGAAGCAAAACCAAATAACCAGTTAAAGATAGATTTTGGTACAGAAAAACCATTTCTGGCTCCATTATCGGTTAAAAAAATTCCAATGGTAGGTGATAAAACATATCAAACTTTACGAAACCTAGGAGTTCGCTATATAAAAACGATCCAGGATATGCCAGTAGATGTCATGAAAGGAGTACTTGGAGCAAACGGTCTCACCATCTGGAAAAGAGCAAACGGGATAGACAATAGCCCCGTTATTGCATTTTCTGAACGTAAATCAATCTCTACAGAAAGAACATTCGACAGAGATACTATAGACATCTACAAACTTAGAAACCTCCTTATAGCAATGACAGAAAACCTCTCCTATCAATTGCGTAGAGGAAACAAATTAACCGCCTGCGTTGCTGTAAAAATCAGATACTCTGATTTTAATACATATACTAAACAACTTAAAATACCATATACCAGCGCAGATCATATTCTTATCCCTAAAATTCTGGAACTATTCGAAAAACTATATCAAAAACGATTATTAATTCGATTAATAGGAATACGATTTACCCATTTGGTTGGTGGCAACTACCAGATCAATCTATTTGATGATAGTGAGAAACAGCTTAACCTGTATCAAGCATTAGATAACATTAGAATTCGATATGGAGACCGAAGTGTAACAAGAGCTGCTGCTATAGGATCAACAACTATAGGCAGAATGCAAAACCCATTTAATGGGCAGCCTCCTATTGTATTAGCTCATAGAAAACAATAGTTTTTTACCCATCGATATCACAATAATGGCATCCGGGCGGGTTATTCACTATATCTTTTTCTATGAATTTGTTTGAATTCACAGAAAAAGGATGTCGTTGCTACCCCTGATGCAAAACTCAAAACATAAAACTAAATGTATCTTAATTGTCACTCATATTATAGCCTACGTTTCGGAACTTTTTCTGAAATCGATCTCTTAGAGTTGGCCAAAGAAAATAATATAAACTGTCTTGCCCTAACAGATATTAACAATACTTCTGCCTGCCTAAATTTTGTTAGAAAAGCAAAAGAGTACGGGATCAAACCTATTGTAGGAATAGATTTTAGAAACAATCATCAGCCTTTATATACAGGACTGGCAAAAAATAATGAAGGGTATAAAGAACTAAATGATTTCTTATCATACCATTCGTATAAAAAAAGTGATTTCCCTAAAATAGTTCCTCCTGTAAAAAACTCTTATATCATATATCCTTTTGAATATATATTATCTATAAACAAAACCAATTTTACAGATAATGAATTGATAGGCATAGCCATAAAAGACATTCCTAAATTTCGTCTTTCTAATTTACAAAAACTGAAAGATAAATGTATAGTACTACAACCTGTTACCTTCAGAAATAAAAAAGATTTTAATGCTCACCGATTATTAAGAGCTATTGATAATAATATACTACTAAGTCGCTTACCCAATGATCAACAGGCTTGTTTTTCAGAACAAATGATCCCGGATCAGGAAATAAAAAATAAATTTTCAGAATTTGATTTCATTATCAAAAACACTCTTGCAATCCAGGAAGAATGCTCTATCAATTTTGATTTTTCTAAAAACAACCCTTCTTTAAACCAAAAAACATACACCAACAGTATACAAGAAGATAATAAATTACTTAAAAAACTCTGTCAGGAAGGCCTTGCCTATCGGTATCCTAATCCTCCAAAAAAAGTATTAGATCGACTAAAAAAAGAACTATCACTAATTATAAACATGGAATTTGTTTCCTATTTTTTGATTAACTGGAGAATTATTTCTTATGCACAAAGCAAAGGGTATTACTATGTAGGTCGTGGTAGTGGAGCAAATAGTATTGTAGCGTACTTACTTCGTATCACAGATGTCGACCCCATAGAATTAGATCTCTATTTCGAGCGGTTTATCAATACGCACCGTACCAGCCCTCCTGATTTTGATATTGATTTTTCATGGAAAGACAGACAAGATATCACTCGATTTATTTTCCAAGAATTCGACAATGTAGCATTACTAGGAACTTATATTACTTTTCATTATAAAGGAGCAATAAGAGAATTAGGTAAAGTATTCGGGCTTCCAAAATTTGAAATCGACAAGTTAAGTGAAGGAGATTACGATTATAATTCTCTTGATCAAATTCATAAGTTGGTAGTCATTTATAGTAATCTTATACAAGGTATCCCTAATTACCTTAGCGTACATGCTAGCGGAATATTGATTAGTGAACGCCCTTTGCACTATTATTCTGCCACAGATCTTCCGCCTAAAGGTTTTCCTACTGTACAATATGATATGATTATCGCAGAAGATCTGGGCTTATATAAGTTTGACATTTTAGGGCAACGTGGGTTAGCAAAAATTAAAGACGCAATCACTATCATAGAATACAATCAACCTACATTAGCTGATTTTGATATTCATGATATAAAAAGATTTAAGAAAGATAAAAAAATAAATGCTCTGATACGAGATGCAAAATGCCTGGCTTGTTTTTATGTAGAATCTCCTGCAATGCGTATGCTTTTAAGTAAACTAAAAACAGATAATTACTTAGGGCTAGTAGCAGCAAGCTCGATTATACGTCCCGGAGTGGCTAAAAGCGGAATGATGCGGGAGTATATTTTACGAGAACACGATATAGAAAGGAGAAAAAATTCGCACCCAATTATGCTTGATTTAATGAAGGAAACCTATGGTATTATGGTATATCAGGAAGATGTAATTAAAGTAGCACATTTTTTTGCAAAACTAACCTTAGACGAAGCAGATGTATTACGTAGAGGTATGAGTGGTAAATTTAGATCACGAAAAGAATTTAAGGATGTTAAAAATAAATTCATAAAGAACTGTAGAAATGAAGGTTATGCTGAATCTTTAATTTTTGAAATCTGGGATCAGATAGCAAGCTTTGCCGGGTATGCTTTTCCAAAAGGACATTCTGCTTCTTATGCCGTAGAAAGTTACCAAAGCTTATTTCTTAAAGCTTATTTTCCATTAGAATATCTGGTAGCTACATTAAACAATGGAGGTGGTTTCTATCGTCCAGAAATATATCTTCATGAAGCCAGAATATTAGGAGCTACCATAGTAACTCCTTGTATTAATACTAGTAGCTACGAGCACACCATAAAAGGAAAAAGTATATTTTTAGGATTAATGATACTAAGAAATCTAGAATATAAGGTTTCAGAAAACATTTTGAAGAATCGTGCTCTAAGAGGTCCATATACTTCTTTAGATAATTTTATTGATAGAGTACAAATAAGTATAGAGCAGATTAGTATTCTCATTAAGATTGATGCATTTAGATTTACGAATAAAAATAAACATGAATTATTATGGCAGGCTCATTTTAAAATAAATAATATACCTACAAATAATCAAAATCAATTTCTTTTATTTAGACAAAAGCGAGTAGTACATACACTTCCAGAATTAGAAGTATCAAAACTAGAAACTATGTTCGAGCAAATTGAAGCTTTCGGGTTTCCGCTTTGTGGTTACTTCAAAATATTAGCTACCACACCCCAAAATAGTAATAATGCGAATCAGCTATATGATCATCTAAATAAAAATATAGATATATACGGGTATCTTATAGCTATGAAAAACACTAAAACTCATACAGGAAAACGTATGGCTTTTGGCACATTTCTAGATCAATTTGGCAGTATCTTTGATACTGTACTATTTCCCAAGGTGCAAGAGAAATATCGATTAAGAGGAAAAGGTATTTATCGAATATATGGTAAGGTAGTCAAAGAGTTTGGCTTTTTGAGTATCGAGGTTATTAAAATCGTAAAACAAGATTATATCCAAGATCCCAGGTATGCATAAACGAGAGCAACTAAAAACAATACCATAACAATATTGTTTTTTAGAATACTTCCCATCTTTTAAGTGGTAGATAATTTAAATTTTATAACTTCATATCATCATAAAAGTTATTAACCTCTTAAATTAATCATTATGTACACAAAAATCTTAATCATGAAAGGTGTCAAAAAACTAAGTAAAACTGATCAATCTACAATTAGGGGAGCACATTTTGGTGATTGTAGGCCAGGTGGTGGGTATACAGGTCAAAGTTGTAGTACTTCAGATCAATGTAGACCTTTTGAACCAGGTTTCCCTGTCTTTTGTTCTCATGGTTGCTGTTATGGTGCTTTTTAACCAAAAACGTGTATGATAAGTACAAAACCTCTTTATTTTTATTAAGAGGTTTTTTTATTTAATATTTTCAA
>NZ_AQRA01000008.1 GCF_000626715.1 Aquimarina atlantica | reverse complement strand
CGATAAATTTGTTGGAACACTTGGAGCTTCGGTATCTGTTGCTTCTTTGGTAGTCACTCTTACTGTATTACTAAATCCGGAAGTATTTCCTGAAGCATCTTTGGCCTTTACTCTAAACTCATAAGTAGTATTTGCAGTCAACCCGGTAACATCATAAGAAGTACCGCTAACAGTGGTGATCTTAACAGCTCCCTGGTAAACATCATACCCCGTTACTCCAACATTATCTGTAGAAGCTCCCCATGATAAAGACAATGAGGTTTCCTCGATATTTGAAGCCGATAAATTTGTTGGAACACTTGGAGCTTCGGTATCTGTAACACTTTCTTTAGGGTACTTTCCAGAAATCGAAAATAATCCTAAAGAAGAATAATCAGAATAACCTGTAGATAGGTTTCCTTCTCCCACCCCATCTATTTCGATATAATATTTACCACTTTGTAAAGTAGTGTTTATAGATGCTTTTAAGCCTTGAGGGTCAGAGAATGTAACTTCTTCTCCATTACTATTTAATAACCTTGCTT
The DNA here is from genome assembly GCF_000626715.1 of Aquimarina atlantica. Classification (GTDB taxonomy): domain Bacteria; phylum Bacteroidota; class Bacteroidia; order Flavobacteriales; family Flavobacteriaceae; genus Aquimarina; species Aquimarina atlantica. The sequence continues at coordinate 319,692 of NZ_AQRA01000008.1, read as the reverse complement.
TAATATTTAAATTTGGATGGTATGGATTTGGATCAAAAGAAAAATTTACCTCTCCTCCCGAGGTTTGAAAAGAGAATACATCTTTATCAGATGTTTTTTCAATGATTCCTTCGTTATCTGCTTTAGCCACATTTCCATTAGTATCAGATACTAATTCTGTAGCATTATTTATAGTGTTTCCATGATCATCTTTTTTATACCCGAAACCATTTCTAGAATTTGAAATAATTGCTAAATCATTCTCTGTATTATTGGCATTATTATATTCTCCTTTACTCCAATGACCTAATGTTTTATTAGCACTCCAACCCATAATCGGACTCCACTGTCCATGTCCCGAATAATATGTGGTTCCAGATTTTGTTCCATCGTGTCCTAATCCCAAAGTATGCCCTACTTCATGGGATCCTGTTTCTCCGGCTGTTCTTGTTCCCAGGTTAAACACCCAACATGGGTCGTCAGAATTCCAACTAAAAGAATTTAGATACGCTACTCCTCCTGATCCGGGAGCTGCATCATTTGTAGGCGTAAATATTGCCATCATTCTTTGGTTTTTTGGAGTAGCATCAAATACATCTCTTCTGGTAGTCACGTTTATATTAAAAGGATTAAAATCATCTACCATAATTCTCCATACTGCAAGAATTTTTTCATCGCTAAATCCTGCAGGTTGAGCATTAATAGTTCTACCCCCAGCCCAACGAGTTCCAGACACTACTTCTCCATCAAAATCAAGATAGATAACATGAGATGCTCCGGGAAGACTCTCTAATTGTATTTGTGCTTTTTGTGGGATAATTACACCAGAATCATCATTAACACTAGCTTTTTCTTGTTCGAAATCTACACATAGTATACTATGAATATTTTGATTACTCGCTAGTACTTCTCCATGATCATTGGTCGAGATCTTAAATGCTTTTTTCTGATCATAAAAGATCATCTCTCCCGATATTTTTTCGTCGTTTTTAGTAAAACTAAAAACAGGAGCTGTTGTAGCAGAAGATTTAGCATTATTAATCAAAACGTTACCGGTTACAAAATATCCATCTCCGGTATTCTTTTTAACATTAACCTTAAGGTTATATGATTCTTTATCAGATAGTTTAATAGTAAAACTGCTATTTCCTGACTTATTCGAAAATACTAATTCTGAGAAGCTGTTTACAGTTCCTATAACAACGTCTTTCTTATCTTGCGCAAAAGAAGAAAAAGAAAGAATCAATAAAAAGATTATTATATGCATCTTTTTAAATATGCCAGAAAACATCTTCTCATTAAAGTTTAAGTTTTGCATGATCATGAGGTTTAGGTAAGTGAATTTGTGTTTGTGTTAGTTTAAATAAAAGAAATCATCGCAAAAGTAACTTGTGTGCCTTCTAAAATTTAGCCCTAACTAGAATTCATTAGGATCTAATTAGAATTCGTTAGGTTATAGAAAATAATTGATCATAAAATTTACTATTCCTTTTGCAGATGGATATTCTGATGCGAAAAAAGGATTCAAAAATACTAATGCGGTAAGTTTTATGATACTCAAGAAATAAAATACATAAGAAGCCTAAACGAGTAAACAAATTTCAATACCTATTCTATTTGGTGATCACTTTACTATCATTTTGACATAAATATCCTATTTTTGAGTTCTTATTAAAAAACATACAATGCGACTATTTTTCTTTTTAGGGATTACATTACTTTGTTTTGGATGTCAAAATGAAAAACCCGCCAATATACAAGGAAAAGAAACCGTTCCTAAGCTTGATAGTCTTTCTAAAGAAAAAATTAAATTAAATCTTCTAAAGCTTTCTCCAGAAGCCGAAAGAAGTCTTGAAATTTTTGAAGATTTTCAAAACCTGAGAAGTTTTATAACTGTATTACGTAATGAAAATGCTTTCTACGTAAACAAACATGTCGATAGTATAGATTTACTTGTGAGTACATTTAAAGAAAATCTTTCTGAAGACTTAAACGTAAATACTATTAACTCTAGAATTAGTGTTCTATCTACCGAAACAGGTTTACTAAAACTACTTTCTGAAAAGAGGAATAAAGATGCCGATATGGTTATGGAAGCTAATACAAGATTAATTAAAGCCTATAATAGTTTGATCATACAATTAAATGAATTATCATTGGCAATCCCGGAAAATATTGAAAAAGAGCTTCTAAGAGAACTTGAAGGTCCAGGAACTAATTAAATATTAAACGTATGCAAAAATCAATCTTATCTATATTACTATTTGTTTGTAGTTTTTGTTTTGCACAACAAAATACTGAAATTAATACTGCTCTTGAGCAATGGCACAAAGCTGCGGCTGATGCTAATTTCGAGGCTTATTTTGGTCTTATGACCAAAGATGCTATTTTTATAGGGACTGACGCAACAGAAAATTGGAACAATACAGAGTTTAAGGCCTTTGCCAAACCCTATTTTGATAAAGGAAAAGCCTGGAGTTTTTCTACTCTCGAAAGAAATATTTTTGCGCAAAAGGAAAGTGATATTGCCTGGTTTGATGAGCTATTAGATACTCAGATGGGGATTTGTCGTGGTAGTGGTGTCCTTCAAAAAACAGCCAATGGCTGGAAAATAAAGCACTATGTATTATCTATTGCTATTCCTAACGAAAATGTAACCGAAATCACTAAACTCAAAGAAGGATTTGATACTGCCTTAATGCAAAAACTAAGAGCTACTAAAAATTAAATTAATGATTTTTTGAATGCTGACAGGGTAGAAAAGCAATGTTTAGCTCCGTTTTCAAGAAGTTTTGTCCTGTTCTTATCTCCTATTCCTACAAAATCAAGAGATAAATTTTGGGCCGTTTTTAAATCCCAAACACCATCGCCTATTGATACGATTCGATCAAAATTTTCTTTACCATAATACTCCTTTGATCTTTCTATAGCTTCCAAAACAAAACCTTCTCTCGATTCGTGTGTTTTTGAAGTCGCTAATAGTTTTTCGTCATACCAGATATCGCATTGATCTAATTTGATCATTGCAGGCATAGGTAATGCTCCTGTGGCAAAGCAAAAAGGAATGTCACTATCTTTAAAAAACCGAATTAATGATTTGGCACCATCGATTTCCTTTACAGGATCAAACATTCTCATTTGATTAACCAAATCGATTTCGAAATCATTTAATAATTCTTTGGGAAAGGTTTTCTTAAAATTACGCTCGTAGTTATATCTCAATGCATAACTATCGGTATGATGTTTATAGCCATCATAATCGGTATCGATATTAGAAATTCCTAGTGCTAATAACGAGTTTGTAACCGAAATCAAATACATTGGCACACTATCTGTAAGTGTTCCATCGATATCGAATATGAATAATGTATTCTTCAGATTATTATTCTATAATGTTAGAGCGTATATTTTACCGATAGAATAAAATTTCTTCCTGCACCAGCAATACCAGAAGAATAAGGACGATATCGCTGATCGGTAATATTTTCTATTGATAATATTCCTTTTATATTTTTTGTTACTTGATATTGTGTTCTAAGGTTGAATGTATACCAGGATGGAGCATATGGATTTCCATCTTGATCTTTGGCATACAAAAAGTCATTGTTTTGTTGAGAAGGAGCCAGGTCTTCATAACTAAACTCTCCATTATACACTGCAAAAGCGTCAATTTTAAATTTAGGCAACATATAACTTACCTGAGTAGTTCCGAATTGAGGAGAAACGTGTCTTGAAGGAGCAGTAGTACCATCATCAGATTCCTCTTCTCCTCCAACAAAAGTATACTTAGATGTTAGTTTAAAATTTTCAAGAAACTTATATTCTAATCCAGCTTCAAAACCGTATACCCTGGCATTTGCTGCATTTTGAATAGCTTGTACGTTACTTAGTTCCCCTCCAAACAAAATTTCTGTTTGCCCATTTAGATTATAGTCTCTTCGTATTAAGGCATCTTCAAGGTAAGTATAATACGTCGATAAATCTACAGATAAGTTTTTATCAAGATTTAGTCTCACTCCTATCTCACCATTATATGCATATTCAGATTTTATCTCTGGATTAGGCACTACAACAGAACCTGGTTCTGAATCAAAAATCTTACCTACATCATCAATATTAGGCGCTCTAAAGGCTGTAGAGAAATTCAGTTTCCATTGTATCCAATCATTAGGAAACCAACTTAATCCCGCAGTACCCGTCAAGGCCTCGGTATCGATATTTGCTTCTGTAAATGGAAAATCAAAAAACTTATCATCAAATTCTGAATATAGGATGATTCTATTATATCGTAATCCTCCTTGAAACCTTAGTTTTTCGCTTAACTTATGTTTTATACTAAGGTATGCTGCTATTGATTGCCAAGTAGATCCATCGGGATATCTAGAAGGTGCATCTTCAATAATATTAGTAGTAGTATTACGTTCAGATCCATCAGAATACACTTGATTTAGCACATATTCTAATCCATAATATAGCGTAGTCTTATCACTAAATTTTCTTTCAAAATCCCAGTTTAATGAATAAGCATCTACCTGTTCCTGAGTTCTTTCTAAAATATCACTGCCAAAATTACGATCGTTTCTACTTTCTTCAAAATATTGATACGCCGCAGTGATTTTCATTTTATCATATAGCTTGCTTTTTGATTTATGTGATACTTGTAAGTTGCCCATAAACCAGAGTTGCGGCCCATAAAACCACTCGGCCGATCTTAAATTTCCATCTCTTTTTCTAATCAATCGATCATAACGCGGATAATCAGATGTCTCTGTGTAGATAAGATTGGCATTAAAATCCCATTTTTCATTAGGCATAAAACGAATTTTCTGTAGTAAATTAATCTGATCATACCCTGTAAACACTTGTTTTTCAGGATCAGCATTTTGTATCACAACATCTTGTCCGTTTATGGTTTCTACATATTCATTTCTCAAATAATCATTGGGGCCATGACTTCCCATTTTTAAATCATCAAAATCTGTGTAGCTTACACTAGTTAAAAATGCCCACTTCTCTAATCCTATATTAAAATCAACATGTCCTGTTTTTTCATTACTGGCACTGGCATATCGAATAAGCGCATTACCACTAAGTGTATTCTTACTATTTACAGCAAACTTAGGTTGTGCCGTATAAAAATTCATTACTCCACCCACTGCATCACTTCCATACACAACAGAGCCTGGTCCTAGTATAACTTCGGTTCTATTAACAGTAAAAGGGTCAACCGATATTACATTTTGCACATTTCCTCCTCTAAAAATTGCAGTATTCATTCTTACTCCATCTACAGTGAGCAACAATCGATTGGTAGAAAATCCTCGAATAATGGGGCTTCCTCCTCCCAATTGGCTTTTTTGAATAAAGACCTGACCACTATTTTGTAAAAGATCGGCAGATGTTTGTGGCATAGACAACTCAATATCATTAGAAGAAATACTTACAATTTTTTGTGTAACTTCTTTTTGTTCCTGCTCCCATTTTGATACCGAAATTACGACTTCAGAAAGCTGGTTTTCATCTGGTTTTAAGTATATAGAACGGGATTTTGGTATTTTAGACTTTACCATACTTATCCCTAAATGCGAGATATGAGTAAAATATAGGATTTCGGCATCAGAAAATGCAGAAATATCAGCCACTCCATTAAAATCAGTTATCGCACTCTTAGATTTAATCTTATTGTAAACAGCTACATTAGGAATAGGCTGGTTATTTGCCGTACTGAATATTGTAATTTTTTGAGCATTACCAGACAATGCAAAAAATATAGTCAATAAAAGAAATATAAATAACCGCATTGTCTTAATTAAAAATTTCGTTTAAAACTGAAAGTGATTTTGGCTTCTTAAAACCGTGCAAATGTAGTTCAAAATATACTAATAGCATAGCTAGAATATCACTTCGTGTGTTCTTCGACAGTTTAATATCCATACTTGCCTCAAATGTTGTGCCTAAAAATTGTTTGAATAATTTTACCTGATCTCCGCTTACACAATATACATTACTACTGATAGATTGAAAAACACCATCCTGCATGTTAAAATAGTCTGATGCTTCATAAGAGGTATCTGGATAAAAGCCAAGATATTGGGTAAGCTTGGTTAAAAATGTAATATGAAAATTACCAATAGTGTCATGTGTATCCAACCACATTAAAGCAGTTTCAATATATTCGAACAGATCTATATTTGTTTCTTCTTCTTGTATAGAATTCTTAAGTACTTCAGAAATAAAAAACACCAGTGTACCCTTTACAAAATCTGTATGTAACGATTTATAAATCGTTTTGATTTTGGCTTCTTTTATTCTCTCTAAAGAGCCTTTATCCTTATGAAAAGCCTGTATTTCTAATATAGTAAGTGGTTGAAACAAGGATGCTTTGATTTTTCCTCGTTTAGATTTTAAAACTCCTTTTAGTAAATAAGAGCGTAATCCACTTGTTTTTGTAAACAATGAAACAATAAGATCTGCTTCACTATATCGTAAGGAATGTAATACTATTGCTGGTGAGTTGATTATCATTGTAAATCGAAAATAAATAAAAAAGCAATTTTATTCTTTATGCTTAGGTGGGTATTTAACCAATGATTTTTCAATAATTTTTTGAAAGAAATTGGTACGTACATCTGGAGAGGCATTAGGATAAAACCTTCTCTCAGCAATCGCCTGCCATACCAGTTCATCTTTTTTTACATCGACAAAATCAATAGTAAGTTCAAGAAAAGTTTCTGGTCCACCGATAGGAATAGATCCTCCTACACCGATACTAACACCACCGCTGCCACTACCAACCCCAACCCCAATACTATTACGTGATCGTGTTTTACTCATAATTGCTTTAAAGTTCATATAAATATCTGGAGTTTCAGATTTGGTAAACCCTTTACTTTTCATAACGGTTTCTGTTACCATCAATAATCGTTTTTGATCCAAATCATTAAGCCCAGAATTCATTTCAGGATAAAAAGCATAGGTCTTGTATATTGAAAAATCCTGTTGCTCATCAAAATCATAAATCGTATGTGTAGTTCCACATGAGATTAATAGTACTAAAAAAAAGAAAAGACCTGCACGCTTCATAAGAATCAATTTAACTATAAAAATACGTAACAAAATGATATTGCCCTTACACTTGATTCGCGGATATCATAATTTTAGGAAATGAAGAATGCATAATCGGGGTAATTCTCATTTAATCAACAACAAAGCCGTTTAGAGATATCTCTAAACGGCTTTTGTATATAAAATAAATCTTATTTATATCACGCCTTGCGCTAGCATAGCATCAGCTACTTTTACAAAACCGGCAATATTAGCTCCTTTTACATAGTCTACATATCCATTACCATCACTACCATATTCTAGACAAGCAGAATGGATATCTTCCATAATTTGTTTTAGCTTATTATCTACTTCTTCGCGAGTCCAGTTATAACGCAATGAGTTTTGAGTCATTTCTAATCCTGATGTTGCTACACCACCTGCATTAGAAGCTTTACCTGGAGCAAAGAAAATTTTAGCTTTATGAAAAGCTGTAATTGCTTCTGGTGTACTTGGCATATTAGCACCTTCACTAACACAAATACATCCATTGTCTATTAGAGTTTGTGCATCATCTCCATTTAATTCATTTTGAGTAGCACATGGTAAAGCTATATCACATTTTACTCCCCATGGGGTTTGTCCCTTATGAAACTCTGCAGAAGGATACTTATCTACATACTCATTGATACGTCCTCGTTTTACATTCTTAAGTTCCATTACAAAAGCTAGTTTTTCTGCATCAATCCCGTCTTTGTCATAAATATATCCAGAAGAATCTGATAACGTTACTACTTTTGCTCCCAGTTGTGTTGCTTTTTCTGCAGCATATTGTGCTACATTTCCAGAACCAGAAACTGTTACTATTTTTCCTTCAAAAGAACCTCCTTGGGTTTCGAGCATATTCTTTGCAAAATAAACTGTTCCATATCCAGTTGCTTCAGGACGAATTAGAGATCCTCCCCAGCTAAGTCCTTTTCCGGTAAGAACACCCGTAAATTCATTACGCAATTTGCGGTACATCCCAAACAGGAACCCTATTTCACGACCTCCTACTCCTATATCTCCTGCAGGAACATCTGTATGAGGCCCGATATGTCTAAAAAGCTCACTCATAAAACTATGACAAAAACGCATAATTTCATCATCAGATTTTCCTTTAGGATCAAAATCAGATCCTCCTTTACCACCTCCCATAGGAAGTGTAGTTAAACTATTTTTGAAAACTTGTTCAAAAGCCAAAAATTTCAGAATACTTATATTTACAGAAGGGTGAAAACGTAATCCCCCTTTATATGGTCCTATTGCAGAATTCATTTGAATACGATACCCTCTATTCACATGAATTTCTCCTTTATCATCTACCCAGGGTACACGAAACATAATCGCTCTCTCTGGCTCAACCATTCTTAACAGGATGTTTTTCCCGTTATAAATTTCTTTTGTAGCGATGTAAGGGATTACAGTTTCGGCAACTTCCTGTACCGCTTGTAAAAACTCAGGTTCGTGTGCGTTACGAGCCCTTACCTCTTCCATGAATGCATCTATCTTTGCTTGCATATGTTAATTGAATTAATAGATTCTTATCTATAGGTTGAAATATCACGCCAAATATATGATATTCTTAAAAAAACGAGTTTATTTTTTTAATTTAATAATTAGGTTATCCAATAGCTTGTTCGAGATCTGCAATAAGGTCATTAATATCTTCTATTCCAACACTTAATCTAATTAAAGAATCGACTACTCCTGTTTTCTCACGTTCTTCTTTTGGTATTGACGCATGTGTCATACTTGCCGGATGTCCTGCAAGACTTTCTACACCACCAAGAGATTCTGCTAAAGTGAAAAATTTTAGGTTCTCTACAATCTTAATTGCACTGTCATAATCGCTTCCTTTGGTAACAAAAGAAATCATACCTCCAAAACCATCCATCTGCGTTTTGGCAACTTCATGATTAGGATGATCTTCAAAACCAGGCCAGTATACTTTTTCTATTTTAGGGTGGTTCTTCAAATATTTTGCAATGGCTTCACCATTTTCGCAGTGTCGTTGCATACGTATGTGTAAGGTCTTGATCCCTCTTAAGACCAGAAAACTATCTTGTGGTCCACAAACAGCACCACTTGCATTTTGAATAAAGTAAAGTCGCTCTGCTAATTTTTCGTCTTTTACGATCAATGCTCCCATAACCACATCACTATGTCCTCCTAAATATTTGGTAGCACTATGCATTACAATATCGGCACCAAGATCCAAAGGTCTTTGTAAGTACGGAGTAGCAAAAGTGTTATCTACAGCCAATAAAAGATTATGCTTTTTTGATATTGCAGCTATGGCTTTAATATCAATTATATTCATCATAGGGTTAGTTGGTGTTTCGACCCATATTAATTTGGTGTTCTCGTTTACATAATCTTCTACTTTATCTGCATTTTCCATTCCTATAAAGTGAAACTTAATTCCAAAATCTTCAAAGATTTTAGTAAACAAACGATACGTTCCTCCATATAGATCATTGGTAGAAATCACCTCATCACCAGGTTTCAATAATTTGATCACTGCATCTATAGCAGCAAGTCCCGATCCAAAAGCAAGTCCAAATTTTCCGTTTTCGATACTGGCAAAAGAATCTTCTAATGCTTTTCTTGTTGGATTATGCGTTCTGCTATATTCAAAACCTTTATGTCCTCCCGGAGTGGTTTGAGCGTATGTAGATGTCTGATATATCGGAGGCATAACGGCACCATAAGCCGGATCGTGTTTTTGTCCTCCGTGAATAGTTTTAGTGTTAAATTTCATCTATTTATTAGTTTTTAACAAGAATAAATTAACTTGGTCGTTTTATGTTCAAAAACGGGACAAATGTATGATTTAATTCGTTCTAATCATATTTCGTCGAATACCTTTAGTAGATGATTAACACAAAAACTAACACAAAGTCAAAATTCATTCTTTTGCTCATTATTTTTTGGGGATTATATAGCTGTAACAATACAGAATCTTTCACTTTTGAAAAACAAAATTTTACCGTAGACACTCTTCTTGATTGCAAAAATGTTGATTGTGCTTCTTTAGAGATCAACTTACTAAAAATTGTTGATGATAATCCCATTGCCGCCACTATTAATAAAGAAATAGAAAATGCTGCTTGTTCTATTTTGAATATTGGTGAAAACGCATCAGAAGCAACTCTGAAAGAAGCAATCTCTCAATTTAATAGTTCGTATCAAAATATTAGTGAAGAATTCCCTGAAGAAATCATCCCTTATGAAGCTTCTATTGATTGTGAGCTTAGTTTTAGATGTCAAAGTTTACTTTCTGTCCTAATGGATTCTTATATATTTACAGGTGGTGCTCATGGAAATAGTACCGTTTCTTATCTCAACATTGATACAAAGACAGGAAAGCAATTTTCGAATAGAGCATTATTTAAGAATTATGATGAGTTTGAAGATTATGTAGAAATAATCTTTAGAACCCAACATAAAATCCCAGAAAGTGAATCGATTAATAGTACAGGTTTCTTTTTTGAAAATGATACTTTCAGTTTACCTTCGACCATAGGGTTTACAGATAAAGAGGTTGTCCTCTATTACAATCAATATGAAATCAACTCCTATGCAGAGGGACCCATAGAATTAAAACTGAACAAGGAAGAAGTTGCTTCGTTTTTTGTCGTAGAAATTTTATAAGATGTGCAATTCTGTTTTTAAGTGAAAACACTGTTTTGAAAATATCTTTTTTTTAATATCTAAAGACGATTATATAGCTTTTCTAAGTGCCAGGATATATCCTAAATGAATCCCTTCATGATAGTTATTGAAATTCATTGCATCTTCAACAGATTTTAATACAAATCCTGTACTAGTTTCGTAATCATTGTAATTTTTAAAGATATCATCATTTAGATCCTTTTCTGTTTTATCTAATGTTGTAAACAAAAGCTTCTTTATTTCTGATACCTCTTCTACGGTAGCTGGTCGTTCTGTCTTTGTTCCTTTTCTATACAGATCTACCATTTCGTCATCAATCATCATTGGTAATCCACTCAATTTATACACTAATAGTTGTTGGGTTACCACAACGTGTGCAATGTTCCAGATCAAGTTGTTTTTAAACCCTTCAGGCACTTCATTTAATTGGTCTAAAGAATAACTATCTAACATTTTTTCTAACATTTTTCGATTAACACGAGTAATTGTTATTGGATCTTGCATGGTATTTATCTATTTTATTTTTTGTTTTTCAAAAGGTCATACTTCGACTGTGCTTGGCACCAGTATAGAATTTGTCAAAGATCATATCGTTTAGTAACAACATGATCATTGTGATTCATTTCATAATTTTTAGCCAAAAATATGAGTTTTAATTGTGAAATGAATTTCCTTTGTGATGATTTTGACACTTAAAATAATTAACCGTGAAAAAAATATATCATTTGTCTACTTGCGATACTTGTAAACGTATTTTAAATGAATTAAATCCATCTTCAGATTTCATTTTGCAAGACATTAAAAACGAAGCTATTACCTCAGATCAAATTGAAGAGATGTATGGCTTAGCCGGGAGCTATGAGGCTTTGTTTAGTAAAAGAGCACGATTATACAAAGAACGGGATCTTAAGAATCAGAATTTATCTGAAGAAGATTATAAAAAATTGATTTTAGAGCATTATACCTTTTTAAAACGACCGGTAATTATTGTTGATGACAACATCTTTGTCGGGAACAGTAAAAAAGTGGTCGAACAGGCCAATATCGCCATTAATGGATAAAAGAACTGCTGCATTACTGGCTGCATTTGGCGCCAGCTTGATATATGGTATAAATCATACTGTGGCCAAAGGGGTTATGCCTACCTATATCAAACCATTTGGCTTTATTTTATTACGTGTAGTTGGTGCCGCACTATTATTTTGGCTTGCATCTATATGGGCTCCAAGACAAAAAATAGAGCGCAGTGACTGGCCAAGGGTAGTTGCTTGTACTGTGTTTGGAATGGCAATCAATATGCTTATGTTCTTTAAAGGATTGCAATTATCAACACCTATCAATAGTTCTGTAATGATCACCATTTCTCCTATTTTGGTGTTTATTTTATCTGCTTTTTTTATAAAAGAAAAAATTACCATTTTAAGAACTATTGGTATTTTTCTAGGTTTTTCGGGAGCGCTGGGTCTTATTCTTTTTGGTTCAGAAATACGTCAAGATGCCCCAAACATACCATTAGGAAATGCTTTATTCATTATCAATGCAGCTTCATACGCAGTTTATTTAATATTGGTAAAACCTTTAACAGCCAAGTATCATTCTATTACTTTAATGAAATGGTTTTTCCTATTAGGTGTTATTATTAATTTTCCGCTTACCATTTCAGAATTTAGTGAAGTAACATGGAGTTCATTGCCTTATGAGGTAATCTGGAAAATGATTTTTGTTGTGGTAGCAACTACATTTCTTACCTATTTGCTAAATATATTTGCTCTAAGACATTTAAGAGCTTCTACAATTGCTGCATTCATTTATTTACAACCCTTATTAGCAATTAGTTTTGCCATGCTAATGGGTGCAGATACGCTAAATACAGTTAAGATAATATCTGCGATATTGGTTTTTCTAGGTGTGTATCTGGTTACCAAACCTCCTAAAAAAGTAATCTCCTAAGCTTGTTCTAAATCTACCGGAGTTTTAGCAAATTTTCTTGTATCTTCTTTGGTAAGTACTTTAAAATCTTTTGGTCGTTCTACAGTATCCATTAGTTGATGTATTTCTTCTGGAAGTGCAATTAACTTTCGAGTATTTAAATCCATCCAGGCACCCATCATTTCGCATTGTGCAAAATTTCGCCCTTTATAATCATAGTATTTATGTCTAAATTCAAAAAACTTTCCATCTTCACTTAATCCTGAAACTTCTAAAGAAACTTTTACTGGTCTACCATAAAATACTTCTTTAAAGTAATAAATGTGCTCGTAAAATACGACAGGACCAATATTAAACTTTCCTAAAAGACGTTGATCAAAACCCTTCTCTGTTAAAAAAGACATTCGAGTGTGTGCTGCAAATTCTATATATGCTTTATTCGCCAGGTGACGATTTGCATCAATATCATTCCATCTAATTTCAAAATCTTTTAAGTACATATCGTTTTTTTTTGAGTGGTAAAAATACAAAATAACTTATTATGCACGCATAACAGAGTGTTATTAAATATGTATATTTGATAACACACATAAAACAAAAAGTATCCAGATCATATACTATTTTTCAGGATTTTAATGAAACAGGTTATGAAAATCTATATGGTCTTTTTACTTTAAAAAAACTCATCATGTATATTAAACGAAATATTGGTTGGGGGCTTATCCTTCGCTATGCCTGGAAAAATATTATTTTTTTCACTATATACACTACCCTTATTTTTTCATTGTATCATTTTTTAGATTGGAAATTTATTGATATTCCTTTTCAACCTCTTACTGTAATTGGTATAGCGGTAGCATTCTATATCGGTTTTAAAAACAGCCAAAGTTATGATCGGTTTTGGGAGGCTCGTAAGATTTGGGGCGGGATCGTAAACTATTCCCGAACCTGGGCCAACCAGGTATTATGCCTGGTACATGACGATCAAAGAACTAAGGAAATTTTGATTTACAGACATATAGCCTGGATCAATGCTTTAAGAATTCAGCTTAGACAACCAACTTCTTTTAGCTTAAAAGAGAACATAGCTGTTGAAAGCCTTTTTAAAAAACACGGAGAACAAAAACCTGCGTGTGATGCCTCAAAAATTTTTGTGTCTGATCAGGAATATCAGGATTTACTGAAACGGAAGAATCCCGCCACTCATTTAGTTAAAAATCAAGGACTTCATATTAAACAGCTTCTGGATCAAGGTAAAATCACAGAGTTTGATAAACAGCTTTTTCATAATATACTAGAAGAGCTATACAATCTTCAAGGTAAATGTGAACGCATAAAAAATACTCCTTTTCCGAGGCAATATGCCTATTTTAGCACATTGTTTACCTGGATATTTATTCTATTATTACCTTTTGGATTACTTAATGTTTTTGAAAATAAACTAAATGCAATGACTAATGGGATAGAGCAATGGTTTGTTTTTTTAATGATACCACTATCTATTTTAGTAAGTTGGGTTTTCTTTACTATGGAAAAAATTGGAAGCAATAGTGAAGACCCTTTTGAAGGAAGAATTAATGATGTACCTATGACTGCGTTATGTAAAACTATTGAAATTGACCTACGTGATATGCTTGATGAAAAAAATCTTCCAGAGAAAGAACAACCAAAGGATAACATATTATACTAATGCCATTACTTGAATCTAAGTATACCCCGCCTTTTTTATTCAGAAATGATTATATCTCTACTATATACCCTAATCTATTACGTAAAGTAACAGGAGTATCACAAAAAAGAGAACGTGTAGAACTTGATGACGGGGATTTTATCGATCTTGACTGGAGTTACAGTACAACACCAAACTCAAAAAAACTGACCGTTATTATTCATGGGTTAGAGGGCAATGGACAACGCCAATATATACTGGGATTAGCCAGACACCTAAATCATAATAATTGGGATTCTGTAGCGATAAATCTTAGAAACTGTAGTGGAGAAGTAAATCGTCTTTATAGATCCTATAATGCAGGATCCAGTGAGGATTTGGATCGTATTATTAGGCATATTCTTATGACTCATACCTATGCAAATATATCAATATGTGGATTTAGTTTAGGAGGTAATATTATGCTAAAATACCTGGGAGAAGGTCGTTCATTAGCTCCAGAGATAAAAACCGCTGCAGCTATTTCGGTTCCTTGTGATCTTTATGATTCGCTATCAGAAATAAATAAACCAAAAAATTACATCTATCAACAACGGTTTATTAATCACCTCAAAGCCAAACTATATGATCGACAAGTTCAATTTTCTAATCTCCTAAGTATATCAGATATTAAAGCCTGTACATCTCTTATGGATATTGATGAGCTATATACCAGTAAAGCTCATGGGTATGAAAATGCGATGGATTATTATTCTAAGTGTAGTTCTAAACAATTTCTGAAAAATATACAAATCCCTACATTAATCCTTAATGCCAAAAATGATTCTTTTCTTGGAGATCTTTGTTACCCTTTTGATGAAGCTAAACAAAATCCTAATTTATTTCTCGAAACCCCAGAATATGGTGGTCATGTAGGTTTTTATCTTCCTAATAAAGTATATTATAATGAATTGCGAACATTGGTTTTTTTTGATCAACCAAATTAACATGGATAAAAGAAAGACTTTTCTTGCAACATAGTTGCATTAAAGTAATCTTAATGTTTTGTACAGCAATTTTATTCTCTTCATCGAAAAACTTTTTTTTATCAAAAAGATTTGATCACCTTTGAACTTGATCTTTCGATTTTTGAAAGGAATTTAACTAACTTAAACACAACTCAACATGAAACCAAATCAAAAACCTTCCTCATCTTAGTATTAGCAAATTAAGATTTAAAAATTTATAATCTTAGTATATACTACTAGTTTTTCTCTACTTCAAAGAATGTCGAGAAAAGAATCAATCCTATAAAAAACTTTCTATTATTCTATAATAATATTATAGAGTAGTACCAATTAATTATCCTTATGGATCTATGAACTTATGATCCATTAAGTTTAGTAAATCAATTTTTTAACATAAACACAAACAAAAAAAATGAAAAAATCACTTATCATTTTAACCGCACTCATTTGCTATATTGGGCATTCCCAATATAATTCAAGCGCCCCCTGGATGGAGGATTTAAATCAAAGTAAGAGTTCTTCAGGAGTCAACACTCCCGTAAAATTTCAAAAGATTACTACTGCATTTAACTCCTATTGGGCAGATAAAAATCATAAGAAAAAAGGTAGTGGATACAAGCCTTTTAAGCGATGGCAGGAATATTGGAAGAATTCTTTATTACCAGATGGTACCGTACCAACTCCTGAGCACTTATGGAGAGCCTGGGAAGAAAAGAACAGTATGACTTCTTCTACAAATGCAGCCGCAAGCTGGGTTCCTATGGGGCCATTTAATCATGAAGTAACAGGTTCATGGTCTCCAGGACAAGGACGTGTAAATGTTGCTATTATAGATCCTAATAATCCTAATACATTTTATATTGGAGCTCCAGCAGGAGGAATATGGAAATCTACAGACAAAGGTGCAAACTGGACCTCTTTGTCAGACGATCTCCCACAAATTGGGGTTTCTGGTATAGCTATAGATCCTAATAATTCGAATATTATTTATATTTCTACCGGAGATGATGATGCCAATGATTCATACAGTATTGGGGTTCTTAAATCTACCGATGGAGGAAATACCTGGGCAAAAACAGGCCTGGAATTTTCAAATTCACAAACTACAAGTAATGATATTTATATCGATCCCAATAATTCGAATACATTATGGGTAGCAACTAGCCAGGGAGTTTATAAGACTACTAACGCAGGAGTTGCCTGGACTAAAACATTGAATGGAGACGTAAAGGATATTAAACTCAAACCAGGCGATTCTAATGTAATTTATGCAGCTACAAAAGATTCTTTTTATAAATCAACAAATGGAGGAACCAGCTTTACAAAAATGCAAAGCGGACTACCATCAAGTTCAGGAAGGTTTGTCATCGAAGTTACCCCTGCCAATCCTAACTATGTGTATGTTTTAAGTGCCAAAACCAGAAATGCTAATTATGCTTTTCAAGGTTTATACCGCTCAACTAATAGTGGAGATAGTTTTACAAAAACTCAAGAAACTACTAATATCTTTGAATCAAGTCAGGCTTGGTATGATTTAGCACTAACTGTTTCGGATACAAATGCCAATACTGTTTTTGTAGGATGTCTTAATGTATGGAAATCTACTGATGGGGGAAATAACTTCTCGGTAATCAATGGTTGGGCAAACCCTCAACAAGCCACATACACTCATGCAGATATTCACTTTTTACGTTATTATAACGGAAAATTAATGTGTGGTAGTGATGGAGGAGTATACTTATCAGAAAATAATGGTGGGAGCTTTACAGATTTAACCAAAGGACTACAGATAGGTCAGTTTTATAGAATATCGGTAGCAGCAAATAGTAGCTCTAATAATGTTGTAGGAGGACTTCAGGACAATGGAGGATATGCACGTAACGGAAACACTTGGAATAACTATTTTGGTGCCGATGGGATGGATTGTGCAGTAAGTGGTACAAATCCCAATACATATTATGGATTTATACAAGGTGGAGGATCTCTTTATAAAACTACCAATAGGGGAACAACACAAACTCATGTAACCCGAGGACCTGAAGCAGGAAATTGGGTTACTCCCCTTGTTTCTGATAAAGATGGGAATATTTACGCAGGATATTCCAGCTTTTATAAACTAAATAATAATTCTTTTCAAAAACTTACTACCTTCAATTTTGGTGGTAAGCTGGATCATATCGAAGTAGACCCGTCTAATACAAATAATATTTATGTTTCTCGTGAAAATAATTTGTATAAAAGTACTAACAAAGGAGTAAACTGGACAAAAATCCATACTTCTGCTACAAATATTACTTCTATAGAAGTACATAATGATAATACTAATATCATTTACATATCTACCAGTGGTTATTCTTCATCAGGAGCTTCTAATGGAGTTTTTAAATCTACTGATCAAGGGTCAAATTTTTCTAACATATCAGGTAATTTGCCAAGTGAGGCTAAAAATGTTGTCCGACACCAAAAAGGAACCGAAACTATTTATGTAGGTACTTATTTAGGAGTGTATTATAAGCAAGGAAATAACAATTGGGAAAATTATTCTCAAAATTTACCTAATGTCTCTGTACGAGACTTAGAAGTTAACTATAAAGATGAAGTATTATTAGCTGGTACTTACGGAAGAGGTGTTTGGAAAGTCCCTCTTGTAGGATCAACAGGTGGTGATACTCAAGCCCCTTCTGCTCCTTCAAATTTAACTGCATCCAATGTAACACAAAATACAATTGATCTTTCTTGGACTGCTTCTACGGATAATGTTGGAGTTACCGGGTATGATGTGTATCAAGGCAATACTGTTATTGGTACAGTAACCACTACTACATATCAAGCTACAGGGTTAACTGCAAATACAGCATATTCTTTTAAAATAAAAGCTAAAGATGCTGCTGGAAACCAATCCAATTTTAGTAATACCGTAACCGCTACGACTACAGATGGTGGTAATCCAACAAACTATTGTGCTTCTAATGGTCAAAGTGTAAATGATGAATACATCAGCAATGTAAAATTAGGAACCATCAATAAAACATCAACTGGAGCAAGTGGTGGATACAGTGATTTTACTGCAGAATCTACTAATCTATCTAAAGGAAATTCTAATACCATTACTATTACTCCTACATGGACAGGGCGTAAATATAATGAAGGATACTCTGTATGGATCGATTATAACCAGGATGGAGATTTTGCAGATACAGGAGAACAAGTATGGACTAATGCTGCTTCACAAACAACACCAGTAAGTGGTAACTTTACTGTACCTGCAACAGCGAAAGACGGAAACACCAGAATGAGAGTATCTATGAGATACAATACTATTCCTGGTTCTTGTGAATCCTTTGATTATGGTGAAGTAGAAGATTACACCGTAGCTATAGGTGGTGGATCAACAGGTGGTGATACTCAAGCCCCTTCTGCTCCAACTGGTTTAGCAGCTTCTAATGTGGCACAAACAACGCTTACCCTATCCTGGAATGCTGCTACCGATAATGTAGGAGTAACAGGATATGATGTATATCAAGGATCTACTAATCTTGGATCAGTAACTGCAACTACAAGAAACATTACTGGATTAACTGCTAGTACAACATACCAGTTTACGGTAAAAGCTAAAGATGCTGCCGGAAATGTTTCTGGTTCTAGTAATACAGTTAATGTGACTACAACAGGAGGAAGTTCTGACCCTTGTGCAGGTGTGGCTGAATATAATAGTTCAGTAAATTATCAGGTGGGTGATCGTGTAACGTATCAAGGGTATCTTTATGAGCGTACTAACTCTGGATGGAATAATCTTGGAGCATGTGGTGCATTCTTTGCCGCTCCACCTTTTAATACGCAATTAAATAATATCAACAGTAACGATATTACAACAACAGATTTGAAAAATTCTGAATTTGTGATCTCTCCTGTTCCTGCAAAAGGCTTTATTACGATTCAAATGAACAATGCTAAGGATTTAGACTATAGAATCATTAATCATATTGGTCAGATAGTAAAAAATGGTAAAGTGTCTGAAAGCAAGGTAGAATTAAATGGTTTACCAGATGGTATGTATTTCTTTTCGGTGATATCAAATGATAAAACACTAACTAAGAAGTTTATCATCAAGCAATAATATAAATTCAATATTTTTAAAAACCCCCGAAACAAAATGTTTCGGGGGTTTCTATTTACAGCGATTGCAAATTTATAAATTTACAATTCACCTAATATACAGCAGCTTTTAAAACTATGAATTCAAAATAAAAAATGTATAATCCTATACTTTTCTTTTCTAAGAAAAACATCACAATACTATTATTAATTTAAACCCTTTATACATTTCGTTTTGAAATAATAAAAGCTATATAAATTACCAAATAACAACAAGTTGAGACAACCAAAATGAATTAATATCAAATAAAAGAAAGATTTTTCTTGCAACACAGTTGCATTACAATAATCTTAATGTTTTATATAGTAATTTTCTTTCTCTTCATCGAAAAACTTTTTTTTATTGCGAATAATTTAAGAAATTCGAACGTTTTCTTTGAATTCTTCAAAAAAACAAAAATAACACTAACTCAAACTCAATAACAATGAAAAAAAGCTACAAAAGCCTTATTTCGTTGAGGGGCTTTAATGGGCTAGTTTCACCAAAATTAAATATAGGTATTGTATCTGCAATGCTATTTTTATCTGGTGGACTTTTCGCTCAGAATCCTTCACAAAAGGCAAAAATCGCTCAACAAAGTAATCTGGTAAAATTAAATCAACTACAGACCGATTTAGCAAGTCAAGCTACATTACAAAAGAAAGAAGCTATAGCAGCTGCCCAAAGAAACGGATGGCAAGTTAAAATGACAAATGCCGACGGAAGTTTTTCTGAACTACAAAAATTAGCAGAAGATGGTACTCCTATCTATTATACTACATTTAATGTAGATGCTGCAAAATCTACTCGAGCAAATCATTTAAACTCAGGAGGTTCTTTAGGCCTAAATCTAGATGGGCAAAATATGACTGCACATGTCTGGGATGGTGGACCGACAAGACCTACTCATCAGGAATTTGATGGTACAGGAGGAAATAACAGGGTCACTATTAGTGATGGTGTTACAACACTTAATGGTAATAGTTTTCATGCCCAGCATGTTACAGGAACAATAGTTGCGTCTGGAGTACAAGCCAATGCAAAAGGAATGGCACCTCAGTCAAAAGCTAAAACATATGATTGGAATAATGACGCTTCAGAAGCAACAACAGCTGCTGCAAATGGAATGTTATTATCTAATCATTCTTATGGTTTTAGAGCCAGTGCAGTTCCTGATCAATATTTTGGAGCCTATATAGATGAATCCAGAAAATGGGATGAAATCATGTTTAATGCTCCATTCTACCTTATGGTAGTTGCCGCAGGAAATGATGGGCTTGACAACAATTCTAACGCTCAACCACTTGATGGAAATTCTTCTTATGATAAATTAACAGGGCACTCTACTTCAAAAAATAATCTTGTAGTTGCTAATGGTCAAGATGCCAATGTAAATAATGATGGGACACTTAATAGCATGACCATCAATTCTCAAAGTAGTGAAGGTCCAACCGATGATTATAGAATTAAACCAGACATTACTGGTAATGGTACTGGTGTATATTCTACTTATGATAATAGTGATACTGCCTACAATAGTATCTCTGGTACTTCGATGGCAGCACCTAATGTAACAGGTACACTTTTATTATTACAACAATATTACAATAGCAATAATGGAAACTTTATGAAAGCTGCAACCTTAAAAGGGTTAGCACTTCATACTGCTGATGATGTTGGCCCTTCTGGCCCTGATGCCGTACATGGATGGGGATTATTGAATGCCAAAGTTGCTGCAGAAGCCATTACTAATAAAGGAACTGCTTCAAAAATAGAAGAACTAACACTTACAAGTGGTCAAACGTATACTATAACTGTTGACTCAGATGGTAGTAGCCCTTTAATGGCTTCTATTTCCTGGACAGATAGAGCAGGAACAGCTGTAACTGCAACAAATTCTAATACACCTGTATTAGTAAATGATTTAGATATTAGAGTTACAAAAGGCTCTACTACATCTAGCCCATACAAGCTTACCAGTATTACTACAAATAGCACAGGAGACAATAATGTGGATCCATTTGAAAGAGTGGACATAGCTAATGCTTCAGGAACCTATACTATTACGGTTACTCATAAAGGAACATTAACAGGAGGGAGTCAAAACTTTTCTCTTATTGTTACTGGGTTAACAGGAACTACTACGCCTTGTACTGCTTCAGTACCTACAGGAGTATCTTCTTCTGGTGTTGGAGCTACTACAGCAACCATTAACTGGACTGCTGTTCCTTCTGCAACATACGATGTAAGATATCGTCAAAATGGAGCTTCTTCATGGACAACAGTAGAAGCTAGCGGAACATCTTATGAAATTACTGGATTATCGGCTTCAACGCAATACGAAGCTCAGGTAAGAAGTAAATGTGCAGATGGAACTACTTCTAATTATAGTGCTTCTGTAAACTTTACAACTACAGATGTACAACTTAACTACTGTGACTCTAATGGTCAAAGTGTAGCCGATGAATACATCAGTAATGTGAAATTAGGAACTATCGATAAAACATCAACAGGAGCAAGTGGTGGATACAGTGATTTTACTGCTGAATCTACTAACCTTTCTAAAGGAAATGCCAATACCATTACCATTACTCCTACTTGGACCGGAACCAAATATAATGAAGGATACAGTGTATGGATCGATTATAATCAAGATGGAGATTTTGCCGATACAGGAGAACAAGTATGGACTAATGCTGCTTCACAAACAACACCAGTAAGTGGTAGCTTTACTGTACCTTCTAGTGCAAAAGACGGAAGTACAAGAATGAGAGTATCTATGAGATACAATACCATTCCTGGTCCTTGTGAATCATTTAATTATGGTGAAGTAGAAGACTACACAGTAGTGATCGGGGGATCAACCGGTGGCGATACTCAAGCTCCTTCTGCTCCAACTGGATTAGCAGCTTCTAATGTGGCACAAACAACCCTTACCCTGTCATGGAATGCTGCTACCGATAATGTTGGTGTAACTGGATATGATGTGTATCAAGGATCTACTAATCTTGGGTCGGTAACTGCAACTACAAGAAATATTACAGGATTAACCGCTAATACAGCATACCAGTTTACGGTAAAAGCTAAAGATGCGGCTGGAAACGAATCTGCAGCTAGTAACACGCTTAATGTAACTACTGCAGGAGCATCTGCTACCTATGATGTAAAACTACGTATTACGTTTGATAACTACCCTGAAGAAACAAGCTGGGAGATTAAAGATAGTAACAACCAGGTAGTACATTCCGGAGGAACATATCCTTCTCAACCTGATGGTTCTACTCTTAATATAACCAAAACTCTGGATGCAGGATGTTATACCTTAGTATTTAAAGATTCCTATGGTGATGGTATTTGCTGTAGCTATGGTAATGGTTCTTATGAACTAACCAATAGTGCATCTGGTGCAGTACTGGCTTCTGGGGGATCATTTACTTCTGAAGATACTAAAAACTTCTGTGTAGGTAATGCACAATTAAATAATATCAACAGTAACGACATTACAACAACAGATTTGAAAAATTCTGAATTTGTAATTTCTCCTGTTCCTGCTAAAGACTTTATCACGATTCGAATGAACAATGCTAAGGATTCAAACTATAGAATCATTAATCATATTGGTCAAATGGTAAGAAATGGTAAAGTATCTGAAAACAAGGTAGAATTAAGCGGTTTACCAGACGGAATGTATTTCTTTTCGGTGATATCAAATGATAAAACGCTAACCAAGAAGTTTATCATCAAGCAATAATATATAGATTTAATTTTTTTAAAGACCTCGAAACATTATGTTTCGGGGTCTTCTGTTTGCAACCATCATAAAATTTATCATATCAGTAGCTTTTAAGACTACGAATTCAAAATAAAGAACACTTAATTATACCCTTTTCTTTTACAAGAAAAATACCTTAATACTATGCATACACAGTAATTTAGCATAAAAAAACATGTTTTATTAAGATTAATCTATATATTCGCCCCTCAAAATAACTTCACACTCATTTTTACACATCATTTTTGATATTTAGGCTGTACTCTAAAGTATAATTTAGCAGAGAATTTTATCTGTTCACTAGTAATTATATTAAGGGAAATTGTCGGATTGATCCGTCTTGTACCGATATAATTCGAATGTGTTGGGGGACACAATAGAAGTATAATTACTGAACTCCCTCTCTGTAAAAGGAGAGGGTTTTTTATTTTAAAAAAAACCTATATCACAGACTGATTTTAGTATTTAATTATAATACTAAGCAAACTCAATTTCTTCATCAATAAAACCTAACTAACTCATTATAAATTATAAAAAAATCCAGAAACATGTTTTGAGTCATCTTAAACATATTTCTGGACATATAAAGATTGATTTGCAACCTCTTTTTAAGTAGTTTTCTAAATTATAAATCTACACATGAATCACACCTCTATCACATTTAACTTCTCAAAAACAAATACTTACAACATAAAATATATAGTAATTGTTGGGTATATCTGATTTATTAAAATTATATTTATAGTATATTAACCATACACAAACTCAAACTCTGTCATAATGAAAGATTATAACAAAAATGCTTTCCCTCAACTGGCATTTCGTTTAGCTTTTTTCCATCTATTGCTACAAGGAAAAAAGAAAAAGGGGAAACTATCAAGAAAACAACTAATTCTTAGATTTAACAGTTCTCTAATCATCAAAAATTATCAAGGGAATTTCTCTAGACTATCTTGCTATACATGTAGGTAACACATATTTGGGTATCAAAATTTTTTCTACCTCCTCCTAAGAATTAATTACACTTTTTTCTACACTCTCAACAAATGCTTATGAAGAATGCTTCATCATTCATTCTATATTTTTTATAGAAAATATTAAAAACTAACTCTTAAACACACAAACAATGAAAACAAACACTAATTCTTTAAAATCCTATATCTCATGGATATGCACTATTTTCTTTCTATGTAATATGCTTATGTTACATGCGCAAGAAAAATATTATCGTGTAATTTTTGATACCGATAAAGAACAATTAGAATCTCTACAAGCAAAAGGATTAGAGGTCGACCACTTTCATTATGAAAATGGAAAAGTTATTGCTGAAATTTCTCAAAGCGACCTTAAATTATTACGAAAAAATAACGTTAAATACAAAATCAAAATTCGTAATCTCTCGAAAAGAATTCCCAAAATAAATAAGCGAATAGATAGAAAAAATGCACGTAAGGCGAAAAATAGTATTCAGCAACAAGTACCCTCTCCTAGTAACTTTTCATTAGGAAGTATGGGAGGTTTTCATACGCATGATGAGGCTATAGCTGCATTAGATAAAATGCGGCAACTGTATCCTCAACTCATCACGGCCAAATCTTCTATAGGTACAACAGTACAAGGTAGGTCAATTTATATGGTTAAAATAAGTGACAATGCAGATACCGATGAAAACGAAGATGAAATGCTATATACATCTATACATCATGCCAGAGAACCAATAGGACTCTCACAGAATCTCTTTTATATGTGGTACCTATTAGAAAATTATAATTCTGATCCCGAAATCAAAATATTGGTAGACAATACCGAATTATATTTTATTCCTATTATTAATCCTGATGGATATATCCACAATCAGCAAACCAACCCTAACGGAGGAGGATATTGGAGAAAAAACAGACGAAACAATGGGGGATCATATGGTGTTGATTTAAATCGTAACTATGGTTATCAATGGGCAGCTCCTGGAGGGTCTTCTTCTACTCCCAGCAGTGACTCGTATCATGGTACTTCTAAATTTTCTGAACCTGAAACCCAGGCAATGAGAGATTTTACAAATCAACACAATTTTGTAGCTGCGCTTAATTATCACTCGTTTAGTAATCTGTTGATTCATCCATGGGGATATAAGGCGAACACATTTACTCCTGACCAAAGTACGTTTGTAAAAATATGTACATACATGACAGAAGAAAATTCATATACATATGGTACTCCTAATCAAACCGTAGGATATACAGCGGGAGGAAGTTCTGATGATTGGATGTATGGAGAACAAAGTTCTAAACCCAAGGTTTTTGCTATGACTCCCGAAGTAGGATCTTCTAACGATGGATTCTGGCCAGCTTCCAGTAGAATTATTCCTTTATGTAATGAGGTATACCCATTTAACATCAAGATCATGAGAATGGCAACCAAATATGCAAAAGTAACGCCAGATAACGCAAATCAAACAATTACAAATACATCAGGAACCGTAGGATATTCTATTAAACGTTTTAGCCTTAAACAAGCCAACTGGACAGTTAGTTTATCCTCAAATTCTTCACATATAAGTTCTTTAGGACAACCAAAACAATATGGTAGTATCGAACTTTTAGGGACCGCTAATGGAGCTATTGATTTTCAGTTAAAATCAACCACTCCAACAGGAACTCAAATTCCTATTACGCTTACTATAAATAATGGTACCTGGGAATACACTACAGATGTTACCATAACGTATAATGGTGATTCTACTTCTTGTACAGCAACAGTACCTACCGGAATATCTTCTTCGGCTGTGGGATCAAACACTGCTACTATAGGATGGACTGCTGTAGCCAGTGCAACCTATGACCTTCGTTACAGACAAACAGGAACAAACAACTGGACAACTTCTGCCGAAAACGGAACTTCTAAAGTAATTTCTGGATTAAACCCATCTACTACTTACGAAGTACAGGTAAGAAGTAAATGTGCCGATGGAACTACTTCTAATTATAGTGCTTCTGTAAACTTTACAACTACAGATGGTGGTAATCCAACAAACTATTGTGCCTCTAATGGTCAAAGTGTAGCCGATGAATACATCAGTAATGTGAAATTAGGAACCATCGATAAAACATCAACAGGAGCAAGTGGTGGATACAGCGATTTTACTGCTGAATCTACTAACCTTTCTAAAGGAAACCCTAACACCATTACCATTACTCCTACTTGGACCGGAACCAAATATAATGAAGGATACAGCGTATGGATCGATTACAATCAAGATGGAGATTTTGCCGATACAGGAGAACAAGTATGGACCAACGCAGCTTCACAAACAACACCAGTAAGTGGTAGCTTTACTGTACCTTCTAGTGCAAAAGACGGAAGTACAAGAATGAGAGTATCTATGAGATACAATACCATTCCTGGTCCTTGTGAATCATTTAATTATGGTGAAGTAGAAGACTACACAGTAGTGATCGGTGGATCAACAGGTGGCGATACTCAAGCCCCTTCTGCTCCGACTGGATTAGCAGCTTCTAATGTGGCACAAACAACACTTACCCTATCATGGAATGCTGCTACCGATAATGTAGGTGTAACAGGATATGATGTCTATCAAGGATCTACTAATCTTGGATCGGTAACTGCAACTACAAGAAATATTACAGGACTAACCGCTAATACAGCATACCAGTTTACGGTAAAAGCTAAAGATGCGGCTGGAAACGAATCTGCAGCTAGTAACACGCTTAATGTAACTACTGCAGGAGCACCTGCAACCTATGATGTAAAACTGCGTATTACGTTTGATAACTACCCTGAAGAAACCAGCTGGGAGATTAAAGATAGCAACAACCAGGTAGTACATTCTGGAGGAACATATCCTTATCAGCCTGATGGTTCTACTCTTAATATAACCAAAACGCTGGATGCAGGATGTTATACTTTAGTATTTAAAGATTCGTACGGTGATGGTATTTGCTGTAGTTATGGTAACGGTTCTTATGAACTAACCAATAGCGATTCTGGTGCAGTACTGGCTTCTGGGGGATCATTTACTTCTGAAGATACTAAAAACTTCTGTGTAGGTAATGCCACATTGCATAACTTTAATACAGATGTGAAAACAGATTTAGAAGGCTCCGACATTGTTATTCACCCAATTCCTGCAGAAGATTTTATCATCATCAAAATGAATAATTTTAATGGATCTACATACAGAATCGTTAATAAAGCAGGTCAAACTGTAAGACACGGTAAAATGTCTGCAAATAAAATAGAACTCAACAATTTACCATCTGGTATGTATTATGTATCGGTTAAATCAGACACTAAAACCATAACCAAAAAGCTTATTTTAAAATAAATCAAATGTAGTGTACAAAACCACCTTTGACAAGGTGGTTTTTTTTTACTATTTAAAATTACAACTTGCATGGTTAATTATATACCCCAAAAATGACATAAGGAAAATTTTATCTCAAAAAAGATTTGCACATATTAATAGAATCTGTATCTTAGATATATACTTCGTAAATACTCTTTTTCACCACGTCATAATTAGAGAGAAATAATAACATAAAGAACATGTTGCTTTTTTATGTTTTAAAGATGATTCTGTAGGTTATACAGAAAGATTAAAAAAATCAAACCCTGATTAAAATAATGAGTTGTTACTCCTGTTTTTCGGCTCGACTTTGTAAACGTTTCGTCAAAATTAGTAGTATTATGGAATAAGAAAGGACTTGTTTCCTTTCTTTTCCATATCAGAAAACAAATTGATTACAAGATTAAGTTTTTGTCTAAATCATACAGATATTACCTCATCTTCATCTAATAATTCTTCTTGTCGCAATCGAAGTAAGATCTGAGCGACGGCAACTGTATCTTTCTCACAATAAATGATGATACGATCAATATCCTGTTCTTCATAAAAAACTTGTCGCACCTGACTTCCGTCAATATCATCTTTTGGTGATGGAATGCCTAAAATATTGGTAAGTAACTTTAGAGATGTATAGTGTTTATAATCTCCAAATTTCCATAAATCCAAAGTATCTAAATGAGGTACTTCCCATGGTTTTTTACCAAATAAATTCAACTTCTGTGGCAATCCGATATTATGGATGATCATTCTACGGGCGATATAAGGAAAATCAAACTCTTTTCCATTATGGGCGCAAAGTAAGTGGTGTGGTCTTCCAAAATGGGTTTCGATTAGGTTTTTAAAATCTACCAGTAGTTGTTTTTCTTCTCCATAAAAGGATTTGGTTCTAAAGGACCTTGTTTCGCCTTTGAATGCAAAATACCCAACAGATATACATACTATTTTACCAAACTCTGCCCATATTCCTGCTCTTTCATAGAACTCTTCGGGAGAGAATTCTTCTTTACGTTGATATTTGGTTTTATCGGCCCATAGGTATTTCGTTTCTTCACTAAGGTTTTCAAAATGTTCATGCTCTGGAACAGTTTCTATATCCAGAAACAAGATATGTTCTAGATTGAGTTTATGAAGCATTCTTAAGCATTTTATAAGCTTCTTCAATAAAGACAAAGAAATCTTCTGTAAATGATTCTCCGGGCACAAACTGACCACGATTATGTCCTAATCGTACAATCATAATATTATCCTCTGGAATACAAATTACATATTGTCCTAAAATACCTCGCATAGCAAAAATTCTCTTATCCAGATGATCAGACAACCAAAAACCATATCCATACATTTGCCCGTCTTCAAATCTTGGTTTTGTTGCCAATTCTGTAAATTCTACTGGTAATATTTGTTCGCCTGCAAACATTCCTTTGTTTTTAAACAACATTCCAAAACGAGCAAAATCTCTGGCATTACTAGCGATACAGCAATATGCTTTTTCCATACCGCTCTCTTCACTATCGAGTTGCCATATGGCCTCATGTTCCATCCCCAAAGGCTTCCAAAAACTCTCACTTAAATAGGTTGCGAGCTTTTTACCGGTAGCTTTTTCAATAACCATACCCAATAATTGAGTATTACCGCTTAAGTATTCAAACTTTTGTCCTGGTTCCTCAACGATATCCAGTCCTAACATTACGTCCCTGATATTAGGGTCATAATAGGCTCTAGCCGTAATAGAAAACGGGCTGGTATAATGCTCGGTCCAGTTTAAGCCAGAGGACATAGAAGAAAGATCTCCTACGGTGGTTTTTGCTGCAAGACCTTGAGAAAACTCAGGAAGAAAATCTCCAACTGGTTGATCCAGGTTTTTAATATAACCCTCCATAATTGCTTTTCCCAGCATACCAGTCACCATACTTTTTGCCATAGAAAAAGAATTGGTTTTAGAATCGATCCCAAATCCTTCGGCATAGTTTTCATACCAAATACTATCATTCTTAATAATCATAAAAGCAACAGTCCCTAATTCTTTATTAATGGTATTAAGTCTATCTGTGCTTTGCGTCTTATTATATTCTGGATGAGTAGCCCAGGCGAAGGTAGCATTTCCTTTTTCTATAGTACGATTATCAAAATACGAATAATCATCAATATAAGCAGTAGTATGACCTGTCATATAAACCACCCGAACTCCTTTTAAGATATAATCGTAATCAAAAATATACAGTAGTGCTACACAGAGTACAATAATAATAAGTAAACTTTTAAAGAAAAATTTGAGTATCCGTTTTATCATTTCTATGT
This sequence comes from Aquimarina atlantica, assembly GCF_000626715.1. Classification (GTDB taxonomy): domain Bacteria; phylum Bacteroidota; class Bacteroidia; order Flavobacteriales; family Flavobacteriaceae; genus Aquimarina; species Aquimarina atlantica. Next base: position 289,779 of record NZ_AQRA01000008.1, on the reverse strand, counting down.
AAGTTTTGAGTTAATATGATAGTATTACAAACAAATAACTTGTTTAGCTAATGTATGAAAATTAATTACAGATAAATAAGCGGTTTCAAAATTTGATGACTCCTTATATTTATCATCACTGTTATGATAAAAAAACAATAATAAGATATCTCAGTTTCATTTTTTGAAACTAGAAAATTTTAATGTGAATAATTTAGTACCTGTTTATGAAATTAAAATAACGATTGTTGTTTTACGGGGTTTTCATGATCAAGCAACCATTTTTTTCTCCATAGTCCGCCTGCATATCCGGTAAGTGCTCCATCGCTACCAATAACCCGATGGCAAGGTACAATGATCCACAATGGATTTTTACCATTGGCACTTGCTGCAGCCCGTATCGTTTTTGGATCTCCAAGTCTCTTAGCAATATCAAGGTAGGATACAGTTTTCCCGAAAGGAATTTTGAGTAATTCGGCCCAAACTTTTTTCTGAAAATCAGTTCCCGAAGGATTTAAAGTAAGCTCAAAATCGGTACGTTGACCATCAAAATATTCTTTGAGTTGTAATACTACTTGTTGTAAATGTAAAGGAATAGTTTTTGAAGGAATATTAGTAGACTCTTTGGTAACAGAAACGCTTGCAATACCATCTTCGTTTCCTGATATAGTGGCGATTCCTAAAGGAGTTTCTACATATACCTCATCCATTATTCTTCTTTTTTATCTTCTAAAATCCCAAGTCGTCTTGCACGGTTTTCCCAATTTTTTCGAGCCAGGATTTGCATATCGGTTTCAGTATCACTTTCATCTACTATCTCCAAACCTAATAATGTTTCTATAACGTCTTCCATACTCACTAATCCACTTATAGAACCATACTCATCAACTACTAAAGCTAAATGATTTTTGGTTTGAATCAGTTCATTAAACAAATCAGGGATTGGTAAATTTCTTGTCGTAAAAAGTATAGGTCTTTTTATTTCTCCAATCTTTTTATGCCCATTTTGATTTGCCATTTCTTTAAAAATATCATCCTTTAATACCTGGCCGGTAATATTGTCTGTATTCTCTTTATAGACAGGTATTCTAGAAAAACGAAGGTTTTGATTTTCATTAAAAAACTCTTCAAGTGTTGTATCTTCTGAAGCAATTTTCATTACTGTTCTGGGAGTCATTACATCTTTAGTAAAGACCTCTTTAAAAGATAATAAGTTTTTGATAACCTTAGATTCTGATTCTTCAAAAACGCCTTCTTCGTGAGCAATATCTGCCATAGCAGAAAAATCTTCTCTACTCAAAACAGACCCATGATGGCCTTTGCCTCCTATTAATTTGGTAGTAAGGCGTAATATCCATAGGATACCTGTATATTTTAAAGGTGCTATTAAAATCACAAGTGCTTTGGATGTAAAATTTGCCAATTGTTTCCAGAAAGTTGCTCCAATTGTTTTGGGAATAATCTCTGATAATACCAGAATTAGCAGTGTCATAATTGTAGATACAATCCCTACCATATTAACACCCAGGATTTCAAATTTATACGGTAATTGCTCTGCCTGCACACCAACCAGAATCGCACCTACAGTATGGGCAATTGTATTTAATGTGAGAATTGCAATTAGAGGTTGGTCTACATCTTTTTTTAAGTTTTCTAATGTGGTAGCGTATGCTTTGCCTTCTTTTTTCTTGACATTGATAAAAGTTGGAGTTACACTAAGCAAAACAGCTTCTAGTATCGAACATAAAAACGAAAAGAAAATAGAAAGTACGGCGTAAATAATTAATAGAGTCATTGTATTTTAAGTATGGTACTAAAGTACGGAATTTGAAATGTTTTTTTAAATTAAAACTACTACATAAATATTGCTTTATACACCGAAATATTAACAGGAAGCTAAAAAAACACTTATGCAATATAGATTTTGATGTAGATCAGAGTGTCAAACGACTACCACCCTACATAACGTGGTGGTTCAATATCATTTAGATTAAGGTAAACAATGAGTTGCCCTCGGTGATGTGTAACATGATCTTGTAATAAGTTAAGAATTTGAAGTTTTGATTTTCGTCCTGCAAAAAAATCAACCTCAAATTTCAGATCATTTTCATCGGTTTCCTGGATGCGGGTATATACTTTATCAAATGCTTCTGTAAGTAAAGCTATGATTTCGGTTTTGGTCTCAGGAAGATTTTTCTTTAATTTTTCTCGATCAAATTCTTCTGAAGAGAAATATGTGGTTCCTAACCAGAGCATATTTCCACGAATGTGAAATAATTGTTCTCTAAAACTCATTTCCCTTTCGGTCGGTTTAAATCCAAATTTATCTTCTGGCATCTGTTTTGCTATTTCTAAAAGATAATCTTTAGAGTTTTTCCACTTTTCGAGAAAAGCATCTTTTGGGGTGTTTTGTTGGGCCATCGTGGTGCCAGAAATCAAAAAACCCAGTACTAAGAGTCGGTATATCATTCTGATTTATTAGTCTTTACTTCGGTCATATACACTTCTACAGCTTTAAGCTCTTCTTCTGTAAATGTTTTGATAATCGCAAAATTAGTTTTCATAACTGTAAAGGTCTCTGGATCTACAATAGGATCTGCTTCTTGTTTTAAAAATGAAATCAGATCTTTATTTTGATCTTTGTAAATCTTCATAATCTCAATAACTCCAGGGCCGATAGACTTTTTATCAATCTTATGGCAAGTATAACATTTTCCTTTCCCGTTAAATATCTTTTCCCCTAAATCATATGGAGAAAGTTTCTCTTTTTTGGTTCCTATGTTAATGTTAGAGTTTTCCTTTTTTTCAGATTGGCAGCTTGCACACAACAAAGCTATTGCCATAAAGAATAAAACTATTTTTTGCATATAAATAATGAATAGTGTTACTAATCTCTAATAAGAAATACATTGCTATTAGGCTTATTTCTTTATAACCAGAGACTACTTATATTTTTCTTTGATTTTTTCGATATCTTTTTTAAAACGTTCTAATAGATCTCTAGAGAAATTGGTAATCATTTTTTCTTCCTTTGGATCCATCCCTTCACTGGCGTCTGCAATTTTGGCTAATGCATACATCATAAATTCATATTCTTGATCAGGGCCATTATCAGAAAATACTTCGATAATCTTTTTATATAAGGTTTCGACATCATTTTGATTTTCGTTTTCATAATCAAAAGACCACTTTATTTCTTTTGCTTTGGGATGTCCTTTTAAAATATCTTCTAGTGTTTCGACCTCTTTTTTTTGTATCACCCCATCACTCATTGCAATTACATAAAGTAACTCTCCAAATGTCTGATATATCCTATCTCTGCTGACCATAAACTTATGATTTTATTAAATTCTATTGTTACACTTTAGCATCACATCAATATATAAACTTTCTTAATTAAAGGGTCTTTATATCGATTTATTGTCTTTTTATCATCACAGATTTTGGCTAGGTATACAAAATTAATTCAAAAGCTTAACCACATCTTTAGCAAAATAGCTTGCAATAATTTGTGCTCCTGCTCTTTTAAAAGCCATTATTTGTTCTAACATTACAGCATCATGATCTAACCATCCTTTTTCTGCTGCAGCTTTTAACATCGCATACTCACCGCTTACCTGGTATACAGCAACAGGTACATCTACAACATCTCTAATATCTCTTACCATATCAAGATAGCACAATCCAGGTTTTACCATTACTATATCTGCTCCTTCTTCGATATCCATAAGAGTTTCTTTGATTGCCTCGTCACGATTAGCAAAATCCATCTGGTATGTTTTTTTATCTCCAAATCCCGGAGCAGAATCCAAAGCATCTCTAAAAGGACCATAAAAAGCAGAAGCATACTTAGCACTATAGCTCATGATACCAGTGTTTTTATAGTTTTCTTTTTCGAGCAGTTCGCGCATACTTAAAATTCGCCCATCCATCATATCACTTGGTGCTACAAAATCGGCTCCTGCTTGCGCATGTGATAATGACATTTCTGCCAGAATTTTACAGGTTTCATCATTAATAATCTGCCCATCTTCTACAATACCATCATGGCCATACGAAGAATACGGATCTAGCGCTACATCTGTCATGACTAACATTTCAGGAACCGCTTCTTTAACTGTCTTTATAGCGCGTTGCATTAATCCATCAGAATTTAATGCTTCTGTCCCTTTATTGTCTTTAAGATGATCGGGTACTTTTACAAAAAGTAGTACCGATTTTAATCCCAAAGACCATAGCTCTTTAACTTCATTACCCAGTAAATCTAAGCTATACCTATAGTAATTAGGCATAGAAGGTATTTCTTCTTTTACATCTTTTCCTTCCACGATAAAAAGGGGAACCAAAAAATCATGAGGAGTTATTATGTTTTCTCTTACTAAAGAACGAATAGCATCATTTGTCCTTAGTCTTCTGTTTCTGCGAATTTGTTGCATTCTTAATTGTAAAAATTTAATCTGGTAAAGATACTCATATATCTATTACTAACCGATCATTAATAATTAGGTACCTAAAGGTAATTTTACTTAAAAATATATCAAATCATGTAACAAAATCTTAACAAAGATTACTAATATTGAAATGAATTCATTCTAAATTTTGTTCTTTATAATTATGCATAATAACTATAATATCTTAATAAAGACACTATAAAATAATTAAGTGGCAAAGTGATAAATTTGCAATACATAGAACAGGATAGAAAGAGTTTAATAATTTAACTGGCAAATTTGTAAATATGCTTACCATAAAGAATCTTAATAAAACGTATCCCAATGGGACACAAGCATTAAATAATGTTAATCTAACTTTAGAAAAAGGAATGTTTGGCCTGTTAGGACCCAATGGTGCAGGAAAATCGACATTAATGAGGACTATTGCAACATTACAACTAGCCGATTCGGGAACGATTGATTTTGATGGAATTGATGTTTTTAAACAACCGGGAGAATTAAGAAAAGTATTAGGATATTTGCCTCAGGATTTTGGCGTTTACCCAAAGGTTTCTGCAGAAATGATGCTTAATCATATTGCAAAGGTAAAAGGTATTACCAATAGCCAGGAACGCAAAGGTTATGTTGCAGATTTATTAAATAAAGTAAATCTATATAAGTTTAGAAACCGTAATCTGGGTGATTTTTCGGGAGGAATGAGACAGCGTTTCGGTATCGCTCAAGCACTTTTAGGAAATCCAAAATTAATTATTGTCGATGAGCCTACAGCAGGACTGGATCCCTTGGAGCGTAATCGTTTTCATAATCTATTAAGTGAGTTGGGTGAGAATGCGGTTGTTATTTTGAGTACACATATTGTAGACGATGTAACCAATCTATGTAAAAACATGGCAGTGTTTAATGAAGGTAAAATACTGGTGCAAGGTAATCCACAAACATTGTCTGATACTCTAAATGGAAAAGTATACAGAAAACACATCGCCAAATCTGAATTAGAGACTTTTGAAAACGAATTTACCGTGCTATCGAATTACCTAAGAGGAGGGCAATTTTATGTAAACATATATAGTGATGTAAATCCGGGAGAAGGATTTGAAGCGGTAAATAATGACTTAGAAGATTTCTACTTCTACTGTATTAACAGAAAAGAACAGGAGGCAACGATATGATAGAAATATTCTTATTCGAATTAAAGTATCGTTTAAAACGACCTGCCACCTGGATTTATGTTGCTCTTGGATTTACGATAGCCGTTTTAATGTCTGTTTTCGAAAAATCGGTAACTGCTCAATTTGTCAATAGCCCCAATACGATAGCAGAAATCATTGGGCCTATCTCGGTTATTTGTATTTTCTTTTATGCTGCGATTATGGGAGTTCCCATTTTTAGAGATAAAGATCATAAAACAGCACAAACATATTTTACGTTTCCGATTACTCAAAAATCATATGTATTAGGCCGGTTTTTGGGTAGCTATGCTATAGTTACCTTACTCAACCTCTTTATCGTAGTAGGAGTTATAATCGGCTTCGGTATTGGTATATTTTTAGATCGCCCAGACTATGGTACTTATACTAGCTTTAGTCTATCGTCTTATCTATTACCCTTTATATTTTTATTACAAATCAATGCATTTTTGATAGGATCGTTATTCTTTTGTCTAATGGCTTTTTTTAAGAAAATGCCTATTATCTATTTAGGTGGAATTTGCTTGTTTTTATTATATAGTATTTCTGGCGATTTTGTATCCAGCCTGGACAACCAATGGTTAACTCCGTATCTAGATCCTTTTGGAAACAGAGCTTTTACTTTTGTCAAAAAATACTGGTCAATTAATGAGTTGAATACAAATCAACTGCCAATATATGGTAGCTTTTTATTAAATAGAATGTTCTGGTTAGCCATAGGTTTACTATTCTTTCTTATTACCCTTTTTAGATTCGATTATAAGAAATTTTTACTTTCTGGTAAAAAAGGAAATAAAATAGAAAACGGTGAGTATACGCCTTCACTAATCACTTCTGTAACGCAAACTTTTACCAAAAAAACAGAGTGGAATAATTTATTATCCCTTAGTAAAATTGAATTTCTATCTATTTTCAAAAGTCCAATTTTTATCATACTGCTCATTATAGGAGTTATCTTTTCTATATTCAGTATTTACAATCTTAATGAAACTTATGGTACTCCCAATTTACCATTAACCCGATATGTGGTAACCTATATTAATGGAGTTATTTCTTTCTTTTCTATTATAATATTGGTCATCTATTCTGGAGAAGCTGTGCACAGGACAAGAAAAAATAAAACCTTTGTTTTTTATGATGCCTTACCCATTAGTGATTCCAGTCTATATTTTTCGAAAATAATATCGCTTATTGGGATAGCTTTTGTTCTTACAATTGCGAACATCATTATTGGTATTTTGTTCCAAACCTTTAATGGGTATTTTCAATATGACCTGGGCATGTATTTTATCTATAATTTTGCCTTGGTATTTCCTGGTTTTTTGATGACCATACTACTTTCTTTCTTTGTTCATGTACTGGTGAATAATAAGTTTTTGGGACATTTTATCGTTATCTTAATTTATTTTGGATTACCACTTCTGGTGGCACTTGCTTTTAAAAGTACGAATCCAATGTATATGTTTACTGGCACTACACCTGTTTTTCTAAGCGACCTTAATGGTTTTGGTCATTATCTTACAGGAATAACCTGGTTAAATACTTATTGGATTTTATGTACCGCTATTTTAATGATCGTAGGAAAAGTATTTTGGACTCGTGGTTTTTTTGCTACAGCCAAAGAACGATTATCATTGGCAAAACAAAGATTCACTCCCAAAACTATAGGGATATTTGCAGTTATCGTACTAGCCTTTATATCTGTTGCTGGTTATAGCTATTACAATCTTAAAGTAATTAATACTATGGTCGATGGGAATCACTCTGAAAAGATAGATGCCGATGCAGAAAAAAAATATGTAAAATATATTGGTCAGGCTCATCCGCAAGTAACTGACTTAAAAGCATATATCGATATTTTTCCAGAAGACCGTAATATAAAAGCCAAGGGAGACTTTAAAATCATAAACAATTATGATACTTCTATAGACACCTTATTACTCGAAGTACAATACCCTGGTGCGCACACCCGTCTGCAAAAAGTGATTTATAATGGCAATACTCTTACACCGGTAGTTACAGATTCTGTATACAGAATGTACTTTTATAAACTTCCTAAAGCAATGCTGCCTAATGAGAAAGCTGATCTTACTATAGAAGTAGTTTCAGAAACCAAAGGTTTTGCTAATCGTATGGAGACCGAAGTATTGTATAACGGCTCTTTTCTTAATCATGCTATATTCCCCAGGTTTCATTATGAACGAAGCCTGGTCGAAAATGGAGTGCGTATAAAACACGGGCTAGAAAAACTAGATTATCTATACCCTCCCCGAACAGACAGCCTGGCATTAAAGAAAAATCTGTTTAACGAGGATGCCAATTACATTAATTTTGAAGCTATACTTAGTACATCTGTAGATCAAACTGCTCTGGCTCCTGGTAAATTGGTAAAACAATGGCAAGAAAATAACAGAGCTTATTATCATTACGCCTTAGAATCAAAAACCGATCTGTTTTTTAATGTAGTATCCGCAAGATATGATGTAGAAAAATCTAGTTGGACTGCACCAAGTGGGAAAAAAGTGAATATTGAGATTTACCACTCTTCAAAACACAAACGCAACCTGGAGCATTTTGTCAAAGGAGTTAAGGTAGCTTTGGACTACTGCTCAACTAATTTTTATGAATATCCTAACTCGGTGATCAGGATTGTAGAATTTCCTGCACATTCGACTTTTGCACAATCTTTTGTAACGACCATCCCTTATTCTGAAGATTTTGGATTTGCTGCTAATTTTGATAAAGCCGAAGATTTTAACTATGCATTTAGAGTTACCACTCACGAGGTAGCACACCAGTGGTGGGGCCATCTTGTTGCGCCAAGTAAAACATCTGGTGCCAATATTATTTCTGAGACTTTGGCAGAATATTCCTCGCTTATGACCATGAAACATGAATATGGCGAAAACGGAATTAAAAACTTCCTTAAATATTCTTTAGATCGGTATTTACAAAGTAGAGCTTTTAGTTTTAAGCCAGAACGCTCCTTAATAAACGTAGAAACTGGGCCACATATCTGGTACGAAAAAGGATCTATGGTGATGTACGAACTTCAGGATCTTCTTGGCGAAGATAAAGTAAATGAAGCGCTTAAAGGTTTTCTTAATGAATACAAAGAGTATGAAAAAGGAGTATATCCTACTTCAGAAAATCTATATGATGCCATTTATAAAATAGCTCCGGATTCTTTAAAATATGCTGTAGAAGATGGGTTCACAAAAATAGTACTCTATGAAAATCGTGTTACGAGTGCTAAAACCAAAGCTCTGGATAATGGCACATATGAAACCACCTTTACAGTAGATTCAAAAAAAATCTACTATGACGATACCGGTAAAGAAGAACGTACCGATGACACTACGAACTACATCGAGGTCGGATTATTTGGCGAAGATAGTATTGACGAACAGGAAGTACCTCTTAAAACTCCCTATTATTTAGAGCGAAAATGGTTACAACCTGGCGAAAATACATTTACCATTGTTACCGATAAAAAACCGATAAAAGCTGGTATTGATCCTTATAATAAATTAATCGACAGAAATTCTGGAGATAACTTAAGGCCTATAGAAGAAGAGTAATCTTAATTCTATATGCCATTTAAAATCACGATCTGGAAGCGCTGTCTTGATCGTGATTTTTTTAGTAAAGACCACCTTACTACTTTATTTTTACATAAAAAAAATGATGCAGTATAAACTGCACCATTTTTGTGTTTACTCCAAGTCCTCCCTTTGACTTTACAATTTTGACGTTATAAATTTACGGTAAAACCGTAAATTATACAAATTAAATTTATCATTTTTTTAAGAAATACAGTATTATAATTAAAAGCTAACTAAGCTAACCCATATTATACAAGCTTTTAGAGTAGCACAACTAATGTTACCCTAAGGTATATTTCAATACTAAAAAAATCACAATCAAGATAATATTATCTTGATTGTGATTTTTTTAATTTGTAAATTCCTTTGTAACAAATGGTTCTTGTTTCAGTCTTCCTTTTGTTGGATGTATCAGGCAACTTTATACTCTGACATAGCGTCTTATATATAGGAACTTTATTGATCTAAATATCAAACTATGCACTATAATCAGGTAGTATCAGCTTTATTTTTATGCTTATCCATAGGTACTATGGCAACCGCTCAAACCATTACTTCTAAGGTAGTAGATAAAAAAACTAACGAGCCCATTCCATATGCAACTATACAATTATCAGAAAACCAAGGGGTGATTACCAATGAAGAAGGAAGGTTTAGTCTAAATCTAAATGGTGATCTTGCCAAAATTGATTCTATCTACATCTCTTCAATGGGGTATGAAAAAGTAGGTGTATCGGTAAAAAATGTAACCGACAGTATCATTTATATCCAGCCCAAAGCAATAGAGCTAAAAGGCGTTTTTATTTCAAATAAGAATCTAACCGTAGACGAAATTATTGATAATGTTAAAGAACGAGTAGATCAAAATTATAATTTCGGGTTATCCAAAAGACGGCTTTTTTTTAGAGAATCAGAGTTTAATACCGTAAAAAAGTTCGATGTCAAGTTTAAAAAATCTACGATCAAAGAACTTAATAAAAAGTTGATCGATAGTGTAACCTCTATTCTACCCAAAAGAGCAGAATATTATACCGAAATTTTATGTGACCTATATGGTAATTTTGATAAGAGGAAACTTCATATTATAAAAGCTGCAGAACTCTATGACAAAAATAATAGAGTATCTATGGAAGCTGTAGCTGAACGTATGGAAACTATATTTAAGAAAAATGTAAAGCCCAATTCTTACCTCAAAATAAAATCTGGTCTGTTTGGCACCAAAGTACAGGTAGATTCTCTTCTAGAAAGTAGAGAAGAAGCATCGGTTGTTAAAGATGAAATCGATAATCAAAAGAAAAAAGACGACAAGAGTGAATTTTTAAAACATCGAAAATCTGGATTAGAAAGTTTAATGTCGAGTCTTTTCTTTAACGAAGATGTGATGTCTAATTTTTTGAACAAATCAGGTAGATATAATTTCGAACTTGTCGATTATACTTATATCGATGACAATAGTGTGTATATTATTAATTTTTCGCCAAAATGGAGAGCAGATTTTAAAGGTACATTATATGTTAATACTGAAGATTTTGCTATCGTTAGAGCCGATTATGAAAATGTAAAAAATCTTAAGAGTTTTAAACTCCTGGGAGTTATGTTTCAGGATAATTTATATCGTAATAAAGTGATTTTTTCTAAAGGACAAAACAACAAATACGACTTAAAATACCTTGAAATGCGTAGAGGAAATCGCTTTGGTTTTGACCGCCCTCTAAAAGTGATAGAGAAAAATAAGCATGTAAAAGGAAGACGTAAGCAAAATGAGCTATCCCTGGCACTCGATGTGATCATGGCAAATGTAAATAAGTTCGAGATTGTTGTTTTTGACTCAAGCCCATTATCTGAAGCTGATTACAAGGCCAGCACCGAAAACAAAAGTATTAAGCCGCAATACTTATCCAGGTACAATCCAGAATTCTGGAAAGGATATAACATTATAGAACCAAATTCTGCCATAAAACAATTTACAGTTGCTCCTGATACCGATACAGAAGCAGGGCAAGAATAATATAATACTACATGTCATTCTAATCCTTTAGATTTGACCAGTTTAAATTCCAGACCTCACAGGTCTTGGAGACCTGTGAGGTCTGATCAAGACAAAATATCTATTCAATTTTACCATCTAATAAATTGATGACCCGAGAACCATATGCCATATTTTTTTCTGAGTGAGTTACCTGTATAATCGTCACCCCATCTTTATTCAATTGCGTAAAAATTTCCATAATTTCTTCTCCTTGTTTAGAGTTAAGATTCCCGGTAGGTTCATCGGCAAGGATCAGTTTTGGACTAGCAATAAGTGCTCTGGCAACACCTACCAATTGTTGTTGCCCTCCACTTAACTGTGATGGAAAAAGATCTTTCTTACCCACAATATTAAAACGATCCAACATATCAGCTACCAAAGATTTTCTTTCTGATGCATTGTGTTTTTTATATAATAATGGCATCTCAAGGTTTTCTTTTACCGTTAATTCATCGATCAAATGATACGCCTGAAATACAAATCCTATATATTGCTTATACAGATTCGCACGGTGTTTCTCTTTAAGTGAATGTACTTTTTCTTCCAGAAACGTATATTCTCCTTCATTAAAATCATCAAGCATCCCGATGATATTGAGCAAAGTAGATTTTCCTGAACCAGAAGGGCCCATAATTGAGATAAAATCTCCTTCATTCACCCAAAAATTAATGTCTTTTAATAAAAATACCTTTTGTCCTCCTGAGTGTACCCATTTTGATATATTTTTTAGTTGTAATAACATGTTTTATTTTTTTAGTTGTTTATGATATTTAAATCTGGATTAAAATAGATCTTGCTCTAGACCTCACAGGTCCCAGAGACCTGTGAGGTCTTAAACAATTCTATTCTGCTCTTAAATTATTTACAGGATTTGTTGATGCTGCTTTAATGGTTTGAAAACTTACTGTTACCAATGTAATTACAAATGCACTTATCGCCGCCACTATAAACACCCAGCTATCTATTGGGGTTCTATACGCAAAATCTTTAAGCCATTCATCTACCAAAAAGTATGCGATAGGTGAAGCAAGAATAATAGAAATAAGAACCAGTTTTGTAAATTCTGAAGAGAACAAAAAAGCTAATTCTGATACCTTGGCACCCAGTACTTTTCTAATACTTAATTCTTTGATACGTTGCTCTGCCGTAAAAGCAGCAAGACCAAACAGCCCAAGACATGCTATAAGTAATGCCATAACGGTAAATATACTAAGTATTACTCCCATTCTTTGTTCTGATACAAAGGTGTTTTCAAAATCCTGATCCATAAAACTATATTCAAACGGAACAGAAGGGTCTATTTGTGCAATATCATTTTTAACTCCATCAATCAATATTTGAAGTTCACCAGGGTTTTTAACCACCGCAGGATTAAGTTTCATCGAATAATAAGATAAGCCTGCACCATAATCCCAAACCTTATCATTTTGATGATGAATGATGACCAATGGTGCTATTTCTTGTTGTACACTATTAATATTAAAATCTTTAACTACGCCCATCACTTCAAACTCATCTTCGCTTCCTGAGGCTAAAGCTACAATTTTTCCTATAGGAGAATTTGTAGCATAAGTTTCGCGATTACCCCATCCTAGAGTCTTAACCGCTTTTTCATTTAATATTACTTTATACTTATCATTGGGCCTTGATGAATCAAAATTTCTTCCGGCAATAAATTCTACTCCCAATACATCAAGATAATCTTCTTCTGTTCTTACATTTCTAAGTTGAACCACTTCGTTATTACTTTCCAGTGTTTTATATCGATCTCCAGACCATATATTTGGTGGAAGCCCAAATGATTTCCCAACTTTTGAAAAAGCAGGATTTGATTCGAGTTTTGTCTTAAGTGCTTCAGTATCAAAACCAATTTGCTCGATATTATGAATCTGTAGGATATTATCTTTCTCAAACCCTAAGTCTAATGAAGAAGTATATGTCAATTGCTTTTGTACAAATAAGGTACAAATGACCAGGGCAATAGAAATAGTAAACTGAAAGACAACTAATCCATTTCTAATTCCTTTTCCTTTAAATTTCGTGTTTATTTTCCCTTTAAGAGTCTCTATTGGTTGAAACATCGAAAGGTAAAAAGCAGGGTAACTTCCAGAAATTAAACCTAATCCCAATACAAATAATAGTACAATAGCCAGAAATACTGGATTTCCTAAATATGAGATCAGTTCGAGCTGTACATCTGCTATGGTACTAAATATCCCCAAAGAAAGTTGCACGAATATTAAGGCAAAAACAGTACCTATCAAAACAAAAAGCGTAGATTCTATAACGAACTGTTTGATTAATGCTTTTCGTTTGGATCCCAAAACTTTTCTCACTCCTATTTCTTTTGCTCTCTTTGATGATCTTGCCGTCGAGAGATTCATGAAATTGATACTGGATAATATAAGCACTAATATGCCTATTGCCCCGAATATTTTAACAAACATTGGATTTCCGGTTGGTCCAAAGGAATGAATTGCAGGAGCTTCGGACAAGTATATTTCTCTAAGAGGTTGTAGGTATAATGTCCAGTCATGTCCTGCTGTAAACTCTTTAAATGTTTGATTAAAAATACGTTCTGTGGTCGGTGGCGCCCACTTTGGTGGGATAGCCTGAATTTTTTTGGTAAATGCTGCTATATCGGTTCCTTTTTTCACTAATCCATAGGTTGAAAATGCTGTCCAAATCCATTTCCAACCGTTTCTTTGCATCATTTCAGAATAACTTTTTAAGGAAACCAACATATCAAATTGAATATGTGATTTATAAGGAACATCGGCAAGTACTCCTTTTACCGTGTAGGTTTTCCATGAGTTATCATAGTCTTTTACTTCTACTGTTTTTCCGATTGGATTTTCTGTACCAAAATAACGTTCTGCCGTTTTTTTTGTCATCACCATGCTCATAGGTTCACTAAGTGCTGTATTAGAATCCCCTTGTAAAAATTTAAAAGAAAACACATCGAAAAAGTTTTCTTCGACAGCAAAGTATTGCTCTTCGCTATATAAACTTGCCTCTTTGTTATGATTAGATCTTACAATCTGTGTACCGGTCCTTAAAAGTCTTGTTACCTCTTCAAACTCTGGAGCATCTTCTCGTAATGCGATAGCTACATTAGGCCCTGTATTAGAGGATATTTCATTCCAATCATCCCAAATATTAGGCTGGTTAACTCTATAAATACGATCTGCCTTGTCATGAAAAGTATCATAGGTCATTTCGCTATGAATATATAATCCAATAATAAAACATGTTCCTATACCAATACTAAGTCCAAGTATATTAAGAATGGTAAATTGTTTTTGTCGAAGAGCATTTCTCCACGCTATTTTGATATAATTTTTGATCATCACTTTTGATTTATTCTGTTCTTAAACTTTTAACCGGGTTAGATACTGCCGCTTTTATAACCTGGAAACTTACGGTTGCAAAGGCTATACCCAAGGCTACTCCTCCTGTAATTACAAATAACCACCAACTCATATCTATATGATACGCAAACCCCTCTAACCATCTTTTTCCCAGATAATATGAGATGGGGCTTGCAAAAGCAATAGCTGCAACTACTAGTTTTAAAAAATCTTTAGAAAGTAAAGTCGTAATCCCAATTACAGATGCACCTAAAACTCTGCGTATACCTACTTCTTTTTTTCGTTGTTCTGTCGTAAAAGAAGCCAAGCCCAATAATCCTAAACACGCTATAAAAATGGCAATAAGAGTAAAACATATGATAACATCAGACATACGTTGTTCTTTCTCATAATTTCTTTGAAAATCCTGATCTAAAAATGAGTATTGAAATGGAGTATCAGGATTTACTTTCTCCCAAACACTTTTTACACTTGCTAATGCATTATCAAATTGACCTTCTTTGATATTAACAATAAAATAGCTAGGTTGAGTCCCATTACTAAACTTTCTTATTGCGTATGGTAAAATACTGTTATGAAAACTACGTGAATGAAAGTCTTTGATCACCCCTACAATATGTAATGATTGTGGCTGCTTATCAAACTCGTGATATACCTTTTTTCCTATTGCATTATCAACATCATATCCCAATTGTTTAATCGCAGTTTCATTTAATACTACTCCATCAAGATCAGCCTCTGGATTAGTAGATAAAAATCTACCTCTTATTAATTCATACCCCAGGGTTTTGATATAATCTTCATAGGCCTGGGCATAGTGAATTTCTATTTTATCATCTAAGGATTTACCTTCAGCATAAATAAACATATCCTGAACCAGATCAAAACCTGGATAAGTAGAAGCTGCAGAAACTGAAGCTACTTTTGGATCCTTCAACATTTCATCTTTAAACGCATTGTAATTACCAACTACTGAAGCACTTCGTAACGGCAATATGATCTGTTGGTCTTTTTTAAATCCCAGATCCTGATTTTTAATAAAATCTAATTGTTTTACTATTACAACCGCTACCAAGATTAAACAGACTGATATTGCAAATTGAAAAACGACCAATCCTTTACGAATAAATGTAGCAGAAAAACTATTAGCTAATTTTCCTTTTAATACCGTTGTTATCTTAAAAGACGATAAATAAAACGCTGGATATAGCCCCGAAAGAAGGCCTGTGAAAAGTGTAAGACCAATAACCCAAAACATAAGTTGTGAGTTTTCAAACGGCATCAGTTCTTTTTGAGAAAACTCATTAAAAATTGGTAAAAATAATACCACAATAACCATAGATAAGGCTAATGCCAACACAGACATCATCAAAGATTCTCCCAAATATTGAAATATAAGCGATTGTTTGTGTGCTCCCATTACCTTGCGAACCCCTACTTCTTTTGCTCTTTTTTCTGAACGTGCTGTAGAAAGATTCATAAAATTGATGCAAGCAATCAACAATAAAAATGCAGCTATAGAGCCAAAAATATACAAATATGTCATGTTGCCATTTGTAGAGAGTTCATTACCAATATCCGATTTTAGATAAATATCTTTTACTGGTTGCAGGAACAATTGTTTAGAAAGATTCATTTCTTTAAAATCAACTGCGGCATTGCGTTTCAAAAAAGCAGGTAGTTTTTCTTCAAAATTACCAGTATTCACTCCCTTTTTAAGCTTTATGTACGTATGAAAAATATTATTATACGCCCAGTTCGTTTGTTGACCTACCCACTCACCTATGTCTCCGTTTTGCATAGAGAGAAAGAAGTTGGCATTAATATGTGACTTATCGCCATTGTTTTTAAAAACCCCCTTAACTGTATAATTGTATTTTCCGTAAGGAATTTCAATATTGATTATCTTATTAATTGGGTTTGCATCACCATATAATTTATGAGCAATGGCTTCTGAAATGACTACAGTATTGGGTTGATTGAGTGCGGTTTCTAAATCTCCGTAAGAAAAATCATATGTAAATACTTTGAAAAAAGTAGAATCTACGTAGTATCCATTTGTTTCATAAAAACTAACATTAGCATTTTCATCTTTTAAGAGCATTTTATCTGTTGTCGGGAAATTAAGAATACGTGTTACCTGCTCAACTTCGGCAAAATCAGATGCTAAACCTTGTGCTAATGGCGCAGGGCCTGCAGCCCATTTCTCTCCTGCAGCCTCAAGAGCCACACGATATATCTGATTTACATCTTTATGATGCTTATCGTAACTGGTTTCGTTAAATACATATAGCATCAAAAGGAAGCATGTCGCCAATCCTACTGCTAACCCAAAGATGTTTATGAGTGAAAAAAACTTATTTTTGATTAAGTTTCTCCATGCTATTTTGATATAGTTTTTAATCATCACTTTTGATTTATTCTGTTCTTAAACTTTTAATAGGATTCATCGATGCTGCTCTGAAGCTTTTCCAACCAATAGTCATAAATGCAACTAATAGAGTTATACAACCTGCCAGGACAAATACCCACCACTGTATTTGTATACGGTAAGCAAAATCTTGAAGCCATGTATTCATGAGATAAAACCCAAGAGGAAATGCTATCAAAAAAGAAATACATACCAGTTTCATAAAATCAAATGAGAGCATAGTGATAATTTGAGGTATGGTAGATCCTAATACTTTACGAATTCCTATTTCCTTAAATCGTTGTTCTGCTGTAAATGTTACCAGGCCAAATAATCCCAGGCATGCCACAAAAATGGTGAGCAAAGCAAATATCCTAAGGATAGTTCCCATTTTTTGCTCTTTCAGATAGGTTTGATTATACAGCTCGTCTAGCAAAGCATAGTTAAAGGGTTCGTTTATTTTAAAACCGTTCCATATGTGTTCTGCAGTGGCAATTAACCCTTTCATATCAGAAGTTTTTGCTCTTACAATAAGCCCCGAACTAGGTTCATTAATCATGATTAGAGGATCTATAGTTTGATGTAATGATTTGAAATGAAAATCTTTTACCACCCCGATCACAGAATATTGTCTTGTACCTCCTTCATTATCTATAGACATTGTTATTGCCTGACCAATTGCATTATCGGTAAACCCCAAAATCCTGGCAGACGTTTCGTTAATAATTAAATTTGCGGTTTCTGGCCCTTCGCCTGTGGCGAAATTTCTTCCTGCAATCAATTCCATTCCCATCGTTGGGATATAGTCTTTATCGATATTATATACAATAGTTCTTCTAATCGCATCAGAGTCCTGACCTGGATAAATACTTGACATATGATTATAAGATGGCCCTGCGGGAATATGGCCAGACATTGTAACATTAGATACTCTCGGGTCTTTAAATAATTGTTCCTTAAAAACTTCTTCATTGTTCTTTAGCATCCATGAATCCCTTAATACCAGTATTTGATCTTTTTCATAACCTATATCCTTATTTTGAATAAAGGACATCTGTTGATCTACTACTATAGTTGCCAGGATAAGGCCTACCGATATCGCAAATTGAAAAATTACCAATCCACTTCTTAGTCCTTTACTGTTACCTGTATTGGTAAATTTGTTTTTAAGTGCAGCGATGGGGGCAAATGATGAAAGAAAAAAAGCAGGGTAGCCCCCGGCCAAAAAACTAATAATGATTCCTAATATTAATAAGTACATGAGTATCTGAGGACGAAGAATATAAGTTATATCTAATGCTTTTGCAGATAGGTCATTAAACAATGGTAATGAGATCATAACCAGAATTAAAGCCAAAACCATAGCTACCATAGTTGCAATAAAAGATTCTATCAAAAACTGTTTAATTAATTGACTTTTTGGTGACCCCAATACTTTTTTCACCCCTACTTCTTTAGCTCTTTTTGATGCTGCAGCTGTAGAAAGATTCATAAAATTGATACAAGCAATAATTAATATAAATATGGCTATTGCACCAAAAATATATACTGTTTTTATATCACCACCAGGCTCGAGGTTGGTTGCATCTGCAAAATCTGAGTGAAGGTGAATATCGGTCAAAGGTTGTAGAAATAATCCTATGTCATTTCCCTTTCCATGAAACTCTTCAAAAGTCATTCCCATAGATTTTTTTATCTGTGGCCCCATGTATTTATGCACAATCTTCGGTAGTTTTTCTTCTACATTTTTATAATCTATACGCTTATCAAGCATAAGATAACTATGGTAACCCGATTCTATCCATTTGTGTTCTTTTGCAGCCGCAAATCCTTGCATAGACCCAAAAGCATCAAAATGAAAGTGAGAATTTGCAGGTACATCGTTAATTACTCCTGTGACCTTATAGCGTTGATCCCATTCTTTAAACTCCAAAATTTTTCCCAGAGGGTTTTCATTTCCAAAATACTTTGATGCTAATTTTTGAGTAATAACAACGGTATTAGGTTCTTGTAGAGCTGTGGCAGGATCTCCTTTAATAAGTGGCAACGTAAATACCTGAAAAAAATTAGGATCTACATATGCAAACTTTTGATCTCTAAATGTGTTGTTTTTATAGGTAATTTGCGGTGTTCCGTTTGATTTAATACGAGTTGCCTGTAAAACCTCTGGAAACTCTTCTTGCAACGTATATGCAACGGGTCCTGGTGTAACAGCTTCTTTTATTAGTTCGCCATTCATCTTTCCTTTTAGCACTACCCGAACAATCTGATCAGCTTTTTTATAGTGGCGATCATAACTTAATTCGTCTACTACAAAAAGAAATATAACAAGTGCGGTAGCAATCCCTATAGCAAGACCCAGAATATTAATCGTAAACAAGCCTTTGTGTTTCAAAAGGGTTCTCCAGGCTACTTTGATATGGTTTTTTAACATAATGGTTGTTTCTTAATTGATTTAAAATCACATACTATTCATCTCTTAGCACATCCACAGGATTTCCGTTGGCTGCGATAAAACTTTGCCAACTTACCGTAAGCAATGTAATACCAAGTGCCATTATACCTGCAAGTACAAATATCCACCAGCTAAGATTTGTTTTTAATGCAAAATTTTCTAACCATGAATTCATAGTATACCAGGCTACAGGAATCGCAATTATAAATGCAATCCCAACCCATTTGATAAAATCAATGTTTAATAATTTTAGGATCTTAAAAATACTAGCTCCATTTACTTTTCTAATCCCTATTTCTTTTTTACGTTGTATGCAGGTATACGATGTTAATCCAAACAAGCCTAATGCCGCAATAAATATTGCCAGAAGCGTAAACATCCTGAAAGCAGCACCAAATTGTTTATCATCATTATATTGCGCTTCAAACTTTTTATCTAAAAATGTATAACCAAAAGTACGTTGTGGTAGTATTTGTTTCCATTTTTCTTCTATCTGGGCGATCGCTTTATTGTATCCCAAAGTAGAAGCAACAGTGTTATCAAATTTTACCAATAAATTATTACTGCTATTACCGTGTAAAATAACCAAAGGGTGTACTCCTTTTTTTAATCCAAAATGATGGTAATTTTCAATAACCCCAGAAATCACCCATTCTCTTCCAAAAAAGCTTACGGTTTTATTGATTGCATCATCTGGATTAAAAATTTCCATTTCGCGCATACAAGCTTCATTAATTATGATGGCATTACTTTCTCCTTTGGGGTTGTCTATAAAATTATTTCCCGCGAGAAATTGAATATCTAATACATCAAGATAATTACTGTCTGCCGTATAATTATAAAATACTTTTTTGCTCTCCTCTGTTCCATTGGGATATTTTATTCCTATAAATGATGATAAATTATCATAACCATCCCCGGGATATGTTTGAGCTCGTGCTGTACCATATACAAAAGGAAATTTTTGCAGTTCTGTTGCAAGAATTTTACATTTTCTTCTAGCTAGAGAATCTGTTATATTGTTTAAAAATTCGCCATGAAAAGAAATAGTTTGATTCAATTCTGCACCAATAGGTTGCTTTTGCATAAAATCTATTTGTTTTGTAATCACTATCGTACCGATAAGCAAAACGATAGTGGCTAGAAATTGTAAAACAATCAATCCTTTTCTAATATTTAATCCACTGGCAGAAGTACGTATTTTCCCTTTTAATGCTTTTGAAGGAGAATATCCGCTTAATAAAATAGCTGGATATAACCCTGCTAGAACTACACCGATTACAATGAAACCAATGATTGGCAATAATTGAGTAATAGTGGAAGTATGGATTACCAATTCTTTACCTGTAAAATTATTATACAGCGAAAGCATGCTTATAGTAAGTATAATTGCTATTATAATAGCAATGCCATTTAGAACAATCGATTCTGTTAATGATTGTAAAATAAGTTGTAGGCGTTGTGCACCAGCCACCTTTCGAACACCTACTTCTTTGGCTCGCTCTAATGACTTGGTTGTAGATAAATTAATATAATTAAGCCACGATAATAACAATACTATAAAAGCAATGGCTGTTAAGAATTTTATCCTGCTAATACTACCATTAGCTTCTGCTTCATAAGGTTTATTAGAATATAGGTGAATTTCTTCTAAAGGTTCTATATTATATCTTTCATCTTCATCATCTTCAAAATCACTAGCAATCACTTTACTTTTAAGAAGGGTCTTATCAGCATTTTTATCAACTTTTAAGTATGTAAAAAAATTACAATGCCCCCAGTTTAATTTTTTTTCTTCCTCTGATGCAAACCAATTTCCATAGGTATCAAAAGAAATTAGAAAATTGGTTTTCATATGAGTGTTTTCGGGAATATCTTTTAAAACCCCGGTTACTGTTAACACTACTTTTTTTCCTGCATAAAATCCTGATAATGTATTTTTTATAGGGTCTCGATCTCCAAATATTTTTTTAGCAAAAGATTCTGTAAGTACAATAGTATTAGGTTCTTTTAACGCATTTTGTTTATCTCCTTTTAAAAGCGGATAATTAAAGACCTCAAAATAGGTTTCATCTGCCAAAGATCCTCTGGATTCTTCAATGACTTTTCCGTCATATTTAAAAGTCACTTTATCAAAACGGTACAGACGTACTTGCTCTATCACTTCAGGGAATTCTTGTTTTAATGTAGGTCCGATAAGATTAGCAGTTTGTGCATCTGACGCTTCAAAAACATCGCCTTCTAGAGCATCCATATACACGCGATATACATTTTCTGACCCTTCAAAAGTATCATAGCTACGTTCATAATTCACATAAACCATGATCAAAATAAAAGAAGCAACCCCTATGGCTAATCCTAAAATATTAATAAAAGAATAGAGTTTATTCTTTAAAAGATATCTAATTGCTATTTTAAAATATAAAGTGTGCATGGTATAGTGATATTTAAGCCTAACAGGTTTTAAAAACCTGTGAGGTCTGTGATGTTTTTATTATTCTGTTCGTAAACTTTTTAAAGGCTTAATAAATACTGCTCCGATAGATTGGTAGCTTATGGTTAAAATAGCTACTACTATTGCCAGGGTTCCTGCTATCAAAAATATTCCCCAACCAATGTTAATACGATATGCAAAATCTTCTAGCCATCGACTCATCAGATACCAACCAATAGGAATGGCAATACTTATTGAAATTATAACCAGTTTTAAAAAATCTAATGTCAATAATTTATATATACTCTTAAATGGGGCTCCCAAAACCAGGCGGATGCTAATTTCCTTTTTACGTTGCTCTACCATAAAGGCAGAAAGAGCAAATAAACCAAGGCACGCTACAAGGATGGCAAACAAAGCAAAACTGACAAAGATCTTGCCTATACGTTGTACATCTTCGTGCATTTTAGAAAAATCCTGGTCTAGAAAACTATACCTAAAGGATTGGTTAGGAACATTTTGATCCCAAATCGTCGTAATTGATTTTAATACTTGATTTATATGGCTTGTTTTTAAACGTACAGAAATCATTCCTGGACTATTATTTATTGCCATTGCCAATGGCTCAATATCATTTTTTAAGGTTTCGAAATGAAAATCTTCTACTACGCCAATTATGGTCCAGGATTCTCTCCCATTAGTTATTTTCTTTCCTAAAGGATTCTCAAAACCAAAACTCTTGGCCATGATCTCATTAATGACCATAGCGTCTGTAGAATCTGAAGCTAATTCTCTCGAAAAATCTCGTCCTTTTTTTATGTGTATACCCAAGGTATTAATGTAGTCATGATCTACTTCCCATCTTTGTGCAGGAACAGCTATACCAT
Organism: Aquimarina atlantica; assembly: GCF_000626715.1. Lineage (GTDB taxonomy): Bacteria > Bacteroidota > Bacteroidia > Flavobacteriales > Flavobacteriaceae > Aquimarina > Aquimarina atlantica. The sequence goes on along the minus strand of NZ_AQRA01000008.1, from coordinate 266,968 downwards.
CATTTTCTTTACCTTTTTCCTTAAAAGTATTTCCGTTTCTTTTGGTTCCTTCGATAGGTAAATAATCACTAACAGAAACTTGTTTTACTTCGGGTAATTTTAATAGTTGATCCTTAAAGTTTTGTGTCTTATTTTCTAAACTTTTTGTGCCTTGAATAACCAGAACTTGTTCTTTATCATAACCTAGTTTCTTGTTCAGAATATAATTCATCTGTTGGTATATGATTAATGTGCCGATGATAAGAACAATAGATGTTGTAAATTGAAAAACAACCAGGCTACTTCTTAGTTTACCACTTTTACTGCCGGTACTTAAACTTCCTTTCAATACATTCACTGGTCTAAAAGCAGAGAGGTAAAAAGCAGGGTACAATCCGGCCAAAATCCCAATGCATAATGCCGAAAACAGTAATACAGGTAAAAACCACCATTGTCCCCATGGTACAATCAAGGCTTTCGAGGCAATCGTATTAAAATATGGCAGTAACGCCCATGCCAATACTACCCCCAAAACAAATGAGATGATACTAAACAGGACTGACTCTGTGATGAACTGAGAAACTAAATTTTTCCTAAAAGCTCCCACAGTTTTTCGCAACCCTACTTCTTTGGCACGATTTGCAGATTTGGCTGTAGATAGGTTGATAAAGTTAACACATGCTAATAGCAAAATAAATACCGCAATGGCACCAAACAACCATACAAAACGGATATCACCATGTTTTAATCCATCACTAATATCTGTTGATTTTAAGTGTATATCGCTCACAGGTTGTAGTTTGAATTGATAGCTTTTTAGAAAATCAATTTTATCAAGCCTGTTAGATTCTCTAGCGGTAGGGATCATGTAATCTTCAACAATAGAGAACATTTTTTGTTCTAATTCTCGTATATTGGTATTATCATTCACCAAAACATAAGTGTGGTAATTCTGCGCACCCCAATTATGTTTTTCATAAGGATAAAAACCTCTCCCCACCATCGTCATCAGAAAGTTATACTTAAAATGAGTATTTTCTGGTGAATCTTTCATTACACCAGTTATTTTATAAGGTTTCTCTGTATTATTATCTAAAATCAGCGTTTTGCCAATAGCATCTCCGTTAGGGAAATATTTATCAGCTTTTGATTGAGAGATTACTATAGTTCCTGGTTGAGATAAAGCACTCTTAGTACTTCCTTGTACAAGTGGTATTTCTAAAATTTCTAATAACTCCTGATCGGCAAAAATAAATCCATTTTCAAAAATGTTTTCTGTTTCTCCTTCTATTCGAAGTTCTTTGTTTCCGGTACCAAAAAGTTCGCTTGTAAGAAATCTTCCTGATTTTTGTATTTCAGGAAAATCCTCTTTTATTGCTTTAGCAAAAGGTGCAGGATAATGAGTCCATTTAATCAGTTCACCCTTATGCATTACTTGTGTATATACCCTGTATATTTGTTTTTCATGAACATAATGCTTGTCATAGCTTAATTCATCTTTGATAAAAAGTGCAATCAATACACACGCCATTATTCCAACAGCAAAACCTCCTATTTTAATGAAAGTAAACATCTTATCTTTTAAGATACTCCTCCAGGCTATTTTTAAATGATTTTTTAGCATAACAGTTGTTTTTAAATGATGATTTATTCTGTTCGTAAGCTTTTTATAGGATTCTGTAATACAGCAGAAACTATTTTGCTGCTCACCGAAAAAAGCACTACAAATAAGGCTAGTAATCCTGCCATAATTAGATAGATGAATTTAACACCTTCATGATATGCAAAAACATGTATTATTTTATTTGCTATGAAGTAAACCGTAACAAGTCCTAATGTTGCAGCAATAGAGAATAATATCATGTACTCTCTAAGTAGTATTAGAAAAATACTTTTTGTATTGGCTCCCAGTACTTTTCGTATTGCTATCATTTTCTGTTGAGTTTTTAACGAAAAGGATACAAGACTATATAATCCAAGTATTGCCAACAGTATAGCTAATACCGAGAAAAAAATAAAAATATTGATTGTGCCTTTTAATGAGTTCAAATAACTACTATCAAGATTGTCATCTAAAAAGCTAAACTCAATAGGGCTTTCCGGAAAATTATTGTTAAAAAGCGTATTGACCAATGTCTGGGCTTCTGCCCTTTTATTTGAAGCTACTTTTATGGTTACATACGAACTCCCATAACCTTGATCCATAAAAAGGATCATTGGTGGAATTTTCTTAAATGCGGTATAATCGTTAAAATCTTTTACTACACCAATCACTTTTAAACGGCCATTATCGATTTTCTTACCCAGGGCATTATCCCAGCCAAACAATTCTAACGCAGTTTGGTTTATAATACATGCGCTTTGGATATCTGTAGCATAATCTTCAGAAAAACCTCTTCCTTCTATTAGCTTCATTTGATAGGTTTTCAAAAAATCGTAATCCACTCTGTGTGACCTAATCACAGCCTTTTCATTAGTTGTATTACCCTCCCAATCCATACTTTGTTGCCCACCACCACCAAATGGACCCGAATCTGATATAGAATAATTAAGAATATTGGGATCTTGTAATAATCGTTCTCCTATTGTTTTAAGTACCTCTCTGTCTTCTTTATTAGCAACGTCTATCAATGACACTAATAAATCTTCTTTTGCAAATCCAATATCTCGTTGCTCTATATATTTAAACTGCTCTATAATAAGTATTGAAGTAAATACCAGTGGTATCACTAATACTAACTGAAAAACAACCAGAGCTTTTCTTAAACCGGCACGGCGTTTAATAGACGAATTGCCTTGAAGAAAAGAAGAAATTTTTAAGGATGTAAGAAAGAAAACAGGATATAAACCAGCCAAAATACCTGCCAGAAGAGAACCAAGCATAGCATAGATAAAAAATGGCCAATCCTGGCTAAAAACAATAGATAAATTCTTTCCGACAATCTTATTAAACAGCGGAAGAAACAATAGCACCAAACCTATAGCGACGATAAAAGAAATAGATACCATAACTAATGACTCGGTAATAAACTGGTACCTTAAATGGCTCTTTGTACTACCCATAACCTTTTTGATTCCTATTTCTAATTCTCTCTTCATAACCTGGGCAGTAGAAGAATTTATATAATTTAACAAGCTGATTAAAGCAGTAAAAATTACAACTGCAAGAAAAAGATAGAGTGTAGTAATCTCACTTCTATTTCCTCCTCCTCCTCTTACCTTAGACGTTTTCATATAAATATCTCTAATAGGTCTAAGACTAAGTAGCTCTTGAATTCCATCTTCAAGCGTAAGGTGACTTGTTAAAAACCCTTTTATTTTTTCTGACACTTTGCCAATTTCTGCATTATTCCTTAGCTGAATATAAGTAGATGCGTTATTTACACCCCACCCCGCATCGAGTGTATTTCTTGTAATGGTTTCATATGAACTAAAAGAAAGTAGATAATCGATCTTTAAATGAGAATTATCGGGATAATCATCAAATACGCCAGTAACTACACAGTCATACTTTTTATCGATACGTATTGTTTTTCCTATAATATTACTTTCTGGAGAAAGTTTTTTGGCTAATGATGCTGAAAGTACTATACTCATAGGGTTTTCTAAAGAGGTGTTCTGATTACCTTTTATAAACTTTATGGTAAATAGTTTTAAAAAATCATTATCTGCGAACAATCCATTCTTTTCATGATACATTGCACCATTAATACCTAGATAATTTGCAGTAGTTCTTATACTGGTAGCAGTAGTAATTTCAGGAATAGAATTTTGCAATTCATCTGATAATATATAAGGTGTACTATCCCAAATATCGCTTTGAATACTACTTACATATGTTCTTTCTACCCTAAAAAGTCTATTATAATCTGTATGAAACGCATCATAACTACTCTCATAGTTTATATAAAAAAGCATAAAAATCACTGCCGATAAACCTATGGTAAGTCCACCAATATTTACCAACGAATAGACTTTGTTTCTTTTTAGGTTTCGCCAAGCGATTTTGATATAGTTTCTAAACATAACTGTTATTTTTTGATATTGATACCATCTTTAGTATTAGATGATGATTTATTCTGTACGCAAGCTTTTTATGGGATTGGCAATTGCTGCTTTAATGCTTTGATAACTCACCGTTAATATTGAAATCCCAACAGCTAGAAAAGCTGCCATGATTAATACCCACCCACTGATCTCTATTCGGTATGAAAAATCTTCTAGCCACTTACTCATAGCAAACCATCCTAACGGTAGAGATACCAGTATTGCTATACCAACAAGTTTAAGAAAATCAATAGTAAGTCTATAGGTAATCTGACTTACACTAGCTCCCATCACTTTTCTAACCCCTATCTCTTTCATTCGTTTTTCTGCATTAAATGCAGCCAGACCAAATAGCCCAAGGCAAGCAATTAGAATAGATAGAATGGTAAATATGATAAAGATTCGACCTAATCGTTGTTCTGCTTGATAGGTCGTATTGAAAGATTCATCCATGAAATAATAATCAAAAGGCTGACCTGGAGATATTCTGTTCCAGATCGTTTCAATTTGTGCTATAGTATTAGAGAAATCTCCTGCATTAAGTTTTACCGCCATTGATCCAGGACTATTATTCAGCGAAAGGCTCAACGCATTAATATCCCTTCTTAAAGATTCATAGTGAAAATCTTTAACAACCCCTACTACGGTTCTAAATATGACTTCACCTTCTTCATAATCTGATGATAATCGCATCCCAAGTGCTTCTTCTGGTGTAACTCCTAAAACAGCTACAGCCGATTCATTAAGAATCATGGCCGTAGAATCTGTACTAAATTGTCGATTAAAGTCTCGTCCTGCAATAATTTCTAAGTTTAGAGTTGATACATAATCAAAATCAACACTCCAATCATTCATATTGATTGCTTTTTCATGATCATCTTTTAGTCCCTCTCTATAAAATGTACTATTGCTTCGAAACGATGGTGTTGGTAAAAAACCGCTTACCGATGTATTTTTTACCTGGGCCAATTGCTGTACTTCTTCTTTAAAAGATGCTATCTGGTTTTCGGTAGCATACACATCATTTATAATTAAAACCTGATCTTTTGTAAATCCTAAATCCTTATTTTGAATAAATTTTAATTGTTGAAAAACAACCAGAGTACTTATAATCAAAAACACAGAAATAGCAAACTGAAAAACAACCAGAGAATTTCTTATTTTTCCTCCTCCTATACCATTTTCGGTTATGCCTTTTAATGCCTGGATAGGTTTAAATTTTGACATAAAGAATGCCGGATAACTCCCAGAAAAAAGGCTTAGTACTATTACTGAAGCTACCAAAATCAACCAGAAAAAAGGGTTGGTAAACGGTATAGAAATTTCTTTTCCTGCAAGTTCATTAAAAAAAGGAACCAAAATTGAAGCCATTGTAATGGCTAATACTAATGACATAAAAGAAATCACACCAGATTCTACCAAAAACTGCCGGATAAGCTCTGATTTATTAGAACCTAATGTTTTACGAACTCCTACTTCTTTTGCTCTCTTAAGAGAATGAGCAGTAGATAGGTTCATGAAATTAACACTTGCCAGAATAATCAAAAATAATGCGATAAAAGAAAGAATATAAACGTTTTGAATATCACCATTTGTACTTAATTCTGGATTCCGATTAGAATGTAGATGAATATCTGTTAGGGCTATAGTACTAAAATTAAGATAATTCCCTGAAGCCAAAAATTGTTCTTCTGTTATCCCCGGTGCATATTTTTGTACTCCGGGAATTACATAGTCTCTTAATGCAGATTCTAAAAAAGTATCGAAATCTTTGATATCTGCTCCCGGTCTCAACTTAATAAAAGTTGGATAATTATGATTTCCCCATTCGGTAGAGGCAGCATCTTCATTTCCGGCCATCGCAATAAAAATAGTATGGTTTCTAATAAAAGAGTTTTCTGGCATATCATCTATAACACCTACCACCGTGTATGTATCTCTATTATCTAATATCATATTTTGCCCTAAAGCTTCGTTTATCCCAAAGTGTTTTTCTGCTGCAGTTTTGGTTAAAATCAAAGTATTAGGTTCTTTTAGAGCTGTCCTGGTATTTCCTACCAACAAATCAAGGCCAAACATCTCGAAAAAAGTGGTATCTACATACGTAGCTCCTACCTCTTTTATATTTAACTCGGTATCACTTTTTCTGATAAACACACTCCCCCAATTCCTAAATCGTGTGGCCAGTTCTATCTGTGGGTAATCTCTTTTCATGGCTTCGGCCATAGGAGCTGATACTTCTGCGTATTCTTCAGCATTTCCTCCAAATTTTACATCAACATTTATCCTATAGATACGATCAGCATCTGCAAACATTTTATCAAAACTCAATTCATCGTAGATATACAACGAAATCAGTAGTCCTCCTACCATACCAATAGCAAGCCCAAATGTATTTAGGAAAGTAAAAAAAGGTTGTTTTTTTAGACTTCTCCAGGCTATTTTTAAATGATTTTTTAGCATAACTGTCGTTTTTTGATGATGATTTATTCTGTTCGCAAACTTTTTATTGGATTGGTTGTTGCGGCTTTAATAGCCTGATAGCTCACCGTTACAAGTGCTATTGCAAGAGCTAAAATCCCGGCTAAAACAAATGTCTGCCACGAGATGTTTACTCTGTAGTCAAAATCCTCTAACCAATTATTCATAAAATACCAAGAAATAGGTACCGCCAAAACGATAGAAACTAAAACTAGTTTTATGAAATCTAATGAAAGAAGTGTAGTGATACTTCTCACTGATGCTCCTAAAACTTTACGAATTCCGATCTCTTTAATTCTGTTTTCTGCCATATAACTGGCAAGACCAAATAAGCCTAAACAAGAAATAAAAATAGTGAGCAATGTAAACATACTTACTAGCTGACCTGTTCTTTTCTCACTATCAAATTTTCTAGCATATTCCTGATCGATAAATTGATATTCGAAGGGATACTCGGGGTTGTATTTCTTAAAAACGGCTTCTACATTGGCAAGATTTTCTGAGGTACTACCAGTTTTATTAAGTTTTATATGGATTACATTAAAACCTGCTTTAGCCCCTTCAATAACCATTGGCTGAATTCTTTGGAAAGGAGAATCTAATACAAAATCTTTTGCTACCCCTACAATATGCCATTCTATTCCATTATCCTTAACAATCTGACCAATAGGTTCATCAAAATTCATAAGTGCGACTGCGGATTCATTAATAATCGCTGCGGTAGAATCTGTTGGATATTTATATAAATCAAAATCACGTCCTGCAACAATTTCAATACCAAGCGTTTCTTTGATATTTTCATCTGCAGCAAACCTTTGAACAATGCGCTTATTTTCTTTATCTTTTCCTTTCCATTCAAAATTCCAGCTATTACTCCAGCCCTCTGTCACCGGTGAACTGGTTCTTGTGATAGAAGTAACAGCATCGGATGCAAGAAGCTCTTCTTTTATAAGAGAATAATTTTTTTCTGAATCACCTTGTATTACTGAGTAAATCAGGTTGTTTTTTGCATAGCCCATTTGTCTGTCTTGAACTTTTTTCAGCTGTTGTGAAACAATAATACTAGAGGTAATTAGTATAATGGCAGCAGAAAACTGAAGGATTACCAAAACTTTTCTTGGTGTAACGCCTGTATTTGACTTCATAAAAGTCCCTTTTAATACTGAAGAAGGCTTAAACCCAGAAAGAAACAATGCAGGATAGCTACCTGCCAAAAGACCCGTAAAACATATTACACCTAAAGTCGATCCCCAGAACCCAAGATTAGTCAAATCTAATGATAATGGCTTTTCTACCAATGTGCTAAAGGTTGGTAATGCAACCAAAACCAATATGAGAGCAAATACTGCTGCGATGAATGATATTAGAATAGATTCTCCCAAAAACTGACTTACAAGTGTCAATCTTCTTGCTCCAACAACTTTACGCACTCCTACTTCTTTTGCTCGTTTTTCACTGCGTGCTGTACTCAGGTTCATAAAATTGATACAGGCTATTATCAAAATAATAGCAGCTATGATACCAAACATTCGAATTATATCGATTCTACCTCCTATCTCTTCCCCATTTTCGAAATTTGAATACAACCACGAACGTGTAAATGGATATAAATAAGTGACCATTTCCGGAGAATCTTTATCATATTTTTTTCTCAAATTTTTTATCTTCTCTGAGAATAAGGTGTAATCCACCTCTTTTTTAAGCATTACATAAGTAGCTATAGAATTATTGCCCCAATATTTATCATCTGAGCCGCGTTGTTTTAAATAAGCCCAAGGCATTAAAAAATCAAATTCAAAAGCTGTATTTGAAGGTAAATCCTTTAAAATACCTGTAACCATAAAACTATCAGCATTATCTACCTTAACTGTTTTACCCACTGCTGGCTCATTACCAAATACTTTTTTGGCAAAAGATTCGGTAATAATGACAGAATTAACATCATCTAAAACGGTTTCTAAATTACCTTCTAATAGTGGAAAACTAAATATCTTTAGAAAATCAGGATCAACTATTTTACCTCTACCGTTTATTCTTTTATCACCTTTTGCAAATAAAAAATCAGAATCCCAATTTACTCTTGCAATATGTTCTACCTCTGGATAATCCTTTTGTATGGCAGATGCCATAATTTTGGGTGTAGAATTCCAAGTCCATATTTCACCATCTACAGGATATTGATTATACACCTGATAAGTACGGTCTTTATTATCATGAAATTGATCAATACCAATTTCAAAATTAATCCAGATTACAATGAGTGCGGTAACGGCCAAACCAATGGATAGTCCAACAATATTCAATACTGAAAAACTCTTATTTCTGAGTAAATTTCGCCAAGCGATTTTTAGATAGTTTTTTAACATGATTCTCGTTTTAGCTATACATTATTATTCTGTTCTTAAGCTTTTTATTGGGTTTGTCCTAGCTGCTTTAATGGCATGAAAACTAACTGTTAGTAATGCTATTGTTAAAGCCAGCAATCCTGCTATGGCAAAAACCCACCAATTTACTTCGACTCTATAAGCATATACATTAAGCCATTTATTCATTGCATACCAGGAAAAAGGTGTAGCAATAAGAATTGCAATACCTACTAATTTGATAAAATCTTTAGATAAAAGCGTTACTATACTTGTAACCTCGGCACCTAATACTTTTCGAACGCCTATTTCTTTAGTTCTTTGCATAGCACTGTAAATAGCTAAGCCTAATAAACCTAAACAAGCAATTAGAATAGCTAAAAATGAAAATATGGTGAATAGTTTCTTAAACTTAAAATCAGCTTCATATTGTGTATTAAAAGAGTCATCTAAAAAACTATATAAAAATGGACGATGAGGAACTAAAGCAGACCATTTTTCTTCAATATCTTTAATAGTTGCCTGAAGATTTTGAGATTTTATTTGTAATGAAAAATACCTACTACTACCAGGTTCTAATCGTAATGCTAAAGGGGCTATTTTTTGATGTAAGGATAAATAATTAAAATTCTTTACTACACCTATGATTGTACCTTCTTTGCCCCATTGTTCAAAACGTTTTCCTATAATCTCTAATGGATTTGCATATCCAAAACTTTTAGCCGCTGCTTCATTAATAATCATCGAAGAAATAGTATCGGTTGCAAAGTCTCTAGAATAAGCTCTACCGGCAACTACTTCGATATCATAATGAGGTATAAAATCAACATCAATTTCATATAAAAAAGGACTAAACGATTTCATCGGACCCTCTTTTGTTTCTATATCAGTTCCTGCTGCTGGGAAATGTCCTCCAGGGACTGTTCTTGAAGCTGAAACCGAGCTAATATCCGGATGATTTAAAAATTCATTTTTAATGGTTTCTATATTGCCCAATACTTGACCATCCCAATTAAAATCAATAACCAACTGTTGCTCTCTATCAAAACCCAGATTCTTATTTAGCATATAATCTAATTGAGAATATACTATTACGGTACTTGCTATTAAAGCAATAGAAAGACTAAATTGAAATACTACAAGCCCTTTTCTTAGGTTAACTCCCTGTTTTGAAGTTCTAAAAACCCCTTTAAGTACACTTGATGGTTTAAAATTAGACAGTATGAAAGCGGGGTAACTTCCTGCTAATATTCCTGTAACCAGCGCAGTTCCGAAATACAATGAAAGTGTAACACTATTAAAAATTTCTCTAACCAAAAATTGCTTTCCTGCTATAGTGTTCATCCATGGTAGACATATAATGACCAACACCAAACCTATTATTGCAGATAAAAAAACCATAAGTAATGACTCTCCTAAAAACTGATAAATCAAGCTTTTTTTATCTGCTCCTATTACTTTTCTTACTCCAACTTCTTTTGCTCTTTCTAACGAACGTGCTGTAGCAAGGTTCATAAAATTAATACAGGCAATTATAAGTATGAAAAATCCAATAATCACAAAAATGTAAATATTAGATAAATTACCTGTTATCCCTGGTTGCCGAACTGCGTCGGAATTTAAATATGTGTCTTTTAATGGTTCGAATGAAATATTATAGTAATATTCGGCTTCTTCTGAAGGTCTGTTTTTTTTCAAAAAACCAGGTATCTTAGCCTGAAATGCTGCTTGGTCAAAATTATCAGCTACTAAAAAATAGGTGTAAAAATCTACATATCCCCAGGCATCAAAAATATCTGGTCTTGTTTGATGAAATGAACTCATTGACATGAGTATATCAAAAGAAAAATGTGAATTAGAAGGTACATCTTTCATTATACCAGTAACCGTATAGGCGCCATCACTGGCTCTACCACCAAAACCTTTAATGCTTTTACCCATTGGATCCTCGTTGCCAAAGTATTTTTTTGCTACACTTTCGGTTAACACTATAGAATATGGTGCCTTCAAAGCTGTCTTTGGGTTTCCTGAAACTAAAGGCCAACTAAATACATCAAATACAGTTGGATCTACATAAAAACAATTGGCTTCTTGAAAAGAACGTTCGTTATAATTTAATAAAACATCTGACCTTCCTGAAAATTGAACTTTTTCAACAACTTCTGAAAAATCATTTTTTAAAGCTGCCCCTACTGGTGCATTTCCCCAGATCCATCTATCTTCTATATTATCTTTACCACTATGGTGAACAACTCTATATATCTTATCTGCATTTTCATGATAACTATCATAAGAAAGTTCGTTCCTTATAAACAACGTTATAAGCAAAAAGCAAGTCATTCCTATAGCGAGACCTCCTATATTTATAACAGAATATCCCTTGTTTTTTAATAGGTTTCTCCAAGCAATTTTTAAATAATTCTTTAACATAACTGTCATTTTTGATGTCAGGTTTTGATTGATCTGATGTTTAATTTATTTTATGAATCGTTGCTTCGCCTAAAATTATTCCTTTATGTATCGAAGGATTTCCATTATAAGCCACAGTTGCCTCTCCGTATGCTGTAACTTTTAAATGATCTGAGACTCTTACTCTAAAATTACTTTCGCCATATGCTGTGATCTTAGTATTTTCATTAATCATCCCTAAAGTGTTTACTTTTCCTTCTCCATACACTGTATATTTTTGATCGTTTACACTCCCCTCTTTAATTTCCAGGTAACTTTCTCCATAAATAGAAACACGTAATGAGTTTACTTTTAAGGAATTCATCGTCATTTTAGATTCTCCGTAGATTTTTAATCTAAAGTCATCTCTTTTTATTGGACTTTTACATTCAATTATTTCTTCTCCTCGTATTGAAAGTTCTCTGAGCTGGGTATATGTTATAACAGCCGTTACCATGGTTCCCTTATAGATAGGTTTCTTTCTCTCCCACCCATTTTCGTTTGTTTTTACTGTTTTGGTTGTTGTTTTAGCTCCATCCAAATACATACGAAGTGTATTTCCTGCTACCTCGATATTAATTTTTTCTTGTGGTAAACGTGCATTTTCGATCATAACACTTTCTTTTTCACCTTCAATAAAAGTTACCTGGATATGCGGACTTATAATTGCTTTATCAAAATGTTGTACAGCTATTGTTTCTGATTGGGCCTGGCATAGGTTGATACAAAAAAGTAATATTGCGATTGCTATGTGGTACAAATATTTTATCATGACTTTGATTTTAATGGTTTATTTAATGAGTATTACTCATTGACCTTAAAAGGTTTGTTTTGGCTTTCGGTTACAATTTGTCCATCAAACAGGTTAATAACTCTATGTGCATAATGCGAGTCTCTATCTGAGTGCGTTACCATAACAATGGTAGTTCCTTCCTTATTAAGTTCGGTAAGTAAGTTCATTACCTCAATACCATTTTTAGAATCAAGATTTCCTGTAGGCTCATCGGCAAGAATAAGCTTGGCATTGGTTACAACAGCTCTGGCTATAGCTACACGTTGTTGTTGCCCTCCTGATAATTGCTGTGGGAAATGCTTTTCGCGATGTGCAATCTTCATTCTTTCGAGCACTTCTTTTACTTTTTGTTCTCGTTCGCTTTTTTTCATGTTAAGATAAATCAGAGGAAGCTCTACGTTTTCAAAAACTGTAAGTTCATCAATCAAATTAAAGCTCTGAAATACAAATCCAAGGTTTCCTTTTCTAATTTTGGTACGTTGATTTTCTTTTAATCCACCTACTTCCTGGCCATTAAAGTGATAATATCCTTCATTAGGATTATCCAACATACCAATAATGTTGAGTAAAGTAGATTTTCCACAACCTGATGGCCCCATTATAGCTACAAATTCTCCTGCTTCAACTTTTAGATTTACATTATTTAATGCCAGAGTTTCGACTTCTTCGGTTCTAAAACTCTTTTTTATGTTCTCTATTTGTATCATTTTTTGATTGATTTTATTTTCTAAATGCTATTTATTTTAAAATTATTTTTTCGGCATCTCCAAAACTATCATAGTTCGAAGTAATTACTTTTTCTCCTGCTTCTAGCCCCTCGAGTAATTCATAATATCTCGAATTTTGTTTCCCTATACGTATAGCTCTTTTCCATGCTACTTCGCCCGAAGCATCTACAACAAAAATCCATTGCCCTCCTGTACTCTGGAAAAAACTTCCTCGAGGTAGTAGAAGTGCATCATTTGATGCTCCTAATTGTAGTTTTATATTATAGCTCTGTCCAGTTCGTATGGTTTCGGGTTTTTGATCTGCAAAAACCAGGTCTACTTTAAACTTCCCGTTACGTACCTCGGGATATACTTTACGAAGACGAAGTTGATATTCTTTACCATTACGATCTAACACAGCTGTTAAATCTCTTTTTACTCTGTCTATATAGTGTTCGTCTATTGTTGCTTCTATTTTATAATCTGTTAATACATTTATCTGCCCAATACGTTGTCCCTGTCTTATATTTTGACCAATTTCTGCATCCAAAAATCCTAATTGACCATCGGCAGGAGCTCTTACATTTAGATGATCCAGGCGTTCGTATACCATAGAAAGTGTTTTTTGCATACGCTCAAGATCGGTATCTAATCCCGATAAAGAAGTAGCTCGAAGAGATTTATCCTGTTCTGTTTGTAACTTAATTATCTCATATCTTTTTTTGGATAGTTCATAGTTTTCTTTTGAAATTAGATATTCTTCACGAGAAATCAATTCATCTTCAAACAATGCTTTACTTTGTTCATAATTTCGCTTTAATTTTTGTAATTCATATTTTGAGCTTACCAGATCTTTTTGACCTTCTACCTGCCTAGAATCAAAAGTTAACTTTGTAGAACGAAGATCATTTTGTTTCAATGCTAAATTACTTTCACTAGCCAAAATCTGTTCGTAAAGAGCGCTGTTTTCTAATTTTAATATAATATCTCCTTTTTTTACCATCGCTCCTTCTTCGATAAGTTTTTCGGTTACTCTACCTCCTTCATAAGCATCCATATAAATTGTACTTATTGGAGCTACTGCGCCATTAATGGTAATATAATCATCAAATTTCCCAAAAGAAACTTCTGTTATCGACAATTTTTCTTTTTCTGTTCTAAATGTAGCTGCCGAGTTTCCGAATACCATTTTCCAACCTACAAAAAACAATACTATACCTATAGCAATGTATCCATAATGTTTAGGTCTTAATCCTTTTTTCTTTTCAATTTTTATATCCATTTTATTGTGCTCTATTTATATTAAAAACAGGTAATCCGTTATAAAAATCTAATGTGCTTTCGTTTACTTTTAAACGTAATTGTACCTGTAGGTTTTCGTTTTGTGAATTGGCTAATAAGTTTTTAGACTGGTTAAGTTCTATAGCACTTATTAATCCTTTTTCATATCTCTTTTGTGCGATCTTAAAGCTTAGAACCTGTGCGTTCATTTTTTGCGAACTCTGTCGGTATTCTGTACGTAATGCATCTCCTTCCTGAACAAGCTGTTGTATTAATTTAAACAGTTCTTGTTTTTGAATGTCAAAATTATTGTCTGCTCTCATCATCTCTACCTTTTGTTGTTTTACGCGTGAACGATTTGACCATCCATTACTAATAGGAATATTAAGTGAAACTCCAACATACTTCGAGACATTGTCTTTAATCTGATTGTTAAAAGAAATTACTCTTCCTGTATTCTCGTTAACATTGGTTTCAAAATATCCTGTTTGATATCCTGCAAAAAAAGACAGAGAGGGATACAAGCCCCCTCTGGCTATGGCTAATTGCTTCTTGGCTGCTTTCGCTTTTAACTCTTGCGCTTTTATGATAGGAACAAAAGTTGTGGCTTTATTGTAAATAGAATCTCTATTTACTCGAAAAACATCCACATTATCATCGGCTTCTATAGGAGAAGATTGAATAGAAATAGTAGTGACATCTTCTAAGTTCATTTCTTGTATGAGCTTAAGTTTTGCTGCTGCTACATTATTTTCATTTTGGGTAACCAATAATTGATCGGCTAATAATGCAGATTCTGCTTCATACAAATCGGCTTTTGCTTTTTGACCAAGTTCTACTTGTCTTTTTACGAGTGTATAATTAGTATCAGATACTTCTTCTTGTTCTTTAGAAATGGTTAAAAGTCCTTCCATAAACTGAATATCATAAAAAGCAGACATCACTCTAAATGCCAGTAGGTATTTTTGATGTAATACTTCTTCATTTGCTGCTTTATGCAAAAATTTTGAAGCTTTGATCGTATTTATTTTTTGAAAACCTCTAAACAAATCAATTTCTGCATTTAACCTATAATTATTAGAGAAAAAATCAGTATTTACAATATTGTTATTATTGGGATCTACCGATCTTCCGTATCGAATGTTATAATCTGAAAATGCATTGATATTTGGCAACAAATTTCTTACTGATTGCCGATATGTTTCCTTGTTAGCATCCTGATTGTATTTAAAATCCTTGAGCTGTAAATTATGACCTACTGCATAGGCTACACAGTCATCTAATGACCATGATTCTTGAGAATACATCGTATTTGATATCAAGATCAAGAGAAGGAATAAGATTTTGTTTTTAAAATTTACCATTTATAAACTCTTAAATAACGTTTTGATGCCAAACCATAACCTAACGCCATGCCAAAAACATAAAACACTATTTATCAGTAATTTACAAAACAAAATATTAATATAGAATTTTGGAAATGTAAAATTTTTATACAAATAGTGTCAAATAATTTTACACCTCTATACGAGTACTGTCTCAAATTTGTAGTTTTACTATGTTAACTTAAATAATAAGTAATGCAGGATGGAAAAATTTTAATAATTGATGACAATAAGAGTGTCTTAAGCGCATTAGAAATTTTATTGCAGTTTGAGTACAAGCACATTAAAACGATTTCTAATCCGAATCAAATTTCTTCATTACAAAATTTAAGTGATTTTGATATTGTGGCATTAGACATGAATTTTTCTGCAGGTGTCAACACAGGAAATGAAGGTTTATTCTGGCTCAGAGAAATAAAGAAAAAAGCTCCTCATACTTCGGTAATTATGATGACCGCTTATGGTGCTGTCGATCTTGCTGTAAAGGCATTAAAAGAAGGAGCTTCTGATTTTGTATTAAAACCCTGGAATAATGAGAAGCTACTGGCAACAATAAAATCTGCTTTTTTGCTTCGTAAATCCAGAAAAGAAGTTCAAGAACTAAAACAGAAAGAAAACCACCTGAAACAAGTTATTAATCAAGATAGTAATTATATTATTGGTAATTCTAAAGCATTAACCGCTGTCTTGAATCTAGTTAGAAAAGTGGCAAAAACAGATGTTAATGTTTTGATCACAGGTGAAAATGGAACAGGAAAAGAATTAATAGCCCGAGAATTACACAGGATGTCTCCCCGAAAAAACGAAATTTTTATTGGAGTAGACATGGGTTCAATATCAGAAACATTATTTGAAAGTGAACTTTTTGGTCATACCAAAGGTGCTTTTACAGATGCCAAAGAAGATCGTGCAGGAAAGTTTGAAGCAGCAAATAACGGTTCTTTGTTTCTTGACGAAATCGGAAACTTATCGCTACAAACACAAGCCAAACTATTATCTGCAATACAAAACAGAACGGTTGTAAGAGTTGGTTCTAATAAACCCATTCCCGTAAACATACGCCTGGTTTGTGCCACCAATTGCAACCTTAATCAGATGGTAGATGAGGGTATTTTTCGTGAAGATTTATTATATAGGATAAATACGATTCATATTGAAGTACCTCCGTTAAGAGAACGAGATAATGATATCCTGATACTTGCAGACTTTTATTTAAAAAAATTCGCAACAAAATATGGTAAACCATCACTTAGAATAAATACTGCTGCCGAAGAAAAACTAATGGGATATCGCTGGCCAGGAAATGTAAGAGAGTTACAACATACCATAGAAAGAGCCGTAATTTTATGTGAAGGAAATGTATTGAAACCAACAGATTTTTTATTGAGTAATAATCCTGGAATTTCTTTAGATAAAGGCCCCGAAACTCTTGATGAAATGGAACAGCTTATGATTGCTAAAGCGCTTGATAAACATAATGGGAATTATAGTGCTGCTGCAAATCAACTTGGTATTTCGAGACAGACTTTATATAACAAAATAAAAAAATCAGAAAACTAATGGTTAGCCAGAATATCTACACACAACTAATCCTAAGAGTAGTAATGCTTTCCTTAACTGCACTGATATTAGCTTTTGTGTTTTTTAAAGAATTGTATGTCTTATCTTTTCTTGCTCTATTATTTTTTTCATTACAAACTATATTTTTAATCAAATATCTAAACTATAATAATAGAAAGATTGCTTATTTTTTTAATTCAATCAAGAATGAAGATTTCACACTTCGATTTCCTGAAAAAGGAGCCCCAAAATCGTTTAACGAATTAAATCAAAGTCTTAATAGTCTTAATGATGTAATTCGAAAAGTACACTTAAAAAACCAAACACAGGAACAGTATTACCAGGAAATACTAAAACAAGCAGAGATTGGTATTTTGACTTTTAATCATAAAGGGCATATTCTTTTTAACAATCCTAAGGTCGAAAAATTACTAAATTATACTCCCCTAAATCATATAAAACAACTCGTACAGGTTGATAAAAAATTGTATGACTTATTTAATAATATTAAACCATTCGAACGAAAACTTTTTCAACTCACCAACGAGCGAGAGACGATACAGCTATCTATTAAATCTTCGGAAATAGTATTAAATAATGAAGTTTTAAGATTAATAACTATACAAGATATTCATAACGAATTAGATGAAAAAGAAACAGATTCATGGATAAAACTCATTAGAGTTTTGACTCATGAAATTATGAATTCTGTTACTCCCATTACTTCAATATCAGAATCTATTTTGGGATATTATAAAGATAAAAGTGGGATCATACCGGTTACAGAAATTGATGAAAATAAAATCCATAATACTGCAAAAGGATTAGAAGTAATCAAAAATCAAGGAAATGATTTAATGAGTTTTGTACAATCGTATCGTAGTTTTCTAAATGTACCTGTACCCGATAAGAAAATAATTAAAGTAGAAAAATTATTAGAAAAGGTAAAAGTTTTGATGAGCCAGGAGATTGATTTTAATGTCATTTCTTTTGACATTCTAAATACCACAGAAGATCTCGAAATTTATGCAGACGAAAAGCTAATTACCCAGATATTGCTGAACCTTTGTAAAAATGCAATTCAAGCTTTAAAAGATACCGAAAAAGCAACTCTTATATTTATTGTTGGAATTACTTCTGAAGGGAAAAAATATATAACAGTTAAAGATAATGGCCCGGGCATACACCCAGATATCATGAGCCAGATATTTATCCCTTTTTATACCACAAAAAATGAAGGTACAGGTATAGGTTTAAGTCTTTCTAAACAAATTATGCATATGCACGGAGGTAGCCTAACAGTTCATTCTATACCTAATAGGGAGACTTCTTTTTCATTACTTTTTGAGTAATATTATTTATTTTACCGTATCAAGTTTTAGTGTTTTAAGTAAAGCATCAAAGTAGTAATCTTCCTGATCTGGTATGATTACTACTTTATACGCTGTATTTTTTATAATATAATGTGAGGAGGTATCGGGGTCTAATATTTTAGAATGACGATTAACGATCTTTTGAATAAAGTCATTAATAAAAAGTACTTCATCGTAACTTATCTCTCTGCGATATGTAGGTTTATCACTTTTATAAACTAGATAATCATTCCTAAAACTAAGAGATTTTTTATCCCCGGTATGGCTGTTAAACTCAAAAGTAAAATCTTTGGATGCAAATATTTTATTAATATTTTCTACCGTTGGCTCTACACTACGAGCACAACTCACAATGAAAATAACAACAAAAACCATCTTTATTCTATGCATCATCTATAAAAAGAAACAAGATAAAAGATATATTATTATCTCCCTATCTTATTTTGAAGCAAATCGTTTTATAGAACTTTCAAAATCAATATCCTCTAGATTACTAATCAACAATCCAATTCCTCCGGATTTTGATGCAACGATATATTCTGTTTGGAATTTTCTATCTTTTTTATAAGCTTTTAAATATTTAAGTTTAACTACTTTTGAAGTTGGAGTAAAGAAAAAACGACCGTGAATTCTTTTATATTTTACTTCCTGAATATTAGATTCGTCTTGCAATTGATCATTAAGTGCAGCAACAACCCTAGCAGCTCTATGCTCATCAAATTGATAAAAATCACAAGTATAGATAAATACATAGTTTTCTACGTTATTTTGATCTACAAATAGTTCGAAGTCTACTTTTTTATCTTCTATTTTTTTTAATTCATGTAAAGCAACCTTTTTAAATTTTGGTTTATTTTTTAATGAATCTAATCTGCTTTTAAATTCTTCGGGAGATGTTTTAGAATAGGCACTGGTAAGCACAATAGTATTATTTCTAAATTCGATTGTGTTTTTCGAAAACTTAGAAAACTTAGATTCTTTGGGTAAAAATTCGCATCCTACGACAAGGATTACGATTAGCAATAGTAGAATTTTTTTCATAAGGCATTTGTGTTAATTAATATAACATTTTATAGATAAGCCCTAAATGATTGTCTTGCAAGTTAATAAAAAAAAATCACATAATTGTCATTCAGCCGAATTTTTAAACACTTTAACCGGTTTTTTCTTTCTATTTTAAGTTTTAAGTAAGTATTATATGGCATTATAGACCGAGATAAAAAAGCCAATTATCACATTTTTTATATTTAGATTAGGGATAAAATTTACTGTATTAAAACTAATGTCTTCTTCTCATTGATTAAGAAAAAACGCTTTTTCTACAGTAATTTCAAGTTGTTTCGGGGGATTATACCCAATCTATTGGGTTTGTTAGTACTTCTACCAATCGCGCTTCTTCACTACCCGTTTCTGGGTGGTAATCATATCGCCACTGTACATGAGGAGGAAGACTCATCAAAATACTTTCTATTCTTCCATTGGTTTTTAACCCAAATAGAGTTCCTTTATCATGTACCAGATTAAATTCTACGTAACGTCCGCGTCTAATCTCCTGCCAATCTCTATGTGTTTTGGTATACGGCAGCTTTTTTCTTTTTTCTACAATTGGAGTATATGCCTCTAAAAAGCTATTTCCTATTTCGGTTACAAAATCATACCAATTTTGCATTGACATCGCATCATTGGCCTTACAATAATCAAAAAATAAACCTCCAACCCCTCGACCTTCTCCACGATGTGCATTATAGAAATACTCATCACATTTCTTTTTATATACAGCATAAAAATCTGGATCATGTTTATCACAAGAATCTTTACATACCTGGTGAAAATGTCTTGCATCTTCATCAAACAAATAGTATGGTGTTAAATCCTGTCCTCCTCCAAACCAGCTATCTACAATGGTTCCGTTTTTGTCATACATTTCAAAATAACGCCAATTAGCATGTACTGTTGGTACCATTGGACTTTTGGGGTGTAGTACTAATGATAAACCACAGGCAAAAAAATCAACATCATCTACGTTAAAATAGCTTTGCATGGCTTTGGGGAGTGCTCCATGAACTCCAGAAATATTTACACCTCCTTTTTCGAATACATTTCCATTTTCGATCACACGTGTTCTTCCTCCTCCACCTTCAGGGCGTTCCCAAAGATCTTCCTGAAATTTAGCTTTACCATCTATTTCTTCTAATTTTGAAGTTATAGTATCTTGTAAATCTTGTATGTATTGATAAAACGTATCTTTCATTATAATTATATAAATATTCTAACCAGATCTTAGAAATTCGGCGTAAAAGTAACCTTACTATTATGCTTCAATTTTAGAAACTTTCTCTGGTGTACTTTTTAGTTTAATTAATTCTTTTTCTTTCAAAATTCTCACCGTTTCTGTAGAAGCAGCTACCACAGATATAGGCAATGTGATAATAAATCCTACAACGGGTATAAAGAGCATCAATACAAATACAACACCATTGCCAATTGCGGTTCCTCTATTTTTTCTTACAAACTGGATACTTTCTTTGTAATTAAAATGACGTTCCATCGTATAATCCATATTACCAAAACCTACATAATAGGCTTGTATTAAAAAGATTAATATTGTTCCTACAATACCAATAACCGGAATAAAACTTAAAATAATCAACGGAATCATAAATAATAATTCTCTAAATAGATTTCGTACATTAATACGGATCCCTCTGGATAATTGTTGACTAAACGATGTATTACGGTGCGAATGATTTGTTTCTCCCAGAAGATGTGTTTCTACTTTTTCTGAAACCGGACTCATAAATGGAGCAGATAATGCCATTACAATATGTTTATATAGTATTAATCCTATCACCAGGATTAATACCCCACCAATATATGTACTAATGGTTGCAAATGTTTCTGATCCCCATTCCCAAACCCAAATCCGAGCAATTAAAGCTCCCAGATTACCTGAAAAGAAATATACTAATGCTACAAAAGATAATCCTGTGATTACGCTTATCAAAATAGGAATAACAAAAAATTTCCATAATCCCAGTTTTGAAATAAGTTTAAACGTTCCGAAATAAGCTTTGATCCCGTTAATGATATTTTTAAACATTGGTCATTGTATTTTGATTGATTTACTCTTTTATATAAGTAGTCTTTTTATCATTTTTGTTTCAATTCTGGAAAAATTTCAAGATCCAGTATCGACTTCCAAAAGATAAACCAATTTATCTTTATGATCCAGTATTTCTTTACTATCTGTTACTTTCTTAGCTTTTTTAGTGTTTTCCTTTAAAAAAATGACTATTTCTTCTTCAGAAGAAGCAGTTAACTCCAAAAAATATGTTCTACCAATTTCGTTGTTATGCAAATCCATGGCGGTATCAAGAGGTTTATTTGGAGCCAGTTTTTCATGTAAATCAGTTATTTTTTGCGCCCAGCTTACAGATTTTTCTTTGTTTTTGGTTATTCTAAAGGTAGTTCGACAAATCAATATATTCCATAATGCATGTCGAAAAGCATTAGCTTTTCCGTTTTTATGATGTGCTTTTCCATAATGCAAATCACAAATGATCATGGTTGTTCTTGTAGCTTTTAATGTTGGATAGACTAGCAAAGGATTCTGAAGCATTATCCTTGTTAGCTTAAGGATTTGCCTAAAACTCAATCGTTTTAACAGGCTCCTAATACCCATTCTTATGCTTGGTATTCTTTTACCGCATCTACAAATGCCTGGGCATTCTCTACAGGGATATTAGGTAAAATCCCATGTCCTAAATTAGCGATATAACGATCTTTACCAAAAGCATCTACCATTTGTTTAACCATTTTTTTAATTTCTGCAGGTGGGGATAATAATCTCGAAGGATCAAAATTACCTTGTAGTGTTATATTTCCTCCGGTAAGATAACGAGCATTACGTGCAGAACAAGTCCAGTCTACTCCAAGAGCTGCAGCTCCCGATTGCGCCATTTCTTGTAATGCAAACCAGCATCCTTTTCCGAAAACGATCACTTCGGTTTCTGCTTTTAATGCATCTACAATTTGTTGAATATATTTCCATGAGAATTCCTGGTAATCTACTGGTGATAACATTCCTCCCCAGCTATCAAATACCTGAACCGCGTTAACTCCTGTTGCTACCTTCGCTTTAAGATATGCAATAGTAGTATCGGTAATCTTTTGCAATAATTGGTGCGCTGCCTCTGGTTGCGTAAAACATAATTCTTTGGCCTTATCAAAGTTTTTAGATCCTTGCCCTTGTACTGCATAGCATAAAATTGTCCATGGTGAACCTGCAAAACCAATTAAAGGAACACGATTATCCAAACGTTCTTTGGTTAGTTTTATCGCGTCCATTACATATCCTAATTCTTCGTAGACATCGGGAACAATTACCTGTTCTACATCTGCCAAAGATCGAATTGGATTAGGAAGCCAGGGGCCAATCCCGTCTTTCATTTCGACCTCGATATTCATAGCCTGCGGGATTACCAAAATATCACTAAACAAGATTGCTGCATCGGGACCAATGATATCTATAGGCTGTACGGTGATCTCTGCAGCCAATTCTGGTGTTCTACAACGTGTAAAAAAATCATATTTTGCTTTTAGTGCACGAAATTCTGGTAAATATCGTCCTGCCTGGCGCATCATCCAAACTGGTGGGCGTTCTACGGTTTCTCCTTTTAGTGCTCTAAGAAATAAATCGTTTTTAAGTTGTGTCATAGCTATTGTGAATTTTCGACTTTGCAAAAATTACTTTATTATTTATTTTTAGTAAAATGTTTTACGGCTTGAACAATTACGTTCTCTACCGTAGGTTTGTTTGCAACAATGATATTATCTGTATGCTTTTTGGCTTCAGAAGCAGTCGTATTTCCTATACAAAACGAAATACTTTTTCCTATTTTATTTTCTGAAGTATAGCTTTGAATTCCGGATGGACTAAAAAACAATATTCCATCAAATGAACGAGTAAATTTATTCGATTTTAACTGTGTTTTATATACAATCTGCTCTTTTACCTCAACATTATTTTGTTTTAAAAGATCTGGTAACTCATCTCTTCTTAAGTTTCCGCAAAAAAACAAAAACGAGTCATTTTTGTACTTTTTTATAATGATTTTGGCCAAATCTGATGCATTTTGAGCAGTTTCTACCACATTTAAGCCATTTTCTTCCAAAAGCTTTTTAGTATTATCTCCTACGCAAAAACAATTTGAAATGATCATTCCTACACTTTTAATTGCTTTTACAGCATTCTTGCTTGTAAAAATTGCATTCTGGATTGTATGTTTAACTGTAATTTCTAAAAGCTCAATAGTAATGGCTTCATATTCAACAAATCCAAGACCAGTATTTAACAACAACTCTTTTTGAGCTGCAGAAAGCTTTTTGGTTGACAGTATTGTTGGTGAAGTATTCAATCTATCCTATTTCTGCTTTTATCTCTTTCATCAATTCATGTCCTCCGTTATTCAATATTTCCTGGGCGCATATCTTTCCCAGGTGATCCACATCTTCAATTTTTACTTCTTTATTCACTTCAATCTTATCGCTTCCGTCAAGACTAAACAAAGCTCCTGTAAAGTAGATAATATTCTCTTTAATTTGTGCAAGTGCTCCTATTGGTGCGGTACAACCTCCTTCTAATTCTCGCAAAAATTCGCGTTCGATATGTACACATATTTCAGATGGGCTATCATTTAAATTTGACAATGCCTTTCTGCAATACTCATCTTCTTCTTTTGCAACAACTAACATTGCTCCTTGTGCTGGTGCAGGAATCATCCAATCCAGATCAATATAATTATCGGGTTTTAGATCAATGCGTTCTAATCCAGCGGCCGCAAATATGGCACCATTCCAACTATTATTGTTAAGCTTTTGCATACGCGTATTTACATTACCACGCAGATCAACTACTGTATGTGTTGGGTATTTATGTAACCATTGTGCTTTTCTTCGTAGACTTCCGGTAGCAATTGTTCCTTCATTTTCTAAAAAACCCAAACCCTTGTGGACCAGGATATCTTGTACATTTGCACGTTTTAAAACTGCAGCTTCTACAATTCCTTTTGGTAAAATCGTCGGGACATCCTTCATTGAATGTACTGCAATATCAATATCGCCTTGTAACATGGCTATATCTAATGTTTTGGTAAAAATCCCGGTAATTCCTAATTCGTACAATGGTTTATCCAATATGATATCTCCGGTTGATTTAACAGGGATCAAGTGTGTTTTATACCCTAGTTCTTCTAAACTTTTTTGTACGGTATTTGCTTGCCAAAGTGCTAATTCACTATCTCTGGTGCCTATGCGAATCGTTTTTGCCAAAGTTATTTGTTTTGTAATTGAAATACTTTCTGAATCAACTCTATGCTTTCATCTGCCGAAGTGTTATCATCTTTAAGATGATTGGCAAAATGATTCGTGATTTTCTGAATGATTCGGCTACTAATAATATCTGCCTGTTCTTCATCAAAATCTGCATATTTTTTTCGTTGTAGATTAATTTCTGCATCTTTTAATGTAGATAATTTATTTTTAAGCGCCTTAATAGTAGGAGCAAATTTTCTAGTTTCTAACCAACTATCAAATTCTGTTTTTACTTCTTCTATAATAACTTCGGCTTGCGGGATGTATTGTTTTCTTCTTTGTAATGTATCATCTGTCATTTTTGACAAATGATCAAGGTGTACCAAAGTTACGTTAGGTAACTCAACTACATCATCTGATACATTTTTTGGAATAGACAAATCTAAAATCAACAATGGCTTTTGCGAATGAATGAGTTGTTTAGAAATGGTAGGATTCTGCGCTCCCGTAGCCACAATAAGAACATCTGTATTTGTTATCTCTGACTGAATATTAGCATAATCCTTTACAACAAGGTTAAATTTTCCTGCTATTTTTTCTGCTTTATCCTTTGTTCGGTTAATCAATGTGATATGGTCATTCTTGGTATGTTTTACCAAATTCTCACAGGTATTTCTACCTATTTTACCTGTCCCGAAAAGCACTATTTTCTTGTCTGAAATGTTTTCTACATTCTTAAGAATATATTGAACTGAGGCAAAAGAAACTGAGGTTGCTCCTGATGAAATCTCAGTCTCATTCTTGATGCGTTTGCTTGCCTGAATTACGGCATTGACAAGTCTTTCAAGAAAAGGATTAGTAACTTCTGCTTTTTTAGAAGCTTTAAAACTTTTTTTTAGCTGACTTATAATTTCAAAATCTCCTAATATCTGACTATCCAGACCTGTACCAACTTTAAATAAATGTGATACTGCTTTACTATTTTTATGTACATATGCTACTTTTTCGAACTCTTCTACGGTTCCATGAGTATGTTCGCAAAGTAACTTGATTAATTGAAATGGATGTTGAGCAAAACCATGTAATTCTGTTCGATTACAGGTAGAAGTAACAAGCAAGGCCTCAATGCCTTCTTTTTTTGCTTGTCGTAGTATTCCTTCTTTGGCTTCTTCGTTTACACTAAAATGACCTCTGATCTCTGCATCAGCCTTTTTATAACTAAGTCCAATAGTGTAAAAATTTGTTCCTTTCGCTCTTGAGTGAGACTCCATGCAGTCAATTCTATTATATTCCATAACAAAAGTATTTTAGATATGTCAGAAAAAATAACGCCAGAAGAATTTTAAGTGTCGAAAAACGTTGTTTAAGATATTTTTTGCAAAAAAATGAGTAAAAACCCTTATTTTTGTGTAGGTGCCAGAGATTCTTATATCGACAGTTTAGACTCATTCTAAATAAATAAAATTTTGTAATTATGGAAATTGAACTAAAAAATAACGCTCCAGGGATTCTAGAAGAAACTCAAATCGAAGATGGTTTTCATATCCTAAAATTTCAAAATGAAACCAGTGAAAATCAACGAGTTGTAAGAGATATCGATAGTAGTCTTATTCAGTTTCATTTCTGTATTAAGGGGGGAATTAAATTCAACTTTAATAACGGAAGCTATGCCATAAATCTTTCTGAAGAAAATTCGCTTCTTCTCTATAATCCACAACGCGATCTTCCTATGAATCTCGAAATGGAAAAAGATTCCTGGTTGATCACTATCCTTATTTCTATTAAAAAATTCCACTCTTTATTTTCTAAAGAAGCAGATTATATTCCTTTTCTTGGGGAAGGAAACCGTGATAAAAAATATTATACCGATGCCAAAATTTCTCCTTCAATGGCTGTGGTATTAAATCAAATTATGAACTATAATTTACATCAGTCGATTAAGTTATTATATTTTAAAGGAAAAGCATATGAATTATTAAGTCTCTATTTTAATAGACCGGGAGATGCAGACGTAGAGCAGTGTCCATTTTTGGTAGATGAAGAAAATGTATTAAAAATCCGGAAAGCTAAAGAAATTATTATCACTCGTATGGCAGAACCTCCTACACTTCAGGAGTTATCTAATGAGATTGGACTACCTCTTAAAAAACTTAAAGACGGATTTAAACAAATTTATGGTGAACCGGTATATACATTCTTGTTTGATTACAAAATGGAGGTAGCCCGACAACTATTAGCCTCGGGAAGCCATAATGTAAATGAAGTAGGTTTAAAAGTTGGATATAGTACTGCTAGCCATTTTATAGCTGCATTTAAAAAGAAATTTGGCACTACTCCAAAAAAATATGTGATGAGCTTAAACTAAAACTCATTTAGTCGAATGATTCTCCTCTAGGAATACCAACTCCTTTTTGTAAGGATACTATTGAATCATACATTCCCTGATCATCATCAGAAGCATCTGCTAAAACAGATACAAAATCAAACTGCTCTAACAACTCCAGAATAAAGGGTAGTTTATCTTTTTCGACATCTACAATTATACGTTTCATCTTTGCTTTTTTTAATCACCTAAAAATACTAAAATAAAACTATCCAACTTTCGGTTTGCCAGAATTTAACGTATTTTAAGTTCTGTTTAGTTTTTAATAGGATTATACACTAATTCTACAATACCACTATCAAAAAGTCTTATCACTTTTAGTATCATTCCTCTTTATAGTTTGTATTTTTGTGTATGCAAAAAGAAAATTATGAGTAAAGGAGTTCTCCTTGTTAATCTTGGATCACCAGATAGTACTGATCCAAAGGATGTAAAAAAATACCTTGGTGAATTTTTGATGGATCCCAGAGTAATTGATGTTCCGTTATGGGCGCGAACATTACTGGTAAAAGGGATTATCTTAAATACCCGACCAAAAAAATCGGCAGAAGCTTATAAAAAAATCTGGTGGGACGAAGGTTCTCCGCTAATCGTACTATCAGAAAGATTACAGAAAAAAGTAGCAGATCGTACTTCGATCCCTATTGGTTTAGCCATGCGTTATGGCTCGATGAATATCAAAAAAGGATTGCAGGAATTACATGACAAAGGTGTAAATGAAGTCATGATTATCCCGCTTTACCCTCAATTTGCTATGGCAACTACAGAAACCATTTTAGTACTTGCCGAAAAATTGCAAAAAGAGTACTTCCCTAATATGAAGCTTATCGATGTTCCTGCTTTTTATAATAAACCAGAATATATTAATGTCCTTTCAAAAAGTATAACCGAAAAACTAGAAGGTATTGAATATGAACACCTTTTATTTAGTTACCATGGAGTACCCGAGAGACATATTCGAAAAAGTGACATTAGCAATGGAAATTGTAAAATGGATGGCAAATGTTGCTTTAAAAAAGGATCAGAACAACATAAGTTTTGCTATCGTCATCAATGTGAAATGACAACTGTACAAGTAGCAAAAAAACTTGGGCTTAAAAATGGAACTTACTCTACCTCTTATCAATCCCGCTTAGGCTTTGATCCTTGGTTAAAGCCTTATACCGATCGTACTATAGAACGTATGGGAAAAGAAGGAATAAAAAAAATGGCTATCGTAACTCCGGCATTTGTATCAGATTGCCTGGAAACCTTAGAAGAAATAGCCATGGAAGGAGAAGAAATTTTTCACGAAGTTGGTGGTAAAGAATTCACAACTATTCCTTGTCTTAATGATCGTGATGATTGGGCAGATCTACTTGCAAATTGGGTAAACGAATGGGTCGCTGTTAAAACCCAAACAGCATAATGGCAAAAATAACTTCTGAAGCTCTCGGGATAGAGCCTGTTGGGAAATTGCTAATAAAGCAAGCAGTCCCGGCATCTATAGGAATATTAGTGATGTCACTTAATATCTTAATAGATTCGATCTTTGTTGGTAACTGGATCGGTTCTATTGCTATTGCAGCTATTAATGTGGTACTACCTGTATCCTTTTTTATTGCTGCATTAGGAATGTCTATAGGTGTAGGAGGTTCTAGTATAATTTCTAGAGCATTAGGTGCTAATAATAAAGAAAAAGCACTCAAAACCTTCGGAAACCAGATTACTCTTTCTCTGCTTTTTATGGTTTCTTTGGTGGTCTTAGGTTTGGTCTTTGTCGATGATATTATTCCAAAATTTGGTGGCAAAGGAGATATTTTTGAGCCAGCAAAAATTTACTACACTATTATTTTATATGGTGTACCCATCCTTGGTTTTGCCATGATGGGTAATACAGTGATCAGAGCAGAAGGAAAGCCCAAATTTGCTATGACGGCTATGATCATCCCAACAGTCAGTAATCTGTTTATGGATTATCTTTTTATTAACGTAATGGATATGGGAATGCACGGTGCTGCATGGGCAACAACAGGCTCGTATCTTGCCTGTTTTTTATATATATTTTGGTTTTTCAGTTCTAAAAACTCTGAATTAAAAATTAGTTTTCGTCATCTTGGCCTGCAGAAAGAGATCGTTTCAGAAATTGCTTCACTTGGTGGAGTAACTCTAGCCAGGCAAGCCGTGGTAAGTATTACTTATTTATTAATGAATAATATTTTATTCGATCTCGGGCAAGAAGGTCTGGTAGCAGTATATGCTATCATTGGTCGGATGTTAATGTTTGCCTTATTCCCTGTATTTGGAGTTACACAAGGATTCTTACCCATTGCAGGGTATAATTACGGCGCAAAACGTTATCCTCGTGTTCGAGAATCTATTAATACCGCTATCAAATATGCTGCAATTTTGGCTACCTTAGTTTTTATAGGATTAATGATTTTTCCGGCAGAAATAACAACTTTATTTCTGAGTAACAATCCTAATCTGGCTCCTAAAGAATTAGCTCTAAATCAATATGTATTATCTCATACTGCAGAACCTATGCGCTGGGTATTTGCAGCGACTCCTATTATTGCACTTCAGCTTATTGGAGCTGCCTATTTTCAAGCTGTAGGAAAAGCAATTCCTGCTTTATTACTTACCTTATCAAGACAAGGTTTCTTTTTTATTCCTCTTATTTTAATTCTTCCTAAATTTTATGGAGAATTAGGAGTTTGGATTTCTTTCCCGATTGCAGATATCCTGGCAACTCTGGTTACCGGGTATTTTCTGAACCGGGAAGTGAGAACTAAACTTATTACAGAAAGTAGTTAGTTATTTTTACTTTTTAGTTGTAGCCGCTTTGCTAATAATTTTCCATACTCCGTCAATCTTTTTCAGAAGAAAAACATCTATATATCGTACATCTTTACCTTCTATCAAAATTTCTGCTTTTGCCATAGCAATATCATTTTCTCTATCTACAGATAGTATTTTACCTGTTCTACCATTAAATTTTCCTTGCTCTCTTTTTTCAAACCATGAAGCATATTCTTGAATAGGTACAATCCATAGTTTTTTCTCCTTGTGAGTAAGGAACAAATTCGCTTCATCATAAAAAGCTTCTTTAATTGTTTCGGGTTTATTATATGAAGTTCCTTCTAGGTATTTATTAATCGAAGAGCGTATATTATCATCTTCTGATTGCGCAATGGTGATGTTACAGCTAATTAAAAATAGGGTTATCCAAAAATAGGTTTTCATGTGTTTTTGTTTATTTATATTAAGGTTATTGATTATTTTTTATTCTTAAGATTTTCCCATTAGGTTCATCGGTTAGCAGATAGAGTTTTCCTTCTGGGCTTTGTGCTATTTTTCTAGATCGTATTCTATCGTCGGTAAATAATTCTTCGGCACTTTTTATGGTTTTATTTTCAATTCTAAATCTCCACAAACTTCCTCTACTCAATCCAGGAACGAGCAAATCATTTTTCCATTCGGGAAATTCATCTCCTGTATAAAATAGGAGTCCAGTAGGCGCAACAGTGTGCTGCCAATACCAAATGGGATCTGTAAATACAGCTCCTTCAATTTTAGGAGGATAATAGTCTTTACTTCTATAACCTCCTGTAGTTATAATCGGCCATCCATAATTAGCTCCAGATTTTAGCATATTAACCTCATCTCCCTGTCGGGTACCATGCTCACTAAACCATATCTCCCCTGTTTCTGGATGTGTTGTTATCCCCTGTGCAGCTCTAATCCCAATGGCATAAACTCCAGGAACCGCAATTGCACCAAAATCAGGATTATCATCGGGTATACTTCCATCGGGGTTTATTCGATAGATTTTCCCTCGTTTATCGGTTATATCTTGAGCAATAGGCATTTCGGGTTCATCAATTTCTTTATACAATCGTTCTCCTATAGTGATATATAATTTACCATCGGGCCCAAAAGTCATCCCTCCCCCGTAATGAAAATATTCTCTTGTAAAAGGTCCGGCTTCGAGCAATGTTTTTATACTAGTTAAAGAATCTTTTTTTAGTACTGCACGCACTACTTTTGTGGTACTTCCTTCTCCTTTCCTTTTTGCTGCATAGGATAGATATACGTATTTATTGTTGCCGAAATCAGGATCCAGTAATACTTCAAAAATACCAGAATTATCTCCTCCTGTAATGACTCTAATACTATCAGTAAGGTCGCGTGGAAACCCTTTAATCATTCTTTTTTCTTTTGAAATAAGGTTCACTTTAACCAAGTCTCCATCTTTTTCAGATACCAGAACTTCATCTTCTGATAAAAAAGCAATACTCCAGGGATGCTTAAGGCTATCTATTACGATTTCTTTTGTTGGACGTGTTTTTGTTTGTAAAACTTCTGAAGGTTTTTCAATTTTAGTGCATACTGTCACCATCAAAAACAGTACGAATATTGATGTATTCATGAATATCATTTTGAATTTTTCTGAACGCAAAATCCAAAAGACTTTATCAAAACTCTTTAAAAAACACGATCTTTAAAACGAAAAATCAATTAAGCAGCACTATATTGAGTTCTATATTGTGAAGGGGTAAGCTTAGTTTCGGCCTTAAAAGCAAGATTAAAAGATGTAACATTACCAAAACCGCAATCATAAGCTACAGTAGCAATTTTTTCTAATGCATACTCAGAATCTACCAGCAATTTTTTGGCTTTTGTTATTCGAAAATGATTTACAAACTCAGAGAAATTCTTTTGCTCATTCTCGTTGATCACCTGAGATAGTTCTCTAGAAGAAACCGATAATTTTTCTGCTATAGTTTTTAACGAAATACTACTATCCAAATAAGTTTTCTCATTTTCAAATAGTTCCTTTACACGATGAAGCAATTCTTTAGAAGTTTCCCGATCAATTTTAGAATTGCTATATTTTTCTAAGGCAAAAACATGTCTTTTTAAAAGCAGATAAGAAAACATATATATTAAAAATGAAAAAGAAATAGCACCTAAAATATAAAAAGGGATCAACCTCAGAAAAATACCGAGATACAGTACCCAGGTCAAACTAACTCCAACCACAATGTTTCTATACCATTTTAAAAGTTGAGGATTTACGTCGTTTGTGATTCTTAAAATAGTTTTCCAGCAAATAGATAGATAGATTCCAAAATGAAGGAGGACCAAAGAATATGCAACATATGATAGTATATCTCCATTATTAGGAATAAAAGGACTACATAAAACAAATAATCCAAAAGGTATTAAATGAATATAATGTTGGTTCGAAAATGTTTGTTGTTTCTCAAAAAGAGTTTTTCCATAAAACCAAAGAAAAGGGCCTACTGCCAATATTGTCGAAATAGCCAAATTCCTTAATCTGGGGTCAACATCTATGTAATTATGAAAAACGGATTTCCCTATCCGTATCGTTAATCCTAACAATACCAAAGCCAAAAATACATTTGCTTTTCTATTTCCTTTTTTAAGCGTAAACAGATAAAAACATAAGAAAAGTGCCTGAATAACTCCCAGACAACTCAAGACAAGTATAAAACCTTCTATAACCATGCTTCAAAATTAGAAATGATCTTAATAGCTAAGGTTAAAATTACGTGAAAATCTTTTGGAATAATTTTTAATTCCTGACTTTAGTATCCCATCAAATCTATTTTGTCTATAATTTCTCTGAAAATGCAAAGCTTTTAAATTAAATCTCAGCTAACTATGTATTCACAATTCGGTAGAGTTATTCTCATACTCTTTTTTGCTTTCTCAAGTATTTTCACATCCAACTCTCAAACGTATAATCAGGAACTCTATGATGCTCTAGAATATAGACTTATCGGACCATTTCGAGGCGGGCGAAGTGCTGCCGTAACCGGAGTTCCAGGAAAGCCTAATTTATTTTATTTTGGGGCCACTGGTGGAGGAATATGGAAAACTACAGACGGTGGACGTACCTGGAAAAACATCTCTGATGGTTTCTTTGGAGGATCAATTGGTGCTATTGCCGTATCTAAAAGTGATCCTAATGTAATCTATGTAGGTGGTGGAGAAAAAACATTGCGCGGAAATGTATCTTCGGGTTATGGTATCTGGAAAAGTGTTGATGCTGGTAAAACGTGGATACAAGCTGGTCTTCCTAAAAGCAGACATATCCCGAGAATAACTATTCACCCTACTAATCCTGATATTGTATATGCTGCAGTATTGGGTAATATATATAAACCTACTCAAGATCGTGGTGTATATAAAAGTATTGATGGAGGAACAACATGGAATAAAGTACTGTTTGCAAATCAGGATGCCGGAGCGGTAGATCTAACTTTAGATCCTAATAACCCCCGAATTTTGTATGCTTCGACATGGAATGCAAGAAGAACACCTTATAGCCTTAGTTCTGGAGGAAAAGGTTCTGCTCTTTGGAAAAGTACAGATAGTGGACAAACATGGAATGAGATTTCGCAACACAAAGGATTCGCCAAAGATACTTTAGGAATAATGGGAGTAACTGTTTCTCCTGTAAATAGTGAACGGGTGTGGGCTATTGTAGAAAACAAAGAAAAAGGTGGGGTATATCGCAGCGATGATGGAGGAGACACCTGGAGCCAATTAAACAGCAGCAGAAGCTTGCGTCAACGTGCATGGTATTATAGTCGTATTTATGCAGATCCTCAAGATATAGATGTTGTCTATGTCGTTAATGTATCTTATCATAAAAGTAAAGACGGGGGTAAAAATTTTAGCAGTTATCGCGCTCCACATGGGGATCATCACGATCTATGGATTGCTCCAGAAAATCCAAAACGTATGGTCATTGGCGATGATGGTGGTGCACAAGTTACATACGATGGTGGCGAAACCTGGAGTACGTACCACAATCAGCCCACTTCACAGTTTTACAGAGTGACTACAGATAATAGTTTTCCTTATAGAATCTATGCAGCACAGCAAGATAATTCTACTATACGTATCAATCATAGAAGCACGGGATGGAGTATTTCTGAAAATGATTGGGAAAGTACTGCTGGAGGAGAATCTGCTCATATTGCTGTCGATCCCAAAGATAATGATATTGTTTACGGAGGAAGTTATGATGGCTTTCTTACCCGGGTAAATCATAAAACAGAAACCGTACGCTCTATTAGTGTATGGCCAGATAACCCTATGGGGCATGGTGCAGAGGACATGAAATATCGTTTTCAATGGAATTTCCCAATACTATTCTCTAAACATAATCCAAACAAATTATATACATTCTCTAATCATGTTCATGTCACCGAAAATGAAGGACAAAGTTGGAAGGTGATTAGTCCGGATTTAACTAGAAATGACCCTGATAAACAAAAATCTTCTGGAGGCCCTATTACACAAGATAACACATCTGTAGAATATTATTGTACCATTTTCGCAGCGGCAGAAAGTCCTGTCAAAGAAGGTTTACTTTGGGTCGGAAGTGATGACGGACTTGTACATGTAAGCCAGGATGGAGGAAAATCCTGGAACAATGTAACACCCAAAGGCATACCAGAATGGATGATGATTAATAGTATCGAACCTAGTGCTTTTGCAGAAGGTACATGTTATATCGCCGGTACGAAATATAAATCAGGAGATTTTGCTCCTTATCTATATAAGACTACCGATTATGGCAAATCATGGACAAAAATTACAAACGGAATCAAAAACGAACATTTTACACGGGTGCTTCGTGAGGATCCCAATCAAAAAGGATTATTATATGCAGGTACAGAAACAGGTATGTATATCTCTTTTAATGATGGAGCAAACTGGGAATCTTTTCAATTAAATTTACCTATTGTACCTATTACAGATCTAACCATTAAGGATAATAATTTGATTGTTGCTACGCAAGGAAGAAGTCTTTGGATAATTGATGATTTAACAGTCTTACATCAGTTAAACAATACTATGAAAACTCAAAATCATATTCTATATAAACCTAAGAATTCGTATCGTATGGGTGGAGGAAGTGTTAAAGATTCTAAGACAGCAGGAACTAATCATCCCGCTGGTGTTATGACGTATTTCTATCTCAAAAATTATGATGCAGCAAAAGACACGGTTTCTTTAACCTATTTTAATACCAAAAATGATACTATAAAATCATTTAGTACCAAAGCAAAAAAGAAAAAAGATCAATTAAAAATAGAGGAAAAAGGAGCTCAATTATTTACCTGGAATATGAGAGGTGATGGAGCAGAAAAATTAGATGGTATGATTCTTTGGTGGGCAAATCTTAATGGTCCAAAAGCTGTCCCTGGCAACTATAATATAAGTCTTGCAATAAATGGAAAAGAAGTCTCTAAACAACCTTTTACCATTGTGGCCGATCCCAGAACAGAAGCATCACCACAACAAATGCAATCGCAATTTGATTTTATTACCAGTATAAATAAAACAGTAGACAAGGCGCATAAATCTATAAAGAAAATCAGAAAAATTAATGCTCAGCTCAAAGCATTTTCGACACAGTATAAAGACAATTCGGCGACTAAAGACTTGGTTAAAAAAGCTTCAGACTTGCAAAAACAATTTGGCGAGATCGAAAAAGTATTATACCAAACCAAAAACAAAAGTAACCAGGATCCTTTAAACTTTCCTATTAAACTTACCAATAAACTAGGGCACCTAAATTCTCTGGTAGGTATGGGAGATTTTGGTCCTACAGAACAAGATATTGCTGTAAAAAATGAACTTACTAAAAAGATCAATGATCAATTAGCTAATTTTGACAAATTAATTACCGAAGAAATTAAACGTTTTAATACAGAGTTCAATACCTTGCAGCTTAATTATCTTTTTGTAGAAAAGTAAACCTTTTTGTCATCCCGAACTGGTTTAGGAGGTAATTTAAAATTAACCCAATGCTCGAATATTATAATTATATAAAATCCTTGCACCTGATCTTTGTGATCACATGGTTTGCCGGGCTATTTTATATTCCCCGGTTATTTATCTATCAAATAGAAGCTTCTCAAAAGCCTCTACCCGATCGAGACATATTAGGTAAACAACTTAAATTAATGGCTAAACGCCTTTGGTTTATTATCACCTGGCCTTCTGCTATATTAGCCACTGTATTCGCAATTTGGTTACTTATTTTAATGCCAGCTTGGCTACAACAACCTTGGATGCATGTTAAACTTGGGTTTGTAGTGTTACTTATTATGTATCACCTCAAGTGCCATCATATCTATAAACAACTACAGTGCGATGTTGTAAAATGGTCATCTGGGCAAATGCGAATGTGGAATGAAGGTTCAACGATCATTCTTTTTTCGGTCATTTTTCTGGTTATCGTTAGAGATGCAGTAAATTGGATATATGGAGTTGTGGGAATACTATCGCTTGCAATTATACTTATGATGGGTATTAAACTTTATAAAAGAATTCGGGATAAGAATCCTGATGCATAATATCGATTGAACTTTATCTCAAAAACATACCATACCAAATTAGGGAGAGCTCTTTTAATTAGAGAAGCAGCCCCGGCAGATGCTAAGCAATTATTAGCATTAAAACTAGAATATCTTAAAGACACTAGTACTATTCCTTTGTTTGATTACGAATACTCTAATACAATAAAAGAAGAAGAAGAGCTTATTCAAAACCTTCATCAACAATCCAATAGTTTATTATTGGTAGCCGAAAGCGACGGTACTATTATTGGAAACATAGACCTTACAGGCAGTTGGCGTAAAAAGATGCAACACACGGCCATGATAGGAATGGGGATTCATACTCAATGGCAAAATCAGGGTATTGGTACTCTTTTGATTCAAAATGTATTAGAATGGTCAAAACAAAATGAAATAGTAAAAGTACTATGGTTAGAAGTTTATGCTACCAATTTTGCTGGTGTTAGTTTATATAAAAAAATGGGATTCAAGGAATCTGGAAGCATTGAGGATTTTTTTCTTGAGGAAGAAAAATATATAGATAAAATCACAATGGTTATTAATCTTTAAGATTACTTTTTTCTAGGTATGGTAATAAAACAAAAAGACTGCCTGAAAAAATATTCAGGCAGTCTCTTAATTTATTGGTGTATTTGATTAATTACACAATCTATTATTTCTATTGCTATACATTCTTCTTATAGCCCTTTTGTCAAAATTAGAAACATCATTAGCATTAAATACCACATTTGGGTTTGATCCAGAAGTCATAATCGAATTAGGATCTACATTAGGTGTTCCTGGTATTTGTGTACCAAAAAACCCTTGTTCTGCATGAAGAAACCCAATATTATGCCCAATTTCATGAGCTAATATATTTCCCCACTCTCTAGCTGTTACCGGATCTCCATCAATACTGGGTTCATTAAGGTTTAATATAATCAAACCTCCTTCTACTCCATTAGAAGGAAATTCTCCAAGACCCCAGCCTCCTATTTCACCAGGATTCGACAAACGAACCAAAATATCAGGATTGTTATTTACAGGTATCAAACGTAAAGTTGTTCTATTAACCCTATTCCATAAGTCAATACCTCTTTGAAACCCTCTTCCTGCGGCATTATTACCTAAAGCATTCTGAATACGAATATTACCTGCCCTGTTGCAATCAACAATGGTATAAAAAGCTTGTTTTTGAAAGTTAGTTTCTTTCAATGTTTCTTCAGTGATAAAAATATCTCCGTCCACAATATATCCTCCTTTAGCGGATGCAACGGACGTCTTATCCGTGTCAAACCCCATACGCTGTAATTTTGATAAAATTTCGGGAGATATATCCTCTTGTGTAATTGTAGTGTTTTGTTGAATATCATTTTCAACGTCACTGGAACATTTTGTCATACCGATAGCAATAACTACCAGCATAGCTAATTTAATAGTTTTCATAATGAGTATATTTAAGTTGAACCATAAAGCTATCAAAACACTAATCATTAAACAAGCAAATTGTTATATATTTAACTTTTTGATGATATTTGTGTGTTTTTAAACATTTTGTTTTTAGTTGATAAAAAAAATAAAGACAACGGTCATAGATTATCAAATTTGGTTTTATGAGTTAAGATGCCGTTGTTAAGACTTTTCATTATCTTCGTGCAACTTTTAGTATAATTCTATGATCAAATCTATGACAGGCTTCGGGAAGTCTATCCTTCAGCTACCTACAAAAAAAATAACGATTGAGGTTAAATCACTTAATAGTAAAAACTTAGACCTTAATGCAAGAATTCCTTCACAATACCGTGAAAAGGAGCTTGAAATGCGAAATACTATTGCAAAAAAACTAGCAAGAGGTAAGGTTGATTTTGGATTATATGTTGAAGCAACTGGTGAAGAAACATCAAACAAGGTTAATGAAGCTATTGTAAAAGAATACATCAGACAATTATCAAATGTACACGAAGGTGATACTATAGAGTTATTAAAAATGGCCGTTCGTATGCCTGATGCTTTAAAAACAGAACGTGAACAAATCGATGAGCAGGAATTTAATGCGATAAAAGATGAACTAACCAAAGCGTTAACGGCGATAGAGGATTATAGAATCGACGAAGGAAAAGCATTAGAAAAAGATTTCAATATTCGTATTAAAAATATAAGGGAACTGCTTGATAGCGTTATACAAATGGATCCTGAACGCATGGAAGCAGTTAGAGAACGATTACATAAAGCTGTATCTGATTTAAAAGAAGAGGTCGATCAAAATCGTTTTGAACAGGAGTTGATTTATTATTTAGAGAAATTTGATATTACAGAAGAAAAAGTTCGATTGGCAAATCATTTAGAGTATTTTACTACTACATTAAATTCTTCGGATTCTAATGGAAAGAAACTTGGTTTTATCACTCAGGAAATAGGTCGTGAAATTAATACTATTGGTAGTAAATCTAATTATGCTCCTATGCAACAACTAGTAGTTCAGATGAAAGATGAGCTCGAAAAAATTAAAGAACAATTACTAAACGTGTTGTAAATGAACCAAGGTAAACTTATTGTACTTTCGGCACCTTCTGGAAGTGGAAAAACTACTTTAGTTAAATACTTACTTAATCAAGAAGAATTGAATCTTGGGTTTTCTATTTCTGCAGCTTCTCGACAACCTCGTGGAGGAGAAGTTCATGGAAAAGATTATTACTTTTTATCATTAAGAGAGTTTAAAGACAAGATTAAAGCCGAAGAATTTCTAGAATGGGAAGAGGTATATCGGGATAATTTTTATGGAACATTAAAAACTGAAGTGCAACGACTTTGGGATAATGGTAAACATGTGATTTTTGATATTGATGTTGTAGGTGGTTTGGATATTAAAAGCATATTTCCAGATCGTACGTTGGCAATTTTTGTAAAACCACCTAGTATTGAAGAACTCAAAATTCGTTTGAAGAAACGTAAAACCGAATCCGAAGATAAAATCAATATGAGAGTTGCC
This sequence comes from Aquimarina atlantica, assembly GCF_000626715.1. Classification (GTDB taxonomy): domain Bacteria; phylum Bacteroidota; class Bacteroidia; order Flavobacteriales; family Flavobacteriaceae; genus Aquimarina; species Aquimarina atlantica. The sequence goes on along the minus strand of NZ_AQRA01000008.1, from coordinate 227,499 downwards.
AAAGCCTCTACCGAAATGGCTACTGCTCCTCAGTTTGACGCTATCATAACGAATGATGATCTGGAAAAAGCTAAAAACGAAGTATACCAATTGGTTAAAAAGTTTCTTTTTAAAGAATTAAAATAAGATTTCCACATTCGTGGAAATGGAAAAATAAATTTTCCATGAAAAAAATCGGATTGTATTTTGGGACGTTTAATCCCATTCATATCGGTCATTTGGCAATCGCTAATCACATGGCTGAGTTCTCTGATCTTGATGAGTTGTGGATGGTCGTAACTCCTCATAATCCTCATAAGAAAAAAAGTTCGCTTCTGGATAATCATCATCGCTATGAGATGGTATATCGCGCTACACAATCGTATCCAAAATTAAAACCTAGTGATGTAGAGTTTAAACTACCACAACCCAATTACACTGTGCATACACTTGCACACTTGCAAGAAAAATACCCAAAAGATCAATTTCATCTTATTATGGGAGAAGATAATCTGAAAAGTTTTCATAAATGGAAAAATCATGAGGTTATTCTCGAAAACCATAACATCTATGTATATCCAAGAATTGCTGAAGGAATTGTAGCCTCTCAATTTACAGATCATCCCAAAATACATCGAATTGACGCTCCTATTATGGAGATTTCTTCTACATTTATTCGCAAGACAATTGCTGCTCATAAAAATGTAAGACCTTTGCTTCCCGAAGTTGTATGGGAATATATTGATGAGATGAATTTCTACAAGTGATACATTAACGCCTGTATTGTATAGTTCAGCTAAAAATCACTTTTGATAATATACTATTTTAACGTGAATAATGGATAATAAATTTTCGTCAATGGTATTGCCAAATCCCTGATTTGATGTATCGAAAACAAGAAAATGTATAACCAATACCATTTGCACTTTAAACCTACTGGAATAAAATGTTCTTTTTTCATCTAAGAAGCCGATTTTTTTGCTCTAAACGACCAAAAATACTACTCAAAAACACCATTTTTGAGTTACCGTCTGTTAAATTAATGTCTAAAAACACTAGTTCAGGCTCACAGGATTTAGTTACGATTATTGCTTCTTGTACGGATTCGCATTCCCCTATAATTTGTACACCTGCATTAATCGATTTCAACATGCTTTTTAAAGTTTGTCGTATAAGCCTTATCTTCAACGATTAGAGATTTTATCATAATTCTACTAATTTATAAGGAATAGTCAGGATGACTTCAGTTCCTTTTTCATTAGTTATTGAGCGGTCTTTAATTTCAATAGTGCCTTTCATATTATAATTTTTAGATAAGATACTCAATCGTTCTTTTGTTATAGTAGTAGACACTGAATTTTTGGAAGTGTGTTTATTAGTAAGTGTTGTATTGATGCCTATACCATTATCTATGATGATACATTGTAATTTTTTGCCAACCATACTAAGAGTAATATCTATTTTTTTAACTCCTTTATGTCCTATAAAGGCGTGCTCAATAGCGTTTTCTATGAAAGGCTGTATCAACATTGGTGGAATTTTGAACTGATGTATATCTATTGTTGTATCAACTTGAATAGTATATTGATAAGACTCGTGTTCTAAGTGGTATAACTCTAGGTAGTTTTCAATGGCTTTAAGTTCTTCGGAGAGTAATACGGTTTTATCTCTTGAGTTTTCTAAAATGATGCGTAGTAGTTTTGAAAATTTAGAGAGATACGTCACTGACTTTTTATCTTCTTTTCCTAAGATCATGCCTTGTAAAACGGAAAGCGAGTTAAAAATAAAATGTGGCGTCATTTGTGAACGCAACAGTTTTTGTTCAATCACAATATTCTGATTTTTGGCATTGGCATGGCGTAGTTTTAGAAAAAATATAATACTCCCTAACATCAAAACGCTTCCCAAAAATATAATAATGCTGATCAATACGTTACGCTGTGATTTTTCTAAATTTTGAGCTGTGGTCTCTACCGTTTTGGTAAGTTTTAATTCTCGGTCAGCAGCTTTTGAAAGTTCTTGCTCATATTTGTATTCGTATTCTAGTGCGGTTATTTTTTCAATATTTTCTTTGTTAAGGATGCTGTCGCTTAATCTTTTATATATTTCATGATAATCTAGAGATTTTTGGTAATTCTTAGTCTTTTTATAGATAGTATATAAAAAACGAGCTGCTTTTTGCTGAACTGGTAATAATAGTAAATCATCCGCAATTTTTTTGCTTTTCTGAATGTATGAAATTGCTGTTTTGTATTTTTTGTTATACATATAGGTTTCGGCAATTCCCATAAGGCTATTGGCTAAAATTCGTTGATTTCCGGTTTGTTGGCTTATCTGCATTGCTTCAGTGAAATATGAGCGCGCAAATAGAGGTCTTTTTAGCAATAAATGAACTTTTCCAATCTTGTTTTTGACAGTAGCGATTTGTTTTAAGTTATTGATTTCTTCACTTATATGTAGTGAAAAAGTGTAATGTTTTAAGGCATTTGCATAATCAGTTTTAGTTAAGTAAATATCTCCAATATTACTATTATTTGCAACGATATTGTTTTTATCACCAATTTGCACAGCATGTTTTAACGATTTTTCAAAAAATGTTAATGCTTTATCATACTTCTGCATGGCCAGGTTGACTTCACCCAAGCTATGAAGTGTATAGGTTAAACCTTCGTAATCAGATACTTTTTCTCTGAAACTTAAAGCCTCGTAAAAGCATATTAGCGCTAAAGGATAGTTGCCCTGTACTTGATGAATACCTCCTAAGTTTGTATTTACATAAGCTACACCTTCGTCATCACCAATTTGATTACTGAGCTCCAATGCTTGTTTATATCTAGAAATTGATTGATCATATTTGCCAAGTTCTTCGTACACAATGGCTATATTTATTTGGCAGGTAGCAATACCCCTTTTATTTCTTAACAATTGGTATATTTTTGAAGCTTGTTGGTAGGCGGTCATTGCTTCTTCAAATCTTGAAAGGTTATAATAATTGATTCCCATACCAATATAAACTCTTGCTGCTCCTTCTTGGTTATTAATGAGTTTATAGTTTGTCAATGATAGTTGTAGAAAATCTAAACTCTTTGTGAAATCTGATTTAATATTTTCTAGTCTTGCTAATAAACGGAATGCATTTGCTTTACCTTTTATATCGCCTAAATTAGTGCTTAAACTTTTTGCTTTTTCAAGGTACGTTCGTGTTGAATCTAAATCAGTTCTGAAATATGCAGAGGCAATATCAATTAATAAGTTAACACGAGTAGTATCTTTTCCGGTATGAAGTTGCAATTGAGTTTTTAAACTGTCTAAAGCATTGTCTTGAGCAAAACTATCATTGAAGTTAAATAAACAAAATAGAATAAGGAAAAATAGAAAAAGAAAATGCTTCATAAAAACTAAAGAGGTTTCATTATAAGGTTATGCTTAAAATAAACATATTAAATCTACCTATAAAAGCTTTATGAAGTTATTTTATAATAACGCTCTTAATTAATCCAGATTATTTTGTTAATTATGGTTGTAGATCAGCTGGAATATCAGCGTCCACGGTAATGGGTCAAATTGGTACTTTTATAAAAAACTTTCTTGTTAATGTGATGATTTGGTTGTACCCCTCCGCAGCTCCTAACGTGTAATTGATCGCTCCCGCTAGCGTCTCGCTAGTGGCGTCAAAGCTTAGAAGATAAGAATATATAAATGCTAAGAACCAGTTACAGCAATGTAGCTGGTTTTTTGATATTTTGTAGCACAAAATATCAAAAAAATAGAGGTTTAAGATATAAGTATCTCATAAAAAAAGACCTTTACTTCCCGAAGTTGTATGAGAATATATTGACGAGATGAATTTCTATAGGTAGGAGAATGGTAAAACAAAGACCTCATAGTTGTTACCTATGAAGTCTTTATTCTTTTTTATTTATCTAATTTATTTTCCTGGGAAATCAGCTCTACGTTTTTCTAAAAATGCTGTAGTTCCTTCTTTAAAATCTTCGGTACCAAAACAGTTACCAAATTGTTGGATCTCTGTTTTATATCCATTTACACCATCTTCATATCCAGAATTTATAGCTTTGATGGCTGCACTAATCGCCACAGATGAGTTTCTCATAATTTTTCCGGCTAACTTTTCTGCTAATGGTATTAATTCATCCTGGGCGGTTACATGATTTACCAACCCGTATTGTAATGCATGATTAGCATCGATCATTCCTGCAGTCATTATCATTTCCATAGCTCTGCCTTTACCAACTAACTGTGGTAAACGCTGTGTACCACCATAACCAGGTATTACTCCCAAAGAAACTTCTGGTAATCCCATTTTTGCATTATCACTGGCAATTCTAAAATGCGCTGCCATAGCCAATTCTAAACCACCACCCAGAGCAAATCCATTTACAGCAGCAATTACTGGTGTAGAAAGATTAGCAACAAAATCAAAAAGCAGCTCTTGTCCTTTTGTGGCTAGGTTCCCTCCTTCTGATACCGAAAAATCTGCAAATTCACTAATATCTGCACCTGCAACAAATGCTTTTTCACCACTTCCGGTAATGATAATAACTTTAGTATCTGTATCGAGATTGGCAACTCTAAAAGCCGCATGTAATTCTTGAATAGTCTCTTTATTAAGAGCATTTAATTTTGATGGACGATTGATCGTAATCTTGGTAATCCCATTATCCTGAGATGTTAGAATATTATTATACATTGTAATTTATGTTGTTTATTAATCTGTTGTTTTGATATTATTGAATTCCAAATTCGTCAATTCGAGTGCTTCGATAGACTCAGGATGACGAGGGTTTAGAATCAAAAAGCTATTCTCGATACAATTTTTCTTTATGTCATCTCGAGCGCAGTCGAGAGGTCACTAAGAAAAACCACTCGAATTGACGCTTTTTTATAGTATTAGTTAAATCTCTCTCAAAAAATATACTCTTTCATGACAATATATTAACCGAAGTAAAGTTTACTATTCTTTTGGAAATCTAACTTTAAAAACAGTACCTTTTCCTTCTTTTGATGTAAAGGTAATACTTCCGTTATAGGTTTCCACAATATTTTTCACCATTCCTAATCCAAGTCCCATACCACTGGTTTTGGTTGTGAATTTAGGTTCAAAAACTTTCTTAGTATTTTCCTCGGTTATCCCAATTCCATTATCAGCAACTGTAATAAGAACTTCTCCATTCTCAGAGAATACATCCACAATAATTTTGGGGATACGATCTTCGGGAATTGCCTGTATACCGTTTTTCACTAAATTGGTAACTACTCGTATCAGTTGTGTTCTATCAAATTTGGCAATGATTTTTTCTTTTTCTGAAGGAAAAATGATGTAGTCCTCATTAAAAATATCTAATGCCAGTCCTATAATCTTTACCACATCCAGAGTCTCGCTTTTTTGTGCAGGCATCTGTGCAAAATTTGAAAATGCCGAAGCAATAGAACTCATCGTATCGATTTGCTGGATCAAAGTATCGCTATATTCCTGAACTTTTTGATGAATTTTAGGGTCATTGGGATCAAACTTACGTTGAAAACTTTGTACAGTTAACCGCATTGGCGTTAATGGGTTTTTAATTTCGTGTGCTACCTGTTTTGCCATTTCTCTCCACGCCGCTTCTCGCTCGCTTTTGGCTAGCATTGCAGCACTTTGCTCAAGTTCATCGATCATACTATTATAGGCATTTACCAATGAATAGATTTCTTCACTGGCATCACCAATATCTATTCGTTTATTTCGCTTATCTAATCGAGTTTGGTCTATAGTTTCAGAAATTGTCTTTAAGGATCTGGTAATGTACTTCGATAAAAAATAGGCTAAAACAATGGCCACTAAAAGCATTAGCAAATACACCTGCCCCAGGCGTTGCAAAAACTCTAATAATTCTCTTGTGATTAAATCATCATCTTCAAGATATGGCAAATGTAATATCCCTAAAGGCTTGGATCGAACATCGGTAATATAGGTATATGATGTTAAAAACCGTTCTCCGTTTTTTTCAGATTTTACCAAATACTTCTTATTATAAAGAGAAGCCAGTGTATCTAAAATAAGAGGGTTAATTTGGATATCGGTAGTATCTTTTGCAAAGACCCCTTCTGATTTAACTAATAATTTTCCCGAAAGCCCATAAATATTAATAGGCATAGAATGTTCTTCAGAAATTTGATAAATACGATCTTTTTCTCTAAAAATTAACGCTATATTTTCCTCATTAACGGGATAGGTCGTAGTTTTTAATGCATTGTTGATTGCAATTTGAATTCGTTCTTCTTTTCGTTCTAATCGGCCTTGATGATATTCTTCTGCTTCTTCTTTATATTGATAGATCGTAACGGCAGCAATCAAAATTGAAGCTAGTAATACCAAGATGGTCATGGAAATAAAAATTCGTGTACGAAGAGAAAGTTTAAGTAGCCTCATAATATATTTTGACAAGTAAAGATAACAAATATCACACCAAAATAGTTGTAAAAAGAAATCTGTGAAAGCGTCGAATTTCCTAAATTTACCTAACGTTTAAGTTATGGATAATACTACACTGCTCTCTGTACAAAATCTTTGTGTCTCTTTTTTATCAGAAGAAAAAGAAAACCAAGTACTCTATGACGTCTCTTTTGACATTCATAAAAACGAAATACTAGGAGTTGTAGGTGAGTCGGGAAGCGGAAAATCTGTTGCTTCGTTAGCCATCCTGGGACTACTCCCTAATAAAATTTCTAAAGTGACTAAAGGAAATATTATCTATAATGGGATCTCTTTATTAAGTTGTAATGAAAAAGAATACAGAGCGATTCGTGGTAATGAGATAGCTATGATTTTTCAGGAACCTATGAGTTCTTTAAATCCTTCTATGAAATGCGGAAAACAAGTCGCAGAAATCTTATTTCAGCATACATCATTATCTAAAACAGAAATAAAAGCAGAAGTACTTTCTTTATTCGAAAAAGTAAAACTTCCTGAACCTGATCGAGCATATAAATCATATCCTCATCAATTAAGCGGAGGGCAAAAACAACGCATTATGATTGCTATGGCTATTGCTTGCAAGCCAAAACTTCTTATTGCAGATGAACCTACAACTGCACTTGATGTAACGGTACAAAAAGAGATTATAGGTTTGCTAAAAAGCCTACAGGAAGAATACAAAATGAGTATTTTATTTATTTCTCATGATCTCTCACTGGTCTCAGAAGTTGCAGATCATGTTTTGGTTATGTATCAAGGAAAGATGATAGAATATGGGACAATCGATACCATTTTTCATACTCCACAAAAGGAATACACCAAAGCATTAATTAATGCAAGACCCCCAATGAATGTTAGGTATCAAAAACTACCTACTATTGCAGATTTTCTGGGAGATACAGATCAAAAAAAGGAAATTATTACTAAAGAACAGCGAGAACAACATCATCAAAATTTGTATAGTCAACCCCCTCTACTCGAAGTTATAAATGTAGAAAAAAGTTATTTTTCTAAGGTTGGTTTATTTGGAAAAGCAGAATTTAAAGCTGTAGATGATGTAAGTTTTAAACTCTATGAAGGCGAAACCCTGGGGCTTGTAGGAGAATCTGGTTGTGGTAAATCCACTTTAGGAAATACCATTTTACAATTAGATAAGGCCAATAGTGGTCAGGTTATTTACAAAGGGCGTGATATTACACAATTATCTTCCTCTGAAATACGAAGTCTTCGAAAAGAAATTCAATTAATATTTCAGGACCCTTTTGCATCCCTCAATCCAAGATTAACTGTTGGGAAAGCAATTATGGAACCTATGCAAGCACATAATTTATACAACAATGACAAAGAAAGAAAGCAAAAGGTTATAGAACTACTACAACGTGTAAGTCTAACCGAAGAGCATTTTAACCGCTACCCACACGAGTTTAGTGGTGGGCAACGACAACGTATCGGTATTGCGCGTACAATAGCGTTACAACCAAAACTTATTATCTGTGATGAATCTGTTAGTGCATTAGATATTTCTGTACAAGCACAAGTGCTTAACTTATTAAATGAGTTAAAAAGTAATTTTGGGTTTACCTATATTTTTATATCACATGATCTGGCTGTTGTAAAATATATGTCTGATCAGCTATTGGTTATGAACAAAGGTAAAATAGAAGAGCAAGGCGATGCAGATTTGATTTATGAAAACCCAAAAAAAGACTATACCAAAAAACTAATAGATGCCATCCCGCAGGGAAAATAAGTTTCAAAAAGAAAGCTACTCTAGAAGTTACGTTAAACATCGACCCTAACTCTAATTAAAAAAATAGACCTCACAGGTCTTAGAGACCTGTGAGGTCTGAAAAGGATATAAAAAAAACCTGTTAAACTTATACAGGCTAACAGGTTTCATTCATCGCGACTTGGGGAGGTTGCGATTGATTAATTAACAACAAAAAATCACATCAACAAAAATACTTTTTTCGCCACATAAACACAGTTTGAAATCAATTCCATTGTAGGTTTGATCGATTTCTGTAGACGATTTATACGTTTTTTCATAATAGGGGAAACTTGTGTGGGTTAATAATTTTTTTAATCCTTTTAAAAAATAATGTGTATAGGGGGCATTATTTTTTATCGGGACACTAATATGCAAATTTTTTCATCAATTACGTTTAAATACACAAAAAAATCGATGAAATACACTAAATTTTAACATTTAAATGTAAAATGTTAGTTTATAAAGGTTAAAGCAAAGGTTTAAGGGTATAAGAATCCACTTGAAAGTGTAGTATTTTTCTTTCAAAAACAAGATAATCAGATCCTGTTATACCTAAACGACTCTTTTATTGATTTATTATTCGTAGAGACTTAATTATTATTCGTTACTATATTCCTAGAATTAGATTTAAATCAATCTAATATCATTTCGGGAATATCGCCTTCAATTATGAGGTTTCCTTCTGTAGCATTCTTAATTTCTTCTACAGATACTCCCGGTGCTCTTTCTAAAAGTTTAAATCCTTTATCAGTAACTTCTAAAAAGGCCAGATTTGTAACTATTTTTTTTACGCAGTTAACTCCGGTAAGTGGAAGTGAACATTTTTTTAGCAATTTAGACGCTCCAGCCTTATTGGTATGCATCATAGCTACAATAATATTCTCTGCACTAGCTACTAGATCCATTGCTCCTCCCATTCCTTTAACCATTTTGCCTGGGATTTTCCAGTTAGCTATATCTCCATTTTCAGAAACCTCCATTGCTCCCAAAATTGTTAAGTCAACGTGTTGTCCCCGAATCATACCAAAACTCATTGCAGAGTCAAAAAATGATGCCCCTGGCATTGTAGTAATCGTTTGTTTTCCCGCATTTATAATATCGGCATCTTCTTCTCCTTCAAAAGGAAATGGTCCCATTCCTAAAACACCATTTTCGCTTTGAAACTCTACTTCTATACCTTGAGGGATATAATTGGCCACCAATGTAGGTATACCTATTCCCAGGTTTACAAAATATCCGTCCTGTAGTTCTTTAGCAATACGCTTTGCAATTCCGTTTTTATCTAACATAATTATTTTCTTCTAATCTTATATGAATTAAAATGATTGGTTGACTTACTTTCCTGAACCCATATTAATAATGGTATAGAGACCACAGCCAAAGCTATAAGACCATAAAAACTTAAAAGAACAATAGCAACTATCCCACTTATTATAAATGCAAAGAGTACTTTTCTATTATCAACAACCGCATCTATTCTATTGATATGTTTTTTATCTTCTTTATTACAATACTTGCACGTAACCTGTACTTCATCACCAATTTTCATTTGTAATTCACCTCTGGTTGCTGTTACTGGTTTAAATTTATTTTGAATCTTACATTGAGAGCATGTAAACTCTAATTTCACATGTTTAAATTTTAGTAATTATTTGATTATACGTTAATTATAAAATTGAGAACGTGTATAACCACTTCGTTCTCTCATTAAGAATTTTAAACATCAACTTTTGTGAAGTAATTTTTAAATTTCTTAATGTTCGTTTCATCTGTTTATGTATTTATTATTTTTCAATGGTCAGATGGAATCGCCATATAATCATTTCGGTTGGGTATCAACCTAATTGTTATGGCTTATTTCATACTTGCTAATTTAAATTAGGCTGAGGTGTCATCCTTAAATAAGGTTTTACCTCTTTATACCCTTTTGGGAATAATTCGGCTATTTCTTCATTAGGTACAGAGGGTACAATAACGCAATCTTCTCCAGGATTCCAATTTGCAGGTGTGGCCACTTTATGATATGCCGTTAACTGAAGCGAATCAATAACGCGCAATAGCTCATCAAAATTTCTTCCTGTAGAAGCTGGATATGTTATTGTAAGTTTGATTTTTTTATCTGGTGCTATTACAAAAACAGAACGTACTGTTAGTTGACTATCTGCATTAGGATGAATCATATCATATAATTCTGATACCTTTCTATCCTCATCAGCTATGATAGGAAAATTAACTGTTGTGTCTTGTGTTTCATTAATATCTTTAATCCACCCATGATGAGATTCTAAGCCATCTACACTTAGTGCAGCAACTTTTACATTGCGTTTATTAAATTCATTTGTGTATTTTGATACTGTACCTAATTCTGTAGTACAAACAGGAGTATAATCTGCCGGATGTGAAAATAGAATTCCCCAATTTTCTCCTAACCAATTATGAAAATCTATTTCTCCTTCTGTAGTTTGTGCAATGAAGTTTGGTGCTTCATCTCCTAATCGTAATGCAGCCATAATTTGTGTGTATTTAAGGTTTTAAAAACAAATAATATTAATTTGAAGTGATATACTCTTTTTTCGATAGGTTATAAAAATGATTTTACATCTATCAAAAAAGATTAAACTTCTTCTTTTTTACGAACTGTACGTTGCTCGATTCTTTTTTCATAATCTTGTCCTTGAAAAATTCGCTGAACAAATATCCCCGGAATATGTATATGGTCTGGGTCTAAGGTTCCTGCGGGAACTAATTCTTCTACCTCGGCCACTGTTATTTTTGCAGCACCACACATACAAGGATTAAAGTTTCTTGCAGTTCCTTTAAAGATCAAATTTCCGGCTTCATCGCCTTTCCAGGCTTTCACAAATGCAAAATCGGCTTTAAACGCATGCTCTAACACATACATTTTGCCATTAAATTCTCGAGTCTCTTTTCCTTCGGCTACTTCGGTACCATAACCTGCCGGAGTATAGATTGCAGGAAAACCTCCCTGAGCAGCACGACATCTTTCTGCCAACGTTCCTTGTGGGATAAGCTCTACATCTAATTCGCCGCTAAGCATTTGACGCTCGAATTCATCATTTTCTCCTACATAAGAAGAGATCATTTTTTTGATTTGCTTTTTTTGAAGTAGAAGCCCTAATCCAAAATCATCAACTCCTGCATTATTGGATATACAGGTAAGACCTTTGATATTTGATTTTACAAGTTCTGTAATAGTATTTTCGGGAATACCACATAGGCCAAACCCTCCAAGCATAAAGGTCATATCATCTTTGATACCAACCAAAGCTTCGGTAACATTGGGTACCGTTTTACGAATCATAGTGTTCTAATTTTAGCAGACTAAAAGTACTAAAAAAAACAGTATCTCATCTTTTGAAATTAGATAGTTTTAAGAATCTTTTAAACCAGGTAAAGCTTATTTTAAAGACTGAACTCATCTATGTTCTCATCCTGGATATTATTTCTCTTAAAAGCCTTGCAATCTACTTCGATAGTTAAGTTTTCTGGCTTAGGAAAAGCTTCTTTAGAAATCTTTAATGTTTTATCTTCATAGCATTTTCTCATAAATAGTGCCCAGACCGGTAATGCCATTGTAGCTCCCTGACCAAAAGTAGTTGTTCTAAAATGCGTAGCTCTATCATCTCCTCCAACCCAAACTCCTGTACAAAGGTTAGGAACAATACCCATAAACCAACCATCACTTTGATTTTGTGTTGTTCCTGTTTTACCCGCTATAGGGTTTGTAAACTTGTATGGGTGGCCAGTGACTACATTTTTTATATCATATCTCGATGAAGGTCCTGTACGCAAACGTACTCCAGAACCAGATTGGGTAACACCTTCCATTAGATTAATGGTCACATAGGCAGCTTCTTTACTAATCACATCACTTGTTTCGGGAACAAACTGATATAAAACAGTTCCGTTTTTATCTTCTATACTAGTAATGGTTACCGGTTTGGTATATATTCCCTGATTCGCAAATGTACTATAGGCTCCTACCATTTCTGATAATTTCAAATCTACTGATCCTAATGCTATAGAAGCTACTTCAAGAATATCTGATTCTACTCCCATTTTCTTTGCAAGACGAACAATAGGTTCTGGCCCGATTCTATCCATTAAACGAGCAGAAATTGTATTCACAGATTTGGCTAATGCTTCTTTAAGACTCATATACCCTGTATAATCTGCATCACTATTTTTTGGTGTCCAGTCATTATCAATTACACCATGAGAACCTGCCGAAATTGTTATTTGAGATTTTGGCAATGTATCGCAAGGAGAAAGTTTAAGTTGGTCGATTGCAGTTGCATACACAAAAGGCTTAAATGTAGATCCTACCTGTCGTGCACCCTGATATACATGATCATACTGAAAATGCTTATAATTTACTCCTCCTACCCAAGCTTTAACATGCCCGGTTTGTGGTTCCATCGACATTAATCCCGAGCGTAAAAACTTTTTATAATATAAGATAGAATCCTTAGGAGTCATTATTGTGTCTATTTCTCCTTTCCAACTAAATATGCTCATCTCTGCCTTTTTATCAAAAGACTGTCTTATTTCTTTTTCGCTTTTACCCTGGCTAAGCATCTTTTTCCACCTGGCAGAAGATTTAATACTACGATTCAGTATTCTTTTTACTTCATCCTCTGTTAAATCTCTAAAAGGAGTGGTTTTATTATCTTTTTCTTGTTTATCAAATTCTTTTTGAAGATTTGCCATATGCTCCTGTACTGCTTCTTCGGCATATTTTTGCATACGAGAATCTATAGTTACATTAATTCGTAATCCATCTCTATAGATATCAAAATATTCGGGATCGCCATCAGCATTTTCTCCTTTAGGATTCTCTTTTACCCATTTTGACATCCAACTTCTTACGTATTCTCTAAAATAAGTTGCAGTCCCATCATTATGACCTTCTGGAGAGTAATCCAGTTTAAGTGGTAATTGTTTTAAACTATCTCGTTGTTTTTCTGTAATGTACTCATATTTCTCCATCTGATTAAGAACCACATCTCTTCTTGTTTTTACCATTTCTGGTCTACGAAGTGGATTATAAAGTGATGAATTTTTTAACATTCCTACCAATACAGCTGCTTCTTCTACATTAAGATCTTTAGGGCTTTTTCCGAAATAAATTCTCGATGCAGAACTTATACCAATAGCCTGATTAAGAAAATCATATTTATTAAGATACATCGTTACAATTTCTTTCTTGGTATATTGTCTCTCTAAACGAGTTGCAATTACCCATTCCTGTATTTTTTGCAAATATCGCTCGATCTTATTCTTTGACCCTCCGGTAAATAATTGCTTGGCTAGCTGTTGTGATATCGTACTTGCCCCTCCTTTGGTTCCTAAAAAAACAAATGCTCTTAATGTTCCTCTGGCATCTATCCCAGAGTGATCATAATATCTGGCATCTTCTGTTGCCACCAAGGCATCAACCAAATGTTGTGGTAGATCTTCATAACTTACAGGAGTACGATTTTCTTTAAAAAAGGTTCCTATTTGCACCCCATCTGAAGAGATAATCTGGGTTGCCAAGTCATTTTGCGGGTTTTCTAATTCTTCGAATTTAGGCATTTCTCCATAAACGCCCCAACTAGCCAGAAGAAAAAGTAAGGCTATTAAAAACAATCCTGATCCAAATAGTATCCAAAATGCTTTTATGTATTTTATGGTATTACTCGCAGGAGTTTTTGTTCTTTTTTTTGTTGATTTGGGTTTTGCCTTTGCCATATCTCAGCTATTTAATTCTATTTTTTAAAAGATCAGAAGAGGTTTTTCCCTTTTTGTTGATGTCCTCATTATCCGACCTTTCTCTAAAAGTATTTTAATGATATTTTTTGCCTATCCTGGATAGAAGATAGGTTCTATTTTTATAATTTATTAGGGATTTTGAACATTTTCTATCCTAAATCCTATATCTGTAATTCCTTCTAATGACGATATCCCATTTACTTCACCATTCTTTCTCATAGCATGCTCTATAGTTATCGTATAATTTCCTTTTTCTTTAAAACTTACATTTTCTTTATACCACAATTTATTTTCTTTAAGATCAGAAAAACCTGTTCCTAACCATTTTCCATCAGGTGCTGCAAGACGATACTCTAAGGTATCAGTAACTATCTTACCGTTCGGAAATTTCATTTCACTAATTAAAAACAAATTGCTGTATTTGTATTCATTATTATTACGAATATTTATAAACAAATTATAGGGTTGTGTTGTGTCGAGTTCTGGAAGTGTAAAACTCACTTTCTCATCCATTTCCCATGCATTAGCTACTGTATGATAAGTATCGAAAACCTGCTTATCATCGCAGGAGATCATACCAATTACAATACATACTATTAAAAAAAACCTAAGTTTTATCATTATTCCTATTACGAGACCTACGTTTTTTATTACCTCGATTATTTGATTTATTTGTTCTATCAGAATTCCCTTCTTTTGATTTATTTGAAACTGCTGTTTGCTTATCTGAAGATCTCCTGTTTTTATTTTTTCTTTTGTTACGATTCCTTCTTTTGCTACGTTTAGGCTGATCAAATCGCGTTAAGCTATCTTGTCCTACAACGTTCTCAAAATCTGTTTTAGTATCTTCTATTAATTCTGAAGCAAAATCTTCTAAGCTCGCTACTTTTTCATTGTTCTTGTTTGCCGCAATAATTTCATTAACATCTTCGGTAGATATTCTGTGCCAATTCATCCATTCGCCTTCATAAGCATACCACAACAATCCTTTAAAAATATCTATTTTTTGACATACAGCAGTTCCTTTATCTGTTCGAAGCTTTATGTCTGTTTTAGGAAAACTATTAAGTGCATCTATATATGCATCTAATTCATAATTAAGACAACATTTTAGTTTTCCGCATTGACCAGCAAGTTTTTGCGGGTTTAAAGATAATTGCTGGTACCTAGCTGCACTAGTATTTACTGATCTGAAATCGGTAAGCCAGGTAGAACAACATAGTTCCCTCCCACAGGAACCAATACCTCCTAATCGTGCAGCTTCTTGCCTAAAGCCTACTTGTCGCATTTCTATACGAGTATTAAACTCGTGCGCAAACTCCTTTATTAACTGCCTAAAGTCTACTCGCTCTTCTGCTGTGTAATAAAAAGTAGCTTTAGATCCATCACCTTGAAATTCGATATCAGAAATTTTCATTTGCAGCTCTAATCGAATTGCGATTTCCCGAGCACGAACCTTCATAGCTTCTTCTCTGTCACGAGCTTTTTGCCATATATCAATATCTTTTTGAGATGCTTTTCGGTAGACTTTTTTTATGTCTTCACTATCAAGTTCTACTTTCTTTTTTTTCATCTGGATACGAACTAACTCTCCAGTAAGAGTAACAATTCCTACATCATGACCAGGAGAAGACTCTGTTGCAACAATATCTCCAATGCTTAAAGAAAGATTTTCTGTATTTTTAAAGAAATTTTTTCTACCGTTCTTAAATCGTATTTCAACATAAGAAAAAGGTAATGATCCACCAGGAAGTGACATATTGGATAACCAATCAAAAACCGTTAATTTATTGCAACCATCTGTACCACAGGTACCATTATTCTTACAACCCTTAGGTTGCCCGTCTTTTGCGGAGGAACAACTGTTACACCCCATATTTTTTATCTATATTGAAATTTGTCTGCGATCATAATCGCAACAAATATGGTTCTTACTAAAGTTAGAAATATATAATTTCTAACGTATCAATCGTTAAAGATACTATGAAATGAGGATAAAAAAAACTATCTGCTATAGTATCTTCACCTTTTTAGGTGTTACTTTTTATATTTTAATGCTTCAGAACGACCTTTTTTAAAGATTTTATTACTATTTCCTTTACCTTTTCGCAATGCTTTTTGTTCTTCAAATGATAATCTATTAACTTCCATACACTCTGTCGAGCAACAGTTTTCTAGCTCTGCCGCACAATTTTCACATTGTATAAACAATAGGTGGCATGCTTCATTTTCACAATTCACATGGGTATCACATGGGGTACCACATTGATGACAATTAGCGATTATATCGTCAGAAATACGCTCTGCTCTTCTATGATCAAACACAAAGTTTTTACCCAGAAATTTATTTTCTAAACCTTGAGCTTCGACTTGCCTCGCATATTCTATAATCCCCCCTTCTAATTGAAATACATTTTTAAATCCTTTATGCTTATAATATGCACTGGCTTTCTCACAGCGTATACCCCCAGTACAATACATTACCAGTTTTTTATCTTCTTTATGATCTTTAAGATCTTCTTCGATGATATCCAAAGAATCTCTAAACGTATCTACATCGGGTGTAACGGCTCCTTTAAAATGACCTATTTCACTTTCATAATGATTACGCATATCGACCAGTACCGTATTAGGATCTTCGATAAGTTCATTAAACGCAGAAGCATCAACATGCACTCCTTTGTTGGTTACATCGAATGTATCGTCATCTAATCCATCTGCTACAATCTTTTTACGAACTTTGACTTTTAGTTTCAAAAAGGATTTTGTGTCTTGCTCTCTTGCAATATTAAGGCGTACATTTTCTAGAAAAGAAATACTGTCTAAGTGTTTTTTAAAAGCTTCAAAATTAGGTGCAGGAACAGATAACTGTCCATTTATACCTTCTTTAGCCACATAGATACGACCCAAGACATCAAGTTCATTCCAATGAATAAAAAGGTGATTTCTAAAAATTTGTGGATTCCCAATATGTGCATATGCATAGAAAGATAGCGTAAGTCGGTCTGTGCCGGCTTCATCGATAAGAGCTGCTCTTTCTTTTGCACTTAATTTGTTGTACAGTTGCATGCTATACTTACGTTTTAAGTTAAAAGAAACTATTTATTTTTTGGCAAAAATACAAATCATAAAGCAATATCCAAAGGCTGCTATTTGAGTTTTAGCATGGTAAAAAATTTCCTTTCCACCTCTAACCTTATTTTTTTTTGTTAAAAAAATCTCAGTCCCGAAAAATGGAATTCGCAACCTATATTTTTACCTGAAGTAATTCATCTTTTTCAAATAAATAAAACTCATATTAAATTTCTACAAATGTTCTATATTTATACATAATCTTAAAATCTCATAAAATGAAACACTTAACAGGTTTAATCGGATCAAAAACACTGAATAAAAAAGAACAACAAAGTATCAATGGTGGAAACGGTTTTTGCGATAGGTTTCCTTCAAATCCTTTGTGCGACCCCAGAGACACAGACAACTCTGATAATGCAAATCAATAAATTCTAATTTTTGAATATAAAAAATGCCTTGGAATAAATTTCAAGGCATTTTTTGGGCTAATTCGTTATTAAATAATTTAACGATTAAAAAATATAATAACGAAGCTAGCCACCTTCTACTATACAATTACTAATTTTAGTAATTGTGCAGCCATCAAGATTATGTCTTACGACCTTTTTAAGAAATTTCATCTTTCTCTTTCCTTCTGCTTTTGTTCATGTTTGCTTTTTATGTAGATGCTATAAAAACAAAAGGGTTGCGCTATACCCCTAAAAAAATATGTGATCAGTGTTTAGTTACAATTTAAAAAACTCTAAATCTTAAAATAAAGTGCAAGTGTTTGTTGTTAATAACGATTTTAGAATCCGCATCCCAACTACAAAAAGAAATAGTATTTTAGCAAAAAGTTTATTATCAATGTCAAATCCCGATATATTTGAACAACAAATGAGTACAGAGAAAGACGCAAAATTAAAAGCATTAAAACTTACCCTTGATAAATTAGATAAGGCCTACGGAAAAGGAACTGTAATGAAGATGAGTGACAGTTCTGTACAAGAAGTAGATGTAATTCCTACAGGCTCTCTCGGTTTAGATCTTGCATTAGGTGTAGGTGGATATCCTAAAGGAAGAGTCGTTGAAATTTACGGGCCAGAATCTTCTGGTAAAACAACACTTACTTTACATGCTATTGCACAGGCACAAAAAGCCGGAGGTATTGCAGCATTTATTGATGCAGAGCATGCTTTTGATCGTTTTTATGCAGAAAAATTAGGCGTAGATATAGATAATCTAATTATTTCTCAACCAGATCATGGGGAGCAGGCTTTAGAGATTGCTGATAACCTAATCAGGTCTGGGGCTATCGATATTATCGTTATTGATTCTGTGGCAGCACTTACTCCTAAAAGTGAAATCGAAGGTGAAATGGGGGATTCTAAAATGGGGCTTCATGCACGTTTAATGTCTCAGGCGCTTCGAAAATTAACCAGTTCAATTAGTAAAACCAATTGTACCGTAATTTTTATTAATCAGCTTCGTGAAAAAATCGGGGTAATGTTTGGAAATCCCGAAACGACCACTGGTGGTAACGCTTTAAAATTTTATGCTTCAGTACGTTTAGATATTCGTCGTTCTACACAGATCAAAGATAGTAATAGTGAAGTACAAGGAAACAAAACACGAGTTAAAGTAGTAAAAAACAAAGTGGCACCACCTTTTAGAACTGCAGAATTTGATATCATGTATGGAGAGGGTATTTCTAAAAATGGAGAAATCATTGATATTGGTGTAGACTATGAGATTATCAAGAAAAGTGGCTCCTGGTTTAGCTATCAAGACACTAAATTAGGGCAAGGACGAGATGCAGTGAAATCTTTACTTAATGATAATCCAGAACTTATGGAAGAACTTGAAGAAAAAATCAAAGAAGCCATAAAAATTGCAAAAGAATAAAACTTTCTTAATAAAAATACTAAAATCCCGAAGCTTCGGGATTTTTTTATACCTTAAAAGCAACCTTATCTGCATTAGAGCATCTACCTAATGGATGTATTATACGATCTCTCAAAACCCCAAGAAAATGAGAAGGATAAAAATAGTTTTAACATTTTTTATTGCAGTTATCTTAACCGGATGTTCTGATGACGACAATGGAACAAGTTTCTTTTATGAATTAGCTACTGTACAGGAAGCTTCACTTCCCGATCAGTTTAATCGAGAAGAAATATATACAATTACTGTGTCTTATTACAGACCAACAGATTGCCATTCTTTTGCTGGATTTGATTATGACAGACTAGGAAATGAACGAACAGTATCTGTAGTTAATTTAGTAGTTAACAGAGGTAATTGTAACGATTTAGAAACGACAGATCTAGTCGAAGTGTCTTTTGATTTTTTGGTAGGAAATGAAGATTCTTACATCTTTAGGTTCTGGCAAGGAAGAGACGAAAATGGAGATAATCAATTTTTAACCGTAGAAGTACCTGTATTATAAATTAAACCCGTTTTTATGCATTAGAAAATGGGCAAACTAAAAATAGTTGTTAGTGGGTTTAGACCAACTCATAAAAAGATGTAAGAAAAAAAATGCTCAGGCGCAAGAACAATTGTATAGATTATACAGCAGTAAATTGTTTTCGATTTGCTTAAAATATTCTAGCGATACCTCGAGTGCAGAAGATACCTTGCAAGATGCTTTTATAACCATTTTTGATAAAATTGGTCAATATAAAAACCAAGGCTCTTTTGAGGGGTGGATAAAACGAGTAACTATTAATACAGCGTTACAAAAATATCGGAAACAAAAAGTTTTTGATATCATTAATGAAGAACAGATTGAAGAAGTTGAAGTTGAAGTAGATGAAGAAGAGATTTCTCTGGATTATCTTTTAGAGATTATACAGCAACTACCCGATCGATATCGGTTAGTATTTAATCTTTATGTGTTAGATGGTTATTCTCATAAAGAAGTTGCAGAGATGTTAGAAATATCTGTAGGAACCTCTAAATCTAATCTGGCTAGAGCAAGAAATATTTTAAAAGAAAAATTACAAACCAACCAAGAGCTTTATGTTCGACCAATTGAAGAACGAAGATGAGTGATAAAAAAAATATAGATCGTTTATTTCAGGAAAAATTCAAAGATTTTGAAGTCATTCCCGATGAAATAGTATGGGAAAAAATAAAGGCACGTCAAAATAAAAACAAAAAAAGAGTTTTTCTAATACCATTTTGGTATAGAGTTGCTGGTGTTGCAGCATTAATTGCACTTATATTTGGTATAAGCTCTTTACCGTTTAACACTAATGATCTACAACAAAATGATACCATCACAGATTCTGATACTCAAAATATAATTGAACATACAGAAACAACACCTAACAAGCAGGTTAAATCTCCTACAGAAGATGTTATAGTCATTTCAGAAGAAAAAGAAACCAACCCAACTAATCAAAAACCAAAAAACACTAATCCTGATCAGGATAATGATGCTGGTCAACATAACTATTTTAAGCCTTCTACTACCAAAGAAAATGCAGTTGTTAAGGCCTTGGAGCAAGTGCCTTCAAAACCCAAAAATGGTGATAAATTTAACCCTTCCTCCCATTCTGTAACTAAGAACCCAATAGTGAATCATTCTGCAACAAATAATAGCAGTACCGCACAAATCGCTTCTAAGCAAAAAGAAGACCCTATTGTTGCGCAAGAGAATACAACAGAAAAAACCACTATAGCTGATCAGCAGAATAAAAAGTTTATTTCAGAAAAAGAACATCCTCTTTTTACAACGCCAAATGAGAAAAGTAACACAAACACTCAAGGTTTAGCAGAAAAGAATAGTGATAATAACGATAGAAACAACAAAACTCCCAAAGAAGGTGTTGAGAATGCAAATGACAATGGTAAGAAATCTATTTTTGATGCTATACATAAAGATGGTGAAGATGAAGAAATAACCGAAGAATCCACATCAACAAAAAAATGGAATGTTGCACCTAATGTTGCCCCGGTATATTATAGTTCTATCGGAAGCGGATCTTCAATCGATGCTCAATTTGCAGATAACAATAAAAGCGGGCAAGTAAATATGAGTTATGGTATACATGTTTCTTACGCTATTAATAAAAGATTTAGTGTTCGTTCTGGGGTAAACAAAGTAGATCTTAGTTATAATACCGAAGGTGTTGGTTTTTCTCCATCTGCTGTTGGTCAAAATCTAGAAAATGTAAGTTACAATTCTACTGCTGGAGCCATTTTGATTTCTGACATTGGAAACGTAAGAAACACCGATATCGGGCCAGAATTTTCTGATCTTAACAGAAATGCGATAGAACAAAAGCAAAATGTAGGATTACTTAATCAAAGTATTGCCTATTTAGAAGTTCCGGTTGAAATGAAATATGCTTTGGTTGATAAAAAAATTGGAGTAAATATGATTGGGGGTATCAGTACATTATTCTTACAGGATAACGAAATCTCTATAGAGGCTGGTGATTTTGAAACTCCTATAGGCGAAGCCAGCAATCTTAATGATGTAAGTTTTAGTGGTAATATAGGGTTGGGTGTCGATTATAAAATATCAGATCAATTTGAGATTAATCTTGAGCCTATTTTTAAATATCAGTTTAATGCATTTAATGACAATGCCAATAATTTTAAACCATACTATTTTGGAGTATACACTGGAGTAAGTATCAAATTTTAAGAAATATAAAGATTTTTTAGTTGGTTAGGTAGTTATTGCTTTAAAAAGCAATGATGAACAAAGCCGTTTCTGGGGAGAAGCGGCTTTCGGTTTTTCATATAGTTAGATCTGCTTCTAATTTTTTTAAAATAAGAGTATGTGTTTTTTCTTTCAGCTCTTTTTTATGCTCTTGTGTTAATCCTTCTGTAGGGACCTCTTTAAGAACACGAGCTCTCATAATTCCTGGGCTCCCGCTAAAAAAAGTGTATGAAAATCGCTTTTTATTATCTAAAAACACTAACGGTACAATAGGAATTTGGTGATCTATCGCTAATCTGAAGGCTCCATCTTTAAATTCATCCAAAATCACAGATTCATCATCGGGAACTCCTCCTTCAGGAAAAATACAAATACTTGTACCATCATGTAACCTTGCCTGCGCACGGTCAAATACTTCTTTCCTGCTTCGCTGGCTACTTCGATCTACCAATATACAAGTACGTTTATAGAAAAATCCAAAAATCGGGATTTTTGCCAATTCCTTTTTCCCTACAAATACAAAAGGATTTTTTATAGCATACAGCATTAACATAATGTCGGTCATCGAGGTATGATTAGCAACAAACATGTAACTTTTTTTACGATCTGGTTCTGCTTCTTTGGTAACTTTGGGTAAAAAACCGGATCCATACAACACGATTTTTGCCCATAACCTAGCAACTACAAAAAATTGTGAATACCATTCTTCTCTCGACGAAAGCACTAATAACACAGGAAACATAATAAGTATAGGTATACCCATAACGATATAAAACCAGATACGCCATAGTAGGATAAGTATGTTTCTTAGTATATGCATCTCCCCAAAAATACACAATTGGTTTGAGCTATGTGAACAAAAAAATTACCTTTGCCGAAAATAGTATAGTTATATACTTGAAGTATAAGCAGGCAGAACATTATTTATAATACTAAAATCTGTAAACTAAATACTTCATTAAATTTTAGAAATTAATAAGATACTTAACCAGGGTTTACAACTTAAAACCGTAATAAAAGATAATATATTACCATGTCCAGAATTCTAACAGGAATACAGAGTACAGGCACTCCGCATTTAGGAAACCTCTTAGGAGCTATCATACCGGCAATCCAAATGGCCAATGAGCCAGAAAACGATTCGTTTTTATTTATTGCCAATATGCACTCGCTTACACAAATAAAGGATGCCAAGACATTACGAGAAAACACCTACTCTACTGCTGCTGCCTGGTTGGCTTGTGGGCTGGATATAGAAAAAACTGTTTTTTATCGACAGAGTGATATCCCACAGGTAACAGAGTTATCGTGGTATCTAAGCTGCTTTTTCCCTTATCAGCGACTAACACTTGCACATTCGTTTAAGGATAAAGCAGATCGCCTTGAAGATGTAAACGCTGGATTATTTACATATCCTATGCTAATGGCGGCCGATATCCTACTCTATGATGCAGAGATTATTCCTGTAGGAAAAGATCAGCTACAACATCTTGAAATGACTCGAGATGTAGCTTCACGAATGCATAACCAAATGGGTGAAATGTTTGTAATACCTGAGGCCCAGGTGCAAAAAGAAACTATGTATGTGCCAGGAACAGACGGTGGGAAAATGAGTAAGTCAAAAGGAAATATCATTAATCTCTTTTTACCAGATAAAAAACTACGTAAGCAGATTATGTCTATCGAGACCGATAGTACTCCGCTAGAAGAACCAAAAGATCCAGATACCTGTAACTTGTTTGCGTTATATAAGCTTATCGCTACGGTAGAACAGCAAGAAGAAATGCGTAAGAATTATCAGGGAGGAAACTACGGATATGGACATGCAAAACAAGCTTTTTATGAATTACTGATTGAAAAATTTGCTTCTGAACGTGAACGCTATGCCTATTATATGGATAATCTTAATGAAATAGACGAAGCTCTGGCTATAGGAGCCCAAAAAGCTACTGCTATTGCCAATACTGTATTAGCAAGAGTTAGGGAGAAGGTTGGATATTAGTTTAACAAATAGCTAGTTACAAAGTCTAAAAGAAGCAAAGTTGCAAAGTTTTTGATAACTAATATTATTTATTGATGATTTGTTTTTATGCCAGCAGCACAAAAAAGCACTTTCGTAGACCTTCAAGGTTTTTAAAACCTTGAAGGTCTAGGCCAAAGACATGACAGTTATGAACTATTATAAGGTTATTTTCTTAAGAAACTGTAAAACAGTTAATAACTCTCTTTATAAACTATAAACCCAGCACCAATAATACCTAGCCTTGGTAACAAAGAAAAATCGCTATAATCTCTGTGGTAAATCATTATTGGTTTTACCATTTTTCTTTTTAAATTAGTCTTCTCAAATTTTTCTATCCAGAAAAATTTAAAAATTACCCCGCTTTTATAAATCATAAACTGATAAGCCTTATTGGGTTTATATTGTTGTTGGGTGTCATAATAGAGAACAAACTATGAGAGCAAAATTTGAGGAAAAAACTTATGAGAGTTACTTCAATAATGAACTAGATAAACGTTCTGAAATTTACTTTCCTTTAGGACAAGTCCAAGAAGGTTCACTTGGCTTTGATTCTTCATCTTTTTCTCGAAATAGAAGATTATGGAGAAAGTTAGGGCATCCATTTTGGTTTCGCCCACATTTTCATGGTTTAGAATTAAGGGATATTGCTTATGAGATGGAACAATATTTAGGAGTAGAACTTGATAATGTACCCGAAATGAAGGCTAACTTATTATTTCAATACAAAAGACCTGAATATATTACTGTTTCTACTGGTAAAGAATGGAGTTATTGGAATGAACCTTATTTCAGATATAACATATATAAAGAGCAGCAAAATCTGTTAATGCATATACATAACACTTTCAATTCAAAAGTGTATGTTATTTATGCCTCACCCTCAACGACTGATGTTAACGAGTTAGTAAAAGTTAGAAAGGATATTTTAAACTATTCCAATTTTAAGAATGCTGCTGACCTGCAAGGGCACAAAAGAAATACTTATACCCAAGCAGGAACACACTCTGTTGCTTGTAGCAAACCACAAAAGATTGAAAACATTAATATTTTAAGGTTTCTTGAAAATATAAAGGTAGATGACAATGATAAAACTGAGAATGTAAATAATAGAGAGTTTATTGTCCAGTTTAGCTCTAAAATGAGAGAAATTGTAAGTGAATATCCATACTTAAGTGAATCATTTAATGAACTGAATGAATATTATTCAAAGATTGAACAGTACAGATTATTTTATAGTTTTCTAATAATGAATAATTATAGACAATTGACAGGGAATCAATGGTTGATTAAAATATAACAAACACAACAATAAAAAACTATTAAACCAACAAACATAATTCATTAACCTTTTTAAAACTCTTAAAACCAATGTTTACTACACCCACTTTTTATAAATTTCGCAATAGCGAGTTTATACAGTATCTTACCGATGTAAAAAAAATTGTACTTCAGCGAGACCCACAGGCATTACAGGTTGTAACACAGATCGATGCCTTAAACCAGCAAATCTCTGTTATGGATGGGGTATATAAAAAACAACTGGGCAGTACCATCACCCAGGAGCTAGAAGCACTAGATAAACGTCGAGACCTTGCCATTATAGGGATAAGAACAGCTGTAGAAGCATATACTTATCATTATGACCAAACCAAACAAGATGCTGGCAAAGACCTATTGCAGAGTATAGATCAATATGGTGGTACTATTGCAAGGCAAAATTACCAGACAGAAACTACCAACCTGCGTAATCTTATACAAGATTGGTCTACTGTTTCTTCTCTAAAATCTGCGATTACTGCTTTGGGACTTGCCGATTGGGCAAAAGAACTGGGAGAAAGTAATGATTTGTTTAATACCAAATACCTGGAACGTAATACCGAATATGCCGTAGATAGTAAGGTAAATGTTACCGAGCTTAGAGACAAAGCCAAAGAAAGCTATACCATACTAATTAATCATATTACGGCTCATGCCACCCTAAACCCATCTAAGGATTATGATACTGTAGTACAAGAAATCAATACACTAACCGAGCAATATAATATCCTTGTAGAAAAAAGAGGAGCAATTAGCACCGATACCGATATAGAAGAAGAAATGATACAAGAGTAGAATGATTACTGCATGATGCAACAACTCTTACCAGGGTTAAAAAACTTTGTTGCAGGATACAGGAGCAAAATCCAGATTTAGAAAAGCATGCTGCACGATGCAGGTGCAAAATCTACAGTTAGAAAAGCTTCCTGCATCGTGCAGGAATACATTCTAATCATAAAAAACCTTCTTGCATGGTGCAGGAAGGTTTTTTAATACTATATTACTCTAAAAGGATTATTTTTCTTTTATAAAATCAAATAGTTCATTAAAAGAAACATTAAACACAGCCGCAAATTTAATAACAATAGATAACCTTGGTTCTTGAATTCCTTTTTCATATTTTCTAATATTCTCACGATCAATCCCAAGAGCAGCACCAACATCCATTTGAGACATATTACGTTGCTGTCTTAATTCTTTTATTTTGATACCAAAATTTTTAACAGATTGCGGCATTGGTTTTACTCTATTTCTACCCATACAGCAAAGTTGAGCAAAATGTATTGTTTACAAGGGATCGAATACAAGGGGTTGTTTTCTCGGCAAAAATTATTATATTTGTATAGAGATATCATAAGTAATGACCAAAGAAGAGTTATATCACTATATGTTGGCATATCAACAAGAGCATTTATTTACCAAAAATGATCAAAGTCATTTTATGTCCATACTAGAAACCCTTAAACCTGATAATAACTCAAAAGAAGAATAAACTTATAAGCTATACATTAAAAAAACATATATGATGACAGAGAAAATACTGTACGAACGTCTTATGCTATATAAAAGTAAACACGGTGTAACCCAAGAAGTATTACAACATTATCATTGGGCACTAGATACGCTTAAACAACATCCTTTGGCCAAAAGTTGCAGAGCACAAGAGAAGATGTAAACCATGTACTATCTTTCTCGAATGATTTTAAGAAGCGTTGGGAGTACTAACTTCAACAGTAAAGTTATAAAGCATTATATCTGGATAGTATCGTAAATGTAATGAACCCTAAAAATATATAACATTGAAATAAGGGAGAAGGGGGATTTACCCCCTACTTTTGAAGGGGTCACAACTAGTTTTAACTATTATTTTGAATAAATATTAGTTAAAATACATAGTCTATATAAAAAAAATTAATACATCCCATACGGGTTCCCGTAAGAATTGTAAGAATTTTCGCCGTAATTTAAGATCAGGGAAAAGTCTTAAGAACATGTTTACAAATCATGTATATCTAAAATTGGTAGTTTTTAGAAAATACGCTTTTTAAACAGTTTCTTAATTGTGGGATCAATTACCTATACCTAGAATAAAATATATACCTATAGGTTAGGTTTTTAACATTTTTTAGTGCTACAAACATGAGATAATACTATTCGTATACCCTATTGGTTTAGTATTTGAATTTAAAAAAGTCAGAGAGAGGATACTCTAATACATTGCAAAGCAGCCTGATTACTTCGACAGAAGGTCTGGTGTCTGCTTTTTCAATATCAATAATAGTTCGGTAACTTACTCCGGATTTTTCGGCTAATTCTACCAATGTCAATCCAGCGTCTAGCCGTAAACTTCGCAGTCGATTGCCTAATGCTTCTTTGAATTTATCATCTTTAGCCATCCTCAAAAATGACTAATTTCCTGTTAGCAAAAATACAGCAGGTACCTTTATTTTGTTAAACACTTGATTATCTGTTATAATTATGCAGTATATTGCATATTATAAAATAAAAAGATATCTCAAGTTATGACCAAAGAAGAGTTGTATCACTATATGTTGTCGTATCAAAAAGAACATCTATTTAGTGAAAAAGACCAAAGCAATTTTATTGCATTATTAAAAACTTTAAAACCCGATAGTAATCCAAAAGAAGAGTTATACCACTATATGTTGGCATATCAAAAAGAACATTTGTTTAGCGAAAAAGACCAAAGCAATTTTATTAAAATATTAAATGCCTTAAAACCTGATAACAATTTAAAAGAAGAAGAAAAGTGAAAATATAAATTAAAAATCAATAGTCATGACAGAGAAAAAATTATACGAGAGGTTAATGCGTTACAAAAAAAAATATGGTGTAACCCAGGAAATGTTACAACATTATAAGTGGGCTGTAGAGCTACTTAAGCAAAGGCAACTTACAGTTAATGGTAATAACCCAGAAGAAGGTATTTAAACAAAATCATAGTAGTAACAGAATATTACTTTGTGGCTATAAAAAGCTACTAGCGTACTTGTGTTATACGGCAACTATTTTTTATTAGTCCTGTTCGAAATTCTGAAAGTAAAATAATTAGTTACTAACCTGAGTTCGACATAATAAAATGATGTCAATTCGAGTAATCTCATACTTCGACATAGCTCAGTACAGACTGAAAGATTGTATCGAGAATAGTGATTATCTATCTAAAAAAACTATTCTCGATCGACAGTTGACATACAGTTGTCACTAGCCTGTTTTAATTTTGTTTCAAAGAAATCCACTATTTACAATGGCAGAATTATTGAAACATATTTATACACAGGAGTTTTTTGAAAAATTTACAGGGGCTTTTCAAAAAATTGTCCCTGATTTTGATACCTCATCTTTTTTTAAGCAAATTTTTGATGACGAATGGTCTAATAGAGAATTGAAACAGCGAATGCGTCATATTACCATCACATTACAACATCATTTATCACATGATTATACCCAAAATATTGATGTTCTATTACGGGTTATCAAACAGCTTCAAAAAGAAGGAATTAAAGAAAATAGTTTAGAGTATATGTTTCTGCCGGATTTTATAGAGTGTTACGGCATAGGTCATTATAACACTTCTATACTTGCCATCGAAAAAATTACCCAATTCACAAGCTGTGAATTTGCTATTCGCCCTTTTCTCATAAAAAACCCTAAAAAAGGAATGTTACAAATGAAGAAATGGTCAAAACATAAACACCCTATGGTAAGAAGGTTATCGTCTGAAGGTTGCAGACCTCGTTTACCCTGGGCTATGGCACTTCCTTTCTTAAAAACCGAACCAACACCTATCCTTCCTATTCTCGAAAATCTAAAAAATGATACTTCAGAAACTGTACGAAGAAGTGTTGCCAATAATCTAAATGATATTGCTAAAGACAACCCCGATATTGTAGTTGACCTTGCAAAAAAATGGTACAAAAAAACAAAAGAAACAGATTGGTTAGTAAAACATGGGTGTAGAACCCTTTTGAAACAAGGAAATACAGAAATCATGAAATTGCTTGGTTTTGGTAATATTCAACATATCAAAATTGACAAACTACAGATTCTTACACCAAAAGTTAGGATTGGTGATGTGTTAGCATTCACTTTTCGACTTAATAATACTAGTAATTCTGCGTCTAAACTACGTTTAGAATACGGGCTTTACTACCAGAAAGCCAATGGTAGCTTGTCTAAAAAAGTGTTTAAAATAAGTGAAAAAATATATCCCGAGAAATCGATAACCATTATTAACAGAAAACAGTCTTTTAAAATAATTACAACTAGAAAATTTCATCCTGGATTACATCAATTGTCTATTATTATTAATGGAAATGAGTTTGAAAAATACAATTTTGAACTTATCGCATAAATAAGGTTTTCTTTGGTATTTTTACATAGAGGTAACATTTTGCAATTCTTAAAATGAAACAATATGTGGGAAGAACGATTAGCATTTTATGACAAACTTATAGCTACCAATCCAAATTTTGACAGAAAAGGAAAAACAATGCCATATACATCTGTTAATGGCCACATGTTTTCGCAATTAAATAAAGCCGGTGAAATTGGTATTCGATTGTCTAAAGAACAAGGGGTACTATTCATGCAAAAACATCAAACTACAGTTTTTAAATCCTATGGTGCAGTAATGAAAGAATATGTACTAGTACCCGAAAAACTGATGGAAGATTTTGAGCTACTTTCCTCCTATCTTAACGATAGTTATACCTATGCCAAATCATTAAAGCCTAAGAATACTAAGCAATAAATGCGAATTCTGTGTATGATAGGTCGTTCTCTATTTTATTCTATTTTAAATTTCCATTTTTTTAAACCACCAATTAGGAATAGTAAACCAATAATTACTGCTGCTATAGATTGAATAGTTTCTGATATTGTAGTGGTCTGTTGGCTTATATTATACCATTGTTCTGCAATCCCACGAAAAAGATATATAGAAGCAATTGCGTAGATACCAAATTTTAAGAAAGGAAGTTTTTTAATTTTTTCGCTTGCCGAGAGTCCGTAAAATCCAAAAATTATAAAGACGAGTGCAACAAAAACTGTTAACAAGTATGGAAGAGAAAAATGAATTTGTGCTAGTGTTTTCATTTCTTTTAGCACACCAGTTTTTTCGAACATTTGTTCTGGCCAAATGAGTCCGATTAAATGGCCAATGCCAATTAATATATTTATGTATCCACCGATTTTAAGCATTAGTCTTTGATTTTTTAACTCCAATGACTCCCAATACCCCAATAGGAAGAAGTAAAACCCATTGAAGCGCTAGTATTGAGTTATATACACTAGAAAAGATAAAAGCGAATGAGAAAGCGACGTATAAATAGCTTATAAAAGAAACTAATGCTATGTCTGCTTTCTTTGTTGTGTTAATGCCTTGTTTAAAATAAAGTATTGAAGAAGCAAATAGCATGATAGTAACCATATGCCAAACCCCCAATAGTTCAGTCCTTATTTGTAAAGCAATGCTACTTTCCATCAAAGGATTAATCAAATCTATTTGACCACCAATTAGATGTAGGATTGCAGTAAAAATGTTAATTATTCCTGCGATTATCCAATACTTATTTCGCTTCATTATTTAGTTTATTTGATGTGTGTGTTTTATTTTATGGTCTGTGTAAAGCATATAAATCGAGTGCGGTAACATTAAAAAAGTCATACCCGAAAAAGGAATCATATACACCCCAATACCCACAATCATTAGATATATCCACATGAAATTTTTGGGAATTTGCCTATTTGTTTTCTCTACATGGTTTACCAGAACCCCAATAGGAATAAGTAAAAGTCCGAAATAGAAAAACCAAAATGCTGCGAAATTTTCATAATTCATTTGTCCATCGAGCAAAGGAAATTCAAAAAGTCCTTCACTTATTTTGAAAAAGGACTTGCCCATAAATCCTGCAAATTGTTTCCAAAACGCCCATGGTGAAACTGCTAATAGTGAGTGAATGACTCCAAAGAATATTAATATTTTCCCATGTATTGTTTTCATATTGTTATAAAGTGTTTTAATTCCTTTTTTACTTCTATAAGGTAATTTTTGGATTGTTTTTTGTTTTTTATCATTTCGTGATACCCAATTAAGTATTTATAAAAAATACTCGCTTTTATAGCAGCATCTTTCTTAGAATATCCAATTTCCTGGAATAACTGAGTTGTGAACTCTAATCTTCTAGTATCAATTTCATCTATGATAGCTTGCACTTCCTTATTCTTTATAGCATAGCGTTTTAAGAAAAAAATGAATTCTAAATAAGGATCATTCTTAAAAGTGATTTTTAAAAATTGTTCGATTTTTTCTTCAGAAGATTTTGCTTTTTCGGTCTGCTGTATAATTTGATCTGTTTCTGAAGAAATCCAAAAATTTATAAGTTCACCAATGAATTTTTTCTTAGATTTAAAATGCCAATAAAAGCTTGACTTGTTACATTCTAACTTTTTGGCCATCTTTTCTATGACAATACCAGAAATTCCCTGCTCAGAGAAGAGTTTGTATCCCAGTTTTATCCAATCATTCTTTTGTGCTACTACTTTTGGCATTATTAGACGGTTTCGTTTAGAAAAAACAAATATATAACAAAATCTTTATTAGACGCAATCGTTTAATAAAGATTTTAATTTTACACTTAAAACAATTAATTAAAGAGAATAAAGTAGATTAAATTGGTCTTAGGCTTTCTATAAGAGTAAAATTCTTGTAAGAATTCGAACTCCTTATATTTAAAATTATATAAAGTAGTGATACAAGCATATATGCCAGTATTCTAAAAAATAAATACGAGTTTTGTCTATAAAATCTGGTAATAAAACTTAAGAAAATTTAGATCATAAAAACTTAGTCAAAGTCTTTGGTGAAGAAATCTTTTGGAGATATTTCAAAATACTGACAAATCTTAAAAAGTGTTGAAAAAGAAATATCTCGCTTACCTTGTTCAATTCTTCCAAAGTGAATTCCGGTATCATTAAGCGCGTCTTCTTGGGTCACATCTTTTCTTGACCTCAATTCTTTTACACGTTTAGCTAATAAATTAAGTAGCTCTTTTTTGTCATATTCTTCCACAACGGAAAATTCAGCTTAATAAAACACAAATTCAATTACCGTTCGGTAATTTTTTATTACATTTGTTACATCAGATGATTATGTATGACCCAAGAAGAGTTATATCAATATATGTTAGCCTATCAAGAGGAGCATCAGTTTTGTAAAAAAGAACAAAGCAATTTTATTGCTATGCTAGAAGCACTTAAGCCTGACAACACTGATACAAAACCATCAGAGCTTTCAAGTTCGTAAGCCTATGCATTTCTATGGATGTATAAAAGATACTAATATCAATATAGTTTTTAACCAAAATCAATATATATGACAGAGAAAAAACTTTATGAACGCCTTATGCTTCACAAAAGTAAGCATGGCGTCACCCAGGAAACACAACAACATTATTTATGGGCATTAGAAACTTTACAAAAAACTAATGCAGCCCGAAAATCTCATCAGAAATTTTAGCCTACAAAGAGCCCGTATATTAAATACGGGTTCTTTTACTTTGATGAATAACTCGTTTCTTGATGCTTTTTTGAATAAATAAATTTTAGAGTAGTTTCATATCCCAAATCGGGGTCATCATACTCAATGGTAACTACTAAATCTCCATTTTTGACAGTCACATAAGATTCATTAAATAATAAGATTTCACTCTTATCATACATAAAGTAAAAATTACCATCTGATTCCTTTTTCCAACTCCCTTGGGTATCTTCAGTATCCTTTATACATTCTCCTCCTGTTCCAAAATTATCATAAAAATTTTTCTCAATAAATCTACCATTCTTTAACACTTCCAGAGTTGTCATTTTTTCACAAGAGGAAAGCGGAAATTCTTCTAATGGCGCATTTTCTTCTTCATTACTAAACTCTTGCTTCAATTGCCATATGCCAACTATCATAATATTCGAGGCATTAGAATCTTCTTTTCCGCAAGAATACATTCCAAAAAGTATCAAGACCAAAAACGTAGCATAAGCTGGTAAAAGTCTCTTCATATGTTGTATTTCCAATTACAGCTACAAAAATCAGAAAAATACTTCTTATTAACAAATAATTAACGTTAAAATGTGTATTTTATCGATTATAATAGCTTTTTATCGATACTCATTAGTCTCCTTAACTAACCATAACTTACAACTCTGGTATAAATTAAAATCGTTATTTATAAGAAGCCCATTAAAAAAGAATAATCACTAAAATTGGGCAGTATTAGTCTAAACTCTCTGGCAGAAGAGCTTAATAACAGTATAAACGTAGTTACTGTACCTAATAATAAGGTATTTAACGTGAATTCGATGTAAGGACTTAGTTTTAAAAAGCCGTCAAATTAAGTGATTTTTCATAGTGAAACGAAGAAAAATTGTATCGAAATTAGGTTTTTGCTTGAAAATTTACTTGTCTTCGATAGTTCTGCTGAGCCTGGTCGAAGTACAATTTTCTATTGAAAATCACTCTGACTGACGTAAATTTTCTTACATCGAACTCACGTTATTTAGATAATCTTATCACATTAAGACACTAGCTATTACTGTACAAAAAGAGAAGATTATCCTTCAGGAGGAACTAATTGCAAAAGGAAATCGCGCTGATTTACACTTCTAATACAGGAAGATAGTTATAATTTGTACTTATTTTACTAACACTCCCAATTGATCCATTACTGGTAAATTCTGAAAAGCGTTTTCGTTTATGGTATGCTTTCTAAACACGTACTTTTTATCATACATTTTACTTTCTGCAAAAAAAGTCACAACAAATTCATTATTCATCCCCAGTAATTCTTCCTGGAGCATTTCGATTTTGGCAGAAGATTTTGCTTCCATCGTTCCTATACCATGACGTAGCAATGAGGTTTTTCGATCTCCATCATATCCTTTGGTCACTACCAGAACCATTTCTATTGCAGTATCACGATCATTAATAATATAGGAGTTCCAATGTTGGGCAAGAAATTCTTCGTCCCATTCTTTGATCACTGCAATATAAACACCTTCTACAATGGGTATTTCAATATCTTTCTTCATGTTATACCCTATAGTGAAGATTTAAATTGTTCTAAGAAACGCACATCATTTTCACTAAGCATTCTAATATCGGATACTCCATATAATAAGAGTGCGATACGATCGATTCCCATCCCAAATGCAAAACCACTATACTCCTGAGGGTCTATATTACAATTTTTAAGCACATTTGGATCCACCATTCCACAACCCATAATTTCTAACCAACCTGTTCCTTTGGTCATTTTATAATCGGTCTCTGTTTCTAATCCCCAGTATACATCTACTTCTGCACTAGGCTCGGTAAACGGGAAATACGATGGACGTAATCTAATTCTTGATTTACCAAACATCTCTGTAGTAAAGTATTGAAGTGTCTGTTTTAAATCGGCAAACGAAACATCTTTGTCAATATACAACCCTTCTACCTGATGAAAAAAGCAATGTGATCGTGCAGAAATAGCTTCATTACGATATACTCTTCCTGGAGAAATTGTACGAATTGGTGGTTTATTATTTTCCATATATCGTACTTGAACCGATGAGGTATGAGTACGTAACAGAATATCAGGGTCTGTTTGAATAAAAAACGTATCCTGCATATCTCTTGCCGGATGATACTCTGGTAAATTAAGAGCTGTAAAGTTATGCCAATCATCTTCTATCTCTGGACCTTCGCTTACATTAAATCCTATACGAGAGAAAATATCGATGATTTGATTTTTTACCAAAGAAATAGGATGCCTGGATCCTAAAGCAATAGGCTCTGCGGGTCTTGTAAGGTCACCATAAAGTCCTTTTTCTTCATCTTTGGATTCTAATTCGTCTTTTAAAGATTTTACCTTTCCTTCTGCAGCTATTTTAAGAGCATTAATAGCTTGTCCAAATTCTTTTTTCTGGTCATTAGCTACATTTCTGAACTCTGCAAAGAATTCATTGATCAATCCTTTTTTACCCGAAAACTTAATTCGAAATGCCTCAACATCTTCTTTAGTTTTAGCTTTAAAACTATCAACTTCTTCTATATACTCTTTAATCTTATCAATCATCACTATTTTCTTAATAGAACGGCAAATTTACGCAATTTAGCTTAATAGAATAGTACATTTATATTCTTAATTCCATTTCGTACTGATCAATTATGTTTTCGATATGTATCGAATTCAAATAGTCTATTTTCTCGATAAGTCTAGTATCAATATTATTAATTTTTATGGTTTCGCAAATACTTTTAATTCCCAGAAACAGGTAGTGCCATCCTAATTCATTCTTATTTAAAAGATCAAATTGTGCTAAATATCCATTTACTGGGTTTATAACAAAATAAGATTCTGGAGTTTGACCTCTTAAAACTTGAAAATATCTGTAATTTCCTTCTTTGATGGAGTTTTTGTGATTGTCCCAGGAGTAGTATTCTTGATTGGGTAAGTTTATCGCATCAAATTGATTAAAATCAATTTCATTTAACTCAACAACCTTCTCATTTTCAATCTGTATTTTACCTTTAAAGCACTTATAATTTTTACATTTCTCAAAGCCAACATTTTCATAGGACCTAATAGCAATTGTATTCTCTTTTATTACTTCTAAAGAACATAGAGTAATACCATTTTGTTTTAAATCTTTAAGAGCATACTCATAGATAGATTGCACTATTCTTTTTCCTCGATATTCGGGAATCACACCTGTTCCTGTATTAAACGCGATTAGATCTCCGTTTCTTTTGTCAATTCCATTTATAATAAACCCTACAAGTTTTTCATCATCAAACATCCCATAGGATAGATCAAATCGAACTTTTGCGTTATCCCATCTTTCTTTGTAATACTCTAAATCTGTTGGCATTTCTACAAAGTAGTTTTTAAATGAAATTAGAAAGCAATCTATTATCGATTTAAATGCAACTTTTTCTAAAGTTCTAACCACCATACTATAAGTCTGTATGTATTATATTGTTATTAAATAAGCGCTCTAAATATAATGAACTTCATAATCATCATATGATAATGCTTTCATAAATATGAAGTAATTACAGCCCTAGTTGTGATTCTAAAATTGAATAAGGTAACAATCCGTTTTTTAGAATGTTTTTATGAAACTCTCTAAGGTTAAAATTTTGATTTTTTTCAAGTTGCGATTTCCATTGAAGTATTTTATTTGATCCATATTTATAAGTGATAACTTGTACCGGCCACCTTTTCATTCTGGCTATTTCACGAAAAGCAATATCATCTTGTCCTTTGATATATTTTTGCCAAAACTGTAAAGCTTTTTGATCACTCCAGCCATAATAATTAAGACCTACATCTAATGCTACTCGTACAGAACGAATAATATCCCATTCCCATTTTCCTAATTCATCATATATGTTTTGGTATGCTCCTATTTCATTTCCTATTTCTTCTACATAGGCGGCCCATCCTTCTCCGACTCCTCTATATCTAAACATTTTTTGAACATCAGAACGATGCAATAACGTTTCGGCCATTACTTGATAATGATGTCCTGGCATTCCTTCATGAATGTATAACCAACCTACTTGTCTCTTATTAAAAGATGAATTGAAGTAATTATAATAAAAAGTGCCATTTGTATAAAATCCAGGAACCTGAGATAAGTTTTTATTGGTTCCTCGTTTAATCTTTACTTCTGGAACACTATCTGTAAACGGAAATATTTCTGGTAATTTATCGGCTACGGTTTCTCTGATTTGTAAAAAACGCTTTTGAACCATTTCAACATTAGAATAAAAAAATATAGAATCCTTAATATGTCTGCTAAAATCCAAACTATCCATCCCTGATTTGATCTGTATTTCTTTGATTTTTGAAGTTACCTTTTCTATTTCTTTTACTCCCAAAGCGTATATCTGGTCTGGTGTTGCGTCTTTATCTACCCACTTTTTTAAGAAATACGCATACCAATCTTTTCCATTTGGTACGTCAAATATTTTAGTGGTTGGGATACTATCTCTAATTGCATTTAACCATTTTTTTTCGATAATGATTCTCTCCCGATTAAGCTCACATTCATAAAGCAGTACTTCATAATCTAATTTATCACGATCAGATAATTGATTTTTGTCTATTTTATGTAATGCCTTTTCTAAAGAGATAAATACTTTTTCCTGGTTCTGAACAGATTTCTTGTCTCTAATGTTCTTAAGGTTTTCTACAAAAGAAAGTTCTAATCCCGGAAGATCTAATTTTTTATAATCCTTTATAAATTCTTTGGTTATAGTTTCCCATTCTGTAGATTGGCTTTCTATTTTGTTTTGGCAACTAAACAGAACAAGCACGAATACCTGCATACTAATTCTAACATACCGATTTACCATATTAATTGGATTTTTCAAACCTGTTTTAATGCAATAATACTATGGAAATCTCACTATAATTTGTACAATCTTGCTATTTTATATATTGCGAAGGTGGTATTTTGTAATATTTTTTAAATCTTTTAGAAAACGAAGCTAAATCTGTATATCCTAATTGATAAGCTATCGAAGTTAAAGAGATCTTATCACTACGTAATAGTTCTCTGGCTTTTTCCATTCGTAACTGTTCCTGCATTTGCAACGGAGTCATTTTAAAACACATTTTAAAAACTCTGGCAAAATGGTACTTAGAGATGCCCGATACCCCAGCAAGAGTACTTAGTGAAATTTTATGCGCATAATATAAATGAATATATTCTCTTGCTTCAAAAAGTTTTGAAACAAGAAGTTTTTGTGTATCAACTCTTTTGGTTATATTTTGTAAAGAATTTGCAAGTACCATTAAGTCATTTTGGAAGCAAAGTAAATCGTCTTTAAATCTGGTAATAACTCCCATAGGCTTTTGAGCAAAATCACACTCCATAATAGTATTGGTAAAATCGTATAGAGATTTGCCCAATGAGGTAGATAAAACTCCCGAAAATGGTTGATTAAATAGTAGATCGTTCTTC
The DNA here is from genome assembly GCF_000626715.1 of Aquimarina atlantica. Classification (GTDB taxonomy): domain Bacteria; phylum Bacteroidota; class Bacteroidia; order Flavobacteriales; family Flavobacteriaceae; genus Aquimarina; species Aquimarina atlantica. The sequence continues at coordinate 189,395 of NZ_AQRA01000008.1, read as the reverse complement.
AAAAAATCTGATATCTCTATATCTAATAATTCTGGATTAATATCCAGACAGAAACCTTTGGTATTTATATTTTTAGAATACACTTCATAATCAATATTTTCTCTAAGGATAATAAATTGATTTTTATAAACATTTAATCGATTTCTATTCGTTTTATAATGTTCTTTTCCTTCTATTACATACTTTAAAGCAATACCTGTTGTTTTACCATTGTAAATTGTTGGCATATTACTTTGAGAGAAATTTATTTTCCCAAAATCACGATGTTGATATTTTGTTTTATTCTCGATACTATACTTATACGATATATCTACTTACCAAAAAATAACTTACAATAGCTTCTTTCATCAGAACAGATTGTTCTCCTGCTTTAAGACTAGGTAGTTGTTCTTTAATCTTATAATGTGGCCAACCATCATCATCATAGTAATCAAACTCATAATAACCATATGGTTCTAAAAGTCGACATATAGCAATATGCATTAAATCTAATTTTTCTTCTTTTTTAAACCTTCGATGCAACTGACCCAATTCTTGTACTCCTATTAGATATATAATCCCATCGAGATCGAGATCTTCTCCATCTGCAAACTGATCCGACAGTTTTTTTACCAGGATTTCCCAGCGTTCTTTTAATTTTTCATCTCTTGCCATTGTCCTTACTCAATTATAGTTTTCAAATCAACTTTTAAATATTTAATAAGAGTTCACTTTTAACTAGGTATGTTAGGCTAATAATCAAATATTGCCTATCCTAATTTTACCAGCTAGATCTTATTAAAAAGTTAAGCGCTACAAAAGTAACGCTTAACCAAAAAAACTAACAATAAATAAAGGGGAATAATGTTATAATTCCCATAGAACGCCTATTCCTGCATATTGATTTCTATAATTTCTGAAAGAACGGGCGTCTATATCTGTATAATTTGTACTTCTCACCCTAGAATATAATGTTGCAGTTAATGAAAACCCGTTTCCTATTTGATGTGAAGCATTAAGATGAAAATTCGCATATTGATATTTAAGATTTTCTCCTATCGCCATTTCGGTATTTCTGGCTTCAATTTCTTTGTATTTTCTGGTAATAAAAGATAGAGAGGTTCGCACTTTGGTTGTTTTATTTTTATACCTCATATTAATTCCCGGACCAAACTGATTAAATCCAGAACGCCCGGTAGAATTATCAATCCTTGCGTAATACACAAAATTGGGCTTTATTTTAAATTTTTCGCTAAACGGTAATTCATAAAACAAACCTCCTTTTATGTAGTCCCAATCTCTTTCGCCATCGGTATCAATTTCGCTCGCATTAAAAGTATCATACTTTCTTTTTTTGAAATATGTATTCACTCCTAGTTTGTGTTCTAATCGATTTACTGTAAAGGATTGCACACTAGAGAATTGAACTCCAAACTCGTCAAATTGTAGATCTCTTACTCCAAAAGCGTCAAAATTTTTGAAGTTATAAAACCCTTCTAATGTCATCTCATTAGCATTAAAGGGTATGACTTTTATTCCTGCAGTAGCTCCATAGTTTGTGTATCCTAATGGATTAATCAATACATCCTGATCTCCACCCAAACCTTCTCTATTCATTCGCCTAAATCTAACTTCGGCCAAAAAAGTAGTTTTTTTAGTAAATCTGTGATCATATTTTGCTCTTGCTTCCAAGCTCCAATAACTGTCATCAAAATTTTCATAGAATATTCTTGAAAAAGGATTTAAAAACAACCTCACTCGATTTTTTTCCCATTTATATCGGTACTTATAATTAATTGAGACATCCTGATACATACTGCTTGATATCAAATCCTCTTTTGTAAGTACACTATCGTTCACTCTTACTTCTTTAGGGCTTTTAAAATAGTTATATTCATATCCTCCCTGCGTTTCGATATCAAAAGTGTTTTTACTCTGCGAAAAACCTATAGTGTATATAAATAAGATGAATGTAGTACGTATTATATTTCTTTTTTCCATTACAATTTTTCTTCTTTTGTTTAATGTGTTATTTAAATAGCTTGTTTTATTACTTCTTTTAACCCGGTTTTATTTACTAACTGAATCCCAAGGCCAGGTCGAACATTGATTTCCATAATTTGCGGCCCCTTATTTTTATCAATCACAATATCAATCCCCAGATAGTTTAGTGGAAATGCCTTAGCTGTTGCTACAGATATTTCCAAAATCTCTTTCCAGTATGGTATGGGGGTACCATTAACCAAAAATGTACTATCTGGGTGATGATTGCTATATTCTTTGCCATCATATACTTCTAATAATCTTCCTTCTTTCATATCGATACCTATACCTACTCCATTTTGATGAAGATTAGCTTTACCATCAGATCTATCTGTAGGCATTCTTAACATTCCCATTAATGGGATCTTATTAAGCGTTATAATTCTAAAGTCGGGTACTCCCTGCGGATATATCTCATGAAAAAATGGATGTGGTTCTATACATTCTTCGATAAGAACCCTGTCATGAGAGCCCAACGAGAAGAACCCCATAATAATAGATGCCATATGCTGAAATACTTCTCGATCGGTAATCATTTTACCGTTGCATATCCAATTACCTTTCTTATTCTTTTTAAGAATTTTAATTCCACCACCTCCACAACCATTTGCTGGTTTTATTGCTACAGAGGGATAGTGTTTACAGGATTCCCATGCTTCTTTAATATCACTATTATATTCGATTACTGCATAGGTTTCTGCACAAGGGATATGGTATTGGTGTAATATTTCTTTGGTAAGCACCTTATCATCGGCTAAGGGATAATGTTTCTTCGGATTATTGGGATAAATGAGTTTTATGTTTCTTTCATTCAAACCAATTACACCAGATGCAATAGTTGACTTCTTATTGAAAATTATTGAGAACATATGTATATTTTTTTAGTATTATCTTTTCTGTTTGCTATAGAAACAGGTGAGTATTTATATACCCTACCCAAAAAAGACAGTTTTTTATTTTTCTGCTTTCAAAAGAGGCTTGAACCTAAATAATTCTACCCATCGTATCCCAATATATCTCCCTAACAATGTGGACAATGCTATTATTAAAAGAGCCACCTCAGGAAATAAAACCAGTATAGATGGCAACCATGACCATGATAGTATGAGATACGAAATTGATGTAGCTATTAATGTTTGAAACAATTTATCTATAGCTTTTATGTATCCGTCTTCAAGAGTAGAACGTGAGAAGCGTTCGGCTGAAATGGTAAGAATAATAATAGGGAAGAATGTTAATTTGGTAAGCCATTCTATATTATTTTTAACTCCAAAATGTGTTGCTAAAAGGATCACAGATACCATTGTGGTAAGTGAAATCACTACTTTTGGAGTGTATAACAACCCTAGTTTATCAAAAGGATAAGATATTAATCCAATAAACATAATAAGTCCTACAAAAATTACAATTCCTGAGATAAAACCTGTATGCAATAAAGAAAAGGCTATCAATACAGGCAGAAATACTCCAAAAGTTTTTAATCCAACAATATTTCTTAAAAAAGCAACCAAAAATCCACCAATAGGCAGTAATAATAAAAGATGTAAGGCTCCTGTTGGTATTACATTTTTATCGATCAAATGCCAAAGAGAAAAACCCGGTAGATTATGAATTTCTTCAGAATTCATTTTTAAGAAAGAAATATGATGTACCTGTTCCATCTTATAGGTATAATCAAACTGAATGCCCGCAGTGTGAGTAATCAAAGACTTATCTCCTCGATAAAGCTCTAAGTAATTGGCTGGTAAAAACCCAAAATGATTATTTAATGCATCAAAAGGGACCCATGTTTCATTAATCAATACTTCTACCCAGGCATGCGATGTTCTTTTATCTGTATTTTCTACAATAATCCCACCTTTTATTCTTGCTGGATATCCTAAGTTTCTACTTAATGCTACAAATAATCTGCTTTTTCCATTGCAAGAGGCTCTATTCTGTTCGATTGTAGTTACTGCATCTGTAAGCGTAATGATTGGTGCCGAAGGAATAGCATATACATACTCAAAAATATTTTTGATTACTTCTCTGTCATTTTTAGTGTTTTGCCCGAGTCGAGTTGCTAATTCATTGATAATTTCATTATCAGATTGGATATTTTCTGTAGGCTTAAGATATTTTCGATACTTGCCTGATGCAACATTAAAGACTTTTGGAATTCTAAAACTTCTATCTTTTCCTTCGAAAACAAATTCATAATCTACAGCATGATACGTATTTCTCTCTGCGGTATTCCAAATTGCTCTTATATTCTCTCCAACTTCTTCTTTCTTGATAAAAGACAGTGTACTGTCATTTTTGATATTTTCTTTAGAAATTCTTTGTCTCGAATTACTACTAGGGATATATGTTTTTAATGAAGTGCTTTTATCTCCAGATTTAAAAAAGAACCTGTAGTTAACCTTATAAACTTTTTCGGGATTAAAATTGTCATAATTATTGAGAATTGGTTTTATTTTGAGTCCTATTGCGATTATGGCAATTATTGAAATTATAGTTAATGCGATTTTAAGATTTGTTTTCGAATTCATAATCAGCTATTTTTGGATTAATAACAGGTAGGAACAGTTTCACCCTACCTCGAATCGAAAAAAAATCTTTTTTTATGACCCAATCCTCAAAATCTGTTTGTGAACAACCTGTATTCACCAAGCTATTCGAGACACATGCTGAGGATATAAGAAATTTCATTTACTACAAGTGCGGCGATAAGGATCAAGCAGAAGATGTAATGCAAGAGGCATTTATAAAACTTTGGGATAACTGCAAAAAAGTAATCTATGAGAGAACAAAAGGCTTTTTGTGTACCGTTGCCAATAATTTATTCCTAAATCAAGTTGCTCATAAGAAGGTAAGATTAGAATATGCAAAAATACCTCGTAGCACTAAAAATATTGAGTCCCCAGATTATGTGATGGAAGAAAAAGAGTTTATGGATAAGCTTCAGAATGCAATTTCTGAACTTTCTGATGGCCAAAGAGAGGTTTTTCTACTCAATAGAATTGATAAAAAAACATATAATGAAATTGCCGAAATGCTAGATATTTCGGTAAAAGCTGTAGAAAAAAGAATGCATAATGCACTAAAGCAATTAAGAAAATTGGTTAAAAATATATAAAGAACGGTAGGGTATTTTACACCTTAGCTGTTATTCTCCTGATACAAGGTAGAAATTATGCTCGACGAAAAGGAAAATACATATCTGGCAAAATGGTTGAATAATGACCTTAGCCCCGAAGAACTGGAAGAGTTAAAAAAGCTTCCTGAATACGATGATTATAAAAAAATCGTAGAGGGACTAACGTATTTTAAAGCCCCCTCTTTTGACCTACAACCATCATTAGCCACAACTTTAGGAAAAATTTATCGGCCCAAAGCAAAGGTGATTAACCTAAAGCCAATCATATATACTCTTACAGCAGCAGCTTCTATAGTATTAATTATTGGACTTTTCTTTAATACGGTAAGTTATACAGCAGATCCCGGGCAACAATTGGCTGTTGTTTTACCCGATGGAAGCTCTGTCGATCTTAATGCCGCATCAACACTTACTCATCGACGCTTTTTCTGGTCACAAAATCGAAAAATCACCTTAGACGGAGAAGCATATTTTAAAGTAACTTCTGGTTCTAATTTTACAGTAGCCACCAAATTAGGGAAAATCGAAGTCTTAGGAACTCAATTTAATGTAAAAAGTAGAGCTACCGAATTTAGTGTAGCTTGCTATGAAGGAAAAGTTCGGGTATCAACACAAGATAACCAACAAAAAATATTACAAAAAGGAAATGGTGTTTCGTTAAAAGACAAAAAACTTATAGACGAAACCGTAACAGATCAGGAACCCTTGTGGAAAAAAGGAGAGAGTATTTTTAATAGTGTTCCATTAATACATGTATTGGATGAATTAGAGAGGCAATATGATATTACTTTTAGACGTGATAAAATTAACCAGAATCAGTTGTTTACAGGTGGGTTTAATTATAATGATCTAAATATTGCTTTAGAATCGGTACTGGTTCCTATGGGAATAGAATATGTAGTTAACGGAACTACTGTTTTGTTATCGGTACCTTAGTTTCAGAAATCAATCAATTCGCACATTAATTATTTAAGAATCTTAACGTTTTAGAATTCTCTAAAACCCAACTATACAATGAAAAAAACTCTGCTACTCTTATTTTTTTGCACATGTTCTCTACAAGCACAAATCACTAAAAACTACAACGAAACACCTTTACAACAGGTACTTAATGAGTTATCAGAATCGTATGATCTCATTTTTTCATTCAGTGATGAAACTGTAAAAAACAAGATCATTACATTGGCAATTAACAATACTCCACTAGACGAGATTTTGACTACTTTAAAAACATTAACTCATCTTAATTTTAAAAAAATATCAGACAGACAGGTGATTGTTAGTTCTCCCAACAATAAAGTTGAAGTTTGTGGATATCTCTTCGACGAAACTACCAACGAACCTCTCTCCTATGCCTCTATAAGTATTGAAAGTACAAAAACAGGTACAATTGCTAATGATGATGGTTTTTTTCAATTAGGAACTATCGACCAGAACGCATCGATCACCATACAATATGTTGGCTATAAAGACAAAGTGATGAAAGCTTCTTCTTTTAAAGCTTCAAGTTGTCCCAGAATTCCTCTTTTTATCGAAAGTACCTCTTTGGCAGAAGTACTTATTGTAGAATACATCACTACCGGAATTGACAAAAACATTGACGGCTCACTTGGAATTTCGAATGAAGAACTTGGTATTCTTCCTGGTCAAAGTGAACCTGATATTTTTCAAAGTATCCAACTTATCCCGGGAATAAACAGTCCTGACGAAACTGCGACAGGAATACAAATTCGAGGTGGATCTCCAGATCAGAACCTGGTTCTTTGGGATGATATAAAAATGTATAATACCGGTCATTTCTTCGGAATGTTTTCTGCTTTTAACCCTAATGTAGTTAATAGTGCCAAAATCTTTAAAGGAGGTGCAGATCCAAAATATGGCGATAGAGTATCGGGTGTTATTGATATTTCTAGTGATAAAAAAGTGCCAAAAAAATTTAATGGTGGTGCAGGAGTCAATGGCACTCATGCCGATATTTTTATGAAAGTTCCTGTGTCAAAACCTGTAGGTTTAATACTTTCTGGTAGACGATCTTATACCGATGTTTTTGAAACACCAACCTATAATGCGCTTTCTGAAAAAGTATTTCAGAATACAAAAATAGTCGAAAATCCTAATCAAACTCCCGTAACAGGTGAAGAAGATGATAACGATGAAGAAGAACGCGAAGAAGTAATTGCCGAAAATAATTTTTTCTTTTATGATGCCAGTGCCAAACTCATTATTGATGCTTCAGAAAATGATAAAATTTTGGCAAGTACCATCTATACCAACAATGATCTTGCATTCGAAATTAACGATGAAGAGGATCTAATTACAGATGATCTTGAAATTCAAAATAAAGGAGCTAGTCTTTCCTGGGAAGGAACCAAACTAGAGCATTTTCATCATAGTTTAAAAGCATATTATTCTAAGTATGATTCTGATTACCTGTATACCGAAAGACAAGAGTTACAAATAGAAAGACAATCGGTTAGAAAGAATACTGTAGAAGACGTTGGATTAGATTTTAATATCACCTATGACCTTAACACCAAAAATTCACTCATGTTGGGTTATCAGTTTTCTAATAGCAAGGTATTTTATGCGATCACAAGAGAAGCTGAATTTGAAACACCAATAAATGAGTCCGGCAGCGTAAAAAATAATGCAAATACCATATATGCAAACTATAAGTTTCTACCAAAAAACAAGAGTTTTATCAATCTTGGAATAAGAACTTCTCATTATTCGATAGTCGATCAATTGTATATTGAGCCCAGAGTAAATATTGAGTATCCTATTACTAATCTTATAAGAATAAAAGCAACAGGAGAACTTAGGTATCAACCAATAAGTCAATTAATCGAGTTTGAAGACACCCAACTTCGTCTGGAAAATAATTTATGGATACATGCCAATCAAGAAGTTCCTGTCTTAAAAAGTACTCAGTTCTCTACAGGGTTATTATTCTCTAAAAAAGGTTGGAATTTTGAGGTTGATGGTTATTATAAAAATATTAATGGTTTAACATCAGTTACCAATGGATTTAATACTATTAATAGTGATTTATCTACAGGAAAAAGTACAATTTATGGAATCGATCTATTACTAAAAAAGAAATTCGAAAACTTTCGAACCTGGGTAGGATATACTTTTAACGATATCAAATATACTTTTTCTGAAATACAGGAAGCTTCTTTTCCTGGGAATAACGATATCACTCATAACTTTAGAATTTCTAATACATACGAAATCAATGATTGGGAATTTTCTTTGGGTTGGTTATGGCGATCTGGAGCTCCTTTTACCGATGCTGATCTTGTAAACGATGAGATAGTATATGGAGCTGCCAATGCAAAGCGTTTACCAGAATATCACAGGTTAGATCTGTCTGCCATTTATCGATTTGATTTTAACAAAACTAGTAACTGGAGAGGGCAAATAGGAGCTTCAATACAAAATATATATAACAGACAAGTGCCTATCTCTATAAGTTATAGGGTAGATGATAATGCAACTACTGGAGAAATAGAATTGGATAGATTACAGCAAGAATCTTTAGGAATTACTCCCAATGTAGTTTTAAGAATCTATTTTTAAGTGTTTTTAATGACTTGCAGAACCTGATCCCGATGTAATAATCGCATCAATGTTATTTCCTGTTCTGATGTTATGATTCCCACCAAATAGTAAAACCCTATACCCATCTTATATGCCTTATCATTACCGTTTATTTTTTTGAAATGAGGTACATCATTTACACTTTTGGCCGTTTTTAATGATTCTAGAACATGTTTCACCTTATGCCGTAACGAAACATCTTTAATGCTTTTAAAATCTTTAGCAAATTGCAAAGCGGTTTTTAGTACCATATTATCTACTAGGAATTAAATAGTTCTTCTTCATTTACTATAGACTGTGCATTTGCCTGTTGCATTAAAAGCAATAACCCCAAGTCCTCTTTTTGATCCAAAGACAGTGAATCCATCTGTTCTTTTTGTTTTTGTTCTATATAATGGGTGATGGCTTTTTCCATAATTTTTTTCACACTAGATCCTTCTATCGCAGCTATAATCTTAAGTTTAGGAATTATTTCCTCATCAATATCTATTATTTTTCTCATTGTATATAGTATATATAATATGCTAAATATATAAAAAATCTAAAACTTCATCTTTTTATGAATGTCATTTATCAAAATAAATTCTGGTATAAGTGCACCTTACAAAACAAAATTGAATGTGTACTTATACACAGAAAGAATTATATTTGAGATTCAATAAGTATTTATTAATGAATTACATCGATATTATTTTAGGAATTCTTTTGTTATGGGGATTAATAAAAGGATTTAGTAAAGGGTTGTTTTCCTCGTTGGCTTCTCTTGTTGCTCTTATAGTAGGTATCTATATTGCTGTTCACTTCTCTCACATTGTGGGGGAATATCTTCAACAATATGTAAATTGGCAAGAAGGAGCTATGAAATTAGTAGCTTTTGCGATAACTTTTATTGTAGTGGTTATTCTTGTCTCTTTAGCTGGTAAAATTCTTACTAAGATAGCAGATTACGCTGCACTTGGTATTTTAAATAAACTTCTGGGAGGTGCTTTTGGAGTGTTAAAAATGGCATTTATAGCTAGTGTCATTATTATTTTTGTCGATGCCTTAAATAGAAATATTACGATCATCAAAGAAGAAACACTTAATTCTTCTGTACTATACACTCCTGTTCGGAAATTGGCACCAATGATATTGCCTGATATCCTGAAAAATGTTGACAAGAAAGAACAAGAGGTTTAATAAAACAAAAAGATCCAAAAAAGCTGGATCTTCTTGTTTATGTCTTAATGTTTTTAATCTTCATCAAATGAAATACTCGATACTGTATCTTCTACTATATTTCCTAAATAGGCGATACAGGAATCAAAATCTTCGAATATGTATGTAGAAGGAACCAAATCTGGAATGATATCAATTCGTTCCATCATATACCTTGGTTGATTTAGTAATCCTACAAAAAGAACTTTAATGTCCTTTTGCTGTAAATCCATAATCATTTCTTCCATTGCATATAGACCAGATTGATCCATATATTGCATACGATCTAAACGCATAATCACCACAGAAGAGGTGTCTGGAATCTGAGCGGCCAATTGCTGAAAATCACTCGTAGAACCAAAGAATAAAGGGCCTTTAAGATGTTTGATAAATACTTCTTCTTTTAATTTAACAGGAAACCCTTTTTCATCTTTCCATGCTTCTTCTTTAAGTGACTTTACATCAGAACGCTCTGCGGTAAGATCCCCGATTTTTTTCATAAACATAAGTGATGCGATCACTAATCCGATTCCAACAGCGTAAACCAGATTCCAGAAGGTAGACAATACCAACACAATTAACATCACCAAAACTTCAGAACTTAACTTAATAGGCCCTACCTTGATATCTCTTGGTAAGCTTGGTATTGCTTTTAAGCCCTTATAATCCATTACACCAATCCCCACAGTAATCAATATTCCTGCAAGTACTGCAGCTGGTATTTTTGAAGCTACCGGAGCAAGTCCCATCATAACAATAAACAATACCAATCCGGCAATCATTCCTGACAATTTAGTTTTACCACCAGAATTAATATTTACCACTGTTCTGATAGTAGCACCAGCACCAGGAATACCCCCAAACAATGCTGCGATACTGTTTCCTATTCCTTGCCCTACTAATTCTTTATTAGGTTTATGTTTGGTTTTAGTCATATTATCTGCCACTACACTGGTTAATAACGAATCTATCGCTCCTAATAGTGCCAAAGTAAGTGCCGTAAAAATATAAGGGGTAATGCTCGAAAGATTAAACCCTGTAAATATCTCCCATTTAGGAATAGGTAATCCGCTTGGGATTTCTTCTATAGGTCTATAGTCTAACCCAAAACCATAAGCAATACCAGACATCACTACCAATGAGACCAGAGTGCTTGGTATAGCCTTGGTAATACGCTTAAAACCATAGATAATAATAATAGTACCAATGGCCAATAATAACTCTAACCAGTTGATATTTCTCATAACTCTTGGAAGGACTTTAATAGCTCCTAAAGCTCCTGAAGCTTCTTTTGCTGCCAGGGTTTGGGATTCTTTAAGGATATCATCTTGAGTAATTTTTTCTGCTCTAGAAATAGTTTCCTTAAAATCTTCGAGTACCAAAATATCTTCTGCAGCTTCTTCTTTTAGAATGTTCTCAAGGATTACTTCTTCTGCTTGTGGTTTAAATTGAGTTACAAACTCTACATCTTCCTTAGGATAATATCCAAATGATGGTAATATCTGGGTAAGCAGAATGATGACCCCAATCGCTGTCATAAAACCTGATACTACTGGATATGGGATATATCGAATATATTTTCCTAAACCAATAGCTCCTAATCCAATTTGCATTAATCCACTTAATAAAAAAACTGTTAAGATTGCCGGAAGGGCTTTTTCAACACTACCATCATTGGCAGCAATAATTCCAGCAATTACCACCATACTTACAGCAGTCATAGGAGCTGTAGGGCCAGAGATTTGCGTGCTTGTGCCGCCAAAAAAAGCTGCAAAAAAACTAATAAAAATAGCGCCATATAATCCAGCTGTAGGTCCTAATCCCGATGACACACCAAAGGCCAAAGCCAGCGGTAATGCAACGATACCTGCAGTTAACCCTCCAAAGGCATCTCCCTTCAAATTACTGAAAAATCCTTTCATTTATCTATATATTCTGGTTTTTGTTAAAACTTTCTAAAAAATACTAAAAAAATACCGACACTTAGTAGCACCGGTACTTTTTTAATAAAATTTTAGGAGTCCTATCCTTCAAAAAACTTGACACTTCCATCACTAATATCGTACATACCACCAATAATCTTAATTTCATCATTGGCTTCCATCTCACGAAGTACTTCACTTTGGCTTCTTATATTATTGATGGTCATCTCTACATTTTTTACAGCTACTTCATTTACAAAATCAATATTTTTAGAAGTTCTTTCCTCAGCAGCAGATGGTTCTGCAACTGCAGCAACTGCAGGTTTAATCTTACTTAATAAAGCAGTAAGATTTCCTAGTTTGGCATCATCACATGCTCCCTTTACAGCTCCACATGCGGTATGTCCTAATACCACAACTAGCTTCGTTCCTGCAAGCTTACAGGCGAACTCCATACTCCCCAAAATATCTTCATTAACAAAATTACCAGCTACACGAGCGCTGAAAATATCCCCAATTCCCTGATCAAAAATCAATTCTGAAGAAACTCTTGAATCTATACAACTAAGGATCGTAGCAAAAGGATATTGTCCTCCTTTAGTATCACTTACCTGATCCAAAAGATTTCTATCTGCCATACGCTTATGCTGAAATCTCTGATTTCCTTCTTTAAGCATCTGTAGTGCAGTTTGCGGAGTAATTGCGGCCTGTGTTTCTTTAGTATGTGCTTTCATGTATTATATTTTTATTATTTATTATTGTGTGATGAAATTTACCATCTCATATTTTAGTCAATTTTAACCTGTTTATATAAACGGGTCATTTCTTTGTTTAAAAAACTATGCAGTTTTTGATCTAAGCTTAAAAAACTTAATGTAACTCTCTGGATTTTCGACAACACCTCTTTCTGAAATCAAATTAATATCAATATTTTTGTTTCTTGCTTTTTCAGAAAAATCTTCAAGAATCTCTACGATATCATAATCCAGAAAACGTGTTTTTCTAACATCCAAGGTAAGATAAGTATCTTCTGGCAAACTATCAAGCTCTTTTAAGATAGCTCCTTTATTGAAAAATGTTACCTCTTCGGCTAGTGTCATTTTTATTCTATGCCTCCCATTACTTTCATCTTCTATATGTAAGAAATGTGAATTTTGATAGCTCTTAAACAAAATTACCACAACTCCTACCATCAATCCTAATCCGATCCCCCATAGCAAATCGATAAAGACTATACCTAAAATAGTTACTACAAAAGGCACAAGTTGTTTCCAACCAGATTTCCACATAGCGACAAAAGTAGAAGGTTTAGCCAGTTTATATCCTACAATTAATAATACCGCTGCCAATACAGAAAGAGGAATAAGGTTAAGTAATTTTGGAATAGCGATTACCGAAATTAACAAAAAGAATCCGTGAACAATTGCAGAAAGTTTTGATTTACCTCCAGATTGAATATTCGCAGAACTACGAACAATTACTTGTGTAATAGGTAATCCACCTATAAGTCCCGAAATGATATTTCCTGTTCCTTGTGCCAATAACTCTCGATTTGTTGGAGTAACTCTTTTTTCTGGATCAATTTTATCTGTAGCTTCTACACAAAGTAACGTTTCTAAACTTGCTACCAGAGCAATAGTAAAAGCAACTAACCATACGTCTCCTCGCGTAATTACTTCGAAATTAGGAAAACTAAATTGCCCAAAGAAACTAGATATATCTGATGGGATTGGCACATTTACCAAACTTTTAGGGTTAATCTCGAAAGTTCCTGAGGAACCCAGTACTATAAAAAATATAATTCCTACAACAACGGCCACTAAGGGTCCTTGTATTAACTGAAATATTCTTGCTTTTTTAGTAAGTACATTACTCCAGAGAATTAGTATTCCCAAACCTATCAAAGCAATGAGAGTACTTCCTAAACTTAAATCTGTAAAAGAATTAAAAATCTGCTCAAAAGTACCTTCTCCTTTTCCTGGAATATATCCAAAGAAATATGGGATTTGTTTTAGGATAATGATAATTCCTATACCCGTGAGCATTCCTTTAATTACAGAAGAAGGAAAATAATATCCTATTATTCCTGCTTTTAATAATCCCAATACTATTTGAATAACTCCTCCAAGAACAACGGCAACTAGAAAATTTTCGAAACCTCCTAACGACCCGATCGAGGTCAATACAATAGCGGCCAGTCCTGCAGCTGGTCCACTTACTCCAATTTGAGAACCACTTAAGGCTCCTACCACAATACCCCCAATGATTCCTGCAATCAATCCAGAGAACAAGGGAGCACCACTGGCTAAGGCAATACCTAAACATAACGGTAATGCCACAAAAAATACGACAATACTAGCCGGTAAATCATTTTTTAATGTTTTAAAAAAACTCATAGCAATAATAATTCAATTTGTATTTAACATAAATGTTAGTGTAATAAAAAAATTACCAAAAGAATGTACAGATCCTTTACTCATGTAAAGCATCAGTATTCGAAATTGGTGTCGATATATACCTTATGAAATTTCTGGAGGAGGGGTTTTCTGTTCTAGATAAACCGAAGTATTATGTGCATAAAAATAAGAATACGAACTAATATATAACTCGGTCAACCTTGCTTGGTTTACGATATTTTCTTGATAGATCTTATCTTTTTCTTTATTATCTTCTTTTTCTGAGTTATCATTTTCTTTGGATTCTGATTTTTCTTCAGAGTCATCTAAACCCAAAACTATTGAAGTATTTTCTTCATTATACATTTCAAATAACTCTATACCATAATTGGCTATACTTATAATAAAGCCAAAAAGAATTAGAAATTTTGCTATTTGAAGTTTGATAATCACTATAGGGTAATTTTTAGTAAGCAAAAATAACAGTATTGCTTTCAAATGTTGTTAAATGTATTGCAAATTTTATCAACCCATTATAGCTCTCTTAAATCGGTTTTAGGAATCCAGCCAATTTTACCATCAGCAAGTTTAATTTTTTTCCAATCATTTACAGTTTCTGTCACCTGTACTTTGGTTCCTTCATGAAGTTCGAAAACTTCTTCGCTTCTAAGATTTGGTTCGCTTTTTATGGTTGTTTCCTGGGCAAAAATGATTGCAAACTGATTGTTCTTTAGATAATTATATTGCGAGAAAGCAAAGAATACTCCAAATAATCCAAAAATTAATATCGCCCATGACCCTACAAAGAATATTCTCTTTTTTGCAGAGCTATGTGCTGTATTATACAAAATAAACAAGGTAACAAATACAATAATACAGATCACCGAGAACCATGCCCAACTATCAAAATCCATCATATTAGTAAATTTCTTAAATGTTCTCGAAATAAAACCTTCTGGGATTACATCTATTGCATCTATGGTAGCTTTCTGGGCAAAAGCCAGGTTGTTTTTGATATCTTCATCATTAGGCGATAATGCTAACGCTTTTTCGTAATAAAAAATACTAGGGCCAATGTTACTTAATTTATAGTTTGCATTACCTAGATTATAGTATAATGAAGCTGATTCCTGACCTGCATCTAAAATCGATTTATATGCATCTATAGCTTCCTGATACTTTTCTTGATTATATAATGAGTTTCCTCTCTGAAATGCTTCCTGATTCTGAGAAAAACCTAATGCTATACTTAAAAAAATAAGTGCTTCAACTATTCTTTTCATACACTATAGTTGTTTATCTATTGAGGCAATTACTCTAGAGGCTTTATCATAATCTTGCTGCATTGCCGAAGTAGAAGATGGAGTGTATCTTGCAAACTCACAACTCTCTAACAATGCAATAAATTCTATAGATATCGCATCTTCAACATCGCGCTCTTTTAATAGTCTTTGGATACGTTCTTTACTCATATCACTGGTTTGGATATGTAGTTTTGCCTTTAAGTAATTATGTAATGCTCGTTCCATAGCAATGTAGAATTCCTTTTGGTTTCCTAGATTTTTTTTAGCTTCAGAAAGATATTTACGAGCAAGTTTATCTGCTTTGCGAACCCTGTTCCCACTTATATCACTTAATCGTTCTTTCCTTTTTTTACCAAAGAAAAGGAATAGAGGAATTGCTAATAACGGTGCAGTTAATGATAACCAATATGCAGTAGACTTAAAAAAGTGTTCTTTTTGAATAGCCTGAAGCCCAGCATTTAGTTTTAAGAATCTAAATTGATTTCCTGCTTGGGTGACCAGTTTTTTATTTGTTCCTCCTGATTCTGATGTCACTACAGTATCACCGCCATCAGGGCCATTTTTTACATTAATTACAATCTCATCCGATGTAATTCTCTTATAGGTTTCAGTTTTTAAATCAAAATAAGAAAACGAGATTGATGGTATAGGATATTTACCTTTATATTGTGGTACTAAAGTATAGGTATCAGATATGCTACCTCCCATACCTGTTAGGTTCGTTCGCACTCTTTCATTATGCTGCGGTTCGTATTGTTCTAAACCGTTTGGCACATTAAGCTTTGGTAAATCGAATAGCTTTAAATTGCCATTACCTGTAACCAAAACCTTAGCATCGAGGGATTCTGTAGCATCCAGCTCTGTTTTATTAGTAGTTACTTTAAAATCAAAATCTCCTACTGCCCCCGAAAAATCATCTGGTTTTCCTTGTATTGGTAAAGGTTTTGCTTCTATTACTCTATTACCTGCGGCTACAGTCTTATTAACTGTTGTATATAGTCTGCCACCAAAAATATCTCTTCTTTTTGTGGGAACATCTACAGAGACGGTTAAGGTAAGCGGTTCTATGTTTAATTTACCTGTCTTTTGTGGATATAGTACTGTCTTACGAAGCACTACATAACGATATGGTTCTCCTTTATATTCTCCATTTTCAATTTTGAGCTGTTTCATATCGATCGCCTGACTCCAAAAATCGCTATATTTTGGACTGTCTAACTCTCTCCAATTACTTACACTAATTCTCGGACTAACATAGAGCTTATAAACTACTGTTATTGCTTCGTTCAAATAGGGGTTTGATTTAGAAACCTCTGCTATAAGATGAAGGTTTTCACTGGCAACAAAATCTGTATTATTACCATCTTTGGGTTTATCTACCGCACCTGTAACTTCAATTCTAATGGGTAATGTTTTATATGTTTGCCCATCAATCTCTATAGTTGCTTGTTTTATAGTAAATTGTCCTCTACGGGTAGGTTCAAGAAAATAACTAAATGTTTTGGCGTATGATCGTTTTCCATTAATCCATGAATTACTAATAGATTGATTAGGTCCACCTACAACAGTAAACCCCGAAAAGGAAGGAGGAGTAAAATTATCTCCATCCTTATTCATTTCAAAATCTACTCGTAATCTTTCATTTACACCTAACTTTTTCTTGCTTACTTTAGCCTCAAACCTCACCTGCGCCAATGCTAACTGCATTGTGGCCAGAAAAAGTGTTAGAAAAATTAGTTTTAGTTTCATTTTTTATGCTATTTAGACCGTTAGATTTTTAAAACCTAACATGTCTTTTATCAAATTACCAGTCTTTATCTGTTTTAACTTTTGATCCCTGAGCTTTTTTGGCGTTAATCTTATCCTGAACTTTCTTTTCTTGATTATTCATAGCTTCGAGTAAACTTTTAACTTGCTCTGGTGATAATTTACCCTGAACCTGTTGCTGTTGCTGCTGTTGATCTTTAGGTTCGCCTTCCTGTTCTTTTTGATCTTTTCCTTTATCCTTTTCCTCATCTTTAGGCTCACCTTTGTCATCCTTTTCTTTATCTCCCTCATCTTTTTTATCCTCTCCTTTATCTCCTTCTTTATCCTTTTGATCTTCTCCTTTTTCTTTTTCCTTATCTCCATCATCTCCCTTTTTATCTTCTTTATCGTCTCCCTCTTTCTGATCTTTATTATCCTCTTTCTGATCTTTGTTTTGATCTTTATCCTTATTCTGATCGTTTTGCTGTTGCTGTTGCTCTAGCATTTTCTTAGCTAATGCCAGGTTATACCGTGTTTCATCATCTTTAGGATTATTTCTAAGCGCATTTTTATAAGCTTCAACAGCTTCTTTATATTTTTTTTGCTCCATATAGGTATTTCCCTGATTATGAAATGCCTTATGTTTTTCTGACTTAGCCGAAGCTACCTTAGCTGCTTCTGTATAACGATGTGTAGCTTCATCATATTTTTCAGAATTATAATATGCATTAGCCAGATTGTATTTTGCTGTAGGGTTTACAGGGTTTTTGGCTATTGCCTTTCTATATTCTCCTTCTGCCTTAGGGAAATTACCATCTTTAATCAGAACCTTATTACCTGTAGCTATAAACTGATTTGCTTCGTTAATAATTTGATCACGATTCTCTTCCTGAGAACAGATGATCCCTATCTGAAAACATAATATAACACATAAAATCTTTTTCATACCTCACTATTGTTCGTTAAACAGGTTTAATTTTTTTACCCAAGATGTTTTTCTTTCTAATAAGAAAATATCTAAAAATAATAATAACAATCCGGCAAACAGAAACCACTGAAATTGATCTTTAAAATCTGCGAACTGCTTGGCTTCAAATTCTTTTTTATCCATATTTTGCAGTACAGTAGTCACTTCTTCTACAACTTCACTTGTATTTCTACCATCAATGTATGTGCCATTTGCTTCATTGGCTATTTCCTGTAAAGTTGTCGGGTTTAATTTAGTAATTACAGTACCTCCCTGACTATTTTTCTTATACGTTTGTACAATACCATTTCGTTTTATAGGAATGGGTGCTCCTTTTTCTAATCCTACACCTATTGTAAAGATTTTAATTCCTTCTTTGGACGCTTCTTCGGCAATGGCTTTTACATTACCTTCATGATCTTCTCCATCACTTACAATAAACAAAACTCTATTGGTTTGCTCTTCATCATTATAGTATGTTTTTGCCAATTCTATAGCTTCATAAATTGCGGTTCCTTGAGAAGATAGCATTTCTGTATTCATAGATTGTAGAAACATCTTTCCCGAAGCGTAATCTGTAGTAATCGGCAATTGAGGAAAAGCACTACCTGCATATGCAATGATCCCAATACGATCGCTTGCCAGGTTATTGATAATCTGGGTAACCAATTGCTTTGATTTTTCTAATCTATTGGGCGCAATATCTTCGGCTAGCATACTTTTAGATACGTCTATCGCAAAAACGACATCTACTCCTTCTCGTTTTACGGTTTCTAGTTTTGTACCCACCTTAGGATTAACCAAAGCTATCACAAGACAGGCTATTGCTAAGCTAATTACAATGATCTTTAATACTGATTTAAAGATAGATCGATTAGGGCTCAATTTTTTAAGAAGTGCTGCATCTGCAAACTTCTTTTGAGCTGTCTTTTGCCATACTAATACTCCCAAAAATAGTAGAATTAGTACTGGAATACCCAATAACAACCAGAAATATATTTTCTCTTCTAATATGTACATTTTCTACCTTATTCATTAAATCTCATGTGTTTTCAAAACCTTCGAGATTTATATTTTTTTAAATAAAACTTCTAAATATTGTATATCTAAACAAAAATTCTACAAAAATTAATAATCCCGCCAGTAGCACTAGTGATCTAAATTTTTCTTCATAATTATAGAATTTAAACTCTTCGATATCTGTTCTTTCTAATTTATCAATTTCCTGATAAATCTGTTGTAATTTTTTGTTATTTGTTGCTCTAAAATATTTACCCCCGGTAACTTTAGCTATTTCTTTTAATAAATCTTCATCGATTTCTACCTGTACTCTACCATATTGAAAAGATCCGTTTGGTAATATAGCAACGGGAGCCAAAGCCATTCCGTTTGTACCAATACCAATTGTATAGGTTTTAATACCATATTCTACTGCTAGTTCTGAAGCAATCTTAGGATCGATAAAGCCAGCATTGTTAGAACCGTCTGTAAGTAAAATAATCACTTTACTCTTAGCTTTACTATCTTTAAGTCGATTTACAGATGTCGCTAGTCCCATTCCTATAGCGGTACCATTCTCTAAGACATTATCATATTTTACATCTTTTAAACTTCCCAGCACAATTGATTTATCACTTGTAATTGGGGTTTTGGTAAAGCTTTCTCCTGCATATACAACCAATCCAATACGGTCATTAGGTCTATCTTTAATAAATTCTGCAGCTACTTCTTTTAATGCTTCTAATCTGTTTGGCCTAAGGTCTTTTGCCAACATACTGGCAGATACATCTATAGACATTACAATATCGATACCTTTGGTAGTCTTGGTTTTGGTAGATACATCTACTGTTCTTGGTCTGGCTAATGCAGTAATAATTAAAGATAATGCTATTAGACGCATAATAAACAGTAATGGCTTTAGTTTGGTAAGCCAACTTCCTGAAACTTTAAATCCTTTAACACTAGATATTTTTAAGGCAGCTTGCTGCTTATTTCGTTTCCATATATACCATCCTATAGCTAATGGAAGTAGTAAAAACAACCAAAAAAACTGTGGATTTTCAAATGTAAAATTTTCAAACATCGTTATTTGGTATTTCTAAGTTCTACAGAATTAATAATACGCTCGGCAACATCTTTCGCATAACGATCTTCAACATCATATACCAAAGTGATTTGTTGAAATCCACCATTTTCTGCAAAATTCAACATTAAGTAGCTGTTTTTTTGTTTCTTTTTGGTTACAGGGTTCACTATTTCCAGATCACCAAATACCTTAACTCCTTTTGCTCCACCTAAAGTTTCATATTCTTCATCCTTTACAGAAATATTCTTCGCTCCCAAAGATTCAAATTTTCCTACAACACCTTCTACTACTTTATCTAATTCTATTTCGGTAGGCTGTTTATATTGTACTGTGGTTACGACTACATAGAAATTTCCTGCCAGACTTCCGTATACAAAAGTTTCATTTCCTTTAAGAATTTGCTTTTGTTCTTCTGTCATTTGATACGCATTACGAATCAATACCCTGGGAGTAGCAACAGTAACAGGAGGAGAACCATATGCACTTGTAATCCATTCGGTTTCTGCCAACTCTTTTGTAGGGTGCCCCAGTAGTGTATCTTTTACAACATCATACCCCTTTACTAAAATAAAGATGAGTAATGTAGTAACTATCACCCCTACGGCCGCAAGGCTTCCGAAAATAATTCTCTTCCTGCGTTTTTTTTCGGCTACAGTTTTTCTATACTCTTCATCTGCCAACAATTCTTCTTCGGTTGGTTCTGGTATTGCGCTTTTTGTCTTATGAATCACTTGCTCAATAACATTACGATCTGCTCTTGCTGTTATGATATCGGGTTTAGATTTGGCGAATTTGGCCATATCTGCAGTTTTTAGCACATTCTTAAGCTCTTCAATAGTGGTTTTATCCAAATTAAGATTTCCTGATCTAATCTCTTCATCAAGTCTCATAATCAACTCATCGGTTGTACTCTCCATCGCATGATCATACACTTCTTCATCAATATATTTACGAGCGGTATCACTTAGTTGCGAATAGTATTCTTTATGTGAATCTTTTTCTAATAAATGAGATTCGTCAATTTTCTGAAGTGCCAGTATTGCTCTCTCGTAGGGTGGTAGCTCATTCTCTTTATTGGCTTTTCGTTTTTTTCTTCTAAATACAAAAAAAGCAATCAATCCTAATATAAGTAATGAACTCCCAATCCATAAGAGCCATTTCTTCCAATCAAAAGCAAATTTGGCATCTACATCAACCAGAGGTTTGATCTCGTACATCTTTTGTTTGGTGGTATCGACCAAAACATCTTTAACCTCAACTTTAAGAGAATCGGTAAAAAAAACCTTATCACCAATCACTACTTTTTGCCTTGGTATGGTATAATGACCAGAATCAAATTGAGTTAACGCATATTCTTTGGTAAGATTAAAACGTTTTCCGTTTCTAGAGGTATCTATTTTTTGAGATTCAATTACTTCTAAAGGAGTAAATGTTTGACCTTCAGGAAAAACAACTATCTGGGTAGAATCTGCTTCGACTTGCATTTTATATCGAATCTCATCTCCTATTTCTATTGTAGTAGAGTCGATTGTTGCAGAAACCTGCGCAAAAGCTCCAAATCCACTAAAAACAAAGAATATCGCCCAGGTAAAAAGCCTAAAAGCTCCTGGTTGTATACTTCTTTTTTCAAATCGTAATTCGTAATTCGTCATTCTTAAATCTTCCTTATCCTCTTCTTTTAAAATAGCCTAACAATTTCTTCACATAGCTCTCATCAATTCTACTACTTAAAGAGCCGGCTCCACTGCGAGTAAAACTATCTTTAAAATACTCTACTCTTTCATGATAATATTTACTGTAATTGGTTCGTGTTTTTTTAGAGCCAGTATTTACCAATAAAAGTTCTCCTGTCTCTTCATCTTCCATTTGTACCATTCCCAGGTTAGGGATTTCTTCTTCTCTTCGATCATACACTCTAATCCCGGTAACATCGTGTTTTCCTCCTGCAATTTTTAATGTATGTTGATAATCATCTGCAATAAAATCAGACAGTATAAAGACGATCGCTTTCTTTTTCATCACATTGGATAAAAACTTCAGTGCTTCTGTAATATTAGTTTTCTTACTTTTGGGCTCGAATTCTAATAGTTCTCTTATAATCCTTAGCACATGAGATCTTCCTTTTTTAGGCGGAATAAATAATTCTATTTCATCGGTAAATAAAATCAATCCGATCTTGTCATTATTCTGAGTTGCAGAAAATGCTAAAGTTGCAGCAATTTCGGTAATGATTCCTTTTTTAAATTGTTCCTGAGTACCAAAAAGTTGTGATCCCGAGACATCTACCATCAACATCATAGTAAGTTCTCGCTCTTCTTCAAACACTTTTATGTAAGGTTCATTATAGCGAGCAGTTACATTCCAGTCTATATTACGTACATCATCACCAAATTGATATTGTCGTACTTCACTAAAAGTCATACCCCGTCCTTTAAAAGTAGAGTGATACTCTCCCCCAAAGATGTGGTCACTTAAGCGACGTGTCTTAATTTCAATTTTTCGAACTTTTTTTAGTAACTCCTTAGTATCCATTATTATGATTTACGATTGATGAATCTGCGATTAACGATCTCAGATTCTCATATTAAAATCCAAAATCGTAATTCTAAAATCCAAACCTCTATGGTACTTCAATTTCGTTTACAATCTTATTAATGATATCCTCTGAAGTTACGTTTTCTGCTTCGGCCTCGTAGGTAATTCCAATACGATGGCGAAGTACATCAAGAATTACTGCACGAACATCTTCAGGAATCACATATCCTCTTCGTTTAATAAAGGCATAACATTTTGCTGCAGTAGCCAAATTGATACTTCCACGAGGTGATGCTCCAAAATTGATTAAAGGTTTAAGTTCTTCTAAACCATATTTTTCTGGGTAACGCGTGGCAAAAATGATATCCAGGATGTATTTTTCGATCTTTTCATCCATATATACTTCTCTAACCGCTTTCTGAGCATTAATAATCTGCTCAACCGAAACCACAGGATTTACCTGCTCAAAAGATCCTTTGAGGTTAGCGCGAACAATGAGTTGTTCTTCGTCTAATTTTGGATAATCAATTACTGTTTTTAGCATAAAACGGTCAACTTGAGCTTCTGGTAAAGGATATGTTCCTTCCTGCTCAACTGGGTTTTGTGTTGCCATTACTAAAAACGGTTTGTCTAATGTAAAAGTCTCATCACCAATGGTTACCTGCTTCTCTTGCATAGCTTCTAGTAAAGCACTTTGCACTTTTGCCGGAGCACGGTTAATCTCATCTGCTAAGACAAAATTGGCAAAAATTGGTCCTTTCTTAATCGAAAAATCATTCTCTTTCATATTAAAAATAAGAGTTCCCACTACATCTGCTGGTAATAAATCTGGTGTAAACTGAATACGACTAAAACTACCTTGAACAGCTTTAGACAATGTATTAATAGCTAATGTTTTTGCCAAACCAGGAACCCCTTCCAGCAAAATATGACCTTGACCCAATAACCCAATGAGTAATCGTTCGACCATATGTTTTTGACCTACAATTACCTTGTTTATTTCTAGAGTTAGCAGATCTACAAATGCAGATTCTTTCTCTATTTTCTGATTGATTGAAGCAATATCAATAGCATTATTCTCTTCCATCTATTTTATTTTTTAAGGCGTGAATTTAACATTCATAATCCAACATTGCAAATTGTCGAATTAATTTTCATGCTCTTGTTAATTCTTGGTTAAATGTGCACTATAAAACCTGTTTTGGGCATAAATTTTACAGTATATTTAAACCACTTTTACAAAAAATTGGACATAAAGATTTTCATCGTTTTTACGATGATCTTATCAAAAGACGTATCTAATGTAAAGGTGTTGCATTTTTTTAAAATATTAAATTTACTTATGAAAACAGCATTAATCACAGGGGCCACTAGTGGGATTGGAAAATCTACCGCAATAGAATTAGCAAAACATAATATAAACCTTATTCTTTGTGGGAGAAGACAAGACCGATTAGACACCCTACAAGATGAATTAAGTAAAAAAGTGCAAGTACACACACTTTGTTTTGATGTTAGAGATAAAGACAAGGTTTTTTCTATGATTAAAAACCTTCCATCAGAGTTTAGTACAATTGATATTCTTATTAATAATGCAGGAAATGCACATGGCCTTGACCCTATTCAGACCGGAGATCTTGATGACTGGGATGCTATGATAGATATTAATGTTAAAGGACTATTGTATGTTTCTAAAGCAGTTATACCAAAAATGATTGCTGTGCAATCTGGCCATATTATTAATATTGGCTCGATTGCAGGAAAAGAAGTCTACCCAAACGGAAACATCTATTGTGCAAGTAAACATGCTGTAGATGCTATTAACAAGGGAATGCGTATGGATCTTAATTCATACGGTATTAGAGTAGGCGCTATTCATCCGGGGTTAGTAGAAACCGAGTTTAGTAACGTTAGATTTAAAGGTGATGATCAAAAAGCAGATACTGTGTATAAAGGTTTTGATCCCCTTACTCCAGAAGATATTGCAGATATTATAGCTTTTGTGGTTACCCGACCCTATCATGTTAACATTGCAGATCTTATTGTATTCCCTACTGCACAGGCTGGCAGTACAATAGTTAATAAAAGTTTATAATTTCTTTATTCTCATCGCATTGTTGCCCCAATAAAAATGGCTAAGTTTATATTGGGAAAAGTTTCAATTGCTATTTGTAAACGGAATGATCAACAAACGCCTCCTTATTAAAAACCTACTGGCACATAATGACGAAAATAGTTTTTATGACAAGAAACGTAAACTTAATATTGGTGAGAAAGAAGGAAAAGCTAAATTCTTAAAACATATTTGTGCACTAGCAAATTCTAATCCCAAAAATAATTCATATATCGTAATAGGAGTTGAAGATGAAGATAATCAAATCATAGGAGTTGATTTTTTTGATGATAGTAAAATCCAAAACCTTGTAAATGCATATTTAGATAACCCTCCTATTGTGTCATATGAAAATATTCCTTTTCCGCATTTGTCATCGGATAAAGTAGTAGGATTGGTAACAATTCGACCTCAGGGAGGGCAACTCTGTTCTCTCCGTAAGAATATCTGGAAATATTATGGAGGCAGCGTCTTTTTTAGAGATGGTAGTATGAGTATGCCTAAAGTTTTTGATATTGAAATCAAAGATGTCAACTCAGAAATTGTAACTGCTATAGAAAGTCATGCCCAGAATAATATAGAACTCACTCTGGATGGCGTTTTTGATTTTATGAACTCTAGAACAGATTACAATCCCACATATAAGGTTTTTAAAGAATATTTTGTGGTCTGCTGGGCAGCCAAAGAAAAACGACAAAACGGAGAAGTATATTACTCTCGAGTAGATATCGAATTAATCAATGAGCATGTAAAGTTATTTTACTCAGAATTAGATGAAGTGAGTATATCGTTAACCGATGATCAATTTAAGATTATAGAATATGTACAATTAGGCTTACAGGACACTTTTAGTTATTATCCTCTAGAAGAAGTAGTAATTACCTTTAAGGACAATGCCAGTTATGATATCGAAAGTAAGCTTCTTTTTGAACCACCACAATTTGATCGTAAAACATTATATCATTTATATAATAGTAATAATGCATTAATCGAGAAGTTAAAAAACAAAATTCCGCTATCAAAAAACGAGGAAAAAGATATTGTAAATCTTCCTGCTACGTATTTGATTTGTTATTTTAATGATATTAGTGATGCAAAAGATAAATTAGAAGAGGCAAAACCATATTTAAAACTTTATGACGATACTATATATTCTCTCTGTAAAGAAAGCATTCGGGTTTTGAGAAAAGTTAGATATAGTTAAGAAAGCAAAAATGATCAACAATTAACCAGCTATGGGAAGAATTTTAGTAATTGGAGATATTCACGGTGCGTTAATCGCATTAGAACAAATACTTGAAAGAGCAAAGGTAACCAGAGACGATACGCTTATATTTCTGGGAGATTATGTAGATGGCTGGAGTCATAGTGCCCCATTGGTTTCATTCTTGATTAAACTCAAAGCCTCCCATAATTGTATTTTTATTAAAGGAAATCATGATGAACTTTGTTATACCTGGCTCACACAACACACTCACAATCCCGAGTGGGTACAACACGGTGGTCAAGCGACTATGGATTCGTATGCTAAACTATCACAAGAAGAAATTAATACCCATCTTAGTTTTTATGAAACCCTTAATAATTATCATATAGATACTCACAATCGTTTGTTTCTTCATGCCGGGTTCACCAATCTTCATGGACCGCATCGGGAATATTTTAATGAATTATTTTATTGGGATAGAACTTTATGGGAAACTGCATTGGCTACAGATCCCAACTTAAAAAAGACAGATCCAAAATACCCTAAACGATTGTTACTTTTTGATGAGATATATATTGGGCACACTCCTGTTACACGAATCAACCAGACCACTCCAATACAAGCTATTTGCGTATGGAATATGGATACAGGAGCTGCATTTAAAGGGTCACTTACTATAATGGATATTAATACCAAAGAGTTCTGGCAAAGTGATCCTGTATACCAATTATACCCAAATGAAAATGGTAGAAATTAAAAATTTATCATAAAAAGGGGTAACAAAAATTTAAAGCTATTGATCTAAGGTTGTTAATGATAAAAAATCACATATCATGAAAGCAACAATAAAATTTTTAGCGTATTTGTTAATAGCTCTTTCCTTACTATTTATAATCATAAAGGAAAAGATCAACCAAGTAGAAAAGTCAATCTTAAATGTCGAGTCTAGCTAGGTAGATATTGAGTACAATTACAACTCTTCTTTTTGTTCTATTCTTCAAAATGAAATAACCTGTAGAACTAGTAGAATTTTTTAAATACGAGTTTAAGGCAATACAAATTCAGGAAACAACCCTTATAAATATATGGTTTTACCCTATTAAAACTAAGGTTTTAACCTCTTGATGGTTTTTTAAACACTCTTCATCTTTGTAGTATAAGGTTGTAATTGTAGAATCGATCACTAAAAACACTTCGCAAATAAACAATAGAGTATTCACACAATTAATAATTAATAACATGAAAAGTATGGAAACAATAATGAAATTTTCTAAGTATAGTATTTTGGTACTAATCTTATTTTTAAGTGCTTGCGCAGATGATGGAGTCGATGGTCAAATAGGGCCACAAGGACCTGCGGGAGCTGATGGGGCAAATGGACAGGATGGAAACGCTAATGTAGTTTCTGTTTTATTCGAAAACCAGACGATATCTAACGGGGATAATGTTTTTGACATTCCTCAATTGACACAGGAAATATTTGACACTGGTATTGTTTATGCCTATGTAACCGTAACAGGAAATAATTATTGGGAAGTATTACCGCTTAGTTTAGGTCAACAAATCATTTTGGAGATTGATAAAATTGAGGTAGGAAAAGCTACATTACGAGCTACTTTTAATCAATCTAATCTTAGACTTCGATTTGTACTGGTAGAAGGTAATGATGCCAGCGGTATTAATTTTGAAAACTACCTAGAAGTACAATCATTCTATAATCTAACAGATTAACTTCGGTATGCAACAGTTAAGTATACGTAGCAAAAAAAGTTTTTGATTATATAATAAACTACAAATAACCTTTACCCGGTAAATTGGGTAAAGGTTATTCTAATTATAGCATTTCAAAACTAATTTGTTTTTCAGAAAAAATATTTAGCACGCTTTATAATTATTATATTGTTCTAAACCATTTGATGTGAGGTATGGAATAAGTAATCTATTTACATACTCGACGTACTGGTTTTCAAGATTTTTGTCCAGAAATTTTTCTAAAGAAAGATTAAGAAAAAAGAATGTTCTTATAGCTCCACTCAACTCCATTAAATAATCCAAATCTTTCTTATTCAATTCTGCCCGAATTATTCCTTGATCTTGCAATTGCTCTAAAATGCTTTTGTAGAACATTTTTCTACTATTATTGTTTTCTTCAAAGTTTGTGAAAACAGTCCTAAAATTGCGTTTTATTTCAATATAATCGACATAAAAGAAAAGGTACTTCATAGAAATTTTAAATGTCTTTTTAGGAGCATCCAAAATTTCATAAAATAAATTACTATTTATAAAAGAGATCACAATCGCTTTTGTTTCGATCATCATGTCATTATACAAGGCAGTTATCAGACAATTTTTGGTTCTATAGTGATACGTAATATTGCCATAGCTTTTATTCAATTCTTTTGCCACCTCTCTTAAGGTTACATTCATAACTCCTTTTGTATTAAAAAGTTCAAGAGCTTTTTCTTTAATTATATCTTTAATATTCATTACTATAAATTTAATTAGTCCATTTGGACTAATTTTTGGCAAAATAGTATATTTTTGTTAAAAAACAATACAGTATGGCAAACACAAGTATTTATAAAAATAAAGAAACGAGAGATGTCATAATGAAATTATATGATGAAAAACTACAATCATGTAAAATTGAATATGAGGACATTTACGTAGATACAAAAGCAGGTAAAACACATATAATTACCACAGGAATGCCAGGAAACCCTCCGGTTATTATTTTACATGGCATAAATGCAGGTGCTCCATTAGCTATAGAACCCATAAAAAACCTAAGAGATGATTATCGAATTTATGCCATAGATACTATAGGTCAAACCACCAAAAGCACAGAAAACAGATTACCTATTACTGATAATTCTTATGGGGAATGGATTTCTGAAATCATGGATATTTTAACTATTGAAAAAGCTACTATAATCGGTATTTCCTATGGAGCATTTTTATTACAAAAAATAATGTCCTACCAGCCAGAGAAGGTACACAAAGGTATATTCGTCGTTCCCAGTGGTCTTGTCAACGGCTCTTTTGGTACATCAATGAAATATCTAACCTTTCCGTTATTAAGCTTTCTATTTACTAAAAAAGAAAAATACCTTCTAAAATTTATGAACGCGTTTTACACTACAATAGATGAGTATTCTATTACTTTTCAGAAGAACGTTTTATTAGGTACAAAAATGGATTATCGAAGACCTCCTCTTCTGCAAAAGAAAGATGTAAAGCGTCTAACCGCTCCTGTTTATGCAATATTTGCCGATAATGATATCTTTTTTCCTGGTGAGAAAGCTCTAAAGAGATGTAAAGAAATATTCTACAATTTTCAGGATTCTATTTTCTTAAAAAACACAAAACATATTCCTGATCAAAAAACATATGTTCAGATCGAAAAACAAATAAGCGTATGGCTGAAAGAGTCATAAATCAACATAAGAAAGCATTTTACTTTACCATTACAAATAACCTTAATCTATAAATAGAAAAAAATCTCTAACACAATTTATATGAAGTACTGGGGTCTTGCCTTCTATAAACGTTATATTAATAACACACTCTCAACGATAAATAGCAATGGGGCATATGCTAAAAAATTTACTATATATAATTTCTGTTCTTATTCTATCGAATGTATATTGTTATAGTCTCAATGCCCAAAATAATTTACATAAAAACACAACTCAGATTCCTTTCGAAGCATATAAAACTATCGATGATACGCTATCGATATATGATATTATAAAATCTGATTCCCTCTTTCGATCATCCAACTATTTTACCGATAAAACCAGGCCCAAAGATATTTATTGGATAAAAATCGACTTCAATAAAAAATTAAAAATAGATAGTCTCTGGTTTCTAAAATCCAACAATTATGCACATGCATCTATGTTTTGTTTCGAGAACAAAATACTGGTAGAAAAGAAATTTGGTTTATTTGATGGTTCAGAAAAAATTAATTCTATATCTCATATTAATAGAATACCTTTTAAACGTAACTCACTTATCAAAAACCAATTTATATATTTAAAAATAAGACGTTTAAGGTTTTCAGATCGTGTTATGAATTGGAAATTTCATTATACTTCACAACCTTTAAATCAATCATCACAAAGTAATTACCTTCAAAAAAACATTAAAAATCCGGTACGCAAATATATTTTTACAGGAGTGTGTTTGGTTATGTTCATTCTCACTTTTGCTTTTTTTATAACTTCGAGAAATTTTGAATTCTTATTTTACTCTTTATATATTTTATGGTTATTTATCTACCTAAATGGTCCATTACTTATAGCAAATAATATCATTTTTGATGACTATAATAGTACTACTCATTGGTTTTTTCAGATTGCACAAATATTAATTAATTTATGTTATGTTTATTTTGTTTCGTTTTATCTAGCCACAAAAAAAGACTATCCAGCGCTCAATCGTGTTATAAAATGTATCATTTATACACTTATCATCATTATAATTATAGACAGTTTCTTTTTGTATTTTAAATATTTTGAAGCCGCTATTTATATCATGAATATTCAGCGTCTAATAATGACGCTTTTTGGTATTGGTGGAATGTTTTATTTACTACTTACTGCCAAAAATCGTTTAGCTTATTTTATAGTCGCTGGATCATTCTTATTCATGATAGGCACCCTAGGTTTCTTTTTTACCAAGTCATGCGATTATATGATGGCGGGAGCAACTCTCGAAATCATAATTTTTGCACTAGGCCTGGCGTATAAAATACATCAGGAGCATAAAGAAAAACTTCTATTCGAAAAAGAATCATTCATCAACAATTGCAAAGCGCTAAGAGCTCAGATAAATCCACATTTTATTTTTAATTCCTTAGGGTCGATTCAACATTTAATTGTATTCGAAAAAAAAGAAGCTGCTTTAAAATATCTTGCTAAGTTTAGCCACTTAATGCGAAACCTGCTTGAGAATTCTATAGAAACAAATATTGTATTATCTGATGAAATTAATTTACTATATCAATATCTAGAATTAGAAGCTTTACGTTTTGATGCCAGTTTTGAATATGCCATTCATATAGATGATACGCTAAACTCTGATGCCGAAGAAGTACCTATGTTGATTATTCAACCATTTATCGAAAATGCAATCCTATATGGTTTATTAAATAAAAAAGGAGAGGATAAAAAACTAAACATTTGTTTCAGAAAAGAAAAAAATTATATTATTTGTGAAGTAGATGATAATGGTATAGGAAGAAGTGCTGCGAAAAACATAAATTCATCTTATAAAAAACCTACAAAATCGAGAGGTCTAGAATTGACCGAAAAAAGATTACAAAGATTTCACAAATCTGAACAAAAAAATATAGAAATTATAGACAAAATTAATAACCATGGCGAACCCATAGGAACTAGGGTAATTATCAAAATTCAAACCGAATAAAATTTTCTAATTATGAGCTTAACAGCAATAATTGTAGATGACGAAAAACACAGTAGAGAGGCCTTAACAAAATTAATAGAAGAATTTTGCCAGGAGACTACTGTTCTAACAACTGCAAATTCTGTAGTAGAAGCCATTGACAAAATTAAAAGTAATAAACCTGATGTTGTTTTTTTGGATATAGAATTACAATCAGGAATAGGTTTTGATATCTTAACCCAAATCGATACCATAAATTTTGAAGTAATTTTTACTACTGCTTATGAGCAATATGCCATACAGGCCATAAAATTTTCATCTTTAGATTATTTACTTAAGCCTTTGGGTATTGAAGAACTCAAAACTGCTGTAGAAAAAGCAAAGAAAAAGAAAGATCAGGAGATTTATAAAAAAAAGTTAGAAATCCTAATAGATAATCTACAACAACAGCCAAAGTTTAATAAAATATGTCTCTCTACAGCAGATAGTGTAGAGTTTATTAATATAGAAGATATTATATACTGCAAGGCTAATGGAGCTTATACTTCATTTATTCTTAAAAATAATATATCTCTTTTAGTAAGCAAACATCTTAAAGAATATGAAAACTTATTGATCGAACAACAATTTATGAGAACACATAATAGTTTTTTAATCAATTTAAAAGAAGTAAAAAAATTTGTGAAATCAGACGGAGGTTATATCATCATGAATAATGATGACATCATTAACATTTCAAAAAATAAAAAAGAAAAGTTTCTTATTGCCATGAGCCATATACAGTAATTGTATTACAAAGCATATTCTCATCAATTCTATTTTCAAAAATAAAAACCATACCGATTAATAGTATATCAATTAAAAAGCCATATCTATAAATTGAAACTAGATAACCATTAATTCTATCTGGTCTTTGTTTTACGGTGTCTTTAAGTTTGAACTTCATCTTAAAACTTACAACCATGAAAAACAAAATCAATTTTAATTTAGTAAGAATCCTTGTAATTTTCACTCTTTTCTTATGTTATTCTTGTAGTTCTGAAGAAGATACAATGCCAGAAACTACAGAAGCAGTAACAACTAAAACTTTGGCAACTATAAGTTTGCCTAGTAATACTATAATTACTTTTAAAACAGAGAGCGATGGTATCGTCTTTGAGGCCTCAGGAGATTCTGATAATTTTGGCGAATTAGATAAGTTAAATGATTTAAGCTTGTTAGATCGTTTTTTAACTTTAACCGACAAGAGTATTGCAGTACCTATAGATCTTATCAAATTAGAAGAAGATCAAAAAATCAAAGAAAAAGCATTACAGCGAGGTATAATAGAAAAACATAGTACAAATATTCCTATTTCTAAATCATTTTTAAACCATATTAAAGCCCTACCATTCCCTTCTCTGTGTAATGGGTGGGAAGAAAGATACGTTGAACAAACACTATCAAATAATGATCGTGTTACAATATCCTACAAAAATTATGATAAATATGATATTTCCGGTAGTGATCTTCATAGTACACTATCGAAATGCCGTAGAGTACAATTTGGTTTAACCAATTGCGATTATAACAAAGAATTAAGAATTTATCATCAGTACGCTCCTAATAATGGTCCTGCAAAAACTTATGCCATTATCGATATTCCTCCACGTAAACATAAATATTATTCAAAATCATTTTTCACAAAAGGAAAACGATTCATTAAAATCGTAAGTTTTAATGGGCATCGATATGGAGGGAAAGTACGTTTTTCAGGATACAAAGACAATGTATGGGGATTAGATAAAAACTAAATAATTATTTACCTATCTAGCATAAAAAGTGTCTCAACTTAAACTCTTAGCATGTATAATGTTTGTTAGTAATATTTAGTTAAGTAAGGAAAGGAGTACTCTCTAATCTCATATTTGGGATTAGGGGGTTCCTCTTATTTTAATAACTAACATCTTATAATTGTGATTGCTTATGATATCAACTAATATGTTAGATAATCAACTGAAAAGCGATAACCATCTATTGAAACACGCCTTTTATCAATTGCACCTCACAGCTTTTAATTAATGCTCTAAATTTACCCAAACGCTGATATATAGAGTTAAAGTTTACTATCTAAACTTTTGGTATAAATCAGTATAGTTATTTAGAAATCATAATATTTTACATCATGCTAAACCATATTTTAAACTTAGAAAACGTCAATAAAATTGACAAAAAACAGCAAAAAGGAATTGCTGGCGGAGGGTTATTCATTACTAGCTATTGCGGACAGTGTTGTCAGTACTGTAAAAGTCTTGGACATGACACAGGAGCTCTTCATAACGGAGAATGTTATTGCTCTAATTATAGACACTAAAAAAGTTTTTTCATGCCCTACTGCAGTTTTATCTGATGGAGCATGGAAAATCATAAAGGTAATTATTATATACCAATTAGTGACTCTTCTAACCACTCGTTGCGCACATAGGTTTATACTATACTTGAGTATAGCATTTTAAAAAACGCCTTGTCAAACATTGACAATTTAGAGTTTTATAAGTAATCCAGGAGTAGTTTGTGTAGTATATTTTTTAATATCACTATGCCTTTTTAAATGTTTTCCAATCTTCTAAATCCCCATCTGGGTTACTAAATATCCCCGCACTCTCTAACTCTTGATCGAATTAGAGAGTGTTTTTATAGTATGATCATACAGTTATGCAGTACAGATTTGCATTTACAACTTTTGTTACTTAAGTTGAGTTAAGTAAGGGTAGGAATTTTCCCTAATTGCGCATTCGCAATTAGGGATTTCCTTATTTCAAAAATATTAAAACACAACATAAAAAAGACCGCCTAGAAAGTATTCTAGGCGGTCTTTTTTCATTTTGATATTCTGTTAATATTGAATAACAGTTGTTCCTGGGCAACCATAAGTATGACAACCTGTTGTGTTTGCGCAATCATCTGGATCATAACTTTTTATATATGAGATAGAGATACTATCCCTTCCTCCTCTCACGATATCTAAATGATCAAATTTTACAATTTTAAATTTTTTAAGTTCCAATTTTTTTGTTTCCTGTTTTTTCATGTTCCTTACTTTATAAATGTTTGTGTAATTTTCCTCAAATCTAGAATAAGCATTTTAAAATAAATTCTATAGTGTAACCTCTTTTCAAGGATTTCAGGAATTTCGAGAAATTATTCTATACTTAAAGCAGTTAGTTTTCTCATAAAATATGAAGGTTTCATTCCTGTATTTCTTTTAAAAGCCGATGAAAAAGATTCAGCACTATTAAAACCCATTTCTTCTGCTATCCCTTGAATCGTATAATTTTTAAGAGAACTATTTTCTTTCAATTGATCAACACTATACTGTACTCTTAACTCATTTACATAATTGGTAAAACTCTTATGTTTATGATGATTAATTATTTTCGATAAATACTTGGTGTTTGTATTAATTTCTTTAGCCAAAGAAGAAATACTTATATTTTTTTTCAGAAATTCATGCCTCTCCTCAAAATGAGCTAGTTTTTCAAGAATATCACTAACTATATCATCAGCAATACCAATATCACCTAAAGGCTTTTTAGGTAATTCTTTAGTTCTCTTACCTTCATCAAGTAATTCTTTAAATTTTCGCTCATACTTCTTTCTTTTTATATATTGATAATACATAAAGGTAATAGCCATTAAAAACAGCACTATCAGAAATCCTATCCAAAAACTTAGCGTGTTGGTATTTTTTTCTAATTTCCTGATTAATATTTTCTTTTCTTTAAGGAGTAACGGAGTATCAAATTCTTTAAACAATTTTGTAGAGACAGATGTTCTATGGCTATTTACAATACTATCAAACCGCAATAACTTATTAATGTACTCTAATTGTTTCTCTCTTTCTGCTCTGAATTTGGATAAGCCGATTAAAAATTCATATCCTTTTCTAGTTTCAGAAAGGGTAATTCTTTCTTTTTGTACAATAGAATCCATACTTAAAAACTCTTTTTCAGCTTTTATTGTATCTTTTCTTTTAAGGTAAAGTTGGCCCAAATAGAAAGATCCCAGTACATAACTTTCCTTATCTTTTGAATTATACTTGTTTTGCAGAGCAATCCCTTTAACAATACTATCATATGCTTGATTATACTGTTTTTCAAAAAACAGATTGATTCCTTCATTCAAAACCAATTTACCATAAAACTTACGCTTTAGTTTTTCTGATTTCAGAGATCTTGATATCCCTATATAATTATAAAAAGATGCCGAATCGATTTGTTTATTATAGCGAAAAGATTCTGCCATGGGAATTAACGATTGTAAATAAGAAACCATATTCAACTCGTCCCTGTTCCTTTCATAAATAAAGTTTTCTTTAAAAAGCAACAAAGCTTCCTGATGCTTATCAATTTTTGTTTTAATACATGCAATATTATGATTGGTATATTGCATGTATTCTTTGTTATTAACCTTTTCTGCAAGTGATAGTGCTTGTATATAATTATCTAGTGCAAGTTGATAATCACCTTTCATAAAGTAATACCCTCCCTTAAAAGAATACGCTTTAACAGGATATTTATCATGATTCTGTCTCTTACTTATATATATAGCCTGATCTAATAATGCAATTTTTTTAGATTCTTCTGCCTCATAATATGACAAATGACTGTAAGCTTTAGCCATTTTTATAGTATCCTTTTCTGCAATTGCTTTATCCAAATATGTCGATAGATATAATTTAGATTTTACAGTATCACGACTAACATTTCTATAGGAAGCAAATAAACGATCATAACTAAGTTTGCGTAACGAATCTAAAGAAGCATCTGTTTGTTCTTGTCCTAATGCCATCTGCACGCCAAGAATTATCCAAATTAATAGTCTTAGTAAACTATATGGATCAAAAACATAGTATATTTTTTTTGGTATCAAGAGCACTTATTTACTTTATAAAATCTTATGGTAAATATAATCTTTTGATCAAAAAATTGACTTCAATAAAAACCCCTAATTGCCATCAGAAAAAACTTACATTTTATCTTTTAGTGACTGAAGATACGCCTATCAAATTCTAAAAAAAATACCTAAAAAAACAATATCGAAATTCGTGGAATTTCGACCTTGATTTCAGGAATTTCGATATAATCTACTTGTTTTCAATAAGATAGTGAATCTATATTTGCTCCAATCACAAATTAAAACAATAGACTAATTAACATTAAAAAATTAAAACAAATGAAAAACGTATTGAAATTAAAAGCCAACATAACTGCTGTTATGGTATTTACATTTATCACATTCTTTTCGTGTAATGTAGAAGAGGAAATCCAACCAGAAAATGAAGCTGGGTTAGATACAGAAGAAATCGCATTAATACCCAAAACTTTAGCTACAATACAGCTCACCAATGATGTAGAAGTAGTTTTCAAAACCGAAAAGGATGGAGTTGTATTTGAAGCCACAGGAAATGCTAATAATTTTAACGGATTAGGAGCATTAGAAAACGAGAGTATATTGAATCGTTTTTTGATATTAACCAAAGAAAACGTTCCTGTTCCTCAGGATTTGATAGACATAGAGGAAAATCAAGAATTAAAAAACAAAGCCTTAAAAAGAGGAGCTATTAAGCAGCATACGACCAAACTAGATGCTGAACTTGCATTATCGTACACCAAAGCACCAGCTAATTCTAACCATTGTTCAGGAACGCCAGGGTATTACAATACCGATGCTTTTGGTCAGTTTTATCGTACCTATAAAAATTATTTGGCCGGAGGTGCCGGAACAACAATTTATAGCTCATGGAAAAACAATGGTAACAAATGCAAGAATGTAAGATTATGGCTTTCAAATTGTAGTACCAGTAAAACTTTAAAGGCACGAACCTATTACAAAAATGTATTTGGTAATTATAAACATCTTAATACAATTAATATCTCTCCCAATACCTCCAGGTTTTGGTCTAAAACCTATCTGTCTCGTAGATATAGAAAAACATCTGTAGCAGCAACTGGTCAGGCTGGACATCGTTTTGGAGGGTACTTACTATTTTCAAATTATTAATCCGGGAATTTAAAAAAATAGAATTATGAAAAATAAAATCATATCAACGCACAGGATAACAGGCACTTCTATATTCATATTTATCACAGCCTTGTTTTTCCTTTATTCCTGTAATAAAGAAGAAGAATCCATACCAGCATCAGAATTAGAAAGTGTTAACGAAGAAATAATTCTGGTACCAAAAACATTAGCTACTATTAAATTATCTAACAATGTGGATTTAGTATTTAGAAGCGAACTTGATGGTGTAGTCATGGAAGCTAAAGGAAATACAGATAATTATAATGGCTTGGGAGGC
The DNA here is from genome assembly GCF_000626715.1 of Aquimarina atlantica. Classification (GTDB taxonomy): domain Bacteria; phylum Bacteroidota; class Bacteroidia; order Flavobacteriales; family Flavobacteriaceae; genus Aquimarina; species Aquimarina atlantica. The sequence goes on along the minus strand of NZ_AQRA01000008.1, from coordinate 151,406 downwards.
CTAAAAGCATTAAGTTCATTAGAAATCTTTCTTGCATTAACCGACAATGATGTAGAAGTACCAGGTGATCTTCTACTCATAGAAGAAAACCAAAAAGTTAAAATCAGGGCTCAAGAAAGAAATATCATTGAAAAACATAATAAAATACTTGCCGCTAAAGATTCGCAAATACTTCAAAAATTTGAAGGAAGCTATTGTGTTGGATCTGCCAACTATAACACATACGACCAATCAGGAAAATATTATCGTATATATAATAACTATAATGCTGGTGCAGCAGGAACTACTTTTTACAGCTCGGGAAAACAAGGAGCAAGTAAATGCAAAAGATTAGAATTAGAAATAACGAATTGTAATGCTAACAGTTCTATAAAAGTGAGAACTTACTATAAAAATGTATTTGGTAATTACAAAATAAAGAAAACTATTAATGTCGCTCCACATACTTGTTCGACATATAGAAAAACGTTTCCATCAAAAAGATACCGACGTACTTCAATTTCTTCATCAGGAAATTTAAACAATCATCGATTTGGCGGATACTTATTATATACCAGATATTAGTATACATAAATCATGTTAAAATGGGTGAAGTTAATAAGCTTCAAAGGAAGTATTTTCTTTGAAGCTTATTTTTTATCCTCTGCTTTCTTTTTATTTCTCCAAAATTAATTTTTCATCGACCATTCAATTTTGTAGCTTTAGAACACAAATTTAAAATCAACTCATCAATGGGAATTTTTGACGAAATAAAGAAAAAACTTAGCCACGAATTTATAGATATCATAGAATGGTTGGACTATACCGATGATACAATTGTGCATCGGTTTGAACGCTATCAAAATGAAATTAAAAATGAAGCCAAGCTTATTGTAAGAGAAGGACAAACTGCGGTTTTCATTAATGAAGGACAATTGGCAGATGTATTCACTCCCGGAACATATACCTTAAACACACAAAACTTACCAATTTTAACAACATTAAAAGGTTGGAAATATGGATTTAATAGTCCTTTTAAAGCCGAAGTATATTTTGTAAATACACATTTATTTACCGATGAAAAATGGGGGACCAAAAACCCAATTACCTTAAACGATGATCGTTTTGGGCTTGTAGAAATTCGCGCCTTTGGAACCTATGCATTTAAGATTAATGATGCCGGTAAATTTATTATTGATATTGTAGGAACCGATGCTAATTTCACTAATTTCGAGATTAATGAGCATCTTAAAAGCTTAATCTCTACACGATTTACAGATACTATTGGTGAAGCTAATTTACCAATAGAGCTATATGCCGCTAATACTACAGAATTATCTGATACCTGTCTTGAGGTAATGCAACCCGAATTTAACGCTGTAGGTATTTCTCTGGAAAAATTCTTTATCGAGAATGTTTCTATGCCAGAGGAATTGAAAAAAGAAATATTTGAATACAGTAGAATTGATAAGCTTGATCTGGATAAATTAACCAAATTTAAAACTGCAAAAGCTATTGAAGCTGCCGCAGCCAATGAAGGAGGTACAGCAGGAGCCGGAATGGGAATGGGAATGGGATTTGTTCTAGCCCAACAAATGGGAGGCATGATGAATCCAATGGCAGGGCAACAACAAGTACAACCTCAGCAAACTACTCCAATGGCTCCACCACCAATGCCAGTGCAAGTACAGTATTTTTATGCTCAAAACGGACAACAGGCAGGCCCCGTATCCTTTGAGCAATTAAAAGCACTATTTGCCAATAGAACCATAAATAAAGATTCTTTGGTATGGAAACAAGGAATGGATAGCTGGGCTGCATTAAAAGATGTAGAAGAGCTAAAATCTTTTCTAGGCGGAAGCACCCCTCCTCCATTACCAGGGAATTAAAAAATAAAAACGCATCTCAAAATTAATTTTGAGATAGGACGTAACCTTCTCCCATAAGGGAGAAGGAACTATTCTATATAACATCCAGTATTATTAGTTCCTAAATGGAAGAAGAAAAAAAAGCAGTTTCAGAACGTAAAAAATCCTGTACTAATTGTGGTGCAGAATTAAAATATAAACCTGGAACGACTGAGATTACTTGCGAGTATTGTGGTCATCATGAAACGATTATATATGATCAAAATGGATTTCAAGAGTTAGAACTTAAACCCTATCTCGAAGAAATGGGTTCTCAATCGCATTCTGAAGAAATCATGATGCTACATTGCAAAAATTGTGGTGCAAATCAACATATCGAAGAAAACTACAAATCTTTGCATTGTGTGTATTGCACTATGCCTTTGATTATAGAAGATGCATATAAAGAGGATTGGATATTACCGGGAGCCGTACTTCCTTTTCAATTTGATCAGAAAAAATCACATCAGATATTTTCAAAATGGGTAAAAGGGTTGTGGTTTGCACCGAATAACTTAAAAAAAGCAGCATTAGATCCACAAAATACCAAAGGACTCTATTTACCTTACTGGACCTTTGATGCCCAACTGTATGCAAATTATACCGGGCAACGCGGAGATTATTATTATGTTAGTGTTCCGTATACAACCACGGTAAATGGTAAATCTGTTACCAGGACCCGGCAAGAACGTAGAACAAGGTGGTCTCCGGCAAGCGGAAATGTAAATGGTTTTGTTGATGATACTTTAATTAAAGCATCACACCAAAATAAAAATCCGGTACCAAGAAAAATATCAAATTGGAATTTAGAGGCTCTTGTGCCCTTTAATACTAGTTTTTTGGCAGGTTTTGTTACCGAAAAATATACAATCCCGTTAAAAGATGGCCATTTAGCATCTACCAAAGAAGCCGAACGCATTGCTACATCCTGGGCCAGACGTGATATAGGAGGAGACACCCAAAGAGTACACCATATAGATATGAGTTTAAGCGAAGAGACCTTTAAACATATTCTGCTTCCAGTATATATTAGTGCTTACCGATTTAGTGGTAAAAAGTATAATTTCTTTATCAATGGTCAAACAGGTGCTATTTCTGGGAATAGGCCCTATTCTTTCTGGAAGATATTCTTCTTTGTATTGTTTATACTTGTTGTTGTTGCCTCGATATATTGGATAACTGAGTTCCTTAGTTAAAACATTCTTTTTAATTTTTAATCTTAAAAGTAATGATCTCATATACCGATTTAGAAGAATCAAAACATGGCCTTTCTCTCAATTGAAAGGAAATTTTCTGGTCTTTAACCAATTTTTGTTTAAGTACATTGACATCTTCATTATGAAATTTCATAAATACCAAAGTAATTTCTTGTTGCTCTGAAAGAGATTTAATAATACCTGATCCAGATCTTATTACTTTATCTAATTTCACTTCTATTGCATTTTTATAAGCTTTATCGCAGATCTTTTTATCTTTATAGAATTTGATAAACAACCCTACCAAATCTATCCTGTTAGCTTCTATTAGGTTATCCGTTTCGAATTCCCCATGCGTTATTTCATTATCCCTTGGATCTCCTAGACCAGGCATTTTAATTTTTGGTTTTGCTGCTCTTGGATTCTCAATCTTAGGTTTCTCATTTTTATCACTCTCTTTTTCTTGAGCAATACTATTTGACTTACAAGAAAACAAACCAATGAATACTAATATGTATAGTACTTTATCCATTGTATAAAGATAAAAAAAGGAGTTGAAATTTCAACTCCTTTTAAATTTATAACTTTTAAAAATTATTTTCTAATAAGCTTTATCGTTTTACTTTGACCATCTGACGTAGTCACTTTTGCAAAATACAACCCTGATCTTGCATTTGAAGCATCCCAAGTCGTATTATCACCAATATTGCTGTTTGAATACAACATATTACCTACAGCATCATAAATTTCTATAGATCTAGATGTGTTTACACCAGATTTTGAAGCTGTATCTCTAAAATTAAATGAGAATAATCCATTTGATGGATTAGGCGATGCTGTATTGTCTTTTGAATCTACTATAGCTAAAGGATCAACTGAGGCTGCAGGTTCTCCTACCCCGTCATCTACTAATCCATAAATTTCAAATACTTGGTCAATAGGATCCCTACCAAAAGCCTCTGTTACTGATGTCCAGTCTATAGCTCCGGTTCCAAATAGATTTAAGTCATCCCTAAAATGTGTCACATTACCAATTGTTCCATTTTGAGAAGACCAGAACCATTGTGTAGCACCAGGATTAAACGCTAAATTTACATATACCGACATCCAATAATTACCTCCTTCTAGGACTACCTGTTCTGGAAGCACTAAATTTAAGTTCGTATCTGTAGGGTTAGAAATAGGAACAATTTGTCCGCTGTTATATACTTCTGCTCCAGGAACTCCTGCATTGTCTTCATACAATACAACCGTTGCATTTACTAATTGTGGTGAATTATTTACACCTCCAAAAGCTACAATTCTTTCGATAGTCCAAGTATTTCCTTCAGGAACTACAAAATCATCAGCAGATTGTGCAAGACCACCAAAATCTATAAAGAATTGCGATGGAACAGACCCTCCACCTCCTACAACCTGTTCATAAACAGGAATTTCAGAGACAGTTATAGTAAATCCTTCCGCAACTTGTTCTTCACCAGAAGTGGCAACAAGCACTATGGTAGCTTCATCACCTATCTCCAATTCTTCAGCAAACTCTATACTTATGGTATCACCTTCTAGAGTAGCGGTAACTACATCTGGATTAGTATTTTGTAATTCTATACTAATAGAGCCTCCGTTAGAATTAACGAACAAATCTTTTACATTAACCTCTAAGTTTTCAATATTATTAATATCAGCTGTAATATCATCTAATAAATATGCTACACTCAGAGAAGATTCAGGTAATTCATTAAACACTGGGAATCTTGCACTAAACAAGCCATTACCATGAACAGCGGCAGCAATAAATCCATCCTTACGGGTACCTACTTCAACAACAACATTATTACCAACAACAAAGTTTTCTCTTCTCCATACTGTATTACTTCCATTTAATCTATTTGTAGAATACAGTCCTGTACTTGTACCTACAAATACTCTTTGTAATCGAGCACCAAAGAATCCTTGGCTACTTCCTAAAAATGCAGTACTTCTTACAGAAGGACCATTTCCTGATCCATCAGCATTTTCTTCAAGATTACCACTAATATTTGTCCAAGTGTCTCCCCCATCTTCTGTAAGAAATAAACTAGGGATCTGATAATTAGAAAATGTAACAATAACTCTATCAGAATTTGATGGATCTACATTAATATCTGTAATAAAACCAGTTGGTAGTCCTTTTCCTGTAGACACGTCAACTGCTTCTTGGCCATCAACATTAGCATTATCCATTCTAAAAACTACACCATTACTAGTACCATAATATAATCTATTGGCGACAGGGAATTTTGATACATCCAAAGCAGAAATAGAGAAATCTCTTGCTTGTGGATCCGGGTTTCCAGGAATTTCACTGTTTTCAAGATTAATCCAGTTAACTGTTGCATTCGCATTACTAAATAAAGGAATTTCATCTAGATTATTATTTCTCCAGATTCTTCTACCAGCAGGCAGATACATAATATTATCATTGTTAGGATCTAACACGAATGGAGTAATAAATGCAAATCCTGATGCTCCAGGAGCAATTTTTGTAAACGAAACTTGTTCCCCGGCTTCGTCATAATTAAATCTATAAATATTACCCAATTGAGAAGACACATATCGTGTTCTTCCTCCATCTGCTATTGCACTATATGAACCATCTCCACCAAAAAGATCTACCCAAGGTTCAGTACCATCTGTAGAGTTTGTATACCAAGTACTATTATCCTGAAATCCAGCTAGTAAATCATCACTATTCCCTTTTGGATCAAAAGATACGTGATATGGCTGTGTTGTTAAATATCCATTACTTAATGAAGTCCAATCTACAGGTTCACCTCCATCTAGACTAGTCGTAATATCTTCGGTTACCGATACTCCTCCATCATGTCCTGATAATACTTTGTTTGGATTTGAAGGATAAAATACCAACGCATGTTGATCAGGATGATGATCAGTATATAAGCTATAACTATTTCCGTTAGCAGAGCTATATCCAGCTATCCAGCTATCTGAACCAACAGGAGTAGTAAAACCATCTGTTGACCTGTATAAATTAGTTCCTCCAATGATAACCAAATTAGGATCTGCTGGACTTACTTTTACCAACATATCATATCCTCCTTGGATATTGTAAGTTCCTCCTCTTGATCCAAAATTCACTGGAAGGTTAGCTGACAAATCCGTCCATTGCTCTTCAGCCGCTGCATCATATTTGAATAAAAATGTTTGCGGAGCATTAACTCGGTTAGCCATAAAGAAGTAAACCACATTTCCGTTAGACGGATCAGAGCCCATCACTGTTCTAAGAAACTGTGGAGGCATAAAATCTGGATTTATTTTAGTCCATGTATCTCCATCAGAAGAAGTGAAGAAACCATTGTTTACAACACTGTTATCGTCCATAGTTGCATATATCTGGCCCGTCGCCGTGATAATAACTTCTGCAAGCGTACTTGTTCCTCCTTCTAATACCTGTTCAAAATTACGTCCTCCATCCTGTGATCTCTGTATACCAGTATAGGTCGCAATGTAAATATCTCCAGTAGTAGGGTGAATTGCTATAGAATTAATAAGATCTAGATTGGAATTAGTTGTAGGATCACCGTCATCTGTATTTCTTAACTTTCTCCAGGTACGTCCACCATTGATAGATTTATAAACACCGCTACCTCTAAAAGTAGCTCCTCTATCACTGGCAGAATTTCCAAAAGTCTCTCCTGATGTATAATACCATGTATTATGCTTACCTGGTCTTGGATCCTGTATGATTGCTGTAACACTAGGGTTTTGAGTACGTCTAGTAGTTTTTCTCCATGATTGACCCCCGTTTTCAGATCTCCATACTCCACCAGAAACACCTCCTGCTAGAATTACGTTTTCATTGGTACGATCAATCGCTAAAGCTCTGGTTCTACCACCTACATTAAAAGGACCTCTGTTTTTCCAATATGAAAAACGACCTCTTTTAGAAGACTTTGCATTTACTGCTAAGGATTTTTTTGATTCCTGGCTTACCGGAATTTTATCAGAAAATTTAACTTCTGCTTCAAGTATTCCATCTGGAACTTTTCCAGTTTTAGGATCTACAAGCAATTGCATTTCATATTCAAACCTTCTTTGAATGTTTTCTCCGACCTTCCGCTCTGCTTTAGCTGAACGAGAAGTCCCTGTTTTGGCTTCATAAAGTTTTTTAGAATTGCGATAAACTTGTTTTCCTTTGCTTTGATCTGCTTGTGTTTTAAGCTGTTGTGCATTTACCGAAGTAATGGTTCCCACAAGAGAAACCGCCCAAACGGAACGTTTGAGATAAAATAAAAGTGTTTTCATTTTAAGCTGATTTGTGAGTGATTTTTTCAAAACTAGCTTAAATTTTTGAATTTTTTTCTTAAATCTTATGGAAATTTATGATTTTTTTACTTTTTCTCTAATAAAACCTCTAAATTCTCGGTAATTACATGACATATATCTTCTTTTACTGTAATTGGATCACTCGTAATTGTTGTGTAACCTGTTTTGGTCACCGTAATCACATAAGTGCCAGTACGTTCATGGGCTCCAACAAAAATAGTAGTCCCCGATATATTCTGTAGTGTTTCTTTATACTCATTATCTGTCGCTACTACGGTAATACCTTCTACCAAAAATGTGGCGTCCATAGTATCTTTAATCGTTACTTCTAAGCCTGGCCTGGCCTCTAATGTACACAAAACCGGATCTTCGGTCTTGTCATCATCATTACAAGCTATGCAGAGTATTAATAAAAGTAAAACAACTTTTTTCATGTAATTTTAAACTTATAAGTTATTACTTGTATATAAGATGCTTTTAAAAAGCTATGGTTGCGTTTTTTTAACACTCTCTATACAGTATGTATTATATATATAAACCGCAAAAGTTACAGATTAGTACAACATTTAATAAAAAAAGCATCCCGACATGGGATGCTTTTTTTATTATTTATTACAAAATTACCTGATTATAAATCGAATTTAATTCCTTGAGCCAATGGCAATTCTGTCGTATAATTTATGGTATTGGTTTGACGTCGCATATAAACTTTCCATGCATCTGACCCCGACTCGCGACCTCCACCAGTTTCTTTTTCACCACCAAAAGCACCACCAATCTCAGCCCCAGAAGTTCCTATATTTACATTAGCAATCCCACAATCTGATCCTGCATGTGAAAGAAAACGTTCTGCCTCACGTAAATTATTTGTCATAATTGCAGAAGATAACCCTTGTGCTACTCCGTTTTGAGTTTCGATAGCATTTTCTATATCACCACTATACTTTAATAGGTATAATACAGGCGCAAATGTTTCGTGCTGTACAATTTCAAACGAATTATCTGCTTCTGCAATAGCAGGTTTTACATAACATCCACTTTCATAACCTTCTCCAGAAAGCACAGCTCCTTCTACCACAATATTCCCTCCTTCTTCTACTACTTTTTGTAGTGCATTTTGATATCCTTTTACTGCATCTGTATCTATTAATGGTCCCACATGATTATTTTCATCCAGAGGATTACCAATTCTCAGTTGTCCATATGCTGCTACTATTGCATTTTTTACTTTATCATAAATCGATTCATGTATAATCAATCGACGTGTAGAGGTACAACGTTGACCTGCTGTTCCTACGGCCCCAAATACGGCTCCAATCACTGTCATTTTGATATCTGCATCGGGGGTAACAATAATTGCATTATTTCCTCCTAGTTCTAAAAGTGATTTTCCTAAACGTTGTCCTACAGTTGCTCCCACGATTTTACCCATTCTGGTAGAACCTGTAGCAGAAATTAAAGGAATTCTTTTATCTGTTGTCATCATCTCTCCTACCTTATAATCTCCATTAATCAAACAAGAAATTCCTTCTGGCAGGTTATTATCTTTTAAAACTTTAGCAATAATATTTTGACATGCTATTCCACAAAGTGGAGTTTTTTCACTAGGTTTCCACACACATACATCTCCACAAATCCATGCCAAAGCAGTATTCCAGGCCCATACTGCCACCGGGAAATTAAATGCAGAAATTATTCCCACAATCCCAAGCGGATGATACTGCTCATACATTCTATGGCCAGGGCGTTCAGAATGCATTGTTAACCCATGTAATTGTCTGGATAATCCAACGGCAAAATCACAGATATCAATCATTTCTTGTACTTCACCTAAACCTTCCTGGTACGATTTTCCCATTTCATAAGAAACCAATTTCCCAAGAGGTTCTTTTAATTCTCGTAAAGCTTCTCCAAACTGTCTTACAATTTCTCCTCGTTGTGGAGCCGGCATTATTCTCCAGGTTTTAAATGCTTCGGTTGCAGTTTGTATTACTTTTTCATAATCTTCTGCTGTTGTGGTTTCTACTTTACCTATCAATTCTCCATCTACAGGTGAGTATGATGAAATCATTTCTTTTGAAGAGAACCAGTTTGAGCCTGTCGAAGTTCCTTTATTATCCTCAGAAACACCCAATTGCTGTAGAGCTTCCTGAATTCCGAAATCTAATATTGCTGTTGCCATGTATAAGTTACTTTTTTGAAAAGGTAAAGATACTGTGTTTTGGAGATAAATTAAATTTTGGCACAATCTAACGTCAATTTTGAATGATTTTTCGAAAAATCAATTTCAAAAAAATCAATTTTACTATAAACTGAAGTTTAACAAACGAAATTGACTCACCACTTTCAGCATACAAACCTTTTTTAGGTTATATTTTAAGCTTTATAAAAGTACAGAAATCTTTAAAATTCTTTATATAAAAAAGATAGATTTAAATACTGTTATATCTAACTTTTATAAACTATTATCGTATTCAGGAATTTTATACCAAAAAAGAAATCGCTCGAACAAGATTTCTCTTGTAGAGCGATTCCCAACTAAATAACCAACCAAAAAGTTAATATTGTTTAAGTGCTACCTTACTTTTATTTTGAAAGCTTCATAAAATCAGCTTTTTTTAATCTTTTCTTTTCATTCTGAGTTGGTTTTCCTTTCTCAGAACTCTTAAATTGTATATGTCCTCTACCTACAAAATGGTACACTGTTTCTGAGCTTGGATGAAACAATTCTATTTTATTATCATTTATAACGGACAACTCGAAGAATTCATTGCCCAGATAATCGTAATCAAGTGTTAAAGTTTTCCTATCAAAAATGTTAACGATATCATTAACCGCATAATGACCGGTATAATCATAAAAGATATCATTAATAGGAATTCCATTTTCATCCTGAGAGCTTTTAAAATTTTCTCCAGATCCGAAATATGAGAATTTCAAATAGTTTTCGTTATCAAACTCGTTTAATACTCCAAACTCACTGGTAAAGACTTTTTCCCAGGTTTCATACTCCTGCAGGAAATAATGTATATTATCATAAAATACCTGATCATAATCAAAATTATTACGTTGGTATCCAACCAGGAAATAGCTGGTATTGGTTACACTATCATACACTTCTATCTGATTATCTGATAATTGAGTAACTACTAATTTATAGGTACCATCAATATCATGACTAATATCCAGATCCATTCTAAAAGTATCATAGAAACCAACATCTAACCCATAACCGTTTCCATTGCTTCCCATACCAACCAGATTATTATTGGCATAAAATGTTCCGTTTCGGAAAGAAACTGTAAACGCTTTTTGTAAAAACGGAATCTCACCATTACCTTTTGTGCGTTCGATATCTACATACCAGATTTCATAGGTATTCAATAATTGATGTAAAGTAATTGTTGGTTCTTCTACATAAACATCTTCTTCGATAACAACTTCTGCTACACAAGAAGTTAATAGTATTGAACCTAAAAAAATAACCGAAAGTAATTTTAGCGTTTTCATAAGCTGTGTGTTTTCAATTTCATTAATTGAGAACCAAAACGCGTGCCAAAATTATAATAAACTGATTATCAGGTTTTTATTTTGAATTGTATTTTTCCTATTTTTGAGCCCACAATATTTTTTATGGAAAAAAATCCAAAATTTGCAGTACTGGGAGGTGGTAGTTGGGCAACTGCCATTGTAAAAATGCTTACCGAAAACTTAAATGAAGTAGGATGGTATATGCGAAGTACTTATGCATTAGAGCATCTTAAAAGACAACAACATAATCCTAATTATTTAAGCTCGGTCGAATTTAAGGTTGAACAGCTTAAACTTACTAATGATATAAATGAAGCTGTAGCCTACGCAGATTACTTAATTTTTGTGATCCCATCAGCCTTTTTACATAGCGAGCTTAGTAAACTTACCGTATCTTTAAAAGACAAGATCATCTTTTCGGCAATAAAAGGTATTGTTCCAGAAACAGGACTTATTGTAGGAGAGCATTTTCATGACGAGTATGATATTCCTTTTAATAATATTGGGGTAATTACCGGGCCATGTCATGCAGAAGAGGTTGCGCTAGAACGATTATCCTATCTTACTATTGCTTCTAATGATGAAGAAAAAGCCAAAATAATGGCAAAACATTTAAGTAGCGATTATATTAAATGTAAAACCAGCGATGACATTATTGGTACCGAATATGCTGCGGTACTTAAGAATATCTATTCTGTAGCAGCAGGGATTGCACATGGTCTTGGATACGGAGATAATTTTCAGAGTGTTCTTATGAGTAATGCCATTCGTGAAATGAAACGTTTTATTAAAAAAGTACATAAAATGAAACGTAACATTAACGATTCTGCCTATTTAGGAGATTTATTGGTTACCGGGTATTCTATTTTTTCTCGTAATCGAATGTTTGGTAATATGATTGGTAAAGGATACACCGTAAAAAGTGCCCAGATGGAAATGAGTATGATTGCCGAAGGATATTATGCTGCAAAGACTGCATATGAACTCGATGCTACCAAAGCTGCACGAACACCTATCATTGATGCAGTACATGCCATATTATATGAAAATAAAAATCCCAAAAAAGTATTTAAGAAACTAACCGATAAGCTAGACTAATTATTCTTATCTTCATGCCTCTGATTATTTTATTTATCTTATGAAGAAGCTTATCGAAACGTTTTATACCGGATTAAGCAATCTCGATGCCGAAACTATGGTATCATGTTATCACGATGATGTAGTTTTTGAAGATCCTGGTTTTGGACAACTAAAAGGCGATCGCGCAAAAGGCATGTGGCGTATGCTATGCAAAAATGCAAGAAATTTTAGAGTAGAATTTTCACAGGTTGAAGCCAACGATCAAAATGGATCAGCGCATTGGGAAGCCTGGTATTCTTTTAGTAAAACAGGACGATCAGTTCATAATAAGATCGATGCTCAATTCGAATTTAAGGATGGTAAAATCATAAAACATACCGATCATTTTAATCTACACCGATGGGCTTCTCAGGCTATCGGATGGAAAGGTGCTTTGCTTGGCGGGACTGGTTTTTTTAAGAAAAAACTAATCGGGCAAACCAATAAAATGCTCGATAAATTTATGGCTTCCTGATTTTGATACTCTACCCTATGAACACACTACAAATCACACAACCCATTGTATCGGTAAACTGGCTTTCTAAGCATTTAGATCATCCTGATTTGGTTATTTTGGATGCTACAATCAAAAAAGTAACCGCACCAGATGAGTCAACAAATTCGAACCTAAAGATCAAAGGAGCCCGGTTTTTTGATATCAAAAATGTTTTTTCTGATATAACCACAGATATTCCTAATATGCTTCCTACTGCAGAAGCTTTTTCAGAAGCATGTAAATCATTAGGTATTAGTTCTCATCATACTATAGTCGTATATGATACCTTAGGGATCTACTCTAGTCCAAGAGTACGATGGATGTTTATTGCTATGGGACATCAAAACGTTGCCGTATTAGATGGTGGTTTCCCGGCCTGGCAAAAAGCCGAACAGCCTTGCGAAATTGATGATGCCAAACCACAAGAATACAACCGTGGCGATTTTAAAGCCAGTTATATCCCTAAGTTGGTTACCAATGCTAAAACAGTACTTATAGAAATGAATGCCGAAAATACTCTAATACTCGATGCGCGTTCCCCGGGTAGATTTACTGCCTCAGAACCCGAACCCAGAAAGAGTCTTAAAGGAGGGCATATTCCAAATTCGATGAATTTGCATTATACAAAAGTACTCGATGATGGTAAAATGAGACCTACTGCCGAATTACAAGAAATTCTTCAACATTTTAATATTGAAGATAAAAAACTGATCTTTACCTGTGGATCAGGCATTACGGCATGTATTATTATGCTTGCTGCAGAGTTAGCAGGGTATCATGATGTATCTGTATATGATGGATCATGGAGCGAATGGGGACAATTAGACGATGTTCCTATCCAGTGTTAAACACAAATCAAAATATCTACTTAATTATATTATATGAACCGTTTTTTTCGATTGATTTTTTGCATTGCCTTAGTATCGGCCACCAGCTATGCGCAAAAAGCACCAAAATTTAGCTTACAAGATTTCTACACCTACTCTTCTGAACTAGAATATACGGTAGATTCTATTTTTAATACATTAAACGATCGACAAAAAGTAGCTCAAATGATCATTACCTCTGGCGGAGAAATAGGTAAGCCCGCTACTACAGTTCGTAAATTAGCCATGCAAAATGCAATTGGAGGCGTAGTTTATCTAAAAGGACATAAACAAAAACATACCGAAGATATCAACGCACTTAATGCTATTACCACAAAAAATAAGACTGTCCCGCTTTTGTTTAGTATGGATGCCGAGCCTAGTTTATTCTCTAGCAGAATTAAAGGAGCCCGTAAAGTAGGTAAAACTATTGATATCAAAACCGAAGCACAATCTGATTCTGTAGTCAATATTATCAACCAGGAACTTAGAGATATTGGTGTGCATCATAACTATGCTCCTGTATTAGATGTAAGCCCTAATAACGAGGCTATAAAATCCAGAAGTTATGGGGATAATAAAGAAGATGTTGTTCGTCTTGCCAATCAATTTATAAAATGTTCTCAGGAAAGTGGGATCATAGCTACTGCCAAACATTTTCCCGGCCATGGTCTGGTAAAAGGCGATACCCATAAACAAAGTGTATATATAGATGGACCTTTACAAGAAGTAGATAATTATAAAAAAATTATCGAAGATGGTGTACTCTCTATCATGGTTGCCCATATCACCATCAAAAATAATAAGGAGTATGATACTGGTGGATTACCCTCTAGCTGTTCCCCAAAAATTATTACCGGCTTATTAAAAGAAAAAATGGGCTTTAGAGGTGTTATCATATCTGATGCACTTAATATAATGAAAGCAGTTACCATATTAGACAACGCTCCCCTACTCGCTTCTAAGGCAGGTTGTGATCTAATCCTGATGCCGCAAAACGAAATAAAAACGATAAATGCTATCCTGGCAGAAATGAAAACTGATACAGCCTACAAAAAACAGGTAATGCAATCGGTAAAGAAAATCTTACGATTAAAAGTATGTGCCGGGGTCATTAGATAGTTGATAGTTAATGACTGATAGTTTATAGTGAATAGAAATATTCTCTATCATATATCCTAATGGGATCCTGAAAAGCAAAAATTCTTAACTATAATTATGAAATTGTAGTAACCCAATTATAGAAATAAACCTTTTGTTTTATTAGCTATGTCAATTAAGGAACTATTAAATACCACCGATCATCGACCCTGGAAAATCCCGGATAAAAACTGGAAATTCTACCAGGAATGGAACAACGCAATATTTCTTCATTGGCAGGTCGAGGTATCAGAACTACAAAAATTTGTTCCAAGAGAGTTAGAAATCGATCTTTTTGAAGGCAAACCCTGGGTTTCTCTGGTAGCTTTTACTATGGAAAAAATTAGACCTAAAAATCTGCCGGCATTTCCTCCGATCTCCAATTTTGATGAAATTAATATCAGAACATATGTTAAGTCTAATACAAAAACAGGAGTCTATTTTCTAAGTATAGAAGGAGGAACAAGCTTATCCTGCAAAATAGCAAAGGCAATTTCTCAATTGCCATATCGGTATTCAAAAATAAAACGAAGCAAACACCAATATCAGTCAACAAACGCAAAGTTTAATGACGAACTAGACATACGGTTTTCTGTTAAAGAAGAAATTACAGATAAAAGTACTCTAGACACATGGCTTACAGAACGGTATGCTTTGTTTCAGGATACAGAGAGATCAATTAATGAATTTGAGATTCATCATATCGAATGGCCAATACAAAACATCGAGCTTACTCATCTCAACGTAAACTACACGAGATTTGATTCACTCATCCAGGGTAAGCCCGACAAAATTCAATATTCAAAAGGGGTACATGTAATTGCCTGGGGGAAGAACAAAAAAGAAAGAATCTTACCGTTATAAATATTAGTTTTTACGTATCATTATCATGAGTAATACATTAAGAAAAACAGATAAAAACATAGTATGCTATTACAATAGAAAACAACATAATTTGGCCTAGATATATTTCAATAAAAAACAAGAAACATATGGTATATTGTTAGCAATCAAGTTTTTTATGATAGAAAAGATCAACCCAAAGAGTACTGCAACAGCATAAGTAGTAGTATAAAAAGTAGATTATTTTTCTTAATTATATAGTTTTCTAAATTAAAATCTTTGTACGCATTATGCGTACCATTTCTTATATAAATTTATTTGATGGCTCTGATAGCTCAGATTTGCAATCTGATGGCGAGGATTTGCTACCTTAAATCAACACTATCGGGTTTTACACAAAAAAATTCCTAAATTTAGAGTATCTAAGCAAGCAAGGTAAAAAAGAACAATCTTGTAAGCGTAACAATGATCAATATTAACCAACGGAAAGATTATGCAAACACTCACACAAAAAGCCTTATGGTTACTCACGCCGTAAGTATACAATTCTCAATTTCGCGATAACGAATTCTAATCGGTATCAAAGCTATTTTACGATTCTTAAGTCTCATTAGCTGTATAATCCAAAACCTCAGATTCCTTATTAAAAACAAGAGGAAAAACATAATGATGCTAATATAAGTAAGGGCGCACAGCGCATATTACAAAAGAGGAATTGAATTTCTTTAAGCTAACCTAAGGAACAAAATAGGCTTCGCAATAACAAAAATACTTCACTACTGCTTAGGGTTATTAATCATTTAGGAGAAAAATGTGACCCGAACACTCCATAACAAAGTAGGGCAAAAACTAAAACTCAATACTATGAAAAAACTATGTATTTTAAGTCTGTTGTTCGCTATCCTCCTGGGATGTTCTGAAGAAGATCCTCTGGTAGAAAACGAAAGTTTATCACAAAACGATGCTGTACTCAAAACCTTAAAGAGTTGGGGGATTTCTGATGATCTAATCGAAGACAAAGGAACCTATTACCTGGTAGATGGAGATATGGTTTTTTATAAAAACAAAAAATACCATGCTCCCAAAAAGTCCAGTGCCAAACAAAGAGAGCATCCCAATGCCGTAACGATTAATAGTATTAATGTGTTTATAAATCCCGGTATGAATGCAGATTGGAGAAACGCTTCTATAAACGCAATTGGCCGTTGGAATGCTGCTAGCTCTGGTTTATTACTCAATATAACAACAACCGTTGCCAATGCCCACATCCAGATTATGTATGACTCACAAGATCCCAGTGTTAATTTGGCTTCTAATGTTTTTGGAAGAGGAACATTTCCTACCGCCAACGGTTTACCTGGAGTAAGAATATGGGTAAATCCAGATTTTAATGCGTGTAGCGGGGCCATTACACAGAATATGAGAATTTCTAATGTACAACATGAAATAGGTCATAATCTAGGCATGATGCATACCAATCAAACTTCTGCAAGTCTAATCCCAGGCACACCAAATACAGATGCACAATCTGTAATGAACGGTGGTCAGGCCTGCTCGATCGACAATTTTAGTGCCGGGGATTTTTTGGCAATAAGACACTTATTCCCTCCGCTCACCATAGCCGGATCATCGCTAATATGCAACACTTCTACGGTGACTTATACTGCGAGTATTTCGACCATCCCAATAAACTGGACAACCTCTTCTAATCTTCAAATCATATCCTCTACAAATACCAGTATTACGGTAAGGCCTGCAAATAGTGCATATAATGGCTCAGAATTTATCGAAGCCACTTTACCGTCGCATACGGTACGTAGAAATATTTGGATAGGAGAAGCGGTCGTAGATTTAAGTATGATCGAATTCGAAAATGGTATAGGTGAGAGCGGTTATTTTTGTTCTAGTCATACAGGGAATACCTATAGTATTGCTCCTAGATTATCGGGTACAACACATCAAATAAGGCTACGTAGATATCCTAATCTATCTATTGTATACAGCCCATCGACCAATTACTCAGGGGATTCTGGAACCTTACAGTATACTCCAACTCCTGGTTGGTATCTTTTTGAGGTAAGAAGAACCAACTCTTGTGGTACCACAGCATGGTCTGGCACCGAAGTCGAATTTGTAGACTGCTCTAATGGCGGTGGTGGTGGTGAGGAATTCTAATTTCTCAATATTCTTTAACTCAGATACAGAAACCACAACTATCGTGATATAAATTTCTGCAATAAAAATTCCCTGGGGGCAAGACCTTGTCTCTGGGGGATTAACCTAATCAATGGTTATGGTGTTACAGAAAGATTCTCAACAGCATAAATAGTACTATAAAAACAGATCGCATTATGTATCCCATTTCTAATGCAATTACCCTTGTTCTACATGTAGTTTAATGCGCAATGCGATATAAAAATCAAAAGTAACAGCCCTGGTAGTGGTATGATCATCCAGGTTAACTTTTGCTGCATATAGATCTACGGTATCATGATACCACTCCCACAAAGCATCGGTTCGGGTTTTAAAACCCATTAGTGACAATATCGCCATGCCCAGTTCTACACTAAAAAAAGAAGTATCAAACCCTACCGAGGCCAATTGATTGATAAACCGGGTCATTACTAATTCGTTTTTGATAAGATATAGGATCAAATCCTGCTGTGTAGATAGCTTAAATTGCGGAAAAATCTGAGTGTCTAGATCTATTTTCATCTGCTTATAGTTATGGTTTCCTTTGATTTAGATAAAATTAGCGTAGTCTCCGGCCTTTGCTAAAACACACATTAGATAAATCAAATGCATGCCAAGTGCTACCTTCTCAAAAAGAAGCGGATATAAGTGTACTCGACTTGTAAAGAGGTAAACCCAAATTATACATTAGAAAATCTACTACAGCTCTAATCATAATCCCGGTAAAAATGTATGATCTATCATACATTACTTTCTCTTTATAATTAACAGATTTATGGGATTGCCAGGTAGGATGTGCAATGTAGTCCCGAAAAAAAATACCTTACATCTGTAAAAAAGGTATCGTATTTAATTTATTGTGCATTTAAGATTTTAAAATCAAAAAAGCACAATGGGTTATTATTTTTTTAATGTTCTGCGATATTCTGCTTTTTCTTCTGCAACTTTAAGCAGTTCTTTAGAACAACCTATCTCATACATATGCTTTGCCAGTTGATCACTTGCATATTCGTCTTGCAATGCTTCTATATTTAGACTAAAAACCTCTGCCAGTTTAGAAAGTTTCTTTTTATCAAAATCGCGTATGCCATTTTCTATTCTACTTAGATTTGCAAAATCTATATCCAGCAAACCTGCCAATTGGGTTAGTGTATACCCATGAGTTGTTCTAAGCATTTTGATATATTCTCCAAACGTTTCTTTCATTCATTTTGTCAATCTTTGACAAATTTACTCTTTTTTTTAATCCCATCATAACAATAGATTTTATTTTTTTGGGATACTGGTGTTAAGAAACCGATCGTATATGCTGTAGCTGTATACAATCTAATAATTTGTATACGGTTTTAAGATGTCCAATCGTTCTTTGGTCTGCGTTATGTATTTCTACTTTACTTAATATCCCCAGGATCCCATCTTTATATACTTCTAGATCTTTTTCTTCTGTAAGTGGGATTTTAATATAGGTCTGGCACTTTTTTTGGTTGTTATTTATCATTGTTTGTATATATTTATGTAGATTATATACACAATATTACCTAAAATCGGTATTAAATCAAAATATTATACTTAAAATTATTATTTATGTACTCTTTTTTTATATTTATATACTGAAAATAATGACAATTGAACATGACAAAACTTGGAAAATATCTAGATAACAGATCGATAAACAAGGCTAGTGTCTCTAGGAAAACTGGCATTAACAAAAATCGATTAAGCGAGCTTTCTAACAATTTCTCTACAAAAATTAAAGCAGACGAATTGTATCTCATTGCTTTAGCTATAGAAGTAGATGCCTGCGAACTACTAGAATATCTTTGTGGGGATTTACAATTAAAAAAAGAAAGTAAATAATTGTACCGTAGTATGATTATAGATAGAATAAAGGATAGATATCCTTTATTTCGTTGTTGTACTTAATACGAAAAAAAAATCAGGCAACCATTTTATCAGAATTTACGTCTATTAATTGAAGAACTTTAAAATCAATCAATAATGAACAAAAAACAATTCTGGAATCAACTTACAATATTTATAATTGTGCTTTTACTGATTTTATTAACAAGAGAATATCTTTTACAACAACTAATAGAAAACGAAATTGAGTCATATCAAACTCATACTTTCCTAAAAATTGGTGCAAACTTGATTCTGATCGTAGTTTCGTATTTCTTTATTAAAAACAATGGACTCTTCAAAGTTGCTGGAATTAAAGGCACAAATCTACAAAAGTGGCACTTATTATTATTCCCACTTATTTATTTAGTATTGCTCAACGCAATGATAATGGACGATATTGATACCAACATTCTATTTCCTAATATCGCTTTATTTTTAATCTACTCAATATCAATTGGGTTTGCTGAAGAATTGAGTATTAGAGGATTTTTGCAATCACATTTGATAAACTACTTAGGAAATACAAAAAAGAATTTTATTTTATCCATTTTTGTGTCTGCTTTATTTTTTGGGCTTATCCATTTATTGAATTTCGACAAAGGAATTTATGGAGAATTATCCCAAGTTTGCTATGCTACTTTTATTGGGGTAATGTTTGGTGTTTTATTGGTGATTACAAAAAGAATTTATCCATTAATAATTGTGCACGCAATAATTGATTTTGTCGGTGACTTAGACTCAGCAGGATTTCCAATTAAAGAAAAAATAAGCGACCCGACATCAATCGAAAATGCTATTATTATTACATTACTTGCTTTACCTTGCTTATTGTATGGAATATTTCTAATGAAAAAGTATGCATTGATTGAACCAATAGAAAAGCATTAAGCCCCTGCTCCCACTAGCGTCTCGCTAGTAGCATTACTATTTAGATAATCCAAAAAGATACTCATCACTATCTATTTTAAAATAGTATGTTAAAAAATAAGGAACACCTTAGCGAGGTTTTTTATCCTCAATAATAATAGGTACATTTAGCAAGTAAACACAATCCCATACTTCAGCTCTAATGAGTTGAAGTATGGGATTGTTTGTTAAAAACAATTAGTGATTGTGGATTACCACAATTATCTTATGAATGAATCACTGATATTGTACCTTATGATATGAGTTTGATATAAGATACATGGAATATAAAGGATATATACTTTATTCTATTGTTGTGCCTCAGCTGAATTAAAAAATCTACAATTTAAGATATAAGATTTCAAAATTTAATAAAATGAAAATAATTTTAACCACGCTTTTTCTGGCTACAGCAGTAATAACAAGTTTTGCTCAAGATAATACAGACACAACGACACACATGACATTTAAAGGTGTGCCTATTGATGGAACTCTAAATGAATATGTTTTAAAAATGAAGAAAAGTGGATTTACCCACATTGGAACAAAAGAAGGTGTTGCAATGCTCAAAGGCGACTTTGCCGCATACAAAGGCTGCGTTGTAGGAGTTGCAACTCTAAAACAGAAAAATTTAGTAAGTAAAATAACGGTGATATTTCCTGAAAGCGATACTTGGTCGTCTCTTTCATCTAATTATTATAATTTAAAAGAATTGCTAACTGAAAAATATGGAGAACCTTCAGAGAATGTTGAGAAATTTGACGTTCATTCAGAACCAGAAGATGACAATTCTAAAATGCACGAAGTTGGAATGAACAGGTGTAAATATTACACAACTTATGAAACGGAAAATGGAAGTATTCAGCTTTCTATTGAAAATGATGGGTTTTTGACAAGTTTTGTAAGACTATCATATTTTGACAAAATAAACAGTAAAATAATAAGAGAAAAAGCTAAAAGTGACTTATAAAAACAAAAGTCGAATGCACAACATTATATATGAAATCAGAGTAAAGTTTAATACTAGATCAAACGTAAACATACCAAACACTCTACATCTGGATCAGTTCCAAGTTTAGGGTATTTGTTTAAATTAATTTGCTTCGAAACCTGTTCTGGAGTAGGTCATAAAATCAAAAAATTATAATTATGAGTACCAATGCATATTCTGATAGTCCACATTGTGGTTCTAAATTAACTAAAGAAGAATTGGAATTTGAAAAAATCAAACAAGAAATTAAAACTATTAAAACAAATCGAAGATTAGGAAATTTTAAATGGATAAGTGCAGTTATCGGAACAATCATTCTCTTTTTCATAATTCAAAGACCTGAATCAATATTAAACAGAAAGAGCTCACAAGAAACAATAAACAAAGAGAGAGCATCAATGGTATTAAAACTCATAGAAAATGGAAGTAATTCTAAAGATCTACTTATAGGTTTAAAAGTTATAAAAAAATCTTATCCTGAATCAGATAATAAATGGATTAGTGATTTAATTGATTTTTTTGAAACAAGAGCTCATATAGAAGATCGTATATTAAAAAGTAAGTTAGAAGCAAGAATACTAAATCTACAAGAAGATTCAATACTGCTTGCGAATAGAAAAAGGAAAGCAACAACTTGGGATGAATTAAAGGATATTAAGGAAAGTACTATTAATAATAATAAACATATGATTTCAACAAAAATCCAACTAGACAGTTTATTTGGTCTTGGGCTAAAATTCAATTAAACCATGGAAAAGAGAAATGTATTATCCTGAAATAGGTTTACCTCCACTCCCACTAGCGTCTTGCTAGTGGCAGTACTGCCCAAATAATCCAAATAGATACCCATCACTACTATTTTAAAAAATAGTATGGTTATACATAGTATGTTAAAAAAATAAGGAACACCTTCGCGAGGTTTTTTATCCTCAATAATAATAGTTACATTTAGCAAGTAAACACAATCCCATACTTCAACTCTAATGAGTTGAAGTATGGGATTGTTTGTTAAAAACAAATAGTGATTGTGTATTACCACAATGTATGTAAAAGTATATTACGGATATTGTAGCCTATATAAGAGTTACATACAAAATAAAATTTAGAAATAACCCTACATGGAAAATAAAATATGAATAAAGAAAATAAATGGTATTTAGATGATTCCGAAGATGAAGAAATTGATATTTCATTCAAGGAGTATGATCTTACTTCTGCTCCGAACGATTTCAATATAAAAACAATATATGA
Organism: Aquimarina atlantica; assembly: GCF_000626715.1. Lineage (GTDB taxonomy): Bacteria > Bacteroidota > Bacteroidia > Flavobacteriales > Flavobacteriaceae > Aquimarina > Aquimarina atlantica. The sequence continues at coordinate 128,763 of NZ_AQRA01000008.1, read as the reverse complement.
TTTCATAGAATCAGGTGTTCTTAAAATACCTGGGTTTCAAAGAAATTTCGTTTGGGATATTAAAAGAGCCTCTAAATTAATAGAATCATTAATAATTGGATTGCCAGTTCCACAAGTCTTTTTATTTGAAGAAGGAAGAAACGAGTTTTTATTGATAGATGGTCAACAAAGATTAATGACAATATATTATTTTGTTAAACAAAAATTTCCAAGAAAAGAAAAAAGAACTGAGCTTAGAAGGATATTTGCAGAAAAAGGCTCAATACCTGATGACATTCTTCATAACAAAGAATATTTCACAAGTTTCGATTTAAAACTATCTGAAAAGCTTCCGGATGCTCCAAATAAATTAAAAAACCTAAATTATTCAACTCTTGGGGATCATAAAACAGCATTTGATCTAAGAACTATAAGAAATGTTATAATAAAACAAAATCTCCCTCCAGAAGACAATTCAGCTGTTTATGAAATATTCCATAGGTTAAACTCCGGTGGAGTTGTTCTTAAGCCTCAAGAAATAAGATCGAGTATTTATCATTCTCCATTTTACGAAATGTTATTTAGAGTAAACTTAAATGATAATTGGAGAAAATTAATAAATAGACCTAATCCTGATTTACACTTAAAAGATATTGAAATAATACTTAGAGGTTTCGCTCTCCTACTTGATAGTAAGAATTACAAGCCTTCCATGACTAAGTTTTTAAATAATTTTTCTTTTAAAGCTAAATCTTTTACAAAAGAATCTATTGACTATTTTGAAGATCTTTTTATTTCATTCATTGATGAGGCCATAAATTTTGGAGAAGGAGCATTCGTTTCTTCTAAGACTAATAGAATAAATGTTTCAGCTTATGAGGCTGTATTTAAAGCACTAGCTGAAAAAGCTTTTAAATCAAAAAATACAAATGTTAAAAAAGCTATTAGAGAAAATTTACTGGCTCTTTATGAAGATTCAGAATTTTCTGAAGCAACTGAGAAAGATACTGCTGGAACTAAAAATGTTCAAAAAAGAATTGAAAGAGCCAAGCAAATCTTATAATAATATGTCTGATATAATAGATAGAATATATACAAACAATTCTGACCTAATTAAGTATTTAGATGACGCTAAAGAGCCTTCTTATAGGATTGAAGCTGAACTTAATTTTAAGAAAGGGCTACTATTAAGTATTGCAAGTCTCTTTGAAAATAAAATCACCATTTTATTAACTAATTTCATCACTAAAAAGACAAATTCTAATGATTTAGTCATATCTTTTTTTAACAATAAAGCAATTAAACGTCAATACCACACATTGTTTAGTTGGGATTCTGCTAATGCAAACTCCTTTTTTGGTTTGTTTGGGAATAATTTCAAAAACAAAATGAAAGAAAGAGTACGAACAGAAGAAAAATTAGATAGAGCTATAAAATCCTTTTTGGAGTTAGGAAATTTACGGAATCAATTAGTACATAAAAATTTTGCCGAATTCTCAATTGATAAAACTGCCAAAGAAATTTATGATAAATTTTATGAAGCTAAATATTTTATTTCTGAGCTAAGAAGCGAATTGGAAAACGGATGATAACAATTTGATAGTGTATATGTACTCTTCGGGACGTTAATGCTCATTGCCAAAATATTACCAGTAATTTGAAAACAAAATGATATACGGAATACTAATTGCATTAATAATAATCGTACCGATTGCAATTGCATATTATTACGATTATAAAAGTGACCCTAAAGAGTTTGATTTCTCAATAAAAACTATAGGAAAAGGAATATTAAAAGGGCTTATATATCTTGTTCTTTTAGCAGGCGCTAATGCAATTTATAAATCTGTAGTGCCTATTAATAAGAACCACGGAATTGAATTTAATTCAGAACGAGAAAAACTTGGGCTTCCAAAACTCGAAAAAAATTGGACAATTAGTGATTGGGAATCGGAACAATTCGTAACCTATTGGTGGAAACCTGAACCAAGAAATGGGCATTTTAAGAAAATATTAGAATATGGAATTCTGGGTCTGAAAACAGAAACTGATTATTATCACAACGAAAAGCAAAAAGGAACATTTGCTTGGTCTAAATACGATTTCGGAAATAATACGTTCGAATATTTTTTAAAAAAACCTAATGACCAGACAATTTCTGTAACTAAAAATGGGAATTTTAAACTTGAAAAGCCGACCGAAATTCTAAATATCAATAAATCGGAATTTGAAAAATATATCTCAGAATAAAAGTACTAATGGTAGCAATAGCTATAATTAATACGGGTTTTGGTGCTTAACTCAACGATTTTAGCCTCAACTCAGGACAAACTAAAGGCTGGGATCCATTTTGACATAGTATTATTAATAAAGAGGATTCCATTCTTCAACAAAATAACAAATCAAAGCTCCCCCGCATAGATATTAATCACCCCCGCACCACTTTTATCGACCATCGGCATATCAAATACTTTCCCCGCATAAGTATACCTCATCCCTGCATTACTTTTATCGACCATCGGCATACCGGTAGCTTCCCCCGCAGGAATAAAACAAACCCCCGCAATAGGGTGAGCCTCTCCCGCTGAGCGGAGACCTCTACCCTATGCGAGGGCCAGTAATAGCAACCGATTACCTGCGTTTATATTGGCTAATATATCCCTTATAACGCTCGGGATCTTTTCTAAATGCATATTTACCCGTTTCGCGAAGCTCATCTATAGCTTCCTTAAGATGGGTATATGCCCGATCCCGTATTTCTTTGGCTTTAGAGTTATCTAAGGTCGCCCCATTGGCTTTGGCCAGCAATTCTGCCAGGGCATCCGATTTTTGTGCTGCCACATCAAAGTTGCTAAGATCATACTTCGCTTTTTCTAGCTCTGCTATATTGGCTTTACCCAATACACTAATATCCATCAAATCCTGGATCATATCGGCATCGCCTTCTCCATCGGGAATAGCACGTACACGGGCCAGCAAATCCAATCGTTTACGAAACGCAAACCGCAAATCGGCAAGCAGGTCGTTTCTAAATTCGTAGGCTTTGGGAGATTCTTCCCGCCAGGCTTTGGCTGCTTCTTCCTGGCTATACCGCTCTTTCATCCATACCGCCTGGGCATATCTGCATGCCCCGGTTCGGGTAGGTAAATCTTCTCCATACATCTGCCAATCTAATCCTTTGGCAAGTAAGGTTTCTTTATCCTCTTCTGCCCATACAAATAAGTTTTCGGCCTCTTGCATAAATACATCTACAGGAATAGTTGGTGATTTTACCGCTTCTTGTGGTAATGCTTCTAGCACTGCCAGCTTGGTGTCATAATTTTCTTTAGACATCGTATAACATGTTTTAAAAACCTATTGCGTGTTTTACAAAAATTACAATAGATCGTAGTTAATAAATACTTGATATACAATGATACAGCACGCCAGTTTCATTTTTCGGAACTCGAAAAAAATAGTAGTGATTAATTTAATGAGACCTCACAGGTTTTGAAAACCTGTAAGGTCTATATTTTTATCTATATATGTGAGAAATTGTAAAAAATTAAAACGTCTTAGGGAACCTGTTATATTTAATAATAGTTACATTTAGCAAGTAAACACAACCATACATAGAATATAAAGGACATATATTGTTAACACTTATTGCTAACCTATGCTTACCAATATTTTTGCTTTCTTTCTTAAAATTTCTCCACGACTGAAGCGAGCGGTCTGGAAAAAGCTATATGAGTATTTGTCAAAGAAGTATCCAACAGCAGAATGGACATATATGAACTACGGATATGAATCTTGTAATGAACCTATTGCAATCCCTATAAATGAGGAGGAAGAACGCGACCGGTATATGATTCAGCTATACCACTATGTGGCAACAGCTGTAGACCTTGTGGATAAAGACGTAGTAGAAGTTGGTAGCGGACGCGGAGGAGGTTCATCGTACATTAAACGATATCTTAAACCAAAGACGATGATTGGAATTGATTACTCTAAAAACGCAATCAAATTTAGTAATACACATCATTCAGTAGAAGGGTTAACCTTTATTCATGGTGATGCAGAAAACCTACCATTGGCGAATGAAAGTGCAGATGTAATTGTGAATGTAGAATCATCACATTGCTACGGGTCTATGAAAAAGTTTGTGAAGCAAGTCAACAGAGTGCTTCGTCCTGGCGGGTATTTTTTGTTTGCCGACCTACGTCCCTCAGAAAAGATCGAAGAACTTGATAAGACTTTCAATGATGCGGGATTTGAAGTGCTCAAAAAGGAATTGATTTCGAAGGAAGTGGTCAATGCTATGAATGCTTTTCACGAATATAAGTTAGCATTCTTTCAAAATATGGTAAAGGGCTGGTTAAAAAAGCCACTGAATGATTTTGCAGGAGTTAAGGGTTCGAACATCCATAAGGAATTGAGTAATGGTAAGATCGTTTATTATCATTATGTATTGAGAAAATGATAAACCTCTTGTCTCGCTGGTGGCATTACTGTTTAGATAATCCAAATAGAAATGAGTTAATAAATACCTGATACACAACGATACAGCACGCCAGTTTCATTTTTCGAAACTCGAAAAAAATAGTAGTGATTAATTTAATGAGACCTCACAGGTTTTAAAAACCTGTGAGGTCTAGAATGAGGTTTATATTTCTATTTTTGAATGTGAGAATGGTACAAAATTCAAGTAACAATTATCATTATAAAGACATCTATACTAAATAGGGAGTCAAAACAAAATAAATCATAGAAATGAAAAAAACGATTTTTACTTTAGTCCTGGCAACGATTTGCCTTACTAGTAATGCACAAGATGTTACTTCTTTTTTAAATATCAAAAGAACTGCTTCTGCAAGTAATACCGCCCTTTTAGGGTATACAGATCCTAATTGGACCGGAACACTGTTTTGGAACAAAATTGGAGATGTTAGAATTAGAAGCATAGATTCAGAATTTCACTTTGATCGTAATGGTAATTTTGGAATTGGAACCGCTAGTCCTGACAGAAAATTAAGTATAGTAAGTGCCCAAAGTTCTTACCTAAACCTAAAAACCAACAATGGGCACGAACTCTTAATAGGAGCAGATACTAACGGAGGGATTATTTCGACTATGTCTAATCACGATTTAAGCATTAGAGCTGGTAGTAATTCTACAAAAATGACTGTTAAAGCAAACGGAAATATAGGAATTGGAACCATCAATCCAGATATGAAACTTACCGTAAAAGGAAATATTCATGCCAATGAAGTAAAAATTGACCTTAATGTTCCTGCTCCTGATTACGTATTTAAAAGTGATTATAATTTAAGAAGTATAGAAGAAGTAGAAGCCTTTATTAAAAAAAACAGTCATTTGCCAGAAATCCCATCTGCAAAAGAGTTTGAACAAAATGGGGTAATGCAGGCCGAAATGGATATGAATCTACTTAAAAAAATTGAGGAATTAACTCTTTATACTATTCAACAACAAAAGGAGATAGAGGAACTAAAATTGCAAAACAAAAAACTCGTTGAATTACAAGAGAGACTTGAAAAACTAGAGTCTGAAAAATAAAAAGCTTATTACATGATATAACATACCATAGCTGCCCTTCGGGATTATATGGTATGTTATATGTATCGTTATTATAATTAAAAAACAGAACGCTTTTAAAATAGTATCTCATTTTACCAAATAATTAATATGCTAACCAATGATCTAATCTGGTAGAATCGGTTAACAATCGTGTTATCGGTCGTTTTATTATTAAGCAAAAGATAAGTGAGTGTATTTTTAGGTATCTACAAATAGATGTATTTAACCTAAAAAACAATGAGAAAATTTAAGCAGATAGCACTTATAGTTCTTGCCATTTTAATTTGGACTGCCTTTATCGGGTATGGATTTATGGATGGGTTTTTATTACGCCCCATTACTTCTAAGCATACCTCTGAGGCATTTATCCAGGCAACCAAAGAAAAAATAGAAGATGAGTTCGTTGGGAATTATGCCATGGCACTAATAGAAAACGGAGATGTTTCAAAAACCTTCTTTTACACTATTGATCAACCTGTAGACAAAAACACGGTTTTCCCCGTGGCTTCGATTAGCAAATGGATTACTTCTTTTGGCGTTTTAAAATTAGTAGAGCAAGGAAAACTGGATCTAGACAAACCGGTTGACGATTACCTTACAAGATGGCATCTCCCCCAAAGTGAATTCGATAATAAAAAAGTAACTGTTAGAAGATTATTATCACATTCATCTGGTTTAATTGATGACCTGGGTTATGCTGGTTTTGCAGAAAATGAAACTGTACAAACCATCGAAGAATCCTTGACCAAAGCCGCAGATACCGAATACTCAGAAGGGATAGCCATAGTGGGTTACGAGCCTGGCAGTAAATACATGTACTCGGGGGCTGGCTATACCATACTACAATTACTGATCGAAGAAATTAGCGGTCAATCCTTTAAGGACTATATGAAGAAAGAGGTTTTTGACCCGTTAAACATGAAGCATTCTACTTTTGAATATCAAGATACATCTAATCTGCAATTGGCAAAAGTTTATAGAGTAGATGGTACAACCAGGAAAATGAATAAATTTACTGCTCTTGCGGCAGCAGGATTGTATACCACTACGGCAGATATGTCAAAATTTCTAAAAGCCAATGTAACAGAGAATGCTGTTCTTTCTAAAGAAACCATGCGAACCATGAGTACAGCCCAAACGTTTATTAGTACCATTGGAGTCTATGGATTAGGTCCTCATTTATACAGTCAAAACGATACAAAATCAACTATTATTGGCCACGATGGAAGCGGTAATAATGCGATCAATACTGCAGCACGAATTGACCTAAAATCTAAATCCGGAATAATCATTTTGGAAACCGGAAACTGGAATATAGCATCCTCGATTGCAGACGAATGGATTTTTTGGAAAGCCGGAATCGCCGACTATGTTGTAATGCAGCGTAATACATCATACGTATTAACTGTATTGATAGTTGGGTACATAGTTATCATTTTATTATCACTAATGGTGATCAGAAAAAACAATAAGAATAGAAAAACAGCTATAGACAATAACGTATCCTATGTATAATCCTTTCCCCGGTCTTAGGTTAAAAACACAATAGGCAGTATTTTAATAAACTCATACTAATGATTTTTAGGATAATGAGGTATTGACAACCTTCGACTCTAATATCAAAACCGAAGGATTTTTTATCCTCAACAATAATAATTACATTTATCCAACAAACACAACCTCATTCTTCAATTCTTAAAAATTGAAGTATGGGGTTGTTTGGTAAAAAACGAATGATAATTGTGGCTTACAACAATTATCTTATGAATGCATCATTGATATTGTACCCTATAATAAAAGAGGATGTAAGGTTAACCATACATGAAAAATAAAGGAATCTGTCCTTATTATTCTATTGTTAGCAGAAATCTTGTCCGGATAAAAAAGAAAATTAGAATGTCAAGTATTAAACCAACAGTGAGGTTAGAACGATTACAGGTTGTAGATGCTCTTCGTGGATTTGCGCTCTTCGGTATTTTGTTCGCAAATCTATATAGCTTTATTGGATACAACACTTACAACCCCAACGAGATTTTGGCCTTACCAGTTTTAGATAAAGTCATGTTGTTTTTTATAGATTGGTTTGTAGAAGGCAAGTTCTACAGCATTTTCTCCATTCTTTTTGGAGTTGGCTTTGCCCTTCAGGCTGACCGGTTCAGTTCTGCAAATGAAAATTTCACTACTTTTTGGTTCAGACGAATGATCGTTCTATGCTGTTTCGGTTTAATTCATATGTATTTCATTTGGAATGGTGATATCTTAACACTTTATGCTATTCTTGGCCTTTTATTACCCATGTTTCTTAATTGTTCTAACAAAACCTTGCTAACATGGATTTTGATCTTATTAACTTTACCTCTGCTCTTCTATGCCATTGTTTATATGACCTCTGATGCTTCTTTCTGGGGATCAATGCGTCAAATTTCGGAAAACTTAAAAATACGATGGGGATTTGCAGATTTAAGTCTTCTACAAATGCGAACTTCAGATCAGCCAACAGAGGTCTGTGCTATTAATGTTTTGAAAGCTATTCCACGACCCATGAGTTATTTAATGACAGGACGTTATTTCCATGTTTTAGGATTATTCTTAATTGGCCTTTTGCTTGCACGTTATTGGATACCCAAAATTAAAAACAAGGACATCACAGTTCCGAAAATTGCAATTTGGTATGGTATTATTGGATTGATCTTTTCGTTTGCCTATGCTATAACCAAATTAGTCATGGGATCTGGTTACGAATTGAGTACTTTAGGAATTGTACAGGTGGTTGTTTACAATATAGGCTCTACAAGTTTAGCTCTTGGAATAGCAATGATATTCGTCTATTTGTGGGCTTCTGGTAGAGCAAAGAGTGTTTTTAAAAATCTAGCCATATTAGGACGTATGGCATTGACAAACTATATTTTTCAGAACATCATTGCAGTTCTATTATTTTTCGGTTATGGATTTGCTCTTATGCGTAAAGTACCTTTTGCATACTTACCTCTATTCGCTTTTGGTATTTTATTAATACAATGGTTATATAGTAGTGTATGGCTCAGTCGTTTTAAACAAGGGCCTTTAGAATCTATCTGGCGTAAACTGACGTATCACTCATCGAAACCGAATTGAAATAAATTCGACTTAAAGGAAAATAAGTTATTTTAAGACTCCCATATATCTAAACAAATTAAGAACTCTTCTTGATTTTTCTATTTAAAACCTTCTAAATCTACTTATATTTAATCAGTAAAACCAAAATAATCAGGTTTTTAGAAAAACTGATGTTTTGTATAAGCTTAAAATATAATATCATGAAAAAATCACTTTTAACTATTTTAATTGTCTTTTTCAGTAATCTGGCATTTTCACAAAAACACCTCACTGCAGAAGAATCGGATCCCAATACAATGGGGTGGATGCAAGGTTTTCCACCCTCAAAAGAGCGATTAGCACTAGCCGAAGATGGTAGTTTTTTTACCTTTCCGGAATTGCGCTACAGCGTTTGCCATATGCGACAGTTTTTACCTACTACAGAAGTAGCTTCTGCACAGGAAAACAGGTATGAGTTTCGGTTAGCATTAGATACATATATTGATTCTTTAACCTTCAAACCATTAAACAGCAACCAAAAAATAACTTGGGTGCAATCGCTACCGGAAAATTATACTGATGGTGTGATCATCCTTCATAAAGGAAACATAGTTTACGAAAAATATTTTGGGGCCCTCAAACCCAAAGGCGTACATGCAGCTATGTCGGTAAGTAAAACCTTTACAGGTACCTTAGGAGCTATGCTAGTTGCCGAAGGTGTTTTAGACGAAAACAAAACTGCAGCAGCTTATATTCCAGAGCTTGGAAGTTCGGCATTTGGCGATGCAACTATTAGGCAAATTTTAGACATGACAACGAGTTTAAAATATAGTGAAGACTATTCTGATCCTAATGCCGAAGTATGGATATTTTCTGCTGCAGGAAACCCCTTACCAAAAGCCAAAGAATACAATGGACCAAAAAACTATATTGAGTACTTGCAAACAGTAAAAAAAGACGACACCCAACATGGTGAGGTCTTTGCTTATAAAACCATAAATACAGATGCTATGGGTTGGATTGTTTCGCGTGCCACAGGCAAAAGCATCCCGCAATTATTGTCTGAGCGTATTTGGAAACCACTTGGTACACACATAGATGGCTACTATCAAGTAGACGCTTCGGGAATTGCTTTTGCAGGTGGTGGATTTAGTGCTAATATGAGAGATATGGCTATGTTTGGTGAAATGATTCGCAACAAAGGTTTTTTTAACAACCAACAAATTCTTCCTATTTCATTAATTGAAGATATTATGAAAGGTGGAAATCAAGATGCTTTTCAAAAGTCGGCATATACATCCTTAAAAAATTGGAGCTATCGAAATATGTGGTGGATCACGCATAACAAAAATGGTGCTTTTGCCGCTCGAGGTGTTCACGGACAAATCATCTACATAGACCCAATGGCAGAAATGGTAATCGTTAGATTTGCGTCGCACCCCGAAGCAAAAAACTCAAAAATAGACCCAACCTCGCTACCGGCATATCAAGCAGTAGCAGATTATTTGATGCAAAAATGAGCATTCGTTGTTTAAAATATCGTTTATATGTGCTATTATCTGTACTCGGTTTTCTAGGATCAAGTAATTACTTGCTTGCTCAAGAAAAGAATCTGCTGTTTTATAATTCTGAGGAAGTTCAAATTCAAGGTTATGCGCAAGCTGGTCTTAATTTTGTTGCTGAAACCAATTTGTTTTGGAATTTAGCAGATGTTCCAGAATTAGATTACGATTCTGATACCGAATGGATAGAATCCTATCTAAAACCTGGTGTTGGCTTCAAGTATTCCTTAAATACCAATACCAATCTGTATGCTAAAATATCTTTGGTAGGCTCTAGCACTTTGGGTACAGATGCCTTTAACGAAGGTAATACAGGTCGTATAACTTTAGAAGAAACACATATTGGTTTCAAAACAAACTTATCAGATAGTATAATTTTCCATACAGTTATAGGTGCTCAAGAGTTAAAACTTGGCACTGGTATGCTAATTGCTAATGGTGGATCAAGTGGCTTTGAACGAGGGGCATTAAAATTCGGACCAAGAAAGGCTTGGCAACGGTCTGTATTAATAGAAGTTGATTACAAAAAACTTAATGGGAAAGTCTTCTATTTATCACCCAACGAGTTACCATCTAACGACACCAATAATAAATTAGTCGGAGCAGATATTAGTATTAACGCATCAAACAAATATATAGGAGTATCGTACGTAAATGTTTTAGCTTCTGATGCACCCTATCCGAAAGTTGCTCAAAATGGACAGGGAGCACCTATTATTACTAGTGGTGATCGAGAAGACCTAAACGCACTTAATCTCTACACACGAAACCATCCCTTTAAAGGTAAGCTCAAAAACTTTTTTATGGCATTAGATATTGCATACCAATGGAATTCTAGAATAAACTTGACATCTTGGGGAGGACGCATTCAAACTGGATATGACCTATCAAAAATTAAGTGGAAACCAACTTTAATGTATACGTATCAAGTGTTTTCTGGAGATGATCCAAATACCGAAGCGCAAGAACGTTTTGACCCATTGTATTTTGAAGGTTCCCCTAGTGCATGGTCAACAGGTTCTAAATCATCAATGGTGTTTATAAATTCTAATGTGCAATCACATGGATTAAGCATAAGACTTCAACCTAAACCTAAAGATATTATAACGTTTAGATATTCTCATATTAGAGCCCAACAATTGCAAAGCCCAATTCAGTTTGGACAAGCGGCTCGTGTTGAATTTTCAGATGGCATTCCAACCGTAGTTGCCGGAGTCACTAATAAGCATTTAGCTGATGATTTTTTTATTGAATATAATAAAGTTATAACCCAAAATATATATGTAAACGCTGGCTTTAGTCTTTCTATAGCAGGAAAAGGTATAGAGAATATTGTAGGAGATACCTCACTCTGGACTGGAGCATTTTTGAATGTAGTGTTTAATTATTAAGAAAAAACATATATTCTTTATTTTGTTGGTGTGTGTAATTAAAAAATTGATAATTGAAATATATATTGCGTATAATATTGCTAATTTCTATATTAAGCTGCTCTTCTGAGTCCTGCAAAATTGATTTTGAGAGAAATTCTGATTTATATGGACAGGCTCTAAATGAAATCTATAATTTGAATTTAAAAATGGACAGTGACGAACCACATCATAAACCGGTTTTATTATTCACTAAATTAAATAACAAAATAGATACTAATGTTTTTGACGAGATTGAATTTATAGAGTGTCACGAAGATGGAACTGTAATTTTTCAAGCTCCAGATTGTGATAATGAATCTGATTTTCGAAATGTAATTTATTTTTTAGCATACTCTCCTAAAGGAAAATCACACCTTGAAAAGAAAAGAAATATTGGATCCTTAAAAAAAATAAAAGAAGATTGGTTTCTTGGGGAACATATCGAAACGCTGGCAAATTAAAAGACTACACACAGCAACATATATGTGATCATAGCAATTAAGTGATGAATCGAATGGTTATTGTATTTTTGGTAAAGCACAATGCTTACAATAAAGAAAAGTTAGCAATCTCTGTGCAGAAAAAAAGAAAAACAAAGTAACATTTTGCCTTGCTGCGACACCTATAACAAACGTTGTAGCTAATTGAAAAAATAAAAATGATACAAGATTCGATTTTAATAGAAAACAGACATAAAAGATTTATAAAAACAGTTTGTAGCTCTGAAATGGTCTGGGGACTTAAAAATCATGAAGGATTTGCAAGTTCAAGATCTGTTCATTATGAAAATGATGATGGAAAGCCTATCAGAATTATTTGTTTTTGGGCCGAAAAGGCTTTAGCAAAATCTTGTATCAAAGACGGGTGGGCAAAATATAAGGTTGCACAAATCTCATTATCGGACTTTATGGAAAATTGGTGTATTGGAATGGGAAATGACGGACTTCTCGTCGGAACGGAATTTGACCAGAATTTGTTTGGTTTTGAAGCAGATCCTTATGAATTAGTATTAGACTTATCTACTGAATTAAAATTCATTGGAAAAGATTTAAATTTTCAAAAATTCCAAGGAATAAATGATCTAGAAGATCAAATAAAAGAGGCTCTCGAATAAAAAAACAACTAACAACATGTATAGTATATCTCATCCTAAAAAAGTTTACATATTTATACTTAATCCTAAAATAGTATCATTATACAACGGCATGTTAAAAAATAACCATACATATAAAATAAAGAATATATATCCTTTATTTTGTTGTTATACCTGATTCGGGCAAAAACTTGATGATTATATAATATTACATAACAAATCATATATCCATAATTAAACAATAGAAGTATAATGTATCCCATTCAAAATGATTGTAATATCTATATTAGTGGTCATAAGAGAACCTCCCTATCTGAAGAAACATCTTTAATCCAACACTTTGCAAAAAATAATGGTATTTCGTTAGATTATTATAGCAATAGTGATTTTATAAATAAATTTCAGAATGATATAGCCAACCTAATAGGATTTAAAGAAGCGTTGTTTTTCCCCACTGGAACAATGGCCCAGCAAATACTCCTTAAAGTAAATGCAGACAAAACAAAAAATAGAAATTTTGGGATTCATGAAAAATCACATATTTATGCCTTTGAAGATAACGCATATAAACACTTACATAGATTAAAAGAAATTCTTGTTGGACAACCAAACAAACCATACTTGGTTGAAGACGTTAAAAATATTTCAGAAAAAATTTCTACTTTGGTTATAGATATTCCGTATAGAGAATTAGGCGGTATTCCAATACCTTGGGATGAATTAGAAAAAATAAAAGATTATTGTAAACAAAACAATATATTATTGCACGCAGATGGAGCTCGTTTATGGGAATGTGCCTCTTATTATAAAAAATCATATAAAGAAATATGTAAGGGATTAGATTCTATATATGTGTCACTTTATAAAGGAATTGGAGGAATGGCTGGATGTTTTCTATGCGGAAATTCATCTACTATAAAAGAAGCAAAAAAGTGGAAAAAAAGACATGGCGGAAAATTATTTCAAGAAACTATTTTAATAGCATCATCAGCTTATCAATTTGACAAACGGTTACGAGAAATGTCATTGTATTACAAAAAAGCCCAAGAAATTTACAATAAATGTTCTGATTTTAAAGAGCTAACCTTTTATCCAGAAAAACCACTAATTAATATGTTTCATGTTCATATGAAAATAACAGTGGAAGAAGCAATTTTAATGCGGGAATATTTTAAAAATAAAAAAGGCATCTGGCTTTTTAATAATGTTTTCCCTTCCCAACTCAAGGATAATAAATCCTATTTTGAAATATATGTCGGAGACATATTACTTGATAAGACTATAAGTGAAGTAAATACAATTTTTGAATTAATTGCAAAATATATAAAACCTCTATTATCAGAATAAAAAACGAGGTAGAATAATGTATTCTATAGGTAATAGCAGTCTAAATGATAAAGCAAAGATAAGAGCAAAACTGAAATGTTAACAAGTAGTATATGCTACCACTCATACACAAAACCGTTGTGCGTAATACGATAAATTGAATGAATAAAATCGAAAACTATTGCGAATTTATTAAGGACGTTTTTAATAGGTATTATCCTATTGAAGAAAACTCTTTGTCTCAATTATATGCAATTGCCAAGGTTCGACAATTACAAAAAGGAGAATTATTACTTAATGTTGGGCAAACATCAAAACATATCTATATTCTAAATCAAGGAGTTATCGTTTCTTTCTTTATTTCTAATGAAGGAAACCAATATCATAAAAATATTTTTTTAGAAGGAGATTTTGTTGGTTCTACGGTTTCAGCCTTAAAACACGAATCATCTCATTTTGGTCTTGAAGTAATTGAAGATACTACAATTATCAGCTTTGATTATAAAAAATACAGGAAGTTAATCGAGAATCATTCGGACTTAAAAAATTTCTATATCGCTTATTTAGAAAAAAACTGGATAATTAATAAAGAAAAACGTGAAATAGAAATTGTAATGAAAGATGCTTCTGAAAGATATTTGGACTTTATTCGATTTCAACCAAATATAGAAAAACGAGTTCCGCTACACTATATTGCTTCTCATTTAGGAATTACACCTACTCAATTAAGTCGAATACGAAAAAAGATTAAAAAGAAATTCCCAAATCAACATATGTAAAGAAAAAACATCTTTTTTCTGCTCAACTTTGTCGTATGAAATTAGTAATAATATACATATTGGCATTTGTTGGAGGTGTTTTTCTTGCTATTCAAGCCGGTTTCAACACCCAATTAGGATCCATTATAAAACAACCTCTTTTAGCAGTTATTTCTACCTCTATCGCAAGTGCTTTTTTTGGTTGTATCTTAATTCTTTTTGTTGGTAAAGAAACAATTCAATTAAATACATTTCAACAAGTGCCCTGGTATTTATGGTTTATCGGAGGTCTATTCAGTACGGTTGGAATTACATTATATTTTTATACGATACCTAAACTTGGTATTTCAAAAATGATAACTTTTGGTTTATGTGGACAACTTATATTTTCTGTAATCGCGGGAAAATTTGGTTGGCTTAACCTTCCAATAGAACCAATAACAACTAAACGACTTATAGGTGTGTTTTCTATGATTATTGGTATAATTTTAATGAATACAAAATGAAAAAAGCAAAATTAAATATTGACAATCTTACTGATTTATGGATAATTGCATCTTCATCACATCAAGGATATTATTATGATGAACAATTTGAATACGCCTATATCAAAAATGCACAATGGCCAAGTAGAATTTGGCAAAAAAAGCCATTGTCAATTCAACCTTTAGAAAAATTTCAAAAAGCATTAAAAAAAAATACTAAAGGTTTAACCTTTTCCTATTTCAACTTACCTAACCGAGATAAATTCATAGAAAACAATAAAAATTTTAAGTTAACATCTGTTCAATATGGAATGAGTTTGCAGCTTAACAATAAGTTTATTACTCGAATGAAACTTGATTTTAAGCGAGTAGAAAATGAAAGTGACGCAAAAACCTGGAGCAACTCTTTTCGTAAGGCATTTGGCTATGAAATTAGTTTACAAATAATAACAAAAACAAAGGAAGAAATCCCTTTTTATCTTGTTTATCTAGAAGAAGAACTTATAGGAACAGTTATTTTACATATTACAAAAAATATAGCAGGAATACACAGTTTAGGTATACTACCCGAAAAAAGAAAACAAGGCTTTGCAACCCAAATAATGCATCATACCCTAAATAAATCTATTGATCAAAACTTGTCTTTAGCAACGCTTCAAGCTTCTGAAATGGCAAAAGATATGTATTTAAAATTGGGGTTTTCGGTAGATTTTTTAATGGAAAATTATCAAATAAAATAAAGACTATGGAGTTTATTAAAAATCAAAATTGGAGATATGCCACCAAAAAATTCGACAAAAGCAAAAAAGTCTCAATAGAAAATATGGAACTTTTAAAACAAGCTGTTCGGCTTTCTGTTTCATCTTATGGTTTACAACTTTACAAAATACTTATTATTGAAAACCAAGAAATAAGAAAGAAGCTACAACCTGTATCCTGGAATCAAAGCCAAATAACAGATGCTTCGCATTTATTTGTTTTCTGTAATTATACAAAAATTAAACCTCTCGACATTGATAACTATTTAAATCTTACAGCAATATCAAGAGCCTTAAAATTAGAAGATTTAAAAGGCTATGGCGATTTTATAAAAATGAAACTTGCAGAAAAATCAATTGATGAACAACTAAATTGGTCAAAATGTCAAACTTACATTGCTTTGGCCAATCTATTGTCTGCTTGTGCAGAATTAAAAATAGATAGTTGTCCTATGGAAGGCTTTGAAGCCCAACAATACAACAAAATTTTAGGATTAACCAAACAAGGGCTAAATGCTTCTGTGATCGCTACAATTGGATACAGAAGTACAGAAGATACAACACAGCATCTATCAAAAGTTAGAAAACCAATTCAAGAATTATTCAAAAACATATAAAAAAGGCAATTATAAAATAGATGGTAACTTTAACTTACAACAATCATCTTATAAATGAACCCCTTATATTGTATCACTTAATAAAAGTGAATATAAGATTAACCATACATCGTATATAAAGAATATATATTCTTTATTTTGTTGTTGTGTGTCATTAAAAAATTGATAATTGAAATATATATTGTGCATAATATTGCTAATTTCTATATTAAGTTGCTCTTCTGAGTCCTGCAAAATTGATTTTGAGAGAAATTCTGATTTATATGGACAGGCTCTAAATGAAATCTACAATTTGAATTTAAAAATGGACAGTGACGAACCATATCATAAACCGGTTTTATTATTCACTGAATTAAATAACAAAATAGATACTAATGTTTTTGATGAGATTGAATTTATAGAATGTCACGAAGATGGAACTGTAATTTTTCAAGCTCCAGATTGTGATAATGAATCTGATTTTCGAAATGTAATTTATTTTTTAGCATATTCTCCTAAAGGAAAATCACACCTTGAAAAGAAAAGAAATATTGGATCCTTAAAAAAAATAAAAGAGGATTGGTTTCTTGGGGAACATATCGAAACGCTGGCAAATTAAAAGACTACACGCAGCAATATATATGTGATCATAGCAATTAAGTGATGAATCGAATGGTTATTGTATTTTTGGTAAAGCACAATACTTGCAATAAAGAAAAATTAGCAATCACTGCATAGAGAAATCGAAAAGCAAGGTAACATTTTACCTTGCTGCGACACCTATAGTAAACGTTATAGCTCATTAAACCCAACCTAAAAAATAATGAACAAAATTATTGTTGTCTTATTCCTGGTAACCATCGGATTTTTATCCTGTAAAAACACTGAAAACGAAACCAACAAAATTGAAATTGCGAGGCATTATTATAAGGCTCTTGATAATTCTGATGGTTCTCTTATGAAAACCCTATTAACCGATAGCCTTCTGACCAAAATACCTGAATATGATTATAGACAAGATTATTCTAAGAAAGAATATCTTGAAAAATGGTTAAAATGGGATTCGGTATTTGATCCTACCTATAAAATCCTTGAAATAAAACAGGAAAACGGAATTGTAAAGGCAAAGATTTCAAAAATTGACAAAAGAATCTTTTTTCTTCAGCAAAAACCATTTATAACAAATGAGATTTTAAAGTTTCAAAATGACAAAATAATTGCTATAGAAACAGAATACGTATATTTTAATGAGAAGGTTTGGGGAGAAAACTTAAATACACTTTTAACCTGGATTGCAGAAAATCATCCTGAATTGAACGGCTTTTTACACGATCAAACAAAGAGTGGCGGGATAAAATACTTAAAAGCGATTGAACTATATAACAAAAAATAGCTGCCCTATAGATCAGTAACGTTTGTTATATTTAACGTTGTGCTTCATTTTGACCAACCCATAATAAATGAAAAATCTTTAGAAAAATTCACATAATCCATCTTAGTCATGAAACAGTCATTTCAAATATTCTTACCCTTATTTATTCTTATCTTATTTACCTCTTCTTTGTCTGCACAAAAAATAAAGAAAGATCCTAACGAATCCGCTTTAGAAACAGATTTATCCGATCGTCAAGCTATAATTACCACAATTAAGAATTTTTATATCGGTGACCATACCGGAAGTATCAAACATAAAAAACTTTCGATGCACGAAAAGGGTGCATACAGATATGTTAACAAAGATGGAGAATATTCAGAAAGTATTTTTCGATTGGATTCTGATAACGCCGATCCTAATTATAAAGAGGAATTATTGAGTATTGAAATTTATGATAAGCTTGCGCTAGCTCGACTTCGATTAGACCAATTTCGATCCAAGCTTCCAGAATATAAATTGATGACACTACATAAGGCTAATGGTAAATGGAAAATCACTAGTATTACCTGGGGCTTCGGAATTACGCAATAAAATAACGCATTTCGGATATTGGCCTGGTGGAGGGAACACACAATTTGTTGATTTTGTAATTTTTATTAGAAAAGATAAGGTATCATAAAGACAACCTTCCTTTAAAACATGCCTTGGTTTAGACCACAGATTTGGAAAAGAAATAGAAAATAGAAAGTTTGAAAAACATTGGAATGATGTTTTCTAGGATTTTTTAAATTGGGTCTATAAAACGGAATAAAAAACGTATACTAATAATGGCAACAAAACCTCTTTAATGAACAAGGAAGAAATCATAAACATAATTTGTGAGAAATATGCTTTTTTAAATGATGAATGCAAATTAGAGTTCTCTAAATATTCTAAAGTATTAGTATTAGAAAAAGGAGAAATATTGGTTAAAGAAGGGCAATATTCTGATAAGGCTTATTTTATTGTTAATGGATGCTCTAGAGCTTTCTATTTAAATAACGGAAAAGATATTACCGATTGGTTTGCATTTGAAAATGATTTTATCTGTGCTATAAATAGTTTTTTTCAAAATATACCTAGCCCGCATTTTATTGAAGTGTTAGAAGAAACTACACTACTGGTCATATCTAGAGATTATATAATGAAATTGTCGGATAGGTATCATGATTTTGAACGATTAACAAACAGAGTCGCTACTAGAACCATGCTAAAATTACAAGCTAGAATTGTAGCCATGCAATTTCAATCTGCAGAACAAAAATATCAAAACCTATTATCTGCATACCCCAATATTACCCAAAGAGTTTCATTAACACATATCGCTTCTTATCTCGGGATTACCCTCGAAACATTGAGTAGAATACGAAAACAACACATTAAAAATTTGATATAAATCAAATAAAAAATAATGATCTGTATCGACATTTGTAAAAATAGCAAAGATGAAACGAATACAATATACACCAGATATCATAACAACAACCCAGCAAAAATCTGCAATTATGATTAAAAAAAGTATTGCCATAAAAGAAGTTAGCCTGTTATTGCTATTTTTTATAGGTAGTTTTTTACTGTTTCCCACGATCACTATAGGGCAGCATCGATACACCGGAGTCTCGGACCAAAATCAGACAGGTTCGAAAGGGATCTCTACCGATGGTCTGGTGGCATCTTATGATTTTGAGACGTATACCAGTAATGGGTTGTTAAAAGACTTTGGTCCTTTTAAAAATCATGGTAAAACTTTAAGAAACCTGGATACATTGGGGCTCTCTGGTAAAGCCCGTAAATTTTCTACTCTTGCAGATATAGTAGCGCTTCGCGATCATAAAAGTTTTGATCTTGAAGGCCCTATTACAGTAGCGGTCTGGGTGAAGGTGTCTACTCTAAATCTACATCAACATATTTTGGCGTGTAATGATAAATTTGTTCTTTGGATCACAAAATCAAATAAGTTTAAGTTTGCAGACACACAAGGAAATGCTTTTACTACATTAGAAGGAACGGTGAAGGCCGATGGTTGGCATAGTGTAGTTGCTGTATGGTCGGGAACCAAAGGAGATACACTTTCTAAAGATAACATCAAAATATTTGTTGATGGTGTACAGATGGATGGTACTTATAAGAATAAATGGAGTCCCAGTACTATGAAAGCCAATAACGCATCTGTTATAGGTTCGACACTTCATGGTGCTATCCCGCATCAGGAATTACCTTTTGTAGGAGCAATAGACGAATTACAGGTCTTTTCTAGAGCTCTTAGTGAGGATGAAATAAAAATTCATGCAACAAAATAACCATTAGATTACTATTTTGATTTTATTTAGACTCCGCAGGCTTGTGCTGTGCTTATTACAGTATCCCTGTAGGATTTGTGTTTTAATTTTCGTGTGAGAAATTGTCCAAAAATAACAAGGTAACCTTATTAAAGTATATATATGTTTGTATATGAGTAATCCTACACAGTTAGAAAGGTACAAGTCTTTGTTAGATTTTTTGGATAAGAAGTTTAAAGAAGATATCACTATCAATGATATAGAAGAGGTATCATATTACTCCTATCGAAATATCAATCGAATATTTCTTGCACTACACCATGAAACAATCGGAAAGTATATTAAAAGAATTAAGCTAGAAAAAGCTGCACAATACATTAAATATTCTGACACTACTATTTCTGATATTGCTTTTTTTCTTGGGTATAGTGACATCGCAGCTTTTAGCAAAGCATTTAAAAATCAATTTAATTGTTCCCCCTCTCAATTTAGAGAAACCCAGGAACTTAAACGACAACTAATTCAAAAAGCAATAGCACCTCGCGAAATAAATCAACAATCCCCTATTACTTTTGAAATTGAAGAATTGCCTGGTTTCGATTTTCTATACCTTACCTATCAAGGAACATTTGAAGATATTGATAGTATTAAAGAAACCTGGAAACAACTTATAACGTATGCATCAAAAAATAATGTATTTGATAATGATACCATATGTATGGCAGAGATATTAGATGATAATGATATTACCGATAGTGTACATTGTAGATATAATGCAGGTATTGTTATAGAATCTCCATTAAAATTTGAAGTAGATGGATTGTTTAGAACTAAAACAATAGCGCCTCAAAAATATGCTAAATTTCTTCATAAAGGCAGCTATGAAAACTCTACGGTGACCTATGATTATATTTATTCGCATTGGATGACCGATATACAATTAGAATTGGTAGATAAACCTACCCTGGAGTTTTTTCTTAATGATGAAGCAGATACTCCCCAAGACGAATTACTTACCGAGATTTACATTCCTATCAAATAACATATTGTCCAAAATTAACAAACAAGTGCTTTAGCATTGCTATTACTTTTGCTTTATAAGTAAAAAGCATGAAGAACTTTACGTTTCAAAAATACTGGTACTTAGGAGTTTTAGGGTGTATTGGTTTCTATACCTTCTCAGATGTGGTTGATTATTACCATGGTCGAGGTTCTATATGGGGGTTATTAAGCCTGTTGTGGTTCCTTTGGTTTTTATACTTCTTACCAGAAAACCAACAGCAAAAATGAATATAGACGAAATTACTTTACTTTTTGAGACTTCAGAAATACTAGATTATGTAGCGTATTTCTTTATCATTAATTTTACGCTTATCTTTTTTGAAATTTGCTTAGATTTTTTTACCAGTAAAGCGCGAAGGTGGAAAGATACAGGAGCTAACATCCTTATATTTTTTATCGGACAATTAGTAGAAAAAACAGCCTTTGGCTCTATCGGCGTCATTTGTCTCCTGCCCTTTTACCATCTATCACCATTTGAGATCCCTATGAGTGGCTGGACCTGGATTGTAAGCCTATTGGCTGCTGATTTTACCTACTATTGGATGCATAGGTTAGAACATGAACATCGTATTTTATGGGCCAACCATAGTGTACATCATTCTTCTGAAGATTATAATCTAACCGTATCTATGCGATTAAGCATCATAGAAAGTGCAATCGAGTGGATCTTTCTTATACCAATGATCTTAATGGGTTTTAATCCTTTTCAGGCGATAGTTTCATTAATTTTTGTAGCACAATATCAAACATGGATCCATACCGAAAGAATTATCAAACTGGGCTGGCTCGATGAAATATTTAATACCCCTTCTGTACATAGAGTGCATCATGGCTCTAATGAAAAGTACCTCGATAAAAATTATGGTGGCATCCTGATACTATGGGATAAACTCTTTGGCACATTTCAGAGAGAAGAAGAAAAAGTGATTTATGGTTTAACAAAAAACATAAATTCTAATAACCCTATCACGATCAATTTTATTGAATACAAAAACATATGGAGAGATGTAAAACAATGTAGAACCTGGAGTGATCGGTTTAGGATCATCTTTGGTGGTCTTATATGGCGCCCTTCTTATTTTAAAAATCATAAAAAATAATACATGACAACTATAACAATAGCTAACAAACTAGTAGAGTTACTACGGGAGAAAAAAATTTTGGAAGCCCAGCAACAATTATTTGCTACAGATGCAATAAATCAGGAACCCGATATGTATAAAGAAAAATCAGTAGCAGGTTTAGAAGCTATGATTCAAAAAGAAAAACGTTTTCTTTTGTATATAAAAAAATGGAATCATTTTGAGGTTTCAGAACCCTTAGTGAGTAAAGATCATTTTAGTATACGAATGATCACAGATGTAACCATGGTAAATAATGATAATGTAGTGATCGATGAGGTTATTGTTTATGAAGTAAGGGAAGGAAAAATCGTAAAAGAGCAATTTTTTTATTAAATAATCAAACGGCTTCAAATAATTTTCCTGGCAACGGCTTTACAACTCCTTTAAGTTCCATATTAAGTAAAACAGAAGCTGTTTTAAACGTAGGGATTTGGCATTGTAATGCTATAACATCTAATAGTTCTTTTCCGTTATCGGTTAAAAAATCATAGATTTTCTTTTCTTGTTCATCTAACTCTACAAACAATTTTTTCTGTACAGCAGGTTGTTTATTCTCATCGAGTTTCCAATTAAGCATATACATTAGATCAGCTGCACTGGTAAGCATATGGGCGCGCTGGGTCTTTATCAACATATTACATCCCTTGCTTAAAGGATCATGTGCCCTGCCAGGTACTGCAAATACATCGCGATTATACGAATTCGCAATATCTGCAGTGACCAAGGAGCCTCCTTTATCGGCACTCTCGATTACTATAGTTGCTTCGCTAAGCCCGGCAATAATTCGATTACGACCCAGAAAATTTTTACGATCAAAAGTATCTGTGCTCCAGAAATCTGTGAAAAATCCGCCGTTTTCCTCGATCTGTGCGACATACCTCTTATGTGCTTTGGGATAAATTTGATTTAAACCATGAGCTAAACAACCTATAGTTTGCAGATTATGCTTAACCGCTGCGCGCTGTGCTGTAATGTCTACACCATACGCAAAACCCGATATAATAACAGGATCTATAGGCGCCAGCGTTTCTATCAATTCTTCACAAAACCGTACTCCATATCGAGTTACCTTTCGTGTCCCCACAATACTCAGTATCTTTTTGTGCTCAAGATCAATATTTCCAGAACTAAATAATACTACGGGGCCATCAATACAATGTTTTAGTTTTTCAGGATACCCCTGTTGATCATATACCAGGCAATTGATATTATTCTCCTGCACAAATTGTAGTTCGTTTTCTGCCATTTTTCGATATTCTGGATTATGCAAATCTTTGATTTTCATTTTTCCTATTCCATCAATTTTGAGCAGGTTGTTCGTTTTTTCGGCAAGTACTGCCTGTGCATCACCTACTTCGCGTATTAATTTTTTGATAGAACTATCCCCAAGATTGGTTACTTTTTTAAGGGTAAGTAAGGCAAGAAGTTTTTCGATATTCATGTAATAATTTGTAAGTCAGTGCAAGAAACAAAAAAAAACGAAACTGTTAATAAATTCAGCGGTTAGAGTTTAAATGGCCTTCATTTTTTTATACCTTTGGGATAATTAATTTTCACTAACAAAGAAAGCACATTTTAGAAGGGGTAATGAATAACACAGCTAACTATATAAGCGAACTATTATATCGATATGAATGCATAATTCTACCAGGTTTTGGAGCATTTTTGACCAGACGTCAACCCGCTACAATACAAGATGGTACTAATGCATTTTATCCTCCTCAAAAATTAATTTCTTTTAACAGTCAGTTGAAAAACAATGATGGCTTGTTAGCGAATTATATTGCTTCTGCCGAAAACATCTCATATACAGATGCTGTTGCCAAAATCCAACGTTATGTTTTATCTCTTAATGAAAAGATGGCAAAAGGACAACGTATAGAATTAGAGAAAATTGGTGCGTTCTATACTTCGGTAGAAAACACCTTACAATTTGAACCTTTACAAGAAGTAAATTATCTTACAGAGGCTTTTGGATTACATTCTTTTGCATCTCCTGTGATCAAACGTGATATTGAAATCAAGCGTGAAGTATACAAAGAAGAGGTAGAAGCTATCGAAGAAGCAATCCCACTTACATTTACACCAGAAAAACGTCGTGAACGCCCTTATTTACAATATGCAGCTGTGGCAGCAATCCTATTGGGAGTTGGTGGCTTTTTTGGTTTGAAACAAGTTAGTGATACCAATGTAAGTTATAATAATAAGGAATGGCAAAAAGCCAATCAGGAAATTGAAAACAGAATACAAGAGGCTACTTTTGAGATTTCTAATCCACTTCCTGCTATTAATCTTAATATTATAAAAGGCAAAGAAAATACTACAACTACAACCTCTGAAGTATCTAATACTACGACATCAGGAAGTTTTCATATTGTAGCTGGTGCCTTTAGAATTGCATCTAATGCAGATACTAAAGTACAAAAACTTAAAGCGCAAGGGTTTAATGCACATCTAATTGGAGTAAACAGATATGGTTTACACCAGGTAGCTTACGAAAGTTATGAAAATCGTTCTGAAGCGGTACAAGCACTAGCCAGAATTAAAAGAGAACAAAGTTCTAAAGCCTGGTTATTAATTAAAAAGTAATCTAAAAACCTTACTGCACCTATATGGTATAAGTGTTTTGTTGTTACCATGACAGAATACTGTAATATCAAGTTTAAATACTCATAAATTATACCTGTTGTTATTTTCTCATTATGGTATTACCGCATATCTTTGCAAAAATTTAAAATTGCATGGAATCCAGATACCCTTCAGAATCTCTTACTACTTTAACCGATTTGGTACTAACAGGAGAAACCAACCCTTTAAATAACTTATTTGGAGGAGAACTTTTAGCCCGTATGGATCGGGCAGCAGGAATTGCTGCAGGTAGACATTCTAGACGAATTGTGGTTACTGCTTCTGTAAATCATGTTGCTTTTAATAAGGCTATCCCATTAGGTAGTGTTGTAACTGTCGAAGCAAAAGTTTCCAGAGCTTTTAGATCGTCTATGGAGGTGTATATAGATGTTTGGGTAGAAGACCGCCAGAGTGGAGATAAAACTAAAGCGAATGAGGCTATCTATACCTTTGTTGCTGTAAACGAAAGCGGAAGCCCGGTAGCCGTACCTTCAATAAAGCCAGAAACAGCACTCGAAAAACAGCGGTATGATGCAGCTTTGCGCCGTAAGCAATTGAGTTTGGTTCTAGCAGGAAAAATGAATCCTAGTGATGCTACAGAGCTAAAAGCATTATTTGTATAAACGATATACTCATTACATCTTATAAATCCAACTTTGAGGATTTAATCGTTTTGCATTTTGGTAGATTAAGAATTTCATGATTGCTCTACCGGTTGTTGGGTTGGTACGCACCTCACCTATTGCTTGTTTTGTTGCTACTTTTTGCCCTTCTTTAACACTAATATTCTCGATATTATAATAGGTAGTGATATAATTACCATGTCGTATTTGTATCAAACGACTGGCCCCCTTAAGTTTTTGTATCGCGATTACTTCTCCTTCAAAAATGGCTCTCGCAGGTTCTCCCGACCTCGTTTCAATTTCTACCCCACTACTATTAATTTGTATATTAGGAAGCGTAGGATGAGGCTGACGGCCAAATTTCTTTGTTATTCTTCCTGTTCCTACAGGCCAAGGCAATTTTCCTTTATTAGATGTAAAATTATCTGCTAATATTTTAGCCTCTGCAGTAAGGGCAAATGTGGTCGCAGATCCTTTTTTAGTTACTTTTTTACCTGCCTTTTTATTAGCTCTGGCAATTGCTTCTCTAATTAACTTCTCAATCGCTTTATCAATAGCACTGGCCTGTTGTTCTTTTTCTTTAATTTGCTTTGTGTAGGTGCCTTGTTTTTTGCGAATAGAAGCCATTAAAATCTGTTGCTCCTTTTTTTCTGCTTTAAGCTTATTCTGTTCTTCGCGATTCTCCTCGATCAGTACTTGCTTTTCTTTTTTTTGTCTAGACAGATCTGTATTTAAAGCCTGCAATTCTCTGGTATTACTTTCTATTCGATCTGCCTGCTCTTTGCGATGTTCATTATATTGTTTCATATACTGTAATCGCTTATAGGCTTGAGAAAAATCAGAAGAAGAAAGTAAAAACATAATTCTACTTTGGTGAGATTTACTCTTATACGACTTTGTGATCATCTTGGCATAATCCTTCTTAAGGGCAGAAAGCTCCTTACGATACGCTTCTATTTTTTTAAAATTCGTATTGATCTCACGGGTTAATAAGTTAGCCTGTTGGTTGGTTATTTTTATTAGATTTTTACGTGTTCCTATCTGCGAATTGATCGTTTCAACTTCATAAAGAACAGATCGTTCTTTACGTTTGTTATTAGCCCGTAGCTCTTTCATTTGTTCGATCTCTTCTCTAAGTCGCTGGCGCTCTTCTTCTAGCTGCTGTTGTTTGCTACTTTGAGAAAAGGATGGATTACAAACCAATAATAAACCTACGAAATATATAATCTTTAAAAACCTCATTGAATAGTGACTTGCTTATATCCTGATGGTATTTTAAACGGAAAACTCACCTTAGCATTGTAATCTACCGTCTTATAATCTATCTCTATCATTGTTTTTTCTTTTTCCTGCAATGCTTCGATATAGATTTCTTTTGGAAAATCCTGATTTCCTACTTTTTGATAGCTTTGATAATTAATCGTTAAATCTCTATTTTCGATAGGCTGTTTTAATCGTTGTGAGTACATTTTGAAGGTATCCGGATGTATTAAAAACAATCGTTCAAAAAGTGCTAATTCTGTTTTAGGTCGTAATTGATATCCTTTTCCTGTTATTGAGGATTTATATTTATCGTCTCTTAAGTTAAACAACGCTTGCCCTAACAGCATTTGCTGTACCTTATCATAATCCAGATCTGTGCCCAACCAATCACTTAGCAATTTAAAATCTCCTTCAAAATAGGTATTGTTAATTTTCTCGTAGTAGCTTACCTTTTCTGGTGTTATTAGTGCCTTTGCCAATGTAATACCTAACATCTTTACACTAATCCAAATGGTTTTATCTTTTTCTATTCGCAATGTAGCATTAGGGCTATAAGATTGTTTGCCATCATCATATCTTACTTTTATACGAGTATTAAGTGTTTTAAAATTAAAAGATCGATTGTAATGATTTGCAATTATTTTTTCTGCATTTAGTTTTTTGATTCCCAACGCACTTACCGCTTTGGTTCCCTTACAAGAATTAAGCATCATCATAGCAATGCACAATAGATAAAATATTCTGTTCATTACCCGCTTATGATTTTTTCTGAAGTTGATTTACTTTTTGTTGATATTCTGAAGCTTTTGTAGTATCTCCCAAGTTGCGATATGCCACACTTATTTGTTGGTAAAAGTCTGATTCCATCTTTAGGTCATCTATCACGTAGTCTATACCTATCGTAAGGATCTCGATAGCTTCTGTCGCTTTTTCGAGATGAATTAGTGCTACACCATTAGCCAAATAGAAAATAGGTTGTGCAGGATACATTTCTAAAGCCAATTCGCTTCCTATTTCTACTTTTTCGTATCGCTTTAAATCGAGTTGTAATAGTAATATTCTTTTTAGCAATACAAAGTCATTAGCATTACTTTTAATTCCTCGTTCATAAAAATTGAGAGCCTGCTCTTTTTTGTCTTTTTTATAATAATAATGGCCTAATTCTGTAAAGACTTTTCCATTATTTTGACCATTAGAGAGCAACGAAACAATATCTGTTAATTGAGACTCATATTGAGGATGCTTATCAAGAAACGGCAAAAAATCGTTAATCACTTTATATTTTGATTCGACATCTATTTTATTGCTTTTTAAAGCAATCTTCATCGAACTAATAGCTTGTTCAAAATTATTTTCTTCAAGATAAAATTTATACAGTGCCAGATGTACGAATTCTGATTTTGGCTTTTTCTTTAATAACAATTTAGCCGTTTCAAACGCTTTTTCTTTTTGATTATCCTTACTATACAGGTAGATCAGGTTTAAATAATTCTGCTCTACCTTAGGTTTTTCTTTTATTTTTTGCTCTAGTCTACTAATTTGACTATTGGGGTTAATAATTTTTGAAGAGATTCTTTTTCGCAACCGATTGCGATAATCATCGGCTCCAAATTCATCATCTAATTCATCCAGAACGATTAATGCTTCTTCATATCGTTTTTCTAGAAAATACAAATTCGCTAGTTGCTCCTTGAACATAGGATTAAATGCAACTAGTTTTTCTACTACTCCTATTGATTCTTTATATTTTCGTTGTTGAAAATAAACTTCGAATAAAAGCTCAAGGAGAAACCTGTTATTGGGTTTGGCATCTAATACTTTTACAAAATTATTTTCTGCATCCTGATATCGTTTTAGCTCTAAATAATTCTTACCTAATTCTAAATATAAGAAATCGGGTTTAGGATCAATTTGTATACATTTCTCTATAGCTTCAATTGCCTTATCGTAATTGGTAATCGCTTTTTGTTTTAGCGCCTCAAAAAAATTCTCTTGAAATTCGTCAGAAACATTTCCCAGATCGTCGATATTTATCTCTTGTTTAGGTTCTATATCCTGAGATAGAACCATAGTATTCCCACTCCAAAAGAATAGAAATAAAAAACATATATGTTTCCAATAGTTAATCATAAACCGGGTTCTGCAATACTAGTATTGCATCATAAATTATTCCAAAACAGAATAGTCTCCAATACTCACTGTAGTGAAGTTTCCATCATAAACAGCATTGTTTCCAATCATAGCATTGTCTAAGTTAGCATTTTTTATGACAGTTTTGGTCTGAATCAGACTATTTTTGATTATTGCATTCTCGATTGTACACCCATTTCCTATCGAAACATTAGGCCCGATAGTCGCATTTTTTAACGTTACTCCTTCGCCCAAATAGCATGGTGCGATAACAGTTGAGTTTTCTTGAGTAACTTTATCACTAACCAAATGTTCTCCATCTTTTTGTAAAAACCCCAGCATTCTTGTATTTGTTTCTACCGTAACATTTTTGTTTCCGCAATCCATCCATTCATCTACCTGTCCGGTTACAAATACTTTTCCATTACTCATCATTCTTTTAATGCCATCATTAATCTGGTATTCTCCCCCATTAATAATATTATTATCCAGAACATACTGTAATTCGTTTTTAAGAACTCCCACATCTTTAAAATAGTATATCCCTATTACTGCCAGGTCAGATACAAACTCTTTTGGTTTTTCTACTAGTTCTACAATCTCATTATTATCATTTAGTTTTACAACACCATAAGCTTCTGGGTGATCTACTTGCTTTACCCAAATTACAGAGTCTGCGTTTTTATCGAGATTAAAATCTGCTCTAATTAGTGTATCTGCATAAGCAATTACTGCAGGTCCAGACAAAGATTCTTTGGCGCACATAATAGCATGCCCTGTTCCCAGGGGTTGATCCTGTCTATAAATAGATGCTTTTGCTCCCAGGCTTTCTGCTAATGTGGTTAAACTTTCTACTACATCATCTCCAAAAAATGCAGGGTCACCTAATACAAAGGCGACTTCATCAACTGGTTCTCCTAAAACTTTAGCAATATCAGATACTAACCGATGTACTATTGGTTTTCCGGCAACCGGAATTAATGGTTTAGGAACGGTGAGCGTATGAGGTCTTAATCTCGACCCTCTTCCTGCCATTGGTACTATAATTTTCATGTGACTTTAAATTGGTTTTATGATGATTGTTGTTTTATTTAACTCCTGTACTTCCAAATCCCCCTTCTCCTCTAGTTGTTTCTGACAATTCTGTTACTTCGATCCATTCTGCTCGCTCGTGTTTTGCAATTACCATTTGGGCTATTCGTTCTCCATTCTGAATAGTAAAATTTTCATTTGACAGGTTTACTAAAATTACTCCTATCTCTCCACGGTAATCTGCATCTATTGTTCCTGGTGCATTAAGTACTGTAATTCCCTTTTTGGCTGCTAATCCACTACGCGGACGTACTTGTGCTTCATACCCAACTGGTAACTCTATAAACAATCCGGTTTTTACAATGGTACGTTCTAGTGGTTTTAGCGTTATTGATTCTGTTATATGTGCTCTTAGATCCATTCCTGCCGAAGCAATAGTTTCATAATGAGGTAGATCGTGAGCTGATTGATTAATTATTTTTATCTGCATATTAACATCTTATTATCCTGTAAAAGTAGACTACTTTGCTATAAGCACTAAAAGCCAAAATTTTAACCGGACTTATCTTTTTAAAATTTGTTTTAATTCTTTCTTTTCTGAGGCGTACAAAATTACTAAAAACCCAAGTAACAACGGGATAGAAATTATATAATTACTATCAAAAACATAAAATGATAAAATCGAAAAGGTAATGGATACAACAAGGTACATTCCTATCTTTTTAAGATTATAAGGAATGGGGTAATATTTTTTGCCATAATACCATGATAACATCATCATAGATCCATAAGCTGCCAATGTTGCTATCGCTGATCCGAGATAACTATATTTTGGTATTAAAATAAAGTTCAACACCAATGTAATTATGGCCCCTACAACAGAAATATAGGCTCCAAACTTCGTTCTATCTGTAATTTTATACCATACAGAAAGGTTATGGTATATCCCAAGACAGAGGTTAGCTAATAAAATTATCGGAACCACAATCATTGCTTCCCAATATTCTGGGTTCTTAATCATAAACTCCTTTAAAAATTTTGAAAAAGTGATTACAATGATTAAAATTAAAGAGCCAAAAATCACAAAATATTGAGTTATTATTGCATAGGTTTTGGGTGCATCTTTTTCATTAGCATGACTAAAAAAGAATGGTTCGATTCCCATTCTGAAAGCTGTAGCAAATAATGTCATAAAAAGGGCTAGTTTATAGCAAGCAGAATATGCTCCAGAGTCAAACAATCCTTCTTTCTTACCCAATATCCATTCTAATAGTATTTTGTCAAAATGTTCATTAATAGCAAAGGCTAGACCAGAAACTAAAATTGGAGACCCGTATAATAACATCTTATGCCATAGTTCTTTATCAAATCGATAATCAATCTTGATATAGAAAGGTAACATTAACAATAATGTTACTCCACTGGCAATTACATTAGAAAGAAAAATATACTGTACTTGAAAATCTTCTTTATAAATTATCTGAAGCCATTCTATTTCTGTTGAAAGATCACCAAGAAATATAAGGAAAAACACATTTAAAGATGCATATATTATAACATTAACAGTCTTAATAAAAGCATAACGAATAGGTCTTTCTAAAGCTCTTAAATTGGCAAAAGGAATGATAACCAAGGCATCTAATACCAGAATCCAAATCACGTATATCAAAAACTCAGTTTTGACACCTATTAAAGTTGATATTTGATCTTGTGCTATGAATGCTACTATTGCAAAAATTATTGTAGAGACTACTATAGAAATTGCAGAGGTGCTAGTTACATTGTTTTTATATTTATCTAAATTTAAAAATCTAAAAAAAGAGGTCTCCATTCCATAAGCCAAAATAACATTAAACACTATGATCCATGAAAATAGTATAGTTACTCTACCATAAGATATAGGGCCTTCTAGATATTTGGTATGAACGATTACCAAAAGAAAAGACAACATACGCGGAAGCACTGTTGCCAGCCCATAAATAAAAGTTTGCTTAAAGAGTTTTTGAAATATGCTCAATTGGTGGTGTCCTTATAACTATAAAAATACAATTTTTTGTCTTACGTTTTTACCAACAAACTAGCTCTTAATCCCTAAAATATCATCAATAGTATTTATAGTAACAGAATGATAGTTTGGTCGAGCTTTCTCATAAATAAGTAATGCTTCTTTTGTTTTATTGTTTTGTTGATATGCCTTAAAAATAGTAGAAACGTACCAACGACGTCCTACAGTAATAAGAAAATCTTCAATTTTTTTATCTACATCATTACCATGGTAATCATAATTTATTGATTGTTCATACCAAACCATTGCGATATAAGAATTGGTAGCATTCGTTAGATTAAAAGCATCATCAAACATGGCTAAATGCTTTTTATTTATATCTTTTGGAAAATTACGAACAAAATATACCCACTCCTGAGTTGTCCAATTTTCGGTAATTTTTACATCTACCTTATTATTTGCAATAAATTGTGTTAATGCTTCTAAGACCTTATCAAATTTGTCTGATTTTGCAACAGCTTCATTATCCGGAACACCTGCTTTATAAATCCACTCATCGGTATTAAATTTAATGTTCTCTTTACTCAATAAATTTTCATTCAGAAAAACAATAAATTTCTCTGTACTTATGGTAGAAAAGGCATGCGTTTGAAAGTAATTGTTAAGGAATGTATCGAATTTTTCACGCCCCACTGTTTCTTCTAATGTTCTTAAAAACAAGTATCCTTTCTCATAAGCAATACTATTCATACCATCATCAGGATTACGTCCTTTTAAGTTCAGTTTTAATTTAGTCTCATTTGGTGTAGCTTTAAAACCCTCTATTTCATCATCTAAACTTTGTCTACTAATTAATGCTAACATATTTGCTCTGTCGACTCCATACAATTCTTCCATTATACGGGTTTCAAAATAAACTGTAAATCCTTCATTAAGCCAAAAATCATCCCAGGTTGAATTAGTAACTAAATTCCCTGACCAGGAATGTGCCAATTCATGTGCTATAACAGATGTTAAACTTTTATCTCCGGCTATTAGTGTAGGAGTAGCAAAAGTTAAACGTGGGTTTTCCATTCCTCCAAAAGGAAAACTTGGCGGTAATACAATTACATCAAATTGCTCCCAGGCATATTTTCCATATAACTTTTCGGCTGCAACAACCATTTTTTCCATATCCGAAAACTCATTATGAACGGCATCTACCATAGATTTCTCTGCATAAACTCCTGTTCTATTACTAATCGCCTTATACTCAATATCCCCAACCGCAAGTGCAATGAGATACGGAGAAATAGGTTGTTTCATTCTAAATCGATACTCTCCGTTTTCTGCTTTCTCTTTTGGGTTTTCTGCACTCATCACTGCCATCAAACCTGCAGGAACATTTACTGTAGCATTGTACGTTATTCTTATCTGCGGACTATCTTGTATAGGAATCCAGGTCCTGGTCAATATTGCCTGCCCCTGAGTAAATAAGAAAGGATGTGTTTTATCTGCGGTTTGTTGAGGATTTAACCATTGTAATGCTTCAGTTTTATTGGTGGTTTTATATTGAATAGTTATTGTTTTTGTGGTGTTTTGAATATCAATTTTTAGTGGTTGTCCCATGTATTCATCAAAACTTCCTAATACAAACTTGGTATCAACCCCATCTGCCTGTACATTTTCAATTTCCAAAAATTTAACATCCAAAACTATTTCTGAAGCGTTGTTGTTTTCTATTTGATACGTAGCACTTCCATTAATGATTTCTTTTTCAAAATCAACATCTATATCTAAATCTAAATGTTTTATCGCAGCTTTATTTGGTTGTGCAAAAGAATGCGGTTCTTCTTCATACTTAGGTAAAGAAGCTTCCTTTTTCAATTCTGTTTTTTCTTTTTTAGCATCGGCACAACTTCCTAACATTAGTGTTGCGCACACCAATAAAGTAATTACTTTTTTCATTTCCTATTTATAAATTTACAATGTTGATTATTCTCTTTTATTCAAAAACAGCATTTCTTGTCATGCATTGTTTCTCTAAATACACCAATATATGACTAGTTTTTCTTTATAATTTACTGACTCTTTCTACTCGGATACGCTTGCAATTCTTTTTCGGGTACATTATTTAATTTAAAATACCCTTTTTTACCTTTTTTGGTATACGCAACAATGCACTCATTATCTTTAAGTTCGAAAAGAGGTTTTTTTTCAACTGCAGGTAACTGGTTCTTAAACTCTTTCTTAGGATCATCACTCATAATCAGATCTTGCCTTCTAGGAGGGTAAGTATGATGGCCTACATATACAAGTTCGCTGGTTTTATGCCCCAGTTCTATCTTTTTCCCTTTAAAATAAGCATACTCTAATTGCACATCTGATGTCGAATTAACTTCTATATACAACATAAAACCAGAACCGCCGCCTTCAACCCCGGCTACCCATTTCTGAAAATAAACATCTTTAATAACTATTGGAGTTTTCATATCTATTTGCTGACTGCTGGCACATTGTGTATGTGTAATCAGTATTAACAAAATACCAATTGTTGTACTTATTGTTCTCAAATTTATCATTTTTGATATTTTAAATATTGAAAAACAAAATTGATACCAAAAACAATAGTTCTGGTAATTTTAGTTTCGCTAAAGATAGGGAAATAGGCAAAATACCAATTGAAAAAACAAAAAACCTCATAAGTTTTCTTATGAGGTTTTGGTATTTTATTATGATAACTCTGGCCAGGCAGAATTTATATCAAATTGTAATTAGTTATTTAAAGCTTCGGCACCACCAACAATTTCTAGAATCTCATTAGTAATAGAAGCTTGTCTTGCTTTGTTATACGACAATTTAAGCGCATCTCTAAGCTCTGTAGCATTATCTGTTGCTTTATGCATGGCTGTCATACGTGCTCCATGTTCTGATGCAAATGAATCTCGTATTGCTTTATACAATTGCGTCTTAAGTGATTTAGGAATTAATTGCTCTACAATTTCTTCTTTAGAAGGTTCGAAGATATAATCTAGATTTACATTCTTATCACTTTCTATTGGTACAATTGGTAAGAATTGCTCTGTAGTAACATCCTGAGATGCTGCATTTCTAAATTTATTATACACAATAACAATCTTATCGCAAGAACCATTAGTAAATAACTCCATAAGTTCTTCGGCGATATCTGCTACATTAGCAAAGGTAAGATCATCATACACCGAGCTTTTATTTGCTACTACTGTATGTGTTTTTGAAACAACATCATTAACTTTTTTACCTATAGTAACAAAATCTACTTGCTTACCTGCATATTCATTTTGAGATAACTCTCTTACAGCTTTAACAATATTAGAGTTAAAAGCACCAGCTAAACCTCTATTAGAAGCAATTGCTACTATCAATACTTTATTTACTTCACGTTCTTCTGCATATGCACTTGCACTATCTCCTTCTAGCGAAGCACTTAAGTTTTGTAATAACTCGGTAAGTTTATCTGCATAAGGACGCATTGCAGTAATTGCCATCTGTGCCTTATTCAACTTTGCTGCAGATACCATTTTCATGGCACTTGTAATTTGCATCGTTGAAGATACAGAGGTAATTCTACTACGTAATTCTTTTAAATTTGCCATTTTTCTTAGTATTGAGTATTGAGTAGTTAGTAATGAGTACTTTCTAGATCAACACCATTCTAAATAGTAAACTTTATTTTATTAAGTACAGCGTATTAGAACCTAATACGCTGTACTCTAATACTAGTTTTTATATTTTGCTGAAATTTCTTTACAAGCAGCCATTAACACATCGATTACCTCGTCTGTTAATTTTCCTGCTTTTAAAGTATCTAGTGTATCTCTATGCTTGGCATTAAGATATTCTATATAATCACTTTCAAATTCTTTTACTTTATCTACCGGTACATCTTTCAGTAAGTTCTTAGAACCTGCATAGATAATTGCAATCTGATCTTCTACAGTATATGGATCATTTTGCGCTTGCTTAAGAATCTCTACGTTACGTTTTCCTTTTTCGATTACGTTTAAGGTAGCTGCATCAAGGTCAGATCCAAACTTGGCAAATGCTTCTAGTTCACGAAACTGTGCCTGATCAAGTTTTAATGTACCTGCTACTTTTTTCATAGACTTAATCTGTGCAGATCCACCCACACGAGATACAGAAATACCTACATTAATTGCCGGACGTACACCAGAGTTAAATAAGTCTGATGTTAAGAATATCTGACCATCTGTAATCGAAATTACGTTTGTAGGAATATATGCAGATACATCACCTGCTTGCGTTTCGATAATTGGTAATGCAGTTAATGATCCTCCTCCTTTTACTTTATCTTTTAAAGAATCAGGAAGGTCATTCATATCTTTAGCAATAGTATCATCTGCAATTACTTTTGCAGAACGCTCTAATAATCTAGAGTGAAGATAGAAAACGTCTCCAGGATACGCCTCACGACCTGGTGGACGACGTAATAATAAAGATACTTCACGATATGCTACCGCTTGTTTTGATAAATCATCATAAATAATTAATGCAGGACGTCCTGTATCTCGGAAATATTCTCCGATAGCCGCACCCGCAAATGGAGCATATACCTGCATTGGAGCAGGGTCAGAAGCATTAGCCGCTACAATAGTTGTATATGCCATTGCTCCTTTATCTTCTAATACTTTTGCGATACCTGCTACTGTAGATGCTTTTTGCCCAATGGCAACATAGATACAGTATACTGGCTCACCAGCATCATAAAATTCTTTTTGATTAAGAATAGTATCAATACATACCGTTGTTTTACCTGTCTGACGGTCGCCAATAACTAATTCACGTTGTCCTCGTCCTACTGGTACCATCGCATCGATAGACTTGATCCCTGTCTGAAGAGGTTCGTTTACTGGTTGACGAAAAACTACACCAGGAGCTTTACGCTCTAATGGCATTTCGAAAGTTTCTCCTTCGATTGCACCTTTACCATCGATAGGGTTACCCAATGTATCCACTACACGACCTACGATTCCTTCTCCAACATTAATAGATGCGATACGTTGTGTACGTTTTACAGTTGCACCTTCTTTAACTTCGGTTGAAGAACCTAAAAGTACTACCCCAACATTATCTTCTTCTAAGTTAAGTACGATACCTTCTAAACCAGATTCGAATTGTACTAATTCTCCATATTGAGCATTAGACAATCCGTATACACGAGCGATACCATCCCCTATTTGTAATACTGTTCCTACCTCTTCTAATGAAGCTGATGCTTCAAATCCAGATAATTGTTGTTTTAATATTGCTGATACTTCAGCAGGATTCACTTCTGCCATTTTATAATAGTTTGAAAGAAAGAGTATAAACACTCATCCTCTTATTATTAAATTTATAAACGTATGTATTAATTACTTAATTCTCTTCTTAAGTTTGTAAGCTTATTTGCTATACTTGCATTATACTGTAAATCACCTACTCTAAGAATAAACCCACCGATAATACTTTCATCGATTACATTTTCTATTGTAGCTTCGTTACCTGTTAATTCTTTAATCTTGGCCAAAACTTTAGCACTTAACCCTTTGTCTAATGGTACTGCTGTAGTTACTTTTGCAATCTGAGTGTTATTTAACTTATCAAACAAAACACTATATTGCTTAGCTACATCATTTAATAGATGTACTCTTTTATTTTCGATTAATACATCAAAAAGTTTTTGTGTAATCTCACCAGTATTCTTAAAGATCTCACGCAATGAAGCAAGTTTTACTTCACTTTTGATCAACGGACTATTTAACACCATTCTGAGCTCGGCGCTATCGCTAATTGTTGCGATAATACTTTGCATATCCTTCTGAACATCTTCTGTAGCTTTTTTATCCTGAGCTAAACTCAAAACTGCTTTAGCATAACGTATTGCTGCTCTACTCATTTAGTTTAATTTAAAGTAACGTCCTCTAACATAGACTCAACTAATTCTAGTTGTTTTCCTTTGCCAGATAATTCTTTTCTTACTACTTTTTCTGCAATCTCTACAGAAAGTCCTGCTACCTGATTCTTAAGATCTGCAATTGCGGCCTTTTTCTCGCTAGCAATAGTAGCTTGTGCCTGTGCTACAATTTTATCGGCTTCTGCCTGCGCTTCAGACTTTGCATCTGCAATCATATTTTCTTTAAGCTGTCTAGCTTCTTTAAGCATCCCATCTCGTTCTGCTCTAGCCTCATTTAAGATGCGCTCATTATCAGCCTGAAGGTTTTGCATTTCTTTTCTTGCTTCTTCAGCAGATTCTAATGCATTTTTGATTCCTTCTTCACGATTACTAACAGCCTCTAAAATAGGTTTCCATGCAAATTTTCTTAATAATAATAGTAAACCTACAAAGATTAAAATCTGCCAGAAAAACAGACCAAACGAAAAATCATTTATTAACTTCTCCATTATTAATTATATTAATTTCTTTACTGTTTAATTTTAAAAATCTAATAACAACAGCTACAACCAACCGTTATAGCTGTTGTTTGTAAATTAAGCTGCGAATAACGCTGCAAATCCAATACCTTCAATAAGTGCCGCTGCAATAAGCATAGCGGTTTGTATCTTACCAGAAGCTTCTGGCTGACGAGCGATAGCGTCCATCGCCTGACCACCAATTCTACCGATACCGATACCAGCACCTATTACAATTAAACCTGCTCCAACAATATTTGGAATTTCCATAATTATATAATTAAAAATTAAACGTTCAAATTCTAGTGATGTGCCTCTTCATTTGCCATACCGAAGTATAGTGCAGACAACATCGTAAATATATAAGCTTGTAATGCTGCTACCAATAATTCTAATATTGATAACGCAAAAGCTAATCCAAATGATAATGGACCACCGATCCAGTTTTTAAACAAGAATATCATTCCGATAATACTCATTAGTACCACGTGACCCGCAGTCATGTTCGCATATAAACGAATCATTAATGAAAATGGCTTGATAAAAACTCCTAACAATTCTATAGGTGCCAAAACAACTTTCATAAAAGTTGGCACACCTGGCATCCAGAAAATGTGACCCCAGTAATTTTTATTCGCTGTTAAATTAGTGATTAAAAATACGATTAATGCCAACGCAAAAGTTACTGCAATATTTCCTGTAACATTAACTCCCAGAGGAGTCATTCCCAAAAGGTTCAAAAACCAAATAAAGAAGAAAACAGTAAGCAAAAAGCTCATATACTTCTTATATTTATGTTCACCTATATTAGGGATAGCGATATCATCTCTTATAAATAAAACCAAAGGCTCTAAGAAACGTCCTACACCTGTAGGGATACCATTATTTTTCTTATATGATTTTGCAAGACTTCTAAACATAAAAAACATAAGTAAACTAATTAATAGCATACTTACTACATTTTTGGTAATCGAAAAATCAAGTGGTTTTGCATTGGTGGCATGATGATCCTCATCATAATTGATCGTTCCCGATGCATCTGTTTTGTATATTTTTGAATGGTATAGTTTATAGTAATTACCATCAACTTCTGCAACAGTTTCACCATGATGAAACTTAGAAGAAGAAAAAACTTTTAGTCCATTATCCCATAAAATTACAGGCAAAGGAAAGCCATAATGCTTATTTGCTTCTTCATCAGAAAACAATGTAAAATCATATGAGTCTTGAAGGTGATGATCTATAAATTCTTTGATTCGTTCTTTTAAACCTCCTTCTCCTTCATGTTCCTTTTTCTCGGATTCTTTGGCAAATAAGTTTCCAGTCGTAAAGACCAGGCTAAAAATCAATAAAATTTTAACTACAGTATGTTTTTGCATTACGCGTAAAATTTCGGTTCCTAAATTTCGGTGCAAATGTACATAATTATGTTAGATTCTTAAACTATTTTGACTAAATAAGTTTAAGATTATCTATAAATAATTAAGTTTCTGAAAATCAATTACTTATTAGAATTCAAAATCTTAGAAAGATAGTAGACTTCGAGGATTAAACAGATTAGATAGGCTATAAAAAAATCAAGAAAGACATTTTTATTGATTTCGAAATCACTTAACTTACTAATAGCAATAAAAACTCCGATTTTTATAAGGCTACCAGCCATAAAAATAAAACCAAGTTGGTCTTTAAATTTTTTACTTAGTAATAGTATAATGAAGGTAAACACAAAGGTAAATGTGCTGTTAAATATATATGAAAGCTTGATAATATTGATATTTCTTTCTAGCAAAAATGCATTTATGATGCCCATATGGATCAAATAAGTGCCTGCTATTACAATAGTGAAAAGAAATAAAAAACGAAATACGTTCTTTCCCATTAGCGTATTAAAATTCTATATTCAAAAAAACTCATCAAATATCTAAAATTTTCTAAACATGCATAAGCAAGTAAGAAATTTAAAAATCTAATACGTGATATGTTAATAATTAATCCGATTTATTAATCCGATTGAGTTGCTTAATTACCAAATATATAGAAGCAGTTACCCCAAAAAGAATAAATCCCATGGTAAACCATTGTTTATCCAGTTCATAGTAGGCATCCAGTTTTTTTCCGGCATAAGCACATAGGAATATGGTAGCCCCCATTTGGAAAGCTATTCCTGTAAGGGCAATATATTTGTTAAAGGTCTTCTTGCCTCGATTATTATTTTTCAAGATTTCTTTTATTAAGAAAAAACATCGTTTTAAATAAACATTCTAATATACAGAAAATCTATTGTTTGGTCTTGTCCTTATATCACAACCAAAATAAATAATCGCTAAATTATCGAGGTTATTTACTAAAGAGAAGCTTTTCTCTCTCATCGTTTCGGAGAAATACCCACTTTGGTACCCTGTAACTAATTTATAGTACGTGTTTTTATGAAATTGATATTTTTCATACACTCTATCAACAGTTACATTTTTTATATTAGAAGTTTGTATTTACTCTATCAAGAGAAAACCTAATCCAGCAAATACAAACTTCTAATCTAAGCCGATTTTCCTTGCCCTTGTGTTGTTTGAGGTTGTGAAGATTTCTGTTCACTAGGCTTGCTCAAAGATTTTACATTACCTTTCATAGAACAAGATGCATTAAAGTTTGCTCCTGGTTCGACAGCTAATTTACCTACGGTAACTTCACCTTCGATATGTGCTGTTGGTTTTAAAGATAAGGTATTTGACACGTTAAGAGTTCCTGAGAACTTACCTTCGAAATCTGCATCAGAGCACTCTAATGTACCTTTAATAAAGCCTGACGTTCCTACTACTACTTTGCCAGTAGTTTTAAAAGTTCCTTCGATAGTACCTTCAATTCTAAAACCTCCTTCAGAAATAACATCTCCTACGATTTTAGTTCCTTCTGAGATTTTGTTTTGGTTACGAGAGAAATCGGTTGTACTGCCGTAGTCTCTTCCTTTTTTATTGTCTG
This sequence comes from Aquimarina atlantica, assembly GCF_000626715.1. Taxonomy (GTDB): domain Bacteria; phylum Bacteroidota; class Bacteroidia; order Flavobacteriales; family Flavobacteriaceae; genus Aquimarina; species Aquimarina atlantica. The sequence continues at coordinate 87,177 of NZ_AQRA01000008.1, read as the reverse complement.
AAAACATAATATATAAGGGGGATTAAATGATTATTCGGTTTCTGGTTCTAATTCTGGTTCTGATTGAGCATATTCTTCAAGATTTTTATGAATCTGAAGTACTCTATAATTTGGAGATGCTATTGTAAAATACGTAGCCTCCACTTTTTCATAATATTTCTTTTTCCTGTTCCACTTTGTTAAATCTACACCACGCGTATCTTCGGTTTTACCCAAAGACAATAATTCTCCAAACCCTTCTGCTGCTAATCTATTTCCGTTTGTATGTACAACTACAAATTGTTGATCTTTATTATATACATCTAAAGAAACTTTCATCTTCTCATATCGAAGTTCTTTGATAATAGCTTCTATTTGTTCTTTTAATGCTTGCGCTTGATTGTTTCCAAAAGTAGAAAATGCATAAATCAACTTATGATTATTCTGATCGTCTATATTGGTCAAAAATGCATTATCCTGAATTTGCGGAATCGTAACCTGATAGATCACCTGTGCCTTTTTACCTTCTGGGCTTTGAGGGTAATTAAGAGCTACATAATTAAGGGCTTCTTTATAGGCTTCAAACCCTCTATAACGTCCTATCGCTTGAGCTTTCAATAATTCAAATTTGGGTAAGAAATCTTCATCTCCTCCAAATCTTGTAATCATCACATCGCTTTCTTTTATTACAGATGCATATTTTTGATTCTGAAAATCCCTATATAACCTATTATATATTGATGTTGGGCTATTTTCATCATCTTTTAATGCTTCATCAGGATTTTGAAGAATTTTGGCATATCTCGATTCTCCATGATTATTAATAATATCCTGCATCATTGCATTGGATCTCGAGGTATTCCCTTGTGCCAAATAAATTTTATACAGATTATATTTAGAAGGAATAATCAAACGTTTTTCGGGATTACTTTGCAATAGATTCTCGAATTTATCTATAGCTAAACCATATTCCTGAAATTTTTCTTTATATATAACTCCGAGTTGATAATAGGCAAAGTTACGATCGGTTTGAAGGCTATCTATAGCTGAAGGGTCGGTTGGCAATTGAGCAATATAGGTTTGCGGATCAAATGTTGGATCAGTATCGATAGAGTATTCATCCTTTTTCTCTTCCTCTACTGTAGAAACGGCGCCTGGATTAGAAATACTCGAAACTCTCCAATTGTCTTGTAACTCTCTGTTTCCATATGTTCTTTTAAATGCAGTTTTACCATAGGCTACAGTAGTTTGGTTATAGAAATAAAAAGTTCCTCCTTCTACACTTGGTCCTTTAGTATCTGTTCGAAATCCAGAACCTGGCTGTCTGTACCTTTGTTCTACAGGCAAGTTATCCTTTATTCTGGCAATTTCTGCAGCTTTTTCTTGTTCTATAGCTTTTGTTTTTAATGCATTGGTATACTCTGCATAATACGCTATTCTCTGTTCTGGTGACATAGCCAAAACAGTAAGAATACTGTCGTTTGTTTTGGCAATACCTTCATATAAAATAACGTCCTCAAGATTGTCTCTCTTTTTCTTTAATACCCTATACCGTTTTGAATCTACAATCATTCGCTGAAGTGTACTATCATAATATGCTCCAGAGATAGCGTACTCTTTTCTGTCAAAGCTAATATCCCCAAGAGTATAATAATTAAGGGATTCTAAGTATTTATCTTCAGACTTTGTTCGCAATGATTTATTATAATATGTTATAGCCAAATCAATAGAATCCAAAGTTTTAAAATAGACTGCTTTTTGGTTATATATTTTATCCAAAAATGGGCGATTTTCTCTATTTTTTTCAAGGTCACCTAATAATTCGAGAAATTCTTCTTTATTCCCTTTCTCGTAATTAAAATTTCGGGCTTTTGCCATATAGGCATTCATCATATATTTTCTGGGTGCCTTTCTATTAAGTGCAATGACCTGATCAAAAGCATAATTTGCACTATCCTTATAACCCAATTCATTTAATAATTGTCCTTTTATATAGAGGTATCTGCCTTTTTCTTCATTTTTTCTGGTATGAACAGCAGCTTTGGTAATATAAGTAACGGCAGAGTCTTTTCTTTCTAAATTAATATATGCCTGAGCCATCATAGCTACAGCATCGGCATAATCCTGAGGTTTCATAAACTCCTGTTCGATCATTCTGGTAAGATCCTCTATCGCTTTATCGTTATTATCAAGACGAAGATTCGTTTTGGCCCTCCATACTTTAGCATGATTGATCGTATTACTTGTGGGATATTTATATAGAATATAGTTAAAAGCTTCTAATGCCGGCACAAAACGTTGTTCAAAATAACGAGCTTTACCTAATAGCAAAAATGCTTCATCGATTTTAGGGTTACGTTCCTTATTATCAATAAGCATGCTATGTTTTTGGATTGCTTTTACCGCCTTTTCTTCTGCCTTATCAAAGTTTTTATTAAGCACTTCGTTAGGGAGTCTAACATCTTCACTTACAATCATCCTTTCTACCGGTAGTAACTCCCAGAAATTATCTTTATAAGATTGAACGATATCTTCTTTGCCTATATCAAAAGCTAATCGGCCATTATATAGCGTATTATTTTTTGTAGTAACATCATGCCATGTACGATTTATAAACTTGTCCTTTTTACGAGAACAAGCAAATCCTACAATTGCCAAAAGCAATATCAGCGCGATCTTTAATAATTTTCTGCCCAAACCAGATTAAATTTATACGTGTGATAACTAAAAAACTTGACTTTTAGTGTGTTGATTGTACACAAAAATTATGTGTTCGTTGTAAAAATACATTTCTTTCGTTAAAAAACCGGTTGTTAACATATTTTTCTCGGCTTAAGCTCTCTTTTTTTATCATATTGATTATTGATCAAAATATTACATTGAAAATTAAGGAAATCACGATATCAACACTTTATTGATTATCAAAATGTTAAATATAATTATGATTTGTTTTCCAGGTAAAAATTATTCAATAAATTCATTGTGGTTTTTATAAACTATTATTCTATCAAAATTTTAGACTCATACCTTAGGTATCTATAAATGTTTAAGGTAAAAATCTCTTAAAACTCTTATTATGAAATCAAAATTATTAAACTTAGGTAAAGCACTAAACAAAAAGCAACAGCAAAAAATTATGGGCGGTGCTCACAGGCGTTGTACCAGTCACCAGGATTGCCCCGGGGGTCAGGGATGTTGTTATGCTGTAGAATTATGCTTTTTAGATTCTTATCCGGGTCTACAGCCAGGTGGCACGTGCTGGAATTAACTATTTTTTTCTTTTTTAACTTAAAAAATAATATAGGGTGCTGAGATTGAATTTTCAATACCCTATATACCAAAAAAACATGTCCTTTTGTATCTTTCTTCTAATCTCGAAAGGTATTTTACAGCTCTCTTGTCAAAAAATTAAAATATCACAATGATTCTAAAAAAAGAGAGGAGTTGTCCATTATTTTTTCAATATGACCATCATAAGGTATTTTCTTCTCATACAAGCTCTTACAATTCTTTTTATTTCCGGAGGAGTTTTCTTCAAATATTCTAAAAATTTAAAAAGCTGGACTATCGGTTTATTTTCAGGAATATTTGGTTTGGAAATTTTAGTATTTCTATATGGGACCAGTAAACTATCAATAGTATATCCCCAGTTTTTGGGATGGTTTTATTTCGATATGGGTTTTCTCTATGGTCCTTTTTTATGGTTTCATTTTCAATCTTTTATCTATAACAAAAACAGATATTCAAAAATTGATGGTTTACATTTTATAGCATTTATAATTATATATATTCTCATAATAGATATTTTGATGTTACCCAATGAAGAGCGTTTACAATACATGAGGGAGCGTTTTTTGGATCAAATCATGCCTATAAATTATGCCAGAGCTATTCATCAACTATTATATGCAATTGCTGTTATTTATGTAAGCATAAAAAACAGGACAAAACTATCATCAAATGTATTAGTATACTTATTTACACTCGCGATTATATACATCTGTTCTACTCTGATCATTTCATTCCTTACTTTATTCGCTGATGGCTGGCGTCAATTTGCTTATTATTATTTGTTTAATAATATCATGATTTTTGTTGTTGGGATTATTCTCTATACCAATCCTCAATTTCTTAAAGAGATCACAAAAAAATACTCGAACTCTACATTGGATTATGACGATATGGTTCAAATTCAAAACAAGATTAATGAACTGTTTATTCATGATTTAATATTCTTAAAAAATGATCTTACCATTGGTTATTTGGCCAAAAAGCTTAACGTGAAACCCTATAAGATTTCGCAAACCTTTTCTGAATTTATTCAAGAAAATTTTAATGATTACGTGAACAAGCACCGAGTGATGTATTCTCAAAAACTATTGAAAGACAATGCATACAATATTTATAAAATAGAAGCTATTGCTACAGAGTCGGGTTTTAATAATAAAGTCACTTTTTATAAGGCCTTTACAAAACATACGGCTACAACACCTTCTAAGTACCGAAACTTAAATAAAAAAGAAGTAAAGAATAATTTAAGTTAACGTTTTACAAGGTTTTTTCTCCCCTACACATTATAGTTGGTTAGTAATTTTATGCTCATAACTTTTAAAACCATACAATTATGAAAACACAAAAAATGAAAAAATCAACAATCTCTACTTTGTTATCAGTAGTGGGGCTACTAATTTTTATTGTTGTACTTACTAGTTTTGAAAACAAAAGAAACATAGTTTCAGATGAAATAACTACAGTAGAATTTTCTGAAGACCTTACAGGAAGCTGGGTGTGCGGAGGAACATCATCTGGTTGCGGAGATACCAGAGAACGTAGTCGTACAGAAAAATCATGTCAAAAACATTGGAGTTGTCTTTGGTTATGTGAAAAAAAATATGTTGTAACTACCAAAGAAAAAAAGTATTGCGGCACTGGGTTTCCTAATTGTGAAGGAGGGAATGCTCATAAATGGGAAGAAACCAGTAGTAGCGGTAGATGGGTAAAATGTAACTAATCAAAAAGTCTTCATCCTATTTAAAAGGTCAAACAATTTTAAAATTGTTTGACCTTTTAATCATTTATAAAAAACATCTATGTTTTCTTATTCTTCTTCACCAAAATGTGCTTCGAGTTCTTTTAGAGTCTCTTCTGATGTTGAAAGATCCTTTACTACTTCCCCTTTATCCAATACTACAATACGCTCGCATACTTCGGTAACATGCATTAGGTCATGACTAGACACTAAAACTGTGATATTTGGGTCTGTAGATAGTTCTTTAATTATTTTTTTCAAACGAATTTGTGTCGTTGGATCCAAATTAGCAAAGGGTTCATCCAGGACAATTACTTCAGGATTACCAATAAGCGCCGCGACAATACCAGCTTTTTTCTGATTCCCTTTAGAGAGGTCTCTTAAGTATTTTTTTTGTCCTAAAATTTCACCATGAAAAAAGTCTTCAAAACCAGATAATAATGCATCTACATCGGCTTTATTTTGCCCACGAAGTTCTCCTATAAAATAAAAATACTCTTCGGCTGTAAGATATCCTATCAAGAATGTCTCGTCGATAAATGCCGAAGTAGCCGATTTCCACTCTTCACTTTCATTAACTTTAATCCCTTTATTTTCAATATATCCTGTTGTGGGTTGAATAAGATCTAATATGGCACTAAATAAAGTTGTTTTTCCTGCCCCGTTATTACCCACCAAACCAAAACTCTTTCCTTTTTCTATTTCTAGAGATTCAATATTAAGAACGGTATTTCCGGTATAGGTTTTAGTAAGGTTATGTACTGATATCATGTTTCTTATTTTTTTTGTTTGTATGCCCAGATCGTTTTATACTTTTCTGTTCTATAAATACTTTCGATTTTATTAAAAACTGCATCTTTAAATGCAAACCCTGCAATACCTGCAACTGTTACCAGAGCATATCCTGCATAAGGACTGTATGCATAATGACCTATAGCATACAATATCATAGGCAAAACCATTTTAGGTAATGACAATAGTAAAGTCTTGGCGTTAAAAGCCTGTTTATCTCCGAATGCATTTTTGTTACTAGTTAAATCAATAGGTGTTTTTACATATGCTCCTGCCCATAATACTACATGAGAATTCACTCCTATATTGTAGATTGCTCCAACGATTATAGCAAGATATACTTCCCATCCATAATACAAATACCCAGATGCTAATACTGTAGAGATTAATGTTGCAATTACCATCAACCACCATTTAGAAGATAAATATTCTTTATATCGAATATTTTGACTCATCATCAACGGATAATAGGAACTATCCCAACTTGGCACAAACTGTCCAAAACTTAATAGAAATCCACCGGTAACAAAAATAGCAGCAAAAATCCTCCAAACGGGTCCATCATAAGCCTCTACATTTCCTGTGAAGAACAACAATCCATAAAATAAGAATAGAATACTTACCAAAACAGTAGATCTCGCTCGCTTATTTCTTTTTATGAGTTTTATATCATTTTTAAGAAAGGTTGCTGTCTTACCAAATCTATCTAACCACTCGAGGTTTTCTGTTTTTACATTTTTGGTTTTAGCTGCTAATCCAGCATCCAGATATAGATCGGCTACAAAGGATCGAAACGATATAATTATTAAAAACAACAGTATCGCTATAGGAATCAATACTAAAAAAGGAACCTCGTATAACCCCTTAAAAAATGGAGCTGTATATATAGTTATATCAAAATATTCGAAATAATGTAATCCTCCTAAAATCGCCAAAATACCTCCTATGATAAATATGAGGTTGTCTTTTTTGTTTAAAATAATGTTTAGGAAATTGTTACTGTAGATTAATGCAGCTAATCCAATATTCCATAACAACACATCAAGTACTGGGTATTCATTACCAATCAACACAATAGAGAATGGAATAAAAAAGAAAATATGGATGATATTAAAAAATGAAAATACCGTTTTCCCAAAAGCAAATGAAACAATTTTTCTTTTTTTGAAAGGAAGAATGAGTAATGGTTTAATATTAATAACCGGCATTTTTTGTAATGCATACCGAAACAATAAGTCGACCACTAGCCAATATATTAAAAGCTTGTTTATGGTCTCTAGAGGATCGAGATTTAACTCTTCTTTAATTAAATAAAAGGCGCCAATTCCTCCCGAAGCCATCATCACAATAAACCAAAGTGCCCAAAACCCCATAAAGAACTTCATAAATAATCCAGAGGTTAAAGAAGCAGATCGCCAAAAAGATTTCCATTGTAAATTGATGAAGTGGGTAAACATAGTTAAGATGTATTTAACTATTTAGTAATCAAAAACGAGATTTTGTTACAAAAAACAATTAAGAACTGCTTAAATTTTTTAGTAAAGGCTATCTTCTCTGATTGCATTTACTATTTTTGTCACAAATTTTAAAAATGAGATTCCGATATACCATCGGACTCTTACAACTGTCTACTTTGAATTCTCTTTATACTGAAGTTTTCAAATTAGTTTTTTAGTACAATACAATGTCAGATTTTCATAAATTACCCATACAACATATTACTCGAGAAACTCCCTTGGCAGTTTCTATAACATTTGAAGTACCAACAACATTACAGAGTGCTTATTCTTTTATTCCAGGTCAATATATTACTATTAAAACCGAAGTAGAAGGAAAAGAATTGCGTAGAGCTTATTCTATTTGTAGTTCACCAAAAAGCAATATGCTTAAAGTGACTGTTAAAGAAATACCCGGAGGTACATTTTCGGTTATTGCAAATAACAAATTAAAAGAGGGTGATGTACTCGAAGTTCATACTCCCGAAGGTAATTTCTCAATTACTACTAATGCTCAAGCAAGTAATTCTTATGCTGCTTTTGCAGCAGGTAGTGGTATTACTCCCATAATGAGTATGATTAAATCTGTTCTTGAAGAAGAACCTAATAGTCGTTTTGTTTTGGTATATGGAAATAAAACACCAGAAGAGACTATTTTTCATAAAGAATTATTAGAATTACAAGCGAAATATTCTGACCGTCTATTTATAGAATTTATATATAGTAGAAGTCAGGAGGATAATGCACACTTCGGAAGAATAGAAAAGTCAACTGTAAATTATGTATTAAAAAATAAATTTAAAGACATTTCTTTTACTTCATTTTATCTATGTGGTCCCGAAGAAATGATCAATACAGTAACTTCCGTTTTACAAGAGAATGATATTACTAAAGAAAATATCCATTTTGAACTATTTACTAGTAGTGCTTCTGCAACAGAAATAGATACTAACCTTGAAGGAAAATCCAATATTAAAGTATTGGTAGATGATGAAGAGTTTAGTTTTGTTATGGATCAGAAAAAAACGATTCTTGATGCAGCACTAGATCAGGATATTGATGCTCCCTATTCCTGCCAGGGAGGAGTATGTAGTTCTTGTATATGTAAAATCACTGAAGGTAGTGCTGTAATGGAAAAAAACAGCATTCTTACCGATGGAGAAATAGAAGAAGGATTGGTCTTAGCTTGCCAGGCACATCCAACCTCTGCTTCGATTACTGTTGATTTTGATGATGTATAGATATAGAGGCATCTTTATCAGAATGTAATTATGTATTATTCAAAATACCTGTAACGGCAATTTTATCACAATTTGTTAACCTTTTCTACCACGGTTTCTGGTTTTATGGTGTGCATTACTTTTTCATAACCAGGAGGTACTTTATTACCATAAATCGAAGTTGGAATTTGGTCGTATTTTGCCAAATTTGGTAAGATGGCACGTTCCATAGGTTGTTCAAAGGGCATAAAACCGGTAAACGGATGCGTTACTCCCCATAGGGTAATTGTTGGCACTCCGTACATTGCTGCTAAATGTGCATTGCCACTATCCATTGATACCATAGCGTCTAAATTGCCTATAAGTTTTAGCTCATCTTCGAAAGATAGTTTACCAACAATGCTTGTTACGTTTTTATACTTACTTTCTATATTGTTTAGGATGTCCATTTCTCGTTTACCTCCTCCGAAAAGGAAAATTTCATATTCATCTTCCTTATCTAAGGTTTCAATTACCTCAACCATTAATGCTAACGGGTAGGTCTTACTTTTATATTGTGCAAATGGTGCAATGCCTAGCCATTTTTTTGTTGAATTTTGGGTTATAGAAAGAATTTCGGGTGTTAACGATTGTTTTTTAGGAAATTTATGAGTTGTGAGATCAATAGGATACCCTAAAGCAGAAAAAACATCGGCATATCGTTGATGTGTTGTTTTTAATTGTTTGAACACCTTATTTTTTGATCGAGTTAATGCTTTTTTCTCTGGGCGGCCTTTATCTACCTGAACTGTTTTTATCCCTCGTAATGAGAATAGGGTTTTAAGCACATTAGAGCGTAATACGTTATGCATATCGGCAACAGCATCTATATTTTGTTTACACAATTCATTAGATAATCGTGTAAGCCCCATAAAGCCTTTATGTTTATTATTTACATCTGCATGATATACCTGTAGATTTTCAATATCAGAAAATATAGGTTCAAAGAATTTTCGGGTAAGCACTGTTAGTTTTATATCGGGATAGGTAGCTCTAAAAACTCTTAAAACGGGAACCGTCATTGCTACATCGCCCATAGCCGAGAGGCGAATCACCAGAACGTTCGTTTCAGATTCTTTAGATTTCTTTAGACTACTTCCCGCCACGTAATACCGGGTTTAATTCATCATCATTGTACATTTTCATTTGCTTATATACTTTCATGTATTTATCCCCGTTTTCGATATCGTTCAACAAGGTATCAATAGCCGTAGACAAGTCTACTTGTTGCTCTAGTAATACATTCAGTTTGTTTTGGCATGCAGTTTTATGAGCATCTGTAGCTTCTTCACGAATCGTTTCTACATGCATATGATATACTTTTAATGCCAAAATAGACAGTCTATCTACTCCCCATGCAGGACTTTCTGTATTAATGGTAGCATTTGCTTTGGGCACTATCTCTTTGTACAATTCTAAAAAATAACTATCAATATATTCTACCATATCGGTTCTATCCTGATTAGAGGCATCGATCTGTCGTTTTAGCTTTAAGGCTGCTATAGGATCAATTTCGGGATCTCGTATGATATCTTCATAGTGCCATTGTACAGTATCAATCCAACATTTTCGATATAGCAAATGCTCTATTGCTTGTGATTTACTATCATATGGATTCGAAAATTCTTGATCAACACTATCGATCACATGGTATTTTTCTATAACTTCTTTAAAAATGGAATTTGCTTTATCGGTAAACATCTGCGCTATTATTTTTCTATAATTGTAAGTATTCTATTAAGTACCTTCATATGTTTTCTATATTGTGTTTATGAGCATCAAATTACTCACAATTCGTTGCTATAGCCAATTCTTTAAAAATCGGTTTTAACTGTATTAATTCACAATAAACAGAACAATCATATATACGAAACCTTATTTTTTGGCAGGTACAAAGGTATTATATTTTGTAATAGTATTTAGTATATGGCAATTCAATCTACTTCAACAAAAATTACATGGTTGAGTTTAGGCTTAATATGTTTGTTTTTAATGAGGGATATAATGCGCTATCGGGTCTTATTATACATTATTTAGAACAATAATACTGTAAACGGAATCAAAATGAATACCCAAATATTAATTTCTTTAGCAAATTGATGATAATTCATTTCTAGATATGTAGTACCAATAAGTGAAAGAGGTGTTGCTATAAAAAATAACTCAGAAGTATCTTTTTTTGGTGCAATGGCTGCTACTACAATCGCTACAATTAGATAGATGATAACAACCCTTAAGATCGGTTTTATATTCGCTGTCTTTCTACCAAACTTGATAAGATATATCGAGAAAAAGAATACAGTACAAATAACTATTATTCCTACAGAGAAAAGATGTTCTTTTATAAAATAAGCCTGAAATGAAAATGATATCGGATCAACATAGGTTGCAATTGCAAAAAACGAATCATAAAACAGCAATGTAAAGCAATTTGCAAATACATAGACCATACTAATCCCGATAAAAGGAATAATCCAGTTTCTATAGTTTTTGGAATCGAAAAACAGTATTCCTAAAAAAACCAAAATGATAAACCCAATACTCCAAAAATAAGCTAACGAAGCTAAGCCAATAAAGATTGATGCATTAAAGATTTTGGCCTTAACATTTTTTTCATTTCGCAGATGTAGAATATTTTGTAGCGCTAGTAATACAAACACATTTGCTAATAAAATAGGAAAACTGGTTAGAGAATTTGGTAATATTGCGGTAAGAAAAGCATATAAAAGTATTGTAAACGTACCTTTATTAGTAAGATTGTTTTTTTGCGCCACAAAATTAAGAGCTAACATTGGTAAAATATACAAAAAAATACTAGCTGCTGTTAGTAAGATATGACTACTTTCTACCTCAAAACCCTTTCTATAATGGGCAATGCCAAATAGTATACTCATATACAGTGCTACAGCAATGTAATTAATGGGTTTTGATTTACTAAAAAAGCTTGATAACACTACTATTTTTTATATTTTTGCACCAGACAATAGTATGGTATTGTCTTTAAATATTATTGAACTAATTTATAAAAAGTTTTTAGTTTACCTCTTTAGACTTTTTACAAAGAAAATATAGAACAAGTTATGAAAGATTTTTTTGAAGCAATAGAATCCCTTTTTGTAGATATTTTATTTATCCCTTTTGATTGGTTTAGAGCATTAGAATTAGAAAGCTGGACAGGTGCCAATATCCTTAACTGGGCATTTATGTTTATTGGTTTTGCTGCTTTTATATATTGGATGAAGGAATTAAAGAAATTTAATGATAATAACGAGGAGAATAGAGATCCTACTGCACATTCATTTTTAAACTAAAACTGTGTGATTAAGAAAGAAGTAATTCTTAAGATTTCTCAGGTATTTAAATATTAAAAAAGGCGTTTAATTTATATAAATTAAACGCCTTTTTTAATATTCTTATAAGGAAATCCTTGTTATAAATCGAATCCCAGATCTTTTCTATAGTACATCCTATCAAAATTAAGTTTTTCTATACTTTGGTAGGATGCTTTAATGGCCTTTCTAAAATCCTCATTTAGTGAAGTTATCGCCATTACTCTACCCCCGCTAGTAACTACTTTATTCCCTTCAAGAGATGTACCTGCATGAAAAACAATAGAATCTGTAATCGTATCTATTCCTGTAATCTCTTTTCCTTTTTCATAAGCTTCTGGATACCCTCCGGAAACAGTTACTACAGCTGCAGCACTTCGTTTATCCAACTCGAGATTGACCTTGTCTAGTGACTGATTCCCAACATGCTGAAATAATTGCACTAAATCTGTCTTTACTCTCGGTAGGACTGCCTCGGTTTCTGGATCACCCATACGTACATTATACTCAATTACTTTTGGATCATCTCCTACTTTAATAAGCCCAATAAAAATAAAACCTTTATAATCTATATTTTCTTTTTCTAATCCTTGTACAGTAGGTTTAATAATACGTTCTTCTATCTTGGTCATAAGTGCATCATCTACAAAAGGAACTGGTGAGATAGCCCCCATACCCCCTGTGTTTAAACCTGTATCTCCTTCTCCAATACGCTTGTAGTCTTTGGCGGTTGGTAAGGTTAAGTAATTTTTACCATCTGTAAGTACAAAAACACTAAGTTCTATACCATCAAGAAATTCTTCGATCACAACTTTCTCACTTGCTGCACCAAATTTTTTGTTGGTTAGCATGTTTTCAAGTTCAGCTTTTGCCTCATCTATGTCCTGAAGAATTAATACTCCTTTTCCTGCTGCCAAACCATCTGCTTTTAAAACATAAGGTGCTTGTAAAGTTTCTAAAAATTGCTTCCCATCATCAACAGTAGCAGCAGTAAAACTTTGATAAGCTGCTGTAGGTATATTATGTCTAATTAAAAACTCTTTGGCATATTCTTTACTTCCTTCTAATTGCGCCCCTTCTTTTGATGGACCAATAACTACAACATCTTTCAATTGGCTATCTTCAGCAAAATAATCACTTATTCCTCTTACCAATGGGTCTTCTGGGCCAACTACAACCATTTCAATGTTTTCCTGTAATACTAAATCTTTGATTGCAGAAAAATCTGTAACTGCAATAGCTACATTAGTAGCTATACTAGCTGTTCCTGCATTACCAGGTGCAACAAATAAGGTGTCACAAATCGGACTTTGTACAATTTTATAAGCAAATGTATGTTCTCTACCTCCTGATCCGAGTACTAAAATATTCATGATGTATTATGGCTTGTTTTTATGGTCCCAAAAATAGTTTATTCGTAGTTGTATAGCTAATTCTTTCTAGATAAAAACTCATGATTTTTTTATGTGCTTCTCAAATTAAAACGATACTGCATCCAATAATCAGATACTGTAATATCCTATTTTAATTTTATTCACTACTATCATTGCGAATAATCCTACTACTTAAAATACTTCTCTTTTTTAAAAGTAAAGGGGTGACAATAGAGAAGAATACAATACCATTAAATCGAACTAACATAGATTCGAACATTAATGATATAAAAAGGATCAAAAAGACTGAAAATTCATTTCTACTTCTTTTCATACGCATTGCTAATATGACAAAAATGCATACCAAAACCCCAAACCCAACAATGCCTGTTTGTAAATAGGTCTGCAGAAACTGATTGTGCGCATTATACTTGCTCTTGTAATTAAGAATGTAATTTAATTCTTTATATTTCTCAACTAAAACATCGTTTGCATCTCCAACTCCATAGCCAAATACAGGAGCATCTTTAATCAATTTGATACTAGCATCCCATGCCAATAGTCTTGATTTTTCTGATGCTGTGGTATCATAATATTCTCTTACATTACTAAAATCTTTTATTCTGGAATAAAAATCAAATACCCTTGGGTTATTTAAAAACAATAATAATCCCATCAAAAAAATAATGGTCATCGTATATTTCTTTTGTTTATCAGTAATATCAAAAATCAATAATATCGACATTACAAACAAAATAAGATAGGCCGCTATTGAAGCCAATAAAAAAAGATACAGGAATAAAAGAATAACTACTGCAAGTTGTATTCGAGATTTCAACTTGTTTTTAAGGTAATAACTTAATACCAGTAATATGTATATAGAAATATAATTAGCATTAACTGATCTGGAAAATAGAGATCCTACAAAAAAGTAATGCCAATTTTTTACAATCCCTTCTATAAATACAAGAATTTCTATACTTTCTCTTTCATCAATAATATGCCATGTTAAGCTATTACCTGCCTTAAAAACATTAATAAAAAATGAAACAATTAGCCCCATAAGTAAAAAGTCAAATAGTTTTTTTACTGTAGCAGCATCTTCCTTAACAAATAGAAAAATTAAGGGAAATAATAATAATGAAAGGGATCGTTGTACCAAATCGAATCCACTGATCAAATTATCAGTATAAATCAATCCCAAAGACATCACAATAAAATATAATGGAAAAAGCAGCAATGATTTATCCAGAACAAATTTCTTTTCGGTTCTAAACATCATACCAATCCCAAAAACGATCGAAATTATAAAAAATGGAGTTGGGAGATTGATACCTAGTGGTAGTAAAAAAAAGGCAATATACAAGCTGTTCCAAAAGGTCATTACCACCCAATGATCTTCTTTATAAAACATGTTGGTAGCCTGGGTTATTATGTTAACTAGTTGCACTTTTTATAAGATATATTATGAGGTAGTTAACGATTTTTAAAGAGTTGTATTATGATAATGTATCGACAAAAAAGGTTTTATTTAAAATCTCTATGTTCACTCTTTTGAAGCTCTTCTTCAGAAAACCTTCTAAAATAATCTAAAGTTAATTTCATTCCCTCTGATCTACTTGTTTTTGGTTGCCAATCCAAAATTTCTTTTGCTTTACCAATATCGGGTTGTCGTTGCAACGGATCATCAATTGGTAATGGTTTATAAATTACTTTTTGGTGTGTCTCGGTAAGTTTTACAATTTCTTCAGCAAAATCTTTGATCTTAATCTCGTCTGGGTTACCTATATTTATGGGGTATACATACTCACTAAAAAGCAATCTATAAATTCCTTCTACCAAATCATCTACATAACAAAAGGATCGGGTTTGTAATCCATTGCCAAATATAGTTAAATCTTCACCTCTTAATGCTTGCCCAATAAATGCTGGCACTACCCGACCATCATTTAATCGCATTCTTGGGCCGTAGGTATTAAAGATACGTGCAATTCTTGTCTCTAAACCATGATAGGTATGGTATGCCATTGTGATTGACTCCTGAAAACGTTTTGCTTCATCATATACACCTCTAGGTCCAATTGCATTAACATTACCATAATAATCTTCACTTTGCGGATGCACTAGAGGATCACCATAAACCTCGCTAGTGGATGCAATAAGAATTCTAGCATTTTTTTCTTTTGCAAGGCCAAGTAGATTATGTGTTCCTAATGACCCTACTTTTAATGTTTGGATAGGGATTTTAAGATAATCTATAGGGCTAGCAGGAGATGCAAAATGCAATATATAATCTAATGCACCAGGAACATGAACAAATTTGGTTACATCATGATGATAAAACTCAAAATGCTTTAACTTAAACAGGTGTTCAATATTTTTTAAAGTACCTGTGATTAGATTATCCATACCAATCACATGAAAACCTTCTTCAATAAACCGATCACAAAGATGAGATCCTAAAAACCCTGCTGCTCCTGTAATGAGAACCTTTTGCATAGTTATAATTTAATATCTTTTCTCCCTATAGAAAAATAGGAAATTTCTTCTTTTTCTATATCAACAATATCATAAAGATTTCTTCCATCAAAAATTAAAGGGGTTTTTAATCCTTCTTTTATTTTATTGAAATCGGGAGTTCTAAAAATACTCCATTCTGTACAAATAATTAGTGCATCTGCATTTTGGACCGCTTCATACATCGTAGTAACCAAATCGATCTTATCTCCATATTTATGAGCTACATTTTTCATTGCCTCTGGATCAAATGCTTTAATCTTTGCCCCTTCTTTTAGCAATTCATCAATCAGGTATAATGCGGGAGCTTCTCTAATATCGTCTGTCTCTGGCTTAAAAGCTAATCCCCATATTGCAAATGTTTTGTTAGACAGATTATTATTAAAATATGTATTGATCTTTGGTAATAATGCAATTTTCTGACTATCATTTACTCTAATTACTGCATCAAGAATTTTAAAATCATATTGCGAATTTTTACCTGATTTATGAAGCGCTTTTACATCTTTTGGAAAGCAAGAACCGCCATATCCTATACCTGGAAATAAAAAGCGTTTCCCAATCCTAGAATCTGTTCCTATTCCTATTCGCACTTTATCGATATCTGCACCAACTTTTTCGCAATAATTTGCGATTTCATTCATAAATGTAATCTTAGTTGCCAGAAAAGAATTTGCTGCATACTTAGTAAGTTCTGCGGATTTTTCATCCATCACTATTATAGGGTTACCAGATCGTACAAAAGGCTTATATAATTTTTTCATAAGCTCTATTGCTCTATCAGAACTTGACCCCACAACAATTCGTTCTGGTTTTAAAAAATCATCTACTGCAAAACCTTCTCTAAGAAACTCAGGATTTGAAACTACATCAAAATCACATGTTGCATATTTTGCAATGGTATCTCGAACTTTTTCTGCTGTCCCAACGGGAACAGTACTCTTATCTACTATTACCTTATACTCATTGAGTAACTTCCCTATATCTTCTGCAACACCAAGAACATATGATAAATCTGCAGAACCATCTTCTTCTTCTGGAGTTGGTAATGCTAAAAAGATAACCTCTCCATGTTCTAAGCCTTCTTTTAGAGAAGTCGTAAACTTTAGTCTTCCAGCTTTTATATTTCTATCAAACAATATATCTAGGTGTGGTTCATAAATAGGGACTTCACCCATACTCAATTTTTGAACTTTACTCTTGTCTATGTCGATACACACAACTTCATTCCCCGTCTCCGCAAGGCAGGTTCCTGTAACCAATCCAACATATCCAGAACCTATTACTGCTATCTTCATTTATTGCCTTTATCCTTTTTTGTTTTTGATTTCAAATTTTCTTTCATGGCTTTTACTTTTCTTCTAAACAGAATCTTTTGCTTCAATGAAGTAAAATTATAATTAAATCTGAAAAAAATAAAGCTCAAAATTATTACGCTAACCAACAACGTTATGAATAACCATAAATTCTTGGCGGTACTACCCAAAACAATAAATAATACTACAAAAATTATATTAAATCCACCTATTAAATAACTAGCTTGTTTATGAGATAAACCCCAGTAATCTATAAGAACATGATGCGTATGATTCCTATCGGGTGAAAATGGACTTTTCTTATTTGCAATTCTTATAGCAAAAACTCTAGCTGTATCAAAAAGTGGAACGATAAGAATGCTTATAGCAATCAACGGAATATTTTCTAAAAAGAACGGTAATTCTGCAGAAGAAGATGGTTTTAGGGCCAAAAATTTTAGCGTCATAATACTAATTACAAATCCAACAATTAATGATCCGGTATCCCCCATAAATATTTTTTTGGTCGATGATACATTATACCCAAAAAATGCAAGTAAACAGGCATTTAAGCTAATTGTTATTAATGCATAAAAATACTCTTTAGTAAAATAAAAAATCGTTGTATAAATAATTAAAATAACTATACCCACTATAGAAGCTAAACCATCTATACCATCTATAAGATTGTATGAATTTATTATAGTTACCATAATAAATACAGCAATAAGAAAATAAATATAATATGGTATTTCTTCTATATTAAAAAAACCATTCAAAGAGTGTATTGTAAAACCACTACTTGCTACAACAAAAGATACTGCTACAAGCTGAGCAATTAACTTAGATCCAGGAGACAAAACCACCAAATCATCTTTAAGCCCAATAATAAATAAAATCGTAAGTCCGGGAATGATATGTATAATTTCACCATTGGTATCCCAACTATTAATAAAGAATAAACCTATTATTAATGTATAGTAAAAAGCTACACCTCCTAAACTAGGTGTTTGTATTTTATGAGAACTTCTTTCATTGGGAGCATCCATTAATCTCTTATACGAAACAACACCTATAATTTTAGGTATTGTTAAATATGTCAACAAAAATGATCCTATAAAAATTAATACTGCTGTTTCTAAAAAATTCAACTCGCTATAAATTTTGAAAATATGGTAAAAGTAGAGAAAGTTTTTAGATTAAAATTTAATCTTCAATAAACATAAGCATTTTTTTTGCCAGATTTTTCCTATCGAAATCCTTGATAAGGCTTTCAAAATTTTCTTTTTTATTTTGTGAATCTTTCAAAATCACGACTTTATTCAAAAAATCTTTCTCATTTTCTGGTTCAAAGGTTTCTCCTACATTATACTTTTCTATCAATTTTTTAGCTTCACCTTCAACACCTAATAATATGGGTTTATGCATTGCACATAGTTCAAATATTTTTGATGGTAATACGTTTTTAAATGTATCAGATCTTTTAAGATTTACCAAAGCGATATCAATAATTGAAATATAATCTACAACCTCCTTTTTTGAAACCGAGGGCAACATTGTAACATTATCCAATTTTAGTTCTTTTTTAAGTTGTAATAGCTCTTCTTTTTTTGCTCCATCTCCCAAAAACAAAAAATGTATTTGTTTATCTTCAATTTTTTGAGCGCATTTCAAAATAAAATCCAGACCATGTGCCATACCATGTGTCCCAACATATCCAATTATTACTTTATCTTCTAATTTTAATTTTTTTAATACCTTTTTTTCTTTAGCTATAGGAGTAAACAATGTGGTGTTTACACCATTTTTGATCACCTCTATTTTTGATTCTTCAATATGATGTTTTTTAGATAAAATTTCTTTGAAAGAATCGGTCACAACTACAATTTTATACGCTTTTTTGTACATCTTTCTTTCAAGAAATTCAAAAAAACGTATGGCAGGATTTGTATTCATAGCTCCAACAGCTTTTATTGACTCAGGCCATAAATCTCTTACTTCCATAATCCATTTCTTACGCTTCCAAAATCCTAACCATCGACCTGAAATTGCTGTAAAAAACTGAGGCGAAGTAGCTACAATAAGGTCTGTTTTAATGAATAATCCAACAAGAAAGGAACTGAACATAAAACTCATATAATCCAGAATTCGTTTTAAAAACCCTTTATTGGCAGATATGTACGTCCAAACACGAATAACTTTTATACCATCTACTATTTCCTTTTGATACAATTTATTTTTATATCCTGTAAACACTTCTCCTTTTGGAAAATTTGGAGCACAAGTAATTACTGTAACATCTATACCGCTTTTTACCCATTCTCTGCAATGTTCGTATGTTCTTGTTGCTGGAGCATTAACCTCTGGAGGAAAATTATCAGTCAGGAAAAGTAATTTCATTATATTTTATATACTTATAGTGGTCGATAAAGTGGTTTTAAAATACACTTTTATTTTTTTAGCTGTTTTTTTCTTATTAAATCCTAAAGCGTACTCATAATTTTCTGTTTCGAGATTTAATAATTCGTTATCAAATTTTATTCCAACATTTTCATTTGGTAAATATATTTGAGCACCTGAAATCTCAACTTTCTTTATATCTGGATGAAAATGAAAAAAAGCAACTTGTTCTGTATTAATTTCTTTAGAAATTGTATCCTTGATTAAGATTTTAGATTCCTGGAAAGAAAACCTTCTGGTATGTGTAACTCCCAAATTTTTATACCCATTATGAGTAGCTTCAAGGATACTTTCTTTTTCTTTTAGATCAATAACTTTCGCTCTTTTTGCCACTCTAAATCCGTCCCAGACTTGTGTCTGATCCTGATTTCCTATTTTTACGGTATTATGGTATGCTGTTCCTCGTTCTTTTAATCTATTATCATTTTTTTCATAGGTAGAAATTGCAGGATCTACTAGTATAGGCTTGTTCTTTACATATAATTCAAAACTAAAAGTATCAGAATGAGCATGACCTGGTTGATATTTTGGTCCAATATCACCTACATCTACAAAAAGTTCATAACTTTCGTTTTTTAACATTCTATAACCAGAGTCCATAAGATTACCTTTATTCCAGTTTAGCTTAAGTTTTATAGCATACTCAAATAATTGTTGGGATGTAGGAGCAATATTGTAGGCACTATCATTCACCATGGGTATGTTGCCATTGTGGTATGTTACTTCTTCTAACCACGAAATCATTTTAATTGCTTTTTTTTCTAAAAAAAGTAATAATTTATCTTCTTTCCATAGGTTATTTTGAACTAAATTAATACAATCTAATAAGCGATGTAATAAAATTTGATGATACATTGGTGAGAGCTCAAAGTGCGCCCCATCGTATAAAATTTGTTCGTTAAGTTCTTTAATTAAAATTCGTTTTGAAATTTTATACAAAACTTCATCCTTAAAGTAATATGCTCCAAACAATAATGAATATCCATTTTCTAATAAATGATTTCCCAGCAAATGATATTCTAGATTGTGAATTAAAGTCTCATAATGATTGTATAAGGTCTGATCAATATCAATATTTGAGATTTTATTTTTGGATAAAAACTTAATCCAATTAATACCTCTTAATGAAATAGGGTAAGGTTCTTTCCCATCTTTTAAATTGACTTCATTTTCTATATAATCATTAATCAACGCTAAACCTTCGTTTACAGAACAATCTTTTTGATTTAAAAAATCAAAATAATTCAGATTATACGTCCACAGTTTTCCGAAATTAGCATAATTCCAATCTATTTTATCTGTAAACTGGTGGGGTAAATTAAGAAATGTAAACTTATTTTCTTTTGTAAAACTATTTGGATACAAAAATGAGTCCTTCCAATTTAAAGGATGAATTTCTTTTTTTAACTGCTTTGTATACTTCCTTTTAAAAAACTTATTGCGAATCAAATAATACAGTTGATAATAAATCTGTTTAAATCGAAGGTATTTTACCGTATGTATAAGTAATATTAGTTTACTTCGATCCATTTTCCTTGCTTAAGAGATTCTATAGCTGCAAAAGATGCTTTTGTTGTATTTACTATCTCTTCAAAAGGAATGATTGGCTTTCCTCCTTTTTGCTGTTGTTTAATAAGCTCATTAAACTGATTATAATGACCTTTATCTTGTTTTGACGAAGTATTTTTACCTCCTTTAAAACCAAACGCTTTTAGTTTTCTCCAATTATCCATTATTAAAGTACGTTCTTGAGAATACACTTCAACACGTTCTTTGGAGTATGCTTTGCTTCCATTTGCAAAGTAATTGATTACAGCATTGGTTCCGTTTTCATATTTTAAAAGAATACTGGCATTATCTGTATTTTCTTCAGGATTTAAACCCATTGCATTCATGCAAACTGCTGTTACTTTACTACCTGCGAAATAAGTACATAAATCGATATAATGACATGCTTCGCCAATGATTCTTCCGCCACCAACTTCCATATCGTGTACCCAAACGTCGGCTGGAATAAAACCAGCATTCATTGTAGCAACAATATTAATTGGTGTATTGTCACTTCCTAAAAGCTTCTTCATCTTTTTTGCTAAAGGTGCAAAACGTCTATTAAATCCAACTGAAACGTTTACACTTTGAGCATTGTATTCTGTTATGATTTCTTCAAGCTCTATACCTGTAAGTGCTAGTGGTTTTTCAACAAAAACACTTTTACTCGCTTTGAGGCTTTCTAAAACCATTGAAGCATGCATATTGTGCTGTGTAGTGATAAATACTAAATCAACATCATTGTCTTCTAAAATTTCTTTGTAGTTGGAGGTTGAATTAGCAATACTATGGCGTTTGGCCATAATTGTAGATGATAACCCTCCAGAACTAGCTATATATTTTATATCTGCATTAATTTTTTTCAGGTTAGGAAGTATGGTAGAGCTTGTAAAGTTACCTGCACCGACAATACCGATTACTCCTTTTTTACCTTCAAATGATTTTTGTGTAACAGAGACCGTTGATTTAGGTATCTCGGTACTGTCATACTCTAGAATCGAGGCAATCGATCTTGAGTTTTTCATATCGCCATAAATCTTTTGATACTCTTGTAATGGTATTCGCTCTGTGATTAATGGTTTTACATCTAATGTTCCTTTAGAAATTGCAGTTAATATGGCCTCAAAGTTTCTTTTCTCTGTCCATCGTACATAACCAATCGGATAATCATTCCCTTTTTGTTCATATTCTTCATCATATCTCCCTGGTCCATAAGAACAAGATACCTGAAAAGAAATTTCTTTTTCATAAAAATCTGCTCTACTAATGTCTAACCCAATAACTCCTACAAGAACTACTCTACCTCTCTTTCTGCACATATTGGCAGATTGCGAAATGATCTCATTACTTTTATTTGATGCTGTAATGATCACACCATCTGCACCAATCCCATTGGTATACGATTCTACAAATTTTACCTGATCTGTTCCTTCTGCTGGATTAATTGCTACAATTCCTTTTTCTTTTGCAATCCTTATTTTTTCGGGATCAAAATCAAAACCAATAACATTACATCCATTTGCTAATAATAACTCGGCGGTAACCAAGCCAATAAGTCCTAAACCAACTACTACGATTGTTTCTCCAAACGTTGGGTTTAGTAATCTAATTCCTTGTAAACCTATAGATCCTATTACTGTAAAAGCAGCCTCTTCATCTGTCACATTATCAGGGATCTTAGCTACTAAGTTTTTAGGAACATTTACATATTCAACATGATTACCATTAGAAGCCACTCTATCCCCTACTTTAAACTCTGTAACCCCTCTGCCTACAGCCACAACTTCACCTACATTACAATATCCTAATGGTAACGGTTGATTGAGTTTATTAAAAACAGCATCCATAGTAGGTTTAAGACCATCTGTTTTTACTTTATCCAAAACCATTTTTACCTTATCTGGTTGCTGGCGTGCTTTCTGGATAAAATTAGCTTTACCAAATTCTACCAACATTCTTTCTGTACCTAAAGATACCAGAGACTTAGTTGTTTTAATTAATACATGCCCAGACTTTACCATAGGTACAGGTACTTCTTCTAAGATTGTTTCTCCGTTTTTAAGGTCTTGTATGATTTGTTTCATTTCCTTATACGCTATAACGACTAATAATTTTGTTTAATTCGAAAGTAGATCTTTCTTCTTTGTTTTCTACCATTTCTGCAATAAAAAGCATAATTAATGTACTGATTTTTAATTCTTTCCATTGTCTTCTGTCTTTTTCAAAAGGTTGTAATATTGCTTTTTTATGTCCTACATCTTTACGAAAATATTTTCTTCTTACAAATTTCTCGCCTTGCCAGATATTTATTTTTCTAAAATCATCGATTTTAGCAATCAAATTTCCCATCTGCAAATTTATCGATTCATTGATTCCTTCAAAAGGTTCATCGCGTGAAGTTAAAGTTAGTGTTATTAAATCTGATTGCTCTGTAATTATTGTTACTGTCAAATTATCATCAGATTCATTTTTATTACTGTATGTTATACTAATATCCCATTGATTAGGTATTTCATATGAAGATAAAATATGAACTGATAAATCGATCCAATGTCCAAGGTTACCACATACCCTAGTCCCTTCACCAGGTTTTCTATACCAATGCTCTATTGGTATTACATGACCAATAATAAAACAATTTAAAGTAATAGGAGACCTTTCTTCAGGCATAAGTTTTTTTATTTCTTTAATAGCTTTAGAAAAAGGTCTATTATATCCTACATACACATTAGATGTTTTTTTGGAAATTACTTCATTTAATAAGGTAAATTGTTCAAAAGAAGTACTAATTGGTTTTTCGATATATACATCCTTCCCTTTTTCTATAGCCATAATAGCGTAATCTGTATGAGAGGCATGATTAGAAGCAATATAAACAAGGGATATTTCAGGGTCATCAATAATTTCTTCAACCCTATTTACAGAAAAAGTTTTATAATACCTTGAAAAAGTATAGCTATTCTTAAAATTTATATCATAACTTTTTTTTATTACAGATCCTTGATTTTTTCTTAAAAAAAATCCTATCGTAGCGAATGAAAATTGCCCACACCCAATAATACCCACGTGTTTTTTTCTATTAATTAACGCTATTGGTATAGTAATTATATATTTAAAGCGTAAACGCCCCATTGTTTTTACATATGTACGCGCAAACCCATAAAGTCTATAGAATCTGTAAATTTTTATAATATTATTTTTGCTTAAAAAACTATGATTTGATGAACTCATTTATTGCTTGGCATTTTCTTTAACAATATTCTTATATATATCTAAAACCTGAGATGCATTTTCATGGATGTTATAATTTTTTGCTGCTAGCTTATAAGCATTTTCTCCCATTCTTCTAATTTCTGAAGGATTTTTATAAAAATGAGTAATTGCTTTTGCTATATCTTCTGGCGATTTTTGAGTAATACTTATTCCTGTTTCCATATTTACAATTGCATCATCATAAGGATCATCTATTGCTACAATACTGGGTACATTAAAAAATCCTGCTTCGAATACAGGTCTACCAACAGCATTAATATGAGATGGAAAACACAAAACATCTATTTTATCATATGCTATTGCCAAGTTTTGAACAAATCCTTCTATTTTGAAACAATTAGACAAATGATATTCTTCTATCAAATTATATATTTTTTCATCCACAAAATGCTTAAATCCAAATTTTTTCAGTAACATGTCTATAATACTCTTTTTTTTATAAACCCTGCCACCAATTATAGTAAAATCTACATCTATATTATTTTCTTTGCATAATCTGGCAGCTTCAACAAAATCTAAAACTCCTTTAAAAACCAATAGATTGCTCACCATTCCTATTGTGATTTTATCTTTTTTCTTTTTTGAAACTGTTTCATTTTGTTTTTTAGGTATAATTAATCCATTATGAATTACCTCAACATTAAAACCATCAGGGAGGCTATATTTAACTGTTTCATCTATTGCTAAAGTAATGACAACATATTTCTTTATAAATCTTTTCAAAAAATGAAATCTTTTACCTCTTTTTTTTATTATTGGGCACCTTACATGTAACACAATTGGGGCTTTAAAAAAATATTTAGCTATATATAATGGAATGATACTTTGTATATCATTGACGTGGATTATGTCAATATTCTTCCATTTAGATTTAGCTTTTAAAATAGCAATAATAGTAAAAGGGATATAAAATAATTCCCTAAGTAAAATTAACCATCTCAATTTTCGATAGTAACCTAATTGCGTCATATCAAATTGGCTAATCCCAATTGTTCTTATTACAGGAATGTTAGCTTTTTCAAAATAATCTGCAGCTGTACCTTTCGGAGAAATTACATATGGCTGTACTGATCTATCAGGAAAAGCCTGAATCATTTCTCTTAAGCTCCTAGATGATCCTCCTTGTGTTCCACAATGATGTATATAGAGAATTTTTAATGTCATTACTTTAATTTAATATTTAATAATCCTATGTATAAGAGAAATAAAAAATTATACGGTACAAAAAAACTACCATACGATATCACAATAACAGATAGTATTAAAACTAAAAAATATACTAATTTATTTTTATCTAAAAGAGCTGCTCTTTGCGCTTTATATAAGAAAGAGAATAATAAAAATGCAGATACTCCTATACGAGCTAATAAATTTGTGAAAAAAGATTCAGAACCTGTAGTTTTTTGATATGCTAAATTCGAATCTATTACATAATCTTGAAACTCATAAGTACCAACACCAAACAAAGGATTTGTCATAAATATGTCAATATGTTTTTCCCAAATCCAAACTCGACTAATAGTATTATATAATTGTTCTTTTGAGCTTATTCCTTGAGAGGATTTAAATAATAATTGATTAACAAACTCATTATCAAATTGATTAAAATATAATATTATAGTTTGAAAACTTAATGCCAATATAAATAGTACAATAAGAGTGCTATTAAAATTAATATAAAAAGCACGATATCCAAACTTAAAAAAACGAGTACAAAGTATAAAAAGTACAAAGAATGCAAATAAAATGATACTGGTTCTTAAACCTCCAAAAACGAGAAAATAACCTGCTAACAAAAAATAAAACAGACGAGAAATCTTGTTTTTATTATAAAAGAAATTATTTATAATAACAATTAAACTAAACATAGCACTTTCTGGCAGTAATGGAAATAAAGAAATCCTCCACCCGACATCACCATAAATCATTAAATCTACAGAGCCAAACTTTGGAAAGTACCCATATTCATTAACCCCTAAATGATAACTTATTATCGAACCGAAAACCGAAAACAAAAATAATTTGTTTATAAAAGAGAAAGGTATCGTAACTTTTGAGTTAATAATTACAACTATAGTCAATAGAAGTAGATTAACACTAATAAATGTACTCAAGTCAAAACGTAAAACAGAAACTACACTAGTAAATAAAACAAGAAATACTAATGGAAGGTTTTTCTTATTATACCCTCTAGTGAAAATATATTGACTATTAACAACTATATATAATACAATTGGTAAGGTAAACATAAAATACATTGGAGAAAACCTCTCTATTTCATTATCTGAACCTCCAATGAAGTAATTTAAGAGCCAATAATAAATTATAACAAATTTAAAAAAGAAGTCTTTATAACGTTCCATGTCTAACTGGTAAAATCCAGATATTTTTTGTATACCTTCAATTTTTCCATTAAATCGTAAATAGTATTATAACTGGTAAAATCTTTGATTGGGAGATTCATTAATTCTTCAAACTCTGCCTTAGAAATATCCAATTTTTTAATCACATATTCTTTATCTTCCATAAGTCCATTTTCAGGAAAAATAGGCAATGCTAACTCTTCTAAAGCCTCTTCCCTTGTTATTTGTTCTGAATTTATTAGTGTAGAAAGATGTGCTTTTCGTTTATCAATATTAAATTTTCTAGGAAGTATATATGCTTGAAAAAACCGTGTATAAATAGATTCATAATGTTTTCCTCCATAATACACCCAACCTAGTTCATCTTGAATAAGTTTCATTGCTTTCTCTTTATTATAATCAACGTAATTAAGAGGCGAAACTGTTTTTATCTTTTTGACTTGAGTATACATGAATAATTTAGGGAGCCCCATTATCGGGAATGTTTTTATTTTCTTTTTCCCAAACCTACCATGTACATCTTTAATATATTTAGAATCATAATACCCATATCCCCATTTCAAAGGTAAAATAGCTTCTGTTGCATAATTATGGCCGTTTAATATGTATTTAACATTAAATTTTGCAGCAAGTTTAAATAATAAAGCTATGATACCGTGATCCGTTGGTATTTCAGCATCTGGTGTAGAAGCTTTTAAAAAGGACAATTGGATATCTTTAAATTCATCCCAATCCACAACATGTGTATAAAGATCAATATCTAATGTTTTTAATGTTTTTTCGATATTACTCACTGCTAACTCCGAGTTCCACCCGTTATCAAAATGAACAGCTAATGGTCTTAATTTCAGATTTTTAGCTAAATAAGCTATGTAAGTACTATCTACTCCTCCACTTACTCCAATTATACAATCATATTTTTTTCCTTTTCCTGTTAATTTTATATCATCAACTAATTTCTTTAACTTTCTATCACGATCTTCTAATGATATAATTCTCTTTTTGTAAACCTCATCATATCGTTTACAATGATTACAGATGCCTTTATCATCAAATATAATATCTGGGTCACTTGTATCCATGATACATCTGCTACAGATTGTATAATCCATACTAAAATTATTTAAATAAGTTCTCTAATTCGTTGATTGAAGGATAATTTATTAATACCGCTCGATTAGGACCGTTGAAAACAAAAAGGCTTCCAGCAGATACAGCTGAAGCTCCTCCAGTATTAATTGCTGATTGAAAATCATCTAATTTACCTGCCCCTCCACAAGCAACTAAAGGTATTTGTAATGAGCTAGATATATTTTTAATCAATTCTAAGTCATATCCGATCATTGTTCCATCTCTATCTATAGAATTTAAAAGTATTTCTCCTGCCCCTCGGCTTTCCATCTCTTTGGCATAATCAATAGGAGTTTGCGAAACTGATTTTGATCCATTTTGGATATACACTTTTTTCTTACCAAACATGTTTTTTTTGACATCAATAGATACTACAATTGTTGATGTTCCAAATTCTTTTACAGCTTCATCGATTAATAAAGGGTTGTTAGCCGCAGCATAATTAATGATTACTTTTTCAAAGCCTAGTTTTAAGATTTGTTCTATATTCGATAAAGAGCTAATTCCCCCTCCGTATCCTAAAGGCATAAAACATTCACCAGCTATCTCACTTAAAAGTTTGAAATTTGGCCCCTTACCTAACTTGGTCGCTGATATATCTAAAAATACAAGTTCGTCTACCTCTTTGTCATTAAAAATCTTTATTGCATTTATTGGATCCCCAATATATTTATGATTTTTAAACTTAATCGACTTTACTAAACCATTATTTTTTAACAATAAAGATGGAATAACTCTAATCTGAAGCACGTATAAATTATATTAAATATTACTAAAGTTTTTTAATAATTCCATTCCATATTTATGGCTTTTCTCTGGATGAAATTGAGTACCATAAATATTATCTTTATGTATACTGGAATCAAAAGTGAGTCCATATTCGGTTGTCGCTAATGAATTACTCTTTTGACTGCATCTCACATAATATGAATGTACAAAATAAAATTTAGATTTTTCTTGTAAGTTTTTAAAAAGTAAATTAGAATCATCGGTTCTTATTCTATTCCATCCCATATGTGGGATTTTTAGATTATTGTTATTAAATTCAAACTTTAAAGTATTTGCATCGATCCACCCAAAGCCTTCTACATTTCCTTCTTCACTATGATTAGTCAAAAGCTGCATTCCTAAACAAATCCCTAATAAGGGTATTTTATCAACAAGGGCTTTACGATTTAAAATATCATATAAATTTCGGTTTTTAATATTCGTCATTGCTGCTTCAAAAGAACCTACTCCAGGCAAAATAATCTTATCCGCTTTCTCCAAAATACCGATTTCACCCGAAATTACGGAATTTTGACCAATCTTTTTTAACATATTTTTGACGGAATTTAAATTACCCATTCCGTAATCTACTATTACTAACAATTGAAAAAAATTTTGTTCTTATTTATAGAAGCTTGCTAATCAACAAATGTAGTAAATTTAAAAATAGCTGTCCCTTACTTAGCCATTTGTTTTTTTATATCACTTAAACTTTTCACTTATGATTATCTAGAAAATTTTTGCGTTTTGATCGATAAATATTTTCCTATACTCATGAAGTTTGATTCAATAACTTCATAAGTTATTAAACTTAACACAAATGTCAGTACAAAACAAAGTATAATAAAGAAAATAGGGTTTTGAGAATTATCAATAAAACTTGTCATGTATGAATAAATGATAGGATGTAACAAATATATAGAATAAGAAATATGTCCTAATTTACCCAAAATCAAATCTATCTTTCTTGCAATTTGAAGGCGCATTATTAAAAAAGCGGCTACTATAATGAAAGAACATCCAGATAAAAACAATCTATTCCAATTAGTAACGATATTGATTTGATCTCCAGATAAAGGATAAAATAATAATAGAGTAATAGCTATTACTAATAGAACAATAGCCAATTTATTATTTTTCTCATTATTACCTATTAATTTTGCTAGATAGATGCCTCCTACAAATAAAAATAATTGATTAAAAGGGTTAATATATGTTTTCCATTGATTACCAAGGGTATCATTGCTATTCAATTGAAAGAAAGCAAAATAAATAGCTAATACTAAGGAAACTATAAAAAAAAACTCAACTGCACGTTTGTATTTACTAGAAAATAGAACTATTACAGGGAAAAAACTATAAAAAACTAATTCATTACCTATTGACCATGCTCCAGTAGAGATGTACTGATCTGGAGCAATAAAACCAAATACTCCAGTAATATTTAATATCATTTTCTGAAGAGAATAGTCATTTTCTAGAAGAAAAACTTCTAAAAACACACACAGCCACAGTAATGGATAAATACGAAAGAATCTTTTGATAAAAAAAGATATTAATGTATTAATCATTAATTTTTTTTTGTAAACTACAAATAAAGTAAGCCCACTCAACACATAGAATATTGATACTCCATATATTCCCATAATACCTAATATACTACTACTATCATAGGCTCCGAACGACCATGAAAAATAATGATAAATCATAATTACTACTGCCATCAATCCTCTTAAGTAATCCAATTCTTCTATTCTCATACAGATTTATTATTTTTAGTTTCCAAAAATACTTATATTTAGTTTCAAAATTTAATTGATTTCTCTTAAAAAAAAATGTTTTGGAACAAAGACTTGATGAATGGGTAAAAAATTATAATGATGATTATTTTAATAGACAATTTGAAAACCCTTATCGTTCAACAATAAAATTTTGTGATTGGTTAGAATCACTAGGACTATTTAAAAACGTATCTGAAGCTAAATTCTTAGATATGTGCACAGGAAAAGGCTCTAATGTTTATTATATGTATAAACGATTTCCTAAGTGTAAATTTCTTGGGCTAGATATTAATGATAATTTCATTAAAGAAGGAATGGATTTCTTGGCTCATAAAAATATTAAAAGCTGTAAACTTGAATATGGAGATTTATATAATCTTGATATCAAAAAACACGTTAACCAATTTAAAGGTATTTTAAGTTACCAAACCCTTTCTTGGCTTCCAGAATACGAAACAGCAGTTAATGAAATGATAAAATTAAATCCAAAGTGGATAGCTGTATCATCACTTTTTTATGATGGTTTAGTTGATTGTAAAATCGAAATAAAGGAGTATAATAATAGTATGGATAAAACCAGCTCAAATAATAGTTTTTATAATGTATATTCTATACCAAGGATAAAAAACTTTTTTGCTGAAAGAGGATATACTTTATTCAAATACTGTCCGTTTGAAATAGACATTGATTTACCCAAACCCAAACATTCTCATATGCAAACCTATACTAAAAAACTTGAAGACAATAGCAGAATACAAATATCTGGTCCTTTATTAATGAATTGGTATTTTATTTATGCATCTAAGGAATAATTAACTTATTTTTTATTTATATAAAAATTTTAATGCGGAATCAAGATTTTTAGAATAGTTTGCTTTATAATTAATTGAATTTGAATCAATAATTTTTTGTTTTTCAGGTTTTACAAAATTCTGTACAAACTTGATATATTCATTAACAGATTTTGCAAATTTTGTTGTTTTTGGATTATTCAATAATTCACCATAATAACTACTTGTATTACCATCTTCATCAATTAAAATATTTGGAACTCCTAAGCTTAATGCTTCAAGACTACAAGTAGAAATAGAACATGAATGATAATAACAATGCCTCACTGTTTCTTGAAAAGAAAGCTCTTTTTCTACATATATGTTTTCAAGATTTATAGTATCTAATAGTACTTCAAATGCTTTATATTCTCTTGGAACAATAATAAATATAACATCTGGTAGTTTAGTCGCAGCTTTACTGATAAAAATTAAAATATCTTGTTGTGTAACATGGTCGGTAGGAATACAAATAGATTTATTATATGGTTTTATTAATTTAAGTATTCTACTGTGTTTATCTTTTTTGACAATATATTCAAGATAGAAATTACCTATTGGGATAATATTTTTTTGATCAACGTAATTACCACTTTGAAGGCAGTTTTTATCGTGATCCCCAAATACAAATAAATAATCAGGACAAAAATCAGAATTTAGTTTTTTAACAGGGTGATAATAAGGGTGTACTTTACCAATTACTCCGTGCTGAAATTCTACAACTTTTATTCCTAATTTTTTTGCTGCATAAGTCATAGGATAATACCCGTAATCGGTAATAAATATGCATTTTGGTTTATACATTTTAAAAAATATTTTGAGAACAAATACTTTTGCCTGAAACTCAAAGAATTTTATTTTTAAGTTTGTAGTAATTTCTTCATCACTACTTAGTTTTTCTAGTACATCATATCCTTCAAACTTCCTTCTTATTCTCTTTGTAAAAACACTAACTATACCTATCAAAAAAAGAATAAGATTCCAGGAGCATACTTGCTTATTACCATATTTTTTTTTGTTCAGGTGATTTGAACAATTCTCTATATATAGTACCTTTTTATACCCCAAATTCGTTATGGTTTTTTCTAAAAGCTTATCAATCGTTTTCCCTTCAATTTCTTTTCTTTCAAGCTCATTTGAAAAGGCAATATATTCTACTTTTTTAAACCAATTAGGAAAACCAAAAAAAGCAGATTTAAGCTTAGATAAAACACTTATAGGTTTTGTTAGGATTCCTTTATTTTCTCCATATAAAATTTCATTTAAAATTACCGCACGAAATAGAGGCCAATAGTTAACATCTTTATATTTCAGTTTATCAATGCTATATTTTGCTTCAATATTTCTAATTTTTTCAAAGGGTGTCATAATTAGATTGTGATTAAAATCTTATTTTTTTAAGAATTATTTTAAATGGAGCTAACCATGGCATAGGATAAATTCGATTACTAACAATCCAAACCAAAACAAAGGAAATTATGTATCCAATTGCTGTTGCATATGAAGCTGCTATTGAGCCTAACCTTGGAATTAGTATCCAACTTAATAGAAAATGAATAAT
Organism: Aquimarina atlantica; assembly: GCF_000626715.1. Lineage (GTDB taxonomy): Bacteria > Bacteroidota > Bacteroidia > Flavobacteriales > Flavobacteriaceae > Aquimarina > Aquimarina atlantica. The sequence goes on along the minus strand of NZ_AQRA01000008.1, from coordinate 54,393 downwards.
TGCTACAAAAAAAGTAATTAGAGATAGATAATAGGTTTTCTTTTTATAATAAATATAATTGACTACACCATAATAAAACCCATCTGCTAAAAAGCCCATCATAATCCAAAACACATATTTATTAGCATCTTGATAATCATCTGATATGAAAACTCTCATAATTACTGGAGTGAGGAAATAAATTAAAAAAGTAAGTATAGTAAGTATCAAAAAATATAGATAGGTGTATTTTACTAAAATTTTATTATTATCAGGGTTTTTTTCGTTTAGTTTTTTGTACAAAAATGGAACAAATGCTCGATTAAATGAACTTGCTATTAACCCAATGACCATGGCAAATTGATAACTTATACTATATATACCATTTTCACTTACACTTACAAAATTGTTAATTAACACTTTATCTAAACCTGTATTAACCCATCCTGCTAAACCGTGTGGTATTAACGGGACACAAAAACGTAATGAAAGCATAACTGATTTAATATTAAAACTTGGGGTAAGATGACGGTTTTTTATCAGAATAAATATGCTTAAAATTCCAAAAATACAAGCCGCAATTGCAATCCCATAAATACGCCCTGACTCACCCATACTTAACATTATTATTAATACCAATGAGACTCCATAATTAATTAATGAATATCCTATTTGATAAAGACCAAAATATGCGGGAAGTTCTTTAAGCTGCCATATTGTTAAGTTCATTTGAGTAACAAACTGGAAAAAAGCAATCATTAACGCAAATAGAATCCACTCATAATCAATTTTAACAATATCTTCTAGCAAATCAGAGAAAAGAATTGATAGTATAGATAAAATTACAAAAATCAAAAAACTTATAGTAAGAGAATTAAAGATGTCTTTAGATAATTCAAACTTACTTTTTTTAAAAAAATTGACAGAAATATACCCTTGTTGTTCTATTCCTACAAGCAACATAAACACTGAAACCAAAACCATAAAAGTAGAAAGAATACCATACTGTTCTGGACTAAGATAATCTGTAAGTATAGGCAATAATAAAAAAGGGATAAGACTATTAATCAATCCTGCTAAAGTATATATTAAAGACCCTTTTACAACAGGGTTTTTAAGCTTGTTACGTAGTTCTTTGAGGTTACTCACTTTTTCTAATAAAATTCAACGCCAATAAAGAATTATAAAAGCCATAAAACAATACGCCTTTATGAATACTAAAGATGTTTTCTGCAATGGCCATAACACTAACGAGTATTAAAAAAGCTAAATAAAGACCATTTTCTGGAGAAATTTGCTTGCTAAAAAAGGGATAAAAAAAGCATAGCAGCATAATAACTAAACCTAGAATCCCCACTTTTAAAAGAGCTGCTAAGTATTCACTGTGACTATTCATATTTCTTACCAATATCCAAGCATATTGTTTCTCTTTATAGCATTCTCTAAGCTTTTCTCTAGAATCCCCAGTTCCATAACCAAAAATCGAATTTGTTCCTGAAAGTACATCTAAAGCGCAATCCCATATTTGTAATCTAAATGAAACAGCCCATGAATTTTGATCATTTGCATCAACTGATTTCCCGTTTTTCAGTGCTTTTAACGGAGCATCGATTAGTCTTTCTTTAAGACTATCGGTCTGACTAATTACCACGATAGATGTAACAAAAGCTGCTATCAGAAACCCTAAAAATATCATAATCCAACGTTTTTTTTTAATTACTACAACAGCATAAACTAAACAGCTAATAAATAATCCAAGAATAGCGCTTTTTGAACTTAAAGCAATAGTAAAGACTACCAAATATGTGAGAATTATAATATTAAAGATAATGATGCTTTTTTGTAATCTGGAAAATATTAAGTTATTAATAATTATAAGGATTGAGAAAACGACAAAAATTGATAAATATGATGGATGGTATTTACTAAGGTTTGAATGGGTGAAAGAACTTATTGAAAGCTCATCTACTTTTAATAATACCGAGCTTATAAGATATAAAGTATATAAGATAACACCGGTCAGAAAACTCTTTAATATTATAGAAACAAGTTCTTTATCAACCGCTTTTCCTGTAAGAATAAGTAACGGAAATACTAAAATAGGTAGTTTTACCTCTAATTGACGAAATCCTACAGACATATCTGTACTGTGGATTAGTCCAACTACATAAATAAAATATAATGAAATAAAAATTATTACATACTTATTTGCTATATTATGTTTAAAATTCTCTTTCCAATTTCCAGTAATAATATGTAATAATAACAACACTATTATTATGTTGCTATTAAGAGGTGAATTTCCTAAAGGCATTACAAAACCTAATGCACAAAGAAGAAATCTATAAATTTTATTAAGCTGTTCCTTTCTTTTAGGCATGTTTTACTTAATTAGATAATCTTCTTTCAATAGAGATATTATTAATGAATCCCAATATTTTCCGCCTTCAAAACAGTTCTGTCGTAATAAACCATCTTTTTTGAAATTGATTTTTTTTGTAAAAAACTCTATTTTTTGGAAATCAAATTCATATAATTCCATCCATATCTTATTTAGATTCAAATTATTAAACCCATAATCAATTAATAGTTTAGCTCCTTCTTCTGCATATCCGTTATCTCCAATATACATTTCTTCTTCACCTATATAAAAAGAAAAGTCTGTTGCTCTATTGACCCAATTTGTATATAATAAACCTGCTGCACCAATAGGTTTATTATCTGAAATCCTAACAATAGTAAACATAAAGTTTATATGCTTTGTGTTTTGTAGACTCTCAAACCATTTTTCTTGATCTGCTAAGGATAATTCTCGTACTTCTCTAAAGTTTCTTCTAAACGAAGGAAGATTCCGCCAATCTCTTAAATATATCAAATCTTCTTTTTCAACCGCTCTTAGACCAACTATTTTACCTTTTATCATGATAATATTTCTTTTGTTAAGTGCTCTCCTGCTTCAATTGTTTCAATAAGTATTCGTCCTATTACCAAATCTTCTTCATAAGGATGAAAACCACCATCTGATATTGGCCTCAAAGACATTAGATCTTCTTTTGTTATTCTGTGGCCTTTTAGTAATGTTTTATTAACCCTTATACATCTTCTTTGCACAATCTGCGATTGTACTTCGTTTGGTTCAATTCGTTTAACACCATCACCTAAAGCAGATAACAATTCGTATGATCTATCTACCATATTTCTCCAGCTAACAGGGTTCATAGCAAAAGCGTGATCTGGCCCTATTTGATTGTTATCATCTGTAAAATGTTTTTCTATTACTCTTGCTCCAAGAGTAATAGCTCCGAGAGTAGTAGCATGCCCTGAAGTATGATCTGATAATCCGAGAATTACATTTGGATAGTTTTTTTTAAATTGTTGCAGTACATTTAAATTACAATATTTAAAATTTTCAGGTGATCCAGTATAATTTGTATTACACTGCATCAAAACTAAATCATTGGTTTTAGCAAGAGCCATATCCATAACTCTTTTAACATCATCTGATGTTGAAGCACCTGTTGCGATTATAACTGGCTTATTTTTATCGAGAATATATTCTATTATTTCCAACCATGAGATATCCCCTGATCCTATTTTATATAAATCAACAAATGGATCCACTAAATCTACAGACTCAAAATCATAAGGGCTTGTGAAATAATCAATTCCTATTTTATCACATTCTGCTTTTAGTATAGGGGTCCAATCTTTTGAAATGCTCGCATCTTGATATATTTCAAAAACAGATTTTTTCCATTTTGATTGATGTGAAAGCTTACCTTTCATATTATCAAACCCTGTCTTACTAACTATTTTATTTGCCTGAAAATTTTGAAATTTAGCGGCATCAGCTCCTGCATCTTTAGCTAAATGAATTAATTCAATTGCCTTTTCTAAAGAACCATTATGATTTGCTCCTATATCAGCAATGAAATAAAGAGATGTATCATCTATGACTTTATTTCCTAGTTTAATTTTATTCATTATAATTTTCTTTTATTGATTTTATCGTATCAGCTAAATCTGGTAACTTTCTACTATATTTTTCTCTATAATGCTTAGTTTCCATTGTCTGATCCGTACATCTTTTCGCTCTATCGCTAAAGTTTAAAATACTACTTTTATTAACAACACTATCGTCAATATTTAGTTCTTTTAATAGTGCTATACCAAAATCATATTTAGTACAACTATTAGTACTTCCTATATGAAGTATCTCAGAATTAACTTGATTATTAGAAATTAGAAAGTTTATTTCATTAGTTAAATCCCAAATGGAAATTGGAGTAAACAGAACATCTTCAAATAAACCTATTTGTTCTTTTTTTAAAGAAGAATTAATAATCCATTCAACAAATCCTTGCTTATCAGAATTAAGATTTAGTCCAACGATAGTGGTTCTAATTATAGTAAATTCTCTATCAGAATTTTTAAGGAAAAACTCCCCTAATTCTTTAGACTTACCATATACATTCTCTGGATTAGCACAATCTTTTTCATTAGCCATGCTTAGGGTAGAAGGAAAAACTGCATCAGTGGATATATATATAATCTTTACATTATCACTTGTCTTATCCAAAAATTTTTTCATTGAAACACCATTAACATCGAATGCTAAACTTGGATTTTGGTTACAAAAATTTCCATTTGTTAAAGCTCCACTATGAATAATAATATCGGGATTGGCCCAATCTATTAGGCTTTCATACGATGGACTGGATAAATCGAATTTCATATAACGCTCAGGCTCTTCCTTAAAAGATGTATTTCCTGTCGCAAAAACATCATAATATTTGCTTAGTTCGTGTACTAAAGTAGCACCAAGCATTCCTGAAGCACCCGTAATAAGAATTCTTTTCATTGATTGATTTATCTTTTAAATTCAGCTAAGGTTTTTTTCAAAATTGCAGCTTGTTCTTTAGCTTCATCCAAATCCCAATAATTAGTTTTTAATTGAATCATTCTTTTCTGAAGAAATTCTGCATTTGGGCAAAGTCCTTCTTCGTATTTCTGTGTAATTCCTTCTTGATTTTGTATTACATCTTTAAATAAAGGTTCTTCATATGTTAATTTCCATGCAGCATAATATCCATCTCCGCCATTTTTTTGAAACAAATCTCTAAATTCATACCAAGATGTTTGCGGTGTATCTGTATTTAATATCATGCTGTAAGCCCAGTATGAGTTTATACAGTACTTTGGGGTATGTTGTTTTGTAACCAATGTACTTCCCTCTATTGCTTCATCAAAAAGTTTTGCAACTTCTAATCTTTGGTTAACCAGTTCTTTAATTCTTTCAAGTTGACCAAGTATAACTGCGGATTGTACTTCTGACATTCGATAATTAAACCCTACAGCAACATGCCTATTATAATTTGGATCTTGAATATCATTTCTTGTGATTTTACCTTGTTTAGCACTAACACCCGCATATCCTAAAGAGGTAAACCTTCGAGCTTTATTTGCATATTCTTCATTATTAGTTGTTAGCATCCCTCCTTCTCCACAACTAATGTGCTTACTAGCCTGAAAACTATAACTAGAAAAATCTCCAAATGTGCCAACAAGTTTGTTTTTATAATATCCTAAAAAACACTCAGCATTATCTTCTATCAAAAATAGGTTGTGTTCTTTACAAATTTGCAATATTTCATCGTATTCTGGAGAAAGACCGTAAAGAGCTACCGTAATAATTGCTTTTGTTTTATCTGTTATCTTTTCTCTAATTGATTTTGGATCTATATTAAAAGTTTCTTTATCTACATCTGCAAAAACTGGTGTTGATCCATTTTGTAATACACATAGAGAAGTGCTTGACATTGTTAAAGGAGGAACAATCACTTCATCTCCTTTATTTACTCCAAGTGCATGAAGAGCTGTATGCATTGTTGCAGTTCCGTTCACATGACTTATACAAAAATCATGTTTGAAAATTTCAGCGAATTTAGACTCCATCTTATTAGTATAAATGCTATTTTTTGATGTTGCAAATTCATTATCCAACGCATCTAAAACATATTTTTTTTCTAAATCTGTTATTCTTTTCATATTTTCTATTTATCTATATAAATCACTTTTTTTTACATCTTTATTGATTTCCAATAACGTTGAATCTGTATCTAATAAATCATAAATATCTTCTGAAAGAAACAGTTCTCCCTCTTTATATAATCTATTATATACTTCGCTTACAAAGATATAATCATCCTTTGTATCTATTGTCCATCTATAGGATGATAAATTTTTAAGATTTCTAATATTAAAAATCTTAAACTTGTCAGGATTTTTATGTATATATTGTGTTACATGTTCACGTTCAAAGTCTGATTCTGTATTTGTATACGAGTTTTCCAATGCAGCTCTGGTTAATACCTCAACATCCAAGCCTTCTGGAAAAGATACAGGGTTGTTATTGCATACAAAGTCATACTTCTCATCAATAAGCTTTTCAATGGCCTTATCTAATATTCTATAGTCTTTAAAAGGGTCATCCGAAGTTATTCTGGCAATAATATCGACATCAAAATGTCTTGCTGCCAAACAATACCTTTCCAAAACATTATCTTCTGAGCCCCTAAAAACACTTACTCCATTTTTATTAGCCCATTTTTCAATACTATCATCATTTTTTGCAATTGTAGTAGCAATAATAATATCATTTAAATATTTAGAATATCTTAATCTATCTATAACATGAGTAATTAGTGGTTTTCCCGCTAAACTCTTAAATATTTTGTTTGGTAATCTCGTAGACCCTGTTCTAGCCTGAATGATTGCTACAATTTTCATTTTTACCAATTTGACGGATTCAACAACTTTTCTTCATTTATCTGAATAGCATCTATGGTATCAAAAACCTTACTCGAAATGGTTTTAGAGACTGAATGTAGATTAGATTTTAATTGTTCTAAATTATCTACACCAATTAATACTTGGTCTATATATTTTTTTGATAATGGATAGTTTAATGCCAATTGTTCCATTTTAAATCCTTTTTCCTTACATACGTTTTGAATGAAATGAAGTGATTCACGTATGGAGTCAAATTTTGATGGTAAGCTATCAAGAGTTTTAAAAAATAATCCTTGTAAAAAGGCTGATCTAGTATGAATTTCTATTCCTTTTTCATGAATACGCTTTAATACTTTTTCCCTTTGAAATGCATTATCAAATAAATTAAAGGGGACTTGAACTAATTGTATAAAATCAAAATCAAGTAGCGTTTCTAATTGTTCATTAGTATATACAGAAACTCCTATTTTTTTTACTAAACCTGTCATTAGTAGCTTTTTTATTTGAATTTCATTCTTGCCTACGTATTCAATAAAATCATGAAAATCATGAAAAAAATATCCTCTAAGTGAATTTATATCTAATACTTTTAAATGGTCCTCAACACGTTTTAGAATATTTTTATCTAACCCTATTATATCTTTTTTATACTTACTAATGATTTCAAATCGGTTTTGATTATTTTTATGATAATCAGCAATAACTTCATGAGCATTTCCATAGGCTTCAGCTGTGTCTAATGTATTTATATTATTTTCAAATGCATAATTTAAAATTTCATAAACCCTTTCTTTACTTGGCTTACCAATCTTATTATTAATTCCGTATTCCAAGCCAAATTGAACAGTTCCTAAAATTAATTTTTGTGTTGATTCCAAAACTTAAACTTTAAAATTAGGATCAACATGTTCCTTAATTAACTGTCTTAGTGTTTCTACAGTTTCCCATTCAGTATTCTCCCCTGAACTATAGCTAAATCCTGATGATACATGTTTAGCATTAAAAGTATCTATAAAATCATTTAAATTCCAATTTGGTGTTGCAGGTAGTATTGTATAATATTTTCCTAAATCATAAGTATAAATACTATCCGAAGGAGTAATCATTTCTTCATGAATCTTTTCTCCCGGTCGAACACCTACTACTGGTTTTTTGCATTCAGGCCCAATTGCTTCGGCAACATCCATTATCTTATATGAAGGAATTTTAGGCACAAACAATTCACCTCCCCATGCATTTTTTAAAGCATGCATTACCATGTCTACCCCACCCTGAAGTGAAATATTAAACCGTGTCATATCCTTAGAAGTAATAGGTAAGATTCCTTCTTTCTTTTTATTAATAAAAAATGGAATAACAGAACCATTAGATCCCATAACGTTACCATATCTAACTACAGAAAATCGAATAGGATTATGACCCTTAATATTATTAGCAGCAATAAAAAGTTTATCTGAAGTAAGCTTGGTCGCTCCATAAAGGTTAATAGGCGCACATGCTTTATCTGTTGATAAAGCTACAACTCTTTCTACATTTGTTGACAAACAGGCGTCAACTACATTTTGAGCACCACCTATATTAGTTTTTATGCATTCTTCTGGATTGTATTCTGCCAAATGTACATGTTTCATTGCTGCAGCATGAATTACATAATCAACTCCTTTGAATGCTCTTATAAGTCTTTCTTTATCTCTAACATCTCCAATAAAAAACCTAATCTGTGGGTATTCATTCATTGGATATTCCTGAGCCATTTGAAATTGTTTCTGCTCATCTCTTGACAAAATAATCAATCTTCTAATTTCAGAATGATTAGATAGAATATGATTTGTTAATGCTTTTCCAAGAGATCCCGTACCTCCTGTTATCAAAAGTGATTTTCCAGTAAAATCCATTATTATATCTTATTTTATTAAAGGTACTATCTTTATTTATAACCCCAAAGAACTATTTGTAAATGACCTTCTGATTTATTAAATTATAAAAAAGGATGATATTCACCCTTTACTCCTATTGGCTCCGTATTTCTTATATTATGAACAATTTCTATTGCTGTTCTAGCTGCACCCAAACCATATCCTTTTCCATCTAAAATATCTTGGTATACCATTGTATGCAGATCAGTAAAGCCTCCACTAAACTCTAATTCTTCTCCATCTATTGTTATCGATCTAAAAGTAGTTTGCTTTTTTTCTTTTACCTCTTTTGGTAGGTATTTTGCATTAATGGATAAAAACCAACGAACTCTTGCATTTTCAAATTCTAGATATCCTGCTGCTCTGTCTTCTTCATGAATATGAACTACATTTTCTTGAATATCTCCAAAAATCCAAGACAGCATATCATAAAAATGAACTCCTATATTTGTAGCAATTCCTCCGGATTTACTTTTATCTCCTTTCCAAGAAGTATGATACCAATTGCCTCTAGAAGTTAAATAAGTTAGATCTACCTCAAATTTGGTGTCTTTTTTAGCATTTTTTACCTTTTCTTTTAAAGCTATTATTGATGGGTGCACCCTAAGTTGGAGAATATTATAAATTCTTCTACCTGTTTTCTCTTCAACCTTTTGAAGCTTATCAATATTCCATGGATTCAAAACCAGTGGTTTTTCACATATTGCATCAGCTCCACTGCGTAATGCAAATCTTATATGCGCATCGTGTAAGTAATTAGGAGAACATATACTCACATAATCCAAAAATAAATTTTGTTCATATTTAAGTTTCTCAATATGCCTATCAAATCTTTCAAACTCGACAAAAAAGTCAGCAGTAGGAAAGTGAGAATCTATAATACCAACACTATCATTTTTATCGTAAGCTGCCAATAATACATTATTAGTATCCTTAATTGCTTTCATATGTCTTGGAGCAATATAACCTGCTGCTCCAATTAGTGCAAAGTTCTTCATAGTAGTTCTTTCAATTCTTTTGTTATGTATTGTATTTCTATATCTGTTAGATAAGGATTCATAGGTAAACTCATAATTTCTTTAGATACATTTTCTGAAACTGGAAAATCCCCCTCTTTATACCCTAAATATTCGAAGCATTCTTGTAAGTGAAGTGGTTTAGGATAATGTACAGCTGTAGGTATTCCTTTTTTCTTCATGGTAGTTTGAATATCTTTTCGATTTTTCACACGAATGGAATATTGAGCCCATACTGAGATGTTATTTTCTTTTATAAACGGAATAGTAGTATCATTGCCAAGGTGCTCATTATATTTTTTTGCAACACTCTGTCTTCTAATAATATCTTTCTCGTAATGTTTTAGTTTTTCTATTAAGATTGCTGCTTGTAATGTATCTAACCGTCCACCAATACCAATATATTTATGAATGTATCGCTCTGTTTGACCATGCACTCGTATACTCTTTATTTTATCTGACAACTCTGCATTGTTTGTGAAAAGAGCTCCTCCATCACCAAAACACCCTAATGGTTTTGCTGGAAAAAAAGAAGTACAACCTATTGTAGAAAGATTACAGCTTTTTTTGCCTTTATAAGTAGCTCCAAAACTCTGTGCTGCATCTTCAATAACTGCTAAGTCATACTTAATAGCTAACGTATTAATTTCATCCATATCGGCTATTTGTCCATAGAGTGAAACAGGCATTATCGCCTTAGTTTTTGATGTTATTTTTTCTTCTATAAGATTGACATCTATGTTATACGTGGCTTCATCGATATCAACAAATACCGGAATGGCTCCTAAAAAAGCAATGGTTTCTGCAGTAGCAATAAATGTAAAAGGAGTTGTGATAATTTCATCTCCCGGCTTAATATCCAATGCCATCATAGCTAGTATAAGTGCGTCTGTTCCTGATGCACATGTAATCGCATGCTTAGAACCTGTATATTGTTGTAATTGCTTTTCTAATTCTCGCACCTCTTCTCCCATTATAAATCTAGAGGAAGAAACCACATTACGCATAGCCTCATCAATAGCTTTTCTATGCTCTAGATAGGCTTTTGTTAAATTAGCAAAATCTATTTTCATTTTAATTATCTAATTCTTTCTACAATATCTCCCTTAGGGTTTAATTTATATTCTTGATTACTTTCTGGGCAAACTGCTTCATTGTTGTCATCAAAAATTAATCGATGCCCGTATTCACTAACCCAACCAATTTGTCTTGCAGGATTACCAACAATTAATGCATAAGGTTTGATTGATTTTGTAACCACTGCACCTGCACCTATCAATGCATATTCACCAATATCATTCCCACAAATAATTGTTGCATTAGCTCCTATTGATGCTCCTTTTTTTACATTTGTTATTGCATATTTTCCTCTTCGGTTAACTGCACTTCTAGGATTGATAACATTGGTAAACACCATTGACGGCCCCAAGAAAACATCATCCTCACATACTACTCCTGTATATATAGAAACATTATTTTGTACTTTTACATTGCTTCCAAGCTTAACTTCTGGAGATACAACCACATTTTGACCAATATTACAAGCTTCGCCAATATCGCAATTAGACATTATATGAGAAAAGTGCCATATTTTTGTGTCTCTTCCGATGATACAATTATCATCAATTACTGCTGTCTCATGAGCATAGTACTTTTTTTTACTCATATCTTAAAGTCTATCTGTTATTAATTCTTTTGGGAAAAAACTTTTTACATCGTAAATCATAACACTGGTGTTGCTTAACTCATTGATATTTAATCTCTTGAGCTCATCATGCCCTACAGTTAAAATAATAGTATCGTATTTTCTTTTTGGTTCATTAATCAAGTCAACGTTATATTCTTTTTTAACTTCTTTATGATCGGCATGTGGGTCATAAATCTCAACTTCAACCCCAAACTCTTTAAGTTCATTAATTACATCAATTACTTTAGAGTTTCTTATATCGGGGCAGTTTTCTTTAGAAGAATTAATGTCATAACCTATAACATTAAAATTATGTTTGCCAAATTCAACTGCAAGAGGCAGACCGACATAGCCTAACCCTATTATAGCAATTTCATTTTCTATTAATTTATTCTCTATCATCTATTCGTAATTCCACAAAAATCCAATACAACCTTGTCTTCTGATATTTCTAGTTTCTTAAATTCTTTATGAGCAACCAAAAATACAATAATATCTCCTTTTTCTGCTGCGTCTTTATAATCGGTAAGCTTAAATACCGTATGAGTTTCTATATTAGGCTCAACAATGTAATACTCTTCATTGTTAGCATTCTGTAATACTTTTTGTGCTATATACTTTGCGGGAGATTCTCTTAAATCATCTATATTGGGTTTAAAAGCAAGTCCCATTAGTGCTATGCTTGGTTTTCTTCCGTGCTTCAGTTCGAACTCAAGTTTTGCATTTTTTACTTTCTCTGCACACCAGAATGATTTATAATTATTTATTTCACGTGCTTTACCAATGATTTGTGACTCCATAGGGTAATCTGCAACAATAAAATACGGATCTACAGCTATACAATGGCCACCAACCCCACATCCAGGTTGTAATATATTTACTCTAGGATGTTTATTTGCCAAATTAATAAGCTCCCAGACATTAATATCTGCTTTATCACAAATAAGAGATAATTCATTTGCGAACGCAATTTGTACATCTCTGGAAGAGTTTTCAACTAACTTACACATCTCAGCCGTTCTGGCATTCGTTTTATGTAAATCTCCTTTAATATACTTTTTATAAAAATCTAAAGCTTTATTGGTAGATTTCTCATCAATACCTCCAATAACTCTATCATTATGAACCAATTCATACATAACATTACCAGGTAAAACTCTCTCTGGACAATACGCAATATTTAATTTTCCTTCTAGCTCTGGTCGTTCTGTATAAATTAAATGCATCATTTTTTCTGTCGTTCCTATTGGAGATGTAGATTCAATAATATATAGATCATCTTCTTTTAGTAAAGGTATTATACCTCTAGTTGCAGATTCTACAAAAGAAATGTCTGGTTCATTTTTACCCTTAAAAGGAGTAGGAACGACAATAAGATACGCATCTGCTTCAACAGGAGTTATTGAGGCTTTTAAGTATCCTTCTTTTACAGCATTTGCAACTGCTTCATCAAGTTCTGGTTCAACAATATGAATTTTACCTGCATTAATTATATCTACAACTTTTGGATTAATATCTACTCCATGAACATGTACTTTATGATCTGCTATTAAGGCAGCCGTTGGGAGTCCAATATATCCTAAACCGATCATTACTACGCTAGGTTTATTATCCATTATAATTTTTTGAAATATATTCTACAATTCGTTTACAAGCCTTTCCATCACCATAAGGATTATGTAGCTCACTCATATTTTCATACGAACTTTTATCTTCTAAAAGTCTCTTTGTTTCTGATATTATTCTATTTTTATCTGTACCCACTAAAATCACCGTTCCTGCTTCAACGGCTTCTGGTCTTTCGGTAGTATCTCTCATCACTAAAACTGGTTTTCCTAAACTTGGAGCTTCCTCTTGTACTCCTCCACTATCAGTTATGATTAAATAGGATTGACTCATTAGCCAGACAAATGCAGGATAAGAAAGAGGTGATATTAATTTAATATTATCAACTTTATCTAAAAGTTCATATACCGGTTTCTGAACATTTGGATTTAAATGTACTGGGTAAATAATTTGTGTGTCTGAATTATCAGTTGCTATTTTTTTTAAAGCTTCACAAATATTAATAAATCCTTGTCCATGATTCTCTCTTCTATGCCCTGTAACAAGTATCAATTTTTTATCTGCCAGAACAATTTTTTTTAATTCTTCTATTTCTTTATCCTTAAACTGATCAGTGTTAACTTTTTCAACACTAAACTGTAGAGCATCAATAACAGTGTTTCCTGTAATTATTATAGAATTAGAATCTTTATTCTCATTAATTAAATTCTGTCTAGAAGTCTCGGTTGGAGAAAAATGAACATCAGAAATTATTCCGGTTACACTTCTATTCATTTCTTCGGGAAATGGAGATTTCATGTTAAATGTTCTTAAGCCCGCCTCAACGTGACAAACTTTAGCTCCAGAATAAAAAGCAGCTATACTAGATGCCATTGTAGTTGTAGTATCCCCATGAACATATACATAATCAGGTTTAAACTCTTCAAAAATTGGCTTTAGACCCACAATAATATCTGCAGTAAGTGTATACAAATTTTGATTGGGTTTCATTAAATTGAGATCATAATTAGGTGTAATTTCGAAAAATGATAGTACTTGATCCAACATTTCTCGATGTTGAGCTGTAATACAAATTCTTGTCTCAAAAATATCTGAATGTTTTTGAAATTCTTTAACTAAAGGTGCCATTTTAATAGCTTCTGGTCTTGTTCCAAAAACAATTAGGTTTTTTTTCATTGAATAATTGAATGTAAATTTTTTAATGAATTTTTCCAATTCAAAATTTTGAAATGAAAAGAATCAATACATTTTTCTTTACTTAAAACACTATACTTAGGTCTTTGTGCAAAAGTAGGGTAATTATCGGTTTTTTTAAGCATTATATAGTCAAGTTTATCTGAAACTCTTAATATTTCATTAGCAAAATCATACCAAGTGGCTTTACCAAGATTACTAAAATGATAAATACCATACTTTCGATAGTTAATTACTATCATATCTAATATAAATTTTGCTAAGTCATTAGCATTTGTAGGGGTGCCTGTTTCTGAGGTTACAATAGTTAGTTCTTGTTCTGTTTTAGATTTTTTCATAATAGTTTTAAAAAAATTATGTCCAAATTCAGAATACAACCATGATGTTCTAATGATAAAATATTTCTCCAGAATTTCCTTAATATATTGCTCTCCGGCTAATTTTGATTTTCCATATTCATTAATGGGATTTGGGTCATCTTCTTCGACATAAGGAGTTTTTTTAGTCCCATCAAAAACATAATCGGTAGATATATGTATAAGTGTGATATTATACTCTTTACAGACTTGTGCCAAATTTAGTACTCCGGTTGCATTAACCAAAAACGCTTTTTCTGGTTCTTTTTCTGCTTGTTCTACGTTGGTATATGCAGCGCAATTCACTACAAAATTGAATGACTTATTCTTAAAAAAATGTTGTACCTCTTCATTTTTTGTGATATCTAAGATTTCAGAACTGGCAAAATGCAATTGTAATCCAGGATAGTTTTTCTTTATTTTTTCTATACATTGTCCTAATTGACCACTTGATCCTGTAATCAAAATATTGTTTTTCTTCGATTGTTTTTCCATCTATTATCTTACCAAATTCATGTATTTAATTTGTCATATTTCATTAAATAGGTATTTAATGAAATAAGAATTAGGATCAAAAATAAGATAGTAACAAATACTATGGGTACCAATACGATTTTTTTATTCATAAAATCATTTACCAAAGCTCCTTTGTTAGGGAATTCTGAAATAATATTAATGGTATTCTTCGTATTTGCTTTTTCATTGTTTAATTCAATTTTTTCGTCTTTTAGTTTCCCTGCCTGATTTAGTAATTCGATCTCTGATACCTGATCCGATTGATTTTCTGCCAAGTTAATATTAGTAATCCCGTCAGGTTTTTGAGCTTCCATGATTTTTATCTTCTTATAAAATGCTTGCAAATCATTAATTTCTTCCTGTTGAATGTCTATAACCGAGTCTTTAAGGGCAATATTACGATCGTTAATTTCTTTCTGAAGTCTAAAGTACTCATTATTCTCTATTGATGTTACAATTGCTTTTTGGCATCGTTTTGCTATTTCTGGAGAGGTTGCTTCTATTTGTATTCTATGAAACTTTGCGTTGATATCATTAAAATTCTTTAAATAATATTCATAATCCACTTGCTTTTGAGAGATAGAATCAAGTCCACTAATGAATTCACTAAACTGTTTTATTCGTTGTGTTTCATCAGAAAATGATTCTATTGTAACTTTTTTAATATATGATGCTTCGTTTTCACTAACTTGTAAAGCCTCGGATAAAGCTTTACTCTCTTGATGCTCTGCTAATTGATTATAAAATTCAATATTGTTATATAGTTGTTGAACACTATTAAAGTTAGGTTCTATAATCATAGAAGATTTATATACCGGTAATGACTTATAATCTAAGTATCCTCCTATTATGGCTCCTATAAATGTCACAGTTACAAATTTTAAAAAGTGAGCCCTTATGAACTTAAGAAAAAGAATAAAAAGATGAAAAAGGTTTTTAAAAATCCCATCAATAAACTTAATACATCTATTAAGAGCATTACCAATCAATCTAAATAACTCTCCCAAGTCAATTTCTTCTGAAGTGTTTTCTTTCATCGTCGTAGGTTAATTTGTTTTAAGGAGCAATCATGCCCAAAAAATTGATAAATTTTAAATAAAACTAAACAACATAATATCGCAGATTCAAAACCTGGAGACATGTATAAAAAGTCTCTTATCTATTAGAATCAATGAAATATTATTATTTTGACGATAGGGTAGGAAAAACGTCAATTATAAAGCACTAGCATTGTGCTTTCCCAAAAAAATCCAGGTTTTTCTTTTAAAATTTTAAAAGAAATTCAGGGCAAAGTAATAAAAAAAACTAAACAAAAATGAGCGTTAACATTTTTTTTAACATCAAGTATTTACTTTAAAAAAACAAGTTTGTTTTTTTATGATTTTTGAGGTATTATAATTTTAAGTCTTTTACAAAAGCTAAATCTTTGTCCTTTTCTGACAATTGAATTTCAGAAGCGTCTAATTTCCAATCAATTGCAAGATCGGGATCATTATATATGATTCCTGATTCTGAAGATTTATGATAATAGTTATCACATTTATAACTAAAAATTGCACTTTCACTCAATGTAATAAACCCATGTGCAAAGCCTCTGGGAACAAATAGCTGAAAATTATTATGATCATTTAACACAATAGAAAAGTGTTCTTTATATGTTTTAGAATTAGGCCTTAGGTCAACAACTACATCTAATACCTCTCCTTTAACTACCCTAACCAATTTTGCCTGCATATAGTCGCCTGTTTGAAAATGCAATCCTCTAACTACTCCTCTCTTAGAAACAGATTGGTTATCCTGTATAAAATCGACCTTTAACCCAGTAATTTCTTCGAATACCTTTTGGTTAAAACTTTCAAAAAAAGAGCCTCTTTTATCATCAAACACTCTAGGTTTAAGGATAAAACATCCGTCAATAAACGTAGATTGAATTTCCATCTTAATCTAGTTGTAATAAATATTTACCATATCCGCTTTTCAATAATGGTTTTGCCAATTCCTGAAGCTGATCTTTATCGATAAAACCTTTTTTATACGCTATTTCTTCTATAGCTCCAATTTTAAGCCCTTGTCGTTCTTCTATAACCTGAACAAATTGACTTGCTTGCATGAGAGAGTTAAACGTTCCTGTATCTAACCAGGCCGTACCTTTATCAAGTATGCTTACTTTTAATTTTCCTTGTTTCAGATATACATTATTTACATCAGTAATTTCTAATTCTCCTCGAGCACTTGGTTTAATAGCTTTAGCAATTTCTACTACTTTATTATCGTAAAAATAAATTCCGGGGACAGCATAATTTGATTTTGGTTGTTTTGGTTTTTCTTCAATCGAAGTAACTTTTCCATTTTTATCAAAATCAACAACTCCATATCGTTCTGGATCTTGAACATGATACGCATATATAATGCCACCATCGGGATCATTATTGTTTTCTAACAGTTTTTCTAATCCGGATCCATAAAAAATGTTATCTCCCAGTATTAAGGCAACTTTATCATCGCCAATAAATTTTTCGCCAATAATAAAAGCTTCTGCTAATCCGTTTGGTTGATCCTGAACAGCATACTCAAACCTACAACCATAAGTTTTGCCATCACCTAATAGTTTTTCGAATAATGGCAAATCTTGAGGAGTAGATATGATTAAAATCTCTCTAATCCCTGCAGAAATTAATGTAGAAAGAGGATAATATATCATTGGTTTGTCATAAACTGGCATTAATTGTTTACTAATCGCCCGTGTAAGTGGATGTAAACGTGTTCCTGATCCCCCTGCTAATATTATTCCTTTCATCTCTTTTTCTCTGATGTCGGATGTTTGAAGTCCGAGGTTTTATCAATTACAAAATTATTTCAAAAACATTTAAAACATATCTAGTCTATACTGAAAATTATAAACGTTCTTAGTTTTTATACTTCTTTAAGTACCAATCTATCGTTTTTTTGATTCCTGTTTCAAAATTTTCTTCTGCACTCCACCCTAATTCATTTTCAATTTTAGAAGCGTCAATAGCATATCTAAAATCATGACCAGGTCTGTCGGTAACATATGTGATAAGATCTTTATATGATTTAGAAGTACTTCTTGGAATTATAGTATCCAAAATTTCACAAATAGTCCTGGCAATATATATGTTTTCTCTTTCATTTTTTCCTCCAATATTATATGTCTCTCCAATTTTTCCAGTACGTAATACTAAATCTATTCCTTTACAATGATCCAGAACATATAACCAATCTCTTATATTTTTGCCATCACCATAAATAGGTATATTTTCTTCATTAATAGCTTTTCTAATAATCGTTGGGATTAGTTTTTCGTTATGCTGTCTAGGACCATAATTATTTGAGCAGTTTGTTGTTACCACTGGTAAGCCATAGGTATGAAAATAACTACGAACTAACATATCAGAAGATGCTTTTGAGGCACTATACGGGCTATTAGGTGCATAAGGTGTTTCCTCTGTAAAAAGGCCTGTCTTTCCTAATGTGCCGTAGACCTCATCTGTAGAAACATGTAAAAATCGAGCGTGTTCAAATTCTAGCTTTGGTTGATTTGGAGCTTTCATCCATGTTTGGTATGCAGCTTGTAGCAAATTAAAAGTTCCAACAATATTGGTTTCAATAAAAGCTTTTGGGCCTTCAATAGAGTTATCGACATGAGATTCTGCAGCAAAATGAACTACGGTATCAATATTATGTTCTACAAAAACTTTTTCAACCACACTCCAATCACAAATATCTCCTTTTATAAAAGTATAGTTTGTGTTATTTTGGACTTCAACATTAGCAAGATCAGCGGCATAGGTTAATGCATCAAGATTGATAATTTTTGAGTCATTATTCTTTGAAATAAGATTCACAAAATTCGACCCTATAAATCCTGCACCTCCTGTTATTAATATGTTTCCCTTCATAATATATTAGATATAAACTTCTAATAATTTCATTCCTTGAGTATTACTTTTAATTTGTAAGTTTTCAATTTTGGCCGGAATCAATATGGTTTCACCAAATGAGATACTTGTAGAATTATTATCAGTTCTTATTTCACCATTTCCTTCAACACACATCAAGATTTTAAACGAATCTAGGTGTTTGTAATCTCTTTTTAAATCATGATCAATTTCAAGTGTATTTGTTGTGAAATATGTGCCAGAAATAAGATTATTAATTTTGTTTTTATCCTTTTCGTATTCTAATTTAAAAGATCTGTCTCCTTTAAAATCTAAAGCATCTAATGCAAGGTCTGTATGCAATTCTCTCTCATTTCCATTACTGTCTTTTCTATCCCAATCGTATACTCTATACGTAATATCTGACGTTTGTTGAATTTCAGCAATCAATGATCCTTTTCCAATGGCGTGTATTCTTCCTGCTTTAATAAAATAACTATCTCCTTTTGAAATGTCTTCAAAATTTAGCAATTCTGTAATTTTCCTCTCTTTCAGGAACGTTTCATATTCATCTTTCGTGGTATCTTTATTAAAACCAACAATTAATTTAGCGTCAGCATCAGCTTGAACAACATACCACATTTCAGTTTTTCCAAAAGAATTATGTCGTTTTTTTGCTAATTCATCATTAGGGTGTAACTGAACAGATAAGTCATCTTTGGCATCGATATATTTAATTAACAAAGGAAACTGATCTCCAAATTGCTGATATACCTTATTACCTAACAAATCTTCTTTATATTCTTTAATTAGATGGTCTAGTTTTTCTCCTTCTAACTTTCCGTTAGATACTACCGAAATATCATCACCCACCGTAGATATTTCCCAACTTTCACCAGTATTCTCATCTATTATAGGTTTATTGAGAATAGTTTTTAATTTATTTCCTCCCCATATTTTTTCTTTTAGAATTGGTCGAAATTTTAATGGATACAGCATAATTATTGCTTTTTATTAGTTCTTTCATAGATTTTGACAAAGTATACTGCCTAAATGAACAAGTATTAAATTGTAAAAACCTATTATTATTCGTCTTTAACAAATTCTTTTATCTCTCTATTCAAATATCTGAGAAAATAGAATAAAGAAAACAGTCCTATAAGAAGTAGTGGGATTAGTATCATCATACGGTTTAGTAATTTCTTACGTTTTGATATAACATCTCCATAGTCGACAAAAGAAAAGATTTCTTTATCAAGAATCAAAGCACGTTCCTGGTCATTAATTAACTCTATTAAAAGTTCTTTTTTTTGTAATAGAGAAGCTATAGAAACCATAGGCAATTCTGATCCTGAGGAAATAATAATGGCTTCGTTTTCTGCCTTTAATGGTGCTTTTTCCAAATTACTTAAATACGCATCAATAAATTGTAATGATTTCTTATTTCTTTCTATATCTATTTTTTTTTGTTTTAGCGTAAGATTTGATATTTTCTGATAATATTTATTTGATTTAATATACCCTAAAATAGACGAAATCATTTTACTATTATACTCACTTGCTTTATTGAAATTAATAGTAAGTTTATGATGTTTATAAAAATCTCTAAACCCTTCTTCTTCTAATTTACCTTCTTCATATGCTGTCATTATGTCTTTAAAGAACTCTCTATTTTTATATCGCTCTTGTAAATTATCTAAAACATCTGTGCCTTTTATTACAGGTTCAATAGAAATTTTTTTTATGTTTTTAGCATGATCCAGGCTAATTCCTAGGTTCTTAAGAAAATTATCATCTTGAAAATTATTTTCCAGCTCTTCTATAAAATCATAAATATACTTTGCACTATTATATTTCGGTTCGATTATAATTTCTTGCACATACTTATCTTTTGTATCTTGATTTTGATCAATAAAATATCCGGTTACTCCACCTACAACAAATAAAATAAAAAATAAAATCCATTTCTTTTTATAGAATACAATTACAGATATAATCGATCTTAAAAAGCTTTTAAAAGTCTTCTTAATCATACCAAAGATCTGCATTAAATCTATTTCGTCATTGTAATTTTCATTACTCATAATTATTATCTTTCTTTAAATATTTGTTCAATTATTTTTTCGGTTATTAGGTATGTTGGTTTTACTCCTGTAGTTCCTAATCCTCCAGAAGCTAATGTACTTCCTGTTTCTAAGGGGTTATCTGAGGCATAATAAGCGTATCGTACTTTTACTTTTGGACTGATACTACCTCTAAGTTTTGAGGCTGATTGTATCGCTTTTTGATAATGTGCTCCTTCCATTTCTAATCCAATTACATTCCAGGTAGAATCATGAAAAAATTTCAGGATATCTCTATTTTGCAAAGACGTTCCGAGAACTGTAATCATTGCGCCATCATAGATATCAATGCCATGTCCTTCTAATTCTTTCTTTTTTAATTGATTTTTAAATGGATAATTATCTGCAGTCCCTTCAAAAACATGAGCAGATGGTATCATTATATCTCCTTTTCCTCCTTCAAGAATACCTGCTTTACCCATAATAGATATAGATTTAACATCTATATGTGTTTTGTTGCCTTGAGAAGTGATATATGGTTTTAATAGTTCATCCATCGTTTCATATGCCTGCTCACCAAACGCATAATCCATAACAATGATTACCGGCTTTTCTTTATCTTCGATATCGGTAATCAGATCTTTATATCCCCCATCGGCATATCGAGCAGTATCAAATATTTGAACATTAATATTTGCACCACTATGATCTTCTATATAAGTCATTCCTTTTTGCAAGGCTAACTTTCGTACTTTTGCTCTTAATTTATCATTTTTATTATCGCTTAATGATTCATAAACATCAAAAGTGCTTTTGTCCTTTAGTTCAGTTTTTAATGCTATCGGGGCGTATAATGCATTCATTACACTATGCATATTAGCACTAATGATGTGAATTGGGCGATCAAGTAAATTTAGTTCTTCTAGTTTATTTTTAATTGTATTTGCCCAAATCTCTCCATGAATATGATGGCCCAGCCTTTCTCTTAATACCGGGCTAAAGGTTACAATTCTCTTTTCATCTTCAATTGATTCTTCTATCGCCAGCTTACCCAACCAATAAATAATATCTAAGAACCGCTCTTTATTTTCTGGGCACGAAAAACTACCATATACAGAAGAAACTTCTTCAAAGGTTCTTCCTAAAATATTAGCTGTATGGGTCAAAGCGACTTCTCTTTCGGCTTTGGTTAAATCTTTTTTAGATGTTACGGCTTTTTCTAATTTTTGCCAATCTCTTGTAACGTTTCCTTGCTCATTAATCACCACTCGATTCATGATCTTATGTGATTCTATAAATAAAAAGGTAAGGTGTGTAAGAATATCGTATATTTCTGATCGCCCTCTGGTAATCTCGATATTCATTTGCTCCTCATCTATACGATAGCAGTTCCTGCGTCTTTTTGGGGGTACTATAGCTTTAAAGTGAGAGTTTTTATATCCTTCGTCACTTGTTAAGTTAATATATCTGCATTCTTCAATACCAAATGGCAAACGATCAATAACATAGAGCAACCCGTTAAGTTCTACTTTTTCTTCTGCAACAGAGCCATAAATCTCTGGGCGAAGTATTAACAATGCCTCTCTAAGGGTATCTCCAGAAACTCCCATGGGTTTATAAAAACCTCTATTAAATAGATGGCGCATAGTTATGTACATGCGTTCAATTGCGCTAGAACTTTCCTGAGCCCTCGTTCTTCCTTGTAATATAAGATTTGCCATAAATTTTTCCTAGCAAATATAAGTATACTAACTGAACATTAAAATTCAATTAGGACTATTTGTCTATTATAGTTGTGAGTACATCTACTATATTTCTATCATTAGAAAGTCTTGGAAGTTTATTTTGCCCTCCTAGTTTACCAACAGATTTCATATAATCTTTAAATCCATCTTTAGGAACAGGAGTTATTTTTAATGTTCTCAATACTTTTCCTTCGATCAAATCATTATAATATGAATTCTGTTTTCGCAACGAATTCTCAATTTCCAAAGCTAATTTTTCGGTATCTTCTGGGGTTTCTAAAAATTCTATAAACCATTCGTGATATGGCAATTCGTCTTGATCTGGATTAACTTGTGGTGCCACAGTAAAATCGTTAATCATTATCCCGGTAGCTTCTATACCATCTTTAATGGCTTGATCAACTTCTTTACCAATCACATGTTCTCCGAATGCCGAAATAAAATGTTTTATTCTACCAGAAACGATTACTCTGTAAGGTGATGTGTTTGTAAACAGTACTGTATCTCCAATATTATATGCCCATAACCCAGCATTAGTAGAAACGAGCATTACATAATTTACTCCTATTTCGACCTCACCAATAGTTAATCTTTTTGGGTTTTCTTCAAAAAATTCATCTGCTTTTACAAACTCATAAAACATCCCAGAATCCAGTTGCAACAACATTCCTTTTTCATTCTGACTATCCTGAAATGCAAAAAATCCTTCTGAAGCCGGATACAATTCGATACCTGCTACTTTTCTGCCAATTAATTTCTCAAATGTAGCTTTATAGGGCTCAAAATTTACACCACCATATATAAATAGCTCGAAGCCTTTAAAAAGTTCTCCTATAGTTTTGTTTGTCTTTTGTTGTAATTTTTCAAAATACATTTGTACCCACGGCGGAATACCACTTATTACGGTCATATTCTGATGTGCTGTCTCTTCAACAATAGCATCAACTTTTTGTTCCCAATCTTCAATACAATTAGTCTCCCAGCTTGGCATTCTGTTTTTTTGAAGATATTTAGGTACGTAATGCGCCACTATTCCCGAAAGTCTTCCTAATAATATCCCGTTCTTTTCACTCATCTCTGGGCTTCCCTGAAGAAATATCATTTTACCATCTACAAAATTTGCTTTTTTGGTTTCTTCAATATAGCATAAAATTGCGTTACGAGCAGCTCTAATATGAGTGGGCATAGAATCTTTGGTAAGAGGAATATATTTTGCTCCACTCGTAGTTCCTGATGTTTTAGCAAAATATAATGGTTTTCCTGGCCAAAGTACATCATTCTCACCAGCCACAACACGATCTACATATGATTTTAATTCTTCATAATCTCGTATGGGGACATTTTGAGTAAAATCTGAATATGTTTTTATATTCTGAAAATTATGATCTTTACCAAAGGATGTGTTTTTTGCTTTTTCTATAAGGTCTGCAAAAACTTGTTCCTGGGTTTTTATTGGGTTAGATGCCCATTTATTAATTTTTTTGCGAATTCGCTTAGCAAATACTTTAGCTCCTAATGTTTTTAAGGACATAGATAATTATTGTTCAAAATCAATAAAGTTAGAAGGATCTGTTGGGTATCCATCTCGCCATAATTCAAAATGTAAATGAGGTCCTGTAGATAACTCTCCCGTCGAACCTGCTGTTGCAATTACTTCTCCGGCCTTAACCTGCTCTCCTTGTTGCTTGGTTAGAGAAGCGTTATGTTTATATACTGTAAGTAAGTTATTACTATGCTTAAGTATAATTACATGACCAGTTTCTGCGGTCCATTCAGAAAAAATTACAGTTCCGGAAGATGCGGCTTTTACCGGAGTATCTTTAGGAACAGCTACATCTATACCATAATGTTTTTCATTTATGTTATAGGTAGAAGTGATATTACCTTTTACCGGAGGAAATAATGAAAAATCAGAGCTTGACTTTTCGCTTTCGAATAAGCTATATTTATCTTCTTTAGATACTTCTTCACGAAGTTTTATATCCTGTTCTGAAGGCTTAAGGTCTACTTCTTCTGGATTTAGCTTTTGGGATTGTATTGCAGAATCAATATCAAACTCTACAGTTTTTACATCTCCTGTAAGTACTTTTCTAATCGATTTATAATATTCCTGATTTATATTAATTACCGACTCCAAAGAATCTGTAGTAGCCACCAATCGGTTAGCTCTCAAATTAAGAGAGGTAGATGAATATCCCGGGATATACTCTCTAAGCGGAGTAAATGCTATTAAAAAAGTGGTTCCTGCTACCAAAACAATTGAGGTAATAGTAACCATTACAAAAACATTAAGCCTGTTTAATTTAAATGATATTCGTTCCTCAAAAGTATCCTCATTAAGGATAACCAGGCGATACTTATTAAGTAGCTTCTTGGTAATTTTTTTTTGTTCTTTGTTCTTTTTTGCCATAGATTACATCTTCAATAAAGAATGTTATCAAATCGGTATCATTAATCGCAAATATACATAATGAACTCATCTTGGGTTTATCTTTTACCTGCGAAATTTACATTTTACCTTCTAATTTTGTTTTTTTATTAAATTACTACATTATTATTTTACTCAAAAACGCTTTTCTTACAAAAAGTTAATCTTGCGAGATGTAAATATGCTGTCAGAGATAAATTCAACTTACTTTATACTAAAACACAACGGTTTTGATATCTAAATCGTCTATTGATTTTGATAAAATTGATATAAAAATCCGTTTTTTAACAGCTAAAAACATATATTTAATCATTTCTTGCTAACTTTGTAATCTAATAGTTAAGATCATGATATTATCTAGTATATTTTTAGGAATGATTGGCCCGTGGCAAATTGCTCTAATCGTAGTAATTGTGTTGCTTTTATTTGGTGGAAAGAAAATCCCTGAGTTAATGAGAGGCCTTGGTAGTGGTATAAAAGAATTTAAAGATGCCTCAAAAGAAGAAGAAGATCCTAAAATTGATGAGAAAAAATAATTTTTGTATTCAAATACATAAAAAACCCAACTTTATAAGAGTTGGGTTTTTTTATTTTTATTTTTTTGAATATACTATCTAGTTATTATTGAACAATAAATTTTTTAACGAGAGTTTCTCCTTTTTTAGATACCGTCAAAAAATACACCCCTTCTGCAAACGAGTGCCTAATAAGATGTTCATTTTGATTCATCATTTCACGATAAATTCTTTTACCAATCATATCTATTATCTCTACTCTGGTTCCTTCTAATTCAGAATAGCTAATATTTATGATATTCTCTGAAGGGTTAGGATAAACAATAAGTTCGTTGTAGGGTTCATTAAAATCATCTACTTGATCTACTTCGTCTACTACTACAGTTTCATCGCTGGAAGCGTCATAGAGAATACCAAACATACATACATTCCAAACCATTGTTTCCCAAGTAGTAAATTCGTTTCCGTTAATAAGAGACCATCCGTCACTCCATCTTCTTAACCCGGGTAAGTCATCCCAAACTGGATAAAGTTTGTCTGTAATAACTCTTTGATATGGTTGCCCGCTTCTGCCCTCGGTACTACCATAGATAACTATACCAGGAACATTTCCGATAATCGATTGTGTACCTCCTCCTGGTAATTCACCGTATTTGGTATAGTAGCTATCGAGGTGTGCCGGACTTATGGGTTGTTTATCCCCCAATCCTGTTACATAACTATGCCCTTGCGGGTTAAGTCCTAAGGAATAATTGGCATAATTGCTTATCTGGTTATAATAATGTTGTTTATCTTCTTCTGAAGTGCTTAATCGCATCATATAACCAAGATCTTCTGTATATCTACCTTGTGCAGTAGAAGCTCCCCATCCATTATATTTTGTAACACCTTGCGCATATGGAAAATCATTTTCATTCCAACCCATATATCCTCCGGTATCAGCCTGAAATTTGAGTGCATTTAACAACCCTTCGTTGATAGTGGGATCTGTATAAATATCACTTACAAGCAAATAACTAATAAACTGAGAAGATTTAATTGTTGCAGACATATTACCTCCTAAGTACTGATCGGGCCATGTCCCTCCGTTAATGATAGTGTTTAATACTTCATCTCTAAATAGTGTATGATACCTATTCTGTGCATCCTCTGTATCATTACCTATAGCAGTAACCAGATACATTTGTAACGCAGCATACAGCATAGCTCCACGATGTGTTCCGGGAACATAATTTTTATCAATGTAAGACCATGCTTGTTCGGCCTTTTCCAACAAATCTGAAGCTCTGTCAGAATCATAAGGTTCGATAATTCTCGAAGCTTGTGCAAACATTCCGGCTGCTTCAAGAGTTGTTTTAATTCCAACTTCAAAAGTACCATATTGGCGATTATCTTCATAATCTGCCCTATGTGCTCCATATGTTGGATGCGCCATTGTTTCTGTTCCTTGCATTACTCCTCCAAAATCATCTGGGTTATCCCAGTTATCCTGATTTAATTGTAAATTTTCCCAAATTAAAACGCCCCATAAAGCTTCATCAAGAAAATCAGGAATTCCATTTCCCGATTCTGGAATATTATATTGCCTATCAATAAAATTTTGAGGAAACGCTTCAAAAGTTGAGAGCATTGTTATGGGAATAACGGTATGATAAGGCCGTCTGTCAAAATCTCCTGCATCATGATATCCACCTATAACAGTATGCATTTCGGTATTGGCAGGCACATCAATAAAACCTAACGCAGACCATGTATTCATGGTAAAAGCACTTTCTTCATGGCATATTTCTCTTTCATATTCTGTATATGGCCTTTTGAGTTCGATACCACAACGTTGATGAAACATCCCCCGGGCATGAACCTCGGCTATTTTACGCAAATAATCATTCCCAACACCAAAGGAGTAGGATCTGCCAATACCATTTACAACAATATGGTATGGTCCTCCTGCCGGAACATTGGATAGGTCTATCCTGTATACGTGTTCGCCAGAAGTTGCCAGTCCTATATCGGTATCATCTCCCCAATAGATCAGCTTTCCAGAAGTAATCACAGTATTACTATCATTAACTACTTGATAGTCTGGTATCACATCAAACATTGTGGAGCCAAGACTACCTCCATAATAGCCAAAGTTGGCATAATTTCCTGTTGCGTTTTCGCTATATCCTTCTTGATTTACTTTTATTGATTCACAAAACACTTCGGTATCAGAAAAAGCTAATGATATAGTACCATAAGGGCTTACTATAGTATAGTTGGTATTATTTACTAAGTTGTGATTTAATTCGAGATATATATTATGTCGTACAACAATCTCATAATATCCCACCGTCCAATCATACTTTTTTTCGTCATAAACACTAGAACCTCTTCCTATAGAAGCAGGTATGGTACCATTTATGGTCCAACCAGAGGTAGAGGGAATTACATCCTGATTTTCTACACTCATTTCTAGAACAACTACAATAACATTTGAGCTAGCCGTATGCACATCGACGATAGATTGTGCCGAAACAATTTTAAAAACAAATATTAAACTTAAATACAAGTATTTTTTCATAATTACTTACCAAAATTCCCCGAGTTTCTTAAAGCTTTAAAAACTAGAGTATTGCTTTCTTTAAGTAGCTATAGTGCTAGAAAAGTTATAGTTCTTAAATCATTAGGAATAAAACAGGTGTTTTTTATTGATTCTTTTGTCTTAAATATTTAGACATTCTTAAAAATCAAACATATGCATATCAAAAAGTAATTATGACATAGAATTGGTAGTTATACAATTTCAGCTAATGAATGTATCTTTTC
This sequence comes from Aquimarina atlantica, assembly GCF_000626715.1. Classification (GTDB taxonomy): domain Bacteria; phylum Bacteroidota; class Bacteroidia; order Flavobacteriales; family Flavobacteriaceae; genus Aquimarina; species Aquimarina atlantica. Next base: position 25,913 of record NZ_AQRA01000008.1, on the reverse strand, counting down.
GATTCATAAATCGACAAATTAACATCTCTGTCAATTTGCGTTTAGTATAAAATAAGAAATTACAATATTTTTTGGGCTGTATATTTTAGTCAATAAGAGAAAGCTGAATTCTTTTTCTGTTTATATCAACATCAATTACCGTTACGATCAAGTGTTGATGTAATTGTACTACAGCATTTACATCACTGATATATTCGTTTGCTAATTTTGAGATATGAATTAATCCACTTTCTTTAATCCCTATATCGACAAAACATCCAAAATTTGTAATATTATTTACAATTCCTGGTAATTTCATTCCTGTTTTTATGTCTTCTATGGTTTTTACATTAGGATCAAACTCAAAGACAGTTACTTTTTTTCTTGGGTCTACACCTGGCTTTTCTAATTCTCTAACAATATCGGTTAATGTAGGAAGTCCTACCTCATCGGTAATATAATTTTGTAGTTTGATTTTTGTAATGGCCTCTCTATTTCCTATTAATTCATTTATAGGAACTCCAGCATCTTTTGCCATTTTCGAAACTAATTTATAACGCTCTGGGTGTACTGCAGAATTATCAAGTGGATTTTTAGGACTGGTAATTCGTAAAAAAGCTGCTGCTTGTTCATAAGCTTTTCCTCCTAATCTCGGTACTTTTTTAAGTTCTTCACGTGATTGTATAGCTCCATTTTCTGATCGATACGCTACAATATTCTCTGCAAGTTTTTCACCTATACCCGAAACATAACTTAATAGCGGAACGCTAGCGGTATTTACATTAATCCCCACACCATTTACACAACTCATTACTACCGTATCCAATTCATTTTTGAGCTTGGTTTGATCTACATCATGTTGATACTGCCCCACTCCTATAGCTTTTGGATCAATTTTTACTAATTCTGCCAAAGGATCGGCTAATCGTCTTCCGATTGATACCGCCCCACGTACAGTTACATCATAAGTTGGAAACTCTGCTCTTGCAATTTTGGACGCCGAGTATACTGAAGCCCCGCTTTCATTTACCATAAACACCTGAACTGGTTTATCAAATGGTATTTTTTTAATAAAAGCCTCTGTTTCTCGAGCAGCGGTACCGTTTCCTATTGCAATAGCTTCAATCTTATATGCATTTGTAAGAGATCGTATTTTTTTAATGGCATCTGTAGTTTCCCGCTGTGGAGGATGAGGATAAATATTCTCGTTATGCAATAAATCACCCTGGTTGTCCAGGCACACCACTTTACATCCTGATTTAAAACCTGGATCCAAAGCCAGGATTCTCTTTTGCCCTAGTGGCGAAGCTAATAGTAATTGTTTTAAGTTTTGTGCAAAAACTTTTATAGCACTATCATCTGCTTTTTCTTTAAATTGATTGAGTATTTCTGTAGAGATTGCTGGCGTTAATAATCGTTTATAAGCATCAGAACCAGCCAAAAACATATGATCTGTACAGGCTTCAACATTTGTTTTGATCATGACATCATCTATGATATCTAATGCATCATCTTCTGGTACTGTAATTTTTACTCTTACTATTTTTTCATTTTCGGCTCTTAAAATTGCCAGTAGTCGATGCGATGGACATTTATGAAGTGGCTCTTCCCAATCAAAATATTGTAAGTATTTCTGAGCAGCTACATCATCCTTTTTTGTTTTAATTATGGTAGAGGCTATAGTAGCTTTGCGTTGATATAATCTTCGTAATCTATTTCTTATTTTTTCATCTTCATTAATCCATTCTGCTATAATATCTCTTGCTCCTTGTAATGCCAGCTCTTCGCTAGTAACAGTATCGTTTAGGTATTGCGAGGCAACAAAAAGAATTTCTTCCTCTTTTTGCTGTAAAATGATCTTTGCCAAAGGTTCTAATCCTAGTTCTTTGGCAACAGAAGCTCTGGTTTTTCTTTTTTTCTTGTATGGCAAATACAAATCCTCTACCTGTGTAAGTGTATCGGCAGCCAGAATTTTTCTCTCTAATTCTGGTGTTAAAGCTCCTTGTTCTTTGATTGTGACTAATACACTTTCTTTTCTTTTTTCTAAAGCTTCAAAAGCTGTTTTATGTTTTACGATCTCACCAATAGCTACCTCATCAAGATCTCCTGTCATCTCTTTACGATATCTAGAGATGAAGGGAATCGTAGCCCCATCATCTAGTAAGGAGATAGTTTTAGCAATTTGTTTTTCTGAAACAGGAATCTGCTTCGCTATAAAGGAAACGATACTCATAAAATCAAGTTTTTGGAATCGCTAAATATAATACCAAAAATGAAAGATTATTTTATACCAAGGAGAAAGTTTTCTACAATTTCTGAAGAAAATTAATTTTAGTGTACATATCTCTATTTGATAGCTATATATCTAAGTATCGAAGCAATATTTTTTTAAGAAAATCAGAAAATTGTGTTATTTGTCAAACGTTATCGATTTTATAATAGCTTCGAGTTCAAACATATTATCTCTTTTACTAACCGAAGGAGCAAACACAAAGCCTTCTAGTACCATTAGTCTATTATTCGCAATGTCTTCTATAGCATAATTAACAAATGGACCCGCCATAAAACGATCTTTGATCTCCCAGGTTCCTTTGGTCTCGAATGTAAATCTATTATCTAATTCAATTTCATAAAGATAAGGTGCATATGCCTCTTCTGTAATAAAATGACCAACCTCTGGGGTAGGAATTTTTACAGTTCCTATAGAGTCTCTCATTTTTATGATACTAGAAACTGTATTAGAATCTTTGGTTACCGTTCCTAATGGTAATTCATAGATCATAAGATTCATACTACCATGTTTAATGTTTTTACGTATCCAAAAAAACTTGTCTTCTTCAATAGCAATACGATATGCCGAAGGAATATTTAAAGTGATTCCTAATTTTTCTTGTAGCTGCGGAATCCTCTCTAACGATTTTTTAATAATAGCTTGTTTCTCTTTGGTTTCTAAAGATTTATATTTTGAAACGATCATTTCATGTTTCTCTCGAATCAAAGAAGTAATGTCATCATCTGTAGCTCCAGAAATTACAGCACCGATTTGAGGATTAGAAAACTTATTTTTTAATAATCCATATTTATTTTCTGCCCCATCTTCTTTTTTGATCCACAAAAAAATACGACTCTGTTTCGTAAGGCCGGTAAAGGCTTCCATTGGTATTTGTCGCAATGTAAATAATGGTTCTTCTTGAGGTAGACCTGGTACTTCGGCTCCAAAGTATTTTCTTATAGTGTCACCAACATTACTGTTCCATAGCTCATTATCTACAACTACAGAAAGGTGATTTATTCTTCCATTAGAGTGTGCCATAGATTCCTGACTCTTCTGGGCTTTTTCTTTTTTAACCTCTTCTGTACAACTAAAAATACAAAGCAGGCAAATAATTGCGAGGGATAATTTTCTCATAAGATAGAAATAGTTAGCGGTTATGATTTTGAAAGTTTCAGTGTCATACCTGGTTTTATACCACTACCACTAATATCGTTCCAATTTTTAAGATTTTCGACAGATATTCCTTTAAATTTTTGTGAAATACTCCATAAAGTGTCTCCTGTCTTAACAGTATATACCTCTGAGCTATTGGCAGCAACCTTAGTTAACGCTTTTTTTGTTGTAGTTTTTTTGGGTTTACTTACTACTGGTCTACGAGGATAAATGGTAAGACGCTGACCAATTCTAAGATTATTACTTCGTAAACCATTCCATTTTTTGATCTGACTTACTCTAACGCCATAGCGTCTTGCAATTTTTCCTAAATAGTCACCGCTACGTACTCGATATCGAATTCGATCATTTGCCTCGAAGTATTTAGGTAATGGTTTTTCGCGCTTATCAAATTCTGCCTTTGCCAATGTATAGATTTGATTTTCATTAGCAACAAAAGGACCTATCTTATCTAGTGGTAACCGCAATACATAATCTTCGTCTTTGATATACGGAATGATATCTAATTTATAAGAAGGGTTTAGAAATTGCAATTCTTCAATATCAATATTCATATATTCTGAAACCTGATCTAATGTAATCATTTGTTTCACTCGTATAGTATCGGTTTCAAAATATGCAAACTCGGGTTTTCTGGGTTTAAAACCATGTTTGTCTGCATACTCAAAAATATACATTGTTGCCAAAAAAGCAGGCAAGTATCCAGCAGTTTCTCTAGGAAGGTTATGTCTGATATTCCAATAGTTTGTATATCCTCCACTACGGCGAATAGCCTTGGTTACATTACCGGGGCCCGAATTATATGAAGCCAAAGCAAGATCCCAATCTCCAAACACTTTATACAAATTAGAAAGATATTTGCAAGCAGCTTTGGTAGACATTATCGGATCCATACGCTCATCTACGTATGAGCTTACTTCTAAACCAAACATTTTACCCGTACCAAACATAAATTGCCACAATCCTGTAGCTCCAACTCTGGATTTTGCTCTAGGTTTTAAAGCAGACTCTACAATAGCAAGGTATTTTATTTCTAAAGGAATGTTCTGGTTGTCTAGTTCCTGTTCAAAAAGAGGAAAATAAAACTCGCTTAGCGCCATTAGGCGCTCTAAATGTTTGTGTCTATTTTTTAAATACCTTTTGATCACACTCTCTAATGAAGGGTTATACTCTACATTAAAAGGTGTACGTGCATTAAGCTCTGCTAATCTTGCTTTTAACGTATCGGTAGGAAGATCAACATATTCTACTGGTTCATATTTCAGTTCGGTAACTGATTTGTATATGGTATCAAAAAGATTAGAGTTATATAATTCTTGTTTCCAGATAGAATCTAACTGTGACATCCTGGGATGGTCACTTGCTACATAAATCACACTATCTTTTACACTTGTCGATGTTATCGTTGTCGTCTGTAGTTCTCCCGTTGTTTTGATGACCTGAGTTGTATCTACAACCCGAACTGTATCTTGTTTTAAATCCTGAGTTTTATTAAGTACAATCTCCTTGGTATTTTTCGAGGTTGATTGTTTCTCTGATGATGTTTCTTGTCCCATTAACGAAACCGAAACTAATAGAAAAGAAAGAAATAATGTGCAATAGTTATTCATCTTACAAATGCATTTGCTTTTAGTTCAACGGAAAATTGGGGCTATTTGCATTGTTTTTAACATGTTATCAACAATACAGCAGCGAAAATCGCACTTTTTTTTCTAAACTGCAAAAAATCAAAGCGTTAAAAACATTAAAAAAACGGTTAAAACGACCATTTTTTCATAATTTTTATAAAAATTAAGTGTTTTCCTACAAAATTACATGCTATTCATTTTCTATTGCAGCTATTCCTGGCAGTGTTTTACCTTCTAGGCTTTCTAGCATAGCTCCTCCTCCTGTAGAAACATAACTTACTTTAGTGCCAAAACCAAATTGTTTTACTGCTGCTACAGAATCTCCTCCTCCTACAAGAGAAAATGCTCCGTTTGCTGTAGCTTCTGCTATAGAGTGTCCTAATGTTATTGTTCCTTTAGCAAAATTTTCCATCTCAAAAACACCTAGTGGCCCATTCCATAATATGGTTTTCGATTTCAAAATTACGTCATGAAAATTTTTCATTGTTTCGGGCCCTACATCAAGTCCTTGCCAACCATCAGGAATTGTATTAACAGCAACAACCTTAGTGCTTGCATTATTATCAAACGCATCTGCTCCCAATACATCGACAGGAAGGTGAACTTCTACTCCTTTTTCTTTAGCTTTTCTTAAAATCTCTAATGCCAACTCTTGTTTATCATCTTCACAAATAGAATCCCCTATTTGACCTCCCAGAGCTTTAATAAAAGTATAGGTCATTCCTCCTCCAATAATCAAGTGATCTATTTTATCCAGGATATTCTCGATTATTGTAATTTTTGAAGATACTTTTGATCCTCCCAAAACGGCAGTAACAGGTTTCTCTCCACTTCTTAATACTTTATCGATACTTTCTATTTCTTTTGCTAATAAGCTACCAAAACATTTTTGCTCAGGAAAAAATTGTGCCACAATAGTAGTAGAAGCATGCGCTCTGTGTGCGGTACCAAATGCATCATTTACATAGATATCTCCCAGTTTTGACAATTGTTCTGCAAAAACAGCATCTCCGCTTGTTTCGTTAGGGTGAAATCTCAAATTTTCTAATAATAAAACTTCACCAGAGTTTAATGCTGACACAGCATCTTCTGCCTCCTGACCAACACAGTTAGCTACATATTTTACTTGCACTCCAAGAATATCTGCAACTTTATCTACGATATGTCTTAATGAAAACTCATCCTGAACACCTTTTGGTCTACCCAAATGAGACATCAAGATTGCACTTCCTCCGTCTTCCAAAACCTTAATTATCGTAGGTTTTGCAGCTTGAATTCTAGTGTCATCTGTTACTTCAAAATTTTCATTTAAAGGAACATTAAAATCTACTCGAATTAATGCTTTTTTATTTTCAAAATTAAAATCGTCAATTGTCTTCATGATACTGAATTGGTTTTTCGCAAACGAAAATAATTCTATTTCATTAAAAACATCAAAATCTGATAGAAAAATTACCTGAAACCCAAGGTAATTTTTCACTTTTATCAAATTTTTATAAAAACCCTTTTTTCAATAAAAGAATCATAGTTAAATAATCGTATTACTATCAAACCAAAAAAGTTTTGATTTTGAAGTTTATTTTAAAATTGGGTGCTGTATTCTATTTTCATACTTATTCATTTAGACACCCAATTTGTATTGGTAAAATATCCAAATAAGATTTCATGTTAAAAATTATTTCTATATTGTATTTACAAAAACACTAAACAACTATCTAATTATGAGTAATTTATCTGCACACACACCAAAAAAAATTACAGTAATCATAAGCATTGTACTTGTTCTTTTAGGTCTTCTAGGCTCACATATTCACCCTGTTCTGGCAGCAAATAGCAATTGGCTTGTGCTTGCAGGATATGTACTTCTGCTACTGGGAGTTTATTTAAAAGGGTTATGATTTTCTGTGAAAATCAACACTAATCTAAATTGTATTTGGCTCTGCTTATTTTATACAACGTATTTTCTAATAAGATATAATAACTAATACTCGTTATAAGTACACATACTGAAGCTAAATAAATACTATATCTTTATAATTACTGTATTGGTAATTTAAAGGGGTGCTCGATTTTTATCAGGTTTTATATCTTATAGATCTGCTTTCTTTTTTAGGTATCCCTTATATTTGCCCATGCTTTTCTCAGAAATATTAGGTTTAAAACATATAAAAAGTTATTTGACCACCAGTGCTGATCGCAAAAGAATACCTCATGCGCAGCTTTTTGTGGGTCCTAATGGTAGTGGGACTTTACCTATGGCCATTGCTTATGCGCAATATGTTTTGTGCCAAAATCAAAATGGAGAAAACACAAATGGTCTTGAGTCATGTAATGTAAAATTTGATCACCTTGCGCACCCTGATTTGCATTTTGTCTATCCTGTTGCTGTAAACGATAAGGTGAAAAAACATCCCACATCGGATCAATTTGCAGAAGAGTGGAGACATTTTGTAAATGAAAATCCATATGGAAGTATTTTTGATTGGTATCTTTCTCTTGGCATCGAAAAAAAACAGGGGCAAATTGGAGTAGATGAAGCTCTTGAAATCGTTAAAAAGCTTTCGCTAAAAAGCTATGAAGGTGGGTATAAAATAATGTTGATCTGGATGGCAGATAAAATGAATATTGCTGCTTCTAATAAGCTTCTTAAATTAATTGAAGAACCTCCTGAGAAAACTATATTTATACTTATTACAGAAGATGAAGAGCAGCTTATACAAACCATTAGATCCAGATGCCAGGTATTACATTTTCCTCCTTTGGGAGAACAGGTAATAAAAGAAGCGCTTCAGAAAAAAGAGAATATTTCTGATAGTGATGCTTTAAAAATAGCACATCAGGCTAATGGTGATTATAGTAAAGCTTTACACCTGCTGCACCATGATGGTGGTGATGATCAATTTGAAGATTGGTTTATACAATGGGTACGTACAGCATTTAAAGCCAAAGGGAATAAGTCTGCTGTAAATGATTTAATCACCTGGAGTGAATCTATTGCTGGGACAGGAAGAGAAACGCAAAAAAAGTTTTTGAAATATTGCCTGGATTTTTTTAGACAAGCAATGTTACTTAATTATGGTGCAGAAGATTTGGTCTTCCTAGAACCAAATACTAATGGTTTTAAATTAAAAAACTTTGCTCCTTTTGTTCACGGTGCTAATATTATGGATATCTGTAACGAACTTCAGGATGCAGCTTATCATATAGAACGAAATGGTAATGCGAAAATAATCCTTACCGATCTATCTATAAAACTTACTCGATTATTACATAAAAAAAGTTCCTAATGTTTAGTTTGCTGCCTATTAATACGTAAGGATAGTAAATTAAAAATCAACATTTTTTAGTCTAAAATCTTATTCTATATTTGATACTCTAAACTAATCTCACATGGATAATTTTATAAACAATATTGTTTCAATAACCATCTTACTATTTCTTCTTATTACTTTTTTGCAATCAGGAATCGATAAAATAATCGATTGGAAAGGAAATCTTGGTTGGCTAAAAGAACATTTTGCTGCTACTTTTATGGGGAATATGGTTCCTCTTCTTTTAACAATTGTTTTAATTATAGAAATGATTACGGCTGTGTGCTGCGTTATTGGTATCTATTATCTTATTGCAGATGATAGTACATGCTATGCTGTTTTGGCGATGTTTTTAGCGTGTATAACGCTTTTAATGTTGCTTTTTGGACAAAGAATAGCAAAAGATTATCAAGGGGCCTTAACGATCACCTGTTACTTTGTAGTGGCTATCTTTGGGTTATATGTGGTTTCTTTATAAGGCATTTTATAATACTAAAGCACATCACATTAGTTTAGATAGAAATGACACTATCTAATAATATTATAAGGTTTTAGAAGTAAATAATTAGGCAAAAAAAATCCTGCTTTGAATAAAGCAGGATTTTAGAATTTCTTTTAAAATCTTATTAATAAGTACATCCACATTTACTTTGTCTACAACCAAAATCAAATCCTAGCGTGATCATATGTGATCCTGCCGCTGTGGTCGGTTGTAAAACTTCATTTACGTTAATCTGATACCCATATGCAACATAAAAATTAGCTTTTTTGATCCCCAACATAGGAGATACAGAAAGTGGTTTGAAATCCTGATCAACCAAAGATCGAAGACTAACCCCTATCCAATAATAATCTTCGCGATGCATTTTACGAACCTTTAGGTTAAGATCTGCTGTAGAACGACCATCTCCCGCAAAGTTTTGATACAGCATAGAAGGCTCTACCTCGATATCACTAAATCTATGGTAGAATGTGTATCCGGTATATACATAATAGTTCTGTATCTGTGACGGTTCGGTTGGATTAAAATCATCAATCTCTTTCTGTAATAAATTTACAGCATTGGCGCTCAAAAAGAATCGACCAATACGATATAACAATCCAATATCAAAATTAGAATCATTTACACTTATATCTGCTAATCCAGGATTTAATGGGTTATCAGGGTCTCCATTATTAAACCTTGAAGTGTCAATACCAAATTGGGTAAACTTATAGCTAATCCCAAATGATAAGTATTGATTATTATATTCACTTAGTGTTAAATGGTGTGCAAAAGATAACTGAATCCCTTTTTGAGTGGTAAATCCATTCTGATCATTAAACAGAATTGCACCTACACCCGAACGGTCAGATATTCTACCATCTATTGATAAGGATTGTGTACCCGGAGAATCCTCTATACTCACCCATTGCTCAAAACCCGAAGCTCTGATCTGCCAACAATCTCCAATACCCGCATAGGCCGAGGATATTAAATATGGGTTATCTGCAATATATTGGTTTTGTACAGGAGCAAAAAACTCCTGAGCAAAAGTACAATAACTTGCAAATAGGCTAAATATGATAATATACTTCTTCATCTAATATTAAAAATTACAGATCATTAACTTTTCTCTTTCTATACCATCTGGCTTTTTACCATATAGTCTTATAACTTACTAAGGCTCTATATATTATCTATATAATGTAAAGTGGCCGGTAAATTCTCTATTGTCTACATCATTCAGAATTATAGAATACCAATAATCTCCCGATGGAAGTTGTTTTCCTTGATATAGACCATCCCATCCTTGTTGATCTCCTTTAAATTCTGCTAACATTCTTCCGTATCGATCAAAGACGATTACTTCCATGTTCTCAAAGAAGAAAGGATCATCTACATTAGGAGTAATCTGTCTAGGATACCAGAAACGATCTTCTGCTGTACTATTAGGACTATCCGGTGTAAAGTAATTCGGGATACGAATATTTATATATGTCAGATTCTGAACCGTAAGTACCTCACAACCATCTGCATCAACAACACGCAATACATAATCTGCAGTTTGTCGTATCACAAAAATATCTCCATCTAATTCTGTATAGTCTGAAGGCTCTAATTGATCCAATGTCATTCCTTCTTCTAACATCGTAAATGAGAATGCATAGAACGGAGTATTTTCAAATGGTCTTCCTCCTGATGCTATGATTCGATATTCATTAGGATCTTGCGGGTTATTTGTCATTTGAGCAACTGGTATTGCCAATGGAGTATACTCAAGAATCTCAATAGTATCTACTGTTCGTGTACATCCCTGGTATTCCATAATACCTTCATACTCTCCTGGAGTAACCTCAAAATTACCTGTCAAATTCGAATTGTTAGGAGGATTTGGTGTTCCGTTTATACCATTTAAAGTATAAATAATACCTAGTCCTTGTGACTCTTCAACAATATCAAAACTTACAAAGTATTGCTCCTCACTGGTCATCACAGGATTCATAGGATCACTATAGTCAAATACAGGACATACTAATTCTGGTACGAGTTCACCAGCAAGGTTAACACCTGGTTCAATATCAATATTAAAGGCTCCCTGACAGTTTGCATTGTTTTGAGAATCTCTAATAAATACTGTAGTTGTACCTCCTGGTAGATTATCTATAAACAAATTCGCAGGATCGGTAACCGGTTGATAAGTTACCCCATCGATACTCCAGAAATAACTAGGATCTGCTGGATTTGCTGGTGGTAATCCTCCTGTAATAGACAAGGTAGCTGTACCATTCATATCTCCCGCACAATCCTCTGGAGTTGTAGCATTTACAGTAGCCAAAATTGGTGCTGGTTCTATAATTATGATATTTGTTTCTTCTACCGGACAACCTTTACCATCTTCTACTTCTACTCGATAGGTATCAGCTGGTAAATCTATAAACGTATGTTCTCCTGATGCCCCATCGATATCATCTTCTAAGAAAACGAATACTGCATTACCTGCACTATCATATAGCGAATAGAAATATGGATTAGTTCCTCCTCTAGGGCCTGATGGAGGTGGAACTCTATTAATTTCTACATGAATACTACCATCGGTCTCTCCATTACAAGAAATTGGAGTAGCAGAAACGGTTATATCAAGTTCTAATGGTTGATCAATATTAAAAGGTGTTACACTATCTACACAATCTCCACTAGTTACCGTATACGTATAACTTCCCGCTCGTAAATCTCCAAAGAAACTAGTAGTTTGAGTATCTGTTGCTAAAGGGCCAGGTAATGTTACAGAGTTTCCTAAGTAATCTGTACCAGTTACTCTATAGCCATAATTACCTAATCCTCCTGTAACACTTGCGTCAATAGAACCTGTTGGCTCACCAAAACAAACAATAGATGTGTTACTTAAGTCCAGCGTTGTCGATAATGGAACAGGGTCACGTACTGGTATCGTATTAGACGCCGGAGAAACACATCCATTTATATCTCTAACATAGAAATTATAATCTCCTGCCGGTAAATTAAATGTATGCGTTGTAGGTGTCGTATTACCAGCAACAAAGGTAGTACCATCACTACTAAACTCGTATCCACCAGGAGTTCCTCCTCCCGCAGTAACTGTTATCGGGTTAGGACTAGGCGTAAGACAACTTATTGGTCCCTGAGCTACATCTATCGTCACAGCTGGTGGAGCATTAATAATTACAGGATCTTGAGCAATTTCACACGCTAAGTTATCGGTAACCGTAACAATATAGTTACCTGGTTTAAGATCATTCCATACATAACGATCTGTAGTACTTGCAATCGCTCCAGATTGTGAACCATCAGGGAATGTTAACATAAAGAGATATGTTCCTGGTCCCTGGCCATCTGTAGCAATAGCAGTAATTGTACCATCCTCACTATCAGAACAATCTAATAGAATTGGTGCAATTGCAGTTAACCCTAAAGCTGTCGGTGGTTGGATATTAATAGTATCTGTTACCTCACAACCTCTAGCATCTCTTACTCTTACTACATAATCTATTCCTGCTGGTGCTGCACCACCATCTAATTGATAGCCTCCAAATCTAGGATCACTACCAAATGGTACTAAAGGTGCTCCTACTGTATCTTCTAATTGGTATTGTAACGCTCCGGTACCTCCACCGGCAACTGCCTCTATTGTGGCATCACCACCTGGATTACAGGTTTCATCTTGTATTTGATTTATAGAAAGGTTAATAACTGGTGGCTGAGTAATGGCAATTGTATTTGTAGGAGTACTACAGAATGGTGTTGCTGTAGCAGTTACTACTACTTGAATATTACCTGCTTCTAATCCAGCTATTGTATGTGTTCCGGTAGCAGTATTTCCTACTCCAGGTGTAACTGTACCTGTAGTCGTATTCGTTGCATTATAGCTATATGCTCCTGTATATCCTGTTACCGTTAATACAACAGAACCATCTGCTGGAACAGTATTGAAACATGTAATATCATTACCTAAAGCAATTGTTGCTTCAATAGTATCGTATACAGGTACGTCATATTGTGGCGTAAGGATAGAACATCCTGTACCAATATCAAAAATTTCAAAAATATAGCTACCTGGTGTTGGTAATCCCGGAAGGGTAAATGTAGTACTGGTAGTAGTAGCTCCTCCCGAACCAACATTATTATCTGGTGGGATAACTCCTGTGGTTTCTACAAAATTAAATGGACCTACACCTCCTGTTATAGTAACTGTAACATCCTGCGTATTCGTATTACAGTCAATCGCAGGTCCAGCATTTACGGTTGGATTACTCATTACCGGGAATGCAGGCTGTATTACATCAAAATTAGCAACAGCACAGTTATTGTTATCAACAACCGAGATCGTATATGTTCCAGCAACTGGTGCTGTAATTCCATATTGAACTCCATTAGCAGGATTACCATCAGAATCTACCACATCTGTTTCTGATCCTGAAGACGAAGGTCCTGTGTAAGACACATCATAAGGAGCTGTTCCTCCTATAATCGTAACTATAATAATAGGAGATACAGGATCATTTGTCGCATTACAAGTATAAGATCCAGGAAGTCCACTTGCATCAAGAATTGCCGTTGGTCCCCCTACTACTACCTGAATTGCTGGTGTATTAGAACATCCTTTATCAGAAGTAACAACAATATCATAAGTTCCTGCTGGTAAGTTCTCAAATAATGGATTTGGTTGAGGTCCTCTTACTACTGGTCCTGCCACAATTTCATATTGATATGACGGATTATCATCTGCCGTTGGATCTAAACTCACTAAAATAGTACCATCAGTTCCATTAAAACAAGAAACCGGTGTAGACGTTCCTGAAGGAATTGGATCTAAGAATGTAGGTACAGTAATATTAAAAGTTGCTGGACAACCGCCAGGGGCTGGTAGAGCTGGTCCTATTGCGCTATCGTTAACTTCTACTCGATAATCTCCCGGGAAAATACCATCTGTCCCTGGAGTAGTGCTACTAAAAGTAATTTGATCTGCTCCTGGTCCCGCGGTTTGTGTTACACCAGGTATAGTTGTGCCTGTCCCAGCATCAACTAAATCGAAGGTAAAGTTACCCGGATTTGCCGTAATATCAGAACCGCCACTAACTGTAGCCACTATTGTAGCATCATTATCTCTACAGGTTGGCTCTGTTAATGTTGCTGTTACCAACAATTCTGGATAAACTGTTATGTCTTGTGAAGCTGATGGACAGCCATTTTCATCATATACAAATACTCTATATGTACCTGGAGCGGTAACCGTAAATTCATGCGTATTATTGTTTACGCTTCCTGGTACCTGTGGACCAACAGTAGCGACAGGGGTAACCATATTTAATTGGTATGTTAAATTTCCTGTTCCTGGTGCGGGTACATTACTCGTTGCAGTAACCGTAAATGTATAATTATTATCAAAATTACATGCATCATCTACAAACAATGGTATAGGGTTTAATGTAGGAGGTGCAGTAACCGCTGGTATAGCTATTTGTGTTGGTACTATACAACCATTAGCATCTCGTACATAAATCACCCAATCTAAACTTATTGTCGGGTCTAAACTAAAAGTATCTGTTAGTGCAAATACTCCAGGAGTTGCTGGTGGTGGACCAGGAACTAATGTTCCTGCTTCAGCCGCAAAGTTATATGGTCCAACTCCTCCTCCAGCTTCCATTGTAACCACTGATAAAGGATTGTTACAATCAGGGGTTGATCTACTTAAAGGATTTAGTGTTAATGGTGCTGGAGCCGAAATTGTAACAATGTTTGAGGTATCATTACATGAAAGTGGCGCCGCTGTAGCTGTTACAACCACAGATATATCTCCTGCTTCCAAATTAGAAATTGTAATTGGGTTTAGCACCGTTGTATCTCCTGTACCATTAGTACTGGTACCTGTAGTGGCATTTGTAACCGTAAAGTCATACGTTCCTGTGTATCCTGTAACAGTTAAAGTAACTTCTCCAGCTGTTAAATCATTTACACACGTTATATTCGTTAAAGGTGCTATAGTAGCCTCAATCGTATCATATTCTGGTACATTAAACGAAGGTGTTTGAATCGTACATCCCGTAGCAGTATCAGTAATTTCGAACACATAGTTACCCACTCCTGGTAAATTAAACGACGCAATAGTTTGAACTCCTGGTGGTGGATCAACATTACCTATTCCGGCAGCAACTGTTACAGGACCTACTGCTCCACTAGTTTCTACAAAATCAAATGGTCCTGTTCCTCCGGTTATAGAAACTGTTACCGGTTGAACATTAGTAGCACAATCTATAGGTGTTCCTGCAGTTACCGTAGGATCGGTCATCACTGGTAATGGAGCAATCGGTACTGGAGGTAGTACAAGTGAACAATTATTCGTATCAAAAACAGTGATGTTATATACGCCATCTACAGGTGCAGCAATAAGCAATGCAGTTGCAGGTGGTGCCGGTATTGGTGTTGGTACTGGTATTCTTGTTCGTACTACTCCATCTGGTTGTGTAACCGTTACAAAGTAATCTGGTCCTGTTCCTGTAGTAGCATCAATAGTAATCGCTATAGTTCCTGCACTTACTGTATTGCCTGCACCACACGTTAATGGATCCTGGGCAGTACCCGTTGCAGTAATTACACTTGGGTTGTCTATGGTATAGTCTCTATCAGCTGTACACAACACAGATAATGCTCCATTGGCTTCTGTAGCAGTTACTCTTACCGTATAAGTGCCCGCACCAAGTCCTGTAAATTGTGGACTTGCTTGTGGTGCAACTACAATAGGTGCAATAATTTCATATTGGTATGTAGCGGTAAGATCTTCTGTTGCCGGATCAAGTACTGCATTAACAACACCATCTGTATCTCCGTTACACGTTACACTTGTATTAGGTTGTGCTAATAATACAGGTAATGTAGGTTCTTCTATACTCACCGGTGCCGTAAACGAACAGAAAGCAGGCCCAGTTCCTCGACCATCATCTGTTATCTCAACAATATAACTACCAGGGGCAACATTTAAAAATATACCATTTGCGACTCCTGATACATTTCCGGTAGGAGTACCACCAGAATCTTGTAATACATATGTTGCTGTTCCCTGTATCGTTCCAGAAGTTGTTGTTGTGGTAATTGTTCCTGTTGGATTCGTACAATCAGGTGCTACTGTAAACGCAGCACTAATCTGTAATGGTCCATACACATCAACAGGAGTAGTTACCGTACAACCTGTCTCATCGGTAACGCCAATAGTATAGGTTCCTGGTGTCGAAACTGTAAATTCATGATTATTGTTATTAATACTTCCAACAACCGCAGTACCACCATCTAGCTGATACGTTAATGTTCCTAACCCACCACCTTCAATACGTATCACGTTACTATTGTCATAAGCACAATCATCTATAAAGTTAGCTGAAACTATTGTAGGAAGTGGATTCGCTACTGTTGTAACGGTAACAGGGCCAAAAGTACATCCATTATCATCTATAACAAATATATGTTGCACCTCTGTATCATTATTACCCAAATCAATTACATTACTAGTCAATGGAAAATCTGCTAACAATGTTGGTGTAGTAACCGGAGCTCCAAAACCATCATCGGCTATTAATGCATATCGATATCCATCTGCAGTTGGAGGAATTGCAAATAGCGTACCTCCATCGGTATCCATAATAACCTGTGCATTAGTACCACAACCATTGGCCGGAGTTTGATTTGTCGCTACTGACGTTAATGGATCTGGCATATCAATAGTAAAATCATGTCTTGCCGGACACATTGTACCGTCTACTTCTCTTACAGTAACATAGAATTGACCTGGTGGTAAACCAGTAATTGAAACAGAAGTATCTGCTCCTGTTAGTCCAGCATTTGATCCTGTATAGGCAGCACCAAGAGATACATTAGTAAATGCATTAAATACTTCCCAGGATATTTCTGTAACTGAAGCATCGTAACCTGATACATCAAAGTTTAATGTTCCATCATCTGGTGAAGGGTTACATGATACATCAGTAACTACATCATTTATTATATTTGGCGAAGATGGTGGAGCAACAGGAGGAACTATCTCCTGATATAAACAGTTTGTTGCATTATCTCTTACTTCTAAGATATAGGTCCTGTTGAAATCTAAAACATCAAAAGCACCTGCATTTGCACCACCATAACGGTGTATTCTAATTGGTGTAGTAGCATCTACTACAGTTGCATTTAAAGGATCATCATTTAAAGGTTGGAAAACACCATTTGGTCCAGTTTCACCAACAATACGTATATCAAATCCAGGTGGAGGGTTTGACCCATCAATACCTGATCCTCCTTGTACGTCTATATCAAAAATTACACCACCCGGACAAGTTGCAGAAATTGTAATATTCTGAACCAAATCGTTTGGTGGAGAAAAGATATCAAATGGTCCAAAAGGAGCATTATCTGTACATCCATTCGCATCGGTTACAAAAATGAAGTATTGACCAAAGTCTAAGCCTTCAAATCTCACAGTAGTTCCTGTGGTCACAGGGTTTGGAGTTGTAGCAGCAGTAGTAGCAGGAACTAATGGTCGTACCGCAAAATTCGCTGCAGTAACCAAGGTATAGGTATAATTTGCTGTACCACCTGCTATTTCAAAATCAATAGCTCCTAGATCTGTTATTATAGGAGAACCTCCACAAGTAACAGGTGTCTCTACTCTGTTTACCTCAGTAATTAGCGCTGGTTGATTTACATCTACACTTCCAGGGTATAGACATCCTCTACTACTTC
Organism: Aquimarina atlantica; assembly: GCF_000626715.1. Classification (GTDB taxonomy): domain Bacteria; phylum Bacteroidota; class Bacteroidia; order Flavobacteriales; family Flavobacteriaceae; genus Aquimarina; species Aquimarina atlantica. The sequence continues at coordinate 8,303 of NZ_AQRA01000008.1, read as the reverse complement.
TAACTGTATAATTATAAGTACTTGTATTTGTTGTTGGATCAGCATCTCCAGCATCCCCAGCTAAATTAGGAAATGAAATTTGAGTACCTGTGATTGTCACAAATCCTGCTCCATTAAAGTCTATTTCATATGGTGTTTCTGTACCTGTAACAGTAATTACGACAGTTCCTGTATCTCCAGCACAAGCAAGGTCTACATCTGGGTCCGCAATTGTTGGTGCAACCGGATCTGTAACCGTAAATGGGTTTGTCGTAAAAGTACAACCTCTAGCATCAGTAACTCTAAACGTATAGTCTCCTGCTCCAGAAGTAGCTGTATAATTTGCAAACGGTGCTGTAGCAGCTGTTAAATGATTTGTAAAAGGACCTGCGTTAAATGAAACATCAATCGTATAAGGAGTATATCCAGGGTTTGATGCCGGTATAGCAAATGAGAATGAAGCGTTTACGGGATTACCTAGTGCATCACAAGTAATATCTGCAACCTGGGTAACTACCAATTCTACTGCTGGTTCAATAGTTTGCGTTGGCAATACTACAGGACAACCATTACTATCTGTAATTGTTATCACATAATCTCCTGGTAAAGTTAATGCCGGAGTTGTTGTGAACGTAGTTAATGCACCAACATTGGTATCTGGTATTACTACCACACCACTTCTAGTTACATTATATGTATAATCTGGGGTACCAGAATCAGTACCATCAATATCGATAGTAAAACTTACTGTTCCATCATCCAAACAGAAGTCAGAACCTGTGTTAACACTTGCATCTAATTGTGGTAATTGGTTGATATCAAATGTTTGTGGTGGAGATGTACACCCTGCACCATCAGTAACAATAATTTCATATCCCGTTGCATTAGGTACATTATTGTAAGGCTGATTAACAGGACGGCTCGCACCTAATGGTGTTCCGCCTGAATCGTTTAATACGTATGTATATCCTGCCCCACTACCTCCTGAAACAGCACTAATAGTAACTGTATTAGTATCGGCAGCACAATCCTGAACAACAGGATCTATTGTAAATGTAATAGGATCTGGTTGGGTAATCGTCACCGTAGTTGTAGCCTGGCAATTTGGTGGAGAACCTCCTGCCAGATTAGAATCTGTTACAGTAATAGTATATACTCCAGCCTCTAAAGAACCAACATTTACTGGGGTAACTCCCACTCCTGCTCCTCCTGGAACCGCAATCGGACCTGTAATAGTATATGTAAAATTAGCACTATTACCAACCGTAAATGAAAGCGCTCCATCACTACCCCCAATACAGGTTGTAGGACTGGTTTCTACCGCATTGGTAATCTGTATTTCAGGAACTAGTTCCTGTCTATAATTTTCACTATAAGAACATTGATTATCTCCTCTTGTCGCAGTAAACGTATATGTTACAGCTCTGTTTAATACAAATACCCCAGTTGTAGCATTACCAGATACTGGCGCAGGAACAACACTATATGTATATGTTGGTCCTACAGGAGCCGCAGTTGCTGTTACCTCAATAGTCTGGGCAGAACAATCTGAATCTCCTGTTACAAAAGTAATATCATCAACTTCTAAACGTGGGTCTATTGTAATTGGGAAAGACTCAACACAATCATCTGTAGCTTGATTTCTAATATATAAAGTATACGTTCCATCTGTAGCAAAATCAATCTCAAAAGGAATGGCTGTAACTGCGGTAAATGGACCTGCAGCATTTAGACTCCATTCATAAGTGCCCGAACCACCTGCAATACCCGTTACCTGGGCCTGAGCACCAGGGGTAGCGGTACAGCTTAACAATCTGAAATCATCATCTATCGTAGCAGAAATTGCTGCCGGAGGAGTTAATGATATCGGACCTAACGGCAATTCACAATTAAATCGATCACGTATTATAACATTATGAGGTACTGTAGGATCAACTCCATTAAATGTATGAGATACATTACTTGTTGGACCGAATGTTATAGCTCCATCCAAAATATAAGTAAACGGACCTTCTCCAGCAGTAGCATTAACTGTTATTTCTCCATTATCTGCCGGACAGGCAGGATCTGTTCCTACAAGGTTTCCTGCTAATGCTTCATATGCGTTAACAGTTATAGTATTTGATAATGCTGTACAGCCTAATCCATCTTCAACTTCTATCTGATAAGTTCCTGGTGTAGTAATTCCTGTTACAGGATTAGCTATTCCTGATTGAGGAGCTGGTCCTACCAAATTAAATGTATACGTTCCATCTCCTCCTGTAGCAGTATATGATATGCTAGCACCAGAATTACAGTCTACATCTTTGTCTAAATTAGCCGTAATTGTTAATTCTGGGTTTATAGTAAAGTTTTCTGTATTAGAAGTACAAGTACTTCCTGTATTAGTGACTGTTACTGTATGTGCTCCTGGGGTAAGATTAGGAATCTCAAAAGTATTCGCCGGAGCAGGACCCGGTAAAAAGACCACAGCAACCGGAGCACCACCATCTAAACTATAGGTAAATGGACCGACAGGTGCTGGAACTCCTAAAGTAATAGTAATTCTTTGTGTAGCTTGATTGGTTGTATCATAACAAACATCTCCTCCTGTAGCCAAAGCAATACTAGGAGCAACTGTAACTGGTACAACTACCTGTTGGTTAATCTCACAAGCCGTTGCAGGGTCACTTCCATCACGTACAAAAACAGTATAAGTACCGTCTGCTAAAGGACCAAATACATTACTTGATTGATACGGTGTAATTATTGCAACACCCGCTGCATCTCGTAATTGATATTCGTAACCTCCTCGTCCTCCTGTAACATTTACAGTAATAAAACCTGTTGGATTACCACAATCAGCTGCATCTATACCAAAAGGATCAAAACTAAGTGGGTCTGTTGGTTCTGTAATATCTACCGTAGTAGTTGTAGAACAATTTACAGATGGTGCAGAAAGGCTTGTATCTGTAACCGTAATCGTATAGGTACCTGCAGATAATGAACCAATTGTTACCGGAGTTACTCCTGCTCCTGCTCCTGCCGGAACAGCCGTAGGACCAGTAACCGTATACGTATATGCAGCACTATTACCAACGGTAAAAGATAATATACCGTCACTGCCTCCTACACAATTTACAGGTTTATCCTGCGAAGCACTTGTAATTTGTATTTCAGGAACTGTAGTTCCTGTAAAACTTTCTGTGTTTACACATTGAGTATCACTTCTTCTGGCCGTAACTGTATATAGTACTCCATTAGTAAACGTATATGCTATAGTAGTACTAAAAGCTGTTGTACCTGTGGCACCAGTTCCTGTAGCAGGATCCGGTGTAATACTATATTCATAAAATGCAGGAGCCGTTAGTGCTGGCAAAGCAGAAACTACAACATCTACAGTTTGATTAGAACAATCCTGATCTCCAGGCGTAATGGTTACACTATCAACCTCTAATCTTGGATCTATAGTAATTGGGAAAGGTGTTAAACAATCATCGGTAGCCTGATTTCTAATATATAATGTATAAGAACCATCAGTAGCAAAATCAATCTCAAAAGGTATTGCTCCTACTGCTGTGAAAGGACCTGCTGGGTTTAAACTCCATTCATATGTTCCTGAACCTCCGTTTATAGCAGTTACCTGGGCTTGAGCCCCTGGAGTTGCCGTACAACTCAACAACCTGAAATCATCATTTATCGTAGCTGTAATACTAGCTGGTGTTGTAAAGGTAACATTTGGAGTAACTGTAAAATCACAACCAAATCCATCTTGTACTGTAACTGTATGCGATACCGATGGATCTACATTATTAAAAGTTTCTGTAGTATTAACAGTAGGCCCGATTGTTACCTCTGAAGCTGTTCCTTGATTAAGAATGTATGTAAAAGGTCCTGTTGCTCCTGCACCAATAGTAACCTGGATAGATCCACTATCCGCATTACAAGCAGGATTAATAGCCGTAGCAGTTGCTGTAATTGCCGTATAAGGGCTTACATCGACACTACCAGCCGCTATAGTACAACTATTATCCAGATCATTAACAAATACCGGATAATTACCCGCAGTAGTTGCTCTAAATTGATAAGTTGTTCCTGTTATCGGTGCTAAGACAGTACCCAAGAAATCTGCCTGGTTATTAAAAGCAAAATTACCCGAACCTCCTGTTACTGTAACTTCATAAATTGCAATAAATTGATCAGGATCATAGTCAGGAAGACTAATATCCGGTTGATAATTTGGATTACAATGTAAATCTTCAACAAGTCTTATCGTAGCCGAAAATGCTGCAGGATCGTTTATAGTTACTGTAAAAGGTTCTGAACAACTACCATCAGCAGATAATACCTGCACATTATAAGTATCGGGGTTAAGCCCCGTAAATGTATGATTAGGAACCGTGGTAGGTCCTTCTGTATCATTAAAAGCTGTTGTAGTACTATTAATGATATAGGTATAATTAATTTGAGAATCTGTTACAGATATTTGAATCTGTCCTTGATCGCCCGGACATGTAGGTGAGGTTGGAGTAACTGTCTCTGTAGCGTCTAATTCGTCTAAAAATACAGTTTCCTGAAAAACACACGCTGTAGGTAAACCTCCTACCTGACGAACATTAACAGTATATGTTCCTACTTCTGTTAATCCTGTAAATTCTGCAGAAGCCTGATATCCAATTACTGTATTCGTTATTGGTGTAATTAATTGGTATTCGTATTGAAGAGAAGAATTCTGAACCCGTATTGTTCCTGGCGTACCACAAATAATTTGTCGTACAACTGTAAGATCAGGATCAAAATTATTCTGGAATACATTAAAGTAAAAAGGTATAGTACAATTACTATCAAAAGTAGCATTCACTCTATATTCTCCCGCTTGTGAAATTGTAAAACTATTAATGTCTGTACTTAAGGTTACCCAATCTCCATCGCATCCTGCATCTGTAGTAGGGCAATTAGGATCTCTTGGTACTGCGGGACAAGCTGCAGGATCTAATCGCTGCCACTCAACTGTAGTTCCAACAGGAAAACCTAAGGTATTTCCTGGCCCTGATGGAAGTGGAATAGTTAAAGTAGTACCTGCACCACATAAAAAGATCTCTGGTAACGGGTCTCCTGTAATCGGACACGTACGAACATTACCATTAACATTAGGGTTCGATGCTAAATTATTTGCTATAGTTTCTAAAGGGTTTGTAACCGTATTAAAAGCATCAACATTAAAAGTTTGTTGCGCATCCTGGCAACCAGGGGCACCTGTTTCGGTTACAATATAGGTTCCTGCGGTTGTAACTACTAAATCTCTATTAGTACCAATAACAACTCCAGGGCTACTTGCATTTACCCACTCATAAGAAGAAAAACCTGCACCTGCTGTAAGCGTTAGAGATCCTGTACATATAAAAGCTGGTTGAGCAGTAGTAAAACAAATACCATCATTAATCAAAACATTCGATGTTCCTATAATATCACGTTTACAAACATCTTGTTCTAAAATACTTTCTTCACCATCTTTGAGGATGCCAGAATCAACTCCGGTATAAGTAGATATAGCAACATTAGTAATTTGATTAGAACACGCATCTCGTAAATCGGCACAGGTGGCTACCACACTTACTCCAAAACGAACAGTATGTTCCCCTCCATTACGAACGACCAACGCATCGTCTATAGTAATATCAATCTGTCGATTTGTACCATTGGGAGTAGCAACTATACCTGGGCTGGTTGTTATACTGCCCAGTGTAAAATCTACATTATCAGGAAGTACATCCCTAATACTTGCTGTAGTGATATTTTCATTACCCTGATTCTCTATAGTGAGTTCATAAAACAACTGATCTGCAAAATTTACAGGATCACCTGTAATATCAACACCGTTCACATCTAGTACTCGCTTCTTTACCGTAAGTTCGGGTTCAATAACTTCTATTTGAAACGAACTAAAAAATACACTATAGGCATCATTCGTAGAAGTTGTATAAAATGTTGTTGAAGCTGTATTGCCAGGAGGAGTATTGGGAATAACAGTATTATTTGGGTTCGGAATATTAAAAATATCAGCATCAAACCCTAAAGTATTACGTGAATGTGGTTCTCTAATAGGTGGATCACCAGGGATAGGTACTGCAGCAGCATTTCCATAACTCCCATCTACCGATATCGAACTATCAAAAAAGTTGTTATTAGGGTTAGCAGGGGTAGTGAAGATGTTTTGTCTTACACCATCAGGCCTTTCGATCTGAAATATATCACCAGTAAATGGTCTATCTCCTTCCAGTGCCGCAACCGAATATCGTGCACGTACTGGTAGTGGTGCAGGCAGCGTTTGGAAACCTGTATATGTAAAGTTTTTTAAACATCCCGGATCAGCAGGATTACAAGGCTGATTATTTAAAAATCCACTTCGTGTACTTATAAACTTTGCAGATAAACTTGGATCTTCATACACTACAACTAATACCCACCCACTTGATATACCGTTAACTATACCAAAACCAGAAAAACCAGTAGATGCTCTCATATCTGCAATAGTGTATGTACCACTTGGATCTGCAATCCCTTGTAAAAGAGTTGTTACATCTGCATAACATACATATTGAATATCTGTTTCTGCCGTATTACCAGCAACCGTTGGGTATCCATTATAAATCACCTGTGTTTGTGCCGGTGTAATTGTGGTATACGCTGCTTGGCTCTGATGCTTAATTTTAATAGTCCTAAAATCCGGTCGAGTATCAGGGACAGGTAAATTATCGTATATTACATCTCCAAAGGCATCTGTATCAAAATAAGAAGCTGCCCAATATAATCCTGCATATGCAATTCGTTCACAATCAAAAGAGCCATTTAATTGCAAATCTGCAGAACTCGAACTAAATGTGCTTGGATCACCATCAATATCAATATAGCCAAAAAATTTCCGGTTATTAGAAGCGTTTCCATTATAACTATCATTAGGAGTAAAACCGCTTTGATTTAACCCAGTAATTGCATTTCCGATAATTTTAAGTTCACCGTTAATTCTTAACGTACTGTTAGGTACCTCTTGAAAAGGTACTGGTACAGGGGTAACCTGAGCAGATAGTTGTATGCCTATCATTAAAAAAACCAAAACGATAGCAGATTTCAGTCTAAGTTTCATAAGCCGTGGGGTGTTTGGGTATTTAGTCATCATAATCTCTTTCTTACATTATTGAATTTTCAATATATAAAGATCTCCATCATACGAGTTGTTTACGTTAGAGAATAAGCTTTGTTTAGCTTCTTCAAGATTGTCATGTCTCTTTAAGTATACGTATATATAGTTGTCTTTTGGGTTCCTGAAATATTGAGGCTCTAATCCTTGAGCTCTTAGCTTCGCCATTCCTCTTTCAAAGTAATTTTCTCTTTTGAAAATATTCGTAATCAGATAATATCCATTTTCAATATTATGTCCTCCGATATACGATAAACTCTCTGTTAATACTGTATCATCCTTAACCGTATCCTTGATAAGTCGAGTTTCTTGTAATAGCTTTTTATAGGATTCTACTCTACTCTTGGCAATGTGTAATATCCACATATCACCAAAATATCTATTATCAATATTATTTAAATACTTTTCTGTCGCCTCGTCCTTGTTTGTATAACTTTCTATAGCTACATACTGGAATTGATTTTCTGGATTAAGTATTATTTTAGAGTTATCAAATCCTAAATCTTTTAATGTACCCGAGAATTTATCAGCATATGTTCCTCCTTTAAACACATTACCAATTAAGTAATATCCTTCTGGGTATCCTGGTATAAATTTGGTTGCAATTTGAGCCTCAGGTCTTGTTGTTTCTGCAAATTTTACAAATCTATTTCTAGCTGTCAATCTTTTAGAACTAGCAGGGTCAGATTCTTTTTTAGCCTCATCTGCATCATCATTCATGCTAACAAGTGATTCTAAAAGCTTGCTAAATTCACGTTTATCTACATTTAAGCTGGTAGTTAATAATGAATCTCGACGAGCAAATATCTTACTTGTGATTCGACTACTATTATCTAGTTCTTTCTTAATCTCATCTAATCCTTCTTCATTTGCAGTTGCTGCTGCTTTTGCTGCTTCATCTGCCAATCTCTTCTCCTCGGCTAAACGAGCTGCTTCTGCTGCTGCTTCATCTGCCAATCTCTTCTCTTCAGCTAAACGAGCTGCTTCTGCCGCTGCTTCATCTGCTAATCTCTTCTCTTCAGCTAAACGGGCTGCTTCTGCCGCTGCTTCATCTGCCAATCTCTTCTCCTCGGCTAAACGAGCTGCTTCTGCTGCTGCTTCATCTGCCAATCTCTTCTCCTCCGCTAAACGAGCTGCTTCTGCTGCT
>NZ_AQRA01000007.1 GCF_000626715.1 Aquimarina atlantica | reverse complement strand
TTTTACACTAACTACCTAAAAAAACATTATAGAGTATCCCCTACTATAATGTGTTTTTAGGTAGTTTTTTGTGTGTATTTTTTGTTCTTAAAGAATCAAAATCTACTCAATAATTATAGAGAGAATCGTCTATCAATTCTCCGTTTTAAAACTGTTATTTGTATAAGAAATAAAAGGGCTAGAAATAAAATACCGTATATAGTAGTTTTATAAAAAGTAAATCCAGAAAATGGATTTTTGAAACTTATCTTATCAAAAAAAGAAAAATCAATAGTACCTAAAATCGATTCTTCACTCTCTGATAAAAAAGGTATGGTACACAGTAGCATAGCAGTAGCAACACCAACCATAAACCAAACTTTCTTAGAAATCAAAGGTTTGTATGCAGGTGACACCTCGATAGCCGAAAGTTCTACCTGATCCATAACATTCTTCAGAAAATTTTCTGAAGGAGTCTCTAATCCAGCTTCTTTGACTAAATCCTTGATGTCTTTATATTGCTCTTCCATTTTTACTACTAATTTCTGGAGAAATGTGATGCTTCAATATCGAATATAGTTTTTTTCTACTACGATATAACTTTATTTTCACATTATCTGCTGTTAAATTTACAATTTCTACAATTTCTTTTACACTTTTTTCCTCAAAATAGTATAGTGTAATAATCGCAGCCTCATCTTCAGGAAGCTTCATTATACTATCTGATATAATTTTTTTTCTTTCTTTTACTTGCAAATAGTTTAGTGCATCACCAACCAGTTCCATTTCTCCTTCACTTACTTCTTCTATAAGCTCAGAAGTTATCATTCTTTTACTTGCTTTGATTGCATCTAAGCTTTTTCGATATGCAATAGTATATAACCACGTAGAAAACTTGGCATCACCTCTATAGTTACTCAAGGATTTATATGCCTTGATAAAAGAATCCTGAGCAACTTCTTCTGCCTGTTCTTTATTCTTAATCATACGATACACTACTGTGTACACTAAACCCTGGTAACGTTCTACCAGAACCGAAAAAGCATTCACCTGCCCTTCTAGCACTTGATTAATATAATATTGATCTGATTGATGGTTCATTTTCTCATAGGACGACACTATATAATCGTTGGTTACATAATTTCTATTAAAAAGTACAAAATATTTTTTTCATCTTTTTTGTAACCGCTTCGAATTACTCTTCGTCTTAATTAGAAAAACGAACAGTATTAATCTTTTAAACTAAAAACATGATGGGATCAGAAGTAATTATAGTACCTGCAATCTTTGGTGTATTTTTTGGAATTATTTATTTATTTATTTCAGCTAGAAATAAAGAACGTATGGCTCTTATAGAAAAAGGAGCAGATGCTTCTATATTTTATAGTAGTAAAGAAAAAAGAGTTACTCCTGTATGGAAAGTACTTATTCTAAATTTATCCTTATTATTAATGGGTATTGGAGTTGGAATTTTTATAGCAGGTATTCTACATTTATCTGTTGGTGTAGATGAAGATATTGCTTATCCTGGTACGATCTTCTTAATGGCTGGAATTGGTTTATTCACTGGTTTCACCATGACAAAAAACCTGGATAAATAAACAGAAGTATTACTTGATAAAAAAATATCCTGATGTGATTACATCAGGATATTTTTTATTTGCGTTTTTGACTATCCAACCAGAAAATAGAGAATCTAATTCTTAATTTACAGAAGGATATAATCAAATTTAGATATCGTACTCATTAACATTAGGTTATATATAATAATCCTATAAAAAGCTATAAGAGCTTCTTAAAACCTTTTTAGATTAACATTGGTAAATTAAATAGACTGCATAAAAAAAGCCTTCCAAGTTTGGAAGGCTTTTGTATATTATAAAATTCTTTATTACATATCTGCTGCAAGGTCGTTATTATCTACAAATTTTTCAACAACAACAGATTCTCCTCTATTGTTCTCTAAAACATAAACTCCAACTGGTAATTGGCTAAGGTCTACAAAATTTGTCGTTTTTGATAAAATATGTACCGTATTTTTTACTTCAAATAATTTGATTTTATCTCCTTCTTCAAAATTAACCACAGTAACAAAATCTCCTTCTCTTGTTATCTCTAAAAGGTTTGTTTCAGAATTTTCATAATAATGTACAAATTCTTCTTCAACATTAACTTCTGAAGGCATATTTGCTCTTTCGCTATCATATTCTACTACAAAATCACTTTCTACATTTTCTATTGCACCTTCAATATTAATATCTTCTTCCATACGAACGATAACAACAGACTGTCCTTGATTGTTTTCAAGTAAATAAGATCCCATTGGTAATTGACTCAAATCAATTTCCCCATGAGTTTTGGATAAAATATGATCTCCGCTTTCTACTTCGAATAATTTGATTTTATCTCCATCCTGAAAATCTACAACTACCACAACAAGACCTTCCTTCTCTACTTCCAAGATTTGGTCTAAGTCATTTGCATAACTATTTAAGAATAAAAATAAGCTAAAAAAACACGCTATTGATTTCATCTTTATAAACTTTATAGTGGGGGTTGTTATTATTTTATTACGGTTTTACCATACAATGATATTATATATTTATAGTTAAACAAATTAAAAACCAGACTTTTAGATCAAATGTTTTCGATATTCGACAAATGACACAAAAAATGTCAAATCAAGCTTTATTTAACGTTAATACCATGATTATCAATTGTTTATTTTTTAAGTAGTGTTAAAAAATCAGATTAAAAGCAAAAATCAACAGATTAAAAGACTTATTCTGTACTATACTTACGTTTTTACCCTCTATTCAATAGAAAAAAAATATGGTATGTTAAGCTAAGGTTGATCTAAGGTGAATTTAAAAACCTAATTAATTTATTAGTTCAATTATCTTAAAATTCTTTTCTCTTTTAGGGTAAAGAATTGAATGTATTTAAATTAGGTGTAGGATGACACCAACTAAAAAAGCCCTATCAGTCTAAACCGATAGAGCTTTTCTATAATTAACACTACATTACTATGAAAAAACTTTATTTATTATTTAATACAACCTCGCTATATTTAGCATTAATTGTAATTATTTTATCTGTACTACGCGTATTCTGGAACCCATTAACAAACACATTACCAAAATTCTTTCTTGTATTTATTTCTAAAGTCTTAGGTAAAGAAATTATACTTTGCGCCCCACTATATGAAAGGTTAAATGCTGTTTTGGGTAAATTTAATTTAAAATCACTGTTTTGAACTGCCAGATCCAGGGTCGAAAAAGATTCTCCAAGATTGGCTATAGTAATTATTCCAAAGCTTCCAGAGATCGCTCCATTTTCATCAAGTTGTTGGATAAAAACATTACTAGAATCGGCATTAACAAGAAGGTTTTTAGCATTTTGTATTCTACAGTTCTTAACATAATTGATCACCAATCTACCATTGTTCCATTGTCGAACAAAAACAGGGGAATAAGAAGCTTTAATAAATGTTTGTTTGCCATCTATAATATTAGCAGATAGTTTAGTATGAGATAGAGAAGCTTTAATATTATTAGATTTTTCTGCTAACTGCACATCCCCATGGCGAATATTAAGTCTTAGCTTAGCCTCTTTAGGAATACGTACCTTAATGATTTTACTTGTACTATTAGTGTTAACTCTACTTGTACTATATCTATAGACTGTAACATTAGCTGTACCGTTCTGCTGATTACCAATATCTTGTATTAATTGAGATGCCCATGCATCCATTTTTCTTCCATATTGCTCATCCCAGGTTTCTAATTTTATCTTGCTTTTAGGGTCAGCTTCAAATTGTTTAGCCCATTTTTGCTTTTGTTCATCAATAAATTTTTCGCGTATCTGGCTCTCCCATTGCTTAATATATTTTTCATCATTTTCTTTAAAGGTTCCGTTATTATAATTAACGTTAGCTTGATTTTGAGAAAGTGTACTTGGCATAGGGTTTTTAGCAATGTTTTCCATAAGAGGCCCTAGCATATCAGTAATCATAGGGCTTAACATCCTTAATTCCTGTAAGCTTTTTCTATCCATCGTGATACTAGAAGCAGTGACATTTCGACTCCATAAATTTCCTGCTGTAGAATTAATAGTTACTTTTTGACTATCTCCTAATACATCTACTTGCCAACTATCAAGAATATGTTTGCTGTTTCCATCAGAAAGATTACCTTCTAAGTAAGCTTCTACTTCGATTGTATTTTTATTCCAGGTTTCAAAAACAATATTAGTATGACTCGTGTTAAGAACAACAGTAACATCTTCATTTACTGACAGCTTTTCATTTAATTTGTCTTGTCTGTCTTGCGCAAATAAGCCTGCACAACACAATAAGCCAAGAGTCGCTACATTAAGCCTGTACTTCATTGTAATTTTCGTTTTCAATTCTCTCTAATTCTTTTAGTTTATCTTTTAGTCTATTTAAAAGTGATAACCGTATCGTTAAATTCTCCATCATAGCCTCTACACTTTGAACATTAGGTCCAACTTCTATTAATTCTTTATTAAGTTTTTGGTACTCTTTATCAAGATTATCTAATCTGGCCATAAAACTCTCTACCAACTCTCTATTTGTATCATCAATTGTAATTTGTGATAATTGAAATTTTATACTGGTAAGTATACTATTTTCTACTTCTTGATACTCAGGAGATATTTCTGCCAGAGGAGAAGATTGTTTAGTTAATATTACAGAGGAATTTTTTACAGGGCCAGTATTTAGATCTACTATTTCGGTTCCTTCGTTACCACTACTACCTAGCTGATTATATGTAAGTAAAGAGACCGAGAAGATAACAACAATACTTGCAGCAATATTAAGCCACTTATAATCGAACTTTCTGGTTTCTTTAGGAAATTCATTCTCTAACCTGGACATAAACCTTTGTTGGTGCCCTTTTCTTAATTGCTCGGCAGGAATCTGTTTATCCTGCTTTAAAAGTTCTCTAATATCCTGTGCCATGTCTCAAATGTTTTAATTCTTCCTGTAGCTGCTTTTTTCCTCTATGTACCAATGTTCTTGAAGAAACTGGTGTAATATCCAGTACTTCACTAATTTCATTATGGTCATACCCTTCTATCAAAAATAGCATGACGGCATATTTATATTTTTCTGGCAATTTTTCAATTGCTTTTTTTACCTCCTCTACAGTAACAGAATCAGACACCGACCAATCATTCTGTTCTTCTACGGTAGTCATAACCTGCTCATTAATCGCAACCATATTCATTTTCTTAGCTTTTAGCATATCTATGCTTTTATTTATAACAATTCGTTTAAGCCAAGCTCCAAAAGTAACATCTCCGGTAAATTGATGAAGTCGCGTAAAAGCCTTAATGAAAGATTCTTGCATAGCTTCCTCCGCCTCAAATGGATCTTTAAGAAAACGCAACGCTACATAATACATACCATCACAGTACTTATTATAGAGTTTCATTTGCGCTCTACGATCGTTATTCCTACATTGTTCTATTAGCTCGCTTTGTAACAAACTTTCTTAACTTTATGGTTAGTGATTATTATTTTAAAACTGTTTTAAATCGTACTCATCTATATAGACGAAAACATATATTCTATGTTGCAAAATTATACATAAAAATCATATCACGCCAACAATATATTGTATATCAAATAATTAAAAAACACAATGTGTATTTATGATATCTACACTTGTTATGGTATTTGTAGTATAAATGATGTAAATAGTACTCTTCTATTTAGTAACTTGCCAAAGCTTTCTTACTTTTTATGAATATTTAAACATAGACATAAGTTGTAAAAGAAGTATATTTAGGATTAAAAAAATCGTTATGCCAAAACTTTTAAAACGAGCAGTACTCATTTTATCAGGATTAGTATTGATTGGATTTGCAGGAATGTATTTCATGAAGCAAAGTACCAAAAAACATAGTCCCGAAGAAATCGTTACTCACACAGCAAAGGATGCTACTTTCACTGTTTTTTATAACAGACCATACAAAAAGGGTAGAGAAATCTTTGGTAATCTGGTTCCGTTTAATGAAGTATGGAGAACTGGTGCCAATGAGGCTACTACATTTACAACAGACAAAGATCTTCTAGTTGATGGTACTGTACTTAAGGCAGGGACCTATTCACTATGGACTATTCCAAATCCAAAATCCTGGAAAGTAATTTTTAATAGTAAAGAATATGATTGGGGAGTAGGCATGGATGGTACTGCCAAACGAGACGCCTCGTACGATGTGCTCACTGTAGAAGTCCCCGTACAACCTTTATTAAATATCGTAGAACAATTTTCTATTTATTTTGAAAATGCAAATGATTTTACCATACTATATCTTGCGTGGGATAGAACTGCGATTGCAGTTCCTATAAAAGTATAAATACGTTCTCTTTGATAAACTTGTATCATTTTAAGTACAAAGTGCTGCAAATACCTAAAATATCAGAAGGCCTATATATTAATTACAAGTTTCCAAAAGGAATTTATAACTTTGCCATAAAGTTATTCTGTGTCTAAAGATTCTACCAAACATACTAATTCTCCCTCTAAAACACCTTCTAGCACTAGTAGTCAAGCAATTGATCGATTTAAAAAGTTACAGCAAAAGGAAATTATAATTGACTCTATTTTTAAAGCAATCATTGCTCAGGACACTGCTGCTTTAAGTAAAGGGATTACATTAATCGAAAGTACCCAGCAAAACCATATTGAAAAAGCACAGCAACTTATCGAAATGTGCCTTCCTTATGCCAATAAATCTATAAGAATTGGTATAACAGGAGTTCCCGGTGTAGGTAAAAGCACCTTTATAGAAGCTTTAGGTAATTTGTTATTACAAAAAGGGAAAAAAGTTGCTGTTTTGGCTGTGGATCCTAGTAGTACAATTTCACATGGCAGTATTCTGGGGGATAAAACCCGAATGGAATCATTGGTAAGATCTTCTAAAGCTTTTATACGCCCTTCTCCATCTGGAAATTCATTAGGTGGAGTAGCACAAAAAACGCGAGAGTCTATTATCCTTTGTGAAGCTGCAGGCTATGATGTTATTATTATTGAAACTGTTGGTGTAGGGCAAAGTGAAACAGCTGTGCATAGCATGGTAGATTTCTTTTTATTACTAAAATTGGCAGGTGCAGGAGACGAATTACAAGGTATCAAACGAGGGATTATAGAAATGGCAGATGCCCTTGTAATTAATAAGGCAGATGGTGATAATCTAACACGTGCCCGTAAGGCCAAAAATCAATTTAGAAAAGCATTGCACTTATACCCTCTTACCCAAAATAGTTGGTCGCCAGAAGTATTAACCTGTAGTGCTATAGAAGGTACTGGTATTGAGGATATTTGGAAAATGATCTTAAAATATCTTAAAATCACTTCTGAAAATGGATTTTTTGAAAAAAACAGAATCCAACAAAATAAATTTTGGTTATTACAAACTATTGAAGAACAATTAAAAAACTCTTTCTACAACAATCCAAAAGTTAAAGCTGCTCTAGATTCAAAAATTGAAGCTGTACAACAACATAAAATTACGCCCTTTGCTGCAGCTAGATATTTGTTAGGTCTAAATAATGAATAACTCAAAAAAAAAATGTTTCTTCAAAAATTATGACTATCGTATTTATCTATTCAATTTCGAGATGTTTAACATAACTCTATGTCAATACATACCAATTATTTACTGCCATTTCTAATTGTTCATCTGTCGGATATTTTTCTTGTACCAGTGATACAAAATAAGAGACCTCTTCTATTGAAGGAGTTAGTTTAGAAAACTTTTGCCGAATATCATATGCCGAATTCACCTCAAAAGCTTCATTTACAAATAATGTTTTTACATGTCTCGCTCGAAGTACCTTTCTATAAAGTGATTCGTAAAAATACTTATCATACTCCTGGTTTTCGCCTAATTGTTCCTGCATTCCCCACTTTTTACCTACTTCGCATATTTCTCGATACAATGCCATAAGAACATGTGGTTGAGCATCTGCTTTCTCCATTTCATGATTAGGATTCTTTGCAGTTTTTACTCGTTTACTTATTATTAGCTTTCTAAGTTTATCTGAAGGTACTGGTAGTATAAATTGAGTATTATCACTTGATAATATAGGCTCTAATTCATCTTCTGTTTTTTTACCTAATTCTACTAACCTGTTTCCTACCAAAGGAGCCTCAAGGATTAATACCTCATTATCGTCTTTGTGTAATTGATACCAATCATAAACTGCTTTTCTAGACCATAGTCCACAAGATTTTCTAATACCTGCATGAGTAACTCCATCGATTTCAGGATAAATCTTCAACACTTGTTCTGTTTCAAAACCCTGGCGTGCACCATCCCATTGTAGTATAGAAATCTTTCTCCTTTTTTGTAATGCCATATAGGCAAATTGCTGTACATATAGACTTTTTCCTACTCCGGGTAACCCCGTAAAACATACAATTTTAGCCTCAGAAGCGACGGTATCCAGTATAGAATATATTTCTCCTTCTTTGGGTAAAACAATATATGATGAATAATTCATGTTACAAGTTTGTCTAAATTGATAGTAATGCTTTTAACACTTCAAAAAAGTTGGCATTTACATTTGGTGTTGCTACGGTTACTCTAATATGATCTTTAACTCCAAATTTACTACATGGTCTTACCATGATACCAGCTTTTAGAAATGCACTTGTGATTTTTTCTTCAGCTATTGGGGATTTAAACAAAATAAAATTAGCTTCGCTTTTCCAATAGGTAATACCCAGTTTCTCAAATTGTACATACATCCACTTTTTTTGTTCGCTAATCAATTTTTGAGTGTTTTCTATATGTTCATTATCTGTTAAGGCTCCGACTGCAGCTGCAGTACTTAATACATTAATCATAAAAGGTCTACTGATTTTCTGTAGATACGAGGCAATTTTAGGAGTCGAAAATGCATAACCAATACGCATACCTGCTAATCCGTATGCTTTAGAAAAACTGTGAATAGCTATTATATTTTTATTTTTCTTAATGTAATATGCAGCATTACAAAATTGCGGGTCTTCTACAAAATGAAAATATACTTCATCATAAACTACAATAACGGTATCCGGAATATTATCTAATAAATAATCCACATCTTTTTTAGGAATTACAGTTCCTGTAGGATTATTAGGTGTAGTTAAAAATATCAATCGTGTATTCTCATTAATCGCATCAATAATCCCCTCTACATTTAAACCAAAATCAGGAATTTTTAAAGGAACATCAATTACTGTAGCATTTTCTATTGTCGCAAAATTGCCATAAGCTTTAAATGTTGGAGACGAAACGATTACTTCGCTATCTGTATCCAAAAATCCTCTACAAATAATATCTATAATCTCTACACCACTATTGGCTGTTATATACTGGTCTGCTTTAATACCATTATCATAGTGTTCTGCTAAGGCTTTTTTCAACACAGAATCATCTCTATGGTGATATTCAGACAATTCATTTAATGATTCTTGTATTGCTTCTAATGCTTTTGGAGAAGGACCTAAAAAATTCTCATTAGAAGAAAGCTTATAGATTTTTTGATCTTCACTTTTGTTTTTACTTTCAGCTTTTGTCGCGCCTACTTTATAAGGTATAGTCTCTAGTATATGTTTTTTATACATCATTTGATTATTTTGGTATAGGCTCTAGAAAAGTAAAAATTAGTTTTTGAAACAGAATACATTAAAGTGTTATTATTATAGCACTTTTTGTCGTCTTTCCTACATCAAAAGCTTTTCAGAGCGAAGCTTTAATACTTCTTTATTTTTCTTAAAAAAATCAGTTACTAATTCTGTTTTTAATGTTATGCTATTCTTAAGTTCTACAATATTTACGTTATTAGCGTCTGTATCATAAATGGCTAAAGAGGCTATTCCTGTTTTATGAGCAGAAATCTCTCCGGGGTTTACAACCCATGTCTCATTTTCTTTTTGAAATGAGGATATATGAGTATGCCCAAAAAACACGGCGTCATATAATCCCGAGTTCGCCATAGGAATAGCAAGGTCGTCGTAATGAGAAATAAAAATTTTGCGATTATCTATTTCTAAAAAATCATATGTATTTAGGCTTACACTAAGGTTACCTTCTTGATGATGTGCCACTTTAGTAATTTCTACTTTTTCGCCATCATTATTTCCCCAAATCATAAATACAGGAATCGTAGAGCACGATAATACTTTTGCAATACCAGCATTCATTAAATCTCCTAAGCAAAGTATTTGTTTGCAATTCTGTTTTTCAATTTCCTCTAATGCAAGAATAAGATTATGAAAATTTTCATGGATATCTGAAATAATCGCTATTTTCATCGGTATACATATTTTATAGGTTAGTTTACACCTCTCAGCTTAGGCATTGATTTAAATTGATCTGTAGAAGGCATATCAATACCTACTCCTATTTCTATTAGTGTTGGTAATTCTTGTTTTTTTGCCTTTTGTATTGCTTGTCTAAAACTATCAAAATCTGATACTTTTTCTGTATGAGCACCGTATGATTCTGCCATTGCAATAAAGTCAGGGTTTGTCAAATCACTAGCTATCACTTTATTTCCATAATTATTGATCTGCATATTCTGTACATTACCAAAAGCATTATTATTAAACAAGCAAATGATTACACCTATCTTGTGTTGTACGGCTGTAGCTAATTCTTGTACAGCAAACATAAACCCTCCGTCACCACAAACCGTAATTACAGGCAGTTCTGGTTTTGCTATTTTTGCTCCAAGTGCAGTAGGAAACCCCCATCCTAAAGTTCCCATATACCCTGTAGACAAATAGGTTCTAGGAGCGTAAGCTTCCCATAACATTCTACTGGCAAACCCAACCTGAGTTAGCTCATCTACAAAAATCCCATCGTCTGGTAATTCTTCTCTAATAATTCTTAAATACGTTGCCTGGGGCTCTAAATATGCAGTTTTTTCTTTCCAACTCGCTTTTAATACCTGCATTTCTTTTTCTCTACTCGTTCTTTGAGGAATCTTGTTTTTAAGTGTCTCCAAAATTGCTTTTGATGCTTGCGCTGCATTAGCTGTTAATGCAATATTGGGTGTCATAATTTTATCATGATCATTAATATCTATATTAACACTAATAAATGACAGGTGTTCATCGGTTCCCCATTTTAATATAGGCATACGCACATGACTTCCTATCCCCACCACTACATCTGCTTCTTTCCATAATTCATACGCAGCCGGAACAGGGTGACTTAGATAATTTCTAGAAGAAACAATACCTTTTCCGGTTCGATATGCAAATACCGGAATTTGCATATAATTAGCCAATGCTGTTATTTCTTCACTAGCATCCATAGCTCCGCTTCCAACAAAAATTAATGGATTTTTTGCGTGTATCAAGGCTTCTGCTATCCTGTTAACTATAGATGTGTCTATTTCTATTTCTTGTTTTTCTTTCTCTAAAGCTGGAAACGCCATTTCATCAGAACTCATTAGTAAATCCATAGAAATTTCTAATCCTACAGGCTGCGGTCTTCCTGTTTCCATTTCCTGAAAGGATTTCTGTATTTTATGTGGTATTTCCTTAATGTCATTCACCTTATCCGAGTATTTGGTAAGGCGTTTCATTATCCCTAATTGATCCTTAGATTCATGCAATACTCCCCAGCCTTTTCCTTGAGTTTTTAAAGGAGTTTGACCAACTAATGCCAATACCTTTGCATTCAACCCATAGGCGGTTAATAGAGCTGCTGAGCTATTAAGGAATCCTGGCCCGGGAACCACATTGTAGACTGCCGTTTTTCCAGATGCCAGGTAATATCCTAATGCCATATACCCTACTCCTTGTTCATGTCGTGTATGTATGACCGTTATTTCATCTTGATAGTCATAAAATGCATTGTACAGCCAGTCGTTTTGTACTCCTGGTAAACCAAAAACGATTTTAACTCCTTGTTTTATTAATGATCGTACTACGATCTGTCCCCCCGTTAATTTTGCCATAGTTTAGTACACTATATTTACTGCTTTTGTTTTTGTAAAAGCATATAATCCCTCTTTTCCCAATTCTTTTCCTATCCCCGATTGTTTAAATCCCCCTAAAGGGAAATGAGGATCTGATCTGGCATTAGAATTTATCCATACCCAGCCAGCTTCTAGTTCATCTACCATTCTCATAGACTTAGAAACATCTTTAGTAAAAACAGTAGAGGAGAGACCATAATTAGTCTGGTTAGCTAACTTAATTGCTTCTTCAATAGTCTTAAAAGGTACACCAACCAGTACAGGGCCAAAAATCTCTTCTTGTACTACTCTTAAGTTGTTATCTGTAGTTGAAAAAATAGCAGGCTCTAAAAAATACCCTTTATCTTTTATCTTTTTTCCACCTGAAATTAAAGTAGCTCCTTCTTCATTACCTACTGTAATATAATTAGTAACAGTATCTAAATGTGATTTACATACCATAGGCCCTAAATCCACATTATCTTCAAATCCATGTCCGATTTTCATTTTTTGAGCCCTATGCGTAATATCAGTCATGACTTTATCATAAACCTTTTCTTGTATATAGACTCTAGAGCCTGAAACACAAATTTGCCCCATATTTCTAAAAATACCTTGTGTTACGCATTGGGATGCCCAATCCAAATCTGCATCTTCAAAAACAACTGCCGGAGATTTTCCTCCCAGTTCTAATGATATTCCTGTAATAGCATCTATCGCAGCTTTTCCTATAGCTTTTCCTGTGGTAGTAGATCCTGTAAAAGTTACTTTATCAATACCGGGATGTGATACTAAAGCATTTCCTGTAGTGCTTCCATTACCTAATATAATATTGACTACACCAGCCGGGAAACCTGCTTCTGCTATAAGTTCTCCCAGCACCAAAGAATTCAGCGGTGTCTCTCCCGATGGTTTTAAAACTACAGTACAACCTGCCGCCAGAGCTGGCGCTAATTTCCAGGCTGCAATAGAGAATGGAGTATTCCAGGGTATAACCGCTGCTACTACTCCTATAGGTTCTCTACGTGTAAATGCAAAATTTTGTTTACTATGGGGTTGCGCAATAGAAATATTAAAGGTTTCTCCTTCAATTTTACTACACCATCCGGCATAGTACCTAAATGTTTTGGCTGCTCCTAATACTTCAGATTTTCTGGCTTCTGCAAAAGGTTTTCCATTTTCTAAAGTAATCACTTCGGCAATATGATCTGCATTTTCTTCAATTAAATCAGCCATTTTATAGAGTAATCGCTCTCGGTCTGTAGGAAGTATTTTTCGCCATTCATAAGCATACAAGGCTCTTTTGGCTGCCTCTACTGCTTTATTTACATCTTCTGATGAAGAAATAGGAATGGTAGCTATCACCTCTTCATTAGCAGGATTAATTACCTCGCTAACTTCATCACAATCTGCTAAAACCCATTCATTATTTATAAAGTTTTTCTTAGACAAGTCATTAAAAAAAGATGTAGTCTTTGGGTGTAACGAAAGTTCTTGTATTGATTTCATTTATCTTACAGCATTTTTGGTTAAATCTAATCCCACTATCAATTCTTTGATCTCTGTAGAAAGAATAATCTCTTTTGCATTTATCTCTTTTTCAAAATATTTTTGCAACACTTTCATTCCGATTTCAGATAATTCTTTTCGAACTTCAAGAGAACGACCTTCGCGTAAACGAATCAATAGGTTTACCATCTTATAATCTGGATTACCATCAATAATAAAATGATCACTAGATGGTACTGCTCTACACTTTACTCCTAATCGAGGGATATGTCCCGTAGCTACGAGTTCATCGGCTAAGGTTTGAAAAATAGCTTTGAAATCTGCTTCAATATTATTTGAACATTCTAATGTTATATGTGGCATACTACTAATCTGCTATTATTGGACGCGCCTTCATGGTTGCTTTTTTTACTTTGGTATTTATAAATGTACTTCCGTTTTCAAACCAACTTCTTGGTGCGGGTGCTCCCCATAGAGTTTGTCTTTGTGGGTCCCTTAAATCCCAACCCAATGGTTCTAAATCGGGATCAACGGTTAAATAATCACAGGTATAAATTTCTATTCTATGACCATCTGGATCCAGGATATATAAGAAAAAGGCATTGGACACTCCATGTCTTCCTGGTCCTCGCTCGATATTATTTACATATCCGGTAGTAGACATCACATCTAGTAAATGAATAATATTGAGTGCGGTAGGTACCCAAATAGCTGAATGATGTAATCTTGGCCCATCTCCATTCGTTAGTGCCATATCATGAACATTTCCTTTTCGATGCATCCAGGCAGCCCACATTTCTCCTTTTTCTGTCGTAGAATATTCGGTAAGTCTAAATCCTAATTGACTTACAAAAAACTCATATGTTTCTTGTGCATTGGGAGTGAAGACATTAAAGTGATCAAATCGCTGTGGATGCATTCCTTGATACGCTTTATACTCTCTAAGTTTTTGAGGCACTTTTTTCATACGTGCATAAAACTCTAATATAAAACCTTGCGGTGACACAACTCGTAATGTTCGGTCTTCGGCATATTTTGAAACCCACTCAGTATCAACATTAATGCTATCTAAATGTGTTTTTAACGCATCTAAATCTTTTTCAAAAGCTACTTTAAACCCTACTGCCAATACAGAAGGTTCTTCTGCTTTTTTTAAAATATAAGAATGGTGCTGTTGTTCTTCTAAACCGCGTAAGTAAATCGTATTTTCTGTTCTTTCGGTTTCAATTAAACCTAATATATCTACATAAAACTTATGTGATTCGTCTAAATCGGTTACAGCATATTCTACATGGCTACAGCGAATAATATTAAAAGGTAAATCGAAATTATGAGGTACTAATGCCATACTTATTTTTTTATCATTATTAGTATTCAATCCCTAATTTGGGGATATCATGATCTCCCAATGCTATAGAAATATTTTTGGTTTCCATATAAAAATCAAAACTATACTCTCCACCATCTCTCCCTATACCACTGTATTTAACTCCTCCAAAAGGTGTAGGTAGGTGTCTTACATTTTGCGAATTTATCCAAACCATTCCTGCTTCTACCAGATGTGCTATTCGATGTGCGCGACCTACATCTTTTGTCCAGATATAAGCTGTTAATCCATATTTTACAGCATTAGCTATTTTAATAGCCTCATCCTCAGTTTCAAATGGAATAACAGTTAAAAAAGGTCCAAAAACTTCTTCTTGAGCAATACGCATATCTTTTGATGCATCAATAAAAAGTGTTGGATTTACATAACATCCTTTTTCTAATCCATCTGGTTTACCTCCTCCTACTGCCAGAGTTGCTCCTTCATTTTTTCCTATTTTGCCATAACTCAATACTTTTTCCTGATGTGTAGGGTGAATCATAGGGCCAATTTCTGTTTCCGGGTCTAATGGGTGCCCTACTTTTATTCTGGCAACTCTCTTTTTTAGTTTTTCAACAAAATCAGGATAGATATCTTTTTGTAATAATAATCTACTACTAGATGTACATCGTTCTCCATTAAGGCTGTATTTCATAAAAATTGCAGCATCTAAAGCCCTATCTACATCGGCATCATTAAAAACAATAATAGGGTTCTGCCCTCCTAATTCTAAATGCACTCTTTTTAGTGTTGGTGCTCCTTGTTTTATAATGTGGCTACCTGTTGTAGTTTCTCCAATAAATGCAACTGCCTTTATATATTCGTGTTCTGTTAATGATTTCCCTGCTGTTTCTCCAAAGCCATGCACAACATTCCATACTCCTTTTGGCAATCCTGCTTCATGTGCTAATTCTGCAAGTCTGTTTGCTGTTACAGGACTAAACTCTGCAGGTTTATGAACAACTGTACAACCTGCCGCGAGAGCTGGTGCTATTTTCCATGTACTTAACATAAATGGAGTATTCCAGGGGGTAATGATCCCAACCGGACCTATAGGTTGACGAATAGTATAGTTTGCATGATGAGTATCTGGTGTAGATAATCCATTTTGTGCATCGATGGCTTTATCTGCAAAATACTTAAAGTTTGCAGCACCTCTAATCGCTGCTTTTTTCATAAAGCGGATAGGTTGCCCTGTATCATAACTTTCTAGCACTGCAATTTCGTCTGCATGCTCTTCTATTTTTTCTGCTATGGCATATAAAATATCTCGTCTGTTTTTATGAGGCATCGCTTTCCATTCTGTAAAAGCATCCATTGCGGCCTGTGCTGCAGTATCGATATCCTCTTTATCACTTTCGGCCACCCGGGTTATAAAGTTGCCATCTATTGGTGTTGTATTCTCAAATGTTTTTCCCGAGATCGCTTCAACAGTTTTTCCATTGATAAGATTCTTGATACCTCTTTCTTTTAATTGAGGTAAAAACTGTTGTAATACTTCTAAATTCTTGTCTAACATTATTCTGCTATTAAGTAATTTTCTAATTTTCCGATACCTGCTACTTCACATATCACCGTATCTCCCGGGTAAATATGTGATACTCCTTCTGGAGTTCCTGACCATATCATATCGCCGGGATTAAGTGTCATAAAACCCGACATATATTCTATCAATTCTGCAATGCTATGTCTAATATTTTTGGTATTCCCTTCTTGCCTTAACTCGCCATTTACCCATGTTTTAAGAGAAACATTAGTAGGGTCTATATCTTTGGCATCTACCATCCAAGGCCCGCAAGGTCCCCAGGTATCAAATCCTTTTGCTTTAAGTGGTGGCCTGTAATAATTAACCACAAAATCACGAACAGTGATTTCATTACCCACCATATAATATCCAACATAATCTAATGCATCGGCTGCTTTAACTTTTCTGCATGAACGACCTATTACTGCCACTAGTTCACATTCGTAATGCATATACTCTATCCCCGCTGGAACAATAATATTGGATTTATGCCCAATCATTGTGTGGGGCATTTTATGAAACAATATGGGATATTCTGGAATCTCTAATTTTAATTCCTTGGCATGATCTGCATAAGCTAGTGCCACACCTATCGCTTTGCCAACTCCCTGTGGATCTACAGGCGGAAGAAACATCACGTCATCAGGGTTAAATTCTTGTGTACCTTTTAGTATCATATTATTTTCATAAACCCCCTGATGGATTCCTCCATTATATGCAAATCTTACATGCTTCATACCTTTATGTTTATTGTTTTTATCTCTGAATCAAATTCTCACTATCAAAATCTTTGTGTTTTTCACAAATTAATAGCGTGTATTTGACGTATTGTTTTTTTGTTCTGGTTTATAATCTTCTACTAATCCTTTTGCCGCTTTTGCTAATAAAAGAGTATCAATCCCAACTCCAATCATATTAGCACCATGCTCACTATAATAGTTTACGATTTCTTTTGAGACAGAAAGGACTCCCGCTGTTTTTCCTTTAGCTTTGATGAACTGAATAGCTTTTACTATTACTTCTTTTACTTTTGGGTGATTAGGCTGCCCTAAGTACCCCATAGATCCTGCTAAATCTGCTGGTCCTATAAATACTCCATCTACTCCATTTACTGCTA
Organism: Aquimarina atlantica; assembly: GCF_000626715.1. Taxonomy (GTDB): domain Bacteria; phylum Bacteroidota; class Bacteroidia; order Flavobacteriales; family Flavobacteriaceae; genus Aquimarina; species Aquimarina atlantica. Next base: position 413,403 of record NZ_AQRA01000007.1, on the reverse strand, counting down.
AGATTTCTTCTAAATTATTAATTCCCTGAACAGATTCTACCTGGCAGATCAAACACATTTCATTATTAGCATCTAGAAAGTAATCATTAGTTCTATTCCATTTTGATGCTCGTGCCAATGCTGTACCTATGCCCCTATATCCTTCTGGAGGATAACGCATTGCCTTTACAAGGTCTTCTGCCTGCGATGCACTTTCTACCATAGGAACTAATAAACTTTGCACTCCCATATCCATAAGTTGCTTTATAAGTACCGAATCTCCAACAGGTGGACGAACAACGACCTGTACATCATATGCAGCCATTACTTGCAGTTGTGTCTGTATAGTTCGTAAATCAAATGGTGCATGCTCTCCATCAATTACAATCCAATCAAATCCAGAACCAGCTAAAATCTCTGCTGTAATAGTATCTACAATACCGTTCCATATACCATAAATGGTTTCACGATTACATACTGCTTCTTTGAATGTATTTTTAGAAATTTTCATCTGTTCTTTTTTATTGTTTTTTAAATGTCATATGGAATTTGATATTCAACATTTCGGTTGGCATCAACTTTAATTGTTATGACTCATTTCATAATATTATATAAAATTACAAGTTATTTTTCCCAATGAATTATAATCAACGGTAATAGTATCCCCGGCTTTTACAACAACCGGACGTGTAAAAGAACCTGCCAAAATGATTTGTCCAGCGTCTAGTGTTATATTATGCTTTGTATATTTTTTTGCTAACCATATGACTCCTCTGGCAGGGTGATCAAGCACTGCAGCAGCAACACCAGACTCTTCGATAGTTCCATTTTTGTATAATAATGCGCCTACCCATCTTAAATCTATATCTCGAGGATTAATTCTGGTATTACCCAAAATAATCCCTGCATTCGCTGCATTATCAGAAATTGTATCTTTAACAGTTCTAACATAATTGGTATTGGGATCAACCCGATATGTACGTGCCGCAATAAGTTCTAGTACAGGCACTACATAATCTGTTGCATCCAATACATCTTCTATTGTAAGAGTATCCCCAAAAAGTGGTTTTTTTAACACAAAAGCTAGCTCTACCTCTATCCTGGGATCTAAAAAATCAGAAGTCTTTATCTCACAACCATTTTCATAAACCATATCGTCTAGCAGTGTTCCATAGTCGGGTTCATTGATATTCATAGCGACTTGCATAACTTTTGAAGTAAGTCCAATTTTATATCCGACTACTTTTCTGCCTTCTTTTTTTTTGATATTAACCCACTCTTCCTGAATTTGATAGGCATCATTGATATCCATCTCAGGAAAATAATTTGTTGTGGCTGCTACCTGTTTTTTATTTTTTTCTGAATCATGTAATCGATTTGCTTCCTCTTTTATTTGTAATGAAGTTAACATAGTATAATTTATTAGTTGCAATCTCGTTTATTTAAAAACAAAGTAGATTCATAAAAGTGCTATAATTGTTGCACTTTTTGTTATTTCATTATTATTAATGCAGTCTAATGAGCTATTTTTGATGTATGAAAGATAAAGATTTGATTCGATTAGATAAATTCTCGGATAAAAAAGATTTACCCTTTTTTATGCGTCCCTTACTTCACGAAAAAAACAGAAACAGAAAAAAAAGGGATCCTCATCGCCATACATATCATGAGATTATTTATTTTAAATCTGGTGAAGCACTTCAGAACATAGATGATGAGCTTGTGAATCTAAAAACTCCGAATACCTTTTATTTAATAGAGCGAGGACAGGTACATGATTTTATTAAAGGAAAAAACATGCAAGGCTTTCTAATTCGTTTTGATAGCGAGCTTATTCCTTTTCAAACAACAATCGATAACATCTCTTTTTTATCAATAATTCATAACATCTCCAGAGTAAATACTATTGTTTTAGACCAAGATGATGTGTCACATTTTGAAGCAATTCTGGATCAACTTCATTATGAGTATTTATCTCCCTTATATTCTTACGGAAGAAGGAATACAATCGTTTTTTTATTGCTCACTTTATTAGTGAAATTGCAACGAAAATGCAATGAAATCAACAGTGGTAATCAAAATTTAAATCAATCTTATGAAAAAAAGATGTACTATAAATTTCTAGAATTATTAGAACTTAATTTTTCTAGTTATCACGAATGTGATTTTTATGCTCAGGAGTTGGGGTTATCGAATAGAAAACTAACCGAGATCACAATGCTTGTTAATGGAGCCTCAAGCAAGAAAATAATTATTGATCGCATCATTATTGAAGCAAAACGATTACTTCTTTATAGCCAAATTAGCTCGAAAGAAATCTCTTTTATACTAGGGTTTGAAAGTCCTTCTTATTTTAGTAGGCTTTTTAAAAATAAAACAGGAGAATCTCCAAATTCATATAAAAAAAATATCAAAAGTAAAGAGAATGTGTATTTCGAAAAAAAATAATCTTTATTTATGTCACCACCCGAAATGATGACATCATAGTTTTAAGATTATTTATCATCAATACCTGCTACCTGATCTTTACTCACTTCTTCAGGAATAGTATTACCAGTGCTTACACTTTCTTCTTCCTCTTCAAAACTTTCCATAGTATCTGCCAGACGTTTGCTAATTTTGACTAAATAGATTGTCTCTTCTGTTCTTACTTCTACAGCTTCTATTGCTTCATTATGTTGGTTTCTAAAATGAACTATATCTCTATCATTATAACCATCGGGAAACTTCTCTACAAGTAGGTTTAAAATGTCTTTGTTCAGTTTTTTGTAGTCAACAATTACTCTTTTCATAGGACTCACAGGTTTAAGAATTAATTCTATACTTTACATATTTCAAATAGCATTTTTTTGCTAAATGCTATTATCTCGATTATAAATCTTGGCGTATTTTAAATTTATTTACTCCAAGTAATTTTCAATTGAGTGTATATTATTTCACTGAGTAATTTGTTACTACAAGTCTAAATAAAAAAAATGAAACTTTTAAGAAATCAACTTTAAAAATCGATTATTTTTTTATTTTTTTTACTTGTTAAAAATTTTAGATTCTCTTATAACCTCAACATACTTTTCGAGAATTTTTTAGGAAATTTATGTGTATTGCTTCGCTATCTTTTTTCAACACTCTTAATAATAATCGAATGTATCATTCATTTAAGATTTTATAAAAAAGTAAGAAATCCATATCACCTAATAATATGGCATTTTCGACGTTATGTATGTCGGTATTATGATTATGATAAAGACGATATTTAAAAAAAAATGGATAAAATGGCTATTCTACACCATTAGTGGGTTCCTTTTCTTCAGCATTTGCTTTTATGTTAGTATCTATTTTGGTTTTTGGGGTAAATTACCTGATAAAGAAGAACTAAGTTCTTTAAAACAGGCCGAGGCAACTCAAGTATTGGATAAAGATGGCCATATGATAGGTAAATACTACATCTATGACAGACAACCTATATCATACGAGGATTTACCCCAGCATCTTATAGATGCACTAGTAGCCACAGAAGATGTACGTTTCTATGAGCATGATGGTGTGGATAATACAAGTTTACTACGTGTATTTTTTAAGACCATTCTGCTTCGGGATAAATCTTCGGGAGGTGGTAGTACCATAACTTTACAATTGGCAAAAAATCTCTTCGGGAGAAAAAAATATAAATTGTTCAGTACCGTAATCAATAAATTGAAAGAATCTTTTGTTGCCAAAAGAATAGAAGATATATATTCAAAAAAAGAGATTCTCACATTATATTTTAATACTGTACCTTTTCCAGATAATACTTACGGAATTGAAAGTGCTGCCCAGAAATTCTTTAATAAATCTACTCATCAATTAACACTCTCTGAAGCGGCCACACTTGTTGGAACATTAAAAGCTAATCATAGTTATAATCCAAGACTGTTTCCTGAGAGAAGTCAGCTAAGAAGGGATGTTGTACTTCAACAAATGGTTAAATATGGATACTTAAGTGCTCATCGATCAAATCAAACCATGAGTCAGCCTATCGTTATGGATTATCAATACTTTAATCACGATCTTGGATTGGCACCTTATTTCAGAGAAGAAGTAAAAAAAGAATTGATCAACATTTTAGAAAAGCATAAAAAACCTGACAGCAGTACTTATGACATCTATAATGATGGTTTAATTGTGCATACTACATTAGACTACAAAATGCAGATTTTGGCTGAAGAAGCTATGAAAGAACATATGCAGGTATTACAAAACGATTATGAAAAATCTTTTGGTAGTGCTGCCCCCTGGAAAAACAATAAAGACCTTGTTCAGAATGCGATCAAAAGTCTTAAAATCTATGCTATATATAAGGAACAAGGATTGACAGAAGCACAAATTGAAGATTCTCTTTCTGCAAAGAAAGACATAGAATTATTCGAATGGAGTGGTAACATTACCCAAAAAATATCTTCTCTGGATAGTATACAACATTACTTGAAATTTTTGAATACGGGAATGATCGCAATCGAGCCAACAACGGGTGCAGTACAAGCATATCTGGGAGGGATTGATTATCGTTATTTTAAGTATGACCATGTTTCGCAAAGCGAAAGGCAGGTAGGGTCTACTTTTAAACCCTTTGTGTATACCACTGCTATAGAAAATGGCATAAAGCCTTGTTCTTATTTCTCGACAAAAGAAATTACGTATACAAATTTAGACAACTGGACACCCAAAAATGCATCAGAACAAAATGATCCATATCTTAATTTTACATTAGAAAAAGCGCTTAGTAATTCTGTTAATACTATTGCAGTAAAGGTGCTCAATAAAGTGGGTATTCCCAAAGTTGTAGATCAGGTAAGAAAACTAGGAATCACTGCCACACTTTCTGAAGAACCTGCAATGGCGCTGGGTACAGATGGTATCAAATTAAAAGAATTGGCCGGAGCTTATGCAAGTTATGTAAATGAAGGTAAGAGCGTAAAGCCTTACTATATTTCGAGAATTGAAGATAAAAATGGTCGTTTAATTGCTTCTTTCGAACCCGAAATAGCTGAGACTCCTGCTTACAATGATTACACCAGGCAAGTACTTTTAGAAATGATGAAATCTACTGTAGAGCAAGGTACTGCAACCAGACTTAGAACCACTTATAATCTCAAAAATGATATTGCAGGTAAAACAGGAACTACCCAAGATAATAAGGATGGGTGGTTTGTAGGGATCACCCCAAATCTAGTAACGATCACCTGGGTAGGAAATGATAATTATAATATTGGTTTTAAAACTACTGCTTTGGGACAGGGAGCCAATACTGCGCTACCAATTTTCGCCAAATTGTATCAAAAAATGAACCTGGATAGTACATTTGATCCTATTACAAAAAGTAAATTTGAAGAAAGCTCAAAAGAAGTTTTAAAAGATATGGATTGTAAACCCGAAAAAAGAGATAATTTCTTTAAGCGTCTTTTTGGCAAAAAGAAGAAAAAAAAGAGGTTTTAGATTAAAATATATATCTAAACCTACTTTTTATCATCCGACTTCTCCGTATTTCTTTACCAGAAATGTATGTAGTTTAAACGCTCCTACTCCCAACAAAATACCTATTGCCATACCAGTAACGATATCGCCCGGATAATGTACTCCTATATAAATTCTGCTATAACTAACAACAATTGACCATATCACCATAAATGGGAAGATGTACTTTAGATGTTTTCGTAAGGTTAGCCCTGTAAAAAAAGCTAATGCCATAGAGCTAGCTGCATGACCAGAAAAATACCCATGTCGGCCACATCGTTCTGCAATAAAACGTGTAAACTCTGCTACTCCATCTGCTCTACATGGCCGTGGTCGCATAAACAAGACATTTTTAAACAAATTTGATAGTTGATCTGTAGCAGTAATTAATAATGCGACAACCACCAACGTAATGATCGTTCCTCTAATTCCAAAATATTTATAGAAAAAAATCAGTAATACTAAATACAGAGGAATCTGGTATAACTTCTCTGTCATAAATAACCAAAATCCGTCCCATACAGATGTTCCCAGATTATTAAGATATAAAAAAAGGTCTTTGTCTAATTGTATAAGGTCTTCCATTGTTATGGTCGTTTATCTATTTTTATTCGTCGTAACGTTCTATTTCACGATCATAAAAATCGTTAGCAGCTTTAAAAAGATTTTCTGCTTCCTCTAACAATTCTTTTTCATCATTTTTATCAAACTCTTCAAGCCATTCTACTTCATCATTTTCTAGGTTGATAATACACCTCGGAAACTCGGTATGAATTACAAAAATGGCATCTGGATAATCAGTATTATCACCTAGTAAGAATTTTGGGAAGTCCATAATGAATACTTAAAATTACAAAGTTTCAAAGGTACTATCTTTTTTAAGTAAATCAGAAAATTATTAGGGAACTACTATTCAATTTTAATTTCTACTCTGTTGTTTGATTCTGGATCCAAATTAGAGTTTACTGTAACAACAGGCATAGTATCCCCAGCCGCTACTACTTCGATTAAAGATTCGTCTATCCCTTGTTCAACAAAATATTTTTTTACATTACTTGCTCTCATTGCAGACATGATTTCGTTTTCAAAAGATGAACCGGCATCGTCTGCATGACCTATAATTTGAACTTTGTTTACTTTGAATATAGTCACATATTGAATATAAGAATCTAATGCTTCTTTAATTTCTTTGTATGCTTCACTTTCACCTACCAGAAACTCTACAGGTGAAAAATCCAGAGCCATGTCACACACCTGGCTAGAGGTAAGGTTTTTGGTATTCCTCATTTCCATGAGTAAGACATCATCTATAAAATAGTAGGCTGTATCAAACCCTCCTCCTTTTACAGATTTTCCTTTTGGACTATCTGAGAAATATCCTAAAGAAATATATTTTTCTGTTCCTTTTGCTCTATATACCCCGCAAACTTTAGTCCACTCCTTGGTATTACATACCATTTTTGAAGACTCTATATTTAAAGGGAATCTAGAAGTAGTCGTTATTTTTGGCCTTCTAGCCGTAAAATATGATCCAATAGATGAAGTACAGGAATTCGAAATCCCTTCTCCCAGAGAAACGTACATATGAAAATAGTAATATTTCCCCTTGGATAATGGTTGCTTTAATTTGGCTGTTACTCCTTCTTTATAAGGACCGCCGGCAATATACATTCCTACTTTACCTTCTCCTGTTCTGGGTTCCTGCTCCCCAAACTGCTTTAAGAAATTAGGTGATTTATGAATAAATCTAATATCAGCTAATCTGGGATGGTGAGCATCCGGAGAGTTAATTGTAGCTTTCCAATCCTTAATAATTCCAAAGTTTTGCATCTCCATTTCCAGTCGTGAAATCGCTGCATTTGTAGCTTCAAAACTAGGATTGGGAATAAGGTTTTGGTTTTTACTATGAACAAAGTTTTGACTTATACTACTCTGCGTAACCAATATAGTAAGCGTTACAAACAGTAGACAAAATCTAGAATTTGGGACTTTCATATTTTGTGTTCTCTTTTTTTGGAAAGATAGTTAATTATTCGTTAATACCAAATAAACGTAATAAGTATAAAAATGGTATTTGTTCTTTATTTTTATTTAAAAAATTACTTCTAAAACCTTAATTTGACAGACAAAAAAAGAGATTATAAATTTAATTCTTCTGGATCAAACCTTTGGTCAAAGCATTAAATCTAAGATATAGAAGCAATGCCGAAACAGAAAGACCTGCCAGCAATCCAATCCAAATTCCTGAACTTTTATATTCGGTATATAATCCTAAATAATAACTAATAGGAAATCCTACTACCCAATATGCAATAAACGTAATTAAAGTAGGAATTTTAACATCCTGAAGACCTCTCAAGGCTCCTAGTACAGTAACTTGTATCCCATCTGAAATTTGAAATAATGCAGCAATAACTAATAGCTTTGCTGCAATGGCAATTACCTCGGTATTATCTGCCATATTTTTGGTATCTTCTATATCAAGATATATTCTGGGAAGTAAATCGTTAAACAGAACAAATACTAAAGCAAACACAACTGCTAATAAAAAAGTGAGCAGAAATATTGAAATTGCGATTCTTCTTAGGTCTACAAAATGCTGAAGCCCTTTTTGATTGCCTACACGCACCATTGCAGCTACACTTAATCCCATAGCTACCATAAATGTCATAGAAGATAGGTTTAATGCAATTTGATTAGCTGCCTGCGAGTTTTTACCTAAAATACCTGATAACCATATCGCAGCAGTAAAAATCGCCACTTCAAAAAACATTTGTAATGCAGAAGGAAATCCCAAGGCTATTATTCTGTTTATCATTTTTCTCTCTAGTGAGAAAAACTTGATATGAGTCACATACGAGGTAGATTTTTCTTTATTTTTTAGAAAAACCCATAAAAAGATAACCATTACAAACCTTGAAGCTAATGTCCCGACGGCTGCTCCAACTATTCCCATTTGCGGAAAGCCAAATTTCCCGAAAATCAATATATAATTGAGGGCGATATTTACCAAATTAGCGACCAAAGTTGCATACATAGGATACTTGGTCATGGATAATCCATCTGAAAATTGTTTTAATGCCTGAAAACTTACTAACGGAATCAAGGAAAAAGCGACCAGATCCAGATATGGTATTGCCAATTCAACCACCTCTGAAGGTTGTTTCATTAAATACATCAATGGTTTTGCTACGAGTATCAACAAAAATAATGCAATTCCTAATGTAGTACATAAAAATAACCCATGCTTAAATGCAGATTTACCACTAGCAAAATTGTTTTCTCCATCGGCCTCTGCTACCAGTGGCGTTATCGCAGTAGAAAATCCTATTCCCAAAGACATGGCTATAAACATAAAACTGTTTCCCAGAGATACAGCTGCCAACTCTGCCGTACCTAACTGTCCCACCATAATATTATCGACCAGGCCAACAAAAGTATGTCCCAACATACCCAGCATTACTGGTGTAGCCAATTTTAGATTATATCGAAATTCTTTGGTGTATTGTTGTAGCATTTTACAATTTTGAAGACGCAAAGGTATTAGAACCGAAATAAACTAAATGATTCTTATCGTATATTTAACGTTATTTATTTTTTTCTAAACGAGAAGTATGTAGAAAATATAAAAAACTAAATAGAGAAATAACATTAGAGAACCTTTTTACTAATATTTTCACTATCGTTTCAGCTATTCGTGTAATATGCTTTAGATAAATATTTATTTTACTTTAAAAAGAGAATCTCTTAATTATCAATATTTTAATTAATTAATGACAACTCATTATCATTTGGTATACTATATTCATCACAGGTTATCTTTTTATTCGCATATGATTCAGGTGTAATTTCTACCCAATAATCATTTCCAAAGAGATTAAAAAAATACCGATTATCTATATACACTTCAAACACTTCTACTACTTTATAATCCTTATGATTTTCAATTTGAGAATTAGTGGTATCTCTATCCTGAATTGAAACATATTTTTCCTTAAGATAATGAAGATAAATGGAGTCTTTACAAAAAAGAATATGCTTTGGTTCTCCGCTACCTCCTTTCCAATTTACATCTCCTCTATCTACAGTAAATTCATACTCATAATGATGAGTTGTTCTGTAGTTATGTTTTGATAAGATTCCTACATGATTAGTGGTTTTATTTATTTTTTGAACCACCAAATGTTTCTTATTACCTAATAAGATATTAGTATTATCAATATTTTTCTCTGTTTTTGAAGTACAATTACAAAATAAACCAACAATTAGGGTAAAACATAGTGCTTTATATATTAAATTTCTCATTCTATTATTTCTCATCTTTATCATAATGATATGAAAACATTTATATACATCACTTAAGCATCACTTTTTTGGTATTTTTTATCTTGCTTATTAATTCGATATCATTTAAAAGTCATATTTCATCTAATACCATCTATTACAATGAAGTAACCTTGAAAACATCTATAAAAAACCTATTTCGTTCCATACTTATCAAAAAGATACATTAAGCTGGCCATTGTAGCAGCACCCAGTTCGAGCTCTCGCTTATTAACTGCATCAAAAGTATCATTCTTTGCATGATGATAATCAAAATAGCGTTGTGAATCTGGTCGTAATCCTGCAAGTACAATTCCATCTTTTTTAAGTGGCCCAATATCTGCACCACTTCCACCTTGAGTGAAAGAATGTATCAGATAGGGTTCAAAAAGAGGTTTCCAGCTTTGTACCTGAGCAAAATTAGCATCATTACAATCAAACGAGAAGCCTCTGGGAGTAAACCCTCCGGCATCGCTTTCTAGAGCAAAGACGTGATTTTCACCTTTATCCTTAGCTACTTTTGCATATTTTTTACCACCACGTAATCCATTCTCTTCATTCATGAATAATACTACGCGAATAGATCGTTTAGGTTTATATCCTATTTCTTTAAATAGTCTCAATACTTCCATAGACTGTACTATTCCTGCTCCATCATCATGAGAACCATCTCCCAGATCCCAAGAATCTAAATGCCCACCAACTACCATATATTCTTTAGGAAGTTCACTTCCTGTAATTTCTCCAATTACATTGTATGATTGCACATCTTTCCAGGTGCGGCAGTTCATATTAATATGAAATTTAATTTTAGGGTTTAATGTTAACATAGAGCTTAATAAATCAGCTCCATTAGTACTTATTGCAGCAGCAGGAATCTTCTCCATATCTTTAAGATCACCATAACTCATTGATCCCGTATGAGGAAAATCATCAAGCCTAAGGTTCATAGAACGAACAAGTACACCTACAGCACCAAACTTAGCTGCTTCTGCTGCTCCAGAATATCGTTGATCTACACATCCTCCGTAAGCTCGAAATGTTTCGATAAGATCTGCCTGCATAGGTCTGTTAAAAAACACTATTTTCCCTTTAATCTTATCGGTGCCTAGCTCTTTAAGTTCTTCTAATCCTTTAACTTCTACAATAGGAGCTTTAACTCCCCCTATTGGTGTTGGCACAGAACCTCCTAATGCGCAAATTGGCACATTGGTGGTTATACCAGGTTCTGTTTCGATATAAGCAAATTCTGTTACACCACGAGTCCATTTTGGTACCATTACTGGTTGCAACCATACTTTATCCAAGCCTAGCTTTTTCAACTCTCTTTCTCCCCATTCTACAGCCAGTTGAGCATTTACAGAACCTGAAAGTCTCCCTCCGATCTGATTAGAGAGATAATCCAGCCATGCATAACTTTTACCATTAAGTAGTGAGGTATCATATATTTTTTTTAATATAGTGGCATCTTCTTTTGCTTCATTCTGTGCAAAGCTATTAAGTGATAAAATTGCAAAAATGATAGAGATTATAGTTCTTACCATAGTTTCTTAAACTTTTTATTCGTTCTCTAATTCTTGTTTATACAAATCCAGATTGGCTTTTGTTTTGTTATCTAATTCTGGTTCTTGTATATCATCATATTCTTTTAGTGTTGTATATAACGTTTTTGCTACAATATATCGTGCTACGGGTTTATTATCTGCCGGAATCACATACCACGGTGCATGTGGTAACGAAGTTCTATTTATGGCATCCTGATAACAATCCTGATATTGGTCCCAAAGTTTACGCTCTTTTAGATCTCCTGCAGAAAACTTCCAGTTTTTTTCTTTCTTCTCTAGCCTGCGAAGTAACCTGTTCTTCTGTTCTTCTTTTGATAAATGCAAATAAAATTTATAAATCAAAGTACCATTTTCGGCAATATGTTTTTCAAAATTTCGAATTTGTTCAAAGCGTTGCTCCCAAAATGCATCATTAATATCTTCTACTGTATTAATATGAGGAATATTTTCTCCCATTATATATTCGGGATGTACTCGTGTTACCAAAACATTTTCGTAATGTGTTCTATTGAAGACTCCAAACTTTCCTCGTTGTGGCAAAGCGATATAGTGTCTCCATAAATAGTCATGACCTAGTTCTAATGCCGTAGGTACTTTAAAACTATGAACGATAATACCACGAGTATTGAAATCTTTAAATACTTCTCTGATCAAACTATCCTTACCTGCAGTATCCATACCCTGAAGACAAACCAGTACAGCATACTTACCATGGGCGTATAACGTATCCTGAAGTTTTCCTAATTTCTCACGTGTTTCTTCGAGTTCTTTTTCAATTTTTTTCTCACTCTCATTAAGATCAAAGGTGGTTGGAATTTTGGATAATTCTATGGTATCAGACACCATAAAGTCTTTGTGATTTATCTTCTTCATACTATGATTTGTGTTGTCACCCGAAAGATACTAAAGTTTTGTGTTTGTAGGAAAATAGTTTATCAATACCCCTTTTTTAATATGTTTTTTTTAACAAAACATAAGGTTCAATAAGAAACATTTGAAAAGACAAATAGGCCTATCTGGCATAAAAATCATAGCTAAATCCAACCATAAACGTATCGTACCTTCGCCCTAAACTCTTAACATTAAGTTCTACAAAAATATGTACAGGTATAGAAATCTGATGTAATGCCCTTATTTTGATCTGTGCTCCATGGTTAAAACTTCCTGTTCTAAATCCCAGAAAAGCATCTTCTTCAATTGCTTCAAATTCCTCTGAATCATTACCTACATACCCTATCCCAGCTGTTATTGTAGTAGGGTACCAATTAAACAGAATTAAATTTACTCCAATTGCCAATTCATTATACCCTTCATATTCTTCATCAGCACCTATAGCAAATGAACGATTGTATTCTCCTAAAAAAGTAGTGTAACAATTAAAAGCATATTCTATCCTGGCTCCTAATGCTAACTCATTTTCGAGCCCAAAACTTTTTGCCGCTGCAAACCCATAATTAGTGGCTCCCGGATCATATTGAGCAGAGGAGATATAGGGTATACACAACAACGAAGTCAACAATAAAATTCTTCTCATTATTTTGGGCATATACTAGAATTGGTCGTAATATAAGATGTATTAATTACAACAATTGTTTTCATCAAAAAATATAACCAATCGCTACAACTATATAAAAGGATAAAATTAATAATTACTTAGCTGCAAATAATTTTACATCTTCTTCACTTACTTCATTACCGCCAAGAATAATTAAACGTTCGACCACATTGCGTAGTTCTCTAATATTACCTGTCCAATCATATTGCTGTAATTGTTTTATGGCTTTGGCAGAAAACGTTTTAATAGGTGATCCTTGTTCGCCTGATATTTTTTTAGCAAAATACTCTATTAATAAAGGAATATCATCTCTTCTATCATTTAATGCTGGGACTTTTACCAAAATCACCGCCAGTCTATGATAGAGATCCTCTCTAAATTTATTTTCTGCTATTTCTTTCTTTAAATCTTTATTTGTTGCTGCAACAACACGTACATCTACTTTGATATCTTTATCACTACCTACTCTTTGTATTTTATTTTCCTGTAGTGCTCTAAGTACTTTTGCTTGCGCAGAAAGGCTCATATCTCCTATTTCATCAAGAAATATAGTTCCTCCATTAGCAGCTTCAAACTTACCGGCACGATCTTTATTTGCCGATGTAAAGGCTCCTTTTACATGTCCAAAAAGTTCGCTTTCTATTAATTCTCCGGGTATTGCTGCACAGTTTACTTCTATCATTGGTCCTTTTGAGCGATCGCTTTTTTGATGGATCCAGTGTGCAACTAATTCTTTACCTGTACCATTAGGGCCAGTAATTAAAACTCTTGCATCTGTTGCAGCAACTTTTTCGATGATGCTCTTGATATCCGAAATAGCTTTTGATTCTCCAATCATTTCATAATTTTTGGAGACTTTTTTCTTAAGCATTTTATTCTCTACGACCAGTTCTTTACGATCTAAAGCATTGCGTACTGTATTAAGTAAACGGTTAAGATCTGGCGGTTTAGAAATATAATCAAAAGCACCTAACCTCATTGTATTTACGGCAGTGTCCAGATCTCCGTGACCAGAAATCATGACAATAGGAATCTCGGGTTTTATCTTTTTTATAGCCTCTAGTACTTCTACCCCATCCATTTTTGGCATTTTGATATCACAAAGTACAAGATCATAATCTTCTGCTTTGATTTTTTCTATACCAGAAAGCCCGTCTTCGGCCTCAAAGACTTCATATTTATTATTTTCTTCAGATAAAATTTTTACAAGAACCCTACGGATTGCTGCTTCGTCCTCGATTACTAATATTTTTGCCATTATATTTTTAATTTTATTCCGCTACGAAAATAGAATGTATTCTTATCATTAATTGCTAATACATTTTCTTGATTACCATCTCGCAAACGAATTTCATTACTTAATGTATATCCTGCATATGTGTAAAACAATAAGTGTTCCGTAAAATAATATTGATATCCCAATGCTCCCATAACATTAAACATCGATACATTTTCTATTACTTTTGTTTCTCCGTTTTCATCTACATATGCTTTGTTATTTTGCAAATTACCATAAAAACGATCCAGCCCGACAAAGGCCTGGAGTGTACTTTTCTCATTAAAAAAATATTTAAGATTTGTTTTAGGAGTCCCTATAGCATAGGACCAACTTTGGTGAAATCTTTTATAATAATTAATGATAGGAAGTGGAAAATTAAGACTCGCAGGATTAGTGTATTGCACCCCTACAATTAAACGAGCCGTTTTTGGTTCTTGTATATTTTTATACGTTTTTACAAAATATAAAGATCCTCTATATCTAAAATCATCGCTCTCTACACCCGATCCTTCAAAATTAGATGAAATCCCAACTCCGAATTTAGTTCCAAATCGCCAATTATTTTTCATCTTAAAAGTATACCCCAATTCTACAGCTGCTGTATGAAAACTATTTAGTTCTCCCTCATCGTCAAATCCCAACGCATCATTTATCTGTAGATTATTAAACCTATATTGCGCACCGATTACCAGATACGTTCCTTTATCATCCATTTTAATAGGATAATTAGCAGAAACTCTAATACGGCTATAGACGTTATCACTATCAGCTTGCGGGATATATGTATATTCGATTCTTGCTAAATCAGTACTCTGACAACGTACGCCATTAAAGCTATATAATAATATGCATATAAAAATCAGGTTCTTCTTTCTCATTTTTTGGGGCGTATGTTATGCTTTTCTATCTCTTTTTTTTCATTCTTTTATAATGGTAACTTCACGCTGCGGGAAAGGAATATTAATCTTATGTTCTCTAAACAAACGATCTATTTCAAATCTAATCTCACTTTTAGGAACTCCCGATTGAAAACTATCATCAATCGTAAAAATTAATTTAAAATTTAATGAGCTATCTGCAAAATCTGTAAATAAAACCATCGGAGGTGGGTCTTTTAGCACATTCGAATTAGAAGATGCTGCCTTAATCAATAATTCTTTCACCAATTGTGTATCACTACCATAAGCAACACCCACAGAAACAGATTCTCTGGTTACTGTCCCATTTTGGGTCCAGTTATATAAGGACGAGGACATATATTTATGATTAGGGATAATTAAGACTTTATTATCTATGGTTACTGCTCTTGTAGTTCTTAATTTTATTTCTTCTACTCGCCCTACTTTACCATCTAATTCTATAATATCACCTACATGTACCGTTTGATCTATAAAAATAAATATCCCGGATAAAATATCCTGAATAAAGGTTTGCAGTGCTAGACCTACACCAACTAATAACGCGGCAGAAGCAGCAAATATAGCTGTGATATTAAATCCAATACTATCTAATGCAAAAAAGATAACTATAAGATAAATAAAGTATTTCGAAAATGAGAATACCGATTCAAACTTGAGTTTATCCTGGCTCTGCATTTTACGGGTAACTACTCTCTTCGTAAATTTTAAAATAACCGAGGTAATAACAAAAACCAGTAATACGAAAAATAACAGACCTACGGTAAGTACAAAAGGGTGTTCGTCTGTTCCGAAATGAAAAATTTCGTAACTAAAAAATTCCTGCAGAGTATCCCAAATATTTTTAGGAATTACTTCTTTTACCTGCTCTTTTACTTGCTCTGTAATTTCTTCCTGCATCATAACGTTAATATTTCATCCACTTAAATAACTCTTTATAGCTTGGTTTTTTACCATACATGAGTATTCCTACTCTGTATATTTTTCCGGCCATCCATGTGATAAAGATAATACTTCCTATTAATAGAAGCATAGAAATCAATACTTCCCACCAGGGCACTCCAAAAGGTATACGCATTAACATCACTATTGGAGAAGTTAAAGGAATCATAGAAAATACTGTAGATACCGTGCCATGAGGATTTTCTATTACTGAAAAGAACCCTACATAAATCCCCAGCATTAGTGGTAAAATAATAGGCAACATAAATTGTTGCGAATCGGTTTCACTGTCTACAGCAGCACCTATAGCTGCATAAATCGAGCTGTACAAAAAGTATCCTCCGATGAAATAAATAAAAAAAGATAGCACTAAGGTTCCTAATGGAAGTTTCATGATATCCTGAAGTATTAGTTGTATTTCTTGCTGACTATCTCCCTGCATGGCCATAGACTGATCTATACCCGCAGGTTGCGGATCTATCCCAAAAACCGAAGATACCACAGCAAGTAACACTCCGCCCAAAATCACCCAGATGAAAAACTGAAGAATCCCTGCAAAAGAGGTTCCCAGAATTTTACCCATCATAAGTTGTAATGGTTTTACAGAAGAAATGATAATTTCGATAATTCGATTAGATTTTTCTTCGATAACAGATCGCATTACCATGTTGCCATAAATGATAATAAACATCATCAAGAAATATCCTGCTAAACCTCCAAAAATCATTTTTACATAACTAGACATCTTTGATGTTTTCTCTCCAGAAAAATTTTCTATTAGAATATTTACTTTGGCTTTTGAGTTCTCTATAGCATCCAGATCCAGCCCTTTTTCTTTAAAATTTTGGTTGGTTAGCTTACTCGCTATAATTTTTTCAATTCTATTAAGTATTGAAATACTTGGTGCTTCATCTGCATAAAATTGTATTGATTTGGCAAGTTCACTGTTAGAATTTTTCTTTGGCACATACAATAACCCATCAAGCTTTTTGATAACCACAGAATCTTTTGCATCGTTTAAGGTTAGATGACTATAATCTATATAGTCTACATCACCAGAATCTTTAAAATCTGTACTAAACAACCCTGTTTCATCATAGAATGCTACTTTACGAATTTCATCATTGTTTAAAGTCGCGAGCCAGGCAATTAAAGAAATCATACCTACCATGATCAACGGACTTAAAAAGGTCATCACTACAAAGGTTCTATTGCGAACTCGAGCTATAAATTCTCTTTTGATAATTAATTTTAGATTACTCATTCTCTGTAATGGTTTTAATAAATATCTCGTTAACTCCTGGGATCACTTCATTAAATCTCATTACTTGACCTTTACTTGATAAATATTGTAGTAATTCATTCGAAGATGTATTATTATCTAAAGTTATTTTCATTTTCAATTGATCATCAATTGTTTTAAAATTTGCAGGGGTTACATCAAATTTGCCTTGCAATGTGGTGTATAAATCTGTGTTATTTTCTGTTAAAACACCTACTTCAAATGTATTTGATTTATAAGCTCTCTTTATATCGGTTACTTTTCCTTCCAGTATTTTTTTAGACTTATTTATTAAGGCAATATGATCACATAACTCTTCTACACTTTCCATACGATGCGTAGAAAATATGACTGTTGCTCCTTCATCCCTTAGTTGTAGAATTTCATCTTTAATAACATTGGCATTTATGGGATCAAAACCGCTAAAGGGTTCATCAAAAATTAGCAATTTAGGTTTATGAAGTACAGTTACAATAAACTGTACCTTTTGTGCCATTCCTTTAGAGAGCTCTTGTATTTTTTTGTCCCACCAATGTGAAATATCAAATTTATCAAACCAATACTTTAAACGTTTTTTGGCTTCGGTTTTACTAAGCCCCTTTAATTGAGCCAGGTACAATGCTTGCTCACCTACTTTCATAGATTTATATAAACCTCTTTCTTCTGGCAGATAACCAATATCTCTAATATGTTGTGGTTGTAGTGGTTCATTATCCAGATATACACTCCCTTTATCGGGTAAAGTGATTTGATTAATGATTCTAATTAATGTGGTTTTTCCGGCTCCGTTAGGGCCAAGTAATCCAAATATACTTCCTTTAGGTACTTGGATTGATACATCTTGCAATGCCGTAAAGTCTCCAAATTGTTTAGTGGCTTGTTGTACCTCTAAAAGATTAGCCATAGATAGTAAAATATAATTGTAGTTTAATATGAAACCCGAATGATACGAAAACTTAAAAACTTATGCTAATTATGTTAATGATTAATGAGATAAAATAGCATATAAATTGGTTTCTCTTCTTTTAACTCAAATCATATAAGTGAATTATCCTAAAAACAAAACCCACCCTGAATACAAGTATTAAGGATGGGAAAAAAATTGCTATGAAAAAGAAAAATTATCACTAAATGCGCTAGTGATGTCTCAAATATACGAATTTTTCTTAATCAAACGTTAATAGAATTATAATGATTCAAGGTAGGTCGAATCACATAATTTTATTAAGAAAACATATCTTTTACTTTTTCAAAAAATGACTTGTCACCACTATCGGGGCTAGGTCTAAAATGATCATCTTTAGCCATTTTTTCAAAAAATTCTCGTTGTTCTTTGCTCAGGGCTTTTGGTGTCCATACATTAACATGTACCAAAAGATCTCCTTTTCCGTAACCATTAAGACTCGGAATTCCTTTTCCTCTCAATCTCAAAATCTTACCACTTTGTACCCCATCTTCTATCTTAATTCTCACTTTACCAGATACGGTATCAATTTCTCTGGATGCTCCTAAAACAGCTTCAGAAAAACTAATATACAGATCATAGTGCAAATTATTTCCTTCTCTCTGTAATTCGGGATGTTCTTGCTCTTCTATAGCAACCAAAAGATCTCCTGCGATTCCATTACCAGAAGCTTCATTACCTTTTCCTGCAACTTTAAGCTGCATCCCATCTTCTACTCCTGCTGGTATTTTTATGCTTACGGTTTCTTCTACAGCTTTTAACCCTTGAGCATCTGCATCGGCAGGCCTGTGATCTATTGTCTGACCAGATCCTCCACAAGCAGGGCACGGAGAAGACGTTTGCATTCTCCCTAAGATAGTGTTAGTAATTCTGGTTACCTGTCCTGCTCCATTACATGTACTACATGTCTTATATGTAGTACCTGGCGCTTGAATTTTTCGTTTTACTTTAATCTTCTTTTCAACACCATTTGCAATTTCCTCTAATGTAAGTTTAACACGAATACGAAGATTACTTCCTTTAGCTCTACGTTGTCTTCCGCCTCCGCCGCCAAAACCGCTAAAGCCTCCAAAACCACCGCCAAAAATATCGCCAAACTGACTAAATATGTCATCCATATTCATTCCGCCGCCGCCAAAGCCACCGCCTTCAAAAGCCTGATGTCCATACTGATCATAGCGTGCCTTTTTATCAGGATCGCTTAAAATCTCATATGCCTCTGCAGCCTTTTTAAATTTTTCTTCAGCAGTCTTATCTCCTGGGTTTTTATCGGGATGGTATTCTATAGCTTTCTTACGATATGCTTTTTTTATTTCAGCTCCTGTAGCGTTTTTGCTAATACCTAATATGTCATAAAAATCTTCCTTCATAATTTCTTATTGACCAGTCACAACTTTTGGAAAACGAATCACTTTCTCTCCCAGTTTATATCCTTTTTCTATAACGTCTACAATCTTTCCTTTTAGATCATCATTTGGAGCAGGTATTTGCGTAATTGCCTCGTGATCATCTGCATTAAAAACATCTCCTGTAGATACCTCTACCTCAGATAAACCTTTACTTTTTAAAGTTTCCTTCAGTTTGTTATGGATTAGCTCTACGCCTTCAATAAGCGCCGTATCTTCTGATTTCTCAATTTCTTTTAATGCACGATCAAAATCATCTAACACAGGTAACATCGACTGTATAACATCCTGACTTGCAGTTTTGAACAATTCTAAACGCTCTTTAGAGGTTCTTTTTTTATAATTTTCAAACTCGGCAAAAAGTCTTAAAAATTTATCTTTTTCCTTTTCAAGTTCTTCTTTTAGTAGTGTTTCTGCATCTACTACCTCTTCTTTCTCTGTCTCTTCGACAGGAGCATCAAGTACTTCTTCTACTTGATCTTTTACATCTTCAGTGTTTTTATTTTTCTTACTCATGTAATTCGTACCTTTTATACGTTTTCATTTTGAATTAGCAAAAGTACTGCCATTTTTGAATTAATGTCATAATGTCACAGGATTTTTTTAGTATATATTTAAGAGTATTCTTTCTATAAAAAAATAATTTTGACATCATTTTTAACTAAAACTAATATTTATGAAAATTAAATTTGTTAGCACACTTATTGTTACTGTGCTTTTAATAACTGCTTATTCCTGTAAAGGAGAAAAACAAAACGAAACAGAAGCTAATACTCCAGAAGAGGTAAAAGAAGCTCCAATTGAAGCTATTACGTATAATGTAGATGTTGCATCAAGTTCTATAGACTGGGTTGGTTCTAAACCTTTAGAAAAACATACAGGGACATTAAAACTAGCTAGTGGCACATTCGAAACTAAAGATGGAGCAATCACGAGCGGATCTTTTACCATTGATATGACCTCTATAAATGTTACTGATCTTGAGGGAGATGACAAAGCCTATCTGGAAGGACACCTTAAAGGAGAGGGAGAAGGAAAAGAAGATCATTTCTTTAATGTTGCCAAATTTCCAAAAGCTGTTTTTGAAGTGACCGGAATTACAGAAAAAGAAGGGAAAACTTTTATTGATGGAAACTTAACTATAAAAGGTACCAAGAAAAACATCTCATTTCCTGCCACAACTTCTGTTGAAGGTGATGTAATAACATTAAACACTGAAGTGTTTACTATTAATCGTACAGAATGGGGTGTAAATTACGGATCTAAATCGGTTTTTGAAAACCTTGGAGATAAATTCATTAATGATGATATCGAAATAAAGCTTAGCCTTAAAGCTAATAAAGCTTAACCCTGTTTTTTATAAAAACTATAAACCGGTACCATAAGAGTATCGGTTTTTTTATCTACGCTCTTTATCAATAAGTACGTCTACTGCTGAAGCTATATTATCAAAGTTAAAATCAAATCCTGCAGTAGAAATCTTACTACTACTAACACGCTGACTAGAAAATAAAAGGCTGTGCATTTCTCCAAGAAATAATTTCATTGTTAGTCTTGGCACATTAGGTAAAATTATTTTTTTATCTAATTTCTCTGCTATAGTATTCATTAATTTTTTGTTAGAAACAGGATTAGGGGCCACTGCATTAAAAACTCCTGTTAGCTCTTCTTCTATGACAAACATAAACATGCGGGCCAGATCATGAACATGAATCCAGCTTTGCCATTGTTTTCCGTTTCCAAAAAAAGCTCCCATTCCAAATCGAATAGGTTTTACCATTTTAGGAAAAGCCCCTCCTTTCTCAGACAAAACCAATCCAATACGAAGTAAACTAACTTCTATATCTAACGTTTTAAACTGCAAGACAGCATCCTCCCATTGGGTAACTACTTCTCCTAAAAATCCAGTGTCACGCTCTGGAGCATCTTCTGTATAATAATTCTGAAAAGAATCTGGATATATCCCGATAGCACTAGCAGAAACAATATGACGAACCGAATGTTTTGTGTTTTTTAAAGATTCTAAAATAAAAGAAGCAGTATGTGTCCTACTTTCTAATATTTCTTTTTTATAAGAAGATGTCCATCGTTTTGCTACTGTCGCCCCAACTAGATTAATAATCACTTCGACATCATCAAAACAATTGATATCGATTTCGCCCTTTTTGGGGTCCCAAAAGTAACCTGTATAGTTCGTTTTAGAACTTAGCTTGTCTTTACTAGTGGTGAGGTAGTTTACTTCGATCCCAGATTGATGGCACAGATTAACTATTTCCTGACCTACCAAACCTGTTGCACCAGTAATTAAAACTTTCACATGTCTAATTTTTAGTAATTATTAGATAATTAATTTATTGCAAAATACTACCGACTTATAATAAAACCTATCTCTTTATTATAGCTTTAACATACGTTTAGTATTCTTCTAACTTCCTAATAAATAGTATATTTATG
This sequence comes from Aquimarina atlantica, assembly GCF_000626715.1. Lineage (GTDB taxonomy): Bacteria > Bacteroidota > Bacteroidia > Flavobacteriales > Flavobacteriaceae > Aquimarina > Aquimarina atlantica. The sequence continues at coordinate 391,247 of NZ_AQRA01000007.1, read as the reverse complement.
ATTCTACTTTTGTCGCTCTAAGCATTTCTCGTTTTCCTGGTGGCCCAGGAAGTCTTTCTACCACAAAACCTACCTCTTGCATTGCACGTCTTACACTACCTTTTGCCGAATAAGTAACCAGGACTCCTCTCGAACGAAGTGCTTCATACATCTTTCTAAATATCTCTATTGTCCAAAGTTCGGGTTGTACCCTAGCTCCAAAAGCATCAAAATAGATTAAATCAAAACCATTTTTATCTGTTATATCTGCAAAAAACTGCTTACGCTTAACGAGTTTAAAGTTCGAGGTGATGTCTACTGGCAATTCCCATAAAGATTGATGCATTGCATCAAAAACCGGTTGTTTTTCTTTTACAGCAAGCATTTCGGGATAATTCATTAGTTTGGCCTCGGATAGGGCTACCGGATATCCTTCTACTCCAACATAATAAATTGGTACGTTAATTTTTTCTGCTTCAAGAAATGTTATAAAAGCATTTAGCCCCGTTCCAAAACCCATCTCCATGATATCCAGAGAATCAGACCCATTTTTACTCAGAACATGATCAAATCCACTTTTTATAAATACATGTTTTGCTTCATTAATTGCACCATGTTTAGAATGGTAATGCTCATTCAATTCTGGCAAATGAATGGTTTTTGAACCATCTGCAGTGGTAATAATTTTACGTTGTATTTCTTCTTGCATTATTCTTTTATCAAAACACCTTCTGCTACAAAAGAATACGTTTTCTTAGGAGTCGTAATACTGGCAATTTCTTCTTCGGTTTTTCCTGCATCACTGGCAAAATGGCGTTGTTCGTCTACAGACATCTCAATCACAAATGCCTTACCCTGGACAATGATAGTATCATTTTCTATGTTCTTTGGCACAAAGAAACCGTAATCTTTAAACTTCACCATAGTTTCTTTATCATTATCCAAAGCTACTTTCATCCAACAGCCTTTAGCCTTACAAACAGCATTTACTGTACTCGAAAAAGCGACTGCTACAGTATCTCCTTCTTTTAAATTTTCATATTTTTCTGCTATTGCATCTTTATTATATATCTGGTCTGAAGATACTTTATTACCAAAACTTTTATAATTTTCACCTGAAATATCGTTAACAGAAAAAAAGTTTTCTGTCTTAGTCGATGAATTACAACCTATTAGAACTAACAATCCTACAAAAAACAGTGCATTTTTTTTCATAATCCTTTATTATCTATATGTTTTGCAAAATTAAACATTTTTAAAATTCTTATTTTATAAGAAAAGGGTATTTTTGTAGTGTATTAAAAGGATGTTAGTATTCCTTTGGTTTTGAGACAAAGAATATGATAACAAGCTGTAAAAAAGCATAGTGCTATCATTAACTTTTAAAAGATAAACCAGGTAAAACAAACATTAAGAAATTTAGATATTCTTTTATTCAAAGTAACTATTTAAATCTCTTACTTATAGTATGTGGTGGTTACACTCATTCTTAACCTCTTAATCAATGTAATGTAAAATAATTAAAACGACTGAAACAAATGAAAAACACAATTTCTCAAGCCTTGAAAATTAGTGAAGTAAGTGAGTCCAAAATTGGACAAGTAGATTTTGAAAATCTTAATTTCGGGAAAATTTTTACAGATCATATGTTCGTCTGTGATTATGTGAATGGAGAATGGCAAACTCCAGAAATTGTTCCTTATGGTCCACTCACTATGGAACCTTCTGCTCGTGTTTTTCATTATGGCCAGGCAGTTTTTGAAGGGATGAAAGCATATAAAGATGATAATGGAGATACTTTTTTGTTCAGACCTGACGAAAATTTTAAACGTATCAATATATCTGCAGAACGTTTGGCTATACCAGAATTTCCTGAAGATTACTTTTTTGAAGGGTTAAACGCCTTGTTAAAATTAGATAACGAATGGATTAAACCTGGTTACGGAAATTCATTATACATACGCCCTTTTGTGATTGCAACCCAGGCAAGTGTTTCTGCTTCTGAAGCAGATGAATATAAGTTTATGATCATATGTTCACCTGCTCAATCCTATTATAGTGGAGATGTAAGCGTATTGGTTGCAGAAAAATTTAGTCGTTCTGCTAACGGAGGTTTTGGATATGCAAAAGCTGCAGGAAACTATGCTGGGCAATTCTACCCAACAAAACTAGCGCAAGAACAAGGGTATCAACAAGTGATCTGGACCGATGCTAATACTCATGAATATATGGAAGAGGCAGGAACAATGAATGTGTTCTTTAGAGTTAATGACACTTTACTTACAGCTCCTGTTAGTGATAGAATTCTTGATGGAGTCACTCGTAAAAGTTTGATTACTATTGCCGAAAAAGAAGGCATTAAAGTAGATGTACGACCTGTTAAGGTTAGCGAAATTGTAGAAGCTGCAAAAAACGGAAGTTTAAAAGAAGTTTTTGGTGCGGGAACTGCTGCTGTGGTGAGTCCTGTAAAAGCATTTGGATATAAAGGAGAGCATTACGAAATCGAAAAGCAAGAAAATTCTTATGCTTCTTATTTCAAGAAAGCACTAATGGATATTCAATACAATAAAGCCGAAGATACTTTTAGCTGGAGATATAAAGTGTAATTTTTGAATTACGAATTCAAAATTACGAATCATTTCTAATAAAAAATCCCGAAGAATATATTCTTCGGGATTTTTTTATCGGTCTAAGATTTCTTTAATATTGGGTTTAAAATAATTAGGCCCTTTAAGTACTTTACCATCCTCTCTGTAAATAGGTTGTCCATCTTCGCCTAGTTTACTCATATTACTACGTTGGATTTCATTAAACACTTCTTCTATCTTATGCTGCATACCATGCTCGATAATAGTACCACACAATATATATAACATATCCCCCAAAGCATCAGCAACTTCTACCAAATCATTGTTTTGAGCAGCCTCGAAATATTCTTCATTTTCCTCTTTCATCAAGTTAAATCGAAGTGTATTTTTAGCTTCACCCAAATCTGCTATAGGTTCGTTTTTATATCCTAGTTTAAATGAGGTATGAAATTCTTGTACCGCAGCAATTTTATCTTTCATCAGTATATTTTTATAGATTATCTTTGCCGTAAAAATAACAATTTATGTTTAGTCAGGGGCAGTTAATATTTGCAGGATTTTTTGTAGTAGCATTTGTCATCTTAATGATATTTAGCTATCGAAAAGATATCAAACTACATCGCAAATATTATAAAGGTAGTCTTTTCATTCTCATTGGTTTTATTATCTTTATTTTGTTGCTTTTTGCGTTAAAAACGTATTTACAACCCGAGTAAACCATATTCACCCCTAGAATTCAGTCAAAATAGTTGCATTTTGGTTACTACTCTATTGGTATGTAACCTATCTGTCTTTTTGGTTTTTTTGAACCATTAGGGTAATATACCTTGTATTGGGTATGGATTAACGATCTCTTTTTTAAGAGTTTTGAAGTAACTAAATAACTTAAAAACATTAATATTATGAAACTAAACGAACACTTATTTTTAGTAATAGATTCAAAAAGAAACGATTACCAATCAATCCATATTGGCATCCTTCAAGATTTTGTTATTGCTTGTAAATTCAAATTTCATTCTGAAACAGCTTTTGAAATAACTCACGGAAAAATTATATTGATCAACAAAGGCGAAACACCTGAAGAATATCATTTAGAAAAAAGCATAGGTACGCAAATAACTCATGGTAAGCCAACAGTTCCAGGGAAAATAGAGTTAGAAATTTTAACCAATCCCCTTAAAGATCCTAACACTCAATATTCATCACCGAAGCAAAGTACTTATGTAAAAAAGACTGGTGCCATCTTAAAACCAGAAAACATTATAGATATCACAATCCCTAATACCTTTTCTATTACAAGAAAAAATGGAGAAAAAGAAACCATTGTTATAGATCTAGGAAATCATATTTGTAAGTTTTATGTTATATAAAGATAATTAATGTAAAATCGTATAGATTACAAAATGTACAAATACTACTTATTATTAGTTATTTTTCTAACTATAGGAAAGAGCTTTTCTCAACATAAAAATTTGTCGAGAAAAGCTTTATTTTATATAGGGAATTATCAATTAAATGAAGCAGAAAAAATACTAGATTCAGTAAGAAACCCTCAAGAAAAAAAACTTTTAAAATGGGATATACTCGTACTAAAAAAAGGATCCTTAGAAAAGTTTGAATTTCAAAACAATAATTATGGAACTTCTTTTGCTAATATTTTAAGCTTGTTAATAAAAGGAGATCAGTATCTTTTGCAGAATATACCTAAAGACTCATTAGCTTACAACAAATATCAAGAAGCTTTACAACTTTCTTTAATTCAAAGAGATTCTACATTAGTCTGTTTTTCAACAAAAAAAATTATAGAATTATTATATAAAAATAGAAAAGCAATGCAGCTTTTTTCAGAATATTTTAAAATATATCAAAAACATATGCGATTTAATGGAGAAAAAGCAACATTAAAATTCTATAAAACTACTGTAAACACTAGTGCTACTCAAAAAGAACACATTAAAGCGTACAAAGACATTATCTCAATTGCAAAAAAAGGTAAAAATCGTTTCATTGAAGGTAAAATATATATGCATATCGGAGCAAATTTCGCATATTTTCATAAGCAAAGTGATAGTGCATTACACTATTACCAAAAAGCATTAAGGATTTTTAAAGACACCCCTCACAACTATGCAAAAGTAGAAATGTTTGGAGTAAACACTAATATTGGTATTTCATATTCTATTAAGAAAAAACATGAAACTGCCAAAAGTTATTATCTAAAAGCTGCAAAAATCAAACTTCCCAAAAACAGTTTTTTAAAATTATCTAAACTTTCTTCTCTTCTTTCTAAAAATTATAGAAATCTAAAAAAATACGATAGTGCTTTTTTCTATAATGATCGATTTATCAAATATACAGATTCCTTAAACGAATATAAAAAGGCAATAGCATTAAATGAAATTGAAGTCAAATACCAAACCGCAGAAAAAGAAAAGAAAATAGTTCAGCTTCTTAATACTAATTTAAAATCTGAAGCCAGTCGAATACAAAATAGAAATTTACTAATAGGGTCGCTTTCTCTTATCCTTGTGGGTTCAATATTTGTATTTCTCTTATATAAAAACACCAAACGCAAACAACGTATCGCAGAGCAAGAACGAGAGATCGAAATCCAAAAAACAGAAAAGCTGCTTAAAGAACAAGAACTCTCTGCTATCGATGCTATGATATCCGGGCAAGAGAAAGAACGACAACGCCTGGCTAATGAATTACATGACAACCTGGGAAGTACACTAGCAACTGTTAAACTTCATTTTCAACATTTGCAAAACAATAAGGACAACCCCAAAGTTGAACATATAGAAGAATTATATACCAAAACGAATGCACTGTTAGATGAAGCCTATCAAAAAGTACGCACTATCGCTCATGAGAAAAATAGTGGAGTAATGGCAAATCAAGGGCTGCTTCCCGCAATAAAAAAATTAGCAAAACAAGTATCCAATGGAGATGGTTTGCACATCGAGATACAAGATTATGGACTTGAGGAACGATTGGATAATGCATTAGAAATATCAATCTTTAGAATGATACAGGAGCTCATTACCAATGCTATTAAACATGCCAAAGCTTCAGAAATACATATCTCTTTAACCAATCATGATTCTCTTTTAAATATTATCATAGAAGATAATGGTAAAGGCTTCGATGCCAAAATACTACCAAAAAAAGAAGGGATGGGATTAAGAAATATTGAAAAACGAGTAGAACATCTCGAAGGTACCTTTGAGATTGATTCTACTATAGGAAAAGGAACTAATATTATCATAAATATACCTATATGATCACAGTAGCTATTGCAGAAGATCACCAATCTCTTATTGATGGTGTAGAACTTCTTCTTCGGTATGAAGAAGAAATTAGTATTGTTGGTATGGCTAATGATGGAGAGGAGCTACTTAACATCGTAAGAAGAAAACAACCTAAAGTTGTACTTACCGATATCAGAATGCCAAAAATTGATGGTATTGCAGCTACCAAAATCATAAAAAAAGAATTTCCTCATACCAAAGTTATTGCCTTCTCTATGTTTGATCAAGAAGATGCTGTTCGACAAATGATCGAAGCAGGAGCTTCTGGATATTTACTTAAAAACTCCCCTTTGGATGAAGTGTTAACAGCAATACAACAAGTTACAAAAGGAGAGACTTATTTTGATGCCGCCATAGACCCAAAGCTCTTCTCTAAAGATGCTAAACAAGCTCCTAAAAAACAACTATTATCAAAAAGTGAACGGGAAATCCTAACACTCATCGGGCAAGGAAAGACCTCATCAGAAATCGCTACTATTCGTTTTAATTCGGTATCTACTGTAGAAACCCACCGTAAAAACATTATACGTAAACTAGGTCTTCATGGTAAAGGAGAATTATTACGGTATGCCATCGAAAAAAAGTATGATTTTTAGATAATCCTTCCTTTAGAAGATAAATATACCCTGCTATGGGTATTTTTTTGTGCTTGATTGTGAGGTAGATTTGGAATAAAACATTAAGTCATGCAAAACAAAGTCCGTTCTTTCAATCAATTTAAAACCGTTCTCGAAAAAGATGCTACACTTCAACAAGAGTTTAAGTCAGATCCTGTAGCCGCAATCAAAAAGTTTAAATCTGAACCATGGTTCAATGATAAACTCATTTATAGACTTGTAGTTCTATTTCTTGGAATTATTGTACTCACCATTTGTGTTGGGGTAATTATACTAACCAGCCAGGATAAAATCAATGAGAATTTTGATGTACCAGACATTTTAATCGCTACTGCTTCTACAGCAATTGGTGCGATTGCAGGGTTATTAACACCAGGTTCTAACAAAAATTCTGGAACAAGTTAAAAAACTCTAAGAATCTTTTTACTACATCTTCAATGTGGATTTATAATATATTAAACACTCATACTCATGAAAAAAATTGTATTACTACTAACAATAAGCCTGCTTGGCACTTATTATTGTATTTCTCAAGAATTGCAAGCTAACTATATTTTCAACACGAATTATAAGGATAAAACCACAAATATAAGTTATAAAGAAGGGTATAAAATCAAAGTAATAAATATTCTACCCTCACCCGATGGAAATGAAAAAAATGATACAATAATATTTACGGTAAACAAATTCCATACAGATACTACTGGTGACCCTGGATATAAACTAAATCGGTTGCTCTATGAAAAAGATGGCATTATAATTAATCATAGCATGAGCAGAAAAGACTTTAATACATTTACAAATCAAATCTACTCCTATTTCAGAGGTGTTAGAGCAGGTTTTTATACTATTCCTTTTAAGATAAGAATAAGTGATTTTGATTTCGAACAGAATATAAACTTTGGAATGAATATCGGTTTTCAATTTAGATTCAATAAAAAAATCGAAGATCGTTGGTTATATGAACCCTCTATTGGTATTGGTCTTTCTTCGATCAATCTAAATAATAAAAATAGTGATGTTACTGAAGAACGAACTGCTAGTGCTTTTTCTACTTCATTTGGTTTGATTCTTCATTTTGACAAAAACATTAACCTTGGAATTTTTTCTGGACTAGATTTTTTAGGTAATAATGATAAAGAAGTAAATTGGAAATACAATAAAAAGCTTTGGCTAGGTATCGGTATCAATATAGGGTTCTCTCTCTCGGAAGGAAAAGGAAATGGCTCAGACAATGTCGCTCCAGATACTAATTAAAACAACTTTTATTCATTTATACAAAACATTGGATACTGTCATAAAAAACGCCCTTACTATACAGAAAGGGCGTTTAGCATAACTTAGTTTTTCTCTAATTCACCTCTGGTAAGAAGTTATAGTTCTTACTATACCATAACATTTGCTCTTCAAAGGTTTTAGGTTGGAATATTTCAAAACCTGTAATCTCATCTGCCTCATTGGCTTGAGGTACTAAAACAGGGTTTACAAAACCACTATATGGCGCCGATGTAAATTGCTTATTACGTTCTAATACCTCTGCGTGTAATGCCTGATCTACTTTTACACCATATCCTTCTACCAAAGCTTCTGCTGCCTTATAATCTCCTTCAGATTTGATACGTTGTGTTTCTCTTAATAAACGTCCAAAAATTTCGCGTAACTTAGCATAATCATTAATATTATAGTAGGTTTTTCCTTCTCTGGTTACTTTCTCTATTACATTATCTTTCTTTCCTTGCTCAAAAGCCCAGCCACTCACCCACTGGCGATTACGCATATGTGCTTCTTCTACATCATCACCCAGGTTTAAACGAATCAATTGTGTCATTAATCCATTTCTGATATATCCATCATAAGCAGCTTTACCGGTCTTTTCCCAATCTTCAACTAATCCCAGTTCTTGTAATTTTGGATCCATTAAGTAGTACAATCCCACTAAATCAGCACGACCTTCTTCCATAGTAGAAGCATAGTTTTTTAATGTTTCTTTAGTTTCACCTACTCCAGGGTTTAATTTTCCAGATGCATGACCAACTACTTCGTGTAATGCAGTATGTAATTTATCTGCTAATTGTCCATATTTTTCTTCTAGTTCGAACTCTTCATCATCATGTACAAATTCTTTTAAACGTCCCGAACCGCCAGCGTTATTATAAGCTCCGATAATATTTCCCAAGGATACAGATTTAGAACCCACAGCAGCTCTAATCCAATTTGCATTAGGAAGGTTTACTCCTATAGGTGTACTTGGTGATGCATCTCCCGCTTCTCCGGCAACAGCTACTACTTTATACGAAACTCCTACCACGCTATCTTTTTTATGAGCATCCATTAATGGAGAATTATCTTCAAACCACTGTGCATTTTCTGATAGCACAGACATTTTTTTAGACATATCAAAATCTTTGATCTGTACAATAGTTTCATAAGAACCTCTATACCCTAATGGATCATTATACACTTCAATAAAGCTATTAATGTAATCGATATTACCTTCAGTAGCTGCTGTCCATGCCACATTATAATCATCCCAGGTTTGTAAATTTCCTGTTTTATAATATTCGATCAATAATCCTAACGCATCTCCCTGAGCTTCATTTTCTGCTACACCTTTTGCTTTCTCTAACCATTTGATAATCTCATCGATTGCAGATCCATACAACCCTCCTGACTTATATACTCGCTCTTTTAATTCTCCATTCTCCTTTACCAATTGAGAGTTTAAACCAAAAGACAAAGGTTTCTCTTCATTCGGGGATTTCATTTTGCCATAAAACGAAGTAACGTCGTTATTGGTAACACCAGGCCCATAAAAATTAACTGCAGATAGTGCTACATTATCAACTCCTTTTGCTTGATTTACTTTTTTGGCATCTTGATCATTAAAAATCACTTCATACACCTCTTTAGGTACTTCTGTACCTGTAGCTGCAAGAAGAGAGCTAAAATAATCCTGACTAAATTCTGGCTTGATTTTATCATTACTGTAATGGTGATGAATCCCATTAGAAAACCAAACTCGTTTTAGATATATTTCAAAAGCCTCCCAGTTCGCATCACTCTTATTACCTTCATAAGAAGTGTAGACTTTTTCTAACGCTTTTCTAATAGTAAGATTATGACGGTAATTCTGATCCCACATAATATCTCTTCCGCTTAACCCAGCCTGAGTAAGATAATATACTAATTTTTGTTCTTTCAAAGTAAGATTATCCCAGCCAGGAATTTGGTATCTTAAAATTTTAAGATCTGCAAATTGCTCTACAACATAATCAAACTTTTCCTCTGTTACCTCCTGCTTTTGTTCCTGTTGGTCAATTTGATCCTTAACACTAGGATCCTTTTTACACGCAATCATTAAACTGGTGATCGCTATAAAAAATAATATTCTGTCGAGTTTCATTTATTTTATTTTATTGTTTTGACAAATGTAACAAAATAAAAGGATGTTAAAATTGTTTATATTAGCTGACCAAACAATCTAAACTAACTAACATGAAAATAGTAAAATATTTATTTTTTCTATTATTATTAGTAATAATTGGCGGAGCTGTTTATGTTGCTACCATAGACGGTGAGTTTCAAGTAGAAGAAAGTAGAGTAATCGATGCTCCCGATGAGTTGTTATTTGCTACAATCAATGAGTATAGAACCTGGGATAAATGGGGACCTTGGATGGATGAATCTGATGATTTCATCATGGAATATCCAGAAAAAACAAGTGGTGAAGGTGCTTCGTATAGCTGGAAAAGTGAAACAGAAGGAGATGGTAAAATGGAAACTATAAAAACTTCTCCATTTACCAGTATAGATCAAAAAATTACGTTTATTACTCCAATGGGTGAAAGTAAAAGTGACGTGTATTGGAAATTTGAAAAAATTGAAGGCAAAAAGACCAAAGTAACCTGGGGAATGAAAGGTGAGCAATCTTTTATGGAAAAAGCATTCTGGGCTACTCAAGATAGTAGTGTATCGCAAATGATAAAACCTATGTATGCTCGCGGACTCGAAAAACTCGACGCATTTGCTAATGAAAAAATGAAAAAATATGCGGTTCATGTAGATGGAGTTACAGAACATGGAGGTGGTTTTTATATGTATAGCGCTACTGCTTCTTCAATAGCCGTAATTCCTGAAAAAATGAAAGAAATGATTCCTGCAGTGGATACGTATATGAAACAAAACAATCTTCCGCGAACAGGAATGCCATTTACATTATTTAATGAGTATAACGAGGAACAGGGAACTGCAATTTTCTCTACTGCCATACCTACCAGAGATAAAGTAGTTACCCCAAAAGAAAGTTCTATTCTTTGTGATTTTTTACCAAGACAGAAAGTAGTTAAAACCACACTTAAGGGAGATTACAATAATCTAAAAGAAGCATGGGAAGCTGGTTATAAATATATTGCAGAAAATAACTTAGAGCCCAATACTGAATCTGCAGCTTTTGAAGTATATCGGGTAGAACCGACTTTACAACCAAATCCAGCTGAGTGGGTTACAGAAATTTATATTCCAATAAAATAACACCTTACAAACTGCATTCTATGATTAGATAGAGTGCAGTTTAATACATTAGAATATAGAGTAATCTAATTGATCATAAATCATTGGAAACTCTACACAAAAATACATTACATCAATGTTACCCTGGCCTTAAAAACAATAGATAAAACAGATGAAACAAATATTCTTGGTGTTTATTGGAGGTGGTACTGGTAGCATTGCACGTTACCTTATAAGTAAATATCTTAATAGCTCTTCTACAGGAATTCCATATGGTACCTTTACAGCTAATATTTTAGGTAGTCTCTTTATTGGGATTATTCTAGGGCTAGCTCTTAAAAATAATGTAATATCGCAAAACACAGTTACCCTTTTGGCAACCGGTTTTTGCGGAGGATTTACTACCTTTTCTACATTTGCTTATGAAAATCACGTATTACTAAAATCAGGAGATTTTCTTAATTTCATGATCTATGCTATCGGATCATTTGTCGCTGGAGTTCTTTTCATATTTTTAGGGATGTTTATAGTAAAATAATACTATAAAAATATACCAGAGATGAATTTAAATAAAGGCTTATGAAAAAAATTGAAGCAATTATACGCAAATCAAAATTCGAAGCTGTAAAAGATGCTCTACATAAAATTGGCATAAACTTCTTTACTTATTGGGATGTAACCGGTGTTGGTAATGAAAAGAAAGGTCATATATATAGAGGAATCACCTATAATACATCTGATATCCCCCGTATTTATTTATCTATAGTGGTCTCTGATGAAGTTGAAGAAAAAACAATTCATACACTAATTGATTCTGCTAAAACCGGAGAAGTCGGTGATGGAAAAATATTTGTTTCAAATATCGAGAATGCTTACAGAATTAGAACCAAAGAAAAAGGCAACCAGGCGTTACATTAAACTTTTAATGTATTAATCCCCTCAATACATTTTATCTAAATATATCTATATCGTTTTTTTTTGATCACCTTCTACTTTATAATGTGTTTACTAAAGTCTTTTTAGACCAAAACAAGCACATATCATAATTAAAAGCTTAAAAACACCCTTTTAAATTCCCAAAAAACATAAAAATAAAATTTATACCCTAATTTTAATAGGGTATAAATTGAAAAATATGTAAAAATACGCACTTATTCCCTATTAAAAATAGGGTAAAACTTGTTTTTATATAGTTTTATCGTTCCAATTAAAAACTAATTATAACGGTAATCAATGTTTATTATGAAAACAAAAACCACCACATTTTTAAAAAAAGCAACCTTTTTCACTTTAATCTTGTTAAGTTCCAAAGCCATCAGCCAGGAAGAAAAACCAAAATCAACACTAGATAAGTTATTATCTAAAATAAGTTTATCAGGATCTATTGATGGATACTACAGGTACAATTTTGCAGCTCCTAACGACGACTCGGTAGCTCCAAAAACATCATTCGCAAACGAAAATGGTTTTGCACTAGGCATGGCCAATACCGTTTTGGAGTATGAAGATAAAAAAGTTGGGTTTGTAGCTGATCTTGTCTTCGGACCCAGAGGCGAAGATGCTGTATTTAATTCTAACGATTCTGCCCAAATCATCAATCAATTATTTGTCTATTGGAATGTAACCGAAAGCATTAAACTAACCTTTGGTAATTTCAATACTTTTATAGGATATGAAGTGATTTCACCAACTGGAAATTTTAATTATTCTACTTCATATATGTTCTCATACGGCCCTTTCTCACATACTGGTTTGAAAGCAGATATTGCTATAAGTAAAAAATGGTCTGCTACGCTTGCTGTAATGAATCCTAGTGATTATACCGAAAATAATCCGTTTGACACCTATATCGCTGGTGCACAAATAGGATATACCCTGGATAACGGTAGTGCTTTTCTAAATTTTAGATATGGTAATGAAGGAGAACCAGGAGAAGTAGGCCCTACTTTTCAGGTAGACCTTACCACAGGATGGGATCTAACACAAGATTTTTATCTTGGCGTAAATACAACTTATGTATCTACAGAACCACAAGAAAACGGAGATGCTTCTGGGTTTTACGGAGTAGCACTATATCCCCAATATAAAGCATCTGAAAAATTCGCTATAGGAATACGAGGAGAATACTTCTCGGTTTATAATGGCGGGTTAACAGATATAATCGGGTTAAACACACAAGGTGATGGAGATGTTATTACAGCTACCCTTACAGGAAATTATACAATTGGAGAGTTAACACTTAAACCAGAATTAAGAATCGATACTACATCTGAAAATTCCTTTATAGATAATGACAGAGGGGTCACAAAAAGTCTTTCTTCTTTTGTACTAGGAGCAGTATACAAGTTTTAATATTTCTATTTTATAAAGCAAAAGCGTTCTGAGCAATCAGAGCGCTTTTCTATTTATTCTCTGGATATTTCTTATATGTCTTAACACCAACAGGAATCTTTACATCAAGATGATTTACTTCTGGAGGTATTGGACAAGAATACCTATCATTATACGCACAATATGGATTATAAGAAGTATTAAAATCAATAATAATATAGTCCCCTTCAGGGATTTTTAAATCTATAAAACGTCCTCCTGCATAACTTGATTCTCCATTAGTTAAATCTGTAAATGGGAGAAATAAATAATCTTCAAATTCTGGTTGAGTTTTTAATCCCTGATTTTGATATATCTGTAACACATACGGTTTTTTCTGGAGTATAAAATGTGCCTCTCCATATTTAACATATATAGGTTCTCTACCCGTTGTAGTTTTCATTACAAAAGGTGTCTCATATGGTGTACGAACAAATTTTGCACGGATACAGAAAGAAGTATCGATTTCAAAAAAATGAAGCGTTTTAAAACGTTCTAAATCTTTTGGTGTTAAAGGTGAAGTTTCTTCAGAAGCAAAATCTTTATTAAGTTCTTCCTGAAAAGACAATATTTTTTTTATCGCTATAGAATCCTGAGCAATTATATTCCCAATAAAAAACACAAATAAAATTGATATTCTGAACACTTCCCCTTTATTTTTTTGCAAAAGTACAATTTACAATTAGTTAACTAATTAATTTTAATAAAATTATACCTAAATAATAGATAAAAAACTACTTTTATCTATTAATTGGAAGTCTAATACAAATCACGAATACATTGCTAAAACTTTTACTTCATTATTTCAACTCTTTTTCTGGGCTATCAAAAGAGGTGTGGTGGTTAGCTTTGATCACTCTAATCAATAGAGCCGGGGCAATGGTTATCCCCTTTTTATCACTATACTTAACCGATGACTTGAATTTTTCGTTACAACAAGTAGGCTGGATTATGACCAGTTATGGATTAGGTTCTTTTCTAGGTGCATGGTTAGGAGGTAAACTAAGTGATCAAATTGGGTATTATAAAGTTATACTTATTTCTTTGTTATTAACGGGTGTCTCATTTATAGCCATTCAATATTTTACTAGCTTCTGGAGTATTTGCGTTGGTTTCTTTGTTCTAATTGCAATTGCAGATATGGCAAGACCAGCTTTTTTTGTAGCATTAAGTGCCTATAGTAAACCAGAGAATAAAACCAGATCATTAACTTTTATTCGACTTGCTATTAATCTGGGCTTCTCTGCTGGCCCTGCAATTGGCGGACTAATTATAGCATCTATTGGGTATTATGGTTTATTTTGGGTAGACGGGATTACCTGTATTATAGCAGGACTAGTGATGATACAAACACTACATCCTAAAAAAGCAAAAATACAGGACAAAGAGGTTATCGTAGAAAATCCGGTAAGTGCTCATAAAGATGGTGTTTATGTTTTGTTTTTAATAGCACTGGCTTTATTTGGATTTATATTTGTTCAGTATTTTTCTACTATTCCATTATATTATAAAGAAATACACCAACTATCAGAACAAAAAATCGGATTATTACTTGCTTTAAATGGTGCTTTGATATTTTTCTTTGAAATGCCACTAATAGCATATCTGGAAAAGACAAAATTATCTAAAATAGGGAATGTTATTGGTGGGTTTGTTCTAACAGGTATTAGCTTTCTGCTTTTATTAGTTACTCCCTGGGCTGGAGTTTTGGTTATCGGAATGATTATCGCCACACTTGGAGAGATGGTCGCATTTCCATTCGGGAACGCTTTTGCTTTAGACAGATCAAAAAAAGGAAGACAGGGAGCCTATATGGGATTGTATAGCATGTCTTTTTCTTTAGCGCATATTTTTGGTCATAATTCTGGAATGCAATTCATAAACAATTTTGGGTTTGAAAATACCTGGGTTTTTATGATCTTGATTGCCGCTTTAGGAACATTTTTATTACATATCGTAAAACAAAAACTTAATCGGGAAAAAACATCTGGTTAACCATTATTTATAAAACTCATAGCAATGAAAAATTTCTTTTTTACCTTTTGTATTATATTAATTTGTAGTTGTACTCAAGTTCAGCAAGAGAAACAACCTAACACTGTGAAAACAGAAACAATAGAAGAAAAAAAGAGCTTTCCTATACTAGAACCTAATCGATATAATGTTGCCTTTCTTGTTATGGATGGAACCTATAATACCGAATTTACTGCTCCTTTTGATATTTTTCAACACACTCAATATCGTAAAAACATAAAACAAATGAATGTTTTTACTGTTGCAAATACAGATCACCCAATAACTACATTTGAAGGCGTAAAAATTATACCAGATTATAATTATGTAAAAGATTCTTTGCCTCAAATAGATATTTTGGTAGTCCCTAGTGCCGAGCACCATTTAGATACTGATTTGGATGATAAAGCGATGATTGATTTTGTAAAACAAGTTGATAAAAGTGCCTTATTTATGACCTCGCATTGTGATGGAGCATTTGTTCTTGCCAAAGCCGGGGTTCTTGATAATGCAGTTTCTACTACTTTTCCTAGTGATATAGATCAAATGCGTAGTACCTTTCCTAATCTGGATATTAGAAAAGAAGTCCTATTTGTACACGACAAAAAGTATATAACTTCTGCCGGAGGTGCCAAAAGTTTTGAAGCCGCATTATATTTATGCGAACACTTATATGGTGCAGAAATTGCAAGATCACTGGCAAAAGGATTAGTGATTGATTGGAACCTGGAAAAGGTACCTCATTTGGTAATTAACAAATAAAAATAATGAAAGCGACCTTGTTCAGATCGCTTTCAGTATTTAGGGAAAATTACGTACTCTCTTTAGCTTCAAGATTCGGGGTCTTTAGACTAATGTCCTCACACTTAATTTATCCCTTGATGTATTCCAAACTAATATTTTAAATCCGTATCGTCACACAGTTTAAAATGTTAATTCTGGATGACACATCAAGTATTTTTTACTATTGTAAATATAATGTAAAAAAACCATAAACACCAAAAAAATGACGACAAAAAACACATAAATTCGATGAAATACACAAAATTTTATGATTTCAATTTATTTTGAAAAGAAGTATTTAGAATTTCCGAGGTATTTTTTTATTAATTTATTATACTTTTCAGACATCTTCAAAGCCAATGTACCTTCTATAGTGTATAATGCATTTAGATCTTTATATCCATTCTTCAGCATTTGCTCTAAATAGAATAAAGCGGTTTCATTATCCTGATCCCGGGCACTTAATGAAATCACTTTTCGATACGATTCAAAATCTTTTTTATCGACTAATGTGCTTAATATATTAAGGAATAAATTTTCCTCCAGATTTTCTTCTTCTTTAAGAAGTTGGTCTTTATAACTATCAACCAGGTATTTCATATATCCTTTCATTCTATAGGCCATATGACGGGCAAGTTTTTCTTTTCCTAAAATCAAAGTATCTAATTCTGACATTTGATACTTCCACCATCCCAAATTTTCAAATTCTTTTACTTCGATATCTTCTTCTATAGAAAATAAATATGTCTCTCTAAGAAAATTTTCTTTGTTCAGGTATTTTGTTTCTAGTCGTTTCTGTTGCTTATATTCTTTGGTTTTTCTAATTTCTTTCTGTTTTTCTTTTAAGTCATCGGTATTAAAAAAGGTGCCATATTTGAGTCGCATACGCTTTACTTCATCAAACGCTTTTAAAAACTTATCATGATTCAGATACAATTCTACTCGTTTCATTTCTTTCTGAAATAAATCCCGAACCCAAATAGAATCTTTTGGCATCCTTCCTTTATTCATAGCCTGTAATGTAAAATCAGAAAGTGCTTTTTTAATCTGTTTATTGGGCAGTGATACAGCATCTTTTTCATATACATAGACATCGGCAGGAACCGCTCTGCTTTTTAAGTACTTTTTAATATTGAAAAAATCCTGGTACTTATGATTACCAATACTTACAATACCTCGATAAGAAAAGCTTTTTTTGATCCTTATCCTCGAATCGTAGAAATATGTATCCTCTATTGCGATTACGCCAAACACTTCAGTAGGATATAAAGTAGCTAACAAACATGCTAGTTTTGCATCTTCTTGCACTCCTGCAATATAGACTCTTCCTTTTTGAATCGGAAAAAGAGAAAAAATATGGTTCATAAAATCGGATACATATTCTACCTTTTTTTGTGCTTCTTGCTTTTCTAGAAAACTACTAACCGCAACAATATACCCTTGTTCTTCGGCTGCTTCTCTATACAAGTGTGTGGTTTTCCCTGTGTTTCCCGAACTATCAAACCCTAGCAATAAGGGCCAACTTTTATTTAAATCAAAAGATTTGGGTAAATAAATACTAAAATGATTACCTGTTGAAGGAATAATCAAAGAATCTATAACAGCACCTTTTCTGAGTGTAAGTGTATTTTGCCCATAACTTATTAAGCCTAGGCTAAGTATAATAAAAAAGAGGTGCTTTTTGAGAAACAATATTGACACAACGCAATGAATTTATAACTAAATAACACAAAAAATATACCACTTAATAGTGTTTTTATCTACATATTTTGCAATTTTCTTTCTCTTTAGTCTCTCCAACTAATTTTCCTTTATCATCAAGTTTATAGTTACAACAATCCATATACCCTTGTATGATCATTTTTCGAGCACGTTGTATTTGTGATTTAACAGTCGATAACGGGATTCCTAATTGCTCGGCAATTTGTTTTTGTTTAACCCCTTTTACATCAGAAAGAAGTAATGGTTTTCGGTATTTTTCTGGTAATCTGTTTATTAACCCGGGGAGACAATCTTTTTCAGAATGATCAGTAGTCTCTTCATATATTTGTTCTTTTACAAAACCTATAGTCTGTTTATTTTCTTTTAAATAATCATATACTGTATTTCTTGCAATGGTGAACAACCAGGATTTGATTTTAGAATGATCTCTAAGTTTATTTTTATTACTGTGCACTTTTATAAAAGTCTCTTGTATTAAATCATCTACAGTTTGATCATTTGTTACTTTACTTTTTATAAACAATCTAATGTCTTCATGATAGATTTTCCAAAGATTCGAAGTTTCCATAAATCAAAACAGAAATACCCCTATTTCTACTAAAAAAATAGAAATAGGGAAGTTATTGTTAACAGCTACATTCACTACATTCGCATCCTATGCTGGAGCAATTAGAACATTGTCCTTCTATGCAACTAGAACATGTACAGATACATTCTTTATTTTTCATAACGTTATGTTTTAATTATGATTATATACCTATAGGACTGGAACAGATACAAAAAGATGCATAATTGCTTCATAAATTTAATAAAATCTGGTTTAGCATCATAAAAAAACGTCTGAATGCATTCAGACGTTTTTCATCTTTTCCCTGTACTCTCTTTAGTTCCCCAAACTAATGTCCTCACACAAGATAAAGATTGTTCTTTATATACATATAATCAAATCTCATGCCATAAATTAGACATCTAGTTCTCCAAATTCGATATGTCCCGTAATTGGATTATTCTCTATAAGATTAGATAATATAATATGTGTTTTGACTTCTCCATAAGTGATCAACCTATCTATAAATTCTTGCAAATGTATTTGATCTCTTAACACTACTTCCATAATTATATTTTCGTTACCTGTGATTCGATAACAATTCATAACTTCCTTAAATTCTGATACCTTTATCAAAAACGGCTTTAATCTACCCATAAATGCTCGTAGTGTAATTATTGCTTTTAATTGATATCCTGTTTTGGTATATGAAACATCGGCAATATACCCTTTTAAAATCCCATAATCTTCCATCTTTTTGATCCTTTCGGCAACTGCAGGAGAACTCAAACCAACTTTTCGTCCTATTTCTGTATTAGACAGTCTTGCATTTTGTTGTAAGCACTTTAAAATATCCCAGTTTATAGCATCTATTTTCATTACAGTATTTTTCAATTTTTTTAGTGATTATATAGTATATACACAAGCCCTCTTTTTCTATCCATATCTAAGCTTTTATACTATACATCACATATATCTACATCTTCTAATTATTATTTCGGGTACAAGAATTTCACTTTTAAGCAAAAAGCAATAAAAGTCCTTAATTACTAATGTAAATTAACCATTTAACTTTAAATAATAAAGAAAAAATTTTAAAAATAACATTATTTTTGATGTAACAAATTGATATGAGATTACAGCCCCGAAATAAAAGGTTATACAAGAAGGCTCTCGAGATATTTACACTCTCTAGAAGTATTTCAAATTATCTTGTTCATGATTTAGCTCCATTACAAAATAATGGGAGTGAGCATCCTCATATTTATTTTACAGGTGACATCATAAGACAATCAGATGCACTGGCTCCCAAAATAATTAAAGCCGAAAATCAAATCTTTCAGGATGAGCGTATAAGACATGCTAATTCTCTGATACATATTACCAATAGGCTTTATAAAAACTGTGAACGTCTTGAACAATCCGAAAGTAATGGAAAAGAATTCTTAATTCTATTACGTAAAGAGCTTAGAAAATTTAAACATCTGCAACGTTCCTGGATGATGAGTTTATAAAGTTTTCTCTTTATCGATTTTGCCTTTTTTCATTGTATAATATTACCTAACTCTTCTGGCAATACTATCTTTGTAACGTTTTAATTCATCTTTCACTTTAGGGCTTAATAAAAATAAACCTATCATATTAGGTACCATCATCGCAAAAATCATGGCATCACTAAAATCTGTAACTGCATTTAGTGTAGCTGCAGCGCCTATTACTGTAAAGCAACAAAAAATAGATTTATACAGGTATTCTGTACGTTTGCTTCTTCCAAAAAGATAACTCCAGGCCTGGTATCCATAATATGACCATGAAATCATAGAAGAGAAAGCAAAAAGTAATACTGCAATTGTAAGAAGGTACGGAAACCATGAAACGCCACTTTCTAATGCAGAGGCCGTAAGAAGGACTCCTTGTTCAAAATCAATTTCGGTACTTGTATCTACCTGCCCCGTTATGATCAGGACCAAGGCAGTCATTGTACACACAACTACGGTATCGATAAAAGGTTCGAGCAATGCCACTAGTCCTTCGCTTGCAGGGAAACGTGTTTTTACCGCACTATGCGCTATTGAAGCACTACCAACTCCTGCTTCATTACTAAAAGCTCCTCGTCTAAACCCCTGAACTAATACTCCTACAAAACCTCCCATCACTCCTTCAGGATGAAAAGCACCTTCCCAAATTGCATTAAATGCGGCAGGAATAGCAGAACTATATAGTACCAAAACTGTTAAGACTGCTGTAATGTAAATCAACACCATAAAGGGTACGATCTTATCGGTTACACTAGCTATTTTTTTGATTCCACCAATAATGACAACACCCACTAATATTGCCATGATAACTCCAAACACCCAACCTTGTCCATGTAACATTGAATTATCCGAAATTATCACATGATCAAACAATTTAAATGCCTGATTTACCTGAAACATATTACCACCACCAAATGATCCTCCTATACACATAATAGCAAAAATTACAGATAACACCTTACCAAACTTGGTATAGCCTTTTTCTCCTAATCCTTTGGTTAAATAATACATAGGGCCTCCAAAAATTTTCCCGTCACTATCTACCTCCCTGTATTTAACTCCCAATGTGCATTCTACAAATTTTGAAGACATCCCTAACACCCCAATAATAATCATCCAGAGTGTTGCTCCTGCACCACCAATAGACAAGGCAATTGCGACACCTGCAATATTACCCAGCCCTACTGTAGCCGAAACAGCTGTAGTTAATGCCTGAAAATGACTAACTTCTCCGTTTACATTAGTATCCTTATTTCTTTCTTTTACCGAAATGTTTTCAGAAGAGAATTCATCTGCCTCTTCCTGATCTAAACTCTCTAGAACATCATACTTTCCTCGAACTACTTGTATTGCGGTATAAAAACTTCTTACATTAATGAATTTAAAATATAACGTAAAATATCCAGCACCTAATAGCAATACTACAACTACCCAGGGAATTCCTACGGTTTCTGTTATAGGAATTTCGGCTAGAATTGCATCGACAAACCAACTGGTAGCGTCACCAAAAACACGATTGATATTTTCATCTAAATTTTGTTCAGAAATAATACAAGGAAATAACATACTTAAATTTTTAAAGCAAATTGCTCTAAAAACTGAAACCATAAAAGGTTAAGTAGTATTCAAAATTTACGACCAGAATGGTTAAGCATACGGTTACGTATCATCTTTTAGCGAAGTATACTGAAGAAAACTATTAGCTTTTGCAAAAGCGATTAATTGCTCTTTACCTCCCGCCCCACTTATGTTAAGCATCTTTTTTATTTGATGAATATGGGTCTGAAATCCATCTGTGCTAATGTGCATTTCCTGCGCAATTTCGGTATATGATTTATAGTTTCCATAATATGCCAGGTACCCTAAAACTTCTTTTTGTCTATCAGAAAGTTCTATTTTCGAAGTTGCCTTTATCGTTTTTAGGTTAGTTTTTAATGTCTTGATCGTATCTAAATGGCTTTCATTTGCTATTTGTAATTGTTCGTTTTCTTTTTCGAGTTTTGCTTTTTGAATTTCCAGTTTTTGAGCCAGGCTTTGTTGCTGTTCTTTTTCTGAAAGAAATTTCCAGCTATATAAAAGAATAGAAAACAAAAGGATAAAAAGAAATTTGAACGAAATAGCAGTAATACTACCCAATACTCCCCAAAATTGCTGGTCGATAAATTGCAATACTCTATCCTGCGGTATCATACGATGAGAAACAGCAATTACAATGAGTACAAATAGTGCAAAAGTAGGTAAATACATAAACCTCATCTGCCTGCCTACAAAAGCTTTATTAAGTTCATATAGCAACGAAATAGCTACTAAAATGGAAATAGGGATATCGATTAACCAAATAAAATTATTACTAATCTCGGGATTGCCATAGGAAGATGCGATAAAAACAAAGGTGATCATTCCTAAAACACCGCAAAAGAGTCCGATAAATTCTCGAACACTAAAACGTTGTACCAATCGCACTACAATACCTGGTTTTTGAGGGTGTTCTATTGATGGAAGGGATAATAAAATAAACAACGAGTTTGCCAAAGAAACCAATACACCAAAATAAATTAGGATTTTATTAGTCGAAGACCATCGTAATCCTTCGACCATGATTAAGTTAACCAAGGCTCCCAAACCCCAAACAAATATTGCCAATCCAAACCATTTAATCCCATGAATAGCTTTTTTATCGGCTCCACGAAGTTTTTCTTTGCTAAAAATACGCTGAATCACTATTGCCGAAATAAGGCACACAATTGCAGTTACTGTATATTCTATGGTACTAAACACAGATTAGATATTTACTTGTGCTTAAAGATATTGAAATTTTGATCATTATTAATCTTTTATAAATAAACCCAAAACAATATGAAGTTTTAAATTGATTTAACTTGATACTATAAAGAAGCAAACCTCACAAGTCTTGAAGGTTTGTGAGGTTTTGTTACATGTATTTTATATTATGTTTTGCTTATAAAGGCAAAGTTTTACATATTTCGTCTATACTGCCCTCCTACTTCAAATAATGCTGATGTAATCTGGCCTAAAGAGCATTTTTTACACACCTCCATCAAAGCTTCAAAAATATTCTGGTTATTGATGGCTTTTTGTTGTAGATTTTTTAGTAGTTCTGTCGTAGAATCAGCATTTCCTTTATGCAATTCGTTTAACATTTTGATTTGATATTGCTTCTCCTCTTCTGTTGCACGAATTACTTCTCCTGGTGTTACCGTTGGTGATCCTTTAGAACTTAAAAATGTATTCACGCCAATAATCGGAAACTTTCCATTATGTTTCAATGTTTCATAATACAAACTTTCTTCTTGTATTTTACTACGTTGGTACATCGTTTCCATTGCCCCAAGCACTCCTCCTCGTTCTGTAATCCTATCAAACTCTACCAGTACTGCTTCTTCAACAAGATCTGTTAGTTCTTCTATAATAAAAGATCCTTGAATCGGGTTCTCGTTTTTAGCAAGCCCCAGTTCTTTATTAATAATCAATTGTATTGCCATTGCCCTACGTACAGATTCTTCTGTTGGTGTAGTAATTGCTTCATCATAAGCATTGGTATGCAATGAATTACAATTGTCATAGATCGCATATAACGCCTGAAGTGTTGTACGAATATCATTAAAATCAATTTCCTGAGCATGTAATGATCTACCCGAGGTCTGAATATGATATTTCAACATCTGGGCTCTAGAATTTGCTCCGTACTTATTTTTTAAAGCTTTTGCCCATATTTTACGTGCTACACGGCCAATAACTGCGTATTCTGGATCAATACCATTAGAGAAAAAGAAGGATAAGTTAGGGCCAAATTTATTAATATCCATTCCACGACTTAAGTAATACTCTACATAAGTAAAACCATTTGCCAATGTTAATGCTAATTGTGTAATCGGGTTTGCTCCTGCTTCTGCTATATGATATCCAGAAATGGATACCGAATAGAAGTTACGTACTTGTTGATCAATAAAATATTCTTGCACATCTCCCATTAAACGCAATGCAAATTCTGTAGAGAAAATACAGGTATTTTGTGCCTGGTCTTCTTTAAGTATATCTGCTTGTACCGTACCACGAACAGTGTTTAGAGTCGTAGCTTTAATTTCATTATATACATCTGCGGGTAGGACCTGATCTCCTGTAACACCAAGAAGCATTAACCCTAATCCATCGTTACCTTCGGGAAGTTCACCTTGATATTCTGGGCGTTCTACGCCTTTTTTTGCATATATCTTTTTGATTTTTGATGCTACTTCGTTCTCAAGATTATTTTCTTTAATATATTTCTCACAGTTCTGATCGATTGCTGCATTCATAAAGAAACCTAACAGCATTGGAGCAGGACCATTAATGGTCATACTCACCGAAGTCATGGCATGTGTTAAATCAAATCCAGAGTATAGTTTCTTTGCATCGTCAAGACAGCAAATCGACACTCCTGCATTACCAATTTTACCATAGATATCGGGTCTCTGATCTGGATCGTTTCCATATAGTGTTACCGAATCAAAGGCCGTAGAAAGTCGTTTGGCAGGCATTCCTAAACTTACATAGTGAAAACGTCGATTGGTACGTTCTGGACCTCCTTCTCCGGCAAACATACGGGTCGGATCTTCTCCGGTACGCTTAAAAGGATATAATCCCGAAGCATAAGGAAACTCACCTGGTACATTTTCTTGCAAGCACCACTTTAAGATATCTCCCCAGGCTTCATATTTTGGTAGAGCCACTTTAGGAATCTGACTATGCGATAAAGATTCTGTATGGGTTTCTATTTTAATTTCTTTATCTCTTACCTTAAAAGAATAAATAGGGTCCTTATATTTTTTGACTTTAGCAGCCCATCCTGTAATAATTTCCCAATTATAAGGATCAAGATTAAGTTTTACTCTATCAAATTCTGCCAAAAGTAATTTCAGAAATGAGGCATTATCTTCATTTTTCACATCCTGAAGGCTTTCTTCATCAATACCATTCTTAGATAACGTAAGAGCGTTACTATTAGTAACGCTACAAATTGTTTTATAAATCCCGTATAATTTTTGCGCAACTTCTACTTGGGTATTTGCAGTTTTATCATACGCTCTGTTATTTTCAGAAATTTCTGATAGATATCGGGTTCGGCTTGGTGGAATAACAAATATCTTTTCTGACATTTCTTTAGAAATATGAAAATCAGATTTCAATTCTGCTTCTGTTTTCTCTACAATTTTATCCATAATTGCTTTGTAGAGCGTATTCATTCCCGGGTCATTAAACTGCGACGCAATAGTACCGAATACCGGTAATTCATCCTGTGGAATATCCCACAATTGATGATTACGCATATATTGTTTTTTTACATCCCGCAATGCATCCAAAGAACCTCTTTTATCAAACTTATTGATAGCCACCAAGTCTGCAAAATCCAGCATATCTATTTTCTCTAATTGCGTTGCAGCACCAAACTCTGGTGTCATTACATATAGTGAGGTATCACTATGTTCTAAGATTTCGGTATCAGACTGACCGATTCCCGAGGTTTCGAGAATGATAAGATCAAACTCTGCAGCCTTAAGCACTTCTATAGCTTCTGCTACATACTTAGACAATGCCAAATTAGATTGTCGTGTAGCCAGAGAACGCATGTATACTCTTGGAGAATTAATAGCATTCATTCTAATTCTATCTCCTAACAGCGCTCCTCCTGTTTTACGTTTAGAAGGATCTACAGAAATTAATCCGATCGTTTTTTTAGGGAAATCAATCAAAAATCGACGAACTAACTCATCTACTAATGATGATTTACCGGCACCACCTGTACCAGTAATCCCAAGAACAGGTGTTTTAGATGTTTTATTTTTTATATGAATTTGCTCTAAAGTATCCTTAGCTACTTCAGGAAAATTTTCTGCAGCAGAAATAACTCGGGCAATAGAACCAATTTCTTTTTCTGCCAGATGCTCTACTTCTCCATTAAGGCGATCTCCTATAGGAAAATCTGATCTCTCTACCAGGTCATTGATCATCCCTTGCAACCCTAATTCTCTTCCATCATCAGGAGAATATATACGAGTAATCCCATAATCCATCAGTTCTTTGATCTCTTCGGGAAGAATTACTCCACCACCGCCACCAAATATTTTAATATGAGTTGCTCCTTTTTCTTTTAGCAAATCATACATGTATTTAAAATATTCGTTATGCCCTCCTTGATAAGAAGTCATCGCGATAGCATTTGCATCTTCTTGTATGGCACAATTCACAACCTCTTCTACACTGCGATCGTGACCTAAGTGAATGACTTCTACTCCTGTAGACTGGATAATACGTCGCATAATATTAATAGCGGCATCATGCCCATCAAATAATGAAGCTGCGGTAACTATTCTTACTTTATTCTTGGGTGTATAGGGTGTTTTTTGTTCCATTGATAATAAAAAGTGGTTTTATTGCTGCCAATTTACGAAATATGCACCAAAAAGGATTATTTTTTTAGAATTATATAATTTATTTAACCTATCTAATGCTTTCATTATTTATAGTTCAAATTTAATATTAATTATGTTAGTTTTCTAAAAATCACACATTGATCATGGCAATACAGTTTAAATCCATAAGGAAATAAGGGTAATTCATAAAACTTAAGAAAAAACAATTTCTAAAATCAGTTCAATAATAGTAAGTTTATGTCTTGAGAAAACACAAGTCATAATGAAAAAAACAACCCTATTAATCAATTGCCCCGACAGAAAAGGAATTATTGCAACCGTCACCAATTTCATTCTGGCCAAAAAAGGGAATACTATTTATATAGAACAACATGTAGATCGTGAACTAAAGGAATTCTTTATGAGATTAGAATGTGAATTTGATGAAGATGAAGAAAAACTAGCACTATTTAAAGAATCCTTTACTACACATGTTGCAGAAAATTATAATATGCATTGGGAAATGTACAATGCCGAAAAAAAGCCTCGAATGGCTCTTTTTGTTTCTAAATATAATCATTGCCTTTATGATATTTTGGGAAGATATGCCTCTGGAGAATTAAAAGTACATATCCCCATTATTATAAGTAACCATGAAGATCTTAAGCCTATTGCTGATGCTTTTGATATCCCGTTTAAATACATCCCAGTAACAACAGATACCAAAAGACAGGCTGAAACACAACAAATTGAACTTCTTAAAGAATATAAAATTGATTTTATAGTTCTGGCGAGATATATGCAAATCATTTCTTCTGATTTTATAGATCAATTCCCTTATAAAATCATAAACATACACCGTTCTTTTTTACCTGCTTTTCCTGGAACAAAACCATATCATTCTGCTTACGAAAGAGGTGTAAAAATCATTGGTGCAACAAGTCATTATGTAACTTCTGATCCAGAAGGCGGGCCTATTATCGAGCAAGAGATTGCACGCGTATCTCACATTCATAATGCAGATGATTTTATGCTTAAAGGCCGAGATCTCGAAAAAATTGTATTATCGCGAGCCATTAAACATCATCTCGAAAGAAAATTACTAGTGTATAATAATAAAACTGTAGTTTTTTCTTAAAATGGAAGCGTTATAAAAATATGCTTCTGTTTTAAAAGTACAGAACATTATAATCAGAATACTGGTTTTTATAAATATTTACGCAGCTTTAACCATTTTACCATTTTGGGATTGATTTTATGCCTTGGTAATTTTCTAAGCGGTTTGATCTTTGCACTGTTCTGTATAAGAAGAGTAACCATCTCTGTATGATTATGTAATACAGCGATGCATAGTGGTGTTTTTGTATATGACCCGGTGTGAATTCCATGCTCAATAGACACCTTATATGCTAATAATATTTTTGCAGCTTCCAGAGCATTTTCTTCTGCCGCTATCATCAAAGGTGTTTTATAAAAGTGATTTGGGATATTAGGATCTGCCCCATGATTTAATAAAAATTCTACAATAGTTGCATTATTTTCTCTTATCGAAGATATAAGAGGTGTCTCACCTAAACCAAATACAACTGTGTTCTGAAAATTGATATCTGCCCCGGCATCAAGAAGTACATGTATTAGTTTAATATTATTCTTAATAACTGCCATATTTAACGCAGAAAAACCTAATTCGGAAGTCGTATTTACATCGGCCCCTATTTGAAGTAAGTGCTTTACTAACAGAATATCTTCTTGATTACAAGCCTCTATCAAAGATATTGTTTCTTGCTTTTTTGTATCACTGGGGGTATTAGGTAATTTCATGTCGTTTTCCTAAAGCATCTGTAGCTTTTTACTTATTTTGAATTAGTTATAAAGGTAAGTCAATACATAAAAGTATTATCCCCTGTTTTCAGTGATTTTATATTTCAACTTTTAACCTTAGTACTTATGGCCTTCTAATATTTAGAAAGAAATAACATCTCAGGTAATAACGCTTTAATAATACAAAAAAAGTAATTCTTTATTATAACAATGAAGTCATGTTTTATAAAGGAAAAACATCCCCGGTATTTGCAAAATGATACCCTTGTTTTTCGAGAGCAGTTCTTCCTTCATACTTTTTTTGAAGTACGGGATTCGAATGGTTAAAATGAATAAATATTATTTTCGATTTCACTTCTTTAGGTTCATTTTCAAATAAAACAATGGTTTCTTCGATAAAAGGATGTGGTACTTCGGACATTGGTCTTGGGATTTCTCCGTTTTTAAAAAAAGTGGCGTCAATAAATGCATAATCCACTTGTTTAACCTGATCAACAATATTTCTCTCCCATAGAGACCACTTATTAATATCCGGGATGAATAATGCTTTTTTAGTATTTCCTATAATTTTATATCCTACTGTTTCAGAATATTCATCTCTATGAGGCACCAAAAAAGGAATGACTTGTATCGCTTTTGTTAAGGTTAGTGTAGAATCTGCTTGTATAGGTTTAATAGCTATATTCTGCAAAGAGACTAATTGCGACCATGGGCCGTTAGTTTCTAAAAAAGATTGCATTCTTGGCATTGCATACACAGGTATTTTATTTGCTCCCATAGCTTCTCTTCCAAAATGCATCAATCCTGTATAGTGCCCTATATGAGCATGTGTTAAAAATACTCCATCGATAATAGCATCATTTTTTAGATGTTCATTATCTAAGAGCGCCAATTGTTCTGGCATATCTGGCGTTGCCTCGAACATAAATTTTTTATGGGTTTTCTTATCAATAACTCCCAATGCAGTAACCAATTCTTTATCTGCCAGACCTTTTTGAACCGCTATATATTCGTCTGTATTATTAATATGAGGAAATCCCCCATCCTGCGCAATTCCTAATACAGTTATGTATTGATCAAATTCGTTTTGTAGAACAGATTGGCTTTTTATCGATACTTTTTCATTTTTACATGAAATAATTAGAGTAGATAGTATTAAAAAAATTAAATTTGGTTTCATCTGGCTACATTTATTAATTTTTAAAGGTCGGGTAAAATTCGCAATAAGTAATTATGATTAAATTTCAAATTATCTTACCAGCGTATTTAAAATAGTTATAATCACAATCTCAAATCTAATAAGAAATCATGAAACAAATTTTTAGTATACTCGCCATCTTATTATTATCAAGCTGTGCAGAGTTACAGCAAGTTGTAAATAACCTACCGCAAACTACGGGAGGATTTGGAATCACTAATATTGATATTGCTAACGGGCTTAGAGAGGCATTAGATAATGGTATTGATAAGCAGGTTACAAAACTTACTCAAAAAGATGGTTTTTACAGGAATCAACTTGTTAAGATTCTTCTTCCGCAAGAATTACAAAAAGTAGATAAAACATTAAGAGATATTGGATTAGGCAAACTTGCAGACGAAGGGTTAAAAGCAATTAATCGTGCTGCAGAAGATGCTGTAAAAGAAGCAACACCTATATTCATAGGTGCGGTAAAACAAATAACGTTTAATGACGCTAAACAAATACTGCTGGGAAACAACAAGGCAGCTACTCAATACCTTGAGAGTAAAACTCGTAGTCAACTATATCAAAAGTTTAATCCTGTAATCAATAAATCATTTTCTAAAGTTGGTGCAGACAAAATTTGGTCTAATATCATTACAAAATATAATGCAATACCCCTTACAAATAATGTTAACCCGGATCTCACTGATTACGTAACGGGTGAAGCTCTTAAAGGAGTGTATGCAATGATTGCTGTAGAAGAGCAAGAAATCCGAACTAAGCTTAGCTCCAGAACAACAGACTTATTACGACGAGTATTTGCATTGCAGGATCGATAAAACCTTAAGCAAGTCTCTTAATTATTGATTAAGAGACTTGTCTTATATTATTTATCACAATTTTAGACTACCTTAACTGATTCTTAAGAAACCTCCTTTTTATTATCCAGTATCTTTGCACTATTAATGTAAGAGAATAAAAATGTTTGCCTGGTTAAAGAACAAAACTGAATTGCAAAAACTACAGCACACCTACTGTAAATTAATGAAGAGTGCATACAAATTAGCACTTACTGATCAAGAAAAAAGTGATCAACTTCATCAAAAAGCTGATAAAATTTTAATTCAAATAAAAGAAATTGAAGGGCAATCTTCCTGATGAATATTTGACACTCCTAAAACCGTTTAGTACTGTTTTTTAAAAATAAAGTATGGGCTAATTTCATACCAATACACTTCATGCATGGTATAGAAATAATTGTCATGTACAGAATTTTCTATACTTCATGAAGTGTTCTAAAATACGAAAAAGCTTCTGCAAGTCGAGATCCATACCATGAGAAATATTCTCCATCAACCAAAATAATCTTTGCAGTGGTTGTATTTTTCAATTCATCGATATGCTTTTCTGAAAATGGATATGGTTCTGAGGATAACATGATCAAGTCTAAATCTTGTATTGTGCTAAGTTCCTCTTTTGATACTTCGGGATAACGATCTTTATCGCCAAAGACATTTACAAAACCATTTACTTTTAGCAGATGATCTACAAATGTGTTTTTACCGGTTACCATCCAGGGATCTTTCCAGATAAAATAGGCAACTCGTTTTTGAGGTACCCCAGACACAAAATTGTCAAAAGAGTCTTTTTCTAATCTTATTTTAGATATCAGTGTAGTTGCTTCTACTTTTTTGTCAAAAATATCTCCATATTGCTTAATCATTTCCAGAGCTTCTGATATAGAAAAAATATCTGAAACATGTACAGGATATTCTTTTTCAAGATATTCTACTATTTCTTTTGTGTTTTCTTCCTTATTACAAAGAATAATATCAGGATTTAGCTTTTTAATTTTTTCATAATTGACTTTCTTAGTCCCTCCTACAATAGCTTTTTGACTTCTTATCGTTTTTGGGTGAACGCAAAATTTGGTAACCCCAACAATATCATCTGATACTCCTAACGAAACTAATAACTCGGTTTGCGAAGGCACCAAAGAAACAATACGCTTTGGAGGTCTTGGAAATTCAATTCTCCTACCCAATTGATCTGTATGTATCATATCGTTGGTCGTGTTACGTTTTATGAATTCTTAAAAATTATAAAAAAATCATAAATACTTAATAATTAGATACTTAAAAATAGGATTTTAGAAATTATCTTCTTATCTTAGAAGATATTAATATTAAAATTTTGGGGCTATGAGTTCAATATTACTAAATGTTATCATTTATGGTATAATGGCATTTTTCGTTATTTTTATTGCATACGGGCTTTATGGTTATGCAAAACATGTTTTTAACGCCAATAGACGTTAATTCTATCCTTTTGGAAAGGAACAAGGGTATGCACTATTCTTGTTCCTTTTTTATTTTTATGATTTCAGGATATTTTCCATTTGTTTTTGAAGTTCAAGCGCTTTTTCTGCTGCGGCTTTAGCATAATCTGCTCCATCTGAAGCATATATAATGCCTCTAGAAGAGTTGATTAACAGTCCTACCTGATCATTCAATCCGTATCTGCAGACTTCTTGTAAATTTCCGCCTTGTGCGCCTACACCAGGAACCAAAAGAAAACTATCTGGTATTATTTTTCTAATTTCTCCGATAAACTCGGCTTTGGTTGCACCAACCACGTACATTAAATTTTTAGAATTTTTATAAGATTTAGAAACTTCTAATACCTGTTTGTACAATTCTTTTCCCTCTACATTTTTTGTCTGAAAATCAAAAGCGCCCTGATTAGATGTCAATGCCAGTAAAATTGTGTGTTTATTTTCGAAAGCTAAAAAAGGTTCTACAGAATCTTTACCCATATAAGGAGCAACAGTTACAGAATCAAACTCCAGGTCTTCAAAAAAAGCTTTGGCATACATTGTACTTGTATTACCAATATCTCCTCGTTTGGCATCTGCAATTGTAAAAACCTCGGGATAATTTGCATTTAGATAGGTAATTGTTTTTTCGAGAGATTTCCACCCTTTAATGCCGTATGCTTCATAAAAAGCAGTATTAGGTTTATAGGCTACCGCAAGGTGATGCGTAGCATCTATAATGGCTTTATTAAACTCAAAAATAGGATCTTCTTTATCTAATAAATGTTTAGGGATTTTATTTAAATCCACATCTAATCCTATACATAAAAACGATTGTTTTTCATGTATTTGAGCAACCAGTTCCTGAGTTGTCATATTAATTGTATTGATCTATTGATTCATATTATTCTTTACCTTCTACATAATCCTGAAGATAGCTATATCGCTCAGTTAACTTTCCGTCTTTGGTCATTCTTGCTCTTTCGAGAATACCATCTTTGTCATCATTAAAAAATGCAGGGATTACATGTTCTAAAAACATATCTCCAAATCCTGTACTGGCATCTTTGGGTAATTCACATGGCAAATTATCAACAGCCATGACCCCGATTGCATTTGGATCTGTAACATCGGTTTCGGTTTCGGTTTGCGGGTTATAGCCATATATAGGATCTGCAATCGTAGAAGACCTAATTGTAGTGGCAACCGGCCCATCGATATCACATGAAATATCTGCTACTAACTTAATATTAAAATCTTCGGATTTTGCATCTTCCCTGGTAAAAATATAAGGTGCTCCGTCTCCAAAAAAGTGGCCTGCAATATACATATCACTCACTTCTGCAAATCGCATAAAATCTCCTTCATATTCTTGTGGGTTTGTATAAAAATCGCTCTTGTCTATGGTACGTCCATCTTTGCGCTTGTTATAATCCAACACATCGATTTGAACATAAACCGGCTCATCAAACGTAGCATTAAGATATTCGTCTACAGCAACTTGTCTGATATTCATAGCATCGAGAATCTCTTTGGCTCCTCCTCCTACTTTTCCGTTTCCGGTAAGGACAATTTTTATATTAGGTAGCTTAATTTTCGATAGTTCAGACTCTAATGCTTTTTGATCGTTAAGTGTTTCGGCCTTTGGCAGGGTAAAAGAATTAAACTTAAGTCCCCAGGCTCTAAATCCATTATACGTACCAACGATCCCAGCATATTTTCCAAATCCTATTAATCTAAAACCATGCTGCCCCACAATGACTTCGTGATCATATAGTTCTATGTTCTTTTCGAGAATTGCCTTTAGTAAATCCCTGTTATACGTTTGTTTTTTGATCGTATGCGAAAAGAAAAAGTACTTTTTGTTGGGCAATAAAGCAGCAATAGGCACTTCTTTTACACCAAGTAGTACATCACAATCTGATAGATCATCAGAAACGGTAAAACCTGCTTTTTCATACTCAGAGTCATCAAAAACTCTAACATGAGAAGGTTCGACAATAAAAGAAGCTTGAGGAAATTTGGTCACTACTGATTTTAGGCCATCTGGCGAAAAAACGACACGACGATCTGGCGGGTTTTTTCGCTCTTTAATGACACCGAACTTAGTCATATGAATTGGTATAAATTTTGTACTAAAAAACGAGGGTAAAGATATGATAATTATGATTATATTTGCTGCCCGAAAGTATTTTTGGTCAAATTGAGAGCATATTTTGTTTTCTAAAGAAATATAATGATCAAATTTCGGAAAATACCATTGGGGTCGACTGGTTTTGACAGCGAGATTAATGGAGTGGTAAGCACGTCGAGCGCTGGGATATAGCTCGTAAATATCATATTTCACTTTTTTAAACGGCGAGAATAACTACGCCCTAGCTGCATAATCTGAATTTATAGTAGGATAGTGCCTCGGTTCACAAGGTGAACAAGCAGGATACCTCTCAAGAGCCTTGGTTTGCGGCGATTGATCATGAGGTATCGTAAAAGTAAACCTAGAAATTATAGGATCTTGATATAATTTCGAAACTTAATTGAGAATAAGCGATAAGTTGGCGGTTTTTGGTCTTTCTTATCGACGAAAATTAAACAAAAACTAAACGTGTAGAAAGCTATTGTATTACTTGTTTGGACGAGGGTTCGAATCCCTCCGACTCCACTACAACCCTGCCAAATGGCAGGGTTTTGTGTACCCAGGGGATTCGGCCAATGCGCCAGCTGGCT
This sequence comes from Aquimarina atlantica, assembly GCF_000626715.1. Lineage (GTDB taxonomy): Bacteria > Bacteroidota > Bacteroidia > Flavobacteriales > Flavobacteriaceae > Aquimarina > Aquimarina atlantica. Next base: position 356,818 of record NZ_AQRA01000007.1, on the reverse strand, counting down.
CTTTCGCTGCAAATGTCCCAGGACATTTTACTGATCGCTACAGCCCTCTCCGACTCCACAAAAAAGCCTTGTATTTATTATTATACAAGGCTTCTTAATTTTAGGTGACAAAATCGGTGACTAAAATAGTATATCTAATTAACGTTTGTTATCAGGACTAAATACCTTCTACTTATCCATTAATATAATGTCATTATTTATACTAGACCAGTATTCTAATGAATGAATAGCTGAAGTTGAATTGAGGTTTTTAATTTTAAATACTTTCTTTAATCGATACTCTACCCCATTTAGTATCATTTCTTTTTTATTGCTTTCTTCATTTTCAAAATGAGTCATCTGCATTATAATGTATTTTTCTTTCTCTATATGTAAGAACGACAAGTCACCTTCTCTGTAAAATTTAGATACATTTACTTGTGTCTTTTGCTCTTGACTATAGCCACATAAGGATATTAGAAGAATTAATACTTTAATTAGGTTTCTCATTTGTTTATTAAACTTTAGTTTTTTAATTTTTTTCTATACTTTTTTACTTAAGTCATGAAAATATAAAAAATCCTATAATTCCCCATTCATTTACTATAGTTTTATTCAATCCCTTCTTTATTTTTTGTAATACCTATGTATTTTTATCAGAATCTCGAATTATTTTTATGGTTTTTTATTTTTTCGATTTTGTTTTTTAAGAGACTAATTTTATCTGTGACTCTTTGAAGAATACGTAATATTAATTACAATTACCATCCAAATCACAAGAATCTCCTTTTGTGATTTCTAAAGTTGGATTTTCTTTTTCATACTCATTCCACGCTTTTTCTATTACTTGTAAAAATGCTTCAGGAGATTGGGCTCCCGAAATTCCATATTTATTATTCAATACAAAAAATGGCACTCCGTTTACACCAATATTCTTAGCCTCCATCTGGTCTTGTCTTACATGGTATGTATATTCGTCAGAAACCAACATTTTTGTTGTTTCTTCTTTATCCATTCCTATAGCACCTGCCAAATCTGCCAGATATGTTATATCGTCTATATTTTTACCTTCTATCAAATATGCACTCAACAAAGCCTCGCCCATAACTTCTTCATAACCTTTGGTTTTTGCAAAGTGAATTAATCTATGCGCATTAAGAGAATTTGCAGTTACCGCATTTTCTATATGAAAATCTAATCCTACTTCTTTTGCCATTTGCGTTGCATTGCCAAATAATTGCTCTGCACTTTGTCTCCCCATTCCTTTTACATCTGCGTAATACGCTATAGTACCTATATGAGGTTGTGTTTTTAAATCTGGATCTAACTCAAAGCTTTTCCATTCTACTATTACATTATCCTTATGAGCAAAACGTTCTAATGCTGTTTCGAATTTCTTTTTTCCGATATAACAAAAAGGACATCTAATATCCGACCAAATACTAATTTTCATTATGTTTTTAATTTAATTTCACAGAATAAAGTCAAAATAACTTTATTTAACACAGTAATAAATCGATTTAATCATTTTACAACACATAAAACAATCAAAATCAACACTATACTTAGAATTTGATAAACAAATATATAATAGTAAAAGAAATAATGATGTATAAACTTATGACAAAATATAGTCAAACATAAAAGGTCATAAGACATATCAAAACCTAATCTCAGGTTCAAGGATTAGGGTACTTATATAAATTAAGGTCGAGTCTTTTTGTAAATAAAAGTATACTCATCTCATCTAATTTCATGCAGTGATGGCGTATAAATACACACAAGTGTGTAAGATTTCTACACTTGTAAAATTAGAGTAATTCTCTAAACACTTGTTATTCAATTCTTATCTAAAATGGCATCAATATTGTTTTTTCTCACGAGGAATTTAAGAAAACATTCATGAAGCAATCAACATCTTGCGAATCTTTGGAGACAATAACACCTATAAACACCACCTTTACTATTCTAAATAAATTTATTTCAAAAGTATCATCACCTCTCATACTAATAGCAACATTTCTATTAATATTTGGTGGTGCATCTTTATTTTATTTCTTACAACCGTATTTCGAAAAAGTGTATTTAGAAAGAATGAATACCTCTTGGAGCACCCCCTTAATGATCACTGGTATCGTGCTACTTACTCTTAAAATTAGCTTTTTAATTTATATACTGTTTCTATACCTACGTTATAAAGTTATTAAACCAGTACCGTATGACAAATTACCTTCTTGCACAGTCATCGTACCTGCTTATAATGAAGGAGAATTGGTTTATAAAACTTTGCTTAGTCTTGCCGAAAGTGATTACCCGAAAGAAAAACTACAGTTAATTTCTATTGATGACGGAAGCCAGGATAATACATGGCAATGGATGCAAAAAGCTAAAGAAGTTCTGGGTGATCGGGTTTCGATTTACCAACAACCTAAAAACAAAGGAAAAAGACACGCGCTATACCGTGGGTTTAATTTAGCCACAGGAGAAGTTTTTATAACTGTTGATAGTGATTCTATAGTTAAAAAAGATACGTTGCGCCTTATGGCCAGCCCTTTTGTTATAAATAAAGAATGCGGTGCTGTGGCAGGAAATGTACGTGTATTAAACAAAGAAAAAGCTGTAATTCCTCGCATGTTAAATGTGAGTTTTGCCTTTAGTTTCGAATTTATACGCTCTGCACAAAGTAGATTAGGTTCTGTATTATGCACCCCAGGTGCTTTATCTGCTTATCGTAGAGAAGCAGTCTTCAATTGTCTTCAAGGCTGGATTAGTCAAACATTCATGGGGCAAGTTTCTAAAATTGGCGAAGATCGTGCTATGACCAATATGATTTTAAAACAAGGTTATAAAGTATTTTTTCAGCGTGAAGCATACGTTTATACCAACACTCCAGAGCGCTACAAAAACTTATCCAAAATGTTTATTCGCTGGGAAAGAAGTAACATTCGTGAGAATATTGCTATGAGTAAATTTGCCTTTACAAATTTTAGAAAAGGACCCAAAATTGGTACCAGGGTACTACTCTTAAACCAATGGTTAAAAATGATAGCTGCCTATCCAGCTGCGCTATTAATGTTATTTTTCATATGCACATATCCACTATTATTCCTTAGTTCTACATTGGTGAGTATACTGGTTTTTTCGAGTATACAAGCTTTATTTTATGCCAAAAAGCATACTATATCAGAATCGTTCTGGGCTTATCCATATAGTGTTTTTTATGCCTTTACATTATTTTGGATTACTCCTTATGCAATAGCTACTGCGGGTAGAAGTGGTTGGTTAACCCGAGACTTAAACGAAGAGGAATTAAAGAAACAACAGATGGTTGCTGTATCATCTTAATCTATTGCAAGATATCGAATCGTTAATAACACCAAACTTCTAAAAAAGTAAAATAACACTCTATAATGATCCTTCTAAGTTAAATTGAACTGAATCTCCAAAAAGGATTTTTATATGCTGAAGCAAAATTGAACTACGAGATAAAGTATTATTTTCTCTGGTTTTTTAACAAAACAACTCTAAAAAAGATAATATAGTATCATGTTTAGTTAACTTATAGTGCAGAATCCATACGATATCACTATATCTTTGAGAAATCACCAAATTGAACATTTCTTTAAAATTAAACTTCTGATTAATGATACATTGTAATACGATCAAAAAGGTCTGCTGCATATTCTTTGTTATACTAAGTGTAAGCATCTTATCTGCACAACAATCAAAACTTTCACTAGAACAAATCTTTAGTAGCAGAGACTTTTCTTCAGAGCGATCAAAAGCTTTAAAATGGTTCGAAGGCGGAGATTCATATACCACATTGGTGGCTTCTTCAGAAAACAACGGGTATTATGATATTATTAAAACAGATACTAAAACAGGAGAACAAAGTATCTTAATTCCTGCAAAGTGGATGATTCCTAAAGGAACAGATACTCCGCTTCGTATAGAAAATTACACCTGGTCTACAGATAAAAGTAAAGTCTTATTTTTCACCAACTCTGCTCGAGTATGGAGGTATAACACCAAAGGAGATTATTGGGTACTAGACTTAAAAACAAAAAAACTTATCAAACTGGGAGGTATAAAATCAAAACCTTCTTCGCTTATGTTTGCTAAGTTCTCTCCTGACGGAAATAAGATAGGGTATGTAAGAGAGCATAATATTTATATCGAATCACTTACCGATGGAAATATCAAAGCATTAACAACAGACGGAACAGATAAAATCATTAACGGAACCTTTGATTGGGCATACGAAGAGGAATTCTCATGTAGAGATGGTTTTAGATGGAGTCCCGATGGCAGTAAGATTGCATACTGGAGAATTGATGCCAGTAAGATTAAAAATTTCCTGATGATCAATACTACAGATTCTATCTATTCGTATACAATACCAGTACAGTATCCTAAAGCAGGAGAAAAACCGTCTGAAGCAAAAGTTGGAGTCGTTAATGCATCGGGAGGAGTTACAACCTGGATGAAACTCCCGGGCGATGCCAGTAATCAATATATTCCTAGGATGATTTGGAAACCGAACTCTAAATCATTACTTCTGCAACACCTCAACAGGGCACAAAATCATAATAAAGTAACGCTTTGTAATACTCTGGATGGGAGTACTCGGGTGGTTTATGAAGATAAAGAAACTGCCTGGTTAGAAGCTGTAGATGATTTTAAATACCTTGAGGATGCCAGTACATTTACCTGGGTGAGTGAAAAAAGTGGCTGGAAAGCGCTTTACCTTGTTAAAGATGGTAATGAAACTCAGGTATCTCCTACCGATTCAGATATGATTAATATTGAATTAATCGATGAAAAAAATGGATGGCTGTATTATATGGCAAGTCCAGAAAATGCCACACAAAGGTACTTGTATAGAATCAAGCTTAATAAAAAAGGAAAAGCAGAAAGATTATCCCCAAAAGATCAACCGGGAACACATCGATATCGCATAGCTCCGAATGGAAAATTTGCCCAACATACCTATTCTAAATCTGGCCTTCCTCCTACTACCGATATTATTTCTTTACCCGATCACAAAGTGATTAAAACTTTGGTCTCTAACCAAAAACTAAAAAAGCAAATAGCAGCTATAGATCACAATCCTCAAGAGTTTTTTAAAATTTCTTTAGACGATGGTACATCACTGGATGCATACATGATCAAACCTCTGGCATTTGACCCATCAAAAAAGTACCCTGTGTTATTTCATGTATATGGTGAACCCTGGTCCCAAACCGTATTAGATTCCTGGGGTGGAAGTAACTATTTATGGCATACCATGCTATCCCAGCAAGGGTATATTATAATGAGTATCGATAATCGCGGGACTCCCGGGCCGAAAGGAAGAGAATGGCGAAAATGTGTGTATGGGCAAATTGGTGTTCTTTCTTCTTCAGACCAGGCACAAGGGACACAAAAGATTATTGAAATGTTTGATTTTGTAGATCCGGATCGTATTGGCATCTGGGGATGGAGCGGTGGTGGTTCTATGACGCTTAATGCTTTATTCAGATATCCAGAAATCTATAAAATGGGAATGGCAGTAGCCCCAGTATCTGATCAAAGATTATATGATAACATTTACCAGGAACGATATTCGGGAATACCACAACTTATGCCCGAAAGTTATGAAAAAGGCTCTCCTGTTAATTTTGCCAAAAACCTTAAAGGAGATTTATTACTGATTCACGGAACAGGAGATGATAATGTTCATTATCAAAGTATAGAAGTACTGGCTAATGCGCTTATTCGTCATAATAAAATATTCTCTATGGTATCATATCCTAACCGATCTCATGGTATCTATGAAGGAGAAAACACCTCTAGACACTTACGTGAAACATTAACCCATTACCTTAAAACAAATTTACCAGGCGGAGGAAAATAAAAGCGAACATACTAAAACTTATTATACCGATACTAACAATGCATAATGAGTGTTTCAAAATAGGTGCGCTGTAAGTATAATCACTTACATATATTTGTAGTAATTAAGATAGTACTAATTATTTTTTCATTCATAAAAATGACCGAGTTCGAACAGTTATTTAAAGGCTTGAATATTGTAGAAGAAAAACTGAAAGAACATATTCTTAAAGAAGGAATATTACAAACGGTACCAAAGGACACCTTTATTGTAGAGCAAGATAAATATATCAAGTGGTTAGCTATTGTAATTTCGGGAAAAGTAAGGGTTTGGCAAGAAAATGAGGATCGCCAAATTTTACTGTATTATGTAAATCCAATCCAGACTTGTGTATTATCATTATCTGCAACATTTAGAGATTGTAAAAGCCTGGTACATGCCAAAACAGAAATAGAAACCACAATTATTAAAATTCCGGTGCGATTTGTATCCGAATGGAGTTTTACATTTAAATCCTGGAATACCTTTACCACTAATTCCTTCATTATAAGTTATGAAGATTTACTACTTTCTTACAAAGATCTAGCCTTTAAAAAAATCAATGAAAGAGTAATAGATTACCTAAGATCCGAAGCGAATAGAAATAATTCTTCAATCATACATATCTCACATCAACAATTAGCCAAAGAAGTAGGTACCACCCGAGAAGTAGTTTCAAAAATCTTAAAGCAATATGAATCGGATCGTATTGTAAAACTACAGTTCAAGAAAATAGAACTTCTTTCATAGTCTCTTCAGAAAAAATAAAAAAATATTAGCCACTTGTGTCAAAAGGTACAAGTTTAAGGCTGTTTCCGCATATACATTTGTGCCATAAGTAATACGCTAAAAATTTATGAAACGAAAATTAAAATTAGTTGCTGTTTTCCTGATCGGAATAGTAACATTTAGCAATGGTGCAAACAACAATGTAAACACAAAAAAAAGTAACATTATGGAAACAAAAAAAGAAACGTATGTATTAGTACACTCTGCCTGGTTAGGTGCCTGGCAATGGGAAAATGTAGCTTCAAAATTAAGAGACGAAGGGCATACTATAATTACTCCAGACCTTCCCGGGCATGGAAACGACAAAACACCTCCTGCCACCATTACAATGACAGATTATGTAAAAGCAATTACAGATATTCTCGATAAACAAGAACAACCTGTGATATTGGTCGGACACAGTTTTAATGGCATCACCGTTAGCAGGGCGGCAGAAATACGACCCGATAAAGTAAAAAGTATCGTCTATCTTACCGCATTTTTATTACCTAATGGAGGCTCTTTTTTTAGTGCAGCTCAAGGAGTAGAAGGTTCAGTAGCGGTAGATAATTTCTACCTGTCTGAAGATAAAACTTACGCCCTGGTAAATGAAAATGAAATCCAAAATGCTTTTGCTCATGATATCCCTAAAGAAGTTTTTGAAGGTGCCAAACCCTATATTGTTCCAGAGCCATCTGCCCCACTCATGTATGAGTTAGAAGTTACAGAAAGTAATTTTGGGCGAATCCCAAAGTACTATATAGAATGTACAGAAGATAGGGCTATACCCATCGAAGTACAAAGAGCGATGTATAAAGGAAAGGTAAAAAAAGTATTCACTTTACATTCTAGCCATACTCCAAATTTCTCTCAACCAGAACAACTAGCCAATATTCTTTTAAAAATTAAAGACGAAGAATAAAAGCTTTTAACAAGAGTAGAAAGCGCAAATCATAACGGTTTGCGCTTCTTGTAGATTACAGCATAAGTCATATAATTTGATAAGAATTTAAAATGATTATTTTTATCATCATTCATACTTAACTTTAAAGTATAGTCTAAAATAGAATTATCAATACCATAAACTCTGAAAAAGTAGTTCTGTGAAACGAAAACACCCCTAGATTATGTTAGATCAAGTATTTCAAAAACTACACATATCAGAAGAAGAACTCAAAAAAGAGCTTCGGGAAAAAACTTCTATTTCTAAACATCAAAAAGGTGAGTTTCTAATAAAAGAAAATAAATATATTAAAGTTCTGAAAATTGTAATCAGCGGAAAAGTTAGAGTATATCAGGAAAATGAAGAACGTGAAATCCTTATTTATTATTTAGGAGATATGGAAACCTGTACCCTTTCTTTATCTGCCTGTTTTGAAGATTGCAAAAGTACCGTTAATGCTATTGTCGAAGAAGAATCAATAGTATTAAATATCCCTGTAAGATTCGTAAAAGATTGGTGTTTTACATATAAATCCTGGAATCGATTTACTATAAATACATTTAGAGATAGCTACAATGTACTAATTAATAACTACTCAAAACTTGCTTTTAAACCTCTTAGAGAACGTTTACTCGAATATCTAATGATAGAATCTAATAATGCTGTTTTACAAAGGTCACATCAACAATTAGCCAGGGAGTTAGCCACTACAAGAGAAGTAATTTCAAGACTTCTAAAAAAATTAGAAACAGAAGGAATCGTTGCATTAGGAAAACAAGAAATTAGAATTCTAAAAAAAGATACCTAGTGTGATAAAAGTCACAAGTATGACACCTTTTCTACTGCTTTCTTTGCACTTATAATTCAAAAAATAAACAAATGAAAGTAGTAAACACAGTAATATTATGTTTGATCCTGATAGTTTCTATTGCCTGGATCCAAGATAAACCAGAAGAGAAAAAAGAAACTGTAAAGCAATCTTATGCAGAACATTCTCCTACTGCACATCATGAAATAGCATTAGAAGTACTTAATGCCAGTAAAGAATGGATATTAGCATTTAATAAAGGAAAAAGTAATACCTGTATTGAAGGCTATGACCCAAAAGCTATGATGAGCGCCCAACCCTTTGGTATAAAAAGAGGCGTTCGGGAAATTACCGATTTTTGGCAACCTTTTATACAATCGGGAGCCACAAACTTAATCTATACCGATCTAAGTATAGAAGTCGTAAATACATCAACTGCTTTATTATCTGCAAATTGGAGCATGAATGTAGGAAGAGGAGTTATTTTTCAAGAAAAGTGGGAGAAAAAAAAGGGGAAGTGGGTACTCACATATGATGATTTTGAAGTAGTAGAACAATTTAAAACTTCTAAAGAAAATAAAACAAATCCTATTGCAAGTCATCAAATGCTAGAAGCTGTTATTAAGGCATCTATACACATAACTAAGGGGTTTAACACACAAAATACAGAAACATTTACCAATGGATATCTCGAGAATGCTACAATGAATGCCATTCCTATGGCTAAATTAGTACACGGTAAACCTAAGATTACCCAGTTTTGGCAAAAATTAATTACCTCTGGCGCAAAAAACCTAACCTATCACAATCCCACATTTAGAGTAGTTTCTCCAAATGGAGTTAAAATCTCTTCAGATTGGTCTATGAATATTGGGGAAGGAAAAATTTACCAGGAAAAATGGGTAAAAAAAGATGGTACCTGGATGTTAAGCTATGACGAATTTCAAGTTTTAAAAATGTATTAATCCATCATCTGTTATTATTTTTAAGCCTGTAGCAGATGCTACAGGCTTAAAATTTATTGTAAATAAGCGTAATCATCTTTTACAACCATGCTTGTAATTTATCATAGATTTTTCTCTGATCTTCTTTTGAGAAATTTTTAATCCTGGTACTATGACTTCCTTTGGGTAATACCATTTTTAAGGCATTTACATGAGGTTTTGGGGTAGGTGAACATGCTCCCCAGGGATCATATTCTCCATAAATATAAATGATATGATCTCCTTTGTTCTCTACATAATCCCTAACCTTTTTAATATAATCCTGATCATACACCATAGTAACATTTTTGGGTGCGAATCTCATATTAGTAGGCTGTTTTACCACTTTAATTAAATCCTGCACAGGAGTACTATCAAATCCGTAATACCCAAGCTCTACCATATGTTGATAATAAGAAGGTAATAGGTTGTGATATGTTTTATCATTATAAAAGCCAATGCCTACTACTTTATTAAGGTAAGTAAATAAGGTAGTAGGATCGGCATTCCCATTAGGAATTTCATCACACTTGCCTCCCCATTGCCAAAAAGAAAAAGGGAATTCTAGTACTGCGTATTCTAGAGCCTCTTCTGGGGATACTTTTGTAAAACTCATTTTCTTTTTTCTCGAATGTTGATCAATTTCCTTTAAAAGAGCCTCTCTTCGAGTTAACAATAACCGTTGAAAATTAGTAATCTTAGTTCTGCACTCATCGGTTCCAACAGTATCGATATGTTCTTGCGTTCTTGGGTCTTCTCGGGTATTAATCAAAGGAGCAACATAAGAAACTGCAGCATCCATATCTTTTGGGTACTTTGATTTATAAATCAATACAGTCTCCCCTCCTTTACTTATTCCTGTAGATATCCATTTGTTGGTATATATTTTTTTAAGTTTAGTAACCAGAAGATGATAATCCTGAATAGCCTGATCATTGGTCAGGTACTTCCACGGAATCGGATTTGGTCTTGATTTTCCATAAAATCGATATTCTACCATAACCTGATTTGCCTTTAACAGAGTACTTAACTCATATGTTCTATGTTTTGCAGAATACCCTTCGGTAACTAATACTGTGGGCTGCGAATAATCAGAATGAGAGAGATATACATAATGATCAAAAGTTCCTGCATCTGGATTGTTGTGGTCCAATGGTTGTTTTAATATCAATCGGTACGATTCTGTAAAATGATCATTTACCTGTATTGCGCTTATATCTGCTGTAGGGAACAAATTTCTTAGTTTTTGCTCAAAGGATATTTCAGCAGTAGGTGGTAACGAACTTTTACAAGAAAAAAAAGAAAGGTTAACAAGAAGTAGTACTACTATATACTTAATTCGATTCATAAAATAAATAGTTTTTAATATTTTAAAGATAACCTAAAAGGCTATTGACTCAATGATACTATATTACCCAAGAATGGTATCATTTTAATAAGATTTAAGTTAGTATGCCATTACGAATTGGGATTTGTTTACATTTATAACCTATGGATACAATTGTTCAGATCAATACCGATTTTATTGAAAGTAACACTAATTTTAATGAGCTAATTGCTGAATTAAAAAACAAATTTGCATCAGATTCTATACTGGTGCCTATGCGTCATCATCATGATTTTCCAAACCCTGTGGTTCAGGAAGATTCTACGCTATTGTTGATGCCTGCCTGGAATCCTGGTAAAGAAGCAGGGGTAAAAATCGTAACAGTAAGTCCCAAAAATGGACAGTTTGATTTACCTTCGATTCAAGGTACATATTTATATATGGACGCCATTAAAGGTACTATCAAAGCAATAATGGAGGCAAAAAGTTTGACCGTAAAACGAACTGCTTCGGCCTCTGCCCTGGCATCATCGTATTTATCTAAACCTGATGCTTCTTCCTTATTAATGATCGGTACAGGTGCACTCTCTACTAATCTAATTAAAGCGCATGCCAGTGTAAGACCTATTAAAACTGTCTATATCTGGGGAAGGAATTATGAAAAAGCGAAAAAAATCTCAGCTGAATTAGAAGGAGAAAGTTTTCATATCCATGCTATACCTACAATCGAAGAAAAAATTTCTGAAGTAGATATTATATCCTGTGCAACATTATCCAAAACTCCTTTGGTGTTGGGTAATTATTTAAAAGCCGGACAGCATATAGATTTAGTTGGAGCCTACAAAAAGGATATGCGTGAAGCTGATAATGAAAGCATAAAAAAAGCCACTGTTTTTGTAGACACTTATCAGGGGGGACTTAAAGAAAGTGGAGACATTGTTATTCCTCTCAAAGAAGGTGTTCTAAAAGAAGAAGATATCAAAGCTGATTTATTTGAGCTCTGCTCTGAAACTAAGCAAGGAAGAACCAGTGATCATGAAATAACTATTTTTAAATCTGTAGGGCATGCTCTCGAAGATTTAGCAGCAGCTACTTATTATTATAATCAATATACGCATGAGTAAAACATATCAAAACATTCTAAAAAATACCAATTTCAACCCCAAAAAAGATTGGTTACAAATCAAAACCATCGATATGCATACAGGAGGAGAACCGCTTCGGGTAATTGTCGATGGGTTTCCCGAACTGAAAGGAAATTCGATATTAGAATACAGGAGATATTGTAAGGAGCATTATGACCACTTACGTACCTCTCTTATGTTTGAACCTCGTGGCCATGCCGATATGTATGGATGTATCTTACTCCCTCCTAATGATAATGATGGGGATTTTGGGATTTTGTTTATACACAACGAAGGATACAGCACCATGTGCGGCCATGCTATTATTGCAATTTCTACATTGGCTGTCGAAATGAATTGGATCGATTATCAGGAAGGAGATAATATCATAAAAATTGATGCTCCCTGTGGTCGAATCATTTCTTATGCACATGTAAAAAACGGAAAAGTAACCGGTGTTCGTTTTCATTGTGTTCCTAGTTTTGTAGTTGGATTGGATAGAAAGGTAAAGGTAGAGGGTATAGGAGACATTATCTATGATTTGGCCTACGGAGGTGCTTTTTATGCATATGTAGATATGGCTAAAAATAATTTTGATTTTGATTTAACTTCAAATTCATATAGAAAATTAATTACCAAGGGAATGGATATAAAACATGCTGTAATAGAGCAGGATTCTAATATTCTACATCCTTATGAAGAAGATCTTAGTTTTTTATACGGTACCATTTTTATTGGAAATTCTTCTAAAGAAAATATTGATAGTAGAAACGTATGTATTTTTGCTGAAGGAGAAGTAGACAGGTGCCCCACCGGATCTGGAGTTTCTGGTAGAATGGCAATACATAAAATGAGAAATGAAATACAATATGGGGATACAATGACTATAGAAAGTATAACAGATTCTGTATTTAAAGGTTCTGTTATTTCTGAAGAAGAATTTGGCCCTTATAAAGCAGTAATACCGCAAGTTGAAGGAACGGCGCATATTACAGGAATGAACACTTTTATCATCGATCCTGATGATCCAATGAAAAATGGGTTTATTTTTAGATAACAAACAAGATTATTCTAAAGCATTATTAATAATGCTTTAGAATAATCTTTCAATTACTTAGTATTCAGATTGTTTACTTAGAGTTCTATCTCTATTATAGAGATAATCCAAAAGGATCATCAATAGAATGTGCAGGTTGTGTAAACCATTTTGGCCCTTCTTCGGTCATATAGATATGATCTTCTAATCTAATTCCAAACTCATCAGGTACACATATCATAGGTTCATTACTAAAACACATTCCTGATGCAAGGATCGCATCTTCATGTCTTGCTATATACGGCCATTCGTGGATATCTAACCCTATGCCGTGGCCGGTACGGTGTGGTAGCCCTGGTAATTTATAATCAGGTCCCAGGCCTTTGGCCTCTAATGTTTTTCTTGAGGCATTATCTATTACAGAACATGGTTTTCCTAATTGAGCAGCTTCAAATGCAGAAAGTTGAGTTTCTTTCTCGAGATTCCATATTTCACGTTGTAACTCACTAATTTCACCATATACATATGTTCTGGTAATATCTGAAATATAATCATGCAGGACACATCCTGTATCAATTAATACTATTTCGTTTTCTTCTAAGTTTTTTGGTGCTTTTACCCCATGCGGAAAAGAGGAATCTACTCCGAATAACACAATACAAAAATATGACCCCGAAGGAATACCGTATCGTTTATGAGCTTCATTAATAAAACTGGTAACTTCTTTGGCACTGATTCCCGGTTTCAATATTCTTGCTGCAGCCTTTTGTACTTCCATCGTAATATCCATTGCAGTTTGCATGATGGCAATTTCTGCTTCAGATTTTATCATTCGACACCCGGCAGTAATCGGTTTGGCATTAATTAGATTGTAATTGGATTGTTCTTTTAGAATTCCATCAATAATAAAAAAGGGAGTTGCTTCATCCATAGCTACATCCTTACCATTGATATTTTTCTTGTCGAGAATATTCACAAATAAGGCATATGGGCTTTCATGTTCTTCCCAGCAATGAACAGGGCCTTTTATTACCATGAAATCTAAAATAGTTCCTTCTTCAAACCGAGGACCTATATAATGCACTTCTCCATCTGGAAATAGTAATACTCCTACCATTCGCTCACTTGGGTTCCATCGCATTCCTGTAAAGTAAAATAAATTTGTTCCTGCATGCAGATATACTGCAGGAATCTCTTGCTCTTTCATAAGATCGCAAGCTTTATCTATTCTGGCTTGAAATTCTTCTTTTTGAATGGGTTTTGCAAGATGAGCTTTTGGCTGTATTGCATTTAATTCTTTTTCGATGGTAGAACCACCTATTCCTAATGCATTCATAACTATATATTTTTATGAGATATACTGCTATGCAGTCATCAACTTTTCAATTTCTTCAATCTCTATAGGCATCGCTTGTGTGAGATTTATATTTCCTGTTTCTGTAATGAGATAATCATTCTCTAGGCGACAACCTATTCCTTCTTCGGGGATATAAATACCAGGCTCACAAGTAAGTACCATTCCCGTTTCTAAAGGCCTGGAGTACAAACCGACATCGTGAACATCTAACCCAAGATGATGTGCCGTACCATGCATAAAATACTTTTTATACAAAGGTTTATCCGGGTTTTGAGCGGCAACTTCAGAAGCGTCGAGAACTCCAATTTTGATCAGTTGGTCTTCGACTAAACCAGCCATTTGTTTTTCATAATCCGCCGGGATAACTCCGGGCTTAAGTAGCTTGCTTCCTTCTTTTAAACAATAAAGAACCGCAGCATATACTTCTTTTTGTCGATCAGAAAACGTACCATTTACAGGAATACAGCGTGTGGTATCACTATTATAATTACCATAGCAAACCCCAAAGTCCAGAAGTATCATATCACCATCCCGACAGGTATTATCATTAGTATTATAATGTAATGCACAAGCATTTTTTCCTGAAGCAACAATAGGTTTAAAAGCATGTCTTGTCCCTCCATTTTTAAGGAGTGCATACGTTAATTCTGCTTCTAATTCATATTCCTTACAGTTAGGTTTTACTGCTTTGAGTACCCTATAAAAACCTTCGATACTAATATCTGCTGCTTTTTGTATTTGTGCTATTTCTTCGCTTGATTTAACAGGACGTAAAGCTCTTGTAATTTTGGCGGCTCGATGATACTGGTGCAAAGGATATTTTTCTTTACACCAGTTAATCATTCGATCCTGTTGTGTTTGTTTGTTATGTGTAATTCGCTTTATATGTTCATTATGTCCTAAATAAAAACCATCTGCTTCGAAGGCCATTAATTGAAGTATTTTTTCAAAATCATGTATCCATTCTATTCGTTGGACTCCTGAAATCTGACCAGCTTCTTCTTTGGTTAATTTTTCACCGTCCCAGATTTTGATATGCTCATTCGTTTCTTTTATAAACAAAATCTCCCTGTTTTCGGGTTTATAAGCATCTGGATACAACACTAGTATTGTTTCTTCCTGATCTATTCCTGACAAATAAAATAAATCATTGTTTTGGGCAAACCCCATAACATCATCTGCATTGGTATGCATAATATCGTTAGATGTTAGAATAGTAATCGTATTCTCGAGGGTTTTGGAAGCAAAATTATTTCGGTTCTGTTTAAAAACGGTATTTGGTAAGTTTTCGTAACGCATATTAGAAATTCTATCCGAATAAAATGATTAATAGTTGTTTTCCTGTTGCACCTTTTCTTGTTTCGTTATTAAAGGTACAGCCGTCAATTTATAAGTTGTTTTATTCATTTCATTCTTTTTTCTGTTTTTTTTATACACAAAATTCATTTCTACGCCTTATTCTTTTATAGGTAAAACCAAAAGGGAGTGACAAAAATCACACCCTTTTGGTTATAAATTTAACAATACCAACCAACATTTAAACAGATTATTTTTAGAGTATTGTTCTAGAATCAAAACTTATACTTTTGCATTAGAATAAGTTCCATCTACAGTTCTGATGATCTCATCAGGGTTTTCATTTTTAAGTGCATTTGGGAGCAATTCGTTTGGCCAATCCTGGTAGCTAAATGGCCTTACCCATCGCTTAATAGCATTGGTTCCTACGGCAGAAAACCTAGAATCTGACGATGCTGGATATGGTCCTCCATGGGTCATAGATGGGCAAACTTCTACTCCGGTTGGGACTCCATTAAAAATAATACGTCCAACTCTATCCTGAAGTGCATCAACGATGTTCCCTAAGTTTTGATATTCTGATTTTTCTGCCAGGATAGTTCCTGTTAATTGCCCTTCGAGGTTATTAATAATCTCAACAAGTTCTGCTTCGTCTTTGCATCTAACCACTAATGAAAAAGGGCCAAAAACTTCCTGGTGCATTTTTGGATTGGTTAAAAAATCGGCTCCAGAAACAGCAGAAATTTGAGTAGGAGCAAAATTAGGTTCTACTTCTTCGGTTAAAGAGGCTACGACTTCTACTCCTGATTGAGAAGATATAGTAGCTCTATTTTCTACAAAGTCTCTTTTTATATTAGGATGCAACATACACTGGGGAGCTATTGCAGTACTTTTTTCTGCAAGGTCTTTGATAAAGCTTCTAGTGTTATCACCATCTATTGTTAAGATCAATCCAGGATTTGTACAGAACTGACCTGTACCAACTGTAATAGAATTAGCATACGTAGTTGCTATTTCGTCTGCTCTTTTGGCAATTGCTTCGGGTGTAATAATTACAGGATTAATACTTCCCATTTCTGCAAAAACAGGAATTGGCTCTTCTCTGTTTGCCGCCAGATTAAATAAAGCCCTTCCTCCCGAGATACTTCCTGTAAAACCAACGGCTTTTACTTTTGAATGCTTTACCAGGGCAGCTCCTACTACTCTTCCGCTTCCTGTAATATTTGAAAAAACGCCATTTGGCATTCCTGTTTTTTCGGCTGCTTTGATGATAGCAGATGATACCAATTCTCCTGTTCCTGAATGCATGGCATGAGACTTAACAATTACCGGGCATCCCGAAGCTAATGCACTGGCAGTATCTCCTCCTGCAGTAGAAAATGCTAAAGGGAAATTACTGGCTGCAAATACCACTACTGGCCCCAAAGGAATATTAGTTTTTCTAATATCTGGTTTAGGTGCAGGAGTACGGTTAGTATCTGCCGAATCGATTGTATTTTCTCTCCACTCTTCATTAGAGATTAGTTCTGCAAAAGAACGTAATTGAAAAACTGTTCGACCTCTTTCTCCTATTGCTCTTCCTTCTGGCAACCCAGTTTCTGAGGTATATGCTTGAATCAATTCATCGTCTAAAGCCAAAATCTCATCTGCAATAGCATGTAAGAATTCTGCTCTTTTAGCTCCTGTAACATTTCTATATTCTTTAAAAGCCTGATGTGCTAGCTCTGTAGCCTCATTCACTTCTTCTAAAGTAGCCTCATAAAATTCATATTCGTTCTCAATATTTAATTTTGGGTTGAATGTTTTACGAGAAACTGATCCTGTTGCCGATAATCTGTTTCCTATATAATTTTTTCCGGTTATCATATATATTGGTTAATGGTTTTAGTGTAAAATGAATTAATGATAAAATTGATTAAAGTAAAAACAAGATATTTGGGGCAAAAAAATCTAACTCACTACAGCATTTAGTTCTTTATACTCTGGTAAAGTAGGCCTTGTTTTTAATCCATTTTCAATAATGCTAAGGACATTTTTACGTTCTTCGCCAACAAGTGGTAATCTTGGTGCACGTACATTTTCGGTACCGATTCCGGTAGCTACTTCTGCGAGTTTAATATTTTGTACTAGTTTTGCATTGATATCTAACTCTAACAAAGGCAAAAACCATCTATATATCTCGAGTGCTTCTTTAATTCGTCCTGCCTTTTGTAATTCGTAAATTGCAACGGTTTCTGCAGGAAAAGCATCTACAAGCCCGGCAACCCAACCGTCTGCTCCCATCAAAAGACTCTCTAAGGCTAAAGTATCAACACCTGAAAGGATTTTTAGGCGATTACCAAATCTATTTTTAATTCTTGTAATATTAGATATATCTCTTGTAGATTCTTTTACTGCTTGTATATTATCCATTTCTAATAACTCTTCAAACATATCTAGAGTTACTTCAATTTTATAATCTACAGGATTATTATATACCATAATTGGTAGCTCTGTACTTTTAGCTACTTCTTTAAAATACACTACTGTTTCGCGATCTCCTGCTTTGTAACGCATTGGAGGTAGCATCATTAATCCCTGAGCTCCATCTTCTTTTGCTTTTGCAGCTGCATCAATTGCATTTTTGGTTGTTTGTTCTGCGATGTTCATAATTACAGGAACTCTGCCATTAACAATGTCTACTGTCTTTTTTACCAAAATTCTTTTTTCTGTATCACTTAATGTACTAGCCTCTCCCAGAGTTCCTCCCAGAATAATTCCATGAACTCCGGCTTCTAGTTGTGCATTGATATTAACTTCAAACATATCAAGGTCTAAAGTATCCTCATTAGTGAATTTAGTTGTTACTGCTGGCATTACGCCTTTCCAATTTATAGCCATAATTGTGGTTTAATATTTCGGGTCAAATATACCATGAATTTAAGGTGTAAAGTACCTAGAAATTATCCATGTATAATACTAAATTAACTTATACAGTGTTAAATATTGATTTTTTTGATTAATATTCATTCAGGTAATAGAAAAGGAAATGGTGTTTTAAATATTGATTTTATAAATAAAATTCCCTCTCAATTGACAGGCTAACTTGTCTATTAAGAGGGAAAGGACTATCACAAATTAAAAATGAGTTCTATATCTCTTAATTTACATCCCAAAATACTTTAGTTGTCAATTCATCTCCTCCAATATTTGAAGCAGCGTTGGTTACATTTGTACCATTAGTGTTATATTCTCTAATAGGATATTTTATTCTTCTCGGTACAGGATTACCTTCTGAACTATTACTTAAATTAGGAAAACCTAATCTTCTATAGCTTGACCATCCATCGAAACCTCTGTTATAAAAAGCGATCCACTGTTGAGTTCCTATCTTTTGTCTATAGTTTCCGGTTGCAGTAGTGTAAGCTACACTTGCTTGTGCCAGATAGGTTGTTGCATCACCAGATGAGCCTCCCCAGTACGTAATAGATGCTGTAATAGCATTATTATAATGATTTTCTGCGTCTGCCGGAGATCCAACCAAAGAACGTTCTGCAGCTTCTGCCAATAAAAATTCTACTTCTGCATAATCAAGCAACAGTCCTTCTAAATCTGGTTGATGAAAAGCAGTCCCAATATGTGTAAAATCATCAAATATATTTAGGTTACCTAATACTCCACCTACATAAGGAGTTAGATTATTATCAAAATAAACAGATTGTCTTGGATCATTTATAGGTTGCATAATATCTACTACAGCTTCTGCTACAACATAATCTTCTCTACCACTATTTACAAGAGTTTCCCATATTGGATTTGTATTAGGTGTTGTCGATTCGTAGCTTAAGGAAGCATTATCATTATTAGATGTAAATACCCCAGAGTTAACTGCCTCTGTTGCTAGTGTCCCTGCCTGATTAGAATCTACATCAGCAATCCTAAGTGCTAATCGTAACTTTAAGGAATTTGCAAATTTTGCCCATTTAGAAACATCTCCCTGATACATCAAATCTGAATCACCAAATGATTGCCCAGAAGTATTAAGGTTACCAATAGCAGTATTTAGCTGGTTTATAATATTGGTATAAATATTCTGATCATTATCATATACCGGGTTTAAGATATCTTTGTCCAAAGACAGGGCTTCTGAGTACGGAACATCTCCAAAAAGATCTACCAGGACATGAAAAGTATATACTTTCAAAACTTCGATAATCGCTAATCTATTTTGCTTATCTATTTCAGTAAGACCGAATATTTCTTCTTCGGGAATTAATCGAGCCGCTTCGTTAAGATCACTTAGAACATCTCTATAAAGTGTATTCCAATAATTTTGCGGAAAACTCTTAAGATCTTGAAAATTAGTTTCTGGACCTATAAAACCTGTACCTGCCCAATATTGCGCATAAAATTTCAAATGATTATCAAAAACACTTTGAGTCACCATTTGGTCAACCAAATTTCGTTGTCCATTAGTAAATAATGTTGACGAAGGAACGTCAGAAATCTGTTTATCGCTCACATTAAGATCATCTACCTTACAGGAAAAGATCATAAACAAGCAGAATAGTATGGTTAAAATTTTACTATTTTTCATTTTTTTAGAATTTTACTTTTAGGTTAAAACCATATTCTTTAGATGTGGGATATGCAGAAGACTGAAACCCTTGTAAGTTACCTGCACTTAATCCTGCTTCTGGATCAGAATATGGGATGTTTTTGTCAATAATCCATAAGTTCCTACCAATTAGAGAAACCACTACATCATTAACAGGTAGGTTATCTAATAATTTTGTTGGTAATGAATATGAGAATATCACTTCTCTTAATTTTATAAAAGAAGCATCATAAACATTCTGTTCATCTGTTGATCTGTAATAAATAAATGGACTATCAAAGCTATTTACCGGAGTTCTTACTGTATTAGGGGTCCCATCTTCTCTAACACCTGGGGCTATTATCCCTCCTCCATCGGCAACAGCATCTCTTATAGGATTACCCAAATCATTAAGTCCTGCGGTTTCAGGAAATATTCCTGTAGCATATCCATAGGTATGATCAAGAGAGTAGATATCTCCTCCTTTTTGCATGTCGATTAAAAAACTAAGCGAAGCATTTTTATACCTGAATGTATTGTTGATTCCTCCATTCCAATCTGGAATTATGTTACCAATCACTCCATTTTCTTCGTTAGTTACGTAATATCCGTTTTCATCAACAACTCTCTGGCCATTAAGATATTTAAAACTAGATCCTCTAATCGTTCCGTAAGGTTCTCCTACAGTGGCATTAATAGAAACATCTTCTTGTAGTGTTCCTGATAAACTTAAATTATCAATTCCATCTAATAGCGAAACTACTTCACTTTTATAAGTACTCCAGTTTACATTGATATTCCATTCGAAGTTTTCTGTTTTGATTGGGGTTCCAAAAAGACTAACTTCATATCCTTTATTTTCAATTTCACCAGCATTTACAATTTTTGAATTAAATCCTGTAGAAGTAGATATATCTAATGGAAGAATTTGATCTTTACTATTGGTTTGATATGCAGTTATATCAAACCCAAATCTATTCTTAAAAAGTTTCATTTCTAATCCTACCTCATAACTTATAACGGTTTCATGCTTAAGTGTAGGGTTGTTTTTATTATTTGGTAATGAGAACAGAGATTGTCCTGCAAAACCATTAACAAAAGTATATACATCGTCTACAAGAAGTACTCCGGCACTATTACCCACTTCGGCGTAGTTCAATCTCAGTTTTCCGAAATTTAACCAATCGCTTGTAAAGAGGTTAGAAAAAAGAAAACTAGTAGAAATAGATGGGTAATTAAATTGTCTTTTACCATCTGGTAATGTTGATGATCTGTCTATTCTATAGGTTGCATCTAAGAATAATATATCATCATAACCAAATGATGCACTGGCATAATACCCATTAACCCCCATACTAGACTTTCTTTCTATAGGTGGGGCTATTGGATTTACCGAATTGGATAAAGAGTAAAATCCAAAAGTATTAAGTCCTCCATTGGTTTGTGCAAAAATAGAACTTCTATTTGTTCTGGTAAGGTTCATCCCCAGAAGTCCTTTAAAATTAAGCTTTTCAGTAATATCAAAATTAAAGTTTCCTATCATATCATAGTTCATTTCTCTAAAAAACCCATTAAATCTATTGTAATTAGATGGGTTGAAACTAGAAACGTTTACTCTTTCTTCTCTTATTTCATCAAACCTATCCATAGTCACTCTGGCCAAAACATCAAACCAATCATTTACTTTATACGTTAGCGCTACGTTTCCAAAGACACGGTCTCTGCCATCGGTTTGATAATTTTCATATAATGTCCAATATGGATTATCCCAATATTGTGGTCTTGGTGCATAAGGATCGTCACCTGTACGTGCTGATGATCTTATATTCCAGGTAGCATTTCTTCTTAATCTAAAATATGCATCTCTCTGCTCTCTTAAGTCAACATTTGTTTGATACCATTGTCTCAATCCGGGCAAAACACTATTTTCGTCATACCCTGTTGCGAATCTACCTCGCCCACTATTTTTGGTATATGTAACCTTTGCTCTCGCTATGACTTTATCGGTTAACTTATAACTTCCGCCAAAATCTACCGTTTGCCTTTTAATTAAACTATTGGGTAAAATACCTGTTTGTTCTACATTGGTAAATCCTAACCTAAAATCTCCTTTGTCTGAAGCACCATCAACACTAACCCCTGTTGATTGCAATAAACCTGTCTGAAAAATAGAAGTAGGGTCATTTTTTGCGGCTACCCATGGTGTAGGAGTACGATAATTAGGGTTTTCTGGAAAAAAAGCTCCCCACTGATATACTGAAAGATTAGGGTCAAATCTCGGTCCCCAAGAAGCATCACCCCCTGTATCTACAACATTATCTAAAATACCATCTCCATCTACATCTTCCTGTACAAAAGAAGCTCCATAACCTCCTCCGTATTCTTTTTGGTATCTCGCAAATGTTTTAGGGTCAAATTTGCTAAATGTAGTATTTGAGTTAATTGTTATCCCTAACCCTTTATTTTTAGCTCCTTTTTTTGTCGTGATTATAATTACTCCATTTCCTGCTCTAGATCCGTATAAAGCAGAAGCAGCAGCTCCTTTTAGAACGTTTATAGTTTCTATGTCATCTGGATTAATATCTGACGCAGCATTACCATAATCATACCCTCCTCTACCTGCTGTTGAGTTTCTTGAATTGTTAATTCGGTTACTAATCGGAGTGCCATCAATTACAAATAAGGGTTGGTTGTTACCGGTTAAAGAAGAATATCCCCTGATAATTACATTTGTTGAACCCCCGAAGTTATTATTTCTAGAAACAGTAACTCCAGCAAGTTTACCAGATAATGAATTCACAAAGTTTACGCCTTTAGCTTTGCTAATATCTTCTGATTCTATTTGTTGAGTAGCATACCCCAAAGATTTTTTAGATCTACTTATCCCAAGAGCTGTTACTACAATTTCATCTAGTGAAGTAGCATCTTGATACATTATCATATCGAATGTAGTCTCATCACCTACTAGTTTTTCTTCTGTTTTAAAACCCAGATAAGAAAAAACAAGTGTTTGACCTGCTTCTACCTGCAAAGAGTAATTACCATCAAAATCAGATTGTGTACCAGATGACGTTTCTTTGATTAGAATATTCACTCCAGGAAGAGGAATCCCAGAATCCTCTGTTATTTTACCCGACACTGTTTTTACTTGTGCAAAACTTATTGTACAAAAAATCAGCATGAGTATAACCGAAAGATTAATTTTTGTGTTCATTAGTTTGTTTTATTAAATTTTAAAATTACTTGACGGATCTTCTGGTGTTTTCCCAAGTACCTGATCCATAATTTTGTAGAAAGATTTAAGGCCTAGAAACACAGCTATAATTAGCTTTTACAATGTTATTTCTATCTACCTTTTCTTAGTAACCTACTTTATAATATCTTAGAAAGAAGGATATGGGATTTTAGTTTTGTTTACGATTTTTGTAAAGTTTAGTTTCCATGCTTCTATCGAAAAAAGCTTTGAGAACTGATTTGTGTCTACTTTTTTTTCCATATTATTTTAAGATTGATTATTTAGAAGCGAAATATATCTTAGAGTTATGGTATTACCACCATTTGGATTAATAAAGTATTATATATGGATATTTTAGTACTAATCTTTACATATTTTTCTTTGATTTTAACAAATCAATAAAGATTATACAATTACCAAAAACACTAAAATTAGATGTAGATTTTTATGAATAGTAAAAGAAGAAAATACTGTTCTAAATGAAATATATTAATATGTTTCTGAAGAATATTCTACAATATTTAAAAGATAAGAGGTACTATATCATAACATATCTACACACAGTATAATCAAGCGTATTCCTATATATGATAAGCAATTTTAGATTGACTTAAATGGTTTAAAAAGTACCTATTTAAAAGCCCTATGTATTCATAATTCTTAGAAAACACCTTTTTATTCTATACTTATCCTATAGAGATGTTATTTTTTTGACATAAAAAACACTTTATAAAATGAACATATCTTCTTTTAAAAAGAAAAAAGACTAAAAAAAACTAAAAAAGAATAAAAATCACTGAAATTAAGCGTAAAAAATGAAAACATACCTCGATACTGTAATTTTATTGCAACTAACACTTATTAGTTTTT
This sequence comes from Aquimarina atlantica, assembly GCF_000626715.1. Taxonomy (GTDB): domain Bacteria; phylum Bacteroidota; class Bacteroidia; order Flavobacteriales; family Flavobacteriaceae; genus Aquimarina; species Aquimarina atlantica. The sequence continues at coordinate 332,602 of NZ_AQRA01000007.1, read as the reverse complement.
TATAAAAAAGATTAATAAAAAAACACAAACTTCACAATGAAAAATTACAAAAAACACATGCTTTGGATAAGCATGTTATCAACGATGGTATTTGTATTCAAAATGAGTGCACAACCTTTACATCAAACTGCAAATCATGAAAATAATACCTTTTCTTCTCAAAGTAAGCAAGCCTGTATTTGGGGGAATGATTTTCTTACTCCGAGAGTAGAATTTAGAGATTTTGATGGATCAACTATTGGATCACAAATATTTAAACAGGTGATCCCTGATGCAGAAAGTTATATGAAACAACGCTGCTTAGATGTAGCTAAGATCTTATATCGTAACTCTGCCGATGCACCTAAATTTAGGTTATTAAAATTCAACTTAAAAAACGAAGATTTTGTAGCTCATAAATTTGGAGAGGGTGATCAAATGACCATAGAAGTGAGTACACAACACCTGGCAAAAATCTATAGAGATTCGGGCAACAATTCACAAGTTATAAAAGATGAAATTGATGGGATTCTATTTCATGAAGTAACCCATGGTTATAATTACTCCCCAACTACAGGAGGAACATATGACGGATCTTCTCCTTTTTGGGCATATACAGAAGGTATAGCAGATGGTGTAAGAATATACGCAGGATTTCATCAAACCAGAACTCCAAATGTAAATGATTCTAGAAAATGGCTGGGTGGATATACCACAACAGGGTTTTTCTTACAGTATGTTACTCAAAAATATGACAAGAATTTTATCTATAAATTTAATAAAGCTGCAAAAGACTTAGGGAACTCTTGGTCTTTTGATAATGCTTTTAAAGATATTCTTGGAAAAGGTGTAGAAACGGTATGGAATGAATACAAAAACTATATCAATACTGGTAATACTCTTGATTATGACGGGGATTATCCATGGAGCCTGGATTGTGGCGGCAACAATGGAAACTTAATCGATATTACTAATGATGGCGGAACAATCTCTAGTCAATATAATGATTCTCCATCTAATGAAGGGATATCAAAACTAATCGACAACGCAGTCAATTCGAAGTATCTAACCTTTAATGCATCTGCATGGGTACAGTATAAAGCCAGTACATCTTATGTTTTATCTTCTTATACTTTATCCTCTGCAAATGATGCTCCAGAGAGAGATCCAAAAAACTGGACTTTACAAGGGTCAACAAATGGAAACTCGTGGCAAAATATCGATCAAAGGTCTAATCAAGATTTTCCGAACAGACATCAAAAAAGAAGTTTTACAGTTAACACTTCTACTGCCTACAAATATTATCGATTATCGATGACCAATAATAGTGGAACCATTTTACAGATTGCAGAAGTTGAATTATTTGGAAAAGAAAAAACCGCACAACAACTTCCTATAGCCGATTTTAGGGCTAATACAACCAATATAAAAGAAGGAGAAAGTATATCCTACACCAATTCTTCTACCGATGCTACCTCATATAATTGGACATTCGATGGTGGTAGCCCATCTAGCAGTACACAACCTAACCCTGTAGTGAAATATGACAGAGCAGGAACCTATTCGGTAACTCTAAAAGCAATAAATGGAGATGGTTCGGATACCAAAATTAAATCTGATTTCATCACTGTGTCTTCAAAAAATGATGGTGGAGAAATTATTGACATCACTAATGACGGGGGAACTATTTCTGATCAACATAATGATTCACCATCTTATGAGGATATATCTAAATTGATTGATAATAATCCTAATTCTAAGTTTTTAACTTTTAATGCTTCTGCATGGGTACAATATAAAGCGACTAAAAATTATACGTTATCCTCATATACAATAACCTCTGGAAACGATGCTCCAGAAAGAGATCCTAAAAGTTGGACTTTGCAAGGATCTACAAACGGAAGTTCCTGGGAGACTATTGACCAAAGATCTAATCAGGATTTTCAAAATAGAAATCAAAAAAGAACTTTTCAGGTAAGTACTTCTTCTTCTTACAACTATTATCGATTATCAATGAGAAACAATAGCGGAACTATTCTTCAAGTATCTGAACTCGAATTGTTTGGAAAAGGAAATACTACTGGAGGAGGTTCATGCTCATGGGGTAGCGATTTTCTTACTCCTAGAGTAGAATTTAGAGATTTTGATGGATCAACCATTGGATCACAAATATTTAATCAGGTGATCCCTAATGCAGAAAATTATATGAAGCAACGCTGCTTAGATGTAGCTAAGATCTTATATCGTAATTCTGCAGATGCACCTAAATTTAGGTTATTAAAATTCAACTTAAAAAACGAAGATTTTGTAGCTCATAAATTTGGAGAGGGTGATCAAATGACCATAGAAGTGAGTACACAACACCTGGCAAAAATCTATAGAGATTCGGGCAACAATTCACAAGTTATAAAAGATGAAATTGATGGGATTCTATTTCATGAAGTAACCCATGGTTATAATTACTCCCCAACTACAGGAGGAACATATGACGGATCTTCTCCTTTTTGGGCATATACAGAAGGTATAGCAGATGGTGTAAGAATATACGCAGGATTTCATCAAACCAGAACTCCAGATGTAAATGATTCCAGAAAATGGCTGGGTGGATATACCACAACTGGGTTTTTCTTACAGTATGTTACTCAAAAATATGACAAGAATTTTATCTATAAATTTAATAAAGCTGCAAAAGACTTAGGGAACTCGTGGTCTTTTGACAATGCTTTTAAAAACATTCTTGGAAAAGGTGTAGAAACAGTATGGAATGAATACAAAAACTATATCAATACTGGCAATACTCTCGATTATGACGGGGATTATCCATGGAGCCTGGATTGTGGTGGCAACAATCGAAACAATGTCCAAACAGTAGAAAATCAAAATCCAGAAGATGCTTTTAATCTAAAGTCATATCCTAACCCAATAAAGGATAAATTGCATTTTGTAAAATCACAAAATTTAAAAAGCACCTCTTTACTTTTTGAAATTTATGACACTCAAGGTTCTCTAGTTTTTACAGAACATACTTCGGGAAGCGAACTAAATCTAGATCATTTAGAAAGTAAAATGTATTTTATAATTGTAAAACAAAATGGAAAAACCATATATAGAAATAGATTTATAAAGCGATAACATCGGTTTATACTATACCATAGTTAATTAGAATTGTAAAAACACCTGCTACGTTATGTACAGGTGTTTTTTATAAATAATATTCTGAAGTGTGTTTAATCACCTTTAATGAAAAAGTAGTGTTTAGGACTCCAATATTATCGATTTTTGATAATTTAGAACGCATAAACTCATGATATTCTTCTAAGCTTGGCATATTGATTTTTAGTAAAAAGTCTACCTGGCCTGCCATATGAAAGCACTCTTGAACTTCTTTCAAATTTTTTATTTGATTTTCAAACTTATCAATAAATGATTCTCCATGAGATTGTAAAGATACCTGGCAAAACGCTGTAATAGGCAGACCAACCATATTCTTATTTACAATTGCAACGTATTTTTCTATATACCCTTTACTTTCTAAGCGTTTTATCCTTTCATATATAGGAGAAACAGTTAAGTTCAAAAGGTTCGCTATTTCCTTCGCAGTTTTTTTTGAATCTCTTTGAAGGATACGCAAAATAGTTTTGTCTGTGTTATCTAACATTTCCATATTATTCATACTATTATACTATACAGATAAAAATACTTTTATTTTACAATAATAAAGTTTTTTTCACCACAATTATACATTTATTCAATCTATTTAACCAAATATAACCATATTTAAGAAATAAATCATAAAACCTAATACCAAGTAAATTTCATATTAAATTAACATTTTAAGTACACTAAATCTGTATAAATACACATATATATCCATTTTCATTAAAAAAAGAGTAGAATTTTAACACGAAAAAAAACTTAATAACACAATATTATATATTTAAAAAAGATAAAAAAACTTTATAAATTAGTTTTAACCATAAAAATCACTAATATTTATATCAAAATACAAATATTAGTCTTCATATTATAAATTTGAAAACAATAATTCTCTTAATCATAATACATTGTTAATCTTTTAGAAACACAAATTGATCAAGAGTTTATTAGAGAAATCAGCAGTCAAATTATTAACTAAACCAATTTTAATATGAAGAATAAATTAGGATATCTATTTTTTGTGCTTACCTTCATGTCATTTGCCAATATGGTTACTGCCCAGGAAATTACAATTACCGGGAACGTAACCGATAATACAGGAATGTTATTACCAGGAGTAAACATTATTATAAAAGACTCTTCTACAGGAACACAAACCGATTTTGACGGGAACTATTCATTAACAGCTTCATCAGGAGATATACTGTTATTTAGTTATCTGGGAATGGAAACTCAAAGTATTACAGTATCAGATTCGGGAGTATACAATATCTCTATGCAAGAGAGTTCTAATCAACTAGAAGAAATCGTAGTTACAGGATATTCAAAACAATCGGTAAGAAATATAACAGGATCTGTTACTGTAATCAAAGCAGAAGACCTAGCTGCCACTACTCCTGTCGATATCGAGCAATCTTTGCAAGGGTTAGCCTCGGGAGTTACTGTAGGTTCTGAGGGAGGCCCCGGAGGATCTGCAATGGTAAGAATACGAGGGTTTGGAACCATTAATAATAATGACCCCCTTTATGTAATCGATGGTACACCAACAACTACCGGAATTAACCAATTAAATCCAGCAGATATTGAATCTATGCAGATACTAAAAGATGCATCTTCTTCTGCAATTTATGGATTTAGAGCTGCTAATGGAGTAATCCTTATTACCACCAAAGGAGGTAAATATAATAGCAAAACCAAATTTACATTTAATACAAGCCTAGGAATTGACAATGTTCCAAAATCTGCTTTTCCTGATCTACTATCTCCTCAGGAGACCGCAAATGTTATTTGGACCCGTTTTAACAACGATGGCTTTGCTCCTTCTCACCCGCAATATGGTAATGGTAGTACTCCCGTATTACCAAACTATCTAACCCCTGCCGGAGCAGATTCTGCAGATCTATCCACATATGACGCTCAAACCAATAAGATTACCAGAGCAAATAAACAAGGTACAGATTGGTTTGACGAATATTTTAATGACGCTTTTGTTCAAAACTATAACCTGGGATTATCCGGAGGGTCTGAAAACGCAAAATTTCATGTAGGAATGGGCGCATTAAAACAAGAAGGTGTAGCCTTGCATACTTTCTATAACAGATATGTATTAAGAGCAAATTCTGAATTTAAAATAACCGATAATTTCAGAATAGGAGAATCGTTTAACCTTTCTTATTCTGATAGGGTTGGCTCTGTTGGAAATCAATCTACTGGAGGGGATATTTCTTTCTTATATAGAGCACAGCCTATCATTCCTGTATACGATATTGCAGGTAATTATGCAGGCCCTCAAAGTCCGGGATTAGGTAATGGAATTAACCCTGTAGCCAGTGCAACCCGAAACAAGAACAACCTGCAAAGAAGCTATAGAACAATTGGTAATGCATATGCAGAGCTAGACTTTTTAAACGATTTCACTTTTAAAACAAACATAGGACTAGACTATACTAATAACAATAGCTCCTTTTATGTTTTTCTTAACCCAGAAGTTGCAGAACCAAATTCTGTTAATCGATTGATAGAAAGTAACGACTATACGATCTCTTCTACCTGGTACAACACCCTTAGTTATGCTAAAAACATAGGAAACCATTCTATTAGCGCCATGCTAGGAACAGAATCTAATAAAACACAAAGAAAATTCCTGAGTGCTTCAAGAACTGATTTCTTTACTGATGAATTAGATTACAGATATTTAGACAGAGGAACCGGTTCTAGAGATAATAATGGTAGCGGAATTAAAAGTGGATATTTCTCTAGCTTCGGAAAAGTAGATTACAGCTACGACGATAAGTATTTATTATCATTTTCTCTACGAAGAGATGCTACTTCAAAATTTGCACAAAACAAAAGATCAGATTATTTCCCTTCATATAGTGCTGCATGGAGAATATCTAGCGAAAATTTCATGAAAAACCTATCGTTTATCAATGATCTTAAAATAAAAGCTGGATACGGAGAACTAGGAAACGAAAGTATCCCTCAAGGTAGAATATTTAGTCAATATGTAAATAATGATGACAGTAATTACGATATAGGAGGAAACAATTCTAATGTCACACCTGGATATAGTTTATTCATATTCGGAAATCCGGATTTGGAGTGGGAAACAACGACAACAAAAAACATCGGAATTGATGGTGTTTTACTTGATCGAAAATTAACATTCAGTTTTGAATACTATAATGCACTCACAAAAAAATTATTAGTTCAGGATCAAGCGAATGTAACTCTTATAGGTCTTGCTCAGGCAAAATACATAAATGCAGGATCTGTAGAAAACAAAGGATTTGATTTTTCACTGGGATATAGCGATCAGATTAATGAAAACCTAAAATACCACGCTTCAATAAATGTTTCTACTTATAAAAACACAGTAAAAGAATTAGGAAACAATCCTAACTATTTCTTAGAAGGAAATTTGGCACGAGAAACCAGACCGTCCAGAACACAAGCTGGTCACCCTATTGCTTCATTTCATGGTTTTATTATTGATGGTATCATACAGAATGATGCAGAACTTGCAGCTACCGGTGATTACCTGGGAAAAGAGATAGGAACATTTAAGTATAGAGATGTGAATAATGACGGAGTGATTAATGATGACGATAGAGATTTTATCGGAAGTCCTCACCCTGACTTTACGTATAGTTTTAATATGGGGTTAGAATATAAAAATATTGACTTGGGAATATTCTTCCAGGGAAGCCAGGGGAATGATATTTATAACTTCACTAAATTCTTTACCGATTACAACAGTTTTCCTGGGGCAAAAAGCAGAAATTATCTAAATTCCTGGAGTCCATCTAATACAGGTGCTACTCTACCTAGACTCTCTAATAACCCTGCAGAACACTACTCTAGTGCTAGTAGTTATTATATAGAAGATGGATCGTACCTACGACTTAAAAATGTTCAATTAGGATACAGTTTACCGGGACGATTAACATCTAAACTAAAGATTTCGAAATTAAGATTTTTTGTACAGGCCAAAAACTTATTTACCTGGACAAAATACTCTGGTCTGGATCCTGAAATCAACTTACAACAATATGGTGGTGATACTGTAAATCTGGATATTGGTATTGATAGAGGGGCATATCCCGTAGCAAGAACTTATATACTAGGCGTTAATCTTGCGCTATAAATTAAAAAACGAGGTAAAATTGAGCATAGATAAACAAATGAAGAAGAAACCAATGATAATCTCTTATTGCTCATGCTACACAATAATCAAAAAAATCAAATATAAACAGATGAAAAAAATAATCTTATTTGTATTCGTTACGTTGCTAGTCATTTCCTGCGAGAAAGAACTAGACATTGAACCACAAGGATCTCTTGTAGAAGGGGTAATAGAATTTGATAAAGAATGGGTCGACCAACAGCTTATTAGTGCCTATGCTATTTTAGACGGAAACCCTGGCTATTTCTGGGCACCTGCTTCTAACTGGGCGCTTGGAGATGTAGCTTCTGATGATTTCCATAAAGGTTCATCTATAGATGATCAACCTCAATTGAATGATGTTGAGCGTTTCTCTTCGGGAACAACAAACATTTATCTATCCAGAAAATGGGAATCTTTATTCGAAGGTATTTCCAGAACAAATCAAACGATAGAATCAATTACTAAAGCCATAGAAAAAGGAACTCCAGAAAAAGATTTAACTATTCTAGGTGCAGAAGCACGTTTCTTAAGAGCACATTATCATATGGATGCAAAAAAAATATGGAACAATATACCTTTTATGAAAGAAGGATTAACCACTACTCCATCTAATGATACCGATATCTGGCCACAAATAGAAGAAGATTTAACATATGCAATAAACAATCTTCCCGAAAGCCAGGATGATGCCGGAAGAGCTAATTCATGGATAGCCAAAGCGTACCTGGCAAAAGCACATATGTTCCAAAATGATTATGCGGCAGCCAGACCTATTTTAGACAATATCATTAATGAAGGACCATTTCAATTGGTTCCTAATTATCATGATAATTTTAATGCCGAAAAAGATAATAATTCAGAATCTGTATTTGCTGTTCAAAACTCTGTAAATGATGGAGGAGATGGATTTATTAACGGTAACAGAGGAAATAGATTAAACCACCCATATGCTCCTGATGCTCCTGGTGGAGGGTGTTGTGGTTTTTTTCAACCTAGTCAAAATTTGGTAAATGCATTTAAAACCGATGCTAATGGATTACCATTATTAGATTCTTTTAATGACTCTGATGTTACTAATGACCAGGGAATCACATCTGACCAACCTTTTACACCATATACCGGAAATCTAGATCCAAGATTAGACTGGACCGTAGGTAGAAGAGGTATAGAATATTTAGGTTGGGGGATTATGCCTGGGGCGAGATGGACACGTGATCAATCTAACGGTGGACCGTATGTTGGTAAGAAACATGAAATATTAAAATCTCAGGAAGGCTCCATGTCTGCCGCAGGATTACCACAATACAATGCGATTAACACACCTCTAATAAGATATTCTGATGTATTATTATGGAGAGCAGAAGTATATGCCCAAGATGGCCAATTAACCGATGCCATGAATCTTGTAAACAGAATAAGAGCCAGAGCTGCAAATCCAGATGGATTTGTTAAAAACCCCGACGGAACACCGGCTGCAAACTATGTAATCAATGAATACACATCATTTCCCGACCAGGAATATGCCATTAAAGCGGTTCGTTTTGAAAGAAGATTAGAATTAGCCTCAGAAGGGCATCGATTTTTTGACCTGGTACGTTGGGGGATAGCTCCACAAGTATTAAACAAATACATTAGTGAAGAATCTTCAAAACGTGTTTACCTTAACGGAGCAAGTTTTACTCAGGGAAAAAGCGAATACTACCCTATTCCTCTAGATGCAATAAACTCTTCAGGAGGAGCTTTAAAACAAAATTCAGGATATTAATCATTAACCATGCTCTACTAATAGATCTGTTTCATTAGTTATTATTTGTTTTAGATTGTAAAGACAGAATCATTCATACAGATTCTGTCTTTCACATATTAATTCATCATACGTTTTTAACATCTAATGTAATTCAACCATAAATTTCAAAATAAATGAGTTATGAAATTGTTTATGCTTAGAAGAATACTCCTAACCCTCATAATTGCAGGATTAGGTATCCATTGCACAAATAAAGAAAAAGAAGAAGTAAAAAAGCCGGTAGATTATGTAGATGTTTTTATCGGAACAAAATCACCCGGACATACATTTCCTGGCCCTATGCTTCCTTTCGGGATGGTACAATTAAGTCCAGATACCAGAAATGACCACACCAGCTGGCCGGCCTGTGCAGGATATGATTACACAGATACTTCTATAATAGGATTTACCCATACACATTTATCAGGAACAGGAGTTCCTGATTTAGGTGATATTTTACTCATGCCTACAACCGGAGAAGTTCAATTTCAGGCTGGAACTCCAGAAAACCCAGATTCTGGATATCGTTCCAGATTTAGTCACAAAAATGAATTTGCCGAACCTGGATATTATTCGGTTACTCTGGATGATTACAAAATAAAGACAGAACTAACCACTACAAAACGGGTCGGAGTACATCGATACACATATCCAAACGCAGAGAAAACAAGTATCATCATCGATCTAGAACATCGTGATCCGGTAATAGAAGCAACATTCGAAATCATAAGCGAAACAGAAATTGCCGGGTATCGAAGATCAAAGGCATGGGCTGGTAATCAACGCCAGTATTTTGTGGCACAATTTTCTAAACCTATCGTATCTTATCAAATTCTTACTGGAGAAAAAACAGTAACTACAGGAACCAAATTTAATAACAAGAAAATAATAGCTGCTCTTAATTTTGACAGTACAGAAGATCAAGTTATCGCAAAAGTGGCATTATCTGCTGTAAGTATTGATGGAGCCAGGAAAAATCTAAAAAAAGAATTACCACATTGGAACTTTGGTGAAATTAGAAAAGAAGCTAAAAAAATCTGGAATACTTCGTTAAGTAAAATAGCAATATCCGATAGCAACGAAGATAAAAAAGAAATATTCTATACCGCTCTATATCATAGTCTTCTGACCCCTAATTTATATAACGACATTGATGGTCAATACCGAGGAATGGATGACAATATACATACCGCAAAAGGGTTTAATAATTATACGGTTTTCTCTCTTTGGGATACATTTAGAGGGCTACACCCATTATTAACAATTATTGAGCCAGATGTAACCCGGGATATCGTTGTTACCTTACAAAAAAAACACGAACAATACGGAGAAATCCCTATGTGGGAATTGGCCGCAAATGATACAAGATGTATGATTGGGTATCACGGGGTTTCAGTTATGGCAGATGCATACCTAAAAGGAATAACAGATGTGAATGCCGAAAAAGTATTAACTGCCATGATAGAAAGTTCTAATGTAAAAAAAAGAGGTATTAACTATTATACCGAACTAGGTTTTGTACCTTCAAACAAAAGCAGTCAATCTGTTTCCAAAACACTAGAATATGCATATGATGATTGGTGTATTGCACAAATGGCCAAAGCACTAAATAAAACAGATATCTACAATGAATATTCGAGAAGAGCTCAATTTTTTGTTAATCTATATGATCAGCAAACAGGTTTTATGAGACCTCGATACTCTAATAGAAAATGGTACGAAGATTTTAACCCCACATCTGTCGAAAAAACGTATAATTTCAACTTTACAGAAGGAAACTCATACCAATACAGTCTGTTTGTCCCTCATGATATAGCAAGTGTAATTGATTTGGTTGGTGGTGACACTAATTTTAATCAATGGTTAGACAATCTTTTCTCTAAAAATTTTGATGAAGAAATTAGTGAAGATTCTGATGTTTCTGGACTACTAGGTCAATACTCTCACGGAAATGAGCCGAGCCACCATCTCGCTTACCTATACAACTATGCTGGTAAACCCTGGAAATCACAACAAACTATTCATAAAATATTAAACAAAATGTATACTTCTGAACCTGATGGACTCTGCGGAAATGATGATTGCGGGCAAATGTCTGCATGGTATGTATTGAGTAGTTTAGGATTTTACTCTGTTACCCCGGGAGCTTCAGAATACGTTATTGGAAGTCCATCTTTTGAAAAGGCCGAAATTCACCTCGATAACGGAAAGACCTTTACAATACTGGCTCATAATGCCAGTGAAAAAAATATTCATTTTTCTTCACTAAAACTTAATGGTAAAGAATATCCTAACACATATCTAAAACACGAAGATATTCTGAAAGGAGGAGAATTAGTTTTTGAAATGACAGATATTCCCAATAAAGATTGGGGTATTGATCCATCAAACAGACCATTATCAGATACCAAAAGAACAGTAAGCATCCCATATCTAAAATCTGATCACACCACATTTTTAGATACTAAAACAATTGTTCTAGGTTGCGATACAGAAAATGCAGATATATACTATACACTTGATGGTAGTGAGCCCACAAAAAACAGTATGCGATACAGCTCTCCTTTCGAGATAAAAAAATCTACAGAGCTTAAAATCAAAGCTTTCAAAAATAGTTTAATATCTAGTTATACAACAACAATATCTCTAGAGAAACTAGAGAGTATAGACCCAAAGAAATTAAAAACCAAACTTAAAAGCGGACTTTCATATAAATATTACGAAGGTATTTTTCGATCTGTTTACGATTTTCTACAAGAAGATCCTATACAAAAAGGAGAAGTCCAAACTATTAATATAGCATCTCGTTTGCGAGACGAATGGATAGGTTTCGAATTTGATGGATTTATCAATATTCCCAAAAATGGTGTATATAATTTTGAAATTGCCGCAAATGATGGTGCTCAATTATTAATTGATGGTAAAGAATTGTTTGAAAGTGATGGAAGAAAATCATTTAGTTTTATTCAAAAAAACGATATAATTTTATCTAAAGGACTGCATAAATTTACGATACGATATTTTCAATGTTCAGATAATATCGGGCTAAAAGCATTATGGAGTGGTCCTGATTTTGAGAAAACAGAAATTGACACCTCTTATCTTTATCATATGGCAGATCACAATAAAAAGAAATCTAATCCATGACTTTAGAAAAAACAGCAAAAATAAACTTAACCGTTGGCAGCATAGGTAACAACTAACACACAAAAACATAGAATAAAAAATGATATTAGGAGTAGATATAGGAGGTAGTCATATTACTGTAGCCCGCATTGATACCAAAAACCATGAAATACCAGATTCTAATTTAATTTCAATAAAAGTAGACAGCACCGCTCAAGCAAGCGAGATTATTGATCAATGGATTTATGCTTTACAAAAAAGTATAGATGCTCTTGGCAATGAACCTCTTGAAGGAATATGCATAGCATTGCCAGGGCCTTTTGACTACCATCAAGGAATTTTCGCCTATAAAATGAAGAATAAGTTCACTTCTCTTTTTGGTATAAGCATTAGAGAAATAATTAGTGACCGATTAGCATTATCAGCTACTACACCATTACGATTTTATAATGATGCAGCCTGTTTTGGCATAGGAGAATTCTGGAAAGGAAAACTTAAGTCTACAGAAAAAGCACTAGCTATAACTTTAGGTACCGGTTTCGGAGCTACCTTTTTATTACAAGGACTCCCCGTACTTTCTGGAGATGGTGTCCCAAAAAATGGGGAACTATACAATATTCCTTTTAAAAATGGTATAGCAGATGAGTATTTCTCTACCCGTTGGTTTATTAAAAAATATAAGGAAGCAACAGGAAATACAATACGCGGAGTAAAAGATTTAATTACGGATTCGAACTCTAACCTGTATGCAGATCAAATATTCAATGAATTTTCCAAAAATTTAGCCATCTTCCTGTCTCCATGGTTACAAGATTATAATGCAGAGGCAGTTGTAATTGGAGGGAACATATCTAAAGCATGGAACTCTTTTGCAGATAACCTGAATATGGAATTAAAAAATCAGGGATGTAATACCAAAATATACCAAAGCGAATTAAAAGAAAAGGCAATTTTATTAGGTGGGGCACGTCTGGTTAACAATATGTTTTATGAGAGCCTCTGTTTTTAGAATTATATAAAGGAAGTATATTGGCAAAAGAGTAAAGCATAGCAATACAATATTAAAAGATAAAACAAATTATAATCTTAAAAAAACACTATTTTGAAAAACAGTACAACATATAAAAGTGCTTTTATATTTTTGACTTCCCTATTTTTTTTATGGGGATTTATAACGGTACTCGTCGATTCTCTAATCCCAAGACTTCGGGAAGTTTTTACGTTAAATTACTTTCAGGCTGGATTAGTTCAATTTGCGTTTTTTGGAGCCTATTTTTTATTATCAATTCCTTCTGGGTTTATTCTATCTAAAATTGGGTATAAAAAAGGGATTATACTGGGTTTATTAACCCTGGCAACAGGATGTTTATTATTTTATCCTGCAGCATCGTATCGCGAATTTAGTATTTTTATGCTAGCATACTTTGTAGTAGCAAGCGGGATTACTATTCTACAAGTTGCTGCTAATCCATATGTAGCTGTATTAGGTTCTGAGGAAGGCGCTTCGAGCAGGCTTAACTTGTCTCAGGCTTTTAATTCCCTAGGTACCACCATCGCTCCGGCTATTGGAGCTATGTTTATTTTAAGTGACAAAGTTAAAACCCCTCAGGAAATTGCCGCTTTAAATACTCTAGATAAAGAAAATTATTATATTTCAGAGGCAGCTGCGGTTCAATCCCCTTTCGTGGGAATTGCCATATTTGTAACCATCCTGGCCTTTATCTTTATATTTATCAAACTTCCTAAGCTAATAAAAAGTAGCCCAAAAGGTGGATACATAAAAGCTTTACAAAGTAAATCTTTGGTGATGGGAGCTATTGGAATATTTGTATATGTCGGAGCCGAAGTTGCTATAGGTAGTTATTTAATTAATTATTTTTTGGATATGAACCTGGCATCTCTAATCAAAGAGAGTACATTTATGAAAAGTATTTCTGAAGGGATTTTGGGGGCAGAAAGTCACACACTAGACAATAAAGCAATAGTAGGTGCTTTTGTTACTTTTTATTGGAGCGGCGCAATGATTGGTCGGTTTATAGGAGCACATCTAACCAAAATTATAAAACCTGCAAAGGTTTTAAGTTTCTTTGCTATTGGTGCTACCCTATTGATTTTAATATCTATGTCAACATCTGGTTTTATAGCCATGTGGAGTATCCTGGCAGTAGGATTATTTAATTCTATTATGTTCCCAACTATATTTTCTTTATCTATAGAAGGGTTAGATGATTTAAAACCACAAGCATCTGGTGTTTTATGTACTATGATTGTTGGTGGCGCAATAATCCCTCCCCTATTTGGGTTACTTTCTGATCAAACAGGGTTTAAGACCGCACTGGTCCTTGTTTTAATCTGCTATATCTATATAGTCTTTTATGGCAGAAGAAAAGCTAATACTTAAAAATAAACACTCATCACTCTATATACTAAAATTTTAAAAGCTAAAACTTTTATTAAAAGTGAACATAAAAATCATATCGTAATGAAATATCTATCAATTATACTAGCAGCGATACTTTGTTTTTCTTCATGCAAGAAAGACTCTACAGATCCTGTAGCCGAGGATTCTATACCAAAAATTATTAAAAAAACGGGGTTTACAAAATATGTCAATCCATTTATCGGTACCAGTAAAATGGGACATACATATCCGGGAGCAACAGCACCATTCGGAATGGTACAGCTAAGCCCACAAACGAATTTTGAAGTAATGTTTAATGAAGATGGTAGTTACAACAGAGAAACTTATGAATATTGTGCTGGTTATCAACATAGAGATTCTACCATACTAGGTTTTTCTCACACCAATTTAAGCGGTACAGGGCACTCTGATCTGGGAGATTTTTTGGTAATGCCAACAACAGGGAGTTTAGTACTCGATCCCTTAAAAACTGCTGATGGTTCTAAAGGGTTTTATTCTACGTTCTCTCATGATCAAGAGTATGCTTCTCCAGGATACTACAGAGTAGAATTAAAGGATTATAACATTACCGCAGAGCTTACTGCAACAGAACGTGTAGGGTTTCATCAATATACGTTCCCAGAAACAAAAGATGCACATATTATTTTGGACTTAGTTTACAATGTTTACCATCATGATAATAAAAATGTGTGGACATTCTTACGAGTAGAAAATGATTCTTTAGTAACCGGATATCGACAAACCAAAGGATGGGCTAGAACCAAAAAAGTATTTTTTGCTATGCAGTTCTCTAAGCCTTTTAGTAGTTACGGACACAAAAAGTACGATACTGTAAAATACGATGGATTTTATCGTCGTTTTGAGCAACAGGAAAATTTTCCTGAAATGGCAGGAAAAGACATTCGAGCATATTTTAATTTTGATACAAAAACCAACGAAAAAATCAGTATTAAATTTGCATTATCCTCTGTTAGTACCAATGGGGCATTAAAAAATCTGCAGTCAGAACTACCAGGTTGGGATTTTGACAAAACAAAACAGAAAACCGAGAATAAATGGGATAACGAATTATCTAAAATAGAAGTAAAAACGATTACCGAAGCAGACAAAACTACTTTTTATAGTGCTTTATACCACACTATGCTCAGCCCAATTATCTATGAAGATGTAGATGGTAGTTATCTTGGATTGGATCAAAATATTCATACTTCTGAAGATTTTACAAACTACTCGATTTTCTCGTTGTGGGATACATATAGAGCCTTGCATCCTTTGTTTAATATTACACAACCCAGTCGTAATAACGACATGATCAAATCAATGCTTGCGCATCAAGAACAAAGCGTACATCATATGTTACCGATCTGGAGTCATTATGCTAACGAAAACTGGTGTATGATAGGCTATCATGCAACTTCGGTAATAGCAGATGCTATCGCCAAAAATGTTGGAGATTTTGATAAAAACAAAGCCCTTTCTGCATCAGTAAGTACTGCCAACGTACCCTATTTTGATGGTTTAGGAGATTATATCAAATATCAATATGTTCCCGATGATAAAAGCCACTCTTCGGTTTCTAAAACATTAGAATTAGCTTACAATGATTGGTGTATTGCACAGATTGCAAATAGTACAGGAGATAAGAAAACCACAGATCAATTTCTAAATAGATCAGAGTATTATAACAACGTATATGATCCCAAAATTGGATATATGCGCCCAAAACTATCTAATGGTGAATTTAGAAAAGAGTTTGATCCCTTAGATACGCACGGGCAAGGGTTTATTGAAGGAAATGCATGGAATTATGGTTTATATGTACCTCATCAACTAGAAAAAATGGTAAAAATGATGGGAGGAAACGAACGATTTAGCCAACACCTGGATTCTTTATTTACCATGAAATTAGAAGACAAGTATATAGAAAAGCATGAAGACATAACTCGAGACGGAATTATAGGTAATTATGTACATGGCAATGAACCGGGGCATCATATCCCTTATTTATATAACTGGACAGGGAAACCACATAAAACCCAGGAACGTGTTCGTATGATTATGGATACTATGTATGGACCTACGGTAGATGGATTGTGTGGTAATGATGATGCAGGGCAAATGAGTGCATGGTATATATTTAGTAGTTTAGGGTTTTACCCGGTTACCCCAGGATCTCCTAATTATGCAATAGGAAGCCCTCTGGTTAAAGAAGCTGTACTACATCTGGAAAACGGAAAAGAGCTTACAATCATAGCAAAAAATCAAAGTAAAGATAATATCTATGTAAACCGGGTGACGGTAAATGGTAGAGTTCTCAATACTACTACTCTTTCTCATAATGATATTATAAATGGTGGAGAGATTATTTTTGAAATGCAAAGCACTCCAAAAAGTATAGAATAGTATTACATCTATATACTATATACCTTAACAAGACAAGGTGAATACTATACCTTAACAAAAAAATACAATAAGAACCCCAAGGCTATGACTTGGGGTTTGCTATGCAATTCAATTTACAGAAAGAATAATTAATAATAATCAAAGCAAAAACTATTTTAAATTGTAATTTTAACGACTAGCTTTTTTAGTTAGTGTTATTTAAACAGACTATATACAACAAATGATATTAGGAGTAGATATTGGAGGTAATTATATTACTGTAGCCGGAATAGACACCAAAACAAATAAATTATCAGAAGCTAATCTAGTTTCTATTACTGTAGATAATACCGCTGAAGCTAATGAAATATTAGAACGATGGTTGTTTGCAATACAGAAAGTTATAGATACTCTGGCAGATGATTCTCTAGAAGGAATTGGTATCGCTATACCTGGGCCATTTGATTATTATAATGGAATTTTTGCTTTCAAAATGAAACAAAAATATGCATCTCTTTTTTGCGCAAATATTAAAGAAATATTGAAAAAAAAGTTACAATTATCCGATGATATTCCGATACGCTTTTACAATGATGCTGCTTGTTTTGGTATTGGTGAGGTATGGAAAGGAAAACTTAAATCAATCCGAAGAGGATTAGGGATAATATTGGGTGCAGGTTTTGGGGCTTCTTTTCTGTTTCACGGACTTCCGATCCTTTCTGGAGATGGAATTCCTAAAGATGGAGAGCTGTATCACATCTCATATAAAGATGGGATTGCAGATGATTATTTTTCTACTCGATGGTTTATCAAAAGATATAAAGAGCTTACAGATATTACGATTAATAATGTTAAAGAACTTACAGAAGCTTCTTTAGAAAATGATGCTGCAGTACAACAGGTTTTTAATGAGTTTTCAGAAAATCTCGCCGAATTTTTAAGTCCCTGGTTAAAATCTTATAATGCAGAAGCTATAGTTATAGGAGGTAATATTGCCAAAGCATGGCCTTTTTTTGCTAATGAGTTAGAGAAAAAAATAAATGCTCAGGATTGTCATGTAAAAATACACAAAAGCGAACTTCAGGAAAAAGCAATATTACTAGGGAGTGCAAGATTAGTTAATGATACTTTTTATAAGGGACTTGCCTTTTAGTGTATAACGTAGATAAGTATAAAGTAATAAATTTTATTTGATCACCTTTTTCTTTTTAAACTTCCATTCTGTAATACCACCATCGAGATCGTAGATTTTAGTAAATCCTGCTTTTTTCATATAGTTAGAGCATTTATTACTTCTTCCTCCACGGGCACAATATACAATTACGGGTTTTGTTTTATCGATTTTAGAAATTAAATCTTCAAAATTTTCATCTCTAAAATCGATATTTACAGCCCCTTCAATATATCCCTGGGCATACTCACTCGGTGTTCTTACATCGATAAGTTGTACTTTACCCATTTCTAATAGCTCATCCATTTCTTCAACAGTAATTACTTCTACAACAGCATCTTCTTCGACCTGTTTACAATTAAGCAATACAGAAGCAATACAAATGACTATTAAAAATGATTTGATTTTCATAAAGTGTATTCTACTCTTCTACGATTTCACCTTCCCAATTCATAAAACCACCTACCAAATTATATGTAGTTTCGAATCCCATTTGATTCATTAACATACATGCCTGGGCACTACGTGCTCCAGAACGGCAGTATACATAGTAATTTTTAGTTTTATCCAGCTTTCCTATTTCATCAAGAAAACCTTGTCCCTGACGAATATCTACATTAAGCATATTAGGTATATAACCGTCTTCTACTTCTTCTTCTGTTCTTACATCTAAAATTACTGCATTATTGTCATTAGCGATTTGCTCTTGCCATTCTTCTTGAGTGATATCTTCTGCCATTATAAAATGTGTTCTACTAAAATTGGACTTTTGTTTTTTTTACTCCTTACAAATATAAAAAGTAGTTCATTAATTGTAGTAAAACTACACCTTCAATTTATTAAAAAATCAGAAAAATATTATGCCTTAATGCTACAACCTATAGCTTTTGTGACTTCTACAGGAACTTTTTCTCCTTTTAATAAAGCATTTACAGCATCTTCGACATATTTTTGATCGGCTGCCGATGCATCTTTATAGTTATTATCAATAGCCCCTATATATCGAACGATATTACCTTGAGGTGTTTTCTCCAGAACATAGACATGAGGAGTTTTTGTAGCTCCATACTGTGGATATATTTTTTGTCCATCATCAAACAAATACGGGAAAGTAAACCCTTTATCATTTGCTCTTATTTTCATATTATCAAAACTATCATCTGGATAGGCCTTTGGGTTATTAGGATTTATAGCCACAACAGGATATCCCTTTGTTTTAAAAGTAGCATCCAACGCTATAATTCTATCTTCGTATGCCACTGAGTACGGACAATGGTTACATGTAAAAACCACAATAAATCCTTTGGCATCTTTATAGTCTTCTAAGGACACTAATGAGTCGTCTACATTTTTAAGTTTAAAATCTGTAGCAACATCTCCAATCGAATATCCTTTATCAATTTTAGCACCAGATACTTTATCTAATGCAAATGCACTTATTGCTATTACAAAAGCTACTCCAACCAGAATCTTTAAAGTTTTCATTGGTTTATTTTTTAATCTATTCTTTGATACATATAGGTGATTACAGCATTTTTTTAAGTTCTTTTTCTAATTCATTATAGGTAAAAGATCTTTCATAAAAATTACTATTTCCATCTTTATATATGATTGTTGCCGGAATAGAACCCGACCATTCAGCATTAACTTCAGGAATCCAGCTATTTGCATCTGGATCATCTAATAATATGACTTCACTTCCTATTTTTTGTTTTTTAACAAATGGAATTAACTTAGCTTCTACTTGACTGGGCAAATCCAGGCTTACCAAAATCACCTCAACTTTATCCTTGGGATACCTACTGTTGATCAACTCAAAATAAGGTAACTCGGCCACACATGGCTTACACCAGGTAGCCCAGAAATTAATCACTCTTACTTTTCCGTCATTAATCGATAATAATGGCTTAAAACTTTCAAAATCATACACAGGTATTTCTACACCTCTACTTTCGAAAACATCTGTTGCATCAAGAGCCACAGTCTGTTGCTCTCCTTTACAGTTAGTAAAAAGCACAATAAATACGGTATATAAAATTAATCTCGACATCATACTAATGTATCAAAACCATTAATTACGTAAAAGAAAATTAACAAGGTTTCTATATTTTATCTAAATATTTTCAGAATTTTTCACAATTGTTTAACTCAACAACGATACTTTTCTAAATCACAATAATACTATTAAACCTGATCTCAAAACTTGAATTTAACAAAGAATTAATAACATTTTACAATTTTTGAAATAAAAATTAACATACATTTGTATAGACAAATATTGTAGATACAATTGAATATAGAAAAGATTATAAAAACAGAAATTGAACTTCCGCTACCTAAAAAAGTCGTAATAAATTTATTATATACGGAAAACTGGATAATGGATAAAATCAATATCAAATTAAAAGCTTTTGATATTTCTCTTCAACAATTTAATGTACTCCGAATCTTAAAGGGGCAAAAGGATAAGCCGGCCAACCTCTCTACCATACAAGAAAGAATGGTTACCAAAATGAGTAATACAACCCGATTAGTAGATAAACTCATTAACAAAGGCTATGTAAAACGTATAATCTGCGAATCTAATCGAAGAAAAGTTGAAATTACTATTACAGAACAAGGAAAAAAATTTTTGGATAAAGTAAGTCCCATAATGGATGAATTTGAAAATAGAGTTACTTCAAATTTTTCTACAGAAGATTTAATTCAATTAAATGAATTATTAAACAAACTTCGAAATTCTAACTCAATAAATAACTATTAATTTTTTAACAATCATGAAAACTAGACTTAAATCATTATTCTTAGCAATTGCAGTAGTTGCTACAACATCTACTTTCGCACAAAAGAAAGAAATCAAAACTTCAGAAAGTACAATTAACTGGACAGGTAAAAAAGTTACAGGATCGCATACGGGAACACTAAAACTATCAAAAGGGTTTTTAGTATTTGATGGCGATAACATTACAGGTGGCGAATTTGTAGTAGATATGACCTCACTTGCCGTTACTGATCTTGAAGCTGGAAAAGGAAAAGAAAAATTAGAAGGGCACTTAAGTTCTGATGATTTCTTTGGAATAGCTAATCATAAAAATGCCAAATTAGTGGTTACAAAAACCAAAAAAACAGATAAAGGTTATACAGTAGCCGGTGATCTTACCATTAAAGGAAAAACAAATCCAATCAAATTTATTCTTGCCGTGAATGGAGGTACTGCATCAACAACACTTAAAGTTGACAGAACTAAGTATGACATCAAATACGGATCAGGAAGTTTCTTTGATAACCTAGGTGATAAAGCGATCAATGACGAATTTGAATTAGCTGTTAGTTTAAAAATGTAATTTTTTATTGTTCTTAATTATAATTAATTTATATATTTGGCCCAATAAATAAAAAATGAAAACAATCTTAACAAATAATTGGTGGTGGTCATCTCAAAACGAAAACGTCGTGAGATAGCTCCTATCATTGTGTTAAGTAAACATATCAAAGGCTTGTCGAATCACGACAAGCCTTTTTTTTGTTCCCTAAACAAGGATTGTAATTAAAAATTAAAAACGCAAAATGACTTATAAATTAACCACACATTTCAAACAAATTCTGGCAGACACCTTTACTCCGGTAAGTGTTTATCTAAAAATCAGAGATCGTTTTCCTAATAGTTTATTACTAGAAAACAACGATTACCGAGGTAGTGAAAATAGCTTTTCTTATATCTGCTGTAATCCAATCGCCAATATCAAGGTAGAAAACGAAACTATTTACCAATCCTTTCCTGATAAGAGTATCGAAGAAACACGTATCACAGACGACACTAATATTGCCGAAGTTATTGAGCAATTTGGCAAAAAATTTGTAACCTCAAAAAGCGAGTTTAAATTCATTAACAATGGTCTTTTTGGTTATATCTCTTATGATGCGGTTCGATATTTTGAGGATATTTCTATTACTAAAAAAGAAAATGGTTTACATATACCCGACATACAATATACAGTATATCAAAATATTATTGCCATTAGTAATTTTACTAATGAAGCCTATATTTTTGCGCATTGCTATGAATCAGAAAGTAATATTGCCGAAATAGAATCGCTACTTAAAGTCAAAAATTTTGCCTCCTATAATTTTGAGACAGTTGGGGATACAACCTCTAACCTTAACGACGAACAATATAAAGAACATGTTTCCCTTGCCAAAAAACATTGTCATCGCGGGGATGTATTTCAATTAGTACTATCCAAGCGTTTTTCACAAAAATTTAAAGGAGACGAATTTAATGTCTACAGAGCATTACGCAGCGTTAATCCTTCGCCTTACCTATTTTACTTTGATTATGGTGATTTTAAAATATTTGGTAGTTCTCCCGAGGCACAACTCGTTGTAAAAGATGATATTGCCGAGATTCATCCAATTGCAGGTACTTTTAAACGTACAGGTAATGATGAGCAAGATGCAGAATTAGCAAAAAAACTATCTGTAGATGAAAAAGAAAATGCAGAACATGTGATGTTAGTAGACCTTGCACGTAACGACCTAAGTAGAAACGGAAATCATGTTACTGTAGAAACCTATAGAGAAGTTCAGTTTTATTCTCATGTGATCCATTTGGTTAGTAAAGTGACCAGCAAAAAACATAAAGATACCTCCACTATGCAAATAGTAGGAGATACTTTCCCGGCAGGTACATTAAGTGGTGCGCCAAAACACATGGCCATGCAACTTATCGAAAAATACGAAAACGTAAATCGTGATTTCTATGGGGGAGCAATTGGTTTTATGGATTTTTCAGGAAACTTTAATCACGCCATTATGATCCGTACTTTTCTAAGTAAAAATCACAAATTACACTGGCAAGCAGGAGCCGGATTGGTTAATGAATCAAATGAAGAGAATGAATTACAAGAAGTATACAATAAACTAGGAGCATTAACAAAAGCGTTAAAAATAGCAGAAGAAATATAAGGGTGTTCCCCCAATTACCTGGGGTCGGGCTATTCGCGCTACAAGGTAGCCAGCTGCTATCCCTAACACAAAAAAGTAGTATAAAATCAGAGGTCAGAAGTCAGATGTTAGAAGCCAAATGTAAATTAAAAAAAGAACAATGAATACAAAAATATTAGTAATAGACAATTATGACTCATTCGTATACAACCTGGTTCATTACCTAGAAGATCTTGGTTGTGAGGTTGTGGTAAAACGCAATGACCAATTACGATTAGAAGATGTAGATGCATTTCAAAAAATCCTATTATCTCCCGGTCCGGGAATCCCAGACGAAGCAGGATTGTTAAAAGACATTATCCGCAAATATGCAGAAACCAAAAGTATTTTTGGAGTATGCCTGGGACAACAAGCCATAGGTGAAGTTTTTGGGGGTAGCCTTATCAACCTTAATGAAGTGTATCATGGTGTGGCAACCAATGTAACATTATCTGTTACAGACGAATCTCTTTTCGAAGGACTAGACACCAGTTTTGATGTAGGAAGATATCACTCCTGGGTAGTAGCAGATAAAAATTTACCCGATTGCCTGCAAGTGACTTCATATGATGAAAACGGACAAATCATGTCGCTGCGTCATAAAGAACTAGATGTTCGCGGTGTGCAATTTCATCCAGAATCTGTATTAACTCCCGATGGAAAAAAGATATTAGAAAACTGGGTTAATAACTAAAGCATAGACACAACCCTCAAGGTTTCAAAAACCATGAAGGTCTTAAAAACAACATCATGAAAAACTTACTCAATCGATTAATCAATCACGAAACCATCTCTAAAGAAGAAGCCAAAAGGGTTTTGGTTAACATCTCTAAAGGAGAATACAATCAAAGTCAGATTGCTTCATTTCTTACCGTATATATGATGCGTAGCATTACTATCGAAGAATTAGAAGGATTTAGAGATGCCTTACTAGAGCTTTGTATCGCAATAGACCTTAGCGAGTATAACCCTGTAGACCTTTGTGGCACAGGAGGAGACGGTAAAGATACCTTTAACATATCAACACTTTCTTCTTTTGTCTCGGCAGGAGCCGGAATTAAAGTTACTAAACACGGTAATTACGGAGTTTCTTCAACCTGTGGTAGCTCTAATGTAATGGAACATTTGGGAATTAAGTTTAGTAATGATAAAGACTTTTTAAAACGCAGTATCGATGAAGCAGGGATTTGTGTATTACATGCTCCATTATTTCACCCTGCGATGAAAAATGTCGCCCCGATACGTAGAGAATTAGGAGTAAAAACGTTTTTCAATATGCTTGGACCTATGGTAAATCCAGCATTTCCAAAAAATCAAATCGTAGGAGTGTTTAACCTAGAGTTAGCAAGGATGTATGGGTATTTGTATCAAAATACAGATAAAAAATTCACTATTATCCATGCCCTGGATGGGTATGATGAGATTTCGCTAACCGGAAACACAAAAACAATTTCTAATACTACCGAAGGAATGCTTTCTCCTTTAGATTTTGGAGTACCACTATTGAAACAAGAAGATATTTACGGAGGAGATTCTATCGAAGCATCTGCTGGCATATTTATGAATATTCTAAGTGGTAATGGTACCGAAGCACAAAACAATGTAGTCTGTGCCAATGCAGGAATGGCTATCGCCACAGTAGAAGGTCTCGAACCAAAACAAGGATTCGAAAAAGCAAAAGAGTCACTACTTTCTGGAAAAGGATTAGTAGCATTGAAAAAAGTTCAGGAACTAAGTAAAAATTAGTTGATCGTTATTCGTTGATCATTGATCGTATGGAGTATACAGAATTAAAAGTTTGGAAAGAAACAAGGAAATTGGTTAACAATCTTTATGATATAACCAAAAAATTCCCCAAAGACGAAACATATGGATTGACAAGTCAAATGAGAAGATCTGCTATTTCTATTCCTTCAAATATAGCTGAAGGTTGTGGTAGAAGAACTTCTTCAGATAGCATACATTTTTTCCATATTTCCAGAGGTTCATTATATGAATTAGAAACCCAGTTATATTTAGCATTAGATCAAAATTATATAGAAGTAAAAGAGCATAAAAATTTAATTGAACAAATTATAAGTTGTAAAAAATTGTTGAATGGGTTTATTAATTACTATAAAACGCTAACAACAAAATAACATCGTCAACAAACAACTATCAACAAATCACTATCAACAATAGATGAATATCCTAGACAAAATAATAGCCGATAAGCATAAAGAAGTTGCCCTTAAAAAAAGCATCATTCCTATCAAACAATTAGAGAATTCTGTATTATTTGATCGCGAAACAAATTCATTGGCCAAAGCTTTACAGAATAGCGATACCGGTATCATAGCAGAACATAAACGCAGGTCTCCCTCTAAATCTGTAATCAATCAAAAAGTAAGTGTACAAGATGTAGCCGATGGATATCAAAATGCAGGAGCTTGTGGGATGTCGGTACTATCCGACGGTAAGTATTTCGGAGGATCGCTGGAAGATCTCTTACTCGCCAGAGCCACAGTACAAATGCCCTTGCTACGCAAAGAATTTATCATCGACGAATATCAATTAGTAGAAGCCAAAGCTCATGGAGCCGATGTAATCTTATTAATAGCAGCCGTTTTATCGCGCGATGAGATCAAATCTTTATCCCAGTTTGCCAAAAGCTTATCTCTCGATGTGTTACTAGAAGTTCATAACCAGGACGAACTACAAAAATCAATCATGCCATCTCTGGATATGCTGGGCGTAAACAATCGAAATCTAAAAACATTCGAGGTAAGTACAGATATTAGTAAAACCCTAAGTACTCAAATCCCCGATGATTTTGTAAAAGTTTCAGAAAGTGGTATTAGTACTATTGAGGCTATAAAAGACCTAAAACAATATGGATACAAAGGTTTTCTTATCGGTGAAAACTTTATGAAAACCGAAAACCCCGGAGCCAGTGCAGTAGAATTTATACAAAAACTAAACAAAGACCTGTGAGGTCTAACTTAGTAAAAGCTAAAAAAACAACAAACGATGAAGTTGAAAATTTGCGGAATGAAATACCAGGAAAACATAGAAGCCGTTGCAGCTCTCAAACCAGATTACCTTGGCTTTATTTTCTATGAAAACTCTCCCAGAAATTTTGAAGGAGAAATTCCAAAATTACCTTCTGCAATAAAAAAAGTAGGGGTATTTGTAGACGCCTCTGTAGATTTTATCGTAGAAAAAGTAAAGCAATATGACTTTAAAGCTATTCAATTGCACGGAAATGAAACTCCTCTGTTCTGCCAGGAGTTAAATTATAGTCTAAATAGACCTCACAGGTCTTCGAGACCTGTGAGGTCTAACCAAATCAAGCTCTGGAAAGTATTCTCGATCAAAGATCAATTTGATTTTAACCGTTTACAACCCTACGAAGGTATTGTAGATTATTTTCTCTTTGATACCAAAGGAAAAGAAAAAGGAGGTAATGGATATACTTTTGATTGGAGTGTCTTAAAAGGCTACCCCTCTTCTACTCCATTCATTTTAAGTGGTGGTATCGGACTTGATGAAACCGAAGCTATTGTCTCTTTTAAGAAGCGTCCCGAATCTAAATATTTACACGCTATCGATGTAAATAGCAAATTCGAAAGTGAACCCGGAGTTAAAAAAACAGAAAATCTCGAAAAATTTATAAAGCTTGTCATTTCAGCATAAACGCAATGACAACCAAAAACAATAAAAAATGAATTATCAAGTAAACGAAAAAGGATATTACGGAGATTTTGGAGGAGCATATATACCCGAAATGCTTTACCCTAATGTCGAAGAATTACGAACTACCTATCTCGATATTATGAACGAACCTTCTTTCAAAAAAGAGTTTGATCAATTATTAAGAGACTATGTAGGGAGACCTTCTCCTTTGTATTTTGCCAAGCGCCTTTCAGAAAAACACAATACCAAAGTATACCTTAAGCGCGAAGACCTAAATCATACCGGTGCGCATAAAGTAAATAATACAATTGGGCAAATTCTTGTAGCAAAACGATTAGGTAAAAACAGAATCATTGCAGAAACAGGAGCAGGACAACACGGGGTAGCTACAGCAACAGTATGTGCTCTTATGGGGGTTAAATGTATTGTTTATATGGGTGAAATTGACATTAAACGACAAGCACCCAATGTAGCCCGAATGAAAATGCTTGGTGCAGAAGTAAGACCTGCCAAGTCGGGAAGTAAAACCCTTAAAGATGCTACCAATGAAGCCATACGAGATTGGATTAATAACCCTGTCGATACACATTATATTATTGGCTCTGCCATAGGACCTCATCCTTACCCAGATATGGTAACACGATTTCAATCAATCATCTCAGAAGAAATTAAGTGGCAACTAAAAGAAAAAGAAGGAAGAGAACATCCTGACTATGTAGTAGCATGTATTGGTGGTGGTAGTAATGCTGCGGGGACATATTATCATTTTTTAGAAGAACCCAGTGTTGGGATTATTGCAGTAGAAGCTGCCGGAAAGGGAATACATAGTGGTGAAAGCGCAGCTACTTCGCAATTAGGAAAAGAAGGAATTATTCATGGGTGTAAAACCTTGCTAATGCAAACCCCGGACGGACAAATTACAGAGCCTTATTCTATTTCTGCAGGATTGGATTACCCAGGTGTTGGACCATTACATTCTCATCTATATAAAACTGCACGCGGAGAGTTTTATTCTGTAACCGATGATGATGCCATGGCGGCCGGATTAGAACTATCGCAATTAGAAGGAATTATCCCTGCAATAGAATCCTCACATGCCCTGGCTATTTTTAATGATAAAAAATTTAGACCCGAAGATGTTGTTGTCATAAGCCTTTCTGGTCGTGGTGACAAAGACCTTGACACCTACATAGACTATTTTAAATTATAACAATTCAGTAGTAAGTACATTGTAATGAGCACTAATTATGAGCCTCTCAATACTAAATACTCAATACTAAATACTAAAAAATGAACAGAATAAACACAGCGTTGGAGCAAGATAAAAAATTACTATCTATATATTTTACAGCTGGATATCCATCACTTCACGATACTACAAAAATCATACAAGATCTAGAACAACATGGAGTAGATATGATCGAAATCGGATTACCTTTTAGTGATCCTTTGGCAGACGGGCCAACAATACAAGAGAGTTCGACCGCAGCCCTTAAAAATGGTATGACCACTCAACTTCTATTTGAACAATTAAAAGACATTCGTAAATCGGTTAACATTCCTCTAATCATTATGGGATATTTTAACCCTATGATGCAGTACGGCATAGAAGCTTTTTGTGCCAAGTGCCAGGAAATTGGTATCGACGGATTGATTATTCCCGATCTACCGGTTAATGAATATCACGAACATTACCAGGCAACTTTCGAGAAATATGGCTTGATCAATGTGTTTTTAATTACTCCGCAAACTTCAGATGAGCGTATTCGATTTATAGATGATGTATCTAATGGGTTTATCTATATGGTGAGTTCTGCCAGTACAACTGGAGCCAAAAGTACATTTGGTGATACGCAACAGCAGTATTTTGAACGTATCGAAGCTTTGAATCTTAAAAACCCGCAAATTGTTGGTTTCGGAATCAGTAACAATGAAACATTTATGCAAGCAACCAAAACAACCAAAGGTGCTATCATTGGTTCTGCTTTTATAAAACATGTAACTCAACATGGAACAGATAACATTGGTAACTTTGTAAAAAGTATTCGGTGATTTTGTATCTTTTGATCAATCACTGAGATATAACGATATTTCTCATTGCTGATAACGTTTCGAATTCAGAGTAAAAAGATATCATAATATGTTAATACATGGCATTATCCTTGTATTAACATTTATAAAATAACCAGTTGTGCATTTTGATAAAATTCTGTCAATTCGAGTGAATTTTACGATTAAAATGAGTAAAATTTATATCGAGAATAAGAATTCTAAACTTTAAAGGGTTCTCGATACAATTTTTTTATCAAAAAATCACTCGAACTGACATTTTGAAAACTATTTTAGCTCAAAATGCACAACCTGTATACTATAGTAAGAATCAATCTATGATTACAAAACATCGCATACTTTCTTTATGTCTTTTCGTGCTTTTTGTTCAATTTAATTTTGGGCAAACCGACTTTAAAGATCAATTATCTGATGCTGCCATAGCATTAACCAAAAACAAAGTTACATATGATCCTACTTATTTCTCTATCGACTATCCAAATGGTGATGTCCCCAGCGATAAAGGAGTATGTACCGATGTAGTAATTAGAGCCTACAGAGCTTTAGATATTGATTTACAGAAAGAAGTACATGAAGATATGCGTGCTAATTTTGGGTTATATCCCAAAAATTGGGGATTGTCTAAAACCGATAAAAATATTGATCACAGAAGAGTTCCTAACCTGATGAAGTTTTTTTCAAGATTTGGGAAAACAAAACCGATAACTAATGACCCAAAAGACTATATCCCAGGTGATATTGTATGTTGGAGCCTGGGAGGAGGGCTAACCCATATTGGTATGGTAGTCAATAAAAAATCTGGTGATCAACAACGCTATTTAATCGTTCATAACATTGGTGGCGGACAAGTAGTAGCAGATTGTCTGTTTGATTATAAGATTATTGGTCACTATCAATATAAAAAGTAGTAGCTTCTTTTTAAATCTGGTGGTACATTTATCACACCCATTGTGTTCATTCATATACCCCTATTAAGAGCGCATGATCTGATATTTTGTAATGTTCTTTTTTTAGCAAAACCGGTCTAATCGCTTTGGCACTCCATATTTGATCTATTTCGAATAAAGGAATCCCATAAGGCCAGGTTGCTGTAAACCCTTTCGACATCTTATGAAAACTATTCAGGTTATTTTTAAAATCACCAAAATGCACACTTTCATAAGGGGTATTAAAGTCTCCTATAATAAAAGAAGGGTTATTTTTTATAGTGAATTCATAGATCGTATGTAATGCCGATTTTCTATTGGTAAAAGGTACGGCATTAACATCTGCAACCAGTATTGCTGTTTTTTGATTCGCAAGAGTAACGGTTATATAATTAAACTTAAAACTCTCGTCTTTGCAGTAATACCGGATATCATCGATCTCTCCTTTTACTGCCAGCACCATCCCTCCTTTCAGTTTTTGTATACTGTATGATGGAAATGTCTCCTCAAATCGCATTATATCCTTATCGGTCAACTCTTCGGCTTCGACCAATCCTATAAAAGACGGTCTTTGTTCCTTTGTTTTTTTGATAATAATATCCATCGATCGCTTTCCTTTTCTTGCGATATTCCAAAACAATATGCTATTGCTTTTATCAGAAAGTTCTGGTGGGGATTGCATCCTATAGTAGCCCGTATACCAATACAACGATACACACACAAAACATCCGATTAAGAAATACAATATTTTTTTCACCTTAAAAAACAATACACATAACACTAAATTTCCGATCAGTAGAACTAGTACAGGAAATGCATAATATATAATATTGATGGGGTATATAGTATCCCTAAGAACGAAATGAATAAAAATGAGTATACCATAAAGAATAAGAAGAAACTTTCTTTTCGAAATACGATACCGGTGTTTTACTGTTTTTCGAAATGAACTCATCCTTACTTTTTTGATTCGCTCGAAAATAGTTTTTTTTTATCGAAGTAGTTTCAAGATGCAATAGATTTTCTAATGCATGATCTGGGTAATATCGTTTAGTTAAGCTTATAATGTCAGTCTGAGCCTGTCGAAGACATTTGAAAAGCATTTCGACAAGGCCTGTCTAGAGTTTATCGAAGGACTCAGCAGAACTATCGAGAATAGCTTTTTTAAGCTAAAATCCTATTCTCGATACACTTCTCCTAAAGTCGAATCACTCGAATTGACGGATTATAGTTAAAAAAACATCTAAATGCACAACAGGTTTTTTCATTTCTATTTCTAAATCCTTACATTAGTAATTCACACTTAATCAATTCTTTAATCTAAAATTCTAATGTATGGGCAAAGGAGATAAAAAAACACGTCGTGGTAAAATCATTATGGGGACATATGGAAGATTAAGACGTCGCAAAAAATCAACTGCTATAGCAGCAGCAAAACCTAAAACAGAAGCTAAAACAGAACCCACGCCAAAAACTGAGCCAAAAACAAAAGCTGAGACGCCCCCAAAAGCCGAATCAAAACCAAAAGCCAAACCAGCTGCAAAGAAAACTACAAAGAAGAAAACCGAGGAAGAATCTGAATAAACTCTAAACCCGGATTAAAAATATTTTTGATATTGCATCACCCTAAAATCAATAGTATTGAATTTAGGGTTTGCTTTTTTTAATGCCTTATATTCCTGTAAACTTCCTATAGATCGATTAGCGGCTCCCGATGGTGCAGTAAGAGATACTGTATTGATGATTCTATCTTCTAAACTAAATCGATGTATTCTTGGAATATCGTTTGATACCAATTCTAATTTGAGATCATATCCTTTTAGGTGTCTTCTAAAAAAATATTCGGGGCCATTTTTACTATTGCCCCCTGTAAAAAGCAATGTATCTATTTGTGGATATTGTTTTAAATATGATATCACATCCCTAAGCGTACTATTTTGCATTCCTAAGTCTGATGCATCGATCTTTTCTCGCTCACAACTATGCACTATATCACAAACTCCTATTCCTCTAGAGGTTAAGAAGTTTTTTCTTTGATCTATTGCTTGTTGCGTAGTCTCAAATTTTAAACCCAAATCAAATATGTTATCCAAAACAGGCCATAGCAAACCACTTATACTACCATAACAGAAATCGACATCTCCTTTTTTTAATTCTCTGGTAGTAAACCTTGGTGGCGGCAATGTTCCTATAATTAGTTTGGTAGCTCCTTTAGGGAAAAACGGTTCATATGGGTGGGTATGTAGAAACAAATGAATTATGAATTATGAATTACGAATTATGAATTACGAGTTATGAATTACGAATTACGAATTACGAATTACGAAGGTAGTAGTATTATTTAAAAAAGTAAAAGAAGAAATTGATCTGGCCATATACCCCAAAAGATAGGGAGTTAGGACTATCCTGATAAAAACCGACATAAACATTTACATTAATATCGTTTTTTTACGATTGCTTTTCTTCCATGTATTCGTTAGGTACAGCGGGGCCTTATCGCTGGATATGACAAAGCCTTATTGCAGGACAAGACAAGCGGAGGATAAGAATATATAAATGATAAGAACCAAATAGTACATTCTATATATTACTTTTGTGCTAACGATAACTTCTTGTTCTGATACATCAAAAGATATCGTTAACCAATTATAAAATAATAAGATGACAAAGAAATGTAATCCAGTTGTTTATTTTGAAATTCCGGTTACAGATATTGATAGAGCTATTCAATTTTACAAATCTGTATTTAACTTCACTTTTGAAAGAGAAATTATTGATAATAACGAAATGGCTTTGTTTCCTTTTGTAGAAGAAAACACCGGAATTTCGGGAGCACTGGCAAAGGGAGAAATCTACAACCCAACACATAACGGAGTTGTAATTTACTTCAATACAGAAAACATAGACAAGACCTTAAAAATAGCAATTGAAAGTGGTGGACAAATGTTGTATCCAAAAACATCAAATGGAGACCTGGGTTTTGTTGCAGAATTTGAAGATAGTGAAGGAAACAGAATTGCTTTACATCAGCCATTAAATAAATAACCACTAACATTATTGCCCAATACCTACTTACACAAGTGGGGGTGGGTACTTATATAATTAGGGTTCGAAGAATATAGGAATAACAACTCAAATCCTTCCCCTACTCTAACGCTTTACTGTCTAAAACTGGAAATAAATAAAAGGTTGAAAATCGGCTGCATAGGTTTGGTAACAGACAATTGCTACCGCTATCACAACGACAGCTTTAACAAGCATATTACTTTTAATAAATGCGTTTTCTATCCAACCTTTGGTACGATACGGTAACCAGTGAGTAATATACCCCAAAAGCATAACAATAAATACCATACGATACTCCCATAGTACAGCCAGGGCATTCGGCCAATCCATATTAGTGACTATTTGTTGATAAAAACGATCAATGTGATCCATACTGTTTCCTCTAAAATAGATACGGGTAAACGTAATAAACACAAAAGTCAGTGCAATTCGCCATAGCAAGACATACCAGGCTTTAGATTCTTCATACGGGCTTATCTTACGCCAATATTTGTATGCTACGATTCCGATACCATTAAGTCCGCCCCAGATTACAAATTTCCATGAGGCGCCGTGCCATAATCCACCGACCAACATGGTAATCATAATATTAACATTTCTATTAAAATGCCAGGCCAATCTGGGAGAGAACAATGTAATAATAAGCATAGCACCAATTCCCGAAGCGGCCAATAGTGCTATCGAATAATCAGATATTGCAAAAACTCCTAAAAATGTAAAAATCAGTATAAATGTATAGGAAAAAATAGAGCCATTACGATTACCCCCAATAGGTATATATAAATAATCTTTAAGCCAGCTGGATAGCGAAATATGCCAACGTCTCCAGAAATCGCCACAGTGAATCGCTTTATACGGCGAATTAAAATTAACTGGTAGTTTATACCCCATAAGCAATGCTAACCCAATAGCAATATCGGTATACCCAGAAAAATCACCATAGATTTGTAGCGAATACCCAAACATCGCCATGATATTGGTAAAACCAGAAAACATCTCGGGGACATCAAATACCCGATCCATAAAATTAGCTGCAATATAATCGGCAAACAACATTTTTTTGATCAAGCCCTTTAGAATCATAAAAGTTGCCTGGCCAAAATCTTTTTTGGTAATGGTAATTTCTTTTCTGATCTGAGGCACAAAATCAGCAGCCCTTACTATGGGTCCAGCAACCAACTGCGGAAAAAAGCTAACAAAAAATCCAAAATCAATAATAGATGTTAATGGTTTGATTTGTTTTCTATAAATATCTACACTGTAACTAATCGTTTGAAATGTATAAAAAGAAATCCCAACAGGAAGAATAATTTTATCTACTGTAAAGTAATCTACCCCGCTCCAGGTATTAGTCCATTGCGCGAGGTAATTAATAACTTCGTAATCGGTCTGAAAAAGGAAATTATATGATTCTGTAAAGAAATAGGCATATTTAAAATAACAGAGTGTTCCCAGGTTAATAATCACACTTATAGCAACCAATGTTTTTTGAACCAGTACCGATCTACTTTTATAAATAGCTCTACCCAAAAAGAAATCATTTACCGTACTAAATAGTAAAATCCCAATAAAAAGGCCGCTGGTTTTATAATAAAAAAGTAAACTTATAGCAAAGAGATAAGCACTTCGTAAACTTTTTTTGCTATACACTATAGCATAAATAAAATATATTACTGCAAAGAAAATCCAGAAGTTCGCCTGTGTAAAGATCAACGGAAAATCTTCTGAAAAAGAAAATATGTCAATAAGTCTATTCATTAATTACCTGATTCAAAATAGAGTTTGGTTCTAATTGCAATTCGTTTTCCCATGAATGCGCCAGTGCCTGTAACAAAAGATCTGCTTTTATACGATATCCCATAACCGTAAAATGAATACGATCTCTAGGCATTAGTTTATTTGCATACCAATCTTTTGAAGAATTAAAACCTCCCATGATTTCATAAAAATCCCAAACCGCCATTTTTTGCTCTTTTGCTACTTCATAAATAATCTTTTGAGCAATTCTGGTTCTAGGGTTCGGAAATTTCTTTTTATAATAAGAATCATTAGGTACCGTAAGCAATACAGCACAATCGGGATTAGCCTTTTGTATTAATTTGATTAAATCTGTATAGTATGCTTTATACTCATCTGGATTAAAATCGGGGTGATATGCATCATTGGTACCAATAGATACTATAAATAAATCTGGTTTGTATAGCAATAATTGATCATCAAAAAAGCGGCATCTTTTATAATATGAAAAACTACCTCCATTCACCCCAATAGAAGTATACTGAATCCCATTATTATCGTTCATCAATTCGATACCCATCATCAAAAACTCGGCTTTTTCTTCATCTTTAATTTTGCGAATACAAAACTCTATTTCTTCAACACTTTTATGTAATGCAAATTCTATAAAGTGAGCTTCCTTATTTTCTTTAATTGCTGATACCAGCGAATCTTGCTTAAAAGATATTTCATAGTCATCGCTCCAATTATCATAAAAAATCCTGATTTTGTTAAAATCGTACATCTTTTCATGATAATTATTTCCATTCGCTATTATTTTCACATTCGATATACTGTCTTTAAAAACTGCTGTTACTCCCGATAATCCCCAGGCAACGCTATCTTTTCGAACCGAACATCGATATCCTTTCCATTCGCCATCATACTTTACTCTATAATTACCAGGATTATTGGTCTTGGCAATACTAAATGGATAAATAAATCCGCGTTGTCCTTTTGCAGTAGGGCTCATCATCTGTAGGTATGATCGTAAGCGATTCGAATAAATATCTGCTTGTATATGAGATCCCCCGATATGAAAAACGTGCAAATTTTCTTTTCCCCCTTTTGCAATGGTGTCTAATTTGCGAAAAAGTGTTTTAAATGCTGGTGAATTTTCTGCCATTTTTATGGTATTGGCTTTCCAATTCACAAAAGGATATTTATTTTGTATGGTATCTATAACATAGGTTTGTGCCATCAAAGGTAATGTTAAAAGCCATATATAAATGAATAATTTGTTACGTGTCATCATGGTTATTAGGTTCTTTGAGGTCAAGGTATAGGGCTGTAAAAAATAGTTCTGAAATTATTTTGGTTCCTTTCCAGGTAAAATGCATATAGTCTTTGGCGGTTAGTTTTTCGTCTACCCATAATTTCATCGCACCTTTTCCACCCATAGCATCATACATACTCCAATAGGCTACATTATTTTCGAGACAGGTTTTCATTAATTCAGCATTAAGATACGGCAATAATGGGTAGGTTTCCATTTTACCGTTTACCGGAAGACACATATCTGTAGGCCCTATAAATAAAACGTTGGTATTTTTTGCTCGTCTTCTAATCCAATCTATCTGCCTGACAATTCGTTTAGTATACTTGGTTACATCTGTAGAATCTTTAAGATATGGCATCGTATTACCCCCATATTGCATAATGACAATTTTGGGCCTTAGTTGCCTCATCATCTGACTATAGACAGTAGCATTAGAGCTTGTAAAAACAGTTCCCGAAGCACCACGCATCGCTACATTATCGATTTGCACTTTAGCTCCCCCATCTAATGTTAATCCATAAAAATCGGCGCTCACCTTACCTTCCAGTTCAATTTTAAGATCTGTAGGTGTAGTTGCTGTTCTTATTTTATATTGATGGTATTTACCATCTGCAATCAAATCATCTTGCTGAATTAAAACTCCACCATTATATACCGATACTTTGATCGGAAAGTTACAATTACCATAATGCAAACCTATATTGGTAAAATACCTGAATTTTGCATATGCTTTCTTAGACTTCCCTATTTTTACAGAAGCTTTGATGATTGGTAAAGAATCAACCATAGTGCTATCCGGAAGCTCTTTTTGATATGCTGTAAAACGAGAAGCAGAAAGATATGCTCCATATTTTCGATGTGAAAACTTTTTTTGGGTTGGATCAAAAAGCGCATGACGTTGCCAATTTTCGCTTGGTTCTATAATAGCACTTATTTGGTTATACACAGGTAACACAGGAAGAAACCCGGGGCCACTACCACCATACATCCCCTGAAGCCTGTTACGAAGATATCCTGTAATACGATCTCCTTCGATCTGAGAATCACCATAATGTATAATTCTACACGATCTGGAAGATAGCTTTTCTCTCAACTCATCTGCAAAACCGGGATTACTCTCTGGGTATTTGATCCTAACAATGCGAGTTGTATCAATTTTTGAGAAGTCAGGAAGCTTTTTAATTTCCTCTGTTAAGGCAATATCTTTTTTACTTTCATCGGTCTCGATATCCAGTGGAGTTACAATCTGAGTAACTTCAAGAATATCTTCTCTTGTAAGTGATGAATCTTTTTCTAATCCCAAAAACGTAGTATGCGTGGGGTATTTAACCGAAATCCCTTCATACGAGAACCCATCATCTTGTGTTTGAGCTTTTTGAACGCCTCCTTTTTGACTTAAAAACATGAGCCCAAATAATGCTCCTAATACGAATAGTATAAATAATGATATTTGAATAGGCCTGATTCTCAATGTTTCCCTGAAATGTTATTCTATTGTAAAAATAGAAAGATTTTCTAAACTACAAAGGGATCTGATAAGTAGTTGCAAACGAATAGAAAGTAGTTTTAAAACCTCACAGGTTTTTGAAACCTGTGAGGTTTATATTTTTTTGTTCTATGCTATAACAGGATAACATAGCACGAAAACGGGTAAACTATTTAAGCATAATCACCAAATCATCTGCATTGACCATTGTACCTGATTTAAGAACGATTTTCTTAATCACAGCATCTTCATTGGCTGTGATGGTGGTTTCCATTTTCATGGCTTCGATAATAAAGAGTGGGTCATTCTTTTTTATTTCCTGACCTGTTTTTACTAATATTGAAGATAATGATCCCTGTAAAGGGGCGCCTATCTGCTTGGTATCTGCTTTATCAATTTTGGCATGTATTACTTTATCTACCTTAATGGAATGGTCTTGTATCTCTACATTCCTGGTTTGACCATTTACTTTAAAGAATACAGTGACTTTACCATTATCATTAGGTTTTCCTACCGATATTAATTCTACTAACAGTATTTTCCCTTTATCCAGTTTTATAATAATTTCTTCTCCGGGTGTCATTCCGTAAAAAAAGTTTTTGGTTGGGATCGTCATCACATTACCATATTTTAAGTGATGATTATAAGCTCCTGTAAAAACTTTTGGGTACAGCTTATAAGAAAGGAAATCTGTAATATCCAGTTCTCTTCCCATACCTCTTTTAAAAATTTTGACAAACTCTGCGAATTCGATTTCAAAATCAACAGGTTCCAGATGTGCATTGGGTCTGTTTGTAAACGGTTTTTGATCTTTTAGTATTGATTTCTGAAGTTCTTTTGGAAATTCGCCAACGGGCTGCCCTAATTCTCCTTTAAACAAACTAACCACCGATTGTGGATATGAAATAGTATCTCCCCGCTCTTTTACATCTTCTATGGTTAGGTTATTACTCACCAGGTATTGCGCCATATCCCCTACTACTTTAGAACTTGGTGTTACCTTTACAATATCTCCAAAAAGCTCATTTACCTCTCCGTACATTTTAGTAATTTCATGAAAGCGATCTGCTAACCCTAATCCTTGCGCTTGTGGTTTTAAGTTAGAATATTGCCCTCCCGGAATTTCGTGTTGATATACCTCTCCTGTTCCTGCTTTTAGTCCAGATTCGAAAACATAATAATATTCGCGTACAGCCTCCCAATAATTAGAATACTCATTTAATTTAGAGATATCCATAACGTTCTCGCGCTCATGAAATCTCATCATTTCTGTTATGGCATTAAAATTGGGTTGCGCTGTTAGCCCGGATAATCCCCCTAAAGCAACATCTACAACATCTACACCTGCTTCTATTGCTTTAAGATATGTAGCAGATTGTACCGAAGAAGTATCGTGCGTATGCAGATGTATTGGAATATTAATTTCGGATTTTAATGCCGAAACCAATTCATAAGCGGCATATGGTTTTAGTAATCCTGCCATATCTTTGATTCCCAGGATATGTGCTCCTGCATTTTCGATATCTTTTGCCAGCTGAATATAATACTCGAGAGTATACTTTGTTCGATTAGGGTCTAAAATATCTCCTGTATAACATAAAGATCCTTCGGCAAGGCCCTGTGTTCTGGTACGTACATGTTCGATACAGGGAGCTATAGATTTCATCCAGTTTAAGGAGTCAAAAATTCGAAATACATCTACTCCATTCTCCCAGGATTGTTCTACAAATTTTCCGATCAAATTATCAGGATATGCCGTATATCCTACACCATTAGAGCCACGAATCAACATTTGAAGCAATAGATTGGGCATTGCTTTTCGTAGCGAACGAAGTCTTTCCCATGGATTTTCTTTAAGGAAACGAAGACATACATCAAAAGTAGCTCCTCCCCAGACTTCCATACTAAAGATTTCGGGATGGTTTTTGGCAAATCCTTCTGCCACTTTAACCATATCATAGGTACGCATCCTGGTTGCCAACAAACTTTGATGCGCATCACGCATTGTAGTATCTGTAAAATGAATTTTCTTTTCATTCTTGAGCCATGCTGCAAACTTCTCTGGTCCTAATTCGGTAAGTAAATCTTTGGTTCCTTTTGTATATCCCGAGGTTTCATCAAATTTTGGAACAACAGGTGTTACAAACGTTTTGGTATGGTCTATCTTCTTAACATCAGGATTACCGTTAACAATAATATCCCCTAAGAAATTAGCCAATTTGGTAGCTCGATTACGAGGTTCTTTAATTGTAAATAACGATTTTGTATTCTGAATAAAATTAACGGTTACCTCCCCTTTTCTAAAAGTCTCATGCCTTAGAATATTGGCTAAAAATGGCATATTGGTTTTTACACCACGAATTCTAAACTCAGATAATGCTCTTAACATTTTTCTACATGCACCATCCAGAGTTCTGCTATTTGCCGAAACTTTAACCAACATCGAGTCAAAGAATGGCGAAATGGTTACTCCCTGATACACACTACCAGCATCTAACCGAATCCCAAACCCCGAAGCACTACGATAGGTTGTAATAGTCCCGTAGTCGGGTTTAAAATCATTCTCGGGATCTTCTGTTGTAATCCTACATTGTAATGCAAACCCTGTTGTTTTTATACTCTCCTGACTTTCAATTTTGATCTGCTTATCAGATAATTTATATCCTCCAGCAATAAATATCTGGGCTTTGATCAGATCTATTCCTGTTACAATCTCTGTCACTGTGTGTTCTACCTGTACACGAGGATTTACTTCAATAAAATAGATACTTTGATCTTCATCTACCAAAAATTCTACAGTACCAATATTATTATAATCTACTGCTTTACATATTGCAAGGGCATACGTATACAAATCCTGTTTTATAGCTTCGGATACTCCAAAAGAAGGTGCATACTCGATTACCTTTTGATAGCGTCGTTGTACCGAGCAATCCCGTTCAAAAAGGTGTACCATATTACCATGATGATCTGCTACAATCTGTATTTCGATATGTTTTGGATTCTCTACAAATTTCTCTAGAAATACGGTATCATCTCCAAATGCATTTAAGGCTTCTCTTCGGGATTCTGGATATGCTTTTTCGAGTTCTTCATCATTTCGAATCACTCGCATCCCTCGGCCTCCACCTCCAGAAGCAGCTTTAAGCATTATCGGATAACCAATACGCTTTGCTTCTTTTAAAGCAATTTTTATATCTGTAAGGTCCTCCTTATTACTTTCTATAATAGGGATATTATTCTCGATCGCTACTTTTTTAGCTGTAATCTTATCTCCCAGAGAACGTAAAACTGATACTTTGGGACCAATGAATATAATATCATTTTCTAAACATTGTTGTGCAAATTCTGCATTCTCAGAAAGAAATCCATACCCAGGATGAATTGCATCTACATTATTTTTTTTGGCAACCTTTATAATAGCCTCTACATTTAAATAAGGCTTTAATGGTTCATTATTTTCACCAATCTGATACGCTTCATCCGCCTTGTACCTATGTAAAGAATATCGATCTTCGTAGGTATACACTCCTACTGTTTCTAATCCAATTTCTGTACAAGCTCTAAAAATACGGATTGCAATTTCCCCCCGATTAGCTACTAAAACTTTTTTGATTTGCATGATATAAATTATGAGTTAAAACCATTTTTAGCGAACATTCGCTACGAAGATATTCATAAGAAAAATGCTGTGCAACAGTACTATTAAAATTGATATAAATAAAACCAATCTGTGATATCTTTAACAATATTTCAATCCTAATTGATTCTATAACAATAACATCTTATAACATAACCTTAACACAAATTAACTACACTCTTTATAAGATTCTGTAGGTTATGATCGTTTACTGATCATACGTCCCACAAATAATTTTTCAATTTATTAATTAAAGCCTTTAACAATGAAAAAAAGAGTTTTTGCCTATGCAGGCCTGTTATTCATAACCTGTAGCTTCTTGCTAAGCTGTAACAATGATGACGACGAAACACAAATACCAACTACTGCAGTTACGACTTCTAAACAATATAAAGACATCACATCGGCTAATAAAGAAATCAATTCTATTGTAGAAAATGTTTTCAATACCGAAACTAATATTGGTAACAAATCTTTTTCTAATGTAAAAACACCTGAGTGTGCAACTATTACTTCTGAAGTAACAGATGAAAAGAAAACGGTTACTATCGATTTTGGAGA
Source organism: Aquimarina atlantica (assembly GCF_000626715.1). Lineage (GTDB taxonomy): Bacteria > Bacteroidota > Bacteroidia > Flavobacteriales > Flavobacteriaceae > Aquimarina > Aquimarina atlantica. The sequence continues at coordinate 290,950 of NZ_AQRA01000007.1, read as the reverse complement.
TAATTGTGAGCTACCCAATGGCGAAGTAATTTCTGGTAGAATTCAGATGAGTTTTAGCCTTAAGCTGGATACAGAAAGTAAAATAGAAATTACTTATAGTTTGGATAAAATTGTTTATAAAGATATTACCGTAAGCGGAACTGCAACTACGATATTCTCTTTTAACAGTGATACGGGTAATACCAAATTTACTACAAATTCTGATTTTGCATTTGCATGGAAAGATGGACTTTCGGCAACTAGTAAAACAAATTTTGAAACAGAATCTTTCCCCGGAAACAGTAATCCAGATACGCCACCTAATCTAATTTTTTATAGCTTAACCACAGGTAGTAGCCTTACTCAGTTTAGTAATGGTGATCGATTTGCTGTAGAGATTACAACTCCTTTACGTGACGAAAGTTCGTGCCAATATACTGTGAGTGGTGTTATGGTAACGACAGAAAATAGCGCGGTAATTACCTTGAACTATGGTGATGGAGAGTGTGATAATATCGCAACCCAAACCGATGCAGATGGTAATGAAACCACAATAGAATTATAACAAACACCCTATAATAAGTAAAAAAACCGTTTCAAAAGAGTTCTTTTGAAACGGTTTTTTTGATCATTTCTGTATTTTATTATAATAAGCTTTTTCTGTTACTTCGGACCATTTAGATATCTTTTTTTGAAAACCAGAATAGCTCTCATACACTTCTTTAGAAAGTGGATCGTCTCCTATCATTTCCTGGATAGCTTCATCGGTAAATCCTCGCAGAGCATCCAGAGTTTCTTTAGAAAATTCGCGAATCTCAACACCTTCTTCATTCACTAATTTATCGAGATAAATCCCATTTTGTCTATCAAACTCTGCCAAAACCCATACTTGTGCACGCTTAGAAGCTGCTTCTAAAACTGCTTGTAGATGTGGAGGCAAACCATCATATAGGTTCTTATTAATAAAAAACTCGAGTTGTGAACCGGTCTCATGCCATCCCGGGGTGTAGTAATATTTTGCAATTTTATGAAATCCCATTTTATAATCATGATACGGGCCAATCCATTCTGTCGCATCGATAACTCCTCTTTCTAAGCTTGTATACACCTCACTGCCCGCAACCAAAACTGCTGCCCCGCCGGCTTTTTCTAATACTTTCCCGCCAATTCCCGGTAAACGCATTTTTAGTCCTTTAAAATCTTCTACAGAATTGATTTCGCGGTTAAACCATCCGCCCATCTGTACCCCAGTATTTCCTCCCATAAATGGTACGAGATTAAATTTGGCGTATGTCTTTTTCCATAATTCATATCCTCCTCCCGTTTCTAACCAGGAGGTAATTTGCTGGCTATTCATCCCAAATGGTACGGCTGCAAAAAACTGAGCTGCCGGGGTTTTTCCAGCCCAATAATATGCTGCTCCACATCCCATCTCTATAGTTCCCTGGGATACTACATCAAAAGCTTCTAGCGGGGGGACTAATTCTCCTCCTCCATATACTTTTATTTTAATCTGCCCATTAGACAACTCGTCTACCCATTCTGAGTATTTCTCTGCAACTTCACCTACTACCGGAAAGTTTGGTGGCCAGGTAGTCGTCATTTTCCAATAAAAAACTTTATCTGGTTTAGTCACATCATACGAAGTAGTACGCATACTTGCCGGTGGGTCTCCCAAACAAGAAAGAAATAACACTACAGTGGCTACTAAGGTCAAATACCTTAACATTTTATGCTTTTGGATGATAACAAATTTCATAAGACTTAGTACTATATTAGTAAACATCTTTAGAAATAGAAAAAGGATATTCTTTTATCGTTTCTAAAGGATATATTTTTAAGTATTCTATTTTGATATAAAAATAATTTCAGGAAAAAATACAACAACACCAACAATAATTAATTGAATGATGATAAATGGTATAATTCCTCTATAAATCTGACTGGTTTTTACATGATCTGGTGCCACACCTTTAAGATAAAACAAAGCAAAGCCAAATGGTGGTGTTAAAAATGACGTTTGCAGATTTAATGCTAGTAAAATCCCAACCCACAACATATCCATACCAAAAGCATTAAAAATAGGAGTTACTACCGGCACAATAATAAAAACAATTTCAATAAAATCTATAAAAAAACCTGCAATAAAAATCACTACCATTACCAATAGCAAAAACATAAGAGGTGTTAAATTAGATGACATAATCAATTCTTGCAGATATGCATCTCCTCCTAACGTTCTAAACACTAAGGTAAATGTCGTTGCTCCTAAAAGAATAAAAAACACCATCGATGTTAGTTTTGTAGTTTCCTGAGCCACTTCTTTTAGAATTTTAAACGAAAACTTTTTTTGAATTACAGTTAATAGAGTTGCACCAATAGCTCCGATAGCAGAGGCTTCTGTAGGAGAAGCAATTCCGGTAAAAATAGAACCTAACACCAATACAATTAAGAGTATTGGCAAGAAGAGTACTTTTAGAATTTTTGACGTAAAATCAGCTCCTCTAAATGCAGCTATCTCCTCTGCAGGAATACTGGGTGCATCTTCTTTGTGAATAAAAGACTTTATTAAAATGTATAGAATATATAGTCCTACCAATATCAAGCCTGGTAATAGTGCTGCAGAAAATAATGCTCCTACATCTACAGAGGCCGATCCTCTTGATGAGCTATTGATGGTGTCTGCTAATAATACCAATACAATCGAAGGCGGAATGATTTGCCCTAATGTTCCTGACGATGCTATCACTCCGGTGGCAAGTTCTGTTTTGTATCCTCGTTTAAGCATTGTGGGCAGGCTTATCAATCCCATTGTTACAACTGTTGCTCCCACAATCCCGGTAGATGCGGCAAGTAAAGCACCAACAATCACTACAGAAATTGCCAAACCACCACGTACACGACCAAACATCATCGCCATAGTTTCTAATAAACTCTCTGCAAGACCTGATTTTTCTAGCATAATTCCCATAAAAATAAACAGAGGAACTGCCATTAACACATAGTTATTGACTACACCCATTATTCTTGCAGGAAGTAAATAAAATGTAGACATCTGGAACGCTTCTGGAGCAAAAATAGATACCCCAAAGGCAAAAGCAACCGAAATCCCTCCTAACGTAAAAGCAACCGGATATCCTCTTAGAATCAGAATGAAGATAATTACAAATAATACTATTGCCAGGTATTCCATTTCTAATTCTTATTAAAAATAATTTGAATTGATTTCAACATATGGGATATTCCTTGAAGTAACAGAAAAACAAACCCCAAAGTAATGCAAAACTTAAGTACATATAGCGCAGGTAAGCCTCCTGGTTGAGGCGAACCTTCTCCTATCATAAAAGAAGATAATCCATAATACCAGGAAGAAACAATAACTACATAACACCAGGGAATAAGCAAAAGAGCTCCTCCTAAAAGATCTATCCAGGCTTTTCCTTTTCTAGAAAGTTTGGTATAAAAAACATCTACCCGTACGTGTTTCTCGTATTTAAAAGTATACCCAGATGCTAGAAGAAATATCATCCCAAAGAGATAAATCTCTATTTCGATCATCCAGACATATGTAAACTTGAAGATATAGCGAATAATTACATCAAGACCAATGACTATTGCCAGTAACGCTGCTACCCAACTAACCAGTACTCCTATTTTCTCACCAACTCTATCGAGAAAATTGATAATTTTTTGCATCTAATGATTTGTGTTACTAATATCTGGGTTGAAGATACTAAAATTAGATGCATTTGAAAACGGAAGTTAGTAATTGAAGATTTTGATACTTACTTACATATTACAATTACCATATTAAGTTACCGTACAAAAACCAATTCATTGGGCTTAGTCGTATATTCTTCACTAAACCCATATCCTTCATAATTAAACCCTTTTAAATCTTCAATAGTTTCTGCACCAGTATCTATAATATAACGAACCATCATCCCTCTGGCTTTTTTGGCAAAGAAGCTTATCATTTTAAGTTTGTCTCCTTTCCAATCTTTAAATTGTGGAGTAATCACAGGTACTTTTAATGCTTTTTTATCGATTACGCTAAAATATTCATTACTTGCCAGGTTAATAAACAATTCATCATCCTGTAATTCATCATTGAAATACTGGGTAATTGTTTTTTTCCAAAACTCGTATAAATTATTTTTTCGCCCCACTTTTAATTTAGTCCCCATCTCAAGACGATAAGGTTGCATTAGATCTAAAGGTTTTAGAACTCCGTACAATCCAGAAAGTATTCTTAATTGATCTTGTAATGCGTCTATTTTTTTTTCGGGAATAGTATACGCATCTAATCCGATATACACATCTCCATTAAATGAATATACCGCAGGTCTTGCATTTTCTTTTGTAAACGGGAGATGAAACTCCTGATTACGTTGCCAATTAAGTTGTGCTAACTTATCACTTATACTCATTAGTTCAGACAATTTTTTGGGTGTCTTTTTCTTTAATACACTATTTAACTTTTCTATTTCGGTAAGAAAAGTCGGAGCCGTATACTGCTGAGTTGGCAATGTGGTTTCAAAATCCAATGATTTAGCGGGAGATATTACAATTTTCATGTAGGTGACTTTTTTGTTCTTCAAAAATACAATTGTCTATCGACAATTAAAATCTATACCTGTATTTATTCTCTATTTAGGTATTTGCAAAAGTTATTTTGATTTCAGAATATATTCTTCTATCTGTTTAGCAAAAGTTTCTTCATCCTTAAATGCGATTAGATTGCTATCGGGGTCGTAGAATTTTGCTACTTTTCCCCAATGATGTTCCTGATAATCAACGGCTACTCCTTTTTTCTTTAAATCGTTTGCTACTCTTTGTACATCATCTACATTTATTCGTATACAGCTAAATGCCTTTGCGTTTATTTCAGTCATTTTCAAATAATCTTCTCTATCTTCTTTTTCAACCATTAAATAAGTGCCATGCAAATCAAAACATGTTAATTCATTATTTTGAAATAAAATAGGTAGCTCTAAAATAGTTTTATAAAACACAATAGATTCCTCATATTTTTTAACATATAAAATAATCCCGGTTCTTTTAATTTTCATTCTAAAAGGTTTTATGATTAAAGTAAGAGATATTATGAAAATCATAAATGAATCAAGGTATTTCTTATCTATTGTAGTATTGATGATCTCTATCTATAGGTTATCATTATTGAAGTGAAGTATCATTAGCAGGTATTAAATTTTATTTGAAATAAATATAAATAACTGATTTTCAGATAATAAAAAATAAAAAAACAGCATATTTCTTTTTAGAGAAAAAGAATTTAACTAATTTTAATGCAAATAACGTATTACAAAGAGGGGAAACCCTCACTTTCGTCACAAAAGCATGAACTCTGATGTATTAAACATTAGAACACATTGTCTAATTATTCACAAATTTTCTTCTAAACATAAAAACTCTTTAGACATTTTGTTTAACGTTTAATTTAATATTTGTGATATGTTACGATCTTCGAGTACCTTTATTTTTTTCCTTTTTCTTATTATTTTTTTCTTTTATTCTTGTGAAAAAGAAGACATTACTTTAATTGAACAACAACAGATTGAAGAACAATCTGCAGCAGAAGTTGTTCAGGACACAACATATACCGATGCCGAATTATTAAAAGTTCTGGAGGAAGAAATAGAATTTCTAGAGCTTGAGAAACAGGGGTATATTGTTGATATTTCTGGTATGGATGTGGTTAAAGAGAATCCAAAAAAAGTATATGTACATTATCTACCCTGGTTTCAAAATAAAGATTTTGACGGTTATTGGGGACAACACTGGACAATGACCAACCAAGATCCCGAAATCAAAGATGAAAATGGAAACCGGCAAATAGCCTCGTATTATTACCCTGCTATTGGTCCATATTCTTCTAATGACCCTGATTTACATGAATATCATTTTTTAATGATGAAACTTTCGGGAGTAGATGGGGTAATTTTTGATTGGTATGGTAGTAGAGATGTACATGACTATGGATTGATAAAAAAGTCAACAGAAACTTTTATTAATACTCTTGAAGATTTAGGTCTTGAATTTTCGATTATGTACGAAGATCGTGTCGCTGCCCAAGCTGTAGAACAATCTATATCTACAAATATCATAGAAGCTGCGCAAGAGGATTTTACATATATTAACGACACCTATTTCTCTAGCCCCAAATACATGCAATATAATGGCAAAAATATGTTATTTGTATTTGGTCCTCATCATCTCACCACAGAAACCGAATGGAATCTGGTATTTGATATACTCCCTACAGAAAATCGCCCAAACTTTTTGACGTTATGGGCAGCAAGTGATCGTGTTGGAGTGAATGCTTCTGGAGAATTTTTATGGGTGGATAAAGATCATTTACTCGCTCATCAAAATTATTATGATACCTATCAAGCATCTAATGTAATAACCGTGGGATCTTCTTATCCTGGTTTTAGGAGTTTTTATACAGAAGGAGGATGGTCTGATGGTAGTAATGATTGGACTATTGACCTTAATTCTGGTCACACTTTTGCAGAAACTCTTAATTATACACATCACGAACTTGCAGACTTTATTCAAATCATTACCTGGAATGATTTTGGCGAAGGTACTATGATAGAACCTACACAAGAGTTTGGTTTTACCTATTTACAACTCTTACAACAATATACAGGGGTTTCTTTTTCTCCTAATGATCTGCAAGTAGCTCTGGATCTGTATCATATCAGAAAAAAATTTAAGAACAACGAAGAAGTACAAAATATTTTAAATCGTGCATACAAATACATAAAACAACTTGATATGCAGCGTGCTGATAAGGTTTTAAAAGCTGTTAAGCGATTTTATTGAAACCGGTATATTATTATAAAATGGAAAAAGCCTGTCTAATCGACAGGCTTGTGTTTTAAAAAAGTTAAATGTATATTATAATACTTTCACGTTTACCGCGTTCATTCCTTTTTTACCTTCTTTAAGGTCAAACTCTACTTCGTCACCTTCACGCACTTCGTCGATTAAACCTGAAATGTGTACAAAATGATCTTTGTTTGATCCTTCTTCTGTTATGAATCCAAATCCTTTGGAGTCATTAAAAAATTTTACTGTTCCTTTGTTCATTATAATTTATTAAAAAGCAAAGGTACTATTATTTGATCAGTAATCCTTATTTATTTCAAAATAAAGTTTTTAGTAACCTTTATTTAATATGCTCTAAATATGATGATAATGAACTAAATAATTATATCAAACTTAACTTATTAATTAAAACATTAAGGGATTTACTTTTCTTTTTTCTTTTTAGCACTATACTCATATTCTACCTCTTTCAGCATTCTATCTAATTCATTTCTTGCCAACCATTTCCCTTTAATCATCACACCTTCAATAGTTTTTGTATTTCGAATATCATCTAAAGGATTTTTATTAAGTAGCACCAAATCTGCTTTTTTGCCTTCAGTAACTGTTCCACTTACTGCTATTCGATTCAAATATCGGGCGGGGTTCACCGTGGCTGTTTTTAAGGTTTCGTAAGGTGAAAGCCCGGCACTACAGATTAATTCTAATTCTCTATGTAATGAAAACCCTGGCAAAAAAAGACCGTAAGTATCGCTTCCGGCTAGTAAAAACACTTTTTCATCATTTAATATTTTTGTAAATCTCTTCTGCCATTGTAATTCTTTACTAAGACGAATAAGAGATTCTGACGCAGTAAACCAGGTATTGGTACGGTAATGAATGCTATCAGAAGTACAGTATGCTGCATATGCCTTAGGAAGGTATTTTAACTCATCGCTTTTTTTAAGTATTTCGAATTTTTTATCATCTGCATATCGGCTGATCATTTCAAAAACACCTAAAGTTGGAGACACATATACTCCACTTGTTTTGATCTGTTTGGCCGCTTGTTTTAGATAATCTGTATCTGCTTTTTGCGAGGTATTAAATATATTCATAAACTCTTCTATATGCGCTATAGATTTCATTCTAAGAGAATATTCTAATGGAAGTTTTCTTTGACCGTGACCAATAACGGGAATATTATATTTATGAGTTTCTTCTAGTAATTTTAGATATATCTCTTTAGGAAGATTATCTGCCAATTTTAAAAAATCATATCCTTTTTCATGGTGTTTTTTTACTATACTAATTACATCTTCAATAGTTTGCAAATGATTAGTTTTTAGATAAGGCCCGGTAGTAACATAATAAGGTGCTAATATTTCATTAGTATTTGCTTTTTTACGAATAGCAATTTGATCCTGTCCTTCATATTCTGCCATATTTCTAGCCGTTGTTACTCCATTAGCTATTAAAAGTTTAAACTCATTGGTTGCATTGTTTTCCAGGTGAAAGTGCATTTCTGCTAAACCAGGAATCAGATATTTACCTTTAGCATTAATAGTTATATTGATGTTTTCTGAAGGTTTTTGAGAAGCTGGTTCTATTGCAGCTATTTTTCCATCTGCAATAATCACTCTTTGATTAAACAATACCACCTCTTTATGCATTGGGATTACATTTACGTTTTCAAAAGAGATAGTTTCGGTTTGCGCTTTGCTCACAACAGCAAAGAAAAAGCAACATAGTAAAGAAAATACTATATGACTATTTGATTTACACATATTTATTTGTTTTAGTTTATATGCTGCAAACCTATCTTGATAGTATATTTTTATCGTTCTATATTGTCAGAATATGAGGAATCCGAACCTATTGATTTTGTTTTTTAAACTCGTTAGGAGACAATCCTGTTTCCTTTTTAAAAGCTGTGTAAAAAGTAGTTTTAGAATTAAATCCGGCCTCCAGGCCAATGGCTAGAATACTATATTTATCAAATTCAGGATCCAGAATCATTTGTTGTATATCTTTTACCCTGTAACTATTTATAAATTCTGAAAAATTTTTATTACTTGATTTTTTGATTTGTTCTGAAAGATACCCGCTACTTATCCCAAGCTTTTGAGCCACGCTATCCCGGCTAATGTCTGGGTTATGATGAATATTTTCGCGCTCTATCAATACTAATAGTTGTTGCATATAGGAATTTACTTCGTTTTTAGATGCTTTTTTGTTGATTTTAGACCGTTGTAGTTGATTTCTAATTTCATACTGATCGTTAGATAGCTTAAACTGATAAAGTCCTTTATAGATAAGCCAATACATAAAAACAGAAACCCCCACCCACAAATATGTTAATGGCATTTTATAATCATACATAAACCTATATACTTCTAAAATAACTCCATAAATTTCTAACAGAGAAATAAAAACCCAGATTCTCTTTATCCATTTTATGCTAAACGTTGTTTTTGAATAGAATAAATACCTAAATGATATTACCATAAAAACGATTGGAAAAATAACAGATAGTATGCTTATTGTTTTATAAAAGAAAAAAATGATTTCTTTTTTATGAGGTATGACGATTTCATAAAGGCCAAAAATCGTATCCAGAGATATAATACTATTAAGTAGACTTAAGACAAAAAAAGGAATGTACAGAAAAAAAGCTGTACTACTGTTTGCCAGGGGATGCTTTACTTTTTTTATAAAAAACACCAATAAAGTAACCGGATACAAGAATTGCCATAAAAACAGATCCAATATTGAAATCAGTACTGGGTTTTTTCCTAAATCCCAAAACCAATTATTTAATCCTATAACGGATAATATAATTAGAGTATATGCCAAATAGGCGTTGTCTTCATTTTTAAAAAACCTCGAAAATAAGATTATTAACCCCAGGACAAAACCATGAATAACTCCTATAAGAATAAAGATTTCTAAAAAAGAAATTTCCATTATCTGGATGTTTTAAAAGCTAAATTGTTATTTGAATATATCAAATGTAGGTATTACATCTTTATTCCCCAGATAATTGATTTTTAGCATATTTTTTCCAGCGTTCTATACATTGTTGCATATCTTCCGGAATCGGGGTTTCAAAATGCATATGCTCTTTAGTTACCGGGTGTTCAAAACCAAGAGTTCTGGCATGTAAAGCTTGTCGGGGTAAAACTTTAAAACAATTTTCTACAAACTGTTTGTATTTGGTAAACGTGGTCCCTTTTAATATTTTCTCTCCGCCATAGCGTTCATCATTAAATAAAGTATGACCAATATGTTTCATATGCACTCGAATCTGATGTGTCCTCCCTGTTTCTAATCTACAAGAAACCAAGGTAACATATCCCAATCGTTCTATAACTTTATAATGTGTGATTGCCGGTTTTCCTTTATCGGCTTCATCACCTTCAAAAACAGTGTTTTGCAATCTATTTTTAGGATGTCGTCCTATATTGCCTTCTATTGTACCTTCATCTTCGGTTACATTACCCCATACAATCGCAACATATTCGCGTTGACTAGTTTTATCAAAAAACTGTTTCGCCAGGTGCGTCATAGCTTCTTCTGTTTTGGCAATCACTAACAACCCGCTGGTGTCCTTATCAATACGATGTACTAATCCTGGCCGATTACTACTATTATTAGGAAGATTATCAAAGTGATAAATCAGCGCATTAATTAAAGTTCCCGAATAGTTGCCATGACCTGGGTGCACCACCATTCCTGCTGGTTTATTAACAACCAATAACACATCGTCTTCGTATACAATATCTAAAGAAATGTTCTCTGGCGTTAGTAAGTTTTCATAAGGAGGGTGAGAGAACAATACTCGAACAATATCATTTGGCTTTACCTTATGATTTGATTTTACCGGAATATCATTTACAAAAACACTTCCATTTTTTGCGGCCTGTTGTATTTTATTACGGGTTGCATTTTCTACAAAATTCATTAAAAACTTATCCACCCTTAACGGTACCTGTCCGGCTCCGGCCACAAACCGATGATGTTCATAGAGGTCATCCTCACTAGCATCAAAACCTCCTGTATCTTCGTTTTCTTTCACAATTAATTAGATAGATTTATCGTTCCTCCTTCTCCGTTCCCCAGAACCAAATCTATAACAGAAGTCTTCATTAATTTTGTTCCTGGTTTTAACCGTTTACCATTATGTCTTAATTCTAATACCATATCTCTCGCAATATTGGGTTGATAGGTAACAGAACCTATTTTAAAACCAAGAGCAACCAATTTTGGTTCTGCCTGTCTTCTGGTTCTTTGTATTACATTAGGGACTTCTATCTTACGGTAACCCGATGGATTTAAGGTAACATATATCTTACGATTTTCTTTTACCTCGCTACCCGCAACAGGGTTTTGTTCTAATACAGAATATCTTGGATAATCAGGATTAAAGTTTGCAGAATCCTGAACTTCGTATCTCAACTCTTTTTCTTCTAGTATCTTCCCTACCTCATCCAATGTCTTTTTACTTAAGCTGGGGACTACAATACGTTGATGATGATTTGTTGTACTTTCTAGCCACTCTAGTGCAACATAAGATATAATAGCGAGCATTGCTACCGCTATAACCAATTGTATCAAAAATATTTTACTATAAATAAATTTGAATAGACCCCTGAAGAAATTTATAAATGCACTCATCTGTTTTATACCTGTTATTGTTATAGTCAAACACAATCTTCCTGATCATGTAAGCAAATTTTACTAATAATCACTTTAATTATTAGTATTAACTTTATTGTAATGGCTTATTTGATAATTTGGACAAATATATAAAAACGGAAAGTTTTAAGCTTTTCTTATAAGATAAATGATATTTTTGTTTTCAAAAGTCACTCTATGAAGAAAAATATTGCCATTTTAATGGGTGGGTATTCTAGCGAGTTTGAAATCTCGATTCAAAGTGGAAATGTGGTATATAAATACCTGGACAGAGATTTATATATTCCGTTTCGTGTTCATATAACAAAAGATGGTTGGTATTATGTAGATGATCACGATCAGAAGTATAGTATTGACAAAAACGATTTTTCGTTAACCTTAGAAGGTTCTAAAATTACTTTTGACGCTGCTTTTAACACAGTGCATGGTACCCCAGGTGAAGACGGTTTGCTACAGGCATATTTTGAATTAATTGAAATCCCACAAACGGCTTGTGATTTTTATCCTGCAGCACTTACTTTTAATAAACGAGATTGTATTAGTACTTTAAAACCTTATGGAATACCTACTGCCACTAACTATTTTTTAAATAAAGGAGATACTATAGACAGCAAAGCTATTATAGACACAGTAGGGTTACCCTGCTTTGTAAAAGCGAATAAAGCTGGTAGTAGTTATGGAGTTTCTAAAGTTAAAACTATAGAAGATCTTCTACCCGCAATAGAAGTGGCTTATAAAGAAGATGATGAGATTATTATAGAGTCTTTTTTAAGCGGAACCGAAGTGTCTGTAGGAGTTATTCAACATAACGGAAAAGATACAGTATTACCCATAACCGAAATTGTATCCGAAAATGAGTTCTTTGACTACGAAGCCAAATACATGGGGAAATCTGAAGAAATCACTCCTGCCCGTTTATCTGATGAGGATACTCAAAAAGTTAAAGATTTGGCCTTAAAAGTATATCAGATTTTAAAAATGAAAGGATTTTCGAGAAGCGAATATATTTTTCATCACGGAGAGCCTTACTTTGTAGAAATGAACACTAATCCCGGATTAAGTGAAGCCAGTATCTTACCTCAACAAGCAGAAAAAGCCGGAATTAGCCTAAAAGAATTATTTTCTAATGCTATAGAATCCTGTATACGTTTACAAAAATAGAAGTGCAGTCTATAAATCTATAATTTGGATTATCTTTGTATGTACAATAACTAATAATCACCAATGAGAAGAGCTGTTTTTCCCGGATCATTTGACCCCATTACATTAGGACATTATGACATTATCGAAAGAGGTCTTACCCTATTTGATGAAGTTATCCTTGCTATAGGCGTAAATTCTGAGAAAAAATATATGTTTTCTCTTGAAGAACGAAAGCAATTTATCGAAGAAGCTTTTAAGAATGAGCCTAAAATTAAAGTAATGACATATAAAGGGCTAACTATTGATTTTTGTAAACAACAAAATGCCGATTTTATATTAAGAGGTCTTCGCAATCCAGGTGATTTTGAGTTTGAAAAAGCTATCGCCCACACCAACAGAAAAATGTCGGATATCGAAACGGTATTTTTATTAACCTCTTCTGGCAAAAGTTATATTTCCTCTTCTATTGTTCGTGATGTAATTCGTAATGGTGGAGATGTTTCAGAATTAGTACCAGATACGGTTCGTGTAAAATAACACGCTAATATGAACAGAAAAATAGGAGCTATCGCTCTGGTTGTAAAAGATTATGATGAAGCTATTCAGTTTTACACAGAAAAGCTCAATTTTAAACTTATAGAAGATACCAGGCTTGATGACAAAAAACGATGGGTCCTTATTGCTCCTAATAATCGAACCGAGACTACGATTCTTCTGGCTCGGGCAGCTACTCCTGAGCAGGAAAAAGCAATTGGAAATCAAACAGGTGGTCGGGTTTTTTTATTTCTTCATACCGATGATTTTTGGAGAGATTACCATACTATGAAGTCTAAGGGAGTTTTGTTTCTGGAACAACCGCGAGAAGAAGCCTACGGAACTGTTGTTGTTTTTGAAGATTTATACGGTACCAAATGGGACTTACTTGAGTTAAAATAATGCAAATTATAAATCCTTCCTGACATACCTTTGTCACTATCTGCATTTAGTTTTGTCGTACTATTAATTTCTAACATCAAATAATTATGATAAAAACAAAAATCGAACCTTTCTGGATCGTTGGAATTTCGGTACGTACAACTAAAAAAAACGAACAATTTGCAGAAGACATTCCTAATTTATGGAATACTTTTATGTCTGAAGGCACAATGCATAAAATCCCAAATAAACTTGAAGATTCTATCTATGCCGTATACACAGATTATGAAAGCGATCATACTGAAGCATATACGACTATCATAGGATGTAAGGTTGCAAGCTTAGATACTATCCCACCAGGAATGACTAGTGTAAAAATCGAAAGAAGTATCTATTCTCGATTTACGGCCAAAGGAGACATTACCAAAGGTGTTATTTATGATAAATGGACCGATATTTGGGAAATAGATTTGGATAGAACCTATACCACTGATTTTGAAGTATACGGAGAAGAAGCCGTAAATCCTAAAGATGCCGAAGTAGATATTTTTGTTGCAATTGAATAAAGTTATATAAAAAAAGACTTCGCAATGTTAACATTGTGAAGTCTTTTAAAGTAATATTTTTACATAAAAAAGTCGTTTAATTATAGTTGTGATACTACATCTTTTTTATATTTTTTCAAAAGTGCACGTGTCATTCCTAGATTTGCTTTTGTAGAATCAACTGCCAAATAAATAAAATATTCACCGTTTTCGGAAACATCGATGATATGAATTTGACCATCAAGAGTAATTATAATATCCTGAACTTTCGATTTCAAACCTAATGCCTCGATAGCATTTTTCTTAGCTTTTACAACTTCCAAATTATAAGCAGAAGCGGTTTCAGGATCAAAATCTTTTTTATCAGAATTAGACGCATAACATACACCTGTACTTACCTCTGTAACAGTAACTGCAATATAACCTGGTACATTAGATTTAATATCATCGATGAATTGTTCTAAAAAATTTGACATAGTTTAATTTGATTTAATTATTAATAATATTTTCTATAAAATTATTTCTCTAAAGAGCTCATATATTTAAGAAGTAGCCCAAGCTTTGACATATTTTTAGATACAACTAGTATGATCGAATCAGATTTAATCCTATTTGCAACAAGAAATCCTTTTGAAGATTTAGCCATCAATTGATCAAGATCCCCTTTAAGTAAATCCTTAACCATATCACCACACATCGAAAACGCTGTTTCTATCATCAAGGCAATATTCGTATCATGTTTTGTGTCTAATGCATCTATTACATTACCATCTTTATCAGCAATAACAATGCTATCAACTTCAGTATCTTCTTTAATCTTTTTCAGATCAATCATAGGTCCAAAATTAGGGTGTTTTTATTCTCTATTTGGTAAATATAGAAACAATAATCATTTAAAAAAATTCTTTCGTCGTTTTTTTTTACTTTTAAACGATTATTCGTATCTTGTGCTAAATGTATTTTGTAGAAAAATTCCTACAAATAATTAAATTGACAAAAAATCTAACAATATAAAATGATGTCTAAACTATGACGCTACTTAATCTACCAAACCCTGAACTAAAGGCAATTCTAAAAACTCGAAAAGAAAAGTTTAATTCCTACAGGGTAGGAAAAAAACAAGTCTCTCAAAACATCGAAGATGCTTCTACTGAGGATATTTCTGAAGTAATAGAACGGTTAACTCAAAAGGAAGCAGAAATTTCTTCTAAAAAGAAGAAAAAATCTGGTGCTAACAATTCTGCAAACTCGACAGATACCACTAAAGCTACAAAAACATATACCGAAAAAATAAAAGGAGGCTATTTTGGAAAAAGAAGAAGTCGTTTTTAGTATGATTTCTATCTTTAGTATTGATGATATACGAACTTATAAAAACATTAATAAGGTTTTGTAAATCAAATGGTAAACTAATATTTTCTAATTCACTTACCACTATGGGTCGTGTTTCTAAAAACGAAGCGATTTAATTATAATCTAAGAAATCGTTTCTAATAAACAAACATAAGCTTACTATAGGTCGTTTTGTTATACAATTACTTATAACAGTTTCATCTTAAAACCCAGCCATAAGAGCTCCACAGATTCCTAATCCTACAACAAGGTATACCCCAGCAAGGATAAAGAAAATTTTTCCTGCTTTTCGGTTTTTAGTTTTAAATAAGATCAGGCCTATAATCGAAAGAAATATCGGAGGGCCTAAGAGGATTAAAAGAATTAAATACACTAATCCATCGAGGTTACCTACTTCTAAAAAAATGGTATTTGCAATCATATCGTTTCTTTTCTTAATCGTTCTAAATACTCCTGCTTATCATCTCTGTAAAATAAATTCATCGTTTCAAAAGGAATAATTTTGTAATCCTTATTTACAATATGCACACAAGACTTTTTAATCGCTCGTACATCAAAATTATGAGCATCAATAAATTGCATAATTATAATTCTAAACAGATTATCATATCCCAAATCGGGAGCATCGATTTCTGGTAAACAGCACATTATAGATTTTAGATTTTCTGAAGCTGTTTCTACAGAATTTCCGGTACTAAATAGCTCCAGGACTTTACCATGTAATGCTTCGTCCTGCTCATATACAATTGTATTTTTACCATTATCCAACAAATCTGCTGGATTAATATATCGGGTAAGAGGTAGGATTCCATCTTCATTTTTTAAAGCATATCCCATAACCAAGGCATCTGGATTACAAGGTACAGGGATAAGATCATCGGATTCAAAAACAGGAAATTGTTCTAAAATCTTTCTTCGTACTTCGGTCAATGTAATTCTATCGGTTTGAGCATCAAAATCTTCTAATCGACCTGCTATTTGAGTGGGCTGAAATGTAACACCTCTCACACATCTTTGTTGTGTAGCAAATGTTAGTATATCGCCAATTAGAGCATCATTTAATCCTTTTTCTAAAGTCACCACCAGAGTAGTCGATAGATTTACACTATTTAAGTTATCTATTGCTTGTTTTCTAATTTTGGTAAGGTCCTCTCCTCTCAATTTTTGCAAAACTTCGGCGTCTAATGCATCAAACTGAAGATAAATTTCGAAATCCGGCATATAGCTTGCTAACTTCTGGGTGAATTTAATATCCTTGGCAATACGTATTCCGTTCGTATTTACCATTAGATGTCGGATGGGCAATTGTTTAGCATAGTCTATAATTTCGAAAAACTGAGGGTGTATTGTAGGTTCTCCCCCACTTATTTGCACCACATCTGGTTCTTTTTCGTTTTTAACTATGGTATCCAGCATCTTCTTTATTTCATCTAGTGATCGATGCCTTCCATAATGTGGGGATGAAGAAGCATAACAGGTAGGACAAGTCAAATTACACCGATCTGTTACTTCGATAATCGACAAACACGAATGCTGCTCATGATCAGGGCATAATCCACAATCATAAGGACATCCGTAATCTGTAGCTGTATTAAATTTATAAGGAAACTCAGAAGGTTTATTATAATTTCTAATGTTCTTATAATAGGCTATATCATCTGCAATCAAAACTTTTGATCTACCATGCTCTGGACATCGCTTAAGCATAAATACTTTATCTTCTTCAAAAACAATTTTGGCTTCAATCCTTTTTAGACAAGTAGGACATAAACTTAATGTAAAATCGTAATACGTATAATTTCTAGTGGGCATGTAAAAGGTTTCGAATGGTTTTTTGATAATAAATCATGCATAAGATACATAAATACTGAATACTACTAAGGCCTAGCACAAAAAAAGTATTAGGTTTCAGAAATTCAATACAAAACCTAAATAAAAAATAAGAAATCATGAAATACTTAAACAGTAACCCGCTCTCCATTTCGGATTTTGTTTGAAAATACTTCAGAATTCTCCACAAAACCAATAGAAAAACGACTTCAAATAATGCTATTGGGTATCTATAAAGACCATCTCCTAAATCCATTCCTAGAAATGAAGTAGTTTGCTTACCATATGTAAATTCTTTAACTCCAGCTAAAAAACAGCCTATTCTCCCTATGATAATTCCCAATATAATAGGAAACGTAAATAAATCACCCGAAGAGTGCTTCTCGCCGATTATTTTTTTTGCCAACTCTACTCCTAGTAAACCTCCAAAAAGACCACCCATTATAGTTTTTATACTTAATAGCCGAACTACATATTCTGGGTCGAAAGAAAAAGCCGGATGTTCTAAAAAACCAAAAAACCGAGACCCAAAAAAAGCTCCAAATACCGCCCCAATGATTATAGATAACCTATTAGATGATGAAATGGGATCCTGAGTACGTTTTTTGAGATATACATAATATCGAAATCCAATAAAGAAAGCTGTGTATTCTAAAATCAAATGGATATTCACTTTATAGCCAAAGACAATAGGTTCAAAAGGGATATCCATGCAGTACTTAATTCGATTTTATAACCGAAATATAAGTTTTATTTATAGAATTCGAATAATTAAAATTTATTCTAAACGATACATTTTTAGTAAACAACAAAATTATTTAGGAGAAATTTCCCCTAAAACACATACTTCTAACGATTAATTTTGCACTTCATCAAAATCTATAAAACCTACTTGTAAGAATAAACCTATTTATTTAATTTTCAGTAATATACAATAAAAATTCTATTTATTTATTTAATTTTTTTAGCCTCAGAAATACACTTTTTTGTTAGTTTTGCCGCACTAATTAATTAAAAACACTTTATATGAAAACAAATTACGCATTGGGGTATTGGTTCATTGCTTTATTTTTAATTTTTTCTTCTTGTAGTAAAGACGAAAATGAAGTTATTGAAAATGAAGTTATTGTTGAATCTGAAAAAACTGCTATTGAGCCAGATTTTATTAAAAATGATGGTTCTGAAGGAATAGAAGATGAATTACAATTAGAAGAAGAAGAACCTATCCTTACAACAGATATTAATTCTAAAAGCTACAGACATTGTAACTATACATTACTTACACCATCAGACGTTGATGTTGAAGCTTGTGGTGAAACTACTACTATGCCACTATTAGTTGGAACCAGAAAACTAGAAGTTGGTAGCGTTACCGTATCTAATGATGGTGAAAATCTATACTTAAATTTTGAGGCTAACGACCGTAACCTTATGAAGAAAGTGTACCTCTATATAGGGGCGAAAGAAAATATACCTTTCTACTCTAATGGGTTTCCTAATCTTCGTAAATTTAATTACAAAGCTTTTCCTTATTACTACGGGGGGATGAAAAAAGCTACTTATGTTATTCCATTATCATCAATAGATCTTGATTGTTTTGAAATCGTAGCATATTCTAAAGTATACAACAAAGATAGTCGTTGTTACTATACATCTTTTGCTTATGACAAAACTTTAGATCAGCAATATAGCTACTACGGATGGTGGAGTTGTGTTTATTATGGTGACTGGGTAAGATCATTTAGCTATTGCAAACAAGAATGTAAAGTTGAGTGTATCCAAGCATATGGATTTCATGCCGCTTGTGGATTTTGCGAAGACAATGTTTTTACTACTTTCCTAGCTCATACTTTTATCAATAGTAAAGGTGACGAAGGAGTTGACATAGAACTTCTTATTAACCCTGATGGATGTGATATTACAAACAGTTCTGATGTAGGACACATAAATATATCATCAATAAGTGATACGAAGTTAAAAATTGAGTATCAATTAAACACAGGTTATGAGATGTGTGGACTAAGTTTTGGTTATGGAGGTTCTAAGACTAGCATTACTAGCGAATATTCTAAACAATTTGATGCTTCTACGACAGCTCACAGTTTTGAAATTGACAAGCCTCTAAGTGCTAACATTTACATGATTAGCAAAGCAGAAATTACTCCAAGTAATTAAAAAACAGATCATTGTGTCTACAAAGACACCAATTTGTATATGAATAAAAAACAGGGGTATGATTTAAAAATCATACCCCTGTTTTCATTTACTAATTTATCTTTTTTTTCTGTTAGTAAGAAACCAACATTTTACTCCATTGTTTCTGCCATTACATGATACCTCGGATCATCGATATCATGCTCTATAACACTAGCTAATCTAGGAGAAGCCTTTATCATAAGAGCCTGGCACTCTTCACTAAGATGTTTAATTTTTACTTTCTTTCCTGCATCTTCATATTTTCCCACAAGATTAAAAATAGCTTCTAATGCCGAATGATCACTAACACGAGATTCTATAAAATCAATCTCTACATTTTCGGGATCATTTGCGACATCAAATTTGTTATTAAATGCCTGGATACTTCCGAAGAAAAGTGGTCCCCATATTTCATAAACTTTGGTACCATCTTCGAGGATATGTTTTCTTGCTCTAATACGTCTTGCATTTTCCCAGGCAAATACCAGGGCAGACATAATAACACCTGCGATTACTGCTATTGCCAAATCGAAAAATACCGTTAATGAAGACACTGCGATCAGTACAATGGCATCTGCCAATGGAATTTTATTAAGGATTCTAAAACTAGACCACGCAAAGGTTCCTATAACTACCATAAACATTACTCCAACCAATGCAGCGATAGGAACTTGCTCAATCAACCCCGAAGCGAATAATATAAATAACAATAATGTTACTGCAGCAACAATACCAGAAAGTCGTGTTCGTCCACCACCTTTAATATTAATAATTGATTGACCAATCATTGCGCAACCTCCCATTCCGCCAAAAAGTCCAGTAATGATATTGGCGCCTCCCTGGGCCATACATTCTCTGTTCGAATTACCTCTGGTTTCGGTTAATTCATCAATCAAATTTAAAGTCATTAATGACTCTATTAATCCAATTGCAGCAAGAATTATTGAATACGGTGCTATAAAACGAAATGTCTCCCAGGTAAATGGGATCTTCTTAAAAATATCGATCTGAAACTGTGGCAAACCTCCTTTAAGGCCTTCTCCTCCTCCATCCCTAATAAAACTACCTACAGTAGCTACATCCAATTTTCCTATAATCACTATAGCAGAAACTACAATAATTGCCAATAATGCTTCTGGAAGTTTATTTGTTAATTTAGGCAATCCCCACATGATCAATATTGTAAGCAATACTAATCCTAACATTAATAACAGTTCATTTTTAGGCAGCCAGGATTTTGCTTTCCCTTTTTTTGCAATACTATAAATCACATTATCTTTATAGTTAAAGACTACTTCTTTGGTATTGAGGTCAAAAACCTGCCCCTCATACACCATATATTTCCCTTCCTTAGAATCGATATCAGACAGCCTATTGTTTTCAAAACTAAACAAAGCCTTATTTGTCGTTATATCATATACAATATTATCTGCTCTAATTTCAAATTTTTCCTCAAGAGATTCTGTGACATACTTGTTATTATTAAATACATCCTTCTCAACTTCTTTAAACATTCCTAATTGCGAAAGGAAGATCACAATTGCCAAACCATTTACAAATCCCATCATTACGGGATGCGGGATCAAACGTACAAATTTACCCAGCTTAAAAGCTCCGGCAAACATCTGTATAATCCCCATAAGGATAACAGTTGCAAAAAGATAGTATAATCCTAATTCTTCTCCGGGAGCTCCCATTTCATTTCCTTCTGCAACAAGGGTAACCATAACAACTGCTAATGCTCCTGTAGCACCAGAAATCATACCAGGGCGACCTCCAAAAACAGAAGTGATCAACCCAATCATAAACGCAGCATATAACCCTACTAATGGATCTACCCCGGCTACAAAGGCAAAGGCAACGGCTTCGGGAACCAAAGCTAATGCTACCGTTAACCCAGATAAAATATCATTTTTAGCATTCGCTACTCTTTTTCTTACAAACTCAGTCATAGTTGTGATATTTTGAGGGTGCAAAAATACAGTTATTTTATAGCCCTACAAGTAAAACAGGGTTCATAATCACATATCTCATAAAATTATACTAAATACTTACATAGAATTTTAAAACTTGAAATCTTTAGTATATTTAGCCTTCTTTATATACAATACAGATGCGAAAAATTACTCTCATTGTTAGCTTTCTAAGCATTATTTCTTGTAATACTTCTGAAAAGCAAAATTCTCAGGATTTTGATTTCACTACTGTCTTTGAAAAAAGTAATGGAACCGAAACTCCGACATATCCAGAAGTTATTGCGTTCTATAAAAATTTGGCAGAGGCCTACCCTTCAATTCATATACAGGAAATCGGAATGACAGATAGTGGAAATCCACTACATATCGTGACACTAAATCCTGATGCTGTTTTTGATTTTGAAAAAATTAGAGAAACAAAACGCGTGCTTTTAATTAATAATGGGATTCATCCTGGCGAAAGTGATGGTATTGATGCTACAATGTTATTGTTTAGAGATATTGCCCAAGGTAAAATTAATGCTCCTACAGCTACAGTTTTAGTGACGATTCCTATATATAATATTGGAGGAGCCTTAAATCGAAATTCGGGAACGAGAACCAATCAAAATGGCCCTAAAGCATATGGTTTTAGAGGTAATGCACGTAATTATGATTTGAATCGAGACTTTATAAAAAATGACACTAAAAATGCGCAAACTTTTGCTAAAATATTTCATGTAACAAAACCTGATGTTTTTATTGATAATCATGTAAGTAACGGTGCAGATTATCAATATACACTTACTCATTTATTTACTCAACACAATAAATTAGGTGGTGAATTAGGAGAGTATTTGCATAAAGAAATGCATCCACAACTAGAGGCATCACTCGAAGCGAAAAAATGGGATATTACACCTTATGTAAATGTATGGGGAACTACTCCCGAAAAAGGCTGGACTCAGTTTATGGATTCTCCTCGTTATTCTACCGGATATACAACCTTATGGAATACTTTGGGGATGATGGTAGAAACACACATGTTAAAACCCTACAAGCCAAGAGTTGAAGGCACTTATGAACTTATGAAATCTATGATTGAAATCACAGAAAAAGATGGTGTTAAAATTCGTTCATTACGAGAAAAAACCTTTGCCAAACAAGCTAAACAAAAAGCATATCCAATACATTGGAAAGTAGATACTACGAAGGTTACTACTTTTGATTTTAAAGGATATGAAGGAGAATATATAGATAGTGAGATTACAGGAGCAAAGCGATTAAAATATGATCGGGATAAGCCTTACACAAAAGAAATAACCTATAAAAACTATTTTACTTCTACCACCAAAATTAGTATTCCGCAGGCCTATATTATTCCTAGGGGCCGATGGAGAGTGATTGAGTTATTAACCCTGAATCATGTAGAATTTAAACCGCTAGAAAAAGATTCTACAATTACTGTCGAAGTATATCATATTAAAGATTATAAGACCAGAACATCACCTTATGAGGGACATTATTTACACTACGGTGTTTCGATTAAAAAGGATATTGAGAAAGTTGTTTTTAAAAAAGGAGATCTCATTGTTAAAACAGATCAAAAAGCATTTAGATATCTTATAGAAACTTTAGAACCAGAAGCTCCAGATTCTTTCTTTAATTGGAATTTTTTTGATGCTATTTTACAACAGAAAGAAGGGTTTTCTCCTTATGTATGGGAAGATAAAGCTGCAGAATTATTAAATAACAATAACGAATTAAGAGTGCAGTTTCAGGATAAGAAAAAAGATACAGCTTTTGCTAATAACTGGTATGCGCAACTAGATTGGATACATAAACACTCTAATAATTATGAAAAAGCACATATGAGGTACCCAATATACCGAGTTTTGAAATAAATTAAGATCAAAAAAATAGGGTTTTATCTATTATTGTTGTCCAAACTTATTGGCCATAAGTTCCCATAATTCGGTATAACCATGATCATAGCCCAAAGCCCATATTCCTACTCCAGCTAGTTTTTTATGTTTAATCCAATCATATTTATAGGATAACGAAAGGCTATCATCGAACCAAAGTTGTTTTGTCACTCCTTTTTCTTCATATATACCATACTGTGTAGAGCTAATGGTATCAAAACTTATTTTATATTTTTTTGTATCAAGCAATTCTTGTGTTGTGCTATACATATCGTGAGAAATAAATTTTTCGGCTTTACTTGGTATAGGTGTATTTTGAGTTTTCCACTTACCTCCATAATAAGGTAATCCTACTATTAATTTACCTGGTTCAACACCTTGGTTTATATAATAATTCACAGAAGATTCAACGCTATGATCTCCCCAAAGCTTACTACTTTTTAATGGAGAAACTGGTCCTGCATGTTCGCTAAACCCTCCATAATAATCATACCCCATAAGTGTGTAAAAATCGATAGAAGCATCAATTGTTTTGATATCAAAGACTTTATGATAATCAACCGCATATAATGCTACCGAAATCATATAATCAGGATTTATCTTATGCAACCGATCTGATAATGTAACAATAAACTGATTAAATTCTTTTTTGTTTTTTGATGATACTCCTTCAAAATCTATGTTTATACCATTTGCTTTTCTAAGATCCAACAATACACTTAAACTATCTGCAAGAGTTTTTTGGGCTTTTGGATTCTTTAAAAACTGAGCATTTCTTTTTTCTCCAAAATTAGACACCGTGAGAAATACCTTGCAATTATTCACTTTTGCGCTATCTACCAAAGCAGTCGTTTTCCATTGATGAATATGATCATAGCTCCCTGTTCTTGCATTAACCATGTACGAAAAATAAGAAACACCCCATAATAATGAGAAATTATAACTCTTATAAGCAGATCCTTTAGAAAATATATGCCATCCAAAAGTTTTATAATCTTTATGAATACTATACCCAGATGCTGGTTTAAAATGATGAGTCATATTATTCAAACTGTCCCATTGTTGTTCTGTTGTAAAATTATAGTCAGAAAATTGTGTATAATGTGAATGATTAGGGCCAACATATGTGTTAGTAGAATCCAGATCATTAGATTTGGTTTTTTCTTTACTTTCTCTGGTATTACAGGCTATAACACAAAAAAGAATTAGAAAAAGCAGTGCTAATATGTTAATTTTCATTTTATTATCGAGTATCAAATTTTAAAACTAATTACTCCATATTAAACAAAAAGGGAGATAACAACCTCCCTTTTTTATTTCGCATTATATCTAGTTGTAATATTAGCTCATTACAGGAATTCGTAATGTTTGCCCTGGATATATCTTATCAGGATGCTCGAGCATTGGTCGGTTTGCTTCAAAAATAACATTGTATTTCATAGGATCTCCATAAACTTCCTTAGATATTTTTGAAAGTGTATCTCCACTCTTAACTACATGAAATTTAGCTTCAGGTTCTGGATTAGTCACAGTAATATTATCCTCTACGCAACCAACACAATCAATATTACCCATTGCCAAAATAATTTTTTCTCTATCTGCATTGGTTTCTGTTTGTCCTGATACGGTTATCATTTCAGAAACAGATACATCAAGACCAGAAACGGGTATACCTAATCGATCAATTTCGGCTTTTAATAAATCGGTCTTACTTTTTGGCGTTACCACTTCTTCTTTAGCTGCCTCGTCTTTAATACCAAATAGCTTTTTTCCTGCTCCTTTAATAAATGAAAATAAACCCATAATGTTTTGTTTTAGTTAGTAATTGATTATCTAGTAAAAATATTTTTAATAAAATTAAAAAACAACATTATGACAAATAATCATGAGAAAACAACAGCTTAATATTCGAATAAGAATCTTGTAAAGCTTTTTTAGCTTTTTTAGTGTTTTTCCATCTCACTTTGGTAATTCCTTCATTTTTTTGTGGTACTAACTCTCCGTTATAGTTAGTTTTCATCTCAAACCAGTATGTTACCTTTAGTCTAAACTCTCCATTTCTTTTAAAGATATGATAGCTTCGATATAAGAATTTGGTAATTTCTAATCCCGAAACGCCTGTTTCTTCTTCTACTTCTCTCATTGCTGCGGTTTCCATATCTTCCTTTTTTTCAACTTTACCTTTTGGCAGATCCCATTTTCCATTGCGACGAATAAACAAAATCTCTTTATTTTCATTATACACCTTTCCTCCTCCGGCAACTACTACTGGTAATTTCGAATATAAATGTTCTATTAGTTTATCTTCTTTTTTATGATAGAGATGATATTTTGCTTCTTCATGTATTGCTTCCTTATTTAGAATATCTCTTATAATTGTCGGAAAGCTAGCTTCTTTTATTGGGATCATTTCATAATCCTCGATCGACTTTTTTGTAGATAGAATAATAGGGGTATTATTCACAAAAACTTTATACATTTGCAACTATGATTTTTGATAAAGATACAGCAAAAAAAACTGCTGAACTACTACTGCAAATTAATGCAATTAAATTAAAACCACAAGAACCATTTACTTGGGCATCTGGATGGAAATCTCCTATCTATTGTGATAATCGAATTACGCTTTCTTATCCAGAAATTCGAAATTTCCTAAGTAAGCATCTTGCTGAGTTTATAGAAAAAGAATATGGTAAACCCGATGTAATTGCCGGAGTTGCTACAGGTGCTATTGGCATAGGGATTCTTGTTGCAGAACAATTAGACCTTCCTTTCATCTATGTACGTCCTGAAGCGAAGAAACACGGTAGAAAAAACCAAATCGAAGGTATTGTTCCAACCCATAAAAATGTTGTGGTTGTCGAAGATTTAATTAGCACAGGAAAAAGTAGTCTTAATGCTGTAAAAGCGCTAAAAGAGGCTAATGCTAACGTACAAGGAATGGTAGCTATATTTGACTACGGTTTTGATATTGCGGTACAAAATTTTAAAGAAGCGGCATTGTCTTTGCATACGTTAAGTAACTATGAAAATCTTTTGGAACAGGCAGTTGATACTAAATATATTACAAAAGAACAACAACAAACACTACAAAGCTGGAGAACAAATCCTGCCGAGTGGGATATATAACAATTTAATAACATTATGAACTTAGAAAGCCCTACTGTTACTGTAAATAAAACAGCAGAAGATGTATTCGAATTTTTAATTAAAGTTGAAAATTTTGAACAGCTTATGCCAGAAAGTAAGCAAAAATTTGAAAAAATAAGTGATTCGAGATTTCTTTTCCAGTTAAAAGGAATGCCAGAATTAGTATTAGATCAAAAAGAAAGTACGAGTCCAAGTCAGGTTGTTCTTGGAGCTGCTAGTGATAAGCTTCCTTTTACATTAACAGCAGATATTACTGATTCTGGAGATGGAAAAAGCACAGCAAAACTTACTTTTGACGGTCAGTTTAATGCTATGATGTCGATGATGATTAAAAATCCCATCCAGAATTTTATCAATACACTAATAGAAAATATAGGTAAGCTATAATTAGTACAGTAGTTTAATTTCTTTGAGGTCAAAATCCGAAATAATTTCGTCCTCTATTAAAACTTGAAGCTTACCTTCGTTGTTAATAGTCTTGATAATCCCAACAAAAGATTCACCCTTTACATCTAAAAATGTAGAGGGTTTGTTTTTTCTAAAAAGTACCGCTTCGTATTCTTTTTTAAGATCTACAAAATTAGAAACACACAGCTCAGAAAATCGTTTTTCTAATTGAACTAATAAAGATTGCAAAACTTCTTCAACATTTATACTCTGCCCTAAAACTTGTTTTAAGGACCCTGCTTGGGGTAAGTCATTAAATTCTGTTTGATTGATATTAATTCCAATTCCGATAATAGCTCCGATCATACTGCCATTCTTGACCACATTTTCTATCAAAATACCACACAATTTCTGCCTATCTGACAGAATGTCGTTAGGCCATTTTATAGACAATTTAGGTATCATAAAACGATTTAAAGTATCATAAACAGCCAGTGAGGTAGCTATAGAAACATAAAATTGATCAATTAACGGTAGTCCCTCAATAGGCATAAACACACTGCATGTGAGGTTTTCGCCGGGATTACTTTGCCAAACTGTACCCATCTGCCCCTTACCCGACAATTGCTTTCTTGCAATTACACAAACTGGAGCTGTAAAATGCTTTTCGCGATTAAGATCTCTTAGAAAAGTATTTGTAGAGTCAATGGCATCAACTTTGATTATATGCATGTATTAAGGTGTAAAAGTTTTGCAAATGTCGGACTAATACAGACATTAAAATCATAAAAAGTAATAACTTTACACAAATTAAAAAAATGCATGACTAAAAAAGAAATCGGTAACGATCAATTAATTACTCAAATATTAAAAGGTATTGAAGAAGTAAAAGGTAAGGATATCAATATTTTAGATCTCAGAGATATCGAAAATACAGTATGTAACTACTTTGTAATCTGTAACGGAACTTCTAATACGCAAGTAAATGCAATTGTAAGCTCTATCCAAAAAACGGTAAGTAAAGAACTCAAAGACAAACCTTGGCATATCGAAGGTAGCGAAAATGCAGAATGGGTATTAATTGATTATGTTAATGTTGTTGTGCATGTTTTTCAAAAACACATCAGAGAATTCTATGATATAGAAGGGCTTTGGGGAGATGCAAAAACTACAGTTATCGAAACGAATTATTAAAAAGAACACCGTAAATGGCGAAAGAAAATAAAAAAACAGAACCGAATAAAAAACCAAAGTTTAGTGCATATTGGATTTATGCAATTATTATTGTTGGTTTTTTAATATTGAATTTTATGGGTGGAAGCGGACTAGGATCTGCCCCCACTACTTCTCCTTCAGAATTTCAAGAATTTTTAAGTAACGGAGAAGTAGAAAAAGTGGTGATCATAAATCGCCGAAATGCTAAGGTATTTCTTACCAGCGAAGCTAAAGCATTAGATAAGCATCAAAAAAACAAGAACAAATCTCTATTACCTGCAAGTCCCAATGACCCTGATTACCAATTTGAATTTGGTGACTTACAAAATTTTGAAAACAAAATTGCCACAATCAAAAAGGAAAACGGATTATCAACTCAGGTAAATTACGATACCGAAAGTAATGTGTGGGGAGAAATTTTTATCACCCTCTTACCATTTGCACTTATAATCGGAGTATGGATATTCATCATGCGAAGAATGAGTGGTGGCTCTGGTGGTGGTGCCGGGGGACAAATATTTAATATCGGTAAATCTAAAGCCAAACTTTTTGACCAAAATACAGAAGTAAAGGTTTCTTTTGAAAATGTAGCTGGATTAGAAGGAGCAAAAGAAGAAGTACAAGAAATTGTAGATTTTCTTAAAAACCCAGAAAAATATACCTCTTTAGGTGGTAAAATTCCTAAAGGAGCTTTGTTGGTAGGACCTCCAGGAACTGGTAAAACCTTATTAGCAAAAGCTGTAGCTGGTGAAGCAAAAGTGCCATTCTTTTCTCTGTCAGGATCAGATTTTGTAGAAATGTTTGTTGGTGTTGGAGCCTCTCGTGTTCGAGATCTGTTTAAACAAGCAAAAGAGAAATCTCCTGCTATTATTTTTATCGATGAAATTGATGCTGTGGGTAGAGCTAGAGGTAAAAGTAATTTTTCGGGATCAAATGACGAAAGAGAAAATACGCTAAATCAACTGCTTACAGAAATGGATGGTTTTGGCACTAATACCAATGTAATTGTTATTGCAGCTACCAACCGTGCAGATGTACTTGATAAAGCGTTATTACGTGCCGGTCGTTTTGATCGCCAGATATATGTAGATCTTCCTGATATTCGTGAGCGTAAAGAAATATTTGATGTTCATTTAAAGCCATTAAAGAAAGTTGAAAATGAACTCGACACCGAATTCATGGCAAAACAAACTCCAGGATTCTCTGGTGCTGATATTGCAAACGTATGTAACGAAGCTGCCTTAATTGCCGCACGAAAAGGTAATAAAGCAGTAGGAAAACAAGATTTTCTTGATGCCGTAGATAGAATTGTAGGAGGATTAGAGAAAAAGAATAAAATTATTACTCCAGAAGAAAAACGAGCTATCGCTTTTCATGAAGCAGGTCACGCAACGGTAAGCTGGATGTTAGAACATGCTGCTCCACTGGTAAAAGTTACTATTGTACCCAGAGGACAATCTCTAGGTGCTGCCTGGTATCTACCTGAAGAAAGACTAATTGTTCGGCCAAATCAAATGCTTGATGAAATGTGTGCTGCACTGGGAGGTCGTGCTGCAGAAAAAGTTATATTTAATGAAATCTCTACAGGTGCCCTAAGTGACTTAGAAAAAGTAACTAAGCAGGCAAGAGCTATGGTTACCGTATATGGATTAAATGACAAAGTAGGGAATCTTACTTATTATGATTCTTCGGGACAAAGTGAATATAATTTCACAAAACCATATAGCGAACAAACCAGTGAACTTATTGATAAAGAAATTTCAAATATAATTGAAGAGCAGTATCAACGTGCAATTAAATTATTAGAAAAAAATAAGGATAAGTTAACAGAATTAGCAGAGGTTCTATTAGAAAAAGAAGTGATTTTTAAAGATAACTTAGAAAAGATTTTTGGCGAAAGACCATTCGGCAAAAAAGAAGAAGAAATCATTAAAGAACCCTCTTAAGCATATTATTTTTACTTGTAAAATGAAAAATCTTAACCTAACGGAATATTAGGTTAAGATTTTTTTTATCTTTGGAGGTAATGTAAAACCGTAATTTCCCAATCCCAATCTAAACAATGAGTCTATTTAGAAGAATATTTTCCTCAAAATCTAAATCAGACCAGAAGAGTAAAGAACGTCACTTAGATGATCGCAGTAAATATATGCCGGAAATTGATCTACCGATTGATGAAAGCTTTATGATAAATTTTAAAAGAAACGGTGGTAAGTTTCTTTATTGTGATGATGAAAATGAAGTCTCTGATTCTTTTGATAAGATTCTTTTGGAAAATGATTGGTATGAGAAAGATGTGTGCTGTTTTGATATTGCTTTAGAACATAAATTTTCTGGTTTCAATCTAAACTATGTTAAGAGTATTTCTGCTTCTTTCTTTTTTGCAACTTGCGAATATTTAATTGCAGATAATGGATCTATATTAGTGTCTTCAAACCAGCTTAGAGAGAAAAAACTTACCGAACTCCCTGATAATTTTGTAATCTTAGCATCTACTAGTCAACTAGTTAAAAGTATTGGTGAGGGACTAAAGGGTATAAAAAATAAAAACAAAAATTCTATTCCTTCTAACATTACTACAATCAAAGATTTTGAACCGCAAAAAGAAAAGGATTTCTTAAGCTACGGAAATAGTTCAAAAAATTTATATTTGCTGCTGCTGGAAGATTTATAATATGAAGGAACTGCTTACAAGATCTTTATCGGGGCTTTTATATGTCTCTATTTTACTACTATCTATATGTATCAATAGATATACCTTTATTGGAATCTTTTTGGTTTTTGGAGTAATCGCTATATATGAATTTCAAAAATTAATTCACCTTAGAAATAAAAGATTGTATGTTATATTCATTACCCTTTTAGCAGTATTAAATATATTTCAGGATAAACTTTATGTTTATCTTATTCTCCCTGTTTTAACCCTTACTATTATTACAGAATTGTTTTTGGTAAAAGATTTAGTTACGATTCGTATTATCCCAATGTTCGAGAAACGAAAATATCGTACCAGTATTTTTTACCTAATCACATCTATTGTGTTTTTAACGCTTGTACCTTATTACACAGGAAAGTACCAACCTTTTATTATTGCGGGAGCATTTTTAATAACCTGGGTTAATGACACTTTTGCTTATTTGGTGGGTAAAAATTTTGGAAAACATAAACTATTAGAACGAATATCTCCAAAAAAGACTATAGAAGGATTTATCGGAGGGTTTATTTTCTCATTATTAGCAGGATATCTAATCGCCATATTTACCAATACTTTATCAATAGGCATTTGGTTGATTATAAGCATAATTATGAGTATTTTTGGAACTCTGGGAGACTTAATCCAATCTAAGTTCAAAAGACAGGCTGGAGTTAAAGACAGTGGTACTATAATGCCAGGTCACGGCGGTATATATGACAGATTAGACAGTGTTATATTTGCCAGCCCATTTTTATATGCATTTTTACAAATATTAAAACATGTTTCATAAAGAAGGATATAAGATAATATCGGTAGCGCTTGTATTATTTCTAGGCATTAATTTGGCCTCTTACGTAGCTATTCAGATAGATGAATGGCAAATCGCTATATTTTCGGTTACATTGGTATTTCTGATTTTGATTTTGCAATTTTTCAGAAATCCTAAAAGACATACGACTGTAAGTGATAGCACTGTAGTTGCACCTGTTGACGGAAAAGTAGTAGTCATCGAAGAAGTATTCGAAAAAGAGCATTTTAAAGATAACCGTTTACAGGTTTCAATTTTTATGTCTCCGGTAAATGTTCATGTAACGCGCCACCCCATAAATGGTGACGTTATTTTTAGTAAATATCATCCTGGGAAATACCTAGTAGCCTGGCATCCTAAAGCTTCTGAAGAAAATGAAAGAACTACCGTTGTCGTAAAAAACAATAGCATAGAAGTACTTTATCGACAAATAGCAGGAGCCCTTGCAAAAAGAATCGTAAATTATGCTAAAGAAGGAGAAAAGGTAGTTCAGGGCTCTGATAGCGGCTTTATTAAGTTTGGATCAAGAGTAGATGTATATTTACCTATAGGAACCGATGTAAGTGTTACTTTAAATCAAAAAGTAAAAGGAGGAGAAAGTGTTATTGCTAATCTTTAATCATGACCGAAGAAGAATTAAATATCGCCTTCGATGACGCATATGAGCGCGCCTGCAATACTAAAATACAATTGCCTCCCGATATCATGCTTCATTTCTATGCATATTACAAAAGAGCAACACATACTGAAGGTTTTTTTACCCCATCAGGAAACAGTGAACTTAGAAATGCATTTAAATTAAATGCATTTTTTCAAGCAAAAAACCTTACTCCAAAAGAAGCTAAAGAAAAATACATAGAATTGGTAAATAAATATATTACCGATTCATAAAAAAGGCCTTGATAAATCAAGGCCTTTTTTATGAATTATATTGCATCTGTCTAATTATGTAAACTCTTTAGACTTGATTTTATAGTAGCAATTTTAGCTTCGGCATCGGCTTGCTTCTTTTTTTCATTAGCAATAACCTGCTCTGGTGCATTATTTACAAAACGTTCATTTTGTAATTTTTTCTGCACAGATTTTAAGAAACCTTCTGTATACGATAGCTCATCGGTTAACTTTTTAATTTCTTCTTCTACATTGATTGCTCCAGAAATCGGAATAAAGTATTCATTAGATTTTACCCTAAAAGAAAGTGCTCCTTCAACCTTTTCATCTACATAATTTAATGTCGACAAGTTTCCAAGTTTACTAATCACCGGATCAAAAGTTGAGCTATTGTTTTCACTATTCAATACAGATAATTCTATGGTTTCTTTAAACGCTATATTTTTCTCCTTTCGTATAGTTCTAATTCCAGAAACTACATCTGCTGCAATTTCGAATTCGGTAATTAAATTTTCATTAACAGTTTGTGGTTCTGGCCAACTGGCAATAATTAATGCTTCTTCTGTCGTTCTATCTGTAATTTGTTGCCATATTTCTTCAGAAATAAAAGGTACAAAAGGATGTAAAATCTTTAAATTATCTTCTAAAATTTTGATTATCTCCTGGTAAGTTTTTCCATCAATAGGATTACCATAAGCAGGTTTAACCATCTCTAACAACCAACTACAGAAATCATCCCACACTAACTTATAGGTTGTCATTAAAGCATCACTAATGCGATATTTTGCATAGCTATCTTCTAGTTCTAACAATGCTTTCTGAAATTTTGAAGAATACCATGCTATCGCCATAGCCGAAGCTTCTGGTTGATCTATAGTATTATCAACCTCCCAACCAAGAATAAGTTTAGAGGCATTAAATATTTTATTAACAAAAGCGCTACCTTGTTTACACAAGTCTTCATCAAACATTAAATCATTTCCTGCAGGGGAGCTTAACAACATTCCTACTCTGATACCATCTGCTCCATACTGATCAATTAAATCCAATGGATTTGGAGAGTTACCTAAAGATTTAGACATCTTACGACGTTTTTTATCTCTTACAATACCAGTAAGGTATACATTGGTAAAAGGTTTTTCTCCTCGATATTCGTATCCGGCAATGATCATACGCGCCACCCAGAAGAATAAGATTTCTGGAGCAGTAACCAAATCATTAGTTGGATAATAGTAATTAATCTCTTTATTATCTGGCTCTAAAATACCATTAAAAACACTCATTGGCCACAACCAGGAAGAAAACCAGGTATCCAAAGCATCAGGATCCTGAGTAAGATCTGCATTAGTTAACTTTGTATTTCCTGTCTTTTCTTTAGCTAAAACCAAAGCTTCTTCTCTACTCTCTGCAACTACAAAATCTTCTTTTCCATCTCCATAGAAATATGCCGGAATTTGATGTCCCCACCATAACTGGCGTGAAATGTTCCAATCTCTAACATTTTCCATCCAGTGGCGATAGGTATTTATAAATTTTTCGGGAACCAGATTTACCTCTTTATCAATAACAGCATCTAAAGCTGGCTTAGCCAGATCTTTCATTTTTAAGAACCATTGATCACTTAATTTTGGTTCGATCACAGCCTTGGTACGTTCACTTGTTCCTACTTTATTAAGGTGTGTTTCGGTTTTTGCAAGTGCTCCAATACGCTCAAGTTCCTTTACAATCTCTTTACGAACCACAAAACGGTCTTTTCCTTCGTACTGTAATCCAAAAGAGTTTAAGGTAGCATCGTCGTTAAAGATATCTATAACCTCGAGGTTATGTTTATCTCCCAATATCTTATCGTTAGGATCATGAGCAGGTGTTACTTTAAGACATCCGGTACCAAACTCCATATCCACATATTCATCTTCGATTATTGGTATAACACGATTAGCAATAGGTACAATAGCCTTTTTACCTTTAAGATGTGTAAATCGATCATCATTTGGGTTAATACAGATTGCAGTATCTCCCATAATCGTTTCTGGGCGAGTGGTTGCAATAGTTAGCGTATCTTCTGTACCTTCTATTGCATAATTAAGGTAGTATAAATTTCCTTGTTTTTCTTCATAGATCACTTCTTCATCAGACAAGGTGGTCTTAGCCTGGGGATCCCAATTTACCATTCTGTACCCACGATAAATCAACCCTTTATTATACAGATCTACAAAAACTTTGATTACAGATGCAGACAAATTGTCATCCATAGTAAAAGCAGTACGTTCCCAATCACAAGAAGCTCCTAGTTTTTTTAACTGCTCGAGGATAATTCCTCCATGTTTATGAGTCCATTCCCAGGCATGTTCTAAGAACTCTTCTCTGGTAAGATCGTTTTTATCAACCCCTTCCTCTTTTAGCTTAGCAACAACTTTAGCCTCTGTTGCTATCGAAGCATGATCTGTTCCTGGTACCCAACATGCATTATACCCTTTTAGACGAGCTCTACGAATTAATACATCCTGAATTGTATTGTTAAGCATATGTCCCATATGCAAAACACCAGTGACATTTGGCGGCGGAATAACAATAGTATACGCTTCTCTTTCATCAACCTCTGAGTGAAAATAGTTATTTTCCATCCAGTAGGCATACCACTTTTCTTCTATCGATTTTGCATCGTATTTTCCTGCTAAAGACATACTTTGGTCTGATTTTTGAATTAAGAAGTGCAAAAGTACTTATTAAAGTATGAAGTACGAAGTTAGAAATATGAAAATTTAAAAAAAACCTGAGTAATGAAATTAAATAATGTGGCTATAAAAATATAATAGTATATATCTCCCATTATATCAAAATTTCTAACCTTGCATCTCTAGCTTTTGACTTCTTACTTTTAAGTATCATTTTGCAGTTGAATAAAAAGTAAGTACTTTTACGTTTAACAAAAACCTACATCATGAAAAAAATAATGATAATTTTATTTATTGGTTTTCTTGGCACAACCTTATATGCACAAGATACTAATAAAGCGCAAATAAAATTTAAATCCGAAGTTGTTGACTATGGTGAAATCGCCAAAGGTAGTGACGGTGTTCGCCAATTTGAATTTACAAATACAGGAAATGCTCCTTTAGTTATCTCCAGAGTATATTCAAGCTGCGGATGTACCATTCCTAAAAAACCAGAGCAACCAATTGCTCCAGGAGAATCTGGTGTTATCGAAGTTAAATACGACACCAAAAGAGTGGGACCAATTCGTAAAACTATTACTGTAACATCTAATGCAGGAGATACTCCTACAATGGCTATAAAAATTAAAGGAACTGTCCTTGATAAAAGTGTTTTAGAAAAGAAAAATTAAAACTCTATTATATAATAACAAAAAAGGATACTTTAGAGTATCCTTTTTTTTATTTTCAGATTACTTTTTTAAGTGAAAAATTGTAACTTATTTCTATCCCTAATCGTTCTATTTTCATCCTAATTATCTTTCCTTCTTCAAAATAAAACATATCATTAAGATCCGAAAGTTTATACCTATATGCATTTTTACCATTTACTTGTAAAATAACATCTCCTTTTTTTAAACCTGCAAGATCTGCTGGCGAATTGGGTCTAACATCCAAAATTTCGTACTTAGGCTGAAGAATAAAGTTGTTTGTCAACTCAATCGTTTTTTGGTTTACTAATTTATTTAACCCCAAATACACTCTATCTTCTTCTTTATAATTTCTTACAGCTGTAAATCCTGTATGCTGGATAGTAAGCCCGCTCATATTATAATGAAAAGGTTTATAAAAAAAGCTATTCCTTTTAAACGATATTTTCTGGCGTGTATAATCCAAAATAAGGTTAAACCTCCTTAAGATATTTCCTCCTAATGATCCTTGTCTGTTATTTAAAGATATTCCTTGTATGTAGATAGAATCGGGAAATGAAGCTGTTACCTCCTTCATTTTAAAATCACCAATACGCAATTCTTTAATTTTAGTTTTTTCGCCATAAATATCGCCGCTAAAACCTTTACCCAAAAAATCTCTAAAGGAATTTTTACCTGCGTATATCCCCTTTTCTTTATTCTCAAATAACCATAAAGAAGAACCCGAACCCGAATCTAATAAAAGATTGATATCAATCAACCCATTAGCAGATTCGTATTGAGCCGTAATAAAAGGCCTTTTCTTTTTTTCTCTAAAATCAATTTTGGTCTGATAGCACTTTTTACACTTTTTGTAAGTATACGATCCCGGATTATACATTTTTATGTATTGCTTTGCATAATTAATATCCAAAACAAAGTTTTTAATAAAATCATGACCTATAATCCCATGTACAGGAAATCCCATTCTGGGAGAAAAATTAATTGACTCGTCTAAAACCAGGTAAATCTTATGATTAGTACTAACAGCATCACCTATCCTTACTTCATTATTAATTGATTTTATAGCCTCTACAGGTTCATTATCACCTAACCCTCTAAGGTAAATTTTTGATGCATTCTTAAGTTCTAATGAGCTCTTATTGTCTACACTAAAGATAATTGTTGATCCAACACCAGTATCTAAAATAAAGGAAAGTTCGACACCATTTACAACAACAGGAACAACAATAAGGTTATTTGCTAATTCGAATCTAATCTTATCACTTTTTTTCCCAATAGGCAACTGGAAGTTTTCTTGGGCAAAAAGAGCTGTACTAAAGATTAGAAATAGTACTAAAATCTTACTTTTTAAAAAATTACAAAAATCTAGTGGTAAAATCTTCATTACTCTAAATATAAAAAATATAGTTGAAAAACCTACAAACTAAATAGGGATTTACAAATTCAAACACATTATTCTTTTGTTAGATAACCTTTTTTAGATAGAATTTGTACTTCATTTCTACTCCTAATCGTTTTACTTTTATCTTAATCTTTTTACCTTCTTCAGAAGAAAATAAATTATTAAGATCCGAAAGTTTATATTTATAGGCATTTATCCCATTCACCTGTAAAAGAATATCTCCTTTTTTTAAACCTGCAAGATCTGCCGGCGAACCCTGTCTTATATTTGAAATCTCATATTTGGGCTTAAGTATAAAATTATCTGAAACCACTAATTTTTGTTCACTTACGATATTATCAACTCCCAAATAAGCTTCATTTTTTTCTGTATAAGATTCTTTTTTTATACCATTAATATCATAATCATTTATAGCAGTATAACCTCTATGCTGAACAATGATTCCGCTCATATTGTAATAAAATGGTTTATTATAAAAGCCATTCTTTTTAAATGATATTTTCTGACCAGAATAATCTACAATAAGGTTAAACCTATGTAAAATATCACCCCCCAATGATCCTTCTCTGTCAATAAGAGACATTCTCTGAGTATAAATGGAATCTGGGAAAGAAGCTTTTACTTCTTTCATTTTAAAATTACCAATATGAAATTCTTTGATTTTAGTTTTTTCACCGTATACATTTCCATTAAACCCTTTGCCCAAAAAATCTCTAAACGATTTTCTAGTTATTAGAATACCTTTTTCAACATTTTTAAACAACCATAAAGAAGATCCAGAACCCGAGTCTAACAAAAGATTAACATCAATCAATCGATTTTCTGACATGTATTTTGCAGCTACAAATGGTTTTTTATTCCCATCTCTTAAATAAAGTTTCGTCTGATAGCATTTCCTACATTTCTTATATTTATAAAATTCTGGTTTGTATATTCTTATGTATTCTTTGGCATAATTAACATCAAAAACAAAATCTTTAAAAAAATCATAGCCGATAACCCCATGTATGATAGTTCCCATTCTGGGCGAAAAATTAATTGATGCATCCAAAACTTTATAAATCGTATGACTAATACTTAGCGCATCACCAATCTTGATTACATTATTAACTGTTCGCATAGCTTCTAC
This sequence comes from Aquimarina atlantica, assembly GCF_000626715.1. Classification (GTDB taxonomy): domain Bacteria; phylum Bacteroidota; class Bacteroidia; order Flavobacteriales; family Flavobacteriaceae; genus Aquimarina; species Aquimarina atlantica. The sequence continues at coordinate 252,530 of NZ_AQRA01000007.1, read as the reverse complement.
CGGCTCATCATTACCTAATCCCCTAAGCTGAATCTTTGAAATATTTTTATGCTTAAAAGAAATTGTATCATCAACACTAAAAACAATTGTAGAACCAATACCAGTATCCAAAATAAAAGAAAGCTTGATATCGTTTACAACAACAGGAATAACAATTAGATTATTGATTAATTGAAATTTAATCTTAGTGCTGTTTTGTTTAAATGGTAATCTGAAATCATTTTGGGCGTGAAGAACAAAATTGAAAAGCAAAAATATTATTAAAAGCCTACCTTTCATAAAGCAACAAAATTTAAGTCATAGAAGCTTGATTGCATTAAATATAAAAAAATAGTTAAAAAAACACCCCAACTACACTCCTATTCCTAAAATATTTAGGAAATTTACCGCTATTTTATTTTTTTAAATCAGATCAGATGCCAATAATATCGCATAAAGGGAAAGCTATGCCCGAATCACCAATTCGAAAATTGGTGCCTTTTGCAGAAAAAGCTGCAAAAGAAGGTAAGCATATTTACCACTTAAATATCGGTCAACCAGATATAAAAACACCGATTGAAGCCATGGATGCCGTACGAAACCACAAATTAGATATCTTAGCATATAGCCACTCTGCCGGATTTGAAAGTTTTAGAAATAAGTTAGCCGACTATTATGCAAAACATAATATTACTGTATCTTCTGATGATATTTTGGTCACTACAGGAGGTAGTGAAGCATTAATTTTTACCATGGGTAGTATTACAGATCCTGGTGATGAGATTATAGTTCCCGAACCTTTTTATGCAAATTATTATAGTTTTTCGACACAATCTACTGTTAAGGTAGTTCCTGTTATATCTAAAATAGAAAACGGGTTTGCTTTACCATCGATTGCAGAGTTCGAAAAATTAATTACTAAAAAAACCAAAGCTATATTAATCTGTAACCCTGGTAATCCAACAGGTTATCTTTATAGCAAAGAAGAAATAAAACAATTAGCAGAACTTGCTATCAAGTATGACTTATTTTTGATTTCTGATGAAGTGTATCGAGAATTTGTATATGACGACTCAGAGCATTACTCTATTTTACAAGAAAAGGGCCTTGATGAATATGCCATTATTGTAGATTCTGTCTCTAAACGATACAGCATGTGCGGAGCCCGTATTGGATGCATGATAAGTAAAAACAAGAGTGTAATGGAAACCGCTATGAAATTTGCACAAGCACGACTAAGCCCTCCTACTCTTGCACAAATTGCTAGTGAAGCGGCATTAGAAGCACCAGAATCTTATTATAAAGAAACGGTTGAAAAATACAAATTAAGAAGAGACACCTTGGTTGCTGGACTTAGAGAAATCCCAGGAGTGAAAGTAGGAGTCCCGAAAGGTGCTTTTTATTGTATCGCCGAATTACCAATCGAAGATGCGGATCATTTTGCGCAATGGCTTCTAGATGAATTTGATTTAGATAAACAAACTATTATGGTAGCGCCAGCTTCTGGATTTTACTCGGGACCTAACAAAGGGAAAAATCAAGTAAGAATAGCATATGTTCTAAATCGAAGAGATCTTAAAAAGGCGATTGAAATATTAAAAATAGCTCTTGAAAAATACAAGAATCAATGAAACGAACATTAAAAAACTAAACCTATTTTCCTAAAAGGAAATGTTTAAGATTTTTAATGAGAGAACGTAGTGATTACACATGTTCTCAATTTTATAATTAATTTATCATCAAATAATTACTAAAATTTAAACGTGTGAAAATCGAATATAATAAATCCCTGAAAAAATATAATACTTTCGGGATCGACGTGGTTGCAGCAGAATTTGCAGCTATCACATCAGAATCCGAACTCGATACAGTACTCTTAAAAAACAATAAAAATCCACTTTTTATTTTGAGTGGCGGAAGCAATATGCTATTGACAAAAAATCTCGATATGTTAGTGCTGCATATTGCTATAAAAGGAATTATAGTTATAGAAGAATCAGACAAGTATGTATCTGTATCTGTAAATGCAGGGGAAAACTGGCATGATTTTGTACAATACTGTATCAAAAACAATTATGGAGGTTTAGAAAATCTATCTTTAATTCCCGGATATGTTGGTAGTGCTCCTATTCAAAATATTGGCGCTTATGGCGTAGAGCTTAAGGATACAATGATAAGTTGCGAAGCAATCAATATCAATACCAGAAAGAAGCATACCTTTTCAAATAAAGATTGCAAATTTGGATATCGCAATTCTATTTTTAAAAACGATGTTAAAGGTGAATATATAATCACCAAAGTCACTTTTAAATTAACCAAAAAAGAACACACTCTTAATACAAGTTACGGTGCTATAGAAAATGCTCTGGCAGATAAAGGAATTACACACCCAACAATTAAAGACATTTCTGAAGCAGTGATTGCTATACGAAAAAGCAAACTTCCCGATCCCTCACAAATAGGAAACAGCGGTAGTTTTTTTAAGAACCCCGTTGTTGATGGCAAACATTTTGCCAGTCTTCAAAAGACATATCCAGACATTCCTTTCTATAAAATAGATGAAGAACATATTAAAATTCCGGCAGGATGGCTGATTGAGCAATCTGGTTTTAAGGGAAAACGTTGGGGTGATGCAGGAGTACATGAAAAACAAGCTCTGGTTTTAGTAAACTACAATAATGCCTCTGGAAATGAAATTTTGGATGTATCCAAAAGAATTTTGACCGAGATAAAAGAAAAATTTGATATTCTTCTGGAGACCGAAGTTAATATTATATAATACAATATTGAGATATTAATAAGGATATCTAATCAAAAAAGGTTAATATTCATCAAGAATTGACACATTATTCTTAATTTTTTGTTTAATAGCTTCTTAGCCATACATTCTTTGTATCTTTGTAATCAATTTTGATTTTTTATATTATTATGAAGCTTTTATTACTTACAATTGTTTTATTACTATTAGCATTTGGTGGTATCGCAATTAAACTATGGGCGAAAAAAGATGGTAAATTTGCCGGGACATGTGCAAGTCAAAGTCCGTTTTTAAATAAAGAAGGTGAATCATGTTCTCTTTGTGGTAAGACACCGGATCAGTACTCAAGCTGTAACGAGGAAAAGCACGCTAAATAGTTTCTTATCGACTATCTATTTCACTCAAAAACAATGTATTGAAAAAAGAAGACTCTATCCTCTTAGAAGATCATATCAAAAAAGCTAAAGAAGGGAAACAAATATCTTTTAATTATCTTCTTGATACTTTTTGGAATGATGTTTACAATTTTCAGTTGAAAAAAACTCAGGATGAGTACGAAGCTGAGGACATTACTATACAAAGTTTTTCTCGAGCATTTGATAAAATTAACACGTTTAAAGAAGAATATAACTTTAAAACATGGTTGATTCAGATCTCAAAAAACATACATATAGACCTATTGCGAAAAAAAAATGCATCGATACAATCCAAAACTACAACACAAGTAGATGATGCTGTATATAAGATCATCGATCACAATCCAACACCAGAAGACAAGCTAATTACTGAGCAAAATTTAGCTCAATTACTCCTTTACATTAAACAACTAAAACCTAATTACCAAAAAGTAATTAACTTAAGATATTTTCAGGAATTAAGTTATAAAGAAATTGCTGATCACCTCAATGAACCTATAAATAATGTTAAAGTAAAGCTATTGAGGGCCAGAAAACTACTTTCTGAAATAATTACCAATGCAAAGCACTAATTTATAAACGAAAAACTATCGCAAGGTAAAAGAAGTAAACCTTTTGATAACACTATACAAAGGATCAATCCATTTATCATTGATCTTTTTATCGTATTTCACAAACTTTTGTATCAATCCTTTTGGCGCAGAAATCTCTTTTTCTATAGCAGTGATATTAATATACTTCTGGTTATTAAGCAACCATTTCTCTACACGCTTTCGATTGTTTTTTGTTTTTTTAAGACTTATCAATTCTTCGGGCATGATTTTTTCTCTTTATCACATGTGATAACTGTCAAATTCAAAAAAAATTTTATGTTAACTTAATTTTAACCTGATGTTAAGACTTTGTATAGATATGGTTTTACTGTAAGGAGAAATATATAGAAATTATAGCCCTCGTTTCTCTTTAAAATCACATAGTTTAACAACATACTTCTTTTTCAAAATTAAGATACCACCTACAATGATGTATTAACTTTATTCAAAACTTCATTTTAATCTAAGCTTTCTTTGTATTTTTGCTAAAAATATTGCTTGTATGAATAACAATGTTGCTAGCGTAGCACCTCCTAAAGGAAAACCAAAATGGTTACGTGTTAAACTTCCTACGGGAAAGAAATACACTGAGCTTCGGGGATTAGTAGACAAATATAGCCTACACACCATTTGCACCTCGGGAAGTTGCCCTAATATGGGAGAATGCTGGAGTGAAGGAACCGCTACTTTTATGATATTAGGTAATATATGTACCCGTTCCTGTGGTTTTTGTGGTGTTAAAACCGGAAGACCAGAAACTGTAGAGTGGGAAGAACCCGAAAAAGTAGCTCGATCTATAAAATTGATGAAGATAAAACATGCTGTTATTACATCTGTAGATAGGGATGATTTATTAGATGGCGGGTCAATTATCTGGGCAGAAACTATTCAAGCTATTCGCAGAATGAATCCAGAAACTACGTTAGAAACATTAATTCCGGATTTTCAAGGAAAAACAAAAAATATCGATAGAATTATTGCAGTAAAACCAGAGGTGGTTTCTCATAATATGGAAACTGTAAAAAGATTAACTCGAGAAGTTCGCATCCAGGCCAAATACGAACAAAGCTTACAAGTATTAAAATACCTTAAAGAAAATGGTATTAATCGTACCAAAAGTGGAATTATGTTAGGGCTTGGTGAAAAAGAAGAAGAAGTTATACAAACACTAAGTGATCTTAAGGCAGTAGGCCTGGATATTGTTACTATAGGGCAATATCTGCAACCAAGTAAAAAACATCTTCCTGTAAAACAATTTATAACTCCGGATCAGTTTAAAAAATATGAAGAAATAGGTTTAGAAATGGGATTTAGGCATGTAGAAAGTAGTGCCCTGGTAAGATCTTCATATAAAGCTCAAAAGCATTTAACTTAATCCAAAAACAGTAGTAAGGATTTAATGAATACACCTATTAGAATTGCTATCAACGGTTTTGGAAGAATAGGCCGTAACTTGTTTAGACTATTAATAAATCATCCTAGCATACAAGTTGTAGCAATAAACGACCTTGCCGACTCAAAAACTTTAAGTCACCTTCTTAAGTACGATAGCATACATGGTATTTTATCTTTTGAGGTATCTCATACCGAAGATCATATTATAGTACAAGATGTATCTATACCTTTACTTAATGAGAAGGATCCAGAACATTGCAACTGGAAAAAATACGATGTAGACATTGTTATCGAATCAACTGGGAAATTTAAAACTAGAGGTAATGCAGAAAAACACCTTAGAGCCGGAGCAAAAAGAGTTATCCTATCTGCTCCTTCTATAGAGGATAGTATAAAAACTATCGTTGTAGGTGTAAACGATCATATCCTTGATGGGTCAGAAACTATCTTATCTAATGCTTCTTGCACCACAAATAATGCAGCACCAATGATTAAGGTAATTAATGACTTATGCGGAATTGAACAAGCTTATATCACCACTGTACACAGTTACACTACCGACCAAAGTTTGCATGATCAACCACATAGGGATTTAAGACGGGCGCGAGCTGCAAGCCAATCTATAGTACCTACAACAACCGGTGCAGCAAAAGCACTAACAAAAATTTTCCCCGAACTAAGTAATGTAATAGGAGGATGTGGTATTAGAGTCCCCGTTCCGAATGGATCTCTCACAGATATTACCTTTAATGTAAAAAGACAAACTTCTATTCAAGAAATTAACAACGAATTTAAAAAAGCTTCCCAAACCAGTCTAAAAGGTATTTTGTCATACACAGAGGATCCAATCGTATCTGTTGATATACTTGGCAATCCATACTCCTGTACGTTTGATTCTTTAATGACTTCTGTGATAGGAAAAATGGTAAAAATCATAGGTTGGTATGACAATGAAATAGGATATAGCAATAGAATAATTGATTTAATTATTAACATTTGTAAGAAATAACTATCTTAGTTGAGATATTTCAGAGGAAAATGCCAACCCAAATCAAATATTTTATAGCGCAATTTTTACTTATTTGTTGTTTTTTTGGTTCTGCACAAACGAATGAGCTTTCAGAAAACAATCAAATGAACGACTCTATTGAGAGCTATTTGATGAATGCTTCACAATCTATTGATCAAACTAGATTAGAACCTGCACTTTCTAATATTATCAACGCAAAAGAACTTGCTTTACAACAACAAAATAAAACCTATATAGCAAAAACCAACATGGTGCTTGCTAAGTTATACCGAGAATTGGGAGATCTAAAAAAAGCTGAAGAACAGATCCTAGACGCTATTGCTTTTCAGAAAGAAACCAATGACGAATTTATGCTTGTTTCTTCATATAGAATATATGGGTCAATTGCCACAAAACTCGGAAAATTTAAAACAGCATTAAAATCCCTTCAAGATGCATTAATAATTGCCAAAAAAAATGATTACAAAAATCAGGAAGGGCCTATAAAATTAAACCTTGGACTTTTAGCTCTCGCTCAGGAAAAACCCAAATTAGCTATACAACACTTTAACAGTGGACTTCCTATCATAAATTCATTTGATCAGTATTATTTCAAAGCAAAACTTTATACAAATAAAGCCAGAGCACAATTATCAATAAACCAACCTGACGAAGCCATGAAAACTAATGATTTGGCTATGCAAATTGGTGAAGATATGGGATATGCAGAAATACAATCAGAATGTTTCGAACTGTATAGTCAAATATATGAACGAAAAGAAGATTATCCTGCTTCTCTTAAAAACCTTAGGGCACATGAAAAAATAAAAGATGCTCTTTTTAATACCAATAAAGAAATTATAGCTCAGGAAGCAGGTGCGAAACTAAATTTAAATGAAAACAATGTTCTTATAGAAGAGTTAACAGAAGAAAATATACAACAACAAAGATCTTTAAAATTAGGACGACTTACAACCATACTAAGTATTGCTTTAATAACAATACTATCACTTTTAACGCTTTCTCTTTATAAAAACAACAATCTAAGAGCCAGAGCAAACGAGTTATTACAAAATAAAAACACCGAACTTATCTTGGCAAAAGAGAATGCAGAAAGAGCTAGTGAGGCCAAAGTTCAATTCCTTTCTACCATAACACATGAGCTAAGAACACCACTATATGCTGTTACAGGATTAACACATTTGTTACTCGAAGAAAGCCCGACACCTAATCAAAAAGAACATCTTAATTCTCTCAAATTCTCTGGAGAATATCTTTTATCACTAATCAATAATATTCTCGACCTCAATAAACTCGAAGCTAACAAAGTAGAACTAGAGAACACATCATTCAATTTAAAAAAACGAATAAACGATGTATTAATAGCTTTAGGCAAATCTGCTAAAGACAGAAACAATAATTTACACTATGAATTTGATGAGTCTATCCCGGCTAAACTTAAAGGAGATCCCCTTAAAGTTTCTCAAGTTTTAATTAACCTTATCGGAAACTCAATAAAATTTACACAAAACGGAGATATTTGGATACGAGTAAAACCTGTTAATCGAATTGACAATAAAGTTTCACTTAGTTTTGAAATTGAAGATAACGGAGTAGGAATATCAGAAAAGAAACAACTTAGCATTTTTGAAAACTTTACTCAAGGTTCTGTACAAATTAATAGAAAATTTGGTGGTACAGGCTTAGGACTATCAATAGTAAAGAATTTATTATCCTTAATGGATAGTGAGATCAAATTAGAAAGTGAATTAGGTAAGGGATCAAAATTTTTATTTGATCTTAAATTCGAAGTTTTTGAAGACAAGAGTACCAATTATGCTGAAGAAGCTAAGAAAATTGATTACAGTATAATGGTTGATAAACACATACTGGTAGTCGAAGACAATAAAATTAATCAACTAATTACGAGAAAAATATTAGAAAAGAATGAGATAAAATGTGATGTTGCAGATAATGGTGATATTGCAGTAAATAAAACAAAAGAAAACACCTTTGATCTTATTCTTATGGATATTCATATGCCAGGAATCAGCGGTATTGAAGCCACCAAACAAATTAGGAAATTCAATAAAGAAATTCCAATTATAGCATTAACAGCAGTCACTCTTGATGATAATCTGGATGAATTCTATGATAACGGTTTTAATGACATTATACCAAAACCGTATAAAACTGAAGAGTTTTTCACAAAACTCCATAAGGCACTGGTAAAAAAACAAGCCACTGCTTAGTGATTTGGCACGGCTTTTGAAAAACAAAGGTTAATCGAGTTTATATACATAAACTTATTTGAGTTAGCCAGAATTAAAAAATAAGATCCTTTAATAGGGTCTTATTTTTTTTCAATAAACTTCAATATTCTATCATTAAAAGAAGAAGCTCCTTCTAAAAACCTTACTTCTATAGGCTGGTACCATAATTTCTCTTCAGAAATATCCGAAGCTAATCTTACATAATCTTTTTCTGTAGTAATAATACATTCAAGATTATTTAATTTATCCAATTCGGTATCGGTAAAATTATGATGATCAGAAAAACTAATATGATCAAATGTTAGTCCTAAAGAAGTATAATAATCTAATAAAGGAGTAGGATTAGCAATACCAGTCACCAAAGTAAAATGAACATTTTGTAAGGAGCTGATTGATTTTTTTTCTGAAACATTTGCAATATCATTTCCATAATCAATAGTAGTAAAAAACAAATCCTGATTGGGTTTTATTGCTAGTTTATCTGTAATTCTTTTCTGTTCTTCAAAAGACAATGAATGAGGACATTTTGTAACTATAATAATATCTGCTCGATCGGCTCCTTTTTTTGGTTCTCTTAAATTTCCTGTAGGCAAAACAATGTCATTACAGTAGAGATCATAATATGCCGTAAGCAAAATATAGAATCCTGCTTTTACCTTACGATGTTGATAAGCATCATCTAATAAAATTACTTCTGGTTGAGGTGTCAACGATCTTAAATTAGAAATTCCACTACGACGATTTGCATCTACCGCTACGATGACATCTGCGAATTTTCTTTTAAACTGAAGTGGCTCATCTCCTACTTGTTTTGCTGTAGAAGAAGTAGCGACCAGCTTAAATCCTTTGGTTTCTCTTTTATATCCCCGACTAAGTGTTGCTAATGACACCGTATCCTTAAGCAAAGTCACTAAATATTCTATCATTGGTGATTTACCTGTTCCTCCTACACTAAGATTTCCTACAGCTATTATCGGAAAGGTATACGTCGTAGATTTTTTAATCCCCAAATCATACAATTTATTTCTCAACCAGGTAATCAGATAATAAAAAGGTACAAAAGGTAGAAGTATTTTTCGCAGTAAATTCACACGTTTAAAATTTTCAATATATCACTGCAACAAAAGTATAAAACGAAACTTTGATTATTGATAAAAGTTTTTTTACATTCAATTTTTATTCAAAAACATATTATAATGCAAATAAAAGAGGTTATACAACATCTTGAAACTTTAGCTCCGATCACATACGCAGAGGATTTTGATAATGTTGGTTTATTGATAGGTAGTCGCGAAACTGTCGTGACAGGGATTCTGGTAACCCTGGATACTCTCGAAAATATAGTAGATGAAGCGATAGAAAATAACTGTAATCTCATTATAAGTTTTCACCCTATCGTATTTAAGGGACTCAAAAAGTTTAATGGTAATAACTATGTAGAACGAGTAGTAATGAAAGCTATTAAAAATGATATAGCTATTTTTGCGATTCATACTGCACTAGACAATGCGATACATGGGGTAAATAATATGATATGCGAACAGTTAGGCCTTCTGAATCGTAAGATTCTTATCCCGCAAAGCGGAAATATTAAGAAATTAGTCACTTTTGCTCCTACTGCTGAAGCCGAAGCACTACGCGACAAACTATTCGAAGCCGGGGCAGGAAGCATTGGTAATTATGACAATTGCAGTTTTTCTTCTGAAGGCACGGGAACATTTAGAGCCTCTGATACTGCAAATCCTTCAATTGGCGAAATCGGAAAAACACATCACGAAAAAGAGACTCAGATTCAAGTTACGTACCCCAAACATTGCGAAGGCAAAATCCTCAAAACTCTTTTTGAGAATCATTCTTATGAAGAAGTTGCCTATGAAATTACGACTCTCGAAAATAAAAATCAAAATATTGGGATGGGCATGATTGGAGAACTACCAAATCCGGTAGAAGAACTCGATTTTTTAAAACACATCAAAAAAGTTTTCAAAACCGGATGTGTACGACACTCGGCATTACTAAACAAACCTATAAAAAAAGTAGCTGTTCTTGGTGGTAGCGGTAGTTTTGCTATTGCTAATGCACATCGGGCAGGTGCAGATATTTTTATCACTGCAGATTTAAAATATCATCAATTTTATGAAGCCGAAGGGAGGTTAATATTAGCCGATATTGGTCATTATGAAAGCGAACAATACACAAAAAACCTAATTGTTAGTTATCTTAGAAAAAAAATCAGTAATTTTGCAATCATTTTATCGGATAAAAATACCAATCCTATTCAATACATATAAAATATGGCAAAGAAAGAAGTTACTGTTGAGCAAAAATTAAGAGCATTATATGACTTGCAATTAATAGACTCTAGAGTTGATGAGATCAGAAATGTACGCGGAGAATTACCTTTAGAGGTTGAAGATCTTGAAGATGAAGTAGCCGGATTAAACAAAAGATTAGAAAAGCTAAACAATGATCTTGAGACTATCGCTGAAGGCATTAGCAACAGGAAAAATCTAATTGAAGAAGCTAAAGCACTAATCAAAAAATACGGAGAACAACAAAAAAATGTTCGTAATAATCGCGAATACAATTCACTTAGTAAAGAAATTGAATTCCAGGAATTAGAAATTCAATTAGCAGAAAAGCACATCAAGGAACACAAAGCTCAGATTGTTCAAAAAAATGAGATCATCGATCAAACCAAAACAAAACTGGGAGAACGTAACGCTCACCTTTCTCACAAAAAAGGAGAACTTGATGCTATTTTAGCTGAAACTGAAAAAGAAGAACAAGCTTTAATTTCTAAGTCTGAAGATTACCAAAAAGAAATCGAAGAACGCTTAATCAATGCTTATAAAAGAATACGTAGTAATGTAAAAAATGGACTTGCCGTTGTGCCAATTGAACGTGGTGCTTCTGGAGGATCATTCTTTACCATTCCGCCGCAAGTACAGATGGAAATTGCTTCTCGCAAGAAAATCATCACAGATGAACACAGTGGTCGAATTTTGGTTGATCAGGAACTTGCAAAAGAAGAAAAAGAAAAAATGAATGCACTTTTTGCAAAACTATAATAAATAATAGTTAAACAACATATAGCCTCAGTTTTACTGAGGCTTTTTTGATTGCACAAATAATGAATCATATCCTTATTATAGGCTTTGTTTGGCCAGAACCCAATTCTTCGGCAGCAGGAAGCAGAATGATGCAGCTTATAGCATTATTCGAGGCGCAAAACTGGAAAATCACCTTTACCAGTCCTGCAGCAGAAACAGAGCATATGGTAAACCTCGAAAACACAAACATCTCTAAAGTAGCTATAGCACTTAATAATTCCAGTTTTGATAATTTTATCAAAAAATTACAACCAGACATAGTGATATTTGATCGATTTATGACCGAAGAACAGTTTGGATGGAGAGTCGCAAAACATTGCCCTAATGCATTAAAAATATTAAATACAGAAGACCTACATAGTCTTAGAAAAACCCGTCAAGAATCATTTAAAAGCAATATAACCTTTAACAACGACACTCTTTTATCTAGCGATATTACAAAACGAGAGATCGCAAGTATATATCGATGTGATCTATCCTTAATTATTTCTGATTTTGAAATAAAACTTCTTAAAGACATATTTAAAATAAACGAAAATCTATTATTCTATTTACCTTTTCTGTTTGACCCCATTACTACAGAGATAAAAAAAAGATGGTTAGAATACAAAAACAGAAAACATTTTGTTACTATAGGAAATTTTCGCCACGAACCTAACTGGAATAGTGTATTATATCTTAAAGAAGTCATTTGGCCATTAATCAGGAAAGAACTTCCAGAAACAGAACTGCATATCTATGGAGCATATCCTCCTCCTAAAGCAACACAACTACATCATCCAGCAGAAGGGTTTCACATTAAAGGATGGGCAAAAGATGCAACAGAAATAATGTCGCAAGCTCGTGTTTGCCTGGCTCCTTTGCGATTTGGAGCGGGAATTAAAGGAAAACTTGCAGAAGCCATGCTTTGTGGCACACCAAGTGTAACCACTTCTATTGGATCAGAAGGAATGTTTGATGATGAGGAAACCGACTGGAACGGTTTTGTTATCGATGATCCTTCAAAGTTTGCCAAAGCAGCTATAAGGCTATATAATAACAAAAGTTTATGGCAACAATCTCAACAAAATGGAATAGAGATTATAAATACACGATTTCAAAAAGAAAAGTTCTCCAATCCATTTCTGGATCAGGTCTCTAAACTTCAAAAAAACCTTAATAAACATCGTACCGAAAACTTTATAGGCAGTATACTACAGCATCATACACTACGCAGTACCGAATTTATGTCTAGATGGATAGAAGAAAAAAACAAAGCCAAGTAAACTAGCACTCCAAGACAACACTTAAATCACAAAACACTGAAAATCAATTAATAAAACCCAAAAACAGGGGAAATCCCCCTTTTATTAAGGTAAAAATATCTCTAACTTTACTTTACCAACAAAATTAATTTTAGGAGGAATCAGAAAATCCTTTAACAGAGTATGAACAACTAGTACTGGTTTCTGTTACTATATAAATTCGACCAGAAACTGGTATAAATCTTAAAACCTTATGAAAAAATTCACACTAACCATCTTGACGAGTTTTATGTTACTACTATTCTCATCTTGTGAAAAAGAAGTTAACACCACAATCGAAACTCCAGAAACAATTACTCAAGAAGACATTACCGGCATCAAGAGATCTGAAATACCTGATGACATAAAACTCGATTATCATGAAAAATATGGTGTCATACGAGCAGATGAGTACCCTATGGAACGTAGAGGCACAGAAATTACTTTAGAAACATTTTTAGAAAAAGCAAATCTCAAAAAAGATGATTTTGCCGATTACAGAATCACCGAAAGACAATTTTCTGGAATTGGGCTAGCTGAACATAGAATTAACGGAGAAGTAATCCAGGTACATCACGAATACAAAAATGAGCCTGTAACTGTTTTTGAAGGAGTGACACACGAAGGCAAAAGAGTAACAATAATTATTATTATTGTCTGTTCTAATGGACTTGTTATTGTAATTATTTTCTAAATTCCTTAAAAAATAATTCTGATGATAAATAAAAAATCAGGAGTGACACCATAACGTATCACTCCTGATTTAATATTATAATAAAAGTACAGCTACTTAAAGCGCAGCTACGTGTTTTGCTAATTGTGATTTTAAGTTAGCAGCTTTATTCTTATGAATAACATTATTCTTAGCTAACTTATCAAGCATAGAAACAACTGTAGGAAACAAAGTCTCTGCTTCTTTCTTATCAGACTCACGTAATTTTTTTATAGCATTACGCGTAGTTTTATGCTGATATCTGTTTCTAAGACGTTTTGTCTCGTTACTTCTGATTCTTTTTAATGCTGACTTATGATTTGCCATCTCTCTTCTATTAAATTTCTTACTATAAAATTTGTAGCCCGTAGGGGAATCGAACCCCTCTTACCAGGATGAAAACCTGGCGTCCTAGCCGATAGACGAACGGGCCATTTTCCCTTTTCAAGGATTGCAAATTTATAGCTTTCACTTTAAATTTGCAATTAATTTCATTATTGTAGCCCGTAGGGGAATCGAACCCCTCTTACCAGGATGAAAACCTGGCGTCCTAGCCGATAGACGAACGGGCCATGTTGTCTAATTGCGGATGCAAAAATACAACTATTTTTTAATGCTGCAAGTGTTATTTTATTTTTTTCTAAAACCCTTAATATGCCTTAGCAAATAACACCCTCATTTTTGATGGCTTATTACTATAAACACAGCTTCCTTCCTCTTCTTTTGCATCAAAAGGAATACATCGTATTGTAGCTTTAGTAAGCTCCTTTATTTTTTGCTCTGTCTCTGCAGAACCATCCCAATGCGCCGAAATAAACCCTCCTTTATTCTCTAAAACATCTTTAAATTCATCAAAAGAATTTACTTCTGTGATATGTTCATCTCTATATTGAGTTGCTTTTTGATGCAAACTTTCCTGAATCTCTACAAGTAACAATTCTATAGTTGCAACAACTTCATCTTTAGCAACAAATTGTTTTGTTAACGTATCACGACGAGCAAGTTCTACAGTTCCTTTTTCTAAATCCTTAGGCCCTATTGCAATCCTAAGAGGAACTCCCTGTAACTCATATTGAGCAAATTTAGCCCCAGGTCTATGTGTATCTCTATTATCAAACTTAACAGAAATCCCTTTAGATCTTAAGTCAGCGACTAATGCATTAGCAACTTCAGAAATTTGATTTAATTGCTCTTCTCCCTTATATATAGGAACAATCACTACTTGAATAGGAGCCAAGTTAGGTGGCAGTACCAAGCCGTTATCATCACTATGAGTCATAATTAAAGCTCCCATTAAGCGAGTAGAAACTCCCCACGAAGTAGCCCAGACATAATCTAATTTACCTTCTTTTGATGTAAATTTCACATCAAAAGCTTTTGCAAAATTCTGCCCTAAGAAGTGTGAAGTACCTGCCTGTAATGCTTTTCCATCTTGCATTAGTGCCTCGATACAATACGTATCTTCTGCTCCGGCAAAACGCTCACTCTCTGTTTTCCTTCCTCTTATTACAGGAATAGCCATAAACTGCTCTGCAAAATCTGCATATACATTATTCATTTGCTCAGTCTCAGCAATTGCTTCTTGTCTTGTGGCATGAGCAGTATGCCCTTCCTGCCATAAAAACTCTGCAGTTCGAAGAAATAGCCTGGTACGCATTTCCCATCGTACTACATTAGCCCATTGATTCACTAACAAAGGTAAATCTCTATATGACTGTATCCACCCTTTATATGTATTCCATATAATAGCCTCAGAAGTTGGACGCACAATCAATTCTTCTTCTAACTTAGCTTTAGGGTCCACAATTAATTTAGAACTATCTTCTGGGTCAGTTTTTAATCTATAGTGAGTAACTACTGCGCACTCTTTTGCAAATCCTTCAGCATTTTTTTCTTCTGCTTCGAATAAACTTTTAGGTACAAATAATGGAAAATAAGCATTTTGATGCCCTGTTTCTTTAAATTTTTTATCTAATTCTGCCTGCATTTTTTCCCAAATAGCATATCCATATGGTTTGATCACCATACATCCTCTTACTGCCGAATTCTCGGCCAGGTCGGCCTTAACGACCAATTCGTTATACCATTTCGAATAATCTTCGCTACGCTTTGTTAAATTCTTACTCATAAACTCCTATTTGGCACAAATGTTGTGGCTCTGTTAAATATAATTTAGTTAGCGCAAAACTAACTAAATTTGTAATGTTCAACAATAAAATAAGAAGATATGCGACTTAAAAATTATTTTCAGAAAAGTGGAGCTTTAGGTTTTTTACTTTTGGCTGCCATCCTTATGTTGACATCTTGTGGCTCATATGAATATACTCCTTACAGAGATGGTATTTATGGTGACGCAGGAAGCCAAAAAAACATTGAGACCCAACCTAATAATACAGATAAAAAATCTAATTATTATTCTAGTTATTTTTCTGAAAAATCTGCACAAATCGATACTGCAATTGAGGAAGATGTAATTTTTACTGATATTGATTCTTATTCTAGCGAAGGGTATGATGCTGCAGACACAACTGCCACTGCATTAAACTACGAAGTTGGACAACCAGCATGGGGCAGCAACCCTACAGAAATCAGCGTTAATCTTTACAATACCGGTTGGAATAACTGGGGTCCTGGATGGGGATGGAACTCCGGATGGGGATGGAATGGTTGGTACGGCAATGGATGGGGATGGAACGCCGGATGGGGATGGAATGGCCCTGGATGGGGATTTGGTTGGGGTAATCCTTACTGGTATGGTGGTTACTATTGCCCTCCTTACTTTTATGGAGGTTATGCAGGATACTACAGAGGATATCATCGCCCATATTATAACAGGTATCCATACTATGGGAGATCTCGTTATAGAGCATATAACAGAAGTGCAAGAAACTCTTATGCATACTCTACCAGAAGTCGAAGAGCTTATAATAATTCAAAATACAACACCAGGTCGCGAAGATCTTCAACTTATAGCAGAAGCAGGCAAGGGTATAGCAGCAGAAGAGTTGATGCCGCAAGAAGAACGCGATCTTCATCAAACAATTATTACAACAGATCCAGGTCTTCAAATAATACATATTCTCGTTCACGATCATCTTCGGTAGGAAGAAGTAATTCGACAAGATACTCCAGACCAGCAACTACGACAAGATCCAGAAGTAATTCGACCAGAAGTAGAGGATACTCTCCTTCGTCGAATAATTCTTCAAGAAGTAGAAGCTCTGGGTATTCAAGAAGTAGTGTACCTCGCAGCAGTGGGTATTCACGATCAGGAAGCAGTAGTAGATCCAGAAGTAGCGGAAGTCGTGGTGGCAGCAGAAGTCGCGGAAGAAACTAAAAAACTTAATTCAAACCTTATAACAATTGTTAGATAACTTTCCCAAATATCTTACTTATTTTTGAGGTATTCTGTAATTCAAAATTTAAAAAATTGATGAAAAAGCTATTCTTATTCATAGGTGTACTATCTATGTCTTTTATGAGTGCTCAAGATATGACCGATGCATTACGTTATTCACAACAAGATATCCTTGGTACTGCACGTTACAGAGCCATGAGTGGTGCTTTTGGAGCCTTGGGCGGAGATTTGTCTGCCCTGCAAATTAACCCAGCGGGATCAGCCGTTTTTTTAAACTCTCATGGATCGGTAACCATTTCTACAAGCCATATTGATAACGATGTAAATTACTCTGATCGTTTAGCCAATCGTGATTCTAGAAATTTAAATTTTAACCAGGTAGGGGCCGTTTTTATTTTCGATCATTACAATGATGATGCGATCATTAATAAACTTTCTTTAGGATTAGCGTATGATCAAACTGCAAATAATGTTAATGAATTTGCTGCTTTCGGGAGAAGTTCTAATTCTATCGATAACTTTTTTCTTGCCGAAGCACAAGGACTACCTCTCGATTTGATTTCGAGAAGATCGGGAGAATCTATAGACCAGCTTTATAGTTTTCTTGGAGAATCCGAAGGGTATGCTACTCAGCAAGCATTCCTGGGTCGCGAAGCTTTTGTTATAGAAGCAACAGATGTTGATAACCCCAATAACACTTCTTATTTTTCGAATATTGCACCTGGTGTTTTTGATCAGGAATATTATTATGAAAGTACTGGTCTAAATGGGAAATTCACCTTAAATGGAGGTGCGCAAATTAATCAAGTTTTTTATGTAGGGTTTAATGTTAATTCTCATTTTATTAATTACGACAGAGTTACTGAGTTTTTTGAAGGAAATAACAATGCAGGTAGTAATGTTAACGAAGTAACATTTACCAATAAATTATCTACTACCGGTGGAGGGTTTTCTGCTCAAATTGGAGGTATTGCCAAAGTATCCGAAATGATCCGTTTAGGAGCTTCTTTTGAATCTCCTACATGGTACTACATCGAAGAAGAAACCACTCAGCGCCTCGAAACATTTAGCGATACAGACGGGAGGTCTATTGTTGATCCCGATGTTATCAATATTTTTCCAGAATATAAATTACGTACACCAGCAAAAGCAACGGGTAGTATTGCTATATTATTTAAACAACATGGATTAATTAGCCTTGATTACTCTTATAAAGATTATTCTACAACAAAATTAAGCTCTGACGAAAACATTAGCTTCTCTAACCTTAATAGAGAAATTAATGACAACCTACAAGGCGCATCTACCATAAGAATAGGTACCGAATGGAGGGTAGAAAACTGGAGCATTAGAGGCGGATATCGTTTTGAAGAAAGCCCTTATAAAAACGATTTGATCCTTGGAGAAAAAACAGGATATTCTGTTGGAACAGGATATTCTTTTGGGAAATTCAAAATTGATATTGCTTATGATTACAGTGAGCAAGAACGCACCGAACAATTTTATCCTAATTCTGGATTTAACAATGCAGCTCTTGTAGATAGCCAAATGCGAAATCTTACATTCACTTTTGGCATGAATTTCTAAAATAATATTTATCATACAAAAAAACCGAGATACTACAATCTCGGTTTTTTTGTATAACAGTATTTTTTTTGTATAACAGTATTTTTATCGTATCAACGAAAAGTTACCTGCAAAAACTCTCCGTCGCATATTCGGATCTCTGGGTTCATTAAACTCTACCCTAAACCAATAATCTGAAGAAGGCATATTTTTTCCATTATAAGTACCATCCCACCCCGGGCCTCCTGCTCTTAGCTGTTTTAACAGCTTACCATATCTATCAAATATATAGATTAGTGCGGTAGGCTGGTCTTCGATATTAATCAGGCTCCAGGTGTCGTGAAAACCATCCCCATTTGGGGTAAAATATTTTGGATACCCTAAGATCATAATAACATCAGATATTTCTTCACTAGCAGGGCAATTTGCATATCTGGCTGTAATAAAATAATCTCCTGGCGGAACATTAGTAAATATTGGTGAAGATTGAAAAGGTCTATATTCTAAAAAGCCATTTCCTATATCCCGGTCAAGTCTATACTCAAAATCATCAAACCCTGCAGCTTCTACATCGGGAGCAGCAACTACTTCTGCCGTAATAGTATACCCTCCTGCAAAAGATTCTTCTGCAATAGAATATCCTACAGAAACAACAGCATCTGAAACATCCAGTACTACTAAATCATCGGGAGAATCAGGAACCTCTGCTCCTGTTTCATCAAAACCTCTTAATTGATACACTCCTTCTGTAGTAACTTCTAAAAATGGTATTACCCCAGGAGGCCCTGGAACATTTACAAAATTAGTAGTTCCCACATCTGCTCTGGCCCATTGATACGTTACAGCTCTGGGAAATCTGCCTTCTATAGTAATCGGAAATTCACCACATGTAGCAATATCAGGTCCTACACCTGGTTCTAAAATACTACAATCTGTAGTTCCTGCATTATCTTCATTAAGATTGGTTTGCTGAAGCTGAATAACTCCTGCCTCATCTGCAAAATTAGTAATTAGAATAATGTAGTACTCACCAGATTGCGCATTAGGTATCGTTAATGTTTCTATATAAATATCATCATCCGGCGTCCTTGCATAACTACAATCTATGATATTGGTATTATCCATATTGTTAACATAATAATCTGGATCATCGACATTATTTACACATTCTGCAGGACGTATATTATCTCCGTCTCCATTATTATCACATCCCTGAGAAAGGATATCACAATTCACAAATGAAGTTGGGAAAGGACCCCATGCAATAAAATCTACATCAAGCTGCCTTTCTCCTCTATCTAAATTACTATTATCATTACTATCCACCCATTGCTGGATATCAAAAATCAATTCCCCTGGTTGATCGATACGAATAAAGTACCATGCCGGATTAGGAGTAGTATTTAAACAACCTACTTCACCAAGGCCATCCATATCACCAGTTACATTAGGGAAAGTCAATTCTAAAGAAGCATCAGAACAAAAAGGCTGAGCAGCTCTACAAGCTACATCAAAGTCCTGAGCATAAAAAAATGTACTTTTAAAAACAAGAATGCTAAAAAGTAACAAAATTTGAGGTAATCCTTTTGCCATTTTCATATAACGTTAAAACTTTATTTTTCGTGTGTTACAGTTCAATTTGGGACTTAAATATACAGAACTTCTCTAAGAAAACTAATATCTACAATTGTTTAACATAGCTTTTACTAAGTAAAACAACAAAATTGTATCTTTGCACACCATAATATAGAAGGTATTCATTAATACGATTCTATTTATGTTACAAAAAAATGAGAATTTTAATAAATTATAAAATTTTGAAGTGTGAAAATTGACAAGGCCCTCGAAGCTATTGAAGCGCTAGGTGATAATCATGTAGCTACTAGCGCTACCACTCCTCTTAGAGAAGATGCCTTTAAACTTAGTGATGCCGAAAAAATTGCTTTGATTAAAGAAGATGTAAAACATATTATGGAAACTTTGGGACTAGATCTAACAGATGATAGCCTTAAAGGTACTCCTCAACGTGTAGCAAAAATGTTTGTAAATGAGATTTTTTCGGGCCTTCATCCTCAAAGAAAACCAGATGCTTCTACATTTGACAATCATTATAAATACGGAGAGATGTTGGTAGAGAAAAACATCACTGTATATTCTACCTGCGAACATCATTTACTCCCAATCGTTGGTCGTGCCCATGTAGCATATATTTCTAATGGTACTGTAGTTGGATTATCCAAAATGAATCGTATTGTTGATTATTATGCAAAACGTCCGCAAGTACAAGAGCGCTTAACCATGCAAATTGTTCAAGATTTACAGGTAGTTCTGGGAACAAAGGATGTAGCTTGTGTTATCGACGCAAAACATCTATGTGTTAATTCCCGAGGAATTAGAGACATAGAAAGCAGTACGGTTACCAGCGAGTTTGGTGGTAAATTTAAAGAGCAATCTGTAAAACGAGAATTTTTAGACTATATCAAACTAGACACTACCTTTTAATTTTATTTTCAACAAAATCATAAGCATCACTCTACATCATGGCAGCAACTTCGTTGTATAAAACTCAGGAATTAAAAATTTATAATTCCATTTCAGGTCAAAAAGAAACATTTAAATCTATTATAGAAGGTAATATAGGAATGTATGTATGTGGCCCTACGGTTTATAGCAATGTACACTTAGGAAACTGTCGTACATTTATTTCTTTTGATTTAGTATTTAGATACCTGAGACATCTGGAGTATAAAGTTCGCTATGTTAGAAATATTACTGATGCTGGTCATCTCGAAAATGATGCAGATGAAGGTGAGGATAAAGTAGCTAAAAAAGCACGATTAGAGGAGTTAGAACCTATGGAAATCGTACAGCGATATACCTTAGATTTTCATCATGTGATGTCTAAATTTAATGCAATACCGCCAAGTATAGAGCCTACAGCTACTGGACATATCGTAGAACAAATTGAAATTATCAAAACCATTATTGATAATGGTTTTGCATACGAATCTAATGGTTCTATCTATTTTGATGTTCAAAAATTTAATGATACCAATCATTACGGAAAGTTAAGTGGACGTAATCTAGAGGATATGATTGCAAATACCCGGGAGTTATCTGCTCAAAGTGACAAAAAAAATCCTCAGGATTTTGCGCTTTGGAAAAAAGCAGAACCTCAGCACATTATGCGTTGGCCATCTCCGTGGAGTGATGGTTTCCCTGGTTGGCATCTGGAGTGTACTGTAATGAGTACTAAATACCTAGGAGAGCGATTCGATATTCATGGAGGAGGGATGGATTTAAAATTTCCTCATCACGAATGTGAAATTGCACAGGGAGAAGCCGCTTGTGGTCAAACTCCTGTAAATTATTGGATGCATGCCAATATGCTTACTCTTAATGGTAAAAAAATGTCTAAATCAACAGGGAATACTATATCTCCGGGAGAATTATTTTCGGGAAACAATAACTTTTTAAGTAAGCCATTTGATCCTACCATTGTTAGGTTTTTTATGCTTCAGGCGCATTACAGGAGTATTTTGGATTTTTCTAATGATGCATTAGAAGCTTCTGAAAAAGGATTTTATAAATTGATAGATGCAATACAAACTATCGACAAACTATCCACTAGCTCAGCTACCGAAGGATTTAATGTGCAAAACTGGAGACAGGAATGCTATGATGCAATGAATGATGATTTTAACAGTCCTATCTTAATTGCGAAGTTATTTGATGCCGTTAAGTTTGTGAATACTATTAAAGAACAAAAGGCTACAATTTCTGCAGCTGATCTTGAATTATTACGTAAAACTATACATGATTTTGTTTTTGACGTTCTTGGATTAGTGAATATAAACGAAACTGCTTCAGATATAAGTGATAAGCTTTCTGGAGCTATCGAATTATTGATTAACTTAAGAGCAGAAGCAAGAGCTAATAAAGATTTTGCCACCAGTGATAAAATTAGAGATGAACTTATAGAAATTGGTATTCAACTTAAGGATGGACGGGATGGCACTAGCTTTTCATTAAATTAAACTATTTTGGCTTTTAAGACGACCATAAAACAAATTTTAATATTTCCATTTGTGGTATTGGTTAAGCTATATCAAAATCTGATATCACCGTTAACTCCTGCTACCTGTCGTTATCATCCTACTTGTTCACATTATACTCTTGAAGCATTACAAAAACATGGGCTTTTTAAAGGAGGAATGCTTTCAATTAAGCGTATTTTTAGCTGTCATCCCTGGGGAGGAAGTGGATATGATCCTGTTCCAGATGTTGAAAATGAATCTGTGAAAAGTGAATCATAAAGCTCCTTTCATCATAATTGTATTTATAAAACATGTGGTCATTTTTTCAATATATGAATATGTAATACGTTTCTCATATAAATACCTATATTTACTTTTAAAAAATAAAACTCACGCATGATATTTACAAAAATTATCTGGAATCCAGTTGAGGGAATAGATCTCGGCTTTTTTGTTATTCGTTTTTACAGCTTAATGTTTGTAATTGCTTTTACACTAGGATGGTACCTAATGAAAAAAATCTATATCCGGGAGAATATCTCTATGGAAAAGCTAGATTCTGTATTTATATATGCCGTTATCGGTACGTTATTAGGCGCCAGGTTGGGACATGTATTTTTTTATGACTGGGATTATTACAAGAACAATCTTTTAGAAATTCTTTTACCTTTCAGGTTTAAGCCAGCGTTTGAGTTTATAGGTTTTCAGGGATTAGCGAGCCATGGAGCTGCTATTGCTTTTATAATTGCAATGTACTATTACTCTAAAAAAGTATTACATAAACATCCGCTTTGGGTTTTAGATAGAGTTACTATTCCGGCAGCATTTGGAGGTATTTTTGTTCGATTGGGTAATTTCTTTAACTCTGAGATTATTGGAAAAGAATCTGGTGATTCTTTTTTTGGAGTAAAGTTTATACGCGATGGTATTAGTAAAAGAGAAGCTTTAAAAGAAACCGGAATGGATAGTGTTAATAAAGCCTATTCTGCAATCGTAGAAAACCCTAAATTCTCTAACTTGCTAGAAGCTATTCCGTATCGTCATCCAGCTCAATTATATGAAGCATTTGGATATATATTCGTATCTATCATCTTATGGCTAATCTATTGGAAAACTGATAAACGAAAAAATAGTGGATTTCTTTTCGGAATGTATTTGATCTTAATATTTACAGTACGTTTTATTGTAGAATACGTTAAAGCAAGTCAAGGAGGTTTTGAAAACGCTTTAGGTATACTATCAACAGGACAATGGCTTAGTATTCCTTTTATTATTGTTGGCTTGTATTTTGTAATACGATCCCGAAAGAAAACAGAAGTTAATTAAATAGAAAATAGCATAAAAAAAGCCGATGTATTGTACATCGGCTTTTTTATACGTTTAGTTTTATTTAAAAAATCTCGTTAGATTCTTTTAATTTTTCTGTATTCGCTACCAATTGAAGTTCATCGATAATTTTCTGAATATCCCCATCTATAATATTACCTAAATCATATAAGGTTAAACCAATACGGTGGTCAGTTACCCTACCTTGCGGATAGTTATAGGTTCTAATTTTTGCAGAACGGTCCCCTGAAGAAACCATACTTTTACGTTTCTCAGAATCTGCTGCTTGTTTTTTCTCCAATTCTAAATCATATAATCGAGAACGTAATACTTTTAATGCTTTTTCGAGGTTTTTATGCGACGATTTCTGATCCTGGCAACTTACAATCATTCCTGTTGGCTCATGATGTAATTTGATTGCCGAATATGTAGTATTTACAGACTGCCCTCCTGGCCCTGTAGAAGTAGTACGCTCTATACGTACTTCTTGCATATCGAGTTCGATATCAAATTCTTCTGCTTCAGGCAAAACCATTACGGTTGCAGCACTGGTATGTACTCGACCTTGTGTTTCGGTCTGGGGAACTCGCTGTACACGATGTACACCTGCTTCAAACTTTAATGTTCCGTAAACATCTTCGCCATTAACTTCGAAAATAATCTCTTTATAACCACCACTGGTTCCTTCATTAAGATCTACAACACTAGTACTCCACCCTTTACCTTCACAATATTTGGTATACATTCTAAATAAATCTCCTGCAAAAATACTTGCTTCGTCTCCTCCTGTTCCTGCGCGAATTTCTACCACACAATTCTTAGCATCTTCGGGATCTTTTGGCACAAGCATAAAACGAATTTTTTCTTCCAAGCCAGGCAATTCTTCTTTAGCTTCTTCTAGCTGCATTTTGGCCATTTCTACCATCTCTGCATCACTTCCATCAGCAATAATTTCCTCGGCTTCCTGTTGATTATTAGTGAGCTCTATATATCGCTCTCTTTCATCCATCAGTGCTTTGAGATCTTTATATTCTTTATTAAGTTGTATGTACTTTTTTTGATCTGCAATAATATCTGGTTGAATGATTAAATCACTCACTTCATCAAATCGTTGCTTTACAATATTTAATTTATCAATCATAGTGTATTCTTCCTAATCTGTAGAATTTACAAAAGTAAGCTTTTTTGTCAAAAGCTCATACAGCATGATAAGATTACAAATCAATTTTATGCATAAACCAGATTTGAAGTTAATTAACCTAACAACACCTATAGTTTCTGGTTTTTATTTTCTTTCAAAAATTACCTCTCCATCAAATACAGTCATATCTACTTTGGTATTAGCAATTCTATTAGGATGTATAGAAAAAATATTCTGACTTAACACTATAAAATCTGCTTTCTTTCCTATTTCAATAGACCCTACTTCTGTTTCTTGTCGCATAACATAGGCCCCATTAAGTGTATAAGCTTTTACAGCTTCTTCTATAGTTATATTCTGCGGAAAACGTGTTATCGCATTTTGCATCCCTACAAATGGATTGATACTGCTCACATCCCAATCACTACTTAATGTAATTCTGGCATTAGCTTCTTTTAAACTCTTTATAGGAATCATGTTTTGTGAATTCTCCTTTCCTATAAGTTCTATATTTTCGCCCCAATGACCTGGTTGTGTAAAATCACCCGCTACCTGGCAATCTGCAGTAACGTCTAATTGAGAAAAACGTGATAAATCTGATGGAGTTACTATTTCGACATGTGTAATTCTATGTCTTCCAGAACCATTGCTTGCGATTTCTATTGCATTTAAAGACTCTTTAATTCCTCTATTTCCGATAGCGTGAATATGAAAATCAAATCCTATATTTTCTAATTGCTGAATATAACGGGTTATCCGATTTTGAGTAAAATAATTCAGCCCGTTATTATTTGGTTTCTGAAAAAGATCTATTAGATATTCTTCTTGCATTGCTGCCGTTGTATTATGCACAATCCCATCACTATATAGCTTGATTTGATTTATTTTTAAAAGGCCATTGCTATCATTTTCATATAATGATTGTAACGATGCTATCTGTGAAACATCATCCAGCGTAGGATATGCCCATAGTCCTAAATTAACCCTAGCCGTAAGTTTTCCTTCTTTTTCTACTTGTTTCCATATGGTATGATGATCTCTTTTCCAATAGGTTCGTGCATCACAAATAGAGGTTATTCCATTTTTAGCTAATTCTGGTAATGCAAAATTTACCAAACCGTTATAATCATTTGCTTTAGTTTGACTAGTTGGAGCTAATGCCAAATCTAAAATGAGGTTTCCTGCATTATCAATCAGAATTCCATTAAGATTACCGTTTTCATCCTTCATATAAATTCCTCCCGATGGATCTTTTGAATTACTATCTATCCCTGCTATTTCTAATGCTTTAGAATTTACCCAGATCGAATGAGAAGTACGCTCCATAATTGCTATAGGTCTGGTATTACTAATATCATCCAAAATATCGATAGGAGAACGTTTAGTTTCAAGAAGTGCATACAGATCTACACCCCAACCCAAAAGCCATTCTTCATTAGGAAAATCACGTAACGCTTTACGAATCGTAGAGACATAATTTTCGGGGGCATTACTTTCTTTTAAAATAAACTTAAAATTTTCTGATGAAGCTTCTAATGGGTGCATATGTACATCATGTATCCCTGGTATTACTGTAGCTCCTTTAAGATCTATTACTTCTGTATCTTCACCTATCTGCGCCAGCGCTTTATCAGTATTTCCTACATAGACAATTTTATTTCCTTCAACAATTATAGCCTCTGCCCATACCTGTTCTGGGTTTACAGTAAAAATAGCGCCATTAATATAAGCTACTTTAACTTTTTGCTCTTGATTAGATATAGAATTATCATCTTTATTACAAGAATTTGCACTTACCATTAATGTTATAATAAAGGTTATAAGTTTCATTTGATTGTTTTTATTTTTTGACATTATCATTTTATGGGGATATATATTTCGGTTACATACTCCTTAGGGTCATCACTATGCGTACTATTTACTTTATACAATTCTAAAAAAGGAGATTCAGATACCTCATACTGTGTGTTTAATATCCAATTTCCAAAAATTTTATCGTAAGTATGTTGTAATAAACCATAAGCCCCATAATGTGTAAAAACTGCATAGGTTTGTTCTGGTAAAATTTTAACACTGAATTTATTTTTAAAATCACAACTTTGCGGTAATGCAAAGCAAGCATCATAGTTACATCGAATTGCCTCTGATATTAATGGTTCGTCCCAAATAATCCCTATACTTTCTGATGTAGATATATCTATCTCTAATCTTACAGCTTCTTCATGTAACTCATCCCAAACTTCTTCAATTTGATCACTATAATAATCTGCCATGATCGTTTTATAAAAAACCTTTTGCTCTGGCAGGTTAATTATTTTTTCTTCATAAAAACTCATTGCTACTTTAGTATTCTTTACTATCGACGTTAAAATATCTTCTTTTTTACTTTTATACTCCTGAGGAGAAATACCAAAATGTTTTTTAAAAGCCTTACTAAACGCTTGCAAATCAGAATATCCCACTTTTATTGCTATTTGTGATATCGTTTGATTTTGATACAAAAGCATTTTTGCTCCGCTTTCTATCTTAAGCCTGGTAACATAAGCTCCTATGGTTTCTTTATAATACCCTTTAAAGATGCGTTGTAAGTTTCGATATGAGAAATTAGAGACTTCTTCGAGCTTCTTAATCTCAAAAGTTGTATTGAAATTCTCTCGTAGATACAAAGCTGTACTTTGCATCCTTTTTATATATACATCCTGCTTATTCACAGTACAAATTTATGAAATATAGCAGGTTATGGTATTGTCCTATATTGACAATTATGTATGTTCATTATTGTAATACGAGATTAGATTGCCTTAGTTAAAAAATCGTAAATTTGTATTGATATGCAAGATTGTACAGGTACATATTTTAGTTCTCTTACCCCTAAATGGTTAGGAGTACTTATTCTTTTAATCTCTATTGGAGGATATTCTAATTACACACAGCCTGTTGATTTTAAAGAAACTATTGAATTACTGATTTCGTCTGAAGAGTTCTCTTCACCTAAAAATAGTATTCTTTTTAGCAATGTTATCGATCCAGAAAAAAGTAATGATTTTCTATATATCGAGCATGAGTATTTGGTTTTATTATCATTAAACCATACTAAGCTTAGTAGGGTATTCAAAAAAAATCAATCTGTTTTTGTTAGTTTGTATAACAAACATAAAATAATTAGTACTTCGCACACTTCTTGTTACAGCGATAAAGAAGATACTTTTCATTTCAGTTTTATAGGATAAAACCTTATCCCACCTATTCGTTTATAAATAATCTATTAACAACTTATTTATTTCTTATCACTAGAAATGAACGGGCATTATTAATTCCCTGAGATGAAAAAATTTAAAAAGACACTAAGGCGTGTAGCCTTGGTCATATTCATTATAATGGCTTCTTTACTTCCTGTTCCTATATCCTTTCAGAAAAAAGATGGAAAGTTTGATGATGATCATATTATTGAGCATGTAGATGTAAAAGAAGATGAAACAGAGGCAGAAACAAAAGTCACCACTACTTTTAAATCATAGTGATTTATTTTTTTAGTACCTGGCAAAAAAACAAGAAAGATTTAAATTATTTAAAATTATACGTTTTATTAGACCTCACAGGTTTAAGAAACCTGTGAGGTCTTTACAACAACTTCTGCGAATTTAAAAACAAAACTTAATCCAGCACTATTAATGTATTCCTGTCATTAATTTTTTGATAATTGGTGAAATTAGAATAGCAACTATCCCTATTCCCATAGTAATAACCCCAAAATTGGCATATACAGAGACATAAGAATACAATTGTTGAAAAGCTTCTGTATTATTACCTTCTACCAACGTATTGGATAATCCTGTGATTGCCTCGCTAATGGTTCCTGAGAGGCCTTCTGAGAAAATGCTTGCTTCTCCTTCTTTCACTGTTGTAAGCTTTGCTATTTTTCCCGCAAAAAAATGTCCGTAGAAATTTGCCGAAAACCAAACTCCCATAATGAAGGTAACATATTTTACTGGTGATAGTTCGGTTATTTTAGAAAGTCCTATAGGGGATAAGAACAATTCTCCGACGGTTAACACTAGATACCCAAAAATTAAATAAAACATTGGGGTTCTGGCATATTCATCAACTTCTTGAGCAGACATCCCAAAAATTAGAAATCCTAATCCCAGGAACAACATCCCTAAGCCAAATTTAACAGCTGAATTAGGATTTGCCTTTTTCTTACTCAAAAATGTCCATAGTAATGCAAAAGGAATTGCCAATACCACTATCCAGGTAGAGTTTATACTATTAGTTTGTGCTGCATTAATCCCTATAAGGTTTACATTTCTATCTGCAAATAATGTAAGTGAGCTTCCGGCCTGCTCAAACACTGCTGCAAACAAAGCATACAAACTAGTAAAATATACTGCAACCAATAACCGTTTTCGTTCTTTGATTGATACTTTGGTTAAAATATAGGTTATATATCCTATTAAAAATAAGGTTGCAATCCACACCAGATAGTGTTCAAATTCATTAAATCTAACGATTAACGCAAATACCGGAACGGATAACCATGCCAGAAACCATACTCTATCCCCTTTATTAAGACCATATATTTTCTTTTCATACTTCTCGATATCGGGTACTAGTCCTTTATCTCCAAAAACAGCCAGTTGTGTTCCTCGTTTAAAAACTAAAAGTCCAACCAGCATTCCTATTCCTGCTAATAGAAATCCATAATGCCACCCGTATAGTTCGGCAAGCCAGGCACACATTAAAGGAGCTATAGCTCCTCCCAGGTTAATCCCCAGATAAAAAATTGTAAATCCAGAATCTCTTCTTCTATCTCCTTCTTCATATAATGTACCCACCATTGTTGAAATATTGGGTTTAAAAAAACCGTTACCAACGATTATTAAAGCTAATGAACCGTAGAAAAAAACCGGAGTTTCAATCGTTAGAAAAAAATGCCCTGCTGCCATCAAAACACCTCCAAGTATGATTGATTTTCTATATCCAATATATCTATCTGCTATAATCCCACCAATCATAGGGGTAACATATACTAGTGACATATATGCCGCCATTACTCCAAATGATTTATCATCAGAATATAGTAGGTGTTTGGTCATATACAACACCAACAATGCTTTCATACCATAAAAGGAAAACCGTTCCCATAGTTCTGCAAAAAATAGATATAATAATCCTTTGGGGTGTCCGAATACTTCCTGCCTATTTACTTCAGTTTGATCTGAGTTCATGTTATGCGTTTAAAATTATTTAAACACAAAGCATCAATAGTTTATGGACAACTAAAAGGAAAGTTCTAAAAAATAGCAATTTATCTCAAATTGTTATTCTCTTACAAGTAGTTACAAATAATTACAATCTATATTTCATGAAGTTTTATTGAACTCTTCTAGCAGTGTTTGATCAATAATTATGTTTTCTGGTATAACCCGAAGCCTGTATTTTCCCTGCCCCATAAATGTGAATAAATCTTTTCTTTCTAGCTGTGATATCGGTTGTAATCGAAGTATTGTATTAATATTTTCTATGATTCTGCTTAAATAGGTTTGGCTCTTTATTTCACCCCCAGAATTCACTACTAAATATTGCCCATCTCCTGCTTCATATTTCCGCTTTACAGCAAACTTTAACAAGTTTTTGTATTGTGTAGTTTTGGAGCCAAAATCTATGGTTTTATCATAAATCTCTTTAGATGGAATTGTTATTTTGACTAATGCCCAATCCATAAATTTAATAGTCATCTCGCTAGGTTTAGGTGTTAATGCTAATTGAATAACCCAACTTGTTGCTAATACCAGAAAAACAGAAATAAATGTTGTTTTAGCAATAATCTTTATTAAGTGGCCATATAACTCATTACTCATTACCACAAAAACATCTGGCATTTGTGAGATTAGCATTAGTAAAAAAGCTAAAACAGAGATAATGGCTACTAGTCTTAATCCTCGATTCATGAAAGTCCTGTAAAACGAAACAATAAGTAACCAGGTGAGCAAACAAGAAAATATCAAATCCGGGACACTACTTATTCGTATTCCGTTTACTACAGGTGTATCTTTAAATGTTTGAATCAAAGCAAAAGTTACAATAGACACTACCACTGCTATACCAATAAGGATAAGCGTATTTCTTTTATTTTTTGATAAAAACTGAGGTGCAAAATCAAAATAAAACAGTGCCATGATTAAAACCAAAGTATTGAGCACAGAAAAAAGACTATATCCTATATCGTAGATAATCATATCTGTAAACAAGAAAAGGTTACCCATATAAATCCATCCTCCCGAAAACACCCATACAAACAATGCCAGACTTAGGTATAACAGACCTTTATCTATTCTTTTTTGAGAATCATCTTCTTCTAAAAACTGTCTGAAACGTTTCCTTATATTATACCATATAGCCAATAACAATATCCCTCCTATCAAAGCGATACATATATGTGCCAGGCTATAAAACTTAGTAATATCCGACATAATAAATTGTATATAATATCATTTCTTACCCGACATTAAAGTAACCTCAACAATAAGATTGATAATTATCCACGACCAATTTACATATATCTTTAAAAAGAAACACATTCAAATTTTGAAATCTTATGGGTTTTAAAATAAACAGTAATGCATTACTGTTTCGTATTTTTCTTTTGAAAGACAAACGATAGCAGTTTTTAATGTATGAGTTTGAATATTTTTACGACTTTTATAATGTGAATATGAATTTTCAGAAAATAGGGTTAGGTGGCGGATGTCATTGGTGTACCGAAGCGGTTTTTCAATCTTTAAAAGGAGTCGTAAAAGTTGAACAAGGATATATTAGAAGCCATAAAGAAAATGCTTATTTTTCTGAAGCAATACTTGTACATTTTGATTCGGAAATAATTCTACTTAAAGATCTTATCGAAATTCATCTACACACTCACAAAAGCACATCTAATCATAGTTTTAGAGAAAAATACAGAAGTGCAGTGTATTATTTTGAAGAAAATGAAAAACAAGTCATAAAAGCTATTCTTAAGAAGCTTCAAAAAGAATTTGACAATGAGATTATTACTCAGGCTTTAATTTTTAAGGAGTTTAAATCTTCCCGGGTTGAGCTTCTCAATTATTATTCACGTAATCCCAAAAAGCCTTTTTGCAGAAAATATATTCATCCAAAACTGGAGATATTGCGAAAAAAATATACAGGATTAACGACTCTTAGTATAGAAGTCATTTAAACTTTTTTCAATTTGCTAAAAAAATGTTCATTTGCGCCCATACTTCATAATTTTTGACTTCCGTAGCGCTGCTATGCAACTAAAAAATTACTTCATCTGAACACAAAAGCACTATTTTTCACTTAAATCAAAAAAGTTTAAACCACTTCATAAACTTAACAGAAGACAGTATGTAGTAGGGTTCTATTCTCTACCAAATTTTTTATAATCTTCTCTTACCGGGCTAAACGTATCTAAAACTCTACAATTGGTCAATGCAATTCCGCTATGGGGAATATTTGGAGGGATTACAGCAACAAATCCTTTTTCATAAACATTTGTCTCCTCACCTACGGTTAACTCTAGTTTTCCTTCTAAAACTTGTGTTGTTTGTTCATGAATATGAGAGTGTAATGGTAAAATTGATCCTTTTTTTATTTCCCAAAAGGCGAGGGTTGAATATTCGGTATGAATAAATCTACCTTTAAACCCTTCCATTATCTCTTTTTCTTTGATTTTTGAAATATCTATCATAGAACTCGTTTAAGCTTTTTCAACTGGTTAAAAAATCACCCTTTATTTCTTATGATTTTAATAGCCTCTTTATAATAACTTTCAAACGTTTTATTTCCATTTGGTTTATATTCTGAAAAAAGAAGGTAAATATTTTTTTCGATACTATTAGGTTGTTTTTTATAAAAATTACTACCTGCTAAGTCATTGAAAATCCTTTTTGTTAATACCGCTTGTAGCGGTCTAATAATCATGTGGTCTACTCTATCTTTAATTTGCAGTTTTGTTAGTTTATCATCAAACAAAACCCTAAAATCTTCTACATCTCCAATGTATTTGTCGAGAAAAATACTGGTCGTATATAAATGTGATATTTCATGGCAAAATACTCCTTGATAGTTTTCTATATCTAACACCTCATTTTGTGGCTTACTTTCAGAACTTAAATCACAGAAATTACCTAATGTAATCGCTCTTATATTCGGATTGTAATTATCGTAAAAATCAACCGCTTGACTTTCGCTATTATTTGTTAATTCTACAAATACTTTAAATTCTAAACCATCTCTATCATCTTGATAAAATTCTTGTATTTTTCCTAACAAATTTTCTGCTTCAACTTGTCTTTTAATTTTTGAATTAGATGTTGCGTAGTACTCTTTATTACTCTTAAAAAATGAATTAAATTTAGTTACTCTATAAAAATCTGCTGCTAACTTTCTGAAATTATTGATATCATTGGTATAAATTTTTCTTTTTATCAACTCTATATCAATATCAGAATTTAATTCCATGGTTTCAAGGTTTGTTATAACTAAACCAACACTTGAAAAATCAGTCCCTGAATTTACTTCATCAAAAATATATTTTAAAAAAGGATGTTCTTTATACTCTGCAAAGTAATCATTCAGGCGTTTTACATAACTTGTTTCGCAAGGTTTATATTCATCTGACATTTCTTTTTCTACTGCCAAATTGAATGCTGTTAATAAAAATTCAGTTCCTTCATTTACTTCAAAAGTAATTTTATTAGGATTACTTGTAATTTTTCTTTCTTTATCTTTCTGTTTACAGCTTGCAATTAAAACTATGAACAATAGCATTAAGTATTGTTTATTCATTTAAAACTGTTTATCGTTGAACTGGAATTTAAACTGTAACGAGTTTTTATAATTACTGGCAAAATTTAGTAGATATAGGTTCCGAACTCACTTTTGATGGTAAGTTTCTTCTCTTCAGAAGCCTCGACACGACCAACTATTTGAGCATCTACATTAAAACTTTTTGAAATTGATATGATTTCTTCTGCTATTTCTGGAGCAACATATAATTCCATACGATGCCCCATATTAAATACCTGGTACATTTCTTTCCAGTCGGTCCCAGAGTTTTCCTGAATCAATTTAAATAATGGAGGTACATCAAATAGGTTATCTTTTATGATATGCAGATTATCTATAAAATGTAGAATCTTGGTTTGAGCACCACCACTGCAATGTACCATTCCGTGAATGGTTTCTTTATCAAAGTTAGCTAAGATTTTTTTGATAATAGGAGCGTATGTTCTGGTAGGTGACAATACTAATTTACCGGCATCGATAGGTGCATCTTTCACAGCATCGGTTAAACTTGTTTTACCAGAGTACACTAAATCTGAAGGTACAGAAGGGTCAAAACTTTCTGGGTATTTTTCTGCAAGTGTTTTACTAAATACATCATGGCGGGCAGAGGTTAAACCATTGCTTCCCATACCACCATTATATTCTTTTTCATAGCTTGCTTGCCCAAAAGAAGACAATCCTACAATGACATCACCTGCTTGTATATTTGCATTATCAATTACATCTTTTCGTTTCATACGAGCAGTTACTGTAGAGTCTACAATAATGGTTCGTACCAGATCTCCTACATCTGCAGTTTCCCCGCCAGTAGAATGAATTTCGACTCCAAAATCTTTAAGTTCTTTAAGTAACTCTTCGGTTCCATTAATGATTGCAGATATCACTTCACCCGGGATCAGGTTTTTATTTCTACCGATAGTAGAAGACAACATAATATTATCGGTTGCTCCGACACATAACAAATCATCAATATTCATGATAAGTGCATCCTGGGCAATTCCTTTCCATACAGATACATCTCCGGTTTCTTTCCAATACATATACGCCAGAGAAGATTTGGTTCCTGCCCCATCGGCATGCATGATCAAACAATACTCCTGATCACCGGTTAAATGATCTGGTACAATTTTGCAAAATGCCTTTGGAAAAAGTCCTTTATCAATGTTTTTAATCGCACTATGTACATCTTCTTTAGACGCAGAAACACCACGTTGCGCATAACGTTTACTTACTTCTTGACTCATTATATCGAAAATTAAAGCGCAAAGATAATTTAATTAATTACGAATTGCGAATTACGATGTACGAATTATAAAGTCTAAATTACTAAACTTAATCTCATACAAACATCATAATTCGCAAGCCAAAAATCAAAAAAACTATTCCCAATCAGGCATTGCTGCTTTTGATAATAGTGTAGTTCTTCCATCTAAATCAGCAATCGGTACGGTCAAAATATTTTTTTCAGAAATACCATCATTAGAAGTGTTTACAAAAATGATACTAGCTTCATTTGGTGAAAATCTGGCATCCAAATCATTGGTTCCTGCTGTTTTATCTGTAGATAAATCTGTACTTACCATTGTACTAAAATTATAGATAAACACCCTAGAATCTAACTGACGATAGTTTGGATTTTCTGCTCCAGACATATCTCGACTGTATAATAATCTGGTGCCATCTACCGATAGATTGATACTACCAGCTGCCCCATTCTGCCCAGTAAGAACTGTATTTTGAACTACTCCTGCTCCGTCGATGGTAAAAATTTGCACTCCGTAACCATCTAAATTATTCGTTTTTATGACGACAATACCTGTACTTTCATTTTTATCTACTTCGGTAATCAAATCACCAGTGGTCTGATATATTAAATTCAAACCGCTTCCATCTATATTAATAGAATAGAGTTTATTCTGATTAGGAAATAACAATTTTGCACCGTTGGCATCCCATGAAAAATCTACCTCTTCGAGATTAAATCCAGAAACTCCAACTGTAGAGGTAATTTGCTTTATTTGTGAACCATCCTGATTCATTGTAAATAAATGAGTTTGTGAACCAACCGATTGTAAAAAAGCAATTTTTTTGGTAGTAGCATTTCTTCTTGGTCTAAAACTATTTTTTGATACCGAAGTAAGCGCTATTTCTGTTCCCCCACTCTCATCTGCAGAATAGATAACACTATTGCCACCAACTAATTTGGTATACACAATTCTATTGTTTGGTGGTCCTGCAGTAGTAAAAGCAAAAGTTGTACTATTAACAGGATCATTGATATTATCACTAGAACTTACCTGCCAAAAATACTTTGTTGCAAAAGAAAGACCAGACACGGTATATGTGGTGTCAGTAATGTTTTCAAAAACTTCTACATTAGAATTTTCTTCATTTCTTAAACTTACCTTGTAAGTAAGTTTATCTTTATCAGGGTCCTTGGCACTCCACACTAGCTTAACTTCTAATGGCTGATCGACAGCATTGTCTACTGGTGTTACCAAAGTTGCAGCTTCTGGCGGGCGGTTGGTCGCTGTTGCTATATCCATTTCGAGAACTACTTCGAGTTCTTTATCTGCTAATACTGTAATTGCTTCAAAAACTGCTAATAGTCCCTCTCGTTGACCTGAAAGAGAATAATCTCCCGAGGGCACACTTTTTAAATGATAGACTCCATCTTTATCTGTAAAAACAGTACTTGAAGCAGGGTTTGTTGATATTTTTACATTTTCTAAAGGTTCGTTAGTTCCTTTTTTAACTACTTTTCCTTTAACAGATCCTAAACCTTCAGAATCAATAGTATCCTCACTACAAGAAGCCGTAGCCAAAATTGCAAAAACACTTATTATTTGTATGATAATTTTTCTCACAACCTATTCGTTTTTATCCTCTCGGATTATACCTTCTTTTCTAATTTTTCTATTTCTTTTTCGTAGCTCACGTAATTCTATATTTTGCTCTTGTTTCTGTAATCTTGATTTTTTACTTGCTTTTGCAGGTTTTCCAAAATACCAATTAAGTCCAAAAGAAAAATTAAAATATTGATCATCTCGTTTTCCCTGAACTACACCATCCAATTCATCGCTAAGAACCAGGTTATGCGTAGCTCCAACAGAGATGCCTATTTTATCAGAAATTAAATATTCTACACCACCTCCATATTGAAACTTAAACAATGTAGTATCAAAATCATCATCATTCACAATTCCTACTCCTCCAAATAAAAAGGGTGATAACCTATCGAAAGGTAAAAGGCTTAACTCTGTATTAAGGTCGAAAGCGTTAAATCCTTTAGAGAATGCATTTTGATTAGTGAGTTCAAATTTATTAATACTTCCATTAACATTAAGGTATGGGTTAAAATACCACCTGGCACCAATCTTTGCAGAATAGGTAAGCTCTGGGTTATTATAATCCCCACTTACCAAAGCGGTTCCTCCTTTTAGAAATGCAGAAATCTTAGTTCTTCTTTCTTTAAAATACCGATCATACAATGCCGTATTTTGAGCTTCATGTTTTTCTGCTTTGTACGTTTCTATTAATGTATTTACAACTTCGGGTTCCGCCTTAGCAGCCCATAACTTATCTTCGATTCCTTCTACAATTAGAGATTCTACAGCTTTCTCTATTGCTTCAGATACTGCCATTTGAGCAGGTTCATTTTTGGTAAATCCAGTTTCGGCTTCGAGCAATCTCTTAAATTTTATATACCTAAAGAAATTTGCATCTAGTGCTTGCGACAAAATAGTTTTAGACACATATACTGTTTTTAAGATTTTACCACTAGAAGTAGAAACGGCTCTTAAATATATAGTAATTCTATCTTGTCTGTATTGAGTAGAGGCTCCTACACCAAAATATCTTGCTCCCAATCCACCTGTAATGATATTAGAATCGTAAGATACGATCCCTCCTTCGAGAATAATCCCAGCATATAGTAAGGGTGGTAATTGCGGCTCATTAGTATTTTTGGTTTTTCTATATTCTTTTCTTGTAGAACGTATAATATTACGTTCATTAAGCAAATTACTTAGATTCTCTCTTTCGATAGGCACAAACCATTTAGAATCTTCGAGTGCTTTGATCAAAATTGTTGTTGCTCCTTGAGTAACGGCTGTACTAAAAGTGCTTCCATTTTCTGTGGGTTTATATTGCCCTGTTTGATCTCTAAATTTATACACCCCAACAACAACAGGCTCGACCGGTGGCGGGAAATCCCTTAATGTTTTTGTAACTTCTGTATCTTCTCCTATTCTGGCATTTTCGATGGTTATGGGTTGATTAAAATACGTCCCACATCCGTGTAATAAAAATACGCAAGAAATTACCGCGATTACTTTATAAAACTTATGATACATTAAAAATTAATTAGGAATTATTACTTGGGATTGGTCTCCGGTGCTTGTATCTAAAATATTGATTACCAACCCTTCTCCAGAAGGAAAGATTTCTATGAATAACGATCCAAAATTATATGTTCCTTCGGTAAGACCTCCTTCTCCAAATTGTTCGGTAAATAGTGTTCTTGATATCTGACTTAATAACTGGTTATTAAGGTTCTCTGTAAATCTTTCTACATCAGATCTTTGATCTCTCGAATCGGTAGGATCTGTAAATTTATTCTGAGCTTCGGCAGAGCTAAGGAGCCATTGATAATTAAATGTATCTCCTCCAAAAGCAGGATTTACAGGTTTATACACCAAATCTTGCCCAAAAGAAAAGCTACATATTGAGAAAACAAGAAAAAGCGTTATTGAAATTGATTTCATCTTGACTGTTTTAATACTGAAAAATATCGTTCTTCTGTTTTTTTAGATCCTTAAAATATTTGTACACTTTTCGAATTGCAATTTTCGACATTTGTTCTAAATATTCCAAATCTGGTTTTCCTATAAATTCATGAATAACATTATCCTCTATTTTTACCTGAATAATAGTGCTACGACCAAAGCTTAGTTTTTCATACACCCCAACTACTTTATTACCGTTTATTTGGTTTAACGTATAGGAGGCATAGAAAAATTCATAGAAATCTCTTCCTGGTTTGGTCTTAGTCTCTTCTATTACTATTCCTTTTAATTCAATCCCATCATCAGAGGAGATATCATCTTCTGTTGAATTAGGTTTCTGATTAGCTTCTTCATTAAAAGCAAGCCTATCTTTACCTATAATCTTATCTTCTTCATAGATCAATAATAGCAATACTATTTTATCACTCACATCTACACTAATTGCCCCTCTTGAGAGTTCTTTACTTTCGTTTGCTTCTAGCGTAAACCTTCCTTCCTGATTATTTTTAGATACATTATTATTTGCATCTGTTCGAAAAACGGTAATAGTATATTGCAAACTTTTATATACTTCTGTAGTATTAGTAGCAGTAGCAACCACAGAAATCATATCGTCTATAGTTACTGTTTTAATTTTTGCAACTACATCAGTATTGGTGAACTGTGCAATTGAAGCCTGAAAACACAAAATTGCAAGTATGACAAGTTTACACTTCATACTCTTATATGTCTGTTATTAAAAACTTCTAACAATTATAGTTCTGGCATCGCCAGACATCTTAAATTTCAAATTCTTTGACAGTTCATTACTACCAAATCGTTCAAAAATCAGGTTATTACCTTCTTGTATAAGTTCTAAATTAGTTGATATATCTGGATTAAAAGAAAAATCAGTTACAGAATTATTATTTCCTGTTTGTATAATTGATTTCTCTATTTCTCTGGCGGATTCATTTATCTCTACTAGATTTTGGTCTCCTTTCTGAAGTATTTTAATATCTGAAGATTCTGCAATAATATTAGAAAGCACAGCATTACTCGTTCCTATTTGCTGAATAAAAACTGTATTTACTCCATTAGAAAGAGGTGACGATTCTGCTCCTACAGATAACACACTATTAACCTGAGACAGGGTAATAAACTTATCTTGATCGGTAACAGAAAGCTCGCTTTCGCCTTTTAAATTTTGAGCATACCCACTAGAAAAAGTAAAGAAAATAAAAAACACCAATGTCTGTATAAGAATGGTTTTGTTCATCTTTTTCAGAATTTAAAAAAATCAAGATAAGAGTTACGCTCAAATTGAGCATAACTCTTATAAAGATATTAAAGTTTATTCGAATCTAATTAATTCGAACCATTTTGAGTTACAGTAGCACTATTGTTTACTCCTGTTTGAAGAATCACACTAGTGTTCATATCTCCAATCTGAGTTACAAAAGTATTGTTACCTGTTCCTACTTGGGTATCTGTAGCGACATTCATATTTCCAAATTGGAGAATATCACTTGTATTGCTTGCTCCATTTTGAGTTGAAGTAACTCTATTTTCATCACCAAACTGAATTTGGCTAACAAGGTTATTTTCTCCAGCTAAATTTAAATCTGAACTTCCTTCTTGAGAAGCTTCAGCAACGTTACCGTTACCTAGTTGAAGTTGTCTTGTTGTGTTTTCTCCTCCAAAGTTGATAAGATTCTGAGTAGCAGAAGCGTTGTTTCTATCTCCTAACTGAGTTTGTACTACAACATTATTATCTTCTTCGTGTCTTGCAAAAGCTTCGTTACCATTACCCGACTGAAACTGATCTACAAGACCACCTCTAGAAGTAAAGAACGCCCCACCTTGTACAGCAGTTGCATTGTTACCAACTCCTGTTTGACTTTGGATAGCTGTATTATTTGTTCCTGATTGTGTTGTAGCAGCAACATTTTCATCACCAGATTGTGATTGATCAGAAATATTAGTACTTCCGTTTTGAGATGCTGTAGCTGCATTGCTATTACCTTCTTGCACTTGAGTAGCCAAGTTATCTCCTCCAAAAGATCCTAAGTTTTGCTCTGCACTTGCATCATTAGAGTCTCCTGTCTGGCTTTGAAGAATTGTATTGTTATCTTCTTCATGATTTGCAAATGCATTATTCTCATCACCTGCTTGTACTTGCTCTACTCTTCCTCCTCTAGAATCAAAAAGAGTACTACCTTGTACAGAATTTGCAGTATTACCTCCACCTTCTTGGTCTTGGCTCACAGAATTATTATTTCCCCACTGTCCTGCAGTAGCCATATTAGCATCTCCTATTTGTGATTGTGAAGAAAGATTGTTTTGCCCTACTTGTGTGATAGATGCTGTATTAAAGTTTCCTTCTTGATTAAGTTCACTAAAGTTATCTATCCCTTCTTGACTCGAAGATCCAGAGTTACCATCTCCAAATTGAACCTGGATAGCAGTATTGGTTAATCCTTCCTGAGATATGGTTGCTTCGTTCCTATCCCCTTCCTGAAGTTGATTAGCTACATTACCACCTCCTTCGAATGCTAAGTTTTGAGTAGCTCTGGCAGAGTTACCGTTACCTACCTGTACTTGATACACTTGATTATCCGCTTCTTCATGATGAGCAAAAGCCGAATTCTTATCTCCAGTTTGAGTTTGTTCTACAATTCCATTAGTCGAATTAAATGCATCAGTACCTTGAATTGCTTCTGCATTGTTAGCCTTTCCTTCCTGAGTTGTTAAAGAAGAATTAGTTGCCCCTACCTGAGAAATATTAGCAATATTATCGTCTCCGGTTTGAGTAACGTTACTGTTATTTGATTGTGCGATCATTGCCGTAGCACTTAGTAAAGCCGCTAGGCTGAAAATTAATTTTTTCATACGTAATATATATTAAAAGTGATTAAATTGAGTTACTTTCCTTAAAATTTTACAGCACAAGAACAATAAAGATCAGAAAAATCTAACCTCTATTATTATTCAATAAAACAAATATATTTTGGGACCTGGGGGGTATAATCAAAAGTATGACGACCATTTTGACATTATCAAATTTAGGAAAATATTAAAGCTATTATTATCAATTCCCCAACTATTCGACGAAATACATGCAAAAAAACCATAGAAATTTAAATTTCTATGGTTTTTAAAGGGTTTATCAAATATGATTTTTTTGCTAAAATTTCATCGAAAAACAAATCGTAGGTTAATTCTTACTTATCTTGTAAAAAGCAATTCTCTATACTTTGTTAACGGCCACAATTCATCATCTACAAGTAACTCTAATTTATCACAACTATATCTAATTTCATCAAACAGAGGTTTTACTTTATCACAATAACTCGAAGCTTTTTTCTCTAGGTCTTCAAGTTTATTTGCTTTTTTACGTGCTTCAGTCATTTCACTAACCTTTGCATTGATTTTACCAATATGCCCAGAAATCTCTTCTATAATTTCCATCTGTTCCTTTGCATATTTTTTAAAATCTTTACCATATAGTTCTTTTAATCCTGATACATTATTGATTAACATATTTTGGTATCGTATTGCAGTCGGAATCACATGGTTTCGAGCAATATCTCCAAGTACTCTACCTTCTATTTGAATTCTTAATACATACTCTTCTACTTCAATTTCATAACGAGCTTCGGCTTCAACCTTATTCATTACTCCCATTTGCTCAAAAAGTTCCAGGTTTTTCTTAGAAACTTTAGCTTTTAGTGCTTCGGGAGTAGTTTTATTATTACTTAACCCTCTCTTCTTAGCTTCTTTTTCCCATTCCTCACCATATCCATTTCCTTCAAAAAGAATATTTTTGGATTGCTTTATATACTCTCTTAGTACATTAAATATTGCCTCATCTTTTTTGAGTCCTTTTTTATCAATCAATGCATCAACTTCTTTCTTAAAATCTACTAGCTGTTTTGCTACGATAGTGTTAAGAATTGTCATTGGATTAGCACAATTTGCTTTAGACCCTACGGCTCTAAATTCAAACTTATTTCCTGTAAAAGCAAAAGGAGAAGTTCTATTACGATCTGTATTATCTAATAAAATCTCTGGTATTTTCCCTACTACATTTAATTTAAGATCTGTTTTTTCTTGCGGAGACAGTTTTCCATTAGTAACGCCTTCTAATTCTTTAAGCACAGCTGTTAATTGTTCTCCTATAAATACAGACATAATAGCCGGTGGTGCTTCATTAGCCCCAAGGCGGTGATCATTACTGGCCGAAGCAATACCCGCTCTCATTAATTCTTCATTTTCATTAATAGCTTTAATAGTATTGATGAAAAAAGTTAAAAACTGAAGATTACTCATAGGAGTTTTCCCCGGGCCTAATAAATTTACACCAGTATTTGTTGCCAAAGACCAGTTATTGTGTTTTCCAGATCCATTTACACCAGCAAAAGGTTTCTCGTGTAAAAGTACCGTTAGGTGATGTCTTGCCGCTACTTTATCCATAACGTCCATAAGTAAGGAATTGTGATCTACAGCAAGATTAGTTTCTTCAAATATAGGAGCTAACTCAAATTGATTGGGAGCTACCTCGTTATGACGTGTTTTTACCGGAATCCCCAACAGCATACATTCTGTTTCCAAATCTCTCATATAATCCAAAGCTCTTGTAGGAATACTTCCGAAATAATGATCATCTAGTTGTTGTCCTTTTGCCGCAGAATGACCAAGAAGTGTTCTACCCGTCATTACTATATCGGGTCTGGAATATGCCAATGCACTATCAATTAAAAAATACTCTTGTTCCCAACCCAAAGACGCATTTACTTTCTTAACATTCTTATCAAAATATTTGGCAACTGCTGTTGCAGCATTATCGACAGCCTGCAAAGCTCTTAATAGCGGTGTTTTATAATCAAGAGCCTCCCCCGTATAAGCGACAAAAACGGTAGGAATACATAATGTAGTACCATAAATAAAAGCAGGAGAAGTAGGGTCCCATGCTGTATACCCCCTAGCTTCAAAGGTATTACGAATCCCTCCATTAGGAAAAGAAGATGCATCTGGCTCTTGTTGTACCAGTTGTCCTCCTCCAAATTTTTCGATTGCCTGTCCATTACCAATGGTCTCAAAAAAGGCATCATGTTTTTCTGCTGTTGCTCCTGTTAATGGCTGAAACCAATGCGTATAATGAGTTACACCTTTAGAAAGTGCCCATTCTTTCATCGCCGATGAAATTTGATCAGCAATCTTGCGATCAATTTTAGAACCATGTTCTATGGCATCCATTACACTACTATAAGCATCTTTGGTAAGATACTGAAGCATTGTTGTTTGATTAAATACATTGTTACCAAATAATACAGATCGACGTTCTGTTTCTGTAACTATTACAGGTTTACGATGTAAGGTCTCTTTAAGAGCTTGAAATCTGAGTGTTGACATAATTAAGTGAGTTTTATACAAAGATAAAAGAAGTTTCTATTGATAATATAAAAAATATTTTATTTCAAAATTAATAATTTTTTAAAATACCCCCTAAAAAAACAGGGTATTAATAAAATTTATTGAAAATATAATTATAGACCCCCTATTTTTTTGGTAATACCAAAATAAAAACTAATTTTGAACCTTATAATAATTCAATTTATAAAGTATTAATTATGAGTAAAGCTAAATTAGAATACATTTGGCTAGATGGTTACAAACCAACTGCTAACTTAAGAAGTAAAACAAAAATTGAAGAAAATTTTAGTGGAAAGCTTGAAGATTGCCCAATGTGGTCTTTTGATGGTAGTTCTACAAAACAAGCAGAAGGTGGTTCTTCTGACTGTTTATTAAAACCTGTTGCTATATATCCTGATCCTGCAAGAAAAAATGGATACCTGGTAATGACAGAAGTTTTAAATTCTGATGGAACTCCTCACGAATCTAATGCACGAGCAACAATCGATGATGATGATAATGATTTTTGGTTTGGTTTTGAGCAAGAATACTTTATTATGGATTCTAAAACACAATTACCATTAGGGTTTCCTGTTGGTGGTTACCCTGGCCCACAAGGGATGTATTATTGTTCTGTAGGAGGTAAAAATACACATGGTAGAGATTTTGTTGAAGAACATGCTGATCTATGTATTGCCGCAGGACTTAATTTTGAAGGAATTAACCAGGAAGTTGCGAGTGGACAGTGGGAATTTCAATTATTCGCCAAAGGAGCTAAAAAAGCTGGAGATGAAATATGGGTAGCTCGTTATTTATTAGATCGCCTTACCG
This sequence comes from Aquimarina atlantica, assembly GCF_000626715.1. Lineage (GTDB taxonomy): Bacteria > Bacteroidota > Bacteroidia > Flavobacteriales > Flavobacteriaceae > Aquimarina > Aquimarina atlantica. The sequence goes on along the minus strand of NZ_AQRA01000007.1, from coordinate 207,727 downwards.
AACATTATGGATATTATATTGAATATCACCCAAAACCTATTAAAGGAGACTGGAATGGTTCTGGTATGCATGCTAACTTTTCTAACGAAGTATTAAGAACTTGTGGTTCTAAAGAAGTTTATGAAACTATTTGCGAAGCATTTAGACCTGTTACCAAAGAACACATTGCTGTATATGGTGAGTTTAATGATCAACGATTAACTGGTGAGCACGAAACGCAGTCTATACACGAATTCTCTTATGGAGTATCAGATAGAGGAGCATCTATAAGGATTCCTATTATTACTGTAGAAAAAGGATGGAAAGGCTGGTTAGAAGATCGTAGACCTGCTTCTAACGGTGATCCATATAAAATTGCTGCTAGAATTGTAACTACTGTTAAAACTGCAGATGTTGCATCAGTAATGGCATAATAATTTATTGTATGTAACTTAACTAACCAAGTTGGTTAAACACCAAAAACACCTTTAGAATGTCTCTAAAGGTGTTTTTTAGTATTATATATACTATAATCCTAACTGTTCTCTAAATTTTATGGATTGCCTTCTCGATATCTCTATCTCTACACCAGAACCCATAGCGACTTTTAATTTACCATTAAACCACGGAACAACCTTTTCTATATAGTTGAGATTAATGATTTGCTGTCTATTGGCTCTAAAAAAGATCTTTGCAGGAAGTTTTTGCTCTATTTGATTTAGAGATTTATAAATTAATGGAGCCTCTTGATCAAAGTATACCCTTGTATAGTTTCCGACTACTTCAAAAAGTTGTATATCTGATATCGTTACTAACCAGCATTTTTCTCCTTCTTTAATAAAAATCTGACTGGTTTCTGACAACTTTTCTTTTGACTCAGAGGCTTTCTTCTCTTCAATGGTTTTCTGTATTTTTTCTATTGTCTTAGAAAATCTATCTTCATTAATTGGTTTCAATAAATAATCAAACGCATTATATTCAAACGACTTAATAGCATACTCATCATAAGCAGTTGTAAAAACAACCAAAGGCACTTGGTCTAACATTTCTAATAAATCAAAACCATTTTTTTCTGGCATATTAATATCCAGAAATAAAATATCCGGATTTGTACTTGTTATAAGCTCATATCCCTGATCTACATTTTCGGCTTCGCCAATAATCTTTACCGAAGGGTATTTTTTAAGTAACTCCTTTAACTCATTACGTGCCAAACGCGAATCTTCAACAATAACTGCAGTATTATTCATCTAATGGTATTTTTATTCTGGCAACTACTTCTTGATTCTCTTCTTTCAACTCAAAGGAGGATGTTGTACCATACAATAATCGTAATCTTTCTGAAATATTCTGAAGTCCAATTTTTGTAGTAGATCTACTTTCTTTTAACACTCCTGTATTATACACTTCAATTTGTAAGTCGTTATTTTCTTTTTTTATTTTTAAAGATACAACTCCACCCCCAATTTGATCAGAGATTCCATGTTTTATAGCATTTTCTATCAACATTTGAATTAACATAGGAGGGATTTCTATATCCAATATACCCTCTCCAATTTCTTCGTGATACCGCAACCGCTTTTCTAATTGAATCTTTGACAATTCGATATAATTATTAACGATCTCAATTTCTTCTTCAAGAGTTATCTTATCTACTTTATTACTATTTAACGAATACCTTAATAACTCAGATAACTTGGTAATCATTTCTCGGGACTTATATACATCTTCTAACATTAACGCCCTAATATTATTAAGACTGTTAAACATAAAATGAGGATTAATTTGACCTTTAAGTGTGTTAAGTTGAGACTCCCTTAATATACTCTTTAATTGCAGTCCTTCTACTTTTCCTTTTTGAGCTCTTAGAATCGAATTGATTGAGAAATAAAGAATAAGCCAAAAAAATAAGATCACAGAAATATTGACAAAGTTGAGCATATAATCATTAAAAGATCTATCTAACTCTTTGTTTTCGATATTTACATATAACAAATACACCAAAACCTCTACAAATATTGTCATTGCCAAACACATTAACAGGTAGGTCAAAAGTATCCTAATGATTATCTTAACATTTATAGTTTCTATGAAAATTTTATTTCTAATTAATAACCACAAAAACGAAGAGAATACTATTCCTGCACTGGTAAATAAGGCCGCTTCTGAAATAATATAGGTATGAGATAATGATTTTTCGTAGTTAAATTTTGTATACACAATGAGACAACCAGGCATCCCCCAACCTAAAAGTTGTAAAATCCAAAACCAGTTCTTTTTTGAAATTTTTAATGCATTCAAACTGTTATATTATTTATCACAATTATCATAATTACTTATCAATTATCTAATTTTAAAAAATTAGAATCGTTTTAGAATCCATTCACTTATTATTTGCATTGCTTCAGGAACAAAAGTTTCTTTAACATTAGGATACTAAGATGCTGAACCAGTCTTTACCATCTGAAATAAATGATTTAGGCCTTCAATTTCATTTATCGTTACATCCTTATTTCCAGATTTTTTTAGAATACTCTCGATTCTCGTTAAGTTAAGATCAGGTATCACCTGATAATCTTCACCTCTGCCAATTGCTAATATAAGAGTTTTTACATTCGACAAAAACTGTTGTTGATCTGATTGTTTTGGGCTTTTTAAAGTAGATATATAGGTATCCCCTTCTTTTTTAATTTTAAAAATGACAGGAAGCTCGGTTCCCTGAACCTTAATTGCTCCATTCCAAATTCCGGTAATCTCCTGTGCATTTATAATTTGAGAAAGAAAAGCTAGTAACAATCCGATTATCCATTTAACCAATGACACCATAATGAGTTTCTTTTTGATTTATGATCAAAAATATACCAATCCCTCTATATAATAATTCAAATTATGACGAATGGTAAATACGCGGGATAGGTGGTAAGAGGTATCATTATACATCTGCTTTTTCAACAGATATAATTTCAGTTTACGTCTATGGTTTACTCTATAAAAACCATTGCAATAAAAATGCAATATGCTGCAAAAATTAATAATCCTTTCGGGCGCCCAAGGATCATTTTTTTAGGTATAAATGCCAATGGAAGTAAAATCATAGCAAAACCAAGCATCCAATAAATATTTACATTCATTAGTGTTCCATCTTTTACTGCTATAGGCTGAATTAATGAAGTTATTCCTAATACCGAAGCAATATTAAAAATATTAGATCCGATAAGATTTCCTAGTGATATTGCTTTCTCTTGTTTAAGGGCTGCGATAACGGATGCAGCTAATTCTGGAACACTAGTTCCCACTGCAATAAGAGTAACTGCTATTACACCTTCGCTAACGCCCATTTTTTTGGCAATGGTTTCTGCCCCGCTCACCAATAATTCTGAACCAAAATACAATGCAGCCCCACCGATGAGTAACCAAACTATAATTTTAAAATTAGATGTTTTCTGAAGAGAATCATCTACTTCTTCTAATGCAGTATCAGAAGATTTTCTAGCTCTTCGAATCAAGAGGAATAAATAAACAATTAAAGATAATAACAACACAAGTCCCTCTAACTGAGTTAAAATTGCATCATTTTGCAAAAAGAGATACAACACAAATGATAACAATACCATTACCGGCCAATTGAATTTATAAAAATCCTTATCGATAGCCAAAGGACCTATTATAGCAGTAATACCTAATACCAAACCAATATTAGCGATATTAGATCCAATTACATTACCTAAAGATATATCAGACAATCCGTCTAATGCTGCCTGAATACTTACCAATAGTTCTGGAGCAGAAGTAGCAAAAGAAACTACGGTTAGCCCAATAACCATACGAGACAATTTAAGCCTGAACGAAAGTGCAACAGAAGATCTTACTAAAAATTCTCCTCCTACCACAAGAAGTACTAGTCCTATAATAACGTATAGTATACTGGCAACCATAAATTTTAATTTTGTCTGCGAAGATACTATTATATAAAAACTTTTCTCAAAAAAAATAGCATCCATATTTCAGGATGCTATTTGATAATATAGCTCTATATATTAGCAAGTAAGTCAAGGGGTATACAACTAGCCTTGCTAAATTTTTCTAATACAGAAAATTAAGAGCTACTCTATCCAAATTACTCCATTCTCCATCGGTATTTGCAGGATAACAAGCATTCATTATAGAATCATCATCTCCTCCAGGACCTGCTGTACCAGGAATAAATACAAGACCATCGTTACCTGCACCTTCATTATTATTCTCTCCACAACTCTTTCTGGTATCCCAATCTGTATGTCTAAATCCAATACAGTGACCAATTTCGTGAGCCAATAAATGCTCTAATTGTTGATCAGTTTGTGTTGTACTTGCTGTCGTGTTAATTCTTACCCTATTAAAAGGAAATCCGTTACTTGGAAAGCCAGCTATCCCAGCAGGAAATCTATCATCTCTAGCAAAACCATCCTGTACAAATACTAAAATATCATTAGGTCCCCAATTTGTACCAAATGACAACTCGAATCTAATATCAAGATTTTCATTATTATAATTGTCAACTGCATAACGAAGACCAGTTTGCGCTGTTGCACTTAACCCAAACTGATTATTACCATTATACCCTACTACACGAATAACATTAGTGGCCGTCACGGTATTATTTGTTCTATATTGTTTGTTTTGAATACCACCATAAAGACCTGTTTTCATTAATTGGTTTTCGGTAAAAAGAATATCATCTTCAATCTTATATACCGTTTTTTGGGTTCCATTGATATCGTTCAAAGTTATTTTTTCGACACCATTAGGGTTAAAATGTAATTCAGAGATTTTGTTTAAAACATCTTTTGAGATTTCTTGTGATGACTGATCTATTACATCTTCTGAAGATTCTTTTTCACATGATGTAAAAACTGATAATGTAGCTGCAGTAAATACTACTGCAAAGGTTTTAAAATTTTTCATTGAGTTTGTATTATGTGTTAAAACTTTAACAATATATTCTTAAATTATCTTAAAATTTAATTGTACTACATGAACTGTTGATTTCTTTACATAAACGGTTATTTTTTAGCAATAAACAGTAATAAACCCGTATTTTGTTAACGTTAAAAACACAACAACACCTTGATAAGTATCATTTTACCTGATATTAACAGGATAGAATGCTTTACAACTTAGCTCTCCAATGCTGTGCTTATTTGCGCAAGTTGTCATTCATTTTTTTTTACAAACAATAAAATTGCAACACATACGGCATAACTTTATTAGTTTCGTAATTTTACTTATCATATATTACAGATATGACAGCAAACAGATATATCATCATATTGTTTTTTCTATTCCGATTACTCTCTATTGCATCAATTTCTGCAAAAGACACAACAGTAATTGATCAAGAAAAAAGAGTTCAGGATTCAATTCTTATACATCTTAAACAAAAGCAAGAACAGGCAAGGCAGTTAAATCATAAAGATAGCATTATCAAAAGTGACCTATCTTTATTAAGATTCTATACATATAATCAATCAAAAAATACCGACACAGATGAACTATTTGATTTATTAGAGTATTGCACTGATAACGACAATATTAATTGTCGTATAGAAGTATACGCCATGCTAGCCTGGCAAATGCAAAAAAATGATCAATATTCGCAAGCTCTAGAGTACTACAATACAGCTATAAACCTTTCTAATGCCACGGAAAAAGAACCATTTAAATGGCACATTCTAATTAATCAAGGAACATTATTCAATGAATTGTTAGAACCAGAGATTGCCAGGGAAAATTTTAAGACTTCGTTTAAGTATATTAAACCAAATGAAGAGTACAGGATGGCTATTTCGCTTCTAAATATTTCTTCTACATTCGAAAAAACAAACCCAGATTCGATGGCCTATTTTTCTAATCAAGCCATACGCATTCTTGAAAAAAAACCAGATCGTAATAGTTCTCTCGAAATAGCTGCAAATAATGTTGCTTATGGTTATATCAAACAGAATAAATTAAAAGAAGCTTCAAGAATTATTGATAAATACATTGATCTAAATAATATTACGGACAGCAAAAAAGAACAGTTTGGATCATTTTTCTTTAACACAGTAGGAGAATTAAATTATAAGCTAGGTCACCTAGACAAGGCTATTGATTATTACAAGAAATCTATAAGTTATACAGAGAATGCCTACCCCCCTTCTAATATAATGAGTTTAAATGATCTGGCTGAGATTTATGAAATCAAAGGAGAATTAAAAAAGGCAATTCATTACTTAAGAGCCAAAGAAAACTATCTTAAAAAATTTAACGAACATAATCTTAAAAAAGAGATTGCAAGATCAGAGTATAATAAAATACTAACCGAAAAAAATGAACTAATTACTAACCTGGAGAAGAAAAATCAAAAGACAAACAAACAAGTTTACAATAGTAAAATTCTCGCCTTAAGTTCGGGAGTTATTACTATAATTTGCATCTTGTTTTTTTTAACTATTTATCAAAAAAGCAGGTTAAAAATATCACAACTCAACGAAGAAATTAGCTTGGTTAGATTAAAATCATTGCGATCAATAATGAATCCGCATTTCTTATTTAACTCATTTAATACATTACAGAGTTATATTCTTCAAAAAGATAAGTTCGAGGCCAGTGAACATATGAGAGAACTTTCTCAACTAATCCGAAAAATATTATCGAACTCAGATAGTCTATATATTAGTTTTAAGGAAGAATTAGAGATTATCAAGACTTATATAACTCTAGAAAACAAACGATTTGAAGATCAATTTGAGTTAAACCTAACAATTGACGAAAATTTAATTGAGCTTAATCCTAAAATCCCTTCTATGATTATTCAACCGCATCTCGAAAATGCTGTTATACACGGATTAAGTTCTAAAAACAAAAAAATACTGAAGCTATCATTTCAAAAAAAGAAAAATAGCATACAATGCATTATCGAGGATAATGGTATTGGCAGAAAAAAATCTGCCAAACTAAATAAAAAATCAAAAAAATCGACCAATTTATCGATTGCATCAGGAAATACGGCAGAAAGAATAAAGCTTCTTAGAAAGGTAGGATACAAAAAAACGTCTATGAAAATTACAGATTTGTTGGATGATAATAAAAAATCAAGAGGTACCAGAGTTACCGTTAATCTACCAATTATAAATTAATAGTTTATGAGTACATCACTTAAATGCATCATTATAGATGATGAAAAAATGGCTAGAAACAGCTTAAAAGTTCTATTACAAAACTATTGCCCAGAAGTAGAAGTAATTGGCGAAGGATGGGACAAAACATCAATGAAAAAACTTTTCAAAGAATTTAATCCAGATATTGTGTTTTTAGATATTCAGTTAGGAAACAGTACTATTTTTGATATGATCCCTAGTCATGAACTTATGGATTTCAAAATAATTTTTATATCTGCGCATGATGAATATGCATTAAAAGGATACAAGTATGATGCTATTGATTATCTTTTAAAGCCTGTAGATCCTATAAAACTTAAAGAAGCTGTTAATAAGGTAACTCAATATATAAATAAAGAAGCTGCTTCTAAAAGCAGTGTAGAAGAAAACTTAAAAACTTTGTACAATTTAAGAGAATCTCCACAGATCACATTATCAGACGCCAGGGGGTTACATGTTATCAAAATTGAAGATATTATGTATTGTATTGCAGAGGGCAACTACACCTCTATAATTCTTAATAATCAACCACAGATGGTCGTATCAAAAAATCTTAAGTTTTTTGAAGAAAAGTTAATACAGCCCAATTTTTTCAGGATCCATAAATCTAATCTTATTAATATTCATTACCTCAAATTATTAAGTAATGATGATGGGGGACATATTGTAATGAGTGATGGTAAAACACTATCTATTTCCAGGGATAAGAAACGAGAACTTCTTAAACGCATCTAGAAATATTCCTGTTACTTATATCGTACTGCAGCTATTATAAAATAATAAAAGACCGCCTTTTGGCAGTCTTTTATCTATATCTAAATATACTTTCGACTACCAAATCAGTATAGGTAGTTTAATGCTACTCTATCCAGATTACTCCATTCGCCATCGGTATTAGCAGGATAACAAGCATTCATTATAGAATTTGGATCACCACCAGGACCAGCTGTTCCCGGGATATATACAAGACCATTATTGCTTACTCCTTCATTACTATTTTCTCCACATGTTTTTCTGGTATTCCAATCTGTATGCCTTAATCCTATACAGTGACCAATTTCGTGCGCTAGTAAATGTTCTAGTTGCTGATTTGTTTGCGTTAAATTAGCTCCGTTATTAATTCTAACCCTTGTAAAAGGGTATCCATTACTAGGAAAACCTGCAATCCCCGCAGATCTGTTTGGATCCGGGTTTATACTATTATCTACATATACCAGAATATCATTAGCTCGCCAGCTTGTCCCAAAAGATAATATGAATCTAATACTAAGATTTTCATTATTGTAATTATTAACCGCATATTGCAAACCTGTCTGTGCTGTAGCACTTAATCCATACTGATTATTACCTGTGTACCCCACTACACGAATAACATTAGTCGATGTCACCAAATTATTGGTTCTATACTGTTTGTTTTGAATCCCCCCATGAAGTCCCATATCCATTATTTGAGATTTTGACAACATGATGTCATCTTCAACAAGATACATTGCTTTTTGGGTACCGTCTATATCATTTATCATTACCTTTTTTATCCCGTTGGGATTAAAATGTAATGATGTAATTTTGCTTAAAACATCTTTTTCAACAACTAAAGAGGACTCTTCTACAGGAATCGTAACCTGATCTTTATCGCAAGACAGTAGCGTTAGCGCAATAGCCATTGCAGTGGCTATCACTAAAGATTTGATTCTTCTCATTTTAAATAAAAGTTAAGTTTGTGTGTTTTTGTTGTGATAAATTTAACATTTCATTTACTGAACGAAAAAAAAATTTATCAACAAATTGATGATAAGTCACATTTTTATTACTGTAATACAGTAGTTTACATAAAACAAAAAAGTCGCTACAACAAAGCATTTCTATACTCTATTTGGTGTGAAAATTTTATCTGCTTTCTTCTTAACAACTACTTAAATAGTTAAATAACTATAAAAATAGTTGTAAAACTAAAACTATAGTTATACTTTTGATCATTATTAATACTCTCCTATGGAAAAACTTACGAATAAAGAAGAAGAAATCATGCAGGCATTATGGAAACTAAAAAAAGCTTTTGCAAAAGAGGTTCAGGCCGAATTAAACCATGCTGTACATTACAATACTGTATCTACAATCATACGCAATCTTGAGGATAAAAAGTATGTTGGTCATCAAGCTTATGGAAAAACACATCAATACTTCCCTATTATTACAAAAGAAGAGTATCGTAGCAAGTTTGTAAGTAAAGCCATGAAACAATATTTTAATGACTCTTATAAAAATATGGTTTCCTTTTTTGCCAAAGAAGAGAAAATAACTGCAGATGAGTTAAGAGAGATTTTAAAAGTAATAGAAAAAGAAAAATAAGCTATGGAAACCTTCTTAATTTATCTTTTTAAAGCCAGTATTTTACTTTCGATATTTTACGGAGTTTATTTTTTGCTGCTTAGAAAAGATACCTTTTTTACAATAAACAGGCATTTTTTATTGGTTGGCATCATCACTTCTATACTATTGCCATTCGTAGAGTTTACAACTATTAAGTTCATTAAAAACCCGGTTTTTTATGTAACAGAAACACATCTGCCCGCTTCAGAAAATGTAATTCCCGAAACTATAAACTGGTGGTTAATTGGGTTTATACTTTATGGTCTTGGGGCTCTTATATTTCTATCTCGTTTTGGCCTTCAACTGCTATCCTTAAAAAAACTACTAACACATCATCAAGGCGTAAAAAAAGATGGTTTCAATTTTATAGAAGTTACTCAAGATATTGCTCCTTTTTCTTTTTTTAAAACGATTGTATACAATCCTGCATTACATTCTGCCGAAGAATTAGATATGATTCTAAAACATGAAAAAATACATGTTCAGCAATTTCACACACTAGATCTAATACTCATGAATCTTCTTCTCATATTTCAATGGGTAAATCCTTTTGCCTGGTTTTACAAAAAAAACCTGGAGCAAAACCTGGAATTTATTGCCGATCGAGAAGCTATACACCAAATAACATCCAAAAAAGAGTATCAATTAACGCTATTAAGAGTATCATCAAATAATTACTCTACTATTACTAATAATTTTTATCAATCATTAATCAAAAAACGAATAATTATGTTAAACAAACAAAGTTCTCAAAGTAAGAAGTTATGGAAAATCACTGTTATTCTCCCCTTGTTAAGTCTATTTTTATGGAGTTTTAATACCGAGGAAGTTGTTAGAATCAAACAGGATACAAAAACGAATCAAAACCCTTCAGAAAATATTATCTTTCAGAAAAAAGGTGAGAAAATTATTGAATTTATAGTCGACAAAAGTTCTTCAAAAGAAGACCTCAACAAAGTCAAAAACACCTTAAAAAATGACTACAGTCTTGAAGTTAAATTTTCTGGTATTAAACGAAATGAAGCTAATGAAATTACAAGTATTAAAGTAGATATATCTTCTAAAAAAGGAACGACCAACTATGCCATATCAAATGATACCCCAATTAATTCTTTTGCTATTATATACAATAGTGAAACCGGTAAAATCGAAATTGGTCAATCCGGAAATAGTCCTAATTACGTATGGGTTGTTGATAAAGATGGTAAGACCAAAAAAGGAAGCACGATAAAAATCCATTCCGGAGATAAGAAAAACGAGTTCATTTTTAACAATGGAGATCACAAAGACATTTATAAGATACATACTAATGACAACAAAACCTTTGCTTACATTACAGGTGATAGAGACGGTGAGCCATTAATTTATATAGATGGAAAAAAAACAACCAAAAAAGAAATGGAAAAACTAGATTCTGATACCATAGAAATGATAAATGTCCTTAAAGGAAAATCTGCTATCAAAAAGTATGGTGATAAAGGAAACAACGGGGTAATCGAAATTACTACCAAAAAGAACTAACCCAATCCAGAAATAAATCTTTAAAAAACTCACTTCCTTCAAGTGAGTTTTTTGTATTTTTGACCATGCAAAAACATTTCTTTTCGTTTATCGCCAAGCTTAATAAAGTAATTCTACCCAGTTTTACCAAAAAACGTCTGGACCTTGCTAAAGCATCCAAATTACAACTTCTCATATTTGGATGGCGACTATATGTTACCAAAAGAGCTTTGGGATAACATCATAGCCTTATCTATAAAAAAATACTACTTTTTGCAACACTAGCAACTCTTTTTCGTAATTAAAGAAGAAGTAATATCATCTATAAATAACCAAAAATATGTAGTATGAAAAAATGGATCATTATAGGAATCAGCATGCTAGGTATGCTCTCCTTAACCGCATTTACAACAAACTCTGGTAAGGATTTGATAATTGATAATATTCAACCTAACGAAATAACCGCGGTAATAAACAAAGACACCTCAGAAAAAGAATTAGAGGATTTAAAAGCATTCTTTTTAGAAAATGGTATCGAATTGCTTATCAAAAAAATAGAATTTAATGATAAAAAAGAGATTACCAGTCTTAGCATTGTTCTTAAAAAAGGAAATTCGAAAAGTCAATACTCCTCATCTTCTAAGACTCCTATTTCTAAAATAGAATTGGGTTATAAAGATGGTAATTTGTATATCTCAAACTCTGGTATGTTTGACATTGCCGCATGGAAAAATCAGTCGGGTTTTAGTCACATACAAATTGATATGGACAGCATTATGAAGAAGCATAATTTTGTTTTTGATTTTGATGAAGAGAATGACTCCTTATTTTATAAAGGTCATTTTGATGCACAAAAACTAAAGGATCAGATCATGAAATCCTTTACTTTTGAAGAAGATGAAGATGGAAATTTCTTTTTTAACGGTCAGCAAATGCCACATTTTCAAAATTTCAAATCCAAAAGATATAATTTTGTAGACAATCCTGATATTGAAAAATTAATTATTATTGACGGAAAAGAAGCTGATTTTAATACCCTGGATACACTTGCAAAATCAGATAAGTTAGCCGAAGTAGATTTTCTTAAACCAGAAACTGCCATTAGTATTTATGGCGACAAAGCAAAAGACGGTGCTATTATAGCCACTACCAAAAAATAAATTTCTTAAAAAAATAATATAAGCCTTCATCTTTTTTGAAGGCTTTTTTTTATCATCAATATTTTAAAAGAGCAGACCTGGGAACATCGAGTTTATCTTTTCCGTTAAGAAATTCGAGTTCCATAATAAAATTGCATTGCACTACTACTCCACCCAATTCTTTAACCAAATCACATACAGCCTTAGCAGTTCCTCCTGTGGCCAGTACATCATCATGAATCAGCACATGTTCTCCGGCTTTGATAGCATCGATATGAATTTCTAATGTATCTTCTCCATATTCTAAGCCGTAACTCTTTGATTTTACATCATAAGGTAGCTTTCCTTTTTTACGAACAGGTATAAATCCTGCTTGTAAACGTTCTGCAATCATACTTCCTATAATAAACCCCCTGGCTTCTATACCAATTACCTTATCAATCTTAACACCATCTGGGCATAAACCAACTAGCTGATCTGCACAACTTACCAAAGCTTTGTGATTTGCTAATAAAGGAGTAATGTCTTTAAATAAAATTCCAGGTTTGGGAAAGTCAGAAATATCCCTGATATAATCTTGTATGTTCATTGGCCGAAAATAATGAAAATAAGAAAAAGAGGCCAAAAAAAGATGAAAATCGCCTACAAAATCAAAATATGATGCAAAACCGCCCTACAAATGTTTCAATCTATAATAACAAAGCTGATTTTATATTATATTTATTAACTAATATTAAGACAACATGATTACATTCCAAAACAATTATCATCTTTTTAGTTACAAAATAACAATCACCTTCACAGATTTCAGTAAAAATATTTTGCCCATAATTTTCTTTCAGATATATTAAAAAGACAATATAGAAATACAACTAATTTTAACAATAAAAACCTAGAAATCATGTAAACAAAACTACTTTCTTCAATATCTAAAAATTAAATCAATTAATCATTTCTAAAACCATCTAATATGCTAACATTTATAGGAATCGTGATGATTCTTACAGGAATCATAATGCTCATAATCAAGCCATTTTTTTCAACTTCAAAAATTATAAATTGGTTCACCAAGTCGCGTAATTTTAAATTAATTGGGTTTGGTTTTGTGCTAAGTGTGATCTCTGGTATGTTTTTTTATGCAGAACCTGGTACTGCCTATGCAGTACAATATCCCTGGGGTAGCCAAAAAGCTGTAGTACATCAAGGTATCAATACCAAAATGTGGGGACGTTTGATCCCTATACAATTCGAACTCCCTATCAAATATGTAATTCCAAATAAAGATAGTGGTGAGCTTGGGGAACAAAGTAAATATGCCAATGTTGATGTGGCAAAATACTGGGCATTTAGCGATGCTGTAAAAGCAAGAATTGCAACTTCGGTAGTCATTAGTATTAATACTGCAGATGAATCACAATTCTTATCTGTAGCAGACCGTAATAAAACCGAAAAAAACCTTATTCGATCACGTATCATCCCTAATATAGATCAATCAATTAAGAATACGTGTAAGTTAATGGATGCCCAGGATTATATCTCTGGACAAGCGTCTGATTTTGACCGGTATTTTAAAGATCAGTTAGAAAACGGTATGTATGTACTAGAAGAATACATAGCCAACGAAAACAGAGAATTAATTGGGGACAGCAGTGTTGTGAGAACAATCGTGAATAAAGAATCTAAACAGAAGCGTTTTAAAATCAAATACATAAACGGAGAGCCTGTACGGGAAAAAGGAAACTCTCTAAAAGCTTATGGTCTTACAGTAGTACAAGCTGTTGTTACTGAAATTGATTGGGAGAGCACCTTTGATAAACGATTACAATTACAAAAAGAAGAGGTAGCGCAAACGCAATTAGAAAAACAACAAGCAGAGCGTGAATTCTATCGTGCTCAAAAAGAAACGGCAAAGGGTGAAGCTGAGAAAGCAACAGAACGTGCCCGACTAGAAAAAGAGCAAATTCAAAAAACTATCGAAGCAGAAACAAAAGCCAAAGTAGCAGAATTTAACCTTATCGAGGAGCGTAAGAATTATGAAGTTGCACAGTTTAAGGCCAAAACACAAAAAACCATGGCAGATGCACAGTCGTATGAAAATGCTAAACTGGTAAGTGCCGGTCTTACTCCACAAGAACGTGCCGAGTGGGAATATAAGACTTCTGTAAATATAGCCAGGGAGCTGAAAGAGCTAAAACTACCAGAGATTTATATACAGGATGGCGGTAAACAAGATGCTAATGGAAACTTATTACAATCATTAATTGGTGCAGATCTTGCCAAAAAGATGATGACCAGAAAAAGTCAATAAATTAATTTACATATAGCATAACTGTGCTTTAACACACATACTATCAGGCTACTCGAATCCTGTTTTTAGATCGTGTTTATCTAAAACCTGTCGGGTAGCTTTTTTCTATCTGCGAAAAAGTCTATATAAATTTTGCCAGCAATATAAAAAACAACTATATTTGCACCCGCAAAAAGGCCTCGTAGCATAACTGAATAGTGCACTTGATTACGGCTCAAGAGGTTGCAGGTTTGAATCCTGCCGAGGTCACAACAAGCAAGAAACCACGTCCAAAAGACGTGGTTTTTTATTTTATAGAAAAACCAAACGTAGTTTGAAGTTTTGGAATAAAATAAAGAACTAGAGTAATAACTCGTGGTTTCTTATTTGCAATAGCGAGTTTTAATTAGGATCATTATTAAATAATCTGCCGAGGTCACAAATGAATCACAAAAAATGTGAATTACTAAGCGAGTTTCAGAAATGAAGCTCGCTTCTTTTTTGAAACAAAGCCAAGTGATTCTTTTTGCGATGCTCAAAGCGGAGCTTTGTCAGGAAAGATTAAATCAATCCGTTAAAATAAAAAACTAATAGCTTCTACATCATTACAAGGCAATGCATTGCGGTAATGTTTAAGAATATCTCTTAGTGAGCTTTCTTGATTTAATCTTCAAATATCTGATTGTGATCAAAAGAAACTAACTTTCTTAAACTAGATTAATTTTTATCAGCATATACATAATTACCTTTGTTACACTTTTAAAATATAACAAGAACATGAAAAATATAATGATTACCATAACACTGCTTTTTGCTGCAATTTTTATGAGTTGTACTACCGAAAAATCAAAAAACAACTTCAAAACCGAAGATACCCATCAAGTAGTGTCATCAACTGATACATTAACAAAACACTTAAAACCATTTAAGCCAGAATTACCAACAATAGGTCTTCTAATGTTTAATGGCGTATTGCAAGGTGAAGTTATAGCAACTTCAGACGTTTTTGGAAAACCGAATCAAAACTTAGAACAACTTTTTAATGTAATCACCATAGCAGAAACAAAAAAACCAATCACCACAGAAGAAGGCATGCATTTTGTTCCTGACTATACTTTTGACAACTGCCCAAAATTAACAGCTCTTTTTGTTCCTAGTGGCTATGATATGTATGCACAAGTTCGTAATAAAAAAATGGTAGATTTTATCAAAAAGAAAAATAACGAAACTAAATACATCGTGAGCAATTGCGCAGGAGCACAACTTATTGGAAAATCAGGAATTGCAGACGGACATAAAATTGTTACCTATATCGGTGGCGGAAAACAGCTACAGAAAGAGTATCCAAACCTAAAAGTTCAAAACGACAGTTTGGTAACCTTTGTTGAGGATGGAAAATTTAGTTCCTCCAACGGAAACTTAACGAGCTATATTTCTGCTCTTCGTTTACTAGAAAAAATGACCAGTACCGAGCACAGAAAATTTGTCGAAAGTTATTTATACATAGACCGACTTCAAAATTGGAAAGAATAAATGCCATATAAATAATTGTGTACATACTGGCATTTAGAAATTTCATGGATAAAGTAAATTCAGAATTTCAAGAAGATAGGAATCATAATTACAATAGTGAAATTTTTATTAATATTCAGAGATTTAGTATACTTCTTTTTTATAAAATAAGTATCTTTGAGATAGGGATAAAAACAAAAAACGATTAAAAAAATAATGGGCATAATACCCTTTATCTTTTTAAAATCTATTGGAATTTTAACGATTCATGAATACGCAAAAATATATAGAAGATTTACTTAAGTCACATTCTTTAAAAAAGACTTCGGCACGAATAGAAATGCTTAAAATATTTCTAAATTATGATTACGCATTATCTGCAAAAGAAATAATTTCTCATATGAAGGTAAGTCATGATCGAGTAACCATATATCGAACATTAGGCTCTTTTGAAGAGCATGGGATATTACATAAAGCTTCTGAAGACAGTCATGGTATACGATATGCAATGTGTAGTCATGAATGCCCAGAAAAAGTACATTCTGATGAACATGTTCATCTTATTTGTGAAAATTGCTCACAGACCTATTGTCTGGAAGATATTAAAATTCCAAAAATTAAAGTTTTAGAAAAATTTCTGGCTCAAAAAATAAACTATACCATTAATGGCGTTTGTAATGCATGCCTTTCTAGTTTAAAAACAACTAATGGATAATCCCTGGAACACTCATTATCACTATTTTGATCAAAAAAAACACCCTCCAGCGGCTACTCTACGTAATGCAATAGCTCTTTCTCAAAAACTACAAATTAATCCTCAAAACAGGCTAGCTGTTGATTTGGGTTGCGGGAATGGTGTAGACACTTTTGCTTTACTGCAGGATAAATGGAATGTACTTGCCATAGACAAACAAAATGAAGCTTTATTGCGAATTAAGGAAAATACCCCGGATACATACAAACAACAGCTTCAGCTTCGTTTAAATTCTTTTGAAAACATAGATACTCTTCCCGATTCTCAGCTTATCAACGCTACTTTTAGTTTACCATTTTGTCACCCCGATCATTTTGATACGTTATGGGCTATCATTATTTCTTCAATAACTGAAAAAGGAATTTTTAGTGGCCATTTTTTTGGCACCAATGATGCCTGGAGTTCTAACCCCGAAATGACTTTTCATACCGAGAAACAGATCAAAACAATGTTTAATCGTTTCGACCTTATCCATTGTAAAGAAATAGAAAAACAAGGCAAAACCATATCCGGTAAAGAAAAATATTGGCATGTTTTCCATATCGTAGCTCAGAAAAAGTAGGCTATTTATACCTTATATTTATTATTTCTGAAACACCATTCTTTTAGAAGCCGAACTCAATAGTTTCTTAAGTTCTATAGAAGATAGTATCCATAATACTAGTGCATAGATTATATTTTCTACAACAAGCGTATAGTATATTCCATTAATACCAAACATTTTTGGGAAAACCCAAATTAAAGGTAGAAACAAAACAATTTGTCGGCTTATCGGGACTATACTGGCTAGTTTTCCTTTTCCTACCGATTGAAAAAAAATAATACTACTCGAAGCAATAGGTAATAAAAATAGCACTGCCAAAATACTTCTTAGATTAAAGATTTCCTGAGTATTTAATACCATATCAGGAAGCATTAATTGAATACAATATTCAGGAAAAATCAACACAGGGATCATAAAAACCAGGATAAATAAAACGCCACCAATTCTAAATGTTTTTATTGCCTCTATACATCTCGGTATATTAGATGCACCATAGTTTATTCCTATTATAGGTTGCAAGGGTTGTAATAAACCTAATACAGGTACTGCCAAAAATGAAAATAGCCTAAATGCAGCACTAAAAAAAGCAATATCATGGGTAGTACCATACCAGGCCAGAGTTCTAAACAAAAAAAACTGTTTTATAACATTAGATAATTGCATAACAAAAGCAGATGTACCTACACTAATTACATCTTTTATGATATCTTTTTCAATCTTAACACTAAATTTTCCAATTGTAAACGATGCTTTTTTCTTAACAAAATAGAGCGAGGTTGCAATCGCATATATAAACATAGATATGATACTACTCAAGGCTGCACCAGCAATATCCATAGAGAAGGTATGAATAAACAGAGGTGTTAATGTAATATTTAAGACTACAGATACTACTGTAAATGTCATTGCTTGTTTAATTTTACCTTCGGATCTAATAAGTCCATTAGCAGAAAGACCGTAGATAGTAAAAAACACTCCCAGAATGGATATTTCAAAATAAGAAACACCATAATCCAGCATAGCTCCTGTAGCTCCCATAAAGGCTACTAATTGTTTAGTAAAAAGAACACCTACCACCATTAATATTATCGAGCTTATAAGAGAAAGTGCAATCATATTAGGGATTACTTTTTGTTGTTTTTCTATATCCTTGGCTCCTATGGCCCTACTTAAAACCGAAGATGATCCAGCTGCAATAAAAACAGTGACACTGGTAATAACCAGGGTAAGCGGAAATAACAAAGAAATCCCGGCGAATGCTTCTGCATCAATAAAATAACTCACATAAATAGCATCTACCAGGGAATTAATAGAAATTACCATCATCCCTAATATTCCTGGTAAAGAAAGCTTAAGCATTAATTTCCAGAGATTATCTTTCAGTATATCTGGTTGTTTCTTCACAATTAAAACTGTTTCAGAAAAGTAATTTTACTAATGAATTGTTGATTCCTGTCTATAGGATCTAACGATGATTTTATTTGGGTATCGTTAAACACCAGGTAAATAAAAGATAAAGGCATATATTCCCAACTAAATCGTGCATTCCACCTTCCTTGCTTGTTAAATGAATTATACTGGTAAAAGGTAGATAGTTGCATTCGGGGAGAGAGTGCAAGACGAAGACTGGCAGAATATAAATTAGTTTCTAAATTTTCTCTTAGTATTCCTATTTTCCTAAGATTATTATATTCATAATCTGCGGTTAAAGCAATATGAGGTAAAGGAGCATATCGCATACCAGCCGTAATTGTATTTCTGCTTCCATTATAGAAACCTCCCCATTCATATTTAAAAGAAGCCGACAATTTTCTTGATCGGTCAGAATTATATCGAACAAATTGTCGGGTATAGAAATACCTTTTTTGTTCGATAGCTAACCCCAGAGGTTTGAAATCAAAATTTATATTTTGCCATGATGGTGTAACCGAGTATTCTACAAAACTGTTGTCTTTAAAAAATACATATACAGGAAAAAGATACAGGCTTGCCTGTTGAAATTTTTCTGGGTTTTGAAAATCATGATAGTAGTTTGCAAAAAAACCTGGATCCCAGCGACGAATCCAGGGAAGTTTTTTAGGTCTTACAATAAAATACCCGCCAGGATTATGTTTTATAACATCATTCTGAAAGACAAAACCCGTACCTGGGTTATAATTTTTGCTTACAAAATTTGTAGACCATCCCCAATACATCTTATTGCTTCGATATCCAGAAAAAAGATTCCCTGCTTCTCCCCATTTATTAGTTTGTTCATCATATGTAGAAGAAATTAGATACGAAATTGTCCATCTATTTTTTATTCGAATTAAACCATCTATGGTTGCGGTTGTATTATTGTTTTCATCGATATTTAATACTTTACTATTTTCATCTAAGCGATGATTGATCATCACTCCCACATTGTTTTCTTTTCCATAATTCTGGAGGTAACGAAATACTCCAAAATTTGCACTAGGTGCATTATCAGTATTTCTTTGATGGATATATAACCCTGCCAGCGTTCTTTTATCGTTTCTGTCTGTAAAACGTGTTCCGACATTGATGGGAGCAGGAACAGCATTAAATTTACCTTCTAATCCAATTTTTCTACTAAAAAAAGGACGAACCAAATTATTAGAGGCTCCTGCCCAAATCCCAGAGTTTTCTAAGAAAAATTGCCTTCGCTCTGGAAAAAATATATTGAACCGTTCAAGATTGTTAACCGCTCTATCTACATCTGCCTGTGCAAAATCTGTATTAACAGTTATGTCTAAGACCGATCGTGGACTTATTGCCCATTTTGCATCTCCTCCAAATTTTAGTTTACTATCAGAGTTTTTTTCTCCTTCTGTGTCAGTCGTTGTGTATTGATATAGAGAATAAGGTTCTACTCTAAGATTTGCTCCAGAACTGGGAAGTTCTAACCCTTTTAGTTGCGCAGCATATGTCATCCTGTACGGAGAAAAAGATTGAGGAATAGCAGGAAAAACGGTTCGCTCATAATCTCTTCTTGCTAATCTGCTAAATGTAATTCCCCAGGTAATATCTTCTTCGCTTTTCTGACTGTCGTACCGAATAGATGTAAAGGGTATCGCAAACTCTGCATAATACCCCATATCGGTTCTATGAGTGCGTACCGACCATAGTGCATTCCAGTCATTATCGGTACTATTATCATTAAAATTCTGTAAGTCTCGTTGATTACCATACGGAGTGGTTTGAAACGAAACGCAGTATTGTTTGAGATTTTGAGGATCTAATTGAATACCAAAAATATCATTCTCACCGGCACTAAAATCTCTTCTTAAATCTTGTACCCGAACTCCTTTTTTCCCTAAAGAATCTTCACAAAACACGCCTACGTATAATTGCTTCTCATCAAATAAAACACGTACTTCGGTTTTATATGTATAAGCTCCTCCCTGTCGGGGTTCCATGCGAAAAAAATCTTTGGTAACAGGAGCTTCCTGCCAGTCAGACTCATTTAATTTGCCATCGATTTTTATGGAACCCTTTGCACGTTTTGCAAAAACCTGGGGAGGATCACTAGGGGGCGGAAAATTTTGATTTGTATGCTGTGCAACACCAACAATACACTGTGTAAAAAGTAGTATAGTGTAAAGTAAATTTCTCATATTTTCTTTTTTTTCATGATTATGAAACCTATTCCGAAAAATAAGATCGTTGCGATACTAATTTTGACTATCCCTAATACAATAAGAGTACTCCATTTTACTTCATCTGTCTTGATTTTGAAGGATGGTAATCGCGAATAGTCAGCACGCTGTATAGGTTTATCCCAAAACAATTTCTGAAAATAGAAATCTGAAATATTACGATGGAATGATTCTATAGAAGTATGAAATTGATGAAAGGTATTAAGATCTGTTTTTGCAATATGAATAAATATACTCTGCATATTTACCGCAGGATTTACCCAATGGAAATCTGATATCCATCGATTTCTCTGATATACCTGATTGTTATAATGATCTACATCTTCTTTACTATGCATATCTTTTAAGGATGTTAGCGCAGCGTATGCTTTGGCAAGTGTGTTATTATGTATAAGACTATCAGAACCCTGAAGATGGGGATTATGTGCTAAAAATTCTTGAATAACTTCTCTGGCTTCGTTTTCATCTTCTTCATTTTCAAGACTTGTCCTACGAGTAATTTCTGCTAGTGATGTACTGTCTAATGGATACCTGGTAGTTACCCATACATTAAGTACAGCTGGGATTATGATAAGAAAGAATAACCATACTCCCGCTGCCGTGATCGCCGTAAAAGACGAATTCATTTTAAAACTTATAATAAAGAAGAGTACTGCAAACCAAAATGCACAGTAGATAATAACGCCAAGTATCCAAAAAAGAGCTGCCAGGCTATTCTCAGAATTCATAATATTACCAGAAGTGGTTAGTCCTATCATAGAAATAAGAAGTGCCAATCCTGTAATAAGGAAGAAATATAATACGAGTCGCACTATAATAATGCTCCTGATATTTACAGTTTGAATATATAGCAATGGTAGTACACCATTTTCTTTTTCGCCAGAATATAGACCGTATGAAAATGCTATAATCAATAAAGGAAAGAGATAAATTAATACAAATGATAAATCAAAATTACCAACGTATAATTTTACTGGATTTGCGATCTCGTTTTCAAAAAGCTGATAATGTAAACTCATTCCGGTAAGGCGATAATAATAGGGATGTAAATCACATTGTCCTATTGCCAAGGCTGCATAATCATGAGGATGTAAAATCGCATGATAACCATGTCTATGCCATGCATAGGCGGGGTCTGATGCAATTTCTAATTTCTTTTTCTGCGCTACAGAAGCTAATTCTTCTTTAAAACTTGCCTGATATTGATGGAACTCGGTTTTTTCGATTTCTATTACATCCTGGATAGTGTCCCGTTGTACTTTTATCTCTGATTGCCCATAATAAATTGAGTAAAGCCCCAGTAAAAAAGTACAGCCTAGCATTACTATCTGAAAAGTATTTCTGGTAAAAGCAATCCACTCATAACGCAATAATGTTATTGTTACTTTACTCATAATACTGGTTTCTTTTTATGTGATGAATAGTTAAGAAGAAAGAAAATAACTAGGCCCCAACAACATAAGGATAATAGTTCTATTAAATATTGGCTTAGTATCTCGTACGCAGACATTGTTTTATAGTGAAAATCTTTAACCGTTTTCCATAAATTTTTATCTGCTTTATATTCATAAAACTCGCCATACTTAGAGTTTTGCGCCATATCAAGATTCATTTTCCTGACTAACTCCCTACGATAATTTTCTGTTACTTTTTGAAAATGAATAGAAGTATTGAGATCGGTAGCAGCAAGTCCCATAGATACATTACGTACGGCTAAATATGGCGTAATAAAACTGGATAAGCTACTGATTCGATTCTGATGATTAAAAATATCGATTAACCTTTGCCAATGTACATCATATACTTTATTTCCGTAATCTTCTCCGGCTTGCATGCGCATTCCTTCAAAATTTAATGGTAGTTTATGAATTGAATCTACTTTATAGTGCTGTAAATATTCTTTTTTTAGTTGCTGCTCCCGGGCAATTTTTGGGTTTTTCCCATCTAAGCCTTCTCTAATATCTTTTTGAATAGCTTCTCTATAAATTTTCATAGAAGGTAGAGGATAGAAGCTTTCGCCAAAATTAGCTGTTGTTTTAGGGATAATAATGGTAAAAAGAATCCAACAAGTTAATAAAGTAAGTAATGCATTTCTTCCTGTTGATGATTGCATAGATACCCACACCGAAAAAGCAACAAAAATCGATAAGTATACGACATACACTATAAGTAAAAACAATACTCGTAATCCAACATCGGGGATACTACCAGAATCTGTTATTACTGTAGACAAAATAAAAGCGATTACAAAAAACGGAATCACTATAGCAAAAAGAATACTTACATATGCTATTATTTTCCCTTTAACTATAGAGGAATAAGATACTCCCTGACTTATTAATAATTTAAGAGTTCCATTTTCTCTTTCTTCGGTAAAAGCAGTAAATGCCAAAAATATGATGAGTAAAGGAATTAATATTTGAAATACCATTGCTGCACTAAGTTCTCCAAACCTAATCATACTGCTATGATCTTGTGCAGGGCGAAACATAAATTCGTGTTGATAATGAGCCTCTAGATATACAGAAGTTCCTGTATAAGTATCTAATCCAAAATCAAATAAACTTAGTATAGTTTTTGGTTTAAATACAAAAGTCCCATAATGAGCAGCTATATGAGGGTGTTTGTCCCCTTGCTCTAACCATTCTGTTCTATTTTCGTGCTTAGCCTGCTCTATAATAGCTCGTTGTTGATTATAGGCTACATATCCTGTGTATAAAGCAATACTAAGCAATCCCATAATGACTATAGCAAGAGCCGCTATTAGCTTTTTTCGCAATGCAATTTGTATTTCTTTTTTGGCAATCAGTAGTACTCCATTCATCTTATCAATTGTGCATATGTTTCAAATACATTTTTTCAAGATCCTGAAAACTAACGTCTTTAGATTCAAATTTTTCTAACAATGCCCCTTCTTTCATTATACCAATATGTGTACCCGTGTCTTTTGCTCTAAAAAGGTCATGGGTTGCCATTAATGTGGTTACTCCCCTTTCTTTCATATGTAATAATAGTTCAGAAAATTCATTACTAGCTTTGGGGTCTAACCCCGATGTAGGCTCGTCTAGCAATAATACTTTTGCTCCTCGAGCCCGAGCTAGTGCAATACCCACTTTTTGACGCATTCCTTTAGAGTAGCTACTTACTCTTTTGCGTATAAAATCTTTCTGTAAACCAGA
Source organism: Aquimarina atlantica (assembly GCF_000626715.1). GTDB lineage: Bacteria > Bacteroidota > Bacteroidia > Flavobacteriales > Flavobacteriaceae > Aquimarina > Aquimarina atlantica. Next base: position 183,626 of record NZ_AQRA01000007.1, on the reverse strand, counting down.
TTGTATTAATAATTCTTCCAGCTCACTTTTGTTTTGATTTCCTCCACCTAATCCACAAAAAAAATGTAGGTTTTCTAACCCTGTCAGATTTTTGTATAACATCAGGTTTTCGGGGATATAGGATAGCAATTGTTTAGTTTCCTTAACATGCATGGTGACATCCATATTATTGATCATAGCTTGACCATGAGTTGCATCTATAAAATTTAGAAATAGATTAATAGTGGTCGATTTCCCTGCTCCATTTGCTCCTAACAGGCAAAAAATTTCTCCTTCCTTTATTGTTAGGTTTAAAGATTTTAGAGCAGTGAAATCTCCATATTTTTTTGTTAAATCAATTGCTTCAAGCATTTTCAAATTATTTTAAAGTGATTAATCCTGTTATATAACCACTGGTACTTTTCATTTTCTTTGAAACATTACCCGAACTAATTTCATAGCTGTACAAGGCGTCTTCTTCTGTACCTGCAATAGCAAAAAGAACCTCATCATCAGAAACTTGTTTCATAAATGATGTTCTGGATGCTGCAAATGTATTGGGTAGAGAGGCTTCTAAATCTCCTAAATCCTGAGCCTTAGAAAGATCTATTTTTCGGTATCTAAAAGAAGGATTAGCTCCATCTGTGCCAAAAAAGTTATCATCATTTTCAGAAATCGTAGTACATACCATTCCGTTACTAAAACGATATAATCCAAAACACGTATTACCAGTAGCGGCTTTCAGATCGAAAAAATAATCTGTGTCAAATTCTGTTTCTCCTGCTTTGATTCTAAGAACACCACTAGGTTTACCACTAAACAATCCAGAAGCCTGAACATAAATATTTCCTTGAGCATCTGTAGTCATAATTTCGGCAGTAAGTGTATTAAAAAGTGTGGCTGTACGATCATCTGTTATAATCTTACTTAAGGAATTTGTACTTAAATCTACCACGGCAATCTTAGCAGAACCTGATCCTCCAAAATCATTAAGTGCGATAAATAAATTGTTATCTCTTATAATCATATCAGAGTAAAAAAGGCCATCACCAGCATCTTTTAGGTTTATTTCTCCTGTAATCCTCATCGTAGCAGGGTTAAACTGAATAACTTTAGATATCCCTCCTCCAACTGTAGCGTAACCTGTGGTTTCATTAAGAATCTCGAGAGAGGAAAAAGAATTAGATCCCGGAATTATTATTTCTTGATCCAAAACTGCTTTGCCAGTTTTATCAAACACAAATTTTTTCATAGTTGCGGGAGCGCCAAAACCTGCTGTGAACATGGCTTTTCCGTCTGAGTATATAGAAGAAAACTGTCCTACTTCTGTACCATTAGCATTATCTATCGAAGTTCGATTAAGATCTGTAAGTCCTTGTAAAAATGTAGTTTTTACATCTCCTGCACCCGATACTATGGCCAGGCCATGGTTTATTTTTACTGTTGTCTCCTCTGGAGGAATAGAATTATCGTCGCTTTTACATCCTGATAGTATACTTATTGTTATAAAAATAAATCCTGTAAAAAGTATGTGTGCTGCTTTTTTTAATGTGTTCGTGTTCATTACTTTAATTTTTGTATTATGATTTAAATAGTGAGGTTTTTAATTTAAGATGCCATGATCTTCCTGGTTTTTGAACTCCAAAATTATCATAGGCCTGTTGATCAAATATGTTGTGAGTTTCGAGAGTTACGGTATATTGCTTATGCTTTCCTGTGTATGCAATCCCTATATTATGAAGCCATTGAGTTGGTATGACCAGTTTATCTTCTTTTCGTCCGTCGATCTCCCAATACCTAAAAAATTCTTCTACATAGCGGGTAGACCACCATACTTGCAATTGGTCATTAGGGCTCATTAAACTATTTTTAGTGATTTGAATTTCTCCGTTTCCGAACAGGTACGGTTTATTTGGTAATCGTGCTCCAAAATAGCGATCATTAGACACCCCAGAAGCTTCTTTTTTAGATCGGTTTCGTAAATCCTGAAAAGTGCCATTTAGTGTAACATTTAACCATGATAATGGCCGCATGCTAATTTCGCCTTCGACTCCTATAATTCTTGTTTTTAATAAATTTTGATAGGTACTCAAAACAGGAGGAGGAACCGCCTGAAGTATAATAATATTGTCTATTTCTCTAAAAAAACCATTTGCTTCTACACTCCATGTTTCTTTTTTAAAACTCCCGCCAAGATTAATATTATGGCTTCTTTCGGGTTTTAAATTCGGATTGGCTGCTACTGCGATGCTAAAATCTCCTAAAGTTTCAATTCTATCTGGTAATCTTGTGGCATACTCATAAGATAGTTTACTTAAAAAATTACGATTCACTTTCCAGGAAAAAGATTGGCTTCCTCCAAATTCTGTATTTTGCTGTTCTACCTCATCGATTTCATCATTTTCAATTTCGAAACCTTTTGCGGCATAGTGATATAATTTTACAGCACTGTGACTTACTATTTTTTTATCCAGGAAATCTTTTTCCAGGCCTATTCCAATAACAGTTTTATTGATATGCACGGGGTTTTTATAGTAATCATTTCCGTAAAACGCAGCTGCGACAGGATCTTCTCCTGATCGCTCAAAAAAAGAAGTCACCCCATTAAATAGAATTCGTGAGGTGGTATTAACATTATATTGAAGATTAATTCTTCCCGAAATATTATCTCCTGTAAGTTTTAATTTATTTTGAGAAGGTGTGATCTCACCTCCAGAGGTTCTTTGCCCAATAATTTCTCCTCTCCAATTGTATATATTAAGTGTTGTATCATTAAAATTGGTAATGATTCTGTTGTACCCTATATATAAATTAGCATCGAGGTTTTTTATAAGATCTTTTTTTTCATATTGTAATGCATTATTATGTACAGATACTTTGTTAAGCGCTTCTCCGTAAGGTTGCCTCATTTCGAAATTATGCTGAATCTCATCATATAAATTTGCATAAGAAAAATTAAGTGCTACATAATCTGCCCAGGATTTGTCTATCAATCCTACATCGCCTTTTATCATGTAACTTCTAAAAGCATCATGAAATTTTTTTGCAGAAATTGATTCTGGATTCCCTTGCTCATTAATAAGTGTTACATCGTTTAGTGTATAATTATTGTCTGAATACGTATAATACCCCGTTACCCCTGCCGTTAGACCAGAGGACATTACTTTTCTCGTATTTACCGTTGCCTGCCAGGTATTAAATGAACTATATGCTACCGATGTTTCCAAAAAATCGTACTTCTCTTTTCTTGTAACTATATTAATAGCACCTCCTAATGCATCTGCTCCCATACTTACAGGAACTGCACCTTTATACACTTCCATACGTTTAATAAGGTTAACAGGAAGCATAGCCAGAGAGGGACCTACTCCTAATTCTTCTACCGGAAGTAAAAAATCCATAGGAACTCCATTCACAAATAGTTTAACTTGCCTGCCACTTAATCCCTGAATAGATACTTCAGTAGCATTACCAACTCCCCCACTCTGTCTTATTTGTACTCCTGGTACTGTACCTAAAAGATCAGATGTAGTAACAGATCTATTATTAAGTTTTCTCGCTTCTATAACAGATACTGTTGTTGTACTATTTCTAATTTTTGTTGCTTCTGATGTGCTCAATAGTGTTACTTCACCTAATTCATCGAGTTGTTTGGCAAGGCGAATTGTTACTTTTATTTTGGGTTGATTTTTAAGTAGTGTTATTGTTTTTTGTTGCGTTTGGTATCCTATATGAGATATTACAATTTGGTAGTCTCCCGACCTCAAGTGTTCTATTCTAAAAGCTCCTGAATCATCGGATACGGTACTTTTATTCATTTCAGGAATGTATATATGGGCAGTAGATAAAGGAGTTCCTTTTTCGTTGGTTATCGTACCAGAAATTACTCCTTCCTGACCTATAGAAACGATTGGAATACATAAAAAAACAATTATAAAATATAAGACATATTGCATATAGGAGTAGTAGATGATTGTTGTATTTTAATTATATATTTCTGATGTTTTAAGAATATAAATGCCGTTTGTTATAAAGTAATTTCCTGAATCAATTCTTCTGAATTCATTTCTTTAAAAATCACTTTTTCTTCTTCCGACATTTGATCTTTATGAAGTAATCCATTTGATCTATCCCATAACTGTTTAGTTTCGGGAGTTAACTGATAGGCTTCATCTTTATCTTTTTTTAGCAAGCAGGTTAACCCATCATTTTTACGTAATTCGAGTATTTGTTGGTTTCGCAATAGATAAGATGATGATAAATTAGTTAGAGAGATCACTTCTCTTTCTTCATTGTACAATAGAAATTCTTGATCCGAAGAAAGTTCTAGCGTTGTTTCTTGTAGCGGTTCGATTTCAAAAACACGTACTTTAGTTTTTAATTCTTCTTGTGCATTTTGATAACATTCAACGATTTTTACAGGAGTTTTCTCTGGTGAATGATTCATAATTATAGCTTTCTTTTTTTCACCTTCTATAATCTTATCCAATGTTATTTTTTCAACAAAAAAGAAATCATCTGCTGCGGTTTTAGAATGCTTTATTTCTCCAGAACTGTGTACTTCTGAAACAAGCGTATATTTCCCTATAGGTGCATTCTTAGGAATAGTGTATGTAAAATAATAATGTCTTCCGGATTGAATATTTTTGAGTATTTGTATTAATCGTTCTCTTTTACAAGCTCCGCTCAAATAATCTGCTAATAACAGTAACGGAACATTTTTATTTAAATATTTGAGTGGTTGTTTTTCCTGTTTTGTTTCTTCGTTTATAGGATCTGGTAATCCTAAAACATGTTCTTCAAAAAGCATCGTAACATTTCCGTTAGGGTCTTTAACACCGATTCTAACCCACGGAAACACATGTACATTTTTTAAGGCAGAGATATTAAAGTTCCAGTGAATAGTCACAGTTTTACCAGGGATCGCTCTTTTTGGAAAAATACTCATGACTTATTTCCTTAATGCTTTAAGCTGTTCTTTACTATATTGGCTTGCGTACTGCCTGAACCATTTTTCAACCGTTTTTTCTCCTAAATAATCATAGGTTACAGATAGTAAAAACTCTAACTTTTTTAAATATTCTTGTTTAGCTTTTTCTGGATTTTTCATCATATTTCTCTTACGATCTTCTTTTTCCTTTTTTGAAGCAGGAACATGATGAAAATAAGATGTGTTAAAGTATTCTTTACTAAACTCATGGTATTGAGGAGTAAAAAGAATCATATTATGCCACATTTCGTCGATAATTAAAAGATCATCTGGTATAAAAACTCCCGGAATCTGACTTATAAATAGAAATTTGAGGGTTTCATTAAAAATATCCTGTACTTCTTCGGCTTCTAACCGGTACATATCATTAAACCTCGAAATAATGTCTTCGTTCCTAAACTGAAGAATATTTGCTAGCTGTTTTTTATCTAATTTTTTCATGTTCAAAATGTTTCCTTAAAAACGGTAGTACGACAAATCGTACTACCGCAATACAATGTCTACAATGTAGATGAACAATGTCCACAGTTACTACAATGCGTACCTCCAACTGGATTTGCTGATTTTTCGGCCAGAATCTGAGAGATTAGTGCTTCTTTGTTAATTTTCATGATTACATAAATTAAGATTATACCTACTCTGTTTTTTAAGGTTTTCGGCTCGCCCTTTGTTGCAACAGTGTTGCAATATAAAGAACCTGTTTTTCAGACGCAACACTGTTGCAACTAAAGAAATGTTAAAAAATAATTGTAATTGTTAATGGCTTAGCACCATTTTTCGAACTAAAGTGGATGTTTGTTTGTCCGAAAAACAAATTGTCTAAAGAAGAGAAATATACACTCTATTCTAAGAACTCATCTTCATTTTTTAGGAAATAGAAAAAATGAAGATGAGTTCTAATAAAAAAAATCAATTTTCAAATTCATACCATAACAATTATGATATTCCTTTCATTGTAAATTACGGTTGAATTCTAGAATACATATTACCGTGCTAATCTACCAGAAGAGTAATTGCATAAAAATTTACACTTTTTGACACTTCTTTTACATTTTTTTTCACAGGCGGTACAACATCTATTTTAGTTTTACAAGAAAATATTAGCTATGAAAAAAATGATTTTAGTTTTGGCAACAGTATGCATAACTTCCATAATCCATGCACAACAAGAACTTAGAATAGATACTGGTAAAAGTATTATTAATTGGAAAGGATCTGATCTTTTAGATTTAAACACACACAATGGCACAGTAAAATTTAAAAATGGTGTTATACGTAGAAAGGGTATTTTTATTACAGGAGGAGAATTTGAGGTTGATATGAATTCTATTATTAATATAGGTGATCGATATAATGAAATGTTGATCACTCATTTGAAGAGTGAAGATTTTTTTGATGTAAAAAAATATCCAATTGCCAAATTAGAAATTATTAATACCCGGTATATAAACGCTACAAATCTGGATGTAATCGCCTACCTAACCATCAATGATATAAGACATATCATACAGTATCAATCTACCATCGAAAACATTAATAACCAAGTATTGCTGAAATCTAAATTTATAATTGACAGAACATTGTGGAAAATCAACTATAAATCCAAAAATTTTCTTATTAATTTAAAGGATGATATCATATCAAACACTATTGATTTTGAAGTAGTTGTAGTCGCAAACCAGGATGGATGTTAACAGTTTATTTATCGACCTTTACTCCTTCCCATTGCACTCCCTGAAAATCCATCAAAATGTAATAATCTCCTAATTCGTTTTTTACAAATTCTATTGATTCTTCAGAAGTCTTATCTCCAAAAAACATAGTTTCGCTTTCTGGATAGAGTACTCCATTATTTTGCCCTTTCTGGTATAAAAACAAACTATCTCTTTCTACTTTAAGGGTAATTAAAAGGTGTCCTGCATCTACAAAATCATAAGTTCCTTCATATTTTTTAAGTACAAGAGGAGAAAGGTTGATCGATTTACGAAGTACTGCTTTTGGCATTTTCACCTTCTTGCCTTCAAGTATACTTTCTAAATCACTTACCAATTGCTCAAAAGGAATTTCATCATAATTTGTTAAAAAAACAATACTATAATCTTGTGAAAAATTTCTATGAATATAAGCTCGTTTACCTCTTGTACCTCCTGCATGCGAAATGCTATGATCATGAATCAAAGAGGCATGATTTTCTTTATCTAAGAACGCAAGAAATTGAGCCAAATCATCTACAGACGAATGCAAATTACCCATTCTTACCTCATCCTGTAAAAAAGAATCGACACTTTTAATGTTTTTTTCATCATCAACATAATGTCCATAGGCGTAGCTTTTTAAATGACTAAGGTCTGCATCAAAATTACCACCAGAACTCTTCATTCTTAACGGTTTGAAGAATTTTTCTTTTAAAAATAAAGCGTATGAATTTTTATTGATTTTGCCTATAATATAGTATAATAACTGAAAACCTACATTAGAATACCGTACCTCAGCACCTGGCTCAAACTCTAATTTTTCCTTTGAAGCCAGAGCCACTATTTCATCTGGAGAAAGTTCTAATGTATTAGATATTGAAGTATCAAATTCTCTGGGTAAACCCGAACTATTGTCCATAAGATGTTGAATAGTAATTCGTCCTCCATTAGGGAAATCGGGTAAATATTTACCAATGGTATCGTTAGGGTTAATTTTACCTTCATTTTCTAGCTGAAGTACACTTACTTTGGCAAATAATTTAGAGACAGAACGAAGATCAAATTGACTTTCTACATTTACAAATAATTTAGACAGCGTATCTGAAGAGATATTATATGCTTTTCTCAAAACAGTTTTTTTGCCCTTCTTAAGTAATACCACTCCATTAAATTTCTTTAACTCGGTAAGCTTTGTCAAATATGTATCACTTCTTAAAAGTAGCGAATCATCGGGCTTATTTTCATAATTAACTTTTGAAACTTTTATTTCTTTATGTTTAGAACATGCTACTAAAAATATTACTAATACTACCAATTTTAATAAAATGCGAGTCATTTTCTTTTTTATTACAAAACAAATACAATTAGCGTATTAAAAATTGTAAAAATGGAACCTTATCTAATGACGGAATAAAAATTCTGGGAGATCATTAAAGAATTGCATAGGTGTTACACCACATACTTTCTTAAAATCCCGATTAAAATGTGATTGATCAAAATAATCATATGTATAACACAGTTCGGTCATAGAAATATGTTTGTTCTTAATTTTAAATTTAACCAAATCCATGATCCGTACCGTAATGATAAACTTCTTCAAACTATAAAGCACTTCTTGCTTAAAGATTCTATTTAAGTATTGGCGGGTTTTATTATATTTTTCGCTCAATAAATTTACCGATGTCATCCCTTTTACACTGTATATATACTCACAAACATCTTTTACAAAAAGGGCCGAAGAACTAAGGATAAGGCTTTGCTCTTTTACAAAATCACTCGCTATTGTACACATATCACGTATTGGTACATCATTAAATAATTGCTCTCGTACAGCTAGTATGCCCGCTTTTTCGAGGCTTAGATCAATAATCCCAGAAGTATCCAGGTAAGAGAAAAAATGTGCATTTGCCCATGGTTGTACTTTAATTGTAAAAAAGGTAAGAGATACTTCAAATTTTAACGTATAAGGAGGAGAAAGATCATGAATAGTAAATACTTTAAAAGGGATAGGAAGAATGGATTGTTTCTCGCCATACGTTAGCACACTATTACATTCTTTAAAGAAAACAAAATCATAACAACAATCATCGATCACAGGTACATATTTAACCGTTGCATCCATTTTTTTTGAAAAGTAATAATACTCTTTTATCAAATGTTGTAAGGACAATTCGGCAAGTTCGCTTTTAATAATCATATATCGTATAAAAATTGTAAACCATCATAGCTACCAAGCCCTGATCGTATATAAATTTCGTCAAAAAATAAAAGTATTATCCTTTTTTGTCACATTTTTGGTCTCTTAGTTGTCATCATATAATAATACATTTATATACTAAAGAAACATATTTATTCATACATTAAAAAACCAATGTTTGATTTCAACACATATCAGGAGTTTTTATTTCCATTTGCTTATAATATTCTTGGTTCTGCCGACGATGCAAAAGATGCTATTCAGGATGCTTTAAACACTTTTATTTCGCTTCAAAACAAAAAGATAGATAATCCTAAAGCATACTTGATCAAATCGGTTATTAATACTTCGATCAATAAAAAAAATCGACAGAAAAAATTTATTTCAGAAAACATCACTCTTCCAGAGCCTATTGCTACCGATACTGCTGATAATGATTTATATTTAAAGGATATCGTTTCATACTCACTATTGATTTTATTAGATCAGTTGACTGTAAAAGAAAGAGCCGTTTTTGTACTAAAAGAGGCATTTCATTATTCTCATAATGATATTGCTGAAGTTCTTTCTAGCACTCCTGAGAATTCGAGAAAATTGTTGAGTAGAGCAAAAACCAAATTAAAAAAACCCAGTCAAAAGAATTTGATCTCTAAAACTAAAAACACAGAAGAATATATTAATAATTACAGTACTGCAATACGAGAAAGAGATATCAAAAAGTTAGAGCAACTTTTTACAAATGATATTACCATGATTGCTGATGGTGGTGATAAAATTAAAGTTCTTAGAAATTTTACCTACGGAAAACAGAACTGTATCGAGCTGATTCTTGAAGTTTTTAATAAGTTTCAATCGCAACAAAACGCCAGATATATTGAAGTTAATCACCAACCAGCAATAGCATATTTTGATAACGACGTATTATCATCTTGCCAAGTATTTTCAATTAATCAAGATCAAAAAATATTTAAAATCAGTTCTGTAGTTGATCCAGAAAAACTCAAAAATATTGCAAAAAAGATGTGGTAGTGTCACGTTTTCACATGGTGATTTGTCATACAGGTAAATCACAATTTTATATACAATGAAAACATTATTAAGAATTGATTCAAGCTCTAGAACGCAAGGATCTCACTCTAGAGAATTGGCAGATTATCTCGAAACAAAATGGAGAGCATTACATCCATCAGGTAAAGTTATTTATAGAGATTTAGTAACTTCTGTTATACCTCATATACATGACACAACAATACAAGGGTTTTATACTTCAAAAGAACGTATGACCGAAGAAGTTATAGCAGCTACTGCTCTATCGGATCAACTAATTAAAGAATTAAGTGTAGCTGATGAAATATTGATAAGTAGTCCGCTATACAACTTAAATATTCCATCTAATCTTAAAGCATATATCGATCATATTGTAAGAATAGACCACACCTTTGGCATACACAAAGATGGTTCTTATTATGGGTTATTAAAAGATAAAAAAGCTTACCTGGCACTAGTAAAAGGAGGGACTTATATGGGTACTTCTATGCAGGCTTATGATTTTCAGGAACCCTATCTAAGCGCAATACTGCATCATATGGGGATTATGGTAAAAAACATTTTTTCGCTTGAAGGAACCAGCAAAACCGATGTTCTACAGCATAATATTGCGAACATTCATAAACAAATAGACACAATTTTTAAAAACTAAAACACAATGAAAGAAGATTTTTTTAATGATACGCTAGAAAATAAAGAAGTATTAATCCAGCCTAATGAAGGAGAAACATTTACTATGAATGGTATTTCCTTTACTTTTAAACTAACTAGTGAATTATCGAATGATCAGTTAGGAGTTTATGAAATCGTTTTAGCACCTCGAGCTATTGGCGCCAAGTTACATTATCATAGATTTATGGACGAAACTTTTATTGTAAATAAAGGAACACTCACTCTTTTTACAGGAGCAAAAGGCAATAAACATCTGATCGGCCCTGGTACTGTAGCATATGCTCCCAGATTTACCCCACACGGATTTCAAAATGATACCGATGAAGAAGTTCGGCTTACCTTACTTTTTAATCCTTCACAGAAAAGAGAAGGTTTTTTTAGAGGATTGTATGAAACGCTTAACAGCGACACCATTGACCCAGAAAAATATTTAAAACTTTACAATAAATATGATAGTTTTCCTGTCGACACTTCTAATATGTTACCTATTAGAGATCAATAATTCTAAATTGCCTGGTCATATTTTCACTTGTTTTCTATCCTATATCTGGGATGAGTACATAAAAATTCGATATAATTTCATAGATTGTAATAGCAAACAGCATAAATTTGCAGTATTGATTATATGTTAAGCGGTAAAAGTATTTTTGTACATTCATTTTACACAAAATACCTAATTATACTAAAAATCAACAACTTACACTGTATAAAGAAAACTTTAACAGTAAAAAATTTGCTTTACTAGACGACTGGTCATATTTTTGTCGTCCCAAAATGAAAATAATGTCGAAAACCATAAAACATGAGATCAAAGCTGATTACCTTTTAGAAAAAGGGATGGAAATCATTTGGTCTAAAGGTTATAATGGTACTAGTGTAAATGACATTGTTAAGGCAGCTGACGTTCCTAAAGGTTCTTTTTACTTTTATTTTGATAGTAAAGAAGATTTTGCAATTAAGGCTTTGGACAAATATTTTACAACACAGGTTACTCCTGCTTTAGTAATTTTACGTGACAAATCCTTTTCTCCAAAACAACGTCTGATCAATTTTTATGAATACCGAATTGAGGTAGTAAAAAAAGAATTAGAATGCAAAAATGGATGTATGGCCTGCAATCTAAGTAATGAAATGGCCGAACATAATGAAAATATAAGAGAGGCAGTCTTAGAAAAACATGACACGATAAAATCAGAAATTATTATTGTTGCCTTAGAAGCTCAAAAACAAGGAGAAATAGATGCTTCGATTGATGTAGTAAACATGGTTGATTTTATTGAAGATGCTGGTAAAGGAGCAATGACAACTATGAAAGAGACTCAAAGTGCTTATCCAATGGATAATGTAATGAATATGACCAGGCAATTGTTTTTAAAATAATTTTTTTTGAATAACATGTAGACGACCGGTCAATTGTTAACTTTTAAATAATCTTAAAATATGATATAAACCATAATTTAGTAAATCAAACAATAAAAAATAGTCGACTGGTCAATTATAACATGTAAATGTTTTTAAAATTTTATCAAAGACCATGTCCTAATATCAATATTCAAATCGTCTAAACATAAAAACTCATAATAATCTGTATCATATCGACTTGTGATATATAAATAGTCGACTGGTCAACTAACAACTAATAATTATATGAATGCACTAAAAAAAGCAGGTAACGCTACCAATGCGTTTGCGAAGAAATGGGCAGAATTTGTAATCAAATTCAAATGGCCCGTATTAATTACCACATTAGTCATTGCGATGGGGCTTGGTTCACAGGGTAATATGGAGTTTGATGGTGATTATCACGTATTTTTCAGTGAATCTAATCCAGAACTTGAAGCTTTTGATGCTTTGCAGGATAAATACACAAAGGATGACAATATTGTTATTGTACTCTCTCCTTCTAATGGCGATATATTTACCAAAGAGAATCTAATTGCTATTGAAGAACTTACAGCCGAAGCTTGGAACACTCCCTACTCTTCTCGTGTTGATGCAGTAACAAATTTTCAGCATACAAGTGCCCAGGGGGATGATTTATACGTAGACGATCTATCCTATGAATCTGCTTCTAAAACTGATTCAGAAATTAAAGCGATTAAAGAAAAAGCACTAAAAGAACCTCTTTTGGTAAATCGTCTGCTTAATGAAAAGGGAAGTGTTACCGCAATTAATGTAACGGTACGTCTACCAGGAAAAGATAGTGCCAAGGAGATACCAGAAGTAACTGCTTTTGTTAGAAAATCAATTGCTGATTTCCAAGAAAAATATCCAAATTTTCAGGTGCACTCATCGGGATTAGTACCGCTTAATACTGCTTTCTTCGAATCTTCAATGAGAGATATGATGTTAACCCTGATTATGTTGATTATTGTAATCTTAACCACACTCATTCTTACCAGAAACTTTTTTAGCACCCTGGCTACTTTAATTGTTGTGCTATTTTCTATTATGAGCGCAATTGGTTTTGTAGGGATTATGGGCATTAAACTCACACCGCCATCTTCTGTTTTTCCTACAATGATACTAACTTTGGCTGTAGCAGATAGTATTCATATTCTGATTACTATGCTTCAAAAAATGCGCAAAGACGGATATACAAAAAAGGATGCTCTTGTCGAATCTATGCGTCTTAATTTCATGCCGGTTTTCATCACTAGTTTAACTACGGTTATCGGTTTTTTAACTATGAATTTTGGAGATGTACCTCCATTTTGGGATCTAGGAAATATTACCGCTTTTGGAATGACAATGGCCTTTTTCTATTCTACCACAGCATTACCGGCACTTATGGCAGTTCTTCCTGTAAAGGTCAAAGAAAAGAAAGGCATTCTTATAGAGAAATCGAACTGGTATACCAATCTTGGGCATTTTGTAGCAAAACAACCTACAAAACTTGCAATAATATCAATAGTAATAATTGGTGTCTTTACATTTCTGGCTACCAAAAATCGATTTAATGATGAGTTCATCAACTATTTTGATGAAACAGTACAATTTAGAAGTGATACTGATTATATAAGCGAAAACTTAACCGGAATTTATAATGTTGAATTCTCTGTTGGAAGTGGAGAAAGCGGAGGGATCAATAATCCAGAATACCTTAAAAAACTAAATGATTTTGAAGATTGGCTTAACGAACAACCCGAAGTGATTCATGTAAACGCATTTAGCGAGGTTGCCAGAAGAGTAAACCGATCAATGCACGGAGATAATGAATCTTATTACAGGGTTCCTAGTAGTCGTGAAGAAGCAGCACAGTATTTATTGTTATACGAACTTTCTTTACCGTTTGGATTAGATCTCAATAATCAAATTAATGTAGACAAATCTGAAAGTCGGGTTACTATAACATTGCAGAATATCTCTAGCGCCGAGATGATTGCCTTTTCAAAAAGAGCCGAAAAATGGTTACAGGATAATACTCCAAAACCTATGCATACTATCGGAGTAAGCCCTACTCTTATGTTTTCTAAACTGGGCTTTAGACAAGCAGATAGTATGCTTAAAGGAAATATAATTGCACTCATATTGATCTCTCTGGTATTAATGTTCGCACTAAGAAATTTTAAACTTGGTCTTCTAAGTATCATTCCTAATGTTACTCCGGTTTTTATCGGGTTTGGATTTTGGGCAATGTACAAAGCTCAGATTAATACAGGAATGGTTATCGTTTTTGGGATGACTCTTGGGATAATAGTAGATGATACTGTTCATTTTATGAGTAAATTCTTAAGAGCTCGCAGAGAATTAGGTTATGATGCCAGGCAAGCAGTTATCTATGCTTTTGAAACTGTTGGAAAAGCATTAGTAACTACTACAGTAGTGCTCCTGGCTGGATTTGCTGTACTATCTACCTCATCATTCGCTTTAAACAGCTATATGGCTAGAATTACGGTAATTATTATTCTGTCGGCCTTAATCATCGATTTTATATTACTACCTGCTCTACTAATTTTAATTAGCAAAAAAGATAAGGTGACCACAGAAACACCAGTAAAAGAATTAGAACCACAAATGCAACTTGATAAATAATAAATAAAAACAATAAAGAATCTATTACTATGAGAACATTAATTTTAATTGGACTTACAGTACTAAGTACTATAACTTTAACAGCACAAAATGCAGAAGAACGAGGTTTGCAAATTGCCAAAGCAGCAGATCAGGCAGATCAAGGTTTCAATAGTTCTATTGTAAACCTGAAAATGACTCTAAAAAATAAAAATGGGCAAACCAGTGAACGGTTATTAATTACCCGAACTTTAGAACAAACTACAGATGGAGATAAATCATTGATTGTTTTTAATAGCCCAAAAGATGTGAAAGGAACCTCGACATTAACTTTTACTCATAAAATCGGAGCAGATGATCAATGGCTTTTCTTACCTTCGATCAAAAGGGTAAAAAGAATATCTTCAAATAATAAATCCGGTCCTTTTGTGGGTAGTGAATTTGCATATGAAGATCTTTCTTCGCAAGAAGTAGAAAAGTATAGTTATAAATTCTTAGAAGAAAAAGGAAGTATATTAATTGTAGAGCAGGATCCGGTCGATCCAAAATCTGGTTATACAAGAAGAATTGTGACTTATAATAAAGATAAAAGGTATCGAATAGAAAAGGTCGAATTCTACGATCGTAAAAACTCATTACTCAAAACACTTACCTATGGGGATTACAAATTGTATAAAGGAAAATTCTGGAGAGCATTAACACTTCATATGGTAAATCATCAAAGTAATAAAGAAACCATATTAAAATTTAGTGATTATAATTTTGAAGCAGCACTTGCAGATGAAGATTTTACTCAAGTCGCTCTAAAACGAGCCGGGCAATAAATTTAAATAAACGAAATACGCAAGACTCAGTTTGTAATATCTAATATAGCTCTTTTGGTTACTAGATTTTTATTGTTATTGCAACCTGGTCTTGTGTTTTTTCCTATGCTAAGCAAGCTGTAATGACACGACTCTTTTTTAGCTTTTGCTCAATCAGATCATATTGCACATATCAAAACCCGTTTTTTATTGCTTTACTTTTTATCATCCATATTAGACGTATTGATCGCAGCTCTTAGTCTGGTTAAAGGCCAGAAAATAAAAAAACGAATACATGAAGATTAAATCTATCTATTACATAATTCTGCTACTATGTTTTGGTAAAACAATACATGCTCAAAACGAAAAAGCTAAAAAGGTAACTCATGATTTTGAGTTAGAATTAGAAGGAGAATATCGCTATTTCTATAATGATGCTCTTTTTGAAGATCAGAAAGATCATTTTCCGTCTCTGGCAATACGACCAGAATACAAAGCCGACTGGAATGCCGGGTATGAAAGCATCAACTTTAAAGGTTTTTTTAGAGTAGATGTCGATGATGAGAGAACACATTGGGATATACGGGAGCTATATTATCAAAAGGCTAAAAAAAACTGGGAACTTAACCTTGGACTCAAAAAAGTCTATTGGGGTGTGGCCGAAAGTAATCATCTGGTAGATATCATTAATCAAACCGATGCTGTTGAAACCTTTGACGGTGAGGAAAAGCTTGGACAACCCATGGCTCAGTTTACATGGATCACTGAAAAATTCGGAACTTTTGATTTTTTTTACCTCCCCTACCATCGTAAACGTACTTTCTCTGGCAAAAAAGGGAGACTACGATTTCCGGTAGTAATTGATAAAGATGATCTTGGTTATGAAAGTGGTGCAAAAGAATGGAGACAGGATGTCGCTTTTCGATGGAAGCATTATTTTGATATTTTTGATATTGGTATCTCTCATTTTTATGGAACCGGTAGAGAACCTCTTTTTGTATTTGATACCACAGGAAATATCAATGCTTTTTATCCTGTGATACATCAAACCGGTCTTGATCTACAAATTACTCATAATGCTTTTCTATGGAAACTAGAATCTATTTATCGCTATGCAGATGCTCAGGATTTCTTTGCGATGGTAGCCGGTCTCGAATATACATTTTCGAATATTGATGGAAATGGACTTGATATAGGAATTTTGGGAGAGTATTTATATGATGAGCGAGACGAACTGACACTAAACGCATTGCAAAATGATATATTTTTCGGAAGTCGTATTGCTTTTAATGACACCCAGGACACATCAATACTAATCGGAGGAATTGCAGATTTAGAATCCAGCACTACTATTTTTAGTCTCGAAGCTTCAAGGCGTTTTGGTAGTAGCTGGACTGCAGCAGTTGAAGCTCGTATTTTTAATGAAATTGATGATAGTGAATTGATCTTATCTAATTTTAGAGAAGATAGTTTTTTTAGAATTTCTATTTCTAAATATTTCTAAAAAAACAACAACCATATCAATGAAAAAAGCCATCCCTAGTTAGCAGGATGGCTTTTATAAAAAGTTCAAAGCTTATCTATAATCAATTCTTAGTACAGGTAGTTTAAAGCAGTTCTGTCATAATTCGAAAACTCTCCATCTTCACCACCATCAAAACAAGAGATCATAATAGAATCTGTATCTAAACCACTTTGTCCCCACTGATTAGCTGTTGGAGTTCCAGGAATATGGATAGCTCCAATACCACCACCTCCTTCATTACTATTATCACATCTTCTTCGAGCATAATCAGTATGTCTGAATCCTAAACAGTGTCCCATTTCGTGACCCATTAAATGCTCCATAGCATTATTACTTATACTGTTACTACCTGCATTAATCTGAATCCACTTATATGGTCTTCCTCCACTAGGGAAACCTGCAGATCCTCCTGCACCCGAAGCACCGTTGTTATATACTACCATATCAGCACTAGTAGATGCCGCAAAAGATAGACTAAAACTTAGTGTATTATTTAATGCATTATAATTGTTAACAGCCCACTGAAGTCCTGTACGCATTTTACTGGTTAAAGCATATCCAGATCCTGTATACCCAATAATACTAATATTTCTATTACCACTAGATACAAGGTTATTTGTTCTGTATTGCTTGTTGCCATTCTCTATTTCTGCCAGTTTTTGTTCTGCCAGTTTATTAATTGCCAAAATAAGGTCGCTAGACTGTATAGCTTCTTCTACAGACCCATCTGGATGTTTTACTGTTACATATTCTGCTCCAGTAGCATTTACTCCTGCATCATGTAATGCCTGAATGTGAGCTTTTGAAACTTGTTCTGCAACAGTTTCTGGTTGTGTCTCATTAGAAACTTCTTTTTTTTCACAGGAAGTAGTAAATCCTGCAACGATAGCGCAAAACGCTAATACTTTGATTTTTTTCATTTTAATTAAGTTGAATTTGTGTAGTTATTAAAAACTAAAAATAGAGTAGTTATGCTCTATTTTAAATACAATTATGTAGAAAGCTTTGAACTTTTCTAAATTTTTGCGGTTTGAAGATATGATATTTTTTCGGAAAAATTAGTTAATTT
This sequence comes from Aquimarina atlantica, assembly GCF_000626715.1. GTDB lineage: Bacteria > Bacteroidota > Bacteroidia > Flavobacteriales > Flavobacteriaceae > Aquimarina > Aquimarina atlantica. The sequence goes on along the minus strand of NZ_AQRA01000007.1, from coordinate 165,636 downwards.
TTTAAACTATTTGCTATAAATACGGTTAAACCGTAAGATTCTTCTAAAGAAAATGCAAAAAAGGTTGTTTTAAAATAACACAAAAAATCGATAAAATACACAATTCTTATACCACTTCAATATGTTAACAAGGTGTTAAAGCAAGAGGCAAATAGGGATGTTAAAGAAAACTTAATTAGATATCAAAAGCGCAAGATATAGAAAGTTTTTTCCTACATGTCATAAAGTTTAAGTTTTAAAAAATAATGTTTTAAATATTTAACAAAAATTAAAAAAACATATTCATATAAAACAAATTTAGAATCTCATCTATTTTTAGTGATAAAATTAAAGGCACAAAAAAAGTCCATAATATGGACTTATAATGTGATAAATAGAAAAATTTTGGTCTATATTCGATCAAACAATCTCTGCACTAAGACCTGCATCTAATAATTTAGAACATCGCGGTACTAATTCTTCATAAGCACCTGTTTTTACAGTACATTTTCCTTTATAGTGCACTAACATAGCACATTGCTCTGCTTGTACTGGTGTATGTTCACAAGTATAAATAAGAGTTTCTATAACATGATCAAAAGTATTTACATCATCATTATACAGAACAATCTCATTATTGCTTTGATCAACAGATTTTTCTAAAACTTCTTCTAAAACTTTCTCCTGGGTACTCATAAGGGGGTAATTGTTTTATGCAAATATAATAACTTAGAGTATTATATGCATTAATTAAAAGATTATTTTAACTCATAAGACGCTGCTATCCAATTATTTCTATTGAAATTTTCTATAAAATTAAGATGATTCTTTGTACATTCTTCTGTAATCATATCTAAATCTTCTTTATAAAACCCGCTCAAAAACAATTTACCCTTGGGATTTAAAGATTTTACATATTGTTCAATATCATTTAGCAATATGTTGCGATTGATATTAGCAATAATAACATCATAACTTTTTCCTGGTAAAAGTGAGGCATCACCCTCATACGCAGTAATATCCTCACAATCATTACGTTCTACATTTTCTACGGTATTCAAATAACACCAATTATCAATATCTATAGCATCTGTAGGTCCAGCACCTCTCATTTTTGCAAGAATTGCCAAGACCCCTGTGCCGCACCCCATGTCTAATACTGTTTTACCATTTAAGTCAGTTTTTAAAATATGTTGGATCATCATATGTGTAGTCTCATGATGCCCCGTACCAAAAGACATTTTGGGTTCTATAATAATATCATATTTTGTATTTGGTTTTTCATGAAAAGGCGCTCTTACGCTACAAATATCATCTACAACAATGGGATTAAAGTTCTTTTCCCATTCTTTGTTCCAGTTTATTTGCTCTATTTCTTCAATGGTATATTCTATATCAAACTCTCCAGAATTTAATACATAAACACCTTCCAAAATATGCTCTTTCCAATCTATACTTTGAATAAAAGCGTTAACTCCGTTTTCGGTTTCTACAAAGCTTTCAAATCCAGCGTATCCTAGTTCTGCAATTAGTATTTCTGTAGCTGGTTGTAGTGGTGAAACTTTAAAATAATACCCAATGTATTTTGTATTTGACATACTGATCTTTAATTATTCTACAAAGTTACTCTTTTACCTTAATGCTGGCACCAAAAGTAAGTCTTAAAAAAAGCACCCCATCTTACCACGAGGTGCTTTTATATATTTATTCTGTTAATTTTTAAATAGCATTTACTATTGCAGAAAAATTTTCTGCATCTAATGAAGCTCCTCCTATTAACCCGCCATCTACATCGGTTTTTGCAAAAATTTCCTGAGCATTATTAGGTTTTACACTTCCACCGTATAAAATAGAAACCTCATCGGCGGTTTCCTGATCATAGGTATTCGCTATAGTTTTTCTAATAAACGCGTGCATTTCCTGAGCTTGCTCTGGAGACGCAGTTTCTCCTGTTCCTATAGCCCAAACTGGCTCGTATGCAAGGATTACATTTTTCCAATTTGCCTTAGTAATATGAAAAAGACCATTTTTTAATTGCTGCTCTACAATAGAGAAATGATTATCACTTTTTCGATCTTGTAATTCTTCTCCAAAACAGAAAATTATTGTCATCTCATGTTGTAATGCCGTATTAACTTTATTAGCGAGTAATTGATCTGTTTCTCCAAAATAAGCTCTGCGCTCACTATGCCCCAAAATTACGGTCTCTACCCCAATACTTTTAAGCATATCTGCAGAAATTTCTCCTGTATAAGCACCATTTTCTGCTTCATGCATATTTTGTGCAGCAACAGTAATTCCTGAGGATTTTAAAACTTCAGTTGCACTATACAAATTAGTAAATGTAGGTGCTACAATAATTTCTACTTCAGACGATGCCTTAAGTTTGGTTGTTAACTCAGATAGCAATGTGTTGGTTTCTGCCAGATTCTTATTCATTTTCCAGTTTCCGGCTACAATTTTTTTTCTCATTAATTTAAAATTTATGTTTTTGGTTAATAGTGTGGTTATATATTACATTAGGAGTTATTAGCAACTTAAACCCTTATTCTGGGATCAAGCCATCCATAGATAATATCGACAAATATATTGATTAGTATAAACATAGTAGCTATCACCAATACGGCTCCCATTATGACAGGAAGATCTAGTGTATTAAGAGCATCTACAATCTCTTTACCTAATCCGTTCCATCCAAATATATATTCTACAAATACTGCTCCGGCCAGCATAGATGCAAACCATCCCGAAATTGCTGTAACAACTGGATTTAATGAGTTTTTCAACGCATGTCTTCTTATCATCTGAAACATCGAAAGTCCTTTTGCTTTTGCTGTTCGAATATAATCCTGTCCCATCACTTCGAGTAATGAATTACGCATGAGTTGAGAAACAACAGCAAGTGGTCGAATCCCCAATACAATAGCAGGGAGAATTAGGTTTTTCCATTGGATATAGCTTCCTTCTCCAAAGTCGTCTACTTCATATAAACTACCTGTCATATTTAAATTGGTAAACTCTTGTAACACATATCCAAACAACCAGGCAAAAATAATTGCACTAAAAAAAGAAGGAACGCTCATTCCTAAAGTACTTAATAATTGTATCATTTTATCTGGCCACTGGTCTTTGGTCAAAGCACCTATAATTCCTAATAAAATCCCTATAATAATGGCAATACATATAGCAGAGATTGCAAGAATTGCCGTATTAGGTAGTGTTTCTTTAATTACATCACTTACTTTTTTTCCGCTTTTTTGAAAAGATTCTCTTAAGTACGGAGATTTAAGAATAACGGCAACATTACTTATCTGAAATAACTCGTTTCCATTATATTTTTTAGTATCAAAAAACGAAAAATCATCAGGGTTTATACTGTGAAATGACACAGGAGAAAGATCATTTATATAATATAGGTATTGCTTTGATAACGGCTTATCAAAACCATATTTCTTTCTCACATTTTTTAACTGTTCTTCGGTTTCGTTTTGCCCGAGCATCATCTGAGCCGGATCACCAGGAAGAATTGTAAATAATAAAAAAATAACAGTCACCACTCCCAATAAAGTAAGCAAAGCATATCCTATTTTATTGATGAGATACCCTGCCATTATTGATTAGAGTTTTCTTTAATTTTTTTTACTTCTTCTAGTGTATACATTTTGTAAGGAACGCCAAAAAGACTTTCACTATATTCTTCTATTGTTTCAGTAAAACCGGCTTCTTTTCTTCTTTCATTTACAGATTCTGGATCTTTAATCGGCCATATCAAAGGAATTGGTGTTTTGCTATTAGAATTTAACGTCATCCCTTGCGTACCGTATATCTGTTCTAATCCTTGTTGCATTAGATGTCGATCTTCCATCATTGCTACCGATGTCATATCCAGTTCTCCTTTTTCTCCGGCTTCTTTTATAAGAGGTAAGTATGTTCCTATCTTATCAGAATGCTGAATTACTAACCAAGCAGCTATACTTGTTCCTTCGCCAACCAAAGTTTTACCAGGATACCCATACTTTTTAAAAACTTCTTCTATAAATATTGTATTGGTGCTATCTATTATTTTTTGCTCTTCCCAGGAAATTTCTTCAGAACTTCTTCCGTCCTGATCCAACTTCATAATACTATCTAACTGTGTTTTTAATAGTATATTAATCTTAGGCTTTGAAGGCTTTACCTTTTCTAAATTAAGTTTCTCTGCATCATTCCAGTGTAACTTTTTTATTATAGTTCCCTTTTTAAGCTTTACAATCCCTGGGTTAGATCTCAATATAGTTTTTAAGGCTGTTTCGTCTGTAGTATAAAAATCAAAATCCAGACCATGTTGTTGTTGTACTTGTGCTATATCTTTTGGTGTAGAAGCTGTAAGACCAATCACATCATATCCTTGAGATTTAGCTTTATTAGTTATTTCTTTAACAGCATAAAAACCTTCTGCTTCACTTTTAGATAAGTTATACGCTACTATTAAAATCAAGTTTTCTTTTTCAAGAAATTCTGATGTATAATCTATATCATTTTTTTCTATTGCAAAGTCATGAATTGGAGGTTCATACCCTTCATCTACTGTTTTGGTTTCGACTTCGATAAATTTACCGTCTACTTTGGGATAATCTCCACTTGTGGTAATAATTTTCTCCTCTCCGTTAACATTAAATTTCCAGTGATAAGCAAACTCTGCTTTTGGGGCTCCTTCTGGCACTTCCATCCCCTCCTGGATGTTGACTCCTTCTTTATAGGCTCTAAAATCAAAGGCTGGTAAATGCATTAAAACATAATATGCAAATGCTAAACAAGCCGTAAAAGTTGCAAAAACAATCCATTTATGCGCCGCAAGAGGTTTAACTGGTGTTATATATTTTCTTCCAAAGAACAATATCAATATTAAAACCAATAAAATCACATCTTTGGTAAAGGATTCCCAGGGTGTTAACGGTAATGCATCGCCAAAACATCCGCAATCTGTAACTTTATTAAAATACGCCGAATAAAAGGTAAGAAACGTAAAAAAGGCTATCATTAATAACAATGACCATACTGTAAACTTTGGCAAGTACCCTAATAACAATGTAATACCTAATACGATTTCAAAAATCACCAAAAAAATTGCTATTAATAGAGCAAAGGGAATTAAAAATTCTAAGTTTAATACACCTTCACCAAAATACTCTTGAAGCTTATATGAAAACCCAACAGGGTCATTAAGCTTTATAAATCCCGAAAACAGAAAAAGTGCTGCTACAAATATTCTTGAGAAAGAAACCAATATTTTCATCTACCTATATATTTATTTTTTCAAAAAGCCAATAGAACTAATGTAACCACTATTTTTGATTACCTGTTCTTTATATATCGACCATAATATTTTAGTATAATTTGCACAAGATAATACGATTAACTCTTGTTCTTTTTAGTTTAACAGTATTTTATATATCTATTTATTTGCTTCGCCTAAATGAATCATAGCAAATACTGCATAATTAATCATGTCCTGATAGTTTGCATCAATACCCTCGCTTACCAACGTTTTCCCTTTATTGTCCTCTATCTGTTTTACTCTAAGTAATTTCTGAATGATAAGATCTGTAAGAGAACTCACTCGTAAATCACGCCAGGCTTCTCCATAATCATGGTTTTTATTCATCATTAATTCTTTGGTAATTTTAATATGCTTATCATACAACGCAACTGCTTCTTCTGAAGACAAATCGGGTTGTTCTGCAACTCCTTTCTCTAGTTGTATCAAAGCCATTAAACAATAATTAATAATTCCTATAAATTCTGAAACTTCACCTTCATTTACCTTACGCACTTCATTTTCCTGAAGGCTTCTAATGCGTTGTGCTTTAATAAAAATCTGATCGGTTAAAGATGGTAATCTTAGAATTCTCCACGCACTGCCATAATCTATCATTTTTTGATTAAATAAATTTCGACAATTACTAATTATGGTATCATATTGTGTGGATGTATCTTGCATAAAACTGTTGAATTTTGCGTAAATTTCGCTTTAATATGGGAATTAAAAAAATCATATCTCAAGTTTAAAAATAAAAAAACCGAAATGTGACCTCACAATTCTATAAATTTTAATCAAAATACAAGCTTACCGCATAAAACAATAATCATAAACAAACGAAATCCCAAAAATGACAATCAATTGTAAAGGCTCATTAATCGATTTATCTACTCCAAAAGTAATGGGTATTCTTAACCTTACTCCTGATTCTTTTTATGATGGAGGAAAATATAAAAATGAAAACGAGATCATAAAGCAAGCAGGACAAATGCTTATCGATGGTGCTTCGTTTATTGATTTAGGTGCCTATTCCTCAAGGCCACATGCAGACCATATTTCTATTGAAGAAGAAGAAAAAAGAATCCTGCCTATAGTATCATTGTTACTCAAAGAATTTCCTGAAATCTTATTATCCATTGATACATTTAGAAGTGAAATTGCAAAAGCGTGTATTGAAGCTGGAGCCGCATTAATTAATGATATTTCTGCCGGAAACCTGGATAAAAACATGATTCCAACAGTTGGTACATTAGGAGTACCATACATCATGATGCATATGAAAGGAACTCCGCAAACCATGAAATCATTAAATCAATATGATAATCTAATTCATGAAATGAATATATATTTTGCAGAAAAGATTGCCGAAGCAAAAAAATATGGTGTAAATGATATGATTATTGATCCTGGGTTTGGTTTTGCTAAAGACACTGATCAGAATTTCGATCTTTTAAGAAATCTAAAACTATTAGAAGTACATAATTTACCTATACTAGCCGGAGTTTCTCGAAAATCTATGATATACAAAACACTAAATATCACTCCGCAAGAAGCACTAAATGGCACAACATCTCTTAATACTATTGCCTTGCTTAATGGAGCCTCGATTTTAAGAGTACATGATGTTAAAGAAGCTGTAGAGTGTGTTCATCTGGTAGGTGCTTATAGATAATTTAACATAGCTACACACAGGTAGCCAGCTACCGTGGGTATTTTTTTGACCATCGGTATCCTAAACACGTTCCTCGCAGTAGTACTATTAATCCTCGTAATATGATAAAGCGTTCTTCAAGACCTCACAGGTTTTTAAGACCTGTGAGGTCTAATTGGATTCCGATATACATCGGGATTAGTTCAACCAGTTATTTTGAATACGCTGTTTTATACAGCTTTTCAAAACAAGGTTTCACTAATTTTTCTATTTTTACAAAAACACCAGACATTTGGATTTAATAAACCTAAGAATATTAGATATACTTGATATTGTACTTGTTGCCTTATTATTGTACTATATCTATAAGTTAGTTAAAGGTACTGCAGCTATCAATATTTTTATAGGAATAGTTATGATTTATCTGGTCTGGAAACTTACTCAATTCCTTGCTATGGAAATGTTGAGTAGTGTTTTGGGTGAATTTATTGGTGTTGGAATGTTTGCCTTGATTGTAGTTTTTCAGCAAGAAATCCGAAAATTCCTTTTAATGATTGGTTCTACTAATTTTGGAAGAAGGCGTAAATTTCTCAGGCAATTAAAATTTATTAGAGACACACCCGAAGATAGTGTTACCAATGTTACCGCAATTGTAAATGCTTGTAGCGAAATGGCAAAAACTCACACGGGGGCACTTATTGTTATTAAAAGAAATACATCTCTGGATTTTGTTAAGACATCGGGAGATGCTATGGATGTCCTTGTAAATACCCCTATAATCGAAAGTATATTTTATAAAAACAGTCCTCTTCATGACGGTGCCATGATTATAGAAGATAATAGTATAGTAGCCACCCGAGTCATTTTACCAGTTACCAATGATAATAACATGCCTTTACGTTTTGGACTAAGGCATCGTGCTGCAGTAGGTATTAGTGAAAAAACTGATGCTTTAGCTCTTGTTGTAAGTGAAGAAACTGGTAAATTATCATATATCAAAAATGGGGAATTTGTGATATTTAAAACAGAAGAAGAGTTAATAGAAAAAATAAAAAGGGATTTAGTTTAATGAATAATTTAATTAATATTACCAATTGCAAAAATTGTGGACAACAGATCGAAAGCCATAATTTTTGTCCTGATTGCGGTGCAAAAAAGATTACAAAACGAATTACTTTTAAAAATCTCATTTCAGAATTTGTTGACCGTTTTCTTAATTTGGATAACTCATTCATTAAAACATTTACTCATTTATTCACAAAACCAGAAGAAGTAATCGATGGTTATATTCATGGACTTAGAAAACGATATGTAAATGCTTTTGGATATTTTGCTATTACCATAACGATTACAGGATTTTATTCTTTTATAGTAAAAGACAGGTTAAAAGAAATTATGCAGTTTGACGATAATTTTACTGCACAGCAAGCTGAAATACAAAGCTCAATATTTGACACTACAACCCAATACCAGTCTATGCTAAGTTTTTTGATGATCCCTTTACTAGCTATGTTATCCCGACTGGTTTTTTTAAATTATAAAAAGTATAATTTAACAGAGCATTTTGTAATCTACCTATATGGCTACTCACATATTGTGGGAGTTATGACATTCGTTTTACTACCATTAACTTTTATGGTAGATAGTTTCATGATTGTAGGCTTGATACAGTTCCCGGTATACATAGTTTATATGGCCTATGTTTTAAAGAGACTTTATCAAATTAGCCTGAAGAAAATTCTGATCAAAACACTACTGTTTCTTATCTATGGCGGAATTCTATATATTATTATAGGGTTAGTAATTTTTCTACTATTAGTTTTATCAGGAAAAGTAGAAATCCCTACCAAATAAAATCAACAAACGGTTTATTCGGTTGCATCTGCAAATTGCACTTCGTATAAATTTCTGTAATATCCATTTTCGATTTGAAGTAATTCGTTATGGTTACCTTGTTCTACAATTTTACCTTGATCCATTACTATAATTTTATCTGCTTTTTTAATGGTCGCTAATCGATGGGCAATAACAATAGAGGTTCTTCCTTTGGTAATTTTGTTTGTTGCGTTTTGAATCAATTGTTCGCTATGCGAATCTATCGATGATGTAGCTTCATCTAGCACCAAAATACCAGGATTAGTAACATAAGCTCTTAAAAAAGAAATAAGCTGCCGTTGCCCAGAAGAAAGCATAGCACCTCTTTCTTTTACATTATAATGGTATCCGTCTGGAAGACTCATAATAAAATCATGAATTCCTATCTCTTTTGCAGCTTGATACACTTGTTCTTCGAGAATCTCTTCATTATTTAAAGTAATATTATTGAAAATCGTATCTGCAAATAAAAACACATCCTGAAGCACCACTGCAATATGGCTACGTAATGATTTTAACTCAATAGTTTTAACATCGACATCATCGATAGAAATTACTCCACTGTCTATTTCATAAAACCTGCTGAGCAAATTAATAATGGTAGATTTTCCTGCTCCAGTTGCTCCTACTATTGCTACAGTCTCCCCCGCTTCAACATTAAAAGAGATTCCTTTTAATACTTCTTCATTTTCGATATAACTAAATCGCACTTCATCAAATGTAATTTTACCTTTTATCTTTTCTAATAACTGTACACCGTTATTCTCGATCTTAGAATCCGTATCCAAAATAGCAAACACACGATTAGCAGCTACCATCCCCATCTGTAGTGTATTGAATTTATCTGCTATCTGCCGTAAAGGTCTAAACAAAATCTGAGAGAGCTGAATAAATGCAATAACCAGTCCCAGAGTGATCTCATCTCCTTGTGCAGCTTTTAATCCTCCAAACCAAACAATCAATCCTATGGTTATAGAGCTAGACATCTCTGCAATAGGAAAAAATATAGAATTATACCAGACCGTTTTTATCCAACCTTTTTTATGTTTTTCATTAATTGCTTTAAAATTAGAATATTCGATTTCTTCTCTTGTAAACAATTGAACGATCTTCATTCCGGTAATTCGCTCCTGTACAAACGAATTAAGATTAGAAACCTGGGTTCTTACTTCCTCAAAAGCTACTTTCATCTTTTGCTGAAAAATTCGCGTAGCATACACAACCAAAGGCAATACAACAAATACCAGTAATGCAAGTTGCCAACTCTGGTAGAGCATATAACATAAGATTGCTAGCATTTTTAACAAATCACTTATAATCATAAACAACCCCTGGCTAAAAATGCTGGCTATAGTTTCGATATCACTTACGGCTCGAGTCACCAATCTACCTACAGCAGACTGATCGTAATATTGTTTTTTAAAACCAAGCATATGCTTAAACAACTTCACCCTAATATCCCGAATTACCTCTTGTCCCAACCAGTTAGCAAAATAAATAAACAAGAATTGGGTAATCACATCCAGAAACAAAACCCCTAGCATTAGGCAAATAAAATAAATTAATAACTCACCATCTTTAGGAATAATAGTTCTGTCTATTGTTTCTCTAAGTAAATAAGGATTAACAATAGACAAGATAGCCAACAAAATAGCCGAAAAACCCACAAAATAAAAAGTTAGCCGGTAAGGATTAGTATATGTAATCAACCGTCTGAAAAGTTTAAAATCAAAAGCTTTACCACTCTTTTCTGCCATCTATATATTGTATATATCATTAGGATATGTTACAGCTGTTAAGTAAAGCCCATGAGCAGGAACCGAATATCCAGCCTGACTCCGATCTTCACTTTTAATAATAGCTATTAAATCCTCATTATTTAATTTATGTTCTCCAATCTCGATAAGTGTCCCCACAATTGCTCTAACCATATTTCTAAGAAAACGATTGGCCGAAATCTTAAAAACTAATTGATTACCATGATTTTCCCAGGTTGCATTTGTGATTGTACAATTATACGTCTTTACATCGGTTTTGGACTTACTAAAGCATTTAAAATTAGTGTAGTTTAACAGTAATTTAGCAGCTTCATTCATTAAATCCACATCCAATGGTTTCTTAAAATAATAAGATTTATGAATACTAAAAGGATCTTTTATTAATGTAACATGATATTCATATGACCTGCTTACTGCATCAAACCTGGCATGAGCATTTTGATGTACACGACGTATATTCTGAATTGCAATTTCTGCGGGTAAAATTGCATTAAGTTTATATTTAAATTGATCTGTATCCAATATATCTCTACAATCAAAATGAGCCATAATTTGTTTTGCATGAACACCAGCATCTGTTCTTCCTGCTCCAACCACATCAATTTTATCACGTAAAATAGTAGATAACGAATCTTCAAGAACTTCCTGTACAGAAGTTGCATTAGGTTGTCGTTGCCATCCGTGATATGGAGTTCCGTTATATGAAAGTTCTAAAAAATATTTCATTATACTCGCATCTATTATTTTCAATACAATTTCTTTACTTCGATTCTGTAGCTTATTTCAACAATATTATATTTTTGTATAAAAACTAAGCGCAAATATACTTTATAAAACAGAGATAGGGGTTATGGTTTAGTTCCTGTTTTTCTATTGCGCAATAACTCAATTTTATTATTCAATTTTGAAAAAAATACTTCTACTTAGCGACACCCATAGTTATATTGATTCCCGCATATTACATTATGTTAATGAAGCCGACGAAATTTGGCATGCTGGAGATATAGGTGACCTTAAAGTAACCGATGCTATCGAAGCGCTAAAACCTCTTAGAGCCGTATACGGAAATATCGATGATGATAAAGCTCGTGCCACCTATCCTTTACACCAAAGATTTAATTGCGAAGGAGTCTCTGTATGGATCACTCATATAGGAGGATACCCCCCAAAGTACAATATAAACACTCGAGATGAGATTAAATCAAACCCTCCTCAATTATTTATCTGCGGTCATTCACATATTCTAAAAGTAATACCCGATAAAAAAAATGGAGTATTACATATGAATCCTGGGGCAGCTGGCAAACATGGGTTTCATAAGGTAAGAACGATGCTTAGGTTTACACTGGACTCTGGTAACATCGAAAATCTAGAAGTGATCGAATTAGGAAAAAAATAAAACCCGGAGTTGGCATACTCCGGGTTTTAACGCACTAATACTACTAAGATTTTAGGTTTATCGTAATCGGTCTACAGATTTTACAAGATTCTCATCCTTCTTAATAGCCTTATTGGCCATTACTAATAAAACGATAGAAATAACAGGAATGATCATCCCAATACCTTTCTCTGAAACCTGAGTTTCTCCAGATACCGTTAGTGACCAATAAACAAATACTCCTAGTAAAATAAAGTTTAATAAGATATTGATACGCCCCAATACAAATTGAAGCTTTCTATTTTTAAATAAAAAAATCGAAATCAGAGATAAAATCGCTGATCCCAAAAACATTCCTAAAAGAAATAATTCTCCTTTAGCATAAAGTGCCACACCATTAGCATCTATCCCGTAAGGTAAATACATACAAAGCCCTCCAGAAACTGCAGCAGCTAATAAAAGGTATATGGTTTGAATTCGTTGTAACATTTTTTTTTTTCCTTAGAGAAAAGCAAAAATAAGAGTTTCTTTTTATAAATATGTGTAAAAAATTAAAAATAAAGTCGTATACTTGCAGCACAAAACCTGTAACCTTCTCAACTAAGGTTACTTACCTTCGAAAATAAAATTTTCCTGGATTTCTTCTTTAGAAAATTTATACCTAAAACGTAAAATTATATAACAAATATAAATGTTAGAGATTTCTGAATTAAAAGCAAAAAAGCTTCCTGAATTGCAAGAAATTGCAAAAAACCTTAATGTACCGAAGTTTCGTACCTTAAAAAAATTAGATTTAGTATATCAAATACTAGACTACCAAGCCACAAACCCTAACAAGGTAAAGCAAGTGGTAGCCGAGGATGCTTCAGAAAAAACAGATTCTGAAAAACCCAAATCCAATGTTCGTCAAAGAAGACCTCGCGCCCGCAAACCAGACGGACCTACAAATCCTGCCAAAAAAGACAATAAAGTTTCTAAAGAACAAAAAAGTGAAGCGGCCAAACCACTTCCTTCAGAGGAAACTGTTTCTAAAGAGAAAGAAAACGGCGATAAAAAAAATAAACCTCACCAAAATAGAGACGACAAAAAGGACAATCGAAACAGAGGTAATGATAAGTCTCAACAAAATAAGCCTCGAAACAACAATCCTAACAACACTAATAAAAAGGAGAACGGAAATCGAGATAACAGGAACCGATATAAAGAACCAGATTTTGAATTTGATGCCATAATCGAAAGTGAAGGTGTATTAGACATTATGCAAGATGGATATGGTTTTTTAAGATCTAGTGATTATAACTATCTCTCTTCTCCAGACGATATCTATGTATCACAATCGCAGATAAGACTTTTTGGACTTAAAACAGGTGATACTGTATTAGGGCAAGTAAGACCTCCTAAAGAAGGTGAAAAATATTTCCCTCTCATTAAGGTAAATAAAATCAACGGTCTAGATCCACAAGTAGTTCGTGATAGAGTTTCTTTCGAACATTTGACACCTTTGTTTCCGCAAGAAAAATTTAATATCGCAGAAAGACAAAGTACAATTTCTACCAGAATAATGGATTTATTTGCTCCTATCGGAAAAGGACAACGTGGTATGATAGTATCACAACCTAAGACGGGTAAGACAATGCTACTTAAAGACGTTGCCAATGCTATTGCAGCAAATCATCCCGAAGTATACCAAATGATCCTTCTTATAGACGAAAGACCTGAAGAAGTTACAGATATGCAACGTAATGTAAAAGGAGAAGTAATTGCTTCTACTTTTGATAAAGAAGCTAACGAGCATGTAAAAGTAGCTAACATCGTACTGGAAAAAGCAAAAAGATTAGTAGAGTGTGGTCATGATGTAGTTATTCTGTTAGATTCAATCACAAGACTAGCCAGAGCATACAACACTGTACAACCAGCCAGTGGAAAAATTTTAAGTGGTGGTGTCGATGCTAATGCATTACACAAACCAAAACGTTTCTTTGGTGCTGCACGTAATATAGAAAATGGAGGCTCATTAACTATTATCGCAACAGCGTTAACAGAAACAGGTTCTAAAATGGACGAAGTAATCTTTGAAGAATTTAAAGGAACTGGTAATATGGAACTACAATTAGATCGTAAAATATCTAATCGTAGAATTTTCCCTGCTATCGATCTTACATCTTCAAGTACTCGTCGAGATGATATCCTACTAGACGAAACAACGATTCAAAGAATGTGGGTAATGCGAAAGTATCTTGCAGACATGAATCCTGTAGAAGCAATGGAGTTTATTAATGAACGTTTTAAGCAAACAAGAAATAATGACGAGTTTCTTATTTCTATGAACGGATAACAATACATTTATAATAAATAACAAAGGCGGCTATCAATTAATATTGATAGCCGCCTTTGCTTTATCATTTTATTTTTATCACTTTTAATAAATGAAGTGAAAGTTTTCTAAGAAGAAATTGACCAAGTATTAAAACTTAATATATCATGAAAAATATACTATATATAATATGGAGCGTTGTTTTATTATTTTCTAGCTGTCAAAGTAATAGTCAATCAACAAATAATAAAAAAGAAGTCACGCAAAATGAAAATACCACACCGGTGAGAGTTAAACCTGTTGACGGTTTAGAAAGAGCTTATTTTGCCAGTGGATGCTTTTGGTGCGTCGAAGCTATTTACGAAAGCGTAAAAGGTGTTAAAGAATCTATCTCTGGTTACTCAGGAGGTCATACCAAAAACCCAACATACCAATCAAGCAATACCGGGCGAACAGGACATGCAGAAGCTGTAGAGATCATCTATGATCCAAAAATTGTTTCTTTCTCAACTTTGGTAGATGTGTATTTCGGATCACAAAACCCAACACAGGTTAATGGACAAGGCCCAGATCATGGCTCGCAATACAGATCAATTATCTTTTATCAAAACGAAGAGCAGAAAAAAATAATAAAAGACAAAAAAGAAGCATTAGCCAAAAAACTAAACCGAAGGATAGCTGCAGAAGTGTTACCTTTTCAAAAATTCTGGAAAGGAGAAGCTTATCACCAGGATTATGAAAAAAGAAACCCAGGCAATCCTTATATACGTAATATATCTGTCCCCAGGTTAAAAAGATTTCAAGCAAAATTCCCAAACCTTATTAAAGAAAAACATTAAAGTTTGTTCACATATGAATTTAAGCGTAGAGATTGGTATTCTAAGTAAAGCGCAAAACCTCTTGTTAAACCTATGTTAAAACCAAAAGAAGCCTTGTGCTTATCAAATTAAATATTTTCTACATTTACATACATCTATAACACATGACTTACAAAACCGACAATGCCATCTAAAAATCGTAATTAAATCGGTTGTATTGTCAAAAAAAATCGTTGAAAAACACAAAATGATGAAAATAAATTGTTATTTTTATTGAAATAAAATGAAAACAAGTTGTGTTTTTCATATTAAAACATTACTTTTGAGTCTGATTTAATGGTTTTCTTTTCAGTATTTTAATCGAAAGTATTGAAGTTTTGCTAGAGCAAAAACACATTAACTTATTGAAAAACAAACCATTACAGATTAAATTGTTCTTTAAAAAATTGTAATTCTTTTAATGTTTATTAGATTGTATTAAAAGAAGAAATTAGAGCTAAAATATTTTTGGCACCTTTTTTGAAGATCGATTTTTGACGGTAAATTATGTTTTTTTATAAATTTTTAATTAAGGAAATAGTAATATTAAATTTGAATTATAACCCAATCTACTTAAAACAAGCGATATGAAGTCTATTTTTACATTTATTCTGCTTTTGGTGATTACTTTCTCGTCTGCTCATGCTCAGGATGGGCAATACTTAATGTCTTCTGGGAAACTAGAAGTTCGAAGTGGTCCAGGTCTACAATTTAATACAATCGCTGAGGTTCCTCAAGGAACTCAGGTGTATGTAATGAGCTCTAATTACGGAGAATGGAGTGCAATACAGTTCAAGAAAATGAACGGATTTGTACTTAGTAAACTCTTAACCGAGGATAGCCGAATTGCAGATGCAGAAAGAGCTGCTCAAGAAGCAGCAGCAAAAAGAGAAGCAGCTAAACAAGCTGCAGCACGAGCAATTGCACAGGCAGAAGCAGCCAAAAAAGCTGCAGAAGAAGCAGCAAGAAAAGCAATTGCTGATGCAGAACGTCTAAAAAGAGAAGCAGAAGCAGCAGCTGCAAAAGCTATTGCCGATGCAGAAGCAGCAAAACGATCAAAAGATGTTGCTGCGCAACGAGCTCTTGCAGACACAGAAGAAACAAGAAAAGCGGTAGAAGAAGCTAACAGAAGAGCTGCAAGAGGTTCGAATGTAGCCTCTAATCCTATCGAATCTACAACACCATCTTATGGTTCTAGCTCAAACACGAGTTCTCCTAAAGCTGCTTCGATAGAAGTGTCTAGAGAAGATAAATACTCTAGCTGGGAGAAAAAGACATATAAGTCTGGTGCAACTCCAAAATCATTTAACTTTAAAGGTAAGTTTGACTATAAATTAGATAATTACCTAAAAATTAAAGTAGGAAAAAACACAGAAGTTGTTGTTAAGATGTACAAAATGGGTAAAACTAAAGCTGATGATCAATTAGTACGTGTAACGTATATCAACTCTAATGCTACCCAGTTTATCAGAAATATCCCTGAGGGTGAATACCGTTTAAAAATTGCATACGGTAGAGACTGGAGAGAAACTACTAAGAATGGTAAAAAATTCGGAACTTTTACTAAGAATGCATTATATGAAGAAGGTAATCAAACCTTAGATTTTAACACCGTAAAAACATCTAAAGGTATCAATGTTCCTTCATATAACTTAGCATTAGATCTTCTTCCAAACGGAAGTGGTTATGGTACTGGTTCTCCTGAAGAAAACATTTCTGCAGATGAATTCAACAAAAACTAAGAATACTATTACATACATTGTATAATCACCAAAATATAAATGTAACATATAATAAACGCCAGAGCTTTATGAGTTCTGGCGTTTATATTTATATATAAATATAAATACGATAAGAATTTTTTCAGAAGGAAATTCTTACATAACTAAAAAGCCAGCACATACGATCGTATGTGCTGGCTTTTTGGTTATTAATTATCGTACAGGATATCTATTTTTTTGATCAAAAAACAAATCAAAATTATTTATTATTCTGATGTCTTTCTCTTGCTAATAATGTGTTTTTAAGCAACATTGCTATTGTCATTGGTCCTACTCCCCCAGGAACAGGAGTAATAAAAGATGCTTTTTTACTTACATTTTCAAAATCTACATCCCCGACAATCCTATATCCTTTTGGGTTAGATTCATCAGAAACTCTTGTAATTCCAACATCAATAACAACTGCATTCTCCTTCACCATCTCGGCTTTTAAAAAATTAGGAACTCCCAAAGCAGAAATAACAATATCTGCCTGAGCAATGATTTGTTCAATATTTTGAGTGTGGCTATGGGTTAATGTCACGGTAGAATTACCAGGAGAACCTTTTCTTCCCATTAAAATACTAATGGGCCTACCTACAATGTGACTTCTACCAATCACTACAGTATGCTTTCCTTTGGTCTCTACATTGTACCGCTCTAACAATTCTAAAATACCAAACGGAGTAGCAGAAATAAAAGCTGGCATCTCTAGTGCCATTCTTCCAAAATTCATAGGATGAAAACCATCCACATCCTTATCAGGGTGTACAGCTAGAAGTATTTTTTGTTCATCAATTTGGGGAGGTAATGGCAATTGTACTATAAAACCATCGATATTATCATCTTCATTAAGTTCTTTTATCTTAGCTAATAGCTCTATTTCACTGGTTGTATCAGGCATTTTGACCAAAGTAGACTCAAAACCTATTCGTTCGCAGGCTCTAACTTTACTACCCACATAGGTTAAACTAGCACCATCATTACCCACCAAAACTGCTGCAAGATGTGGTACTTTTTCACCACGTTCTTTCATTTTTTGAACTTCAACAGCTATTTCATCTTTAATATCGTTGCTTACTTTTTTTCCATCTAATATTTCCATGTGCCTAAATTACCTGTTATTTCCCAAAAAATTATAATTATTTCATTTTACCCATCATCTGCATCATTCGCTTTCCACCGCCACCTTGCATCATCTTCATCATCTTACTCATCTGATCAAATTGCTTTAACAATTGATTTACTTGTTGTATCGATGTTCCCGAACCTTTACCAATACGTTTCTTTCTACTAGAATTTATAATTTGTGGTTTTGATCGTTCTTCTGGAGTCATAGAATGTATAATCGCTTCAATATGCCTAAACGCATCATCATCGATATCCATATTTTTCATCATTTTCCCCGCTCCTGGGATCATTCCGATCAAATCCTTCATATTACCCATTTTCTTAATCTGTTGAATTTGTTTTAAGAAATCATCAAATCCAAACTGATTTTTGGCAATTTTCTTTTGTAGTTTTCTTGCTTCTTCTTCATCAAACTGTTCTTGAGCACGCTCTACCAGGGATACCACATCTCCCATCCCCAAAATACGATCTGCCATACGAGAAGGATAGAACACATCGATAGCTTCCATTTTCTCCCCGGTACCAATAAATTTGATAGGTTTATCGACAACAGACTTTATAGATATTGCTGCTCCACCTCGGGTATCACCATCAAGCTTGGTTAGGATTACCCCATCAAAGTTAAGGACATCATTAAAAGCTTTTGCAGTATTAACTGCATCCTGCCCTGTCATAGAATCGACAACAAATAAGGTCTCATCAGGAGTAATCGCTTTATGGATATTTGCGATCTCTGTCATCATCACTTCGTCTACAGCCAAACGTCCTGCGGTATCAATAATAACTACATTAAACCCATTTGCTTTTGCATGTGCTACACCAGCTTTGGCAATAGCCACCGGATCATTATTACCTCTATCACTAAAAACCTCTACATTAATTTGCTCTCCAACTACGTGTAATTGATCTATCGCCGCAGGTCTATATACATCACAAGCAACAAGAAGTGGTTTTTTAGTTTTTTTAGTAGCAAGAAAATTAGCAAGTTTTCCCGAAAAAGTAGTTTTACCAGAACCTTGTAATCCCGACATCAAAATAACAGACGGTTTACCCGACAAATCAACCTCTACAGCATCACCTCCCATCAATTCTGTTAATTCATCCTTGACAAGTTTTACCATCAACTGCCCTGGTTTAAGGCTTTTTAAAACATTTTGACCTAATGCTTTTTCTTTTACTGTTGAAGTAAATTCTTTAGCAATTTTATAATTTACATCGGCATCAACTAATGCTCTTCGCACCTCCTTAAGTGTCTCTGCAACATTTACTTCTGTTATCTGCCCATGACCTTTTAGAATATGTAAAGCTTTATCTAGCTTATCACTTAAATTATCAAACATATATTTTCTCGTATTTTGAAAACCACTACCTTCATCGATAGATCGGTGCAAATTTAAGGATTTGAAGTGTATAAATAAAGGATGGAATTATAGAATTACAGAATCACAATCAAACAATATAGTATCACATGTAGTTTTGTTTCACCAAAAACAAGATCAGTATACCATTTTACACATTATTTTACTTTAAAAAACTAAAAATCATCTACATATCTGGTAAGACCACTATATATTTTTAAAACTACTTAAATCATGAATCTATTTTCTAAAATTCAATTAAAACAAAAATATGTGCCATCGATTACACGTTCTAAAAAATAGAACGAGAATTTACATATAATCTGGTTTTAGATATTAGTTTTTAGAGATGTTTTACGCCGCTATAACTTATTACTTCCTCTCCCCCAACAACTTTTGAAGCATTTTTAATAATTTCGAAGCCATTTTTCTCAAAAAACGAACGGGTTAGCATATTAACCTGGGTAGTTAATGTTTTTATATTTGTTTTTTTTGCTATCTCTTCGATTGTACGATATAATTCACTAGCAATGCCTCTCCCATGATAATTCATATGAACAAATATATACTCAATATTTCCTTTTGTGTCCATAGAAAAGGAGCCTACAATTTCGCCATTTAGCTTAGCATTATAAACAAAGTCTTTACTAAATTTATTTTGCCAGTATGCTTTGTTTATAGCCAATCGAGAATAAATTTTAATTTCTGATTTTGTAAATACCATTGAGCCATACGTAATAACCGTTTGATAAAACAAATGTTGCATCAACGGTAAATCCTGGTCGGTTGCTCTTGATATTTGGCACTTCATCTTACTAAAATAAAAAAACAGATGATTTAATATAGTATTTACTATTGATTTTTATCTCATACTTTAGACAAAAGGAATAAAAAATCGATATTCTTCTCCTTTTAAAGCAAAAAAATATCGATCCTAAAGGTTTTACCCTATGCCTAAAATCACATTCTTTCGGGAACGTTAATCCCTAAAAGTTTAAATCCAGATTTAATAGTTTTACCTACAAGGCTAGAAATTTGAACTCTAAATATTTTTTCCTGATCTGTATCTGCTCCGAATATAGATACATTTTGAAAAAACGAATTATAGCTCTTTACCAGGTCATACGTATAATTACTAATTATAGCTGGACTAAGCTCATTCGCTGCGTTCTGAATAATTTCTGGATAAAGTTCTAATTGTTTAATAAGTTCTTTCTCCTTTTCATGTAACACTATATCGACTATCGGGGTATCATAATCAAAATCTGCTTTTCGCAGAATTGCTTGAATACGCGCATAAGTATATTGTATAAACGGCCCTGTATTTCCTTGAAAATCTACCGATTCTTCTGGATTAAAAAGAATACGTTTTTTGGGATCTACTTTCAAAATAAAATACTTTAATGCTCCAAGGCCTATAGTACGGTAAATTTCTGCTTTTTCATCTTCTGTATAACCATCTAGCTTGCCCAGGTCTTTAGAAATTTCGCCTGCAGTTGATGCCATTTGAACAATTAAATCATCGGCATCTACTACCGTTCCTTCTCTACTTTTCATTTTACCGCTAGGTAAATCAACCATACCATAACTTAGATGATGCAAATATTGCGCCCAATCATACCCTAATTTTTTCAAAATTAAAAACAATACCTTAAAATGATAATCTTGCTCATTCCCTACGGTATATATCATTCCTCCTATATCAGGGTTATCTTTAACACGTTGTATTGCTGTTCCTATATCCTGGGTCATATATACTGCTGTACCATCGCTACGCAATACTATTTTTTCATCAAGACCTTCATCTGTTAGATCGCACCATACTGACCCGTCTTCTTTTTTGAAAAATACACCTGTAGCCAATCCTTCTTCGATATTATCCTTACCGAGAAGATATGTATTACTTTCATAATAGTAACTGTCAAAATCTACTCCCAAAGCCTTATAGGTCTGATCAAAACCATCATATACCCAACCATTCATCGTTTTCCAAAGTTTTACCACTTCTTCATCTCCTGCTTCCCATTTACGAAGCATTTCCTGGGCTTCTACTAAGATCGGAGCTTCTTTTTTTGCGTCCTCTTCTGTTTTACCAGCAGCAATTAACTCTGCAATTTGATCTTTATAGACTTGATCAAATTTCACATAATAGTTTCCAACTAATTTATCTCCTTTTAACCCAGTAGATTCTGGTGTTTTTCCATCTCCATATTTCTGCCAGGCTAACATAGATTTACAAATATGTATCCCTCTATCATTAATAATTTGAGTTTTATATACTCTTTTACCGCTAGCTTTGATAATTTCTGCTACGGCATATCCTAAAAGATTATTTCTAATATGTCCTAAATGCAGAGGCTTATTTGTATTAGGTGAGGAATACTCTACCATAATCGCCTTATCTTTTTCTGAAGGAGCTACAAAACCATAATTTTCAATATTCTTGATTTCTGCAAAAAAATTAAGGTAATATGAATCCGAAATTACTAGGTTTAGAAATCCTTTAACCACATTATAGGCATCAATTTCTTTTACATGTTCTACTAAATATTTACCTATAGCTTCTCCTAATTGCACAGGGTTTCCTTTAACCACACGAAGCATCGGAAACACTACAACAGTAACATCTCCTTCAAACTCTTTTCGAGTAGCTTGTAATTCTACAGATTCCAGATCAGCACTATACAACTGTTGTATTGCCTCTTTTACTTTTTCTGAAATGGTTTGTTGTAAACTCATCTTCTTAAAAAATTAGGCTGCAAAGATAATAGAAATTACACAGCGACACTACGTGTTTTCACATCATTTCATTATATTGTACATAAAAAAATACTAGTTAATAACTCGCACAAAAATCCCCTGAGTTAAATTAGAAAACAAATTGCAAAATCGTTTTTCCTTTTGTATCAACGTAAGTAGACTGATTATTTATGATATCAACTATAGCTACTTATTGCTTTGTATTTGGGATTTCGATCTACAAAATTGCATAGCTAAATCAATTTTACTAGGATAAAACGCTAAGTTTTATCGATAAATTGCATTTTTTTTCGTATTTTTTCTATATTTATTAAAACAACTATATGAGGCAACTTTTACTAATTATTTTTCTATCAACATTATTTTCATCCTGCAATTCTAATTCTGTAAAAGATGTTGAATTACACAATTTGGTAGTTTTATTAATTGGTGAATTTTCTAATAAAGAACAAGCTGAAAATGATTCTAGTTTTGCTCATCTTAACTTAATTAATATTAGAATTTGGAAAGATAAACCTGGGTATTGGGTATATTCTGAAGTATCAGACGCAAAAGGAGATCATCATGTATATAATCAGACGATATTAAACTATGAGCGATTAGACTCTTCGACTATCAAAAGCACAAGTTATAAAATCATTAGTATAAATGATCATAGTACTGATCTAAACATTGCTGAATTCACTGGTAGACCTTCAACCAAACTCTTTGATAGATTAACTTTGGATAGCCTGGAAATAAAAACCGGATGTCAAGTATATTTTAAGAAAAAAACTTCGACTATATATTCTGGTAAAACAGGCAAAGGTTCTTGTAACAATAATATTGATTATATCGACTATATTATGAGCACTTATGTGGTTAGTAAAGATAAGATATCTATATGGACCAAAGGATATAATAACAGCGGGAAACAGGTATGGGGTAAAATCAAAGGGCCTTATAAATATAAAAGAACGGGTAATTAATAATTTATTTTGTAATTACTTAACAAAATCTGCTAATGTTTTATTTTCCAGAACTTTTAATGTACTATCTCTCACTTCAATCATAACACTATGTACCGCACATTTATCTTCGTCGGGGCAATCGTCACATTTTTCATAAAAATTAAGACTCACGCAAGGCACCATAGCAATAGGCCCTTCTAAAACTCTAATCACAGATGCCATTGTGATATTTTCTGGCTCTTTAATCAAATAATACCCTCCTCCTTTTCCTTTTTTAGATCCTAAAAAACCTGTTTTTCTTAGTGTTAACAGAATGCTCTCTAAAAACTTTTGAGAAATATTCTCATTAGATGCAATCTCTGAAATTAACACAGGATCATCACATCTCTTTTTTGCAATATAAGTAAGTGCCTTTAAGCCATATTTAGTTTTTTTCGAAAGCATACTTTAACTGATTTCTTGTAATTTATAGTTACTAGTTAAGTTTGAAGTTTTAACAACAGCTTATAGAACTACAAACTTTTCGGAAGAAAAACTTCTGCCATCATACAACGTGCACTCCCTCCTCCTAATGTTTCGATTGTATTAAGATCACTATGAAGAATTGCACAATGCTTTTCTATCCTGGTAATTTGATCTTTAGTTAGACTCTTAAACGCTGCAGATGACATGACAATATAACGCTTATCTCCCAAACCAACAACTTGAAGCATATTACCTGCAAAGTTGTTTACTTGATTTTCAGTAATTGCAATCACCTCTTTGCCATCATTTTTTAGATGATTAACAAGGTTTTTGCGTTCTTTTTTATCATCTATAGACTCCAGACATACAACTGCAAATGTTTCTCCTATCCCCATCATTACATTGGTATGATATATTGGTAATCGTTTTTTATTAACGGTTTGATACGCTGTAAAGATAACAGGTGTATATTCAAAATCTTCGCAAAATTCTATAAGCAAATCTTCATCTGCTCGAGGAGATAATGCGCAATATGCTTTTCTATTTACCCTATCTAACACCAGGCTCCCCGTGCCTTCGAGAAATAATTCTTCATCTTCGGCACCGGTATAATCTATAATGTTATTTATCTCAAAGCCGGATGCTTCTATTTGGTCCAAAATTTCGGGTCTACGTTCTTTTCTCCTATTTACTGCAAACATAGGATATAACCCTACATCTCCATTTTCATGAAATGACACCCAATTATTAGGAAAAATAGAGTCGGGAGTATCATTTTGAGGATCATCGTCAATTACAATTACGTTTACCCCGGCTTCTCTTAATACTTTTACAAATTGATTAAACTCTTGCTGCGCTTTACTATTAGCTGTTTCTATATCTACACCAGCAGTTTCCTGGTAGTAATTATTTACAGCCGTTTGCTCATTCATCCTAAATTGAACCGGACGAATCATTACTATTGTATTGGTTATTTGTTTTTCCAAATAAATTTAGCTTATCATTTTTTCTGTAATCGTTGCTGTTGTTGCTTTTAACACATCAAAAGCAGCTTCTGCCATTTTATTTCCTTTATCATCTAGTGTAGGGTTAACCTCTACTACTTCGAAACAAACAGTTTTCTTTGTTTTCACAAATGCTTGAATAATACGAATCGCTTCATCAATATCAAATCCTCTAGAAACAGGTGTTCCTGTTCCTTTAGAAATCAAATCACAATCCATGCTATCCACATCAAAGGATATATATATCATATCACAGGATTCTAATCTTTGAATTGCTTCTTCCAAGCATTGTTCAAAACCACGGTAGCGCATTTCTTCTACCATATAGTTTTTAATCCCATTTTCTGCAATTACTCCTTCTTCTGGTTCTTCTGTATCTCTCACACCAAAATATACGATATTTTGGTGCTCTATCTTTTGCCCTTCGATACCAATGTTTTTCATCTTGTCCCACAAATCAACTGTCTCTTCTGACACTTCATTGATCTTAAAACTCAAATTATCATCAGAAAGTGCTGCTGCCAAGGGCATTCCATGAATATTCCCAGAAGGTGATGTATATGGTGAGTGCACATCGGCATGAGCATCTATCCATACCACCCCTAATGTTTTGGTTGGATAAGCTGCCTTTATCCCACTAATTGTCCCCAAGGCTGATGAATGATCTCCTGATAATACAATTGGATATATATCTTCTTTTAGGTTTCTGGATACACTATTACTTAATCGGGTACAAACATTAAGCACACTCCCTATTCGTTTGGCAAATGAATTATTTACTTTATTGTATATCGTTTCATTTTCTGTTTCTACATTTTCATAGGGATACAGATTAAAATAATCATCATTTTTATTAATAGCTGCAATTTCTATTGCATCAATCCCCAGATCAGAACCTCTTGTTCCCGCACCAATATCTGATCTATTTTTAACTAATTTAATTTCTTTCATTACTTATACTACTGTTTTTAATTGTTTTCAGAAATGTATTACAATTAAAACATCTTTATCCAATCTATTTATTGAACTCGTTATGAATTCGTAACTAATTTAAATAATCTATCTCTCTTAAGAGCGGCATAAAGATAAAATAAAAAGCCTTACTACTGTAAGGCCTTTATATTTAAAAATATCTAAATTTTATCTATTTTCTAGTTCTACGAATGATCTACTATTTTCACCAATATATATTTGTCTTGGTCTTCCTATTGGTTCTTTACGAAGTCTCATTTCTTTCCATTGAGCGATCCATCCTGGCAATCTTCCTAAAGCAAACATCACGGTAAACATCTCTGTAGGTATACCTAAAGCTCTATAAATAATCCCCGAGTAAAAATCTACATTAGGGTATAATTTTCTTTGCACAAAGTATTCATCTTCAAGAGCTACTTTAGCTAATCCTTTAGCAATATCCAGAACCGGATCTTCAATTCCTAAATCTCCTAATACTTCTTCTGCAGATTTTTTGATAATCTTAGCTCTTGGATCAAAGTTTTTATATACTCTATGACCAAATCCCATTAAACGGAAAGGATCACTTTTATCTTTGGCTTTAGCAATATACTTAGCGGTATCTCCTCCATCTGCTTTAATTGCCTCAAGCATTTCTATAACTGCCTGATTTGCTCCTCCGTGAAGTGGACCCCATAATGCAGATATTCCTGCTGATAATGATGCAAACAATCCTGCATGAGAAGATCCTACAATTCTAACAGTAGAAGTAGAACAGTTTTGTTCATGATCTGCATGAAGTATCAATAATTTATCCAATGCATCATACACAAGTTTATTAGGCTCATAGCTCTTATTAGGCCTTGCAAACATCATCTTATGTAAATTCTCTACATATCCCAAAGAGTTATCTCCGTAATCCAGCGGAAGACTTTTTCTTTTTCTCATTGTCCAAGCTGCAAGTACAGGGAATTTTGCTAGTATCTTTACAATAGCATTATACATTTCTTCTTCTGAGTCAACATCTACCGATCCTGGATTAAAAGCAATTAATGCATTGGTTAAAGAAGACAGTACTCCCATTGGATGTGCGCTTTTAGGAAATCCATCAAGGATTTTCTTCATATCTTCATCAACATGAGATTCTTCTTTTATATCTCTATCGAATTTTTCCAGCTCTGATTTTGTTGGTAATTCTCCAAAAATTAATAAATAAGCGACTTCTAAAAAATCTGCCTTTTCTGCCAACTCTTCTATAGAATATCCTCGGTATCTTAAAATTCCTTTTTCTCCATCAAGAAATGTAATACCACTCTCACAACTTCCGGTATTTTTATACCCGGGATCGATGGTTGTAATTCCTCCGGTTACCCCTCTTAGTGTTTTAATATCAATTCCTAATTCGTTCTCTGTTCCTTCTATTATCGGAAACTCATATTTATTACCGTCGATTTCTAACGTTGCTATTTTTGACATTTGATTATTTTAGAATTTTGCTGTTATTGTAGGATCGCTAAATTACGAAATATAGTGTTAACATAGTATTAATCGTAAGATCATTTTTACCCTTACAACTCATTTTCAAAATTATATAAAAAACAAAGCGACTATCTAATTAGATAGTCGCTTTATACTCTATTTATAATTTCTTTTACTTTACCTTAAACGCATTTTCTTTTGGGAAATAAGCAATACTTCCCAACTCTTCTTCAATACGAAGTAATTGATTATATTTTGCCATTCTATCACTACGAGAGGCTGATCCTGTTTTGATTTGCCCTGTATTTAAAGCAACAGCCAGATCTGCAATAGTATTATCTTCTGTTTCACCAGAACGGTGCGACATAACAGAGGTATATCCTGCATTATGTGCCATATTTACAGCTGCAATAGTCTCGGTAAGAGTTCCTATTTGATTAACTTTAATTAGTATTGAATTGGCAATACCATTTTCAATTCCTTTTGAAAGTCGTTCTACATTAGTAACAAACAAATCATCACCAACCAATTGAACTTTATCTCCGACCTTATCTGTAAGATATTTCCATCCTTCCCAATCGTTCTCATCCATACCATCTTCTATAGAAATAATTGGATATTTTGAAGCTAGTTCTGCAAGATAATCTGCTTGTTCTTCACTTGTTCGTATTACTCCTTTATCGCCTTCAAATTTTGTATAGTCATATTTACCATCAACAAAAAATTCTGCTGCTGCACAATCTAGTGCAACCATTATTTCATCGCCAAATTTGTATCCTGCTTTCTCTACCGCAAGAGCAATTGAATCTAAAGCATCTTCTGTCCCATCTAATGCTGGAGCAAATCCTCCTTCATCACCAACAGCAGTACTCAGACCCCGATCATGTAATACTTTTTTAAGATTATGAAAGATCTCAGTTCCCATTTGCATGGCATGTGTAAAATTTTTGGCTTTTACCGGCATAACCATAAACTCCTGAAATGCTATTGGAGCATCACTATGCGAACCTCCATTAATAATATTCATCATCGGTACTGGTAGTGTATTAGCGCTTACTCCACCTACGTATCGATATAATGGCATATTAAGTTCGTTTGCTGCTGCTTTTGCTGCTGCTAACGAAACCCCTAATATCGCATTAGCTCCAAGTTTTGATTTGTTAGAAGTACCATCTAACTGGATCATAGTCTGATCTAATAAATTTTGATCAAACACAGAATATCCTAATAACTCTTCAGCAATTATTGTATTTACATTTTCGACAGCCTTAAGAACTCCTTTACCCATATAAGCTGCTCCACCATCTCGTAGTTCTACAGCTTCGTGTTCTCCAGTAGATGCTCCAGAAGGAACAGCAGCTCTTCCTAAAACACCGTTTTCGGTAATCACGTCTACTTCTACAGTTGGATTACCACGTGAATCTAAGATTTGTCTAGCGTGAATATTAATAATTACACTCATGTTTTTAATTTATTTTGTTGGATAATTTTAATTCTTCGCAATATACAAAACCGGTATACTTTAGCCCCTTCAAAAAAACCATAATTTACCACAGAATCCATGATATAACGATCAAGTTATCAACTATAACGTTATAGATTAAAGTTTATATCAAAAAGAACCAAAAGCTACTTAAGCTACTGTTATATTATGCTGTGATTTTTGTTTTTTTAATATTCTCGATAAATTGATCAAACAAGTAGATTGAATCATTAGGTCCCGGGCTAGCCTCTGGATGGTATTGTACAGAAAAACAGTTCTTATTTTTCATTTTGATTCCTGCAACTGTATCATCATTAAGGTGCACATGAGTTATTTCTACATCAGGATGTTTTTCTGTTTCTTCTCTATGTATTGCGAAACCATGATTCTGAGAAGTGATTTCTCCTTTGCCTGTAATCAGATTTTTAACCGGATGATTTATTCCTCTATGCCCATTATGCATTTTATAGGTGCTTATCCCATTAGCTAATGCTATCACCTGATGCCCTAAACAGATACCAAATAGTGGTAAATCTTTTTCAAGAATTTCTTTTGCTGTCGCAATCGCCTGAGTTAACGGTTCTGGATCACCAGGGCCATTAGAAAGGAAATATCCATCTGGTTCCCATCCACTCATTTCTTCGAATGTAGCATTATACGGGAATACTTTTACATATGCATCCCGGCTTGTTAGGTTACGTAGTATATTTTTCTTTATTCCTATATCTAAAGCTGAAATTTTATAAGTAGCATTAGGGTCACCTACAAAATAAGGTTTTGTAGTAGAAACTTTTGAAGCTAGCTCTAAACCATTCATATCAGGAACTGCAGCTAATTCTTTTTTTAGTTTATCTACATCATCAACCTCTGTAGAGATCACAGCATTCATTGCCCCATTATCTCTAATATAACTCACTAATGCTCTTGTATCTACATCAGAAATTGCTAATAGATTATGTTTTTCTAAAAATTCTTGCAAAGAACTATCGGCCTTATCCCGAGAATATTCGTAACTAAAATTTTTAACAATCAAACCTGCAATTTTAATAGAGTCTGATTCTATTTCGTTTTCATTGGTTCCGTAATTACCAATATGCGCATTGGTAGCTACCATTAACTGCCCATAATACGAGGGATCTGTAAAAATTTCCTGGTAGCCTGTCATACCAGTATTAAAACACACTTCGCCAAAAGCGCTACCTTCTCTTCCCACAGCTTTGCCATGAAAAATTGTACCATCTGCTAATAAAAGAATTGCTTTTTTTCGAGATTGATATTTCATTTGTTATATCTATTATTTTTAATGGTCTGACAAAATTGGCACAGTATTCATTTTGATTAGTTATTATGCCTATTCTGTCATTTTCAACTTTATTTGACTATAAAATTTCTGCTTTAACAGAAATCAACCTTTTTTAGAATTATTCAAAAAAAAAGGATAAACGACGAACGTTTATCCTTTAATATTATGTGCGATTCGCATTTTTCATTTATTCTTCTTCAGAGCTAGTATTTTCTGTCGCTGGTGCTACAGGAGCGGCTGTGGCCTTTTTCCCTTTACCACCTCTTCTTCTAGCTTTCTTCTTAGCAGGCTTACCAGCATTATATAGCTCATTGTAATCTACTAATTCGATCATAGCCATATCTGCATTATCTCCAAGACGATTACCAAGTTTTATAATTCTTGTATATCCACCTGGTCTATCTCCTACTTTAGCAGCAATATCTCTAAATAATTCTGTTACTGCATATTTATTACGCAATCTACTGAAAACGATACGACGATTATGTGTAGTATCCTCTTTAGATTTTGTCACTAATGGCTCTACAAACTGCTTAAGCGCTTTTGCTTTTGCAACTGTAGTATTGATTCTTTTGTGCTCAATTAGGGAACAAGCCATATTAGCAAGCATTGCTTTACGATGTGCTGTTTTTCTTCCTAAGTGATTTACTTTTTTTCCGTGTCTCATGACATTTTAATTTAATCATCATCTTGCTCAATCCGCCTCGTGCAGAGAGCAAATTATGATGAGTTAGTCTTTATCTAATTTGTATTTTGAAAGATCCATACCGAAGTTAAGTCCTTTAACATTCACTAATTCTTCAAGTTCTGTTAAAGATTTCTTACCAAAGTTACGGAACTTCATTAAGTCGTTTTTATTGTAAGATACCAAATCTCCTAAAGTATCCACCTCTGCAGCTTTTAAACAGTTAAGTGCACGTACAGAAAGATCCATATCGATCAATTTAGTTTTTAACAACTGTCTCATGTGAAGTGATTCTTCATCATAAGTTTCTGTTTGTGCAATTTCATCAGCTTCTAATGTAATACGCTCATCAGAGAATAGCATGAAGTGATGGATTAATATTTTAGCTGCTTCGGTTAATGCATCTTTTGGATGAATAGATCCGTCTGTTACAATTTCGAAAACTAATTTTTCGTAATCTGTTTTTTGCTCTACACGATAGTTCTCAATGCTATACTTAACATTTTTGATTGGAGTGTAAATAGAATCTGTAAAGATGGTCCCAATAGGAGCGTTAGCTTTCTTATTTTCTTCAGCAGGAACATAACCTCTACCTTTTTCGATAGTAATTTCTAGGTTAAGTGCTACTTTTTTATCCATATTACAGATTACAAGATCAGGATTTAACACCTGGAATCCAGAAATAAATTTCTGAAAATCACCAGCAGTTAATTGCTCTTGACCCGAGATAGAAATTGTTACAGATTCATTATCTATATCTTCTATTTGACGTTTAAAACGTACTTGCTTAAGATTTAAGATAATCTCGGTAACATCTTCTACTACTCCAGAGATCGTAGAGAACTCATGATCTACACCTTCTATTCTAAGAGAAGTTATAGCGAATCCCTCTAAAGAAGATAGCAAAACTCTTCGTAAAGCGTTACCAACTGTTAATCCATACCCTGGTTCTAATGGTCTAAATTCAAATTTACCATCGAACTCAGTAGAGTCGATCATGATAACTTTATCGGGCTTCTGAAAATTTAATATTGCCATGTTATTGTTTCTTCTTAGAGTTATTACTTAGAGTATAATTCGACGATGAATTGTTCGTTAATGTTTTCCGGAATTTGAATTCTTGCCGGAACAGATACAAAAGTACCTTCTTTAGTATCATTATTAAACGTAATCCACTCATATACTTTACTATTATTAGCTAATGAGTTTTGAATTACTTCTAATGATTTTGATTTTTCTCTTACTCCAACAACATCTCCTGCTTTTAATTGATATGAAGGGATGTTAACTTGTTGTCCGTTAACAGTTATGTGTCTGTGAGAAACTAATTGTCTTGCTCCTCTACGAGAATTTGCTAATCCCATTCTGAATACTACATTATCCAAACGAGACTCACAAAGTTGAAGTAATACCTCACCAGTAATTCCTTGAGCACGTGTTGCTTTTTCGAACATGTTACGGAACTGACGCTCTAATACTCCATACGTATATTTTGCTTTTTGCTTTTCCATTAACTGAATAGCATACTCACTTTTCTTTCCTCTACGTCTGTTATTTCCGTGTTGTCCCGGTGGGTAATTTCTTTTTTCGAATGACTTATCGTCTCCGAAGATCGCTTCGCCAAATTTACGAGCGATTTTAGTTTTTGGACCAGTATATCTTGCCATTATTAATAATTTAGTTACTTAGGGTGATTATGAATTAAGGTCTCTGTCCTTCGATAATCAATATTCCTAATTTAGATTTACTTATTGTTATTTATATACAAAAAGATCCCGAAGTTAAAATTCGGGATAAAATTTATACTCTACGTCTTTTAGGAGGACGACATCCGTTGTGCGGCATTGGAGTAACATCAATAATTTCTGAAACTTCAATACCAGAATTATGAAGAGAACGTATTGCAGATTCTCTACCATTACCAGGACCTTTAACATATACTTTCACCTTCTTAAGTCCAGCTTCGATAGCTACTTTAGAAGCATCTTCTGCAGCTAACTGAGCAGCATAAGGAGTGTTCTTTTTAGAACCTCTAAAACCCATTTTACCAGCAGAAGACCAAGAAATAACGTCTCCCTTTTTATTTGTTAACGAAATAATTATGTTGTTAAAAGAAGCTGTTACGTGTGCTTCTCCTACAGATTCAACAATTACTTTACGTTTTTTTGAAGTTGACTTTGCCATACTACTTATTATTTAGTTGCTTTTTTCTTATTAGCAACTGTTTTTCTTCTTCCTTTACGTGTTCTAGAATTGTTCTTAGTGCGTTGCCCTCTAAGTGGTAAACCAGCTCTATGACGGATACCTCTATAACATCCAATATCCATAAGACGTTTGATGTTTAACTGTACCTCAGAACGTAATTCTCCTTCAATGGTATAGGCTCCAACAGCTTCACGGATACGACCAATTTGGTCATCATCCCAATCTGAAACTTTTACACTTTCATCTACTTTGGCAGTTTCTAAAATTTCTTTAGCTCTACTTCTACCAATTCCGAAGATATAGGTTAATGCTATAACTCCTCGCTTTTGTTTAGGTATATCTACCCCTGCAATTCTTGCCATAATTACCCTTGTCTTTGTTTAAATCTAGGATTCTTTTTATTAATTACGTAAAGTCGGCCTTTTCTACGCACAATCTTGCACTCGGCACTTCTCTTTTTTATTGATGCTCTAACTTTCATCTCTTTGTTTTTAGTTTCCAAAACATACAAATTTATCTTTTGGAAGATATCAGTAACAAGATTTTTCGGCCTGCAAAATTACACAAAAAATCTTAATTTACAATATTCTTTAATTATTTAGTATCTATATGTTATACGAGCCTTAGTTAAATCATAAGGACTCATTTCTAACTTTACCTTATCTCCTGGTAATAATTTGATGTAATGCATACGCATCTTACCAGATATATGAGCTGTCACTACGTGACCATTTTCTAGTTCTACACGAAACATTGCATTTGATAATGCTTCGATGATACTTCCGTCTTGTTCTATTGCCGGTTGTTTTGCCATTATGCTACTGCTTTACGGTTTTTACCAGTTTTCATTAATCCATCGTAATGTCTATTTAACAAGTATGAATTAACCTGTTGCATTGTATCGATAGCTACACCTACCATAATTAGTAGAGATGTTCCTCCGAAAAACAATGCCCAACCTTGTTGTACATTCAACAATTTAACTGCTATCGCAGGAAATACTGCAATTAGCGCCAAGAATATTGATCCTGGCAATGTGATTTGAGACATGATCTTATCTAAATACTCTGATGTTTCACTTCCTGGGCGAATACCAGGAATAAAACCACCACTACGTTTCAAATCATCTGCCATTTTATTTGTTGGCACCGTGATAGCTGTGTAAAAATATGTAAATATGATAATCAATACTGCAAACAAAACATTATACCAAAACCCAAAAATATCGCTAAATGCTGCAGCAATACCTTGAGAGGTTTCTGAATCTGACAAACCAGCTACAGCGGCAGGCACAAACATAATTGCCTGAGCAAAAATGATAGGCATTACCCCTGAAGCGTTTAATTTTAAAGGTATATACTGACGAGATCCAAAAACATTCTTCTCGTATCCTCCTCCAGCTGTTCTTCTAGCATATTGAACAGGTATTTGACGTACCGCCATCACCAACAATACTGATGCTAATATAATTACAAACCAGATAACCAGTTCTATCAATACCATAATCATTCCTCCTCCATCTCCAGAAGTTCTTGATGCAAAGTTTTGCACAAATGATTGTGGCAGCGTAGCAATAATACCAACCATAATTAAAAGAGAGATACCATTACCTATACCTTTATCTGTAATTTTTTCACCTAACCACATGGCAAAAATACAACCAGTAGATATAATGATTACAGAAGACACAACAAAAACTGTTTGATTAGGAATCACAAAAGCTTCTGCCGGAAGTGTTGCAAACAGGTTGTATATATATCCGGGTCCTTGAACCAAAGTAATAGCAATAGTTAACCAACGTGTAATTTGGTTAATCTTTTTCCTACCACTTTCTCCTTCTTTTTGTAGTTTTTGTAAATAAGGAATAGCTATTCCCATTAACTGCACTACAATTGAGGCTGATATATATGGCATAATACCTAATGCAAATACTGAAGCGTTAGCAAAAGCTCCTCCTGTAAACGCGTTAAGTAATCCCAACAAACCATCTTGAGTTTGTGTTCCCAGGTTTGCTAATTCTGAAGCATCTATTCCCGGAAGTACTATTTGCGCCCCAAATCGATATACTAAAAGTAATCCTAGCGTAACTAAGATTCTATTCTTTAGTTCTTCGATTTTCCAAATGTTTTTTATTGTGTCAATAAATTTCATGAATTGTCTATTATAAGGTTACTGCTTCACCACCTGCTGCTTCTATAGCAGCTTTTGCAGTGGCTGTAAATTTGTGAGCTGAAACTTTTAATTTTGCTTTCAGTTCACCTCTTCCCAATATTTTAACCAAATCATTTTTCCCCGCCAAACGTGTAGTTAAAATCACATCCAGATCAACAGTATCTTTAATTTTACCATCATCTACTAATTTTTGTAGTGTGTCTAAATTAATCCCTTGATACTCTTTTCTGTTGATGTTTTTAAAACCAAATTTTGGCACACGTCTTTGAAGTGGCATTTGCCCACCTTCAAATCCTATCTTTTTAGAATATCCAGAACGTGATTTTGCTCCTTTATGTCCACGAGTAGCAGTTCCTCCCTTTCCAGAACCTTGTCCACGACCTACTCGCTTGCTATTATTTTTTACCGAACCTGCAGCAGGTTTTAAGTTACTTAAATCCATGTGCTTTTATTATTTTGTTTCTATTGAAACTAAATGTTTAACTTTATTTACCATCCCAAGGATATTAGGAGTATCTTCATGCTCCACAACCTGGCCGATCTTTTTAAGACCTAGAGCCTCTAGGGTTCTCTTCTGTCTCTGAGTACGGTTAATCGCACTTTTTACTTTAGTAATTTTAATCTTTGCCATCGTTCCTGAATTTATCCTTTAAACACTTTTTCTAGTGAAACTCCACGTTGAGCTGCTACTTGTTGCGCACTACGCAATTGTAACAAAGCATCAAACGTTGCTTTCACCACATTGTGTGGGTTAGACGATCCTTGGTTTTTAGAAAGTACATCATGTACCCCTACAGATTCTAATACTGCACGAATTGCTCCACCAGCTATTACCCCGGTACCTGTAGCAGCAGGTAAGAGTAAAACTCTTGCACCACCATACTTACCTTTTTGTTCGTGAGGTAATGTACCTTTATGTAATGGAATGCGAACCAAATTCTTTTTTGCATCTTCTACTGCCTTAGCGATAGCTTCTGCTACCTCTTTAGACTTACCTAAACCGTGACCTACAACACCATTTTCGTCACCTACAACAACTATTGCCGAGAAACCAAATGCTCTACCACCTTTAGTTACCTTAGTTACACGTTGCACACCAACTAAACGATCTTTAAGTTCAAGCCCGCTTGGTTTTACTAATTCTGCGTTTTTATATTTTTGATACATATTTTCTTAGAATTTAAGTCCTGCTTCTCTAGCACCGTCTGCTAATGATTTTACTCTACCGTGATACAAATACCCTCCTCTATCAAAGGATACGGTTTCTACACCAGCTTTCTTAGCTTTTTCAGCAAGTGCTTTTCCTACCAAGTTTGCTTTTTCAATCTTAGTTCCTTTTGCTGAAGCAATGTCTTTATCTCTTGAAGAAGCAGCACTGATTGTTTTACCAGTTACATCATCTATGACCTGAGCATAGATTTCTTTATTACTTCTAAAAACAGATAATCTAGGACGTTGTTCTGTACCGCTTACATTACCGCGGATACGCTTTCTTATCTTTAATCTTCTTGAATCTTTTGAGAATGCCATAACGTTAGTTATTATGCAGATTTACCTGCTTTTCTTCTTAATTGTTCTCCTACGAATTTGATCCCCTTCCCTTTATAAGGTTCTGGTTTACGGAAGCCTCTAATTTTAGCTGCTATCTGACCCACCAATTGCTTATCATGAGAAGTTAATTTTACGATAGGGTTCTTACCTTTTTCTGAAATAGTTTCGACTTTAACTTCTGGTGCTACGTCTAAAACTATATTATGAGAGAATCCCAAAGCCAAATCTAATTTCTGACCTTGATTAGAAGCTCTATAACCAACTCCTACTAATTCTAACTCTTTAGTAAACCCTTCAGAAACACCTACTACCATATTGTTAATCAAAGAACGATATAAACCATGCTTTGCTTTATGATCTTTGGCTTCGCTAGGTCTTTCTAGAACTACCTGACCTTCTTCGACTTTTACATCGACACTATCGATTTCCTGAGAAAGCTCTCCTAATTTTCCTTTAACAGTAACAACATTACCTGTCACTTCAACAGTGACACCAGACGGAATAGTTACTGGATTTTTTCCTATTCTTGACATTTCTTTTGTCTTTTATACTGTTAATATACGTAGCAAAGTACCTCACCACCTACATTCTCTTGCTTTGCACGTTTACCGGTCATTACACCATGAGAAGTAGAAACTATTGCAATACCTAATCCGTTAAGAATTCTTGGGATATCATTAGACCCTGCATACTTACGTAACCCAGGCTTACTGATTCTTTGTAATTCTTTAATAACTGGTTCTTTAGTTATTTTATCGTATTTAAGTGCTATTTTAATAGTACCTTGTGTTGTATTATCTTCAAATTTATAACTTAAAATATATCCTTGATCGAATAATATCTTAGTGATCTCTTTTTTAACCTTCGATGCAGGAATCTCAACTACTCTGTGTTGAGCACTATTTGCATTACGAATTCTGGTTAAATAATCTGCTATAGGATCTGTATTCATTGTTTATTATTTATGGTTTTGGTTTTCAATATTTTTAATCGAACCTTAAACCAATTAATTTACTTTGTTATTACCAACTAGCTTTTGTTACTCCCGGAATTAATCCTTTGTTCGCCATCTCTCTGAACGTTACACGAGAAATTCCAAACTGACGCATATACCCTTTTGGTCTTCCTGTTAACTTGCAACGATTATGCTTACGAATTGGCGAAGCATTTTTAGGCAACTTCTGTAATGCTTCATAATCTCCAGCTTCTTTCAAAGCTTTACGTTTTTCAGCATACTTTGCTACAGTTTTTGCTCTCTTCACCTCACGGGCTTTCATTGATTCTTTAGCCATAATTAATTCTTTTTAAAAGGTAATCCTAGTTCGGTTAACAATGATTTTGCTTCTTTATCGGTTTTTGCCGAAGTTTCGAAAGTAATGTTCATTCCTGAAATCTTATTTACTTTATCGATATCAATCTCAGGGAAAATAATCTGCTCAAGAACACCTAATGAGTAATTACCTCTACCATCAAAACCTGTAGCTTTAATTCCGTTAAAATCTCTAACACGTGGTAAAGCTGAAGTAATAAGACGATCTAAAAATTCATACATTCTTTCTCCTCTTAACGTAACTTTTGCACCAATTGGCATTCCTTTACGTAATTTGAAAGAAGCAACATCCTTTTTAGAAATCGTTGCTATAGCTTTCTGACCTGTTATATTTGTTAATTCGTCTACTGCATAGTCGATTAACTTTTTATCAGCTACTGCTGCGCCAACACCTCTACTTAAAACTATTTTTTTAAGTTTTGGTACTTGCATTACATTATCATAGCTGAATTCTTCTGTAAGAGCTGACACTACTCTGTCTTTGTACTCTTGTTTTAATCTTGGGATATAAGCCATAACTATATTACTTCATTAGATTTTTTAGAAAATCTCACTTTCTTATCTCCTTCTATTCTATACCCAACTCTTGTTGTTTCACCTTTAGCGGTTAACAATGATAAGTTAGAAATATGAATAGGTGCTTCTTGCTTTACAATACCTCCTTGTGGGTTTGTAGCACTAGGCTTCTGGTGTTTTGACACTAAGTTCACACCTTCTACAATCGCCTTGTTCTTATCCTTCAATACTTTCTGTACGGTTCCTTCTTGACCTTTGTTGTCTCCAGCAATAACTCGTACTGTATCTCCTGACTTTATTTTTAGCTTTGTCATCTTCACAAATGTTTTAAAGCACTTCTGGCGCTAGTGAAACAATCTTCATGAATTGCTTATCACGAAGTTCTCTTGCTACCGGACCAAAAACACGTGTTCCTCTCATCTCTCCTGTTGGAGTTAACAAAACACATGCGTTATCATCAAAACGGATATAAGAACCGTCTGGTCTACGCACTTCTTTTTTGGTACGAACTACAACTGCAGTTGAAACTGCTCCTTTTTTAATGTTTCCATTTGGAGTTGCTTCTTTTACACTGACAACTATTTTGTCTCCTACAGAGGCGTATCTTCTTTTTGTACCACCTAAAACACGAATGACTAAAACTTCTTTTCCACCTGTGTTATCGGCTACTTTTAATCTAGACTCTTGTTGTACCATAATTACTTCGCTCTTTCAATTACTTCTACTAATCTCCAGCATTTGGTTTTACTCATAGGTCTTGTTTCCATGATCTTTACAGTATCACCAATATTGCAGTCGTTTTTCTCGTCGTGTGCAACGTATTTTTTCGTTTTTAACACGAATTTTCCGTACATAGGATGTTTTACCTTTTTAACTTCAGAAACCACAATAGATTTCTGCATTTTGTTACTAGTAACAACTCCTATACGCTCTTTTCTTAAATTTCTTTTTTCCATCTTTCAGCAGAATTAACCGTTTAATTCTCTTTTTGTTAGCTCTGTAGCCATTCTCGCAATAGATCTTCTTACTTTACGTAATTGTAAAGGATTTTCTAATGGAGACATAGCGTGAGCCATTCTTAAATCTGAATACGCTTTTTGAGATTTACCAAGTTCCTCTTGTAATTCAGCTGTAGATAATTCTTTTACTTCTGATTGTTTCATAATCCTCAAATATTAAGCTTGATAATCTCTAGCTACTATAAACTTAGTTTTTACAGGAAGTTTCTGAGCTGCCAAACGTAAAGCTTCTTTAGCTACGTCATAAGGCACTCCACTTATTTCAAATAATATTCTTCCTGGTTTTACTACTGCTGCCCAATACTCAACAGCACCTTTTCCTTTACCCATACGTACTTCAAGAGGTTTCTTAGTTATAGGTTTGTCTGGGAAAATTTTAATCCACAGAGAACCTTCTCTTTTCATATAACGAGTAGCAGAAATACGAGCTGCTTCTATTTGTCTAGCAGTAACAAAACTTGAATCTAATGATTTGATTCCGAAAGTACCGTTAGAAAGTGTATGTCCTCTTTGAGAAAGACCTTTCATACGTCCTTTTTGTTGCTTACGGAATTTTGTTCTTTTAGGCTGTAACATTGTTAATTTACTTTAAAAAATTACTTTCTACGACGTGATTTGTTATTACCTCCACTTCGTCCACCTCTGTCACCTTTTCCTTGTTTTTTGGATAAACCAACCAAAGGAGAAAGCTCTCTTTTACCATATACTTCGCCTTTCATAATCCATACTTTAACACCCAATCTACCATAAGTAGTGTGTGATTCTACCAAAGCATAATCTATGTCAGCTCTAAATGTTGATAAAGGAATACGACCTTCTTTATAAGACTCTGTACGTGCCATTTCTGCCCCGTTCAAACGTCCTGAAATCTGGATTTTGATACCCTCTGCATTCATTCTCATTGCTGCCGCGATAGCCATTTTAATAGCACGACGGTATGAGATACGGCTTTCGATCTGTCTTGCAACACTCGATCCTACCAAAAATGCATCAAGTTCTGGTCTTTTAATTTCAAAAATATTGATCTGAACTTCCTTTTCAGTAATTTTCTTAAGCTCTTCTTTTAACTTGTCTACCTCTTGACCACCTTTTCCGATAATAATACCAGGTCTGGCAGTAGTGATAGTAACGGTTACAAGTTTAAGCGTACGCTCAATAATTACTCTAGATACACTAGCTTTTGATAAACGTGCGTGTACATACTTTCTAATCTTATCGTCTTCGGCAAGTTTATCACCGTAGTCATTACCTCCATACCAGTTAGATTCCCATCCTCTGATAATACCAAGGCGATTTCCGATTGGATTTGTCTTCTGTCCCATAGTTTATATTAGCTTTGTGTATTATTGTTTGCTGCAACCACTATTGTTACGTGATTAGAGCGTTTTCTTATTCTGTGTGCACGACCCTGTGGAGCAGGACGAAGTCTTTTTAACATACTTCCTCCATCTACACGAATCTCTTTAATAAAAAGATCTGCATCTTCGATGCTAGCGTCTTCATTTTTCGCCTGCCAGTTTGCTATTGCCGAAAGCAATAACTTTTCTAAACGACGTGATGCTTCTTTAGGGTTAAATCTAAGAATATGAAGCGCCTTTTCAACTTTTACACCACGAACTAAATCTGCTACTAAACGCATCTTACGAGGTGACGTAGGGCAGTTATTAAGCTTAGCAAAAGCGATTTGCTTTTTCTCTTCCTTAATTCTTTCTGCCATTTCTCTTTTACGAACTCCCATGACTTAAATTATTTTTTACCTTTATTTTTAGCACCAGCGTGTCCTCTAAAAGAACGTGTTGGCGAAAATTCTCCTAATTTATGACCTACCATATTCTCGGTAATATATACCGGTACAAACTGGCGACCATTATGAACTGCAATTGTTTGCCCTACAAAGTCAGGAGTAATCATAGATGCTCTAGACCAAGTCTTAATAACAGACTTTTTATTAGCTTCTACATTTGCAGCTACTTTTTTCTCTAACTTATAGTGAACGTAAGGTCCTTTTTTTAATGAACGTGCCATATCTTATTATTTCTTTCTACGTTCTACAATATACTTATTACTCGCTTTCGTCTTAGAACGGGTTCTAAATCCTTTTGCAGGAAGACCTTTTCTAGAACGTGGGTGACCTCCAGAAGAGCGTCCTTCTCCACCACCCATTGGGTGATCAACAGGGTTCATCGCTACTGGTCTTGTACGAGGACGACGACCTAACCATCTTGTTCTACCAGCTTTACCTCCTACGATCAATTGATGATCACTATTAGATATAGCACCTATAGTAGCCATACAGTTAACTAGTATCATTCTCACTTCACCAGAAGGTAATTTTACTGTAGCAAACTTACCATCTCTAGCCATAAGCTGAGCAAATGATCCAGCACTACGTGCCATAACAGCACCTTGACCCGGACGTAATTCTATACAAGAAATGATTGTACCTAATGGTATATCACTAAGCGGCATAGCATTACCGATCTCTGGAGCAACATTGCTACCAGAAACGACATTCTGACCTACCTGTAAACCATTTTGAGCGATAACATAGCGCTTCTCACCATCTTGGTAATTTAGCAACGCTATAAATGCAGTTCTGTTTGGATCGTACTCTATTGTCGCAACGGTAGCAGGAATTCCTTGCTTATCACGTTTAAAATCAATGATACGATACCTTCTTTTATGACCACCACCTTTGTAGCGCATAGTCATTTTTCCTTGACTGTTTCTACCTCCAGATCTTTTTTTCGGAGCCAATAGGCTTTTTTCCGGCTTATCAGTAGTGATGGCGTCAAATCCATTTACTACTCTAAAACGCTGACCTGGGGTAATTGGCTTTAATTTTCTTACTGACATTTTCTAGTCTTAAAGATTACTATATAAATCAATTACTTCACCTTCCGCCACCTGTACAATTGCTTTTTTATAAGCACTTGTTTTACCAGTGACCATACCTGTTTTTGTATAACGGGTATTACGATCTGGACGGACATTTATTGTTCGAACTTTAGTAACAGATACACCATAAGCAGCTTCAACTGCTTTTTTGATCTCTACCTTATTCGCTTTCTTATCTACTACAAAACCATAGCGGTTAAACACTTCACTATCTGTAGTAGCCTTTTCTGTAATAATAGGTTTTATTAAGATACTCATGGCTTCTATTTACTTAAATTCGTTTCAATTCCTTTCAAAGAACTTTCCAAAAGCACAACATTATTTGCATTAAGTATTTTATAAGTACTTAATTCTGAGGAAGTTATAACTTCTGAACTTTTCAAATTGCGTGACGACAAATATACATTTTTATTCGACTCAGCCAACACAAACAAAGATTTTTTGTTTTCAAGTCCTAAAGACTTTAAAACCGCAGTAAAATTCTTAGTTTTTACAGTATCAAAAGTAAAGTCTTCAATCACTGTTATTGCTTTGTCATTTGCCTTAATACTTAACGCAGATCTACGTGCTAATCTCTTTAAGTTTTTATTTAATTTAAAAGAGTAGCTACGTGGTCTAGGGCCAAAAATTCTACCTCCACCTTTAAATATAGGAGATTTTATACTACCAGCTCTCGCGGTACCTGTCCCTTTTTGCTTTTTTATCTTTCTAGTACTACCTGCAATCTCTGCACGTTCCTTAGCCTTATGAGTACCTTGACGTTGATTAGCCAAGTATTGCTTCACATCTAAGTATACAGCATGATCATTTGGCTCTATACCAAAAACAGCATCAGAAAGGTCTGCCTTTCTTCCTGTTTCTTTTCCGTTTATATCAATTACCGCTACTTTCATTACTTCTGAATAGTTACATAAGCGTTTTTATGTCCAGGAACACATCCTTTAACAACAAGTATATTCTTTTCAGGAACTACTTTTAACACTCTTAAGTTTTGAACTTTTACTTTTTCTCCACCCATTCTACCTGCCATTTTCATTCCTTTGAAAACTCTTGCAGGATATGATGCAGCACCAATAGAACCAGGAGCTCTTAAACGGTTATGCTGACCATGAGTTGCTTGACCAACACCACCAAAATTGTGTCTCTTTACCACCCCTTGAAAACCTTTTCCTTTTGAGGTTGCTGACACATCAACAAATTCTCCTTCGGCAAAGTGTTCAACAGTTACTGTATCTCCTAATTTGTACTCCTCATCAAAACCTTTGAATTCGACAACTTTACGCTTAGCAACAGTTCCTGCTTTCTTAAAGTGACCTAGTGCCGCTTTAGTAGCATTTTTGTCCGCTTTGTCATCGAAACCTAGCTGAACAGCTTCATAACCGTCAACTTCTTCAGTTCTGACTTGGGTAACCACACATGGTCCAGCTTCGATTACTGTACATGGAATATTCTTTCCATTTTCATCGAAGATGCTGGTCATGCCGATCTTTTTTCCTATTAACCCAGACATATTTAATTATTTATTAATGATTTACTTATTCTATATTGAAATTACTTTCAATTCTTTTACTCCTTTGCAAAAAAACAGGGTCAAAACACGTTCAACCCTGAATGTATTTTTTTTGCCGTTTTTCCCTCGCATACAGCTTGGGACATTTTATCGTAAGGTGCACTTACGAAACCAAAGTTCTATCACACTTTGATTTCAACCTCTACTCCACTTGGTAATTCCAACTTCATTAACGCATCAATCGTTTTTGAAGAAGAGCTATAAATATCCAAAAGTCTTTTATAAGAACTTAATTGAAATTGCTCTCTGGATTTTTTGTTTACGTGTGGAGAACGAAGCACCGTAAAAATTTTCTTATGTGTTGGCAAAGGAATTGGCCCAGTTACTACAGCTCCTGTACTCTTTACCGTCTTTACGATTTTCTCTGCAGACTTATCTACCAAGTTATGATCGTAAGATTTTAGTTTTATTCTGATTTTTTGACTCATTTCTGTAATAATTAAGCGTTAACTCCTTTTGCAGCTGCAATTACTTCTTCAGAGATATTAGAAGGGGTTTCAGCATAGTGAGAAAATTCCATTGTTGATGTTGCTCTACCAGATGACAATGTTCTTAATGTTGTTACATATCCAAACATTTCAGAAAGTGGAACGGTTGCTTTTACAGTTTTTGCTCCTGCACGATCACCCATATCACTT
The DNA here is from genome assembly GCF_000626715.1 of Aquimarina atlantica. GTDB lineage: Bacteria > Bacteroidota > Bacteroidia > Flavobacteriales > Flavobacteriaceae > Aquimarina > Aquimarina atlantica. Next base: position 121,277 of record NZ_AQRA01000007.1, on the reverse strand, counting down.
ACTTGCCCTCTACGACGATTAAGATCACCAACGATATCACCCATATTTTCTTCTGGAGTAATAACTTCTAGCTTCATGATCGGCTCCATAATTACAGCTTTAGCAGCTTTAGCAGCATTTTTAAAACCTAATTTAGCAGCCAATTCGAAAGATAGTTGATCAGAATCCACATCATGATAAGAACCATCACTAAGTGTTACTTTCATAGCATCAACTTCATATCCAGCTAATGGCCCGTTAGTCATAGCCATCTTAAATCCTTTTTCAATAGAAGGAATAAATTCTTTAGGAACATTACCTCCTTTGATTGTAGACTCAAATTCAAGTCCAACTTTTCCTTCTTCTGCAGGTTCAAGTGTAAATACAATATCTGCAAATTTACCACGACCACCAGATTGCTTTTTGTACACCTCTCTGTGTTCTGCTCTTTGTGTAATTGCTTCTTTATACTCTACTTGTGGCTGACCTTGATTTACTTCAACCTTGAATTCACGTCTTAAACGGTCAACAATAATATCTAAGTGAAGCTCACCCATTCCAGAAATAATTGTCTGTCCTGAAGCTTCATCTGTTCTAACTGTAAATGTTGGATCTTCTTCTGCCAGTTTAGCCAAAGCCAAACCTAATTTATCAACATCTGCTTTAGTCTTAGGCTCAACTGCAATACCAATTACCGGATCAGGAAAATCCATAGATTCTAAAACAATAGGGTTCTTTTCATCAGACATAGTATCACCAGTCTTGATATCCTTAAATCCTACTGCCGCTCCTATATCTCCTGCTTCGATATACTCAATTGCATTTTGCTTATTAGAGTGCATTTGATAAATACGAGAAATACGTTCTTTTTTACCTGAACGGTTATTCAAAATATATGATCCAGCATCTAAACGACCAGAGTATGCTCTAAAGAATGCTAAACGTCCTACAAAAGGATCTGTAGCAATCTTAAACGCTAAAGCAGAAAATGGTTCTTTCACATCTGGCTTACGTAATTCTTCCTTATCAGTATTAGGGTTTATACCCACAATACCTTCTTTATCTGTTGGAGAAGGCAAATAACGACATACAGCATCTAAAAGAAACTGCACTCCTTTATTTTTAAATGCAGATCCACAAATCATAGGAATAATAGACATATCCATTACAGCAGCTCTAAGTGCAGCGTGCACTTCTTCTTCTGTAATTGAATCTTCATCTTCCATAAATTTCTCTAAAAGATTTTCATCATAAGCAGCAACCTCTTCAATAAGTTTACCTCTTAATTCTGCAGCTTCAGCCTTTAATTCTTCTGGAATATCAATAACATCAAATGTAGAACCTTGTGTTTCATCATGCCATACAATTGCACGGTTTTTCACTAAGTCTACAATACCTTTAAAATCTGCTTCATCACCAATATTCATTACAATTGGCACAGCATTAGACCCTAACATATCCTTAACTTGCTGACAAACTGCCATAAAGTTAGACCCCTGACGATCCATTTTATTTACAAAACCAATTCTTGGTACTTTATAATTATCAGCAAGTCTCCAGTTTGTTTCTGATTGAGGCTCTACACCATCAACAGCACTAAATAAGAATACCAACCCATCTAATACTCTTAAAGAACGGTTTACCTCTACAGTAAAATCAACGTGACCTGGAGTATCAATTATATTAAAATGATATCCTTTAGTATCAGCTACTGGTTTACCATTTTCTGTTGGAAAATTCCACTCACATGTTGTAGCAGCAGAAGTAATCGTGATACCACGCTCTTGCTCTTGCTCCATCCAATCCATAGTAGCTGCACCATCATGCACCTCACCAATTTTATGACTCACCCCAGTATAATAAAGAATACGTTCGGTGGTTGTAGTTTTCCCTGCGTCAATATGCGCAGCAATTCCTATATTTCTAGTATATTTTAAATCTCTAGCCATTTCTTAACGATTAAAATCTAAAGTGAGAGAATGCTTTATTTGCTTCAGCCATTTTATGAGTATCTACTCTTTTCTTAACAGCAGCTCCTTCTTCTTTTTCTGCAGCTATAATTTCTGCAGCAAGTTTCTGAGCCATAGATTTCTCATTTCTTTTACGTGAAAATTGAATCAACCACTTCATAGCGGTAGATATTTTACGATCTGGTCTGATTGGATTAGGAATCTGAAAAGTAGCTCCTCCTACACGACGGCTTCGCACCTCTACGTGTGGCATTACATTAGATAAAGCATCTTTCCAAATTTCTAAAGACGTTTTTTCGTCATTTTGTTTTTTCTCTTCTACGATATCAATTGCATCATAGAATATTTTGAAAGCTGTCGATTTCTTTCCATCCCACATCATCATGTTCACAAAACGTGTAACTAATTGATCGTTAAAACGTGGATCCGGCAAAATCGGTCTTTTTTTAGCCTTTCTTTTTCTCATGTCTTCTTCTTAAAGTTTTTTTGATTACTTCTTAGGGCGTTTAGCACCATACTTAGATCTACGTTGTGTTCTTCCTTCTACACCTGCGGTGTCTAAAGCTCCACGAACAATGTGATATCTAACTCCTGGTAAATCTTTTACCCTTCCACCTCTAACTAATACTATCGAGTGCTCCTGGAGGTTATGACCTTCACCACCGATGTACGCATTTACTTCTTTACCATTCGTTAACCTAACACGAGCTACTTTACGCATAGCTGAATTTGGTTTTTTTGGTGTAGTAGTATAAACACGTGTACAAACACCGCGGCGTTGCGGGCACGAATCCAAAGCAGCCGATTTACTCTTCTTAGTTATTTTGGCTCTACCTTTTCTTACTAATTGTGAAATTGTTGGCATAATTTGCTTTACACTATTATTAAAATTTAAAAAATATCCCTTTTAAAGGGCTGCAAAGGTAGAAATATTTTCGAGCAAATCAAATCCTAAGAGATTAATTTTTATTCCTTTATATATATCACCCGAAATAAACAAGGCATAACAGTAATGTTTCCAAAATAAACTGCAACAAAAACTTTCATCTTAACTTAAATACGAGACAAAGATAATACTGTAATTATAACACCTTAATATATACACATCTTATATAATTTTAAAACAATTACATTTTAAACCACTAACACCTTTAATCACAATACCATCCCCTATCAAAAAAACTTGCGAACAGCAACATACCCTCTTGTACATCATATTATATCCTTTATATATGTATCACAAATAATCAAATCTAAAAACTTAACAGTATATACAAACAAAATAACACCTATTATTATATGTTATCATGTTCTCAAAACTTCTTAATCAAAAGAACACCTTCTACCAAAGCACCTATGATATTATAACATCAAGAATTTCATCTACTAAGAATCTGATGATTTTTCAAATATTCAAAACAAGAACATTCATCTTTTCAGGATCACACAAACCTAATATCTATTTATTTCAACACATCCATCATCATAAAATAAAGACTAGGAAAGCTTTTTTACATAAAGTAAGAACTACTGTCAGAAAGCTCTTATATTTTTATATCATTATTTAAACAAGCCATAAATCTAGAGAAGTCCACATCAACACTTTGCCACAAACAATCAAAGAAGTTGTTCATTATGTGATACTTAATAATAATAAAGGCATAAAAAATCTTACAAACACCTTACATCCCTCCTACAACAACACCTTACGATTTCGGACTCATCATAATAGCTACAATTTAAATTTTAATAACAAAAAGTTGTTTTATAAAGATATTATTATGATTTTTGGAACTGGCTAATTCAAATAAATTGTAAAATGAGAACAAAGTTTAGTGGAATTCTAACGCTATTACTAGCGTTTGTTGTGCAATTCACTTTTGCACAGGAAAAAACAATTTCAGGAACTGTGACCGATGATAAAGGGTTACCTCTTCCTGGGGTTAATGTTGTTGTAAAAAATACAGCAAGTGGTACTCAAACCGATTTTGATGGGAACTATTCCCTTCAGGCGAATCGGGGAGGAGTGCTTTCTTTCAGTTATGTCGGATTCGACACGAAAGAAGTAGTAATTGGGGACGGTAACTCAATTAATGTTCAATTATCTGCTTCTGCTTCAGAGCTAGAAGAAGTTATTGTAACTGCAAGAGGTATTAAGGCTAAACCAAGGTCTTTAAGTTATGCCATTGCTACAGTAGCAGATGATGAAATTGAAAACACTGGAGAGGTTAACTTAGTAAGTTCCTTAACAGCGAAAGCTCCTGGGGTTTCAGTTGTTTCATCTTCTGGTTCTGTTGGTGCATCTGCGAACATAAGAATTCGGGGTAACACTTCTATATTAAGAAGTAATTCACCTCTTTTTATTGTTGATGGGGTACCTATTGACAACTCGAGTATTGGAAATAATACTGGAGGTGCTGATAACTCTAACAGAGCAATTGATATCAACCAAAATGATATCGAAAGCATTTCTATCCTTAAAGGTATTGCTGCGCAAACCTTATATGGTTTAAGAGCTGCAAATGGTGTTGTTATCATTACCACCAAAAAAGGTAAAAGTGGTGCTCCAACGGTATCTATTAATTCATCCGTACAGGTAAGTGAAATTACTCAAGTTCCAGATTTACAACGAGAATTTGCTCAAGGTGTTAACGGAAACTATTTTGGACCAGAAACCCAAGCAGGGTCAAGTTGGGGACCAAGAGTTTCTACCCTTGAATATGATGGAGATTCAACTTATCCATACCATAGATTTGGTAGATTAGTACCTGCAGGGACAGGAAATGGACGTGCTGCAGAGACATATGACCATTATGATTTTTTCGTTAAAGGTTTATTAACAGATTTAAATGCATCTGTACGTGGTGGTACCGAAACTGTAAGATATTACTTATCTGCGGGTAAACTAGATCAAACAGGAGTTGCTCCAACTGAACAATTTGCAAAAAAATCTTTTAGAGCAGATATAACAGCAGATCTTTCTGATAAGTTTGAAATCTCTGCAAGTGGTGCTTTTGTAAACTCTGGTGGACGAAGAGTACAAAGAGGTTCAAATATTTCAGGTATTATGCTTGGTTTATTAAGAACTACTCCTACTTTTGATAATGGTAATGGCTTAAAAGGTAGAGAAGGTGTGGATGAACGTACAGTTTACGAATTACCTGACGGAACTCAAAGAAGTTATAGAGCAGGCGTATACGATAATCCATATTGGACCGTTGCAAAAAATCCGTCATTTGATGATGTTAATAGGTTTACCGGTAGGCTATCCTTTGAATATCGCCCAATGGATTGGTTAACTCTACAAGGTAGATATGCTTATGACAGATATAGTGATGTGAGAAAAAATTCTCGAGATATATTTTCTGCAGGCACTCGTGCAGGTAGAGTGATTGATGATAATATCTTTAATGAAGATATTACAACTAACTTTATGGCATTATTTAATAAAGATATATCAGAATCTATCACATTTAATGGTTTAATTGGGTATGAAAACTATAGCAGTGATTACTTAAGAAGAACTACACAAGGAGATGGACTTACTATTCCTGGCTTTTTTGATATATCAAACACATCAAGTCAAATTAATACCAATGCTGTATTCAGAAAAAAACTAGATGCTGTTTTTGCAGATGTTAAATTTGGAATTAATGAAATGCTTTTCATCAATGGTTCGGTTAGAAATGACTGGTCTTCTACCCTTCCAACCAATGACAATGATTTCCTATCTTATAGTACAGGTCTAAGTTTTGTTTTTAGTGAGCTTTTTGAAAGTGAACTAGTAAACTATGGAAAATTAAGAGCATCCTATGGTAAAACTGGTAATGATGCACCGATTTATGCTACTAAAACTTTCTTTGAACCTGGAATAGCTGGAGGTGATGGTTTTATATTTGGGGGAAACAATAACTTCCCTGCATTTGGAGTAGTTGCATTAGAACGAGATAATAGTTCTGGAAGTAATCAGATTCGACCAGAAGAAACTACAGAATTGGAATTTGGTGGAGAAATAAAATTCTTCAACTCAAGAATAGGATTAGATATTACTTACTACGACAAAGAAACAACTGGTCAAGTATTCCCAGTTGACGCAGCTCCATCTTCAGGTTTTAATGGTCGTAATACTAATGCTGGTAAAATAGAAAATAATGGTATTGAAATCGGTGCAAACTTTGTACCTGTTCGTACTGATGATTTCTCTTGGAATATTGATGTAAACTGGACTACTTATGAGTCAAAAGTTGTTGAACTTGCCCCTGGAGTTGAGTCATTTACTTTAGCTGGATTTACCTCAGTCTCTTCCAGAGTACTTCCTGGAGAATCTTATGGAGCAATATATGGCGGAAGATATTCTAGAGATAATAATAATAATATTTTAATTGATGATAACGGTTTCCCAATTGTAGATGCAGAATCTGGGATTATCGGAGATCCAATTCCTGATTGGCAAATGGGTATTAGAAATACTGTTTCCTACAAAAATCTTTCTTTAGGTTTCTTATTTGACATTAAAGAAGGAGGAGATATGTGGTGTGGTACCTGTGGTATTTTAGATTTCTTTGGAGTTTCTCAAAAAACTGGTGATCAAAGGGAGATTACTAACTTCGTATATGATGGAGTGGTACAATCTACAGGACAACGAAACACGCAACAAGTTGCTTTAGCAGATAACTCTACAGGTGTCAATGTATGGACTAGAAATGGCTTCGGAGGTATAGGTGAAGATAGCGTTTTTGATACATCATGGGTTCGTTTAAGAGAAGCTTCTTTAACTTATACTTTTGGTGAAAAACTATTAAACAGTACTCCTCTTTCTTCTGGTTCTATTACTATATCAGGAAGAAACTTATGGTTAAACACGGATTACCCAGGAGTTGACCCTGAAACTAACCTTACAGGAGATTCTAATGGTATTGGTTTAGATTATTTTAATCAGCCTAATACTAGAAGTTATGCTGTTTCACTTAAACTTAATTTCTAAAAAAAGCAAAAATGAAAAGAATATATAAAATAAATAAGACTTTTATTCTCTTGATAGCATCGGTTACGATGTTGCTATCATGTGAATATGGCACTACTGATGAAGATCCGACTAGACCAGTTGAAGAAATTGTGCCCATCAAAGCAATTATGCCAGTTATGCAAGCTCAGTCACATAGAAATATTACAGCTGGTTTAGGTCGTTTGGCAGGTATTGTTACCCAGCAATGGAATGGTATTGATGCTCAACAAGAAGGATACACTCGCTATGTAATTGATGAAAATGATATAAGTAATTTTTGGGATGGAGGTATTTATACAGGTTCAATGAGAGACTGTGCAACAATTATAGAAAAAACTACTGACACAAAAGGTGTTAACAGTAGAGGTGTTGCAAAAATATATTTAGCTGCAAATATAGGAATGGTTACGAATTGTTGGGGTGATGCTCCTTTTTCTGAAGCATTTCAAGGAGAAGAAAATTTGTTTCCTAAGTATGATTCCCAAGAATCAATATATGCTGATATCATAAGAATATTAGATGAAGCCATAGTTGATTTAACCGCTACTGATGAATTAAGTATCCAAGGAAGCTTGGTAGCACTTGATAATGATGGATGGATTAAAGTAGCCAATGCCCTAAAAGCACGTTATTTGATTCAGCTTACAAAAAGAGATCCGCAAGCTTCTACCAAAGCATTAGCTGCCATAACAAGTGCTATGAGCAGCAATGGAGAGCAAGCTCAATTCCCATTTGGAACTACTCAAAATGAAGGAAACCCATTAGCGTCGTTTGGTATCCTAAGACCAAAGACTATGGGGATTGACCCTCATTTTGATACTTTAATGACTGGAGATCCTAGATATAATTTATATATAAACTCTTCTGGGGCGGTTCCTTTGTTTGACGGAAATGAAGATCTTTTTTGGGCTCAATATAGCTCTCCTGGTTTACTAATTACTTATGCAGAGCAAAAGTTTATTGAAGCTGAAGCTCTTGAGCGTACAGGTGGAGATGGTACAGCTGCATTAGTAGCTGCTGTAACTGCAAACATGGAGTTTATAGGTGTACCTGCAGCTGATATTGCAACATATACTGGTGCATTAGCATTAGGAGGTACTCTTGATGCAGATATCGAGACTATTATTGTTGAAAAATATAAAGCTCTTTATGGTAACACTCCTATTGAAGTATGGAATGATTATAGAAGAACTGGATACCCTACTTTAACTCCTAACGCGAATGGAGCTAATGGTCTTAATCCTTCTGGTGTAGTTCCAAGACGTTGGTTATACCCTATTTCTGAAAGAGTTTCTAATCCAGATTCCTTTCAAGCTGCTATTTCTGCACAAGGAGGTCATCTAATGGATGTTGATATTTGGGCTTTTAAAAACTAATTTCCAAATAATAACAAAAATCGAAAGAGGCTATCCATTGGATAGCCTCTTTTTGTTTGTCGAAAAATCACAGTCATACTAATAAACTTCCAAAACAAGTCCCCCTCTCCTTCTCTTATCCAACCAATATTTTTTACATATGTAAAATTTCTTTATTTCCAAAAAAATAAAGCAGATTCATAAAGTACACAATCAAGATTATCTTTCATGACCAGCATAAACTCTTTTCAAAAAAAAGAATAGCAATCATTCATAGTATTTATACAAACAAGGCCGGCTTATAAAAAGTCGGCTTTGTTTATTCTCTGCAGTATTTTAAATCAAATAATAAATCAATTATTTGATCAAATTACGCAATCATATAGAAGCAGGCAGTCTATAAGACAAATACTTTAAATAAATAACTCTAATTAAAAATTAAGTTAAATGAAAACATTAACAAAAAACATACTTATTGCTTTATTTATCAGATCAATACTATCTTGTTCAAACGATGATGATCGAGGGGTTACGGGGGTATCTGCTGGAGTAGCTGTTAAACTGGTTGATACTGAAATAACAGTATTTGACATTAACAAAGACCTAAAAATTGACATAAATAGCTTTACCAATGCCCAGGTTACTAATCTTGATGTATATAAAGGGGCAACTAAAATTGCAGATGCTGTGATTTCGGGTAACACGGCTACTTTTAACTCTTCGTCACTATTACCATTTGTTTTTCCCGGTGAAGAAGAAGGAGAAACAGTTTCATCAGGAAGTTTCGATTTGGATTTAGCATACGATATTTCTGGAGGAAATATTCCTTCTGCAATAACTGCACAAAAACTATCGGTTGCCAAAGTTATTAATTTAACCGATAAGGTTTCTTCTATAAAATTTAAAGATAGTGCATCTACTAATTTGATCAAATATGTTACTTCTACCGCCGGAGCTAAAATTGATGATATTGTAGTCACCTGGAGAAAAGGAGAAACAGGAACAGAAACCGATATTTCTGCTGGCTTTGGTATTGATAAAGGAACAATTGATCTTAAAAACAAAGATTATATTACTTATGGTCTTACAAAAGGAGATGTACTTATTTATTCCTTTACTGTCTCTAGCGGAACTCTTACAGATAAAGTAGAAGCTAAAATTGAAATTACACCTCAACCATTTAACGGTGATATAAATGGAAATCTAAATAGTGATCTTACCAAAAATCAGATTGATATCTTAACTGGTTCTATTTCTAAAGATGATACTTTTGCAGGGGATATTGATTTTATCGGGCCGCAAGGGTTTGGGGCTATCAACAATACGGTTAATGGAGAGAATTACACTGTAGACATACAGTTTGTAAAGCTAGGAGGTACCGGTGCATCGTTTTATGACGCATACAATGACGTAGAACAAGCTAAAGTTGATTTTGATACAGGAATACCTTCTACATCTGTTCAAGTTATGAAAGACGAAATTTATGTGTACAAAATTGTTAGAAATATTGGAACCACAGATACCCCTATATTAAAAAATCATTATGGAGCTATTCTTGTGGGTGACATTACAGTGATAAATGCAGGAACAAATGTTGATATAGCTCTAAAGTTTAAAGAAAATAGTATCATAGACTAATTTTTTCTTTATTTATACATTATATAGAGGATGCGATCCTATTGATCGTATCCTTTTTTTGTATACAATTCCTAAAACTCATTTCTATTATACTATCTTTGGTCCCAATAAACAAGCTACAAACAATTAGGTTAATGTCGATCTACCATTATGGAAGATATGGCCTTACTACTCAATAACATACTATATACAGATGAAAAACGATTCCTTAGTTTTTGGTATCAGAGCAATTATAGAAGCTATAACGTCTGGCAAGACCATCGATAAGCTTTTTATTCAAAAAGGATTACATGGTGACCTGGCTAAAGAATTAATGAGCCTTGTAAGGAAACAGAATATCACCATTAACTATGTCCCTGTAGAAAAATTAAACAGATTAACCCGTAGCAATCATCAAGGTGCTGTTGCCTACACCTCTCCTATCGATTTTTATGATCTCGAAAATCTTGTTATGAATGTTATTGAATCTGGAGAAACTCCTTTATTTTTAATTCTCGATCAACTTTCTGATGTTCGTAATTTTGGAGCTATTATCAGAACTGCAGAATGTACAGGAGTACACGGTATTATCATTCAGAAAAAAGGAGGAGCACCTGTTAATGCAGATACTGTAAAAACTTCTGCTGGTGCGGTATTCAAGATCCCAATATGTAAGGTAGACCATATAAAAGATGCCATGTTCTACTTACAAGGTTCTGGTGTTCAGATAGTAGCTGCTACAGAAAAAGCTAGTACCACTATTTACGATACAGATTTAACTACTCCTACAGCCATCATTATGGGAAGTGAAGGTAAAGGTATTTCTCAATCTGTATTAAAACTGGTAGATCAACAAGCTAAACTACCAATGTATGGAGATATTGCCTCATTAAACGTATCTGTAGCTTGTGGTGTGTTTTTATATGAAATTATAAGGCAAAGGCTATAATACTGATTATTCTTCTTCAGGTCTATCTGTATTAGGTTTATATTCGTATATAATACTAATCTCATCATCCAAATCTTTCTGAGGCAGGTTTTCTATAAAATTACCATTCTCATCAAAATGCCTTAAAAACTCATCTTCCTCTGGATCATAATGTTCGGATTCCCAGATATATTTTTTGGGTTGTACTACTCCTTTTTTGATAAAAAATGCTAACACAGCGCCAGACAGTATCCCTGATAAATGCCCTTCCCATGAAATTTTAGGGTCTATCGGTAATACATACATTACCATGCTTCCGTAAATAAAAACTACAACAAAGGATAATGCAATTAGTCTAAAGTGTTTGGCAAAAATCCCTTTAAAAAACAAAAAACCAAAAAGCATATAAATTACACCGCTTGCTCCGATATGATTTGCTGGTCTACCTAATAACCAGGTTAAAAACCCTGTAAGAAAAACTCCTATACATAATACTTTCCAAGCATTATTTTGATAGAAAAAGAAGAGTGCAGCCGATAAAATCAATAATGGTAAAGTATTATGCCACAAATGGGTAATATCGGCATGGATAAAAGGAGAGAATAGTATTCCTCTTAACCCAATCATTGTTCTAGGAAGTACTCCAAAATGATTGAAACTTAAGTCGAAACGAATTTCAAACCAAAAAACTATCCAAATAAGTAATACAAACAACAATGGATACCCTACTACCCCCGTATTAAACTTAAAATGAGTCTCTTTTTCTTGCATAGTAGTAAGAATGTATCAAAAAAAAGTCCAAAATAAAAAGTTCGGTTAAAATGTCAGGTGTATCCTATATTTTATTCTAAGTCTGTAGATTTATAATAATTATCACATCTGTAGAAAATGTTTTTTAGAAAAAACATTTTCTACTTGATTACATTCTAATATTTGAACTCAAAATTCTATAAAACCTTGTATTTTTACACTTATGAATAAACCACTTGCAGAACGAATACGTCCAAAATCCTTAGAACAGTATCTAAGTCAGGAACACCTGATTGGTGATGATGGCTCTCTGACCCAACAAATCAAAAGAGGACTTATCCCCTCTTTAATACTTTGGGGGCCACCCGGAGTGGGAAAAACAACATTAGCTAATATCATTGCTAATGAATCAGAAAGACCTTTCTACACGCTTAGTGCTATTAATAGTGGTGTTAAAGAAGTAAGAGAGGTAATTGATAAGGCTAAACAGAGTGGAGGTTTGTTTACAGCCAAAAACCCTATCCTGTTTATTGATGAAATTCATCGTTTTAGTAAGTCACAACAAGATTCTTTATTAGGTGCAGTAGAGAAAGGGTGGATTACCCTTATTGGTGCCACTACAGAAAATCCAAGTTTTGAAGTCATCCCTGCCCTTTTATCTCGTTGCCAGGTATACACACTTAATCCTTTTGGTAAGAAAGAATTAGAAGCATTACTTAATAGAGCTATGCAAGAAGATGAGGATTTAAAATCTAAAGAAATAGTGCTTAAGGAAACAGAATCTCTACTAAGATTAAGTGGCGGAGATGCTCGTAAACTTTTAAATATTTTCGAACTAATTGTTTCTAGTCAAGATCAGGAACCCATAACAATTACTAATGATCTGGTCTCAAAATTAGTACAGCAAAATACAGTGCGATATGACAAAACCGGAGAACAGCATTATGACATTATCTCTGCTTTTATTAAATCTATTAGAGGAAGCGATCCTAATGCTGCTGTATATTGGCTTGCCCGTATGATTGAAGGTGGCGAAGATCTTAAATTTATTGCCAGAAGGTTAATTATATTAGCTTCTGAAGATATCGGAAATGCTAACCCAACTGCTTTAATTTTAGCAAATAACTCATTTCAGGCGGTTAATACTATTGGCTATCCCGAAGCTAGAATTATATTAAGCCAATGCACGGTTTATCTAGCTTCTTCGCCCAAAAGTAACGCGTCTTATATGGCTATAAACAAAGCTCAGCAATTGGTAAAACAAACAGGAGATTTATCTATTCCTTTACATATTAGAAATGCACCAACCAAATTAATGAAAGAATTAGGATATGGTGAAGATTACAAATATGCTCATAATCATAAAGACAATTTTGTAAAACAAGAATTTCTTCCTGATGAGATTGCCAATACAAAATTATATGAGCCCGGAGACAACCAACGTGAAAACTCATTTAGAACATTTCTTAAATCAAGATGGGGAGACAAATATGAGTATTAACTCTTCTTTTACCTCCCCATTGTATAGTTTTTCCTTTTTTAAAGGAATGATTAAATTTTACTGTCTTGCAAAAGTATCTGTAATAAGCTTATTGGTTGCTGGATTAATACGCTCTAATATAAAATTACCATATCCATCAAAATACCCATTACCACTTAAATCTCCTGCCTGAACTATATAATTTTTTCCGCTTCCAGATTTAAAAATTTTCCCTATAGAGGTTTGCTTTTCTTCACTTTTAAATATCTCATACCCATATTCTTGTTTTTTAAACAAGAAACTTACATCATTAAAAACGTAAGTAATCGAATTTTCTGATGGAGATGCAGCCTCTACGATTTCTTTCTCTTCTTCTTTAGTTTGTATAGGCTCTTCTTTTTTAACGCTTGGTGTTTCAACAACTTCTTTTTTAACAATCTTTTCGTCTTTATCACCACTATAGCTATAGTTAAGCGCCTCTACCGATGTAAAAGTATTTCTAAGTGCTTCATGATATGCCTCCTTAAACTCTTTTTTCCTACTCTTTCCTTCTACTGCTGTAAATACAACACTACCATTACAATCTGTTAGCTCTAATGTCAATCTTGTTAAAAACACACCAGATCTTCTTTTTACATTAGCTCTTAGTGCTTTGCAGCCATTCGTCTTAAGATCCTCTGGGAAATTTTCTTCTTTTATATAGGCTTCAAAACCATATTTTGTTAATAAAAACTTAGTTAGCGAATTAAGCTGATATCTATCCTCTCCCTTTAAAAAATTATAGCCTTTGGGCACTATAACATACTTATACTCATTGATATTTTTTTGAGCATTTACACTTAACGTAGAAATTAAAACAATCCCTAAAAATAAAATACGTAACATATCTATCACATTATGACATTAAAACCTAGTTGTACAGAAGCACCTCTTGCCTTTGCAAGGTTAGTGTATTCTAACAAATTATTAGCCGAAATATAAAAATTAATTTTATTAATATGAATAGATGTAAGAAATCCTATATTATAATATGAATAATCATCAATAGTATATGTAAGTTTTGTTCTTAAAAAATTAAAAAAACGTTTATAATAAAACAATGAAGCCGCATATTGAGGTCTTTTTGGCCTGAATTGAGTAAATAACTGTACTCCTATAGCATCTAAATATGGAGGTTTTTCTCCTTCAAGATAACAATCACAAGTACCATCATCATATCGGTTAAAAGAATATCTAACAGAGCTATTTAACTTTACAGGACGCATAGTTAGATAAGTTGTACTTAATGTATCAAGAGGAACAGCTTCTTCTAGTTCATCTAAAAAATTCTGAGGATCCTGACCAGAAAACTGAATTGGTGTTTCAAATCCTTCAAAAACATAATTACCTCGTGCTCGATAGGTTTCTACATCTTTAGTATATAATATCATCCCTAAATCATTTGCACTTCCTGTAATAGCTAGTTGTTCATTTATTTTATGAGTAAACCCAATATCTATACCAAGTCCCAGGTTTCCTCCCAAAAAAGCTCTTCCTACTAACTTATTAACGATATCTTTTCCTTCTTCATCTTTAAGAGAAGCATATCCAGATGTTCTAACCGTAACATCTGCATTACTAATTATATGTTGATAAATATTATTTCCTTCTGGGGTTTCTACAGTAGTAAAAGTTCCTTTGTTTTTAGCACTTCGAATATGAAACATACTAGAATATAATTTGGCTCTGGCTCCAAAAGTTAATTTCTTGCTTACCTTTTTTGTGTATCCAAAATGAAATGTAGTTAATAATTCTACAGATCCACTTATAGTAGAAAAACGAAACGGCTGGTTTAGAAAATCCTGATTTCCCTGATAAGCAAGAACCGCAAAGTCTTTTGGAAAATACCCTATAACATCTAATTCTTGATAGATTCCTCCAGAGAAGTATATATTTTTATTTTTTTTGCTTTCCCATCCAAAATTAATAAGTTCTAACTGCTGTGTTAGGGTTAAATAATCATTGCTTGTAAGTGTATTAAGTGTATTTTCTATTTTGTCATTAATATCTCTTCCATCATCTGCAAAAACATCATAGATAGACGCTCCTCTTAACCCTGCATTTATATGAAACTGTGATAAAAAAGGCACTCCCGCATGGTAATTAAAATTTGTATCAGCTCCAGGGTTAAGAAGTAAGGACTGAGGAAGATCTGTGAAATCGTACAAGGTTTCTTTATTTTGAGAATATCCCAAGCATCCCCACAGACCAATAAAGAATATAATACTCCTCATAGCTCGTAATTAAAAAAGTAAGTTCCTTTGGATCGTAATTCAAGAATCCCTCGTAAACTACTATTAATATTTTGTACTCTCATTGAAGAAATAAGTCGTGTGGCATCTCTCAATACATCAATGTCTGCAGTATCGAGAATGATAACTTCTGTTGTAACAATGGGATCTGTACCTTCTCCGTTTCCAGAATTGGCAGTCATACTATATAAAGGACCAATTCGCTGATCATTATCATTTAAAAATCCTAAATCAAATTCAAAATCACGCTCTATAGTATTTGTAAACTCAAAAGTTAATTCTACTCTTTCTAAATTATCTACTACAAAGTCGGTTCCTAAAAGATCATATTCTAAAGTATCATTTACAATTACCTCGGGAATAACAATAGCAGGATCTATATTAGAATCTATAAATTGACTCGTATCAAACCGAGAATACACAAAGTCTACTTCATAGACCGGGGTAAGTACAACATCTTCTGCTTGCTCAAAATCTATATCTTTTACACAAGAAATTGATGATATTAGTATGCATAGCAATACACAAATTCTTTTTTCGCTCATTTTGGGGGAATATTTTGTATCTAACTAAAATACAAATATTTATTACTAAAGATACTTTTTAATCTGCTTTAATTCGGAAACTTGAATATTATGCGGTGGTAGTTCTTCTTTATGATAATTAAAACATATCGTTTTTAAACCTACTGCCTCTGCTCCCAATATATCTGCTTCATAATTATCTCCTATCATCACACTACCATCAAGTTTCGCGCCAGATTTCTGTATTGCTTGTTCAAAAATAAATGGATTGGGTTTTTTAACTCCAGCTTCTTCACTATCTGTTATTGTTTTAAAATAATGTAGTATTCCAGAATTTGATAGTTTCTTGTTTTGTACTTCTTTAAAACCATTGGTAATGATATGTAAATCATATTTTGGATTAAGATATTCTAATAAATCCTGGGTTCCATCAATCAAATAATTATGAAGTGGTAGAAAATTGATATAATCTTCAGACATTTCATCTATAATTTCTAGAGAAAATGATATATCAAGATGTGTAAAAGCTTCTGTAAGTCTGCTTCTGCGAAGTTGCTTTTTGCTTACTTTCTCTTCTCTGTATAATTTCCAATACTTCATATTAATAGGTTGGTATATCTCCAGAAAGTCTTCAATTTTGGTATTGACATTAAATTTATCGAAAATCATCTTAAATGCTAAAGACGAATTCCTGTCAAAATCCCAAAGCGTGTGATCCAGATCAAAAAATATATCTTTTACTGTATTATTCATCTTCTGTTGTCCAAATAAATTCTAAAATTGATTTCCAAAAAGGTTCATTTTGCAAATCACTAAACAATGTGTTACTAAACACCGGAATAAAGACTCCGTTTACCTTTTTTATTTTATCGATATATGTGCTAATTTCTTTTCTTGCAGACATTAGATCATTAATATCTTCTCTATCACCCTGACTGGCAAAACAAAAAGAATACACTACCAAAGGGGTTTGCACCTCATAATCAAGATCATAAAACATAAACGGAGAGCAAGTTCCTGCTCTAAAACCAGATTGTTTGGGATAGCCCATAGAATAATCCTCTCCTACCTCTAACTCGATAAAATTGCGATATGCCTCTGGTAATTTTATTTTAAAAAAAGAACAAAGCGAATATTGAAGTCTTCTATTAACAATATTCTCTATTCGTAATTTTTCCTTTTTCAAAAGCGACAGATCAGAAATAGCTTCATATGAAACCTTTAATCCTACATCAATATAATCTGCAATATGCTTAATAACAGCATGATGTTTTGGGCGATTATACCCTACATTTTTCTCATACTTAGAATAATCTCCTAATCCAAATAGAGCTTTAGCTTTTCTTTTTTTCTTTTTTTGAAGTTGAATTATAAAATCAAATATATCATATGGATCTCTTTTTAATCCAATAAGTACCTTTATTCTATCGGTTAATTTATCAAATTGTAATTTCCATAAATCTCGAATCCCTCCTCCTATTGATCGCAAAACTCCTTTATTTTTATACACAAAAGTCTGAGCGACAGAAAAAACAGGAATAATGGTAAATTTCTTTTCCCTAAATTCGAGATCAGGGTATTTCTCTAAAAGAACTTTTTTAAATTTATGTGCCCATATATCTATTACAGGGTCTTGCAAAAAATCATGAATATACCCTATACTTTCTGCAGCAGGAAAACGCCCCATATTATCTTTTACATGTGGTAAATACTCCTCGTATCGTGTTAAAAGATAAAAAGCAGCTGCAAAAATATCAAACGGTAATGCAGAATCGGCATGCTTAACATCAAAAAAGCATTTTGTCTCTTCCCAATCAAAAACTTGAATATCTACATCATTTAAACCATGTTCAAAAAGTAAATCAACACTCTGAAAGTAGAGTTCTTTTCCCAATGGTTGCTTTCCATACGAAAGCTTAGGGCCATCATGAGCGATAAAAGGTTCTATTTTAGAGGTTAAATCAATATCCAAACCTAATATTCGCTTACACATTTGTTTAAATGTATAGGAAACTCTTGGAGTAATTCTTTGTACGTGAAT
This sequence comes from Aquimarina atlantica, assembly GCF_000626715.1. GTDB lineage: Bacteria > Bacteroidota > Bacteroidia > Flavobacteriales > Flavobacteriaceae > Aquimarina > Aquimarina atlantica. Next base: position 103,337 of record NZ_AQRA01000007.1, on the reverse strand, counting down.
TAATAGCATATTGTTGTATTGTGAATTACGATTTATAATTTCGTAAGACTCACTTCTATATTATGGATTCATCTGCAAAGCTAAAATAGTTTTTTTCTGTAATAACAAGATGATCCAGTAGTTTGATATCTAAAGTTATCCCTGCCTGTTTTAGTTTTTGGGTTAACATTTTGTCTGATTGGCTAGGTAATACTACTCCACTAGGGTGATTATGTCCTAATATGATTCCGGTTGCACCATATTCTAAAGCAGATCTAAAAACAATTCGGGCATCTACCAGAGTTCCTGTTTTCCCTCCGACACTTATTTGTTTTTTCTGAATTACTTTATTTGCATTATTCAGAAACAGCACCCAAAATTCCTCATGTTCAAGATCACCTATAATAGGGTAAAAAAGATGAAATGCATCTTTACTACAGGTAATTTTTGGTATTACAGGCACATTTTCTTCTCTTCGCCTTCTTCCCAATTCTAAACCGGCAACAATAGTTATTGCCTTGGCTTCACCAATTCCTTTAAAATTCATCAATTGTTTTACCGATAATTTCCCCAATGCATTAATTTCATGATCTACACTAGCCAAAATACGCTTACTTAATGCAACAGCGCTTTCTTCACGATTACCCGAACTAATAAGTATTGCGATCAGTTCTGCATCTGTTAATGCGTTCTTCCCTTTAGCGATTAATTTTTCTCTTGGCCGATCATTTTCACTCCATTCCTTGATCGAAAATGAAGAATTTAATTTACTCATATAACAAGTTTAACAATTAAAAATAGTAGGTAAATATTACCTATAAGTATAAACTATTTATCTCAATTACAACAACTTATTCCCCAATTAATATCACAATATTAACACTTTATATATCTCTAAATTATATTATTTTACTATATATATTTGTTTGAAAATGAAAGTTTTACTATATTTGGTCACCCTTAATCCAAAAATGAATATTTTAACACCTTCAAATGAACCTATTTATGAAGAATATTTTTACTTTCGTTTTACTTCTTGCAACCGTTAGTTTTTATGGGCAGGATAAGAAGATTTCGTTTCTTAATTTAGTAGGAAATAACATACAAGTCCCTAAAGGATGCCAAGCGCAATCTGAATATGAGCTGCAAGCTTGTGACGGAACATCTATAAAATGGGATTATTATAATGATGACATGTTATCTGCAGTTTTTGATGCTACAATAAGTGCATTTGCAGAAAGTAATAGTTCAAAAACAGAAGTAACTTTTACTTCTTTTGGTGCCCAATTAAAAGGATATAAATTTAAGATGGGTACTACTTTCCAATATTTTTTGAAAGGAACAATTAAAGATCAACCGCTAATGATCAATTTGGGTACTCCAAAAGATATTGCAAATAATGATGATCTGGATGGGTTTCTAAGTCTTTTCTTTGATGAGGTAAGTTAAAAAAACATATATATAACATTCTATAAAGGCTAATCATATGATTAGCCTTTACTTTTTTAGTCTAAAATGTGGTATTTTTGAATATACACCATCTAAAATATGTTTATTATGAAATCCCTGCTTGATCCGACCGCACATAACGAGATAGAAAGTCGTATAAACAAATTATCGGTTACCAGTACTGCTATCTGGGGAAAAATGAATGTTTCGCAAATGTTTCATCATTGTCAATTTCCATTAAAAATTGCCTTAAAAAAAGATCACCCCGAACTTAAACCCAATATATTCGCAAAGCTACTCTTCAAAAAATCCATGTATAATGATAAACCATGGAGAAAAAACTTGCCAACACATTCAAAATTAAAAGTAGTCGAGCAAAAGGATTTTGAAACCGAAAAAGGAGAACTTTTACACCTTGTAGCCGAATTTCATAACCAGAGAGATAAAAAAGAATGGGAACCTCATCCAATATTCGGAAAATTTACCAATAAGCAATGGGGGCAATTACAATATAAACATCTGGATCATCATCTTCAACAGTTTAATGTATAGTCCTTAAAAGCACTTGTACAAGAAAAGCATCATCCAAAAGTGCCAAACCATACATTGTTTGATCAAAACAACCCAAAAAATATAGAAAATACAGTCAAGCCTATTTTTAGTTTTCAATCCAATGTTTCACTTCGTTAAAGTCCAATCCTCCATAATTACCACTACTCATTAGTAATAGTGCCGAATTAGTTAAATCTTTCTGTTTTAAATACTGCTCAAAACTTTTTGGATCGGTATAAATAATGAGATCATTACGATTAAAAGCTTCGGCAATTTGCGAAGCAGAAACTTCCTTAAGCTGTTTTATCTTTACGGCATGAGGGGAATAAAACACCACGGCCTCATCAGCGGCATCCAAAGCACCTTCATATTCTTTTAAAAACGAAGCATCCAGACTGCTATAGGTGTGCAACTCGAGACAGGCCACCACATTTCGATTTTGGTATTGCTCTTTTACTGCTTTTGTAGTTGCTCTTACTTTAGATGGGCTATGTGCAAAATCTTTATATGCCACGGCTTTATGACTCTCTGCAATTTTTTCTAATCGCTTTGATGCTCCTTTAAAAGAAGCAATGGCTTCATAAAAATCATCTTCATCAATTCCCATGTGCTGGCAAATCCATTTTGCACCAGCAAGATTATTCAAGTTATGTGCGCCAAAAATTTCGATAGGCATTTCTCCTTCAGGAGTATCTAGTAAAGTTTCTCCATCTTCTACGCGATACTTAGGAGTAACATATTCAAACTTTCGAATAGGATTTTCTGTTAACTCTGCTAGTTTTTTTACCTCGGCATCCTCTTGATTATATACTAATGCACCACCATTAACAATAGAATTCATAAAAATTCTAAACTGATCGACATACATATCAAAAGTCGGAAACACATTAATATGATCCCAGGCAATCCCACTTACCAAAGCAATATTAGGGTGATACAAATGAAATTTTGGCCTGCGATCAATTGGAGAAGATAAATACTCATCCCCTTCTAAAACGATAAAATCATTCTCTTCTGTAAGGTGCACCATGGTATCAAAACCTTCTAATTGTGCTCCTACCATATAATCTACTTCCTTATCATGATAGTGCAATACATGTAAAATCATAGAAGTAATCGTTGTTTTACCATGCGACCCTCCTATTACCACGCGGGTCTTATTTTTAGACTGTTCGTATAAAAATTCTGGATACGAATATATTTTTAGTCCCAATTCCTGAGACTTAAGAAGTTCTTCATTATCTTTTTTGGCATGCATCCCCAAAATAATCGCATCAAGATCCGAAGTAATTTTTTCTGGAAACCAGCCAAATTCGGCAGGTAATAATCCATGTCGTTCTAATCTTGATTTTGAAGGTTCAAAAATAGTATCATCACTTCCTGTTATTTGATATCCTTTTTGATGTAATGCTATGGCCAGGTTATGCATCGCACTACCTCCAATAGCTATAAAATGTACACGCATAGTAAACTCTTAAATCAGAGAGTAAAGATACAATTAACAATTAGCTAATAAAATAATGAGGTAATGAAAAATAATTTCGAATCTTTAATTATTTTCCTAACTAGATCATAGGGTTTCCTAAACAAAACAGAGACTTCCCTCATTCATCATTTTATCTGTTCTTTTTTAAGCCTTTCTTAGTCGTTAAATAAAATGTGGCAGAAATTTTGATTTATAGTAACAAAATTATCCTGACTCATTTCAAATACGTAGTTTTATGATATTATTTACGAATTATGAAGCGTTATCATATAAAATAATACAACACTTATTTACGTTTGTTTCACAACCTAAAAAATATATGATGAAAAAGCATATCATCCTTATTATAATCTGTATATCAAACCTGTATATTATGAAAGGCCAAAATGACTATCAAAGTGATTGGAAAAAAGTAGAAACTTTTAACCAGGAAGGATTACCAAAATCTGCTTTGGAAGTTGTTGAAACTATATATACTAAAGCGAAAAAAGAAAATAATGATAATCAGGTCATCAAAGCTTTTCTTCACAAGGCAAAATATATGCTTACTTTAGAGGAAAACGCACAACTTACCATTATCAAAAACTTAAAAAATGATATCGAAAATAGTGAATTTCCAAAAAGAAATATTTTAGAAAGTGTTCTTGCCAACTTATACTGGCAGTATTTTCAACAAAATCGATGGAAATTCTATAATAGAACTCAAACTTCAGAAAAAGTTGATATCGAAGATTTTAGAACCTGGGATCTCGAAACATTATTTGCAGAAACACATCTTTACTACCAAAAATCTCTTAAAAATGGAGTTTTGGCCCAGCAAACAAATCTTAGTACGTTTGATCAAATCTTACAAACTGCTACCGATTCTAAAAAATACCGCCCTACACTATACGATTTTTTAGCTCATAATGCTTTAGATTTCTATAAAACCTCAGAAACTAATATCACCAAACCTTCGTATGCTTTTACTATAAATGATAAAAAATATTTACAGGAACAAACTGTTTTTTCATCGTTAAAAATAGAAACCAAAGACTCATTATCATTACAATTTAATGCCTTGAAATTATTTCAAGATTTGATCAAATTTCATGCAAGAGACAAAGCACCAGATGCTTTGACAGAAGTAAATATAGAGCGTATAAAATTTGTATCAGAAAATGCCGTCTTTGGCGACAAAAAAACCGTTTTACTCGAATGTTTACAATCAGAAAAAAAGAAATTTGCAACTCATAGTGTTTCAGCTTTATATGATTATCAAATTGCAAATTTATATAAAGAATATGCTGATACATATATCCCTGAAGAAAACGAAACCCATCGCTGGAAATTAAAAGAAGCCTTAGAGATATGTGATGCTACAATTAAGAAATTCCCGGATTCGAGAGGAGCCAACCAATGTAAAGCATTAAAAAGCCAGATACTTCACACCGAATTAAACATCAAGACCGAAAAATATGTCCCCATACAGAAACCAGGTAGATTACTAATCACCTATAAAAACCTGAATAAACTTTATTTTAATGCTTTTAGAATTACTCCTAAACAATTAAAAGACTTAAATAAGTTATACAAAACTCAGGATCAAATCAAATTCCTTAGTGCCTTAAAAGCAGCTAAAACATGGGAGGCAGAAATTTGCGATGAACAGGATTATCAGACACACACTACAGAAGTATTGTTGCCAGAATTAGAACAAGACTCTTATCTCATTTTAGCAACTATATCAAAAGATCTTTCTCAAAAAAGTTTGTTTTCTTACGGAAATACCCAGGTTAGTAATTTAGCTTTAATCGAAAACAGAACTCCACAAAAATCAATATTTCAGGTTTTAGATCGTAATAATGGAGCACCCATCGCCAATGCCAAAATACATCTAAAAACAAATAATCAAAGAGGGTATGGTAACAAATTAGATAAAACCCTAATTACCGATTCTAAAGGTCAGGCCTATTTAACCGTAAATACATACCACTATGATGTTAGTATTACCGTTTCGTATGAGAAAGATGTAGCCAGATTTGAAGGATATTATCTAAATCAATCTTATAAACCAGATTATAGTACCCAAACCAATACTACCACTTTTCTATTTACAGATCGCAGTATTTATAGACCTGGACAAACCGTATATTTTAAAGGAATTATGATGTCTTCTGATGGCAAAGAAGAATTTAAAGTATTACCCAATCAGTCTACTTTTGCCACCTTAAAAGATGTAAACGGGCAAGATGTAAAAACTTTACATTTTAGAACGAATGATTACGGATCTTTTAGTGGTGAGTTTATAGTTCCTTCTTCTGGGCTTACCGGGGTGTATACTATACAAACTAATAATTACAACAGTACTTCTTTTTCTGTTGAAGAGTATAAACGACCTAAATTTGAAACCAAATTTAATCCGGTTACAGAGACCTATAAAGTTAATGATGAAATAAAACTTACCGGAGTTGCCACAGCTTATGCCGGCAGTGCAATTACCGATGCTAAAGTGGTATATCGGGTACACCGTAAAGTACAATACCCTCGTTGGTGCTATTGGTATCCAAGACATACAGTAGAACCTCAGGAAATTACTCATGGAGAAACCGTAACCGATGAAAAAGGAGAGTACACTATTAATTTTAAAGCACTGCCTGATCTTAGAGTATCTAAAGAGGATTTACCAATTTTTAATTACGAGGTTACAGCAGATGTAATCGATATTAATGGAGAAACACGCAGCACCACAACAATAGTTAATGTAGGATATCATGCGGTAACCGCTGCTATTACAATCAAAGATAAGATTGATAAAACGCAAAAAGACAACGCACTTACGATAACTACTATTAACCTAAATAATGAGGCTGTTGCAGCCAAAGGAACAATTAAGATTTATAAACTGAAAGCTCCTAAAAAACCTATGCGAATTCGTCCATGGAAAGCACCTGATTATGAAGGTTTCAAAGAAGAAAAATTTGCAGAATTATTCCCGCATGATGCTTTTAAAAATGAGCATGATTATCGAAAATGGGACAAAGGAAATATGGTACTGGATAAACCATTTAATACTGCATCAACAAAAGAAAATGAAACAGGAACACAACAACTTTCTTTGGGTAGCATAAAAAAGTGGGAGTCTGGTAAATATGTTATCGAATTAAATACTAAAGATCGATTCGATCAGGAAGTAAAAGATATACAATATATTACCCTATACAGTCAGGAAGATAAAAACATTAGTGATCAGCAATTGTTTGAAATCATTACCAATAAATCGAGCTATAAAATTGGGGATGAAGCGATTGTAAAGTTTAGTTCTGCCTCAGAAGATATAACAATAACAGTAGACATTGAGAAGAATCATAATATCATCGAGACGAAACTTATTAAGCTTTCAAAGAATAGTAAAACTATCAAAATTCCGGTGACAAAAGAAGATCTGGGAGGGTTTTCAATAGGATACAGTTACCTAAATTATAATGGATATCAAAGCGGAGCAATGATAATCCCTGTACCTTATGAGCCTACAGAGCTTAGTATAGAAACCAAAACCTTTAGAGATAAATTACTTCCTGGTCAACAGGAAACCTGGAGTTTTACCATCAAAGGCCCTAAAGGTGATAAGGTAAGTGCAGAACTATTGGCAAGTATGTATGATGCCTCTTTAGATCAGTTCAGACCTCATCAATGGTATTTTGATCCTATCAATCGACCTATATATTATACGCAGAGTAAACGACATGCTACACAGAGTTTCGGAGTGCTCACATTTAGGTTACAAAACCACAATAACCCATCATATCATTATAGTAGCCAGGGGTATGATCAACTAAACTGGTATGGTTTATACTTTGGGCAACAATATTTTGGAAGAAATAGAAATTACGATATTATGGAGAGTGGTGCTCCTGCACCAATGATGAAAAGATCTGCTGCTAAATCTGCCGTCGCCAATGAAGTTGCAATGGAAGAAGCAGAATTTAACGCTGATGATGGAGTTGCCGGAGTTGCTGGAGTTGCTGGAGATGCTGCCGAAAAAGACAAAGAAGAAAGTAAGGCAGAAAAACCACAGGATCAGCAATCTCTCGAGGGTGTTAAAATTCGAAAAAATCTACAGGAAACTGCTTTTTTCTTTCCACAATTAACCACTGATGCAGAAGGTAATGTAAGTTTTAATTTTACTGCCCCTGAAGCATTAACAAAATGGAAATTACAGCTTCTATCACATACCAAAGGGTTAAATGCAGCAACCTCCACTTTAGAAACAGTAACTCAAAAAGAGTTGATGATTCTTCCTAATCCGCCTAGATTCTTACGAGAAGGTGATAGGATTGTATTAAGTTCTAAAATATCAAACCTTGCTACCAAAGATCTTAATGGTATTGTAGAGTTACAATTATTTGATGCTTTAACTAATAAAACGATAGACACAAAGCTTCAAAACAATAATGCTCGTCAAGATTTTATGGTAAAAGCCAAAGGAAACACTAATGTATCCTGGGAGCTTCAAATTCCCGATGATGTACAAACAGTTCAATATAAAATCATAGCTAAAGCAGGAGATTTTTCTGATGGCGAACAAAATGTACTTCCTGTATTAAGTAATCGAATGCTGGTTACCGAGACATTACCAATGTGGATTCGTTCTGATCAAACAAAGACATTTACACTAGATAAATTAAAGGATAACACCTCTAGTACTTTAAAACACCATAAGCTTACTCTAGAAATGACTTCTAACCCAGCTTGGTATGCTGTACAGGCATTGCCATACCTTATGGAGTATCCTTATGAATGTGCAGAGCAAACATTTTCGAGGTATTATGCAAATACTCTGGCTAGTCACATTGCTAATTCTAATCCTAGAATTCAGGAAGTATTTAACCAATGGAAATCTAGCGATGCCCTACTAAGTAATCTTGAAAAAAACCAGGAATTAAAATCCCTGATGATCCAGGAAACACCTTGGTTACGTGATGCACAAAGTGAAACAGAACAAAAGAAACGAATTGCTTTGCTGTTTGATCTTAATAAAATGAACAATGAATTACAATCGGCATTAAACAAATTAAAACAAATGCAGTATGGTTCTGGAGGATTCCCATGGTTTCAGGGAGGAAGAGAAAATAGATTCATCACACAACATATTGTTACCGGATTTGGGCATTTAAAGAAATTAGGAGTTACACAATATGATGGAGATACCTCAACTATGCTACAAAATGCAGTTCGTTTTCTGGATGCAGAGTTTGTAAAAGAATACGAGGAACTTAAGCGATATTGTGAAAAAAATAAGATTGATATCAATAAAAACCATTTAAGCTATACTCAAATTCATTACTTGTATATGCGTAGTTTCTTTACCAATATCAAAAGGCCAAAAAACACTAATGAAGCCTGGAGCTACTACTTGGGTCAGTCTAAGAAATACTGGTTAAATCAGAGTCTGTATGCACAAGGAATGTTAGCTTTGATAACACACAGAAACGATGATAACACAACAGCTAATAAAATCATAAGATCACTAGATGAAAAAAGTATATCTAGTGAAGAATTAGGAATGTATTGGAAATCTAATACCGCGAGCTGGTTCTGGTATCAGGCTCCAATTGAAACTCAATCTTTAATGATTGAAGTCTTTTCTGAAGTGGAAGCCGAACCCAAACGCACCGAAATTGTTGATAATCTAAAAATCTGGTTACTTAAAAATAAACAAACCAATCGCTGGAAAACCACCAAAGCTACTTCTGATGCTGTATATGCATTATTACTACAAGGTAGTGATTGGTTATCGGTAACCGATATGGTAGATATCGTATTAGGAGATCAAAAAATTGATCCTGGTAAAATCGAAGATGTAAAGGTCGAAGCGGGAACAGGATATTTTAAAACCTCATGGAATGGTAATGAAATAAAACCTAATATGGCTACTGCTAAAATCTCTAAAAAAGGAAAAGGTATTGCATGGGGAGCTTTATACTGGCAATATTTTGAAGAGCTAGATAAAATCACTTCGGCAAAAACACCGCTCTCTTTAAAGAAAAAGTTGTTCTTAAAGAAGAACACAGATACGGGTGAAGAGATTACAGAAATTACTTCAAAAACTAAGCTAGAGTTAGGTGATCTGATTAGAGTACGTATCGAATTGAGATCTGATCGTGCAATGGAGTTTGTTCATATGAAAGATATGAGAGCATCTGGTCTGGAGCCCATCAATGTAATCTCACAATATAAATGGCAAGATGGTTTAGGATATTATGAAAGTACAAAAGATGCTTCTACAAACTTTTTCTTTGATTATTTACCCAAAGGAGTATATGTTTTTGAGTATGACCTTCGTGTTAATAATAAAGGAGATTTTTCTAATGGCATCACCACGATACAAAGTATGTATGCACCAGAGTTCTCTAGTCATTCTGAAGGAATCAGAGTAACGATCAAATAGAATAATACATTTCTTTTAATTATTTTAGTCTTCTCCAAGTTTACCGGGTATTATTTGGTATTCTTGAAGAAGACTAATTATTATTCAGACTTTATCTCATGAGGATAATCAAAAAGATATTAAAATACATTGGGATCATTTTAATACTCCCGGCATTATATCTTATCGTATCTCTTGTATTAACTTATATCCCAGTAAATGGAAAACAAGGTAGCGAAGAAAAAAATCATACCGTTTACCTAAGTTCTAATGGTGTTCATTTAGAAATTATCATTGCCAAAAATGACTTAAATGCTAGTGTATTAAAAGATCAGTTAAACACTTCCCAAGCACAATATTTTTCATTTGGCTGGGGCGATAAAAACTTTTATGTCGAAACCCCATTATGGGCAGATCTTACTTTTGTTAATGGATTTCAAGCCTTATTTCTTAATACTCCAACCTTATTACATGTTACCAGATATTCTTCTATGCAAGAGGATTGGGTTGCTCTAAAAGTCAATCAAAAACAGCTTAAAAAGATAAACCAATATATCTCGGCTACTTTTAGATTAAATAGCGAAAATAAAAAAATAGTGTTACCAGGTTTAGGGTATTACAAAAACGATGACTTTTATGAAGCTACAGGAAATTACACCTGTTTTAATACCTGCAATAGCTGGGTTAACACCGGATTAAAACAAAGTAACATAAAAGCATGTTTATGGACTCCATTTGATTTTGGATTACTAAGTATGCACAAAAATCAATCTGACAAATAAAAAAAGACCTGTCTGATTTGATAACAGACAGGTCTAGAAATATTATAAAAATGCGACTTATTTCTTAGGCATCATTACTGCATCTATAGTATGAATAAGTCCATTAGATGCTTTTACATCTGTAGTCACTAAGTTACCTCCATTACCCATTTTATCGATAAGAAAAACTCTATCTCCTTTCATTGTTGCTGTCAACAAATTCCCTCCTATTGTTTTTAACTTTACACTTCCGTTACCTTCATTAATTGCAATAACCATATCTTCTTTTGTAATTACACTAGGTATGATATGACAATTCAAAATAGCTTTTAATTGCTCCTTATTTTCTGGTTTTAGTAATTTTTCTAATGTGACCGGGTTTAACTTGTCAAAAGCTAAATTTACCGGAGCAAATATGGTAAACGAACCTTTATCCTCTAGTGATTTTGCTAATTCGGTTACTTTAATTGCAGATGTGAGTGTAGAAAACCCCTTATCCATAGAAGCAAATTCGAGTATAGTGGGTAGTTTTTCCTTAACGGTTTCCGATGGTATCACATTCTGCGCTATTAGTTTTTCGTTTTGTGTAGTCCTATCATTTTTCGTTTCACTACAAGCGGTCATTAATAACAATCCGGAGAAAGCAAAAACTGGTAATACATTTCTAATTTTCATTGTAAGAGTTTTTCGTTTTTTTGTTTGTATGAAAACGGTATAGAAGCATTTTCCTTTGGTAAATTTTGGTTAAACATATCTTAACAAAACACTAAATTCATTATTCGACACATTTTAAGAACCAAAGTATACTGCCGTACCATTACTCTATAAAGGTAGCAGGGATGGCAAAACTACAAGCGTTAACTTATTATCCGTAATGTTTCTTCTAGTATTCGTTTTTAGCCATACTCATAATGATTTTCTTAATCTAGATTATTTTTTTGGTCATCTTATATGCTCAATTTTGTTTTAAGTAAATAAAATCAATGACATGAAAAAAGATCGAATCGATATTAGTGAGGTTAATCCAAATGCCTACAAGCCCATTTTGACACTTTACGATGATATTAAAAAAAGCTCACTATCAGACTTAGAGTTTTTATTGATAGAAATTAGGGCTTCACAGATTAATGGTTGTGCCTACTGTGTGCAAATGCATATTCAGGAAGCTGTTAATCAAGGAGAAAAACAATATCGCATACATGCCTTACCTTTTTGGCGAGAATCTCCTTTTTTTTCTGAAGAAGAACAAATTATTCTGGAAATAACAGAAGAGGTAACTCATATTTCTGTAAATGGATTAAGTGATGAGTTGTATCAAAAAGCCATTCGTCTTTTTGGTGAAAAAAAAGTAGCAGACATCATTATGGCTATTTGTTGTATTAATGTATGGAATAGAATAGGAAGAGCTACTTTAATGACTCCGATACCTTCTCAAGAATAATTAAATTTTATATCTATGAAGATTATCGGATTCAAAACATCATTATCTGCCAAACTAAGTGGTGTTCTAATTACTCTCTTCGGTATTGACATGTGTAGTACTATTGGTGTTAAAGCACCGTTAGATTATTCTGTATTCTCTGCTGCAGGAGCCGCATTTGGGCTTAGTATACTTAAAGAAAAATACTTCGAAATTGATACATTATTAAATAAAAAGCAATAAGATCAAGCACAGAAGGTAAACCAAAGTATAAACTTTTTTTATACTTTGGTTTACCTATGTCTTTAACATCCAAAATAAAATAGTATGAGTTTAGTTATTTTCTCACTCATAATTATTTTATAGTCTCATTAGTTGTTTTATCAATATCTACAATTTCTAATCTATAAATTAATTCTCCGTATCTAATTCGGTTGGGCATATCTTCGTAGATATCAATAAATGTGCGATCTGTATAACTTTCTGGAATCAAAAAAGGTCTATTGCCCATATACGTCTCTACTATCAAAATATCATCTTGATGCGCTCCTACTGCTTTAGACATCGTATTAGCTAGCGAGTTCCCTTCATAAAATGCTGCCATATCTACAACTCTAAAATCTTTATCCATAGCGATATCAAACCTGTAATTATTATAGTTTGATTCTTCTGGATTAGGTAGACTAAATGCAAACTTAAATTCATTTTCCAGTACTTCTTCGTGATCCCATGTTTTCACTAAATAAGTACCAGGAAGGAGCGTTTTTTGCACCGAATTTCCTGGGTCAATTATTTCGTTTATTGCCCAAACATCACTTGGTTTACCATCTTCATAAATCATCTCAAAAGTAACTGACTTTTGTTCTTCACTGGTATTAAACAATCTAAAATGCTGTCTTGCCCCATCTTCTTCATTTGCTATACTACCAAGAATGATTGCCCCTAGTACCAAAAAAATAGCAAATCCGATAAAAAATTTTATAATTGTTTTCATATTAAATTTTCTGAAATGTATTACCCGTTATACTTAGCGCTTTTTTCATAAGACTTGCATTCTCCTCTTTATATTTTCTTAGTATTACTGACTTAATAAGAGTTGTCAAAATTATTCCTGGAATAAGAGCTATGACTCCTCCTAAAGCTCCTGCCAATTTATAGCCTGGTAAAAAATCTAATGGCGCTATATGGTTAGCTCCCATATAAGCACCTATAAGCATAAAAGGAAAAACTATAACATACATCAGGAAACTACCAATCTTTGTAGATTCTGAAACCTCTATATTTAAATCATTAAAATGTTGTTTCTTCCAATGTAGAGATAATGAAGCACCAACTTTATTTCCCTTTCTTATTTTTATGTCATAGCTCCAATCATCTTCTATTTCGGTGTCTTTCCCTAAAGAAACTATATACTCATCTCCAAAATCATTATCTAATCTAGCTGCTAACCCAGAAACATATTCTTTTATTTCTTCTTTAGCTGCATTTACATCTTCTGCATTTAATTTATAAACCATTTGCTATTATTCACGTATTAAAAATTGCTTGATCTTCTTTAATTATACCTTCTATTTCTTTTTCAAATCGTAACCATTTTGGTAATAATATTAAGATGGGAAGAATACCAGAGACCAGTATTCTTGCCATTGTTGATGGCGCAAACCCACTTATTACTATATGGTTTTTATCAGATTTAGTTTTCAACTTAACAGAAGCACCTATCCAGTTACTTTTCTTAATGACAACATCTGCTCCTATCAAGGAGCTTAGATACACCTCATATCCAAAAGGAGAGAATATGGTGTCCAGATAATCTTTTAGTACCTCTTTGGTAAGAGTTTTCTCTGCGGTTATTTCAATTTTTCTCGCCATATTTAGTTTCCAACAATTCTATAATCACTTCATTAAATGTAACGTTGATCATCACATGAGTATAAGTCAACGAATTTCTTTGGTTCAAATCAAAAGGTTACAATTTTTGATTCAATTCATTTTCCCACTCTTCATAATTCTTCACAATGATTCTATATGTTTCATTCTGTTGATCTGTAACCTCCAGGACATTTTTTGTTACACCATGTTTTCCCTGGCTTATTTTCTGTATATCTTTAAACTCAAGATTAAATCCAAAACTTTTCTTTTCAACTTGTTTTTTGAGTAGACTCCCCAAAAGTCCTAATCCACTTACACCTGTCTTATGGGCATCTAAAACGAGTCTATTGGGTGTTAGATACAATGTTCCCTGCATCAAGTTTACTTTTGATTTAAGATATCCTACTTTTTCTTCTTTTTGAATTCCTTCTTTTACTAACTCTTCTTTCATAACTATTTTTTGCCGGCTATGTAACCTTTTTTATAATCAGTATCTGTATTTTATTATTGATACAGTAAGATTATTATTGTTTATTTCACTTTATCACAACTTAATTCTCCTCTATGACCAATAGTATGCTGCCTAATGTTTTCATCATATTGTCCATTACCTAAATAGGGTTTTAAAAACCCAAAATTTCTATAACCACAGCCTTCATCATCAGAATATAGCACATCCCCTTCTACATAATTTCCTGTAATATTTCCATAATCATCCCTTAAGATTTGCCAATCTAATGTGATTATAACTTTATGAAATTTCACTCCTGGCCAGTCTTTAGTATTTGCCCACAACTCAATTTGTTGCATCATTTCAGCTTCTAAATCTGCATTATGTTTTACAGCAGTAGGCGCTCTTTTTCCTTTTAAAGCTCCTTCTTCAATTTCTTTGGCCATCATTATTAAATCTTCGGTCCCCTCTGTTGTATCATAAGTAATCGTACCAAAATAGAGTTCATCTTCCTGATCCATTTTCCCATCGGTAAGAGAAATTCTTAAACCATGCTTATAAGGATCTAAGCGTTCACCCATTCTCCCTAGTAAAAAAGAAGCCCCGTCTTTATCTATTTTCATATTAGCTATAGAAGAAGGAACTATTTGAAATACCGCATAATTTTTCTCTAAATCTGCTTTTTTCAACCTTTTCACGGTACATTGATTTACTACTTCATTTTCTTTTGGCAACAGATCTTTTTCCATTTTATCCATTCCTATCGTTATCCAATAGTGATTTCTTCCAAAATTATCTTGAAAACGATTACTTAGCCGTCTCAAATAATAGCTATCTTTTATTTTTGCAGGAAAGTAAGCCACTCCCCAAATTTCATCTCCAATTTTAAAATCTGTTTTTATTGTTGAGATATCTTCTTTACCAACAGTAGGTTCTTTAGAAAAGAAAACTATTTTCCCTACATTCTTTTGGTGAAAATCTGATGTTGCATCTTTTACAAAATATTCAAGAGGTCCTTTTTCTTCTTCCTTTTTTTTCTTCTTTCCCCAAAGGCTTCCTAACTCCTTTGATAATTCAGACTTAATCCCCAGTTGTTTTTTTGCAGCTTTTAGTTCTTTTTTACTAATCGCCATAACCTCTTTTTTCACAACCAGATTCATATCTCCTAATATCAGAAGTGTTAAAAGATTATTCTTTTTTGTCAAAATGTAACTTTCTTTAGTATCAACACTTTCATAGCTATCTGGTACGCTTTTGAGTAATGAAAAGGCCATTTCTGAAGTTCCTCGATATGTATCGAATGTTGCTTTTATACTTCCATCTCTTCTATTAAGAACAGTAATTTGATTTATTTCATTTCCACTTACAAAATAGAGCCCATCAGGAATTTTTTGAGCACTTATTTTTACAGAAAACAATATTAAAATGACAATGAGAATACTCTTAAATCGATTCATATTATTAAGGTAATTTTTTATGTGCTCAAATATAGATATCGATCAAAACAAAAAAAGCTTTACTTCATATCCGCATTGCTTTTAGTGATATTCGATACATATTATTTGATATTTGAAAAATTAGCAAAGAGCCTTTCTGGGGTTATGATTAGAAATTTTGGCTTTTGATCTAGGATTAAGATCCTTTATTGAATGGTAATATTACATTTCAAGAAAATGAACCACATATAACAATGCAATGAAGAATTTTTGAATGATTTGGTTCTCTACTTTGCAGAAAAAGAAACTGAAGAATTGTGAGTGCGTTTTGATTAGAGAAATAACAGTGCACCAAATATCTAGGTGGACTACATAAAAAAGCTAGTATATCACCTTAATGCTAAAGTAGAATTAGCACTAATAATACATTATAAAATAAGGAATCAAAGTTTAGTCATTGAGCATTTGCCAAAGCTTATCTTTTAACTCTTGCAACCCTTGTTGTGCTACCGAGGAAATAAACAGGTAAGGAACGTTAAGCTGCTGATCTAACTCAACCTTCAGTTCTTCTTTTAATTCATCATCTAACATATCAGATTTCGATATTGCTATAAGTCGTTCTTTATCTAATAAATCAGGATTGTAACGTCGTAGTTCGTCCAAAAGGATTTCGTATTGTGCTTTGATATCAGGGGCATCTGCCGGAATCAAAAACAATAAGGTAGAGTTACGTTCGATATGACGTAAAAAACGATGACCTATACCTTTACCCTCTGCCGCTCCTTCTATAATACCAGGAATATCGGCCATCACAAAAGTTTGAAAATCTCTATATTCTACAATGCCTAGATTTGGTTTAAGTGTAGTAAACTCATAATCTGCAATTTTTGGTTTTGCAGCGGTTATAACCGACAGCAAAGTAGATTTTCCTGCATTAGGAAACCCTACCAATCCAACATCTGCCAGTACTTTAAGTTCTAGAGTAACATCATGTTCTTGTCCTTCTATACCTGGTTGGGCATAGCGAGGAGTTTGATTCGTTGGGCTTTTAAAATGCCAGTTACCTCTACCTCCCATACCGCCTTCGGCAGCAATATATTCTTGGCCTACCTCTGTAATTTCTTTAATGATATCTTGCGTCTCGGTATCCCGAATTACAGTTCCCAGAGGTACGTCTATATAAACATCTTCTCCATCGGCTCCTGTACTCCTGCTTTTACTTCCGTGCCCGCCGTGACCAGCTCTTAGATGGCGTTTAAATTTAAGGTGATGTAGTGTCCACATGTTAGGGTTTGCACGAATAATAACATGACCACCACGGCCTCCATCACCACCATCGGGTCCTCCTTTGGTAATGTATTTCTCACGATGTAAATGTGCAGATCCTTTTCCTCCGTTCCCGGAAGTTATATGTAATTTTACATAATCTACAAAATTCCCTTCTGTCATAATTCGTTTCCTATATCACCCTAATAAAAATCAGGAATATTTCAATTTTATCTTTACTATACCGAGCAAGATTTGGCTTTCACAAACTAAAGTTTGTCTATTACGCTACTCAATCTCTCTGTAATTTCATCGATACCTCCTACTCCATCTACTCCAAAATATTTATCTTGTTTTTGGTAGTAGTTCTTTAAGATAGCTGTTTCGTCATAATATACTTTAATACGATTACGTATCACTTTTTCATCTGCATCATCGGGTCGCCCTGATGTTTTTCCTCTTTCTAACAATCGTTGTACTAACACCTCATCATCTACCTCTAAAGCTACCATTGCACTAACCATTGCTCCTTTTGACTCTAGCAATTTAGCTAGCGAATCTGCCTGAGCTTCAGTTCTGGGAAATCCATCAAAAATAAAGCCTTTAGCCTCTGCATTTTTATCAACTTCGGCATTAAGCATATTGATGGTAACCTCATCAGGTACTAATTGGCCTTTATCGATATATGATTTTGCCAAAGTACCCAATTCTGTTTCATTTTTTATGTTGTATCTAAACACATCTCCTGTAGAGATATGTACCAGATTATATTTTTGTTTTAAAACTTCTGCTTGTGTTCCTTTTCCTGCTCCCGGAGGTCCGAATAACACCAAATTTGTCATGTTGTTTGGTTTTAATTGATAAACTTCTGTAAGATTACGACCTAATCCATTATAATCAAGTCCGTATCCTACAATAAATCGGTTTGGGATTTCTATCCCTATATAATTTATATTAATTTTTTTTGTGTATGCTTCGGGTTTATAAAACAGAGTAGCGATTTTGTATGTTAGGCATCCTTTTTCTACTAACATTTCTGTTAGCACTTCGATCGTATTACCCGTATCTACAATATCCTCTAAGATCACCACTGTTCTTCCTGTAACCTCTTCACCTAGCCCTACTAGCTCTTTAACTTTGTGTGTCGTCTTAGTTCCCTCGTACGAAGCTAGTTTCACGAAACTAATTTCGCAATCATAATCAAACCGTTTCAAAACCTCTGAAGCAAACATAAACGCACCATTTAGCACTCCTATAAACAGAGGATTTTTATCTGCCAAATCTTGATTTAATCCAGCAGACACCTTATCTATTGCAGTCCCTATCTCTTCCTCACTTATAAAAGGAATAAACTGTAAATCGTGCAGTTTTACCATCCTATTTTATACTTGTTCTGGTTTGATTTTTTAATTTAAAGCCGCAAAGATAGTGATTAGAAATGAGCATAACTAAGAATTACGACATCAACCTTCTTATAACTACAGACAGGTCTAAATGGTTACTATACAAACCCAGATTAGTATAGGTTTAATCATCAACACATATCAACCAAATACACCTTCTTGTGGTTAACTTATTGTATTTACCCTTACATTATTGTGGTTATTCCTTCTGAAAAAATTATTTTTGCATCTTAAGACAAATTTGAAACCCCGAAAATGACAAATTTTTTCTCGTCAAACTTTAAGTTAGGAATATTAGGAGGAGGTCAACTAGGCAAGATGATGCTTTATGACACCCGAAAATATGATATCCAAACATATGTCCTCGACCCAAGTCAAGATGCTCCTTGCAAAATTGCATGTGATCATTTTCAACAAGGTAATTTAATGGATTATGAGACTGTTTATAATTTTGGAAAAAAGGTAGATGTACTTACTTTTGAAATTGAAACGGTAAATCTAGAAGCTTTAGTTCAACTAGAGAAAGAAGGCAAAAAGGTCTATCCAAGTTCAAAAACCCTTGAAAAAATACAAAATAAAGGAGAACAGAAGCTTTTCTACGAGGAAAACAAAATTCCTACCGCAGCGTTTACACGGTTTTCTAATAAGGCTCACCTTACCGAAGGAATTACCAATAACAGGATTAAACTTCCATTTGTTTGGAAAAGTACACAGGGAGGATATGATGGTAAGGGTGTTTCGATTATTAGATCCGGAGCCGACTTAGCAAAACTACCTGACACAGAATGCATTGCAGAACATTTAGTTGATTTTAAAAATGAATTAGCTGTAATTGTTGTTCGTAATCCTAGTGGAGAAATCAAAACCTATCCTGTGGTAGAGATGGAGTTTCACCCAGAGGCCAACCAGGTAGAATATGTGATTTGCCCAGCCAGAATTGATTCTAAAATTGCTCAAAAGGCAGTAATAATTGCCGAGAAAGTGTCTAAAGCCTTTGAACACGTAGGGGTACTTGCAGTAGAAATGTTTCAAACACAAGAAGATGACATTCTTGTAAATGAAGTTGCCCCAAGACCACATAATAGTGGGCATTATAGTATCGAAGCCAGCTATACTAATCAATTCGAACAACACATAAGAGCCATTCTAGATTTACCTCTGGGAGCTACAGAAAGTAAAGTAGGTGGTATTATGGTTAATCTGGTTGGTAAAGAAGGACATACGGGAGATGTTATTTATAAAAACATAGAAGAAATCATGAAAATGAAGGGTGTTACTCCCCACATTTATGGTAAAAAACAAACACGTCCTTATAGAAAAATGGGACATGTTACTATAATTCATGAAAACATAGATGAGGCTAGAAAAATAGCTGAAAAAGTAAAAAACACAATTCAAGTAATTAGTTAATAGAGGTATAGGTACTTATTTTAGATACCTTCATACTCTATTATGATTGCTATTTTTTGACAAACAAATACTAACAATAATAAATAATATAATGAGTAAGGTGGGAATAATAATGGGTAGTACTAGTGATATGCCTGTAATGGAAAAAGCTATCGAAGTATTACAAGGTTTTGATATAGAAGTCGAAGTAGATATTGTTTCGGCGCATCGTACCCCAGAAAAGTTATTTGATTATGCCAAAAATGCTCATACCAGAGGCATAAAAGTTATTATTGCTGGTGCTGGTGGTGCTGCTCACCTTCCTGGAATGGTGGCTTCATTATCTCCTCTACCAGTGATTGGAGTTCCTGTTAAGTCACGTAACTCTATCGATGGATGGGATTCTGTTTTATCTATTTTACAAATGCCCGGTGGAGTTCCTGTAGCTACTGTAGCTTTAGATGGTGCACTCAATGCTGGTATTTTGGCAGCACAAATTATAGGGGCAAGTGATACATGTGTTTTAGATAAAATCTTAGTCTATAAAGAAGGATTAAAGCAAAAAGTAATCGAAGGTGCTAAGCAGATAAAAAAATAACAAAAAAAAGAGTCACTTTTCAGTGACTCTTTTGAATATCAGGCCTTACAAAAGAATATAACAATATTTATTAACCAACTTAAATATATTACACAAAAAATTCATCGTAAGACCATTACTCTTAAAACCTACAACAAAGGTAAAACCTTACTTTAATTACACAATAAAAGTAATGCTAAAATATTCATAGTTTTCGATGAAATACCAATTTCATCGATAAAAAACAATGATTAAGATTTTTTTAACGTTTTTTTGATCGAAAAAACAGACAGTAAATTAGATTTTTTACTAAAAAACCTGATTTTTGGTAAAAAATAGAAGACAAAAGAGCTGCAAAAATGCAGCTCTTTCGATATATTTGGTCTTTGCATTAGAACAATTATTTATATTCATACCCCAAATAAAAATAATCTTTTATTCTAAATACCAGACCATACTAATAAACCTAATCAAATCTATTGGTATAAAATTTAGTTTAATGAAAAACACCTATAACCTGGGTATGTTTTTCGATAAAAGGCTGTTTTTTCCGATGTAAGAACATATAACATAAAAAATTAAGAAGAAATCACTAATACACAATGAACAATCCACTATTAAAACCATTTGATGCTGCACCATTTTCAGAAATAAAGTCAGATCATTTTTTACCAGCTATTAAAAACGGTATTTCTATCGCCAAAAAACAGGTTGATGCAATTGTCTCTAATTCTGAACCACCTTCATTTTCTAATACAATAGAAGCTCTAGAATATTGCGGAGAACTACTGGATAGAGTGACCAGTGTTTTTTTCAATTTAAATAGTGCTGAGACTAACGAGGATATTCAAAAAATAGCACAAGAAGCCTCTCCTTTACTTTCAGAATTTAGTAATGACATAGCACTCAATCTAGATTTATTTAAAAGAATTGAAGTGGTATACACACAAAAAGAATCATTAGATCTTAATCCAGAACAATCCAGGCTTCTTGAAAAAAGATATAAATCATTCTCGAGAAATGGAGCTAATCTTCCTGACGAAAAAAAAGAAAAACTAAGAGAGGTTGATAAAGAGCTTTCGACACTAAGCCTAAAGTTTGGTGAAAATGTCTTAGCCGAGACTAATAAGTTTGAAATGTTGCTTACCGATGAATCTGATGTAGCTGGTTTACCAGAAGGAGCTAAGGAAGCAGCCAAATCAATGGCAGAAGCAAAAGGTAAAAAAGGGTGGTTAATCACCCTGGATTACCCAAGTTACATTCCTTTTATCACATATGCCGATAATCGAGAGTTACGCAAAAAACTAGCTCTTGCTTTTGGATCCAAAGGGTTTCACAATGATGATCTTGATAACCAGGAGATTGTTTTAAAAATTGCAAATCTTAGACATCAACGTGCTCTTCTTTTAGGATATTCCTCTCATGCCGATTATATCCTGGAAGAACGAATGGCAGAAACTCCTGATACTGTATTTTCTTTTCTAAATGAAATTTTAGAGAAAGCTAAACCTGCAGCAGAAAGAGAATTTAAACAATTAGCATCTTATGCCAAGGAGTTAGATGGGATTGATCACTTGCAAAAATGGGACGGAGCTTACTATTCTGAAAAATTAAAACAAAAACTCTTTGATCTTGATGATGAAAAACTGAAACCTTATTTCAAGCTAGAAAATGTAATTGAAGGTGTTTTTACTGTTGCTCATAAATTATTTGGTCTTCAGTTTAAAGAAGTTAATAATGTAGACAAGTATCATGAAGAAGTAAAAACCTATCACGTTACTGATACTGAAGGCAATTTTGTTTCATTGTTTTATGCCGATTTTCATCCCAGACCTGGAAAACGGAATGGAGCATGGATGACATCCTACAAATCACAAATGAGGAAAAATGATAAAAACATAAGACCTCATGTTTCTATTGTTTGCAATTTTACCAAACCTACACCTAGTAAACCATCTTTATTAACCTTTAATGAGGTAACAACACTATTTCATGAATTTGGTCATGCACTACATGGTATGCTAGCCAATACTACCTACCCTGGTTTGTCGGGAACTAGTGTGTACTGGGATTTTGTAGAATTACCAAGTCAGGTTCTAGAAAATTGGTGTTATGAAAAAGAAGCTTTAGAGCTTTTTGCAAAACACTATGAAACAGGTGAAATAATCCCAATGGAATTGGTCGAAAAGATTAAAGAATCTGCAACCTTTATGGAAGGTATGGCTACATTACGTCAATTAAGTTTTGGATTACTCGACATGTCATGGCATGCCCAGGATCCTGGCAGTATAAAAGATGTAAAAGCACATGAGAAAACTACTTTTTCGGCAACTTCTTTATACCCAAATGTAGAAGAAAATTGTATGAGTACAGCTTTTTCTCATATTTTTCAAGGAGGGTATTCTGCAGGATATTATTCGTATAAGTGGGCAGAAGTATTAGATGCTGATGCTTTTGAGTATTTTAAAGAAAATGGAATTTTTAATCGTGAAATCGCTACCAAATTTAAAGATCATGTGTTATCTAAAGGAGGTACAGAAAACCCGATGACTCTTTATAAACGTTTTAGAGGAAAAGAACCTAAACCCGAAGCGTTATTAAAACGAGCAGGATTAATTAAATAAAAAATACCATGAGTCTATTGGAGTTTTTGACTTCAATAGACTCGATATGGTAGATCTATACATTCTTCATTATCATTTCATAATTATCTTCTTTGTATATTTTTCTGATCTATCCAAAGTATACCCAGTCAGAAGCTCTTTAAATATTGATTTAGAAAGCTTTATTTTTAAGCCTAATCTCTTGTACAATAGTTTCCTTTTCATAAACATGAATACAAAACTATATAGGTCTTTATGTTTACTGGATTAAGTAATAATAAGGTTTTTTAAATCCGTTCTATATACCAGAATTCTCAAAACCCTGTTTTCGGGGTATAGGAATGAAAATATTATTCTTTTTTTTGAACTAAAGCTCATTAATAGTAAAGCTTAAGAACAGTTATACATTTTTAGAATTAAATAGTGTTATACCAAATTCATATTAATTAAATTATTGTAAAAAATGAAAAAAACAATTTTAACTTTAGGGAAGGTCTTAAGTAAAACTCAGCAAAGAAGTATTAACGGTGGCAGGTACACAGAATGTAACTCTGATTCTGATTGCCCTAATAATATGTCGTGCTGTTATTTTTCTTTGTATAAAACTGAAATATGTGCCTTTAAACAATTTTGTTAATACCTCTCTGATTGTCCTTTGTTAATGTATAGATCATTTGTTCTCTTAAGAGTTTATAAGTGTGAGATATCTATGCTTTATAGAACTTCTGATCTCTTGGGGCAAACAATAGAGGTATTTTAATAATAAAAAAGCAGATACATTAGTAAAATGTGTCTGCTTTTCTTGTTTTAAAAGGAATATACTTTTCCTCGAATTATGACGAGTTTGTATGCCAAATTCAAAATTCAAACAATCGTTTTGGGATTGAAATATTGTTTGAGCAATTTCTATTATTTTTTATGTATTTGTAGTTTCTTTTTTTGATCTATCTCAAAATAAGTGAAACAAAGTTTCGTAAGAAAAAGATTCTCCTTTAATAAAGCTACTAAATACCGTAATACGTCTTGTCTGATTCTATCACTAATTAAGTGCACAAATCATTCCGGGGCAGTTATTAATAAACCCATCTTAACTTCTTCTTTATTTTCACCAACAAAAAAGTTAAGATGGATTTCTATGATATGTTATAATTATTTTATAATCATCTGTTTTGTAGCGCTTTTTGCCCCATTAAAAAGTGTCAAAAAGTATACTCCTGTAGAAAATTTAGAAGTATTGATTTGAGTAACTTTATTTTTAAGCCTAATCTCTCGTACAATATTTCCTTTTACATCTACAACCAATACACTTCCTGATTTCCATAGTTCATTATTAACCGTGATCTCTATATGATCTTCTGTTACAGGATTAGGATAAAAATCAAAAGACATGCTATCATCTTCTAATAGATCAACCGTAGAGCTTCTTGCAAACAGTGCTCCACAAGATCCTATATAAGTCCAGCCAGTACTGGTTCTTTCATAAAGACTACCTTGATACGTTACTCGATCACCAGGCTGATAGGTTTCAGAAGAGCTGTACGGTGGAACACCGGCACAAGGATCACTGCTTCCTCCTGTAGTGGTTACATTTATCACATTACTTGCAGCAGATACATTACCTGCAGCATCTTTTGCTTTTACACTAAATGTATATGCAGTACTAGCTGTTAATCCTGTGATGTTAGCAGTGGTTCCAGAAACAGATGTTTCAACCGTATTTCCTTTATACACATCATATCCCGTCACTCCTACATTATCTGTAGAAGATGTCCATGATAGGGTTAAGGTGGTTTGTGCTACATTTGATGAAGCTAATCCCGAAGGAGCAGAAGGTGCCTGGGTATCTCCTCCACCAGATCCTCCGATAACAACAGTATAATCTTCTACTTCTCCATACTCAAAAGATTCACAAGCTGTAGGAATTTTATTATATTTCATAGAAACTCTCATTCTTGTGCTTCCATTTTTTGCACTGGCAGGTACAGTAAAACTACCACTTACTGGTGTTGTTTTTGAAGCTGCTTTGCTCCAAACCAATTCGCCAGAATCTGCAAAATCTTTATCTTGATTATAATCAATCCATACTGCATATCCTTCATCATAAGTACTTCCCGACCATTTTGGTGTCACCGTAATAGTATGTGATGTTCCTTTAGAAAGGTTAGTGGTTTCTGCTGTAAAATCACTATACCCTCCGCTTCCAGCAGTAGAGGTTTTATTAATTGTTCCCAAAGCTACCTTACCAATATACTCATCTGATGTTTTTTGCCCATTAGAAGCACAATATCCTGTTGGAGGGTTTACTACACCCCCGGCATTAGAAACTTCTATAAGATATTCTAAAGCTAATTTTGCAAATTTGGCTGCATGTGTTGCATTCGCAGTAGGAAAGTTAGATGATGTATCTCCAGAAGTATGAATCTTCGGGTTACTTTCTCTGAATTTAGCTTCAATAGGAAATGCTGTTTCATATCCTTGTTGTGCAAAACTGTGGTGATCAGAACATCCATAGTTACAAGCAGAAGTACCATATGTAATTTTATGTGTTCCCGAAGCATTATAATGATCCATTAATCTAGTTAAAAAATTATTCAAAGAAGTACTGTTATATGAATCGGTTGTAATAAAAATATCATTTGTAGACCCTTTGTAATTAGTCATATCCAACTGTACATAACTCACTATATTTACATTACGATTTTTATAATCTCTTGCTATTTCTTTAGATCCTACCAAACCTATTTCTTCTGCAGCAAATGCCATAAACTCTACTGTTCTTTTTGGCTTGTAGTTCATGCTAAATAATACTCTGGCTACTTCTGTAATTGTTGCGATACCAGAAGCATTATCATCTGCTCCCGGAGCATTATTTTGATCACGTGGCGATGTCGAATCCAAATGTCCTCCTAAAACCACGTATTCATTTGGTTTTTCTGTACCTGTAATCGTCATAACAACAGACGGCATTGGCGAGCCAGAATGATTAACCAATCTAACCGATACATCACTACGATTACCAGCAAGTCCTTCCCATTTTGCTTTTAAATCTGTAGAAGCTCTTTTTGCACTACTTTTAGTATGGTAACGGGTACCATAATTCTCAAGCTCTTTTATTTGTCTATCAATATTAGCATTATTTACCAACCCTAAACTTTGATTTACTAATTGATCCTGAGTAATCTCAAAAGCAACTGCTGCTTTTGCTAAGGATTGATTCTTTGATTTTTGAATTGAATTAGCTTTTATTATTGCTTCTATAGCAGCTTTTTCTGAAGTTTCATAAAAATATCCTGGCCCATGCCTTAATCCAGTGTGATGTAGTTCTTCTGCCGAATGTTCATTTAACATTACGGCGCTATATTCGTTAACCGACTTAATAATTTTCACATCATTTGGATGATTCTTTTTTAGTTTCAATGCATCCTGAGTATCCATTGTCGCATGAAACATTTTTGATCGTTCCTGCGCATAAATACATGACGTTAATACGCTTAGCGATACCGCTAAAAAAAATAGATTTAGTTTTCTCATCGTTAGTTTAGTTTGTTGAGTTTATAATTTGTGTTTGTGTAGTAGCTAAAGTACATAATACCAAAGTCGAACAAAAGACGGTTTATCGTAGAGTAATCAAGGTAAATCCGTAATAATCTATCAATTACAAAAAATGTAAAAGATGGATACGTTTTAGAAATTATCATCTAGAAAATATCAGGTCATTCATCGATAATAAAACCTATTGCAAAAACAAACTTGTTTCTGCCAAACTATGCAATACGTAGTTCACCTAAAATTAAAAGTTATACCCTAAGACCTCTTGTCGTCAAGTCTTTTTGTGAAGTGATGTTATAGATCAGTTGCGCTCGGGAGGGATCCCAAGTTGCATACCAAATGCTCGTAAGTAGGTTAGTAAGTTTCATAAGTTGATTTTTGTGTATTTAAGCAAACTAAGCTATCAAAAAAATCCTGCCTAACCAATATATGTATGTCCTAAATCAATGAAAAGATGTCCTAAAACACAATTTAGTACACCCTTTGGCTATACTATAGCCAATACATCACATCAAAATATTACTGATTTGAAGTACATATTATTTTCTATGTTTCAATATTTTTTGAAAGTTTGAAATTTTTTATATATTTGTAACATGAATTATGATGAAGCAAAAAATAAGTTTATTTCTACCTGGGGATCTTTAGGAACCTTATGGGGTATTAATAAAGCAATGGCACAGATCCATGCTTTATTATTAATATCTCCAAAACCTCTTTCTATGGAAGATATTATGGAACAATTACAAATCTCTAGAGGCAATACCAGTATGAATCTACGTCAATTGATGGATTGGGGTATTGTTTTCAAAGAAAATAAAATGGGAGAACGAAAAGAATATTTTACCTCAGAAAAGGACGTACAGGAATTAGCAAGGCAAATCGCCAAAGAAAGAAGTAGAAGAGAGTTACAACCGACTATCAAAATCTTAAAAGATGTTTCGAACATTGATGAAGATGGGACCGCAAAAACCAAAGAATTAATAAAGCAAACCAAGGCATTACATGAAATGGCTGACACCTTAGATATTTTAATGAATAGAGTTATTGGTCAGGATCATAACTGGATCACAAAAGCATTGGTAAAGTTAATTAAATAAAAAGCACTGTAAACAAAAAAGGAGGCGTTCTCCTTTTTATTTTCAATTATAGTTTCAATTTTTTCTGAAACTTTAAAATTATAGAAATATGAAAACAATACACAATATAAACAAATGGAGTTTTATCATCACTTTGATATTATATCTTACCATTTATTATGGATTACTAGCTCAAATTTTTCTCGGCGGTATACAAGTAACTCTTGCAATAACCTTATTCATGTACTGGAGAAAATTCAATAATCAACAAAAGAAACACCTATTAATTTACTCATGCCTGACTATCATTTATGGATTATTATGCCTAACAGACATTATGAATTCTGACTTTGCTCCTATATTCCTATTTATTATTCCTATGACCATTGCTGGATACTTTGTATATACTACCTATAAAATTAAAAAAATAAGCTATGAGTTTAAATATAATAGCATATAGTATTTACATATTCATAACCGCGTTTATCATTATCAAAGTAGGATTAATTTGTTATCAAAACGGAAACATCTTTGTTACACATCTCATTCCTAATGACACCGAGTTTTGCATACGTATTAATAATATACTTTTAATTGGGTATTACTTATTAAATATCGGGTATGCTATAATTACTTTATCTGGTTGGCCTACCTTACAAACAATAACTCAAATGGTAGAGGTAATATTTAATCGTATGGGAATCATTATTTATACTCTAGCAGGACTGCATTATTTCAACCTTTTCTGGATTACAAAATTTATCAAAAACTTTAAATAACAATCTATTATAACATTATGGAAAATTCTAAAATTTTTATCGGCTACATCATTTATCTCCCTATCGTAATTACGCTAACTTATTTTGTTTCTAGAACACTATTCAAAAATGGTAAAACATTTATGATTGACATTTTTAGAGATCGAAAAGATATCGCTTTAGCTACAAATCGATTATTTGAAGTTGGTTTTTATTTATTAAATATTGGTTGGGCTTTACTTATCCTTAAAATTGACTCTTATGATTTTCAAAATACCTATCAAAATCTTATTGAAATTTTAAGCTTCAAAGTAGGTGGTTTTTCAATGTACTTAGGGACAATGTTATTTCTTAATCTACTTCTTTTTTTTAGAGGAAGAAAAAAAGCTAGCAGAAAACTTTCTTCAACACTAAAAACAGTACAAACTCAAGATCCACATGCTCAATCGTAGAAAAACAAATTATTTATTCATCCAAAGTTTAATAATTACAACTAAAGATTATGAGTACACTTACCATATTACAAAAACTAAGACTTAAGAAATCTACTACAAAAGAAAAAATAATCAGGTTTTATGATGAAGCTACAGAAGATTATGAGTTCTGGAGCACCGATTTCAATATGCATTTTGGATACTATATTCCTTTTAAAACCAGTATTCTAAAAAGGGATTCTATACTTAACGAAATGAATCAGCAGGTTTTTGATCGCTTACAAGTTCCTAAACAAAATTCGCTTGTAACAGATCTGGGATGTGGTATTGGCGGGGCGATACAGTATGGATTAAGAAAATATCCCCTACTACATATCATTGGTGTAACACTTTCTTCTTTTCAGGTAAGAGAGGGAAATAAAAGATTACAACATAAAAATGGATTGATTTTAGAAGAAAATTATTGCCATACATCTTTCAAAACCAACAGTGTAGATGGAGCTTATGCCATAGAAAGTTTTTGTCATTCGGGACACAGTAAAGAAGCACTTCAGGAAGCATACAGAATACTAAAGCCCGGATCCAAATTAGTGATAGCCGATGCGTTCTTAAAAAAAGACGAAGAGCAATTATGTATAGGTAGTAATTATTGTTATGAACAACTTTGTAAAGGATGGAGTCTAGAAGGTTTAGGAAGTATCAAAAAAGTAGAACAGACATTAAGACATATAGGTTTTAAGGATATAAATATCGAAGATGTATCATTTAGAGTTGCTCCTTCGGTTCTTCATGTTCCCTTCGCAATTACGGGATTTATGCTAAAAAAACTATGTAGAAAAGAAACCCTAAAACCACAAAGCTGGAAAAACTTAAAAGGATCACTATTTGCATTACTTTCTGGTCTGCATATCAAAAGTTTTGGATATTATTTAATCACCGCAGAAAAATGAAATTAGAAAACATATGAAAAAAATAGTTATAGCAGCAGGAACAGGTTTTCTTGGAAAGATACTTGTAGAATATTTTAAAACGAAAGCAGAAACTATTACAATTCTAACTCGTGGAAAAAGCAGAACAGAAAATAACGTTCAATTTATTCATTGGAATGCAAAAACCTCTGGAGATTGGATACAAGAACTAGAGAATTCAGAAATATTAATCAACTTAACAGGTAAATCAGTAGATTGTAGATATACCCAAAAGAATAAAGATCTTATTTTGAATTCAAGAGTGATCTCAACCTCAATTCTGGGAGAAAGTATACGTAAATGCAAAAACCCTCCCAAAATCTGGTTAAACTCATCAACAGCAACCATTTACAAACATTCTTTACATAAAGAAATGAATGAAATTGATGGAGAAATAGGAACTGGTTTTTCTGTTGATGTCGCTACATCATGGGAAAAAACTTTTTTTAACCAACAAACCCCAAAAACCAGAAAAATTGCATTAAGAACATCTATTGTCTTAGGAGAAAAGGGAGGAGCTTTGCCATCAATTCTTAATTTAATCAAAATTGGGTTAGGTGGAAAACAAGGTAATGGGAATCAAAAATTAAGCTGGATACACGAAGTAGACTTTGCAAGAAGTATCGAATTTATTATTAAAAACTCTAGCATTGAAGGTGTGATAAATATTGTTTCACCTAAACCAGTAACCAACTTAGTTTTTATGAAAACACTTAGGAAAGTTATAAAAATCCCTTTTGGAGTTCCTATTTCAAAGCCTATACTTCAGCTTGGAGCCAGAATCATCAACACAGAAGCTGAACTTGTACTCAAAAGTAGAAATGTAATTCCTTCAAAACTCATAAATAACGGATTTCAGTTCTCATATCCCGAACTTAAACCGGCACTAATTTCACTTACTTAGAAAATTATGACAACTATACGACTAACAACTCAAATAAAATCCCCTGTTGAAGAGGTATTTGATTTAGTCAGAAGTATTGATTTTCATATGATATCCGTAGATAACACTAAAGAGAAAGCCATAGCAGGAAAAACTTCGGGATTAATCCAATTAGGAGAAACCGTTACTTGGAGAGGGCAGCATTTTGGGATTTATCTCATTCACAAAAGCATAATTACAGAGTATGAATCCCCAAATAACTTTACCGATGAAATGGTCAAAGGATGTTTTAAATCTTTTAAACATCAACACATTTTTTATACAACAGCATTTGGAACAGAAATGATCGATATACTCGAATACAAAACACCTTATGGTATTTTAGGTAAATTATTTGATAATCTAGCTCTAAAAAAACATCTTACTCAATTTCTTAATGCCCGTAATCAATCTCTAAAACTGTATTTAGAATCTAAAAATGTAGTAAAATCGCATCATGATAACTGTTTGTAAGGATTCAATATTAGCAGACACAAAATACTGATTCGTTAAAGCCCCTATAAGATTCAACTTTTTATCCTATTTTTGGTGAATATAACAACAGGAAATATAATGTCAACAAATACCATAGACCCAAATATGTGGGTGGATAAGTACAGTGATTACCTATTCAACTATACCATTGTAAGAGTTGATGATAAAGAAATTGCCCAGGATTTAGTACAGGAAACATTCTTTGCCGGACTTAAATCCATGAAAAATTTCAAAGGTGAAGCTAGTGAACGTACCTGGCTTATTTCTATTCTGAAAAGAAAAATCATTGACCACTATCGCAAAATTAATAGTAACAAAGGTAAAGCAGAGGTAAGAATGAACTATACCTCTGATTCTGAAACTGAAGGTGATTGGTTAGAAGAACGTGTAGCGGATCCTTTTGATGGTAATGCAGAAGGCGAGATCGAAAACGAAGAGTTAGGCTTAGCCATACATGATTGCATGGGAAAATTACCCCAAAAACAAGCGCTGATTTTTAAATTAAAAACAATTCAAGGTTTCGATACTGAGGCTATTTGTAATGAATTTGATATCACTGCGTCTAACCTATGGGTGATCATCCATAGAGCACGTACAGCTATGGCCGAATGCCTGGAAAAAAATTGGTTTTAGGAAAAATGAGTAATAAAAAGAAGGGAATAATAGTAAGTTGTTCAGAAGCAAATCACTTCTGTGATAAAAATCAATATAAAGAAGCTACTTTTTGGGAAAAAGTAAAACTAAACATACATTTGATTTATTGCAGAGCATGTAGAAAGTACACTGCAAAAAACATGAAATTAACCAAATTGGTAAAAAACCCAAAAGTAATTAGTATTAATCGTTCTGATAAAGACGCAATGAAAGAACGACTAAAACAAAGAATGTAATCCTAAATAGTTATAGTATAATGCCCTCGAATAAAAGAATTACCCAAATAGTATAATGAAAACTACGAATAAGAATAAAGT
The DNA here is from genome assembly GCF_000626715.1 of Aquimarina atlantica. Lineage (GTDB taxonomy): Bacteria > Bacteroidota > Bacteroidia > Flavobacteriales > Flavobacteriaceae > Aquimarina > Aquimarina atlantica. Next base: position 71,108 of record NZ_AQRA01000007.1, on the reverse strand, counting down.
ATTTGTATCCTGTGAAGAAGCAAAACATATTTGCGATAAAAATCAATATGGTGAAGCTTCTTTTCTAGAAATAATAAAACTTAATATTCGCCTGGTGTATTGCAAAGTAACACGAGCGTATTCTAAAAGAAACACAAAACTTACAAAAACCATTAATAAATCTAAAACACAGTCAATCAGCGCTTCAGATAAAGAAGCAATGAAAAAAGAAATAACAAAAAGAATTAACTAAATAAAGATTCTAAAATAACGAGTATTATTAACCACATTATAGGGATACTCTCTACCCAAAAAGAGCAATAATATTCTGATTGCTTCTTATCTGTTCCCCACAAAAAGAATAAACTTATTGTAGTTATCAATATAGTACTCAAAATTTCTATCGATGATAACAACTCATCTTTTACAGCAGTCAATAATAAAAAGATAACCAATAAAATACTACCAAAAAGCTTAGTTCTTGTTACTCCGATTTTTTGCGGAATTGTTTCTAATGCTACATCATCGTACTGCAAATCTCTTACCTCAAAAGGTAACATCATAACCACAATAAATAAAAACCGCTGAATCATTTCTATTAAAAAATTTAAATTCAGATTTCCTTTAACATGTACTAGTGGGACCAACACAGTCATACCAGCCCACACCATCCCGATAATAAAGATTTTCACCCCTGCAAGACTCCTTAAGTTCTTTTTGTTAGGAAAAACAGGAACAACATACAAAACAGTAAGTGCTATAAACGGTGCCATATAGATCCACGTATTAATAGACACCCTAAACGAAAGATAGATAAAAGACGAGCAACTCAAAATGGTTAAAACACGAATCCCTTTCATCGATTTGGTCAATCTTTTGTGGTAAAGTTTAGAGACTTTAGAATATTTCACAAAATTATATGCCGTGATCGCGCCTAAAAAAGAAAAAAGAAGGAAGGTATATTGATCCGATATTCCATACTTCATAAAGGTAACTTGCACCAAAGCACATATCGCTAAAGCGACATGAATACTACCGTTAATATAGAATCTGAATATACTTTTTAAGGTTTTCACGTTGTTTATTAGGGGTTATGTGTTAACAAAACCCGAATTTGGTTAAAAACTTGATAGGTCTAGGTTAATTAATTGTGAAAGTTTTAGCAATTAAATATGTATTTTTGAAATCTCAATTTCAACTGTTTTTTTTCGTTATGAAAACCGATTCCTTTAAACTACGTCATATAGGTCCATCAACAAAAGACCTAGGCGAGATGTTAAACACAATTAAAGCAGATTCTTTAGAACAATTAATATACGAAACTGTTCCTGATGATATTCTTTTAAAAAAATCGTTAAATCTGGATTTTGCCTTAAGTGAGCAAGAATATTCTGCACATATACAAAAGCTTTCAGCAAAAAATAAAGTATTCAAAACCTATATTGGTTTAGGATACCACGAAGCTAGTTTACCCGCAGTTATACAACGCAATATCCTCGAAAACCCAGGATGGTATACTGCATATACTCCTTATCAGGCAGAAATTGCGCAAGGCAGATTAGAAGCATTGCTAAATTACCAAACCATGATCTGTGATCTTACAGGTATGGAATTGGCTAACGCTTCTTTATTAGATGAGAGTACAGCTGCTGCAGAAGCAATGACTATGTTATTTGCTGTACGATCCAGAGATCAGAAAAAAAATAATGTAAACAAGTTTTTTGTTTCTGAGGAAATATTACCTCAAACACTTTCATTATTACAAACAAGAGCAATTCCTCTTGATATTCAATTGGTAGTAGGAGATCATCAGCAATTCGATTTTTCGACCGAGTTTTATGGTGCTATTTTGCAATACCCGGGTAAATCAGGTCAGGTATATGATTATGCAGATTTTGTTGAAAAAGCTCACCAGGCAGAAATCAAAGTTGCTGTAGCGGCAGATATATTAAGTTTAGTATCATTAAAATCCCCTGGAAGCTTTGATGCCGATGTCGTGGTAGGAACTACACAACGTTTTGGAATCCCTCTTGGATATGGTGGACCGCATGCAGGTTTTTTTGCTACAAGAGAAGCATATAAAAGAACTATTCCTGGCAGAATTATAGGAGTTACTCAAGATTTAAATGGAGGTCGTGCCTTACGAATGGCATTACAAACGCGTGAACAACATATTAAACGAGATAAAGCGACTTCTAATATCTGTACAGCACAAGTACTATTGGCTGTTATGGCCGGAATGTATAGTGTATATCACGGTCCCGAAGGTCTAAGCTATATTGCCTCAAAAGTTAATGCATCGGCAGTAACGTTAAGTGGCGAATTAGAAAAATTAGGTTTCAATCAACTTAATACTGCGTATTTTGATACCATTCGTATACAAGGTGATGCAACCAAAATAAAAGAAATCGCAGAAGCTCATGAAGTAAATTTCTTCTATCCAGATTCTAATACAGTTTCGATTTCATTAAACGAAGCAACAACAATTGAAGATCTAAATACAATCTTATCAATTTTTGCAAAAGTTGTAGGAAAAGAATATACTCCAATTCAGAAAATTGATACTTCAAATACTATAGAAAAAGATCTGAGACGTAATACCGATTTTCTAACAAACGAGGTATTCAATTCTTACCACTCTGAGACAGAATTGATGCGTTATATTAAAAAATTAGAGCGAAAAGATCTATCATTAAATCATTCTATGATTCCGTTGGGATCTTGCACAATGAAACTTAATGCGGCCTCAGAAATGTTGCCACTTAGTGATCCACAATGGGGTAATATCCATCCTTTTGTTCCGGTACATCAAGCTCAGGGATATCAAGAGGTTCTAAAAAAACTCGAAGAGCAGCTTACAGAAATTACAGGATTTGCAGCTACCTCTTTACAACCAAACTCTGGCGCACAAGGAGAATTTGCCGGATTAATGGTAATTAGAGCATATCATGAGTCAAATGGAGATCATCATCGTAATATTTGTTTGATCCCTTCATCTGCTCATGGCACAAATCCCGCCTCTGCAGTAATGGCAGGAATGAAAGTAATTGTTACCAAAGCCACAGAAGAAGGTAATATTGATATAGAAGACCTAAGAGAAAAAGCATTAAAACATAAAGATAATCTTGCCGCTTTAATGGTTACTTATCCGTCCACACACGGTGTATATGAATCAGGGATTAGAGAAATCACTCAAATTATTCATGATAACGGTGGGCAAGTATATATGGATGGCGCTAATATGAACGCACAGGTTGGTTTAACCAATCCGGGGGCTATAGGTGCAGATGTATGTCACCTTAATTTACACAAAACCTTTGCTATACCGCATGGTGGCGGTGGTCCTGGTGTTGGACCAATTTGTGTTGCAGAACAACTGGTTCCTTTTTTACCAGGTAATCCAGTTATTACTACAGGAGGAGATCAGGCAATAACAGCAATTTCTGCAGCTCCCTGGGGATCTGCCTTAGCATGTTTGATATCTTATGGATATATCACTATGCTTGGTGTAAATGGATTAAAAGAAGCTACTCAATATGCTATTTTAAACGCTAATTATATCAAAGAACGCTTAGACGGGCATTACAATGTATTGTATGTAGGAGAAAAAGGAAGAGCTGCTCATGAAATGATTCTAGACTGTAGACCATTTAAAGCAAATGGTATAGAAGTTACCGATATTGCAAAACGACTTATGGATTATGGATTTCATGCTCCAACAGTTTCTTTCCCGGTTGCAGGGACTATTATGATCGAACCTACCGAAAGTGAAAGTAAAGCAGAACTAGATCGTTTTTGTGATGCCATGATTGCGATACGCAAGGAAATAGCAGAAACTACTGCTGACAATCCAAATAATGTAATGAAAAATGCGCCTCATACACTGGCTATGCTTACAGCAGACTCCTGGGATTTTCCATACTCGAGAGAACAAGCAGCATATCCATTATCATATGTAGCCGAGAACAAGTTTTGGCCATCTGTTCGTCGTGTAGATGATGCCTATGGAGATAGAAACTTAATTTGTACCTGTGCTCCTATTGAAGAGTATATGGAAACAGAAGGTTAAAAGATTTATTATCCCATAAATGATTAAGGAGGTGGCTTTATGGTTGCCTCTTTTTTGTTAACCATACTATAATTAAAAAAGTAAGCGTAATTAGAATATCAATACCAGGAAACAATGATTCAGTACACACCTCATATCAATTTATAGTAACACAGATATAATTTTAAAACTGCGTAGTAAACTTATGAAACGAACCACAACAATTAAAGATGATACCAACCGAGATGTTCAATGGTGAACTCTATCTGATAACTAAAAAATAATAAAAAAAGAACAGATGAAACGAGCATTAAAAAATTTAAACATTTCTTTACAAAAGAGAATGTTTACATTTTTTAATGTGAGAACGGAGTGGTTACACACGTTCTCAATTTTATAATTAATTTATTTTTAGATAATTACTAAAATTTAAACGTGTGAAAGATATTACTTCAAGACAAGACATAGAATTCTTAATGAATGCCTTTTATAAAGACGCTTTTACAGATCCTACAATCGGTGTATTTTTTACCGAAATTGCAAAAGTTAATCTCGAAGAGCATATTCCGGAAATCACAGATTTTTGGGAACAACAATTATTTAGAACAGGAAATTATAAAAAGAATGTAATGCAGATTCATAAAAACTTGAGTAGTAAAAAAAAGTTAGAAAAAATCCATTTCGACACTTGGCTATCTCTGTTTCATAAAACGGTAGATCGTAATTTTAAAGGAGAAAAAGCACACCTTATCAAAACAAGAGCTTTATCCATTGTAACTGTTATGCAATTAAAAATAGAATAATCTATCCAATTGTCTATTTTTACACTATAATTACTGATTTGACTATTATGTACGAAGGAAATTTTCCTCACCAGCGATACCAAAAAACTTTAGAATTTCTTAGAGAAAACACTCCTGCCCCAAGTAATATTCTGGATTTGGGAGTTAGAAATCCTTTTGTAGAGTTTATGGAAAAAGAAGGATATACAGTATCAAACACCTCTGGCGAAGATCTGGACTTCAATACAGAAGCTGTACAAAAAGAAGGTATTCAAATTGTTACTGCCTTCGAAATTTTTGAGCACCTTGTCGCTCCTTTTAATGTTTTACGCGACATTAAAGCAGATAAACTAGTTGCTTCTATCCCGCTAAAATTATGGTTCTCTCCTGCCTATCGTAGCAAAACCGATCCATGGGACAGGCACTACCACGAATTTGAAGATTGGCAATTTGATTGGTTACTCGAAAAAGCCGGCTGGGAAATTAAAGCAAGAAATAAGTGGACACATCCTGTTAAAAAGATTGGTTTACGACCGCTATTAAGACTTTTTACACCGAGATACTATATTGTATATGCCGAGAGAATCAAAAATTCTTAGCTTCTCTCTTTTTAGTTTTTTAATTTTAAACCAGAAACCAAAAACTTCAATTATTTCTTGAATATATACATTATCATACCTGCTCATAATGAAGAACGTTTTATTGCAAAGACTCTTGATTCTTTAGCTTCGCAAACACTTATTCCTACCAAAATAGTAGTCGTTAATGATCATTCTACAGACAATACAAAAGATATCATAAATGAATACGTAAATACATATGATTACATATCCATAGTAGATACGTATGCTTCTAAAAATCATATGCCGGGAAGTAAAGTGATTAATGCTTTCTATGAGGGTTTCAAAACATTAGATACAAACTATGATATTATTTGTAAATTCGATGCAGATCTTGTTTTCCCACCAAATTACTTAGCTAAAATTACCCATCATTTTCAGAAAAATGATAAAACAGGAATGGTAGGCGGATTTTGCTATATAGAAAAAAACAAAAAATGGGTTCTAGAAAATTTAACCAGCAAAGATCACATTAGAGGAGCATTAAAAGCATATCGTAAAACGTGTTTCGAAGATATTAACGGGCTCAAACCTGCAATGGGGTGGGATACTGTAGATGAGCTATTAGCTCAATATCACAATTGGGAAATAAAAACCGACCACACCCTACATGTCAAACACTTAAAACCAACCGGAAACACATACAACTCTAAAGCAAAATATAAGCAAGGAGAAGCCTTTTATCGAATGCGATATGGTTTTTGGATTACCCTAATTGCTTCTGTAAAATTGGCCTTACTCAAAAAACAACCAGGCTTAATCAATGATTATTTGATAGGATATTATAAAGCAAAGGCAAAAAAAGAAGTATTCCTAGTTTCTGAAAAAGAAGGAGATTTTATTCGTAAACTTCGTTGGAAAAAAATGAGAAAAAAGCTCTTATAACGAATAGTACCATTCAGAAAAACTAGTATTTCTTTAACTTTTTTACCATAAATTATTCTTACATTGAAACATTAATTTTTTTAAAAAAACTAATTTCATGAAAATCAAACCACTTCTTTGGGCATTAAGTTGTATACTAGGCTTAGCTGCTTGTAATAAAGAAAACAAAGCAGAAAAAGTAGATTATGTGCTTTTCTCTGGAAAAGTAAGTAACACGCTAGAGAATAAGATCAACGTATTTAGAAATAGTGATAGCTTCAAAAAAGTCATATCAATTAATGAAGATGGTACATTCTCGGATACATTAAAAATTGAATCCAAAGGCTCCTATACTTTTACGATTGGTCGTGAAAGATCATCTTTGTATTTAGATCATGGGGATCAATTAGAATTAACAATAGATACTAAGCAGTTTGATGAAAGTATAAAATACACAGGTACCGCAGCAGACGCCAACAATTACCTGGCAGAAAGAGCTTTAATAGCAGAACGTCTTTTTGCTGGCGGTCCAGAAGGTTATAAAAAACTTTTTATGAATGAAGTCGATGAGTTTAAAAAATTAATATCCCAAAATGAACAAGCTAAAAACGACGCAATTAAAAAATATAAAAATTTAGATCCCGAATTTGTAGCTACTCAAACTAAGGATAATCGCTATGAATATTTATCAATGCTAAATAATTATCCGTCGACACATAGCCATTATGCGAAGAAAGAAGACTATAAAGCGCCAGAAGGTTTTTTGGATGAATTAAAAGATTTTAATATTGATAATGCCGAAGATTATGAGAAATCTAGTGCTTATAGAAGATTAAGTTCTGATGTTTTTTATAGAATTTCTGAAGAAAAAGCTACGAAAGATAGCATCTCTATGGATAAAGCAATGATGGAGAATTTGGCTCAGATAAAAAGTAAAAATATCAGAAATGCTTTTATGAAAAATATGGCATATCAAGTATCACCTAGAAATGATAATGCTGCAGAATTGTATGATATGCTTATGGCGGCCTCAGACGATGAAGAATTTAAAAGTGAGTTAACTAATAAATTCGAAAAAATAAAAGTATTGGTTAAAGGTAATGTGTCGCCCGTATTTAATGATTACGAAAATTACAAAGGAGGAACAACTTCACTTAGTGATCTTAAAGGAAAATATGTATACATCGATGTTTGGGCAACCTGGTGTGGACCTTGTAAGGCCGAAATTCCGCATCTAAAGAAAATCGAAAAACAATATCACAGTAAGAATATCGAATTTGTGAGTATTTCTATTGATAAAAAACCACAACATGATGCCTGGAGAACTATGGTTAAAGAAAAAGAATTAGGTGGAATTCAATTATTTGCAGATAACGATTGGGGATCACAATTTGTTGTTGATTATGGAATAAGAGGAATCCCTAGATTTATCTTAATCGATCCCGAAGGTAAAATTGTAAGTGCAAGCGCACCAAGACCATCGGATCCTAAACTTGTAGAAGTTTTTAACGAATTAAGTATCTAAAGTAATCCTTCCTCTTTAAAAAATTATAAATCCGTAAGTTCTATTACTATTAGAATTTGCGGATTTACTTTAAATAGACCTCTTATTTCCCTCTTTTTTATAGCAATTCTGATTCAAAAAACAGACAGACTTGTCTGTTTTTTGAAATTATTTTGTAGTTTTGTACCGTGAAACACTCATTAGTAAGACAACATATCATAGAAACTGCCTCTGATCTTTTTTACCAAAAAGGATATAATCGCACTGGTATAAACGAAATCATAAAAGAAGCAGGTATTGCAAAAGCAACGCTATACAACCATTTTGCTTCAAAAGAAGATATCTGCCTTGCTTATCTTAGATTTAGAAATGATCTGTTTACAAAAAACATAAGAACTTTTGTAGGTAATGCCAAAAAAGGAAAAGATCAACTGTATGCTTTGTTTCATTTTCTTATAGAATTCTTTGCCGAAAAAGATTTTAATGGATGCTGGTGTGTAAATACTATTGCCGAAATCCCGAGAGAAAACGAAAAAATAAGAAAAGAGATACAAAAACAAAAAGAAGAATTTATCGAATTTATAAAAGAATTGGTAGAGAAGAATTGTAGTCAAAATACAACTTCAGAAAATGAAATACTGGCCAAAAAAGTTTATTTAATTTATGAAAGCTCTATTTCTGAAAGTAAATTACACCAAAATCAATGGCCAATAGCTACTGGTTTATCTCTTTGTAAAAGCATACTGAACTAAAAAAATTTTATTAATTAAAGACAGACTTGTCTGTTCAATTTTATTCATCTTAAAAACATTAAAAATGACAACATTCAAAAACAAAACAGCTTTGGTCGTTGGCGGAACCAGTGGAATTGGTAAGGCTACCGTAAATACTTTAATTGAAGGAGGCGCTACTGTACATGTAGTCGGGAGAAATGTATCTAAAATACCAGATGCAGATAATATAATTAAACACCAGGTAGATATTACAGATACTGCCAGTGTAAACGAATTGAATGATACCATTTCTGGATTAGATCGCCTAGATTATCTTGTAAACGCATCCGGAATCTTTGGGCCAAAGGCATTTTTAGATCATACAGTAGAAGATTACGATGCTTACCAGGATCTTAATAGAGGTTTCTTTTTTATAACGCAATCTGCCGCCAAGAAAATGAAAGAAAATAATAGTGGAGCTATTGTAAATGTAGGTTCGATGTGGGCAAAACAAGCCGTAAAAGCAACTCCGTCTTCTGCTTATTCTATGCAAAAGGCAGGACTACATACACTTACTCAACACCTGGCAATGGAACTGGCAGATCACGGGATTAGAGTAAATGCAGTATCTCCTGCCGTAGTCGAAACTCCGGTTTATGATAGTGTTTTTGGTAGTGCCGAAGAAGCTAAAAAAGCATTAGTTGGGTTTAATAATTTTCATCCTATAGGAAGAAATGGAACTGCACAAGATGTTGCCAACAGTATCACTTTTCTATTATCAGACAAAGCTTCCTGGGTAACCGGTGCGATATGGGATACCGATGGAGGCGTAATTGCCGGACGTAATTAAAAAAACACCTAAGTAAAGCCTCAAAAAGAGGCTTTACTTTTTACATGTAACTATAATGAAATCAGAAGTACTTATAATTGGCGCCGGATTAACAGGATTGTTACTTGCTTATAAATTAAAAGAGCAAAATATTTCTTTCAAAATTATCGAAGCTAGAAGTAGAATTGGTGGAAGAATACATACGGTTCTTACTGATGATGAAACACCAATAGAAATGGGTGCTACCTGGATAGGAATCCAGCATCAGGAGTTACTAAAAGTATTAGAAGAATTAAAACTTCCTGTTTTTGAACAATTTATAAAAGGGATTGCATTGTTTGAATCGCAATCTACCGCCCCACCTCAGCATATACATTTACCACCAAACCAACAACCAAGTTATCGAATACAAGGAGGAACTATTGCTTTAATTAATACTTTGGCTTCATCTCTTACCAAGGAAGAACTTATTTTAAATGAAAAAGCAACAAGTATTAGTTATATTAAAAATCAATTTCAAATTGATACTATAAATCACAACTATTATGCACATAAAGTAGTATCCACATTACCACCTAAGCTTCTTGTAAATACTATACAATTTAATCCTTCTTTACCCAAAAACACTATTAAAATAGCTAACAATACTCATATCTGGATGGGAGATTCTATAAAATTCGGAATTGCTTATAAAAGACCATTTTGGAAAGAAAACAAATATTCGGGAACTGTATTTAGTAATGTCGGGCCGATAACAGAACTATATGATCACTCCAATCACAAAAATACTAAATATGCTCTAAAAGGGTTTTTACAAAATGAAATGTATCTGGAAACTAAAAAAAACAGAAAATCTAAAGTGATGCACCAGCTTCAAAAATTCTTTGGTGATGCTGCTTTAGAATATTCTCAATATAAGGAAGAGATTTGGAGAAAAGATCCTAATACTTTTAAAGATTCTAAACATTTTATTTTTCCTCATCAAAATAATGGCCATCCTATCTATCAAAAAGGTTTTTTTGACAATACCTTATTCATTGCTGGTACCGAAACTGCAACTCAATTTGGAGGATATATGGAAGGTGCAGTTAAAAGTGCACAATCCATATATCAAAAATTAAAAGAATAAGTATTATTCTAATACAAAGGATAATACTTTTCCTGTAGCTCCGTTAGGGAAAGTAATTCCTAATAAAGCAGAAATAGTAGGTGCAATATCTGGGATATATGTTTCTTGAGTTGTACTTCCTTTTCGTATTCCTTGTCCAAAAAACAATAAAGGAGCGTGAGTATCGTAGGCTAAACCACTTCCATGAGTCGAACCTGTTTTAGAATACGATATCGTAGCAGGATCCATTACATAAACCAAATCACCACTTCTCTTTTGATTAAACCCTTTTTGAATCAACGCTGCAATACCTGTAACATATTCACCTGCTCCTAATTGGTTTCTGGTAAATACTTTATCAATTTGATTTTCTTGAAGTATATAATGAGCAAGTGCTTTCTCAAGTTTTTCTGCAGATATGGTATGTTTTTGTAACATGTTATAATCAAAAAACACTTGATTGTTTGATATGTTTTCGATCAATCCATCTACTTTAAACTGTGCTTTTACAAATGCTTTAACTTTGGTGGTAAATGCATCTCTATCAAAATAACCTGCAGGAATCTTAACCGATTTTAAGTATGATGGTACATGTACAGCTCCATGATCTGCCGTAAGGAAAACAGTATATTGCCCCTTACCTACTTTAGTATCCAGAGCGTCAAAAAAACGTTCTAAATCTTTATCTAATCGCAAATATGTATCTTCAATTTCTTTAGAATTCACCCCAAAATTATGCCCAACATAATCAGTACTAGAAAAACTTACGGTAAGAAAATCTGTAGTCTTATCTGCTCCCAGTTGCTCTCCTTCGATTGCAGCAATTGCAAAATCGGTGGTTAAGCTATTCCCATAAGCCGAAGCTTTAATGATATCATATCCAGAATTCTGATCTTTTAGCTTAGCTAAATCATAAGGAAACGTAGCTGTTTCTTTACCTTTATATCCGCCTTCAAACTGATTTTGATCTGGGCCACTTTCTGCATATGTATTAATATCATATAGGGTATTCCATACTTTTAGATAAGACTCTGCCTGGTTAGAGGCATTAAATTTTTTAACCCAATCTGGTAATTCGTCGCGATAATAAGTACTGGTTATCCATTTCCCTTCATCCTTACCTCTAAACCAATATGCACCATTAGCAGAATGACCAGCTGGTAGAATAGCACCTCGATCCTTTATAGCAATACCAATTGTTTTTCCTTTTAATTGCGTATGTAATCTATTTTGATCGCTTACAGTAGATGTTTTCATACGACGAGGAGACATTCGTTCCATTTCACTATCCGATCCTACTGCTTTAACCAATGAATCACTAGCACAGTATACCATTGCCTTACCAAATTTATCATACCAATGATTAGAGATAATTCCATGATTTTTTGGTGTAGTTCCTGTATATACAGACGCATGACCAGGTCCCGTATAAGTAGGCACATAATTAAAATGATTGTTTTTACAATTAAAACCTTCATTGATCATACGCTTAAACCCTCTATCTCCAAATCGATTATAAAAACGGGTTAAATAGTCGTATCGCATTTGATCTACAACAATACCAACTACCAGCTTTGGAGAACTATTGATTTGAACAGCTTCTTGCGCTTTACATGGCATGTAACACAACACAAGTAATAAGATTAGAAATACTCTTTTTGTCATTATATTTTAAATTTAAATAGCTAAAATACTATTACTACAAATGTAAAACTTTAATAGAAGGTTAAATGCTATGGATAATTTTTTTTCTATTTTAGCCTTTCTAATTATAATGCATGTTTTACTTAGACGATATTGGTCGCTATTTTTTAATGTTAAAAGGCGTTTTTAGTCGAATGACTAAAGGTTCTGTAATACGGAATCTAATATTTAAAGAGATAGATGATTTAATTATTGGTTCTTTAGGAATAACGGTATTTCTAGCCTTTTTTATCGGTGCTGTTGTTGCTATCCAAACTGCACTCAATCTTACGAATCCTCTAATTCCAAAAAAGCTCATTGCTTTTGCTTCAAGGCAATCTGTAATACTTGAATTTGCTCCTACCTTTATTTCTGTTATTATGGCTGGTAAAGTAGGTTCTTTTATTACTTCAAGTATTGGTACAATGCGAGTAACCGAACAAATCGATGCATTAGAGGTAATGGGGATCAATTCACTTAATTATTTAGTTTTTCCTAAGATTATTGCGATGCTTACCTATCCATTTGTTATTGCCATCGCTATGTTTACCGGAATATGTGGAGCGTACATTGCTGGAGTATATGGTGGATTTATTTCTAGCTCAGAATTTTTAACCGGACTACGAGAAGAGTTTATTCCTTACCACCTGGTATATGCTTTTATAAAAACTTTTTTATATTCTTTCTTACTAGCTACTATCCCATCATTTCATGGGTATTATATGAAAGGCGGAGCACTAGAAGTTGGTAAAGCAAGTACTTCTGCTTTTGTATGGACTACAGTATCTATTATTATATCTAATTATATTCTCACCCAATTATTATTAAGCTAATGATAGAAGTTACTAATCTGCATAAAGGTTTTAATGGAGAAAAGATTTTAAAAGGGATCACTACGACCTTTGATAGAGGTAAGACTAATCTTATCATAGGCACCAGTGGAAGTGGTAAAACCGTTTTCTTAAAATGTCTGCTTGGGCTTTTTACACCAGAACAAGGTTCTATATGCTATGATGGTAGTGTATATTCTGAACTTAATGAAGAAGAACAAAGAAATTTACGAGAGCAGATGGGAATGGTTTTTCAAGGTAGTGCATTATTCGACTCTATGACCGTAGAAGAAAATGTAATGTTTCCACTTATGATGTTTACCAAACAAAAACGGGAAGAAATGTTAGAAAGAGTTCATGAAGTTTTAGATCGTGTACATCTTGAAAATGCAGAGAAAAAATTACCTTCAGAAATTAGTGGTGGAATGCAAAAGCGTGTTGCTATTGCACGTGCTATTGTAACGCGTCCTAAATATCTATTTTGTGATGAACCTAACTCTGGACTAGACCCCAGAACAGCTATTGTTATAGATAATCTTATTAAAGAAATCACCGAAGAAAACAATATCACTACCGTAATTAATACGCATGATATGAATTCGGTAATGGAAATTGGAGAAAAAATTGTTTTCCTAAAAAATGGTAATCTAGAATGGGAAGGTGATAAGACTCAAATATTTAAAACCGACAATAAAGCAGTAACCGATTTTGTATACTCTTCTAATTTATTTAAAAAAGTTCGAGATGCCCAGTTAAAAGGGCTATAGTAACATAAAATCAATAAAAATTATCCTTATTAAGTATTAGTTCGCCTTACCATCGATAACATCGCTCCGCTAAAAATTAATAGTGTTCCTATGATTTTATTTTGCAAGTGAATCTTTTCCTTATTTTCAAGATATTTTTTTAATCGGGATGCAAATCTAACATACATAAAAAGACTGATGCCATCAATTACCAAATAGGTTATTCCTAATACTAATACTTGTGGTGCAAAAGCAAGACTTTCATCAATAAACAAAGGAAATAATGCAGCGAAAAATACAATTGCTTTTGGATTTGATGCAGACATAAAAAAACCTTCACTATATAATTTTAAAAAGCTCTTTTCTCTATTCTTTTTTTTGAATTGTTCGACGTTTGGTTTTGAAATAATTTTTGTCACTCCCATATATACCAAATATCCAACACCAATCCATTTTATCAGGCCAAAAATTTCTCCCGAAGAAATAACAATAGATGCCAATCCCAGCGAGGATAAAAATATCTGTATAGCATTTGCCGATAAATCTCCTAATATCGTTCCAACTGTTTTTTTTGCTCCATAATTCATACTATTCGCAGAAGCGAGCAATACGCTTGGCCCAGGAGTCACTGCAATAATAAAAACCGTTCCTATAAACGAAATCCAAAGTGTAAGATTCATATCGATCATTTTATAAATTACCTTAAAAATAGCACAATTACAATTGTAAATCTAGGATTAGTAATAAAATAGGTAAGTAAAACCTAACTATTCTACTTACCTATTTGCTTAAAGGTATTCAATTTTTCTTTTACTTCATCCTATTACATTTTCGATACCATGTTTCGATTTTTCTAAAATGGTTTTTAGTTCACTCTTTTCTATATCGGTTAATGGCTTTAATGGGCTTCTCAAGTTTCCTCCTTCTTCTCCTAAAATAGCTAAACCTGCCTTAACTGCTCTTGGTAACCCTTTGTTTACTATAAATTTCAGAAGATTAATCTGCTTATAAAATATGTCCTGCGCATATCGTAAGTCATTTTCCTGAATAGCATCATACAATGCAATATTAAGTTCGGGGATAAGGTTTGGTGCCGCTGTACACCATCCCATTGCACCAGCAGAAAGAGCTGCTAATGCCAAAGGGTTCGAGCCATTGTAAAAAGCCACATCCTCGCCTAATTCTTTTCTTAAATAGTGCATACGCTGCACATCACCTGTACTTTCTTTAATCATGGTGACATTAGGAATCTCCAACAAACGTTTTAGTAATGCAGGTGACATGTCTACTCCACTTGTAGCAGGGTTATTATAAGCCATAATCGGAATAGAAATCTGCTTTGCTACCGTGTCATAATGCCTAACGATTTCATCATCTGTTAATTTCCAGTAACTCATTGGGATAATCATAACCGCTGTAGCACCAGCTTTTTCTGCAAACTTAGCATGATGCACCGTCCTTTCTGTTGTTAGATTCGAAACTCCAACCAAAACAGGAAGTCGTTGATTAACTTGTTGAATTGTTGCTTCGGTTATCGCTTCTTTTTCCTGATCTGTAAGGTATGGAAGTACACCTGTACTTCCTAAAGGAGCAATACCATGAGATCCATTTCTTATTAATCGTTCTAAAAGTTTTTTAAATAAATCAATATCTACTTTTTCATTAGTATCGAATGGTGTAATAGGATAAGCAATCACGCCTTTAAATGGTACATTTTTCATTGTGTATATTTTTTTGATGATTTATAAATCTCTTCCTTCTTCTTCGCGAAGTGCTACACCTAGGTTTTGAAGCTGAGGCGCATTTTCACTAGCAATGTATTTTGCACTTTTTGTACTACTCAAATTTTTATGGCGATGCCAGGTCCAACTGGGAATGTAAACAGCATCTCCTGCTTTCCAATCTACCCTCTTATCTTCTATTTCGGTATACCCCTCTCCTTCGATTACATATAGTAATGTTTCATACGTATGCCTGTGTTTGTTTGTCATTTGATCTGGCAACAAACCACCAATCGTCATACTTACATTTTTACTAGGTAGATCGATAAAAAAAACAGGATGTTTTCTTTCTGTAGAGAACTGATCATGTACCCCTGCATTTTCTACATTTTTATGTATTAATGTATCAGGCATTACAAATTTTGGTCTTGCAAAAGTTTCATGAAAATCTTTTGAACTGAATTTTTTTTCTTTAGTTTCCATTGTTTTCTAATTTTTTGTTCATTGTATTATTACGACATAAAAGTATTTGATATTTGGACTATCTTTATGGTACAGAAAATACATAAATAGATAGTCCAGATGCTTAGACCTTGGAAACTTCAAATTAAAATCGATCTTACCAGTAAGAAAGCTATATATCTACAAATTGCAGATGCTATTATTGATGCGATTAAAAATGAGCAATTACATAAAAACCAGGCCTTGCCAGGAAGCAGACAACTAGCAGAATTAATAGAAGTAAATAGGAATACAGTTGTCGAAGGTTTAAATGTCTTAATTGCAGAAGGATGGCTTGTTTCTAAAGAAAGAAAAGGAACATTTGTAGCCAATGTCTTTCCTAAACAGGATCAACATAAAAGCATATACAGGAAAAATACTATTGATGATGAGCATTTATCAAAACCATTAATCGTTTTTGATGATGGATTTCCCGATAGTAGACTTGCTCCAACTGTAGCATTAGCAAGAGCATACAGGCAGATTTTTAACCGCAAAGCTCGTTGGCAAATGATGGGATACAGTAATGAACTGGGAGATTCTGAGTTTAGAAATGCAATGGTACAAATGCTAAATTTTAAGCGAGGCATGAATATTTCAATTCATGAAATTTGCATCACCAGAGGCAGCCAAATGGCAATGTATTTAACCAGTCAGTGTTTATTAGAAAAAAATGATTTTGTATTAATAGAAAATCCAGGTTATAAACCAGCATGGCAAGCTTTTGAAAGTATCGGCGCCAATCTTCTTCCTGTTTCGGTAGATAATCAAGGATTAAGTATCGATGATGTAAAGTATTATTTAAAAAAGTATAAAAAGATAAAAGCAATATACACCACTCCTCATCATCAATTTCCTACAACTGTAACAATGAGCTTACAAAGACGTTTGGAGTTAATCTCATTATCTAATCAATACGGATTTACCATTATTGAGGATGATTATGATAATGAATTTCACTTTGGATACAGACCAGTTTTACCGATTTCTAGTTTTGATAACGTCCAGCATTTTATTTATATAGGAACATTAAGTAAGATCATTGCTCCTGCCCTACGGATTGGTTATTTGGTAGGAAGTCAAAGTTTTATAAAAAAGGCAGGAAATCTTCGTAAAATTATTGATGTACAGGGTGATAATATCATGGAGCAAGCTATTTTACAATTAATAAAAGACGGAGAAGTAAAACGTCATTTAAAAAAGACTTCTGCGATATACAAAGCCAAAAGAGATTATTTCGAAACCCTGCTTCATACATATTTAAAAGAAAAAGTATCTTTTAGTAAACCAGATGGAGGGCTTGCTTTTTGGCTAATGCCTAAAAAAGAAGTAGATGTTTTTCAGGTTGTCAAAAAGCTAAACATGCAAGGTATAGATATCATTACACCTAATAAATTTAGTTTTAACAAACCCATACATGGTTTCCGTTTAGGATATGCATCATTATCTGAAGAGCTTTTAAAAAAAGGGATTATTGCACTTTCTAAATTATTATAGTAATATATCACACAACCCCAATCATTCTGTTCTTATTGATGATAATGATTTAAATCTGTTGTACTCATTACAGGAGTAAACTCTATTATACTATATTCTGCTACTTCTTTTTGTATTAACGGATCTTTATCTAATATTTCATAAACTTCTTCTTTTGAGTCGCAATTAGCAATTACAATTCCTCCTGTTCTAGGTGATTTAGGCCCTCCTATTATAAATTTCCCTGTGTTGTATTGTTCTGAAATATAATTACGGTGATCTTCAGTAAAACGATTAACTTCTTCTATTGGTTTAACAAAATTAAAATTGATAATAAACATTGTATACTTTTTTAGTTCTTGGTTATTACTTTGGTATCTAAACTATCTTGATTTATATCTAAATACCGTTCTTTTATGATATTGAAATGTCTTAGTTCATGCCCTGCTATGTGGTATGCTAACCCTCTAACAGTTCTATTATTAATATTCCCAACAGACGTGCCACTTCTCATAAAACAATCATCTGGTAAATATTTAAAAAGCGCTATGGTTGATTTTCTTACCATCTCATATTCATCAAATATACTTTCTAAGCTTCGCTCATTGGCTTTAGAATAAACTGCATAATCCTTTTCTTCAAATCCAGGCAAAGGTGTTTTATCATTTCTTGCATATCGTAATGCTCGATACGAAAAAATACGTTCATCATCAATAATATGTACCAGGATCTCTTTAATAGTCCACTTATTCTTAGCATACCTGTGATACAGTTTTTCTTCTGGCAAATTGTATATAAAGTTTTTGATGGTAATAAAATTATCCCACAAATGATTTAAAACTTCGCCATCATCCTGCAACAAGTCCATATATATACTAGAGTAAGCAGGAAACTCACCAGAAACAGGTTTATCAATTTTCCTCATAACATTTTGTTTAGATTATCATTCGCCCAGGTTTCTATTAAAAATCTGGCTATAGAATCTGGCCTTGAAAGTGTTAGCTCTTCTTTTAATACGCTCTTATGTATTTGTTCTGCCGAAAACCAGGCTGCTTCTTTAATTTCTTCGCCATCTACCACAAATTCTGTGTGGTCTACCTCGGCAACAAATCCCATCATTAAGGAAGATGAAAATGACCATGGTTGGGAATCAACGTAACGTAAATTAGTTACATCTACATTCACTTCTTCTTTCATTTCTCTTACCACAGCATCTTCAAGGCTTTCGCCAATTTCTACAAACCCTGCAAATGTGGAACACATATATCCATTATCAATTTTTCTTTTATTCAATAGACATAAGGGTTGTCCTTCTTTTGGTTTATATTCAATAAGTACGATGATAGCTGGAGAGATTTGTGGGTAGAAAATAGTAGAGCATTTTGGGTTTTTACATTTTTTACTATGCCCATTTTCCCAACTTTTAGTATCTGCTCCACAAGCACCACAAAACCTGGTTACCTCATGCCACTTATTAATCCCCAAGGCATACGCCAAAAGCGCTGCTTGTTCATTTTCTAATTGACCTACTAAATCTCTAATATCATAAAACTGACCTGCTTTTAAAATTTTTGAAACACTTTTTACATTTGCTTCTGTTAACTCGGCTGTCCATATTTTTTTGTCTTTCTGCACTCCTAAAAAAGAGCTGTTGAGTGAGATCTGATCAAAGAGTTCTAATGGAAACATGGCTAATTCTTTTCTTTCCCTTTCTTGAAAGAAGTAAAATTTATGCTGAAACGAGATAATCAAAACATCATTTGCAGAAACTGCTGAAGGAGTTCTTCTCTTTTCGGCAGCTCTATCAAAAAATGGATTACTATAGTATTGTTTTTTCATTTCGAGGTATAATTATTTGCCCAGGTTTTTGCCCATTTACCTAGTGGAGATAATAATTCGAACAACTCTTTTCCTTGCTCAGTTAGCACATATCCATCAATAGAACGTTCTATAAGATGAGATTCCGTCAACTCCTTTAATCTCTTATTTAACGTAGTGGGAGAAATTGATTCACAATACTCTTGTAACTTCCTAAATGTACTTGGACCTCTATACAGATGCCATATTATTCCCATAGCCCAACTTCTTCCTAACAAATCAAAAAGAGCCATGATAGGTTGTCCGGTTTTTGATCCTCTAACTGGTTTTCCTGGTTTTGGTGTTGCCATATTACAAATTGCTACATATTTGATAGCAAAGCTACACAAAGTGTAGCGATAAATCAATAAAAATAATATTTATGTGTACAGGTAGCGTTATCAGTAGTATTGCATAGCAAAAAACAGAAGACAATTTGATCCCAAACTCAAATTGCCTTCTATTGCATAAAAAAACAGCCAATAGGTTTCTCTTTTTCTAAAGAGGGTAGGTTCTAATTTCTAAAAACAGCATAAACTCTAACATCTGGGGCGCTTTCTAAATAAGGTTTTAATTCTCTAACCACGTCTTTTTCGAATAAGTTCGATGACAGGTATGCTTTTGCATCTGCTTCAGATTTAAAACCATGCATCACCTGTACATCTTCTGTTCTTAAAATCAATTCTTTTGATACTGCTCCTTTGATTTGTTTTAAAAATGGCTCTTTGTATCTAAGATATATACCCGCAGCACGTTCTCGATTTTCTGATTTGATTTTCAGAGTAATTTGTAAATAGGCATTTGTTTCTGCTTTTTTGTCCATTGTCATTGATGTTAACGTTAATAACACTATTGTCGCAAATATTGGCAATAGTCTGATTGAAAATTTAAATTTTGATTTCATTGCACTCATTATTTTGTTACAGAACAAAAGTAGCTCGCAACGAAACCCAAGAAAATGGACAAAACCTACTATAATTAGTAAATTTAGGAAATCGTTTTTCTAAACTCTGAGGGGGAGATCTTAAGATGTTTTTTAAAATACTTGATAAAATAATAAGGATCTTGAAATCCCAAATCATATCCTATTTGGTTTATTCGTGCATTAGTATGCACTAATTTTCTTTTGACTTCTAAAAGAATTCTATCGGTAATCACTTGTGAAGTTGTTTTTCCCATTTCGGATTTAATAATAGAATTAAGTGTTTTTGTTGAAACCGAAAGCCGATCTGCATAATTAGATACAGACCAATTTTGATTAAAATTATGTTCTAAAAGATCTCTAAACTTAAGATATGTAAAATTGCGGCTTGAATCTGTTTTGATTGTTGTATCATTTTTTCGCTTCTCACGTTCTATACGAAGCAAAAAAGCTTTTAGCACATTAGATAGAATCATTTGGTTACCAAATTCACCACTATTTTTCGTTTCATTTTCTATTTGCTGAAAATAGCTTAAAATCTGGTGTTCCTGCTCACTAGAAACCTGATAGAAGGGTTCTTGATGATTATTAAATATAGAGTAGGTAAGAAAAAAGTTGATGTCGGTTTCGTTATTTAAAATAAATGACTCATTAAAATGAAGTAACAAACCGTTATAATCCTGGCGTTGTTCAAAAAAATGAATCTGATTTTTGGCGATAAAAAAAATCCTGTTTTTTTTAATATCATACTCTTCAAAATCTATAAAGTGTTTTCCTTTATTGCTTTTAAACCAAATAATTTGGTAAAAACTATGTGTATGTGGCTTTGAAGAGTGTTGGGAATGTATTTTTTGATATTCGGCCAAATCATAAATATCAAACTGCCTCTTTTGGGGTTCATCTTTTAGAAAATGATACTTTTCGATTTTTTGTTCTGACATCATTTTTGCTTCATACTATCCCAAGGGGGGATTTGTTATATAAAGTATACTTTTTTTATCATTTCACTTATATCAGTGTAGAAATGCTTTGCATTTTCTAACATATGCCAGTGCCCTACACCCTTATACAGTTTGTTTGGGATATTATGTTCTTTTATAAAATTCTGGGTGTCTTTTGGAGTATCCAAATCACCCCATATATACACCTTATTACAGGTTAAATCTTTGAACTCAAACCCACATTGGTTATCCTTAATGTGCTCCTGGCTTGTAATCCCCCAGTTACGCATTCCCTGTGGTTCAGAAAGTCTAAAGCTGCAATAATATCTTTTATATCGTTCTTCTTTTGTTGCTTTTTCAAAAATCTTTTTTTCGAAAAATCGGGTAAATTCTTCTGCTGTATTATATTGTAAAGGTTTGCTTGAAAAATAGCTATCTGCCTCTGTTAGATTTCCTTCTATATTTATATAATGATTAATTTTACTTGCTAATTGTTGGCAAACCCAGGTTCCTATAAGTGCGCCAATCGAATGTGCAACAATATTTATTTCTACATTGTTCTCTGTTTCTTTTTCTATTACCTGCGAAAGTAAACCTGCTTGCTCTTTAATCGATACATAGTTAGAATTTACAGGACTAACCCCAAACCCAGGAAGATCTACAACATAAAGATTAAATTCTGATGCAAGATCAGAGCTAAAAACCTCTGTATATGCTAAACCAGAATCGGCAAATCCATGTAAAAACCAAATCGATTGTTTGGTTTTATCTACAATATTATATCTTATGAAGATACCGTCAAGGACTTTTATTTTCATATGTTTCTTTTTAAATGTAAAGATTATCGTTTTTAAACGCTACAGCTTCCTGTTTTTTTAGTATTTCAGATTTAACAGTTCTTTATAAGGATCCCCTTTCAAACCTAACAGTTTAGCAAATGCTTGTTCGGTTTTCACTCCATTAGATTTTAATTCCTTTATTTTGGACCGAAATTCGACTCCTTTTTCTTTCAAAATCTTATATTCTACAATCATATGCCTATATGCATCCTGTTGTTCGGCAGGAATATTTTGCCCAAAAATCTCTATATCAAACCCATTGGATTGAAACCGGCAAACCGTTCTTTTTGTTTCATCATAGGTTCGAGTCGTAACCACAAAGTCTTTTTCTTTTTCAAATGACTCAGTAATTAAATTGGTAAACTTTGCATGATCTTTGCATTCGCAAATAATATCCAGATCGCTTTGTGGTACATCAATAGCAATCGGTATAGTTCCTGTAAGAATAGGAGTATATGCTCTCAATATCTTCATGATATCTAACCTCAGCAGGGTATCATATGCTTTTCTTTGTCGAATATTTCCGAATTTTAAATACTCTATATTTCTAAAATCTATCATGGCAGATGAAACAAAACTACGATCAGTCTAAGGTATAAAACGGCTAAAAAAAATGTTATAAAATTAAGTTAATACCTGCCAAAATAATCATTTGATCATCTCACTTCTACTACAGCAATATTCTTTGTAACCCACCTCAATAATTCATTGGACTACTCATACCAAATCCTACTTTTTGTTGCTGCTTATAGCTTGTTCTTGTATTGAGTGAGCATCTATTCTATACCCTGTTGCATTTTGTCCTTCTGGATCCCCTATCACTATACCATAAAACACATCACCATCAATTAGTACGTTCTTTTTATTGTACGCAGATAGATCTAATCTTTGATCCTTACTTATTACAGGTATCGTTATTTTGTTATCCAATAGTATTTCCCAGTCCCAAAACATATGACCTGCTCCTTTTCCTGTTGTATTAGGAGTATATGTTCTAAGTATTCCTTTAATAAGTATTCGTTTATTTTTGTTTTTTTCAAGGCATTCAAAATTAGTACAAGTAGTCATATTTTGATCTTTTATTACTTCACCAATTTTTCTTTCTTGCGCACTAGAAATCATGATTACCATAATCAAAAGAAGAATGACACTAAGCTTTATATCTATTTTTTTAATCATCGGAGTTTTTTTTGAAGCTATACAAAATAATAACACTTTGTGCCATTACCAAATATCAAGGATAAAAACAATCATATCGTGATACTGATCAGCTTTATGAAGATTAGACATTAAAAAGTGATGACTCCAATAGTTCTTAGCTACTTCAAGTAAAAAAACAGAGTTATGATTCTAATTTAAACGCAAGATTTAGGCTTATAGTAAACTATAAGTTTGTGAACGAGTATCAGTATTCTCATATCTGTTCTAAGCAGGTATTATTGAATCTATTTTTCTTCCTTTCACTAAAAGCCATATCATAAAAATCAGTTCTCCAAAAAAGGTAAAAAATAAAAAATCCAAATTCCAACTTGGAACAAAAAAGGTTCCAAGTGTATGAGTCAAATATCCAAATCCAGCAATTAATAGTAGAATTCCAAATATATTTGGAACATAAGAAGATTTGCAAACCAAATAACCTAAAAACAAAAGATATATTCCAAAAATCACTAGTCCAAAAGACCACTCAAGTTGAAATGAATTGAAATAAAACATGATCGAATCGGCAAATTGATTATTTTGAATTGTACCGGAACCTTCAACAACACTCAAAATTTTAATCAAATTTGTTAGAGCGATCAAATACATTGCAGTATATATCAACCTAAACCAGGACGTAAGTAAAGAAAAGTTTTTCATTACGGGTTTAAGAAATATATAAAGAGCCCAAGCCACAATGATGTCACAAATTAGTGTAATAAAATGAAGAAAAATACTTATTGTAAACAGCATTTTATTGCTTAAAACATTATTCATCGTCTCTATTACATCATCACTGATGAGTTCAGGAAAAATATAAAATTCTGCGAAAGGAACAGTCAATGCCATTAGCAACAACCCTAATCCTGCTACTAAAGCTGCTTTGGCTAAAGAAATTTGATTCTTGATAACTATATTATCTGTTTCAATTGTATCCATTTTGATATGATCTTTTTAGTAAGACTGAGTTAATGAAGTTTTGTTACTTTGCGCTTTTTTAATTCTAATGGATATTATCTATTTACTTAATATTTAATTATCCAAAACTGCATCAAATCTCTTTAGAAAAAATTCAATTTTCATCTCTTTTGATGATAATAACATAAAAAAGGATGGTAGTAATAGAGCAAAAAACGATATCAAATAAAAATAGATCTTGTAGTTTTTATCTTTGAAATATGATATTTCCTGTTCAGGAGCAAAAAAACCTCTATAAAGAGGTTTATAATACGTTATTTTATGGCAAATCTAAGTCTGTACAAAGACCTTTATTGCTTAGTTATTTTTTCTTTTATCTGTTTCAAGTATTGCATATCCAAAATTGTCTGACCATCCAGATTTTAAAGGCAATATTTGTCTACTTCTTCCTTCTCTTATCATCCCTGCTTTTTCAAGAACTTTTATAGAACCAATATTATCTACAGCACATCCAGCTTCTATTCGATGTAATTTAAGGGTTTCAAATCCGAAATCTATTACTGCTCTTAAAGATTCTGTAGCATATCCTTTTTTCCAATAATCAGAATGTATCTTATACCAAACTTCTCCTCTGTTATATTTTTTATTTCCGATTTTTAATCCAAACAAGCCTATGAATTTTCCTTCAGATTTAGTTTCAATTGCTAAAGTATAATTCTTTATCTCATGTAGTTGATTTTCTTTAATCCAGGGCTCTATTATAGATTTAGTTTCTTCTATATGTACTGGAATTCCCAAGGTATTATATTCATCGGTTTCTGGCAAAGAATGTAATTCATGAATCGCATCCAAATCTGATAACGTGATTAGCCTTAATTTTGTTCTTTCTGTTACTATTTCGATTCTGATCATTTTTTTCTTTTATCGTTTTTTATAAAAGTTAAATTTTATACATTCGACTTAATGCTAATTTTTCTATAGTCTTACTTTTAGCCAGGAGCCATATTGTTAATAAAAATTCACCCAAAAAAGTGTAGTCAGAAAGAGTAGGTACTTGCAGATTTGGATAGAGAAACAAGAATATTGAATCTAGTGTATACCCCACACCTGCAATCATTAACATTACTCCTATAAACTCAGAAATTCGAGTATCTAATTTAAAGACCAAAAGACCGAGTGGAAAAAGCCATAGTCCCCAAAAAATTACAGCAATATGTGCGCCGTATTCGTAAATGGTCGAAAATAGCTCGGTGAGATTTTGACTTTCTGTTATCGAGAGGTCATCCATACTATTGATTACTATCATAGCAAAATGATTAACCTCATTAACCAGAGAAACACCTGCCCCTAATAGCATTAAGATTAACATAGATAATCCCATTGTTTTATTAAGTGGTGATAATAGTTTGTAGAGATAAGTCACAAGTAAAATACTAATTACATTCATAACTAGAATACTAAATATTCCTATTCGAAACATAAACGAGTTGTTTTTAATATTATCTACGGTTTGCGAAATGTCTCCTTCTATTTTTATTTGAGGTAAAGCATAAACAAAACCATATAGCCCCACTATAATAAGTGTTAAATAAAAAAATCCTGCCACTAATGCATTTTTCTTCAATTCAATATTTTCGATGTTTTTCATTTTATTTATTTTTCATAAGTGAATACTTCTTCTAATGGCTTATTAAAAACTTCGGCTATCTTGAAAGCCAACTCTAATGTAGGAGAGTATTTTCCTTTTTCGATTGCCATTATTGTATGCCTTGTAACTCCCACTTTTTCTGCCAGTTCTTGCTGTGTCATTTCCTTGTCGAGAAAACGCAATGTTCTAATGGTATTAGTGATTTTAATGTCTTTCATGCTAAATACTTTTTTTTGCATAATAAAATTCAGATAGATTCTGGACTACAAAAGCAGCAAATATTGAAAGGAATAGAAGTTTGAACATGGTTGTAATTGATATTCCCAGAATGAGAAGTCCCATCGTTATCACAAAGCCAATCATAAATGTGTTGTTGAAATTTCGAGTAGCCCTAAGTTTGATCAATTGGCCAAACTCATCGGTAAGAAATCTATCCTCTTCTTTTTTAGTTACAACAGAATTCATTATGCTGTATAGCACGTACAAAACAATTCGTGAAATAATCATTATGGGAATAAATAGCAGTATCGAAGCTCCCCAAAAAGGTAATTCTCCCATAGACATGACTTTGCTACTATAGACATTTAGCAGCATCATATAATAACTTAAAAATGTAATAATATCAATAGTCAAAAATACAATCGGTCGTTTTTCTTGTGTTGTCATATGTTTTTATATAAGTTAACAAAATACAACACAAAGGTAATAATTTTTTACCTAATGTAAAATATTTTTAACATTGAGTGATATTTATTTACCGTTTACTAAGAATAAAATTTAAAAATATTTTAATTGGTTATTAAGAATACCTAGAGATTACAGGCATTATAAGGGCATAAAAAATTCTCTCTATAGTTTATTCTACATACAATGTATCTGCTTTCATTTCCTTGGTAATCCATTCTCGCAATTTGTTTACCCTAACAGTATTAAGACTATCAGACACCTGAAATTTCCATCTAGGGAAGATAACTTGCACAGTATCTACTTTTAAGAAATTAGATTTTTGTACTTCGCCGTATCCTAGCTCTGCCAGGTCCGGGAATCGTATTTTTGCATCTTTGGCTATACTGGCATATGGCATTACAGTTACCGGGACTACCTTATTCGCTTCTTTAAGCTGAGTTTCCAAACCGGCTATCTTGATCTTAAGGTCTTCAATTTCATCAAGAAGCTTATCATTTTCTTTTTCTACACGATTTAACTGCACTATAGACCTATCATACGCTTTGGATATCTGATCAATTCCTCTCGACTTATTACCATTTATTGCCAATGTAAAATCACTAATGCTTGTGTATTTTTTAATTTCATTTTGCAAATCACTCACAGTTGCCTCATTAATCTCTCCATCAAAATATAATTTTATAGATTCATTATTATAATCATAGAAATCTTTTCTGAGGTACAAGTTTTCATTAGCATCAATTTCATTAGCTTTAAATGCTTTATAATCCCGTTCTGCATTACTTTCATTAAGAGTTACATAAAATGTATAACTCGCAGGTATCATTACCAATATTGCCAGTAAAGAGGCAAGTCGTGCTATACGCTTTCTTTTTGCGGAATTAGCGTATCGCAACATCGGAAAACGTAATAATTTAGAAACGATAAATGTAGATAATGCAATAAATGTAGCATTAATAGAAAACAAATATAGTGCTCCCAGGGCATACTCTAATTTCCACTCTGCAATACCATATCCTACCGTACATAGTGGTGGCATTAATGCAGTAGCAATAGCTACTCCTGCAATAGCATTAGGCATTGTTCCTTTTTTAGATTTGGCGACAATTAGTGCCAAACCTCCAAAAACTGCAACTAATACATCCAGAATAGTAGGTGCTGTTCTGGATTCTAACTCAGGAGTTAATTCTGTTAAAGGAGAAACCCAAAAATATAATGTAGCAGCAAGAACACTTAGACCTACCATCACCCCCAGATTAACCAGAGATCTTTTTAACGTATCAATATCATTAATAGCAATAGATAATCCAACTCCAACAATTGGTCCCATTAACGGAGAAATTAACATCGCTCCTATCACTACCGCTGTAGAACTTACATTAAGACCAATAGATGCTACAAATACCGAAAAAATAAGAATCCAGGCATTATGTCCTTTAAAAGGGATATCATTTTTAACATCTTCTATGGTTTGATCCTTATCTGTCTCTGATCTTATATCTAATAGTTCTCTAACAAATGTATTAGCACTTGCAAAAAGGCCTTTGGCATCTCTCTTTACTGTTTCTGCCATCTCATCCTGATCAGGAACGGGTTGATTTGTATTTTCTATCATTGTACTTTATCCGTATTGTTCTCCATAGGTTTCTTTTACTTTTTTAAGCACCTTTTTAATATCCTGTTCTTTCTTTTTGGGATAAATCAAAAGTACTTCTTCCTTATCTATAATGATATAATCCTTAAGCCCATCAACTACCACAATTTTATCATCAGATGTTCTAATCATATTACCAGAAGCATCTTCGGGTAATACTCTGGCATTAACTATAGCATTACCAGCTTCTGTTTTATTCAATTTATCGTATAACGACCCCCAGGTTCCCAAATCATTCCAATCAAAAGTTGCCGGAAGCACGTATACATTATCTGCTTTCTCCAAAATAGCATAATCGATAGATATGTTCTCTGCCAGCGGATAATTTTTTTGTATAAAATCGTTCTCCTGCATCGTATTATAGACAACTGACCCTTTTTCGAATAAAGCGACCATTTGCTGCTGAAATTTTGCAAAAGCAGCTATAATACTTTGGACACTCCAGATAAAAATCCCGGCATTCCATAAATAGTTTCCTTCACTTAAAAACTTTTTGGCAGTGTCATAATCTGGTTTTTCTCTAAACTGAGCCACTTTTTTCTTAGCTTCTTGGCTTTCTTTATCATATTGAATATAACCATATCCCGTATTAGGAAACGTAGGTTGAATTCCTAAGGTCATCAAAATATCATGTTCTAAACATGCTGTAAAACTAAATTCTAGATTTGCTATAAATGCATCTTCATCCTCTATCCAATGATCACTAGGCGCAACTACCATTACTGCATCGGGGTTATCCTTCTGGATCTTTAATGCTGCATATAGAATACATGGTGCTGTATTACGCATTGCAGGCTCGGTTACTACCTGTCTTTGCTCTGCTTCTGGTAGCTGTTTTAAAACCAGATCATTATATCGTTCGTTAGTAAGAACAAATATATTTTCTTTGGGAACAACCTTAGCCAGGCGTGAAAACGTACGTTGGATCAGTGTTTCTCCTGTTCCTAACATATCGTGGAACTGTTTTGGGAATTCTGAAGTGCTTACAGGCCAAAACCTTGACCCAACTCCTCCCGCCATCAATATTGCATAATAATCTTTGTTCATAATCAATTTAATAATTCAACTTCTGCGTTGGGGTTAAAAAGGTAAATTCTGCCTGTATTGAGTTCTACGCATTCATAACGTTTTACTTTCTTATTACCTTTCTTAAAGACTTTTCCATTGTATAAACGGAAGACACTTCCGAGGGGTAACTCAAAGATATAATTTTTATCATTAGCAGGGTCATATTGTTTTAACGCTAATGATAATTTTTCATCAGTATCACTACTAGCTCTTGGGTTTTTAAAATGATGTGCTATAACAGGTAATAATTTGGCTGGAAATACTTCGGGATTAATATAGGGTAACATTAATTGCTGAAAGGTTCTTTTCCATTCTATCCCATGTGGTTTGATATAACGCCCATATTTTTCAAAAGCTACAAGATGAGCTATTTCATGAATCAATGTAATAAGAAAACGGTATTTATTAAGAGATGCATTTACGGTAATTTGGTGTCTACCATCTGGCATTTTGCGATAATCCCCATGTCGTGTAACTCTTTCATTTACGATTTTAAGGTGTACATTGCATTTTATGATAAGATCAAATACCTTATCTACAGATCGTTCTGGAATATATTTCCTTAATATTTCTTTCAAATGCCCAAAATTATTAATCTTCTTTTTACTTGCGCAAAATACAAAATTAAGCGCACCAGAATAGCACGCTTAATTTAATATTTTTTACTTTCTTATCCATTTAAAATACACAAAGATTACACTTCCTAATACAAGCAATGGCCAGATATAGAACAATAGTAATGTCAGGTTTTCTATAATCGACCAACCAAAAGACAACCCTTGTTTTGCTTTGTCTAAAAAATTAGGTTCGTACCCTGCAGGTTCATCTTTTGGAATTATAGTTTGATATACATCTACCTGAACTGTACTATAAGATACCTTATTGCTTAAATAGTGCAATCTTCCTTGAGCAGATTCGATTTCTTCCTGAAGCAAACTAAGCTTTTCTTCGGTCTTTAAAATGTCTTCTACCGTTTTAGCTCTTGTTCTTAGGATGGTTTCATAACGCTTTTTTACATCCAACTTTGTTTGTAATCGCGATGTAATATCAATATATTCTTCGGTTACATCTACTGTAGATATATTTTTATAATCCACAAATTCTGCCAACCCACATACACTATCCAAAACAACATCAAACTGGTTTTGAGGAATTCTGATCGTAAAACGATTTTCTTTGGTATAATTTGTATTTGTAAATCGCTCATCAGATATATATCCATGATAGGTTAAAGCAATTTTTTTAGCCAATACCGTTGCCTCCTCAACATCTTTCACTTTAATCCGACAATTCGCATTTTTAATAATCTTTAGTGTAGCATCGACATTATTTTTTTTAGTTTTTATTCTATCACTACCCAGTAGCGCTACTTCTTTTGTTTGTTCTTCAGATTCGATACTCGATAACACAGGAGTTTCTCCTGTATCTTCAAGCATAATGTGTTCTGAGTCTAATGCATATTTGTTTTCACTATTAGCGCAAGAATATCCTAATAATATAACTCCTACTAAAATTATTATTCTGCTTATTCTAAATTTGTTCGTTTTCATTTTTATATTTTTTATCTTGTTAAACTGAAAACAAACTTAAAAGCTAACCTTATTTATCTATTGTAGAATACTTGTAAAGGGATTGTAAAACATTTTACAAAACACAAATATTTCATTATCAAAACATTAAAGCTATAACTTCTGAAGAAAAAATATTATTCGATCTCCTTAAAAAAGCTGTTGCGCAACGGTTCCTGAAGGAGAATACTGCTTCGAGTTATGATATTTCTGAATGGAAAGGACAGGATATTATATGGTTTCAGGAAGATTTACAAAAACAAGTAAAAGCTTCTATTAGCGAAAAATCTTTCTATAGTTATTTTAAAAATTCTTCAGAAAAATTACCTCGTGTTGATATCCTTAATCTACTCTCACAATATTGTGAATACAAAAACTGGAATGACTTTAAAAGTAATCATACCATTTCTTCAAACCCTGCAAATACAATAAATATCCCTAAATGGTTATGGATGGCACCTTTAAGTCTAGGCATATTGATCCTCGTATACTTCATAATTCCTAAACAGAACACCTTTAGTTTTTGTTTTATCGATCAGGATAGAAATCGACCCATTACTAAGATTCCTATTGATATTATTATACTAAACAATGAAGAATCTCCTTTTTTTTCAAAAAGTGATAGTACCGGTTGTTTTACCTGGAAAACCAAAGATGATTTTATTCGTTTTGTAGTCCAGTCTCCTTACCATAAGACCGATACTATATATCGAATAGCTTCTTCAGATCGCCGTGAAGATGTACATATTAAAACAGATGATTACGCCTTAATGCTTCATTATTATGCCAACGGAAAAGTGAATGATTGGAAAAACAGACGAAAAGAATTATCCAGAATAATTGCTAATGACGCCACCATTTTTCAGATACTACCGCAGCGATTAGGTATTGAAATGTATGCCAAAGATGAATTTATAAATAAACTAACCACACCAACACAAAGCCTAAAAAATATTGAGATTATAGAGTCCCGAAGATTAAATGGACAGATTGTTAAACTAAAATTCAGGATAAAATCATGAAAAAATTCATCTATATCATAGTGCTTTTATGCTCATTAGGCTGTGCCAATAATGCGTCTAAATCTATGGAAATGGATGCTGTAGAAAGCTTTGAAAAAATTGAAGAACAATCTGATCTTTCTGAAGACGATGCCTACACTATTATTATTACTCAAAAACTCCAGGAATATCTAGACAGAAAAACATTAGCCAAGACCAATCCCGATTTTACTATCGATACCCATAAAAATAAATTATTCTCTACAGAAGAAGGGGCACAGCTTAAACATATTAATTTTATCACTCCTTTTGAAACGGTTTCAGACTCTGTAAAAAAAGTAGCCACACAAGTTGTTCTTGAACACCAAACAGATACTATTATTACATTGATCAAAACATCTACGATTACTATTGACAACGAAGTTTTTAAAACCCATAAAATAGAGTTCGAAAAGACAGAAGGTGTTCAGAATTAATAAAGCCATCGATTACGGTATAATCGATGGCTTTTCTAATTCTATTTACAACATCAGAGTTGTAGTAAGGCCAAGAATCTGTTTACCAGGCCCAAACTCTATATGATGATGTTTTATCATTCCATGATTTTTTCCAGAACCACCATCCCGATAAAGTATAATTTCTTAAATCATTTGCTCCGGCAGCAGTTTGATAATATGGAGAATAAAAATTCAAGGTTCTACCGTTATAACAACTATGTTGATATAATCTTACATATGCTCTTCTTCCCCACGGTTTAGTAAGTCTAAGAGAAGACATATGGTCATTGTACCCTCCCAAATTCCAATCTTTGTAATAGTATTTATTAGTTCTTCGTATACCTGTCATTTCTGTAACATAGTTAATATGATAATAGAAATAAAAGTTTCCGGTACCATTAATAGACCCATCAACACAAGCTCCTTTTGTACCTCGCTGTTCTGATCTTTCTTTAGGAAAATCTCCTGCTAGTTTAGCTATATATTCATCTACCTCATCATTAGTATTAAAAACTTTTACATTAATGGTTGTTTCTCCTTCTTTTTGATCTTCAAAAAACAATCCTTGAGGAGCATCTTTTTTTCCAAAAATACGTTCTGCCATTTGTACAT
This sequence comes from Aquimarina atlantica, assembly GCF_000626715.1. Lineage (GTDB taxonomy): Bacteria > Bacteroidota > Bacteroidia > Flavobacteriales > Flavobacteriaceae > Aquimarina > Aquimarina atlantica. The sequence continues at coordinate 38,295 of NZ_AQRA01000007.1, read as the reverse complement.
CTCCGTCTACTTTTACTATTTCAGATTCCTTGGTGTCTAAAACATAAAGGACTTTAAATTTTTCCCCGTAATAATCATAATTGTGTACGATTTCTACAATTCCTCGTTCGGGAGCTTTATTCTGAAGATCTTTAGTTGATTCTACACCAGATTCTTCGATAGTTAATTCGTCTTTATTACAACTTGTAAAGACAAAAAGCATCATAACTGACACTGCACAGAGTTTAATAATTAGTTTCATTTTTTATGGTTTTAAGATTCCTACTCTATTTAAGGCTTTTCGGAGTTCGCCTATAGTTTTGGTTAGGGTGCTATTAATCATTTTTGGCGCCTTTAAAACTCTTAATAGCATATGTAAATGTATTCTTTTTCCTTTGAGCAAAAAGGGGGAAATATCCCCTTTTTTACAAAAGAACACCTTACACATTATATGCATATCCATCAAAACAGATAATGGTTACCCATTACTTATCTAATGAATAACCATTATCTGTTTTATTAAAAAATCAACTATCGCTTCTGGTCATAAAAGTACAAGGAAGAGTATGTTTTTTGTAGCATTTTATTAATAAATGAAATATACATTTGAAATAGAACAATTTATTAATCTTTAAATCATAAATCATGTTAAACAAAATTCTAAATTTAAATGGTAAAACACTTACCAAAAGCGAACAAAAACTAATTAACGGGGGAGAAATACAATTCCCTATAGGCTGTAGAACAAGAGCAGATTGCATAAGAGTGACAGGGGAGTTTGACTGGGATTGTTCTCGCAGAATTGGAGGATCAGGAATTTGTGTACCTCTATAAAGGTATCACCTATAATTCTTTACCTATTTACATCAAAACACTAAAGTGTTTTTGCGTTAGAATTTATCCGGATTATGTACTTCGTACCATAATCCGGATATCTTTTTCTGAGTTCTTATGTATTTCAGAGCTATATACTAATTTTTAAGGTGTACTACTAGATACCTGAAGGACTTTTCCGTTATAAAATTTATTTCCGGTTAAGGAGAATCCTTTTATATATTCTGCCATTTCTATAGCTGTTAAAGGTGCCTGATACCCGGGAAATGCTTCTTCCAACATTTCGGTTTGCACAGCTCCAAGAGCAAGAACATTAAAACCAATACCACTTTCTTTATATTCTTCTGCCAATAGTTCGTTTAAGGTAATCACTGCACCTTTACTAGAACTATAAGCGGCTAACCCAGGAAATTTCATACTTCCTTGTATACCTCCCATACTACTCACTGTAACTACATGACTACCGGGTTTCATATGTGGTAAAGTTAAACGCGTAATTTCGGCTACTCCAAAAACATTTACCTTATACACTTCTTCAAAATCCTGAGTAGAGATTTCACCAAAAGGTTTATTTAGTAATTTACCGGCGTTATTGATCAAAATATCTACCTGTTTCCAAGAAGAAGAGATGTAGTTACTCATCTTTTCAAGGTCTTTGGGGTTACAGATATCAAAAGAAAATGTATGTATATTTTTATGTTGAAGAGCATCTATAGGTTTTTCATTCCTCGATAATGCCAACACCTGGTGACCTTCGTCGGCAAATAGTTTTGCCATTTCATACCCAATACCCCTACTTGCACCCGTTATGATAATATTTTTCATTCTTCGCTAGAATTAAGTCATATGAAAAATCGTATATTTTTTGACTTTTCAGACCATCTCTTTTTATTAATTTAACTTAATTTCTTTATCCGATGTATTTGCCATTTTTGTAAGTACAGGAAAGCAGCTATTAATAAGCTCTGCCATAAACTCAAAATTCATTTCAGATATTTCATCATCTACATGGTGGTAATAGTCATAGTTAGTAAAATCGAAAGTAGAAATGGTCTGACATGGCACTTTAAACTGCTCATAGAACGGATAATTATCGCTTCTTCTAAACAATTGAAACTCTTTTGCTTTTGGCAAATATCCTATCAGTTCTGAGCCTGCATATTCATTCATTTTCTGAGCCATATTAGACATTTCATATCCTGTGATATAGGCTTTATATGGTTTATCATTTAATGGTACTCCTATCATTTCAAAATTAACCATAGCATACACATTAATATTCTTTTCTTTTAACACCTTTGCCAGATGTGCAGATCCCAATAATCCTCTTTCCTCTGCGCCAAACAGCACAAAAAGAATACTACGTTTGTTATTTTTTAATCGAGCAAATTGTTTAGCCAGTGAAATTACCGCACTGCTTCCTGCTGCATTATCATTAGCACCATTAGCAATTACATCACCATTAACTTCTTTTCCTGTACCTATATGATCAAAATGTGCTCCTACTATAATAAATTCTTTCGATAATTCATCATCTGTACCTTTAAGAAACCCTACAACGTTATATGTTGCTGTTCCTTTTGCATCAAAAGCATCTCTATAGGTTTCAAAATAAGGTGCTATCTTATTTTTTTTAAACTCTTCTTCAATAAATTTCGCGGCTTTTTCTAAACCTTCACTTCCAGTATCTCTTCCTTCTAGCTCATCACTAGCTAAAAAATTCATTATAGCTGCAACATCAGAAACTTTAGTTTTTTCTGCAGAAGCATTTTCTACTGTTTTAGTTTGTGATTGAGCTATTGTTCCTTGCTTACAATTGATAAATAAAATCGAAATCAGGATGATCAATATGTTCTTTGTCATAAAAATATGTTTTGGATAAAGATAAAAAATCCCGCTTCATTAGAAGCAGGATTGAATATGAATATTATACTAGCAGTCATCTACGCAAGCATAGTAACCGGATTTTCGAGATACTGTTTTAACGTTTGTAAAAACTGAGCTCCTGTTGCTCCATCTACAGTTCTGTGATCACAAGCTAAGGTCACTTTCATTGTATTACCAACTACAATCTGACCATCTTTAACAACTGGTTTTTCTACAATTGCACCAACCGAAAGTATAGCTGAATTAGGCTGATTAATAATAGAAGTAAATTCCTGGATTCCAAACATCCCTAGATTAGATACCGTAAATGTACTACCACTCATTTCTTGAGGAGTTAATTTTTTGTTACGGGCTCTACCTGCCAAATCTTTAACCTTAGCTCCTATCTGCGTAAGAGACATCTGATCTGTAAAAGGTAAAACAGGAACTACCAATCCATCAGGTACCGCTACAGCAACCCCTACATTAATATGTTTAGCATATCTGGTAGCTACATCTGTCCACTGCGTATTAACCTGTGGGTGTTTACGAAGTGCCAATGCACATGCTTTAACTACCATATCATTAAAAGATACTTTAACATCTGGTAATTCATTAATCTTCTTACGCGATGTCATTGCATTTTCCATATTTACCTCGATGGTAAGGTAGTAGTGTGGCGCATTAAATTTTGAAGCCGAAAGACTTTTTGCAATAGCTTTACGCATCTGCGAATTTTTCACTTCTTCAAAACTTTCTTCTCCTGCTGGAGTATATGTTTGTACTACAGGAGTAGACGTTGTTTCTTTGTCCGGTTGTGAAGTACTAGTACTAGCTACTGCGGAAGGTGTAAATGATTCTACATCTTTCTTAACAACACGCCCGTTTTCGCCTGTTCCTTTTACCAGAGATAGGTCAATTCCTTTATCAGCTGCTATTTTCTTTGCTAACGGAGAAGCAAATATTCGTCCTCCTGATGTGCCATTTCCTTGAGAAGTTACAACTGTCGTTTCTACTTTTTCTTCTTTTGCAGGCGTAGCATCTTGTACTGCTGCTGTTGCAGGAACACCATCTTTAAGCGCAGATATATCTGTTCCTGCGGGACCAATTATTGCCAATAAAACATCTACAGGAGCAGTTTGTCCTTCTTCTATTCCGATATGCAACAAGGTTCCGTTATAGAATGACTCAAACTCCATAGTAGCTTTATCTGTCTCTATTTCGGCTAGGATATCTCCTTCTTCAACAGTATCTCCTACTTTTTTTAACCAGGTAGCTACAGTTCCTTCTTCCATTGTATCACTAAGACGTGGCATAGTAATAACCTCTACGCCATCAGGAATAGTAGTAGTTTGATTAGAAACGGGAGCTGATTCTTCTACTTTTTCTTCTTTTACCGATTCTGCATTAGGTGTTGTATTTCCGTTTAATAAATCAGAAATATCTTCATTTTCTTCTCCGATAATTGCGAGTAATTGATCTACCGGAGCTGTCTCTCCTTCTTCGATCCCTACATGAAGCAGTGTTCCTTCATAAAAGGATTCAAACTCCATTGTTGCTTTATCTGTTTCTATTTCAGCAAGGATATCTCCTTCACTAATTTTATCTCCTTTTTCAACAAGCCACTTCGCAACCACTCCTTCTTCCATGGTATCGCTCAATCGCGGCATATTAATTACTGTAGCCATAATCTATTGTGGTTTGTGTGGTAAAAATGGATAATTATCCTGTTCGTATACAACGTCATACATCACATTCTTTTCTGGGAATGGTGATTCTTCGGCAAATTTTTGACATTCTGCCACTCTATCTTTTACTCGTTTATCTATTACTGCAATTTCTTCATCGGTAGCATATTTTTTATCTTTAATAATATCCAAAACCTGAGTGATCGGATCTATTTTTTGATACTCTGCCACCTCTTCTTTGGTACGATATTTTTGTGCATCACTCATAGAATGCCCTCTATATCTATACGTTTTCAGCTCTAAAAATGTTGGTCCACCACCTGTTCGTGCTCTGGTAATTGCTTCATCCATTGCTTCAGCAACCTTTATTGGATTCATTGCATCTACCGGTCCACATGGCATTTCGTATCCTAATCCTAACTTCCATATATCTGGGTGATTAGCTGTTCTTTCTACAGATGTCCCCATTGCATAGCCGTTATTTTCTACACAAAATACTACTGGTAAATTCCAAAGCATTGCTAAGTTAAACGTCTCATGTAACGATCCTTGTCTGGTAGCTCCATCTCCCATAAAAGTTAGCGTAACCGAGTCTCTTTTATTATACTTATCTGCAAAAGCTAAACCTGCTCCTAAAGGGATTTGTCCTCCTACAATTCCATGTCCTCCATAGAATCGATGTTCTTTAGAAAAAATATGCATTGATCCTCCTAAACCTTGAGAAGTACCGGTACCTTTACCATATAACTCTGCCATTACCCGTTTTGGATCAACACCCATACCAATAGGTTGCACGTGATTACGGTATGCTGTAATCATACGATCCTTGGTAAGGTCCATAGCATGCAATGCCCCCGCCAAAATTGCTTCCTGACCATTGTATAAGTGTAAAAAACCTCTTACTTTTTGTTGAATATAAACTTGAGCTAACTTATCCTCGAATTTTCTCCAGAAAAGCATTTCTTCGTACCAATTTAGGTAAACATCTTTGGTTATCTTTTTCATTTAGTTGTACTGATGTATGTCTAAAAAAACTAGCTACAAAACTAGCCATTATTTAATTTTTTCTCTTATTTTTTAAGAGAACGAAAAACAAAAATAACATATTCGAAATTAAGGAAAAAGGAGTTTGCAGATAAAATCAACGAAAACGTTATAAATATGAATTATCAAAAATAAGCGGTAATATATTAGATAAAGAGGAAGATTTAACCACTTTTCCTGTTTCTCCCATAAAATAAATAGCTATTGGCATATTTTGTTTTATCTCATATTCTGCTATTGCCTGCCTACAAGCACCGCAAGGAGGTGTAGGGGTTAACAATTGATATTTTAAAGATTTGGCAGAAAGTGCCATAGTAACAACAGGAACACCTGGAAAATTAGCTCCGGCATAATATATAGCTGTACGTTCTGCACACAATCCCGAAGGATAACACGCATTTTCCTGGTTATTTCCTAAAACCACCTCTCCATTCTCTAATAAAAGGGCTGCTCCAACCAAAAACTCAGAGTAAGGAGCATATGCCTTATCTCTAATAGCAATAGATTGCCGCATCAATTCCTGGATATTTTCTGGCAACTCATCAAATGAATCATATACCTGTAAGACAGATTTTATTTCTATTTCTTTCACACGTTTAAATTTTAGTAATTTCTTAATGCTCTTTTCATGCGTTATTAATATTACTTTCTAACTCTTCATACAGTATTATTTAGCTCACTTAGCCTTCAAACACCCTACAAAGCATATCGTATTCCTAAATTTGAACTACAAATAAAAGTATTACAATGTACTATAAACAAAAAAAGTATCAAACCCTTCGGCTTGATACTTTTTTATAGTAGTATACGATATTTTCTAGTCGTAATATTCGTCTCCAAAATTAAAGGAAAGACCAAAACGTAGTGTTCCTTCAAGTGGACTTCTAACTTTAGAAGTAGAAAATAAATAAGATATATCTAAGTTTACAATATTATATCTGAAACCTGCACCTAGAGATAAGAATTTACGTGCTCCTTTTTCTTCAGCCTCATTAAAGTATCCTGCTCTAAAAGCAAATACATCACGATACATATATTCTGCACCTAATGCCCAGGTAATTTCTTTTAATTCTTCGCTAAACCCATCTGGCGCATCTCCCCAAGAAGAAAATATAGATCCAAATGCACTTTTATCATTATACTCATCGTTTGCAGCCTGTTGTTCTTCTGCCGTAATCTCACCATCACCATTAGTGTCTGGATCTAACGGAGTTGGCACAAGTAATTTACTAAACTCTAACGAGGGTGTAATTCGATTATCTTCATTAAGAATAAAATCGAATGCAGCTCCTAATCTAAAATTAGTAGGTATAAAGTTTTCCTGACCTGCATCATCATATTTTATTTTTGGTCCTATATTAGAAATTGTAGCTCCTGCTCTCCATCTACCATTAAAAGAATTAAAAGCAATCTCATCACTTCTATAAAAACCAGCGATATCTACTCCAAAACTTCCAGCTGCACTAGCATCTGCTCCCAAACCTTGTAGCCTAAGATCAGAACGTAAATAGCGACCTGCTACAGCCATAGAGAACCTATCACTAAGTTTTAACGCATATGAAACATCAAGCGTTAATTCATTTGGCTTTTGAACATTAGGCTCATCATTAGGTCCTTGTCTAAACTCTATATCTCCTAAGCTAAAATATCTAAAACTCGCTGCTACAGCACTTCGCTCATTAAGACGATTATAATAATTTACATTCCCCAAGAATATATCATTAACCAGATTACTTAAATAGGGAGTATAGTTAACCCCAACCCCTTGCTTATTTTTTATGAATGCATATTTAGCTGGATTCCATTGTTGTGAAAATGCATCTGGAGAAGTAGCAACCCCCTGGTCTGCTAAACCAGCCGCTCTTGCATCTGCAGCTATTAATAAAAATGGAGTAGCAGTTGTTATTGCTCTGTTTTGTTCCTGAGCCTGAGTTTTAAAAGTGAAAACTGTAACACACAATAGGCTAAGGGTTAATAATCTTTTCATATCCTTTAAAAATTGAGTTTGACAAATATATAGTTATTTAGTTAGTAAGAATAGTGAGTTCTTAATTTTTTTAAGTTGATGGTTTATAAACGCTGATTTTAAGGATATCTTATATTTCATTTTAGTTTCCGTGATTAATTTTTATTAAAACACCCCAAATATACACCCTTAAATCCTTTGTAAGCTTTTAAATTTCAAACAATTGCCCATCTCATCTCTTTATAAGATTTCACACTACAAGAAGTGAAAATAATGTTAAATAATCATATTATTTAACGTTTTATTAAGAAACATGATTATTTGAAAAAAAATTAAGTCCCATGTTTTTTTAATATTTTAAAATTCTTGTTTTTATTACATCTCAAATAATAAACTCACAAATATTGCGTTAAACCAGAGTCGTTATAAATTCATAAAAAAATGTGAATTGATAATATTTTGAAAAAATTAGGGTAATTTTAACGTTTATTATTTATATTGCAAGCCCTAATTTCTACTTAAACGAACTTAAGATTATGAAAAACGCGTTTATTTTTAAGTCGCTAATGGCGCTTTCCATTAGTGTTTTACTGTTTAGTTGTTCTAAGAACGATTATGGGAGCAGTTCTAGAGCCACAGGTTGGAAATACAATTCCAAAGATGGTGGATTTCAGGTACAGACAAATTACAAAGAGCAAGAAACTGGCCCTGGTTTAGTATTTATTGAAGGAGGTACATTCACTATGGGACGTGTACAAGACGATGTAATGCATGACTGGAACAATACTCCAACTCAGCAACACGTTCAATCCTTTTATATGGATGAAACCGAAGTTACCAATGTAATGTATTTGGAATACCTTGATTGGTTAAAAGGAGTATACCCTCCTACAGAACCAAAATACAGAAACATATATTATGGTGCTCTTCCTGACACTTTAGTTTGGAGAAATCGACTTGGTTTTAACGAAATGATGACCAATAATTACTTACGTCACCCTGCGTATGCTAATTATCCTGTTGTAGGGGTAAATTGGATTCAAGCAATAGAATTCAGTAATTGGAGAACTAACCGCGTTAATGAAAGAATTCTTGAAGAAGAAGATGTAATTAAAAAGAATGCTCCTTTTGAAGATGTTTCTGCAGAAAGCACTTTTGACACAGATACATATTTAAATGCTCCTACGCAAACTTATGGAGGTAATGATGAAGCTATCAGAGGTGGTAGAGCATCAGAAAGATACGCAAAAACAAACGACTCTACAGGACTATATATACAACGTAAAGACGGATTACTTTTACCCAAATACAGACTTCCAACTGAAGCTGAATGGGAATATGCTGCTTTAGGGTTAGTAGAAATTAGAAGTTATAACATCTATAGAGGTAGAAAAAAATATCCATGGACTGGAAAATATACACGTTCTGGAAAAAGAAGAACTCGTGGAGATCAATTAGCTAACTTTAAGCAAGGTGATGGTGATTATGGTGGAATCGCTGGATGGAGTGATGATGGTGCAGATATTACTGCTCCTGTAAAATCTTATAACCCTAACGATTACGGTTTATATGATATGGCAGGAAATGTTGCAGAATGGGTAGCCGATGTTTACAGACCTATTGTAGATGATGAATATAATGATTTTAACTACTATAGAGGGAATGTATATACCAAAAATGCTATCAATCCTGATGGAACTGTAAAAATCGTTATGACAGATTCTATCGTATACGATACACTTAGTAATGGTAAAATTATAGCTCGAGTATTACCTGGTGGAATTTTACAAGTTCCTATCGATGAGCAGGAAACATACATGAGAACTAATTTTAATGATAGTGATAACAGAAATTATAGGGATGGTGATAAAAGTTCTTCTAGATATTACGAAGGATTTCAGGATCAGGCTACTCCTAACAGAAGAATGTATAATGCACCTATCCATTACGTAGGTCCTGATGCAGAAGATAGCACAAAAATGGACAGAAGATACGATGAGTCTAGTAAAAGAACTACAATCGTTGATGATGAAGTACGTGTATACAAAGGTGGTTCATGGAAAGACAGAGCCTATTGGTTAGATCCGGCACAAAGAAGGTTCTTACCACAAGATATGGCCACCGATTATATTGGTTTCAGAAATGCAATGTCTCGTGTTGGTACTAAAGCCAGAAAGAAAAAAACACCAAGACACCAGAAACCAAAAGGATAAGAATTTAATTAAAGTTCGTTATAAATACCAAAAGCCCTGTACATATTTGTCGGGGCTTTTTAATATCATGTAATTTAATGACCATTACCCAAATACATCAATTATTCCTAGCCAGCAATGGCGTATGCACAGATACCCGAAAAATAGAGCCTAATGTCATTTTTTTTGCTTTAAAGGGCGAAAATTTTAATGGAAATACCTATGCACAAAAAGCCATAGAACATGGAGCAGCATATGCTATAATCGATGAAGCAGCGTTTAAAACAACAGAAAAACATATTCTTGTAGATAATGTCCTGCAAACCCTACAAGACTTAGCTTCGTTTCATCGTAAGCATCTAAATATTCCTATTATAGCTTTAACCGGAAGTAATGGAAAAACCACCACAAAAGAATTAATCAATAGTGTGCTTTCTTCTTCTTTTAAGACCACTGCAACGATAGGTAACCTCAATAATCACATCGGAGTTCCTCTTACACTTTTATCAATGACAAAGGAAACTCAAATAGGAATTGTAGAAATGGGAGCCAATCACCTGGAAGAAATTGCGTTTTTATGTTCTATTGCCACACCAGATTATGGTTATATTACCAATATTGGTAAAGCTCACCTGGAAGGTTTTGGAAGTATCGAAGGTGTTTTAAAAGGAAAAACAGAGCTCTATGATTACCTAAAAAGACACAACAAATTAGTTTTTCTTAATCTTGAAGACCAAAAGCTGGTTAATGCATCTTCTGGAATAAAAACGTATAGTTTTTCACAATCCAACGCAAGTGATGTAATGATTAAATTAGAGGGTACCGACCCTAATGTGATTATTTCTTATCAAGATAGCATTATACACAGTAACCTAATAGGACAGTACAACTTTACAAATATTGCAGCTGCTATAGCTATTGGGTCTCATTTTAAGATTAGTTTAAGCAAAATCAAACATGCAATAGAATCCTATACCCCTACAAATAATCGTTCACAAATCATTAAAAAAGGAGAGCATACCATTATTCTGGATGCCTATAATGCAAATCCATCAAGTATGGAGGCTGCCATCCATAATTTCGTTCAATTACAATATAACACTAAAATTGTTTTTTTGGGAGATATGTTCGAATTGGGCAATGATGCTGCTTTAGAGCATCAAAAAATAACAGATAAGATAAGTAATACAGAAACAGAGGAAGTATATTTAATCGGGAATCATTTTTTTGCCACTAAATGTACCAATCCTAATGTTCATAAATTTAAATCTTACGAAGATCTCGAGGCCAATTGGACTCTAAAAAATCAAAAAGATGTAATTCTAATCAAAGGATCTCGAGGTATGAAGCTAGAAAGAATTTTAGACCTTCTTTAACTCGTTAGAGTGTCATTATTTCTAACAAATGCTTCAAGATTATCTATAGATGCTTTTATAGACTTTCTAATGGCTCTTTTTATCAAAAGAAACAACATCAACTTATGCAATAGTGATTTTGCCACAGGATATCCCTCTACAGTTAACAAACATCGATTACCAGGCAATGATTTTATAATAAAAAATTGATACAATTCATGCAAAGGAGCATCTGTAGTACGCTCTCCATAGACAATTTCATTTACACCCGCTTTCTTGGTCACTGTTGTAAAATTGAGTCGTTTCCCATCAATTACACAGACATGTTCGGTGCCTAATCGAGTAACCTCTCCCGGGTTATACTCGAATTTATCAACTCCCTTTGCCCAATAATGTCTATAGCTATAATTAGTAATATATTCTAATAATTGTGCCTCAGGAATTTCGAATTCTCTCATTAAAACTACGGACGGGGAACGTTGAAAACTCACCACTTCTGGGGTAGCAAAAGGAGTAAGTTTTAAATTGTTTTTATTTATTTCAGAAAACGAATAAACAATTTCTTTGGTATCATAAGCATCCTTACCCGATCTAAAACGGTATAATTTACTTTCATAATTAGCAGGAAGTCCAATAACGTTAGTCACTTCATCACTTAACAAGGCATAGTTATCACTTACAATTGAGTTTTTAAGTAATCTATGAGCCTCAATAACTACCTGACCAAAAGGCTTACGTTTTTCCTGAACAGTAATAAATTGCAACTCTCCACAATGCACTATTATTTTTAACTGTAAACCAGGCGCTGTAGCACATGCGTTACAAGGGCAAACACGATTTTTCTCTAAAAGTTTAAGATGGCTATAAAACGCAATAAACATTGTTTCAATCTGAGCCAAAAGCTTTTCTTGTGATGGGATTTCATTTTCTTTATAGAAAAACAATGCATCTCCCTCTATCTCTGCCAGTTTTAAACCTTCTGTATTAGCATTAATCAAAACCTCTAACAACTCAGAAATCACATGCTGACTGTGCTCCACCTCGGTGTTCTGAACAAAATGTGTAAAACCAGAAATATCAGGTATAAAGAGTAATGATTTTGCCATTAGAAAATATAGTATTTATTTTGATTAAAATGAGAGAGAAGTATAGCTCTTTTATACTTTTCAGATCATTGACCGACTATTTTTATGCATAGGTAGTAGGTATTTTTCTTTATAACTAACAATATACAAATCATTATGGATCATCAATATGTCAATAGAATATTTAACTCTATACCTCATTTCTTCTAAGAGGTTGCCATAATTCCTCCATCAATAGTTAAGGCAGAACCTGTCATCCACGAAGCATCTTCTGATGCCAAAAACAATGCCAGTTTAGCAATATCTTCTGGTGTACCTAAACGTTTTAATATGGTAGCATTTTTTACATTATCAACAGCTTCATCTGGGTTTTTAAATGCTTTTGCAGAATCCCAAATCAGAGGTGTATCTACTGGGCCGGGACAAATAGCATTAATGCGTATTTCGGGGCCATAATCTAATGCTGCTTGCTTAACCAAAGAAACCAACGCTGCTTTTGATGCACAATAGGCAGCATGGCTTGGGAAACTCTTAAATGCAGCTATTGATGCATTAGCAATAATAATTCCTTTCTCTTTTTTGATATATGGAATAGCATATTTGCATAAATAAAAAAACGAATTAAAATTTATATTCAGAGTTTCATGCCAGTTTTCAATACTAATCTCGGTAAGACTTCCCAACCCTAAGACTCCTGCATTACTTACTATACCATTAAGTTTTCCATACTTGGTAATTGCTTTGGAAACCAGTTCTTTATTCACTTTAGGAATTCCTATATCACCTGCATGAAATATAGCATCCGTAGATATCAACTTTAACTCTTCTACAAGTGCATTTCCTCTTTCTATATTTCTACCACTCAGCACTAATTTAGCCCCTTCTTTTGCATATAAAACAGCAATGGCTTTGCCCATGCCACTTGTAGCTCCCGTAATAACAAATACCTGGTCTTCTAATTTCATTTTAGCTCTCTTGCAGTTTTTATCAATAGCTCTTTTGTCAATCGAATACCTTTATCTTCGTCATCATTAGTTCCTTCGTATTCAATACCAATGTAACCAGTATAACCAGCATTTTTTACAATTTGAAGCATTTTGATATAGTCGATTTCCGTTTCGTTCCCCTGCTTATCAAAATTATTCGATTTGGCACTAACTCCTTTGGCAAAAGGCATCATATCCTTTACGCCTTGATATCTGTCATATTCATAAAAATTGCCAAAATCTGGTAACGTACCACAATTCTTAAGGTTAACATTTTTCATAATTTTGGATAACCAATCGCCATGTGTAGAATAGCTTTGATGGTTTTCGACTATTATATTGATAGCGTAGTCTTTCGCAAAATCGGATAATTGAACTAAACTATCCTCTCCTGCCTTTGCTACATCTATCCTACTTCCTTCTCCATGCAGATTTACACGAATAGAACTACACCCCAAAAACTTTGCTGCTTCTACCCATTTATAATGATTTTCTATAGCTTGTAATCTTGCTTTTTTGTCTTGATTACCCAATTCACCTTCAGCATCAACCATAATCAAAACATTTTCTACATTAAGATCTAACGTACGTTGTTTTAATTCTTTAAGATATTTATGATCTTTAGCTTTATCTATAAAAAACTGATTAACATATTCTACAGCATGAATATCAAAATCATTTTTAGCTTTCGCAGGAAAATCGAATGTTGAAAGTTTTCCTGAACGTAAACTTCTATGTAATGACCATTGAGCAAGTGATATTTTAAAAAATAAGGCTTCTTCTTTTACGATGGTACCAGATGAAAATGATAATGCTAACCCCATACCTAAAGCTGTATTTGAAGTTTTTTTTATAAAAGTTCTTCTGTGCATATTCTTATCGATTAGCAAGACCAGTTTGTTGGCAAGCGATCCCAACGATGATCTCTAAGTTTATCTATCCACTCTTGCGAAAGTCCTTGTCCATCGCCTATACGCATATTAGCTTCTACATTACGTAGTTGACGCATACCAGGAATCATAGTAGTAACTGCAGGATGTGCTGCAATAAAACGCAATGCTAATTCTGCTAATGGCATTTCATTCTGAACCAGTTCTTTTAATTTTTCAATACGTTTTATAGTAGGTGGCAAATTTTCGGGACCAAAATAAATGTTTCTAAAATCACCAATATCCCATTTAGAAGCTAAAGTAAGTTTTCCGGTAAGAGAACCTTCATCAAATGGAACACGAGCTATAACTGCAATATCATTCTTTTCGCAATACGGAAATAATACATCTTCAGGGGATTGATCGAAAATATTATAAATAACTTGTATCGAGTCGATTAATCCCGACTCTAGCGCTTTCAAGCAATTAGCAGGTTCCCATCGGTTTACACTAATCCCAAAAGACTGTACTTTCCCTTCTTGTTTTAGTTTTAGCACCATTTCTTTCCATTCGTCTCGTTCTGCCCAACTATCTTCCCACACATGAAACTGCTGTAAATCAATGGTTTCAACCCCTAAATTCTTCAAACTCTTTTCTGTATACTCTACCATATGATTTGATGGGTATATATCTTTTAATGTTGATGATTTACTTGGCGGCCATTCATCAATTTTAGGAGGAATTTTTGTTGCCGTATACAGTCTTTTTTCTGAGTGTCTTTTTAATAATCCTGCTAAAATTTTCTCGCTTCTTCCTTCTGCATATCCCCATGCGGTATCAAAAAAATTACAACCTAATTCAACAGCTCTATCTAATGACTTATTAGATATTTTATCATCTGACTCTGACCAACCCGCCATGCCCCACATACCATATCCTACCTGGCTTATATTCCAATCTAACTTTCCAAATTTTTTATATTTCATTTTATCTATGCTTTCCAAAATTGTTACTTTTCTATATACAAATTATTAAAAATTGCATTCAAAAGTGTTCCGCTATCTCCATTAAATTGTCAAAATATAATCCCTCCTTGTTCGTTTTTTTTTACAAATTCTACTTTTCATTTTATTGATTTGGCATTGTGATAAGTAATAAATAAAAGAATTCTTCTCAGAGGCAAAAAAAAAGCAAGCCATAAATAACTAACTCTGTATAGATTATAATTCTTTATTAGAAATATCTATTTATAAATCGGTTTTTTTGTATAAATACATCCACTCATAAATGCTGATATCAAAGGGGTCATAAGCACTGTTTGCACTACCTCTCCCTGTATTATCATAAGTTCTGGACCAAGAGTCATGATCGATACCAGAGTATATGGTTATCTTGGCTTTTGTTGTTGGGTTTTCTGCATTAATTGCATTAACCATTGAAATCGATTTATCATATGAAATAATCCTATCTGCATCTCCATGAAATGCCCAAACAGGAATATTAGTAAATTGATTTCCTGTTGATACATTTCCCCATCCTGCGATAGGCACTATGGCTACTACATATGAATTACTTCCTTTTGAAGAAATATAATCATAGCAACCTTTCCCTCCCATACTAAATCCTGTCATGTATATTCGCTGCGTATCTATCTTTAGGTTATCAATTAAGAAAGTAATAAAATTGTGTAAGTTTTCTGTATTCCAAATAGATGGGGATTGGGGTGATACGACAATCATAGGATGTTTAGGATTCCATTGATTTTTATGTATTAATGACGGAGGGCCATCGAATAAAATAGAATTTAAATCATTTGGATTTACAGCACTATCACCTCTTGCTCCACCTCCATGTAAGTGGATTAATAAAGGATATTTTTCTGCATTGGCGATATTATATTCAGAAGGAACATATACATAGAATCCATATTGGGATTTTGTAGATCCTTTTGGATATGCCACCTGCACACCAGGCTGGATAGTGTTTAACCCAACAAGATTATTTGTTTCTCTATTTGTATCTATAACACTATCACTTGAACTACAATTTACAAGTAGTTGAATAGTTAACAAAAATAAACAACTCCTTTTTTTAATAATAGTGGGCACCATACTGATCTATATTATAAAAACACATATCATTTTTGAGAAAAAAATGTCTCAAAACACCCTCTATCTGCCATTGTTACAAAACATTGAGTATTATTTTCCCCTCCAAAAGTGATATTAGTTGGTTTTTTCCCTTTTAGTTGCACTTCTCTTAGTTCTTTACCTTCAGGAGATAATACTAATACAGTTCCTTTATCATATCGACACACATACAGGTTTCCTTTTGCATCACATCTCATACCATCTAAGCCAAAATCCTTAAATGTCTTAAATATTCTTTTATTAATAGGTTTGCCATTATCTGTTATATCATAGATCCAAATATTTCGTTGTATAGATTCATTAACATACAATTTCTTTCCATCGGGACTAACTTCTATACCATTGGTTGTTCCCATATTTTTTTCTACCAAAACAAGCTTTCGATTAGAAGTCATCCATAAATTACCTGTTCCATTTTTCCAGTTAGGATCACTTGCATACAGAGTTCTATTAGGAGAAATAGCAACATCATTTGGTTGGTTCATCGTAGAGTCATGAGCAAAAACAGCAACTTCTTTTGAGTTCTTTTTTATATACAATATGTTATGATTTGTATAATCTGCGATATACATATTATCGGATGCATCAAAACGAATTCCATTACCAATGCTACCTGTAGGTAATTTTACAAATAAAGAACTTTCTCCTTTAGGATTAACAATACCTATTGTGCCTTCTTCTTTAAAATTAACTGCATATAGATTTCCTTTGCTATCTACTGCCGGTCCTTCAATACCTTTGGTAAACTCGTGTTCTTTAGTAAAATCTGTACTATTATCTATAGATTTTTCTTTTTTATTACACGAATTAAGAATCATTGCTCCTAAAAGCATTACTACAAAAACTATGGTATTTTTCAATTTATTAGGGTTTTACGTTTCTAATTTCTATAGCTGAGATTAGCTTTTTAATTGCTGGTATTATTACGAGTTCTGTGTCGGCAATTGGTTTGCTAAGAAAATCAATGATAACTATTGATTTTTGATGCTCGGCTTTGTTTATACTTCCTTTAGTTAATCCATTTTTTAGAATGGATGATAGTTCTGCTAGTTTTGAGGATAAAGGTTCTAATTTTGCTAATGTTGGGTTATTATTTATTTTGCTAAAATCAGTATGGTTTGTTATCCACTTATTGAGTAACACTATAATTTCTTGTTTATCAGCATCTACATTAGATTTTAAATATTTTTTTACACTTTTATTAAATCGTATAGCATCAATAGCATCTGTATTACATGCGTCTACAAATTGCGTAAATGGTGAATACGATTTATACTCAACTCCTCCTTTATTTCTTTGGTATGCCTTTAACGGTTCGCAAATTTTTGTAAGAGTAATCAATGATTTTAATTCTTGATTATTACTAATGTTCCTTAAAATCACATTTCTATTTCTTATATGAGAAATGCCTAGTTCTTCTAATCTATAATTAACACTCTCTAATCTTTTAAGCATATTATCTGCATCATCAATCTCAATAGATGACCATAGTTTTTCTGCAATTGCAGCTGTTCTAGGCCAAATTCTAGAATCTATAGAAACAGGGGTAACTAATTCTCCCCACATTGTTGCTTCTCCTCCCAAGATATTTTTTAGTTGCTCTTCTGTTAAACCATGACCTTTTGAAATAGGTTCATTTGCATAATGATGTCTAATCGATTTTAGTAAATCTATATAATATCCCTTGGACAACACCGTTTTATAGCCTTGTTTAGCTGCTTTTAACATCGCTTCTTTACCTCTCCAGGAATGTATAACAACATCTTTGGGTAAAGTTGGTTGCAAAATTTCGTCCCATCCCATCATGATTTTTCCTTGCTCCTTTAATATTTTTTGAATTTTGATATTAAAATACGCTTGTAATTCATGGTTATCTTTTATATTATTTTTCTTCTTAAACTCCTGAATTTTATCGTTTTCATCCCAATGCTTGCCTTCATTTTCATCACCTCCAATGTGGAAATATTTATCCGGGAAAAGTGGGGCTATTTCTGAAAACACATCAGTAATAATTTCGTAGGTAACTTCTTTTGTAGGATCCAAAGTAGGATCAAAAATACCTGCATGTCTTTCTATTTTATAGATGGTATCTTTACTTGCCATTTCTGGATATGCCACTAACCAGGAAGTAGCATGACCCGGTATATCAAATTCGGGAACAACTCTAATTCCCAAATTAGATGCATACGCTACTAATTCTTTTATCTGTTCATGGGTATAGTATTGTCCATCCGATGCTAATTGATGAAATTTAGGCCTTGATTTCACCTCTACTCTAAACCCCTGATCTTCGGTTAAATGCCAATGAAAAACATTCATTTTTACAGCAGCCATGGCATCTAAGTTATTTTTTAGCACTTCTAGTGGTTCATAATGTCTAGCTACATCTATCATTAAACCTCTCCAGGAAAATCTGGGTGCATCTTTAATATCAACTCCATGAAAAAAATATTCGGTTGTAGTGTGATCATTAAGCTGTAATAAGGTTTCTAATCCTCTTATTATACCTATATCTGTTATAGCTGTTAAGTTTATTTGGTCGTTTACTACTGAAAGTTCATAAGATTCGTCTTCATTTAACTCTAGTTTACCTTCTCTGGTATAATTTATAACTAAAGATGGCTCTTTACTTTTAGAAGCAATTGTTGCAAACCCTTCGTCAATAAATACACCTGTTCTACCAGACAATCTCCTTAGAAATTTGGTTGTTGCGTTAGCTATTTTAGGATTAATATTATCTTTATTTACTGCAATCGTAAAATTTTCATTAATCATAAATTTTTGACCGTTCTCTTTAATTTCTTTTGGCCAAGGCATTAAATCATATTTCTCTAACAACTCTACTTGTGCATTAGTGTGAAAATATGATGCTATAAAAACAAAAAATAATATAATTCTTTTAACATTTTTCATAACTCGTATTGCATTTTACTTCAAATTTCTGCGGTTTAATGATTAAATATTGAAAATGATGATCTCTTCTATATATCAAAAGCTTTAATTAAAGGATAAATTACCAGACTAAGCTTGCTATATGCATATTGTAATTTTTTTATATCATTATTTTTATGCAAAATTTGCAATAATCATGACTACAAAAAACACATTTCTATTTTCTGAAATTAATACTGAAAAATAGCCATTCTTAAAAACTTAATCTGGCATTTATTTATACTTCTATTATAAATGGTAAATTAATTTACATCCCACCAAAGAGCCGTAGACATTACATCAGGACCTTGAGCATTAATTGCTTCTTGCACATTAACACTATTAGAGATTAATTCTGTACTAGAATATTGCAACCTCTTAGGAACGTTACCATTATTAGGCTGGCTTACCCAAAAATTAACATTATCGGTTATTTGCGGTATCATATCTACCCTTCTTACTAACGCCCAACTCTCATATCCGTTTGTTAAGGATGCTAACCATCTTTGGTTATAAACCTGATTAAGCTGATCCTGAGTAGCGCCACTTAATGTAGCGATAGGTTCGTTTGTTATAAAATCACCAGCATCTTGACCTCCCCAGAAATCAATACTAGCTAGTATACCACTTTGGTATAAACTATTAGCATCTCCTCCATATCCTAACAATGCAGCTTCTGCTTGTAAAAAATAGGATTCTGCAGCTGTTAATACCATTACAGGTACTTGATCTTTAATATCAGAAAAAGACGTTCCTACTATTTTTGGTCCAGGCTTAGACATATCTTCCCAAGCTGGAGAAACTCTTACATTAGGCATACCTCCGGCATACCCACCATTTTCTGCTTCAATTGCAATTTCTGGTAATCTTGGATCGTTATTATCTTGCATAAGATTTACAAGTCTATCTGTTAAAATCCATTTAGAACCTGTAACTCCATTACCTCCGGCCCCCGTTCCAAATCCCCAATAAACATCTTCAAAACCACCATCAAGGTTACCATTAACCAGAGGGTCACGAGATCTAAGCAATGTAGCCTCATTAGTTTCGTCTATTAATGGATTTAATAAACAATCTGCTATGACACCATCAATAAAAGCGCCATCACCATCAGCAATAAATGCATCTCTACTTCGTAATGCCATGCGCAATCGTAATGTATTTGCTAAAATTTTCCACTTTTGAGGATCTCCTTCATAGATAAAATCTCCTCTATCACCACTAATAGTCGTTGTTGAGTTTCCTATAACATCCATCTGTGCTTTTAGATTTTCTAAAATGCTTCTATAAATAACTTTTTGAGTATCGTATTTTGGAGGACTCACTTCAAATTCGGGTACTATAACTTCGGTATAAGGGACATTTCCAAAGATATCAGTCATTTTTTGATAAAAAAGAGACATCATAATTTTAGCCGCGGCTTGACCATTGGTATCTTCTAATTCGCCAAACTTGATTAATAAATTACGTAGATTCAAACTACTCTTTGTAAATGATTTATCAAACACAGCATTGGTCCAACCTTGATCATTATCATATATATCACCACCAGCCCACCAGCTTCCTGCAACGCTTGTTGAAAATTGATGAGAAAATTGTGATGAATATAACAAATTACCTCTCCATGCTACAAACCTAGGTTCTGCAAAGGTAAAATATTGCACTCCTCCCATAATATTATCTGCTCCACTTTCTTCGGGCAAATTGGGATTGGTATTTATTTCTTCAAAGTCTTTAGTACATGAAGACGTTAAGCAACCAAACATTAATACAATAGCAAAAAATTGTCTTTTAATGTTTGAATAATTTTTATGATTAATGTTTTTCATAATATTTTAAATTATTTAGTATTAAAATGACAAGTTTAACTTTACACCATGGCTAGAGGTAGAAGGGAAATCATAAATTTCAATTCCTTGGATAGAGGTATTAAAACCAACTTCTGGATCAAAATTCTGTGTATTCTTATGAAGAATTGCTAAGTTTCTTCCGATATAGCTTATAGACATATTTGCAATCGAAAATCTATCTAAAATTCTAGATGGAAAGTTATACGTTAATGATACTTGTCTTAGCTTAACGTAACTACCATCAGAAATCCAGTTTTCAGAGATATTACCTAATCTTTGATAATATGTTGCTGGATCAACTCCTCTAGCGGCAACACTTGGA
This sequence comes from Aquimarina atlantica, assembly GCF_000626715.1. Taxonomy (GTDB): domain Bacteria; phylum Bacteroidota; class Bacteroidia; order Flavobacteriales; family Flavobacteriaceae; genus Aquimarina; species Aquimarina atlantica. Next base: position 17,178 of record NZ_AQRA01000007.1, on the reverse strand, counting down.
GATAATGTACCGTCTACAACGGCGTCACTTGGTACCATAATACCATTACCTCCTGAATAAAATTCTCTTCCTTCTAAGGTTCTAATATCGTTACCATTTGTACTGGCCACAAAATCAGTAAATGAGAACACATCTCCTCCTGATTTAATATCAATCAAAAATCCAAGTTCTATGTTTTTATATGAAAATGAATTATTAATTCCCAGTAAGAAGTCCGGAGTAACATTTCCTATAATTTTGTTTTCTCCTACAACTGGTAAGCCATCACTATCATAAATCACACGTCCCTGATCATCCCGAGAAAATGATGGTCCAACCAAATCTCCATACACATTCCCTTCGGTGGCAGTTAATTGTATAACATCATTAAATTGTCTTGCTATAATAGCAGTTGGTAGCTCTGGTACAAGTTTTTCTATTCTATTTTCATTCTTACTAAAATTAAAAGCTGTATTCCATTCAAAATTTGTCGATTTTATAGGGGTTGCTGTTAAAGCGACCTCTACTCCCTTATTAGAGACCAAACCTGCATTAATTATTTTGCTCTGTGCTCCTGTGGTAGAAGGCAAAGAGATTGATAATATCTGGTTTTTTGTCTCCTTATTATAGTAGGTAAAATCTAATCCTAATCGATTATTGAATAGTTTAACATCCATACCCAACTCATATTCTGATGACAATTCGGCTTTTAGATTTTTATTAGGTATTACGGTTCCTGGAGCTGCTCCTTCTTCTGCTTGTCCCTGTGTTAAATTAGGATCCCCAAAATAAAATAATGTAAGTCCATCATACGGAGCAGAAGATACATTATATACTGGTGCCAATCTGTATGGCTGTGTTGCATTTCCAGTTTTTGCCCAACTAGCTCTAAGTTTTATAAGATTAACCTTATCGCTATCTATACCAAAAATATCATGCAATAGAAAACTTGTTCCTACAGAAGGATAAAAAAATGAAAAACTATCTACTGGTAATGTAGAACTCCAATCATTTCTCCCAGTTACCTCAACAAATGCAAAATCATTAAATCCAAATTGTACAGAACCAAATAAAGATTGAGATTTAAGATTACTTAATCTCGTACTAACTCCCTTAGTTCCAAAATTATTTACTGAAAAAAGCGAAGGATCTAATAAATCTGATGCTTGCACAGTTGTAGATTTTGCTTTGTTTTCAAAACCACTATATCCTACAGTTGAGTTTACAGATATTTTTTCTGTTACATACCCATTATATGATAATAAGAAATCATAATTTGATGTGGTAGTTTGCTGTGTGATTTCTACTAATTGCCCTGAAGGTGCATTATCAAAAACTCCGCGACCTTTGAATATAGAGGCTGCATAATTACTTTGATCCTGAGAATACCTAGCAGTAGCAGATAAATCATCTGTAAGTTTATATGTTGCACTTATTAATCCTGTATACCTGTTTTTGGTATCTTCATTCAACTTAGTATTAATTGCATAATATGGGTTCATTGTAAATGAAGATCCTCCAAAATTATTTGGCGTACCATCGGGATTAATATAATTAGCTTCTAAATCTGCATTAGAAATGTTTCTGGGTTTTAAGATCAAGCTTCGAACTGTATTTGCCTGTCCATCTGTTATATCTGCTCTATTAATTGCTGTATTTTTTACATACGCAATCTTAGCTTGTACTTTTAATTTATCGGTCACATTAGCATTAGTATTTAACGACAAAGATTGACGTTTATAATCACTACCCGATAAAACAGGCTTATTAAATAAATTAGAATAGGACAATCTATAATCTATAACATCAGACCCTCCTGATAAGCCTACAGAATTTATCATGGTTAAACCTGTTCCGTAAAAATCTTTAAAATCACCGGGATTACCACTATAAGCAGCTGTACCTACACCATCAAATCGTGTTTGCTGACTACCGTCTAGTGCAGGTCCCCAACTACCGGGTCTGGTAATATCATAAACCAACTGTCCTGTAGCAGCATCAAAACGACCTTGCCCATAACTATTCTGTAGCTTAGGGGCAATTAATACATTATCAAAAGTCACCGAAGAAGATAAATCAACTCTAACTCTACCGGCTTTACCTTTCTTTGTCGTAATTACAATAACTCCTGGAGCGCCTCTATATCCATAAAGTGCAGTGGCATTTCCTCCTTTTAAAATGTTAATACTTTCTATATCATCAGAATTTATATCAGATAATGCATTTCCATAATCCAGGCCTCCTGCAAAGCTTCCTTCTCCCAAACTACCTCCATCCAGAATAACACCATCTACAACAATCAACGCCGAGTTTTGCCCCGGCACTAATGAGGTAACACCTCTAACGGTAACCGATGCAGATCCTCCTATACCAGTTCCATTTTGATTAACCTGGACTCCTGTTACTCTACCTGCAAGATTATTAACTACATTAACATTTCTAACTTTTGTTAAATCTTCGCCTTCTACGGTTTGTATTGAGTATCCTAATTTTTTGGCCTCCCTTTTAATTCCTAATGCAGTTACTACTACCTCTTCTAAACTTGCAGTGTCATCTTCCATAACGACATCGATAGTTGATGAATCTCCTACTGCGATTGAAACTGTTTTCATTCCTATAAATGAAAAATCTAATACATCTCCTATTGAAGCTTTTATAGTATATCTCCCATCAAAATCTGTTTGCACTCCTCTAGTCGTTCCTGATATAATTATATTCACACCTGTCAACGGAACCCCTAATTGATCTTTTACAGTACCATTGATTTCTTTTTCCTGTTTTGTCTTTTTAACTGGTTCTGGGATTAACTTTTTGACAGCTTCATTATTTAGTTTATTTTTGACTAAAATAATTTGGCGATCTATAACTTTATACGTTACCCCTTGTTTGTCAAATAGTTGATTTAATATTTTATAAATCTTTTTATTTTTCATTTTAATCGAAACCAAACGGTTTTGATCTATTACATTTTCATTTGCCAAAAATTTAAACTCAGATAATGACTCTATAGTCTCTAATACTTTTATAACTTTTACAGATTCTAAGTTAATAGTAATCCTAGTATTTTGAGAATATGATTCAGCTTGAATTTTAAAGAGAGAAATGAATGTTAATAACAGTGTTAGTTTCATTTTTAAATTCAATTTAGGGGGAGTATATAAACACGCCCCTGAGGTAAAGAATTTTTTCATATTTTTGTGATGATTTAGTTAATAATAAGACTCATGTCGAAATGATTCATATTGATTAAATCGTATTCTATAATCGGGAAATACGTCACTATTTCTCGATTTTTTTGCAATACATTTTTTATTCAATCAATAGATTTTTATTAAAAGTTTATATCATAGGCATTACTTTAATTTAATGGTTTAGTGGTTAATAAAATTATCATTTGTTGATCGTTATTCTATTTTCTTCTATTGTAAAAGAAAATTCTTCACTACTCTGAAAAGATATTAATATTTGTTCTATAGTTTCTGTATCAAATTTTGCTAAAAAACGTTTTTCATTTAGAGAACTATAATTGTTTATAATAACGACATCATAATTTCTTTCTAATATTTTAATAATTTCAGAAAATGGTTTCATTTTAAACAACAACTCTCCTTTAGTCCAAGCGGTGTACTCACTAACATCAACCTCTTTTACATCAATACTCTGCTGAGATTTATTCCATGTAAATTTATAACCTGGCTGTAATATAGTAGAAGTATTTGTATCAAATTTCTCATCTACTTTATAAACTCCAACTGATCCTTCTACCAAAACAGTATTCATTTCATCATCTTCTCTGTAAGAATTAACATTAAATGTAGTCCCCAAAGCTTGAACATTTACATCCTGGGTATTTACAATAAAGGGATGTTGTTTATCTTTTGCTATAACAAAATATGCTTCTCCGCTTAAAAATACTTTTCGATCTTTACCTTTTAAAAACTTTACTGGATATTTTAATGAACTGCCCGCATTTAAATGAACCATACTCCCATCGGATAAAACAAGTTGTAGTTTTTTGCCATAAGGAATAGATAGCTCATTATACACAAGCTCCTTGTCATTTACTTTAGTATTCTTATATTCGAGTTTATCATCCTGATATACACTTACTATTGTTCCTTCTTTATTCACTATTTTTTCATTGCTATTCTCTCGAATAACTTTTATATCTCCATTTTCTAATTTTAAAGTAATCTCATTATCTTCAGTAACTACTTCATTAGAAGTATTTAAAAGATATAGACTACTAAGCCCAATTATGCCCACAAAAATAGCAGCCCATTTATACCACGTTTTATAACTATTTTTTTGTTTACTAATAGATTTCATCAATGTCATATATTCTTGTTCAATATCTACATCTTGTAAGGCATAATTTAGATCATAATATTGTAGTATATATACTTTAAAAATTTCTTTATTTTCATCTTTCTTTAACCAATTAGATAAATCCATCATTTCTGATGAGTTAATCGTATTGGTTAAATATTTTTCAATTAATTTTTTCAAGTTTCTGCTTTTTTTTCAACACTAACTACCTATTCTTTATTGATTAAACGTATGGTTTACCAAAAACCCTTAAAAGAAAATTCTTTTTTTTTTTTGCATATTTGTAATTCACATTTCAGGAATAACGTTGAATTTAGTATGAATGACAGTAGTTTGGTTTTAAAAATTAAGAAAAATGATGAAGATGCATTTAAATTAATTTTCAATGAATTGTATAAGCCTTTACTAGCTTATGTAACAACTTTAACATACGATACAGAAAAAGCTAAGGATATTGTTCAGAATTCTTTTATTATTTTATGGAATAAACGAGAAATTTTATCTGAAGAGTCTTCTTTAAAAAATTACCTTTTCACAGTTTGCTACAGATTATATATTGATCAATATCGTAAAGATCAAATAAGAAACAAAGCAATGGATGAATTAAAACTAAGTGTTTTAAAAAATCAAATCGAATATAGTGATTCTACAGAACGGCAATTAAGGGTAAAAAAGATTCTAGCAGTTATTGAAGAGCTTCCTCCACGCTGTAAACAGATTTTATTACTAAATAAAAGAGATGGCATAAAGTATAAAGAGATTGCTGAAAAATTAGATGTATCTGTAAAAACCGTTGAATCTCAAATGCGAATAGCTTTTCAAAAAATTAGGGATAGTTTTAAAAATGAGAAAATCATTTTATTTATTTCAATGTTTAAAAAACGTTCATTAAAATATTTAGACTAAAAAGAGGTACTTCTAACAAAGTGTAATTTTTTTTCATCACTCCTTATTACTATTTCCTATGTATTGTTATCTTAAATAATACTAGGTGATTTATAAGAAATAAAAAAAAGGAATCAACATTCTAAGAATGAAGATTCCTTTTGGTGGGCGCGAAGGGATTCGAACCCCTGACCCCTTGGGTGTAAACCAAGTGCTCTGAACCAACTGAGCTACGCGCCCGCTATCTTGCGATTGCGGATGCAAATATAAGACAGTTTTATAGTCTACCAAAAGAATTTTAAAGAAAAATTAAATTATTTCTGCAACAACAAATGTACTTCCTCCCACATAAACGACATCTTTCCCTGTAGCCTGCTGTAACGCAGCTTTATACGCTTCTTTTACCGAGACATACTCCTCTCCTATTAAGTTAAACTTTAAAGCTTCTTTTTTTAATTTTTTCTCATCAAGCCCTCTTAAAATATCAGGTTGAGAAAAATAATATCGAGCTTGAACAGGAAATAAAGGTAAAATAGCATCTAAATCTTTATCATCAACCACCCCTAATACTATATGAAGATGATCATATTCTTCTTCAATCAATTGTTTCATCACCATCTTCAATCCATCTTCGTTATGAGCAGTATCACATATTACTTTAGGTTTTTCTTGTAATATTTGCCATCTTCCTAACAAATGAGTGTTTTTTACTACATTCTGAAGTCCTTTTTTAATATTATCTTCAGATATGTTCCAACCTTTTGATTTCATCAAATCTATAGTTTGTAAAACAGTCCTTATATTTTCTTTTTGATAACTTCCTTTTAGGTCAGACGAATATAGTGTACTGTTACAGTCTTCGGCAAAATACAAAGGACTTTGGGATGCTTTAGCGGCCTCTATAAAAACTTTTGAGGTTTCTTCTGCATTCCTTCCTATAACAACCGGTACACCTTCTTTAATGATCCCAACTTTTTCTGAAGCTATTGCTGCTAAAGTATTCCCAAGAAAGCGAGTATGATCTAATCCTATATTAGTAATTACAGAAATTTCTGGAGTAATAATATTAGTAGAATCTAATCTTCCTCCCAGTCCAACTTCTACCACTGCTATATCTACTTTAGATTCTGCAAAATACTGAAATGCCATTCCTACGGTCATTTCAAAAAAAGAAAGTTGATTCGATTCGAAATAAGGTTGATGTTTTGAAATAAAATCAATCACATATTCTTCAGATACAGTAACTCCGTTAATTCGAATGCGTTCTCTAAAATCTTTGAGGTGAGGCGAAGTATACAACCCAACTTTATAACCTGCTTCCTGTAGTATTGAAGCTAGCATATGGCTAGTAGAGCCTTTACCATTTGTTCCCGCAACATGTATACTCTTAAATTGAGTTTCTGGATTTCCCAGATAAGCTGCTAATTGTATCGTATTATGAAGATCTACTTTGTATGCACTGGCACCCTGGCGCTGATACATTGGTAATTGGGTAAACATCCAATCGAGGGTCTCCTTATAGTTCATTCTTTGTATTATTCAGAAAGTTTAAACTGATAAATAATTGTTCCTACTTGTTTTGCCGGAGCTTTAGAATCGCTATTAAACCGAGTAGCCAAAGCTGCTCTTTTTGCTGGCCCCATTAAGCATGAAGCGCTATTGGTCGTTCCTTTAACTCCTGGAGTGGCTCTAGTTACTTTTCCGCTTTGGTTAACTTCTATTTTTACCACCACAATGCCCGACTCATTACAATCCTGAACAAATTTTTCTTTATTAAGAGCTTTTCTACCGCCTAATCGATAATTACCATCTCCATCTAAACCTTTACCGGTTCCATAGTACGATCTGGCGTTAGGATCTCCATTCGGGCTTCCTTTATCTCCTGGCGATTTGTCATCCCCTTCTCCTCCCTTTGCTTTGCCATCATTCTTTGGGCCATTAGAAAAACTATTTAGGATATCCAAAGTAGATTTATCTGGTTTTGGATCTGGTTTTTTTTCTTCTACCTTTTTAACGGGTTTTTCTGTTGTATTTTTTGAAGGCTTCTGATCCGAAGGTTTCGGTTTTTCTTTAGGCTTCTCTGTTTTCTTTTTTGGTTTCTTTTTTGGTTTTTTTTCTATCACCGGTGCATCTTCGAGCTCTTGGGTAACCACTTTATCTTTTATTTGAGGTGATTCTTCTTGTGGCTCTGGAGTCGACGATGTAGTTTCTGGAGTAGTTTGCCTGGGTGATGATTTAATAGGTTTATTAGGTTGGATTTTACCCGAACCGGTTGCTGTAGTCCCAAAGTTTACAGCAATACCACCTTCTTCTTCGGGCTCCATATAATTTAAGCTTAGATAAAACAATAAAAAGATAATCGCTACGTGTACCAGTATCGTAAGTACAAAGGATTTCTTTTTATGTTTTGTATCGAGCTTTATCATTTTTATTCGGGCCTAACGGCTAATATTACTTTAAATTTATTTCTATTGGCAATATCCATGACTCCAACTGCCTTTTCTATAGGAACCCCTTCTTCTGCTCTTAGAATAATAGTAGGTTCATTTTTTCCTTGTAATCGTGATAATAATGTAGATTCTAAACTACTTTGACTTATACGTTCTTCATCGATATAGTATTGTAATTTATTAGTAATACTTACCGATATATTTTGTGCATTAGAACTCTTTCCTTTGGCTTTTGGTAATATTAAATCCAAGGCTTCTGGAGTAATCGCTGGAGATGTTAGTAAAAAGAAAACTAATAACAGAAATACAATATCTGTCATAGAAGACATACTAAACTCTGGGCTAACTTTATTTCTTCCTCTTAAATTCATATTACGCAGGTTCGTTTAACAAGTCTAAGAAATCTACAGCATTAGCTTCCATACTGTGGATCACCTTATCTGTACGAACCACCAAGTGATTATATCCTATATAAGCTACAATCCCAACTACTAGTCCACCAACAGTTGTTGTCATTGCCGTATAAATACCTTCGGCTAAGACCCCCATATCTGCTGTTCCTGAACTTGATGCCAGATTATGGAATGCCAAAATCATACCAATTACTGTTCCCAGGAAACCAATCATAGGAGCAGCTCCTGCTACCGTGGCTAGAATACTTACATTTTTTTCTAATTTATATACTTCAAGTCTACCAGCATTTTCGATCGCCTTATTAATATCTTCTAATGAATGACCTATTCTCGAAATTCCTTTTTCTGTTAATCTCGCTATGGGATTATTCGTCTGTGCACACAAAATTTTTGCGGCTTCAATTTTACCATTCACCACGCTATCTCTAATCTTATCCATAAAACTTTCATCATATTTTGAAGCTGCTTTAATTGCAAAAATTCTTTCAAAATAAATATACACAGCGACAAATAGTAATACAAAAAGAATCGATATGATTACGATTGCTCCTGTTCCGCCACTAAGTAAAAGGTCCATAATGGATAATGTATTTTCTTCTACTTGCGGATCAATTTCTGGGGTATTTTGGGCTAAAGCACCAAGTATTGATAAATACGTCATTTTGATTTTGTTAATTTAGTGTTAGTATACTAACGTTATTTCTGTAGGTTAAGTATATTCTTTATTCTTATAATACATATATAATTCCTAATAAACCAATACCTCCCAGTACTATTGTATACGGAAAAGCCATTTTTACCATTTTAGTATAGGACAATCCAATTAACGGTGCCAAGGAAGAGGTTAGTAAAAATAAGAACGCTGCTTGACCATTAGGTGTTGCAACACTAGGCAAATTTGTTCCTGTATTAATTGCAATTGCTAATTTCTCAAACTGTTCTCGTGATATTGCTCCATTAGTAAATGCTTGTTCTACTTCACCTATATATACCGTTGCGACAAAAACGTTATCACTAATCATCGATAAAACCCCATTAGCAACATAAAACATAGAAGGTTGCTGACCTGGGTCTAAAGATAATGCCCAATCAATAATTGGTTTAAAAAGATGCTGATCATGGATCATCGCTACGATCACAAAGAAAACCACTATCAGGCCGGTAAACGGAAGTGCTTCTTCAAAAGCTTTCCCTAGTTGATGTTCTTCTGTAATCCCCATAAATGCAGTCTGAACAATAATCAATGCCAAACCTATAAAACCAACAGGTGCCAAGTGTAATGCTAAACCTATAATCAAAAGGATTGCAGATACTGCTTGTACAATTAATCCATATTTAGATTTATCAGATCTGTTTGCATCTTCATCTTCTGTGTAGCTTTCTATAATTTTTCTTGCTACTTCTGGTAATTTTTCTCCAAAACCAAATGTTTTTGTACTTTCTAAAACCATTGTTGTAACCAATCCTGCTCCCAGAACAGGTATTGAAATTGGTGCCATTTTTAAAAAGAATTGTATAAAATCCCACCCCATTCGTTCTCCGATAAGTAAGTTTTGCGGCTCTCCTACCAAGGTACACACACCTCCTAATGCTGTTCCTACTACCCCGTGCATTACTAAACTTCTTAAGAAACTTCTAAACTGTTCTAAGGTTTCTCCACTCAACTCCTTTCTATCCAAAACCCCACTCTCATCAAAATCTCCAGATCCGGAATGAATTTTATGATATACGCCATAAAACCCTACAGCAACACTTATTAAAACAGCTGTTACTGTTAAGGCATCTAAAAATGCAGAAAGTACTGCCGCTAGAAATACAAATAATAGCGACAATACCATCTTAGATTTTATTTTGGTAAATACTTTACTAAAAATATACATCAGTAAGGGCTTCATAAAATAAATCCCTGCAACCATAAAAACCAATAGTAAAACTACCTCTAAGTTCTGATCTACTTCGTGATACGCTTTTTTTGGTGTAGTAAGATTTAATGCCAAAATTTCTATTGCTAATAATCCTCCTGATTGTAATGGATAGCATTTAAGTGCCATCGCAAGGGTAAAAATGAACTCCCCTATAAACAACCATGCGGTTACCATGGGTCCTAAAAGGAAATAAGAAAATATATTAAAAATCAAAAATCCGATCATTACGGTTTTAAACCATTTCGGACTACTCCCTAAAAAATACTTAAACATAATTTTACTTGGTTAATACAATTAATATTATATCAGCTGTCTGAGAGCTATCTCAAACGCTGTTTTACTGATATTGGTTTCTGTTTGTTTTTCATTATACGTATCCTGAATCGCCTTCTTTATAGTTTCTGAGGTATCCTTAAAAATAGCTTCATCAGTCATTTGTACTTTTCGCTCCATAAAATAAGCAAAAACTCTTGCCATTCCACAGTTAGAAATAAAATCTGGAATCAAACTTACACGCTCATCGGTATATTCCATTATTGGACCAAAAAATATTTCACTATCTGCAAAAGGCACATTGGCTCCACATGAAATCACTTCCAAGCCAGAATCAATCATTTTAGTGATTTGATCTTTAGTAATCAATCTGGATGCTGCACAAGGAGCAAAGATTTCGGTTTGCAAAGACCATATTCTTTCATTCATTTCATCAAAAGGAATACGCTGTTCGCTATACAGCTTATTTCCCCTTTTATTTAAATACAATTCTTTTATTTCTTCAAATGAAAAACCATCTTCGTTTATAAGTCCTCCGGCATGATCAATTATCCCCACAATCTTTGCTCCCATCTCAGAAAGATAGTATGCTGCTGCAGATCCTACATTACCAAAGCCTTGTACTACTGCTTTTTTTCCTTTTACTTCACCCCCATAAATAGTATAATAGTGTCGTACAGCCTCTGCAACTCCATATCCTGTAATCATATCTGCCACAGTATATTTTTGGGTAACATCGGGAGAAAACATAGTATTTTCTAATACTTTAATAACCCCCTGACGCAGTTGCCCTATTCTATTTATTTTATCGGCTTCGGTAGGCTGAAAATGACCATTAAATACTCCTTCTTGCGGGTGCCAAACTCCACATTCTTCGGTTATAGGTATAACTTCATGAATTTCGTCTACATTAAGGTCTCCTCCTGTACCGTAATAACTCTTTAATAAAGGAGATACAGCTTTATACCATCGTTTAAGAACTCCTTTTTTACGTGGATCATCGGGATCAAAATTAATACCAGATTTAGCTCCTCCTATTGCAGGGCCAGATACTGTAAATTTAACCTCCATTGTTTTTGCCAAAGAAAGGACCTCATTCATATCTAATCCTTTACGCATTCTGGTTCCCCCGCCTGCAGCACCGCCTCTCAATGAATTTATAACTGTCCACCCTTCTGCTTCAGTTTCAGCATCTTTCCAATTAAAAACTATTTCGGGTGTTTTATTTTCGTATTTATTTAATAACTCTTTCATTTTTAAAATTTCAATTTATTGAATAACCAATTGTGTTTTTAAAAAACATTTCAAAAAACAACATACTTATTTTATCCTATCTTTTTAATTAAAAATAATCCTCCATTACGGAGGTTAGAGTTGAGTCATATTACCAGATATTACAATAAATCGAACTATCGTCAAAATTCGACTTCACAAATATAAAAAACTAAACATGGCAAAAGCTTAAATAAAAATAAAATTATGGTAATTAAGTAACAGTTTTTTCGCTTCAAAAAAAATAATCCATGGTATTTTTATATCTCTGATAAAAATCTTCTAAACTTTATCTTGAAAAATGATTTTCTCAAAAAATCAAAAAAACAGTAAAACTATCATATTATAGCTTATATTTGTAGAATTAATAACAAAATCGTGATTATCTCGATTTATTTTCATTGAAAGTGAAAATTTCGTGTTATGCACGCACAGTAAATTATAAAGAAAATTATGGACTTCAAATTATCCGAAGAGCAGTTAATGATACGCGACGCAGCTCGTGATTTTGCTAAAACAGAACTATTACCAGGTGTAATCGAACGCGATAACAAACAAGAATTTCCTAAAGAACAGGTAAAAAGAATGGGAGAGCTTGGATTTTTAGGCATGATGGCTTCTCCAGAGTATGGTGGTGGTGGAATGGATACTATTTCTTATGTTTTAGCCATGGAAGAGTTATCCAAAGTAGATGCTTCTTGTTCTGTAATTGTATCAGTAAACAATTCTTTGGTATGTTGGGGTCTTGATACTTACGGAAACGCTGAGCAAAAAGAAAAGTATTTAACTAAGCTTGCTACAGGTGAATCTATAGGTGCTTTTTGTTTATCTGAACCAGAAGCTGGTAGTGATGCTACTTCTCAAAAAACAACGGCTATTGACAAAGGGGATCACTATGTACTGAACGGAACAAAAAACTGGATTACCAATGGTAATTCTGCTGATTATTACTTAGTTATTGCTCAAACCGACAAAGAAAAAAAGCACAAAGGTATTAATGCTTTTATAGTTGAAAAAGGATGGGAAGGATTTGAAGTTGGACCAAAAGAAGATAAATTAGGGATACGAGGAAGTGACACACATTCTCTTATCTTTAATGATGTAAAAGTTCCTAAGGAAAATCGAATTGGAGAAGATGGTTTCGGGTTTAAGTTTGCTATGAAAACATTGGCTGGTGGCCGTATAGGAATTGCAGCACAAGCATTAGGAATCGCTTCGGGAGCTTATGAATTGGCAAAAGAATATGCTAAGGTTCGTAAAGCTTTTGGAACAGAAATTATGAATCACCAGGCAATTGCTTTTAAGCTTGCCGATATGCATGTACAGATTGAAGCTGCTCGTATGTTAGTTTATAAAGCAGCAATGGACAAAGATAACCATGAAAACTATGATTTATCTGGTGCTATGGCAAAACTAGCTGCGTCTCAAGCTGCAATGGATGTGAGTATAGAAGCGGTACAAATTCATGGAGGTAATGGTTTTGTTAAAGAATATCACGTAGAACGATTAATGAGGGATGCAAAAATTACACAGATTTATGAAGGTACCAGCGAAATACAAAAAATTGTAATATCAAGAAGTATTCTTAGAGATTAATTAGTTAAAACTCTCTAATATAAAAGAAAGTCCAGTTTACATTGTACAAACTGGGCTTTTTTTATTAAATTTTATTGATAGTCAAGCTTGATCAATACCGTTTTGAAATAAAGTCATTTACGCTACATCCCAATATCATTCTTTAATTAGAACATTTCAAAAAGAAGAATCCTTTGTACCTCTTTTAAAACATTTTTTTTAAGATCATATAAAATACCCTATCGGTTCCAATCCATGTTGACATAGTGTTTCTCAATATATTCTTTAAGGATAGTAATATCTTCTTTTGATGTTAGATCCGGTACATGTTCTGATATCGGTATCCCAATTACTGATGCAGGGTGTTCTTTTACCATATTTAATAGTGCTGTAGGAAGTTCTTTTTCATTCCTTTTTTCATTAACCGGGCAATTCACTACATATTCCTGAAACATGGCTCCATTAAATTTAAAAATGTTCATACTTACCCTAAGTTTACCTGCCCCATCTTTATAGAGTTCGCTGTCCTCGACTGATGGTTTTTCAATTATATTCTTCAAAAATCCTTCTTCATTCAAAGACACCAGAGCAAACCGAGCTATACGTTCTAAACTAAACTGTAATGCATCTCTATCATAACTCACAAAAGCATTTGCATGATCTGTAGAGCGTAAAGCCTTTAAAGCAACCTCAGAATACAGATTATCACTGTTACAAACGGTATAGGTTTTAGAATTCAATTCTGGATATTGTGTAATTGCCTGATGGAGAGCATCTGCAGTTCCAAAAGGTTTCTCTCTATCTTTTGGAATATATTGGATTGCATAATTAATAGTGAGGCCATAAAAACTATTCCCCTTAAGATTATCCCCATAAAACTCTTTTATCAGGTTTTCTTTTTCTCCGATAACAATGAATACATGTTTATATCCTGCCTGTTTAGCATTATACAAAAGATAATCCATTACAGGTCTCCCAGTTGCATCTATACTAATAAGAGATTTTGACCGCGTATTTGCTTGCGCTGTCAAATCGGTACTTAATTCGGTTTTTATCGCCTTCTTCATTCTCGAAGACGCTCCTCCTGCCAAAATGATTAAATTTTCGTGCATATTTCTATTTTCTCATTACAAAACTCTTGCTCCAGAGTCTACATTTACAACATAGGCTGTTTTACCTTCTCGTTTAATAGCTTCAACAACTTGTTGTTCCTTATCTTTCGGGGCTATAGTCACAATACTACCTCCTCCCCCAGACCCAACAATCTTAACTCCATAAGCCCCAGCTTGGATTGCACTATCTACCATTTTATCTATTACAGGAACCGTTATTTTAAGGATATCTTTTAGAATATGGTGATGTTGATTCATCAAATCTCCCAAATACTTCATATCCGGAACTTCTTTTTTTAATTCCTGTAAAGCTTCAAGCGTTATAGAATGATTTTTTAGGGCCGCAAAAAAATAAGGTTTTAAATCAGATGGAATGTATTTTTCATATTCGTCATATTCTTCCAGCAATGTAGATTTAATACTGAAATCAGGTTTTTTTAGTGTTACGTATTCTATAGCTTTAAGTGCTTTTTCTTTTCTATCTCCTAGTGTACCTATGGTTTCTTTTTTCACCCCGGATTCTCCTACAATTAATCCCGGTACCGTATTCTGTATCCTTTCATAAGATGTTTCCTCACTGGTATCGATAAACAAAACTCCTCCTAAACCAATTGAGTATTGATCCATCAATCCCCCAGGTTCGTTATGTTCCAAAACTTCGGCTTCATAAGCAATTCTGGAAACCAGTATTTGGGTTACTTCCTGGCTTGCTCCAAATGCTTTCAGCAGAAATCTTATCCATGCTACTATTAGTGCAGAAGAACTTGAAACCCCAGCATTAAGTGGTAAATCTCCTTTTATCTCTATATCATAACCTTGATCTGGGACGCAGCCATATCGTCTTAGCACTCTAAGAGATGAAGCAAAATAATCCCTATGCTCGATCTGTTCAAATTTTTCATCTATAAGAATCTCTCTCTCTTCTCCAATATCAGGTAATTTTATCCTGAAAAGCGTGGTTGTATTTTCAATAGCATTTAGTGTGATATATTTATCTATCGCACATGCAATAACGGGTAGTCCAAGATAATCCTGATGATCTCCAAACAAGCAAGTTCTTCCCGGAGATATTATATTTATTTTTTTCAAAATTGCTTTTAAATAATGTATGTTTTATAGTAAACCAACTCAATAACCTCTATCAAAATTAATAGGTATCCTTAATCCAATTGTAAGGTTTTCTTTTGAGCCACAATCCTCTTGTAAAATCCGGAAAATCCTGCGGTTCTCCATTATTCTCTATAGAAACTTCTGATAGTGGTGTAATGGCACTCCATGCAGCCGCATCATACACATCTAATGGTGGTGCTATATTTTGTTTTGCAGATTCTACAAAAGCATTAATAACAAAAAAGTCCATCCCACCATGACCAGCGCCCATCGCATGTTCTCCGTATTTTTTCCATAAAGGGTGGTCATATTTTGCCAGCCATTCATCTGCCTGATCCCATTTATGGGATTCTGATTTTCCTTCTATATATATTCTATTTCCATCAACCTCCCATAAACCATTGGCTCCCTGAACTCTAAACCCTAATGAATACGGACGAGGCAAGTTACAATCATGAGTAACTATGATGGTTTCTCCCATTGTAGTCTCAATAGTTGAAGTAATAACATCTCCTTGTTTAAACTTAACTTTTGCATTTGGATGGTTTTCGCCTCCATTTTTCACAATATAATTATGTAAACCTATACTTTTTGTCGCGTTAGAAGTAATTGATGAAAAACGATTACCTCTATTAATATTACACATTGTAGCCATAGGGCCTACACCATGGGTAGGGTATACATCTGCATTTCTTGCTACCGAGTGCTGTGTTCTCCATTTTGATTCAGAAATACCTTTTTCACCAAACTCCACTCCTTTTCCATATGCAGTTTTTCCATCATTTAGTTTTACAAACCTCAGGTCATGTTGATATCCACATCTAAAATGCACCAACTCTCCAAATACATTTTGCCTAACCATATTTAGGACTGCCAGAATATCTCGCCTGTAGTTAACATTTTCCAAAATCATAAGATGCGTACCTGTAGCTTCATGGGTATTTACCAGGTCCCAACATTCTTCGAGAGTATTCGCAGCAGAAACTTCAAGGCCAGTATATTTACCTGCTACCATCGAATCCTTAGCCATCCTGGTATGCCACAACCAGGGAGTAGATATAATCACTGCATCTACATCTTCCAGGCTCAGCAGATTTCTGTAATCATACTCATTTTTGCTAAATACTTTCGGTTTAGTTTTTCCTGCTTTATTAATTGCTTCTAAAGAAAGGTCTATTCTAGCTTGATCAATATCACAAATTGCTGTTACTAACACATCATCCCTTAAAAGTACATTTCTTAAATGATTTGTTCCTCTTAAACCAACACCAATTAGCCCTAATTTAAGCTTTTCTTTTTGACTATACCCCTTCCCTAAAGTTAAGTTAGGTAGCACAGAAATACCAGCTCCTGCTATTGCTGTTTTTTTAATAAAGTTTCGTCTAGATTTGTGTGTACTCATGATGTTTAGTTTTTCTATTACATTCTTTAAATATAATAGAAAAGCGTACAGTTAAAAAAATCTATGCATTTCTTTTTTTCATCTCTGCAGACTATAGGCTTTTACTTTCTATTTGGCATTATGTTACAGGCTAGATATAGTAATCTCTGAAGTATACTGAATTACAATTTAATCATAAAAAAAACCCTTCATTAGTAATGAAGGGTTTTAAAGAAGGCGGTGACCTACTCTCCCACGATTGTAGTACCATTGGCGCTAACGGGCTTAACTTCTCTGTTCGGAATGGTAAGAGGTGAGCCCCGATGCTATAACCACCTTAAGTCGTTTGTTGAGAGTTTTTAGTTGACTGTTGATAGATTTTTACTATCAACTAACAACTACCTAACTAACAACCAATATTGTTGACATATTGATTTAATATACGATAAAAGAACACTAAATATAGCTTGCAAA
>NZ_AQRA01000006.1 GCF_000626715.1 Aquimarina atlantica | reverse complement strand
TTATCTACGTTTATTTTATAAATATAAGTATTACCACTATCAGAATAATCACAGACAATTTCGTTGGTAGATGCATCAAAATTAAAATCAGAAAGGTAGTTTTGGTGATCAATATCAGCAATCACATTGATTACATTTCCATTTGTTTTGTCTATTTCTACTATTTGATGAGGGGCAACTCCATCTTTATAGGTAAATAATCTATTGTCTGCACTCATGATCCAGTTTTCGTATCTTCCTGTTGCCGGATTACTTTGAATAGATGTTGTTTGCCCATTATCTACGTTTATTTTGTAAATGTAGGTACTACCATTATCAGAATAATCACAGATAATTTCGTTGGTAGATGCATCAAAATTAAAATCAGAAAGGTAGTTTTGATGATCAATATCAGCAATCACACTGATTACATTTCCGGTTGTTTTGTCTATTTCTACTATTTGATGAGGGGTAACCCCATCTTTATAAGCAAACAACCTAGAAACAAAAGGAGTAGTTATAGTTATGTTTCCAATGATTTCAGTTTGACCATTAAACGTTAATGAAATACTTCCTGTTTGTGCATTTTCAGGAATTTCTACTTTCAGAAAGTTTGAATTAATTTCTTTTATAGTACCCGTAACATTGCCGGAAAAAGTAACTGTATAGGTTTCATTTGTTAAGAACCCACTACCTTTAATGGTTAATATTTCTCCTGCTTTTATTTCTTGAGCAGGCAAAGTAATATCTGTTGGAAATTCGGCAGTTTGCGGCACGTTTGTAGATTCATCTTCTGAACAAGAAATCACTAAATTTAATAAAATCAATACTATCAAAATTTTTCTCATAAGTTCTTTTACTATGTTACATCCTTTAATATATGGTGTCACAGCAAAACAAAATGTTACCTTATAATCTTCAATTTTTCTAAATTATGTTTACCTATTCATCGTATGAGTAGGTATTTTACCTTTGTAACGGTACAAGAACCAATCGATTAATTTTAATTTAGTGTTTTATAATTGTTCAAGAGCTTCAGGAAATTATCGATAAATAACACTCCAATTACTCCTAAAGAGAATAAGCATAGTATACTTGTAACTTCATAAGAAATATGAATTGAATCGTTTTTAAAAAGAAGCCATAAAACAAGTGCAATACACAATAACAAACCTCCTATAAAACAACCAATTGACCATTTTATATAGCTTCTTACTCTAGTTTTATAGTTCTTTTCCAGAGCAATTTTTGACATTACAATTTCTTCAAAATCAGGGTTATCTAAATTAAATTTCCCTTCTTCAAGAAATTCCTTTATCCTGTTAAAATCTTCATCAATTTTGTCTTTCATAAACTTTTATTTAACAGTTTTCGTATGTTTTTTCTTGCACGATGTAATATTACTTTAACGTTTGATATTGACCAACCTGTAATGTTCGAAATCTCTTTTATTTTCTTTTCTTCCAAATAAAATAAATTTAAAACCAGAGCTTCGTTCGGGTGTAAACGAAGTATAGATTTTTGTGTTAATTCCCATTGTTGGTTTTCTTTAGTTTCTTCTATAGCTAATTCGGTTATCCTATCATCGATTTTGGCAAAATCAATTTTATTTTTTCTTAAATACATAAAAGCCTCATTTACTACAATTCTATAAAACCATGATGAAAATTGGGCGTTTTTCTTAAAATAACGTAAGTTCTTAAATGCTTTAATAAAAGACTCTTGAACTACATCTTCTGCATTATATGTATTTTTTACAATTGAGATGGCAAGGTTATAAGCAATATCCTTGTATTTTCTTACGAAATACCTGAAAGCTTGTTTATCTCCGCTAAGGATTTTATCAATATAAAAATCATCCACTTTATTGTTTGTTGGTATTTCTTTTTTTTATAAAATGATTAATCATACACGATATACCCAAACAGATACCAATAATGAAGGTTATATAAAACCCCTTTGCTTTATCAGGTTCATTCTCCAGGATAACAAAGTAAAGTCCGATGAGTAAAAAAGATATACTCATACCAAGAATTACAACAGAAACCTTTAACCAGGGAAATATAAATTTAAACCTATTTTTTTGCTGCAAACGAAAAATATCTTCTAATTTTTCTCCACGGTCAATTAACTCCATTCGTTCTTTATTTCTCGCTTGTAAGTAAAAATACCAGGCAAAAAATAATGCCGCAATAGCTGTTACCGAGATAATACATGCTATAATTAATGAGATCATGATTTTAAAATATTATTTGTTAGTAATTTTTTTTGCTTTCATTGTTCCTTTTTTTGTTTGCATCTCAACACCTATTACACTATCATTATCATCGATAAGAAATTCGAGTTTTGAATTATCTCTTGCAATTAAAAACTTGTGAATAGCATATGGTATGATTTCGATTTTATCGCCTTGAGCCAAGCCAAACAATTTGTGTCCTTCACGTATTATGGTAAGTACAAATTTAGGTGCAAATTGATAATCTCCTGTATATGTATCCATTTGTTTATGTGTTAAGGAAATGGCCTTCTTATCTGGATTTACTTTTTTCTTTACAGGTTGATGATTGTAACTAAAAACTTTAGTAATAACCCAATTTCTGTTCTGTTTTTTCCAAAGGTGAATAAATTTTGCCTGCGTGATTGATCTTTTGCCGCCTTCGCTTGTTTCAATAAATTGATGTAATCCTGTTTCCAAAACACCAAACCCAGGAATCTCGTGGACTTCTAAAGTATTTTTTACTAGTTTCCTTGTTATAGTATAAGACGTATTCTTTTTTGCTTTCGCTATTTTTTTTAAGCTTTCTATGATTCTTTCTTTTGAATTAATCAATCCATTTTTATCATGAAAAAACTCTATATCTTCACTTATCAAAGCTTTATACTTATCGACTTCTACATTGTTATAAGCAGAAAAAAGCAAAGAGTCCATTTTTAAAATTTCATCAAATAGACTAGTATTTATAGTTTTTAAGTGATCAGTATTCGTTTGGGCTAAACTTAAAAAACAAGATAATTGCATTATACAAATGGTTGTTCTACTAAGTGTTTTTAATCTTTTTAAATTCATCATTACGTTTTTATATTCTTTTTATTAAGATGAATGAAAAAAAGAAAAGGTTACAAAAACTGTAATTTTATTTTAATCATCGAAACCATCAAACCTTTTTATTGATCTAAAAGCAAAAAGCTACCAATATATTGGTAGCTTTTTGTATGATTATAAGTATCAAAACTTATCTTTTCTCATATCGATGACACACCTATATGATCAAAGTAGGTATATTGATTACCGTTTTTTAAATATTAGATTAAGCAAGAATAGAATAATTATTGCTCCGATAGCCCCAGTAAGTATTGCACCTATCCAGCCGGTGCCCAGATGAATTCCTAATTTCCCCAAAAGCCAGTATCCTACATAACTCCCGACGATTCCAACTATAATATTTCCGATTAGACCTAAGCCACCACCTTTGTAAATGGTACCTCCAAGCCAACCTGCTACTGCTCCAATAATAATGGTTACAATTATTTCCATATTGTTAGTTTTAAATTATTAATAAAGTGTTAATATATTAAAAAAATACGAACTTATTAAGATGTGGTTAACATTTCGACTCTATCATATGGTCGACTTTTCGTATTAATACACTTTGTTCTACGTGTCATCTCATTACCTTTTACATCAAAGATTATCAATGATTTAAGAATAAAAAACTATTGACAACATTACAAAGTATAATTATGCAGATGTCTTAGCTGCGTAGCTTTTTAGTGTTCCATCGGTTACAAATCCTATTTTAGAATAAATTCGCTCACCAGATGTAGACGCTACTAAAAGAACGATATCACTTTGATTTTGGTAAGCCTCAAACAATAGTTTATTGGTCATGATCTTACCTAGCCCCATTCCTCTATATTCTGGTAATGTTCCTATCATATGTATCCCAGAATATCCATTTTTATCATGAAATATAATTCCGCAACTTACATATTCACCATCATGTTTACCTAAAAAAAGATGTATATTTTTTTGGTGTTTGACTAATGAAATTATAGTCTTGGGGAGTATTTGATATCCAAATGATTTTGATGAAACTCTTGCAAACATTATCGCCTTCTCATTATTATCAACAAGTACTATCGTAGAAAAATCATCTGTGGGTGCGGTAGTTTTAGAAGTCTCTAAAAACATTGCTTTTACTGTTGATTGCTGTACAAAGTTGTGCTGTAGTAATCGTTGTTCTATATTTTCGTTTTCGGCTACTCCTAGTGATTTTGGTAAAACTCCATTCTTCATTTGTTCATGAAGTTGCTCTAGGTTTACGATCTCTGGATCTATTGCAAAAACTTTATTGGGCCAGGAGCTTTTTGGGGGTTTGGTATACATATACCCTTCTCTTCTATTTAAAAAACCTGCTTGTGTTCCTATATGTTCCCAAAACTCGAAAAGGTGATTTATTATGATCTTATTCATAAGATTTAGTTTTGTGAGGTTTTTACAAAAGCTGCCGAGTCTTCATAAAATCTATATTCTTTAATTTTTCCATCTTCAATTATACTTACCTGAGCCCAATCGCTTATGAATAATTTACCGGTTGTTTTTACTTCGTGCGAAAATTTTCCATTTGCAAAAACGACATTTCCTTCGGCGATTATCCTTTCTACACTAAATTCTTTGGTTGTAAAAGAATTAACTATGTTAGCAATAAACTGCTTTGCTTCTTCTCTGGTTCTGTATGTACCATGAAGTTGGTCTTTTTTTCGTTCTTCGTCACGTACGCTTACGATCAGGCAATTTCTGTGAAACAAATCTAATACTTTATCCATATTACCATTTTGAAAGGCATTAAAATAATCGCGTACTATTGCACTACTGTTTTCTGAATTTTTCATGTTTTTTTGTTTTTAAAGAGTGAATATTTATTGTGTTAATGTAGTCATCGCTTTATCTAGTTTTGCATTCTCTGATGGATCCAGGATAGACGAATTGCTTATATCAAACTTAGTATTAAAATCTCCCAGAGAATACATGCCACATATGTTTCCGCCCCACCTAGGGAATAGTTTTTCTAAAATCTGAAGATGCGATGCTCCCCCTGTTGCTCCGGGAGAAGTGCTCATTAAGACTACGGGTTTATCTCCAAAAAATCGTTGATCTATTCTCGAAAGCCAGTCTATTATGTTTTTAAAAAAGGACGAAGGAAGTCCATTGTGCTCTGGCGAAGCAATTATAAATCCATCTGCTTCTGTAAAAAGCTGAAAAAGTTCTTTTATTGATTTCGGAATGCCCTTCTCTTCAATAACAGGACTATATAGGGGAGCTTTATATTCTGATAATTGTATAAGATGTACATCATTACATTCATCAATTTTTTTGATAGCGGCAAGCAATAATTGTTGATTAATCGACTTAGGATTATTACTTCCCGAAAAGGCAAGGATTTTTTTCATTTGTACCACTTTTAAAATTATTATGGTACAAACTAACTGCTATTTGATATCAAAAATCTTAAGGTATCTTAAGAAACGCTTATGTTGTAGTTTTTTTTCTTAGTGCACTTAAAAACTCTGGGGTCATTCCTAAATATGAAGCGATCATATATTGCGGCACACGCTGTTCGATATCTCTATATTTTGAACGAAACTCAAAATATCGTTCTTCTGCCGTTTTACTTAACGTGTTGAGTGTACGATCTTGTAAAGCAACGTATGCTTTTTCAAACTTAAACCTAAAAAAACGTTCTATTGCAGGTACCCGATCATATAACTGATGTAATGTATCTCTATGAATTTGAAGTACTATACTGTGTTCTAATGCCTGAATAAACTGCTTGGCTGGAGTTCTGGTTAGATAACTATACAAGTCATTAACCCACCAACCTTCTATCCCGAATTGAATGATATGTTCTCGTGCTTCTTCATCCATATAATAACTTCTAAGGCACCCTTCTGCGATATATCTCATATGCGAAGAGACCTCTCCTGTATGTAACAGAATTTCTTTCTTTTTTAAAGTTACCACATGAAAACATTCACTAACATAACGGGCATCGTGATCTGTAAGGGTAATACGCTCTCTAAAATGTTGTATTAATGTATCAATTGGCTCCATGCTTGTATTATAGGTTTACAACACTGATTTTTTCATATCAAAAGCGAGTCCAATATAAGTATTGTTATTAAACTCGAATTCGTCTATTATTTTCCAGCCTAATTTCTTAGTGTGCGCTTTTTCAGAAATAACATTTACTTTATTTATAAATGTTATACTAATCGGATATTTTTTCACAAATTCGACTCTCATTTCTTCAAAAATCAAATTTAGCAATCCTTTACCGCGGTACTCTTTATCAATACAAACCGGCCCATATTGAAAGCTGTTTTCTGTTGAAATTTGATGCCCATCAAATGATAATTCTGGGAAACGAGATACCATCACATTAAAAATCTCCCATTGCTCAAAATATTTCCAATTTCCTGCAAAAGCATATGCTACAATCACATTATCATCATTTTCTGCAATAAAAATTCCGTTTTGTTTTATGATTTCTTCAATTTGATTAGTAGTAAATGGGGTGGTTACAAAACCTGTTTTGCGTTCTTTTTCGCTTAAATTACTAAACAGATTCTTTTCCTGAAGGGAAAGAATTCCTTTGATATCGGTTACTGCTCCTAAACGTGTTTTCATCGTTCCTATGCTATTTTACTGAAGAATACAACATCATTATTTATGATATACTTACTTTGATAAGCATATCTTTTATCTAAATAACTAAGGTAGGTAATCTTTTATGTTTTTGAAGTAAAATGAATCTAGATTTGCATGCTAAATCAATCTATCAAATTTTGCAGATATGATAAGTATTTGATATAATGTCAGGGCCTAAAAATCTATAGGGACTAATTTTAATCCTGTATTTTTACATTGCATAAGGATGTATTTTTTGTCACCAATCATGATACGTTCTGCAGCTTTTATTTGTAGTCCATGCAATGCTGGCAATGTTGCAGAAAAACTTAGCGTGTTTCCCTGGTTTTTATATAGTAAATACCCTTTATTAGCATCATAACGTATTGTTTCTACTTCGGCTTCATATAAAGAACCTACTCCAAAAATATCATTTACTCCATCCTTATTAAAATCTTCGATAACAAAATCTGTAGTTGGGCCAAACTGAGCTTGTACGGGCAATGATGTTATGCTAAAATCACCTTTTCCATCATTAACCAGGATAACAGTATTAAACTCCTTAGCCATATAATGAGTTGCTTCTTTCAAGTCCTGATCCCCATAAATATCAGATAGTGATGCGTTTGCAAACTCTCCGTAGGTTTTAAACTTATTCTTTAGCATAGGTAATTGCTCAGAGGAGCACTGTTTTCCTCTCACAGGTAATAGCAATCCTGTTTTAGATTCTTTACTTAATATAATATCTAAGCTTTGATTTTGATCAAAATCTTTGGTATAAATGTGTAGTGGTTTATCTTTTGTAGGATGAAACTTAGTATTCTGCCCCATATTTCCTATCAAATAATCTATATCTCCATCACTATCAATATCTGTAGGTTGTATTGTAAAATACCATCCAGAAGTATGCTGTAATGCGTCTATATCTCTTTTAATCAATACTCCTTTATTATTATCAAAAATGGTAATTGGCATCCACTCTCCTATTACCAAAAGATCTTCGTCTCCATCCTTATCATAATCAGAAAAAACAGCACCATTTACCATATTTAGCTGTTCTTGTCCTTTGATCATTTTATGGGTTACCTTCACAAAATTCCCATCGTCATTTTTTAGTACATATGAAGGTGATGACATAGGATATTTACCGGGGACTACTCCCCCACCAATAAAAATATCGAGATCACCATCCTGATCAATATCAGATACGGCAATGGCAGAAGATATCGATTTGATTTTAGGAAATGTAGTATCTCTGGCAAAATTACCTTTTCCATCATTGGTATATACTCTATCCATAAGCCAGTCACTATTTTCCTGATCTTCATAACTTCCGCTTGCTACATATAAATCCTGATCGCCATCATTATCTATATCAAAAAATAATGCCTGATTGTCTTCAAATTCTTTATCATTCTGAAAAACAGAAATACTAGAAGCTATAAAAGTCCCATCTTCTTGCTGAATATACATCCCAGCAGAAGCTCCCTTGGCATTTCCTGCAAAGAAATCCTCTTTTCCATCGTTATTTACATCGCCAACAGTAAGGGCTCTCCCTTTTTCACTTTGTTTTTGCGGTAATAATAGTTGAAGTTTGTAATCATCAAAATTGCGCTCTATATTCTTATACTGAATTCCAAATTGAGAAGCATCAATAACGGCCGGGACATGTGCAGGTTGCTTTTTGGACTTCACCATAGCTAGCGCCGTATCTTTTTGATTGATCTCGAGCAATTGATTGCCATTTATATTTTGAAGTGTAGTAGATGTTCCTTGCGGCCATTGTACCTGTATACTATCTATCATTGTCATATCTCCTAATCCAAAATGTATTCTTTGGCTTACAGAAGACTGAAATCCTCTAACAGGATAGTGTATTTTTGATTGTTGCTGGTCTTTGGTATAGATATTAACTTTTGCACCAATACCATTAGGATTCTTATCACTACCAGAAAGTGTTATTGATATATAGTTATTTTGTTGATTATTTTTATAGATACTGGCAGTTTCCATCTGGTTGTTAAGGATGAGATCGAGATCTCCGTCATTATCAAGATCAGCATAAGCCACTCCGTTAGAATTCACTTTTTCTTGTAGTCCCCATTCTTTGGTAACAGGTAAAAACGTTAAATCCTTATTATTAAGAAACATTTTGTTACTCAATTTGGTAGAAGGCATCATACCAATTGCTTCTTCTAATGTTACTTTCTTTCGATTACGAATATTAGTCTTCATCTTGTTTCTAAAATCCTGATTAGACAAATCATGATGGATACCATTAGTCACAAAAAGATCATTAAAACCATCATTATTAAAATCTGCCAATACAGGAGCCCAGCTCCAATCTGTATTCGAAATCCCAGACAGCTGCCCTATTTCGCTATACACCCCATTTCCCAGGTTGAGCTGTAATGCATTAGACATATATTGGTGATGATACCCTGACTTAACCAACTCGTTAAAGTTTTCGGTGCTCATCGCTGCCATATTTTCTTTACTTCTTTTATGATCATCAGACAACATATCTAAAACCACTAAATCCGGTTTAAGATCATTATTAATATCGGCAAAATCAGACCCCATACTATTTGCCGTGATATGATCAAACGTGCTAAGAATGGTATTGGTAAATGTGCCATCGTGATTATTGATGTAAAGAAAATCAGATTCTAAAAAATCATTAGCTACATAAATATCCGGCCAATCATCTTCATTAAAATCACCAATAGATGCACTAAGCCCCCACGCTTTATTTAGCAATCCTGATTTTTGAGTAATATCAGTAAATTTTCCATTATTGTTTTCAAATAACTGATCACTACTTTCGGGGTGATAGCTAAACTGAATTCTAGGGTCTATCGTTACATTGTTGTTAAAATCTGGTCTATGATTTAACAGGTATATATCTAAATCTCCATCTTTATCAAAATCTAAATAATATGCCTGAGTCGAAAAAGCACTGGAAGCCAAACCATATTGATCCGCCTGCTCTATAAAAGTTCCATTCTTTTGGTTGATATAAAGTTTGTTTTTTCTATTTTCTTTATGCTGCAATGCACCCGATTTACACACATAAATATCTAACCAACCATCGGCGTTAATATCTATCATAGAAACTCCGGTAGACCAATCTTCCTTATCAGTTACTCCTGCATTTTTTGTGATATCGTCAAAAACAAAGTCGCCTTTATTAAGGTAGAGCTTATTAGTGCCCTGATTAGAGCTAAAATATATATCTTCTAATCCATCATTATTGATATCACCAACAGCTACTCCCCCGCCATTATAGATGTATGAATAATTAAGAAAATTAAAATATAATGTTTCTTCGATCTTATTCTTAAAACCTATTGTACTATGAGTTTCTGAAACTTTTTCAAATAGCGTTGTACTCTGTTTTTTTTCTACCACAGTATTACTTTTTTTCTGATCTTTTGAACAACCAGAAAAAATCAAAATCAATACTATGAGGTAAATCGTATTCTGCATCATATTCTAATAATTAGACCTTCCTTTTTTGAGGAAATTTGAAAATAAGGAACATTTCTTTTTATTGTAAACTTATCCTCTAAACAGCATGTTTTTATAGACAAACGACCTTTATTAAAGGATAGCCTTACTCTATGCATTTCTTAATATAGACAAACCTCTAAGCATCGTATTTAGGGATATTATACAAATTATTGTACTTTGCTTTAAATATACCTTTTTGTAACGAAATGTTAAATACTTCACGAATTATAAAGTTTACTTTTTTTACTGTACTATTAGTTGTTTTTGGTTGTAAGGATACTCCATCAAAAAGCGATCATGCATATACCAATAGTTTGATTAATGAAACAAGCCCTTATTTATTACAACATGCACATAATCCTGTAGATTGGCAACCCTGGAATGATAGTGCTCTTGAAGAAGCTGTAAAAACCGATAAATTATTAATTGTAAGTATTGGATATTCTTCTTGCCATTGGTGTCATGTCATGGAAAAAGAAACATTTGCAGATGAAAATATCGCTCGGATAATGAATGAGCGTTTTATAAACATTAAAGTAGATAGAGAAGAACGTCCTGATCTCGATCATGTTTATATGACTGCTGTACAACTAATGCAAGGTAGTGGTGGATGGCCTCTTAATGTTATTCTTCTTCCGAATGGAAAACCAGTATATGGTGGTACCTATCATACCAATGAACAATGGAAAGAAGTACTCAATAAAATCAGCGATTTATATCAAACTGATCCTGAAAAACTAACAGATTATGCCGATAAAATTTCATCGGGTATACATGCTACCAATGTAATTGAACCCAAAAATGATGATACTCATTTAACTAAAGATGCTCTTGATTTAAGTGTAAATAATTGGCAAAAAAATTGGGATCTTAAATGGGGAGGAGATCTTGGGAATCAAAAATTCATCAAACCACATAGTTTGGACTTTCTTATGGATTATGCTAAACTAACACATAACGATACGGTTAAAAGACATGTTGAAAATACTTTAGACAACATCGCATCGGGTGGCATTTATGATCATATTGGCGGAGGCTTTTTTAGATACAGCACCGATCCATATTGGAAAGTTCCCCATTTTGAAAAAATGCTCTACACCAATGCGCAACTAATTAGCCTCTATTCTAAAGCCTATAAGGTCTATAAAAAAGTACAATATAAAACCATAGTAGAAGAAACTATTGCTTTTTTAGAACGTGAAATGAAAGATCAAAATGGAGGGTATCACTCGGCAATAGATGCTGATAGCGAAGGGAAAGAAGGTGGTTATTACCAATGGACAAAAGAAGACTTACAACATATTTTGAAAGAAGAGTTTTCTCTTTTTTCTACATATTATGATTTAGGAACTTCTGAAAGCACAGAAAAGGAAACCTCTTTTAATATACAACAATCTTCTAATGATAGTATGTTTAGTGCTCAAAATAATATCTTACCAGAGAAACTAGTATCTCTAAAGGCCAAATGGCAACAATTACTCTTTAACGAAAGACAGAAAAGAGTATCCCCTGCTATTGATGATAAAGTAATTACTTCATGGAATGCCCTATTGATTAATGGGTTTATTGATGCATACAAAGCTTTCGGGAATAAAGAATACCTTAGCAAAGCTATAGCCCTTTACGATGTTATTAACACCAATAATACCAACAACAATTTTCTGGTTCATACTTTTAAAAAAGGTGATAAACAGCAAGAAGGTTTTATAGAAGATTATGCTTTACTTATTGATGCCACTATCAATTTATATAGTGTAACCCTGAAAACAAAATACCTGGATCGTGCAAACGCTCTACATACTATCGCTACAACACATTATACAGATTCGGTGACTAAGATGTATAAATACACCAAAGAAAGTAAATTGATCTCTACATTAATTAAAGTTGATGATGGGGTAATACCATCGCCAAATGCTGTTATGGGACATAATCTAAAAAGGCTTGGTATTCTAAACTATGATAACCAGCTTACAGAAAAGTCGAAGCAAATGTTATCTTCTATGGCAGATTATTTAACCGATAACGCAAAAGATTTTTCTAAATGGAGTGCTTTACAGCTTTATACTGTTTATCCCTTTTATGAGATTGTAATCGTAGGAGAAAAAGCAGATGCTATAGCAGACACTTTTAATTCGTATTATATCCCAAACGCTATTGTCGTAGGAAGTACTCAAGAAAGCACACTGCCTGTATTTAAAAACAAGTATATAGAAGATGCAACTTTTATATATGTCTGCCAACAAGGAGCATGCAAACTTCCTGTACAGGAAGTAGAGCAAGCTCTCAAACAATTATAAAATAAAAAAGAGATTCTTTATCAGAACCTCTTTTGTGATGTCGGGATGACAGGATTTGAACCTGCGACCACACGGCCCCCAGCCGTGTACGCTAACCGGACTGCGCCACATCCCGAAAAATAAGAGTGCAAATATAACTTTTTATTCTAATTTTTAGGGATCGATTATAAACTAAAATGCAAAACTTTTTATAACCATTTCATCTTGCCTTCAAACATATTCAACTACAT
The DNA here is from genome assembly GCF_000626715.1 of Aquimarina atlantica. Lineage (GTDB taxonomy): Bacteria > Bacteroidota > Bacteroidia > Flavobacteriales > Flavobacteriaceae > Aquimarina > Aquimarina atlantica. The sequence goes on along the minus strand of NZ_AQRA01000006.1, from coordinate 494,327 downwards.
TCTTAAACTTTTTTTAAAGCGATGTTTGTGACAAAAACGAATTAAAAAAGGCTATCAAGTTATTTTGATAGCCTTTGTGAAATTATCTTATTTCAATGAGATCCAGACAAACCAGTTTTGCCGTACATGCTTTCATATCAATATGCCAGTTACATCCTGGTGGCGGCGGTGCTAATGGAAACATGCAATCATTAATATCACCAATTGGAATTCTTGCTGCTCCTCCTTTTATTTCCTTTTGTTGAGTCTTACTCAAAGGCTTTCCTAATTTTTGTAAATCTTTCATAGTCAAAAATTTTAGATCCAAGTATACACTATACTAGTTATGTATATCATCGGTAGTTCCTGTTAACGTCCCTAATTTCTTAATTGCTTCCATTTGTCTTGCTATCTCAGCCAAAGCTGCAGCTAAACCATCTATTCCCCCGTTAGTTTCTCTTAATTCCTTACCTGTTAAATTTCTCATTTTTTTGATTGAATTTTAATTAAACATTATTTTTTAAAAGTTGCTTCCTATTGAAAACTTTGGTAAAACTACTATGTGATGATCTCAAATTATGAGACGCCAAAAAATAATTCCTAAAAAAGTTAGAATTCATGAACCCATTTTAAATCCACTACATCAGGAAACACCTATGTTTTTTTTTAGGATAAAAACGGTATAGAAATACAAGAAGTAATTAAAATAAAGTACTTTTCAAAAAAATTGTCGGGTGACATATTATGTATTAATCTCTTTCTAGAATTTTGATCATTTTAAATGATTTTAACAAATGAAATAATCCTGGCAAAATGACTGTCCCACCAATGATAAGAGATATCCCTAAAACATTAATAACACTATCTGGTGCTATATTTTCTATTAAACTAACGCTTCCTGTTTGGGTAATTATTATATCTGGATAATGAGAAATTAAAACCGCCGACAAAATTAAAAACACCTGTAATCCAGCAAAAAACCTACTCCAAACCGTATTTCCTTTTTTGATTGTTTTCCATAAGGGAAATAACAGAAAAGCAGAAAGTGCAACCGAAATTATTGTAATAGGGTTTTTCATAAATTCCTGTACAAATACATTCTCGACAATGTATCCGTATCCAAAGGTTAACAGTCCTACAACAAAAACAATAATTGTAGCAATTGCAGATTTTCTAATATAGATGTTTTCGTTTCCTTCTTTTGATTCTCCTATTAGTAAAACTGAAGATAAAAATGCACAAAGCGCTGCAAAAAACAACCCAACCAATATGCTAAATACATTAAACCAAGGTTGTACAAATGCTTCATAAAATGTTAAAGAACTAATATCATCTACTATACGTATTTCGCCACTAATCAATGCCCCGAATACCATTCCTAAAAATATCGGGGTTATCAAGCTAGAAATTTTAAACATATTATCGTATAACTTCTGAGAGTTATCAATAATAGCATCATAATGTCTGAATACAAAAGCTACTCCTCTTAGGGTAACTCCTAATAATATTATAGTAAGCGGGATATGTAAACTCACTACCAGGATATTATAATACACTGGAAATGCTATCCACAGAATCACAATCAAAATAATAATCCAAATATGGTTAGCTTCCCAAACGGGTCCCATGACACGATAAATAGTTTTCTTGGTAATCTTCTGATTTTCTTCTGATGAAAAAAGCTCTACAATCCCAGCTCCATAATCTGCTCCACCCAAAACCACATAGAGATACAGGGAAAAGATTAAAAAGAATAATACAACGTATAGCATATTTAATGATTTGAATTATTTAAAACTTTTATTTGTCTAAGCATCAACCAGGTAACAGCAATTGATAAGGTAAGATATACAACAACATAAGTATAGAAGCTAAACACAATACCGGGCATAGGAGTTACTGCATCTTTAGTTTTCATAATGTTATGAATTATCCAGGGTTGTCTTCCTACTTCTGTAACGATCCACCCTGCTTCTAATGCAATAAATCCCATTGGAGCCAATAACACAAATAGTAGCCAATACTTATGACTAGTAAACCATTTTTTCTTTTTTAATGATATAAAATATAGAATTCCTGCAAAAAGTAAAAGAGTGCCGATTCCTACCATGATCTGAAATGCATAATGTACCATAGGTACATTAGGTCGTTCATCCTCGGGAAAATCATTTAATCCTTTAACTTCGGCTTCAAAATCAGAAAAAGCGAGAAATGATAACATTCCCGGGATTGCTATTTTATAGTTCACTTCTTGTTTTTCTGCATCTACTATCCCACCGATATATAAAGGAGCACCTTTTTCGGTATTATAGTGCGCCTCCATAGCTGCAAGTTTTACAGGTTGTCGTTCTGCAATATCTTTAGCAGAAATATCACCACTAATCGGCTGCAATATTGCTGCTATTGCTCCAAATGTTATCGCTATCTTAAATGCTTTTTTATGTAATTCTACTTTTCTTTTTCGGTATACCTGGTATGCATGAACTCCAGCAACAGCAAAACCAGTAGCTGTAAAAGCTGCCAATGTCATATGCAAAGCTTGTGTAAACCAGGCAGGGTTTAACATGGCCTGAACCGGATCTATATTTAAGAATTTCCCGTCTATATATTCAAATCCTGTTGGAGCATTCATCCACCCGTTAGCGGCAACTACCAAAATTCCTGATGCGACCCCCGATAAACCAATAATAATTCCGGTTATCCAATGAAATCTCTCTGGTAGTTTACCCCATCCGTATAAATAAAAACCTAAGGCTATTGCTTCTACAAAAAAAGCTGCTCCTTCTAACGAAAAAGGCATTCCGATAATCGGTCCGGCATGTTTCATAAACTCGGGCCAAAGTAATCCCAGTTCAAAAGATAATGCGGTACCCGAAACTGCACCTGTAACAAAAAATATTGCTACTCCTTTTTGCCATGATTTAGTTAGAGTTAAATATACCTGATCACGTGTTTTTAACCACTTATAGTGAGATACTACCATAAAAAAGGGCATGACCATACCAATACAAGCAAAAACAATATGAAATATTAGAGTAAATGCCATTTGGAGTCTTGCCGCATCAAGATTTTCCATAAGATCTGTTTTTTAAACCTTCAGTTTTACAAAGATAATTTTCAGCATAATAATAGTTAGTAACACAGGTTACAAACATGAAAAAAAGACTATTTTCCCAGAAGCTTCTTTTGGCCCATAAAGATACGATCTAGCTCTGGTTTAATCATTAAACAAGGGCTTTATTTTTTTATAAAAACTAAAAAAAATCATGCTTATAAAAACATCCCGACACTAATACATTTACACCTTATTTTTTTCTAAGAAATTTGATACATAATCACCGTTTTTGACTCAACAACATCATAAATGTTCTTCTCGGGAAAAATTGACAAGAGGTAAGGGAAAAACTACATTTTTAGAAAACAAGTATCGTTGCATCTTTACACCATCAAATACAAAACAAATAGTTAACTCTAAAAAATAAAATAAACATGGAAAATACAATCGAAAAAAATCTTAAACACGTTCACGAATTATTGTCAAAAGGTGCTTTTATTGAAGCTATGGACACTTACTTACATGATGATGTAGAATTAAAAGAAGCCAATGATGCTCCCAAAAAAGGAAAAGCCTTTAATCTTAAGTTTGAGCAGGATTTTATAGATAATCAGCTTTCAGAATTTATTAGGTATGATGTTAACAATTATGCCATTAATGGAAATCATTCTTTTTATGATGCTGTAATGGAATTAAAGCTAAAAGATGGTAGTACTATGCTTTCTGAACAGACTGTTGTTACCGAGTGGAAAGATGGGAAAATTTATAGAGAACGATATTATCACGCATAATACCCCATACCTATGTAAAACCCTTTTTATGTCAAGGTATAAGAAGGGTTTTTTCTCATTTTTAAAACAAGGAATAAAAAATTCTTTACTTTATACTATAATTTGGTTTTATTTTAAATGATTTGTCTATATTTGCACCCTCAAAAGGGAAATATACACCTCGGGGTGTAGCGTAGCCCGGTTATCGCGCCGCGTTTGGGACGCGGAGGTCGCAGGTTCGAATCCTGCCACCCCGACTAAAATTAATATTAAACCTTGTTAATCATGAGATTAACAAGGTTTTGTAGTTTTTAGACCATCATAAGAATTGATATTATATGATATTAATCGGTTAACAGTTTGCAGCTAAGAAAAGTGTTAACCGAATAGTTTGTAAAATACTATTGACAGAATATTCATTATTTTTATCCAAAATTCTATAAATAATAACTTATTTGGTTGTGCAGCATTATTATCAAGTTTTTTATGATTACATTAATAATATTATTGTTTTGCCAGAGCGTGACAAAAAACTTATCGAAAAAACATTTCAACCGGTATTTTTAAAGAAGGGAACAATACTGGAAGCTGCTGGAAATATCCCTTTATATCACAACTTTATAGTTTCTGGGCACTTACGAAACTTTCATCTAAATGAAGATCAAGAAGAAATAACAACAGATCTAAATAATGGTCCCCGCTTTTTTACATCTTACTTTCATTTCATGAATCAAACGGTAAGTAACGAAAATTTACAATGTATCACAGATTGTGAGCTTCTTCGTATAAATCGTAAGGATATAGAGGAATCGGCTAATGAAAGCATCACCCAAAAAAAATATACCACTATACTTTTTGAAAAGCTATTAGAAGAAGAAAGACAACGTAGTTGGGATTTAGTCAATCTAACGGCAGAACAGTTATATCATAAATTTGCTTCAAATAACCCTAACATAATCAAAAATGTACCATTAAGATATATAGCTTCTTATATTGGGATCACTCCTAGACATTTGAGTAGGATACGAAAATAATAACTTCGATTGCATAAATTACATTTATAGACATTTGTCTATCTAACTTGCGTATAGTTAAACCTATATTCGCAAAGTAGTTTTATGAATTACCTTTTGAAAAAATTGACAAGTAAGTAGTTAATTTTAGAAATGTTCATGAAAAATCTACCAGAAATAATCATAAGTTATAAGTCAATTAAATATTAATGAATCCAAGTAAAAAATTAGCCCGAAAGGCAGGCTTTTACTATCTGCTCGTAGTAGTATTTAGCGTTTTATATATGGAGTATATTCCTTCAAAGATTGTAGTTTTTAACAATGAGGAGGAGACCATAAACAATTTGATATCAAACGAATTACTCTTTAGAACAGGAATTTTAATAGGAGTATTGGTCCACCTTAGTTTTATTTTATTACCACTAACACTTTATAAGTTATTAAGTCCTGTAAATAAAGATCATGCAGTATTTATGGTAGTATTTGCCTTAATAAGTATTCCTTTTTCCTATACTTTATTATTAGATCAGTTTGACATTCTAGAGTTGTTAAAAAACTACAATCAATCAAATGTTCATGATACCAAGGAAATCGGTTCAAAAGTAATAAATATCTTTAAAAGATTTTATAATGGCTTTTTTTTGGCCCAGGTATTTTGGGGACTCTGGTTGTTTCCATTTGGGTATCTTGTTTTCAAATCAGGCTTTCTTCCCAGGGTTTTAGGTATTTTTTTAATGTTAGGTTGTATCACTTACTTGATAGATGTTTTTGGTGGAACAATTTTCTCTAACTATTATGATGTTGTAGATACTAGAATCTTAATAATACCTGCAACTATAGGTGAAGTAGGAATTTGCCTATGGCTGTTATTAATTGGAGTGAAAAAAAATATAAAATTTTAAAGTTAAAAGAATCAAATATAGTCACATCACTCCCCTATTTATTTTTAAACTCTAATAACGTATAGGGTTCAAATCCCAATTTCGCTTAATGATTTTAAAGACAATACGATATTGTTAGAACAATACATACTTGATTTCACAAAAAATAGAGGTAATATAGGAAACTAAAATTTAGACTATTACCAAGCAATAACTGCCGAAACACTTTACTTTAGCTTTCTTTCCTCAAAACAATCTGAATATATTCTTTTGTTAAAAAAGTGTTTTTTGCTCTTAAGTATGACCAATTCTTTTTCTAACAGAACTTATCCTGTTTTACAAACTGTCAAATCATCATATCAGGTGTCTTTTCCCAGTTCTCTATCCCTATGTTTGGTGTAACATCACTTAAAAACCTAGAAGAAAAACATGGCAAAGTTGATTATTTGCCTCATTTTTTAAGTGACTTTTTCTACAAATTCAATTAGATAGTATATAAGCTTCAAGACTTTTTATCCCCATTTCTCCCATGCCTTTTAATACTTCTTTTGCCTGACTTTCTGAAACATCATCAATGGCATCAAATGTCCATTTATAATTTACTAATGCTTTACCATGTATATCTGATATTATTTTCACATAAGTAGTTAAATGCTCTATATTAGGGATCATGTCTTGTTCTAAAAAAACGAACTTGAATTCCATATGTTCATGATCTATTTTAAGAATCTTTTCGGTAATAGTTCCATAATCTGTTCTACAAACTCTGATGTTATCGAAGAGTTCGCATGATTTTATTACCTCTGACAACCATTTATGTACATCTTTTCCTGATTTTATAACCTCCCAGGCTTGTTCTGGAGTAGTATTAATTCCTATAGTTACTTGTTGTTCTGATTGCATCATCTAATTGTTTTTAATGTATAAACAAAGGTAATATTGATGTTAAGACACCTTTATACACCTATCGTTGGAATGTTTATACAAAACACAGATTAGGATTTAGTTTTTTTAGATCGGGTTATTTCTTTAGGTTTTGTATAATAATAACTCTTCATTACCATTTGGAAGTATAACTTTTTTATCAAATTCTAATCCTAATTTTAGTAATAAATTTTGAGAAGGGTTATTATTTTGGGCAGTAATTGCATATATGGTTTTTAGTCCGAAAACTTTAAAAGCTACATTTTTTAGTTTGCTTGCTGATTCAAAAGCATACCCTTTTCCCTCATAATCAGGTAAAAAAGCATATCCAATATCAATACCTTCTAATCCATCTCTATCGTAAAGTCCACACGTACCAATTTTGGCATTATCTGATTTTCTTATCACAGTATAACACCCATATCCAAGTCTTTTAAATTGAGGTGTTATTTTATTTCTAATATATTCTTTTGAATATTCGATGGTCTTCACATTTCTATCTCCAATATATTTTAGCCATTTTGGGGTATTCAATAATTGAAATATAAATTCTGCATCTTCTTCCGAGGTTTGTTTAAGTATTAGCCTCTCTGTTTCAAAACTTTTATCAGTGATCATCTTCTCAACTTTTCATCATTTTTTTAGTACTTATTTTATATAATCCCAACAAAAAGTCAGAGCTAATTCTTATCTCAAAATTCATCATTCTATAGTTTTTTTTTACCGCTTACATTAATATATACAATCTTAATTTTTAAAAATTGTTCAAACATATTTCTGACATAGAAACCTTACTTTATTAAATTCTAAATTACCAAACTGAATCTAATAATTTTCTCCCAATTCAGCTTTTTGTATTCCTATGCTAGTTCCATTGGTTGCACTGGTTTTATCTTTTTGTAGAATTTCATTTTTATGAACATTGTATCGTTTCTAAAAATTAAATACAGCAAAAGGTTTTATACTATACTTATAGTCGGAGTAACTGTAGAATACATAGGTATTCTATAATCATAAATTTCTAATCATTCTTAATTGCTAAATTCTTCTTCTATTAACTGGTGGTTTAAATGGATTCCCGTCATGGTTCCGCTCGCCACAGCTACTGATAGAATACGTTTACCAGAATTATCTCCGCAAGCATAAATACCCTCGATAGTGGTTTCTTGACTATTGTTTATTTCAATCAAACCACTTTCTTCTATTTGACACCCCATTTTTTCGGGAATATCACAATGTTGTTGTTTTTCTGGGCTTGAGTAAACAGCATCAACAGCTACTTTGGAACCATCTTCTAATATGATTTTTTGGACATTACCTTCATTGTGTTTTATGAAATCTATTTTTGTTTCAATAATTTGAATACCATTCTTTTTGATTTTTTCTGTCTCCGCTTCAGATAGTGTTGACTTGCCATTGGTAAATACGGTTAAATCTTTAGTCCAATTTGAAATAAGCTCTGCATAATGCATTGCTGCACCACCGTTTGCCAAAATTCCTGTTTTTTTATGCCGATACTCGTAGCCGTGACAATACGGGCAATGTATGATGGTTTTTCCCCAACATGCTGCAAAACCTTTAATGTTAGGCATGATATCTTTTAGTCCAGTTGCAAAAATCAGCTTTTTGGCACGAAACGTATTTTCTGATTTTGTTTTAACCTCAAACCCATCATGAGTCTTTTTTCCAGAAACGGCAAGGCCTTCATAAAACTGTACAGTATCATATTGTACTACTTCATTTTTAGCATTTTGCGCAATGTCAACGGGTTTTTCACCATCATGCGTTAAAAAGTTATGCGAATGTGGTGTTGGACCATTGCACGGTTTTCCACTATCTATAATTAACACTTTTCTCATTGATCTTCCAAGTGCCATTGCTGCCGCAAGACCTGCATAACTACCACCAATGATTATGATATCGTAAGCGTTTTTTATATTCATATTTGTAAAATTTTGTATTGAGAATATTGATTTAGGGAACATTAACATAGGTAACGTTAGTCCTCCTGTTATTATAAATTTTCTTCTTGTTGCCATATAGTTTAATCTTGAATTTTAATTCCAAAACGGCTTCTGATTCCCCTGATACTAAGGCTTTAAAACACCTCTATACTTCCTGGTTATTTTTTATGAATATCAAAGTAGGAACTTCGAAAATGTTGAAGTTTATTGTCTTTTCAATGTCTTCTTCTATACCCGCCAAATCAAAACTGATTCTATTTTCGAGTTTTTTAGTAACAGTTCCTATAGCCAATAATATGGTTTTACATAGAACATAGTTTTTGCAAAAAACTGAATGGGTGTTGTTTGGTGATATTCTTCATTTTGTCTGTCCGCTATTTGATTTTTAATGAATGCGAGACAAAGCTAATAGCTATAGTAGTTATTTAGAATATACCTATCGTTGGAGTAATTGCACAGAACACAGTTCGTTATTAAATTTTGCTCTATTGTCACAGGTTATTTTTTTGTTATATAATGTTCAATCATCCTATTCTGTACTCTATTTTGAACGTGTTTGGAGTTTTCTAATAATTTATAATTTTTAAGCGAAGGAAATATCTTCAATGCTCTTCTAATCATTTTATTTCCAGGAAAGAGTATATCTTTTTTTGCAGCGAATAAGGTTATGGGAGTCTTTATACCTTTCGCTTTTTCCTTTTCTATTATTGGTACTGAAGAAAAGTCCATTTTAAAATATAAAAATACTTTGGATAAGTATTTTACTGCAAATTTATCCCGCTCTGTAAAGATCTCGGCCAAAAACTTCTCTATATATTTCTGGTTCTTGGTTTTCATATACCTTTTCATTGGAATAAAAACTTTGAACAAAGCCTTTATAGGGTTTCCATTCACAATATAAGCTGGGGAAGATAGATACACTTCTTTTATTCTGCTTTCATTAAATTCTAACGTCTTTAGTATAACTAATCCCCCAAAAGAAAAGCCTGCCATTATTACATTCTCGATTTTTAGTGAATCTATTATTTTGTTCATCCATATTCCATAGGAATCATCTTTCATACTTATTCTGGTTTCTGCGCTTTTGTTTGGTTGGGCAAGAACATCTATAGCATAAATACTAAATGTATCGATTAAACCAATATATGCTTCAATTGCGATTGGAGCACATCCATTGGCACCATGAACCAATATAATTGGTGGTTTAGCTGGATTTCCGCATACAATGACATTAGTATTACCATATTCGGTAGCTATGGATCTATACTCATAATCAATGTTCAATTCTCTTAATTTTTCATCATAAAGGCTTAGAATTTCCTTTTTTTCTTGTTCAGATACAAATAGAGATGCCATAATTTTATATTTTAGGACAAATTTACTAAAATCCCTAAATTAGGACAAGTTTACTAATGAAGAATACAAAATCAAATATTTTATCGACATCAAAACATTTATTCAATCAACAGGGTTATAGCAATGTGACAATTAGAATGATTGCATTAGAATTGAAAATTAGTTCTGGTAATTTAAATTATCATTTCAAAAAAAGAGAAGATATCTTAGAGGCTTTGTACTTTGAGATGGTTGAAGCGTTCGATGCCAGGGTTAAACAATTAGGTGATAAACAAATTACATTAGAAACTGTGAAAGAGGATATATTGTTAAGTTTGAATAGAATGGTTGAGTATCGTTTCTTTTGGACTGATTTATACAACTTGCTTAGATTAAACAAAAAGATAAAATCTCATTTTCAAAATGTTTATCATAACAGATTAAAAGGGTATGAATACCTATTCGATGTTTTAATTGAAAAAAACTTAATGAGAGACTTTGAATTTTCAAAAGAAAGTCAATTTTTAATAGAAAGAATGATAAGCTATAGTAATACCTGGCTTTACAATTCTTTCATATACAACAAATCAATCAATGAAGATTACATAGAACTACAGTCAACTAATTTATTAGTTATGCTGTATCCATATTTAACTAATAGAGGTAAACATCAATACCAAAAACTATTACCAAATTATTTCGAGTAATACTCTCCCCTTACCCTTAATCTTGAAGATATCGATTCTTATGATCAAGGTTTTTACTTTCGGAAGAATTATTCATAAATATGAGGGTGTTTCTCGAAGTATAGATACTATACCTATTTTATAAACGACGTCTCAAAAACTACCATGTTCTTTTTAAAGGAAGTTCTAGTATTATTTCATTCATCTTTAGGAGTTACCCAACTAATTATGATGTCTATAGATACTTCTAAACCCGGATGGTGTTTTTCCAGCGTGTTTTTTAAAGAAGCGACAAAAATAGGAAGGTTCTGTAAAGTTCAGTTCATCGGATATTCGTGCTATAGTATTATTGGTTTGAATAAGGTAGGCCTTGGCTTCAAACATCAATTGGCTATGCACATATGCGCTTGCTGATTTCCCTGTGATTTCCCTAACTGTATCATTTAAATAATGTGGATTGATGTGTAGTAATTGGGCGTATTCGGTTATTTGCTTGTGCTCAATCAAATGCTTTGTAACCAATCTCTTAAATCTAGCTACCAATTGTTCTTTTCTCGACAGGTTTTCATCATTGGAATTATGTTGCTCCTTAAACATTCTTTCTGTTTCTAGAAGAAGTGCATTTAAATATAAACGCACCAGTAAATCATCATTAAAGGTTTTTCTATTACAGAATTCTACTTTTAATTTTTCAAAAAGTTTAATAACCGTCTCTTTTTCTGGTTTAGTGAGTTGAACAAAGGGTGGTTTTTCTGATTGAAAAAAAGGAAACTCATTGAGTTTAATCTGATGTTTGAGGCATAATAAAAAGTAATCTGCGTCAAAAATGCAATGGTACCCTTTTACATCTTCACTCCATTGATGAATGGTATGTAATTGATATTCGGGAATAAAGTACAGTGTTCCTTCACTAAATGTATAGGTATTAAACCCAATAGTTTCATGAACAGTGCCTGAAGTCAAAAGAATTGCGGTATAAAATTTTCTTCGTGCACTTTCAAAAGCAGTATGCTTGTGAAGACTCTTTATCTCTTCCAAAGAGGCTACCTCAAGAAAATTATGATATCCTTCGCTCCATCCCTTATCACAAATTTCGCAAAAAGAATACGTTGCATCAGTAAGAAACCGTTCTTTAAAGTCTGATGGATTTTTAATCTCCATAGTAGTATTTAGATAGTGATTCATTGTGTTCAAATTTACTTTATAACATGATTAGATTTAAACTCATTCTACGCTTGTTTATATATTTTAAGTATTTTTCTAATGATTCGGTATCATTATACAATTTATTCTTATTCTTTAACTTTCTCAAAAAAAGAATGACTTTTGTCTTTTAAATCTTTTTCTGTTCTTCTAATGCTTTTAATTTCTCTTTTGCCATGACAAAATTAGAGTCGTACCGAAGTGCTTCCTTATAATTTTCTACTGCCAGTCCAATCTTATTTTCTCTTTCATGATACACTCCCAGTACATAAATAGTATAAGCATCATTAGGAAACATTTTTTTTGCCAATTCTTGTATTTCAATAGCCTTTTGAACATTTCCTTTTAAATAATAGTTCATATACCCATACGTGATTATATCTTCAGGGTTTACAAATATCCAATCTTTGAATTTTTCGGATTGCTTTTTAAAAGTTTTTTCTGCGGATTTTACATCTTTATTCTTTATGATATCAATAAATTGTTGACTAGTAATAGGAACTTCTTTATGTTGGAGAAGGTAGTTCTCTCTTAAAAATTCATAAGTATCAATATCAGGATTCGACATAGTAGATATAACAAACTTTATTGCCTTTTCGGCTTGTTTGTACATACCCTTATCATTCAGCTTAGATGACAAGTTTAATATTTCACCTGGATACAGGTTATTTAGATTATCTTCCAAGAATTTTCCAATATCTTTCTCATCACCCTTATTGAGTTCTTCATATTGTACTATCAGCCCTTCTTCTGGAATCCACTTATCATATTCCATATCCTTGGCTATCTGCAAGGCAAACTTTTCGCCTTTTAGTTTTGAAACCAGGTGTAAAGCCCCATCAATGCCTGCCGAAATGCCCGCTGTAGTGATTACTTCACCGTTATCCACAAAGCGAACATCTTTACGAACATCTATTTTAGGATATTCCGATTGTAAATAATCAATTGATTTATGATAGGTCGTAGCAATTTTGTGATCTAAAAACCCTGCCTCAGCTAGAAAGAAGGCGCCTGTGCATACGGTAAATTTTAGTTTTGATTGCGGTGTTACTTTCTTTACCCAGTTTTTTACTTTTTCATCTTTTGTCGCTGATAAATTTCCACCCCCAACAAATACCGCAATATCGGGTATAGGCGCATTATCTATCGAGTAATCAGGCACAACGGTCAAATAATGCATAGCTTTCATAGGCTGTGTGGTTTTCGCAACAGTATATACATTAAAACCAGCAACTACAAAGACTTCCATCGGACCTGCAAAATCCAATATCTCTATATTGTCCTGCAAATAAATAGCAATATTTTTTATGTCATTCTTTTGCCCCCATATACCTGTAGTTATCAACAGTAAAATAAGTACAACTATTATTTTTTTCATGTTCTGTTACTTTGTTTGAGTTTATAATTCATTTTTTGAAAAAACCTTGAGTACTTTTTTTTAAAATTCTTTGAACCTTATCTCCCATTGTTCAATTTTTGCTGGGTATTAATCAATTGAATACGTAATTCTGGTGCATCGGGATAGGTTTCAACTCCCATTTTAAACACAACCTCAGCTTCTTCAAATCTTTTTTCGTTCTGTAGATTGTACCCTCGTACAGTAATATCTTTAAGTGTAAATAGTATCCAATCTGGATATTCTTTTTTGGCTCTATCATACATGAGTTTGGCCTTGCGAGTATCACTTCTTAACACATTTAAAAAATCCTCATAAGTTTGAGGCACCCATTTTTGGGAAGGTTTCAAAACCTGTGACAAACTATAATAGGTTAAGGCGCTTTTGGGATAAAATGATTTGTTTTTTTCAAAATATTGGAGTGCCATATCACTATTTCCTTTATGTAAAGCGAGATGTCCTGCAATATCGAGTACTCCAAAATCAGGTATTTCCTTATTATCCGGTTCTAGATACTTAGCCACTTTATGCTTTAGATTATAGGTGACTTTACCGTTGTTAATATTCCATTGTGGATATTCCATATATCTAGCTGTTCGGTTAGCCACTTCATAGCCTGCTATTTTAGAAACCATCAATAAGGCACCTTCAATTCCCGAGGATACCCCAGCAGATGTGACAATTTTACCTGAATCCACATATTTTACTTCTTCTATAACATTATCTCCCCCCAAAGATTCTTTTAGAAATGGAATAATCTTATGATGTGATGTTACTTTAATATCTTTTAGTTTACCCGGCTTTTCAAGAAAATAGATACCTGAACATACTGTCAAAACATGAGGGGTTTTATACCATTGGGAATCAATCCATTTTTGAGTACTAACATCATTAATGGATTCTCCTGCATAACCGCCTGGTAAAATCAGAATATCTGTTTTGGGCGCCTTATTAAGATTATAATTCGGTGTTATTTTCAAGAAATCCTGAGAAGTAAGTTCTTTTTCTTTAGCAACTGTGTACACATTAAAATGATAACGATCTGTGTAATAGGAAGCAGCTGCAAATACTTCGCCTGGTCCTGAAAAGTCTAATAATTCGACCCCATCATATACAAAAAGGGCCACATTAAGCGTGTCTTTTGTTTTGTTTTGAGTTTGGGCTTGAATCGAAACAATGGTAAGCAGATAAAAGCATGTTACATATCGTTTTATTGACATACTATTTTTAAAAGGAGATTTGATTTTATTTAGCTTCATTGCTTATTAAATATTTCTTTGTATTCGGTTGTTTCAAAGCCGATAATCTGGTTGTTTTTATCTCGTTTAAATGTAATTAAGTGCGAAGCATGAGAGGTAAGAAACTTGTTTTTGTTGATATAAAAAATTGGGTACTGTTTTTTATCTTTTTCTAAGAACAGCTCTTCGTTTTTACCTATAAATTTCAATGTAAAGGTTTTACCAGAATCTGAAATATAATCCCCTTCGTATTTCTTTAAGGTGGCTGTATCTTTCATATGGATGTAAGGATTGTCTTCTTTATAGGCGATCCCTTTATTGGGTATCCAATCATATTCCATATAAAAGGCTGTTTCTGCTGCGGTTTCCAGTCCTTCTAATTTGGCTACCATATGAAGTGCTCCATCTATTCCTGCCGATACTCCTGCTGTTGTGACCACTTTGCCATTATCTACATATCTTGCTCCACGTATAACTTCTACCTTGGGATACTCTTTTTCGAGTATATCCAGTGTATACCGAAAGGTAGTAGCCTGTTTTCCATCCAAAACTCCAGATGCTGCCAAAATCAAGGCTCCACTACATACCGAGAAATGATATTTTGTTTCCTTCAGGGATTTTATCCAATCTATCAACTCTTGATCTTTTGATGGTAACATAGCGTTGCCACCAAAAAACACTAAGATGTCAACCTCTGGTGCATCAGATAAATCGTAATCTGGAATAACAGTAAGAATACCTTGTGCATAAATAGGTTCCTTGGTCTTCGAGATGGTAACCACTTCGTAACCGGCATATGCAAACACCTCCATAGGCCCTGCTAAATCCAGGATTTCGACTCCAGATTGCAGGTAAAGCCCCACTTTGGTCCTTTTGACTTTCGGATAATTCTTCAATTCTGATTTTTTGATAAGTTTCATATTACAATGTTTACAAACACCTGATTCTGTGAACAGTATCTCATCGCATTTTCTATTGCACGGTACGCATACATATATTTCCTGCTCAGTGGGTATACTGTTTTGTGCTATTAGTGTACTTGCACAGAAATACAATAACAAGCACATGAATATGGCTGAATGGTTCTTCATTTTCTTTTGTTTTAACAAAATTAGCTTGGAACGCTACAGGATAAAAGGACAAAAATGTGTGGTTTTGGGACAAAAAAGAACAGCATAAGTTCCTGTAAATTTGATATACGTTAAAGAAAAATATACTTATTTTAAATAGTTTTTTTTATATTTTCGCAGTACACTATGTAATTGGCTTACACTTTTGAAACCGCATTCTGAAGCTACCATTTCAACCTTATTCTTTTCTGCCAATAAGTTTAATGCTTTTTCAAGGCGAAGTTTTTCTGTGTATTGATGTATGGTAATCCCTGTCGTTTTTTTAAATAAACGAGTGAGGTTTCTAACACTCATATGTACGCTTTCGGCTATATCCAAATGGGTGAATTGATTACCTATATTCTCAATTAGAAACTCTTGAACCTTATGAATCCGTTCATTTAAATGATTACGATATTGGAGATAAATGCTCAATTGAGGATCAGATTCGCTTCTTCTAAAATAAATAACAGCTTCTTTGGCAACATCAACAGCCAAACTTGTACCGAACTTTTGCTCGAGAATATACAATGCCAAATCGATACCCGAAGTGATTCCCGCACTTGTGAATATATTTCCATCAATGACAAACAAACGATTATCCTTTATTTCGATTTTGGGGTATCGTTCTTTAAATTTTGCTATTCTTTTCCAATGAGTCGTACAAGATTTATTGTATAGGATACCTGATTCAGCAAGCAAAAAAGTAGCATTGCATATAGAACATATATTAACTCCTTTTTTGTTTTGAACATTCAACCATTCGAAAAAAGGCTTACAATCATCAATAAAGTTAGTGTCTAAAAGAGACGGAAAATAAATTCCTGGTATAAAAATGAAATCTTCATTTGTCAGTTCAAATTGATTGAATGGCAATAAATCATAAAAATTTAACCCTGCACTACTTGAAGTACGATTTTCCTTATTAATACTGACAAAAAACAAGTCTATATCTGCATCATACTCTTTGGCTTCATAAAAAATATGAGCAGGGCCACTAATATCAAGTAAATGAACTCCTGGAGGAGTTATAAAGAGGATTTTTCTAGGCATCTTATAAATTTACTTTTTTTACAAGAACTTAATTTATAACATATTTCTTCATGCACTCATTGTTTTTTTACTTGCACAAATCACAGTTTCTGCCCTAATACCAGTTAAATTGGCTATTTCTTGTCTTGTAAGATCTATTCTACGTAATCTGATTTATCTTGGTGGTTTATACATTATCAGGGCATAATGTAAGGTTTTTTTGCATTCATGGAGTTCATCATACTCCTGAAGATATGAACATGAGTGTATCGATTAGAGGATTTTTTTTGATTTTATTTCCTCTCCGCGCATTATTATCTGGTTGCCTGTTTTTGGTTTTCATCCTTTGTTAGTTTATATCGTTAACATGATTGCAAGGATATATGAGGTATTTACACATGCCAATGACAAATACTTCAAACATACTCCAATAATGGATAAAATATTTATTACTCCACATTTATATAGAGTACATCATTCTATAAATCACTTATATCTGGATACTAATTATTCTAACATGTTTTCTTTTTGGGATATATTATCTAGAACCTATCAAGAAGAAACCCCACAAGAAAAACCTGTATATGGTGTTATGGATAGAGATATTGACAGTCAAAATCTAGTATCAACGCAGTTAAAAATGTGAGTTGATTTATTTAATGATATGAAATCTGCTCCTAACTGGCTAGATAAAATTAAATATCTATACAAGCCACCAGGATGAAACCATCTTGACACAGGAGAAATGGCAGTAGATTTGAGGAAAGAAGCTATAAAAAAACACAATCTTTAATATTCTCGTATTTCCTGAAATTTACTTTCTATAAGTTGGTACAATTCTTATTGTAGTTGATAAAATACAGATTACTTTGATCGAGTGATGTACATTTATTCGAAGTTATAGATATAACAGATATTAAGCTCATCACCGGGTAAAGTGAATCTTATGCACATTAAAACTTCTATGATACCCCCTATTAATTTATCACTATCAAATAATTCGTCGAATCAATTTATCAGACTCGCATCCCCGTAAACACTATCACCAGGAAGGTTATATAGTAATTTCTTTTAATTTATAAATCAGGAGATGTAATAGATCGATTTCTATAGTAGTATTTAAAATCATTTGTTATTTATGCAACATTCCTAAATGTTATATAATGATTTTTTTTAGTCTAAAATACACCACGATCTTTTGGTTTATAGTAATGCTCATAGGTCAATGGGTTTTTGCAGCTTATGTGGCTATTTATCATGGGTATAAAATTTTGGTAAATGGTATGGGGTCTATGGGAGGTAAACATATGCCTAATGGATATATAGATGGCGATTTTACAGGTAATATAATATTAGCATCACATCTTATTATCCCAATTTTTGTTATTGTTGCTGGTCCATTACAATTGATTCCTAAAATTCAGAGAGATTATAGAAGATTTCACAAATGGATTGGTCGTATTTATTTACCGCTAATCTTTATTTTAAGTCTGGGAGGGGTATATTTAACCTGGTCTCGTCCACGCCCTTCATTTGGAAGTATTTATCAAGATATAGCTATTAGCATTGAAGGAATTCTGATTATCTTTTTTGCCTTACAAACATTATATTTTGCTTTACAAAGAAAAATAAAACAGCATCGCCAATGGGCATTACGCTTATTTATTGTGGCAAGTGGTGTTTGGTTTTTACGTATCGGGTATAGAACCTGGTTTTTTATAGAAGATTTACTTAGTTTTCAAGTTGATAATTTTTTCAATTATTGGTCTTTTGCTTCTTACCTAGTTCCATTAGCTATTTTAGAACTCTATTTACAAGTGAAGAAAAGTAAAAGCCGTAAATCAGAAAAAAGGTTATCTATACTTTTGTTTGCTGTCACTTTATATATGATGATTGGTATTTTTCTAGCTACTAAAGGAATGTGGTTGCCTAGAGTATTGAGCATCATAAATAATACATAACGAAAAGGAATAAGAGTTTAAGTATTGCTTTCAATTCCAATTTTGTACATTAAGAAAGTTATCCTATGCTTTATGAAAAAACATGTTCTAATCACCTATATAATTGTATGTTGTGTTAGCTTTAGCAGTATCGCTCAACAAGAAAAAGAGATCGACTCTTTGTTGAAGCTTTTTGAGAAAAGCTGGACAAAAGATGCAAATTCGGCCTATTTTTTTGCCAATAGAGCCTATCTTCTTTCCAATTCTATAAACAATAATCAATTAGCAGCTAAGGCTCGTGTTGCTATGGCATCTGCAAAATTAGTACAAGGTGAATATACGGCTTCTGAAAGGTTACTAAACCTCAACCTTCTAGATAGTATTTCTTTAAGCAATAAAACATTGGGTAATACACTTAAATATTTAGGGTATACACTATACAATAAGAAAAACTATATTAAATCAAGTCAAGCTTTTCTGAAATCAATCTCATATTTCAAAAAAATTAAGGATAGTGTCAGTATAGGAAGAGTATACAACGGATTAGGAATGATTCAATTTACATTGAAAAGAGAATCACAGGCGATGGAAAATTACCAAAAAGCATTGCAATACAACTATAGTAATATGGGCTACAAGGATGTCTGTACGTATATTAGTACTCAAATGAATATGGCTGAATTGAGTTCTAAACGTGATCAGGCATATGATGTCTTTATGAATGCCATAGATTTGGCTTCAAAAAATGAAGCTGATTTTTTTATTCCAACTATTTATCAGCAGCTAAGTTATTTGTACACGCGAAAAAATGATTATAAAAACGCAATAAAATATGCAGAAAAAGCTCTTTTTAAAGCTCGAAAAATGAATCTTGGAGGCAAAGAGCAATTGATTTACAGAGATATCGGAACAGCATATTTTCAAAATAATCAATATCATGATGCAATAGAAAGTTACCTTAAAGCATTACCCAACTCGAGGATGGAAGTCCTGGATACCATTTATAAAAGATTATCTATGTCGTATTACAGATTGAATGATAATAAGAATGGTGAATTTTATTTTGATAAGTTTTTAAGGCACTCAGATTCTACTCGTCAATTACAAGATAAAAAAACAGTGGCTGAAATTGTCGAAAAGTATGAATCCAATAAAAAGGATTTAGAAATTAAATTATTGCAGCAAGAAAATGAAAGTGTAACCTTAATGAATAAGCGACAAAAAAATCAATTGTTATTGGCAATTTTTCTGGTTGCATTATTGTTGCTTATTTCATTTGCTATTTGGCAGTTTTATAAACGAGAAAAAGAACAAAATGAAATACTATTTATCAAAAATCAAGAACTCATACGTTCTAAGGTAAAATCTAAAGAATCAACAAACAAACATAGTATAGCTGAACAAGAAGTGAATATAGAACTGGTTCAATTACTTGAAGAAGTGATGAATTCTGAATTATTTTTAGACAAGGGACTTACTCTTTCTAAACTAGCTAATATATTAAGTACTAATACCACTTATCTTTCTAATACAATCAATAGTCATTACCAAAAGAAATTTACCGATTTTATTAATGAACTAAGAGTAAACTATGTATTAGCCAGGATTGAAAAAGATAAAGAATTTTGCAATTATACGATAGCACACATTGCAGATATATCTGGATTTAATTCTTCTTCGGCCTTTTATAATGCATTTAAGAAATATACTGGATTAACACCTTCATACTATATTAAGGAGAAGTTAAATAAAAATAAGGCTGCTTGATTAATAAATTAGTGTAAACTGATGTTTATAAAAAATACTGCTATAAGTTATTGATCTTCCTTCCTATTTATCTCATTAATTTCTTTTTTCTCTAAATACATCATTTTTATTTCTTGATTTATAAATCAGTATACCTTCTATAATAGAATTGAGATTTTTTTGACAGATGCATACTAGCTTTGTAGTCATACTGCCTATTTGATTAGAAATACTGGTCTTCAAGGTGTTTAAAAAAAAGTATGATTAAAAAAGCGATTTCAGTTTGGTTTTTAACGACATTATTAGGGCAATGGGTATTCATAATTTACCTTTTGTTTTATTATATTTTTCCAGCTATTCAAAAAGGTTTAGTAGCTTGGAGTGGAAATCAACTTGTTACAGGTTATGTAGCTAATGACTCTGTTGGGAATTATGCGGTAGCCACTCATATTTTTATTTCTGTACTTATTTTAGGATTTGGGCCTCTTCAATTGGTTCCAAAAATACGCAATCAATTTCCCATCTTTCATCGTTGGGCAGGAAGGATTTATTTGTTTGCTGTGGTTATTACAAGTCTTGCTGGATTATATATGGTTTGGGTACGTGGTAATCCACAAGCTGGTTTAATCGAACATATTGGCACTACATTGGGAGGTGTTTTGATAATTATTTTTTCAATCTTAACCTATCATTATGCTCGTATACATCAAATTAGTATCCATTCTCTTTGGGCATTACGTTTATTTATGGTGGCTAGTGGTGTTTGGTATATTAGATTGGGCTATGGTTGGTTTTATTTTATGGATTTCCCAAGTAGCTTGGTTAAGGCGTTTTCAATATTTATTTCTTATGCTAATTATTTGGTTCCGCTTGTCTTTTTGGAATGCTATTTTTTTACTCGCCGTAAACCACAAAAACTGCTCAAATATCCGGTTGCGCTATTGATTTTACTTTTCACAATCTTCACTATGCTTGGGACTATATTCGCAACCAAATACATATGGTTACCAAAGTTTAATTTGTAGTTGAAGTATCGTGTAAAACTTTAATAACCTAATAAATAAAAGTAAATATTGCTTTCTCAAATTCGAGAAGTATATCGAATAACAACTAACAAATCTAATTTATAAATGGAAAAAGGATATAAAAATTTAGGGATGCTATTACTTACATTAGTCCCAATTACCATTATTGGTTTTTTAAAAACATATTTAAGTCAATTTCCAAATTTTGAAAAAGATCCGGGTATAACAATTCATTTTCATTTTGTAGTGTCTGCTATATGGATTATTTTATTTATCGTTCAACCCATGCTAATTAAAGCCAAAAAATACTATTACCATCGTTTATTAGGTAAGTTTTCTTATGTTCTTTTTATATTAATACTTATTTCGTTTATACCTATATTTTTTAAACAAATTCAATATAACTACTTACCCTTAACCATACTTACCACATCAGATATTATTTCTGTAATTCTATTTTATGTATTAGCTATTTATTACAAACAAAAAGTGCAGCTTCATATGCGCTATATGATAGTACTTACATTAGTATTTATTTTTCCTGCAATAGGGAGAATATTTATACATTGGTTAGATTTCTCGTTTATGCAAAATATGAGTGCTGGTTTTGTATTGAAAAGTATTTTATTATTAGGTTTGATTATAAAAGATAAAAGAAATAGTAAGAACTATATACCATACGTGATAGGAATCCTATTTTTTACGATCAGGCAAGCAACAATACTCCTGGCATTCTATAAAATTATTTAATAACCAATGTACAGCTAATAAAAATCTGTTTAAAGTATGAAGAATAGCATTTTATATCATTACGAAAACATCATTTGGGATTGGAACGGAACTCTTCTAAATGATAGTTGGTTATGTATTGAAATTGTCAACAAATTACTTTTAAATCATAATAACAGGAGGTTAGATATTGATTCTTACAGAGAAGTGTTTGGTTTTCCGATTTCAGATTACTATAAAAAAATTGGCATTGACTTTGAAAAGGAATCTTTTGAGGTGCTCACCTCTAAGTTTATGTCTGATTATCTAACCAACGTTCATAAATGTAAACTTCAAAACGGAGCAATGAGCATTTTGAACGAACTTAATAACAAAAATATTAAACAATTTATATTAACTGCAGCTCACAAAGAAAGTGTTATCAGCTTGCTTAAGCATTACGTAATCGAAGAAGTATTCGAACAAGTCGAAGGTCTGGACAATCACAAAGCCGAAAGTAAAATAGATAAAGGGATTAGCTTAATACAAAATAATTCAATTGATATAGACAAAACGGTTTTAATCGGGGATACAATACACGATTTTGAGGTTGCAAATCAATTAGGTGTGAATTGTATTCTGATTGCGAATGGACATCAATCAAAATTTAGATTAAAAGAAAAAACTAATAACGGTATTCAAATATTCGGTAATTTATTTGATCTTATAAAATGAAAAATAAAACATGGTACAACACCAAATAAACTTAACAAAAACTGGATAGAGTTTTCAAACATTTTTATTTGTTTTATTGCTGTTGTACCTTATATGTTCATTAATGTATCTTATATAGCTCTCATTTTATTATTGCGTTTATTATGTTCTACTTCTGCAAGGCCTAATGCTTCTAATAATGGAGGAATATACATGCCTACACGACCTCTAAGTCCTTTTTTTAAACCATACCATCCACCAATAGGATTATCTTTAGAACGCCCCCAATATTCGACGGTTCCTTCTTTGGCTTCGGCTTTTTCGTCTTTACTCCCCAATAGTATCCAATCATTATGCTTTTTTAGCATCTCATATAGATCATTGACAATTCGGGCATCGTAATGTAATACCGTTTTGCCTACAGTACAGACTATAATTTCTACTCCATTTTTTTCATCAATATACATTTCGTAGGATGAAGATTGAGGTGGTGTTTGTAATTTCCAGGGATTATCTTTTGTTCGTTTTTCCATGATTGTGATTGTGTATAAATTAGTTTTTCATCATTATTGTAAGATGTCTTTTTAAACGCTTTTGTAATCGTATATCATTAGTATGTTTTTTTAAATACGATTCTGCGAGTTGGGTTGCAATTTTAGATTTGCCTGCACGATATAAAGCAAAAATAAATGCTCTTTGAATTGCTGTATTATCGCTATTCCACATAGGAATTTTCCCATTTACATCTAGTTTAAAATCAATAGGTTTAAATTTTGAGTTCCCTTTTATTGCTTCTTTATTTGATTGTGCTTTAGTAAGGTGTTGATACACATTTCCTTTTTCATCTACTACAGTAATTTCGATAGGATAATCAACAGTTCCTTTTTTTCTTATTTCAAAAGAATACTCCCAATTTTGATCATTTTGTTTCGTTTTTATTTTATAAAAATCATATTCTATCATAGCATGATCCTGATACCATTGTGTTATGAATTTTCTAACAAAACTGTGCCCTCTATCTTCTAAAAACAAAATATAATCTTGGATAGAGAGCGGTTTCCCTTCAAAATGTTTTAATAACTCTTTTTGTAATTCTAAATACTGTTGTTCTCCTATAAGATTAGATATTAAATATATACCAACGGCTGCTTTAGCATGTGCAACATTGCTATTATAATCGAATCCAAAATTTTGTTCTGCATCTGCAAAACCTATTTCTTGTTCGTAATTTGCAAGGCAAGTCGCTAAATATTTCTCTATCATCGCAGCCTGAGGTGAGTATAAATTCCATAATTCATTAAATGATTTATTGTACACTTCAGATAAATACAAATGATCTATCCAGATACCATTGGCAAGCATCAACGGGCTTAAATCGGTTGTTGATAAAACATGTAACCCCCAATAATAATGTCCTAACTCATGTGAAGTGATCCATTGAATAAATGATTTTTCTATATTCCCCTGGTGTATATAAAATAAGTTTTCTGAAGGAAAACCGCCTCTCCACTTGGGGTGCCCTATGGCTAGTCCCATTCTTTTTTTAGGGAAAAAGCCATATTTTTCAGTATACCAATTAATAGCTTCCATGGCCGTATTGGCAATATTTCTATATATCTCCTTTTTTGCTTTTGGACAAAAATAAGATAAGGATACTTCTCCGTTACTAATGGTTTTATTAACATAATCCCATCCTGCATTTAAACCATAATCCAGTACATTTTTGGCTTTAAAATAACTTACAGAAGTAGCTTGCTTAACTTCTTCAGTAATTAAAGTACCAGAAGTAAGAAGTGTTAAACGCTTAGGATGTTCGATTACAACATTGAAATCTTTATGAAAATCATGCTTATTATTAATATATATATTGGGATACCAGCATCTTTCTTTTCCTCCCGAAAAAACGGTATATCCAAATTCTTTTCTCCAATCATAAATAGCTTTTAAGTCTAATTCGTATTGAATTGCTACGTTTTTTATTCTGTGCACATTTGGTATACTAATCCATTGATCATTTTCATTGTAGTGAAGCTTTTCTCCTTGGCTACTAATAGTATTAATTTTAATAGTAGCCATTCCAGTAGGAGTCATACCAGCTGAGAGCTTATATATTTTAAGCGTGTCAGATATGTGAGGTATTTCAAGATTAAGTATACCATTAAGGTTTAAGTTTTTATCAATAGTTGCATTAATACTAATGATTGGTTTTTGACCATAAGAAACGACCCAAAAAAGCACCATTACTACAACAGCTACATGTGTTTTCATTTTTTCATAGTGTATTAGTTTAACTTGTATTTATTTTATTGACAATTGATTTTACCGTTTGTTACACTTGAAATTATAACTCTCTTTAGTTTGCTGCGTTAATTTTAAACACCCCGTTACTAATACTTTTTGAGTTTCCTAGGCCATTACCTCCATCAAAAGAAAATGTACCTTCTACTCTATCTGACTTTAAGACAGAAAAATTTATAGTACCAGAACCTAATGTTCCGGATGTCGTATAAGTTTCGTCATTTCCTGAACCTTCTTCATAGACACCTATACTAACATTTCCCAAAGTATAGTCTCCTATATCAGATACATTTTGAACAGAGATATCAATAGTAGTACCATCGGATCTATTAGCTTCAATAGATACAATGTTATTGATATAACTTGCTTTAAACGAAGTTGCTTCCCAAGCAGAAGCATCGACTTGTGCTTTTACAAAAGTTGTGTTTTCTGGTAATGGGGTATCATCATCAGATTTACATGAAGTAAAAACTGATACCAGTACAAAAACAATTAACCAAATTCTTTTCATAATTTTAATATTTAATTTAATTAGCCGTAAAACTATTATTCTGTAATTTTAAAGAAGAAAAGCTAAACAAGTATGGTGTCTCAATTTGGCAGAATGAGATACTAATTAACTATTTTTAACAATTAGATAAATTGGATTTATAGAGAATCCTAAAAACAAATCAATGAAATTTCACTTTCTTCAGGTATTGGTATTGGTGGGTGTATTTAATTCGGCTATAATTTTTATTTCATCTTTATCTCTGAAAAAAAGTTATAGAAATACTGCTAATTTTATTGGTTTTTTTGTTCTAGCAGTAGCCTTAAGTATTGCTTCGTATAGCATCTTACCCACTTTGAGGAATTCTTATGATTGGTTATGCTTAATACGATTTCCATCAATGTATTTCGTTGGAGCTTTATTTTTATTCTTTATTAAATCTATTGTAAAAAAAGGGTATAAGATTTCGTCTAATGATTTAATGTATTTACTACCTGGAGTTATCGAAATAACAGGTATTATTTTTATATGGATTTATGTATATTTTTTCAATTTTGAAGCTAAAAGCGACATCCTAAATAGTCAATTATTTTGGGTATTTCATGAAGGGATTGGTATTTTATTATCTTCTTTTTTTGCTATTAAAGGTGTACTCTTGTTTAAGAATAATCCTCATAAGGTTATTAAGTTCTATAAGAATGTTTTTTATGGTATGCTGAGCTTGTTAACATTGTGGATAGTATATTATGTAATAGAATTGTCTAATTATCCTAGCGGTATTGCTTCTAAATATTATTACCCATATTGGATTACAAATTTGGTCTTTTATTTATATGTGGGTTATAATGTAATTATCAACCCTAAAAAACCAATTGAAAATATATCTATTGTTGAACCAGATGAACTTGAGAATATCATAACCAGATTAAATACGATCTTAGAAAGTGAAAAATTGTATTTACAAACAGATATTACTCAAAAAATACTTTCTAAAAAGTTAAACATTAATAATCAAGTATTTAATGAAGCTTTAAAAAATAAAGGAATACTTCTTTCTGAGATCATCAACAATTATAGAATTAATCATTTTATAAGCAAATTACAATCTAATCAAGATGAGATTCATACGCTTACTTCTTTGGCAGAAGATAGTGGATTTAAGTCTCGAGCTACATTTTATCGAATATTTAAAAAGCATATGAATATGTCACCTACAGAATATAAAGAGCAGATTATCAAAAATTCTTAAATTCTTATCTATTCTTAATAAAAGCGTTATCGTGTGCTTTAACTCCTCTAATAAATACAGGGTTATTTAATTTTATGATTAATTAACCCGCTATTTTACTCATGCGATAGTTTCCATTCTTCAGAATCCATACAGAACGAGGTATTTTTAAAATTAGGAAAGCCTTGTTCTTTCTCATATTTTTTCATATCCCAGGTTTTTGTTAATACTACTTTGATCATAAATCGTATCGCTTTTAACTTGTTCTTAAAAGTTTGTTTAGCTTCTGGCATGGTCGAAAGGTATTTTGGGTTATCATTGTATTAGACATTTTTAGAACTTTACCTCCATTTCATTTTTAACCATCCAAATAATTTAGATTTTTTTAACATTTTGTCTGTATATTATTTGGTACGTTTGTCTGTTATGAAAATTGGGGGCTTAAAAAATTATATCACTTATATTTTTATTGTCATTTTCCTTTCTCTGAAAGTGGCAGGTCTGCACCTACTGACTCACGATGATGATGGTATAGAACATTGTGAAATATGTGATCTCGTTTCTATAACCAATTTTACTCCAGCTACCGTTAGTGACAATACTCAAAGTAATGTTTGTAGCACTTTTGAATTCTATACCCAGAAAAATGTAATACGTTATTACAACTTCGTTTATAGTAGCGATATACATATTACCAATCTATTCTCGAGACCTCCTCCTTTTTTAGCATAGTTATTTTACTCTATTTTCATTTTTAACGGTTAAATCCTTTCTTTTTAGCGATTGCTTATCAGGTTTATACTTGCGAATTTTCTTAAATCAATGAAATGACGCTTCCTATAAATACCAATTCTGATATCCTTAAAAGATAATTCTGTTTATATTTTCATAAACTCTGACTTTCTTCTGTTAACTCATGTTTTTTAGGGTCGAAAACTTAACGACTTCTAATTTTAAGTATTCTAATTAGACTGTAATTCTATATAATCATAAGATTATAAACATTTTGATATCAGGAATGGTTATTCCCCTATTTAAAATCTCAGCTTAGTTACTACCACTTAAGATTATACCTCTATTAATTAATACGATCTCTTTTTAGAGATCTAATAATACTTTAAACACAATGCTTATAGCAAAAAACTTGTCAAAAACCTACAATGGAAAAAAAGCAGTAAATAATGTTTCTTTTCAAGTAGAGCAAGGTTCTATATTCTGTCTCCTTGGTCAAAACGGAGCCGGAAAAACCACAACGATCAACCTATTTCTTGGTTTTATAAAACCCGATAGTGGGCAAATCTTAATTGATAATGAAGAGATTGAATCCAATGCTACTTCTATCAAAGAAAAAACAGCCTATATCCCAGAAACAGTCCAGTTATATGGAAATTTGTCAGGAATAGAAAACCTTGATTTTTTCAGTCGTTTGGCTGGGTATAAATATTCTCAAGAAAAACTACAGGAATTTCTGACTAAAGCTGGCTTACAAGAAGAAGCGCATCTGCAACATCTATCCACTTATTCTAAAGGAATGCGTCAAAAAGTGGGTATTGCGGTTGCAGTTGCCAAAAATGCTGATGTAATTTTTATGGATGAACCCACATCTGGTCTTGACCCTAAAGCATCGGCTGAATTTACTACAACTTGTAAAGAACTCGCCAAAGAAGGTAAAACTATATTCATGGCCACACATGATATATTCAACGCAGTACATGTAGGTACTACTATCGGAATTATGAAAGAAGGTTCTCTGGTTCAGCAAATTAAAACAAGCGGAATTGATGCCAACCAACTAAAAGAATTGTATTTAGAAACCATTTAAAATTACCCCATGAAAAAAGAGATTTTAATTATTTTATTTGCCATTATTTGTCAACAAAGTTTTTCTCAGATCAATATTAAAGGTAAAATTGTTGATATCGAACAAGGTGTTATTCCAGGCACCACTATTTCCTTTACTATCAGAGATAAAAAAGAAGGAACTATTTCTAATGAAAACGGAGAATTCAACTTTGTTTTACAAGAAACAGGAACTTATGAAGTAAAAATTAGTTATGTTGGTTTTAATTCTATTACCAAAACGTATGATTTTCTAGAAAATAAAGAATATGATCTTGGCATAATAACACTAAAAGATGATATTCAACAACTCCAAACTGTAGAAGTAGTGGGGCGTACAAAACGAGACTACAATAGTGATTATTCATTTTCTGCTACCAAAATAGCCATTGCGAACAAAGAATTACCGCAGGCTATTGCTTCTGTAACAAAGGAACTGATTGCCGATAGGCAAGCCTTTCACTTAGCAGATGCCGTAAAAGTTGTTAGTGGCGTTAGCCCATCTAGTTTTTATAATCAGTATAATATAAGAGGTATCAGTCAAAATGAAGAAGGGCAGATTATTAATGGTATGCGTACTCGGCAGTTTTATTTCTTACAACCACTCACCTCGAACATAGAAAGAGTAGAAGTGATAAAAGGACCTGCCAGTGCAACTTTTGCCAGTGTTGATCCCGGTGGAAGTATTAATATGGTTACTAAAAAACCTTTATCGGTAGATAGAAAAGAAGTGAGTTTAAGTGTCGGTAGTTTTAGCACTATGAGAGGAACCTTAGATTTTACAGGGCCATTAAACGAGTCGAAAACATTGTTATATCGTATCAATGGAGCCTATCAAACGGCACAATCTTACCGTGATTTAGTAAGTAATAAATCAATTTTAATATCTCCATCGTTTACTTATATCCCGAACAAAAAAACCGCTATCAATGCAGAGTTTATTTTCAATAACATGAATGGTAATCTAGACCGTGGTCAACCTATTTTTGGTGCTGTAGCGGGACAAACAAATCTTAATAGCACACCTATAAGCCTTAATTTAGGGGCTTCTAGTGATTTCTTCAAATCAAAGGAAGTAATTATTATGGGGAATCTTTCTCATAAGTTCAGTCCTAACATTACTTTTAACACCTCTTACATGAAACAAACCTGGACTGAAGATTTACAGGAGCATCGTACTACAAATACATTTGCTGTTGATATTGCGAACGAGCCTATTCCTAGTTTGGTCGCTATGCGATTTGTACAACGAAAGCAGTTTTGGAGCATTGATAATGTAAACAGTTATTTCAATTTTGATTTCAAAACGGGATCAATAGATCACAAATTATTGGTTGGGTATGACTTGCACTACTGGAAAAAACTTAAAGGAGGTGGTCAAAACTCTGCACGAGGATATTTATTAAATGATGGTAGTGTCACCAGGTCTTTTGAACCAGCAAATGCATCAGATTATCAAACCATTACTATTGGGGGGAGTATATTGCCCAAACCCAATGTTAATCATTTTGATTTAGCAAACCCATCATACACAATACAAAACATTCAGGATTATACCATCAATTCACGTATTGCAGTTCCTTCTGCATTGACTATGAGTAACGCTGTATATATCCAGGAGCAGTTAAAATGGAACAAGTTCTCTCTATTATTGAGTTTAAGAAATGAGTGGTTCGAAGATATAACTCATTATAAAGCAGCTAATGAATCTTCTTTTACAAACCAAAGACTTCTTCCCAGAATAGGTATTACTTATGCCGTAAATGATAACATTAACGTATATGGTACTTATCTAGAAGGTTTCCAACCGCAATCCAACACTGTAACTTTACTGCCAAGTACAGGTCAGTTTTTTTGGGCCGATGAATCGGCTTCACGGTTTAAACCTTTGATTTCTGATTTAAAAGAAATAGGAATGAAAGCTGATTTGTTTAATAAAAAGATAACGATGAACATGGCTATCTACGAAATTAATCAGAAAAATATTCTGATGAGTGCCAATGATCCTTCGCAACCAGATTTATTGGTACAACGTGGAGCCGACCGTAGTAGAGGATTTGAATGGGATATGGCAGGCTACTTACTACCCAATTGGCAAATAAATGCTTCTTACAGTTATATCGATGCAGTTATCGTAACCGATGCCAATGTTACTTTAGAAGGTGCCAGAAAAGAAAACGTACCAAAACATAGCGCAAATCTATGGACACGTTACAACTTCGACAATGGGTCTATATTAAGAGATTTGGGTATTGGGTTTGGTGTACAACATCAAGGAAGTAAAGTGCCCTGGTTTACACGTGATTTTGAAGTACCAGCTTCTACTATTTTTGATGCAGCACTGTATTATACTCCTACGAAAAGTAATCTACAGGTAGCTGTAAATGTGGGTAATTTATTTGATGAAACATATTGGTTGGGTGCACAAACATATACGCGTTTGTTTCCTGGAGCTCCTAGAAATATAACGCTTACAACAACTTATAAATTCTAAACCTATGAGAAGGTCAGTGATCATATTATTCGCCAAACAATTATGGCAAACCACCTTTAGATCCAAAGTATTGCATATTACTATGGTTTTGGTGACTGTTTTAATTGCATTTGCTGCCTATAGTGGATGGGATAATTACAATACTCAAAACCGTATTCGTAATTTTTATCAAGAAGAAGCCAGGCATAGCTGGGAGAGTAACCCAGATAAGCATCCACATCGTATGGCACACTATGGTTCTTTTGCTTTTCGTCTAAAACACAAACTAAGTCTGTTTGATTTTGGAATGGAAAATTATACGGGAAATGCCGTTTTTTTAGAAGCTCATAAACAAAATACCATAAATTTCTCAGAAGCAAGCCTTTCTACAGGCTTGCTTCGCTTTGGAGAAATAAGCATGGCTATGTTGTTAAAAATCATTTTTCCATTGCTTATTTTCTATTTAGGATATGGAGCTTTGGCTGGTGAAAGAGAAAATAACACCTTAAAAATAATGATTAATCAAGGAGCAACCTGGTCAGAAATATTTTTTGGTAAATCTCTTGGGTTAATGAGTCTAGCTATGTTTTTCTTCATTCCCGTAATTATAATTACTCTGTTATTCATGTTTTTGGCAGAGGGTAATCCTATTACATCTTCTGAATTGCTAAGCTATTTTATATTGATATTGAGTTATGTACTGTTTTTTGGTATTATTAGTAGTATTACCATTCTAATTTCTGCGATGAGTAAAACTGCTAAAGATTCTTTGATAAAACTCTTAGGAATCTGGCTCTTCTTTATCATCATACTTCCTAAAACACTTCAAGCTTTTGGGCATTACCTTTATCCTACTCCATCAAAAATAGAATTCGAATCTATTGTAGAAAATGATTTGATAAAAGAAGGAGATAGTCATAATCCAGATGATATTCATTATAAAGCTATTAAAGATTCTGTACTCCTGGCAAATAATGTTGAATCTGTAGACCAATTACCTTTTAATTACGGAGGTTTTATTATGAGTCAAAGTGAAAAAATTAGTGCTTCAATTTACAATCAGCATTTAAATGATTTATTGACTACATATAAAAGTCAAAATGCTATCGAAAGGTTCTCTGCTATACTCAACCCATATACTGCAATAAAACATATTTCTATGGCTTTCTCGGGAACCGATTTCGCTTCCTATATTAATTTTCAGCATCAGGCAGAACGCTATCGTTATCAACTTGCGCAAGAAATGAATTCACTACAAATGAAATTCATTCCAAACAAAAAAACAGATACTCCTAGTATTATAGACAAGAGTCATTGGGAAGCGTTTCCTGATTTCAAATATGATCATTTACCTGTATTATCTATTCTAAAAAATGAAGCGCTATCTATTTTCTCTTTAATTCTTTGGAGTATTCTTTCTATTATAATCGTGAAAAAAATATCCAAAAAAACAAAAGTATTATAACTATGTATTCCCTATTATTTAAATCTTTTATTAGAACCAAAATAGCGGCTATTTCTCTTGTACTTCTTCTGGGAGTAGGTATAATAAGTGTTTTTATTGGAAAACAGTTTAATATAAAGCAAGAAAAAGCAATTATTGAAGCCGAGTCGTTTCAAGAAGAGAGTATCAAACGAAATGTAAAATATCATAATGATGACTTGGGTCTGTTACTTTATTATTTACGTTTTTCTCTAGTTAAGGAATCAAATAGTTTAACAGGGCTTTCTATTGGTCAACGAGATGTAAATCCTTCAATATTAGCAGTAACCATACGCGGTCTTGAAGGACAAAAATATGATACCGATTTTGAGAATCCATCCCTTCTGCTATCAGGTAATTTAGATCTTGGATTTGTAATCATTTACTTGTTTCCGTTAGTACTTATCACACTAACATTCAATTTATATTCTGAAGAAAAAGAAGGAAAAACCTGGCGATTAATAGCCACTCAAACCTCCTCTCCTCTTAACTTTTTATTTAAAAAGTTATCTATAAGAGTATTTTTTCTATATATCGTATTAGCTATACTTTTTTTATTGGCTATTATTATTTTACAATTACCAATTAATGAAGCTCTTCTGGCATTTATAACGGTAAGTGTTTTGTATTTGGCATTTTGGACTTCTTTATGTTTTATCATTATTTCTTTTCGAAAAAATTCGAGTTTTAATGCATTAACATTACTTTCTTTATGGATTGTACTAACCATATTACTTCCTGCTTCGGTAAACAATTTTGTTGTCAATACATATCCCGTACCAGAAACATTAAAAACTATGGTAGAACAGCGAGATGGATATCATAAAAAATGGGATATGGCAAAAGAGGTTACCATGGACAAATTTTTTGCGCATTATCCGCAGTATAAAAAATACCCGGTTCCTGAAGATAAATTTAGTTGGCTCTGGTACTATGGGATGCAACAAATGGGTGATGATGAATCTCTAGAGTCCAGTAAAATAATGAAGGAAAAAATAAAATTAAGAGAAAAAGTGAGTGAGGCAATATCTTGGGCAATACCTACGATGCACACTCAATTGACTTTTAATCAAATTGCACAATCCGACTTAAATAATCACCTGTCATTTTTAGATCGTCTAGATAAGTACCATGAAGAGTTAAGGCTATACTTCTATCCCAAAATATTCGAAAATTATCCGGTTAGAAATGAAAATTGGAAGGAATTTAAACCAAAATATGCATCTATTGTGCATACTATTAATTGGACCAATTCTATATTTCCATTAGTACTAATTACCGTAATTATTTCTTTAATCAGCTTTTTTAATTTGAGAAAGATCTAATATACATATAGAGAAGTAATACATACAAAGGCTCTATACTATTAATCAACTTCCCTTCGGGCAAATAGGTTCAATCACAAATGTGATTGGACCTATTTATTTATTTGTATTTTCTAAAAACTTAGATAAATAGCCAATACCTTACTTATCTTAGTGTATATAAACACCTAATAATCATATTAATTAAGCATAAAAAACAGGTCACCTGTGATTTTTTATAATTCTAAACGAATAATAGAGTAAACAACAATTAATATGCTTTTGAATGAAGAAACATTTACTAAAATCCTGAGAAGTAATAAAGGTATTCTTTATAAGGTTGCAAATTCATATTGTAAGAATACCAATGACAGAGAAGATCTTATCCAGGAAATAATCATACAATTATGGAAAGCATGGCCAAAATATGACGATACCTATAAAGTATCAACCTGGATGTATCGAATAGCTCTAAATGTGGCTATATCATTTTATCGTAAATCCAATTACCACAGCAATAAATATGACACGTTTAATGAAAATTTGATTTCTACAGTACATAAGCAAAGTTCTGATAGTACAGAAAACATAGAGCAACTCTATCATTTTATTGCTCAGCTAAGTGAGTTAAACAAAGCATTGATCCTTCTCTATTTAGAAAAATATAGCTATGAGGAAATTGGAACAACTCTGGGTATATCTACGACTAATGTAGCTACCAAAATATCAAGGATAAAAAAACAATTAAAAGAAAAATTTAATAACAACTAAAAATGAATTTAGAGAACATACAAGAAGAATGGGGTAATCATTATAACACATCAATTGAGGGTGAAAATTTAGTGATTCAATTATTTAAAGAATCTAAGTAT
Source organism: Aquimarina atlantica (assembly GCF_000626715.1). GTDB lineage: Bacteria > Bacteroidota > Bacteroidia > Flavobacteriales > Flavobacteriaceae > Aquimarina > Aquimarina atlantica. The sequence goes on along the minus strand of NZ_AQRA01000006.1, from coordinate 459,622 downwards.
AAAAAAATAGATTCTAATGTAAAACGAATGAAAACACAAAGTGTTTTATATATGATTTTTAATTTATTAGTCATCACTTATACCTGGATTGTTTTGGTAATGAACTTTAAAAACATTGGTATTTCTATTCCTGCAGCACTATTAATACTGCTATCAAAGGTGGTATTTTATAAAAATGTAGCACAACTGAATTCGATGTCCAAAATTAAGTATACCGAACCTGTTGTAAAGCTTCAAAAAATTATCGAACATCTCAAGTTAAAAAGACTGAGACACAATCAATTTATCTTTATTCTGTCGAATATATATTTCTGGTTATTAATGATTGTCTTTTTTTCTATGAATCCATTAGTGTTAATCCCAGAAATTTGGAAAAAAGCGGCTATAGTTGTTATTATACATGTTGGGTTTTCTATACTATGGTTTCCATTATCTTTTTGGATCTTAAGTAAATATGGTGCTCTAGCGCAAAGCTCTACTTTTTGGACTCGATTAGGTAAAAACTCTTTACTTACCGACGAATCTGCAAATGCTTCTTTAAATAAAATATCCTCTTTTTTGGTTGAAATAAAGAGTTTTGAAAAACAATAAGTAATACATTTATTAATGATTTCTTGCCTTTTGTCAAGAAGAAGTAACTTAAAACAAAATAAGTTTGAAATTGGTCACTAATCAAAGATCAATAGTTTAATAAATCTATTATTAGAACAGAAATCTTGAAGAAAATCACAAAACTATCAATTCTAATATTTGCAATAATGGTTCTCTGCCCTTTGCTTATGCAGATTGCAATAGAGAAAGGCAACTATTCATTAATATCATGCGTCTATACTAGTAGCACCTTTTTTAGCATAGGAATTTTATTGAATTCGAAGCCAACAAAAAAAGCTATAGTGATAAACTTAAAAAATAGAAAATGAGTATTGAGAAAAAAAATGCAAGAATTGCTGGATTATTATATATAATCTCAGCATTTCCTATGGCGTTTACAGAGTTGTATGTTCGTTCTAAACTTATTGTATGGGGAGATGCAGCTGCCACAGCCAATAACATCATTAGTTCTAAATCGTTATACAGCATAGGTTTTGTATGTGATGTAGTAGGTTCCACTCTATTTTTACTGGTGCCTTTGGCTCTATACAAATTATTAAAACATATTAATAAAGATTATGCTTCACTTATGGTAATACTGGCATTAATTAGTGTACCGATGATGGCGTTAAACATGATTAATCATGCAACTGTTTTAGAATTATTAAGGGATGTCAATTATCTCAATGCTTTTAAACCCGATCAATTGCATGCACTTATGATGATTTCTCTAGATGCTCATGGTACTGGTTATCTTATTGCTCAGATATTTTTTGGATTATGGTTACTTCCTCTTGGGCTATTAGTATATAAATCAAAAGTAATTCCCAAAATCCTGGGGGTTTTATTAGTTGCAGCATCGGTATGTTACCTCATACAATTTGTTACGATATTTATTTTTCCAAACTATGGTTCTATTATTAATCCAATTGTAAATGCCGTTGTAGGTATCGCAGAATTGGGATTCATGTTTTGGTTAGTTATAATAGGAGTTAATACTAGAAAAATTAATCAACACTATTAAAACTAAAGTAAATAGTAATTTTAATCCTAAATGATTTTATATCATGAACAGTTTAGTAGCATTTATACAGCACATTATTCCCATTACCAAAGCAGAAGCCATAGATATAGCCAACTCTTTTGAATATAAAGAAATAAACAAAGGAGAGTTCATTGTTCGAGAAGGTAAAATTAGTGATGACTACTACTTTTTTGAAAAAGGGCTATTACGAACCTACCTATACGACATCGAAGGTAACGAGGTCACTACTGATTTTTACACTTCAAATTCTATTGTTTTTGAGGTTACTTCTTTTTTTCAAAGAGTACCTTCACAAGTAAATATACAAGCAATTACCGATTGCCAAGGATATCGATTTTCATACCAACAACTCAATTCTCTTTTTCATAATAAGCCGGCATTTAGAGATTTTGGAAGAGCTATCCTAGTTAAAGAATTTATTGCTTCAAAAAAAAGAACTATTTCGATGATAAATCAAACAGCAGAACAACGATATAAGGCTCTTTTACAATCAAACTCAGAAATTATTATGAACGCTCCCTTAAAACATATTGCATCCTATTTAGGAATAACAGATAGCACATTAAGTCGTATTAGAAAAGATGTTGCCAAAAATGAATATTGATTTTTAAAGCTTCTAACCTATAAAAACAGTAGTATTACTTTATATATTTCATCTTTTTTAAGAATTCTTCTTTGTATGTTTTTCCGATAGGTATTTTTTCATCTGCTATATACACCAAATTCCCCGACACTTTTTCTATTTTCTCAAAATTTACAATAAAAGAACGGTGAGTTCTTACAAAATTATGGTCATATAGTTTTTTTTCCCAATTACGTAAACTGTCTAAAAGTAAAATAGATTTTTCTTGAGTAACCACTTTTACATAATCTACTTCGGCTTTTAAATATAAAATATCACCAATCATAATTTTATAAATGGTCTTATCTGCATATAAGAAAAGCTGTTTTTCGGTTTCGTTATTTGTAATCTGTATTTGATTTCTAGCTCTAGTAATTGCTTTAAAAAAACGATCATAAGAAAATGGTTTTACCAAATAATCTAACACATTTTCTTCAAAAGCATCTACCGCATAATCAGGATAAGCAGTAGTTACAATTACTTTTGGAGGGTTGATCAGTGTTTTTAAAAATGATAATCCGTTTAACTCAGGCAGCTGAATGTCTAAAAACATAAAATCTACCTTTTTTAATTCTTCAAACTTAATATCCAATCCACTTTCATATACTCCTAAACAATTCACAAATGGAGTTCTATTAATATAGTTTTGCAACACTTCTTGCGCACCGTGTTCGTCTTCTATAATCAAACAATTTATCATAATGAGATGGTAAGTATTACTTTAAATACATTATCCTTTTTCTTAATCTGCAATTGATATCGCTCTGGGTATAATAACTGTAATCTCCTTTGAGTGTTTTTTATCCCAATACCGCTTTCTTGCCAATTTGCATCAATCTCTGGTTTTTTATTTTCATGATATGGGTTTTCACAGTAAAAAGAGAATTGATCCTTTTTTAATATTGCTTTAATAATTATCTGATGGTTTTTTCCTTTTAAGATGCTAGTATACTTAAAAGCGTTTTCTACAAACGGAATCAAAAGTAATGGAGCTATTTCTCTTTTCGGATTATCAATATCTTCAAAAAAATCGGCTTGTATTTTGGTAGATAAGCGTTCCTCTTGTAAACTAATATAATCTCTTACATGAGTAATCTCATGAGATAAAGTTACTTTTTCTTTTTGGCCTTCATGCAATACATATCTAAAACTACTGGATAGTTTTAAAATCAAATCCGGAGTTTTTTCGTCTTTTTTTAAAGCATTTGCATAAATATTATTTAGAGTATTAAATAAGAAGTGTGGATTTATTTGTGCTTTTAGTGCACTGAGTTCTGCTTGTTGTTTTTCTTGTTTTGTAGTATCTAATTCATGCTGTTTAGCATATAATTTTTTAATAGAATGCAAAGCAAAAAAAGCCAAACTAAAGGAGAAATATGTCACGAAGCTAGAAACTACATATTTCCAGCGATGATCTTGATGATCTTTATGGTCTTCTCCCATATGAAAAAAATTATCTGCATAATAGTGGATTAAAGCGTTACTACTAAAAACAAGCAATACCCAAAAAACATACTTCTTCTTATTTTTTAAAGGAAAGAACCACAGATACATAATATATGTTGGTATCATATTGAATACCAATCCAACCAACTCATGCATAAAACTCATAGGGTACCCTCCTTCTCTTCCCAGATATTTTATATATGGAAAAAAAAGTACCATTCCCCAAAAAAGCAGATGCAATACAGGTTCTGCTTTTTTTAGTTTTGAATACATAGCGTTATTATTCACACGTTCTCTCATTAAACCTTACTAAGGTATTACTTTTCTTGATGATAAATCATCAAATCTTTTATAGATGCCTTTGCAAGAATGGTTTCCTCTTGAGTAGAAGCACCACTTATCCTGAAAAGTATATGCCCTCCCAGAAGTGGATTATAATCTACACGTTCGAAAATAATACTGTCATTAAGAGAAAACCATACTTTATTCTCTTTTCTACCAATTTCGACGGTAACCCATTCATTAGGTTTCATTATGTTTTCTTGTTTACTGAGGTGAAAACCTCGCTCTAAGGAAGAAATATTTTTGTAAAAAAATGGAGTATAGCCATGAGATTCATTGTTAAATGTTAGATTATAATGATTCATTTCTCTTCGCCATTCCCAAATATCTTCGGCGGTAACATTATTTTCGGGTAAGGTTAGCTGTATAGTTTCGCTGGTATCAGAAGCCGAAAATAATACAATTAATACCGATGCTTTTGACAACGCCTTTATTTTATATTGTATTACCATATCTCCCCGATAACTTTTAGGGCTAACCAAAAAGAAACCATCAGAGCTATCAATTTCTTCAAAAACAAATTCATGATCCTTAATCAAGGTTTTACCTTTTCCTATTGTTTCCCATTCTGAAAGTTCTTGAGAAGAGATTTTTTCTTCAACAAAATTATCTGGTTTACAAGCTGTTATTATTAAAATAAAAATTAATATTACTGTTAAAAAAAAAGAATTTATCTTCATTACGTATAGTTTTATTTGTTGTACCGTTTAATTGCTAGAATGATTATGCCTATATTCTCGTTCTTTTCTATTTCTTGCTCTATCTTCACTTTTAAAGAGTGTATATTTTAGACTAAATAAAAATCCCAGTGTTTGTGATTGAAACTTCCAAACGGTACGTTGGTTAAACTCGGGAGTACGTGTATTTCGTTTCATCAAATTATTATCCAATACATCTATTACCCTTAAGTTGGCCGTTAATTTGTTATTCAAAAATTTTGCCCTTACTGCCCAATCAACCCTATGTCTTGGTTCTATATAATTAAAGGCATTTTGCCTCTTGGGTGTATGCCGATATGTTATATCGGTACTCACTTTTTTAGTGATTTTAAATGTATTCTTTACTTGTAGATTAGAGGAATATAATTCATCCCAGGTAACCAGGTTATTCTGATCTGTTTTTGTGTAATAATAGTTTCCGGTAAGCATAGCATTCCAAAACGAAGTAAACTTGTACTTTGCAGTTGTCTCAATACCAAATGAATGATTTATTCCTATATTCTGAAATGAGATTACTTGTACATTGTTATCTTCTATAGCATTTACCCAAAGAATGACATCCTTTCTGTAACGATAAAATGTAGCAACAGACCAATTCAATTTTCTCTTATTATTTTGGTAATTAAGTTCAATGTTATCACTCGATTCTGGTTTTAGCTCTGGATTACCATCAAATCTAAAAAAGGGATTCCCTAGCTGAAATGGATTAATATGATGTAAATTAGGTCTGGAAATTCGTTTGCTATACCCTAAGCCCAGTGTATTATCTTCACTAAAGGCATAGGTAATATGTATTGATGGAAAAAGATTAGAAAAATGTAGATTTGTTGTCGACAGATTTAATGTATTTCGGGATTTCGACGAGAAATATTCATACCGCAATCCAGCTTGCCAATCTAACTTTTGAATCTTAAATTTTGTAAGTGCATAGATACCTAACAGTTCTTCTTCATAATTAAATGTATCTAATGTAGGTACTGTATTATTTGGTCTAAAAAACTGTTGGTTTTTTGTATCACTCTTATTCCAGGATGCTCCTGTTTCTATTATAATTTTTTCTGAAACAGGTAATGCATAGTCTAATGATATGGCATGAATTGTATTATCTTCTTCTATGATTTGATCAAACAAAAAAACATTCTCTTCAAAATCAGTTGATGGATAATCATTTTTATTATTATTAAGATTATAGTCAATCTCTAAAAAATGTCCTTCTTTATTAAATCCTCTACGATAATTAGCATTAAAAACAGAAGTAAAATGTGAATGTGCTGAGTTACGGGTATATATAAAATCGTCACGATCAGTCACATCAAAATATTGAGAATTGTTGTAGAAACTATGATAATCGTCGGTATAATCTAATCCCAGAGAGAATTCATTATGTTCATCTACAAAAAAATCTAAGCCGATTATTCCTCTTTTTATTTTACCATTAAAATCGTGAGGTGTAAAAATACCTTGAGTATCACCATTTATAAAAGATCGATTAATAGTTTCTTTACTATCCATTTCTCTTCCAGATTGCGAGGCATTAAATCTTAAATTCATAAATGATAGGTTATAGTTTCCATCAATACCATAACTATATCGCTTTGTTCCTACTGCACTATTGAGATTAAGGTTAAATCCTTTATTTACACTTCTTTTTAAGATCACATTAATGACTCCTGATAATCCATCTGCCTGATATTTTGCTGATGGAGAAGTAATAATTTCTACAGTTTTTATAGAAGATGATGGGATTTGTTCTAGCAACTCTATTGCATCTAAAGAAGAAGGTTTCCCATTGATTAATAATTTCACATTGTCACTACCTCTTAATGAAATATTGCCAGTTCCCAAATCAGTCTGTATATCTATTATTTGATCAAAAGCTTCGAGGGCTGTAGTCCCAGATTGTTGAATATCTGCTCCTATATCGATAATTTTTCTATCAATTTTAAGCTGTGTGGTAGTTCGATCGGCCTCGATAACAATTTCGTCTAATGTGCTTGCTACCGATTTTAGACTGATTGAAATATTGGCTGGATCACCAACTTCAGAAAACTGTACTGAGGCAGTCTTATAACCAATAAAACTAACTTCAAAATATGTAAATGTTTTGTCTGTCTCTAGTAGAAATTGTCCCTCATCATTAGTCGAAATACCATCAACCAATTCTCCTTTATTGTTATAAACGGCTACGGTAGCATAAGGAATAACCTCTTGAGTTGTTTGATCTCTTACCGTTCCTTTCAACATTGTTATTTCCTGACCACTCATAATTGAGAGCCCTATAAAAAAAAATAGCATAAAACTTATGGTTCGTATCATTCTTTCGATTTTGATAGTTCAAAAGTGATACGCCTATCTTTTTTAGAAAATTTTAATCTGTGAAAGTCCTCAGTTCATCTGTTAACTGCTTAAAAATTAGTTTCAAAAAACAAGAAATCTTTAGAAATCATACTATTACTTTTATTTTTTGCTTAAATTAAGGTTTCAAAAATGTTTTTTTGAACTCTTTTAAACCTTCACTCATACCCCAAAAATTAGTGTTTTTGGATATTTTAATACCATACATCACTTTACAACAAATCATAATTAGGAGTACGGCAATCACTTTGAAATAAAATTAAAAGTGACTTTTTTAGATATACTGTGTCTAAACTATTTAGAGGGATTATATGTAATAAAAATACAGGTTGAAGAAGACAGAACTGGATGAAAATTTGGAGGATAAAGAGCTTGTTTACAAAATAGCCAAAAGTAAGGATACCAGGCTATATGCAATTCTTTATGACAGATATGCAAAAACTATATATAATAAATGCTTGAGTTTTGTAAAATCTAATGAAGAGGCACAAGACTTAACACACGACATTTTTGTTCTTTTATTCGCTAAGCTAAAAACATTTAAAGGAAATTCTAAGTTTTCTACCTGGTTGTATTCATTCACATATAATTTCTGTGTGAATTATGTACAAAGGGTTCAAAAAAAGAAAAAAGAAAAAATCGTATCTATCGATGATATTGTTATTGATTACCCATCAGAAGAAATAGATGATGAAGATATGATGAAATTAAAATCTAAAAAACTAGCAATGGCATTAAAAAAAATTGAACCCGATGACAAAATCATTTTAATGATGAAATATCAGGATGATCTATCTATAAAAGACATTGAAAAAGCTCTTAATATTGGCAGCAGTGCTGTAAAAATGAGACTAAGCCGAGCTAAATCTAGGCTAGTGAACTCGTATAAAACTTTATAACATCTTTTAAACCTAATACCCCAGAAAAAATGAAAAATCCATTTAAAAAAATTATTCAAAATGAAGAATTACCTGCTTCTCTTAAGAAGAAGGTACTTGATGATGTTGAAATAGTAAAATTATCACTAGATCTGGCTGATTTATTTGCTATAAAATATCCAAATTCTCTTGAAGAACTTTTTAAAATAGTAAGTCGTTCTAACAAAAATTAAGGTTTAACCTCCAAAATCGTATGGAAAAATTTCTAAATTTTAAATTGATTGAAAATATATTTAATGAACTGTATGAAATTATACCTAATATCATTGGTGCAATTTTGTTCATTTTAATCGGGTGGCTAATTGTAAAACTCATTCTTTTTATCATTAAAAAATCCTTGAAACTAACCAAAATTGATACTTTGGTATCAAAGATTAGTGAGAATGGGACTCTTTTTAATTCTACCGCCAAAATCGAACCTGCCAAAATAATTTTAGCTTTTGTTAAGTGGTTTCTTATTCTTGTATTGGTCATCGTTGGTGCCGATATGTTTGGTTTAAATATGGTTTCAAATGGTGCAGGAAGACTAATCGATTATTTACCCAAAATATTCAGTTCGATCGTAATTTTAGGATTAGGATTATACCTGGCATCTATAGTAAGAAAATCTGTTTATGCCTTGCTAAAATCTCTGGATCTTAACGGATCTAAACTAATAAGTTCTATACTTTTTTTTAGTATCGTAGCCATTGTGGCTATTACCGCTTTAAATCAGGCAGGTATCAATACTAGTATTATAACCAATAATCTTTCTCTTATTCTGGGAGCTTTTTTAGCCACTTTTGTACTTGCCTTAGGTTTAGGCTCCAGAGATATTGTATACAGATTATTACTTGGTTTTTATTCTAAAAAGAATTTTGAGGTAGGACAAAAAATTAGAATCGAAGATGACGAAGGAATTATTATTTCTATCGACAATATTTGCATAACAGTAGAAAAGAATGACAATAATAGAATAGTCTACCCCATTAAACTTATAGCAAATAAAAAAATCGAAATTATTAGTTAAACACTTCATCAAACATATTAATTTTCAGAAACAGATATATTGTTATGTGTTATAATTATAAACTTATTCAAGGGTAGTGTATAAAATATTTATAACATCGAAATACTCACATGCCCTTATTGAATAAAAAGTATTCATAAAAATTATACTCTTAATTATAAAAAAAAGAGATTCAAAAGTGACTTTTTAGATTCTTATGTGTCAAAACTATATAACAGGTAAAATAGGAGTTTCATACTTCTTATAAAAAGAGAGAGATGATTGTATTGATTACTATTCAGATCTTAATACTAATAGTTTTAATTATACTAATAGTTCGTAATTGGTTTGAATACATGAAGGATAAGAGACAACTACACAAGATTAATAAAGAAAAAGGAAAAATTTAGGGGGTCCAAAAATTACATAATTTGTGTTTTTTTTGGATAATTACGTTTTTTATAGCAGGTCAGTTGATAAGGGGATTTTATAAATCAACTGGCCTCTATAAAGAATGAATATTTTTTACTTTCAGTACAATTGTATATTTTCTTTGATGTTAGGACTATTACATTTGATCGTTAAAATTTCCTAATATTCATTAACACAATCGTGTTTTTTAAAACCAATTGCCTCTAGTTTCCGATATTTGGGAAAAAACAAATCTTGAAAAGAATATTTTTATTTTTAGTACTTGCTTGTCATTTTTCTGTATACTCACAATTTGACATTAAAGGAATTGTCATAAATAATTCGAATAAACTTCCGATTGCCAATGTAAGTGTTCATGATACAGGTAGCAACATCAAAGTTTTTACTGATACTGATGGTAAGTTCTCTATAAAATCTTTAGAAAAAATAACGTTTTTTAAAGATGGTTATACCGAAATTACTATAGACATTAACAACTATAGTTCTACTAAAGACGGGTACATAGTAATACCATTAACCCCCATTACAAATTTGGTAGAGGTGGTGATAGAAGATTATTTTCGTCCACAAAAACATAGGTACGCAACAGAAGCGATCTCTTCTATTACAACTAGTGATATTAATCGTGGCAACCCTATAGAGTTACACCCTATTCTTAATAAAGTTGCTGGTGTTTTTATGCAAAATGGTACTTTGAATACCAATAGAATTACAATTAGAGGAATCGGAGCCAGAAACTTATTTGGCACTGCCAATATAAGAGCCTATTTTGGAGATATCCCATTAACCGATGGAAATGGAGAATCTTCTATAGAGGATTTAGAACTTGGTTCATTATCCCGTATAGAAATCCGTAAAGGACCTTCTTCAAGCAGCTATGGTGTAGGGCTAGGAGGAACTATCTTATTTCAACCTCAATATGCAAATACAAATACCTCTGAGGGTGAGTTCACGACATCATTCGGGAGTTATGGACTAAGAAGAGTTTTGGCAAAAGCAGCTATATCCAAAGAAAAATCTAATATTACAGTACTCTATAGTAACAATCATACCGATGGCTATCGTGATAACAATGAATATGATCGAAATACAATAACACTGGTCTCTGGTTTTGATATCGGAAAGAAAAATAATTTTTCGGTAATAGGTAGCTTTGTTCATCTTAATGCCGGTATTCCCAGTTCTCTAGATCAGGAAAATTTTGATAATAATCCTAGACAAGCTGCATTTACCTGGGGACGTTCACAAGGAAATGAAGATGTAGATTATGGAATATTAGGAATCACCTGGAAACATAATTACAATCCAAAAATAACACATAACACCAGTATTTTTGGTTCTTTTAGAAATAATGACGAGTCCAGACCTTTTAATATCTTGAAAGAAAACGCTACTAGTTTTGGTATAAGAAACCGTATTTTAGGTACTCACCTAATTGCAAATCAAGAATTAAATTGGAGTGTAGGCGGAGAATTATTTCTGGATTATTATACCGGTAAGACTTTTGAAAACTTATACCGAGATTTTCCTCTTGGTACAGGTAGTGTACAGGGCAATCAACTTTCTGATCTTGATGAAAAACGATACTATTACAATATTTTTGCTGAAGCAAATTATAAGATTAGTAAAAAGTTTAGAATAAACTTGGGTACGAATCTTAATCAGACTTTTTTTGATATCAATGATCAATTCTTATCCGATGGAGAGGATAGCTCTGGTAAATTTGATTACGATCCCATACTCTCTCCCAAAATAGGAATGAACTATACTCTAAACTCTCAATTTACATTCTATGGAAACATTGCCCATGGTTTCTCTACGCCAACTACTTCAGAGACACTATTACCCAATGGCCTTTTTAACCCTGATATAAAACCCGAAATAGGATGGAATTACGAAATCGGCACCCGATATAGTCTATTACATGATAGACTCTATGGTTCTGTATCACTATATCAATTTAGAGTAAAAGATCTCTTGGTTTCAAGAAGAACTATCGACGATAATTTCTTTGCTATTAATGCAGGAAAAACTATACATAATGGTGCCGAATTAGAATTGAATTTCGATATGATAAAAATAAACTCCGGAGTATTAAAATTCTTTTTCAATGCATCAATATATGATCACAAATTTGATGATTTTATAGATTTGGATAATGATTTTTCGAGTAATGATCTTACCGGTGTTCCTTCGGGGGTTACCAATTCTGGAATCGAATTTATAGCTCAAAAAGGGTTTTATGGTAATTTTAATTTTCAGACTGTAGGTAAAATACCTGCAAATGATGCAAATACTACATTTAGCAAAAGCTATGAATTGCTACATGGCAAAATAGGATATAAAAATAGTATTGGATCTCGCTTTACATACGACTTATTTTTTGGGGCAAATAATATTTTAGACACCAAGTATGCCTCTCAATTACAAATCAATGCCCGAGGATTTGGGGGTAATGCCCCAAGATATTTCTATCCTGGTTTACCATTTAATGTATATGGAGGGATTAACATAAATTATAGATTATAAATAATATTTCTTTGTATTTTTCAGAAATTAACAAAAAATCTATGAAATTCTCATCATTTTTAATTTCTCTCGCAATTGTATTTTCAGCTTGTGCACAGCAACAAAAAGAAAATGATATCACGCTACAAAATGACCCTAAAAACTATACTACAGAAATTGTTGTTCCTGATTTGCAAATCCCTTGGGGAATGGCCTGGTTGCCTGATGGTAGCATGCTTATTACAGAAAAAAGCGGAGAATTAATTCATTTTAAGAATGGTAACAAAACCTCTATTGGCAATGTCCCTGAAGTATATAACCGTAACCAGGGTGGATTGTTAGATATAGAACTACATCCTAAATATAAAGAAAATGGATGGCTATACATCACTTATTCTTCTAAAGAAGGTGCAGAAAAAGGTGGTAATACAGCGTTGATTAGAGCCAAACTAAACAACAATCAATTAACCAATATAGAAAAACTATATAAAGGAACTCCTAATACTACAAAAGGACACCATTTTGGATCACGAATAGAATTTGACAACGAAGGATACCTTTACTTTTCTATCGGAGATCGTGGCAATAGAGATATCAACCCTCAGGATATTACTCGGGATGGAGGAAAAATATATCGTCTTCATGATGATGGCTCTATTCCTAAAGACAATCCATTTGTTACCAAAAATGGAGCAAAAAAAGCGGTCTTTTCTTATGGTCATCGTAATCCGCAAGGAATGGCAATACATCCTAATGGTACAATCTGGGTTCATGAACATGGCCCTAGAGGTGGTGATGAAATTAATCCAATCATAAAAGGCGCAAACTATGGGTGGCCTGTAATCACTTATGGTATTAATTATAGTGGTACATCTATTACAGATATCACTAAAAAAGAAGGAATGGAACAGCCTTTATATTATTGGGTACCTTCTATTGCTCCCAGCGGAATGGATTTTATAACCAGTGATATTTATCCCCAATGGAAAAATAACTTACTGGTAGGTTCACTAGTATTTCAATATCTTGAATTGGTAGAATTAACCGATGATAAGGTTACAGGACGAAAAAAATTATTAGAAGGTATAGGACGTGTGCGTAATGTAAGACAGGGACCTGATGGCTTTATCTATGTAGCAGTAGAAAATAAAGGTATTGTAAAAATAATTCCTAATTAAATTAGAAACCTGTAAACGCATGAGAAAGTATTTAAAACGTTTCTTCGTTATAGAGATTGCCATAGTAATCATAAGTATTTCACTTGTTGCACAACAAGAAAAATCAGATACCAAATATACCCTCTATTCAGTATCAAAAATTCAGGATACAAAATTATCAGAGAGTATAGCTCGCGGAAACGAGATTTACACTGATTTTTGTATGCAATGTCATCTTCCAGACGGAAAAGGATCTCCTAATGTATTTCCGCCTTTGGCAGGATCAGATTGGTTGATCAATAAACGAAAAGAAAGCATCTATTCTATCAAATATGGATTAAATGGTCCTATCAAAGTTAATGGTAAAACTTATAATAGTGCCATGACCTCATTGGGTCTCGAAGACGAAGAAATTGCAGATGTAATGAATTATATTATGAATAGTTGGGGAAATACTCAGAAAAAAATGGTAACTGTAGAAGAAGTTGCCAGGGTTAAAAAATAATATGTCTTCAAAGTTTATAATGACAATGAAGAATTCATTTAACAAGATATAACAATTGGGTTATGTATAACGTTAATAAAATTAACTAACTAACCAAACATGACATATGAAATTCTTAGTATTTATTTCTATATTTCTAATCATGTATCATGGTAGTTCTCAAAAAAAAAGAGATGCTAATCCCAATACCTATAGATTTAGTTATAAATCAGAGCTATATAAAGGTACCAGGTATGAGATAACTACAAAACTAAGAGCATTAAAGAATAATTCATGGTTTGTAAATATTCCCGAAGAAAAGCAAGTAGAGCTTACAAGTTTATTTAAAAAAGTAAAAAATCAACCTATACCTAGATTATATAGAAAGGATGCAATTGTATTTCTTGATGCATTATATGCTTATGAAGATTTCTTAACAATATATGACAATGCACTTTATGAGGTGATCCAACACCTGAAACATGATATGCGTCGTCTTGATTTTAAATTCGAAAGGCAGTTTACGCAAGCCAAAATACAACTAAATCGTACCCAGAAAGAAGCAAAAAATAATATAGAACGAATAGATCTCCTAAAGAAGGATGTTCGTGATAGTCAAATAAAACTAGTAAGCCACAGGTGGATGAAGAAAAAAATGGAAAAGTATATCGGTATGGATGCCGTTAAAAATCCAGATGAATTGATCAAAGAGTTTAAAAAGGCCGAAGCTATGAATGTTTTTACTATGATTGAAGAAAAGAAGATTGAAAAAATCAATTCGTATCTTGTAGATCAAATCATTGATTTTTTTTATAAAAAATCACTACCAGAGATAAATACAGATGCTCTGAAGTTAGATTATATCGATAAAATATAAATCAGGTATTACTAACAATTTATAAGTATCTTACTTTCCTTAATAACAATTCATGATAGAATCTAACAAAGACAAAAATGCCTGGGCTTGGGTGCCTTCATTATATTTTACAGAAGGATTGCCATATGTGATCATCATCACGTTTTCTGTAATCATGTACAAAAAACTAGGAATTAGTAATGCCGATATCGGCTTGTATACCAGTTGGCTTTATCTCCCTTGGGTTATAAAACCATTATGGAGTCCGTTTGTAGATATTAAAAGTACCAAACGTAATTGGTTTTTAAGCATGCAACTCCTTATTGCTATAGCATTTTTGGGAGTAGGATTAACGATCCCTACCAATAATTTCTTTATCCTTAGTCTTTCGTGTTTCTGGATCGCTGCATTTGCATCTGCCACAAATGATATCGCCTCTGATGGTTTTTACCTTATTAGCCTTTCACAAAAAAAACAATCCTTTTTCTTGGGAGTACGTAGCACATTTTATCGTTTGGCTATGGTAACCGGTCAAGGATTAATTGTAGTGCTTGCTGGTTTTTTAGAAGAGCATTATGGTAATAATCAAAAAGCATGGTCCTATACCATGATTATTACTGCTATTTTCATGATCATATTAACGGTAATAAATCTCTTTGCAACTCCAAAAGTAGAAAATGAAGCCGGAGCTTCTAAAGAAAAACCAATACGTTTCTTCGATGTTTTTAAAACCTTCTTTCAAAAAAAACAAATCGGTATTGTTCTCGCTTTTATTCTTCTTTATAGATTAGGAGAGTCTCAATTGGTAAAAATGGCTTCTCCCTTTTTGCTAGATCAGAATGAAGCTGGTGGATTAGCGCTATCTACCACCGAAGTAGGGACTATTTATGGTACATTTGGGATTATTGCTTTAACTATAGGAGGAATTTTGGGAGGTATTGCCATTTCTATATATGGTTTAAAAAAATGGATGCTTCCTATGATTTTAGCTTTAAACTTACCCAATATACTATATGTTTTATTAGCTTTCTGGCAACCATCTTCTGTTGTATTTGCGACATTGGTTGTTATTATAGAGCAATTCGGATATGGATTTGGGTTTGCAGCGTATCTCATGTTTTTGATTTATGTAGCAGAAGGTGTTTCTAAAACTTCTCATTATGCAATTGCAACAGGATTTATGGCATTGGGTATGATGTTGCCTGGTATGATTAGTGGTTTCATCCAGGAGATTCTTGGATATACTGGGTTCTTTATTTGGGTTGCCGTTGCTGCAATTCCTGGTATTATCCTTACTCGATACATCCAATATCCTGCTAACTACGGAAAAAAAGACAAAAATTAAATTACTGCGAATAATGAACCTATCCAGCCTTTCTAAAACCGAAAAAATTGGTCAGTTTTTCTTTCCGGCCGCATTTATTAATGACACAGAGCAGGAAATAAAAGAAGTTGAAAAATTAATACTAGACTACAAAGTAGGAGGCCTCACTTTTTTTCATAGCAGAGCTAGTGCTGCTACTAATTTTGAAGGTAAGAAAAAAGTTATTCGAAATGAAAACAGTGCCAAGCGACTTGCAGAACTTATAACGCACTATCAAAACATAGCCCCTACTCCATTACTCATTAGTATTGATGCAGAATGGGGTTTAGCAATGCGAGTAGAAAATACTCCTCAATATCCTTATGCCATAACATTAGGAGCCATCCCAGAGGATCAATCAAATTTGATTACCGAAGTAGGAAAACAGATAGGAAATGATCTTAAAAACATAGGAATTCATCTTAATTTGGCTCCAGTGGCCGATATTAATGTCAATCCTAATAATCCTGTAATTGGTTATCGCTCTTTTGGTGAAAAAAAAGAACAGGTCACTCTTAAATCTTTGGCTCTATACAAAGGGCTTAAGGCTTCAGGAGTATTAGGTTGTTTTAAACATTTTCCGGGACATGGGGATACAGCTGTAGATTCACATCTTGGACTTCCTGTAATCTCCAAATCCCGACAAGAATTATATGATGAAGAACTGTATCCATTTATAAAAGCAATAGCATCGGGAATTGATAGTATTCTGATCGGGCATTTGGCCGTACCTTCTTTAACCAACGGAAAAGATGTATCGGCTACTTTATCAAAAGATATCATTAAAGGAGTTTTAAGAAACGAATTAGGTTTTGAAGGTGCTGTTATTTCTGATGCTCTTAATATGCATAGTGTTTCTAAATTATATCCTCAAAAAGGAATGTTAGAATGGAAAGCATTTGACGCTGGTAATGATATTCTATGTTTTGCAGAACATGTACCAGAAGGTATTCGTACTATAGAAAAAAATGCAACAGACCAACAAATTGAGGAAAGTTTTACAAGAATTCAAAAACTGAAAGAAGATGCATTTAAAAAAAATATATCGAATCCTACTTTTGATTTTGAAAAAGCAGCTTCTTTAAATAATAGTATCGCCAAAGTATCACTTACCCATTATAAATCGGATAAAGAAAGTTTTGAAAAATTTAATACCCAAGATTTTGAAGCTGTAGTTATAGGAAATAATGAAGATTGTACTTTTTTTGAAGAAATTAATGTGTCAAAACAATTTACAAAGATGAGGTATACCTCACCTTTTTCTACTACCCTTTCTAGTAATAACATTCTTATAGCACTATTTCCTCCCTCTATAAAGCCAATACATGAGTTTGGTATTGATCCAGAAATACAACAAACTATAGAAGAGTTAAGTAGGTCGAAAAATGTAATTTTATATTTATTTGGTAACCCGTATGCTTTGAGAGTATTACATACTACGGATATGAACAATATAGTACTTGTATATCAGGATTTTAAAACTTTTCAGGAAACTGCAGCCAAACACTTTCTTGGGCTACATACAGCTATTGGCTTATCTCCTGTACAACTTTCAATATAAAAAGATATGAGTTCGATTAAAAATGAATATACCGTAATCGGTTTAATGTCTGGAACTTCTCTAGACGGATTGGATATTGTCTGTTGTACATTTAAGAAGAAAAATGATACATGGACATTCTCTATTAATGCTAGTGATAGTATTGATTATGATGTTATGTTTAAAGAACAATTAAAAAATACAATATATCTCGAACCAACAGCTTTACTGGCTTTTCATAACGAATATGGAAGTTGGCTTGGCCATCAGGTCAAAAAATTTATAACTACAAATAATATTCATGTAGATTTTGTGGCCAGTCATGGTCACACTGTTTTTCATCAACCCGAGATTGGATTAACATATCAAATAGGATCTGGACAACATCTTGCGAATGCATGTGGGCAAAAAGTGATCTGCGATTTTAGAACCAATGATGTTGCCCTTGGTGGTCAGGGAGCTCCCCTGGTTCCTATAGGTGATCAATTGTTATTTGGTCAATATGATTTTTGTCTTAATCTTGGTGGCATTAGTAACATCTCTTTTAATAGCGGGAGAAAAAGAATTGCTTATGATATTTCACCTGCCAATATGTTACTTAATTTTATCTGTTCGACTATAGATAAAACATATGATAAAGGTGGAGAAATCGCAAAAACTGGTACTTTAAACCAGCCTTTACTCGATACTTTAAATAACCTGTCGTATTACGCACTTCCGTTTCCAAAATCTTTGGGATATGAATGGTTTGCCGAAGAAATGATTCCTATTATTGTTCATAATCAGGATTCTGCAGAAAATCTTTTACATACAGCAGTTCATCATATTACAACTCAAATAGCAGATGTAATCAAGAAAACTAAGCATCAAAATAGTACTATGCTGGTAACTGGTGGTGGTGCAAAAAATGATTTTCTTGTTGACTTATTGCAGCAAAAATTAGATGGTTTTGCAACTGTGGTAATTCCTTCAGAAGAAATTATTAATTTTAAAGAAGCACTGATCTTTGCATTTATGGGTGTACTTAGAGAGAGAAATGAAGTAAATTGCCTGCAATCTGTTACCGGAGCAAGGAAAGATTCTTCTGCAGGAGTTTCTTACCATCCGTGGTAAAAATCTCTTGTATATTTCTATGATCTAACAAAAGGTATATTATAACTTTTACGACTATAGAAGTTTTGATATGTAATTACTCAAAAACAATCTTTAAATTTGTCAAAAAAATCAGAAATGCTAATTATCGGTATCGCCGGAGGAACAGGGTGTGGTAAAACTACTGTAGTGAATCAAATTGTAAATGAATTACCAGAAAACGAAGTATGTGTCATATCACAAGACTCATATTATAAAGATACAAGTCATCTCACGTACGAAGAACGAGTTAAAATAAATTTTGATCATCCGCAATCTATAGATTTTGAGCTATTATGTCAACATCTGACCGCACTTAGAAAAGGAGAAACCATAGCGCAACCAGTTTACTCTTTTGTAGAACATAATCGAACCAGTGAAACTGTTAGTACAGCACCAAGCAAAGTAATCATTGTTGAAGGAATTTTGATACTTACTAACCCTAAAATACGGGAGATGTTTGATATCAAAATATATGTACAAA
The DNA here is from genome assembly GCF_000626715.1 of Aquimarina atlantica. Taxonomy (GTDB): domain Bacteria; phylum Bacteroidota; class Bacteroidia; order Flavobacteriales; family Flavobacteriaceae; genus Aquimarina; species Aquimarina atlantica. The sequence continues at coordinate 440,621 of NZ_AQRA01000006.1, read as the reverse complement.
CCGATAGTGATGAACGCTTAATACGTAGATTAAAAAGAGATATCGCAGAGCGTGGACGTGACATGGATGAAGTTTTGGATCGATACCAAAATACTTTAAAGCCTATGCATCAACAGTTCATTGATCCAACCAAAGAATTTGCTGATCTTATTATACCTAACAACAACTATAATAACGTAGCTATTGATATTGTACGTACCATTATCAAAGAACGCTTGAATTAACTTTTGTACCTTTACAACAAATATTATTCTCAATTAGATTGAAGCTAAAACAATATTTTCAAAAACTAAAAAATAAACCGGCATTGATCCCGATATTTGCTATATTTTTAAATAAATATGTGCTCATTGTTCTGTTGTTTATAGTTTGGATGCTGTTTTTTGACACTAATTCCTGGTTGATTCACAGAGAGCTAGATGAAGAGATCCAGGAGCTTGAAGATAACAAAGAATACTATATGAAGGAGATTGTAAAAGATCAAAAAGATATTAAAGTATTAAAAGACAGTAGCGAACTTGAAAAATTTGCTAGAGAAGAATATTTTATGAAGCGAGATAATGAAGAAATATACATTATTGAGTACGAAGATAGTGTACCTAAAAACAAAAAAGATGACTAAATCCCTATTCGATAGTTTTGAAACAGTTTCTACAAAACAATGGAAACAAAAAATTCAATTTGATCTCAAAGGTGCAGATTATAATGAAGCATTGATTTATAAATCTTTAGAAGGTATTGATATAAAACCTTTTTATAACCAGGAAGATAACATAGAAAACAGCTCTGTATCTCATCCTTCTACCTGGAAAAATTGTATAAAAATAGTAGTTAATTCAGCAAATATTGGAAATCAAAAAGCACTTGAAGCTATTAAAAAAGGTGCCGAGAGTATTCATTTTGTAATCTTACAAGAAGACATTGATCCAAACAGCCTTTTGCAACATATTACTGTTGCTACTTGTGTTTTTATAGAAACTAAATTTCTTTCTCCTTCTTATGTTCAACAACTAAATCATATTGCCAAAAAAGCTAGTCTTAGTATCTATATTTTAACCGATATTATTAATAATCTCGCGAGTACAGGAAACTGGTATAAAACACTACAAGAAGATCATACTGCATTAGAACAAATCACTAAAAATGATCACCTTAAAAACAATATTAGTATTGATATAGGACTATATCAAAATGCAGGTGCTACAATGGTACAGCAATTAGCGTATGGATTAGCTCATGCCAATGAATATTTAAATCATTTTGAAACCTCATCAAGTACATTCTTAGAAAAAACACCTGTAGTTTTTAAAGTTGCAATAGGTGGTAATTACTTTTTTGAAATTGCTAAACTAAGAGCACTTAGATTATTATGGAGCACATTAGCGCCAGCATATAATGCTACAACAGAGTGTCATATTTTGGCTTATCCATCATACAGAAACAAGACCATTCTGGATTATAATGTAAATATGCTACGTACTACTACAGAATGCATGAGTGCAATATTAGGCGGTGCTGATACCATTCAAAATCTACCTTATGACGATATTTATCATCTCGAAAATGATTTTGGAACAAGAATTTCTTTAAATCAACTTTTAGTTCTAAAAAACGAAAGCTACTTTGATCTGGTTGCCAACCCTGCTTCGGGATCTTATTATATTGAGAGTATAACAAAACAAATGGCAGATAAGGCATTATCGCTATTTAAAAATATAGAAGAAAATGGTGGTTTCTTGAAGCAACTAAAATCTGGAATTATTCAGAAAAAAATAAAAGAAAGTGCCGAAAAAGAGCAAGAACTATTCGATAGTCAAAAAATTATATTAACAGGAACCAATAAATATCAAAACCCCGAAGAACATATTCCTGAATTTCAGAAAACAGTATTTCCAGAAAAAAGAGTTCGAAAAACACTTTTGCCCCCAATAATAACAAAAAGATTGTCTCTAGAAATAGAAAGAAAAGCAATACAACCGTAACACAAACTTTTAATTTAAAACATATTTGATATCTATTATTCTATTTTATTGGTAATAGAAAAAGTATTTAAGTAAATAGAAAAATGCAATGTCTTTTTATACAAGTTTTTAAAGTGGTTAACCCTATTCTATAGTATCACTAATTATACAAAAAGTGGTAATTATAATTTCGAATTCAAGAAAAAAAACACAATAAAACGTTAATATTTGCCAACTTATTGTTAACTTCCCAACTGAATTATAAAATTTAGTCTATACATTAACATTACTAAATCTAAATCAATGCCCCTTAAGATTAGATCTAGAATTATAGTCATAACTTTATTGGTATGCATAAAGATGACTTATTCTCAGTCTGGTTATGACTGCCTTAGTGTAGATGAAACCGGTATTATAAAAAAAGCATACGACTCTTTTGAGAATGACCTGTTTACACATTATAAATTTGGTACAGACTCTATAAAAACTTACAGAACTTTCTTAGCCGAAGTAGCTAGTTTATCCCTTGACTTAAGAAAACTTCCTTCTGAAAACTCTATTAAACTTGCTAGAGAATTTAAAAAGATCGCTAATAATAAAACCTCTCTTTGGATCAAATTAAGCGAATACGAGAATCAAGAGGCTGTAAAAAAATCTACACCCACCACAACAAAAAAAAACGGAGAAGAAATTTTAATTTTCAATTATAGAGGTGGGTTTATTCAATGTCTTAAAAATACAAGTGATAGTGATGATTTTAAAGATATTGTTTCTACCCTCGAGGAGGATGGTAATGTTAGCACATCACTAATCTCACAAAGGGTCTATTATATTCCAGACAAAGAGTTTTGTGCAATAGAAATAAAAAACTTTATAGCCTTTGATATATACTACTCGATCTTAATGGTTATCGAAAAGGCATTTAAGTAATTTTTGCACTATTCTCTAAAAACTTAAACTCGAATCGATTTTTTTTTAATAAAAATCATTTTTAAAAGCTTAATTTTATAGCCTTGTTAATTTATCATTTTTAAAAATGAGGCTTTGAGTAATGAATAGAAAAGACATACAACATATCCAATTACCAAAAGAAGCTATCCCTAATAGACAGCAGCAGATTTCTACATTTACTACTTCAGAAGGAGTTGATATAAAATCTTTTTATGAAAAAGAAGATATTAAAGATCTGGATCATCTCGATTTTTCTGCCGGGATTCCTCCCTATTTACGAGGTCCTTACTCAACAATGTATGTTCGTAGACCATGGACAATACGGCAATATGCAGGATTTTCTACAGCAGAAGAAAGTAATGCTTTTTATCGCAGAAACCTTGCAGCAGGGCAAAAAGGATTATCTGTAGCTTTTGATCTGGCTACACATCGTGGATATGACAGTGATCATGAACGTGTTTTTGGTGATGTAGGTATGGCAGGAGTAGCGATCGACACCGTAGAAGACATGAAAGTTCTATTTGATCAGATTCCACTCGATAAAATGTCTGTTTCTATGACTATGAATGGAGCTGTTTTGCCTATTATGGCATTTTATATTGTAGCTGCAGAAGAACAAGGTGTAGATAAAAATTTACTCTCGGGAACCATCCAAAATGATATCTTAAAAGAGTTTATGGTACGTAATACTTATGTATACCCACCTACTCCATCTATGCGAATCATTGGTGATATTTTTAAATATTGTTCTAAGAATATGCCAAAATTTAATCCTATAAGTATCTCTGGATACCACATGCAGGAAGCGGGTGCTACCTGTGATATCGAATTGGCCTACACATTAGCCGATGGATTAGAGTATATTAGAAAGGGAATTGAAGCTGGCATGGATGTCGATTCATTTGCTCCGCGTCTTTCTTTCTTTTGGGCAATTGGTATGAATCATTTTATGGAAATTGCTAAAATGCGTGCTGCACGTATGCTATGGGCCAAATTGATCAAACAGTTTAATCCAAAAAATCCAAAATCTTTAATGCTCCGTACGCATTGTCAAACCAGTGGATGGAGTCTTACTGCACAAGATCCATTTAATAATGTGGCTCGTACATGCATAGAAGCTAGTGCTGCTGCTTTTGGAGGAACACAAAGTTTACATACCAATGCGCTTGATGAAGCCATTGCATTACCCACAGACTTTTCTGCAAGAATTGCCAGAAATACCCAAATATATCTACAAGTAGAAACTCAGATTACCCGCACGGTTGATCCATGGGCAGGAAGTTATTATGTAGAATCTCTAACCAACGATATTGCTGAGAAAGCATGGAAACTTATCGAAGAAGTAGAAGAACTGGGAGGAATGACCAAAGCTATTGAAGCAGGAATTCCAAAGATGAGAATAGAAGAAGCTGCTGCACGTAAACAAGCCAGAATCGATAGCGAACAAGATGTAATCATAGGAGTTAATAAATTTAAATTAGAAGAAGAAGAGGCCATTAGTACTTTAAAAGTAGATAATCAAGCTGTGAGAGCCCAACAAATAGAAGGGCTTAACAAAGTAAAAGCTTCTAGAGATGAGCAGGCGGTACAAAATGCGTTGAAAAATTTAACCATAGCAGCAACTAATGAAGATCAAAATTTGTTAGCTTTAGCTGTAGAAGCTGCAAGACTAAGAGCTACGTTAGGAGAAATTAGTGATGCCTTAGAAAAAGAATTTGGAAGATACAAAGCTGAAATTAAATCATTTACGGGAGTGTATGCAAAAGAAATAAAAGATGATGCTTCTTTTAATAAAGCAAGAGAATTAGCAAATCAATATGCCGAATTAGAAGGTCGAAGACCAAGGATTATGATTGCCAAAATGGGGCAAGACGGTCATGATCGCGGTGCAAAAGTTGTTGCAACCAGTTATGCAGATGTTGGCTTTGATGTAGATATTGGTCCACTATTTCAAACTCCGGTTGAAGCGGCAAAACAAGCAGTAGAAAATGATGTACATATTGTAGGAGTATCTTCGCTTGCAGGAGGGCACAAAACTCTGGTTCCGCAAATCGTAGAAGAGCTTAAAAAATATGGTAGAGAAGACATAATGGTTATTGTTGGTGGTGTAATTCCTCCTGACGATTATGATGTTCTTTTTGAAGCTGGAGCTGTAGCTATCTTTGGGCCCGGAACAAAAATAAGTGATGCAGCAATCACCATCCTAGAGATTTTAATTTCTGTATTTAAGTAATACTATCGATTGCAATCGATATTTATCTAAATAGCGAACCAAACTTTAACAATTAATAGTCTGAATTAGATAGTTTTGAATTCAATTTTAATAGTCCCATCTTATAATTTTGTCTTTTAAGTTTAAAAAGTTTAATCTCCTTAGTTTGATTGATCTTACCCCAGTTTCTATATACAGAAGCTTTTACATAGGAAGGTGTATTCTTTTTATTTCCAAAATATGTTATATTAATAAACCAATTCCCAGTGGTTAAATCGTATAGATAAAACTCATTAGAAGAATACCCTCTTAGTTTTTCATCCTTAATACGATTACCATCCTTTTCTTGAGAATGTTCAAAATTAAATGCTCTAGATTGAGGATCAACAAATTCTATGGCAAACTCTGCTTCAGAAGTATTCCATTCAAATACCAAACGAATATCACTTTTCGAATTCTGCAAACCTAATCCTTTAATCTCTGCATTTTCTATAATCCCCGCTGCACCTCTTTTTAGTGCATATAAATATGCCATTTCACTATATACTATTTTTTCAATCCCTTCTTCAAGTATATAATTACCTTTTCGTAAATATTGAAGATACATATTCCAGGCTTTTTTATATTGCTTATTTTCTATATAAGCATTCGCCAGGTCTCTATATGATTGTGCATAAGATGGTCTTAATTCTACGAGCCTAGTATACACATCAACCGCTTTTTGAGACACACCACGTTCCTGATAAGCATATGCGATAGCTTTCAATGTTTCTGGATCTTTCTTAAAAATATCTTGAGCTTCAGATAGCACCTTTACTGATAAGGAGTCGTTATTTTTTACTGTTTTAAAATACTCCGAGACATCCAAATAAAAACCGGGAGTTTCTGAGTAGTTAACAGAAAGTCCCTGATAAGATTCATAGATTTTCTCATTACCAGAAATAGTATCAAGTATAGCAAGATAAGGCGTTTTAGATTTTACTGCTGTATACGGTACAGTACCATTGCCGTAGTTATTTTGATTGCCTTTTTTCTTTCTTCCTTTTTTACCTTTCTTTTGTTTTTTAGCCTTAGCTCCTTTGGTTCTTACAACAATTACACCTCCCGATCCTCGCATACCATATTTTGTAGTTCCTGATACCGATTTTATTACAGTAACTTTATCAATATCTCCTACTGCAAGATTAGGAGGATATTCATACACAGTACCATCGATATCCCAAATAGCTAAACTCTCCTCTGGATTTGCAAGCGACAAATTCGGTACTATTCGCACTCTACCATTTTCAATACCCAGATATTTTACGATACCACTTAATGTCTCAATTAAACTAGTTCCCTGAACCGTAAGTTCTTTTCCTCTAATCTTTTTTATCCTGCCATATGAAACACTCTTTTTGTCTATTTTCCCATAAGAAGTTGTTATCATAGACTCCTCTTCTTCTCCATAACGATTCTTCTTTTTATTAGTCTTAAGTACTACTTCTCCAAGTTCATTTAACTCATCTACCATAGTAATATCAAGACGTTTGGTTACATCTTCAACAATAATTTCAACTGGTTTCATCCCAACAGAAGAAAACTGTATCACTTCTTTATCAGCTGCTTTAATTTTATAATATCCTTTTTTATTAGTAGTGGTTCTTGCATCTGTATTTTTTACTATGACTTTTACATTTTCTATAGGAGAATCATTATAAGTTACATATCCCGAAATCTCTTTCAGATTTGATCTGGATTGCCCAAAAGCAATAGCATAATTCCCTAAGATCATTATAAACAGTAAGAGTTTAAAAACGAAATGCTTTTTAAAAATAACCTTACTATCAAAATCAATATTGTACATTGTTATTGCACCCAATTGTAGTTGTTTCACTTTTATAATCATAATTTCAATAATATACTCTCTTTTCCCAAAAAATGCAGATCAAAACAGTGATAGTGTTTTTATAAAAATACACAAAAATAATTAGGGTATATTATGTGGCTATGATAGATGATTTTTCCAAGTATTAATTAACAATCATTATAATTAGATGATCATTTTTTAATCCTTCACCACTTCAAGCATTATAATTAATAGTATTTTAGCTAAACATTAAAAAGAAAACAAAAATAAACTATGCATGCATAGTTTATCATTATAACTTGTTATCTTAGCAGAATACTGATACATATTATGAATTATAAAGATAAAATGCTTCGAGATGGAGCGCTAAAAGGAAAAAATATTGTTGTTACTGGTGGAGGTAGCGGATTAGGGAAATCTATGACGAGGTATTTCCTAGAACTTGGAGCCAATGTTGCCATTACTTCACGTAATCTAGAAAAATTACAAAACACTGCCAAAGAGCTAGAATCAGAAACTGGAGGTACCTGTTTACCTCTGCAATGTGATGTTAGGGAATATGATCAAGTAGAGGCAATGAGAGACCAGGTTCTTGAAGCTTTTGGTTCGGTAGATGTGTTACTTAATAATGCTGCTGGTAATTTTATTTCTCCCACAGAACGTTTATCACATCGTGCTTTTGATATCATCATTGATATTGTACTAAAAGGTACTAAAAATTGTACACTTGCTTTCGGAAAACACTGGATTGAAAATAAATACAAAAATACTGTTGTTCTAAATATTGTAACGACGTACGCCTGGACAGGTTCGGCGTATGTCGTGCCTAGCGCTACGGCAAAAGCAGGAGTTTTAGCAATGACCCGATCACTAGCTGTAGAATGGGCAAAATACGGAATGCGTTTTAATGCCATCGCTCCGGGTCCTTTTCCTACAAAAGGAGCATGGGATCGTCTTTTACCAGGAGATTTAAAAGATAAAATTGATATGGCTAAACAGGTGCCTTTGGCTCGTGTAGGAGATCACCAGGAACTTGCTAATCTTGCAGCCTATCTAGTGTCTGATTTTTCTGCTTATGTAAATGGCGAAGTCGTTACCCTAGATGGTGGTGAATGGCTAAAAGGAGCAGGGCAATTTAATCTTCTTGAACAAATTCCTGAAGAAATGTGGGATCAACTGGAAGCAATGATCAGAGCAAAAAAAAATAAATAAGTATTTATTAACAATAATAGAAGTACGTTAGACCATCCTTAAAGGGGGATGGTCTTTTTTATTTCCTACTGTTAACATTTTTCATTTTTATAATATATAATAAATTGTATTTTTATCGCTATAAATCCAAATCTCCCCTTATGGGTAAAATAATAGCAATTGCAAATCAAAAAGGTGGTGTAGGTAAAACGACTACCTCTGTAAACTTAGCGGCTTCTCTAGGTGTTTTAGAAAAAAAAGTACTCCTGATCGACGCAGATCCACAGGCCAATGCGACTTCTGGATTAGGTCTAGATGTAGAAAGTGTTGAAAAAGGAACGTATCAAATTCTGGAGCATACTATAAATTCTGAAGATGCTATTTTAGAAACCAATTCTCCTAATGTGCATATTATACCAGCACATATCGACTTGGTTGCGATAGAAATAGAACTTGTTGATAAAGATCAACGTGAGTATATGATGAAAAAAGCAATTGAAGAGTTAAAGTCAAAGTATGACTATATTCTCATCGATTGCGCACCTTCTCTCGGTTTGTTAACCCTAAATGCGTTAACTGCTGCCGATTCGGTAATGATTCCTATACAATGTGAGTATTTTGCATTAGAAGGGCTCGGAAAACTTTTAAATACAGTAAAAAGCGTACAAAAGATCCATAATAAAAATTTGGATATCGAAGGATTATTACTAACAATGTATGATTCTAGATTAAGATTATCTAATCAGGTGGTAGAAGAAGTTCAAAAACACTTTAATGAAATGGTGTTTAAAACTATCATTCAGAGAAATATCCGTTTAAGTGAGGCACCAAGTTACGGTGAAAGCATAATTAATTATGATGCTTCTAGTAAAGGTGCCAGTAATTACTTAAGTTTGGCACACGAAATTATTAAGAAAAATAGTTAAGGATTCATGGCGAAGGCAACCAAAAAGCAGGCATTAGGAAGAGGATTATCGGCACTATTAAAAGATCCCGAAAATGATATAAGATCGGTAGAAGATAAAAATGCCGATAAAGTAGTTGGTAATATCATAGAATTAGACCTGGATAGTATAGATGTAAATCCATTTCAACCTCGTACTAGTTTTAATGATGAAACATTACGAGAACTTGCAACTTCTATAAAAGAAGTTGGTGTTATACAACCTATTACGGTTCGTAAATTAGATTTTGACAATTATCAGTTAGTAAGTGGGGAGCGTCGTTTTCGAGCTTCAAAATTAGCTGGATTAAAGAAAATACCCGCATATATTCGTATCGCCAATGACCAGGAGTCGTTAACAATGGCATTGGTAGAGAATATTCAACGACAGGATTTAGATCCTATTGAAATTGCTTTATCGTATCAGCGTCTTATCGATGAGATTAGTTTAACACAAGAGCAATTAAGTGACAGAGTAGGAAAAAAAAGATCTACCATAGCTAATTATCTTAGATTACTAAAACTAGATCCTATTGTACAAACTGGTATGCGTGATGGTTTTATATCTATGGGGCATGGTCGTGCTTTAATAAATATAGAAGATCAACAACAGCAACTGGATATATATGAAACTATTATAGGAAAATCTTTATCTGTTCGTGATACCGAAAAATTAGTTAGATCTCTTAATGATAAAACAGAAGATACTCCAAATACCAAGGCTGCTTCTACTAATAATCAGTTACCAAAACACATTGCAAAAGGGGTTAAAGAGTTCTCGGATTATTTTGGCGCAAAAATTGATATAAAAGTTTCTGGTAAAGGAAGTGGAAAACTTATTATACCATTTTCTTCTGAAGAAGATTTTAAACGCTTAAAGAAACTTATAAATAGTGAAGATTAAATTCTTTTATATTATTTTTTTTGTACTACTTTCTATTCAAAATGTTCTTTCTCAAGAAAATGAAGAATTAAAAGTTATTGAAGAAGAAGTTCCTGTAAAAAAGAAAAAAAGGGAAAGAAAAATACGCCCTTATGAGCCTTTGGCTCCTGCCAGAGCGGCATTTTATTCTGCAGTTCTTCCAGGATTAGGGCAAGTGTACACCAAAAAATATTGGAAAGTCCCCATCGTATATGCTGCCTTAGGAACTGGTATTTATTTTTATATCGATAATAACAAGGAGTATAATCGCTTTCGAGATATATACAAACGTAGATTAGCAGGTTTTACAGATGATGAGTTCCCTAATATAACAAATGATCAATTAATATCATTACAAGAACGCTTTCGTCGGGATAAAGAACTATCATTATTAATAACGGTAGGAGTTTATCTTCTAAATATTGTAGATGCAAATGTGACAGCTCACTTATTACAATACAATGTAACCGAAGATCTCTCGTTTAAACCTAAAATAAATTTTAACGAGTTTGATACCAGGCCCAATTATGGCGTATCACTCAACTACAGTTTTTAAGCAGTACCAATCCTTAATAACTTAGTGAATTAACAATACCAACCAAAATATGAAAATCGCACTACTAGGATATGGAAAAATGGGTAAAACCATAGAAAAGATCGCAATAGAAAGAGGCCATACCATAGTACTTAAAGTAGATAAAGATGATACCACATATGATCTTTCTGAAGCCGATGTGGCTATAGATTTTAGTATTCCCGGCGCAGCAGTAAATAATATCACCAATTGTTTTAATGCAAATGTTCCTGTAGTCTCGGGAACAACAGGGTGGTTAGATCATTATGACGATATTCTTAAATTATGTAACGAAAAAAAGGGAAGTTTTATTTATGCTTCAAATTATAGTTTGGGCGTAAATTTATTTTTCGAGCTTAATAAAAAACTTGCCAAGATGATGAATCCTTTAGAAGGATATAGTATAGCTATGGAAGAGATTCATCATACCGAAAAACTAGATGCCCCAAGTGGTACTGCGATAACATTGGCAGAAGGAGTTATTCAAAATACAGATAAAAAAGCATGGCAACTGGATGACGGTGATGAAAATACCATCCCAATTGTTGCAAAAAGAATTGATAAAGTTCCTGGTACACATACCGTAACATACTCTTCCCTTGTTGATGATATAGAAATTAAACATACAGCACATAATCGTAATGGTTTTGCACTGGGCGCAGTTGTAGCAGCCGAATGGTTAAAAGACAAAACAGGAGTTTATAGTATGAAAGATGTGTTAGGCTTATAAAAAAGTGTAACGCTTTATTAAGAAAAGGTACTTATATTAAAAATATATTTAAAGATGATACTTACAGAGTGGTTTATTTTTTTTCTGATACTACAGGTTATTCATTTTCTGGGCACCTGGAAATTATACGTTAAAGCGGGCAGAAAAGCATGGGAAGCTCTTATCCCTGTATATAATGCTGTAATTTTAATGAAAATTATAAATCGACCGTGGTGGTGGGTGATACTATTATTTATTCCTGTAATTAATGTTATTATGCTACCTGTTATTTGGGTAGAAACCATACGAAGTTTTGGTAAAAACTCTACAACAGATACCATCCTGGTTATTGTTACTCTTGGGTTTTATATCTTTTATGTAAACTATATGCTCGATGTAACTTATATTGAAGATCGGGATTTAAAACCAAGAACCGCTACAGGAGAATGGGTTAGTTCGATTCTATTTGCCATTGTTGCTGCAACTATAGTACATACTTATTTTATGCAACCCTATACCATTCCTACGGGTTCTTTAGAAAGAACATTATTGGTAGGGGATTTCTTATTTGTTAGTAAGTTTCATTATGGGGCTCGTACACCTATGACAGCAGTATCTTTTCCTATGGTTCATGATACAATCCCTTTGGTACGAACCAAATCATATACTAACAAACCGCAATATCCATATTTTAGACTACCTGGTTTTCAAAAAATCAAACGTAATGATATTGTAGTGTTTAGCTGGCCAATAGATACGGTAAATGCTTTTCAGCAATATGGTGATGGTAAATATCATTACAAACCCATAGATAAAAAATCTAATTATGTAAAGCGCTGTGTAGGTATTCCCGGAGATTCTTTGGCCGTAGTAGATGGTTTTGTTCATATTAATGGAAAACAAACTAAATTACCAGAACGAGCGCAATTACAGTTTTCATATTCGGGGACTACAAAAGGCAGTAGTTTTAATCTTCAAAATCTATACAATCGCTACAAAATAAAGAAGAACGAATTTGGATATAACAATTCACAATTTAGTGCTGCCGGTATGACCGAAGAAGCTGCTTCTCGATTTAAAAATCATCAAAACGTAGCAAGTATAGAACGAAATGTGACGCCAAAAGGTTTAAAAGATCCCAAAATCTTTCCTAATAATGGTAAAGTAAACTGGAATTCGGATAATTTTGGCGCAATTTATATTCCTGAAGCTGGTAAAACGGTAAAAATGGATCTCAAAAGTTTCTCTCTTTACAGAAGAATTATAGAAGTCTATGAAGGTTCTGAAATGGGAATTGACAATAAGTTATCTGTAAATGGTACGCAAGTACTCCTTAACGGAAAATCTATAGATAGCTATACTTTTAAACAAGATTATTATTGGATGATGGGAGACAACCGTCATAATAGTGAGGATAGCCGTGTATGGGGTTATGTTCCTGCCAATCATATTGTAGGAAAACCTGTTTTTGTATGGTTTAGCTGGGATTCTAATGCTAAAGGACTTTTTAACAAAATACGATGGGAACGTATGTTTACTACCGTTGGAGGAAGTGGAAAACCCGTGTCCTATTTTAAATATTTCCTAATTGTTTTAGCTGGTTGGATTATCTATAACCAATATCGTAAGAGAAAAAAAGGAGCTTAACACTTAGAGTAGTATAAAATTGAAAACATCCTTACTCCATCCTACGTATTTTGGATCTATACTACAATATGTAGCTATAGCTCAATCTGATACTGTTGTTTTTGAAAATGAAGATAATTACCAAAAACAAACTTATCGTAATCGTACTTATATCTACGGAGCAAATGGCAAACTTTTGTTATCTATTCCTATTAAACATAGTCAAAAACAAGAAAGGCAATTATATAGAGATGTTCGTATAGAGAATGATTTTCAGTGGCAAACACTCCATTGGAAATCTCTTGAAACCGCCTACAGAACTTCACCCTTTTTCGAGTATTATGAAGATGAGTTTATTCATTTATTTGAAAAACCCAGAGAATTTCTTTTGGATTTTAATTATGAGTGCACACAGGTAGTATTAGATTGCCTTCAATTAGATATTTCTTTTTCTAAAACCATAACATATGATAAAGATCCCAAAGAAACAACTGATTTACGAGATCTGGTGAATGCCAAAAAAGAAAAATCATATCCTCTTCAGCCATATATTCAGGTTTTTGAAGATAAGCATGGGTTTATTCCTAACCTTTCTATTTTGGATTTGATATTTAACGAAGGAACCAATGCCCTAACCTACCTCGAGCATCAATCTATTTTTCTATGATCCGACCGATCTTACATTATGGATTTCACCTCATTCTCCCATTATTGATCGCAATCCTTTTCTTCCCTAAACAGTGGAAGAGAGCTTATATTCTATTTATAGCTGCCATGTTAATCGATATCGATCATATATTAGCAGATCCAATTTTTGACCCTAATCGATGTAGTATTGGATATCATCCATTGCATAGCTACTATGCTATTGCAGTATACGGTGTACTATCATTTTTCTCAAAAACAAGAATTATTGGCTTAGCTTTAATTTGGCATATACTTACTGATTATCTCGACTGTTTGATGATGTAAATTATCGTCAATACACTCTATTTCACAAAATAATGATTACATTTATTACAAAACTGGTACTAATAAGCTACTTCTAATTCATTTTTTATCTATGAACAAGTTTCTATTTTTTATCGTAATTATCACCTTATTTTCTTGTGGAAAACAAGCAAAAGATTCTAACAACACTACAGATCAACAAGTAAAAGAAGAGGATTCTACTACCATCAAAGTAGAACTTAAAAGATCTAATTCTATATCATATGATCCTCAAATTGCCCGTAAACTTTCGAATAAGGAAATCGTATCTACTTTTACCAAAAGAATAAGAAGACAATTAGGTATTGAATACCCTATCCACCAGGCATATTCATATAAAGATGATTCAGGAGAAAACTATCTTCTTATATCAGAACGTTTTAAAGAAACCGATGAAAAAAATGACTCCCTTTATGATCAGATAAAAGTACTCAACCTGTCTTATAAAAGTAAGAAGTTTAAAAAAAGATCTGCTCTTAAAGATGACATAGACAAAGACTGGGAATCATCGATTGGATTTTGGAATACATACTCAGAAATATCCGATATAGATAAAGATGGTCTGGCAGATCTTATATTAATTTATGGTACTATGGGCCAAGATGGATATACAGATGGTAGAGTAAAGATTATCATCTATCATAACAAAAGAAGAGTAACGATTAGACATCAGAATAGTGATTATGACGGAAGGTTAACCAAAATCAGTCAAAAATTCTATGGATTGCCTCAACCAATACAACAAGCCGTAAAAGAAAAAATGAAGTTAATGATGCAAAACAAACATGCAGTTTTCTATAAGGATTGGGAAGCAGAAATGAAGAATTACTCAACTAGTATAGATGGGTTGTAATATCAGATACGTACTATTGTAAAGCTTAAAACTTTATTTTTGAAAGTATTGGATAATGATCAGAAAATTCTAGATCAAAACTTTGAAACCCCTGTACTTCGAATTCTTTGGGGACTAAAATAAAATCAATTCTTGCCGGAAACAATTCGAATTTAAAAGTTTTACCAAATCCTTTTCCTGCTTTCTTAAAAGTATCCTGAAGATTTTCTGATCTAATTTTATCGTACACATAAGAATATGCCGTATTATTAAAATCTCCCATTACAATATTTCTATACGGAGAAGATTTCATATGCTCAATAAGCTGCTCTGTTTGGGTTTGTTGCCTTTTAAAAGACACTCCGATACGTTTTAATAATTTTTGAGAATCTGCTTTAGCCAGATCGTCTGTTTTAGAACTAATTCTATGAGATTGTAAATGAATATTATATATTCTAATCGTATCCTTAGGAAATGCCACATCAGCAAAAATCACATTGTTGGCCGTATTCTCAAAATTTAAAGACCCTTTATTAATAAATGGATATTTTGAAAAGATTACCAATGCCAACTCCCTGCTATTGTGATTAAAATACTCATACTTATTTGAATATTGACTAAAATCGATATCTGGATTGTTATAATACTCCTGAGCGCAAAACACATCTGGATTTTGATCTTTCACCAGTTTTGAAATATCCTGAGGAATAGTCTCTGAAGCTATCCAGAAAAAACGATTAAAGCTATGCACATTATAACTCATTAATGAAATACCATCTTCGATCTCATCGGCCGATTTTCCTCTTAATTTATACAATGAAGATACATGAGAAATACCAAGAATTAATGCAACGAGAGAAAGTATTCCTTTTTTATTGAGTTGTACCGCCCAAAATAACAGAAACAATACATTGATCACAATTAATATGGGCACTGCCAAACTTAGAACCGATAATAGGGGAAACATTTTTGGAGAAACATAAGGTAACAAATAAGATAGCAATAAGGCAAAAGCCGCCATAGCGTTCATCAAAAAGACGATCTTGCTAACTATTTTCCTCATAACTACTCCTTCCCTGCTTTAAACAAAAAATCTTTCTCTTCTTTGGTTAAACTGTCATAGCCACTTTTACTAATTTTATCTAAAATAGCATCGATTTGTTTCTGATTAGGGGTTTTGGTTGCAGAAGTCGCTGTTTTCTTAGGAGCTCTTTTATGAGTTTTTGATTTATGAACTGTTTTTAGTGGACTTTTCTTTTTAGGAGTAAACATAGCGCTCAATCCATCCATCAGTTTTTCGAACCAGGCACCGATATCATTTCCTTTTTTAAGTTGAATTGCATACACATATCCAAACAAGGCACCTCCCAAATGAGCTATCAATCCACCCGCATTACCAGATGTAGGGATTTGAATCAGATCAGAAAGTACTACAAACACTCCTATCTGCCATAACTTAACATTAAACACAAAGATTCGTACTTCAGAATTTGGTGTATACGCCGCAATAAAAATCATAATGGCACGAACTGCTGCAGAAGCACCAATTAAATATGCTAATGTATCATTTAAAACCGGAAACAGGTTATATGCCAATACAAATAATAATCCTCCGCAGATAGCACCTAATAAGTAAATTGTGAGAAATCTTTTTTCGGTAAATAAGTTCAGAACATATTGTCCGAACCAGTATAGCACCAGCATATTCCAGAAAATATGCCAAAAATCAAAATGCAGAAAACTATACGTGAGCATGCTCCAGGGCTGTAGTATTAGCGATCCCGGATCAACAGGTAAAACAAACCATTGCATCAAAGCACCTGGACTGGCTTTAAAAATCCAGGATCCCAGTGTGGCAAATAAAAATAAAGCTACATTAATTACAATAAGCTTAATGATTACATTAGCTGTTTTAAACTGATATGATAGATTATTAGTTGTCATCGATTAATACCACCGTTTATCATTGAACGAATTCTTTTTCCAATACCATATCATAATAAACCCAAAGAGAGCACCACCCAAATGTGCTAAATAAGCAGTATTAGAAGGGCTGAAAACAGAATACCCTGTAAGCATAGAAAATAAATCTAATAAAATAATTCCAGGAATAAAATATTTAGCTTTTATAGGAATTGGTAAAAAGATTAACATTAATTCCTGGTTTGGAAACAAAACTCCAAATGCCACCAAAATTCCCATTAATGCGCCAGAAGCACCTACTAATGTTCCATTAAAATTCCCAACTAATTGAGTAAAATCCTTTGGACTCAAAGTGTTTTCCCATACTGGCATATATTTCCCTTGGTTAAGAACATCAAAAATCATATCTCGTTCATAACCTGCATTTACTAATTGAGATAATGAATCCTGAAATTGAAAATAATCATAGCCCGCATGTATCAATAAAGCTCCAAGACCTGCTGAGATATAGAAAAAAACAAATTTTTTAACGCCTAAAAATCGCTCCACCGGTGTACCAAACATCCATAAACCAAACATATTGAATAGTATATGTTGAAAATAAATAGTTTGACCATTTCCTGTAGGAACATAATTTGCATGCATAAACATATGAGTAATTATCTGCCAAGGTTTAAACAAATCATTACTCACAAAATGATATGCAAATAAATTATTAAACAACACTCCTTTAGCAATCGAAAGGGCTCCTATCCAAAAAATGACATTTATAATCAATATATTTTTAACAGCTGGTGTAATTCTTCCCATTTATATATTAAAATTTCTTGTCGATTTCATCTACTGTTAACGTGATGAAAGTCGGCTTATTATTTGGTGTTATTGTAGGCTCAGTACACGCAAATAGGCTATTTACCATATACTGTTGCTGTTCTGAAGCCAATTCTACTCCTGCCCGTACTGCAATACTTTTCGAAATGGATCTTGCTAGCAGATCTGTCTGAGAAAACCCACTATCTGGCACCTCATCCTCTAGATCACCGATAAGTTGCTCTAAAAGTTGAGCTACTTCTTTTTCTGAAGTAACCGATGGTATTCCTGTAATTTCAACTTCTCCTGGGGATAACTCTCCAAAAACAAACCCTGTATTCTCGAGTTGTTCTTTTACAGTGGTAAGAAGTTCGATTTCTTTTTTGGTAAAAGAAAGTGTAAGCGGAAACAACAGTTGTTGACTTACAGCACTTGCCATAGTGATATTGCGCAATAACTCTTCATACAATATTCTTTGGTGTGCCCGGTGTTGATTTACAATCACCATTCCGCTCTTAATAGTAGTAACGATATATTTTTTTTGAAGCTGATAGGTTGTATGATGCCCAACTTTTTTTTCATCGGGTTCAAACAATGATCCTGTAACTTCTGCACTTTCGAATTCTACAGAAGAAAAATCATTTTCTACAGGCTTGGTCGTTGTCATTTCAGATTCTAAACCCACATACAGGTTTTCCCAATCTCCGGCAGATTCCTTTTTAAACGATGTATAACTTTTGCCAGAAAATGAACCACCTCCAGAACCAGAACCAGATACTTTTTCCTCTTTAAACGGATTAAAATTACGATCTACTTCTATTGTAGGTGTCTGAGCAGTTTTCCCCTTATATTCGTAAGGAGTATCCATCGAAGCATCTCTGTTAAAATCTAATACAGGTGCTACATTAAATTGTCCCAGGCTATGTTTTATCGAAGCTCTTAGCATGGCATACAACGCATGCTCATCTTCGAATTTAATTTCGGTCTTAGTAGGATGGATATTAATATCTATTGATTTAGGGTCTACCGTAAGGTATATAAAATAGCTAGGGTGCGCTTTATCTTTTAGTAATCCCTCGAATGCAGCATTAACCGCATGATTTAAATAACCACTCTTAATAAATCTATTATTAACAAAGAAAAACTGCTCACCACGGGTACGTTTGGCATATTCTGGCTTTCCTATAAACCCGCTAATAGTTACCAAGTCTGTTTCTTCTTTGACCGGGACAAGTTTTTCATTGGTTTTTCCTCCAAAAATATTTACAATACGCTGGCGGCAATTTGAAATAGGTAAATTAAAAATCTCACTACCATTATGATACATATCAAATTTAATAGAATGATGTGCCATCGTTACCCTATGGAATTCATCAATAATATGACGTAGTTCTACTGCATTTGATTTTAAAAAATTTCGTCGTGCGGGAATATTATAAAATAAATTCTTGACACTTATAGAAGTTCCTTTCGGTGTTACGCATACTTCTTGAGAAATTACTTCGCTACCTTCGATATTAATCTCTGTACCGACCTCATCTTCTTCTTGTTTCGTTTTTAATTCTACATGGGCAATAGCAGCAATAGAAGCCAAAGCTTCTCCTCTAAATCCTTTGGTATTTAATTCAAAAAGATCTTCTGCGGCTTTTATTTTTGAAGTAGCATGGCGCTCAAAACTCAGTCTTGCATCGGTAACGCTCATTCCTGACCCATTATCAATAACCTGAATAAGGGTTTTACCAGCTTCTTTTATGATTAATTTTATATGAGTAGCCTGAGCATCAATTGCGTTCTCTAACAGCTCTTTCACTACTGAAGCTGGTCGTTGAACCACCTCTCCAGCAGCAATTTGATTAGCTACGTGATCTGGTAATAGTTGAATGATATCAGACATCTATCGTCGTGCAGTAAATATGGATAAATCAAAATCAATTATATACAAAAAGATGAAGATCAGGATTATTGTAATATAGATAACATTTCTATTAATCTCACGATTACCTCGATTACGACTCGATTTACGGGCTTCTGCCCAGTGTGAACCAAAATCTATATCATTTGTAGCATCCCTGTATTTGGTAATTTTGTTCTCAAAATCATAGATATTACCCCCACTTTTACCTTCATAGTACCTTGGTGTGTAATTGAATCTACGGTTTTTTCTTCTTTTTGGGATACTTAACTTCACAATCTGTTCTATCTTTTTGATTATCCAAATATACTTAAAAAGCATTGTAATGTAAAGCTTTTAGCATTACAATAACATCAAAATATAAATAACAAAGATTATGCCGCTTAAATTTTAGCTCGAGAATTCTTATTTATAAAAGGTTGCATCTTTACGCAATTGCGCCATTTTGATTGCTGCAATTGCTGCCTCTGTCCCTTTATTACCATGCTTACCTCCAGAACGGTCAATAGATTGTTGCAGTGTATTATCTGTAAGTACACAAAAGATTACCGGGATATCACTAGCGATATTTAAATCCTTGATTCCTTGTGTAACACCATCACAAACAAAATCAAAATGTTTGGTCTCTCCCTGTATAACAGACCCTATAGCAATAACAGCATCGAGCATATCAAAGGATTCCTGCATTTTCTTACACCCATATACCAATTCGAAACTCCCAGGCACATTCCACCGTACTATATTTTCTTTTACTACTCCACAATCTATAAATGCATCAAATGCACCTTGAAACAGCCCCTCGGTAATTTCTTCATTCCATTCTGAAACAACAATCCCAAACCGAAAGTTTTTCGCATTTGGGATAGTTGTCTTATCGTATTGTGATAAATTTTTATTTTCTGTAGCCATATTGATTTGGCGTCTCGTGTTTCAGGTTTCAGTAAAAAACTAAAAACCGGACCCACAAAACTATTACTTCATTGCCTGTGCTTTACCTAAATGAACGTCTGCTTGATTAGCTTCTACACTCTTAGGAAACTCTTCTTTAATTCGTTCTAAATACGGAATTGCAATTTCTGGTTTATTAAGAGATATTGCAGTAATTGCTGCTTTTAATAAAAACTTCGGAGTGGTAAAATCATTTGTCTTTGCTTTAGCAGCTTTTTCATAATACCCTAATGCTTCTTCTGTTTGATCAAGCTGAGAAAATGCATCTCCTATACCACCAAGAGCCAAAGGACCTAATATATCGTCATCACTCTTAAAGCTATCAAGATAGTTAATTGCTTCCTGATATTTATTCATATTTAGGTAAGAAAATCCAGCATAATAGTTTGATAGATTAGCTGCATCAGTACTACCATAGTTTTCTATAATTCCTAAAAAACCATATTTACCTTCTCCTCCATTAAGTGCCAAAGTATATAATGAATCGCTAAGTTTAGAGTTACCATTAACTGCATTATCAAAATACTGTTGTGCTGTAAACATTTCATTAGCTGCTTCTTCCTCTTTTGGTTCCTGGATAAATTTCTGAAATCCAAGATATCCTAATATCACGATTGCTATCGTTCCAACAGCACCTAGTATGTATTTTTGATTAGCTGCAACCCATTCTTCAGTTTTAGAAGCTCCTTCATCTAAGGTATTAAACACCTCAGCAGTTGTTGAATTGTCTTCTATTTGCTCAACTTCTTCAGCTTTGTTTTTTGGTTTGTGTCCACGTTTCTTGTAAGTTGCCATAAATTTGCTTTAATGAACGGCAAAAATAAAATATTTATTCACAATTAAAAGCACAACTATTTATTATTTTTCAATAATTTGCGTCGATTAACTATGAATTCTATAAAAGTCGATATTGCTTGATGACCACTATTTTATGATTTTAAAATCTCTTTCTTTACTTAATTATAAAAATTTTGAGTCCATCAATTTCGAATTTGATGATAAGATCAACTGTCTTGTTGGAAATAATGGGGTCGGAAAAACAAATATTCTGGATGCTATTTATCATTTGTCATTTGGCAAAAGTTATTTTAATCCTATTACCAGTCAAAACATTAAACATAATACCGATTTTTTTGTCATCGATGGTCTTTATACCAAGGAAGCTCGTGACGAAAAAGTTATTGTTAGTGCGAAAAGAGGGCAAAAAAAAGTAATCAAACGCAACGCAAAAATATACGATACTTTTAGTGAACATATTGGTTTTTTACCTTTGGTAATTATTTCTCCGGCAGATAGAGATCTAATTACAGAAGGGAGTGATACTCGTCGAAAATTTATAGACGGTGTGATTTCTCAAAGTGACCAATCTTATCTAAAAACATTATTAAAATATTCTAAAATTGTATCACAGCGTAATTCTCTACTAAAATACTTTACTGCTAATAATACTTTTGATCCGACTACCTTAGAGGTATACAACCAACAAATGCATGAATACGGTAGTATTATTTATGAAAAAAGAGCAGCATTTTTAGAGACTTTTATTCCTATTTTTGAAAACAGGTATCAAGCGATTAGCTCTGGAAAAGAAAGCGTTACTCTTTCTTATCAAAGTAAGCTATCTGAAACTAATTTACTGACTCTTTTAGAGCAAAGTCTTTCTAAAGACAGAATGCTACAATATACCAGTGTGGGAGTTCACAAAGATGATTTGTCTTTTGAGATTGAAGGATATCCTATCAAAAAATTCGGAAGCCAGGGACAACAAAAATCGTTTCTTATTGCTTTAAAACTGGCTCAATTCGATTTTATAAAAAAGCAAAGTAAAGTAAACCCTATACTTTTACTCGATGATATTTTTGACAAACTCGACGAAAAACGTGTAGAACACATTATAAAATTGGTAGACGATCAAAATTTTGGCCAATTATTTATTAGTGATACTCATGCTGATCGTACAGAAAGTGTGGTAAAAAAAATATCACAATCATATAAAATCATTAAGCTAAAAAGCAACGAATCAGAACACTAAAATTAGCACTCATAATCTTCTGGTTAATAAAGAAAAATTAAAAACACTCAGATAAAATATGCGACGAGTTTTACTTTATATACTACTTCTATACATTACTTCTTGTACGACCACAGATCCAAAAGAACATATTCAATACCTGGATGGGTACTGGGAAATTAAAAAAGTAGTACTTTCTGACGGAAACGAAAAAGAATATAAGTTCAATCAGGATATTGATTTTTTTGAGATTAAAGACTCTATAGGAATACGAAAAAAAGTACGCCCTAAACTAGATGGGAGTTTTACAGTTACCGATAACCAGGAGGTATTTTCAATAACTATAGAAAATGATAGTGTAAGATTACATTACAAAAACTCGTTAGCAACATGGAAAGAAACTATTATTTCTGCAAAAGAAAATGAGATAGTGTTCAAGAATGAAACAGGAAATGTTTACTTTTATCAACGATATCAAAAGCTACAATTATAATGGCAAAACGTCATCAAGAACATCAAAGTATGGAAGAAGTTTTAAAAAGCTTTGTTTCTGACAACAATTTACAAAAAGGGTTGGACAAGGTTGCTGTACGTGATGTTTGGGAAAAAATAATGGGCCCTGCAATAACAAAGTATACTCAAAACATTAAACTTGAAAGAGAAACTGTGTATGTTGAACTTACATCATCTGTATTAAGGGAAGAACTTAGTTATGGTAGACAAAAAATAATAGATAACCTCAATGATGAATTAGGTAAAGTATTAGTCAAAAAACTAGTTCTGAGGTAGCTCTTTTTTTTCGTAAATAACCTTAGTTTTGCCGTGTGGTACTGGTTTTCCATGGGCATCAAGATTAACTACTGTTATATTTTCTACTTTAATAATTGTTTTGCGTGTTAATTTATTTCTCACTTCACACTTAAGAATCAAAGAAGTATTTCCAAATTTTACGACATCCATTCCTATTTCAATAATATCACCTTGTACTGCAGAGCTTACAAAATTAATTTCAGACATAAACTTGGTCACTACCCGTCTGTTTTGTAATTGTATAATTGCATACAATGCCGCTTCTTCATCTATCCACTCTAATAATCTACCTCCAAATAGTGTTTCATTAGAATTTAAATCTCCAGGTTTTACGATTTTTCTGGTATGATACTTCATGATTTCATTTTGTTTATCACAAAACTATCAAAAATATCATGTTTTATACTTGATAAGAGAAAAGGATTTTAAAGTTACTACATATTACTATTTAGCGCTCTGTCATTAACACTACAGAAAGAGTTAAGGAACAACTATCTCATCGCAAAACTGTTGCCCATCGGGACAATTGGGAGTTATTACTTTTGCACATACCTTATTTGTACCTTGATCTAAATCTAATTCTACTATCCCAGCACTTAACAATGAGTTTTCGATAAACACTTCATTTACGTACCAACCTATAGTAACATCATTACTTACCCCTGTAACAGAGGGATTAAATTTATATGTATTTGTACCTGTAACCCGTTCATTAGTATATGTAACAACAGGGCAAATAGGTTCTACTACAATTTCTTTACAAGCAATCGTTCCTTTAAGACAGTTAGGTGTAATTACTTTTATACACGTTTCGTATGTTCCTGGAGTGAATCGTCTTGTAAACGGATTGCCATCAATGGTCTGATCGGTAATCACCTCTCCATTGATTTTAAAAAACAATTGATATCCTTCCATAACCTCAATGTCGGGAATAAACCTATACTCATTATCTTGTAAAGGTTCGATTTCAAATCGTATTGCAGGACAACCCACACAGTTATTTATGATTTCATAAAATTCATAATATGTAGATATCCGTTTCGATTTAAGATCAGGAGCAACCAATATTGATATTGGAAATTTAAAACCTGGTTGATAACTAGCACCTTGATCTACAAGAAAACGACTAAAGCTTTCTTCACTATCAATATCAACTTCTTTATTGTCTTTATCACTTAAAACAATAGGGTATTCAAACTTAAAACATTGCTTATATAAATGGTTAAAAACGTCTCTAAATGTTTTTATCTCACATTGTCTAAGCACATTAATCAAAGCATCTTCATTTTCTATAAGAACTGCACTATCTGCTCCTTTAAACATGATCTGAATAGGAAATTGCAGCCCGGTTATATTAAAATTTGCACTTTGACCAGAAATCACTCTAAGCAATCCTTGATAGTCATCAACTCGTATAGTCGAATCTGTATTATATCCAAATATTAATGGATATTTAAAAGTAAAGCACAGATCTTCTTCGTTTACTATCGAATTTCTGGTTTTTATATCATTAAGAATAGATACTATTGTTGTAGTTGATGTAATCTTAGCATCTATACTATCAGGAAAAAAGGAGTCATCATTTACACAAGAATATGTAAACATTACTAACGCGAGTATAAAACTTTTACAATATGTACTTAATTTATTCAATATGAAACTATTCTAGATATATTTATAACGTTTACAAATTCGTATACCCTACCCCATTCTTCTATTTAATATGGATGAATGTATATAAAATAAAATTAGAATCAAAAGACTATCTAATTACATCTAACTTAATTAAAAATACCGAAACAATTCGATGAATTTAAATTTACCTTTATTAAAATAAAAAAACATTGAATCTTAAATCACAATATTCGATATTCATCGTTATAAAATCACAAAGTTCAAAACGATTAAAAAAACTTCCTTATAAATAGAAAAAATAATATTTAGTCGTTTTTTATTATTACCCTTACAGTTTTCCCGTTAATCTTTTGTTAAAAAAACATTATCCTTATTATCCTGCAAATTTTCTTAATAACCTTGCTTACTAACAAAAATTAACATGCAATAATGAAATTATTAACTAAAAACATGCTAATACTTCTAACAGTATTAGTGACGCAATTTTCTGTTGCGCAAGAAACCCCTATTACAGGTAAGGTCACAGACGATGGTGGTATGCCATTACCTGGTGTAAACATTGTAGTAAAGGGTAGCAACAGTGGAACTCAAACAGATTTTGACGGAATGTATTCGTTACAAGCTTCTGAAGGGAGTACTCTTCTTTTCAGTTATCTTGGCTTTGCAGATCAGGAGGTAATTGTAGGTGCCCAAAAAACTATTAATGTACAATTAGAGGTCACGGCTTCTCAATTAGAAGAAATAGTAGTTACGGCTCTTGGTATTTCTAGAGATAAAAAATCTTTAGGATATTCTACACAAGAAGTTGATGGAGAGGATTTAAACAAAGTAAAAACTGTAAATTTTGTAAATTCTCTTTCTGGTAAGGCTTCTGGTCTTCAAATTAAAAGAAATAATAACTTAGGAGGATCTACCAATGTGGTTATTAGAGGTAATGCTTCCTTAACTGGAAGTAACCAGGCTTTATTCGTTATTGATGGTATTCCTATCAACAATACTAATACCAACTCTGCTGGTCAGGGACAAGCTCAGGGAGGATATTATGATTATGGTAATGCTGCATCAGATATTAACCCAGATGATATAGAATCTATAAATGTTCTAAAAGGTGCCGCCGCATCTGCTCTTTATGGATCCAGAGCTGCAAATGGTGTAATCATGATTACTACCAAAAAAGGAGGTAAATCCAAAGGTATGGGAATTACAGTTAGTTCTGGACTAACATTCGGATCTATTGACAAAAGTACATTTGCTAAATATCAGGATCAATATGGTGGTGGTTACGGACCTTATTATGGACCAGGAGAAGATAGTTATTTAGATTTGGTAGATATTGATGGTGATGGTAATTTAGATTTTGTAACTCCTTTAACAGAAGATGCATCTTATGGAGCTGCCTTTGATTCTAACATTTTAGTGTATCAATGGGATGCTTTTGATCCTGATTCGCCAAATTACAGAACACCTACTCCATGGGTAAATGCTAAGAATGGTCCTATTACCTTTTTTGAAACTCCGGTAACAGTTACAAATTCTATATCCTTAGATAAAGGATTTGATGCTGGTACTTTTAGATTAAACTATACTCATTTTGATCAAACCGGTTTGTTACCAAATAGCTCTATCAAAAGACATAATTTCTCTATGAGTGGAAGCTACAAGCTTAGTGAGCGATTAACAGCTACAGGATACGCCAATTATATCAAAACAAATGGTCTTGGTCGTAACTCAACAGGATATAATGATAACATCATTGGTATGTTTAAACAATGGTGGCAAACCAATGTTGACCTAAAACAACAAGAAGCTATTTATTTTTCTACAGGAAGAAATGTTACCTGGAATCCAGCTAGCAGAGATGCAGGATCTCTTCCTATTTATTGGGATAACCCATATTGGACAAGATATGAAAACTACCAAACCGATATGAGAAATCGTTTCTTAGGGAATGTTTCTTTAAATTATAAAGTAACCGATTGGTTTGATATTACAGGTAGAGTTGCTACCGATACATACTCTGAATTACAAGAAGAAAGAAGAGCTAATGGTAGTGTTGCTACTGCATTTGGTGTTATCTCTAGTGATGGAACCAGACCAACAGTAAATTCTGGATACGGAAGAAAAGATATCCGAAATACAGAAACGAATTATGACTTAATGCTTAATTTCCATAAAGATTTAACCGAAGAATTAAACATCAAGGGGATATTAGGTACTAACATAAGAAGAAATCATTTTCAATCGGTTCATGCATCTACAAGCGGTGGGCTAAGTGTTCCTAGATTATACTCCTTACAAAATAGTGCGGGACCACTTCCATTACCTGCAGAAAGAGATGAAAAAATTGGTGTAGATGGTATCTATGTAAGTGCATCATTAGGATACAAACAAACGTATTTCCTTGACGGAACTTTACGAAGAGATCATTCTTCTTCATTACCAAAAGGGAATAGTACTTTCTATTACCCTTCTATTGCAGCTAGTTTTGTCTTTTCTAATCTTATCGATGCCGAATTCATTTCGTTTGGTAAATTAAGAGCTAACTATGCAGAAGTAGGTAATAGTGCTCCTTTTGATTTCTTATACGATAGTTATAATGTAAACACTCCGATAGGAAGCGCAAGTACTTCTGTAGGAAACATAAAAAAGAATCCAAATCTAAAACCAGAAACCACAACAAGTATTGAGCTTGGACTAGAAATGAAACTTCTACAAAACAGACTTGGATTTGATATTGCATATTATAAAAACAATTCTATCGATCAAATTTTTGGAGTTCCTGTTAGTAGAGGAACCGGATATACTTCTAAGATCTTAAATGCTGGAGAAATCGAAAATAAAGGTGTTGAATTGTCTTTATACGGGACTCCTGTAGAAACACAAAACTTTAGTTGGGATGTAAACGTAAACTGGTCTAAAAATGAAAACGTTGTAGTTTCATTAGAAGACGGGATAGAAAACTTACAATTAGGTTCTTTTCAAGGAGGGATAACCATTAATGCAACTGTAGGACAGCCTTATGGAATAATCCAGGGAACAGATTACACCTATCTAAATGGTCAAAGAGTTGTAGATGAGTCTAATGGTCAATATATAAAGACTAGTGCTTCTAACAACAATATTGGTGATACTAACCCAGATTGGTTAATGGGTATTTCTAATAAATTTAATTATAAAAATATTGCACTTAGTTTCTTAATTGATATCCAGCAAGGAGGAAGCATTTGGTCTCTGGATCAATACTATGGGCAAGCAACAGGTCTATACGAAGAAACTGCCTTTATCAATGACCTAGGAAATCCTGTAAGAAACACCTTGGCAAACGGTGGTGGTTTTATCAATCCTGGAGTTAATCCTGACGGATCTGTCAACACTACAAGAATTAGAGCAGATCGATTTGGTGCCTTTGGATATAGAAGAGGATTACCCGATGCTGCTTTTGTATATGATGCAAGTTTCGTAAAATTAAGAGAAGTTGCTATAACCTATAGTTTTCCTAAAAAATTAATTCAAAAAACATTCTTAAATGATGTTTCTTTTAGTGTAATTGGTTCTAACCTTTGGATTATCGACAAAGATCTTCCACATGCTGATCCAGAAAGTGGTTTGAGTTCTGGTAACTTACAAGGGTATTCTGTAGGTTCTTTACCAACCACCAGAGACATAGGTTTCAACTTAAAATTACAATTCTAAAAAAATAAAGATGAAAAAAATATTAATTCTAATTACAGCAGTAATTATAGCATCTTGTTCGGACAACCTCGAGAGTTTGAACGAGAATATTAAAGATCCATCTTCTGTTCCTGGTGAAACTTTATTTACAGGTGCGCAGAAGAATTTGGTTGATCAAATGGTTGACCTAAATGTGAATAATAATAACACAAAACTTTGGGCGCAATATTTACAAGAGACGACCTATACAGATGAAAGTAATTATGACCAGGTAACAAGAACCATTCCTGCTACACACTGGAGTGTTCTTTATAAGGATGTTTTAAAAGATTTAGACGAAGCTTCTAAAATCATAACAGATACTAAATATTCGCTTCCTGAGGACATTGAGACTAAAGCCAATAAACTTCAAGTAATAGAAATATTAACAATATATGCGTATAGTGTATTAGTAGAAACTTTTGGAAATGTTCCTTACACTGAAGCTTTGGATATCGAAGATCTATTACCTGCTTATGATGATGGTGAAACAGTTTACAAAGCCTTGATTGGAAGGCTTACAACGGCTATCGATGCATTAGATACCAGTAAAGGAAGTTTTGGGGCTGCCGATAATATTTATGGTGGAGATGTATCGCTATGGAAAAAGTTTGCCGCTTCCTTAAAACTTAGAATGGGGATCTTATTATCTGATGTAGATAATGCTTTTGCCAAAACTACTGTAGAATCAGCAGTTGCAAGTGGTGTATTTACCAGCAGAGCCGATAATGCTAATTTCACATATTTATCTGCCGCACCTAATACAAATCCTGTTCATGCAAACTTAGTACTAAGCGGAAGAGCAGATTTTGTTGCTGCTGCTACAATAGTGGATATGATGAATACATTAAATGACCCAAGAAGGCCTTTGTTTTTTGAAAAAACTACAATTACCATTGGTACAATTACATCTACTACTACAGCGGGAACAACAACAACTTTAAATTTTGAAGACCCTATAGACGCTCCTATTGAAATAGGGGATGAAGCATTTAACGGATCTGTTTCACTAGGAACAATTTCTGGAATAAGTGTTTCTTCCATTGATATTGAAAACATTTCTGAAACACCAGAAGTAGATAATGCTATTTCTTTCTCTGGATACAAAGGAGGAACTATCGGTAGTACATCAAGTTTCTCTACGCATTCTCATGTATCTGATTATGTAGAAGCTGCTGCAACTCCTGGTGTAATTTTTGATTATGCAGAAGTTGAGTTTTTATTGGCAGAAGCTGCTGCAAGAACTTTTGCAGTGGGTGGAACAGCAAAAAGTCACTATGATATTGCCGTAGTAGAATCAATAGAAAGTTGGGGAGGATCAAATGCCGATGCCATGACATACCTGGCTCAACCAACAGTAGATTATGATACTGCTTTAGCAGCGAGTACTGCTACTACCCCTTGGAAAGAAGTAATTGGTAACCAAAAGTGGATAGCTTTATTTAATAGAGGTATCGAAGCCTGGACTTCGATCAGACTATTAGATTTCCCAATATTGGCTACACCTGCAGAACCTGTTTCTGGTTTCCCTAATAGATATACATATCCAATTATAGAGCAAACCTTAAATGGTTCAAACTGGCAAGCTGCTTCTACTGCAATAGGTGGTGATCTTCCTGAAACAAAACTTTTCTGGGACCTGAACTAATCAATATTCCCGGTAATTATTAACATAATGTTTAGGGGTGAGATAAAAAATCTCACCCCTATTTTTTATATTCATATCACAATTGCTAAACTGCTTACAACAATATTCCCTCGTTTTACATTCTATGACTTTCTATTCTCCGATCAAATAGATCTATTAGAACATTAATATAAATCTAAAGGAATCTTTTCGTAAAACTACTGTGCCTGATATGTTGTTCTTTCTAACTTGTATGCTAAATAGTTATTGTTTAGAAACTAAGAGCCATTTATAATATACATCTTGTGGTTATAAACAAAGATTCCCCGAAAGCATGGCCTCGCTCCCAGGGAATCAACCTAATTAATCTAACCTAACTAACTTATTATATTTTGTATTCTATTCTTTTTATTAGAAGCGAATAGAAAATCAAGTAATTATTCAAATTCTATAACCTTACAGAATGATGTCCCATTAGGACATTCTGGAGTTTCTATCATTAAGCACACTTCATATCTCCCTGGTCCATCAAATTCATGATAAAATGGGTTGTTATGCGGGAACTCTGGTGATTTACCTACATATTTCCCATCAACAAACCACTCTAGAGTAACATCATCGATCCCTTCGAATGCTCCAGGATAAAAATAATATGCAGCTTTATCGCCATCTCGTTCTGGTTCAAAGGACAGATCCGGGCAATCCCCTACTCTTATCTCTTTGCAATATTTTACTCCCTCTGGGCAATCTGGTGTAATTACTTTTAAACACACTTCATGCACTCCAGAATTAAATTGATATACAAGAGTTCTGCTTCCTACTTGTGGATCATTATTTTTTGGTGATTCGACAACGTTTCCGTCTACATACCATAGTATTTGGCTTACTTCATCTGCACCTTCTATCTTGGCTTCAAAAGTATACGTCCCCACTGTTCCCGGTTCTATTTCTTTTGTAAAAGAAACTTCTGGGCAAACCAAACTTGATTCTTCTACTTCTATAACTTTACAATAAGAAGTTCCTTCTGGGCAATTGGGTGTTTCTGTTTTGATACATACCTCATATCTTCCTGGCTCCTTAAAATTCCATATTAAATAATTGTCTTCGCCAGGAGCAGAATCTTCTACCAATCTATCATTAATATACCATCCATAAGACACTTCATTAATCCCTCTAAAATCTGCAAAAAACTTATATGTAGATCGACCTTGATATTGCTTACTTCTAAAAAATAAATCAGGGCAAGGATCATTTTCATCTACCTCTACTTCTATATCAATGCACGCTTCAATCGTTCTCTGATCGGTTATAATTCTAACACAAATGGTATGTTTACCAGGTTCAAACAGATAATCTAAGATCTGATTAATAATATTTTCTTTATCCTCTCCTTCTATATCATTTCCATCTACAGACCAAATCGTCTGTGCATCATTATCAATCCCACTTGTTTTAGCTTCAAAACTATAAACCGCACTTCCTTCTTTGTTGTCAACAACAATTTCAACCTCTGGATCACTATTAAAATCTTCAGTTTCACAAGAAGTAAATCCCAATACAAGTGTAAGTATTAACGTATACCAAATACTAAGTTTTTTCATCGTAAATAATTTTAGGGGTTACTAAATTTTCTTCAAGAAGCTTTTTAAACCTCTCTTACAATGAAACGGCTTAAAAAAAAATTACCCTACCCCCCTACTTTCATTTTTTATTCTTTGATTGCTTGAAAAAAAAATCTAGATTTGAAAATATATTTTTATCCCCCTAAATGTCTGACAACAATAATTCTACATGTAACGAGCAAGTCTTTGACAAGTTTTTCAAGAGTAATTCTAAGCTTTTGAGGAATTATATTTATTACAAATTTGGAGATCTGGAACAGGCAGAAGATATTGTTCAGGATGCATTTATTAAACTCTGGAATAATTGTTCTAAAGTATCGATAGATAAGGCCAAAAGTTATGTTTATACTATTGCGACTAATCTCGGTATTAGTATTACAAGGCATCAAAAAGTAAAGTTCAAATACAAAGATTATATTTTACAACGTAAAACAGATGTCAATCACGAATCGCCAGAATTTATTGCTCTTGAAAAAGAATATATGGAAAAGTTAAAAAGTGCAATTGCTGATTTGCCAGAACGCCAAAGAGAAGTGTTCCTGCTAAGTCGAATAGATAAAAAAACATATAAAGAAATTGCAGAGCTATCGAATGTTTCTGTAAAAGCAATAGAAAAATTGATGCATAAAGCATTATTAACACTAAGAGGAAAAATAGGGAATATTTAATGAAGTTAATAGTTAATTAGTCAATGGTTAGGTAAATCATTTAAAATTCAATAATAAAAGGTGGCGTTTAAATTTGAAAAACTAAAGGTATGGCAAAAATCTATTGATCTTTCTGGAGATGTTAATAAATTAACCCAGAGTTTCCCTAAAGATGAACTTTATATATTAACTTCTCAAATAAAAAGAGCCACAGATTCAATAGCTCTTAATATAGCAGAAGGTTCTACCGGACAAACAAATAAGGAATTTAATCGATTCTTAAGTATAGCTTTACGCTCCGCTATAGAAGTAGTAAGTTGCTTACATTTAGTTAAAAAAAGAAATTTAATTAATCAAAATCAGTTTCAAGACATTTATGAAAAGTTAACTGAAATTGTTAAAATGATTCAAGCTTTAAGAAAAACATTACACTAGTATAAATTTAAAAATAGGTAAGTAATTGACATAGACTATTAACTATAAACTATTGACCAAAAATACTTAGAGTAAATAAATAATACACTATCTCATTATTTGATGTTATATTTTTATGATTTTAAAAAAATAACTAAAAGAGGTAGGGTAATTTAAAAATAAAACGTTCACATATTATATGCCGAAGTTATGTTAGACGATAAAAAAGATGATATATTCTTATCCAGGTGGATTAGCGGAGAGCTTTCTGAAGAGGAACTTCTTGAGTTTAAATCCCATCCTGAGTATGAATATTATGCAAAAATAATGGCTGGTGCAGATGCTTTGGATCTAAAAGATTATGATGCAGACAAAGAACTCTCTGCTTTAAAATCAAAATCGAGTTATACCGCAAAAGAAAACTCTAATTCGGTTATAAAATTATGGCCATATATTGCGGTTGCCGCTTCGATTGCAATTATCCTGGGAATCTTTTTGTTTAACCCCAATGAGTCTTTCAGCACCGATTATGGAGAACAATTATCTGTAACACTACCCGATGGATCAGAAATGATTCTAAATGCTAAATCTTTAGCAAGTTTTGACAAAGAAAACTGGAAAGAAAACAGAATGGTAACCTTAGAAGGAGAAGCCTTTTTTAAAGTGAAAAAAGGAAGTAAATTCACTGTTACTACCGAAAATGGAGAAGTTTCTGTACTAGGAACCCAATTTAATGTACAATCCCAAAATTCTTTTTTTGAAGTTACTTGTTATGAAGGTAAAGTTAGTGTTGCAAATAAGGAAAATAAAAAAATTCTAACAGCAGGAAAAGGATATAGAAATCTTGAAAATATCGAGCCAGAAAGCTGGGTTTTTGATATCAAACAGCCTTCTTGGCTTAGTAATACAAGCTCGTTTAGAAGTATACCTATCAAATACGTATTTAAGGAGCTTGAAGAACAATATGATTTAAAAATTAAAACAACAGAGATAAATCTCGAAACTATATATACAGGAACTTTCCCTAATAACAATAAGGAAGTTGCTCTTAGAACAGTTTTTAGTACCTTAGGCATGAAGTATAGCGTATCGAAAGATAGCAAGACTGTGGTATTAGAAAAATAGTAGAATGATAAGACTTCTATGTGTATGTATTTTCTTATGTAGCATATCTGTTTCTTCTCAGGAAGAAGCAAAAGTCGTTGCTATCAATAATAAACCACTCCCCGAAGTAATTCCTATAATTGAAGCGTTTTATAGTATTAAATTTTCTTACATCGATACTTTTATAAAGGATAAAAATATTTCTATAACTCTAAACCCTCAACTTTCTCTAAAAGATTTAGTTAAAAAATTACAACAACAAACAAAACTACAGTTTAAAATCACAGGAGAAAACTTTGTTACCATTAGTGTCTTAAATAAAAGAGATACTATTTCTGTTTGTGGGTATATTTTAGATGAAGAAGAAAAACCGCTTAAAGATATAGGAATCTTTTTTAAAGCCAATCGTACTAATGTAACTACTGATAGCAAGGGTTATTTTGAAAATAATCAGGTACCATACAATTCGGTTATTTTAATTAGCGCTCCGGGGTTTCGCCAAAGGGTTTTGAATTCTAAATCGTTTTTAACCGACGAGTGTATAAAAATATATCTTACTAATGCACATGAAGAAATTTTGGATGAAGTTTTTATTCAGGAATATTTAGCTAAAGGAATTACTCAAAACAAAGAAGTAATTCATATTGATTTAAATAATGTAGAAATTCTTCCCGGACGTACAGAACCAGATATTTTACAAACCATACAACTTACACCAGGTGTTAATAATCCATTCGAAACTGCCTCTGGGTTATTTGTAAGAGGAAGCGCTCCTAATCAAAACCTAGTACTGTGGAATGGCATAAAAACATACCACCAAGGGCACTTATTTGGTATGCTATCTGCATTTAATCCATATGTTGCCAAAGAAGTGAATTTTTCTAAAAGCGGAGTCAGTGCCAAATATGGAGACCGAATAGCAGGAGTAGTCGATATTAAGTCCGAAAACCAAATTGCAGAACGTTTTTCTGGCGGAGCTGGTTTTAATATGATCAATGCAGATATGGTAGCACATATTCCCATCATACGAGATAAAGTATCATTACAAGTATCAGGAAGAAGATCATACACCGATGTTTTAGAAACATTTACCTATAAACAACTCTCTGATCGAGTTTTTCAGAATACTAAAATTGCCGAGACTGTTGCCCTTAATAATGAGAGTAATGACTTTTTCTATATAGATTATAATGCCAATTTAATTCTACAGCCTTCAGATAGTGACAAAATTGAAATTAACACGATTTATAGTAAAAATGATTTAGATTTTAGAAGAAGTGATACTATAGAGTCCTTTAATGATGATCTTACTACAGAGAATGAAGGATATAATTTTAAGTGGAGTCACACATACAGTAACACCTTTAACACCAAAGTAAGTGGGTATTACACCAAATATCTTTTAAATTATCAATTTATAACCAGAAACCTTGGAGCGATAACCGAAATCGAAAGTAAAAAAAACACTGTAGGAGACTACGGAGCAGAACTTGGATTAAATTACAGACTATCAAAATATCAAAACATTTCTGGTGGCTATCAATTATCCAACAATACGATTAGATATGCCTTTGTTACTGCAACCCCAAGTTATGAGCTAATTTTGGATGAAGATGATCGTTTTTTAAATACACATGCGGCATATGCAGAATACACATTCGATAACCCAAAAAACTTTTATGTTTCGGCTGGGTTACGTTTCAATTTTTATGCAGAGCTTGATAAAACCTATATCGAACCCAGGGTGTTTGCTCAAAAATATATTACCCAAAACTGGGAAATTAATACCAGTTTAGAATACAGAAGTCAATCAACCAGCCAGATTCAGGAATCTGTTGTGAGTGACCTATCCCTCGAAAATCAAGTCTGGACATTAGCTAATAATGAGCAGTTTCCTGTGATCAGTAGTTATCAATTTACATTAGGAAGTAGTTTTAGAAAAAATAAATGGTATTTGGATATTGATGGGTATTATAAACAAATTGAAGATATTACTACATTAACCTCTGGTTTTATTAATCCTATAGATAATATCCACCATGTAGGTGAAAGTAGAATTTTTGGTGTCGATCTTTTTCTAAAAAAAAGGTTTAAAAATTATAAAACCTGGGTTAGTTATTCTTATATCAATACCCGTAATACATTTGAAGGTATTAATGATAACGAATCCTTTCCTGGTAATTGGAATATTGAACATACCGTAAAATGGTCTCAATTTTATAAGCTTAATAATTTTCAATTCTCCCTGGGTTGGATCTGGCATACAGGTAAAGCCTATACTAATGTATCTGGGGTAGACGAAAGTGGTGAAATCGTAATCTTAGAATTTGATGAGATTAACAGTAATAATCTTCCAGAATATCACAGGTTAGATTTCTCTGCTATTTATGATTTCAAAATAGGTTACAATCCTAATATAAAATATCGTATTGGGCTTTCTGTTCTAAATATATACAACAAAAAGAATTTACTAAACCGAGAGTTTAGAACAACAAATTCTCTTAATAACCAGTTTATTAATTCTGACATACTATCACTAGGGATTACTCCTAATATTAGCTTTAGAATTTTTTGGTAAATAACTACTTCATTTTTTTAGTTGAGTTTTCCTTTTTTGTCTATTTTCTTGTACCTTGATCACCTACAAATCATATAACTAAAATGAAAAAACTCTTTTTTATTAATTGCATGTTTCTATTTTTGTCTATAGGATATGCGCAAGAAACACATCCCGATTATAGTATCACAGATCAAATATCTCTTCAATGTAATCCTGTTATTAGTCAAGGAAAAACAGGTACATGCTGGAGTTTTTCTACCACCTCTTATATCGAATCAGAAATTGCTCGACTAGGACACGGTGTTCACGATTTATCAGAATTATTTCAGGTTAGAAATACATATACCGATAAAGCCCGAAATTATATCCTAAGACAAGGTAAAGCTCAATTTAGTGAAGGAGCACTTGCTCACGATGTTATAAAATCTATTCATAAACACGGAATAGTTCCTAATCAAATATATACAGGTTTTGCTGGAGGTAATGCAGATCGTCATGATCATAGTGAATTAATAAAATTATTAACCAATATGGTTGATAATGCAGTAAAGCACAAAATTCTTTCGAAAAATTGGTGGAAAAGTTACGAAGCAATGTTAGATATCTATCTTGGAGAAAGACCAGATACTTTTACATATAACAATAAAACGTATACTCCTATTGAGTTTGCCAAAGAACTTGGGATCGATGCAAATAACTACATCACACTAACTTCTTTTACTCATCATCCTATGAATAGCGATTTTATTCTCGAAATCCCAGATAATTTCTCTAATGGTATATATCACAATATCTCACTTGATGAGTTGCAACAAGTCGTTGATCACGCTTTAAAAGAAGGTTATACTGTTGCCTGGGACGGAGATGTAAGTGAAGTAGGATTCTCTCAAAAAAATGGTTTAGCAATTCTAACCGACAAAAAAGATCGTAAAGATGCATTTAAAGAATATATCCAAGAAGATAAAGTAACTCCCGAATCTCGACAAAAAGAATTCGAAAATTACAACACTACAGATGATCACTTAATGCATTTAGTTGGTAAAGGCGTTGATAAAAAAGGAAAAACGTATTATAAGATCAAAAACTCCTGGGGCATTAAAGGAGCTCAAAAAGGGTATCTTTATATGTCTGAAGCATATTTTAGAATGAAAACCGTAGGGATTTTACTTCATAAAGATGGAATCCCTAAAAAAATAAAAGAAAAAGTATAATCTATAAAACACAAAAAAGCTGTCTGTATGTACAGACAGCTTTTTTGTAATAAGAAATATATCTTTTTAGAACTGCTCTCTTCCTGCAAAATGAAAAGCTCCTTCGATAGCAGCATTTTCATCACTATCACTACCGTGCACAGCGTTTTCACTAATAGAAGTAGCATACTTTTTACGAATAGTTCCTTCTGCAGCTTCTTCTGGATTTGTTGCACCTATTAAAGTTCTGAAATCTTCTACAGCATTTTCCTTTTCTAAAATAGCCGCTACAATCGGACCACTTGTCATATACTCTACTAATTCTCCATAAAAAGGACGCTCCTTATGAACTGCATAAAATGCCGCAGCATCATCTGTAGTAAGTTGAGTTAATTTCATTGCTACAATTCTAAATCCTGAAGCCGTAATTTGCTCAATAATTCCTCCAATGTATCCTTTTCTTACCGCATCCGGTTTAAGCATTGTAAAAGTTCTGTTTGTTGCCATTGTATGTTTTTGTTATCTAAATACTTCTTATAATTAGAAGTATTTCAAATTATTACTTAGGTATATAAAAACCCGATTTTTTAAATTTTGTGCAAAAATATATATAAAAGCATCAAAAACAAGAATTATTATATGAAATGAGTCGTATTAAAAATTAATTGTGTATATCCTAATAGATGTATTCTTCTTTTTATAGTTAAGAAAAGTATATTCAATACTTTTCTATTCTTTAGGATATTGCCGTTTATACTCTTGTAATACAATATTATTTTTGCCTCTAATCTGCATAGTTACGGTATAAGAATCAAGATCAAATTTTAGGATCCCAAAACTAGGAATTGAGATTACCCGGCCAATTCTGTATTTATTAGACTCTCCATTGTATGCTTCATATGCATGTGTTAATCCACTAGATGTAAAATCAATTAATGGGTACTTAAGTCCTTTTATACTGGTCATCGAAAACTCAGAAATATGTCGATCTCCACTAAGTATTATAGCATTTCGTACTCCTTTACGTATTAACACATCCTTTAATCGTTTTACTTCGTGCGGAAAATTTCCCCAAGTCTCGAAACCATGTTCTGATGACAAAAACTGAATACTACTTACAATAACAACAAAATCAGAATAATTAGATGACAGCTCTTTTTCGAACCATTTCCATTGCTTTTCTCCCAACAAAGTTCCTTCGTTATTTTCATACGGTTCATACCGTCTTCCTTCTTCTGTACTTTTTCTTAAAGCCGATCTAAAATATCGAGTATCCAAAACAATCACTTTAACACTTCCTTTTTCAATTTCAAAAACTCTTGATGTATATACTCCTTCTCTAGCTCTTAGAGTATCTTCTTTTGCAACTCCCAAAAAATCCAGAAACAACTGTTGACTCTCTTCTTTTTTACTCCACTCTACCCCAGCATCATTTTTACCATAATCATGATCATCCCAGGTAGCCATTACAGGGACTACTTTTTTTAATTTTTGATAATTAGGATTACTGTTTTGCAGTCCATAATCGCTTTTTATTTTGGACATATCGTCAGAATCTGCATAGATATTATCCCCTCCCCAGATAAATACATCAGGAGTATTCTTTAAAATTTCATTCCAAAAAGGCTGAGGACTGTTCTGCTTATTACAGCTTCCGAAAGCTATAACAAAATCTGATGATGATGTCTTATCTTGTGCTAATGATAATTGAAGTACGCAAAAAAACAAAATTAGAAAACTATTGATATATCTCATGGCTATCAAATTTAGTGACTCAACAAAATTAATCGTTCTAATATTACTAAAATATTATTTATTGTATCTTCGCTGACCTATGAATACTACTGAAATAAACAAGATACGAGGACTTCTTTCGTCTTCAAAAAACATTGTAATTGTAACCCATAAAAATCCAGATGGTGATGCTATAGGTTCTAGCTTGGCATTATATCACTATCTTATTTCTTTAGGGCATAATGTTACAGTTATTACACCAAATGATTATCCTCTTTTTTTAAAGTGGATGCCTGGTGAAAATACGATTCTAAAGTATGATAGCGATACCAAAATTGCTTTATCAAAAATCGAAAAAGCAGATCTTATTTTCACCTTAGATTTTAATCACTTTTCTAGAAGTGGTGATATGGAAAATGTTTTGGCAAAGACCAAAACCAGTTTCATTATGATTGATCACCATCAACAACCTGCAGATTATGCAGAATTTATGTATAGTGACCCTAGTATGAGTTCTACCTGCCAGATGATATATCATTTCATAGAACAACTAAATGACCTGGATAAAATCACCTCGGAGGTTGCAACCTGTATTTATGTTGGAGTAATGACAGATACTGGATCTTTTAGATACAGATCTACCACGAGTACCACTCATAAAGTAATAGCAGATCTAATCGACCGGGGGGCAGATAATACACGAATACACGAAAATATCTATGATACCAATACACTGTCCAAAATTCAATTAAAAGGTGTTGCTCTAAATAACCTAAGAGTACTCCCAGAATATAAAACAGCATACATTACTTTATCTCAAAAAGAACTGGATCAACACAATTTCAAAAAAGGAGACACCGAAGGTTTTGTTAATTTCGGACTTTCTATAAAAGGAATTAAGTTTGCGGCTATTTTTATAGAGAATAAAGGAGAAGAAATTATCAAAATCTCTCTACGTTCTAAGGGTGATTTCTCGGTAAACGAATTTTCTAGAAATCATTTTGAAGGAGGAGGGCATAATAATGCAGCTGGCGGAAGAAGTAATCTCTCATTATCTAATACTGTTGAGAAATTTATTAGTATCTTACCGACTTATAAAAAAGTCCTGAATCAATGAGATTAGCCCTTCACACGCTTTGTCTTCTTTTTTTATTTTCTTCTTGTAAAACACCTGAAGCCCGAAGACCTGTAAGTATTAAATCTGGTTCTTTTATAAATGAATCTATTAATCGCAATAAGGAACTTGCAGCAAGAGAAGAAGCTAGAATTCAAAAAATCATTAATGAAGACTCTACTCATACTTATATAACCTCAGAAACAGGATTCTGGTATTTCTATACCAAAAAAGACACTGTATCCACTATTACACCACAATTTGGAGATATCGTAACCTTTGATTATAATGTAAAAGATTTAGGAGGTACAGTAATTTATTCACAACAAGAATTAAATACAATTACATATCGTATTGATAAAGAAGAACTTTTTTTAGGTCTTAGAGAAGGATTAAAGCTTATGAAGCAAGGTGAAATGGTAACATTTCTGTTTCCTTCTTATCAAGCATATGGATATTATGGAGATGATAATAAGATTGGCACAAATATTCCGTTAATAGCAGAAGTAACACTTAACACAATTACAAAAGAATCAACAACAGAAAATTAATTACCAGCAAAAATGAAAAAATTAAATTTATTATTCTTAGCTATTATTGCATTAGCATTTAACAGTTGCAATGAAAAATACCCTGATTTAAAAGAAGGTATTTATGCCGAAATCGTTACAAACAAAGGTACTGCGGTAGCCAAATTACACTATGACCTTACTCCTATGACGGTGGCCAACTTTGTTTCTCTGGCAGAAGGTACCAATACTATGGTCGATAGTACTTATAAAGGGAAAAAATATTATAACGGAATTATATTTCACAGAGTAATTAAAGACTTTATGATCCAGACTGGAGATCCTCTGGGAACTGGTACAGGAGACCCCGGGTATAAATTTCCTGATGAGATAGTAGATTCACTTACTCATAAATCAAAAGGAATCTTATCTATGGCTAATTCTGGGCCAAATACTAATGGAAGCCAGTTTTTTATTACACTAAAAGAAACTCCATGGTTAAATGGAAAACATACTGTTTTTGGAGAAATTGTTTTAGGACAAGACATTATTGATAGTATTGGTGTTACCAAAACAGGTCCTGGAGATAAGCCAGAAGCAGAAGTAAAAATGACGGAAGTTAACATCATTCGCAAAGGATCAGATGCTAAAGCTTTTAATACCGAAACTGCATTTACAGATAAGCTAAAAGTTATTGAAGAAGAAAAGGCCGAAAAAGAACGATTAGAAAAGGAACGTAATGAAGCTATTGCTGCAAAGTTTAATGAACTAAAAAGTACAGCAACAAAATTAGAAAGTGGTCTTGAAATTATACATACAAAGCAAGGAGACGGACAACAACCTAAGCCAGGAGAAATGGTGGG
This sequence comes from Aquimarina atlantica, assembly GCF_000626715.1. GTDB lineage: Bacteria > Bacteroidota > Bacteroidia > Flavobacteriales > Flavobacteriaceae > Aquimarina > Aquimarina atlantica. The sequence goes on along the minus strand of NZ_AQRA01000006.1, from coordinate 398,717 downwards.
CGTAAATTATGCAGGGTATTTCACAGATGGAAAAGTTTTTGATACTAATATTGCCGAAAAAGCAAAAGAACTTGGGGTTTTTAATAAGCGTAGAGCTGCACAAAGAGGATATGATCCTGCACCAATGCCATATTCTGCAGAAGCAAAAATGATTGCTGGTTTTAGAGAAGGTATATTGCAACTAAAAAATGTTGGCTCTAAAGCTATACTTTTTATTCCTTCTCATCTTGCATATGGTGAAAGAGGTAATCGAGGAATTCCACCAAATAGCGATCTTATTTTTGAGGTAGAATTAGCTAGTATACAAAGTAAAGAAGAAGCTAAACAATAAAATTTAGAACATAGAGTATAACAAAAGAGGCCGTCTAAAAAGTATTTAGGCGGCCCTTTTTAGTGCAACTTCATTAAAACATTTTTTGCCTCTCACATATTTTTGTTATATTCATATCATACAAATTAATTAAAAACAATTTTCATGAAATCAATTTTAAACATTCAAGGGGTTAAAAAACTTAATAGAGAAAGTCTAAGTAAAATTATTGGTAATGGACCGGAAGACTGCTGGGAGTATGAAACATTCTATTCCTCAGTATTTTGCTGTGCAATGAATGGCGGACGTGTAGGCTGTGTATCTGTATAGGTTTGTAAAAATTGAGAGGTATAAATCCTTTTTAAAAAACAGGATGGAGATCAAACAGAATTTCGAAAAAGTATGTTCTGTCAAATTTTCTATTTTAAAACAAGTTTTGACTAATTGTTTTTTTAAGTAAGGGGCTATGGTAGAATACGTGCTCGTTCAATCATTCTTAATGTCTACGCTATATTTGACTTGAATTAGTAAGTATTCAAGGTAAAGAAGAAGAAAAAAAATTCTATAATATCCTGATAGTTAAAACAAAAAAACATCCCGACTAATTCGGGATGTTTTTTGTTTTATATGCTCTATAATCGGTTTGCAAGCATTTCTTCTCCACTCTCTATAAGAGTTAAACTTTCTATTTTACCATCATCCTTCTTATTGAATCGAATACTTGCATTTATTTTTTCTAGAAAGAATTTCTCATTCGATTCTGCAAACATTAGCATAGAATCCCGACCGGTTGGTTGAATCATTAACTTACCATTTTTATACATTACTGTTAATACAAACCCTGGTTTAAGCTCATATTTTCCTGTATAACTTTTTAGGATCGAATGATCAACAACAGCTTCTTTTTTAACTTTCGCTTCGACCTTAATACCAAACTCTGCTAATGAATTAATTGATGCAGTAAGCGATGGATCAAGTTCATATGCTTTTTGATATGCCTTAATTGCTTTTTCTTTATCTCCTTTTTTCTTATATCCATCACCAAGAGAATCCCAAAGATTACCATTATCCGAAAATAATTGAACATTTAATCTAAATAACTCTATTGCCCAATCAGGATTCTCCTCTTGCCTTAATATCATATATCCCATATCATTAAGAGCATCACCATTTCTCAAATTAGAGCTATACTCTTTTTTGATCATTGTTGTCAAAACATTTGACTGGTTTATTTCATTTTTCTTAATGAAGTCGAGTATAAAAAAACTAAGGTTCTTTTTAATTGGTTTTGGCTGGTAATCTGCATTAAAAATCATTTTTTCTATAGGCCATGCAAGTTCGACTTCTCTACTGGTTGCATTTGTAAAAAATATAATGACCACATCCTCTTTTGGAAGCCATATAAAATCATGAAAAAATATACGATTTCCCCCGTTATGACTTACTATTTTTGTATTTCTATCTGAATTAAAAATTGCCCATCCATAAGCATAATGACTGGATCTGTTTTCTTGCTCTGGAGTGTAAGGTGTAGTTAATATTTTTGTTAGTGATTTTGATAAAACCGTATTCGATTTTAGAGCCAAATACCATTTATACATATCTTCGGGTGTAGAATGAATACCCCCGTTTCCTTTTAGAGTCCATGATACTTTATTACCGGCTTCATGATATCGCTCAATCATCGTTCCTACAGGTATAATAGTATTCATATAACCACTTGCTATCTTCTTTTTATCCCAGTTAGGAATAAAATACCCTGTTTGTTTCATCCCGGCAGGTTTAAACAAATATTCATTTATAAAATGCTCATACTCCTGTCCCGAAACCAATTCGATAATTCGTGCCAGTATACTATAACCTGCATTAGAATACCTGTATTTTAAACCCGGTTTCTGAATTAATTCTGTATTAAATAATGTCTTAAAAAACTCTTCTCTCGGGATATAATCAAAATCCCCCTCACCAATTACATCGATTAGTCCCGAAGTATGTGTTAATAGTTGATGAATCGTAATATCTTTTTTATCATTGGGTAGATCAGCAAAAAACGTACTAAGAGGATCGGTTACTTTTACTTTATTAAACTCTACCAATTTTAGTATCGCAGTTGCTGTAAATTGTTTTGTTGTAGATCCTATTGTAGCAACTGTATTAGATGAATACAAAATATTATCTTCTCTATTCGCCAAACCATATCCTTTATTAAGAATAATTTTTCCTTGTTTTGCTACCAAAACTGCTCCCGAAAACCCATTTGCGATGTTGTCATTTAAGTAATTATCTATTTTTTTAATGATAAATTTATCTTTATCTGCTTTTTGTGCATATGAAGTCGTTCTTCCAAATAATAGAACAAGGGTGATTAAGGTTAACAATGCTTTTTTCATAATTGTATTAATTTTTTCTATGGTTACTATTAGGACGTATTTATCCAAGCCCCTTTTTGAGGGCTACATATAAACTTGCCGTTTTTTTTGATTTTAGTTTCTAAAAAGTATTACTTATCAAATCGCTTTAAATACCAGAAGTAGAGTAAAAAGCTTATCGAAATGCTGATCGCCATGATAGCAAAAGAATGTATTCCTAAAGGTAGTGTATAATTAACAATGAACAGTCCGATTCCTGTACTCATTAAAATGGCGAACCATTTAATATTGATATGATGATCATCTGATTTTCTTTGTAGAATAGAAGAAACAATATTTTCAGATATTCCTTTATCTATGATTTTATTTTTTAGTTTATGTTCTAGTATTTTTCTTATAATTAATAACGCAAAAAGCATTACCAAAACAATAATAAAAATAAAGACGCCCATTTTAATAAAATCTGGATCTATATATTGCGTGGGAGTAATAAATATTGAGTTCATAATCTGTATCTTTTTTATGTTTATATGGGATTAGACAACTACCCATCTTAAATGTTGCAATCCTTTTGTTAATACTTCAACATATTTATTTTTTTATAGTAAGATCTATACATATCCAGGCCTAGAAATAATGAAATAAAGATCGTTACACTAACAATAAAATAGTTTGAAATCGTAATATTTGCACTAAATATGTTACTGAACGTGTCTCTAAAAACATAAATGGCAAAAAAAGTAATCCCTAAGCTCATTATGATTATAAAAGAGAGAAGGTAATTATAGATTGGTTCTTTTTTAGAGAAGTTTAGCTGATCTAAGATCAATTCTGATAAATCAAATTCTAACACAGGTTCTGGTTGAGATTTAAGTTCTCTAGACAACACCAAATAACTTTCAGAAACTTTTTTACATACTTCGCATGAATTGATATGTTCAATAATTTCATTACTACAATTTGATGCATCAAAAGTATATTCCTGAATATCTTTATCATATGGATGTTCTATTTTCATAGTTCTTCTTTTTTATAATGAAGAGATAGGTTTTCTTTTAATTTTTTTCTAGCTCTATACAAATAATTCTTTACGGTTCCCTCTGGCAAACCAGTGATTTCTTTTATTTCTGAATAACTTAATTCTTCATTATGATAAAGCATAATCAAGGTTTTGTATAAAGGAGGTAATTTTTCTATTGCTAAGGTCAATATTTGAGAACGTTCTTTTTTAAAGATGTATGATTCTGTCTGATTATCAGAATAACAAAACGTGTGAATACTTATTCTTTCCCAAACTTCCTTTTCCTCATTTTGATCTATATCCAGAATAGGTATTTTTTTCTTTTTCAGATAATTTAGACAAGTATTATATGTTATCGTTCCTATCCAGGTAGATAGTTTAGCATTAAATTTAAAGCTCTCTAGCTTATCATAAACTTTTAAGTATACTTCTTGCACCAGATCCTTTCTGTCTTCAGGGTTTTTGACCATCTTATAAATGATCTGAATAACTAACCCTTTAGTATTAGAAATAATAGTTTCAAACGCACTAGAATCACCACCTAATACCTTTTTAATCAAATCTTTATCTATTGTACTTTTTCGTTCCATATAGTCCAATATCAAGATTAGACAGCTTATGGAAAAAAAGGTTGCACATTATCATGTATTTTTTTGCCAAGCTTCAAATATCATAAGAAATTATAGCTTTTATTACATCAATAATGACTTGCCAAAATGTTCTTTTATGTCTATGTCGGTCATGGGTTGTAAAACCCCATATACTATTTCTTTATAGATTTTATTGGTTAAAGAATTGGAAGACAAAAATTCTGACCCCATTATATATCTTGCTTTATTAATAATTTCTTCAGAAAAATGTGTTGAGAAATACTTTGCTCCTACGGATGTTTCAAATATTTTTTCTAATGATGCTTTATTTCCTTTTTCAAAATTTGCTATTGTAGTTCCTGCATGCTCACATAGCATATATCCAGTTTTATATTTTATCATTAACTCTCCCAGGCTATTAAGAAAATGATCTGACTCACATAATTTTTTATCATTTTTGATTTTTTTTTGACTGAATGCTTTTAAGTGCAAAATCACACAGAATGCTGCTCCAAGATAAGAAGCAGGTACCAATGCCTGAAACCACGATCTCTGATAAATTAAAAGTTCACACCTCTCTTCATTAGTGTTATCCAGTTTAATAACATTGGTACTACTCACTATCAAATTTTTGAATATAACTGATTTTGTAAACGATCCTTTCATTGTATCGCCAAATGCAGCATTCTCGAATTTGATTTTATCATCATTTGCAGGTAGAAAAAATACTGCTTTGGTACCTTTGGTTAATGTTGCGGTGAATACTAAATAATCTGCCACACCAGACAATGACATGTATGGAGCCCTGCCATTTATTATGTAACGATTCCTTTCTTTTTGTGCCACTATACCTTTGTTACCAGAGACCTCTTTAAATGTGCGTACTGATCCGGTATTGGCAATCAATATTTGTTCTTTTTCTATCTTTTTTAGCAGAGCTTCTCTTTTCCAATATTGCATGCTTTTCTTTGAAAAAGGAAAAGATGATAATGATGCCAGAATGTAATAATGCATAGACAACGCCACAGATACAGGAATTGATATTTTGCCAATCTTATGCAAAACCCCGAAGCATTCCTGATAAACCGTTTCTATATTTTTCTCATGACAAGGAATAAAGGGTAATTTTGTTGTTTTTATAAAAGCATAGAATTCTTTATAGTTTTTGGTCTTCTCAACTTCGTAAAGTTTATCACATACTTTGTCTAGTTCGGTTTTTTTGTTAACTTTTTGATGATCTATTATCATGTTCTGATTCTTCATTTCTAAGCATTGATTAGTGATTACAGGTATACTTTAAATGCGAGGCAACCACATACCCATAGTGGCAGCAAAAATTCCAATACCAGTCATAATGGTTAGAAAAAAAAGAAGAATTGCCATACTTATTTTACCTAGAGTACCACTTTGATCCTGTGCCCTGAAGTAGAGTTCTAGAATGATTAGTGGTACTAAAAATTGACCAAAACCCAGGAATACGAGAAATGGCCCCCGAAATGTCTCTGGATCAAAACCAACCGGGCCGCCATTAACAAAAAGCCAAAACATTAATCCAATACGAAAAAACCAGACACCATTTGATACCAAAAACAATCTAAGTGCCCATCGTCTGTGTTTATTAAAATCATGAGCAACTGCTGTGCGCCAGGACATAATAGCAAAAAACATAATCAAAAAGGCATTGATACTAACGCTTACTTGACCAATAAACCCTCCTACATTACCACGAGTCCAAATCATATAAAGTCCATCAACACCAATCAATAGTGCTGTGAAGATATAGATACGACCATTCCATCGATGAAAAGTGCGGGCATAGGTACGAATTTGAGAAATAAACTGAAGCGGTCCACCTACCATAATAATGATAGCTAAGACGATATGTAAGGCAACTGCTAAATTACCCATAGTTTCACCAGGAATGTACCCATGAGGAAGAACTTCATTCCATTTCTCAAAATCTCCTTTTATCGCAGAACTACCATAAAAGAAAGCTACATAATATACAAAGATCCATTGACCTATAACGGCTATTAGGAACCAAAATGCTACCGTGGTACTCAAAGCTTTATCTGCTCTCATAGCTTTAGATTGTGCAATATTTGCACTACTATTTTCTAATTTCATTGTATTCGTTTTTTAATTGATGATGGTTGATGATAAGCGTCAAGTTTCTTACTTCTTTTTATAAGAAGTAAGAAATTAACACTGATAGAGGTATTTTAAAAAAGTTCGATAGATTATCTAAATCTAAAAAGTTCCTTTATGTAGTTTTTAAACACATATCCCCAGGGAATAACAATAAGGTCAATAGGAATTGCTATAAGAAATGGTCTGAGGAATCCTTCTGAGGTCGAATCTAATTGACCAGAAGACCATAAAGGGTATGCAATACCTATCGCCCATACCGACTTATAGAATAGCTGTAGTAATAACAATGGTAACATTTTTAAAGGGTATCGTATTCCTAAACCCATCAAAGTAGCATATGCTGCCCAAAAACTATAGGTAACCCCATCATAAGGTCCCCAAACTTCACTGGGGTTTATAATTTCTGACCATGTACTATGCCCCAAACTTAAAAAAGTAAGGAGGTAAATAGCACGCATTGCATGTAAATAGAATTTTGATACCTTTTTAGTTTTCACAGAATCGTTTTCTAACGTACCTGCGATAGCGTGTTTTGATTTCATAATTGTTCGTTTTTTGATTGATGATGATGATTTTTTTTGACCTAAATACTTAGTTTTTAAACATTTTGTCTAGATATTTTATCCAGATATATGTATTCTAACTATTAGCTATGTATGTTGATTATTTTTTTTGTGCCCATGATTAGTAGCCACAAACAAGAACCTATTTCTCCTATACTGGCAGGAAGCATAACAAAAGAAGGAATTTTGTAATGCGGAAAAAGTAGTCCTGCACATACGGTTATCAAATAGCTAAAACAACCCATCATTAACAAAATACCCAATACTTTAGGAAGAAAACCTGATTTAAAAACCAGATATCCAAAAGGAAAGAGCCAAAGTCCCCAAAATACCTCAACAATAAGAATTCCGTTATGATAAGACTCCAAAAGCAGCATTACCTGTGCTTGCAACTGTTCTCCGGTATACACTTTCAGATATTCTGCATTACCAATCAAAGAAAGAACATCTACTTTGTTTTGTATATTCAAGTAAGAGATAGGAACACTAATAATAGCAAATACTACCATTACTATTGCATATTCTTTATGAACTGGTTTAAGTAATTTGTATAAAACTATTGGTAACATTATATAACATACATAGCTAATCAATCCGCTTAAAATCCCCATTCGAAATAACATTTCTGATGTCGTTATATTATTAAATGTAATTGCGGCATCATCCCATACTATAAGTTTTGAGGGTACATACACTAGATTAAAGATTCCAGTAAGTACAACACATAAATAAACTAGTCCTGCAATTCTTGCGGTCCTATTTTGCACCTGGTAATCTTCGTTTTTGATTAAATCCATAACTGTTCGTTTTTTGATTGATGATGATATTTAGTTTTCTTCTCTATTGATTAGTTAGAGAAATCGATTTGATTTGTATTTCCTTTTATTTTTACATTAGACCCAGGAGTGGCAGAGCATTTAATCGATTCATAGGACAATTCGAGATTTCCATTACTATCTTTAGTAAATTGTAGTACTAAATCTTTTCCAGAAACAGTACCTTTTGTTTCAAAATATGATGCTGAACTCACCTGTAATGAATCCAACTGGTGATTAGAAACAAATATTCTCACGGTGTCTTCTTTCTGCTCTCTTTTAGTTTTTTCTATGATTAATTTTTTATGCTTCACTTCGGTTTTGATATGGGGCATCAAATTTCCTGAGGCTTCTACTTTTACCGCTGTTATGCTATCTTGTTTAAAAAAAACTTCAATACCATGAGTAACCGATATCTTGCTAAATGCAGAAACATTCCTTATTTCGGATATCATATTCCCTGTATATTGAATTGCATTTTCTCGTAACTCTCCTTCTCTAACTTTATCATGTATAGAAAACTGAAAAGCCAGGAAAAAAAGAATAACAGCTCCTAATGCACCTATTACAATCCAATTACTTGTTTTCATGATCTATATTATTTAAATATTGATTAAATGAATCTTTTACTTCTTCAAAATTTATATCAAGTAATCTCATTTTTTTAAATATATCAGGAAGGAGATCTTCCATAAATTCTTTTCTTTTAATATCAAGAACCTTATTATATCCGTTTTCTGAAACAAAATACCCTATTCCTCTTTTGTTATAGATTACTTCTTGCTCCTGCAAATAGGTAAAAGCTCGTATTGCAGTGTTAGGATTCACCTCTACCATAACAGCAATCTCTCTTACAGAAGGTATTCTTTCGTTCTCCTGCCATTTTTTTACAAGTATATTTTCGTAGAAAACATCTACAATTTGTAAATAAATAGGTTTGCTGTTATCAAAATCCATTCTTAAACTTCCTTTTCAACTATCTTAAAATAACTTGCCAATAGCATTAATGGGGCAAAAATGCCCATAAAAAATCCTTTTCCTATTGCAGAGAAATCTTGTCCGGTTTTATCAAATGCTTCTGATGCTAGTCCTTCTCCAGAAAACACATCATAATTGTAATTGAGGATCCCAAAAAGCATCATATTTAGCACTATCAGCCCAATAACAAATAATACGACGACAAGTAATGTTTTACCAACTCTATTTTTATTAAATGCAATTGCACCATAGAGAAATACGGGTTGTATAACAAAATACACTTTGACCGTGTGCCAGTAGCTTTCTGAAAATATCGGTAACAGGTGAAAATTCGTTTTAGAAAATATACTACCCAATATGATTGCTATTTGCCCTATCAAAAAACCAAGAATTGAAAACACAAGAGTATATACCACAAAAGTGCTAAGCCACGCTGCAGCTATTCTTTCATAAGACGAAACAGGTAATGAAAAATAGAAATGATTTGATTTTTGATTATGCGCTTCTTTAAAAACCGAAAAAATAAACAATACTCCCAATGCTACGTAAAATTTACCGAACACACTCATAAACTCACCACTCGTAATCTGATGATCTCCTCGTAAACTAAACAAAAAGACAATAAAAAAAATAGCACTTACAACCGATAAAGTAGTAATTATCGCTCCTTTAAGAAGTATAATATCTCTATATATAAAATTGCCTATTCTACTAATGTTAAATTGCTTCATCATGAAATGTATTTAAGGCATTATTAATTTTATTAGATTCACTTAAAACGGCATTAAATAATAATTCGAGATCTACTTCGGTCTCATCTCTATCCTGCCTAAAAAGCATGGCCTTTCCTCCAAAAGACGTTTCAGAATAAATAATAGACTCTCTTTCATCCCGCATAGGTTTTCCAAACCATAAATGTTCAGAAATATTAGAAAGGGGTTGATCAAATACTACTTTGGACTGATCCAGAATTACGATATGATTTATCAAACTATGTAAATCTCTAACCTGGTGAGTAGAAATAATAATGCATTTTCCTTCATCAACCGCCAGAGCCATGATTTTTCTAAATTGACTTTTTGATGGAATGTCTAACCCATTTGTAGGTTCATCCATAAGCAAGAGTTTTGTATTTGTTGCTATTCCAAATGCGATAAGTACTTTCTTTTTATTACCAAAAGAAAGGGTTGATATATTTTCATCGGCAGAAAGTTTAAACTCTTCTATTAGTTTATAAAACTGATCTCTAGAAAACCCCGGATAAAAAGGAGAATTTACTTGTTCATAAGTAGAAATTTTAAGCCCTGGTAGCTCAAAATCTTCTGGTACCATAAAAATCTCCTGAAGACATTTTACATTTCTTCCCGAAATATCTTTACCCAAAACCCGATAATAACCTGCTTTTGGAAATAGCAATCCAGTCATTATCTTCATTAATGTACTCTTTCCTTCACCATTCTTACCAAAAAGTCCATAAATATTTCCAGGAACAAAATCTAAAGTAATATTGTCCAGGATTATTTTGCTTTTTGGGTAATAGAACCGTAAGTCTTTAATTTGGATCATGGCTAGTGTATTAGTTATCTAGTACACTGCAAATATATTTAAGAGCTATCAATAAACCAAATATTTTTTATTTTATTGATTACTTGCCAGTTAACCAATTAAAACTAACATAACGCTTAGGCTAGATATAGTGAAGATTTACAGACGATTACATTTTTAGAATTGTGATTCTTAAAATTGACGTATTTTTAGTTTAATACCTTGATTATGATAAAATTTTTAAAGTGAAAGAAGATCAGTTTGCTGTATTATCGTGTCTTCTTTTTTCTATAAGCGTTACTTCTTTTTCCATTTTTATAAATATCTTTTTCATAAAATATCGATGAAACGGTTTCACCAAAAAGAAATATATTTTTCCTAAAGTATTATGAATTTTTACTGTGGTAGCTAGTTCCATTATCTTGTCGTCTCCTTCTTCATAACTAATAAAAGACAATTTAAAGTCTAGATGTTTATCTCTCTGCCCTGTTAACAATTCTATATCACTCTTGTCTAACACATCAAATAATGCAATACTATCTCCAATATTACCTTCAAATTCGTTCAAATGTGCTTCTCTTTCTTTTTGAGTGAGTTTAGTCGCCGTTTTTAGTCCCATTTTTTTGGCTATTTTCTCTCTTGAGAGTAATAATTTTATAAAAAACGGTGAGAAGGCTTTAAAAAATGCTACCATACAATCTTTTGGTTTAGGCACTTCTTTTAAGGATGTTGTTCTTAATTGAAAAACATCAGAATAACTTATGTCCTTGCTTTGTTTAGCAATCAAGTATTCTTTATTGAGCTCTATCTCTGTTATTTTCATTTTTCAAAATCTAAAATCATACTTTATTATCTATTGAGTATGAGAACAATGCTCATTATACCTTTTTATTTAAGATATAATATCTATGTTCGTCCCAAATTTTATCATTCTTAACAATCGCTTTTCGGAATATTCCTTCTTTTTTAAACCCACTTTTTTCGAGTACACTCATCGAAGCCGTATTGTATTCAATAACTCCTGCATATATTCTGATCAAATTCAATTTTTCAAATCCATATTTGGTTATCTGGTCTACGGCCTTTGTAGTAATCCCTTTACCCCAATAGGGTTCTCCTAGCCAATACCCGATTTCTGCTGATTTTCTATACATATCATCTTGAAGCATCAGTGATATAACTCCGCAAAGTTCACCTTTAAACTCTATCCCAAAACTCACTATAGGATCTTGTTGTATTGTCATTTTAATAAAGGACTTGGCATCCTCTTCATTATAAGGATTAGGGAAATAGTCTCTTAAGTTATTTGATATATTATGATTGTTGGCAAGTTTTGCCAATTGTGATTTATCTGATGCTACAAGTTGCCTTATTTTAATTTCTTTGCTATCCATCCATGATTCTTTAAGATATTGATAAATCTAAGTAATGATTTAACCATCTCTGGGAGTAGAGTTTCGTTATACACCTATTTTTCGGGCATCAAGTATTCTTTTAAACTACTTTTGACAAAGTACTCCCAACCTCCTACACAACTCTCTCTTGTAAATTCTGGAACATTTGATTGAAAACTGTGTATTATTTCGGTGATTAATCTTAGTTTAACATTACTCTCGTTTTCAAACAATTCGAATGTTACAAATGAATCTCCTTCATATTCTTTATATCTCCAGTTATATTTTATTTTTTGATTTGGTATAACTTCTTCTATTTTCCATAGATGGGTGAATTTTCGATTTTCGATCTCGACAACAAATTGTGTTTCAAATCCTTCTTTAGCTTCGAATGATTTAATTTGTTCAAAAAACCATTTTTTCATTTGGTCTAATTCTGTTATGGCTTTCCAAACATTTTCTAGAGTCGTCATATAAATTTCTTCTACTACAATTGGTGCATCTGTATTTTTCATATGACTAACATATTTTGATTGTGTTTTTTATTTTCTTCTCTATCGAGGAAGTTTCATTTTTTGCTTCATTTTCTAATAAAATGAACTTTTGATATTAGATTGTTTTCAATTTCATAAATCACTACAACTTCAATAAAATCAATTCCTTTTCTACCCGTTACCTGCTCTCTATCAATTACTTTATTATCAAATACTATTCTGTTTGTAATAGTTGCTTTTAGTTTAGGTGAATTCTCAAAAACATCTTGATATACTTCTTTTAGTTTTGAACTATCATTAATAAATGGTTCTGAATCAGGGAAATTATAAATCTTTACATCTTCAACATAAAAAGACAAAAAATCAGATAAATTTCTATTATTATAAGCTTCTAATTGTTCTTGTACTATTTTTTCTGGATTCATTTTTAGATAAAAATTAGACCATTTTATAATGTTTTATTTTTCTATTAACGTCGAGAAATTGTCAAGGTCTATATCCAATAGTTTACCATTACAATTCTTTATTATTTTTCCAAGTAAGTAAGGGCTAGTTTCTTCTTCATAACCAACTCTAATATACGTGTAACAATCATTTTCTCTTAGGTCAGAAAATTCGGTTACAAAATAACTAACTCCGGTTTTATCACTTTCATCAGATTCGTCACCAAAATAGAAACTCGAAGCTATATCTGCTTTTCCATTTTGGATATGGCTTGATTTACCAAATTCTATCATTTCTATTTTATAATCGATTGTAGTATAATTAAGTCGTTTAATTGTAACCGCAATAGCAAGGTTATCTTTTTTACCAGTTAACGTTATTCTACGACCTATTTTTGGGGTTCCTGGAAAATGAATAGTGTCTTTATCATTTAAAATTAGCAGACTATCAGAAAGTGTGATCTTCTCTTCTCTTAATTTTTTAAGTCCTTCAATAAATTTTTCTGAATAATCAGATTCATTTTTGATACTAATTTCAATTTCTTGTTCATTAATTTCACGTTGCTTATCGTTTATAGCATCTTCTTGCTTATTAGAATATAAGCTATCTGAGGCTACTGTTTTTGTCGTATCTACAAAAGTCACAGATGTTTTTTTATTAGTCTGCGAACTATTACACCCAGATATGCTTATGATGATTAGAGCTATTATTATATTTTTTACCATTATTAGTTTAGGGTAATGTATAACCATTTTGTGCTAATTATATAATCTAAAAGAGATAAGAATCATTTTTCTACCGCAGTTTAAAAATAACTAATTCGGGTGAATATGATAAGGAAATTCTAAAGCAATGAATTAAGGTAATATAGAATGATCTTATTACATACTTCTGTAAACCAAAAAGATCTATCTTACTTATATCAGACGTTATGTCTTAGAAGCAAGATAGATCTATATATTGTTCTCCAAATTAAATAGTTAAGATTACTATTTTTTCGGAGTTTCTTTTAAGATTTCTTTTACGAATTTCCAATATTTTTGTACCGACGAGATACTTGTTCTTTCGTCTGGTGAGTGTGCTCCTAAGATTGTTGGACCAAATGATATCATATCCATATCTGGATAATTTTGCCCCAGAATACCACATTCTAATCCTGCATGACAGGCAGCTACATGTGCTTTTTCACCATTAAGATTTTGATACAATTCGTCCATTACTTTTAAAATTGGAGAATTCATATTAGGAGCCCAACCAGGATAATCTCCGCTAGTGATTACTTCACATCCTATTAACTCAAAAGTAGCCCTTAACTTGTTTGCAAGATCTAGTTTAGAAGATTCTACACTACTTCGGGTTAAACATTCGATAGTAATATCTCCTTGTCCTATTGTTATTTTAGCAATATTATTAGAAGTTTCTACCAAATCAGGGATTGAGGCACTCATAGCGTACACTCCATTATGTGCAGCATATAATGCTTTTATTACTCCTTCCTGAACACCTAACTCCATTACTTGCTTTGGTAAATCTGTTGTATTAATTTCTATAGTAAGATCTGGGTCAGCGATAGAAAGTTCATTTTGGATTATCTTTGACAACTCTCCTATTTCGAATTCAAAAGCTTTTGCCTGTACTGCATCTACTACAACTATTGCAAAGCTCTCTCTCGGAATTGCATTACGCAAGCTCCCTCCTTTTATTTCACTAATCTGTAAACCAAAATTCTCAAAACCATCAAATAATAGTCTATTCATTATTTTATTAGCATTTCCTAATCCTTTATGAATATCCATTCCAGAATGTCCTCCACTAAGCCCAGTAATAGCAATTGTATATCCTACTTTACCTTCTGTAACCGGTTCTTCTTTGTAACTTCTTTTTGCTGTAACATCAATTCCGCCAGCACAACCAACTCCTATTTCATCATCTTCTTCTGTATCCAGATTTAGTAATATATCTCCTTGTAACCATCCTCCTTCTAATCCCATAGCACCAGTCATCCCAGTTTCTTCATCTATGGTAAATAATGCCTCGATAGCAGGGTGCGCAATATCTGTAGATTCTAAAACTGCCATAATTGTAGCTACTCCCAGTCCGTTATCAGCACCAAGTGTTGTTCCTTTGGCTCTAACCCAATCTTCATCAATATACATTTCTATACCTTGGGTATCAAAATCAAAATCGGTATCTGCATTTTTTTGATGTACCATATCCAGGTGAGATTGCATCACCACCACTTTTCGATCTTCCATTCCCGGAGTAGCTGGTTTTTTTATTAGAACATTACCAACCTTATCGACCTCGGTAGTTAACCCTAATGATTCTCCAAAATTTTTCATAAATGCAATAACACGTTCTTCTTTTTTTGAAGGTCTGGGAACTGCATTAAGATCTGCAAATTTATTCCATATCACTTTAGGCTCAAGGCTTCTTATTTCTGAATTCATAATTGATGTTTAAATATTGACCGCTTTATATTATAGATATGCAACAAAATTCTAAATTTTAAATCAAGTATCAAAGCATAGTGCTATCAAAGTCTCAAAGTTTCTGGGGTCAAACGAATAGATACTAAAAAACTCTTAATTCTTCATTCTAAATTGAGAATTGTAAATATCTTTATCCCATGCAATCTAAGACAAAACTTTATCTCACCCTATTACTTCCTGTTCAAATCATTCTGATTCAAATTCTGTCTTTGTTCCCCGAAGTTATAGAGCGATTTTATAGTAATGGCTTGTTTGTTTATATCTCTAAGGCTTTGCGATACGTATTTGGATGGCTTCCATTTTCTTTTGGAGACATTTTATATTGTGTTTTGATTATTATGCTAATACGTTTTTTATTTAAAAAAGTATTTAAAAAACGATTGTTTTGGAAAGAAGTGGTATTGGATATCGGTGCTACTTTATCTGTTGTATATGCTTGTTTTCATATTCTTTGGGGAATGAATTATTATAGATTACCCTTGCATGAGATATTACATATAGATGACGTATATACTGAAGAAGAACTGATTACTGTTTCAGAGAAATTTATACTTCGGGCCAATTCTTTACATCTTCAACTAGAATCTAATGATTCACTACCAATACATATTCCTTATTCTAAAGAAGAAATATTTCAAAAAACAGTTCCTGCTTACGATCAGTTACATCAAATATTCCCTGTATTACAATATCACCCTAAAAGTATTAAAACATCTATATTAAGTCTTCCTCTTACTTATATGGGTTTTAGTGGGTATTTAAACCCTATTACCAATGAAGCACAGGTAAATGGACTAATACTTAATTACAAAGCTCCTACTACTAGTTGTCATGAAGAAGCGCATCAATTGGGATTTGCTAAAGAGAATGAAGCCAATTTTATTGCGGCATTAACTACAATGAATTATGATGACATATATTTTAATTATAGCGGAGCTACCTTTGCCTTAAAATTTTGCTTAAATGATCTCTATCTTCGTAATGAAGAAAAAGCAATCTGTCTTATCGAAAAACTAAGACCTGGTATTAGAAGAAATTATATTGAAGTAAATGAGTTCTGGGAATCTTATGAAAATCCCCTCGAACCCATTTTTAAAAGTACTTATGATAGTTATCTAAAAGCTAATAACCAACCTGATGGTATGGAAACCTATAGTTATGTCGTAGCTTTATTAGTCAATTATTATAAAACCAGATTATAGAGCAACTATAAGGTATTATAATACCCCACAATCCTCATTAGATCATTTTCTTTTTTATAATTAAGTCTTTTTGAAGAAACGTATTTTTCGATTTCACTCTTTTTATCTTCAAAAACTTTCAATATATCTTTCTGTTTTAATCTGATTTTGAGTAATTCACCTCCGGCTTTCAATATAAAATAATTACGTTTTTCTATATACTTGTCATTCGTTGTCTTTTCATAAGCATCAATTGCATTTTGACCTTGTTTTATCTTCTTTTCTACCTTCATCACCAAAGAATTCTTTCCTTCTTTTAAAAAGACAAAGAACTGCTTTGTTCCTTCATACTCTAACATCTTGTATACATACCCTTCATCTAAAACAACCCGAATATTCTCTTTTTTCAGAATATTGAATACTTCTGTAACCTCAATTTCATCATTTAAAGTATTATATCTAACATAGGCTCTCCGCATTTTTTTTCCGTTTACATATACTGAAGCAAGTTTATTTTCATCTTCATAATACTGATGCCCCTGAACGCTGTATTTTGGAGGTTTCTTAACAACTACTCGAGTCCCATAAGCACTCATATCTGATGTTTCTTCGGCTCCTGCAACAGAACCATTTTTAGCTTGTGCTACTACTAGAGAGCTTTGCAACAATAAAAGCGCTAAAAACAATTTTTTCATTCTATTTAATTTAAATTTTCCCCAAGTAAAAGAGACGACTTTTATACATAATATCGCCCCTTTATAAAAAATACTATTTAATAATCTGATATACTATAGAGAACTATAATAATTAATAATCTTAATCACGTCTTTTTCCTTCTTAAAACTTAGTTTTTTTGAAGAGGCAAACTTTTCAAGTTCTTCTTTTTTATCTAAAACTTTAAGTATATCTTTTTTCTTAAGTTTTACTTTTTTAACCTCTCCTTTTTCATTATCAATTATAAAATATTTGTTATTCTCAACATATTTTGAAGGTGTACTGGCATCATAACTGGTTACCGCTTCTTTTCCTTGTTTTATTTTTTTCAATGCTTTCATTCCCAAAGAAAACGCCCCTTTATTATACACAACAAAAAACTGTCTATCTCCCTCATATTCATACAATTTATAGCTATACTTTTTAAGAGCAACTTCTAAGTTCTCTACTTTTAGCATATTAAATCTTTTATTATCATCTACATATTCTAATTCTCCATTAAAAGCGTTGTATCTAACCAAACATTGGCGTACCTGCTTTTTATTCACATATATTGTAGCCATTTCATTATTCTCTTCAAAATACTGATGCCCTTTAATGGTAGTGTTACGAGCTTTTTGTTGTACCATAATTGTTGAACTAAAAGGCCCTATTGCTGTGTTACCTCCAGGGTCCGAAGCTCCTCCTCCAAAGGTCTCTTGTCCAATCATTACCGTATTACTTATGATTAAAAAAAGAATAAAAAGGTTTTTCATTAGTATAAAATTTTATTGTTAATATTTTCGTAAATTTCTAAAAATCCTAGTTTATACTAGTATATCTAATGTTAAAACAATCTTAATTAACAACATCTCTTATATCAACCTTAGCTTTATATTTGATTCAATTATGGCATACCGTATATAGCAATGTAAGGATTCACCCTACATATAATAATCAAAATTAGATCGAAATTTCTGAACGAATGTATTCTGTTTCTATTAGAAGTTAAAAATAGAAAGAATAGTAGGAATTATATTTTTATCTTAAAATTAGTGCAGGACAAAACTCTAAAATAGCACTACAATGTATTGTAGTAATCTATAATCTTAATTAAATCTGCTTCTTTTTTAAACTTCAGTTTCTTTGAAGATGCAAATTTTTCAAGTTCTTCTTTTTTGTCTTTCAAAACGGTAAGAATGCTATTCTTTTTCAGTCTTACTTTCTTTAAATCATCTGAATTATTTTTTATAAAATAAGAATAATCTCTATAAAAAGCTGGAGGCCTAGGTTTCTCAAAACCTGATTGAGGTTTTTTGGCATCCTCGATTTTTTTTCTTGCTTTTAATACTAACGAAGTTTCCTTATTCTTGTTAAAGAGAATAAAATACTCTTCTACTCCCTTTTTATTTAATAGTAGCCCGTATTCATAGTCTTTTAAAACGACCCGGATTTTATTTTCTTTAGAAAGCACAAATTTTTTATCATTCTCGATAACCTCAATTTGATCGTGATAGGCATCATAACGAACAGCATATTTATGAATCATCCTATCATCAACATAAATTTCTGCTATTTTATACTCCTCATTATAATATTTATGTCCTTTTATCGATTTTTCGGTATAACTATTTCCAGTAGGGCTATTATATACATTAAGTACTTTTGTAGTATCATATGCTAAGTTATTACTAGAATTAAAATTGTTGTTTATATTGGTTTGGCTAATCATCAAGGTATTACCAATCCATAAAAAAAGAATAAAAAAACTTTTCATTATTATGTATTCTATTGTTAATCAATATAGATATAACTCTAAAAATACAAATTTAATAGGGCAATAGCTAATGTTAAAACAATCTTAATTAACAACCTCTTTTTATTTCAACCATTATCTTTAAATCGGATTCAATTTACTTTTACACTACATTTATGAAAAAACTTCTATTATCACTTACGGTGATATGCGGAATTTTAAATTCTTACTCTCAGGATTATTTCCCAAAAAATGATGGGGTTAACACCACAAATTCTAATTATACCGTATTTAAAAACGCAACGATTCACACAACACCCGATACCGAAATCAAAAACGGAACTCTAATTATCCAAAAGGGTAAGATTGTACAGGTAGGGAATGCTATTACACCTCCTGCAAATAGTGTGATAATTGACCTAAAGGGAAAGCATATTTATGCTTCTTTTATTGATCCGTTTACCAATTTTGGAATCGAAAAACCTAAACGGAAAGGAGGAAGCCCTTTTAGTGGTAATCCTCAATATGAAGCCTCCCGAGAAGGGTATTACTGGAACGATCACATTCGTCCCGAAACGAATGCTCTAACATCCTTTAAATATGATGCCAAAAAGGCAACAGAATATGTAAAAGAAGGGTTTGGAGTGCTTAATACACATATGCCCGATGGTATTGTAAGAGGAACAGGACTATTGGTGGCTCTAAATAATGAAGGTACAGAAGGAGATCGACTATTAAGTGATCGTTCATCACAATTTTTATCTTTTTCTAAGAGTAATAAAAGTAAACAAATATACCCTACTTCACTAATGGGAGCTATGGCACTTCTAAGACAAATGTATCACGATGCCGATTGGTATGCTGGTGGCAATGCAACCAACAAAGATCTATCTCTAGAAGCTTTAAACAGGAATAAAAACCTTCCTCAAATTTTTGAAGCCGGAAGCCGAATAAACGGTTTTAGAGCCGATAAGGTTGGGGATCAATTTAAGACACAATACATACTTGTTGGCGGTGGAGATGAATATGCCAGGATCGACAAAGTAAAAGCAACCAATGCCAAGTATATCATTCCTCTGGATTTTCCTGAAGCATATGATGTTTCTGACCCTTTTATGACTAATTTGGTAAGCCTTGGAGATATGAAACATTGGAACCAGGCTCCGACAAATCCTTCAGTATTATCAAAAAATGGGATTACCTTTTCTTTAACTACCCATAAATTAAAAAAGATAGCAGATCTTAAAAATAGAATCATGAAAGCCATTGAGTATGGTCTTGATAAAAAAACTGCCATTGCTGCTCTAACAACAGTACCTGCACAGATTTTAGGAAAGAGTAATCTTTTAGGAAGTATAAAAAAAGGAAGTTATGCCAATTTTCTAATCACCAAAAGCGAATTATTTTCAAAAGACAATATTATTTATGAAAATTGGGTACAGGGTCATAAAAATGTAGTTAATGACATGAATGTTACCGACATTAACGGTAATTATGAGCTAACCCTTGCCGGAAAAACATATGATATGTCAATTTCTGGAAAGCCTACAAAACCTAAAGCCGAAATAAAACTTGGCGAAACAAAATTAGGTACTAAAATAAACTATAAGAATGATTGGGTAACTATCACTTTTACCGATACTGATACAACTAAAACGCAATATACAAGGATTGTATCCAGCATTACTGATTCTCCTAATTTTTGGAGCGGTAAGGCTATTCTTCCTAATGGAGCACAAACTTCTTTTTCGGCAAAGAAGAAACCTGAAGAGTCATCTGAAAAAAAGGATAAAAAGTCGACCGATAAAAAAGAAAAACCAGAAGTTCTTCCTGTTGTGTATCCTAATATAGCATATGGGAATTCCCAATTACTAAAATCAGAGTCGCTACTATTTAAAAATGCAACAGTTTGGACCAATGAAACCGATGGAATTTTAACCAAGACCGATGTACTAGTCAAAAATGGTAAAATCTCTGCTATTGGTAAAAACCTTAATGATAGTAACGCTAAAATAATAGACGCTACAGGAAAACACCTTACCTCTGGTATTGTTGATGAGCATTCTCATATCGCTGCAGCAGCAATTAACGAAGCTGGACATAATTCTTCTGCTGAAGTAACTATCGAAGATGTCGTATCTCCTGATGATATCGATATCTATAGAAACCTGGCCGGTGGTGTAACTTCAATACAGATTCTTCACGGTTCTGCCAATCCAATAGGAGGACGTTCTGCAATCATAAAATTAAAATGGGGAGAAAGCGCTAATAACCTTATCTATCGCAATTCACCTAAATTTATCAAATTCGCATTAGGAGAGAATGTAAAACAAAGTAACTGGCAAAGTTTTAGTCGTTTCCCTCAATCAAGAATGGGAGTCGAACAATTATATATAGATTACTTTTCTCGTGCAAAAGAATATCATAAACGTAAAACTAGCGGTAAACCCTATCGTAAGGATACCGAAATGGAGGTTCTGGCAGAAATAATAAACGGTCAACGTTATATCAGCTGCCATTCTTATGTTCAAAGTGAGATCAATATGCTAATGAAGGTTGCCGAAAAATTTAACTTTAGAATTAACACTTTTACGCATATTCTAGAAGGATACAAATTAGCAGATAAAATGGCAACACATGGGGTTGGAGGGTCTACCTTCTCTGATTGGTGGGCTTATAAATATGAAGTAAATGATGCGATCCCATATAATGCTGCAATTATGCATAAACAAGGGGTCGTTACTGCAATTAATAGTGATGATGGAGAAATGTCTCGCCGTCTTAATCAAGAAGCTGCAAAATCTGTAAAATACGGTGGTGTAAGCGAAGAAGATGCTTTGAAATTTGTAACTCTTAATCCTGCTAAACTGTTACATATTGATGACCGAGTAGGAAGTATCAAAATAGGCAAAGATGCAGATTTAGTATTATGGACTGATCACCCTCTATCGATATATGCAAAAGCAGAAAAGACTATAATCGAAGGAGCAATCTATTTTGATCTTGAAAAAGATAAGGCTATGAGAAAATCTATTGCAGCAGAAAGAAACAAACTTTCTACTATGATGTTAAAGGCAAAAAACAGTGGTCTTAAAACGCAACCTGCCAAGAAAAAGGAAAAACAACAGTTCGAATGTGAAACTTTAGAAACTATTAATTAAAAATATATGTACACTCAACTTGTTCAGAATCAATTCAAACAACACTTCGACAAGATTAGTGTGACAAGAGAATTATACAAAATAGATATGAAAAAAATAGTATTCATAATAGCACTGTACATTATTTCCTTTGGAAAAGTAACAGCGCAGCAAACTCCAGCAAAAGTTCAGAGTGAAGCAATAACGATTACTGGTGCTACAGCGCACATTGGTAATGGAAAAGTTATTGAAAACAGCATTCTCATTTTTGAAAAGGGAAAGATAACGGCAATAGGTACTAATGGAAGTGCCTCTGCAAAAGGAACCGTAATCGATGCTTCTGGTAAACATGTCTATCCTGGTTTTATAGCTCCAAATTCTACATTAGGATTAGTAGAAATAGGTGCTGTTCGTGCCACAGATGACGATAGCGAGATTGGAAATTACAACCCGCATATTCGAAGCATTATTGCTTACAACGCAGAGAGTAAAATTGTTGAAAGCATGCGCCCTAATGGTGTTTTGATGGCGCAGATTACTCCCCGTGGCGGTAGAATTTCGGGAACATCATCGATTGTACAACTAGATGCCTGGAATTGGGAAGATGCAACTATAAAAGTAGATGATGGTATCCACATCAATTGGCCAAGTTCCTTTACCAGGGGTCGTTGGTGGCTTGGTGAAGAACCAGGATATAAACCCAATAAAAAATATGTAGAACAAATAACAGAATTGGTAGATTTTATACATCAATCCAAAGCTTCTATTAAATCAAATACAACAACAGTAAACCTTCCTCATCTTGCAATGAAAGGCATTTTTGATGGATCAAAAACTTTGTTTGTACATGTAAATACCGAAAAAGAAATTTTGGATGTACTTCGTATTTCTAAAGAAAATGATATCAAGAAAATAGTTTTGGTAGGTGCTTATGAAGCTTACAAAGTTGCAAATCAGTTAAAACAAAACAATATCCCTGTATTAGCTACAAGAACACATTCTACTCCGCAACAAGAAGATGAAGATTATGATTTACCCTATAAAAATGCAAAATTATTGATGGATGCTGGAGTATTGGTCGCAATACAGAATAGCGGGCAAATGGAGCGCGCTAATGCTCGAAATTTACCATTTCAGGCAGGAACTGTTGCTGCACATGGATTAGATAAAGAAAAAGCCTTACAGCTTATTACTGGTAATAGTGCCAAAATTCTAGGTATAGATAATAGTACCGGAACTCTTGAAGTTGGCAAAGATGCTACTTTATTTATAAGTATTGGTGATGCTCTGGATATGCGCACAAATCAATTAGAGAAAGCTTTTATTCAAGGACGTGATATTAGCTTAGAAAGCCATCAGACTAAGTTATGGAAACGATATAGTGAAAAATACACTAAATAATAGTTTTAAATAATCCTTTTAAAGAAGTAACGCCTTTTTAGTTAAAAAGGCGTTACTTCTTTAAAAAAATCTGTCCCTAATATAGGCTAATGTATACTTACTAAGAAAATACAATTGTCATTAAGGTTATATTACTTTATCAATCAATTTGGGCAATATTCATTAATAATTGATATCGATTCTATATCTCCTAATTTTACCAACTTTTTAATATCTTCACAAAAATCCGTATCTCCTTTAGCTATTTTTGCTCCTACTCTTGTTTTTAAAGCTTTTACATAGTTGGGAAAAATTAGTATTGCTTCTGTGGTATAAAAAATTGCTTTGTCATAGTTCTTTTTCTTATAATATATATCTCCCAAATTATTATATGCCATATATGAACCTTTGTTGATTTCTATACATTTTTCGTAATATATTATTGCCTTATCGTAGTCTTTTTTATCACTATACAAATTACCAAATCGAAAGAAAGCGAGGCTCCAATTTGGGTACAATTTTAGAGCCATATCCAAATCTGCTTTTGCAGCATCAAAATTTTTAAGTTTTGTATAAATCTGGGCTCTATCTAACCAAGCCATTTTAAAATCTGGTCTTAGTTCGATAACTTTTGAAAAATCATCTCTCGATCCTTCTAAATCATCTAATCTTTCCTTCACACCCCCTCTAATATAATATGAAATCATTACATTAGGGTTAAACTCAATTGATTTATCCAAATCTGATAATGCTGATTTCCACTCATGTATTACTGCTTTATATTTACCTCTTTTATAATAATGCTCGGCATCAGGCCATCTCTTGATAAAACGGGTCTCCATTTTAATTTGCCTCCTTACAGATTCCCATGATGAAGTATCAGGTAATTTGGCCGTATTTGGTATTTCCTGTGGCTGAGCAAAATTATTTGTACAAAAAGTTAAAACTAAAATTATAGTAATGAACCTGAAATGTAATGTCATATTCTCTTAATCTTATTTGATTTTTAAAACTTATTTTCAATTAAGTTTTCTGGCATTACAACATACATTATCTACAAAGTCTTACTTTCTTCTATAACAGTTTTTTTGAACAATGAACCAGAAACTTTTTTCTTATCTACTTTAGCATTTACAAAATTTATTTCGCTTTTAACCTCTCCTACTACACCATCTTTATACGCTCTCCATTTAAGAGTTGCAGGAAGTAATATTCCGTTTACATCATTCCAGGTAGTATATTCTATCAGACTTATTTTTTCGCTGGATTCTTTACTAAAAAATGTAACCGTATATCCCAGAAATTTCATCTTTCCAGATACTTTATCATAATAAAGGAAATAATTATCTTTGGGTGAATCTCCTACACCATCTCCGTAAGATATTTTATAACCAGCATATGAAACATCATCTACATTAAGATCATCAACCTTTTGATATGAAATTCCATCATCACCCAAAACAAAAGGCATTGCATAAAAGTAGAACATCAGATTGTGATAAAAACGAGGGTTTCCTTTAAAATAAGTAGAATCCTGCTCTATCCAAGCTTCTTTACCATCAAACCCCAAAACAAATTTGTTTGTTTCTACTCGTGCATAACGAGTTTTAAGATCTATAGTATGTTTTTCGTTTCCTTCGGGCTTAGCTATCTCAAAAATCATACTATTCATTTGATCAAACTTGTTAATGCCCCCATGAGCTTTAAAAACAGTTGCAATATCTTCGGGAAAATCTCCTGATCTATCTGGTATAATCTCTTCTTTTTGTTCTTTGCGAACCTTAATTTCTTTCTCTGGTTTTACTTCTTGTTTACAGGAAATAATAGTTGTAATCAAAAGTGATACTAGGATAAGATTTTTCATGAGTACAATTTGTTAAATAAGTTAATTCTAGACAATGTAGTCGTAGTACTTAAATTACCTTACAACATTATAT
The DNA here is from genome assembly GCF_000626715.1 of Aquimarina atlantica. Classification (GTDB taxonomy): domain Bacteria; phylum Bacteroidota; class Bacteroidia; order Flavobacteriales; family Flavobacteriaceae; genus Aquimarina; species Aquimarina atlantica. Next base: position 373,464 of record NZ_AQRA01000006.1, on the reverse strand, counting down.
TACCATCTTTTTGATTTCTTTAAAATTTCTCCCGATTCATAAATATAATTTTTGTCTGAAAAAGTGTAGTTTCTACTATTATATTTAAAAGTTTTAGAATCTGCACCTTCAACAATTTCTCCAAGAAAAAAAACATGATTGATATCTTTGGTATATCCATATCCTACTTCTTCAAAAGTATCGGCATCTGCTTCTTTTAAGGGTGTTGTTTCATAATAGATCGTATCATCTATTTTTATTATTCTATTATTTTCAAAAAACGTTATTTTTTCAGCATTCTTATAAGGTATACTAACTACTTCATCAACGCTTTCTCCATTCCTTCTACTGGTATGAAGGTATACATATTTATCATCACGAATACAATATTGATTTAATACAGTTACTTCTGATAGGTTCGTTTCAATCTTACGTAAGGGTTCATGATATAAGTAATAGTATACTCCTTTGTTATCCTTGCAAAACTCTTCATTAAGTATTTCAAAAGATGTATAGTCTACTTCTGTTAGTTTTTCATTATCCCTAAATATATAATTCTTGTCTTTTGCAAAACTAAAATTTAACTGTTCATATGTGGCCGGGTCTGCATCTTCTAAAATTTTAAAACCTCCTCCATCTTCTAAATCATATCGATCATACAAAATGTATACATGGTTTTTATCCATAGGTATATTATAATCAAACTTAACAGTAAAAGAAGAAACATCAATATCAAAATCCAGAAGTTTTGCACCATAATATGCATGGTTTTGATCTTTTGCATACTCTCTTCCTAAAACCTGAAAAGTATCAAAATCAACATTCATTTCGGTCTTACCTAAAGAAAACCAATTTCCCATCGGACTGTGTACAATTTTATCTCCATCCCGTGTATAGAAATAAGAATTAGATTTCTCCTTATTTACCAATTCTCCAAATGGATTTAAAAAACGATACACTCCATAAATACCCAGTGTAGTTAGTAATAGAAAAATCGCAGCTAATATCATTAATACTTTTTTTATCATTTTGTTTATGTAGGCTTCATTATCATGAATCTAAAAACAAAATTATAAAATGTAGTACGTAAATTTATCCCTGTAAACCGTGATTAGGAGTACGAAATTGCAATCAGGTTTTTTGCTTTTTCTTTTTTGCAGCAGGAAAGAGTACGTTGTTTAGAATTAGTCTATATCCTGGTGAGTTAGGATGTAATTCTAGCTCTGTCTTTGGATCACCGACTCTATGTGTATAATCTTCGGGGTCGTGCCCTCCGTAAAATGTAAAGAATCCTTTTCCTTTAATCCCATGTATATAGCGAGCTTCTGAGTTGGTCTTATTTTCACCCAATACTAATACATTAGACTTAATCTCATTAGGATTATAAGCTGTAGTTTGCCCCATAAACCCTTTAACCAAAGCTGTATGATTTTGACAAAGCATAGTTGGGATAGGATCCCATTTTGCAGAGAAATCCATCAAAGTAAAATAATCAGTTGTTTTAGGGATACGACGCTTTCTAGTCATATCGATTGAAGAAAACTCATATACATTTGGACTACGTTCTAATGTAAAGTTTTTAAACGCAAAAGTCTTATTATAATCTATTTTGGACTGATATCCCGGTTCACTAGGGTCTCCATCAAACATAGGTTCGCAAATATCAACTCCTTCTGCTGCTATGGCAATCTCAAAACTATCGGTAGCACTACACATAGCAAACATAAATCCTCCACCAACAACATAGTCTCTAATTTTTAAAGCAACTGCCAGTTTCTCTTCCGAGACTTTTGAGTACCCAAGTTCATTAGCTAGTTTTTCTGCAGCGGCTTTTTCTCTAATATACCATGGAGCAGCTCTATACGAAGCATAAAATTTACCATATTGTCCTGTAAAATCTTCGTGATGTAAATGTAACCAATCATATAAGATCAGGTTATCTTCAAGAACTTCTTTATCATAAATGGTTTTGTAAGGAATTTCTGCAAATGTTAATACCATTGTAACTGCATCATCCCAAGGTTGATTTCCTTTGGGAGAATATACTGCTATTTTTGGTGCTTTTTCTAACACCACGGCTTCCATATTCTGTGAAGGGCTACTAATTTCTTCTAAAATCTCATTAGTTTTTGCATCACTAAGTACTTCGTACGAAACGCCTCTAATGGTGCATTCTTTTCTAATATATTCTGTATCTGGTAATAAAAAAGATCCTCCTCTATAGTTTAACAACCATTTTACTTTTAGATCTTTGCTTAATGTCCAGTATGTAATCCCATAGGCTTTCAGGTGATTTTGCTGGCCATCGGCATCCATCGGAATTAACACATAAGATGCATAAGATTGAAATGCAAAGAAAAAAATTAACATAACTACACCTGATCGAAACCATCTTTGGTGTAGTAAAAAAGATTTCAATATCTCTATTATTTTAGAAAGGTACTTCATCGTCATCATCGCTAGAGTCATTTATGCTACTCCCAAAGGCTTCATCTGCACTAGGAAGATGACTTGTACTAAATGGTTCATCTTCGCTACCATCATTCATTTTAGAATGAAATTCAAAAGGAGTACTAAAATCATCTAAGTTATCAAATTTACCTAAGTGACCAATAAATTTTAACCTAATATTTTCTAAACCACCGTTACGGTGCTTTGCAACTATGAATTCTCCTTGCCCTTGAGTAGGTGATCTTTCTTCATCATCCCACTCATCAATCTTATAATATTCTGGTCTATAAATAAAAGATACAATATCTGCATCCTGTTCTATTGCTCCAGATTCACGAAGGTCACTAAGTAACGGTCTTTTACTTCCTCCACGGGTTTCTACAGCTCTTGATAGCTGTGATAATGCTATTACAGGTACATTTAATTCTTTTGCCAAAGCTTTGAGGTTACGAGAAATTGTAGAAATCTCTTGTTCCCTATTTCCATTTTTTCCCGTACCTCCTGCTGTCATTAACTGCAAGTAATCAATAACGATCATTCGTATACCGTGCTGAGATGAAAGACGACGTGCTTTTGCTCTAAGGTCAAAAATTGAAAGAGAAGGAGTATCATCGATAAACAATGGTGCTTTTTCCAGATCTTTAACTTTTACGTTAAGCTGTTCCCATTCATGTTTTTCTAACTTACCGGTACGTAATTTTTCTGAAGAGAGGCCAGTTTCAGAAGATATTAAACGTGTAATAAGCTGTACTGAAGACATCTCTAAAGAGAAGAATGCTACAGGAATATTCTGTCCTACTGCCATGTTTCTGGCCATAGAAAGGGTTAATGCTGTTTTTCCCATACCCGGACGGGCAGCCACGATGATTAAATCACTTGGCTGCCAACCCGAAGTTAATTTGTCTAGCTTATCAAAGCCAGACGGGATTCCACTTAATCCTTCTTTGTTTGAAATTTCCTGTATTTTTTTCTTTGCCTGTATCACCAAACTTTGTGCACTCTCTGTAGATCGTTTTATATTTCCTTGTGTGACTTCATACAATCTGGATTCTGCCATATCGAGAAGATCAAAAACGTCTGTAGTCTCATCGTAAGACTCTTCAATAATTTCATTCGAAATTTTAATCAAACTTCGCTGTATATATTTCTGAAGAATGATTCTGGCGTGAAACTCTATATGTGCAGAGGAGGCTACTTTTTGGGTTAATTGTACCAAATAATAATCCCCCCCGGCCAATTCTAATTTCGAATCCTTTTTTAATTGGCTAGAAACCGTTAATAAGTCTATTGGCTCAGAGTTTTCGAATAGCTTGTATATTGCTTCAAAGATGTATTGATGTGCTTCTTTATAAAAAACATCGGGATTTAGTATATCTATAATTTCGTCGACCCCTTTCTTATCAATCATCATTGCCCCAAGCACAACTTCCTCTAAATCAAGTGCTTGAGGAGGTATTTTCCCTTTTTCAAGCGAAATTACGTTCCCCCGATCGTAATTTATTTGCTTAGCTTGCTGTACTTTTTCCATGACTACGAATGTAAAAAAATTGTAAAAAGATGTACCTAAATACAAAGGTACGAATGTCCACTAGTCTTCAACAAATGAACTGTTAATAACTTAAAATTATTGTTAATAAGCATAAAAAAATCTGAAGCTTACAACTTCAGATTCAGGTAGTAAGTGATTCCTTTAGGGATTAGTCTTTAAAGACTCCCATATTTGCATATTTTTCCATTCGCTTTTCGACCAATTCTTCTGGTGATAAGTTTTTTAATTCTTCAAAAGATGCTAATATTTTATCCCGTACTGTTTTAAAGGTTGTTTCTCGATCACTATGTGCGCCTCCAAGCGGTTCTTTAACGATTTCATCAACCACCTTAAGTTTAACACTGTCTTTGGCTGTAAGCTTCAATGCTTCTGCAGCTTTTTCTTTCTGATCCCAACTTCTCCATAAAATAGAAGAGCAATTTTCTGGAGAAATTACAGAGTACCATGCGTTTTCGAGCATTAACACTTTATTCCCTACTCCTATTCCTAATGCTCCTCCACTGGCTCCTTCTCCTATAATCACTACAATAACTGGTATTTTAAGACGAGTCATTTCTAATATATTACGAGCAATTGCCTCTCCTTGGCCACGTTCTTCTGCTTCTAATCCAGGATAAGCACCAGGAGTATCGATAAAAGTAACCACCGGAATATTAAATTTTTCTGCACTTTTCATTAAACGAAGTGCTTTACGATACCCTTCTGGGTTTGCCATTCCAAAATTACGGTATTGTCGGGTCTTGGTATTGTATCCTTTTTGTTGACCAACAAACATAAAGCTCTGATCTCCAATTTTTCCTAAACCGCCGATCATGGCCTTATCATCCTTTACATTTCGATCACCATGTAGTTCCAAAAAGGATTCACCACATATAGCATCTATATAATCTAATGTATATGGTCTAGAAGGATGCCTTGACAGCTGAACTCGTTGCCACGGCGTGAGGTTTTTATATATTTCTTTTTTAGTTTCTTTTAGCTTTTTTTCAATTTGCTTACACGTATCAGTAACATCAACTTCGCTCTCTTCACCGATGGCGCAAGCCTTCTCAAATTGTTCTTCGAGTTCCTTAATGGGGAGTTCAAATTCTAAATATTCCATATCAAGAATATATTTTATATTAACTAGGGTTAGCGGACAAATATAAAAACTTTACTTCGTAATGTTACCTAAAGTTTCCTCTCTTTTTCTTTTTTTAGCATTTTTAAATATTCCGTTTAATACAACTGTGCCCAGAATAATCGCTGCACCGTAGTAAAATTGGGGATTCATCTTTTCTGCTTCTCCAAAAATTAAGAAAGCTAATAGTATTCCATACACAGGTTCTAAGTTGGTTGTTAACATTACTGTATACGGAGTTAAATATTTCATTACCTGTACAGAACCTATAAAAGCATAAGCTGTACATACCGATGCTAATAACAACATAAACATCCAATCCGAGGTTGATAATTGAAAAAACGAAACTGTAAATCCTTCAGTTGTTGTACCAAATATTGTTACTCCTAATAAATATATGGTTACAATCCCAACACCACTTAATAGTTCATAAAAAGAAATCACCGATGGGTTATATTGCTGTGCTACTTTTCCATTTATTAAAGAAAAAACCGAAGATAAAAAAGCAGAACACAATGCGTAAACAATACCTGTAAAGTAATCTCCTTCAACTTTAAAAATAATATACAATCCTGTAATGACTAAAAGTCCGAAAAGAATTTCATACCATATTACTTTTCTTTTATAAAAAATAGGCTCTAAAATTGAAGTAAAGAAAGCTCCTGTAGATAACATCGACAGGGTAATAGATATATTAGAAACTTTGATTGCTGCAAAAAAAGTAATCCAGTGTAATGCTATGACAATTCCTGCTAAAAAAAGTGTGAAAAATAATTTCCTGGTAACCGCTAATGATAATTTTTTGAAATAAATATATACATAAATAAACATCGAAGCCAGAAGCATTCTATACCATACTAATGGTAATGCTTCGATAGATATTAATTCTCCAAGAATAGCCGTAAACCCCCATATAAACACTATAAAATGTAAATGCAGGTAATTAAAAAGTTTAGCGTTTGGCATTATATAAAAGATAAATAGCTAAGATTCCAAAAGATATATTAGGAAACCATACAGCAACGATTGGTGGAAAATCAGATTGATTAGCTAATGTACCTAATACTTTATCAAAAAAGATAAAAACAAATGCTAATGAGATACCAACAGCCAGATTAACTCCCATCCCTCCTCTTCTTTTCATAGAAGAAACGGCTACACCAATAATGGTAAGAATAAATGCAGATACTGGTATACTCCACCTTTTATAAGCTACAACTTTATATCTATTGATATCTGATGACCCTCTCTTACTTTCTTTTTCGATAAACTTACTTAACTCTGTATAATTAAGAGTTTCTGCCACATAGGTAACCGGTGTAAATTCATCTATATTAAACGGCAAGACAGTATCCTTAGTTTTAGCTTTTTCAATAATATCTTTATTTTCTAATACAGTTCGTTTTACATAATCTCTCAATTCATAAATACTATCTTTAAAAACAATTCTTCTTGCTGATATTTTTATCTTTAATCTATTACCGTCAAAATATTCTATTGTAAAATTAGTAGCAGATTTTTCTAGAGGTTTAAAGTTATTTGCATATAAAAACATACTATCATTAAGTTGTCGATATACGTTTTTAGTTTCCTGTACTTTTTTCCCTTTTTTAAGATAAGAGTATTTAAATTCATTAAACCCCTGACTGGCTTTTGGAGCCAAAAACAGCCCCATAGCTAATGCACCCAAACAAATAATAATCGCACCGATCATATAGGGCCTAAGAAATCTCCAAAATGAAACTCCAGAGCTTAAAAAAGCTATAATTTCTGTTTTATTAGCAAGCTTAGAAGTAAACCAAATTACAGATAAGAATACAAAAAGAGGAAATAACAAATTGGCAAAATAAACGGTAAAATCGAGGTAATACCCTATAACAGCATCAAGAGGAACCTGATGCTCTAACATATTATCAATTTTTTCTGAAAGGTCTACTATTATTCCTATAGGGATAAAAAGCAGAATCATTGTAAAAAATGTCCCCAGATATCTTTTAAGTATGTACCAGTCTAGTATTTTCAATCTATAATCTTTTATCCATTTGTTTAACCATCATATTTTTCCAGGAATTAAAATCACCAGCTAAGATATGCTTTCTAGCTTCGCGAACCAACCACAAATAAAAACCTAAATTATGTATGGTTGCTATTTGTTTTCCCAATAACTCATTTACCGAAAAAAGATGTCTTAAATACGCTTTAGAATACTCTGTATCTACAAAAGTGATACCCATTTCATCTATTGCCGAAAAATCATCTTCCCATTTCTTATTTTTTATATTAATAGTCCCATGCGCTGTAAACAACATCCCGTTACGTGCATTACGTGTAGGCATTACACAATCAAACATATCTACACCAAGAGCTATATTTTCTAAGATATTAATAGGTGTTCCTACTCCCATTAAATATCTGGGTTTATCTTCTGGCAAAATATCGGTTACTACTTCTGTCATTGCATACATTTCTTCTGCCGGTTCTCCTACAGACAATCCTCCAATTGCATTACCAACAGCTCCGGCATTGGCAATATATTCTGCCGATTGCTTTCTAAGATCCTTATACGTACTTCCTTGTACTATTGGAAAAAAAGCCTGGTCATATCCATATTTAACCGGAATTTTTTCTAAATGTTGCATACAACGATCTAACCACCTGTGAGTCATATGCATACTTCTTTTTGCATATCGATAATCACATGGGTAAGGTGTACACTCATCAAATGCCATTATGATATCGGCTCCAATCGTTCGTTGGATTTCCATCACATTCTCTGGCGTAAAAATATGATACGATCCATCGATATGAGATTTAAACTTTACTCCTTCTTCTTTTATTTTACGATTAGCAGATAAAGAATACACCTGGTAACCTCCACTATCTGTAAGGATATTTCGGTCCCAGTTCATAAATTTATGTAACCCTCCGGCTTTTTCTAAAATAGGAGTTTGAGGTCTTAGATATAAATGGTAGGTATTTCCTAAAATAATATCGGGATTAATATCATTTTTTAATTCTCTTTGATGTACTCCTTTTACGGTAGCGACTGTTCCTACCGGCATAAAAATCGGAGTTTCTATAACACCGTGATCTGTACTTATTTTTCCTGCTCTCGCTTTACTTAGAGAGTCTTTGGATAAAAGGTCAAATTGCATAATTCCTGTTTGGTGGAGCGCAAAGATAACTAACTAAAATCACATTGCTCAATTTAGGTTTTCTAAAACTTTTTGTTATTAACATTAGTTTCTTAATTAAAAGCAGTCTATACATTTTGTCACCGTATACAAAACCTGTACTTTTGGAGCTTTATTATCAAAGAAATCAGCAATATAATGCCAAAAACAAAACAATTAGAGGATTTTGCAACACAAGTACGTAGAGATATTTTACGACAAGTACACAAAGTAAATTCTGGTCATCCGGGAGGATCTTTGGGCTGTACAGAATTTTTTGTTGCCCTGTTTCAAGAAGTTTTAGATCGAAAAGACGATTTTGATATGGATGGTATCGATGAAGATATCTTTTTCTTATCTAATGGTCATATTTCGCCAGTCTATTATAGTGTATTAGCTCGAAGTGGGTATTTCCCTGTAGAAGAGCTAAACACGTTTAGGCTAATTAACAGTAGATTGCAAGGACATCCAACAACTCATGAAGGGCTTCCTGGTATTCGTATTGCTTCTGGATCATTGGGACAAGGGATGTCTGTAGCCCTGGGTGCTGCACAAGCAAAAAAGTTAAATAATGATTCTCACCTGGTATACAGTCTTCATGGTGATGGAGAGCTTCAGGAAGGGCAAATTTGGGAGGCTGCTATGTATGCTTCAGGAAAAAAAGTAGATAATCTTATTGCTACCATCGATTATAATGGTAAACAAATAGATGGTGCTACAGATGATGTTCTTCCGTTAGGAGATCTAAAAGCAAAATTTGAAGCTTTTGGATGGGATGTTATGGAAATTAAAGAAGGTAACAATATTTCTGCAGTTATTGAAGGCTTAAAAGAAGCAAAAAGTAGAACAGGTAAAGGAAAACCTGTATGTATATTAATGCATACTGTAATGGGTAATGGAGTCGATTTTATGATGCATACACATGCATGGCACGGTAAAGCCCCTAATGATGAACAACTAGAAATTGGATTAGCACAAAATCCTGAAACTCTAGGAGATTATTAAAGATCATACAATGAAAATAGCTAAACTAGTATTCTTTGTATTCTTTTTATTGACATCTGTTTCTTCTTTTAGTCAAAAAATAATAATTGATTATTTTGTTGATTATGAAATTGAAACTAAAAACAAGAAAGATACTATTACTATAGGATTTAGTAAAAATGGTGATTATTTGTACACCGATTCTGATGCCCTGGTAAAAAGTTTTCAAAGATCAGTATTTAAAAGACGAAATACCAGTTTTAAAAATTCTGAAATGCATATTGTTTTTGATATCAAAAAACAGTTTGTCTATTTTCTAATGACTTTTGATAAAAATGAATTCTTTATGAAAATGAATGTTAATGATTTTATTCCTTCTGCAAAAGACAAATCTCCATTTGACGGGATAACAAAGTTTATTTTTGAAAAAACAGAAGACAACATTCTAATTGAAAATAAAGATTACAACATTCACCAATTATATCCTGATAGTGAGCCTGAAGAAAAAATAAAAATTGCTTATTCTAAAGAGATGAAATTTAACAATTCTATACTTTTGAATTCAATTTACAAAATGATGTCGGGTTCTAATACATCAGAAGATATTAAAATACCAAAAATAAATGGGGTTATATTATATCTTGCCAGTAAAAACAAAACTATACTCAAGGCAATAAAAACAAATAGTAATCCCAAAACTTTAGATATTAACTTTAGTTATAAAATAACAGAATGAAAAAATATATAGACACAGGAAAAAAAGATACTCGTTCTGGTTTTGGAGCCGGTTTAGAAGAATTAGGTAAGACTAATGAAAATGTAGTGGCATTATGTGCTGATTTGATCGGTTCTTTAAAAATGGATGCTTTTATTGCAAATCATCCAGAGCGTTTTTTCCAGATTGGTATTGCTGAAGCAAATATGATGGGAATCGCTGCAGGATTAACTATAGGTGGTAAAATCCCTTTTACAGGAACGTTTGCTAATTTCTCTACAGGACGTGTTTATGATCAAATTCGTCAATCTATAGCATATAGTGATAAAAATGTGAAAATTTGTGCTTCGCATGCTGGTTTAACGTTAGGAGAAGATGGAGCAACACACCAAATCCTGGAAGATATTGGTCTTATGAAAATGCTACCAGGAATGACAGTAATTAACACATGTGATTACAATCAGACTAAAGCTGCTACCATAGCTATAGCAGAGTATCAAGGCCCAGTTTATTTAAGATTTGGAAGACCAAAAGTTGCCAATTTCACTCCCGAAGATCAAAACTTCGAAATCGGAAAAGCAGTATTATTACAAGAAGGAACTGATGTTACTATAGTAGCTACTGGTCATTTGGTATGGGAAGCTTTACAAGCAGCAGAATCTTTACATGAACAAGGGATAAGTGCAGAAGTAATTAATATACATACTATAAAACCACTTGATGATGAAGCAATTCTAAATTCGGTAAAGAAAACAGGATGTATTGTTACTGCAGAAGAGCATAACTTTTTAGGAGGCTTAGGAGAAAGTGTTTCAAGAGTTTTAACTCAACACAATCCTGTTCCTCAAGAATTTATTGCAACAAATGATACTTTTGGAGAAAGTGGAACACCAGATCAGTTAATGGAAAAATATGGTTTAAATGCAGAAGCTATAAGTAAAGCCGTATTAAAAGTTGTAAAAAGAAAATAATCATCTTTTTAAAATATTAAGAAAACCTTCTGATTTATTTCAGAAGGTTTTTTGTTTCTACAAAAAATAAAACACAAAGACATTCGTTCTTGATAGACTAGCCTTTATACCAAAATCACTCAAATTATTTATTAATCTTTAAATCTGGATTACATAATAGATCATCTATTATAGTTTGAAGTAGCTTTCAAATCCTGATGACGTAATGCTATATTTTTTTAGTAAAAACTAAAAAATATCAGGTTCTATTGCTTTTTCAATCTTCGTAATGAAACTCTATTCGATAATCCTGGTTGAAGCAAAAATTATTTTATAATGAAAAATGTGTTTATTTTTTTTATGCTATTTACTTCTTGTACCATACTTGCCCAGGAAAAAAGGGTAACTTTTGGAGTAAAAGCAGGACTTAATTATGGGGATAATGGTAAAATTGAAATTACCGATGTTACAAGAACAACAGCAGATGATCGTGTTGGATATCACTTAGGAGTGTTTTTAAGAGGAAAACTAACTGATAATATTTATCTCAAACCAGAATTACAATACACTGTGAACAATAGTTCCTATAAGCTTGCTAATAGCGAACTCGATTACACGATAAAAAAATTAGATTTACCTATTCTTTTAGGGATTTCTGTTTTGGGACCAATACATGTTTTTGGAGGTCCGGCATTACAGTATATTGTAGAAACAGACCTAGAGGATGTACGACTTGGCGATGTTAAAAATGAGTTTACCGTTGGGTTACAATTTGGAGCAGGTGTACAATTTGGTAGATTTAATGCAGATATACGTTATGAACGTGGGCTTAGTAAAAACACTGCAAAATCAATAGACGAGAGTATACGAGTAGACTCTAGACCAAATCAACTCATAATCGGTCTTTCTCTGGACTTATAAGGATAAAAAAAACTCCGATTTTTCAATCGGAGTTTTTTTTTATTCGTTTTTTAAATCCCTATCATCGGCATCCAGATGATTTTTTATGCCATCACCATCATCATCATAAAATGTAATTTCATCCGGAGTAATAAATCCATCATTATTACTATCATTAATAGTTATCTCATCTTTGGTTAATGTACCATCTCTATCATCATCATTATCTATATAATCTGGTGTACCATCTTGATCGGTATCATCATTTACGTCTAATACCAAACGATCACCATCTATATCCTCTAAATAAGATGGCAAACCATCTCTATCATGATCAGCCTGGTTCACTTTATACAATTGAATATTAAAAATTAAAGGAGAATATGCTGGGATACTTGGGCGAGCTTCATTAAAATAAGCCAAACCAGAAGGCATAAACACAACCAAATTTCCTTGACCTGTATGCGTAACCGTACCATCGCTATTCTCAACAAAGCTTGAGGCTCCTTTAAAATCTACCAAGGACTCTCTAAAACCTTCTACAACAGATACTAAATCAAACCACACAGGATTTACAGCACTATCAAATATTTTATTAGAACTCTTTGGCTTATACAGTAATTCCCCCTGGTACGTCACTAGAGTAGAATCTGCAAAAGTAGGTTGGTGTGCACCTCCTCCTTGATTTAAATTTAGGATGTATAATGTGTATTCAACATCGTTCCTCGTAATTTTTTTAGTTATTAAAAGAGGGGAATCTAAAATTGATTGTTCTCCTATATTAGCATCTGCTATTGTATCTAACTTTGCAATTTGATATTCTGCAATAGCATCATTATTTACAAACACATCTTCTAGCGTATAAAAATGTGTTCTTAAATAGTCCTGAAGCGCTGCATCATCGGTTATTTGTTGTTCTCCTCTATCTCTTGGAGGAACGGCAGTTGCACCACCATCATCATCGTCTTTTTTACAAGCATATAAAACCACCAAAGCCAGCACAATGGCACAGCTATATTTTATTACATTCATGTATTTACTTTTTTGAAGGCGCAAGATACGATTTTCTTGTACTTTTGTTTCACAATTATTTAATATAAAAACGCATTTTAATTATTTTTTATGCGAGTTGACAAATATTTATGGTGTATTCGATACTTTAAAACTCGAAGTATTGCTACAAAAGCGTGTAAAGATGGTAAAATTCGTGTTAACGGAGATATCATCAAACCTTCTAGAGATGTCTATCCTATGGATAAAATCACTGTTCGTAAAAATCAAATTAATTATGAACTTGTGGTACTCGATACACCCGATAGTCGAATTGGAGCTAAACTCGTCGACATCTATCGTAAAGACACCACTCCAAAGGAAGCGTTGCAAAAATTAGATCTTTTAAAATATTCTAAAGATTATTACCGGAAAAAAGGTACCGGAAGGCCTACCAAAAAAGACCGAAGGGATATCGATGATTGGTATTCTGATAGCGAAACAAACGATAGTGAAGAATGATCCCTGACAAAGAATACTGGAAATATCGTTATCAAAATAAGCAAACAGGATGGGATATTGGTTATGCATCTCCTCCTATCATCAATTATTTTGATCAGTTAACAGATCGTGATCTTAAAATCCTTATTCCGGGCTGTGGCAATGCCTACGAAGCAGAATACTTATTTAATCAAGGATTTAAAAACATATATATATTAGATTTGGTAGAAGATGTATTACAAAATTTTAAACGACGATTACCCGAGTTTCCTTCAGAAAAATTAATATGTGATGATTTTTTTAGTTATCAGAACAAATTTGATTTGATTATAGAACAAACTTTTTTTTGCGCATTACCGCCAGAACGACGCCGAGACTATATTAACAAGGTCTCAAACCTTCTTTCTAAAAAAGGAAAACTTGTAGGACTCTTATTTAATAAAGAATTTGAACATGATGGTCCTCCCTTCGGAGGGAGTAAAGAAGAGTATGAACTCCTGTTTTCTCAATCTTTTATGATAAAAACATTAGAAAATTGTTATAATTCTATAGAACCGCGTATGGGTAACGAACTCTTTTTTATATTTGAAAATCCTTTATAAATTTTTATAAAACTCTATTTATAATTAAAACAATCATTAGTAATAGTTTATTTATACCATTATAAATAGCAATCAATAATTCTGAAGTATGCAAACCGATAACAATATAATTCTTACTCACGAACAAATACAGCACAAAATAAAACGTATTGCTTATCAGATTTATGAAACTAATGTTGATGAAAAAGAGATTGTAATTGCTGGGATAGCAGAAAACGGATATATATTTGCTCAACGGTTAAAAGTTATACTAGAAAGCATCTCTGACTTAAAAGTGACACTATGTGAGGTAACCATGAATAAAAAATCCCCTCACAATACTGTTAAAACTTCGATAGAAGCAACTGAGTATCAAAATAAGCCAATAATTCTTGCAGATGATGTACTTAATTCGGGTACTGCTCTTATTTATGGTGTAAAACATTTTCTTGATGTTCCTCTTACCAGGTTTAAGACTGCTGTTTTGGTTAATCGAAACCATAAGAAATACCCAATTAAAGCTGATTTTAAAGGAATTTCTCTATCGACTTCTTTACATGAGCATATCATTGTTAAGTTTGGAGATGAGGATCTTGCTATTCTAAAATAAAAAGGCTTTAATTTCTTTACTTATTTGATCTTCACTTTTTTGATCAGTGATTACTTTATAATCTGCTTGATTATAATAAAACGATCGCTCGAACAAATGTTTACGAACAAAGTCCTTAAGTTCGTCTGATGTGGTAATATGAGAAATCAATGGTCGTTTGTCTCGTTCTGCAAATAACCTTTTTGTTAATTCGTCTAATGAGGTTTGCAAATATATACTTTTTGCATTTTCATTATTTGCTATAGTTTGCAGATTACCTGCAAAACAAGGTGTACCTCCCCCAAGAGAAATAATGGTGTTTTTATAAGTCTCTAATACTTCTTTAAGGTATAAAGATTCTTTTTTTCTAAAATATATTTCGCCTTTATCGTCAAAAATCTTTCTAATTGATTTTTTTTCTTGATTTTCTATAAAATCATCCAAATCCAGATAATTCAATTTTATTTTAGCAGCCAAGTCTCTGCCTACCAGGGATTTTCCGCTCCCCATATACCCCATTAAAACTATATTCATACCGTAAAAATTAAATAGATATTGCTCAAAAAAAACATCATTTTAAACAAAACGCAAATTTATATGAATTTCTTCTTGAAAAATAAATTAATGATAGTATATTTGCACCCGCATTCAAGGAAAAAGAATGTATGACCGGGTAGCTCAGTTGGTAGAGCATCTCCCTTTTAAGGAGAGGGTCCTGGGTTCGAGCCCCAGCCCGGTCACAAATAAATAATAGTAAATTATTATTTAATTAGTTCTTTAAAATATCTGATAATAAAATTATCAATGACCGGGTAGCTCAGTTGGTAGAGCATCTCCCTTTTAAGGAGAGGGTCCTGGGTTCGAGCCCCAGCCCGGTCACTAAAAAGTATCGTAATTTTTACGATACTTTTTTAGTTTTATGTTATATTGTAGTATTCATACTGCCCAGGTGCTGGAACTGGTAGACAGGCATGGTTGAGGGCCATGTGTCCATTAGGGCGTGCGGGTTCGACTCCCGCTCTGGGCACAATATATATACTAGAATAAGGTATCCTTAAGAATAACAAATTCACACTACTTTTTCCTTTCTTAAATAATAACATTCTTTTAAGCTCAACAAAAGTTTCTTTCTATCTATTTAAAATACCCGATCATAAAAAACCTTTTTCTTTGGTTTATATGCTTTAAAATAAAATTACGTATTTCCACGTATTTGTAAAGACAACAACTCTAATTACCTTTGATTCATAATGTTATGATTTAATTAATATCTATTCAACACTAAAAAAATATATTATGAATCCTTTTAAAACCAAAATCAGACTTAACATCAAAGTAATTCTTAATTTTTTATCAAGCCTTCCCGGAGCCTGTAGTCATGCTATTCATAGGTAAAAATGTTACGCTTATAAAAAATAGTTTTTTCACATTTCACTTGTACAACCCTTAAAACCCATCAACCATGAGAACTAACATAAAAATCAATGATTATTTTTTTGCAAAACTCTGCTTATTGTTTAGTGCAGCTTCACTTCTTGCAGTTATAATGATGATTTAGAAAAATAAGTAGGAACAAATAAGTCTTCAACAATTTTAAATAGATTATAATACAAACTCAACTGTACATTCTAATTATAATATTTTTCAAAAATACACCTATTGATTTCTGATGAATTACGAATTCCTATCGTACTACTAGTGTAATAAGTTTTCTAATTCTCTTATAACACCTAGCTCTTTCTCTTGTTATACAAGGATTTCGAAGCTTTATTACTATAAAAATAGTAATAAAACTATATTTATAGTAATATTACTAAAATTATAGTTACATTTGCTATATGAGAGATTTAACAAAAGCAGAAGAGCAAATAATGCAATACCTCTGGAAACTGGAAAAAGCATTCTTAAAAGATATAGTTGATGAGTTTCCCGAACCTAAACCAGCTTACACAACAATATCGACAGTTATAAGAACTCTGGTTACAAAAAAATTTATAAACTATAATTCATATGGCAGAGTTCGTGAATATTTCCCTCTGATATCGAAAGAGGTATATTTTAAAAATCATTTTAAACATGTAGTTGGTAACTTTTTTAGTGGCTCTATAAGCAAATTTGCGCTTCATTTTGCTAATGATGAAGATTTAAACTTATCCGAACTGGAAAAAATGAAGTCATTAATTGAAGAAAAAATAGACAAACTAAAAAAAGAAAATGAATAATTACTTAATATACTTATTAGAAGTAAGCTTTTGTTTTTCGGTTTTATACATTGTATTTTATTTATTTTTACGGAAACTAACTTTTCATAAAATCAATAGGGTTATACTATTAATTTTATTACCTCTTTCCTTGATTCTTCCTGTGTTAAACGAAGTAGAGCTACCTTTTAGAAAAGATCCTATTAACATCTCTGGTTTTGATGAATTTATATCAATTGGTCATCTAACCGTAACGAACCAAAAAGACAAGATGATAACTCCCGAGAGCAACAGGAATATTATTGATTATATATCGATATTATACTGTATTGGTTTTATTATATATATTATTCGATTGTTGGTGCCTATAGTACAATTATATACTATAAAGAGAAAATCAAAAACTTATACCAAAGAAGGTTATCATTTTGTCATTGCAGATATCCCCTCAATATTTTCTTTTTTTAATTGGATCTTTATTCCAATGGGCAAAATAAATGATTATGAACAACCCATCATTGATCATGAAAAAATTCATAGTAAATCTCTACATACAATAGATTTAATTTTTACTGAAATTTATATCGCTTTATACTGGTTTAATCCTTTTGTATATTTTTTCAAAAAATCAATTATAGCTGTTCACGAATTTCAGGCAGATCGGGCTGTAATCAATACACAAATTAAAAAATCATATTATCTAGAACTCTTATTTAAAAACATAACTGCAAAGCAATCTATCAAATTATATAGTTATTTCAATCAATCAATTATTAAAAAACGAATAGACATGATCACAAAAAACCATTCTACTAAAACAAACATTATACGATATGCAGTATTAATTCCTGTTCTTCTTTTTCTTCTAATGGCTTTCACAAAACCTACGCACGAATTAGAAGACAAATTTGATTATACTAATATACCGTCTATACATACAGAAGTAAACAAAAAAGACCCTCCTTCTATTTTTCCTGTAAAAAATGGTTCTACTAAAGATATCACTGCATCTTTTGGCAAAAGTTTTACACATCCTATTGATAAGAAAAAAATAGTTCACGGTGGTATTGACATTAGAGCAAAAGAAGGTGTTCCTGTTTTAGCAACAGCAGATGGCACGATTGTAAATATCTCATCAGAAGATGATTGGGGTAATTTAATAGTGATATCTCATGCAGATGGTTATGAAACCTGGTATGCTCACTTACAAGGTTTCAACATTAAAAATGGTGAAAACGTTAAAAAAGGTCAGATTATCGGGTATGTAGGAAGTACTGGTAAATCAACAGGGTACCATCTTCATTATGAAGTACGGTTAAACAAAGAAAGAGTAAACCCTATGGATTACTTTAAAAAATAAGACATCAATATACCAGATTGCTTAAAAGATAGACAGGGATACGTGTATCCCTGTCTATTGTTGTACTAAACTAATAATACAAACTCAACTATAGGCTAAAATTAATTCTTGCAAATAAGAACCTTCCTGAATATCCAAATTGCGATGTTCTTCGAGAATATACAAACTGATCCCCAGCAGTTCCTCCTGCTCTATTTTCATCGGGATACACATCTAATAAATTATTGGCTCCTATGGTGATATTAAGGTTTTCAAAAATCTTTGCAGAAACAGAAAGATCGGTTACAACTTTTCCTCCATAAACAGCATCATCACTAACCACGGTTCCTTCAACTCTTGGGTCTCCGTTAAAGTCATCTGGATCTGTTACTTCTCCAAAGAATACGTTTCTCAATAACACATTATATCTTCCGATAGATAGTGCATTGGTAAGGCTCACCTTTGTTCTGGGCTGCGCCAAGGTTAAAAAAGCTTCTTCCTGTGCATCAAAGAAGTTTCCTCCCTGACCCGCATTAGCGATTCTAGCAGGGACTCTAATCTCTTCTACTTCGGTTTCTGCAAAGGTTCCCGATAGATCACTTTTCAGCGTTGTATTTTCGCCAAAAGTAGCTTTATGAGAAATTACAACATCTATACCTTGAGATTTGGTATCAATTGCATTCACAAAGAAACGTGCACTTGTAGCTCCTGCATCTTCAAATATCTGGGTAAGCTCTGCATCTCCTCCATTTCCAAAACTACCGCTATATACAATTCTATCATCTATATTAATTAGATAGGCATCTGCAGTAATGGTAAAATTCTGGATTTTTGCCGTAAGTCCAATACTATAACTATCAGAGGTTTCTTCTTTCAATTTTGCAATCCCAATTAAAGCAGCTGCCCTACTATCATTGGTAAATGTACCTTGTTCAAAAGGTTGATTATCTACAAATACTGTACTGGTTCTACTAAAAAATTGCTGATGTAACGACGGTGCTCTAAACCCTGTACTATTAGCTCCACGAACCGAAAAATTATCAGAAATCTTGTATCGGGTAGCTAGTTTATAGTTAAATGTATCTCCAAAATCAGAGTAATTCTCATATCTCCCTGCTAAGCTAACTAGCCATTGCTTTGTAAAATCGACTTCGAGATCAATATAGCCGGCAATACTATTTCTATATTTATCGGTTTCGTTGTTTGGGTCATATCCTCTAAACACTTGTGAGCCTCCACCAAGTACAGCTCCCGTGAAATTATTTCGAACTAATTGATCATCGGGAGTAGTACTGGTTACGGGGTTTCCGTTAATATCATAGCTTGTATATGAAGCTTCTTCTCCTGCGGTAATCGAGTAGTTTTCTACTTTATACTCTGCTCCCATTGCCACATTAAATCCTTCAAAAATATCTTCATGAAACTTAGTAATATCCAGATTAGTTGTATTCTGCATAAAACTTAATGCTCCTGCATCAAAGGTTCTGGGTGTTGCAACACCCAAGGTTCCATTACTAGAATTACCAACAGTGATATCAAAAGTATTGATCCCATATGTATTCGAGAAATCTACACTCCAATCTTTAATTTTCCCTTTAATTCCCAAGGCGATAGATTTGTCTACAATATCTGTTCCTATATTGGGTAAAAATCCATTCGGAAATGCTGGAGTATTAGCTCTACCGTCTCCTTGTGCCGGTCTTCTGTAAAATCCAGATGCCAATCCTTGTCGGTAGCTAATCCCACCAAAACTATAAATTTCGGCATCATCACTTAGAGGAATAGACATATTGGCAAAGAATTTACCCTCTCTTAATTTAGCTGTACCTACTTTAAATCTAAAATCTGAACGCGTTAATCCACGAGCTGTCAATTCTGCTTCATCGACATCGACATCTAATAGTTCTCTGAAAGTATCTACATCTGCTGGGTTATTTACATCTAAAGCGGCAATCTGATCTTTAACACTCTGATCCAGGTATGAGATTCCCTGAGCAGCAGTTTGATAATCTGCAAGTGTCATTTCTGCTACATTTCCTCCTCCTGCTGCAAAGACGCGTTCTGCGCCATGAAATCCTTTAAAAATATCTCCTTGATAATCACGATTACGTAATGCTGGTTCTCTGGTAGAAAGTGATCCAGTAAAATTGATAAATCCTCCGTTTTCTCCTAATGCCAATCCGTAATTTGCTTCCAGTTTTACTTTCTCTCCATCACTACCTCCATCAAACTGGTTAGAGTTTTCACTAAAATTAGCTCCGGTGGTAAGAGTTACATCTAATTTTCCAGTTGCTTTTTTCAGTACAATATTAATCACACCAGCAATCGCATCAGAACCATATTGAGCTGCAGCTCCATCTCGCAAAACTTCGATTCTTTGAATAGCAGCGGTAGGGATTGCATTCATATCTGTACCTACACTACCCGCTCCAACGGTACCATTTACATTTACCAATGAAGTATTATGTCTTCTTTTCCCATTAATTAATACCAAAACCTGGTCGGGTCCTAAACCACGAAGAGAAGCCGGATCGATATGATCTGTCCCATCAGAAACAGTTTGGGCTTGGGATGTAAATGAAGGAGCTGCATAATTTAAAATTTCATTAATCGTCGTTTGCGGTCCCTGGGTAGCCACCTGAGTGATATCAATAACATCGATTGGCACAGCAGTCTCTATAGCGGTACGACTAGGATTTCTGGATCCTACAAGAATTACATCATCTAATTGTGCAGCTGCATCTTTTAATACGATCTCTATAAAATCTTTAGCTGTTACATCTACCTCTGTAGTTTCAAAACCAATGTAAGAAACAATCAAAGTATTGTTTTCTCCAGATACATTAATTGCAAAATTACCGTCAAAATCTGTTTGGGCTCCGATTGTGGTTCCTTTTACCAATACATTTGCTCCTGGTAATGGATTACCATTAGCATCTTTGACATTTCCTCTAATTTCGCGTTGTAACTTTATCTGCTCATTAAGCACATGAGCTTTTTTCAGTATTACTTGTTTTCCGATAATAGAATATGAGATATCTGTATTATCAAACAAAAGCTCCAGAACTTTACCCAAAGTTTCTTTATTGACCTGAATTGTGGTCTTTTGATTTAAATTTACCTCATCATTAATGTAAAAAAACTTATATGATGTTTGACTTTTAATTTCTTCGAGAACCTCTAATAATGGTGTTTCTTCGAAATCAAGTTCTATTTTGCCTTGTGAAAAGCCAGAAGTTGCCATCATCTGAAAGATGGAAAAACTAAACAGAACTAGTGTGAGTTTCATTTTTAATACAATTGATTGGCACGCTAGGTGTGAAAATAGCGTACGATTACCCTTTTTTTTCATATTTTTGAAAAGTTTGATTGTTAAGTACTCAGTTAAATAATAATCGAATCAGTAAGGGAAGTGTAGCAGCACTTCCTTTTTTTTACGGATTGATTGTAATATCCTTACCTTTTATTTCATATGTAAATTTTAAAGTTTCTGAAAATGTTTTCAGGATTTCTTCGATATTTTCTACATCAAATTCTCCTGTAAAACGTGTATTGTTTAATCTTTTGTTATGACTTGTTATCGTGACATCATAGCTACGCTCTATCCTTTTAAATGCATCTATAAAAGATTCGTTTTGCAGTATAATCTTTTTATCCATCCAGGAAGTATATAATGATGTATTTACCTTTTGTTTATGCATAGCTTTTTTATCCTTACTAAAAATTGCCTGATCGTTAGGTATAAGCTGTAATGAGTTTGTATTCTCATTTTGAACATTAACAACCACAGCTCCTTCTACCAGGGTTGTTTTTACCGTAGCATCTTCGGCATAAGACGATACATTAAACTGGGTTCCTAAAACTTCGACATCTACAGTTTCTGTTTTTACGATAAACGGTTGTGCTTTATTTTTGGTAACATCAAAAAAAGCTTCTCCTTTTAGATATACCATTCTGTTTTCTTTTGTAGGTGTAAAATGTTGTGGAAATTTTAGACTACTAGCTGCATTTAACCATACTTTGGTTCCGTCGGATAATGTGAGTTGAAACAATTTTCCTTTGGGGATAGAGATTTCAAGATACCTGGTTTCGGTTACCTCGCTCTCGGGCTGAACAATAAATTGATCCTGATCTTTTTTACCAATCAAATTACCATTAGCATTTATAATATCTGCTTTATCATTAAAATCGGTATACGTTACGGTACCATCTGCCTGAACAATTTTGATTTTATCTACAGGTATAGAGTTAGTCTCAACAACATCATGGCTTGTTTTAACCTTAGAAACACTTTGGGTGGTATAATAATACCCTCCCAAAAGCATCCCTCCTATAACTGCTGCGTATTTTATTATCCCAGACCATGATTTCGGTTTAATTACTTTAACTTCTTTTTTATCGATAGCGTGTAAAAAACGATTATACGCATAATTGGGATCTTTTGGTAGCTCTTCGTTTGCCGCATACCAATTCTTTATTTCTTGCTTAAAAAGTATTTCATGTTCAGGGTCTTGAGTTAGCCATTGTTGCAATGCTTCTCTATCTGATGGCGAAATATCTCCTTCAAGGTATTTTTTAATTACTGTTAAATAATTATCCATTCTTCATTTTTTCTATTTAAAAGATGCAGAAAAACTATAAATCCCCTACTTTATTTTATTTTTTTTAATTTAGTCGGTGATTTTTATAATGAAAAAAGATAGTCAAAACATAGAAAAATTACTGATCCAGGGGCTTACAGACGGAAATCAAGACAGCTACAAAATAGTATTTAACCAATATTATTCCTGGTTGTATAATTACGTTTATAAACTTTCTAATAATTCATCATTGTCCGAGGATTTGGTGCAAAATGTTTTACTTAGACTTTGGGAAAAAAAATCAACTTTACGAATTACAACATCCTTAAAGAATTATCTTTTTAGAGCTTGTCATAATGAATTTCTAATGCATTTACGCCAGCAAAAAAAAGAATACGATGCTTTAGATTCTCTAAAATGGGAAGCTATATTTGAAATGTATACTAGTGAAGAAGAAAGCCAATTAGACTCTGATTGGCTAAAACTCGAAAAGGCTATCGAACAGCTTCCTAAAAAATGCAGAGAAGTATTTAAACTTAGTCGTTTAGAGCAAAAAAAGCACAAAGAAATAGCAGATATCTTAGGTATTTCTACTAAAACGGTCGAAATTCATATCACTAAAGCTTTACGTTTCTTAAAAGCTAATGTTTCTTTTTTTTTCTTCTAGACCTTCTTTTATAGTATATACAATCAAGTGATATTTCTAAGGTTTACTATAAATTAAGTACCACAAACTATCTTAGTACAAAACTATTAGCTTCTAACAATTATTAACGAATCACCAAAAATTGTTCGTTTTTTAACAAGATAAGGTGCTATTTTAACAATTTTTGGAAAAAAAAGTGTTTTCTTTTGCTTAGTTTTGTTTAACAATTTTTAAAAAAAGGTGAACAATATTAAGCAAACATTCAGTATTAAAGATTTAGAGAATCTTTGTGGTGTAAAAGCACACACTATAAGAATATGGGAAAAAAGATATAATCTACTTTCTCCGGATCGTACTAATACCAATATAAGAACATACAATTTAAAAAATCTTCAAAAGCTGCTTAATGTTACTTATTTGGTAAACAGTGGTTATAAAATATCCAGAATTTCTAAATTAGGTACTGAAGAAATTAATGAATATGTAAGAAGTATTGTATCTGACAATAGCGCCAAAAACCAAGCTATAAACTCCTTTAAAATTGCAATGTTAAATTATGATCTCGAGTTATTTTTAGAGACATATTCTCAACTAGAAAGTAAAAGAAATTTTAAAGAAATATTTGTTGATGTTTTCATTCCTTTATTAAAAGAAATAGGGTTATTATGGCAAACAGATACCATTAGCCCTGCACATGAGCATTTTATTTCTAATCTAATAAAGCAAAAACTATTATTAAATATCGAAAAGCTTCAATATTCTAAACCTACCAAAACCGATAGGGCTTTTATTTTGTTTCTTCCAGAAAATGAAATACATGAATTAGGTTTATTATATATTAATTACGAGATACTATTACATGGGTACAAAGCTATTTATCTAGGTCCGAGCATTCCTTTAGATAGCTTACCTAACATGCTTTCTCTTCATGATGACGTTGTGTTCATATCTTATTTTACGATTAGACCAGAAAAAGACAATATCAAAAAATACCTCGAAGATTTTAATACAATTGTATGCACCAATAGAGTCAATGAGCTATGGATGTTAGGCAAACAAGCTATGTATGTTTCTAATCATACAGGACACAACCATCGTTATTTTGAGTCGATTAGCTCGCTAATTTCTGAGCTATAATTTTATAATTATTTTAGTTATGTCTAAAAAGATAGTAATCATCGGTTCTGGGTTTTCATCGCTTTCTGCATCGTGCTATCTGGCTAAATTAGGATACGATGTAACTATTTTTGAAAAAAATGCAACGATTGGTGGTAGAGCCGGGCAATTAAAAAAAGAAGGGTTTACATTCGATACTGGTCCCTCGTGGTACTGGATGCCTGATGTATTTGAACGCTTTTTTAAGGATTTTGATAAATCTGCCTCTGATTATTACACACTGGATAAGTTACATCCTGCTTACAAAGTTTTTTTTAAAAACAATGAAAGCATTACGATTGGTGATTCTTTAGAAAAAATATACGAAACCTTTGAAGCAGAAGAAAAAGGAAGTTCTATTAAACTGAAAAAATTTATCAAGACTGCCCAGAATAATTATGAGATTGCTATTAAGGATTTGGTGTATCGACCAGGAGTTTCTGTATTAGAACTTGTTACAAAAGAAACGATTTTAAGAGTAGGTCAATTTTTTAGTACCATTTCTAAAGAGATTCGTAAAGATTTTAAAAGTAAAAAGTTAATCCAAATTCTTGAATTTCCTGTATTATTCTTAGGTGCTAAACCTAGTGACACCCCTGCTTTTTATAGTTTTATGAACTATGCTGATTTTGGGTTAGGAACCTGGCATCCCAGAGGAGGAATGTATAGTGTAATCACAGGAATTAAAGAATTAGCCGAATCGCTAGGTGTAACCATTCATACCCATGCAACTGTCGAAAAAATAATAGTTAAAAATGGTTGTGCTAAAGGTATTATAGTAAATTCTACAAAAATAGATGCCGATATTGTATTGTGCGGAGCGGATTATCACCATGGAGAAACATTACTGCCACCAGAATATCGCCAATATTCTGAAAAATATTGGGAGCGTAAAACTTTTGCTCCTTCTTCTCTGCTTTTTTATGTAGGGTTTGATAAAAAATTACAAAATATTAATCATCATAATCTATTTTTTGATACTGATTTTGAACAACATACCAAAGATATTTATGACACTCCTAAGTGGACAGAAGATCCTTTGTTTTATGCTAATTTCACTTCTGTAACAGATCCTAAATCGGCTCCTGAAGGTTACGAAAATGGATTTTTCCTTATCCCATTGGCTCCTGGGATAGAAGATACCAACGAATTACGAGAACATTATTTTGATAAAATCATAACTCGTTTTGAATCACTTACAAATCAAAATATTAGAAATAACATTATCTTTAAAGAGTCCTTTTGTATTAAAGACTTTATAAAAGAATATAATTCTTACAAAGGAAATGCCTACGGAATGGCCAATACACTTTTACAAACTGCTTTTCTTAGGCCTAAGTTAAAAAGTAAAAAAGTACAAGATCTGTTTTTTACAGGGCAACTTACTGTTCCTGGTCCGGGTGTCCCCCCATCTTTGATTTCGGGAAAACTAGCAGCAGGATTAATCCAGAATCATTATCGATATGATGAAAAGTTAAAACATAGTATACCAACATAACAAACTCAATTAAACCTTAAACTCTATCTTATGAAGTCTATTTTTGATACTGTATCACAAAGTTGTAGCAAAATTGTTACGAATTCGTATAGTACATCATTTTCGCTTGTTTCAAAAATGTTATCAGGCTCTATACGACAGGATATATATAATATTTATGGTTTTGTAAGGTTTGCAGATGAAATTGTAGATACATTTCACGAGTATGATAAAGAGAAATTATTTAATGATTTTGAAGAAGAAATGTACAAAGCAATCGAAAATAAGATTAGTTTAAATCCTATTCTTAATTCTTTTCAAAAGACAGTTCATCAATATAACATTAGTCCAGAGTTATATGAAGCATTTATGAAAAGTATGCGATTAGATTTGCATAAAACCAAATATCTAACAGATCAGGAATACAAGGATTATATCTATGGATCTGCTGATGTAGTTGGGTTAATGTGTTTAAAGGTTTTTGTGAATGGAAATCCCGAAAAATATGATAATTTAAAGGAAAGCGCGATGCATTTGGGGTCTGCTTTTCAGAAAGTTAATTTTTTACGGGATCTAAAAGCAGATTTTGAAGATCTTAATAGAACCTATTTTCCGAATCTAAATTTAAACGAACTCGATGAAGATTCTAAGCTTAAAATTATTAAAGAAATAGAAGGCGATTTTAGTAAAGCATTACAAGGTATCCTGAAACTTCCTGTTGAGGCAAAATTTGGTGTATATACTGCATTTATTTATTATAAAAAATTACTAAATAAGCTTAAAAAAACTCCTTCTTTAGAGATAAAAAACACACGTATACGAGTGTCGAATTATCAAAAATTTGGGTTATTAGCAAAATCCTATTTTGACTATAGATTAAACTTAATTTAGCCGTATTTTTGTATAAAACCTATGTTGTGAAAATTTTTGTTCAAATATTAGTTTTTCTTGCTGCCTTCTCTATTATGGAGTTTATGGCCTGGTTTACTCACAAATATGTAATGCATGGTTTTTTATGGTCGTTACATAAGGATCATCACCATAAAGACCACGATAGTTGGTGGGAACGTAATGATTTATTCTTTGTATTCTATGCTATTGTTAGTATGTCTTGTATTTTATTTCACGACGCCGAGACATTTTGGGTAGGTAGAGCAATAGGCCTAGGTATTCTAGCTTATGGTATTGCTTATTTTGTAGTACATGATATTTTTATACATCAACGTTTCAAACTATTTAGAAATACGAGCAATTGGTATGCTAAAGGAGTAAGAAGAGCTCATAAAATGCACCATAAAAATATAAAAAAGGAAAAGGGAGAATGCTTTGGTATGTTGGTGGTTCCTTTTAAATATTTTAAAAAATAGATCTTATTCTGCTAATAGATTATCTATAGTTTCTCTTACTTTGGTGCTATTCCAGTCTGCTGCGCCTACTTTATCAATAATGATATTTCCTTTTTTGTCTAATAGATATGTTGCAGGTATTGTTTTACTTACAAAAGGTTTTGGGTGTTCTGATAATGATCTATAGATGGGATAGCTATAGTTTTTATTCTTCATAAACTTATTTAATTCGGGATCATCATCTGTAGTTACAAAGAGAAATACTACTTTATCTTTATAGTCATTATATAATTTTTGCAGAGAAGGCATTTCTGCGATACAAGGAGGGCACCATGTAGCCCAATAATTGATTAAAACGACTTTACCTTTAGCTATATTAAAATTAGTAGACTCTGTATTTACTCCGTGCAATTTCCAATCATATGATGCTACCTGCGTTCTTTCTTCTACTTTTACTATCCCCGGGCTGAAGGAAAAAATTCTGGTTAAAAATATCTGCATCATTCCTCTGGTATTAGGAATAAAAAATAATACCAGTATGATTGCAAAAATCACATTCGAAATGTTCTTTTTATTAAATTTCATCTATTTAGATCTTTTGTTTATCAGAACTCATATGATGAGTTTATCTGATTTTTTTGTCTATTATGATCAATATTTTGGTTAGTACCAAAGTCCTTAATCACCTTACAAAGTTATATAAATTAATAGCACTACATCTAAGCTATAATACAGACTTTATTTTTTAAAACACAGGCTTTTTTAAATTAATAAAGCGCAATCAAAGATTGCGCTTTAAAACTAACAAAAAATAACAATGAACTATTATCTTGTTACACTTCCCGAAGGAAATGAAGCACTATTAAGCTCAAAGGTATAACTAGCAGGTGCGGTATCTGTACCAGCGGTACCTACCAAAGGTTTTAACAAAAATGGTGCTGCCGAATTGTCTGGAAATGGTTCTACAGAAATCACAACTGTTTTTCCTCTAACATCTAATGGAAATGTTACTCCGTCTGGAGCATTTCTAAAAAAGTCTTCTCCTGGTAATTGTGGACCATTAGAAGCGGTTTCACTAAACCCGTTAAGGTCTCCTGCATTATCATCTGCGGTATTATTCATTGTAAATGTTCCTGTAGAAAGTGGTACTCCATCTGCTACTACCCATCCTTCATATTTCCACCCTGCATCAAGAACTGGTAAGGTTAAATTTGCTGCTGGTGGCATCCCTGGTGTACCAAACCATACTCCATACTGATCATTCCCATTATTAGCTGTTCCCGAAGCTTCATCTGTTGGGGTTCTTAAGAAAAATCCTCCTGCCGAAGCTGAAAAATCTCCTTCTCCTACAGGTCCTAATCCTACTGTCGCTGTATTACCGGTTCCAAAATCACCTTTTAATAGTTTTGTATCCGATGGTGCCGGATTTGGATCTGGATTAGGTTCTATTGTTAATACAAAAGCTGCTGCCGCTTTAAGTGATTCTGTATTTACCATGAAAGAAGTACTAGATAATTCTCCTGCGCTATTTACAGAAAATGTTCCTGTAGAAACCGGGGCATTATTAACTATAATCCATCCTTCATAAAGGTAATCGCTTCCTAAGTCTTCTAATCCACTAAGATTAAGGGTTAAATTCGATTCTGTAGGTACATTACCAGAATCATCGTCATTATTACAGGAAGAAAAAATACATCCGATAACCAGAGTACCTATAATTGCTTTTTTAAACATCGCTTTTTTTTTATGATTATTAGATCATAAAATTATTGACATTGAAGTTTTTAAAATGTTAGCCACCTAACATTAAGCAACATTTTTTAATCGAATCTCTTTTCTATTAAAATCTATGACGTTAGATTCCTTTAGTTCGTTTAGAATAATATTTAGGGTTGGTCTCGATGTTCCGATAAGATGAGCTATGTCTTTTTGGGTATACGGATGTTCTATTACCATATCTCCTGTATCTGGGCAACAGTGCCCGTAGTCTTCTTTAAGTTCATTTAGGAATTCTAACAATCTTGTTTTGGTATCTTTAAAAAGTAACAACTGTAACCTTCTTTCTAAGCGTTTAAACCGCATACCAATAAACTTATAGATTCTGAGACTAAAAGATTGATTCTCGCGCATGAGCCCATGCATGGTTTCTACACCAATAGGACAGATAGAAGTTGTATTATCGACAGATTGCGCAAACTCTGTTCTTTTATTTTCTCCAAGAATTGCTTTTTCTCCAAAAATCTCTCCACGGGTAAGGATAGCTTTTATTACCTCGTACCCATCTTCTGCATAATATCCAATTTTTACTTTTCCTTTTTCTATAAGGTATACTTTGTTTGCAGAATCTTCTTCAAAATAAATATAGTCGTTCTTTCGGTAAGCATCAAAATCGTGGTCTTTTTTATACCTTTTGAACTTATGAGGGCATAATATCTTAAAGAGATCTGAATCCTCAAAAAACCAGATTGCACTCATGATGATTATGTTTTATGATGTTAGTTTATCTACTTATGTCGTAAAACACTCAAATCCCTTACATTATTGTATCAGAAACTCCTTAAAAAGGTAATTTTCAAGGAGTTTTGCGAATTTTATGAAATAAACTTGATTTATTGAGCAATTCTTTTACGAATCGTAAACAAGTTATCTTCTATTAGTAATTCTCCATCTTTAAAAACAGTTTTTAATAGCCCTTGGTTTTCTTCTTGTTCAGAAACCTGATCTTTGTACGCTATTTTTCCTTGTTCTTCGTATAATTGAATGCGTCCTTTTGCAGATTTTTTAGTTCCGTCATCTGTTATTGGGTCTTTAAAAATTTCTCTTCCCTCGCCTTGCACTTCGACATAAGTAGCTTTCATTGCAAATCCAAAAGTATCCCTGGTATTATATTGATATGTAAAACTTCCTATTCCCAGAACTACATTGGTAGAAGCAAAGCCTTTAGCTTTTAATTTTTCGCAAATCAGGGTAGCTCTTTCTATTGTGATACTATCTCCATAGATAGCTCCAATCTTTGGATTCAACACTTTGTATCCCTGATCATTTATGGTTCCTCCAAATTCATCCCAAAGCAGTTCTATAACACCTTTTGCAACTATTGGATTCTTGTGATCACAACCACAAATAATATCTACGGGATCGCCAGAATCTGGCCTAATAACAAGTTTACCTTCTCTTTCGAGAATTTCATTTTTTAGTTTAGGCAAATATTCTGTTAGCACTTTCCAAAGATCCCAGGTATCAGATACTACTGATAATATTCCCGTTGGGTATGTTTCTAGTAATCTTCTAAAAGTTCCTATTTCATCATCTTTACTTCCTGCGCACATTACACTATGCTCTGTAGCATTTACACTACCAATCACTAATTCTTTGGTAACATCTGCATTATAGTATGTTTCAAAAGCTTTTGCCACAGGTAATGTATCACTCCCAGAAAATGATAATGCATGCCCCATACCACTAAGAATCGAAGATTCTGTACCCGACATTCCTCGCATCGAGAAATCATGACCTTGCCAGGTAATAAACTCTATATTATCACGATCTGTATCTAATGCAAAAGAGGATAAAATGCTTTGATATTGTTTTGCAATAGTAGCAGAAGTACAAGGTTGCCAGATGATATTAGACAATAAAGTTTCTAGATAATTGGTAAGCCAAAAAAATTCTGGTTTAGTATTCATAACTGTAAACATCGGTACTCGAATAGGAACTTCTGTTCCTTCTGGTAGAGCTTTGATCTCGATAGGAAGATATCCTAAATCGTGTAACTCTTCGATATGGGTAACATCATAATCTGTACCTAGATAATGATCTACATATTTTTTATATTCTACAACCACTTCTTCTTTGGGAAGATTAAAAAAGTGTTCGTTAAATTGTTTGATTAGATATTCTTTAATAAAATACTGCAATCCAAAAAATACTACATTATCAATTCCCGCTATTCTACTTTTTCTAGGTGTCCAGTTAGAATACACAAAAGTGGTTCCGTTTGGATATTGCTCTTTATGCCCTAATTTATAACCGTCTGTTAACAGTAATGGATTCATCTTTATTTTATTTTGCGTTATTTATACGCAAATATAAATCATTTTTAATTATCACCAAAGCTATTTGCGATTTTTCTATTCTATTTGTTTAAAAAGACCTGTTAATTTGTATGGTATAGGCAGTACAAAAGTCGAGAATATTAAATCTAATGACTACACTGTTTCTAGTGAAATATTACGACTAGTTTCTTCCTTGTTCATTAGGATATAATGATGGAAGCGGATCACTTTGCCAATATTCTTTGGTATCAATATCCATAATGGTTAGCTTTCCTCTGAAACCTGCTCCTGTATCCATATTCCATAGGTTATAGGCATTTATGGGCGTGTCCTTGCCGTATTCGATAGTAGGAGTATGCCCGATATAGATCTCAGAATAATGACTAAATCGTTTTGGAGGATCATCTTTTAAAGCTATTTTCTCAACTTTATCAGCTAGCAATGCTGACTCCCATAACGTTCGGTCCCAATAATAATTAGAGTTATACTCCTCCCTCCCGACTCCATGCATGGATGTGAATCCTGCATGTACAAAAAGTCTATGTTCTTCGTCGAGGTAATAATCCTTGAGTGTATTAAAAAACTCCTTATGCGTTTCTTTGGTAAGTAATCCGGATTGAATATAGCTATTGATCGTTTCTTTTCCTCCATGTGCTAACCATACAGGATTCGTTACGCCCTTTTCTAACCATAACCCACACCATAAGTCATGATTTCCTCGTATAAAAATACAAGTATTAGATGCAGAAAGATGTATAAGTTCTTGTATTACCTTAGCCGATTCGCTCCAGCCATCTACATAATCTCCTAAAAAAATGAGTATATCTTCTGAGGTTACATTTGCTCGTTCTAAAACCTGAAGTAGTGCCTTATAACCACCATGTATATCACCGATTACCAGGGTTCGCATAATTACACTTCTTCACTTAACCTATTAATAATATTATTCATCAATGAATATTCAGACAATTTCTTTAAATTATCTTTCAAATATTCAGGTATACCATTATAACCAATATAAGTTCCCACTATTTGTCCGGTTATTGAACAATTCGTATCGGTATCTCCACCGCTATTTATAATTTCATCGAAAATAACATCAATAGGTTTTTCTTTTATCATATTTGCAGAAAAAATCGAAAAAGGAACTGAATTAACAACATATCCATCATTCCCTAAACTAGCAATTTCTGTTATTGATTTTGTTTTAGACAAAATATCTAATTCTAGTAACCTATCTTTTACTTTTGAATCTGGTAAATCCGAAGTAATTAATTCCATTAAACTTATTTCATTTATCCAATTCTCTTCTATAATGGTTTTAATTGCAAGAATTACTGCTAGAGCCCCAACATATGCCTCAGAATTATAATGCGTTATGGAGCATATTTGTTCTATTCGTTCTCTTGAAATATTTTTAAAAAAAGCTATTGGAGCGATGCGCATTGCTGCTCCATTACCTGCAGAATATTCTCCTCTTCTACCAGTCTGACTCCAATCTAAACCGATTTGGAGTTCCCTAAAAGCTTTTAACGTCGAGGCTCCAATTCCCCTAATCATTCCATTAGTAAAATAAGATATAAAATAACTAGATAGTGTTTGTGGATCCAAAAAAGGATCTTCAATCAATGCTTCACAAGTCGCTAATGTTAATTGCGTATCATCTGTAATATTCCAATCCGGTATTTTCTCCTCTGGTTTTCCAAAAGGATAAAAGATATTCTCTTCGGCTTGTTCTACATTTTCATATCCACTTCCTATAGCATCACCAATAGCTCCTAAAAACATAGAACCAAGAAATCTTTCTTTTTTAGTAATCATTTTACTTTTTTGTTATACAACTTAAACCTTATTGTTACAATCGTCTATACATAATATCTGTTCTTAACACATATTTTGTTCCAGATAATATTGGTTTTCCTTCATGGCGTAACGGATGGTAAAACACCAGAGCATCCCCAATTTTTGGGACAATTGTAATCCCTTCATCAAAATAAGTTTCCCCTCCATTAAAATCTTCATTTAGATATATTAAGAATGAGAAAAAACTACATTCATATTCATTTCGTTTATAACTCCCATCTCTATGCATCTTAAAACGTTGTCCTTCTTCGTATTTATATATCCTAAACATTTCATTAAGGCCAACTGCTTTGTAATTTCCAAAAGTCTCAACTATAAAGGGTTCTATTTTTAACCAAATCGATTGTGCCAGTTCTTCATCTTTAAAAAGGATTCTTTGGTTATTACGAATACCCTTTACCATTACCTGCCTACCGTCAATATTAACCTTAGCTTCTTCAAATGAAACCTGTTCTCCTTTTTCAATAAATTGATCGCACATTTCTTTAGAGAGAAAATTTTCAATAAGAAATATTTCTGGATGTAATTCTTTCCTTTTCATTTTAGATTATTCTTTATAATTGACTAAGACCTCACAGGTTTTAAAAACCTGTGAGGTCTGGATATATTATGATTTAAACTCAATATATTCTGGAGCTACTATATCGGTTAGCCATACTTTATTCTCCGATTGATAGAACTTAATGCCCCTGGCATACATTTCGCCTGATCTTACAGTTAGAATAATAGGTTTTCCTCTTCTGGATCCTACTTTTATAGCTGTTTCTCTTTCTTCACTAAGATGCACATGATGCCTGTTCATTTTTAGCAATCCTTTTTCTCTAATGGCACCCATAAATTTGGCTACAGTACCATGATACAAGAATTCTGGCGGCTGCTTGGGTTGATACTCTAAATCTACCTGTATCGAGTGGCCTTGATTGGCTCTAATCCTGGTATGATCTTCATTAAAAGCAAAGCGCTGTTTATCACAAGATGCTACAACTTCTTCTAATACATCCATATCTAATCCTGGTCGGTATCTATTTACTTTTTGCAGTAACTCCTGTACATCTAACCATTTTCATCGAGTTGCACTCCTACTTTATCAGGGTTATGCCTTAGAATAAGGCTTAAAAATTTACTTATATGTTTATTGTTTGTTTTCATTTTTCATTTAAAATCATAGACATAAACGTCTAATTGTTTTTCTAATAGTGTATTTGTAATAATGGGCTCTATCATTTTCCACTTTCCTCCTGCTAATCCGCAACCAATTCTAGGCATGTGTATACTTGCATTAAGTTGTTTTGCTTTAATTGCAATTTGTTCTAAACATTGTTTAACTGCTTCATAACGAATCGGAACTTCGTTTTTCTTTATTTTTATTCCTTGTTGCCCGATCATATTACCTACATACAGTTCTTCCGAAACTTGAATTAGTTGAACTGCACCTAACTCAAAATCATTATTTGCTCGATCACGATACCACTTTCTGTACGCTTTCTCCGGTTCTGTCCATTTTTTAGAAATCGCCAACACAAAACCTTTTCCCCAACCTCCTAAATCATTACAAATATGTACTATAATCTTAATTCCTTTTGCTTGAGGGATAGTCGCATCTCCTTTTAAATATGTTATTGTTTTCATTTTTTATAACTCTTGTTTTAACTCATCTCTCACTTCCATCAAAGCAAACCCCAACAGGTTTTGTCCTCTCCATAAATTAGGGTTTTCTGCTTTTTCATTATTCTCACTCATCCCTATTCCCCAGATACGATCTCTGGGACTAGCTTCAACAATAATTCTTTTACCGGTATTTAGTAAAAAATCCTTCAGTTCATTTTTTTGAGAAAATTTATAAATGTTTCCTTGTTTTACAATCTCAAATTTATGTTCATCCCAAACCTTTGGATCAAAGTTTTTTACTTTTCTTCCTAGTTGTTTAGCTTCCATTGGATGCGAAGATTTGATGATTTCTTCTATTATTTCGATATCATTAAACAATCTTGCTTTTTCTGCCATCATCCAATGTTCTGCAGTTTTATAATTGACATTATCAACTTTAAAAGAAGACTCCCACCATTGGCTAAAGCAACTTTTTCCTATACTCCCATCTTTATTTGGAGTATGCCCCCAAAAGAATAAGTACTTTAATTTTTTGCCTTTATTAAATTGCTCTTGTATGTTTTGTAGATTGTATTTCATTCTAATTTCTTCTTTACTTCATTAATCAATTCTTCTAAACTATTCACTTTTTGTAGGCCATACTGTTCACAGACAATATCTACATTTCCTTTTCTCCAAAATCCATCAGGGCAGCATACTACCAATTTATTACTCCGTGCATATAATCCTAATTCTAATAGTGTTATAGGAGATGTTGTGTTTTTATCAAAATACATAATGATCATATCTGCTTTTTCTAAAGCTTCTAACTCCCAAAGCACCTGTTCTTTAAAAACAGGGTTATCTATCTTTTGTTCCCAGCTAGCATCCCAACTCAATCTTCTGGGGTTTAGTAGTGTAACATTTTCTTCTGATAGCTCTTCTATTACCTTATCCTGCCATTTTTGGGCAACACCTGATTCAATGCTTCCTGCTAAAAAAACACTTAGGTCTTTATTCAATTCCGGAGTAATTGGCGGCACTACTAGATTCATATTTTAGTATTTATTGTCACAAAATAGATTCTTATTTACTCTTGGATTACAGGAATCTGCACTACTTTTTCTTCATCTACATCTCTAAAGGAATTTGTTGTAAAAATGGTATCAAATTGTTTTGTAAGTTCAGTAAATCCCTTGCTAAAAATCCCATGACTGATAATCAAACTTAGTTTACCTGCATTCTTTTCTTTTAGTGCTGTTGCCAGCCCTAGAAAAGTTCCTCCTCCATCACAAATATCATCAACAATTACACAATGTTTTCCTTTTAAATCATTTTCATAAACTCTAAAACCAGACAAAGCTCCTGTTTTTACATTTCTTTTTTTAGAACATTCTACCACTTCTACTCCTCCCAGAAACTCAGATACTTTATAGATTTTTTTTAACGCTCCACCATCAGGAGAAATTAGTACTACTTCTTCTTTAATGCTATCTAAACATTGTTTGACAAATTCATAATTCT
Organism: Aquimarina atlantica; assembly: GCF_000626715.1. Lineage (GTDB taxonomy): Bacteria > Bacteroidota > Bacteroidia > Flavobacteriales > Flavobacteriaceae > Aquimarina > Aquimarina atlantica. Next base: position 337,209 of record NZ_AQRA01000006.1, on the reverse strand, counting down.
GAACTACATGTACCCGATCTAATAATGCTGGAGTCACCTCAGAATGTGGATCAAAGATTGTTACCTGATTATAGTGTTGTGCATTAATACTATCGGCATATACCTTAACACTAAGTGATTCTCCTGCAACCATCACTCTATCTTGCCTGGCAGCAGGAAAATATGGAATAAACACATTAATCTCCTTTACATTCATTCTGCGTAACGCATCGGTAGCAATCAACAACAATCCTAAATCATTAAACGAATTGATTCGCTGTGTAATCGTTATACTACTCCCTATATTCTTGTCTAAAATATTTATATGTGGTTCTCCCCCATTAAAAACAAATGATTTAAAATCAATAGATTTTTCAAAAGGTGTAAACGATGGGTCCAAATGTAAATATCTCATAATTGTGTTATTTTTACGCAAATTTATAATAGAAATATGATATGACAAAATATTTTGCGTAAAAACTACATTATTATGATAAAATATATCTTTCTGAAGATCAATAGTATTAAAACAATGGTACTATTATTTGATATCGAAGAGAAAACCTTCTTCTTTAAGTTTGAAGTATTGCTTTTTATTAAATTTAAATAGATTTGCCGGCCGACCTCTTCCTTCTGAAATCTTTTCATCTAACTCTTCAAGGATTCCGAAACTCAGTATTTTTTTTCTAAAATTTCGGCGGTCAATTACCTTTTGAAGGATAGTCATATACAACTTTTCGAGATCCGAAAACAAAAACTTATCGGCAAGCAGATCAAATCCCACAGGTTCGTATGTGAGTTTATTTTGCAATCTTTTTTTTGCAGTTTCTAAAATTTGAATGTGGTCAAATGCCAAATCCGGAAGTTCTGTTACATCAAACCAGGCGACATCTTGTGCATCGGTATCTGCTTTAATTGCATGATGTTCTGGTTTAACCAATGCAAAATAAGTAACGCTTACTACCCTGTTTCTAGGATCTCTATCAGGGTCACCAAAAGAATATAATTGCTCTAAATAATCTATAGTTACATTGGTTTCTTCTTTAAGCTCCCTAACAACAGCTTGTTCTAAACTTTCGTTTTCTAAAACCAAACCTCCCGGCAAAGCCCAGGAATCTTTAAAAGGATCTATATTCCTTTTTATTAACAAGACATTAAGCGCCTTGTCTTTATATCCAAAGACTACAGCATCGACAGCTACTTTTATATTTTGGCGTACCATATACGCAAATTTACATATTTCTGTTTTGGAATAAAAAAACTTATCAATTTATATTTAAGAGATATACTGCTCCCATACCAATTTGTTTTTCTTAATTCTAAAGGGTATAGATTTTTCTTCAGAATTAGTATTATGGTAATATCCAATATACTTATTGAATATAAAAAAATAGTATTTTTATAGATAAGCTCATATCCTGAGAGCTATACAGTTCAGGATTATTACACAAAAAATTATGAAAAATACACTTTTAAATTTAGGGAAAAGCTTATCTAGAACAGAACAAAAACAAATTAATGGTGGCGGTCCATGTGATGGTTACAACGGTCCTACAATAGTTACTTGTAGCCAATACGAACAAGTTCCTCCTCAATACCAAATTTGTGTTAGGGTTAGTGTAGACTGTTTTCCTCACTAATCTATTTTTAATTCAGACAGAAAAAAACTCCCAAAGAATAATCCTTGGGAGTTTTTATATATTAATTGCTCTATTACATTAGTTAAGCATTCTGCTTTTTAATTAAGTTTAATGCAGAACCTTCTTGAAACCATTCTATCTGAGAATCATTATACGTATGATTTAACATAACAGTATCTTTAGATCCATCGGCATGAACAATCTCTAATGTCAATTGTTTTCCTGCAGCAAATTGATCAAGATCTGTAAAGTTAAACGTATCATCTTCCTGAATCAAATCGTAATCACTTTCATTTGCGAATGTTAATCCAAGCATTCCTTGTTTTTTAAGGTTGGTTTCGTGAATACGGGCAAATGATTTTACAATTACCGCAGCAACACCCAGATGTCTTGGTTCCATTGCAGCATGTTCTCGTGAAGATCCTTCTCCGTAGTTATGATCTCCCACAACAATAGTAGGTACTCCTGCAGCTTTATATGCTCTTGCCGTATCTGGTACACCACCAAACTCTCCTGTTAATTGATTTTTAACAAAGTTTGTTTTTTTACCAAATGCATTTACGGCTCCAATCAAACAGTTATTAGAAATATTATCTAAATGACCTCTGAAACGTAGCCATGGCCCTGCCATAGAAATATGATCTGTTGTACATTTACCAAAGGCTTTTATAAGCAATTTAGCTCCTTTAATTTCATTACCTATAGGTACAAACGGTGTTAACAACTGCAATCTTTCTGAAGTTGGACTTACTTTAACTTCTACATTACTACCATCTTCAACCGGAGCTAAATATCCATTATCTTTTACTTCAAATCCTTTTGGTGGTAACTCCCATCCTGTTGGCTCATCAAACATTACCTCTTCACCGTTTTCGTTAATTAACTTATCGGTTAATGGGTTAAAATCTAATCGCCCTGCGACCGCAATTGCAGCCGTTAATTCTGGTGATGCAACAAAAGCATGTGTATTAGGGTTACCATCTGCACGCTTAGCAAAGTTTCTATTAAAAGAGTGTACAATACTATTCTTGGGAGCGTTTTTCGGATCGTTATATCGTGCCCATTGTCCAATACAGGGTCCACAAGCATTGGTAAATATTTTTGCATCTAGTTTTTCAAATATCCCAAGAATACCATCTCTATCTGCCGTATATCTTACTTGTTCAGAACCTGGGTTGATTCCTAATTCTGCTTTCATTTTTAAACCTTTGTCCAACGCTTGTTGTGCTATTGAAGAAGCACGAGATAGGTCTTCATAAGAAGAGTTCGTACAGGATCCTATTAATCCCCATTCTACTTGAATTGGCCAATCGTTAGCTTTGGCTTTTTCTGTCATAGTACTACCAACTGCTGTTGATAAATCTGGGGTAAAAGGCCCATTTAACAATGGCCCCAGTTCAGATAAATTAATTTCGATTACCTGATCAAAATATTGTTCTGGATTTGCATATACCTCTGGATCTGCAGTTAAGTGTTCTTTCACTTCGTTTGCTGCATCTGCTACATCTGCTCTGTCTGTTGCTCTCAAGTAACGCTCCATAGACTCGTCATAACCAAAGGTAGATGTTGTAGCACCAATTTCGGCACCCATATTACAAATAGTACCTTTTCCTGTACATGACATTGATGTTGCTCCTGGTCCAAAATATTCTACTATGGCACCAGTTCCTCCTTTTACCGTAAGAATTTCTGCTACTTTTAGAATTACATCCTTAGGAGCTGTCCAACCCGATAACTTACCTGTTAATTTTACACCAATTAACTTAGGGAATTTTAACTCCCAGGCCATACCTGCCATAACATCCACTGCATCTGCTCCACCTACACCAATTGCAACCATTCCTAATCCTCCTGCATTTACTGTATGTGAATCTGTTCCGATCATCATACCTCCAGGAAAAGCATAGTTTTCTAATACTACCTGGTGAATAATACCTGCTCCCGGTTTCCAGAATCCAATTCCATATTTATCGGATACAGATTCTAAGAAGTTAAACACCTCACTACTAATATCATTAGCATTTTTTAAATCTGCTGCTGCACCTTCTTTTGCCTGGATCAAGTGATCACAATGCACTGTTGTTGGTACTGCTACTTTACTTTTACCAGCTTGCATAAATTGCAATAATGCCATTTGAGCTGTTGCATCCTGACAAGCAATACGATCTGGTGCAAAATCAACATAATCTTTACCTCTTGTAAACGCTTTTTTTGTTTTTACGTCCCACAAGTGTGAATACAAAATTTTCTCTGCCAAGGTTAAAGGTTTACCTGTAACTTCGCGTGCTGCATTAACACGGTCGGCTACCTGACTGTATACCTTTTTTATCATATTGATATCAAATGCCATCTCTAATTATTTTTTAGTATTGAAAAGTCCTGCGAAAATACGAATTTTAAAGGATTTTCTTAAATGAATACATTTAATCCCTTCTTTTTGCATTTTTAAAAAAATATAAGGCTTCATTTATTGAAATTCATAAATTAGAATTACGAAAATTACCATATCTCTAAAAATTAAGATAAGAAAATACTTCGCCATTTCTTCAATTCACGAAAACGTTATAGTTATTTTTCAAAAAATAATCTAAAAAAGGTAAAAACCGATATAAAATAAAAAAAGTGAAGCCATATAACTTCACTTTTTATTGATTTAAAACTTCTAATTTTAATACTAATCCTTTCTTTTTCTATGCCTTTCTTTTCTATGTTTTCTTTTTCTTAATTGCTCATACTGTTCTAATTGAGCTTCTGAGAGTGATGCTTTAAATTTTTCATTTTTATCTTTCATAATGGCTCTATGGTTTTTATGCATCTCTTTTTGCGACTCGCTAAGCGTAAGTTTTAACGCCTTTCTTTTTCCTTTTCTAGAAAGGTCTTCATTTTCTATAATTGCTAATTGTTCTTTGGTAAAACTAGCATGCATCGTCTTTCTTTGCTCTTTTCTAAGTTCTCTTTTGTTTTCCAATTCCTTTTTCTGGCTTTCTGACAGGCTTTCATAAAATTCTTTTCTTAATGCCCTGCGATCCTCATGATTATCCTCGGGTTGGGCAGATATTGCAATTGTTCCCATAAATAGAACCATGATACATATTATACTATTTTTCATCTGTTTCTTTTTCAATTTTTTAATATTAAACAATACTGTTTTGAACGTTCAATACTATGACCATTAAATATGAAAAAGGTTTAATAGTAATAAAGAAAAATGATTTCTAACAATAATACCAGTGTTGATTATACGCATCTATATTGAAGACTGACCGTATCTGAAATCAACATTTTTTTGAGAATTTTTATCCCATAGCTATTTAAAACAGGCTATGAATCACATCTTCTACACTAATACCTTCTGCTTCTGCTTTGTAGTTTTTGATAATACGGTGACGAAGAATCCCCATGGCTACAGCCTGTACATCTTCTATATCTGGAGAATATTTTCCTTTGATAGCTGCATTGGCTTTGGCTGCGAGGATTAGATTTTGAGAAGCTCGTGGTCCTGCTCCCCAATCTATATAATTTTTTACCAAATCTGTTGCTGTTGCTTCATCTGGTCGTGTTTTACCAACCATACCTACGGCATATTCAATTACATTATCAGCTACCGGAATACGGCGAATTAAATGCTGAAAATCAATAATCTCCTGAGCTGTAAATAATGAATTAACAGTAGTGGTAGTATCCCCTGTAGTACTTTTTACTACATCGACTTCTTCCTGAAAACTTGGGTATTTAAGCTCTATAGCAAACATAAACCGATCCAGTTGTGCTTCTGGTAATGGATATGTCCCTTCTTGCTCAATCGGATTTTGAGTAGCAAGAACAAAATATGGCAAATCCAAGGTATAATGGTGTCCAGCAACGGTTACAGATCTTTCCTGCATTGCTTCAAGAAGTGCCGCCTGGGTTTTTGGTGGAGTACGATTAATCTCATCTGCCAGAATAATATTAGAAAATATTGGTCCTTTAATAAATTTAAAGTGTCTGGTCTCATCTAGTATCTCACTTCCTAATATATCACTAGGCATTAAATCGGGAGTAAACTGAATTCTTTTAAAATCTAATCCCAAGGCTTGTGAAATGGTATTTACCATAAGGGTTTTGGCTAGCCCAGGAACACCAATTAATAATGCATGGCCTCCAGAAAAAATAGAAATAAGTATCTGATCGATAACTTTCTCTTGCCCAATAATGACTTTGGATATTTCTTTTTTGAGTTCTGAATGTTTTTTTACTAGTTTTTCTATAGCCGCTACGTCGTCTGACATATTATTTTATTTTTTTAACCAGTTACCACTATACTCACAGTTTCTGTACTCTCCGTTTATTTTAATATAAGTATCCATTATTTTTTCACTCTGCCACTTACGAATTGCATCAATTTGCTTTTTCCTTAATGCTAATTCCTGTATTTTAAGATAGTCATTGGCGTAATCTGCTATATGCTCATCATATCGATTAAGTACTGTTATTAATTTATACTTTTTTCGACCTTGACGATCCTGATCGGGAATTACCAAAGAAACTTCATTCATTTTTAGTTTAGATACTTGATCGTACAATATAGGGTCAATTTTGGTAAGTTCAAAACGAGTATCTCCTGTTGTAGGATTAAGTAGTTGCCCTCCATCTTCGCGAGTTTCTTTTTCATCACTAAATTTTCTTGCTGCCTCTTTAAATTCGATAGAACCCGAAACAATACTTGTTCGTATAGAATCTATTAATCTTTTGGCTTCATCAACAGTTTTTCTAGTTACTTCGGGAATAAGTAATATGTGTCTTACATCGATTTCTTCTCCTCGTATTTTATCAACTTTTACAATATGCCACCCAAAATCTGTTTTAAACGGCTCGCTTACTTCTCCTTCTTGTAAACTAAAAGCAACATCTTTAAATTCTTTAGCAAAGTTTGTTTTGCGATCAAGCGTGTATTTCCCACCAGTAGATTTAGAGCCCGGATCCTGAGAATACAATACTGCTTTAGTAGCAAAGCTACTACCGTTTTCTACAATATCTTCTCTAAACTGATTTAATCTATCGATCACTTTTTGTTCTTCTTCTTCTGGTATTTCTGGCTCTATTACAATCTGAGCTAGTTCAAGTTCTGTACTAAAAAGTGGTCTTTCGTCTTCTGGAATGTCATCAAAAAATTCTCTTATTTCTTCTGGAGTAATTTCGATATCCTCGATAATCTTAGTTCTCATCTGCTCTGACAACCTATTCGACTTATTGATTTCAAAAAGTTCTTTTCTGAAATCTACCAGGTTATCTTTTTTATAAAACTTTAATACTTTCTCTACAGTACCCAGTTCATTCGTCATATATGCCAATTGTTGGTCAACCATAGAATTAACCTCTGCATCTCTAACCACTATACTATCCTGGACAGCATGATGAGCATACAATTTGGATTCAAATAAACTACCAGCAAGTTGGCAACGGCTTACATCAGAATTCGAAGTACCTTCACTCATCAATTGCCGATACGCAATATCTATATCACTATCTAAAATTACATTTTCTCCAATCACTGCAGCTACACCATCTATTTTGGTCTTTTGAAATGGAGCTTTTACAGTTTCTACTGCGGTATTTATGGTATCATTTACCATTGGGCTGTTCTGCCCATTAATGGTATCCTGTGTTACTATGGAATCCTGCGCTACTTCTTCAATAATCTCTTGTGCATAAAATTGTGTATGTATACTAAAAGTAAGTATAACACAAAGTACTGTAGTTTTAATCATAAACTTCAAATTGTTTGTTCTCAACTGCATCTCTTGTAATGTCTTTTTCTATTTTTTTAATTAGCTCCAACTTTCTTTTATTTAATATAATCTGCCTTATTGTGGGCTTAATATATTCTATTGGTGCTATTTCATTACGCTTTAATACATCCTTTATTTTCACCATATATACTCCTGTAGAATCTCTAAGTTGCATATATTTTCCACTTTTTAAGAGTTTTGTTCTATCTTGTTTTTTGAGAATTGGAATTTTACTTAACACCTGATCTAACTTGATCCAAGCAGAATCATTTAAAGAATAGTTTAGGTATTCTATTTTTTTTCCTCTCAACTCTTCTACATCCTCTTCATTAAAACGATTAAATTGTTGCTTCGTTGCAACAATATTAGCGTAATCAGGTGGCAAATGTAAGTAACGTAATTTTACTAACTCCTCATTAAGATTAAAATTTTTCAAATTTTGATCATAATACGACTGAAGATCTTGTTCTGTGATCTCCATATTAATGGATTTATTGATCACTGCATTCTTGTAAGCATTGATATATAAGGTGCTTTGATAGTTTTCTACCAGATCATTAAATTCTTCGAGTTCTTCCTGGGTAAGATTTAATTTAGCCTTGTCGATAAATAATTGTCGGGTAGCCCACGTATTAATGTAATTATTAACAATATTAGTGCTATCACCTGCAGACATATCTTTTGGGACAAGTTTTTTAATATCATCTTTATATAGGTAGGTATCATTTACTCTGGCAATAGCTTCTTTTTTTATTTGATTCTTAAATTTTTGACAAGAAACTATCGTAAGCAATAGCAGTATTAATTTATAATATTTCATCTGTTTATATATAATATTCTCTTAGACGATCAGACCTATACTAAGTAGATATGCATGAAATAGTTATTTAGCTTAACAGGTCATAATCACCATATTTTATCGCACATTCCCACCTTTTTAATTATTCATAAAGAAATTAATAACAACATATAGGGAGCAACTACAATTTCACTACTCTCTAATTTAAGGGTTACTAATTTTTAAATTGATAATTCTTTTTTAGCTTTTTTCAAGGTTTTCTCATTAACTTTTACCGGGTATTTTACTCTTAAATGATCTAACCATTTATTTTCTATACTTTCCTGAAAATCATTAATCACCTCGCCCTTAGTTTCTTCAAAAGTTTTAATTCTTGAAGGTAAGATTTCTTTGACCATAATCAAAGTCTTAAAATTTTCTTCTTCGAGGAATACAATTTTCCCTTTTTCTGCAGAAAAATTCTTAGGCAATATTGCATCTCCTTTAGCTAATTCTTCTTCAGAAAAAAGTACTAAAGCTATATCTCCCTTATTAACTTCATTTTTTATTTCTTTAATCGACTTTTTCTTCTTCAATAATTTTTCAACCTTACTAATTGCTTCTTGTTTTGATGAAGAAGCCTTAAGAACTTTGTACGCCTCATTTTGTGTATACTTATCTTTTTGAACCTCATAATATTTTTTAAGCCCGATAGAATCTGTCTTAGAGACATTCCATATTTTAGACTCCATAAGGTCAAAGAGTAAAAGCCCATCACGATACTCTCCTATTACATTTGCAAAATCCTTATTATCTTCTTCAAGATGTTCTTCATAATATCGAAGTAAGGTTTGTGATTCGAATCGAGTATACATTTCTTCAACAAAGGCAGAGATATCTGAATATCCTTCTATTCTCATTTGATTACTCTTTAAAAATTCTGCAAAATCTTTATAGGAGTACTTCTCTTTTTTAAGACTAAAAAGTTCCTTTTTTAGATTTTTATCTTCAGGCACATTCCATTCTTCTTTAGAAAACGTAGCCGGTAGTATCTCTTTAAAATATGCAACTGCCTTTTCATTCTTGGTAATCGTATATTTTTTCTTTAATGAATTAAGAAACGAAGTAGTTACTAACTTTGATCTGCTATCTCTTTTTACTTTTTTGGTAAGTTCGTTTTTTTGTTCTTCAAAACTCTTGAGAGGGTGTTTTTCTATAAGTTGAATAATATGCCAGCCATACTTAGTCTGTATTGGTGCAGAGATTTCTCCTTTTTTTTCTAGAGCAAAAGCTGTTTTTTCGAATTTCTCAGAATTTAATGCCCCTTGCCCAAAACGTCTAATTTTACCACCTTCTATTGCAGTACTTGGATCATCACTATATTGTTTTGCCAAAGAAGCAAAAGAAACTCCTTGCTGAAGTTGTTGATTGATTTCTTTTATTCTCTTTTTTGCCTCTTCTGAAGTTCTATTATCGTTAATAGCTACCATAATATGAGCAACGGTTACTTCTCCCAACTTTTTCTCTCTACCATTAACTTTTACAACATGGTAACCAAATTGTGTTCTAAATGGTTCTGAGATCTCTCCTACTTTGGTTTCGTATGCTGCTTCTTCAAACGGATATACCATCCTAAATGCAGAAAACCAGCCTAAATTTCCGTTATTTTTGGCAACAGAAGGGTCTTGGCTATAAGCTTTGGCAACGACATCAAAAGGTTCTCCATTTACAACTTTATTTCTTGCTTCTATAATTTTTTGATATGCCGCAATCGTATCCTTTGCTGAAGCATTAGGTTTAACCATAATCAAAATATGACTGGCATTTACTTGCTCAAGAGAACGATCATATGCTTGCCGTATTAATGCGTCAGAAGTTCTGGTATCTGTAAGATATCCTTTTGCCAGTTGTTTTCTGTATCCTTCTAGCTCTTCTAAATAAGCTTGCTTTTTATCTAATCCAAGGTGTTTTGCTTCTTTTAACTTTAATTTATAGTTAATAAACAAATTAAGATACTCGTCTATATTCTTTTGTGATTTGTCTTTTACTAAATCTATATTTTTAAGATACACTCTCTTAAATTCTGATATATACACAGGAGATTCGTCAATAGTAAACAACACATCCTTTGATTGTTGTGCATTTACAAGTGTAAATAAAATACTTCCTAAAAAAAATAATAGCCCCTTTTTATACATAATTTCTATATGATAAAGTCCGAAATCGAACAAAAATAATAATATTAAAATGTTTTACAAGTTCCTTGTTCTAACGAAGCAAATGCCCCCTATAGTATTAACTTTTAAAATTTTTATGATCTATGTATATTGTGACCACATTACAAAACTAACTAACAACAATCTCGTCATGGAATATACACTCAACATCGAAATAAAAATACCTAGAAATCAGGTGGTTGAAAAGTTTAACAATGAAGAAAACATGAAACACTGGCAAAAGGGTTTTGTGAGTATGGAACACATAAGTGGTACAAAAGGAAAAACCGGAGCGATTTCAAAACTTATCTACAAAATGGGGAAACGAGAAATTGAAATGATTGAAACTATTACTTTACTTGATCTCCCAGAATCGTTTCACCTTACTTTTGATGCAAAAAATGTATATAATATTCAGGAAAATTATTTTGAAGAATTGTCTAACGGAAATACCAAATGGATCTCTAAAAACGAATTTAAATTTAGTGGCTTCATGAAACTTATGGGATTTCTTATGCCTGGAGCCTTCAAAAAGCAATCGTATACATACATGGAAGATTTTAAAGCTTTTGCAGAAGAAGGAAAAAGTGTATTAGATAATTAATTTATAAAAACATTTTTGACGTCTATAAAATTGAAAACTATTTTGGAACGAAAAATAAAACTAATTTGGGATTTTAGAGGTTCTACAGCAAGTAAAACAGCGCAACATCACGAAATTCATCTTAAAGAATATATTACTTCAGAAAAATTATCTCTTAACATCACTGGGTATCATGAATTAAATGATCTACATAGTCTGGCTTATATGGTTGTTACTGATTCTGAAATGAAAACAGTACGTGATGCTTTAAAACCACACCGTGGTCAACTCTATGAAGGATAGATTTTTAAAAAAAATAATTCGTGGCACGTATATTGTCTAAGACCTTATATATTTGCAAAAATTAGAAAATAAAAAAACAAAAAAGTAAAATGAAAAAAATAATATTATCAATCTTAGTATTGATCGTTAGTTTTCAATTAAATGCTCAATCTAAAACCGGAACCATAGATTCTGAGTATATTCTTTCTCAAATGCCAGAACTTACTAAGGTACAGGAAGATTTAAAGGCTTATAATGCCAAAATGGAAGCTGATTTAAAAGTAAAAGTAGATGCATACCAGGTTAAAGTGAAGGAATACCAAGACAAAGTAGCTTCTTTTACCGAACCTTTAAAAAAAACAAAGCAAGAAGAAATTATTGCTTTAGAAAATGATATTGCAAAATTTCGCCAAAACGGTAGTAAATTAATACAAATAGAACAAAACAGATTGCTACAACCACTATATGAAAAAATCGGAAAAGCGCTGGAGGAAGTTGCTAAAGCCGAAAAATACACCCAAGTATTTACGATTACCACAAGTGGTTTGGCGTATATAGATCCTGCATATGACATAACTAAAACGGTAATGACAAAATTAGGAATCACTATAAAAGAAGCTCCTAAAAAATAAAAGTACAGTACAATACCATAATTATAAAAAAAACGCATCGATTGATGCGTTTTTTATAATGTATTACTCGTAATTTCTTTTAGTTTATCTTCTACTATAATTAGGTGCTTCTTTGGTAATAGTTACATCATGCGGGTGGCTTTCATTAATACCACTAGCAGTGATCTTCACAAAACGACCATTTTCTTGTAATGTAGAAATATCTTTTGCTCCACAATATCCCATACCGGCACGCAACCCTCCTATAAACTGATGTATACTCTCTACAAGATCTCCTTTATAAGCTACCCTACCTACTATACCTTCTGGAACCAGTTTTTTGATATCATCTTCAACATCCTGAAAGTATCGATCTTTAGAACCTTTTTTCATCGCTTCTACAGACCCCATACCTCTATAGGTCTTAAACTTTCTTCCTTCGTAGATCACTGTCTCTCCCGGAGACTCTTTGGTTCCTGCCAGAAGTGAGCCTAACATCACTGTATCTGCTCCTGCTGCTATAGCTTTTGGGATATCACCGGTATATCTAATACCTCCATCTGCAATTACAGGAACTCCAGATCCTTTTATTGCATTTGCTACTTCTAATACTGCAGAAAACTGAGGAAACCCTACACCTGCTACTACTCTTGTAGTACATATAGATCCCGGGCCAATTCCTACTTTTACGGCATCAGCACCTGCTTCAACCAGATATTTCGCAGCTTCGCCAGTTGCAATATTTCCCACGACTACTTCTAATTCTGGAAATTTTGCTTTTACTTCTTTTAATACAGCAACCACACCTTTGGTATGCCCATGTGCCGTATCAATAACTACAGCATCTACTCCAGACTTCACTAAGGCCTCTGCCCTCTCTACGGCATCACCAGTAACTCCAATAGCAGCTGCAACCCTAAGACGCCCAAGCTTATCCTTATTGGCCATAGGTTTCAATGTTAGTTTAGTGATATCTCTAAAAGTAATTAGGCCCACCAGAGTATTTTCTTTATCTACTACTGGTAGTTTTTCGATCTTATTATCCTGCAAAATTACTTCGGCTTGCTGCAATGATGTTCCTTCTCCTACCGTAACCAGATTTTTACTGGTCATTACTTCGGATATAGGTCGTTGATCATTTTTCTCAAAACGAAGATCTCTGTTAGTAACAATACCAATCAATTTATGATGATCGTCTACAATCGGAATCCCACCAATGCTATGCTCTCGCATATTATTTTTGGCATCAATTACTTTAGCATCAAGAGGTAATGTTACCGGGTCGATAATCATACCGCTTTCTGCACGTTTTACCTTGCGTACTTTAATTGCCTGTTCTTCGATAGTCATGTTTTTATGCAACACTCCTATTCCACCTTCTTGAGCCATAGCAATAGCCATACGACTTTCTGTAACAGTATCCATTGCTGCAGAAACGATAGGAACATTAAGTATAATATTTTTTGTAAACTTAGTTCTGATACTTACTTCTCTTGGTAGGACTTCAGAAAAAGCAGGAACTAGAAGAACATCGTCATAGGTTAAACCTTCTCCAACGATTTTGGATTCATGTGCTGTCATTGCAATTAAAATTTAATTGCGTGCAAATATACGCCTTTTTTAAGGAATATTATACCTATACCTTTTTATTTTGATAATCAGACCACTTGTATTATCGGTTTATTTTGATATGCCGCATATAAAATTATCGACAAAATGTTAAAATACCTATGTTTTCTTAATATTTGTTAATTATTTATTAACAAAACAAACTTTATTAACATTATTTTAATAATTATACAGTATATTTAGTTTGTCAGTATTTTTTGGTATTAAATTTATCAAAATGATCTGCGGCCCCAAAAAAAATATTGTATGAAAACTATGCTAACCCTGGTATTGATATTTTTATATATCAATATTGCCAATGCTCAATTTACCGATGCACCACTTACCAATTCTACATTTACGAATTCTAGTCAGATAGAATTTAAACCAAAAAAAACTTTGTTTAGTAAAAGAATTATACCTGTAGCGTTGATTGCTACCGGAATTCTTTTATCTACAAGTAGTTTTGAGAAATCACTTCAAAAAGATCTTAGGAATATGGTTGGCGATGATTTTTATTTTGGTATGGATGATTATACTAGATATGCTCCTGTTGTAGAAATGTATGCTGCAGATATTTTAGGGGCGAAATCAAAAAGTCATTGGTTTGATCAGACCAAAAATCTCGTTCTTTCATCTATCATAAGTAATGGTGCTTCTTCGTTATTAAAAAGAGAGGTTCACAAATACAGACCAGGAGGTTCTACTAATGCTAATTCTTTTCCATCGGGACATACGACTACAGCATTTACTACAGCGACAGTACTGTATGAAGAGTTTAAAGATACTAATGCTCTTTTGGCGTATAGTGGTTACTTTTTTGCTATTACTACAGGAAGTTTAAGAATGCTTAATAATATGCATTACCTCTCTGATGTTTTGGTTGGAGCTGGTATAGGAATATTATCTGTAAAGCTGGTATACCATTTTAATCATCTTATCTCCTGGAATCCATTCAAAAAATTAAATGGAATAGCTTTTGCCCCGCAATTCAGTGAAAAATCCGTCGGATTTTATCTTTCCAGAACTTTCTAAGATAATAGAAGTTTTTTATAAAATTTATAAAGATTTCAAAAAATCAATTTCTATATTGTTCTAACACGCCAAATTAGTATACAAAATGTATCTTTTGTATATATTTTAACTATAGTATCATATCATACAATTACGGAGGATCCATTCAACAAGGGGCAATATCCCCTACTCAAAATCCGTGTTTTCCCTCTACTTTGATAACACCTAATACCCTACTTTTGAATAAACAAAAACAGTCTAACTCATATTTCAAAATTTATAAAAATGATTGTTTCACACAAAGTAGAAAGTTATAGTCTTCAAATTGTTAGTAATTATGCTGGTGGTGGCGGTTACCAAATGGGGTTTGTATATCTATATGGTCAAAGTCAGGAATACATTGGGCATTTAGCTATTATTAAAGACGAAAAGACATTGCCAGAAAACAAACAACATAGCAATGGAGCTATCATACTCTATTTTCATGAAACAGAATTACAATCCATTCTTGAAACCCTTAGAAGCGAAAGTCCTGTATCAATTAAACTTAATACAAGTTCTAAATGGGGATCAATCGAAACAGGCAAAGAAACAGTGGGAAATGGGGAGCTTGCTGCATAGTACCCAAAAGATCTGAAAAACAACAAAGTACCATTACTCTCGATTAACACATGGGCCAGCCAGAAATGAGAGTTCTAAAAAATATAAATTGTGAAGAATGTAATTGGTTCGCAATCTGGTGACAGTGGAAGTGTTGTTAAATTAAATGGAATCTACTATTTTTCAGGTCTTTTGGATATTTTTTTCTAGAAACAAACTAGATTCTTTTCTAAAAAGAAGTGCTGTATATATACTAATATATCGATCTCTATATAGGTTTAGAAATACAACTTCTTAATCAATTGGTTATATTTACAAAAATGATTTTTGTTTATAAATGATAATACATCAAAGTGAATTATTTTAACACCTTGTTGTTTAGCATATTATAAAACACACAATCAATATTCTTAATGTAAACTACATTAAGAATATTGATATGGTAAACTAAAACCAAACCTTACACTCTGTAGAATGAAAACACAAACTACAAAATACCGCATAATCATAATTATGTTAACTATAATTATATGCGGATGGGCCTTACATTATAATTTAGAAACTTCTAACATAAGAGAAGAACATGAGGCCTTTTTAAACAACACCTATCAAAAAGCATATGTAACAGAAGGAGAATTAAGTAGCAAAAAGCCTGACAGACCAGATTTTGCTGCACTTCACGAATATCTTACTACTCTAGATCCAGTAACAAAAAATGTCCCCAAAGAGCGTTTATTAAAATCATATCAATTTACCAAAGCACAAGCGCTTAAGAGTAAACTATTAAAGAAAAGCGGTAGTGATCAAATACAATGGAAAAATATCCCTGCAAACATATCGGGTAGAATTCGAAAAATAGTCTTTGATCCTTCAGACGCAACGCATAAGAAAATATGGGGTGGATCTGTTACCGGTGGATTATGGTATAATAATGATATTACAAACCCAGATTCCTCCTGGGAAAATGCATCTGGTTTTTTCGAAAATCTAGCAGTAGGTGCTATTGCTTTTGATCCTGATAATAGTAATACTATGTATGTAGGAACAGGAGAATCTTATACAGCTGTAAATATCTATAGAGAATCTTCTGGCCGTGGTACCGGTATATGGAAATCTACAGATCATGGTGAAACCTGGCAGCTTTTACCATCAAGCACAGATTTTGCTTATGTAAATGATATTCTGGTAAGAAATGAAGCTGGCACAAGTGTACTCTATGCTGCAGTTGCTTCGGGTACTTATAAAGGAGCTCCGCATGGATTCAATAGGACCAATGGGTTATATCGATCAATAGACGGTGGTACTAATTGGGTACAAGTGCTTCCTAATATAATAGGAGATACTACACCATATGCTCCTTCAGATATAGAAGAAGTTGGTGGAGGGAAACTTCTTGTAGGTACTATGCGAAATATTGATGAAAACGGAGCAGGTACAATACTTAGTTCTTTAAACGGAACCGATTGGACTATTGATGATTCTTTTGCAACAAGTAGATTTGATCCATCTAGTGATCTTTACCCAGGTAGGGTAAAATTTGCAGTTGCTCCTTCTAACCCAAACAGAGTTTATGCTATTATAAGCGGAGGATTCAAGTTTCCTTCTGGGTTTATTAGAGACTCTAGTAGTTTTTGTATCCTTTTGCAATCTTCTGATGCTGGCAATACATGGTCAGAATTTGCAGGTCCAAGTAGAGATTTGGGCTGGGGAGGCTGGGGTTCTCTTACCTGGCACGCCATGGCTATAGGAGTAGATGCAGTTGATGAAAATACTATTATTATAGGTGGTCTTAATAGTTTTAAATTAACAGGAACCGATACTGCTGATACTTCAGATGCTAGTGCATTACGCTGGCAATCGGTTTCTTACTGGGTAGCAAATCGCCATAAATTCCCAGAATATGTTCATGCAGATCAACATACTATTCTGTATAGACCAGGTTCTTCTGATGAAGTTCTTATTTCTACAGATGGAGGCGTATTTTACTCAAATAATATGACTACTTCTAATGTAGCCGAATTTGATAACTTTTTAAATGTATTCCCTTCCTTTGTTGAAGTAAATAAAGGCTTAAATACTATTCAATACTATACCATTGGTATTCATCCGGGAAAAGGAGTTGATGCTTATTATGGAGGAACGCAGGATAATGGTACATTACGATATGATGGTAATCCTATTGATGTTACGGATATGGTAAGTGGCGGAGATGGTGTATTTGCATTTGTTGATAAAAACGAACCTCATATCAGGATCACTACGGTATATCATAATCAATATTTTATAACTAGGGATGCAGGCAAAAATGTTACTTATGTTGGTCCATTGAGTGGTACGTTTATTAATGCTACAGATTATAACTCTCTAACCAATACCATTTTTGCAAATGCTATGGGACTTGGTGGTGCAATAGCCTCTACAGATAATCAACATATTGATGAGTTATTGCGAGTAGAAATAAAATGGGATACTATAACGTCAAAATTCATACCACTAAATACAGGATCGACGGTACCTTATTCTAGTATAAAGGTATCACCATATGACAAAACAAGAACTTCGACACTGTTTATTGGTACTCAATCTGGTAAATTATTTAAAGTAACAAATGCGCAGCATGATACCCCTACTGCTACAGAAATTGGTAGTAACTCATTCCCTCCTGCAACTATATCCAGTATTGATATTGGTGAAACAGAAGATGAGATTTTAATTACTTTTTCTAATTACGGTATTAGTTCGGTTTGGTATAGTGATAATGGAGGAAGCTCTTGGGCAGAAAAAGAAAGTAATCTACCCGATATGCCAGTACGATGGGGATTATTTAACCCTTTTAATCGATCACAAGTGTTGTTGGCTACAGAAATTGGAGTATGGGCTACAGATGATATAAAATCAAGTGGGGTAGAATGGTTTCCTAAAAATGAAACCCTTGCCAATGTAAGAACAGATATGATCGCGATACGAGAATCTGATGCAAAAATTGTAGCAGCTACTCATGGTCGGGGAATGTTTGAAGCTACTCTAGATGTAAAAGACAATCCAACCGATCCTCCTATTGTAGAGAAAGAGGTTTTTTCTATTTATCCTAATCCAGCCAAAAGTACATTTACGATTAGCTCTACATTAAAAAGTGTTGTTGCATACGAAGGAGAGATTTTTACGATAGATGGCAGACTGGTAGAAAGATTTTCTTATACATCTGGAGGGGAATTCGATATTAATATTAGTGGCTATACATCTGGTATTTATCTTGTAACTTTAGAAGGAAATGATGGTTCACAAATTATCACTAAAATGGTGAAACAGTAAACCAGATTATTGTTTTTTGTTTCTTAAAGCAATCTCCATGGTCCACCAGTATTTTTTATAACTCAGGGGCCAAAGTTGTTTAAGAACATCAAACTGGCCATAATATATCCATTCCCATGAGAAAAAGGTGCGAAGTAGCATTCTTGAAGAAATACGTTTTCGTATTTGATGTACTTCGTCTTTATCGATTCCGTTTTTTTTAAGTAATTGTATTACATTTTCTTTCTGTGCCTCACTAAATTCTGTATCCAAAAACTCATCACATAATAATGACCAATTATCAACTGGTGTGGTTAAACTAATATTCGATTTTTCTTTAATCTCAATACATTGTTTCTCGTCCAGGCCTTGTAGAAAAATGATTTCGTTAGTATTGATTTTTGCAGTAACAGGTCTTGTATTGGTTCGTATTTCATTAATGATCGAAAACGGTAGTTTCTTTTGATCTTTTAAATACCCATACTTAAAATAATATCCTTTGGGAAAATAAATATGATCTTCGGCCACAATACAATTTGTACTTTCAATTCTGTTTTTATTTTTCTGTATTGACATAACTACTTCTTACTGATACTTTTGTATAAAGAACTCATCTTGAATACTACTTTTGCTTATAAATTTATATTTTCTACCCAAATTTTGTCATTTTTTTCAACGTAGCTAACTATACTGAAAAAAATTAACTTCATCATGGCAAAAAACCCAAACTTTTCGACTTAAAACCACTTCAGGATAAGTTCAAAACAAAAAACGGAGTAGGTATATAAACTTACTCCGTTTTCAAAAATGGTTTACGTTTAGTTATATAAAATGCAATTATAACTAAGCAGCAAATATAGTTTTTTATCAGGAAATCTTATAAAAAATACGATTTTAAGGAATAAGCAGCATGTGTAATTAGCTTTTATTGAGGCTTAACTTTTTCTTTTTCTACCCAATGCTTCCATGAGTTGTGGTTGATCTTCTAATGCTATATCTGCTACGGCGTAAAAATCCCGCATCCAATCTTCCATTTTGGCAAAAGCAGCATCTTTTTGCTTGGTAGCATCTTCTGATTCTCCTACTTCTTTTAGGTATTTTGCACGGGCATTCTCTACTTCTTGTATTTGCATATTACCAGAGGTGATATCTTTTGGTGTAATTTTTATTGTAGCCAGTTGATCAATAATATTTTGATCTGTTTGATTATAAAAACGACGGGTTGTTTCTATCCAATTGGTATATGCTCGTGGTGTTGTACCAACGACACCTATTTTTTTTAAGGTTTCAGGTTGTTTACGAAAAACTACTTTTGCTTTTTTACGATGTTTTCTATATAGAATATCTAATTGTTCTTTTTCTTTCTTAAATGCTGTTGATGCCTCTGTGGTTTCATCATCTTCTTGCTTTTTGAAATCATAGGCTGCACGGGTTTCTGCGAGTAATTGCTCTCCTTCTGATATTTTATCTTTGTTGTAATTGAGTTCTTCCATCTCTGAAGCTATTTCGGGTTGGTTCTTTACATTTTCCAGAGCTACCCGGTATTGTTCTAGTAGTGCTGCTTCTGATTTTCTTGAATTATTCATTTTATTATGGTTTTAAAAGTTAATTATATGTTCTTCACTTTTACTTTTGAACTACTCTGTATTACTTATCCATTCCTCACCATTACTTTTCTGTTCCTCAGCGTTGTTTTTGTATTCCTCATGATTGTTTTTTTATTGATTATGATTCCTCATGCATTTTGTGGGGTTGCTTTTACATTCTATATGGTTACTTATACGTTCTGCAAGGTTACTTTTGCATGTGTAACGCTATTATATACCGGGTATTGTACTTAATATAGTATCAATCTAACGTTATTCTATTATTTCAAATTCATCTCTGTAACCGTATACACTTTTTGATATCCTTCTACTAAATCGGTTGTTTCAATAATTTCTAAAGGATAATATTGTTCTAAAACCTCTTTTAATAGAACAAGGGGATGGTACTTAAATTTAATTTCTTCTGTGACATACATTATGTATTTTTCTTTGATTGCAGGAAGTTTGCTACTTAATGGTAAAGGCTTATTAATTTCTAACACTACCTTAAAACACTTGTATCCTTTAATCACTTTTGTTTGATTTCGATATTCGTTTATATGAAAGTCATTAACATTGAAATAATAATACTTTGTTGGCTGACTTCTTATTCTGTTCTGCTTTTTATCCAGATAAATTTGAGTTATAGTTACATTTTCTGGGTCGAGAATATAGTTTTGCGATTTTTCATTTGCAGTGCATGTTGAAAGTATTAGTCCTTTCTCGAAGCAAAAAGAATTCCTGACATCTTTTTCCATAAAATTAGGGTGGCAAGTTTTTTTGAAAGCATCTTTAACCATGTTTTGCATATCCATGACCTTTTGCATAGCCTGATTTTTGCCTCTTGTGCTTACTGCTATTTCTTTAATTATATCGACCGAACTGTTTCTTGTGTTTTCAAGAATTGTATTTAAACTCTTACTATATGTAGAATCAACTAATTTTTGATTGGTTATATGAATAACTCTTTCAAAGTGTATACTTCCTTTTTCTGGTATTAAAGGTATTTCGGGCTGACTAGAACAACTAGCTAATATCAATAAACTAAGTATTATACATGTTTTTTTCATTAAATCAGGTTTTATGAGAAATTGAATTATTAAAAATTCTGTTTTGTTTTTATAAGTTGGATTTTGTTTGTTATTGTTCTGTATTGTTATACAATATTAGTGCTTGCCAGTTTCATTTTTCGAAACTACGGAGCACAGAAGTGTTAAAAAACAGTTAATAATGAATCGAAAATAGAGTTCCGCATTGAACTCTTCTCTAGTAATGCTTTTGCCCCTTCTAGACACATTGAGACACAAGTGTTTTTTTTATTTTATAGAAGTGATTTAAACTTTACTAAATCTACTATTTACCCCATAATATGTATTGAGAGTTTCTGTAAAAATCAAGTATTCATCGAGCAGGAAGTGTTGTTGAGAGAAAATAATAGTCAAATACTCATAATTTAACGATATTACAATCTATTTTACCCAGTTTGAGATATATTAATAGCATCTTACATTATTATGACAACTTCTCTATTTTTTAAAAATCGAACCTTAAAACATATTGTTTTTTGGATTCTTTATTTATTGATTTGGATAGTAATGGATGTAATGTATGGTGCTTCTTTGATAAAAGCTTCTTATAAGTACCTAGGTTGTTTACTAGAAATCCCATTTTATTATATACATATGTATTACTTGTGGCCTAAGTATATTAGCACCAAACGTTATGTATATTATTTTCTGGCTTTCATTCCTCTTCTTATTATAAACTCATTACTTGTAAAACTTTTTCAATATTACTTTATCTATCCGGTTTTATTAGAAATACCAAAACTTCCTTCTGATTTTTTTTCTTTTCCCAGAATACTGGATTTTGCAAGAGCAATATTATTATGGTTTGGCCCTCCTACTGCTATCAAGATTTTACAAGATCACTACGAAAATAAGATCAACTTAGAAAAAATAAAAAAAGAACAGAAGATTAGCGAATTGAATTTTCTGAGATCTCAGATGAATCCTCATTTTCTCTTTAATACGTTAAACAATCTGTATTCATTATCATTAAAAGGTTCAAAAAAAACTCCAGAAGCTCTATTACAACTATCAAACCTATTATCGTATACTCTATATGAAGGTAGCGAAGACAAAATTTCTTTAGAAAAGGAAATACATCACTTGCATGATTATATCGAATTAGAGAAGTTGCGTTTTGGAAATCGTTTGAACCTACAGATGGAAATCACGGGCAATTTTAGTGGTGTGATGATCACTCCCCTTATTCTAATTCCTATAGTCGAAAATGCTTTTAAACATTGTTCTTTAAATGAAAGAGGAGATGTCGATATACAAATAAAAATAGCAGTTACTAATGGTGAATTACACATTAGCACCGTTAACCCTGTTGGAAACTCTGTAAAAGAAGATAACAAAAACGGAATCGGTGTTCAAAATTTATCTAAAAGATTACAGATTATTTATCCTCAAAAACATACCTTTAGGTTAGAAGAACGTGCACATAAATTTTACGTCGACCTAAGTATACAACTAGATAATTGATGAATATTATAAAATGCATTATTATAGATGATGAGCCATTGGCTCAAGATGTTATCTCTGATTATATCAGCAGGTTAGATTTTTTATCCGAAGTTGGAAAGTTTGATGATGCTTTATCGGCTATCGAATTTTTAAATTCTGAAACTATCGACCTCATTTTTTTAGATATACAAATGCCTATGTTGAACGGGATCAATTTTCTAAAAGCAGTCTCTTCTCCCCCTAAAGTTATTTTTACTACGGCACATCGCCATTATGCCGTAGATGGATTTGAACTTAATGCTGTTGACTATCTCATAAAACCAATTCCTTTTTATCGATTTGTACAAGCCATTGAAAAAGTAAGGACACATACAGATCAACCTGTAAAAGTTCCCGAAACTCCTTCTGGTGCAGCTTTTTTTAAGGTAGACAATAAAAAAATCAAAGTATATTATACCGATATTCTTTTTATTGAGAGCTTAAAAGATTATATTAAAGTAGTCCTAAAAGACAGGTTTTTTGTCACTTATCAAACGCTTTCGGGAATGTTAGAACTATTACCATCATCTCAGTTTGTACAAGTACATAAGTCTTTTATCGTAAACTTTCACTATATAAGTGTTATACAAGGAAATGTACTGGAAATAAATGATCATACCATCCCGATGGGAAGAAGTTATAGAGATAATGCTCTAGAGAAAATATACCAGACCGGAAAAAAAGTATGGAAATAAACCCTGTTATTTACTATAACATGAATCACATCTTAGCTTTAAAATTAGTTAAGTTTTTCTCGTATAATTCTGTTTGTTTATCTTTTCTACGTTTTGCAATAGTTACTGCTGCTTCATAATGTTTTAATGCTAATTTATTTTGTCCATTTTGTGCTAAAACCTCAGCATAGCTATCCTGGGCATTAGGAGAATCAGGAAAAAGGATTGATCCTGCCCTTAAAATTGCCAGAGCAGCTTTTATATTTTTTTCCCGCAGGTAATTATATCCCATATCGTTAACCATAAAACTTTCCATATGACCTCTTTTTAATATCAATTGTAGAAGTTCACACACAGTTTCTTCATCTTGTTTTGTAAACTCATTTTTTTCTAAAATCTTTTCAAGTTGCTTAAAGGGTTTTTCTCTATATTTTGCTGCACTTGATTTAGCTATTTCTTTAGCTTTTTCTAGTGCATCATCGGCAGCAGATTTAACATCTGGGATCACTCCGACACCTTCCCAATTTGTATTTGTTACCGGGTTGATCGAGCGAGCAATTGGGACAATAAGCCTATACCCTTTCGGTAATCTCATAAAATTTACAGGATGTGCACCACCACCAGTGTTCTCTCCTATAACTGTGGCTCTTTTTCTTGCCTGCAGATCATATGCAAAAGCTTCAGATGCAGAAAAAGTTCTACTACTAGTTAATATAAATAAAGGAACTTCTAACCTTTGCATACCTTTTACAGGAACGGTACTATAATTTTCCATAGTATCTGTTCTTCGAGTATACACGCCTGTTAGGGGTAGATTTTCGGGAAGAAAATAACTACTTAAATTAACACCAACAGGACCATTACCACCTCCATTTCCTCTTAAATCGATAATTATAGCATCAGCAGTTGATAAGTATTTCATTAGAGGATCTACTTTTATAGTATCTTCTACTCTGAATCCTTTTAAATGAACATAACCTACATTTCCTTCAAAAAAATTGACTTCTCCAAATCCTCCTCTTCGAAAACGTTCTATATTTTGCAGATGCATGGGAATAAAACCTAAAGGATTACTTGGTCTACTATTTCGGGGTCTTGGAGGAGCAATATTGAGATGTTTATCATTTGTGATTTTTTGCATCTCTTTTGTCAATGCCTTTGCAAACTCTCCTGGTTTTTTAAAAGTATCGAAATATTTTTCCTGCATCAATTTATCCAGACGTTGATTTACTTCTTTTGCTTTATCCAGAAAAACATAGTTCTCTGTCATTAACTTTTGTATTCTTTTAATAACATCGGTATTTGATTGAGCCAAAAGAAGTATTGGAGTTAAAGTAATCAGAACGAATATTGATATTTTATTTTTCATTATTTTAATTTGTATTATAATGTATCTTAAGTATTATTTTTATTTATTTTAGTTTGGATATCGATCTACATTCTTATGTTGCCAAAGTAAATTTATGATCTGCCATTGGTCATTTGTTTTTACCAAATGCAAATATTCTACCCAATTGTCTGAAATCAATTTAACCGTAGCTATGCGATTATAGATATCTAATATCTTTATTTTATTACTGGGTTTAGGCGGAAACTTAGTTCCAGATTTGTTCCATGATTTTGCAAACTCTATCATCTGTTCGTAACTGGTTTCTCTAATCACTTCTTTTTGTTTTTCACGATCAAACCCCATGGTCCTCTTGGCTAAATCTTTATGAAACACCTCTTTCATAAGATCAGGTTTTAATTCCTGTAGTGCTATTAAATACCCTAAAGCTTTTTCACTGATTTCTATACTATCTTTTTTACTTACCGGACTAGCCATTCTTATACGGGTTACAGAAGGGAAATTTCGCTTGTGTATCAATTCGTTATTTTCGTCAAACATCGCTCCTTTTATGAGATACCCTTTATCATCAAACTCTTGGTTGTTTGCAGCAAAATTCCATTGGTTTTTAGTTAATTCTCCTTTTGCATTGTGATAAGAATACCGAACATGATTTCCATATTCATCATAAGTATCTTCGTAAGACGCTATTCCTATCGAGTTTTCTTGAACTTCTAACTTCTCATTAAGGTTATAATTAGCTTTTGGAGATCCGTCTTTTCTATATAAAATTCCTGTTATCCCAAATTCAAAGTATGGTGAAATATTAACTGGCTTACTTTGTAGATCATACCGCTTTTCTACAACCATTTTTTTGTTTTTCGACCATCGATAATTCGCAATCTTCCAATTAGACTCCATAGGATCATCGTTCAAATCATAAAAATCAAGTGCATTTATAAATCCATTTTTATCATATTGATATACTTCTTTATAGACTTCGCGATCATTAGTCATTCGATTTCCTTTTTTATCAAAAAAAATGCGAGTCTCTTCACTATTAGTGTATTCAAAAACCGTTTTATGCGCCCCAATTGTTGCTAAGGGGTGTTTTCTTTGATCGTGATAATGATAGTTAATAATCTCTATCAATTGTTTTTTTTCATTGTATTTAAAAACATAATGAGAAGTACGTTGAGCTTCTTGCTGATTTATTTCATGGATTCCGTGAATTCTTACATGTGGTGATACATGATTATATCTCATGTGCCTAAAATATTGTTCTGTTGTAGTGTGCTGAGCGCTGGATTTAGGAAAATGCAACACTGCTAGTAACAAAAATGAAGTTATCAAAAACAGGTTGTTTTGCTGTGTGTTTTTCATGAGTACATCTTTTTTTAGTGTTTTTTACATAGTGATATTTCATGTGGTTAGATTAATACTTCCTATCTAACCAATGTATTAGATTAAGCAACAACTGATAATTTTCGGTAGCTTCTGCAGCATTCATCCCAACCTTAACCCTATCTCTACCTGCAAGTTGAGCAGTAAACATGGCTGCTTCTCCAAATACAGCTATTCTGCCTTTTCCGTATTCTAAAACAGCACCCTGAGATAAATTCTCTGCAGAGATTCTTGGAGTTTTCTCATTAAAAACCCACATTGTATCTGTAATGAAGACAGTATATTCTTTTTTTAAATTTAAAATAGAATAGGCTTTTTTAGGTATCTTAAACCCTTGCCCGGTAAAGGTTCTTATTTTGTGTACGCGTTCCTGATGATTTCTACCATTTGTTATTACATGATTGCCGAGCATTTTATTTTTTCGGGAAAAGTCAAAAATTCCTTTGTCATCTGCGTCCATTACAAAGCTGTCATAAAATGTAAAACCAAAAGCTTTTGCTAGATTTGCAGAAGCACCAGCAAAAGGCATATGATCTGCGATCAAAAAAAGAGAGCCTCCATTTTTAACCCATTCTTTTATAGTATTTATTTCATTTGTTGAAAAAGCACTCTCTGTGGGAGCAACAAAAGGAGGTCTGCTATTTTCTGATAACGCATTAGAGATCACTAATATCTTTAGGTCTTTTAGCTTATCTTTTTCAAATTTCCCGTCAAAACCATCGACTTTATAGCCATCTTCTAACACTAATTTTGCAAAAGGTAAAAACCTATTGTTTTTTGTATGAAAATTACGATGTCCCTGATCTATATAAATCGTAGTACCCGATTTTTTAGGATACATTTTTGTGGTTATCTCTGGACTATAGGTCGTATCTGGTATTTGTTGAGAAAATATATGGTTAATAGATAAAAAACTAATTATAAGCAAGATCTTCCTGTTCATTATTTTTGATTTTTAACTGATAAAAAGTAAAATACCTTATGCTATCTCATGGTTACTATTAACAGTCATTAATTCTGTTCTATGAACCAAGGTAACACAATCATACTCTTGCAGTTAAATATTTTTGCTGAACGGTAAGATCACACCTCTATATTAAATATCTGTTTCGACATTCTGTCGAAAGTTAAATATTTGTATTTCATCGAGAAATAGATGTTGTTGAGAGAAGGTTATGGGTTATATCCTCGCTTCTTAGCTTTTTAGTTGTTTTCCGTAGTCACAATCATTTGCTAATCCTTTTGAATAGCTGGTTCTTGTATTTAGATCCATAACAAGATATACTTTTTTCTTTATGAATATGGTTACATACTCTTCTTGCCAACGTATTTTTATATCTTTCTTTTTAAGATTTTTAACATAACTATATCGATTAGCATATAAGGCTGGTAATGGTGCATCTCTTCTTTCCCGAATGTTCTTATACAATTTTACATCAGAAAATCTCGGATCAATTACTGCACATAGAAAGCCATCAAAATCAATATCTTCTTTATCTGTACTCAAGAGATATGCCCAAACTGAATAATCTTCTTCTTCGATCATCAAGGTTCTGCCAGAATTAGTATGCGTATCAGTCATAAAAATTTTGGAAGTACTCGTTTCATGCTTCTTTTCTTTAGTATTTACACTAAATAATCCATCAAAAATAGATAGTAATTCAATTTTCATTTACAAGTTTTCTTTTTGGAGTCCATAAGCTAAAGCTTATTATATTGGACGTAATCTTACCATAGCAGATAAGATGTAGAGTTTTTATTTATTTCTTATTCATTTTCCGACTTTGTATTACACTAAGACATATCCACACAGGATACTAATTCTTAAACTATGAAACGGTAGCTGATCAAGTCTATATTTTATAGGACTAAAAACTTTATTATCATATGTGTAATACTGCTAACCTAAGTATTTATTTTTAAAGATATTTACGGTTTTCCTCAACAGCAATCACTCCCCTGTTAAAGCACTGCATCTCAAAATAATACCCATAAGAACTCGAAAAAAAGATTTTAAAAAAATAGAAGTATAAATCGCATAAACCCAAATGAAGTACTTTTCGTAGGTTTTTCTTATCATTCTGACAAAAAAGCTTCTTATTATTCAGAAAAAAAATATGCTTTTTATTTTTTCTTCATCATAGATAATGTAAATCCCCCTAACAACAGGATTACAATACCCATAATACCCCATAGCCAGATCTTATTAGCAAATAAAGGTTTTGTTGCAGAAGATTTTTGGTGACCAATAGTTGACTGTGCTTCAGGAAATAGTGTTGTCATATCATCTGGAATTTTGGTCGATACATAATTAAGATCATATGAAGGCTTTTTCATTTTATCATTTCCATAAACCAAATAATACGTTCCCGGATTTGTAAAACGCGTAACAAGTTCGTGTTGATATCCTTTAACGATGACTTTATTTATCTTTAAAGGTTGATTATCATGATTATCAATCACTATTCTAAATTTTTGAGCAATTGTACTCGTATTGGTAAATACATTATCTTCTATAGAATTAAGTACTCCAGAACTAAGCTCTCTATACCGGGGTTTCCAAATGCTTTGCTGGGTTTGTACACTATCTGTTACATACCGAATAGATATAGGACGATAATAATCAAAAGTTTCTTGTACTTCGACACCAATATAGCTTACAGGAACTGGAGTTTTAAGATTTAGATCGATAATTGTTTTTTTGGTTCCCTTAGGATTCTGAATATTTAGTTTTTCTATATCATATTCTTTGTAATTTGCCTTTTTAACTTCGTATCTGGTTACATTAGCCGATTGTAAAACTGGTTTTTTAGTATTTTTTATCAGTATCCTGAAATAGTGGTACTGCGCATTAAGAAATCGTACTGTAGTGAATTGATAATCTGTAAGTTCATTTTTTATAGAAAGTATACGATAGTCTTCTTTTATGGTATACCATTCTTTACGGTCCTGAGTTCCTTCTAAGGTAATTAACCAATCAAAATTAGATTGCTCAAAATCCAAATGAATCTGATTAATGGGTTGTTTTGTTGGGATTTCTAGTGTAATATATGTTCCTTTCTCATTAAACGAGGTATTTAAGATGGTAAAAGGTATTTTATTAAAAGATTTTTTTTCTGTTTTTAATCGTAAAAGATAAGGTGCTTCTATGGTATCTTTCTTGTTTGTGATTCCGAAAACTCTAATATCAGATAGATTTGGTGAAACTTTACTAAACATTTCATCGGGTAGACTAATAGCATGCCAGGTGTCTGTTATCTCTGGCAATATACTTCTATAAGCATATTGATCTATCTGGGCATAAGCTCCAAAGCTAATCAACAGTACCAAGAATTTTATAATTTTCTTTTCCATGAGTTTACATCTTTTTAATTATCCCTAATTAAGAACGCATATGATTATGACATTCTCACTTTACAGGTTTTATATATATTCTTTTACAAATAACTTTTTAAAGTTGATTACTATTGGTTTCGTCTGCAATAATATGTTTGTATTTATTGTATAAAAATGAAATAATCAAAAGAAGCACTCCTAACGCTAAGAATACAATAGTTTTGGCAATGGTTTCCATATGTGAAATATCATAGAAGAATAACTTTATAAGTGTAATTCCGAATACTATAATTGCTAAGATTCGTAGATATTTCTTTCGCTTCCATATTCCTAAAACAATGAGTAATAATGCGTAAACACCCCATAAAATACTTAAGCCAAGTTTATACGTTTCTGTATACCCCAACAAGTCTAACCAATGTATTAATTCGCTGCTCACTATCCAGATTAATGTACAATGTAGTATAATTTCAAAAGCAACTTTAAAAGTTCTACCCAGAAATTCTTGCCGTACATACTTATAAAAAGTAAATAGTAAACCGGCTACAAATACAAAAGAAATATATCGTATCCCGATATGAGAAAAAGCTGTTGTACTAAATTCTGTTCCTTTTAATTCTAAATAACTGTCTCTAAACTCGCTTAACAAGTATAATCCTCTGGTTAAAAACACAAAAAGAGCTAACCATATAAAACTAAGAGTGATATACCCAAAAACATTATTTTTAATTTTTTTGATATTCACAAAAGCCAAAATAATTAGAAACAACATACTATAATTAATGAGCCATATAGCTTTAAAATTTCTGGTGTCTGATAATATTGTATACTGTTCTGTACTATTAATATTTTGGGAAATGTAGTGGTGATCTAGATCTTGATACACCTGGCTCCAATAACTATCTATTTCTATCCAAAATGTAAAGTAGGTAGTACATACCAATAGTAATGCCAGACCTATGGTAAGCATTGTGTACAACCAGGGTTGTTTTGGCCAGGGAAAAGATAGTTTCTCTTTACGATGTGTGATATAGATAAATGCAAAAGACACAATACACAATATTGATGTCATAAGATAAATATTAAACACTGGCATTAGCCTGGTTTCTGGTAGTGTTGGGCTATATCTATAGTACACCACGATCCAATCATGCAAAAGGCTAAAAAAAGTTAAGGCCCACAGTGGATATGAGAGCATTTCGTATATCGGTACTTTTTTGGTTCGCCCGATCCAAAATAACAATGCTGCTTCTCCTGCCCATAGCAGTGTAACCCAATTTCCGTCTAGTTGTACAGGAAATGCAATTGTAATAAAAATCAAAACCATTCCAGATACAAAATAAAACAGGTTACGATCAGCTAGTTTTAATCTATACACAATAACGCTTACTACAAAATGAATCACAGCATTCGCTAATGTAAATACGCCTAATAAATCTTTACCGTATTCGTGATTGCTTAGCATCGAAAATCCAATGCCATAAAAGATAAACGAATTAGATAATTGCAGAATTACATCAACAGTTTTAAAGCTTTCTTTTTTTCTGAGTTTGTACACCAAAAACATAAGATAGAATGTGATAAAAAAGATAGTAAGAAATATAAAACCAAGGGCAAAATGTTCTTCTATTGTGTATTTATCGGCATACCATGACATAAAAATGATCCAGGTGAGCAAAAAAGATGAAAAATAAAGGGGTTTCCAGTATTTTTTGATGGCAATAATAAGAATACCTATATTAATAATTGCCATATAACTAAACAGAATAACTACTCTACCCGATCCGTCACTTAATAAAAAAGGAACTGCATAGGCTCCTACAAGTCCTATATGAGCTATAATTTGCTTATTATATTGTATTGCTGCAAAAACGGTAAATGCCGTAAATAATAACATAAGAACAAATGTCAAAGTCTGCGGAATCAAGCCGTATAAGTCGTATGCTAAAAAGGTAATAAAATATAAAATAGCCATGGCGCCACTAACCAGTACGGCACTAAAGTTTTTATATTTTTTCTTTAGTTTCATACCAATTCCTAAAAGTCCTAATCCTGTTAAATATCCTAGTATAATCCTGGTTAATGGTCCTATTAAATCATGTTCTATGGTATATTTTGCACCAATAGCAACACCAATGATAATAATCACAATACCTATTTTATTGATTAAGTTTTCTCCAATAAATT
Organism: Aquimarina atlantica; assembly: GCF_000626715.1. Lineage (GTDB taxonomy): Bacteria > Bacteroidota > Bacteroidia > Flavobacteriales > Flavobacteriaceae > Aquimarina > Aquimarina atlantica. The sequence goes on along the minus strand of NZ_AQRA01000006.1, from coordinate 305,752 downwards.
TCTCAAGATTAGATTTCTTTTTAGGTATACTGGTTTTGGCAATAACAGGTTTTTCTTCTTTTACTAGCGCTGGTTGTACAGCCTCTGACTTAACAGGAGAAGGTGATTCTTTGATACTTTCTTTTGTAACTTCTGCTATAGGCGAAACAGGAATTGGATTTTCTGTTTTTATATCGGACTGGTTGGTCGATGCTGTTTTTAGTTTATATATCTCATCTTTGAGGTCTTGTATTTGAGTTGAGAAATCTTGTTGTCTTTTCAGTAGGATCTCGAGCTTTTCTAAAAGCTGATGTATCTGATCTTGGTTATTTCCCATATTACAATATTATTATATTTACCTAATACTAAGTATTCCTCAAAGCTCCTATAAATTAAGATACTACAAAATATAATAAGGTTACATTTAGCACTATATCCTTACTTCTAAGAGTACATACTACTCACTATATAAATTAAAAATCTGCTTCTTTTTAAAATCTATTTTTTCTCTGTTTAGTTTTTCAAAACCATATAAAGTATGTACAGTTTGAATAATAAAACAAATATCTATAATACCTGCAATTTATAGAACACTGTTTCCCGTGAAAAGTATTATTTATTTCGCATAGAATTACAGAATAAAAAAACATTTATTCTGAAAAGGTAAAAAGATTTTCTGAAACACCGTTATCATAACCAGTTTTCAATTCGATATACGAGCAATTTTATCTTTTAGAAACTGTCTTTCTTGTTTGGACTGAGTGAGTTCTATTGCTTTTTGGTAATATGTTGTAGCTGTGTTATTATCTTCTAATCGTTGGTAGATTTCGCCTAAAGTTGCATGATACAGGTAATATTTTTCGAGTAACTTGTCGTTCTTTACACTTTCGAGTGCTGCTATTGCTTCTTTTGGACCTTTGAGTTCTAGGATAACCAGACATCGATTTAAAAAAACAATAGGATCATTAGCAATCTTTAATAAGAGTTCATAATATTCTAATATCATTGTCCAGTTTGTATCTGCATATTGCTTTGCACAGCAATGTTGATATGCTATTGCAGCTTCGAGGTGATATGTAGAGAGCTCGCCTCCAAAAGCAGCCTTATTAAGATATTGTTCTCCAGATCGTATTAATTCTGCATCCCATGTTGTACGATCCTGTTTAGAAAGCAAAATAAGCCTTCCTTCTTCTGTTAGTCTACTATTAATTCTAGAGGCATGAAAACACATTAACCCCATCAAAGCATAAACCTCGGGTAATTGTGTACGTTTTTCGGATAAAAGAGACCTACATAGAAACATTGCTTGACTAATTAGATCTTTGCGAATCAATTGATCAGAATGAGTAGAATTATATCCTTCATTAAACATGAGATAGATTGCACTAAGTACCGTTTTGGTTCTAAGATTAATTTCATTAATCGTAGGAATTACAGGACGTATCTTATGTTTTCTGAAATATTCTTTGGTTCTATACAATCTCTTAGAAATAGTATCTTCACTGGTAAGAAAAGATCTTGCAACTTCTTTGGTACTAAATCCACATAATGCTTTTAGGATAAATGTAATTTGATTTTCTTGTGAGATATCGGGGTGACAGCACGCATACATCATTCCCAGAAAATCATCTTTTATATGTTGCTCCTGCCAGTAAGTATCCATCGTAGTAGTTAGCGTATACCCAGAAGTTAAAAGTTGTTTTTCGGGATCAGAAAAATCAATAATACTACTATGCTTATTGCGCCTGATAATATCTATAGCTTTATTTTTGGCTGTGCGATATAACCATGCTCTTGGATTATCCGGCATTCCTCTATATTTCCAGGTTTCTAGAGCTTTAACCAGAGCATCCTGTACTACATCTTCTGCTAATTCTATATTTTCGGTACCGAATATTTTAATCAATACAGCAACCATCTTTCCAGATTCTTGTCTAAAAAGATGGTTTAATGTACGATCTATGTGATCTCTATTTTCCAAAAAAATTATTCCATTGGGCTTATTTCTCGTACTTCGACACTGCATCCATACTCAAAGCTTGGGCAATCTTTAGCTATTTGTGCAGCATGATCCAGAGAATCTGCTTTAATTAGCAAGTACCCTCCAACTAGTTCTTTTCCTTCTGCTAATGGGCGATCTGTTATTTTTTTACCTCCTTCAGTAAGTGTTTTAGCTTCACTCATTAAGGGCTGGCCACCAATAAGTTGTTCTGATTTTGCTAAACCACCCATCCATTGTTGCCAATGCTCCATATGTTGTTGCATTTCTTCAGGAGAGTTATTACTATACTTATCTTCTCCTCCTCTAATAATAAACATAAATTCTTTCATTACTGTATTTTTTAAATGTTCTTTTATCTTAACTTTCTGGCCACACTTCTCGTACTTCTACATAAGAATCCCATTGTAATGCTGGGCAATCTTTTGCCATTTCGGTAGCTTCTCCTAAGTTGTTTGCTTTAATAACCAAATATCCTCCAACCAATTCTTTTCCTTCTGTTAATGGTCTATCTGTGACTTTGGTTCCTCCCGGATGAATTGTGTTTCCGTGTGAATATAATCGCTCACCGCCAACAAATTTTTCTTGCTGAGCCATCTCACCTATCCATTTTTGCCATTCCTGCATATGTTTTTGTTGTTCTTCTGGAGATTTAGAATCCCATACTTCGTTATCTCCTCTAAAAAGAAACATAAATTCTTTCATTTGTCTGTTTTTTTAAGTGGTTTATTTATTTTTTACACTACTATGACGAACACTTTTTTGATTTTTGGACAAACAATATAATTTTTTTGACAAAAATATTCTCTGGTATCAAAGCAACCTATATAGTTTTATATTGTTTTTCGATAAATAACGCCTATCTACATACTAAAAAATCAAGAATCATTGTTAAAAAGACAGCGGGTGTATTAAAATACACCCGCTGTCTTTTTTATAGAATTTTGTTACAATGTTGTTTTCTTTAAAAAATTCTTATTCTTTATTAGATCTATTGTATATTATTTTTTCTTTGTTTTTATAGAGAACCAATGTATTTTCAGTTACTTCATAATTCATGCATTCTGAATCATCAATACATATTTTGCGGTTTTTTACATCTACAGTCCACTTCTTTTTAGTTGTCTTTGTTTTTGATTTTTCTACAAATAGATTACTCAACTTAAACATGATAACTGTATCGGGATCATCTTCTTTTACCCATATCCCTATCAATTCTTTGTCTATAACCTGATCAATTACAATCTCTTCAGGTTCTAACGTTTGATTTTGCTGTACAGGCTTTGTCTTAAAACTCATTAGCATTGCAGCTAATATTACAGTAGTAAAAATTACAGATATAGATTGGGGTCTTTTCATAATTCAATTTTTTAATAAAATAAAGATATAAATTTAATGTTTTTTTGGTAATCTACAGTTTTGAGATTTTTTAATGCTCGAAAAGGTGATAAAATTATCAATTCTTTTATCTCAATCACAAATTTTATACCATTACTATATTACATTATTCTTTAGATCTTGCATAGTGGAGTTTCATTTCATTCATAGTAATCACCAGCATATCTTTTCTTAATACATATTCTAAACACTTTTCTGTACCTCCTTCTACCGACGTCGCTTTTAAGCACAATTTACTATCTTTTAATAACCAATATCTTTTTAGAGGTTCTCCTAAGGATTTTTCAATAACAGTTCCATCCGACCTCAATTCTATATAAGTATTAGGATCACCATCCATTACCCATTTTCCTATTAATTCTTTTGGTCCTCCCTGATATATACCAGTGCTCTCTTTTTCGACCACACTCTTCTGGTTTTCTGGACTATTTTTAAAACTACTCAATGTTAGCATAGCTATACTAACCATAGTAAGAATGAATTTGGACTGCATAATTTGGGCGTTTAGGTAGGATAAATTTAACGTTTTTTTTGGTTTTATTCCTAATACTATGTTATTAAATATCTTTCTACACATGCGATAAACGCAATACAATTGATGTAAAACAACACAATTTACAAGAATCCTTGTTCTAATTTCATTATCATTTGGGTTTTTGTTATTAAGGTATTTTCAAAAATTTTGCACATATTCTACTTATCTATTTTTTAGCTAAAACTTTAAAAACTGTTAATAGAAAATTAATTGGGGTAGGGTATTATTCTCTATAAGCGTTTTATTATAAAAACGCCCATAACTTATCTATTAACGTAAATGGCTAAAAGGGAACACATAAGGATAGTGTTCCCTTTTTTATTTATAAAAAATGAAAGTCATTCTAGATATTTTTGGAGTTTCTAAAAGTTATACTCTTTCTATTTTACATATAAAACAACCTGCTTCAGCATTTCTAGCATGTAAATATGCTATGTCATTGCGGTTATGAAATATTTCTGGAATCAAAAGATCTACATCATCATCACCTACCAATTTTGTAAACACCATATTTTGTTTTGTAGTATATCCAATTAATGATAAAGGAAAATTTTGTTTATCTGCTTTGATTTCTGGGGGAAATTGATGGTCATTTTTATAAGGTTCGACTTCTTTTTTGTGAACAAAAATAGGTCCCGGTTGATTAAATGCATTTTTAATTTCAAAAGGACTATGGCTAATTAATAACCGGGTATCTTTTCCTGGATTAAACTTTTTTAGAGAAATACGACAAGGTCCATAACCAGTAGCTATTTGTTCAATAATAGGATTATCAAAATCATCTACTTTTGTTTCTTTGATTCGTGATACATATTCTTTTGTTAACGGGACAATCTTAAATTTTTTCATATGTTCGTTTTATGATTTAGTTCAGATGATGTAGTAGAAAAATTTATTACATCATTTTGATGTAGCAAAATTGATAAGAATTTAAAACGTAAAACACCCGAATCTTGCTTAGTTATGAATTAATTTTTGCAGCTTCCCAGCCAATTATAGCCGTCTTGCGTGTACTGCCCCAATGGTATTGTCCTAAATCGCCAGTAGATTGGATTACCCGATGACAAGGAATTAAAAACGCAACAGGATTACTCCCTATTGCTGTTCCTACAGCCCTGGATGCTTTAGGTTTATGAATATGATTGGCTATGGTTCCATAGGTTGTTAATCCTCCCTTTGGAATCTTGAGTAATGTTTCCCAAACTTTTAATTGAAAATCAGTTCCCTTAAGGTGCAATTTTATCTGACTTAATTTTCTCCAATCTTTAGTAAAGATAAATAGAGCATTTTGTTGAGATCTATCTACAATTTGGGTAAACTTTGCTTTCGGAAAACGTTGTTGTAATGCGGTAAATGCATTATCATCATCTGCAAATGTCATGTGACAAATACCTTTTGAGGTTGAAGCTACCAGCATTTTACCAAATGGGCTTTCGGCATAACTATAATTGATGTCTAGATTCTGCCCACCATTTTTGTATTCTCCGGGTGTCATTCCTTCTATTTTTATGAAAAGATCGTGTAATCTTCCTGTTCCAGAGAGTCCGGTCTCGTATGCTGCGTCAAACAAAGTGGTTTGCTGATCTTTTAAAATATTTTTTGCATACTCTAAACTAGTGTACTGCAAAAATTTTTTAGGGCTTACTCCCACCCAATCTGTAAAGAGTCTTTGGAAATGAAAAGGGCTAATGTGTACCTTTTCTGCAATCTCATCTAAGTTAGGCTGATCTTTAAAATTTTGCTTAATATACGTTATCGCCTCTGCAATACGATTGTAATGAAACTGATTTTGCTCACTTATCTTCATAATACTTTAATTTTAAAAACAGTATAAAAGTATATAGCTCTAAGTGGTATTAAAACCCAGAACTTGCTTATTTCAACACAGAATAAAAATAATAGTTGTATATAGTTAGAAAAATTATGCGATAATAAACTGATTTAATCCATTATAAAACTAAGTCCTCCTGAAAATAAATTAGAACTAAGTCCAGAGTTACGTTCATATTGTCTAAACCGAAGATCAATACTTTTTAAACCAAGTTTCCAGATATGGAATTTTGTAAAAATATCGGTATAACTAATACCAAAACCATATTGATTTGCATCAAAATCAGACAAATCATAATCCGAGGTATAGAATTGTTGCGTAGACAAGTGTTGGTTAAATGGTGCAAAGTAATCTGCTTTTGTTTGTGTATAAAAACGATATGAAGGATACAGTGTAAATTTATCGGTGATCTTAATGGGTATTTCTATGCTTGCGGTATGTGAATTAATCCCCCAATCATCTGTATAATATCTATAAAATGTTCGTATTGTAAAAATCTCGTTAATATAATAATGTAATCTTCCTCCTGCAGCTATTTTAAACCTGGAATCAGGCAATCTTTCTACATCATCACCATATGTAAATTCTTCAATAATTACATCGGCCACATCTGCAAATTGTACGCGCTGAAACGGTGTTGACAAAAGACCTTCCTGCTGAATAAAATCTAATGAAAGAGATCCCTGTAACCTTTTAGACAAAATTTGTGAAAACCCTAATCCTACAGAATACGAATTACGAGATTCATCATCAAACTTCGTAAATGTAGGCTGATCCCTTAATTCTGAAGGATATATTGCTTTCCATGTATCTAGAAACACATTGGCTTTTATACTTAATTCTGTATTTTTTTCATTAAAAAGTCTTGAATAACTACCGCCAAAGCCTATAGAAAAATAATCATACTCGGTTGCGACCGCAACATTGGCAGACCACACACTATTTCGATCATCGCTACTATGACTATAACTTCCTGATATTGTTGTTAACACATCCTTTTTTGATGCTCCTGAAGAGGCTACAAAAGGGTTTGCCGCACCATTACCATCAAAAGGATTAACATTACTAGAAGAAGCCGATGAATATGCAGATATTCCTGCATCTATAGTTAATACATCATCATCATTTAGTGGGATAGACACTACTATTGTAGGTGTAATATCTGTGAGTTCTTCTGTACCCACACCTCCTGTAACTGCTGCATTATCACCATCCTGAGTATAATAACTCATCAAAAAGTCGACTTCTGCAGATTCTAATACTCTTTTTTTGTAGGTTGTTGTATCATCTTGTTGTTGCTCCTGTGCGGTTACAATCCCTATAGATAATAATGCTATTATTAATGAAATTTTTCTCAAAAGATCTTTACTTTATAAAAGTTTCTAGTATGTTTTTCAAATTCTTTAGCTAAGAAAAGTGTTATCTCTTAATTACAACCACATCCTCCACCTGTTTTACCTCCATTTGCTCCAGCTGCAGCTTCTCTATAGGCTTGAAAATTAGTTTCAAAACGATCAATTTTTTTGAGTGCCAGCTCCATATCAGGATCATTGATTTGTACTTTTTCGTATTCTTTTACAGCTACACATGAGTTAAGAGAAAGTACTAGTACTAAAAGTATTGGTATCAACTTATTCATAAAGTACGTTTTATAAGAATTATTGTTATTTATTATCTATCTTAATATGATCAGAGGTATGAATATTTCCCTGATCATCAATTATAATACATTCAATCCCTTTTAATTGATTGATTCTATTTAATCCAGTCTCAATTCCCATCACAAAAACAGAAGTTGCCAATGCATCTGCCAATTCAGCTTTTGGAGCAAAAACTGTAGCGCTTACAATACCAGTAGATGGATATCCTGTTCTGGGATCGATGATATGAGAATACCGTTTACCATCTAAAATTACATATTTTTCATAATTACCAGAAGTCACTACCGCTTTTTCTACTACTGGTAATAGTGCAAATGCATTATTTTTATTCAAAGGATTGGTAATTGCAACTTTCCACTCACTCCCATCGGGTTGTTTCCCCCAGGTATTCATATCTCCAGAAGCATTTATGATTCCGGCTTTTACTCCTTTACTTATTAAGAGGTTTTTGGCTTTATCTGCTGCATATCCTTTACCAATAGCACCAAATCCTATCTTCATCCCTTTTTGGGTTAGAAATACTGTAGATTTCTTTTTATCCAAAATAATATACGAATACCCTACACGCGCAACTGATGCTTTAATTTCTTCCTCAGAGGGCATTTCTTTCATACTATTATCAAATTTCCAGATTCGATCCATTGAGGCATAGCTAATATCAAATGCGCCATCTGTTAATTTAGAAATCTGAATAGCTCTAAATATTAGGTCGAAAAGTTCTGCATCAACTTTCACGGGTTTAATCCCTGCATTGTCATTAATTAGAGAAGTTTGGGAATTTTTGTCCCACGAAGAAATCAATTTTTCGATTCTCTGAATTTCTTCGACAGCAATATTGATGTATTGATTAGCAGTTGTCTTATCTTTTTCGACAACGGTAATATCAAAACGACTTCCCATTAGTTTTAGGGTACGCTTATATATTTGCTGCGAAAAACTACTACTTATAGTAGCCAGAAATAAAAGGGTAATGAAAAATCTCAAAATATTATTTAGTCATTGTACTTAGCATTTCTAAGTATGCATTTGGTGTTACTTTTTTATAACCAATTTCTCCAAGTTTTTTGCCATTCTTATCTAAAACAACGACCAATGGAAAACCTCCACTTTTATTATACTTTTCTGCCAATGCATTATTCTGATGTTGCAAAGCTTCGGGTAATTGGTTTTTTTTCTTACGTGGAAAATCGGCTTTTAATAATACGTAATGTTTTTTGGCATCCCCTTGAAATTCTTCAGTATGCAAAATCTGTTTCTCTAATTTAATACATGGTGCACACCAATCCGAACCGGCAAATACCAAAATTATATTTTTATCATTTTCCTGTGCAATTCTTTTTGCTTCCTCAAAATTGGTTAGCCATTCCTGAGCACTTACCCAATTAATTCCCAAAAATACTAGGAATACAACTACAATAATCTTTTTCACACGTTTAAATTTTAGTAATTATTTGACAGTAAATTAATTATAAAATTGAGAACGTATGTAAACACTTCGTTCTCTCGTTAAGAATTTTAAACATTTCCTTTTGTGAAGTAATGTTTAAATTTCTTAATGTTCGTTTCATATCAATGTAAATCTACCTTATAGTAACTATTCAAATTGTTAATTAGTACTTAAAATTAGTTTGAAGGCTATAATACGTACTAAGTCTAAATAATTATTATTAAAAGAACAATTTTTATACCGAACAAGACTATGTACTTATTCTTATGCACTACAACCTTTAATCGGGTTTCTATTTATAATACAGGTATATAAAGAAACACCCTACATTAAATCGTTATTTTTTTACAAAAAAGCGGAAACACCTATGGGTATTTCCGCTTTCGAGAATGGATTAATATCCAATATATATTATAGAATCCTTTAAACTAAAGTTTAGGACATCTTTTGCAGTTGGATTTTCCTTTCTTTTTATATTTTTTACAACATTTTTTCTTTTTCCCTCCACAGGCTATTTCACAATTGACAGCCGGACAAGGAGAATATAATGATGGAGTACCTGAACTTTGCACTGATATAATCTTTATTGAATCTAAATAAAGCACAAAAATATAAAAAAAAGATTCCAAAAAAAGGAATCTCTATTTTATCTTTAATAACTTATTAACAATCAATTAGCTTGTTCGGGTGCTTGAAAAGTATTGATATCTCTATCAAATAAATAATGACCAGACTTATCGTCGCCAATAATTTTAAGTTTGTCTAATAATGTTCGTGCAGTAGCCTCTTCTTCTAACTGTTCTGCTACATACCATTGCATAAAGTTATGTACATTATAATCTTTATGCTTTAGACACTCATATATAACATTATTAATTTTTTCTGTAACAAATTCTTCGCTTTCTAAAAATGTTTCAAAAAGCTCCATCAACGATTTAAAATCATCCCTGGGTTTATCTACTGCAGGAATAACAGCATTACCACTTCGTTCATTAATAAACTTAACCAACTTGGTCATATGTACTCGTTCTTCTTCTGATTGCGTATAAAAAAAATCTGCAATACCGTTATATCCTCGAGTATCTGCCCAGCAAGCCATCGAAAGATATTGAGCAGAAGCTTTTGCTTCGTATTTTATTTGATCATTTAATAGTTGTTCTATTTCTGGTATCATGTTTTGATATTATGTTTAACTAAATAACTAAAGTACGTAATTTATTACTTTTTAAAGTGCAGTATTAAGTTGTTTTATACAATGTAATCCTATATATCATCTCATATTTTCGTAGTACTATAAAAATATTGGTATACATAATTAGTAATGAAGAAACAACTGGCACTACTTCTATTTAAAGATTATGCTGCTTTCTCAAAAGCAATATAATTTACTAATTTACCATGTTTATCCCTAACCGGAAATCCTTTAATTTGACATAGATATGGGGTTTTATCTTTTTTATAGTTTACAATCGACACTTCAAAAGGAGTCTCACTATCTATAGCACTTCTTATTTTTGCAGATGTCTTAGCACATGTATCTTCACCCTGAAATATCTTTGGCGAATTGCCAATAACCTCATTAGGTGAATATCCACTTAGCTTTTGAATATTTTGCGAAGCGTATACAATTTTAAGACTAGGATTGGTGATCACAATAACAGATTGTTCTTGAATAAATTCTTGAGAATAGTCTCTTGTAAAATTCCAGTTTTTAGTAATTTTCTTTAATGTATTAAGATCTTCTTTAAAGCTTTCTAATACAGAAAGATGTTCTCCATAAAACTCCCATGAAATTAATGGCAATACACGATTAGGTGTTTTCTCGTAATACTTTGCCACCATGTTATCATATGCAAAAAACTCATTCATAACAATTTCATTTTAATACTTTACTACACTTAAGTTATTTCCTTACCATTTAAACTGTAAAGTTGTATACCAGGTTAAAGGTTCTGAAGGTATAATTCCTGGGCCAGGATAACCGGTCGCTCTTCTCGTAAAATAAAGGCTATCTAAAACATTGTTTATCCCTGTTTCCAGTTTAAATTTCTTATATCGATAAGAAACTGAAAAATCAAGGATGTGGTACGATGGGATTTCGCCAATAATACCATTACGGCTATCACTAGGTGTTGCAACTGGTGCGTTGGAAACATCTGTAAACTGTTCTGATAAATAAGTAAACTGTGTATTAGCCAGAAAGTTTTTATAACCAAATTTTAATCCAGTCTTTAAATTCACTGCTGGAATAAATTCGACTTTATTACCTTGTACTCCTGCTTCTTCAGACTCTATATATTCTGATTCTGTAAAAGATGCATTAACAAACCAATTACATCTAAAATCTGAATTTCCTTCATAAAATGTATTAAGAATATTCCAATCCATAAAAGTCTCTAATCCGTAGATAAGCGCTTTTCCTATATTCTTTCTAACTCTATTTGCTCTATCGTCAAATACGATCCCAATACGATCATCATAAAGCAATCCAAAACCCCCAATATCGTAAGACAGTTTATTCCCTCCTATTTTTCCTCTAACTCCAAAATCGGCAGTAAAACCTTCTTCATCAGAAATATCGGGATCAATAACAAAAGTTGGGCTTACTACCCGAATATCACTAAAAGTCACCGATCTATAATTCTGAGATAAATTGGCATATGCCTCTAAATGGGTATTTGGTTTGTAACTAGCTCCAATACCAAAAAGTAAAAATGAGCGATCCAAAGTTCTGTTATCTTCCCGAGTAGTATTAGAAATAGGGTTTCCCGCCAGATCAAAATTAATCCGATTATAACTCCCTTCACTTTCGGTTTTAATATATTCGAATCTAAATCCCGGAGTTACCGAAAAACTATCAGAAATATTAAAAATATTCTCTCCAAATAGTGCAACATTAAGGTTAGGAAAATCAAAATCAGATTGGTTTGGGTAATCAGGAAATGCTTGCGAAGCAAAGTTAAAATTTGCATTAGTCCCAATACTTCCCGGACCTTGCCTAGAGTCGTTATTAGCCTGGTAATATTTTGAACCTATTAAAAAGACGGATTCTTTACCAAACAAATTATATCTGTTTAATAGTCTGGCTTCTGCACCCCAGTTTCTAAAGTTACCAACAATCAAATCACGCGGAAAAGCAAAATTACCATTTGCATCTGTCTCATCTACATCTGTGATAGGGTTTGAGTTTAGCACGAAAGGATTTCCTCTAAAACCTACTGCTTTTCGAGAAGCATCAAGACCAAAAAGGTTTAAACTAAAATCGGTCTTATCAGAAAACTTATGTTCTAATTTTAGGGAGAATAATTTCCAGTTTACATCAAACCAATTTCTGGTTCGATTGCTAAACTCTGGATTTTCATTAAATTGAGTATCGGTTAGTCCTCCCGGTTGTTGCGCCAGATAATCAAGATATGTGGCTTCAAAAGTTAGTTTTGTTCTATCGGTAAAAGCATACCCAATATTTGCATAAAAGTTTTTAGAATCAAATTCAGAATTTGGCCTATACCCATCACCTTTTTTATAATTAAAATAAGTGTAATAACTAAACTTGCCTAAAGTACCACTAATACTATTAAAACTTGTAAATAAATTAAATGACCCTAATGATTGTCTGGATATGAGTTCTATTTTTTTATTAGGGTTGGGTTGCTTCATTTTAAAATTGATGAGTCCTCCAAACTGGGTTCCATATTGTAACGAAGCAGCCCCACGAACAACTTGTATTTCACTCAAAGCTTCTGCAGGAGGAGTATAATAACTCTCGGGGTATCCTAAAACATCTGCACTTATATCGTAGCCATTCTGTTTTATATTAAAATTAGCAGATCGGTTTGGATCTAATCCCCTTCCTCCGATATTAAGTTGAAGACCTGCATCACTGTTCTCGTATATATTTAATCCAACGACCTGAGCATAAATCTGTCTAGAATTATTTGAAGCCAAATTACCAACTGTCTGATCTACTAAAACCACTTCGCTTTTTTTACCTGCAAAAATTGCAGTTCCTTCTACAGGTCTAAGTTGTTTGAGTCCAAAAATCTTTTCCTTTCGTTGTGTGATCAAAACTTCAGATAGTTCTTCTCCAAGAGGTTTCAACACAAAATCTTTTGATGAATCTCCTTCAATCTTTATGCGTTGATCCAAAATTTCAAAATCAAAACTAAAAATAGTAATCAGATATTCTCCTTCTGATACATCTGCAAATTTAAATTGACCATCGGTATTTGTAATGGTCTGCTGACCATTGGTTCTGTTATATACTTCTGCATTTGCAATGGGTTGATTGTCCAGACTTGTTACTGTACCCTTAAATTGATATTGCCCAAAAACTGAGCTTATTGTTAATAATGTTCCGAAAAATATACTATAATCCCTTAATTTCATCCTTAAATGGAATAATCCAATTTTTATGTTTAAATGACTCTTTTTGTTTTCCCAAATCCACTGTTGGATCTATATATTGAGTACTTAATCTACCATTAAGTGCTACATAGCTCTCAACAAATACTTGTATGTTTTGATGCCCTTGATTTTCAAAATGTTGCTTTAGATAATGAGCATATTGTAATATAAAATCAGGTTGTGATGCCATTTGTTTTTGTTGAAAAGCGGTAAGAAAATCGTCGTTATCTACATAAAATCGCTTTTTGGTTACACTATCAACAATTTTAAAATTAGCATAGCCTGCTTTTTCGATTAACATTACCCTCCACGAAAACCGAAACCCTTCTTCTGTCCAGAATAATTCTCCCGGGTATAATATATATCTAAACGGTAGAAATAACTGAATCGCAAAGAATATGGTTATAGCGGTTAAAAGGACTTTATTTTTCTCGGGATAAAATTGTAATGCTGTATTGGTATCAAATTGTAGCTTGTTTATTTTAAATACTTTAGAAATAAAATCTAATATCTTATGATGGAGACTAGCATCAAAAAATATTAATGTACTTACAATCATGATATAAGGAAACATTCCTATAGGAAAGAGAACTCTGGTTAAAACATGAAAGATAACCACCAAAATAAAAGCAAAAGGTCTCGTTTTTCTATATAATAACAATAGTGGGATTGTAAGGTCATAAATAGCTCCCGAATAACTAAACAGATAATGCATCCATTCTTTTTGCATCAAATCTCCTAAAAGAGGTACACTGTATTTAGAAGGTAACCATATTTTAAGAGGCATTGCTTTTACCAACCAATCAGAATTAAGTTTTGCCAAACCTGCATAAAAATACACAATCCCCAAAAGTAATTTGATAACATCAATTGTCCAGTTAGGAATTAATTGATAAGAAATTCTTTTCTGTTTTGCATCTAATGCATAATATCGATTTGCAGGTAAAAAAATCATTACAAAACTAAGTAGACTAATAAAATAGTAATGATTAAGATATGTTGTCTTATCCATCAGTTCTATATATGTGAAACTGATAAAAAAAGTAACTATTGCGATTCTATATTTAAAACCAAGAGTTATAAAGATTGTAGAAATCCCACATATGGCAAAAATAATGTAGGTATAAACCCCTATAGGTTTTACCCATTCGAAACCGTAATATGAGAAAAAAAACTTAGGTTGAATGTATAGTTTATCAATCCATCCATAGCTCCAAAAACGAATAATACTAATCAGCATCATTACTCCAAAAAAAATACGAAAGACTGCAAGTGGTGCAGCCTCCGTTGTTTTTTTCAGATATTCGTTAAGTTTAAAAGTCATCTAACAATATATGCTATTAATCTCCATCGGCATCAACAAAATCCACTCGTATAGACATTGCAGAGAGCATATCCACCTTAAGAAAAACTACATTTTTCTGTAATTCATCATAGGTTTGTGTCATTAAAGTATTGTTGGTACGAACCTGAGATGATAGATCGTCAGCCAGACTAGATGCTTTTGTTCTTGCAGTATTAAATTGGTTATTGATAAGCGTACTTAAATCTACACCATTTTTAATTGTATTTAAGAAATCTAAATACGTTTTTAAACTTTCTCCTGTAGTCGTACTGCCAAAATGTTTTCCGTTAAAAAAATCTTGTAACGCACTAAGGTTAGCATTAAAAAGTGCCTTAGATATATCTGCTTTATAAAAAGCCTCAACAGTAGTATCTAATGGAGAACCTGAGAATACACCTGCAGGTATTCCTATTTTGGCTGCACGTAAATGTTTTTCATAATGAAAAATAAAATCATTAGTCAATTTATCTAACGAACTTGTGGCAGAAGATCCACTATTACTTATAAAAGTACCTCTATAACTTCCTTTCCAATCGTTTAAAACCTGGCCGGTAAGGTCACTCATACGGTTTACCAAATCAGACAAATACTTTTTATAACCGGCAGCATTAGCATTGGTAGTATAAAACTCTACGATTCCTGTATCAGTACCTGATAATCCGTTCAAAAGATAATCTAACGCTCCAAATCCTTGTTCGTCCTGTTTTGTTACCGAAGTAAAATCATACGTCCCAGAAGTAATATTAGCTTCTATTTCTGCTACAGTAACAGGGTATACATTCATAAAATTTCGTAGCGAAAGTTCTTCTGCTTTTCCTATTTCAAACATACTAACCGATTGCCATGAGGTATATGCTTTTATCCAGGCATTTCGTAGTGCAACAAGATTTGCTGCATCGGTTGTAGCTATAAAAGTAGAGGTTGCCGTTTTTAAAGCAGTGATATCGGTAGAAAAACTTTCATATGAAGGTATAACTATATTATCTGCTATATTAGTTAATAACGCTTTTCGGTCAAAATTATCTGTAATATCGCCTGTATCATTCGAATCATCACTCGATGAGCAGCCCGCTATAAAAAATAACGTAACCAAAGCTAAAAATAATGATTTTTTCATCTTATTTTTATTTATTCTTAATAAATTTTTGCAAATGTAAAAAAAGAGGTTGGAAATGTTATAATTTCCAACCTCTTTTTTTAAACTTTATGAATTGTTTATTGTTCTAGCTACCTGCTTGTGCAACAGTAAAACTAAATTTACTTGCAATAGTTTCTGAAATTGATTGCAAAGTTGCCGGAGTTACATCCCAAAATCCATTAGTACCTCCCATTAACTGATCTATTAGTCCCTGAACCTCGGTTCTTGTTAAATAAGGAACATTACCTTGCGGTTTTCTTGTAAATTGTAAACTATATACAAATCCAAACCCTTCTGAAAGATCATGAAATGCACTAGCATAATCTACGGTAGAAGCTTCTAATGCAGTTTTTCCTTGTTGCAAATAATACACTGCTCTTATCGCAATAACCTGTGATATTTTTTCTCTAATAATAGCCGCTTGTGCATCACGTACATCGTATCTCTTTGCAACAATAGCTGCTCTACCCAACTTAAATGCATCAAATATTTCTTTTGCAATACCTGCAAAATCAGAATCTCCTTCTACTCTTCCTATATATTTATTTAAGAAACTATCGTCCTGACCTATAGTTTTATTCGGATCTGCTTTATCTTGAGAAGCTCCATATAGATAACCGTAGGCTTCATCCCATTTGTGTTCCATCGTAGTATAAGGCTTACCTTCTGCTACTACTCCATTATTATTATTTGCTATATTAGAAGCTTCATCCAAAACTAAAGTTCCTAAATAGTTATTTAAAGCCTGATCAGTCATTAAAGCACCTATCAAACTCTTTGCAAATGCCTGGTTTAATTCTAGTCCTTTTGTATTAACATATCTTTTAGAACCTCCTCCTGCTTCTTGAAGAACTCCTGCTACACCAGCCGAAGCATCTGTCGTCCAACTAGGAAAAACATCATCTACCTGGCTTTTTATCCAACTATCAAATTTATCCTTTATAGCTGCAGCATCTGTTGCGTTATCAGAAAAATAATCTCTTGATGCAGCCGTTTTACTTCTTACACTTTTACCAGATGCATTTAGACTAGCATCAGAAAAATCATTTGCTCCTTCTACATGAGCAAACATTGCATCCAAAATAGCTTCGGTACTTGTATTATCTTTTAATTTACTTACAATTTCTTCGGCCATTGCAATACGCGTAGTTTGACCACCAAAACTTACAGAGCTTTCATTATTACGTTCAAAAACGTAGGTTGAAGGTGCCACTACTTCTGTAGTAGAATCATCATCTGAAGAACAAGACCCTAAAATAAAGGTCCCTGATATACATACGATTTTTAGCAAATTTTTAATTTTCATTTCTTTTATTTAGACTTAATATCAATTACTTATAAGTCTGCAAATATATTCATCAAAATGAACTTCACAAAGTTTATTTATTCTAAATCTAAATTAATTTTAAATTTTAATACAGAAAAAAATTATTGTACTGATTATAAGCTTACTACCTAATGATACATAGAAAATATCTTGGTAGCCTCATTATGTGAAGATTCAAAACTTAGCGTTTTGATATTTGTTTCGGCATGTACTGTTGTAAAATATGAAATCATACGTTCGGTAGGCATATTACCTGTTAATTCGTCTTTTGCCATTGGGCATCCTCCAAACCCTTGAATAGCTCCATCAAAACGCCTGCATCCTGCTTTATATGCAGCATCAACTTTCTCAAACCAGGTCGTTGGTGTAGTATGTAAATGTGCTCCAAATTCAATCTCTGGATAGGCCGGAATTAAATTTGCAAACAAGTAATCAATAATTTCTGGCGTAGAAGTACCAACAGTATCTGATAATGAAAGTATCTTCACTCCCATCTTACTTAATTTCTCGGTCCACTCCCCTACTATTTCCACACTCCATGGATCTCCGTAAGGGTTACCAAATCCCATAGAAAGATAGGCCACTACTTTTTTATTTGCTTTATCTGCGATATGTAATATTTCTTGTAATGTAGCTACAGATTCTGCAATAGTCTTATGTGTATTTCTCATCTGGAAATTTTCTGAAATCGAGAAAGGATATCCCAAATAATCGATTGCTTCGTGCTGTACTGCATCATTAGCACCACGTACATTCGCAATAATAGCTAACAATTTGCTTCTGGTATCAGAAAGATCTAATTGTGATAAAACCTCTGCGGTGTCTACCATTTGTGGTATTGCTTTTGGTGAAACAAAACTCCCAAAATCTATGGTATCAAAACCACACCGTAACAATGACTGAATATACTGAACTTTTTTTTCGGTAGGAATGAATTCTTTTATACCCTGCATAGCATCTCGAGGGCATTCAATAATTTTTACGTTTTCGGTCATTTTAGAGTAGCAAACTAAGAAATATTCAATTGTGTGTATAAAAGTATGATTATTTTTTAAAATCTAAAGCGTTTCGACACGATTAGAAATCTCATTTAATTTTACCATTTTATAAAAACTCTGCAAAAAAAGGGGTTTACAAAAGAAAACATATTGTACTTATTTTTTCTTACTGTATTCATTAGGTGTACAATGATACATTTCTTTAAAACACTTACTAAAATAAGCATGATCATTAAAACCAACACTATATCCTACTTGAGACACATTAATATCTGATTTCTTAAGCAATTGTGCTGCTAATTTTAAACGTTGAGATCTAATAAATTCTGAAGCAGACAACCCCGTTAGTGCCTTCAGTTTTCTGTGCAATTGCATACGACTCATACCTAACGCCTGGCTAAACAGTGCTATCGAAAAAGAAGATTCTACCAAATTTTCGTCCAACACTTTTTGCATACGATTTAAGAACTGCTCTTCTACAGAATTTATAGTTACATCTTTCGGTCTTAAAACAACTTCCTGACTGTATCGTAATTGTAATTTTTTACGAACTTCTATCAGTTTTTTTATACGTTCTTTTAGTACACCTTCATGAAATGGTTTAGTAATATAATCATCTGCACCTGTTTTTATACCTTCTAATTTGTTTTCATCTCCAGCTTTTGCTGTTAATAAAATAATAGGAATATGGCTGGTACGTTCATCACTTTTTAATGTATTACATAACTCAACACCATCTGTTACCGGCATCATAACATCACTAATAATAATATCTGGGATATGTGCCATGGCCTGCTCAATTCCTTCCTTTCCATTTTCAGCTTTTATTATGGTATAATGTTTTGCAAATATATGTTCTACATAACTTCGAATATCATCGTTATCATCTACAATGAGTAAAATAGGCAAATCTTCATTTGTTTTATCAATTTCAATTGATTCTTCTTCGGTATAATCATTAACAGAATCACCTATTTCTTTTCTGGAAATAGCAATAAGCCCATCTGCCAATTCTTCTTTAGAAAAAGATTTTTTAGCAATAGGTAATATTACAGTAAAGATTGTCCATTCATTAGGAATGCTTTCCACATTTATAGTACCTTTATGCAACGAGACCAATTCTTTTACCAAAGCCAAACCAATACCAATACCTTCTTTGTTTTCGTTAATCTGATAAAATCGTTCAAAAACCTTGACTTCTTCTTCTTTGGTAAGCCCTTTACCCGTATTCTTTACCACAAAACGTAATTCATTTTCTTTTACCATAGCATTGCATACTATAGATCCCTTGTTTGGTGTATACTTTATGGCATTAGATATCAGATTTGATACTACTTTTTCTACTACATCTTTATCAAACCAAGTTATAGCCTGAGTTTTATTTATATACGTGAGATAGTTGATATTCTTTTCTGTAGCCAAATACGTAAAACTATCGACTATACTCCCAATAAATGAAATTACATCTTGTTGACTTGCTTTAAGCTTTAAATTTCCAGTTTCTATTTTCGAGAGATCTAATAATTGATCTACCAGAGAAAGTAACTTATGTGAATTGCGTTGTGCCATTTCAAAATTAGCACGTTCAATCGGATCGAGTTTTTCTTTTTTAAGTTGTTGTTGAATAGGCCCCAAAATTAAGGTCAGAGGTGTACGAAACTCATGTGAAATATTAGCAAAGAATTTAGATTTTGCTTTATCTAGTTCTTGTAATTTCTTGGTAGTTTTTCTATATACACTATACCTTCCTAATAAGTATATTGCTACGAAGAGAAAGAGAACACAACTACCGATAAAATATATAGACAGATAAAAAGGTTGATGAACAACAAACGTTAATTCTCGTACTGCTAATACATTTTCATCCTTATCAAGTGCTTGAATAGCTAAATTCTTTTTACCAGCAGTCAGGTCAAAAAGGCTTAGTGCATTTTCTGTTTTTATAGGAATCCATTTTTCCGAATTTAATCGGTATCTATACGATATAGAATCTAAAACATAAGGCTTAGAAATAGAAAAATCCACTACTACATTTCGTTCCCCTTCTTTAAGATCAATAGTAGAATATCCATCGATAGAAGGCCTACTTTTTAAAACATTATTAGCAACAAAACTACTTATATCAATACTATGCTTAAAGTTTTGATCGGTTTTAACCACAGGCTGGGTAGAACGAAATATTCTTCCTCGTTTCGATGCCCATACAAATCCGCTTCTATCTAAGTTTAAGAAAACACCGTCTTTCATAGGTTCTGGTGTTTCTAACCACTCATATTTTTTTGTATACCTATTGTAAAGTGCGTTTCCCAAATTAACTACATTAACCAATAAGGTACTATCGTTTAAAGGAATTGCAGATCGAATAACATTATCAGCTCGACTCCATTTCTCATGTACTTTGGTTTCAAAACGTGAAAACTGCTTGGTTTCTGTATTAAACTCTACCATTCCTAAACCATGAGTAGGCATTAAAAACACATTATCATAAGGTATAATATCATGAAAATTATGAGGATAGATATAAGGAGCATCTTTAACCTTGTAATGTTCTATATGATCATTTTTGATGTTAATTTTATAAAAACCATCAGGTAATGCAACCCAAAGAATATTATTTTTTGTATCTACATAAAAAGATTCTACAGCATGTGAGCTATTGCGATGTCGAATATCAATCCCATTAGTTAAATACTTCTTTAAAACAGTATTCGATTTTTTATCTACAATATAAATCCCATTAGAGGTACCTACGTATAATGTATCGGCTATTGATTTCAATTGTAAAATGAAATTTCGCCAATTAGGAAGATGTAACGGTTCTTCTAAAAATATTTTTTCTGAAGTACGTTTTTCTAGATTTATTTTATACAAACCTTTACGTTCTCCATACCAAATAATATCATTATCAATCAAAAATCTCGTTCCAGCCTGATTCCCTACATCCAGATTATGAAAACGAGATAAAAAACTAGTTACATTTACAGCAGCATACCCATTATACCGATATAAACCATCCTCGATAAGTGACCAAATAATTCCTTCTTCATCTTCATAAAATACATCAATATTTTCCCATGCCTGAAGTCCATCATCAGAAGTGATAGTTATTTCTTCAAATAAAATCTTTGTTGGATTTACTACAGATTTCTGAGTCCAACATAAATAAGAAGAAGTAAGAAATAACAAAAAAATGTGCGAGAAATTTTTGATACTAATGATAAATTTAAGTTGTACAAATGTTTATAATCAAAATTACAATGATACATTATTTTGATTAGCATTATTATACCATATGTAACCAATATTGTTACATAATTTATAGCATTGCTATCTGTTAAAGTACAAAAAGTCTATTTCATTCGTAATAATAAAACCAAAAGAAGTAGACTATCTGCAGATCAAAAAACACCCCGAACAAAAGAGGTAATTCCCCCATTTTCTTAATGTTACATAATTTATAATCTTTGTTACATACCTTATAACAATCTCCTTTTTCATCTCCTAGTTTTACCATAGAATCCGAAACAAGTCTGGTTTATTGATCGATTATACAGACATGAATAAAAAAAGAAAGGTTTATAAAGGGCACCTCAATCATTCTCCCACCAACAATATATATCTAAATATAAACCATTTGGAAGACGGAATCTATACGTTAAAAATCACACATAAAAACAAAATCATTAAGGAAGTAAAATTTAAAAAATAAGAGATCAACAAAGGTAACAATATTCATTGCGTAATGATATAAAGGTGTAAAACTCTAAAAGTAAAAAAATGAAAACAAAAAGTTTCAATGTACTAGTATTAATCATCCTTACAGTCACCCATCTTTCATGTGACTTAGATGATGACAATACTACTCCTATACGAGGAGGAGGAGAATTTTCTTTAGCCTTTACAGTACAAACCGAAGAAGATCAAATGGGTGAATTTGCAGGAGTTGCAATGACCATTTTTGATGGAAAAATTTATGCTGCCGGGGGGTATAATACATATGGTAGTTCTGGGTCTCATTTCCTCTGGTCCAGTAGTAATGGTATCAATTGGGCTACTGTTCCTCTTTCTAGCACTACACCAGCAAGCTTTACCTCTTTTCGTTCGGGAGCTACATTAACTACGTTTAATGATCAGCTTTGGCTTATCGGTGGTAAAGATATTACAGATGTTCCATATACTAATATATGGCATTCTGCCGATGGAGTTTCCTGGAGTGAATTATCACCTCCTTTTGGAGATTTACCAGCTCACGAAACTATCGTATTTAACAGCAAAATGTATGTAACAAAAGGTAATCGTACAACCAACCAAACCGAAGTATGGTCTACAACAAATGGTATAGATTGGATACAAGAAACCAATAATGCATTCCCCGGAAGAGGAGGACAAAAAGGTGTCGTTTTTAATGATGCGATGTATCTACTGGGAGGAGAGGATATAGCTGCTAATAAAGTAAACGAAATATGGACCAGTACTGATGGTAGTTCGTGGACAGAAGTTAACCCCACTACACTGTTTTCTGAAAGAAATGCACATTCTGCAACAGTTTACAACAATAAAGTATGGGTTATAGGTGGTAAAGATAACATCACGCCTTTTAATAATGAAATATGGTACTCCCCAGATATGATTACCTGGATCAGGTATGAAGGCCCCAGGCCAGGAACAGATGGTATCAACGATCACACCGTACTATTATTTAATGATGAGATATGGATTTTTGGAAGTAATCGTAGTGATGGTGCAGGTGGTACACGTAGAACTGGTGAAATCAGCAGTATTAAAGAAGATTAAGAACTGTTTTTTTAACAAAACACATTTCATCATTATTAGCGAAGTAAATGACAGAATTAAAATTTAGAAATCATGAAACCTTTACAACTCATAATTATAGCACTTTTTATCACGCAATGGACAAATGCACAAAGCATAGACACTAGTAAAACAAGAAAAAAAACTGTAAAAAAAGATAATCTTTTAGACATGCAAGCCAATTTTTTATCTGGTGTATTTGGAGAAAATCTGGATGGGAAATCAAATGGAAAAACAATTAATTTCTTAGAACTATTAGAAAAAATGGATCTCCCTGCAGAGCAAAAGCTAGAGTATAAAAACTTGTACTATTTACAAGTAAAAGAACTTACCCAAAAACAAAAAGATTCTTTGGGAGCAGCAATCGAGAAAAAAATAATAGAAGCCAAAAAACATCAATAAAAATAATTAAGGGGAATAAAACGTAAATCGATGAAAACTACAAAAACACTTTGCTTTCTTATTGTATTATTTGGTATCACAACAAGTAATGCTCAATTATTAGAAAGGCTTGGTAAAAAGGCAGAAGAAGCAGCAAAACGTACTATTGAAAAACGTGTAGAGCAAGAAACAGAAAAAAAAACCAACAAAGGTCTTGATGATATTTTTGAAGGAAAGAAGAAGAAAAGAAAAAAGAAGAAGAAAAAAAGAGGAGTTATTATTGGAAGTTCTGAAGAATATGAAATCAATCGTGCCTCTGATTTTACATCAGGAAATATTGTTGTATTTGAAGATAATTTCACAAATGATCAACAAGGAGATTTTCCTTCCAAATGGGACACCAATGGTTCTGGTGAAATCGTAAAGGTTGATGGCAAAAAATGGCTGCGTTTAGGAGGTAACTCTAAGTATGTCCCAACAATTGAAGAGTCACTTCCCGAAAATTATACCATAGAATTTGATCTTCTAACCCAGGGATTAGATAAAAAAACTAGTTCTCAGGCCTGGATTAAGCTTCTACTCGAAGACAATACTGGTTTTCAGCGATCCAAAAACTGGTGCATGGCAGAGCTATCTCCCTGCCAGTTTATCGAATCTCCTGGTGTTGTAGAAAAAGTAACAAACGGGCAACGCCAGATCCGAAATAAGATAGGTAAAGATTATCGTACTGCAATACAAGGAATGTCACATATAGCAATTGCTGTTAACAAGACCCGAATGCGAGTATGGCTTAATGAAAATAAAATCGTGGATGTCCCAAGATTAGTTCCTCAAAAAGCAAATGTATTTAAGTTACATACCAAAGGATTACGAGATGCAAGTGATAAAGACGAGGTATACATATCTAATATCAAAATAGCTAAAAGTGGTCAGGATAATCGAAGTAAACTTATTACCGAAGGACGTTTATCTACCAATGCCATCCTATTTAAAACAGGGTCTTCAACCATCACAGGAGGGTCTGAAACCATCATAAAAGAAGTAGCTACGGCTTTGCAAAGTCTACCCGATATGAAAATAAAAATCATAGGTCATACAGATGCCGATGGGAATGCAGAAAGCAATAGAAAATTATCTGAACAACGTGCAAAAGCTGTTAAAATGATTCTCGTAGAACAGTATGATATTCGGTTTAGCAGAGTTCAAATCGAAGGAAAAGGAGAAGCAAATCCAATAGCAGATAATACCTCAAAAGCCGGAAAAGCTAAAAATCGAAGAGTAGAATTTATTAAAATCTAAATCTTAAAAAATGAAAACATTACAATCCATTTTATATATATTATTATTGTGGTTATCGATTACCACATTCTTGTCTTGTTCTAACGATGACAATACCCCTGGGATAGATCCTAATCAAGAAGTCATATTAGCAACATTTGATTACTCTAATCTTAGTGTAAACAGTTTACCTAATATGCTTATAGCTAACAATGCAGAAGGTGAGATTTTAGCTACTGTAGAAACCAATAAAATACCGGGAATTTACACACTAATCGCAAAAGGATATACTTCAAATAACTTTATGCTTACTACCCTTTTAGAGACCGATAGTTATAAAAGTTTAGCCACAATCAAAGATGTACCAGTAGGTAGTAGTGCAATTGCGCCCAATTATAACCCTACCAAAAACGGAAGTATAAAATTCACACTAAACTTAACTGGGGCTACACGTATCAAGCTTTTCGTTTATGGACTAAAAAACAGAACTCGTACAGATGGAGTTGACCCTCTAACCGGTGCTCCTACCAAAACCTATACTTATAACAAAGAAGGATCTGGTGATAAAATTCTTCTAAAAATAAGTTACAAGCCAAATGATGTTGATCCTGTAGTTTATGGGTATACATGGATTGATAACTATAAAGAAATTGAAAATAGAACGTTAAGTTTTGCAGATTTTAGCATCACACCCACAAGCCCTATAACCATAAATGATACTTCTGATGGAAATTACACTGATCTTTATGCCATTTATGACACCAACAGATATGCTAATCTCGAAGGTGACTTTTCACAATATTTGAAAATCACTGAAGGTTTTGAGTACTACCTAACAAATTATGAAGCCTCATATCCCAATAATGTACGACATAACAAAGCTATTAAAACCGATGTTTTTCCCGAAATAATATCCGTTACAAAGCCAAATTGGGGGTTTTCATATACCTCTACATCAAACAGTCTACAAGTACAACCATCTGGTATCTATTTATGTACCAATATTGATACTCAAATTATAAATCCGGGAGCCAAAAACCTTTCATGGCACATTACAATCCCTAATAATGGCTCAAATAAAATAACACTTCCGCAACTACCAGAAAGTCTTTCTGATTATACCAATTATTTTGAAGACATCTCTCGTTTCGAAGATAATTCTGTGAGTTTAATCAATTTATCTAATAACCTCAACTATTCAGATTACATACAAGATCTAATAGATAGAACATATGAGCTGGCGGAGCGAAGTGGAGAATCTATTTTTATTCAGTTTAATCCATAAAACCATCGTTTCGCTTATCAAAAAAACGAAGTAACGATTAATAAAATAATCTATGAAACATATCGCTTTTTTAATTGCAATACTGATACTTGCATCAGTTTCTGCTCAGAACAATAATTGTAGTAAGTTTTATGCTAGCGAGGAAGGCAAAGAACTGATCATCCATCAATTTAATAAAAAGGAGCGTCTTTCTACCATAACCGAATTTAAGGTAACCGATGTAGAAAACACAGCTAATCGTAGTGTTATTACTATTGCTATGCATCTAAAAGACGGCAAGAACAAAAAATCAATTATCACCTCATCATTTAAAGCTCATTGTGCAGGAAAAACAACCCGTTTAGATCCTGAGTCTTTTATCGCTCCCGGTATACTTGATCAATATAATGATATGGAATACAGTATTACGGGAGATAACATCTTTTTCCCCAATAGTTTAACTATTGGTCAGGAATTACCTAATGCATCTGTACATATGTCTGTAAATGCGGGAATCATGAGCATTAATATGACCACTAATATGCTAAACAGAAAAGTAATTGCAAAAGAGCGAGTTACTACTCCCGCAGGAACTTTTGATTGCTACGTAATTACCTATACCAACGAGTTAACCATGGGAATGACCACAACACAACAGACTAAACAATGGATAGCTGAAGGTGTGGGTATGGTAAAAGAAGAAACACGTAAAACTAACGGAAAACTAATCACAAAAAGCATCTTATATCAAATCAACTAAAATTAATTCATTATGAAAAAAGTAGCCACATTAATCGCAATATTCATTTTTATAGGTTTATCTCAGGCACAAGACTCTGGTTTTGATGCGAAAACAAAAGGAAGTTTTATTGCTAATGGAAGCGTCAATATTTATTTCACTACCAGAAAAAGAAATGATGACAAGGCAACCGCATTTACCACCAGAATAACGCCAAAAGTTGGATATTTTGTAATTGATAACCTAGCCGTAGGTCTCGAATTAGGTATCAACACAAACAAAGAAAAGCAAGATTCTGATTTTGGAGATATAGAAACTACGACCAATGGTTTTGGCATAGGGCCTTTTGCACGCTATTATCTGGAAAACAATATTTATTTCGAAGGTCTTATCGGAATAGGAAGCTCTAAAACAACTACTGATGGAGGATTACTTGGCTCAACAGATATAAAATCAAATATTTTTGGTTTTAGAGTTGGGGCTGGCTATGCTTTTTTTCTTGGAAGTCATGTTGCCATCGAGCCCAGCGTAAGCTATTCCTGGGAAGATATTAATCCAGATGGTGCACCATCTGGCTACAAAGAAAGCCTATCCTCTATTTTTCTGGGGATTGGTATATCTGCTTTCTTTTAAAGAGCAATACGCAACAGAGAATGTATAACTTACCCCATTACCTATATAAAAAGCCAAGACTTATGTCTTGGCTTTTTTATCAGTAAAACAGTGTTTTTTACATCTCGGCTCCCGCTAGCGTCTAGCTAGTGGCACTACAAATTGTCTCGTCCTAAAAAAAGTTTACATATTTTACATTAATCCTAAAATAGGTTTACAGTTATCAAATAGCCTTATTATTGTTAACAATAATAAGGCTATTTTTTATAATAATTTTTCCATAGTTTTTCAGTTTTTAAATTGTTTTGATGTACTTGATTAGGGGTTAGATTTCCAATACTCATGTGTGGTCTTTCATTATTGTATAAATTGACAACTACTTTTAATAATTGATTAGCCTCATGAATATTTTCTACTTGATAATCTGTTAAGTATTCTTCTTTTATAATTCCATTTACTCTTTCTGCAATTGCATTTTCTAAAGGATCTCCATTCTCTGTCATACTGATAGCAATATCGTTTTCTTGCAATAGTTTGACGTATTCATTACTACAATATTGTGTACCTCTATCCGAATGATGTATAAGATGTAGATTATTCATAGTTTTTATAGTTAAACTTTCTATTGCCATTTGTAATGCTTGAATGATTCCTGATGTTTGTAAATGATCTGCTAAATGATAACCGACTATTTTTCTAGAATATGCATCTGTAATTAGACTTATATAAACAAAGCTATTTTCTATTTTCCAATAAGTGATATCACTTACCCATAATTGGTTTGAAGCATTGGGGGTAAAATTTTTAATAAGATTTGAATATTTTTTAAACCTATGAAATGAATTTGTAGTGATTGTTTGTCTTTTTTTACGTCTTACCAAGAGATTATGTGCCGATAAAACATCAAATAATCGATCTCTCCCTATTTTTATTTGATGATCTATAAGAAAGGGTTGTAGAAGTTCATATAACTTTCTTGTGCCCATATGTCGATGATGTTTTCTAATTTTTAATACTTCGCATACAATTAGTTCATCTTCGAAAGAGAGTTGTTCTTTGTACCAAAAATGTTGATAATATGCTTGACGAGTGATACCAAGTAATCGGCAAAATCTGCCTAAACTTACCTTTGGATAAATAGTTTTCATCTCTTGGATTACTTGGTATTGGACTTTTTTACAATCTTAATCTTAAATTCTTGTTCAGCCACCTCAATCATTTTTTTATAGGTCTCAGCTAATAATCGAGCCTCTTGAAGTTCTTTCTTTAATTGAGATAAAGATTCTTCCCCGTTATTTGATAATTTGTCTGATTGATTTGCCATCATTGGTAAAGATACGATACTTGGTTTTGAATAATCATATCCTAATCCCTTTAACCATACTGTCAATTGACCATGCCCTATATTATACTTCTTTTCAATTGATCGTCTGGTGGCAGTTCCAGTTAAGAATTCATTGCAAACAAATTGTTTGAAATCTTCACTATATCTATTCTGCCATTTTGTAGAATAAGTTTTAGAATATCTTTCCATTTAGTTACACTTTTGTGTAAACCTATTTCAGGACAAGACAAAAAGAGTGATTAAATAAAAAACGAGATGCTGCGCGAATGTCTCCCGACTTCGCGTGAGAATACAGTAAATAATGTATAAACAAATCGATAAAAGCTACTTAGAGATAAGTGGCTTTTGTTTTATTTATTACTCTTACCTACCAATCTTTGACGTCACTAGCCAAGAGGCATAGCGGGAGCGATCAATTACACGCTAGGAGAAGCAGGGCCAGAACTGCCTATTGGAATACCAAAGTAGGGGGAGTGTCTAATTCATCCCATAAAATACCGACGTGTAAAGCTGTTGATATTCATATGCCTAATAAGCCATTAGAAATAAAATAGTAGTGGCTGCAAAATTAGTAGGGTTTAAACGTATTGGAGTAGGAAATACTTTTGTGCATCTGGACAATGATGCTGCTAAACCTCAATATGTAGCCTAGGGATATCCGAAAGGAACAAAACCTGAGATTAATCGGTTTGTGCAGAAAAAAACAAACCTAAATTAAGAGGCTTGTTTTTATGTGAATTATTATAATTAATTTTTTTTTTTAACTAAGATAACCCAATAATTCATTGAGGATTGTCATGCATCTATTATTAAATTTCCATCTTAATTCTTAAAAAAATCTCTAGGCACATACGTTGTATCTACTGAAGTAATAACCTCGTTTTTATTTGTTTTAATTAGTGCGCCGTTACTAATGTGTTGAACTCCATAAATCATCATATAATCATTATTCTCACCTATAGATTTCTTAAGCATAGCCCAGATTTTGAAATGGCCGAGTCAAAACTTGTCACCTATTTATAATTTAATTTTTAAGTAAAAAATCTAATGATATGTTAGTTGTATCTATGGAAGTTACAACCCCATTTTCAAAATTTTTATGTATCATTATATGTTTTCCATTATCGTAATAAAAGTTTAAGTTTATTGTTTCATAATTTAAAGAATCTTCATTAATTTTTTTTAACAAATCATTTTCCAAGATAAGATTAGAATTATCAATCTTAATCATTTTTTTTAAATGAGTGTATGATGTATCATTATATATCGGGTTAGGATTTTCCCAAATCAACCAATCTTTATAATAATCATCTTCAGTATATATAAAAGTATCTGGTAAATCCATAATACCATTCTGTAATCTCATATCATTATAGTTTGAATCATATACATGTTTATTAAAAAACTTTGAATCCATGACTATATTTCTAAAAACAGAAATACCACATATTATAATAAAAATTGACCAAAAAAAGATGCTCCCTACCTTTCTCATAATTTATTTTTTTTCAATCTCGATTAATAATATTTTACCATAATCTATGAATTATTATACCTATTAAATGTTCTAATGCAATCATTAATAAAAGAAATTGCGTTTTAGTCATTTTAAGATTAAGCCCTTTTATTATTCTATCTGAATTAAGAAAAAGAACCACTAAAATTAAAAAGCCTATTATAGCTTCTATTAAAACAGAATATTCTTTTATTAATTCCATGATTTATTTTATTAAGATTGATAAATATAGATAAAAAAAGACGCAGAATTAACCATGCCTTTATAAGATTAAAGTTTGTTATCTACCAGCAATTTGTAAAGAAATAAACATAAATAGTAACTATTATTAGCATATTAGCAAACCCAAATCATTTTATCATTTTTAACAAAAGAAATTAGCAAATAGACAATTGTAGGGAGTATAATAAGAAATGCCGTCGAATCTAAATTAATAAAAAATAGATGAGTACATTCACTATCTGATAAAACAAAATATGTCATAACAAATATTAACCAAATTATTACTCTATGGTATTGATATAAAATATTATTCTTATTAATCATAAGATGGGTTATACACGGAAAAACAAACAGCCACCTATGTATAGATGGCTGCCTTTTTATTTTTAAAGTAAACTACTTGATTCAAAAATAGATGTTATTTCTTTTGAATATTTTACGTAATATTCTGAATTAGGCAACATAAACAAAAGTCGATAAAGATTATCATCTTTTACTGTAATGTATAACACTCCTTGGACTTTATTGCCGAAATCAACCTTTACCTTATAATATTCTCTATTTTTAAAAATTATTAAATCCTTGCTTAAAATTTCAGCTTTTCCGACATCTTTTAAATAATCTTCAAAGTTATAATCAGAAATAGAGTTAATCTCTTTATTTAATTTATTTTTCATTAAATAAATTAAATATTTAGGCTGATCATTATTAGCTAATGTAATCTTATAAACATCAACATTTGAAGTTTCTTCTTTTGTAGAATTCATCTTTTCAAACACTGTTGCTTTTGGTAATTCTAAAGCATGAGAGCTATTCTTTAAAGAGGTTTGGCCTGATGAAGTTAAAGCTGTCATTACTATTAACAATAAAACTATTTTTCTCATTTTAAAAAATATTTTTGAACAATTTCATAAAAAAATTCCCTATCAAAAAATATACCCACATAAAAAATGCGAATAAGAAAGCAACAAAAGGTATGAATAATATCATTATTATAAAACCCTTAATACCATAAGTAGCTTCGCCATTAAAATTAACAGGTACTATATCAAGTAATGATAATATCCCTAATAGCAAAGCTAAAGGAGCATAGCCAAACAAAAAATTCATAAATAATAAACCAAATAAATTTTTAGGCTTCTCAGAGTATTTTTCTAGTATTTTTTTCATATTTCTTATTTAAAAACATTAACAGCATAATCTTTAAGGTAATTTGCACCTCCAAGAATAGTTTTACCTAATCCTTTTGCTAAGTTATACAAATTAGCACTACCGCTCACCTTAAGTGGACCTATTTTACCTCCTATTCCAATATTTAGAAAATCTTTAGTGGAAAGCTTTACTTCATTGCCTGAACCTGTAATTACATCGCCATCAAATCCACCATTTTCGATTGAACCATCCGTATTTAAATTTTCATCAACGGAAAGGTTTATGTTCGCTACATTAAAAGTACCATAAGCTGTAATGTTTGAATCACTATCCTTTGGACCAACGGTTATACTACCCTTTACATCAACTATTTTAGTTTTTGTTTCAACCTTATCTTTATCAATCTTCCCTGTTATTGATATAGCGTTAGCTTCTGCCGCTACATTCACAGGACCAACTTTGACATTTCCTCCTACACCTAACTTACCTTTTGCTGAAGCATTAAAGCTAAAAGCCTCAGACAATAGTTGCTTACCTTCTTCTATTAAATTCAAGGTTTCTTTAGAAGCCATGAAAGGCTCTAAATGTGATACTGGCTGAGGAAAAGGGTTAATTTTTGTATCACAATCACCATTAGGGCATGGTTCCATTCCATCAGGATCAATAAAAAATATAGGGTTATCAAATGCATAAGTATATGGACTGAATCTTCTCATTTTTTCGGCTAACGGATCAAGATTCATCCATCTACCTAATGCAGGATCATAATTACGAGCCGTAATATCTATCCAGCCAAGACTTAACTCATTTTGCTCCTCTTTATTACCGAAACCATAATTATGATTCCTTCCTCGTAATGTACCATTATATCCTTCATGTTGCAGTCCAAAGGGGTAATAATGCTTCTCTTGGATGATTTCATCTTGCGAGATAGCACCATCTTTATTGGCATCCTTATAACTTAATCTAATGTTATCCAAATGGTCACGGTACTGATATACATACTTATACCCATCAGCTTCGTGCTCTACGATACCCTCTGAGTGATTAAAAAACTCTAGAGCACCATTCTTATACACATAATTACCGGCATACTCTGCGATTAAAGAACTTCCCTCTTTTGCAACCTTTTTAAGCTTTGTTCCAGCGGCATCGTAAATGTAAGAAATATATTTTGCTCCACCATCAACATTTACCCTTGTAGGTAAGTTTAAATGGTTATAAATTATTCCGGTAATGTTCTTGTTATTATCAATAGTCATGTTACCACTCTTATCATACGAATAATCATTACCTGTATTAGTACCATCTTCAAATCCACCAGCTCCATCAATCTGCTCTTCAACAGTTAGAAGTTTATTTCCCTCGTTGTAGGTATAAGCTAAATGATCTAATACTACACTTTGATTAGCTCCTCCCTTCTTATATCTTTTTAACGATCCTATATTACCGTTCTTATCATAAGTGATACCAGAAAGTTTAAACCAATTTTGCTCACTATTATTCTGATTATTATAGTCTGCTCCAGTAATCCTATTTAAAGCGTCATAACTGTATTTGTAATGTCGCTTTACATTATCATTGGCAGTTTTCCAAGTGGTTTCAGAAATATTACCGTTAAATAGTGGTGTAGCCCCGTGTTGCGGATTGTTATAATTGATCTTAAAGGCGAAAAGCTTGTTTCCAAGATTAGCATTAGGATCATTAATTTTAGTAAGCCATCCCCGTACATTATAGGTGTAATTTACTTCTTGCAATCCTCCTCCTGTTTTCTTACTTTCTAACTTCCCTAATTTATCATACCTATTTTCAACAATAGTTTCAACGGCTTGATTGTTGATCTTTTGGGTTTGGGTCAATGGCCTACCCATATGATCATACGTAAAGGTGTCTATCGTTACAATTGCAGCATTGCTACCTTTAGTATGAGTAGTTTTCGTTTCTTCTACCTTACCTACAAAATCCAACTTGCTTTCTACGATATCAGTAGTATTTAAATATTCATTTTTACTGGCTACATAGATCGGTCTTGATTTATTATCATATCTGGTAACGGTAGTAATCCAGTCATTGGTTTCCAGCACCCGCACTTTACTACCTGTAGGTAATGTTTTGGTTTGATCAGAAATAGTTTTTCCGTATGCAGTACCAGGATTCGTTAATCCTGCAAGATCAAAATTGTAATCATCGTAATAATTGATGGTAAACACCTTATAAATACTTGTTGGATAGGCATCTTTAGAATAATAAACAGTTGTACCGCCAATAGCAATAGGAGAGGTTAGTTTAGATTCATATTGTGGCGTTGTAGCATTATTCACGTTATTTTGAATAACCTTTCTATTAGCTCCGTTTATAACCGTTCCTGTATACAACACTCTACCAAAAGCATCATATTTAGTAAACAACCATTGATTCCAGGCCTTACCTGTCATTTCCTTTCTTAAACTGGCATCTTGAGTCATAATAGGCTGGTCTAGCTTATTATATACAATATATTCCCAATCTTTACCGGGAACCTTCTTTTCAATCAATCGGTTTCTATAATCATAATGGTATTGATAGCACAATTCAGATAACTCACTCTCTGATACCCCATCTGCAACATTCACTTTAGGTGAAATCACATAGGTAAGTTTACCAAACCTATCATAGACATAATAGGTGTCATGTGCTGCTCCAGCATTATAGGTTCGCTTTAAAACCACTCTACCTTGTTTATCCTTGTACTCTTTGGTCGTATGGTTATTACCATCTGCCGGGGTCCAGTTCTCATCTTGAGTAATAGTGATATATAGTTGATTAGCACCATAATATCCGTCTTGTACCAAACTTGGTTTCTCTGTATCACTAGGATTAGCAAAAACTACTTTATGATACACTACCTCATTAGCAGTATTCGTATACCAATCAGTCTTTATCGCATGATCTGCATCACTACTGGGGTTTGCTTTCCATGCTGTACCAGGAGCACCAACTTTTATTACCCTATTAAGCGGTGAGCCATCAAAAAGACTCTCTGAGTAGGCATTGATCTGGTTAAGATCAGTAATCCCGGGAAAATCACTAGCATAAGTATCCTTATAATATTGATTGATATCGGTATTGACATTGATCTCTTTATAACTCCCAATCGTATTGTCTGCCTCAAAAGGGAGGTATTGCTTTGCTTGTCTGCCATAGGCATCATACTCGATATGGGTTACAATATCTTTACCATCTGGTGAAGCTTTGATTGCTCTTTCTTGTATAGGTCTACCCAATCCATCAAAATAGGTCACACTCTCTATGGCTTTATCGATATCATTAATGTTAGCGCAGTTTACATTCTCTAGTTCTGCAATAGTCATTCCTACCTGCGGAACTGTAGTATGTATATAGTTCTTGTCTGATAATACTACCTGGGCTTGAAGATTCCAACCCAAAAGCAGTAGTATGATATATATTATATGTTTTTTCATTGTACTTAATTATTGATTAATGTTGGTCTCCACAATCTGGGCAGTCTCCATCTCCGTTATCACTAGAAACAGTAGCTACGACTATCATAGTTTTTGTGATTTGTTGACCCGTAAGATTATCTGTTATAGTCGCCTTAATGGTATATTCATGAGTGCCATTTGAAAAGTTTGAAAAACCAAAGTTTGTACCACTACCTGACCCTAAGGCATGAGATAGATTTGTACTCTTATACGCTTTCCATGAGATCTGACGTGATCCCGAACCTCCTGCTACACTAGTGATGCTAAACGACACACTTGGATGAGTCCCAGAAATAGAAGTATGAGACTGACTGCTGCTTGCCGTCATACCAGGGTAAACTTTTAGAACAGGAGCATTAGCACCCCACTTATAATTTGCATTCTGCATTGTCAGGTCAACCACCTTAAATTTAATGGTATAGGTTCCTGCAGTAGGAAAATGATATGAATATGTGGTTCCTGTAGCACTTTGTTTTACATTATTGACATACCACTCATATCTTCGGTTTCCTGATCCCCCTCCTATACCAGAAGCAGTGAAGGTTGTAGTAGTACCCCGTACAATATGCGCTTTTGACGCACTTACCGTAGGAGTATTTAAAGGATTATATGCGTATAATGTTCTTGTATTACTAATTTTTGTTTTTCCACTTGTGTTATCAATAACTTTAAAATATACGTTATAGGTTCCTGCGGTACCAGGATTGTATCTCAACGTAGTTGCTGTACTGGCTTGTTTTGCATTGTTGACATACCATTCGTATCGTAAATTACCTGTACCCCCTCCTACATTAGAGGCACTAAAGTCTACATTAGTTCCTTTCACTACATAGGTGTAATTTGTACTTACTGCAGGTACACTAATAGGAGGATAGGCCACCACTACATTCATGGTTTTACTTACTCTATGCTTGGTTTGGGTATTATAAGCGATCACTGATACAGCATAGGTACCTTCTGCACTAAAACTTTTGGTAAAGCTTGTACTACCATCACATTGTGCTTGTGTGCCCCCAACAGACCAAGTATACATATCAGCACTACCACTCCCTGAGGTATTGGATGTAAACGTAACAGATTGATTAGGTTGTACGGTACTTAAACTTGGAGTAATGGTCACATCACCCAAAGTAGCCGTTTGTTCTCCCTGGTAATTGTATCGTACTTGTTGTGCAACATGCTGATTTTGATCCAGCCCGTATTGCAACCTATTAAATTCATCATATCTATAATAGGTAGTATATCCTTTGGGGTCTGTCATACTAGTTACTCCAATAAGGGGATCATAGGTATATCCTGTGAGTTGAGCATCTGCAAAATAAACGTCCTCTCTCAAATCTTTAAACAGATTACGCATCGTTACCTCTTCTGCGGGTGTATCTTCTGTATTTGATGCGGTTTGTAATTGTGTAATTAAAGAACTTGCGGTTGAAGAAATTCCAACATAACTAGCGTTATCGATCTTGGCAATAGGCAGGGTATTGTTATATCCCCATACATACATAATATGACGACCATCGACTTGTAATACTTCTAGAGGATAACCTTGATTATCATAACTCAAATACTCTACCTGATCCTGAAATATATTTACTGTACTTTTTTCTCCTTTTAAGGTTTTAACCATTTTAGGTAATAATTTACCATCTCCCCAATCTTTAAACTCTGTAGTTTGAGAAGCAACAAATTCATCACCCTGTTTCGTTTGAGTTTCTATAGGAGTTGTAATTCTGTTCTGATCGATTAAACTGTTATGTACTGTGTTGCTTAAATCATACGGATAGAAAAACTGAGTGACAATTGTGTTATTATGGCTATCGGTATTAGTTTGTGTTTTTAATTGCCCATATGGGTTATCATAGGTATATGAAGTTTCACTGGTAAGTGTCTGCCCATGTAAAAATTCTTTGTCAATAGTTTTTACAAGTTTGTACTCTTTAGGATAGTCTACATAAAAATTGGATTGGTAATGTGTAGGGTTTCCATCAATCAACCCATTAAAATGCCCATCCTCACCATATCTATACATGATTCTTCCAACAGCCATACCATATGCTTTTACAGTACTTAATCCAAACTGTCCGAAAGGATAAACAGTTTGATACTCGTTTACAGTTTCTTTTTGAAGTACAAAGTTCTGGCCTCGTTTTGCAAACACCTCAGATTTTAATAGCTTCCCTTTTAACCAATCATTGTTTACAGGAGGTACAAAAGGGTAACTACCGCCGCTATTACCAAAACTTGAATAATGATTTACAGTTTTTCCATTAGTACCATCTTCTTCCCATATCTCAACTCTGGGATACAAAACCGGAGAACCTGCATAACTGTTTACATCTTGCATACTTTTTGCAACTCTATGAGTTGTGGTAGTTACACGAAGGTGCTTTGCTACAGTAGTTTGATACTCAAAAACTGCAGGGGAACCCACTAACACACCACTATCAGTACCATCTTCTTTGATATATTTATAGGTCTTGGTCTTACAATTTCCATCACCATCACAATCTTTGGTTTGGCTTACTC
This sequence comes from Aquimarina atlantica, assembly GCF_000626715.1. GTDB lineage: Bacteria > Bacteroidota > Bacteroidia > Flavobacteriales > Flavobacteriaceae > Aquimarina > Aquimarina atlantica. The sequence goes on along the minus strand of NZ_AQRA01000006.1, from coordinate 268,361 downwards.
TAATACCTCCAATTAATTTATAAGGGGTATCTTCTCCTCTTTCTTCATATCGAATAGAGAATCGAAATTTAGCACTACTATTAAAAGGGGCGGTTAAACGAACCTGAACACGTATTTTACCATCTTGGGTAAATCCGGTTTGAGTATTCGTTTCGGTATAAGTATCAGGACAGTCATTTGATGTTCCCGGTTCACAAGGAATCGTTTCACCATGTTTTTTCATTCTCAGGTTAATATTTTGATATCTACAACCTCCCCCTACTGAAGAAATAGTAATATCTGATTCTGCACCCCAAAACGTATAATTAGTTCCTTCTCCTAAAGTAATGTTGCCATTCACAGTGACAACTTGTTGTTCCGGGACTTGTATAATTGTATCCAATACTTTGTCAAAGACTCCATTTTCTATACTAATAGTTTTACTAAAACTTTTGTTATGAGAATAAGAACAATTTGAAGCGGTGCTACTACTTCCTATTGCTATTCTATTTTGCTCATAAACAATCTCACTATACCCTTTAGTAGGATAGGTAATCTTCTTTAAAGCACCAGATATTGTTTTATTTGGATCAATCTCCCTGTTTTCTGCTGGTAATAATGGGCGTAGACTCCCATTATAATATCCCCAGAAATCTTGTTGCTTATAGTTTTGATCCGGAGCAACAAGGTTAGGGGCAGCATGATATTCAAATTGATACCAAGGCAACGCTACTCCTTTATTACTTTTAGTTATAGAAGTAAGAACCTTACGATTTTTTGTAGGGTCATTGTATGTAAAATCATATTTTATAATCTGCTTACTGCTGTTCCATACTGAGACACTATTAAGTGCTTGCGTAGCTACGCTTTGATCTACACTATTTGTAATATTAAATCTAACCTCTCCGTTTGGGAAAACAATTTTCTGTAAGGTACGTCTGGTCGATGTATTATTGCTAGAGCTTCTTTTTATCACCGTTGGAACTAAATATCCTAATGACATAGATTCAGAATATACTCTTTTTGAATAGAACTCTTCAGCACCATAAACAAAATCAATAGCTCCTTTATGATTAGGCAGCACTATTTTTGTTAATAAGTAGCTAATCGGAACAGTATTCTCAACTGGCTCGTTATTTGCTGTATACGTATGCGTACCTAGCTCATGAATATTAAAGTGATAAGTAACCCCTTTATCATTAACAATTGTAAAAACATCACCGTTTTTCTGAACTTTATAATTTTTATAGTTCAAGAATACAACCTCTCCAACTTCATTAAAAACAAAGCTACCTTCTAATCCGGGAACATTAATAGCATATTTATCCTGCTCTGCATCGTGATTCTGGTTAGCTATCTTGTCGTAAACATTAAACGTTTTTTCTCCTAATTGATCTGGATTTAAATGATTGAAGTCTCCTCGTAGATAAGGCACAAAAAGCGTGTTTTTAAAAGATTGATTTCCATAGTCATCATCCAACCCTCTAATTTGTCGGGTAATCCTACCATTGGCTATTAGATCCCATCCTATACCTGTCATAGGATGATCTTGCTCAGCGATTAACCCCCCATAGTTATAAGACAGCATAATAGGCCATTCAAATCCTCCGTGTTGTATCGTATAGATAGGAACAGTGTAATTGATCTTTCCCGTAGCTAGATTAACAGGGACATCCCCGTATTTACCCAAGGAGGCTGCTTCTGGCGATACAGGAAAAACCTGTAAAGCCTCTTCTAAAGGATTTTTAACGTCGTCTAGTTCCTGACTTATGGCTATCGTACAGACCATAAGTAGTAAACTTAAAAGTTGTTTTTTCATAAAAGTAATTTTAGTAATGATTGAATTTTTATAGTGGAACCGATACGTTATTGTGTGCAAAATCAGTAAAGGCAAGCACTATAGATCATTAGTTTGAGATTAAAAATTGTTGTTGTTACACGGTTTATACAAGTTAAATTGCAGTCTTTTTGTTTTCATAGTTAGATAATTATATAGTTAATATTTATGTACTCCATGTGCAATAATAAAGCACACCAGTTTCATTTTTCGGAACTCGAAAAAAATAGTAGTAACTAATTTGATTTTATAAGACTTTATTCTAGACCTCACAGGTCTTAGAGACCTGTGAGGTCTAACAAATGTTTAATTTTAAATTACCGGTTTTAATGCTGTTATTATTTTATAGTCATTTTTGTCATATACTAAACGAGTTCATAGTATACTATGTGTATAAATTAGTGCACTTGCACAAGATGTTTTTCAGGGAATTTTGAGCTAAAAATTTGCAGAAATCATAATTTTTTGAATTAAAATTTAGCTAGAAAAAGAGTGTTTTTTTGCTCCATTTTTTTGATACTTTTGGTGTAAAAATGTGCTTTTTTTGGTGATTTTGAGCACTATTTTTGGTCGTCTAGAGCAAAAAAAACGGCTTCTTAGATGAAAAAAAACGGCATCTAAGGTCAAAAAAAATCGCTTCTTAGGTGAGTTTTGGCGTTTTTTGGGCAAAAAAATACTCCCTGGCACCATAAAGTGCCAGGGAGTATCTTTATAAATTATAGCTATACACTAGATGTTTAGATGTTCTTTTTTTCTGAATTGAAACATAGGGTTTAATGCGATATTCGAACGATCACGAATTTTAATTTGTTTAATAAATGCCAGAGTTACCTCTTTTAAGACAGTAGTCACTCTTATATCCTTATTTATCACCAAAGCATCCCCCGGATTCTTTCTGGCTGCTAATTTAAAACTTACCGACATATTCATCCTATTTAAAAATTCATATCATAGGTAATAGATCAAGTTTTATTCCAAAAACAAAAGATGATATGATAAACCTGTTAAAAAATAGTTTAGATGCTTGATTATCAATAGTATGACTAGCGATATCAAAATGACAATTAAATAATGTGGTTTGCTGGTAAAAAAATAATAAATTAACATTTTTATACAATGATATACCACACTAGTTTCATTTTTCGGAACTCGAAAAAAATAGTAGTAATTAATTTGATTTTAGCTCTGGGGAAATCATCACCGAGGATTTAAAATTAATACCACTTCCAACTTAAATTTACTCAATAAAACTGCATCTTTTTACCTAAAATTTCAAAATAAAATACAACCGTAGCCCTGCTATGCTTGGGTTTTCTTTTTCATCTAAGTCAAAAATCTACTATTTTTCTTATGAGTAAATTTAAATCAGAACTGGTATAATAGAACGCTTTTTCCATCAATTCAAAAAATTAGTAACACCAGATCGCTATACGTACACAACATCGGAAGATGATAAGGAGGATAAAGTGTAGTATGAAATCAAGTATTTTTCACAAGGATTAAATTCAAAATATTTTATTTCCCCGAAATAAGAATAAAAACTCCTATCCCAATAAAAACAATAATCTGAAGCCATTTTAGAACACTCCCAATTTTCGAACTCTTTTTTAAATATTCTGCAATAGATCCGGCCAGAATCGCAATCAAGCCAAAAATAATAAATGAAACTACTATAAAAAGAAATCCAAGTATATAAAATTGTACTACATTACTTATTGTTTTGCTAAATAAGAATCCGGGGAAAAATGCTAAAAAGAATATCGATACTTTAGGATTTAAAACATTCATTATAAATCCCTGCTTAAATAATTGCCCGAGGCTTTTCTTAGGCATACTATTTTCTGAAAGGCTTACGGCTGCTTCACTTCTAAATACTTTGTACGCCAGGAAAAACAAATACAATGCTCCGAATAATTTAATAGCAAAAAAGAGAATTTCACTTTGCTTAATGATAACAGATACTCCAAAAGCAACTAATGTAGTATGAATCAAACATCCAGACATTAAACCTGCTACAACAGCCAATCCATATTTTTTGCCATTTACCACACTTTGCATTAACACAAATATATTATCGGGCCCTGGTGAGATTGATAACGCCGATGTTGCCAGAACAAAGGTGTATAGAATTTCGTAGTTCATTTTCTAAAAGCTTAGCGACTAAGTATTGCTTTATTAATATCCCTGATCAATTTGGGACCTTCATAAATAAAGCCGGTATATAACTGTACCAAACTTGCTCCAGCCTCTAATTTCTCTATAGCATCGGCAGCACTATGTATTCCCCCTACTCCAATAATCGGAAACGCTTTGTTACTTTTTTCTGATAAATATTTAATCACTTCTGTGCTTTTATTTTTTATGGGTTGCCCACTCAATCCCCCATTACCTATAGCTTCTAATCTATTTTCAGAGGCCTTTAACCCTTCTCGGGTTACAGAAGTATTACTAGCGATAACTCCATCTAAATTAGTATCTGCTACTAATTCTATGATTTCATCAAGCTGATTTGTATTTAGATCAGGAGCAATCTTTAATACAATAGGTTTTTGTTTTTCGAACGTTTTATTTTCTTCTTGTACAGCTACTATTAATTCGTTTAAGTATTCTTTATCATTTAGCTTTGCATGACTCCCCACATTTGGGCAACTTACATTAAGCACAAAATAGTCTACATATGGGTGTAATATTCGAAAACACTCTAGATAATCTTTGGTATAATGCTCTGGTAACGTATCTGTATTCTTTCCTATATTTCCTCCTATAATAAGTTTACCCTTGTTTTTTCGAAGTTGGTTTACGATTGCCTCAAGCCCCTTATTATTAAATCCCATTCTATTGATAATTCCTTGATCTTCTTTAAGCCTGAACAACCTTTTTTTAGGATTACCTTCCTGCCCTTTGGGAGTCACTGTTCCTATTTCGATAAACCCAAATCCAAAATTAGCCAATTCATTATACAAAACTGCATTCTTATCAAATCCAGCAGCTAGCCCTACAGGGTTATTAAATTTTAATCCAAAAATTTCTCGCTCTAATTTCGGGTCATTTATCTTATATAAATTCCTGAAAATTGACGGGATAAAAGGAATTTTTGAAAAAAAACGAATCATTCTAAAGGTAAAATGATGTACATTTTCTGGATCAAACAAGAATAGTAAAGGACGTAGTAAGAATTTATACATTAAATATAATTTTGCTTGTGCAAAAATAAGTTATCCAAGGTTCTAATAAAAGTGTATTTTTGAATTCTTCAGATATTAAAATAGTAGAAGCCATGATTTCAAAACAACACATCATAAATAGGTTCGTAAGTTATGTAACTATAGACACCGAAAGTGATCCCGAAAGTAATACAACTCCCAGTACCGAAAAACAGTGGGATCTTGCTAATAAACTGGTCGAAGATTTAAAGGATATTGGCTTAGAAGACATTAGTATAGATGAGCATGCTTATATCATGGCTACATTACCTTCTAATATTGATCAGGAAGTGCCCACTATTGGTTTTATATCACACTTTGATACTAGTCCCGATTTTACAGGCGCAAATGTAAATCCGCAGATTATTGAAAATTATGATGGTAAGGATATTACACTAAACGCATCAGAAAATATTATACTCTCTCCTGATTATTTTGAAGATTTAAAGCAATATAAAGATCAAACGCTAATTACCACTGATGGCACAACACTATTAGGAGCCGATGATAAAGCGGGGATTACAGAAATAATAACTGCAATGGAATACCTTGTACAACATCCCGAGATTAAACATGGTAAAATACGAATAGGATTTACTCCTGATGAAGAGATTGGTCGTGGTGCCCATAAATTTGATGTTTCAAAATTTGGTGCAGATTGGGCCTATACTATGGATGGTAGCCAAATTGGAGAGCTTGAATATGAGAATTTTAATGCGGCTGGTGCTGTAGTAACTATAAAAGGGAAAATTGTACACCCTGGTTATGCAAAAGGAAAAATGATTAATAGCATGTACATCGCACAGGATTTTATCAATTCACTACCAAGGATGGAAACTCCAGAACATACAAGCGGTCGAGAAGGTTTTTTTCATTTACATACTATGAAAGGTAATGTCGAAGAAACTCAATTACAGTATATAATTAGAGATCATGATAAAGAGCATTTTGAAGCCAGAAAAAAAGTGATGAAAAATCTGGCAAATGAAATTAACACTCAACATGCCAAAGAGGTTGTACATATAGAAATTAAAGATCAGTATTTTAATATGCGAGAAAAAGTAGAACCTGTAATGCATATTGTAGATATTGCAGAAGAAGCTATGAAATCTCTAGATATTACACCGATTATAAAACCTATACGAGGAGGAACAGATGGATCGCAATTAAGTTTTATGGGACTGCCTTGCCCGAACATTTTTGCAGGCGGACACAATTTTCATGGTCGATACGAATATGTTCCTGTAGAGAGTATGATCAAGGCCGTAGAAGTAATCGTTAAAATTGCTGAATTAACGGCAAAGAAGTAAATTAACAATTTATCCAGATTGAAAATTGTTGATGTTATTGTTTCTTACGGATTAGTAATAAAAAGCAATAATCAAAGGTATAAGATATCGAAAACAAAAAAGCGCGGTAAAATTAAAATAATTTCATCGCGCTTTTAACAAGTAGGCTAGTTATTACTTCTTATCTGCTGGTTGATTTAACTTTTGACTCATCTCCAACGATATTGCAGATTTATCATACGTTAATTTACCAGATCCTGTTTCAATAATAATAGCATTATTTTTCTCACTGAAGTCAAAAACTTTACCATGAAGTCCACTTTTTGTTACGACACGATCTCCTTTTTTTAAGTCTTCAGCAAATTTTCTTTCCTTTTTTGCTTTTTGCATCTGTGGTCGTATCATAAAAAAATACATTACGACAAATATTAAGATAAAAGGAAGAAATGATTGTATTTGCTCCATAAATAAATTATTCGCTTACTGGTGTTCCACTAACAGGCTTAGCCTTTGGAGTTACCATAGCTTTTATTTTAAGAATTTCTTTCCCAGCTTCGGTATTAGCAGTTATAGTAACTTGCTTAGTTTGCTGATTTGGTTTTCCATTAGAGTTAAACTTCACTAACATCTCTCCTGTTGCTCCTGGTGCAATCGGATCTTTTGGCCATTCTGGTACAGTACATCCACAGCTACCTTTTGCACTTACGATTACCAACGGTGCTTTACCAGTATTGGTAAATTCAAACTTATGCTCTACAACATCTCCTTCATTAATCGTTCCAAAATCGTGTTCTGTTTTAGTAAAAGTCATCACAGGAAAATCTGCGTTCTTTGCGTCACGATCTGCTGCTATTTCTACATTTTCTTCTTTAACTTTTTCTGCGGCATTGTCTTTACACGACATAACTGTCATAGCAAAAACTCCGGCTAAAATTAAGATTCCTTTTTTCATTACTTGGGTTTTTTAATTATTTGAGGGTTAAAAATACTATTTTTTCTAAATATTACATTAATCCACGACCTACTTTGTTCAATTTACCGTTTTCCCGGTACTCTTTAGAAATTTTATCCAAAATTCCATTGATAAAAATACTACTTTTAGGTGTACTATATTCTTTTGCAATTTCTAAATATTCGTTAATTGTTACTTTTACCGGTATTGATGGGAACTTTACAAACTCACAAATAGCCATTTTTATGATCGCTTTATCCAATTCTGCAATACGATCCTGATCCCAATTTGGTGTTTTACCATCAATTTCTTTTGTAAACTCTACACCATTAAGTGCTGTTTTTCTAAAAATATCGGTTGCAAACTTCTTGTCCTCTATATCCTTATATAGCTTAGGCAGCCCCATTTGCTCATCATGAGATGACTTAACTTTTCTAAGCATTTTAATAATCGAAGTATTTACCAGTGGCAGATCATCAACCCATGTTAACTTTTTATCTTCAATATATTCATACAACTTATCGTTGGGAGCTATGATTTCTTTGAAAATGTCGAGTACAAAATCTTTATCTTCTCTAAAAGAGCTAAGTTTAGTACTCATATAATCTGTATACAGCTCACTTTCTTTAATCTCTTTCCATAATATAGCCACATACTCATCATCTAATTCCCAGCAATTCAATTTTTTTTTCTCAATTTCTGTTTTGAGTTGAATATTTTTCTCTAGCAATAACAAGACTTCGTTATTGATAAATTTGGTATTAGGATTTTTTTCTTCGGAAGTAGCAAGGTATTTTTTTTGACTTTTTGCCAAAAACTCAGCTGCATGTTTTCTAATTTCTACCAGAAGCTGAAGATTTATAATAAATAATTCATACATCTGATCAATACTATAAAGAAGAAATTTTTCTTCTTTACCTAGATTATCACTTTGCGTCTGCTCTATCGAATAGAGAGACTGCATTACTTTTACTCTAATATGTCTTCTGGTTAACATAGAAAATTACAAAGAACTTTATATTAAAAAAGGGCAAAAGTATGTTTTAACTTTTGCCCTGCAAAAATACTATTATTTTTAATCGCACCTACCTTAAAACTTCTTTTTTTATGAGGTAATGGTATTTTAAAAATTTATTGGTTTTTCTTTAATTCACTTTTCTTGTGTTACAAAACCGTCTTAATTTTTAAAGGTATGATTACATTTCGTTTTTCCGTGCTGCAATTCTATCTTCAGCTATACTAATTGCTGCTGCATTTGTAGTCACATTAGTTGCTTTTGCTTTATTTAAAATATCTAAAGTAGTATCATAAATCTTCTCGGTTTTGGCAATAATTTGATCTCTGCCATACCCTTCGATCTCTGCATATACATTAATAATACCTCCTGCATTAATCAAAAAGTCCGGAGCATACACAATTCCTTTCTTTTGTAATAAAGGGCCATGAATATTTTCGTTAGCTAATTGATTATTTGCCGCTCCCGCAATCACTTTTACTTTTAATTTATCAATTGTTTGATCGTTAACGGTTGCGCCAAGAGCACAAGGAGCATAAATATCTGCTGTTTCTGCATATAGATCATCTCCTTTATAAATATCAACACCATACTTAGTACTTACAGCTTCGAGTCTTTCCTGGTTGATATCACTAATTATTACTTTTGCTCCTTCTTCAGAGGTTAAACGCACCAATTCTTCTCCTACATGTCCAATTCCCTGAACCAAAATTCGTTTTCCTTCTAGTGCATCATTTCCGTAAGCAAATTTACTAGCCGCTTTCATTCCCATATACACACCATAAGCTGTAACCGGAGAAGGGTTGCCTGCCCCTCCTTTTGATTCGGATATTCCTGTTACATAAGGAGTAACTTCTCTTACGGTATCCATATCAGAAGTTTCCATACCTACATCTTCTGCAGTATAATACTTACCTCCCAGTGTATGCACAAATTTACCAAAGCGTTTCATTAGCTCTGGTGTTTTTATTTTTTTAGGATCTCCGATAATTACCGCTTTTCCTCCTCCAAGATTCAAACCTGTAATGGCAGCTTTATACGTCATTCCTCGTGATAACCTCAATACATCATTAAGTGCATCCCACTCTGTTGCATAGTCATACATTCTAGTCCCACCTAATGCAGGTCCTAAAATTGTGTTATGTACACCAATTATTGCCTTCAATCCTGTATCTTTGTCCTGACAAAAAACAACTTGTTCGTGATTATCAAAAGATAGTTGACCAAATACTGGAGCCTCTTTTTTAAGTTGATTTGCAGTAAACACTTCGGTTATCATGTTATAAATTTTTTAAATATTACAATTATATTATACTCAAAATAAGGGTGCTAAAATAGCATATTTTTATCAATTTGAAATTTAACACTGTTAAACTTTACGGATTTATTAATAAATTCACTTATAAATATTAATCTTTTATGCGCGCATTACGCCATTTGAACAAATACTTTTTAAAATATAAATACCGACTTATTATTGGATTGGTAATTACTATAATTGCAAGAGTTTTTGCAACAATAGTTCCTACATTAGTTGGTGACTCTGTAGATGTTGTAGAACAATATATTAATAAAGATATTACCGATATTGCCGAGGTAAAAAGTGGGCTTATCCTAAATATTCTTCTTATTGCAGGAGCATTACTTATTTCGGCGTTATTTACCTTTTTAATGCGTCAAACTTTTATTGTAGTATCTCGGTTTATTGAGTTTGATCTTAAAAATGAGGTGTTTCAACATTATGAAAAACTATCTCTTAATTTTTATAAAAAAAATAGAACCGGTGATCTTATGAATCGCATTAGCGAAGATGTGTCCCGAGTTAGAATGTATGTTGGCCCTGCAATTATGTATAGTGTAAATACTATTACTCTGTTTGTTGTGGTGATAGGATATATGATTAGTATAGCTCCCGAGCTTACTCTATACACTGTTACCCCTTTACCAATATTATCGGTATCTATTTATAAGTTGAGTGTTGCCATTCATAAACGTAGTACTATTGTACAGGAGTTTTTATCTAAATTAACCACGTTTACTCAAGAATCTTTTAGCGGTATTTCTGTAATCAAAGCATATGGTCTTGAGTCTCCAACTCAAAAAAATTTCATCGAATTATCTGATAAGAGTAAGGATAAGAATCTTGACCTGGCCAAAGTACAAGCGCTGTTTTTTCCTTTAATGGTTTTACTTATCGGTTTTAGTAACATTTTAGTTATTTATATCGGTGGAAAGCAATTTATCGATGGTACGATACAGGATCTCGGTGTAATTGTAGAATTTATCATTTTTGTTAATATGCTCACCTGGCCTGTAGCTACAGTTGGATGGGTTAGCTCTATCGTTCAGCAAGCAGAAGCCTCTCAAGTAAGAATTAATGAATTTCTTAGTCAGGAACCAGAGATCACTAATACCGTAACTCAAAAAACACCGATTACCGGAAATATTAATTTTGACAATGTTTCTTTTACCTATGATGATACTAATATCACAGCCTTAAAAAACATTAGTTTTGAAGTTAAAAATGGAGAAACTATAGGTATTATAGGAAAAACCGGTTCTGGAAAATCAACAATATTAGATTTAATAGGCAGGCTATATGATGTTTCATCTGGTGAAATACGAATAGATGGAGTTCCTCTAAAAGACCTCAACTTAACCAATTTAAGAGAGAGTATTGGCTATGTCCCTCAGGATGCATTTTTATTTAGTGATAGTATACAAAACAATATAAAATTTGGCAACGAGAATGCAACAGATGATCAAGTATATGAAGCTGCCAAAAATGCAGTAGTACACAAAAACATAATAGGTTTTAGTAAAGGGTATGACACCGTTTTAGGGGAGCGTGGAATCACATTATCCGGAGGTCAAAAACAGCGTGTTTCTATAGCGAGAGCAATACTTAAAAACCCACCTGTACTCCTTTTTGATGATTGCTTATCAGCAGTAGATACCGAAACAGAAGAAGAAATCCTTAACAATCTTCACAAAATTTCAAAGAATAAGACAACTTTTATCGTAAGTCATAGGGTATCTACTGCAAAAAATGCAAATAAAATTATTGTCTTGGAAGATGGCAAAATAATCCAACAAGGCTCTCATAATCAACTAATAAGCACCAAAGGTTATTATAAAGATCTCTATTTAAAACAACTTAGTGAAAAAGAAATTTGAGTTTTTTTTGTGAGGTTAACAATTTTTTTGGATTTTTGAAACCATCATAACATATTAATTAATTAATAAATACGGATTATGAGTGATAATGAAATGATGGATAAAGAAGAAATTTTCTCAAAAGTTTTACGAGCAGGAAGAAGAACATATTTCTTTGACGTAAGAGCTACAAAAGCAGGAGATTATTATCTAACAATAACAGAAAGTAAAAAGTTCACCAATGATGATGGATCTTTTCACTATAAGAAACATAAGATCTATCTATACAAAGAAGATTTTGTTGGTTTTACTGAAATCTTAAATGAAATGACTCACTTCATTGTCGATGAAAAAGGAGAAGAAGTAATAAGTGAACGTCACCAGAAAGATTTTCAGAAATCATATGAAAAAGATGGAGTTGAAAATAAAGTTGCTGAAGAAGTTTCTGCATCAACAGAAAGCTTTACAGATGTAAGTTTTGACGATATCTAGACAATAATACGACTTTAAGTTAAAGTTATGTAAACCGCTTCATTCGCTGAAGCGGTTTTTTTTATATTCACCCATCAAAAATAATTACAAAAAAATAAAACGTATGAAACATATTTTTACTGTTTTTTTTGCACTATTAAGCTTTGTCTCTTTTGCTCAAGAGGATTTATCTTTAGAGTATTACCTTCCAAAAAATGTTACATACAATCCCGAGATTCCTACTCCGCAAAGTATACTTGGTTATGTTCCGGGAAAATGGCATGTAACCCATGATAAACTTATAAATTACATGCAGGCTCTTGCCAAAGCATCTTCCAGAATAACAATTGAAGATAGAGGAAAAACTTTTGAAGATCGCCCCATACTATTACTTACAATAACTTCAGAAAAAAATCATCAAAACCTGCAGGAAATACAAAAGAAACATGTAGAACTTACTCAAAATGGTTCTAATGCAATACATATAGAAGACCTACCTGCAATTGTATATCAAGGATTTTCTATTCATGGCAATGAACCTAGTGGTTCTAATGCGTCATTAGTTGCGGCATACTATCTTGCTGCTGCACAAGGGCAAGAAATAGACAATCTTTTAGACAATGTTGTTATTTTATTCGATCCCTCATTAAACCCCGATGGTTTACAACGTTTTGCCTATTGGGCTAATACCAATAAAAGTAAAAATATTAGTACAGATCCTCAAGATCGAGAATATAGTGAAGTATGGCCTGGAGGAAGAACAAATCATTATTGGTTTGATATGAATCGTGATTGGTTACCAGTACAATTACCAGAATCCAGAGCTCGTATCGAGACTTTTCATAAGTGGTATCCCAATATTCTTACCGACCATCATGAAATGGGATCTAACAGTACGTTCTTTTTTCAACCAGGAATTCAATCCCGAACACATCCTTTAACCCCTAAATTAAATCAGGAACTCACCAAAAAAATTGGTAACTATCATGCTAAAGCGTTAGATAATATTGGCTCACTATATTATACCGAAGAGAATTTCGACGACTTTTATTATGGTAAAGGATCTACTTTCCCAGATATTAATGGGAGCATTGGTATCTTATTTGAACAAGGTAGTTCGCGTGGTCATGCCCAGCAAACCGATAATGGGCTACTCACTTTTCCCTTTACAATAAGAAATCAATTTACGGCAACACTTTCTACATTAGAGGCAGCAAAATCAATGCGTAAAGAATTATTAGAATATAAACGAAGTTTTTACAACAACGCAAGAAAGGAAATAACTAAAGATGCTTATATTTTTGGTAACGAAAAAGATGCTGCTTCATCTTATCACCTTGCCGAAATCCTTAAAAGGCATCAAATCAAATTATACGAACTTAAGCAAGATGTGGCCATTCAAGGTAATTTTTTCAAAAAAGAGTATAGCTATATTGTTCCCAAGAACCAGCGACAAAAAAGATTATTAAAAGCTATTTTTGAAAAAAGAACAACATTTCAAGATAGTCTCTTTTATGATGTTTCTGCCTGGACATTTCCTTTGGCTTTTAATCTGGATTATGCTGAAAACGCAGCTATTTCTAATATGGGTGCCGAAATATCAGATCTCACGTATCGAAAAACCAATCCCGTTAATAAAAGTGATTATGCATATCTGATACAATGGCATGAGTATTACACTCCAAAGGCTTTATATCGGATTCTGGCTAGTGGATTGCGAGCCAAAGTTGGGATGAGACCTTTTTCTTTAGAAAACAATGAGTATGACTATGGCACAATTTTAATCCCGGTTCAGAATCAAAAGCTGAACAAACAAGAGATTCATAAACTGTTACAAAAAATAGCTGCAGAGAATCATATTAATATCACTGGTGTTTCTACGGGCCTTACCAAGGGAATCGACCTCGGAAGCAATCAATTTCGTGCTTTATCACTCCCAAGAATAGGATTGTTTACAGGTAGCGGAATCACGCCATATGATGCTGGAGAAATCTGGCATTTAATGGATCAACGTTATGATATTCCTATTACAAAATTAGAAACCCGTAATTTTAACAGAATTACTTTATCAAAGTATACACATATTGTGCTACCAAATAGTTGGAGACAGTCTTTTGACAAAGAAAAAGCAGAAAAATTAAAAACATGGGTTCGTAATGGCGGGACGTTAATTGGATACAGAAATGCTGCCCAGTTTTTTAAGAATAATGAATTCATGAAAATCGAATTTGCTACTCCAAAAAATGATGCAAAAAACATATCTTTTGAACAAAAGCAAGATTTTAGTGGCGCACAAGTAATTGGCGGGGCTATTTTTGAAGCCGAAATAGATCGTTCTCACCCTATTAATTTTGGATATAAGAACAACAAAATTTCACTATTTAGAAACACAAAATTATTTATTAAACCAGACAAGCAGAGTTACAACAATCCAATTCGATATACAAAAAAACCATTGTTAAGTGGCTATATTAGTAAAAAGAATTTGGATTCTCTATCAGGAACAGTTCCTTTTAAGCATAATGATTTCGGAAAAGGAAATATAATCTTGTTTACCGACAATACTAATTTTAGAGCTTTCTGGTATGGGACGAATAAATTACTAATGAATGCTATTTTCTTTAGTGATGAAATGTAAAAAGTAGTAAGTAAACTTACTCATCTTGGTTTTTTCAAACTGTAGCTATACCCTATAAAAAAGGTATCATCAAGGATTAAAAACCTTATGTTTTACAAACAGAAAAAAGCAAGATGAGTTCAATGTTTAAAATTGTAAATTACAGTTGTAACTAAGGTCTGTTTTTGTAGACTTATATGGTATAATATTGTAATTTTGAAACCTTTCAAAAAAAGAAAATCATGGCTCGTACTCCTTCTAATATGTTACCCCTTGGTACTATTGCACCCGATTTTACACTTGTAGACTCTATTACTAATGACACGTATTCTCTAAACGATGTAAAAGGTGAAAAAGGAACCGTGGTTATGTTTATCTGCAATCATTGTCCTTTTGTAATCCATGTTAACGAAGAAATAGTACGTATCGCTAATGACTATCGGGTTCAGGGATTTGGTTTTGTGGCTATTAGCAGTAATGATATCGAAAAATATCCCCAGGATGCTCCTAAAGAAATGTGGAAAACTGCTCAAAAAAACAACTATACATTTCCATATTTATTTGACGAGACCCAGGATATTGCCAAAGTATATGATGCTGCCTGTACCCCAGATTTTTACTTATTTGATTCAGAATTAAAACTCATTTATCGAGGGCAACTTGATGATTCCAGACCCGGAAACGGAATTCCTGTAAATGGTCGTGATCTTCGTCAGGCACTTGATGCTGTACTTCGCAATGCCAAAGTTTCTGAAGAACAAAAACCAAGTATTGGTTGTAATATTAAGTGGAAAGAGTAGATACAACTTATAAAAATTGCTACAATATTGTGGCCTTAGAATATGCAAGAAGTAGTTTTTAAAGAATGTTCTGCTAAAGATATTAATGAGTTAAGTAAAATAAGTCAACAATTCTATCCCGAACATTATGCCCATATTTGGAAAAATAATGATCCCAGCTATTATATAAATCTAAGTTTCAATCAAGAAGCTTTTGAAGAAGATTTTAAAACAGATACCATTGTTTATTTTTTAATTCGAAAGGCAAATACATCTTTAGGGTTACTAAAAATAAAAAAGCAAGAAGCTATTAAAGGGTTTGATACTTCTATAACACTGCAGTTAGAGAAAATATATCTTTTAAAATCAGCCACAGGTCTAGGCATTGGTAAGAAGGGAATTGAGTTTGTTAAAAATTATGCTATTAGCCTAGATAAGAAAATAGTATGGTTAGATGTAATGAGTACCAGTCCTGCACTACTCTTTTATAAAAAAATGGGTTTTGAAACTATTTCTTTTTATGACCTAGATTATCCTGATCTAAAAGATGAACATAGAGAAATGCAAAGAATGGTATTATCTCTTTAAATTAGAGTTGAGCAATAATTTGTAAATGTGCAAAATGATGATTACCGTGCCATGCATAGATACCGATATCTTCGCCCAATGAAATTGATACATTTCCTTCTGGATGTATAAACTCTTTTTCGAGATCATAAGTAGATAAACCTTTTAGGAAATATACCCATTTAGCATGCAAAGCTTTTATCAAGTCTAAGGATAAATGAATTGGTGCAGACTTAGTATCAAACAATTCGGCCCATAATTGCTCATCATAAGCCTTTATCATGGGTTTATTTTCTGTTAACGCCCACTTAAACCGAATATATCCATTATGATGACTATCATGAATATGATGTATTACTTGTCTGGCAGTCCACCCACCGGGACGATATTGTGTCTCTAATTGTTGTTCACTAAATGTGGAAACCAGATTTGATAGTTTCGCCGGTAACTCTTCTATATCATATATCCATTTCTCGATATGATCAGAAGTTATAATTTTTGGGCATTCAAATTTTCCTATAGGATATCTTAAATCCATAGTATAAAAATCATTCTACTTTAGCATAGACAAACTCTTCTTTAGAAAAAAGATCTGTTAATGTAAGCATATTATCATTTAAGTCATTGATTTTATATCTATAAATACGATCATCCATTGGGAAAAAACAAACCAATATTTCTTTATCTTCTATCCTGGTTTTCAAACGATTTGCAAATTTACCATTGTAAAAATTAAATCGTATTGTTCCTTCAAAAATCAAATAATCATCTGTATTCTGAATAAAAAGCCATTTTCCCTGTAACGCTTCATACGTATCCCTGTTATAGAATTTGTTATCTAATAGAGCTTTCATCTTATATGCATATTTGATAAACTCTTCTTCGGGCTCCATATCATCCAAAGGCTGGCCAATTTCTTTTTTTTCTAGCTCCTCATCATTCTTAAAATAATGCTTCGACTCATATTTAGTAAAAGCACTAGAATAGTCCATAATTCGTTGACCATTCTCATTTTTTGTTTCTAAATAAGGGCGTTGTTTGTAGTTTACATGAATAAGTTGATCATTCCAAAAATAAAATACAGTTACAACATCTGCTGTTCTGGTACCAACTTTTCTAACAATCTTTTTGAGACGTTCATGCTCATAATATCCGTTTAGTTCTGCGCCATGATCAGCCATCTTATCGAGAAATTCTTCTGGATCTAAGAAAAAAGTTTCAAATTCTATATAACCATCTATCATCTCTATTTGATCATTGATGTTTACTAGAATATCTGCTTTTTCTTGACCAAGAGTAAGATGAATAGTACACAGAATCAAAAAAGTAATAAGTCCTTGTTTCATATCTAGGGGGTATGCAATTTGGGTTAAAATATAAATAAAAGAGGATTTAAACCTCCTAATACATTTTTTTAACAAAATGAATTTAAAAAAATCGCAATGTTAAAAATAATAAAAAACTATGTTAAAAAAAATACAATTCATTAAAAATAAAGCTTTTAATATAAAAAACCACTAGGGATATACTAATTTAAACCTTCATTATTCTTACATTATTATCAAATCATAAATATGAGAGGTCTATTTTTATGTATCAGATAAAAGCAAGTAAAAAAAAAAGTCCCTTTTAAGGGACTCTTTTAAATTTTGTATGTAAGATTATAGTTATTTCACTTCTACTAACTCAACATCAAAAATAAGTGTTGCATTAGGTGGAATAACTCCTCCTGCACCTCGATCTCCATATCCAAGGTATGGTGGAATCACAAATCTTGCTTTATCTCCTACTTGTAACAGTGCAATTCCTTCATCCCATCCAGAAATTACCTGTCCCATTCCTAACGGAAAGTCAATAGGCTGATTACGTTTATACGAAGAATCAAATACTGTGCCATCGGTCAAACTCCCTTTGTAATGTACAGAAACGGTCTTTCCTTTTTCTGCTTTTGCCCCATCTCCTTTTTGAATAATCTTATATCTTAAACCGCTCTCGGTTTTTTCAAACCCAGCAGCAAGTTCTTCTAATAACTCTTCAGCTTTTTTTCTGGCTGCAGCTTCTCTTTCGGCTTTAGCTCCATTAAAACTTCTAAAAGTTTCGACAGCATTAAAACTTTCGGCTTCTGCTCCTACCCTCTGTATCTCTACAGATTCGATTTCATCGCCTTGTTCTATTGTATTTACAACATCTAATCCTTCTACTACTTTACCAAAAACGGTATGTTTCCCATCTAACCATGATGTTTCTACATGAGTAATAAAAAACTGACTTCCGTTTGTCCCCGGACCAGCATTAGCCATAGATAATACACCCGGTCCATCATGCTTTAAATCTGAGTGAATTTCATCATCAAATTGATATCCCGGTCCACCAGCTCCAGTTCCTTGAGGATCTCCTCCCTGAATCATAAAATCTGCAATCACTCTATGAAATTTTAAACCATTATAATATGGTTTCCCTTGAGGAATAGCCTGATTTTCTATATTACCTTCTGCCAGGCCAACAAAATTACCTACTGTTCCTGGTGTTTTTTTATATTCTAGATTTACTAATATACTTCCTTTTGAAGTATTAAATTTTGCGTATAATCCGTCTTGCATGACAGTCCTTTTATTTAAGTTTAAACAAGTTGCAAAGATAGGAAATTGTAGGTGGTTTTAATCTAAAAATAAAACAAAGAAATATTTTTTTTAATACCTTAAATAAGCGCTTAAGACAAGTAATCTAATAATTAACAAATAATTAAGAGTAACATTACCTCTAATCAAAACATAAATAAATAGGCATAACACTCGAATGCCTCAAAACATTTCGAGATTACACAAAATCATTATTTAACTTTATTTATGTTTAAAAAAATCTTAAAAGTAGAAGGGGTTCAGAAATTGAACAAAGACAAACAAAAATCAGTAAAAGGAGGGCATCCTACTCTAATTCGATGTACTTATAGTTGTAGTGGTACAACTGCTCGACTAAACAATGGCAATTACCTAAATTGTGCCGCTATAATATATGATGCTATACAATGCGGAGGAGATGGAAATGGAGGCGGTGTCTGGGCATAATTTATTTCCTAATTCAAATCAAAAAAGGCTTTGGAGTTACCCAAAGCCTTTTTCTATATTGTATATCATATTATATTTAGCGACATCTATAATTATCAATCAATTTCTTTCAAAAGTTGCTGTGCTTTGTTAAAATTGTAATTGCTTTTATCTGCAATTATATATTGTAAAGTTTCTAATAGTTTGTTTTTATCTTTTTGCTTCAGAAAGACCATTACTTTATACCAATCTGCTTTTTTACTTTGTAATGTGTTAGATTTTGACAATTGCTCAAACTGGAGTAATGCATTTTCATATTGATGCATTTCTAGATATGAAACTCCTAAATAAATATATGTTAATGGATTGATTGACACTTCATTTTGCTGATATACTTTAAACTTATGAATTGCCTCTTTATATTTCTTATTTTCAAATTCTAATTGTGCTTCTTCAAGTAGTCCATTAGTATTTCCTCTAGAAACCAAAGAAGGTATATTTTCAATATTGATATAATCTGTATATAAATCTTCATAAGAAGGGCTTTTAAACAAGAATACCGATATGGCAATCAAAATAGCTACAGTGGCCGCTATACTTACAAATAATAAATTTCTATTTCCAGAATTAGATCTATTTTGTGATACTACTTCTTCAATTGTATTCTTTAAAACATTAGCCTCCTCGCTTTTAAAAAAAGATAGCATTTGCTGTGATTTCTCTTTTTCTAATGCTTTTTTATCACCTTCTAACCATTTTTGATTATCATAAATAACACGCATTTCTTTCTGAAACTTTAATTCTCTGGCTAGCAAAGGATCAGAATCAATCTTTGTTTCAAACGTCTGTTTTTCTTCATCAGACATCTCTCCATCTAAATATTTCTCTATTTCTAACAAAGAGTTGTTCATAATTCTTTTATATCATTATACCTTGGATCTTTCTTGATCAATTTGGCAAGTTGAGATTTACAATTAAATATACGTTGTCTCACCACATTATCCGAGCTATATCCTAGTTTTTCCACAATTTTCTTATAAGGAGTTTTCTGAAAAAATAATTGAAGTAATTGTTTACAATTATCTGATATTTCATTTAATTTTTCCTGAAACAACTCCCATTTTTCTTGTTCCAAAGCAGCCATAGTCATATCATCCTCTTCTCTAGATAGTTCAACAACAGCATCATTTGTTACCCTCTTTTTTTCTTTATTTAGCTCTCTTCTCCACAAATTCTTGCAAACTGTAAAAAGATAAGCCTCAAAAGAGGATTCTATAATAAAGCTTTTTACTTTATATCTAGCTATTAATTGCAACAATGCTTTTTGAAAAATATCTTCTGCATCTGCTCGATCTCCTTTATTTTTTAAAATAAAACTTACAACTTTAGGAAAAACAGCTGTATACAATTCCTGTATAACGATCTTATTTCCATCTGCTAATTGTTTTAAAATGTTTGTTTCTTCTTTGGGCATCAAAAACGTATTTAACATTTTTTACTTTTGCATGGTAACAAAAGTTATATTGAGGAAACATACTAATAAATTTAGTAAACAAAAAACATTAAGAATGAAAAAAATCGCATTATTATGTTTAGCGGTGGTTTTTGTAATTGGGATACAAAGCTGCTCTAAAGATGAATTACCTCTAGAAAAACAAGAAGATATAATTACAAACAAATTATCAACAATAGGTCCTGGAATAGAATTTTGTAGCAAAAAAATTTACGTACGTTATGATACTTTTAGAAGTCATAGTTACAAACAGAAGATTGCTGGTATTGCAAGAAAGCATTGGTTTAGATATGTATTAACCGCCGAAACCAGTTGCCCATATGTTGATATATGGTACATCCCTTGTGATCAGGCTCCTTCTCCTCCTAAAAACGAAAACGAAGCTGTTCTTGATGCCGAAAGTAGTGCTACCATCGGTGAAGGAGGTGCTCCACCACCACCTGATATTTCTGAGAATCCTGTATATGATAACGACGATACTACTAATTATAATAATTTATGTAATCCCGATTTGATCATACCAAGATCAATCAACACCGACCCTAAAACACCAAATAAATAATTTTATTTCTATTTTTACCTCATACCAGTTACGTTATAACATGAGGAAATATGTAGTAATTTTATTTTTCTGTATATCTTATTTCCTGACTTTTTCTAGCAGAGGTCAGGAAATATCTTTTAGTCTAGATTCTATATCTAAATTACCTGGTAGTAATTATGAAAAACTAGGTAGTTATTATACACTATTAGATGGCTATAAAAAAAGTAATAATCTTACTCAACTAGGATTTGACGCGCATCAATTAGCTAAATGGATACACAAAGAAAAAAAATGGGATAAGGCAATAGAAATAGCAAAAATAGCTTATCTAGCTAGAGAAAATGCAATTCCTTTTAATCCAGAGTTATTAAAAAGAAGTTATTACAATTACGCAAATTTTAATAGAAAAAAAGAGAACTACACTATAGCAATTCGTTATTTCAGAAAGATGATTGAAGTAAAGGGTTCTGATTTCTTTAATGGAAAAGCCTATGCTTTAATTGGAGAATGCTATGGTAAAATAGGAGATTTATACCAGGCAGTAGAACATCAACTTCAAGCATTTGTAGATTTTGAATCAAAAAAACAGAAAGCGTATACTATTTCGAATCACATCAATATTGCTGTATCGTATAGAAATATCCGGAATCGAAAAAGCAATCAAAAGGCTGTTAGCCATTTACTAACTGCAGATTCTTTGATACATACTTTAGAGAAACCTAACTTACACGATCTCTATGCTATATATAACAATCTGGGGCTCTACTATAAAGAAGCTGCTAAAGATCATGATATGGCTATCGAATACTTCAAAAAAGCTCTAGAAATAGCTAAAAAAATGGGGATTGACAGAAATTTGGGGCAAATTCATTATAACTTGGGTATCTCAAATATCGATTCTGACAATGTAATAGCAGAAGAACATTTGAATCAATCTTTAGTTTACTCTAAAAATGTAGGCTACTTGATTCCTAAAATTTATATGGGATTAGGTATATCTGCTTTTACTAAAGAAGACTATAATATTGCACAAGAACAGTATAGAAAAGCTTTCTCTTACTATTTTAATATCGACATCCCTGATACAGACTGGTTACCTAAAAAAGAGCACCTGATTCATATCAATAATAAGGCCACTCTTCTTGAATTATTTAAAAAAAAAATTCAAGCATACTTAGAGCATGGCAAAAAAGAAAAGGATTCGTCTAGTCATTTATCTGCTATTAAAACAGTTATGGCCAGCGATCTACTTATTGATATTATCATGAAGGAAAACCTATCTTATAAATCCAAATTATTCTGGAGAAGTTTGATCTCAGAGATTTACATTTTAGGACTAGAAGCATGCATTAATTCTAACAATAAGGATGCTGCATTCTATTTTATGGAAAAAAATAAAGCCTTACTATTAACACAAGACATTACTAAAAAGAAAATTAGTATCCCAGAGGAGGTTTTAGAACAAGAAAAAAAATTGGAGAATGAAATTATTAAATTTCAAAATCAGTTCAAGAACTCCTCTAAAAAACAAAAAGATTCTCTCTCTGCAATTATTCTATCCAAAAAGAGTGAGTTATCTCATTATAAAGATTCTCTCTCATATAACTATCCCGAGTATTTTTCTTCGTATACCATCCCTGAAATGGTTTCTCTGTCGGATATAAAATTAAAAGATAATCAAATAATCATCAATTATACTATGGCAGAAGAAGTTTTAGGAGCACTGCCTAATGCCTATGGAATGGTTTTATCTAATACACAAAAAAAAGTTTTCAAAATTGAGAACATCAATCAATTAACAGATAATATATATGATTTAAGAAAAAAATTAAAAAAACCATTTAAAACATGGGATGATATTCAAAGGTATAAAGAAGTTTCACATCTACTATACAACACTCTAATACCGCTTGATATTAGAAAAGAGTTAAAAAATAAAAAGGTCACCATCATTGCAGATCACAACATAAGTCTTATACCTTTTGAAGCTCTGGTCACCAACATTGAGTTGGGAACTTACCTCATAGAAGAGTCAGAAATTAATTATGCATATTCGTTGTCTTTTCTAAAAGAAAATAAATCTATCGCGAGAACTTCTACTCAGGATTTTTTAGGGATCGCTCCTGTTAATTTCTCAAATCACTTAACTACTTTACACAGTAGTAACGAAGAAATTAAAACAGCAAACATCTTTTATGATGGTTCTTTGTTTACTAAAGAAAATGCCACAAAGAAAAACTTTATCAAAGAAGCCAATAAATATAAAATCCTGCATTTGGCAACTCATGCTGATGCTTCAGATTCAATCGCTCCCTGGATTGCGTTTTATGACAATAAACTAATAGCAAACGAACTTACTACCATAAAAAACAATGCCGAATTGGTAATTCTAAGCGCTTGTAATACTTCTTTAGGAAAATTAAATCGTGGCGAAGGTCTTATGAGTTTAGCAAGAGAATTCTTTAAATCGGGAGCTAATACTGTAATTCCTTCTCTTTGGAACACCAATGATAAATCAACCGCTACTATAACTTCTGATTTTTATAAGAGTTTAAGCGAAGGTAAAACAAAGTCTCAAGCACTTCGAATTGCAAAACTAAATTATTTGAAATCCAATTCTGATGCTGATGCATCTCCTTACTATTGGGCTCCGTTAGTACTTATAGGTGATACAGGAACTTTAGTCCCAAAATCTAATTACAATTTTCTTATATATAGTATAATTATAATAACAACAATTATATTGTTACTCTTATTTTTTAGATATCGAAGGCATAAATAAAAGGCTACGGTAACACCATAAGAAGCTCAAAATTACTTGTCTCTACATATTTTCTTTTCCCTTTAAAAATAAAAGAATTATCTCTTTTTATTCCCTAAAGCTATTTTTTTGATTTTTCTATAGTAACAATTCTTTTTTTTCTGAACATCATGATAAATAAGTATTGATCTAATCATTTCATAAATGACGTAGAAGGTATTTGTTTTTAAATATCAACCAGATATCATCTGAAATTATTAATTATTAAAAGCCAATATTATGTCGAAAAGCATTTTAAGTATTGAAGGAGCGAATTATCTAAGTAAAGCTCAGCAAAAACAGATTAATGGAGGAGCATTACCCGAGTGCCCTACATTTTTTCCAGGAGATTGTTTTGCAGGTGCTCCTTTCTACTGTAACACACAAGGTTTACCAATTTGTGATCCAATAGACGCAACCAATTAGTAAAATTAAAGACATAAACCTTGAGTGTCTATAAATGTTCGAGGATTTTAATTATTAAAATGACAAAAATCATGAAGAAAAAAAAGTTAAAAAGCTTATCCTTAAACAAAATGGCCATTTCAAGACTCAACCGTTCTACTATTAAAGGAGGAGACAGACTTAGTGCAAATGCATGTTCTGCAGAACTACCGTGTTTATCAAAAGATTGTATTGTGAAAACAGCAGAATGTGGGCCTACAGAAGTATTATGCGAATCTATTCAAGTGCATTGCTTATAGTTCTTAATTTTAGTCTTATTGTTTATTATAGTTTATGCTCAAAGTTAATAATAAGGGTAACATTACTTTATGTAGAAAAATTCACATTAGATGCAAGTTTCAAGTATCTATAAAAAGTTGAGAAAAAATTAATTTAAAAATTTAAAATTATGTTAAAAAACATTGTAAACTTAGACGGTTCTAAAATTATTAAAAAATCTGAACAAAAAAGCGTAATAGGTGGCGGACTGACAATAGGGCCTGCATGCTCAGGTGGAGATCCAATTTGTTGTGGAACTGCACAATGGCAGTGTGGAACAGGACCAAGTGCAGGAGGAATTCATAGAGGAGGATATTTCAACGGAAATCCAGTATGTAATTGCTTTTAAAATGCCTTCATTGAATAAACTGCTTAATTGCAGTTTATTTTTTTATGTAAAAAATATTAATTCTTAAAACTAAAATTATGTTACAAAACATTTTAAATTTAGCTGGTGTAAATCAACTAAACAAAACAAAGCAACTAGAATTAAAAGGTGGCTTACCTCCTGAATGCCCTGCTGCATTTCCAACAGGTTGTTTTTCGGGTCCATTTTATTGCAACATTTACAACTTACCTATTTGTAGTCCAATAGATCTGGAAGATTAAAAAAAAATAAAGGCAACCTGTATTGGTTGCCTTTATTTTTTTTTAATCTTTTATGATCTTAATAATATCAATTCGCCACTTCACTAACAAATTTGATACGATATAAGCGCAATTCTTTATCATCATAATCTCCATCAAATTATTCGACTTAAATTTGTTCGCTAAAACCTTATTTTACAATTAATTAAAAACTTAATAGATATAACAAAAAGGAAAACATAAATATGATACGAAATTATTTTTTTTAACAAAATTTAACTTATGGTAAAGGTAACGTCATATCAAAATATAACATAAACACAATAGATACAAGCCTTGAGTATCTTTAAATGTTTAAGGTATATTATCAAATTAAATAATTTAAAAGCATGAAAAATCAACAAAAAAGTTTAAGATTATCGTTATCTAAAATTGAAATTTCTAAGCTTAACTCAATGACCTCGATCAAAGGAGGTGGCGGAAATGGTGCTAGCAACAACTGTGGTACAAGTGTAAAAGGAAATGGTTGTCAGTCAACAAATCAAACTATATATTGCGATCAATAAGGTCTAGATTTCCTTTTTTGAAACAATTACTAGTTCAATTAAAAAAGAGTTTCTAGTGTTAAACTGAAACTCTTTTTTGATAACATTAAATAGTATTTTAATTAAAAATATACGATGTTTAAAGATTTCCTAATTAGCCACTTCACTTATAAATTTGATACGATATAGGCGTAATTCTTCATCATCATAATCCCCATCAAATTCTTCTATTGCTGTATCTATTTTATCATTTTCGGCTTCAATAAAATATTCATGAATTTCTTCTTGTTGATCTTCATCAAGGATTTCATCTATCCAATAGGCAATATTAAGTTTTGTACCACTGTATACAATTGCTTCCATTTCTTTAATAAAAGTAGGCATATCCATCCCTTTTGCAGCAGCAATATCATCTAATGGTAATTTACGATCTACATTTTGTATGATATATAATTTAAGACCACTATTAGCTCCTGTACTCTTTACTACAAAGTCATCGGGTCGCATAATATCATTTTCTTCTACATATTCTGCAATAAGTGATACAAATGCAGGGCCATATTTTTTAGCTTTACCTTCACCTACACCATGAACATTTGCTAATTCTTCTACAGTAACAGGATACTTAAGTGCCATATCATCTATAGAAGGGTCCTGAAACACTACAAATGGAGGGACTCCTAGTTTTTTGGACACTGTTTTTCTCAAATTTCGTAGCATTCCGACTAGCTTCTCATCACTACCTCCTTTAGCTCCGGATTTCGCAGCAGTAATTATAGAATCATCGTTAGTTTCATCATATATATGATCCTCGGTCATCATAAAGCTTACCGGGTTATCGATAAAACTTTTTCCTTCTGCAGTAATCCTAATTACTCCATAGGTCTCGATATCTTTGCGTAAATATCCTTTTACTAATACCTGGCGTGCAAGAGCCATCCAATATTTATCATCTCGTTCTTTACCACTTCCAAAGAAATCTTGTTGATGTGTTCTATGCGAAATGATTAAAGCATTGCTCTTACCAATAAGTGTATTAACCAGGTCTTTAGATTTGTAGATCTCTCCTGTTTTATTAACTACTTCGAGTAGTAACTTTACTTCATCTTTGGCTTCGTGCTTTTTCTTCGGGTTACGCACATTGTCATCCATATCGGCCCCATCACCATTTACATCATCAAACTCTTCACCAAAATAATGTAATATAAATTTACGCCTGGATATAGAGGTTTCTGCAAATGCTACTATCTCTTGTAACAAAGCGTGACCTATCTCCTGTTCGGCAACAGGTTTACCACTCATAAATTTTTCTAACTTTTCTATATCTTTATAAGCATAGTATGCCAAACAATGCCCTTCTCCGCCATCTCTACCGGCACGTCCTGTTTCCTGGTAATAACTCTCTATACTTTTAGGCATATCATGATGGATCACAAAGCGCACATCGGGTTTATCGATTCCCATTCCGAAAGCAATCGTAGCAACTACCACATCTACATCTTCCATCAAAAACATATCCTGGTGCTTAGCTCTGGTTTTGGCGTCTAATCCTGCATGATAAGGAACAGCTTTTACTCCATTAACTTCTAATGTCTGCGCCAGTTCTTCTACTCTTTTTCTACTAAGACAATATATAATCCCACTTTTACTACTATTTTGTTTTACAAAACGGGTTATATCTGCATCTACATTTTTTGTTTTAGGACGTATTTCATAAAACAGATTAGGGCGGTTAAATGATGCTTTAAATGTTTTAGCATCACTCATCCCTAAATTTTTAAGAATATCTTCCTGCACTTTTGGAGTTGCAGTTGCGGTAAGCCCTATAATAGGAATATCTTCTCCTATTCTTTTAATAATATTACGTAGATTTCGGTATTCGGGTCTAAAATCATGTCCCCATTCACTAATACAATGCGCTTCGTCTACAGCTAAGAAAGAAATTTCCTGAGATTTTAAAAAATCTACATATTCTTCTTTAGTAAGTGATTCTGGTGCAACGTACAATAGCTTTGTAACCCCATTAATTATATCTTCTTTTACCCTTTTTACTTCGGATTTATTAAGAGACGAATTAAGTACATGGGCAATACCCTCTACTGATGAAATACTTCGAATAGCATCCACTTGATTTTTCATTAATGCGATCAGGGGTGAAACCACGATAGCGGTCCCTTTACACATTAAAGCGGGCAGCTGATAACATAGGGATTTACCCCCGCCTGTAGGCATGATTACAAATGTATTTTGTTTTTCCAAAATACTTTGTATTACCTTTTCCTGTAGTCCTCTAAATTGACTAAACCCAAAATGTTTTTTTAAAGCACTTTGCAAGTCAGTTTCATTCAAACTCATTAAACTATTTAACTTTTATATACCAATTAAATAAAGATTCACTAACACTAAATCTATTTCCCCAAATACAGACTTAGTGGATGTTTCGTTTTTAATTTTAGTATGCCAAAGATAAACAAAGCATAAATTAATACGCTTTTTTTTATCACTATTTAAAATTAATAAGGTATTGTATACCTTTGCGTAAATTAAAGATAGTAAAATCTTTATTTATAACACGAAAATTTTTTAAATTTTGAACACCCAGGACACTATAATTTCATATGCTAAAAAAACTGTTGCCGAGGAAGCTCGCGCAATTGCCCACTTAGAAGAGCTCATTGATAAAGAATTTTCTGATGCTGTAGAAACGATACATAACTCAAAAGGCAGGGTTATTATTACTGGTATAGGCAAAAGTGCTATTATTGCCACCAAAATTGTTGCTACAATGAATTCTACAGGTACTCCTGCAGTTTTTATGCATGCTGCCGATGCCATTCATGGTGATTTAGGAAATATTCTCGAAGATGATATCGTTATTTGCATTTCTAAAAGTGGTAATACTCCAGAAATAAAAGTTCTGGTTCCTTTGATTAAAAATTTTAAAAACCCTTTAATTGGCATCACAGCTAATAAAGAATCTTTTTTAGGTCAGGAAGCTGATTACGTATTACATGCCTATGTAGAAAAAGAAGCATGCCCTAATAATCTAGCTCCTACCACAAGTACCACTGCGCAGCTTGTTATTGGAGATGCACTCGCCGTATGTTTATTGCACCTGCAAGGGTTTTCTAGTAGGGATTTTGCCAAATATCACCCGGGAGGTGCTTTGGGGAAAAAACTATACCTTCGAGTAAGTGATATCACATCTCGAAACGAAAAACCCGAAGTATCTCCAGAGTCTAATATAAATACTGTAATTGTTGAAATTACAGAAAAAAGATTAGGAGCTACAGCAGTTACAGAAAATGGGACTATTCTTGGTATTATAACCGATGGAGATTTACGTAGAATGTTAACAAAAGGCACTACATCTTTTGAAGGCTTAGCTGCTAAAGATATTATGTCTCCTAATCCCAAACGTATTGATAATGATGCCATGGCAGTAGATGCTTTAGAGAAATTAGAGGAAAACTCAATAACTCAATTGTTAGCAGAAAAAGACGGTAAATATGTGGGGTTATTACATATTCATGATTTAATGAGAGAAGGTATTTTATAATGGCAGGGAAAACTACTCAAAAAGATCCTCAGTCTATGTCTTTTCTAGATCATCTAGAAGAGTTGCGCTGGCATTTAATTCGGGCTACTGTTGCAGTACTCATTGCCGGAATTATAGCTTTTATATCAAAAGAATTCATCTTTGATGTTATAATTTTTGGACCAAAAAAACCAGATTTCCCTACTTATAATGGTCTCTGTAATCTATCTAAACTTCTAGGTTTAGATGAAAGTTTATGCTTTAAAGAATTACCTTTTAGTGTACAGAGCAGAAAAGTAGCTGGCCAATTCTCTGTTCATATCTGGACCTCAATAACAGCAGGTTTTATTATAGCATTTCCTTATGTACTATATGAATTCTGGAAATTTATTTCTCCTGCATTGTATGATAAAGAGAAAAAGAATTCTAAAGGATTTATTATTATCTGTTCCTGTTTATTTTTCTTGGGAGTACTTTTTGGATACTACGTAATTACACCGTTATCCATTAATTTTTTAGGAGGGTATCAAGTGAGCAAAGAGGTGCTTAACGAATTTGATATTGATAGTTATATAGCACTGGTAAGGGCTTCGGTAATAGCTTGTGGCCTAATATTCGAACTTCCTGTTATTATGTTTTTCCTTACCAAAGTAGGATTAGTTACTCCTGAGTTTTTAAAAAAATATAGAAAATTTGCTTTAGTCATTGTATTAATACTTTCTGCCGTAATTACACCACCTGATATTGCTAGTCAGGTTATTGTTGCTATTCCGGTTTTAATATTATATGAGGTAAGTATTTTTATATCTAAAGCTGTAATAAAAAAAGAAAAGAAAAAATTACAAAAACAATCTAAATGAGTGATATAGTTGACGAATTCAACAGCTACAGAGAAAAAATGAATTCTCGTATCCTGGAGGACAATAACAAAATAATTAAGAGAATCTTTAACCTGGATACCAATGCCTATATGGAAGGTGCTCTAAATGTAAAAACTAAAGAATTATTAGGATTAGTAGCTTCTGTAGTCCTGCGCTGTGACGATTGTGTGCGCTATCATCTTGAAACCTGCCATAAAGAAGGGTTAACCAAAGAAGAAGTAGTCGAATCTCTTAGTATTGCTACTCTGGTAGGAGGCACTATCGTTATTCCTCATTTACGTCGTGCTTATGAGTTTTGGGACGCGCTTGAAGCAAAAGCTTCTTAAGTATGTAGTAGTTAAAAAGAATAATGTAAATTTACCAGCTCATTTTAGCAACACCCCCGATATAAAGAAGTCATTCTGATATGAAGTTAAAAGCAGATAATCTTATAAAATCATATAAAGGTAGAAAAGTAGTAAAAGGAATCTCTCTTGAAGTAAATC
This sequence comes from Aquimarina atlantica, assembly GCF_000626715.1. Taxonomy (GTDB): domain Bacteria; phylum Bacteroidota; class Bacteroidia; order Flavobacteriales; family Flavobacteriaceae; genus Aquimarina; species Aquimarina atlantica. The sequence goes on along the minus strand of NZ_AQRA01000006.1, from coordinate 237,835 downwards.
AAGGGGAAATTGTTGGACTTCTGGGACCAAATGGTGCTGGTAAAACAACTTCCTTTTATATGATTGTTGGTTTGGTAAAACCTAACGGAGGGAAAATTACGCTAGATGATATCGATATCACCAAATACCCAATGTATAAACGTGCTCAAAATGGTATTGGTTATTTGGCTCAGGAAGCTTCTGTATTTAGAAAACTTAGTATCGAAGATAATATCTTAAGTGTACTTCAGCTCACTAAACTTTCTAAAAAAGAGCAATTGCATAAAATGGAAGCACTTATCGAAGAGTTTGGCTTAGGACATATCCGTAAAAACCGTGGTGATCTTCTAAGTGGTGGTGAGCGTCGTCGTACAGAGATAGCAAGAGCGCTGGCCACAGATCCTAATTTTATCCTTTTGGACGAACCCTTTGCCGGGGTTGACCCAGTAGCTGTAGAAGATATACAACGTATTGTTGCCCAGCTAAAAGATAAAAACATTGGTATTTTAATTACAGATCATAACGTACAGGAAACCCTTGCGATAACAGATAGAACCTATTTAATGTTTGAAGGAAGTATTCTAAAAGCTGGTATCCCCGAAGAATTGGCCGAAGATGAAATGGTACGTAAAGTTTATCTGGGACAAAATTTCGAACTTAGAAAAAAGAAATTAAATTTTTAATGATAATATGGAATTTGATTTTTGAGTCTTACCTTAAAAAATGTTGATCAAAAACTATTCTTCGATCGGCTTTTTTTCTTTGAAAAATAAAGACATTAAAATATAAAGTAATATCACACATGGTATTGCTATAAATTTTAAGGGTACAATTAAAATAACGGTAAGTATTATAAAAATATAACGAACCTTATTTTCTGCAAATCCCCAGGTCTTAAATTTTAAAGCAAATAGAGGAATTTCGGCATTAAGCAGATAACAACTTAGTATAGTTAACCCTATCAAAAACCATTTAGTAAGAATAATTTCCAAAATCCAGGGTTCTTGCTGAAACTTGAGTATTAACGGTAAACTAACAATTAACAATGTATTTGCTGGTGTGGGTAAACCAATAAATGAAGTAGTTTGGCGGGTATCTATATTAAATTTAGCTAATCGATATGCAGAAGCCAAGGTTACCAATAAACCCAGCAAAGACACATAAGACATATCAAAACTTGCTAAAATCTGTTCAGAATTCCAAGAACCTGGAGCTATATAAAATGGTTTTCCAAAAACTTGAGATAACAATTGATACATTACAATACCAGGTGCTACCCCACTGGTAACCATATCTGCCAAAGAATCAAGTTGCAATCCTAATTCACTTTTAACATCTAATATTCTCGCTGCAAAACCATCAAAAAAATCAAATCCTATACCTAGCATTACAAAAAGAGCAGTTAATTCCAATTGTCCCTGAACGGCAAAAATAACCGCAATACATCCACAAAAAAGATTAAGGAGGGTTATAAAGTTTGGAATTTGCTTTTTGATCCACATAAAATTCAATTTTGTGTAAAAATAGTAAACTAAATGGATACTTTATCTGATAATGGTTTCTAACCAAAAAAGAATCATTCTGGCAATCACAAATCATAGATTACAACATCAAATTTTGTCATAGTATCCTATCGCTTTTCTTAATACTTTAGATCCTAATCACCTACCAAATTTATTAAGGATTTAGCTTTCTCAAAATGATTATTTGTTATAAAAAAGCACTGATATCTTTATAAAAAACATCAGTGCTCACATAAAGCGTTTAACATTTTTGATGGGAAGAAAGACATAAGTCCCCCTTATTAACTATGAATCGCTTATATATTACAATATTTTATATACTGTTCAAACACCATGCATAGCCCTAATCCCGCACCTCCAGGTCTACAACATCCCATTGATCCAGGGCAATCCTGATGAGAATAGCATTCTGGATGCCCTCCTCCCCCATTAATTTGTTTTTGCTGTGTTTTGGTTAAAATTTTACCTAAGCTTGAAATGTGATTTTTCATAATATAAGTTTTAAGATTATTTTTTATACTCCCAATAATTAAAGTGGACCTGGATTAAGTCCACAATTTCCATCAATACACGCATACGCGTCTTCTGGTCCCAAAAAATTAGCCCATTCCCAACATTCAAATGAATTTTGACATCTACCTCCATTAATTTGTTTTTGTTGCATTTTGGTTAAAACTTTACCCAAGTTTAAAATGTGATTTTTCATGATATAGGTTTTAAGATTATTTTTTACGATAAACATTTAAAGACACTTATCGTTTATGTCTATTCTTTATAAAAATATTATTCCTAATACAAAAGCTATAAAAAGTGTTTTATACTTTCATATTTTGAATGAAACAATCAATCATTTTTTTCAAAATCCGTAATAAACTAAGAATAAACCCACTACTAATTGTACTACATCAAAATGGGTTCTTGCCCTCAATTTATCCTGATTTAGGTTGAGGGATTGGGGTAATAAAACACAACTAATATACTATATCTTATTGAAAAAAAGTAATTTATATTTATGTATAACTTTTTATCATGCGCTTAGAAAAACTTTAGTAAGTTCCTGAAAAAAAGCTGAGTTGCTTCTTAGTAAAAAGCAACTGCAGCCAAGTTATCAATACCCTACAGTGATATAAACTTTAAAACAATGATTGTTTACTTTTAAGCATATAATTGTAGAATTAATTTTACATTCTACCTCTCTTCGGGCTCATGCATACATACATCTATACATATTGGTCCCATAAAAACATAACATGGATTCCCTAGAGTACATAAACACGAGATAATGCCCTATTAATTGATTTTTATTCTGCTTTACTTAAAGCTTTTTCTAAATTCAAAATTGATTTTTTTTACTTTAGAATGATTTTCGATTTAACAACATTTGAGATAATTGATATCAGAATTTGGCGATGCATATTTACAAGTTAATTCGTTCCATCCTAATTCTTCGCAAGAGGCTTCCATTTGTCCACCATTAATAGTTTTTTGTTTAGTTTTATTTATAACTTTTCCTAAATTTAAAATTGATTTTTTCATAATTTAAATATTCAATATTTATAGTTGTGATGAACATTTTAAGACACTCACCATGTGTGTCTATTCCTCGCGAAAGAATATTTTTATATATCAAAGCTCATTTTAGAACTTTGTTTTTTATGCTACTGCCTATATTTCTTTTTTAGGAGTCATTGACTGATATGTTTTTTTCTTCAAAATCTTTAATAAAGAAAATCAAATCTGATAGTTCATCCTCTTTTAGATATGATTGTCCATTTATTGATGTTTATGGAATAAAATTGAAAATGTTTTTTTCACACATCAGATATATTACTACTCTAATTGAAGCCTCTACTTTCCTTTTTCCTGACGGTGATCCCATTGCATAAATCAAGTATTAATAACCGAATCAAATATAGTATAAAGACTAGTACAAAGACAAAGATATTAGCCATATACCCCTGAAAATGAGGTGTGAATTTATAAATTTTAACCACTATTAATTTTACAAGTGCCAAGTTGTTAAAACATAAAAATCTAGAAAAGATATTAGAAAAGTAACTCTAGATTCTTCAAAACAAAATACAGTTTTAAGTGATGAACTTCGTAAATATCACATTACGAAGAATTATATAAAATCGCCAGTTTAAGCGTCTAAAAGACTATCCATTACTAAACGTTACAAAAAAGAAACATTCAATTATATTAATTGTAACTAAATAAGTTTAATTTCGTTATTAATAAGGAAGCATTTTTTTTATGAAAAACATCATATTGTGTATTATTTCAGGCCTTTTTCTTGCTATTAGCTGGCCCACCTACGGTTTTCCTTTATTTCTATTCTTTGGTTTTGTTCCTCTTTTGACTGTAGAATATAACATTCGTAAAAATAAATACAGTAAAAGCCAGGTTTTTGGCTTTGCTTTTCTCTCCTTTTTTATTTGGAATATAATTACCACCTGGTGGATCTATAATTCTACTGCCTTTGGTATGTGGTTTGCAGAAATTGTAAATAGCCTTGTGATGACTTTGGTATTTTTGATTTATCATATTGTTGCCAAAAGAACCACATTTACGATCAGTAGTATATTTCTAGTTTGCTTTTGGATGACTTTTGAATATATGCACCTGCAATGGGAATTTTCCTGGCCCTGGCTTAACCTGGGTAATGGATTTGCAAGCTTTACTTCCTGGGTACAATGGTACGAGTACACAGGGACTTTTGGTGGTACACTTTGGATTTGGGTCATTAATATTAGTGTTTTTAGGAGTATACTACTTTTTAAAGAACACAAGGATAAAACTATTCTGTACAGATCTGCGATTCGCAATGGATTGATTATTCTAATCCCTATTATAATATCGTTTATTATTCTAAAAACGTATAAAGAAGAAGGTAGTAATATCGAAGTGGTTATTCTACAGCCTAACATAAACCCCTATACCGAAAAGTATAACACTACAGATGCTCGAATAGGTAAATTATTAGACTCACTAACAAATACCGTTGCTACTTCAAAAACAGATTTTATTATTGCTCCAGAAACTGTTTTTGCAGACAATAACAGACTTACTAATTTCTCTATCTCTATTGCTAAAAAAACTGCACAACGAATACTTAACCAATATCCTAATGCAAATGTATTATCAGGAATATCATTAATTGATGTATTTAATGATCCCGGTAAAATTCGCAAACAAACGAATACTTATAAAGAAGGCATCTATTATGATGACTATAATTCTGCATTTTTTGTTCGTCCAGATGGGACAGATGAGCTATACCACAAAAGCAAACTAGTTGTTGGTGTAGAAAATTTTCCATACCAAAGTGTTTTAAAACCCATTTTGGGTGATGCCATGATTGACCTTGGTGGAACGGTAGCTAAGAAAACTACTCAAGAAGATCGAGAAGTATTCTTCTCTAAAGATAGTATTGGAGTAGGAACTTTAATCTGTTATGAGAGTATATATGGAGAGTTTGCCACAGGATATATTAGAAATAAGGCAAAATTTCTGGCAATTATTACCAACGACGCCTGGTGGGGCAATACTCAAGGGCATAGACAACACTTATCTTATGCCAAATTAAGAGCTATTGAAACCAGAAGAAGTATTGCCCGAAGTGCCAATACCGGAATTTCTGCTATTATTAACCAAACAGGAGATATTATAGCAAAATTAGATTATGAAAAACAAGGAGCATTAAAAGGAACCCTTGTTACAAATGATAAAATCACATTCTATGTAAAAGCAGGAAATTATCTAGCTAGAGTTTCTATATTTTTATCGATTTTTATATTTCTTTTTTCTGTAACCAGGCGAAAAAGAAAAATGTCTTTACCTTCTTAACAAACAAAACTTAGTTATTTACTCTATATGTTCGTTGTCTATTAGTAATCACAGAGCAACTTATTCTTAATCTAGTTACTCCAGATATCTGTAAAGGATTATCACCTGGCATACCACCATATTCTACAATATAACCTTGTGATGCATATGCTCCTCCTCCTCCGGCAATAGGTAAGTCGTTCCATGAATTAGGAATCCCGATACCTGGTGCTGTAATATGCGCATAATCTTCTCCTCCACAACAATTGTTAGGTTCTCCCGTATTCCAAAACGCAAATTCACCAGGAACAACAGATCCGGTTTGATTTCCTGTCCAAAAAAGAGTTCCAGCTTCTGGCCCGGTAACCCATCTCCATTGTCCTTCTACTGCTTCGTCATTTGCTCCTATCCATCCATTACCTGTTATCTGCGATCCTGCAAAAGCAGCTTCAGCAGTACTGGTTAATGTAGCTAAATACCCTTGTAGTCCAAAATATGTTCTCGTAGCTGCATCGTCTCTTGCATCATCCCACCGAATTCCTGCATCTGATACGAATTCATAAAAATGTCCCGTCTCTGGCAGGAAAAGTGCATTCCCTATCACTATAGAAAATTCTTTTAATTCTGGAGGACTAGATGCACTTGTTGAATATACTACCGCCAAAATTGCCGCTTCAAACTCGGCAAATGTTGCTGGACCAGTTAGAAATAACCTCCCTTCTGTTGCATTCCAGGAACTTGTTATATTGGGATGGACACCTGTTAGTGTTAACAAATCTTGACCATTAACATATCCGGATGATATCTGTATCGAAATCTCATCGGCAGTTGTGTCATCGGGATCGGTAATGGTAACTGTTTGCACTACTGGTTTAGAATTAATAGGGTTAGGACAAAAATGCTGATCACCACTAACTACAATAGTAGGAGGTTGATTAACCGTCACAGCAGTTAAGATCTGAACATTATCGACAAAAACCCTATCATTATCACCGCTCCAATTGTTTCCAACATTATCAAAACGAATTGTTGTAGTAGCAGAAATATATGCCGAAATATCTACACTATAAAAACCAGACTGAGTACCTCCAAATGTTGCAAGAGTAGTAAAATTGGTTCCATCACTAGATGCTCTAATGGCAAGTTCTTCTCCTGCTTCCAGGCTAGATGTTTCCCAATTAAAAGAAAGTGTAGCACTTGTTGCTCCTGACAAATCTGCCGTTCTACTCATAGTTTCAGACCATATCCATCTAAATCTAAGTCGATCACCATTAATACTTATAAAACCACCAGCTGGATCATTATTAAAATCAAAAGGCTCAATTTCACTCCAGTTTCCTGCCCAATTTAATGTCCCATCGTTGTTTGCATAAGATACAGATCCGAATTCGTCTCTATAAGTTCCTTGAGCAAAGGATAATAGGCCAAAAAACAAAATAAATAAATATGGTAGTGTCTTTCTCATTTATTAGTAGGTAAAAAAAGTAATATATTAATTGTTTAAAATAATAATAACTTTAATATTAAACGTATAAAAATCTGCATAACAAGTGTAACATCTAAAAAGCGACATAACACTATCTCTACCAAACTCTTACGTTTATCATTTAAAAATTAAATATAATCCAACATATATCTTCCCCGTGTATTGCCCTAATAAAAAATGATTGTAGTGTGTAAATAATCTCTGCAAGATATAAAAATTCCTACAACTCGTATTTAAGCTACTGTAACCAATCCTAAATTACTTCGTTTCATAAAAAAATTACCCTATTGATTAAATGAATTTATTTTGAATTACAACAATACACAATCTCTTATTTTAATAAATAAAAAGACAGTTAAGTTAACCGCTACAAAACATTAAATACGATAATAAATTTCCTGTTTATCGTTTCACAACACAGAAACTTCAAAACTTTGCTTCATTGTAACTTATAAACCTTGTACCTTTGCAACTTTATAAAAAATTGTGAATTACGTATCAGTAGAAAATATCGCCAAAGGATTCGGAGAACGTATCCTTTTTAAAAACATTTCTTTCGGAATCAACGAAGGGCAAAAAATTGGTTTTGTCGCCAAAAACGGAACTGGAAAAACTTCTCTCCTTGATATTGTTGCCGGTGATGAAGAACCCGATGAAGGCCAGGTTGTATATCGCAAAAACCTTAAAGTAGCTTTTTTACCTCAGGAGCCTAATCTGGATCCTGCTCTTACTATCGAACAAACCATTTTTGCCTCAGACAATGATATTCTTCAAGTAATTAATACTTACGAAAAAGCATTGTTAAATCCCGATGATGTAGAAAACTATCAGCAAGCATTTGAAAAAATGGATGCTATTAATGCCTGGGATTTTGAAACGCAGTATAAACAAATACTTTTTAAACTTAAGCTAGAAGACCTTACTAAAAAGGTAAGTGAATTATCTGGTGGGCAAAAGAAACGATTAGCCCTTGCTAATATATTATTAAGCAAACCCAATCTATTATATCTTGATGAGCCTACTAACCATTTGGATTTAGAAATGATAGAATGGTTAGAAGAATATTTTGCCAAAGAAAATTTTACGTTATTCATGGTAACTCATGATCGTTATTTTCTAGAAAATGTATGTAATGAGATTATAGAGTTAGAAAATGGTCAACTCTATAGTTACAAAGGTAATTATGCCTATTATTTAGCCAATAAAGAGGCTAGAATTATAAATGAGCAAATTACAACAGATAAAGCCAAGCAACTTTATAAAAAAGAATTAGACTGGATGCGTCGCCAACCAAAAGCGCGTACTACCAAATCTAAATCCAGAATCGATGATTTTTATGAAATCAAAGAACGTGCTCATAAACGTCGCAACGATCACGAAGTTCAACTCGAGATTAATATGGAACGTATGGGGAGTAAAATCCTCGAACTTCATAAAATCTCTAAACGTTTCGACAACCTTATCTTGTTAGACCAATTCGAATATGTTTTCAAAAAAGGAGAACGTATTGGTATCATTGGTAAAAACGGAACCGGTAAATCTACTTTTCTAAACATGATTACAGGTGCTATACCTCCTGATCATGGAAAAATTGTGATTGGTGATACTATAAAATTTGGATACTATACACAAAGTGGTATTACCATTAAAGAAGGTCAAAAAGTTATCGATGTAATTCGAGAATTCGGAGATTATATCCCATTAAAAAAAGGAAGGCAAATTTCTGCACAACAACTGCTTGAACGCTTTTTATTTGACCGTAAAAAGCAATATGATTTTGTAGAAAAATTAAGTGGAGGTGAACGTAAAAGGTTATATCTATGTACGGTTTTAATCCAGAATCCTAATTTTTTAATTCTTGATGAACCCACCAACGATTTAGATATTGTAACGCTTAATGTGCTTGAAAATTTCTTATTAGATTTTCCGGGATGTTTGATTGTAGTATCTCATGATCGTTATTTTATGGACAAGATCGTAGATCACTTATTTGTGTTTAGAGGTAATGGTGTTATTCAGGATTTTCCTGGTAATTACACAGATTATCGTATTTATGAAGACAGTAAAGAGCCCGAGGTAAAAACATCTGATCCTACAGAAACAAAAGTTAAAAACACCTGGAAAAAAGACAATAAGGCTGCTCTTTCTTATAATGAGCAAAAAGAATTCAACAAAATTGAACGAGAGCTTAAAAAATTAGAGCTGCAAAAAAAGGAAATCGAAAACCTTTTTGCCGAAGGTAATCTAGACGAAGAAAAAATAAATACCGAGTCCAAAAAACTTCAGAAAATCATTCAGGAAATTGAGGAAAATGAAATGCGATGGTTTGAACTTTCTGAAAAAATGGAAGAATGACATGGTTAACAAATAGTGTTAGATTTTTGATTTAGACTAAAAAATGTATTTCAAAATAAAAGCATATCTCAGATTTCTTTCTAAATCTACTAATCAACATGGAGTACATTCTCCTTTTGTGTATAATTTGGTTACCCGATGTTTTTATAATACTGAAAAACGAAAAGCGTATATAGCTATACAATCAATATATAAAAAAGCAGGCAAAAAAATTCCTGTTAGATATCGCACCGCCAAGCTTCTAAATCGCATACTTCCCTATTTTGATATTAAAACTGGGCTTGTTTTAACAAATTCGAAGGTGATATCAGAGATTTTATCAATAGATAATTCGGTTAAGATTGATCATAATATCCAATCGAAGAATAATTATGATATGATTTATCTCGACATGAATCAATCACAATCTCATTTCGATATAGAATTATTGTTATCCATAATTCATAACGATAGTGTTATCATACTCAATTCTATATATGAATCTGAAAACAATATCATGTTATGGAAAACAATACAAGAACACCCAAAAATCACTGTAACTATTGATACTTTTTATCTTGGTTTTGTATTTATTAGAAACGAACAAGCAAAAGAACATTTCACCATAAGAGCATAAAAAAAGCCTAAAGATTAAAGTAATCCTTAGGCTTTTACATCTAAACATAAACTAAATCACATGAGTTTACCCACTCATATAAAATTTTAAAAAGTAATTATTGTATCATATTATCTAAACATTCTTGAAAATACCGTTCTTCGTTTATGATACTGTAATTCTTTTGGATCATAGGGTTTGGTCTCTTCAGAGAAGCAAACCTCTTCAATAAACTCATGATAGGTCATCCCTTTTTCTTCAAGAAATCCAACAAGGTATTTTTCTGTGGTTTCGACTCCACTGGCCTGTTCGATCGCCAATAGTTTTTTGTATAGTTTATCTATTTTTTCAATAGCTTCTCTAGGCGGAGCTTTTCTTCGTGCAAAAAAAGAAGTAATCTGTCCTTCGTCATCAAGTTTTACATCAAAGTCTGTAATCACCCAGTAATATCTACCATCTTTTGCCAGATTCTTAACCAAAGCGTGTATATTTTTCTTTGCCAGCAAGTGTTCCCATAACCACTTAAAAATAATTTTAGGCATATCTGGATGACGAATTACATTATGAGGTTGACCAATTAGTTCTTGCTCTTCGTATCCACAGACCTCCATAAAATAATCATTTGCGTATTCTATTATTCCTTTAGGATCGGTCTTACTCATGATTGTTTCTTTGGGATCTAAGACAATCTCTACATTAATGGGTTCGGGGCGTTTTAGTGCTTTCATATTTGTTTTGTTAGTTAACATTCCGAAGCAAAATTAACCGTAACATAAAATGCAAAAAATGACAAAAATCATAGTATTATTAGGAGGGTATTAGGGATTCAATTTTTAACTTACTTTTAACCCATATGCTTATCCCAGAGTGGTACACAGGATAAACAAAAGAACATTTTGCAATTAGAGTGTAACAACTTTTTATCTGCTGCGTCATATAGTCTAAAATTGTATCTTAACCATCTGTAAAGATTACTATATGGGAAATGTTATAGAAATTAGAGGAATCATCAGAAATTTTCAATTAGGTCAGGAAACAGTATATGTACTTAAGGGTATTGATCTTGATATTGCTCGTGGAGAATACCTGGCAATAATGGGTCCTTCTGGTTCTGGTAAATCTACTCTAATGAATCTACTGGGATGCCTTGACACACCCACTGGTGGGACTTATAATCTAAACGGAAATGATGTTAGTAAAATGACCGATAATGAATTAGCTGATATTCGAAATCGCGAAATTGGTTTTGTATTTCAGACTTTTAATTTATTGCCCAGAACTACTGCATTAGATAATGTTGCCTTACCGATGGTTTATGCAGGTGCTTCTAAAAAAGACAGAACCGTTAGAGCAGAAGAAGTACTTACAGATGTTGGTCTGTCTGATCGTATGGACCATAAACCTAATCAACTTTCGGGAGGACAGCGACAACGTGTAGCAGTTGGTCGTGCTTTGGTAAATAAACCTTCGATAATATTGGCCGATGAGCCTACAGGAAATCTGGATTCTAAAACCTCATTAGAAATCATGCAACTTTTTGATGAAATTCATGCTGCGGGAAATACTGTTATTCTGGTTACGCATGAAGAAGAAGTTGCTGCTCATGCACATCGTGTTATACGCCTTCGTGATGGGATGATCGAAAGCGATGTAAGAAACAAATAGTTTTGATTTTATGGTTTGTGGTTAGTTGTTAATTTGTATTTTGGGGATTCATTTTTAACCGAAATTCATGCAACCATTACATATCCTACTCCTTATTGCGGCTTATTTTGGGATTCTTCTTCTCATCTCTTATTTCACAGGAAAAAACTCAGGAAATGATGCTTTTTTTAAAGCGAATAGACAGTCCCCTTGGTATATTGTAGCTTTTGGGATGATTGGTGCGTCATTAAGTGGTGTAACTTTTATCTCTGTTCCTGGGTGGATTGAAGCTTCTCAGTTTAGCTATATGCAGGTAGTATTAGGGTATATTTTGGGATATACGGTTATTGGTACTGTATTACTTCCTCTTTATTACAGACTTAATTTAACCTCAATTTACACCTATTTGGAGGAACGTTTTGGTAATTACTCATATAAAACCGGAGCTTCATTTTTTTTACTATCACGAGTAGTTGGGGCGAGTTTTAGATTGTTTTTGGTAGCAAATGTTTTACAGTCTATTCTTTTTGATGCTTTGGCAGTTCCATTTTGGGTTACCGTTATCATAACTATATTATTAATCTGGCTATACACTTTTAAATCAGGAATTAAGACTATTGTATGGACCGATACACTACAAACGCTGTTCATGCTAATTGCTGTAGGTGTTGCAATATACTATGTATCAGACGATTTAGGGATTCGAGGGTCAAACTTATTGGGTTATGTATTAGAAAGTGATCTTTCGAGAATGTTCTTTTTTGATGATTTCAAAAGTGCAAATTATTTTTGGAAACAATTTTTATCAGGCGCATTTATTGCAATTGTTATGACGGGGCTAGATCAAGACATGATGCAAAAAAATCTTACTTGTCGAAGCCTAAAAGATGCTCAAAAGAATATGTTTTGGTTTACCATTGTATTAACTATTGTAAACTTTATTTTTTTAGGTCTTGGATTACTACTTACGCAATATGCATCACAAAACGGAATTGATGCCCATAAAGATCAGCTTTTTCCTGTAATTGCTACACAAAGCGGATTAGGTTTTGGTATCGCAATCTTTTTTGTACTTGGTCTTATTGCTGCAGCTTATAGTAGTGCTGATAGTGCGTTGACCTCATTAACCACATCATTTAGTATCGATATACTCGACATAGAGAAAAAATACAGTCCAGCAGATCAGATCAAGACCCGAAAAAAGATTCATATTCTATTCTCAATATTACTAGTTATAGTGATTATAATATTTAAATATGTTATCCAAGATGAAAGTGTAATTAAGAAACTTTTTAAATTCGCAGGTTTTACTTACGGACCATTACTAGGCTTATATGCATTTGGGCTATTTACGAGATTAAAAGTAAAAGATAAATTGGTTCCTATCATTTGCATTATTTCAGTAATAACATCCATAATCATCAACTTATCATCTCAATTATATGTTTATTTCTCTACTAAAAATTCTTGGACAGTTTCAGAAAAAATAGCTGCAGAATTATATTATCAAATAGGTTTTGAAATACTTATAATTAATGGAGGCCTAACCTTTTTAGGATTATTATTGTCTGCTATTTTAATACTGATTCGTAGAAAGTAATACTAGCGTACAGGCTACCTCTACTTCAATATTTGCCGTTTTAAGTTTTTGATAAAATTCTGGGTTTTCTGTCCCGGGATTAAAAATTACTCTTCTGGGATTTAGTCCTATGATGTCATCATAATAAGGTTGTTGTCTAAGCGGATTTAAATACAGAGTAATTGTATCTATACTATTGACATCATTTATATCCGTTTCAATTTTTATACCGGCAACTTCTCCCTTTTTTAATCCAACAGCAGCAACCTCATAACCATGAGTTACCAGTCTATGAATAGCTAAGTTCGAATATCTATCTACTTTTAAGGACGCTCCCAGTACCAATGTTTTTTTATCCATAAACTGTATTTGAATTTAAAACAGGAAAAATAAGTTTATTAGGACGCCAAATAAAGACTTAAACGTTAAAAATAACCTGAAAATTGTTAAAAATAAAAGATAAATGTAACACAAATCAAAGCACTTCGTCTTACATATAAAAGATATGAATTTTCATAAATTTAGTTAGTTAGTTACTTTATAATAATCAAATTTTATTCATAGTTGATGGTTAGTGTTACTATTTGGTTATTATAGAAAACCGCCTCTACAAGTAGAGGCGGTTTTTAATTATTTAATATTTTGTTAAAGTTAAAATAAGGTGTAACAGAATAGGCTTATGGTCGTCTTACACGTATAACACAATTAATCAATGTGTAAATTTTGGAAACAATCACGCTTTGTATTAGGCAATACAAAGTACAATGCATAACAATTATCAATCAAATAAACGTTCAGATGAAAACAATCAATCAAAAAGTAATTTTATTATTTTTCTCATTTTGGTGTCTATTCCTAACAGCACAACCAAGTAATGAAGCTGTAGTAGGTACTATACAAGGAAAAGTAATAGACAAAAACCTACAGCAACCCATACCTTATGCTACTGTAGCAATTCATGATGGTGCAGATAAAATTATAAGTGGAGGTATTAGTACCGATAATGGAGATTTCTCTATTTCTGATATACCAAAAGGAAATTATACACTAAAAGTACAATTTATAGGATACAAAACGTATTCTCAACCTGTCGAAATTTCTAAAAAAAATAAGGATATCAACGTTGGTACCATATCATTAGAAGAAGAAGCCGAATCTTTAGATGATGTAACTATAGTTGCAGAACGAACAACAATAGAACAAAAAATCGACCGTAAAGTTATAAATGTAGGGAAAGACCTTACTACGACCGGGGGAACTGCTTCAGAAATCATGAATAATATCCCATCGGTTAATGTAGATCAAGATGGTAATATCGCACTACGCGGAAATCAAAATGTGCGTATCCTAATAGATGGTAAACCTACTAATATTGATGCTACACAATTATTAAAACAAATCCCTTCTACTTCTATTAAGAAGATAGAATTGATTACTAATCCTTCTGCTAAATATAATCCTGAAGGAATGAGTGGTATCATTAATATCGTATTACATAAGAATAGCAATATAGGTTTTAATGGTAATATTAATCTAGGGCTTAACTTTGATAAAAATGCTCGTTTTAATAGCTCTATAGATTTAAATTACAGAGCCGGAAAAGTTAACTTTTATGGTAATTATGGTAATAACATCACTAAGCGACAAAATGCAGGAGGTGTGTTTAGACAAGATCAAAATTACCAAACAGATTTTAAATTCTTAGATAATAATAAGTCTCATTTATTTAAAATAGGTTTAGATTATTTTATCGATGACCATAATACCATCTCGGTATATACCAATCAAAATTTGTTTGACGGACTTACCGACGGAACTACAGATATCACCTTTTTTAATAATGATCAAAATGATTTATCCCAACGACTATTAAGTGATAGTGACAACCAAGGTTCTACTTATAACTTCGATTATAAACATGATTTTAAAAAAGAAGGACACAATATAGAGCTAGAAGTTGATTATAACGTTTTTGAAAGTGATAGCGATGACCGTTTTGATTTTGTAGGAGGAGATGGATCGTTTACAAGTTATAATGACCTTATTAATAATGAGCGAAAAAACACTACAATAAACCTTGATTATGTAAACCCATTATCAGAAAAGACCAAATTAGAATTAGGATATGAAACTCGTTTAAGAAGAACAGATAATGACTATCGTTCTACACTTTTCGCAAATTCAAAATATAATTACGACCGAAACATACATTCTTTTTATGGTACATACGGTCAAAATTTTGAAAAATGGTCCTATCAGCTAGGAGCACGTCTAGAAAGCTACGAAGTTGAAGCTGTTTTTGATGGCGTAAAAATATTTGAAGATGATATTTTCACTGTATATCCTTCTGGTTTTATCAGTTATACTCCGGGAGAGAAAAATAGTTACCAATTAAGTTATAGCCGACGAATAGATCGACCTGGGTTAAATCAGGTAAACCCTATACGTGAATGGAGTACACCAAGAATAGTTTCTATCGGGAACCCAGAACTGAATCCTCAGTTTACTAACTCTATAGAAGCGAACTACACACGAAAATTAGGAAAAGGATCGATAACCGGTGGAGTATTTTACAGAATTATCAATGATGAAATAAGTCAGGCTCTTATAGAAAATCCAGATGTTGAAGAAGGTCAGATATTAACATTCAAAAATTTTGATAATAATTCTTCTTATGGAGTCGAGGTATCTAGTAACTATAGAGCTACAAAATGGTGGAGTTTTAATGCCAGTTTTGACCTGTATTCGCAAACGCAAAAAGGAGTAGTAGATAATATCAATAGAGAAGTAGATGCTGTAGTATATAATTTTAGACTTAACAATAGTTTTAAAGCGACAAAAAACTTGACTTTCCAG
The DNA here is from genome assembly GCF_000626715.1 of Aquimarina atlantica. Lineage (GTDB taxonomy): Bacteria > Bacteroidota > Bacteroidia > Flavobacteriales > Flavobacteriaceae > Aquimarina > Aquimarina atlantica. The sequence continues at coordinate 221,990 of NZ_AQRA01000006.1, read as the reverse complement.
GTATTTGGATTTTACAGAGGAGAACAAGAAGGCATATTATTTAAAACCAAGCCGTTTTATTTTGTAAACACAGGAGCTCGTTATAATTTCTTAAAAGGTAAAGGTACAGCCAGTATTAACTTTAATGATATTTTTAACACAATGCGTTTCAGGTTTTCTGCAAACAACCCATATCCTCAAAACGGACAGTTTCAAGGTGAAACGCAAACTGTTTTCTTAGGATTGTCTTATCGATTCGGAAGTGGAAAAAATAGAAAAGTTTCAAGAAAACGAAGAGATAATAATGAAAAATCTGGCGGAGGCATACTATAATCAGGTTTTTCTCACAAAAAATGTTAATATTATAACTAATAACTCAGATATTTGTTAAATTTAATACAGTTTTCTCAAAAACCTTATTAAAGTTAAATAAATGCAAAAAAATAACAAATTCTGTAACACTTTACAATTTACAACGTTTAATATAGTATAGTCATGGTTATGATTTATTTGAATTAGCCTTTAAAAAATTAATAACCGAGTTATTAGATAAAAAAACGCGAAGCTTAATTGCTTCGCGTTTTTCATTTTTTTTATTTTATAATTACCATCTAATAATAGCACTACCCCAGGTAAACCCACTTCCAAAAGCAGCCAGGACTACCAAATCCCCTTCTTTAATTTTACCTTGCTCCCAGGCTTCTGTTAATGCTATAGGAATAGATGCTGCTGTAGTATTCCCATATTTCTGGATATTATTATAGACTTGATCATCAGATAATTTAAATTGTCGTTGTACAAATTGAGAAATTCTCAGGTTTGCCTGATGTGGTATTAACATATCAATATCTGTGGCAGATAAATTATTGGCCTGTAATCCTTCATTAATTACTTCAGAAAAACGTACTACCGCATTTTTAAATACAAATTGACCATTCATATATGGATAGTAAGGAATATTTTCTTGTGGATTCTCTGAAATAATTTCCGGCACCCAATGTTCTGTGCTAGGCCCTTCAAGAGATAATTCTTTGGCATGTGCTCCTTCACTATGCAAATGTGTAGACAAAATTCCTCTACCCTCTTCTTCACTTCTCGTTAACACTGCCGCTCCCGCTCCATCACCAAAAATTACCGAAACTCCTCTTCCTCGAGTTGTCATATCCAAACCACCACTATGGTTTTCACTTCCTATGACCAATACATTTTTATACATACCGGTTTTAATAAACTGATCTGCTACCGATATCGCATATACAAACCCACTACATTGATTACGAACATCTAATGCCGGGATAGTTCTCATATTCATCATTTCCTGAACTCTAACTCCTCCTCCAGGAAAATACATATCGGGACTAAGAGTTGCGAAAATGATAAGTTCTATATCATCTGCAGTAAGTTTAGCTCTCTCCAAAGCTATTTTTGCTGCTTTAACTCCCATAATAGAAGTACTATTGCCATCTCCCTTTTTAATATGACGTCTTTCTTTTATACCGGTACGTTCCTGAATCCACTCATCATTTGTATCCATCACCTTAGACAGATCATCATTGGTTACGACATTTTCAGGGACATAAGACCCTAAACCAGATATTTTTGAAGTATACATGTTGTTAATTTATTGTGTATTGTGAGTTGTGAGTTATTTTTTGCTTAACTAAAAGTTATCACACAATATATGTATTCTTAACATTTTGATAAAAGAAACCCCACTTATATTATATGCACGCATAACAAAAAAATTATAAATAACTGTATTACAAACCTCTGTAAAAAAAGAGACTACTAATTTTAATTAGTAGTCCCCATCCCCCAATCTTCCTAAAACTAGAGTTTTAGAAATTTCTTTATCATTACCTTATTATCATCACGCACCTTAATGGTGTACATTCCTGATGGAAAAGAAGTAAATGAAATTGTATTTTTAATCGATAAATTTTTATTCCCTATAACTAAATGTCCATTTAGGTCAAAAACTTCGCAACTAGCATTAGATATTTCAGTTTTGCAATCAATATAAATCTCACCCTTTAAAGGATTTGGATAAAACGAAAATGAACTACCTCTAGAACTTTGTATTTTAGAATTAACATCCTGCATCGACTTCGTTTCTTTTCTATTATCAAAATCAAAAAAGATTTCTATTCAATTATTATATAGACAAATATATAGATATTCGTCTCCTCAAAACATACGTAGCCCCACGTAATTAGACTACAATAGTCAATATATCAATACTAGAGTAGTAATTGTTTATTTTTCTGAGACCAGATCAACAAAGCATTTGGTTTTTGCTCAAGGGTAAGTTTTCGAATTATATTTGCTCTGTGTTTTTCGACAGTTCTCACAGAAATACTTAAAAGATCTGCAATTTCTGTACTTGTCATCTCTTCTGCTATGCGCTTTAGGATTTTAATTTCTGAAGGGGTTAGTTTTTCTATATCCGAATTACGCTCTGAAACATTTGTGAAACGTTTGTATATTTTTTCGCTAAAATAAGGTTCTCCTCTACTTACACTTGCTATACAAGCTTCAATCTCTGTTAACGCAAATTCTTTTAATAAATATCCATGAATATTATATTTTACTGCATCTTCAAAAAACTTCTTTTCTTTATGAAGAGTAATTAAAATGATTTTGGTATCTATCTGGTGTCGTTTACAATTTTTTGCGATATCTACACCTGTAAGATTAGGCATTTCGATATCCAAAATAGCAATATCTGGTTTATCTTTAATAATTGCATTGTATGCAGAAAGTCCATCAGAATGTGTATTTATGATGTTATATTTTCGTTCTTTCAAAAATTCCTCTAGCCCTCTTAATAATAGAGGATGATCATCTGCGATAAGTATATTAGGTTTAAGCATGTTTCGGAATATTAAATATCAACGTAGTTCCGTTATCAATTTCAGACAGTATATCAAAAGTAGCTTTCAAAAATTTTGAACGCTCATTTAATGTTTTAAGACCTATTTTAGAGATCGATACTTTTTCTTTAGAAACATCAAACCCCTTACCATTATCTTTAATAATTATTTCAACATTATTTTCTTGATTAGTTACTTTAATTTCTGCAGATCTTGCTTTAGAATGTTTAATAATGTTATTAAAGCTTTCTTGCACCAATCTATAGATATTAACTTCTTTTTCCTGATCAAACACCTGGTCGATATTATCTATTTCTGCCGAAATAAAAATATCATAATTCTCGTCGATCATCTCTACACTACTTTGTAAAGTTACAGTAAGGCCTAGTTCTTCTAATTTAAACGGATGCAAACTTCTTGAAATGGTTCTCACCTCGTCTATTACACCATCTACCACAGCAGCTGTTTTAGTATCCTTATTCTGTAAAATTCTGTTCTTAACGAGTAATAAACTTTGCCCAACACTATCATGAAGATCCTTAGAGATACGTTTACCAACACGTTCCTGGGTTTGTAAAAGTTCTTGTAAAAATGACTGTTGTAATTTTTTATTTTTAATAAGAAGTGTTCTGTTTCTATATAAATAAATCAATAAAAACAAGAGACTTAAACCTATTCCGCCAAATATTAACAGGTTTTTCTTTGCTTTATCTTTTGCTTCAAGCATCTCGATATTAGCTTTCTGAATTGCTATTTTACTATCTCTTTTTTCGGTCTCATATAGCGTCTGATAATAAATAACACTATTAGATCGGGTTAAATTATAGATAGAATCTTTCAATAATTGATACCTATCTAAATGCACCAGAGCTTCTGGCAGTCTATTCAGGTTTTTATTTGCTTCATAAAGTTCTTTTTCTAAATGTACCTGTCCTCGAATATCATTAGAATTCTTAAAAATCTCAATCTCTTCTTCAAAAACAGGAATTGCCTCCTTATATTCTCCCTTTGCAACTTTATATCTACCTAATGCTTTTAAATAAAATATTCTATCATAAGGACTATTTATTAAATCAGTAGAAAGTTCGAGGGTGTCTAAATATTTTTTGGCAATATCTGGCTTGCCTTGTTTAGCATAAAACTCTGAAACATATGCCCTTAATCTAAACATATTGGTATGCCGACCTTTCTCTTTTCTCAACAATTCAAGAGCAGTAAGATAGGCTTCTTCTTCTTTTTTATATTCTTTTTTCTTTACAAAATCACGAGCATCATTTACGCTTAACTCAGATAAAGCTTGAAAATCTTTATTCTTTTGACTATTTAACAGTACTCTAATTTTCTGCCTTTCCTCAAAAGATTTATCTAAAAGGTAAAGCTGGCTAAAAATTCCGGATACTGCCAACCCACTATACGCTATATAAGCAGTATCTTTCATTTTGGTATACAATCGATTAGCTGCCTGGTATTTCAAAATTGCTTTAGAAAGTTTACCTAATCGCTCATATGCCTGCCCATTAAAATAAGTTGCATCTGCCTCAAAAATAGAATCTTTGGTTTGATGATATATTCTCTCTGCATTTGTATAATCTACAATCGCTTTTTCTAAATTATCAATCTGATAATTTGCTCCTGCCCTTTTAATATAAAGATGTCCCAGGTTAATTTTATTTTTAATTTTAAGGCTATCTTTAATACAGTTATTTACAATAATCAATGCAGAATCTGGTTTACCGATTACCTGAAGGTAATGAAATGTAAGTCGTGAAGTTTTAAAAGCTGCCAGGTCAAAGCTATCCAGTTGTTTTGCCAAATCAATATATTGAAGCGTATATTTTGGATAGTTTTGTTTATAAAATTCAAAATCTGAATTTCTTTTCTCATATAATACACTCGATAGCGAATCTAACAAATAAAGCTTTTCATTTGTATTTGCTACTTTTTCTACTTGATCTATTAGTTTTAAAACAGTCTTTTTCTGCTGCGAAAAAGCATAAAAATGAAATGCAGCAACAAAAATAAATATGTATATTTTGCTTCTCAACATTCTAGGGGATTCTAATTGTGAAGATACACATAAATGTATTTTCAAATTGCATGACAGGCCTCAATTTTTTGTATCTAAACCTCTTTCTGATTAAGAAATCTAAAAAATTAATAAGTTACCTTATACTTAACCACTTTCTAAACACCACATTAAAATCTGTAAATCAATAGTATATAAAACAACTTACAATTTCTATTACATTACGCCAAAATGATCTCAATTTCTTGATTTACAACATTAAACCCATAAGAAAAGACTTACACAGCGTTAATCGATTATCGTCATAAAATAATATTAAATCGACCAATTGTTTTGCTGGATTTTTAACATTAGGAAACATGATACCCGATACAAGTAGATTATACATCATTATTTACGGCTTTATACACAAAATGGTAACATCTAAAACGAGAAAGATGCGCCAACCACAGCGCACCTTTCTATCAACCTAACCAATAAATAAACAAACCAAGTCAGTCGAGTGACCGACTATAGGTACTTTTAAAAAATTCTTATCTTCTTTAATCTACCAACCCAGATGGCGACAGTAAAAACCATCGCCAAACCGGATTTATACAGTTTACAACTCCAGGGTATTTATTCTCATAGCAAAGTTTCTCCCTCCTAAATTAGCTATGTATATTAAATCAATATTCATAGCATTTATATATTGAATTGTAAACAAACTATATACTTCAAACAAACCTATTTACATCCTTAGTCCATTGTGTCAACAAATCATTACAACAGATATGAAAAAAACTTACTTCAGTGCCAGTTTGGCAGGTACATACTATTGGTATTTTTTTTGAATACATAACACCAAAAGATGACAATTAAACTAAAAACAATATAAAAATGGCAACAGGAAGTATTAATGTATCTGTAGAAAACATTTTTCCATTAATTAAAAAATTCTTGTATTCTGATCATGAGATTTTTTTACGAGAACTTATTTCGAATGCAACAGATGCAACTTTAAAGCTAAAACATTTAACAAGTATTGGTGAAGTTAAAGTAGAATATGGTAATCCACTTATCGAGATTAAAATCGATAAAGACAAAAAGCAATTGCATATTATCGATCAGGGAATTGGTATGACTGCAGAAGAGGTTGAAAAATATATTAACCAAGTAGCTTTTTCTGGTGCCGAAGAATTCTTAGAAAAATATAAAGACAGTGCTAAAGATTCTGGAATAATAGGACATTTTGGTCTTGGGTTCTATTCTGCTTTTATGGTGGCAGACAAAGTAGAAATCATTACAAAATCTTATAAAGATGAGCCAGCTGCACATTGGATTTGTGATGGATCTCCAACATATAGTATAGAGGAGCATGATAAAACAGAAAGAGGAACAGAGATCATCCTGCATATTGGTGAAGATGATGTCGAGTTTCTTGAAGATAGCAGAATACGTGAATTATTGGTAAAATACAATAAATTCATGCCTGTATCCATAAAATTTGGTACTAAAACTGAAACCTTACCAAAGCCAGAAGATGCTAAAGAAGAAGATCCTGCACCAACACAAGAAGTTGATAATATTATCAATAATCCTAATCCAGCATGGACCAAACAACCTACCGATTTAAAAGACGAGGATTATAAAGGATTCTATCGAGAATTGTATCCAATGCAATTTGAAGAACCCCTTTTTAATATCCATCTTAATGTAGATTATCCTTTTAACCTAACCGGGATTCTATATTTCCCAAAACTGGGCCAGGATATGAACATACAAAAGGATAGAATACAACTGTATCAAAATCAAGTATTTGTTACTGATAATGTAGAAGGTATTGTTCCAGAATTTCTTACCATGCTTCGTGGTGTAATTGATTCTCCCGATATCCCTCTTAATGTATCACGATCCTATTTACAAGCCGATGGTAATGTAAAGAAAATATCAAGCTATATTACTCGTAAAGTTGCCGATAAGCTAAACTCTATGTTTAAAAACAATAGAGAAGATTTTGAGCAAAAATGGAATGATATTAAAATTGTAATCGAATACGGAATGCTTTCTGAAGAAAAATTCTTCGAAAAAGCTGACAAATTTGCACTATACCCAACAGTAGACGGTTCTTTCTTTACTTTTGAAGAATTACAAGAAAAAATTAAGGATTCTCAAACCGACAAGGATGGTAAACTTGTTCTTCTTTATGCTTCTAACAAAGATGAACAACACTCTTATATCTCTGCTGCCAAAGATAAAGGATATGAAGTACTTCTTTTAGACTCCCCTATTGTTTCTCATTTGATCCAAAAAATGGAGACTAGTAAAGAAAATATTTCTTTTGCACGTGTAGATGGGGATCACATCGATAATCTTATTAAAAAGGATGAAGAGACTATCTCTAAGTTATCTGATGAAGAAAAAGAAGCACTTAAAGCCGATCTTGAAAAAGTAGTGCCAAAAGAAACATATACTGTACAATTAGAAGCTATGGACAGCAATGCTTCTCCGTTCATGATTACTCAACCAGAATTTATGCGTCGTATGAAAGAGATGCAACAAACCGGTGGCGGTGGCGGAATGTTTGGTATGGGTAATATGCCAGAAATGTACAATTTGATCATTAATACAAATCATGAATTAATTGGGCAAATTGCTGCTACCAAAACAGATAAGAAAAAAGAACGCTTAATAAAACAATCTCTGGATTTGGCCAGACTTTCTCAAAATCTATTAAAAGGAGAAGAATTAACAGATTTTATTAAACGTAGTTACGATATGATAAAATAGCAGTTAGATCACTAACGCTGTTAGATCTTAGACCGCTTCGCTGTTAGATAACTTCGAAGCGGTTTTTTGATATCATACTTTGCATTTAAACCACAAAAATTTTACATTCGTAATGAGACCTTCAATATATTATGAAAATGAAGAACCAGAACAGTATTTTTATATTCTTATTTCTACTTAATATAAATGTATTTTCGCAAAATTGTGTTTCTGGTTATGTACATATAGAGCATCCCGAAGAATGGGAACAACAGGTGTATCTAAGCAAAATTCAACTCGAGGAAAATACCAATACTTATCATACAACTACAATTGCGGCTGCTTCTTTAACAGAGAAAGGCTTTTTTGCATTTGATCAAGATTTATTTACTTCAAAAGAGCATATTTATAAAATACAACTTAACCCAATATCTGTTGAAGAAAAAAATAAACTTTCAAACAAGGTAAAGAACTTTCAACTATTTATACTCTCTAAAAAAGATACTATTCACTTTACCAAAGGAGAAACAATGTTTGGAGAGTATATTACAAGCAGTTCTGCTGATTTGGAATGGCAAAAATTAAAAAAATTTGAAGCCCAATATGAAAACCTAACCGATGATTTTGATCCTAAACAATACCTTATAGAAACCAAAGGGTATGTAAAAGATTCATTACAAATACTTTTAGTAAAACTTATTGGCATAAAAAAATTAGATGACCAGAACTTATTAGAAAAAGATGCTAAAGCCAATCCAGAATATTATCTAAGTTTTCTGAAAGAATTAAAATCCAGTGAACTTGATCCTTCTACCTATGCGTATCTCGAAAATAAGCTCAATTTTATTACTCGAGAAATCGTTAGCCATAAATATAAAATAAGCTTATGGGTTAATGGTGTAGCTTTTTTTGTTATTGTTTTATTAATCCTTCTTACCATAAAATCATGGAGAAAATCAAGAGCCCCTAAAGCTATACCTCTTAGCAAGCAAGAAAAAGCAATAAAAAACCTCATCATATCGGGAAAAAGCAATAAAGAAATTGCAAATGAATTATTTATAAGCCTAAGCACTGTAAAAACACATATCACTAACATTTACAGCAAGTTAAACATCTCTAGCAGGCAAGACCTATTGCTCAAAAAATAAAATCATACCGGTACTAGTACCTTATTAGGCTCATCAAAAATAGCCTGGACTTCTATTTTCATATTTATTTGATTTCAGAATATAAATGTGATCAAAATAAATGACAGAACGTAGTTTTCAGAAATGGAATAGAATATCAGGATGGATAGTTTTTATAATTTCTTTAAGTGTTTACATTCTTACTGTAGAACCCACTAATAGTTTTTGGGATGTTGGAGAATATATATCTACTTCCTCTAAATTACAAATTGGACACCCACCAGGGGCCCCTCTTTTTCAAATAATTGGAGCATTTGCTTCGATCTTTGCATCTGATCCTAAGCAGATTGCTTTTATACTTAATTGTACTTCTGCTATTGCCAGTGCATTTACCATTCTATTTATGTTTTGGTCCATTATTATCCTAGTTCGAAAAATTAATCCAAAGGACAAAGCTCTTACCATAAATAAAACAATTGCAATACTAGGTAGCGGATTAGTAGGGGCATTAACATTTAGCTTCACAGATAGTTTTTGGTTTAATGCTGTAGAAGCCGAAGTATATGCCATGGCAACTTGTATCCTATCTCTTCTATTCTATTTGGGGTTATTATGGGAGCGAGATATGCATTTGCCAAGAGGAAACAAGTGGCTATTACTACTATCATTTATCGTTGGATTATCTTTTGGTGTTCACTTTATGGGATTATTGTCTATTCCTGCTATTGGTTTATTATATTTTTTTAAAAATTATAAAAATATAAATATCAAGAGTTTTATTTATGCCAATATCATAGCAGTCGCCATTTTAGTATTCATTTTTAAAATATTACTACCATCAATACTTGCTTTCTTTGGTGTTTCTGAGATATTCTTTATTAATACTATTGGTCTACCATTTAACTCAGGAACCTTGATTGCGGGGTTAATAATTGCTATTATCTTTTACTTTGGATTAAAATACACTCGAAAAAAACAGTACCCTCTACTAAATACTCTATTATTATCTATACTCTTTATTCTAATTGGTTTCTCTAGCTGGATTATGTTACCCATTCGTGCAAATGCGGGTACAGTAATTAATGAGAATAATCCAAATAATGCAAGAGAACTATTGGCATATTACAACCTAGAGCAATATCCAAAAACTTACTTGTTTTATGGTCCTCAATATACAGAGGCTTATGCATACCTGGATGAAAAAAAACCGTATCAGGATGGTGTTCCAAAATATGAAAAAGATAAAAAAACGGGGAAATACATTATAGTAAATGATTGGAAAAACGCAAAACAAAACCTCGACGATAATCACAAAGGATTTTTCCCAAGAATGTGGAGCTTAGATCATATTCCCAATTACATAAAATTTTCGAGCCCACCAAAGTTTACGATCAAACCCGAGTTTAGTGATGAAAAAAAATTACTTGATGCAGTAACCAGATTCCGACGAGAATATGCTACAGGTAAACGAGATAATGAAGATTATGACCAGTTTCTTAAATCCTTTGGCAATTATCTCGATATAGAAAAACCATCTTTTAGAGATAATATAATATTTATGTTTAGCTATCAAATTAGCTATATGTATTGGCGATACTTTATGTGGAATTTTGTGGGAAGACAAAATGACATCCAAGGAGAAATGACAAATCAAAACGGAAACTGGTTAAGTGGGATACAGTTTATCGACGAGATACACCTGGGATCACAAAATAACCTACCCAGTGATGTTCTTAAAAACAAAGCTCGTAACACCTATTATTTTTTACCGCTTCTATTAGGAATTATAGGGCTTACATTTCAATTTAAAAAAGACAAAAAAAACTTCTGGGTGCTATTTGTTTTTTTCTTTTTCACAGGATTAGCTTTAAAAATATATCTAAATGAGAAACCGTTTGAAGTAAGAGAGCGTGATTATGCCTTGGTAGGTTCCTTTTACGTATTTGCCATTTGGATAGGATTTAGCGTATATGCATTATTTGATACGCTTAAAAACGCAGTAAACTTTAAAATGACATCCTTAATTATATTAATTCCTTGCTTATTTGCCGGACCTGTTATACTTGCTCATCAGAATTGGGATGATCATGATCGTTCTAATCGATATACAGCTCAATCTATGGCAAAAATGTATTTATCATCTTGTCAAAAAGATGCTATTTTATTTACTATCGGAGATAATGATTCATTTCCTTTGTGGTACGTACAAGACATTGAGGAATATAGAACCGATGTGAGGATACTAGTAACCACTTATCTAACCACAGATTGGTATATTGATCAAATGAAAAAAGCAGCATACAAAAGTGCTCCTATTCCTTCACAACTTCAACATGAGTTTTATAGATATGGGAATAACGATGTTATTTATCATAAGCCTGTCACAAACGATACAATGTTAATAAAAAATTGGTTGCGATGGATCGAGTCTAGCGATCCCAGGACCAAAGGGGAACTTCAAAGTGGAAAAAAGGTAAATACTTTTCCTTCTCAACATATTCGAATTCCTGTAGACAAAGAAGCTGTGCTTAAAAATGGCATCGTTCACCCCAAAGATGCCGATAAAATAGTTCCCTATATAGACATCCATCTAAAAGGAGATTATATATTAAAACATCGTTTATTAATGTTGGATATTATCGCTAACAATAATTGGGAAAGACCTATATATTTTTCGGGAGGTAGTTTTGGTGATGACGATTATATATGGATGAAAGAATATTTACAACTCGATGGATTGGTATACAAATTAGTGCCTATTCGAACAGAAATAGATCCTAATAATCCATATGAAATGGGTAGAATTAATACCGATGTAATGTACCCTATTGTTAAAAACTGGGGCTGGGGAAATGGAGAAAACCCTAATATATATCATGACCCACAGACTCGAAGAAACGGAATTAGCTATAGAAGTAGTATAAGCAGACTGGCTAAAACATTAATTAACGAGGGCAAAAAAACAAAAGCAGAAGAAATTCTGGACTTGGGGATTGAAAAAACACCTGTCGAGCACTACGGGTATTATAGTCTACTTAGATCTTTTGTTTCCGGGTATTACCAGTTAGACAAAAAGAAAAAAGCCAGAAACCTATGGAATATACTGGCAAAAAAATATCAAGAACAGTTAACATATTATGGAAACCTATCTACTAAAGAACAATATGAATATGCTCAAGATATTGTCACAAACATAGAATATTACAGAAGCTTAGTAGACATATTGTTTATATATAAGGACAACAAAATAATAGATAATAAAGTCGAAGAATTTAATCGATACATTAAACTATTTTCTCGTTTATACAATGAGGAAGATTATTCGAACGAAAAACCTGAACACGAACCAGAAAGCGAAGATTCTAACAGAGTATTTAAAGATTAAAAAAACGCTAAATTCTAATTTAATTGTTCTTTCAAATCTAAAAAATCCTCTCTTAATCGTATTAAAAAGTTATAAATTCTTTTTTTAGTTAGGATTCCTTACTATATTTGCATTGCAATTTTGCATAACTTAAAAAATATATACAAATGAGTAAATCAATTTTTTATCATGCCGGATGTCCGGTGTGTATTAGTGCAGAACATGATATTGTTAATCTAATTGGGGAAGACAATGTAAAGATTGTTCATTTAGGAGAAGATCGTTCTCAAATCAAGAATGCCGAAATAGCAGGAGTGCAATCTGTTCCTGCATTACTAACATCTAATGGAAATGTGCTACACATTAACTTTGGAGCTTCTATGGCGGATGTAAAAGGGTAATTTTTTTAACTTAAATAGTTAGGATTCCTAATTATAAACATAATTTTGAAATGAGTCAATTATTGATCATGGTTGACTCATTTAAACCAACAATACCAAAAAAATGAAAAATTCGATTATAATTATAGTATTTATGGCACTTAGCAGTACGTTAATGGCCTGTGATGAATGTAAAAAATATAATACAGACGATGTACAAATAGTAAAGGCTTCTGTCATACACGATACCAATATCAAAAGTACTATTTGGGAAATTAATGTTAAAGGAAGCGCGGGAAAAACGACTCCAGTCGCTGCGGGACAATTACATGGCGCTCCCGTTTTGGGTTACGTTTTTCCTACTACTCTAAAACCAACAGATGTAGGGTTTAGTGATACTCAGGGTATCTTAGCACTGGCTTTAACATCTCACCCCGATTTTGATGATACTCCATTATGGGATGAGAACAATGATTCTACCTATGATAACGATGGGATCATATGGCACCCGCATTGGGTAGTTCTTCATAAAGATGATCGGGTCGAAGGTGGATTATCGGTAAAGCAATTCAGAAAAACAGATTCCTCGGTAAAACTACCTCCTACCAATCCAGGAATGCCTATGTATATGGATTCTCCAGGTTTTCAGGTCATTACTAATAAAACCAGTATTAAAGTGGTAATACCAGATTACAGAATAAACAATCAAACCAACTTCAAATTCGATGCTGTTTCTGCCTTTATGCAGGTAAATACCGAAAACAAAGATAAACCAATGCTTGGTGTGTATAAAGTATACAGTGTTTTAAGCACCGATTTATCTCTTCCATATACCGTACAATCAAAGTAATAGTATAATGATGAAAATAGCCGTTTGGGATACTTACGTACAACGAAATGATGGGATCATAATGCATTTTGACATACTCGTCCCCGATTCTATAACAGATCAAGATGTGGTGTTTAAATTTGGAGAAAATTACCTGGAGTCTAAACCCTTTAAGACAGAAAAAATTACTACTAATGAATGTAGGCTCTGTCATATTGAACTAGCTACTCCAGAAATGATACATGATATCGAAATCAAAGGATATTCGATTATTGAAATGGAAAATTGCTAAAAACGACAAATAAATAATTAGGATTACTAACTTTGCTAAAGAGAAAGTGATGCTTTCTCTTTAGCATTTTATATGAGTAAAAGTATTTTTGACATATCATTTCAACATAAAGATATCAATAGCAAAATTGTAATTGGCCTGGAACGTATTTCTGAGGTCTTTAGAGTTTTGTTATGGGAACATGCAAAAACTGTAGGCTTAAGTCCTATACAGATACAGATTATAATTTTTATCGCTTATCACAAAGAAGATTTATGTACAGTAAGCCATCTTGCAAAAGAGTTTAATGTAACTAAACCTACGATTAGTGATGCTGTTAAAGCATTAGAAAAAAAAGAAATGATCTTCAAAAATAAAACCTCGATAGATAATAGAAGTTATTACATAAGCCTAACTCCAAAAGGACAAAAACATGTTTTTGAGGCCGAAAATTTTGCAGATCCCATCAAGAAGCAACTTTTAAATTTTGATACCGAGGAACAGGAGTCTCTGTTAAAGACTATAAATATCTTAATATACCAACTAAACAGATCAGGAATATTATCGGTACAGAGAACTTGTTATGCTTGTAAGTTCTATGAAAAAAATAAAAACAATCATTATTGCAATTTTATACAAACAGAGCTTAAAGATGTAGATATTAGATTAGATTGTGCTGACTTTGAAGAAAAACCATAAAAAAACCTCCTGAATCAAGTTTCAGGAGGTTCTTATGTGCAATTAGAGAATCTAATTTATCCTTTTACAGGTTTTGTTGTTTTTTTATTATTTAAATGTTTTGCATAAAATCCCATCATAGCTTTATACATCTCTATAGAATTTTCTTCTTTACCAAAACCATGACCTTCATCATATCTTACCATATAAGGTACATCAAACCCTTTATCTCTTAATGCTTTAACGATCTGATCTGATTCATCTATATTTACTCTGGGGTCATTTGCTCCTTGCACTACAAATAGTGGTTTTTTAATTTTATCTATTTGATATACAGGAGACACTTCTTCCATGATAGCTTTTTCTTCGGCTACATCTTCATCATACCATATTTCTTTTATGATCTTTAAATAAGGTTTCCAATAAGGAGGAATGGTTTTCATAAAAGTAAACAAATTAGAAACTCCAACGTAATCTACACCGCAGGTATACAAATCAGGAGTTTTAGTTAGTCCTCTCAACACAGCATACCCACCATGGCTCCCTCCATAGATAGCTACTTTATCTTTATTCACCCAACCTTGATCGATTACATACTTTAATCCATCCTCTACATCGTCCATGGCTTTTCTTCCAATTTCTTTAAATCCTGATTCTAAGAACTTTCTTCCGTACCCCCCAGATATTCTAAAATTCACTTGCAAAGTTGCATATCCTCTACTAGCAAACAATTGAGCTTCTGGATTAAACCCCCATGAATCACGAATACCTTGTGGTCCGCCGTGTGGATTGACAATCAACGGAACTTTCTTTCCCTGTAATGCTTCTTTTGGTAAAGTGATATATCCATGTATAGTTAAGCCATCTCTACTTGTAAAAGTAATTGGGCGCATTTCGGCCATATCTTTTTCCTTCAACTGTGGCATTAAGTTGTATAACAACTTAAATTCGCCAGTCTTGTTATCGTAAGAATAGTATACTCCATATAATTTATCACTTTGTAAGAAAATTAAATATTTATCTTCTTCATCCGTTTTATCTGCAATAGAGTATTGATGATCAGGAAACTTCGTTGTAATTTTTGCGTGTAATTTCTTATAATAATCACTTACAGGTACAATTACACTCTTTTCTCCTTCATAAGAAAAGTAGTCTAACTCATACCCTCTTTTTTTTGATACCGAAAGGCTAGACACATCATATTTATCATTCGAGAAAATTTTCTTAATCACTTTATCTGCCTTAAGATCGTATAAATAAATTTGAGATTTATCAGATTCCAGATTAGAAACCACATATGCATCATGAGGATTATCTGTAGCATAATCAAATCTCAGAATAGAAAATGTATCTTTCCAGTTTAACTGTTTAATGATTTCATATTTCCCTTCTTCCTTGGCATAATATAAATCAAAGTTTACTCCATCCCTGATTTTGGCATATCCTCTAAGGTTACCATCTTTATCAAAATTATATCCTGCAATTGGATTTGCAGCATCTTCATTTTTGAATAATTGTTTAATCTCACCAGTAATTATATTGATTTTATATGGTTCAAAAATTTGTTTATTATTCTTGTTCATAGAAATGATCATATGATCTTCATCTTCTTTTAAACCTTCAAGAATATTCACCTGGACACCTTCAAAAGGGGTTAATTCTTTTTGATCTGATCCATCGATATTTGCTGCAAAGAGATGATAATCTTCATTTCCTCCTTTATCCATTACATAAACCAAACGGTTATTATTTGCCCAACCATACCCTCGAATCAATTCTTCTTTTTCTTCAATAACACGAGTAACTTTGTTTGTAGCAATTTCTTTTACATATACATGATTCTTTTTATTATCATCTTTCTCTCTATAAGAAAGATATTTCCCGTTGGGAGAAAAACGAAAAGTTCTGGCTTTAGGTTTGGCAAAATAATCTTCGACTGAATATTTATAATCTCCTTTATCCAAATTACCTAATTCTACAAGAGCAGCATCTGTAGTAACCAATTCTGGGTTACCTGGTATAGTTTTTTCCGATTTTTCCATTTCTAGTGGTAGTTCCATTCCGCCTTGATAAAAAGTTCCTGTAAGTTTTTTTGCATCGACAGTTGCGACATATTTAACTCCTGCTTGTTTTAATGCCAAAGTTAATTGATTGTTTTCAAAAAGTGCTGTATCCATAGGGATTCCTGTTGCTCCTTGAGATGGGCTATCCATTGTTGCTGCTAATGCCCCATTCGTTTTTTCTATATGAAACGCTAAAGGAATTTCTGCCCCCTGAACCGATAATTTTCCTTTCCAGGTTCCTGTAACTTCTTGTCCATACGACTGAGCGAAAGACATGCACAGTAACACGATAAAGGTGGTCCATACTTTTAATGATCTTGTTTTCATTATTACGTTAGATTTTATTGATTAATTAAGAGTGTTTGTAAATAGTAAGTAACCCAATTCTACTATTTGTTACATCATTTATCATAAATTAGTCAAGTAGTTATTCATTTTTTCTGTAACCGTTAATGTATTAGAGCGTCATATGGGTAAATCGATTAAAAAGCTTATTATGAAAATCACCAAACATTCATCGATCACACCCTTGGTAGTGTTACTATTTTTATCGGCTCTTTCTTTTTCCTCTTTTGCTCAAAGTCTTGAAGAAAAATTTGATACTCTTCTGCAAGAAAGGTATAAACCCGATGGTCCTGGAGCTACTGTTTTGGTAGCTAAACAAGGAAAAATCATTTATCATAAAGCTTTTGGGCTTGCTAATGTAGAATTAGAAGTTCCTATGAAACCTAATAATGTTTTTGAAATAGGTTCTATCACTAAACAATTTACCTCGGTTGCTATCTTAATGCTTATGGAACAAGGTAAACTTGCCATCGAAGATGAAATCACCAAATTCATCCCTGATTATCCTACGCATGAAAAAAAAATAACAATACATCATCTCTTAAACCATACTTCGGGGATTAAGAGTTACACCTCTATGAATTTATCAGAGATCGCGGCAAAAGATATGACTCCTACCGAATTGATCAATTATTTTAAAAACGAACCTATGGATTTTGATCCTGGTGAAAAATGGTTATATAATAACTCTGGATATATTATCCTGGGTTTTATAATCGAAAAAATTTCTGGGCAATCTTATGAGGATTTTATAGAGCAAAATATTTTCAAACCATTAGCGATGAATAATTCATACTATGGTAGTAAAAGAGAAATCATCAAAAACAGAGCTTCGGGGTATCAAACCCGAGAAGGATATGTTAATGCTGCTTATCTAAGCATGACTTTACCTTATGCCGCCGGTTCGTTGATGAGTACTGTAGAGGATTTACATAAATGGCAAAATGCAGTTAATACCAATACTCTGGTTAAAGCAGAAACTATCAAAAAAGCATTTCAGAATACAACATTAAATAATGGAAAACCTACCTATTATGGATACGGATGGAGTGTAAATGAGATCAATGGAATACCCACAATCGAACATGGTGGCGGCATCTTTGGATATACTTCCTATCAGATTTATATCCCCGAAGAAGATGTACATGTGGCAATATTAACCAATTGCAACTGCAATAGCCCTACAAACATTACAATTCGTATTGCAGCCTTAGCGATAAATAAACCTTACGGAAAAGAGAAAAAAACAAATGTTTCGACTTCAGCACTTAAAAAGCTAACTGGTGTTTACAAATTTGAAGATGGAGCAGTAAGAAGTATTAGCCTAAAGGATGGTCAATTATACAGTCAAAGAGATGCTGGTAAGAAATTCAAAATCTTTCCTAAAACCGAAAACACTTTTTTCTTCGAGGATAGTTTTTCTGAAATTTTGTTTAAAACAGATAGTAAAAAACCAGAGGCTACTTTTAAAAATAGAGTTAAAGAAACTAAAGGACATAAAACAAACGCCCCTATTCCTGCAGAGAAAAAGGCAATTACTGTATCAAAAAATATACTTAGCCAATATGTAGGAGTTTACCAGATCAAAGAAGGATTTAATCTTACAATATCTTTAGAAAACGAACAACTAATTTCGCAAGCAACGGGACAAAAAAGTTTCAAAATATATCCAGAAAGCGAAACCGTATTTTTTGTAAAAGAATTCTCTGCTTCTCTAGAGTTTATAAAAGAAAATAATAAAGTGGTTAGTGCAGTACTTTATCAAGGAGGGCAAAAAACTCCCGCCAAACGTATCGATTAGTTTTTATATAGTTAATATCTTCTGTTACATTTTTCCTAAAAACTGTTTGTTGAAGTATTGGTTTTAGTAATTTTAATACTTGTAACGCAAACTATTATTTATGAAAAATCTATCGATTTTGATCATGGCCATTATCATTTTAAGCTGTGGTAACAATAAAAAGCAAGAAAGTCAAACTACAGATGCTACAGATAACAAAACCGAAAAGATTTCGGTAGAACCAGATGGTGGTATGGGAGATGGTGCTGTTTCTATTATGGATCACCATATTAAAAACATTGAGAAAGCGCATAAAAAAACTGATTTCCTAAAGCATAAAGCGGTAAGCTTTAATATTGTTATTTCTTTTGGTGGTAAATTACGTTTGGATGGAAAGATTACCATGTTAACAAATTCTACGAAAATCAGAATTGATAAAAAAGATGATAGTAAATTGATCTATACCGGCGAAAATGTTTTTTTGTGCCCAGAAAATGCAAACGATAAAGGAGCACGTTTCGATATCTTTACCTGGACTTATTTCTTCGGAATGCCATATAAACTAAATGATCCTGGCAGTAAATTAGAGCTAGAAAACATGAGAACTTTAAACGAAGTAGAGTATCAAACTGCTAGACTTTCTTTTGAAGAAGGCATTGGGGATTCACCCGACGATTGGTATATTATTTATACAGATCCCAAAGATCACACTTTACAAGCCACAGCATATATTGTTACATTTGGAAGTAAAGGTGATATTACCAAGGCAGAGAGTGATCCACACATTATACAATATCAAGATTATAAAACTGTAGAAGGAATTCCTTTTGCTACAAAATGGAAGTTTTATGGGTGGACTGAAGAAAAAGGGATCACTAATGAATTAGGAGAAGCTACAATTACAGATATTACATTTCTGGATGATGAAGGTTCTATTTTTGAAACTCCAGATAATGCCAAAGAGATAAAACTATAACACATTACTTTTTGCAGCATATAAAAATCCCTTCAGAAAAACTCTGAAGGGATTTTATTTTTCATGCTATTTCCTATGCAGTATTAATTTTTTGCTACATCGTTAAGATGCGGTACATCTTGAGCGTTTGATGATTTTGATGCACCACATTGTCCTATTCGGGTCCAACCACTAGAAGTTCTTTCATACAAATACCCTCTATAGGTTACACGATCTCCTACCTGATAATTTTGAGAACTAGACCAAGGAGCAACTCCTTCGCAAATATCATTTCCACCACCACCGGGGTACATAATTTTTATTCCGGCGATATCTCCACTAGAAAGTCCATTCCTTTGTGCATTATAAGTAGATCCATCTTTTTTTACAATAGTAGGTTGCCCATTTGCAGAAAAAGCATAAGAACCATATAACATAATCGAATTAAAATCTAACGAGTTAGTATACTCATCACCATCATACCCTTGCTGAGCATACGTTTTGAAATTAAAATCTCTATTCGCCTGTATATTCTGAAAATTGATGGTGATATACTGATCCCTGTCTTTTCTACTTTGCTCATGCCATAATCCTACAGCATGGCCTATTTCATGAATTGTATTACCGGTAGAACACCCATTTGCAAGATTGATATTTTGCCTTCTACCTGTTCGTCCTACAGAAGATGAGCACCCACTACCACTTCTAAAATAGATATAAGCGGTTTGATTTGTTCTTTTCACAAATTTAAGGCTTGTATTTGCCTCCCAATGTGCAATCGCATTGGTTACCCTTGCCTGATTAGGCAAACTACTTTGTATTTCATAATACACAGTATTGTTTGGCCATCTGCTTCCGGTACGTCCTGTACTTTTACCGTTTTTGATCATAACATCCTCTTTATCAATAAGAATATCTCCTAAAACATACTGTCCGTCGATTTCCTCGACTTCAACAGATTCCCCGTTAAGCTCAATAGTAACTAATTTTCCTGTTCTTTCTGGATAGGCTTGCTCATGCAAGAATCCTTTTTCAACTGTTGTTTGATTTTCTAGTTGTTCGTGAGCATTGTCTTGATCTTTCTCACAAGAAATGAAAGTTGTACATGCAACGAATGCTAAAGCGCCAAGTACGGTGCTCTTAAAAACTGTTTTCATAATTTATATATTTGAGTTTGTGTTATAAAGTAAACTTCAATTTTCTTGTTTTTATTGTTCTTAACCTAGTACAATAGTCAATCCCCCTTAATACACTGATACAGATCAGGATATAAATATTTTCATAAAAACATCAAGTTATAAAATGATCAGTTTTTTTCGTATCTTTAAAAGACACAAGTTTTTCTAAAATTTATTCTCATGACACCTCTATTTAAAAAATTACAGCTTCCTCCCTTTTTAGATGAGATATTAATACTTAATGAACCCGAAGGGTTTTGTGAAGACCTTGATTGCCTTAAGGGTGTAACTGTTAAAGAATCTTTGATTCAGGTATCAGAAGTTGATTTTGCTGTTATATTTGTTACCGAAAAGAAGCAAATAGAAAACCGTATAGAAACGGTATATCCAAAATTGGTAGGTGATGCTATACTTTGGTTTGCATATCCTAAAAAAAACTCTAAAAAATACACCACAGAAATTAATAGAGATTATGGTTGGGGAGTTCTTGGAGATTATAATCTCGAACCCATAAATCATGTTTCTATTAATACAGATTGGAATGCGCTACGCTTTAGAAAAATAAGTTTTATTAAAATGATGACTCATAACAAAAATCATTCGCTTAGAGAAACTGGTAAAGAAAAAGCTACTGGAGTTTGATGAGTTGGCACTTATATGTTTTATCATTCATCTTTGGTATTGCCGGCGTTTTTCATCTAATTAGCCCTAAGGCATTCATGAGAATAATGCCATTGTATATCCCTTATCACAAATTATTGGTTTATTTAAGTGGTGTTGCAGAGATTTTTGTGAGTTTTGGTTTATTATTTGCACCAACCAGAACATTTTCTGCGTGGAGTACAATTTTTATGCTCATTTTGTTTTTCCCGGTTCACATACATATGCTTGTACATAAAAAAGCGAGTTTAAATTTACCAAAATTCGTTTTAGTCATTAGATTGTTACTTCAATTTGGTTTGATATACTGGGCATCTCTTTATCTTTAATTTTTTGTTTATTTTAAATTGACATACAACAGAGGATGATAATTCAATAAAAAAAACCCTTACAAAACTGCAAGGGCGCTTTTAACATCAAACAAAATTAATCTATGAAAAATCCTCTCTGCAAAGAGGTGGCTATTTTTTTATATTTTATGATATGACTCGATATGAATCTTTATCATAGTTTATAGAATTTAAATCATACTTACCATTCTTTAGTAATACTATAGCAATACCACAAAAAAATAGATGAATAAGTGCTAAAATCAAGCAATCTGCATCTATCATAAACAAAGTGAAAAATGTAAATAGTATGATGATTGTGATTAAAGCCTTTCTCACGAAAATATTAAGAATCAGGAACATCCCTATTACAAATTCTTCAAAAGGTACTAATGGAGCCAGGGCTTCTATAAAAGCTATATTAAATACTGTAGCATTACTAAAATATACCTCTAGTCGCTCTAAAAACTCTGAATACCTAATTACGTTATAAGTACCGTACAACACCAGCAAGCCTCCAAATACCACTCTAATGAGATGGTATAGATAAATTCTAATTTTCATGATAGATTTGTGCGAAATTTTGATCGGCAAATGTATATCTTACCTTCATTCTGGTTCTTGTATATTTTTGTAAATAACTTGTACAAAAATCCATGTAATCAATTAATTATCAACATGATTACACACATATACACAAAAATACTTGTATAAAAGAATTCCTGTTTTATTGATTTTATTTTTGTAACTTTAAAATGTTAAAGAATTGTTTATGAACCGTTATACCTTGAATGAAACTTTTGTAGTACATCGATATGCTATTGATGAATGGGAAGCGGAACCTCATAATCATAACTATTTTGAAATCATTTTTATTGAAAAAGGAAGTGGATATCATACCATTAATGATATACGGTTTCCTTATAAAGAAAATAATATTTTTCTACTGGCACCAGAAGACACGCATCACTTCGAAATTGAAAAACGTACTAATTTTACTTATTTCAAGTTTACAGAGCTTTTGTTCTCTAGTAAAGTCAATCTTCCTGACAGGAAATATTGGTTACAACGTATTGAGCAGCTATTACACCAACCTAATATCATACCAGGAGATGTAATTTCGCATGAAGAGGATCGAAGTATTATTTGGGATATCCATAATGTTGTCTTAGAAGAGTTTAAAAACGAGAAAGTATATTATCAGGAAATTATTTCTAATGCAATCAGTACTATTCTAAGTATTATAGTTCGCAACATCTCTGAAAAATATAATTCGCATCAAAAAAATATCTTAGTTTCTCATAACAAAATAGATTCGATCTTAAGCCATATTAGACAACACGTTTATGACAATGATCTTACTAAGATTAATTTTTTGGCAAATAAATTTAATATGTCTCAGAGTTCAATTAGCACATATTTTAAAAGAAAAACAGGAGAATCTATACACCAATATGTTACTAAGTATAAAATGAAGTTGGTTGAGTATCGCTTACAACATACTGAGTTTACTATTGCAGAAATTGCATATCAATTAGGATATACAGATGAGAGTCATCTTACCAAAACCTTTAAAAAGCATTTTTCGATGTCTCCCAAGCAATACCGTAACGAAATGTCTATTAGCTAATCGTAATTTTATCCAAAAATTTCATTTACTATTTTAGCCAATCGTATTCCTCCTTTTTGCAATTGGGTACGTACTATAGGAAAATAATCATACATATATTTATAACCTAGTTTTTCACCTACATTTGCAGATCCATATACTTGTTGTGCAAGCTTTTGAGATTCGTGCACCCAGTCTACTACACCACCATTTTGAATTGCTTTAATCTGATCCTTAGATAACACGGTCTTATTTACAGATAGCTCTGTATAGCTCATACCATAATAATCTATCATATCACTATCCCAAACCCTATGCAAGTTAGATCCATCTCTAAACCAACGTACCTGAATATCATTTCCTCCTTTATCTTCTCCTCTACCTACATGAAGCGGTTGGTGTAAATCACCAACAAAATGTACTAGCATTTTAAGATGAAACACCATATCTTCTTTAGATGATTTTTCATTTTTTAATACCGATATACATGTATTTATCCCTTTTACCAAGTCACCATACTCACTAGGCTTTTCTTCCCCATATTTCTTATCAAATGGAAAATTAACATAATGCCAGGGGCTATAACCTCTATATTTTTTGTCACTTTTAATTTCATCGGCAAATGTAGAAACCAAAGCAAGACTTTGGCCGTTAAGAAGTTTTGCTATAGTACGCCTTGCTTTCTTTGTCAAATATGAGTCTGCAATCTGGCCTGTAGCTCTATGTCCTGTCTTTCCCCAATCATAATCTGCAGAAAACCCAGATAAAGAAATTATGAACAAAACAAGTAACCATTTATATTGAAGTTTCATTTATATATATTTTGAAGCAAAGATAAAAAAGGGTATGTTAGTGATTCGTTAAAAATGATTAATTACGCGTAAATAATATTAAAAATAACAAATAGTAATTGTCTCGAATCAAAATATGCTTTCAAATTTGTCGTTTTATCTGTTTTATGTATGTTCTGTTTGGTAATCAAACACATTTCAATTCATATTAAACGTTTAGTCAATATCAATTTGATTAGTATTCATTTCTTATTTGTTATATACACAAACCCTACCTACTATGAAGAGTAAATTTTATTTATTTATGATCTTGATTTCTGCATTGAGTTTTGCTCAAAAAAAAGAATTTAACTCTGCAGTTGTCAAAATCAATAGGTATATAGAGGGTTCTTTGGTTACTCCATATTCTGAAGATAATGTTCCTTTGGTTATTTTTATAATGGATGCTGGAGCGATTAATAGAGATGGCAATGATCGAATGTCTAAAAATGATACTTTTAAGCAGTTGTCTCATGAACTTGCCAAAGAAGGTATTGCAACTTATCGCTATGACAAAAGACTCTTTAAGATGGATGGTTTAGGAATTAAAGAGCATGAAATTTCTTTAGATCATTATATTGAAGATGCAATATCAATAATAGATTATTTCAGTAAAAACGGAAAATACAAAAAAGTTATTATCGCTGGTCATGGTCAAGGTTCTCTAGTAGGTATGATTGCTGCAAAAGGAAGAGCAGATGGTTTTATTTCTATAGCAGGAAATGCAGTAGCAATAGATCAGGTAATTATAGAACAAATTGCAAAACAAGCTCCTGGTTTAGATAAAAGCGCTTCTGTAGCTTTTAAGCAATTAAAAGAAAATGGCAGAGCTACTAATTATGACCCGGCATTAGAATCTATTTTTAGATATAATTTACAACCCTTTATGAGTTCCTGGATGAAGTATAATCCTTCTGAGGAAATTTTAAAATTAGAAATACCTGTTCTCATAATTTATGGTGATAAAGATATCCAGGTAGAACTAATACAGGCAGAAAAATTTAAAGAGATTATACCACAAGCCGAATATCTATTTGTTACAGATATGAATCATATCTTAAAAGAGATTAAAGGAGGTCGACTAGAAAATCACAAATCATATAATGAACCCTTTAGGAAAATAATGCCCGAAGTTCTGACAGGGATTACTAACTTTGTGAATCAATAGTTTATTAAAAAAATTATATAACCCTAATCAAAAACACCTAATGCCACATCGCATTATATTCTCTGATATTGATGGAACGCTGTTAAATTCTGAAAGAGAACTTTCTGAACTTACGATTTCAGAAATTAAGAGAATTAAAAACAATATACCTGTAGTTTTAATTTCTTCCAGAATGCCAGATGCTATGAATCATTTACAGGAAGAGTTAGATATAAAAGACCAACCCATGATATGCTATAATGGGGGATTAATTTTGGTAGATCAAAAACCTGTTCATTCTACTTTTATATCTCCAGATATTATAGAAGAATTAGATACTTTTAATAAAGATCAAAAATTTCATATAAGCTTATATCACAATAATGATTGGTTTGTTCCTAAAATGGATTTTTGGGCAAATCGCGAAGCAAATAACACCAAAGTAAATCCAGTGGTAAAATCGACCCAACATGTGATACAAGAATGGAAAGCTAATAACAAAGGAGCTCATAAGATTATGTGTATGGGTGAAGAATCTTATATAGATCAAGCGTACGCTTTTTTAGAAGATAGTTTCAAAGATACGCTTCATTTATATCGTTCTAAACCCACATATATAGAGATTGCACATAAAAGTATTTCAAAATTAACTGCCATCGAGATGCTGCTTGACTCTTATTTTAAAATTCCTATTTCTGATGCAGTTGCATTTGGAGATAATTATAATGATATTGCAATGCTACAAGCAGTAGGAACTGGTGTAGCTGTAGCAAATGCAAAACCAGAAACTTTACAAGTAGCAAATGTTATTACGCTTTCAGGAAAAGAAAATGGAGTAGCAACATATATTCAAAAAAATATTTTATAACTGTGCAAAGAACGATTCATACCATAAAAACCCTACTATTTGCATTTGCCATATTTAATTTGGCTACTGGTTGTAAGACTACACAACTTCCTGTTGCTTCGACAAATGTATCTACAATACGTGCTTCTATTGATCTCGTTAACGTAAAAGATGATAAAGTTAAAGTAGAAATCCAAATCGATAACTTAAACCTGGACTCCATAAGTTATTACTTGCCAAAAATTGTACCCGGGACTTATCAAAATAACGACTTTGGCAAATATATTGATGATTTTAAAGCGTTTGATCACGAGGGAAATTCTATTGATGTTCAAAAATATGGAGATAACCGTTGGAAAATAAATAATGCCAAACAATTAGACAAAATCACCTATTGGGTAAATGATACGTATGATTCTGAAGATTCTCACGATGTTTTCTCCCCAACAGGGTCTAATATTATAAAAGACAAAAATTTTATTTTAAATCTATATGCTTTTGTGGGGTACTTTGGTGGGATGAAAGAAAATAAATACAAGCTATTTATTAAACACCCTTCTTTTTTGGAAGCTTCTGCTTCGGTTGAAGAAATACTTTTTGACAATGCTACGAGTACTTCTAAAAACGATATCGATTACTTCTCTTTTAAAAGATATGCTGATGTAACAGATAATCCTATCATGTACTCTATTGCGGATAAAGCCAGTTTTAAGGTTAATGATATAGAAATACTTCTAAGTGTTTATTCTAAAAATAAAACTCACAAAGCAGCACAAATAATGCCCCAGATGGAGCGTATGATTAGAGCGCAAAAGGATTTTTTGGGTGATATTAACTCTACAAAAAAATACACTATATTACTTTACCTATCTTCTGCAAAATCTAATGATGCACAAGGATTTGGAGCTCTAGAACATAATACCTCTACAGTAGTTGTATTGCCAGAATCACTATCTCGTAAAAAACTTAATGAAGCGCTTACTGATGTTGTTTCTCATGAGTTTTTTCATATTGTGACACCATTAACCATTCATTCTGAAGAAATCCATAATTTTGATTATAACAATCCAAAAATGTCGGAGCATTTGTGGTTATACGAAGGTACTACAGAGTATTTTTCGATGTTATTCCAAATCACACAAGGGCTTATTACAAAAGATGAATTTTTTGAACGAATTATTGGTAAGATTGAAGCCTCCTCTTCTTTTGATGATTCTATAGCTTTTTCGACTATGAGTAAAAACATTTTGGTCGATCCTTATCACAATAGCTACAGAAATGTTTATGAGAAAGGAGCATTAATATCTATGTGCCTGGATATCATAATGCGGGAAAAAAGTGAAGGAGCTTATGGATTACTTGATCTTATTAAAAATTTATCAGTTCGATATGGTATCGATGTTCCTTTTGATGATAAAGAACTTATTAAGGCTATAGAAGAAGATTCATATCCCGAGGTAAGTGCATTTTTGCAAACACATGTTATGAGCAATACTCCTATTGATTATGAATTTTATCTTAATAAAGCCGGAGTATTATACGGAACAAAGAATGCTCCTTCTTCTTATTTTATTTTTAAACAAGAGCCTTTTGTAACTGGTTCTGAAGTTACTAAAGAAGTGATTTTTACATCAGATATCCCATTTAATAGTTTTTTAAAAGAACTTGGGATTTTAGAAGGAGATGTTTTACTAAGCATTAACAAAAAAGAATACAGCCTTAATAATATATATGATCTGTTTGGTGATTCTAATAAATGGAAAATTGGAGACGAAATCACATTTAGAATTAAGCGTAATAACGAGATCATGACACTTAAGTCCAATGTAACCAAACCTACTATAGAGAAGATAATTTTAAAACAGGACCCTAAGGCTACAGCACAGCAAAAGATGATATTAAAAAAATGGATTAATGATTAGAACCTCCTTTTTTGATATCATTTTTGTCTTCTTCAAATTAAATGTATTTTGCCATATATCTTTTTTAAAACTAAATAATTAATAATGGAGAACGTTCCTTTTTTTACAAATGACACTATAGTTTTTGGAATTTTAATGCTTTGTTTAGGGTTAGTTTTTTATACTTCCTCTAGTCATAATAATTTTTGGAAAACTTTCTATAAGTTTGTCCCCGCACTGCTACTCTGTTATTTATTACCTGCTATATTCAATTCATTAGGAATTATTTCTCCAGAATGGAAAGAATTAAATGCAGAAGGAGTATTAGTAGAAAAATCTTCTAATGTGTATTATGTTGCCAGTAGATTTTTACTTCCTGCTTCTTTGGTGTTAATGACATTAAGTATAGACCTTAAAAGTATTTTTAATTTAGGTCCAAAAGCATTAATTATGTTTTTAACAGGTACCCTTGGTGTTATCATTGGTGGTCCAATTGCAATTCTACTCATTTCTCTCGTTTCGCCAGAAACTGTTGGTGGAGCTGGATTTGACGCCATATGGAGAGGATTATCTACATTAGCTGGTAGTTGGATTGGTGGAGGAGCAAATCAGGCTGCTATGCTCGAAATTTATAAATATAATCCCGAGAAATATGGCGGAATGGTATTGGTTGATATTGTAGTTGCTAATATATGGATGGCTATATTATTACTTGGTATTGGTAAGAGCGATAAAATTGACCGATGGTTAAAAGCAGACAATAGTGCCATCGAAGCTTTAAAACAAAAAGTATCGAGTTATGCAGAAAGCATAACCCGAACCCCATCTTTGACCGATTATATCATTATGCTTTCTATTGCATTTACCGTAGTAGGAATTTCACATTGGGGAGCTGCAGGGATTTCTAATCTATTATCTGATAATTTTGAAGTCTTTAACGACAAGAGTTCTGCATTATCCTCTTTTACTTCTAAGTTCTTTTGGATGATTACTATTGCTACTGCTATAGGAATTCTGTTATCATACACCAAAGTTAAACAATATGAAGGAGCAGGAGCCAGTAAACTAGGAAGTGTTTTTATCTATATTTTGGTAGCTACTATAGGAATGAAAATGGATATCGGTAAGATTTTCGAAAACCCGGGACTTATTGCCATAGGGCTTGTTTGGATGGCTATACACGTATTTCTCCTTATTGGAGTAGCCAAATTGATCAAAGCTCCATACTTTTTTCTTGCCGTAGGTAGTAAAGCTAATATAGGAGGAGCCGCATCTGCACCTGTAGTTGCCGCAGCATTTCATCCTTCACTAGCCACAGTAGGTGTATTGCTTGCCGTTTTTGGATATGTAGTAGGAACCTACGGAGCTATATTATGTACAATTCTTATGCAAATAGCCTCGGGAAGCTAATAAAAAAGAGACCATTTTTTTGACCATTAGATTCTATTTTTTTATTTCATTTAAAATAAAACTCGCATCTTTGTGGCCCTACTAAACATCAAAAATCAGTACATGAAATATTTTTCTACGCTATTATTATTAACTGTATTATTAATCAATTGCAGTTCACCCACTAAGGAAGGGAATGTAACAGTAATAGGTAACATTAAAGGATTAAAAAAAGGAGTTGTATACTTACAAAAGATACAGGATACACTATTGGTGAATGTAGACTCTGTAAGTATCGATGGCAATTCTGAATTTGTACTTAAATCTGAAGTTGAAGAACCCGAAATTCATTATCTATATCTCGATAAAAACGACGGAAAACAATATAATGATCGTATTGACTTTTTTGTAGAACCGGGAGAGATTACTATAACGACTAATTTACTTGATTTTGAAAATGATGTAAAAATAAAAGGTGGAAAAAATCAAGAGAAGTATACCGAATACAAAAAAATGCTTAAACGATTCAATGATAGAAATCTTAGGATCATCAAAGAAGATTTTGAAGCCAGTAAACAAAAAGATGATGAAAAACTCATCGAAAATGATAAAGCATACAAAAATTTAATGCGTCAAAAATATTTATACACTATTAATTTTGCTGTAACAAACAGAAAATTAGAAGTAGCTCCTTATATCACGCTTAATGAAGTTTTTGATGCCAATATAAAATTTCTGGATACAGTTGCCAGATCTTTAAGTCCTAAAGTAAAAAAATCATTATACGGAAAGCAGTTGATCAAGTATATTGATGATCGTAAAGCTAAAGAAGCAGAAGCAAAGACCAGTACAGAAGAATAATTTTAGGAAGAAAGATTAGTACAGCAAACTCCTGGTTGAATTTGATAAAAGGTTTGGACTTATAAAAAAAGAAAAGCGAACCGAAGTTCGCTGAATTTTATGGTAAACATAATTCGATAGTCCCACAAGCATAATTTTTACTCCTGCACCCTCCTACAAGCTGTGTTCTTCTTAGCCCTCCTTTAACTTGCGTTAATCCTAATTTAGAAATAGATTTTTTGTTAAGTTTCAATGATTTCAGATTCTTTTTTTTCATGATATATATTTAAAGGTTAATAACATAACCAAGTTAAGAAAATATCTACTTATAAAAGTTAAAAAACGATTAATACAAGAAGAGTTCCTCTTATTCACATAAGCACCTCTTACACAAAATGTTAATTGAGGTATTACCGTATATCATCGATATGTATTTTCCTTAATTTAGTGATGAAACTTAAAACCAAAACATCATGTTAAAAACCATTCTAAATTTAGAAGGAACAAAAAGTCTTAAAAAAAGTGAGCAAAAAGGAATACACGGTGGTCGTATTCCGGTACTTCGAAAATGCTGTAATCCTGCATTACGATGCTGTACTACAACTCATGTTGCATTAAACAATCCTAGTTGTGGTGCTACTTACATTCCTGGATGCTCTTATCATCCATCAAACGGTTGTTGTATCTAAAAAAATCGTTTTATAGAATACCTAAGTATCTAAGTGTATTCTTTCTTTTTAAACAATTAAAAAAAGAAAAAGTCCTAAACATTAAGTTTAGGACTTTTTTAAGAGCCGATAGAGGGACTCGAACCCACGACCTGCTGATTACAAATCAGCTGCTCTAGCCAGCTGAGCTATATCGGCAAAAGCGGTTGCAAATATAATTTCTATAACCGTTTTTACAAATATTTTTTAAAGAAAATTACAGTGCATTTACTTTTTCAACTAAAGCCTTAGCTGTTTTTTCTAAATCATCACGAAGAGATTTAAAATGTTTTTTAGGGTTTTCGAGTTTTCGTTCATTAGCTCTAGCCATAAAACTATCAAAAGATGCAATTGCTTCATCGATAATTGCTTCTCCAGATTTACCATCTTTACCTGGGTTTTCTAATTCCCACATATAGACTTCTTCTATAATATCTCCTAAAACGTAGTTTATATCTTTTTTAAGGTCTCTTTTATTTGCCATATCTAATTTGTTTTGTGCAAAATTAGTGTTTTCAATTCAATAATGAAGTATGTAAAAGGTGAACTCCTTCTCAAATTTTTATTTTCAGGAGGAGTTAGTTACTCATTTACTATTTCTTTTATTTTTTCTAGTGCTTTACTTACATGTTCTGAAGCTTTCATACTATTAAATTTTAATTGTATGATTCCTTTTTCATCTATCACATAGGTTTCTCTTCCCGGTAGTAATCCCAATACTTCTGATTTCACTCCAAAAAGCTTTCTTAATTCACCATTAGAGTCAGATAAAAACATAAAAGGGAGTTTGTATGTATTCTTAAATCTTGTATGTGATTTTATACTATCGGCACTTATGCCTATCACTTCTACACCAAGATTTTCAAAATCTACATAACTATCCCTAAAATTACAGGCTTCTTTTGTACAACCGGGAGTAAAATTTTTAGGATAAAAATAGAGTACCAGATTTTTTTTACCGATAATATCAGAACTCAAAAAATGTTCTCCTTTATCATTTGTAGCGATAAACTCAGGAACCTTATCACCAACTTGTAGCCCCATATTTTATTCTCCTTTATAGATTACAAAATTGCGAGGCGTTTCGTATAAGGTAACTTCAATATCGTATTGTGGTGCTATCTTTTTACGCAATCTATTCCATATTACGTAGGCTATATTTTCTACAGTAGGATTTAAACTCTTAAACTCTTCTACTTCTTCGTTAAGGTTTTTATGATCCATATAATCTTCGACTTCGGTTTTAATGTATTCTTTTAAGATCTTAAGATCCATTAAAAAACCTGTTTCGGGATCAGTCTCTCCTATTACAGCTACGACAAGTTCGTAATTATGACCGTGATATTTCGGATTGCTACACTTGCCAAATATTTGAAGGTTCTTTTCGTCACTCCAATCTTTTCTATATAATCGATGTGCTGCATTAAAATGAGCTTTCCTACATGCTTTAATCCTCATAAGGTTATGTGCGAATAAAATTTTTCAAAAATGATTTTAAACCATTCTGTATATAGTTCGGGATGTACTAATATATCACGTTTCACTGCTTCTATAGGCATCCATTTCCAATCTACTACTTCTTCTGGATTAATAACAGGATCTTCTTCATACTTTCCTAATAACACATGATCATATTCATGTTCGGTAAGTCCGTTATCAAAAGGAGCTTTATATATAAACGAAACAGAGTCTTTTAATGAAGTAGTAAATCCCATTTCTTCTTGTAATCTTCGTATTCCTGCTTCTACATTAGTTTCTCCTTCTCTTTGGTGGCTACAGCATGTATTTGTCCACAAACCTGGTGAATGGTATTTATGATGTGCTCTTTGCTGAAGCATTAATTCGTTTTTACTATTCATAATGAATACCGAAAAGGCTCTATGCAATACAGCTTTTTGATGTGCTTCTAATTTAGGCATCAGCCCGATTTGCTCGTCATTTTCGTTAACCAGGATAACTTTTTCTTCTTCTTCCATTGTTTTTAATTGCTTCAAAATTACAAAATCATAAGAGTAATTCATAATCCATATTGTCTATAGAGATTAATTTAGTAGTATCTATTCTTAGCAAAAAGCTTTACCACAAAATTTGAAAATAGTACAACAAGAAACCTGCCATATCCTAAGATTGATTTACCTGTTTATTTTTGAGTATGTACTCCTGTAGTTTTTTAAAAATAGTATTTCTTCAATAAAAAACGCCTCAATATCATGAGGCGTTTTTGACAATATGTGTAAAAGTATTGTTCTAAAAATTATTTAACGATAATAAATTCACTTCGTCTATTTAACTGGTGTTTGTCTTTCTCGCAATTCGATTCATTACCACAGTCATTAACTAATTGAGTTTCTCCATATCCTTTTCCTGTTAATCGATCTGCAGATATACCATTATCGATCATATAATTTACAGTAGCTTCGGCTCTTTTCTCAGATAAATATAAGTTGTATTGATCTTCTCCGTGACTATCTGTATGCGCTCTTATTTCTAGTTTCATATTCGCATATTGATTCATCACTTCAATTACTTTTGCCAGTTCTATTTTTGCATCAGAACGTATTGTATATCCATTAAAATCAAAATAAATTGGTTTAAGCGCTAATATCTTTGTTAAATCATCTCCTACATCTGCAGTTTTAATTTTCTTTTCTAGTGCAAGCGGAGTATCTATAGTTTGGGATTTATCCGACGTATTCACGAGCTTCTCCAAAGTGTTGTATTCTTCTTTCTCTGCACGTACAAAGTAGCTGGATTCACATTCAACCAGTTGTGAATAGGTAGCTTCATCACCCACAACAAAACTTTGTATTAGATTATTATTACTATCATATAGAGAGACTTTGGTCCCTGGTAATAATTCATTAGTATCTTTATCGGTAACTAATCCTGCAATAGTAGTCTCGCAGAAATCTTTTAAATCTTCTAGTTCTACAAAGCTATAAATATCATCGCTTCCTTTTCCTCCTTCACGATTAGACGAAAAATATCCTTTCTTGGTATTCTCATCAATTATAAAAGCAAAATCATCTTTAGGTCCATTAATAGGCCTACCAACATTTACCACTAACTTTTCTTTATCTGTTTGTGGGTTAATCTTTGTAACGTATACATCTAATCCTCCTAAGCCCATATGCCCATCAGACGAAAAATATAGCTCACCATCTGCTCCTATAAATGGGAAGGTTTCTTTTCCTTCTGTATTAATTCTATCTCCCAAATTTTTTGGTTCTCCAAAACTACCATCACTATTAATAGCCACTTCATACAAATCAGAACTTCCTTTTCCTCCTGGCATATCTGACGAAAAATACAATGTTTTCTCATCACTACTTAATGTAGGATGTGCAACAGAATACTCGTCACTATTAAATGGTAAATTTTGCGGTGTTGTCCATCCTCCCTCTGGATTTTTATAGGAGCGATATATTTTTAACTTATTTGTTCCCTTTTGATCACGGCCTAGTTTACCTTCTTCAAAATTATTTCTTGTAAAGTAAATAGTTCGTGTATCCTTTGTAAAAACAGGTGTTGATTCATGAAATTTGGAGTTTATTTTTCGATCAAACCTTTTAATTTTTGAAAAATTATTATTTACAGAATCATATTTTGCTTCAAAAAGATTTAAGAAAGCCTCTCCATTCCATTGGTGAATAGTTTTTTTAAATGTAAGTGTATCTCTAGAAGAGCTAAAAACTATATTTTTTCCATAAAAAGCAGTTCCAAACTCAACAAAAGAAGAGTTTACTGATGCATTTTCTATTTCAAATCTACCGGATTGAAAATCAATCCGTTTTAGATAATCAGAGCCATCTAAAAATAATTTTGCACGTAGATCATTTCCATTAGCGGCTGCAAATTTTTTCATGTATATATCAGAATCCTGGTATCTTTCTACAGTTTTTAGTGTTTGAGCGTATCTAAAATAATATTCTGGCTGGATCTGGTCGGGATAAGAGTTTACTAATTCCTCATACCATTTTAGTGCCTCTTCAAATTGGCTATTAAAATAATAACTATCGCCCAGATTCATAAAAAGATCTGCGCTCTTATATCCTTTTCTAGCTACTTTAAGATACGTTTCTTGTGCATCAATATATTGGTACTTATCGTACTGTTCTTTGGCTTTTTTGAGTTTTTTTTCTTGAGATAAAAGAGTGTTGTTTCCGAAAAACAACAGCATAAAAATCAACAATGACTTAAGTAAATATTTCCCCATTTTTTTACTATTACATTTTAAAATCTTAATTAAAAGAAGCGCGGTGTTAGCATTCTATTATATTTTTTGAAAAGTTCGAATCGTAGCATCACTTCATAACTTCCATCATTAAATTGTGATTGTCCTAATTCTGTTGTTTCTCGATCATAAGCAAATCCGATCATCATCGAGTCTGATATCTGAAAGCCTACCATACCACTTACAGCTGCACTCCAACGATATGCTGCTCCTAAGGTTAAGCGGTTATATAACAAAAAGTTTGCAGAAACGTCTACTTGTAATGGTGCTCCAAATACTAGTTTACTTAAAACAGCAGGTTTAAATTTTATATCATCGGTCAAATCAAAAACATGTCCTGCTATTAAATAATAGTTGATACGTTCTTCTGCCAAAAAACTCACTGCTGTACTATTACTAGTTGTCGTGCTTTCATCAAAATGATCTGTTTCTAACAGATTAGGAGCACTTAATCCCACATAAAAACGGTCTGTATGATAATAGACTCCAACCCCAACATTAGGGCTAAACTTATTATCAATATTGTTTTCAAACAAAGCATCATTACTATTAAACTGAGATAGTTTTTGAAAATCTACGTTTAACAAATGACCACCTGCTTTTAATCCGAAACTTAACTTTCCAACATCCGAAGTAGGAATAGAATAAGAAAAATCAATATCAAAATATGTTTCATCGGTAGGACCTATCTCATCATTAACAATAGATATACCTAAACCCAGGCGTTCATTACCTCCTATTGGAGTATTTACAGTAAGTGTTTGAGTACGAGGCGCACCATCTAAGCCAACCCATTGACTACGATGCAGCCCCATAATACTTAATACTCCACGACTACCAGCATAGGCAGGATTAACACTTATCGTATTGTACATGTATTGGGTATATTGAGCATCTTGTTGTGCGCAAATAGAAGTTGTAGCAAAACCTAAAACTACAAGCATAAACATTATTGACGATGTATTCATAAGTATTTAATTCGATTTAGGGAATAACAAATATATGATATTCCAGATACATTTATCTATTTATATACAAGTAACCAGCTTTGGACATGTTGATTCCACTAGCGTTTTCATATTCTAAAACATAAAAATAAGTCCCTACTGGTAATTCTTTATTCTTACCCATTGTAGCTCTTCCTTCACTAATTCCTTCAAAAAATCTAGCTCCAGATTGTTCATATCCGTTCTCTTCAAATATCTTAACTCCCCAACGGTTGAATATCTGTAATGTGTTATTTGGGAAATTATCTAATCCTACTATCCTAAACTGATCATTAACGCCATCTCCATTGGGAGAGATCCCGGTATACACGACGATTTCATCATCAACATCAGCAATTATCACAAATCCATTATTTTCTTCTACTGTTATTCCGGTTCCTATTACATTTACTGTTGTTGGGTCAGTTCCTTCGGTTTGTAAGCTTCCTAACGGAAGTGTTGTATTATCGATATCAACTACGGTTGCTCCTACAGGAACATTTGCCGTGAAGTCTCCATTTAGATCGGTAGTTACAATTTGTTCTACCCCATTAATATCAATAATATTAACATCTACCCCTTCTAAGTCCGGTTCGCCAATATCCTGTGTGCTATTATCATTTAAGTCACTATACAAATGACCAGTTACAGTACCATTTGGAGCAGGAACTACTGTTATTGTAATCACCGCATCATCACAAGCTAATGGGATCGCTATACTACACAGGGTATAGGTAATAGTATAATCTCCTGGTGGAGTATTTGGTAAAACTGTAACTTCGCCTGTACTTGGGTCGAAGCTAACACCATCTCCCGGGTTGGGGTCTGTGACTGTGGTTACCATAACATCGACTCCTAGTGTAACCCCGTTTCCATCTAAAATATCATTATCGTTAACAACATTGATAGAATTACCTCCTGTATCACCATCAATAGTTACTGTATCATTATTTGCTATAAGGCATGATAAAGGTATAGTAACAGGAAGTATTCGTTTACAACCATTAACTGCAGTTGCTGTAATATTAATGTTTACTCCTGGTGTTATCCCTTCAACACTCCATATATTACCAGAAATATTGCTTACCGTTCCAGAAGTACTGGTCACTGTACCCGAGCTTACCGTTACCTCTAAGGAATAAGTTGTTGAATCAGCTGAGCAAATTGGAGCACTTGTGATACTAATAGTCGGTGCAGCATTAACAGTAAGTATTCTTTCTTCTGAAATTTTAAAATCACATGCATATGTAGAACTGGAAACAATTACTCGATATCGATTTCCATCATCAGATGCTGAAGCATTTGTTATTGTTAATGTATTTGTAGTTGTTGCACTATGAATACCGCTATCTGTTAAATCATCCCAGGAACTACCATTAAATAATTGCCATTGATATGTATCTGCATTAGAAGTGGATATCGTAAATGTAGTATCTGTTCCTTCACATATGGTAACATTAGACGGCTGGGTAGTAATAGTTGGAGCAACTCCGGGAGTGATAACATTACTATTAGTCCCGGTATAGCCATCACTACCCGAGGTAACTAAACCATTCCCATCGACGGTAAGTCCAGCTCCAAAAATACCATTTCCCAAAAGGCCATTATCATCATTATCTGTAAATCCAGCTTCAATAACATCATTACAATTATCTCCGTCACTATCTAAGTCGTGATAATCCGGAGTTCCATCATTATCTGTATCGGTACTTTTACAGGTAAATACTATTAATTCTAGACGGTCATATCCTATTCCGCTTCCTCCTACCTGAACAAATTGGAGTGTAAAAGAAGAAATTGCTCCCTGTATCTGTAAAGAACCAGATGCAGTTCCATCGGCATCATTCATACTACTTTCTCTTGTATAAATACCTAAATAGGCAGAATTTGCTCCTCCATCTCTTGCAGTTGTAGATGTTGTATGAAAATCTTTTGTTCCGCCTAGTTTACTCCAGGTTAATCCTCCCAGCAAGGTAATATCTGCCGAATTTTGAGTTGGCCCACTAAATGACCCTATGCGATCTAAATGTATTATCGGATTATCCACAATTACAGGATTCCCTAAAGCATCTTCAAAACTAATAGTTAATGTCGAGTTCCAATTATAATCATTTTGTAATGAAACATTTCCTGCTAAATTTTCTGACCAGAAACCTGTTCCCCCAGGATTAAAATTTCCATTAGAAAACCCTGTAGTTGTATTTGTAGTAGCTCTTATAATTAAATCTGGAGCTATGGTTGTTGTATTGTTAAAACTGGTACCATTCCAATTTCCAGATTGTACAGGGGTACATATTCCTTCTTCTGTATCTAAAATACCGTCGTTATCATCATCATTATCACATATATCTGAAACAGAATCTCCATCTGTATCAATGTTTCCAGAAAT
This sequence comes from Aquimarina atlantica, assembly GCF_000626715.1. GTDB lineage: Bacteria > Bacteroidota > Bacteroidia > Flavobacteriales > Flavobacteriaceae > Aquimarina > Aquimarina atlantica. Next base: position 183,526 of record NZ_AQRA01000006.1, on the reverse strand, counting down.
TGTAGAATCACATTGATCAATCACAGGACAGCAAATACTATAATCTTCTGATAACCATATTGTTTGGTCAAGACCACTTCTTGCTACTCCTGCAGCATAAGAAATTATTAATTTGTCAATTACATTTCCATTAGAGTTGACCAATACAGATCCGTTGTCATTGGTACTCGACGGATTATCTGATTGCCCATCTGCCGTTTGCCCAATAATTGTAAAACTAGGGGTATCTCCAGCCGCAGTAAGTACTAAAGGAACATTTACTCCTCCAACAGAGGCAGTAAAAGTAACATCATCATCAAAAGTTACATTATTATCAATATCGTCTACTTTAAAATCATTGAGCATAACGGGCGTAGAAAAATCTATAGTAAGGCTTATTTGATCACCTACAGCTACATCTCTCATAGCCATTTTATATCGTTTATTATCGATTTCTGTTCCACTATTACTTAAAACATTATCAGGATCTTGTAATGTTAATGTTAAAGTTGCAGGAGCAGAACACACCGAAGTCGTATAGGTAGAACTTAGAACTGTTGTTTCATCCCAGGGATTAGGAGTCAAAAGACTCCAATCAAAAGTTTGAGAATTACCAAGACATTGTGCTTTAACTCCGATAAACGAAGTACTAAAAAAAAGAAATAATACAAATACTTTAATTCTGGACGTTGATCCAGAATTTCCCCCCAAAGTAATTTTTTTCATATGACGAACATTTATAATGTCATTTACAAAAATTCATTTTATAGAATTTTTACAAATTATTTATAAAACATAATTAATATCATACAATAAAAACCGTAATAAAAATACGGTTTTACCATAACATTTTTACAAAACTAAGAAAATAAATTTCTTAACTATTTAATAAAATTAATTTTCCAGTTTTCTCGATGCAAATCACTTTTAACCGGTGAAATGCACATGCTCGCCAAAGTTTATTTATATATTTAAAAAAGGATCCCCCTCCTATTGTTTAATTCTAATTATACTTAATACATCTAATTCTATAAAGCTAAAATCTCCGTTCGTCAAGCAAAATAAAAGAAGCAGCATGTATAAATTCATAATCAATCTCCCCTAATAACATCTTAATAATTATGAAATTAGATATAAATCTAATTGTTTTAACATTTAGCTTTATAGCTAATTTTGAAATAATCGACAAAAAATAACTTTTATCGATTAAATACATATAGATAAATTTTCAAATGTATTTTTTCGTACCAGACATTTCAATGTTCCTACACTATGAAATCGTAAGAGCTTTATTGTCTATTTTAATATTATATTTGCATCCTCATTTAGATATAAGGACAGATAATAAATATATCATCAAACTTATAGGGATTATAAAATGAATAGGCAATTAAACGCTTATTTTGATAAGAAATTTGATGCTATTATGGATGTATCTAAATATTTAGAATAATAAACAAAATCAAATGAAATTTATAGACGAAATTGGGAGAAGAAGAACCTTTGGGATCATCTCTCACCCTGATGCAGGTAAGACTACATTGACCGAAAAATTATTACTTTTTGGAGGTGCTATTCAAGAAGCAGGGGCCGTAAAATCAAACAAAGTTAAAAAAGGAGCTACCAGTGATTTTATGGAAATTGAACGTCAAAGAGGTATATCTGTCGCTACCTCTGTATTAGCTTTTGAGTATAAAGACATTAAGATTAATATTCTGGATACTCCCGGGCATAAAGATTTTGCTGAGGATACGTTTAGAACATTAACTGCTGTGGATAGTGTAATTGTTGTGATTGATGTTGCAAAAGGTGTTGAGGAACAAACCGAAAAATTAGTTTCTGTTTGTAGAATGAGAAATATCCCTATGATTGTTTTTATTAACAAACTGGATCGTGAAGGAAAAGATGCTTTTGAACTTCTGGATGAAATAGAACAAAAACTTGGTCTTACGGTTACACCGCTAAGTTTTCCTATCGGAATGGGGTATGATTTTAAAGGGATTTATAATATTTGGGAGAAAAATATTAATCTTTTTAGTGGCGATAATAGAAAAAATATTGAAGAGACTATTGAAATATCTGATCTATCGTCTATGGATCTTAATGATATTATTGGAGATACTGCCGCAGACACATTACGTGAAGAATTAGAATTGGTAGAAGGGATATACCCAAAATTTGAAAAAGAACAGTATCAAAATGGGGATTTACAACCTGTATTTTTTGGATCAGCATTAAACAATTTTGGCGTTAGAGAATTATTAGATTGTTTTGTTTCTATTGCCCCTCCTCCAAAACCAAAAGAAAGTGATGTACGATTGGTACATCCTGAAGAAAAAGATTTTACCGGATTTGTATTTAAAATCCATGCCAATATGGACCCCAAACATAGAGACAGACTGGCTTTTATCAAAATTGTATCAGGAACTTTTGAAAGAAACGTTCCGTATCTGCATACCAGACATAATAAAAAACTTAAATTTTCTAGCCCTAATGCTTTTTTTGCTGAAAAAAAGGAAATTGTAGATATATCATACCCTGGTGACATTGTTGGATTACATGATACCGGGAATTTTAAAATTGGAGACACTCTTACCAAAGGAGAAGTGTTGCACTATAAAGGCATCCCTAGTTTTTCTCCAGAACATTTTAGATATATCAACAATGCAGATCCTATGAAATCTAAGCAATTAGCAAAGGGGATAGATCAATTAATGGATGAAGGGGTTGCACAGCTTTTTACATTAGAATTGAATGGAAGAAAAGTAATAGGAACAGTTGGTGCTTTACAATATGAAGTAATTCAATATAGATTAGAACATGAATATGGGGCAAAATGTACATATGAAAATCTAAATGTCTTTAAGGCCTGTTGGGTAGAAGCAAAAGATCAGGATAATGATGAGTTTAAAGATTTTAAACGTGTAAAAAGTAAATTTCTGGCAAAAGATAAACAGGGTCAACTGGTATTTTTGGCTGATTCTTCTTTCAGCTTACAAATGACACAGCAAAAATATCCATCGATCGAGTTTCATTTTACTTCAGAATTTTAATTATCTATAGACTAGATCCAAAATTTTATTAAAACTAAGCGCATCTAAATACAAATTAGTACCATCGTAATTTATATTATTTTGTCATGACCAATAATGAGCATCCGCCTAATAACTTTACAGTTATATCTTTATTGGTTTTATACATTATTTTTTTGGGTAAGTATGTAATTTTTGAACTTATTGTTTTTCTAGGAAAATCCAGAAAACTTGTCGTGTAAAAAAAATCAACAATCTCATATCCACAATCTTTTAATGTAGCTATTGCTGTTTCTTTTGTGAAATGATGTAGGTGTCCTACAGATTTTCGTAAAGACATAAGATCATTTTTCAATAGTCGGTTAACTGATATATCTAATGGGATATGAAATATCGTATTTTTAGCTTTATGCTTACATAATTTTAAGAACCCAAGATAATCGTCAACATGTTCAAAAACATCTATCATGAGTAATAAATCAAATTTTGAGTTTATCTTTAGAAAATCTTCAGATCTAAATTCTAATCTAGATTTTTCTCTTTGCCTGGCAATATTAATAGCATCATTCGAAATATCATATCCTGTAAAATGCACATCATCGGGCATTGTTTTATGCAATTGATTTAATATCTCACCAGCACCACAGCCAACTTCTGCAATAGATTTTGGATGTATTGGATTACGATCCAACATTTTGATGATCTGCTTAGCTTTCCAAGGAGAATCTTCGGCGTGCCAGGTAGGATTTTTTTTTAAATATTCACTATTTTCTTCGGTGTAAATTTTTTCAGTCATTATATTTTTCATTTTTTCACATAAAAGAACAAGTATTCTATTCTAAAATGCATTAAGTTGTTTTTTTGTTTTGTAATTCGAAATAATGATTACAAATTTCTCTACTAATTCAACTTATTTTCTCGAAAAGGCACGAGCTTCTTTTAGGGGGAATTTTGACTAATTAAGGTTGTATGACAGGCTGTATTTACATTATGAATATAGTAAAAACTCAATTCTTATCCAATAAAGAAACTTGTTTTATACTAAGATTCTTATCCATATATTTACTATTTAAATATATACAAATTGGTCGATTAAAACCATAGTTCTTCTAATTCTTATGGGTTTAGGTTATCTGCTAGTCATGAGGTTTAACACTCTTTTAAAGAATCCAGCTTTTGGTCTTTCTCCATACCCATATCCGTAGCCATATCCATACCCAATTTTTCTAAAATCTACATCATTAAACAAAACTGCTATAGAAGTAAACCTTTTTTCTTGATTTAATGTTTTTGGGATATCCAAAAGTCTTTTATCAGAAAACTTTTGCCTTACTACATAGATACACAAATCTGCATAAGAGCTTAATAATAATGTATCTGCCACAACAGTAATAGGAGGTGTATCTATAAGAATATAATCATATTCTTTTTTTAGATACTTAAATAATTCTTCAATTCGTTCATGTTTTAATAATTCTGCGGGGTTTGGCGGTTTAGGCCCAGAAGTAAAAACGTCTAAGTTTTTAAAGCCTTTCATGTTAGACATTATATCCTCTACCCGTATAGATTCGTCTCGAATAAAGTTGGTAATTCCTTTTTTACCATCAACATCCATCCGCTCTCTTAACTCTGCAGATCTTAAATCCATTTCTAACAAAGCAACTTTATTTCCAGAACGACCAAGAGTTATTCCCAGATTACTAGCGGCAAATGACTTTCCTTCTCCTTTAATACTAGAAGTAATCAAAATGGTTTTTCCTTTTTCTTTAGAATGCGCTAAGAGAAAGTCAAGATTGGTTTCTAACAATCTAAATGCTTCTGCTAATATGGATCGATCCGCTTTTGGTGTTACCAATTTTTTATCTTCTGGAGATGAAGGAATACTACCTAGTAGAGGTAATTTTAATTTCTTTTTTAGTTCTTTAATATCATTGACTTTAGTATTCATTAAATCCTTAAAGAAAACAATAACGATAGGTATAATTAGTGCCGCAAGAAAGCCTGTTAGAAATACAATATTCTTTTTTGGTTTTATAGGGCTTCTAGAAATATATGCTTTTTCGATAACCTTCACATTCGAAACAGTAGCAGCAAGAGAGATTGCTGTTTCTTCTCTTTTTTCTAATAAATACAAAAACAGAGTTTCTTTGATTTGTTGTTGTCTCTGTATATCTCTGAGTTTTCGTTCTTTTTCTGGTAATAATGAGATTTGAGCATTTACTACGGCATCACTGTTTTTAAGATTATCTATTTTAAGTTGAAGCGTTTTTTTTAGATTGATAAGACTTTGTTCTATACTCTTTCTTAAATCAAAAAGCTTATCATTTAAGCTTATTAATAGCGGGTTTTCTACTCCCGAACTCTTAAGTATTCTATTTCGCTGTAATGCTATATCATTGTATCGGGAAATCATGGTTACCGCCTTACGGTCTTCAAACCCAAGGTTTACAGGAAGAAGATCATTTTTAGAATTTTCTAAATAATCCATTAAATAATCTATTAATCCCATTTGTATTGTTGCAGCTAACTGTTCTTTTTCATTAACAAAAGACTTTTCTAGCATTAAAGAAGCTTCTGAAGATAAATTTGTTAAGTTATTTTCGGTTTTAAAGAATTCGACATTTTTCTCTAAGTCATCTAATTCTTGATTAATAATATGTATTCGTTCTTTTATAAAATCGGCAGTATTTGCAGAGATTTGATTTTTATCTTTAATAACATCCTTGTTATATTCTTCGATAAGACTATTTAATATTTCTTTAGCTCTATCTTGAGCTATGGTAGTTAGTGTTAATGTGACTACACTTGTATTTTGATCTGTAAGGCCTATTTTTATGGTCGATTTATATCTTTCTACCATATCCAAAAGCGGAGTACTATTTACATAGATATTAGCACCGGTATACTTGTGAAGAATTCTAAAATCCGGTTCAACCAAAATATCTCCAAAGGGAGAACCTATACATTTTCCGTATTCTCCTTTTAGAATGAATTTTTCGTTGGTATCTTTTATAGCAAACTGCGTATTAGGCAGAATGGTAATGATAAAATTTAATCCCTGATCATAATAAGAATCTTCTAGAAACTTAACTTTAATAGGTGAGTTTTTAGTAAGTTCTACAAATCGTTTAGAGTATTTGGTTTTACTAAAATACTGAACATTTAAGTGTAGTTTTTTAACAACATTTTCGAGTAATGGTCGTGATTTAAGTATTTCTATCTCATTTTCTACTTCTCTTTTAGCATTTTTAAAAATAGAGAGGTCTTCAAAAGCAGAAAGTTCAGACATTGCTCCATTATTCTCTGATTTAATTAATATAGTAGATGTAGCTCGATACATCTTAGGAGTATATCTTAAATAGAAAAAACCTATCACAAAACAAATTACAAGAGAAACAATAAACAACCTCCAGTGGGCTATATATCTTTCTAGTAATTCTTTGATGAATAGATTTTCAGAATCATCATCGATCTCATAATTCATTTTATGAATTCTTTCGGTTTAAAGAGAATTTAATTATTGTAAATTTAACTATTATATATGAACTATCACGAAAGAATTTCAAATTCTATGAGGTACTTGAAGCTGAATATTCTATAAGGCCAAGAAAGCTAAAACCAATACTTTTAAAAACTTCTTTTTCCTTTTACTACAATGTTTTTAATGATTTTAAATAAGTAATTAATATCTGTTAAAATTGGGTTTTTCTCATATGCTGTTAAATATTTCATTTCAGACGCTATAATTTCTTCTAGTGTATCTGGCATATCAGCATAAAATGGGGGAATGAGGCCTGGTTTGAATTTAATTCTTTTTTCCTGTAATTCTTTGGTATACAAACTAAAGTAATGACTACTAAGAGGGCGCCCTCCTATAAGTTTCATGTCTCCTTTTAAAAAATTAAGAACCATAGGTAGTTCGTCTATCCAATATTTTCTAAGTAATTTACCTGTATTAGATATTCTAAAATCGTTTTTTAATTTCCCTCCCTTTTTCAGATTGTTCTTTTGAAAAACATAATGTTGCAGATACTCAGAGTATGGATGCATGGTTCGCAACTTATATACATTAATTAATTTTCCATTTTTACCTACACGTTTCAGACTAATTAAAGGGCCATAGGTAGGGTTCATATCATACAAAGGAAGTTTTGTTTTCTTTGCTACAAAATATAATTTATTATCAATTACTTTTTCTTCTATTACATCAAAACCACAACTATATAATCTTCCTAACACTTCGGCCTTTGTTAATACTCTACCGTAACCTTTTGTAATATTAAAATATATTTTTTTTGACCACTTTAGCTTAGGACTAACTCTATGAAAGATAAAATCACCTAAATAATATAGATAATTTAAAGGCTTAGGAAATTTTTTAAGTATTCTTTCTTTACGGGTTTCATAAGTTTCTATCGTATTAACAAACAATCCTCCTTCTGGTAATTTATCATTTACCATTTCAAGAAATTTATTAATTCGCCTGTAGTGATTAACTTCTTGTAGATTTACAATTGCCTGAAATGATTCTTTTGGATAAGCATCAATATTATTTTTATCCCTGGTATCACAAAGTAACACATCAAACAATCGAAATTCTTGCAGGTGACTACTTATAAAATCACAAGCATCATTACCCAATTTCCTGGTAATTATCTTTTTGATTGCAACCTTACTTTTACCCCTTAACGCATAAGGTTTAGTACCAGAAAAAATAGAATTAGTAAGGTTTTTACTCTTCTTATCTAAAATAGCATAAGCTTCTGCACTAATAGTTCTTATGATCATACCTCAACACTAAATTTAGAAGATGAAAATGAATCAAAAAATAAGCAACCCGATGAGCTGAAAACAAGTGGTTTTGTTTTCAGAAAACTATGTTTTAGTAGCATAGATATTTAGATTTGGTTAACACTTTAAAGATACTACAAGAAGAGTAAAATCGATAACGGGTTTACCACAAAATAATTATGCTAAATTCCTGTTTTACAGATTTTTACCCGTAAAAACTAAGAAAATAAAAGGGATTTAATAGGAAAAAAAGTTAATCTTAACAAAAAAACTTACACTTTTTGTTAAAAAATCAATTAAACATCGGTAAAACAACAAAAATAAGAGGTAAAATAACCTTAAAAATAATAATGTTGTTGTTTTTGAACCAAAACAGTAAACTTTAAAGTGATAAGAGTACTTATTAATTCACCACACGAAAGAAGAACACATTTTGAATACAGTATTAAAGTTTGAACAGTCGTTGTTTAATGTCTCTAAAAGAATTAATAAAGCAAAATCGATTGAATTGAAAATCATAGGTTATTTTTTACATAAAAATGCTTCTTAACTACATTTTTTACATTCTGTAGCACTAATTCTTTACTCCATTTTATGATGTTATCATTCCATCGTTGAGGATGAAATGTAAACATAACCTGGTTAGGAAATGCTGCATTTTTGAGTGCTTCGACAATTTCGGGGGTGCTGTGAAAAGTTTTGTCATATCTGGTATTCACCCAATCTCTTACACTGGTCTTATGTCCATCCCATTTCCTTCCTGTATCTGTTAAGTAATACACTTTATCATAATCTATATCAAAATAAGGTTCGCCAATAATACCAAAATCCTGATATCGGTATGTTTTCCACAGGTCCTTAGAATCATATTTAGATAATGGTGAGCCATGCATACAAATAGTAGATACAGGTGTAAGTTCTCTTAGTGCAAAAAGATTATTTCTAAAATCTTGAATTCCTGCTTCTACATCACCTTTTGTAGTTGTTAAGCATTCATAGTGATATCCTATCTCATGGCCGAGATCTGCTATTTTCAGGATTATTTTTTCATTCCAACTTTCTGGAACAGCTCTAAAATAGTAAGTTCCCTTAATTCCTTTTGAAGCTTGAAGCTTTGCAAAAGCCAATGAGTTCTGTGGTAATAAATCTACATCATGCCTTAGAACAATGCTTTTTTTTCCTGGTTTTGCAATAAACTCTGCAAAAGTTTGAAATTGATAGCCGTTGTTCATCAATGCTCGTAACAATTCTCTATATCGCTGTACGGTAAAATCTATCATTTATACTCGAGTTGTATTTTTGGATTGTCTATTATAGCTTTTTTGCTTTGAGGATAGTTTTCTACAAACCATACCATAAAAGAGGTAACATCAATTTTATCTTTTAATAACTTTTCTAGTCTTTTTTTAAATACTTCTTTCAAATCAGGGATTTCATCAAGTTCTTTAATTTTAGACAATACACCTTCTCCATTTTTAAAGCTAAACAGTAACCCATATTTTTCTTGTTCCCTGATGGTTCCTGCCATGATACTATTTATATATAGTGCGGGTGTACCAAGTACGGCGCATTCTGAGGCCATTGTTGCTCCTTCGCCAATAAACATACAAGCATAAGCCAAAACATTATGCATTTCTTCTGGCGGTATTCTTATTTGATATTTTTTGAATTCATCTGGCAATTTTCCTTCAGAGGAGATAAAGACCGTATATTTCTTTTCTAAATAATCTATCAGTTCTCGTTTTTCCTGTATAGATAGTCCAGATTGATTTACATCATGACTTGCATTCCATGACACAAATCGAAGTATTACATATTTAGCATCGGGGTTAATTTTTAGAACATCATAAATACCTGGGTCTGCAACAAATCTATTAGGGTGCAGGTAGGCTAATTCATGATACCCATCATACCATATTTGCCTATCTCCCAACTCTTTATGAAACGCATTAGAGGTTAAAACACTATTTGTAAAAGGTAAATATAAACGCACTTGTTCCATATTTCCTGTATCCTCCATCGATATATGTGGTTTTCCTAATACAACCGATGCATGTGCCGCATAAGGAGAGCCATGGCTCATTAAAATATCAGGACGAAACTTCAACCCATGAAGAATTTCCATAATATCGAATTTTAGTAAGCCAAATATTTTTCCAATAGTGGTATTATATTTTTTACCAAACGAAATAAAGCGAAGCCCTGAAGCTTTCAATAACTCGATCTCGAATTCTTTTTCGCGGCATGTAAAAAGAAATTCATGTCCTCTTTTTTGCATTTCTAATGCAAAGTTTTTAAACAAATGAACATGACCTGGATGACCAATATCGATAAGGATCTTCATACGTATTTAATTTTATTTTTTACAATCAACTGTTTTTTAAAATTTTAACTGCCCTTTTTCCCAAACTATATAAAAGTGGATTGGCTACATAAATAAATCTGCCATACTCTACCAAATCCCCTCCAAATTTTGATTTAAATTCTCTTACTCCATAGTCTTCTTCAGGTTTTCCTGCTCCCATAAAATCAAACCTCTTAATGTTGTTTTTGCATGCATAAAGCATAGCCGACCATGTGGCAAGAATACTTGGATATATATTCTTATATGCTTTATCCTTACCACACACATACCACTCATAGATTGCTTTATCTCTAAAAATTGGAAAAACAATCCCGCCAACAACTTCGTCTTTATAAAAGACCAAAAGAAATTTTGCAACTCTCTGGCTCCATAAAGTGATAAAGAAATATAATTTTGGAAGTGGTGTTTTTACTTTTGTCTTATATAGGTCACTAAGAATGGCATAGTATGCCTCTATCTCTGATTGATGCTTTGCTTCTCGCACTACTGCACCTTCTTTTAAGCTCTTTTTAACCTGCCTTAGTTTACTACTGCTAATTCTTTGTTTTACTTTTTCTTCTGTATCGCATGATACATGAAAATTTAAGTGAGGATGATACTCAAAACCTACTGTATTAAGAGCGTTTTTATATTGATTATAGTCATTAAGGTTACGAGTTTCTATATAAATTACTTTATGTTTTAAATGTTTAACCACCGTTTTAAACAATTCTGTAACGTGAACTTCTTCTACTTCTTTAGAAAAAACGGGGCCTCCAAAAATGATGGCTCTACGGGTAAAAGAGGACTTAATTCCGTTTTCTTTTTGGACAATTCCGGAAACAAATGCAGTAATTTTTTTATCATACTCTATGGCAAAAGCAAAAGTTTCATACCCGGCGGTGATAAAAAAGGAAAGTGCCTCTGGCGTTTGAAAAAAACTTGCAGAATCGTTTTCTAAAAGCACTTCTAATTCCTCTGGGTTTATCCCGCTGGTACTTGTATGTATGGTGAGTGTTTTAGTCATTATAAAGCTTCTTTATAAATGGATATTAGTTTAGGAGCGATAACTTCAGAATCCAGGTGAGAAATACGAATTCTACCCTCTGTTCTTTTAGGATATTGTAGTGCTTTATCAATTTTATTCGCTATCTCTGTTTTATTAAAACCAGTGACAAAACATCCTGGCGTATTTCTAATAGTTTCTTTTATATCCCCTACATTAACAGCTACAATTTTACAATTACAGGCCATGGCTTCTTTAATTACATTGGGAGATCCTTCCCAAAAACTTGTAAGAATGATTACATCTGCAGCATTAAAATAAGCAGGCATTTGCGTGTTAGGAATATCGATAAGCGATTGTAACTCTATATCCTCATGATCAAGTAATTCGAAAGCGCTTTTTGCCAACTCATAATTTTTTACTTTTCTTTTGGGATTTGCTGCAAAAAGAATGTGTCGCTTATTAGGATCCCATTGTGTAATTTCTAAAGCTTCTTTTTTAGAAAACGGTCTAAATTTTTTAAAATCTACCCCATTAGGTAAGATATTTACTGTTTTAATACCAGAAGATGTTTTCATATCCAGAGATTTTACGATAATCTTATTCCAGAAAAAGAAATTGAATATTCTGATCAGATATTTTAGCAAAAAGGAAGCTTTTACATCACTCCCCATTAGAGATACTATTAATGGTTTTCCTCCTGCCAAAGCTGCAACTATGGCGCTAAGAGAATAGTGTGCATGAATGATATCATAAGAATGGCGTTTCAGAAATTTTCTTAGTATGAAAACATGTTTTAGATATCCACTAAACCCTTTACCTTTAATTGTAAAGAAAGAAACATCATGTCCCAGCTCAATCAGAGAATTACCTTGATTAAAAACAATAGGAGATATTCCATTCTTTGTATTTCCGCTACTTACAAAAAGTACATCCATTTCTATTAAAAAGATTATTGTTTAATTATTAGCTGTGATATATCGGTTCTGTTTTTACATTCTTATTCTCTAAATATTGCACGATACTATCTGCATATACTTTCTCTACTTCTAGTTTTTTGGTTACAAATTCCCAGTTGTCATTTTTATTGGTAAAATATCCTTCAGAATAAGGAATTCCTGCTGTGCCAAAATAGAGGGACTGAAACTCAATTAGATAAAATTCGCTTCCATCAAATACGATATCAATAGAGATATGAGGGACATTCATTTTTGTATAGATTTCCTGTGCAAAATCAAAAAGGCCATCGGGTGCTTCGGCTTCTAATCCATAGAAATAATTATCATATCCACCACCACTGGCTTTAATACCACGTCCTTTTAATAATGGTCTTTTAAATACATATAATTTTTCTCCAAAAATGTAGATTTTCCAATCGTTCTGCAGATTTGGTATAAAATCTTGTAGTATAAATTTTTGCCTGTATAGAGATTCTCTTATGTATCCTTTATGTTTGAGAGATCTTCCGTAATCTTTTAAGTCACTACGATAATTACGCTGATTTATTTGCTTGACTCTAGTGATTAATTCTCTTTCAGATTTTATTAGGCAAACTCCCGTTCCCGAGGCACCTTCAGAAGTTTTAAAAACAACAGGATAAGTGATCTTATCCAAATGCATCAAAAGATCTTTCATAGAACCATAAACCTGCGCATTAATATTATTTGTCAAGTCTTCGAAATGTCTCATAAGCTCCATAAAAACTTTATTATTATTAGCTCTTAAGTGCTTGTACGCAGGAATTACATTTGCGCCAGATAATTCTAATGCATATATCATATCTTCTATATAGGATTTATACTTATACCCAATATCTTCTGAAGAAGTATAGATCACATCTTTACCTTTAAAAGTATTCTCATTCAGGTTAATTTCATTGAAATAGGTATACGACAACCGAAATCCCATATCATAAAAATAGTCGGATAGCTTATCTTTATCCATCCCACTACGATAAGGAGTATCAAAATGTTTAGATCCAAATTTTGCTTTATAATCCATTAATACTATTATAGACTTCATAGGTGTGTATTTTTGGTGAAATAGAATGATTAGACATATTGTGTAGTATCGATAAAGACATTAATAATGTATCTCGGTATTTTTCTGGTGTATAGGGAGATAAATCAGTAAACATTGTATTTAATTGTGTATTATCAAAAAGTGATTGATCGCTATTTATGATCAAACGTAATTCTTTCTCATTTGCTTTGACCCCAGAAATAATACCCAGATTGTCTAAATTGGTTTTTGTAACTTTTTTAAGTAGTTTTTTCTTTAAAAACGGAAGAATAATATTATGAATATACTTAGGATCTCTCACATCTATAGGGCGATATCCTTTTCCTGTTATCTGGGTATAAATCTGTTGATTCGTCTTCTTTATGATATCGGTATACAGGTATTGACCTTTCATTCTTTTTATAGGATTATCTGTAAAAAAGTCATTATTAGCTCCTCCATACTTCGTAGTAAGCAATGTTTTCACAAAATTATAATCAAGAAATGGTGTTCTAACCGAAACGTATTTTTGCTGTAGCGTGATCCACTGCCCAAAGAATTTTCTAAAGATTTCTTCGAATACAAAAATGTAAAATTGTTGATTCCTTGTTATATCCTGAGGAAGAGATTTTTTGTATTCTATAATTTCCTCGATAAGTTCGTCTAATGCTACAGTAAATGCAGATGAATTTAAAACGCGAAGAGGTTCTGCATTCTTTATAATGTCTGCTAATTCTTCTTCGTTTTGTATTCTAAAGATATTTGTCAATGTTTCTGAAGTGACTGCACCGGCAGAATGTAATGCTCTAAACAATTCGCTTCCTCCTGCTCCAGACAGCAAATATTTTGAGTTTTCTGAAACCTTTTTTGTACTGTATAAAAAATGAGGGTATAAAAATCCATTCCCCAGATAACCCGATGTGGTATATTCTAGTGCATTTTGATAATATTCTAATGCTATATATTCGGTTGCCCCAAGGTCAAAATATTGATACGGTATTTTTAGAGTTTTAGCATTAGCCAAAGGGATACTTACATCATCATTTCCTAGCTTACCAAAAGAAAATGTCCTAAATTTTTGATGATGATATGTAGCACAACTCACTAGCGTTCTTCCGTCGAAACCACTTGTAAATGCAATATCAAATTCTTCTTTCGGAAAATATTGTTTTGCGGTCTCTATGAATAGATTACTTAACTGATCTACCGTTTTTTTACCTCCTTTTGGATACGGAACAAACAAGCTGGAAATATCAAAATGTTTGGTAACCGTAATTTTATCATTTTTTAAAGTAATAAAAGAATGACAGGGAAGCAAGTTGATATTTTTATATAACGTCCTATTAAAAAAGCCATAGTTAAACAAAAGGTTTTCTAAAATAAACTTTTTATCTATTTCTGGTTTTGTAGTAAGGTGCTCTTTAATTAACTGTAGTGATGATGATATTAAGCAATCATTCTCTGTATAATAAATTGGTAGCATGCTAAAGAAACTATTGTATATTTTTATAGAATTCTCTTTGGCTACAATAGCATAAAAATGCCCCTTAAGCTTAGCAATTTCATAATCATTAACACTAAAAACTTCTTCGATAGAACCTATATAATCGCCAACAACTATTACTTTAAATTTTCCAATATTATATTCAAAAAAGCTTGTACTGGTAAATGACAAATACCAGTTAGAGGTTAACCTGAGTAATTTTTTTTTCTCTGATTTAGATATCAGCTTTTTATGAAATAGTATAAAGTCACTCATAGCTTTTCCTGTTTATAATAGTCCGCGATTTGATAGTTTAAATAAATTCCACATCAATATTGCTGCAAAAATGAATGTTAGATAGCTTAACCAATGCTGATTACGTTTGGGATATTTTGTAGCAATACCATCTGCCATAAAAATGATTAAAAATGGCAGCGATAGTATTTGAAATCGATCCTGAAATGATATTCCGGATGCAGCAAGAATTATAATATATAGTATAGAAAATCCTCCAACAAAAATGACTTTTCTATTTTTGGTTTTATAAGCATTATACAATCCTAGAAATACAAAAAAGTATAGGCAATTTCTTACAATTTCATTCTGAAAATGTGAGTAAATCCCTAATTGTGCCTCCTCAAAATCTAATAATGAAGGAAAAGGAGTAATGATTGCTCCTGCAATTAAAAGCGGACTTACAAGAGCCGCTGTATAATTTATTCCTCTCTGTTTAGAAGTATTACTTAACTCATTCCCAAATTGATCTTTACTTGCTTCTATTGCTATCTCTACATGCTTATCCATTCCCAATTTTTTCATTACAAAAAAACTTCCGACGATAAACAGTATTGAAATAAATACAGCCGACATTTTATAATTTTTATTAGACGTTTTATAGAACAGAATCTGTATTAGTACACAAAAGATTAGTAAGGGAGCTAATATTACTCTGAAATAAAAAAGTATCCCGAACTGAAGTAGAATAAGTAATGAATATAGGACTCTAAATTTTCTTTGTATGATGATTAATTGTGTTAGATAAGCAATATTTACAATCAGAAATATCATTAATGTTTCTTTTAACAAAAAACCTGTAAACCATAACAATGCTGGCATTAACATTGTAATGATTCCTGCCATACGAGCTCTTTTTTCATCATAAGAAATTCTGGTTATTTGATAAATTCTTATCACCGTGATACTACCCAGTACTGCATTGAAAATTTTTATAATTAAAATATTCTTTCCAAAAATGAAATAGAAAAAACCGATAATAATAGAGAATCCATAATCAGATTCATTTTTCCAAAAACCGGATAATGCACCAAATATATGTCTTCCATCTTCTATTGCATCTGCTACTATTGATCCAGAATAATGATAGCTCCAGGAATCTGATGCTGCTATTTCCATCGGTAAGTTTGCTGGATCATAGAGCATGGTAAGTAGATATAGGATTCCTATTGAAATGAGGCGATATATAAAACTGTGAAGGAAAATTCTTTGTATAAAATTATCTTTCTTTTCCCAGGAGTGAGAATAATATTGCAAACCCGTAGCAAAAAGAATAATGGTTCCAAAACCAGCAAACAGAATAGGCAATGGCATGATGTAGTCTGGAAATATCACTACATGTAGTAACAGTATTCCTACTGTAAAAAACATGATAACATTAGTATTTCTCTTTGTCCAGTACATTATGCAGATTTACTTTGATAAGATTGATTTACCTTTTGTATTTCGTAACAGTCTTCAAAACATGATTTGGCATTAGCGGCCATTATTTTTTTATCAGCCTGTGATAATTCAATAAATTTTAGAATAGCTGATGTTAATGAGGGCACTTCAAAATCCTCGATAAGAAATCCATTATAACCATCTATAATAATATCTTTAATTCCTCCTGCCGGAGTACTAATTATAGGAACACCCATTGATAAAGCTTCTAGAATTACGATAGGCATACCTTCCTGGGCAGAGCTTACAATCAAGGCATCTGCATCTAGCAAAAAGTCTGCTGCACTTTTTTTGGGTCCTGCTAAGAATACATTGGGAGTGTTAATTCTTTTCAGTTCGTCAACCAGAATCATATCTGTCTCACGTCCTATCTGAATACACATAGCCCCTGGATATTTTGTATAGACCTCTCCAAAACTTAAGGATAATAGTTTATAATTTTTATGGCGATTTATATTTCCTATTGCCAGAAAACGTTGCCCTTCTTGTGGTTGTATTGAAAAACTATTCCAAAATGTCTTTATTTCGCTTGCTGCTCTTTCTGGGTAATGGCTTTTTATTCCGTTAGGTATAACTGTTGACTTCAGTTTTGGTAAATTTTTCTTGAGATCCTTATAAATAGTTGGGGCAACACATACATGTAAAATTCTATTGTTTAAAAAACGAAGTTTATTTAAATACCCAAGTACTAATTTCCAATTTTCGAAACTACTATGAATGGTATGTACGTACGATATTTTAGGTTTTAATATTGAGATTCCGTAAACATAATATAACGGATTATGTAAGTGTACAAAAATGGTTTTGGGAGCTAATTTACCCAAGAGAATGTATAGATTAATAAATTGTTTTATACTATACTTTTTGGTCCAACCCAATTGGTGTAGATGAACTCCTTTTTTTATTTTATCAATATAATTTTTATTGGGATCTGTTATTCTTAAAGCAATGATAGACACATTATCTGATTTTGATTGTTCATTGGCAAGTTGAACAACAAAATTTTCTGCTCCTCCAATATCCAGGGATGATATGACATGTACAATTTTCATCTATAGCTGTTTTCCATATATCCAGCTGTCTATTATCTGATGTCCCGTTTGATTATAGGAAACCTGAAAATTATTAGCTTTTAAGAATTTTGACATTTTAATCTTAATCTGCCGGTCATCATCAAAAAGAAAATCATGACAGGAGATGGCAACATTCTTAGTAATCTTGATTGCATTTTCCATACCTTCTATCATTTGTAGTTCGGATCCTTCTATATTAACCTTAAGAAAATCAATATTTGTTATATTGTTTTCTTCTACAAAATGATCTAATGTGATCCCATCTACTTCTATACCTTTGGATTCTTTATTTATGTAATCAACTTGATAATTATTTGTTTCTTCAATCCACAATTTTTGATTACTATCAGTAATAGCCAGGTTTAAATTTTCGGAAGTCTTAATTTGGTTTTTAGCACATAATTCTACAAGTTTTTGATGACTTGCCCTACTCGCTTCGATAGAATATATTTTACCTTCATTTTCTGTTTTCTCATCAAAGAATAACGTTTCTGTTCCTATTCCTGCTCCAATATCGACAATTACATCTCCTTTTTTAGGAGTATAATATTGACAAGCTATTCGTTCAATGCTTCGATAAAGTTTCTTTTTACTAAAATTGAAATATGGCTGTTGTACCAAATAAAGATATTGCTCTCCATTTTTTAACCAATACATATCATAATCTGCATCATATTCTACTTGATTATTAGGGTCTTCTAATATCCTACTAATCCATCCTAAAAAAGATGCTTTACGGTTTTTTCCCGGAATCAAAGCCATAATACCATTGAGTATTCCTGATATTATTTTTTTTATGATTTGTTTCATCTTTTTAGATTTTTTAATATTACTTTATCGTTATCTTGTTAGTAATAAGGTTTTTAATTTCAATCAATTCTTTAAACTTCAGCATATAGGATAGTACATAGTATATCCCTAAACTTATTCCTACCCCTGTGATGAGTTGAATTAAATGGCTGCTAAATATTTCACTAATAAAAAAACCTATCCCTGTAGCTACTGTACTAACTAACAGGTACGGAAGAAGATCTACTAATTGATCAAAACCTGAGTAATCAATATACTTTTGGGTATAATATGAGTTAATAAAAAACCCTAAAAAAGAAACCAAAACATATCCAATACTTAACGGAATCAATCCAAACTTATAGGTCACCAAAATTGCAACAATAGTGAGCACATTTTTTACGAGTTCTAATTTTAAGAATAAATCAGACCTTCCTTTGGCATTCAGAAAATTAAGATTGATATATTGTAACGGATGAAAAATAATTTCTAATGATAATATCTGAAGTAAAATAACAGTTGGTAACCATTTACTTGTAATTAAAACCAAAATAATAGGCTTAGCATAAAATATAAGTGCAGTAATAATAGGAAATAATAGGAAACCTGTAAGTTTGACACTTCGCTCTAAAAGATTCTTAACTTTTGAGTCTTCCTCTATTACTTTTACCAAAACAGGAAAAGTAACACTTTGAAGAATCGTGGTTACCAGAGTTTCTGGGATTTGTTTAAATAAAGTGGCCCTAGTAAAATATCCCAGTTCTTCTGCTTTATAGATTTTACCGATTATAATAAGATAAATGTTTTTAAAAAATATTTTAAGTAATCCAGAAATCATTAGTTTAGAGCCAAATCCAAAAAGGTCCTTAAAAGATTCTTTATCAAAAATCAAACTAGGTTTCCATTGATTGAAGATCCACAATAGGATTGCAATCGATAGGCTTCTTACAATGGTTTGATACACTAAGGTCCAGACACCATATCCATTAACCGCCAGGTAAACACCTACAATTCCTCCTAGTAATGCAGATACAATATTTATTATGGCCAATGTTTTGAAATCAATTTTGGTAGTAAGAAATGCTCTATGAACAATGGTCGTAGATACGATTATAATATTGATTCCTATAACTTTTATAATATCGACAAGAACTGGTGTTTCATAGAAATCTCCTATAAAACCTGATCCAATAAATAAAATGCCATATAGTATAAAACCTACAATGATATTAAAGAAAAATATTGTAGAGTAATCATTATTGTTTACATTTTTTTTCTGTACCAATGCTGTAAAAAACCCACTATCTACTAAGGACTGAGATATTGCAAGAAAAATTGCTATCATTCCGATAAGGCCGTAGTCTTCTGGCATAAGTATTCTTGCTAATACAATACCCAAAATGAATTGTATCATTAACGTTGAAAACTTATCAATACTACTCCACACTAATCCAATAGTTGTTTTTCTTTTCAAAATACTCACGAGTAGTTGTTTTTATATAAAGTAACCAAATTTTAAAGTCAAATCTTGTACTGAAAAATTAGGTATACTGTAATTTTTTCGACCTATTTAGAAAAGGGTGATATTCTCCTCTTAACGGGCTTAATTCTGCGTTTCTAATATCATGCACTAATTGTATAGATGGTTTTGCATCTACCAATCCGAAACCATTATTGTTTAGAATCTCTATATAACTTTTGGTATGTAATTCTGTAAAGCCAGAGCTAAATTCAATTTCTTTTCCGTCAACAAGAATAGAACGATATGTCCTTTGGTTTTTCATTTTAACAGATTCTGGTATATTTTTATAATCTATAGATAGAAACCATCTCACACGTGCTTTTTCTAGTTCTAAATATCCAGAGGCATTATAAAGATCATGTTTGTGTACAATGTTTTCTGTTGCTCCTCCAAATATCCAAAGTAGCATATCAAAAAAATGAACTCCGATATTGGTTGCAATTCCTCCTGATTTACCAATTTCTCCTTTCCAGGAGCTATTATACCAACTCCCTCTAGAGGTAAGGTAGGTAAGATCTATATCATATATTTTATCCTTGGGCCCTTCATCAACCATTTTTTTAAGAGCTACAATACTATGGTGTAATCGTAACTGCAGAATTGTATTTACTTTTCTTTCGCACTCTCCTTCAATCTCAATGAGTGGTTCTATGTTCCAGGGATTCAAAACGAGAGGTTTCTCGCAGATTGCATTGGCCCCTCTGCGAAGCGCCATTCTTATATGGGCATCGTGTAGATAGTTTGGCGTACAAATACTTACATAATCTAATACAATCCCTTTTCTTCTTTTGAGTTTTTCGAGATGTCTGTCGAAACGTTCAAATTCTACAAAAAAATCAGTATCTGGGAAATAACTATCCAATACTCCTACACTATCAAATTTATCTAGTGCAGCCAGAAGATTATTATTTGTTTCTTTAATAGCCTTAAGATGTTTTGGAGCCACATAACCTGCTGCGCCAATCAATGCAAAGTTTTTTTTCATCATCATGTATTTTTTAATTACACTTTTAGATATTTAATCACGTATCTGATCGTAAAGAATTCTAGGGGTACATTTTAGGAATCAAAATTCCTTTTTGACAGGTTGTGTTTTAAAAACTTGTTGATTATCTAATTTATATTTTTCATTGCTTTCGGGGCAAACGGCAATACCTTCTTTATCAAATTCTAAACGATGCCCATACTCGCTCATCCAGCCAATTTGTTTTGCCGGATTTCCTACCACAAGTGCATATGGTTTTATATTCTTGGTTACAACAGCTCCTGCACCAATAAAAGCATATGTACCAATATCATGACCGCAAACTATGGTTGCATTTGCACCGATGGTTGCTCCTTTACCTACGTTTGTTTTGCTATATTGCCCTCTTCTATTTACACCGCTTCTGGGATTTACAACATTGGTAAATACACAAGACGGTCCCAGAAACACGTCATCTTCGCAAGTAACACCTGTATATACAGATACATTATTCTGTATTTTCACATTATCTCCGATAATAACTTGTGGAGAGATTACTACATTTTGGCCAATATTACAATGCTCACCTATACTACAATCTGTCATAATATGAGAAAAATGCCATATTTTGGTATTGATACCAATATCGCACCCATCATCTATTACGGCAGTTTCATGTACATAATAATTTGGTTTCATATACTATATTTTAATTATATCAACTCATTTATAACCATATTACAACCGAAATAGAATGTTGTAAATGATTTGCATTTCCTGGGGTGTTATTGTCTATAGAAAATTTTCCTAATGTCTGAAAATTAAGCCACATATATGCTCCTAGTCTAATGTTTAACCCCAGGCCAACATTTAGAGTATTATTAATAACTTCATTAAAAAAATTTCCACCCCATCCTCCTATCACATATCCTGTATATCCTGCATGTCTGGGATCGTTCCAATAGTTAGAAGTATAGTTTTTAACCATTAAGTCAACTGCAAAATAATTGATGGTTTCTACACTAAAAACACTGTTTATTTTTTTGCCTCTCTGAAATTTATTGATTGATGTTGATAGCTCAATTCCATAGTCATAATCAAATCTTTTTTCTACCGTAATTTTTAATAAACGAGATAGATTCCAATTATCTTCAATATTGAGTAATTCATCAAAACGACTTCCAGAATTGTCAACAACATTTAGTCCCAAGCCAATAACCCAAGGATCTTCTTCTTGTGCATAAGCAAAAGAAAAATTTATAACAAATAAGACTAGCAACAGAAGTCGTGTCAAAATCATATTTTATGATCACCATATATGTGTTTCTTTCATCATACAAATCAATTTTTTGGGGTTATAAATTGATTAATACATTTGATCAGGGTAAATCAAATCAAGAATTATTATAAATTCTTCTAAAACACTTTTAATTACTCGTGAACTATATAAATTTATTTGACAAATGTGAGTAATGAGCTCTATAATAAACCATTTAGCTTCTTTTTTTAAGATTTATTTAGATATCTCTTATGTAAATTTAGCAGATTTTTCTTTAAGTCAATTACTGTTTTACCGCAAAAATATAACTGCCTATAGTTATTTCATATATTTTAGGCCCATATAAGTTTATGTATCAGACCTTTAAAAATTTACTATTTATAAATATGATATTTAAAATGAAATGGCTTCTATTTTGCTAGAATATCAAAAACGAAACCATAATCTTACTAGCATTCAACACCTTATACACATATTGAATTCATTTTTATTGAGATAAGGAAATCTGAAGCATGTATAATAAAAAACCGACTTAAATGCTACATAAAATATAGCATTTAAGTCGGTTTTTTATTATTATAGTTCTTATCTAAGCCTCTCCTGTAGGACCAAAATTCATAGGGATTGGTGTTTGCTCATAATCTTTAATTTCTCCATGAGCAGCTTCAAATCTATTTACATTATCACTAAGAGCTTTTAATAATCTTTTGGCATGCTGTGGAGTTAAAATAATTCTACTTTTCACCTTACTTTTAGGTCTACCCGGCATAATGTTAACAAAATCAACTACAAATTCTGAAACTGAATGATTAATGATTGCAAGATTACTATATGTACCATCTGCAACATCTTCATCTAGTTCTATATTCAATTGATTTTGTTTCTGATTTTTATTATCTGCCATATTCAATTTTATTTTAGAATCGTTTGATCAAAAAAAAGCCTGCCTAAAGAGGCAGGCTATTTATATTAGTTATAATTAACTTCTTGTCGCTGTTCCATTCGTTCTTCAAACTCTTCGTTTGAACCAACAATGATACTTTCATAGTCTCTCATTCCTGTTCCTGCTGGTATTCTATGTCCAACAATCACATTTTCTTTAAGACCTTCAAGGCTATCAACTTTACCACTTACCGCAGCTTCGTTTAACACTTTTGTTGTTTCCTGGAATGACGCCGCAGAGATAAATGACTTGGTCTGTAACGAAGCTCTTGTAATACCTTGTAGTATTGGAGTCGCTGTTGCAGGAGAAACGTCTCTTGCAGTAACTAAGTTTTTATCATCTCTACGTAAAGCCGAATTCTCATCTCTTAACTCACGAGGAGAAATAATCTGTCCTTCTTTAAGGTTTTCGCTATCTCCTGAATCTTCAACAACCTTCATTCCGAAGATCTCATCATTTTCTTCGATAAAATCAGATTTGTGTACTAGCTGATTCTCAAGGAAAATAGTATCTCCCGGATCCTGGATTCTTACTTTACGCATCATTTGACGTACTACTACTTCAAAATGCTTATCATTAATTTTTACACCCTGTAGTCGATATACTTCTTGTACTTCATTAACCAAATACTGCTGTACTGCAGAAGGGCCTTTGATTTTAAGAATATCTTCTGGTGTGGTAGATCCATCTGATAATGGCATTCCTGCACGAACATAATCATTTTCCTGAACAAGAATTTGATTAGAAAGTTTTACAAGATACTTTTTAATTTCTCCTATTCTGGATTCTACGATAATCTCTCGATTACCACGTTTGATTTTTCCAAATGATACTACACCATCGATTTCACTAACCACAGCAGGGTTAGAAGGATTACGTGCTTCGAATAATTCTGTTACTCTAGGAAGACCTCCTGTAATATCACCAGCTTTGGCAGATTTACGAGGAATCTTAACCAAGATTTTACCTACCTTAATCTTATCATTATCGTCTACCATAAGGTGAGCTCCAACAGGTAAGTTATAAGAACGTAACACTTCATCTCCGCTTCCTAGTACATGTAGTGTTGGTATCTTTTTCTTATCACGTGATTCAGAAATTACTTTTTCCTGGAAACCAGTTTGTTCATCAATCTCTACTTGGTAGGTAGTACCTTGCTCGATATTTTCATATCTTACTTTACCTGCAAATTCAGAGATAATTACTCCATTATATGGATCCCACTGACAGATTACCTGATCTTTATCAATTTTATCTCCATCCTGGATAAATAATTGAGAACCATAAGGAATTAAGTTTGTACTTAAAACAATCTTAGTTTTTGGATCAATAATCTTAACTTCTGATGTACGAGAAATTACTACATCGATCTCATTACCTTCTCCATCTTCTCCTTTAACGGTTTTAAGTTCTTCAATTTCAGCTTTACCAGCAAATTTAGATCTTAATTGGTTTTCTTCAGAAATGTTACCTGCAATACCTCCCACGTGGAATGTACGTAATGTAAGCTGTGTACCAGGCTCTCCAATAGATTGAGCAGCTACAACACCAACGGCTTCACCACGCTGTACTGTTTTACCAGTAGCAAGGTTACGACCATAACATTTTACACAAATTCCTTTCTTTGCTTCACAAGTAAGTGCTGAACGAACTTCTACAGATTCTACAGGAGAATTCTCAATAATCTTAGCTACTTCATCACTAATTTCTACACCAGCTTCTGCTAATACTTCTTGAGTTAGAGGATCAACAACATCTTGCAATGATGTTCTACCCACTATTCTAGCTGCAAGTCCTTCTATAATTTCCTCATTCTTCTTTAACGGAGTTACCTCTACACCTCTAAGTGTACCACAATCTTCTATATTAACAATAACGTCCTGGGCAACATCCACTAGACGACGTGTAAGGTATCCAGCATCCGCAGTTTTAAGAGCGGTATCTGCAAGACCTTTACGTGCACCGTGAGTAGAAATAAAGTACTCAAGAATAGAAAGTCCTTCTTTAAAGTTAGAAAGAATTGGGTTTTCGATAATTTCTCCACCAGCAGAACTCGCTTTCTTCGGTTTTGCCATCAATCCACGCATTCCGGTTAGCTGACGAATCTGTTCTTTAGATCCCCTTGCCCCAGAGTCAAGCATCATATATACCGAATTAAACCCTTGTTGATCTTCACGAATACGCTTCATAGACAATTCTGTCAACTCAGCATTTGTAGATGTCCAAATATCAATTACCTGATTATAACGCTCATTATTAGTAATAAGACCCATATTATAGTTTGCTACAATATTGTCTACCTGAGCATTTGCATCTGCAATCATGGTATGCTTCTCTTTAGGAATAATAATATCTCCTAAACTAAATGATAATCCTCCCTGGAATGCAAAATTATATCCTAAGGTTTTGATTTCATCTAAGAATTCTGCTGTTTCAGGAACACTTGTTACTTTCAAAATACCTCCGATAATATCTCGAAGTGATTTTTTTGTCAATACTTCGTTAATATATCCTGCTTTTTCCGGAACTTTTTCATTAAATAAAACCCTACCAGCAGTAGTTTCTATGATTTTGGTTACTACTTCTCCTTCTTCGATATCATTAGTACGAACTTTGATATTCGCATTAATATCTAATCTCTTTTCATTATAAGCAATAACTACTTCTTCTGGAGAGTAGAACGTTAAATCTTCTCCTTTTATTTCTAATTCTGGAGTAGATCTACGAGACTTGGTCATATAATAAAGACCCAAGACCATATCCTGAGAAGGAACCGTTACAGGTGATCCGTTAGCAGGATTAAGAATGTTGTGTGATGCTAACATCAACAACTGAGCTTCTAAAATTGCTTCTGGCCCCAGTGGTAAATGTACTGCCATCTGATCCCCATCAAAATCGGCATTAAATGCGGTACACACCAAAGGATGTAACTGTATCGCTTTACCTTCGATAAGTTTAGGCTGAAAAGCCTGGATACCTAAACGGTGAAGCGTAGGAGCACGGTTTAGTAATACCGGATGTCCTTTTAAGACATTCTCTAAGATATCCCAAACTACAGGCTCTTTTCTATCTATAATTTTCTTGGCAGATTTTACTGTTTTTACAATACCACGCTCAATCAATTTTCTGATCACAAATGGCTTATAAAGTTCTGCTGCCATATTTTTTGGAAGACCACATTCGAATAATTTCAATTCTGGTCCTACAACAATCACAGAACGTGCTGAGTAATCCACACGTTTACCAAGTAAGTTCTGACGGAAACGTCCTTGCTTACCTTTTAATGAATCGGATAAAGATTTTAATGGTCTGTTAGAATCTGTTTTAACAGCAGAAGCTTTACGTGTATTATCAAATAATGAATCTACAGATTCCTGAAGCATACGTTTTTCATTACGTAAAATAACTTCTGGAGCTTTGATTTCCATTAAACGTTTCAAACGATTATTACGGATAATCACACGACGGTACAGGTCATTTAAATCTGAAGTCGCAAAACGACCTCCATCAAGTGGTACCAAAGGACGTAATTCTGGTGGAATTACCGGTACAACTTTAAGAACCATCCATTCTGGATTGTTTTCTCTGTTTTTATTTGCATCACGGAAAGACTCTACAACCTGAAGACGTTTTAATGCTTCAGTTTTACGTTGTTTAGACGTTTCGTTATTTGCTTTATGTCTTAGTTCGTAAGATAGTGCATCAAGATCAATTCTTCTTAAAATCTCGATAAGGCACTCTGCTCCCATCTTTGCGATGAACTTATTAGGATCTGTATCATCAAGATATAGATTTTCCTGAGGAAGGCTATCTAAAATATTTAAATACTCTTCTTCTGTAAGGAAATCCATTTTCTGAACAGCTTCGCCTTCTTCATTTTTGGCAATACCAGGCTGAATTACTACATAACGCTCGTAGTAAATAATCATATCTAATTTCTTAGATGGAAGTCCTAATAAATATCCTATTTTATTTGGTAAAGAGCGGAAATACCAGATGTGTGCCACAGGAACAACTAAGTTAATATGTCCTACACGATCTCTTCGCACTTTCTTTTCGGTAACCTCTACTCCACATCGATCACAAACAATACCTTTGTAACGAATTCTTTTATATTTACCACAAGCACATTCGAAGTCCTTTACAGGTCCAAAAATACGCTCACAGAACAAACCATCACGCTCGGGTTTGTGAGTACGATAATTGATAGTTTCGGGTTTTAACACTTCTCCTTGAGATGCCGCTAAAATTGACTCAGGAGATGCTAAACCTATAGAGATTTTATTAAATCTCTTTACTGTATTCTTATCATTATTTCTTGCCATAATATATGGTTGCTAAAGAATTATTGTAATTTAATTTTGAATAGTTTATGTTTCATTCGTACCCTTCGACTTAGCTCAGGGTACGAATTAGTATTTACTATTCTTCTAATCTGATATCCAGACCCAGACCTTTTAATTCGTGCATTAATACATTAAAAGATTCTGGTAATCCTGGTTCTGGCATAGGCTCACCTTTAACAATACTTTCGTATGTCTTAGCTCTTCCTATAACATCATCAGATTTTACCGTCAATATCTCACGTAAGGTTGCAGAAGCACCATAAGCCTCTAGCGCCCAAACTTCCATCTCTCCAAAACGCTGACCTCCAAATTGAGCCTTACCACCAAGTGGTTGTTGAGTAATCAACGAGTAAGGACCAATAGAACGTGCATGCATTTTATCATCTACCATGTGACCAAGCTTAAGCATGTATATCACACCTACGGTTGCTGGCTGGTGGAAACGATCTCCCGTACCTCCATCATAAAGATAGGTATGTCCAAATCTTGGAATTCCTGCTTCATCTGTAAATCCATTAATCTGATCTAGAGACGCACCATCAAAAATTGGAGTAGCAAATTTTCTATTCAGTTTTTGTCCGGCCCATCCTAATACTGTTTCATAAATCTGACCAATATTCATACGAGATGGTACCCCAAGTGGGTTTAATACAATATCAACTGGTGTTCCGTCTTCTAAGAATGGCATATCTTCTTCTCTTACGATACGAGCAACAATACCTTTGTTACCGTGACGACCTGCCATTTTATCACCTACTTTTAGCTTACGTTTCTTAGCGATATAAACTTTAGCAAGTTTTATAATTCCTGAAGGTAACTCATCTCCTACAGAGATTGTAAATTTCTCTCTTCGAAGATTACCTTGTAAATCATTTTCTTTAATCTTATAGTTATGGATAAGATCTGCAACCATACTATTTAAAGCATCATCGGTAGTCCATGTTCCTTTAGTAAGGTGAGCATAATCATCAACACTATTAAGCATTTTCTGAGTATACTTTTTACCTTTAGGAAGCACTTCTTCTCCCAGGTCATTCATAACCCCTTGAGAAGTTTTACCACCAACAATAGCGAATAACTTGTCGACTAATTCAGATTTTAGCAATTCGAATTTTGTATCGTATGACCTTTCTAAAATCTCAATATCTTCTTTATCCTGAGAACGTTTTCTCTTATCCTTTATAGCGCGGGCAAATAATTTTTTATCAATTACCACACCATGTAAAGAAGGGGAAGCTTTTAAAGAAGCGTCTTTAACGTCTCCTGCTTTATCTCCAAAGATTGCTCTTAATAGTTTCTCTTCTGGAGTAGGATCACTTTCTCCTTTTGGAGTAATTTTCCCGATAAGGATATCACCCGGTTTGATTTCTGCACCAACACGAATCATTCCGTTTTCATCAAGATCTTTGGTAGCTTCTTCAGAAACGTTAGGAATATCATTAGTTAATTCTTCATTACCTAATTTGGTATCTCTAACCTCAAGAGAATATTCATCAATATGGATTGAAGTAAAGATATCTTCTCGTACTACTTTTTCAGAAATCACAATCGCATCCTCAAAGTTATACCCTTTCCAAGGCATAAAGGCTACTTTCATGTTTCTACCAAGAGCAAGTTCTCCTTTTTCTGTAGCATATCCCTGACACAATACCTGACCTTTTTTAACACGATCTCCAACATTAACGATCGGTTTAAGGTTTATATTGGTACCTTGATTCGTTTTACGGAATTTTATTAATTCATATGTTTTAGAATCATCATCAAAGCTTACCATTCTTTCCTCTTCGGTTCTATCGTATTTAATGGTAATCTTTTGTGCATCTACGTACTCAACAACTCCTTCTCCTTCTGCATTAATCAATACTCTGGAATCTGATGCTACCTGACGTTCTAATCCTGTTCCTACAATAGGAGCATCAACTCTTAATAATGGTACTGCCTGACGCATCATGTTTGATCCCATCAGTGCACGGTTTGCATCATCATGTTCTAAGAACGGAATTAAAGATGCAGAAATAGATGCTATCTGATTAGGGGCAACATCGGCATAATTAACATTGGTTGGGTCAATTACCGGGAAATCACCTTCCATACGTGCAATTACCTTATCAGAATCTATTGCACCATCTTCTTTTAAAGGAATATTAGCCTGAGCTATTAATTTTTCTTCTTCCTCTTCTGCACTTAGATATGTATATCCAGAAAGATCAACCTTTCCTTCTTCTACTTTTCTATATGGAGTTTCAAGGAATCCCATTGAATTCACTTTTGCAAATACAGAAAGTGAAGAGATAAGACCAATATTTGGTCCTTCAGGAGTCTCAATAGGACATAGACGACCGTAATGTGTATAGTGTACATCACGTACCTCAAAACCTGCACGCTCACGTGATAAACCTCCTGGCCCAAGAGCCGAAAGTCTACGCTTATGTGTAATCTCTGCTAATGGATTGGTTTGATCCATAAACTGAGATAACTGGTTTGTACCAAAGAACGAATTAATTACAGATGATAGTGTTTTAGCATTGATCAAATCAATCGGTGTAAAAACCTCATTATCTCTAACATTCATACGTTCACGAATGGTACGAGCCATACGTGCCAGACCAACTCCAAACTGCTGTGATAATTGTTCTCCTACCGTTCTAACACGACGGTTAGAAAGGTGATCGATATCATCAATTTCTGCTTTAGAGTTAATTAATTCTATTAAGTATTTTATAATGGTAATAATATCTTCTTTGGTAAGCACTTGCTTATCCATTGCAATATCAAGTCCCAATTTCTTATTCATTCTATAACGACCTACTTCACCAAGATTGTAACGTTGATCAGAAAAGAATAACTTGTCAATAATACCTCTTGCAGTTTCTTCATCAGGCGGTTCTGCATTACGTAATTGACGGTATATATGTTCTACCGCTTCTTTTTCAGAATTGGTAGGATCTTTTTGTAAAGTATTGTGAATAATTGCATAATCTCCTTTTTGATTATCTTCTTTATGAAGCAAAATGGTTTTTGCTCCAGATTCGATAATCTCTTCAAGGTGATCTTTATCTAAGATGGTATCACGATCTAAAACGATCTCGTTACGCTCAATAGATACTACTTCTCCTGTATCTTCATCCACAAAATCTTCATGCCATGTATTTAATACACGTGCTGCTAATTTGCGTCCTAAAACTTTTTTCAATCCGGATTTAGAAACTTTTACTTCTTCTGCAAGATCAAATATTTCTAAAATATCTTTATCACGTTCAAAACCAATTGCACGGAAAAGCGTAGTTACCGGTAATTTTTTCTTTCTATCGATATAAGCGTACATTACACTATTGATATCGGTAGCAAATTCTATCCAAGAACCTTTAAAAGGAATTACTCTTGCAGAATATAATTTAGTTCCATTGGCATGGAATGATTGTCCAAAGAATACTCCCGGTGAACGGTGTAATTGAGATACGACTACTCGCTCTGCCCCATTAATACAAAAAGTACCACTAGGTGTCATATAAGGAATTGTACCTAAGTACACATCCTGAACAATAGTCTCAAAATCTTCGTGTTCTGGGTCTGTACAGAAAAGTTTTAGACGGGCTTTTAAAGGTACACTATAGGTAAGACCTCTTTCTATACACTCCTGCAGATCATATCTTGGAGGGTCTACAAAGTAATCTAAAAATTCTAGTACAAATTGATTACGAGTATCTGTAATCGGGAAGTTTTCCATGAAGGTATTGTATAAACCTTCGTTTCCTCTTTCTTCAGATTTTGTTTCTAGTTGAAAGAAATCCTGGAAGGATTTGATCTGAATATCCAGGAAGTCAGGATAATCAGGTCTATTCTTTACAGAAGAGAAATTCAATCTTTCAGTTTGCGTTGCTAACATCAATGGACGGAATTAAATTAAAATTTAAAAAAGGGTGCGTATGTACAACTTAATGTTTATATACGCAAAATGGTTTAGACCTCATCAGGCATCATTGCATGATGGGTCTAAACCTATATGTCAATATATGGTAAGCTTATTTAAGCTCAACCTCAGCTCCAGCCTCTTCTAATTGTGCTTTAAGAGCTTCTGCTTCATCTTTAGATATTCCTTCTTTGATTGCTTTAGGAGCTTCATCAACTAATCCTTTAGCATCTTTAAGACCTAGACCTGTAAGTTCTTTTACAAGTTTTACAACAGCTAGTTTAGCACCACCTGCAGCCTTAAGGATTACATCAAATTCTGTTTTTTCTTCAGCAGCATCTCCTCCACCAGCACCACCGCCAGCAGCTACAGCTACTGCAGCAGCAGCAGGTTCGATACCATATTCTTCTTTTAATATATCAGCTAACTCATTAACTTCTTTTACTGTTAAGTTAACTAATTGTTCTGCGAAATCTTTTAAATCTGCCATTTTCTATCGTTTTAAATAATTTTTTTTAATTGAAATATAATTGTTAAAAAGTGCGTACACTACTATTAATTACCCTTCTTTTTCGGATAACGTTTTAAGAATACCAGCTATAGTACCACCGCTTGATTTTAATGCTGAAATAACATTCTTAGCTGGTGATTGTAATAGACCAATAATGTCTCCGATAACTTCTTCCTTAGACTTAATATTAACTAAAGCGTCTAAGTTTTCGTCACCTACATATACTGCCTCTTCTATAAATGCTCCTTTTAACAAAGGTTTTTCAGATTTCTTACGAAACTCTTTAATTACCTTTGCTGGTGCATTTCCGGCTTCAGCAAACATAATAGAAGTATTACCTTTTAATGTAGTTGGTAATTCTCCAAAATCTTTATCTGAATTCTCCATTGCTTTTGCAAGGAGTGTATTCTTAACTACTTTTAATGATACATTAGCTTTAAAACAAGCTCTACGTAAATTTGAAGTTGTTCCTGCATCCAATCCTGAAATATCTGCTAAATAGATATTAGCGTTATCAGCTAACTGAGCAGTTAAGTCTTCAATTACTAGTGATTTTTCTTCTCTTGTCATAATCGTTTATCTTAATTACCCAGCAAAGTTTTTAGCATCAATTTCTACACCAGGACTCATGGTAGAAGATATATATATTGATTTAATATATACTCCTTTTGCAGTCTGCGGCTTCAACTTTACCAATGTTGTTAATAATTCTTTAGCGTTTCCAGCTATTTTCTCTGCATCGAAAGAAGATTTACCTATTGCCGCATGAACAATACCGGTTTTATCAACTTTAAAATCAATCTTACCTGCTTTTACATCAGAAACTGCTTTTGCAACATCCATTGTTACTGTTCCTGTTTTTGGGTTAGGCATTAATCCACGAGGTCCTAATACTCTACCTAATGGTCCCAATTTTCCCATAACGCTAGGCATAGTGATGATTACATCAACATCTGTCCATCCACCTTTGATTTTATCAAGATATTCATCAAGACCAACAAAATCAGCACCTGCTTCTTTTGCTTCGGCTTCTTTATCTGGTGTTACTAATGCTAATACTTTAACATCTTTTCCTGTTCCGTGAGGTAATGTTACCACACCACGTACCATTTGATTTGCTTTACGTGGATCTACGTTCAGACGAACAGCAAGATCTACAGAAGCATCAAAATTTACGTTTGTTATTTCTTTTACTAAAGCAGAAGCTTCATTTAATGAATACGCTTTGTTTTTATCAACTTTAGCGTTTGCTTCCTTTTGCTTTTTAGTTACTTTTGCCATTTTGTAAACGTTTTTGGATTAAAAAGGAGCTTGTCCTTTTACAGTTACACCCATTGAACGAGCGGTACCAGCAATCATTTTCATAGCAGACTCTACAGTAAATGCATTTAAATCCTGCATTTTATCTTCTGCGATTGTACGAACTTGATCCCAAGTAACACTAGCTACTTTTTTACGATTAGGCTCTCCAGAACCTTTTTTCTGTTTTGCTGCTTCCAGTATCTGAACAGCTGCTGGTGGAGTTTTGATAACAAAATCAAAAGACTTGTCTGTGTACACATTAATTACTACTGGTAATACTTTACCAGCTTTATCTTGTGTTCTACCATTGAATTGCTTACAGAATTCCATGATATTTACTCCGGCAGCACCTAAAGCAGGTCCAACTGGTGGGGATGGGTTTGCCGCTCCTCCACGCACTTGTAATTTTACTACTTTACCTATCTCTTTAGCCATTTTTCTAATTTTAAATTAGAATTGTTCTATAAGTGGAAGCAAAAGAACAACTCTGGATCTATAATGTAACAATTATTATATTTTTTCTACTTGCATATAACTCAATTCTAATGGTGTTTTTCTTCCGAAAATCTTAACCATTACTTCAAGTTTACGCTTCTCTTCGTTTACTTTTTCAACAGTACCATTAAATCCGTTAAATGGTCCATCGATAACTTTTACTGTCTCTCCTACTGTATAAGGAATAGCAACATTATCAGTTTTAACTGCAAGTTCATCAACCTTACCAAGCATTCTATTAATTTCTGCTTTTCTTAGTGGTACAGGATCTCCTCCTTTTACTTCGCCAAGAAAACCTATTACACCATTAATAGATTTAATTATATGTGGTATTTCTCCAGAAAGGTTAGCTTCTATCATAACATAACCGGGAAAATACACTCTTTCTTTATTTATTTTTTTCCCATTACGAATCTGTACTACTTTTTCTGTAGGCACAAGAATCTGAGAAACATAATCTTCAAGTCCCATATGAGCAATCTCTCGCTCGATATAGTCTTTAACTTTATTTTCCTGACCGCTTACCGCTCTTACCACGTACCATTTCTTCGTATTATCCACTTCAGCCATTTTAAAAATTTAAGATTTAACTAAAGTAAAATAATATTCTATCACATTACTAAATGCAGTATCTATACCCCAGATAACTAAGGAAAAAATAACCGAAAAAACGATTACAATCAAAGTAAGTCTTTGTGCTTCTGCCCAAGGGGTCCAAGTCACATGATTCTTTAGCTCATTATATGATTCTGCAATGTAATTTACTAGTCCAGCCATCTTGTTTATTTTTTAAACGAATCAAAAACAAATTTTAATTTCGTTATAAAACTCATTATTATAACAATCGATACTGCATCTATACAATATTGATTGACTTTGCACGGGTTGAGAGACTCGAACTCCCGACACCTGGTTTTGGAGACCAGTGCTCTACCAACTGAGCTAAACCCGTAACATAAGTCAAGGTATTCGTATCAACGAATACCTTAACTTTTATATACTATCTTGTATTAGTCTAAAATTTCAGTTACTTGACCAGCACCTACTGTTCTACCACCTTCACGGATCGCAAAACGAAGACCTACATTCATTGCAATTGTCTGAATTAACTCAACAGTAATCGTTAAGTTATCACCAGGCATTACCATTTCAACTCCATCAGGAAGAGCAATATTTCCTGTTACATCAGTTGTACGTACATAAAACTGAGGACGGTAGTTATTATGGAATGGAGTGTGACGTCCACCTTCTTCTTTCTTAAGGATATACACCTCAGCTTTGAATTTTTTATGTGGAGTTACAGAACCAGGCTTAGTGATTACCATACCACGAGAAATTTGAGTTTTCTCAATACCTCTTAACAGGATACCAGCGTTATCTCCAGCCTCACCTCTATCAAGGATTTGACGGAACATCTCGATACCAGTAATAGTAGAAGTTAATTTCTCAGCTCCCATACCAATAATCTCTACAGGATCTCCAGTATTAGCGATTCCTGTTTCTATACGACCTGTAGCAACAGTACCACGACCAGTAATAGAGAATACATCTTCAATCGGCATTAAGAAATCTTTATCTACATCACGCTTAGGTAATTCGATCCAAGCATCTACAGCTTTCATTAATTCTAAAACTGTATCAACCCATTTTTGCTCTCCATTAAGAGCTCCAAGTGCAGAACCAGAAATTACAGGACCATTATCACCATCATATTCGTAGAAAGATAAAAGATCTCTAACTTCCATCTCAACAAGTTCTAATAATTCCTCATCATCAACCATATCCACTTTATTAAGGAATACAACGATTCTAGGAATACCTACCTGACGACCTAAAAGTATGTGTTCACGAGTTTGTGGCATAGGACCATCTGTAGCAGCAACTACTAAGATCGCACCGTCCATTTGTGCAGCACCAGTAACCATGTTCTTTACATAATCGGCGTGACCTGGACAATCAACGTGTGCATAATGACGATTCTCAGTTTGGTACTCAACATGAGATGTATTAATAGTAATACCTCTTTCTTTTTCTTCTGGAGCATTATCGATTTGATCAAAATCTCTCGCTTCAGAAAGACCTGCATCTGCCAATACTTTAGTAATCGCAGCAGTTAAAGTCGTTTTACCGTGATCAACGTGTCCAATAGTACCAATATTTAAGTGCGGTTTGGAACGATCAAAAGTTTCCTTTGCCATAATTAATTTATTTAATCTAAGTTATATATTAGTGTTCAATTCAAAATTCTGAACCTAGAGCCAATGACGAGATTTGAACTCGTGACCTCTTCCTTACCAAGGAAACGCTCTACCCCTGAGCTACACCGGCTTTTTAATAAGTATAATGACAAATCAGAGCACTTTCAATACTATAAGAAAGAAATCCGATCAATCATTACATTTATGTTAAAAATCCAATCCTAACTTTACAATTAAGATTTGCTCTATTTTAGAGCTGAAAACCTCAAAAAAAACAGGCTCTACTCTCTACACAGGCTTTTCACCCTACTTTCTTTTACCAGCCAAACAAAATTGTTTGAATGTAAAGAAAATTCTTAGAGCGGGAGACCAGGTTCGAACTGGCGACATTCAGCTTGGAAGGCTGACGCTCTACCAACTGAGCTACTCCCGCTTTTAGTTCTGAATTAAAAATTATCAGAACAGAATTTTATTTTTAACTTCTTTTAAAAAAACATCTAGACAAATCAAATTGATGTTTATTTTAAAATTATGTGGGGAGAGCAGGATTCGAACCTGCGAAGACATAGTCAGCAGATTTACAGTCTGCCCTCGTTGGCCGCTTGAGTATCTCCCCGATTAAAAAAATTCAATATTTTAAAATGAACTTATTGAATTTTGAGAGCGCAAAAATAATCATTTATTTTACAATTCAAAATTCTATTTAAAAAGCTTTATTTTTTATTTAAAAAAATTGCTTTTTAAGAGCCGATGGAGGGACTCGAACCCACGACCTGCTGATTACAAATCAGCTGCTCTAGCCAGCTGAGCTACATCGGCTTTTCACCATGTTTTAGAACATAAAAAAGTCCGCTATTTCTAACGGACTGCAAATGTATAGAATTTATTTCTTTCACAAAACTATTTTTCAAAAAAAATAGTCAAACATGTGCATTTAATTTTTCTTTACGTTTTCTAAGTTGTCTTTCTAACGAACTAACACACTCATCTACACCTTCTTCAAAGGATTTATTAATTTTTTTTATCATAAATTCGTCTCCCGGCACACTTAATAAAATTTCCGTAATTTTATTTTCTTTACTACTTGTATTCATAACTTTCAAAAATACATCTGCATGAATTATTCGATTAAAATGAGTTTCTAACTTATCCAATTTAGTTTGAGTAAAATTCACCAACTTTTGATCTACATTAAAATTTACGGACTGCAAGTTCACTTTCATAGGTTGTTAGTTTAATTAGATTGAACAAAATTTTAAGCTAAAAAGATTGACAAGCTAACAACTCACCTTTATTTTTTATTCCTTGGATGAGATTGTTTATATACTTTTGTTAACTGAGCTACACTATGATGAGTATATATCTGGGTAGCAGCTAAACTGGAATGGCCAAGCAATTCTTTTACAGCATTTAGATTTGCCCCTTCATTTAGTAAATGTGTCGCAAAAGAATGTCTTAAAATATGCGGACTCTTTTTTACTTTTGAAGATGCCTTACTAAAATAACTATTTATAACGCGATATACAAGTGTTTCATAGATTTTAACTCCTTTTTTTGTCAAAAGCAAAAAAGAAGATTCTTGCTCCATAATTAAATCAGATCTAACAGTTAAATACAAGCTTAATGTATCACAAACCGATGAAAGAAGCGGTAAGTATCTTTCTTTATTACGTTTACCCAAAACTTTTATTTGCTTCTGGTTTAGATCTACATCTGATAGTTTAAGATTTACCAATTCAATTCTTCTTATTCCTGTAGCATAAAAAAGCTCTACAATCAACCTATCCCTAACGCTTTCGAAATCCCGATCATCTCTTAAATCTTTCAAAACGTCTTCTACCTCTTGTGTAGAAAATGGTATTTGAAGTTTTTTAGGCGCTTTTAAAGCTTGATGTTTTGCCAGAGGATTCTTATCTATTTGTTCTGACTTAAGTAGAAATTTATAATATGTCTTAAGAGAAGACACCTTTCTATTAATCGTTCGATTAGAAACACCATCGTTAACAAGACTCACAATCCAGGAACGAATCTGCGCATAGTTTGCATCAGCTATCTTAGAAGTATCATATTCTATTTGATAAAACTCTAAAAAAGACAACAAATCTGCTTTATAGGCCGTTACTGTGTGCTTAGAATAATTTTTTTCGTGAAGTAAGTACTCTATAAACTCAGAAATAAACATAAAAAAAACCGTTAGAAAACAAAAGTATAAAACTTTTATTATCCTAACGGTTAAAATTTATACTGAAAAAACGGCAGTCTAGCTTCTTTTCACAAAGAAACATTATAAAGACAGCGTTATTTATCTTTAAATTTCTTCTTGATCTCTTAAGTGCTGAATATATTGCGCTTTTTGAATCTGCGCTCTTCTTTCAACAGAAGGTTTTGTAAACGCTTGACGCTTACGAAGCTGACGCATCGTTCCTGTTCGATCAAATTTTCTTTTAAAACGTTTTAACGCTCTATCTATATTTTCTCCGTCTTTAACTGGTATAATTAACATAGTGGCACCTCCTTTCTTTAGAAATAATTAGGGTGCAAAGATAATACAAAACTATTATCCACAAAGTTTTCTTCAATAATATTTAATATTATTTCAAAGACCAAACAGAATAGCCTTTTGGGGGTGCCTGAATTTTAACCCATTTACCTCCCTGGGTAGTTGGTTCCCATCCCGAATGACCGGTATAATCTTTAATTTTCTTGTTTGACCAATTGGTTTGGATCCATCTTTCCTGCCATGAATCTGAATTATTAATATACACCACTAAACCATTTTTTCCGCTTCCTCCGTTTCTCCTAGCAATATATTCATCATTATCTGTCCAAAGGTTTGTTGTATTTCCTCCTGCAAGATTGTTATGAATCCAAATTAGATTATTCATTTTATTTTTATCTAACCAGTGTTCATAATCTCTATAAAAAATCGCGGGGTATCCTTCATGAGTCAAAATATATGCATAAGCAAGTATTTTGTTATTAATAATCTCATCGGTATCATGATTAGCTACAAAAGTAACTGCCCTTGTTGGACTTCTTTTCCATAGCATATCTCCGTTAAGCGCATTAAGATTATTACCCATAAAAGCATCTCTCATTTTGTAATAACATCCAAAATCAAATGCAGACATCTGCGCCTGATCGGTCCACCACTTTAATGTATTTACATTTCCATCCCAATACTCTCCCACAGCAAATCCTCCTACTGCATTCCTAAATTCTTTTGGAACCCATGGTTCGAATCCTTTTACATAATCAAACCTCCAACCATCAAACTTCATAGTATTTTTATAATACTTTGCTACAGAATTAGATTTTTTCCACAACCAATCCTGCACATAGCTTTTGTGGTGACACATATCTGCAAAACCTCCAAAAACACCCGAATCATTATTATGATAATCATTTGGATGAAAATCATACTGAGTTCTTTCGAACAGACCAGACAGGGGATTATAATCCGTATAAGTATTAGAATTAGTAAAAATATTAGCTTCAGAATCTCCTCCACTATTGTGATTAATTACAATATCTGCAATTACACTTAGACTATTATTATGTGCCGTTGTAATTAAACTGGTTAATTCTGAGCGCGAACCAAATCTGGTTTCAGTACTTCCCATTTGGTTATACTCACCAAAGTCATAATAATCAAAGGGGTCATATCCCATTGATAGTCCTCCATTCATTGCTTTACTAACAGGCGGTAACCAAATAGCATCTATACCTGCATTACTCCAACCGCTTACTTTTCCTTTTACAACATTCCACCAGGTACCTCCTGCAGGAACATCCCAGTAAAAAGCTTGCATCATTACCCCCGTTCCTATTTGTTTTAGTGCTTTTGAAGAAACCTCTTGCTGTATGTCCGCAGATTCAGGAGTTCTCTCTTCTAAAATCTCATCTTTACTACAACTTACAAGCAAAAACGTTATAGTAATAAGTCCATAAAAAAATGTGTTGATTCTCATAATTAACTAATGTTTGTGTTAAATTTTCATCAAATTAGGGATTTTATAAAACCCGAAAACGTTTGAAATCTCACGCAAACGTTTGCGTGTTGATAAAACTTTAAACTTTATTGTTTTTTACTAGTAAAAAACAAAGAATCAGAAAATGTAACCAATTTTTTTAGTTCTTAGGAGAATTTAGAATTCATAAAAAAACCTCGAGATTTCCTCGAGGTTTTGATATATAAAATTTTATGTAAAAAATCTATATGATCACGTTGCTGCTTTATATTCTTTTTTATCAATTACAATCTTAGCAATTACTTCTCTTAATATCTCAGAAGTTCCACCTCCTATTGGCCCTAATCGACTATCTCTAAATAGTCTTGCCATTGGGTACTCTTCCATATACCCATAACCTCCTAATAGTTGTAGACATTTATATATTGCTTCATCGGCAATTTTGGTAGAAATCAACTTCGACATACTAGCTTCTTTAACCACATATTTCCCATCGTTAAGTCGCTTAGCTACAGAATAATTAAATTCTTTACACATTTCTACTTCACTGGCAATATCTGCAACGGTATGTCTTAGTGCCTGAAATTTATCAATTGTTTTTCCAAAAGCTTCTCGCTCTGACATATATTGTATAACATATTCTAATGCATACTCTGTTCGGGCATGCGCATTAACTCCCATTATCAATCTTTCTAAAGCAAAATGCTGCATTATATATGAGAATCCTTTGTTTTCTTCTCCCATCAAATTATTCGCTGGAATTTTCACATTATCAAAAGCAATTTCTCCGGTATCAGAAGCTTTCCATCCTAATTTTTCTAATTTGGTAGCAGAAATTCCGGGAGTATCTCTATCAACAACAAAGATACTTATTCCTTTATTTCCCAACTCGGGATTTGTTTTTGCGGCAATAACCAGATAATCACTATAAACACCATTAGTAATAAAGGTTTTAGATCCATTAATTACATAATGATCTCCTTCTTTTACTGCTGTGGTTCTCATTCCTGCAACATCAGAACCTCCAAAAGGTTCTGTAATACCTAAGCATCCTATTTTCTCACCAGATATACTAGGCTTTAAATACATTTCTTTAATTCTATGATCTCCTTCTTTATTTAAATGTGTCATCGCCAAATATGCATGTGCCCATATAGCAGCAGCAAAACCACCAGAATTAATTTTTTGCAGTTCTTCTAAAAGTATTACAGTATAAAACAGGTCGAGATCTAGCCCACCGTATTCTTCTGGATATGCAATTCCAAAGTACCCCATTTCACCAAACTTCTCCCAGATAAATCGATCAATATCTCCACTTTTTTCCCATTTGTCTATGTGTGGAGTTACTTCTTTTTTCAGAAATTCCTTGAGACTTTGTCTAAATAATTCGTGTTCTTCTGTAAAATACATACTATTCATATGACAACCTTCTTTTTTTTAGTTAACATATTACTACATATAATGATTACTTCCTCAATACAATAAAACCTAAATCCATAAAATGGGTTTATGAATCAGTTATTATTTTAATGATTTATCAAAATTCGTAGCAATTTTTTAATGATTCTTAATTCAATGTCAAATATAACTTTATTCTATCTATTTTTTTGAGAGAAAAACCCTCAATTTCTTCTAATTCGTTAAAGTTTAAGATATTCCCATTGTCTTCAATAAATTCTTTAATATCCAACGCCATTTCAAAATCAAAATATGGTATTTCTACTAACTCATTGACTGACGCCGTATTGACATTTATTTTTTTTATCTTTTTTGGTGTCTTAACCGTAAACATAGATAAAATTTTATCTTTCTGATTATCATATAGACCGTAAACATCTTCAAGTTGAATATCGAGAGTAAAACCTCCTATACTATTTCTATATTTGATTATTCTATCTGCAACAAAATCGGGTAGGCCAATACTTTGCTCTAGTTCTTCTCTAGAAACTGTGTTCAAATCTTTTTTTTGATCATACGATTTAATTGGAAATTTCTTCTTAGCATATTTCCTTGTCCCCTCTTTATTACTCTTTTTTGTCCATGCAGGGAATTTAAATAAAGGAGATATAACCGAAAGAACCGAATCAGAAACCTGAGTTACTTTTTTAAAATCCGCAATAGAATTGATCCATTTATTATCATTTCTGTATGCATGAAGTCGATCTAGCTCACTTGTAGAAAGTCCTAGTGTATATCCTTTATGGTCTGAGATAAAATTTGGGTTAAAAGGTTGTAGACGATATTGTTTTTTTTGTTGTTCGGCGATACTCTTAAGCGAGTCTATCTGTTGTTGAAAAGAGGTTAACTCTGCAAAACTATACTGTTGAGAGAAAGACTTTGGGTAAAAATAATATGCTATAAGCGCAGCAAATAGGATAATTGATAAAAGAAAAATCCCATTTCGAAAACGTGAGTGTATTTCGAAATGGGATTTTTTATAATTCATAAAGAATATTTTTTTAGCTTTTTGATGCTTTTATTGCCTCAAAATATCTAGATAGTTGTTTTTTAACTATTGGGAACAAGAAGAACAATCCTATCATATTTGGGAATACCATTGCAAAAATCATTGCATCAGAGAATGCCCAAATAGAACTCATACTAGCTGCTGCTCCAATTATTACGAAGGTTAAAAATAATAGCTTATACGTTAAATCAGCAGCTTTACCTCTACCGAACAAGAATTTCCAGGACTGTAAACCATAATATGACCATGAAATCATGGTTGAAACCGCAAATAATACTACTGCAATGGTTAAAAACACATTAGAGTAAGGTATATATTTTGCAAAAGCCATAGAAGTTATCCCTGCACCTTCATAAGGTACTCCATCAATAAAAACAGCTCCAGAACCATCTCCTCCATACTCAAATGCACCACCAAAATTGAAAATAATAATTACTAATGCTGTCATCGTACATATCACTACAGTATCGATAAAAGGCTCTAGCAAAGCAACAAGTCCTTCACTGGCAGAATATTTGGTTTTTACCGCAGAATGCGCAATAGATGCAGAACCTGCTCCTGCCTCATTAGAAAATGCAGCTCTTTTAAAACCCACTAATAGAACTCCTATAATACTTCCTACTCCAATAGCTGTTGGGTTAAAAGCTTCGCTAATAATCAAGCCTATTGCATCATCGAC
The DNA here is from genome assembly GCF_000626715.1 of Aquimarina atlantica. Lineage (GTDB taxonomy): Bacteria > Bacteroidota > Bacteroidia > Flavobacteriales > Flavobacteriaceae > Aquimarina > Aquimarina atlantica. The sequence goes on along the minus strand of NZ_AQRA01000006.1, from coordinate 140,704 downwards.
CAATGAAAAATTACCGAAAATTATATATAAACAAGCTAACAAGTATAAGATAGCCATAAAAGGAACTACTTTTTCTGTTACCGAAGCAATTCTTTTAATTCCTCCTATAATAATAATTCCTACAAGAATTGCTAAAATAACTCCAATCCAAAAACCTGCTCCTGTGCTTTGTAGTTCTAAAAGCTCCTTTAAAACAACAGTAGCTTGATTAGATTGTGCTGCATTACCGCCACCAAAAGATCCTCCTATACAAAATATAGCAAATATAACTGCTGCAACTTTTCCTAGAACTTTAAATCCTCTTTCTTTCAATCCTTTACTTAGGTAATACATAGGGCCTCCATACACAGTACCATCTTCTCCTACATCTCTATACTGAACTCCAAGAGTACATTCTACAAACTTGGTAGACATTCCTAATAATCCGCAAATAATCATCCAAAATGTAGCGCCTGGTCCTCCAAGTGCAATTGCCAAGGCTACCCCCGCAATATTACCATTACCCACAGTACCCGAAACTGCTGTTGCCAATGCTTGAAAATGACTAACCTCTCCTTCTTTAGACTCATCACGTATAGTATCTCTTATATCTCCGTCTACCGCAGCCGATGGATCTCCTAAGCTATGCCCTTCAACATCATCATATTTTCCTCGTACTACATTAATAGCTTTTCCAAAATATCTTATATTAGGAAAACCAAAATACAATGTAAAAAACAATGCACTTAATACTAATAATATAATAACGAACGGAGCACCTTCAAAAACTTCAAAGAAAATTACCGCAGAGAAAAAATCGGATACAGGTTTAAAACCTTCATCGATTTTCTGATCAAGCCCCTTTTCTGTGACCTCTTGTGCGAATGTAAAAAATGGAATGGTAAGTGCTAAAAGTGAAAGAAGAATTCTCTTCATGATTTTGTGAATTAATTGAATTTAATTGTTAAGAAGTGAGCAAGATGGTAAAAAAAACACTTGTTTACAATTTTTTTAGATGTTAAATGTTTCTAATTCTCAAATATCGAACTCCTTATTTAAAAGATTAATTTGCTCTGGACGACCTAAAACTACAATCTTAGAACTTGGTTTTAATAAGGTATTAGCTTCTGGGTTCACAATATATTCTCCCTCGGGCGATTTATAACCTATAATGGTACATCCTGTTCTGGATCTCATATCGATATCAAGAATAGTTCTTTCTATTTTATCATCAAACATATCTTCAAAAGAAATCTCTTCGATATTTATAGATCTTTTACCTACAATAGAAAGGTTATCTAAAAATTCTATTAAATCGGGCACCACTACTAATGACGCCATATGATCCCCACCAATACGATCCGGCATAATAACATTATCTGCACCGGCTAATCGTATTTTCTTATAAGAAGTATCTTGCGAAGCTCTACTAATTATTTTGAGTCCTTTATTAATTTGTCTTGCAGAAAGTACAATAAACAAGTTATCTGCATCTTCTGGTAATGTGCATATTAAACAAGCAGCTCTCTTAATACCTGCTTCTATTAATACTTCATCTTCTGTGGCATTACCTTTTAGAAAAAACAGGTTTTCATTTTGATACCTTTCTATTACTGCTTCGTCTTTTTCGATAATGATAAATGGTTTATTATATGCTAACAATTTGGCAGCAGCTTGTTTACCATTACGGCCATAACCAATTATAATAATATGATTCTCAATATGATGTATCATTTTTTGTGTTTTTCGATATTGAAGTCTTTTAGGATCATTTTTGCTTACAATATATTCTGTTATTACTGATACAGAGTATGCAAATATGGCCACACTGGTCGAGATAAGGAATACAGTAAATAACTTTGCATTATCATCTAACGGTTGAACTTCTCCAAAGCCCACAGTAGATAAAGTAATAACTGTCATATATAAGGCATCTACCCAAGAATAGTCAGAAAAAAACCGAAATCCTAATACACCAATTGCAGTTACTATAATTAATAAAATTAATGCAATATATATTTTTGGCATTCCCCATCTATAGATCTTTTTCATAGGTCAAATACTGAAGTTCGTTTAGTATAAACCAAATCTTTTAATTTTAACCAAAATGCCAGGTTAATGTATATTACAAAACCTAACCCTACAGTGGCGAAGGTTAAATAAATAAAGAATAAACGAACATTTTTTGCTCGCATCCCTAACCTATCGGCTAACCTAGAGGAAACATAAAATCCGTTACGTTCTAAAAATTGTCTTAGATTATAAAGCATATCGCAAAATAATTATATTATCCTAAATTCTCTTCACCATTTAATAAATAATTCCCGATTGCACATTTTAAACATGCTTTTTGATCACAGTATGTGTTTTTGAGTTGAATCATAGCTTGAGAGTGCATTGCATTTTCAATTGGCACATTTAAGTCTGTAAAATTGCTAATAATGCTATTTTTTTCAAAAGGTAATTTAGTAATTAATTCAAAAATATCTTCTTCGGGATTTTGTCCTACACTTCTAGCATATACAAATTTTATAGGAATAATTGTATTAATCAGTAGCAAGTCTATAAATGCTTTGGTTAATTTTTTCTTACTTGTTTTTGATTCTTTTTCAAAAGTATAATGGTTTTGCCAAAATTTGCTGGTTTCTACAGCGAAAAGAGCATAAAAATCTTCAATTTTATTACTGTTAATTACTTTACTGAAGAGTTGGTGGTTTTCAAAATATAATATTGCCAATTGCGCCAATCGTATCGTTGGAAAATTGGGTGGTCGTAATCTAAAAAAATGAAATGGTTCTACTCTACCGGTACTTAATTGATATTTATTTTTCAAAAATTGATATTCTCTTTTCAAGGTGTTGAAATACTCTCCTTCTATATCAACCTCTAAGAAGCCTGCCTGACCAAAAAATAAGGCTTCTAATTCTTCTAGTTGACCTCTACATTTTCTAAGCACTACAAAATCTATTGAATTTGCCAGGCTAAAAAAAGCTGCTCCATTTGTTTTTAGACCAAAATTTTTAGACAATAGCTTAAACAACACAGCTTCCCAATTATTTGCAGAGTCATTTAGAAGTTTTAAAATTAAGGTCGATTTTTTCTCTAGTCGCTCTAAATACAATCTTTCTTGCCAATTTGATAACATAAAACGTGAAACTTCGGGGAGCTGTCTATCACAACTAATCCATTGTTGAGCGCTTTTATCAAAGAGTTTTTTATAACGAATTAATAGTTCTTCTCTTATGTATTCTTTAAGTTGTAATGTTGGTATAATCGAGTTATCTTTTCTGTAAACTTCTACATCATCTTCCCAAACTACATGAAGAATCACATTATCATATGCAGGGTCATTCTCATGGTTATGAACATACCAATCACTTGATCTGATATGCACTTCAACGTTCCCTGCCCATTTCTGCCCTTGGATAATAAGTCTTGCATCAAAAAAATCGGGTCCAGAGCTTTCTATGTTGTGCGTCCCCACTTGCTGAAGTATAAGCTCCTCATGCCTTGTTGTTCTTAGATCTACAAACCCAAATTTTTTATATTTCCAAAGGTATTGTAAAAAATCCTCAGTCATATATTCTATATATTGTTTATAATTATCAGACCTACCTGTAAGCAAACAGGTGGTATTAGCTACTAAATATTTCGGGTAGGATAGAAAATAAGAAGAATAGCTTTTCTAAAATTTAGATGATGAAATTACTAAAATTTATTAAAATCCTGTAAGTTCTATTGAATAACATTGACTACTTTTTAAATCTATATATAAATGACTAATATTTTAAAGTCTATTTTTATTTCTGTTTTCCCAGTAATTGCTCTTTACTTTGCTATTGACAGTGTTATACATCTTATTGATCATGGAGTATCGTATAGGTATATAGGAAGGTTAATTATTTCGCTTTCTATTGTAACACTCTTTGGCTTATTCTTTGTAAAACCCGTTGCAAGAACTGATGCTAACCTAAAAAAATATACACTACCTATTGCCATTGGTTTTTTAATTAGTCTTCTATATGGTGGTGTTATCGAACAAGATTTAAACGGATCTCTACCAGGGGTTGGTTTATTTTTAGGATGGATCTTATATATAAGATGGTATTCTACTTTTAAGGATAGAGAAAAAAATACAGTGATTAAAGTAGGCGATCGGTTACCAGAACTCGAATTACAGGATTCAGAAAAAAATAATATACACACTTCTAAATTTATAGGAAATCCATCAATTTTTCTATTCTATCGCGGAAACTGGTGCCCATTATGCATGGCACAGATCAAAGAAATTGCTTTACAATATAAAGAACTTGAAAAAAGAAATATAAATATAGTTCTTATTAGTCCTCAACCTCATAAGCATACTAAATCTCTAGCAAAGAAATTTGGATTAAATTTTAATTATTTGGTGGATCAAGGAAACAAAGTTGCTAAGCAATTACAAATTTTCTCAAAAAATGGTCTCCCCATGGGTTTCCAAATATTAGGATATGACAGTGATACTGTAATGCCAACTGTAATCATAACTAATAAGGAGGGAAAAATAATCTTCGCAGACCTTACTAATAATTATAGGGTACGACCAGAACCAGAAATATTTTTAAAAATTATTGATCAACAAAGTCTTTAGTTCAAAAGACTAACATTAGTTAGTACCCCCAAAAAAAAGAAGGTAAAAGTTGCTATAAACACAAAAAACACAGAACTAACTCCTTTTAAATAGTACGATTACTACTTAATATTCTTAAAATCAAGTTAATTCCTTACAAAAATGTACTATTGGTAAGATTTTATGTATTAATGGAAAACTTAAGCACAAATTCATTTCTTTACTTTGTTATGAATTAAAGGGAAAATTAATTCATTCTAAAAATATTAAGATTACAAAACCCTAAGCTAAGTTGAGTTTGTGTTAGGTTATTGATGGTTGCCATTTTTGGCGACCATCTTTATTTTTATACATATCCAAAAAAGTAGGAAAGTCTGAGTTTGTACATTTTATGTATTCATATCTGGGTAGATATCAAACTTATTAAAAAAGGCTTTTTTAAATTTTGAAGAATTAGAATAATTAAGTGTATCCATCACTTCACGTATGGATAAGCCTTCTCCAATAATCATATTGTATGAAATTTCTAGTCTTTTATTATTAAAAAACTCTAAAGGAGTTTGGTTATGAATTTCTTTAAACATATTAAAAAAATTCGTACGACTCATATGTGCCATAGCTGCCAATTGATCAACTCCAACAAAAGGTTCTTTAAGATTATTCTTGAGGTAATCACTTACCTTATAAATATTACCCACTTGCCCGCAATTGATACTAAAAGGATTGCTTTCTGTTTCCCATCTTAATACATCTTTCCAAAAAGTTTCTAATAGTCGAACACCTCTGGCAATAAAATAAAGGTAATTCTCTACCTTATCTACATCAGGTTGTACAATTTGATCAAAAAGACTCGATTGCTTATACGAAAGATAAAATTTATTAATATGTTGGTGAGAATAACGAATATAATTATCAAGTTTTTCTGCCATATCGTTATTCTTTAAAAAAAAAGGTTTGGTATATGAGCTTTTTAATACAATCATAGTAGATTTCACTTCTGCTCCTTTTGTAATAAAAACTTGTTCTCCTTGTCGAGCATCCATACATCTCATATTTCCTGGAGTATAACTATCAGAATATTGGCTTATAATCTGGTCTTCTTCTAATTGATGGTCTAAAGCATATTTTCTAAAATGAAGTATAATATCTTTTTCATCGATGGGTCGTCTAATATATTCAATATCTGTATTAGCTTTATAATTGTTTATAATAAGAAAGACTTCTGGAGATATTTTATAATACAACAAATACCCTTCTCCAATCTCTGGAGGGAAATAAATTCGATCAGTAGAACTATTTGGACTGAGTTGTGATCTAAAATAGTCACTTAGTTTGTCTATATCAGAAAAATCAAACAAATATTTACACATACCACCATCATTTTACACCTATCTTTTTTAGCTCATGTAGATGTATTCCTGGTAGCTAAAAAAAATAAATAAACACAAAAACAACCCCTTTATTAGCTTACAAAAAAGCTAATAGAGGGGGAGAATTATTATTTAAATATAAGAATTTATTTTATATGACTAATAACATCATACTTTGTTATGATGTGGTGTTTTCCGTTTTCTAACTCAACTAAAACTGCAGAACTTCCATTTTTAATAAGCTTAGATATCTCATCAAGTGAAGTTTTAGCGTTTACAATCGGAAAGGAATCTTTCATAACATCTTTGATTGGTGTACTACCTGTATTTTTATCATCTAAAAAAGCAGTAAAAAGTGCACTTTCATCAACAGAACCAACAAATCCATCACTATCAACTACTGGTATTTGCGAAATTTTAAATTTACGCATACGCTCTATAGCATGTGATACCAATTCTTCTGTCTTAACAGTAACTAATGGTTTTTCTATATGATTCTTTACTAAATCATCGGCTGTATATACTTCCTCATCCAGAAAACCTCTTTCTCGCATCCAATCATCATTAAACATTTTCCCTACATATCTACTACCATGGTCGTGAAATAAAACGACTACAACATCATCTTTGGTAAAATGTTCGTTTAATTGAAGTAATCCTTTTATAGCCGCTCCGGCACTATTACCTAAAAACATTCCTTCTTCTTTCGCAAGTTTTTGAGTATAAACCGCAGCGTCTTTATCGGTCACTTTGGTAAATCCATCAATAACCGAAAAATCTACATTTTTTGGCAGAATATCTTCTCCAATACCTTCTGTGATGTATGAATAAATTTCGTTTTCATCAAAAATCCCGGTTTCATGGTATTTCTTAAAAACAGAACCATAGGTATCTATTCCCCAGATTTTAATATTTGGATTTTTTTCTTTTAGATATTTTCCTGCACCAGATATTGTACCTCCAGTACCTACTCCAACAATAAAATGTGTTATTTTACCATCTGTTTGTTTCCAGATTTCGGGGCCTGTGCTTTCATAGTGTGCTTTTGCATTCGAAGGATTATCATACTGGTTAACATACCAGGAATTTGGAGTTTCTTCTGCCAATCTCTTAGAAACCGAATAATACGATCTTGGGTCATCAGGTTCGACATTAGTTGGACAAACCATCACTTTTGCGCCTACTGCCCTAAGGATATCCATTTTTTCCTTAGATTGCTTATCTGCCATTACACAAATCAGTTTATACCCTTTTATAATAGCTACTAACGCTAATCCCATTCCTGTATTTCCTGATGTACCTTCTATAATGGTTCCTCCTGGCTGCAATCGACCATCTGCTTCTGCATCTTCTATCATTTTTAAAGCCATTCGATCCTTTACAGAATTCCCTGGGTTAAAAGTTTCATATTTAGCCAACACCAAAGCGTCTATATCTTTAACCAATGTATTTAATTGGACTAATGGTGTGTTCCCTATAGTTTCTAGTATGTTTTTTGCGTATTCCACTCGTTATAATTTACACCCCTATAGGGTATTTCAACATGGCAAAGATACGACCTAGATTATCGATTGGCAATTTTAAAAGAGAGAATAACAAATTATTGAAACCGGATTGATTTGGTTGGTGATATTTTTGCAATAATATACGAAGGGATAAGTAGCATTAACAAACATAATAACATTGTTCCTATATTGAGTAACACAATATATCCTATATCAATATACACTGGGGCAGTACTTACATAATATGTTTCTGGATTAAGCCCTACAATTCCATATTGTTCTTGTATAAGGAGTAAACCTATACCAATAAGGTTACCCCAAAACAAGCCTATTAAAATCAAATATGCAGCATTATAAAGAAACACTTTTCTTATACTCCAATCACTTGTTCCTAAGGCTTTTAAAATCCCAATCATAGGGGTTCTCTCGAGGATCAAAACCAATAAAGCGGTAATCATATTGATACCAGCTACCAAAATAATGATCCCAATAATTCCAATAATATTAAGATCAAATAGTTTTAACCATTCGAAGATAGTAGCATACTTTAAAGAAATTGTCTGGCTATCTAAGGTAGAAGGAATATTTTCATAGATTTCCTGTCCTTTTTTATCGATTTGATCAAAATCATCAATAAAAACTTCAAAATTACCAACCTCATCGGGTTTCCATTTATTCATTTTTATTACATGTCTGATATCTGCGAAAAGGAAGGTTTCATCAAACTCTAAAAATCCCGAATTATAAATCCCTACAATCTCAAAAGCCCTAATAAAGGTTTTTGAGTTTGAAGCAGTATTCTTTTTCAAAAAGTAAGTAATTACTTTATCTCCAATACGAAATCCTAAACGATTCGCTATATGCGAAGACAATAAAATTTCTTCATTGAGTTCTCCTGTAAAATCAGGTATTCTTCCTTCTACCAGATATTCTTTAAAAGAATCCCAATTATAATTTTTACCTACTCCTTTAACCACCACACCATCAAAATCAGATGCTGTGCGTATAAGCCCCATTTTGGTCGCCACCCCTTGCATATGAACAATTCCTTCAACCTCGGGAAACTCTGGATAGAAGTTTTGATCAGTAGATATAGGTATAAGAGATTCTACACTACTGTTATTATCAAAACTAGAAATTAATATATGCCCATTAAATGCCGCAACTTTTTCTCTTATTTTGCGTTGTAGTCCTACACCAGTAGCAACTGTAATTAGCATCATGATCATACCAATAGCAATAGCAAAAATTGCAATTTTTATAATTGGAGTCGAAATGCTACTTTTATGTTCCTTACCTTTGATAAGGCGTTTGGCAATAAAATACTCGAAATTCAAGCTTAACTATGGTTTTTGTTAGAAATGCATTCAAAAATACATTTTTATTCCTTTTCATAATTTTTATTTCTTGTGTAAGTGGGATAAAAACGACTTTACCCCCTTCTTCTGTAAAAATTGAAAACTCGATATCTACGGCATATATTGCTCAAGATACTACAAAAATTCAAGAATCTATAGTAGTTGGGGCCAATCTTACAGATGATTATATTCCTATCTTAGAAAATAAGAAAGTAGCTATCGTAGGGAATCAAACTTCTGTTATTTTTAAAGATAGTATTACTAATCAAAATTACGTACATCTTGTTGATTCTTTATTGTCTAGAAATATTAAAATTCAGAAAGTATTTGCTCCAGAACATGGTTTTAGAGGTAAGGCAGATGCAGGAGAATTAGTAGCTGATAGTAAGGATATTAAAACCGGGCTTCCTATTTTTTCTCTACACGGAAAAAACAAAAAACCATCTAAAGAAGCTTTATCTAACATCGACATCGTTGTTTTTGATATTCAAGATGTAGGAGTTCGCTTTTATACCTATATTTCGACATTACATTACGTAATGCAAGCCTGTGCAGAAAATAACATTCCTGTCTTGATACTAGACCGTCCAAATCCAAATGCACATTATATTGATGGACCTACTTTAGAACCTGAACACTCTAGTTTTTTAGGTGTACATCCTATACCATTGGTTCATGGTATGACTATTGGCGAATATGCAAAAATGATAAATGGCGAAGGTTGGTTGGGAAAAGATTTAACCTGTGAGATCAATATTATCCCTGTTAAAAACTACTCTCATACTGCTTCATATAGTTTACCAATACGACCATCACCAAATTTGCCTAATGATAAAGCTATCAATTTATATCCTAGTCTTGGTTTTTTTGAAGGAACTTCTATTAATGCAGGTCGTGGTACCGAAACGCAGTTTCAAATTTTTGGTTCTCCCGATTTGATTATAGAAAAATATGATTATGCCTATATTCCCAGGCCAAATTTTGGTTCTAAATACCCTAAACATAGAGGAGAAGTATGTTACGGGAAAGATTTAAGAAAAAGCGAGTCATTAGATTCTATAAACTTAGAGTGGTTAATTAATGCCTATAACCATACCAAAGTCAAAGAAAAGTTTTTTAATACCAAATCGTTCACCATTCACGCGGGAACAAAAAAATTACAACAACAAATTGAACAAGGTCTTTCTTTTCAAGAAATTAAAAATACATGGATAGAAGGCCTAGAGAAATTTAAGGTTAAAAGAGCGCAATATCTAATCTATCAATAGCACTATTTAGTCTAAAAAACCCCTATTTTCAGGGATGTTATTGCCTTTAGGAATTAATACATTTGCTTATGTTAAAATTTCTACTAAAACTATTTACGGTTTTTTTATTTTTTTGTTCAATTGGTTTACATGCACAAGTGAAGGAAAAAACAATGTCTTTATCTCACTTAGAATCAAATACATATACAGAACAGAAAAAAATAATCTCTCAAGCATTCCAAGATCTTGATACAAAAAAAGATAGGACAGCTTATATCATAAGTCATAAAATCTTAAAAAAAACCAAGTATCGAAAAATAAAATTGCAGGCCTACATTAATCTTGGAGTTTATTTTAATGAACGAAATCGAGCAGATTCAGCATTATTCTACGGAAATAAGACTTTACAAATCATTGGTAAAAGAAATGATTCAATCTTTATACAAGGAAAATCTTTTGCATATAATATAATTGCACTTTCGTATGGGCATAAAGGTCTATTTGAAGAGGCCAAAAAGTGGCATTTAAAAGGGTTAGAAATTGTTAAAAATTTGAAACCAAAAAAGCAATACTATGTAAAATTACATAATTTGGCAGTCATGGACATCAAACTAGGCAATTATGATAATTCAATAAAACTTTTAGAAGCTTGTTTAGAATATAAAAAAGAGCCAGATTTTATGCTCATGATTTATAATAATCTTGCCAATGTATATGCATCTAAAGATAATTATGAAGTTTCTATGTCTTATTTAAAAAAATCTCTTGATTTTTTTAAAAATAAAGAAGCTTCGAGAATAAAAGCATCAATTATACAAAACATAGGCGCTTTGTACCATCTTATGGGGGATCATGATAAAGCTATTGAATATTATTATAAAGCATATCCTATAGCCAAAGAAACAGAATTTCATAGGGCACTTATTGATATCTTAACTAATATCGGTTTGGTCTATCAAGATAAAAAAATGTATAATAAAGCTAAAAAATCTTATGATGAGGCCTTATCTATTTCAGAAGAGTTAGGCTTTCTTGACAAACAGATAACAATATACAATAATCTCAAAGAAGCTTCTAAAACTCAGAATAATTATAAAGATGCCTATTCGTATCTTCAAAAAGAAATAAAAATCAAAGATTCAATAAGTAAATTACAAAAGAGTAAAGAACTTAATGAACTTGAAGTAAAATTTAACACCCTTCAAAAAGAAAAAGAAATAAAAGTTCTTCAGGTCGAAAATGCAAATCGAGAATTGGATTTAAAAAATCAGGAAGAAGCGATCAAAAACCTTAAATTACAACAAGAGATTGAAAAAAAAGAAACTCACAACAAGATTTTATCTTTTCAGAATGCTTCAGAAAAAAAGCTTAACGAAATTGCATTATTAAAAAAAGATCAGGAAATTCAAGAATCTAAATTAGCCAGGCAAAAAAGTATTAAAAATAGTATCTTGTACTCTTTTTTAATTCTTCTTATTCCGGTTATTGGTTTATTGTTTACATATTATCAAAAACTTCAGGCTCAGAATGAATTAAATAAAAAGCAAGAAGAAATAAGTGAGCAAAAAATTTCTTCTCTAATTAAAGATCAAGAGTTAAAACTAATTAAAGCATCTATCAAAGGTCAGGACAAAGAAAGAAAACGAATTGCGCTAGAGCTACACGATAGTATCGGTGGTAATCTTGCTGCTATAAAGCTGCAATTAAATAACACTGTGCTTAATGGAAATAAAAAAACAATATCAATAATTAACAGTCAATTAGATGACACCTACGAGCAGGTACGTAATTTATCACATAACTTGATCCCTAAAAAATTTAGTAAAAACAATTTTTGTGATGTACTTGAAGAGTATTTCAATAATATCGGTGGGACGACTAGTCTAAGTACTTCTTTTGTAGCATACCCAAGAACAGAAATTGATGTTTTGGACGAAACTTTGCAAATCGAAATTTTTAAAATTATTCAGGAACTTATTACGAATACTATTAAACATGCTAAAGCTACTTCTGTAGAGCTTCAATTAAATTTAGTAGAAAATATGGTAAATGTACTATTCGAAGATAATGGTATAGGTTTTAATGCAAAAAACAAAGCTACCGGACTTGGGTTTGAGAATATCAAAAATCGATTAAAAAAAGTATCTGGTACTTTTCATATCGATTCTAGAATTAATCGAGGTACTATTATAGATATAGAAGTTCCTGCATTAACATCAATTAATGGAAAAAAGAGCTATAATCATCACTAGATCGTTCTAGTGTCTATCTAATCGTGAACAAGATTAGAATTACATATAGCAAGTTTTATTTAAACCTAATTACAAAAAAATAAACCAATGAAATATAATTTAATCATAGCAGATGACCATAAAATGTTTTTGGATGGTTTACTAAGCATTCTTAACTCAGAGAAAGAATACAATATTTTATTAACTGCCAAAGATGGTAAACATATTGCAAAATACCTTGAGATTAATCCTGATGAAAAAATAGATCTTATTATCACCGATATTTCTATGCCAGAATTAGATGGTATTTCTCTAAACAAAATTATAAAAGAAAGAAAGAAAAGTATAAGAACACTGGTAGTTAGTATGCATAATGATGCAGATATGATTGATAATCTTATAGAACATGATGTAGATGGGTATGTGCCAAAAAATGCTGAAAAAGAAGAGCTTTTAAAAGCTATAAAGACAATACTTAAGGGAGAGAAATATTTTTCAAAAGATATAAAAGATATTTATTTAGAAAATAAATTTGCTAAAAAGAAGAAGGAAGATATTAAACTTACTCAAAGAGAAATTGATGTTATTACCCTTATTGCGCAAGAACATACTACACAAGAAATTGCAGACCAATTGTTTTTGAGTAAACATACTATCGAAAGTTATAGAAAAAATCTTATTGCCAAACTTAATGTTAGAAACCTGGCTGGATTAACCAAGTATGCCTTAAAAATGAAGTACATAAAACCTTGATAGAATATAGCTCAATCCTCATTAATGCAAAAATCAGGTATTGAATCTTGATTTGATTATTTATTTCTTATTACCAAATCCATCACCTAAACGGTAACTAAGTATAATCCCATGTGTATTATTAATGGGAGTATCTCTTAGGGTTTGATTATAATTATACAATACTCGTAAGTGATTAGAAATATAAAACCCTGCAAGAAAATTCATCGAAGAACTCGTTCTGTATCCAGCACCAATTTCAATTTTATTTTTATAGTTCACTGTAGTATTAACATCTACCTGAATTGGAGCTCCAGAAACATATTTAACCAAAACACTGGGAGTTATTAATACTTCTTTAAAACGTGAAGCAAAAAAACGATATCCTGCATATGCATAATATGGGGTCTCTAAATTAATATTATCCTCAGAAGACAAAGAATCTCCTAATAGGTTTGGAGCAGAAGCTCCTATATAAATATGCTCTCTATTATACAAAATTCCTACCCCCAAAGTAGGAATAACAGTATTAATATTATTTGCAAAATTAGGATCATTATCAATGCCTAATTCTAGTAAATTTTCGTTATAAATCATTGCGCCACCCGTAATCCCAAAAGATAATACATTGGGATTATAAGACCACCATCTTGCCTGGTTATAATTATGGTCAAAAACTATTTTATAGGCATATGCTCCAAACAAGCTTGTTGTTGTAGTTACTCCTACCTGATCACTATAAACTCCTGCTCCTAAGCCCATATTTTTTGAACGCAATGGTGAGTTGACTGTTAATCCAATATTTCTCGGACTACCATCTAACTGATTTAAATATCCTCTATTGGTGAGAGTAATATCAGAATCGGGATAGAAACCGGCATGGGCTGGATTAATAATCACTGTATTGTAATTATAATTTGCAAAAACCGGTGTTTGCTGCCCAAATATTGGGCATAAAAATCCTTTAGATAGTATTGCAACTATCAATAATATATATACTTTTTTCATAAATTAACGCTTTAAAACAAGGAAACCGGTTTGCTTTTTTAAATTATGAGAACCTTCTATATTGATATTGAAGAAGTATGTCCCCTCGGGTAATTTATCTCCTCCCAAACTTCTCTTTCGATTGGCAATTCCTCTAAAAACTCTTGAAGTATTATTATATCCTTCAACTTCAAAAACTATATCTCCCCATCGATTATATATCGATACTTTATTATTTGGGTAATTTTCAATGTTATGAATCTCCCAATATTCATTAATTCCATCACCATCTGGTGAAAAACCATATCGGGTTTGATCTTCTTCTTGTGCTTCTACATAAACTGTGACTGTATCTTCTTCAATACATCCTTGATTACTGGTAAAAAGAACAGTATAGGTTGTTGTTTGATCTGGGGTTGCTATTGGGTTGGCAATATTAGCATTGGTAAGACTTATAGAGGGTGTCCAAACAAATGTTCCATTACCAGAAGCAGTTGCATTTAATTGAACCTCTTGCCCCTGTATAATCTCTTCGTCCTCTCCTGCTTGAACTTCACAAATAATCGGATCTTCATCTGTTATTATAATATCGAAACTACATGTATTTGTATTTCCAGCACTATCAGTAACTTCAAAGGTATTGGTAGTTGTTCCAATCGGAAACCCAGATCCTGATGGTAAACCCGCAATTTGAACGGTGGTCACTCCTATACAGTTATCTGTACCTATTGGGGGAGTATAAGTTACTATCGCAGTAGACAAACCTAAATCTACATTCTGAGTAATATTTGCAGGACAATCAATATTAGGATTCGTAGTATCATTTACAGTAATGGTTTGAGTAACGTTTATACTATTCCCTACTTCATCGGTTATGCTATACGTCCTGGTAATCACTTCAGGATTGCTATTCCCATCACTAACGTCTCCTTCAAAAGCAACCGTAACTACTCCACAATTATCTGCCTCATCTGTTACGACAACTACATCTGGCAAAGGAACATCATCTGTACATTGCACATTGATAGGCGAAGGGTTACTCGCTGTAGGGTCAGTAGTGTCATTAACAGTAATCGTTTGAGTAACAGTAATACTATTTCCAGCAATGTCTGTTACACTATAGGTCCTGATAACGATTCCCGTACTTGTAGTTACATCACCAACAAATTCTACTATAGGATTGGCTGTACAATTATCCATCTCATCGATCACTACAGTTATATCCTCTGGCGGAACATCTGAAGCACATGTCACAGTAATTCCTGCTGGATTACTTGCTGTAGGATTAGTAGTATCATTAATCGTAATAGTTTGTGTGACAGTAATACTATTTCCAGCTCCATCTGTTACACTATAGGTTCTGGTAACGATTCCCGGACTTGTAGTTACATCACCAACAAATTCTACTATAGGATTGACTGTACAATTGTCCATCTCATCGGTCACTACAGTTATATCCTCTGGCGGAACATCTGAAGCACATGTCACAGTAATTCCTGCTGGATTACTTGCTGTAGGATTAATAGTATCATTAAT
Source organism: Aquimarina atlantica (assembly GCF_000626715.1). Lineage (GTDB taxonomy): Bacteria > Bacteroidota > Bacteroidia > Flavobacteriales > Flavobacteriaceae > Aquimarina > Aquimarina atlantica. The sequence continues at coordinate 125,150 of NZ_AQRA01000006.1, read as the reverse complement.
CGTAATAGTTTGTGTGACAGTAATACTATTTCCAGCTCCGTCTGTTACACTATAGGTTCTGGTGATCACCTCTGGATTACTACCTCCATCACTCACATCACTCACAAAAGCTACAGTCGGGGTAACTCCGCTATTATCATCTTCATCAATAACTACCAATGGATCTGGTGTCGGGACATCAGCAGTGCATTGCACATTAATTGGTGATGGATTACTAGCGGTTGGAGGTTCGGTATCGGTACCAGGTATAGTTACATTAAAACTACACTGAGTTTCTTTCCCACTATTATCGGTTACCGTCATGGTAACTGTTGTATCTGCAGTAAATGAGGTTCCTGCAACAGGGTCTTGAGTAATCTCTAGATTGGTATCACAATCATCGGTAGCATCAACATCACCCGTATAATCAGGTAACGGAGATCCTGAACTTAAAGTTTGATCACTTGGGCAAGTTGTAATCTGTGGAGCTTCAGTATCCGGCATATCTTTTCCGAAAATAACATATGCAAACCCCGGATCAAAATTAGCTTGATAATTACTAAATACCGAATTTAAGTGTTTGCCGATAATAACATCATCAAAACCATCATTATTAACATCACCTGCATAGGATTCTGTTCCTCTATAAAAACCAGACAAAATATCAATTACAATACCATAATGATGACTTCCAAAATCTACAGAAACAGTCGCATCCCATGTCTCTCTCCCATAAATAATCCCTCCTCTAGAATAATCCCTAACACTCAAATCGGCATATCCATCATTATTAAAATCACCTATATAATTAAGCCCACGTACACTCTTTGAAAATGAAAAACCATTTGTACCATTTAAAGTTGCCAAGTCGACCACAGGAGTAAAGGTCTCATCTTTACCAAATAAAACATATTGATTCCTAAAAACAATATCATTAAAACCATCATCATTGATATCACCAGCATTACTTACGTTTCCATATGTAAAAGAAGTAGTAGAGTGTTCAACAGCAAAACCATTGGCTCCATTTAGATCTTCGACATACATTACGGTTGGAAAATTAGATGAGGATGGTTTCCCAAAAATTACAAACTTTTGGTCTTCATTCCCTCCTATTGCTATATCGTTTATGTTATCACCATTTATATCCCCTAAGCCTGCCAATTTACCACCAACTTTTTCTATAGAGGTTCCATTGGTTGTAATGGTAAACCCATTGTTTCCGTTTAGTTCATCAAGTCTTATGGTTCTAGGAAACTCTGTTCTTGAACCGTACAACACAAAACATTTTCCTTGCACATTACTACGTGTACTAGGTATATTGGTAAATGCAATATCATCTATAGTATCACCATTAATATCACCAACATTATCCAGATCAATCCCCAAACCTTCATTGCGAACAGTACCTATTACTGTAAAACCATTTTTTCCATTAAGTGTTGACAAATCAAATGTTGAAGAAAAACCTGCTCTTGTACCAAAAATGATATAAGTATATCCTAGTCTTATGGTTGAACCATTTCCACGAAGAGGCTCACTAATCATGATATCATCTATAGTATCACCATTAATATCTCCTGCTGTATCCGCTTTATAGAATTGATTATCATCACTTGTTCGTTGGTGAAAAGCTGTATCATTATTGATTTTAAAACCTGCAGAAACATCTAAATATTTTAAATTTATATTAGGTGGAAATCCAGCATTGGTACCATAAATAATATAAACTCCTCCTGTTACATCAATGTGATATCCATCATATGGTCCTGTATGGTTAACCACATCCCCTTTTGCCACTACTATAAAGTCATCGATATCATCTCCATTTATATCTCCTGCAGGACTAACATCATATCCTGTTTCACTATGCGGCTTTTCACCATAAAGTACAAGGCCGTTTGTTCCATTTAAATTGTTTACAGAAAAAGAAGTTGTAGAACAATCTATTTCTTCTGTAGTGGTTTTTACATTCACCATAAAATTACAAGAAGATATATTTCCTGACCGGTCTGTAACTGTAATGGTTACATTAGTGTTTGTTGTAAATAAGGTTCCTTCGGGAGGTGTTTGCGTATAAGACATTTCTGTATTATAACTACAATTATCGCTTACACTGGGTAAAAAATGTATGTAATTAGGTAATCTTGAATTGGCATATAATTCCTGAGTACCATTAGGGCAATTTATTGTTGGTTCTATAGCATCAATAACATTAAAAGTATTACCAAAAAAAACATGCGTTGCCCCTTTTTTTCTGTGTATATTGCTATAATTAATTTTTTCTCCTACAATAAAATCATTAAAACCATCATTATTAAAATCTCCTACATTGCTTACCGAATGACCAAAACCTTTGTAGCTATAACGCTGATCATCAAAAACCTGATATCCATTACTTCCAATAAGTTCTAAACTTGCCAAAGTAGGAGGAAGCGAGCTTCCTCCATAAATTATATAAACTCCCCCACTTCTTGCATATCCATCCCCATGAGGAATCGAAACTATTAAATCTGTAACCCCATCGCCATTAACATCAGACAAACCATCAACATCACTAGGTCTATATGGATATTGGTACCACCCAGCTTCAAAAACAAATTTAGCGTCTGCAGCTAGATCAGATATCCCAAATGAAGTACCAAATAAAGTATCCTTTCCATATATTACATATGTTTTAGTAGCACTGTTTATTGCTAGATCGTCAATCCCATCATCATTAAAATCTTTTGCAGAAGCTACAGAATTTCCTAGTCTTTCATTTTCTATATTTTCGGTTATATAAAATCCATTCATTCCATTTAAAGACGATAATTGAAAAACAGGAGGAAACCCAGCAATATCCCCACTACCATAGACAACAACAACTCTTCCTGATCCGTTCATTCCTCCTTCATCATACGAAGGATATCCTAGAACCAAATCGTCTATATTATCATCATTTATATCTCCCGCATTGCTTACTTTTAAACCAGATCCAGATCCAAATTGCGCAAACCCTTCAATTTTAAAACCATTAGTACCAACAAGTGCAGCAACATCCATACTCCTAATAGCAGAATTACCATAAAAAACATAGGCATCACCTCCTCCTGAAAATGATGATGTACCAATAATAATATCATCTATAGTATCCCCATTAACATCTCCTGCATTACTTAATGTCTGTCCAAAACCAGTATTACTTGCAGTATCTTCTATTATGATACCATTATCATTATTGATATCTGTTCGGGTATACACGGCAGAAAAATCTGTGGTATTTTTAGTATCTTTACCAAAGATAACAATGACATCACCACTATTATTTCCAATTAATATATCATCAATCTCATCATCATTGATATCTCCTGCTGTACTTACACTTACACCTAACCCTTCATTAGCATTAAGTCCTCTTATTACAAAACCGTCTTTTCCATCTAAAGATGTTATATCAACAGAAGATGAAGTAATCCCTGTTCCTCCAAAAATGACATAGGCCTCTCCTATGTTTTCTTGACCACCACTATCAACACCAGGGGCGCCTATTATAATATCTGCAATACCATCCCCATTTATATCTCCAGCTTCACTTACTGATTCACCAACATCATCTGTTTCATTTTCCCCATACACACTAAATCGCTGTGTTTCATCAGTGCCGGATATTGGAACATCCGGACATCCCTGTCCAAAGGACATAAAGACATTTCCTAATACCATTAAATATAAGGTAAACATCTTTATACTAAACTCTAATTTTCTTGTAAACCGAATCCTACTATTTCTCATCTTTTGAAAAAAATTGTTTACCACAAAACTATATTTCTCCTTAGTATTAAAACTCACTATAAATAGGGTTTTACCACATACAAATACCCCCCTGTTTTCAGGGTAAATATTTTCACCAGAAAGGGTGTGTTTCTCAGCAATTGTATCGCTCATCTTTGTACTGTGATTTTTGGTCTTCAAAACATGTATCAAAAAAAACAGATATAAGAAGTCCTATATGAAATCACAAAAAAATAAATACTAACCCTTTAAAACTAAAAATTATGACCTGGGGAATCACATTAATTCTATTAAGTATTATAGCAGTACCATCACTATTGTTATCTAAAAAACCAAACGCGAAAGAACTTTTAGAAAAAATCGAACCGTATCAAGGTTGGATCGGACTTGTATTTTGTTTCTGGGGAATATGGGGAATCATTTCTTCAATCCTTGGTATAGGCTGGCTTGCATCATTCCCAATTCGATGGGTAACTTTTTTGGCAGGAAATATTGTTTCGGCAGTACTAGGATTCATGTTAGGTTTTGGTATGATTAACAAACTTGTACTATCTAAAAATGAAGCGGCCAAAGAGAAAGCCAACCAATTAAGAGCAAAATTAGCACCAAAACAAGGTAAACTAGGAATCGTTGGTTTAATTGTAGGTGCTGCAATGATCGTATTATCATTTTTGCCTTACTAATATTAATACCCCTATAAAACTTGTTTTTATAGTACTTACAACAGTAACAATTGCCATTTAGCAGAAAAAATCCAAAACATCATGATCATATTTGGAACAGGTTCTTCAACCATTCATCCCAAAAAATTAGAAGGAGGAAGTTGCCCCTATTGTAATACAGAAAACAATATGTGGATACAAGGATATAGAAAGTATATTCATGTGTTTTGGATACCGTTCTTTCCTATCGGAAAAAAAGTATACTCGGTTTGTGGTCATTGTAAAGGAGCTTTTGAAGAAAGAGAATTTCAGAATCAGCAATTGATACAGAGTTTTAACGATTTTAAAAACAATCAAATAAAAACTCCATGGTATCACTTTACAGGGCTTACAATTCTGGTTGTGTTTATTGCATTACTTATTGTACTGCCATATTTAACAAAATAAAAACCACGTAGAATCATATAATTTTTTTAAAATGAAAAAACTTGTTTTTATAGTATTCCTCTTAACGGTTACATCGGTTATTTCACAAGAAAATAATGCGACCCTAACTATTGTAGGAGAAGCGAATAAGCAAATAGAAATCGATAGCTATTCCCTAACAATTTCATTAAGACAAATTGTTGCAAACGGAAATCTAAATTTTGAGCTCGCAAGTTTGTCTCAAACTACTCAAAACTATAAAGACAAGCTAAAGACCATAGGAGTTGACTTTAGTAAGTTTAAAAAGAATGTTCTCTATCAGTTATATGCATCTTATTCTGAAGTAAATGATGTTTCGTATTACAATTATGCGACAACTTCTGAAGAAGAGATGATCAAAATCATTAAACAGAAGATGAATGGCTTAACAATCGTACAGGTCGAAGCAGTTGCCAAAGAAAAAAACAATACAGAATGGTCTGCTTTAACACTTGCCGCTATTGAAGATGCAAAAGTGAAAGCAAAAAAAACTGCTGATCACCTCAACAAAAAATTGGGACGTATTGTAAAGGTTGAAAATTCTGATTCGAGAACGCAATACATAAATATGTATAAACCTAGAGAAATTCAAAAACATCTTGTAACTGTAACTTTTACACTAGAATAATAAAAGTGTATACCAATAAATTAATTAACACATAAAATCAAAAAAATGAAATCAAAAATTTTAATCTTAGTTGTTATTCTTGCTTTTGGAAGCAACCTAAATGTCCAAGCTCAAAAATTAAAAAAGTTTGGCAGTTCTATCGAAAAAAAGATAGGTCCCAAAACCATAAAAGTACCTTATACAGATGTTGTGTCTTATATGGGGTATGCTGCCCCTGGTAATGAAGATGAAGTAAAAGACGGTAAAAAATTCTATTACATTTATGTATGGATTCCTGCTGTTGCTCCAGAAATCGGGGTAAGAATGATGTCTCCTGTAGGGAAAACCAAAATCAAAAAGGCAACAAAATCAGCAGCATACACAGAAAATGCAAAATCAACTGATTATTTCGATACCTATATTACTTTAGAACGTTCTGATATAACCAGTAAAGATAATATTAGTGAGGATGCTGTAAAAAGTGCGAACTGGGTTACTCTAGATCGTAATGATGATAGCAGCGAAATGCCTAAGCAGCCTAGCGGAAGTGGTTATAACTCTCTATTAAGATACAAAAGTGAAGCAAGTGATCCTCTTAAAGCACTAACTGTTGGGTTATATCGTATTGGTTTTACTACATACAAAACTGGTGAAGTAAAAGGTACTTTCCTGGCAGAGGTTGCCGCTCCTATCAAATTACCAGGAGTAGTAATGGCTAAAACTATTGAAGACTTAAAAAAAGGGCTATAAAACATAAATTGGAATAGTAGCACCTACGGTTATTCCTATGTTTTTTCTCCAAAAAATATGGGAATAACCCCTTTTGTACATGTCTTCTCTCTAAATCACCAATTTTAAGATGCAAGAAAACGATAAACAAAACTCTAAAGAAGAAGAAAAAAACCTTCTTGATGATATCCTGGCTAATGCACTTTCTTCTACAAAAAAATATGAAGAAACAAATGCTGGCCTCGAAACCAAACGATGTAAAAGCTGTGGCGCAGCAAGACCCGAAGACACAGATCTTAAATACTGTGATTTCTGTGGAGACCAATTCTATTAAAAAATAATAATCCTTTAAAAGTATGTCATTTAATGAAACACAAAATAGATGGGATGGATTCCTTAAGAAAATCGAAGATCGATTTGAGGAGATATTAGAAAAAACAGAAGCTGCATTGCCTCTATTATTTAAAGCAACTGATTTTGAAACTACTACATTTCACAATGCCTGGCAAGGAATTTATTCTCAAGCTAATGAACTTATCTGGAAAATAGATAGCACATGGGACGACAAAGTCGAAGAAGCTTTTGAAAATGCAGGAGCAGAATTTGGTTCCAAAAAATTTATACAGGAAAGAGATAAAGGATACCTCATCAAATTTAAACTTGAACAAAAACTAAAATCATACGAAGTGAAAATTTTTGCAGATGCTGCAAAAAAATTACTACAAGAAGTAAAAGATACTTTATCCAAAGATTTTTGTTGTACCCAATGTCAAGCTAAACTACCGGTAAAAGATAATTTTTTCAGATCCTATTATAGTACTTGTGAATATTGCCAGACAGTAAATACATTCGAACCAGGGACTAAAGCCAGAAATATCGAGCATTTTGCTATCCATGCTCTTGGGGAAGAGGCTGCATTAGAGCACTATCTGCAGTATGAAGAACTTAAGTTTCAAAATTATATACAAGATTCTGAAACATATTCCAAAGAGGAATTAACACCTCTATATCAAAAATATGTAGAGGCCTACTTAAAGAAGAGAATCGAAATTATACCAGATTATAAAGACCGGTATGAAAAAGATCTCAAGGCTAAAACTGCATTCTTAACTAACTATTAGTAATCCTAAAAGAAAAAAATATGTCAAATTCATTTAGAAGTCAACTCCGTTCGGTAATCGAATGGCAAAACCCAAAACCCGAAACTCTTTTTGAAAAATGGACAGAAAACGGGGACGAGATTAAAAATGCTTCAAAATTGATCGTAGGGCCCGGACAAGGATGTCTTTTTGTATACGAGGGCAAAGTAGAAGGCGTTTTTGAAGAAGAAGGGCTTTACGATCTTAAAACAGGGAATATTCCTTTTTGGACGACCATAAAGAATATCATGTACACCTTTGAGTCTGCTCATAAAGTAGGTATCTTCTTCTATAGAAAAGCAGAAATGCAAAATATACGCTGGGGAACCCCCTCTCCTATCACCTATAAAGACCCTGTTTATAATTTTCCTGTAGGATTAGGTGCATTTGGTAATTTTTCTTTCAAAATCACTACACCAGTTGATTTTTTTACCAATGTTATTGCAGGTGATGACTACTATCCTGTAAAAGCGATACAAAAAGTTATTCTATCCAGAATTACCCAACCTATCAGTGATTTCCTTGCTAACGCTTCGTTTAGCTATGTAGAAATTGATAAACACCGTAATGAAATTGCAGCATTCTCTCAGAATTCGAGTGCGCAAATCTTTGATGAATTAGGTTTTAAGCTTCTTGATTTTAGGATAGAAGGAACCAGTTTTGATGAAGAAACCAAAACAAGAATTGGTCGAATCGCAGATATGAGTGCCGAAGCACAGGCGATGAAAGAACTTGGAGTAAGCTACCAGGATTACCAACAACTCGAAGCCTTAAAAAATATGGCAAAAAATGAAGGCGGTGGTAATATCGGTATGCAAATGGGAGCTGGCCTGGGAATGGGTCAAATGTTGGGAAACATGATGAATAATCAGGGGCAGCAATCTACACCTCAACAAAATACTCCTTCTCAACCTCAACCTCAAAGCGATGACCCAGTACAAAAATTAGAAAAACTAAAGAAAATGTTTGATGCTGGTTTAATCGACGAACAGGAATACAAACAAAAAAAACAGGAAATATTATCTCAATTCTAAAAAACAAAAATCAATCTTTAAAAATTACACCATATGAGTACCGTAAATGAATTATATCAAGACGTTTCAGGAAAACAAAAAGACGAATACAGAGATTACCTAGCGATTATTGATCGTATGGATTGGCACAACTATGACTACACGACGTGGCCATGTGCAGATCTTTCTTTTCAGGATCTTGAAGAAGGCGAAGATTATGATCTGTGGCCATTTAAACCTAACCTAAATGAACCACATTGGGTAGATCTTAATAACCAATTTAAGTCTGGAATCAGAAGATACGGATATGTACATAAATTAGAAATGCCAGAGCAGGTTCGCGAACTTTCTCACGAGAATGCTACCGAAATCCTTAATGATATAAAAAATCTAAAAGATAGTGATCTTTCAGAATTTAATGATCAAATTCAAGAGTATGGATTCTCTGATGAAAACCATTTTTTATGGGGAATAGCTTTACTAGATTCTGCTGAAGAAAAAGCATACGATGCTGCTGATAACCTTTTAAAAGAGCAAAAAGCTAAACTAGATGCCCAGATGGATGCTCATATAGAAGCAGCAGAAGCTGGTGGATTATTAGATCCTATAAATGGAATTGATATGGAAACCTGGGCGGCTGCCAATGCAAAAATAGCTGGAGGTATGGATCTAGAAGAAGTACTTAAAGTTGTAGGAACAGAAAAACCAATCTGGGATGAAGTATCTGCAGAATGGACTGCAAGAATGTCTCAAGACACAACTTTTGCAATTTCTAAAGTATATGGTGATGCTTTTATGAATTCGAATATTGGCAAATTTGCCAATGCAGAAAATAATCAAGAATCTGAAACTGGCTCTTCTGCAGGTAACAATGATATTTATGAAGATTTCGAGCTTTATGTTAAGGTGATGTGTCATCAAAATATGGGAGCGACGCAAGGAAAAGATGCTGCTTCAATCTTACAAGAATACGGACTTACAGTTACCGATTGGAGTTCTGTAGGTATGCATTGGACCACAAAAATGGCTACAGATACTCGCATGGCATTAAAAATGGGAGAATTAATGGAAAAATATAATGCAGAATTTGCTTCGGCAAAAGCAGGAGACGACATCGATTTTTAATCCCAATAACATTTTACGTATAGATGGCCTGGGATTCATCTGCAACCCAATTACACTACATTGCAAATTAGATGAAATCGGGCCATCTTGTTTTTAAAAAACAAAAAAGAATCATGGAAAATAATATCAAACAATTCGGAATATATATTAAAAGTAAAGATAGATATCTATCATTTGCCCCCATCAATAACACCAGTTTTCCTGAGTTTAGACACCTTAACAAGATTCCGTCGGTAGTACGAGAAAATGATCACATAGAGATTATTGTATATCTACAAAATTTTGAAAGTGGATCCCTGGTGGCTCAAGCAAGAAAACTAGCATTAGGAGGGTTTAATGAAGATGTAAATTTTGGCATAGAGCCTTTAGAAAAAGAAAACATGTATAAACTTACCACCGATACAACAATACCCGATGGTAGCTTTTTGTTTATTTCGACAGGGTGGAATGAAATCTTATCTGTCTTTCTTGGAGATAGTGAAAAAGAAGCCATAGCTTTCTTCTCTGATACTACCTTAAGGCCTGCATATGCTGCTGTTCCTGACTTGGAAGATACGATTAAAGCTTTTCCTAATTCGCAGGAATTAATAGATCTATTACCAAAATGGAAAGAAATTAAACAATTAGAACGGCAGGAATTAGAATACAAATATGTCGAAGAAGCGTGGCAAAAATACCAGGAAACTGAAAAAATTTCATTAAAAATAAGATACCTTAAAGAGATGCAAATGGCACTTAACGGTTTTCTCGCTAATCATCCCGAAAGTAATAAATCTGAAGAATGCAGAGAAAGACAAATCGAAATTGACACCAAGCTTCCTGAGTTAGAAAAAATGATATAATATCTCGATAATTTATAAAAGATAGTTTTTTAAAAAATACAACCTCGAAACCTATACATCTCATCTTTGTATTGTGAGTTTTAGGCTTCAAAACAGGGATCAAAACAATAAGTATTCACACCTTAAAACTAAAAACTATGATTGAAGGAATCACATTGATTTTATTAAGTATTATAGTAGCAGCACCATCATTATTGCTATCAAAAACACCAAAAACAAAAGAGTTTTTAGAAAAAATCGAACCGTTGCCAAGCTTGATCAGACTTATGATCGGACTTATATTCTGTTTCTGGGGGGTGTGGGGAGTTATTTCGACAATTTTAAATCTAGAATGGATTACAACATTTCCTATCTGGTGGATCACCATATTAATTGGGAATACTATGCAAGCTGTATTAGGTTTCATGTTAGTTTTTCGCTCAATTAGCAAGTTTTTCTTATCCAAAAATGAAGCTATAAAAGAAAAAGCAAATCAATTAAGAGGAAAGTCAGCATCAAAACAAGGTAAGTTAGGAGTTTTAGGAATCATTATTGGCTGCTGGCAGATTATAGCCTCTTTCTTATTCTTCGTGTAGTAAGAACATAGAAATTATCAAACTATCTTGTTAAAATTGAGAACAATTTTAGAATCAATTTAATATTTATCGATAGCAATATAATTAAACACAAAAGATATTTAGTTCTAATACTAAATTCTCATATTTTACAACTAGATTATAAATTATTATAGCACTAATCTATAGAAAAAAAACCTATGCAATTAAACATCACTACATTCATTCAAAAACAACTTAAAGAAATTATAGATCAAGCTGTTGTATCAGGCAAAATTAATCCCGAAGAACTGCGAATGATTATCATTTCGCCTACTACAAATTTCGATGTACTTAAAGTAACTTATAACAATGAGTGGGATGAATATTATTATGGTACCGGATATAGTAGTGATGCTGCAGATATTGGTACAATTTCAATATCAGATTGGTTAGATATTGCCGATAAAGCTTTTGAAAAAAGAGAAGAATTAGATATTGCTTTTATTGATCAGGCAACTGAACAGGATAAAAAATATACAAAAATAAAGCCTGCGCTTACTTTTAATCATGTATCTGATCAATTGTATAAGAGTTACCTAATATGTTTACGAGAAGAATTGATTTCTCAAATTGAAAGTGCTATACAAAAAGTCGCTACTTCTTATACTCAAAAAGATTTCAAACATGTTGTAGGTTTTGTGACACATAAACTTACTTTTAAACAGGATGATAATGTGAGAATATTGGCTTTTAACCATCCAAATGGTTCGGGTCCTTTTTATAATGTGATGCTTACCTTACCCAAATCAAAATTAACCTATCCCTATCTAAAATTTTATGACACTGGTTTTTATTTGTTTTATCCAGAAAGTAATATCTATGAAGGTCCTGAAGCAGAAAGCAATATATACACCTATGATATCAAAAACATCGAGTATGGTTTTGTACAATCTAAAGAAAGAGAAAAAGCAATTTTTAGATTAACCGATGAATTTGAAGATTGGAAACTAGATGGAGGCCATATCGAAGAAGAAGAAGGTGATTTATCAGAAGAAGCTTTTTTTAGTGCCTTTGACAAATTTATGATACGGTTTCCGGATAAAATAATAGATTCTTTGCAGGTTCCTGATCCTATCCATAACGAATCCGACTTTACAAAATGGCTAAACACTATACAAAAGCATAATCTGGATATCCCATACAAAGCAAAAGAAAAGCTTTATGACTATGGTGAAGAAGCTTTTAGAAAAACAATAGCACTTTTACCCGATACCAATAAAAACTATTCAGATTTCCAAAAATTCTTAACCGCCAGGTTATTTTCTGAAGGGCGATATGAAGAATCAACAGCAATCCTTACATCTATAAAACAACTATCAGATCATTATAAAGTACATCTGTTAGAAAATCTATATTTCCTTAACTGCAAAGAAGAATTTGATGAGTGTTATGATTCTATAGAAAACAAAAGTGCTAAAAAAGATGCATTATTGCCAAAGTGGTTATTTGATATTCGACTATATCAAGATCAGAAAGATGAGCTTAATAAGTTGAAAGATGAACTTATTTCTTTTATGTCAGAAAATAACGGGTATTCTTCGGCAAGCAGAGCGGCTATAGCATTAACCCATTTATATACGGTTCTTGGAGAAAAAGAAAATGCGTTATACTGTTTTCAGAACATTTCCTTTTCTAGTACTATTCACAATACACTATTTAAAAAAGAGTTTACAGATTCTCCATATATGCTTCAAGCATATGATGATTATTTAGCAAAAAAGAAAGAAAAAGAAGATTTTAAATCCAAAGTAAAAGTATCTTCTCTTGTTATCCCAGAAAAAAATAAACAAGTAATAGAAAAAGTACCTTATGAAGATAGTTATTACCTAACTCATAAAATCAAAGATGTTAATCTAAATTGGGCTGTACCTATTAGCAAAAATAAATTCGTCGCGGTAAATGGCGATAAAGAACTTTTTACAGCAGAAATAACAAATACTCATGAGGTAGTAAAACATAGTATCATCGAGTTAGATAAGAAAAAAAGGTACCACTATTCTTACCATAATGAAGTAGTATATATATCAGATTATGATAGAGGAATTGTAAGATATCAAATCCGGGGAAATACTATTATTCCTATAGAAGGTAGTATTAGAAATACTAAAAAAGTGCCTAAATATGGTAATCTCAATATTTCAGATGGTCATTTGTATGTTTGCAATAATGAGTATCTCGAAATTTTTGATCTTTCTACTCCTGATGCGCCCCCGATTTCTTCAGATGTATTTATAGAAAGCGGATATAGCCTTCATATTAACGATAACCTACTAGTTGTGGGGGCTGGTGCTGGCTTAGTTCTACTATTAGATATCCAAGATAAAAGTAATCCTACACATTTATCCAGTATTATAGAAGATAAGACTCCTGGTAATATGCATGTAGAGTTTTTTGAACATTATATGGTTACCCGATCTGTGATAGATATAAGTAACCCTGCTGACCCGAAATTTGTTTGTCATAACTGGGATGACCTTGCTCCTATTTACTATTTTTCAGAAAAACCCAATATATTATTATGTAGTACAGGTGATGAATTTTTGTTTACCACGCTTTCTAAAGAAGATAATGGTAAAATTTCACTCGTTAATTGGTTAGAAAGTCTAAACAAGGAAAATTTATATTACGAACGATTAACCTATAACATAGCTACAATGTATGATGAAGATATTGTTATAGGTTTTACTCAATATGATATCTGTATTTTAGAAAAAGACAAAAACCTTACTCAGCAGAAACAGGAATTTGATGTTCAGGATATATTAGAAAATATGGCTATTGAGTGTTTCGAGCATTTAGTAGAACATCATCCCGATTTTAGTATTGGAAAAGTAATTCTGGAGCACAGACCTGATTATGGATCGATATCACTTTCTTTTCAGGAATGCTCAAGTCCTGCAATAGTATCTGGTTTTCATGAGGGATCTGAACTTCCTATGGTCTATTCAGAATTTAACATTTATCCATATTTCTCTGATACTTTGGATATTAATTTTGATCCCCAGATCATGAAAATAAATTATGATCTAAATCGTGTCATGGATAAAATCATCTCGAATGATCGTTTTAATACAATAACTTCAAAACATGTTTCGATACTTATAAATAATGAGTCCAGGTATTTAGAATTCCCCAATCATAACTGGAATCCTTATCGCGAAATCAGTTCGTCGCAAGATCCAGAAACTGTTAAAGATATTATACTTAGCAATAATGATAATCTGATTAAACAATTAGAAAACAGAATGGTTGATGAAGAAGGTGTTTTTGAAGAATTACTACAGCTAATCAATCCAAAAAAGCCAAAAGATAACGCTAAAAACCTTCTTGCCTCTTCTGATAACAACAAAATAACATTGACATATATTCACGGACCAGTTTTTGAGCCAAAACAAAAAGAAGGTGATTCTTCGACTGCTATTCGAAGATTAAAAGCTCAGGTCCTTCAAATCATTACTTCTCATCCCGACAGAAAAATTGTTAAAAATATCATGTTGAATGGTGCAAAATACAGTATTCCAAAGCCTGTATTAGAAAAAACACCAGCTGTTCTGAACATAAAAGATGGATACATATCAATCCTGGTAAATAATGGATATGGTCTTTGGGATGAATTTGCCGAAGATCCTGAAATTAAAACATTCTTATTAGATATTTTAGATACGCTAAATGATGAATCTCTAATAGCAAAGCTGGCCTATCGCTATAAAATACATTCTCATAAATCTATCTATAATTATATCAAAAAATTGTTAACCGATACGCATGATATTCTTGATTATTATAACTATATCGGAGATAGCCATAGAAGTATAATAAACATCTCTAAACTCCCCTTGATTGCCATAAGACCATTTGAAAAGGAATTATTAGAAATTTTTGAGCAATTTGAATCTGACACTGATATAGAACAAAATCATCGTATAAAAAATATGATCATACCGGTATGCGATATGCTTATTAAATTAGGGCACGAAAAATTTCCAGATAAATTGATTTCTAAAGCAAATTCTGCTAAAAAGCGTAATGAGAAATATGATGACGATCTTTTTGCAGATGATGATTATGAAAACGAAGAAACATTCTTGTTACAATTATATCGAAAACAACAGGTAAAACGTATACTACAAAGTTTTAAATCTGAAGAAGAAAAACCTATTTGGGATAATACCATAGAAGCTGAGCCATATAAAAAATCATGGTATACCACTATAGATGTATTATTTGAACAGGGAGAATACATTTATGGAGAGGATTTTAAGCATATGTTCATCCATAAACTATCGAGAAATATCGCCAAAGATGAAAATTATGACCATGACAGATTATTAGCTTTTAACTTCATTCATTACACCTACAAACATATTCAGAAAAGACCAGAACTAGCGAGTATGGCAGAAATTATTGTCGAAGCTATCGCCGATAACAAAGACAAATTCTCTGAAGAAATTGATTTATACAACATCAAAGAAAAAAGTAAGTTTGCACTGCTTCAGGCGGCCTGGAATGATTTAAAAAATAAAGACCTCGAATTGGCAGAGAAAAAAGGAGATGCTATTCTAAAAATAGACCCAGAATTTGGTCAGGTGTATTTTTTAAAAGCACGCCTACTTTGGTTAAAAGAGGGAATTCCTACATATCTCGAAAAACAAGAGGAGTATATCAAAAAAGCGTCTCATGATGCTGCAACACTCGCACGGTTATACAATCTTACAGGTTGTGCATTAGATGTCGAAAAACGTTATGAAGAAGCATTACCTTATTTTAAAAACGCTGCGCTAACCGCCACCAATGAACCTATGTACCTCGCCAATATTGCAGAGATATATTATAAACTTAAAAACCCAAAAGAAGCCTTAAACTATGTACAAAAAGCTAAACAAAATGGACATTCTTCAGAAATGATGGACGAGATCTCTACCAATAAAGGAATAATCAATGATGTAGAAGATGAGTCTAACAAGTAATTGTCCGGGTGATGAGTCTGTTTCAACAATTAAACAAATTAACATATCATTAATACATGGATTTTAAAAAAAGTTCTCTATACTAGAGGGGTTAAAATGGGATAAAATATTTGGTTATTAAAGAAATTCTAATGTTAAACAATCATTATTTCAAATTAATTGTATCGTCTTTTATATTTTATTTTAATTATAAACTCTCATATTTGTAATTAAATCGATAATCATAGATTATCAATAAAACTAACCTATAGTGATAAGAAGTGTGTGTATTTATCACTAAAATCAAATCAAGTATTTATGAAAACAAAAATCTTAATTTTACTAAGCATATTTGCTTTAGGAACTTCTATTGATGCTCAAGCACAGAAATTGAAGAAATTTGGTGGTTTAACCGAAAAAAAGATAGGCCCAAAAACTATAAAGGTGCCTTATACAGATGTTGTAACATATCTTGGATATGCTGCACCTGGTAATGAAGACGAAGTAAAAGATGGTAAGAAATTTTATTACATCTATGTTTGGATTCCTGCTGTGGCTCCAGAACTTGGTATAAGAATGATGTCTCCTGTAGGTAAAAACAAAATAAAAGGAGCTACTGCATCTGCTGCATATACAGAAAATGCAAGTTCTAGTGATTTCTTTGATACTTATATTACGCTAGAGCGTTCTGATATCATAAGCAAGGATAAAATTACCGGAGAAGCTGTAAAAAGTGCTAAATGGACTGTTCTAGAACGTAATGATGACAGTAGCGAAATGCCTAAGCAGCCTAGTGGAAGTAGTTACAATTCGCTATTAAGATATAAAAGTGAAGTTGGTGACCCTCTTAAAGCATTAACTGCCGGACTATACCGTATTGGATTTACCACATACAAAACTGGCGAAGTAAAAGGTACTTTCTTAGCTCAGGTTGCTGCTCCTATCAAATTACCAGGAGTAATAATGGCCAAAACTATCGAAGAGTTAAAAAAAGGATAATATATAAATCCTAATGTAATGAGCACACACTTGCGGTTATTCCCATATATTCCTTAAAAGAATATATGGGAATATTTGTTTTCATCTATATGGCTATACAGGTAGTTTAGATTTCATTTTTTCTACAATATTATATGCTGCAGGGCAAATTGCCACGTTTTTCAACGTCAAATTAGATATCTGTTGAAATTTTTTACGATCTGTATGAGGGTACTCTCGACATGCTTTTGGTCTTACTTCATAAATCGCACAGTAATTATCGGTCCCAAGAAAAGTGCACGGAGTTTGTTGCAATATCAAGTCTCCATCCTCATCTGTTCTTAGGTATTGTTCTTCAAATCGTCTAGGCTTAATTTTTAAAAATTTTGAAATTCGATCTACATCTTTATCCGTAAATAACGGCCCTGTAGTTTTGCAGCAATTAGCACATTCTAAACAATCTGTGTTGCTAAACTCTTCATCATGTAACTCCTGCATGATATAATCCAGTTGTTTAGGCGCTTTTTTTTTAAGTTTAGTAAAGAACTTTTTGTTCTCGTTATGTTTATCTTTGGCCAGTTTTGGTAATTGGTCTATGAATTCTTGCATAGTACAAAAGTAAGACTTTTGAGAGTTTTGATTACCAAATATTGTTTCCTATAATCACAAACTGTACCTCATGAATAAAGATATCTTCGGAAAAGCCATCAAAGATTTTTACAATAAAAAATATACCGAAGACATTATCGTACAGGCAAATGATTTTGATGATGATCATATCCCTATTCCTTACCTGTTTAGAGAGTATCCCGAAATGCCCAAAATAGAACAAAAGGCATTAGAGCTTTCATACGGAAAAGTACTAGACGTAGGTTGCGGTGCCGGAAGCCATAGTTTGTTTCTTCAAAATAATCAAAAGTTAGATGTTAAAGCTATAGATATTTCTGAAGGTGCCATAGAAATCTGTAAAAAAAGAGGAGTACATCATGCAGCGGTACAAGATATGTATGATCATAGTGATGCTACATACGATACCATACTATTATTAATGAATGGTAGTGGTATTATTGGTACCCTGGATCATATTGATCGGTTTTTTACTCATGCTAAAACACTTCTTGCTCCCGGAGGTCAAATTTTAATGGATTCATCAGATATTTCCTACCTTTTTCAGGATGAAGACGGAGGCTTTTGGGTAGATGCCTCTGCCGGTTATTATGGAGAAATGCAATATAAATTAAAATATAAAAAACAAGAATCAGAATGGTTTGATTGGTTATATATTGATTATAATACACTTCAAAACGCTGCAAATGCCAACGGTTTACTTTCAGAATTAATAGTTGAAGGAGAAAATAATGATTACCTGGCCAGATTTACCTTAGCATAATAGTAAAAATCTTTATCATAACATTGATGGTACAATCTTTGTGGCAAAAAAACCATTTAACACAAGAAAGTTAAACTAGAAATAAGACACGATGTAAATTCGTTTACTTACAGTTATAACCTCTTAAAAAAGAAATCCTGTGCAAATAACAAAGCTCTTTGGTTACTTGTTAATCTCTTCTTTTATTCTTATTGGATGTTCTGACGATGACGATAACACCCTTGTTTCAAATGCTTTACAAGCAAACAACAAAAAACCTCTGGGTAGCTCTGCAAATGATTTGCTAAGTGCAACCAATTTTAATAGCCTAACTATTGAGATCGTAGCTGTGCAAGGATTCGAACCTACCTCACAAGCAATACAAGGGTTTAGAGAATTTTTACAAGATCGCTTATTTAAACCCGACGGAGTTACCATTACGCAACGTTCTATACCTTCTTCTGGTAAGGCCCCTTTTTCTATTGAAGAGGTAGCAGAAATCGAAAATACTACCAGAACACTGTTTAATAAAGAAGATGATATCACTGTATATGTATATTTTGCAGATGGAAGTAAAGAAAATGACACCAATGAGCAAGTAACTTTAGGTTCTGCGTACCTAAATACCTCGATAGTAATCTATGAAGGTACATTACGTGCATTAAGCATAAGGCCAAATTCTCCTTCTCTTAGCGCCATAGAAACCGCTACGCTAAACCATGAATTTTCTCATCTATTGGGACTGGTAAATCTGGGTACTCCTTTACAATCTGAGCATGAAGATCCAGATGCAAGTAACCACTGTAATGTATCAAACTGTTTGATGGAAGCTGCAATAGAATTTGGTAGCGGGATGATGGGAATGGGTAACGTAATCCCGGAACTAGATGCCCAATGTATTGCCGATCTGCAAGCAAATGGAGGAAAATAAAATAAGAAAGCACCACCTTTTATACTGATGATGCTTTCCCGAAAAAAATCACTGGCATTCCTAATACGCTAATCTTTCTCTTTTTTAATCTGCTTATACTTTTTGTTGAACTATAGAATCTGCCAATTTTACTAGTGAAAATGCTCCTATAGCCATCACTATATCTCTTACAGCTACATCAATATAATGCCCACTAAATAGAAGAGTTAACGCTATCGCCAATAACCATCCCATAACTACATATCCACCTATCCTGGGGCGATAAAGCACTAAAATACCTGCTATAATTTCGATCACTCCCACAATACTCATAAACGTTTTAGCTTCAAAAGGTAATATAGCTGCAAATCCAGAAGAAATATACTGGCTCCAGTCTGTAAGTATATTAATAAATTTATCTAATCCCGCAACTATAGGTACAAGGCCGTAGGTATATTTTAGTAGTATAAAAACCGTCTTAATCTGCGAATCCATAATTTCATTTTTTTTGTTATTCGGTTTTTAGATAAAAAAATCATTTTTTGGTTACAAAGTTTTGTAACTTTTTATGCAGTTTTTCATCTAAGCTATAAATAACAAGCTATGGAACCTATCAAAATCAATGATTATAAAACTCATAAAATATCAGATTCTGATGTAATATATCGTATTCATGCCGGAGAAAAAGAGTTGTATGAAATCTTGCTAAGAAGAAATAATCAAAAACTATATCGAGTTATCCGAAGTTATATAAATGATCTTGCAGAAATCGAAGACATCATGCAAAACACCTATTTAAAAGCCTACGAAAAACTCTACCAGTTTAAGCACAACTCACAATTTTCTACCTGGTTGATTCGAATTGGAATAAACGAAACTCTAGCTCGATTAAAAACAAAAGGAAAATATCTTAATCTATATAAATCTGAAAATAGCGTATCGAATGATGTTGTTCTCGAGATTCCTGACACAGAACAATTAAATCCCGAAAAAAAAATGATACGACAAGAAGCAAAGCAGATCTTAGAAAAAACTATTGATCTATTAGATGTAAAATACCGAACCGTTTATGTTCTTAGAGAAATTGAAGGGATGAGTATGGCCGAAATATCAGATTGTTTAGGATTAACGGTTTCTAATGTAAAGGTGCGTCTGCATCGTGCTAAAGATATGATTAGAGAAGAACTCTATGATCTCTCTCAGGATACCGATATCTTCGAATTTGGATTTAGTAAATGCGATACCATTGTAGATAAAGTAATGAATGCTATCTAATACACCTTTTCTCCATCAATATAAGTAGCTTTCACTTTTATATTTGGGATTTGATCTTCATCAATTTCCATAATATTATCTTCAAGGATTACAAAATCTGCAAATTTACCTGCAGTTATACTTCCTTTTTCATATTCTTCAAAATTACTGTAAGCTGCCCAAAGCGTCATTCCTTTTAGGGTTTCTTCCCGACTAAGAGCATTTTCTTTTTGAAAACCACCTTCTGGGTATTGCTTTAGATCTTTTCGTGCTACTGCTGCATAAAAAGTATAGAACGGACTCACATGCTCTACAGGGTAATCTGTACCCAAAGCAATTCTACCTGTTTTTTCTAATAATTTTTTATATGCATATGCTCCTTTTATACGTTCTTCTCCTAATCGTTCATCTGCCCAATACATATCACTTGTAGCATGAGTTGGCTGTACACTCATAACCAGATTATTATTAAGGATTTCAAATTCTTCTGGAGCCACTACCTGGGCATGCTCTACCCTCCATCTTCTATCTGATTTATTTTGAAGCACATCATAATACGTTTTCATGACTACTGCATTAGCCGAGTCCCCAATAGCATGAGTATTCATCTGAAAAGGTGATCCTGCCAATCGTTTTGCCAGAGTTTTAAACTCATCATTTCCTATGACCATAGCTCCATAATGATTTTCCTTATCTGCATATGGTCGCTTTAATGTAGCTCCTCTAGACCCTAATGCCCCATCTGCATATACTTTGAAAGAAGAAACATTTAACTTATCTGTTTTATGTACCCCATTCTTTAGATAATGATCTACATATTCGGGTACATTACTTACCATAGCATACATCCTGATTTTAAGTTCATTTATTTTCTGTAAGCTATCTACTAGTGTAATTACCTTGGGACTCAATCCTGCATCATCTACGGTAGTTAAACCATACCCAAAATTAATTTTCTCGGCATCTTTTAAAGCCTGTATTTGCTCTTGTACTGTAGGTTTAGGAATAATTGCACTAATCAATCCCATAGGGTTATCGATTAATACACCTGTTAGTTTTCCATCTTTTTGAAGTATCTCTCCCCCTTCTACTTTGGTACTTACAGTAATTTTAGCCAGATCTAATGCTTTTTGATTTGCGATCATTGCATGGCCATCTACTCGGGTTACTGCAACAGGAGTATTAGGAAACAAGCTATCTAATTTTTCTTTGGTCGGAAATTCTTTTACCTCCCAATCATTTTGGTCCCATCCTCGTCCCGTAATAAACGATACATTTTTTTCTTTCTGAAAAGCTACAATCCTATCCAATACTTCTGCATAACTTTTGGTTCCCATCAGGTCTACTTTTTGCTGTTGTAATCCAAGACCATAAAAATGACAATGCGCATCAATCAATCCAGGTACTATTGTTTTTCCTCCTGCATCCAAAGTATTAGCTGTTGTATATCCTTTTAAGATCTCATCATTACTCCCTACAGCAATAAATCTTCCCTCCTTTATAGCAAATGCCTCTGCTTTTGGATTCGTATCCTCTACAGTATATACATTTGCATTAATAACCAATAAGTCTACTTCAATCGGTTTCTTGCAAGAAAAAAGTAATACAATACTAACTAATAGTAAGAATGATCTTTTCATTATTGTCGAGTTTTTAAAGCTCTAAATGTAAATATATCTTATGGGTGTAGTGGTTAAGGTTTTCTTAATATAATAAGAATCCTACTCTAAACCGTGATCGTACTCAAATTCATAAAAACTGTTAAGAATTGTCTCATTTCATAAAAATGAGACCGTTTGATCCCAAAACTCACGATTTATTCATAAAAGGAAACAATATTTTTGAGATAGCAATACAATCTCATCATCATAAAAGAATCAATCAAAAAACGAATAGAGATACTACTATAGGCTATACCTTAAAAACAAATTTATGAATACAAACTTACCAAAGGATCATGCTTCAATACAATATTATGATAGTGATTACCCTTCAGAAGAACATTCTGTTTTTTCTAAAAACTTCGATGACACTGTGTCCTCACAAGGTCTTAAACATGATGTCGATCGTTTTCTTGATTTTGTAACAAAAAACAATGGAGAGATTCTCGAATTATGTTGCGGGTCTGGCCGTGTAACCATACCATTGGCCAAAGCAGGTCATCGAGTTACCGGAGTTGATAACTCTAGAGGTATATTAGAACAATTTGAACATAATTTACAAAGAGAAAATGAAAACATCCGCCAAAACATACAACTAGTAGAACAAGACATAACGCTATTAAACCTGGATAAAACAGACTATAAATTGGCAATATGTGCGTTTAATAGCCTCATGTGTATTCCTGATTTTGATAGTCAATGTAAGGCCTTATCTAGTATTTATAATCATATGTCTAAAGGTGGACTAGTGGTAATAGACCTTATGAATCCATTTATTTTAAACCTATCTGGCGATGCCATACCTAAACCATTTTTTACAAGAAAAAATTCTCACACCGGTAATTCGTATACAAGATTTGCAGCATCTGGGCCTATGAATGAAGACCAGATTCAGGAATTATATGGCTGGTATGATGAAATTTTTCCCGATGGCACAGTAAAACGTAAAAACTATAGTATGAAATGGCGTATTATATTTCCATTTGAAATCAAACTAATGCTTAAACAAGTCGGGTTTAACATAAAAACTATAGAAGGTGGTCATCAAAAAGAACCTTATACTACTGATGCTAAGAAAATGTTTATTGTAGCAGAGAAATAAGGAATTGGGGCGTACCAAAAGTTGTACTATATACTACTAATAATCTAAATGATACACAAGAGAAAATACATGAAATATAAATATATTACCCTATACATTATTTTGATATTCAATTATTCTTTGATCGCACAATCTAAAGTTTCAGGTGTTGAAACCACTACATATTTTGAATTTCATAATAACTTCTGGATTAATCTTCATTTTTATTTGTATGAAACTGCTGCGGCATCGTATAAAAAACCATTAGATAAGGTGGTTAAAAAAGAGGTTTGGCAAAAACTTAGTCAAAAAGAAAAAGTAGTTTTTCAAAAAACCATAACCTATTATAAAGATCATATAGATTTAAAAAATCATTTCAATCAGGAATTGATAGGGTTTAGAAAATGGATCACTAACTATAATGAGCAGGACGTACTTCCTGAATCAGAGTTTGAAATTCTTTTTATAAAAAACCTCAACGAATTTAAACCAATCTATAGTACTCACTTTTGGAAAACTCATCGACAAATCAACACAGATAAGTTACAGGAGAATATTGATCTTATCAAAAAAACAGAAAATATTGTCATTTCTCGAATGGCAAAAATAGCTCAGGTAAAATGGCAGGATACCAAAATACGCATTGATCTTTCGATAAAAAGTCCGGGAGGTGGTGCTTTTACACTAAGTAGAGTCCCTAGTTCTATTGTATTAAGTACTGTTGCCAATTATCCAGAAATAGCAGGCGATTGGGTAGAAACCTTATTTCACGAAGCAAGCCATACTGTAATAAAAGGACGAAAAGGAGCCATCGCAGAAAGTATAAATAGCGTAAGTGAGAAGCTAAAAGTAGAGCCTCCAAAAAATTTATGGCATGCCATATTATTCTATACAGCAGGTAAAGTAAGCCAGGAAGCATTTTTAGAACAAGGAATTAATGAGTATACCTTATATATGGATCGTGAGAATGTTTTTAGTTTTTATCAGCATGCTATACACAAGTATTTTCCTCCTTATCTAACTAATGAAGTGGATTTAGATATTG
Organism: Aquimarina atlantica; assembly: GCF_000626715.1. Lineage (GTDB taxonomy): Bacteria > Bacteroidota > Bacteroidia > Flavobacteriales > Flavobacteriaceae > Aquimarina > Aquimarina atlantica. The sequence continues at coordinate 100,975 of NZ_AQRA01000006.1, read as the reverse complement.
CAATAGAAAACATAATTAATTCTATATCCGATAAGTTAGAACTTGCTAGAACAATTACTATGTTTAATACAGCATTTAAAGAAGGTAATATTACAAAACTCGAGAACTTGATAACCGATAATTATCTACATACCAACGGAACATCAAAATCAATAGGAAAAACAGCCTGGTTAAAATATTTAAAAAACAGAAAAAAAGATATTGACAACGGTAATTTGATAATTACCAGGTATGAAATGAAAGAAACACAACTCGAGTTATATAATAACTTTGCAATTGTTACTGCAAAAATAATAACTTCAGATATTCGAGATGGAAAACCCAAAGAAAGTCAATATAGAGTATCTCATGTATGGGTAAAAGATAGCAATCTATGGAAACGTGCAGGATTTCATGATAGTAAAATTGAACCGAATTAAAAATAAAAACTTAAATTTCATAAAAATAAAAACATGAAGATCAGGTACTACAAATTGCACTATATCTTAATCCTAGCTGTATGTTTTAGCTCGAGTTGTAATTCTCAGAAAACTCAGCAACAATTAGATACACAAACCATCTTAAATAAAAGTATAAAAACATACGACCCCAATAATCATTGGCCGATAACAAATTTCAAAATTCATATACAAGAACCTCGTTTATCCAACCCTCACCGGTATTCTATCTTAAAAATGAATAATAATGATCATAGCTTTGAATTAAAAAGAAATAGAGATCAGCATATATCTACACATATAATAGATGAAAAAGGAATCTCAACAACACTACTTGACGGAGAGGTTAATACCGATAGCACTCAAATAAAAAAATATAGACTACAACCAGAAAGAAACCCAAATTATCAAAAGTTTTATCAGCATTTAATTGGCTTACCTATGTCTCTAAACAAAGCCGCAGTCGATACTTTTGGTAAAACAAGTAAAACTGTATTTAATGATACAGATAGTTATAAAATCGAACTTGTATTAAAAGAAGAAATATTTTCTAAGCACTGGAATGTATTTATTTCTCAAAAAGATTATACCCTATTAGGTATCGAAATTGTATTTCCTGATGACCCTACAAAAGGAGAACGCCTTTATTTTTCTGGTGAGATTATCATTGAAGGAGTCAAAATCCCAAGAATACGACATTGGCACGAATATGATACCGATGCGTATTCGGGATCTGATATCATAGTGAAAGAAATAGTTCGAAATAAGTAAATGTATGAGTAGGATATATGATTTGAAAGAAAAATTAAGCTCCAGAGGATATATTGGGATTTTCATTCTACGAATTTTTGTGAGTTTGCGTTTGTTATATGGAGTAATAGACAATATCGTTAGTTGGGAACGAATGATAGAATTTTCTGGTTTCCTTCATATCAACGGTTTTCCTTTTCCCGTAATTAGTGCTATCCTATCTGTGTATATACAAGCTATAGGAGCGCTATTGATTCTTATCGGTTATCATATACGGTTAGCTTCACTAGTTCTGGTTATAAACTTTATAATTGCGGTACTGGTACATATACGTCTTGGTGATAGCATTGAAGCCACCACACCAGCGTTGGCTATATTATTCTGTTGCCTTGCTTTTATCTTTACAGGAGCAGATAAGCTATCTATAAGTAAACCTTAAACTCTAAAAAAATAGATGAGCAATATTTGGGATAAAATTCAATCTGAATTAGAAAATACTTCAGAGCCAATTGCAAAGAAAATTTTAGATCGATACCAAAAACAATGCAAGGACTTAGCAGATGTTTTAAGTATTGTACTGAGTAAAAAGCTTTCTGATGATCTTATAACGTCTAGCGAGTTAGCTGCTATTTTTAATGAGATACTCATCAACAATACAGGACTAAAAGATATTTTTAAACGAGATCTCACCTCTTATTTCGAAAGAGATTTTGCGTGTACTCATTATTTTGAAGTATTGTTCTTTTTTAGAGGATACCAAGCATTACAAGCATATCGATTTTCTCATGAACTATTCAAAAAAGGAAATTCAACAACTGCCAAATGGTTACAAAACAGAATTTTTGAAACCTATGCTATCGATATACATCCTGCTGCAAAAATTGGTAAAGGCTTGGTAATAGATCATGGGATAGGTGTTGTTATAGGAGAGACCTGTGAAATTGAAGATGATGTATTTATGTTTCATAATGTTACCTTGGGCGGTACTGGAAAAACAGAAGGAAAAAGGCATCCAAAAATCGGTTCTAACGTAGTTATCGGAGCAGGCGCTACGGTATTAGGAAATATAACTATAGGAGCACATTCTAATATTGCCGCCGGAGCTGTAGTTCTAAAAGATACAGCACCCGGCATTACAGTCGCAGGGATACCAGCAAAACCTAAAGGGAAAGCAAATAAAATACAATAATTCTTTTAAGAGAAACTTCAGGATTTTTCTAAAAATGACAATAATGCATTTCGATATGTTAAACTTATTGGAATATGTCTTTTTTTAATTTCTACATACTCTTTGGTATATGTGTTTATTTTCTCGGTATTTATAATATAAGATTTATGTATTCGCATAAAAGAAAAAGAAGGTAATCGCTGTACCAGATCACTCATCTTTTCGTAAACAACCAAAGTACTCTCTATTGTATGAATTTTGACATAGTTACTTAGACCTTCTATATATAATAATTCTGAAAAATTAATTTTGACCATTTTTTTATCGGCTTTTACAAAAATATGATCAACCACAGGTGTAGATGTAACAGTGGTATTCGAAAACTTAGGATTAATTTTTTGAACGGCTTTTAAAAATCGATCAAAAGAAAAAGGTTTTAACAGATAATCAACTGCACTTAAATCGAATCCTTCTAAAGCAAACTCGCGATGTGCCGTTGTAAACACAATTTTAATTTTATGCTCTATAATTTTGGCCAGATTTAAGCCCGAAAGCTTAGGCATTTCAATATCCAAAAACATCACATCAACCGAATGACTCTGGATATAATCTAAAGCTTCGAGAGCATTTTTAAACTCTCCCGTTAGATCCAAAGTAGAAACATCCCCAATATATTTTTTCAAAATATTTCTTGCGGTCTGCTCATCATCTACTATAATACATCGAAGCTTCATCTATCTCTTTTATTTTTTTGCAACTACTTTATCAAATCATAATTTTTAATACAATAGTATATACTCTTTCTTCATCTTTAATATCTAATTGATACCGATCATTATATAGGATATCTAATCGTTTTTTGATGTTTTGTAAACCAATTCCTTTTAGTGAAGAATCTTCTACAGTAGCTTCGGGTTTCGAGTTTATAACTTCATAGATTAGTTGATTATTTATTACCTCTAATTTAACAATTATATGAGCAATTTTGGTTTCGTTTTTTAAACTATGTTTAAATGCATTTTCTACAAATGGCACCAAAATAAGAGGAGGAATAGATATCGGATCTATATGTTCGGGGATAGAAACCTGTACATCTACCCTATCTTCAAATCGAGATTTTTCTAAATCAATAAAATCATTTAACAAACTGATTTCTTTTTCTAAAAGAATAAATCTTTGAGAACTCTCGTATAAAGAAAAACTAAGGAAATCAGATAGTTTAAGTATCAGTTCTGGAGCTTTTTTAGAGCTTTCTAAAGACAGACCATAGATATTATTTAAGGTATTAAAAAGAAAATGAGGATTAATCTGTGATTTTAGATACTTCAATTCTGATTGCAATTTTTCATTTTCAAGAGTTTTGGCCCTCTTTTGTAACTCTGCTACTTTCCAGATAACCGAAATTCCTATAATAAAAATTAAAGGAGAAGCTATGATCATAGAAGCTTGTAAAAATTTATAAGGCAACCACAATCCAGAATCTTTCATATTTGGATAAAGCATAGATAGCACCTCATAATTAATAATTCGCTGAACAAATCCTGAGATAATTAATGTGAGTATTGTATATACAAAGTATTTTACCGTTTTGCCTTGTAATAAGAGTTTGGGTAACAAAACAAAATAATTAAAGTATACGATAATAAGACGCATTGGCATATTCATAAGCTCAAAAGCTAATGCCTCGGTATACTTTCCTTTATAACTAGCTTCAACAATAGTAAATATTGCAGTATATACAATCCAAAAACCAATATGAAACCAAATACTTTTAATCTTCATCAATAACAAAGCTATATGATTTTTGGTTTTCAGTCCTACCTAAACTCATAATTTATGTAAATCTATCATTTACTTATGTGTAATCAACTCACATAAGTATAATACAATTACACATTAAAAAAGAAGGGTTTGATATAAAATCGATCCTCTCAATTCTTTTATCAAATACATTCGTCTTAAGAAGAAAAACACTAAACATTATCCACCTCACATATTTTATTTTTAAAACAAAATAGATGAAAACAGTTTTTTATATCATTCTTTTTACCGGATTTGGTTTTTATGGTATTGCGCAAAAACCAATTGAGCAATTCAACAAAAGTTTTATAGCCTATACAATTCCCGAAAAGGATTTATTGCCCGAGAACGTGGCTTATGATCCCACAGATAAATCTTTTTATATAGGAAGTACCCGAAAAGGAAAAATTATAAAACGATCCAAAGATGGTACGCATCGTGATTTTGTACAACCACAACAAGACGGTTTACATATGATTATAGGGATGAAAATTGATCCGGTACGAAGACACTTATGGGTATGTAGCTCTGGAGGAAGTAATCTTATCGGATATAGTAGAAAAGATAAAAACGAGGGGCGTCCTGCCGGGATTTTTAAATATGATTTGCAAACCGGAAAGCTCATCAAAAAATATTGGATCGATATCCCGGGAGAAGCGCATTTCTTTAATGATATGGTTTTAGATACATCGGGAAATCTGTATGCTACACATATGTTTTCGAGCCCTATGCTATATACCATTCAGAATAATGAAGATGAACTAAAAGTCTTAACTCGTTTTTCTGAAATAAAATACCCTAACGGAATTACCATTTCTGACGACCAAACTTATTTATTTGTAGCACATGCTGAAGGAATTACTCGCATTCATATCAAAACCAAAAAAAAAGAGAACATACAATATCTTGAGGATGCAGATACAAATAGTAGTAAAAGCATAGATGGATTATACTTTTATAAAAACTCTTTGATCGGTATACAACCAGGTAAAAACTCAGTTAGAAAATTCGTCCTTAATGCTAAGCAAAATGCAATTACAAAAACTGTACTGCTAGAACACAATCATCCTATGATGAACAATCCCACAACAGGAGTTCTGGTCGATAATGAATTGTATTATATCGCAAACGCACAGTTCGGAAGTTTTAATAAAGACGGATCACTGTTCGCTATAGAAAAATTATATGAACCTACCATTTTAAAAGTAAAACTAGATGATTAACAATATCTTTTAAAAACTTTGATCATGAACAGAAAACAATTTTTGACTACTGGTGTGTTAACTACCGGGTTATGTATTGCTGCTCCGAATGTGATCTTTTCGCAAGAGCAGAAAAAACCACAATTAGACAAAAAAATAGTGCAGCATTTTGTTAGTGCCGGACATAAGAGTTTGGAAACCGTAAAAGAATTATTAGCAGAATATCCTACCCTGATCAATGCTGCACATGATTGGAGAGGTGGGGATTTTGAAACATGTTTGGGAGCCGCAAGTCATGTTGGATATAAAGAACTGGCTCAATACCTATTAGATCATGGAGCTCAAACCAATGTGTTTACTGCTACTCTTTTCGGGAAGATCGACATCATCAAATCGATACTAGAATTTTCTCCCAGAACACTGCATGCTAAAGGACCACATGGGTATACTCTTCTTCATCATGCAGAACGAGGAGGTGAAGAATCAAAAGAAGTTGCCGAGTATCTAAAATCTTTAGGTCTAAAAAAGACAAAAATAGACCTCTTTTAAACAATCAAAAAACGAACAGAAAAATCAAATGAGGTCTATTTTTATTGTATGTATGCTGGTGAGTATAGCATCATCGGCACAAGAAATTATTGATGTTCCTTTAGGGGAAAATGCTATTATTCTGGACGGAAAATTAGAAGAAAACGTATGGAGAAATGCTTTAGAATTTTCTGACTTTAAGCAAATAGACCCTAATATAGGCACACCTGCATCAGAGCAGGTAATGGTAAAAATTTTATATGACAAGGAATATCTTTATGTAGGTGGGGTTATTAATTTTAGAGATCCTTCTCAGATATTCGCAACAACACTAGAAAGAGATGTAGCCCAGGTAAAAGACGATTATTTTCAAATACATATCGACACTTACAATGATAAAATAAATACACTCATTTTTAGAACAAATCCATTGAGTGCACGACAGGATATGGAAGTAAGTCGTAATGGGGAAGAATTTAATACTTCGTGGAACACCTTTTGGGATGTTAAATCTATTATTACCGAAAAAGGGTGGAGTACAGAAATGAGAATTCCGTTTTCATCTTTACGATATGAAAAATCTTCTGAGAACATCATGAGATTTAAAGCAACAGTAAAATATAAAGAAATTAATGAACGAATAACGTCTCATCTCAAAAATATCGATATCGGTAACGCGCTACATCATTTTACCAATGCTCAGGAAATACGTTTTACAGGTTTACCGGTGACAAAACCGTTGTACATAACCCCATATATAAAAGCAAATGCCATTAGAGAGAACCTGATTAACGAAGAAGGAACAGCATATAAAAGTAACACTACCATTTTAGAACGCAAACAATATGCAGATCACGAAGTATTAGATAAAGTAGTAAGTAATCTGGGAGTAGATATAAAATTTAAGCCTAATGCAAATCATACGATAGATTTTACATTAAACACAGATTTTGCAGAGGTAGAAGCAGATGATCGAATCGTTAATATTTCTCGTTTCCCAATATTTTTAAATGAAAAACGACTGTTTTTCCTCGAAAATGCTGATATATTTAACTCTAACCAATTTGATCACCGTTTATTTCATTCCAGGCGTATCGGTATTCAGAATGGTGCTTCAATTCCCATCATAGGAGGTGTTCGATTTACAGGCGGAAATACAAAATGGCAATACGGGATTTTATCAATGCAAACACATGAGGTAAATGAAGTAGCCGCTTCTGCTAATAAAAGTGTAACCCGAATTAAAAAAAACATAGGAAAACTAGGATCATATATTGGTTTTATCAATACCAATTCATTAAGTAATGAAGACCATAATCATCTCATGGCTGTAGACGCAAATATTCGTTTAACTAATACTGTTAGAACTCAATTAACAATAGGCACAACCTTTGATAAAGAAAAAGGAAATTGGAAACCAATGTATGGTGCTTCAATAAACACCTTTAAAAACAATGGTTTTGGGCTACAATACAGGTTTCGGGAATACACAGAAAACTTTGATCCCAAATTGGGTTTTGTTTCTCAACCCAATACCAAACGTTTAACATTAAATCATGGGTGGAGAAAATCATACACCAATCATTCATTCTTGCAATTCTTTTCGGTAGGTCATTATTTCAGAAAAAACTGGTTGTCTAATTCTGGTAATCACGATTTTTTTCAAACGAACCTTTACATGACAGCGATACATAAAAAAGGACATCGTTTAACTATGTTTTTCCCTATCTATCAAGAAGATAATCTATATAGTGATTGGGAGATCGCAGAAGGAGTAACTATTCCTGCTGCACAGTACAAGATGTGGAAATTTAATCCCATTTTTATTTCTGGAGATGCAAGACCATATAAAATTACATTAGATACAGAAATAGGAGAATTTTATGGCGGAAACCAGTTTACTATGTCGTATAACGTTTCTTACGATTTTAGTACACTCTTTCAAGCTCAACTAGGAGGTACATATAATAATCTTAGATTTCCTAAAGAGTATGCTAGTGAAACATCCAGAAAACTAAATTTAAGTAGGTATTTTTCGAGGTTAAAATTCAATTTATCTTCAAAAACATCATTAAACTCTTATGTGCAATATGATACACGAAGTGACCAGTTAGGATGGAATCTTAGATTTAGGTATAACCCAACAGAAGGTACTGATCTATATATCGTCTATAACCATAATGCTAATACGAATAGAAATGCATTGCAACCCAGACTGCCATTTACAGATAATCAAATACTGATTATCAAATTTTCTAAAACCTTTATACGATAAACTTCTTTAATCTATTCTAGAAATCTATTACTTACTATATCTGCTTTATATTCATTGGGAGTCATGCCGGTATGCTTCTTAAAAACTCTATAGAATGTTGCCTTAGAATTAAACCCTGATAATGAAGCAATACTAACCAGGTCATAATTATTATACTTTTCTTCTTTCAGATTATTTTTAAATTCTCTAATTCTATATTCGTTCACAAAATCGGTAAAACTAGAATATCCTTTTTCGATCAAAACAGTTCGAATTGCAGATTTGGTAATGCCCGATGAAAGAGATAATTCGTCTATAGTAAGGTTTGGGTTTTTAAACACTTCATTAACAGAGAAAAACTCTTTGATATGTATAAAAATATCTGCATTTTTTTGAGAATCATGTATAGGTTGATGTATAGAAGCCATTAGAAAATATTTTTTCACCCATTGTAACTCCGTAACCCCATAAAAGAGTAAGAAAATAAAAAGAAGCATATAAATAGGAACAGCCCAATATTGATAATAAGGTAATACAACGGCTTCTGTTAAATTATCAATGACGCTAACATCGGTATATATACTAAGAAACAATATAAATCCTGGTATAATGGTAAACAATAAATGAGTATTTACTATAGTATAAAAACTTTGAAATCTAATTTTTGATTTTTCTTTTAAATTTATTCTTATGTGCTGTTTAAATTCTTTTATCCCTAAAACGAAATAAGAAATTAATAGGGTCCAGTAGAAAAAATACCCCACTGCTTTTAGTCTTACAATCATTGAATCTTCCTGGCTTATATAAAAATAACGATAAAGAGACAATCCAAATAAAGCAAGCGGAAGTATTAAATGAATCCATTCTTTTTTATGATTCCATTTTTTACTTAACGATTTTAAATAAAGATATAAAACCGGCCCGTAAAAATATCCTTTCCATCCTCCAAAAAAGGCATACATATAAGGTTCCTTTTTGAAAAAATCGCTAAAAATAAGAGCTATATGGGCATTAGCAACAAGAAGGCAGTATATACCCAAAAAAACATTTTTTGTGTTCTTCGTACATATGTTTAATGTGCCTACTACTATTAATTGAATTGTAATACATAGCTGGATCCCAATAAAAATCTCACTCCAATGGTACATGATATAAAAATAGCTTTTTCTTTTTTTATTCTATCTATCTCCTATTTTCCGTCGAGGACTAGTTTTAACCACCTCGATCGTTCTGGACTCAAATGTATTTCATCATGGTATTCTGGAGTTAACAGCACCGATAATTGGCCAGGTTTTGAAGGGGTTAATTTCTTTATTGCGTTTATGTTTACCAAAAGTTGCCTGTTTAATCGAATAAATTCTTTGGGATTAATCATCCTTTGTAATTGATTTAAAGAATCATCCAAAGGAAATAATTTTCCGTTCGAGAGCTTTGCAAAAACCAATTCGTCTCGATAAAAATACGCTATATCACCTATTTTTACGGGGGTCATGCTATTTCCTGATTTTAACAAAAAACGTTCTTTGTACTCAGATTTTTCTTCTTTTTGTATACGTTGAAGTACATCTATATTTCTAATAATCCACTCATCTGCTTCTTTGGCTCGATTTTTAAAGAATTTTTGTAATGCGTTTTGTAAATCTTCTTTATTAATGGGTTTTAGTAGATAGTCAATTCCTGTTGTTTTAAAAGCTCGTATGGCATATTCATCATAAGCGGTAATAAATATAATAGGAGCATCGATGGTAACTTCTTTCAATATATCAAAAGAAATCCCATCGGATAGATGAATATCCATAAAAATTAGATCTGGATGTTTATTTGATCGAAACCAATCTATACTTTCTGTTACTGTAGAAATTGATGCAATAACAGAAATATCTGTATTGATCCGGGCTATTAATTTTATAAGATGATCCCTTGCTGTCGCTTCATCTTCTAATATGACAGTTTTAATTTTCACACATTTAGTTTTTTACTATTTGTTTCATTCATTGGTTGCCGATAACAAAGGTATAGACACTATAAACTCTTCTTCGGTGTTCGAAATAATTACCTTATTCTCGGTTAGAAAATCATATCGTTTTGTAATATTTTCTAACCCTGTTCCGGTAGTACCAGACGTACGTTTAGGATTATTGTTGTTTTTAACTGTAAAGTAGTTTTCTGTTACTTCAAAATAAATGTGCAATGGGGAATGTTCATCTATTCTATTATGTTTTACCGCATTTTCAATAAGTTGTTGTAGTACTAATGGAGGAACACTTTTATGCTCAAAAAATGTTGAATCTACAGTATCATGTACTTTTAGAGCGGTCTTATAACGTTGTTCAATAAGTAAAAGATATTGTCGAGCCATCTCATACTCACGTGATATAGGTATAATTGCTTTTTCGTTGTTTTGAAGAATATACCTGTATACCGATGCTATATTTTTTAGAAATCTCTGCGCCAATGCCCCATCTTCATCAATTAAGTAATATAAGGTATTAAAATTATTGAACATAAAATGTGGGTCGAGCTGATTTTTTAGAATAGATAAATTAGCTTTTATAATTTCCTTTTTAAACTGTTCGTTTTCTATATGAGAAATATAGTACTGGTTTTTCCAGTTGTATGTTAGTAAAATAAGACCTAGAATGATACAAATTGCCAACCCGTTTATAGCAGAAAATAGTATATGTTGTACCAAAGGAGGTTCACTACCTAAAATAAAATAATCTAGCCATTTATAAAAATAAAAAGAGACGGTATAGCTAACAGTCCCTCCTATACTACTTCCTAAAAAGACCCAAATAGAATTTAGATTCTTTCGCACCAATTTTTTCTGAAGCTGATGAATCACTTCAAAACTTAAGTAAATAATAGCTATCCATAACAGCAAAAAAAATAAGTTTGGTCTCGGAGCTTCTCTAAATTTTGATGCAATTGCTACAATACTAAACATAACCATCCCCACAATAAAAACGATAACAAGTCGCCATCCCGGAGATAATTTTGGTGTTTCTATATTCATATCGAATCTTTTTACACTAATAAAAATAAGCAATTGAAGATGAAATTTGTTTTATAAAAGTCAATTTGCTGTACAATTTCGCAACGCTATTATCATGTTCGTATCCCATATCATGTGGTTTATCTTTCAAAAAAATAAGTTCGGGAATATAATATTGGGGTTCGTAATATTCCTAAAAAAAACGCTGTACAAACGAAGTATTTTTGAGGTATCAATCTCAAAATAATATGCGATGAAAATTATTTTTTCTTTATTTATAAGTATTATCTTTTTATCTACCCCATTTATACACTCACAAGATAAAATTGATTTATCAAAGTACAGTTTTCAGATAGAAGACTTTAACGATGATACCTTTTTATCCTTTACAAAACAGCGATTAGAAAATAGTCAATTTGTATTTGTAGGAGAACAACACGGCATTAAAGAAGTGGGGATTTTTACAAATTCAATATACAATATTGCACAACCATTTGGTTATCATACACTCTGTATAGAGACAGATGCTATAGCTGCAGAAAAAATAACGACCATAGCCTCTTCTAATGACCCTATAGGTAATGCAAAAAAATTACATCAAGAGTTTCCCTTCGCTATTCCTTTTTACAATAATGAGGATGATTATGATCTGTTTACCAATGTAATTAAAAAGAAAGGAACGCTCTGGGGGATTGACCAGACTTTTATGGTTCAGTTTCGTCTTAATTTTGATTATATTATTTCTACTACAGACAATACACCTTTAAAAGAAAAACTACAGGAATTAAAAAAAGAGGCTATCGAGGGTTATCAATACGCTATAGCTAATAAAAAGTACGGAGCGACTTATATTTTTAAATATAACGAAGCTCTACATAAATCGTTGCTGGAACTAGCTACTGATGCCAAAGACATCGAAATTTTAAAACAACTCTGGAAAACTAAGGAAATATACGCCTATAATATGATCACTAAAGAGTATTATAAAAATAATAATACGAGGGGTCAATTAATGAAACGTAATTTTTTAAACTATTATCATAAAGCTAAAGATCGTAATACTACTCCAAAAGTAATCTTTAAACTAGGAGCCAATCATGCGGCAAAAGGATTAAATCGAACTAATATTTATGATATTTCTAATATGGCAAGTGAATTGGCTATTACCAACAAAATGCATTCGTTACATTATATGGTGATGGGTATAACCGGAAAAGCTGCTATAGGAAACCCTTTTTCACCTAATCCTGTAGCACCATTTGATAATAGTAAAGATTTTCCTGAAGAAATTCAAACAGTTATACCCACTATAACCAAGAAGTATTATGTACTGGATTTAGCTTCTTTAAGGCCACTTGCTTATGCTAATTTTTCTGATGCCTTTAAGAAAATTATCTTTAGATATGATGTTCTTGTTCTGGTACGAAATGCTGAAGCATTTAAGAGTTTTTGATAAGTTGACACGATATTTTATGCTGTGAATTGTTTCTAATATTGTAATGTCTCCCTATACTTTTAGCATTTCTAAAATCCTCCTTAACAAACCTTTATTAATTATCTATATAAGGAATTGTTACTTTTAAGAATGTAAAAGAACTATTTTCAGGGTACTTTAATCACAATATTATGAATAAAATAACTACTATATTATTAGTATTTTCCTTTCTATCATGTCAAAAATCAATTGATATTGAAGCTGAAAAGCAAAAAATCCAGTCATTAATGGATCTGGTAGAACAGGCTCATTTTAATAAAGATGCTAACCAATTTTATCAACCTAATGCAGAAGAGTGGTACGATGTTAGAAAAGGTAATGTACAACAAATAAAAAAATCTGATAGGATTTCGGGTACTCAATCATACTTAGACGCTATGGAGTTTCACGAACTAATTAAACGTGATGATCCTGTTATTGAAATATCTGATGATGGCTCTATGGCTAGCTATATTGGATCGGTAATTGTAAAAGGAATTTTAGGGAGTGAGCCTGTATATTGGGTAGTTTCCTGGCAAAATGTTCTAAAAAAAATCGATAACGAATGGAAAATTATTAGTACTGTCAATACAGAAGCAGATGCATATACTACAGCAGAAATAGTTTTAAATCAAGTAAGAACTAATTTGGGAATTTCTGGCAACTCGGATATAGTTTCTATCTATACTCTAGCGGATTGTAAAGGCCCAAAAAACTCTTTCAAAACTCTTATACTATCTAGAGAAACTGACGGGAGAATGGAACAAGTTTATGACGAGAACCATAGTATTATAAAACATGGAAAAAATGCTTCTTGGCATTATGATATACATACACAATCACTTACTGAATCTTTAGATTCTGAAATGCAAACATTTGTGTATGGCCATGAATTACATTGGTTAAGTGTTAAACCCGAAACTCGGTATACCAATCCTATTTTAAAGGGATTCACCAAATTTCAGAATCAAACTGCATTTCATATCGAGTTTAAGGATAACACTCAAAGGCCTGTTAACTTTTATTACGCTTTTGATTCCTTTCTTCCACTAGGTTTCGATATCAATACCAATGAAAAAGGAGATTTGGTAACTGTTATTTTTAAAGATTGGGAAAAGATAAATGGGATCTCTGTTTTTAAACAATCAACATTTATTCAAGGTGATGATTTATATGACTACAATTTTATCGATATCAAAATAAATCAAGTCAAGGATCAGGACTTTGAAAATAAAACAAGTTTAATAAAGTAAGTTAGAGTAGTTGTAAGGTCCTTACATAAAATAAAGACGCGCATAAAAGTTTATGCGCGTCTTTATTTTATAGGCTAGAATACGATCTCGCCGACTAATTACTTATTACTGGCAATCCATGTATTGATTTTATTTTCTAGCAATGCCAATGGTACACATCCGGTTTCTAACACTTGATTATGAAACTGGCGAATATCGAACTTATCTCCTAGTTCTGCCTCTGCCTTAGCACGAAGTTCTCTTATTTTTAATTGTCCGATTTTATACGATAATGCCTGACCAGGATTGGCCATATACCTTTCGATTTCTGAAGTAATCCCTGCTTCTGATTCTGCTTCGTTATCTAATGAATATTGAATTGCCTGCTCCCGTGTCCATCCTTTAGAGTGTAATCCTGTATCTACAACAAGACGAACAGCACGATGCATCTCTGCGCCTAACATTCCGAAATACTGATATGGATCTGTGTATAAGCCTAATTCTTTACCCAAAGATTCGCTGTATAATGCCCAACCTTCTCCATAACCGCTGTACCACAATGTTTTTCTAAATTTTGGCAATTCTTCACTTTCCTGAGTTAACGAAATCTGATAATGATGTCCTGGTATGGCTTCATGTAAAAACAACGACTCATCACTATAGGTATTATATTTGGTTACTTCTGGAATCGGAGTATAAAAAATCCCCGGGCGAGTACCATCTAACGATCCAGGATTATATTCTGCGCTAGCAGAGTTCTCACGAAAAGCTTCTGTTCTACGTACTTCAAATGGTGTTTTGGGTTTTACATCAAACAGTTTTTCAATCTGTGGTTTCATACGATCATGAATGGCATTAAAATTATCGATCACTTGTTGTGGCTCTGTAAATGGCATCAATTCTTTTTTGCTACGCACATGATCAAAGAATGATTTTAGATCTCCTTTAAACCCTACTTGCTCTTTTATTTTTTCCATTTCAGAAGAGATTCTAGCAACTTCAGAAAGTCCCAGCTTATGAATCTCATCAGCTGTCATAGTTGTTGTTGTATACAACTTGATTTGATATTGATAAAACTCTTTTCCGCCAGGAATTCCTTCGATTCCAGAACTAGTTCTACCTGCTTCCATATAATCTGTACTCATAAATTTATGAAGACTTTTATAGGTAGGAATAATTTTTTCGGAAACCATTTTGCTATAGGCTTCTGTTAATTGTTTTTTGTCTTCATCAGAAAAATCCTCTGGGAAATTCTTTATCGGAGTATAGAAAAGATGTTGATCTAAGTCTTCAACTGTTAGTGCTTCTAATTGTGGAAGCACTTTTACGATTAATGATTTTGGTAATACATACCCGGCTGCCATACCTTCTTTCATTTTGGCTTCGGCAGATGTCATCCAATCTATATACCCTTCAAGGCGCTTTAACCAATTATGGTAATCTTCGACTGTCTTAAAAGGTTGTGCACTAGCACCACTAGCCAATTGCCCGGCAACAAGGTTAATAGACCACATTTGATCAATAGGAAAATAATCTTGCTTAAAATTAAAGCTTTCTAAGTTCATATCACATTCCCAATTAAGAATTGCCTTAGTCATCTTTTCGCTTTCAGATAATGTAGCATCATCAAATTGCGCTAATTGCTCTTTATATTTTTTAAAATAAGCCTTAGTTTTATTTACTGTTTCCTCTGCAAGAGGGTTAGGGAATTGATCATTAAATCTATTATCACCGGCAAAGGTAGCTTGTACCGGATTGAGCTGTAGACCTTCTTCATAATAGTTATCTAGCATCTCATTAAATTTGGCACTTACATCTACCTTTTCTACAGGTTCTTTGGTAGTAGTAGCTTCATTTTTACAAGCTGTAAAAATCATAGCAAAACAAGCTATAGAAAGCATTTTTTTGATCATGATATGGTATATTTTTGATTTAGGAATGGAAGATAGGAAAATTAGCACGAAAAGAAATGCATCTTAACAATGTAGTAACTTCTCTAAAAAAAACGTGACCTCACAGATTTCAAAAATCTGTGAGGTCAATGATATATCGGGTTTTGATACGGTTTTGGTGTGTTTACTTTTCTATAAGTAAAATAGTTCGTTTGCTTTTTTTAGTTAAAAATTTCATTTTTAAAACACTTCTTTTCAAGGTTTTTAGGCAAAAAACAAAACGCTCAACTATAAGAGAATACAACAGTACATTAAGGATTAATCCTCCTACTGCACCATAGATTCCTTTACCTAATGTAGCATATCCTATAGTATTTGTAGGAAGGTTAATTATCGAATGTAATTTTAGTAAAAAATCTGTTGTAGGAGTCAAAACAAGTGTTCCTTCATTGTTGGCGTACCCAATTAAACTGCATATTGCAGCTAAAACATATAGTAAAATAAATGTAACAATATATGTATGTAAATTAATCTTTTTCATCTGTATATCTAGTATTAAAAGTTATGGTAAAACTGTTCTTAATACTGTGCAAGATATAGCCGTTTAGGCAGGTGCAAAACACCATAAACGATGAAAATTAGGGTACTGAAAACAGGGATGTTTTATACCCTATTTACCGGTATAATTATATTTAGAATCTATCAAAAAGTATATTAATATTCTCTGCGATACTTTTCTTTTTCTTTAAGCGCAATAGCTTGTTTTCCTTTTCCGGTTAGGAATTTTGTTTTTAAGGTAATTCTTTCTTTTAGTCTTTGAAAAAATACAATGAAATGTAAATGTGGTCCTGTAGCCCAACCAACATCACCACTATATCCAATAAATTGGCCTATTTTTATTTGATCGCCAATGTTTACCTGTGCTCCATTTTTTTTAATATGGGTATACTCGGCAAAAGTACCATCGCTATGATAAACAAGAATAAAATTATTATACTTTGCACAATCTGCAGAAGTACAACTTTTACTAAAACTTTCTTCGATATCTACAACTACTCCGTCTCGTGCTGCATAAATTTTAGTCCCTACGGGCATTTTAAAATCTAACGCATTTTCATTTTGGTGAGAAGTAGCTCCATTATATCCCTGAGATAGCCAATATTCTTCTCCTTTTTTAAATGGCAGGTAATATTTAAAACTGGTATCATATTTTTTTTGATTATGATTTCCATGATTATAGATAGATTCGTACCCCAGTTTTATGCGTTTTTTTCTATCAATTACTTTTAGATCTGTAATCGTATGTCTTTTTGTTTTTGCTGGCACTACAAAAACTTTATCACTACCATTAGTAGATGTTAGGTTTTCTAACCTGAAGTCTATTTTTGCAGACACCGGAGTATATTCGTCATTATCTGCCAGAATCTTAAATCCATTTTCTGTTTCTTCATAATAGAGTTTAAAATTATCCTGGGAAAACATACCTATAGAAAACAGGCAAAAAATAAGAAGTAAAGTACCTTTCATAAGTTTTATTTTATCTAAACAACAACAAAAACTATACCGATAGCAATATGTTAATCAACCGATTAACAAGATATCATTGATAAAAAAACCAAATCATTATATCCAATATATGATTAAATGATCGGTATTTTTATTACGATAAGGTACCAAAAATTTTAAATTTATCTAATTCGAGATTAAATTTAGTAGTTAAATTTATATGTAACTCCTCCTAAAACTTGTATTCCTTGAACCGGGAAATTTACCCAACGCTCATAATTTTCTCCAGCCAAATTGTTTCCTTTAATAAAGAAGGATAGTTGATCACTTAATCGATATCCTAAATTTACATTAGCATCAAAGTAAGAATCTAGTGTTACGATAGATTCAGGAACTGTAGGTAAAGAAATGACTTGATTATTAATGTCTTTTCGTTCGCCAACATAAAATAACTGTGCTCCTACGTACCATTTTTTATTGATTTGGTAATCCATAAGTACCGATGCTTTTAGTTCGGGGAGATTCCATGCTTCTTGTTCGTCTTCAGAGCTATAATTAAAATATTCTGCAGAAGCTCCTAATTTAAATTTTTTGCTAATTTCAAAATTTAACTCCCCATACCCTACTAATGTATTAACATCGTCATAGCGATACGAAAATGAGTTTCCATAATCAAATCCTTCTCGTTGTAATGTTGCACTAACATTATTAACAAATAAAGGTTTTTCATCTTCTGAGATATAACTTCCTCTAAAATTATAGCTCACTACATCAGATATTTTTCCTTTCAACCCTACATACGCATCATACAACATATTCGTAGGTTCTATGACCAAAGTAGGAGATACAAAAGGATTTTTTTGTACCGCATTCCGATATGTATTTTGTTGTAAATCACCTTCAAGCCCACCATAAGCAATAACAGCTTCTTCTAATAATCTATAGGAAGCCGTTACTTTGGGATAAATAAAGAAATCATTATCGCTATTTTCTGTATCAATGCTATAATATACTGCGGCTCCAAGATTCACGGTAAGATTATCTCTTAATATTACAAGACTTGGGTTAACTCCGACATTTAAAATACCATATTCGTTAGGAGTTTGGAACGCAAGGTCGCGATCAAAACTTCCTTTTAAATAATCTGCAATAAAATTGGTTGTAATTAGGTTATCTCCTATTTCGAACTCAAAAGTAGGTTTTGCTATCACATGGTGTTCTACAGAGCTTAAAGCATCACCAAAATATCTATAGTTTAACACAGCTTTCTTAAAATACAGGTCATCAAATTGAAGTTTCCCTCCTAGTTTTGCTCCAAAATAACTCTGTTGTGGGTCAATTGCATTAATCTGTTCTTGTGTTAATGTAGGAATATCGGGCAATCCATACCAATTATATAATTGGTGTTCTGCTCCTACTTCTATCCCATATGTATAATCTCTTGTACGAGAGGTATAATTAAGGTCTAAAAAGGTATTATAAAATTTATCATCTAATTGCACTTCTTCTATACCTCCTTGCGATGAGTTATGGTGCAAATACAATCCGATATTATCGGATCGATTAAGCTGAAAATTACTATAAAACTCTGCAAGAACCGATGTAAAATTCCCAAATCCTAATGTAGCATAGTTATCATAGATATCTATAGGTTTTGGTCTATCTATATTGGCGGCCCTTCCTTTTGCTGGTGTATACGTGGATGCCACAGGCACAGAAAAAATACTATATCGTATTTGCTTTTTCTGCTGTGTTACCGAATCATTAAGAACAGGAGTAGATTTCACTTTAAATGCATCACTAATTGTTGGTGTGTATGCTTTTACAATAACCACTCGTTCTGTATCCAGGGTTTCATTTTCTTTTTCCTGGGCAGCACCCTTTATTCCTATTATAAAAATGGGTACAAAAAGTAACACTCTAGACCTCACAGGTCTTAAAGACCTGTGAGGTCTATTCAATTTCTTAAAATATGTAAACATACAATACAACTCGTTTTACTAACTTATTATTACTGTTCGGTTTGGATAGATGAATTTGTTTTTGACTCTTCGGCTTTAATTTTTCTGAGTTCGGCTTGCGCTTCATCGATTACCTCAGGAAAATCGGTAAAATTTTTAATTACACTTTCCAAAATATATGTAGCCTGATAAGCATCTTTAAGTCCATAAAAGTTTTTAGCCATAAGCACTAGTCCTTTAGAACCATATAATCGATATCCAGGAAAATCTTTAGATAATTTTTGAATGGTTTCATTAGAAGCCTTGTAATTGCCATCTAAATTTTTAAAATATGCATTATAGTATAATGCTTCGGCAGCTAATTCTCCTGTAGCTATTTTTTGTACCTCTGCATAAGCTTTCTTTGCACGTTGCATGTCTACAGTCTTAAATGCTGCTCGGGCGGTAAAAATCTTAGCATCACTTTTTACATCATTTTGAATTTTTGGATTCGCCAGAACCTTATCTGCATATTCGATAGTTTTTTGATAATTCAACAATTGATAATACGACTTCATCAAATTAGATTGCGCAAAAATGATATTTTGCGGATAATCAGCATCACTTTCTAAACGTTCTAGCACGGGAATTGCTTTTTCATACTTACGATTCTCCAGATACACTTGTGAGAGTCTTGCCAATGCTTGCTCTGTAAACTCTGTTCTATCCTGTTGTAGTACAAATTCGTAATGTGGGATTGTTGCGTCTTTATTTCCTTTTTTGAAATACAATTGTGCCAGGTGAAAGTGGCTTTTAAGAGCGTGTAAACCATTAGGAAATTCGCTAAGGTATTTCTCAAAACCACTAATTGCACCTTTATCATTATTTTCTAAGAATTGTTTTTCTGCAGCTTCAAAAGCTGTATTATCCAAATCGGCATCACTAACATCTACAAAACTTAATCCTTTTACCCAGCTGGCATATTCATGTGTTCTTCCTAAATCTACATAAATCAATCTTGCTGTATTGACGGCCTGGATTGCTTCATCGGTACCTGGATATTCTGCAACTACTTTTTTAAATTTTGATAAAGCTCTGTCTCCCTGATTTCCGTTATAATAAATTAATCCTTGTTTTAGTAATGCTTTTGGTACATATGAACTTCTGGGTACATCTCTAATTAGACGATCATAAGCCTCAATACCTCTCTGTGTTTTATTTTCGGAAACATATACATCACCAAGAGCAAACATAGCATCATCTCGATATGTAGATCTGGGATACATTTTTAAGAACATTTCTAGATCCTGAATCTTTTTGTTATGCTTATTTACAAAGCCATAGCTAATGGCTTTTTGATAATGTGCATAATCAGAATCTGGTCCGTTTTTTTTAATTGCCAGGTTATAGGCTTCCATTGCCGGCCAGTATTTACTAGAAATAAAATGACTATCTCCTAATCTTAGATAAGTATCTGTTTGTCTTGCTTCATCGGCTTTGTTACTCTTAGAAAAAGTTTCAAAATATTGAGCCGCCTGGGGGTATTGTTTCAACTTAAAATAAGTATATCCTAAATTATAATCTATATGCTCATACTCACTAGTCGATGATGCTCCTGTACTGCCTTGAAATTGTTTAAATCCAATTAAAGCATCATCAAAATTATTTAATAAGTAGTCACTTTCGGCTTTCCAATATATTGCTTTGGCAGTAAATGCAGGGTCTACTTGTTCTTTTAGAGATTTATCAAAATAGATTATTGCTTCTGGATAATTATTTTCTGAGTACAATTCTATCCCACGGTAAAAAGCTACTTTTTGATATACTTCTTTATCTGCAAAGTTTCTACTTCCTTCTAGCAGATCCATCGCTTCTTTATAGTTCTTTGATGTGATATACGAACTAATCAGTAATTCTTTGATCTCTTCTTCAAATTCTGTGTTAGGGTATTGATCTAAGTAGGATAGCAAAACTTTTGGAGCGCTCTCGAAAGAGTTTCCTATTTCGTAGCTTAATTTTGCATAGTTATAGGTAGCATCTTCCTTAATTTTAGCTTCAAAATCCATTTCCGAAGCATTTTTAAAAGCATTTAGTGCTTGCTGTTTTTGATCTGTTTTAAGATAAGATTCTGCTAAGTGATAATAGGCATTTTGGGCGGTAGCATTACGCCCATCTACAATTTTATTAAATTCTGAAATTGCATTCTGATATGCTCCTTGTTTATAATAAGCATAGCCTAATAAGTAATAATCTGTATTGTTCCACTTCCCTTTTCGTCCTTTATATTCTTTAAGGTATGGAATAGCTTTATCATACTGACCAAGGTTAAAATAACTCTCTCCTATAATTTTATTCAATTCAGATTTTTCTGAACGCTTCGATTTAGGCAATTGCACTAATCCTTCATTGATAGCTTCTTCAAAATTTCCTGACTTGAAATTCATATCACTCTGGAAATACGATAAGTTCTTATTATATTGATCTAGATCCTTTACTTCATCAAACAATTTATCGGCTTCTTTATAATTATCTCCTTCGTAAGCTATAAAACCCAGGTAATATTTTGCTTTAGCGCTATACTCTGGAGAATCTTCAACACGATTTAAAAATTTCTTCGCTTCGTTAAATCGCTGTATTTTAAAATAGGCATACCCGTTATTAAAATTATATTTCTCTTTTTCTGCCCGTCCTAAATTACTTTCATCAACTTTATCATACCATTTACGCGCATAGGCATATTTACCATTATCAAAATAGTATGTTGCTGCGTCCAGGTATGCTGCATTACGCTTAATACTTGTAGGATATTGCACAACAAAATCTTCTAAAAGTTGATCTGCTCCTTTTTGATTTAGCCACACCGCGCAATTAGCAATATAATAGGTACAATCGGCATCAATATTCTCATCTGTAGAGGCATCCTTAACCTTATCAAACAGGTTTTGAGCCGCCAGAAATTGTTTATTGTTATACAATTCTAGAGCCTGATTATACAGCACTAATTCATTGGTGTAAATTGCGGATTGCTGTGCAAACATATATGCAGACATAACAATCACAAAAAGCATCGAGATGATGTATTTGTTCATTTAAGTAAGTATTACAATCTAAAAAGTAAATATCGTTTCCCGCGAATAAATTTTGTGTTAAAGATACCCTAATCTTCATTTTAATAACGAAATATTTTGGATATAATTACATTGTAAATTTAGAATTGTGAATACTTTATGAGTATAATACCTAAAAAAATGATCTTATAAATGTGCCATTTGTGTATTTCTTCTTTTAAAATAAACGAATACAACAAAGATTAAAACCCTAGATTGTTATGACAAACCATATAGTATATCATTGTTTTTCTCATAATTTTACAATGTGGTTTTAAAAAATTTAAATTTGTTTCGCAAATTGTAATCTGTACCACATGCAACTTAAAAAATATCTGGAAGAACCATATCCATACTATTATGGTAACCAAAAGAAGTTAATTCTAATTTTGGTATTGATTTCTTTTTTAAGTTTTATTTTTTCTTATTTTTTCGACCCTTTTGTCGTTAATATATCCGAGCATCGAATAGATTATATCTGGATTTTAGTAATTCATTCTTTTATTCCTCTTCCCATTGCTTATTTTTATTTCAGCTACCTTAACTGGAAATCAAAGGGGTATTCCTGGACTTTAGGAAAAGAAATTTTAAATCTCTCTATAATTTTATTGATCATTGGTATTGTCGATTTTTTAATTCGTGATATCATTTATTTGAATTCTGATAATTGGTCACTACGATATCTTTGGGAAGAGATACGGAATACTTTTTTGGTAGGCGTTCTTTTATTAGCCATTGTTTTACCAATAAATCTTGAAAGGCTTATTAAAAAACATTCTTCCGATTTGAAAAAGTTATCCATTAAACCTAAAGAGCGCTTAATTAAAGATAGTACTATACGCATAACATCAAGAGTATCAAATGATCATTTTGAAATTAAAGCAGAACATTTTTTGTTTGCAAAAGTCGAAAGTAATTATACTGAGATTTTCACCATATCACCTAATGGTTTTGAAAAGGAATTAATTAGAATAACGTTAAAAGAATTAGAATCCCAATTACAATCATTTTCTTTTATTTATAAAACTCACAGATCTTATCTTGTAAACATTAACCACATCAAATCATTCTCTGGTAATGCTCAAGGTTATTTGGTTAATTTAAAAAATTATAAATCGTCGATTCCGGTTTCGCGTTCGAGAATCAAAGGGTTTAATCTGCTTTTTTCACCCAATTCGGGAACATAAATCAAATTTGCATTTCGTCACAAACAGTTGTTATTTATCACATAAATAATATCACGAAAGCATTTGTTTATAAGTTTACCGACTCAAATTTAAAAACAAATATTGTGATAGAAAAAAAGCGACGGTACGATCTAGATTGGTTAAGGGTAATTGCAATTTTAGCTGTATATTTTCATCATATCGGAATGCCATTTAATGGTGATAAGTTTCATATTATGAATTCTGAGTCCAGTAAAATCCTGGATGATATTATGGTGTTTTTTGAACAGTTTAGGCTGCCTTTATTATTTTTAATTTCCGGAACCGGAACAATGTTTGCTTTTTCAAAAAGAACATGGTTTCAATTCTTAAAAGAACGGAGTATTCGTTTATTAATTCCTCTTTTTTTTGGAGTTCTTTTTATTGTTCCACCACAAACCTATTACGAAAACATAGGCAGTTACCTTTCTTATTTCAAAGTATATGAAAATATGAGCCTTAAGGTAAACCATCTCTGGTTTATCGAAAACTTGTTTATCATTTCAGTTTTGGTCATACCTTTAATTCTATTTTTGAAATCACCAAAATCAAATAAAATCTTAACTGTACTAGAACACGGTGCTTATAAAAAATATGGTGTATTCTTATGGGTAATTCCGTTAATATGTATAACTATAGCTTTAAAAAAATTATATCCCAGTGATTCCAAATCGATCACAAACCTATCATCAACTGCTTTTTATGGATATTTCTTTATATCTGGTATGTTATTTACTTCGGCAAAAAACATTTGGGTGTATTTAAAGGAGTATCGCAAATTTAATTCGATTATTTTCTTAATCAGTACTTTATTATTTTATGGCTATTATTTTTTACCTAATAAGTATATTGCACCATATCTTTCTAGCAGTATACAATGGGACATTTGGTATTTAGTTTGTGCATTAGTAAGTTGGACATCAATTATTTCTATACTCGGTTATGGACAAATTTGGTTCAATAAACCCAGTATTGTACTTAACATACTTAATGAAGCTATATATCCTTTTTATATTCTACATCAAACAATTATTGTTGTATTAGGATACTATATTATTCAATTAAATGTAAATATCTCTTTAAAAATACTAGTGTTGATCTTTACTACATTTCCGTTAATAATTATCATTTACAGATTTTTAATTTACCCTTTTACTATTCCAAGAATATTATTTGGTATGAAAAAAAAGAAATTAAAACTTCCAAAATAACTTATGTTAGATATGTTTTTAGTGATTTAGCAAGAAGTGTCCAATATATCTTGCATAAAGCTGATCATTAAATTATAATGTTTCACTACATCAAATAATTACTTCTGGAAATCTAACATTTTCAAACTGTCTAATAATCACAAAAAATAAACTATTTAATAAAGAATTGAGTTATTAATTAAATTATGTATTAAAAACTATTTCCATACCTGATTTTTTTTACCAGAAAACTTTTTACTTTTACCAAAGTATATTAATTCAGAATCATAAACTATGTCCAATACGGTATTAAGCCTCAAAAATGCTTCAATTTATCAACGCGAAAGCTTAATTCTTTCTGATGTCAATGTAGAAGTAAATAAAGGGGATTTTGTATATCTTATTGGTAAAACTGGTACAGGAAAAAGTAGTTTCATGAAAACGTTATACGGGGATCTTCCTTTGTTAGAAGGCGAAGGGAGTATTGTTGACTTTGATTTACCTACCCTGCAAGAAAATCAAATCCCTTTTTTACGCAGAAAATTAGGCATTGTATTTCAGGATTTTAAATTGCTTAATGATAGAACTGTGAAAGGCAATCTTTTATTTGTCCTTAAAGCCACAGGATGGACAGATGAAAAAGGGATGGATAGTAAAATTGATGATGTATTGGATAAAGTAGGCATGAAAACCAAGGATTTTAAATATCCATATCAATTATCAGGAGGAGAACAACAACGTATTGCTATTGCCAGAGCATTACTAAATGATCCCGAGTTAATATTGGCCGATGAACCCACCGGAAACCTGGACCCACAAACATCTGTCGAAGTTATGGAAGTTCTAAGGGATATCAATAAAAATGGTAACACCATACTTATGGCTACTCATGATTATGCTTTATTACTTAAATACCCTTCTAAGACATTAAAATGTGATGGGAACAAAGTATTCGAAGTGGTACAAAGAAAAGGATAAAGATATAATTGGCCTTTAACAGATTTAGAATCTAAGTTTTTTTTGCAATTCTATTATTTATCCTGCATATACAATAATATATATACCAATTACAGAGACTAACCTATTCGCAATCCATTTTTAACAGGTAAATCCGGAGTTAATAAAGTTACTTCTTTATCTTCTCCTACAGCTCCTAATACCAAGCATTCACTCATCATATTAGCGATTTGTTTTGGCGGAAAATTGACTACTGCAATAACTTGTTTGCCTATAAGTTCTTTAGGTTCTGAATAGAGTTTCGTGATCTGTGCAGAGGTTTTTCGCTCCCCTAATTCGCCAAAATCAACAATCATTTTATAGGCTGGGTTTCGTGCTTCTTTAAAAATTTCTACATGTACTATAGTGCCAACTCGCATATCTACATTCATAAATTCTTTCCATTCTAAACCTCGATCCATTTATTTTTTATTTCAAATTATTTCTTAAAAGTATTGAAGTTCTGTTAAAAAATAACATTTTAAATATTGATCTTTCAAAAGAGCAGTAAAAACCGTATCAAAACAATGTTTTTTGCGTATTTTATCGTTATTAATTGTATTTTACCGATATTTTGTTGATTTTTACAAGCGAAGTTACAGGAATTATTCTTACATTTGTACCATACAAATAAAACATTATATACCTTTATTTGCCCCAAAATATAGAATTAGCCCCAAATACCCCAATGCATACCCCAAAATATCGACGATAAATCCCGAGTTAACTCGGGGTTTTATTTTTAATGCCAGTAATAATTTAAAGTTACGGTATTAAAAAACCGCGAGAATTTCTCGCGGTTTTTTACTTTTATAGGTATAACTTAAAAGAGTTTAAACAATTTTATTTCGTTTACGTTCTACTTCAGTTAAGTAAATTTTACGCAATCTCAAAAAGTTAGGAGTAACTTCTACGTATTCATCTTTTTGGATATATTCTAAAGCTTCTTCTAACGAAAACTTGATTGCTGGTACAATCTTGGCCTTATCATCTGCTCCTGCAGAACGTACATTTGATAATTTCTTTGTTTTGGTTACATTAACTGTCATATCATCTCCTCGAGAGTTTTCGCCAATCACTTGTCCTTCATAAATATCTTCTCCCGGATCGATAAAAAACTTTCCTCTTTCCTGCAATTTATCTATAGAATAAGGTATTGCTGTTCCTTTTTCCATAGAAACTAATGAGCCATTAATACGACCGGGAATATCACCTTTAAGAGGTTGATATTCTTTAAAACGATGCGCCATAATTGCTTCACCAGCAGTAGCGGTTAACAATTGGTTTCTTAAACCGATAATTCCTCTAGACGGAATCAAAAATTCGCACACCATACGATCTCCTCTGGCTTCCATACTAAGCATTTCTCCTTTACGTAAGGTTACCATTTCTACAGCTTTTCCCGAAACATGCTCAGGAAGATCTATCGTTAGTTCTTCAACAGGTTCGCACTTTACTCCATCAACCTCTTTTATGATCACCTGGGGTTGCCCGATTTGAAGTTCATATCCTTCGCGTCTCATAGTCTCTATCAACACAGATAAATGCAGTACTCCTCTACCAAATACCATAAATTTATCTGCACTATCTGTTTCATTAACTCTAAGTGCAAGGTTTTTTTCTAATTCTTTTTCTAATCTCTCTTTGATATGTCTTGATGTTACAAATTTTCCATCTTTACCAAAGAAAGGTGAATCGTTAATGGTAAACAACATACTCATCGTAGGTTCGTCGATAGCAATAGTTTGTAATCCTTCAGGATTTTCTATATCGGCTACAGTGTCTCCTATTTCAAAACCTTCGAGTCCTACCAGAGCACAAATATCTCCTGCCTCTACTTTTTCTACCTTCATTCTTCCGAGGCCTTCAAAAGTGTGAAGCTCTTTTATTTTTGATTTTTTTATCGTTCCATCTCGTTTCACCAAAGAAACCTGCATACCTTCTGTTAGAGTTCCTCTTTGTAAACGTCCGATAGCGATACGTCCTGTAAAAGATGAAAAGTCTAATGATGTGATCAACATTTGAGGAGTACCTTCTTCAATTTTGGGAGAAGGAATATGCTCAATTACCATATCAAGCAGAGGTTCGATATTGTCTGTTTCATTCTTCCAGTCTTCGCTCATCCAATTATTCTTAGCAGAGCCGTATACTGTAGG
This sequence comes from Aquimarina atlantica, assembly GCF_000626715.1. Classification (GTDB taxonomy): domain Bacteria; phylum Bacteroidota; class Bacteroidia; order Flavobacteriales; family Flavobacteriaceae; genus Aquimarina; species Aquimarina atlantica. The sequence continues at coordinate 73,143 of NZ_AQRA01000006.1, read as the reverse complement.
AAAATCTAGTTGCCATTCTTCTGCACCAAGTTCGAACATCAGGTCAAATACTTTTTCATGTACTTCGTCTGGCGTACAGTTTTCTTTATCTACCTTATTTACAACAACACAAGGTTTTAGTCCAAGGTCAATTGCTTTTTGCAGTACAAAACGAGTTTGTGGCATAGGTCCTTCAAAAGCATCTACCAAAAGTAGTACTCCATCTGCCATATTCAATACGCGTTCTACTTCTCCTCCAAAATCGGCGTGACCAGGAGTATCTATGATATTAATTTTGGTTCCTTTATATGTAACCGAAACGTTTTTGGAGGTAATAGTAATCCCTCTTTCACGCTCCAGGTCATTATTATCCAAAATTAAATCACCTGTGTTTTCATTTTCACGAAATAATTGACAATGGTACATAATCTTATCTACCAACGTAGTCTTACCGTGATCTACGTGAGCAATTATCGCAATATTTTTTATAGCTGTCATAAACGCCTCATTTTTAAGGGTGCAAAGGTACGAGATATTTTGACAGGTTGTATGCGAAAGTTTTAATTATTAATAAATAGATATTTATGTGCTCTAAAAAGCCACAGAAATCAGCATAACCAATTCATTATCTGCTAATTAATATCTTTTCCAAATGTCCATCCTATTGAAAAACTAGCAATTGGTGATATGTAAGTCTCCTTATCATTAAAGCCATAACCAACTCCCAATTCCAAATTCCAGTTAAGTTTCGATTCATAGGTTCTCTGTATTCCCCATACAGGACCAACCACTCCATTATAATCCGATCTTGTTTCTAAATCACCAATCAAAGGATCTCCAATACTTAGATAAGAAGATAAGGCCAAGTAATTTCCAGAATTATTAGCTATTCGTTTTCCTTTTTGTTTTCTTCTTTTAAAATTATAATAATAACGATACGTACCTTCAAAATTGGAAAAAATCCCATATTCAGAACCATAGAGATCACTATATACCCAAGCGAACCCAGTACCAACCCCAACAACTAATGAAGTCTTAGAAGTTAGTCCTACTTCGTATCGTAGTCCTGGCATTATTATATTTGCAGTAAACATATTCTGTGTTCCTTGTGTGTGATTTGTACTGGTTTGCGCATTGCTATTAAAAACACACATTACCAGAATGGTGAGAAATATTTTTTTCATGTATAAAAGCCTAATTGGTAAAAAAAAATCTATCGATCAAACTTTATACCAAAAGTTGATAGTTAAATCGCTTATACATTAACAAAACTCATATCTTTGCGCCATAAAATAAGCTATCATGCAATTAGAAAATATTCCAAACCTTAAGAATCTTAATTCAAATAACTTTTTTCTCCTGGCTGGTCCCTGTGCTATTGAAGGGGAAGAGATGGCATTACGCATTGCCGAAAAAGTGGTTACTATTACATCTAAGCTCGAAATCCCCTATGTTTTCAAAGGATCATTTAAAAAAGCTAACCGTAGTCGTATTGATAGTTTTACGGGGATTGGTAATGAAAAAGCATTAAAGATCTTACGTAAAGTTGGAGAAACTTTCGAAATCCCAACAGTTACAGATATTCATGAAAATGAAGATGCAGCACTTGCAGCCGAGTATGTAGACATTTTACAAATCCCGGCTTTTTTAGTACGCCAAACAGATCTTGTAGTTGCTGCAGCAAAAACAGGAAAAACGGTTAACCTTAAAAAAGGACAATTTATGAGTCCTGAAGCTATGCAACATGCTGTAAAAAAAGTAAAAGATAGCGGTAATGAAAATGCGATGATCACTGATCGCGGAACCATGTTTGGTTACCACGATATGATTGTTGATTTTAGAGGGATTCCTACAATGAAACAGTACGGTACTACTGTACTTGATGTAACACATTCGTTACAGCAACCCAATCAATCTAGTGGTGTGACCGGAGGGAGACCCGACATGATCGAAACTATTGCACGTGCGGGAGTAGTAACTGGCGTAGATGGTTTATTTATGGAAACTCATTTTGATCCTGCAAATGCCAAAAGTGATGGCGCAAACATGCTGCATCTTGATCATCTGGAAAAATTATTGAGCAATCTGGTTGCCATTCGACAAACCGTTAATCAGTTATAAATTTTTCATTTCTAAAAATGTACGCTTGCTCAAGAACTTCGATAAGTACTTGATCATCGATATCATCTATACTTTGGTATCGAAGAGATTTTACATATTTTCTTTTATCAGACTCTAGTTTCTCCTGATGTTTGGTAAAATACTGTGCACTCCAAAATCCCACATCTACATATCCTTTGGTTACATTAAGATAACAGATCGGACTTCTACCCATATAGTAAAAAGGAACTCTCCACTTAAACAACAACTCAACCCCTGGTAGCGTCGTTTCGATAATCACCTGTAGATGAAGCAGTATAGATTTAAAAGGTTCTGGTTGTCTTAAAATATATTCTTCTGCTGGATTCATATTTCAAAAATACAGTTTTATCATAAAAAAGATAGTTTATATTACTTGTAGCCAAAATTAACTACTTCAAAAAAGCCTCTCCCCTCACAAGATTGTTCTTGAAAATTAAATTTGCACAATTCAATATTTTAATTTTACTTTGTATTTCAAAGTACTTTTAACATGAGCACAGAAGAATACTTAAAAGACATTACCGAGATTAAAGATATGATGAACAAATCATCTCGTTTTTTCTCACTTAGTGGTTTATCAGGAATAATGGCAGGTATCTATGCCTTAATTGGTGCTGCTGTTGCCTATTACCTGGTAAGTATTAGTGGAAGAAATTACCTTATTTTAGATGGTAAAATATTTAATTATATCCTATTAGACCTGGTCTTAGTTGCTTTTCTAAGCATTATTACTGCCATCATATTAAGTATTACAAAAGCAAAGAAAAATAACGAAACCTTATGGAATAGTGCCTCCAAAAGATTACTTACTGCTTTTTTGATTCCATTAGTTACTGGTGGTATTTATATCATTATTAAAATATCAAGCGATCATTATGGTCTTACCGGCTCATTAATGCTTATTTTTTATGGTCTTGCCCTGGTAAATGCTTCAAAATACACTATTGGTAATGTAAAATATTTAGGATATATAGAAATTGTATTAGGTTTGATCTGCGCAATTTATCCAGGATATGGTTTCTGGTTTTGGGTGTTGGGGTTTGGTGTAATGCATATTATATACGGAAGCCTGATATACTTTAATGAGACTTCAAATTCGAAATCTAAACCATAAAGTAGCAACCCTTTTACCCGATAAATTAATTTTTGATTTATACGGAAATGTAATTCAATCAGGTTAAACTGAGTACAAAATTTGAAAAAATTCCCTTTTTTTAGGGAATCCGGAATGAAAAATATAATTAACAATATAAACAAAGCTTTTGACCATCGAATTCGATTAGGAATTATGTCGATATTGATTGTTAACGAATATGCTGATTTTAAAACACTAAAAGAGCTTTTGGGAGCTACAGATGGCAACTTGGCCAGCCACACTAAAGCTTTGGAAAAAGAAGAATATATTATGGTAGAAAAATCATTTATAGGCAGAAAACCCAATACAAGATATAGCGTTACCAAAAAAGGTCGGGAAGCTTTTAAAAAACACGTTGAAGCTATTGAAAAGTTATTAAAACAGTAACTATATTTTTTTATCATTTCACTTTGAAAAACAAAGTACTTTTAAAATAAAAAATGAGAGCATTTATATTAGAAACGATTTATGAGTTAAGCAAAAAACCATATCAAAAATGGTTTAAGAAACAACCACCCTGGGATATTTCGGTAAAAACACTTATCAAGTATCCCAAAGGGAGCCTTGGGTTTCATTTAGGTTGTTTTTTACTACAACATGATTTTAGTCCGCAACCCAAATTAGAAAACCACGATGTTTTTCATGTATTAACCAATATTGGCATCTCTGTTTCTGAAGAGGTGGCTATGCAGTATTATCTTTTAGGAAACGGTAAGCGCACAATATATCTCATCTCTGTCATAGTACTAGGCACTCTGTTCTATCCTGATAAGATCAAACTCTTTAAAAAAGCATATCGAAAAGGTAAAACCGCTTATCCCTTTCATCAGCTAGATTATAAAAAACTGTTGTACCAACCTGTACAAACCTTGAAAACCACATTTTTAATCTCATCATTATGAAAATCATACAACCTATTAACAAAAATGCGCTTATCGTAGCAACCATAAGCTTTCTTTTAGGAACTATACTATTATTGTTCTTTTTAATTTCTCAATCTAATATCATATTAGATATAGGTCTTTTTTATGTAATCATAGCATCAACACTTAATGCAATCATCTTTATAGGACTTATCACTAATGCCATCATCAATTACCAGTACTATAAAGAGAATCTAACAACGATCATATTGGTTGTTCTTAATATCCCAATTACTATTGGGTATATCATTATCGTAATGAACAACCCATTTCTAAACTATTTTTAATCTCATCATTATGAAAATAGCACACCCAATTAATAAAATTGCAATTACTTTAGCCTTAATTAGTTTTCTTATCGGAACCTCTTTACTGCTACTTTACATAACCTTTAAATGGAGTACACTACTGCATATAGGGATTAATTATGTTAGAATTGCTTTTCTTGTTAATGCAATTTTTCTGGCATTTCTAATTATCAACGCACTTTTCTTTTCAAAAAATACTAAGGAGAATCTAATCACGATACTACTCTTTTTACTTAACATCCCCATTACACTTATCTATATCCAAATCGTATAAATACTAATTATTATGAATACTATAGAAAAACAATTGCCTTTTATAAAACTGTTTACGTTTTCGGTAACATTTAGTCTACTATTACTAGCCATTAGAATCTTAAAAACAGAATCTTCTTTTTATCTATTCCTAGTCTGGAATCTATTTTTAGCATGCATTCCTTATGGTATCACAATGCTCTTAAGCATACGCAAAACAAATCAACTTATTTTCTGGTTAGGTTTTGTGATATGGCTTTTATTTTTACCTAATTCTCCGTACATCTTAACCGATTTACAGCATATCAGACTAAGCAATTTACAATCTGTTTGGTTTGATGTTTTACTAATTCTATCCTTTGCCATCAATGGATTAATCATTGGTTTTGCCTCCTTATTAATGATGCAAACACTGCTTCTTAAAAAATTTTCAAAAAAAATCACAAACATTTTCTCATACTGCACTCTGCTATTGTGTGGTTTTGGGATATATCTGGGAAGAGTTTTAAGATGGAATAGTTGGGATATCCTTCAAAATCCATCCGGGATTTTATCAGATATCTTAAAAAGAGTTCTATTTCCAACCCAACACATTAATACCTGGGCATTTACAATAGGTTTTGGTGGTTTTTTAATCATCACATATCGAATGATCCAACATTATCAAGAAAAAAATAATTAAAAAATACAATCACTATAAATATTATATCTATGGAAACTCAAAAACAAAAAAAGTCCTTTGGTCAATGGTTAAAGACTTCAATTACAGTTAGAATGCTAATGGTCGGAATACTAATCCTGGTATTATTAATTCCTTTGTCTTACATTAAAGATTTAATACGAGAACGTTCCTATAGACAAGAAGAGGTTGTTAGAGAGATTAATCAAAAGTGGGGAAATGAAGTATTATTATATGGTCCGATTCTTAAAATCCCATACCAGGTACATACTCTAAAAAAAACCTGGGATGACAAAACAAAGTCTTATAACGAAGAAGATGTTATTACTATAAAATATGCCTTTTTCTTCCCTAATACACTAGATATAAAAGCCAATATCGAATCAGAAACTCTAGGAAGAAGTATCTATGAATCGGTAGTATATACTGCCGATATGAAAATAACAGGTTCTTTTACCACTCCAAACTTCGAAACGCAAGATATTGCTGCAGCTGATATTTTATGGAACAAAGCTACTGTACAGGTAAATTCTACAAACCTAAAAGGTATACGAAGTAATCTGGAACTAAAATTAGGAGCAGATCAATATCCTTTACGTTCTCGATATGCACAAAACTCATACACTAATACTCTGGAAACTAAATTTCTAAAAGATAGTTCGCTACCCAAAGAAAATACAATCGATTTTAGCCTTGATCTCCTTATTAACGGAAGTGAACAGCTACGGTTTATACCTGTAGGTCGTGAGACCAATGTATCTATGACATCAAATTGGGCCTCGCCAAGTTTTAATGGTAATTATCTACCCGATACCAAAACCAAACAAATCTCTGATCAAGGTTTTAAAGCCAATTGGAAAGTATTACAAATCAACAGGGAATTCGAGCAAGAATTTTTTGGAGAACTACCCCATATTAACGCCTCTGCTTTTGGTGTAAAATTATTAATCCCGGTAGATGAATATCAAAAAAGTGAACGTGCTGCCAAGTATGGATACCTGGTGATTGCCCTTACCTTTCTGGTATTCTTCTTAATCCAGGCAATAAGTAAAATTCATATTCACCCTTTTCAATACTTAATGGTGGGATTGGCACTAACTATGTTTTATACATTATTGATTTCAATATCAGAGCATTCGAGTTTTTTACAAGCATATGCCATAGCAGGTAGTGCCGTAGTGTTACTAACTTCTATGTATTCGAAAGCCATACTTAAAAGTTACAAATTTATGGGATTCATAGCCGCTTCTTTAGCAGCTTTATATGCATTTATATTTGTGATCATCCAATTAGAGAGCTATGCATTATTAGTAGGAAGCATAGGGTTATTCCTAATCCTGGGAACCATAATGATGATATCCCGAAAAATTGATTGGAAAAACGAGTAAAAACAATATTTACAATAAAAGATGCTGGTTAGTTAGTTGATAAAAGTCGTGCTTCAGATTTTTGAAGTGCGGCTTTTTTATCTACTTTTAGTTCTGTTAAAAACAAACTGATGAAAAAAAGCATTTATATTTCAATTTTTGCATGTGCAACACTAAGCATGTTTTCTTGTAAAACAGATTCTAAAAACAATAAGAATCTGACTAAGGAGATTACATTTACCAAGGAAGGTGAACTTTCTTTGTTTGACCTAAAAGATTCAATCCCTAATCTAATTACCAAACTAGATATCGAAATCGCCGACTCTGATTACGAAAGAGAAACAGGCCTAATGTACCGTAAATCTATGCAGAAGGATCGGGGTATGTTATTTATATTTTCTGAAGAAGCTCCGCACTCGTTTTATATGAAAAACACAAAATTCCCTTTAGATATTATATTTATAAATGCAAAAAACAAGGTGGTAAGTATCCAAAAAAATGCGCAACCCCTTAATGAATCTTCATTACCATCTGAAGGGCCAGCACAATATGTACTAGAAGTAAATGCTAAACTTACAGACACCTGGAATCTTAAAGCTGGTGATTCTATTTCTTTTACTAAAATGTAAAAATAAGACCTCACAGGTTTTAAAAACCTGTGAGGTCTTGAAAAAATATTAGAAAATAAAAAAATCCTTTCTAAGCAATTAGAAAGGATTTTTTGTAATTATAACTTACAAAAAGATTATTTTTTCTTCTCTTCGGTTACTTTTTCTTTAGTCTTTAGCCCCACTTTACGTACGGTATCATACATTACCGGAGTTGCAATAAATAGTGACGAATAGGTACCTATAATCACCCCAATAATTAACGAGAACATAAACCCTCTTAATGGTACTGCGAAGATAAAGATCGCAATAAGTACTAACAATGTGGTTAAAGATGTATTTAAAGTACGACTTAATGTACTATTTAAAGCTCCATTAACGTTTTTATCCAATGGCCTTCCAGTATGCTCGTTGAAGAATTCCCTAATTCTATCAAATACAACCACGGTATCATTTAACGAGTATCCAATTACAGTAAGTATAGCTGCAATGAATGCCTGATCAATTTCCATATTAAATGGCATAAACTTATAGGTCAACGAGAATATTCCTAGCACTATTAATACATCATGGAATACCGCCGCAACTGCTCCTAAACTAAATTGCCATCTTCTAAATCGTAATAAAATATATAAGAAAACAACTATAAGAGACGCAAGTACCGACCAGAATGCCGCTTGTTTAATATCATCTGCAATTGTTGGCCCTACTTTCATAGAGTGCATAATACCTACTTGCTTATCATCTCCACCATTAGCAAATTGATCATATGTCAATCCATCTGTTAAATAAGGTTTTAATGCTATAAACAACTTGTTCGAAATTTCTGCATCTATTTCTTCTCCAGTTTCATCAACTTTGTACTTTGTTGTAATTTTTAATTGATTATTGGTTCCATAAGTTTTTGCCTGTGCACTTTCAAATGCAGCAACAAGATCTTTCTCTACAACAGTAGGAACAACATCTTTTGCAAAACGAACGGTATATGTTCTTCCTCCTACAAAATCCACACCCTGATCCAAACCATTGGTGAATAATGAACCAATACCTGCAACGATAATAATACCAGAAATGATATAGGCAACTTTACGTTTCTTTAAGAAATTAATATTAACATTCTTAAATAAGTTCTTGGTTGCTCCTGTAGAAAAAGCCAATTCTTTACCATTTTTACCATAACCATCGATAAATAATCTGGTTACAAAAATAGCTGTAAACAAAGAAGTTAAAATACCTATTAATAAGGTAGTCGCAAATCCTTTAATTGGTCCTGTACCGATAACTAATAAAATAAGACCTGTAAGACCAGTAGTTATATTCGCATCAAGTATTGATGATAATGCATTACTAAATCCATCTTTAATAGCATCTACCTGGGATTTACCTTTTGCTAACTCTTCTCTAATTCGTTCAAATATTAATACGTTCGCATCCACCGACATACCAATCGTTAATACGATACCTGCAATACCAGGAAGTGTAAGTACTGCTTTTAACCCTGCTAATACTCCAAAAATGAATAAGATATTAACCACCAAAGCCACATCTGCAAAAAGTCCAGCTTTACCATAGTAAAACACCATCCATATTAGAATTAACACTAATGCTATTGCAAAAGACATAATACCACTATCAATAGCTTCCTGACCTAAAGATGGTCCTACTACTTCACTTTGTATGATATCTGCAGAAGCTGGTAATTTACCTGCTCTTAATACATTTGCCAAATCCTGACCTTCTTCTATAGAAAAGTCTCCGGTAATCTCACTTCTACCTCCACTAATCGCTCCTGTCGTAACACCTGGAGCAGAATATACTATATCATCTAATACAACTGCTATCTGGCTGCTTTGATTAAAAGCACGACCGGTCATTTCTTCCCATTTTTTAGCTCCTTTACCATCCATTTGCATGGTAACTGTTACTTTACCTAATTGGCTATATTCTTGCCTTGCATCTGTAATAACACCACCACTTAGTTCTGGTTCATTATCTCTATTTCCTTTTATAGCATATAAGTCTAAAAACTCAGAATCATTTTCGGGTTTTCCCCATGCAAATTTCATATAACGTTGCTCTACCGGCAATAAAGCTTTTACTTTAGGATCATTAAGATATGCCATAAATTGATCTGCATTCTTCTTCTCTACAGTAGCTACTACTGGCCCTCCTTGTCTTCCCTGTCCTACGATTAGGTCAAACAATGGATTTACCTGTGCTTCAATATCTGTAGAATCTTCGGCATCTTCTAATAAGTTTTCAATAGCTGCATCAGCATCAGTTGTTGTAGAATCAACTTTTGCAGTATCTACCTGGGTAGAATCTACTACCGCTTCACTGGTTTCTGCAACTTTTTCTTTTATTTTTTCTACACCTTCAAGCTCTTCTTTAATCAAGTTATTGGCAGCAATAAGATGATTAAAAACCTCTTCCATCTTATATACATCCCAAAATTCTAATTGAGCTGTACTGGTTACCAAGCTTCGTACACGATCAATATCTTTTGCTCCTGGTAATTCAACCAAAATACGACCAGATTCTCCTAAACGCTGGATGTTAGGCTGCGTAACTCCAAACTTATCGATACGTTTACGTAATACTTCAAAAGCTGACGCTATAGATTCATCGATTTTACGTCTCAATACAGGTTTAACCTGCTCGTTGGTCATATCATAAGTGATATCATCACTTAAATTTTTATTAGCAAAAATATCTGGTGATGCTAATTTTGCATCCGGAATCTTCTCAAACTCTATAAAGAAATCTTCTATATATGTATTTTGACTATTTTTCTGCACCTCATCGGTAGCAAGTAAGGCCTGATTAAATGAAGGGGCTTTAGATTTATTTGCAAGTCCACTTAAAATATCTTTTACAGAAATTTGTAGAATTACATTAATCCCTCCTTTAAGGTCAAGCCCTTTATTAAGCTCTTTATCCTTTGCATCATTATACGTTATGCCGGCAAAAATTTCTTCTTTACCTATAGAATCCAGATAATTACGCTCTGCTGTTTCCCTCAATTTTGAGTAATCCTCTACGCTCTCGGGATATTTTTGTTGTGCATAAGCTTCTGCTTCTGCTTCTTTTGTGTAAGCCATGTATGTATATGACAATTGGTAAATACATACCAAGCCAAATAAAATAGCAAATACCCTAACAAGTCCTTTATTTTGCATTGTTATTTATTTTGGTCAAATCTGCTAAAGCGAGTACTTACAATATTCTTCTTTAGATTTGACAATTATTTTTATTATTTAATACTATGTGATTGAGCTTTATCATACTCATGACAAAAGCCCTATTTTTAAAATATGGTAGTTTTTAGGAATTTCAGAATCCCAATCAAGAAATGGGGCCAGCTCTTACTTCCGGAATGTTATGCGAAGTGCAGTCTATTGCAATTGCAATATTTGTGTTTACTTTTTGGGCTACTTTTACAAGTCTGCCTATATCATCGGTATCATTTTCTTTAATAAAACTAAACGAGTTAGAACCAGAGTATCCATCACGTTCATGTTTTACTTCTAAAACATACTTTCCATTAAAGTCAGCATCAAAATCAGTACTTTTCTGGATTTCATAAACATCGAGATTATAGTCTTGAGAATTTTTATTTAAAGGAAACTGATCACCATCTTCGTTTTGATCATAAAAAACATGATCTAGAGCTACGTCTTGTGCTTCAGAAAGTATTCTTTTTATGTACTCTACATCTGCATCACTATAATAAGCAATTTTGAGCTTACCATTTTTTAGCCCTTTTGATATCCTTGTATGCTGCACTCCTATAGATTGCAGTTGTTTTTTTACAAGTGTTATCGCATTTTGAGCTTCAACAGAAGTAATTTCATTATTAACAAACTCTAATACAATTTCCTGATTAGGCACTACGGTTTGCTGCTGGATAACAACAAGTGTTGCTAGAGCAGAAATTAAAATTCCGAAGTACCATTTTTTCTTCATCCGGCAAATATAAAAAAATTAAAACTGCATTTCTAAAGTCTTCAAATAAATATCTATTGTAATCTTCGAACATCAAAACGTATAAGTTTCAATTTTGGTATTTACCACTATTTAAAAAACATCAAAACCAAGGTTTGTATTACCGTAAAAAACTTCATTAATCCGGAGAAAATCATATTTCTACACTACTGTAAAAACAATAAGAGCTGCATAAAGCAGCTCTTATTAAATTTATTTGTAAGGATATATTACAATTCTAATAATCCGTTTGTTTTCTTAACACCTTCTGCACTTTCTGCAAGTTTAGCTTTTTCTGCATCGTTAAGTTCTATTTCAACAATCTTTTCGATTCCATTTTTACCTAATACAACTGGCGCACCGATACAAAGATCATTTAATCCATATTCTCCTTCTAATAAGGTAGAACAAGGAAAAATTTTCTTTTGGTCACAAGCGATTGCCTGTACTAAACCAGATACTGCAGCTCCAGGAGCATACCATGCCGATGTCCCCAATAATTTAGTTAATGTAGCTCCACCAACTTTAGTATCTGCTGCTACTTGTTCTATTCTTTCTTCTGAAATAAATTCTGAAACAGGCACGCTATTTCTTGTAGCCAATCTTGTTAACGGTACCATACCTTTATCGCTATGCCCACCAATTACCATTCCGTCAACATCAGAAATAGGAGCACCTAATGCTTCTGCCAATCTATATTTAAAACGGGCACTATCTAAAGCACCACCCATACCTATAATTCTATTTTTAGGAAGATTAGTTGTTTTATGCACCAAATAGGTCATTGTATCCATAGGATTACTAACCACAATAATAATTGCATTAGGAGAGTGCTCTATTAAACTTGAAGATACTGATTTAACAATCCCAGCATTAATACCAATTAATTCTTCTCTTGTCATTCCTGGTTTACGAGGAATTCCTGAGGTAATTACAGCAATATCACTTCCTGCAGTTTTAGAATAATCTCCTGTAGTACCTGTGATTTTGGTATCAAACCCATTTAAAGAAGCGGTTTGCATGAGATCCATCGCTTTTCCTTCTGCATATCCTTCTTTAATATCTAATACTACTACTTCTGAAGCAAAATTCTTTATTGCTATATATTCAGCGCAACTAGCACCTACTGCACCAGCTCCTACTACTGTAACTTTCATGGTATATTTTTTTGAATGTAATTAAACTTATTTATTTCGCAAAAATACGAATTCTTTGATGAATTAATTAACAAATAGAGTGTTAATTACCAGCCAAAATTAAGTCCTAAAGAAAGGTTATTATAGTTTTGCAATGTATAATCAAGATTAGCTCTAAAAATACCAAATTGTACTTTTGCGCCAATTGACGCTTTAACCCCATTTGTTTTGTTTTTCACACTTATCGGATCTATTACTGTTTGTGATGTAAGTGGTCCATTCTGGATTTGATAGGTTCCTAGTAAATCTGCATCACTCGAACCAAAATAATACCCTAGTCCCCCATAAAAGTTTAAAACCGGTAATTTGGTAGATACAATACCTGTGATTAACCACGAATTAGTATTTAAGCGTACTTCCTGATCTACTCCTTCTATTCCACTACTAGCATTTATATCATAAAAACCTTTTACATTGGTATATCCTAATAATGCAGATAGTCTAACAGGCCATCTTTTTAACGGAAAAACCCAATCGGTAAACTCATGCTGAAAAGCAACACCATACAGTTGTATTTCTGCATCTTGTACTGCTTTAATTCTTGGCAAAAACCTAAGTTTTATTTCAGTACTTTTTATCAATCCTAATGATCCCTGAATAAACCCACTTGGTAAAGAATTAATTTCAGAATCACCAATACCGTTTGGTAAAATAACTTCTAATTCTGTGGCTTGACCTCGATTTATCACTACTGCTATTTCTTCTCGGTTTACACCCAATGCATTTGCAACACTCTGACTGTTTTGACCATTTCTAAACGTTAAATCTGTATAATCCTGCACATTTAGAACAAAAGATTGTTTTTCTTCTCTTATAAAAGAAAGGTTACCTACAATCCCAACTTCGAAATGCCACAATTTCTTTGTTTCTGCTGTATTATACCAACCATTAGACATAGCATTTACCAAAGATTCTCCTGCAGATGCAAAATAATCTTCACTAAATCTCTGGGCATTTTCAATTCCTATTTCAAGAATTTGATCGATATCTGTTTGCGAAAACGTAACATGACCTAGAAGTAATGCCAACAGCAAAGTACATTTTTTCATAAGATTTGGGTTTAATAGGCATTGCAATATAAAAAAAATCCGCTATACCTATTATATAGCGGATCTTAAATATAAATCTAAACTGTTGTTTATGCATCGATATTTGCGTACACAGCGTTCTTTTCTATAAACTCTCTACGTGGTGGTACTTCATCTCCCATTAGCATAGAAAATATACGATCGGCTTCGGTAAGATTTTCGATAGTAACCTGACGCATTGTTCTAAATTCTGGGTTCATTGTGGTATCCCAAAGCTGTTCTGCATTCATCTCTCCAAGACCTTTATATCGTTGTATTTTAGAATTTTCTCCAAACTCTTTTACAATCATATCTCGCTGATCATCGTTCCATGCATATTGTTTTTTAGCTCCTTTTTTCACCAAATACAATGGTGGTGCAGCTATATAGATATGTCCAGCCTCAATCAACTCCTTCATATAACGGAAAAAGAAGGTTAAGATTAATGTAGAAATATGACTACCGTCGACATCGGCATCACACATAATTACAATTTTATGATAGCGTAATTTTGATAAGTTTAGCGCTTTGCTATCTTCTTCGGTTCCAATGGTAACACCAAGAGCCGTAAAAATGTTTTTGATTTCTTCATTTTCAAAAACTTTATGATGCATTGCTTTTTCTACATTCAATATCTTACCACGTAATGGAAGAATTGCCTGAAACATACGATCTCGTCCTTGCTTTGCTGTTCCACCTGCAGAATCTCCCTCGACTAGAAACACCTCACATAATGCAGGGTCCTGTTCTGAGCAATCCGAAAGCTTACCAGGTAAACCTCCTATACTCATCACAGATTTACGCTGTACCATTTCACGTGCTTTTTTAGCGGCGTGACGTGCTTGAGCAGCAAGGATTACTTTTTGAATAATCGTTTTAGCATCATTAGGGTTTTCTTCAAGATAGTTTTCCAACATTTCGGAAACTGCCTGTGAAACGGCAGAAGTAACTTCTCTATTCCCTAATTTAGTTTTTGTCTGACCTTCAAATTGTGGTTCCTGAACTTTTACAGATACAATTGCTGTTAATCCTTCACGAAAATCATCACCAGCAATTTCAAACTTTAGTTTATCTAATAATCCTGAAGCGTCTGCATACTTTTTTAATGTAGACGTAAGACCTCTTCTAAAACCTGATAGATGCGTTCCTCCTTCATGCGTGTTAATGTTGTTTACATAAGAATGTAAATTCTCTGCATAAGAATCATTATAAATCATTGCAACTTCTACCGGAATATTATTTTTTTCACCTTCCATAGAAATTACATCTTCTATAATAGAACTACGACTTGCATCAAGAAATCGTACAAATTCTTTCAATCCTTCTTCAGAAAAGAAAGTTTCTGAAACGTCATTACCTTCATCATCCTGATGACGCTTATCGGTTAATGTAATTGTTATTCCTTTATTAAGGTATGCCAATTCGCGCAGACGACTTGCTAAAGTATCATAATTATACTCTAGTGTTTGTTGAAAAATTGTAGCATCTGGCTTAAACGTTACTATGGTACCATTAAAATCTGTATCTCCTGTAGATTTAACCGGGTATAGTGGCTTTCCTCTTTCATATTCCTGCTCCCATACTTTACCATCTTTATGAACAGTTGCATGCAAATGATCTGATAATGCATTTACACAGGATACTCCTACCCCGTGAAGACCACCAGAAACTTTATAAGAATCTTTATCGAATTTTCCTCCTGCTCCTATTTTGGTCATTACAACCTCTAAAGCAGAAACACCTTCTTTTTTATGTATACCTACAGGAATTCCTCTACCATTATCACGAGTAGTAACAGAATTATCCTCATTGATTGTTACTTGTATAGCATCACAATGCCCTGCCAGTGCTTCATCAATTGAATTATCTACTACTTCATACACCAAATGATGTAACCCTCGAGATCCAACATCACCAATATACATCGATGGACGCATACGTACGTGCTCCATACCTTCGAGTGCCTGAATACTATCGGCGGAGTAATTTTTCTTATTAGCTTCTTCGCTCATAAAATCCCTTAATTAATTATTTTATTTTTTTGACAACAAACAAAGATAAAAAAAGAGTAAAAGGATCAAAGAGTTTTCTCAAGAAGGATTTAACGAGTTATCAACAATTAGTTAAGAATAGTACTAGAAAAATAAAAAACGCTCTTAAAAACGATAAAAATGCCCTTAAAATGAATTTAAGATTTATTTATATTATAGAAAGGAAGATTTCAATTTGCAAGATTTTTAGTTTTTAGTATGTACTATTTTAAGGGTAGCATTTAATTTTATCTTTCAAATTCATTTATGAAACCATCTACTTCGACTCCATCATCTATTTTCATACTTTCTCGCAAGGTAGTTATTATTCCTCGTTTAATTCCTTTTACAAACAACACCTTGCTCCCTTCCTCTTCTTTTATTTCATAATTATAAGTACCACTTCTTAAACCACTATGGATATTTTTTGGTCCCTGGGTGATGACATTATTCTCAACAATCAATTTCCCTGTTGTTTCATTAAAAGTCCACAATACCTCTCCTTTATTATAATCAAGATTTATTCCTTGAAGTCCTCCACTTACATTTTTCAAATTCCAAACACCATTAATAGTCTTTTCTTTTTCCACAGGACCATCATCATCACTATGACAACTTGTTGATATCCCAAATGCAACAATAAGTATTAGAGTTAAAGCTTGTAATTTCATAATTATTATCTTTTTTATTTTCTACACTTATAAGATGTTTTGTTTTTCAATAAGTTGCGTATTACAACTACAAAAAAGGTCCTGTGAAAATACTTTCTCAGGACCTTAAATCTCAATTAACTCAACTTTCAGCTAAAATAAACTGTAATTTTTATCATATAGTAACATCATCATAAGCTTCTTCATGTACATTAGCAATAGCTCTACCACTTGGGTCATTCATATTTTTAAAGGCTTCATCCCATTCTAAAGCAATTTTTGTACTGCATGCTACCGATGGTTCTTGAGGAACACTTAACGCAGCTGTATCACTAGGAAAATGTCCTTCGAAAATAGTTCGATAGTAAAATTCTTCTTTGTTTTGAGGTGTTTGTATTGGGAATCTAAAATGCGCATTCGCCATTTGTTCATCTGTAACTTCTACCTCAACAATTTCTTTTAATGTATCAATCCAGCTATACCCTACTCCATCAGAGAATTGTTCTTTTTGTCTCCAGGCTACACTTTCTGGTAAATAGGATTCAAAAGCTTTACGAATAACCCATTTTTCCATTCTCTCTCCATTGATCATTTTATCTTTTGGGTTAATTCGCATTGCAACATCCATAAACTCTTTGTCTAGAAACGGAACTCGCCCTTCAATTCCCCATGCAGCAAGTGATTTATTTGCTCGTAAACAATCATACATATGTAATTTATTGAGTTTACGCACAGTTTCTTCATGAAATTCTTTTGCATTTGGTGCTTTATGAAAATATAAATACCCTCCAAAAATCTCATCGGCTCCTTCTCCCGACAGCACCATCTTTACTCCCATAGATTTAATAACTCTAGCCATCAGGTACATTGGCGTCGAAGCTCTTATAGTAGTAATATCATAAGTCTCTAAATTATAGATCACATCTTTTATCGCATCGAGACCTTCTCGAATGGTAAATTTTATTTCGTGATGTATGGTTCCTATATGATCAGCTACTTTTTGTGCAGCTTTCAAATCTGGTGAACCTTCTAATCCAACAGAAAACGAGTGTAATTTTGGCCACCATGCATCTTTGGTGTCATCAGATTCTATTCGTTTTTCTGAATATTTTTTTGCTATAGCAGAGGTTACCGAAGAATCTAATCCACCAGACAACAGCACCCCATAAGGAACATCGGACATTAATTGTCTATGAACAGCTGCTTCTAGAGCATCTCTTAGTTCATCAATACTGGTTTGATTTTCCTTCACTGCTTCATAATCAGACCAATCTCTAACATACCACTTCTTTGGCTCTTTTTCTTCGCTTGATAAATAATGTCCAGGAGGAAATAATTCTATTTTGGTACAAACTCCTTCCAGAGCTTTTAACTCAGATGCCA
This sequence comes from Aquimarina atlantica, assembly GCF_000626715.1. Classification (GTDB taxonomy): domain Bacteria; phylum Bacteroidota; class Bacteroidia; order Flavobacteriales; family Flavobacteriaceae; genus Aquimarina; species Aquimarina atlantica. The sequence continues at coordinate 55,440 of NZ_AQRA01000006.1, read as the reverse complement.
CATAGAAAGTACCGTTTTGATCCCACCCCATATAAAGAGGAATAATCCCCATATGATCTCTGGCAATGAGATACGTATTTTTTTCTACATCATATAGTGCAAAAGCAAAAATACCGTTAAGATCATCTAAGAAATCTACACCTTTTTGTTCATATAGTGCTAAAATTATTTCACAATCAGATTCTGTTTGAAAATCATAAGTTCCTTCAAACTGTTTACGAAGCTCTCTATGATTATAAATTTCTCCGTTAGCCGCTAATACCAATTTATTATCCGCACTAAACAATGGTTGTTTACCAGAAACCGGATCTACTATAGCCAATCTTTCATGTGCTAATATTGCATTTTTGCTAGAATATATCCCACTCCAATCTGGGCCTCTATGTCTAATTTTTTTTGACATCTCAAGTAATTGAGGTCGTAACATCTCTGAATCTTGCTTTATATCAAAAGCACAAACAATTCCACACATATTCTTCTTTTTCTATTAATTTGAAAGGTCAAAGGTTGCTTTATAGTTACAAAATTAAAACAATAAACACATTATAACTTACACATTAAAATAAAAAACATGTAAAATCATAATAAAAATAAACTTCTAAAGGGATATATTCTTATCTATACTACCAAATTGTTATCTCAAACATTTAACAGAATTTATAGACTCGATTAACATTTCAATTGTAAGTTCAACGATATCTTTACGTCTGTCATAAAAATTAAAATCAAATTATGAAAAAATCACTCGTATTAGTTATTATTATGTTTTTGGGTACATTATCAAGTGTAAACGCTCAAAAATTTGCAGGACTACAGAAAAGTCCAACCGACATTTCTTATGCCAAGAAAGATAGAAATGCCAAACCAGAGATTAAAGTTGTCTATAGCCGTCCGCAAAAGAAAGGGCGTAAAATATTTGGTAGCTTAGCTGCGTATGACAAAGTATGGAGAACTGGCGCTGATGAAGCTACTGAAATTAGATTTTCTCAGGATGTAAAAATGGGAGATAAAGCTATTAAAACAGGAACATATTCATTATTCACTATCCCGGGAGAAAAAGAATGGACTATTATTATAAATTCTGATCTAGATAGTTGGGGAGCTTACTCTTATGATAAAAGTAAAGATGTTGCTAGAATTAAGGTCCCAGTTGCAAGTGGTGATGAATTAGAAGTGTTCTCTATAGCTTTCAAAAAAGTAGATAAAGGATATCACATGGTAATGGGATGGGATACTACTCGTGTAGAAGTGCCTTTTTATCTATAGCAAACAAAGAATTTAGAATTTAATTCATAAAAAAATAGCTTGAAAATAAATTTTCAAGCTATTTTTTTCCTCAACTTTTGTATTTGTTTTTATCTCGAAAAGAGATAATAAGTTCTTATGTTATCTGTGAATAGCATGACCAGATGCCCCAGGTAACTCTTTTAGAAAATCCATTACAATTCTAAAAGTTAATCTAAATTTTGTGTAAAATAGCCCCATATGTTACGTTTAAAATTAATGTAATTGTTATTCAAATATAATACTGATATAACTCGATGTCAATAAATTTATATATATTTTAGATATAAATCAAGATTTTATCGATAATAAGCACTAAAATCTTAGTTCTCATAAATCCACCCCCTAATGCTTTGTTATTTTATACAAGGATAATGGGGTAATTTCCCTCAATTCCTTAACATAAATTTTTCAAAAGCTTATTCTTTTTCGTTTCATTTAGTTTTCAAAATTGCCCCTCAACAATTTTAAAAAATTCTTATCTATGGATTGCATTACTGCAAGCCGATGGTAATTGTCTTAAAAAGGTTTTTAAAGCCTTTATATCAACAAAAAAAATACCGTAAAATAGCTTCATCATCTTTTGATTTAAAATTGTTATACAAAGATAATGTCTATCCCATTTGACCAATAAAAATTAACTTTGATAAAATGAAATTTTAGACGTAAAACCATCAAAAAACGCTATAATATCAAAAATGGATTTTTGAATGTTAATTTTTGGAGTTTTTTCCTACACAATATAACTGTGTTTTAGGGGTTTTCTCCCCCTTTTTTCCTTTATATCTTTTTAATCAAATTTTCTTAAGACGTACAAAACAACCAAAAAGCACAATTATATTTATATATTATTCTGGAAATACTGTTACTCCTTCCTTATTATAAATACAAATAAGGAAATTATGCTAAATACTTTATAACTTTTTTCTATATTTTTTCCTTCAGTATGAATGTTATACTATGAGAAAATAATGAAGTCTATTGATCAAAATAATTGTAGTGTTTATTCTTATAAAAACTTAAAAACAAATTGATCACTAAAAGTGACCTGAAATTCCTAAGAAACTATTAATTATACTGGGAAGATGAAGTATTTTTGGTTAATCAGAATCAAAAAAACAATTTTTTAAAAAGGAACATTTATTATCAAAAAGATATAGTCTTTTTCTTATATACTATATCATATTTTTCTTACTTATAAAAATTAGTAAGAGATTGTTTCTCAAAACAATCTCTTACTAAGGATCTAATAAATAAAATGGTCGAAGATAATAAACTAGTACATTCATCATAATCATTTATTGATTGCATATTGAGATGCTCCTGGAAGATCTTTTAAAAAATTAATTACTACATTAAAACTTAATCCGAAAATAGAGGTAAAATATTTCATAACTGTCTGGTTTTTAATTACAGTTACAAATTTATCTCATATTTACATTGGTAAGTAAAAAAATCGTTAGCTGGTCTAAAAGAATAATTAAAACGACATTTACATTCGACGAAAGGTAAATTCGCGTTCAAAATCAAAAAGTTTATATAATATTTTATACGATAGTTATCTACGCATAGCATATAGAGATGCCCCTGGTAATTCTTTTATAAAACTGATAAAAGCCCTAAAAGTTAACCCAAATGTAGTGTAAAAATTTTTCATAAGAAACTGATTTTAAATTGTTCACATAAATTTAAACACTACCAAAACAAGTAGTAAAACAAAAATGATAATTTCGATATAAATACTTAAAGAGCTGGGTAAAAAGTATATAAAATATTGAAAAACCATAAACAATGTAGTCTTTTTCCTTCAAAATAAAAAATACAATATGGGGAATTATCCCCAACATTATGGAAAAACCATAACCCATTAATCATTAAATACTTGTATTTTTATTTAAAAAGCCTTAAGAATCAAAGTGATAGAATTTTTTAAGGAATATTTAGGTATTTATGAGTTTGAAGAGAAACTTTCCATTTTGGATTTTTCATAACATAATCCACAATCAGAGGAATCACTTTTTCGCGGACACTCCATTCGGGTTGAAGATACAATACACAATGATCAGAAACCTTGTCTGCTTGCCTTTCTGCAAACTCAAAATCACTTTTATTATAAACAATGCATTTTAACTCATCTGCCTTTTTATAAACTTCCTCTTTAGGAAGTTTTACTTTTTTGGGAGAAAGACAAATCCAGTCCCATTCTCCTGTCAGAGGATATGCCCCAGATGTTTCAATATGAGTTTTAGCTCCTTTGCTTTTAAGTCCTTGAGTTAACATAGTCATATCCCAGGTAAGAGGTTCTCCTCCTGTAACCACAATTACATCGCTATATTGTAGTGCATTTTCTACGATAACATTTGTATCTGTAGGAGGATGTAAATCTGCATTCCAACTTTCTTTTACATCACACCAATGGCACCCAACATCACAACCACCTATCCTAACAAAATATGCTGCCGTTCCTTTGTGATAACCTTCTCCCTGGATAGTATAAAACTCTTCCATCAAAGGAAGCATCTTACCATCATTCACCAATTTCTGTATACTCTTTTGCATAAGGTTGCAAATGTAAATAATATTAAATTACGATTTTAGAATAATTACATCTTAAAAACTCTACTAATCAAATTATAAGATACAAACAAAAATGGCTTAATCTGCTATCTATAGCATTGTACACACCTCTTCTTTATTCAGATTTAACCGCGATACATTCTATTTCGATCTTAGCACCAACAGCCAATCCTTTGGCAGCAAAGGTGGTACGTGCTGGTTTTTGTGGGAAGTAGGTTTTATACACTTCATTAAAAGCAGAAAAATCTTCTATATCAGCTAAAATCACAGTACATTTTACGACATCTTCCATATTCATACCATGATGTTGTAAAACTGCTTTAATATTTTCTAAAGTTTGTTTTGTTTCGGGTTGTATTCCTCCTGACACCAATTTTCTCACACTATGATCCATTCCTACCTGGCCAGACAGAAAAAATAGATTTCCTACCTGTACAGCATCAGAAAAAGGAGCAGCTGATTTTTTAGGCTCGTGCGTTTTATGAAAAACTACCGTATCTACAGACTTTATAGTATTTGTATTACAACTCATTAAAAAAGCGAAGAAACAAATTATTAATGTTATTTTTTTCATGGATCCTAAATAATAAAAAATTAGTATTATGATTTACTTTATATTAAAAGTAACTTATAATTTCTATAGAAAAGTTAAGATTCCTATTTTTATGCAAAATTATATTTAATTATGAGTGATAATCAGGCATTTCTTGAACATATTAACGAAGGCTATAAAACCAAAGGTGATTTCCTAACTATGGGAGCCGCTATGTATAATGGTGAAACAGTAACCGATGCTCATGTAAAAATCCCTTTAAAAACATTAAATCGCCACGGATTAATTGCCGGTGCTACAGGTACAGGTAAAACTAAGACTCTACAAGTACTTGCAGAAAATCTAAGTGAACAAGGAATACCTGTACTGTTAATGGATATAAAAGGAGATCTTAGTGGGATTGCAGCTGCCAGTCCTGGTCATCCCAAAATTGATGAACGTCATGAAAAAATAGGCATCCCATTCGAAGCCAAAGATTTTCCTGTAGAGATTTTATCTCTTTCTGATCAGGATGGTGTTCGGCTAAGAGCTACAGTAAGTGAGTTCGGACCAGTTCTACTATCCAGAATTCTTGATGTTACTACAACTCAAGCAGGAATTATTTCTATCATATTTAAATATTGTGATGATAACAAATTACCATTGTTAGATTTAAAAGATCTAAAAAAAGTCTTACAATATGCTACTCAAGAAGGTAAAAAGGAATTAGAAAAGGATTATGGACGTATTTCTACTGCATCAACGGGATCAATTTTACGTAAAATTGTCGAATTAGAACAACAGGGAGCGGATCTCTTTTTTGGTGAAAAATCTTTTGAAGTTCAGGATTTATGTAGAATTGATGAAAACGGTAGAGGTATTATCAATATTATTAGGTTAACAGATATACAGGATAAGCCAAAGTTGTTTTCTACATTTATGCTTAGTCTTCTTGCAGAAATATATGGTACTTTCCCAGAACAAGGGGACAGCGGGAGACCAGAACTAGTGATCTTTCTTGATGAGGCTCATCTCATTTTTAAAGAAGCTTCTAATGCACTTATGGGCCAGATCGAGAGTATCGTAAAATTAATACGATCCAAAGGTGTTGGTCTTTACTTTGTAACTCAAAACCCAACTGATGTTCCTGATGGAGTTTTAAGTCAATTAGGGCTCAAAGTTCAGCATGCACTTAGAGCATTTACAGCCAAGGATAGAAAAGCAATTAAACTCACTGCAGAGAATTATCCCATTTCAGAATATTATGATACCAAAGAAATACTTACTTCTTTGGGAATTGGGGAAGCTTTGGTATCTGCTCTTGATGAAAAAGGACGTCCTACCCCATTGGCAGCAACTATGCTAAGAGCTCCTATGAGTCGAATGGACATCCTAAGCGATAATGAATTAAAAGCCTTACTTAAAAAATCAAAGCTCATCCCTAAGTATAATGAAGAGATAGATAGGGAAAGTGCTTATGAGCTTTTAAACGAAAAAATTGAGAAAGCAGAAGCAGAAGAAGCTAAAGCAGCCGCCAAAAAGGAAAGAGAAAAACTAAATAGGGGCTCATCTAGTTCTCGATCTAAAAGTAGAAGAGCTAGTGCTACAGAAAAAGCAGTGATAAAAGTACTTACCAGTGCCACTTTTATTCGAGGAGCTTTAGGAGTACTTAATAAGTTATTGAAATAATTTACGTTTATAATTTAACAAATCACTAAATCATCTAGTTATGGCAAAGAGAATGTTAAAAATTCTTCTTATTTCACTATTACTATATAGCTGTCAAAAAGAACAAAAACAAGATCCGTTTGAGATTACCAATAATAGAATAGGGCTATTAACCAACGAAATACAAATCAAAGAATTAGATTCTATCTACGCCAATGATTCTATTGCAAAAAGAACTGCTGGAGATCAATTTCTTAATAATGTAAATGAAATAGAAATTTATGAAAAAGGAGGAACAAAGCTATTAGTTTTAGAAGCTCATAAAGAATCAGATCCGTTGTCTACTATAGAAAATATTCAAATTGTAGATCCAAGATATAAAACTGCTTCGGGCTTATCTTCTGATGGAGTTTTTAAAGATATCAAAGACCATTACAATATCTCAAAAATTAATAACACACTAAGTACAGCAGTAATATTTGTAGATAGTATTCAGGCATATTTTACCATCGATAAAAAAGAATTATCTAAAAAGTTTCAATCTACTACAGATATAGAAATAACAGCTACAGATATACCTGATTCTGCAAAAATTAAACATTTCTGGATAAGCTGGGATACGGCGAATTAAAAAACAAAAAAATGAGTAAAAAATATCAGATCCAAAAATCCCCTTTTATTGTTCCGACTACCGATGGAAAATTAATAGAAGAGCATTTTGGTATGGCAACTGATCAAAATTCTCAAATTAGTATCGCACATATGATTGCGCCACCTTATTGGAGCGAACCTTTTCAAACTCCAGAGTTTGATGAATACACCTATATTATTAGGGGCAAAAAACAGTTTATCATTGATGGAGAAAAAATAATATTAGAATCAGGGCAATCTATTAAAATTGAAAAAAACACAAGAATTCAATATGCTAACCCTTTTGATTCAGCATGTGAGTATCTTTCCATTTGCCTCCCTGCGTTTACTATGGAAGCAGTACATCGTGAAGGTGAATGAAAGAAAAATATAAAAAATACTTGCCTCTTATTATTGGAAAATACATCCAATTTCTTTTCTTTTTTAATTCAAAAAAGGCAATTAACAAAGCCTACACTTTATTCTGCACCCCAAGAAAAGGTAAAATATTACCCGAACAAGAAGGTTTTCTCGAAGAAGCAGAAGATGAAATAATTCTTATTGATACTGTCTATATCCAAACCTATAGATGGTCTAGTATGGGAGAAACTATTTTATTAATTCATGGATGGGAAAGTAATACACATCGATGGAAAGTACTCATACAAAAATTACATAAAAAAGGATTCAATATAATTGCTTTTGATGCACCCGCACATGGTAATTCTACAGGAAAAATATTAAACGTCCCTTTATACACCAAGTGTCTTCAGAAAATCGTTGAGCTCTATCGACCTAATCATATGATTGGGCATTCTGTTGGGGGTATGGCAACAATATTTCATCAATATACCTATCAAAATGAAGAAATAGAAAAACTAATTGTATTAGCTCCTCCTTCAGAGCTTTCCAGGATCATGAAAGGGTATCAGGAGATATTAAAACTATCTCCTAAATTTATGAAGGCATTGAATCATTATTTTAAAGAAAAACATGGTTACTACTTTGATGAATTTTCTATGGCTAATTTCGCTAAAAATTTAGTAGTTAAAGGGCTTTTAATTCATGATAAAAATGATGATATCGCCCCATATAGTGAAGCCGAAGGTATTAGCAAAAATTGGAACAATGCCCAATTTATAACTACAGAAAATTATGGTCACTCTCTATTTTTTGATGAAGTTGACAATATAATTATTGATTTTTTAAAAGCATAAGCCATAAACAAATCCTAATAGAGCTTTTCTTTGAAAAAAAAGCAATTCCCTCATTTAAAAGGGCCATTTACTCATTATTGTTTTCCTAAAACCGGCTTTCAACATAGATTTACGACAAATCTATATCATGAAAAATTTAATTTATATCTTCTTAGTATTCTCTAGTTTATCCGCTTTTGCTCAAATTAAAGGAAACGCAACAATTATTTCTAGGCAAAATATAATAGTTCCCACAGAATTAGCAAATGCTGATATTTATGGAAATCAAATACAACAATTTAGGCAAAAGGATTTAACGCCTAATCCCGTGATAACAATTGATGCTAAAGTATTAAACAATATTGTTGCCGATTCGTATACAGCAATTTTTAATATCGTACAAATTGGAAAAACATCCCAAGAAACTAATACGATAATGAACGAGAGAGTAGAAAAAGTAAAAGACGAATTGCGAACCAAAGGTATTTTAGAGGGAGATCTTATTATAGATGTCATTTCATTTGTTCCTGTATATGAAACTGTAGTAGAAAAAAAATTATTCAGCAAAAAATACAATGAAGTTCCTAAAGGTTTTGAATTACAACAAAACATCCATATAAAATTCACTAATGTAAATCAATTTGAGAAAATACTTTCTACCTGTGCAAATAACGAAATTTATAATCTTGTAAAAGTAGACTATTTTATAAACGATATACAAACTGTATACAAACAACTACGTACAGAGATACTGAAAACTCTTAAAGAAAAACAACAATTCTATACCGATTTGGGTTTTGATTTAACGTCATATCACCCAACAATAGCAGATACTAAATATTGTCATTTTCCAAAAGAATTTTATAAAAGCTACCAAGCTTTTCATAGCACTTCTTTGGACACATTTAATAAGAAGCAAGGGATTGTAGCTGCAAAAAAACAAACCACATATTATTATGATCCTATCTCTTATAAAGGTTATGATATGGTCATAAATAGCTCAATAGTTGAACCTGTTGTGCAAATAGGTATGGAAATAAAACTACAGTATACACCTAAACCAAAGGAGCAAAAACCAATTGAAAAAGAAGTTACAAACCCAAAATATTTCTTAATCTCACCAGATGGGAAGGTTGATATTAAAGAATTAAAATTAAATTAATACCATTTATCATTTTGTTATAACCATTATCTTTGCATACTATTTTTATTGTATGCTTGAAAAAAATTTCACCAGACTTAATAAATATCTAAGCGAAGTGGGCTATTGCTCACGTCGTGAGGCAGATAAATTAATCGACCAGGGTCGTGTAACTATTAATGGTAAAGTCCCAGAAATGGGAACCAAAGTTACTCCCGATGATATTGTTCGGGTAGATGGTGATTTAGTAAATCAAACGAAAGAAAAACACGTCTACCTTGCTTTTAATAAACCTGTTGGTATAGTTTGTACAACAGCAAAAAATGAAAAGGATAATATCATTGACTATATCAATTATCCTAAACGTATTTTTCCTATCGGTCGATTAGATAAACCTAGTGAAGGGCTTATTTTTTTAACTAGTGATGGAGATATCGTCAATAAAATTCTTAGAGCGAGAAATAATCATGAAAAAGAATATGTAGTAACGGTAAATAAATTAATCAATCCATTATTTATAAAACGAATGAGTAATGGAGTTCCGATTCTCGATACTATAACCCGTAAATGTGAAGTAGAACAAATTAGTAAATATGATTTTAGAATCGTGTTGACTCAAGGCCTTAATCGTCAAATTCGAAGAATGTGCGAATACCTGGGATACGAAGTGATGAAGCTTAAACGAATTAGAATCATGAATGTTCCTCTTGATGTTCCTTTAGGAGAATGGAGGTATTTAACAGAAAAAGAATTAGAGATTCTTAATACCGATGTTGGAGATTCGAGTAAAACAGAAGAAGCTTCTGTATTAGAAGATACTCAACCAAAGAAAAGAACTAATAACTCAAGACGGTTTACTTCTAAAAACCACAAAAAAGGAAATTCTAATAAAAGAAGCGCTCAAAGATCTAGAGACAAAAAGAGAAAAGATCGAAGAAACTAGCTTTTTTTCGTTGTTAATTATATCTTAATTTCCTTATTCGCAAGTTTTTTCCTTTTCTAAAATACCTAAATTGTCTTACTAATCAATTCTCGATCCCATGACGCGTATACTGTTTTCTTTATTTTTTTTGGTAAGTATTACAACTTGGAGCCAGTCAGAATATGAGCCTTCAGAAGCACATCCTTTTGGGCAGCCGAATCCTGAAGCACCAAAAGAAATTTTGGATTTTGCACCTCTTATAGGAAAATGTAATTGCATTTCCCAAACCAGAAATCAAGATCGAACCTGGGGAGAGCCAAATAAAATGACCTGGGAATTTAAGTATATTATGAACGGGATGGCTGTTCAGGATCAAACCTTAAAAGCAGATGGTCGACATTCTGGTAGCATAAGACAATTTAATGCCGATAGTAGTCAATGGTATGTGCATTATTATTCATCGGTAAGAGCCACCCCTGTACTGTCTTCCTGGAAAGGAAATAAGAAAGACGGAAAGATCATTTTATATCGTAAACAAAAAGCTCCTAATGGTATGGAAGGTTTTTCTAAGCTTAGTTTTTATGATATTAATGACAAAGGATTTAAATGGCTTGGTGAATGGGTAGATACAAATGAGTCTATTGCTTTTCCGACCTGGAAAATTGAATGTACCAGACAAGAAAACACAGAACAACTCTTTGATGAAGAACTAATAAGAGCCGAGGCAAAAGCATTTTCTGATGCTTATCTAAGACAAGATTATGAAGCTATCGCAAAAATTTACACCGATAATGCAAAAATATTTCCAACCGATGCACCTATCATTAAAGGATATGAAGCTATTAAAAAAAGATGGGAGGGGTCAAATGGTTACACACCTATCGAACATGAAATAACTCCCGAAGAAATTATAATTCTCGGAAATACTGCTCATGATTATGGAACCTATAAAGGAAAAAATAAAAATGATGACGGAACCGAAGTAACCTATCAAGGAAAATATGTCGTTATCTGGAAAAAAGTTAACGATCAATGGAAAATGTATTTGGACATTTGGAATAGAATAAAAAAATAACCCTAATAATTTCATTAGAAAATGAATACCTTATCCCCTTTTCATCTGGCAATTCCTGTCCATGATTTAGCAAATGCCAGAAATTTTTATAAGAATATCCTGGAACTTGAAGAAGGTCGAAGTAGTGATCACTGGGTAGATTTTAATTTTTTTGGTCATCAATTGGTAATTCATTATAAGTCAAAAACAAACATAGAAGACAATCATAATAATTTGGTAGATGGTAAGGATGTTCCTGTTCCTCATTTCGGGATCATTCTAGAATGGAATATATGGCAAGATCTTGCAAAAAAACTATCAGATAAAAATATACAATTTGTTATAGCGCCTTATATCAGGTTTAAGGGAGAAGTTGGAGAACAAGCTACTATGTTCTTTTATGATCCTTGTGGTAATGCATTAGAGTTTAAATCATTTAAAGACACCTCCCAAATTTTTGCAAAATAGGCAACTCTTATCTCTCTATAGTAAGCAGAAAAAGAGCATTTCACAAATAAAATGTAAGTATAATCCTACCTTTCTATTAAGATCAAGGCTTAAATTACGTATTTTAAAGGATTTTTATTATATTAGGGCTATAAGCAAATTTTTTGCTGTTTTTTAACATATTTAACCTAATTATAATTTTGTTTTAAACAATTAATAACCATAATCTCAAAAAGTTTAGTAATGAGAAGAATTATACTTTTTAATATTTTAATGACTTTGATTCTAGTTAGCTGTGGTGTTCCTCAGGCTGATCTTGATAAATTAAAGGAAGAAAATGATAAATTAAAAAAAGAAATCGCAGAATGCCAGTTAACTCCTAGTCAAATACTTGAGCAAGCGCAGGAGTATCATGATGCCTTAGATTATATCAGAAGTAAAGAACGTCTTGAAGTTCTGTTAGATAAATACCCTAACTCTAGCGAAACCAAGAAAGGAAAAAGCTTATTAAAAAAGGTTAAGAAAGAGATTCTTCAAGCTGAAAAAGCACTAAATAAAGATGAGTTAACAGAAAAAAATAACTCTAAAGAGTATCAAAAAGCGATTGCTAAAATGCGGAAGAAGTATGATGCTGTGAATGAGGTGACCTGGTACTCAGATAAATCTTCTATCCAGGTAAATACTAAAAGTTATTTTCAGATTTATATTGGTAAAAAAGATAATCGCAAACCTTGGTTAGGATTTTCTATAAACTATTTTACCAAAAAAGATTGGTTATTTGTTCAAAGAATCGAAATAGATGTAGATGGTAAAATTTATGATGTAGAAGAAGATACACCAGGAGAATTTAATTCGAAAGAAGAATCCGGAGGAAAAAGAGAATGGATTGATCGTGTTGTAAAACAGCTTGAGATGCCTATGATAAAAGCAATTGCTTCAGGAAAAAAAGTTAAAATAACATATTTCGGAAAAGAAGATGTTGACTCAAGGATTGTAAGTAAAGCAGAGAAGAAATCTATGAAAAATGTTTTGGCAGCCTTTGATCTGCTTAGAGAGCTTCATTAAATTATAAAAAAACCTAAAATAAGCGGTTTAAAAAAATAGATTAACAATATGTTCGTTTATTTTTTAAACCGTTTCTTTTATACAAATTAATACTAAAATAGGGTTCGTAATCGAATACTTTGATTTTGTAGATGATATCCTAAAAATTCTCCCTATATTCCGCCACTATGGAATAAAACAGAAAAAGAAGAATGGAATTTATTAAACCCTTGACCTATGGAGTGCCTCTTTTTTTGGTACTAATTTTATTAGAACTCACCTACAGTAAAACCCACAATAACAAAGACTTATACAACTGGAAAGATTTAACTGCCAGCTTAACTATGGGTGTGGGATCTGCAATCATAGGGCCATTGATCAAAACTATTTTTTCTATTGTACTTTTTCATTTTGTATATGAACTTTTTAACCCAGAAATCGATGGGGTGCGAACTAATATTATGGGTTGGAAATCCTTTGGATTTGCATGGTATGTTTGGCTTTTATGTCAGCTTGCAGATGACTATACTTATTATTGGTTTCATAGACAAAATCATATGGTAAGAGTTTTGTGGGCTGCCCACATTGTACACCATTCTTCGGATAATTTTAACCTGGGTACTGCTGTAAGAAATGGGTGGTTTACTCTTCTTTACAAACCATTATTTTATATGTGGTTACCGGCAATAGGTTTCCCCCCCGAGATGGTAATAGTTTGCCTGGGTATTGAAGCTTTATGGCAATTTCAACTTCATTCGGTGTATGTTCCTAAAATGGGATTTGTGGAAAAAATATTCAATACACACACTATGCATCAGGTACATCATGCCAAAAATGTAGAATACATGGATAAAAACCATGGTGGATTTCTCAATATTTTTGATAAGATATTTGGTACCTGGAAAGAACTAGACGAAGACATAGAAATACAATATGGTGTTACACATGCACCAAATTCATATAATCCCTGGGTGATTCTTACTCATGAATATAAGGATATATGGAATGACACCAAAAAATCAAAAAACTGGTATCATAAATTCATGTATATTTTTGGCCCTCCCGGTTGGAGTCATGACGGTAGTACTTTGACCGTAAAACAAATGCAACGAGAACTTAAGCTTAAAAAACAAAAAGCTTAATAAAAATCCTTATTTTTAAGATTCTCAAGAATATTTATCATTATGGACTACCAAGATGTCATAGATCAACAACGTTTGTTTTTTAATACGAATGCGACAAAAGACATCTCTTTTAGAAGTAGAGAACTAAAGAAGCTAAAAAATGTTTTACAAAAAAATGAGAAGCTACTTTATGCGTCTATTTATACAGATTTTAAAAAATCTGAATTTGAAACTTATGTTACCGAGTTATCCATAATCTATCACGAAATTGATCTTGCTTTAGTAAAAATTAAAAAATGGGCCCGAAAAAGAAAAGCTTCTACAGGTTTGGCAAATCTTCCTGGGAGAAGTTACATTATCCCAGAACCTTACGGAAGTATTCTTGTAATTGGAGCATGGAATTATCCCTACCAGTTATCACTTTGTCCTGCGATAGCAGCAATTGCTGCTGGATGTACTGTTATTCTTAAACCAAGTGAGGTACCATCTCATACCTCTAAGGCGATGGCTTCGCTTATCAATCAAAATTTTGATCCTGCTTTTTTTAAAGTTATCGAAGGCGGAGTACAAGAAACATCTGATCTTTTAAAAGTTAAATTCGATAAAATATTTTTTACAGGTAGTGTATCAGTAGGAAAAATAATCTATCAGGCAGCCGCAAAACATCTTACTCCGGTTACCCTGGAATTAGGAGGAAAAAGCCCTGCAATTGTAACTAAAGGTATACATATTAATATGGCAGCCAAAAGATTGGTTTGGGCCAAATTTCTTAATGCCGGGCAAACTTGTATTGCCCCCGATTATGTCTTGGTAGAATCCTCTATATATGATCAATTCTTAGCAGCGATGAAAAATCACATTAATAAAGCTGATTATAAAGTAACTCATCATAATTATACACAGATCATTAATGATAAGAATTTTGATCGACTTAATAGCTTAATAGATCCCGATAAAATATATGTAGGTGGCTTGGGTGATCCAGAAGAGCGAGTAATACCTCCAACAATTCTTAAAGATATTTCTTTTTCTGATAAAGTAATGCAAGAAGAAATCTTTGGTCCTATTTTACCAGTGCTTTCATTTGACTCTATCGATGAGGCTATCACAAAAGTTAAAACACTATCCAAACCTCTTTCTTGCTATGTTTTTACTAAAAACAAAGCTGTAAAAAACAAAATTCTAAACGAAATATCCTTTGGAGGTGGTGCTGTAAATGATGCTGTAATGCATTTTGCAGAACAATCTCTTCCTTTTGGAGGTGTTGGTGACAGTGGTATCGGAAATTATCATGGAAAATATGGATTTGATACCTTTTCTCACTTCAAAGGTATTCTTCAAAAACCATTTTGGATAGAACTTAATTTAAAGTATGCTCCATATAGTACAAAAAAGTTGAAATGGTTAAAAAGAATTATCGGGTAAGTACATCGTAACTAGTTAAAGTTGTTTTCAATAATTTGATAAAAAAGCATTAACATCTATCGTCGGGCTTTGATCGCAAAGACTAGTGGATACAACTTCTCTTTTGTAACAAACATCTTATTTTCATCCTTAATCAAACTGGGAAAAACCTCATAAGGTGATCCATCATATTCATTTAAATATTCTATAGTTAATCCAGCCTCTGTAAGAGATGATACTACTTCTCCTAATCCATGATTCCATCCATACTCCTTACTAATCATATTAGATTCTGGATTAGCATAGGTTCCTTGATATTCTTCATAGATCACATCTTTTTGATGATATCCATATTTCAGTATAGGCTTCTCTTTTAAATAATCAAACATCCATACTATAGGATGAAACTCAACTATATAAAAAACACCACCAGGTTTTAGTCGTTCAGCAATCATCTTGCCCCAGGGTTTTAGATCTGGTAACCATCCGATGACCCCATAACTAGTAAAAACAATATCAAACTTGTCTTTAACATATTCTGAAGTATCTAACACATTACAACATACAAATTTTGCATCCAGATCCAACTCTGCATTTAAACTTTTGGCCAATTCGATTCCTTTTTCGGATAGATCAACACCTGTACATTTTGCTCCTAACCTACTCCAACTTAATGTATCCTGCCCAAAGTGACATTGAAGATGTAATAATGATTTACCAGACACATCTCCAAGCGCTTCTAATTCATATTGTTTCAATGAGGTTTTTCCTTTTTTAAAAGCCTCCATATCATAAAAATCACTTCTGGCATGAATATCAACTTTTTTATTCCAGGTCTGTTTATTGGTTTCAAAATAATCGTGTAGTTCTTTAGGCATTGTAGTAATTAATTTAATCAGGTATTTTTTTTATAAAAATAATAAAGTCAATGCTATTAAAGCACATAATAAAAAACAATAAGGTGTACAAAACAAATACAAAACTGTAACTTTGAAAATCAGTTTTCAATCATATAATTATGAATAATTTCTCTATTACATTTTTTGTTTTTGTTATGTGTATTTCATTTTCAGGAAAATCACAATCTTTCAATACCCCAGAAAGTATAACATTTGATGAAGCTACGGACTCTTATTATGTTTCAAATATTGGTAATGGAGAAATCCTTAAAATAGATAAAACAGGTATAAAAACATCTTTTGTCTCGGGATATACTTCATTTCTTGGTGTAAAACTACATAATGGAGTTATTTATAGTGCAGAAGATAATAAATCTGGAGATGATTTTGTTAGAGGGTTTGACGTATCCACAGGGAAGTTAGTATTTTCATTACGTATTCCAAACACTAAACAACTTAATGATATCGAGTTTGATAATGCCGGAGATTTATACATTTCGGATCGCGAAGGACATACAATTTTCAAAGTATCTATTGACCATAAATCTTATGAAATTCTGAACAATACTATTAATACTCCAAACGGACTTTATTTTGATGCTCAAAAAAATAGATTATTAGTTTGTAATACGATAGATAAAAGTGAAGTGTACGAAATAGATTTAGAAAGCAAAAAGACCACATTAATTGTCAAGACCAATTATCCGCATTTAGATGGAATTACAATGGACAAAAGTGGATTAATTTATCTTACTAGCTGGTCAATTGATTGGAAAAACAGTATCCTTTTAAAATATGACAGTAAAGAATTTACCGAAATTGCAACAAATAGCAATGGGATGGCCGACATAGAATATAATCAAAAAACAAATTCGATAGATGTTGTGCAGTTATATGACAACTCGGTATTACACTTTAATCTTTCGAATAAAAAATAGTATCGTTTATATATAAAATTCTAACTCGATTTTTTATATATAGAATCAGCACACCTTTTATAAATAAGAGGTTTCACACAACTCAAAAGTTGTTTATACTTATAATTTGATTCAAAAAACCTTATTTTTTTCTACTTTTTTTTCTTAGTTGAGGTTTCCCGTAAGAATTCTAAAAAAATCTGTATTAAATTAGTAATAGAGAAAGAAATAGCAAAAAATATACTTCTCATTATACGTCAGTTTACAGATCAATAATTACTTATACTTACTATAACTAACTATGAATGACTTAATTTTAAAAGATATAAATATGAGTTTAAATAGAATAGCTAGAAAAAGTGGTGTAACATTAAACTCACTTAGAGATCTTACCGAAGGAAATGTAAGATCTGGCATAGCAAATAAGCTTGGGGTTACAACTTCTTCATTACAAACATTTGTAGATGGAGGTACAAGTAATGGACTTGCTTCTAAAATAGAAATAACCTCATCGAGCTTACAAGAGCTTAGAAATATGATTGGACAACGAGGTGCAATTGGATTAATCGTTAGATTATTATTAGTTTGAACCTCCTAGCTACCATAATTTATTATAATCGATATTCTTGATAAGAATATCGACAACTCCTATATTGTTTCTCTGTTTCGAGAAAAACACATTCTACAGATACTTAATACTCAAAAGAGCACCAATAAGATCAAAATCACAGACTCAAATCTTTTATATTAATTTGTAATAAAGTCACATAAAAAACGACCTACACTATATGATAAAAGAATTTAAAGAATTTTCGACCGGTGCTGTATTAAAAATTGCCAACGAAGAACTATTACAAACTTATAAGACATCAAAACTTGTAGAATTATATACTTTTATCTGGGTAAGAGATACTGATATTAGTATGGAGATTGATGGAATTTCTACAACAGTCAAAAAAAATAAAATTGTAGTGTTAACTCCAAATCAATATTTTAAGTTTATTGATGGATCAAATGCCTTAGTATATCAGTTTAACAGAGAGTTTTATTGTATCAAAGATCACGATAAAGAAGTAAGCTGTGTGGGAATACTTTTTCATGGCAATACCACCATCTCTATTGTAGAATTAAATACAAAAGAACAAAGTAAATTAGACCAATTGCACAAGGTTTTTTTGGATGAATTAGATACAGTAGATACCATACAAGCAGAAATGTTGCGCATGCTAATGGCCAGATTTATAATAACAACCACTCGCCTTATTAAACAACAAAGCAATTATAACAATCTTGGAGATCAGGTAGATTTGATCAGAAATTTTAATATCCTGGTAGATACTCATTTTAGAAAAGAACATACTGTAGGTTTTTATGCTCAAAAACTATTTAAATCTCCCAAAACCTTGTCAAATAATTTTGCTAAATTTGAAAAAAGTCCGTTACAAATTATTCATGATCGAATAATTTTAGAAGCCAAACGCCTACTTATCTATACAGATAAATCTGCTAAAGAGATTGCATATGAAATTGGTTTTGAAGACGCATCTCATCTTAGCAGAATGTTTAAAAGACATACATCTCTTTCTCCTTCAGAGTTTAAAAAACAATTGAAACCAGAACTCGAAAGGAAATATTGACAAGAATACGGGAAAAAGATATATGTTATATTATTCATATTTGCCCCAACTTTACATTATAAAAAGTAAAATCAATTACCGAGGTATTTTCGGGTAAAGTATATTAGATATGAAAACTTCAATTCGCACCGCTAAAACAGCAATATTTAGCATCTTATTCCTCTCTCTTTCGATAAGTAATGCTCAAATAATTTATGAAGATCAATTAGAGACTGTATACCTAAATAAAAATGCAGAAGAAGTTGTGTATACAAATAGTTTTAGCAGTTTTAATAGTAACCTTATTGCTAAAAATGAAATCAGTTTCAAGAATCAAATTCGAAAAGCTAACCAAAACAATGATCATTTATTGTTTCTTTCAGAGAGAAGCAACCTGCAAATTTTAACAGCAACTTATTTAAAAACCATACGTAGAGGTGCTAACCAAAGTAATGATTCTAAGTCATTTAAAGTCTTTCTTAATAAGAAATTACCAGAGTTAATTCATCAATTCAAAAAAGATAATAATCTAGAAGAATTGTATATTATCTCAAGAAAGAATACTTTTAATGGGAAAATCGACGCTTTACCCGGTGTTTTGTAACGTGTTTACCACACTTGAAAGCTAACAAACAACAACCTAACATGAAAAAGATTCTACCCCTCTTGTTACGAATCATCGTAGCATTGATCTTAATTCAAACACTAAGATTTAAATTTACTGCTCATCCAGACAGTGTGTATATTTTCACAAAAGTTGGATTAGAACCCTATGGGCGAATAGGAACAGGAATAACCGAACTAATTGCCGGGGTCTTATTATTAATACCCAAAACAGCGTGGATTGGCGCAATGTTAACCCTTGGTATTATAGGAGGAGCTATCATGATGCATTTAACCAAGCTAGGCATTGAAATTAACAATGATGGCGGAATTCTCTTCATTACAGCTGTAGTAACTTTTCTATTAAGTGCTGTTATCCTTTGGATGAGAAGAAAAGAAGTCAAGTTTTTTTAACTCTAATATGATTAGATACTAAGTTATAGTATTCAAAAAAAAGTAATCAACACCTCTTTTTAATAGAGGTGTTTTTTTATGCTCGGGAAAAATCGACAAGCCTCAGGGAAAAACTACCATTTCTTTCCCTTCTTCTATGACGCATCTTTGCATTGTTAATTTAAAACAATACAAAAATGACAGTACAACATAAATCAATTTTCAATTTAATTGAAATTTTTAGCCAAGGAAGAAAAAAAATAGCTGCTGCTATTCATCCAAAAACACATTGTGAGCAAAAAGCTATTCATGATTTTTATTGTGATACCAAAAAATCTTTTGCACAAAGATAAGTATCAAAATAGATCGGGAAAATTTGACAAGTAATCGGGAAAAACAACTATTCTATCCCGCCTATTTCAACACGATCTTTGCCTCAATAATTTAAAACAACAGAAACTCAAAAAGGTTTCAATTTTAATAAAATAACTTAAAACAATTATATTATGAGCACATTTAATGTACCAACAAGAGAAGAAGTAAACGCTGGTAATCAAGCAATATTTGACAATCTAAACAAAGCATTAGGATTCGTACCAAATCTATATGCCACCTACGCCCACAGTGATACTGCACTAGAAAATTATTTAAACTTTTCAAATGCAAAAACATCACTCTCTGCCAAAGAAAAAGAAGTAGTGAATTTAGCCGTAAGCCAGGTAAATGACTGTATTTATTGTTTATCTGCCCATACAGCTATAGGAAAAATGAATGGATTTACCGATGAGCAAATTTTAGAGCTTAGAGCTGGCCGTGCTTCTTTCGACACTAAACTAAATGCATTAGCCGGATTAGCCAAAAATATTACAGAAAATAGAGGTAAAGCTAATCAGGATGTTGTAGACAATTTTTTTAATGCTGGATATTCTAAAGGAAACTTAATAGATACTATCGTATTAGTAGGAGATAAAACAATTTCTAATTATATACATAGTACAACCCAGGTTCCTGTAGATTTTCCAGTTGCACAACCACTAGAAACTACCGAAGTCTAATTACCCCCGATTGAACCTCACAGATTGATATCAAACTCGATCGGTATCTTCTCTGTGGGGTTTAAAAAAATAATTTCAAAAACAATTTAAATACAAGTATCAAAATCATGAAAAAGTTAATTACAGTATTCTCATTTATTTTAGCAATCACATTTAGCGCACAAGCACAAAAAGTAAAAAATGTTTCTTTAGAGCAGACTAAAGGAGAATTCACTCAAAAAGAAATAAAACTATCAGAAGGAAGTTATGTATTCAATATTACCAATAACAATGCAGGAACAGATGTTGGTTTTGTACTAGTTCCAGAAGGAAAGGATGCTTCTAATGCCGAAAATCATATCAAAACAGCATATGTAACCAAAGTCGTAGCCGAAGGAAAAACCGAAAGTTCGCAAACAGTTAAATTACAAAGAGGAACTTACAAATATTTTTGCCCTTTAAACAAAACCCCTCAATATACTTTGGTTGTAGAGTAATTCTCTATATCTTTTTAAAACCTAAAACCTTGTTAATCTCGATTAGCAAGGTTTTTCTTTTTATATTTTAGCCAAAAATAACCCACAATGAAAAAAGTCTTAGTAGCATTATCATCTATTTTATTATGTGTCGCATGTAACAACAACACTAAAAAAGAGAATACATACGAAGAGGAAATAGAAATTAGAGACCCAAAACCTGTGGTAGATAAAAAGAAAATACCTACAACAGCAGAAGCAATTGCTAATGCTAACGGATTACAGCATTGGGACAAGGTAAAAGAAATTAAATTCACCTTTAATGTTGATCGAGACAGTATTCATTATCATAGATCCTGGAGTTGGAAACCCAAAAATGACATAGTAACCTTAACCTCTGAGCAGGATACCATAACCTATAACAGAACTCAATTAGATAGCACTTCTACCAAAGCAGATCAAAGATTTATTAATGACAAATATTGGCTGTTAGCTCCTTTCAATCTTGTGTGGGATGCAGCAAGTTTTACTTCAAAACATGAAGTAAAAGCTATTGCTCCTATAAGTAATGTAGAAATGCAAAAATTAACCATAGTGTACAACAAAGGAGGATATACTCCCGGGGATGCTTATGATTTTTATTTTGAAGGAGATTTTAGCATCAAAGAGTGGGTGTTTCGAAAAAATAATCAACCAGAACCTTCTATGATTACTACCTGGGAGAATTATCAGAATTTTAATGGTATTAAAATTGCTAAAACACATAAGCTGCATGAAGGGAATAGAAAACTTTATTTCACAGAAATTGAAGTAATTACTGATTAAAAACTATAACAATCTTCATACTTCTTCGAAGTCATTTATATTATGTAACATATCTCATTTCAAGATTCGTTTTACTGAGTTACTTCTAATTGGATAGCACATAGTATTGTTTCTAATTTAATCTTACACATATCAAAATTCAATTTATTGCTTTTAGTATCATTTTATTTTTGTAAATTAGTGAAACACTGTTTCAATTATTAAAACACTTAAAATGACCATAGCATCAAAAGCTAGTTTAGAATACGCAAAAGAGCTTGATCAAAAAGATAGTATAGCACAATACAGAGATCAGTTTCATATTCCAAAAGACGATAACGGAAACGATTGGATATATATGTGCGGTAACTCTTTGGGGTTACAACCAAAAACTACAAAAAAGTATATTCAGCAAGAACTTGACGATTGGGCCAATTATGGTGTAGAAGGTCATTTTGAAGCCAAAAATCCCTGGATGCCATATCATGAGTTTTTAACAGATACTATGGCAAAAGTGGTCGGTGCAAAACCTATAGAAGTAGTTATCATGAATACGTTAACTACCAATTTACATTTGTTAATGGTATCTTTTTACCAACCCAATAAAACTAAATATAAAATTGTAATAGAGAGTGATGCATTTCCTTCTGATCGATACGCAGTAGAATCTCAATTGCGATTTCATGGTTTTGATCCTAAAGAAGGGTTAATAGAATGGAAACCACGTTCTGGTGAAGAATTATTGCGATTAGAGGATTTAGAAACTATTCTTGATCAACAAGGCGACGAAATTGCTTTATTATTAATTGGAGGTGTAAATTATTACACAGGTCAATATTTAGATCTTAAGAAAATTGCAGATCTGGGACATGCCAAAAATTGTATGGTTGGTATTGATCTGGCACACGGTGTTGGCAATATTCAACCAGAACTACATGACTCTGGTGTTGATTTTGCTGCTTGGTGTACCTATAAATATTTAAACTCAGGTCCGGGAAGCCTCGGAGGTCTATTTGTTCATGAAAAACATGCATATAACAAAGATCTAAAACGTTTTGCCGGTTGGTGGAGTCACAATAAAAATACTCGTTTTAACATGCGTCAGGAATTTGATGTCATGCCTGGTGCAGAAGGATATCAATTAAGCAACCCTCCTATTCTATCTATGGCAGCGATTAAAGCCTCTCTAGATATTTTTAATGAAGTAGGAATGGATGCCTTGAGAAAGAAATCTAAAGCACTAACGGCGTATTTCGAATTTTTAATTAACGAGATAGATACCGACAGAATCAGAATTATTACTCCCACTAATCCAGAGGAAAGAGGATGCCAATTATCTGTTCAGGTTAAGAATGCAGATAAAAGTTTACATCAACAACTCACAGACCATCATGTTATTACAGATTGGCGAGAACCCGATGTTATTCGTTGCGCTCCAACGCCACTATACAATAGCTTTGAAGATGTATATCGAATGACCGAAATATTAAAAACACTGGTATGACGCAAAAAGAAGAAAACATACTGATCATTGGTGCTGGTCTATGTGGCTCTCTATTGGCACTAAGAATGGCACAAAGAGGATACCAGGTAACCGTATATGAAAGTAGGCCTGATTTAAGAACTACCGATATTTCTGCAGGACGTTCTATTAATCTTGCGCTGTCTGATCGTGGTCTAAAAGCCATGAAAATGGTTGGTATTGCAGATAAAGTAACTCCATTTTGTATCCCCATGTATGGTAGAATGATTCATGATATCGAAGGAAATACATTTGCTTCTAACTATTCTGGAAGAACAGGAAAATACATCAATTCTATTTCTAGAGGAGGTTTAAATGGATTATTACTAACCGAAGCAGAAAAATACGAGAATGTAACCATTCATTTTAACAAAAAATGCACTGGTGTTGATATCGAAAATACAATTGCAAAATTTAAATGCTATGCAACCAAAGAAAAGTTTGAAGTACATGCAGATATCATCTTTGGTGCAGATGGTGCAGGTTCTGCTCTTAGAAAGAGTTATTATCTCGAAAAAAAGTTCCTGTTCAGTTACTCTCAGAATTACCTGACACATGGATATAAAGAATTAGAAATTCCTGCAGGCAAGATAGGAAACCATCAAATAAGTAAAGATCATTTACACATCTGGCCCCGTGGCGAGTATATGCTTATTGCTTTACCAAACTTAGATGGTAGTTTTACAGTGACCTTATTTTTATCTTATGATGAAGGTGAATACAATTTTAATAACCTAACCAATATTGAAAAAGTCACTGAATTCTTTAAAACACAATTCCCCGATGCTCTTGACTTAATCCCAGATATTGACCATGAGTTCTTTAACAACCCAACAGGCGCATTAGGTACTGTAAAATGCTCACCGTGGTGCTACAAAGGGAAAACATTATTAATTGGAGATGCTGCCCATGCAATTGTACCATTTTATGGTCAGGGAATGAACGCTTCTTTTGAAGATGTTGTGGTTTTTGATGAAATTTTAGAACAACATCAGGGAGACTGGAGTGCTACTTTTAAGGCATACCAAAAAGCGCGAAAAGAAGATACAGACGCCATTGCAGATTTAGCAATCGATAATTACTTCGAGATGCGCGATCATGTAGCTAATCCTTTGTTTAAAGAAAAAAGAAAACTAGAAATGGATTTAGAAAAAACATTTCCCGACAACTATTTTTCAAAATATTCTATGGTGACTTTTGATGAAAATATTGGGTATGCCAAAGCCATGAAGATTGGAAGAGCTCAAGACAAGGCATTATTAAATCTAATAGCAGATCATGAAATTGACACCTCAAAAGATTTAAAAAGCATATTTGATCAAGTACAACAAGAAACCAGTGAAATCCTTGAAGAGGACAAAATTGCAGGATTAAAATAAGTATAACACTTAAAAACAAGGACAGGAAAACTTAAGTTTTCTTAAATAAAGAATGAAAATTGTAGATTCTCTATACGCAACATTAATATTTCAATACTATTAGCCATGAACAAAGGAAAACTAATACAAGGCAAAGCCACTCCAAGAGGTAAGTTTCCGCATGTAAAACGTGTCGGAGATTTTATATTTGTTTCTGGCACAAGTTCCAGAAGACCAGACAATTCATTCGAAGGAGTAGAAGTAGATGAATTTGGTACGACAAATTTAGATATCAAAGCACAAACAAAAGCTGTTTTAGAAAACATTAATGATATTTTAAAAGAAGAAGGTGCGACCCTAAGAGACATTGTTGATGTTACTTCTTTTTTAGTCAACATGAACGATTTTGGAGGCTATAATGAGGTTTATGCTCAATATTTTGATTATGATGGCCCCACAAGGACCACTGTAGCTGTGCATCAATTACCTCATCCTCATTTATTGATAGAAATAAAGGTAGTTGCCTATAAAAAACAAAACTAAACAGTTTGTACTCTTTAAAAAATCAAGGTAATCATGAGTAATACCATAGACAAAAAAATTCTAAACACTTCAGTTGAAAAAGCATTCAATATTCTAGACTGCTTTTCAACAGATACAATAGAATTAGGTGTTACCGAAATTGCAAAACTAATGCGCACCAATAAAAGTGCAGTATACAGGATGTTAGCAACTATGGAAGCTCTTAATGTTATTCAACAAAATACAGAAAACGGCAAATATAGATTGGGGCTTAAATTATTCGAATTGGGGCAAAAAGTAAGTATTAATCAAAATTTTATATCCAAGGCAAGGCCCTATATGGAAGAATTGGTAAAACGTGCTGGCGAAACTGCTCATTTAGCTATTTACAAAAATCAAAAAGTATATTTCTTAGACAAAGTTGTAGGACGACATGATTTACAGATCAACTCACAAATTGGTACAGAAAAACCTTTGCATTGCACTGGTTTAGGAAAGGTTATGCTTGCATTTGTAGAGCATGACTACAAAAAAACCATTAAAAATCTTGATTTAGAATCAGTTACTAAAAACACCATAACCGATAAACAAAAACTAATCACAGAAGTTGAGAATATTAAAAACAATGGTTTTGCTTTGGACCTGGAAGAAAATGAAATAGGATTGGTATGTGTAGCTGTTCCTGTTTTTAGTACTAAAGGAAAGTTTATTGCTGCAATAAGTACTTCTGGTCCCTCGGCTAGATTTAATGAAAATGAAATTCAAACCTATACAGGAGATTTAAAACAAACGGCCGAGCAACTAAAATACATTTTCAGTTAATTAAAAAAATTGAGAACGCATGAAAAAAATCAAAAACTATATTAATGGGGAGTTCAAAGCTCCTGTACAAGATCAGTGGATTGATAATTACAACCCATCTACTGGTGCTATATATAGTTTAATTCCTAATTCTTCGGCAGCAGATGTACAGATCGCTTATGAAGCTGCAGCTCAAGCATTTCCTACCTGGTCAGAAACTTCATTACAACAACGTAGCGAAATCTTAGCTAAGATAGCATCATTGATAATAGAAAACCTTGATCAACTTGCCCAAGCAGAAGCTATAGATAATGGTAAACCTTTAAGTTTATCTACCAGTGTAGATATCCCAAGAGCATCTTCTAACTTTCAATTTTTTGCTAATGCAATTACGCAGTTTGCAAGCGAGGCGCATGAAAGCACAGGCCTAAATGCTATTAACTTTACTCTAAGACAATCTATCGGTGTAGTGGGTTGTATTTCTCCGTGGAATCTACCACTGTATTTATTTACATGGAAAATTGCTCCGGCACTAGCTGCTGGTAATACTGTAGTAGCCAAACCTAGTGAAATTACACCAATGACAGCTTATTTATTAGGTGATATCTGCACTAAAGCAGGTTTGCCGAAAGGCGTTTTAAACATTGTTCATGGGTTAGGAAATACTACTGGACAAGCCATCATAGAGCATCCAAACATTAAAGCCATTTCTTTTACAGGAGGAACCGCAACAGGAGCACATATTGCCAAAACTGCTGCTCCTATGTTTAAAAAATTATCTCTCGAATTAGGAGGTAAAAACCCTAATCTCATTTTTGCAGACTGCGACTATGACAACATGCTTAATACAACACTAAGGTCATCATTTGCAAATCAAGGGCAAATTTGCCTTTGTGGCTCTCGAATATTTATAGAAAGAACGATTTATGATAAATTCAAAACCGATTTTATTGCAAAAACCAAAGCATTAAAAGTTGGTGCTCCTCTTGATCCCGAAACCAACTTAGGCGCGTTAGTTTCAAAATCACATTTAGAAAAAGTGAAATCATATATCGATATAGCAGAAGAAGAAGGAGGTACTATTCTCTGTGGTGGTAATTATGTAACGGTAAATGGATATGAAAAAGGGTATTACTTACAACCAACCATTATCGAAATTAATACTACAGATTGCAGATTAGCCCAAGAAGAAATTTTTGGACCAGTTGTTACGATTATGCCATTTGATACTGATGATGAAGCTCTAACTATGGCAAATAATGTACGCTACGGATTATCATGTACAATTTGGACAAATAATTTAAACAGAAGTATGCATTTAGCAAAACACATACAAGCTGGTATTGTTTGGGTAAATACCTGGATGATGCGTGATTTACGCACCCCATTTGGAGGCACAAAAGATTCTGGTGTGGGTAGAGAAGGTGGATTTGAAGCCCTAAGATTTTTTACCGAACCTAAAAACGTTTGTATACAATATTAAAGAATAATATAAATTTTAAAAATATTCATCATGAATCTAGGTCTAACTCATAAAAATGCATTAGTTTGTGGGAGTACTCAGGGTATAGGAAAGGCGTCTGCCATACAATTAGCCGAATTAGGAGCTAATGTTACCTTAGTTGCAAGGAATGAAGAAAAACTTCAACACGTTTTAACAGAATTAGCAACAGATCAGGGGCAATCACATACGTATATCGTAGCAGATTTTCAGAATCCGGAAAACCTGCAACAAAAAATTTCTGCTACAGGGCAAGCTTTTCATATTTTAGTAAATAATACAGGAGGACCTGCTGGAGGACCAGTATTTAATGCCTCTCTAGAGGAATTCGACCGCGCTTTTACACAACACCTGAAATGCAATCATATCTTAGCACAAACT
This sequence comes from Aquimarina atlantica, assembly GCF_000626715.1. Taxonomy (GTDB): domain Bacteria; phylum Bacteroidota; class Bacteroidia; order Flavobacteriales; family Flavobacteriaceae; genus Aquimarina; species Aquimarina atlantica. The sequence continues at coordinate 27,590 of NZ_AQRA01000006.1, read as the reverse complement.
GTAGTACCTGGAATGAAGAAAGAAGGGTATGGAAGAATAATCAACATTATTTCGACCTCTGTAAAACAACCCTTAAATGGTTTAGGGGTTTCTAATACCATTCGCGGTGCAGTAGCCAACTGGTCAAAAACATTAGCTAATGAACTTGGAGTATTTGGAATCACCGTAAACAACGTATTACCTGGTGCCACAGCGACAGAACGATTAAATGAAATCATTAATAACAAAGCAACAAAATTAGGAAAATCAATAGAAGAAGCTTCTGATGCCATGAAAAACGAGGTGCCGGCAAAACGATTTGCCAAACCACAGGAAATAGCTTATGCCATAGCATTTTTGGCATCTGAAGCTGCATCTTATATCAACGGAATCAACCTTCCTGTTGATGGAGGAAGGACAAAGTCCTTATAGTTAACTATTTGTTATTACAAAATAACAATCAAAATAATTAAATTTAATACAAAATACGAATCAATAGTGTAGATTATAATGATAGTATTTATACTATAGAATAAACAACACATATAAATTAAAACAAGCATATGAGCAATCTAGTTTCACCATTAAATTTTAAAGCCTGGATAGACGAACATCGCCATTTACTAAAACCTCCTGTTGGCAATAAATGTGTATGGAAAGACGGAGATTTTATTGTTATGGTTGTTGGGGGGCCTAATAACAGAAAAGACTATCATTATAATGAGACCCCAGAGTTTTTCTATCAGGTAGAAGGAGATATGGTACTAAAAATAATAGATAATGGCGAACCCAAAGACGTTCATATCAAAGAAGGTGATATTTATCTATTACCACCAAAAGTGCCACATTCTCCACAACGAGGAGCAAATACAGTAGGTTTGGTGATTGAATACCCAAGAGAAGAAAAAATGCTGGATGCTCTTGAGTGGTATTGTGAAAACTGCAATACTCAACTATACAGAGAAAAATTTGCATTAGACAATATAGAAACCGATATGCCTATAATTTTTGATAAATATTATAGTGACAAAACAAAATGCACTTGTCCTAATTGCGGAAGTGTAATGGAGGCTCCACAAAAGAATAAAGAATAAATAATAATCTAATTAAAAAGATTCCTGTATAAACGACAGGGATAACATCTATAATGAAAAGAAAACTTCGCATAAACGGTCATTCACATTTACTGCCATACCCAGAAGAGATTCCTCAGTTTATGAAAGACAAAGAGATTTTTTGGGTAGATGATGAGCGTAAGTACATGTTACAAAAAGGGTGGAAACGCCCGGTTACTCATTCTAGTTTTTTCTTAGATGAAAAATTAGAGTGGATGGAGCGTAACAAAATTGATCACGCAGTAGTATTAAACCTTTCTCAATTATATGGTAATGGTTTACGTCTAGAAGAAATGAAACATGCATTACGGTTTCAAAATGATTTTAATGCTCACGTACAACAAGATCATCCAGATAAGTTCTCTTGCGGCTTTGTAATACACCCCGGATTTATTAACGGAGCACTATGGGAAATGGAACGTTGTGTAGAAGAATTAGGAATGCATGTACTATGCTTACCTACACATTTTATGGATTCTATTGGACAGTGGCGATGTATTTTTGATGAAGAAAATGATCCGATTTTTGAACTAGCAGACAAATATAAACTAGCCATAGAAGTTCACCCTTATGATGGTGATAAAATGATCAAATTAGAAAATGTTTCCTGGCGTTTTCACTTGGTATGGATGCTTGCCCAATGTGGCGATGCTTATCATTTTTATACGCTTAACGGAATGCAAACTCGCTATCCAAACATTAGAACTTGCTTTGCTCATGGAGGACAATTAGCACAAATGAATTTAGGAAGACGCATCCAGGGATTTGATGGAAGACCAGACCTCTTTAAAGGAAAACAACATCCTCGAAAAGCTGTAGGACATCCTAATATATATTTTGATACCCTGGTACACGACACCGATTCTTTAAAACTAACTGTAGAACGACAAGGCAGTAATCAGGTAATTATGGGACTAGACGATCCTTATCCATTAGGTGAAATGGAAAGTGAACCACAGTCTTCTTATCCAGGAAAAATACTGGATTTAGCATTAGATCGTAATATTATAACTACAGAAGAATATGATGATATCTGGGAAGATAATGTTTTACGTTGGTTATTTGGAGATAATGAAAAAGCAAAACAAGATTTAATAGATAAGATTTTAGGTAAAGAAAAAGTTCATTAGGAACATTAAAAATCGTTATAAAACATTCTAATTTTGTATCTAAAAAATAATAATCATGCATTTTATCCCTGAAGAACTGGATACGTATGTAGTAAACCACACCCAAAAAGAGCCCGAATTACTACAACAATTAAATCGTGAAACATATCAGAAAATATTACAACCCAGAATGCTTAGTGGTGCGTATCAAGGGCGCGTTTTAAGCATGTTGTCTAAGCTTATTCACCCAAAAAATATACTGGAAATAGGAACCTACACAGGGTATTCTGCCATATGCCTGGCAGAAGGGATTCGAAAAGATGGAGAATTACATACCATTGATATTAATGAGGAGTTAGAAGATTTTCAGAGAAAATATTTTGACCTTTCTGATTATGGAAAACAAATTCATCAACATATTGGTGATGCTACCAAAATCATCCCCAATCTGGACATGAAATTTGACCTGGTGTTTATAGATGCCGACAAGCCAAATTACCCTACTTATTTCGAATTAGTTGTTCCTAAAATGAACTCTGGAGGTGTAATTTTATCGGATAATGTATTGTGGAATGGTAAAGTAATCGAAAAAGTTGAAGAAGAGGATATTTCTACCAAAGCTCTTTTGAAATACAATACGCTTTTGATCGAAGATAAACGCATAGAAACTGTTTTATTACCTATTAGAGACGGGTTAACGATTAGTAGAGTATTATAACCTATATACAAAAAACAAGGCTGTAGTATTTAAATACCACAGCCTTTATTTTATATTTTTATGTGATTTTATTGAACCGCTTTTAATGCATCAATATTACCATAACCAAATTTACTATTACGATTAGGGTAAAACTCTCCTGCTTTCTTTAGTTTATCAAGCACTTGAGCTCTGGTCATATTAGGATTACGTGCCCATACCAAAGCAGCAATTCCTGCTGTGGTAGCCGTTGCTACAGAAGATCCTCCTACATAAGTTTGTGTTCCTGTATTAAATCCTATAACAGGTACATTTCTACTAGAGTTTCCTGCTCTCTCCATTACAATGGTAAAATCGATTTTACTACCATCATGACAGATATTACAACGATTATATCCATTATCTTTTATACCTGTAACTGCAACTGTTTCTGACATACTTGCCGGAAAAATAACACCATACCAATTTGTAAACGAAGTCGATGTTCCTCCAGCTGCGATTATCATTTTTCCTTTTCCGTAGGCATATTTTACAGCATCTTTTACATTACCAATGGACCAGGGATACCCAATAGACATCGAAATAATCTTAACATCCCCTCTATTTCCTAATGCTTTTAAAGCATTACTTACTCCTTTACGCTCATGATAATCATTTAACACAACATCCTCAGTTCCCCTATAGGCGACCAAATTACAATTATATGCCACTCCTACTGGCATAAAATCATCATTACGTGGTGATGCAATCGCTGATGCCATAGAAGTACCATGCCCACACTTATCATTAGGGCCATCTATGTTATTAGACCACCACCACGGAGAATCGATAAAAGTACCAAATCGTTGCACAAACCTTCCATTAGACACCCCATCATTAAATCCACTACCCAGTAAATTCTGACTTGCAGAAATTCCGGTATCAATCAAACCAACAGTTATACCTGCCCCAGTACTATAATTCCAAGCCTGTGGTACTTTATGAATGTCAAAATTCCAAGGTAATCGTGCATTAGGTGAAATTACTCTATAATCCCCGCTATTTATAGATTGTCCACTTTTACTACATCCCGCAGATTTCTGTTGGTTTGAATTATCTTCTTGTAGGTAAAAACCATACCCAATTGGATCTAAGTAACGAATTTGATCTGCTTCTTGTAAAGCTTTTATGGTTTCTAAACTAGTAACCTTCACATCGGTTACATTAAGTATTTCATCTGCAGATATTACAGAATTAGACTTATTTGCACCTTCTTTAGACTGTATAATATTATATATATTTTCTCTAGCGTCATTTAGTCTTGATGATCTTTGGGTAGAGAAACTTTCTCCTTTTTCTCCAAAACCAACACTTAACACTTCTCCACCGTGTACCACGGCACTCCATAATACAGTCGAGGGTGCTTTTATCCAGTTTACATCACCATTTTGTTTTAATTCACCTTCGATATACGCATTAACTTCTGGTACAGAAAGTAATTTTTGAGATTCAGAAATTTCTGAATTTGGTTCTACAATTTCGTTAGGGTTTTCTTTAGAACAAGAAAACGCAAGAATTAGTCCTAAGGTTAGAAGAGTAATCTTTTTCATTTTTAGAATAAGTTTTTAAGAGGTTTGTGTGTAAAAGCCCATAAATGACAATTTCGCAAAAATTGCAAATAATTATCATTTTAATAATTTCACAGCTAATGTATTAAATTATATTCAAATATTTTACAATTATATTATCATATAATCATAAAAAATCTCAATATTATGCTTGCATAGGACCAAAAAAAGCTATTAAAGCGCTGTTACAAGTCAGTGTTTACGGGGTATTTAATCGTTTGGCATTAAAAGCGAAAAAATTTCAAAAAAATATTGGTTTTTTTTGAATATTAATCAGAATTTACAAGGAAAAACAAACAAAAATAAGTTTAAGAAAGGCTATTGCAATTTAGAATTTGCGTTTTATTGGACCAGTAACTTTATCAATATCATCTTTGACCTGGTCGATCTCCTTTTTTATATCTGATGTGATAGAGGTAGGAATATCGGTATCAATACCGTGTTTTTCTGCACTTTTGGTAATTTCGGTTTTGATATCATTGGTCGCATCTTTGACGATACGCATTCCTTTACCCAATCCACGTGCAATTTCAGGAATCTTATCTGCTCCAAAAACCATAACCAATATAAAAACAATAAAGGCAATTTCGGTTCCGCTAATAAATAAAGGTAAAGTTGTCATAATTCTACAAATATAATCAATATTGTGTAAAAAAGCCATCCTGAAAAGACTTCGGGATGGCTTTTATTTATCTTTAGAAAAAGAACAGGTTACTGTCCCTTTACCTTATTTTTAAATTGCTCAAATTTTCCTAATTTCTTTCTTTTAGGCCAGCTATTATTAGAGGTATCAATATCTGCTGTCTCTTGTTTAGGATCAACGACAACTTTAGAAATTTCTTTCTCAGAAGCTACAGCTCTTTTTACCTCAGCATCATTTTTTCTCCAGATTTCTGCAGGATATGTTATTGTCTCTGTTGTTCCATCTTCATAAGTGTATTCTACGATCAATGGCATTACGAGTCCACCTGGTTTTTCAAAGGTAATCTCATAGAAAAACTTAGGTTGTTTAAGTTTTTCGCGCTCTTTAACAGAAAAATTATCCATTAGGTATGCTTTTAAGGTTTTGGCATCACTAATAATATTTCCATTCTTTTTAATCGTTTCATATTCTTCGCTTCCTTCTTTAACCATGTATACAAGTGGTCCTAGGTCTTCAACTTTAGCACCTACAGATGCAGCATATTCTTTTACTCTTTTATTTGGCTCTTTAGAAACTACAAATTTCTTTACTTCTTTCACTCCAATATCGGTATAATCTGTGGTATAGAACCATCCTCTCCAAAACCAATCTAAATCAACGGCAGAAGCATCTTCCATAGTTCTAAAAAAGTCTTCTGGTGTTGGATGTTTAAACATCCATCGCTGAGCATATGTTCTAAATGAATAATCAAAAAGATCTCTTCCCATTACAGTCTCTCTTAGGATATTTAAGCCTGTTGCTGGTTTTGAGTATGCATTAGGTCCGAATTGATGAATATTATTAGATTGAGACATAATTGGAGACAAGAAATTTTGATTTCCGCTCATATAGGGTATAATCTTTTTTGCTGGTCCACGACGAGATGGATATTTTTTATCCTTCCCTAATGCTTTTGGATACCATTCTCCAAAATCTTGTTCTGCTACATATTGCACAAAAGTATTAAGGCCTTCATCCATCCAGGTCCATTGGCGTTCATCACTATTCACGATCATCGGGAAAAAGTTATGACCTACTTCGTGGATAATTACACTCATCATTCCATATTTTACACGATCACTATAGCTACCATCAGGTTTTGGTCTTCCGTAATTCCAGCAAATCATAGGGTATTCCATACCTTGATTTTTTGCATGTACAGAAATAGCTTTGTGATATGGATAATCGAAGGTCATTCGGCTATACGATTTTAATGTACTGGCTACTACTTTTGTAGACCAGTCTTCCCAAAGAGGGTTTCCTTCTTTTGGATACATTGATACTGCCATGATATCTTTTCCTCCTATTTTAACAGCCATCATGTCCCAAATAAACCTTCTAGAAGTAGCAAAACCAAAGTCACGTACATTTTCGGCTTTTAGCTTCCATGTTTTCTTTTTTTCTGAAAATGTTTTTTCTTTTGCTATAGCTTCTTTTTGGGATACAATAACAACTGGCTTATCATATGATTTCTTTGCTGCTTCATAGCGGTTCATCATGTCTTTTGTAAATACTTCTTTTCTATTTACTAATACTCCGGTTCCATCTAAAATATGATCTGCAGGAACAGTAATATTTACTTCGAAGTTACCAAATGGTAATGCAAACTCTCCTCTACCCCAAAACTGATGATTTTGCCATCCTTCAACATCATTATACACTGCCATACGAGGATAAAACTGAGCGATCACATATGCTCTATTTCCATCCTCAAACTCTTCATATCCAGATCTACCTCTACCATTTACATGATCATTAATATTGTACCACCAATCAATTGAGAATACAAATTTCTCGCCAGATACCAAATCTTTGGGCATTTCTACACGCATCATTGTTCTATTAATTGTATATTTAAGTGGATTTCCATTACTATCTTTTACTGCAGTAATATTAAACCCGCCATCAAAAGGTTCTGCAAGATATTTATTTAAAAAACCTCCTGGTGTGGTTGCCGGATCAACTCCATTTGATTGAATTAATGGGGTTTTAGAATCCTTAGCTCGCATATTCTGATCCAGTTGTACCCAAAGGAACTCTAAATCATCAGGTGAATTATTAGTATACGTAATAGTTTCTTTTCCAGATAGCTTTTTGTTTTTATCATCAAGTTCAATATCCATTTTATAATCAGCTTGTTGCTGATAATAAGCCGGCCCCGGGGCTCCAGAACCTGTTCTGTACATGTTGGGAGTTGCAAACTCATCGTACATTTGTTTGAATTTGTTCTGATTAGTGTGTCCTAATTCGCGAACATTTTTAGCCTCTTCTTGATTTTGAGCATATGAAATACCTGATATCAAAAAAGCCACCGAAAGGACTAAAAGTATCTTTTTCATTGTAATGGTTTTGAATTTAATGTTATGATTTCGCAAAGTAATTGTTTTTTAAAAGTTTACTGATTTATTCACTAAACTTTAACATCCCTTCACCTTTTTCTTTTTCAAGTATAAGACTTTTACGTTGATTTCCTTTTTTAACATGAACAATATTCTGTTGTTCTTCAAAAAGATCCATCAAAACTTGATTTGTGATTTCTATAGTATTTAAAGAAGTAATATTTTCTATTTCTAAATAACAAATGATAAGATCATCTTCATATTCTTTCCCTAAAAATTTGAAAGAAACTTCTTCTCCATTCACTACAAATTGTAGTTTTTGATTAAGGTATATCGCTAAATTTTTATCTACTCCCAGGCTTTCTTCATCTTTATCTAAATTAGTAGACTTATCATATCGTTCTTTTAGTAGTTCTTCTATATCATCAACAAAAACTCTAGACACAATCTGTAACGACTGTTGTTTTGCATTATAATCTACCTGTGTTACACTTACATAAAACTTATGCGCCGTTGTAAAAGAACTTAGCGGAACAGACACTACAAAAAGAAAGAGCAGTAAGATTTTATTCATCATCTAAAATTTGTAAAGCGTTAAATGTAATTAATTTTAATGGTATGCATTAAAAAATTATGCCAAACTTAGTATCATTAAAAAACAAAGAGTTAAAATCTATTCTCTCACTATTAAATTTTAATTATCTCCAGAAATATATTTATTGTTTGTTTACCACAAACTCTTTTCGTTTATCTGAAAATATCTTTAATACAACATTATGGTTTTCTTTATCAAATTCATACTGAATAGCACTGGTTTGGATACATAACAATAAAAAATCATATATTTTTTCTTCGGGGATGTTGTATACTGAAGACAAAAATTGTTTACCATAGAAATCTTGAATAGCCTCTAAACTATTATTTTCTTTATCTAATTTTCTTGTTGTTTTTAAGGTTTTATAATATCCCGATAAATTTTTATAAGTTGCTTCGATATCTAGCCGAAATCCCATACCGTAAAACGAGATAGCCTCATGCATTGGTATAATTTTTTCCATCTGCACTCCATCATAAACAGGTATTCCCACATCTTCGGGGCTAAACAATTCTTCTGTCTTTATATCCCTAACATCGGTATTTAAATTACCCGATAATTGCACCCCTACCATTACTTCATCTAATTCATTAAGATTTTCTTTTAGTGTAATATAAAACTCTCTATTGTCATACATGTTTTTATCTACCACAATAATCTTTAGATCATATTGAACAGATGAAATAACAACTACATCCCCAATAGTTGTTTCTATGAAGAAAACTCCTTCTTTGTTTGTAATAGTAAATAGATTAGCTGTTTTATTAATTACATGAATTCCTTCTGAACTATCATTTTCTATTACTCCTTTTATCATTTTTCTTTGACAGAAAACCGAAAGAAAGAAAAAATGAAATAAAATTATAGTTACATATTTTTTCTGCACTTATGCTCGTTAAAATTCATTATTAAAGACAAATCATATCCAATCATGTTGCATTCATATGATTTTTGCAGCTTTGAGAAATCAAACTTCAGTTCACAATAAAAAACAACTAATCCTAATCCAGCTCTTTGTGTTCTTTATATGATTTTACCGTTTTCTGAAAAAACTCTACCAATGTTAATCTCTTAGAGTTTTCCAAAAGGTCCGCAAAATATTCGTCTTCGGCGCAGTAGTACATAAAATCAGTGATTAAATCTTCCGGTAGTTTTAGTTCTTCTACAAAAAAAGAAGTATTAAAAGTAGTTTCTCCTCTTTGTACTATTGCATCAAGATCTTCTAATGCTTTAATTCTCTTTAATTTTTTTAATTTCCCACTCAGATAATTAATAGGTCTATCAATTATTCCGCTTCTTGCAGTATAGATTCTTCTTTCGGCCTTTGTTGGTTGTGGTTTATCGCTAAAAGGGAGACCTAATGTCTTGTTATCTACAAAAGGTTGTAGTTCTACAATACCTACATCTTTATCGAGGTTACCCGAAAGCTCTGTTGTACTTACTTTAACTTGTTCTAATTGTTGCACTACGGGATGCAATACAATTGTAATCTTATTATTCTCAAGTTGATCTTGCTTAACTATAATTGATCGTATTTGATATTGAACAGAAGAAAAAACAATGGAGTCTCCTGGACTTGCAGGTATTTCAAAAAAACCCTGCCCATCATTTGTTGTACCAATTTCTTTAGTAAAATTTACAATACTAATGGCGTATCCTTGTAAAGAATCAGCTGTAATTTTTCCTTGAAGTGTTTCAGATTGACCAAAAGTTTGCAATGAAATAAGTAGAGGTAGAAATAGTAATAATCTTGTCATATAAATATCATCAGAAATGATCTTTATATAATACCACTACATAAAGATCTTCTCTACCAAAGACGATATAACTAAGATAGAATTACAAAAGCCTCTTTTTAGCCTGCCTTATTTCTTATGATAAAGCTTACTTTGATATGCTAAAAACTGTAAAAGATCAAGTTCTTTTCCTGATTCAAAATACTTTTCATTTAAGCCATTTTCTTCAGCAAAAAAGATGAAATCATTAATTTGATCTATTTCTAATGCCAGGTAATCTTTAAAAAACTCATCATTATATAAATCTCTAACCCTAACATCAATAGCAGAAGAATCCTTTTTCTTTTTAGAGGTCTTCTTAGTATTATAAAACAACTTAAAGAGGTTAACAAAATTAAGCCCATTAATCATTCTATCTTCTAAGAACACCTTATTTTCTAATGGAGATAACTCATCAGGTGTAAAATCATAATCGGTATCATTTATTCTCGAAGACGTTTCTTCTGCTACATCTCCTATCCCACTTTGACTAAATCCTATTTTTTTTACATCTACAGATACATTACCTGCTAAATCATATGGAGTTACTACGACTTCTTCTAGCTGGTTTACAGACTCGTTAAGAAAAATACTTAATCTCTTAGTATCTACTATTCCTTTATCGACAAGTATTACAAAATTCTGATATTGCATCGCCACAACTTCAATCCTATCATTAATACCGGCTCCTATTTTAAACTTTCCTTCCTTGTTGGTAATTGTACCTTTATTAGTACTTCGGTTATAAACCACTACACCTTCTACATCATCTCCAATAGGTGCACTAATTTTTCCATGAATCATAACTCTTGAGGTAATTTGGGCTATAGATGTACTAACTATAAAGCAAACAAAAAGAACAGATAATTTTATCTTCATAATAAACGAGGTTAATTTTATTTTTTAAGATACTACATTTTTTTATTTTCACAGAAGATTTCGGGATAAGAAAACGTTAAACTACTTTTATAAAAAAAATCTAATGGCAAACTGTATTATTGCAAGTACATCTACACTTCACGGAAGTGAACCTTTGGCATATTTACAAGACACTTTAATCAACTTATACTCAGGTATTGAGGAAATTCTTTTTATACCTTATGCGCGTCCGGGTGGAATTTCTCATGACGAATACACCATAGGGGTCAATAATATTTTTAAAAAAATAAATAAAAGAATAGTTAGCGTACATATGTTTTCAGATCCTATTGAAGCTATTAAAAACGCTAAAGGTATTTATACTGGTGGTGGAAATACTTTTCTTTTGGTAAATCAATTATATCGAAATGAAATCATTGAACCCTTAAAAAAAGCTATCCATTCGGGAGTACCTTACCTGGGAACAAGTGCAGGAAGTAATATTTGTGGCCTTACTATGAAAACTACAAATGATATGCCTATTGTATACCCTCCAAACTTTGCAACATTGGGTATCGTACCATTTAATATTAACCCACATTATCTTGATCCTGATCCTAATTCGACACATAAAGGGGAAACCAGAGAAACTCGAATCAAAGAGTTTCATAATCTAAATCCACAGCCTGTAGTAGGTTTACGAGAAGGAAGTTGGTTAAAAGTTTATGACAATAAAATAACTCTGGAAGGAAATTTAAACGCTAGAATTTTTGAGAAAGACAAAGAACCCTACGAAATAGAAACGGGTAGCTCATTATCTGGATTAAATTAAAAATCGTACTGTGAATTATCAACAAATACTTAACGAGATAAAATCAGAACTCTCGTCGATACACTATACCGGAAAAGTAGCCTCATATATTCCCGAATTAGCAAAAATTAAACCTGATAAATTTGGGATGCATCTGCATTGTATTAATTCTGGTCATTACAATTTTGGAGATCATATAGAACGGTTTTCTATTCAAAGTATCTCGAAAGTATTTGCGTTAACCATGGCAATGTCATTATTAGATGATGAACTATTTAAACGTGTAGATGTAGAACCCTCTGGAGATCCTTTTAATTCTTTGGTGCAATTAGAATATGAGAATGGAATCCCCAGAAATCCATTCATTAATGCAGGTGCCCTTGTAATATCTGATATTTTAATCTCTTTACTAAAAGAACCAAAGAAAGATTTTCTCAATTTCATACATGAAATTACGGGCAATACTGATATTGATATCAACCCAAAAGTTTTTCTATCCGAAAAATCGTATAGCTATCGTAATGCTGCCTTATTAAATCTAATGAAATCTTTTGGCAATATTAAAAATGATATTGAAACCGTACTTGATTTTTATATCTATCAATGTTCTATAGCGATGTCTTGCAAGGAGTTATCTACTGCATTTATGATATACGCCAACGGCGGAAAACGATTATTCGATAATGAACAAATATTATCATCCAGAAAGGTGAAACGTATTAATGCAATAATGCAAACCTGTGGTTTTTATGATGAAGCCGGTGAGTTTAGCTATAGAGTAGGTTTACCCGGAAAAAGTGGTGTAGGCGGAGGAATTGTAGCTGTACACCCTGGGCAATATGCTGTTGCAGTATGGAGCCCCCCTTTGAACCCTAAAGGAAACTCAGAACTTGGGATGCATGCTCTAGAACGACTAACTACCTTAACAGGATTATCTATTTTTTAAGATTCAAAATTGGTAGTATTTAATAAAACAAGTAATTTTATGAACAACTAATTACTAAAATTTATTTTTTTGAATATATCCCAAAAAAAGAAAACATTATATTTTGTTATTGTTATGATCATAATCACTACAATAACCTATCTTAATCATTTTGATAACTCTTTTCATTTTGATGATATTCACACCATTGTTGAAAACCCTAATATAAGAAGCTTAAAAAATATCCCTACTTTTTTTACCGACGGAACCACAATAAGCTCTTTACCTCAGAATCAAACATACAGACCTGTAGTAACAACATCCTTAGCCTTTGATTATTGGCTTGGTGGTGGGTATGACTTACTCTATTTTCATCTTACTTCGTTTATATTGTTTCTAATACAAGGAATTCTTATTTTTTTATTCGTTAAAAAAATAATAGACATATCTTTTGAAAATAAATACAATTTCTACGTAGCAGCAGGAATTACGTTATGGTATATGGTACATCCAGTAATGGCCGAAACAGTAAATTATATTATTGCACGATCAGATTTACAGTCTACTTTTTTTGTACTACTGGCTTTTGTATTATATCAATATTCTGCCTTTTCGAAAAAATATTACTTGTATTTAATCCCTATTCTGATTGGCACTTTAGCAAAACCTACCGCTATTATGTTTGCCCCATTGTTCTTTTGCTATGTATTACTTTTTGAAGAAAACATAAGTTTTTTAAGTCTTTTTTCAAAAAAGTTAACACCTTCTATTTTACGAGTTATAAAAGTTGTTTTACCAGTTATTATTTTTTGTTTAGTTCTGTACATTTTTCATAACTCGATGACTCCGGATTCTTTTAAAACAGGTTCTTCAGACATATATAATTATCTAATTACTCAACCCTATGTAATTCTATATTATTTTGGCAGCATGATTCTTCCAATTCATCTTAGTGCTGATACAGATTGGGTAGCACTAGAAACCATATGGTCCTTTAAATTTATTATTGGGGCTTTATTTGTTATCATACTAATTATAATCGCTTTTTACACCTCTAAAACTAAAAAATATATCCCTATTAGTTTTGGTATTGCCTGGTTTTTTATTGCTCTTGCTCCAACATCTAGCATTATCCCATTAGCAGAAGTTATGAACGATCATCGTATGTTTTTCCCTTATGTTGGTTTAATTATTAGCCTAGGTTGGTCTATAAAACTCTTGATCGATTTTATACAAAGAAAGTATCCATTCAATACATCCTACATTCCTATTATTATTTCTTCTTTTCTGGTAATATATGCTTTTGGAACTTATCAAAGAAATAAAGTATGGCATGATGACGAAAGCTTATGGAAAGATGTCACTATTAAAAGTCCAAAAAATGCCAGAGGACTAATGAATTATGGGATTACAAAAATGGAAAAAGGAGAATATGATAGTGCCGAAACTCATTTTAAAAAAGCTCTTGTAATAAAACCATATTATCCTTTTCTACACATAAACCTAGGTATATTGTTCAATTTAAAAGGAAACAAAACGATTGCCGAAGAGCATTTCAAAAAAGCTATTCAATATGGAGGAAATTACTTTAATTCCTGGTTTTATTATGGTAGATTTTTATGGGGTGAAGCTAGAAATCAAGAATCTATTGAAAAACTTTCTAAGTCATTAGAGCTATCACCATATCACATAGAAACGAGAAGATTACTTATGGAGAATTATCTTGAACTTGAAGAATGGGACGCTCTAAACAGATTAGCTCATGGCACACTTCAAATAGAAAAAGATAATAAAGAAGCTCAAGTATTTCTTCGTGCAAGTATTCAAAAAATTAGCAAATTAGATATAGAAGAAAGAGAAATCGCTAATGCCCCTTCTCTTGAGAAATACCTTAATCTAAGCTTTAAATATTATCAAAACAAACAATACCAAAAATGCATTGAAACCGCTGAGAAAGCTCTCGAATTAAAACCAACATCTTTTGAAGCCTACAACAACATATGTATAGCTAATAATCTATTGGGCAAATATGATTTAGCGATTGATGCTTGTAGTAAAGCGCTGGATATAAAACCAGATTTTGATTTGGCAAAAAATAACTTAAATGATATTTTTAAAAGAAAGAATCTAATTAATGAATTAAAAGTTTTAATCTCAGAAGAACCTAATGAAACAAATTATCTTAATTTGAGTCTTCAATATTTTAATTATGGGCTTTTTGAAAATTGCATAAAAACATCTAAAGAAGGAATTATCAAGCATCCAACATCCGACAAATTATATAATAATCTTTGTGCTGCATATAATTCATTAAAAAAATGGAGTAAAGCTGTAGAAGTGGGAAAAAAAGGGTTAGAAATTAACCCAAATAATCAATTACTTAGAAACAATTATAATTGGGCGGTAAAAAATGGAAAATAAAAGTAATAGAAAAACATTCTCAAAAAAGATCTTAGTCATTCTTGAATATGTTATCTTTCTTATTATTCCAATGACTATATTTTTTTATATCACTATCCAAAATAAAAATAGTTTAGAACTAATTTCAAAACAAAAAAAAGAACAGCATAAAAATGAGCAATTGGAAAATTCTCTAATTAATAAAGGGTTACATTTTATCAATCAGAAAAAATATAAAGAAAGTATTGAGGTTAACTTAGAGGTATTAACCATAAACAGTAATAACAAGTTTGCATATAATAATATAGGCATCGCCTATGCCAATATGCAGCTATGGGATAAAGGAATTGAGTATTGTTCAAAGGCTTTATCTATTGACCCAAATTTTCAGTTAGCTAAAAATAACATTAACTGGATGAAATCAGAAAAAGAAAAACAAACCCCTTAATATATTAATTGCTTAAGTTGCTTTCTGCAAATTTTAAATTATTCTCGGCCAACTTAAATTCAGGAGATAATTCTAATGCTTTTTTACAAGCATCAACAGCATTAATGTACTGACCTAACTCATTAAAAGAAGAACAAATATTATTATAAGCAACACTATTACCTGGAAACATCATTAATAGTTCATTACTTATAACTATACACTTTTTATATTTCCTTAACTTATAATAGTTAAAACTAAGGCTTAAATATTCTTCTTCTAAAAATTCATTGTTTTTCCTTCTTTCAATTCCTTCTCTGGAAACTTTTAAGTTATTAATTGCTATGGCCATATTAGGAGATAATTCAACTGCTCTTTTACCAGCTTTTTCAGCTTCATCATACATCAAAAGCATATTATATGCCGAACATAGATTATTATAGGCAAGACTATTTTTAGAATCCAAAGAAATTGCTCGTCTTGAAGCTTTTATGCTATTAAAATAATCTGATTGATTATAGTATAACAAACTCAATTGAACGTATCCCTGAGAATTAGGATTTTTATTCAATTTTGCTTCCAAGGCAGCTACATCATCCATTTTATAATCATTTTTAACAACAAAACAAATAGGAACATTATCTACTTCAACCTGATATACGGTATTTTTTGGAGGCCAGTTTCCTTCCAAATTTTGATCAAATTTAGCCTCTGTTAACATTACGATACCATAATCCCAATCAGGTGAGTCCTTCCTAGCAAGCACGTATGATAAATGGGGTATTTTATCCAAATAATAACGTGCTTTTAATTGTTCTCCATAATACATTCTAATTCTTGCTGGTTGATCAGAAGAGCTATCAATATTTTTTTCTAACCATTCTATTGCAGGTTTTATCCCAATACCCAGATAATCTATTTCATACATCCCGTAAGCTCCTTCAACACCTCCCACAACTGGACTAAAATAAGCGGCTTGAAAAGGGTGATTTCTGATCATAAATAATAAAGGTTGAAACAACAATACTGTTAATCCGGCAAAAACAATATTTTTTGTTCGATTATTGGGAATAAAATCTAACATTTTGCCCCAGGCAAAAGCCCCAACAATAATCATGGGCGCAACTGTAAACAAAAATTGTCTTGAATGATCATAACTGTTTGCCTTACCCAAAATCATCAAAACAAGTGGAAAAAGAGAGGTAAACAAAACTAAAGAAGGTAATAGCAATTTTCTTTTGTCTGTTTTAAAATACACTATAGGAATTAAAACCATTCCTATAAGCACATGTAATGGTATTGCTATATAGAGTAAACTTTTAAATGCATAATACCAGGGCATATCATAGCTATTACGCCAAACTCCTTCGAATACTTGAGTACTAATAAATCCTTTATACTCTTTAACTTTAAAAAACAATTCAATAGGCGCTGACAAAGGATTAGTTTGTACATAAGGCCAAAAGGCGCTTATGGCAAAATATGATAACACAGCAACTATAAGAATTTTACTAACTATTAATAAAGTTTCTTTAATCCTAATTTTTTTAAACCCTTCATTATAGTTTTCCAAAACCCACCATAAAAAGACAAACAACAAAAGATACCCGAAGAACACCAAGCCAACCAACCTTATATTCACCAGAATAGAAATATTGAATATGAGAAAAAAGCCTCTTTTAAAAGATACTATTGGCAATTCCTTTATTAACTTGACTAAATGAAAAATACAGAACACATAAAATGCAGCAAAAGGCACATCCTTTGGACTATTCATTGCCTGCCCAAACAAAACCGGGGTTAACAAAACAAACACGAGTGCAAAAAAACCTATTCTCCACCCACCTATCTCCTTACCTATCAATCCGCAAAACAGAAATAAAAGAAATCCCAAAATAGCGCTTATAATATTTCTAAACTCGTATTCTCCAACAAAATCAACATACTGATATAAAAAATTACATAAGAAATCGAAAGAACCCCCAAAGCCGTTCATTCCTTTAAACAAATATTGATCACTAAGAGATATATTTACCAGGTTTCCTTTTTCATCCAGCGGACTTAGAGATGCTTTATCATCCAACCCTTTAAAATAATCCAGAATTCGTTTTCCATGCTCATGATGAACTCTTGCATCTTCGGTCATTCCATAATCAAGACTCAGAACAGGCATCAACATCCCTGTAATAACAGCAAGAATTACAAATCCATTTTTAAAATTTAAGTTAGGGCGAAACTTAGAAATCATGTAATTATTTTTTATAAAAACGTCCAATTAAATCGATAATCCTAGTTTGATCTGTCATATCCAGTTCATAGAATAATGGCAAGCGTAGTAATCGATCTGCAAAACTATCACAATTTTCAAGTATAGCAGGCTCAGTTTTTGCACTATAAAACGGGCTCTTGTGAAGTGACAAATAATGAAAAACTGAATGTACACTATATGACTTTAAAAATGATATAAGATCTGTCCGTTCTTTTATATTATTGCAGACTAAATAAAATAAATGCCCGTTCACTGTTGCATAGTCCGGAATCTTGGGAAGCATAATCTTTCCCAACACCTCAAGATCAATCAACCCATTGTAATAGTTTTGCCAAAGGTTTTTCCGTCGAGATTGAATTTTTTCCAGGTTTTCTAATTGCGCATATAAAAACGCAGCAGTTACATCGGATGGTAAAAAAGATGAACCAATATCCACCCATGAATATTTATCAACTTCTCCCCGAAAAAAAGCTGAACGATTCGTTCCTTTTTCCCATATGACCTCTGCTCGCTTATCAAAACTTTTGTCATTAATAACAAGCATCCCTCCTTCTCCTGAGATAATATTTTTTGTTTCGTGAAACGAAAAAGCCGCTAAATGTCCTATACTTCCAAGAGGTTTCCCTTTATAATAAGAATCAATAGCCTGTGCTGCATCTTCAATTACAAATAAACCATGTTCTTGAGCAATATTCATAATAATATCCATATCGCAAGCGACTCCCGCATAATGAACAACAACAATAGCTTTTGTTTTTGGAGTAATTAGCTGTTCAAGAATATCCGCATTTATATTAGGGTTATCAGGGTAGCTATCGGCAAAAACAATATTTGCCCCTCTTAACGCAAAAGCATTTGCTGTAGACACAAATGTATATGATGGCATAATAACTTCATCTCCTGGCTGGATATCAACTAATATGGCAGCCATTTCTAAAGCATCTGTGCAGGACGAAGTTAACAAACAATTACGAAATCCCATCTGATCTCTAAAATAATTATGGCACTTTTGAGTATAATACCCATTACCAGATATTTTTCCACGAGCTACAGCATCTTTAATATAATATAGCTCGTCACCAGTCATATACGGTTTATTAAATGGAATCATAATTGGCCAAGTTTACTTTTTAACATTTTTACTCCAATCAAAATGAGGAATTTTATTCTTCCAGGATAACACCCCTGCTTTTTCCCAGGAAGATTCAAGATTCTTTTTAAACAAATCTTTTTCCCATTCGAAAGACACCAATATTTTTTTTCTCACAATTTCAAACTCTTGAATTGCTCTTAAATCAATACCATTACGATGAGCCCAAAAGGATGAATAATTTATTAACCCTTTCCTTAACGAATCGGAATTTTCTTTTACATAAGGTCTATTAACTCTCCACAACCAATTTACGTATGTCCCTCCAGACAAATAAGTATCTGGCATACCTTCTTTATTCAAAATCGGTAAGAATTCATCATCATATTTCAATCCATATACATAATCGTATCCTTTAAAATGATCATCCATAAATACAGGATGTTCACAAATACCTAAATATTTCACCAAGAACCGTTTTGAAGCATAATTCTTTTCTTCATCTCCAAAAAAACCATAATGCACTTGAGCTTGAAGAACCAGAGCTAAGAAAAAAAACAATATTAAAGCCCGGTTTCTGAATTTATTCAATTTTAGATTCAACCCTAGGTTGCCATCAAAAATTTGAATTGATTTTATTCTTATTAATAAATTCCCAGGGTTTTTCAGGTAATTATTTTCAAAAAAAACATTAGAAAAGAGTAGTATTGGATAACACAATGGAGAGGTTTTAACTATTTCTTTACAAAGGTCTCTACCATAGTAATTTATATCTTTCAAATCAGTTCCATAAATTTCTAAATCTTTTATTTGTTGGGAAAGTATATTCTTTTTCTCACCATCGATTTTAGAAAAACCTACAAATCTTATTGCTTTAAAAAAATCTAGCCCCCCAACAATCAATCGAAATCTATTAGCCAATATATTAGCTTCATCATAAAACACTGTAAACTTTGGTTCTTTAATTTTTATTTTGTCCCAAATTTTATCCCATAAAGAAATTGGAACCATTAATAAATAAATAGCTACACAACCTAATCCAAAATAAGGAATTGGATATTCAATAAATATTCCCAAGTGTAAACCAACACCTATAACCAAAAGAGGGATTCTAAACTTTTTATTCCAGAACAAGAAAACGAACATAAATTCGAATGTCATTGTTAAGTATGACATAGATTTAACTAATAATTCCTGATTCAACACCCACTGGATTTTTGTAATTGTAATATGAGTTAATGATGAAGGCAACCAAAGGCCAAGACCTCTAAGCCACATTGGAGATTGAATTTTATAAAAAACAACAGAATCGAGATACACTAATCCAAGTCCTAAAAAGACCGGTAATAAATAATTTATTCTTGATACTTTTGAAGGAATATACTCTATTCCTTGTTGTATATATCTAATCTTCTTTAGCCATAAATCTACCGACAAAGATTTGTGTATCGGCAGAAACATAATCATGAAGTTAATACCAATATATACATAAAACATATGATACGCGTAGTATTCAATATTTGAAATAAAAACTAAAGTAAAAAGATAGTTAACTAGTGTCGAAACTCTTGTAAACAAACCAATTGTAATAAAAAACAAAATGACCATCCAAAACAGTAACAGCAATGTCGTATCCGGAAATTGTGATTCAAGATATGGTACTTTATCAAAATAAAGTTTTCGGTAATTAAAGATTTCTATAATTTCAAACAGGAAATTAAGAGTATATCCAATTCTAAAAATAGCTAAACCTTTTGCTGAAATTTTTTTGGTAAAAATGCTAATTATACGATTCAACATCAATTTATTTTTATTTTTAAAATATTCATACTCTATACCCTGGTATTCATACTATCAGAACGCAATAATTCCGTCCCTTTTGCAGAGTAAACTCCATTTTTTACGGTATCTTTTTTAATCACGGCCCCGCAACCAATAATACAATTCTCCGCAACTGTTACATGATCTCTTATTGTAGCATTGATCCCGATAAAACAATTATTTTTAATTACAATTTTCCCGGAAACCGCAACAGATGGAGCCAAAAAGCAATGATCTCCAATCACTGAATGATGAGCTACCACAGCACCAGACCATAGAACAGTATTGATTCCTATTTTAGCGTGGGGTTCCACTACGCATCCATCAAAAATGAAACTGTTTTCTCCAATAGCTTCTGAATCCCAAACATATGCTTTTGAGCTAATATAGGTTACAAAATTATATCCCATACTTTTTGCTTCCTTATATAACCGTTCTCTTACAGTGTTTGCTTTATTGGGGCCTATAGCAATTAATAGTTTATATTCGTTTTTAGGAAAATCAACTGCAATATCTTCAAAATCCACTACAGGTAAGCCACAAAATTCATCGGATGTATTAAATTCCTTCTCTACCGAAAAAGCCACAATTTTGTAATCTGTATCTCTTTTCAAATACATATAAGCCATTTCAGCATAATCACCTGTACCAACAATAACTATAGATTTCATAATGGGCTATTTATAAATAACAAGAGTAAATTCATAAAGTTCATAGGAATGATCGATACTAAAGTTTCTTGTAATGTTTTTTACTATATAAGATGTTAATCTATTCAAATCAGGGTAGTATAACCTATCATATTCATAGTCTACATAAGGAGTCATAAGATTTAAAATAACTTTATGATTTGATACTCTAAACATGTGTTTTATTGAATCGAAAACATACTCTTCCCAGTCTTTTGAATCTACATCTAATTTTGCATTATAAGTTCCAGAAGCAATAACATAATCGAAATTCTCAGAAACATCTTTAATCTCTTTAATCAGAGCTTTATCAGTACCATAAACTTTTTTAACCCTTTCAACCATTTCAGGAACGATATCAATTCCTTTATACTTCAAATCAAGATCATGATCAATGCAATATTTCAAATATCCTCCTCCTCCACAACCTACATCTAAAATTGAAGGCATATTGGAGAAATCAATAAACTTATTGATTGTTTTAAACCTCAAAAATTGAGTTTCTTCATTTTTCCAATCCATTCCTTTTGCTCCGAAACCATGTTTTTTAATTTGTTTCTGATAATAATCAACTATATTGGTTTCATTTGGCACCGTTTTCATCATATATTTTTTTGATAATTGTTAAAGGTCGTTGTTTTACCTCCTCAAACACTTTGGATAAGTAAATTCCTAATATCCCTACACTTAAAATAATTAAACCACTTAAAAACCATATAGATAAAATAAGTGAAGGCCAACCGCTTAAATAATCCTTGTAAAACAAACTCGATATCAAGTAATACATTATAAATAGAAAAGACAAAAAACTTATTATCAAACCTAAATAAAATACATAAATCAATAAATTTTTAGTTGAAGAAGTAATTGCATTCACCAACAAAGCCAACTTTCTTCTGGTACTATACGTTGTAGTTCCCTTCCCTAACTTCGTAACTTCAATAGCCACTTGTTTAAATCCAACCAAAGCAAAAACACCTCCTAGAAATAGTTCTCTTTCAGAAAAACCCTTTAGCGCCTCAATGTATTTCCTAGTCATAAGTCTGGCCATCAAAATATTTTCTTCAATTGGCACATCTGCAAGGTTATTAAATATCTTATAAAAGATTTTTCCTGTAATTCTTTCAAAAAACTTTCCTTTTCTAGCCTTTTGGATACCAAATATTACATCTGCCTTATGTTTTTGGATTTCATTAATAAAGATCCTTAATAACTCAGGTTCTTCTTCCAAATCCGAATCTAGTAAAAAAACCAGATCTCCCTTTGCATATTTTAAACCAGTCATTACTGCTTTATGATGACCAAAATTTCTTGATAAATCGATCAACTTTACTTTTGAATCTTTTTGTCTAATCGAAAGAACTTTTTCACAAGATCTGTCTGGAGAGCCATCATTTACAAAAACAATTTCATAATCATTTGTGAATTCCAAAACAACCTTAATAACCCGGTTATAAAATTCTTCCACAAAACGTTCTGACTTATAAAGAGTAGTTACAACCGACAGTTTCATCATTTAAAACTTTTTAAAAATGTATTCGCCAAATCTCCTTCATTAAAGATCAAATCTAATATACTAACACCATGCTCAAAAGGTTTTGACATCTGATAATATTCTGGATACCCAGAATAATCCATCCATTCTATCTCAATATTATTGTTGCAAAACAATTCATTTCTAATATACGCTTTTGCTGCTGGGCCTGAAACATAAACAGCGGCTTCTAATTTTTTACACGCTTCAATAAGTCTCTCTGTTGCATCTCCTTTTAGATTTAGTTCCCTACTATCGATGATTGAAGTTTCAATATTTAAAATCTTATTAATTGCCAAAATAAACCTTTTGTTTATCGCGCTTAAAAAAACATCATCGCAAGTCAAATAAAGCTCTTCAAATTTGTCTTTATACATTTTAAAAAACGGTGCCTTTCCATATACTGCTTGAATGGTCTTCCAGTGTTTTATATTCCAATTAGATTTAGATACTTTAGTTTGATCTATTGTTTGTCCTAATTTTTCTTGCCTAACAGGAATTGTTATCCACTCTATTCCTTGTTTAGTTTTTAAAAGATTCCTGTTTCTCCAATCGTTTTTGGTATACTGGACTTCATCATATATAACAAATACATCTACTGAATTTATCATATCAAAATATCCTTTCCAAGGAATATAATTTGATTGAGATATCGCTATTTTTTTTTTCAATAGATGTTTCTTTTAAGAAAAGATGTATTGCAATTTATAAATAATTTTGAAATCAATACGCATCAAAATCGAGAGCGCTAAATGTAACACCAGAAAACTCAAATTTCCGATCTTTATCTGTCAGATCTTTAAATATTAAATTCAACGGTGAAGGTCTAATTTTCATGGGAATATTAAAATAAAAAGATCGTTTCCAATCAACAGTATGGTCAATTCCTATCCAAACTTTAAGAGGTGTAAATCCCAAAGAAAATTGATTATCATCCAATGAATGTTCAGAATCAAAATCTTTAAGAACAGCTTGGATCGCAAAATTATCTGTTGATGAAGAAACTCTATTATTTTTAACCTTATAGCGTAATTCAGGATTAGACAATCTCCATTGTATGGATGTTTCATCCCAAACTCTGTAATAATCTATTTTGGCATCAGTTACTTTTCTTGCGAATTTTCCCCATCCAAGTTTGGCATCCAATCTTCCGACAAACTGAAAATTCAACTTTTTTAAAAACCCTGGGGTACTTTGTGCATTGGCAACTCCAATTACAAAACCGAACCCCAAATCTGAAGCCAATGCATAACTCCTATCCGCAAGAGTCGTAAACAACCTTTTCCCCCGATGATTAGGATGAGTGGCTGTATTAAGTGAGAGCAGCCCATTTTCTTCCTTCCCAAATACTTTAGCCCGGATTGGCATTAACGCATAATGAGCCGCTAACTCTCCATTCAAAAAAGCATTATAGCCAATCATATTTCCTAAAGGGTTATTCACATACTGCCAAACAACAAATTCTTTGGTATACTTTTTAGCATGAGGAAAAGTCACCCTCAAAAGATTTGTCACCTCTTCTATAGATTTGTCATCTGTTTTTATTGGTACAAATTCATAACTCATTATTACTCTATATTTTGTTTTGATCAGAAAACCTATAAACCAATCATTAATAAATTAACCTACTAACTAGCTATATTACTATTGTTTTCTAATTCCAGAGATGAAACATAACTTTTATAGGTTATTATTTTTGGTTTAAAAGTTGTCATTATTTTATGTAATCTGGAAAACACCTTTTTTCGATTATAATACATCAGGTAATTATAAATTGGACTATCATTTATCTCTGGGTGCATAAATCGTTCCTGATCCAAGTCTATATCATATGGATGAAAATAGCTAGTTACTGCGCTACCATTACTGAAACGAAACGCAAAACTTTTTTTAACAAAATAAAAAGGTAAGAACCTAAAGTAAACTCCTCCGGAAAAAGGAACTTTAAACAAAGAACTTTTCCTTAGAGTAATTGGTATTTCCCAAATATCAGAATTCATTTTTTTCGGGTGCTCTCCAAAACTTTCCCAACCATAAAGAGGATTCTTAGCAGGAAGAACAGAACTGGAATAAGTAATTCCTAATTCAGATAAAACCTCATAAACCCATAGAGTTTTAGGAGTAACCGAAAAAGTTGGTGCTCTATAACCTTTTATTTCTTTGGCTCCTGCATTATACAAACTCTCCATGTTACGAGAAACATCGTCTTTAAACTCTTCTTTAGTTTGATTTACCACCGCTTTATGTTCACTAGAATGGCAAGCTATTTCATGACCTTGACTAACAATCTTTTCAATTAAACTAGGATAATATTTAGGAATACCTCCAACTGTAAAAAATGTAGCCGTAGAATCATAACTATCTAAAAACTCCAAGTACCTATCCACTAGAGCTTCAACTCTTGCCTTATATGACAATCCATTTTCTACTCTTAACCTTACATCTTCTAGGTCAACACTAAACAAAAAAAGGTGATTATTAGTTTCCTGCATAAATCACATATAAAAACTTTAATTACTTTATATAGATAATAACACTTTTGCTATACAATTTTAGATATCTTAAGAATCTGTTTTTTTATAAAAGGCTTTTATAAATTTTTTCTAACCGCTGATAACTGTTCTGCAATTAGGCCTAATAAAAAAATAATCAAACCTGTTAGTATTAAGGTACTCGCACCTATACTAATTCCTTTACCTTGGAAGAAAAAATTAGCTCCCCACACAACACCAAACACAAAGAAAAAAGCAGAAATTGGAAGAAAAATTCTGGCAGGATTAAACAATATAATTATATTAATAATCTCCATAACCGTTTCAAAAGCAGTTCGTACACCAATAGTACTAGCGCCTTTAACCCTATCTTTTATTCGAATAGGTTCTTCAATAACCAAGTGTCTATTATTTACAAAAGTAAGAGTGATAACATCACTAAAAGACATTGTATCCGGAGTAAGTTTAAGGTATTGTTTAACCAGATCAGTATTATATATTTTCATTCCAGAATTAATATCATATATATGTAGTTTCATCAGCATTTTAGCAACCATACGAATAATTCTCTTACCAATACCTCTAAAAAGAGATGCTGAAGATTGACCTTTTCTACTTCCTACAATCAAATCTGCTTCAGTGTCTTTAATTTTCTTAAATAATTTATCAACATCTTCGAGGTAATGTTGGCCATCAGCATCTATTGTGATAACAAATTCAGTAACACTAGCTTCAATACCGCTTTTCAAAGCTCCACCATACCCTCTATTTACCTTATGATTAACAATCTCAAAATCCAAAGAAGATTTTTCCTGAAAATCTTTTAGTAAATCTAAAGTCCCATCAGAAGAACCATCGTTAACAACAATCAATTTATAGGTCTTTCTTTCACAATGCTTCATCACTTCAGGAAAAAATTCTTTCAGACATTCTTCTTCATTATAAGCAGGAATAACAATGGTTAGATTATTTGGCATTTAAATTAATTTTTAGTTAAATCTAAGTTTTTAAATCCAAAAATTAAAAAGATATTTAACAAATGATTACAACTAAACATAATAAACATTATAAAGATATGATATAAGTCACGACAAACTTAAACTAACTTATTGAGCAGAAACCATTTTACTTCGCCTTCAAAAATAGCAGCACAATATAAGGTAATGTCTGAGTCAAATTTCAGATTTAAACATTGTAAAACTTCCCAACAAACGTATAAACGCTCTCTAAATAGCGCTAAAAGATTTAAATCAAAAGCTATTTTTTTTCATTGAACTACAACAGAAGAAACATAATTGCTGCAAAAAAAAAGCTTTATCAAGATATTGATAAAGCTTTTGAGCGGGAGACCAGGTTCGAACTGGCGACATTCAGCTTGGAAGGCTGACGCTCTACCAACTGAGCTACTCCCGCCTTGTGCGGCGACAAATGTATTAGATTTCTTCTAAACTAAAAAACAAATAAATATTTTTTTTATGATAATTTCACGTTAAATTTTAACAAAAGCTAGTTACAAATATTTTTTTATGTGTATTTTGACGATAAAAATTGTTTTTTATCGAAAAAATCATATATTTGCCTAATTGATATCCTTTTAAGGAATTATCAATTTATATTTATGCAAAAAAAGAATAATTACTGTTTTAACCATATTATAATTACGGTTAAAACGTAATTTATTTGAGTTTTAATTATAAATAAAACGTAAAATATGAAGATAAAATTACCCCTCATAATCTTATTTTTATCTTTAGCAACCACTCAGGCCCAGGTCAAAGTTGGTGATAACCCCAATCAAATAGATTCTTCTTCTATTTTAGAATTGGAAAGTACTAATAGGACATTCGTTCTCTCTAGAGTTACGACAACTCAAATGAATGCAATAACTCCATTAAATGGAGCACTAGTTTATAATACAACTGTCAATTGCGTCTTTCAATATAACAATAATAGCTGGTCAAGTCTATGTACTGGCAATGATGATCAACAATTATCTTTTAATCCTACAACAAACATTTTAAGTTTGGAAGATGGAGGAACTGTTGATTTATCTTCTCTAATATCTGCAGGCCCTATAGGCCCAACCGGAGCACAAGGACCTACTGGAAACACAGGTGCCACTGGAGCAACCGGTGCACAAGGACCAACAGGAAATACAGGTGCTACTGGAGCAACCGGTGCAACTGGTGCGCAAGGACCTACTGGAAACACAGGTGCCACTGGAGCAACTGGAGCACAAGGACCAACAGGTAATACAGGTGCTACTGGAGCAACCGGAGCACAAGGACCTACTGGAAACACAGGTGCAACTGGAGCAACCGGTGCGCAAGGACCTACAGGAAATACAGGTGCCACTGGAGCAACCGGAGCACAAGG
>NZ_AQRA01000005.1 GCF_000626715.1 Aquimarina atlantica | reverse complement strand
TTATTATAAAATAACTCAATACGCGCTGTCAATCAATATGTCTATGAACTTTTGTAATCAATAAAGCAATCTTCATCGCTATCAATTATAGATCGTAAATCAAGGAATCGAACCTCAAAAATGTTACCTAAAACACCCTAAACCATTACTACTATTTTTATGAACTATGCTTTGTTTTGCTAAGCGGGTGCAAATATACAACCCTTTTTATTTCTACAAAGCTTTTTTTAATTTATTTTTTAGAAAAAATTAAAACTAAATAAAACCTCAATCAACACACAAAACAAAACCCCGTTTTGAGGGCGCAAACATACAACCCTTTTTTATTCTGACAAGAATTTTTATACAAAGTTTTTTAAAATCTTTCCCTAAACAAAAATCAAAAAAATTAACTCTCAATGAACTCTCAAAACAGCATCCCGTTTTGCGGGTGCAAACATACAACCCTTTTTCTTTCTAACAACAAAATTTAGTAACTATTTTGAAACTTTTTTTTAACAATCTGATATCATAAACTTTACACATAAATAAAAACAATAAACAACAACACAACTCCTAATACAAACCACCCCAAAAAGTATCACAACATAAATAAAAACATACTTTTTAATTATCTCTGAAACATAATATTTATACGATCTAATTCTTTATTTTAAATATCAACAAAGAATTACATTATCTACATTTTATTTAATAGAGTTGCACTTAGATATAATCCTATCCCGAAAATAGTATGAGCAAGCAAGCTTTTTATTCTACCTGTTGCTGGATTTGGTATATCTGATAATGCAATTCCTAATCCAAATGCAGGCTGCATAATAAAAAAAGGAGCGACAATAGTAACAAGGCCAATTAAAATCGCTGGTTGAAGAGTTGGATTAGTTAGCCAATCTTTACTACAAACAAACACCAATAAAAATGCAAATGATATTCCTATTATATAATGTGACAACCAACCTATGATCAATTCATTTTTTAATGAGGGTGAATTAAAAATTTTATCATGAAAGAATTTTCCTTTGGGTATATAACCAACCCAACGACCAAGAAGACTATAATCAAGTGATTTTATTTTAAACAAACTTAATATAAATGACCAAATGTCCATTGCAAATGTAGCACCAACACCAATAATTATTGTTTTTAATATCCAATTCATTTCATGCCTGTTTTCTTGATTAGCTTACAACGATAAAGAGAGGTAACAAAAGTATTATTAACACTCACAAAATTAGGCTCCATATAGGAAACTCTAGTAGGACAAAATTGTGATTTACCAGGACTTATCTAAAATTATGTCTAAACACTTTGGGTGAACACCCCATATGTTTTTTAAAGAATCTGATAAAATAAGATGTATCATCATATCCTAAATCATAAGCTATACTGCTTACTTGATTAGATGTAGCCAAAAGATACCTTTTGGCTTCTAAAATTATATGTTCATTAATTAATTCTGAACATGTTTTATCTAATGTAGATTTAGTGATAGCATTAAGTTGATATAAAGAAAGATTCATCATTTCTGCGTATTGAGCAGCTCGTTTACAGGTAATGCTATGTGTTTCTAAAAGCTCTAAAAATTCTTCGAGTCGTTCTTGTGAATATGGTGTACCGTTATTATTATTATTATTATGATCTTTTCCTATTTTTCGACTAAGTTCAGTAAGCAATATACTTAGGTTAGCATTAATGACTTCCTGATATCCCTCATCTTTATTTGTAAATTCCTGAAAAATCGCTTCTAAAACAGATATTGGTTTTTTAAAATCCTCGTTATCAAACCGATAGTAATTCAAATTACTTATTTTTCTTAACAATTCTACCTTTGCCCTATCATGAGCAACATAAGAATTGGCATTAAAATTAAGTAAATATCCAGTGCTTTCCTTATTTAATGTAAGCTGATGTACCTGACCCGGACGAAGAACAAATATCGAATGCGCACAAACATCATAAGGAACAAAATCTATCTCATGAAAACCCGAGCCTTGCCCTAACGCAAGTAAAAAGAAAAAATCATGCCTGTGAAGATTTTGGATCATCCGTTTTCCACTCAACATCTTCTCAACATTTTTAATTGCGAAAATAGATTCGTTTGAGTTTGCATTACCTTTTCTTACCGGAATCTCTTGCATTATATGACTTTAAGATTTTAGTTCAACAGGTCTTTTTGAAAATTATATTATTTTTCTACTAACCTATATTTATACATGAGAGTAAGAAAATCTCATACTAAATTAAATGTTATACAACCTTTCTTACTCCCCTGCACAAAAGCTTTATATCAGAAAAGCACATTAGTACTTTTTCGCATCACTAAGATAACTAAACCAACACAACGTAGTTCTGTTTATTTCCCTAATTTATTCCAGATTTTCTTAAACTCTTCTAAATTATCTGAAATTAGATCTTCGTTTGCCATTAGAATCTGCCCTATGTTTGTTTTGGGATCAAACATCATAAAAGCAGATACTCCCAGATCTGAACCGGTATGACCTATTTTACCAGATTTAAAATACGCCATAAAAAGACCAGTATTAGGCTCTCCTAAGCTAATATTTTGAACCTTGTTCTTTTCGTTAAAATTCTTAGCATATAACTCTCTCCATGATTTTTTAGTGAGCAACGTACTGTTTCCATTATATCCTTTTATAAGCTCAATTAAGTAAAGCGATAGGTCTTCTATGTTTGTTTTTAAGCTTCCATCTGGATATGTGACACAAGAATAAGGTTGTATAGCCTTATCTTTTTCATCGTATAATATACTATGCAGCGTACTGTCTATATCTCTATAAAACCAACCAGTATTATTCATGTTTAGTGGTTTGAATATATGGTCTTCGGCAAATTCATTAAAAGGTTTATCACTAACTTTTTCTATGATATAAGCCGCTAATGCTGCTCCAATATTCGAATATTCATATTCCACACCTGCTTTCTTTTTCGAGAAACTTTTCTTTACACTCTTTGTATTATGACTAAGATGTTCATATAAGTATGCTTTTAGAGGTGTCTTTGGAGAAAGCTCATAGGCGTATGCAGATTCATATATTTTTTTATTATCTATAATTCCGGAGGTATGGGTTGCCAGATGTCGTAATGTAATGATGTTCGAATCATCGACATGTGGATTAACAATCTTAAAATCCAGATACTCATTAATATCTTTATCTAAATCAAGTAATCCTTTCTCTTTAGCTATCATTAAGGAAATCCCAATAACAGTTTTACTCACCGATCCAATAGGTTGAATTGTATTTTTTGAATACTTCTTCTTTTTTTCTGTATTGGCTAATCCAAATGTTTCAATTTTTAGGACTTTATCCTCATTAACTACAGCAGTGGCATAGCCTGTAAATTTTCTGTCTTGAGATATACAATTCTGGATACTTAAAAAAATAATTAAAATAAAAGTAAAATAAGATTTCATAGTTATTGTTTTTTTGATTGATATTGATTTTAAGATTATGCTTTTCTTAAGCATATATCACACACAAACACCTTAGTTTTCAGGCTTTTTTATCTTGTATTGCCTATTTGTATTATCTATGTATACTAAACAGTCTTTAAAAAAACCTATTCCGATTCTTGGTTGACTAGATACATTAATTGTTGTTTTCACATTTTCAAATTCTATTGTTTCTAAGGTAATAAGAGGTACTATGCCTTTTTTTTCTGTTATCGTCTGAAGTCCACCAATAGTATATCGCTCTCTTTGGCTGTCTTTAAAATTATACATATCCAAAAGCTTCTTAGCCAGTTTAGAGTTCTTAGGTAAGTTAAAATCAGATGAAGATCCAAAGTCTACAAGTACTTTATGGGTATTACCGTTAATAGAGATTAATACGTAAGGAGCACCATCTTCTCTTATTATTTTTATAGATTGAAAAGAATCATCAGACATGTCTTTATCAGAAACTTCGATGATCTTATTCGGATAGTCAATGAGCCAGTTTCCTTTTGATATTATAGATTGCCCAATAAGTCCTCCAAAATTAGGAATTTGCTCTTTTAAACCTTTTAAATCTGCATTTACACCATAAGTGTCGACAAAATTTACATTTCCAATTTTCATAGATTTAGTTATTTCACTTCCCATTTTCATTTTGCGTTTGCTTGCTCCACTGTACATTCCTTTTTTACCTATTATTGCATCTCTTTGAATTAGGTTATAATCTGCACCAGTATCGAAGAGAAAATTCTTTTTAACCCCATTAATTTGAAACGGCAATACTATTACAGATTTTACTGTAGTAAATTTGGTTTTATAATAAAATCCTTCGGGCAAAACATTTCCTTTTCTTTGCTTGTAATGTATAGAGCAGGCCGAAATCGAAAAAGAAAAAACAACAAACCATATCACCTTGGTAATTTTCATGTCTAGTAATTTATATTAGACACAAATGAATATGAAAATGAAGATTCAAACGCCCCAATGCTTCTATTGGCACCTATTTTTAAAGTGTTTCTTGAAGTGAGGATTTAAATTGAGAAGGGGATAAACCAGTTTCTTTTTTAAATATTCGATTGAAGCTGGTCTTGGATTTAAAGCCAGATTCGTATGCAATACCCAGAAGTGTGATATTGTTATACTCTGGTGATTTTATTTTTTCTTTGACAGAAGCTACGCGATACTTATTCACATAGTCATAAAATGTAGTCTTTAAATATTGATTTAAAAATGCTGAAAGTTTTTTATCAGAAATTGAAATAGCATTTGCCAATGTACTTAAGGTAAGATCTTCGTCTAAATATTTTTTATCAATAGACATCACATGTTCTAGTGACAATTTCAATGTATTCAATTCTTCATCACTTATACCAGATAAATACTCATTCTTTTTGTCTTCTTTATCTTCTTTATCTTTTTTTTCTGGTGTGTTAATCAAGAAATCTGGTAGTAAAATTTTTGACTGCTTAACTCCATAATACCCTAAGTACACGATCAACACAATTACTGAGATTAATGTTAAATACGAGGTTTCAAAATTTAGTTCTCTAATAGTAGACTCATACAAAGTAAATATCACATCCAAACATGAAATCACCAGTACACCAATAAGCATTCGTTTTACCCAACCAAAATCATTTTCAGAAATGTTTGAAAAATTGAGTTTCATT
The DNA here is from genome assembly GCF_000626715.1 of Aquimarina atlantica. Taxonomy (GTDB): domain Bacteria; phylum Bacteroidota; class Bacteroidia; order Flavobacteriales; family Flavobacteriaceae; genus Aquimarina; species Aquimarina atlantica. The sequence continues at coordinate 511,316 of NZ_AQRA01000005.1, read as the reverse complement.
ACATTTTTATATCTATTAAATAATTTTAATGAATATAGTGTGTAGAAAATAAAATACAACATCAACAAAATACCAAATAGATCTCCATGATCATTGATCACTTTTAAATAGTTAAACACAAACTCTTTCTTAATGATCGAGATCAGAAAAGGAATTGACACACATAGTAAATAGAGTATCGTAGGAACAAAATGAATGTAGTACTTCCTTATTAGTTTTGTTTTATTTTCAAATAGAGATTTGATATAAACAAATATCAAAGGCCCGGTAAAAAACTCAATAATTTCATTAAACACAAAAGTGCTTAGAAATAAAAATTTTAATTTATGAATTTGTGCATATCCATGAATAATGTAAAATAGGGTTATAGAAAAAAATAAAAGAAGTAATCGCTGCGGTGTTTCTTTGGTTTTAGATTTTATTAATAACAGAAGTATAATAGTATTGATAACAATTCCTGTGGTTAAAAAAAAGGTAATTACTAAATTCATAAACTAAAAATGCTGTAAATTATCTCTAATTATGTAGCGAGTATTGGGGTATTTTACAAGTAAACCAAAATAACAATATCAATATCTTTTCTATTAAATTCACTTTCTGCCTATGATTATAATGTTTTAATCATTTGTTCATATTCTTCTATCTTTGATTGTAATCTCTTGTTCAAATACTCATTTTTATTCTTAAGATGAGACGAAATTAATTTAGCTTCTTCGCAGTACTTAATTATTTTGTTTTTAGTCCAATGTTCTGGTGGGGTTTGAAGATTTGTGATTCGATCTGCTATTTTAACAATGCCAACTTCTTTTTGCAATTTATTTATACGAATCAAGCTATCCATCATTTTTTCTTCTTTGGATGGCAACTCTTCATTTTTTGTTAGCGCTTGTACTGCTTTAGCAATAGGTTCCCCAAATATTTGTTTGATTTCTTCGACACTTGTATCTGTATCTTCAATTGTATCATGTAGAATTGCTGTTTGTATGGCAAAATCAATATCAAATGAAGGGTCAAAATTATACCCAAATAATACTTCCATAGCTACATTTGAAATATGCAAAAGATAGTTAGCATTTGTTCCAGGAACTTTTTGTTTGCTATGTTTTTCTCCAGCGAATTTGATTGCTTTTTGATATAATTCTTGTGTCATCGTAGTTTTATCATATGCATAGTGCTTTCATAAATGAAAAGTAGTAGTTTTTCACACACTAATTCTATTTTTATGTTTATTTTCTTTGTCCCTTAAAAACATTACTAATATCTACCCAATGCACTTCTCCTTTAGTTACCCCTTTCCATCCACTCTTCGGAGGGTTACTGTATCTTTTTGAAAAGAAAAAATACTTGCCGTCTGGTGACATATATGGGCAGAAATAAATCCAATCTTTCTTTAGCGGCTCACCAATATCAAAATGAACCGGAGTTTGCCATTTGTTATTTTCTTTAAATGATATTGCAAAGCCATTCTCATCTGTATATGTGTTTCCGGTAATCAAATAACTTTCATCAGGAGAAACATAGGTGCCACGTTGGCCTTCTTCAGAATTCACTTCAGAACCAACATTCATTGGAGTATCGAATTTTCCTTCTCCTAGATATTGAGCTCTATAAATATCTCCTTTACCAAGACCACCAGGGCGATTTGATGTGAAATATATACTTCCATCTGCGACAACTACCGGATACGATTCTACATACTTTTCTGTTGATACGGGATATCCAACCTTTGAAGCGATTTGCCATTTACCATCAATTTTTTGACTTCTATATATGTCTGGCTTACCTTTTTTTAAACGATCTTTGGGGCTAACACCAAGAAAATACATGGTATTGCCATCTTGTGTTATTGATGGATCGATGGCAACAGATTCGCTTTCTTTATCGGTATACATTTGTATTGGTTGTGGTGCAGTCCACTTACCATTAACAAAATCAGAATGATGTATAATAAAACTACCATCGATAATTCTTGTAAAAAACATTTCGGTAAACGAAGCATTAAATACTGTATTAATTTCTATCGCATCTGTATTTACAAAAGAAGGAGCAAACAGTTTGGGAGTAACTCCTGGTAGTTCTTCATCTATATATGGGTTATTTGAGTTCCTTGTTTCGCAACCTTGCAAAACAAAAACGAATGCGATCATTAATAAGAAATAATACCTTCTATTCATATTCTCTGGCTTAAATAATTGTTAACGGTCTTTGTATATGGTTGGTTGTGCAAGTTAGGACTAAATTAGAAAAAGAAAACGAACCAAAGGTAAATCTGTGAAGTTTTCTTGGCGAGTACAAAATGGATAATTAACTATACCTGTTTTAGTTTGCATGTTTGATTTCAATATTCATTCAGGAAGAATTTCTTATACATGGTACGACTTAATGATACTATTTCTCCGCTCATTAATTCTAAACCATATTTTCCTCCACCATGTTTAAGCACTTTATTGATTTTAGATTTTTCAACAATATATGAACGATGAACTTTAATAAAACTATCAGGAAGTATTTTTGTAAGTTTTTCTAAATTTTTGTCGTGTAGAAAGCGACGTTTATCAACCGTATATATTTCTGAATAGTTCCCCGAAGCTTTAATGCATTCGATATCCTCAATATTAATTAAACTAATTGCTTTTTTGGATTTGACGGCTAAACATTTTAGTCTTTCGCGATGTACGCCATTACTATTAAGAAATCTGTTAACAGCAATCTTGAATCGTTTTTCTAAAATAGGTTTGCTTATAAAGTCTAAAACACCAAAGTCAAAAGCTATAGATGCTTTTTCTCTATTTGCAGTAATTATAATAGTTTGGAAAGATGATGACGCAACTAATTTAAGAAGTTTAAAACCATCTTCACCGTTTAAGTTAAGATCTAAAAATAGTAAATCATATACTTCCTCGGTAATACAATACTTTGCGTCCTCTAAAGTATGTGATATTTTAACTTTGCAGCCTACTATATACTTTTTTGCTAAATCAGAAATGCGGTCAGCAACAAGAGTGACATCTTCTACAATTAGGACTCTCATACATTATGTTTTATTTCAATAACGGATTCCCAACCATTTTTAATTTTATTCGAATGCAGTTTCCATTTTCCGGGATAACATTCTTCTAATCTAGCTTCTACATATTTTAGCCCTGTCCCAGAAGTAGTCATCATATCTATTTTTTCTATAGTACTATCATTAAAAAGACGATACAATATCGAGCTTGATGTTTCTTGCTTACTTAATTCAAAGTTAGCATCTTGATTACCCGAATATCCATGAGTAATTCCATTTTCTACTAGAGTATGAATAATTATTGGGGGAATCATTTCATCACCAATAATCCCGTTTACTTTCATCTTATAACTAGCTTTTTGTTGAATGCTCATAATTCTAAGATGCGCTTTACATATTTCAATTTCTTGATGTATAGGAACAAGTTTCTTTTTACCCATTATAGATAATAAATGAAACTCTTCTGATAACGCTTCGATCATTTTACTTGCGGTTTCAGGCTCTTTTGATATCAATTGTTGTAATGACATTAAAGAGTTTATTATAAAATGAGGCAAAATACGCTTTTGTAAAAATTGGTATTCAAGACGTTCTAATTTAAGTTTTGCTTCATTAAGAGACTTTGTTTTATGCAATATCCCCTTTGCCGAAATAAAAATCATAACCAGAGCAAAAATAATCATGCCGAGATTATCTAACTTATACACTAAAGATGTAATGATAAAATTGCTATATACAAAAGCGTAACTTTCAATACTATTACTATCATCCAGATAATTCAAAAGAAATAAAACAAATAGTGATATTGTAATAATAGCTCTGTTCTTCACTTTTTTCGACGAGGCAAGTAAACTCATAACAAAAGGTAAAAAGCTAAGAGTAACTGCAATATTTGTGTTAGTCGAAGCAGCAATAACATAAACTATAATGAAAGCTAGAATTGAAAGAAAAAGAGTTTTCTTTTGATATTCATATTCAAAGTATAAAACAAAAAGTAAAATGAAATAAGTGATATGTTCTAGCCCACTTCTAAGGGTGTAACTATGTATAAAAGAAGTAGATGAAACAAAACCGTTCCAATACAGCACTTCATACGCAACTAATACACTATTAATCAAAAATAAAAGAGCTAACAGAAGAAAAACCTTTTTCTTATTTAGAGAAAAATACAGCACTACGTTTATAAGTAAGAAGAAAATGAATATTCCAAAAAATAAAATAGGTGCTGTTGTCATTACAGCTGTGTGTTTTTGAAATGCTTCTAAACTACCGATAGACACATCTCTAAAATTTGTATTTGTTTTATTTTTATAGTTAGTAAATTCTATTTCAATTTTGTTATATCCATTTACCAGGTAATCTTTTGGAATTCTTTTTTTTACTAAGTTTTTACCTCCAATTTTTGCTTGAGAAGTATTTTCAACTCTTCCATTTCTAAAAAGTAATTTGTCATTTAAATATAGATTTACAGCATTAATATTAGTACGAAACTGCATCCAAATATCACCATTGTTTATCGTCTCTTCTGTAACTTTAAAATCCAGAGTCACATACCAAAGCCCTTCTTCTTTACTTACGTGCTCATAAATACCTTTGGCATTTAGTTTATCTGCAAGAAATTGCTTTGTATTTCCTTTATATAAAGTAGCTATATCAAATGTGCTTAAATCTATAACATTGCCAGAATATTCGGGAATATTATTGATTGTCTGCATGTTTAAAAGAAAACTTATGATTAGCAGTAATTTCATTTTTACTTAAAAGTCTTATTTATGATAAAGATACTTCTTCTATATTTATATATTATTTCACTTAATCCACCAACAAGAAGCGAGTAACAATCATATCAAATCGGCCTCCTAAAAAAGTAGTTTGTATTGGATGTATTGTTGGAAAATCAATCGAATTTGATGCTCCAGAGACAGTTAACGAACCATCGGCTCCTATAGCAAGACCTTCGAATATATCCTGACCTTTTCCGCCGATTAAAGCAGAATAACGAAGAAACGATCCGTTTGGATCAAGCATAGCTATAAATGCATCATCTTCACCTTGCAGATTATTTTCTTGATGATTAACTATAGGGAAATTTTTGGAAGCTGTACTACCCACAATAAACACATAACCTTTCTCGTTGACTGCAAGATTTCTGGGGTCTTCGTCTTTCTCCCCACCTAAATACGTCGAATATACAACCTCTCTTTTATGTAGATTTAGTTTAGTGATAAAGGCATCTCTCGCTCCTCCAAAATCAGTTTGAAACGCCTTTGTAGTTGTTGGGTAGTCTACAGAATTTGTAAACCCCATCACGAATACATTACCCGAAGAGTCAAGATCAATGCTGTAAAGTCGTTCGGTTCCTTTCCCTCCCAAATAACTGGCAAAGTTAATGACTGATCTAGTTGAGTCAATTACAGCTAAAAAAGCATCGTCTTCTCCTTTATTTTCACTTTGTATAGCATTTTTAACAGGAAAGTTAAGTGAATTCGTTGTACCGGCAATATAGAGTTGTCCCATACTGTCTAACTTGATTGAGAAGCCAATATCGTCACCGGATCCCCCCAGATAAGTTGATGTCAACATTTTTCCATTAGGATCAAGGGTAGTAATAAAAGCATCTATTCCTCCATTCGATTTTGGCTGTAATGCTCCTTTTGAAGTAGGAAAATCTTTAGACTTAGTCCTACCAACAACATGAATATTACCCTGCTGATCAATACCTATACCTCTACCATCTTCATCTTTATTACCTCCTAGAAAAGTTGACCAAACGACTTCACCTTTGGGATTAATTTTAACAACAAAAGCATCGCTCTTTCCTCCAAAATTGGGTTGAAATCCATTAGAATTTATTGGAAAATCAGACGAATATGTAGTTCCTACAGCATAGATATTTCCTATAGAATCTGATATGAGTCCCTGGATAGCATCCCATTTTGACCCTCCAAGTTTAGTTAAGTAGATAACCTCTGTTCCTTTTTTGTTTAGTTTCACAACAAAAGCATCCATTCCTCCACTAAGGGTGTATGGGTGTCGATGAGCTCCTGGTAAATCTGCAGAACTTGAGTGGCAACCAAGATAGGTGTTTCCTTCAGAATCAACGGCAACAACATCGGCGTCATCGGTTCCGTTGCTCCCATAATATGTTGAATAAAGAGTTGAAGTTGACAGTTCTTGACTATACAACTCATCTTCTACAAAAATTAAGAAAATGACGATTGTAATTAATAGTTTTTTCATAACATGATTTTATTTTAAAATCAAAATTAATTACAAAGCACCCTTCTGTATAAAGGTAAATGATGAAATGCACGAGGATCGTGTGAATATCATATGAGATTATTCTATAAAAAAGGTATTAAATTCTGGATAGTTCCATCAATCAGATTATATACTCTACCATACTATAACGCTTATTTTTTTTGATCAGTTCCCAATCACTACTAGTATTCCGATTAGTAAAAGAACTATCCATCCCGGGTGTTTTCCTTTAGTACCTACTAAAACCAAAAGAGACGTCAGGAACATGGTGTATATGATGGACTGTATTATAAAGTCAATACTAGTTGATTTCAGCTCATTGTATTCTATCGAAATTTTGATCAATATCGCACCAATACACCAGCCAAATACTGAAGCTAAATGCCAGGTTGCCCATAATATCCTTAAATGCCTTCCTTTTAATGCTTCGCTTTTTTTTGAAGGAACTAAGTTTCCTTTATTTCTTTTGCTATTAAAAATCAAATATTCTCCAAGAATGGAATGAACAATCCCCAAAAGAAAACACAGGATTCCTGCTATACATAAATACGTATTCATTACTTATTTTTTAGTAAACTCATCTTAAGTTCTTTGTTTGTTCTTTATTTCCCTATTAAAATATGATATTCTGTTGGTATTTTAATTCCTCTATATCCATTTGTTAATCCATAAAATAATACCAGCGTTACTATTACACCAAGTACAAGTATTAAAACAGATTGTTTTTTAGGGGTAAGCCCTAATACGTTATTTTCAATTTTGGCATAATGAATGGCCGAAATGTGGCCAAAAAATGAAAGTATAGCAAGCGCATAATAGGGTATAAAAAATAGATTTATCGGAAAAGTATTCAACCCTGCTACTCCAAAATAAATATTAGTATCTAAATCTAAAAAAAATCTACCTGTGAATACTGCACCAAGATGAAATACAAAGAAAATAGCCATATATAATCCGCTCCATAGCTGTAATTTTTCAAAAAAGCCGGTGGTGTTTTTCCTTCTTCTTAAAAATAGTCGTACTCCAGAAAAAATTTGAATAAACACTGCTATTAATAAAAGAGTTTCGGCAAAAATATTTCTATATACCAATCGAAATTTATCCATTAATCGGATGTGTTCCTCTACTCCAAAAAGACTATAGCTATGGTTAAATAAGTGAAAACTTATAAAAATTGCAATTATGATCCCTGAGGTATAATGAATTCGTTTCATTATTTTTTATACAAAGGTCAATCTAAATTACAACGTATCATTTGATTTATATCAAATTCGGTTTTAGGATTTTATTGGCTACTCATGCATGGCTATAATTTGTTAGTATTAGTTTAGTTTTTCAATCTTATCTAACATTTTTAGTGCATTCTTATTATCTGGATTTAGCCTTAACGATTCTTCATAGCTCTGTTGAGCAAGTTTGTATTGCTTATTCATAAAATATGCTTCACCTAAACTATCAAATGCATTTGCCGAATTGGGGTACTCTTTTGTGTAAAACTTAAAAATAGAAAGTGCTTTATCAATTTTATTATCAAGAAGGTAATGGTATCCCACTGTATTTAATGCTCTTTCAAAATTAATCTCTTTGTTATCAGCTTTTATCTGATTGTATTTTTTTAAGGCATCATCATAGTTATTCAAAATAAATTCTAATCGAATATCTTCATTTAACATTCTTTCTTTTCTAATTAAACTAGAATCTACTAACCCCGAAACATAAGTAATAACATTACTTATTACGGGTCTACTCTTAAACCCATTAGACAAAATAATAATTGTTAAGTCATGATCTACAAATTTCATAAATGCACTAACTCCACCGCCTGGAAAACCATAGTATTTTTTATTCTCCGGGCCAAATATACCCCAGCTATAGCCAAATAAGTCATCTGAGTTCTGAAAATTAAATGGCGTTATCATTTGAGCTTTGGTCTCTGATGTAATGAGTGTATTATCATCGAGTTTTTTATTCCAATTTATCAAGCTTTCCAGGTTTGTATTAAGACCATTGCCTGCCAAAGATCTTTCCCCAGCTTCAAATGAACTTATTTCATAAGCATTATGTTTTTTATTAAATTGATATTTAGGCACCCTGTTAGGAATAACCAATAAGCTATTAGAGGCATAAACAACCTTATTATCTTCACTGTTAAACTGATTTTCTTTAACAAATTTCTCAAATTCTTTGCCAGTTACTTTTTCGACAACTAATTTCAAAAACCAGAAGTTAGTTTGATTGTACGAATATTTACTCCCTTTTTCAAATTGTATCGATTTCTTTGTTACTATTTCTAACACCTGATCATCAGATAATTGAACCTGATTCTCAATATCCTTATATTCTGGAAGTCCTGAGGAATGAGACAGAAGGTGTTTTATTTTTATTTCATTCCATGTGTCTGGTAAATTGTCTATGAAATTATTAATATCATCATCAAGAGACAGCTTACCGCTTTCTATTAATTGAAATATTGCAACAGAAGTAATCAACTTGGATGTAGAATAAACTCTAAACAAAGTGCTATCGGTTACAGGAACTTTGTGAGCGAGATTGGCGAAGCCATAATTTTTTTTATGAATTATTTGCCCATTTTGAATTACTGCTATAGCCATTCCAGGAATTTCATCTGCCTGAATTAGATGAGTTATATAATCATCTATTTTCTTATTATAATTTGAAGTTTCTTTTTCGGGGTTTCTTTTCTTTGAGCAAGAAAAGGTAAATAGTACAGTAAGCAAGAGCCCTGTAAAAATTATGGTTCTTGTATTCATGATTTTCTTTTTTTGATTGATGATGAATTGTTGTGTAATGGGTCTAAAATGGGATATTTTTGTTACAAAATATTTACCATTCTCTAACTTTTCCTTGATGCCAAAAATTCCCACTTTTTGGTTTTTGATTCAATAAATCTCTGATATCGTTGGCAACTTCGATAGGTTTTCTTGATGCGTCATTTCCTCCCATATCAGTTTGAGTCCATCCTGGGTCAAGAGATGAAACAATCATATTTTGTTTCTCAAGTCTTTTAGCGAGTAATTTTGTGTACATATTTAAAGCTGACTTTGACATTTTATAATGTGGTTGAAATTCATCAAAGTTCTTTTCACTAAAAGAACCCCAATCAGATGTAATGTTTATTATTTGTCCATCTTTCTCAAAATTTGGAATCAGCTTTTCGGTTAGCTCAATGGTTCCGAAGAGATTTACATTAAATGTCTGTTTTAATTGCTCAATGTTAATTATTGCATCATTCCAATTTTCAAGTAAAATTCCAGCATTATTAATAAGAAAATCAATTTTAAGGTTTCTAATCTTATCAACAAAATCGTTTATCGATTTACTTTCTGAAAGGTCTAATGGGTAACATTCAAAATTTGATTTAGAAATCGAACAATTTCCAGAAGTTGAAGTACCAATAATTTCAAAATTTGGATCGTCTTTTAATAACTCTGCAGTCGCTAATCCAATTCCTCTGCTACATCCTGTTATTATACCTGTTTTCATTTTTGATTAAATTAGTTTTTGTTGTGATATCCTATTTTTTTTCCAAATTCGTAACTAGTTCTGGTTTTTCATACCTCCGATTGTAAATCCAATAGACAGTCCTAAATAGCCACTATTAACTGTTCCTATGATTTGGCCACTTGGTAGTTCTATACCTGCTTTTGGTATGAGATTATATTCTAATCCAAGTCTTGTCTTACCAAATTCAATTCCTCCTCTTAACAGAAAACCTATCTGGTTATTAACACTTCCTTCTAATGCATCTGCAGAGCCGATTGGGGAAACATCTATGTAACTCAACAAATAATATCCTAGGCCTAAACCTATATAAGGACGAAAATTATTTTCATTTAAATAATAATCGAAAGTCGGCACAAATGAAATGACAGCATTATCAGATTGATCATCAATATTAAATTGAGTACTATCCTTGTTTTCAAATTTTTGAGAATTTAATGCAACCCCAAATCTTAATCCGATAACCATATTTTCTGAAATCTTAATTTTGGGTTCAACATTAAGTAATAATTCTAAATTTCCAGATTTCGAAAATAGGAGAACCCCAGGTTCTATCCGAAAAGTTATATTACTCTTTTCTTGAGCATTTAGATTGAATAAACAGAAGACTAATGTTATAAGTACTAACTCTTTCTTAAGCATAAACTAACTCATTGGTTTTGTAACAATTTAAGTTAAAAACGTTTGTTAAATTAAGTTATTGAGTAGCCGTTTATCATATAGTTATAACTTATGTTTTTAATTCATAACAACTAACTCCTGATAATCAACATCATTACTATTTTCTAAATTTATAGTTATACTTTCTCCGGTTTCGATATTAACGCTAAGAATACTGTTTTCTACAATCCCTAAAATATTTTTTTCTGAACTATCAAAAATCAAATCTTCATAATAGGTCGAACTAATATTTAGATCAGCAACAATGGTTTCTCCTCCGGTTTGTTTGTCTATTTTTATGATTTGCTTAATATAATTATTAGGGTCTGTATAGTTTCGTTTGTAAGCATATAAATTACCATTATCATCTAAAACTATTTCTTGATAATCAATACCACTGCTATTTTCCAAATTTATGATTGTGCTTTGCCCGGTTTCGGTATTGACACTAAGAATACTGTTTTCTACAATCCCTAAAATATTTTTTTCTGAACTATCAAAAACTAAACTTTCATAATAGGTTGAATTAATATTTAGATCAGCAACAATGGTTTCTCCTCCAGTTTGCTTGTCTATTTTTACGATTTGCTTGATATAATTATTAGGATCTGCATAGTTTCGTTTATAAGCATACAAATTACCGTTATCATCTAAAACTATTTCTTGATAATCAATACCACTGCTATTTTCCAAATTTATGGTTGTGCTTTGTCCGGTTTCGGTATTGACACTAAGAATACTATTTTCTACAATCCCCAAAATATTTTTCTCTGAATTATCAAAAACTAAACTTTCATAGTAGGTCGAATTAATATCTAGATCGGTAACAATGGTTTCGCTTCCAGTTTGTTTGTCTATTTTTATGATTTGCTTGATATAATTATTAGGGTCTGAATAGTTTCGTTTATAGGCGTATACGTTTGAAGTAGTATTAATTAAAATACTCCCTATAATTTCTGTTTTATTATTGTGGGTTAAGGTGATGTCACCCGAAATAGCTTTTTCCGGTACTTCTAGTTTAAGATAATTACTATTTATTTCAATTATCTTAGCAATTTCGTTATCGGTAAAAGTTACTATATAAGTCTCGCTAGTTAAAAATCCATTACCATTGATTGTTAAAATATCTCCAACCCCAGCAGTAGTTTGTGAGGCTATGGCAATATTAGTCGGAAATTCATTTTGTTGTGGTTCTGTAGAATCATCACTTGAGCAGGAAAATACAATTGTCAAAATTGTCAATAAACTTAAAAATTTTCTCATTCTTTGTTTCTGTTTAAATGTATAACAACGTTTTACACTATGTGTCAAAGCACGATAAAATGTTACCCTGGTTTTTGATTTATCTTTTTGATGTCATGATATAGTTAGTTCTTCATATTTACCAGTCCAAAGTTCTTGTCGAGAATAGCTAAAAAAGGATAATCCGATTTTCATGTTTAATACTTTTCAACATGTAAGGATTATGATTTTAGAAAAGTAGTCAAATGCATCACAATGGTGTTACATGTGTAATAATACATACCGGTTCGTATTTATGTATAAATATTTAGTTTTACAAATGCTGTGCAAAAGATATTTGGTTACAAAAAGAAATTCCAAACCAAACCGAAACGCAATACAGCATCACGTGTAGCATATCCTGGTGCAGAAAACTCGTTGTTTTGTCTAAAGGCTTCACCAAAATTTTCGACTTTAAAAAAGATTCTTGTCTGCCGTACTTTAGCATTAAAAAAGATATCAAACTGAGGGTAGCCACCAATTTCTTCGGTATTTTGAACATAAAACTCAGACAATACAGGGTCGTATGCATCAGCTTTATAGCTTGTAAAGTATTTAAAGGTGACTCCTGTTTGCAAATACAATGCTTTTTTAAACCAGTGATCGTGATAATACAAACTGTTTCTGGTGGTAATCTCGGGTACATTATATATTTGATCACCTCCCTCTACGTTTTGGTACATTACTGTATTATCAAGACCTAGTTTCCAGTACTTAAGTCCTTGCGAGAGTTTTACCTTCAGTACATCAATACTTTCTGAAGCTTGTAGGGGCACAATTGCAGAATTAGCATTCTTTGTAAAATAGGTATATTTACTAATTGTAGCATAGCTTGCTTCTACTTCTACTATTTTTCTGGCTTTGATATTAACCTGTATTTTTTTGGTTTCGGTGTTATCAAAATTATTTTGCCAGTTATAGTTTACATAATCACTTTGATAGAGTAAAAAATTATAGTTGGGAGCAACAGATGTAGAACTTATTTTGGCCTGGATACCATATTTCTCATTAAGGTCATACCCTGCACCTGCATTAAAATAATTTCCTGTAAAATCACCAGAGACAATGGTCATTCCATCGGCAAATAGCTTAAATCCTTTATAGGTATTCTTATACTCCCCACCAACAGAATATATATCTCCTTTAATACGATTTGTTATGTTTATTTGAGCACCAGAACTGTTTACCTGATTTACAATTGTATTATACCCATAATTATAATTAGAGCTCCCTCCCAATATACGCAGGTTCCCCAACCACTTATTGGTAAAACCTACAAACACCTGATTGCTAAAATCTTCTAAGGCTACATTATCAGAAATATTTGTAGCTACATAGGACTCCCCCAAGAGATTATTGGGAGCAACTGCTGCCTGATCATATTTAAATCTTTTATCTGTAAGATCCATAATATGTCCTACAGACAACGCGGTAGAAGAACTATCTGTTTTTTTAAGTATTGCGTATTCGTGATTTAGATAAAATCGTTTTCCGAGCAATATACTTTCGGCATTTTGAAAATTAACAGACACCGAGCCCCGATCTGCAAATTTATCATCTTGTCCAACAAAATCGCCTGTACCCAAATACTGATTTAACCCTTCTTCCGATAATCCTCCGTTTTCTTCATTAAGTAAATCTTGTGAAACAAAATGTGTGCGTACTTTATATCGTTCATTTTTGGTCGAATAACTAGCCGTAGCTCTAAAATTACCTGTACTCGTTAAGGCATGTTGGTATTTTCCCAAAGATCGTACACCTTTATAAGCGATCGAAAGATTGAGTCTTGGCGAGGTATTTACTGTAAAAAAAGCATCTAATTGCTGTCCTTGTTCGAAGGTAGTTCTAAAATACAGCTCGGTAAGCGGAGTCGGCACATGATAATATCTGATATCTTCGGCTTCCATAAAATTGAAATGCCTGGCTCTGGCTCCCATAAGTGGTAATATATGGTCTCGCTCTTCTCGCTTTGCCAAACTATTATAGGTTTGCCCAACATTATGAATAGGAAGCAACTCAAAATCATCTCTACGCAGATAATTAAACTTATAATCCTTTTGTATTGTTAATGTTGTATCCTGATACGTTGTATCATTTTTTATCGTAATGATCTTATAGTCTGTAACCGGAGGTTTCTTTTTTTTAGTCTTTGGTTGTCTTAACGATTTTCTGGGTTCTTGAGATCCATCTGCGTTAGAAGCATCACCTATTCTCTCCTGGTCTCTTTGTGCCCAGACCATCGAAACCGATAACAGTGCAACTATAAATATTATGTTTTTTCTCATTAGAATGCTAAACTGTGGCAAAAATATACTTTTTTAACGAAAGTAAATGACACTCATTGTTTGTTTAATTTAACTTTTTAATCAATTTATAAAAATAGTTTTCTGGTATTCTATGCATACTGTATCTTCGTAATATGCTTACATTACAATTAAACCCAGACATTCTCGAATGTGGTACCGATGAGGCAGGGCGAGGATGCCTGGCAGGTCCGGTCACAGCAGCTGCGGTAATCTTACCCGACGATTTCAATAATTCGATTCTTAATGATTCTAAACAACTTACCGAAGCCAAAAGAAATCAACTAAAACCTATAATAGAAGACTCCTCTTTGACCTATGGTGTTACACATATCTTTATGGAAGAGATTGATGAGATCAATATTTTAAATGCTTCTATTCTGGCTATGCAAAGATCAATCGAGCAATTAAAACCTCAACCAGAACACATCATTGTAGATGGAAATAGGTTTAAACCATATCATAATATACCCTATACTTGCGTTATAAAGGGAGACGGAAAATATTTAAATATTGCAGCCGCCTCGGTATTGGCAAAAACATATCGTGATGAGTTTATGGAAAAAATACATGAAGAGTATCCTATGTACAACTGGAAAAAGAATAAAGGATACCCAACAGTAGAGCATCGTGATGCGATTCGAAAATATGGGATTACCAAATATCACAGGAAAAGCTTTAGGTTATTACCAGAACAACTTACACTAGACCTTAAATAATTATATCTTTGAAAAGATAAAAAAAGAATTTAACAAACAGATGGAAATAAACTTTAGGTCAAAAGAAGAGAGTAATCAAATACAAAGAGATAGATTTTTAGAGTTATCCCCTGCCAATAGAATTTATTCTTTTATTGAATTGGCTTATATTTTTAATAGTTTCCCTTCTCATTCAAAAAAAAATGAAAAAGGAAATAATTTTGTAATTAACCTTTAAGATGGATAGTATAACTCAATGGAAAGAAAAAATAGATACTTTTATAAAGCTATCTAACAAACATAATGTTAGAATGATTATGGTTGGAGGTGGTGCAGTTAATTTTCATGGTTATCAGAGGCATTCTGCAGATGTTGATTTTTGGATAGATGTTACTCAACAAAACTTAAATGGTTTGATTAGGGTTTTTAGAGAAATGGGATATGAAATTAATGACTTCCCAGATGATGTTAAGGAACAAAGGCAGAATATTTCTATCAAATTTTCACCTGTTGATATAGACCTTGAATTGATAACTAATTTCTCTTCTGATAAAACTTTTGAAGAAGCATATAAGGATAGTGAATCTGTAGTCATAAATAATAATGAATTCTTAAAGTGGAATGTAATCTCTTATGAAGATTTGATCAACAGTAAAATTAAGGCTCAGAGACCAAAGGATTTGCTTGATGTTCAGCAATTACAAGAAATCAAAAAAGACATAGAAAAACGTAAAGGTGAAAAATGAATTTTAGATACCTTAAGTTAAATAAATTATTAAATTAGACTTTATATTTTGCAAACCAGGAAATTGAACTTTTTTATTTTGATAACCAAATTAAAGAATACAAAACGCATTGGCATAATGAAAAAGATAGCGGCTGTTCTTCTAATTTTTATAGCTATTTCTTGTGAGGACACCTCAAAAAAATCAAATTCTTTATTGGATCACATCCCAAGAGATACTCAAATTATTATAAAAATTAATGACCTTGAAGGTGCTGCCAGTAAATTAAGGGATAATAATTTTATCAAAAACAATAACCAAATTGCTTTTGTTGAATATTTCAAAAATTTATCTATCCTGGATCAAACTCATCAGACAGAAAGCATATTATGCTTCTCTCCATTAGGAAAAAACGATTATGAATACACTTATATTTCAAAATTCGACCCTGCAGTAATCAATACCGATTCGCTAAATACAAAACAGATCGAAACAATAAATTATTCTGAGAATACTATTTATAAGGTGACATCAAAGGGAAAATCGTTTTTTGCTACCCGACAGGATAGCCTGCTTATTGCCTCTTCTTCTCAATTACTGATCGAGAATGCAATACGAATGCAAGCTGCTCCGATTCCTATTGATAAAGATTTACAAAAAGTATATGAAGTGTCTGGTACCGAAAATACCTTATCTGTACTTGTTAATGGGAAAAAACTACAAAACATCCACAATGCATTACTGCCTAATACAGATCTCGAAAGCTTACAAAATTTTAGCGGTTGGATATCTGCTGATGCCACTATAGGACAGGATGCAATGTATCTGGATGGTATTGCTATAGAAAAAGATTCATTATCCAGTACCATTGGGATTTTTGATAATACTATTGCCCAGGAAAATGAAATTTCAAAAGTGACACCTGTTACTGCAAAAGGATTTATCTCTTATACTTATGATGACTTTGATATATTGAAAAAAAATCTATCTGTTGCGCAGGATAGAGAATTAGAAGATATTCCAGGGGATCTAGACGATATATTATCGGGTGTTTCTGAGATCGGTATGATCTTTCTAGAAAAAGAAAATATATTAGTTCTAAATTCTCTAAACCCCGAAACGGCCCAGGAAAGTCTGGCAGGAGATAAAATAGATACTTATAGAAATATACCTATATACAGTTATAAAAGCTCCTCTGCTTTTTCGCAAATCCTTACTCCTTTGGTAAACGATTTTGACGCCAAGTTTTATTTTGTTCGGGATGATTTTATCATTTTTGGGTCTTCTACCGCAGCTCTTAAAGATATTATTGCTAATATCCTAAATCAAACTCTACTCTATGATCAAGAGTATTACAAAGCCACTGTAAAAGATTTATCCGACGAATCTTCGATATTAATAGCGGGTACGATCAAAAACATAAAAGAATACATTTCTGAAAATGTTGAAGAAGAATATTCGTCGCAATGGGAAGCACTTAAGGATAAAGGATATCAAGTAGGAATAGTACAGATTATAAAAGAAAACGATTTTGCTCATGTGCATAGTATCCTACAAAAAAGTAGAGCTAAAGGTGCAGCTACATCTGTTACACAAACCGCATCAACTACTCTGGAGAATAAAGTATTAACCAGACCTGTTCTTGTTAAAAACCACAGAACCAAAGGTATGGATGTGGCAGTACAGGATATCGAAAACAACGTATATTTAATTTCTGATAAAGGTGCCATTTTCTGGAAAAAACAAGTCGATGGTGAAATACTAGGCGATATTCAACAAATCGATATCTACAAAAACGGCAGATACCAACTATTATTTAACACTGCCAATACCCTATACCTCGTTGATCGCGATGGAAAAGATGTAAAACCATACCCTAAAACATTTGAAAAACCAATTACACAACCACTTGCGTTATTTGATTATGACAAAAGCAAGCGTTACCGCATTGTTATTACCCAGGGCAATGAAATCAAAATGTTTGATGCAGAGGCAAAAGCTGTAACTGGTTTTAGGTTTAAAAATACTGAAACAGATCTTATTTTACCGCCAAAACATATCAGGATAGGAACTAAAGATTATATTTTACTTTCTGAAAAAAATGGAACATTAACTATCCTGGATCGAATAGGTAAACCGCGAGTTAATGTAAAAGAAAAAGTTGATTTTTCTAAAAACGAATGGTACCAGTATCTCAACAAATTTACCTCTACTACCAAAAGTGGAAAATTAATTCAAGTACAAAACGATGGTAATGCTGTAGAGCAAAACCTAAGTTTGCATGAGGATAATAGAATGGTAGCTACCAATAAAACTCTGGTTACTTTTTCTGAAAATAAGCTTACTATAAAAGGTAAAACCCTTGAACTTGATTTTGGAGTGTATACAGAACCTAAACTTTATTTTATTAATAATAAGATCTATATTACTATCACTGATATACAAGCCAAAAAAGTATACTTATATGATAGCAATGCTGAGCTATTTCCTAATTTCCCGGTATATGGTAACTCTGTATTAAGTTTAGGGAATATGGATAAGGATCCTAATCTCGAATTTGTAGTTCAGGGAGAAGAAAATGGAGTACTCATCTATCAAATAAATTAATCCATTGTTAAAAAACATCGATAAAAGAAAACCCGAAATTTAGATTTCGGGTTTTCTTTTACTAGAATTCAATTTACACATAACTCTATAATACAGAGTGTTTTCTCACTTCCCTCCTTACTGTTTTAAGAAAATACGTTTATATATTTTTTTTAACATTAATTTAAGATTTTGAGATGGTTATTATTATTTTATGTTAAATGTTATTTTACAAGTACTAAATTTCATGATTAGGAGTTGTACAGCCAACGACTATAGATTTACTAACACAAACCAAACTCAATTATGAAAACAAGTATTTTTAACAAAATACTGGTACTCTCGTTCTTATTCGCGAGTATTAGTGTTAATGCGCAGCTATGGAGTCCCGTATCGCCTGCTAAAGCACAAGCCAAATCCAAAGAGCTTAGAAAAACAACTCCAACACAGTATCAACTATTTAACTTAAACACTACAGCGTTGAAATCTATTTTGCAACGTACACCATCAAGAGTACAACAAAAAAGTTCTGGTGTTGTAATCCAACTCCCTACTGCAAAAGGAGTATTACAAAAATTTAGAATCCTCGAAGCTTCTGTTCTTGAAGAAGGGCTCGCAAAGCGATTTCCAAGTATCCAATCTTTTGTTGGCTACGGGATTGATGATCCTACATCTATTGCCAGATTTAGTTTTTCTAAAGTTGGTTTACACGCCATGATAACTTCTGGAAATCATTCGACTATCTATATTGATCCGTATACAAAAGATAAAACGAGTTATATCTGTTATGCTAAAGCAGATCTACCCGCTGACCCTAATAGTTTTGAGTGCCTGGTTGAAGAAAATGTTAAATCAAACTTTTCTAATCAGCAATTCAATGCTTTAAGAAATGCTAATGACGGTAAGCTAAGAACTTTTAGATTAGCTATCGCATGTACCGGAGAATATTCTCAATTTCATATTAACAATCAGGGAGTTAGCTCTGGCGCCTCTGATCAGGTAAAAAAAGAAGCTGTACTTTCTGCCGTAAATACTACTATGACTCGAGTAAATGGTATTTTTGAAAGAGACCTTGCTCTTACCATGGTATTAGTAAATAATAATACAGATATCATTTTTTTAGATGCTAATACTGATAATTTAAGTAACAGTAACGCCAATGCATTAATTAATGAAAGTCAGACTGTTTGTGACAATGTTATTGGTTTTAACAATTATGACATCGGACATGCATTTAGTACCGGAGGAGGAGGATTGGCACAGCTTAGATCTCCATGTACCAACTCTAAAGCACGAGGAATCACAGGAAGTGGTCGTCCTATCGGGGATGCATATGATGTAGATTATGTTGCTCATGAAATGGGGCATCAATTCGGCGGAAATCATACTCAAAACAATAGCTGCCAGAGATCTAATGCATCTGTAGAGCCAGGAAGTGCTTCTACGATTATGGGATATGCTGGTATTTGTTCTCCAAACGTACAAAACAATAGTGATGCTTATTTTCATGCGATTAGCATCCAGGAAATGTGGCAGAATATTTCGCAAGGAAACAGTACATGCGGTGCTCAAAGCAATACTGGTAATGCTGCCCCTACTGCTAATGCAGGACAGGATTATACGATTCCTGCCTCAACACCATTTGTACTAAAAGGTAATGGATCCGATGCTAATTCGGGAAACAATCTTACATATTGCTGGGAGCAAATGGATGCACAACCGGCAACTATGCCACCTGTTGCCACTTCGACCAACGGACCTGCTTTTAGATCTTTGACTCCAACTGCTTCGCCCGACAGATATATGCCGGCATTACCAACAGTTATTTCGGGGCAAACCTCTTCTACATGGGAGGTTGTTCCTTCTGTAAGCAGAACAATGAACTTTAGACTTACAGTAAGAGATAATGCATCTGGTGGAGCGAGCACTGCCAGTGACGATACAAAAATAACCGTTGCCGGTGCAGCAGGACCTTTTGTTGTTAATGCTCCTAACACCAATGTTAACTGGGCTTCGGGATCAACGCAAACCGTTACCTGGGATGTTGCAGGAACAACTGGTAATGGTATTAATGCTGCCAATGTAGATATTTTACTATCTACCGATGGAGGAAATACATACACAACAACAATTGCCTCGGCAGTACCTAATGATGGTTCTCATAGCATCACTGTACCAAATGCGGTAGGAACGCAAAACAGAATAATGGTTAGAGGATCCGGACATATTTTCTATGATATTTCTAATGCCAATTTTGAAATCTCTGGAGGAAGTGGTGGAGATACACAAGCCCCTACAACTCCAGATGGTTTAGCTGCTTCGAATATCACACAAACTACGGTTGATCTTAACTGGAACGCCGCAACAGATAATGTAGGAGTTACAGGATATGATATTTACCAAGGAAATAGTGTAATTACAACAGTAACCTCTACTTCATACCAGGTTACAGGATTATCGGCTAATACATCATATAGTTTTAGAGTAAAAGCAAAAGATGCAGCAGGTAATGAATCTAATTTCAGTAACACTGCCAATGCTACTACGCTTTCGCAACCAGATACTCAAGCACCAACAGCTCCCGCTAATTTAGCAGCTTCTAATATTACAAAGACCACGGTTGATCTTTCCTGGGATGCTTCTACCGATAATGTAGGAGTTAGCGGATATGATGTTTATAGAGGGACTACAGTCATCTCTACAGTTACGACTACTTCTTATCAAGCAACTGGATTATCACCAGATACTGCCTATAGCTTTAGCGTAAAGGCAAAAGATGCTTCTGGTAACGAATCTAATGCCAGTAATACTGTAAATATTACAACTCTTCCGGATACAGGAGGTTCTTCTTGTACTGCAGAGATCTCATCATTCCCATATACCGAAGGGTTCGAAAATACTCTTGGAGCTTGGAAACAGGCAACGGGAGATGATTTTGATTGGGCTGTAGATGCTAACGGAACTCCATCCAGAAACACTGGACCTTCTAGCGCTTCACAAGGCACTTATTATGTGTATATGGAATCGTCTACACCTAATTATCCTACTAAAAGAGCAATTCTTAATTCTCCTTGTTTTGATTTAACGGGTCAGACAAAAGCTAATTTCTCATTTAAGTATCACATGTATGGTGCTTCGACTATGGGTAGCCTGGCATTAGAAGCCAGTAATGATAACGGTGCTACATGGACTTCAGTTTGGTCTAAATCAGGAAATCAAGGAAACTCATGGCAATCGGCAACTGTAGACTTAAGTACGTACTTAGGTGGCACAGTACAATTACGTTTTAATGGAGTTACAGGTAATACCTGGCAAGGTGATATGGCTATAGATGATGTGAGTTTAAGCGAAGGAGGGTCACAAACTACCTGTACTGATGTTGTATTAACGCTTAATTTTGACAATTACCCAGAAGAAACCAGCTGGCAAATTACAGATAGCAATAGCCAGGTTGTAGCATCAGGAGGAACTTATGGCTCTCAACCCGATGGATCAACACTAACAATTACAGAGTGCTTAGAACCAGGAACCTATACGTTTACACTTAATGATTCGTATGGCGATGGTATCTGCTGTGCCTATGGTAATGGATCCTATACGCTTACTTCAGAAGGAACTACAATCGCTTCTGGAGGGTCTTTTGGATCTTCTGAAGCAACAACATTTACAATCGGCAGTCCTTCTGCAAGATCATTAGTAACCGTAGATGGTACAACAACTACAAAACAAGTAGAAATATCTGCATTCCCTAATCCTGTAGGAAAAGATCGTTTACTACATGTGATCGTTTCTAAAAAAGATACCTCTTATGAAATTGTAAGTATTCTTGGAAAAATCGTAATGAAAGGTAAGTTAGTTCAAAAAACAATTAATACCAGTGCATTACCATCGGGATTATATATCCTGAAACTTAACCCGGGAGGTAAAGGTAAATACAAATCTTTTCAATTTGTACAAGAGTAAATATTCGATAATAGTTAATTATGGTAAGCGATGCATTGAGAAATGCATCGCTTACTTTTTTAAGTTAAACCTGATTAAAGTTTTATTTTTTCTTTAATGTTGAAGATTTTATGAGAAACCTCGGGTATACTAAACGATATATCAATATTGATGTTTTCTTTTGATTTTTGAAGCGTCAAATTCCCATGTTTTATTTTGTAATATCCTGCCTCTCCTCTACAAAAACAATGTTTCCCAAAAAGTAACTGTACTTGCCCTAATGCCTCCCCTTTTATATTTAGAGTTTCTATAGCTTTATTGATTTCAAAATGTATGGTTTCAGAATAATCCCCATCTGCAGTACCTTCTGGCCCTTTGATTAAAAATTCAAATTCGACAACTACCCCTTCTCCTTTTTCGATAACAGGATAATAGCTATCTGCGGTATCTTTTTTTAGCACCAGCGAAGAGTTTTTATGAAGTTTTACAGTACAGTTTCCGCTTTCAGGACAATACCCTTCTTTATTTTGAGGTTCTGAAACTATCGCAATTTCTTTTGAAGAATCGACTGTATTTTGAGTTTTGCATGCGCATACCAGCATAAGAACACTAAGAAAAGTATATACCTTCATTTGTTTATAATTTTAATCATTTCTTTTATACAAAAGATCAGATTGCTATTTTGAAGGGAATTAAACTTTTTTCAATAATTCGAAAATGTTTCTTTTTTCTACCTAGATTTTTCACTTCAATCAAAAAAAATTAAATCACCTCTGCATATAAAACCCAGGATTAACTTTTTTAGTATGAAATAAGCTATAGAATGTAGTTAATATAATCTAGCTCGGGATTAAATTTCGGCCTTTTGCTGTATGAATTCAGCTTCAAAAAGAGTTGTAAAATGTTTTAGCAACTTTGCTTTAACCTCGTCAATATCTACATGATCCACTCCTAATTCGACATGTAAGGATGTAACGGTTTTGTCTTTTATTCCACAAGGGATAATATGATCAAAATACCCCAGGTTGGCATTAATATTTAAGGCAAAGCCATGCATGGTAACCCAACGACTGGCCCGAACTCCCATAGCGCAGATTTTACGGGCAAACGGAGTGCCCACATCAATCCATACTCCAGTTTCACCTTCGCTTCTTGTGGCATTAATATCATACTCTGCCAAAGTAAGAATCACCATTTCTTCCAGAAAACGAAGATACTTATGGATATCAGTAAAGAAATTATCAAGATCAAGAATTGGATACCCTACAATCTGCCCGGGGCCATGATAGGTGATATCTCCTCCTCTATTAATTTTATAAAATGTGGCTTCTTTTTCTTTTAATTGTTCTTCTGATAATAACAAATTGCTAATATCACCACTTTTACCCAACGTATATACATGTGGGTGTTCTACAAAAAGAAAGTGATTTGGTGTACTAAGCCCTGCATCTTCTCTTCGATTTTTTATTTTTATATCTAAAATCTCTTTAAAAAGAGTTTCCTGATACTCCCAGGTTTCTTTATAATCTTTACGGCCAATATCCTGGAGTTGAATTTTTTTATTCATAGTTCACAAAGATACGTCATAAAAAAAAGTGAAATAATATTTTTTTTAATTTTCGAGCTCGACTTCGACATCTAATATCTTAGGGTTTTCCATAAACTCGATAAACCCGACTTCGAGTATAAAACTTTTCATATCTAAGCTAAATGTGGCTTTATCAGATGACATTTTCACTATTTTTCTCGGAAAAGTATACTTTAATTTATATTTAGAGCTCGCCAAAAACATTCGGGTCTTCTCTAAGCTATCCATGCTTTTTTTAACCTTCTCGGCATCAATAATCTCTGTAATCCTACTAAACTTATTGTTTTTAAAACTATAGCTTACTTTGGTTCCTCCTTCTTCCGATGTTAATGTTTCGAGAGGATCAAACGTACTCCCATTTCCCGGAGTCTTATTATTCTTACCCTCGATAACCATAGCGGTTTTAAAATCACTAAATATATCACCTAACTCAGAAACATCTTTAAAGTCTTTGTACATATCCATATTCATTTCTTTAGCTTCAGAATTGACCACGATATGCATTTCAAAATCTTTTAGCCTTTTCAGTCGTTCCTGCATTTCTTTTGATAATTTTGAAATACTATCCTTATGCTCCTCTAAAAAGTCATTAAAAACCAGTAGCGAGTCTATTTTTTCTTTCTTTTCTGCAACCTGTCCTTCGCCCATCTTCATAAGCTCTGATCCATCAAAGTTTATGGTTATTTTTCCTGTTCCATCTTCATTCAAATTCAAATGCTCTGAAAATTGACATCCTACCATAAGTAAAGATGATACCATAGTTAACACATAAAGGCTAAATCTTTTCATATATTTTATTATTTATTCGAACTAGAGTACCAATGCTAACACATCTATTTTCATTAAGATTATCGATAGTACCTAGCTAGCGTTTCCTTACACTTTTGATTTATGATGTAAAAGTAAATTAAATATTATAAACTATACTCTAGAATAGATAATAGCTGTACTTATTACTTTATATAGTATCTATACTATTCATTTTTAACTTCCTCAAAACCTTTTTTACTGACATTTACTTCTAATTCTTCATGTTCTACAGGGGTTTCAGAAAAGCTTTGTTGTTCTGAATGGGCTTTAAATTGAATCTGAAGAGTAGCATTTCCATTATACTCAAGTGAATCAATTATAATTCTATCTCCTAAAAAATAAGAATCAATTTGTTTAATTGTTTTATCCTCATAATTTAAAACAAACATGCCTATATAATTAAAAATACCCGAACCTTGATTTGAAACTTTGAAAGGGATCATGAAATATTGTTCGTTTTTAGAAGATTGATTTAAGGTTGTTATTTTTAAATAATCGATAACAACTTCTCCCCGTTCTTCTCCATCCACATAAACACCTTTTACCACATGTAAAGAATCTGTATCAACTTCTGAAATCTTACATTTAGCATTTGTTTCAGGAATTGTAATAACCCAATCATTAGACGTTTTTAAACTAAACAATTTTAATAAAACGTCAGATTGCGAGGATGTGTCTTCATTCTTACAACTTTGTACTATAGCAACTACCACAATAAGGATAACTACCCTACCTACTTTAGCTATTCTTTCTTTGACCATATTGTATTTATTATTTTATTTATTGACATCCTGTAGTACCCACTCAAGCTCTTTATCTATCCCTTTTTCAGATTCGATATAAACATCTGGCTTAATCCCAAAACCATCGGGTTCTACCGTATGAGGAGCATTTATTTTCATCAATCCTACTCTCATATTTATCTTAGAATTAGGAAGCTCTACATAGGCAAAAAATCCTGCAATAGTACCGTTATATGCCCCGCCTGTTTCTTCTCCTACAAAAGTGGCACGTTTGGTTGCTTTTAGATGAGTAGATAAAATACTACTTGCAGAAAAGCTTTCTCCATCTATTAAAACATAAAGCTTACCGGTATACGAATTTGATTTTGGTGTTCTAAGTTTGCTATACTTAAATTTAAAATAAGGGTCTCCTTTTTCTTTTTTAACTTTAAAAAACTGGTATGTTGTTAATACCGGAGAGAATAGGATAGCTCCTGTTTTTCCGATCCAGGATTTGGTATGAAAAAGCGGATATAAGAAGCTCGACCGTTTCGTCATTTTTGCCTTTTCGATAAACACATATTCTTTATCGGTCAAATACGAATAGAGTTCTTCTATTTCTGCTAATCTACCTCCCAAATTTCCTCTTAAATCTATAATAAGATTTTTACTACTTGCAGAATCTATTTTTGAGAAACTTTCTTTATAAAAATCTTTATAATTTCCATTCGTAAAACTTCTTATTTTCATATAAGCAATAGCAGCAGTGGTATCTGATGTGATAAACTTAAAATTTCTATTGTATTCTTTTTTATACGCATCAAAACCATATTTATTATGCTGTTTACGTATCTCTTTATTCTTTTTTCTGGCTATTTTTTTATTTGATTTACTTTTCTTTTCTACAGGAATGGTGATAGTGTCTTTTTTTATCTGTTTTTTCTTTTTGCTATACCCTGCATGTATATAACGAGAATAAATACTATCTCCTGTTTTTAGCTTTACTAGTATACTATCTTTTTGTTGATGTGTTCTGGTATAGAATATTCCAAAACCATGACCAATATACTTTGGGATAAATGTTTTATTATAACCATCCCCTGTATGTAATCTTTGAAAAGATACCAATAAATCACTTGTTTTTTGATCATCTACACTCAATACCTCAGAACCCACCACGAGAGTATCATTTTTTTCATAATCCTTTTCGACATATACCTTATTATCTTCACCATAAAAAGCTAATGATTTAAAAGGGTAGCTCCTTTTGCCCTTTACTTTTTTTTCTTTTCTTGTTTGCTTTTTATACGGAGGATAAATTGCAGTATGCCCCTGTCGTATACTCGCAACTACCGGAGCTAATTGTTTATAAAATGTAATACTAGATACAGGTTGTTGTATGCTTTTCTTTAATCTATCTATTTTTTTGTCTAATGAATCCTTACTAATATACCAGTACAAATCCGGATGTAGTTTTTGTAATTTACGATATGCAAAATCTATATCATCACGTATTTCTTCTGGGCTATGAAGTTCGCTGATTTGTTGATTATAATTTTTTACCGAAGAGCAGGCTGTTAACAAGAGGACGAACACGTATAAAAATAACTTTCTAATCATAAAGATTTGATTTTGGATCCGAAAGTGTACCACTAAATGTATGCCACAATTATTGTAGTTATGTATTAATCACAATTATCCTGTTTTTATAACGTGTCGATTAGCTTTCTGTAGAAAAATCAGAAGTGCTTTTTATCATTTTGGATTATTAAGTATAACCAATGCTGCTATCACTCCAGGTACCCAACCGCAAATAGTTAACAACAATACTATTACGACAGACCCACAACCTTTATCCAGTATTGATAACGGTGGAAAAAAAATAGCTAATATAACTCTCCAGATACTCATAGTTTGTAATGTAAAATAAATTAAATGTTATACTTATAAGTAGATGACAATTTTATTATGTTACAATATTACTATAAAATTAATTTCTATATTTTTAACCTGGCTTGAAAATTAAAAATAAATAAAACGAACAATACCAAATGTCAAATAGGTTTAAATGCATAAAATTACCATTTCTAATACTATACTTTAGTGTATTGATTTGCCCTAAAATACTTTTGGCACAATATGAATTTTCTGGCTATGTCGACAAAAAAAACTGGTCGGGAGATATTTACTTATCATTGATAGAGGATTACAGAAAGTTATCAGGAGTCTATCCCGAGCAGATTATTCAGAAAACGGTAAGTGACTCTATGGGTTATTTTAGCTTTTCGGGAGATAACCTTCCTTTACAAAATCATATGTATCGAATTCATATCGAAGGGTGTTCTGAAAATGAAAAAAAGCCAATTCATTTTAATGGGTTTTGCCCTTATAGTAAAGAAATCTTATTTATTGCCAATAATACAGATACGCTTACCTTGCCCTTTTCTTTTGATAATGAAATGTTTTGTAAAATTGTTTCGAATAATGAAAAAAGTAATGCTTTTATTAAAGTCGACTCTATTATTGATGAAATGCGTTTTGCCTTTGCTTCGTATAGAAGCGAAGCCAATCGTAAGATCAATGAAAAAAAGTGGTTTACTACATTACAACGTTTTGTAAAAAATCAAAACGAACCCCTTACAGAGCTTTATGTTTATGCTTTTTTATCCGACAAATCCAACAATCTGTATGCGCACTATCTCGAAGATTTAAAACAAAACACATATTATGATAATCTATTAGAACGATTACAAAAAAAATATCCCAATAGTACATATACCAAACAATATGAAACAGAATTAGCTTCAGACAAATTTATAATCAGTCCCAAAGAAGTTTCATATAAAAATTGGTGGTTATGGATAGTATTAGCATGTGCTATAGCGCTTAACATTTTTCAATTTCTCTACTATCGAAAAAAGATAAATGCGTCTCATAATAGTTCAGAAAAAAATCTTACACAACAAGAGCAAAAAGTATTAGATCTTATTCTTGATGACAAGACCAATAAAGAGATTGCTTCTACTATGTTTGTAAGTATTAGCACTATAAAAACTCATATTAACAATCTGTATAAAAAACTTGAAGTGAGTTCGAGAGACGAAGTTAAATCCCTGTATATCAAGAAATAACAAAAAATCCACCCGGGGTCTAGTCCTCTTTTCAAACCTGTTTTTATTGATTTTATTCCTTTATGTTTTGATTTTTGATAATCTAATCCAAATCAAAATAAATGTATAAAATATCTGTAAAGACAATTCTTATTTCAACACTCTCTATTGTATCACTATATACTCTAAAAGCACAAACCAGTTCTGTGCAAATTCTTCAAACCACGAGATTACCAAAGGATACAACCATAACCAAAACGTTAATTAAATCATTTGATGGATTTCTTAGCTTAAAAGAGAAACCTAATAACCAAAATACATTTGTCTTACCGCAAAATCTTTTGGCAACCTCGGCATTACTAGATGAGCTAAAAGATATAGAAAAGAGTAACAAATTTAAAGATGACAATTTTTATAAATGCTATGTAAATAATATTCTCAAACTTAATGATACCGAATATTTAATTCAATTTTATTATATGGGTACACATCAAAACAAGCCCATTTTAAGAGCTAACTATAGTATACTTGCGCAAAAGAGAAATCATCAATTTTATTTCTATTCTCCACTACATCAAAATACAGTATCATGGCAAACAAAAACAATAGGAAATAACACCTTTTATTTTAAAAACAATTTTGAAATCTCTAAAGCACTGGCATATACTTCAAAAATTGCAGAATATGATAGCATACTAAATATTCCTAAACAGTCCACCAAATTATATTGTGCCGAAAATTTTAATGAGGTACTAAGATTAGTGGGTGTAGATTTCAAAGTAGATTATAATGGATACAGTCATAATACACTTATTGCCAATGAAAATACTACTAATCTAATTATCGATGGTGTTCTAGCTTCTAACCCTGAAGGTTTTGATCCACATGATCTATGGCACAGCAGATTACGAAAAATACTTCCTGCAGAAAAAACATACAAACCAGTCGATGAAGGTTGCGCTTTCTTATTTGGTGGCAGCTGGGGATATAGTTGGGAAGAAATTCTTCAAAAATTCAAACGATTTATAGCTTTAAACCCAGATGCCGACTGGATAACCCTTTATAACGAAGGTAAAAATTATGGAGACGAAATTAATAAGGCTTTGAGAGTGGATTATACCCTTAATGCTTTATTGGTAAAAAAAATAAACGCAGAAAAAGGCTTTTCTCCTATCCTCAAATTACTGAGTTGCGGTAAAAAAAATGAAGATTATTTTCCTGTATTGGAAGAAGTAACCGGTATAACCAAAAATAATTTTAATCAAAATATAGCTAAACTGATTAAACAGATTAAATAATTGTAGATAGTACTATCTACAACACTACAAAAGAATTAAACCGAGAAGAATAATACCTCTTCTCAACAAATAATGTTTTTAACCCTTTTAAATAATTAAAAAATCGAAATCATGAAAAAAGAATTCCTAATCTTAGCTAGCCTACTAGTAATGGCTGTAGTATCTTGTAAGGATGATGCTACCAAAAAGATAAACGTAGAAAACGTAGCCGTTTCTGAAAGTCGAGATGCAAAAATCTCAGATTTTCCGGTAATGGATTTTGCCGAAACCAATCACAATTTCGGAACTATTAACGAAGGTGATATTGTAGAACACAAATTTACTTTTACCAATACCGGTAAAGCGCCACTAGTTATTATTAGTGCCAAAGGTAGTTGCGGTTGTACTGTATCTAAATGGCCAAAAGAACCAATAGCTCCGGGAGCTACAGGAGATATGATGGTTACCTTTAACTCTAATGGTAAACCCAATCTGCAAAACAAGCAGGTAACGATTACGGCAAACACCGAAAAAGGTAAAGAAATACTTAAAATCAAAGCTATGGTTACTCCCAGAGCTAAGGCCGTAAGCGGGGCTCCGATAAGCAAATAATCACTCTATACAGAAATCGCTTATACAACTCGAAATCAACCAACTCTTAATAAGAGGAGCTATGGTTACACTCGGGTTTAACCCAAAACGATGAAGCTTTCTGAAAAAATAGAATTTTAATGTCTGACTGAACTTGTCGAAGTTTTTATACTATTAATAAGCAATACATCTTCGACAGGCTCAGACTGACAATTCATTTTCAAACAATCTCATCATTTACATCTTATTTCCACTAATTTAAACCCAACGCAATGAAAACAATTGTATGTCCTATCATAGCTATGATCTTATCCATAATGACACTTTCTGCTCAATCTTTTAATCATGAGATCAAAACAGAGGGAAGTTCTCCTATGCTTCTTGGTAAGATCAATAATCAGGGATTAGCACAAGCTCCTTATAACGAGTGGTTTTCAAAAAATTATAAAGAATATGTCCCGAAACAAAGCAGTATAGATTCGTTAGCAACACAACTCCCCTCCTATACGATTACTCTTTTTATGGGTACCTGGTGTGGAGACAGCAAACGTGAGGTTCCTCGTATGTATAAAATATTAGAAGAAAGTAATTTTCCTCTGGATCGACTTACTGTTGTTGCTGTAGACCGAAGTCGGGAAGCCTATAAACAAAGTCCGGGAGGAGAACACGAAGGGTTGAATATACACCGGGTGCCTACTCTGATTTTTTATAAAGACGGAAAAGAGATCAATCGTATTGTAGAATCTCCCAGAAAAACACTGGAAGAAGATATGCTTTCTATACTCTCTAAAAACTACACTCCAAAATATAGCTCGGTAATGCTAATGGATGATGTCCTTACCAAAAAAGGAACATCTTATATCGCTAAGAACACCAAAAAACTAATCAAACAATTTAAAGATAAGACCCAGAGTTTATACGAATTAAACACCTATGCCAATGTTCTTTTCTATGCGGGTAAGCAAAAAGAAGCTATAGCAATATTAGACTTTAATACTGCATTGTTTCCAAAGGAAGCGAATACTTATGTAAGTCTAGCCAATACATATCTTTACCTTAAGGATACTACCAACGCAATCAAATACTACCAAAAATCATTAGAATTTGAAGATAATAAAGAAATACAGGATAAAATTAAAGAACTAAATTCGATACCAAATTAATTTGGGTTATCAATTCAGTACCATCTGATGAGTTTATATTTTTTATCCAAAAACCGCTTTGGATTACGTTTTTTTTAAAGTCATAAAATTGAGGTCAAAAGTTTTTAATCAGACCTTTCTTTAAATTCTTCAAATAGGCTATTTTTGTGCCTTTAAAATGACGAATTTATGCAATTATCAGAACAAGAACTTGTAAGAAGAGAGAAATTAAGCGCATTACGCAATCTAGGTATCGATCCGTATCCGGCTGCATTGTATCCGGTTGACTATACCTCGAAACAGATAAAGAACAAGTTCGAAGAAGGTAAAAAGGTGATTATTGCAGGTAGATTAATGTCTAGAAGAATACAGGGTAAAGCTTCTTTTGCAGAATTACAAGATGCCGATGGTCGCATACAAGTTTATTTTAACAGAGACGAGATTTGCCCAGGTGAGGATAAACTCTTGTATAACGAAGTTTATAAAAAGCTATTAGACATAGGTGATTTTATTGGTATCGAAGGAGAGCTTTTTACTACTCAGGTGGGTGAAAAGACCGTATTGGTTAAAAACTTTACGCTATTAAGTAAATCTTTAAAACCTCTTCCTCTTCCAAAAACAGATAAAGAAGGAAATACTTTTGATGAATTTAATGATCCAGAGTTAAGATATCGCCAACGTTATGCTGATCTGGTGGTAAATCCAAAAGTTAGAGATACATTTATTAAACGTACACAGATTGTAAATACCATTCGTAATTTTTATAACGAAATGGGCTTTTTAGAGGTCGAAACTCCTATTCTTCAGCCTATACCAGGAGGTGCAGCAGCACGCCCGTTTATAACGCATCACAATGCTCTGGATATTCCATTATACCTTCGTGTTGCCAACGAACTGTATCTAAAACGTCTTATTGTAGGAGGTTTTGATGGGGTGTATGAGTTTGCAAAGGATTTTAGAAATGAAGGTATGGATCGTACTCACAATCCAGAATTTACCGTAATGGAAATGTATGCTGCTTATAAAGACTACCATTGGATGATGGATACGACAGAGAAGTTATTAGAAAAAGTAGCCATCGCACTTCACGGAACTCCCGAAGCCCAATTTGGAGATAACGTCATTAACTATAAAGCGCCTTATAAGCGTATTGGTATTCTTGATGCGATAAAAGAACATACAGGATACGACCTTTATAAAAAGAGCGAAGCCGAAGTTCGTGAAGCAGCTAAGGCACTGGGTCTTGAAGTTGATGAAACTATGGGGATCGGAAAAATGATAGATGAAATTTTTGGAGAAAAGTGTGAAGCCAATTATATCCAACCTACGTTTATTATCGATTATCCTGTAGAGATGAGTCCGCTTACCAAAAAACACCGTTCTAAAGAAGGCCTCACAGAACGTTTTGAGCTTATGGTAAATGGTAAAGAATTGGCAAACGCCTATACAGAGCTTAATGATCCTATCGATCAACGCGAACGCTTTGAAGATCAACTCAAATTATCTGAAAAAGGTGATGACGAAGCTATGTTTATCGACCAGGACTTTTTACGTGCTCTCGAGTATGGTATGCCTCCAACCTCGGGGATTGGGATAGGTATTGATCGATTGGCTATGTTTATGACCAATAACCAATCTATACAGGAAGTACTATTTTTCCCTCAAATGCGTCCAGAGAAAAAGCAAGTAGAACTTAATGATAATGAAAAAGCCATCTTTGAGATTCTTAAAAAAGAAAAAAGTATGGATTTGTCAGAACTTAAAAGTGCTACAGGCTTAAGTAACAAAGGCTGGGATAAAGGTATCAAAGGACTTTCTAAATTAGGATTAACCAAAGTTACCAAGACCGATGATGCCCTAATCATAGAGGTTACCGAATAGACAAAAAACAAGGGTCCTTGTTTCATAATAAAGCGTTAACATTTTTTTAACTATATTTGCGGCTATTTATTTAAAATAACCTCAACTATTATGAAACAAGGATTACTAACATCTATTACCCTATTGTTTTGTCTAATTTCGTTTGCACAAAGTGCAGATTTGGATAAAGAAAACTTTAAAGTTTCTTATGTAAAATTGCCTACAAAGCCCATTCTGGACGATACCAAAAGAACATATTCTACGAATCATAGGGGAATTTCAATTTCTGGATTCTCGAAAGTAAAGTCTGAAGGAACATTAGATTATAATTACACGTTTAACGGTACAGAAATAGGAGAAGTCAATATCAATAAAAACAAAATTGAGAAAAAGGACAAAGAAGGAAAAGTTATTTCTGTAAGCTACGAATATATGGTAGTTGTTACCTATTCATCTTCTGCTTCTTTATCATTTAACAATGCAGAAACTGCAGAAAATTTCCAAAAAACATATTCAGAAAGTACCACCTATAAGAGTAGTACTTTTGGCAGCTATACCAAAGCAAAAGATTATTACAACAATAATCGACATAACTTAAGAAACAAGTATAGAACTGCTCATAAGAACACAATTATAAGCAATATCAATAGCTATGCAAATCGTGCATATGGATACATTCCTTATACAACCGAATATGAATATTTATGGATTTTAGGCTCGAAAAAGCATCCAGAATTTCAAAAACACCACGAAGCATTTGATAAGGTAAAAGCTTCATTTGATAAAATCAAATACGATGAACCTATCGATGAGATCAAAAAAGAGATGGAGCCTATTATCGAATATTTTAATAGTGTAATCCCAAACTATCCTGGTGATAAACGTAAAATAAGAAAGGTACGCTATGCCAGTTATTATAACATCGCAAATTTATACTACTATCTAGAGATGCCTGAGAAAGTAAAAGAGTACGCTCAGAAAATCATCGATAATAATTATGATAAAAAAGATGGTAAATATTTTATCAAAAAGGCAGATCAGCTTATCAAATCTTTAGAAACTAATAAAACAAATACTCGGCATATGAAAGTACTTACCGAGGATTTAAGTAATGTTTCAGAAGAGGAAGAGCAAGAAGAAAGCGAGACTGCAGATATAGAATTAAATAAAGCATATTTGATTACCAAAGAAAATGATACTACACTGGTGGATATCAAGTCCAGTGATATTGCTTCAATCGGATATAAGCTAAAAACCGTAGAGTATGACCAAAACGGTACTCCGATAGGAAGCAGAGTAAAAAGTGCAAAAAAATGTAAAGAACTTGTCTTTGTCGATGGGCTTCATTACAGAAATATTAAGTTTAAAGAATCTTCTATTAAGTCTGGAGCTGTAGATGCCGGGCAAATGGTATTAGGTGGGGCTACAGATAAGCTTTGTAAAGTACTTTTTGAATCTGATAAGATTAATTTATATCTATTTAACGAATCTGAGTTGGTGATTCTTCCTGCCGGAAGTGAAAAAGGAAAATCAACTATGGGTGCTGGTTTTGTTTTTGGTTTTAAAAAGAACCTTACCAAATATGCTGAAGGTTGCCCAACAGTAATCGAAAAAGTAGCTAATAAAGAGTACAAGAATAATCAGGAAAGTTTATTGAAGTTTTGTAAAGAACTTACCAAATGTAGTTCGACACCGACCCAGGACGGAAACTAATTGTAAAGACAAATACTGTAAAAGATAAAAAACGCAACCTTACCGGTTGCGTTTTCCCCTCAAACAATTTCGATTATACGAGAATTTCCCAGTTGTCTTCGAACATACTTTTCTAACAATGCAATAATGACATCCTAGTACACCCGGGCAATCCTTGCCGAAAATGTTATCCTTACGTATTCTCCACTTTAAAGATTTGGATACCACAGATCATCAATATCCAAAATCAAATAATTCCCTTTCAATCATTTTTATGAACAGCAAAGGTATCTATACATTTATGTATGAATGTTATCTATATATTAAATAACCTTATAATTTTTACGTTTATACCGTAGTATTTTAGATTTGCAATATATAAATATTCCTAAAACTCACAAAACCTTGAAGTTTTATAATAATCAATTATATTTGAATATCTAAACACAAATCAGATGCCTTTTATAACAGACGAAGAATTACAGGGTTTTAAAGACCAGATAGAAAAAGCCGAAGAGTCTAAACGTGCTGTAGATTATGCACGTAACAAAGCTGTAAAAGACGAAAAAGAAAACTCTCGAAAGTTTAAGATCGCAACCATCATACTAGGTATCATTGCATTACTAGGCGTTGCAGGAACTGTGTATTTCATGAATTTTAATACTCCAGAAAACATGATTACCCAGAAAAAACACAAATCCGAAATGACTACACGGGATACCAAAATCGCTGAGCTAACAGAAACGGTTAAAAACCTATCCATGAATCAGGAGTTAGATTCAAATAGTACTGGAGTAGGAAATGGTCGTTCCTTGCAAGATGAATTGGTATATGCTGTACAAATCGGAGCTTTTGAAAGTATCGATTTGTCTATGTATTCTGAGAATTTTGTGAATTTCAGACAAATTAAAAGCGGAGGATTTAATAAGTATGCTTTAGGAAATTTTGAAACGCTTAATGAAGCCAAAAAATTTCGTAGAGAATTGGTACGACTCGGATTTAGAAATGCTTTTATCGCTTCATATCAAAACGGAGAACGACTACAGATCGAAGAGGCCTGGTAATTACAGGTTTTAATATAACAGATACCCCGGCGTGAAAATGCCAGGGTATCCCCATCAAAACTAACTAACCAACTCAATGCAACAACTATACATGTACTACAATATATCTTTTACCTGATCTCTTGTAGTATACTCCTTTACAGGTATAATACTTTACCCCTCTTACTTTTACCGTTTTATATCCTCTAGGCAAGGTAGTCACCCGTACTCCGGCAGGAACGCTAACTCGTTTATACACTCTATTCTTTTTTATATACCATACACCCCCGCTTCTGTAATAGTTTACATTTTTATGTACTATAATTTTAGGGCGATGTACTTTGGCAACTACAACTCCTCGTGCCGGACGCACTTGTACCGTAGTAGCACAAGACGTCATTAAAAATCCAAACAATACAACCGGCACCACTATTTTCATTATACTTTTCATATCCTTACTATTTTGATTTCTAATTATAAGACTTCAGGATTACTAAAAGGTTTAATGGCGATATATTAAAAATTTGTGTTGGATATAATTTTTCACTTTACTTAACCTTTCATTTTACTTCTTACGATTTACCGATTATCTAGCAAGTGAATTCAACTTTTTATGTTTTTGTTTCTTTCGATAAAACCCGAATCGAAAACCTACAGCTTCAGCATAAACAAAGCTTTGTAAGATAATATCATACTCTATCGGAGCATTTAAAGTTCTCATAATATCGATAACACGGTAGAGTTTGGTTTTTGAGATCTCTAAACTAGACGCAAAATCTTCTGGGGTTCCAGTAGCTTGTAGACGAATGAGCTGATCCATCCGTTCCATAATTTTAATCTGTTTAATAATGATATTCATAATTTGTTTTCTCTTTGAGGTTATACTTTATTACAACTTTTAATGTTTAGATTTACTTAACTATCAACGATAATTATTGACTTCTAAAGACAGATTGTTTAAAGTCAAACACTTTTTGATTTGTAGAAAGGCTAGACTTTAAATCTAGATTGCACTTATCATTCTACATATTCCTGTATTGGTATCCCTTCGATAATTACATCTTTTAAAACCGATGCGCCATCCTTAATATATACCAGGGCATAGACATCATCTTTTTTATTATTTCTATTCATATCTCTATAGGCTTTTTCTGCATCGTATGCTTTGGTTTCTTCCATATAAAATCTATCAAACGGGAGTTCGAACATGATTTTATTGTTGTACGTATTCGTTACTTTGGCCATAACATAATCGCCACCAATATCAAGAGACTCCTTGCTTACTCCAGCAACTTTTGCAAAGCCTTCATCATCATTTTCTATATACACTCGTACCTTATCTCCATACACATAAGTAGTATCTGATGTTGCAAAAGAGTCCATTTCAAACTGAAGCCTAATATATTTTCCTCTAAACGGATCTGTAGGATCAATCGGCATGGTTTTAAATTTATAAGCTGTACCCGAAATCAGGATATCCTCCTTATCAAAAATCATCTTTAGCGGAGTACCAATTTGTACTACGGCCAGGATTACAAATACTATAAAATAAATCGGTTTCATCTGTTCTTTTTTTATTGTTTTTAATATCTCTTGTCACACTGAGCCCTTCGATAGACTCAGACTAACAATTAAAAGCCTAATTAAATAGACATTACATTATTTATGTTAGAGTATATCATCAAATTACTTCTTAATACGTTGTTGTTTTTTTAGCATGATATAATTGGTTAAAAAGAATCCTGCTCCTACCATCACAAATAAAATTCCTCTAACAACAAAGCTCATTCCGGTATCAAAAAACCTGCAAATGATCAGAATCGAAATGATCAATAATCCATAGTTAAGGATCCCGAAGTTAAATTTATCTGCTCCGATCTTTATGGCAGACATGCCCAGGGCAAACACTAATGCATTCATTAAGACAACCGGTAAAACGCCCGTATCCTGCAGTAAGAAATACACCAATAAGAAGATCACAAAAGCCACCTGAAACAGATTAACAGCTCGTATTCCCTTTTTTATAATGGCATATCCCAACACAGAGATACTCAATACGACTATTACTACTGTTGTATAAAGCTCCTGGGTATCATAAGTAAATGTATCCGGGAGTTCGTCCCATATCCAACGAAACGAAAAGATCATTAGTGATACCACAGTCCCTAGTGAGCCAATGATCAAAAAACCATTTCTAAGTGTTCGTAACTCTTTAAATACAGGAAGTCTCCCTATCGTATATAAGAAGCCAAACATAGTGATATACATCACAAAACCAAGATCTTCGCTACGACCGATAAATGCACTTAATGCAATTGCGATACTTACCGGTAAAATCCAGGTAAAAATAGTAACCGTATTACTGGTCGTATTTGTTGTGATAAGCCTGTAGTAATATGGTAGCATAGCTCCTATAAACGCAATATACAACCAGGGAGTTTCTGTATTTCTATAGTTCCATAATCCAACCTCTACAGCGTAGTATGTACTTAATAGTATAGTAAGTAAAGCTACCGCATGTGATCGTAACAGGTATACCAATGGCAAACAAAGGATAATCCAGGTAAGCAAAAAAGAACCTAATTCTCCCGGGATGTTATAGATCTGGCTTACCAGTGCCATACAGGCTCCCACTGCAAAAAAGAGAAAAGTCCCCGAAGCCTCTTTCCAGGTGATGCTTTTATCTTTTAGTATTGAAAACCCTGTCAAGATCTGCCCCAATAACAGAGGTCCAAATGCTAAGATTGTTTTTGTTAATCTCGAAAAATCATCCCAATTGTGTGCCAGCATTAAAATAATACCAGACCCCACTAATAACGCTCCAAAAATCCCAAAGATCATAAATAGCTTATTTGGCTTTCCTACATCTTTGGTAGCATAATATTGCTCTATTTTATCTGCCAACTCGGGAGAAATGATCTTATCCCCTACCAGTGTTTGCAGCTCTTTATTAAATTTTGAACTCATAATACATGATTATTAATTAAAAGTGCTTGATATAATTATAGATTTGTCTACAGCGTACTTAAGAAGAAGCTTCCGATAGTAATAAAAGTGCTGGTAATTAATAAAACAACACTAAACAGAGTAAAAACACGAATCCTTTTTTGTTTTATTAGAAAGAGTATATCAAATAGCAAAAACACTATTTGACCAATTAGAAAAGGAATAGTGAGTAACTCTCTAAATACACCTACCAAAACAAAATCTATTGTAAACAAATTAACTAGATATAGTGCTACAAAATATGATACGATCACAAGATTAATAATGGTCAATCTCTTTTCATTCAATAGTACATTCATCGTAGGTAAATTTTGTGATTAATTATAAATAATTAAGTAGTCTATTTTAATAAAAAGACAGCCGCAGCCACACGGCTGTCTTCTTTAATCATCAAAACAAGAGACCTCAAGCCCCCCTAAGGCCCCTTCTTTTGATTTCACTTTGTTAACCTTTTATATCGAAGTGCTAATGCACAATTCGGGCAATGTCGTTTAGTTAAGCTTTTAATTGTCAGTCTGAGCCCTTCGATAGACTCAGGATAAACCTGTCGAAGACATTTGAAAACATACTTTTGAAAAGCATTTCGACAAGCTCAATGTGACATAAATTTTTAAACTTTATCCTTAACTTAACGTCATTGATAATTCGGGTTTAATTACTCTTCGCTGTTTTCGATAAACTTTTTATCTCTGGTATTCTTCTGTACCGCAATGGCAGCAAATAAACTTAAGGTAAAAGACATCCCATAAAACCCTTTTTCACTAAGCTCCAGGTCGGCATTCCATAAACCGATAATCAGCAATAAAATAGAGGTAAGCGTGGTAAACCAACTAATCCCGTAATAGATATCGGTAACAGGGATCCCCTCTAGCCTGTCTCTAACACTTTTTTGTACAGATACCGCAGAGAACAATCCAAATAGCAGGATGGTAAAGTAGTATCCTTTTTCGTTAAGTACCATCCCTGCATTCCATAATCCGGTGCAATACGATATCATTCCTATAAATAGTGCAGACCATGATGCCGATATAAAAGCCGGCGTTGGCTTTTGGTCATATACTTTGTTTTCTTTCTTTTCTACATTTTCGATTACGGTATCCTCGGATACATCGTTACTAAATTTGTAATTCATAATTATTGTATTTTGATGATTCAATAAAAATTCAATTGTTCATTCGAACAGGACAAATGTGCGATGATATGCCTTGATATAAAATTCGATTTATCAAAAAAACTTACGATACATTTATGTTAATAATCTAATCATTTCAATATTCATAGTATCTTTATCAAAATTATACTTACGATACAATGCATGTTATTTCTTCTATAATCCACACCTTATCTGACGAATCGAAGCGAAATTTCATTGCGATATTGCGGCAAAAGAATAAAAGAAACGATACCAAAAACATACAGTTGTTTAAGCTTTTGGATACCACATCAATGGTTAAAGACCTCGATATCCAGATTTATGGCAAAAGAGCCAAGGGTGCGTATCACGCCCTATGTAAAAGACTGCATGACACGCTCATTGATTTTATTGCTGCCAAAAGTTTTGAGGAAGAAACTTCAGAAGAGATGGAAACTCTTAAGCTCCTTAGAGCCAGCAGGAGTTTCTTTGAGCAAAAACAATATAAAATTGCTTTTAAGACCATTGCCAAAGCAGAGCAAAAGGCCAAAACTTATGCACTTTTCAGTATTCTAAACGAGATTTATTACACCCAGATCCAATATGCTCATCTTAATCGTGGGATAGCAATAGAGACATTATTTGCTAATTTCAGGAGTAATAAAAAATCACTACAGCAAGAAGAAAACCTAAACCTGTTTTATGCCACCGTACAGCACGAACTCATGAAACAACGAAGAGATGCTGTACCGATTATAAAAAACACCTTATCCAAATTCGGGTTATCGATTACACAAGACCTTACGTTTCGATCCTTATTTAAGATCCTTGAGATTACAAACCAAACGGCTCATATCACCAGGGATTATCGTGCTATACTGCCTTTTGTAGAAGAAGTCTATACACAGATAGACACCAAAGAAGATGTAATCGACAAACACCTTTTTTACCATATCCAAATCTTGTATTATGTAGCCAATTCTTATTTTAGAAGTAAAGAGTTTACCACCTCGCAGCAGTACCTGGTCCTTATGCACGAGCAGATGAAAAAACACCAGGACAAGTATTACAAGCGGTTTTTTCCGCAATACACCTTACTACACTCGCTTAATCTTAACTATACAGGCCGGGCAAAAGATGCTATTATGATCTTAGATACTTTTGATTATGAGAAATACAAAGACCAGATTGCCTATATCCTGGATCTTAAGCTAAGTCATATCGTATATTATTTTCAGCAACAACAGTGTAAAGAAGCCCTGGGTATTCTTAATGATTTTTATCATAGTGATCACTGGTATACCGAAAAAGCGGGACTTGCCTGGGTAATTAAGAAAAACCTGATCGAGATCCTGTTGCGTATAGAGTTGGATCATATCGATATTGTAGAATCCAGGGTCAACAGTTTTAAAAAGAAACACGGCACTTATCTTAAGAGCAATAAAGAAACGCGGGCATCAGAATTCTTAAAACTAGCGATTACCTACTACCATAAACCAGAGGTCGCCACTACGGCAGCATTTAAGGATAAGATGTATACCACACTCACCACTCCTACCCCCCAGGACGAAGATATTTTTGATATGAGTTTTTATGCCTGGATAAAGACCAAAGTCGAAGGCACCCCATTATACGAAACCACTTTAGAACTGGTACATCAACGATCCTAAACTTTTTTTAACTTCCTCGCTTACTACGTTGTTACCCTTCCTGTACCCTTCGACTACGCTCAGGGTACGTGAAGAGTGCATGTTTTGATGATTCATATCCGTACCCTGAACCATATCGTACCCTGAGCGTAGCCGAAGGGTACGCCTAACACCTAAAACCTCAAACCTGATACCCGATACCTCACACCCCAAACCCAAAACCTAGATCCTATACAAAAAACTTTCTCATCCACCATGTGGTTTCCCGTAACCGTAATAAAAAAGGTAGCAGTAGTTTTAGGGGGTTAAAAAATACAAACGTTTACACATATTTAAACCCGTTTGTTAGCCACAATTAGACAAAATGAAGATAGAAAGTATAGAAATAGAGAACTATAGAAGTATTGAAAGTTTAGTAATACCGATTACTAAAATCTCTAATAAAAAATGTCAAATATTTTTAGGTAAGAATGAATCGGGTAAAAGCAATATTCTCAAAGCAATCTCTTTACTGAATGAGGATGCTAATTTTGACTATCAAACAGACTGTAACAAAAAAGCAAAGAAAAAAGAAGAGTCCATACAAATAAGTCTCAATTTAAAATTTGACAATTTTGAACATTACAG
Source organism: Aquimarina atlantica (assembly GCF_000626715.1). Lineage (GTDB taxonomy): Bacteria > Bacteroidota > Bacteroidia > Flavobacteriales > Flavobacteriaceae > Aquimarina > Aquimarina atlantica. Next base: position 469,082 of record NZ_AQRA01000005.1, on the reverse strand, counting down.
AAAGCAATTTGACAATTTTGGAATACCCAAAGTTTTACACTCGAGAATTAATCCTTACAAAATTCAAAGACACACAAAAATAAACTCTGATAATGACAGAAAAGATTATCTACATATATGGATAAATGATGACAAGGAGTTCTCTAAATATGTTTATAATAGTTCAGATTCTTCATTTCACTTAATAACCGATAAGTATAAAGAGAAAGAATCTTTGACAAAGGATAATATTAAGTCACTTTTAGGTCCTACATATACTCTATTAACGAAATCAAAGATTGAATCTCACTTAGAAGAAAAAATGTTGGACAATGTGACTCACAATACACCAATGCCTATAATTTGGAGACCTTCAAGTGAATTTCTTGTCAATAAATCCATAGACTTAAATGCTTTTTCCACTAATCCAAGTACATCATTACCGTTAAGGAATATTTTTAATATTTCAGGGATAACTGATATAGAGAAAAGGATTGATTTAATAAAAGATGACATCGAAGAAAGAGCACAATTAAAACAAGAACTTTCTACTTCAATTACAAACTACATAAACGAAAGATGGCCTGAACACAAGATTAATATCTTTATAGAAATAGAAAATATGTTGTGTTCAGTTATGGTCGAGGACAAGGATGATACACTTCCCAAATATAAAATGGAACAAAGAAGTGAAGGTTTTCAACAGTTTATTTCTATACTTCTAAATTTATCTATTGAAAGCAATACCGAAAAAATTAAAAACAAGATTATTCTATTAGATGAACCTGAAATTCATCTGCATCCAAGTGGTGTCAAATATTTGAGAGAAGAATTATTGAAAATTGCATTATCAAATATAGTTTTTATAGCATCCCATTCAATTTATATGGTTGATAAGCTAAATTTAGATAGACACTTCAAAGTATCAAAAGAGAAGTCTTTAACATCAATAAAACAAATTGAAAAAGACAACCCTTATGAAGAAGAGGTCATATATGAAGCTTTGGGAACTTCTGTATATGAACATATCCAGCCTAATATGCTAATTTTTGAAGGAAAAACTGATAAGGATTTGTTTGATGGATTTCTAAAGAAATATCAGAGAGATATAAAACCTGTAAGAATAGGGACTTTATCAGCTGATGGAGTAGAAAAAATATCAACTTATGTGAAATTTATGGAAGGACGCCTTGTTAAAGGTTTTGTAGTTGTGGACTCTGATTCTGATGGGGTAAGAATTAAGGAGCAAGTAAAAAAAGAAAGCAAGTCTTTTAACACTAAAAACACTTTTGAAATTAATGACATTTCTAAAACAAATAAAGCTTCAACACTTGAAGATTTGTACCCTATTAACTACATTATTTCGGAAATAAGTAAAAACTATAATGTTGAAATAGAATTGGACGATAAAAAGCCAGTAATAAAACAAATTGAAACCAAAAATAAAAACCTACAAGGAAAGATAAATGTAAAGGAATTAAAGGGAATATTGGTAAACGGAATACTTAGTGATATTAGTAAACTAAATAAAGAAGATGCAAAAAATAAATATAAAGCTTATCACGACTTCATAGTTAATCTGAATGAAAAACTGAAAAGTTAGTGAGTTCAAATCTACTACTAATACACGAGACCGTGAACAAGCTGAAAAAACTACAGAACTATGATTGGACATACCGAGTCTTTTAAAAACCTGAAAAAGGAACAACAACGCATTCTTGATTTCACAGTTTTAGTTTGCTATGCTGTTCCGAATTTAAAAAAGTCTATAAAAGGGTTTAAAGAAAAAGTTCCGAATTATGAAAAGCTTGCTAATCCAGATTATTTCAAAGAAACAGCTGATATTGGAAGACTTGAATCTCTTTCAGGTAAATACAAAGAAAATTTATCTAAATATACTTTATTAAGTGCTTTTAGCTTTTTTGAATCTTATTTTAGAGATGTTGTAAATGAGTTAATTGAATTTCATGGAGGGAAATCTGAATTTATAGAAACTGTGAAAAATAGACATCGTACTTTTTTACAAAACCAGAATAGTACAATTATAGAAAGTAAAAAGAAATTAAACGAACCACTAAAAAAGATAAAGTGGGAAAAGTACCAAAAACATATCAAGATTTTAGACGATGAACCTAATTACAGACATCCAAGTGAGTTGTTAGCAACTTACGGATTAAAGTATTTCATTGAATCTGTGGTTGGAAATGGATTTAAGAGTGTTATGATTCCCGAAATTTTAGAATACGGTTTAGGATTAGATATGTCCGAAAAAGTAAATAAACATCCTGATTTAATTGATAAAAATTTAAAAGAAACATTTGACATAATGCGTGATTTAAGGAATTCTATTGGGCATGGAAATCCTCACTCAATCGGGTTTGAAAAAGTAATGGATTTGATAAGATTTTTACGCCATTTTTCATTAAAAATTGACGAGCATTTAACCAATAATTTCTTTATTTTAGAGAGGTCAAGATAAAATTGTCGTTTGGTCCAATTGGTAAGACGCTTGTAAGCATTGTGGATTGATAAATTTACAATGCGTACAAGAGATGGAGTTCGAGTCTTCAACGACAACAATAAATAAAGCCAGCTCATAATAATGTATCCTATAACCAACTACTTGTTCTCACCTGAAAGTGCGGATTTGCACCTTAAACCATACAATACCCAATACAAATAAAAACACCTTGTCAACTTTTTGTATGACAAGAATGTGGTGTGATTGACTGATATTTGTTTTGTCATAAAAACAGATACCATGCACCAAAACAATGAGCAGCTTATCATCGATTTGATACAACAAGATCTAAAACATTGCCAATTAGTATACGGCTTAGCGCAATTGGGATTAGAGGGATCAAATACACACCATCTAGAGATCTTAGAGATCATTTACCAGCTTATGCATATCCCCAGTGAGAAAAAAAACGACTACCTGGCCGAGACCTATGCCGCTTTTATGAGTATGGCTACCGATTATGACATCACCCCCCTGGGAGAATCCCTACGCCCCCTGGCAAAACAGTGTTATCATCGGTTAAAATATCTTATAGAATTGGTGTGATTGTACCCTTCGAGAATCTATTATGTTATCGTTTTCAAATGCATCTCGATACACGCTCGTTCCTCACGCACTCGATATGACGTAGCGTATTAGCCCGTCAGTTCGAGTGGTTTTTCGTAATGTAATGGAGAAAAATTGTACTTCGACAGGGCCTGTCCTGAGTTTATCGAAGGGCTCAGCAGGACTATCGAGAACTCATCATATTATCGTCTTTAAAAATGGATCCCAGCCTTTAGTTTATCCTGAGCTGGGCCGAAGGGCTGGGATGACAAGTTGTGATGTACCCTGAGGTGTAATACTAAACTGTCGAAGTGTACCCTTCGAGTGCCTCAGGGTACGTGAGTACGTGTTTTTTTTTACTCATACCGCACCCTGAGGTGTAATACTAAACTGTCGAAGCGTACCCTGAGCGTAGTCGAAGGGCACAACCTTAACAAAATCAAAAAGTTAGCTAAACCTTTCTTAAAAAAATCTCAGTTCCGAAAAATGAAACTGGGGTACTATATTCTTGTGTTATAAATATTTATAAACCATAAAATATAGTAAACATGGCATTAGAAAATTTAATTAGTGTAACCTTTACAGAAGACGAATTAAACAAATTAACCCAGGGGATCGATACCATAAAAGAGGTGTTGTTGGGTAAAACGGTAAATCTTACTCCCGAGCAACGGGCACAATACGGGCGTATCGCCAATCAAAACAAACTTATCGTAGATAAAGCCAAAAACTATATGGAGCAGCATCCTAGCTGGATCCCCAATTTTTTGGATAAAGAAGAGTTTGATCGCGATTATAGTACCCGCCAACAGATAGAAACTCACGTACAGTTATTAGAAAACCTATCCCAGCAATTGGTAGATACCAAAACCCTATTAGACTATGATAATTACTCTAATGCATTAAGTTTTTATCGTATGATGCGTTTTCTGGCTGGCGAGAACGAACCCGGTGCCAAATCGGTGTACCAGGATATGAAAGTCCTTTTTAAAAAAAATGGAGGAATCACACCCGATACACCCGACACAGAACTATAAATCGATATCCACATCGTATCAAAACTGCACCAGCCAGAAGGCTGGTGCTTTTGTTTTTATAGTAGTTACCCCTTATCGGGATGCTTCTATCCCTTAAAGACACGCTTCGAAGCGTTACCGAAGTCCTTCGAAGACTCCCTTTATGGCCTCGAGCCCCAAAACATATCACTTTTATCCCTACTGCCAAGCCCTCTAGGCCATACAATATCAGCTCGAACCCTGATCGTATCACTTCGAAGGGTCATCATCACCCTTCGAAGCGTTAAAATATCAGCTCGAACTACCTTTTGATAGGGTACCCCCCATATCGATAAGGGGGTACCCCCTTGGTAGAGGTTGTGTTGTTACCAAAATAAAAGTAACTTTATCGACATCAATCAACATTTTATGAGAAACCAAATTATATTAGTAGCTTGTTCTTTTATTTTTATAACCTGCAACAAAAACGAAACCACCCCAACCCTATCAAAACCCAAAGAGATCAAAAAAATAGAAGGAGCTTGGAAAATGGTGTATGGAGAGATTAGAGAAGGAGATTCTGTAAAAATTAAAGATATGACTGTATCAGATTTTATAAAAATCATCGGTAAGGATCATTTTGCATTTTTTAATCAAAATCATACCAACCCAGATGATTTTTATGGAGGCGGAGGCACATATACCCTGGAAGGAAATACCTATACAGAAACATTACAATATTGTGCGGTAGAAGCTGTAAGAGGTCACAAATTTCCGTTTACCATAGAAATAAAAGGAGATACTCTTATTCAATATGGGCTGGAAGAGGTAAAAAAAGCCAACATAAAAAGGTATATTGTAGAAAAATATATTAGAAAGAATAAATAGTATACTCTTTTTTGGGGTCAATTACAGGCTCTATAACCCGACAGCATGATAACTTTGGATGAGTAAACTACTATACACATACTATTTATTATAATCAATGTAACTAATAGATTAAAGATGGATAAAGCATTACAAACTATGATTGACAACATTCCTGAAAAAACAGGTAAGTCATTAGAAGAATGGAAAGCTATTCTTAAAGAAAAGTCCTTTGCTAAACATTCTGAAGGGGTTAAGTTTTTAAAGGCAGAACATAATGTGACGCATGGATTTGCTAATACCATTGTGACTTTATCCAAACAAGAAAATAACTCTCCTGATGATTTAGTAGACGCTCAATATAAAGGGAAAGAAAATCTGATTCCAATTTATAAGAAACTAATTGATTATGTTACATCATTAGGCTCTGATGTAACCATTACACCAAAAAAAGGAAGTGTTAGTATTATTAGAAAAAGACAATTCGTTCTAATTAAGCCGGCGACTAAAACAAGAATTGACTTAGGGTTTAAACTAAAAGACAAACCAACTACAAATAGGCTTGAAAACTCAGGGCCATTCGGAACAATGTGCACGCATAGAGTTCGGCTATCCGAAGAATCAGAAATTGACAAAGAATTAAAATCCTGGATTTCTGAGGCTTATGAAAAATCAATATAACTAGGTATAACTACAAAATATAACCCTAACTCGATAAGGCGGATTTGCAATCCGTGTAATACAATCTAGCATCTAAATAAAAAACCTTAGCACTTCAATGATATCGCAAAAATCTCCTACCCCCATACATTACCATTGCTATATCAAAAAGATAATAGTAGTTTTGGGTGAGTAAACAATTATAAACTCTTATAAATAGGTATATGTATATACTATTGTTGTAATACATTCTAAAAACTGAACATCATATGAATTCAAAAAAAGAGATAGTCAGCCTCATTCATGATGAATTTGGAAAAGAAGAATTTTTAGTATCCAAGGCCAACTACAATTTGATTGAAGTAGAATCTGACTTATGGGAATTCACTATTTATTTTGAGACTAAAGACTCACTAAGTAGAGTTTCTGAACTTGAAGAAGCAATATCGGAACCTAATCCTCATTTTGAAGCTACCGCATTATTGGATAAATCTTCTTTAAATCTTAACGAAGGAGCAGTGATTGAACAAGTTGAATCTTGGGATGAAAATCGGGAAGAAAACCTTTCTAATGTTTATTACTTTGAACATGCCAGTCTGGAAAATTTAAAAGTTGAAATATTGAAATCTGATACTGAGTTTATTGAAGCCCTAATTTCTGGTCGAACTTTGATTAATGGTTCAAATGGGAACAAACCGGACGCAACTGTTAAAACGACACCTATCACTTTTAAAAAGGACAAAAACTTAGAACGAAGCGTAATGTAAACGCATTTTACATTAAATATTATATAAGCAAGAAGAAAAATAGATGGAAATACTAATAATTACCGGACCTCCTTATTCTGGAAAAGGAACACAATGCGAAATTTTAAATAAGCAATTAGATTTTAAGCATATTTCGACTGGAGACCGATGTCGATTTGAAAAAGAAAGCGGAACAGAAATCGGAAAAATAATGTCTGAATATGAAGAAAAGGGAGATTTGGTTCCTGATTCTATAATGAAAGAGTTGTTTGGACAAATCCTTGATGAAAATAAAGCTAATGCAGGAATAATTCTAGACGGCTATCCCAGAACAGATGCTCAGGTTGATGATCTAATTGAATTGGTTGATCAAAAAAATATGGAAATTGGAAAAGTTTTAAATATCGATGTTCCGAAATCCGAACTTTTAAACAGAGCCAGGAAAAGAGCAGAAACATCGGACAGAAAAGATGATAAAGATCCTAAAATTCATATAAAACGAATAGAGGTTTTTGAAGATTCTACAAGACCCGCTATTGAATATATGAAATCAAAACTTGAGGTCAAGACTTTTGACGGACTTGGATCAATTGACGAAATAACCGAACGAATAAAAGCAAGTTTATAACACGATATAACAATCGTACATATACCAATGTTAGTAAACATTTGAGAATGAAGTTTACGATTAATATATTATTCCTTTTCATCTTTACGTTTTCGTTTTCACAAAATCAAATTACGTATGAAAAAACTCTTTCTGACATCAAGAAATCTTCTAAGGTTTTATGTACAAATTTGATAATCCCAAATAATGATTTTTCAATAGGAATCTATACAAAGGAATGGGAAGTTGAAGATTTGACAATAGAACAGTGTGGAGATATAAAAACGGATTCAATAAAGAGCTCGAAAATTATTGAAATTTTGAGTTCAGGAAAACTATTGGATAAGTTGTATTTGAATATGGAAAATAATAAATATGAAAGTATAAATTCGTCTGACAAATTTGAGTGGAATAAAGCAAATCTGATTGTTGAACTTAACTTCACTCATAACTGGAATAGTGCTAATAAAGTTTATATTCCAATAAATAACAAAACACAAACCCGACAGCGCGGATTTGCAATCCGTGTAATACAACACTCAATGCCTACATAAAAAACCTTAGCACTTCAATGATATCCCAAAAAATCTCCTACCCTATACAGTATCATTGCTATATCAAAAAGATAATAGTAGCTTTGGGTGAGTAAATAAATAAACTGCTTATAAACCCGACAGCGCGGATTTGCAATCCGTGCAATACAACACTCTACGTCTAAATAAAGACCTCAGCACTTCAATGATATAGGAAAAAACCTCCTACCCTATACAGTATCATTGCTATATTAAAAAGATAATGGTAGCTTTGGGTGAGTAAATAAATAAACTGCTTATAAACAACGACAAACAGGTATATATGTACAAGGATGCATATACCAGTATGGTGTATAATTATGATCAAAATGAAAAGAAAATACCCGTTTTTTGCTTTTTGCATTGTAATATTGATCGCCATAGGATGTGCAAAAAAAGAAGTAAACAATATGCAAATAGATCATATTATACTGGCTATAAATGACCTGGATTTGGGTATTAAGCAATTCGAGGAATTAACCGGGGTAAAAGCTATATACGGAGGAGGGCACCCAAACAGTTATACTCATAATGCTATAGTGCCCATGAACGATATGATCTATATTGAAATCCTGGCCCCAAAGAAGGAATTAGACACAATCCCCGAGTTTTTTAAAAATATGGATGTTTTAAAACCTATTGGTTTTGCAATAGCTACTGATACGATAGAATTTCTGGAAAAAACAGTAGTAGACTCCCAATTTGAAACCAAAGGAATTGAAAACTGGTCAAGAAATAAGCCCAGCGGAGAGGAATTGAAATGGAAGTTATTACGGATAACTAATCCAGGGTTAAACATTAATCCCTTCTTTATAAGTTGGTCTGATAAAACAACGCATCCTTCGATTCAAAAGAATACGCTTTGTGTTTTAAAAGAATTTCAAATTAAAACTCCGCATAAGAAAGATATAACAGACATTTTATTGAAAAACAAATCAACGATTCCATTCATGAAAATAGAAGACAGTGATACCATACAACTCAAATTGACCATTACAACCCCAAAAGGAGAAGTAACCTTTAAATAACTATTTGCAATTGCTACTAAATTACTCTAAAAGAATTCGTTATAATTTTGTTATCTTAGTGACTTATCAAAGCGTTTCCTACAGAAAATTTTGTAACACCCCATATACTAGACATTAGCTGCAATTTGTGCTTCACTATAGTTAATTTTCAAACTTAATCTTAAATTATGAAGATAAACAAATTACAATTTTCAATAGATATTAAGGCAGAAAAAACCAAGATATGGGAAGCACTATGGAACGATAGTTCCTATCGTGACTGGACTAGTGTATTTTTTGAAGGTTCTTATGCCATTACTGATAATTGGAAAGAAGGTAGTAAAGTATTATTCCTTTCTCCTGATCAAAGTGGTATCTACAGCATCATCGAAACACATATTCCGAATAAAATCATGAGGTTTAAGCATATCGGAAATGTCGTAAAAGGAAAGGAACAACCCGTTGATGATGAAACAAAAGCATGGTCGGGCGCTACAGAAATTTATACCCTTACTGGTGAAACAGACAGTATTACCCTTAATGTTGAAATAGATGTCCTTGATGAGCATCTGGATTTTATGAAAACTACATTTCCAAAAGCACTAGAAAAGGTAAAGGATAACTGTAGTTAACAACCTACATAATTCATTGCAAATAGTGTAATACATCTCGTTCTGTACGTCAAGATGTATACACACTCAAAAGCATACCACTTAATCTTAAGAAAATATCTTTATGTACCCTGAGCCCTTCGATAAACCTGTCCTGAGTTTATCGAAGGGTACAACACGGACACAATCCTAATAAAATCGAAAAAGTAGATTTGAAAGCACTTCGACAAGCTCAGTGTGACAAATTATAGTGCACCCTGAGGTGTCATACAGGCCTTGTCGAAGTGCTCTCGAAGGGTACAGTATAGTACATCAGTCGAGTCATTACAGTATCCTTATCCTGTTATTCTGCACTTCATCCGAAATTAAAAGAAAAGATCATACCAGAATAGAATGCATAAAAGAAAGATAAGTACCTTAGTAATAATTCATACCCTCATTATTAACATCAACACTAGAATAAACAACATGAAAAAACTAATTTCAGAATTTATCGGAACCTTATGGTTAGTATTAGGTGGGTGTGGAAGTGCTGTATTAGCAGCGGCATACCCAGAGTTAGGGATAGGATTTGCAGGAGTTGCTCTTGCATTTGGTTTAACCGTTGTAACCATGGCTTATGCCATAGGGCATATTTCGGGTTGCCATCTTAATCCTGCAGTATCTATTGGGTTATGGGTAGGCGGTCGTTTTGATAAAAAAGAACTGCTTCCTTATATCGTTGCCCAGGTATTGGGTGGTATTGCTGGTGCAGGGATTTTATACCTTATTGCTACAGGAAAATCAGGATTCGAAATCGGTGGATTTGCTGCCAATGGATATGAGGACCATTCTCCCGGTGGCTATTCTATGCTTGCAGCATTAGTAACCGAAATCGTAATGACATTTATGTTCTTGATTATTATTTTGGGCGCTACACATTCTAAAGCTCCTAAAGGTTTTGCTGGCCTTGCCATAGGATTAGGGCTAACCCTTATTCACCTTATAAGTATACCGGTAACCAACACTTCGGTAAATCCTGCCAGAAGTACAAGCCAGGCATTATTTGCAGGAGGTTGGGCAATAGAGCAACTATGGTTATTTTGGGTAGCCCCTATCATAGGAGCTATTTTTGCCGGATTGGTATACAAGTTTATTTCTCCCGAAGAAGCATAATAAAAAACACCATAAACCTATAATACAACCCTTGCATGATGATTCGTGCAAGGGTTTATTATGATAGGTGTGGCTCAATCCCAAAGGAATATCTTTCACGTACCCTTCGCCTGTCCAGAGCCCTTCGATAAACTCAGGACAGGTTTATCGAAGGGCTCACGGTACATACTCGTTAGTTTAGATGATGTAATGTGCTATAACTTATCCTGTCATTCCGGATTTGATCCAGAATTCAGAATCGCGCATTTCAAAAAGTGGATCCCAGATCAAGTCTGGGGTGACAAGTTGTGCCGTACCCTTCGATAACCTCAGGCTACGGTATGGATAAACCGAAGGGTTCAACAGAGCCATCGAGAAGCTATCTTTCTGATACCATGAGGTTTCCCGTAAGTTTTTTACAAATGGTAGTTGTACTTTTATAAAAGAAATACTGAGATACTGTTACACTAATAGCTTTATCCAATCACATGTAAAACATCCTATTTAGCTAATCACAACTAATAACTTGTAAAATGGGCTACGAAAAAAAAATAAAAACAATAGAACACTTTGAAGGGCATGATAACGAAATTAACATCAAAGGAATACTTATTTTAGTTCTTAACATATTCATTATTGTTAGCATCATAACCCTTATAGGCGAATTAGCAACACTAGTTTCTCCATTACATCTTTCTCCGCTTAAAGTAGTCACTAGTTTAATACTTCTTTTTTCGATTTTTTCGATACTCATTACGGTGTATACCATAACTCCATATTTAAATTCTTCTAAAAAATCTTTTTTGTTTTTTAACAACATCCCAAATAGCCATAAAAAAGAGGAGACAACACAAGATATCAAAAGTCAAATCAATGATTTGGAAAAAGGTTTAAAACGAAAACATCAAGTCGTTAAAATGGCATTACTTATTAATATTATTCAACTGCTTTTTCTAACCTACATCACCTATATCACTGTATTGTAAATACCACACTCTGGATAGTACGAGAAAAAAGTGTTGGATTATAGCTATAAGTACGTAATACAAACAAGTATAAAAGGTATATTTACTATATACAAGTTCTATTAAATACATGAAAATACTCCTAACAGGTGCTACAGGCTACATCGGTAAACGAATGCTTCCTTTATTAGTAAATAAAGGATATCATGTGGTATGTTGCGTAAGAGACACCTCTAGATTTCATCCTCCCCAATCACTGAACTCGAGTATTTCTGTACTAGAAATTGACTTGTTAGATGCTCCCTCGCTTTCAAAAATTCCTGTTGATATTGATGTAGCTTATTACCTGGTACACTCGATGTCGACATCAGACAATTACAAGTCATTAGAACAGAAATCCGCTGTCAATTTTAGAAATGCGCTATCCAATACAACAGTCAAACAAGTAATATACTTAAGCGGTATCGTTAATGAGTCTAACCTATCTAAACATCTGTTATCAAGAAAAACTGTTGAGGAAGAATTAGGAAAAGGGAATTATAACCTAACGTGTTTTAGGGCTGGAATCATTGTTGGATCTGGCAGTGCATCTTTCGAGATCATGCGTGATCTGGTAGAAAAGCTTCCTATAATGATTACGCCCAAATGGCTCCTTACCAAATGCCAACCTATAGGCATAGCAGATGTACAACGTTTTTTAATCGAATGTATCCTTAAAGAAGAAACGTATAACAGGAATTTTGATATTGGTTGCGATGATATTCTATCGTATAAAGAAATGCTACTTGGCTTTGCAAAAGTTCGAAATTTAAAAAGAAGAATCTGGACAATCCCTGTAATGACCCCGAGACTATCTTCTTATTGGTTATATTTTGTAACCTCTACTTCTTACAAACTGGCCAGGTCCCTGGTCGATAGTATGAAAGTTGAAGTTGTATGTAGAGATCACGAAATCAATACTCTACTAAACATACATCCCATATCTTATGAGGAAGCGCTATTAAGAGCATTTGATAAGATTAAAAATAAAGAGATCATTTCTAGCTGGAAAGATTCGTATTCTAGTAGCGAGATAACCAGTAACATATCAGAATTTATTGCGGTTCCAGAATATGGATGTTTTAAAGATAAGCGTATTCGACAAACTGAAAACTACGAATCATCACTAGAGAAAATCTGGAGTATCGGGGGTGAAAATGGATGGTATTATGGCAACTGGCTTTGGAGAATCCGTGGTTTTTTAGACAAATTATTTGGAGGAGTCGGATTGAGAAGAGGTCGCACTAATCCATCTACTATATCTGTTGGCGACTCATTAGATTTCTGGCGGGTGCTTTATGCAAATAAACAAGAAGGGAGATTATTACTTTTTGCAGAAATGAAACTCCCAGGAGAAGCGTGGCTCGAATTTAAAATAGTTGGTAACGATGTGATACAAACGGCTACATTTAGACCTTTAGGTTTGGCTGGCAGACTATACTGGTATGCGGTATACCCGTTTCATGGGTTTATTTTCACAGGGTTGATTAACAAAATAAGTAGCTATAACAAAACCTAACGAACCCAACACCTCTCTATATACAAAAAACTTTCTCCTCCTATTATGTGCCTTACTCGCTAGTGATCATATTCATGTCTCTTCCTAATAGCGTAATCAGAACAAAAGGATGAAAAGCATAAAATATTTACTATTTTAGTTATTAGCCATTAAAAATTACAATAGATGAAAAGATATATACCGCTACTACTTAGCGTTTTTTGTTTTTTGAATCAATCCTGTCAAATAACAGAAAATAAATTAACAGAAGCTCAAATACAAGAAATTACAAAATCGGCTACCGATGTAGTTAAAGAGGTATTCGAATATTCGAACAATATGGATTTTGAGGCAGGTCTAATTCATTATTCTGAAGCCGATAATTCGTATTTTATAACCGATGGAATAATCCATTCTTTAAATGATCTTAGAAAATCATATCGAGCAATTGGTCCTCAGGTTGAAGTTCTACATAATACCATTGAAAGTTGGAATACCAAGGTTTTATCAAAAGATGTAGTAACATTTACACTTCCGGTACGTTTAACATTAAAACTTAAAGGAATACCAGAATACACAGGAAAACTTATTTGGACGGCAACGGTACAAAAACAAAACGACAAATGGATGATAGTACAAAGCCATGAATCCTGGTTGAACTGTGCCGAAGTCACTGCTGCATTGACGCCTACAACTCATGAGTAAGCTAACTGTCAATATTCCTGCATATCAATAAAAAGATAAAAACATCACTGACATAAAATATTTACTATTTTAGTTACACACAAAATGTCTATGGCTAAACATATTTTAATATTAGGTATTCTTTTTTTGATAGTTTCCTGTAAACAAACAAAAGAAAAATCATTCGAAAAGCAATCTAAATCCTCAAAATTTGCCGAGAATCCTGATGATATAAAATTAATTACAAGCGATATTGATCTTTTTTGGGAATCTTACGATAAACTACTTAAAGACACCATAAATAATAGTTTCGAGGCATATCTAAGAAATGGAAGTATTGGACTTAAAGATTTTGTTCCCGATAGAATAGAGAGTGCCGAAAAATTAAAGGAACTGGTTTTATCAGAAAAACAATATTACAGCAATATCAGATCATCATCATACAAAATTCTTAACTTCAAAAAACAAATTATCGCTTCATGCTATGCTTTAGAATATGTATATCCCGAGGCCGTGTTTCCTCCTGTATACTTTTTAATAGGAAGAACAACATCTGGCGGTACTGCTAGCAAAAATGGTCTTATGATCGCCTTAGAAGTCTATTCTGATGGTAATTTCACAACAGATTACGGAAGACCATCATTAGATATTGAAATAATGCCAAATATTGTTATTCACGAACTCATTCATTTTCTTCAAAAAGATAATCCCAAAGATGAAACACTATTAAAACATTGTATCAGGGAAGGAACGGCAGATTTTATTGCAGAACTTGTTTCTGGAGAAAAAACGAGGTTAGCAAATGGTCCCGATGTATATCCATACGGAGAAAAAAATGAGCAGGAATTATGGATTGAATTCAATAATTCTCGTAACTCCAAAGAGTTATCTCCTTGGTTATATAGCCAAACACCCGATGGGCGACCTCAGAATTTGGGATATTGGATGGGCTATAAAATAGTAGAGGCATATTATCAAAAGTCAAATGATAAAAAGAAAGCCTTGCTAGATATATTGAATATTGATAATTATGATCAATTCCTTGAACAATCAGAATATTCTAAAAAATTCGAATAAAACAGTGCTTTACAATATCTAGAAAAAACATCAAAACTTCACTTATTCGTCAACGATACGTCCCATAATCATATACTTCAAAAATGGGTAGTAATATGATTTCGTACTAAAAAGATAAAAGCATAAAATATTTACTATTTTAGTTACTTACCGATACAAGAAATATAGTTACTCTAGCACTATACTAATTGTTGTACATTATGAAATAAATGAATCGAAAAAGAATAATAACTATTGTAATACTATTACTGGGAATTAAAATATAAAAAGGAAATTGATGCTCTAATTGAAATAAAACAACGTGAGTGGAGTAAAAAAGTGAAGTAAAACGTATTTTATACTTAATGTCGTAGTCAACATAAAATGACCGGTAGCAAAACAAAGAACTCATCAAAAATAAAAGTACTAATCAATGGCCGATAACTCAACGTATATCCTTATGAATGGTACTACAACAAAATCATAACCTGGATGTTAACCACAAACAGAAGCAACAATAATGGCAGAAGAAAAACCGAGACTTGCAAGATTAACAGCAATCATAACCCAATTACAATCAAAACGGATCGTAACTGCAAAAGATATCGCTAACAGACACCATGTAAGTATCCGAACGGTTTATCGGGATATTCGAACTCTGGTACAATCAGGAATCCCCATCGTGACAGAAGAAGGAAAAGGTTATTCGATAATGGAAGGTTATAAGCTTCCCCCCGTGATGTTTACCGAAGAAGAATCTAATGCTTTAGTTACAGCAGAACAATTAATTTTGAAAAACAAAGACCATTCATTGGCAGAACAATACCAGAGTGCAATTACCAAAATCAGGTCTATTCTTCGATTTAATCAAAAAGACAAATCAGAACTTCTTGCCCAGCGAATACAAGTTAGAAATAACAAAAATAACCAAACAACGAGTAGTTATTTAATTCAATTACAATCTCATATTGCCAACTTCCAAATCGTGCAAATCGATTATTTTTCATTAGACCACAAAAAAACACGGAGACTAATAGAACCCTTTGCATTGTATACGACTAACGACAATTGGATTTTAATAGCTTTTTGTAAAAAACGAAATGATTTTAGGGCTTTTCGTCTTGATAGAATTCAAAACTTGTGCAGCACACAAGAAAGGTTTGAGCCACACAAAATAACGTTGGAACAATATTTTGAAGAATGTCGAAAAAAATGGTAGACACCCCTGACATACCTTTGACATACGGCTAATCTAAATTTGTATCATATAAAAAATAAAAAGATGCAAACCATAAAAATTGAACCGTTTAAACTCATTGGAATTGAAATTAGAACCACAAATGAAAACCAGCAAGCTTCTAAAGACATTGCTGACTTGTGGCAACATTTTTTGGGAGATCATATTTTAGAGAAAATTCCAAACAAAGAAGATAACACCATCTATTCACTCTATACCGAGTATGAAAGCGACCACACAAAACCTTATACCACCATTCTTGGTTGTAAAGTGACAAGTCTTGAAAAAATTCCTGAAGGTATGGTCGGAAAATCATTTGATGGCGGAACATACATAAAATCTTCTGCTAAAGGTGATTTGATGAAAGGACTGATTGTTAATCATTGGAGTAAAATTTGGGAAATGGATTTAGACAGAGTCTATACAGCCGATTTTGAGGTTTTTGGAGAAAAAGCTCAAAACTCTTCTGATGCAGAAATAGACTTTTATGTTGCAATAAAAGAATAGATCATGAGGAGATTGGCACTAAAAATAAACCCAAAAGTCAAAGAAGTTTTTGAAAACTACCCTAATACAATTAGGCCCAAGATGCAGTTCTTAAAAAAATTGGTAATAGAAACAGCAGAAGAAACAGAAGGTATAGACGAAATGGAAATAACACTAAAATGGGGCGAACCCAGTTTTGTAACCAAAAATGGAAGTACGTTACGAATAGATTGGAAAGAAAAAACACCTAACCAGTATGCCATGTATTTTCAATGCACAAGTAGATTAGTAGATACATTCAGGTTGATTTTTGATCACAAATTTCGGTACGAAGGTAAAAGGGCAATTGTTTTTCAGTTACATGAAAAAATCCCTATTTTAGAATTGAAGAAGTGTATAAAAGCTTCTTTACGGTATCATAATGTAAAACACGAAATGACACTAGGAATTTAAAAGTCGATATCTATATATGATAAAGTCGTAACGCCTATCCGTCGAAAAAGTTTTAAAATGAGCTCAACAGTATATTGATTAAAGACAAAAGAAAATATGAAAATTAGATGTTCTTGTAATGCTATAATAGTTGATCAAACCGACTACTTAAAAAATAAAGGTTATGTTATTTCGGATACCCAATGGTTTGATTTTTGGGATGCTATAGATGCGGCTATTGAAAAATCAGGAGAATCTAAAAAGGATAAGGAAGAAGCCTGCATGCAGTTGAGAAAACTGCATGTATTTAAAACATCCTGGGAATGTACTAATTGCGGAGCACTATTTATAAATGGAAGAGATAATGAACTAAAAACATATGCTCCGGATTCTAAAGAGTATAACGGAATATTAGATAAAATATAATGGGTAGTAATAATCTATATAACTTGTTGTGCATTTTGATATTTTTGAATCTCAAATTCGTCAATTCGAGTGCATCGATACTTCGGCATGGCTCAGTACAGGCCGGAGAAGTGTGTTTGAAAACCTGAACTATAGTTAAAAAAATTGATACAATGTAGTTACAATAACCCCTTTATGATTTTTTAAAGTAATTGATACTAATTGTTTTTCTTCTTTTACCTTAGTATTAAATGGCGGTGCTAAAATATTTAAACCACTTTGTTTTTTTAGTCTAATCCCTTGTCCCGAAATAATATCTGCATTAGGCACAAAATCGCCTTCAGGTAAATGCTCTGTTAAAATAACATATTTAAAATCAGTTAGCTTATTCACTACTCTTTGCACTTCTGTATTTGATAGATGTTGTAGCACTTGTCTTACTATAGCGCAATCCCCAGAGGGTAAATCATCTACTGCAATATCCAGGCAATGAAATTCTAAATTTTCTGCTTTAAAATTTTCTTTATTATATGATATAAGATCTGTTACTATATCTACCGCAACATATCGCTTCGTATGCTTTACCAATTCCTTTCCTACATTAAAATCCCCACAACCTAAATCACATACTGTAAGAGGGCTTTTAAAAGATGTTAAAAATGAAGTTACAACATCTACATATGGATCTACAATCTCGGGTTGATGTGACCCTGTACCCGAATAAAAATCAGATGTATTACCTCCCCAAAGTTTCATTTTATAAACCTGCTCCATAGCATCTTTAGTTGGCCAGGGCTTTTTTATTCTTTTAATTCTATCTTCTTTATCCTTCATAAACACTCTATTGATCCCATACATACTATAAAAACATTTGCAACTATTTTCACTGAAAACAGTGAGAGATAAAAATATACTTAAATTTATCTTTGTTCTAAATTAAAATTAATCATTCTGTTAACTAATTTCCTGCTAAAACTAAAAATTAAAAAAACTTCGGGAATTACACTAACATGAAATTATATAGAGAAATTTTTCAAAGAAATAGTAGAGTTAAAAATTCTATGTAAATAACAAATGATTACATTACATACAAAAAAAAACATCCTCTTTTTGCTACTATTGTTATTAGGAGTACAATATGTAGCTGCACAACATTGTGGATGGGGTTTTATGTGTCATAAGATTTTAATTTTAGAAAAAGAATCTATACATCCCAACCACCAATTTGCAATTCAATTATTAGATAGCGCTTATACCCCTATAAAAGATAGTAATAATAGGATTGTTTCTTTTTACCAACAAAAAAAGAACAATACATTAGTATCGCATACGATGTATGATGTTTCTCAAAACTTAGAAGGATTTAGCCTTAAAAATTTTTCGGGTCTTAACTATTTTGTTACGCTATTTCAGTCTTGTCATAATAAAAATTATCATTTACAAATTGAAAATAAAACAGTAAATCAAAAACAAATCATAGCCCTGGAACCAAAACATTTTCAGGCCATATGTAGTTCGTATATAAACGTTAATTTAAAAGATAAAACATTAGAAATCTTTGATACTATTGAAAAATGTAAAGACGCTATAATTAAATTAAAATAACAATTTTAGTTTTTTTACATCTTATATAAAACAAATCATGAATATTCAATTAATACACTTATTCGATATAAAGCAATTGATGCTAATTTTTCTTTGTGTTTTTTTCACTTCCTGCTCAGATCAAAAAACAAAGAAAAAAGGTGAAATAGCTGTCCGACATGAAACAAAGTTAGAACAAGAATCTAATTTTACTCAACAGAAAATAACAGATAATCTTTATGTTGTAAAATCTAATAATTACAATACAAATGTTGGTGTTTTTATAGGAAATAAAGAGATCATTTTAATTGATCCTATGACAGGATCTAATAATCACCATGCCTTATTAGAAAAAATAAAAGAACTTTCTAATCAACCTATTAAATATGTAATCAACACACATCATCATGAAGATCACACCGGGGCAAATTCATTCTTTGCAGAATTAGGAGCAACAATTATTTCTCAAGAAAACATTAAATATACCAGTGCAAAATACGGTGTTACTTTTAAAGACAAGTATACGCTCGATTTAGAGAATGAAAGAATCGAGCTTTATCATATTACTTCACACACTTTTGACGACGTGCTTATTTATTTCACAAAAAACAACACCATTTTTATGGGAGATACCTATATGACTAATTTCTTTCCTCATTTTTATTACGGAGGTGGTAGCAACCACCATATAGATTCTATAGATAAAGTATTATCTCTTGGAGATAAAAATACTGTTATAGTAGCTGGCCACGGTAAATTATCTTCTAATAAAGCAGAGCTTAATACCTATAGAAAAAATTCAATACAATGGATCGAAAGAATCAAAGAACTATCACTTGCCGGTAAAACCCCAGATGAAATAACTCAAGATGAAAAAATTAAACAATTAGCTTTGGCATTTTGTGGAAACAATACTGTACATACCCAAACAATTGAAAAAACAATTTCTGTCGATTACAATTCTAGTACTCCGCTTCCTGAAAATGCAAAGAACTACGAAGGAATGTACCAATATAAAAATGGGGAGGTTGATGAATTGATCTTTCGAGATAAGAAGTTAATGTTGCGAAGAAAAGGCGCATATATATTTGAGCTTTCTACGCTTTCTGATACCAAATTTCATATCAAAGGACAAGTGCCATACAGATATGTCTCTTTTTCTAATGATGGGAAAGAACTAACTTATTTTAATGGAAAGGAAAGTCAAATCGCAAAAAAAAATAACAAATAATAGTAATAGTTGCTGTAGTCCTACGTATATCTGATGTGTCAAAAAAATAATTCAATGCTAGATAAAATTATTGCTAAAATAACAAGCGAATATACTACCCTATCAAATGAAATTATTGAAGAGTGGAAAAGCGATATTCTAATGCTAGAATTAGAAAAAGGCACTCAATTGGTACGTGAAGGCAGTTATACCAATAAACTTTTTTATATCTATAAAGGAAGTGCAAAGGCATATCACCTAAAAAATGGAAAAGCTATTGCAGACTGGTTTTCTTTTGAGCATGAATTTATCTGTGCAATTACCGGTTATTTTTTGGGGCATCCCAGTGAGCATTATATAGAACTTACCGAAGATAGTATCTTATTAGAGTTTAACCGGAAACATATTAATATCCTTTCGAATAAATATCACGATTTTGAACGATTTACAAGAAATGCTATTACCAAAATAATGCTTCAACTACAGAAAAGAGTAGTATATCTTCAGTTCTCAACTGCAAAAGAGAGATATGACTTCCTTTTGCAAGAATATCCTAAAATCGAACTACATATTTCATTAGGTGATATTGCTTCTTATATCGGTATAACCCAAGAGACGCTAAGCCGAATTAGAGCGCAGAAATAGTCGAATTTGATCTATATCAAAGGATATGTATTTCTAAATATTGACTTTTACACAATGTAAAAGGAATATAATGGATAGTATCGCAAACTGGAGGTTTATCAGAAAACATTTTAATACTACTTTTAAGACCAGCTTATCGGTAGCCATAGCTTCTGTAGATAAAGATAACAGGCCAACAGTAACCCCAATAGGAACGTTTTTTTTAAACAAAGATCAAACCGGTTTCTATTTTGAAAAATTTCCTGAAAAGATTCCCAATAATGTAAAAATCAATAAAAATGTATGCGTTTTAGGGGTAAATAGCAGCAAATGGTTTTGGATAAAAGCGCTTTATAAATTAAAATTTGATTCTTATCCTGCTATTAGATTGTATGGAGTATTGGGTGAGAAAAGAAAAGCCACCGATATTGAAATCTCAAGACTAAACAGACGGATGAAGACAACAAAAGGATTAAAAGGAAATGCATACCTATGGGGAGATATGAAATACGTTCGTGATATAAAATTTACCATGGCAGAAGGAGTAAATATTGGAAAAATGACAGAAGCACTATGAAAATAACTAAAACCCCAGAAAGTATAGCAGTGATCCGTTTTCCTGATTGTGATCCATTTAATCATTTAAACAATTCCAGGTATATAGATTATTTTATAAATGCCAGAGAAGATCATTTGGTAAATAATTATGATTTTGATGTGTATCGGTATGCGAAAAAAACAGGTAGAAGCTGGTTAGTGACTCAAAATCAAATTGCATATTTTAACCCTGCGCAGTTAATGGAAAAAGTAATCATTCTATCAACAATATTAGAATGGAATACCAGCGATATTCTGGTAGAAATGCAAATGTGGAACCAGAAAAAAACCATATTAAAATCGGTATTATGGACAACATTTACACATTATGATTTAATTCATCAGAAAAGAAGTAAACATAATGCATATCTAAATGAAAAATTTAGTGAATATGAAAATCCGTTACCATCTCCACTTCGCTTTGAGCAAAGAATAATCAATATAAAGCAGAATGATAAATAGCAACAATACTTATTGAGTTTATTGACCTACATACCTATAACATAATTACAAGCCCATATGAAATCGACATCAAAAATTCTAAAAATAGCCATAATAGTCCCTACTCTCTTTTTGTTATTTTATCACATATCTAAGCTATACACCATCTATTTTGGGGATGATATCGTAAACTCAAATAGTTTCTTATACTCATTTAAAGATGGTATTCCTGTTTCGGCCATAATAACAATACAGAGCATTCTTAGAGGTATTATAATCATTAGTCTAACCTTAATTATTTTCAAAAAAAATATAGGGCCAGCGTTGATGTGGCTAGGCATAGGAACACTTATTTCTACTCAATTTTTTATCGTATCGCAATCAAATCATGAGCTGATCCTTTCGATTCATTCTGGATTAAAACCGCTAAAAGGTTTAATTCTCCCCATAGTTATAACGTATCTATATAACAAAATCAATCCAACCAGGATATCAAATCATATTTTCTAAAACTGTATTTTTAAAATGTGCCCTTATATATAAGGTGAATTTTTATAAAAATATAAACTGGTACGCATATTGCGGCTACTTTTTACTATGAAAAACATAGTAACCCAAACATTTTTTATTCTCATAATTAGTACATTTTGCTACGGACAAAACTCATATAAATATTCTCAGCCAAAGAACCTTGAGGATGGATGGGAAACAAGCAATCTGCATTCTCAGAATATCGATACCACAAAAATCTATCAATTATTTAACCAGGTACAGAGTAGTAAAAATAAGCTACATAGTATCTTATTAGTAAAAAATAATCAAATCGTTATTGAGGAATATTTCAACGACCATTCTGCAAATAAACAGCACGACCTCCGCTCTTCAACAAAAAGCATAAGGTCAATTTTATTAGGGATTGCAATTGATAAAGGATTCATTGATAGTATCGACGATCCCATATCAAAGTATCTCAAAAATCTGGTGCCAACCAAAAATCTTGACAAGAGAAAAGATAAAATTACAATCAGACATCTATTAACAATGTCTTCTGGATTTGATTGTAATGACTGGGACAAGAAATCAGCAGGGCAAGAGGATAGAGTGTATAAAAAAAAGGACTGGCTTCAATATACGCTTAATTTACCAATGGTTAACGAACCGGGAACAGTCTCTAACTATTGCTCTATGGGCGTAGTATTAATAGCCGAAATAATAAGTCTAGCCTCAAAAATGACAATCGATACATTTGCTCAACAATATCTATTCAATCCATTAGGCATTACTAATATAAGTTGGGAGCATACTTCGAATAAAAAGGTGATCTCTTCGGGAAAAAGATTATATATGACCTCTCGTGATATGGCTAAAATTGGGCAATTGATACTTAATAATGGAAAGTGGAATGAAAAACAAGTTGTTTCTAAAAAATGGATTGAGGAATCGACCACTCCAAAAACAAAAATTACAGGAATTGATTACGGCTATTTGTGGTGGAACATTCCATTTAAAGTAGGTGAAAAAATGGTAGTTTCTAAAACAGCAACTGGAAACGGAGGGCAATATATCATGATTTTTCCTAAACTGGATATGGTAGCTGTATTTACAGGAGGTGCATACAACTCGCAAGAAGATAAGTTACCTTTTACAATAATGAAAGACATCTTCTTACCGGCATTCGTAAACAAAAAATAAAAATTGATATCATTTAAAACTATTATCATTTTCTAATATGGAGGAAAAATCGTTTAACGAGATCTTGAGTATTCTAAAAAACCTAAATAGCTATCAATCCATAGATGAAATCGATGCATTGGTATATGGCTATCGAAAAAAACAAGCCTTGAATTAAAAACAGAAGCGTATGAAATGAAATTTATAGCAAATGGATATGTATTCGAAAATCAACGATCCTTTTTCAAATCTTTAAAATATGGATACAAAATAGAAGTGATACCTAAATAATCTAATACGGTTAGGCATGAGAGTATAACGGCTAAATAACTAGCTCAAAAGTTCTTGTATATTTGCCATGGATATTAAGAGAATTAGCGCTTTATTCTTGCACCCATTTTAATCAGGTATCAATGTAGAGTTATTGATGGTTTGCTAACCAATTTACCTGATATAATATATATCTATAACATGATCAAACGATAAAAATGATATTCAAAAAAAAGTTTCTCATTTCAGTATTAACCATATGCTCATTAATAGTACAGGCTCAGGAAGGAGTTTGGATTAATGAATATGCTATTAATCCCCAAACTAATAAAAAGAGTAATGAGTTTTCGAATAGATTAATGTTTAAAATTGAAAAAGATTCTATATTCCCATTTGATTCGGGAAAAGAAGAATGGAAAGGCACTTTTAACAATGGATATCGTTATCTTAAAGACAAAAATAAACTTTCAATCCCATCTATTGGAATTAAACTAGAATACCCAAACAAGGATCGGATAATTCTTCGAAATAAAAACGAAGTGTTATATTTCAGAAAAGTCGAGCCCAAAAAAATAGCTTTAAAAAAATTAAAAAAACTAATTCTAAAAAATATATTTATAAGCGATTTAGGATATCAGAAAAAAGATACTATTTCCTTTTATGAAAACTCTAACTTACCTCAATATAGTTTTAATAATATAGAAGTTCGTTTTATGAAATTAGATAATATGTCTCTTTTGTTAGCTAATTTTAAAGGGGCAGGTGTTTATGAAATAAATGATGTTAGAAAAAACTATTTTTCTTTAAATATAAATTCGAAAAAAGGGATTAAGGAAATTGAGTTTTATGGTATAACGTTAAACAATATCAACACATTCATCATTAAAAAAGAAGCTTTAATGATAGAAAAATAGATTCAAAATGTATCACTACGAAGTCTATTAGATGTTAGAAATACCAATCAAAAGATCATACCCTATATTGTAAAACCCTATTTTTAACATACACTTATGCGGTGTATTAGATGAGTTTTTAGAATAAATTTAAACTAATATATGCATACTCAGTACATATAGTTTAGCTAGATAACCTTAAAATAACCGATGGATCATAAACTTTACATAGAAACTCCAATTTATAGCTCACATAAATTAAAAAGAGAGCAACAAAAAAACATATTTTATAAACTAGACTGCTATCAACCAACCGGCTCTTTCAAAATTAGAGGTATGGAAGAATTGTGTCGCTTTCATTTCGAAAAAGGGAAAAAAAATTTTATTGCCTCTTCGGGCGGAAATGCAGGATATTCTTTGGCATATGTTGGGAAACACATTGGTGTAAAAGTTAAAGTGGTTGTTCCCAAAACTACCTCAGCGTTTATGATTAACAAAATAGCAAATTTGGGTGCCGAAGTCGAAGTATATGGTAATGTTTGGGATGAAGCGCATAGGTATGCCCAGAAAATTTCGGAAGAAACCGGTGCTGTTTATGTTTCTCCGTTTGATGATCCTTTACTTTGGAAAGGCCATTCTACTATTATAGACGAATGTGCAAAGCAAATACAACAACCCGATAAAATTGTAGTATCTGTTGGTGGTGGGGGTTTACTTTGCGGGATATTTGAAGGAATGAAAAAAAATGGATGGAAGAGCACTCAGGTAATTACAACCGAAACCACGGGCGCAGCATCATTCTATAAAAGTTGGCAAGCTAAAGAGATCATAGAATTAGAAGAAATATCTTCTATTGCAACCAGTTTGGGGGCAAAAAAAATTGCCGAAAAGTCATTAGAACTAGCATCTCATTTCAATGTTAAACCCATCACTGTTAGTGATAAAGAAGCTATTGATGCTTCATTTAATTTTTTGGATGAATATAATGTAATCGTTGAACCGGCATGTGGAGCAGCACTTTCTGTTCCTTATTTTTATCCTGAATTGATAACAGAAAATGAAACTGTTTTAGTGATTGTATGTGGTGGAGCAAATACAGAAATAAAAACATTACTCAGCAAAAAATAAGCTCGATATAACAACAGTATTAAAATGCTATAAATACCTATCAAAAACAACACATTCTATTTTGTAAAACCGTATTTTTGATATACGCTCTCATTAACCACGTGAGATTCTAAAATAAAAATAAATCATTATACATATTTAGTACAGATACTGCAGTTATCAGTACCAAATCGAGCCCTATGAGAATAACCATATCTTTCCTTTTTGCACTACTTATCGGCACTTCTATCCATGCCCAAAAATCTTCATACACTCTGGCAAATGACAGAACAGGTAATCAAAGTGTTATCGAATTTCTAGAAGAGTTAATCGATAAAAAGGAATATGTAGAAGAACTAGATTTATCTCATGGAAAATTAGATAGTATTCCTGAAATCATCGGGAGTTTTAAAAACTTAAAAGTACTAAAACTCTATGGTAATAATTTATCTACTATAACCAAGCAAATATGTCAACTCACCAACTTAGAACGTCTTGACTTACGGTTAAATATGCTTGAAAAACTACCCAAATCTATAGCATGTCTAAAACAATTAAAAGATTTAGACCTGCAAGAGAATTTATTAACCGAATTACCCGAATCACTCGGAAATTTATCCAGCTTAACCGATTTGCATCTACAAAACAATCCGATAAGAAAATTACCCAATTCAATAGGAAATCTTAAACAACTACAAAATATATATTTAAGGAATAATGCGGTCAAAGAGCTTCCGGATTCTTTTATCAACTTAGAAAAATTAGAAATTCTTTTTATCGTAAATACCCCTCTGGAACAACTTCCTGATGCTATAGGAAATCTTAAAACATTACAAAGTATTTCTATCTACGACAATAAAATTTCGAATTTACCTCAATCGATGGAAGAGTTAACCAAATTAAGATATTTAGATCTTCATGGAAATAAAATTAACCCTGCCGATATAGAAAGTCTAAGGAAGAAATTAAAATATTGTGAAATTGAGCAATAATGACTTGTCTTACATTTGTTGTAGTAGCCAATTAAAATTAAGATACGCAAACACTACTTACATATCTTTTTTCATATAACAAAAAACCCTGTTAAATTTACAAAACATTAGCAATTTTTGGGTTGTAGCACTTTAGAAATAGTTAGACATTTGAATACATATTACCTAAATGAAAAGAGTATGAAAATTGAAAATTGCACAATAGATGATATCGATGAAATATACAGGCTATACAGAATAGCTTCTGCATATCAGAAATCAAAAAAAGGAGTTGTGGTTTGGCCAGAATTTGAGCGAAAACTTGTTGAGGATAGTATTGCAGAAAACAGGCAGTGGAAACTTATCATTGACAACAATATTGCTTGTGTATGGACCATCACATTTAGCGACGAGCAAATTTGGGAAGAAAAAAATGGTGATGCTGCTATCTATATTCATCGTATCGCAACAAATCCCGATTATAGAGGTCAAAATTTTGTAGCTATCATTGTAGAGTGGTCAAAAGAATATGCCCGAGAAAGTAATAAAGATTACATACGATTAGATACCTTAGGTAACAATGTAAAGCTTATAGAGCATTATAAAAAGGCTGGATTTGACTTTTTAGGACTTTTTGATTTAAAAAACACCAAAGGATTACCCGATCATTATGGTAAAGCCCCAGCTTGCTTATTCGAAATAAAACTTAATTAGAAACTTAAAGAAGAAAAAAGCAACTCATCAATTTCACTGAAAACAGGGAACTAAAAAAGAGAAATGTAATCTATATTTGAGACAAAATAATAGTAATTCTACCTGACACATGAGTGACTTAAAAAATTTAATTATAGAAGAGATTAAAGAGTATGAATGGGACAAAATCGATGGTGTTATAAAATCAATTATCCCTAATATTATTTTCTCGGTCGATGAGAACAAATCTACTCAAAGTTTGTTAAATTCAAGATTTGGAGGAAAACCTGTAGCTCCTTCTGGTTTTACATGGCCTATACAATCTTTAGGGCAAAAGGCTCCGCTTGCTTTCTTTTTTCAGCTCAATTTTGAAGAAATAAAACCATTTGACGTAGAGAACATATTTCCAAAAAAAGGAATTCTTTTATGTTTTGCTTCTGTAACAGATGATATCATGTGGGAAGACGATTTGGAAGATGCTTTTAAAATCTATTTCTTTCCGGATACAGAAAACCTCGAACCTGTTGATATTCCAAACAACATCCCAGATGATCAAAAACTAACTACAAGAACGATAACTTTCAAAAATAGTTTTCAACTTCCTCGTTACCCTTTTAATTTTGCATTACTAGAAGACGGTCATATTTCTGAAGATGATGCTGACGGAATTGACCAGGTTTCAAATGATATGATGGACGAAGCTATCAATATCCAAATGCGAACAAAAATGGCTCTTGAGTCTGGTTTAAAACCACCAACTCCAAAAAATGATTTACACACGCTTTTTAGTCACAATATGTTGTTAGGTGTTCCTTTTTCTGTTCAACATTATATTGCCGAAGAATGGGCCGAAAGACATCATGAAGATGATGATATGAGCCAAAATTATGTCAACTTGATTTCCTTTGAAATGAAAGGCCATGAAGGATATGGGTTTAGTTCTAATGGTGCTCATCTTTACCTTTGCATAGATAAAGAAGATCTAAAAAATAACGACTTTAGTAATGTCATTGCCTTAGTTCAGAACACATAAACCCTTGTCTTTATTCCCAATTATATATAGTCTAAAATTGTTAATAAACACAAGGGGTTTTAACATGTAAAAAGGGATTAAACAATCACTACATCATGATATATCGAAGAAATAAAATTATCTTAGTAACACTATATACAATTAGGGTAACATAAGACTAAAAATGATGAACTTAGAAGAAAATAAAAAGAATGCCATCGCATTCTACAAAACCGCCTATACCGGAAATCCTAAAAAAGCGGTAAAACACTATGTTGGTGATCAATATATTCAGCATAATCCAGATGTCGAAGATGGTACCCAGGGATTTATTGATTACTTCGAAAAAATGCAAGTCGAGTATCCCGAGAAATCAATAGAATTTGTACGTTGTATTGCCGAGGGAGACTTGGTAGCACTCCATACGCATCAAACCTGGCCCGGAAATGACGAATATATAACTATGGATTTTTTTAGGTTTGATGAAAAAGGAAAAATTGTAGAGCATTGGGATGCCATTCAGCAAATCCATGAAAAAAGCGCTAATAAGAATACCATGTACTAATTAACGCTACCATCGGTATCCTACTAAAACCTTCTTAACGAAATCAATCTAGTTAATATGCAAAACCTGGTATTACAAAAACATATGCTGTTTACCCATAATGATCACACTGGTTTTTTTCTATCTTAGTCTCAGTATAACATGTTGTTATAAATAACTATAGAAAAAGAATATCATACCCAATGAAAAAAGGAATTATAATTCTGGGGAGTTCAAATAGCAATGGAGATACATACAAAGCAGCTTCGTTCGTTAGCCAGCAAATGAACTATTCTATAATAGATTTAAAAACAAAAAACATATCAGAATTTGATTACGAATTTAAAAACAGAGATGATGATTTTCATCCTTTAATTCGTGAGATCGTAAATCAATATGACTTCATTATTTTTGCAACTCCTGTATATTGGTATACTATGAGTGGAATTCTGAAAACTTTTTTAGATAGAATTTCTGATTGTTTGAAAATAGAAAAAGAAACAGGTCGAAAACTAAGAGGAATGGAAATGGCAGTACTAAGTTGCGGTTCGGATAAACAATTAAAAAACGGATTTCATATGCCATTTGTAGAAACATCAAAATACCTGGGCATGAAATACATCGCAGATGTACATTGCTGGGTCGAAAACGACACTCTTCCTGATGTAGTAGAAACAAAATTGAAGGATTTTATAAATCAAATACAGTAATGAATATTGATCTCTATCTAGAACGAATAAAGTACAAGAAGGACGTGAGTATTAATGAAAAAGTACTTTTCGAACTTCAGCGATCTCACTTAAAAAATGTGCCTTTCGAGAATCTGGATATTCATTACAATAGAGAAATCACACTTAACGTTGATGCTATTTATAATAAAATAGTAGTTCAAAAAAGAGGAGGGTTTTGCTATGAGCTAAACGGGTTATTCTATCATTTACTAAAAGAAATTGGGTTTAATGTAAAAATGATTTCGGGCAGGGTGTATAGCACATCAAAAGGATACGGAAAAGAATATGATCATTTAGCTATAATAGCTTCTATACACAACAATGATTATCTGGTCGATGTAGGATTTGGTAAATTCTCATACACTCCATTACTGATTAAAACCGGGAACAGGTTATCTGATGATTTCGGTTACTTTGAGTTTGATAAATTTGATGATGATTATTTAAGAGTAAGTGAAGTAGTAGATGAAGTATCGACTCCACAGTATATTTTTAAAACTATAGGTCGAAATTTTAATGAATTTCAAGAAATGTGTATATTTCATCAAACCAGTAAAGATTCTCATTTTACACAAAAAAAAGTAATCTCTATGATAACTGATACAGGAAGAATTACTTTAAATGACAATCAATGTAAAATTACCAAAGGAGCAGATGCCGAAATCATACAATTTACTGAAGAAACAAAATTTAACGAACTTTTAAAAGAACATTTTGATATCGAAATACAGAAGTATTCTTAAATCAAATCATAATATCATACAAAACATAAATGGCGATTACATTTCCTATTATAGAAACAGAACGATTACAACTAAGGCAGTTTACAAACGATGATTTAGAGAATGTATATCTAGGTCTTTCGAATCCCGATGTAATCAAATACTACGGGGTTAGCTTTAATAGTCTTGAAGCTACCAAAGAGCAAATGACATGGTTTGCAGAACTAGAGAAAAATGAAACTGGCATATGGTGGGCTATCTGCTCTAAAGATGGTAATACTTTCTATGGTGCAGGAGGGCTTAATGCTATCGAAAAAGAAAACAAAAAAGCAGAGATCGGATTCTGGCTTCTTCCCGAGCATTGGGGAAAAGGAATCATGAAAGAAGTAATGCCTCTCATTTGTAAATTTGGATTCGAAAATCTTGGATTGCATAGGATTGAAGGTTTTGTAGATGCAGAGAATTCGAATTGCAAAAATGGATTAGCAAAATTAGATTTTGAATACGAAGGGACAATGGTCGACTGCGAAATCAAAAATGGAAAACACGTTAGCGTAGCAATTTATGCCATGTTAAATAAAAACTCCTCTTCTATGTAAAAAAATCCATATTTTATTATCAACTCCATTGCAAATTGGTTTTTCAAATTAAACGAATAGATCTAATCCAAACTACATAATTAAGGTCAAATACACTTTTATTAAGTATGAATTTTGAAATACTAGATTTTTTGATTTTAATAGGAGTAACTCAAGGATTTATCTTTGCCATCATAATTTTATGCTCTAAATTTTTTAAAAACAAAGCTAATTTATACCTGGGAATAAGTCTTTTACTCGGGGTTTTTATCAATATTCAATATTGGGCCTTACACTATAATTGGTATAAAGAGCACCAAAATTTTAGAATACTAGAAGATATTGAACTAGTATTGGCGTTTCCGGTAACCTTATATTTTTATTACTTAACATTATTAAACCCCACATTAAAGCTCAGAAATAAACAATGGATATTGTATACTCCTTTTGTTATATCTGTCACATTAAACCTATATATTGGCGGGCAGTTTTATTTTGACCTATACCCTATTCATAACAAAGCATGGATACCCCATTTTTATACGGTAGAATATTACTTTTCGATTCTATTTAATTTAGTGCTACTTGTTGTAGAATTTCGTTTATTATTTAAAAATACTATCAAATATCAACCCGATATCGGCTATGATCTAAAATGGATACGTCTATTTTATACTTTTCATGTGTTGCTCATCTTTTTTTGGATTATAACCAATATTATAGATTACTATTATAATAATGATTATTCTATCATTATATGGCTATTACTTAACATTCTTTTTTATTGGATAGGTTATCAGGGGATATACAAATTTACCTTAGCCAAAAACAGATTCGAAATAAGAGAGATCAACAAAAAGAAAACAAATGAAAAGCAGAAAGAGCCTGTAAAATTTAAAGAAGGAGAGGAAAACCCATATTTTAAAAAGTTTATACAACTTCTGGAAAATGAAAAGTTATATAGAAATCAACAATTAAGTAGAGATGATGTTGCAGCCCGACTAAATATAAGTATTGGTTACCTTTCTCAAATAATTAATAGTGTTACTCAAAAGAATTTTTCTGATTATTTAAATGCATACAGAGTAAAAGAAGCTAAAACCATGATTTTGGATCCTGAATTTAACAATTATGACATGGTAGCAATAGGGCTTGAAGCTGGCTTTAATTCTAAATCTGCTTTTTATAAATATTTCAAAAAAGAAACTGGCCATACTCCAACTACATTTAAAAAAATGCATAAAGAACAAACGTAATCCTAAAAAGAGTCCATAATTGTTCAATTCTAACTTTTGGAGACTTCTAACTTTTAGAACCCAACTAATTTTGTTCAAAACAAAAAAAGAAAAGTTATGAGCAAAAAACTAATTGTATTCGTTTTAATAACATTACATATTACTTTTTCATGTAATACCGATGATGATGTCGTTGGTACAATTAATAAAACATTTATTATTGGTCAATGGCAATTATCCAGTTCTACCAAAAATGGAACTACTATTGATTTAGACACTTGTGACCTTATGGAAACTTATGTTTTTACTAATGCTAATAAGGTAAGTATTACACTTTACACGTCTAATACAAGCGATGTATGCGAAGAAGATAGCAAAACAACTTATGATTATACTGTTACGGATACCCATCTTACAATAAGTAAGCATAGTACTTTTGTAATCTCAACCCCAAATGCCAGTACACTTATTCTCACATCTAAAAGTTCGTCAGATACGTATATAAATACATATACCAGGAAGTAACCAAAAAATATCTTGTATTAAAAATGTCCAGGTTTATTATCATTATAAATCTGGACATTTCTATATTTTATGAGCTGAATATACAGCAAAGAAACCTTTTATTACACTAGTAATTATGAAGATTTAACAGTATTCATAACAACAAAACTCAGGAATAGTACGTTAAGATATTTACACACGATCATGTTAAAGAACTCATGAATATATTACCTAAATACGGGCTACTGCAGTTTAGAAATGCAGCAAGAATATATAGTAAGTCTATTACTGAAAGTCTGCAACTCTTTAAGGAAGAAACAAAATTTCTTAAAACTTCTTTGTTTTTTTCTTATAAACACGACGAGCTTGAAGAACTCGATAGTGCAGTTAATTTTTTAAAAGGGTTTGGTGTACTTATCTATGCAGATTATTTGTTGCTTGATCCAGGCACCACAGAAAACCCCAATACGGTAACCGACAAAGAGATCCAGCAAAAAACAGAAGAAAAAATAAAGGATAATAAAAAGTTTATTTTCCTGGCCACAGAGAATGCCATTAGTTCTAAACGTTGTAAATGGGAATTGCGATATGCCAATACACAAAAAACCAAAGAACATATCGCTATTTTTCCTATACGAGAAGATTATACAGATTACGGTGGTGCCGAATACTTACAAAAATTCCCCTACATTCAAAAAAGTGAAATTAATCCAGAGGGGTATGATGTTAAATTTCCTAATGGAGATGTCATAGAACTAGGTGCCTGGCTAGCATCTTAATTTGACATCTAAAACCTTATAAAATACTATATCGCAATTATGTGGTTTGCTATTCAGAGTTTTGGGTTTATCAAAATCCTGAGATCAAATTCATATATGGCCAATGAGCTTAACCAATTTCTATCTTCTTTACATATATTTTTGATTTTTTTTCGATATCTTCATAGTACATCATAAAAAATTAAAAATTTACTGATTATCTACTTTTTTTAGTAAAAAAAACGAACTTCAATTGGGGGGTAATGCCCAATAGCACGTCTTATATAATAGGCACCATTATCAATACAAGTAACAATTAACATAGTGCCCAAGCTTAACCAATTTCTAGTAATTGTAGGTATACTTACCTATTTATAGTATATCTCTCTGGTATAAATCTTAGTAAAAACACGAAAAATGCTTCTAAAAAAATCATTTAGTATATCTATACTACATGTTTTATTACCCTATATGTTAATAAAACATTTTGATATTCTGTATACCCAATTGCTTTCTATATCAAAGATGTATTTCCTTTTTATTTCGGCATTTCATAAAACACTACCTACTCTAGATACTCCCCAAAATGTTCAAAATTATAATTCACCAACTAAAATGTAATAACATTTCAATTCAAGTCTAATCAAATCACAATTGTATGAGAAAACAACTCTTAATTTTAATGTGTGCAGTCCTGCTATCAAGTATTGGTTATAGCCAAACTACAATAACAGGTACTGTACGGGACGTAGTAGGTCCTTTACCTGGGGCAACAATTCTAGTACAGGGAACTAGAACTGGAACGACAACAGATTTTGATGGTAAATATACTATCGATGCCAACTCTGATCAAACATTAGTCTTTTCGTATTTGGGATATGTCACCAAAGAAATACCAATTGCTAATCAAACTACAATCGATGTTATCTTACAGGAAGATGCCGAAGCTTTAGGAGAAGTTATTGTAACTTCTTTAGGATTTGTAGAAAAAAGAGATAAGCTGTCTTCTACTTATTCTAAAATCGATGCAGATAAACTAGTACAGCCTGTGGAGAATAAAATCATTGACGGTATAGCAGGTAAAGCCGCTGGTGTAAGTATTAATGCCACTTCTGGAGATCCCGGAGCTGGCTCTAATATTCAAATTAGAGGAACCAGTTCTCTGGGAGGCTCTAGCCAACCTCTAATTATTGTAGATGGGGTACCTCTAAATAATGATACCATAGAAGGTTCTGGTAGTGGGGACACCTCTGCAGGAGTATCACAACAATCCAGACTTAATGACCTTAATCCAGATGATATCGAATCTTTTCAGGTATTTAAAGGAGCTTCTGCAGGTGCATTGTATGGAACAAGAGCACTTAATGGTGTAATTGTAATTACCACCAAAAAAGGTAAAAAGGGTAAAATGAGAGTTACCTTCTCTTCTGGTGTTTCTATTGATGAAGTTTCGTATAAGCATCCGTTACAACGATCTTTCGGGCAAGGTACAAACGGTAACTATAGCCCGACATCTGCCTTCTCCTGGGGAGATAGAATCTCAGACAGAAGCGGAGCTCCAGATGATGTAGATACTACAGGAGAATTTTTTGAATCTTTGGTAACCAACGCAACTATTTATCCTATTACTCAAAAAAATAGGACAGATCAGTATGTAGATAGTAATTTTGATAAAGTATTTGGTACCGGGGTCACACTCGATAATCGTTTCACCTTAAGTACAGGGAGTGAAAAAGGCACCTATTTCATAAGTGGAGGTCATGTAGATCAGGACGGAACGATTAAAAATAGTTATTATAAGAAAACTAATTTTACCTTATCTACTTCTCAGAATTTTACAGATAGGCTTACTGCTAATATCAAAGGAAATTACATACATACCAGCTCTAACAGAATCCAGCAAGGTTC
The DNA here is from genome assembly GCF_000626715.1 of Aquimarina atlantica. GTDB lineage: Bacteria > Bacteroidota > Bacteroidia > Flavobacteriales > Flavobacteriaceae > Aquimarina > Aquimarina atlantica. The sequence goes on along the minus strand of NZ_AQRA01000005.1, from coordinate 433,982 downwards.
TAATACCGCAGGGCTATATCTGGGATTACTGCGTACATCACCAGATTTTGATATCACAGATTATAAAGGAAATTATAATAATGGCTCCGGGACTATTGTACAATCACGTCATCGTTCTTATCGAAGATACCTTGGAAATAGTGATAATGTAATTTATAATAACCCTCTCTGGACGATCAATGAACAAGGAAGTACAGCCAAAGTAAATCGTTTTATTGGTACGGCAGAATTAAAATATCAATGGAATAATAATATCAACTCTATCCTTAGAGGAGGTGCAGATTTTTATTCTGATAACAGGGTATATTTCTTTCCATACTATACCGCAAGTTCTGCCAGAAGGTTTGGTTTACTAAATGACGAAACCATTAATAATGAAGAGTATACAATGGATATACTAACATCTTTTCGATATACATTAACAGAACAGTTAAACACCAATGTAATCTTAGGATATGGTATTAACGACAGAAGAAGAAAACGAGATTTTATAGAAGCAGATAACTTCGTTGCCAATTTTAGAAAACCGTTAGATCCTGTAGAAATTTCGGCCAAAGAAAATATTTCCTCAGAGATTACAAGAACATCCAGAAGAAATATCCGTTTCTACGGTACTGCCAATTTTGATTATGCCGATCAATTATTCTTAACTCTTGGAGGGGCTTATGAAAAACATTCTGTACTCCCAAAAAGTGATAATGCATTCTTTTACCCAAGTGCAGAATTAGGATGGACTTTTAGTCGATTAATCAATGGTTTTGATCCTTTATCCTTTGGTAAACTTAGACTTGCTTTTGGGCAGGTGGGTAATGTTCCTCTGGCACATAGAGAGGAAACTGTTTTTGAAGTTGGGTCTTTTTCTACTTTTTCTGATGCGATAGCACTAGAGGATTTCGGAGGAGGATTTCAATTCGATGAACGCCTTGGGAATCCAAACTTAAAACCAGAAATAAAAACAGAATATGAAATTGGATTAGATCTTCGTTTCTTTAAAAATAGGTTTTCATTATCGACTACCTATTACAACAATGAAACTAAAGATGTATTACTCGATATAGCAATACCTCCAACATTAGGATTTTCTGAAATTTATGGTAACGGAGCTACAATAGAAAATGAAGGATTTGAAGCCGAGTTGAAATATGATTTCATAAAAAACAGAGACTGGAAAGCCAGTGCTGCCATAAATTTTAGTACCAACAAAAACCTGGTTTCTAAAATTGAAGGAGGAGGAGTGGTCAACTTTACCCCCGGTAGTTCTATCCAATCTGTAGCTATCGAAGGCGAACCATTAGGAGTTTTATATACTCAGGGAGCCCAACGTAATGCTGATGGGAGCCTGGTACTAGATGCCAATGGTTTTCCAATAGTAGATACCAGTGGTAACAAAGTAGTAGGAGATCCTAATCCAGATTGGTTAGGTGGTTTACAATTAAATGTATCGTATAAAAACCTATCGATATCTGCATTATTTGATACCAGTCAAGGTAATGATATGGCTCAAAGAACTCGTTTCATCACTTCATACTTCGGAACCCATGCAGATGTAGGAAATACTATTACACTAAATGAAGATTTAGTGAATTTTAATGGAGATGTGGTACCGGCAGGTACAAGTGTAAGAGCGAATATAGGAAACTTCGGAAATGGAAATGTATTGCTAGATGAGAGTTATTATAGAAACCTATATGGTTTTGGAGATGGTAAATTAAATGAATTTGCTGTTGGAGATGCGAGTTGGACAAGGTTTAGAGAACTCTCATTATCCTACCTACTTAATTCTGAAGGCTTACAAAAGACTACAGGGCTAAGTTCGATTGAATTTACAGCTTCTGGAAGAAACCTGGTTATCTGGACCGATGTAGTTGGTATAGATCCCGACATAAATCAATTTGGTGTCGGTAGAGGAAAAGGACTGGATTATTTCTCGAATCCAGGAGTGAGAACCTATGCTTTTAGTATTAAGTTTAATTATTAAAAAACGAAATCATGAAAACTATATATAAACTAATAGTATGCTGTATCGTAATCACAATGTTCTCCTGCGAGGATTATCTGGATGTTAACGAAAATCCGAATCAGCTGGTAGAAGTCCCTTCGGGAGATCTTTTATTAAAAGGAACACTCTTAGCCAATGCCCAGGTACAACAAGGACAACTGGCCAGAACATCTATGTATTACACCGGTGGACTTATCGGGCTAAATCTGGTACAACAAACGCTCTACAATTATGATTATACCCCTGGAGATTCTGATGCCACCTGGGAGTTGATCTATAACGGAATATTAGTTCAAAACAAGGAAATTAGAAGAATCTCTCCTGAAATAGGCTTCTTGCAGGGAATGATTGACGTTAATGAAGCATTAGCCATGGGAACTGGAACCTCTTTATTTGGTGACATACCTTATAGCAAAGCGTTACCAGACAATCCAAGTCTCGAATCTCCTGATCCAGATTTGGATTTGCAAGCAGATATATATACTAGCTTGCAAACTCTATTAGATAATGCTATTCCTAAGTTAACAAATGGTGCCACTACCCTCTTACTTAATGACCCAGAAAAAACGCCAGATATTTTTTATTTATCAGATCGACAAGCATGGATAGCAGCTGCATACACTCTAAAAGCCAGATATTATTTACAAACCAAACAATACGACCTTGCATTAAATAATGTTGTAAATGGTATTAACAGTGCGTCTGGAACCATGGCATATAAACCTATTGGTAGTGTCGATACAAACAGTAACATTCTTTTTAATTTTGTAAACAGTAGTCGCGCAGGTGATATGACAGGAGATAATGCCTTTTACCGGGATCTTATGGACCCTTCTAACTCTTCTAGTAGAAACAATGCAAAGACAGATGAGACTGCCCGTAGAAACTATTCTTACATTAGCGGAGATGGAAATCAGGAGAATGGTATTGATGGACCATCTACTCCTATGAAGTTGGTAAGCTACGAAGAAAATCTATTGATCTGGGCAGAATGTATATTGCGCGTAAATAGTGATAATCAAGCTGCCATTGATAAACTTAATGAACTAAGAGCTTATCTCGACTCAGGAAATGCATTTAATCTTATCGATGCAGCCGATACATTTAATTATGACCCGTATGTCCTGGCAGATTTTCAAGCAGGTGGGATAGAAAATAGTGATAATATCGCTGTAGACAGAGCCATTTTACGAGAGATTATCGAAGAACGCTATGTAACAGGGTTTAGCACTTATATGCCATTTAACGATGCCCGAAGATTACTCAAATCTGATAGTGATGTTATGGTTCCTTTTCCGCTAAACAATACCACCACTACGATCAATCCACAACGATTTTTATATCCACAAGATGAATTAGATAGTAATGAAAATATCCCCCGACCCATTCCTGATTTGTTTACTCCAACTGCAGTAAATCAATAACTGAATTATTCTATCTTTTGGGAATGGTTAAAGCCTATGAAGTTAACTTCATAGGCTTTTTTATATAAAAATTAGAATACAAGCTAATCTGTTCTAATAAAACAACAGCTAGATAAATTTTAACATTTCTAAAATAGGGTAATCCTACTACTAAATGTTGTGTATATAAATTGAGAGGTCAAAATAGTTTCATAGATATTAAGATTATTTTTTTCAAATGATGCAACCCTTTGACTTTTAAATTGTCATTTACTATTAGGTAATATTTATATAGAAACTAATCTATAAGCATTATGAGAAATATATTTTCAGTATTCGTTTTTGTTATGATAGGATGTATTGGGTATTCACAAGAGGCACAACTCGAAGAAGATCAAAACCCTAATTATAAAGAGGCTATGAATAGATTCTTAAAAAATAGTCAGGAATATACGATACAACAAGGTACTACTGTACAGGAAACCTATAAAGCTATTGATCCTCTCGAAGAAAAAAGAGAACTACGCTCGCTACGAAGACAATACCGATCGCAAAGAGCATACTGGAGACATGAGCGAAGATTAAAACGTATCGAAAACACCAGGTATTATGACTACGGATCTTATTATAGTTACAGGCCGAATGGATATGATTGGCTAACACTTGGCATATTAGGAGCATGCATTCTTTGGTAGTATCGCATAAAACACATTATAAAAATACATTAAATAAAATTACAAAATGAGAAAATCAATCGCTGCTATAGCAGTATTACTAGTAGTATCTTTAACTTCTTCATGCGCAAGAAAAATTACACGTGTAGCTCCGGATACACAAATCGATATTAGCGGACGATGGAACGATACTGATTCACGCTTTGCAGCAGAAGAACTAACACAAGAAGTACTTACAGGAAACTGGATAACTGATCACACTCAGGAAAAAGGCAAAAAACCTGTAGTTATAGTGGGTTTAATACGCAACAAATCACACGAGCATATAGAAAGCGAAACCTTTATTAAAGACATAGAGAAGGCATTTATTCAACGACAAAAAGTTAGAGTTGTACAAGGTGGTAAAATGCGTGAAGAACTAAGAGCAGAACGTGCCGATCAACAGGATAATGCTTCTATGTCTACTGTTAAGAGATTTGGGCTAGAAACAGGAGCAGATTATATGCTTCAGGGTAACATTAATTCTATTGTTGATGCGCACAAAAGAAACAAAGTAGTATACTATCAAATCGACCTGGAGTTAACCAATATTCAGACTAATGAAAAAGTATGGATTGGAGATAAAAAAATAAAAAAGTTTGTAAAAAACTAATTCTGTAGCACTCTAAATTCACAAAACACCAAGCTTTCCCAGGAAAGCTTTTTTGATAATTGAATATGATCCATAAAAAAATGATCTTTCGCATTGTACTATTGTGTTGTTTTTTAATAGTACTTAGTAACTGTGGCAGTTATCATACCAAAAGCACCCTTTTTCAAGCTAAGATACAACAGGGAGATATGCAAGGTGCTATGGAGGTGATCGAAGAAAATAAGTTTTTAGGAAAACCCAGAAATCATCTTCTATATTTATTAGAAAAAGGGAAATTGGCATACCTGGCAGGCGATTATACCTTAAGTAATGAGCTTTTAAACGAAGCAGATCTGTTTATAGAATCTAATAAAAGAGCTATAGGAAATCAAGTTCTGGGTATTCTTTTAAATCCCGAAAAAGAAACATATAAAGGTGAAGATTTTGAAAAAGTTGCCATACACTATTACAAAGCACTTAATTATATATTTCTAAATCAATATGATGAAGCCATTGTTGAAGCAAAGCGTATTTCATTACAATTACAAAAAATAAATGAAAGTTATCCTCCCGAGAAAAAAAACAGGTATAATGATGATGCATTTGCTCATATATTGCAAGGTCTATTATATGAAGCTTCGGGAGATCTTAACAATGCGTTTATTGCATATCGTAATGCTGTAGATTTATATCTAGAAAACCAGGGTACTTATATAGGAGTGAATATCCCAGAGCAACTATGTCAGGATATGTTTCATACAGCAAGTGCTATGGGGTTTACCGATGAAATAGAACGTTATGAAAAATTATTAAACACTACCTATATACCTAAAAAAACTACTGAAGGCGGAGAAGCAATTATTTTCTGGGAAAACGGACTGGCCCCATACAAAGATGAAACTTTTTATACGTTTACCATCTTACCGGGTAACGAAATCGGGTTTCTAACTATTATCAATGAAGATCTCTCTTTAAATTTACCATTACCTATACCAACCGGAGGAGATAATAATTCCGATTTTTCTGACCTCGATATTTTTAATGTTGCATACCCTAAATATGTGAGTCAGCAATCCTTATATAATAATGCAGAAGTACAATTGGATAGTGTATCATATTCATTTCAACTTACACAAGATTATGAAGAAATTGCTTTTAAAACACTAAAGGACAGAACATTTAGAGAGATCGGAAAAATAGCTTTACGACTAGGAACAAAAAAAGTTTCAGAATACATAGTAAAAAATCAAAATAACGATTTAGGAGCTTTATTAGGTGTTTTTAATGCATTAACAGAAGGTGCCGACACCCGTAATTGGCAAAGTTTACCTAACAAAATATTTTATACCCGTATCCCTTTAAAGAAAGGAGAAAATAGCTTGACCGTTAAATTACATACAAATCAAGGGGAATTCACTTCTAAAAACATCAAGATACAGGGAAACGGAGGAATTCAATTTGAAAAAATCACAACTCCAAGAATTTCTCATCCCAGTCAATAAAATCATGTTTACCCCCTAAAGTATTTTAGCGACTTTTTGTACTGTAGCAATAGTTTCATCCAGGTCTTCATAAGTTAATGCCTCGGTTATAAACCAGGTTTCAAAAGCACTTGGTGCAATATAAACACCGTTGTCTAGCATCCCATGAAAAAACTTTTTAAAAGTATCGTTATTGCCCTTTGCCGCAGTATCAAAATCAACTACTGTATCCCCTGCAAAATGAACCGAGATCATAGAACCAATTCTGTTGATAGTATACGTGATATTATGCTCATCCAGAGTATTAGCAATTCCGTGATGCAAGTATTCGGTTTTACTGGCAAGGCTTTTAAATATCTCTGGGTTGTTATTTAATTCGTTGAGCATGGCTAATCCTGCAGCCATCGCCAATGGATTACCACTTAAGGTTCCTGCCTGGTATACAGGTCCAAGCGGTGCTAAATGGTTCATAATTTCGGCACGTGCTGCAAAAGCACCAACAGGTAATCCTCCTCCAATTACTTTACCAAAAGTAACAATATCGGCATCTACGCCTGTAAGCTCTTGTGCTCCTCCTTTTGCTAATCTAAAACCGGTCATTACTTCATCAAAAATCAATAAGATACCGTGTGTATCACATAAAGATCTAAGCCCTTCTAAAAATCCTTTTACTGGTGGGATACATCCCATATTACCGGCAATAGGTTCTATAATAATACAGGCAATTTCTCCTTGATTAGACATGATAATACGTTCTACATGATCCAAATCATTATATCTTGCCAACAAAGTATCTTGTGCCGTTCCTTTGGTTACTCCTGGGCTATTGGGGCTTCCAAAAGTCACTGCACCACTCCCTGCCTGAATCAGGAAAGAATCACTATGCCCATGATAACATCCTGCAAATTTGATAATCTTATCTTTGCCTGTATATCCACGTGCTAATCGCACAGCACTCATACAGGCTTCGGTACCAGAATTCACAAATCGTATTTTATCGATATTGGGTACCATAGAAACTGCAAGTTCTGCAATTTGAGTTTCAATTTCTGTTGGCATTCCAAAACTGGTTCCTTTTTTAGCTTTATCGACAACTGCATTTACTACTGGTGGATGTGCGTGCCCCAAAATCATTGGTCCCCATGAGTTGATATAATCTATCAATCGGTTACCATCTTCATCGTACAAATATGCTCCTTTGGCCTCTGTAACAAATATGGGATCTCCTCCTACAGCTTTGAAGGCTCGTACTGGTGAATTAACCCCTCCCGGGATTACTTTTTGCGCTGCTGTAAATAATGCGCTACTTCTTTTATAGATCATGCTTAATTAAAATCTTCTTCCTCTTCGTCGGCAGCTGCTACTTTAAGAACCTGTCCGACCTTGATATTATTATTGACCAGATTATTAAATGCTTTGAGTTCCTCTACAGAAATTTTATATTTCCTGGAAATCGAATATAGAGTATCTCCTTTTTTTACGGTATAGCCATCCTTATTAGAAATGGAAGTTATAACTGCGACAGCTTTATTTTTTTCGCTTTTTCTTCGTGGTTTCTTACCTAGTACCTCATCATCAAATTTATCTAAATCGTAACGTTCAATAATAGCAATAAGTTTTTGAGGATATTTCTTATCGGTAGCGTAACCCGCTTCACGCAGACCACGTGCCCAGGATTTATAATCCCTTTGGCTAAATGTAAATAGTCTCGAATATCGTTTTCGATCTTTTAAAAATAAAGAATGATCTCTAAATGACTCACTTGCCTTATTGTATTTTCTAAAACATTCCTGAGAGCGATCATCATCATGATATACCCGATCTCCTTCCCAATCATGACACTTAATCCCAAAATGATTTTTTGCTCTTTGGGTAAGATCTCCATATCCTGCTCCCGATTCTAATATTCCTTGTGCTAATGTTATACTAGCCGGAATCCCATATGTCTTCATTTCGCTTTTGGCAATACCCGAAAACTCATAAATATAGCGTTGCACTTTATCGTTATATGATAACGCCGGAAGCGGTTTTTTGGTCGTATGTTCTTCTACTATTATTTTTTTAGGGCTTTGCTCTATTTTGGTTATAACCGCCGGTTTTGGCTTTGGTTTAGCCGGTCTTGAAGATGTTACTTTTTTGCTTCCTCCACAAGAAATCATAATCATAGCAACACATAACAATACAATAAATTTCCTCATTTTAATATTCAATTGTAATAAGGGGTAGTTTCTTTTTCTTTAATTTTTTGTTCATTCCGGATATTCCTTGCAAACCACCAGTATGAATGGCTAAAATACGAGTATTTTTCTTAAAAACACCTTTTTGTGCCAGGTCAAAAATACCAAAAACCATCTTAACTGTATAGACTGGATCTAATGCAATATGTTGCTGATTGTTAAACTCATTCATAAACTCTACTCCTTCTTGGTTTATTTTACCATATCCTCCAAAATGATATTCGGAAATGAGTTTCCAATTGGTTTTTGATGTATATTTTTTAATCTCTTTGTCAAGAAAATTTCCTTTTAAAGCAGGAAACCCCATAACTGTCTGATGAGCTTTAGTACTATTAATAATACCTGAAATTGTACCTCCTGTTCCCACAGCGCAACAAATGACATCATAGGTATTATCCTGTGTAGTCAATATTTCTTCGCAACCTTTAACAGCCAGATCATTAGTCCCGCCTTCGGGAATAATGTAACATGAACCAAACTCATCTTTTAGCTGCTCTAAAAAAGCTGAAGACGTTTTATCTCTATATTGCTCTCTACTAATAAATTTAAGATGCATTCCTGAAGCATGAGCAAACCGTAAAGTATCATTTTCTGATAGTGTTTTATCAAGATCTTTAGCCAATTCGTCTCCTCTAATTACTCCTATGGTTTGCAACCCCATAATTTCTCCTGCCGCCGCAGTTGCCGCAATGTGATTGCTATATGCTCCTCCAAAAGTTAGTATAGTAGTGTAACCAGATTTTTTAGCTTTGATAAGATTATATTTTAATTTCCTGAATTTATTACCCGAAACGTCTTTATGAATTTGGTCTTCTCGCTTGATATCAAGAAAAACCTCAGCTTTATCCAAAATAGAATGAGTAATCGATTGGTTTTTTGAAGGTGATGTTTCCGAAAAAAAAATATGCATCTATCGATATTTAAAAAAACTCCAGAGTTTTCTTGTTTTGAGGTAATCGAGATCTTCTTCGTTAAGATATGCTTCTCTTTCAAAAGAGATATTACGATAAGCTTGATGTAAATTTCGATATTGAATCACTCTAAACAAATATTCTGTGAAATAAAAAATATAAAAAGGTATAACCAATAGTTCTGCCTGCTGTCTCAAGTGGATTTTTTCGTGATTAATAAAGACTTCATCCTCTTTAAGGAAAGAATTATTTATCACAATAAAAGGCCAAAGGGCGATGCCTACAAAACGGCGACCTATCAAATATTTGTTAACAACAATGGGCATATTACTGCAAGATACTATTTTTGTAACTATGGACAATCCTAAAAAAGTATTAACTCCAAAAGAAGGGGATTATTATATTACTCCAGAAGGGTATCGTTGTTTTACAGAACAATATCACTTACGAAGAGGCTATTGTTGTGAGAGTGGTTGCAGACATTGCCCATATGGTTATGATAAAAAAACAAATAGTTATTCTAAAAAATAGATTCGCTATCTGTCTCATGGTATGATTATTGTGGTTAAATTTGTATATAATAGCTATTGTTAAACCAATATCAAATGCTTATAAAATGATTGGCAAAAATGTATTTTCTTTTCTGATCATCGTGATATATTTGATATTATAAAAAACTAGGATTATGAAACTTTTTTCACTTTTATCATTAATCCTTATCATAACTCTTAGTTCTTGCTCCACAGTTCGTGTTGCCTCGGATTATGATAAGCAGGCTGATTTTAACACTTATAAAAGCTTTGCATTTTACAAGCCTGGAATCGACAAAGCAGAAATTAGCGATCTCGACAAGAAACGTATCCTGCGTGCTATCGAAGCAGATATGACCTCTAAAGGTTTTGCAAAATCAGCAAATCCGGATGTACTGGTAAGTATTTTTACAAAAACTAAGGAAAATGTAAACATCTATCAAAATAACTTTGGATGGGGTTATGGATGGGGATGGAATCCATGGTTCTGGGGAACTGGATACAACACAGTTTCTACAACTACAGAAGGCACTCTATACATAGATCTTATTGACGCCTCTAAAAAAGAATTGGTCTGGCAAGGAATGGGTTCTGCTGCATTAACCAAGAATGTTAACAAAAAGCAAGAAAAAATGAATGAGATTGTTACTGCAATCTTAGAAAAATATCCACCACAGGAGCAATAAAAAAATACTCTTTTATTTATATTACAAATAGCCTTTCTTTATAAGAAGGCTATTTTTTTGTGTACATTTATACTCAACTTGATACTATAAAGGTATGCGTAATTTTTTACTTGGTGCACTTTTAACAGCACTCCTGGTGTTTGCAATCAAATATGTAATTGATCGATCTAATACCCAAAAAACAGAAGTAGCATCTTCTGGTCTGATTCTGGATCAAATCAAAAACGTAGGTAAACTGGTAGTTACAGAAGGACATTTTTCTGATATCATTACTTATAAAAATGATAAGACTTATTTTAATGTAATCTCATCAAAGAAAAAAATAATTGTAATGGTTAATGCCAATGTGCAAGTCTCTTATGACTTAAGAAAGATTGAGCATATTATTGATCAAGAAACAAAAACACTAACCATAACAAAAATTCCTGCGGCAGAGATTAATATTAATCCCGAAATAAAATATCATGATATCGAAGAAGGGATCATTAATAAATTTAATCCCGAAGATCATAATGCTATACGTAAAATAGTACTAGAAGGATTAAATAAAAAAGTACAAAAATCTGCACTCGTTACCAATTCACAGAATCGACTTATTAGTGAATTACAGAAACTATATATTCTTACTAATTCTCTGGGTTGGACATTAAAATATAAGGATACCACGATAGACAGTCAAATAGGTATTCAAGAATTTATATTTTAAAACTCTTAACTATAATCAAAAAATGGGAAGAACGAATTCTTCCCATCTTTAAATTTAAAAAAATCTGAATTACAGAATTCATTTTGTCCCTTAAACTCTAGTGTTATTACAGATTTACAAATTTGTTACTTCTTTATAACGCTTTACTTTTTATATACCCTACCCCCCTTATTCAAAAAAAATAAAAATTCCCCTACTTGTAAAAAGTTATACAGCTTCCTCTATCAGATACCTTAATTCAACTGCTCCTGTAGTGTATTCTTTTGTATCAACAAGCTTCAATCGGGTTTCATTTGGGATTCCTTCAAAAAGTTCAATCCCTTCAGAAATGACTATTGGCATTACAAAAATCAGAATTTCATCTATAAGATTTTCATTAAACAACATTGTATTTACCTGCCCACCACCTATTAACCAAATATCGTCACCTTTCTGTTGTTTTAATTTTTTAATAAAATCTATGTGATTTTCAGATATAAATTGAACATGCTCGGTATTCTTTACTTTCCTATTTCTGGTTAACACAAAGTTTTTTTTATCTGAATACGGAAAATCAATACCCCAGCTCATCACCTGTTCATATGTATTGTTCCCCTGGATTGTGGTATCAATTGTTTTATAAAACTTGTAGTAACCATGATCCGTTTTATCAGGGTTTGGAATAGACTCTAGCCAATGCACACTTCCGTCTGATTTTGCTATTCTTCCATTAAGACTCATAGCAATATACATCTTGATTTTTCTCATTTCATTCTTATTTTATAAAATAAATCATTGAGTGCTTCATTTTTTTAGCGTGTACTTTCGTTCTATACTATTTTCTTTTTCAGCATAAAATTCTTCAACATAATTCATTTCTTTTTCGAGAATACGTATAGAGCCAACATTATCGGTGCTCACATATGCGGTTAACTCATTTAATTTAATCTGGTCAAAACAGTACCTAAACAATCCTTTTGCTATTTCGCTGCCAAACCCATTGCCCCAGAAACATTCTCTTAATCGATAAGCTATTTCAAATTCTGATCTATCATTTTCATATACCCCGCATATACCTAAAAACTGATTGCTATTACGTTCTATTACTGCCCAAATTTTAAAAAAAATATCAGTACTCTCATAATATCCTATAAAACGATTTAATTCTTGTTTGCTCTCCTCAAAACTCATCGTTTTTTTGATATATCTCATTACATTGGGATTACCCTGCATATCATAAAAAGATTCTAAATCACTATCCTCTAAGCGTCTTATAAACAGCCTCTTTGTTTCAAACAATATCATTTTTGCATTACAGATTACACATTAATATATAGGATTATTCTTTTTTATCACTATCTCAAACTACTTTTTCTCTATAGAGATCTTACTTATAAAAAAGTTACATGATTTTGTAACCTTTTTTCAAAAAAATTATCAAAACACAAAAGCATAAGACAAAATTTAAAATAAGTATAAACCAAACACACAAGTTATGAAATCAATCTCAAACATCAACAAGGTTCTGGTTGTGATTATAGTAATCATAGGATATAGTTGTTCTAGTGACAACGAAGATGATATTGCACCACCCCCACCTCCTCCTATGGGTGAAAAACTTACGTATACTGCCAATATCAAAAGTATAATTGATTCTAATTGTATAGGGTGTCATGCAAACCCTCCTGTAAATGGAGCCCCTTTTCCTTTAATCACTTTTCAAAATGTTAGTGGCCAGGCTTCTGCTATACTTAATGCTGTCTCAAAACAAACAGGGGAATCTGCAGCTATGCCACCTTCAGGAAGATTACCACAAGCAACAATAGATGACATTGGTCAATGGATTAAAGATGGATTATTAGAATAATGAAACAAGCCATGACAAAATTTTTGACACACACCAAAAATGATTATTTGGCGAGTTCTATGTGACTTCTAAAACAATACTATAAACATATGAAAATATTCATAACCATATTTTGCTTTTTGATCCCTGGTATTTCTCTTTCTCAAGAAAAATATATAGAAAAAGAAGGAACTATTGTTTTTGAGGCTTCTGAAAAAACATTTGAGCCTGTTAAGGCAAAAAACACATCTGTTACAGCAATTCTAAATATAAACACTGGTGAAATAGCCTCATTGGCTTTGGTAAAAGAATTTAGATTTAGAAATGCATTAATGGAAGAGCATTTTAATGAAAATTATATCGAATCAGACACCCACTCTAAAGCTATTTTTAGAGGAAAAATTATAGCTTTTAATTTTTTTGAATTATCCGAACAGGAAAAAGAATTTAAAGTCGACGGACAACTTAAACTACGTGGTAAAGAAAAAAGTATTGAATCGATACTATATATATCAAAAAAAGATAAATACATCTCTATGCGTGGGGACTTTGTGGTTGCTCCTCAGGATTTTGATATCTCTATTCCGAAAATCGTAAGGAATAAAATAGCCAAACAAGTAAAGGTGTTCGTTGATTTTAAATTACAACAACAATGAAAACCAAAAACTTTATCCTTCTTGTTCTGGCATTTATAACAGCTATAAGTATTGTTTTGCTAAGCTATATGTATAAAGAGCATAGAACCATACATACCGAAAAAGTTGACACCAACACTACCGCTATTGAATTCTATGCTGCATTTATTAAAGACAAAGTAGTTTTCAATGCGATTCATCTTGACAAAGCAGTAGAATTACAAGGTTTGATTACTGCAATAGCGTCTAATCATATTGTTTTGGATCAAAAAATATCGGTGACTTTAGAAAGAGATCCAACAGCCTTAAAAATCAACAAAAAAGTAACAATCAAAGGAAGATATGTCGGGTTTGATGACCTCTTAGAACAATTAAAAATAGATCAGGGCACAGTTATAAGTTCCCAATAAATGTATTATTATGAAAAAAATATTTCTATTGTTTTTAATTCCTCTACTATCATTCTCACAAGATGATTTACTTCAGGGAATTACTACTGAAAAAGATGACAATCAATATGCAAGTGCTGTTTTTAAAGGATTAAAAATTGTGAATTTCGAATCTACCAAACTAGCCGACAGAGGGTTATTTTATTTAGTCGTTTCTCATAGATTTGGTTCTGTTAAATCGGGAATTGAAGATTTTTTTGGGTTAGACCAGGCTGTTACCCGGTTAAATTTTATATATGGTATCAGTAATAAAATACAAGTTGGTGTATCTCGTAGTTCATTTCAGAAAACATACGAAGCTTCTCTGAAATATCGATTGTTACGACAAAAAAAGAACAGTTTCCCCTTTACCATAGTAGGTTACCATAGTGTAACTGCAAACACCGATCTGGACAAAGAAAATTTACCTGGTCTCGAGTTTAAGCATCGACTAGCCTATGTATCGCAGTTATTAATTGCCAGAAAATTTAACAAAAACCTCTCACTACAGTTAATGCCTACACTTTTACATGAGAACATGGTAAGAATTAGTGATCAGAATAATACGCAATATGTTATAGGAATTGGCGGGCGACATAAACTTACCAAAAGGTGGTCTGTTAATATTGATTATGGACTTCATCTTAACAGAGCCAGCAATTCTCCATTTAAAAACCCGCTTTCTATAGGATTTGATTTAGAAACTGGCGGACATGTATTTCAGTTACACTTTACCAATGCTCAACCTATGAATGCAAGTGGATTCTTAAGCCAGGGATCTGGTGATTGGAGTGACGGAGATTTTTTCTTTGGATTTAATTTATCACGAGTATTTTAATATAATGGTTATGGTGTTTAGAAATACAATTCCTATTCAAAATCTAAAATGTAACAATTGTGCTATAACTCTAAAAAAGAAACTATTGCAGATTCAAAACATTTCGGAGGTATATGTTCATAGTGATTATTCTCATATTTCTTTTAATCATACTTCGGTCAATGATTTATCGAATATTGAAAACATGTTAACTTTTTTAGGGTTTCCGCCTGTGGGCGAAAAAATTAAAAAGAAGAATAATTCAGGGTATTATTGTAAAGATCAATCCAGAAATTATTGTGTTTTCGAAAAAACCAATGCATAGATGTACAGTATAGATTACGAAATAATCTAATTTTTGCTCAATAAAAAGTACTTCTACTTTAGATTATTTTAATTTTATTCATAAAAGACAGTCATTTCATCCAATCCTTTTCTTTTTAAATCTGGCACATAAGTAGGAAATTTGGGATACCCAACCGGGAGTAACAAAAAGGCTCTTTCGTTAGCTGGTCTTTTAAGGATATTTGTCAAAAAATTCATGGGGCTAGGTGTATGAGTTAATGTCACCAACCCAGCATTATGAATTGCAGAGATTAACATCCCACATGCTATTCCTATAGATTCATTTACATAATAATTATTATGTTTCTCACCATTTTCTTCGAATTCATAAGCTTTTTTGAACGCAATAATCAACCAGGGAGCAACTTCTAAAAAAGGTTTATTCATATCGGTAGCTAGAGGCTCCAGATCCTTTTTCCAGCGTTCACTCATTCTGTTTTCGTAGTTTATTTTTTCTTCGATTTCTGCTTCTTTACGAATTTGGGTTTTTAAAGCTGGGTTAGAAATAGCACAAAATGTCCAGGGTTGTTTATGAGCTCCGGACGGAGCCGTAGAGGCGCTTTTGATAAGGTTTTCAATAACTTCTTTGGGAACATGTTTATCAGAAAAATCTCTTACCGATCTTCTTTTATCTAACCACTCATAAAATGATTTACTTTTTAAAACCAGTTCTTCTTCAGGGAAAACATCAGAATGGTAAGAAACATGATTATATCCATTGATGGTAATGCTACTTGGTGATTCCATTTTTATAGTTTTATGTTACTGCTTAATTACTACTTCGTCTTAGCTTATAAGTATATGGTTGTATAAAGTTAATATACTTTTCTAATGATCAATTATATCTTTAAAAAGTTTTTAATAATTTGTTATAGATTTCACTTTTTTTCTAATTTTAAGATTAAATCTACATTTTGTTTTTCTATATCGCTTAGCTTAATGTTATTTGTTCTATTTTTTAATCTCTTATACCAAATCTGCTGCGAGAAATATTTTTCCATTTCTCCTCCTTCTCTAAAAATATAGCCTTTTCTGGCAAAAATTTCATTTCGTATAATTTTTAAATCATTTTTTGAATAAGAGTTTAGGTCTTCAATAGACAATTTCACAAAACTAGCTTCAGGGTATTTTCCTTTTAACTTAATTGATTCTGGGTAATCAGGACTAAACTGCATATAATGATATTTTTTACCGTCTTCGTTCTCAAAAAAGTGTAAAACTAAACCTTTCGTTCCTTTGTTAAGAGTAAAAGATGTAGTTTCAACACACTGAAATAATTCAAAAAAAGTTTTTCCTATTTTTATTTTACCGTTTAAATATTCGATTGGATCTCTTTCATATCTTAATCCCAAATCATTTTTAAAATCAGTATATGATGAACGGGCAAAAAGTTTTCCGTTACTATATATTATCCCTAATACAGACTCTCCTTCCGATTCTCCAAAACTATAGCTTCCTTGATAATCAGAAATTTTAACTCCCATCATTTTCTCAATAGTAGAAGGGTGGATTTCTTGATTCCTACTAGAAACATATGCTTTTGCTATTGTACCATTGTTCTGAGAAAGACAAAGAACACTACAAAAGAAAAAGATGACTAAACTTAATTTTGTTTTCATTTTTAGTCTATGTTTTTTATTGATTTCTGAACCTAATAGCTACCATAGTTACAACAAAGCATTACTACATGCTCGGTTATAAATCTTACACATCTAACTTTTGATTCAATTGCATTAGAACTCGTCCTGAATGATCTCCAAAATAGTTTGATTCATTCTTTATAATTTCGAATCCTAATTTTTTATAAAAATCAACTGCAGGAGTATTAGGTTCTGTAGTCAAAAGAATACTGGTAATATCCAACTCATTAATTTTCTTTATAACGGTCGAAATTAATTTTAAGCCTATTCCTTGTTTTCTAAACCTTTTTTCGGTTGCCAAAGCGAGTATCCAGCCATCTTTCTCTTTAGGATTAATTCCTCCAAGAATATATCCTGCTATTTCTTTTTCTTCATTTTCGGCTACCAAAAAATAATCCGAAAATAAATCATAATACTGCCTAATCACAAATAGAGGATAATTCATCGGGGAAAATATTTTTTCTTCAATTTTGTAGATGGCATCTAGCTCACTTAATGTTACTTTTCTTATCGATATTTTCATTTGTTTTTCCTGAGATGAGTTCAATGATAAAAAGTTTTAACTCAAATGTACTCTAAAATTTCTACTACTAGTTAAAGGAAAGAACAAAAGATGGTTCTTCATTATTTTAGGAGTTAACCTTGAGATCTGTACTACTAGATCGTATACTCGCTATCTCACTATTTATGCAAATTGATAAAATCAATTACTTTTTCGGCAAAAAGATCTGGTTCTGTATCCATAGGGCTATGTGCTGATTTTTCAAAAATGAAGAGTTCTTTTTGATTAGACCCTAAATTGTCATAAGCTTCCTGGGCATATACCGTAGGAACACCAATGTCATATTTACCCCAAAGTACTAGTGATGGTATGGTAATTTCATGCAATCTATTGGTAAATGACACCTTCTGAAAAAGTCCTTTTTTAACCAAAATAGACTGTATTCTGTTAGCATTCCAAGTATTTGTAAAGAAATTATATTGTGAACCATTATCATCTGATATTGGTTTGTTAATCACCTTGTCATCAGCAAGTTTCTCTTCTGCTCTATACGCTTCTCTGTTCATTTTATAAAAATCATCCTCATTATAATCCGGGCCTACATTTTTTACTAGATCAAGTACAGCTTTCCAATAATCAATATTATTTCCTAAAGCAACCTGCTCATCTGCCATCTTCTTTAAAGCTATTTTATATTCGTTGTAAGATCCTTTAGGATCATGAGCACCGTCTACATCGATCCACCCTAAAAAATCTTCCTGATTTTTTAATAAAGTAGCAGGTCCCAAAGTCCCTCCCCAGCTATGTCCCATTAAAAAGAATCGAGAGTCATCACCATACTTAGCTTTTAACACCTTTACCAGGGCCAACACATCTTCTGCCATAATATCCACACTCACATCTGCTTCAGAATAACTCCCCTGCGAGTTGCCAGAGCCACGTTGATCAAAATAAACAACAGCATTGTTTTTTTCAATTTTACTTTTAATGGTGTTTTTTCTATACTGCCATCCGGATCCACCGGGACCACCATGTAGTATGATTAGAAATACTTTTTCAGACGCATTGCCATGAATATACGCAGCCATATCCGCATTTTTATGCCTTACAAAAATGGTTTCGCCTAAGTCATTAATGTTATCATCGTCTTTTGAACAGGAGAAAACATTTAAAACTATTACTATTAACACTGCTATTTTTACCTTACTAAGAATTATTTTTTTCATTATCTTTTTCTTTTAAAATTAAACCGATGACCGTAGTGCAATGATAAAACGGGTAATGTTCCGGCATTATAATTGGTTCGTAGGGTTAATTGAAGGTTTAAATACCAACCCGAACGTTTTTTCCCTTTACGAAGTTTCCCTATCCCAACAGCAATAGAAGGAGCATAATAACCTCTGCCAGGCAGGGAAACTTTAGAAACACGATCTCCTTTTACTTCATATGTTTCGGGTAAAAATGATCGATAGTATCCAAGTGGATTTAACTCTACATTATATTGTTTGCCTTTGGGATTCGTTCTTCGCCAGATAAGCCCATAATAAGTAGATAGTCCATTATCTGTTTGTGTTGAGAAGTTTGTAGAATAACCAAGGTTTCCATTAAACAAAAATTGATGTGTAATGATCTTTTGGCCTCTCTTTCTTTCTTTGATATTTATGTATTCTTTCCATACATATTCGGTACCAATAGTAAGTCCGTTATCCCAAGCAATATTTCCATAATACCCAATTTTAAATTCTGTTCTATCTAGAAAAGAAGCACCACTGATTTGATTCTGGGCTTGAAGATGCATAGTAGCTACAAGCAGAAAAATAATAGTATGTATTTTCATTTTATCTAAAACTAAATAAAGTAGTTAATAATAGTTTTTTTGCCATATATTTTTCGGTAGTCTGAGTATGTATAGGCATACTACAGAAAAGACCAATTGCAATAATTAGATATTGTTTTAAATTCATTTTAGTATTTAATTGATTTCTGTGGCAAACGTATATGTACTAAGCATATTTAAGGTATTGAAACCTTAAATTTGAACAAATTCGTACTTATTTATACTTCTTTCGATAAGCATTTGGTGTAGTGCCTGCTATTTTTTTGAAAGCATTATGAAAAGTTGATTTTGAAGAAAAACCACATTCTAGTCCGATTGCCAAAAGACTATAGTTATCGAACTCAGAATTGAGAATTAACTCTTTGACCGCCTCAACACGGTAATGATTAATATAAGTAGTAAAATTATCTCCTGTAGCTGTATTTACAAGCTGAGAAACATAACCAGTGCTAATACCAAGCATTTCTGCTACTTTATCTCTGTCTAATGTACTATCTCTATAAATGTGATGATTTGTACAAAGGTCTTCTAGCTTTTTGAAATAGGAATGTTCTTTAGTAAAAGATTCTGCTTTTTTTGCCTCATGTATTTTAGATAGTTTAAGATCGGCAACAACGTCTGCAGTACTATCGTTTTTTCGTTTATGTATTAATGCTCTAATTTCTTCCTGGTCTTTTGCTAGTCTAAATTTAAAAATACCAAAATAGCTCACCCAATGTATTAAGAATGCAACAACTACAGTAAGAATTTTCATGATAGGTGTAATATCATGTTCTAAAATAATACCAGAAAGTATAGTCAAAATCCAAGATCCAAATAATAGTACGGTTAACAACCATAAATGAGTAAGCCATCTTTTTTCCTGAGTATTTTTCGAATAACTAATAAGAACAAAAGCGTAAATTAAAATGCCCGGTATGAAAAAAAGTATTGTTAGAATTTGTATGATATTTAAGAAAAGTAGAACGAAATTATAAGGAGTATCAAGATCAGTAATTATAGTAAGCTCCTCAAAAACATCTAAAATTGTAGAATACAAATAGGGCAGAAATAACCATATTATTGTTCTGTTTTTTTTAATCGGACGATCAATTTGATGAGCAACATATAAAAAAATAAAAACAGGAAAAAGAAACCCCGAATCTATTGTGTCGATAAAGCTTAGTAATGGAATATTAGTATATACTCCAATATCATCAAGAACGAAATTTAGTAGAGAAATTGAAATTGAAAAAATGGCGTAGGCCAAATATTTATTCGCCTTACTTTTGAATATAGGAGATTTTAAAATAATTATTCCCAAGACAACTCCCTGGAATATTGCAATATTAAGAAGGGCTATTAATATCAATGGTAAGTTTTATTTTAAAATTCAAGAGTTCATTTAATCTTTCCAATACATAAATAAAACACATCTATAGTGTCTACTTATAGTATTGTACTAAAATAGACTTTTTCACAACAAAAACACTAATTATTCTAATTCCTAATAAGCCCTGATAATCAATATTATTAATCATTTTTAAACGACTACAAACGATTACAAACGAAAATAAACACTTCCTAACCGAATATGGTTATGGTCCTATTATAAGTTTGCATTGTCGAATTGAAGTAAGCTTTTCTTAAACCATAAAAGTTCTTCTCTGATTTGATAGGTATTAACTGTTTAACACGAAAAAATTAAAATTATGAACACGCTAAAAAACAAAGTACAGTTGATTGGAAACTTAGGACAAGAACCAGAAACTGTAAATCTGGAATCCGGTAAAAAACTGGTTAAATTCTCTATTGCAACAAATGATCACTATTATAACAAACAAGGAGATAAAATCACAGATACCCAATGGCATAATATCGTCGCCTGGGGTAAAATTGCCGATATTGTAGATAAATATGTAAACAAAGGGCAAGAGATAGCTATCCAGGGCAAACTTACTTCTCGAAGTTATGAGGATAACGAAGGCCAAAAACGATATATCACAGAGGTAGTTTGTAATGAGCTATTGATGTTAGGAAAATAAAAACAATTAATTTATTTGAGTAGTATAGCCAATCAAAAAACCGCTTAACGAATCTGTTAAGCGGTTTTTACAGTATATAACTTATATCTATTTACAATTTAATACCCACTCCTGCTCCAAATATCCATGGATTAATATCTACATCTGCACCTACAGTAGCTCCCAAAGCGGTTGTTGCGTTAACCGTAGCGTCTGTACTTAAAAATACTTTTTTGACATCTACATTTATAAACCATTTGTCGTTTAACATAAAATCAAAACCACCTTGAAAAGCAAAACCTACAGCAGTATCATAATCTATATCATCGGCCACCGGTCCTTCATCTACTCCATAAAAAAGGGTTAGATTAACACCAGCACCAATATAAGGAACAAATTTACCTCCAGTAAAATGGTATTGTCCTAGTAAAGTAGGTGGTAATAACCACACATCACCTAAATCTATGTTTCCTGCAGCAGTACCTACAGCTTTCACATCATGTTTTGTAGTTGCCAAAATTAACTCTGCAGACCAGTTTTCGGTAAAGAAATAAGTGATATCTAATTCTGGAACAACAGCTGTAGAAATATCCACATCTCCTCCTATAGCTTCTATTGTAGCACTTTCATCTGGTGATACAACGATTCCTCTTAATCTGATTTGCCATTTGCTAAAATCAGTATTGTCATTTGATTTTTCTTGTGCATACGCAAAATTAGTCACTCCTAACAGTACAACCAATACAGTAATTATTACATTTTTCATCTTGAAAGAATTTTGAATTATGTAACAAAAATATCTACAAGAAAAAGGGCTAAATATGACTTTTATCATTGCTCGAATCAGGCTTTCCTGGCTTCAAAAAAGGTTGTTTTCATACACTTATAAATCAACATATTACCTCTACAAAAAACATAAAAAAGAATGATTTTAAATATCATTTTTATTCAGCAAATAGCATACATTTGCGTTTTGAAAATAAGTACACTTAGCACATCAATTTTCACATCAATTTTCACATCAATTTTCACATCAATTTTCACATCAATTTTCACATCAATTTTCACGTCAAAAAAGGTAAAAAATAATGTACTTTTGTACTTGAATTAATGAACAAAATATGACCCCTACAGGAACAATGGAATTAATGGCACCAGCTGGTAATTTTGAATCTCTACAAGCTGCCATTGATAATGGAGCAGATTCTGTTTATTTTGGCGTAGATCAACTAAATATGCGGGCCAGAGCCAGCATAAATTTTACGATTGCCGATTTACCTGAAATAGCGCGTCGCTGTACCGAAAAAAATGTACGTACTTACCTTACACTTAATACCATAATCTATGATCACGATTTATCGATTATAAAAACGCTATTAGATGCTGCCAAAGCAGCAAATCTAACTGCTGTAATTGCGATGGATCAGGCCGTTATAGCCTATGCCAGACAGATCGATATGGAAGTTCATATTTCTACTCAAATCAATATCACCAATATTGAAACGGTAAAGTTCTATTCTCTTTTTGCAGACACTATGGTAATGAGTCGTGAATTAAGTTTACGACAGGTAAAGAAAATTTGTGATCAGATAGAGAAAGAACAAATTAAAGGCCCTTCGGGGAGATTAGTTGAGATTGAAATTTTTGGCCATGGAGCACTTTGTATGGCTGTATCTGGTAAGTGCTACCTAAGCTTGCATTCGCATAACTCCTCTGCCAACCGTGGTGCCTGTAAACAAAATTGTAGAAAAAAATACAGTGTTGTTGACCAGGAAACTGGTTTTGAAATGGAATTGGATAATGAGTATATCATGTCTCCAAAAGACTTATGCACCTTAGATTTCTTAGATCAGGTTATAGACACCGGGGCCAAAGTATTAAAGATTGAAGGTCGTGGGCGAGCCCCCGAATATGTAGCCAAAGTAATTAAGACCTATCGCGAAGCCATAGATGCCTGTGCTAATGAAGACTTTACTAAAACCAAAGTTGATCATTGGATGAAAGAATTAGAAAAAGTGTATAACAGAGGCTTTTGGAGCGGGTATTACTTAGGACAAAAATTAGGAGAATGGAGTGATGTTTCTGGATCCAAAGCCACACAAAAGAAAGTATATATCGGCAAAGGTGTTCATTTTTTCCCTAAACCCAGCATCGCAGAGTTTAAAATTGAAGCTTATGATATTAAACTAGGTGATACCATTTTAATTACAGGTCCTACAACAGGAGTAGAAGAGTTTGAACTCAAAGAGATGATGGTAAACGATGAGCGATTAGATATTGCACAAAAAGGAGATTCGTGTACTATCCCTACCAATTTTAGAATACGCCCTTCTGATAAACTTTATAAAATTGTTCAGGAATAATGGTAGTAGTAACTCTGCAACGCGAAAAATGTATTGGTTGTAATTATTGCGTAGAAATGGCTCCCACGCAATTTCAAATGTCTAAAAAGGATGGAAAAACAGTACTACTACATGCTACAGACAAAAAAGGGTTCCACACCCTGAAATCTCCTGACAATACTATTTATGATGATTGCGTGCAGGCTCAAAAAGCCTGCCCAGTAAAGATTATTACGACAAAGATGGTATAACCCCTCCTATCTTTAATAATGTAACGTTTCTTTAAAGGGCAGCCTATTCTTTCTATTAGTACATTGCTATAATGTTCCTCGTCTTGCCTGTTCTGCTTCTATAGATTCAAAAAGAGCTTTAAAATTTCCTTTCCCAAAAGATTGCGCCCCTTTGCGTTGAATAATTTCAAAAAACAATGTGGGTCTATCAGTCAATGGTTTCGTAAAAATCTGAAGCAAATACCCTTCATCATCTCTATCTACCATAATCCCATGCTTTTTGAGGAGTTTCATATCTTCTGCTATTTCTCCCACACGATCACCAACGGTATCATAATACGTTCCTGGTACATATAGAAATTCTACTCCTCGTTTTTTCATTTCACTAACCGTAAATACAATATCATCTGTAGCAACAGCGATATGCTGACATCCTGCTCCGCCATAAAAATCTATATATTCCTCAATTTGGGATTTCTTTTTACCTTCGGCGGGTTCATTTATAGGAAACTTAATTCTACCATTTCCATTGGTCATTACTTTACTCATTAAAGCCGTATACTCTGTAGAAATATCTTTATCATCAAAGGTAATCAGGTTTGCAAATCCCATTACTTCGTTATAGAATTTTGCCCAAACATTCATTTGACCCCAATCTACATTACCTACCATATGATCAATATATTTTAAACCGCAACTTGTTGGTTTGTAGTGAGATTCCCATTTTTCGAACTTCGGAAGAAATGTTCCCATGTAGTTTTTACGTTCAACAAAAACATGTACTGTATCTCCATAAGTGTGTATTCCTGATCGCACTACTTCTCCGTCTTCATCTTTTTCTACTCTTGGTTCAAAATAAGATTTTGCACCTCTTTTTGTAGTTTCTTCCCAGGATTTACGGGCATCTTCGACCCATAGTGCAATAACTTTAACTCCATCACCATGTTTTTGAATATGATCATATAGTTCTTTACTTTCTCCGCCTGGCATTGGTGTGGTAAAAACCAAACGTATTTTATCTTGTACCACAACATAGGATGTTCTGTCTTTTAGGCCTGTCTCTAAACCGGCATAAGCCAAGGATTGAAATCCAAGTGCCGTTTTATAAAAATGAGCTGCCTGTTTTGCATTGCCAACATAATATTCTACGTAGTCTGTTCCTAAAAGTGGTAAAAAATCTTCGGCTTCAGGAAATATTTTCTCTAAGCTATATTTATAGTTTTCTATATTTTTTAAATCTGGCATGTCTTTAAGTTTTTAAGTGAAAAACCTATTCGGTTTTCCAGGATTTATAATAATCATCTACTTGTAAATTCATTGCTTCTTCTGTAATCATAATAGGATTAAAAGGGTCTATCATAACTGCAAGTTCTTCTGTTGATTTTTTACCAACGCTTCGTTCTATTGCTCCTGGATGAGGCCCATGAGGAATACCTCCCGGATGTAGTGTAATTTGTCCTTTTTGGATATTATTTCTACTCATAAAATCACCATCTACATAATACAGTAGTTCTTCAGAATCAATATTACTGTGATGATATGGTGCAGGAACTGCTTTAGGGTGGTAATCATATAATCTTGGCACAAAAGAACAGACCACAAATCCTGCAGCTTCCCATTGCTGATGTATTGGTGGTGGTAGATGTATACGCCCTGTTATCGGTTCAAAATCAAAAATTGAAAACGCAAATGGATAATTAAAACCATCCCAACCAATTACATCAAAAGGATGATTGGCATAGGTATACTCCCAAAGTACATCTTGTTTTTTAGAAATGATTTTAAACTCCCCCTGCTCATCATGCGTTTCTAAATTTTGTGGTAATCTAAAATCACGTTCACAAAACGGAGAATGTTCTAAAAACTGTCCGTAATTATTTCTATAACGTTTAGGTGATTCTATTGCACTTGCTGATTCGATAAATAATATTCTATTGATTTCGGTATCAAATTCTATCTGATAGGTTGTTCCTCTTGGTATGATCAAATAATCTCCATATTTAAAAGGAATATTTCCATACATTGTTTTTAATGTCCCCGAACCCACGTGAATAAATAGCATTTCGTCTGCATCACTATTTCTATAAAAATAATCTTGCGAAAATGTTCTGGGAGCAGCCAAACCGATCTTTAGATCATTATTGGTAAATAGTATTTTTCTGCTTTCCAGAAACTCTTCTCCTTTCGGAAGAGAAAACCCCTGAAAACTCATTGCTTTCATGTTTTTATCGATAGCTATTTTTGGAGTGATATCTTTACCTCTTTTAATCTCTGATACTACTGTAGGAGGATACAAATGATAGATAAGTGATGACATTCCTGCAAAACCTGCTGTTCCGAATAATTCTTCTTGATACAACCCTCCTTTAGGGTTGTTAAAAGTGATATGTCTTTTATGAGGGATCTCTCCCAATGAATGATATCTAGGCATAAGTTATAATGCTAAAAATGATTAATATGAAATAAATAGGTCTAAGGTTAGGCAAACCTTATTCTGGGTTTCTCTTAATGAGAAAGTGCAAATAGATGAGTATGTATATCCATTGAGAATTCACATCGCTAATAAAAGTATTGCGTTTTAGAAAAAATATGATAAATATCATGTTACAACATATTTATTCTTCTGATAAAGAACATAGTAAATCCTAAAAACACTACATGTAGTGTGTCAGGGAGCATAAATTTGTTAAATAATACTTGTTATTTCCCTGATATTACAATCAGAAACATTTTCTTTGTCTTATCTTTTAAGAATATTGTTGTTGTACTATTATTTGCTATTTACAAGCCAATGGAAGATTATTTAATAGGTATCGGTAAACGTCTAAAAGAAATTCGTAAAAGCGATAAAAAAACCATTAATGATATTGCCACTAAAGCAGGGGTTAGCAATGGGCTTATTTCCCGAATTGAAAACGGAAGAACCATACCTTCTTTACCTGTTTTGTTAAATATTATCAATGCACTCGACATAGAGATTCCTGCTTTTTTTAATGGGATGCCCCGCCAGGCTAATTTTACATTTTTAGTCACCAGAGCTGCTGAGTACAGTGTCATCGAAAAAGAGGATGATGCAATTGGATTTAGCTATAAATACATTTTTGGCAAACAACTTTCTTCTATTGGTTTTGAAGCTGTCTTTTTAGAAGTACAACCAGGCTCTAAACGCAATAAAGTAGAAACCGATGCTTATGAATTTAAATATATTCTAACAGGAGAGTGCCATTATATTATTGGAGACGAAGAAGTTCTTTTGAAAGAGGGAGATTCGATTTTCTTTGATGGACGGATTCCTCATGTTCCTGTAAATCGTGGAAAAACATCTTCTAAAATGATTGTTCTGTATTTCTTTTTAGATAAAGGAAATTAAAAAGGCCACCAAAGGCAGCCTTTTATATCCAGTTTATCTTTTTTTAGTTTAAAATTCCTGGCCATGTAGTATCATCTACATTTTTTGGATACCCCGAAACCGTAGCATCTTTTTGCTTATCATATTTTATATATGTATTATCTGTTAAAAAGAAATATACATACTTCGAATCCCAATCTATAACCGATGAGATAGAAGTGGCATAACTTCCTAATCCAGGCCAGTTACTATTATTTATAGATCTGGGATAGCCAGGGTCTGCACTGTCATTCGTAATACTATAACGAATATAAGTACCATCATTTAAGAAAAAATAAGCTTTATTATTATTCCAGTTTACGGCTCCAATAATTTTATCTCTCCAACCTTCAAGTCCTGTCCAGTTGTTATTATTAATCAAAGTGGGATATCCCTTATCCACTTTATCTGCATTCATATCATATCTCAAGTACTTACCGTCTGATAAAAAGAAATATCCTTTATGATTATTCCATTTAAGTGCTGCTGTGATCAATTCTTTATAAGCACCTAATCCAGGCCATGAACTGTTATTTGTCTCTTTTGGATATCCTGAGTCTGTTTTATCTTTTAGTTTATTATATCGTATATATTGCCCATCATTTCTAAAGAAATATGCCCTGTTGTTTAGCATATCATTCCAATCTAAACATGCTATAATTTTTAAATTCTGATTCCTTGATTCTATCGATGCGGTAGATTCTTCGATTCTAATAGTGTATGTTGTTTTTCCATCATTTGTTGCTGTGTCTAGATAATTCCCTTGAGAAGCAGGCACTGTAGTAACTAATTGATTGTTTTTGTAGATCTCTGCATTACTCTCACTATTAGATACCCAGAACAATTCATTTTGATTGTTATTAACAAACAGCAATTTTCTTGGCCCATCTGCACCTATTAATGGAGCTGAACTTAGTTGCCAATTGGTTTCAATATTGATTTCCATATGCCTTAATATCGTAGGTACGATAGATGTCTGTGCAGGATATCCATACAAGCCATCAAAATCGGTATTTGGAAGGTTTGATATTTTAGATTTAAATTCCTGGTTTCCGGGTTTGTTCATCCCGATAAATATTGTTTTTTCCGATTCTGTAGTTCCTCCGTGACTATATCCTCCGTTTGAATTTCTGCCGTGATCTGTGGTAACCATAATCAACCAATCTTCGTTCTTGGTTGCTAAGCGTTGTGTAATAGCATCCATTAACTGGCCCAATTGCTGATCGGCAGCAATAATTGCATTGTCATATGCACTACCAAACCCAGATGCATGCCCTACGATATCAACATTATCTAAATGAATAAATACCAAATCATGATTACTATTTGATATTTGATGTACTCCCAGATTAGTTGAATTAGCATCACTACCTCCTTCATTTTGATAATCAACCAAAGACATATCATTCTGTAAGAATTCGTGAATAGGGCTCCAGGTTGCAATACTTGCTATTGATGTATTGTTTTTATTTTCTTTGATAAGTCTATATATACTTTTAGCTTTAGATTTATAGGTTCCCGAGCTATTATTAGGCACACCGTGTTTATCTTTCCAGACTCCTGTTAAAATTGATGTCCATCCGGGGCCACTTGATGTTGCTTGATGGCTCAAATTCCCTTTAATTCCACCAGTATAAGCTTTCGAAATATGTAGCTTATCCAGGTTTGGAGTATTGAGGGCAGCAATCCTTTCAAATTGTAATCCATCGATCCCCACGAGTAGTACTTTTTTATGTGTCGATGTTTGTTTTGATGTATTATTAGGATAGGTTGGTAGATTTTCTTCACATCCCGCTATAGATATCAGGAAAACAAGAAAAATAAGTTTTAAAAAGAGCTTTGTTTTCATAAGTTGATTTTTTAATATTGGTAAAATTTTTAATCAAAATTATACAAATATTAAAATTAAAATTCATCTAAATAATTATTTAATCATTTGATAATTAAATTAATACAAGCATTTTGTTTTTATAAAACAAATTTTACTATTAGTTAACTTTTGCATTTTCTAATCAATACTAAAAAACCGCCAAAAGGCGGTTTTCAGAAACAAACAATTAAAGTGTTAATCTAATAAAATATAATATTGATCAACTCTATTAACTCATTTACAATAAAATCTGGTTTTGCATTTTCTAGTTGTTCTCTATTTTGCGCTCCGGTTAAAACACCAACTGTAATTCCGCAATCTGCATTTTTACCTTCTTCGATATCTATTGCAGAATCTCCTGCTTTTAATACTTTAGAAGCATCTGTAATACCAAACATTTGCATTGCTTTACAAATCATTTCTTTGTGTGGTCTGCCATTAGTTACATCATCTGCTGTGAGTAACGCATCAAAATGTTCTCCTTTTTTCCAACCTAATTTTGTAATAAGCTGATTTGCTGTCTTTGAATCGTATCCTGTATTAAGCACTACATTTATCCCGTTATTTTTCAATACATCAAATAACTCTTCAACTCTTTCGAAAGCTACAACTTCTAACGCTGCATATCGTTTTTTTAAAATAGGTTTGAAATTAGAAAATGCTCTTTTTGCAGTACTTTTTACATCTTCACAGGAAGTAACACTAGTCAAAATATCTTGTATCGCCTGATGTTTTTCTTTACCTGCTCCATATTCAAGTACATCATCCAGACTAACATCATACCCCTCATCATTAATAACTTGCTGTACGGTTTTATAGACTATATTATCTTCATTTACTGTAGTTCCTGCCATATCGAAAACAGCCAGTTCAATTTTTTTATTCATATTTATATATTAAAAATTCTTGTAATATTATCTTTTGCAAAGCCTGCACTTCCTGTCATTCCTTTTCCTCCGATCCCAGTTATGATATGAATATTATTACCTATCGTTTCCTGAAACACATCCTTTGTTTTACACTGAGAATACATCCCATACCATCGATGTTGAATATCATAAGTCGGTAAATCAATGATTTTTTTCGCTTCGGAAATCATGAAATTATCTATATCCATATCCAAATCATATCCCAAATCTTCTATATGTTTTGCATCAGCATATTCATGAGAATCTCCGATAATTACAGAACCGTCTGGTGCCTGTTTAAACAAAATATGTACTCCCCATTTTTTCTGAAGCGAATTTGGGTCTTCTTTTGATTTAATTCCTGAAAAGGAAGCACACTCTGTAAATGCTTCATAACGACGTATCGACCATCCTGTTAGAATATTTCCTGGTAATTGATATCCCGATTGAGATTTAGTTTGAAGCATTTGTAATTTTGTTACCTCGAGGTCGCTTTCATTAAAAAGCTTTGGGTATAAGTTTTTAAACTCGTTCCCATTACAGATGATCACTTTTTCTGCTTCAAAAACTTCTTCTGAAGAAGAGGTAATTTTTACTGTTGTATTTGCTTCTTCACAAGAGATCACATTTTGATTAGTAAAATAAGCTAAATCCATATGTTTTATCATAAAATCTTGTAATCGATGAATCATCTCTCTGGACTCTACTGTAACTTCCTCTGGAAAGAATAATCCTGCTTCTATATAATCCGATCGTAATCCCGGATATTTTTTTATACACGCTTCCTTTGTTAATAATACCGAAGCATATTGGTTGTTCTTGTTAATTTGATGAAGCTCTTCGATAAGCTGCACTTCTTCTTGATTTGAAGCTAGATATACAGATCCATTTTCTCTAAGGGTAATATCAAATTGTTGCTGAATCTCTTTGTAGATTTTTAAACTTTCTCTACCATAGGTTTGCCATTTGGTATTCATCCCAGATGGAACTACTTGTCCAAAATTTTGAGTTGTAGCTCCTTGTGGTCTTTTATTTTTTTCTAGTAAAGCTACTTGTAATCCATTTTGTAATGCATGATATGCATGAAACGTACCTAGCACTCCACCTCCTACAACAATGAGGTCATATTTTTTCATAATGTAATTCTGTTTGTATCGTTTTTAATTGCGTTTGATATGATTTTTTGAAGTACAACAAAGATCCCAGTATAATGCATATCCCAAGCAGAGTGATCCCGTATGCACCATATACAAAAAAATCTAGCCAGGTTAAATTCGCTTGTCCAAAATTTTTATAAAGTAAAGCCGTTATGCTTCCTAAATATCCAAAAGAATCTGCTATATAGATTAAGAATCCAGCATTGCCATTTATTTTGAAGGTTGCTATAAATCGATCAAAAAACAAACAATTAAAAGGAACGTAGCAGATGTAAAGTCCAAAACCACAAATCACCATCCAGATAAAAGGGTTTAATATTTCTAACTGAAATAGAAGTGTAGAAATCCCAATACACAGGATACCTGTTAAAATCAAAAGATGGTAGATATATAATGCTTTTGCGTTATTTTTGATATAGAATGTGCTTCCCAAAATCAGTAGTACGACTACCGCAATGATGATTTCTGAAGTAGTATACACCGATATATCTCCCCGATAACCAATACTATCCCAAAGTTCGCGGGCGAAATTATCTCTAAAATCCCTGAATGCAGTTAAGATTGTATAAAACACTACAATTCCTATAATTGGTACAAGAAAGGAGTGAAGCAGTTTTTTTCTATCTATTGAAGACATTGGCCTGCGAGCAGAACGCATTAGCTTATCTTCTTCGGTTGCTTCAGGTAACTTTTCTAACAACCATGCAAAAAATACTAACGGGATTATAAATAATGCCCCTGTAGTTGCCGGCATCCAAAACTGAGATATCCCCCAGGTATTCATAAGATATAAACCAACAGATTTTACAATTCCGCTGGATACAATAAAACTTGAGCATAGTGCTACCCCAAGTATTTCTGTAAATTTTCGCCCCTCTAAATATGAAAAGACGATACCCCAAATCATTCCTAATGGTAATCCATTAAAAAACAAAGCAATTGCATTAAATGGTTGCGGAAGTACGGCAAAAAACAGTAATGCCAATTCTGCTAATAAAATCAACCCTATCAAATAATGTATTCGTTTCCCTGATTTTAATTCAGATATTACTTTAATCCCCAAAAATTTAGACAAAGTATACCCTAATATCTGAGCTATGATCAATATGATTTTGTAATCTATATTGAAAACAGAAAAGCCCTCAAAAGTTGCAACACTAAACGGTTTTCTAAATGCATACATACAGAAATACGCTCCAAAAGAGGCAATACAAGCATGTAAGATAAATTTTAGGTTAGATAATTTAGATTTTTCCAAATTTTTACAATTAGTAAATATTAAAGCTCAAAATTGAACAATATTTTACTATTTGTAAAATCATGAAGTTTAAGAAATATTTACCATAATTTTGATTAATTGTAAAATTCAGATTAAAAATATTTCCAAAGTAAAGATCATTAATAACAAATTCTTAATCTTGAAAAGAGATTAAAATCATTCTAAACGAACCACTACACAATACAAAAATCTATTTTCCCTCATTTCACAAGTAACATATATCACTGATAATCAACGAATAAAAAATACAATTAAAGTATTTTTTAAAAACTAATTGATAGGTAGTATGGTTAGAATTGAGTATTTTTAATACCACTAACTAATAACCTATTTAATAAACCAGAAGGATACTCTATTGTATTACCTACACAGATTATAATAGTATAAACCAAGGCGGCCTATTTACCTTTATACTACAATTTATTTTCACAAATAACAATACCTATAACAAATTGATTATTAATTAGTTTTATCTAAAAAATAAAGATCATTATTATGAACAAATGAAAGTCTTGCTAAAGTTTTGAGACCAAATACAATATTTATTCTAATCGAGATCAAAATAAATTCTACTTAAACTAATAAAAAAATAGATGAAACAACCAATCTTAATAGCACAACTTAGTAATTTAGAGAATAAAGAACCTGCGCATGCCTTGGTAAATGGATTAGATTTGGTCATTGTAAAATATGACGATGAAATTTCTGTATTATATGGAAGATGTTTACATAGAGGAGCACTTATGGCAGATGGTCATATCGATGGGCATAACCTCATTTGTGGGGTACACGGTTGGGATTATCGTTATGACACTGGTGTTTCTGAGTATAACAATAATGAAGTCTTACATAAATTTAGCACAAAAATTGAAGGAGATAACGTATATGTAGATGAAATTGAGATCAACTCTTATATCGCAGATCACCCACAACCATTTAACCGTGAAGAATATCTTGGTGCCTATGCAGATACTCATCCCGAAGAAACCGAACCCTATACAGGTTATATCAAAGAATTGGCCAAAAACGGTTTAAAAAACCTGGGGCATCATGGATTTTCTGCATCTATGGGAGTAGATCGAAATACGTTACCAAAATGGAATGATATCCAATTTTTACCGGCTCAGCTAGCCAAAAGACCTCTACTGGACCACGAAGAAGTAGTCACCAAAGTAATTATCGGCCCCAATGCCAACAAACCCTTATCTATTGATATCCCTTTGTTTGTAAGTGATATGAGTTTTGGAGCACTTTCAAGAGAGGCAAAAATAGCATTATCACGTGGGGCAGAAATGGCAGGAACTGGTATTTGCTCGGGAGAAGGTGGAATGTTACCGCAGGAACAAGAAAGTAACACCAAATATTTTTATGAATTAGCTTCTGCACAATTTGGATTCTCTTGGGATAAACTAGATAAAGTACAGGCCTTTCATTTTAAAGGAGGCCAAGGTGCAAAAACAGGAACCGGAGGGCATCTTCCTGGGGATAAAGTTAGTAAAGAGATTGCAGAAGTTCGAGGGTTACAAGAAGGACAAACTGCAATTTCACCAGCTACTTTTCCAGATTTTCATGGTGTACAAGATTTCAAAAATTTTGCAGATCAGGTACGTGAACGAACGGGGGGGATCCCAATTGGTTTTAAGATTGCAGCCAGTCATATCGAAAAAGATATTCAGTTTGCACTAGATGTAGGCGTAGATTATATAATTCTAGATGGGCGTGGCGGAGGAACAGGTTCTGCTCCTACTATTTTGCGTGATAATATTAATGTACCAACCATACCTGCACTTGCAAGAGCACGAAAATACCTGGACAAAGTGGGCGCAAATGGTGTAACCCTGATCATTACCGGAGGGCTTCGTATTGCAGAAGATTTTGCAAAAGCAATGATGCTAGGAGCAGATGCTGTTGCTGTATCTAACTCTGCTTTGCAGGCAATTGGGTGCCTGGGAATGCGTGCTTGCGGAAGTAATAATTGCCCGGTAGGGATTGCTACACAAAAAGAATCTTTAAGAAGTAGAATGATTATAGAATCTTCTGCCAAACAACTACATAATTATTTTGATGCCACCAATGGCCTTATAAAGGTCATTGCAAGAGCTTGTGGATATGATGATATTTCAAAATTTAATCATGATGATCTTTCAACTTTTGATCATGATATATACCGATTAACAGGTATTAATTATGCCGGTGTTATGTAGAAATTAGTTTAAAACAATAAAAAGAAATTTATCTAATAAAGACGAACTAATAAACCAACAAAATATGACTACTCAAATGCATTTAGCAGCGCAATACCTGGCAGCTGCAGGAATTAGCTTTCTAGAAAAAAAAGGTGATGATAGCCATACTAATCTGGGGTTTTCTATAGAGAAAGGAACTTTATACACCAGACCTTTTAATTCATCCGGAGACTTGCTTTCTCTTAATTACCATCTCTTCGCATTAGAGTGGACCAGTCATAATACAATAAAAACATTGCAATTAAATGGTACCTCGCATGCAGAAGTATTGCAATGGATAAAACGTATGGTAAAAGATAGTAATCTCAATGCACCTTATACCTATACTCTACATTACGAATTACCCTATACAATAACAGATAGTTATATCTATACATCGAAAGATACAAACAGATTATCACAATTGATAGCATATAGAAAATTATCTAAGTTGGCTATTCAAGAATTTTTACAAAACCATCAATTAAGTTCTGAAATTAGAATATGGCCTCACCATTTTGATACAGGTGCTTTTGCCTCATTAGAGGACGAATCTGGGCTCGCCATAGGTCTGGGACTTGCTATTCCTGATACGATGTGTAATGATTATTATTTCTACATCAGTGGATATCAAGGCCATGATGGTCTAAATACTTCTGATTTTAAGCTATTAACAACAGGGAAATGGTATAATGAAGGATTTAAAGGTGCAGTTTTACCCATTTCAGGAGTAGATAAAGCTACAGTTATTGCCTTTTTTGAAGAAGCATTTGCGGCATATAAAAATTAAACACTATGGAACATTGGTATATCCCGGCTACTATAATACCAGGTATTGGGCTTTTGATACTATCTACTTCTAATCTATTAGTTAATCTTAGTACCGAGATTAAAACCTTAATTGTAGAAGTAACGATCAAAGAAGCCCTCATTACACGTAAACTTAAACAGCTTAAATTATTAAACAGTGCTATGGTTTTCTTGTATGTCGCAGTGGCCAGTTTTGTTATTTCTGCATTAGTTTCTGGGATATATAGAAGTGTAGAAACCCGTTTTGACTCTGCCATATACATTACTATAGCAGGCATTATCAGTGCTTTGTTAGGTCTGATTGCACTAATCGTATATTCATTTAGAGCAGTAAAAATTAGGCAAGACCAATTTAATAACAAATGTTAATGCAAAAAAATAATCGATCATGGCTTCAAAAATATATTAATATAAAACCCTAGAAAACATGTTACAATCTTTCAGCATCATTTTTGCTATAGCCGCTTTCTTCAACTTTGTGAATTATAAGTGGCTTAAACTACCTACTACAATTGGTTTGATGCTGATGAGTTTGGCTACGATTCTAATCATAACCATTAGCAAAAGTATTATCCCAGA
Organism: Aquimarina atlantica; assembly: GCF_000626715.1. Taxonomy (GTDB): domain Bacteria; phylum Bacteroidota; class Bacteroidia; order Flavobacteriales; family Flavobacteriaceae; genus Aquimarina; species Aquimarina atlantica. The sequence continues at coordinate 397,904 of NZ_AQRA01000005.1, read as the reverse complement.
GTTCTATCAGTTTTTTTGTGATATTGTTACTAATTCTGATTTCAGATCTTTACTACTGGATGGAATTTTAAGCTTTCTTCTTTTTGCAGGGGCATTACATGTAAACATTGACGAATTAGCAAAAGAAAAATGGCCCATCCTTTTATTTGCAACACTTGGCGTATTAATTTCTACTGGTATTGTGGGTGGATTAACCTTTATAGCCGCACAACTAATGGGTCTTAAACTTCCTTTTCTACATGCTTTACTATTTGGTGCATTGATTTCTCCAACAGATCCAATTGCAGTAATGGCGATTCTTAAAAAAGCTAATATTGCTAAAAGTCTGGGTATCAAAATTGAAGGAGAATCTCTTTTTAATGATGGTATTGGAGTAGTTGTTTTCTCAGCAATATTGATTCTAGAAGGGATGGGAGAACATCCTATAGAAGGTTCTATAACCTCTGAAATAGGTAAACTCTTTCTTGAAGAAGCTATTGGTGGAATAATGTATGGAGGAGTACTTGGGTATATTGGATATCAATCTATCAAATCTGTAAAAGACAATCCTCAATTGGCAGTAATGATTAGCCTGGCAATTGTAATGGGTGGTTACGCATTTGCATCCCTTATTCATGTCTCGGGCCCATTAGCTATGGTAGTTGCAGGAATGATGATCGGTAACAAACTAAATATTGCTACAAACAAAGGAGCGACCAGAAAAATGCTCAATGATATTTGGGAAGTACTTGATGATGTTTTTAATGGTATTTTATTTGTACTTATCGGATTAGCTATTCATTTATTAAAATTTGACCTGAGTCATCTTATTCTAGGAAGTATAGCAATCTTGATTGTATTAATTTCGCGATTCATTTCTGTATTTATTCCCTACTCTTTACTCAAACATTCAGAAAATAGCCCTATAAAAACGGTAACTATATTAACCTGGGGAGGCTTAAGAGGAGGGATTTCTATTGCTCTGGCATTAAGTTTGGCAGATAACCCTTCTTCAGAAATAATTCTATATATAACATATGTGGTTGTATTATTTTCTATAATCATCCAGGGATTAAGTATAGGGAAGTTAGTTAGACGATTATACCGCTAAGTTATGTTTGGGAAAACATGAAAAGTGTATACACTATGAAATTAACCAGAATTATATTACATTAGTTATACCGATCAATTTTTCCATATCTTTAATAATCATTGCATTCTCTTTGATTTCAATTACTCCTTCTTCTTTAAAATCATGCAAAACTCTAACCAAAGATTCTATAGATGTTCCTACTATATTGCTATGATCTTTTCTCGATAATTTAATTCAGTTATTCATAGTTGTATCATCATTAAAGAATTCTTTTAATTTTATAAGTCGATAATGCTGTTTTTTCATTCTCACAAGACGTTAATCCATAGATTAAAACCAAAGTAAATAAATACTTAAAAAGATTTGATTTCATAATAAGTTGAGTTTATAATTTTATGTGTTCAAAAGTATAAGCTTGCTAGTATTTTATGTGCTATATCCATCAATCAGGAATATGATATTTATCAATTAATTTATTGACTAATGAGTGGTTTAAACCAGAATAAATCGATATTTTTAAAGTATTAACCATCACACAAAACTCATGACACAATCTTCTGATTTACGCCATAGATTAATTACTATTTTAAAGCTCTCTACTTTTCTTATTTTTTTAGGTAGAGCCTACCAACACCTTGTGTGGGATGCTCCTTATCGAACCTTTTTATGGGATGAAAGTATTTTAAAAGGTAGCGTTGAAACTATTTTCAGTATCACCTGGAACGATTATGTAACTAGCCTATCTGCTGCTAATTCTATTTCTTTTTCTATAAAAGTAATTGGTATCTTTTATCTCATTTGTGCTATCATTACTTTAATGATAAAACCAAGTATGAAAAAAACAGGTAAATTCTTTCTACTTGGTGGAAGTATAGGCCTTTTTATTTTAGCACTTTTGTATTGTAAAGAAAAGTTTTTACATGTAGGACAATTTTTTGAATACACAATTCAATTTATGACTCCGGTACTTCTTTATATGGTATTATTTACTTCTATCGAATTTAAAAAGGTACGCTTAATTGCCCTAATTGCTATTGCTCTTACATTTAGTTGTCATGGCTTATATGCTATTGGATATTATCCCAGACCTGGCAGTTTTATCGACATGACACTTAATACTTTACCAATTAGTGAACCCAGTGCACATGCTATGCTAAAAATTGCAGGTATCCTTGATTTTGTAGTTGCCATTGCTATTTTTATTCCCAGAATATCGTATGCTGCCTTAGTATATGCTTTTGTATGGGGAGGGTTAACTGCTATAGCCCGACTGGTTGGTCATTTTCACATTGCTTTCTTATGGAACTCATTTAGTCAATGGACCTGGGAAATGTTGATTAGGTTACCTCATGGTTTAATCCCTTTGTTTGTGATGATTGCAGATCGTCCTAATTTACGTTATTTAAAGAAATTTTCTTTTAGAAAAACCCCTCAGACTGCATAATTCATTTCATCATTATACTTCATAAAAAAACTGCCTGAACGTATGTTCAGGCAGTTTACTACTAGTAAGAAAGATATTTTATCTTTTAATAAACTTCTTACTTTCCTCTCCTTTTCTTGTTTTAATAACAATGAAATATACTCCAGCATTTAATTTATCAATAGCATAGGTTGTTGTTTCTGATGTAAAGTACACTTTATCAACCACTCTTCCGAACATATCTCTGATAATAGCTTCAGACCTGTTGGCCTTAGCATAATTAGGATATTTGATGTGTAATACACCAGATTCTATCGGATTTGGATGAATTTCCAGTTTTTTCTCTACAAAACTGTTTTCATCTGCTAATGAAATGTCATTTCTTTGAGCCACAGCCGCGATAGTATGTGGATTGTCAATAGTCACAAGACTACCTCCTGCAGGGTTCCAAACATCGATATTGGTAGGTAAAACAAATAAATTGTTATCACTTAACTGCCCTACACTACTCGCATTATCTACTTTAATAGTTCTAAGTTCTATCTTGTTTTTATCTATCCATAACCACTTAAACTGGTTAAAAGACCCTGCTGCTCTTGTCCAGTTTTTGGTATCTGAAGCATTACGTAAGGGAGCTCCCCAACATCCTTCACCAACATAGATCGCTCTCTTTGGATCGGTATCCACCCTTACAAATCCTTCATCACTTCCAGAACCTGTAGAAGGTTTGATTGGCCAGGTGCGTTTCACCACATGAGAATCACTCTCCATGACCAATTGTACGGCATGGGTATAAAAAGGTTTAGACCATGCTTCATACTGATCATTCTGTTCTGATTTACCAGGTTCATGAGGTCTGGTTGCTCTATGGTATTGAGCTACAGCCCAGGTATGATTGGCAGAATTAGATGCTAAATCATTAGCCAACCAGGTTCCCTGTGTACCTGCTGGTGTTACTTCTGTATTTAAGGTATACGTTCTTATCAAATTGCCTCCAAAACTCAATGCATAATATTCTCCTCCTGCAGCAGTAGGGATATCAAAAAGATCTCTAATATCATTAGAACTTTCATGATTACCTCGTGCCGCTACAACCGGAATAATTCTTCCATCAGAACCAATAGTTAATTGCCAGTCATCAAACCAGTTTTGCCATTGAGAACTAGACGATGAACTTGTCATATCTCCTCCAAATAGCACAGCGTGCGGTCTGATCTTGGCAACAAGTCTATTAGCATTTTGTCGTGGAGTACGATTGTTTCGGGAGTCTCCTCCGGCAATAATTGATAATCGAGTATTAGGATCACTAGGCGCAGTTTTAAACCAAAATCTTTTAGAAACTCCTTCACTATCCTTGATCACAAAATAATAAGCAGTATCTGCCTGAAGCCCCGTTAATCTTGCATAATTATTATTCATTCCTTTACTAGAAACTGTTCTATCTACAGTTTTACTAAATGGATATGACGCAGCATTACTTCCAAAATCTGTAGTACCATAATGCACAACTGGATTCGTTCCTCGCACCTGATTCCAACCTATAACCATAGTCGTAGATGTATTATCTCTCCAGGTTAATCGATACTTTTCTGTTGAAGTACTAATTACTGGTGTTTCGATAAAAGTTGCCGTTACAGTTTTGTCTGCGTTCATTGTGACCGATGTCGGGTTGGTATTGCCTGATACATCACCTGACCATCCACTAAAATCCCATCCCGATGCAGCAGTAGCTGTAACAGTAACCGAGGTTCCTGTGTTGTAGGTTCCCGCACCACTTACGGTTCCTTGTCCTGTCGTATTTGTAGTTAAGGTATATTGAACAACATTTGTTGTGGTAACATTAGCTGCCGTACTATTGCCAGATACATTACCTGCAGCATCTTTGGCTCGTACCGTAAAACTATAAGTAGTGTTCGCTATAAGACCATTAACACTATAAGTAGTACTAGTTGAAGAACCAATACTTGCTCCATCCTGATATACATCATACCCAGTAACTCCTGTATTATCTGTAGAAGCATCCCAACTAAGATCTACCGATGTATTTGCAATATTAGAGGCTGTTAAATTTGCTGGCACTGTTGGTGCTTGTGTATCAGGAACAATAGATATGATCTTCACATTATCTATTGCTATATCACTACTCCATCCCGATCCTGTAGTTGCTTTAAATTGTAACTTGATTACAGATCCAGAATATGTGGCAAGAGATACAGTAGCTTGGTTCCAAGCATCTCCCTGACTACCATTCTTCGACCATATCGAAGTATACGTAACTCCATCATCGGTACTTGCCAAAACTTCCATATTGCCCATAGCAGTTCCCTGCATATGATATCCAAATTCTAATGATCCATTAGGAACTCCTGTCAGGTCTATACATGGACTGTTTAGTAAAGCTACTTTATTAGGGCTACCTGCAGGAGTAACATTAGTTGAAGCTTCGGTATACAGATAAAATGAACCGTCTTGACCGCTTGCAGGACCTGTACCATTAGATGGGGTTCCTCCTGAGTCTCGAGTCCAATCGATATCATCACCTGTGGCATTGGTCCAAACTCCTAAATCAGATTCGAAACTCTCGCCGTATGGAAAACTGTTAATCCCAGCACAGGCCGGAGTAGCTGTGGTAGTAACATTAGCAACATTACTACTACCTGATACATTACCTGCTGCATCTTTAGCCTTTACCGTAAAACTATACGCTGTTGAAGCCGTAAGACCCGTAACATTAAAACTAGTAGTTGTAGATGTTCCGATACTATTACCTCCCTGAAAAATCTCATATTCGGTAACTCCTATATTATCTGTAGAAGCAGTCCAGGATAAGTCAACTGTTGTAGCTCCAATAGTAGAAGCTGCTAAATTTGCAGGAGCACTTGGAGCCTGCGTATCAGGTGTTGTAGAAATAATTTTTATATTATCGATCGCTATATCACTACTCCATCCCGATCCTGTAGTTGCCTTAAATTGTAACTTGATTATAGATCCAGAATATGTGCCAAGAGATACAGTAGCTTGGTTCCAAACATCTCCCTGGCTACCATTCCTCGACCATATCGAAGTGTACGTAACTCCATCATCGGTACTTGCCAGAACTTCCATATTACCCATAGCAGTTCCCTGCATATGATATCCAAACTCCAATGAAGTATTTGTAACTCCTGTCAGATCTATACATGGACTGTTTAGTATAGCTACTTTATTGGGGCTACCTGCAGGAGTAACATTGGTTGAAGCTTCAGTATACAGGTAGAATGAACCATCTTGACCACTCGCAGGACCTGTACCATTAGATGGGGTTCCTCCTGAGTCTCGAGTCCAATCGATATCATCACCTGTGGCATTGGTCCAAACTCCTAAATCAGATTCGAAACTCTCGCCATATGGAAAACTGTTAATCCCAGCACAGGCCGGAGTAGCTGTAGTAGTAACATTAGCAACATTACTACTACCTGATACATTACCCGCTGCATCTTTAGCTTTTATGGTGAAACTATACGTTGTTGAAGCCGTAAGGCCTGTAACATTAAAACTAGTAGTTGTTGATGTTCCGATACTATTACCTCCCTGAAAAATCTCATATTCGGTAACTCCTATATTATCTGTAGAAGCGGTCCAGGATAAATCAACTGTTGTAGCTCCAATAGTAGAAGCTGTTAAATTTGCCGGAGCACTTGGAGCCTGCGTATCTGGTGTTGTAGAAATAATCTTCACATTATCGATCGCTATATCACTACTCCATCCTGATCCTGTAGTTGCCTTAAATTGTAACTTGATTACAGATCCAGAATATGTGGCAAGAGATACAGTAGCTTGGTTCCAAACATCTCCCTGGCTACCATTCCTCGACCATATCGAAGTGTACGTAACTCCATCATCGGTACTTGCCAGAACTTCCATATTACCCATAGCAGTTCCCTGCATATGATATCCAAATTCTAATGATCCATTAGGAACTCCTGTCAGATCTATACATGGACTGTTTAGTATAGCTACTTTATTGGGGCTACCTGCAGGAGTAACATTGGTTGAAGCTTCAGTATACAGATAGAATGAACCGTCTTGACCGCTTGCAGGACCTGTACCATTAGATGGAGTTCCTCCTGAGTCTCGCGTCCAATCGATATCATCACCTGTGGCATTGGTCCAAACTCCTAAATCAGATTCGAAACTCTCGCCGTATGGAAAACTGTTAATCCCAGCACAAGCCGGAGTAGCTGTAGTAGTAACATTAGCAACATTACTACTGCCTGATACATTACCCGCTGCATCTTTAGCTTTTACCGTAAAACTATACGTTGTTGAAGCCGTAAGACCCGTAACATTAAAACTAGTAGTTGTAGATGTTCCTATACTATTACCTCCCTGAAAAATCTCATATTCGGTAACTCCTATATTATCTGTAGAAGCAGTCCAGGATAAGTCAACTGTTGTAGCTCCAATAGTAGAAGCTGCTAAATTTGCAGGAGCACTTGGAGCCTGCGTATCTGCGCTTACCACAACTCCGTTAACAATCAATGAAAAATCCTGAGAGCCATTAGTTAGAGTTCCTTTGTGAGTAACTGTAACTGTATAGGTACCAGCTGCTAAAACAGCATCTATCTTTTCGACATTATCTCTAAAATTATCACCTTTTTGAGCAGGATCGGTATAGTTATTAAAACTTCCGTTAGGTACCATTACCCAGGGAGAATAGGTAGCATTATTACCAGTCACACGAACATCTAGGTCATTTACCAATACAGGTGTATTCCCAGAACCTATTGCTCCTGCAGGATCATTCCATACGATAGTCAAGGCTAACGGGGTTGATCCATTAGAAATAATAGTTCTGGTATATGTACTTCCGTTATTTAAGGTTAACTCATCCATAATAGATGTGTTACCATTATTAGTGATTACCTGGGCGGCTCTTTCTGCATTTACCAGTCCCCATCCACTTGCAAAATCAGGACCATCATTGGCCCCCATTTCATCTGCAGTATCAATAATCAATCCTTTAGCTGTAGCAGCCCTCATATACACTCCGTTAATATTTTTATAGTGCTCTTGTAGCAAAGCAATAGTGCCTGCTGTGGCTGGAGTAGACATCGAAGTACCACTCTTAGTACCGTAATCTGTATCATTGGCACTATCAGAAGAATATACCGTAGTACCATTATTAGTAATATCTGGTTTAATTCTCCAATCATCAGAAGGGCCGTAAGAACTAGATGAAGACATACTTACCGAAGAAGGCCCGGTATAGTTTAGTACATCATTACAGTTTCCGACAACCAGTAAATTCTTTGCAAGCTGGTTTGTTTTTACTACTCCATAAGTATTTCCACTATTTCCTGCAGATTTACAATGCAGGTAAAATGGAGCATTATGAGTAACTTCATCCATATCGCGGGCTGTAGCATCATAAACACCTGCCGAGCCACTTGGGGTATTAGAGTTATTAGCCAAAATTCCTCCGGCAGCAGCAAATGAAGCCGCTTCTGTTACCATTCCAGATGCTGTGTAATTTTTTATAGTTGCTCCAGAAGCCATTCCTCTGGCTGCCGGATCGGTACCGCTGGCAATTAATGTGCCTCCTGTATGTGTTCCATGACTGGTAACTGACCCACCATCACCTCCATTAGAGGCTCTGCCTCCAAATTCCTGATGAGTCGGTCTGGCATAACCACTTTCCCAGACACCTATTTCGATGCCGGCACCAGTAAGATTGAGTCCAGATGAACCTCCTGTCCAAATTTTATTTGTACGTCCCGAAGCAGCTGCATCAACATTATCATCATATGCATAAATGGCTTCGCCTTTTTCATTAAAAGAATAAAAAACTCCTAATCGACCATCTGCGGTAGTCTTAGTAAGAGGAACTTTTTGATTTGCAATTTTGGCCCTATTGGCATTATTTACATTATTAGACCTGTCAACAATCCTTTGTAAGGCTTGTAAGTTGGTCTGCTTTTTAATATTCTCTCGGTCATTCTGATTTTGTGCGTTAACGAATATCGAAAACAACAAAAAAGGAATAAGGAGGAATATGCTCTTCCTTGATTTCATGAGTTGATTTTTAATTAAGATTGTGTGTTTAGAAAAATTAGTTTAAGATTTTTATCAGAAAAATCTTTTATGTCCAAAAAAGACATTGGGGTCGGGGAATCATAATTTTCGTTTTGTTACTTCTGGTTTTTCGAGTATTCATAAGTTTTAATTTGGTTACTAATTAAAATGGTTGTGTCTATTTATTATGACGTATTAATCATAATCACCCCCTAGTTCATTATTTTTTTATTTGAATAAAGTTTTTATCATTATATAGATTATAAACCAATACCATAGACTACATCTATCCCGATGGTAGTTGATCATTTTTCTTAAACTGAATTCATTTTTTATAAAGCTGTAGTGCGGTTTTTCCTTTTTCTAACATTTAGGAATATAAATTTGTAATGAATGATCGTATATGAAGGCTGAAGATGAAGGTATTTTACTGGTTCTCATGAGCTTGTGTAGATTTGTGGTTAATAATGATTCAAAAGTACTTTCTTATCATCATTCAAATTCTCGAATTAATCAACCCAAATCCTGATATTTATCAACTATTTTTTTGATATATATCAGTTTGATGACTTCATTAAAGATGATCTTTTTTAATTTCCTTTTAGAGAACTTAAAAAGGTAATATATTTCACAAAACTTTAGTATTTAGGGGCTTGAACAAGAACAACGCTCATCAATTTATTGTTTATATTTACTTTTCAAAATAATTCAACATTCTCAATCAATGAATTCACACATCATTTTAAGGGTTACTTCCCTATTTTTATTTTTATGTACGCTCACTACATTTTCTCAAAATGCTAAAAAAGAAAAAGATTCGATCAAAAAAGCAACTAAGGAGCTTCCTTTAGAACCTGAACGTACAATATCTTTTACAACTGATCAGGGAACCTGGATTTCGCTAGATGTAAGTCCGGATGGAAAAACTATTGTTTTTGATCTTATGGGAGATATCTATTCCATTCCAATTAGTGGTGGTAAGGCAACTCAAATTACTAGTGGTATGGCATATGATGTACATCCCCGATATAGCCCTGATGGTAAATCTCTGGTTTTTATCTCGGATAAAAGTGGTTCTGATAATATCTGGACTCTGGATCTTGCTACCAAAGAAGATCAACAGATTACCAAAGAAGAAAAGCACAATTTCTTTTCTGCGGAATGGACTACCGATGGCGAATATATTGTAGGAGGTAAAGGACGTAGAAATATTAAACTACATATTTATCATAAAGAAGGTGGCTCTGGGGGTCAATTGTTTGATAAACCTAAAGATATTAAAGCTATTGATCCTGCTTTTAGTGCAGATGGTAAATTGTTGTACTTCTCTCAGCGTAAAGGTTCATGGAACTACAATGCACAATTACCACAATATCAAATAGGGACTTATGACATGGAAGATGGTGATATGGCAGTAATAACTTCTCGATATGGTTCTGCTTTTACTCCTACTTTATCTAATGATGGCAATTGGTTAGTGTATGGTACTCGTTTTGAAGAAGAAACCGGGCTTGTATTGCGAAACTTAAAAACAGGAAAAGAACGATGGTTAGCATACCCGGTTCAACGAGATGAGCAAGAATCGATTGCTCCTCTGGGAGTACTTCCGGCAATGTCGTTTACTCCTGATAATAAGAACCTGATTGTTTCGTATGGCGGAAAAATATATGCTGTTTCCGTAGAAAACAACACTGCCAAAGAAATTCCTTTTCAAGTTGATGTAAGACTTGATTTAGGGCCAAAACTAGCTTTCAAATACCCTATAAAAGATACAGAAAATGTATTGGCAACTCAGATTCGTGACGCCAAGCCCTCACCAGATGGTTCGAAACTGGCATTTACTGCATTGAATCGATTATATGTAATGAGTTTACCTAATGGTACTCCCAGGCGTTTAACTACAAATAATTTTATAGAAGCGCAACCTACCTGGTCTCCCGATGGAAAACATATTGTATTCACTACCTGGAAACAAGGAGGCGGTCATTTATTTAAAGTAAGTCATGATGGTCGTTCTGCACCTGTACAATTAACCAAACAACCAGGTATTTATACAAAACCTTCCTGGTCTTATTCTTCAAATAGAATTGCATTTCATCGAGGAGTAGCTCAAACGTATGATGATGCAATTAATCCATTTTCAAATAGAGCACAAGAAGATTTAGTATGGATAAATGCTAATGGAGGTGCTATCAATATGATAGATAAAACAAAAGGAAGGCAAAATCCTCATTTTACCAAAATAGATAATCGTATTTATCTAAGTAGCAATGAAAAAGGGCTAATTTCTATTCGTTGGGATGGATCTGATGAAAAAGAGCATCTAAAATTAACCGGAATCACTACTTATGGTTCTCAAGATATTTTTGGTAAAGATCATCATGAAAGTAACCATAATAGTTTTATTTCTAATGCACTACCATCTGCAGAAGAAGGGTGGCGTGATAAAAGTAAAGCTTCTAAACCATCAGAAATACAAATCTCTCCTGATGGAAAAACTGCACTCGCTTTAATTAATAATGATATTTATACGGTAATTATTCCTCGATATGGTAAAACACCTTCGGTTTCTGTCGCTAAAGTTAGCGGAGCTGCATTTCCTGCTATGAAATTAACCATTATGGGAGGCGAGTTTCCTACCTGGTCTTCGAATAGCAAAAAAGTACATTGGTCCTTAGGTGCAAGTCATTTTAGGTATGATCTGGAAGCAGGGAAAAAGTTTACTGATAGCTTAACTGCTGCCAAGAAAAAAGAAGAAGAACTTAAAGAAACAGAGAGAAAATCTGATACTACAAAAACAGACAAGAAAGAAAATGAAGAAAAAAAGAAAGATCTAAAATTTGAAGCTGAGGAATTTAAAATTAAAGTAAATTATAAAAAGGATATTCCTAAAGGCACTTTATTATTACAAGGAGGTCATATTGTTACTATGAAAGGATATGATGTTATCAAAAAAGGAGATATTCTTATAGAGAACAATAGGATTAAAGCTATTGGTATTTCGGGAAGCTTAACAATTCCTACAGGTACCCAAATCATTGATGTTTCTGGAAAAACATTAGTTCCTGGATTCGTTGATACCCATGCTCATATGTGGCCTAATTGGGGCATACATAAAAACCAGGTATGGATGTATTCTGCGAATCTGGCCTATGGTGTTACCACTACCAGGGATCCGCAAACCGCTACAACAGATGTGCTTACTTATAGTGATATGGTAGAATCTGGTATGATCCATGGCCCACGTGTATATAGTACTGGTCCGGGAGTTGGGTTTTGGAAATATCAAGTCGAAAGCCTGGATCATGCCAAAGATATACTAAAACAGTATAGTGAATATTATAATACCAAGAGTATCAAAATGTATTTGGTGGGTAATCGTAAACACCGACAATGGATTATGATGGCAGCAAAAGAATTAAAACTAATGCCAACTACAGAGGGAGGATTAGATTTTAAACTAAATATGACCCAGCTCCTAGACGGTTATCCCGGTCATGAACACTCCTTACCTATTTACCCTATCTATAAAGATGTTGTAAAAACCGTAGCAGATTCTAAAATGGCAGTAACACCTACTCTATTAGTATCCTATGGTGGCCCCTGGGCAGAAAATTATTATTACTCACGTGAGAATGTTTGGAGTGATCAAAAAATACAATATTTCACACCTTATGAAGAATTAGCACAAAAATCAAGAAGAAGACCAGGCTGGTTTATGGAAGAAGAACATGTATTTAAAAAACACGCAGCATTTATGAAAGACTTGGTAGAAGCAGGTGGTTTGGCAGGAATAGGAAGTCATGGACAATTACAAGGTCTCGGGTTTCATTGGGAATTATGGTCTGTGGGTAGTGGCGGAATGAAAAATCATGATGCGCTTAGAGTTGCTACGACACTTGGTGCTGAAGCATTGGGATTAGATAATGACTTGGGAAGTATTGAGGCCGGAAAACTAGCCGATATTTTAATTTTATCAAAAAACCCATTAGAAAATATCAGAAACACAAATACACTAACTCATGTTATTAAAAATGGAAGAGTGTATAATGCAAATACATTGGATGAAGTGTGGCCAAAAAAACAAAAAGCAGAAACTTTTTATTGGCAAACCAAAAAACCTAATAGATTACCCGGAATTAAGAAATAGGTATGTGAAAATAGAGTTAATTTCTATAAATATTTGGAAAACAATAAAGAAACTATTAATATTTGCATAACAAAATGAGAAATAATAGACTACATATTAATCCTAAAACATTGTATAAACAATGTGGGTCTCGTAGGATACATACATTATCCTTACAATATAGGATGCTATATAGCTATTTTTGATTTTTTTTGAAATGATTTAAAACAAAAACTAAATATAACTCAGGCGTCCAAGAAATTGGACGCTTTTTTTATTCATCTTTTTGATATAAAACAAGCACAAAAATCTAGTCGAAATAATCCTATTAAAGAATAGAACCTTATATAGTAGCAACACATTTTACTCTGATAAATTAAATAATTCGAATAAACTCAGTAAAAAAATTAGACAGATGTATAGAAACTAATTAGCACATAAAAAATATCATTTGGAAAGTAAGCAACAGGGAGACAGACAATTGCAAGAATATCCAAAATCTGTTGAAAAACGGACAGGAATTCTCATGCCTAAAAACAAACATAACAACCTGATTACCAATAAAATAAATTAAAAAAACATTTGGTTTTTAAAAAAATGTTTTGATCTTTGCATCGAAACAATTATCAATCCAAATTAGTATTGATAGCATATATTTAACTAAAAAATTAGAAATGACACCAAGTAATTCACAACATATACTAACCCGTTTTTTTAGTAAACAATCAAGGTATTGTTCTGGAGTGAACATAAAAGGTGTCTATTATATACAAAAGAGAATTATAAGAGTATAACTTATAAACAGATAAGATATAAAAAAGACGCCCTAATAAGGCGTCTTTTTTTGTTGATAAGGTTCATTGACATATTGAAAAAACTAATGTATAAGGTTCTACTACCAGAACCAATATCATATAGTATGTACTGTAGCACAATTGCTAGTACATCCTACTGTCTCTTGGATGTACATCCCGCACTGCGGGATCGGTACTGCTAATTTTCTTGAGTATTACTTTTCTTAATCCCTAAATAAACAGCAATACCTCCTGTAAAAAACATTAATAAGCTATACACTGCAGGAGCAACTGCAAACGAAGTATTTTCAAGCAAGACAACAGCAATAGTTATTGCTAAAGTTCCATTTTGGATTCCTGACTCTATTGCGATTGATATCGCTCTTTTATCTTTAATACTAAATAATTTAGCAGAATAATACCCCACAATCATTGTAATAACATTTAAACATAAGGCAACCATTCCTGCTTGTCGAAAATACGACACAATATTATCTTTTTCTTTAATTGTGATACCTGCAATTACAAGTATAAGTACAATTCCAGAAGCTCGTCGAACGGGTTTAGCCATTTTTAAAGCAAATCGTTCATTATATTTTCTGATTAACATACCTATACCTACAGGAATAATAGTAATTACCAATATCTGAACAATAGTTGTTACTACATCTAATTTAATCATTTGCCCCTCTTCCAAAAAATGAAGAAGTGCAAAATTTATAATAAAAGGTATAGTTAGAATAGTAATAAAGCTACTTAATGCAGTAAGAGTAACAGATAATGCTATATCTCCTTTTGCCAAATGAGATATCAAATTAGATGTTGGCCCGCCCGGGCACGCAGTTAAAATCATAATTCCGATTGCGATCTCGGGTTGAATAGGAAATAAAGATGCTAATGCAAATCCTAATACTGGTAAAATTAGTATTTGATTGGTCAATCCTAACAGTATTGCTTTAGGATATATAAATATTCTTCTAAAATCATCAACAACCAGCGATAATCCCATTCCTAACATTATAATAATAAGAGATAAAGCTAAAATAATTGTCGATATACTATCCATCTTTTATAGTTGTAATTGGAATAAGCAATATAGAAATTTTTGAAGGATATTCTGGTAAAACATCATAAGGAATACGGTATTCCTCAATCATCTAATTACCATCAATTTACAGCTCACCCATACCATAATTAACATATAACATAAAAAAACAAAAACTGATAAGATAGCCTTATCAGCTCTATTAATCTTTAAAAACAACAATCATGAGAAATGATGAATCACAATGGTTTTTATGTAAAACCACAGCAACAGAAAAGTTCATTGTACAACCAGGAACTATGAGTATTACTCTTCGTCTCAAATCAACTAATACGAGTAATCTCGATAGATATTGTTACGACATGAGCTATACAATAAAAGAACGAATAGAGAATTACTCAAATTCTTTTAAAAAAATCAACTCACCTGTATATGCATCATTACCAGGCACATAAATAACAGTTTAAAATTTAATAATATGAAAACACAACTTACCAATAATAAAGAAAGAAAAATATCAACAATACTAGCAAAATGGCTATCTAATTACATCACAGCGATGAGTAAAGCATTATACCCTCCAGAAGTAAAAGGAGTAGAAAGTAAAAATGACAGACATCGCATTTTTGATAAATGATGTAGTAGTGCCCTGTTACAACATATAAGAAGTAACGGGGCTTTATTTATATAATTAAGTGAGGCTCCATTTCATGAAAAATATAGATAAATAGCAATCACTGTTATACAAATACATTCACAATAATTACGTATAAATACCTATACAATTTACTTCAAAAATTCTCTACCTTTAAACTACACAAAATAAACCAACTTTACTACTGCTATGGATATTAACCAAACACTATCCAGTCTTATTAAAAATGATAAAATCTGGGTTATCATCATCTCTTTGATTATTATCATTCTGGGATTCAGCAATATACTAGTAGCTCCAGCTATTGATTTTTTATCTAATATTAATGCAGATATGATGTTGGGTCTTGGCGTTGCCATGGAATTAAAAAGTATTACTGCAGGTATTGACAATTCGGGCATTCTCTTAGTTGGAGGGCTGGCAACAGAACTTTCTGATATTTTTACACGGGCCATCAATTATTTAACCTTTGCCAATATTGTAATCGCAGTTCAAACTATTTTGGTGAATATGGGTAAATCATTACTTTTTAAAGTACTTCCTTTGATTTTTCTTATAGGCATATTCTTCGAAAAATATAAAAAAACAGCTTTAAAACTACTTATGATAGCATTGCTCATTAACCCAGGGCTTTCTTTATATGTTAATGGAATACACTATGTATCTAACACTATGGAATTAAGTCTTGGTTCTTCGTTACACGAGCATCTTTCATCTATTAAAAATAAATATGATGCAAAGAAAAAGCATATTAAATCAAAACAAGAAGCTCGAAAAAACAGGCAATTAGAGAAAGCTAAAGAAAAAGGTCATAAAGGTATAGGCATTTTTAAAAAAGTTGAAGATGCAGTTGTTGATAAAGTCGAAGATGTTAGCGTTGATGCAGAAGAAGGATTTTCTGAAGCTTTTGAAATTTTAAAAGAAGGTAAAAAAGAATTGATGAAACTTATCATAAACATGATTAGTAACCTCATTGTTCTTTTCCTTATTCTGCCACTATTATATTTTTATCTCATGAGTTTCTTACTTAAGAAGTTTTTTCATTTTTCTGGATTAAGTAAAATTGAAGAAGCTCAGGAGGAAAATTTAAAAAAACTTGGCAAAGATCTAACTCATGATCCACACTAACCTAAAATTTAAACAATTAAATACTCTTAAGACGTAACCAATAGAATTCATGAAAAAAATTACCATTCAACTTTTTACACTATCGTTAGTATTATTTTCTTGTGCAACAGATAAAAACAATTTGTGTACTTCAGAAAATCAAAGACTCGAAACAGATCCTTCTATTTTAGGAATGGATGTTTCTCATTTCCAAGGAGATATCAAATGGAATGATATTAAGAAAGACGGTGTTAATTTTGTGTACATCAAAGCATCAGAAGGTGATGATTTTAAAGATCCTATGTTTAAAACAAACAGAGCAGCTGCAAAAAGTAAATGCATCTATCGAGGTGCTTATCATTTTTATCAAACCGGTTATGATCCTACAAAGCAAGCTCAAAATTTTATAGCCGCAGTAGATACATTAGAGCCAGGAGATTTACCTCCTGTTTTAGATCTCGAAGAATTAGGGATTCAAGCTCCAGTAACCAAAAAAGAATACCAAAAAAATACCTTACTCTGGTTACAAACAGTAGAAAAAGAATGGGGAGTAACCCCAATTATCTATTCTAATTTTTATTTTGGTGTTAAATACCTTGATCATCCCGATTTTGCAAAATATAAATTGTGGATTGCTGCGTATACCAAAGAAGATCCGAAAGTTCCTAACACCTGGAAAAGTGAAGGCTGGACTATCTGGCAACGTACAGACCTTAAAAACTTAAAAGGAATCAAGGGAGATGTTGATTATGATCTATTTCATGGCAATGCTGAAGCCTTCAGAAAACTATTGAAAAAATAGCTCTCTGTATACCCAATTATAATTCGTGATTAGACAAAACTGCTTATATACCCGATCATCTTTTGAATATTAGTGTAAAGGAGATACAACATTCTAGTATCATCCTAAAATAAATTATATTTACCTTTCAAAACACACAAAACACTATCTAAAATTAATATCATGAAAAAACTATTGCTGTTATTTACAGTATTACTGATTTCTACAACGAATATATTAAGTCAAACAGACACTACAGTTGATCTTAAAAAGTTAGATGAATATTATGCTAAAATGGCAAAAGACTGGGATATCCCAAGTGTTTCTATTGGAATTGTTAAAGATGGAAAACTGGTTTTCAGTGGTAGTTACGGGGTAAAAGAAAAAGGAAAAAATGAAAAACCTGATGAGAATACGCTGTATGCTATTGCATCTAATTCTAAAGCATTTACAGCTACTATTATCGGGATGCTGGTACAGGAAGGAAAGCTAAACTGGGATGATAAAGTAAAGAAGCATCTACCATATTTTGCGCTCTACGATCCATGGGTAAGCAATGAAGTTACCATAAGAGATATATTAAGTCATCGTGTAGGGCTTGGCACATTTAGTGGTGATGTGATCTGGTATAAAGCAAACCTAACATCAGAAGAAATAATAAAAAGAATTAAATACCTTCCTAAAACACATGATTTTAGAGCTGGATTTGGATACTCTAATGTGATGTACATTACTGCAGGAGAAATTATAAAAAAAGTAACCGGAAAAAGTTGGGGAGAAAATGTACAAGAACGAATTCTAGATCCTCTGGGAATGGATAGAACCATAACATCATATAAAAAGCTCGATACAAAAAAGAATTATGCCACCCCGCATGGTCGTGAAAATGATAAAAACATCCCTATCGACTGGGTAGATTGGGAAGAAATAGGAGCTATGGGCGGGCTTATTTCTAGTGTTAAAGATGTTTCTAAATGGATGATCTTTAATCTAAACCACGGTCGTATCGATAAAGATACCTTACTTACCAAAAACACCAGAAATATAATCTGGACACCTCATAACAATTATAGAGTAGATCACACTTCAAAAAATGATTTCAATAAGCATTTTAGTAGCTATGGATTAGGATGGGGGTTAAGTGATTATCAAGGAAGGCTTAGTGCTGCTCATACAGGAGGGTTTGATGGGATGATTACAGCAGTTACTTTAATTCCTGATGAAAATCTAGGGGTTGTAGTACTTACTAATGGTATGAAAAGCCCGATTAGAGCCGCAACTTACCACGCTTTAGATCAATTTCTAGGTACAGCATCTATCGATTGGTCTGCCAAACTATTGAAAAAGGCAAATACTAATGGTAAAAAAGACACTCGAATCTCTACAAGAAAAGAAAAAAGAGAGTTAAATACCAAACCTTCTGTTGCACCAACTAAAATAGTAGGAGATTATAGGTCTGATATCTACGGAAAAATTAAAATCTCGTTAGAAAAAGACCAGTTACGTATGAAATTTGAACATACTCCAGATTTATCTGCTACGCTGCGGCACTGGCATCATGACGTTTGGGAAATTGTTTGGGATAAGAAACATGCCTGGTTTAGTTTTGGAACCGTAAAATTCAATACTGATAATAACTTAAATGTTAAAAGTATGGATTTTGATGTTCCTAATGATGACATCTTCTTTGAAGAACTAAAACCATATAGAATATCTGAATAACAACCTATATTCAAAAAAAGAATCTGATTTTCGATATGAGAACGTAAAGTGGTGATTTCTATAGTGAAATCACCGCTTTATTTGTCATAAAATTCAATTTCTTAACATAATCATATTACATCGTATTAAACAAAAACCACTTATTATCAATACCTTACACTTTCATTTTTAGTTTAAATAAATATAAACTCTTAAAACCTTTAAAAATGAAAAATATCATAAACGTAAATGGAGTAAAAAAACTGAATAAAGCGGTTCAAAAATCTATTAATGGATCAAAAAGTCGTATATCGGATTGTTATCAGAAAGGAGAGTTATGTTGCCGAATAAGTCTTAATATTTGTGGCATTGGAGAATGCAATGGCAGATTCTGTATGTGGGGATAAAAAATATACCCTGGTAATTTACATCTAAATTACCAGGGTATATTTTTTATTATCAAATCGTTTAATACTTTAACAATTCATCTATTTTCTCTTTTACCTTTTCGGTAGAAGGAATCATAGTTTGTTCTAAAGTGCTGTTCAAAGGAATAGCTGGCATATTCTCTGATCCAATAGTCATCACAGGAGCATCCAGAGATCTAAAGCATTCTTCCTGGATTTTACCCGATAATGCTCTTGCAAAAGAATTATTAGTAGGTTCTTCGGTAACTACAAGACATTTTTTGGTTTTCTTTACCGATTCCATAATGGTTTCTTCATCCAGAGGATACAATGTACGTAAATCGATAACCTCGACTACATCTTTCATACCTTTTGTAGCATTAAGCGCCCAATGTACTCCCATACCGTAGGTTACGATCGTCATGGTTTCCTTTTCATCCTGCGGCCAGATACGTTGTACAACATTAGCTTTACCGAAAGGTAATATATAATCCTCTGATGGTTCTATAGTTCTGGCAGCATCGGTTCCTTTTACTTTTGACCAATACAGTCCTTTGTGCTCTAAAATAACTACAGGATTTGGATCATGATATGCGGCTTTCATCAATCCTTTAAGATCAGCTCCAGTACTTGGGTATGCAATCTTGATTCCACGAATATTAGTTACTACAGATTCAACAGAAGAGGAGTGATAAGGCCCTCCACTACCATAAGCTCCAATCGGAACTCGCAGAATCATCGATACCGGCCATTTTCCATTAGATAAATAACATGACCTGCTCACTTCTGTAAATAGTTGATTTAGTCCTGGCCAGATATAATCGGCAAACTGTACTTCTACAATAGGCTTTAAACCAACGGCAGACATCCCCACAGTAGAACCAACAATAAAAGCTTCCTGGATAGGCGTATTAAACACACGCTCGTCTCCAAATTTTTGTGCTAATGTAGCTGCTTCTCTAAAAACTCCTCCTAGTCTTCCCCCAACATCTTGTCCATATAACAAACATTCTTTATGCTCCTTCATTAATTCTTCTACAGCAAACAAAGCACAATCTACCATCACAACTTCTTCTTTATCAGCAGGGGATCGTTCTCCTTTCTCTTCTGTAATTGGTGTAGGGGCAAAATCATGAGTAAATAAGTCT
This sequence comes from Aquimarina atlantica, assembly GCF_000626715.1. Taxonomy (GTDB): domain Bacteria; phylum Bacteroidota; class Bacteroidia; order Flavobacteriales; family Flavobacteriaceae; genus Aquimarina; species Aquimarina atlantica. Next base: position 377,588 of record NZ_AQRA01000005.1, on the reverse strand, counting down.
TCTGGTTTTGGATCTTCGGCTTTCATAGCTTCATCCAAATCTTTGGCCACTACTGCTCTTGCTTTTGCTTCTATAGCCAGCACTTCATCTTTGGTAAAACCAGATGAAAGTAATTGGTTTCTCAATACCGGATATGGATCACGAGAACGAGCTTCTTCAAGATCATCTCGATACCATTCCATTCGCACTCCCGAAGTATGATGATTTAGCAAAGGTACTTTGGCATGCACCAGGATCGGTCTTCTTTCTTCTCTAATGGTTTTGATTACTTCTTGTATTGCCAGGTAACTTTCGGTAAAATTAGCTCCATCGATAGAAATCGCTTCTAATCCATTAAATCCTGCTGCATATTCAAAAGCATTTTGCGCACGGGTTTCCTCCTCATTTGCAGAAATATCCCAACCATTATCCTGTACCAGATACAAAATCGGTAATTGCTTTAAGGCAGCCATCTGAAAAGCTTCTGCAATCTCTCCCTCGGTTACCGAAGCATCTCCAAGAGAACACACTACCAGAGGTTTATCTTTTAATGATTTGTCATCTAAACCCACCAATTCTTTGTATTGCATCCCTAATGCTACTCCCGTAGAAGGTATGGCCTGCATTCCTGTTGCTGATGATTGGTGCGGGATTTTTGGTTTATCCTCATCACGCAAACTGGGGTGTGAGTAATAGGTTCTACCTCCCGAAAAAGGATCTTCTTTTTTAGCCAGTAATTGCAACATTAAATCATAAGGGCGCATTCCTATCCCCAATAACATCGAATCATCTCTATAATACGGAAACGCATAATCCTGAGGTAATAGCTGCATAGCTGTAGCTATTTGGATTGCTTCATGCCCCCTTGAGGTTGCGTGCACATATTTAGATACTGTTTTGAAGTTTTCTTCGTACAACTCTGTCATCGACTTAGCCGTACAGAGTGTCATGAATGCTTTTTCTAATACTTCTTTTGCTATGGTCTTTTCAGCTAACATTTTAAATCAATTTTTGATCTACGACTTACGATTTTTGATTTCACTTGTTATCGATATTTTTTAACTATTGTAAAACACTGAAACAACTAAAATTCTTCCTTAAATAACATTCTAATTATCTTATCCTTCGTAAATCCAAATTTGTAATTCGTAAATTCTAATTATTTCACTTTCTCTTTAATAGACACAGGTGTAATCCAACCATGTTTATCTTCTCTTTTCTGAGCTTTGATCTCATCCAAAGTATTTTTCATATCCTGGCTTACAGGGTTTGTATCGGGTAATGTGATTAATTCTTCATTATATCCGATAGCTTCTATCATGGCAATAGCAACTGCTGTTCCGGTTCCAAAAGCCTCTTCTAATTTTCCTTCTTTCGAGAACTCAATAACCTCATCAATTGTAATTGGGCGCTCTACTACTTCAAAACCTTTATCTTTTAGTAAAGTGATTACACTATCACGAGTAATTCCTTTTAGAATTGACCCATTGGTACTCGGAGTGATAAACTTACCATCTACCTTAAAAAAGATATTCATAGTTCCTACTTCCTGAATGTACTTATGCTCATTAGCATCTAACCACAATACCTGGTCATAACCTTTGGCTTTAGCTTTTTCTGTAGGCAGGATCGCAGCAGCATAATTACCTGCTGCTTTTGCTTCACCTGTTCCTCCGTCTGCAGCTCTTATATATTTGGTTTCAGCATACAATCTTATTTTTTTGGTAAAGAATGGTCCGGCAGGAGAACAGATCACAATAAACTTATAACTTGTTGCTGCACGCATCCCAATAAAAGGTTCATCTGCATACATAAATGGGCGCAAATACAATGCACTTCCTTCTTGCGGTGGTATCCAACCATATTCTACACCTACAATCTGCTTTACTGCCTCTACAAAAAGCTCTTCGGGTACAGAAGGCATCCCCATTCTGGCAGCACTATGATTAAATCGTTTTGCATTTTCTTCTGGTCTAAACAACAGTGGAGTATTATCTTTTCCTACTGTAGCTTTCATTCCTTCAAAAATTGCCTGTCCATAATGCAAAGCCATTGCTGCAGGATGCGTCGGTATGAATTCTAATGGTTCGATACGTGGATTTTGCCACGCTCCATCTTCATAATCGCAGATAAACATATGATCGGTAAAGGCTTTACCCAAAGGAATATTGTCAAAATCAATATCCTTTAATTTTGAATCCGATGTTGTTGTAATTTTGATTTGCTGCTCCATTAGTATTTGTTTTGGGCACATCCCCGAATCGTACCTCTCGGGGTCGGGCTATTCGCGCTACATGGTAGCCTGCTTCTATCCCTTGTGCATGTATTGATTATTATATTTCTCTATTTATATCAAAAGCTTCCAGTTCATCACCTACTTTACGTAAAAATGATCCTCCTAAAAACCCATCTACTACTCTATGATCAAAAGACAATGATAAATACATCATACTTCTAATTGCAATTTCGTCTCCATTTTCTGTAGTAATTACCTCTGGTCTTTTTTTAATAATCCCTAAAGCCAGAATTGCAACTTCGGGTTGATTAATGATTGGTGTTCCCATCAAACTCCCAAAGGTTCCTACATTAGAAATGGTAAAAGTACTTCCTTGTATTTCATCTGGTTTTAAAGCATTACTCCTTGCACTATTCGCCAAATGATTTACACGTTTAGCCAATCCAAGTAGGTTTTTTTCATCTGCATTTTTAACCACCGGAACGATTAAATTACCATTAGGCAGTGCAGTTGCCATACCGACATTAATATCGTTATGTACCACAATCTTCTTGTCATCTACAGAAACATTAATCATTGGATATTCCTGAATTGCCTTAGCAACCGCTTCTACAAAAATTGGAGTGAATGTTAATTTTTCTCCATGTTTTTCCTGAAACTTCACCTTTACTTCATTTCTCCAATTCACAATATTGGTTACATCAACTTCGATATAACTGGTCACATGAGGCGAAGTATGTTTAGAATACACCATATGATCTGCTATCATTTTGCGCATACGGTCCATTTCTACAATGCGGTCTTTACCTTCTACAAACGAGATCGGAGGTGCATTATAAGTTGATTTTGGCGTTGATGGTTGCGGCCTGCTAGGTAGTGGATATTTTCTGTTTTTTAGGTATTGCATTACATCACTTTTGCGTATACGACCATCTATTCCTGTACCCGTAATACTCTGCAGTTCTTCTATAGTAATATTTTCTTTTTGAGCTATGCTAATGATCAAAGGAGATAAAAAGCCATCATTTTCACCTAGATTTAGGTTTTTAAAATCAGAACTACTTGTTGTCCTTGATTCTGTATGAGCAGATGGTTCTGGTTTTTTTTGTGATCTTTCAGCAGTAGTTTCTGTCGCTTCTGATTTTTGATGCGATGTCGCAGATACCGCATCGGCATTGATAACAGCAATTACCTGCCCTATCTCTACTACTTCATTAGGCTGATACCGTATTTCTGTTATCACTCCATTACAAGGAGAAGGCACTTCAGAATCTACTTTATCTGTAGCTATTTCTAAAATTGTTTCATCCTCTTCTACCGTATCACCTACATTCTTTAACCAGTTAAGAATGGTAGCCTCTGATATACTTTCACCCATTTTGGGCATTTTTAATTCTACTGTCGACATTTCGGTTAACAAATGTTTGTTAGTTTATTTATATTAATTTTATTCGCTTATGTTACATTTCGGCAACACCTCGACAAGCTTAGTGTGACAACTCAATGCGACATTCGTAATGATCTATTTTCGCTTAAACTCCTCAAGCGTTTTATAAAATGCTTCCTGCCTTCCTCTATCCTCCGGAACCTCTCTTAGAGGTTCTACTTCTTTTAGTGACTCATAACAATCTGCTGGTAATTGTTGATATAACTGCGTGCCCTTTGTTTTCCAGGCTATCATTTCATCGCTTACTTCTTTAATTACCTTTGCCGGATTACCAACAATCAAACTTCGTTTTGGAAAAACCGTATTTGCTTTCACAAAAGACATTGCTCCTACTATACATTCATCCCCGATCTCTGCATCATCCATAATCACAGTATTCATCCCAATTAAGCAATTACGTCCCAAATTTGCTCCATGAATTACCGCTCCGTGCCCTACATGCGCACTTTCTTTGAGTACAATAGATTTACCAGGGAACATATGTACCGTACAATTTTCTTGCACATTAACTCCATCTTCAAGGATAATCTCACCCCAATCCCCACGTATCGCTGCTCCTGGCCCGATATAGCAGTTTTTACCAATGATCACATTACCGGTCACTGCCGCCAATGGATGTACAAAACTACTTTCGTGTACTACGGGTATATATCCTTTAAAACTGTAAATCATTAATCTATTTAAATTCTTATTTTCTTAGACCTCACAGGTTTTTAAAACCTGTGAGGTCTATAAATTTTGATTACACTTTGGCAAGCTCAGTGCAGTAATTACTATTTTATTTAAATCTTTTCAAGGTTTCTTTTGTAAAATCACTAAGTACCAATCTTCCGCTAATTACGGCTCTATCTGCCAAAAGCGTATCCCAATCTTCTGTTCCTTTCCAAAATGCTTGTTTCATATCCTTCATTGCCTCTGGATTGTATGTACATAAATGTTCTGCAAAAGCTTTTACTTCGGCATCTAATGTTTCTATATCTTCAAAAACCTTGGTAAATAACCCTTTATCTTTAGCCCACTCTGCATCATAAAACGAATTGGCATCAATTGCGATCTGTGTCATTGCAGACAAACCTATTTTACGCTCTACTGCAGGTCCTACTACAAATGGTCCTATACCTACATTAAGTTCGCTTAATTTTATGGATGCATATTTTGTTGCCATACAATAATCGGTTGCAGAAGCTAATCCAACTCCTCCTCCAACAGTTTTTCCTTGTACTCGCCCAATAATAAATTTGGGGCATTTACGCATCGCATTGATTACATTGGCAAAACCAGAGAAAAATACTTTCCCGGTTTCGGCATCATTAATATTAATCAACTCTTTAAAACTGGCTCCGGCACAAAACGTTCTGTCTTTTCCACTTTTTAATACAATGACCTTGATATCATCATTAGTACCCGCATCAGTAATGGTTTGAGCAAGCTTAGTCAAAATATCTCCTGGTAAGGAGTTATGCGCAGGATGAAAAAATTCAATAATTCCTACCTGATTTTCTATGTTTATGTTTACGTATGGTTGTGTCAAAATAAATATCAAATTTTAAATGTAAAATCTAAAAGTTTAAAGTAGATAGCATTGCTTTAAAACTTTATCATTTACTATTTTACATTGTTCGGTTTTTATATTATATTTTTTTCTTCTAAAACCTCACAGGTTTTCAAAACCTGTGAGACTTATATGTTATTTTCTAAACTACTTAGCCTAAAAGATCAAATTGATCAAAATGATGATTTAAATGTTTTCTTTCTAACAGATACCATTCATATTTGTTCAATTCTCCGAAAACAATATTTTTTAATAGTGCATCTGGATTTTCCTTAAAATATGCTTTATATGCTTCTCTAGCTTCGTTCAGTTTTATTACAGCCGTTTCTAGATCAGGATGTTTTAAATCTTCTAACTCTCCTTTTTTAAGCAATGGAAAGTTTGTATTTTTAGGAAAAGGTTCATAATTATATAAGCTATTATGTACTTTATCTAAAATCTTTTCTGGTGTTGCAATTTCGAAATCCTGAATTTCTCCTGAAGCAATTCTATAGGTATACTCCAGATGTTCTATCATATGCTGTGGAGTCATCATTCCCCATTTTGGTTTGGCATCTGCAGATAGTTTAGATAAGCATTCCTGAATTTTTGCTTCAGTCATTTCTACAAGAGAGGTTTGCTTTTTCTGTACCATTGTTAAAATAGTGGCAATAGCTACCAACTCATCTTCGGTATCAAATACTTCTACAAACCATTTTACAATACCACTAGGATGTTCTGCACTTGCAACATCGCGATCTACTTTTTCTTTACAGGTTAGTCTAACATATACTGTATCATTATGATAGATTGGTCTTAAGAATCTACATTCTTCTAATCCATAATTAGCTGCTACCGGGCCTTTATTTGGATATACAAATAATCCCGCTGCAGCTGCCAGGATAAAATACCCATGTGCTGTTCGTTTTTCAAAAATACTCCCATCTAAAGATGTGATATCGGTATGCGCGTAGAAATGATCCCAGGTAAGATTTGCAAAACCAATGATATCGGTATCGGTTACAGTACGTTTATGAGTTTTTAGTGACATTCCCGGTTCAATATCCTCCCAATGATATGAGAACGGGTGATTTTCTGATTCTTTATATGCAGAATTTGCCTGATAAATACCGGTTACTTCTGTAAGTGTGGTCGGTGTTCCCTGTATTGCGCAACGTTGCATAAAGTGCTTAATTCCTCGCATTCCTCCCATTTCTTCACCACCACCAGCACGTCCGGGACCTCCATGCGTAAGCAATGGCAATGGAGAACCATGACCGGTACTTTGTTTCGCATTTTCTCGATTGCCGACTAAAATACGTCCGTGATGAGAAGCTGCACCTACGATATAATCTTTCGCAATTTTATCGTCATATGTAAATATAGAGGACACTAATGATCCTTTACCCATCTGGGATAAGGTAATAGCATCTTCCAGCGTATCATAAGGCATAATAGTAGCTACTGGTCCAAATGCTTCAATGGTATGCGCATTTGTATTTTTGAATGGATTATCTTCTCGCATCAAAATCGGGCTTACGAATGCTCCTTTTTGAGCATCAGCTCCAACAGTTTCAAGTTTATCTAAATCACCATATACGATCTGAGCAGTTTTAGCTATTTCGGAGATATTATTCTTAAAACTTTCTACTTGCTGCTTACTGGCTAGAGCTCCCATTCGAACTTCTTTCAATCTTGGATCTCCTACAGTAACTTTATCCAACTGTTGTCCTAATGCGATTTGTACATCTTCAACCAATTCTGAAGGCACAATAATTCTACGAATTGCAGTACATTTTTGGCCACATTTCACAGTCATTTCTTTTCGAACTTCTTTGACAAATAAGTCAAATTCTGGTGTCCCTGGCACAGCATCTTTTCCTAGTATAGAAGCATTTAATGAATCTGCTTCCATAGTAAAGGGTACAGATTCTTCTATAAGTCTTGGATGTGCTTTAAGGATCCTTCCTGTCCGCGCAGAACCTGTAAAAGTTACGACATCCTGAGATTGTACAGTATCCAGAATCGTTTTGGTCATCCCGCTAAGTAACTGTAATGCGCCTTCGGGGAGTATTCCCGAATCTATAATTACTCGTACTACTGCTTCTGTTAGGTATGCGGTTTGTGGTGCAGGTAAAACCACTGCTGGTACTCCTGCCATCCAGTTAACAGCACATTTTTCAAGCATTCCCCAAATAGGGAAATTAAAAGCGTTGATATGTACTGCAACCCCTCTTTTGGGTACTAAAATATGATGCGCCATAAACCGTCCTCCTTTAGACAAGTCTATAGGGTCTCCTTCTACATGATAAGGCTGATTAGGAAATAGTTTTCGCAAAGAAGCATTGGCAAAAAGATTACCAAAACCTCCTTCAATATCGATCCAGCTATCTACTCGGGTTGCTCCTGTACGATAACTTAGTTCATAAAACTCTTCTTTGCGTTTGGTAAGATATAATGCCAATTTTTTAAGCATATTACCACGTTGCTGAAAAGTCATTTTCCGAAGGATTTCTCCTCCTTTTGCTCTACCGTATTGTAACACTTCGGGAATATCTAACCCTTCGGTTGTAGATGTCCCAATAACTTCACCTGTAATAGCATCGTGCATTACGATTCCATCTCCAGAACCTGAAGTCCATTTTCCGTTTATGTAGCTTTCTAGTTTTTTCATAGATCAGACATTTGTATTTTCGATTACACAAGCGTATCCTTGCCCTACTCCCACACACATTGTGATTAGCGCATATCGTTTATTTTGTTGTTGTAATTCTAAAGCGGCAGAATACGCAATCCTGGTACCTGTTACTCCTAATGGATGCCCAATCGCAATAGATCCGCCGTTAGGATTTATTCTTGGGTCATCATCTTCTAATCCCCATTCTCGTATACACGCTAACGCTTGTGAGGCAAAGGCTTCATTAAGTTCTATGACATCAATATCATCCATCGTAATCCCTGCTTTTTCCAAAGCTTTATTAGATGCCTGAACAGGTCCGATACCCATAATCCTAGGTTCTACTCCTACTACTGCAGAGCTTACTATTCTAGCTAGTGGTTTTAAGTTGTATTTTTTAACTGCATCTTCTGATGCAACAATTGTAGCCGCTGCTCCATCATTTAATCCCGAAGAGTTTCCTGCTGTTACGCTACCTTCTTTTTTGAAAGCTGGACGCAATTTTGCCAATACCTCTTTGGTAGTAGTTGGTTTTACAAATTCATCATCAGAAAACAGGATGGGATCTTTTTTACGCTGTGGGATTTCGACTGTAGTAATTTCTTTAGCCAATCTCCCCGATTTCTGAGCATTGGTTGCTTTCATCTGGCTCCAATACGCAAATGCATCCTGATCTTCTCTGGATATATTATATTTCTCGACTAGGTTCTCTGCTGTATTTCCCATACCATCTGTACCGTATAGGTCATGCATTTTTTGATTTACAAATCGCCATCCAAAACTAGAATCATACATTTTGGAGTCATTACCAAAGGCAGATGATGGTTTTGCAATCACATATGGGCCACGTGTCATATTTTCTACTCCACCCGAAATAAATAGATCACCGTCTCCCGCTTTGATTGCTCTATTGGCATGAATTATTGCAGATAACCCCGAGCTGCATAAACGATTTACCGTTTCTCCGGGAACAGTAAAAGGTAGTCCTGCTAATAATGCAGCCATTCTGGCTACATTACGATTATCTTCACCAGCCTGATTAGCACACCCCATAATAACATCATCATAAGCATCTTTTGGAATACTTGGATTATTTGCCACTAGTTTTTCTATTACCAAAGCGCCTAAATCATCAGTTCTTACTGCTGATAATGTTCCTTTATAACTTCCTATTGGAGTACGAACTCCGTCTATTATATATGCTTCTTTCAAAAGTTTAAATTTTAAATGTTAAATCATAAATTCTAAAGTGTAATCTCATATATCTGAACCACTTTTATATTTATCATTTTACGGTTTTCTATTTATTCTTCCCAGTCTTTACTGGTTCTATATACTACTCCTTTAAACAGTGCTACTATATCATCACCTCTTTTAACTTCTACAATATTGAAGCCTACTTTGGTTTTGGTAATATCAACTGTAGCTTCTGCTGTTAAATAATCCCCTTCTTCTAATGCCTCGATATGATTTATCGAAGTTTCTATAGATACAGCATATTTGCCATGGGTATTTGCAGAAAAACCAAAAGCTGTATCCGCTAAGCTATAGGATATTCCTCCGTGGGCTTTACTCATGCTATTGAGCATTTCTTTCCTAATCGTCATCCCTACCTTACATCTTCCTTTTTCGACTTCGATAATTTCGACACCCAACCATTGGCTAAAAGCGTCTTGAGACAACATCTTATGAGGAATTCTTTCTGATTTTATCATACCGGTAGATTAATTATCTGCAACTAATTTTTTGCTAAAAAAAGTTCTATTCTCTTTTGCCATTCTTCTTAGTATCGGACTACATCTATATCGATCTTCATGATATTCATTATAGAGATTATCTAGCATAGTAACACACCAGTCAATTCCCTTTTCATCTGCCCAGGCTAATAATCCTTTTGGATAATTTACACCCTTAGTCATTGCATTATCAATATCTTCTGCCGAAGCTATATTCCAGAACAATGCATCTGCCGCTTCATTAATTAACATTACCAATACTCTATTAAAAATATACGCTGCTAATACTTTATCTTCTTTGGGCGTATCTTTTACTGCAGTATCACTATAATCATAATATCCTTTCCCTGATTTTCTTCCTAAATATCCCGCTTCAGACAATCTTTTTTGTGTAAAAGAGGGTTTGTATCGAGGATCATAGTAAAATGCTTTAAACACAGTTTCTGTAACCGTATAATTGATATCGTTTCCTATAAAATCCATTAATTCAAAAGGCCCCATTCTAAATCCTCCTAAAGTTTTTAAACTCCAATCTATAGTCGCAATATCAGCCAGGCCTTCTTCATAAATACGTAAAGATTCTCCATAAAATGGTCGTGCTACACGATTTACAATAAAACCAGGAGTATCTTTTGCTAAGGCTACTACTTTTTTCCAACCATTAATAATCTCTACCACCTTATCAGTAACCTGAGTTGAAGTTTGTACTGCAGGAATTACCTCGACTAATTTCATTAACGGAGCAGGGTTAAAAAAATGAATTCCTATACATCGCTCTGGTTTTTGTAATGAAGATGCTATAGATGCTATAGATAAAGAGGAGGTATTAGATGCTATAATTGTATCTTCTGCAACATATGTTTCTAGTTCAGAAAATACTTTCTTTTTAATATCAAGATCTTCTATAATAGCTTCGATAGTGAGGTTTGCATCTTTAAGGTCTTTTAAAGAATCTACATAAGAAATATTACCTTGAATACGCATTTTCTCAGTTTGATCAATTCTTCCTTTTTCAATCAAACGGGAAAGAATTTTTTCTAAAGCTTGTTTACTTCTATCTAGTGCTTCTTGCTTTGTATCAAATACTTTTACTTTACAACCAGAAGTAGCTGCTACCTGTGCAATACCACTTCCCATTGTTCCTGATCCTATTACTCCAACAATCATAATTAATTTCGAATATCGAATGGTAAATATCGAATACTGAACTATTTATTTTCAGTAAGTCCTATTAGCATTCATTACTTATTTTTATTTTGCGATGTTCGAATACTAGATACGAAAATCGCTATGAGTTCATTATTTTCTTTTATAATTAATTCTAACTTATCAATATTTATAACTTGATTCGTTCCTTTTTTGAATTTTCAAATTCACAAGTGATTCTTTTATTCGTTATTGGATATTTCTATTTATTTACCTTTAAATATGGGTTTTCTTTTTTCAATAAATGCATTTACACCTTCTGCATAATCCTCGCTTTCTGCAGATTCTATCTGTAGGTCTGATTCTATTGCTAATTGCTCATCGAGTGTATTTACTAATGACTGATTCAATAATCTTTTAGTCAATCCTAAAGCTTTGGTTGGCATTTGAGCTAATTTTGAAACTAGCTTCGTCACTTCTACTCCAAAGGTTTCTGTCTCAAACACTTTATATATCATCCCTAATTGCTCTGCTTCTTTTGCACTTACTTTATCACCTAACATCATTAAAGCAGAAGCTTTTTGAAAACCAATTAATCTGGGCAGAAAAAAGGTCCCTGCACTATCAGGAACCAGTCCTATCTTGCTAAACGCCTGGATAAAGCTTGCCCCCTCCGAAGCTACAACAATATCACACGCCAAAGCGATATTAGCTCCTGCTCCGGCAGCAACTCCATTTACTGCTGCCACAATAGGTTTTTCGATAGTTCTAATACGGCTGATTATTGGATTATAATGTTCTTCTAATATTTTTCTGAAACCAGGGTTCAATTCGGGAGAAGTTACTTCTTTAAGGTCCTGTCCTGCACAAAATGCTTTCCCGTTTCCGATAAGCATAATGGTTCTTACTTCATCATTAGTATTACACTCGTCTAATGTTTTTTGTAATAACAAGGCCATTTCTCTATTGAAACTATTAAAAGTATCTGGGCGGTTTAACGTTATTCTCGCTACTCCATTTTCAATGTGCAATTCGATTGAAGGCATATTTAATTCTCTATTTTGAATTGTGGGTTATAAATTATTCCGATAATATTATTCCATGGGCATTTAACTGTAGCTACTACGATTTCTCCTCCTACATTTGTTGGTTTTTCGTGTTCGGTAGCTCCTAAATCGAGTAACCTTTGGTATGTTGCATCTATCTTTTCTACACCCCAGTACGAAAGTACGTTATCCGATTTTGTTTCTGAAGAGGCTTCTTCTGGAAGTAATCCGAGTTCGTATCCTCCTATATTGAATCCTATATAAAAAGGTTCGTCGAAATAGGGTTTGGTATTAAATGCATCTGAATACCATTTTTTGGCTTTATCCAGATCACTAACTTTGTATATTATTGTTCTTAATCCGAGCATCATTATTTGAGACATTTGAAATAATCAAAAGGTTCTAAACAATCATTACATTGAAACAGTGCTTTACATGCTGTAGAACCAAACTGGCTTATCATTTTTGTGTTTGTCGAGCCACATTGGGTACATTTTACTATTTTTTTACCCCCAAGTAATGCTTCTTTATCAGCTTTCTCATTTAAAGGGGCAGCAATCCCGTATTTTTCTAGTGCTTCTCTACCTTTTGGTGTAATCCAGTCGGTGGTCCAAGCTGGCGATAAAACCAAAGAAACTTTGGCTTCTATACTTTCTTTTGCAAAAGCATTAATAATATCATCTCCAATTACATCCATTGCAGGACAACCACTATATGTGGGAGTTATTGTAATCTGAGCAATTGTTTCTATCATTTGAGCAGAGCGAACTACTCCCATATCCATAATAGACAATACCGGAATTTCGGGGTCATGGACTTTTTCCAAAATTGGAATCAGTTTCGGATCAATATGTTGCTCAAGTTCTATTGTCATAATAAATTATGGAATATCGAATTTAGAATATCCAAGGTTGAAGTTTTATTTCTCTTCATCATTCAATATTAAATGTTCGGTATTCTGTATTACTTTACCATTTCATATTAGGATAAGTACGTTGCATATATTGCAAATCTGAAAGCAAGTATCCCATGTGCTCACTATGAATACCTTGTTTACCACCTTTCTGAAACCATTTTGTTTCTGGTATGGTGATCGTAGCCTCTTCAAATACTTCTCTAATCCTTTGGTCGTATTTTTCTCGTAAAGCAGCAGTATTAACTCCAACTCCATTTTCTACAGCCATCTTATCATCATCTGTCATATGAAATAGTTCATCTGTATACTTCCACAGATCATCAACTGCTTCCTGAACTTTTTGATGACTTTCTTCTGTACCATCTCCTAATCTTTTCATCCAGTCTGACGAAAATCTTTGATGATAGCTTACTTCTTTAATTCCTTTCTTTGCAATTGCTGCTACTGTTTCATCATTACTATTTTGCAATTCTTCTAACAATAGTAAGTGAAAAGCGTCATAAAAAAACTGTCTTGTAATCACATATCCAAAGTGTCTGTTTGGTTGTTCGACAAGAAGCACATTTTTGTACTGTCTTTCTATTCTCAAAAAAGCAATATCATCTTCAGTTTTCCCATCTCCAGAAAGCTGAGCCACGTATTGATAATAACTTCGCGTCTGACCTAATAGATCCAATGCCATATTAGTCATTGCGATATCTGTTTCCAGGTTTGGTCCATGGCCACATAATTCTGATAATCGCTGACCAAGGATCAAAGCATTATCTGCTATACCGTAGATATATTGTATTTTATTTTCGTTTTTCATAATACTGCCCGTAATGATGGGTATCTTATTTAAATAACTTTAATTTCAAAATAGTACGTTTTCCGTATTCACGGGAATTGTAATTTTCACCATTGTAAAAATCACATATGCTTTACTTCATCAGGTAGTGTATAAAATGTAGGGTGTCTATACACCTTATCCTGAGCGGGTTCAAATAATTCTCCGTTGTTTTCGGGATTTGATGCTGTGATATGTTTAGACTCTACTACCCATATACTTACTCCTTCATTTCTTCGTGTATATACATCTCTGGCATTTTCTAAAGCCATTTCTGCATCGGCTGCATGAATACTACCAAAATGACGATGTTCTAAACCATTTTTACTTCTTACAAACACTTCCCAAAGTGGCCAGTTATTTTTCATCTGTTCTTTTTTTATTGTTTTTTAATTGTCAGATGGAATTCACCATTTAATATCTCGTTTGGTATCAACTTTAATTGTTATGGCTCATTTCATAATCATGAATTTTAAATTCTGAATTCAGAATTATTATATTGCTTTTTTAAGCTTTTTATCTTCTTGCTTTTTGGCATATGCCATCGCTGCATCTCTTACCCATTCTCCTTTTTCCCAGGCATTAACTCTAGCTGTCATACGCTCTTTGTTACAAGGGCCATGACCTTTTACTACTTGCCAGAATTCGTCCCAATCTATTTTACCAAAATCGTATCCCTTTTTTTCTTCATTCCATTTTAAGTCTGGGTCAGGAATAGTAAGTCCGATTAATTCTGCTTGCGGAACTGTTTGATCAATAAACTGCTGGCGTAATTCATCATTAGTTTTTCTTTTTAACTTCCACTTCATTGATTGAGCTGTATGTACAGATTCTGCATCTGTAGGTCCAAACATCATCAACGATGGCCACCACCATCTATTTAATGCATCTTGCGCCATTTCTTTTTGCTCTGGGCTACCATTTGCCAACGTAATCATTATTTCATATCCTTGACGCTGATGAAAGCTCTCTTCTTTACATACTCTAATCATCGCTCTTGCATAGGGTCCATAAGAAGTACTACATAGTGGCACTTGATTAATAATTGCAGCACCATCTACCAGCCAGCCAATTGCTCCCATATCTGCCCAGGTAACTGTTGGATAATTAAATATACTTGAATATTTTGCTTTACCGGTATGCAATTGTTCATATAGTTCTTCTCTAGAAATCCCTAAGGTCTCACATGCACTATATAAGTACAATCCATGTCCTGCCTCGTCCTGAACTTTTGCTAATAAAGCTACTTTACGTCTTAGAGAGGGTGCACGGGTAATCCAGTTTCCTTCTGGCAGCATTCCAACAATTTCGGAATGTGCGTGCTGAGAAATTTGCCGAATATGAGTTTTTCGGTATTTTTCTGGCATCCAATCTTTAGGTTCGATCTTTTCATCTCTGGCAATTCTCTGCTCAAAGATTTCTTCTAGACTTAGGCTATGCTCAGTCCCATGGTTTTTTATTTCTTTTTCGCTCATAATCCTAGAGTTTTATACATCAAAATCAACTACTACTTTTTCTGTAGTAGGAACAGCCTGGCAAGACAAGACAAGGCCTTTTGCCACCTCATCTTCTTCTAATGCGTAGTTTATCTTCATCTCTACTGCTCCTTCAACAACTTTACATTTACAAGTACTGCACACTCCACCTTTACAGGCAAAAGGTAGATCTGCGCCAGAAGCCAACGCTCCATCTAATATATTATCATGATCATCATCCATGGCAAAGTGAAATTCTTTTCCGCCATCTATAATGGTAACCTCAGTTCCATCAAATTTATGCTCAACTACTTCTGCTGCTTTTTTCTTATCTTCTTCAGAAACACCAGAAAAGAAAAGTTCATAATGAATTTTATCTTTTGATAGTCCTGCATTTACCAATCCATCCCTAATCAAAAAGATCATTTCTTCGGGGCCACAGACAAAGCATTCATCTACACTGGATACATCAATTATTTTATCAGTAAGTTCTTGTATCTTTTCTTCTGTAAATCTTCCATTAAGCAATGGTATATCCCGATGTTCTTTTGTTAAAAAGTAAAATATCTCTACTCTTCCAAAATACTTATTTCTAAGCGCTTCTATCTCTTCTTTAAAGATAATGGATTTCGCATTCCGATTCAAGTAAAAGAGCTTGAAAGTGCTTCCTGGCTCAGACGCAAGATGAGTTTTTAGTATAGATAATATGGGTGTAATACCGCTACCTGCAGCAAAAACAATATAATTTTTGGCTTTTGAAGGAGCTACTTCAACAAAAAAGTTTCCCATAGGAGGCATTACTTCCAGAACATCTCCTTCTTTAAGCACATCATTTGCAAAGTTAGAGAACAATCCCTGATCAATTCGTTTAACTGCCACCTGCCATTTATTTTCAACAGGACTTGAACACAAAGAATATGAGCGTCTTACTTCTTCATCATTAATAGATGCTTTTAGAGTAAGATGCTGGCCTTGCTTAAACAAAAATGTACTTCTAAGCTCTTCTGGTATATCAAAAGTAATAGAGGTACAATCCTTAGTTTCTTTAGTTAATTCAGAAACGCGAATAGAATAAAAATCAGTCATATCTTAATTTAACTATATAGTTATAGCTAAACAAAACTAACAATTGTTAGTTTGATACACAAATAATTATCTGTTAATTTTATGCCTTCCCAAAAATACAGGTCATGCTACCCCTTTTAGCAATACTGATATCATATCTCGTTTTAAGATATCAGAATCAATCTCTTTTTGTTCGGGGTACCATAAATACAATGTTCTTAAAGTAGAGAGTGTAGAAAACACCATAATTTCTACATTATAGGGTTTAATTTCTCCTTTCTCTAATCCTTTCTTTACTATATCTCTAAAGTTATCTTCATATTCCTGGCGCATTTTCTCAAAATATTGCAAATTATCCTCTTCAAGATGCATCCAATCATTATTAAGCGAAGCCAGACCATCTGCATTTCGCAACGTCACATCTATATGTAGATCAATAATGTTTTCCAGTTTTTGGATCGTATTTTCATCAGAATTCACAATTTTATTCATCCCAACTGTAAATTCTTCTGCAAGCCCAATTATGATAGTAGATAATATTTCTTGTTTTGACTGAATATGATTATACAAGCTTGCCGCTTTAATCCCCATAGCTTTTGCCAAATCTCTCATAGTTACTGCACTATATCCTTTTTCTTTAAAAAGAATAGCTGCTGCATTTATAATTTCTTGTTTTCTGCTTTCGGGTCTCATTTGTTTCGGTTTATCATTTTTATTGGTCAGATAAAATTCACATAGTAATCATTTTTCAACAGGTTCAATTAATAAAGTGAAGCCAGTATTAAAAACCATAACTATACTCATTTCATGGTAGGTATTTTGTTTTCCACTCAAAAATAAATTTTAATCTCATATAACCCATATTTTTGCGATCAAAAACAATGATTATGATGATTTTATGTTATAAATAATACTATATTAACCATAAAAGAATCTAGACTTATGAAATCTTTACTAATCATTTTGTTTTTTGTGGCATTTTCAAATACAAATAGTTGCACAAACAAAAATAATACAGCAGTCAAAAGTCAGGAAAACGAAAATCAGGTTACTAAAAAAACAACTTTTTCTGTTATTCGGCTTAACGGGAAAGATGTTTCTAAGAGAAATCTACATATCACTTTTGATGAGAAACAAAGTTCTGCTTATGGTCACTCTGGCTGCAATACGTTTTCGTCTAAGTATACTGAGGAAGGCAAAACTATTTCTTTTAGCTTCCCTATTGCAACAAAAATGTATTGCGAAAAAAATGCAGCAATAGAAAAAGAGTTTTTTAAAACCCTTATTGAAGTAAAAACCAGAGTTCAGAAAGAAGATACTCTAATTTTAAAAGATGGTAATAAAAAAGAGTTATTCTTTGGGGTAAGATCCAAAGAATAACTCTTTATGTTTTGTTATTCTATATCTAGAATTGCTTACTTACAATTACTTTTTTAGTAAAAGAAGTGCCATCGGATGTGTTTTTAACATAAATAAAATACATCCCTGTTGATTTATCTGACATATCAATTTGTCCTTTTTCATCAGACAATTTCCCAGAACCTACAACCATTCCTGAAATATTATAAAGATAATATTCTAATTTACCCTCTACTGTATTAGTGATATTAATAATTGCTTCTGACGCATTAAAAGAGACTGCTAGCACTTTTTCTTCTTCAGGCTCTGGATCAATTGGCGGTGGTGGCGGTGGCGGTGGCGGGGTTCCTCCGCTTTCTTGAGAAAGCATATTTAATGTTTCTCTTCCTGTATTATCAGGATCTAACCAATTAGAGAGTCTGTTAGAATCTGAGTTACCAAAACTCCATGAAATATTAAACCTACCATAAAAATCTGAAAGACCATTATCATTTGTTCCCGAACAGGCTGCTCCTCCTCCTGCAAGTTGTCCTACTATTCTACCATTTGGATCAAAAAGAGCAGAACCAGAAGATCCACCTTCTGTAACTCCAAGATCCCAATCTGTTACCTGCCAGGAATCAACAGGAGCGGTTAAACCTCCAATATTAGTTTTTATTTGTGTTAGTGCTGTATTTTCTCTACAAACTTTCATTATATCTCCGCTAGGATGATGAATCCCTATCGCAAAATTTGCTGCTATATCTCTTCGATCCCAACCGGCCCATTCTAATTCCCAGGATTCATCCAAACCTCCATCTAAATTCAATAGCTTGAAATCAGATTCTGCGTTCGCAGCTAATCTAGTAGCTCCACTGGTTGTTTGGTTTACTGCTGCATCTGTACTACCTGTAGTTGTCGCACAAGAAGGATTAGGACTAATCCAATTAAAACGAAATGCCCAAGTAGATTCACTGCCAGCATTACAATGATTAGCTGTCAAGAAATATGGTGCTTTATCATTTTTTGTATTATTAATCAATGTCCCTGTACAAACAAAACCTTGCATAATTACAAAGGCAACAGCATGCTTTAATCTATCTTTTAATTCATCAAAATCTTCTCCCACAGGGCAATCGACATCTTGATTACAATCTCCTGATTCATTTATTTTTTGCTGAATTTGCGTATTTGTAATCGAGCGATATCCATGAATTACTTTAGCAATGTTTAATTTACCTTTACCAGCAACAGAAGCAGGTTCAAAATATTCTATCCAGACATTATCTCCTTCTACCATCCAGGTACCTAACATTTGATCTGGCCTGTTAAAGATATTTGTATATGCACCTAAAAGATCAGATCTATTATTATTATACAGATATACGGTAGCTCCTCTAGGTATTTTATAGGTATCAAAAATGAAATTTAATGTCTTGGCACCTTTTGATATAATATTAATACGCCATATTCTATCTCCATTGGGTAATTCGTCCCATACTCCCGAATTTTCAAGACCCAAGTCCACTTTAAGTTCATAACCAAATCTCCAAGGTCTTGATTTATCTGAATCATTCTTGACATCTTCCGCTTTGATTTTAGCCAAATCAAAACTTTTCATAAGCATCGGAACTATGCTTTTTTTGTTTTGCATACTCCAACTTGTAGGTCTTCCTTCATTAGAAATTTGGGCATTAACTCCTAACGTACCTAATAATAATCCTAATACTATCAGCTTAATTCTCACAACCATTTATTTTTTTAATTGATAAAACAAATTTAACTATTTAAGAATACTTCAATATCAAAATAAAACTATTAATTTTCCAATTAAATTGTCTTGATCAAAAATTAATTTCTATTTATGTCTCTAAATATTGCATCCAATCCCCTAATCGACAGGCTTCCCGCACATTTGAAACAATTCATAAAACCCCAAAATTATGAAGAGTATACGCCGATAAATCAAGCCGTTTGGAGGTATGTTATGCGTAAAAATACTACTTCCCTTAGCAAAGTTGCTCATAATTCTTACCTAAATGGCCTTAAAAAGACAGGAATTTCGATCGACAAGATACCGAGTATGTATGGAATGAATCGAATTTTAAAAGAAATTGGTTGGGCAGCTGTAGCTGTCGATGGATTTATCCCTCCTAATGCATTTATGGAATTTCAGGCCTATAATATTCTTGTTATTGCATCAGACATCAGACAATTAGAAAATATTGAATACACCCCTGCTCCCGATATAATTCATGAAGCAGCAGGGCATGCTCCTATCATTGCTAATCCTGATTATGCAGAATATCTACGACGTTTTGGAAAAATTGGTTGCAAAGCAATCTCTTCTAAAAAAGATTATGATATGTATGAAGCTGTGCGTACACTATCTATTCTAAAAGAGGCGTATGGTACAAATCCAAAAGAGATAGAAGAAGCAGAAAGAAAAATAGAAGAGTTACAAAATCAGAAAGAGAACCCTTCGGAAATGGCTTTGATACGTAATTTACATTGGTGGACGGTTGAATATGGTCTAATTGGTACAGTAGATGAGCCTAGAATCTATGGTGCAGGATTGCTCTCCTCGATTGGAGAAAGCGAATGGTGTATGACTAATAATGTAAAGAAACTACCCTACTCTCCTGATGCTGCTTTTCAGGATTTTGACATCACCAAACCACAACCTCAACTCTTTGTAACACCAGATTTTGCTTATTTATGTCAGGTATTAGAAGAATTTGCAGATACTATGGCTTTAAGAAAAGGTGGGCACAGAGGACTTGCAAAATTAATCGAATCAGAGAATTTAGGCACTATAGAGCTAAGTACTGGTCTACAAATCTCGGGAGTATTTACCCGAATGATAAAAAACGAGGATAACGAAGTTATTTATTTTGAAACTAGCGGCCCAACAGCACTTTCTTTTAGAGAAAAAGAACTTATTGGTCATGGCATAGAAGCTCACCCAAATGGACTTAGATCTCCTCTTGGTAAATTAAAAGGTATCAATCTTGCTATAGAAAACATGTCTCCAAGAGATTTGAAGGCTTATAATTTTTATGATGGAGAGTATATAGAATTCGAATTCGAAAGTGGAATTACTATTGCCGGAACCAATATTACAGGGATAAGAAACATTAAAGGTGAATTGATTTTAATTCAGTTTAGCGAGTGTACTATTAAATATAAAGACGAATATCTTTTTAAACCAGAATGGGGTACTTTTGATTTGGCCGTCGGAAAAGAAATCGTTTCAGCTTTCTCTGGTCCTGCAGATGATAACTCATTTGATTTAGTAACTCATAACCCTTCTTCGGTTACTGCACAAAGAATATATTCTGAAAAAGAAAAAGATCTACATTCTTTATACTCATCTGTTAAAAATATTAGGGAAGGAAAAAATGCTACGTTTTCACTGGAGGCCGTATTCGAAATTTTGGAGAAAGACCATCCTAACGATTGGTTACTTCCATTAGAGATTTATGAATTGGTTTATGATAGAGATTCAATATTTGCTTCGCAAGTGTTAGAACATCTTAAAAACATACAATCCAAAAGACCTAATATTAAACATCTGATTAGTAGCGGTATTGACACTGTGGTCAATTCAGAATTTACGGTATAGAATACTTATTTCTCTTTTAAATTATTTCTTCAAAAGTCATGGCTTCTAGAATTTTTAGTTTGCTACTATATAGGTGTGTGTTTTTCTAAAATTCTTAAATAAAAAAACACAAACAATACTAAAACCCTAATTACCAAATACTTACATTCGAAACATGATTTTATATGCATGCATAATAAATATATAAAAAGCAAAAAAACACTTGCCAATATTTATGGTCTAACCACATTTTTTTTGAGTATTTAATACCTTATAAATCAAGTCAATAAGATATCATTTTTCTAATTTTAAAAAGACAAAACTAACTTAATAAGTATATTAAAATTATGAAAAAATCATTTTTACTTTTAAACGTAGTTCTCGTTTCCTTGTTATTTTTTAATTGCGAAACAGAAGAAGTAGTCGTTAACGAAACTAATGTCGTTCAAAATAAGAATAGAATAGACAAAAAGAAAATCGCATTTGACCTAATTGATTTACTGGCTAACACAGAGTTTAGTACTAATATTGTAGAGTCATTAGCCAAAGATCGAACGCCAGGGATCAAGTTATCTAAAATATTAAAAGAAAACGCCGCTTTATTATCAGATCAGGAATCCTATCAATCCTTAAAAAAGGTAGTAGACAAAGCAGACAACCAGCTTAAATCCAACGAAATACCTGATAACATAGAAATACCAGAATTATGGTTACAAAAACCTAATAATAAATCGGTAAACTACGCTGATCTGTTAATATCATTTGCTCCCGAAGGTGATGAAAAATCATGGACAAAAATTGAAGCGTATACACTCGATGGAGAAGTTGTTTTTCTAGACGTTAAAGATATACCCAATGTACCTGTACTTGTTATAGAAACCAAAGGTTATGAAACCTTAAAAGCAGAAGTAGATTATATGAATACCCAGTTACAAACTGCTGGATTACAAAATAATCGTTTTAAATCTGCTAAAATGGACTTAAGCCCTACTTCAAAAGCCAATTCGGGACTTGAAACTACCAAATTAGATAAAATACGATTACAAAACGATGAGGAACCCTGGATTAGTGGTGCTGCAGAAGTTTATGCTATTACTTCTGGAATAAAAAACACCAGTAATGAAGCTGAAGTAAAAATCATACCTATGTATTACCTGGATTATGAAGGCACTACATACTATCCTAACCAAATTATGCTTTTCTGGGACGATTATAAATACCAGGCGGCAAACATCCAATTATTCGAAAAAGACGACAACTACAATTTTAAGCAATTAGTTACCATAATTGTTGATGGTATTTTTCAAATTGTTGGTACAGTTTCTGGACAACCATGGGTAAATGTGCTTGGGCAGGTAGCAGGAGCTATCTTACAGGCAATGCCTGATGAATGGTACACTAATAACGATGATTATGTAGATTCTTTGTACACCATTCAAAAAAACAAAACTTATACTAATCATGTAGGTGCTCGAGGTAATGCAACCGTTACTTTATCCCCTCTGTTTATTCCTAATAATTAAACGACACGCTATAAAAGTAAAAGAGGTGGCTGTATTTACTACAGTCACCTCTTTTTATTTTAATCATAGGACTCATACATAATTATTCTCCCCAAATCATATGAGGGTATTCTTTATAGAGTTGATATTTTTTTGATTCTAGCTTCTGTAAAAATAACACATGTTGCTCACTTTTTGGGTTAAACGGTCTATGCATCATTCCTTTTTTGATTTCTTCAACTCTATGCATAGTCTGGCCAGTTTTTTCAGAAATCCAAACTTCAGAAAAACGTTCCCAAATATAATCTATCGCCAACGCATTAGGGTGGATCATATCTACATTATAAAACCGATAATCTCTAAGTTCGTCCATCATGATTTCATAAGAAGGAAAATAACTTAGATTTTTACTATTACTAATAGTTTGATGTAGTGATGTGATTAAATGAGACTTACTTCTGTTGTTTTCTACAAACCCATCTTTACTATGTCGTACAGGAGAAACGGTAAATACAATTTCTACTGAAGGGTTAATACCTCTAATTAGATGTATACAATTCTGAAGGCATTGATTGATCTCATCTACAGATAATAATTCTTTTTCAAACTCTCTTTGCGGAATTTTATGACAATTCGCCACCACCATATCCAGAGATTTTAATCGATATACCCAAGCAGTTCCTAAAGTGATAAAAATATGTGTCGCAGAGTTAATATTCTTTCTTGTAGTCGTTAATGCAGTATTTAAATTAGATAATACTACATTTTGATCAGCATTACTTAAAGAGGAGTGTGCATCAAAACAATGCCATTGTTCATTGATATAAAACAAATCGGTATCGGTATATTGTTCTCCCTGAGTAGCCATCCACAAAAATGTTTCTATTGCTTTAGGGTGAAATAATATCCCGAATGGATTAATCTTATTCCTGAACTTAAAGTATTCGAATTTCTCTCCTATGTTTTCTGCAAAACATGAACCTAACAGTAAAAGTTCTGAATTATAATCAACTTTTGGTTCTTGAGACTGTAGCGTTATTTTGGTTTGTAGGTTCATAAGTCTCTTTACTCTAACCTCTTCCTTTATGTAGAAGAGGGAGTGTTTTATAGTTTAAGATTATTTCAAATATTGTTTTGCATTCTCTAATGCTTCTTCTATACCAGCGGGATTCTTTCCTCCGGCTGTAGCAAAAAATGGTTGTCCACCGCCACCACCTTGGATATACTTACCAAGTTCGCGAACCATCTGCCCGGCATTTAACTGTTTCTCTTCTACCAGGTTTTTAGAAATATAGCACGATAATAAAGCCTTCCCTTTCTGATCTGATCCGAATAGCATTACAACATTTTCAAGCTCACCTCCTAATTCGAATGACAAGTCTTTAATTCCGGCTGCATCTAAGTCTACTTTTTTGGCCAGGAATTTAACCCCATTTACATCTTCAAATTCTGATTTAAGATCTCCTTTCAGGTTTTTCGCCTTATCCTTAAGAAGAGCTTCTATCTGTTTTTTCAGGCTCGAATTTTCTTCTTGTAGTGATATAATAGTTTTTAAAGGGTCCTTTGTTTTAAGCACTGCTTTTACTTCTCCATACGCTTCAGATTGAGTTGTAAAAAATTCTTTTGCTGCATCCCCGGTAATTGCTTCAATCCTTCGAATTCCTGCTGCAATTGCACTTTCTGATACAATTTTAAAGTGCCATATGCTACTGGTATTTTTTACATGAGTACCACCACAAAGCTCCATAGATTCACCAAATCGTATTGATCTTACCGTATCTCCGTATTTTTCTCCAAACAGTGCTATTGCTCCTTCTGCTATTGCCTGATCATAAGAAATATTACGTTGTTCCTCCAGCGGAAGCTGCTCCCGGATTCTGGCATTTACAAAATGCTCAACTTCTTTCAATTCTTCGGTAGTCATTTTAGCAAAATGAGAGAAATCAAAACGTAAATTACCACTATGAACCATCGATCCTTTTTGTTCTACATGTGTCCCCAAAATGGTACGCAATGCCTGATGCATCAAATGTGTTGCCGTATGATTAGAAGCAGATCTAGAACGCTGTTTTTCATCTACCACAGCAGTCAAAGTCTCGTCTATATGCTTAGGTAAATTTTTGGTAAAATGAATAATCAAGTTATTTTCTTTCTTGGTATCTATAATATATACCACATCACCATTAGGCACCTCTAGGTATCCTTTGTCTCCAACCTGTCCTCCTCCTTCGGGATAAAAGGGTGTCTTATCAAATACTAACTGATACAGTTCTCCATCTTTCTTACTATTTACTTTACGATAACGGGTTACTTTTACATTTGTTTTAAGATGATCATACCCAATAAAATTTTCTGTTGTAGTATCATCTAGTAATATTTTCCAATCTCCGGCAGTTACTTGTGATGCTGCTCTTGATCTATCTTTTTGTTTCTGGAGTTCTACTTCAAAAGCTTTTTCATCTAATTCATACCCCTGCTCACTTAAAATTAAAGCTGTTAAATCAATCGGAAAACCAAAAGTATCATACAACTCAAAAGCCTTCTCTCCAGAGATTATATTTCCTTTGGTATTTTTGATCACATTTTCCAGCAATACTAATCCCTGATCTAATGTTCTTAAAAAAGATTGTTCTTCTTCTTTAATTACATTAGTGATTAAATTTTTCTGAGCTTTCAATTCAGGGAAAGCTTTACTCATTTGTTTGCTAAGTGTTTCTACCAGCTTATATATAAAAGGCTCTTTGGTATCCAGAAAAGTAAATCCATATCGAATAGCTCTACGTAAAATTCTTCGGATCACATATCCTGCTCCTGTATTACTAGGTAGTTGACCATCTGCAATAGAGAATGAGACAGCTCTTACATGATCGGCAATAACTCGAATTGCAACACTTACTTTTCCATCATCATTGGTTGGTAAACTATTTTTATCGTATGTAGAATTGGTAATCGTTTCAATTTCTCTAATTAAAGGCGTAAAAACATCGGTATCATAATTTGATTTCACTCCTTGTAACACCATACATAAACGTTCGAAACCCATTCCTGTATCTACATGCTGCGCAGGTAACTTCTCTAATGATCCGTCTGCTTTTCTATTATACTGCATAAAAACCAGGTTCCAGATCTCTACTACTTGCGGATGATCCATATTTACCAGGTCTCGGCCAGGAATTTTAGCTTTTTCTTCATCAGAACGAATATCTACATGAATTTCGGAACAAGGACCACAAGGCCCCTGATCTCCCATTTCCCAGAAATTATCTTTTTTATTTCCCATGATGATACGATCTTCAGGAACAATTGCTGTCCAAAGATCATAAGCTTCCTGATCCATACCCAGGTCTTCATCTTTTGCGCCTTCAAAAACAGAAACATAAAGCATGTCTTTATCTATACCATATACTTCTGTTAATAATTCCCAGGCCCATTGGATTGCTTCTTTTTTAAAGTAATCTCCAAAACTCCAATTCCCAAGCATTTCAAACATCGTATGGTGATAGGTATCCATACCCACTTCTTCCAGGTCATTATGCTTACCACTTACACGTAAACATTTTTGGGTATCTGTTATTCGATTACTTTTTGGAATACCATTACCTAAAAAGAATTCTTTAAACTGGTTCATCCCGGCATTAGTAAACATTAAAGTAGGATCGTCCTTAATTACCATTGGCGCAGAAGGCACGATGCTATGTTTTTTGGATTTAAAAAACTCTAAAAATTGATTTCGTATTTCTTGGGATTTCATGAATTCTATGTATTACTATTTTTTCGAAATAAAACACTTAACACAATCGCGATCATTATTTTGCGTTGTTTAAAAAAAAAGATTCTAAATCGATATTTGTCAGTTTTTTCTGGACTTTGCAACAATTTGTTATATTTGTTGCGATGTCTTGGTTTTTTATAAACCACATATTGGTTGATATCCTGCAAAAATAGCATATTTTAGATTATGTCAAAGGTTAAATATTACTATGATAGTGAGACGCTTTCTTATCGCAGAATTGAGCAAAAGAAAGGTCGTAAATTTGGTATAGCTGCATTAGGAGTGATTAGCTCTTTTTTAGCTGGTTTTATCCTTCTTCTTATCTATCTTAACATCCCACAATTAGAGACTCCTAAAGAAAAAGCATATAAAAGAGAACTAGAGAATATGCAGCTTCAATATGATTTAATGAATCAAAGATTGAAGCGAGATGAAGATATTCTAAAAGAAATCGCAGAACGTGACGATAATATTTATCGTCTTTATTTTGGAGCCAATCCTATTCCTGAAGAATTACGTAATGCTGGGTTTGGAGGTGTAAACAGGTATAAAAATCTGGAAGGATTTGATAATTCTGATATTATTATTGAAAGTAGTGAACGTATTGATAAATTGACGAAACAGATTGTGGTTCAATCAAAATCTCTTGATGAAATTGCATCGTTGGCAGAGAAAAAAGAAGAATTACTAGCTACAATTCCTGCTATACAACCTATACAAAACTCGGATTTAAAACGTATGGCTTCTGGTTACGGATGGAGAAGTGATCCTTTTACCAAAGCGCGAAAGTTTCACTACGGAATGGATTTTTCGGCTAATACAGGAACGCCGGTATATGCTTCTGGTAATGGTGTAGTAACCCGGGCAGATGCTAATTCTTCTGGTTATGGAAAGCATATTCGTATTGATCACGGTTTTAATTATGTGAGTTTATATGCCCACTTAAGTAAATATAATGTAGAGAAAGGTCAGAAAGTAAATCGTGGAGATGTTATTGGGTATGTAGGAAGTACAGGAAGATCGGTAGCACCTCACCTACATTATGAAATTTTTAAAGACGGTGAACGCATCAATCCTCGTAATTTTTACTACGGAAGTTTAACTTCTGAAGAATTTAGTGAAATGCTGAAAGCCTCTAATTTAATTAATGAAACTCTAGATTAAACATCAATGCGCAAACTTCTTTTTATTGTCTTCGTTTTTGGTTTCTGTTCTTCAATACAAGCTCAAAAATATTCAAAAGAAGTATTGGACTCGATGTACGTCATCGTCCAAAACACCCAACAAAAATTAGCAAAGCCAAAACATATCAAAATTATGGCCGTTGGTGATATCATGATGGGAACCGATTTCCCAAATGATAGTTATTTACCTCCCAAAGGTAAAGGTCCTTTTGATGATGTTAATGCTGTACTTAAACAGGCAGACATACTTTTTGGCAATTTAGAAGGTACGCTTACTGATGAGGGAGAGAATGCTAAACGTTGTTCTGATCCGTCAAAATGTTACTCCTTTAGATCACCAGAATATTTTGGAAAATACCTTGAAGAAACCGGGTTTGATGTAATGAGTATTGCTAATAATCACATTGGTGATTTTGGTGAAATCGGAATTAAGAACACTTCTAAAACTCTCGAAAAGCACAACATTGCTTATGCAGGAGTATTTGCTCAACCATCTACAATTTTTGAAAAAGATGGTATCACGTATGGATTTTGTGCTTTTGCCCCTAACAAGGATTGCATAAAAATTCATAACTTAACCAATGCTAAAAAAATCGTAACCGAACTTAAACAAAAGGTAGATATCGTGATTGTTTCTTTTCATGGAGGGGCAGAAGGCCTAAAATACACTCATGTTCCCAGAAAAACAGAACGTTTTTATGGCGAAGATCGTGGTGATGTTTATCGTTTTGCACATACTATGATTGATGCTGGTGCAGATATCATTATAGGGCATGGCCCACATGTATCAAGAGCTTTTGAAGTATATAAAAACAAATTTATAGCATATAGTTTAGGCAACTTTTGCACCTACTCCCGATTTAATTTAAGAGGGATTAAAGGATATGCTCCTATTGCAGAAATCGATATTGATACCGATGGTAATTTTATTAAAGGAAAACTTCATTCTGCCAAACAAATAGATGAAGTATATCCATTTATGGATGAGAAAAAAGGAGCGTTACAGGAAATCAAATCACTAACAGAAGAGGATTTTCCCGAAAGTAAGCTCATTTTTGAAGATGACGGAAGTTTTACACAACAAAAAGAATAAGTATGTATGTAGACTTACCAAAAAAAATGTATTATAGTATCGGCGAGGTGGCTGATGCTTTTGATGTAAATACCTCATTAATTCGCTTTTGGGAAAAAGAGTTTGATATTATAAAGCCTAAAAAGAATGCTAAAGGCAATCGAAAATTTACCCCAGAAGACATTAAAAATCTCGAATTAATTTATCACCTGGTAAAAGAACGTGGATTTACTCTCGAAGGTGCCAAAATTCACCTTAAAGAGCAAAAACAAGAAGCCTTAGACAGTTTTGATATCATAAGAAAACTAGAAGCTATCAAAGGGCAATTGCTTAAGATTAAAGAACAATTGTAAAAAATCATCTTATTATAATTTGAGTTATGAAAAAACTTTTAATACCAGCACTAGTAATTGTAGGAATTATTGTAGTTCTGTATTTCTTTTTCGGAAGTCGTTATAACACTGCCGTTACACTGCAAGAAGATGCAAAGACAGCTTGGTCTAACGTAGAAAGTGCTTATCAAAGACGTAGCGACCTTATCGGTAACTTAGTTAAAACTGTTCAGGGAGCTGCAGATTTTGAACGTAATACTCTAAAAGAAGTAATCGAAGCCAGAGCCAAAGCAACTGCCGTAAATATTGATCCCAGTAATATTACTCCAGATCAAATAGCACAGTTTCAACAGGCACAAGGTGGTTTAACCTCTGCCTTATCAAAATTATTAGTGACCGTAGAGCGTTACCCTGATCTAAAAGCAAATCAAAATTTTCTTAACCTGCAAACTCAACTAGAAGGAACAGAAAATAGGATTAATGTAGAGCGTAACAGATACAACGAAGCTGTAGGTAGCTATACAAAATTCATGAGAAAATTCCCTAACAACATCGTTTTAAGCATTTTTGGAAGCCTAGAAGAAATGGCACGATTTGAAGCGGATAGAGGAGCAGAAAAAGCACCAGATGTTGATTTTAATTTTAAATAATGTCTAAAGTAGAAGATTTTCTTACTCATGACCAGGAGCAACAAGTTGTTGCAGCAATTAGAAGTGCCGAAAAAACAACGTCGGGAGAGATTCGTGTGCATCTTGAAAAACATAGTAGAATAGAAATTTTAGAAAGAGCTGCCGAGGTGTTTCATTGGTTAAAAATGGATAATACGATTCAACGTAACGGAGTATTGATCTATGTTGCTGTAGAAGACCATAGTTTTGCTATTTTTGGAGATAAAGGCATTAATGATGTCGTAGAAGATGATTTTTGGGAAAGCACAAAAGACACTATACTAGAGCAGTTTAAAAAAGGGGATTTTACTCAAGGGTTAATTGACGGAGTTCTTCTTGCCGGAGAGCAATTGCAGAAATACTTCCCCTGGGATCATACCGATATTAATGAACTCTCTGACGAAATCTCTAAAGGATAAATGAACACTATCAAACCATTCATACTACTCTTATTCTTTTTAGGAATACCTCTTCTTTCTTTTAATACAACATCAGCGCAAAGAGAAATTCCGCCAAAACCTAAATCACAAACGGCTGTTTATGATGCAGCTGATATGCTTACAGCTTCTGAGTCAAAACACCTTCAAGAAAAATTAATTCGTTATTCTGACACTACCTCAACACAGATCGTAGTAGCTACTATTAATTCTCTGAAAGGTGAAAATATTGGTTTATATGCGGCAGAATGGGCTCACAAATGGGGAATTGGACAACGTAAAGAAGATAATGGCGTTTTTATTCTGGTAGCCAAAAATGACAGGAAAATATGGATCGCCACAGGGTATGGTGTAGAAGAAAAACTCACAGATTTTACCTCAAAAACTATTATTGATCAGATCATAACTCCAGAATTTAAAAGAGGTAACTTTTATACAGGTTTAGACAAAGGTACTACTGCAATTTTTCAAGTACTTGATGGTACTTTTAAAGGTTCGAGAAAAAACAAAAAAGAACTTCCTATAACAGAATTAATCATTTTGGGTATAGCTTTTATCATCATTATTAGCGCTTTTTCTAAAAGCAATCATAGAAATGGTGGGAAAGGAAATCGGGGAAATCGATCAGGAAGCAGTCTTTTGGATGCAATCATCCTAAGCAACATGGGACGTGGAAGTTATGGTGGAGGGAGTTTTGGTGGAGGATCTAGTGGTGGATTTGGCGGAGGTTTTGGTGGCGGCGGATTCGGTGGAGGTGGTGCCGGAGGAAGTTGGTAACCACCCGTCTATTCTTATGTTATTTACACTAACAATCTCAACAAACAATCCTCTATACAAAATCAATTTTTAATGAAAGAAATGCAATGAAAATGTTAATTTATTGTCATTATGTCAATAAACCATATTACTTAATTGTCATTTTGACATTATTAACCATACTATTGATAATCAGATATCTAAACTATTTTTTGGCAAGTTTGTCATATCATCTTTTGTTTTTGGAACAAAACTTGATCTATTAACGATGATATGAATTTTTAAAATAAGATGAATATGTCGGTAAGTTTTAAATTAGTAGCCAGAAAGAATACGGGGAATGCTTTGGTGACAAATAAGGATATAAGAGTGATTACTACCTTAAAAGAGGTAACTCTGGCATTTATTAAACAAATTAAAATTCATGATCGTTCGAATATCACATTAAACCCTATGTTTCAATTCAGAAAAAAAGAACATGTAAACACCTAGTGTATAGCTATAATTTATAAAGATACTCCCTGGCACCAAAAAGTGCCAGAGAGTATTTTTTTGCCCAAAAAACGCCAAAACTCACCTAAGAAGCGATTTTTTTTGACCTTAGATGCCGTTTTTTTTCATCTAAGAAGCCGATTTTTTTGCTCTAGACGACCAAAAATAGTGCTCAAAAACACTAAAAAAAGCACATTTTCACATCAAAAATATTAAAAAAATGGAGCAAAAAAACACCCTTTTTTCTAGCCAAATTTTAACCCAAAAAATTATGATTTCGGTAAATTTTTGGCCTAAAATTCCCTGAAAAACATCTAGTGCAATTGCACTAATTTCTACACATAGTATACTATGAACCCGTTTAGTAAATAACAAAAATGACCATAAAATGATAGCAGCATTAAAACCAGTAATCTAGAATTAAACATTTGTTAGACCTCACAGGTTTTTAAAACCTGTGAGGTCTAGTCTTTAATCTCTATAGACAGGGGGTTATAAAATATCTGGTACACAAAAGGGAACAAAGGCACACAAAACCCTGCTTCAAAACCCTGCTCTGTATACTTTCCTGGTTACACTTATAGAGCCTATTAATATAAATAAATGATTTGGCAAAAATTTGATAATCAAAAGTGTAAAAATAAAATGAGTTTTCAGTATCTAAAACTTCTTAATTGATTCATCAGCATACGGTTCTGAAAACCGGTCGATTTATAAGACTCTCCTGCCACTGTGACAGAAATACAATGGTTAGTAACATTTCCCGATTTCCATGGTAAAGTATTTCTTAAACTTAAACCTACATTTTTATAAACTTTTTCTTAATTTTAAAATAGTTCCTCAAGTTTATTTTTTAGATCTTCGTTTCTTAAACCTCTGGCAATAATTTTTCCATTTTCATCTATTAAAAAATTATCTGGTATTTCATTAACTCCATACATCAAAGCAACCTCATTTTCATTACCCTTCAAATCACTTACATTTTCCCAAACTAAACCATCTTTTTCTATTGCCTTAAGCCAATTATTTCTTTTTTGATCAAGCGAAACCCCTATAATTTCAAAACCTTTATCTTTATACTTCACATACTCTTTCACAAGTTCAGGGTTTGATTTTCTACATGGAATACACCAAGAAGCCCAAAATTCAATGAGTGTGTATTTTTTCTGAATATTTGAAAACTTGATCTTTTGGCCATTTAAGTTTTCCTGTTCAAAATCTAAAAATTTATCACCAATGTTAAGTTTTTTACTCAATTCTATAAATTTCATAATAGCTTTTCCATCAGCCGTTTCATGTAGGTTTTTATCTATTAAAGAAAATAATTCTTTTGTTGTTTCTTTTCCAAATGTAGTTTTATACAGGTTTAATGTTTGACTACTCACTAAAGAATTTGGGTATTCTCTAATAAAAACTCTATTAATGTCTAATTTTTTCTTTCTTACATCATTAAACTTTGTAATAATTGAATCTCTATATACTTCATCGAGCGATTTATTAGAAAGAATTTTATTTAAACTATCAAATTCTTTTTTATAAGGTAATACTCTTTTATCAAGTATATTTGCCTCTTCTTGAGTTTTGGATCCAATTATTTTACTTTCTATAAAATTTCCTTTTTCAGCATAAAAATCAATTTTACTATTTTCCAACCAGAAGGGTTTGAAATTAATATCTCTAGATTTTTTTGTCATTAAAAAGACATTAGTTGGTTTTTCTACTTTTCCAATTAGTTTGAATTTTTCTCCAATAACAATTGTTGAATCAATAACTTTGTTATTAACCAAAATTTGGACTAAAGTACTATCAGGAATATTTTTGACATATCCATTGATTTCATACCCATCAAAACTATTTTTTTTCTCTTTTTGACATGAAGCAGTAAATAACACGATGGATAATAATAGAAATATGATTTTTTTCATGAATCTCAATTTTAGGTTTAAGTAAATGTTTTATTGATAAAGTTAATGAATTTCACTTGTAAGTGAAATTCATACTAAGAGAAATAGCTTTATAAATAGCTTATTTTTCGCTTATTTTGAAAGTCATACATGGTTATTTTTCTTATTTTATAATATTTAAGCCAAGTTTCTTTCAACATAGTTAAGTAATCACTATCTATTTGTTGATGTTCTCTTTGGGCTATATTAAGATCGGTTATTGTAGCTTTACCCAAAGAATACCTTTTTCTTAAAAATTCATATCTTTCATTAGCAATAAATAATTTTTTATCTAATAAGGACATTCTTTTTATATTAGAATTATATTCGTTAACTAAACGATATAATTGTTGTTTCATATCTTCTATTATTACATCATAATGATTCCCCTGTAAATCTTTCTTAATATTCATTAGTTTAATTTGTTGTTTATTTTTTCCAAAATCATACAAAAGATATTTTAAAGAAAGTGAATATGATTGTTGATCCTGTAGGTTTTCTATTGATTCATTGAATGAAACAGCGGTATTTGACAATCCGTAAGACGCATTAATATTAATTTTGAATCTATTTTTTGATTTATATTTTTTGAGTTCTAATTCTAATTCTAATTTTCTTCTTTCTTTTTCAATCATTAGTTGATTGTTTTCCATCATTTCCTTTAATGCCAAATCAAATGAAATATCTAGATTTAAAATAAGTTGTTTTGGTGTTGTATTTAATTCTAAATATGTACTTTCCTTAATAAAACTTTCAAGTACTTGCTGCGATATTTTTTGATTAGTGAGTAAAGTATTTATTGTGGACTCTGTATCTAATATGCTTAATTCTAAAGAAAGTAACTCTCCTTTATTTATGCTACCTATTTTGAATCTTTTCTTAGCTACATCATATATTTCTTTTATATCTATGTTAGCCTTTCGTATTTCTTCAATATTTTTAGTTAATACAAATAATTCAAAATATTTCTCTACTGTTTGATAAGCTATCTCTTCAAGTTGAGTGTTAAAATTTGCAATATCTTCTTTTGTTTTTAACCTATTAATCGTTTTTTCATGCCTAAGTGGATTGAAAATAAAAGCATTGTTGGTGTAGGATAAAGAAAAAGGAGTCGAAAAGTATGTTTGGTTTTCAGTATTTCCAAATAAATCAATTCTATTAAAAAAAGAAGAAAAAGTAAAAACTCCACCAAATATAGGCTCTCTTTGTTCTATATTAAGGCTTAAATCGTAATAAGCTTGGTTTTGAGTTACAAAGATATCTTTTCCTTCAGATGTTGTCACCCTGGTTACCGATTTAGAGATAGAAGGTAATATTGATGAAGCATAAATGTTAGGAAGAAAAACTTTGTTGAAAATAATACTATTTGTTTCTGAATACAATTTTTCTTTCTGAGCTTTTTTATACAGTTCAGAGTTTTTTAATGCTAAATCTATCGCTTCTTCAACACCTAAAGTTGATTGTGAGAATAAAAATCCTGAGCTAAAAATTAATAGATACGTTGTGTATATTCTCATAACATTAATTTTTTATAGAGAATTGGAACTATAAAAATACTCATAAATGTTCCTGCCAACAACCCTCCAATTAGTGAAATAATTAGAGGAGATTGTAACTGAGTACTTAATTCATTTTGAAATAGGATAGGTAAAGTTGCCAATATCGTTGTTAAACTTGTCATAACAATTGCATTTAATCGTCTTTTACCTGCAGAATTAATAGCTTCATCTATAGTAAATCCATTAATAAGGAGTTTTTTGATTAAATCTATTTTTAGAATAGAATCATTAATAATTATACCGCTCATTACTATCATTCCAATAAATGACATAACATTTAAAGTGTTATCTGAAAGATATAAAAAGATAAGTGCCACTGAAACCGAAACAGGGACTTCTGACAGAATGATTAAAGGTAATTTTAAAGAATCAAATTGTATTGCTAAAATTAGATATAACAATAGAAAGGTTGTGATAATAATAAAGAAAATCTCTTTTTGCAGTTTTTCTACCAACTTGTAAGTACCCTCAAAACTTATGGGGGAATTAGGGAAAGTTTTCCTTATAAAATCAATAACTTGTTTTGGTTTTTTTGACTTAACGTATAATATATTACATATACCTCCTAAATCAGCTTCAACCCCTTTTTTATATTCTTCATATTCAAGAGAAATTAAATCTTTTAAGTTATATGAGATTCCATTATTGTTAATAAACTTTGTTTTCAAAAAAGAATCTAATTCAGGGCTGTTTGCAAGAAAAGTAACAGGAATTCGTGTTCTGCCATAATTAATGTTTAATAACTTTTCTTTTCCAAATTTCAATTTAATAAATTCGATAATCTCATTTTTATCGATACCATAAATAAAGAGTTTATCGTCATCTATATTAACTTTTATTCTTTCAGTTTTACCTTTTAAATTAAAAATCAAATCTGGAAATGATCCAATCATTTTATTTTTAATGGTTTCCAAATTAATTTTGTCATCATATGAAATAACTCTTAAGTTATATTCTTCATTTACTAAAATAGAATTAAGAGCATTTTCTTCACTTAAAAATTTGATACTACTCTTCGGGAATTTTACTCTTAATTTAGAAACCATTTCTTCTTTTATGATTTCTTTATCGTGGCCTTTTTTTACTTTTACGAAGTACAATGATTCATAGTCTTCAATTGAATTTCTTTGAGTTTTAGATAAGAAATTTTGTTGATTCAGATACAATTCCGAAGACTCAATATTGTTTTCTAGAAAGTTTAAAATAATTTTTGACCTTTTAATTAATTCTTTGTTTATAAGATTTTGATTCCATTCAACCTTAAAAGCTAATTCTGATGATTGTAACTCTGGTAATTGCTTTTTATCAATCAAAATAAATGAAGTTATTCCTAAAATGATGACAATAGTTATTCCTAAAATAACAGAATTTCTGTTATTATTAATTTTATCATAATATTTTTCATAAAAAAATAAAAGCTTAGTATTAAAAACATATTGATTAGATTCCTTTTTAAGCAAAATATATAAAGTAGGTAATAAAATTACGGAAACAAAAAAAGAAGATGTCAACGCTATTGTTACGGAAATTGCCTGATCATAAAATAATATTCCCGCAAGCCCACTCATAAAGATTAAAGGAATAAATATTGAACAAGTGGTGAGAGCAGAAGAGATTAAGGCTGTAAATATTTCATTCACACCTTGAATAGTGCCTTTACTTATATTATTCGCAATTTTACTATTCTGCTCTACATTATCTAATACAATAATGATATTATCTATCATTAAACCAACACCTAATATAAGACCAGATATTGATATCAAATTAATGGAAATATCTAGAATGTAGAACAGAAACAAATCAATTAGTAGTGATGTGGTGATAGTTACTAATATGATTGTTATGTTACTAAAAGACGATTTCAAGAAAAAAAATGTAGTAACAATAGTCAGTACAATCCCCAAGACTAAACTTAAGGTTAAATTCATCATAGTGTCTTTAAGTATTACAGTCTTGTCATTCGTTTTTGATATAATAATATTTTCATTCTGTTCCGCTATATTTTTAATAGTGCTATTCAATTTTGAAATAAAATCACTTTCTTTTGAGTTTGGATTTTTAATAACTGCAAGGCTAATTGCTTTATTCATATCGTGATAATATTCATCTTCATTTTTTATAACATTTTTTATATCAGCTATTTCAGAAAGAGTTATTTTTTTATGGTCAATTAACAATGTTATTTTTCCTATGTCATCTAAAGAATTAATGCTGTTCTCAATTGATAAATCATATGTAAAATGTCCTTCCGAAATCTGTACATTCCCTAAAACAAAACTACTTTCCTTTATTGCTGTTTTTACCTCTTGTAAAGTAATTCCTAAAGAATTAATAAGTTTTTCATCAATGGAGATTTGGATAGCTCTTTTGCTTAAACCGGTCATATCAACGAATGATACTTCATAAAGTTGTTCTAATCTGTTTTTTAATTTCCCATTTACAAAAGAAGAAAGGTCTTCAAAAGAAATAGAAGAATTATCTTTTAAAGTGACTGATAAATAAAGTAAAGGTATCTCTGAAAGGTTAGATTTCACAACTTTTGGACGATTTATTTTATAGGGTAAATCAGATAATGTTTCATCAATTTTCTCATTTACTTCAAAAAAAATCAAATCTAAGTTTGATCCATAATCGAAAATTAGTTCCACTTTCCCATTTTTAGTATTTGAATAACTATTAATATCAACAATACTGCTAACTTGTAGTAAATTGTTTCTAACCTTTTGCACTATTTTGTTATCAAAATCCTCTGGAGATTGCCCTGGATTATCAATAATAATATCCAATTTTGGGAAATTTGAATCAGGAAACAATGATATTGGAATTTTCTGAGACAAAATAATACCAGAAAGAATGAGCAATGCAAAACTCATAATCACTCCTATAGGCCTATTTACTAAGAATCGAATCATACTTATTATTTGAAACTAAATAAATTGGAAGAATAAATATCAGAGTAAATAATGAAAATAAGAGTCCTAAGCATATAGTTACCGCAAAAGGGTACCAAAAATTATTTTCACTATCAGATATTAGAAATGGAATTAGCCCCACAACAGTAGACAAAATTGTAATAGTTATAGGAATTATCTTTTGGTTAAATGCCTTGAAATAAGATTTTTCTGAATTAAATTTTTTATTATAATTAGTATATTCATTGATAATAAATATTGCTGAATTAACCAATATTCCAATCAATAAGATTAAACCACCATATACTCCAGAGTTAAATCCAATCTCCATGTAATAAAGACTGAAAAACAATCCTATAAGAGTTATAGGTATCATTGATACTATGAGTAAAGATTTCATAAAAGATTCTAATAATATTGCACAAATACTGAAAATCATAAACAAGCAAACTAATATTGGCAAGAATAATGTTTTACTTTTATCATCCAGAGGAACTATATCTCCATCTTTTAATTTAAAACCAGGAGCAAAATATTTTTTAAATCTATTAATTATATCTTTTTTCACAATTTTGTTGTGTTTTTTAGTTCCTTTGAAATCGTATTGCAATACTAATTGATATTCCTGATTACTTTTCACTATCTTATCTGGAACGCTTTTTAAATCTAATTTTACATCAAACTTAGGTTTGTATCTAATTGAATCATTAGCTAAAAATTGTGTATTGAGGATAATGTAGGCTGATTTCTTTTCTTTAGTATTAGAAATTAGTTTTATAGGAATTTTGCCTTTCCCGATTTTATAGTTTCCAATTTCTTTTAGCGAAAAGTTATCATAAAAATCTTTCAATACATTTCGTGAAACCAAATCAATGCCTTGTAATGTATATTTTTTTTTATTGTGGTAAAACCAAGATTGCTCACTTTGTAGTACTGTGTTTTTAATTCTATTATTTTTTATTATTTTTTTAGATACCATCTCGGCATATGAATGTAGTTTTTTATAATCGTATCCCATAAAGATAATACTAGAGCTATACGATTCATCAGAAAACGTTCCAAATGGTTTTCCTACTCCATAAATAGTAAAATCAACACCACTCATATTTAATGATTCTTTTTCTAAAAACCCTTTTAGATCATATAAAAAATCTAAACTAGTATCAGCTTTGAAAAAAACATCAATTTGAGCGGATCTCTTATCATATATGGTCGTTTGAAAAAAATCTATGCCTAAAGATAAATTAAGATTTAATGAGTTCTCAATTTTTTTGCAGATAGTATCAATATAATTGATTGTCGAACCAAAGGGCGTCTTTATTCTCATAGATACTTTTGGTCTTTTGGGGTTTTGAATAAAATCATCGTCCAGAGAATTCTCGAAAAACAACTTAAGTACCCCACCAAAATATTTATCCGTCTTAGGTCTTACATAATTGGTATAATAGTCGCTTCCAATACTTAAATTATAAGCATCAGTCCAAAAAGAATTTCCTTCTATATTTTTAGGAAGTAAAAATAACGGGGTACCAAAGAGAAATATTAATACGACACCTATTATTATACGGTAACGTGTTAGAAAAAGAATAATTTTCCTATAATAACCTACTAAAAGAAATAATTTTCTGATTTTTAATAAATTTCTTTTGGGCGTATTAGATTGAATAATAGATGGGGTGAAAAAAAAGCTCACTAATAATGAAGAAGTCAATATAATAACCAAAGTCCATGAAAAATCTATTAAGTTTATCCTAATAGAATCCTCTAAAAAAACGATCAAAAAAAGCGGAGTAATAGTGGTTATTGTTGCTGCAAAAATAGGCAAAACAATTTTTCTGTTTTTATTTCTTAAATAATGATCAATACTTATGATAGTATTATCAATTGCAAAACCGATTGATATCGCAATTGCCATCAAAGAGTAGATATGAATTCCAATTTCAAAGACCTTAAAAAAAATAAATGATACTAGTAGAATAACTATTAAAGAAAAAAATAAAACAAAAACATATCTGGAACTTTGATAAACAAATGCAGTAAAAAACAACAAGAAAACAAAAGACATTAATGTTCTAAAAAAAATACTTCCCAACTCTTTTTTTAAATGTATTGTTTTATCGTTTGTTAAAATAAAGTTATAATTCGAATATTCTTTATCCAAATTCTGAATCTCTCTTTTTATTGTGTTTGCTAATTTTATTTGGTTTGCATTTTTATCTGCAACTATAGAGAAGCTTATGGATTTTTGCCCATTGATTCTAAATAGATTTATTGGCTCTCTCTTTTTTTTAATTATAGAAGCAACATCCTTTAATCTAATAATTTTAGATTTTACCTTTTTTAAAGGCAAGTTGTATAATTCTTCTATAGAAAAAGAGTCGTTAAGTATAATTGAAAATTCTTCAGAATAAG
Organism: Aquimarina atlantica; assembly: GCF_000626715.1. Classification (GTDB taxonomy): domain Bacteria; phylum Bacteroidota; class Bacteroidia; order Flavobacteriales; family Flavobacteriaceae; genus Aquimarina; species Aquimarina atlantica. The sequence goes on along the minus strand of NZ_AQRA01000005.1, from coordinate 337,522 downwards.
TTTTGTTTGTACTTATAAATGTTCCTAAATTTTTCTTTTCTAACGAATGTATTAAACTTAACTTTATTTCATTTATAGAAATATTCAATAAATTTATCTCCTTAGAATTATACTTTACTTCATAATAATACGATGGAATACCATCATATTTTATTGAACTTACATTTTTAATTTGATTGATTCTTGGAGTTAATATTTTGTCAATGAATTGCGAGATATTGGAATTTCCTTTTTTCTCAATAATTGAATAACTTAAAAACCTTACATCTTGATCATAGTACCTTTGTTTTAAAACTTTAGGATATGTAATACCTTTAGGAAGGTTTGGATATATTTGCCGAATTAATGTAGACAGTTGAAACCTAACTCTATCTATATCAGTCTTATTGTTGAATTCGATAAAAATCTCTCCATAACCTGCATAGCTCTTAGAAATAATTTTCTTTACATCTTTTACAGAAGAAAATATACCTTCAAATCTAGATGTAACCTCTCTTTCTATTATGTATTGAGATGTGTTTGGCCATGAAAATGATACTTTTAGCACAGGAGAAATATTATCCGGAATCAATTTGTATGACAGAAAAGGGATGCATAATATCCCAATTATGGAGATGGTAAAAAATAGTATCTTAATTGAAAAATTAGGCATGAAGATTTATTCTATAAATTCAATTTCAGCATCGTGAGCGAGATTTATGTTGCCATCAGTAATAATCGTATCATTGATATTTATACCTTTAGTAATAATTATAGAATCGCTAGTTTCATAGCCTAACCTAACATAATTCCATTTTGATTTTCCTTTTGAATATGTGAAAACTATTTTTTTACCTTGTCTGTCCACTAAAGCTTTTTTAGGAATGCATATAACATCATTTATTTTCTTTACAATGTTCACGTTTACATTCATTCCATGTAGTAAAAGCTTATCTTTATTTTCAATAGTAGCCTTAATCAAAATTAATCCGTTATTATCCACTATAGGGTTTATGTGTCTTATGGTTCCTTTATATTTTTTTGACATTGCAACCGGAAATACTTCTATTAGATCGCCTTTAGACACCATTCCCAACTCTTTCTCTAAAATAAAAAAAGTCACAAATAATTTAGAACTATCTATTAAGCTACATATCTTATCTGACATAGAGGACAACTCTTTTTCGTGAGCACTAATGTTTGCTATCACCCCAGAAAATGGAGCAACAATTTTAGTTGCTAAATATTGTTTTCTAGTTTGAATAATTTGGTTTTCTGCTTCTAATAATCTAGAACGAGATTTAACCATATTCATGGTCTCTTTAGGGATTACTAAAGAATCTTTTAGGCTATATCCAAAACCTAATAGAATATCTTCCATATTTAGCTTAGTCTTGGTTAATGTTTCCTTATTTTTTAACATCTCAGAAATGAGATGGCTTGATGATTGATAGGCGATAACATCACCTTTCATTACCATATCTCCTTCATGTACATTTATTTTTTGAATTATACCTTCGTTTTCAAATTTTAAATCTACTTTTTTTATAGCTTCAAGTTTCCCATTACTATTTATTAAAGTCGATAAAGAAGATTTTCTAACAGTTGCTATTTTAACTTTAGTTTTTTCAAAAGCGAAGCTGTTTTCCAAGGCTAAGTTCTCCTTATTTTTGCAACAGAAGAAAAAACTTATTGAAATTAAGTATAAATACCACTTTTTATTCATCGTTTTAAATTAATAAGCTTTTTAGGGATGTTATATTTATCTTTATAATACAAAAATCCTATGGTTATTAGAGTTATATTAATTATATTCATTTCAGAAATTCTACAAAATCTATAGATTGTATTTATTCTTCATTTAAAATAAGTTCTGAATAATGTTTCTTCAAATTTTTAGATTTTAAAGGGGAGCCTATAAAAAGTATTTTTTTATTCTTATCCAACAACATAGTATTATAGGGTTTATAAGAAACATGCTTATAATGTTTTAGGAAAGAGTTATCCATATCAATAACAATATATGATTCAGAAAAATTTATTTCTCTCAAATTTTTCAGGGTCTTTTCTAGATTCGTAGTGGATAAAATAAATTTAATATTAATTTTACTATCTATTTTTTTGAAATGATTTATAATTTCTTGCCAAGCACTAAGTTCTTCAAAGCAAACCCAACAATCCGCATCATAATAAACTAAAATACTATAATCATTATCGAGGTCATTTCTAAATAAGTCATTTAATAAACTTGGATTCTGTAAATCTATTTTTTTATTTCTATAGGTATTGTTTAATTCGATTAGCTCTTTGTTTAACTTTTCTAGTTTTTTAGAGCTATTAAATGTAAAGGTATTACAGCTCAAAAAAGCCATAAATAAACAACTAATAAGAATTAAAAAAAGCTGCTTGTTGTTTTTCATTATAAGTTAAATTTAACTACATCAACAGTTATATCACTTGATAACCCAATTATTGATTCATCATTAACAACCTTAAAATTATAAATAGGTGTATCCAGATTATATAAGCTTATTGGTTTTCCATCATAATCAAATACAAGAATCCTGTTTCCTTTTTTGTAAAAATTTTCTGTAGAAATAACATTCCCAGAAAATAACATATATATATAATTTTCACTTGTATCTAAAGCAATAAAGGCATTTCTGGTTTCACCATTTATTAAACTAAAGATTTTATGTCCATTATTTGATAACTCGTCATAAATAGGTGGGAATTTATCAATAGTAAGTATAGATGTAATTTTATTAGTATCAAGATTATATATTTCAAAAAATGGAGCATATTTATAGGCTGTAATTATATTATTATTTCCATGTATAATATGTGCTGCACACGCTTGTGAAAAAGTCTTATTTGCAACGCCTTTTGCATTATGTATTAAGGATCCAAATGTTTCTATTGAACCACTTATGGTATCTAATTTATAGAAACTATTATTATTTCCATAAAAATCAGTATAGTAAATATTGTTTTCAATCATCGTAATACTTATACAATATCCTGATTCATTGATTTTTCTATCAAACATAGGTTTATCCTCTAGTAAAGATTCTAAAGAGTATCCAAGTATTTTTTTTAACTCCAAATCATACATGAAAAATAAATCATCATTGTCCGAAAATAATTGTTTTGCATGTTTGATTTCTCCAGGTCCTCGCCCTTTTTTCCCATAACTTCCTATAAATTGATATGTTTCTAAGTTGTATACTTGCAATGGATAAGTAGTCTTATCATCCAAAAGTATAAGATGATTATTGACTATATCCATGCCTTCAGGGAAAATTATAGAATCATATTTAAATGGAAGCTTTTTTGACTTAATTTGTTTTAAGTTTTTGAAATCATTCTTTGAGTAAAAATTCAAATTTTTATTAGAATAAACTTCATCATGGACATTACATGAGTTTAGTCCAATAAGACAAATTACCACAAGGAATTTCATATATATTCTCATTTTCTAATAATTTTTATATAAAAGATATCTTAAAATAGATTTATACTGTAAACTTGTTGTTATAATAAACTTTACCGTTTCATTAAGATGATAGAAGAGAAGGTTCTGACTGTTCAGAACCTTCTTTAATAAAGGGTTATACCCTATTGAGGATTATTGATCCACTGTCTGTAAAGATAGACTTCTCCTCCACCTGGATCGCAAAGAGCGGTTTCGGTTACACAGCCCCCAAAATAATATGCTTGGGCAATGTTATCAGAATCTACGAATAATCCTGAAATTTCCTCTTTTGAATCGCTGTTACTTATTGTAAATGCCAAAGCACTTGCACACAAAGCCAGCCCGAATACTAAAAACTTTTTTTTCATTTTTAAAAATTATTTTTATATTCTACCTACTCTATTAAAGGCTTTTCGGTTTTCGCCTATTTTTTTATCTAAAACCAAAAAAGAATTTTACCCACAATGCATTTTTTAGGTATAAAACCAATAAATCTAGAATCTATAGATTCCATCCTATTATCTCCTAATAGGAAAAAATAATCATTGGTAAAAGTAAAGGATGTAACTTCCTTATTTCTTAAAAAAAATTTAGAGTTGTGTTTTTTTAAATTTACATTTTCATAAGACCCTATCACCTGCCTGTACATATTATAATTTTCTTCGTTAAGGTCAATTCTCATCCCTTTAAAAGGAACTATAATGGGGCCATAATTATTCTCGTCCCACTTAGAAAACATACTTCTTGGAAAAATAGAATCTTTTTTAAAAGAAACTAGATTATTAATTTTTGATTGAGCAATGATTTTTTTATTACCTATTTTTCCATATTCTTTACCTGTTAAAGTCAATTCAAATAGATTTTCACCTAAATATTTAATCCTTGGAGCACCTTCAATTTTTTTCACTATACTCTTCTCCAAATTACCTCGGAATTTGTATCGATAAGTATCTAATATTCTTTCATTTTTAGAATTAATAATTGTGTGTCCATTAATTATTTTGATAGTATCTCCATAAATTCCAATAACTCTTTTAACGATTTTTATATCATTATATTTTGCTAAAATTATATCTTCTCGTTTTACATCTCTATAGCCAATCATCCTAATGTTTTTCCATAATCTGATTGGGCCAATTTTTTTAAAAGCTTTAGATAAGTATGGAATATCATGTGTTGTTTCAGGGAGAATAGCTCCGTAATGAATTTTAGAAGCAATAGCAAAACTCTTTTTTTCAATAGTATATTCCATCGAACTGGTTGGTATATAGTAAAGATCAGCTATAAAAACTTTAAACAAGATCAAGCAAAAAAACAGGATGATACCTTTAATCAAATAATTCAAATACCGTTTTTTTATATACATTCTTTATTTATAATTTTAGACAATATGTTTATAAGAATCAGAATAAAAACACATATTACTTTGTTTATTACTACTAATTTCGTTTTGATATTTATGTTACTATTAGCTTTCTATTTACAATAATAAAAGATGTCAGTTTCATTTTTCGGAACTGAAAGTTTTTTTTAATATTTTTAATCAAATAGCTGAATAACAAGTCACAAAACTATGGTTTTGCCACATTCCATGTCTCCGGAAACCCGTAATATTGTTGGTCGTTTTTTATTTTATATTCTTCAGTTTTTACATTTTATGGATTTTGTACTGGACATGAAAGTGTATGAAATCTAATTATTACTACTTAAGTTTAACCCATTTGTTTTAAGTGTTCCATATCAATATTGAGGTAAAAAATTCCTATCGTTATCAAAAATTAGTGATTGATAAAACAACACTATAAGAGGGGTAATATTTTTAAAAACCATGAGTTCTCATGATAAGGCATTTTCCCCTACATACATTAATTCTTTTCTTTTACCTATAATTTATCGCTTCATTGAACTTTTTATTCTCTTTTTCAACAAACCTTTAACATAAATCCTATATACACCAAGATATGAATAATGATAAAAACTGTAATACGGATCCGATCAAAATATAAAGAAAACCATGTTTAAACTTTATAAAATCTATTTTAGCTGATTGTAAATGCTCAATGTAATTTGCTTCCATTTCATCTTTAGTAAGTTCCTCATTTTCTTTTCCTTTGAAATTATTTAATATGATGTGAATAGGTTGATTAAAATCGGGAGTTTCATCTTGATCACATAAACTATTAATTTTTAAAGCTACCTTATCAATTAAATAAAGTTTATATATACCTAATACATTTAACAATATACCGGTACCACTAACCACTTTTCCAACATCAATACAATATAATTCCATTATCGTTTATTTGAACTTATTAGTTGTCAATTTTTACTTTTTTTCTTTTCGTATAGAATTTCTTTTTGTTATAAAGAACAATCATTCCAGCAGACTCAAAGCCATCCGATTTATTGACTCTTTCAAATTGTATTGCATACAAACCATCTTTTTTACTCCGATTTTTCATAATCATATTCATCCTTTGCAAAAATTCATTTCCTGATTCTTTCGATTTTTTTGGGTAGAATTCAAATTTACTATATGTCTTGTGCAATTGTAAAGTAACCGTATCCTCTTCTAATTTTAAATTTTCTTTTTCCTGTGAAAATCCCTGAAAACAGAAAAAGATAAATACTGATGTAATTAAATAAATTTTCATATCGCTTATTTTAAATAGTTTTCCCTAAATTTTGACAATTATATAATAAAACCCCATATCCAAATATTTGGATATGGGGTTTTTAAATATTTACGTTACTTCTAAATTACAAAAAAAATAAGCAACTGATATTAAGTTATTTAATTTTTATCGTTTATTTGAACTTTTAATTGTACACTATTTGAATTCCATAAATATTTTTAATTTCAAGCATTGACATTTTCAAATCAGAATAAATTCTATTACTTTCTATTGAAATTTCAAGTTCTTTTTCTCTAATATCTTCTTCACTAAATGTCGGAGCATAAGCTTGTGCTTCCATATTACTCATGCCAAAAAGGAAACCTTTTGGTGGATCCATTTTATATACCTTATTCTTGACATCTTCATGAATCATTTTCTTTACATTATCAACGTTTACAATTAAGCAAATTTTAGTCGTCTGATTTTTTAGAAAAAAATTTAATCTAGTATCAAACTCCAAGTAAGGTTTAACTTTTTTTGGTGAAAGAATTTTATCTGTATCTGAAATATAAGATACATTGGGATTATCCATTTTAATTTCATTTAATATAACACTCTTTACATCATCTATATCAAAAGCACGAGTAACCTTAACTATTACTTCTTTCATCGTTTATTTATACTTTTATTTAAAAAACAAATTGCAAATACTTAATAAGAGAGATAAACGATTACATCTCATAATATTTTTTGTACACTCCGATACATTATTGTAATTGATAAATCTGGGCTCTATCTGTTAAAGTACCATCTTTAAGCTTAATTCTCATATGTATATGATTTACCATATTCTTATTATATTTATAGTACTGTTGAGGCGTTCCACGATGTCTTATACGCATATCAGGAGATACTCCAATCTGCTCACCTCTTGTTACTTTATCACCAACCTTAAGTGCTAAATTCGGAGTAACATATACCATTTGTATTTCTGTTCCGTTTCTATCTTTTATCGTGATAGTCCTAATTTCATCGTCACTTGAATCATTAGTCTTTGGATAACCGATTTTAATGATTTCTCCTGCGCTCGGACTTATAATAATATCTCCTGGTGTTGTTTCATAATCTACAGCTCCATGAAGTCTTCTTCCTCCATCTCTATTTGCGCCTAGATCTTGAATTTTACCACCATAATCAACACGAACTTTACCTGAAATTGTGGGAGAACCAATATTACCCCAATAGTATGGAACGTTAGGGTCAGGAATGAAATGATTTGCATCTAACTCTTCTCTTTCAAATTCTTCAAATCCTCGAAGTTCTTTAGAATAATTAAGGTAAATCTCAAATAAATAGTGAATATCAGGTAATGTCATTGCTATATTTCGTCCAAAATTTTCATTCTTAATTCTTGCTCTAGTTACTTCATCTATCAATGTACTATTTAGTAAAAAGCTTTTAAAATCGCCTAAAACATTTACATCATCAAGTGCTTTTTCTATGGTGTCTTTTTGTAAATCTGATAGATAATTTTGGAAATATTTAAATTCTGTTTTTTGTTGATTGGCAAAATAGTAATGTTGATTTATTGGAATTTCGATGCTAGTCGTTTGCCCTTTAGGGGTAATGCTTATTGCTAAACTTGAATTTCCTTCTTCATCTGTTGTTACATTCACTCCCCAACCATCTACACCTAATGCATCAGCAATTGCTTTAAAAAACGAATTAGTTGCATTCCAAAAGTGATTCCAAACAGTTTCTTTTGAGCGAACATATAATTTTTCATTATTATCAAATTCTAGCTTTCTTAGACGTCCATCATCATACTCTTTAACAAGATCCGTTTCACCTTGTCTACATTTTAAAACATACTTTCTATCTCCAGATCTACATTTACCGTTTTTATCTGTTTTACACTTAATTTCGAAATCCTTGTTTTCGTTAATAGACTCTCTTGTTTTATATATAATTTGTGTATCTCTTTCTCCTTTTCTAAAAGTACCAAATACCTCTTTTAAATCTACCTCATATTTTGTAATAAAATCATTTAGTGTATATGATATCTTACCATCCGATTTTGTATAAAGCATATGTATCTTTGCACTTTCAGACGCTTTAAAAGAAACATATTCCTCAAATGTTTCCTTTTTTTCAAATGAATTGGTCTGAGAGTTATATTTGCACTCAATTTTCGATCTTGGGGTTTCAATAGATGAAGGAGTGAAATTATAATAAGTATATTCAGTTATTGTAGAGTCTAATTGTATTTCTCCATTTTTAAAGTATTCTTCTTTTATTATTCTCCCTCTATAATCATTAGTATAAATCCAGCCATTTTTTTTACCTGACTTATAAGTTCCATATTCTTTGATTTTTCCTTTTCTAATTACATGATATAAACCATCAGGAAATCCATTTTTGTAATACCCTTCAAATCCGTTTTCTTTAGTATAATCTAAGAAACTGGCTAGTCCATTGATCACAATCATATTATCTTGATTTTTCTTGAATTCGAATGAAGATTTAGCCCAATGGTAAGGATTAAATTCCTGACCAAATAATTCAAAGTTCGAGAATGGAGTAATAGAACTTGTAATCTTACTTTCATTACTTGAAATTGTACCTTTATCATTAAGCAAAACAGAGTTTATATTCAAAAAATATTTTTCATTTTCCTTGAAATATGAATCAGAAATCATCACTGGTTTTAGATCCTCTGGGATTAAATTAATTACGGGTTCGTCTGTAATTATTGAAATTAATTCTGATTCAGATGTCGCGATAATCCCATAAAAATTAACAGCATCATTCGGAAAATCAAATTCTAATGGATCCAATTCATTTAAGTATAGGAAATCTTTTTTCCAATTATTCTTATAATTCTCCAATGTAGAAGAGTTGATTACTTCAAAAACAGCTCGTTTATCATTCCAACCTAACAAGGAGGTGTATTCCAAATGGTTTAATTCTTTAACAATCCAAGTTCTTCCTTCTTCTAATATTTGTTTCAAAACTTTATGAGGAATTTTAGAATAATATGTGTTTGTCTTGCTAGAGGAATTTGATACCAGATTTGTAAGAGTTCCAGATTTTGTACTAATTTTAATAGATTGATCCGTATCTAATTCATTGGTCGAAGTAGCAATATATTCGGTTATTCCAGTTTTTATTTTGTACTTTCCATTCAAACTTTGTACTTCGTCGAAATTTTCTACTTCTTCAGATAATTCATTAATTGGTATTAGGTTTTTAATAATATTGCCATCAGAGTTTAATGAATATGAACCATAAGCAGATTGAATTTCTACAATTTTATTAGGTTTAATTTCTAAGATTAGGGTTATCCAATATCCTGTATTAATATTACCATCAGCTATCTGTACCATATATCTTTGATGGCTAACATTATTATTGAGTTTAATTATTTTCTTAGTATTATTAAATACAAATCCTTTTACTCCAAAAAAATCATCAAGAACATCTTGCTTTACATTTAGTATATTATTTGGATCATAATTCATTTTAATATCATCGTATTTAAACAAAAATTGATATTGGCCATAAGTTGGTAAAAAGCAAATAAGAATTAAAGAAGTAACTAATTTTTTCATAGTCAAATTTGTTATTTATAGTTTGATGGATTTTCAATAGGTATTTGTAAAGTATTAAAAAACCTAATTTATCGATCATTTATTTGAACAAAACACCCCATACTCAGAGTTAAACTGAGTATGGGGTTTAGTTATAATTTTCTACGTTGCTTCTAAATTACTAAAAAACTAAAACAAATGGGTTTTATTTCCTCGATTAATTTGTTATATCTGGAATAGTATCGTTTTTTTAGTGTGCAGCGACATCTGATTTTCTATATTGTTGATGATGAAGCAATAGATATCATTCGTGTTCTTGGTCAAGAAATGGATATGGTGAAACACCTTTAAACAAATTCCTAGTGACCTTGGGTATATTTCCCTAAATAACAGTAACTTTAGCTTTCACCCGAAACCAACTTATTTATGGAAGCTAACCAAGTTAACGAAGCTGCCACAGTTTACGTTACCACAGGAAAAGATAAACCAGAAGCCAAAACCAGCGAGTATTTATTTGCATTCCAGCTCACAAAAGGAAGAATCGCTGAAAGCTTAGTACAGGAGCTATTGAGCATTGAAGGCTATGAGGTGACCAAATTCGGCTTGGAGAACCTTTATCCTGGCTTCTCTAAGAAGATAAGAGGCAATAAAGACTCAACAGCCGAGTCAGTACGTTATTGTCCAGATTTATTCCTACGCAATCCCTGTAATGGTCAGGTGAATTATGCTGAAGTAAAATACCGAGCTAATGGTAAATTCAGTATCAATAGAGCAAAATATCAATTCTACGAAGAACGGTTCCCAAACTGTTTTTTCTTCTTTGTCAATCCAACCAATATTTACTGTATACCCTTTGCAGAACTTCAAGAGCGTAAAACTATCGACTGCAATAAGTGTGATGAATTTCTGCTGAAGCACACAACAGATTTCGATCTAAGAGCTGAAAGTGTTGAGCATTTTGAGAGGTTTGTTTCTACCTTCTTCAACGAAGAGTTTTTAAAGCAAAGCTCAGACATTCAATCATCTACAAAATAGTTCTTTTATCAATTTTAAGGGAATTTTCACATTTTAACCGTAACAGCTTAACTTTTTTTACGTACTTTTAAACCGCTTAACGTCAATATCTTACCGTCAAAAAAAATTACCCCGTTTTCAAGCATTAGGCTTGGAAGCGGTTTTTTATGCAGTTCTGTGAATGTTAAGTGAACCTACATCCTAATTCTCAGAGCAAAAATTAGGAAATCCCTCCCCTAGAATTATATCATATTATGGACAGGATAATTGAAGCTACGCTTATTCTTTTAATTTTAAGTTTGATAACCGAAAAGGTATCAAACTTTATAAAAATGCAGTTTCAAGGTTTATACTTGAAGTATAGAGAATCACAAATTGAAAAAGAAAGGGAAAAGAAGATTCAAACATTGACTATAGTCGTTGGTGTCGTAGTGGCTTTGCTCGCAAAAGCAAACCTATTTCTTCTATATGATGATAAGTTCGAACTTTTCTGGACACACACATCTGAAAAAGAGAATATCTTATCAAACATTATAGGGTCGATAATAGCGGGGCTATTCTTAAGTCTTGGATCAAAGTTTTTTCACGATTTATTGGATATGCTCCTTCAGGTGAAGAACCTAAAAAGAAAACTCAATGACAAAGCAGACTGGGAATTCGAAAACATTCAGCAGGTAGATGGGTATATTAAAAGCCAGGACATCTCGCATCTTAAAGATTATCTTAACAATACATTTAAAGGAAATGAAGGCTTTCTTTTCTATGAATTGGATTACGAGAACCAAGTGATAAAAGTATTTGTAAGAACTGGATCTACTGACATACAAAACGTTGTTCCCTATAAATCCAAGTTAGGAAAGACAAGACTTTTTAAGGTAGAGGTTATAGAAACAGATTCTGAAATCAAAACGTTGGGGCAAGTGCTAAGACCATCCGATGAAATTGCAAACAATGACGCCTACAGAAATAGCCTAAAAGGCAGTATAGCTTATCCAGTTGTAGGTTATGAGGACAATACTTCATATATCCTTACCTGTTATCATACTATATGGAATCAAGGACATAACTGGGACATATTCATACCAATTGGTAAGGAGGAAATTGTCCATCCACTTAATGGTTTATCAATAGGAAGTGTCGTTTACGCATTTAAAAACTCATGGCTGGATGTAGCATTAATCAAACCAAACAATGATGTTGACTTCGCTTTGCAAATCCCCTTGTTGGAAGCACCAAAAGGAACAAGGGAAATTGATGCTTTGGATGTGGAAAGAAAAACCACTGTATATATAAAAAGTAGTTTAGACAATAACAAAGCAAGTAGTGGTTACATCAACGACACGGGTGTTATGTCATACATTAGATACCCCGATGGACGTATAAGGAGTTTGGAGAACCTTATTAAAGTAAAACCTTATGGCACGCGCCCTTTTTCAACAAGCGGTGATTCAGGTTCTCTGGTTTTGGACCAATGGGGATATGCCATTGGAATTGTTGTTGCCGGAAACGAGATAGACACCACGTTCATTATTCCAATATCCACAATATTTGATAATCTTAATCTTAAAATTAAACAATAATATGAAAAACAGACTTTGCACAGCCTGCTTATTATTCCTGTCCGGGTTCTTAAGCTTTGCCCAACAGGAAATCTCGATTGCCAAGCCTTCTTCTGGTAACACCCTCTCCTTTCAAGCCATGCTAAATGGACAGAAGATAGATGTTAAAAAATTGGATACAAAAAAAAACATTTCTATAAAGCCTGATCCGGCATTGACTAATTCCAATTATATTTTAAAGTTGAATGATGGGTCAGGTGCCGATATTACACAAAAACAGTTGAATTCCTCCACCGGGGTCATTACTGGAATAACTAGTGGTCCTCCACTTTACCTTATCTACAAATCAACTGGATACCAAGATTTGAAAATTACTGATATTGGAATAAATCCTTCTTCGCTCGTCTCGCCTGGAACAAATGGAAATGGAGTTACCAGAAGAACACCTGGCACTACTACTAATAATATCACAAGTAAAAAATACACAGCCATAGAATACCTTAAAAGCGGCACACCAAAACCAAGTTTTACGGATGACCCATTATACGTACAGAACATAACTAGTGGCCAAAGATACTTTAGGGATCAGGATAGAGCCTATGTTGTGGTCGATGATAAAGGAAAACTAATTGGAAATGTCCCCGTGAATCTGGACCAGGACGACGTCGTATATATTTATGCTATAGTTGATCGAAACTTTGTTGAAAGTTATGATATTGAGGTTATTGGAGCTCAGTACGCTCCATTAGATCTACAAATAAGGAGCTACGAGTCTCCCGCTCAGATTGGGGTTGCCAATGCTCAAGGACTTTCCATGGCGGATTGGACAATCATTCGGTTTGAACGGGGACCTTATACTTCCAATAATGTTACCTTTAATATCAACAAGACGGAAAGTGTAGACGGTGTTGCACAAAAGTTAAATCTGTCCACATATTCACTGAACATTAATAAGGTGTATCACGTTGCAATTGGCGCATCATTTATATCAACAAATCTTGGGAAACCTGATTTTGATGTCTTCCCCCTCAATGATTCTGAGAATACAATAAATGTGGTGAATAGCGAAGACAGGACGATGGCAACATTCAATGTTATTTTTTATTGGAAACCAACCATAGATTTTATTGCTAAAAAATTGAGAGGAAAGGATCATATTACTCGTGGCAGGGATGTTCTAAAGGAAGCGACATGGTTGGAGCGCTTAAACCCTACATTTGGTGTATCCTTGAACAATGAATGGCGGGAAAACTTTTTCACTGGATTAACCTTTGAATTTGCCAGAGGAGGGAGCTTAATAGCTGGGTGGCATTATGGTAAGGTTCAAGAATTAGTTGATGATGATTTTGTTTTAGGAGAAACAATTTTTACTGGTGTAAAGGAAGATATAAAACTGACAGATGTTTGGGATTCTGGATTCTTTTTTGGGATAACACTGGACACAAGGATATTTAACAAAATATTATCTCGAAATTGACACTCATAGGGCTTATTCATGCATTGCCAGTCTCAAAAGTGAGAACCAGAATACTAGAAAGATACCATGTGCTGACATAGAATTTTCATTGCCTAATCGAATTTTTGGTTTTCAAGTGACACACAGGAAGGATGAAACCATTATCACTAAAACTATTGATAACTAAATACACCCTATAATTTCCATAAGTATCATTATGTAATTTTCAGGGAATAATGAAAACACACCATCTTTTTAAAAATTTTGTCATATTAACTTAGAAATTTGATTCTTATAAAAAGGACTTTCCATATAGGACCTAATACGAATTAGTGCTATATCTTTTTGACTTTTATTATTTGAACTGCCTTCCGGATAGCATTCCCATATTTTTTCATTTATATCTTTGACATTTTTAGAATTTACAATAATCACCCAAGAATATGATTCACTACATAATCCAAACCCCAATTCCTCAATACTATTTTTAAATAAAAATTTTCTAATACAACTAACCTCTTCTCGAACTCTTAATTCTGCATCTCCTTCAGCATTGTTTCCAATACCATATCCATCATTTCCAAATATTGCTGTAGCTTCAGGAGAAAATAATATAGCTCCTCGATGTGCTTGAAAATGATGCCTTCTTAAGTAATCTGCTATTTCTGTAATACGATCTTGTAAATTGCTTTTGAATGAACGTTCGAAGTATTTCTGTATTAATTCCTTATTATTAAGAAGTAAGCTTTCTAAATCACTTAAACTCCAAAAAGTGCAAATATGAGGATATTCATGATTATTTGATATGCCTTGTAATTGGTTTTTGACTGTTTCGCTTGGCACAGTAGAGGTTGCCAGTAAATATCTATTAGCCTTATGTAATACTAACCTTTCAATTATATTACCTAGATCCTTTTCTTTTACGGATTTACCAGACTTAAAAAAGTGTTTACATTCCACAAGATAACGTTCATGAATTGTTATATTCATATCATTAGTTACTGGACGTTCCGCGATAATATCTTTGCCTCTATCTGGACCCCTTGATGGCCTACTTGTTATAGTAAAGCCTTTACTTTTTAGTAAATCTTCTATCAGATATTCAAATCTCTCTTCTGATATTATATTAAAATCAATCACTTATTAGAACTATTTTTTAAGAAAAATACAAATTCTATAAATTCATTTCTGATTTCTTCAAAAGTAAATTTCATCGTTTTATTGAACTTTAGTTGTTAATAATCCATACCCTATTAAGTTGGGCACTTGTGTTTCCCAATTACTATTTTTTTTGTAGACTTCAAATAGCTTATCTGCTTTTACTTTAGCTTCTTTTTCATTATTTGCGTAAATAAAAGCGGTAAAAAAATAGGGTTCTTCTATTTTAGTTCCGTTATCTCTTCCAAAAATAGTTTTGTATTTTTCCATCTGTTTATTGAATTTTTAATATTCTTCTTCTTTAGACAATTTCTTACCTGCATGGTCCCATTCTTTTTTCCAACTTATAAAATATGATGGTTCAGAAATATCTTTCACTATTTCAACAATAAAATCTTGGACAAAACGATTTAAATTATCACTCCCAGTAACAAGTCCTATTGTACCTCCTCCTTCTGGTCCAGTCTGACCGTCATATGCGGCTTTTGACATTTTTTCTATTTTATTAGAATAATATTCTTTTGCACTTATTCCGTTAAAAAAGTCAGGAGTATATACGGTTTCTGCCAAATCAGAAAGAGCTTCAGTAAGTCTATCGAGAACTAGGTAATTTCCTTTCATCATTTCAGAAGTAACTCCTGTATTCCATAGTTCTCTAGCATCACGGTAAGCATTTGCCTTTATTCCCGGTAATTGTGATAAATAAGATTTCGGTATATTTCTTTGAAATTTTCTAACCTCATTAGAAGAATTATTATTTATTTTATAGATGTTCGTTTGATTTCCCTCTATATATGTTCCTTTATCTCTTACCTCAATAGTTCGTCTGTTATCTTGTTTTTCCTGATTTATCGAGTCAGATTTTAGTGGTTGTTCTGCATTATTATTAGATCTTTCTTTCCATTGGTTAATACCAAAAATTATTGTTACGACCACACCTGCAATTCCGATAATTTGACCTATCGTTGGAAATTTATTCAGTCTATTTGTTTTTTCGCTATGATTTTCAGATTCAGACATTTTGCTTGTTAAGTAGTTTATATTTCTTATACTGTTAGTAATGTTTTACAATTTTTCATCGTTCATTTAGACTTTAATAGCATTAACCATTTTTAAGATTGCTAAAATCAAATTTAATCCTCCAATGATTACAATTGCCCATGTTAATTCTCTTTGTCGCTTAGAAGATTTTTCTAGATTTGAAATTAACCTTTTTTGTAGCCTAATATTTAACTCTTTATTACCTTGTTCAATTAATAACGGATAATCATTTGGCCTTATAACTGGATTTTTTCTGTAATTATTTTCGACGATTTGTTTTTGAAACTTTGTAATAAGATCCTTTATCAAATCATCAGAACAACCTTCTGGATAATTACTTGGAAAACTAATTACATTATTCATATTTGTTGAAATTTTAATCGTTTATTTAGACTTTAATTTACTCTCTGTGTTATAAATTATATCAAGGTCTTTATTATTTCTAATAAAGAAATACATTCCTACAGTTAGAAAAAACCAAAGCAGATAGGGTTCAATATCCGTTGATTTACGCCAGAAAATTTGTCTAATTATCCAAAACCAAGAATAAATATTTACAGACCAAACATATAAACGTTTTAACCAGAATTCTACTTTCTTGTAGAATTGTTTAAAGTAATTCTTTTTTCATCATTTATTTGAACAAAACACCCCATACTCAGAGTTAAACTGAGTATGGGGTTTAGTTATAATTTTTTACGTTGCTTCTAAATTACTAAAAAACTAAAACAAATGGGTTTTATTTCCTCGATTAATTTGTTATATCTGGAATAGTATCTGTTTATTGAACTTTTGAATTAATTATTATTCCATTCATATAAATCTTCAGAATTCTAATCTATAGAAGAAATTATCTATGAATTCCCAAGACATATTTTCTTTTCCATTCATTCCTATTTCTCCATTTTCAGCTTTACAAATTAATCGAATAACTATTTCCTTAGATTTGTTTTCTCCATTTAACTCATATTCAATATCCATAGTTATTTCAGAAATCGCTGGTGCTTCGTCTCTGATAGATTTTATTTTAAATGAATTAAGTTTTTTATTTTCTAATATTCGCCTAATTTTTCCTGCTTCTGATCCAATATTAACTTCTTTATCGCTAAATCGATGAATTAGTTGAGCTATTTTTCCATAATTCTGCTTTTTCCAACTTTCAGCTATTTCAAATGCTGTTTTTTCTGGTCTATATTTAGTGAAATTCGTCTGCTCTATGCTAATATTTTCTCTCGGTTCCCAATTTTCTAGTTCTTCCCATCTTTTATCACTTTGGATTTTCCTTTCTTTGTATTCAACAATTACTTTTTTTATTTCTCTCCAACTTTCTCCGATAGATGTTGGTTCTTTTAATGGAACTGGTGGATTTTCTTTTTCTTCTTTTAACGCTCTTGCCCAATCATTAATAGCAAATAAAGTAGACCAACATTTACCTACCACATATTGATTATCGAATTTTAAATCTCTACCGTGCAAAATACCATTCCTGTATGGGAGGAATATTTCTTCTGTGTTGGTCTTTTTTCTTGGAGCATTAAAAATATCCTTGATTACTGTTAATCCTGTACTATGAGATGCAATGCTATCCCAAGCTTTTAATTCTGTATTCTCTGAAAAAAAACCTTTGCTTTTATTTATATCATTAACAGTCCCATCGATTATTGTCAATAATAATAGTACACAGGAATGAAACCTTTTTTCGAGAGTGTCTTTGTACGCTTTCTCAATTAATTCAAAACGGATTGAAAATGCAGGTAAAACTCTGAACCTATGTTGTAACCAATTAATCTCTGTAGATGTAAAGTGTTCCGAAAGAATACTCTCAGCTTTTTCAATATCGCCATTATCAGCTAATTCAACTGCTTTTTCCATTAAAGGCGAATTCATTGATTCATAAGAAATCCATCCTAATTTTGCAAAATAACTATTGAATCTATCTGGTAATGTTGAAAGATGTTCTACATCTCTTTTTAAATCAGGAATTTTAGAAAACACTTCATTTAACCCATTGTTTTTAATACCAAAAAAAGAAAGAAATTTCACAATTTTTCCGATAGCGTTTGCTCCTTGGACATCTCTTCTAATTTTAGAATATGATGGTAAATCAGCTATTTTGTCTTTTTCTTCCATTCAGTTTTATGCTTGTTACCAACAATCGTTTATTTAAACTTTATAAATTAAATTCTTCATGATAATAATAAGCCGTCAAATCTTCCAAACTATCGTAAATTCTTTGATAAATTTCTAGAAGATTAATCATATCAACTTCTATATTTTCCCATACTCCTGCATAAAAATGTTTCATATATCCATTAGAAATAGGATAACGTGAAAAATCTAAATTCTTTTTTCCTTTGTCATCTTTTAGTTTTTTATACAGCTCAGTGATGTAGAAGTCTAGTTCTTTTGTAACTTCTTTAAAATCTTTCCCTTTATCATCAATCCCGAACTCTATTATTCTTGCCTTCACTACAGCATAGATTTGTTTTATGTCATGGCCTCCTTCAATTCTTCTACCATTCCTCAATAGTTCGTTTAACTTCCAGGTAATCGCTTTTAGGTATAATTCGATACCGTGGTTTGCATTATGTAGAATAGGAAAAATTATTTTGTCTGCTTTTTTATCCTTATTTTTTTTTAAGCACTTCTTTAATAAGAGAATTGATGAACTCAAAAAACCATCTGCAAGTACCAAAAAATTGCTAATGTCTTCTCCATCAGTTCTCCAATTTAGAAAAGCAAGTTTTGTATAGTGCTGATCATTTCTTGCAAAGACTTCCTTCATAGGTTATTTGAACTTTAATATTGTACTATTTAATTTTCTCGTAAAACTTAATATATGCCATTTCTAAATTTTTAACTACCAGAATAATCTCTTTTAGTGATTCGTCAACAAAGCCATCTGTTACTTTATTTCTGCTGTGTTCTCCCTCAACATTATTCATCTCATCAATAGTTTTTCTTATATTTTCTGGTATATCTCGACTTATGTTATGAATGAATCGATTTCTAACTCCTCTTATAGCATCAAGTTTTCTATTAGTTACCTTAGAAATAGTAATTTCCAATTCGCAATTCCTTTTCAGCCATAAAATATATTTATTTATGATTGGTAACGGACGAGTATCTAAAATAATTTTGGAATTCAAGTCGGATGCTACTTCATTAGAAAGTTCCACTAAAAGGTTTTCAAAATAACTAATTGCTAAAGATAAAGTTGAAGCACGTAAATGGTCAGGAAAATATTCTATATCTGCTCTAACATTGTCATAGAAATTATAGTGTTCTAATTCATTAACTTTATTTTCTAACTCTATGTTTAAATTATTTAAATGAAACTGATTAAACATTTTATTTATCTCCCAGTTTCTATGAAGACTTTGAAAACGACTCATGAATTCCCAAAAAGGTTCATAAAAAATACCTTCAGTTTCATAAATTGGTTCGATATTTAAAATATCTAAAAAGTGTTCTTTTGAAATCATCGCTTTATTAAACTTTTAGTTTAGAATTCTTAGATACTTATGAATCCAATTAATTATATCAGGTTTTATATGATTATATCGTTCTGGGAATTTTTTAAATATAAAATGAAGATCTAAATGTGCTCCTTGTCCTTTTTGGATAATTTCAACTTCTTCGCTACCCACAAATCCTTTCCAAATAATCGGATATTCTATTACTTGAGGATTCATTGTTTGGTTAGGGTTTAAAAATACACTATCCTTTTCTTGAGGATGAGAATAATCTACAAATTTTTCGTTTATGGCCCACATATTAATCAATTTATTGAGTTTTATTATTTAAGAGATTAGTATACAATCCCATTGGTTTAAGTTTATAGAAAGACTGCTAAGTGAAACTCCATATTTACGCTCCACTGCTTTTTTAATATCTTCGGATTTTGGATCTCCTATAGAAGTTATAACTTCTACATTCATTCCTTTAAGAGTTTTTCCAGAACTATTCTGGCATTCACATTTATATAATTTCATAGTTTCATTGAACTTTTAACGTCTCTTGTATGTTGCGCTTGCCTGCTGAAGGTAGCATATGCAATACACAAATTGTTATGTTTTTTTATTTTTGATTCTCAATAGTTTAGTTTTGAATATCTGACAATGTCTGGAGATTGAGTCCATTTATCACAGTTGTTTGTTTTTTTATTTTTTTCAATATATCAATTGCATTATTTTCTGAGATAAAAGTGTGAACGTAAGGTGTGGTAGTCATAATTAGAATATCTATTATGTCGGATTGCTCTATTTTACGTGTTCCATCTGAGAAGAACTTATAAAAAATAGCATGTGCTAGGACATCCAATGATTTTATTTGTTTCAATTTTTTCTTGTCAACTTTCACATTTTGACCATTCAAGAACCGATACTTCAGTTCATACCTCATAAATGCTCGAACAAAATCACCTTTCTTGTTTTTGATATATTCCTTATTAATGTGATTAAATTCAGGTTTATCTAAAACAGATATAACTTCATTATAGAAATCTGTTGTGTAACGATCAACATTTATAAATGCACTTTTTACCTCTGGCTTCTCTAATAGAATGTCAAGGGAGTTTGGGTTAAATACTTCACTATTAACTTTTATTCCTTGGGGGGAGAGTAGAATTGGATTTACAAACGCCACATCTCCTGCTATTAGATCGATTTCCTTAACTCCTAAAGGGAAATATGAAATTACCAATACACATGGGTAAATCGAGTAGAATTTTTTGAAGTCCTTATACAGAGTTTTGTTTTTTGCTATCTCATATAAAGTATAAGTGCTAAAGCAAAGAAGGTACTTTTCATTAATAGGGTATTTTGTAATAAACTTATTAATCAAATCCCCTTTTTTACAAATATTACTTATAACATTTGTGTCAAGATAAATCAGTTTATGTTGTTTATATATGCTATTTATTCCAATCATTGTGAAGTTTGCATATTAAGTCAAGTTATAATAAAAATACAATTTATCGTTTATTTAGACTTTTAATTTTTTCTTCTGTGACCTTTTACATAAACTCTCTTTCCTGATTTAGTCTTTCTGTAATGCCCTTTTACATATGTTGATCCAGATGAACGTATTGACCCACTGCCAGAAGAGTAAGAATTATATTCTAAATTATTTAAGATAGAACTCTCACTTATTTTTAAGTCTGATACATCAACAAATCCAGTTTTTCCGTTGTATACAACTTTGTACACCCCAATTTCTTTATTAAGAACTTTGATTGAATCTCCAACTTTTATAGTATCAATTGCCTTTCCATACTTTTTATCTTTCAATAAAAGCTTTGAAAAGCTATATTTTTTTTCGACTTCAATTAAATACCCATTCTTTTTAATTTCGGAATTAATTTGTTCTTTTAATTCATCTACCTGACTATAAAGATAATCTAGCTTAATTCCTAAACTATCTATCTTCTTATTGTTTTGGCTGTAAGCTAAAAAACTTATTAATAGACTTACTGTTATTGTAATATTCTTCATATCTATCGTTTTTTTAGACTTTTTATTTTCGTAATAGCTTAAAATCATAATTTCCATTCTCTTTAATTGTAAGAGTATAAACTCTGTCAAACCAAGTATATATAGGTTTTCCATTTAAATCCCTACCATTTCCGCTTTTATTTGTTTCTTGTAGAGAAACCATAAATGAGTTTTGACCGTTTCTTCGGATTTTTGGGTTTTTATAAATATAACCCGCATTATAAAAATTATACCAGTCTTGTATATATTTCAATGCTGTTTGTTCATCATAATTAAATGTATTCTTAATACTACCTTGGTTCTTTTCCTTATTAATAAAGTGTTCATCTATTATTTTTTCAATTTCTTTAAGTTCCCTATAGGCCTTAATAGGTAGCCGTTGCCATATTTTTTCTTTTGTTGTGTCTTTAATACCATTATATTCACCGAATATGTCAATCTGAGGATAGTCCTTTACAATGGTGTCTAAAGTACCCTGAATAGCAAGTTTATAAATACTATCCCTTTCTGTTGTCATTTTGATTAACTCCTCTTTTAATGTCTGATGTGTTGATTCAGTAACACAACAGATTAGTAACGGAAAAGACAGAACTATCAAGATTTTTTTCATCGTTTTATTGAACTTTAATTGTCAAATAATAAAGTTTAGATGTTCGTTGTCAAATATTTCTCTTAATCTTTTGTACGAAATATTTGTTGTGTTTTTCTCAATATCAAATTGTTTATATTGACTCACATAATTAAATACTATTTCTCCCTTTACATCTTGTAACTCTTTATTACTACTCGCGAGTTTCCTAAATTCACTAAATCTTTCAGGAACATTTTCTTGTGGTAAAAACGGAGTAAATTCTAAGTTCGCCATCGTTTATTTAGATTTCATTAATTTTTTCAAAAACAATTATTACGCCGCTAGTATAACTAAACCCATATCCATAAGACTGATTTTCATCATCGGAGTGATTATTATAACCAGATATTAAAGGAGTTACAGATACCACTTTATATCCATCAATGTTATTCCGTTCTATTACTTTAGAAACTTCCTCAAATACTTTTTCTGACTTATAATGTAAGGTATCGTCTTCTATCTTTGCTTTTATGAATTCTGTTTTATTCATTTTTTGGTTTTTTATCGTTTATTTAAACTTTTAATTCATTTATCATAATTAGTGAGAAGTAGCATTTCTACCAATAAAATCCTCCCAATTATCTCGTGTTACAATCTTATTTATCCAAGGAATATGGGTTATAACATTTCCTTTTTTATCAAGTATAGAAAAGTCTACGTCTTCTGAATCAGAAATCATGTGAAACACACAATAACCATATTCTTTTTCTATATAATAGCTATTGTAGGATTTATGAAATAGGAAATTAGAATCTAGTGTATATAACCCATTTTGTAAAATTAATTCTTCCATAATTTATCGTTTTATTGAACTTTTGGTGTTTAAGTGTCTAAAGTGTTATTTTTTAAATAAATCTTTAATCTCATTCAAATCTTTAACATTAATATCAATGAAAAAATTATTCATAATGGAATGTAGCATTTCGTTATAATCATCAAAAGCAAACTTAAGTTCAATGAATTCTTCTTTAGAAGCTACTATAATATCGCCCGTATCCTTTGGATGAACCAATTTATCACGTTTATTTTTAATAGACTTTAACTTGCTGTACTTAGAATCAAGATATTGTTGAATTATTTCCTCCTTACTCCATGTTTGACAAATTCTTTTAAACGTCTTTTTAAACCTGTCTTCGAAACGGTGTTTGTCATCATAAGCTTCATATTTATCAACTTGATTCAACCCGAAAATATCTGATTCAATCAAAGAAAAAAAACCTTTCAAAGAAGCTCTATAAAGCGAATTAAATTTTTCTTCTTCTCCTTGAAATGTCTCGGTTATGTTCAAGAGCAATTGGTAATCTTTACGAATAACGTTGTGACGCTTTTGAAAGCCCAATAATGCTAAATTTGCATTTCTAAACTCCTCTGGATCTTTATAGGTTTTTGAATGTTCACTCATCGATTACTTGTACATTTAATTTATAGTAGGGTCTCCACCCCAACCTTTTAAATCTTCTTTCTGGATTTCTTCTTGAGTTTGAAATTTTAATGAATAAGAATGTAGTGCACATTCTCTTATTGTTCCATCTTGTAATTCTATTATTGCAATTTGTTCCGGTCTTTCAGAATGTTGGTTTATACCATCGAACCACTTGTGGAAATATCCTTCAAATTTTTCAGGCTCGTGTTTCTCATATTTGGCCAATATTTCCGTGATATATACTTTTCTTAAATTCTTCATATTTATAATCGTTTTATTATACTTTAATTTTGCATTGACATAATTATGTAATCAGCTCTAAATTAAATAGGTGAAATTTCACCAAATCCTTCTGTAATTTTATCATTAACTAATGAAACTTATCATCTCCTCTTGTAATTAACAACAGGTATCTATAAAGGTTTTAATCAAAAAAACCTCTAATAAAAGAAAACATAAACTTGGCAGCACCAATATACCCTGTTATCTGTGCTGCGGTATATTCCTCGATTGTACCCACTATTCCAATACCAAGAAAAACTATTGCAAGAATTAAGTTGACTAACCCGAATTCACCCCAATCAAAATTAAAACTGTTTTTATTCCGATAAAGTTTTATCCCTAAATAACCAATACCTATATATAAGCAAATAGGTAATATATATTTATAATCCACTTCTTTTTGTTCAAAAAACATCAAATATATAGAGACAATTATGAATAGACACACAATGAAAATAATAACAGCACCTAAGAGTTTTTTCATCGGTTTATTGAACTTTTAGTTTACTATCTCGCACGGAAAGCATTTCCGGCTTGAGATCCGTAATGTTTATTCTATTTCTTCAAATCTAAAAATGTTGTAATTTCTGTTTTTACTTTTTCTAAGCTATTTATATGCCCTTCAATTTCTTCAAAATGAGCTTTTGTAACTATTTCCATGTCTATCCAAGCAGCATTTACCTCATTAGTTACATCTGAAACCTCAATAGCATCTTCATCAACAGGAATATATTGTTTAGTTATTTCGATAAGTGGTATGATAAACAGTTCGATTAACTTTTCCCTAATAACCACCTGGTTTTCATTTAATAAATCCGGATTAGACAAAACGGCTTGGACGTGATGAAAATACTTTTCTGCAAATTCATTATGTCCAAAGTTGATTTGAAAACCTTGAGGACTTCGTAAAACATCTATTGCTCTTCTATTACTAATTTCGTGGAACATTCTATACATTAGCTTTCTGTATAAATAGAATCTTTTTTCTAAGGTAATGTATCTAGAAATATATGTCCTTACGGAATCCCTCAAAGAATGCCGAAAATCGTTTAAAGAGTATAGTGCTGCAAAAAGGCTATTTACTTTTCCTATACCATCTTCTTTCTTAAATCCGATAGCTTCATAAATATGTTTTACATCTATAAATTTTAAGAAATCGACTTGTATATCTGGATTAAATTCTAAACTGAAATTTTGCTTTTCTTTGTATTCTTTGAGCCCTTTCAATTGCCCATCTATGGCTAGATTTAATTGCCCTAAATTGTTTTCAAAAAGTTTAACTTCAGATTTAATAAGTTCCTTCTGCTCTTTGGCTTTATCTTTTTTATCTCTTCTGTAACCTCGTTCTCCAAGGAAGTATGCTAACCATAAGCTTAATATTGTTAAAACAAGAGAAAGTATATCAAACCAATTTTGAGAAAAAGACCAAAAACTAGTCATTTTTTCTGCTTCTTGAATTATTAAATTGAAATCAAACATAATCGTTTATTTGAACTTTTGACATTAGTAATTACAAAGGTTGTTTTGAATTTCTTCCGTTGTCAATTTTCTTAAATTATCACCAAAATTTGCCTTAAGTATTTTTCTTATTTCTTTATCTCTAATATTGTCCATATTGAACTTTGGTGTTAATCCACGACTCGGTTTTATAACAGTAAGCTCTATTTCTTTGAACTCACCACTATATTCCTCATTTAGTGTCTCCTGAATGTCCCTTTTCAAAGATCTTATATTGCTACTTAATTCCTTTTCTTTTAAATAATTTTTTCGCTTTGACCCCAATCGAATATTGCTATATTTTACGTACATATAATAGATTTATTAAACTTAGATTATTGATAATCAAATTTTTTAAATTAATTCATGATCAGATAATTCAATTTCTTTGATTTCATTATTTTGATAGACCAATCCTATGTGAAATTTTCCTCTCAAATAGGTAGTTTCGTTATGAACATTCCTAAATTCCTTGGAACCGTAATAATCATATTCATAATATTCAAATTCAGTTTCAATTTCTGCACTTACAGTAAAGTTTATAATCAACGAACCATTTATCATTTCATAAATAAAGAGGTCATCTTGATCATAAGGAATAGCTCTTAAAATTCTATAATTGCCTGTACTTTCTTTTTCTTTCTTATACTCATACCAAGATATTATGCTATAGTTATTACTATCATTTATTTCATCGCAAATTACATCGGATAGCCATTCGAAATCAAGGTTGTCTGTAATCCAATCATGATCAAAAAGATCAATTTTCTTAGAATGTTTTTCTATAAAATCTTTAATAGTTCGAAAGTAATTTACCCTTATTCCTAAATCTTGACATTCCTTTTTTAGGTTGTAATGTAATTCAGTTGGGTCTTTTATATCACCAAAGTCTTTTGGGTTATTGCTTATAAATGTGATTTGTTTTTCGTGACATCCCTGGCAATAATCTAAAATAGTAAGCCATATTATTGAATCTCTAAAGCCTTTATCTTCGTCTTTAAAGGGTTTTTGTTTGTTTATAGCTCGTTTTACTATTTCTGGTAAATATTCGTTTTTGTAAGGTATATTCTTTTCTTCTTTTCGTCCTAATTTATTGTAAACAAAATCGATGTATTTTTTAACCTCTTCGTCACAATTAATATTCAATTCATCAACCAATTCATAATTTAAACCTTGGTTTAAGTTCTTGCGAGCTTTATTATAATTTCTTTGATTTTCATCTAAAGTTCTTTTGTAAAGTCCTGTGAGTTCTTCAATTATAATCTGTGGTAAAACAAAACGAGAGTCTGTTTTATGCAAATAATCTCTCAAAATATCAAAGTCCTTGGAATTGAAGAATAAATCGCTTCTGAAAATGTTTGTGTCAAGGATTATATCCATTCTTTTATCTAGTTATTATAACAAATTTATTTCTCATATAAAAATCGTTTTATTGGACTTTTAATGTTTCATTTTATAATCTAATGTTAGTGACAGTTTTTTAATGTAAACTTTGGATAATATAAATTCTCAAAGTCCTTTTTTACAATTTCATAAACTTCCTGTATTTCAATTTCTGTTCGATTAATTTCATTTTCTTTTAACTGATCATATACTCCTTTAAAATATTCCTCTTTTGCATTTTCATTATTTTCGATTTGTGCGAATGTAAATTCCATAACTTCTTTGAAAACTGCATCGGTATCTTTATAGAAAAAACTAGAGCTTTTGTTTTTAGATTCAAGTTTTTCAAAGGCCATTATTAAATTATGTGATTCTAGTATATTTTCATAAATAATCCTATAATCATCAAGGATTTCTATCGGTTTGATAGGTTTACTGGCAGAAATATAACCACAAAAAGGACTAGTTTGTTTTAAGTCCATTGCATTATAAATGGAACGCCCATAACAAGTAGCCATACAGATGTATAGCTTATTACAGGCTTCGAGGTTTATATAGGTCAAATAATCTGTCAATTCTTTCCAATGAATGATTTCTTCATTTGATAATTGTAATCCAGCGTCTTTTCCACCGTGCATTTCTAAATGGAGCAATATTCCTAATTTGGTAGTTTTGCAATTATATTTAATGTAATTAATAGAATCAAAGAATTCGTTTCTGTTCTCCACAACAAATAATCTGAAAATTAATTTATCCTTTATGTCAGGATAATACTTATAATGCTTTTCAAGAGTATCATTATACAACTCAGAGCCTGTTTTAAGTTCTCCTTTTTTTAAACTTTCAATTATAAATATCGTTCCTATATGACCAATCATTTTTTTTAAATTGTCACTAACAATGTTATATGAGTATAAGCAAGCATACTTCCATTATATTTCATTATCGTTTTATCGAGCTTTAAGTTTATTGTTCCCTTGAAAGTCGTCGAATTTCAGTTCTTGATTCTGCCACCACCATCATTTCACCATCAGTCATTGTAATCAAGGTACAATTATTAGGTTCAGAAACCATTTTAGCGATATTATCTGTATCAACTGTAATTTCTTGTCTTTTTATGTTACCAGAATTAATTATTTCTATCAATTTCGTAAGGTTAATGTTTGGCATAATTCATCTATTTCTTGTCCTACATTAATGAAATCATCAGGGATACCGGCATTGGACATATCATATTTCAGAAACTCTGAACGTAAAGAAAAATTAGGATGAATCGTGCTTTTTATATGGTTATCTGTAAATAAAGAAAAACTCAAAAGAAATGATTTAGAAGCTATTCTGGATAGTAATATACTAGATGAAGCAGGAGCAAAACGAACATGATTTTTCAGGTGATTAGAAATATTTAGTTTATTCACTAGCCGAGAAATCTCATTGTCAAAATAATAATGCATAACATAATATTGACTTAGTTTACTACCAAAAGAGTCACAAATAAATTCTTCTAGAAAAGATTTGTTAATATTAGGAAGATTGTTTTCATTCATAAAAGACTTAACCGCAGTCTCTTGTTCTCTAAAAGATACTCCTTGAAGATTTTCTGTATTTAGCATTATATGACCAAATTCATGACCAACAATAAACGAAATGATTATATTTCTTAAACAAGAGATGAAATTTAAATCTTCATCGTTCCAACTTCCTTCTAAATGTAACCCAATCGCATCAATAATACTAGCTGTATTAATAGTCCTATATCTTTTCCCTTTATCATATTCTATGTTCATGTCGGGGCTAGTTTGGTTTACATTTTCGTATTCTAAATCACTATTCTCTTTTATAAAATCTTTCATTTTATTAATATAATTAGCTAATTCAGAAAAGTTAGTTTTGTTCAATATTACTGCGCCCATCAATATTGAAATTTCAGAAATGATGTATAACATTCCTAGATTTATTTTGATCGAAAACCTATCTAGGTTCATACCTTTAGTAACCCTAGCAATTCCAAGTATATCTCCTGAAAAAATATAAGGTTCGTTACCTACAAATGTGATATAGCAACCATCTTTGGTAAGACCTATGTTTCTATGTTGGGATTCTCCAATTGATTTACAATATAAATCATAGATTGGAGCTACTTGATTATAAAATAGCTCTTTAGATATATTATGATAAAAATTGCGTGCTTTTAACCATGCTTCAGAATTATCGTTTGAGTTATCATCATCAACTTTTAATAATGAATTCAATACCTGTATATGAAATCTTACATCTCTGCAAAATTTTAATGGAGACTCTTTAAACTTCATCTATATAATTTTTACAAAACTTATCAAGACCTATTCTACTCAACAAAACAACTAAAGCAGCAATAGAAACATTTTGAGAGAAGATTCCACCAAAACTGGCGATAACGTTATAAATATTATTATCAGAAATATTGCGGAAATTTGATAATTCTTCGGAATTACATACAATTTCCCTAATTTCAGATTTATTGTTTTCAAACCACTCTTTACCTCTTTTTACTAGGATTTTAAATGGAGGTGGTATAATATTATTGTCATCAAGAGCCCCTAATTCTGCCCATAGCTCATCATCTGAAAGCTTTGACATATAAGTGATTTCATCGTTCATATTATCATGTTTTAATTTCCTTTAAAAATAAAACACCCCATACCCGAAGAAATCTTCAGATATGGGGTAATTAGTTTTTTTACGTTGGTTCTAAGATAGAAAATTTTATTTAATCTCCCTTAGATTTCCATTTCTGTTTTTCTGTGCTTTTACAATATGCTTTGTCTGGATTTGATGTATTTTTTGTAATCTGCCTTTCGCATATTAAATTTTGAGAAGGAATGCTAAAGGGAGCATATCCAAACAACATTACTAGTTCATTTAAGGGTTAATTGATAAACTTAAAAAATGAACCACTTTATTGAACTTAATAGGTTTTATTCTCTGGTTTCTAATCAAAAGTTCACTAAAATCACCATAAAATTGGAGTTACCAAACACTCTAAAAAGAAAGAAAACCGTACATGCTTTTAGGAAGCTATCATCTTATTTGCAGAAGGAGCAATTTTAGAATCACAATTACACAAATGAAAGTGCTATCCCAATGTTTACAGGTTCTTGTAAATAGATAGGACTGTATTTTTTTTAGATTTTTTTCTGAAATTTAGGATTTTATAAAAATCCCCGATCGGGCATAGTATGTCGCTAGTACCGGTAAGAGTGATAAAATAAATACTCCATATGCTTTATCGTAACTATCCTGTGAAAGATTGTAACTTTTTAAAAAGAGTTATAGATAATGAAACCTTTGCAAACCTTATAATACCAATCTAATATGATTTAGTATACCTCTACTTCTTTCTCAAATATACCGAAACTGGTACACCATGAAAATCAAACTCTCTACGAAGCTGGTTTTCGAGAAATCGTTTGTATGGATCCCTTATGTACTGTGGTAAATTACAGAAAAATGCAAATTGCGGTTGTGGTGTTGGTAATTGCGTGATATACTTTATCTTCACATACTTACCTTTATAGGCAGGTGGCGGGTTATGCTCAATTATTGGTAATAAAACATCATTAAGCTCGCTGGTTTTAATTTTTTTAGACCTGTTTTTATATACCTCTACTGCAGTTTCGATAGCTTTAAATATACGTTGCTTTGTTAAAGCCGAAATAAATACAATAGGAACATCTGTAAACGGTTCTATTTCTCTACGTATATATTTCTCAAAATCTTTTAAGGTATTACTTTCTTTATTTTCTACAAGATCCCATTTATTAACCAAGATTACAATCCCTTTACGGTTGCGCTCGGCTAACCAAAAAATATTTTGCACTTGTCCGTCAAAACCTCTGGTTGCATCCAAAACTATTAAACAAACATCACTATGTTCTATTGCTCGAACAGATCGCATAACAGAGTAAAACTCCAGGTCTTCTTTTACTTTAGATTTACGTCGTATTCCTGCAGTATCTACCAGATTAAACTCGAACCCAAAACGATTGTACTTGGTATCGATTGCGTCTCGTGTAGTCCCAGCAATATCTGTTACAATATATCGATCTTCTCCTATTAACGCATTAATAAAAGAAGACTTACCAGCATTAGGCCTTCCTACAACTGCAAATCGAGGTAACTCACTAGATTCGTCTTCATTTTTTTCAGGCAATACTTTTACCAATTCGTCTAGAAGTTCTCCTGTACCACTTCCATTAATACTGGCAATAGTATAATACTCACCAAGACCTAAATTATAGAACTCTACTGCATTTGTAGCTCTCTGTCCATTATCCACCTTATTCACCACCAAAAAAACAGGCTTATCTACCCTGCGAAGTAGATTGGCGACATCCTGGTCCATCCCAGTTATCCCTGATTCTACATCAACCATAAAAATAATAGCATCAGCTTCATCGATAGCCAATTCTACCTGCTTATCGATTTCGGTTTCAAAAACATCATCACTCCCCACAACATAACCACCGGTATCAATCAATGAGAACTCTACTCCATTCCAATCACTCTTTCCATAATGTCTATCACGGGTTACCCCGCTAACAGCATCTACAATAGCCTCTCTTCTTTGAATTAACCGATTAAAGAATGTTGACTTTCCAACATTAGGTCTTCCTACAATTGCCACTATACCACTCATTGCTATCTTTTCTAAATTTTGTGCAAAATTAGACTTTTTATTTTAGCAATACTATAAATGTTTTGATTTGATTACTACTGGCAGATTAGAAAGGAGCATTAGTAAAAGTGATACCTATATGAATTGAATTTAGAATATAATCTTTATAATTTCAAATAGGTTTCTTTTGATCCTTTACATTGACTTCCTAAAAACTCTGTTATCTTATCTGTTAACAAAGACGACTCCTCCAAAAAAATAGACACAAAATCAATACAATTACTTCTACACAAACAGCCTACAATCAAATTCCAATACTTCAAAGGAATTTTTCAAAGCCAAAAAAGCATTTAGCATATCAAAGAAAGATTAACCGTAATTGATCCATAAAATAACGAAGAACCAGAAGCTATTGATCACAAATATTTATGTTTTTATAGGGTTGAACTATTCGGTATACGTCTTATAGTCAAATACTTAAAACCCATGAAATATATAATGAAATTTTTCATACTAAATGTATCTATTGAAAATCGAAAAAAACACCGCATATACGATCTTTCTTTTTTGAATTACTAATGATAATATAAAAGCAAACAAAAATGTCTAAACCTTAAAATCACACAAATGAAATTAATTAAGAATAACTTCGTAAACATTTTACTGGCACTACTTTTTTTATCAATTACTTCTTGTGACAACGACGAAACTCCCACTCCTGATGTTCCTAAACTAGGCTATATAACTAAGGATTGTAAATATTCTGTTTCAGGTGTTAATCTACGATGTGGAGAACTCACAGTTTTAGAAGATTACAACAAACCACAAGGTAGACGTATTACTCTACCTGTTGTTATAATACCCAGTTTATCGCAAACACCCAAATCAGATCCTATAGTATATCTTGAAGGCGGTCCAGGCGCTACTCCTATACCTGTGATCGGGGAATTTACTACATTTACTGAATTGAGAGAAGATCGCGATCTTATTTTTATGGCTCCTAGAGGAACCCCAGGGACAAGTACTGACCTTTCTTGTGCGTCAACAGATCTAAGTGCCTTAAAAGCGTGTTACTCCAAATTTAAAAGCGAAGGAATAGATCTTGAACAATATAGTAATTTAAATACGGCACGTGATTTTCAGGAACTTCGAAAAGGATTGAATTTAGACCAATGGAATCTTTTTGGAATAAGCTATGGAACTACATTAGGCATGTATATTATGCGGCAGGATCCCGAAGGTACCCGATCTGTGATATTAGATTCTCCAACAGCTCCCAATACTGATGTTGCATATAGTGACACTTTTAGTAGTATTAAAGCTATTGATGCAATGTTTAAGAAGTGTGAGAGTGATTTCAATTGCAAAAAACGCTTCGGAGACTTGAAACAAACCTTTTTAAATGTTCTAAAAACGGTTTCTAATACACCTTTTGAAATCAATTCTGATGAATTGAAAGAGTGTCTGAAAGTGACTAGTATTGATAATAAAATTTTCTTACAAATAGTAATCGGATGTTTAAAAGAAATTTATACTATGGACAGAGCACCAGCATTAATAGATGCCATCAACAGACAAGATAAAAATGCTTTATTACGTATTTGTGATATCACTCCCCCAACATTTCCTCAAACACAAGGTTTTGAAGGATCGGAAGATTCTGTAGGGCTACACTTCTCGATTTACTGTGGTGAAGTGCACTATAGTAAATACGAACAGGGGGCACAAGAAACACTTCCAACCTGGGCTAATGGACTATGGGAATTATTGACTCCTGAATTTATAACTGCATGCCGAAACAAGGTTTGGCCTATTTCACCAATTGATCAAAATCTTGTTCAATCAGTAATAAGTGATAAACCTACTCTAATACTTACTGGAGCATTAGATCCTCTTACCAATATAGATGAAGCTAATCGTGCTGCTGCAGGATTATCAAATGCGCAATCCTATATAGTGCCATTTACAGGTCACGGAGTTGTAATAAGAAAGTGTTCTTTAGAACTAATGAGGGATTTTTTGAGTGATCCATTACAACAAATAGATACTTCTTGCCTTTCGGCAATACCACCATTACAATTTAGAACAGATTTATAGTTTACTGTTTATAAGAGAGTTCATTTAAAGTTTTTTATTCTCAAAAAACTTTAAGTGAACTCTATATACATTGCTTAACGTTTTAAACAAAGGTATAAAATCAACACATGAGATTTTAGGATACTATTCAATTCAGTTACTTCTATTAAAAACATATATACTAAACTAGAATATTGATATAGAGATACGAAGCAAACAGGGATCATTCTGTTAGAAAAATAAAAAGCCCAAAGGCCAATGTTTCAGGCCGATGGAACTTTTCATAATTGATAGTCAGTCAGTGAAATAATTACTTAGTCAAATATACCACGTATTGTAGTCAAGTTGGTTACTGTAAAACAACAAAGTTTTTATTGTTATTAGTGAAAAAACAAGGCTGTATAGCCGCTTACCAGCATTATGACTAGGATTCTCTTCTTTCTATATTGATTTAATTCTTTTTTTGTATTTCATAAATAGCAACTGTATTAGATACTTCATTAGTTACGATAATCAGATCGTTTTCTGTCGGACTATCTTTTGCTTCGACTACAATCAATCCTTCTGGAGAAATATCTGTCTCATCTCTTAACCATTCTAAAAACTTTGGGGTAGACGGATTGGAGATATCATACACCAAAATCCCTCCTGTTCTCTCTAATCCTACAAAAAGTAGTGTCTTGTTACCCACCTTAAGAGTTTCTACTGCTTCTGGTTCTGCTCCTTTATCATCAGACCTTTTATCGGCTGCACTTCCTTCATTACTGTTAAAAGCACTTGGATCCAAATCAAAAATTGTTTTTCCTATTTGGTCTCCACTATCATAAATAACTGCTCCAGATGTAGACCATATTGTAAATGATCTGGCGCCATAAGCATAAATCCTGTCATAATCTCCATCACCATCAATATCTCCATTTGCTGTAGTAATTTTAAGTCTTCCCAGATTCTCATCTAATTGTAAGGTAGCTGCATCAGAAAAAGCAACCGGATCCAGTGTAAGGTCTTTTACCCTATCTTCTTCAGAAAATCCATCATAATCCCTGGCATCTCCTTCGTTTGCCGTTATTAAATATCGCCCTCCTCTAATCTTGGTATATGCTATAGCATCTGGGTGATAAAACCCTAAAACCGGCCAATTTTGAAAATTCCCTACAACATTATCTTTATCGCTAGCATCTATTTGATTATTGGGCAGCTCATAATTTTTTACTCCCAGTCCGATGATATCCGTAATTGTCTTGGTTTCTAGGTTAACAATTGCCAATCCATTATTTTCCTGTAGCGTAACATATGCTGTCTTCGAATCATGTGAAATAGCTACATACTCTGGCTCTACATCTTGTGCCAGAGATGCTCCTGGTCCAAAAACCCGAAAGTCATTACCAATAGTCTGGCCATTAAAAGCTGTAAAACTTACATTCATGACCTGCCCGGTTGCCACTTCTATAATCGTTATTGATCCTTCTGGATCATCGGTATACAAATCATTAGGTTCTCCTTCATTGGCTGCTACTATATACTTTCCATTAGGGCTAAAAGTTACCATATCTGGTAATGCGCCTGCCGGATAAGTATGCAACAGTTCTTGCGAATCTGAGTTATAAATCGCAATGGTTCCATTAGCCTGTTTATTTGCAGCATTTTCTAAAGCCACAGCTACCATCCCGTTGCTTACAGCTACACTATTGGGAGTACCTACCAAAGGTATATCTACCCCATGTACTGGTGCGCCTGGATCTGATATATCCCAAACCGAAAGTTCTAATTCCTTTGGGTTTACAACAAAAAGCTTACCCGTTTGTGGGTCAAAAGCAGAAATCTCTGCAAATCCTTCATCTCCTGTTCCATTAACAAAGCCTCCAATTTTTTTAAATGTTAATGTACCTGTATTTCCACCTCCGTGGTAATCATCAGGGTCACATGCGCTAAAAAGCCCTAATACAACTGCGGAAATAAGAATAGTTTTGTTAAAAATTTTCATTATTGATCTTGTTTTGTGTGATTAAAAGCTCAAATGTTAACAACACATATATCCTTAATGTTATGCTAAGGATAAATTATAAACATTAATCAATAAATAGTTTTAACAAAAACCTTCTCACAAGTGATGAAGAAGGTCTAAAAAGCAATAGATAAAGTGATATTACAAGGGTTGTGAATCAGTTATTATACCCGAATCGTTTTAATTGACGTTCATTACTACGCCAATTTTTATTAATTTTTACATACAGTTCTATGTGTATCTTTTTTCCGAAAAACTTTTCCAGTTCTTTACGTGCTTCGGTACCTACTCTTTTTAGAGCAGATCCTTTATGACCTATAATGATTCCTTTTTGAGAATCACGTTCTACCATAATCACCGAACGAATTCTAATAATAGTGTCGTCCTCTACAAACTCCTCTGTTTCTACTTCTACAGAATAAGGAATTTCTTTTTTATAGTGCACTAATATTTTTTCGCGAATGGCTTCATTTACAAAAAAGCGTTCTGGTTTATCTGTTAGCTGATCTTTTGGATAAAAAGGTGGTGAATCCGGCAATAATTCAACTATTCTGCCAAAAACTTCTTTTACATTAAAATTCTCTAAAGCAGACACAGGGTATATTTCTGCATTGGGTACTTTTTGACTCCAAAACTGAACCTGTTCTTCTAATTTTTCCTGATTAGACTGGTCTATTTTATTTATTAGTAGAAGAATAGGGATTTTTGCATTTGTTATTTTATTGAAAAAAGCTTCATCTTTCAGGTCTTTTTCACCAATCTCTACCATATATATCAACACATCTGCATCTTCAAAAGCAGATTTAACAAAATCCATCATGGATTCCTGAAGCTCATAAGCAGGTTTTATAATCCCAGGAGTATCTGACAGAATCACCTGAAAATCATCACCGTTTACAATTCCTAAAATACGATGTCTTGTGGTTTGTGCTTTAGAAGTAATAATAGATAACTTCTCTCCAATAAAGGCATTCATCAATGTAGATTTACCTACATTGGGGTTACCTATAATATTTACAAAGCCAGCTTTATGAGCCATATCATTGATTTTAATGCAAAGGTAGATGAATATTAAACAAGAAAACAACAGATCATAGAATTATTACACACATCCCTGTTTTATTAACATTTTCCTACAAAAAGTAGTTATTAAAATAAAGAAGTTGAATTGACTTTTTAATTGAATTTTTCTTAAATTTAGTTCCAGTATGTTTTCAAATACCCCGTGAAAACAAGTTTTTAACATTAAATTCTGGGATCGTTTGAAAAATCACACCTTATTTTTTACTTCAATCTTTATAAGAAGAAATCTCATTTCTTTCTACGTACTCATTTTCATAACATCATCACAGCTTTTTTCTCAAGATCAGGATAAACGTATAACCAAAGCAGATCAAAGTTTTACAGCATTTGAATATATAGATGCCAGAGCAATATATATGGATGTGGCTCAACGCGGATATTCTTCTCAAAACCTATACTCTAAACTAGGAGATTCGTTCTATTTTACAGGAGATCTTGAAGATTCTGTAGTTTGGTATGAAAAGCTTATCCAAACCTATCCAGAGGATTTAAATCCTGAATATTTATTTAGATATGCGCAAAGCTTAAAAAGTGTTGAACGCTATAAAGAAGCTGATAGGATTATGGATCAATTCTATGCTATCACAGGAAATGACAAACGAGCCAAATCTTTTATAGAAAAAAGAAATTATTTAGATTTTATCGAAATGCAATCGGGTAAATATGACATATTCCCTCTGAGTATTAATTCGAAAAACTCAGAATACGCCCCTAGTTTCAATAACAAAAATCAAATTGTCTTTGCTTCATCCAGAAGTAAAAGCATTAATGACTCAAAACTTCATAAATGGAATAAAATGCCTTTTTTAGATATCTTTTCTTCTAATATCAAAGAAGATCAGATTACTCTAGAAGACCCCGTTAAACTTAAAGGGAAAATAAACACTAAATTTCATGAGTCATCTACCAGTTTTAGTAAAGACGGAGAAACCGTATATTTTTCTAGAAACAACTATACTAATAACAAATTAGGAACGAGTAAAAAGGGTGTTGTACTCCTAAAATTATATAAAGCTACCCTAAAAGATGGAATATGGACTGACATCGTAGAATTGCCTTTTTCTAGTGATGATTATTCTGTATCGCACCCTTCATTAAGTGCCGATGGAACTAAACTCTATTTTGCAAGTGATATGCCAGGTACTTTCGGACAATCTGATTTGTTTGTGGTAGATGTATTAGGAGATGGTAAGTACGGTGAACCAAAAAACTTAGGAAGCAACATAAATACAGAAGGAAGAGAGACTTTTCCTTATATAAGTGACAGCGGAAGGTTATACTTTTCTAGTGACGGCCATGTAGGCCTGGGTGGATTAGATATTTTTGTTTCTGTACCTAATGAGTCTGGTTTTTCTGATGCCTTTAATATTGGCAAACCTGTAAATAGCTCTAAGGACGACTTTACTTTTGTATTAAATGAGGATACCAAAATAGGGTATTTTGCCAGTAACAGAAAAGGAGGCAAAGGTAATGATGACATCTACAGTTTTAAACAAGTCGAAGAATTGATCACTTCTTGTATGCAATATATAGAAGGCACAATCACAGATAGTGCAACTGGCGAACCACTTATAAGAACTGATGTTACAGTGTTGGACAATAATAGAAACACACTGTATCAAGCTGTTTCTGATTTAAAAGGAAAATACAAAATTAAAGTACCTTGTGAGGAATCATATGTAATACAAGCATCATTAAATGAATATATCCCTAAAGAGGTTACCCTAGAAACCACAGATGTTTTTGAATTTATTCATGATATTCCTTTTGCTTTAGAAAAAATAGGGACACAAGAAGTATTATCTACTACAGTAGAGGTTACTATAGGTGATGATCTCGGAAAAATTTTACAACTAGAGCCTATTTATTTTGGACTAGACGATTATGAAATTAGTCCAAAAGCAGAAGTTGAGCTTCAAAAAATAATTTCGGCGATGAACAAGTATCCTAAATTAAAAATTGAAGTTCGCTCACATACCGATAGTAGATCCAGTCATTGGTACAACAAAAAGTTAAGTGTAAAAAGAATGAGGGCCACGATACGATATATCGTACGAAAAGGAAATATCGATTGGCGACGCATACCTGGTAAAGCATATGGAGAAAGAAGATTAATTAATAAATGTGCTGATGGAGTCGATTGTACAGAGGAAGAGCACCAGGAAAACAGAAGAAGTGAGTTTATTATCATGAAAATATAGTAACCAAAAAACTGGTTTTAAACCTTATATTTTTCAAAATAAATTTTAGCTCTGGCATTTACTTTTGAGGCCAATAATAATCCAGAAATCACTGTAGGGATTGCCATTATAGCAAAAGCACTATCAATTAGGTTAATCGCAAATTCTATTTTTACTACTGCAGCAATTATGATCGATACTATATATAGATAGTTATAATATTTACCATACTTAGGCTTGGTTAAAAATCCCAGACATGTAGTACCATAATACGAATATGAAAACAGTGTCGAAAACCCAAATACCAAGACCATAATAACCACTACAATATCCCCCAATCCGTATGGCAGAACAGAATTAAAAGCTTCTAAAGTAAGAGATATGCCATTATCATTAGAACTTTGCCATACTCCTGTAGAAAGTATTGCCAAAGCAGTTAGTGTACATACCAGCAACGTATCTATTGCCGGGCCAATCATTGCCACTAACCCTTCTCTAATTGGCTCATTAGTTTTTGCTGTACCATGCATCATAGGAGCGGTTCCTATACCCGCCTCGTTAGAAAATGCAGCTCTTTTTACTCCTGTTTTAATTAAATACCCTAAAGCTCCCCCTGCAGCTGCTTTTCCAGAAAATGCATCAGAAAAAATTAACATAAACATATCTGGTATTTTTTCTATTTGTAATACCAAAATAGTAATCACTGTAATAAAATATAGTACTACCATAAAAGGAACCAATCTGCTAGCCACAATCCCTATTCTTTTAATTCCTCCCATAACGACCAGCGAAGCAAAACCTGCTAAAACAATCCCGATATACCACTTATAACCATCATCCCAATCTAAAATATCTACCAATGTTTGAGTTAGTTGATTTGCAGTAAACGCTGGTAGTGTACCAACCAATCCTGCCAAAGCAAAAAGTATAGCCAAGGGTTTCCATTGGGTTCCCAGGCCTTTAGTGATTACATACATAGGGCCACTAAGTAAAGTCCCTTTATCATCTTTTGATCGATACATTACTGCAAGTGAACAGGTATAAAACTTGGTTGCCATACCAATTAAGGCACTGATCCACATCCAGAAAATAGCCCCGGGACCACCTGCAACAATTGCTACCGCTACACCACTTATATTACCCATACCTACTGTAGCAGCAATTGCAGAAGATAATGCCTGAAAATGACTAAGCTGACCAGGTGCATGTTCATTATCATATTTACCCCGCAACACATCGATCGCATGTTTAAAATAGAAAAAAGGTGTAAATCTAGAGTAGATAAGAAAAAATATTCCTCCACCAATAAGTAATACCAATAAAGGCCAGTCCCATACCCAGGAGCTAAAACCAGCAATAAAATCTTCTGCTATTTTAAACATAAATAATAAGGATAGTGGTTATAAATGTAGTGACAAAAATTAGATATGATGCCTTTAATTTAAAAATTACTACATCTATGCTCTTATAAATCTGGGTTTATCAATGCCACGATCATACATAATAATACTTCCTGCTACGGCTACATTAACACTTAGTTCGGATTTAAATTTGACTAAAAACTGTGATTTTTCGATAGCTATTTTAGATAATCCATGATCCTCGGCACCCAATAAATATACACAGCGTTTTGGATGATTAAATGTCTCTAGAGACTGTGCATTATCTGTTAGCTCTACCCCTACCAACATCGCTCCTTTAGGTAGGTGTCGGTAAAAATCTTCAAAAGTATCATAATGAAAATACGGCATGGCTTTTACCGCATTATGAGTATCACTGGCTTGTTTTGCATATCGATTACCTATCGTAAAAATAAAACTAGCTCCCATATTCTGCGCAGAACGCCATAATACGCCAAGGTTCTCTGGTGTTTTACCATTTTGAATACCGATCCCAAAAAATTCATTCTCGAAATTATCAATCATAAGGCAAAAATAGAAAAACTGAGATATAGTTGTAGAAGTACAACTTAAAAACAAATTCAATTCTATGATACAATCTCGATTAACTACTACTATATTTTAGGTATGCATTTTTTAGTTTGGTATCGTACTTATTCTTCTTATAACCTGGTCCATTATAGCCTTCAGCAAATCTTGCCCAGTTCTTTTCTATTATCCAATCCAGTAATTTTTTACCTTTAAAAGATGTAGCTTCTATAAATTTACCAAAAGCATTAAGGTGTTCTCTTTCATGATCATACATTTCTGAAACAAAATGATCTACAGAAGAAAACCCTAAGTTTAGGTAATGAAATCCCATGATTTGAAAAGCTCCCCACGATGCAGAACTATAAGCTGCTTCATGAAAAGCTGGGTCATCAGACATCCCAGCAGCTTTTTCTAAACGATCATACTCTCCAGCTCCTCCTTTATAGTGTACTTTTGTCCATTTCTTATATAGCACATTTTTGGTATATTCTGAAACATATTGAGATGGGGTTACTCCTCGTTTTTCTAATTCTTTCCAAAAAATATGGCCTTCAAACAAAATTCTTGGTCTGCCAGATACCAAAAAACCTTTTCCATTACTTTCTATTTCATTAACTGCTTTTACCATTGCTAATTCTAACCCAAACCGATCTGCAAAATCCTCGACATCTTGTTCAGACAAAAGCTTATCATTAAACGCAATAAAATCATTTTTTACCTCAATAAGTTTAGACCAGGTTTTAAGCCCAACAATACCATCAATCACAAGGTTATGTCTCGCCTGAAAATCTCTGACAGCTATATCTGTATCTTTTCCAAAAAAATTAGACACATATACTTGATATCCCAGTGTAGTTAGAATTTCTTCCAAAAAATGAACATCCTGTCCGTTAGAACGATACCGTATTGTTTTCATCTGTTTATATTTTATAGATTTTTTTTGTATTGAATCAACTTCTATTTAAAACAGAAGGTAAGTATCAAATCTTCTATAACTAAACGTAAAATTCTCTAAACATATTTAGTAAAAACTGAATATCTGGAATATTGATTTTTATTTTCTTAAACTATTAATAGATAAACATGCACATCTTTGTATGACCATAAAAGGTGATCTGCATTAAAAAGATGTCTAACATCTAAATTTTGTAAGGGTAATTCTTGTGAAGATACAAAAAACAACTTCCTAAACCCAATTCTACCTTCATGATTTCATCACATTATCAAGTACTTACATTTATTTTCTTAATAAATAGTATAAATCAAAGGCAGTAAAATTTTGCATAACCTAAAAAAGATAAATTGGCTAAACAATTTAACCATACAGGTTACTAAAATACCCTTGTCTCTTATCTTATAAAGTAGTTAGAATATAAAATCACTAAAGGATGGTTTTAGGTTACAAAAAACGAATTCTAGTTGAATCATTACGAATACTAAAAGCACATCCTCAAAAATAAGATAAGGAATTACTTTTATACAAAATAGCCAACCTCAAAATAAGCTGTTATGAAAAATGTTGCCATAATCATTATTCTATTTCAAAGTTTTCAAGGTATCCACGCACAAAAAGTTTTTGCCGATACTCAAGAGTTTTTGGTAACTACCGAAATTATGGACCGTGGAGAAAAACACCCCTCATATGTTATTAATCTGGTTCGTTCGGGAGAAGAAAATTTAGATAAAATATCTACTCTTACGATTGAAGACACAGAACTTTTTGAGGATATCTTTATAACTGCCTTAGAGAACCCTGGACTAGAAGGGGTCTCTAAGGTAATTAAGATGGAGGTCGAGTACCTGGCATGTTGCGCCCATGTAGAAGCATACTATTATATGCTTAAAGAAGATAATACAATTGTCGCATTACCTGAACTTAAAAATGTATACTGTGAAAATTCTGATTCCGATTTTCAATATATATTTCCAAATCAGGAATACGGTATAAAAGATAATATACTACAAACACAAACATTTTATCAAACAACAACAACTAATACTAAATATGTAAACCTAAAACGAAGTTTTACCTGGAAAGATGGCATTGTTGAAGATTCAAAAACAACTGCTATCACCGGGTACTAATTAATCCTAACAGTAATCTCAATCTAATAAACAAAAAGGGGGAAACTTTTGTTTATTATACCGACCCGCCTTAACCGGTGGTGTCGGTTTTTTTTTACATTTAAATCGATTATATCCCAGAAAAAAGCAGTTTGATTATATTTGTTACCAACCAGACAAATCTCTTGTGAACTTAAACTATAAATACATCTATCTTGTTTCTTTCCTGATATTGAATAGTATCGGCTCACTATCAGCACAAAACAATCAACTTAGAGCATATACTCTAGAGGATGGACTACCACAATCGCAAGTCTATGATATTGTGCAAGATAAAATAGGGTACTTATGGTTAGGTACTCAAGGAGGTGGTCTTTCTAGATTTAATGGCGAGGAATTTAAAACCTGGAATGAAAATGATGGATTGCAATCAAACTATATTCATGCTCTTGCCTTTGTAAATGACAGTCTTTTTATCGGTACAAAAAATGGGCTTAGTATCAAGATCAAAAATAAATTTACCAACATTGAAGGTCCTCGAATTAATAAAATATGCCTGATAAACAACAAGACCTATCTAGCCACCAATATTGGTATTTATGAATATCGAAAAAACCTGGGGTTAATTAAGATTAATCTTAATCCAAAGATCAATACAAGCATTATTAATGATATTGTTTTTGATGGTAAACTATTCTGGGTTGCCACCAATAAAGGACTTTGGAAACTAAATCAAATTAAACAAAGCGCAAGAATTATTGAGAGACATAGTGCATATGATTTTACAGCGGCAATCTTTCATAATAACAAAGTATTTGCTGCTGCTTTTAATCAAGGAGTTTTAGTACTAAATACCAATGCAAAAACATATGGTAACCAATGGATTCAAAAACCAGTTCGGGTAACAGATATTTCAATACATAGTAATAACGAATTATGGTTTGCTACAGATAATGACGGAATTACCATACTGGATTTTGAAACGCATGCCCTAAAAAAGAAAATTAATCGAAAAAATGGCCTATCTGTTTCGTACACTCGAAAAAGTATTTTAGATCTTCAATCTAATATATGGATTGCTACATCTGGCGGAGGATTTTATAAATATTTTCAGAATAACTTTACACACTATGACCAAAACACAGGACTAAAAGGTAATCGTGTATATGCTGTTCATAATGCAAAAAATGGTATTTGGACATCCAATTCTGAAGCCGGAATGGTAAAAATCGATTCTGCCGGGATTCAACATATACCTCAGGAAGAACGTTTATCTGATGTAAAAATCAAAACTATAACCAGTGATAACTCAGGGAACATATGGGCTGGTACAGAAGGTAAAGGGATTCTTTTTAAAGAGATTATGCAAGTTGATAGTATTGTTGTAGACACTATCAATAGTAAAGAATTAGGTGAAGATCCGATTATAACTACAGATACAATTGCAATTACAGTTAGTAAAAATCACATTATTGACAGAGACAAAGGTTTATTATCAGACTGGATCAGAACTATACAAGTAATAGACAATACCGTTTGGGTTGCCTCGTATTCTGCCGGGATCTCCAGATTTATATACGACCCAAAAAAGAAACGTATAAAGTCTTTAAAGAAATTTACTCGAAAAAGTGGTATTGAAGATTTGCAAATAAGGGACATGAAAAAAGATTCTCTTGGCAAAATCTGGTATGCTACTCAAAATGGACATCTGGGGTATATTGAAAGAAATAAAGTTACGCATTTAGGCAATGTTCTAAACCAAAAGACAGCAATTAGCACATTACTTTTTCACAAAAATATATTATATCTCGGGACAGCAGGAAGGGGGATTTGGTGGTCTAATCTTGATCAAAAGATTACATTCAAAAAATTAAAAGGAAGAAAAAAACCCTATTCAGATAATATTTATCAAATGATATTTGATGATAAAAATAATCTATGGGCTGGGAGTGAACGAGGGGTCGATAGAATTGAACTAAATCAATCAAATGATATTGTAGATGTTTTTCATTTTGGAAGAAATGATGGTTTCTTAGGAATTGAAACTTGTCTTAATGCTGTTACCAAAGACGATCATGGCAATCTATGGTTTGGAGCAATATATGGGTTAACCAAATATCAACCAACAGAAACTACTAAAGCTACAATCAAG
The DNA here is from genome assembly GCF_000626715.1 of Aquimarina atlantica. Classification (GTDB taxonomy): domain Bacteria; phylum Bacteroidota; class Bacteroidia; order Flavobacteriales; family Flavobacteriaceae; genus Aquimarina; species Aquimarina atlantica. The sequence continues at coordinate 292,773 of NZ_AQRA01000005.1, read as the reverse complement.
CCCAGCATACATTTTGAAGATGTAGAAGTTGCTTATCGCAGTGTTGATTCTATACAGTTGGGAGCCTGGGTAAATAATAAAAGTGTTCTTAAACTGAAGCCAAATCAAACAGAATTATCGTTTAGTTATAAAACTATTGATCTTGATCACCCTAATGATGTAGAATATCGATGGAGGTTAAATAATTCTGAATGGAGTCCCTGGTCATCAGATCACAAACAAAATCTTGCCGGATTAGCATATGGCCCACATTACTTTTCTGCACAATCCCGAAATTACAGATGGGAAGAAAGTGATCCTATTATGTTTCGTTTTTTTATTGATAGTCCCATCTATGAAAAAGCTTGGTTTCAATTAACTGTATTAGTAATAATCGTATTGATTTTAGGTGGATATGCATTATCTTACATCCGAAGAGTGAAACAAAAAAACCGGGAAGAACGTAATCGTTTACAAATGCAAAATCACCTACTATCATTAGAACAAAAAGCATTGCGTTTACAAATGAATCCTCATTTCATATTTAATGCGTTAAATGGTATAAAAGCAATGGGAACCAACAATCCCAATCGTATGAATACTACCATAAATACATTTGCTACTTTATTAAGAGAAACGCTATACAATTCTAGAAAAGATCATATCACTCTGGATCAGGAAATACAGACTTTAAAACATTATATCGAAATAGAACAATTAATGGCCAGCAAACCATTTGTTTATGATATCTCTATAGATTCTGATTTTGACCCCGAAGAAATTCTTATTCCGCCTATGCTAATTCAACCTTTTGTAGAAAATGCGGTTAGACATGGTATTTTAAAAGGAAGTAGAGATGGTGAGTTAAAAGTATTATTTCATACCAGTGAAGAACATTTACATTGTACTATATTAGATAATGGGCAAGGTATTTTTCAATCACAAAAGAACAAAACCAATACAGATCATCAATCTATGGCACTTACAGTAACCCGAGAGCGACTTGAATCAATTTCGGGGAAGGATTCCTTACATATAAAAGAAATTCTCTTAAATGGCAATTCTGTAGCAGGAACTGAGATTACATTTAAAATACCATTACAAACCGACTATTAAAACAATTATGCTTACAGCAATTATCGTAGAAGACATGCCTGATGCACTTCAGCTTTTAAAAAGTGATCTAAAAGCGAATCATCCGGAAATAAAAGTAGTTGATACTGCCCAAAGTGTAGTCGAGGCAGCAAAATCATTACGCAATACACAACCCGATATTCTATTTTTGGATATTATGCTTGGTGATGGTACTGGATTTGATATATTAGAAATATTTCCTGACCTGAAATCAAAGATCATTTTTGTTACTGCCAGCGATGAGTTTGCTATCAGAGCTTTTAAATTTGCAGCTATCGATTATGTCTTAAAACCATATTCTAATGAAGAATTAGCTCAAGCAATTGCTCGGGCAAAAGAACAAATTCAACCCAACAAAGAACGTCTTAATATCCTAAAAGATACATTATCTGCACCAGAGCAAAAACCAGATAAAATATCACTACACACTCTCGACAAAATCATCATCGTAAATCTGGATGATATTATTCGTTGTGAATCTGATAGTAACAACACCATTTTCTACCTTCAGGATGGACAGAAAATTTTTGTGACCAAGACATTGAAATATTTTTCTGACATGCTCAAGAATTACCAATTCCTTCGAGTACATCAAAGCCATCTTGTTAACTTACAATGCATTAGTGCCTTTATCAAAACCGACGGAGGGTACCTTATGCTAAAAAACGGAGAAAATATCCCCGTTTCGGTACGAAAAAAAATAGAAGTAATGGAAATTCTAGATCGTTTGCATAGATAAATACTTACAAAATCTCAAGAATTATTACCTCTACTCGACTATGCTTCTTTTTCGGTTTCCATATCTATCATATGGGCAACCGTTTTAATTAATCTGTTATGTTTGGTTACAAAAGGATTTGTTTCATCCCATACATAGCCAGCTAAAACTGCACATATTTGTCGTTTAATTTGTGGATTTTCTGGTCGATGAAAAAATAACTTTTGAAGATTTCCTGTATACCATTCTTTTACATAAGATGAAAAAACATTAACACCTCCTTTGATATATCCCGTATATTCTTGCTCCCAATCTACAGCTTCATCTTGCAACTCTTTAGCGACAAGTTTTGCTGCTAATAATGCAGATTCTGTTGCAAATGTAACTCCAGAAGAAAACACAGGATCTAAAAACTCTGCGCTATTTCCTGTTAACACATATCCTTTGCCGTACAGTTGTTTTACAGATTTTGAGTAATTTTTAATTGAGATAGGATCAAACATAAAATCAACATTCTTAAATCGCTCATAGAAATAATCTGAACGTTGTAACATTTGTGTTAATTTCTCTGTAGCATTACCTTCGAATGAATCTAGAAATTCTGTTGGCCCCACATACCCTATACTAGTAACCCCATTAGAAAAAGGAATCACCCACAACCAGGTTTCTGTATCTATTACATCAAATGTAATAAGTGTCCCTTCGCCTCCTTCGGGTCTATTAATATCTTTAACATGTGTAAAAATTGAAGAATGTTTTGGTAACTCAGATGGCTGCTCTAAATCTAAAAGTCTGGGAAGTACTCTCCCATAGCCGCTAGAATCTATAACATACTTTGCAGTAATAACACGATGTTTCCCTTCTTTATCTTTTATAGTAGTTTTTGAAATTTTCCCTTCAAAATCTACAGCAACGACTTCTTCTTCAAAACAGATATCGACCCCTCTATTAATCAGTTCTTTTGTCAGAGCCGAATCAAAATCTGCACGAGGTACCTGCCATGTCCAATCCCAACCTTCTGTATGCTTTTTACTAAAATCAAAATTACAAACCTTCTCTCCTTTAATAAATCGTGCACCCGATTTTACTTCGAACTCACATGCTTTTAAGCAATCTAATAGTCCTACTTCTTCAAAATGATCCATACATCTTGGCAAAAGACTTTCCCCGATTACAAATCTTGGAAAAAGACTCTTTTCAACAACTTTCACATCATAACCATTATTATGTAAATAAGAAGCCGCAACACATCCCGAAGGCCCCGCCCCTACTACTAAAACATCAATATTTTCATCATTCATAGCACTATTGTACTTATTAATTCCTTAATTATTATAAATTTGCAAACCAAAATAACTGTTTTATTTTTGGTTATTAAAATATTATTCATTAAAATTTTGAGCAAAATATAGATGCTAACACTAAAAGGGAAAATAGAAATACAGGACTTTTTCAACATTATATTTAAAGAAGAATCGATTGCAATAGACGAAAGTGTTCTAGCAACTGTAGAAGAAAGTTTTAATTTTTTAAAAGAATTTTCTGAAAATAAAATCATTTACGGTGTAAATACTGGTTTTGGGCCAATGGCACAATACAAGATAAACGACAAAGAAAGAAATCAACTACAATATAACTTAATAAGAAGCCATGCTTCGGGAACAGGAAACCCGCTTCCTCCCATGTACGTAAAAGCAGCAATGTTAGCACGTTTAAATACGCTATGCTTAGGGTACTCTGGTGTTCATAAATCTGTTGTAGATGTTATGACATCTTTGATCAATAAAAATATTACTCCTCTTATTTATGAACATGGTGGTGTTGGTGCTAGTGGAGATTTAGTTCAATTAGCACATTTAGCCTTAACTCTTATTGGTGAGGGAGAAGTATTTTATGAAGGAGAACAAAAAAATACTAAAGAAGTTTTTGAACAAGAAAATATCAACCCTATTACAATTGCTTTACGAGAAGGACTTGGCTTAATGAACGGTACGTCTGTGATGACCGGAGTGGGATTAGTAAATACTATTTATACAAGAAGGTTATTAAACTGGATGATTACAGCTTCATGTGCAATTAATGAAATTGTAAAAGCATATGATGACCACTTATCACAAGAATTAAATCATGCAAAAAAGCATGTAGGACAACAACAAATCGCTAAGCAAATGCGAGAGCATTTAGAAAGCAGTTCTTTAATCAGAAAAAGAGAAGAGTATCTATACACCGATCAAACTGAAGTAACTGTTTTTAAGGAGAAAGTTCAAGAATACTATTCATTACGTTGTGTTCCTCAAATATTAGGCCCGGTTTTGGATACTTTAAACAATATTGAAAAGATCCTAATAGAAGAAGTTAACTCTGCTAATGACAATCCTATTATCGATGTTAAAGAAAAACACGTATATCATGGAGGTAATTTTCATGGGGATTATGTTTCTTTAGAAATGGATAAGTTAAAAATTGTAGTTACCAAATTATCAATGTTGGCAGAACGTCAATTAAATTACTTATTAAATTCTAAATTAAACGACATACTTCCTCCTTTTGTAAACCTTGCCAAACTAGGTTTAAACTTTGGGATGCAAGGAGTGCAATTTACGGCAACATCGACTACAGCAGAAAACCAAATGCTATCAAACCCTATGTATGTGCATAGTATCCCTAATAACAATGACAATCAAGATATTGTAAGTATGGGAACAAATGCTGCCTTGATTACAAAAAAAGTTATAGAAAATGCTTTTGAAGTTGTTGCGATAGAATTAATAACTATTGTTCAGGCTATAGAATATTTAGGTGTAAAAGATCAAGTTTCTACGAATACAAAAAAGATGTATGATGCCATACGAAATATAGTTCCTATATTTACAGAAGATGTTGTTATGTACCCCTATGTGAATCAAGTAAAAGATTTTATTATTAATAATGAAACCACAGAAGCGTGATGAAAACAAAGTTTTTTTTAATCATTCTTGCTTTTGTTCAAACTATATTTTTATCTGGTCAAGAACTTGCTTTAGTTAGAGAAAATAAATTATGGGGCTATATCAACCTAACAGGCGAATATACAATTCAACCTCAATTTAAAGAAGCTAGAAGTTTTCATAATGGTTATGCAGGAGTTCTTAAAAATGGAAAATGGGGATTTATAAATACGAAAGGGGAATGGGTTATAGAACCAAAATACAATAGAGTAAAAGATTTTCACTCTGGTTGGGCATTGGTTCTTGAAAAAAATAAATGGAATTACATTAATAACTCCGATGAAGTTTTGGATTGCCCTGTTCCTGATAAATATTATGACTTTAATGATAATGGAATAGCATTTTTTCAAAAAGGAAAAAAAATAGGATTATTAGGTAGTGATGGTAAATTGATTATTGAGCCCGAATATAAAATAATACGCGCTTTTATAAATGGATATGCCAGAGTTAATAATGGTAAAAATTGGGGTATGATTGATGAAAAAGGAGAATTAATTATCCCTCTACTATATGAAAGATTAGGACATTATAGCACTAAAGGAGTTTCTGCAAAAATGAAAAATGATTGGGGAATTATAATTGATAATTCTTTTGTACCTGTTCCAAAAGCCAAAGAAATTGGAAGTTTTTATGATCATTCCGATTTAGCTTTTGCAAAAAAAAGAGGAAAATATGGTTTTATCAATTCTAAAGGAGAATGGATTATAGAGCCAAAATATAGAACTGTTAAACCATTTTATAAAGGATTTGCACCTGTAAATGATGGTTTTAAATGGGGATATGTGAATGAAAAAGGAGAAGAACCTATACCATTCACTTATCTTAATGCAGGATTCTTTGGCGATAATGGATTAGCTAAAGTTCAAGTAGGAAAATGGGGGTTTATAGACACTAAAGGAAATCTTGTAATACCTGCCAAATATGATCTTGCTCCTAATATACTTATTAATGCAAAAAAACTAAAGGACTTTTTGGCCAAAGGATTTGTTAATGGCGCTGTAAGGGTAAAATACAAAAAAAAATGGGGATTCCTTAATGAAAAAGGAGATGTTTTAGGGAGTAAATGGTATGTTAACGCGGAATTATTTAGCAAATGAATATAGACAAGGAGTTATTATCAATAAAGATCAACATAGCAACACTAATAAAGATGTATGATGCCATACGAAATATAGTTCCTATATTTACAGAAGATGTTGTTATGTACCCCTATGTGAATCAAGTAAAAGATTTTATTATTAATAATGAAACCACAGAAGCGCGATGAAAACTAAACATTTTTTAATTTTTGTAATTTCTCTTTGTTCGCTAGTAGGATCTGCTCAAGAACTAGCATTAGCAAAATTTGAAGGTAAATTTGGTTATCTTACAAAATCAGGTGACTGGCAAATACCCGCAACACTAGATGTTGCAAAAAACTTTTCTGAAGATCTAGCTGCTGCGAGAAAAGGTAAACTATGGGGATTTATAAATAGAAAAGGAGAATGGGTTATTGAGCCTGGATTTGATAAAGTTAAAGCTTTTAATTCTGGTATAGCTGTCGTTTTAAAAAACAAAGAATGGTTTTATATCAACACCAAAGGAGAGAAAGTCCTCACCAATGTTGATTCTGACAAAATTTATGATTTTAAAGATGGTTTTGCTATAGTACGAAAAGAAGATAAAGTAGGTTTTATCAATACCAAAGGAGAGACTACAGTAGCTCCAAAATTCTCGAAAGCATTCAATTTTATAAATGGATATGCAAAAGTAAGAGAGGGTGAAAAATGGGGGCTAATAGATCCTTCTGGCAATTATTTTGTAAAAACAACCTATGATGGTGTGAGCAATGTCTACCATAATACAATTGTAGCTACTCAAGGCCTTCGTCATGGATTGATTATTAACGGAGAATTTAAAGAAGTATCAGGAGCTCAAAAAATATGGGATTTCTCTATAAATGCAGAATATACTTATGCCAAAAAAAATGATAAAATAGGATTTATCAATAAAAATGGAGAATGGGTAATTGAGCCTGCATATGATAAAGTAAGAGCTTTTAATAATGGATTAGCGCCTGTATTTAAAGATGGTAAATGGGGATATATTAACATTAGCGGTGAAACTGTAATTCCTTTTAAATTTAGAGATGCAGAAATATTTAGTGCCGATGGGCTAGCACCTGTTAAAACTAAAAAACTCTGGGGGTTTGTAAATACCAAAGGAGAGCTAGTTATAGAAGAAAAATATGAAATTACTGCTGGTGGTTTTTCTATTTTCAAAAAAAATGCGCAAAAAGGTTTTGTAAACGGCTTAGCAAGAGTTAAACAAAAAAAGTCGTGGTGTTATCTAAACACTAAAGGAGAAATACTTAAAAACTTGTGGTTTGAAAATTTAGAACTATTTAATTAATACTTATTAATCTTTATCTAAAATCGATTGAAATAACTATTACATCTTACAAATAAATGAAGTGTGCTTTAATAACAGGTGGCTCGAGGGGAATTGGAAAAGCAATTTGCGTACAACTCGCTAAAGATACCGATTATCATATATTAATTAATTACAATAGTAACGAAACTGCTGCAAGGCAAACTCTTACAGAAATAGAAGCCAATGGCGGAACTGCAGAAATTATTCAATTTAATGTAGTTGATGCTGATCAGGTAAAAACAAAATTAGATGCCTGGCAAGAGGATAATAAAGATGCTATAATTGAAGTCATCATAAATAATGCGGGAATCACAAAGGACAACTTATTTATGTGGATGACCCAAAATGATTGGCAAAATGTTATTAACACCTCTCTCGATGGTTTTTATAATGTAACAAATCATTTAATTCAAAAATTATTACGAAACAGATACGGTAGAATTATAAATATTGCTTCTGTATCTGGAGTTAAGGGAACAGCTGGGCAAACTAATTATTCTGCCGCTAAAGGAGCTATAATAGGGGCCACAAAAGCTCTGGCTCAAGAAATAGCAAAAAGAAATATCACAGTAAATGCTGTTGCTCCGGGGTTTATTAGAACTGACATGACCAATGAGTTGGATGAAAAAGAACTTAAAAAGTTAATTCCTGCCAATAGATTTGGAGAAGCTGAAGAAGTAGCGCATATTGTATCGTTTTTAGCCTCCAAAAAAGCTTCATATATTACTGGTGAAGTGATTAATATAAACGGCGGAATTTACTCGTAAATTAATTCTGAATATATGAGAAGAGTTGTAATCACGGGAATGGGTATATATTCTTGTATTGGTAAAAACCTCGAAGAAGTAAAAACATCATTATACAACGGGACATCTGGAATTGTTTTTGATGAAAAAAGAAAAGAATTCGGATATCGTTCTTGTTTAACAGGAATGGTATCAGAACCAGAATTAAATAAATTACTTTCCCGAAGACAACGTATTAGTTTAGGGCAAGAAGGAACATATGCTTATATAGCTACACTCGAAGCTTTAAAAAATGCAGGTATAGATCAATCTTTCCTCGATCAAAATGAAGTTGGTATTCTTTACGGAAATGATAGTACGGCACAATCGGTTATTGAATCTGTAGAAAAGATCAGAGAAAAAAAAGATACCACATTAGTAGGTTCGGGAGCCATTTTTAGAGGAATGAACTCTTCTGTAACCATGAATCTCTCTACAATTTTTAAACTTAGAGGAATAAACTTCACTATTAGTGCGGCATGTGCCAGTGGATCCCATGCTATCGGAATGGCATATCAGTTTATAAAAAGCGGATTACAAGATTGCATTGTTTGTGGAGGAGCCCAGGAAATAAACCAGCTTGCCATGGGAAGTTTTGATGGCTTAGGAGTGTTTTCTACAAATACAGAGCATCCAGAAAAAGCCTCTCGCCCATTTGATGTTAATCGTGATGGTTTGGTCCCAAGTGGCGGATCTGCTACTCTTATTGTAGAAAGTTATGAATCAGCAATCAAAAGAGGAGCAACAATTCTTGGAGAAATTATAGGGTATGGATTTTCTTCAAACGGTGAACATATTTCTACTCCTAATGTTGATGGCCCATCCAGAGCTATGAAAAAGGCACTTCTGGAAGCAAATATTGAAACATCAGCTATAGATTATGTAAATGCTCATGCAACTTCGACTCCCGTTGGAGATGCTAATGAAGCAAAAGCTATCTATAATGTTTTTGGAAAAAACGGACCACATGTAAGCTCTACAAAATCTATGACAGGGCACGAATGTTGGATGGCAGGAGCTAGTGAAGTGATCTATTCTATGCTTATGATGCAACATTCTTTTATTGCACCAAATATAAATTTAGAGCAGCCAGATGAAGACGCTGCCAAACTAAATTTGGTTAATAAAACTCTAGATAAAAAAATTGATGTATTTTTGTCTAATTCTTTTGGATTTGGGGGAACAAATTCCGCATTAATAATAAAAAAATTTAATAAATAGAATATGGATAAAGAAGTTATTATTGAAAAGATAAACGACTTTCTTATTGATGAGTTTGAAGTAGAAGGAGAAAATATTTCTCCAGAAGCAAACTTAAAAGAGACTCTTGAGCTAGATAGCTTAGATTTTGTTGATCTTGTAGTAGCTGTAGAATCCAATTTTGGTGTAAAATTAATAGGCGAAGATTTTATAAATGTTGTAACACTTCAAAATTTTTACGATCTTATAGAAAATAAAATAAAATCGCTATAAACATATATGACTACTGAATGGAAAGGAAAGTCCAGAGGTACGGTATTTGGGTATAAAATATTTGTTTTCTTTATTAAAAAAGTTGGCTTAGGCTCTGCCTATTTTATTTTATACTTCGTTGCTGCATATTTTTGTTTTTTTGCCTTATCTAGTAGTAGATCCATATATTACTATTTAAATAAGAGACTTAAATACCCTAGATTTAAGAGTATTTTTAAAATATTCCAGAGCTATTATGTTTTTGGCCAGACTATTATTGACAAAGTAGCCATATCATCAGGCCTTAGAGACAAATTCACGTATGAGTTTGATGGTGTAGAACTCATAAACGAAACCTTAAAGGAAAAAAAAGGAGGTATCCTTATTAGTGCTCATCTTGGTAATTTTGAGATTGCCGAGCATTTTTTTGGTGAACTAGAAGAAAATGCCGCAATTAGTCTTTTAACTACAGACATAGAACATACTGCTATTAAGAATTACCTTGATAGCGTTACCTCTAAATCTAATATTAAATTTATTTTCATCAAAGAAGATCTTTCTCATATCTTTCAAATTAATGCTGCTTTGGCTAGAAATGAAATTGTGTGCATTACAGGAGATCGTTATTTTGAAGGTTCTAAATATTTAACACAAGATTTACTAGGGCAAGAAGCCAGGTTCCCTTCTGGGCCTTTTATGCTAGCTTCTAGACTAAAAGTACCTGTACTTTTTGTGTATGTTATGAAAGAAACGAATACACATTACCACCTTTATGCCAGAAAAGCTAAAGCTAAACATAGGGATGCCAAAGAATTACTAAAAGAATATACGGAAAGCTTACAATGGATGTTAGACAAATATCCATTACAATGGTTTAACTATTTCGACTTTTGGAATGTAAATAATAAGTAAAATGAAACATGTTTTAGTGGTACATTATTCGCAGTCCGGGCAGTTGACAGAAATTGTCAATAACATAGTTAATCCTATGGATTCTTCTGAAGAAATAAAGGTAACCCATCACAAAATCGAAATGGAAAAACCTTACCCTTTTCCGTGGAATAGAAAAGCTTTTTTTGGTGTTTTTCCAGAAACATTTCTTCAGATACCAGAAAAAATTAAACCAATTCCTTCAGAAATAACAAATCAAAAATATGATCTAGTATTACTTGGCTATCAAGTCTGGTATTTAACACCTTCTATTCCTATCAATTCTTTTTTAAAGTCAGAAAGTGCAAAAAAAATACTGGATAACACACCTGTGGTTACAGTAATTGGGTGTAGAAATATGTGGGTTAAGGCACAAGAAAAAATGAAAACCCTTCTAGCATCTTGTAATGCGAAACTGGTAGGAAACATTGTCTTGGTAGATAGACATATTAATCACATAAGTGTAATAACCATAAAACACTGGATGTTTAAAGGGAAAAAAAGTCGATTTTTAGGTTTTTTTCCTAAACCAGGGGTTTCTGATAAAGATATAAAGAATGTAGTGAAATTTGCTACACCTATAAAAGATGCATTGCTCACTAGTAATTTTTCAGGATTACAAAAAAAATTGGTACAATTAGGTGCTGTAAAAATTAAATCATTTTTAGTTTTAGTAGACAAGCGAGGCAATATTATATTTTCAAAATTAGCCAACCTAGCATACAAAAAAGGAAAAACAAGTAAGACAGGGCGTAAAAATCTCCTTGTTTTTTTTAATTATTACTTGTTATTTGCAATTTGGATTATAGCACCACTAGTTTTTATTGTATTTTTGACTGCTTATATTTTTATGTATAAAAAAATTAGCAGAGAAAAAAAATATTATTCATCTGTTGATACAAAAAATAATTAATGAAAGACGTATACATTACAAGAATATCAAAGTTTTTACCTAACGATCCAATCGATAATGATCAGATGGAAGAGAGATTAGGCTTCATAGATGGAAAAGTATCAAAAGGCCGAAGAATTGTTTTACGAAATAATCAAATAAAAACCAGATATTATGCAATTGATAATGATGGAAATATAACACACAATAATGCACAGCTTACTAAAGAAGCTATAGAGCTTTTGTGTGACGAAAGTTTTACTGCAGAAAATATCGAATTATTATCTTGTGGTACAGGGAGTCCTGATCAAATACTACCATCACATGCTGCAATGGTTCATGGGTTTTTAAAAAATGGGAATGTAGAAATTAATTCCCCTTCGGGTGCCTGTTGTTCTGGTATGAGTGCTTTAAAATTTGGCTACCTGGCAATTAAATCAGGACAAAACACCAATGCGGTTTGCACAGGATCTGAACGAGCATCTTCGTGGATGAAATCAGATGTTTTTAAAAACGAAATAGAGCATTTAAAAAAACTAGAAGAAACGCCTATTCTAGCTTTTAATAAGGACTTCTTACGTTGGATGTTATCTGATGGTGCTGGAGCCTTTCTTTTAGAAGATCAACCTAATGGTAACCTTCCTTTAAAGATTGAATGGATGGACGCTTATTCTTATGCATATGAAATAGAAGCATGCATGTATGCAGGAGGAGATAAACTAGAAAATGGAGAACTTAAACCATGGAGCGAGTATCCATCAGAAGAATGGGCACAAAAATCCTTATTTGCTATAAAACAAGATGTTAAATTATTATCTGAAAATATTCTAACAAAGGCTGTAGAAACCTTAGTTAAAGTATTTGAAAAACATGATGATATTAAACCAGAAGACATCACCTATTATTTACCACATATTTCTTCATACTATTTTAAAGATGACTTATATGAAGCCATGAAAAATAGTGGTGTAGAAATACCTTGGGAAAATTGGTTTATCAATTTAAGTAAAGTAGGAAATGTTGGTGCTGGTTCTATTTATATTGTGCTAGAAGAATTAGTAAATACTGGAAAATTAAAAAAAGGAGATAAAATTTTACTTTCTGTACCAGAAAGCTCCCGTTTTTCATATTCGGTTGCGCTTTTAACCGTTTGCTAAAATGAAAAACACAAAACTTCCTATTAGAAATATTAAACACCTAATACCTCAAAAAGAACCTTTTGAAATGGTAGATACTTTGCTAGGTTTTTCAGAGACAAGTGTTGCATCCTCTTTTAAGGTTACAGAAAACAATCTTTTTCTAAAAGATAATTTATTTTTAGAACCTGGAATTATAGAAAATATGGCACAAACTGTGGCATTACATACAGGTTACGATTATTTTCTTAAAAATGAACCTGCTCCTACAGGCTATATTGGATCAATAAAAAAAGTAGAAGTTTTTCATCTTCCAAAAGTAAATGAGACTATAACTACCAAAGCCGAAATTTTACATGAATTTATGGGAGTTACCATGGTCAAAATCGAAGTGTTTAACGCCAAAAAAGAAGTGATTGCTTCTGGGCAAATGAAAACAGTTATTGCTAGTTAATGGATAAAGTCAAAACATTAGATATCGCTAAATTCCTGCCACATCGAACTCCTTTTTTAATGGTAGATAAAGTGTTATCTATTGATGATGAACATGTAGCAACTTCGTTTACTATAAAATCAGACTGTATTTTTGTTAGCGATACTATTTTTAACGAAATTGGTATGGTAGAGAATGCCGCTCAAACCTGCTCTTCAATCGTTGGTAAAAGTTATTTTGAAGAAGACGATCTAGAAGGTGAAGGCACAAAACTCATTGGTTTTATTAGTGCAATAAAAAAAGTACAAGTGTATAGCTGTCCAACCGTTGGAGAGACAATAGTTTCTAAAGCTATTTTAAAATCCCGATTTGATACAGAGCAATATAGCATGTGTACATTAGAGTGCACCATTCATGAAGCAGATAAAGAATTATTATCTTGTGAAATGAATTTGTTTATTCAAGAAATGAAATAGGTGTACTATGAAAAAAAGTGAAGTTCCACAGGATAAAGGCAGTTTAAAGTCTGCAAATTTTAAAGAACTATGTTATGCTGTTAATGAAAATGGAGAGTATACAACTGCAGGTAGCAGTGGGTGGACTCCTAAGACCATTGCATTAAACAATGCGCTGCAGGAAATAAACGAACGTGTAGAAAAAGCCAAAATTAAAGTTGTAAATAACCAGACAAGCCCTATAGAATATTATATGGAGCTACATAAAATGGATATTACTATTTTAGCCAGTTATGTCGGTCTATGGAAATGGCGCGTTAAAAGACACTTTAAACCAAAAGTATTTCATAAGTTATCTCAAAAAACATTACAAAAATACGCTGACGTTTTCGAAATCACAGTCGATCAATTAAAAAACATTGAACATGGAAATTAACTTTACGCATCATCAATCTGCACACTGCGAAAATGGTGTTGTGTCTAATTTAATGAAACATAATGGTTTCAGTGTTAGTGAACCCATGGTCTTTGGTATTGGATCTGGTTTATTATTTTGCTACATCCCGTTTTTGATGGTAAATCATGCTCCTGCCCTAACTTATAGAGCTATGCCGGGCTTTATCTTTAAACGATTCGCAAAAAGAGTCGGTATCAAAATAAAACGAGAAAAATTTAAAGACCCTCAGAACGCCAAAGCACGTCTAGACGAAAATCTCAAGAAAAATAACCCTGTAGGACTTCAAGTTGGGGTATATAATCTAGTGTATTTTCCCGACGAATATCGTTTTCATTTTAATGCTCACAATCTGGTTGTTTACGGAAAAAAAGAAGATTTGTATCTAATCAGTGATCCAGTAATGGAAACTGTTACAACTTTAACAGCAAAAGAGCTAGAAAAAGTACGTTTTGCTAAAGGTGCTTTTGCTCCCAAAGGACATATGTATTACCCCATCGATTTCCCTAAAGAGTTAGCTTTAGAAAAAGCTATAGTAAAAGGAATTAAACAAACCTGTAGAGAAATGCTTGCTCCAGCGCCTATTGTTGGAGTTAAAGGAATTCGAACAGTGGCTAAATTAATTCGCAAATGGCCAAAAAAGAAAGGTACAAAAGTAGCCAATCACTATTTAGGACAAGTGGTTAGAATGCAAGAAGAAATAGGAACCGGAGGCGGTGGTTTTAGATATATCTATGCTGCATTCTTACAAGAGGCTGGTAAAGTATTAAAGAATGACACATTAATCGAATTATCTACAGAAATGACTGCAATTGGTGATTCGTGGAGAGATTTTGCTTTAGATGCTTCTCGCATATACAAAAACCGAAGTGCAAAAGATGATGCATATAACGATGTTGCCATGCAATTAGACGATATAGCAAATCGAGAAGAAGCTTTCTTTAAAAAATTAAAGAAAGCGATTTAACAGCAGAATAAAGCATGATTAAAATTGAACAATTATCTAAAAAATATAAAGGTGCAGATACATATTCTGTATCAGATTTAGATTTGTTTATCGATGAAAAAGAAATTTTTGGGTTACTTGGTCCAAATGGAGCCGGAAAAACTACATTAATTTCGTTGTTATGCTCTTTAATAAAACCTACATCAGGATCATTTACTATAGACGGTTTAACGTACAAAAACCCTAATCAATTAAAACAATTAATTGGTATTGTACCCCAAGAGTACGCTCTATACCCTTCGTTAACTGCTAATGAAAATCTTAAGTATTTCGGAAGCATGTATGGTTTAAAAGGGCAACTATTAAAGTCTAAAATAAGTCAGGCTATTGAAACATTGGGTTTATCAAAGTTTGCTAACAAAAAAGTGAGTACGTTTTCTGGAGGGATGAAACGTCGTATCAATTTAATTGCAAGTATTTTACACGAACCTAAAGTCTTATTTTTGGACGAACCAACTGTTGGGGTAGATGTGCAATCCAAAAATGTAATTATTAAATATTTGCAACTCTTAAATCAAAAAGGAACTACCATTATTTATACATCGCATCATTTAAATGAAGCCGAAGATTTTTGTACCAAAGTAGCTATTATAGATCATGGAAAAATAATATCTCAAGGGAAACCACAAGAATTAATTTCTAATCAAAAAAAGGCAAATAATCTTGAAGATGTATTTTTAGCCTTAACCGGAAAAGCATTAAGAGATCATGCATAAATTATGGGCTTCTACATATAAAGAGTTTTTATTGCTCACCAGAGATATTGGTGGTATTGCTATTTTATTTGTAATGCCAATTGTATTAATTATCACGATAACAATTATTCAGGATAGTAGTTTTAAAACCATTAGTGATACTAAGATCCCAATACTTCTTGTAAATAATGATAATGGTCACGTGTCTGAAACTATAATTAGTAGTTTAACAGAATCTAATACTTTTGAGGTCATTCAAAAAGATAATGAACAAGAAGCCAGAAATCTGGTGTTTAAAGGAAATTATCAACTCTCTATAATTATCCCAGAAAAGTTATCATCAGATTTAGAGAAAAAAGTTAATCAAAATGTAGAGGGTATTTTATCAAAATTTGGCCTGGAAGAAGAAAAAGAAGCTCGACCAGAAGAAACTATTCTAAACAAGGAAGTTAGACTATATTTTGATCCGGCAACTCAACTAACCTTTAAAAGTTCAGTAAAAAATGGTATCGATAAAATGATTTCTAAAATAGAAACACAATCTATTTACAAAGCTTTTCATGAACAAGTTGCAGAAGATGACACAGAGGCTATTTTCGAAACAGATAATTTTATTAGTTTTAAAGAAATAGTTCCAAAACAAGGAGACAAAGAGATTATTCCTAATTCTGCACAGCATAATGTACCTGCCTGGACTTTATTTGCTATCTTTTTTATTATAGTACCATTATCTATAAATATTGTAAAAGAAAAGAATCAAGGAACTTTTGTACGATTAAGAACAAATCCTGTATCCTATGCAGTAGTGTTAGGAGGCAAAACTACAGTATATTTGGCTGTTTGCCTCATACAATTTACTTTAATGTTAGCAATAGGCGTGTTTTTATTTCCGAAACTAGGTTTACCAACATTAGATGTATCAGGAAGAATATTAAATCTATTTATTGTTGCCTTTTTTGCGGGCTTAGCAGCAATAGGATTGGGGTTATTGCTAGGAACAATAGCAAAGACGCAAGAGCAATCTGCTCCGTTTGGAGCAACCTTTGTGGTCATTCTCGCTGCTTTGGGAGGTGTTTGGGTACCCGTTTTTGTAATGCCCAAATTCATGCAACTATTATCAAATATTTCGCCAATGAATTGGGGCTTAAATGCCTTCTATGATGTATTTTTGCGAAATGCCAGCTTTAAAGAAATTGTTCCAGAAATAATATTACTTTTATTGTTTTTTATAATAACAGCTTTAATTTCTATTGTTTATAATGAAAAGAAAAATGCAGTCTAAAAATAACAAAGAAATAAGTTTTACCAGTCAGGTTAGAGTACGTTTTGTAGAAACCGATCCCTTAGGAATTGTCTGGCATGGTAATTATATTCAATATTTTGAAGATGGCAGGGAAGCTTTTGGAAGGCATCACGGTATTTCATATTTAGATCAAAAAAAATTTGGTTACGCAACCCCAATCGTAAAATCTAGTACAGAACACAAACTACCTTTACGATATGGAGATATTGCTACCATAAAAACTATTTATGTAGATAGTCCTGCTGCTAAAATGATTTTTAGATATGAAATTTACAACCAAAATCATAAATTAGTCTGCACGGGAGAAACCGTACAGGTGTTTGTTGAAGATATAGGGAATGGTGACTTATCACTAACAATTCCATCTTTCTTTATCAAATGGAAACAAAAAGAGGGCCTTATAGAATTGGATGAATAAGATTTACGCTTCATATAATAATATAATATCATCGCTTGGTTTTGACAGCGAAACTGTTGTACAGAATATTCATAATGAGAATTCGGGCTTACGGCTTATCGATGACAAAAACCTGTTACCGAGTCCATTTTATTCTTCAATTATAAATACAGAAGATTTAGCTACTAGTTTTAAGCAATTAAATAAGGAAGGACAGTTCACCCGTTTAGAACAGATGATGATTTCTTCATTAAGCCAGGTTATCAAAGCATCAAAAATCCCCTTAACAAATCGTGTTGGACTTATTATATCTACCACCAAAGGCAATATTGATGTTTTAAATAAAAACAGTACATTCCAAAAAAAGCGAGCTTATTTAAGCACTCTGGGAAAAGTAATTAAAGAAACTCTAGGTTTTAAAAATGATGCTATTGTTGTTTCTAATGCATGTGTTTCAGGGGTTTTATCTATTGCTATTGCAAAACGCTATATTAACCAAGGCACCTATGATGATGTTTTTATTGTTAGCGGAGATATGGTAAGCGAATTTATAGTAACTGGTTTCAATTCGTTTCAAGCACTAAGTGACGAGCCTTGTAAACCCTATGATAAAGATCGAAAAGGGGTTAATATAGGAGAAGTTGCTGCCAGTATTTTGGTTACTAATAATAAAAAAAGAGTATCAAAAGAAGCAGTTGTTATTTTGGGTGAAGGCTCTTGTAACGACGCAAATCATATTTCTGGACCTTCCCGAACCGGTGAAGGTTTATACCGAAGTATACAATCTGCTTTTAAAGAAGGGAATGTTACTCATACCGACATTGATTACATTTCAGCTCATGGAACAGCAACATTGTTTAATGATGAAACAGAATCAATTGCATTTAACAGGCTTAATTTAGGCAAAGTACCTTTAAATAGTTTAAAAGGCTATTTTGGTCATACATTAGGAGCTTCAGGATTAGTTGAAACCATTGTAGGGATGTATTCATTGCAAAAGAATACATTATATACTTCATTAGGTTTTAAAGAACCCGGTACCTCAAAGCCTTTAAATATTATCACAAAAACCACCCCAAAACAATTAAATATTTTCCTAAAAACTGCCTCTGGATTCGGAGGTTGTAATACCGCAGTTGTATTTCAAAAAATAAAATAACTTATATTTATAAACGTATGTCAGTTCAAACTATAAAAGCTATAGACGCAATTCAGGAAGCACAAAAAATAGCTTTTGCTCCTTTCGTTTTTCAAGCAACAATTTCTTTAAGAAAGCTTGGGGTTTTAGATCTTATTTTTGAAAGAAGGAAAAAAGGAGGTATCACATTAGAAGATATTTCTAAAGAATTATCTATTAGCAATTATGGTATTGGTGTTTTATTAGAAATTGCTGAAAGCTCTAATATTGTTAGTAAAAATGAAAATGACACTTATGAATTAACTAATATTGGTTATTTTTTAAATTATAATAAAACTGTTGATGTTAATATCAACTTCACGAACGATGTTTGCTATAAAGGATTATATCATTTAAACGATTCGATTAAAGAAGGGAAACCCGAAGGATTAAAAGAATTAGGAAATTGGGATACCATATATGAGGGTCTATCACAATTAGATCCAGAAATACAAAAATCCTGGTTTGAGTTTGATCATCACTATTCTGATGACATATTTCAGGATGCATTAGAAATAGTTTTCAGAAAAAAACCAAAGTTATTATTTGATATTGGTGCAAACACAGGAAAATTTGCGATTAGCTGTTGTAATTACGACGATGATGTATCTATAAAAATGATTGATTTACCGGGTCAGTTAAAAAAAGCACTTGCTGCCGTAAAAGACAATCAATTCGAAAACCGTGTTACCGGCCATGAGATAGATTGGTTATCCGAAAACCCAAAAATCCCAACCGGAGCAGATACCATATGGATGTGTCAATTTTTAGATTGTTTTTCTAAAGACGAAATCCTAAAAATATTAAAAGTTTGTGTAGAATCTATGGATGACAACACAGAGCTATTAATTATGGAAACATACACAGACAGACAAAAATTTGATAATGCTAAATTTATCCTGGAAGCCACATCATTGTATTTTACGGTGCTGGCAAACGGAAACAGTAAAATGTATAAAGCTACCGAGTTAATCGAATTAGTGAATCAAGCTGGATTAACAATACAAGAAGATTTGGCTGTAGGAGAATACCATACCATATTTGTCTGTAAAAAAAAGTAGTCGATTAATGGAGTCTGAATTTTATATAAAATCATTCTGTCACATAAAAGATAATAAAGTCTCTTTAAACGGAACCGTTATATACAACGATAATGACACTTTAGATTTTTTAGATTTTATAAAAGCAGCGTATAGAAGTTTCGATACTAAATATCCTAAATTCTTTAAAATGGATGGGTTAAGTAAGCTTGCTTTTTTGGCATCAGATCTTATCCTACGAGAAGAAAAATTGAATCTAGAAGACGAAAATAACATTGCTATTGTGTTTTCGAATAAATCATCTAGTTTAGATACCGATGAAAAACATCAGGAATCTATCCAAAATAAAGACAATTACTATCCTAGTCCTGCTGTTTTTGTGTATACACTACCCAATATCTGTATTGGTGAGATTAGTATAAAATATAAACTTCATTCTGAAAATAGTTTTTTTATCTTTGACAGCTTTAATGCCGAATATTTATCAGACTACACAAATAGTCTATTATCAGCAAATAAAGCTAATGAAGCATTATGTGGTTGGGTAGAGTTTGATGGAGTAGCATATGACGCATTTTTATATCTGGTTTCTAGAAAAGGAACCACAATACATACTAAACAAAATATAGTAAATTTATATAATACATAATATGGAGGTTTTAAAACAAGAACTAAAGGAAAACATTATTGAGCAATTAAATCTTGAAGATATTGCTGTTGAAGATATTGCTGATGACGATATTCTTTTTGGTGATGGTTTAGGTTTAGACTCAATTGATGCATTAGAATTAATTGTAATGTTAGATAAAAACTACGGTATTAAATTAACCGACCCTAAAGAAGGACGTGAAATTTTTGCATCTATAGAAGTAATGGCAAAATACATTTCTGAACATAGAACAAAATAAATTTTATTGATATTTAAATGAGTAAAGGTGTTGCTATAACCGGAATGGGAATAATTTCTGCTATTGGAAACAATGTTGCAGAAAATTACCAGTCACTTATTAATGGTAAAAAAGGAATCTCTAGAGTTTCTAAAATTGATACCATTCATAAAGATGATATTATGGTTGGTGAAATTGCATCTACAAATCTGGAGTTAGAACAACAATTGGGTCTAACTCCTGATAATAATTACTCAAGAACAGCTTTATTAGGTGCTATTGCTGCTAAGCAGGCAATACAAGATGCCAAAATTTCTGATATCAATGCCTATAAAACAGGATTAGTCTCGGCAACCAGTGTTGGTGGGATGGATATGACAGAAACCTATTATTATGATTATCTTGAAAACAAAAGCACCCAAAAATATATCGAAGGTCACCATGCCGGAGATTCTACTCAAAAAATTGCAGAACAGCTAGGGATCGAGAAAAGCTTGGTCACTACCATAAGTACAGCTTGTTCTTCTGCTGCAAATGCTATAATGTTTGGTGCCCGATTGATTAAGTCGGGAAAACTAGACAGGGTTATTGTGGGGGGTTCTGATTGTTTGTCTAAGTTTACCATTAACGGGTTTAAAACTTTAATGATCTTATCAGACACATATAATACTCCTTTTGATGAGAATAGAAAAGGACTTAATCTAGGTGAAGCTGCTGCTTTCCTGGTATTAGAATCTGATGAAGTTATTGCTACAGAAAAAAAAGAAGTATTAGGATATGTTAAAGGATATGGTAATGCAAATGATGCCTATCATCAAACTGCATCTTCAGAAAATGGAGATGGGGCAACTTTGGCAATGCAAAAAGCTTTAAAAGTTGCAGCATATACAGCAAATGACATTGATTACATTAATGCGCATGGGACAGCAACGGGAAATAACGATTTATCTGAAGGACGTGCTATTCTAAGGGTTTTTGGTGAAGAAATTCCCGATTTTAGTTCTACAAAAGCATATACAGGACACACCTTAGCTGCTGCAGGAGCTATCGAAGCTGTTTATGCGGTATTAGCGCTTCAGCATAATATCATCTATCCTAATCTCAATTTTAAAACTCAGATGAAAGAGTTTGATATTACACCACAATTAGAACTCAAAGAAAAAGAATTGAACACGGTGTTGTCTAATTCCTTAGGTTTTGGAGGTAATTGTTCTACGATAATTTTTTCAAAAGAACAATAACAAAATTGTAAACAAAGGGGTAATACCCAATATGCAAAAACTGTTTAATTAAAGAGATATGAGTGCAGTCTATATAACCGGTATCGGGTCTATTTCATCTCAAAAAACTTATGACAATACCGAGTTTTTGAAAGAAATCAATACCTATACAGATAATGTGATTTCTGTGGTTAATCCAAATTATAAAGAATATATTCCTCCTGCGGCAGCACGTAGAATGGCAAAAGGCATTAAAATGGGAGTGGTTGCCTCTAGAATTGCATTGGCAGACGCAAACATAGACAATGTTGATGCTATTATCACAGGAACAGGAATGGGATGTGTTAGGGATTCAGAAAAATTTGTTAGTGCTATTATAGATAATAACGAGCAATACCTCACTCCTACTTCATTTATACAATCAACTCATAATACAGTTGGTGGGCAAATCGCTCTGGGGCTTCAGTGTAAAGGTTACAATTTCACCTATGTACATGCAAGTGTATCTTTTGAATCAGCATTATTAGATGCCCAATTGCAACTAGAAAATGATGAGGCTAATACTATTCTAATCGGAGGTGTTGATGAGCATGGGGATCATACTATTACGATCCACAAACTTATTAATCATATTAAATCAGAAAAAACTGATTCTACCAAGATATTGGATTCGAAAACTGAAGGAGCAATATTTGGTGAAGGGGCAAACTTTTTTGTTGTATCAAATCAAAAACAAGACTCGAGCTATGCCCAGGTTATAGCAGTACAAACCTATAATACATTAGCTGAAACCGAAGTCTCTCATGCAGCTCAACTATTTTTAGAGGATAATAATTTAAATATCGACAATATAGATGCTATTGTATTAGGAAATAATGGAGATGTAAAATACGATACATTTTATAATGAGTTAAGCTCAAACCTATTCAAAGATACGCAACAAGTATATTATAAACATTTATGTGGTGAATTTAATACCGCATCGTCTTTTGGAGTATGGTTAGCTTCAAAAGTATTGAAAACACAAGAGTTACCAGAAGTAGTTCGGTTAAATGAAAAATCAACATCAAACTTTACTACTATTTTATTATACAATCAATACAGAGGAGAGAATCATAGTTTCACTTTACTGCGTAAATGCTAAATTTTAAATCCGTAAATAGAATAACAGCGCTCGCTTTTTTGGTTTTGCATATAACCAATTATTCATTAGAAATACCGTTATGGTCTTATTTCTTATTGGGTTTTATATGGTTGCTTATTACCATGGCTGGTTCTGGACTTATACAGTGGAATTACCATTTTACATCTCTTAATGCAAATAAGGATATAAAAAATAATCAAGTTGCCATTACGTTTGATGATGGACCAAATCCCGAATTTACACCTCAAGTCTTAAAACTCTTAAAGCAATATAATGCAAAAGCTACCTTTTTTTGTATTGGCAAGCATATTGAGGCTTACCCCGAATTAGTTAAAGAAAGTATTAAACAAGGGCATGTTATCGGAAATCATACATATACGCATCCTAATTCTTTTGGCTTTTTAAAAACAGAAGACGTAATTTCAGAATTACAACAAACCAATGCCGTAGCAAAAAAAGTAACAGGGTTAACTATGCGACTATACAGACCAGCTTTTGGAGTAACAAACCCAAGAATTAAAAAGGCATTAAAAGTAACAGAGTTACAATCCATTGGGTGGAATGTCAGGTCCCTGGACACTACATCCCGAAGTTCGGATAAAGTACTAAAACGAATAACAAGAAGACTTTCGAAAGGTGATGTTATTTTACTTCATGATACAAGCTCAAAAACAATTATTGTTTTGGAACAGTTATTGTTATTTTTACAACAACAAAATATAGAATCAACTACTATAGATTCTTTATTTAAGATAAAAGCATATGCCTAAAATTGTTTATTTACTATTATTTATAGTTACTACGCTATCTGCACAAACCGAAATGAGTACTATAGAAGCTAACGCTTTAAAAGCAAAAGTAAAAGCTCTTGCTACCACTACAAAAACTATTTCGAGTGATTTTACGCAATACAAACACATGGATTTTTTGTCAAATGATATTATCACAACAGGAAAACTTGCTTTTAAAACACCAAATATTGTAAAATGGGAATATGTAGAACCTTTTACATATTCTGTGTTGTTCAAAAACAAAACACTATACATTAATAATGAAGGTAATAAAAGTAACATCGATATTGGATCTAGCGAGCAGTTTAAACAATTGAATAAGCTTATCATTAATAGTGTTAAAGGGGATATGTTTAATGATGATGAATTTAGTATTGGTTATTATAAAAATAAAGGGAATAGCGAAGTACATTTTAGCCCTAAAGACAAAAAGTTTGAAAAATTTATTAAAGCATTTCACATTACATTTAATTCTAAAGGGGATGTTATTGAAGTAAAAATGATAGAACCTTCAAATGATTATACCAGAATAGTATTTAACAACAGAGTCTTAAACAAACCTTTGTCAGATGAGATATTTGCTCATTAGTCTTTGTTTTATATGTATAGGATGCGCTTCCTATCCTAAGAAAAACAATTTCGTTAAAAAAGAAGCATCTGGTATCGAAGTAAGAAATTTATATTTTTCAGATAAGACACAAGATTATGTGTACAAAGCAAATATTGATGTTTACAAAAAGCATTTTGGGGGGATTTTTATTGTAAAAAAGATTGAAGATCATCATCATCGTATCGTATTTACTACAGAAATGGGAAATAAAATTTTTGATTTTTCATTTATTAATGAAAGCTTTACGGTAAATTATATCTTAGAAGACTTCAATAAAAAGATTTTAATAAACATTTTAAAAAAAGATTTTAAAGCATTGATTGAAGAAACTCCTACCCTTTTAAATACATTTTCACATCAAAACGATATAGTTTTTGAAACTGAAATTAATAATGATAAACATTATTATTACAATAAAAATAACACAATACATAAAATTGTTAGAACTGGGAATAGAAAAGAAAAAGTAGTTTTTACATTTTCAGAAATTAGTGATACTATTGCAAATCTAATTACAATTGAGCATAAGAATTTAAAGCTTAAAATTAATTTAAAATCGATTCAAAAATGAGAAATCTTTTATTGATCATAACCTTTTTTGGTGTTTTTGGAGCGGCCTCTGCACAAAACAAGACATCTTTTGGATTAAGAGGCGGAGTTAATATTTCTGATCTTTCTAATGCCAATTTAGAGCCCAAAGCAGGGGTTTATATAGGAGCTTTTTTACATTTCAGATTCTCAGAGCTATATGCGCTTCAACCCGAAGTGGGATATTCTAACCAAGGAGGTAACAATAAATTTTCAAATGGAGATGATGTAGAGATACATTACGTTTCAGTAACTGCTACAAACAAATTTTTTGTTAGAAATACAGGATTACATTTGATCATTGCACCAAGTCTAGATTTTGATTTTGATGATACTCCAGTAAGCCTTGTAAACAGAGAAGAAGGTAATGACATTACTTTTGTAGATCTTTCTTTTGCAGCTGGTCTTGGTTATGAATTTAAAAACGGAATAGCTATAGAAGCTAGATATAAACATGGCACGCTAGATGTATTTTCTGGTGATTTTCATGATTTTTCAACACAATCTATATACGAAGAAAAGAATCAATTTAATCGTGTTTTTCAAATTGGTCTTTCGTATAGATTTAATTTCTAATTACATATGTTACTAAAAGATTTTTACACCGCAAATACATTAGAGACTGTTGAAAATATATCGACAGCAACTATTACCATCAACAAAAACCATGAGATTTTCAAAGGGCATTTCCCAGGAAATCCTGTAACACCAGGTGTTTGTATGATGCAAATCATAAAAGAATTAACAGAAGGTATTGTAAATAAAAAACTCTTTATGCAGTCCTCTAGCAATGTTAAATTTATGGCTATTATAAATCCTGAAAAAAATCCAGATTTAGTTTTAACTTTAGACATTACCCAGACAGATGATACTTATAAAGTAAAAAATGTAACTACATTTGAAGATACAGTTGCTTTAAAATTGACTGCAAATTTTAAAACAAAGTAAATTTATATACAAAACTAACATTAAAAATATATAAATTTTTAATGAGAGAATGTAGCGACTACATACGCTCTTAATTTTATAATTAATATATTATCGAATAATTACCAAAACCCAAACAAGTGAAATTTTTATTTGCATTCATATCATTATTATCTTTTACTATGCTATCGATAGATTTAGATATCGTAAGAATAGCATATAGAGAAGCTGCTCACGACAAAACAAAAGTAGCTGCACTTAATGAGCAACTTGCATCTGTAAATAAAAAAGATGATATTGTTTTGGTCGCTTATAAAGGAGCGGCTATTACATTGCGGGCGAAGTATGAAAAAAGTTTAAAAGAAAAAAAACGACTGTTTATAGAAGGAGTTTCATACATTGAATTTGCCATAGAAAAATCCCCAAATGCTGTCGAACCTCGTTTTATACGTATAGGAATACAAGAAAATACGCCTAGATTGCTAAAATATAAATCTAATATAAAAGAAGATAAATTATTTCTGCTTAAACAATACAAGACGATAAAACCTAAAATTTTAAAAAAGCATATCGGTGAGTATATTTTGCAATCGAAAGCTTTTAGTGATGAAGAAAAAGCAGTAATTTTAGTTCCTTAAAAATTGAAACACTTCAATTGAGTGATAAAAGAGTTTACAAAGCAAAAAATCGACCTATTCAACGTATGTGTAATAATTCCTACCTACAATAATTGCAAAACATTACGAAGGGTTATAGATGGTGTATTATCTTACACTAAAAATATTATTGTTGTAAACGATGGAGCCACAGATACGACTCCAGAGATCTTAAAGGAATATCCTCAAATTCAACAAATCCATCTACAAAAAAACAAAGGAAAAGGTAATGCTTTGCGTGTTGGGTTTGCAGCTGCACAAAAACAAGGGTTTAAATATGCAATTACGATAGATTCTGATGGTCAGCATTTTCCCGAAGATATTCCTGCTTTTATTACATCCTTAGAAACATCAGAAAATAAAAACATCTTGCTCATTGGGGCAAGAAATATGAGTCAGGAAAGTGTTCCTAAAAAGAGTAGCTTCGGTAATAAGTTTTCTAATTTCTGGTTTTGGGTAGAAACGGGCACAAAGCTTCAGGATACCCAATCTGGATATAGACTATATCCACTCGAAGCATTAGCAAATCTAAATTTTTATACTTCAAAATTCGAATTCGAAATAGAGGTTATTGTAAAAGCGGCATGGAGTGATGTAATTGTAAAAAATATTCCGATACAAGTATTATATGATGAAACCGAGCGGGTATCACATTTTAGGCCTTTTAAAGACTTTACCCGAATAAGCATACTTAATACCTGGTTGGTCACAGTAGCTTTTTTATATATAAAACCCAGAAATTTATTCCGAAAAGTTAAAAAAAAAGGAGTAAAACGTTTCTTTTTTGAAGATTTCTTAGAAAGCCAGGATTCCCCACAAAAAAAAGCATTATCTGTAGCTTTGGGAGTTTTTATAGGGATATCACCACTATGGGGGTTTCATACTGCACTTGTACTGTTTTTTGCTGTTGTTTTAAAACTAAATAAAGTAATTTCTTTTGCTTTTTCTAATGTAAGTTTGCCTCCCTTTATTCCTTTTATCATTTTTATGAGTTTAAAAGTTGGTAGTTTTGTTTTAGGAGAACCTCAACCGTCATTTACCAATATTGGTGAAAATTTTGAAATGATAAAAAGTCTTAAAACTTATATTGTAGGTAGTTTTACCTTGGCTATAATTTCTGCTATTACGTTAGGAATTTTAGGATATGTATTTCTTACCATTTTTTCTAAAAAAAATAATGCATCATAATGGATAGCTTTTTTTATAGTTTATATACATCTATTGTTTCCAGAAAAGTAATGAGCTTTGGAATATTTTTGCTCATTATTTCGGGTTTGCTATTTATTGCTTCAAAAATTCAATTTGAAGAGGATATTACTAAATTAATTCCTACAAATGATAAGACGTCCGAGATTCAAAAAGTATTAAAAACAGTAAACTTTGCTGATAAAATTATAGTAAACATTACACGCGAACCCGAAGGGTCGGTAGATGATCTCACAAAATATGCATCGCAATTTATTGATAGTGTTACTATAAAATCTGGTGAGTATATTACCCAAATTCAAGGTAAAGTCGAAGAAGAAGATATTTTTAACACCTTAGATTTTGTTTACAAAAACCTTCCTCTTTTTTTACAAGAAAGCGACTATAAGGATATCAAAAATAAAATTCGAAAAGATAGTATAGAAGCTATAACGAATAGTAATTATAAAACTTTAATTTCACCTACGGGAATTATTGCAAGAGATAATATCTTAAAGGATCCCCTGGGACTATCATTTATTGCCTTAAAAAAATTACAGCAACTTAGTTTCGGAGATGATTTCACATTACACAATGGTTTTTTACTTAGTAAAGATCAGAATCACGTTTTATTATTTATAACGCCTAAGTTAAAATCTAGTGAAACAGACAAGAATGCCATATTTGTAGAAGATCTTTATCAAATAAACGATCAACTTAATGATCATTTTAAAGGTAAAGTACAAAGCGAATATTTTGGAGGCGCTTTAATCGCTGTAGCAAATGCTAAACAAATAAAAAGGGATATTCAACTAACCATTAGTATCGCTATTACGATTTTATTAATCATACTTATTTTCTTTTATAGAAAAATTACTATTCCGATTATTTTATTTGTTCCAACCATTTTTGGCGGGCTATTAGCCATTGCTTTATTGTTCTTAATTCGCGAAAAAATTTCTGCAATATCTCTGGGTATTGGTTCCGTACTACTGGGGGTTACCTTGGATTATTCGCTTCATATCTTAACACACATAAGAAGTAATACTAATATAAAAGCAGTTTATAAAGAAATCACTACTCCAGTTTTAATGAGTAGCTTAACCACCGCTTTGGCATTTTTATGTTTATTATTTTTAGAATCGCAAGCGCTTCAGGATTTAGGTATTTTTGCAGCAATTAGCGTTGTAGGATCTTCTTTTTTTGCATTAATATTTATCCCACAGGTTTATAAAAGCACTGCTCAAAAAAGACCAAAAACAACACTAATCGATAATGCCGCTCAATATCCTTTACATAAGAACAAATGGGTAATTATAACCTTATCATTAGTATTAATAGTAAGTCTGTTTACCTATAGTAAAGTACAATTTAACAATGATATTTCTAAACTAAACTTCGAGCCGCAAGAGTTAAAAGATGCACAATTAAGATTAGATGCTTTAACTAATATTGCTTCAAAATCCATTTACCTGGCAGCCTATGAAAAATCAGAGCAAGGTGTTCTACAGGTAAATGACAAGATTTTTGAAAAGCTGCAACTACTAAAAAATGAAGGAAAAGTAATCGATTTTAGCTCTATCGGATCTTTAATCTATTCAGAAAAAACTCAAAAAGAAAGAATATCGAGGTGGAATTCGTTTTGGAATACAAATACAATAGCAAGTACAAAAGCTAATCTTATTGAAAGTGGAAACAAATTAGGTTTTAAGCCTACTAGTTTTAATGCATTTTATACACTTCTGGAGTCGAATTTTAAGCCTTTAAAAATTACAGACTACAACGCCTTAAAAACGATTTCTATAGCAGATTATATAACAACAAAAGAGGATTTTGTTACAGCAACAACACTCGTTAAAGTAAAAGATGAGAATGCACAACATGTAGTTGATATGTTTAAAGATGAGCCTCAGACCATAGTTATCGACAGAAAACATATGAATGAAACCTTTTTAGGAAATCTAAAAAATGACTTTAACAAACTAGTTGGTTACTCATTAATTGTGGTGTTACTTATCCTTTTATTCTTTTACAGAAGCTTATCTCTTACCTTGGTAACAAGTATCCCCATAGCGATCACCTGGTTACTAACCATTGGGATAATGGGATTATTCTCATTAGAGTTTAACATCTTTAATATTATAATTTCTACCTTTATTTTTGGTCTGGGAATAGACTATAGTATTTTTATGACTAATGGGTTGTTACATGAATACAGAACAGGAGAAAAAGCAGTAGCAACTCATAAAACATCTATTATTTTATCTGTTATTACTACTATTTTGGGAGTTGGTGTTTTAATATTTGCCAAACATCCTGCGCTGTATACGATATCATTACTTTCTATTATCGGTATACTATCTGCAATTGTTATATCATTCACCATCCAACCTCAATTATTTAGGCTTTTTATCGGGAGTAAGACAAAAAGACCAATAACACTTAGGTTATTTTTACATTCTATTCTTTCTTTTGGCTACTATGGTTTAGGAGGCCTATTACTTTCGTTATTTAGCGTAGTTTTCATAAAAATTATCCCATTACCTAAAAAAATGAAAATGAAATGGTTTCATAAAATAATGTCAAAATTTATGGGATCGGTACTATATACAAATCCTTTTGTACGTAAAAAGATTATTAATCAAAGTAATGAAACCTTTGAGAAACCAGGAGTCATTATTGCTAATCATACTTCTTTCTTAGATATTTTGGCAATAGGAATGTTATATCCAAAAATTATTTTCCTGGTAAACGATTGGGTATACAACTCTCCTATTTTTGGAAAAGCAGTACAACTGGCTGGCTTTTATCCTGTATCTAGTGGCATAGAGAATGGATTAGAGCATTTAAAGAAAAAAGTTGATCAGGGGTATTCGCTTATAGCCTTTCCCGAAGGAACAAGATCTAATACCAATAAAATTAAACGGTTTCACAAAGGAGCATTTTATCTGGCAGAGCAATTTGGCCTAGACATCATTCCGGTACTAATACATGGAAATTCTGAAGTACTCCCTAAAGGAAGTTTTATTATTAAAGACGGCAGCATAACCATCAAAATACTTGATAGGATAAAAGCAAACGATACTAGTTTTGGCGAAAACTATGCTAGAAAAACAAAACAAATTGGAGCATATTTTAAAAGTGAATTTGAGAACCTTAGAAATGAGATAGAGCACGATGCGTATTTTAACAAAATTATTCTCGAAGAATACCGATACAAAGGTGATCCTCTTTATAAAGAAGTTTTAAAAGATTTAAAAGCGAATAAAGAGATTTACAAAATAATTATAGACACAGTCGAAAAAAAAGAAACTATACTTCATATTTCTAAAGATTCGGGTCAATTAGATTTTCTGTTATCTTTAGATAGTCCAGACAGGAAAATTATTAACTATATAGAAAATAAAAACATACGAGATATTGTTAAAAACAGCTATATTACCAATAATCATAGTAAAATTATTTGTGTCGATACTATAGAAGAAATAATGGCGTATGATGCAAATGTGCTTATTCTAAATTTAGCTACAATTACAGAAAATGAATTAGAAAAGATCCTAAGCAGCAAAATTGATCTGTTAATTTTACTAAACGAAAGTCAAAATACACACGCACAGGTAATTGCTAATTTGGGATTCGAGACCAGGCACCAAAAGAATAATCTGGTTATTTTAAAAAACAAAGAAAATTAAAAAATGAAACGAGCATTAAGAAATTTCAACAAGTATTTCATAAAAGAAAATGTTTAAATTTTTAATGCGAGAACGTAGTGGGTTACACACGTTCTCAATTTTATAATTAATTTATTATTAATAAATTACTAAAATTTAAACGTGTGAAAGAGCATTATGATATTGTAATTATTGGAAGTGGTTTAGGTGGTTTGGTTTCTGCCATCATTTTAGCCAAAGAAGGCTATAGTGTATGTGTGTTAGAAAAAAACAATCAATACGGAGGAAATCTACAAACCTTTGTAAGAGACAAAACTATTTTTGATACAGGAGTACACTATATTGGTGGGCTTTCTGAAGGCCAAAATCTATATCAATATTTTAAATACATCGGTATCATAGATGATTTAAAATTAAAAAAACTCGATGAAGACGGTTTTGATATTATAACTTTTGAAGGTGATGAAAAAGAATACAGACATGCTCAAGGATATGAGAATTTTATAAAAGTTTTGGTTGATCAATTTCCAGACGAGGAAGAAGCTATTATAACCTATTGTAATAAACTAAAAGAAACATGTCGTAAATTTCCATTGTATCAGTTAAAACAAGGGAAACCTTACTTTGATGATAGTGAAATTTTTTCGCTTAATGCGAAGTCCTATATCAATTCTCTTACAGATAATAAAAAACTACAGGGAGTTCTTGCAGGAACAAATTATTTATATGCCGGAGACAGTGATCGTACTCCTTTCTATGTACATGCCTTATGTATTAACTCTTACATCGAAAGCTCATACCGATGTATAAATGGTGGTAGCCAGATTACAAAAGTTTTAATCAAAAGGTTAAAGGAATATGGGGGAGAAACATACAAACACCATGAGGTTGTTAAATTTGGATTTGATGATAAAAAAATCAATTCTGTTACCTGTAAAAATGGTAAAGAAATAAAAGGAGATTTGTTTATCTCTAATATTGAACCAAAACTAACGCTAAAGCTAGCTGGAGAAGATAAATTTAGAAAATCATATGCCAATAGAGTACATAAGATCGAAAGTACAATTGCTGCTTTTACGCTATATATTGTATTAAAACCAAACACTTTTGCCTATCAAAACAAAAATTTCTATCATTTTAATCACCCAGATAGAGTTTGGGATACACAGGGTTATACCGACGAAAGTT
Source organism: Aquimarina atlantica (assembly GCF_000626715.1). Taxonomy (GTDB): domain Bacteria; phylum Bacteroidota; class Bacteroidia; order Flavobacteriales; family Flavobacteriaceae; genus Aquimarina; species Aquimarina atlantica. The sequence goes on along the minus strand of NZ_AQRA01000005.1, from coordinate 260,521 downwards.
GGCCAGAAGGATATATGATGACTATGGGGGTTAATAAAAAAACAGATGAATATGGGGATAGTATTGCCGTAATGACGTATATGCGTTATGAAGAAGTTAAACCCTGGCAAGACACATTTAATACGGTAGCTAATAAAAATGAAAGAGGGCAAACCTATGAAGACTTTAAAGCTGAAAAAGCTGAAAAAATCATTGTTGAATTAGAGAAAAAGTTTCCAGATATAAGAGATTGTATTCTAGAAACGTATACCTCGACACCACTATCCTATAGAGATTATATCGGTAGTAATGAAGGATCGATGTATGGTTATGTTAAAGACGTTAATAAACCAATGCATTCTTTCTTATCTCCTAAGACCAAAATCAAAAATTTAATGTTTACGGGGCAGAGTTTAAATATGCATGGCATCTTGGGAGTTACTATTAGTGCTGTCACTACTTGCTCAGAAATAATAGGTAAAGATTATTTGCTTGATAAAATACTAGAAGCTAATAAGGAGCAAAAAACAATTTAGGATATGAGAACAACAAAAATATCAAGCATCTAAAAAAACAAAGAAGTATGTTCTTAAAAACATATTGTTTTACAAAATGGCTGTGCTTTTTTGCACTCTTTTTTCTGTTAATGTCATGTGGTGTCTCTAAATCGATAAAAGATATCCCAGACGTTAGTAGTTATTCTTCTTCTATTGAAAAAAGAATAAAAGTTTCGGATTCTGTTTTTACTATCGGAAGTAATTTTCTTAGTAAAAACAAGCAAGGTTTGTGGGAGCTTTATGTAGAAGGAGATCCTTTACAAATAGGTTTATTAACCGGAAGCCTGACACAAGAACTATTTAAAAAGCAGGAGCATGCTTTTTTATCTAAGGTAGGAGAATTAGTCCCTTCAAAAACAAAACAATATATATTAAGAAAAATTGTCGCCTGGTATAATAGAAAAATGTATTTACATATTCCTGCAGAGTATAAAGCAGAAATATATGGGCTTTCAAAATATGCATCAAACGATTATAATCACATAGCAGAAAACTACTTAAGAATACTATATCTTCATGGTGCACATGATATAGGGCATGCTTTGCAGGATTTAGCATTAGTAGGATGTTCTTCATTTGCAGCCTGGGGAGAAAAAACCGTAGATGGTGATTTGATCATTGGTAGGAATTTTGATTTTTATGCCGGTGATGACTTTGCCAAAGATAAAATCATTGCTTTTGTAACCCCAACAAATGGTCATAAGTTTATGTCTGTAACCTGGGGAGGAATGATTGGTGTGGTTTCGGGAATGAATGAGCACGGACTTACGGTAACTATAAATGCGGGGAAATCTAAAATTCCTTTATTGGCAAAAACGCCAATTTCAATTTTGGTTCGTGAGATTTTACAATACGCCTCGACAATTGATGAAGCCATTGCAATAGCAAAAAAACGGGAAGTTTTTGTATCTGAATCTATATTTATAGGAAGTGCAAAAGATAAAAAAGCTATTACTATTGAAGTATCTCCCAAAAACTTTGGTGTTTATGATGTCCCTAACTCGAATCAGTTAATTTGTTCTAATCATTTTCAGAGTGAAGCCTATTCTGATGATCAAAATAATATAAAACATATCGAAGAAAGCCATTCTCAATATCGTTATAAAAGAATGCAGGAGTTATTACAACAGCAACCTAAAATAACACCGCAAATTGCTGTAGATATCTTAAGAAATAGAGAAGGACTAGACAATAAACAAATCGGATATGGTAATGAAAAAGCTTTAAATCAATTATTAGCACATCACGGTATTGTTTTTAAACCAGAAGATCGCATGGTTTGGGTATCATCAAACCCATATCAATTAGGAGAATTTGTTGCTTATAACCTGAATGATATCTTTAATAAAAAACATACAAAAACAATATTATCTCAATCTGAATTAAATATTGAAAAAGATCCTTTTCAATTTACTAAGGCATATAAAGATTATGAAAACTACAGACGGTTACGCAAAGACCTTCAAAAAGCAATTGACGATAAAGAAATGTTAGCCCCTTCTTTTATTGGGACTTTTCAGAAGACCAATCCAGAGTATTGGGAAGTATATTATTTAATTGGTAAATATTATTACGAAAAACAATATTATACTGCAGCATTGCATGCCTTTGAAGAGGCAGGCAACAAAGAAATTACGACAGTTCCCGACAAACGTGAAATTGATTCGTATATTAAAAAATTAAAAAGGAAATTAAAACAATGATTCCTGAAATAGAAAAAGCATCGTTGGCTCAGATCAAAGCGGTACAAGAGCAAGAATTAAAGAAATTAATATCATATTTAGATACACACTCTACCTATTATCAAGGTGTTTTTGCAAAACATAATATTCTTCCTTCGACAATTAATACTCTAGAAGATCTGGTAAAAATACCAGTTACTACCAAAGAGCAATTACAACAGTTTAATGATGATTTTATCTGTGTCCCAAAAAGTGAAATCATAGATTATGTCACAACTTCGGGGACCTTGGGGGAGCCTGTTACTTTTGCACTAACAGATAATGATTTAAAAAGGTTAGCGTATAACGAAGCCATTTCTTTTGCCTGTGCTGGTGTGCAAAAGGAAGACGTAATGCAATTAATGACAACTATCGATAGGCGTTTTATGGCAGGAATAGCCTATTTTATGGGTGCTCGGGAATTAGGAGCCGGGATTATACGGGTAGGAGCCGGGATTCCCGAATTACAATGGGATTCTATTTTAAAATTTAAACCTACCTACTTAATTGTAGTTCCTTCATTTTTATTAAAATTAATTAAATATGCCCAGGAACACGATATTGATCTGAATGCTTCGGGGATAAAAGGTGCTATTTGTATAGGAGAATCTCTTAGAAATCAAGATTTTTCGTTAAACACACTAGCAAAAAAGATAAAAGATAACTGGAACATAGAACTATACTCTACCTACGCATCTACAGAAATGAATACTGCTTTTACAGAGTGTAGCGAACAACAAGGAGGCCATCATCACCCAGAATTAATTATTGTAGAAATTCTAGATGATCATAATTGCCCTGTTCCTCCTGGTGAGGTAGGAGAACTTACGGTTACTACTTTGGGAGTAGAAGCAATGCCTTTATTGCGATTTAAAACAGGAGATATGGTCAAGGCGCATACTTCACCTTGTGCATGTGGACGTAATACCATGCGTTTGGGGTCGGTAGTAGGAAGAAAAAAACAAATGATTAAGTATAAAGGAACAACTTTATACCCTCCTGCTATGGATAATATTCTCAATGATTTTAATGAAGTAGAAAATTATATCATCGAGATTTTTCACAATACCATAGGAACAGATGAAATTTTAATCAAAATAGGTACACAAAGTCCTACAGAAGAATTGCTTCATGATATAAAAGATCATTTTAGAGCAAAGTTAAGAGTATCTCCTAAAATTGAATTTCATGATAAAAAAGACATCCTGAAACTTCAATTTCCTAAACTAAGCAGAAAACCTGTCATTGTTATTGATAAAAGAAAAACAGAGTAACACCTTTTCTGATTTAAATAGTACTCATATAAGATTTTACAATCTCTATATTGATTTTAGTTACCTTCGGTAAACAAAAAGATACTTGTAGTGGTAATGACTACACATACCTTGTATGAAATCATAAGAATGCAGTTAAGTGTTATGTTTTGATTCCTCATATAAAAATGACAGATAGGTGACATCTAAATGTCGTTACAAAAACAAGAGACTCTCTATAGCTTTGTATCAAACAAAAATATGATTATGGAAACTCAATCAATTGCAAAAAACTTGGTGTATCAGCGAAAATTAAAAGGATATACTCAAGAAGAATTATCAGAAAAAACACAAGTTACCATTCGTACTATTCAGCGTATAGAAAAAGGAGAGGTAACTCCGCATCTTCAAACTGTAAAATTATTAGCTGCTGCATTAGACATTGAAGTGAACGAGTTATTGATATTAGAAAACCCAAAGGAAGAGACAATACAGAAAAAATGGCTCATCTTATTACACGGCACTCCTATTTTAGGCTTTATAATACCACTTGCGAATATACTTTTTCCTTTATTCATTTGGATTCATAAGCGAGAAGATAACGAGCTATACAACCGTCACGGTATTAAAATCATTAATTTTCAGATAACAATGAGTATACTATACATACTCTCATTGATAGCTCTTTTAATTGTCGAAAAATGGGGGTTTTTCTTTTTTATATCTGTAATCCCATTTAGTACTATTTGTATGTTATTTAATATAATAAGAGTTGTGAATTCGCAAAAATGTTATTATCCATTATCATTTCCGTTTCTAAACAGTATCAAAAAAGCTGAATCTAAAAAAATGATAGTTGTACTATTGATAAGCTTGATGTGTTTTGCAAGTTGCACTAAAGCGAGAGCGCAAAATATTGTACGATTAGACGGAACTGAAATAGCTAAAGACTCGCTAACAATTCAAATTAATCGACTTATCAAAAATGCAAATATCCCTGGGATTGCAGTTACTATTTTTAATAACAATGAAGTTGCCTATAAGAAGGTTTTGGGGTATAAAGATTATGAAAAAAAATTACTTCTAAATGGTGTTACTAATATCTACGGAGGCTCTTTTAGTAAAGCAGTTTTTGGTGTACTCGTCATGAAATTGGTAGAAGACGGTATTATTGATCTCGACACGGCTTTAGAATCTTATTTACCAAAAAAAATATACGAATACAAACCTCTTACACGTTGGCACGATGATTTTTCTGCCTTAAAAAACGATAGTTTATATCACAAAATAACAGCTCGTATGTGTTTGACGCACACTACAGGTTTTGCAAATTCTAGATGGATGGAATCAGATCATCAACTTCGTGTAAACCTAGAACCAGGAACCAGATATAGTTATTCTGGAGAAGGATTTATTTACCTGCAAGTCGTTTTAGAAAAAATAATGGGGAAGAATCTGGAAGAATTAGCACAGGAAATAATTTTTAAACCATTAAACATGGATCACTCCAGTTATCAATGGTCACCATCATTCGAAGACAATTTTGCATATGGTCATACTATCACAGGTGAGCGTTTTAAAAAAGATATAGACAATGAGCCGAGAGGCGGTAGTACATTAGAAACTACTCCAGAAGATTATTCAAAATTTCTTAAAGCTGTATTGCAAAACAAAATTATCACACAAAACTCTTGGAACGAGCTGTTTAAACCACAATTTAGAATTCGTTCTATCAAACAATTTGGACCACTTGCTCTAAAAGATTCTACACAAAATGATGCTATTGAGTTAAGTTATGGATTAGGCTGGGGTGTTTTAAAAACTCCATATGGTTTTGGAGCATTTAAAGAATGTCATGGCAATGGGTTTCAGCATTATTCAATTATATTTCCAGAAGCTCAAAAAGGTATTATGATAATGACTAATAGTGATAATGGAGAAAGTATCTTTAAAGAATTATTAGAAATATCAATTGCAGATACATATACACCATGGTATTGGGAAAATTATATTCCTTATAATAACAAGTAAAAAAATAAGGAGAATTGACTATTAGCATTATCCCGATTAAGCTCTATAACTTAATTGGGATAACGTTAATGTATCTCTAGTGAAGATTACTTTTCTCTCAGAGAAGAAAATCTATTATCATCGGTAGCCAAACGTGCCTTTTTAACTTCTATTTTGCGTAGCATCCAATCTGGATAATCAGAAGGATCTTCGGCATCATAAATACGAACATCCTGGTTTAGATCTGCATCTGGTTGAATAAGATCATCTTGTCTACATTTAAGAATTATCGCCGCTGTTTGAACTCCAGAATAACTTGCTCCTGCTACTCCGTGAGATGCAATACTGGCACCACAGAGGTATAAATTTTCGATCTCACTTTTTGGTTTATACGCCAATGGGCCAATATGACGCAAACTTTTTTCGGTACCATATACACAACCATTAGTAGAATTTATATAATACTGATTGGTTATTGGGGTTCCCAGTTCTTTTTGTACCACGCGATCACTAATCCCGGGAGCCACTTTTTCCAGGCTATTCATAAACTTTTGAGTCAGTTTTTCTTTGAACTGCAGATATTCTTGAGAGCGTTCTTTATTCTCATTTTCGAATCGTTCAAAAGCTTTATAATTAATATAGGTAATCACTTCAATGGTATGATATCGACCATCATAACTTATAGGATCTTTAAGCGTTGTACAGCTTATAAAAAGGCCTGCAAATTCTTCGCCTTCTTCGATATCTACTCTTTGCATTTCTGCAAACTGCTCATCCATATCTGCATTTTTGGGCATCATCCAAATATTACCAGAATCCAGTCCTGCTTTTCGAAGGTCCATATCTACTGTCAAAAACAGCATCAATGATGTACACGAATATTTCGTTTTATTAAGTTTCTTTAATAATCTGCGACTTATATTCTCCCGGCCTACCATTTCTAAATAAGTTTTTCCCGGATCTGCATTAGAGATGATCCTTTTGGCAAAAATTCGCTCTCCACTTTCGAGTTCGACTCCAATAGCTCGTTTTTTCTTTTCTCCTTCTAATAAAATACGTTTTACACTTTGCCCGGTACGTACTTCACTACCATGTTTCTTGATCGCATTAGTCATTGCCTTTACTATGGCTCCTCCTCCACCCATGGGATAAAAACCACCGTCAAAATAATGATCCATTACTGCACAATGCAAAGGAAAACTTGCTTTACCTGGTGGTAATCCATGATCTCCATATTGTATATTGAGTATCGTTTTGAGCAATGGGTTTTTAAGATACCAACCGATCACTCTTTTTAGGCTAAATAATGCATATTTACCCATATATTTTGTTCGAAAAGGAATCGTAACATGATCCCAAAAGCCTTTTATTTTGGGGATTAATTGTATTTGTCGACTCACTGTACGAACCATAGTGAGGTATTTTTTAATATCCTTCTTTTCTTCGGGAAAACGTTGTGATAACGAGTCGCATAATTCATCAAAATTGGCAGGAAAATCAAAACGTTCATCCCCAATCCAGCAATGCTCGTATGCCTTTGTATTCATCCTAAAAAAAGCGAGATCATTTGCAATCTCCAGTCCTTCATAAAGCTCGCTTGTCGATTGTCCCTTATCCAACAATCCTACATAATGCACTCCAGGTGTAAACCGATATCCATTTAGGTAAAAACTATGGCACCACCCCCCGGGTACATCATGTTGTTCGAGAACTAATACCCGTTGGCCACTACGAGCCAAACAAATTGCAGAAGCAAGCCCCCCTACTCCAGAACCAACAATAATGGTATCAATTTCATTTTCAACTTGTAATTTTAGATCTGTTGTTTCTCGAGGGTTGTCTTGCATTATTTATACTAAAATGAAGGATTAACTTTTTAATTGTTTTGTAATGATACAACTATATTTTCAGAAGTGACTAATGAACGTATCCAGAGTATTGCTTTTATCTGTAAAAGATACATTTTTACTCTTCAGTATTGCTATTTTTTCAATTCCCATTTATCTATAAAAAATTACCATTCGTCTACACTAAAAATACATTTCAACGAAAGTAGTAATAAAATTATCCCTAAAAAGGAGACCTTTAGTGTTGTTAAAGAACATTTTTTAACCTAACTTAAAACACTGAAAAGATGAGTTTGACTTTTTTATTAATAGATGATGATGAAATAGAACGGCTAAAATTTGCCAGAGTTTTGGATAAAAATGACTATCCTCACAAAATTATAGAGGCCAAAAATGGTGAAGAAGCTTTAGATGTTTTAGCGCAAAAGGATCAACAACCCGATATTATTTTCCTTGATCTAAACATGCCTAAGATGAACGGTTTAGAGTTTTTAAAAGAGTTAAAAGCAGATACATCATTACAATATATACCGGTGATCATTTTAAGTACATCTAATAATCATCAAGATCTTAAAGAAGCTTATGAAATTGGAGCTGCTGGTTATATTGTAAAACCTCTAAAGTATGAAGAATACACGCATAAAATAAAATGTTTAATCGAATACTGGAGTGTTAATGAACTTTTAAAAGCATAACGGTTATCTTTATAAACCTCAAAAAATAATATGGATATGAAATAGATACTTTTTTAATGTAAATATATTGTCACTATAGGAGTTCTTATCCGTTTTTATACCCCCAGAAGAAAACATCAGTTTGAGTTAAACTAGTTACAACTCAAAACACTGAGAGTTACCCCTATATCGTTTTCTTTCAAGATCACACAAAATCACTCAAAGCTATAACGCAACAGTATTTTTGAGGTATAAAAACATCTAACCAAAAAGTTTTTAAAAGAATGAAAGGAATAGTATTTACAGAATTTTTAGAATTAGTCGAAGATAAATTTGGATTAGCAGTGGTTGATAAAATTATTCAACAGTCTAATCTACCCTCTCAAGGAGCATACACTGCTATAGGCACCTATGATTTTTCTGAAATGCTGGGATTGTTAAAGCATCTTAGTGAACATACAAAACTAAGTATCGACGACCTTCTTCTTACATATGCCGAACATTTTTTTTCTGTTTTAGCTAGTAGCTATCCCGATTTAATTAACAAGTACAATGATCCCATAGAAATGCTATCTTCTATCGAAAATCATATTCATGTCGAAGTTCGTAAAATATACCCCGATGCAGAACTTCCTACTTTTGAAATACAAGAGAAAACAGCTACTAAACTGGTGATGATTTATAAATCCAGTAGAGCTATGTATAGTTTCGGACTTGGATTAATGCGTAAAACTTTTGAGCATTTTGATGCTACAGCCAAAATCACTCTAGAAAAACTCACATCGGATGGAACGGAAGTAAAATTTAGTATCGTGAAAACAAATGAGTAGTGAGGACATCGAAATACTAAAAAGAGCTATACAAAGAGAAAAATTAGCTCGAAAACAAGCAGAAAAAATTCTTGAGGATAAATCCCGGGAACTTTATCTCATCACTCAGGAATTAAAGGAAACCAATGAAAAATTAGAAGAACAGGTAGGTACAAAAGAATCTGAGCTACAGGGTGTATTTGATAATTTATTAGATGCCTACGTTAGAATGGACATTTTTGGTAATGTCCTGGAGATGAACTATGCTGCTAGAAATTTATTTGGATATGATATCGCCGAAGAAAAACTAAATGTCGTAAAACTTATTTATAAAGAAGATTATAAATATGCCATGACTTCTTTTCAGGAATTGGTTACCAAAGGTTCTTTTTCTGATTACCAGGCCCGGGTATATACAAAAGAAAATGGAATACGCACCGTTCATATCAATGCTAGTCTTATTTATGATAAAAACAAGACTCCTATAGGGGCACAGGGTATTGTAACAGACATTACAGAAGAACTTAAACAGAAACAAATATTCGAAGAACAGAAAAAACAACTATCTGTTATTGTCGAAAACTCATCTTTAGGAATTGTACTTGCTCAATTTGGTAAAATAGTTCAAACCAATAAGGCATTTCAAAATCTATTGGGGTATACCGCAGAAGAACTCCTGAAAAAAGAAGTTAAAGATATCTCTATAAAAGACGAATATGAAGCTGTAGCCGAAAATTTAGAAAAGATGAATACAGGAATAATCGATAGTTTTTCGGTAAACAAAAGATATATAAAACACAATGGTTATTCATTTTGGGCCAAAACCAATATCGCAGCAGTAAGAGATCATGATGGAAATATTAAATACCAGGTTGCATTTATAGAAGATATAACAGAACAATTAAAAGTAGAAAAACAAAGAGATCAATTAGTAAAAAACCTAGAGAAAACAAATCAGGAACTTAAGGATTATGCTCATATCGTTTCTCATGATCTAAAATCACCATTACGAAGTATTAATGCCCTTGTAAACTGGATTAAAGAAGACCATGTTGATACACTTGATAAAACCGGGGTACACCATTTTACCATGATCGAAAATACACTCGAAAAAATGGAAACCCTTATCAATAATATTCTTAGCTATTCTAGTGTAAGTAATAAAGAAAACTTACAAACCAAAGAAATAGATCTTAATATACTTATAGATGACATAAAAAATATCATTCTGATTCCTGATCATATAAAAGTTGCTATTAAAAAGAAACTTCCTGTAATCAATGGTGATACGACCAGAATACAACAGCTTTTTCAGAACCTAATTGGTAATGCTGTTATTTATACCGATAAAGAAATCGGAAAAATAGAAATTGATTATGAAGACAAAAAAACACATCACCTCTTTAGCATTAAGGACAATGGTGTTGGTATAAAAAAAGAACATCACGAAAAAATATTTAAGATGTTTCAATCTGTAGGAGATAATGAAAACTCTTCTGGAATAGGGCTTGCCATTGTAAAAAAAATAATAGATCTGTACGAAGGTGATATATGGTTAGAAAGTAAATTAGGTAAGGGCACAACATTTTACTTCACATTAAAAAAATAGGACCTATGAGATTTCAACAATTCGAAAAGAAAAAAAATCAAGATTGGACTGCTGTTGTAACGACAGAAAAAAAGCTAAAAAACCCTTTAGTTTTGGTTTTCGGGAATCGATATGAATTAGAGAATCCCGAAGTTTATAATGATGTAAAAAAACTATTCCCGGATGGAGAAATTGTTATCGGCTCTACTGCCGGTGAAATTATTGGGAGTAGAGTTCTTGATGATTCGATAACATTAACCGCTATAGAGTTTGAAAAAAGTACCTATGCCATATTTCGAGAAAATAGTATCGATAATAATAAAGATGCAATACAACTAGGAAACAAACTGATTCAAAAAGTACCCAAAGAAGGCTTAAAGCATATTTTTATTGTTTCTGAAGGCAGTTTTGTAAATGGTTCGGCCTTAATTGAAGGTCTTGAAACAAGGATCGACGATATTGCCATTACAGGAGGGCTCTGCGGGGATGATTCGCGATTTGAAAAAACAATATCGGGATATAATGAGAATCCTAAAGAAGGAGAGGTTATCTTAATTGCCTTTTATGGTGAGTCTCTAGAGATTAGTTATGCCCAGTATGGAGGATGGACTCCGTTTGGGCCAGAACGAATTATTACAAAATCTGATCAAAATGTACTGTATGAATTAGATCATCAACCTGCTCTGGACTTATATAAAAAATATCTAGGAGATAAAGCGGCAGAACTCCCTCAATCTGCATTATTATACCCACTTAGTGTTAAATCCAAAGATAAAGAAGAACCCATTGTAAGAACCATTTTATCTATCGATGAAAAAAGCAATACGATGACCCTGGCAGGAGATGTCCCAGAGGGAGCTGTTGTTCAATTAATGATGGGACATATTGATAATATTGTAGATGGAGCCCTGCAAGCTGCAGAAATAGGAATGAAAGACAGAAAACATAAACCCGAATTAGCAGTATTGGTAAGCTGTATTGGTAGAAAATTGGTTATGGATCAACGTGTAGAAGAAGAAGTAGAAGAAGTGATAGAGGCTATTGGCGCCCAGGCTACTGTAGCCGGTTTTTATTCCTATGGTGAACTCTCTCCTTTTGAAGGAAAAAACTCGAACTGCGAACTACACAATCAAACAATGACCTTAACTTTATTTAGTGAATAATATGCACTCATTATTGACCAGACAAATCAAAAAGCATTTAAATATTGAGAATACAGAATCTCATAAGATTGCGCAATTTCTTGGGGCGGTTGATAAATCTTATCACAATTTTGAAGATCAACTAGGGATGTTACAAAGGGCAATGTCTATAAGTTCTAAAGAACTGTTTGATGCCAATCAAAAGCTTCAGCAGGAAGCAGAACAACAAAAAAAGGTGATTGCCAGTTTAACGGATGCTACCAGGATTCTACAATCCATAACTTTCAAAAATATGAAAGAAGGTAAAAATGGAAACGAACTCTCGGGAATCGAACTTGCCGTAATGATAGAAGAGCAAGCGGTTCAAATTTCAAAAATCGAGAAACAAAGAGAATTACTACTCAAAGATTTAGAAAAAAGTAATAAAGAACTTAATGACTATGCACATGTAGTATCTCATGATTTAAAATCCCCATTGCGAAGTATCAATACGCTCATTAACTGGATAAAAGAAGATGCTAACGGAGAACTTAAAGCGCCAATACTAAAGAACCTGGATTTAATAGATCAAAATATTGAAAAAATGGATAATCTAATTAGTGGGATTTTAGAGTATTCTATAATTAGTGATAAATCAAGAAATTTAGAATCTGATATTGATGTAAATACCTTAATCGAAGATATTACACATCTCATACACCCTCCTGATCATATAACCATTAGTATACACAACAAGCTTCCTGTTATATATGCAGATGTATCGCGAATTAAGCAAATATTTCAGAATTTAATGAATAATGCGATACAAGCAATAGATAAGGATAAAGGAGAGATTATCGTGATATATGAAGAAATCCCCGATTTCTGGAAATTCGGGATTAAAGACAATGGAAAAGGAATTTCTAAAAAATATCACAACAAGATATTTCAGATATTTCAGACGCTTGATGATGAAAAAAAATCAACCGGTATTGGATTATCGATCGTAAGAAAAATAGTAGAATTTTATAATGGTAACATCTGGATCGAATCTGAAAAAGGACACGGAACTACTTTTTATTTTACACTAAAAAAATAAGGCATGAACGAATCTCCAAATCTCATATATATAAAAGAACTGGCTGCGGGTTCTGAAGCTTTTGAACAAAAATTAATTGGTATTGTAAAGCGTGAATTTCCTGATGAAAAAGACGAATTCCTTAAAAACTATACCTCAAAAGCATATACTAAAGCAGCAGAAAATGTGCATAAACTAAAACATAAAATCGGAATGTTTGGTTTTGAAGAAGGGTACCAAACTGCAATAGATTTTGAAGAAGAGCTAAAAAGCAGTAACACTTCGCTATATTCAAAATTTATATTAATTTTAGAATCCATAGAGCATTTCCTTAAAACACTTTAAAATCCTTAAAAACCAACTTACTATGAATTGCATAATTATAGATGATGAAGAAACCGCAAGAATGATTATTCAACAACTTTGCTCGCAGGTTGATGAACTTAATGTGATTGAGGATTTCCCCAATGCAATTCAGGCTATTAAATTCTTAAACAAAGAAGAGGTAGATCTTATATTTCTGGATATCCATATGCCCGATTTTACAGGTTTTGACTTTATTGATACCTTAAAGAATCCGCCAAAGATAATCTTAACCACTTCTGACAAAAACTTTGCTTTAGAAGCTTTTGAATATGATTGCATCGTAGACTATTTGGTAAAACCGATAACCTTACCCAGGTTTCTTAAAGCCATACAAAAGGCAGAGAGTGCTACCACCGTTGCTACAACAGAAACCGCAACAGAGACTGCTACAGAACCGTCATCAAACACATCTTCTTCTGAAGAAAATGAGCTTTATATTAATATCGACAGAAGACTAATAAAGATTAATATCCCAACTATTAATTTGATAGAAGCCAAAGGTGATTATGTATTGATAAAAACCGAAAAGCAAAATTATACAGTGCACTCTACCTTAAAAAAGGTTGAAGAAAAACTACCCACCGATCTTTTCTTAAAAGTACATCGATCTTATATCATTAATATCAAAAAAATCATTGATATAGAAGACAACAGTGTACTTATTGCAAAAGATGTTATCCCCGTAAGCCGTTCTAACCGACCAGAATTAATGAAGCGTCTTAATATGCTTTAAACTAAATTAGTAACATCTCATTGATTATCCAGTTTAAAAACTCATCTCTTCATAAAAACCATTCATCTACAGCAAATTACCACTGATCGAATAACACCGATACAAGGAGTTGATATAGATTAATTTTAGGTATCTGAAAACCTGAATTTATATCGGCATGAAAAAAATAACTACCCTTATATTTCTATTAGTAGTCTTATCTGCAAATGCTCAACAAGCCTTTGATTGTGACGAAGGTAATTTTTACCAGGTAATCTCTGGGTCTTTAAAAGCCTATGACCCCATTACTGGTTCATATTCTGAAGCACTACACACCTACTCTACTACTTATAATGCAGGAGGATATAATCCCGAAGATAATTATTTGTATGCGATTAAGAAGGGTGACAAACATCTCCTTAGAATTGCCAAAGATATGGTGATCGATCTTGGTGCTGTTGCTCCAGCAGGGACTACAGTTTTTGGCGGTGGATATGCTGCAGATGTCGATGCAGATGGAAATCTTTGGGTATACCAAAACAACACTAAAAAAACATTTCATAAAATAACGAATTTAAAAGACTATGATGGGTCTTCTTCTCCCGTTTTCGAGGTTGTAGAAGCCGATCAGACTTCGCCTAGTACTTGTGCAGATATCGCCTATATAAATGGTGCTTTTTATGGCGGAAGTAGAGGAAAATTATACAAATGGGACTTATCTTCGGGAACACCCGTATTTTCTCAAAAAGCAGTATCTAATTTACCCAGCAGTACCTTTGGTGCAGCATATACAGATGCTAATAATCGACTATATTTATCAGATAATAACGGAGGCTTATACTTAATCAATGATTACGAAAGTGCTGTCCCAACAGCCACATTACTTAATCTTACCGAAACCACAAATTCTAATGATGGTTTTAAATGTGCTAATGGTATTTCTCCACTAGATAAAGATCAAGACGGTATCTTAGATTCTATGGATGCCGATTGTGATGGTGATGGTATTTCTAACATAGTTGAGTGTAGCGGTATAGATCCTTACGGAGACGATGATGGTGACGATTTATATAATTACTTAGATGGCGATATAAGTGGTAATGGTGATAATGTAGTACAAGACGCTTTTGATAGAGATGGGGATGGCATTCCTGATTTTATGGATGTAGATTCTGATAACGACGGTATCTATGATATTGTAGAAGCAGGATTAGGTGATAAAGACACCAATAATGACGGAGTTTATAATGGATCAGACAGCAACTTTCTGGATACAGATCTGGATGGATTAGCAGATGCATTTGATCCTGATCAAGGGAATACGGTCACCCTTATAGATACAGATAATGACAATATACATGATTGCTACGATATCGATTCTGATAATGATGGGATTGTAGATATTATAGAAGGACAAAATAGTGGTAGCTATCAAGGGTTATCTAACATTGATGAAGATAATGATGGTATGGATGATGCTTTTGATCCTGATTATGCAGGAACAGTAAACGGAACCGTAAATACCGACGGTACCGATGCTTATGATCACCTGGATACCGATTCTGATAATAATGGTATATCTGATAGTACCGAAGCATATGATAGTGATGGTGATGGCGTTGCAGAAACTACATTATCGGGAGTTGATAACGATAATGACGGTTTAGATGATAGTTTTGATTTAAGAAAAAGTAGTTTTGCTCCAGAAAACGGAGGGCAAACTCCGGCGAGTTTTCCTATCCCCCAAATCTGTGACCGATATAACTACTTAGGTGATTTTTCTTCTAACGGAAAACCATTGTATTTAGACGGGCAGGATGTAGTTACCCAGGAAACTATTGATTTAGTAAATAATGCATTACCAGAAGGATATCCGGTACCTGATTTTAATCCTCATTATATTTCTTCGGGTTATGATACCGATATAGAAGTACAGGAACAAGCCGATATATGGGTTACTTTTATAGGAGAAGGAGCTGGATATAAAAACACACTAGGATTTTATACCTATGATATTAACAACCCATCACCTTCAATCCCTGCGCCAGAAGATATTACGATCATTTTCCCTAATGTATCGGCAGTAGGAAGCGGTGGTGAATTAGAAGTAGGTGATAAAGTAAAAATAGGAACTTTTCCTCCTAATACAGGAATAGGATGGGTATTGCTAGCCAATGCATGGTCAGACGGTTGTGTAGGAACAGGACACTGGCAACTACACTCTAATCCAGATTATAATCCAGAAACAGATCCTACCCTACGATATCACAATGTTTTATTATCTGATCCCGATAACGAAAGAATTATATTAGGTTTTGAAGATATTAGAAGAGATTATGCTTCTTGTGACCAGGATTTTAACGATGCCTTATTCTATATCACGGCAAGCCCTTATACAGCAATCTCAACAGATAATTGCGTAGATATCGATACTGCTACCGATGTTACTTCTGCCAATAATGGAGGATTAGAAAGTAACGGAGACTTAGCCAGCTTAATCGCTAAACGTAACTTTAGCAGAACAAAAACAAACAGTATTTTTAATACCAAAAAGAGTCAAAAAAGATTTCAGCCTGGTATGAAATCATACAAATCTGCAAACAATGAAGATTTAAGTATCTATTTCCCTAACACAGGAATATTCGGGACCGAGTCTACTTATGTATCCAGCCCAGAAGATCTATTGGGGATCACCAATGCAGAAGCTGTATTCTCTGTAGATTATTATAAAGGAAATGAAAGAGTAGCAGCAGCACTGGCAACGTCGACCAAAGGTTCTATTTATGATCATTCTAAAACCATATGTGATCGATTAAACGGCTCTAAATTATTAGATGTACGAACGGTAACTATCAAAAATCATACGCTTGTAAGTACCAGAATAGAAAGAGCTACAGGTCAAATTGAATATGCACTAACCTTTTCGGTTAAGAAAGGTGAATCTGAAAACGAGATCTATAGCTTATGGAACATCGGTAACTACCCTGATGGAGATTATATAAATTTCCAGGTGTGGGGAGGATCGGTACCACAGGTAGCTAATATTGCCAATCATATCTTAGATGCATTTACAACAGATAAACCTATGCGTAGTCACAAAGTGAGCCATAGAGTACCTACGGTATTTGTAGAAAAAGGATCATATGCAAATGGAAAACTAACCCTTAACATCATCAATAAATTAGGTGCTCATCACATGACATTTAATGGTAACATTAGAAAGACCGAACAATCAAAAGAACACAATATGGTTGAAACCGTAGCACTATCAGGAGCATACCATGAGCAAATCACTATAGCAACAGGATATTTATTTGATATCGGGTTCTCTATCAAAGGAGAAAACTCTACTCAATTAGATGCACTATACCTGGCAGATGGTCCCTGGGGTATTGATTACCAGGAGCAGGGAGTTGTAATCGAGAATTTTGAAGTTACAAAACATGATGCAGCAGCACAGAAAAATGAATATACTATAGAACGTAATGCATTGGTACAGGGCGAAGTAAAAGAAACGCTAAATCTTTTTAGAAATATCCTTGCCGGTGAACTTACACTAGCCGTATCTGACTACGATGCTGTACAGTTCGAAATGTATAACGATAGAGATGTAGAGGTAATATTAGTAACCGATGGCCTTACAAACTGGAGTAATAGGCTTAGATATAGAATTGCCGCTACCGATAAAAAAACAACACATACTCTTTCATTTGCTGATTTCACAAATGGAAATAAAGAAAATGAAACGTTCGAAAAAGTAAGAAGCATTGTATTCTCGGTACAGGGAGATTATCAAAACTTTGCTCCATTTCATGTAGAGGTATCCGATCTGGCATTTACCAGTACGACAACAATCGATCCAGAGCTAGATCTCGAAACACCAGCTGTGGTAACAGAAGATGAAGAAGAAACTAATGATGACCAAATCGCACAGGTAGCAACCGATGAACCAATCGCAGTAACTACGCTTTCTAATTATCCTAATCCTTTTAGAAACAAAACTACGATTAGAGTACCGGGTACACACCAGGCAATAGAAATGGTTGTTATCGATATGATAGGAAGAACAGTACGACAAGAACGTATGACACTACATAATAACAGCATAACTTTTGAAACCAAAAGCCTTATCCCCGGGGTATACTACTACATCTTAAGAGGTGATAACAAACAAAAATATAAAGGCAGTTTTTTAATCCGATAATAAAGTATACCATTTAGCACTTATGTTTACACTAAATGGTATTAGGTTAAGTTCAGGATTTGGGTAATAGCGGGGATGATGTCATGGTTGTCCTCGCTATTTTTTTTTAACCCGAATAATCAATGTCGTTTGGTTAAGGATAAGGTTAAAAATTTCTTGTCACACTAAGCTTGTCGAAGTGCAATTAAAAACAACCCAATGGCGCAGATTTGTAACCCATAAAACCTACCATAACAAAAAAAACAGTCACATTATAAGTGACTGTTTTTCTCTAAAGAATATAATAAAGAGGTATGCTGGTTCTTTACCATTAATGGATAGCCATTGCTGCATACATTATATTTAGCATATAACATTGCGGGCATAAAAAAAATGGAATAGGTTCTGGTTGTCGATCATCACCTCCCCCATTGATTTTGGATAATTCTTTTCTATCTAACTTCTTAAAATTTTTGAGATTGTTCATAATTATTATTGGTTTATACATTTTTATAGAACGCTTAACCTGCGTTTCTAAGCGTAGTATAAACCTAATACCAAAATGTTGTTTGAATGTCCGAAATGTTTGAATTTCAAAAAATTCGGACTTTTTAGCTAGCGTTTTTATAAATATTAATTATAATTCATGGGAGGTTGCGTAACTTGGATAGCGGATGTAAGATATAATCTGCGTTATTTTTGTAACTCCATAATCTTTTTATCAAAAATTGGTTTTCTTAAGAAATACCATTTTAGTCTAAAACCAAATTCTATATACTCAAAACCTGCTGCCGTAGCCGAAGCGATATTACTATACTTGCCATAAACATCTGCTTTAAATCGTTCTGAAAACCGATATCCAAATTTTCCTTCTGCTCTAAAAGTAGATGAACCGGGATCGTCTTCTACAAATTGTCGACCCAAAGCTGCACTTGCATTATAAAACCATTTTTTTTGTGGATCACTTACTACTTCTGCAAATAACTCTCCCAAATTAAATCGTGCAGGGCTAAAATAAATTGCAGGTACTTGATTCTTAAAAGAAAGGTATTGATAATTAATCCCTACTTTTAGAACAGGTCGTTGTAGTGCCGTATAATATAAAGAGGTAAAAAGTAGATTTCTGCTATTATCATCGGTTTGGGAAGTATAAATATACTGGGTATACCATCCCAAATTAAAATTGGTGCTAAGATTATAATTCAAAAAGTAATTATTCATTACAATCTCCCGGTTTAATAAATCTGCATTAAAATTTTGTAGCTCTCTCTTATATCCAACATCTAAGTTTTGAAGTTTAAAAGGTTTGGTTTTTACTACCGCCTCGGCAACCAATTCTGTATATTCTGTTGTAAACCCATCGGCATTAGTGATTCCTATTTTGGATTGTAGAGCAACTCTTCCATTAAATGTATACAATGCCCCTAGCCAAAAATCATGAGATGTAGCTTCATTTTTGGTAACTGTATTTTTAGTAGTCCTATAATCGTATTGAATTTCTGATTTAAATTTGGCAGATAAAGGAATCTCGGTCTTTACTGTAATATTTACAGCTTCATTATCTCCATTATCAAAAGTGAATGCTGTTTTCTCTTCGATAAAAGGTGTATGTGATTTCTTTAACGTCTTTATCAGTTTTTCGGCATCTTGCTGCTTTGGGTAGTATTCTAATGTTTTAAAAGTATATGTATAGGATTTCATATCCTCTCCTACTGCTCTATAAGCATTTGCTATTCCTAAATTACCATCAAAAGATCCCTTATCTTTTTCTAATATCGCATCGTATTGTTGAAGACTGGTTTTAAAATTACTAGTATACATACCATGAGTAGCCCGTAAAGCCAATACCCTTGGATGATCTGGATATAATTGCTGCAATCGGGCAATATCTTCTTTTGCGGCAGTAAACTTCCTGTTCCATAATAGCGCTTGTATATATCGTTCTCGTGTAGATAAGTAGAGTTCTTTATCTTCTTTAAACTTTTCTACTTTATGCAGTGCCATACGGGCTATACCTAATGCATTTTTCTCTTTATATTTTTTATGCGCTACCAGGGCCAGGCCATTTAGCGATACAATACTATCCTTAGGATTAACTGCCAAAGCAGTATATGCTTTTTCTGCATTATCCAAGTCATTGGTCATTAGATACAGGTTTGCTTTGTTTAACTGGGTATCTTTATCATTGGGGTAATCAACCAGGTTTTGATCTAATAGTGCAATGGCCTCATCATATTTTTTGTCCTGTGCAATGGTATTGGCATACCCCAAACGAATAAATTTGCGAGATAATAAAGCATTAGGGTTTCCTTCTTGTAATTGTAATGCATTGTTAACCATCTTTAATGCATTTTTGTATTTTTTGAGATTAGAAAGTGTGTTTGCGTACCCCAATACTGCAGGAAAACTTGTGCTATCTTCTTTAATCAATTTTTCATAAAACGTTTCGGCTTTGGTAAACTGGCTATCCCAGAGTAATGATTCGGCATAATTTAGTTTGATTTCGAAATCATTCGGGTATTCTTTTTTTAGTTCTGTAAAAATAGATACTGCCTGTTGCGAGTCTCCTAATAACCCCACTGCTCTACCATAACACAAACGTGCCGTTTTGTTATCGGGATATTGTTTTAAAATTGTATCAAAAAAAGATTTTGCTTTATCATAGTTACCGGTTTCTAAATAGGTAAATCCTTCTTGCATGTCTTGTGCAAATAGAAGTGAAAATGAGAACAAAAATAAAAGGCTAATAAAAAATGACTTTAAGTGCATTATTTTGTGTAATAGTTGATTAACATCGTTAAAGTAAGAATAACTAAAAAAACAGCAGTCAAAAACTTAATAAGTTTTATAAAAATAATAGCTCTATCCGGGATTCATTTAAGAAAAAATGTATCGACATTAACATAATTTTAAATAATTAAGGAATAAAACAGGGGAAAAACCCCCTTTTTTTAACATTAAAATAATCGAAAAATCATTTTTTTCTTTAACACTTGTAGTATTTCACCTTCTTTTTTAAATCAAAAAATGTTAAAATTTCAGTAAAAAATGTCGATTAACCGACGAAATACACTGTTTTTGGCATTTGCGTAAATATTTTGTGGTTTTACCATAACCAAATTTCAAAAACCGGTATTACTTTTACAACGAGTTGATAACTAGCGCTTAGCATCAATTCGAGATTAAAGTAAATTCGTCAAAATGTAAAATAGTCTTCAAAAATCCCCAGAAGAATGTTTAACATATTTTAAAAGATTGAGGTCTAAAAAAAATAAAGACAAGTATTAAAAAACCAATACTTCTACTACCCCGGAAGTATGTCCCAAAATCTAAAAAAAATGACGAAAATTACCGGAATCATTATCCCGTGCTATAATGAATATAATAGACTGGATCAAAAAAAGTTTTGCGATTTCTTAAGCAAAAATTCAAATTACCACTTATGTTTTGTAAATGACGGCAGTTATGACGATACTTTAAAGATGTTGTGTGAGCTCAAAGAATTTGATCCACAAAGAATAGCGGTACTTGATCTAGAACAGAACCAGGGTAAGGCTACCGCAGTACAAACAGGAGCAAACTACCTGGCAGATATAGATATTATCGAAAATATTGCTTTTCTTGATGCAGACCTCTCTACTTCATTAGAAGAAATGGACAACCTGGTAAAGAAATTAGATAGTGATCCAAAATTAACCATGGTTTTTGGTTCTAGAAAAGCAGCAGAAGCAAACAATATTGACAGAAATATAATTAGAAAATTCTTATCAAACTTTGTTGGATTCTTTATCCGATTTATTCTTCAGCTTCCTATTAAAGATACACAGTGCGGAGCAAAAGTTTTTAAGAAAAGTATCATCGAAAATGTATATAGCCAACGATTTATAAGCAGATGGTTATTTGATATCGAAATCTTTCTTAGATTAAAAAAACATATAGGGTTGAAAGATTTGTTAAACTGTATTAGTGAAGAACCACTAGATAGTTGGATTGAAGTAGAAGGCTCTAAAATAACATTAAAAGATTCTTTCCTTATCCCAATCAATCTATTAATGATATGGTTTAGCTACTTCAAAATTAAAACAAATAGCAAAAGTGCTTCAGATATTTTCAACCTTAAAACCGATTACTATATGGTAAGATAACTACTTTTCTTCTTAAGCAAAATTCAATTCAAAATATATTTTAACTATCAAAAAACGTCTGTATTAGTTTTAATACAAACGACCAGTATATACTATGAAAAAGATCATTATCCTTTTGGTAATTCTCCTAGTCAATATTACGTATGCCCAACAACCTTTTGATTGTAACGAGGGAAAATTTTACCAGGTAATTTCTGGAGCATTACGATCATACGACCCAATAACAGGAACATATTCAACTCCTCTTCATACGCATACAGCATACAATGCGGGAGGTTATAACCCTGTAGATAACTTTTTATATGCGATTAGAAATAGCGACAAGCATTTACTACGTATCGGAACCGACATGGTAGTAGATCTAGGTGCTGTAGCCCAAAACGGAGGGGTTTCTTTTGGTGGCGGATATGCTGCCGATGTAGATAGCGAAGGGAACTTATGGGTTTTTCAAAACGCAATTGACAAACAATCTTTTCATAAGATTACCAATCTTCAAAGCTATGACGGTTCTTCATCTCCTACATTTGAGATCATAGTATCTGATCAGGCCTCGCCAAGTACTTGTGCAGATATTGTATTTATAGATGGTAATCTATACGGCGGTAGTAAAGGAAATGTTTATAAATGGGATCTTACAACAGCTACACCAGCTTTTAGCTATAAGTCTGTTACAGATTTACCTAGTCATACATTTGGTGCGTGTTATACCGACACTAGTAACCGATTATATGTATCTAGTAATAAAGGTGGCTTATATTTAGTAAATGACTATGAGTCTGCTACTCCTTATGCTACATTATTAAACAATACAGAAGTAACAAATTCTAATGATGGGTTTAAATGTGCAGTTGGGGTATCTCCTATAGATGCTGATAAAGATGAAGTATTAGATCCTTTTGATAAGGATACCGATGGTGACGGAATCCCGGATGTAGTAGAATGTGGTGGAGTTGACCCATATGGAGACGATGACTCTGATGGAATTTTTAATTACCTGGATCCGGATTTTGGTAATACGTGTAATAGCGGAGTATCTCTTGCTTTTGATACGGATCGCGACGGAGTTCCTAATGCATTGGATCTTGATAGTGATAACGACGGAATATTTGATATCGTTGAAGCCGGATTAGGAAGCTATGATACCAATGGAGATGGTTTTTTTAATTCTGAAGATGCAAATTTTGTAGATTCTGATCTTGATGGAATTGCGGATATAGTAGATGTTGATCAAACCGGAGTTGCATTCTACCCTACCGATACAGATGGTGACTTAATTTATGATCCATACGATATTGATGCAGATCAGGATGGTATTATTGATCTTATCGAAGGGCAAAACAGCGCAAGTTTCGTAACGCTTTCTGGTTCTGATCAGGATAGAGATGGTATGGATGATGCTTTTGACCCAGATCAGGGTGGTACGCCCCAGGGATATGTAAATACTGATGGTACCGATAATCCCGACTTTATGGATACCGATTCTAATAATGATGGAACGTTGGATACTGTAGATGGATATGATACTAACAGTGATGGTACTGCAGATACGGTTGCCGCAGGAAATGATTTTGATCAGGATGGTTTAGATGACAATTTTGATTTAAAAGAAACTGTATTTGATTCTGATAACGGAAACCAAACTCCAGGTAGTTTTCCTGTACTAAGTATTAGTCAGCGATACCAATATCCGGGAACATACAACAGTAACGGAACTCCTGATTATTTAGGAACCAATGAAACACTCGCTTCTGATTATCTCGCACGAATCGATAACGCATTACCAGAAGGAAATTCTGTACCCAACCTTAACCCAAATTATATCTACTCGGGATATGACACCAATGTTATTATAGAAAGTACAACCAATGTTTCTGTAACTTTTATTGGTGAAAACACAAATTATAAAAATACACTAGGTTTTTATACCTATGATATCAATAGTCCTTCTACTACGGCTCCTAGCCCAGAAGATATAACTATTGTTTTTCCTAATGCTTCTAAAACAGGTAGTAATGGCGAATTAAATGCTGGTAATACGGTAAACATAGGAAGTTTTGCAGCAGATACAGGTATCGGATGGGTATTACTTGTAGACGGTTGGAATGGTAGTACTGTAGACTCTGGATTATGGCAAATCTATTCTAATCCTGATTACAATCCAGAATGTGATGAAGCACTACGCCCTCATAACATCCTACTTGCTGATACGGCAAATGAAAGTATCGTACTTGGTTTTGAAGACATTAGAAGAGACTATCCTGGAGCAGATCATGACTTTAATGATGTTCTTTTTCATATCAAAGCCGATCAATATTCATCTTTAAAAACGACAAACATCCCAGAATTAACAGAAGAAGGCGTTGTAACTTCTGGAAACGACGGTGGATTAGAAAGTAATGGTGACTTGGCCAGTTTAATTGCCAAAAGAAACTTTTTAAGATCAAAAACGAACAATGTATACAATCAAAAGAAACTACAGAAACGTTTCGCTCCGGGTCAAAAATCATACAAATCTGGTAATAATCAGGATTTAAGTATTTATTTCCCAACAACAGGTGCCACAGGAACAGAGACATCTTTTGTTTCTAGCCCAAACGATCTAATTGGTATAACCAACGCTACAGCAGTATTTTCGATAGATTACTATAATCAAAATAAGAGAGTCGGAGCTGCACTGGCTATGGCAACCAAAGGGTCTGTATATGACCATTCTAAAACCATCTGCGATAGACTTAATGGTTCTGTATTAGAAGATATAAGAACATTAACCATTCGAAATCATACTTTGGTAAATACCAAAATTAGAAGAGTTACGGGAGAAGTCGAACAAGCATTACATTTTTCTGTGAGGATAGATGAGTTTCAAAATGAATTATATAGCTTATGGAACATCGATCAATATCCAGAAGGTGACTACCTTAACTTCCAGATTTGGGGTGGTTCTATCCCACAGGTAGCCACGATTGCAAATACAATTATCGATAAATTAATTGAACAAAAATCATTAGGTAAAACTTTTATCCCCAATAATATCCCGTCTGTATTTGTACAAAAAGGATTTTATAGAGATGGTAAACTTGTTTTGGATATTGTAAATAAATCAGAAGTAAGTCAGTTCAATTTTAGAGGAAACAAAAGAGCTACCGAGCTTTCTAAAGAAGAACTAATTACCAAATTCATATCCTTATCTGGTAAATACCAGGAAACTGTTACTGTAGAAACCGGATACTTATTTGATATCGGATTTGCGATTACTGGTGATAATCCCAATACGGCAGATGTGCTATACCTGGCAGATGGCCCATGGGGTATTGATTTTCTGGAGCAGGGAGCTACTGTATTTAATTTTGAAATTGTAAAAAATAAAAACAATGGCACGCAAGAGGGACAGTATCAAGTAGAACGAGATGCCAAAGTAAGTGGTAATCTTAAAGAAACCGTGAACTTGTTTAGAAACATTCTTGGTGGTGATCTAACGTTAGATGTTTCTGAGTATGATGCCGTTGATTTTGAATTATATGCTGATAGAGATGTAGAAGTAATTTTAGTAACCAAAGACCTTGTGAACTGGAATGACAGGCTTAGATATACCATAAAAGCAAGTGATACAAAACAAACGTATACCCTGCCTTTTTCAGAGTTTTCGAGTAAAGCAAAACAAAGTGGTTCTATTAATGAATTAAGAAGTGTAGTATTCTCTATCCAGGGAGATTACCAAAGCTATGTTCTTTTTAATCTCGAAGTTGCTAAACTTGCTTTTACCAAGGAAAAAGAAAATACCGACGATACTATTGATGAAGAAGATAGTGATGCAACAATTATTGATAATGATGATATCGAAGATATTACGCTAACCACAGAGAATAATACTGTTATACATAATTCTCCTAATCCGTTTAGAACGCAAACAACGATCAAAATGCCTACAGCAAATCAAAAAATTACAATTTCTGTAATCGATATGTTGGGTAGAGTTGTACAAAAAGAAGAGCTAGAAAGTGCAGCGGCTCCATCAGATACTTTTACGTTTACTGCCAAGAATTTACAGCGAGGAGTGTATAAGTATATTATTAGAGGAGATGACTTTAAGAAAAGATACGAGGGAAGTTTTTTAATACAATAGCAATAGTTAATAAAAACCGCTATACTGCCTAAAAACAGGTGGTATGGTGGTTTTATCAAAAAGAAAATATTTTTAGTATAAAACGTAGAGGTTGGAAAATTAAAAACTAACTTTATGAATATGATTCTTAATACTGCTTTAAAAAAATTGAGTGCTGAACAAAAATTTATGATCAGCGTTATCATTGTTAATGGAGGAAACTATCTATATAACTTGATATTGGGAAGAATCTTAGGTCCCGCACAATTTGCAGATGCAGCATTATTAATTACTTTTCTTTTGGTTTTATCGTTTATAGCGATGACATTTCAGCTATCAACTGCCAAGTTTTCTGTGCTTTTTGAGGATTCTATATTTAAAAGTTTTATTAATATTATTTATAAATATTCAAGCAGTATCGGGGTTATCTTTGGTGTACTCTTAATTATTTTCTCTAAACAACTTCAGCAGCTTTTTAATACTCAATCTGCTGCTATGTTTACTATTTTTGGGATTGGTGTTCCTATTTATTTTATAATGAGTGTTAACCGAGGAGTGTTTCAGGGAAATAAAAAATTTGATAGCCTTGCAGTCACTTACCAGGGAGAGATGCTTAGTAGATTGATTATTACTCTTATTTTAATTTACACCTTAGGTTTACAGTCTTCTATTTTAGTGGCTTTGGGTATTGCAATTTCTTTTTTGTTTGGGTTGTTACCTTTTCGTTTCCAGGATATCGAGATTACAAAAAAGCATAAACTACCTTCTGCAGAGTCTAAATATATCATTAAGTTTTTCTTACTAACAGCTTTCTATGAGTTTACTCAAATCATAATCAACAATAGTGACATCCTTATGGTTAAACATTATTTTGAAACCTATGAGGCGGGTCTATACGCATCATTAGCATTGATTGGTAGAGTTGTCTATTTTGTTGCCTGGATGTTTGTAATGTTACTATTACCCAAAGTAGTAGAAAAACAAAAAGAAGGAGAATCTCATGCTCCTATTTTATTTAAGTATGTGTTCTATATCACATTACTTTCGGCTTCAATTGTTCTGGGGTGTTACCTCTTTCCTGAGTTTGTGATCAATATCATGTTTGGCTCAGAATACTTAAGTGTTGCCCCACTACTGTGGAAATATGCAATCGCAACTTCGCTCTTTGCTATTTCTAACATTTTTGCCTATTACTTTTTATCCTTAGATCAATATATACCCGTTATATTATCGGCGTTACTTGGGGTTTCGCAAGTGGTACTTATCATATTCTTTCACGACACATTATCTGATATTGTTATTATGCAAATAATAGCAATGGCTATTCTTCTCATATTTCAGATCTTCTTTTTTGTAAGCTATCAGAAGTTATCTAAAAAAGGCTCAACGAACCATTAAATCAATTCATCGATAGATACTTGCAACTCAACAGATTTAGTGTAGAGATGCAAAAAAAATGATCCATCTTTGAAATATTAATAACCAATAAAACAAGAAGTTATGGCTTTACAAATTACTAAGAACCAAGGAATTTTTGAAATTAAAGGAAGTATTGTAGCAGAAAATACCAAATCGCTACAGCATCATTTTGAGAACTTATTATTCAATTCGGATAAAGTGATATTGTGTATGGATAAGGTTAAAAAAATTGATGCTTCTGGTGTTACAGTATTGACCAAATTATTTAGAAATGCTATGGAACATAACAAGGTTTTTTACATCATTGGAAAAGAAAATAAAAAAGTAAGTAATGCTTTTGGTAAAGTAAATTACATATTAAGAAGTGATTTCGTATAAAATATAACCCTCCCCAAAATATAAAATATCATGAAACTACAAATAATAAATACCTCAGGAACATTTGAAGTCATAGGAAACTTTACTTTGGACAATACAGAATTAGTAAAAGATCATTTTAACTACTTATTAGATCACTATGAAGAAGTAGTGATGTCTTTAAAAAAAGTAAAGAAAATCGATAAAAAAGCCATCAAAGTTTTAAAAGAAATCTATGCAAAAGCCAATAGAAGAAGTAAAATACTTTTTGTTTTAGGTAAAGAAAATAATGTAATAGCAAATGCTTTCAAAAAAAATAAAGCAGATCATATTTTTAGAGAAGATTACTAATATTAAGTTTCTTATCAACTAAGTAAGAGTATTATAAAATTCTTTTAAATCGACAACATTATAGGTATTCTTCTTGCATTTCAGTTGTTTTTGTTGTTAGGTTATTATAAATTGTAGTTTATTATAGTAAAAAATAAAGACGTACCCCATTCGTCCTAAAATCTTGAAACCTGTTAACCAACAAGATTTCTACTTGATTTTAATTCGTCTCTGTCTGTTTCTAAAAAAGAAAACAAAATTCTACAGATGAAATTAGCAATTGTAACGGCGTATCCGCCTAGTAAGGTGACTTTAAATGAATATGCATACCACCTGGTAAAACACTTTAGACAACATGCCGAGGTATCTGAGCTTGTTTTATTAACCGATGTATCTCCTAAAGATGCGGATACCGTTTTTGAAGAAGAAGGATGTAATGTAGTCGTTAAACAATGTTGGAAATTTAATAGCTATAGTAATATCTTCTCTGTTATGAAAGCTATTAAACAAACGCGCCCAGATGCAGTATTGTTTAATCTTCAGTTTATGAAATTTGGTGATAAAAAAATAGCTGCAGCACTTGGCTTATTATTGCCCAAACGTTGCGTCTTTAACAAAATACCCACCATAGTTCTGTTGCACAATATTATGGAGCAAGTAGATCTTGAAAGCTCTGGGTTTACAAAAAATAAAGTGCTACAAAAAATCTATAATGGTATAGGGACAACACTCACTCGGTTTATCTTATCTGCCGATATTGTTGCCGTTACTATAGACAAGTATGTTCATATTCTAAAAGCAAAATATAAAACCGAAAATGTAGTACAGATTCCACATGGGACTTTCGAGTTACCTGAAGAGCCAAAATATACACTTCCGGAAGGCCCGTTGCAAATTATGACTTTTGGTAAATTTGGGACTTACAAGAAAGTGGAAATCATGATTGAAGCGGTAGAAAAAATACGATCTAGAACAAATATTGATTTAGAGATTGTAATTGCCGGAACAGACAATCCTAATGTTATTGGGTACCTGCAATCAATGAAAGAAAAATATGCCGATGTCCCTCAACTCACTTTTACTGGTTATGTAGAAGAAGCAGATGTACCCCGAATTTTTGAAGAAAGTGCAATGGTCGTATTTCCTTATACCTCTACAACGGGTAGTTCTGGAGTATTGCATCAGGCAGGAAGTTATGGTAAAGCAGTAGTTATGCCAGATTTGGGAGACTTGAGTTTATTAGTAAAAGACGAAGGATACCAGGGAGAATTTTTTAATCCCGAAAGTGCAGACAGCCTCGCTGATGCCATAGAAAAAATAGTATTGGATCCTGCATATCGTACTGCTTTGGGGCAAGCAAATTATAAGGCAGCAACCGCCCTACCAATGAGTAAAATCACAGCAATGTATTTAGAACAGTTTAATGCTATCAAAAAAAGTAAAGCACGAAATATAGAAAAGACATACAAAGGGGCTTCTTTATAAAAATATTTCTGCCGGTATACTGGCAGGATTGCCCCAAACTTAATGATTTGTCATAACTGTAAAAACACTTGTATCTTACACAAGTGTTTTTTATTTATTTATATACTCAAAAGCAGGTTTCTTGTTACCATCACGATCTATAAATCCAAAGTGTTTTTGCTTGTGTTTTCGCCAGGGTAGTTTACCCACTACAGTACTAGGCACCTCATCAAAATCATATAAGGTCCAGGAGAGGTAATGAATATTATTTTGTTTAATGATTTCTTGAAACTGTTTATAATAATTAGCTTGCTCTTTTTCTGAAGGACCAAAAGGACTCCAAAACCCTCTATTAGATGATAATCCAAATTCTTGCAATACTATAGGTTTTTTAATTTCGGTATTCATAATAGTGTATGCATCAGAAAAGGCATCGATATCCAGATAATAATGAAAAGAAATAAGATCTACTTCATTTTGTAATAAGCCAGCAGATATAGTGTCAGACCAACCGATTGTTATCAAATGATTAGGGTCAAATTGTTTGATCTGGTGGGTCATTTCTTTTAGCCAGGCCAATACATTTTCTTTTCCCCTGGTATCAAAATCCAGATTCGGTTCGTTCTTTATATCCCAGGCAAGGATAGCATTATGATCTGTAAAAGCACTTACAATTTGTTCTGCATGGCGATGGGTTAATGTCCAATCCAATACAGAATAATCTCCATAAAAGTCAAATAAGGTAACAATAACTTTAAGGTTTTTGGTTTCTGCCTTATCTAATACTTGTTTAAGTTTTTCTAATTTTTCGGTTTTCACCTTGGCTTTACCAAAGGCTTTATAGGGTATAAAAATTCGTATCGTATTTAAGCCTGTGTTCTTAATAATATCGAAATCGGCAGCAATCACATTCATGTCAAAATCATCACCAAACATATCCCATGGTGTCTTTTGAGGGTAATAATTAATCCCTTTGATCTGGTATTCTTTATCTTCAACAAATATTTTGTTTTCTTTAACTTTAATCGACCTATTGGTTTGTGTTACAGGGTCTGATGTATGATTTTTGTCTTTTACCATATGGCGTATTCGCCAAAAACCATCTTCTAGCATTAACAACACTTGATAGTCTGATTGTAATTTTGTTTCTAATACCAGTTCATGATCACGATAAACTCTTTGATATTCTTTTACACCGGTATCTGTTATAACCGCTAATTGGCCATCTGCACTATAAAAATCTAATGCTATATTATGTGTAGTTGTAGTGCCATGTATAGCAATATTTTTTTCTTTATTGGATACTAATGATGCAAAAATATGTTTTCGTGCACTTTTGGTATAGTAATCCTCTATTCCTTTTGGAGTATTGGTTTGATATGCTGCATTGCGTATATACCATGCATTAAGATAATCCTGTTCTATGTCTTGCAGTGTTTGTTTTTCTATAGGTCGCCCGGGATTAATGGTATCTTTCCATTTTAATTTAGGTAAATATACTCGTTCTTTATGCAAAGCCAGATGTAGCATCGAACTTCGATCTGCTCCTGTAGTAAGATAAGATAATGTCTGGCCGATGCCAAAAAGCAATAGTATAATAACTCCGACAAAGGAGATAATGATGAATGACCTATATATGTTTCTATTCCAACCCATCATTGTAGTATTATATTTTTAAATTCTTTTTGTATTCCTAAAGCTTTGATCTGCATATCGTAATTTCCTGAAACATAAAATCCTTCTTGTAATAGAAATCTAACCAGCCCATCTGAAGAAGTTTTAATTTTGGTATCTATTTTTTGATTATCCTTAAAAACATCCATCTTTACTATAGTGCCATTAGGGATTAATTGTTCCATAAAACTTACCAGGGGTCCAATAGTAATCTCTCTATTATCGTTATCAAATTTCACTTCAAAATCATCTAAAACCTGGGTATACGCTATGGTGAGTATATTACTCTCTGCCATACCCGGCACATAGGCCTTAATCTGCCACGTATCTTTATGATCGGGATGCAAAATTTTACCTACTGCCTGGCCGTTAATTGTACTTCCTTGCGTATGTAACAATACTCCTTTTGTATCTTTAATTACAAATTTCACAAGGGATCCATCACTTACGATATTGCCATGCTCGTCCTTTATGATAGATGTAATAAACTCCGTAATTTGGTTACCGTCTGCATATGCATGTTTTCGATTGCTTCTAATCTCAAAATTTTCGGGTAGTGAAGGATATACCTCAACAGAAAATTCCTTAGAAACTGTTTCGCTAACCTTCGAAAACATCAATATTCGACCTGATTGATCATAAGAAAATATGTTTGCCCAGGCAATCATATCTTTGCTCTGTAATATGCTTTCTTTTTCTATATCCAAAAATTGATGTCCAATTAGTACCGCAGTACTATCGCGCAATGGATTATCAAAAGAATCTGTAGGAATCACAATTTGCATGGTATAATCTTCTCCCCCTGCTATGATACTGGGAGGTCCTATGTAGGATTCTAAATGTACTTTTGTTTTGGTATTAGATATAATACGTATTTCCCCTTCATATAGACTTTCTGTCTCACCAAGTAAGGTATACGATACTACTCCTTTTTTCTTTGCCATAAACTCCGGAATGGTAAAACGTGTTGTATCATCTGTATCAGGATCGATCACATTGCTACCAAAAGAGGAGTGTATAAAAAGTTGGGTTCGAACAGGTGTATTAAGCTTAAAATCTAACACAATAGGGTTTCCTGCTTCAAACACTCTTTCTTTGGTTAATAACACTGCAGAATTTTCATCTTGTTTTTTTAGAACAGTTGTAAAAGCTATACTTATAGTACAAATTAATGTTCCCAAAAACAGTAGAATGATATGTTTCTTGTTTAGTTTCATTAATTTGGTGCTCCGATATACGTGTTAACTTCTAATTTAACATAACTAAACCCTTTTCCTTTTATTGGTAAAAACTGTACCGATTGATGCTCAACTTTTCTACTAGGAACTACTTTATTACTAATTAAAGTATTTAATAATCCATTTACAAAAACGTTCTTCAAATCTTTATTAATAGTATGTATCCCAGACAAATCCAATAACTGATAATCAAAATATTGTTTACGTTGCGGACGAATACCTTCTGGCAAATATTGATGATCTACCCATACCAACTCATAATTTTCATCATAATATGAAATTAATAGTAAAGGAATGGTTACCTCTTCTAATCCGGAGTTAAACAAGATTCCTTCTACATGATCATTTTTTATAGAGAGTTCATTTATGGCAACTCCTTTGTATAAATCTACTGTAGTTACATTTCCTGCACATTGTAAATTAAATTTAGCAGGTTTTTCATCAAATTTCATTACTGTGAACTGATCAGGATCGAACGTTTTAGGTTTATGATCTTCTTTATTTATCCAGGCAATTCCTTCAAAATTAATGCGAAAACTAGTAATCTCTTTAGGCATTAATTTATGTTTCATTTGATGTTTGACATTATACCTTGCTAATTTTTCATCTTTATCATTATACAATGTACCTGTGACTACAACATCTGCTGGTATATTGTCAACATTTTGTATTTCGCCAATAAGGCTATATTCATCACTACATTCAACAATTTTTGCCGATAACACCTCTAATACGGGTTGTTTAAGAACATCTTCATGATAGGTCTGTTCTGAACTAATTCTACGCCTTCCATGATTATAAAAAGCAGTGATGTTTTCTGCAAATAATTGATCCGGAGGGATATCTAAATCATATGCTAGTGGTTTCACAAACCACTTATTATGATATTTTACCAACTCATGATAGAATGTTTTATCTATTCTTTCTAATGGAGTAATCCAATGCGTAATGGCTTTAACTCTGGCTGTACTATCAGTTTGAGCAGTAATACTTACATTAATTGCGTCCATTTTGGCATACGAACTCAATAAACCATCTGTTACGGCAACTTCTAACATATATTGATCAATAGTTTTATTGCTTTTTGGGTCTAGATAAGAATATGCTCTTTCAAATTCTTTAAAATCCAATGCATCATAATACGCTTCTGTTACATTAACAGGACCTATTTGTTTTACATTTTTTATATATATCAAATAAAAACCATATCCTATAAAAATTAACATTAGGAATCCCCACAGATAAGAAGCTTTAAAAACTGATTTTTGAAATTCCTTGTAGTGTATTCCAAACTTAAAATATACAGGAAAACTCTTATGTTTAGCTTTTAAAGCATGTATCCATATCAACTGCACATTAATAATAAATGCTAGTAATACAGTGCATATAGGAATCAAACCCCACATTAATTTTTGAAACATAGGAACATCCTCTTTGGGTAAAATACTGGATAACGGAGGAACGTTTAACTTTTCCCAAACCATAATCCCATTTTCTAATTGCCGTAGTCTCTGCCAGCCACAGAAATACAAAATAGGGTCATAAAACTTATCATTAGAGAATACATATTTTAAATTATATTTCTCGGGAACAGTTAGAAACTGTTGTAAAGAACCAATACCTTCTACTCCTCTAAATTTAGAATTTTCTAAACGCTCTACTGCTCTGGTTGTTAACTCTGGCAATCTTCTTGCAGAATGATAATTACCATCGACTGTCATTGCATTAGTTTGGGCAGAAAGCCATGCCATCTGATCTCCAAATCCCAAAGGAAGGTATCTCCAGTGATCATGCTGATCCTGGCTTAAAAAATTTAGGATAGGCAGCATTTTAATTTTTTGTGGTTGCGAAGGTCTAAAATACCCAAGACTCATGGTAAAAAGTGTCATAAACACAAGAACTCCTGTAAACAATCCTCCTAAAATCCTATGATATACTCCTCCATATTTTTTTTGAATTTTTTCTTTTAAATCTCCTTCTATAAATCGGTAGCTAAATTCGCCAAACATGGGTAAAGCCATAATAGAGGCCCATAGGGTAAACCGGTCTAGTGTAAGGATATTAAACGCATTATCTCCCAACATCATCCTGGGGATTGGTGTCGTTCCTCCTGTCCCCAAAATTGTTAAAAGCGTTATCGATAACCCAAAAAACAAATATCGCTTACTATAAAATCGATACCATATATAAGGTAATAAGAATAGTAAAACTCCCCACGGAATCAAAAAGAACACTAATCCCGATGAAGTCACTTCGAGAAAATTATCTCTCGATCCATGTGGTATGGGTACTTGAGTTATTGGGTTATTTTTAGTATTAATCCAATACGGAAGAATGCAAACAATGATCAGTAGCAGTGATCCAAAACCAAAACCTACAATCCTTTTAAAAAGTGAAAGAAAGCTTTGTAAGAATATTAAAAACCTAATTTCTTTATATGACCCTGTCTTTTCTCTGGAAACATCCATGATTACCATACCGATTAACGGAAAAATGAAAAATACCATCCCAAAAATCGGGGTTACATGATGAGAAGTCACTGTAACCGCTATTAGGCTCAAAGCATTTAATAAATATTTATATTTTCCAATTTTGAGCCATAGATAAATCTCGGGTAATGCATGCAGCAGGATAGACAACCCAATAATACTGGGTAATTGACCAAAAATATGTAGTGTTTCTATAAAGACAGAAGAAAATACGGCAAGTATAGCTGTATATCCGGCAACTTTTCTATTAGAGGTAAGTACTAAGGCAAAACGATAAATCCCTGTTATAAAAAGGATAATGGCTATAATAGCTACGGTAAACAAGCCAAATTTAAGTCCACCAATATAAGAGAACAATCCAATACTTTGATGCACTAATGGTGGATATCCCATTACTGTAAACCCTGTATACCAACTATAGTTCCAGGGTTCGAACCAATTATTGGCGTAATGATTTCCAAAGAATAAATGAATCAATGCATCATATGTCGATTCTAACGTAAAAAAAATAGTGGTACCATGAAAAACCACTCCGATGAGTAATGCACTTATCAAATACTTATTTGTGGTTTTATCCATAAAGACTCGCCATAGTTTTCGATTTAAATATACGATAAAGGTTTCGGTTTAGAACAAGTCTCAAAACGAATGTAAATTAAAAATTAGCAGTTTATGACTCTGGCTCACTACAAATCAGACTGCTACTAAAAATCTATCACCTATTAAAGTATTCTCAAAACCTTCAAAATATTGGTTTTCAACAATTCTGATGTTTTAATATGTCTATAGACGAATGGTATGTCTTTCGATAAAAACCATTCGCCGATAGCAATATTCTACTCATCGAAATACCATCTCTTACGGCGCAAATCGTAGCTACATTTGAAGTATAAACCTCAAAATACTACCATTATGAAAACAGGAATTATCATACCATGCTATAATGAAGAAAACAGATTAAATGTAACTGCTTTTTTAAATTTTATACAAAAGGAAAACGATTTTCACTTATGTTTTGTAAATGATGGAAGTAAGGATAACACTGTAGAAGTTTTAAAGAAGATTCAATCTCATGATCCACTTAAAGTGAGTGTTATTGATATCAAAAAAAATTCTGGAAAAGCAGCAGCAGTAAGAGCAGGTGCCAGATACTTACACAGTAGAGGTGATATAGAATTTATTGGTTTTATTGATGCCGATTTATCTACCGATTTTGAAGATTTTGATGGGCTTTTAAAAACATTAAAAACCAACAAAAGATTAAGTTTTGTTTTTGGATCTAGAGCTAAAAATGCTTCAGATAATATCAAAAAAGATGGCATTAGATCAATGATCTCTAAATTTATTAATATTCTTATTGTATTCATTTTGGGATTGTCTATTCAGGACACACAATGTGGAGCTAAAGTGTTCAAAGCAGATCTGGTTCCTGTGATCTTTAATAAAAGTTTCTTTAGCAGATGGTTATTTGATGTAGAAATGTTCATAAAAATGAAAAAGCACTTCGGTAAAACCGAAATCATGAATAAAATCTATGAACAACCTCTTAAAAGATGGGTTCATATGGAAGATTCTAAGTTAGGATTAAAAGATTCATTAGAAATTCCTTACAGATTATTATCGATATGGTTTAACTATAACATACTTCAATCGTTACAGGTTTCATTCTCTAAAGAAATTACCGAACCTACAATAGAAGTATACGGAATGGCTACTCCAGCTTTGGCAGCCTAAGATAGAAGATTACCTTATAAAATTTGACTCGAAATTGCCCCTAAATATATCTATCAATAAAGAGCACATACTTGTATCAAGTATGTGCTCTCTTTCTTATTATATATCAACTAATAAGGTTACTTCGTAAATTTTACGATTGTATACTCTCTA
Organism: Aquimarina atlantica; assembly: GCF_000626715.1. Lineage (GTDB taxonomy): Bacteria > Bacteroidota > Bacteroidia > Flavobacteriales > Flavobacteriaceae > Aquimarina > Aquimarina atlantica. The sequence goes on along the minus strand of NZ_AQRA01000005.1, from coordinate 223,518 downwards.
TTCACCATATCTCCCGATTTGCTTTCGACAGTTTCTATTCTATCAATAGCTTCGATTGACTTGAACGGTATTTTATTTGCCAAAGTTTTGATTTTATTGGCATCATATAATTCGAACCTTGAATCTACAAAAGGTAGCGTTTTCATAAAATTCATATTGGCAAATGCTATAGAACACACCCCATCTTTTTTTAAAACTCTATAGATTTCTGTTAACAAAAAGAGTGGTTTTTCCCAAAAATAAATTGTGTTTACCGACAATATTTTATCAAAATAATGATCTGAAAAAGGAATCGTATTCCCATCGTAAAGTAAAAATTTAGATTGGTTATTTTTCACAACGTTTTTATTGAGCTTCTCAGATTCAATTTTCATAGATTCTGATATTTCTAAACCAACATACGATATATCGTTGGCTTGCTTTAGAATTTCATTAAGATGAATAGCATTACCATGTCCTAATTCTAAAACACGATTCTCTTTTTCAAGTTGTAAACTCTCAATCGTATTAAGAATCATCCCTAAATTGGTTTGATTCATTTTTTTTGCTATTTCCAGACCAGAATCTCCTCTGGGGCAACTTAACTGGGATGCTATTGCTTTCAACTCTTTTTCGGTCATAGCATTTTCTAATATAAATTAATTGATAGTGTATACTGCACAATGCCAGGTAAATTGATATGCTACATTATCATATGTTCCTGGCTTTTTATCCTCGTGTGTAGCTTCAATCACATATCGGGTTTTAAAAGGCAAACTAAAGGTTATCATTCCGTTCTTATCGGTCTTTACTTTTTTTGACCAGTCTTCTTTTATAAATACTGTAACTTCTGCTTCTGCTAGAGGTTTGTCTTTAAAAAGTATTTGAAGTTTAGCCTGCTCTGATGTTGTAGAAAGATCAACTATCGCTATACTTTCGGGATTTATGGCAACCGTTTTATGTGTCGTATTTTTTCCTACTTCTACCTTAGCAACCGAATGGTATTGTGGTCTAAAAATACCATAATCATATTGAGTATAATCTAAAACTTTATATTTCTTATTATCTAAAACGATAGAATAGGTACCTTCTGATTTTGGAGTAAAGTTAGCTACATGATAAGCTGATTTTGCTTTGGTCTCTAGTTTTGTTTTATTTCCTTGTTGATCTACAACCCAAAGTGTAAAATGTTGTGCATTTTGAAATACTTCGCCATCTGTTTTTTCTGCGACTCCACTAGCAAACTCCCCAAAATATATACGTATTTCGTGTTCTTGGTTTAGCGTTCCATTAGGATTGGTTTCTATCCAAAAGAAGTGTGCAAAAGTTTTTGTAGTACATAATAGTAATAGAAGTACTAATCCTGTTATTTTTTTCATTCCTTATTTGCTTTATACTTTGATTAAAAATATAAAACACTCCTAAACGAAATTGTCCAGGAGTGTTTCTTTTCACAAAGATTAGATTAGTTAGTTACTTTAAAAATTCCTTTAAGTGCTAACCCTTGTACTTTAGCACCTTTGGTGGCAGTAGCTGTTTTAGGATCTACAATATATACATGTGTTTCTGTTCCTGCATAACTACTAAGGTAGGCTTTACCATCTTCTACATACATCGGAGATGTATATCGGTTGGCATGGGTTGGTATTCCTTGTACATCGGTAACGGTTTTATTTTCTAAATCAATAACAACCAGTTTGAAAAAATTTCCTGTTTCTTTAAATACACCCCAAGACCCAATTGTGTCGTCTATAATTATTCTAGCAATTGCTTTACCATCTCCCACATAATCCATCCAGAATAATTTTCCTCCATTAGGAGCAGATTCTACATCAAAAAAATAATCTTTATCAAATTCTGTAGCTCCATTTTTAATTCTTAAAATACCTGAAGGTTTTGTAGCAGAAGTAAAACCAGCACTTAATGCCGAAGTAGAAAACGAATAAATATCTCCATTTTCTGTTTTTTCGATCCCTGTACTGTGCCCGTTAACTCCTATCGGACTGGTTCTATCATCGTAAATTATCTTTTCTAATTCGAATTCGGGATATTTAAAAACTGCAACATAGGCTCTACCCACATCTGGTGTTACATAAGAACCATCGGCCATCCATTTATGATACGAAACAAATAGTTTTCCGTCTCTTAAAACCATACCTGTTACCCAAGGAATCGTTCCTGGATTTTTTGCAGAACCATCTCCTTTATCAATATCAATAGGATGCTCAACAATTTTTTCTAATTTACCTGTTTCTGCATTTATAATATGAAATCTCTTATCAGATAACCCACTATAAGTAAGCTCTACAGCTAATAGTGTTTTATCATCTATCGCAGAATAATTATCTAAAGTAGATTGAAATGCGAAATTTCCTTTTTCTATCAATTTACCGTCTTTATCTAATCCATAGGCAATACATTTGTCATCATCAGAATATCCTGCAGTAAAAACTGTATTCTTTACGTTATGAAAAAACCTCCAACCTTTTAATGGTGTTCCTTGCCCTTCTACAGAAATTTCACCAGTAGTAAGTGATTCTAATGACGGTAATTCTAAGATATAGTCTACCGGAGATGCATCTCCTACAGGAAACGCCTGAAAACCAACTACATATTTAGAGACAGAAGCTGGGGGTGGATCTACAATAGGTCCTCCATCATCATCGCTACTACAAGAAGTAGCTAGTATTGATACTACTGCCAGTAGCATCAAATATTTAATACAATTTATTATTTTCATTATGATATGATTTTATAGTTATTATTAGTTTTTGTTTGTTAAATAGTATCTTAGTTTTACATAGAAAGCACGCCCTGGTTGTTGTATTTCAAAATTATCGTATACTCTCTCATCTGTTACATTTCTTGCCTGTACAGAGATATTATAAGTCCCTTTTTTAAAAGAATATCCTAGCTGTACATTATGCGACAATTGTTCTGGTATAATATCTCTCTCGTTTGGGTCTCCTTCTACAAAAGAGGTAAGTGGATAATCATGTACGTAGTATGAACCCCAAGAGAATGTTATCTGATCGTTGGTAGAAAAAATATCTTTTAAATTACATCCTATTCTGGCATTACCGAATAGGTAAGGAATATTAGCTATTCGTTGATTTTTTAGAAAATCAACCCCAGAATTCTCTCCTACATTACGATCAATAATATTTTGATAGGTTGCATTAAGATCCAGAAATAGAATATCATTATATAATGTTCTAATTTCGCCTTCTACTCCTGTACTTCTCGCTGCTGCGGTATTATAAAATCTGGAAAAAATCCCTTCGGATCGAATTGCTACAAAATTCTCTGATTCTCTAAGGAAAACGTTAGTATCAAAACGTAATTTGAGCTTATTAATATCGGTATTTAGGAGAACTCCCAGGTTTGCATTATAGCTTTCTTCTGGTAATAACTCGGGGTTTGATTTCAATAAAAAACCGTCTCCAAATACCTCATAGCCATCAGGAATCCTGAATGTTTTCTCAAACGAGCCTTTTATCTGAACGTGATCTGAAAATTTATAGGTCGATGCAAATCCATATCCTAATTCTTCAAATGTATTCTCAATCTTTGTAAAACGATCAGCTTCTACTGTTGTAAATGAATCTTCGATAATACCTTCTGAGTTTAGCAAATAGCCTTTAGCGAATAAGGTGGTATTCCAGGTGGCATCAAACAGCCTCAAATCATAAGACACACCAAATATATTTTTGTTTATAATATGAGGGTCATTAAAAGGTATTCTTCCTATCCTGGCAGGATCTTCACCTTTTCTTTTAATGTAATTCTTGGTATAATTAATATTAAACTTACTCCAGTCATTGATCTTATAACTCCCATAAGCATTAATCAGATGTGTATTGTCCTTAAACTCAAATAAGGTTTTACTAAATTCAAGTTCTCCTAAATTTTGGTCTCCTCTTTCTATAAAATTACCAAACCAATCATATTTTCGTGCAGAAGTATCTACTACTTTGTCATTATTTTGACCAATAGAAGCATATAGTTTTACTTTAAATTTTTCCTTGAGTAGATTTGCTTTTTCAAAAGTGACAGAAGCTTTAATTACATCGTTCTCTGTAAAAACTTCACCAAATGGATTCTGAGGATCAATAGGATGTTGAATTTCATTTTTATTAGCCGATGCAGTAATACCGATCAGTAATTTATCTGCAAATTTTTTGTCTACAAAACCAGTTTCAACTCTGATCATTTGAGAATTATATGCATCATGAAACCGTCTTACATTATCACGCCTGATCCCTGTATCGTTACCTAGCTCATCTCTTATTTCAATACCATCTATCTTATAGTCATTATCAGAATAATTATAAAAAGAAGAAACTTTTACCGCAAAGCCTTTTTTACTATAATATTGCCCATTTATCGTAGCACGATGTGTATTAAAAGAACCTATATCATAAGATACATCGAGGAAATCATTTTTGCGTTGGTTTGTAATAATATTTACTGCGCCTCCCAAGGCATCTGCTCCTAAATATATAGGAACAACACCTTTATAAACTTCGGCTCTCTCTACTAAAGTGGCCGGAAAATTATTTAGCGACAACGAGCTTCCGAAATTTTCTAAAGGAACACCATCGATAAAAAATTTAACTTGTTTACCCGATAAACCATTTAATGAAAAGTCAAAACCAGCACCTAAACCTCCCCTTTGTCGGACATTTACACCCGGAATAGTCATTAAAATCGAGTTGACATCTACACTTACATTTTTAAGCCCTTTGGTTTGTACAACTTCAACTTCGAATGCTTTTTCTCTTGTATTTTGAGCATTAGATTTTGCTTTTACTATTACATCACTCAATTCCTTAATATCTTCTTGTAAAACAATCGTTAAGGATGTAGTTTTTGAATTGTTTACTACTATTTTCTTGATGTATTTCTTAAAACCTACAAAACTGGCTTGTAAAGTATACGATCCCGAAGGTATTTCTAAATTGAATTTACCGTCAAAATCACTTACTGTTCCTTTATTTTGAAGTTCTAGAATCTGTATAGATGCTTCGGGAATCGGATTAGAATCCTGATCCAAAATCACGCCTGTCACCCTACTCTGAGCATTACAGACCATTACGTATAAAAGCAGAAAAAAAAGAGAACTGCTTTTTCTTAAAATTACCACTGACATTACAATTTTTTTTAAACAATTTAGTTTAGACTTTATATTATTATTTATATTTGGTCTAAATAAATTTAATTGCAAAATTAGTATCTAGGGAAAGAGAAAAATGACGCATTATGGATAAAAAAAGACGCAATACAGAGTCGTCAAAAACAGCAAACTCAAACAATCAAAACAAATGCACATTACATACTGTTACAGAGCTAATTAACACCCAGGAACATTGCGGCATACTTACAAAAAAATTTCAATTCCTACCCGAATATGGAGATGGTTATATCGAGTACAATCATTTTGATGGTTTACATATAGCAATTTTTGATGTATCCTTAAACAAGGATTTCGATATTCATGGGACATATGCGATAAATGCCCTAGAGCTTTCTTACCTAATTGATGGTGAGCAAATCATTAAAATTAATGGAAAAGATTACGACCTGATTTATGAAAGCCAGGAAAGTTATCTTGTGTATGTATCTCAAACTTCTGGATCCATCAAATATCATAAAAACAAATATTTTAAAGAGATTAAGATCAGAATGAGCCTGGATTTTATCAAAAAGCATAAACTCGACTCAGAATATGGAATCCGTGAAAAATATGAATTAGAAAAACAAGACAAAGAGTTTACAAAACCTCTAGGTACCAAAACTCAGGAAATACTTGCAGAACTATTAACCGATACTCGACAAGGTCTTTTAAAACGTTTATTTCTAGAATCAAAAGTACTAGAGTTACTTTCTATACAATTAGACATACAAAAGAATTCTAAAACCGAAATCTCAAACACTGATAACCTAATTAAAAAGCTATATGAAGTTCAGTTTATTATAAGTTCTGATTTAACCAATCAATACTCTGTTCATGAATTAACTCGTATGGTCGGACTCAACGACTTTATACTTAAAAAAGAATTTAAACGTGTTTTTGGTACAACAATCTTTGAGTATGCTTTGAATTTGAGAATGAGTAAAGCAAAAAAACTATTACAACATGGAAAAAAACCAATATATGAGATTTCGGAATTAGTAGGGTATAAAAATTCTACTCATTTTACTGCAGCTTTTAAAAAACTCGAAGGCATTACTCCTAAAAAATATAGACAAAAAGGATTAGAGACCATACGGTAATACAACCTGGTTATTTATGATTGATGCTTCGTAACAAATTTGATCGATTAACTTATCTCATTATTTTCTAGGATATCTTTATATTCTTTATGAAACAAAACCCCCAAGACCAATTCTTCTAATCCATCCAAAATTTCTGGAGTTAACTTAAAATTAATTTCTACTTTAGGCGTATTACATTTAATCGTTTTATAAAAGTTTTTATTATCGCATTTTTTGCACTGACATCCTTTTCGAGCAGAGCGAATAACGGTAAGAAAAGTTTTTATTTCTTTATTATTCATCAAAACAGCAATATCACCTATTTGTAATTGTATTTTTTGTTGTGCCTCGTCTTCATCATTATTATTTTTTACCGTATAAGCGGTACCAGTACTATTACAATATAGCGGATCTAAAATATACATATCTATTAAATTTCGATATTCAAATTTATTGTATTATTTTTATTTAGAATAATTAAAAATAATATATTTTTGTAGAAATATTTAATGATAAACCATTATGAAAAAAATAGGCTTGTTCTATGGATCAGACACCGGATGTACTGATGATATTACCAAAGATTTTGTTTCTCTTTGGGATAGTGAAGCGTTAGATGTGCGAGAAATTGATGACGTTTCTAAAGAAGATTTTGATCAATTTGAAATCCTAATTCTAGGATTATCAACATGGTATGACGGTGATCTGCAAAGTGATTGGGAAGCTTTTTTTGATGATTTTAAGGAAATTGATTTTACAGATAAAGTAGTCGCTATTTATGGTTTGGGAGATCAAATTGGATATGGAGAATACTTTGTAGACGGTATTGGGATACTTGCCAAAGTCATTTTAGAAAATGGAGGAGAAATCATCGGGCATTGGCCTATAGAAGGATACCGATTTACAGATTCTGTTGCAGTCATAGAAGGAAAAGAAGATTATTTTTACGGTCTTGCATTAGATCATGATAACGAATCTCAATTAAGTGATGAACGCTTAGAAAAATGGATTCATCAGTTAAAATTAGAATTAAAGCCTTATTTGGTGGTAGAAGAAGTTGTTTTAAGTTGATCTATTTTAGACTTCTACTTTAGCTTTTCTAGATTGTGCATTTATGAGGATTTCCATTCTACGAAGGTCAAATGTGTTGATCTTCATACATGCCTCTACCCATAAATCTGTAACTTTTAAAAGTTCTTCTTTTTCTAATGGAAAAACACTTTTCTTACATTGTATGTGATGGTATTCAAAATTGAAGTTCTCGGTTATTCTTTTAATAAAGAGGTTTAAAGATACTGGTGCTGCTCCTTTTTCGGCTAGCTCTTCAATTAACCCTAAAGACTGTAAATATCTTGCTTTATAGATTCTTCCGCTTTTTATTATGGCATTGACATCTATTGCGTTTAATTTCCTATACAGTAAACTATAAGCTCCCATTCCCGGAAATAAGTTAAATTTATTTTCGGGTAAGCAAAACTGTACTTTTTCTTCTGCAATTATAAAATCATGTGCTAATGCACATTCAAACCCGCCTCCATACGCATTTCCTTCTACCAAAGCCACACTTATTACAGGTAGGCCAAAAGAAGTGTAAATATTATAAATCGCATCTATACATAAATGCGCATAAGTCGTTAGATTCTCTACATTTTTTGTTTTAATGTTCTTTAAGAAAAAAGAAAGATCTCCTCCCATATTATAGATTCCGTCATGTTCTGAAGCCGAAACAATAAATTTAAGAGGACGGTCTGGGTGCGAAAAGTATTCTTTTACCCAAATTGCGAACTCCTGAAATTCCCTAAGACCATCCAGACAAAAATTTGGCATTCCCTTATCTTTGATTTTCCAAAATAAAAGCTCTTGTTTTTTGAAATATTCTATAGTAATACAATTAAATTGTCGCATGATATTAAGGCTTTTGTAGAGATATTGATTTTTTTGTGATATTACTTTGCTTTTTTGTGTTCTTCGACCAAAACGGTTCATCAAACAGTAATTTTTGGATTCCTAGGGTTAGCATTATATAAAAAGGGATCAAAATCAGAACTCCTGTAATTTCAAATTGCTGGTATCCTAGAGCTCCCATTCCCCAACAAATAATTACCCATTGAATGATGTATATCGTAGTTACTCGTTTACTACAGTAATATAGAAACTCAAAAACTCTATTTGTTTTTATATAGGTAACTAATATATGCGCGAACCACATTAGAACTAAATTAAATCCTGCCAGATAAATAGTTCCTCCAGGCCCTAAATGAAAATAATCTCCGAAGTGATACTTAAAATTATAAAAACACAATCCGCCACCAATTAACATCAAAAGAACACCTGCTATAAACATTCTTTTAAATATATGAGCATTACTTTTATTTTTTTCTTTATACCACATTCCGAAGAACATCCCGATAAGTATAAAAGAAAACCAAGGAAATACAGCAAAATATACATTCCACTTTGCTCCCCACATTAGGTCCAGGATATAATCCACACTTCCTATTCCTAATTGGAAACCGTGTACCTCCTTGGTTACTACAGCTATTATAAATGCAATAATTAATGGTACATATTTGTTTTTTGAAAATTTGTTTATAATTCCCATAAATAATAGAGAAACTCCGGCAAGTTGTAGTATATCACCAGTAAGCAACATATAGATCATGTTATCTACAGTAACAGGAACTGTCCAGCCATAGGCTTCTATAAAAGCATCTGGCATTATCCCAATTAGAACTGGTAAAACAAATTTTAGAAAATTCATAATATACCCTGCAGCGAGAATATATAGTGCCCGTTTTATAGATAATACTATACTTTGATTTCTGGATAAAGTAAATGATACTCCCATTGCAATTAAAAACATCGGAGTTCCTTTTCCTATAAAATGAACTACTTCTCCTAGCCATGTATTTGATTGAGTAGGTATATCGCCATATATCCATAAGGTATGTACTATAATTACCATTAATACACTTACCCCTCTTGCCAAATCAATTGCTAAAATCCTATTATTATTTCTCATTTGTGTTTACGTTTGTGCTTCTTTTTGTGTTCGTTTTATTAATTCGTCTCGAATCCAGGCTTCAGATCTATAATCACTCGCTTTTTTACCTCCATCAATATGATTCCAACCGGGATACATAATCAAGTATTTTAATTTGTCTGATAATTTTTTTGCAGTCTTCATATCAGCCCAAAGCTCTTTCCATAATAGTATTTGAATTTGCCATAAACTCTCACTATTTATACTGTCTCCCATTAATCCATAAACAGGTTTTTCATCCTCTAGTTCTACTTGTAGGGTTCCAAAAATTTTATCCCAAATAGAAAAAGTCTCTCCGTAGTTTGTATCTAAGTATTTATGATTTTTGGCATGATGTACTCTATGCAAAGAAGGGGTTATAAGAATCCACTCTAACCAAGGCTGTCTACCGATTAATTTCTCGCTTACATGTTCATAAAGTCCATACAAATTAGCTATTAACTCAATGATAAAAATCATAAACGGGTCAAATCCTAATAGAGGAAGCCATAATATGGTATGCGGCATGTGCAGGAAAATAAGAAATGATCCTCGTACTGCTACGGTTAGCTTCATTTCTTCTGCAGTATGATGTACCCCATGGATACACCAAAAGAATCTAACTTTATGTCCTATAAAATGTAATACATAAAACATAAAATCATATACAAGATAAGCCAACACCCATATATACCATTCATATCCTAAGGTAAATAAACGATATTCATACCCCCACATCATTATTCCTAAAATCACAATCTTACCCAAAAAAATGTATGGAATCGATTCTAATATATAAGACACTATATTAACTACACCTTCTTTATGGCTTTCTATTTTTCTGGTTATAAATAAAATAACCCATTCTATAACAACAAGAGTTATAATAACAATTCCAGAAATACTCTGAAATTTATCTAACCATATTTGAATTGTTTCGTTCATGATTTGTTAGAATAAACAGGTTAAACTGATTTTCTTTTATGAATTACTCATAGCCAGAATCCTTACTCTATTATTACGATACTCTGCAATAGGGTTTTTAAGGGTTCCTACTAATTGTAAACTCTCTATAGGATCTGCCAGATTCAGCATTTGTTTTGTGTTGTTCAATTGTAATCTATTGAGGCAACATCTATCAAATTCTGGTGTGAAAAGGTCATATTTCTTGAATTGTCCTTCTAATTCAGGGTGTTTTCGTTGATATGTGTTTATACAATCGGCAACCAACTCCCAGAATAGTTCTTCAGGATACTCACAATATTCTTCAATGATATCTCCCATAAACCTAAAAAAGCAATCAAACACATCTGTAAAAATTGAAAGTATTTTCATTTTATCAGAAGTCTCGGTATACAGGCGTTTTACTTCTTTTGGTAGGTTTAATTCAGCATTAAAAACGATTACTTCTTCAGTAATATCTTTCATCAATACTTTTACAGGAGTATGATTTTCCATTACCATAATCAGGTTTTCGCCGTGCGGCATAAAAACCAACTCATACGCAAAGAAACAGTGCAATAAGGGGCTTAAATAACTTTGTAGATATTTCTTTAACCAGGTTGCAGTATCAAATGGAGAAGCTTGTATCAATTCTGCCAATAACGAAGTATTATCATTATCTACATGCAAAAAAGCAGCCATGGTCATTACCTGCTGACCTTCTTTAACCTTAGACCCGGGAGCTTCTCTCCATAAAGCAGAAAGCATCTTATTATGAGCATTTGTTTTACCTAAAGCTTCATAATTAAGGTTTTTAAATCCAACGGTAGCAACTTCACCCAACATAGTAAACCCAGTTTTTTTAAGGTATTTGTCATCTTTAAGCAGCTCGGTTATCCAGGTAGTAATATGAGGTGTGCTTTGCATATAATATGGAGAAAGACCACGCATAAATCCCATATTTAGAATAGATAATGCTGTTTTGGTATATAATTTATCGGGATTAGTTTTATTATATAACGTTCTTATGGATTGTTGCGCAGAATACTGATCTTCTCCTTTCCCCAGAAACACGAGATCCATATTTGCGATATCAGCAGCAAAAATGTGAATGATCTTATTATGCCATTGCCAGGGGTGAACAGGTATAAAAACATAAGATTCCATATCCAACCCTAAATCTTCTAATACATTATTAAATTTGGCGATAGTAGAAACTCCTATTTCTCGCCTCATTAGTGATTTATATTCAAAACCTTTTACCGCAGTAAATGTAGCTTTATCCCGATGGCCTGCCAACCATATAATTTGAAACGAATTATCGGTTTCGGGAGCATATTTAATATAATCTTCGGCGTCAAAACCTATTCGCCCATTATTAGCTACAAAACAAGGGTGCCCTTCGGTCATTGCGTGTTCTATTACCTGAAAACTACATTGTGCCAATTCTTTCGAGGAGCATTTTTTATTATAATATTTATATGCTGCTCCAGACAAAGTACTGGTAATTTCTTCGAGATAGGTAGGTAACATATCATCAGAAATTCCTAAAGTATATCTAAATTCTAAAATGAAATGTATGGCATCTACAGTAACCGGGTTTCCATTTCGTCTTTTTATAAGGCTGTTCTCATCAATATGCCAATGGTCAAGACTTCGCTTTTTGGCTTTAAACTCATAGGTAATTCCCGGTATATCTGAAACCAAAACAAAATGCCCCCAATATTTTTCCTGATACTGTGGTTTTGGTTGTAAAAGTAATTCGTGTGTAAATTCACTAATTGCTTTTTTAATAAGGGCTCGATTTACTTTTTTCCAAATATCGAGTCTTAGATGATCAAGATTAACTTCTGGTTGGGTTACCATATCTAACTTAGTCATTGATTTTATTTTTATGTACTATATTTTTATTGTCTTCTCGCATGAGCGCTTTCTCGTAATCTTTTTTATCACAAAAAGCCAATGCTGCTGTTTTATGAGGTAATTCAATTTCTTTATGATATTGAAATCCTGCTCGTTTATTGAGTACATGAATTTTTTCATTTCTCACATCTGGTTCTACAACAATGCGATGGGTTTGAGGATCACTAAACAGATATTCGAGAATTGTAGAAAATATATGCCAGGTAAAATTTGGAATCTTTTTTTTGATGGGGCTAACCAAAATATGCATCCCGCAATCTCCTTCCTGTACTTCATAATATGCCGAAATAGGATCTTTTACAGCAAGGTAACGTTCCATTAAAAAGATAGGTCGATTATTTAGTATACCTATGAAAGCATTATGATGACCTGATTCGACTATTTCCTGATACGCAAGTCGTACTTCTTCTAAAGTATACTCTTGCATACCCCAGTAAGTAGCATAAGGCCTGGTAACCCAATCGTGAATAATTTCAATATCTTTTTCTATATCCAAAAGACGTAGATGTATATCTCCGAGCCCTGTAATAGTTCTAGAAAAAACTGTGGTTGTTATGGTTGCTGCGTTATTCATAAAAAAGGGATCTTATACTAAAGAGCTGGGTTTTTCTTTCTTAAAAGCGGTAATAGGGTTTTGTAATCGCCCTGCAAACTGAAGTAATGCAACAGGATCATCCAGGTCAATCATCTGTTTATTATTGTTTAATTGTAGTCTGTTAAGACACGACAAATGAAATTCTGGTGCAAAAAGATCGTATTGTTTAAATTTGGCTGCTTTTTCTGGGTAACGTTCTTGATATTGCTGTATATTTTCTGCAACTAATTCCCAGAAACTCTCTTCAGAATACCCAGCATGTTCAACCAGAATATGAGACATAAATCTAAAAAAACCATCAAAAATATCTGTAAAGATTGATAGTAATTTCACATCCTCGGGAACAGGAGCATACATACGTTTCAAGTGCTCGGGCAATTTAACCTCTGGACTAAGAATACAGGCTTCTTCGGTAATATCTTTCATTAATATTTTTACCGGTATATTATTTTCTAATACCATGATGATATTTTCGCCGTGAGGCATAAACACCAAATCAAAATGATAAAAACAGTGTATTAGCGGACTTAGATATGCCTTAAAATAATTTTGTAACCATTCTGATATAGATAATTCTGAAGCAGCAATAATTTTGGGTAGTAATGCTTCTCCGGTTTGATCAATATGTAGAAAAGCAGCCATGGTCATTGGTTTTTGCCCATCATCGATCATACCCATAGGGCTTTCTCGCCATAATGAGGCCAACATTTTATTATAGTCATTATGTGGTCCAAACTCCTTGAAATATGGATTTACATAACTAACAGAACCTATCTCTCCCAGCATTTTAAACCCCGTTTCTTTAATGTAAGCATCATTATATAGTAATTCTTCTAACCAAACTGCCATTTTTGGAGCTGTCCCCAAATAATATAAAGGTAATCCTCTCATAAATCCCATATTTAAGATAGACAGGGCCGTTTTGGTATACATTTTATGGGGATTCGAAACATTAAATAATGTACGTATCGATTGTTGTGCCAGGTATTGATCTGGGCCATAACCCAAACATATTAGGTTTCCTTTGGCAATCTCTGGAGAGAATATATTGGCCAATTTATTAAACCATTGCCAGGGATGCATAGGAATAAAGTAATACTCATCCGGATCAAAACCTTTATTCTTTATTATGGTATTAAATGATAAAATAGTATCTGTATCTAATTCTTGTTGAATTAAGGTTTCGTATGGTAAATCCTCTATTGCAGCATATACGGCACTACTCTTATGACCTGCTAACCATATGAGACAAAAAGAATTTCCTGCTTCGGGAGCATATGATCTATAGTCGCTACTATCAAACCCTATTCGGCCATTATTAGCTACAAAACCAGGATGTCCCTCCATCATTGACTGTTCAATAGTTTGAAAATCTGCAGAGACCAAATCTATAGCCAAAGGATTTTTTTTCACATGTTTAAAAGCGCTTCCGTACAGAGTGCTGGTAATTTCTTCGAGATATACAGGCATTGCAGTAGTATCAATTCCTAATTTTTCTCTAAATTCTTTGATAAATAAAATAGCATCTAACCTTACCGATTTTTCGGATTCATATTTCTGAATAGAAACTTCGCTAATCCATAAATGATGTAAAGCCAACTGTTTTCCTCTAAATTCATATCGAATCTCGGGGTTATCGGCTTCCAAAGTATACATACTCCAACCATCTCCCAATTTCTCTACTACTTTGGGTTGAATAAGTAACTCATGGCTAAATTCGCATATTGCTTTTTTGATTAGTAAAGTATTTACTTTAACCCATAATTCTGGTTGTATATGGGATATAGATTGTTGGGGCGAAACGGCGTTGTCTAACGTATTCATTGCACTTCTTTTATGAATTTGTGGAAATAATTTAAGTTGGTTATGTTTTTGTCTTGTTAAGAAAGCGAGTTGTGCGGTTTTATGCGGAAGCTCAACAATAGTATCTAGTTGAAATCCTACACGTTGGCAAATCGAAAACATCTTTTTATTTCGTATATCGGGTTCTACTATAATTCGATCTACTTTTTTATTCTGAAAAACAAAATTCATGATTGTATCAAACATATACCATGTAAAGTTTTCAATTTTACCCTCGGATGGTGGTGCTACTATAATATGAATCCCACAGTCATTGCTCTGGGCTGGGTAATGCTTCCCGATAAGATCTTGTTGTGGATGGTACCGTTCTAGTACAAAAACAGGTTGATCTCTATATACACCAACAAAAATATCGTAATGATCTGGTCGTATTAATTTGGCATATTCTGCTTTTACCTTCTCAACCGAACTTTGTTGCATCCCCCAGAATAACGCATAATCCCGATTTACCCAATCGTGTAATACAATACTGTCTGTTTCAACATCAAAATGCCGTATATGAATATCACCAAAGTTCTTATATGATGACGAGAACTCATATCCTTCTTTTGCAGATGTTACTAATCCTGTATGTTCTTGTATTGACATATAAAATCTTTATGTTTTTGCTAGATTCTTTGTTCGTGCTCTAAATGTTGTTCTGATAAACATGAAATAGTACATTACCAGTGCAACAGAAAAACCTGCTAATGCTACTGTAAATGGAATTTGTAACCCGTGTTGATCTACCACAATCCCTATCGAAAAAGAAGCTAGTAATACTCCCAGATTTTGAAAAAAATGGACCTTACTGTAATCGATAGCATAAGAGTTTGGTGAACTAAACTCAAACAGTAATACATCAAAACGTACCACTCCCTGAAAAATCGCCCAACCATAAATGATCCTTCCCACGATCACAATGGTCTCAACAGGAAGTCCTTGAAGTATGAGTCCAATCATTCCCAGAAATAATGCCGATATGATACCTTTATTTTTATTTTTCGGACTATACTTTGTATTGATCCACAGCGCAATTAATGCCACAAAACCAGGTATCGCATATATGCTTCCAGAAATTAATTTACCATCATAGTCAGAAAGGCTTTCCCAGTATAACGAGAAAAAAGGGCGGATTAGAAAATCACTAAAATATAAGATCATTGTTACTAACCCAATCTTAAGGATAAAACCTTGGGGAATAATTTTATCCTTAGCATCAAGAGTCGATTGAGTTTCAATAATTTTATTTGTATCATATTTTTTGCTACGCAGTACATACATGCTTATTCCCATTTGTATAAAATCTCCAGCGGCCATCGCCAGAAAAATATAACTGGCATCAACAAGATCTACCGTTAACCCACCAATCACTGCTCCTAAAATTCCTCCTAGATGTACAACAACAGAGAGTACACCTATCGTGCTTGTGTGTTCTTTTTTGCTAATGATTTTTAAGATATAGGGGTATACCAAAAGATAACTTCCTTTAAATAATACCATAATCAAGGATATGATCCAAAAATCAATATATGAGGTTGTCCAATAACAGTATAGTGCTAATATTCCTGCTATACATTGCGTATATACCAAAATATTTAACTCAGCTACTTTTTTGGATATATATGCCCAAAAAGGAAATGCAATCATCACCATAAAGCAAATAGCAGCAAAATAATACCCTACATATTTGGGATCTGTAACCCCAAAGCGAGCTTCAAAAAACTGTGGGTAAAAAGGATGTAGCAAATAATCGCTTACCACCGCTACCAGGGTCATAAGAATAAGGATCTTTTTTAGAGTCATTGTAAGATTACAATTTATAGACCTCACAGGTCTTAAAGACTTGTGAGGTCTGATTATGGCTTACCTTAAAACAGGTTCCTCCATACTAATTTCTTCTTCCTGAGTCACTTCAAATTGCTGAAAAGCAATACGTTTTTCTATCGGGTAATACTCTTTCCCAATTAGTTCTTTAATGATGAAAGAATTGCGATAACATGCCATTCCTAAATCTGGAGTTACGAACCCATGAGTATGTAATTCTACATTTTGTACGTAGATATCCTTACCTAGCTTATCGATACTATAATTGCGATGTACATCATATCTGTTTTTATCATCCCACTTAATTCGATCTGCTATCCCTTCTATAAATTCTGGTTTTTGATAGGTATAACCTGTTGCTAATATTAATGCCTCTGTTTGGTGTCGGTATCGTTTATCTTGTTCTATTTGATGTAGTTCAAGATCAAAAGTATCGTGATTTTCATCATACGTTGCAGTAGTCAGTTCAGAATTGGTACGCAATGATATCTTAACATCATTAGTCAACTGCTTGGTATAGATTAGATCATAGATATCTGCAATTAGATCTTGATTAATTCCTTTATAGAGATGTTTTTGATTTTGAATTAAATGATCCTTTTTACGCTGTGGTAGGTTATAGAAATAATCTACATACTCCGGAGAAGTCATCTCTAGAGTTAATTTAGAATACTCTAACGGAAAGAACCTTGGCGACCTGGTAATCCAGTTTAATTGATATTCTTTTGTTTCAATTTCTTGCAATAGGTCATAAAAAATCTCTGCTGCACTTTGCCCGCTACCTAATATGGTAATAGATTTTTTGGATTGTACTACTGCTTTACTCTTTAGATATGATGAAGAGTGAAATGCTTTTCCTTCTAATTGTCTGCAACATCCCGGAACATAAGGTTGGGTTCCTGTACCTAAAACCAGCTTTCTTGCTTTGTATATTTTTAAATCATCGGTCTGTGTACATTTTGAGGTAACGACATAGTACTCTTCTTTTTCATTATATTGTATATGAGTTACTTCGGTATTAAAAAACAAGTTAGGTAGTTTTTCTATTACCCATTGGCAATATTGATTATATTCATTACGAAGTAGTAAGAAATTTTCTTTTATATAGAAAGAATACATGCGCCCTTGTTTTTTGATGTAATTCAAAAAACTAAATGGACTGGTAGGATCTGCCAGAGTTACCAAGTCTGCCATAAACGGAATCTGTAATGTTGTATCCTGAAGTAACATCCCGGGATGCCAGTCAAACTTGGGGCTTTTATCTAAAAAAACTCCTTCTAGCCCATCAATAGGTTCGGTTAAACAAGCTAGCCCCAGATTAAAAGGACCAATACCTACCGCTACAAAATCTATTATTTTAGTATCACTCATCATCGTATTATTTTAATTATTTGTGGCATAGATTAGCCCTTGTTCTTTGATCATTTTAACAACCTCTATCAGATCTTCTTTTGTCGTTCTTGGATTTAATAAGGTAAATTTTAGGTAGGTTTTACCATTTAGCTTGGTACTGGCTACAGAAGCTTTACCTGCATTAAAAAGGGTGTTTTTAATATATAGATTCACAGTATCCAAGATCTTTTCATCAGATACACCAGGAATCTTAAATCGAAATACAAGAGTGCTTAATTCTGGTTTGTGTGCTACTTCAAAATAGATATCATCCTTAATGATGTAATACACTTCGCGGGCTAGATGATGTACTCTCTCCAGAAACCCTCCCAAATTTTTAGCACCGGTTACTTTTAAGGTAAACCATAGTTTTAAAGCATCAAATCGTCGAGTAGTTTGAATGGATTTTTCGATCAAATCCGGATGTTCTTCATCCCTGTTTTCTATAGGATTAAGATAATCTGCGTAGTAAGAAATATATTTAAAATACTTTGTGTCTCTAACCAGGAAAGCACTAGAGCATACTGGTTGAAACAAAGTTTTATGAAAATCAACAGTCATCGAATCGGCATATTCTACGCCATTAAACATATGTTTATGGGTATCGGTTAACACGTAACATCCTCCGTATGCTCCATCTACATGAAACCAGATATTATACTCATTTGCAATTTTAGAGATCGTTTGCAAAGGATCAAAACTTCCAAAATCTGTTGTCCCGGCTGTAGCAACTATAGCAATTGGTATATTGCCTTGTTGTTTTTCTTTTTCTATAGCCTGTACCAGAGCATCCACTTTCATTTTCATCTTATCATCTGTTTCTACTGGTATCACAGCATCATATCCCATACCCAATAAAGCTGCATTTTTTTTGATACTGAAATGTGCTTTATTTGAACAAAAAACACGAAACTTGCTAACCTCATCAGACCACCCATTCTCTTTTAGGTTGATCCCGTAATGGGTAAATGCATAATGATCCCGTGCCATCAAAAGTGCCTTAAAATTAGATTGTGTTCCTCCACTGGTAAAAACACCATCTGATTCTGCCGGAAAATTCATTTCATTACAAATCCAACGAATCATCTCTTTTTCTATTAAGGTAGCAGACGTACTTTGATCCCAGGTTTCGATGGCTGTGTTAACAGAAGAAGCTATTAAATCCCCTACCAATGCCGGCAATAAAACAGGGCAATTAAGATGCGCTACATAATGAGGATGGTGAAAAGAAATCGCATGGTCAAGAAATACATCTTTAATCTCACGTAATGCCTGATCCAAAGATAAATTGGTTTGTGAATTTACTGAAATTCCTTCTTTACGAGACTTAAGCATTTCTGCAGATTCCCCACTATAAAAACAGTCATTATCTAAAAAAGTTTTAATATACTGAACAGCTTTTTGTATATATTCTTCGTATTCATGTTTAGAATGAGCATCAAAAAGATAGTCAACCGCGAGGTCAGGTTTAAGGGTAATTTGGGTATCCAACATTGTTATTTTTATTTAATCTAAATAAATTTTAATACAAAATTAAGTATCAATCGAAATAACTAAATGACGGGAATTGGATAAAAAATGACGTGAATATTTAACTAGGTGTTACTTAACACATATCTTATACTATTTTAAAAAAATTTAAATAAATACCAAGGTGGTTTAAACATCTGCAACTCCTAAATGCTCATGGTTTAAATGCTAAAAAGTTGAAATTTTTATAGTTTATATTCTTACTATTAAAGCATTTAAACAATCTTCAAAATTATCTACATTTACCTACCTTTCTATACCACTGCTTAGCTCGAAGTATTCTAAAAACTGTATTTTGGTATTCAATATGTAATAATAATCCAGAGTCAAAGTATCTAAGTGACTCTAATGTAAATAGTCTGAAATTTCAACATATCTAACATCTTCTCTATCTTCATAAAAATCTTTCAAAACTGCTCTATGGGCTCCTCCTATAATAACTAAAAGTCTATCTTCTTTTTGAGTTTGCATATCAATATTAGCCATAATATGAAAATTGCGTTCCCACCATTTTGAAACAAACTGCACTCCAATATAGGTTGAATCAGAAACAAACTGGGCAGTTCCTTTTAAATATTGATTTTTATTTTTTAAATCTTCTTCATTTGAATTTTTATACGCAAAATACTCTAATAATGTTGACTTTTTTAAACGCTTAGAATCTTCTCGATCATTTTCTTTGATACTTGATAGAAAAGTTTCAAACTTTTGCTTTTCATATTGTTCTGCATACTTAGACAATGGCCCAAAAGGAAGTGACATTTTTTGATCAATACAATACAGTTTTTGGTGCCCTAACTCTTTGGCAAGACGAAAACCTAATTGATCAATTTCATTAATACTTAGAGCGTATGTACCATTAAGATATTCTTTATAATCATCATTAAGTTTATCCTCTTTTCTGTAAGGGTATTCGACCATAATTTTTGTTGGCCTGTATGTTTTAAGTGCTTCTATTAACAAACGAATTTCCTTTTGCCTTTTAGCAGATCTAAAATCATCAAGATCCATCGACGAATAATCTGAAGTAGTGGCAAAATGGAATGTACCAAATAAAGCAATACCAGGTGATTGTATTTTTTCTTTAGATGATTCTAAAGGTTTGGTTTGCTCACATGACAGAAATAACAAAATAGCAGAGAATATTAATACCGGAAACAGATTTTTAGGATTCATTGGTAACACATTTATAGTAAAGATGTTAATTTACTCGAGTTGTTACAAAAAAAGAGAAGAATGATAAATAGCAATCAAAGAATGATAAGTAATGACTGCTTTTTGAAATAAAAATTCTGAATACTCCTTAAAACCAAAAAAACTCTCACAAAATGCATTGATAATTATTCATTCGCTTATATAAAAATAAGTGATGAACATTTTGTGAGAGTTTATCTACTATCTTTTTTGACTAAGAAATAGTTATTTTTTTGATTTTATGATCGTCTTAATTGGTTTACCAGCATTTTCAACAGAGTATTCATTTCCCATAACTGCAGCAACAGTAGCCGCTATTTGGTTACTGTATAGTTGTTCGGTATTTTTTACCTCTCCCAAAGCTGTTATTCCTTTTCCGAAAGCAACAATCCATACCTGTCCTGCGTTTTTTATCTTTGTTCCATGGCTCTTCCAGGTATCTAGAGGATCTGTTCCTCTACCATGATCTGTAGAGATAATAAAGACGGTATTATCTTTATAATATGTATCCTGCTGTGTAAACTCCCATAATTCTTTAATCATATTATCTGTGTTATGAGCAGCTCTTAAATAAGCTTCATAGTCTCCATCATGAGCAAAATCATCTGTTTCACCATATGCAATATACACTAAGTCAGGATGGTTTTTCTTCATGTGCTCTACCGCATAGTGATGTGTAAAAGCATCTAAACGAACTGAACTCCACGGACTAGGAACCTGATCCTGCAACTGGTTTAAAAACATTTCTCTTTGACTAAGATCATTTCCCGTTACAGCTTCAAAACCTGCATTAACAGGAACCCCAGAACGATCTTCATTTATGATATACGGAAACACATCCCAGCTTCCAAAGGCAGCTACTTTTCCTTTATAGCCTGGTAGATTATTAGTGATTTCCAATACCGTTTTATTTGGGTTATTTATCTTTTTATTACTATTGATATTCTTATCATCTGCAACTCCGGTTAAGATCTCATTGTATCCCGGATATGAAAACCACATATTGTTTGTTAAATCAACTTTACTTCCTGCGTTTCTATTTCCGTGTAGTTGCCCCATTGCAGTGATTTTTTTCCAAAAAAATGGCATCAGAACTTCTCTTCGATCTTTTGCTTTTGGCCTCCAAAAATCTGTTTTTAACTTTGTAGTATCATGTACATACGTCTTATTTGCTACCAATAATGAATCGGCACCTGTGTATAGTTCCTGCCAACGTAATCCATCTAAAGTGATCAGGATTACTTTTGGCGAATTTTCTTTTTGCGCATTACCTTTAACTGCAAACAAATGCAAAGCAAGCGTGATTACAAAAATTATATTTTTTTTCATCTGTTATTTTCTTATTTATTATGCTCTAAACATAATTTCATTACCCAAAACCTGGTAGTCATTAGTTTTCCCACCAGCCTTTTATATTAATATCATTACCTCCCATTTGAGAAACTGCCTGCTCATAACTCTCATTATTAAGTGTTTGTTCGCTATCAGGATATAAAAAACGTACAGGTACACGATCACCATTTACATTGTCTGGTCCCGGAACAATTGCTGAAGGTAATCCCGTTCTTCTGAAATCATACCAGGCTTCAAAACCAACCAAAAATGATGCTAACCATTTTTGAGTAATTATGGTTTCTAACTTATCATCATATGCCACACCTGCTTGTGCAAGATAAGTATTGATATCTTGATTAACCTCCCAATATTCAAAAGATAATCTCACTCCATTTTCGTATGATGTTTTAGCATCTGCAGTGATCCAACCACGTTGTGCAGCTTCTGCAATGATGAAATGAACTTCGGCTGCTTGTATGATCGCTGCTTTTACGCTATTTGGAGAATCATAAAAAAAAGATTGATTTATTCTGGATACATTACTGGCTCCCCCATTAAATGTTGATGCATTGTCCTCACTCAATCCATTAGTTAACCCTACAAAAAGATTAGGATCATCATCTGGGTTATCTGTTGGCTGAAACCACTTTGACAGACGCTGGTCATTAAATTGTTTTAAAATGGTCTCGCTGGTTTCACTAAGTCGGTGTTCATCAAATCCCCCGATTCTACCTGTACTTATGGGCCAAGAATCTATTTGTGTTGTTGCCGGATACGATACTGCTGCATTATCTGCATTGGTAGTTATAAAAACACCACTATCTACTATCTCTTTCATTTCTGAAGAAACATCTACTTTGTTCGAAATTCTTAGTAGATAACGTAGTCGTAACGAGTTTGCCAGCTTTCTCCATTTTTCGAGGTCGCCTCCATACAAAACATCACCACCAAGAATAGGCTGTCCTATTGCCAGTTGTTCTTCTGCTTTTTTTAAATCCAGGAGGATTGCTGTATAAATCTCCTGTTGATTATCGTATTTAGGAGTGAAGTTGTTATTTTGACCATCTATCGCTTCTGAAAAAGGAATATTTCCCCAATTATCTGTTAGAATAGAAAAGACATAAGATCTAAGAATTAATGCCATCCCTTCATAACTTGTATTTCTGGTTTCTTTTTGTAGTGAAGCTTTTAAAATAAGGTCAATTTCTGGGAGAATCCCGTAGTATTCATTCCATAATCCAGATTCTGATCCCCACTCATAACGGTCAAAACCTGTAAAATTGATTTTTGCTGTTAACTGTCCTACAATATTACCCCTATCCCATCCAGATTGTGCTGCTCTATTCGCCACAGTAGAGATCACTGTAGATAATAATAAATCTGAACTTACTTCTTCGGGTTGGTTGGGGTTAGCATTCGTTTCTTCAAAATCGTTAGTACAGGATAGTACTGATACTACTATTGTTATTATTACTATTATATACTTTTTCATCTTTATTGCTTTAGAAAGTTACATTTAGATTAATCCCATAGCTTCTAGAGCTTGGTAATGCCATATCTTCGACTCCTGGCACGATTGTTCCTCCATTAAAAGAGATCGTCTCTGGGTCAAAATGAGGGTTTTCTGTCCACAATGCTAAATTTCTACCTACCAATGACAACGAGAGGCTCTTAATAATCGTTTTCTTAAGGATTTTTTGAGGAAAATTATATCCCAATCGCACTTCTCGTAGTTTTAAGAAAGAGGCATCAAATATCCCTATTTCTTCGTTACCACGATTATAGCGCCACCAATAATAATCTCGTCCAGAAAGCACTACGTCATTTGGTCTATAGCTTCCATCTGCGTTTTGGATAACCCCTTCTGAGATGATACCTGATTCTCTCCCTACCGCTGTAAAATCCATCATTCCCGAAGTACCTCCAATAAGAGTTGTTCTAGACATAATTTCTCCTCCCTGTCTCCAATCAAACAAGAACCCGAAATTAAATCCTTTGTAGGTAAAAGTATTCTGCCAACCTACGGTAAAATCGGGATTATAATTTCCTAATTTCTTTAAGTTTGGATCCCGTACAGAAAAGCCATCTTCATTATGCACTACCTGGCCAAAAAACGGACTGTTAGGGTCGTCTACTGTTACCAGGCCTGTACCATAAATGTCACCCATTCTACCTCCGACCTGTGCTAGTACATTAACATAATTAGAGGATATCTCATAAGTATCTAAACCATCAATTAAAGATTTTACTTCACCACGTGCACTGGTAAAGTTTACATTGGTTTCCCATGTAAATCCACCTTCACTTTTAATAGGTTTGGCATTTAGCACAACTTCTAATCCTTTATTTTCGATTTCACCTGCATTAATAATCCTTGATCCAAATCCAGATGTATTAGATACCGGTAAGGTTAGAATTTGATTTTTTACAGTAGATTTATAATAGGTTACATCAAATCCCAGGCGATTATTAAAAAATCGAATATCTGCTCCAACTTCGGTTGATGAAGCTTCTTCTGGTTTTAAATTTTCGTTTCGCAATATATCTGATGCACTCACCCGTTGAAAATTACCAAAAGGCTCATTAAATGAGAATGTATTTCTAAGTGCATAAGGATCGGTATCGTTACCAACGACAGCCCAACCTCCACGAAGTTTTACAAAAGAAAACATCTCTGGCAACTCTACCATATCAGACACGATAGCACTAAGACCTACAGATGGATAGAAGTAAGAGTTATTATCTTTTGGTAATGTACTGGACCAATCATTTCTACCTGTGATATCCAGAAAAAGAAAGTTTTTATACGAAAAGTTAGCAAACGCATATAACGAATTGATTTTACGCTTGTCATTAAATTGTGTTTTTGACAATGGTTCTGCCGAATTTTCGAAATTATAAATTCCGGGAACTGATAACGAGTTTGCGCTAATCCGTTTATATCGGTTTTCTTCTTCTCTGGTATTACCTCCCAATGATAATCCCATTGTAAAATCTTCACTTAAGGCTTTATTATACTGTAGGAGAAAATCGGTGTTTTGCTCTTTAAAGAAAATATCATCTTCACGATACTGTCCTTTTGCAAATCGTTGCGTACTATAGGCACGTCTGCTGGCACGTAGTTCACTAAAATAATCAATACCTGTACGTAACATCAGAGATAGGCTTGGCGTAATGTCTATATCTACTCTGGCATTACCAAAAATTCGATTTTTATCAAATCCATTAGTGTTTTCATGTAATGTAAAAAATGGATTATCATGCCAATTGTAGTTGTAGTTAAACTGTTGTCTCCCTTCGAGGCCAGGTTGCCAATAGTTTCGAAGCGAATTCATATCTATCTGGCGCCCAAACCAAACCCATAAATACATGATATTCTCTGTACCATAAGAATTATTGGGTCTATTATTACTTTTACTATTAACGTAGTTAACCGACGAAGAGACCTTTAACCATTTTGCTAAATTATAAGAGCCATTTAATGCATATGTTCTTCTGTCGTAATCTGTATTTGGAAGAATGCCTTCACTTTCTAAATTAGTTAAGGAAAGTCTTAAATTCCCAAATTCATTACCTCCTGTTAAAGCCAGGTTTGTTGTTATTGTTGATCCTGTTCTGAAAAAATCTTCGATATTATCGGGATTAGATTTCCATGGTGTAGGAATAATTTCATCTGCAAAAGTACCATCGGGATTCCTTGGCCTTACTGCAAAATCTCCTGCTCTAAACCCACTAGTTGTTGGACTATCATGTTGAGGAATTAATTGACCATTTAAACGCGGTCCCCAGCTCTCATCGATATTATCATTGACACCTCCTCCAAATCCATCAAGAAATGCAAATTCTCCTCCTGCACCCTGACCGTATTGATTTTGATATTTTGGTATTCGTAATGCATTTTCAAAAGTTACGTTTTGAGTAAAACTAATTCCTAATCCTTTTGTTCTTTCGGCAGATTTCGTGGTAATCAAAACGACTCCGTTTAATCCACGAGATCCATAAAGAGCTGTTGCATTAGGTCCTTTAAGAATTGAAACAGATTTAATGTCATCGGGATTAATATCCTGTGCTCCATTACCATAATCTGTTTCAAGATTTCCTTCGGCCCGGTTACTAATCGTACGATTACTTATTGGGATACCATCTACCACAAACAAAGGAGAATTATTTCCTGGGATAAGAGAGCCTTCTCCACGTATTGTAATTAATGAGGTGGATCCTACACCCGATCCTCCTCCTGTTATCTGCACTCCTGCTGCACGACCAGCTAATGAGTTTGTAACATTCGTTTCTCTTGCCGTTGTAAGTTGATCTCCCTGCACTTCTTGCACCGAGTATCCTAACCGTTTTTTTTCTTTTTCTATACCCAAAGCTGTAACTACAACTTCATCCAGAGCTTCTGCAGAAGCAACGAGTTCAATACTTCCTAAATTTTTAATTTCACCTGGATGTATCGTAATTGAAATCACCTTATCTTCAAAACCAAGATAAGAAATAGCAATACTGTATTGTCCTTCCTGAATTCCAACGATTTCAAAATTACCATCGAAATCTGTTACTACCCCTTTTTGAATTTCCTGAAGCAT
The DNA here is from genome assembly GCF_000626715.1 of Aquimarina atlantica. Classification (GTDB taxonomy): domain Bacteria; phylum Bacteroidota; class Bacteroidia; order Flavobacteriales; family Flavobacteriaceae; genus Aquimarina; species Aquimarina atlantica. Next base: position 197,093 of record NZ_AQRA01000005.1, on the reverse strand, counting down.
AACATTTGCTCCGGGAAGCGGGGTTTGACCATCTGTAATTATTCCCTTAATACTAGATTCCTGACCGCTGACTACCGTAGAAAAAAAGTAAAATAATACTGAAAAAAGTGTTAATGAACTTTTCATTTGTTAAGTTTAAATTTTACTAATACTAAATTTACCAGCCAAAATTGTATATAAATTTTAATATTAGTAAAATAGAAACGTTATTTAATCATTACTATAATAATGACAAATCGTAAACCTAACGTTAAAAAGATTAACTTAATTTAACCTCGATTTCTAGTTTTAAGGAATGCCGTATTCTTTTCGAAAAAATTACTTCAAAAAGAAATAGTTGTTTAGAATGAAATATCAATCAAACTAAAGAGAAAGTTGTGGTTATGAATTGAAATTGTACAATCTTAAAAAGTGAAGTGCTAGTCAAGAAGCAATATGCAAAAAAACAATAGTTTATATATAATCCTTGTATATCGTACTCTTTGAAAAAAACTTATAATTATCGTCTATTTCTGTGTCTTCTTACATCGACAACATTAAAAATTTTGGCCACATCTTTTATATGGACCTGGATATCTTCATAATAATCATTTAAAGAATGGAGAGTTAGTATTCCTTTTTCAACATCATGCTCTATAATTCTTTTTAAAAGAATTCCTTCTTCTTTATGCACGATTACAAAATCCCATTTATTAATATGTAATTTACTACTCCAAAAATCCTGTCTTACGTCTCGGCAAAGAATAAGATCACCTTCAAGATAACTTTCATAACTACCATTATCCATCGAATCTCCTTTTACCTCAAAAAATACATAATTACCTTTATATTGCCTATCTGCCAGATATGGCATTTTTGGTAATTCTCCTACATAACTTTCATTTTCAAAACCGCTTAAATACCCCGCATATGCGTATTGGTTTACTAAAGGAATCATCATGACATTAACAGAATTTGATTTGATCTGCCCAGTATCATTAGTAGACTCTATACCATGAATCATTTCTGCTGCATCATTATTAAGTTTAATATTTTGAACCAAAGCTAATAATTCTAAAGGCGGAACTTTTAAAACATCTGATATTTTTAGAAAAGCTTCTAAAGTAATAGCTGTTTTACCTTTCATATAATTGAAAAGAGTTCCTTTCTTAATCCCTGTCTCTTCAATCAAATCCTTGATCAACTTGCCTTTTTCGTCTGCTATTTCCTTAATCTTTTGTAAATCCATATTCAAAAAAGTTAATATTATAAACTTTCCAGTTTAAAAACATATTACACATTTCAAAATAACCAAAATATTAAACTATTATTTTGTTTAGTTCAATATTTTAAACTATATTTGTATTACTCACAAACAAATATACAAAAAAATGAACAAAAAAGGATTCTCACCTATATTAAGTCCTATTAAATTGGATTACGCCTCCTACTATCCTACCCAAGAAGTTGAAAATTTTGAATTTTAAGATCAGTTGAAAGCTTATCATAGATCAGAATAAAAGTGTATTAAAAAACAGTAATCATAAAAAACTTAGTTATGGGTATTATTATTAAACACATTAAAACTATAGAACGAATAGATCAACTCACTCGTTTACAAGCCACAGGATCACCAGAACAATTAGCATCTCGTCTGGGGATTTCAAAAACAAAACTCTACCGTATTATAGATCTTATGAAAGAACTAAATGCGCCTATTTGCTATGATGTTGCTATACAAAGTTATATATATGTAGAAGAAGTAGGTTTTAAGTTCGGGTTCTACTCAAAAGAACAAAATTCTAATACCAGATCTCATCTAGCATCAGTTTTGTGATCTCTGGGAGAAGTAAACGTAATCATAACCATGTAGATTACATATTTCGACACATTTTAATCATATATAATAAGACTCTTTTCTAAAGCTTTTTTCAAATTATATATTCCTAATTTTTGATGACAATTCGTTAATTTCTGTCATGATTATTTCACTTTTAAGAAAAGTACTGCTTCTTATCATAAATAGTTGTAAACCTTCTGATTTTAAGCAACAATCATCCTATTTTCCCTTCTTTTTTATGGTAAAACCTTTACTATAATCCCAAAAAACACCACTGTAAACTCCTAAAAAACACGGGTTTATACCTATAGGAAATGTTTTGGTTTAAAGGTATCTTAGTACAAGAGTACATTCATGCTCAATACACCAACTTACACACACAAATCAAAAAGTAAATAGCAATGCCAATAAATTTCAACTATTTCTTTAAACTGGGGCTTTACCGATTTACAACCAGGAGAATTATAACATTAAGCATAGTTGTATTCTTTTTATGTTTTCCGAATCGATCATCATGCGTGTTAGCATCCTGTCCTATAGTGAAATTTAACACCTCTAATATTAATCCTATTGCTTTGAAAGAATTTCAACCTCTTGCTGTAGCAATTGAAACGGCAAAACTCAATACCTGTAAGATTGAAATTACTAGTTTTACCGGAGAATCAATTACTGTAGCTTTTTCGGGACTTCCTGCTAATCAACCATCGACATACAAAAATTTTATAGCTATTTGGGAATCATCTGTTATTCCCTGGACAGTAGAGCCCATTAAAATGATAGAAATAGGAGTTAATACCCAAAGTGGTACTGTAACTATAGATGGTCTTACTATTACATATAACAGCTATGTAGTGGGATATGGGGTAGGTTCTGGGATCGGAAATATTTGTGCCAGTGCTATCCTGGGTGCAGGAGGTATCAAAGCACCGCTATCTAATGTACATATAGGAATTGAAAATCTAGGACAAACTTCATTATCAGTTTTCTATCAAACTCTTTCGGGCTATCTCCCCAAAAAAAACGGAAATTGGGTTGGATTATGGAAAGGTTATGCTTCTCCATACAATCTACCGCCTGACGCTCTTATTAAAACAAAAATAGATAGTTACTCTAATCAAGGAATCGTAGCACTAAATAACCTATCGTTAGGTCGGGATACAGAATATACCTTAATATACTTTATGGGGGCAGATAATACGACTGCTGCAGCCATCTTAAATTTTAACACAAGTGATCCGGCATCGGATAAATAGATACATTTTTAAAACCTAAAATTAACATTTAAATCTAAACAATTATGAGTACTGCAACATTAGAAAAACAAGGAAAATCAACAACGGTATTAACAACAAAAATCGAGATTACTACCATTACGGCCAACTCTCTTGACATTACTTATGATACGCTTTCGGGGAATCAACCAAATACTTTTGGAAACCAAGTAGTATTATGGCAGAATAGTAACGAGATTCCATTTGGTACACCACCACTTCAAAGCAAGATCATACCTAGTAATACTCAGGCAGGATCGTTAAACTTTGACGGTCTGGACCTTAATAACAATAGCTATATTGTTGGGTATGCAGTGGGTCCTACACTAAACGACCCTGCACAGACTTATGGAAACATTTGTTCTTCTTCATTTATTCCTGCTGCTGGACAACCAAGTACTACTAATAATTTTGAAGGAACAATCGTTAACGTAAAACCTGGTACCACTAGTGTGTCTTTTGGTTTGGAAAACTTCCCAAATCAAATCGACCTTAAAGGTAATGGTTCATGGGCAGCTATCTGGCAAGCTGGAGCTCCTTCTTTCTACGCTCGTCCATTGTCTGCGGTTCAGATCACTAGTAATAATGGTGGGGCTTTTAACAATGTTAATATCGGTAGAGGTCTTACCTATACTATAGCCATTTTCATGAGTGGATATAATCCTACAGGGAACAGTAATCAGGAAACTATGGCTGCTGCCTATACATTTACTAATTAATAGCTATTTAGCTTAATTAGTATCTCCTTTACACTATGATGAGGAGTAAGCATTAATTAACGTGTTCAGATAAGTAAAGGCCTATGCACTATGGGCCTTTACTCACCTGAACATCAATAGTGTTACTCTTATCATTATTAATGCTTTTTGTTTAAAAACAAACTAGCAGTGCTCTTATATTCTCTTAAAACAAGGAAAAGTTTATCGCTTTTATACATCTTAATTAGTTAGACATGACAGTTTTCTCTAAGAAGTTTATCAATCAGTTATATATCGCTGAAAATGCAACAGATGATCGTGGTTTTATTGCTTTTGTTACTCCAGAAGGAATAGATCCTCCCAATGGTACTATTAACCTAAAAGATGCGCTGAGCAATACCTATTATAATGGAAACTTTGTGTTTTCTGCGCAGGCACCTTCTATTGAAAATGATACAGATGCCCAAACTTTTGTAAAAAACATAAACGAGTTAATCTCCTCTAGTTCTGCCAATAGGGCTATGATATGGCTCGAACAGATTGATATTAGTGAAATCGACAAGTCTAATACGTCGCTTATGGGACTTAGTGCAGATGGTTCTGCTTTAAATACAGGACTACAAGCACCTCTTACCTCGAGCCTAAACCTTACCATACAAAACGGGATGGGACTCATCCTAGATGATACTACCAATGTAATTACGCTTAATGGTAACCCAGGTAACCTGGTCATCAATTTTTCAGGAACTTCTGCTCCAAAAACAATTCCTACCAAAATAGGGTACATCGATTTCTCAGGAGAGTTACGTGGCTGTATACGCTTTTCTAATTTTTTTATTAACAGGCTTTCCCTTTTAAATGATCTAAAATGGGGGTTTCAATACTTATTTCCAGAAGAAGAAGGTGATGAAGATTCATTATCAGAATGGCTCCCATTAGCCCAAAGCACTCCTGCAGGAGATTATCTTGGGTTTAGTGTTGTAATCGATCCTTCAGATGTTACCAATGAAGCCTTTGATCCTTGTCCGAATGATGATTCTTCTGTATGTAATATCAATACAGCATACAACGCAAGAAGAACCTATTTTAACTTTACCGGTAAAAACAGTGATCAAAGAGATACTACTCTAAATTCGTATTTTACTTCTAACTATGGAAATGAAATAACACTACTACCTAAGCAAGAAGCTAATAATATATACAATGCTCGTCTGGTAATTTCTACAGGAGCTATAAACGATAATAGTAATACAGAAGAATTTCATTTTACTCCCGAAGGAGATTTTGAAATTCAATTTCAAAAAGAAACAACTACTGGTGAATATTACATGATGTGTGGCCTGCAAGGCACAGAATTTTTTACTTTAAGTCAAAAAGGGGATACCATTCGTTTTATTTCTAAAAATGCGGCATTGGCACCTAAATTCCCTTTTGAAGCCGCATCATCTGTAAAAGCACCAGAGTCACCAACAGCTCCCTTATTATCTCATACAAAAGAAACCTCCTGGGCAACTATACTAAACACTTCGGGTAATACGGTTACCTATGTATCTCAACCAAAAGGCTCTGCTCTTTTTGGAGAAGGTAGTTCCTCTTATAAATATCCTGATCTATTTGTTCATAATAATTTAGGCTTTACATATACCGCTAATAATACAACCTTATTTCCGATAGTACCATACCTGGGATTAACTGTTGGAAATGGAATCACTTCTTTTTCTGAATCAGATACCGAAACATTCGAAAGCCAAATCATTAGTCAAACTCGTAGAAATAACATCGGAAAAGCAAGCACGAATACATCATTGCTATCTGCAAAACAAATGGTAAATAAAAACGGAGTAACTCCCACTACTTCTACCACTCCGTCAGGGCTTTTGGCCACTACAACACAAAGTGGAGGGCAAACCTTATGGAACGAAGTTTTCTTAGGTCAGAATACAGATCATGGTGATAAGTATAAATTAGAGTTTTTAAATCCCGAAAACGAACTGGTCGAAGCACTCCAAACCAGCGACCTCTTTTTAGTTACTGCAAATTCAAAATATTTAGGAGCATTAGGTGAAGAAGACCCGCTCACAGCAACATTTAACAATATCATGAGTATTGATAGTTGGGAGTTACAGGCCAATATAGGACAAGGAAGTGAATACAACAACTACAAAAATATTATGATCATTAAGGGCCGTAAAGGCAAATTATATGATCCTAATCCTGACTCAGAAATTAGTGCTAAAGAAAGCCTGGTCGCTAATCCAAAAAAATGGACGCAACGCGATCAATTTGGTTCTCCGTCTACCATTAATTCTGAAGGCGTACAACAAGATCCAGATGCTGATCAATTGATCATACTATCACAATGGCTGCAATCTTATTTTAAAGAAACATACGAGCAATCTGACAACGAGTATTTCTCTAAGTTTAATGAAATTGCTACCGATGAAAACTGGACCGGTATTCTGGTACTGCGAATGGATATTAAAGAAATCCCTACGAATCTTCAGGGTATTATGGCTGGGATCACTAATCCCGAAGCATTTAATGCCCATCATTTTGCAGTAGAAATAAGCCCTGTAAAAAAAGGAGAGTCTAAAAACACAGGAGCTGTTGTTGATCAATCCAGTACTATGTTTGGTTTGATCTATTATGTAGACCCAGACTTTGATGACACTATCAATCCGCCAGAAACCATCTCTCCCACCACTGCAGATACTTATGACTTTAGGCTACTCTCGCTAAAAGTTTTATTCGAAAATACCGCCGTAAAAAACTTTGAAAGCTATTCTCAATTAACCATCAATAAACTTTTTGATAGTGATGTATTAAGTATGGGAAATCCAGAGAATATTTTCAAAAATATTTTACTTAAAGGTAGTTTTCAGATTAATAACGGGAATGCAGTATATAGCATGGGTAGTGTTGAAGATAATGTCTTTTTGTTCGATAGTAATATCTATAATAAAATAGAGATTACTAATGTATTATTAACTACACGAGATGCTCCAAAAGAGGGGTATGACGAGTCTTGGTTTAGTATGCAGGGATTCATCGATTATAAAATCATTGAGAATACGAGTGATCCAGAAAATGTAACCAATTTTGACATTTTCTCTTTCGGAAGCCCTGATAATGATAACCTCACTCCAAGAACCGGCCTTAATTTCAGCAATCTTGGGATTGCTATGATTTATGAAATTGAACATCCGCAGCAAAATAAATCCTTGAATTTTGATGCAGGAGAAATCACCTTTGATATCACTACCAGTACAGCCAGGAGCGAAAGTTTATTTATCAATTTTGCATTGGATCTAAAAGGTCTAATTATCGGAAACAGTGAAAAAAGCCCTCAGGACAAAGGTTTCTTAACTGTAATCCCGGATGTTAAATTATCTGGAGTCGACAACTCTGCCTGGTATGGCTTGGATTTTAAACTAAATATGGGAACTCCGGGAGAACTGGCAGGGAAGGTAAGTTTAGACTCCTTTCTGCTATTAAGTTGGGCACCAGATAGTACCGGAGATACTTATAATGCCAATATTGGTATTTCTCTACCAGGTACTGGCGGCGGAGCAAAATTGATTAGCCTGCAATCGGTTCTCAAACTCTCTATAGGACAACTTCGATTAGCTTTTGACGATAGTAAGAAATCATTCCTTCTTATGTTTACTCAAATTGCTTTGAAATTTTTAGGCTTACTCAAAATTCCGCCTAATGGTTCTTCTCTGTTTTACCTGTTTGGCAATCCTAATTCTGGAGGTAAATCATCTGGGTTAGGCTGGTATGCCATGTATAAGAAAGATGATCCAAGCTCCATAAAAAGCTTAAAAAGCAATAAGAAAACAGCGGCACTGGCAGAATAGTATAGACATGACATTTATAACCAACATATCATAATTCTGTAAAGAATTACACAAATCATAAAAATATTTTAAGATGGGCGACTTCAATGATCTTTTAACCAAATTAATGCAAGGGCAGGATACTAGTGAGTCTACTACCGATGCATCAATAAAGGACATGCTTGCACTTATAAAAAGCAAGGATGAGCTACGATTTTATGTAGATGGCACCCCTAATTTTGGGCATCAGGCCACTACAGTAAATATTATGAAAAGAATAGTTGATGCTACAGACTATTCTAAAAATATTCTAATGATCTATTCTGGTGCAGATACTCCAAAGAAATTGGCTATACTGCTTACCGGTCTTATTCCAGATGACATATCAACGACCAGCATAACTTATGGTAAAGCTACCATCACCTTTTTAGAATATAAAGATAAAAAGCCAAACCTGGAACAAATCGATTTTGGATTTACTGGTGGAGCCGATAACAGTGAAGTAAATTATGCAGATCTCTTTAATGTCACCTATTTTTTAAGACTTCAACCTTATTTATGGGAAAAAGCACCTAATCAAATAGAGCGTAAAGATAAAGACCCATATGATTTAACAAAAGAATCAGCTTCATTTGCAGAGTTAGCGTTTAAATTTCCTGCAGATTCCTTCACAACTGTTCCAGAAACCTTATGGACATGGTATGCAAAAGATCAAACCTATAATACCGATTTAAAAATAAGATCTATAAATGCCGAGTCGATTTATAATGCCCATACTACTAAAAAAGAACTTCGACTCTGGCCAATATATGGTTTACATCAGTTTTCCAGTCCGGCAGAAATGACCTTAAATCTAATTCTTTCTGCGTTTACTGCGCAAATGAGTAATAATACACCCATTGCGCTTTTTATTCTAAGCGATATTGCCAAAATACAAGAAAAATACCAGGAAATGCCTTTTGATTATGCTTCGGCATTTGCTGTAGATCTAAAAAATAGGGACAGTTCTTTACCCGCTCTTAAAGCAAAAATCCAAGAAGTATACATCGATAATGATATGTTTGGGGCTTATGCCCAATTAAGTTTAGATAATTTTATTCTTAAACTGGGGCAGCAAGTTAAACCATTAATGGATGGTGGATATACATTATCATTAGTAGAAGGTTATAAAAATGGAAGTTATGTAAAAATTGATGACCTAACCAGTACACTTACCGGAGCAGGAAATAAAGAAATCGTAGCGATCACTCTTGGGCCAGTTCCTCAGGAAGTTTACAATTATTACTACGCCAATTCGGGATTACCCGGAGTTTTTGAAGGCCAGGGATCTTCTAGTCTACCGATTAGTGTAGGACAACCTTTTTTACAAATCCCGAAAACAGGAGAAGAAGATAGAGCCAATTATCCTTCTACTTTATCTGCCGTAAACTATTCTCCCGTTGCAGAGGCGGCAAAAACTGCAGCATTAAACTTCAGAAATCAGACTTTTGACACTTATCTAAAAAAAACAAACCCCGGTAAACCTGAAGCGTATTACGATGCATTAGCTGTTTCGGGAGCGTTTATGGTAAATTCGTATACCACATCTAATGATGTACACACCTATTTCACGAATTTAGGAGTTTATTATCAAAAAGATATTCATGATAAATTAATGCTCGGTCTGGTAGGAGTAAAACTGGTCTTACCTATTGTTACGCTATTAGCATCTTCAAAAGCGCGTACCAAAACCAGTACTGACACTGATCTAATGGTCTTAGAAGAAGAAGCACTTACATTAGAAGGTGTGTATAATAAACTTATCAATAATTATAGTAATGGTGGTGTAAATATCCTAAATGCATTACCAAATACATATCTATCCTCGTTTTTCAAACTGGTCACCGGTAATTTGTTTTTTATTACTGTCGCCAAAGAGGATATTACAGAAGAAAAAGATGGAGATACGGTAACAAAAGTTACTCTATCTAAAGGAACAACAACTGCCTTCGGTCCTGATTTTAATATCACATTAAATTTTACCAGTCCCGAGGAGTCGGTTGTAACAGAGATTGAAACGGAAATAAATCAACGTTGGAATATCGACGGAATCCCCTGGATAGGTTTCGAAAAGCCCGGTTTCAGTTTAAAAATTAACGAAGCCGGAAGCGCAGTAGAAGGAGGTTTGAAAGGGAATATTATTGGGTCTGGCAAAGATGCCAATAATGATCCTATAGTACTGGAAACAATGATTAAATACCCTGAAGAAGAGAACACCTGGCTTATTACTGGCGGTTTTAGCAGTCCTCTTAGTGTATCCAGTTTTTTCCAGATGGCAGGAGGTATTAATCTGGTTCAAGTACTTCAACCTCCTTTGAATGGAATGGCAGGTTTTGGTTTAAAAGACATTCAACTACACTATAACAACCAAACTCATGCATTTGATTATATGTCGTATGCAATGAGTACCGACACCCCCTGGGAATTGTCTGCAAATCCTCCTTTTCAAATTAATCCCAGTGTAGATGTACAAGTCTACAACGTGCAGGACGTAGCGAACAGAAAAATTGAATTTACGGTAACTGGTGATTTTACAATAGGCAAAGGAACGGTTAGTATTTTAGGTACTTATCCTCATTTTAAAGTCCACGGAGGGTTAAGTGATGGCGTTATCCAGCTTAGTGACTTACTAGAATTATTTGGTACAGGACCCTTAGATTTAGAAACCGCTGTAACCTTATTAGATTTTGATCTAAAACCAAATGAAAAATATTATCAATTAAATACGATTCTCGAAGCAGATAAACCTTTAGTTATAGGACCTCTTTTCACGATTAATAAACTAACCACTAATATCATTCACAACACAGGTAACAATGAAGTGAGTATTGGTGGTGAATTTGTGGTATTACCCGAAAGTATGAAAATTGGGCTATCCCTACAATCTACTTATGCCACAGGAAGTGGTTGGACATTTACCGGCACACAGACCTCTGGCGCCCTAGAAATTGGGCAGCTACTCACTTTTTACATTGCACCAACCTGGAAACCCGAAGATGGATTTGATTATGCAATTGATGGTCTTGGTTTTAAAATCCAGACAAAAACTAAATATTGGGAATTTAGTGGTAAAACTGCTAAACCCTGGGAGATTGATTTCCTGGATCTTAGTGTAGAAGGTAATGCTATGGTAGCATATGGTAAAAAAGATGAAGAAACAGAAGTAGGATACTATGGTAATATAAATGCTAATGTTACCTGGTTAGGTATCAATTTTCAGGCATTCTATGATTTCGATCCCAGTGTAAAATCCTTTGGGATTATCTGGGAATTCTTAAAAGGTGAAGTAAAGGACATTGGCACCAATGGAAAACATCACTATGTAGCAGAATTAAGCTTTACCGAATCTACTACTATAGGTAGTATGGTAGAAAAAATGGTTTCCTGGGCAACAGGAACTCAATTTGGATTAGCTGCTCCCTGGAATCTTCTCGACAAGGTACCACTTAACAACCTGAGTCTAAAATATGATTTCACATCAAAACAGGTGAGTTTTAGTCTGGGTATAGGCCGTATTCCATTAGGATTTGCTACTATAGAATCTATTGGAGTTACTTACAAATCAAACCAAACTGATCCAAAAGATAATGGGGTGATGGTTACTTTAGATGGTAGTTTCTTATGGCAAGACGACACTAAGGAACCTTTAACCTGGGATGCCTCCAAACCAGAAACTACGCCTTCTCCTTCGGGGCAAGGCAACAAATATCTGGATTTAAAATTACTCGCATTAGGACAGCACGTTGCAATACCAGGTTTTCAGAATGTAGAAAAAGTACAGGATGCTATAAAAATTATGGCTGATCTACCACCTACAGAGCCCGGAGAAATTCCTGGTATTACTTTAGACCCTAACAGCAACTGGCTGGTAGGAATGGATTTTGGAGTACTTAAACTCGAGGAAGATAAAAAATCTACATCGGCAGTGGCATTAGCAAATGGATCTGATGCAAGTAGTAGTGGTTATTTTATCACCATGCAGATTGTTTTTAACGATCCTAATTTATATGCGCTACGCCTGGCTCTCGAAGGAGAACCCGCTCGTATTTTTAAAGGTCTGGACTTCCAGATTTTATACAAAAAAATCAGTGATACCATTGGGCTGTATAAAGCAGAAATTGCTTTACCCACAGTAATGCGAAAAATACAGCTAGGCCAGGTTAACCTTACATTACCTATTTTTGGTATAGAATTGTTCACCAATGGTGATTTTCAGGTAGATATAGGATTCCCTTGGAAAGAAGATTTTTCTCGATCATTTACCTTCCAAACCCTGATTTGGACACCAATAGGTATCCCAATCCCTGTTATGGGTTCGGCCGGAGTTTATTTTGGTAAACTAAGCAGTGCGACAACTAATAAAGTACCAGATACCACTCTAGGTACTTTTAATCCAGTTTTGGTTTTTGGTTTTGGTATGCAATTTGGGTTTGGCTATGATTTTGATGCCGGTATTTTGAAAGCAGGGTTTAGCCTTACTGCAGTAGCCATTTTAGAAGGAGTTCTGGCCAAGTACAATCCATATCAATTAACGACTACCTCATCATCTAATGATGCCCAGGTAGCAGAGGCATATTATTTCTGGTTTAGAGGTACAGTAGGAGTTATCGGAAAACTATATGGTACCGTTGATTTTGCGATCATAAAAGCTGATCTTAATATTGATATTAGATTACTGGCTCAATTAACCTTCTCTCCTTACGAGCCTATTGTAATTCAGTTATCAGCTTCGGTAAGTGTTTCATTAAGTGTAAGTATAAACCTGGGGCTATTCAAAATAAAAATGCACTTCAGCTTCTCTGCAAGCATAAGTCAAAGTATTACCATCAAAGCCATAGCAAGTAATCCACCTTGGGAGGATGCTTCTTCTGGTATGGCTTTAAAAGCATATGCGCAGAATGAGTTACAAAATGCAAAACAACTTCGTATTGCTTTACACAACCCACTTACAGTAACATTAACTCAGGTAACACCAAACTGGTCTAACCTAGAAAAAGCTGCAACGATAGCTCCACTAACAGGATACCTGGGACTTGGGCTTACTATGGCCGGTGATAAGGCTACCCAACTAAGCGAGCAACAAGCATGTTATATCGCTATGCTTTTCTTAGAATCTATGACACCACCACAAGAGGATCGTGTAGATGGATACCAAAAAGCTTTTAAAGACACTGCAGATTCTTCTTTTGAATTATTAAGTAAAGAAATCTTTAGATGGACAGTCGCTGCACTTCAGAATGGTCCTATTACTAGTGAACAAGTAGATAATACTCCTGTCACCAGCTCGCAATTAACACAATTACTAGCATATTTTAGTGATCCTTCTAATCCTAGTCCAATCCCAACAGAAGCTATAGATTCTTTTATGACAGACCAGTTTGATCTGCATATTCAGGAACAGCCACAACAAGAAACAGATGTCAATGCCACATTTTTCCCAATGGCATTGTCACTACAATTATCGACACCAGATTATGGTACCGATTACAAAGGAGTGGCCTATGATTTTGAAAGCTATAATACTATTTCTTCTACATATATAAGTGATCTTAGAAAATACTTCGATCAATTGGCAATCCAGATGCAAGAGAAAGATCCTGTAACTTTTGCTGCCTTTGCAGAAGGAGAAGATATCTCTGTCGGTAACTTTGTGTTTAGCGACTATTTCTTACTGATTGCCAAACAAATGGTTCAGAGTGCGCAGGATTCTTTAAAAGATTTTAAATATTATACCAATAGCGGAGATAGCCCAGACAGTATTGTAAAATGGATTAATGATCATGGTGATCTCTCTGGGGATATGGCGTATACTATTGCAGAACTTTTTAATGATAATTCTGGTATAACTTTAACTTCTGGCAAAACCATGTATATCTCTAAAAGTACATATACTGTGCAACAGGGGGATACTTTTGATAGTATTGCTAATCAAGCTATTTACGGAAAGAGTTTTGATGGAAATAGCCTGGCAACACTAAATAAAGAAACTCAAAATATTCTGCAAGAAGGTATCGCTATTAGTTTTACCTATAATAATTATACATACGATTACACCACTTTACCTTCTCAATCTCTAAAACAAGTCGTTGATGCTATCAATGCCACTGTACCCGAAGGAAACAAAATTGATGTCGATATTTTAATTACTGATGGTAATGTCGCCACTATAGCCAACTTACTACTTCCTGTTGCTACATTGAGCATTCCTTTAGTTACATATACTACAGTCGAAGGTGATACCCTGAGAAGTGTAGCTTCTAAATTTAATGTTACTCCAGAAGATCTGGCCAATTCTGGTGATAAAGAGCATAATAACGATAAGATTGCAGATCTATTTGATTCTGCCACTCTGGATATGGCAAATCTGGAGCAGTTTAAAGTAGGAGAACTACTTAAAGAAATTCAGGCTACTCAAGGCATTCAGCACTTGTCTGGTATGACTTCTCGATATTACCTGGCAGGGCTTAAACTTCCGGTAGATGGAGTTACACCAAACTATAAAGGAATGTGGGTAGAGGATAATAATGGTGTTTTATCATACGGGGATTTAGAATCTGCAGGACTATATGCACTAGATGGTCAGCAGTTTCCTATCCCCACTCTTACAGAAGGTAATGATTTTGAAATTACCTTTAGCAAACCAGATCCAGATGGATTAAAATGGTTATCATTTAACGGTGATGACCCTTCAAAAATGGTAATTACTATTACACCCGATAGTGATGATGCTATACGCATAAATAAGGTTGCTGAATATGCTACTAAAAACAAATTAAATACTGGTCTTAGTTTCTTAGGTGTTAATGATTTGTTTACCAATAGTGAAGCTAGTTATCCTTATACATCGGAGATTGTATGGAATGCCGCTTCTTCTATTAACCTTCCGTACGGAGGTACTCCTCCTGGTGTGCCAGCATTGAGCTTATGGCCTTTACCAGACACATTACTTCAACTTCCGGATCTAAGCACTCGGGCGGTTAATCCAAGAATGGAATTTTTAATTGGTCAATATGATGACGTTTCTAAAAAGATGATCAATCATGATGTTGCATATTATGGATTAGGATCCCTGGTAGAAGTTACTATAAAGAGAGTGCCTATCGTTTCTGATAGCCCATCTACACTAACTACTTATGAAGTAGTTGGAGCGAATAGTAATAACGCTAATATTCTGGAAAAAATAGTTAGCGAAATTGGTGATAACAATTCGCTAATTGCCAGTTTGATCCCTGCCTATGCTGTTGATTCTAATGGAAGCACTCCTAATGGTATACAGACCGATGCACAAAATGCACTCACAATGGGATTAGCCCAGGTAAACCTTTCTACGGAAACCAGGCCTGATATGGCTTTTAGTGCATTACTTAAAACTGCATCGATTCCTGAAGATGAAAAAATGCGATTGCTCAATACAGAGACAGATTTCTTACGATTATTATGGCAAGCCAGCATTACCAGAAACGGAGGATATTATTTATACTACTATAATACAGATAGTAAACAAGGGCTACCGGATCGTATTTTTGATGATAACGGGGAGGCTACATTATCATTTATCGTAATGTACAGTAAACCTTCTGAAGAAAGCCTGCAAAACACAATAACTTCGTATATGAATGTTTTTGCTAATGGGGAGGCTATTAATAAAAATAACTCTGTACTCTTTGCACAATCCAATCCGAATATCATAAAATTAGCATCTGCCAATACCCAAACATTAAGTGAACTGGCCTATGCATACTACGGAAATATTGCTGATGTCGCTACCGATAATCAAAATCTAACCCTTGGATCAGGGATTAAATTAAATATCAATGAAGGCATCTACGAAGTTGGAGTTGGTGGCAATACACTTCAGGAAATCGCTACTCGTTTTGAAACGACTGTCGCGGCAATACAGGAAATCAATAAACAAAAATCAGGTAGTGAATTACCAGATCAGTTAAACTTATTTGATTCTATTTTCTTACCGCAGCTTACGATCACTGTAGGTACCAGCCCTGGCGGCACTACTTTCGCTTCATTATCCGATTTTTATGGAGAAAATATTTCTTCTATAGCCAATTACAATCAGGATGTTATTGGGATATTTGCCGATAATCAAGATATTACAAGTACTGGTGGTCCAAAAATCAGGACGGCTAATGTTGCGGCAGGTACTACTTCTATAGATGCAATACGACCTATACCTGCTCCTGTTCCTGATAATCCAAAAACAGCAGATTTTGGAGAGTTATTCTTACAAAATGTCTATAGTTCACTCACCTATCAGGTAGTAGCTAATGATTATTTTAACAGTAGTAACATTGGTTTACCTTCTGGTCCGACAACAGATGCAGAAGATCCAGATAGTACCGATAAAAGACAGGTTCCAAAAACACTAACTGCCGATGATAACTGGAACTACCAGGTAAGCATACCTTATACTCGTTTTAGTAAAGAGGTAGTAGCTTCAGAACATGATCTCCCTGATGGGAACGATAGTCCATATTTAGGATTAGGAGATATTCTTCAAGTTAATTTTGCATGGCAGGATATTTATGGTAACAGTATTATAAGTGAGTTATCAGATCCATCGGCAACCAGTAATGAGCCATTAAATGAACCACCGGTATTAACAGGCTATACAGATGCTATTCTTGGACTTAACCAGTGGCCTTCTGTTAGTTCTTCCTGGATGGTAACCGGTGAAGAAGGGCAAGCCAAACTAGATACAGGATTAAATTTTGATCCTAGTTATTATCAGGGACTGATTTCAACAACAGCAAAAAATAGTACTACCATTCTGGGGCAATATACTGTAACTGTAGATGAGACTAGTGCTGTGGACAAAGCTAATTATACAATCGATCAAAATGTTAATATCGAGTCGATTGTTCTTAATGCCGATAAAAAATCGGTCACTATTACCGTAGATAATATTCCTGAAAATGTAGAAATAACGGTTACCATAAGTAACGTTAAAGCTGATTTAACGAATCCCGACGATACTAATGTTCTTATTTTTAACGGCTGGTCAAAATTTAGTGCTGATAATGATAAAGATCTGGCAACCTCTACAGTGATAGAACAAGCCACCAGGGATCTACAAACTTATACTCAGATTTGGTACCAGTTAACTGATCCTAATGGTATTGCTTTTCAGATAGATACTACGTTAACTTCTAATGCTTTTGTACTAAGCAAAGATGATGTGAATAGCTTGGTTCAGGAATGGATCACTTCTATATATCTATTCTTGGCTAATCGTAGTATAGGAGAAATTACTACTGCGACACCAGATAGTGATCATATGATATCTTTTGATATAGACACGACACAGGTAAACACCGAGCAAATATTCCGACTAGAGTTAAGTTTTACCATCGAGCGTACCGGAGGTTCTATTTCTGGTGATTTTGAAACTACGGGAGGTATTAAATCGGCCAGTACCATTGTTCCTCCTTTATCTAAAGCAGAGGCAGCAAAAACAACAGGTTTAGAAGACTTTGCAGCTGGATTTGAAACTGCTTTATCTAAAAATGATGTGTATCAACTTAAAGTTACTTCTGGTGTAGACCGTGATGAAAATCTAAGTAATGCCGGGGGTACAGAAATATGGGCTACCCGATTAGGTCTTGATTCGGCTACCAGTATTGGATATGAGATCAACGATACCAGTAACCCGGTGATTTTTGCACCAAAACCAATATCTAATAAACTAGAAACAAAAGACCACATTCCTATCTACTATTTTAATCCTAAGACAGGGATAGATTTTTCTACTCCTTCTACATATACCGATTTTAAAAACATTGATATGGATGTTTGGGGTAAACAGATCTTTTCGAGTATTGATAATGTATTAACTCCAGAATTTACAGCTGCTATTCAATTAGTTGATGATTTCGGAAGTACAACATTCCTCACCGATATGTTGGCCAATAAAAAACGACTGGCAGAAATCCTTAAACTATCGATGGTCCCTGTTTTTGCAGGACAGACAGCAGATACCTCCGATATTCAGGAAACCTTTTTACAACAATTATTAGTTAAACTTAGTAATGCGTATACTACTCGTGCCGGAATTCAGTTTGCCGCAACGGTACAAGCAGATACGGTTACCGAAGGTGCAGATACTCCCCAACTATACGGAAATATAAATCAGAATTTTGTCTTTATGGGAGTAGAGTTAGATCAGGATGACGCTACTATAGTGTACCTTTTCTTCTCTAATTTTATGAGTAAAGAAGAAGCAGAAACAATAAGTAACTACACCGTTTCTGATGATATAAATGTTGTAAACGCTTCATTGCTTAGTGAAAATAATCGCATTGTACGTTTAAAATTAAGTGGAGATGCTGTAATCGATAAAACTGTAGTAACTATTGTAGATACATTGTTTGATGAAGTTGGAAACGTTATTACACCTCCGCTAAGTCATACCGTACAGAAAAACGTTGATGGTGGTAACTTCAGCTCATCCTTTAGTCTAAGTTCACCAAAATTAGCGTTAAGTGAAAGTAAAGATGCCAAGTTGCCATTCCTGCTTTCTTCTCCGGATATCATTAGAGGTACCGAAAATGAAGTACTATCTTATGTAGATCTGGATATTAGCTATACTGGCTTTGCGATCGAACACCAAATTAGTTCGGTTCCGGGAATCGAAGATTATAAAGCATCATCATGGTTAAGTTTTATTTCAAAAGGCAAAAGCAAAAACAAAAGCCAAATCAATCCATTAGAAACTTCATTAGGGGCATTTAAAGTTCCTTTAATCCTAAGATCCTTCCCTACTGCACCAGCAATGGTGAAACAAGAAGCTTCTTATCCTTATATGACCAGTACTAATAATGCGATAGATGATATCTTAAATTGGAACTACCAGATTACGTATTCTCAATCTTTCCATTATCCTCAAGATCAGGTTAATTTTGAGATTCTATTTAATGTTCAGGAGAATATGACTAAAGCTCTTGGCAGTTTTGAAGATGCATTTGCACAGATGGCTGAGTTTATTTCTGTTTTCCCTAACATTAATCAGGTATTTAATGATACACTAATCAAGATCGATGCTACGACTACCGATGCTTCTCAGTTCGAATCGGCTGCAGTAGCCTTATCCTCTTATAACCAGATGGTCTCCAGAATGGCAGATGCCGCAGAAACCAGTAATGGTTTTGCTCTTAATGCCTTTAATGAGCTATTAAAACAAGGCTATACAGCAGATCCATACTCATTTTACATCAAAGAAAGTTCTACAACGATAGAAACCACTACAGGAGTATTAGTAGTTAATATTTTTGGTGCAGTACCAGAAGGAATAGGTATACCGATTGTGAATATCCCAGATTATAATGCAATTTCTATTGATCCCGAAGATGGAGCCAGTTATAGTTATTATTATACTTCTAAAGATACAGGCAAAATCCTTGAAGCTTCTATTGGGCAATCTATAGCAGATCGTGTGGTACTTATCCCTACGATGAATATCCTAAACAGACAGGATGCAGATACCACTGCAAACCTGAAACGTAATGTAGAATTGGTTCCTGGTAAACCATCGGCAGATGATTTTGTATATACGACAGGTAATATTGGGTTTTCGAATGCATTTCACCCAACTATAGATAGTAGCGAACCGCTAAATATTGCAACGATTAATAATCCGTCCAGCCCTAATGTAGGGACGTTAGAGCAACAGCTTACCATTTTGTTTGATACGTTATTAGCAGAAAATTCCCAGGATACCGTTAGTATTTTAATGAATGCTAATTATAGCTACCAGGCAAACAGTAAGTTAAGCGATATTTTCCTTCCGGTAGTTATGCAACCATTACAGTCGATACAGGTACTGGGAGATGGATCGGATAAAGCATTGAAGCAAATGATTTCTGATTGGGCCAATAGTATTAAAGAATGGTTTAGTACAAATCAGGTAGATGATACCGAAGCATCACTTTGGTTTGATCTTACTATATTTTCTAATCTAACCGCACAACCAAAACCATTAATTCGATTAAGAACATTAACATTATCACTAGATTATATTACAGACATGTAATACATATGTAAAAACAGGCGAGCCAACCAAAAACCCCATACGACTAGTTGTATGGGGTTTTTCTTCTTGCAGATATGGGCTCTTAAGGATCAGATATGCTCTTATACCAGTTCTGCTTATATCTGCTATGATAAGAATATATAACGATTTGAATATCCCATTTTAATGAGGTTTATTTGTTAGTAGAGTTTATTTTTGATATAGTTTCGCTACATAAATTTCAGCATCCGCAGAAGATTCAAAAAGTCTCACTTCTAGATCTCTATATTTACTTTTAGTCCCATCATAAGGATCTCCTTTTTTTAATGCTTGTGCAATTTTGAAATGTGTTCCTGTAGCATTTGGAAGTAATTGATGAGTCCCATAAACAATCTGCCATACATTTTCACCTTCGGTATGTGACATACCTTGCATATATATCCAATCATCTTGTGAAAAGTTACCTATTTGATATGCCCATAAGTAAGGATGTCTAGTGATAGATCCTTCAACTACTTTTTCTGTAGTCAGATTACCAATAAATAGAATGTATTTTTCACTATAATCTCTGGGAAATGTTATTGTTTGATTAATATTGGGTGAAAAGTCACCATCATTTGCAACAACATAGAAAATATTTCCGAAGTCAAAAGTTAATTCAACTCCCGAATTCCCATCAAAACTCCATCCGTCACCACTATTATTCCCATTTGGATTAGCCAACTGATTTGTGGTGTATGTGACAATTCTATATTGAGAACTGACGCCATTCTCAGCGGTTATTTTATATGTCAATGAATTACTCAAGTCAACAATACTACCAGATGATGGTTCAGAGGTTGCATTTTCTGAAACAGTTAGATTAATTTTCAAGGCAGATAATTCGAGTGGATTTGGAACTTCTAGAAGTATTGATTTCGACTCTTCATCGATAAAACCTATAATATTTTCAGAATCTTTGTTATCGATAACTAAACTTAGAATCTTACTTTCATCATTTGGAGCAATTATAGTGATAGTGTATTTCCTAATATCCCCATTCTCTGCAGTAATGGTATATGTTTTTGGAGATTGAAAACTTTGTGCAACACCTAATGCTGGTATAATTGAAGCATTTTCTGAAGTAATAATATTGGGAGAAATTTGTGTTAAATCAGTTCCATACGGCAGAGACAAATTAATGGTGTTGTTTTCTTGATCAATTTCCGCAGTATAATCCACTGAATTGATTGTTACTACGAAGGATTTTATGGTATTTTCATTATTCAGTTTTATTTCTTCAACTGCGTTATCACTATTACAAGCATTGGCTAAAAATAGTAGAGTTGCTAAAACTGGAAATAATTTTATTCTTTTCATTTCTTTTTTTGTATAAATATTAAAAATTGCTATTAACATTAATGTGTGTAGTAACAAGGCAAAATGTTACCTTGTTTTTTGATTTTTCTGAGTATTGGTTGCGAACTTTTCTTTCTGTAAGCATTGCGCCTTACCATAATTATGACAAACATTCGATTCATCATTTAGCTGCTATGATTACATTTATAGTGTTACTCAGCATTTTTTATCTCACTTTTTATCTTTTCTATCCAATCTTTATCGGTAGGTCTAACAATAATTGCTTTAAAATCAAATCTCTCACTTTCAATTCTAACACCTTCTAAATCATCAATATGTAAATCGAAACCAAAAGCTGGCGGAAATTTAGATGAGTTAATATTCCGAGACTTCAAAACTCGTCGATTTTCTGTTTGGTTTACAATTCGATTGACTTTTATTCCATAATATCCTAAAGTCAATCTTATTTTTCTTTTAGATCTAAATGATGTGGTATAAATATGGATTTTATGACCTTGATTTTGCAAATCGGAAATTAATTTATTTGCCTCTTTTCGTATTTTTTCAATTCCGAACAGCTTAGCAATTCCGTTACGCTTTTCTGTTTCAAACTCGTTCCCGTTTGGAATTAAAGTGCTGTCAAGATCAAAACTGATATTCATTTTTAATGTTGGATAATAGTTTGTGTATGATTAGCTGTGGAATGATATGCAAGTGCAATTCTGGTTAAAGAGCCTAAGATAACAAACACATGAGCCTTGTTGTGCTTTTTTTATCTTTTTCGTATCTGTATTTTGTTAGAATCCAGAATAAACTGTTCAGACTTTACATAGTTGATTTTTTCTTTAAAGATGGTTTCTTCTATATCTGACGAATTTGTAAATAGTGCAGTTTCCAGGCTTTCAATAATCTTTTTCTCCATGACAGATCTTTTGGGAATGAGATTTTCGTTCAAATATATCCTTCCGGGAAGTTTTTGGAATTCAAGAATTTCCCAATTAACGTTTTGCACAAATTCGATTTCGAATTCCTGCTTTTTTTGATTTGTACATTTTAATTTTATCGAACCTCCATCCATCCATATGGCCAGCTCTTGAATTAATATTTGAGAGGTTAAATCTATTTCCAAATCAGAAGTTTATTAATTCTACATAACATTTAGTATATATGGCAAAGCTCCGTTTAGCAGCTGTGAACATCATATACCTTGTTCTCATCAGTCTTCTTTATCATGTTTTAAATATCTTTCTATTTCTTTGAAGCAATCTCTATATTTTTGGGTTTTATTTTGACTTGTTTGACTGTAGGAAGCCAATATGTTTTTGAATAATTTTGATTTATAGATCTCTTCGTCTTGTTTTTTTCCATCGACAAGGTCAAAGTTGTTTTTTAAATACGGGTAGTAATCTTGAATGTAAAGGCTTCTCGAAATTTCATCAAATGATTCAACCCACTTATAATATTCATACAAATTGATTATTTTTTGCTTTGTATCAAAGTTTTTGATAAATCTTATATCGCCTGATTCTACAAGGTTTTGAAAAGCATTTTTTCTAAAATATGCCCCACTTAAATTAAGAAGCTCAATAGATAATTGGTTTATTCTGTTATAATCTTCTTTTTGATTGAGTAGAACAAATATCGTATCAATTTTGGCCAAATTTGATTCACCTAATTTCAATGCAGATTCAAGAAACCTTTTGTTGATTTCTGTTTCTTTTTTTATTTGTTCTAAGTGAATAGAAATTGTTTTCTCTTGCTGGTTTTCTGCTGAGCATTTGTTTAACTGAAAAGCTATAAGAATTCCAATTATTACTACTATGAATTCTAAACCGTGATTTAACCAATCAATATGTTTTTTCCTTGTATTCATTGATTTTAATTGATGAGAACAATATTTATAAAGAATATATGTCCTTTATACTCCAAATATGTTTATTCACAAATCTAGGGGATTTTTAATTAACTTAGAGCTATGTACTGCTATTTGCATGTACATTTCTGTTGTTCTCGTACCACTATGTCCTGATAAGGTATGGATAAGTCAGATGCATGGATTTACATTTTAAACCTGATCAGGATGAAGCTATTCAATTTATCAAAAATCCTGTAGATTTGCCGATAGCTCGGTAACATTTTGTCGCATTACGACACCTACTTATACTGCTGAAGCACATAAAAACTGAATGAAAATATACAAAACATTACATATTGGTGAATTTCATACAAATCACTGCGAAGATTTCTTAATTGAGGAACAAATCGGAACAAATGAAAAGCTATTAGCCGTTTTAGATGGCTGTACAATGGGAACAGAGTCTGTTTTTGCCTCAATTCTTTTCGGAAAAATTTTACGAAATATTGCTAAAAATAAATTTTATGAAGAGTTTGTAACAGATAACTCAATACAATTAAAAGATAAGCTTAAGGAAGTTGTTAAAATATTAATTCATGAGATTAAACTTTTCAAGAATCAGCTAGGACTTGAAACAAATGAACTGCTATCAACTCTAATAATTGGAATTGTCGAAACGAAAGAATCAAAAGCTGAGTTTTTAACAATCGGAGATGGCCTAATTTGTAAGGATGGAGAACTAATTGAATACGAACAAGGTGACAAACCTGATTATCTAGGATATCATTTAAGAGATGACTTTGATAGCTGGTTTGACAGCCAAGAACAAAAAGTTTCAATTTCTAATTTTAAAGATTTATCTATCTCTACAGATGGCATCTTTACATTTAAAAACCTGGAGAATAAATCAAAACAAAAACCCGAAAACGAAATTATCGAATATTTATTAATTGATAATGAAGGAGCAGAATTCGATAATTTCCTGGATAGAAAAATTCGAACGTTAAAAGATAAATGGAATCATCTGTCACCAGATGATTTAGCAATAATTAGAATAAAAAACAATACGCCAACACCGTGTTAACTATTATGAAAAGAAAAAAATGAAATTTCAGTTTTACGTCCTAACCATTATTTCTGTTTTTCTAACCAGTTGTATAAGTGGTCAAACTAACGCAACAAAAAAGAATGAATCGGCTAATTCGATTTTAAAAATTGAAATGAGTCTAAGTGCGTTTGGTGTAGAATCCGATAGTTTCCCTTCAATAGATGTTTTTATCGATTTTGAAAAGGACTCGACTAATTGTGTGAAAACTTTTTACAATCCTGCATATAAAGGTTCTACATATACATTGACTAAAAGTGAAATGGAATCCATCATCGAGCTACTAAAAAATTCTGATCTTGAAAAACTTAAAAAAAATTATACCACTGATATAACAGATCAACCAAGTTCAAAAACTGTGATTCAAACTAATAAAGCTAAATATACCATTAATGATTATGGCCTAAAAGGAGAATATCCATTACAAGAACTATATAAAATCATATATAAATATTAATAACTGCTAATAAACGTCCAGTAATTTAAAACAAATGAACTCAAAACCAATCATCCTTTTAATTACAATTCTATTTTTTGCATCTTTCAGTACTGTAAAGAAGAGTTTTGAAGGTGTCATAACTTACAAAGTCGAAACAAAATTCAAAAAAAATGATGTTCCACATCGAGACTATTTAGAGCAAAAGTTTGGAGATACATTAAAGGTATATTATAATAAAAATGGTGATATTTTTAAAAAGTACCTCAATACAGGAGAAAAAGGTTATGATTTCAATTTGTATCTAAACTCGAATAATCACTATTATGCAAAATGGAAAAATTTAGATACCATTTACCACTATAATGTTTCAGAACAAGCTTTAGAATTTGTCAATAAAACAAGTGGAAAATCAGAACAAATTTTAGGAAAATCATGTGATTATATTCAAATTGAAGGATTT
This sequence comes from Aquimarina atlantica, assembly GCF_000626715.1. Taxonomy (GTDB): domain Bacteria; phylum Bacteroidota; class Bacteroidia; order Flavobacteriales; family Flavobacteriaceae; genus Aquimarina; species Aquimarina atlantica. The sequence continues at coordinate 172,208 of NZ_AQRA01000005.1, read as the reverse complement.
GAGCCTAGTGGAAAACAAAAAGTAATACAAAAATATTCTTATAGTGGCTTTCCGTATTTAGAACCTGAACTTTTTAAAAACTTCAAAGATTTTTATACCTATGATTTGATTAAAGAAGCAAAATCACCTTTTATGAAAATGGAGCTTGATTTAGGAGATTTTATTGTTATATATACTGCAATTCAGATTGAACCGAAAGAATTACATCAAAATATATTCGTAATCCCAAATGACATTCCAAAAAAAGAATATTAATCTATTATATCATAAAGATCAGAATTGTTTAATCTCTGATCAAAAGTCTCTTGTATATTTGCTATAGCACTATTTTTTTATAAGTTTAACCAGAAGTAAAATAAATATAGAAACCAATGTGCTCAGATGCATTTACCTTGCTCTGATTTGTGATAACAATTAAAATGACACACCCTTTACGGCAACATATCGAAGAAATAATCAGCCTTACCGATGAAGAATTCGATTTTGTGTTGAGTCATTTTGAACAAATCAAAAGACGCAAACATCAATATATCGTTCAGGAAGGAGAAATTGTTAACAAAGAATACTGGATCGTAAAAGGGTGCTTAAAAAGCTATTTTATAGATCATACAGGAAAAGAACATATACTACAATTCGGGATGGAAAACTGGTGGATTACAGATTACGAGTCATTTGTAAAGCAAACCAAATCCAAAACCTCTATAGACTGTATAGAAGATAGCGAGTTACTCTATATAACTTTTGAAAATAGAGAGAAGCTAACGACCAAAATGCATAAAATGGAACGTTTTTGGGCGAAAAAAAGTAAAATGGGTCGAATTGCGCTTCAGAATAGAATCTTATCATTATTAAAAAATTCGTCTAAAGAACGATACGAATTACTACTCGAGCACTATCCAAAGCTTTTTCAACGTGTTCCCAAAAAAATGATCGCTGCCTATTTAGGGGTTTCCAGAGAGACGCTTAGCAGATTAAACTCTTAATTATTTTTACTCGTTTATCGCTTAAAGTGATATATATCACACCAAAGAAGTGACAATCCTCCTTCGTAATAATTTCATTCTACAACACCTTTGTATGACTATTAATTTAATAAAAAAGTCATGCCATACATTAACATTAAAGTTACCGACGAGCAGGTAACAACAGATCAAAAACGTCAATTAATAGAAGGAGCTACACAGCTTGTTGTTGACATACTAAACAAAAACCCAAAAACAACTCATGTGGTTATCGAAGAAATACCTATCGAAAATTGGGGAGTGAACAGCAAACAATATTTAGGAACTAAAAAATAAAGAACATGAAAAATAAAACAGTAATTATTACAGGAGCATCTACAGGAATTGGTAAAGAAATTACAAAACACTTTATTGCAAAAGAAAGTAATGTTGTTATGAATTCTTCTAACGAAGAAAACTTAAAAAACGCTTATAAGGAGCTTGGCTCTCCTTCTAACGTAATATATTTGGTCGGAGATATCAGCAAACAAGAAACAGGGCAAAAACTCGTAAGCCTGGCAATAGAAAAATTCAATACTGTAGATGTTTTAATTAATAATGCAGGCGTATTTTCTCCAAAACCTTTTTTAGATGTTGAAGAAAAAGATTTAGACCGTTATTGGATTGTAAACCTAAAAGGAACTTATTTTACATCACAAGCGGTAATTCCTCATATGATACAACAACAAAATGGTTCGATTATAAACATCGGAACCGTTTTAGTCGACCATGCCATAGATGGATTCCCTGCAACAGCTCCTCTAGCAAGTAAAGGTGCTATACATGCTTTAACCAGACAGCTTGCTGCCGAATTTGGTAAAAACAACATCAAAGTAAATACAATTGCTCCCGGAATAATTAGAAGTCCATTGCAAAGTAAAATCGGAATTGAAGATGCCGATAGCTTAGCAGGACTACATTTATTAAACCGAATTGGAGAAGCTAACGAAATTGCCGAAGCGGCATATTATTTAGCTACATCAAATTTTATAACCGGAGAAACGATTAATGTGGCAGGAGGACATACAGTTGGACACGCCATCTAAAAAAATAAATTATGTATAAAGAACATATCAAAGAAATCGAAAGTCTGATTACCAATTATTTTGAGGGAATTTTTTATGGAGATGTAACCAAACTCGAATCTTGTTTTCATAAAAACGTATATATCTACGGAGATATCAAAGGTGTAGATTACTTAAAAAGTGTAACTGAATATCTTGAAGGCGTTAAAAATAGACAAAGCCCTAAGGATCTAAACGAGAATCTAGAAATGAAAATTATAGGAATCGATATTATAGGTAAAATCGCCATGGCAAAATTACACCTTCCCATGTTAGGTTATAATTATTACGACTATTTATCATTAAGCAAAATCAATAATGATTGGAAAATTGTAAATAAGCTATTCACTCATGTGCAATAAATAAAGCGTTCATATTTTAACCCCCAAAAACCAGATTCTGACGAATTAGGATAAAAAAAGATGAGGTGTTTCTTCCAGAAGATAGAGTCCATTATAGCTATGAATTCTAATAAATCCTTTGAAGGATTAAAAAATAACCTCATATTTGCATCATAATTTTGAACCAGAAAAACAAGTTTTAAGCCTATGTTATCATTTTTTACAAATAAAAAGGACGCTGTAAAGCCGTTTTTAAATCAGGAATATAGGTAGCAAACTATACATAAGATATAAAAAACATGAGCGTCCAATAAATTTGGACGCTTTTTTTATGATCTTTTTTGCATATCCATTTCTATCAAATAAAATGGTATTTGAGAGATAAACACCAGAACAGCAATTGGTTACCAAACAGGCTAATATCCGTTAAAAAACGGACAGGGATTCTCATGCCTAAATTCAACATAAAATACTGATTGTCAATAAACTAAATTTCAAATTTTAGTTGTATAATTAAAAAATAGATTACATATTTGCACCGCAGTTTACAAATTGCAAAACCATAATAATTAATCTTTAATAACCGAAGTACTATGATTTTTACAAACATACATTGCCACACTCCAAAAGAACCAGGTTCTTTTACGAGTATGCTTCGGGACTTCACCAGTACATAATTTCCATTATATATGAGAAGAAGTCCGAAGCCATAAAGTTTCGGATTTTTTGTTTTACACTTTTGCCTGGCTGTATGGTCACATCAAGCTTGTAGAAGAGCTGTCAAAGCCGTATCAAGATTTCCTGAAACATTTTATCAAGTTTATGTCAGTAATGATAATTCATTACACCACTCATTATTGACAAATATTAAAACCTGTACTAATGGGAAAGAAACTAAGCGGAAAAGACCTAATCAAATTAGGCTTTCCAAAGAATAATAGTATTAATGTGACTTTGGGTCAGATTAATCGATATCAAAAGAGAGTAAAAAAAGAACATATATTAATTGAAGCTAAAAAGGTATTGCTCAACCCAGAAGCATACCAGGGTGATGGTGTCTGGGGAAAAATAGCAGAGAGTTTATTAAAACCCGTAGAGGTCAAAAGGCATGTATTGAAAACGACTCGATCTCCTTTTCAAATCTATGGTGAGAATGAAATTGATGAGCAAGCCAAATATCAATTGTTTGATGCTTTAAAATTACCGGTCGCAACTGCAGGAGCTTTAATGCCAGATGCACATACAGGATATGGTCTTCCTATCGGAGGAGTACTGGCAACAAAGAATGCTGTGATTCCTTATGGAGTTGGAGTCGATATTGGATGTAGAATGTGTTTAACAGTCTATCCAATAGCCATCTCTTATCTCAAAGGAAAAAAGCATCAGCTAGAGAATATACTTTCAGAACATACCAAGTTCGGAATGTATGAAACTCATAAAGTAAAGCACGACCATGAGATCTTTGAACGAGATGAATTTAAAACCATCCCGTTAGTCAAAAGACTAAAAGACAAAGCGTATAAGCAGTTAGGAACTTCGGGTGGTGGTAATCACTTTGTAGAATTTGGAGTAATTACGATTACCGATACAGCGAATGAGTGGGGATTGAAGACTGGCGAATATTTAGGAGTGTTATCTCATAGCGGTTCGAGAGGCTTAGGTGCCAATATCGCCAAACACTATACGTATTTAGCCACCAAGCAATGCCCGTTACCAAAGCATGTACAACAATTGGCCTGGTTAGATTTAGATACTCACGATGGCCAGGAATATTGGCTGGCGATGAATCTTGCTGGTGATTACGCACAAGCTTGTCATGATGATATTCATGCCAGGATAGCAAAGTTATTAGGGTCAAAACCCATAGCAAAAATTGAGAATCATCACAACTTTGCATGGAAACAAGAGGTTAATGGCGAAGAGTGTATTGTGCATAGAAAAGGTGCTACACCAGCCGCCAAAGGTGAATTAGGGATTATTCCCGGTTCTATGACGGCTCCGGGGTATATCGTAAGAGGGTTAGGAAACCAGGCAAGTTTACAATCTGCATCACATGGGGCTGGTCGATTGCACTCTAGAAGAGCGTGTAAAGAAAAATTTACAAGAAGTGAAATCAAAAAGCAACTAAAAGCACATGATGTAACACTTATAGGAGGAGGAATTGATGAGGCACCTATGGCATATAAAAACATCGAAAAAGTCATGGCAAATCAACAAGAACTCGTAGAAATTGTTGGAACATTTACACCAAAAATTGTTCGAATGGATAAATAAAAGTTATACCATTTGTATTTTGAATTTACTTGGCAAAGAAAATTAAGATTTTTTTGTTTCAGTAAAGAAGAAAAATCAAGCATAGCAGGGCTACGGTTTATTTTTATTCTGAAACTGATATGAAAAAAGAACATTTTATTCCAGTAGATTTAAAGTGCAAATGGTATTAGGGCGTTACCCAAAGGGTCGGGCTTTCGGCAGTCGCTCTCTGCGAGGAGCTTCAACAAAGCCTCAATCCCTAACGCAAAATTAAGACCTCACAGGGTTTTAAAACCTGTGAGGTCTGTAAAAAAACAAGAAAATGAATCAAAAAATTATACAAATAACAGCAGGAAGAGGTCCGGCAGAATGTTGCTGGGTCGTAGCCCAGGTACTTAAGTATTTTTTGGATGATATACGACATACAGGAGTAACCTATAGCATCATACAGAGAGTAAAAGGTATCGAAAACGGCACATTACAGTCTGTTACACTAAAACTGCAGGTCGATCAGGTAAACACTTTGGTAAATTCCTGGTTAGGCACTGTACAGTGGATAGGAACCTCAACTTTTCGTAAATATCATAAACGAAAAAATTGGTTTATCGGAATCTACGAACTAGATCTTATACCTGTAGAGAAAATAGCAGAAAAAGATATTGTATTTCAAACGATGCGAAGTTCGGGCCCAGGAGGCCAGCATGTAAATAAGGTAAATTCTGCAGTTAGAGCTACACATAAACTTACAGGTACAAGTGTCGTAGTAATGGATAGTCGTTCACAACATCAAAATCGAAAAATTGCTGTCGAACGATTAAAGAATAAAGTAACTGATGTCCAGTTAGAACAATTAAAAAAATCGATCTCAGATGAATGGGAAAACCACTTAAATGTTCAACGAGGTAATCCTGTTAGAGTATTTAAAGGAACGGATTTTAAAAAGAAAAAAGTGACGAAAACCTTTAAAAACAAACGAAATCAATTAAAGAATGATTTGTACAATCAATTAAAGAATTAGAAAATGAGTAATGTATTAGACAAATATTTATTTCAGGCATTAGACGCTTATCCTTATAACTTAGAGGAAGCTGTAGAATCTTTAAACTATGCATTGTCTTATGATGAAAAAAATCCAATTGCGTTAAGTCTTTTAGGGCAGATATATGCAGAAAGTTTGAAGAATTATGAGGTTGCCAAAGAGTACTATCAGCAAGCTTTAGCAGAAGATATGTATGCATTAGATGTATATCCTAAATATATCAATGTCTTACTTTGGAATGAAGACTATGATGAAGCCGAAAAACTAGTTGATTTTGCCCTAACCGTAAAAGGAACAGATAAGGCAATGCTATATCTAAAAAAAGGAATTCTTTTTGAGCAAAAAAAGAGCTATAAAAAAGCATTAAAATGTCTGAAATTGGCAAAAGAAAATGCCTACAATAATCACTTTATTAATGATATAAAAGAAGAAGAAGAGCGAATTAAAAATAAAATGCCAAAGCAAAAAAAAGCTAAGGATAAGTCTTCTTCTAAAAAGTCAACAAAGAAATCATAAAACACGAGGGGTCTAAAAAGCAAGTTCGATGTCATATTGAGCCAGTCGAAATATTTTTATCTTACTGGTAATCTATATGGATTTTGACAAGCTCAACCTGACAAATCAAAATATAATGACTTTTTAGTCCCTCATAACAAAGTACAAAAAATGAAAACAACAAATACTATTATAATCATAGATCTAGAAGCTACCTGCTGGAATGGGCCTATTCCTAAAGGTCAGGTTAATGAAATTATAGAAATAGGAATCTGCCTTTTGGATACGCAAACTGGAAGCATTTCTAAAAATAAAGGGATATTAGTTAAGCCCGAACAATCAGAAGTCAGTTCTTTTTGCACAGAACTCACTACGATTACTCAAGAGTTAGTAGATCAGGAAGGTGTTTCTTTTGAAACCGCTTGCGAAATGCTAAGAACTCAATACAGTGGTCATGAATATACCTGGGCAAGTTATGGGCAGTACGATCTAAATATGATGAAGAAACAATGTGCAAACAGAGGAATGAAGTATCCTTTATCACAAAATCATATTAATGTAAAAGCACTTTTTTCTGAAACCAAAGGATTACGAAGAAAGGTTGGAATGAAAGGTGCATTAGGGGTTTTAAAAATCCCTCTCGAAGGAACGCATCACAGAGGAGTCGATGATGCCAAAAATATTGCTAAAATCTTACATTGGTGCTTAAGTCAGTAAAAAACTTCTGGGGTTTTAAAATCCCCAGAAGTTTTTTGACTTGCAGAATTATTATATTTACCCAAAACTAGTAACATCCTATGCAAGACAAATTATTCGAAGATATTATTGATAATTATGATACTTTAAAATATAGCTTACTAAAAGCACAAACATTTGATGAGTCTCACTATGGGTTTCCTGAGATCTATTATAAAATTATGGAGACTGATAAGCAACGTGTAGACGCTTTTCATAAAGCATTCACTTTGAATAATAATTTCAAGGGGGCAACAGTATGTGAAGTTGGTGTAGGAACACTTCCTTTAACCAAATTATATATGCCTTATGTAAAAAAAGCATATCTGATAGAGAATAATCCGGATCTGGTTCCTTTTATTAATAAAGAAATAGCAAAACATCCCTGGGCTGATAAAGTAGAAGTCATCTATGCAGATGCATTAACTGTAAATCTGCCAGAAAAAGTAGACTTTGTAGTTGGAGAACTCATGAGTATCTATTGTGCTAATGAGTTTCAGGTACAGATATTTCAGCATATGAGAACTTTTTTAAAACCCGGAGGGAAATTGTTCCCTAACCGTATTGTGAATTTTGCTAGGTTATGCGAAGCCGAAATAGATGCAGAGATACATCATTATCCGGTAAATTTTACAAGACATCAACCAATGTTTCTAACCCAGCAGTTTTTGGTCAATGAAATTGAATTGCTTAAAGAGAAAAAGCAAGGTGTACGATTAAGTTTTTCTGTTCCCGTTTTATTTTCAGGGACTGTAAATGCACTTTATCTCGAATCTTATGTAGAAGTAACCGAGGGTTCTAATTTTACAGGCACCGATAGCCTCATGCCTCCAACAGTTTTAAAAACGACCAATACCCAGGAGGTAAAAGCCGGAGACCTGGTGCATATTGATTTTAGTTTTGATTATGGTTCTTCTCTGGATGAAATAAGTTGTGTACTTTCCTAATCCAAGATGTCAATATCAAACCCTATAATATCTCTGATTCCTAATCTTGAAGAATCATCAGGTTCTATTGGGGTTACATAATGCCATAGGTCGTTACCAAAGGTAAATTCTTCTCCGGTATCTGCCTGAAAAATAAACTCTCCGGGAGCTAATACTTTTCTATAGATCAATTCATTATGTTCTGGTGACAATTTCTCATAGACCTGGCTTTCTGCACCAATACTATTTTGTCGATTGATTACCAATGCAGACATGATGTATTGTGCTCCATCTTCATGAACTCCTTCTGGTGCATTCTCCCCTTTGATTTTTTCCTGGGAAATGGTACGCATAAAATGACTGGTAATTTGCATCTTCCTGATTTCGGGATGAATCTCTTGTACTAGGCCAGTCATTTTTTTTAATAATTCGAAAAATAATTCATTTTCAACAGCTTCTCTGCTTGCCTGCGTAAATACCCGTTTCCACACTCGAAAATCATCGACATCCTGTTCAAATGCATGCTGTACTATTCTTTCTACAAAAATGGTATCATCCCAAATTTCTATTTGAAAAGAGGCAATATTACGTTGCCGAGTAATAACCGATAAGTGATCATATTGCTGTTTTTGAGAAGCATCTAATTTTTGAATCCAAGGATCCAAAACTTTACTAGTCACATTACCCTCAAAATACGATTTATGTATCTTTTCGATCATTTCTGACTCTTCGGGAAAAGACTCTTTTAAAAAGGTAATTTGTTTTCCTCTGACCAGGTAGTTGTCGTCTTGTAATTCTTCAAAAAAGGGTTTAAAAAAATTTAGAAAAGTAGTCGTATGCATTCCTAAATCTGCAATATCCCCTACCCTAATCGGTGATTTGACAACTCGGCCTAGCTTTTTGGATATATCTTTTTCGGTTATCACTTTTGTATTTGTATTTTTTAGCAATGCATGTCAAATAGCTTTCTTTGTCGAAAACTCATTTAATTAATTGTCTAATTTTCTTCATCTTGCTGAAACCTAAGATATTCTTCTACGGTTTGATTAACAGGCGGAATATCTTCTTCTATAATATTTTTTAATAATTCTTCGGTAAGTGGTGTTATCGATACGATACGATTGGCCTGATATTCAATAATTTTTTCGAATAGATTTCTCGCTACCCGAGCATTACCAAAGCTTTTATGTCGTTTTTCATACAATTTCTCAAAAATAAACTGTAATTTTTCTTTGGCATCTTCTGTGATCACAAAATCATTTTTTGAACAAAATAACTCAAAAATACCAATGAGTTCTTTGGGTTTATAATGATCAAAAGTAAAATATCGATTAAATCGGGATTGCAATCCGGGATTAGATTCAATAAACTCTTCCATTTCGTCAGGATATCCTGCCACGATAATTACAAGCTGATCACGATGATCTTCCATTTTTTTGAGCAGTACTTCTATCGCCTCATTACCAAAATCCTTTTTATTGTCTTTGGCCAGAGAGTAGGCTTCATCGATAAATAAGACTCCATCTAATGAAGTTTTTACTACTTCTTCTACTTTTAATGCAGTTTGACCTACATATCCTGCTACCATTCCTGTACGATCAGTTTCTATCAAATGTCCTTTTTCTAGATATCCCAAATGCTTATATATTTTAGAGACTAATCGCGCTACAGTAGTTTTACCTGTACCCGGAGGCCCCATAAATACAGAATGTAAAGAATTATTCACATTTTTGAGTCCTTTCTCTTCTCGTACTTTTTGGATTTTCAGAAAATTAGAAAGTTCTTGTATGGCCTTTTTTATTGTATCTAATCCAATGAGCTCATTGAGTTCATCCATTACATCATCCAGCGTTTCATTTTCGTCAATCTCGGTATGTTTTACGCCTTCTAACTTTTCTTTTGGATGTGATAGCTTATCATTAATTTTTTTTAATACCTCGGTTTCTTTTTCAGATATTGTACCATCAGCTTTTGTAATCAAAGAAGCGATACGGTACAAAAATGCTCCCGAATTCGCAAAATGATTACTATCTAATCTTTTTAAAATTGAAGGTAGCAGAAATTCATTTTTATAATCATCTCCCAGATTAAAAAGACTAGCTGTTTTAATGATTTCAATATTTTCATCAAATGTCGAAGATTTAACAAAAGCATTGATACGCTCTATAGATAGGGAAGCTATGATATCATTGCCTTGTAATTTTTCGAATAAAAAAGCTAACAGAAACTTAATTTTTATATCGGCAATAGCATTTTCTTTATCACTTAAGGGATATATCATGTTAAACACCTTAATAATATCCTGTAAGATCACATGCTCTGCCTTAAAATGCAAGGCATCATCGGTTTTGTGAACAATGGTATTGATTGTATTCGAAAACCGTTTGTTATGATTAAGATCTTCGGCTAAATTCTGAATTTTTTCACCTTCGTGCTTTAGAATTTTTAAAAACTCATAGTCGATATCGAATTCCTGTTGGGTATCTTCTTTTTGATTGATAAAGTCTTTGAATTTATTGGTAAAATGCTCTAAATTCTTTTTTTCATCCTTTTTGATCAACATTAAATCATCGATTAGATCACTAAGTAAAGTTATGTGTTCCTTAGGAAAGGTACTAAACTCTGGTTTTTCGAATATTTCTTTAGACAGTTTAATTTTCTGATCAGCTACATGAATATTCTGAGAAGTAATGATCATATCAAGATGATCGATAGATTTTTTGGAAGAATACAGTACCAGTAAATCTTCATTTTTGATACTCAAAGTAGGGAATGTTGATGATATAGATAAAATCTTAAGGGGATTGATCGATTTTCCTTTAAAGAAAAAAGGAAGGTTTTCTTCATTCAATTTGGAAAAAAACAGATCCGTGATCTTAGTAAATTTTCTGGTATTCATTATTGTTCAGAATCAATTTGCATCATTGCATCTTCTACTTCGTGTACCAGCTCATCAAAATGTTGAAGCCTTTTGGTTTCTCGGGTTCTTTGAAACGGTAAATCTACATCAATATGTTTCACAAATTGAGATGGAGCATGTTTCATAATATAAATATCATCTGCAAGATATACCGCTTCCTGAATATCGTGAGTTACAAACAATATAGTTGGGCTAAATTTTTCCCAGATACCTATCAATAAATCCTGCATTTGTAGCCTTGTTTTTACATCTAAAGCTCCAAAAGGTTCATCCATCAGTAAAATTTCGGGATTAGACATTAGACTACGTGCAATAGCCACTCGTTGTAACTGCCCTCCTGAAAGTGTTGGGTATTGCGCATATTTCTTTTGATGACCATCTAATCCAACTAGCTGGATCATTTCCATCGCTTTTTCATCTCGCTCTTTTTTAGGAACTCCTTTAAAACGTAATCCTAACCCTACATTATCCAGAACTGTCATCCAGGGCAATGAGGAGTATTGTTGAAACACCATACTCACCCTGTTTTCTTTACTTACAGGTTGTCCTTTTACCAATACTGTTCCTGAGGTAGGTTCCTGCAACCCGGCAATATATCGAAGTAATGTTGATTTACCACATCCCGACATTCCTAAAATCACGGTAAATTGACCTTGCATAGGTTTATCTTCGACCAATAAATCCAGATTTTCTATAATATTAGTTTTCCCGCCGTCATAGGATTGAAAAACATTACGTAACTCTATGATATTGGTAGCACTAGCGTTGTCGTTAAATTGTACCATATTAATGTTTGTTGCCTTTGTTTATGTGTTTAAAAGGAAATAATATTCTATCAATCATTACAAAGAGTCTATCTTGCAAAATCCCAATAACCACAATAATAATAAGTATGGCAAATGCTTTGTCTATTCTACTTTGCCGTTTAGCTGTCCAAATCAATTCACCAATACCACCACCTTTATTAAGCATCTCTACAATAGTAATATAGGTCCATGAAATTGCCGTAAGTACTCTAATATCATCAATGATCTTTGAAAACACATAAGGGATATATACTGTTCTAATCGTCTGCCAGGATGTTGCTCCCAAAGTAAAAACAGTATTAAGATATACATTTTGTACTTCGTCTATTCGCTGAACGACTACCGGAATTAAATACACAATAATACCAAACGCCAGAAAAGATACCTTCATTTCACTACCAAGTCCCAGCCACATAATAAAAATCCCTGTTACTGCTGTGAGTGGAATAAATCGATATGAATTGATAATTTGGCTGAACAATCCTCTAAACAAAGGAATCAATCCCAATATAAACCCGATAGGGATAGATACCAGAATAGCGAGCAGGTATCCAAAAAAATTAAGTTTGATAGAGTAAAAAGTATTTCCGATAACATCATCATGCTGATTAAGGTCGGGAAAAGCCTTTATGACCTTTATTGGAGACGGAAGTAAAGGATATACTTTATTCTTTTTTAAACCAAATGATTCTAATTCTTTTGTACCCATCTGCTCTAACACATCATAATTGGCAACAAGAAGAGAATCACTCTCATAGTATACTCTCTGTTTTTGCGAAAACTTAGAAATGTCTATAGATTCATCTTGGGTAATCACAGATTTTGACAAAAATTCTGCCATAGAAAACCATAATCCAATAAGAATAATTGCCCCTATCACCGTAAGAACAATTTTATCTTTTGGTTCGAGGTTTCCTCTAAGCTCAAATAGTTTTTTGATACCTACCATTTAGTCTACAACTAATTCAAAATCTGTTCTTCGGTTCTTCGATTTACAGTCAGCATTTTGATTACGCTCACATCCTGTAACAGGTTTATCGGGGCCATTACCTAAGATAATAAATCTGTTTACAGGCATATTGTGCTCATTAATTAGATAATCGGCTACAGATTGTGCTCTCTTTTTAGAAAGTGCGATATTAGAATTACGATTTCCTACATTATCTGTATTTCCTTCAATTCTGATTCTTGCATTAGCAAATGCTTTTGCAATAGGAGTAAATTGTAGATCTATCAATTGTTTTGCATTTTCTCCTAATCGAAATTCTCCTGTTCTAAAACTAATACTTACTTTCTTTGATGAAAGAGATTCTTTTGTAGCTAGATTCTCATCGACAGCAGTAAATTCTTTTTGTTTTTCTGAGTTATGACTAGAGCCTGATAATGACGTTTTAGAAACCAGATCTTTTGTAGACAATAACCTCCAGCTTTTTGCTCCAGCTGTGCTATACCCCAGGTTATTATATTTTACTTTCATCTTGTTATAAAGATCTTCACCGGTTACTCCATTATAACTTGTATTTAATCCAAAGAAGTTTTGATTATCTCCATGTGTAGCCAATCTCACATTATTGATAGCATCAAAACAGAAATCTTCTGGTTGAGATAGGCCTTCTGCCAAAATTTTAGCTGCTTTTCTTTTATTACTTTCAGAGTTATTTAATTCTGAAGCTCCGATCATCCATCCTTCGTATAGATCTTTTAGCTGGTCTTTATGCGTTTCTATAAATTCCTTTTTCGCAACAAATACATCTGCAATAATATGGGTTGCATTTTTGGTACTTTCTAATACTTTAGAACCAGCTACCTTACTCACACAATCTGCATCGTCGGGACTCCATACTACAGCGGCATCAACGGTATTACTTTTAAAAGCATCTGCTGCATCTATTGCACTAGGCACCTCAACAATCTTAACATCCTTAGTACTCATATCACCCGCTTCTAACAACCAGATCAAAAACGAGTGTGATGGAGTCATAGGCGCTACTGCAATTTTCTTACCTCTTAAATCACTTACCTTATTAATTCCTCTTCTTGCTACAATGGCATCTCCACCTCGGCTCCAATCTGCCTGAAAAACTACTTGAGGTTGGTATTGAGATAATCCTTCAACTTCTGTCGGAAATGCATCTATAGTAGCCCACATTAAATCAATAGAACCATTTTTAAAAGCATCTCTAGAAGCATCAAAATCATCGATAACTTCAAAGTTTACTTTAAATCCATAATCCTTATAAAACCTGGATGCTGTATTGGCTTTAAATCCTTCATTAAAATATTGCCCTCCGGCATATCCTCCCCAGGTAACCACTCCTACATTAATTACGTCTTTGTAACCGTCTTTGGTTTTTGCATCTGTATTATCAGAAGAGGTTACTTCTTCTATTTTATCTTTTACCGCCGGATCTCTAAGTTTATTCAACAAAAAATATAGTCCACCAATGATGAGTACGACTATAAGTATTTTTGAAAATGGTGTTAATCTTCTTCTTGCCATAATATATTGACTGGTTTTTAGTTGTTAATCCTCAAAATTAAATAAGTCTGAGTATTGATTATTTTGGTGTTTTTGTTTTACAATGGGGGCGTCAAGATCTACACTATGTTGATCATGCACCAATAAATCTTTTTGATTACCTAAAATAAGAGAAACTCCTTCGTTTTCCCATTTCTCAAGCAATTCAAGGCCTTCTTCTTCAAATATTCCGTTTTGAAGATCAATAGAATCCATAAAACTGGTAGACATTTCCATAAAACGTTCCATCTCTCCTATTTTCATACTTACATCATCTGCTATTGCTTCGAGCGCACGATCAAACATTTCTTTTTTATCATTATTACCAGCTATGATATTCATTGCAGATTTCATAGCAGAATGCCCAGCTCTTACCGCTTTTCTTTCTTGCTCCTTTACCATTACCTGATCTTCAATATCTTCAAGTAAAATTTCAGAATTTTCATACATCTTCACTAATACTCTATATAAAATTTCCATTTTTTTATAGAGTTCATCTAGCTTCATATTCGACTCCTTCAGCCTTCCGGCTTTTCTGGATTTAAGAATCATAATCCCCTTCTTATCCTTTTCTTTGGCTGCGCTAGCTAATTTTAAGTTATTATTGATACTTTTCTTATTATCATACATGATTTGCTGTAAACGTTTCATTTGTCCTTTCAGAACAGCAATCTGTTTATTCATTTTCTTAAGATTATCCTTAAGATCATCTATATAACTTTTTAGAATACCAATAGGATCTATTTGAATAAAAATTCCTGTTAGCCATCGCATAAAAGATTTGTACATATAAAAAATGAGGTTTCTCATTTTTGGGTCGAGTACGATATAGATCAATGCCCCTAAAACTGCCAATAAAATACCTAAGTATAATGTATTTTCTACAATGGTAATTAAAAAGGGAAGTACTTTGTACAATCCATATAATCCTCCTGCTCCTAAAAGCCCCATAAATAACATTCCTGTTTTTCCTTCGGGTCTTTTCCAAAATGATTTTGGTTTTATTGAGTTCTCCATTTATTTTAAATATTTCTGCATTTTAACTTTATCTTCCTCAAGTTGAGATTTTAAATGATCATACGATAATTTAAAATCATTTTGTGTCTTATTGATCTTGGCATTACTTTCTTCTATTTTACCTTTTAGATCTGCAATTTGTTTTTGATGTTTAGCAATTTCATCTGTAAGCTTTTTAATCTCTGCAGATTTTTCTTTTATAATAGACTCGAATTGAGCAACTTCTCTTTCTCTACCTGATACTTTATCATTAAACTGATTTTTAAAGGCTCCTAAAAACTGTTCATTTTCTTTGTCGAGAACACCTATATAAAAATTAGTAGTTTGTAATAACTTATCTAGAGTAACTCCCATAGTAGAAGCCGTTGCAAAAGCCGAACGATATTTGGTAGCCTCATCCATAGGCATTTTATCTAAAGCTTTTAATGATTTCTTATATTCGAGATAATCAAATCCTTCTAAATTATTTTTTTCTATCGCTTGTAATAGTTTTTCAATAATCTTGGCATCAACAACTCCTGAAGACTCTAAATTGGTTACCTTATTAGGAAGTGGTGGGGGAGTTTCGGCTGATGGATTTTTATCTGATTTGGTGCTATCATTTTTAGCTGATTCCTGGCTTTGATTATTCTCTTCTTCAGAATCGTCAACTATAAATAAAGACTTTAAATTTTTTAGCATGGTTAGTGAATTTAAACAAATTTAAAAAAATAAGTGTTGCATACCATTGTAAGAAATAAAATTACGCAAACATCTTTTATATAATAAGTGTTGTTTGTCATAAAAATGTTACAAACGATTTTACTTTATAATTTTATCCCAGGCAATTTTCAAACCTAAAAGTAGGATTAAGAAAAATACTACTAAGTACTGAATTTTTCCTACAAAGAAAACCCCAAAAAACATTCTTTGTAGTACATAGGTAATAATAAATGTGATGAGTACTATTATAAAAAGTCCAGATAATCTTTTGAATCCAGGAATTCTCGACATAGGAACCGTTTTGTTGATAATGATCAGAGTAACAACCATCGATATCAACGGGACAAAATAGGTTATCAGATCTACTTGTAGCAGATTTGTTTTTAAAAAGAAAAAGCTATATAAAATTAGTATTAGTGCCAGTACTCCCGGAATCGTAATCGCATACACCAATATCCCATATAAATAGGTAATTGGAGGAGTAAAATTTTTCTGATTTACAAAAAGCAATCCAATCAAAGAAATTGCTATAATTACCATAAAATATCCCAATATTATATTGGGATGATTTGAAAACCAATGTATAAAGTCTTGTACGGTCATGAAGAGTAAATGTACAAATTAAAGTTTTATATATCCAAGCAACTAATTTTAGGCAAATAACAGATCAAAAGTTTGAAAAATCAAAATTAAATCATGCTTTTACCCAAAAACACCATTTTTTATGAAGAACAAAGAAATACTATTTTCTCATATGCATACTACAGAAATTCTTTTCATCAGATTATTTAACTAATTTTGAAGCCAAGTCATGGTACAAATAAGAATGAAAAAATTACGCCCTATAATGTTTGTAGGAACAGGATCAGATGTTGGCAAAAGCATTCTTGTTACTGGTATTTGTAGAGTATTAAAACAAAAAGGATATGCTCCTGCTCCGTTTAAAGCACAAAATATGTCGCTTAATAGTTTTGTAACTCCCGATGGATTAGAAATTGGGAGAGCACAGGCTGTACAGGCCGAAGCATGTAAAATTGATTGTGCTACAGATATGAATCCCATCTTATTAAAACCTTCTGGAGCAAATAAATCTCAGGTCGTTTTACACGGCAAACCTATTGGTAATCAAACTATTAAAGAGTACTTCTTAGGAAATAATAAACAGCACCTTTTTGAAGAAGCTAAAACCGCATTTTTTCGGCTCCAGGAAAAATATAATCCTATCGTTTTAGAAGGAGCAGGAAGCATAAGTGAGCTTAATCTAAAACATCGTGATATTGTAAATATGCGTATGGCACAAGCAGCCGATGCAGATGTATATCTTGTTGCCGATATTGATAAAGGAGGTGTTTTTGCTAGTGTATATGGCTCAATAGCACTTCTCGAGCCCTGGGAAAAGAAACTGTTAAAAGGAGTGATTATCAATAAGTTTAGAGGAGATATTTCTTTATTTGAAGACGGGAAAAAGAGGTTAGAAAAACTAACCGGAATTCCTGTCCTGGGAGTTGTACCCTTTGCCAATGATATCTATATTGAAGAAGAAGATTCGGTAGCCTTACAGAAAAAAGAGAAAACTATAGTAAATGGGTTAGTGAACATCGTAGTAGTTTTACTACCCTACATTTCTAATTATACCGATTTTAATGTATTAGAAAAAGATTCAAGAACACATCTCTTTTATTCTAATGATCCCAAAAGTATATCTGAAGCCGATATTATTATACTTCCTGGTAGTAAAAGCACCATCCAGGATCTTATCTTTCTTAGAGAAAAAGGTATTGCTAAGGTGATACTAGAGGCGCACAAATCACAAAAAAACATTATCGGTATTTGTGGTGGATATCAGATGCTAGGAAAAATGATCGAAGATCCTCTGGGGGTCGAAAGTGATATTAAAACCCTTCCCGGATTAGGTATTTTACCAATAACTACACAGTTGACTTCAGAAAAAACTACTATACAATGTAACTTTACATTTAAAGAGTATCAAAAAACCATTTCGGGATATGAAATCCATATGGGAGAAACTATGGTCGAAGATCATCAACCTCTAAATTATATCGATGGTCAACCTGAAGGATATATACTCGACAATTGCTGGGGAACCTATATTCATGGAATTTTGGATCACGCTATCGTAATTGAAGATTTGTTACAGAATTTTACCAATACCAAAACATCGTTTGATTATAAAGCTTATAAAGAAGAAAATTATGATAAGTTAGCTTCTTTACTAGAAAAAAATGTTGATATCGATTCTATTATTTCTGAAATGCACATCACAATATGATATACGGACACGGCGATGACGGTTATCGTTATGCAATACCATTTAAAGCTAATTTTAGTTCTAATATCTGGCATGAAGGAACTTCAGAGCTGTTACTTTCATATCTTAGAGAACAATTGCCTCTTATTGCTAATTACCCAGCCCCTAATGCAGATGTTTTAACACAACAAGTAGCAGATCACCATGGGGTAAATTCATCACAGGTATTGATAACGAATGGAGCCACAGAGGCTTTTTATAGTATAACTCCCCTTTTTTTGGGTAAAAAAGCTGCCATAGGTATTCCTACATTTTCTGAGTATGAAGATGCTTGTTTACGAAGTAATATGAAAATCAGGCACTTTGATCGTTCTGAGGTCTTAAATACCTCTTTTGAAGAAGATCTTGTATTTCTTTGTAACCCTAATAATCCTAATGGGTATAGCAATACAACACTAGAAATAGAAAAACTAATAACCGATTTCCCCGATACTACATTTGTTATCGATGAAGCTTATATTGAGTTTACTCTTGAGATAGAATCTTGTATCAAATTACTAGAAAAGTTTACCAATCTTATGATCGTAAAATCACTTACCAAATTATTTTCGATACCGGGATTACGGTTAGGATATATATTATGTAATACGGAAATAGGAAAAAAACTACAGTCTTCTAAAATACCGTGGAGTGTTAATACCATGGCAATCGAAGCCGGAAAACACATTTTTGAAAACTATATAGAATTATATCCTGACATGGCAGCACTTCTAAGATATAGTAGTCAGCTACAACAACAAATTGATACTTTAGATGGTTTTACTGTTATCCCATCAAATACCAACTATTTTTTAGTAAAACTAGAAACACCTAGTGCTCCTCTTCTCAAAGATTATTTAGCACATACTCATCAATTATTGATCAGAGATGCTTCAAACTTTAGAGGTTTAGATAGTCATTACATTCGTATTGCCAGTCAGAGTCCCGAAAAAAATGAGCTATTAATTAACGCTTTACAGCAATGGAGTATGCTACAGTAATCATTCCGTTAGTACTTGGGTATATTCTTGATTTGATATTGGGAGATCCCCGGTGGCTTCCTCATCCCATTCGATTATTTGGAAATAGTATTGCTTATGGTGAAAAAAAATTAAACACCACCCCTTTTACTTTTATAAAAGGAATGACACTCACTATTGGGTTACTGGCAAGCACAATTGCATTCTTTTATTATGCTCAGAAACTCATTTCTACATACACCATTGCCTATTATATGTTCTCTTCTATAGTGGTGTTCTACGCCCTGGCTAATAAAAGTTTGATAGACGAAGGTAAAGCTGTTTTTGCAGCCTTACAAGAAGGAATAGCACAAGGCAGAAAACGATTGTCATGGATTGTAGGTCGAGAAACAGATCAATTAAATTCGCAACAAATAAAAACAGCAGTGTTCGAAACACTATCAGAAAACCTTAGTGATGGAGTCATTGCCCCTCTTTTCTACTATGCATTATTTGGTGTGGCCGGTGCTATGGGATATAAAATGATTAATACCCTTGATTCTATGATTGGTTATAAAAATGAAAGGTATATACATTTTGGAAAATTTGCTGCAAAACTAGACGATGTCGTTAACTATATCCCTGCCAGACTTACGGCATTTCTAATGTTACTGGTTACTGGCAAACTTCATAAAATCTCTTTTGTAGTACAATATGGTAAACAGCACTCTAGCCCTAATGCCGGATATCCCGAAGCTGCTCTGGCTGCGATTCTGGATTGTAAATTTGGCGGACCCAATTATTATCACGGAAAACTAGTTGATAAACCGTTTATAGGAACTAATGATCGAATCCTAAAAGATCATGAAATAAAAACAGTAGCGAGGATCAATCAAAAAGTAACCTTTACATTTGTCCTCTTAATCTGTATGATTTATTATTTTCTTTATCCAAACACATAGCGAGACAATAATTTTTCGATTTGAACTCTTCTAGAGTAGTGGTTTTAAGCCGAAAAGTTTGGCTTTTGTGCCATAATGAAGTTCTTTTTTTTCAGCATAGCCTTAGCTACGTTGAAAAAAAATAGCAAAATTAAGGTGCAAAATGTGAGTTTTGCAGGCAAAAGCATTACTCTAGAAGAGTTCTTTATCAGAAAAAGATCTAAAATCTAATAGTGAAACGGTCTAAATTCTAACATCTAAAAAAATATGCCCAAAAGATATATCATCACCGGAGCACCGGGAACCGGAAAAACAAGTTTAATCCAAGCTTTACAAGCGAATGGACATTCGTGTTTTTCTGAAATTTCTAGAAAAATAATACTTGAACAACAGCAGATAAAAAGTAATAAAACTCCGTGGGGAGATCTTCCTGGCTTTGCTAATTTGGTGTATCTTCAAACTCTCAAAGAATTACAGTTACCACTTCAGGAAAATTCTTATGTAGATCGGGGATTGCCTGATATCATAGCTTATCTAAAAGCAAAATCTTATCCTATTCCAGAATATCTGTCAGACTTTCCGTTCAAGACGCATTATGCATCTACTGTATTTTTAATGCCTCCCTGGGAAGAAATTTATATCAACGATCCTCAACGTCCTCAATCATTCATAGAAGCCCAATGTATTCATAAGCATCTTATAGAAGTCTACCAAAACTTCAATTTTACAATAGAAATAGCTCCTAAAACAACTTTAACAAAACGTGTAGATTTTATCCAATCATTTATTTAAACAAAAAAAGTATCTTCGCTGCTGATTTACGGTTCTTTTAGAAATAAAAGATGAAAAGGGAATTTGGTGAAAATCCAAAACTGTTCCCGCAACTGTAATACATATATAAAATTATAATTCACATGCCACTGTAGTATAACTATGGGAAGGCGGTTATAATTGTGTAAAGTCAGGAGACCTGCCATAAATCAAAATATAATATTAACTCTCGGGTAAAGAGTTAGATATAACTACGGGTCTTACTTTCTGTTTAAAAGACTCTTTTTATCTCTATAACTTTTCCCACATAACTTAGATTTTTTAGATGAAAAGAATTATGTTTTGTGGTGTATTGGTTTTGATTAGTCAATCTGTCTTTTCACAATCCAACACTATTTTAAAAGGAATTATAAAAGATGCCAGTACTGGTTATAATATTCCTGATGTATCTCTATCGATAGCAGAGCAAAGTAAAGAAACTATTAGCGACTTAGATGGTCAATATCAAATAACATTGCCTGCAGGAAAGTATGACCTTCGGTTTTCGGCAATAGGATATACCACCATTACCAAGAAAGTAGTACTAAAAGGAGACGAGTACATCCTAAATGTAGGGCTTCCTGTTTCTGCTACAGAATTGTCTGAAGTCATTATTCAGTCTAACAAAAAAAAGGAAATAGGGGTACATCATGTATCCAAAATATCGCTAAAATTAAGACCTGTAAATAGCGCACAGGATTTACTAAAAACGGTTCCAGGCCTTTTTATTGCACAACATGCAGGTGGAGGTAAAGCCGAGCAAATATTTTTGAGAGGTTTTGATAATGATCACGGTACCGATTTTGCCGTATCAGTCGATGATATTCCAATTAATTTGAGTTCTCATGCCCATGGCCAGGGATATGCCGACATGCACTTTCTTATTCCCGAAACCGTAGGTGATGCTAATTATTATAAAGGACCGCATGAAGCTTCTTTAGGTAATTTTGCAGTATCTGGTGCTGCTTCATACACAACAAAAAGCAGGCTAAACCAAAACTCTTTAAAGTTAGAATATGGTCAATATAATTTTGTAAGAGCACTAGGCATGGTTACGCTTCTGGATAAAAAGAATTTTTTATCCAAAAACTATGAGAATGCGTACATCGCGATAGAAGGAACGTACAACAAAAGTTTTTTTGACAGTCCGCAAAATTTAAGACGATTAAATACTTTTTCTAAATATACTGTAGATATTAATGATTATAATACGCTAACGACTTCGGTATCTACTTTTCATAGCAATTGGAACGCATCTGGGCAAATCCCATTAAGAGCAATACAGTCTGGCTTAATCAACAGATTTGGTGCCATAGACGATAGTGAGGGTGGCGATACAAAACGTATCCATATTAATGCCCAATTACAATCTGAGCTATCAGAAAAGATTAGTTTTAAAAACCAACTCTACTACATATCTAACCAGTATAATCTGTTTTCTAATTTTTCCTTTTATCTCAATGATCCAATAAATGGTGATATGATACATCAGTCAGAAAACAGAAATGTATTTGCCTATAACGGAAAACTATCCTTAGATACCAAATTAGGAACAATGAATAGTAAAACAGAGTTTGGATTTGGTGTACAACATAACAACAATAAAATTAGCCTGAATAGAAATATCAGAAGAGTACTATTAGAACCTGTAAACTCCTTCAAAATAAAAGAAACCAATTATAGCATATACCTAAGAGAGCAACTAAAGTTAACCGATAAGCTTTCGATATTGGCAGGACTTAGAGGAGATTATTTCACTTTTGATCTCGAAGAGCTTATTCCAGAACCGGGTAAAGATGATAACGACGCATTTCGATTTAGTCCTAAACTCAGTCTCTTCTATGACCTTACTCAAAAAATCCAGCTATATGCAAAAGCGAGTTCTGGTTTTCATTCTAATTATAGCCAGGCTGCTGTGGATCAAAAATCTATTCACCCTTTGCCAAGAGCTATTGGTTATGATTTGGGTACAGAATTTAAAATTGGCAATAGATTGATTGCTAATCTTGCTGCCTGGTACATAAAAAGTGATGCCGAGTATGTTTTTGTAACTGATGATGGTTTTGAGTTCGAAAATAAAGGTCGTTCTGAGCGTATTGGTGCAGAAGCTTCTTTTCGATATCAACCACTATCATATTTCTGGTTAGATACTGATCTAAATTATAGTTATGGGACTTTACTGGATGAGCCAAAAGAAGCCAATAAAATCCCATCTGCTCCTCGATTTACCTCAACCGGTGGAGCTACCTTAAAACTAAAAAACGGAATCAAAGGATCTCTGCGATACCGATATATGGCAGAACGACCTTTAATTGAAGATGAATCTGTACAAGCAGATGATTACTTCTTGATGGATGCCGTTATTAACTACACCAGACCCTCTTATGAAATCGGATTAGCAGTAGAAAATATATTTGATCAAAAATGGATGGAAGCGGTATTCTATGATTCTTCTCAACTTCAAAATGAAACTACTCCTGTAGATGATTTTCATTTCACTCCGGGAACACCTTTTTTGGCCAAATTAAGTGTAACTTATTTCTTTTAATCATGGGAAAAAATATAAGTAAAGTAAATACTACCTTTCAATTTTGTGATGGAGGGTCCTGCCGAAAAGCAAATAGCGAAATTGCTATACGAGAAGCCAGAGCATATCTTCGCAATAATGGGTTTTGGGATACGACACATACAATAAAAACAAGATGTAATGGTCGTTGCGAAGATGCACCTACCTGGATTGCACAACCTGGTAACTATTGGTATAAAAATTTAACTCCCGATAAAGCTGTTTCAATTCTAAAATCCCATTTAGAAGAAGATCAACCTGTCGAAGAATATTTACTATATAAAGAAGGATGGTCAGAATTAGCTACAGAGAATGAGAAAACTATAGCACCCATTGTTTTTAAAGATAAAATAGATCCAGAACTGGGAGAAGCTTTAGTAGCACGGTCTTTTGCTTCAGATCAACACCTTTACCCTCTATTTAAGTACTTATTTCAAGAACCAAAACCAATTGTGGTGCAACAATATGATACCGCTACGATTGAAGTAAAATCACCTCACCAAGTAGATTATACTGACGATTATGAGGTAAAAATTACCGGAGACGAGCTTCAGTTGCAATTAACTATTGCCGGAATCCCGAAAGACATTTCAGAAGAAATTGCCGATCGTAAAGTAAGTGTTGCAGAAGTCATCTGGCTTAAAAAATCTACTATCTTTACCAAGGCAATACGCTTAAAAAATAAAAAAGGAAAACACCTGGTCACATTTTGGATAAAAGAAGAGGATATAACCACCTGGGAGCATATCCTTACTATTTATCTGGGGATGTCACCAAATGACATTAGAATTAGTGAAGAAGTCTAAACATATAAGCATACTAGGTTGTGGATGGTTAGGATTACCATTGGCAATAGATCGAATTGCTAAGGGAGATACAATAAAAGGATCTACAACCACAGAAAGTAAAATCGAGAAGCTAAAAACCGAAGGCATTACACCTTATCTTTTTACGCTTGGAGAATCTTTGGAAAAAGAATATTTGGATTTTCTATCAGGAAGTGAAATTATTATTATTAATTTTCCTCCTAAACGAATTCCTAATATTATAGAAATATACCAAAACCAAATAAAAAGTATACTTCCTTTTATTTCTGATACTCAAAAAATAATCTTTATCAGTTCTACTTCGGTATATCAAAATACAAATGGAAAGGTAACTGAAACATTAAATATTGAACCAGAAAAAGAATCGGGAAAAGCTGTTGCTGCTGTAGAGCGATTATTGCAAGAACAATTCGAAAATCGAGTAAGTATTATTAGGCTATCAGGTCTTATTGGTGATGATCGTTTACCTGGTCGATTTCTTGCTAATAAAAAAGAAGTTCAGAATGGAGATGTTCCCATTAATGTAATTCATAGAGAGGATTGTATTGGATTAATTAATGCGGTTATAGAAAAAGAAGCCTGGGGAGAAATTATAAATGGTTGTGCAGACCAACACCCAATACGTAAAGAATACTATACACTTGCTGCCCAAAAAATAGGACTCACCCCTCCTACTTTTATCAAGCAAGAAAAGCAGGCTTATAAGATTATCTCTAACACCAAAAGCAAAACACTTTTAGGATATTCTTATATCCATCCTGATCCTTTAAAATTGATTTGATCATGAATATTGTAGCCATAGTAGGTGCTGGTCCCGGAGATCCAGAATTATTAACAGTAAAAGCATCTCGTTTTATCAAAGAAGCAGATGTCATCCTTCATGATAATCTCGTTTCAGATGCTATTTTGGCGATTAATACAACTGGAGAAAAAATATATGTAGGCCGTAAATTTGGAGATACTACAGATCAGATAGAACGCCAGCAAAAGATCAATGAATTACTTTGTGCCCATTACCAGAAAGGCAAAAAAGTAGTTCGCCTTAAATCTGGTGA
The DNA here is from genome assembly GCF_000626715.1 of Aquimarina atlantica. GTDB lineage: Bacteria > Bacteroidota > Bacteroidia > Flavobacteriales > Flavobacteriaceae > Aquimarina > Aquimarina atlantica. Next base: position 146,925 of record NZ_AQRA01000005.1, on the reverse strand, counting down.
TCCCTATGTTTACGGAAGAGCAGCCGAAGAAGCGCGATATCTGACAGAAAAAAATATTCCTTTTGAGGTGATTCCGGGTATTTCGGCAGCACTGGCAGCTGCTAATATTTTTAATATCCCTATTACCGAAAGGAAGAAGTCTAATGCCATGCTGATATGCACAGCACATACTGCAGATTATTCTTTTGAGCAACTTACAGGAATTGCACATATGCTTAAAGCCGGAAATACCATCTCGATATATATGGGGCTTAAAAGCCTGCATAGAATTATTCCTAAACTTTTAGAAGTGTGCAAGGATGATACCATCCCAGTTAATGCAGCCTCTAATGTATCGCGATCTAATCAGGAAATTATAACTGGCACGCTAGGGAGTATACAAGAACAGATTAAAAATAGTACATTGCAAATGCCTGTAGTATTATTAATTGGAGCGCATCCAATTCAGTAAATTAATGTTTGTCGGTCTGAGCTTGTCGAAGATCAATAAAGTCTTCTCTTTCAATTACATTTCGACAAGCTCAATGTGACATAGAGCATTTTTTACTCATAAAACAATATTGATAACTGTAGATATAAACAAAAACAATGAAATGAGCCATAACAATTGAGTTGATACCAACCGAGATGTTCAATGGCGAATTATATCTGACAACTAAAAAAAGAATAGATGAAAGAAGGAATATTACTTTGTGGACACGGAAGCCGTAGAGAAGCTGCCATCACTTCTTTTAAACGATTAGTAGCCATTCTTAAAGATCGTTATAAGAATGACTATGAAGTAGATTATGGTTTTTTAGAATTTAATCATCCTACATATGAGGCTGCTGTAGAACGTATGTATCTTAACGGAATCCGAAAGATATATGCGCTTCCTGTTATTTTATTCGCAGGATCTCATGCCAAAAACGATATCCCTTACGAATTGAATACCATTCAAAGTTATCATGAAGATCTCGCCATTGCTATGGGAAAGCATATCGGTGTTAATTCCTTTTTGTTAGATCTTGCTGTAAAGCGAATTGAAGAGACAGAGGCAACCTTATCTAAATTAGATCGAAAAGAAACCTGTTTGGTAGTTGTGGGTAGAGGCACTACAGACCCCGACGCTAATAGTGATGTATGTAAACTAACCAGTATGCTTTGGGAAGGAATGGGATTTGGATTTGCGACCACCGCGTATAGCGGAACTGCTTATCCTAAAGTTGATGAATCCCTACAAATGATCGAAAAATTAGGGTTTAAACGAACTATCGTTATTCCTTTTTTCTTTTTTACAGGAGTGTTACTAGAACGTATTTATGGTCATGTTACTGATATGAATACGTCTTCTACCCTAGAATATATCTATACAGATCCTTTTGGTACCGATGAATTATTGATGAAAGCTTTTGATGAACGCCTTGAAGAAGCTAAAAGTGGTACTGCTCATATGAATTGCCAACTTTGTAAATATCGAAAGCAAGTAATAGGGTTCGAACAGGATTATGGTAAAGAACAAGTTGGACACCATCTTAACGTAAAAGGTATTCTTTTTGAAGAAGATGAAAAACCAGGTGAAGTAAAAAATTCATTGAGTAGCAAAATCAAGAAAGTGTTAGGGATTTAGATTTTACTGCTCGCCCATATAGATAAGACAAACTCACAGGTTTATAATTAAGACTGTTAAAAACAAAATAATGTTGCAGTTTTTATCTAAGGAAGCCTTGCATAGGTCGGCCTATACCTCATCAAAGTGCTCCCAATGATAATATAAGGTAATTGTATGCATTAAAATACTATCTACAGTCATCAAAGAACTATCTCTAAGCAGCTCACAAGGTACCTCGAAGGGTTACCAAAGTAGTTCGAAGGATTAAAAAGGTAATTCGAACTACTTTTTTTTGGGTCGTCACCCCTAAAAACATCACAAACATCCCTTAAATGATCGCTTTTACACCTTATTATACGGCTTCGAAGCATTAATTTATCGCTTCGAAGCCATAAAGGATCAGCGTGAAGTATTAAATTAATGCTTCGAACTACTTTTGGCTGGGCTCAACCCCATATCGATTATGGGGTACCCCCTTGTTGACAAGGGGGTATTACAAGTGTGCTCGTTTATGGTTTTACTTGATTTTTGTCATATACATATACCAATTCCATTCCCAGGTCTCTCCATTATCATCAGAGAATGCCTGACTCCAAACCGGATTATTCTTATCTCTTACATCCCATCGAAAAACGACAACAATAGGCTTATCTTCAAAAGTATCTTTGGTGAAAAAATAACCTATATCATTTTCAAAAGATCCAACTACCGGGGGATCAAATTTTCCTCGATTAGAATCTGCCCAGTACATACTCCATAATCGTGTTTCGGGATCAAAAAGCCGTACTGTCATTCCTTCAAATGGTTGCCCGTCTCTTATTGCAAGAAAGTTGTCGATATTACCCAAACCGTTCAATACTTTATACATTTCCTGAGTAGATTCGAATTCTGTCCATTCTTCACAATGATTAAGTATTGATTTCAGCTTTTTATTACGAAGTTTAAATTTTCCTTCAAAGAAATCGAAATCATGTTTAGAAGATGTCGAAGTAGGCGTAATTATTAACTCATTATGAATGTCAAAATTTACTTCCGGAATTTCAGAATCATGATTGTTTTTCATATTATTTCATGCTTTTATTGTTTATCTGGCACAAAAATAAATGAGGAGGGTGACAACATTATGTCAGTCAAAAAAGTGAAGTTTAAAAAATTTTCATATACTCCTGAATAGTATATGAATGTTCTTTTTTAAAAACCTCTGAAGTACGAACTAACCTATCGATTTTACTTACGATAAAGTCGCGATATTCTTCTCTAAGAGAACACCAGGCGATAAGATGCCATTGATTGTTATAAAAAATAATCCCTATAGGCTCTATTGCTCTTTGAGTTTGATTATTATTGTTATCGGTATAATGTATATTGAGAATATTCTTATCAACAATAGCATTCTGAATTGCTGATAAATAATGATTCTCATTATTAGAATCAGAAGGCAGATAAACCTCAACTTTTGAAGAAAATTTTTCGAGTTTTTCCCAGTCCTGATATTTCAAAACAGCTTTTATTTTCTCGAGAGCAGTATCCGAGTTTTTCGTAATTGATTTGTCTGCAAATTTATAAGCAAGTGTTTGCAATAAAAGAAGAGAATTTGCTTCTTCGATGGTAAACAAAAGAGGTGGTAAAAAATAGCCTTTCATGATACAATATCCTTTGCCAGGTTCAAAATAAACAGGAATTCCCACTTCATTTAAGGCTTTGATATCTCTATACACTGTTCGTAAACTAAGCCCATATTTTTCTGCAAAAACCTCTGCAGAAACAAATTTTTTGGATTGCAATGTCCATAACATGCTCATCAACCGGTCTACTCTATTCATTTTTTAAAACTATATTTTGCGTTTTTTAAAATTACACTAATAGTTTAAATAAGTTTGATATGCATTAAGAAAAATGGTGTAAAAAGAATACATCTTCATTTTTGCCAAGTACCTCGTACAGGCATAATTTTAATCATATATTTTAACTACTTCTGGTATTTACTATACAAACCTCACAGGTTTTTAAAACCTATGAGGTTTCTTAATACATACACTTTTCGTAAATGAATTATCTATGTCTTCAGAAAGTTTATTTTGGTCTGGATAACCACTTTTTTATAACTTCCTTTTCTTTTGTAGAAGCATAATATTTCATCTGCTTTCCTTGAACAATCTCTCCAAAGACAATATCGTTATTGGGATATCTGCTTTTGTATCCTTCTAGTTGATCAGATATCATTTCGACCATAGGACGATTAACTAATCCAGCATGGATAGCTTTCTGAACATTAAAATAGTATGCTCCAACAGGTTTTGATCTCCATAAAGGCATTATTTTATAGGGAAGGATGCCATTTTGTATAAGAAAATCTCCATCAATCCAATGCAGTTTTTTTGGCATATCTGTAGCATGAATAAGACTGGATACGTAATCTTTAAAAGGAGTTGGATTAGAAGCGACATTGAAGGCTCCATATATTTTTGATGCTGAACAATGAACGATAAAGTTTGCCAAACTTTTTACATCTGTAACCTGCATGTGATGATTATGAACATTTGGCAAAAGTATTTCTCCTCCTCTATAAAATCTAATCGGCCAGAAAGGTTCTGCATTTGGGTCACCTGGACGAGTAACTCTAAAACTTTTCATTCCATGAGACCTATATATCGTAAAATTATCTATCCGCTCTCTAATGGCTTCTTCGGCGAATGTTTTTCTTATGGCATATCTAAAATCTTCGCTTATTGCTTTTGGAAATTTTGGTAAAGGGTTTAAAGGTTCTGATTCTTCAATAAACTTTTTATCCCATTTGTCATAAACCGATATAGTAGATATGTAGTGATAATGCCCAAATTGCCCTTTAAACTCTTCAAGAAAATCTGAAACCGCTTTTGGAGACTTTTGCCATGTATCGACAACAATATCCCAATAGGTTTCTTTATGTTTTTTATCAATATTTTTAAGGCCTTCCTTATTTTCTTTCTCCCGGTCACAAATGATAACAGGTATATATTTAAAAAGTTCGGGATTGGTTTTTCCTCTGTTTAATAATGTCACTTCATAACCTGAGGCTAAAAAGGTTTCTACAATAGTAGGCCCTAAAAATCCTCTACCTCCCAGGATAAGTACTTTTTTATTAATATCACCAAATATTTTAAACCCCGAAGCAGTTATTGGGCTTAAAAAAGTAGCAGTTGAGGCTATCCCCAAAGTTTTAATAAAATCTCTTTTATTCATGTAATTCATCTTATGTTAGAATACAAATATGGGGGCAAGTAAGAGAAGAATAGAACTTCTTAATTAATCAGTACTTATTTCTTTTTTGAATTGTCCTGGAGTTTTACCCGTATGTTTTTTGAAATGATGAAAGAAAGCCGATTTAGAGTTAAATCCGCACTCATAGCCTATGCCTTCTAAAGTTAAATTTAATTTATCTCCTTCTTTTATCCTTTGTATGGCATATGCTATTCTTTTGGTATTGACCAAATCATAAAAAGTAGTATTCATTTCAGAATTTATGATTTGTGAAAGATGATGCTTAGGAATATGTACAGATTCTGACAAAACAGCTAACGAAAAATCGGGATACAGATATGTTTTATTTTCTTCAAAAAAACGATTAATAGCACCTATAAACATAATTATCTCATCGTCTTTGAGTGGACTATGTTTATACTTCTTTTTATCAGTTGTGGCATCAAAAGGTACTTCTGGTCGATATACCATACCATATTTCAACCCATAAAATCCGATCACAGTTACAAGAATAACATACCGTAACACATCCCAAATTTCGAAATACGCTACTCCTACCAAAAGTTCGATTGTTAACCTTATAAGGCTAATTCCTATACTTATAAGAAACAAAATTGCAATAATCTTAATCCAGGAAAGCTCAAGCATACTGCTATCAGCCTTATGAGTCTTCAAAAATTTATCTGTTTTATAATAAGAATATAATATGTACAACGGATAAAAAGTTAGAGAAATCAATTTTGCTATTAGAATTATTATTTCCCATAATAATCCTGATTCTGGCCTAATAAAAAAACTGAAAAAAGTAAAAACTACAAATGGTAAAAAATGTAAAAGATTGATCTTAGCAATGTATTGATTAAATAAGGATCTGGTATACAACAGAAAAAAGGGGCCGTGCAAAAAGCTAATTGTTGCTATTAATATCCCGGTTGTATGAGTTAGGTATGAGCTTTCTATCCCTAATAATAAATGGACAGCAAACACTAAAAACCAAGTCATCAAAATCAGATCTGATAGTTTTCTTTTCTTTTTCAATACAATGAGTATCGCGAATAAAATACTTTGAATAGATCCAATTCCTAAAATTACAACTAATACATTAGACATTTTATTATAGATTTTGACTTAAGTTGCCAGGTAGTATTAAAAGTTAGAGAAAGATACTATGGTTTTTTCTTTAATTTCAGGAAATCTTTAATTCTAATAACTTAGTAGAACATTCTTTGATGTCTATTTTAGAATTATAATAGGTTTTTAAAATATTTCTAAAATCTTCATTTTTATAATAACTCTCAAATACTTTCTTTTTATCCATGATGAGGTCGTGTTCTATATTACTATTCCCTAAGGCTTCTTTTGTCGCCAGACCACTCAAATAAAACATGGCAGCATGCCACAAATTTCTTGGATATTTAATATTGGTTTCTTTAGATATTTGAAATAACGATTTTCTAAATAGTGAGGATCTATCAAATAGCAGATGAGAGCTTTCATGAAATACAAATTCTACAAACAAGGTCGAATGCATTAACGAATCCATAGACGAAACGACAATATTATCAGAAGCAGGAGAATACGCACTTGCCCAATTACCATAAGCAGTTATATCGACACGTACAACCTTTGACCATTGGTTCCCGGAAAGGTTTTCTAGTTTTTTGATCACATATTTTTCATTTGCAGATATCGTATTCTTAAATCTATCCAATAATAACTGGTTCTGTGTTTTATGTCTTTCCCAAAAATATTTGCTGTATATGGGTTCTAGAGTATTTAATACGTTTGTAAATGAGCTTGAGTAAGTAGTATCTGCTATTTTGTTATATGGTTGCTGCTGAAGCCATTTTAATATTCGTCCTGATTTTATTAAAAGAGGTTGATTTATAACATTTTTCTTATAAAAAGAAACGCTAGATAAGAATATCTCTTTGGCATTATTATCTAATTGCTCTACGGCTAAGCTATCGTTTGTATTAATAAAGTTAACTCCATCGTCTTTTAAATGTTTTTTTTGACCATGACTTGCTTGTTCATAAAAGAAATGATGAAGGTTCATCCATTTGTTATTATGAAATGTAAAATGATCGGTTGTAAAAAGTGTATCTGGTTTTATACTTTTCTGACCTATCAAAGTAAAATTGATACTCATACATAATATCAATACAATCCAAATAGTTTTTTTCATATCCAATTAATTAAACACAACGTAATATAGTAGTAAAGGTATTACCCATACCTTTACTATAGTTTTCTGATAACAATGTACTGATTTTTTGAATAAATAAGATAGTTCTATATTGACTCAAAACCACTTTTGTCCTCAAAACATATATAGACTTCTGTTGTGAATCTAATTGAATATTAGTTTTTACATCCTCTCGTAAACTTCATTTTTTCTTTCCTACATTAAACACATCACATATTATATCCGAAAAGATCCCAAAGTGAGTTGATCTTTGTCGTTTTTCTACAGATAGTACTCCAGAACGTTGTGAAATAACGAATTGTACTTTTTCCATGGTACAACGTGGTTCAATTACAAATTGAATCAAACCAGTTACTTCAAAATCTTTTTTCGAGTCAATGATAAGTTTTTGGGTATAGGTAGTGTTTCGTTTTACAAAGTTTACCCAACCGTCACTCCAGGGATCATATGTTTCTAACGACTTCGGAAATTCTATAATCGAATCTCTAATAGTAAGATGCTTAGTTTCGTCTAAAGAAAGGTTAAAACGCCCCAGGAAATTACCATTAGAATGTGGAGATACAAAATAGGATTTGTCATATAAATCTATAGAAACAATAAGACGCTGCTCATCTTTATCTGTGGTATCCATTTTTAATGCTAACGCATAAGAGGTATCTATTTTGCCAATAGTTGTCCTTATGGCTGTATCTGTTTGAGTTACTTTTGTTGTTCTAGTATCCTCCTGATTGTTTTTAACACAACCAATACTTGATAATGCTATGAATATGATGATAAATTTGTTCATTTTTTAATGATTTGTACAGGTGCTTTTCTTATGATTCTTCTTGTATTATTTTTAGTAAAACTAAATCGAACTATGATTAAAAGTGTCAAAAAAATGTCAAAGAAGTGTCAACCCCTGTAAAATCTCGTAAGATTGTATGTTATTTGTAACCAATGGAGAACAAAAAGATATATACATTAGGAGTTCTGGTGGGAATTATTTTTCTCATTTTAAGTTTTTCGGACACAGAGGAACAAACAGAGGAATTTTCAGAAATAGTAAAAATTGCATTACGAGATGTTGGTAACCAATTACTATTGATCAATCAGGATAGTACTTCTTTGGTTTTGCCAGTAGTTAAACTAGAAGAGTTTAAGTATCGACTTTCTTTTGAAAATACACTTTCTTTCGACCCTGCTGATTTGGTTTCTATTGTGAAAGAAAGTTTTCGAAAAGCAGGATTGCCAGAACAATATCGTGTTGAAGTCTTGCGATGTATTAATAAAGAAGTTCCGTATAGTTACTTAATAAGAAATGACGTTGCAAGAGATATTGTTCCTTGTGGTGGAAGATTTTTACCAAAAAACTGCTATACTATTGAAGTTCGATTTACCGAAACTGCATCAGATAGTTTTACTAATCAGACATTAATTTATAGTGCACTTTTTATTGTATTTGTGCTGCTTTTACTGGTTCTATATAGGCGAAAACGACTTCGAGATACCAAAGAAAATGATGTTAGCTACATACCCATCGGTAGTTTTCAGTTTTATCCTAAGCAACATAAATTAATTAAACAAACTATCGAAATTAGCCTTTCAAAAAAAGAATGTGAACTACTAGAGATTTTTGTTGCGCATCCCAACCAAATTGTCAAACGAGACGAATTAATTAAAAAAGTATGGGAAGACAATGGTGTAATCGTAGGGAGAAGCCTGGATACGTACATTTCTAAACTTCGCAAAAAATTAAAAGACGACCAGGCGATTAAATTAACAAATATTCATGGTATAGGTTATAAGCTAGAAATACAATCTTAAGTAGTATCGTTTTCACCTTTTAAAACTCAATTTTAGATTGTTATAGCAGGCCTTCTCCCGAGGGTTTTAATCTGATAATGTTTTGATATAAAACCCTTGTATTTCTACCAGATCAATAACATCACCCTCTGATAAATTTGTGGTAGCTTCAATTCTAAGTACATTGTCTATATCTTCTAGATCAATCGACCAATCAATAATATCTGAATGATTGTTAAGCACTGGTTTTAAGGATTTAACTTTTTTCTTTGATTTAATATCTGTTCGAAATATTAGTAATTCCATATTAAAATATATTGTTATTCTGAATCTGGTTTTGAAGTGTCTTCTTGCACTTGAGTTGATTGTCGTTCGATATATTGCTTGTAGTATTCATCACCTTCTTCTTTCCAAAACTTATCATAGTATTTCCATTTTGAGAAATCAGTCTTCGAATCTTTTTTACAGTGATCGTTTGAATCTTTTGATGATTTTTTACTGCTACCACTACCACAACCGCCAAGAAATATTTTGGATAATATAAATATTCCAACGGCTTGCCAATAGGTAAGCGTTGTTAGCCCAAAAATCTCGGGCATAAGCCAATTCCATAGCCACATTATGACAAAGCCAAATAAAATAGCTAATCCTGTTATTGCGATAGCACCAAAAATGATTATTCCTACAATCTCTACTGGTGACTTTTTTCTAAATTTATGAGTGAAAAAATTTGTCATGATATATTTTTATTTTTATTAATTTCTACTTCTATTTTTTTATATAATACTCCAATGGCTCTATGTCTTCTAGACATTAATGTTCCTATAGAAATTCCTGTTTTAGTTGAAATTTCTCTATATGTATACCCTTCAAAGTCTACAGCAATAATAATATCTTTATATGCTGGTTTTAACTGTTCGATACACTTTTTTAACACTACTATCATCTGATCAGAAGTGTAATTGTCGTTTGATTGGTGTAATACCTCTGCTAACTCTACTAAATCCTCATCGGCATCTACCGAATTCGTTTTTTTTGTAGTTCGCATTACATCAATGATTTTGTTTTTTATCGATCTGTAAACGAAACCAGCTACATTATTTATAGGAGCATATCGATCTGCTCCCGAAAATAATTTTAGAGCGACATCCTGGATGATATCTTCTGCATCACGATTGGCTGTGTCACTTATTTTAGTTTTCACATACCTTTTGAGAGATTCATATTCTCTTCCAAAAAAATCGGTAAGCTTTTTACTGTTTTCTGATTCCAAACTCATTAAAACCTTTTATGAAGGACCTTCGATTAAGAAGACGATACTTTTTTAATCTATTGCATTTTTCAATACTTTTTTTTGAAAAAAAATAAATTTTATGATGGATTGTTTCTTTTTATCAGCAACTATATAAGCCGTATAGTAGAAAAAAGAGTTTAAACTAAAAGATAAGAATCTGTGTCTTAAACATCTAATTTGATAAATATAAATTCATATGATGCTGAGTTTTACTACTCTATTTATTTTATACATCGAATAGAAAAAGCATATGTGGGATGTTGTGAAGCTTTTCTAATTTTAGTCTTACCTTTTTCTAAGATATACGTCCAAATAAAATGTTCCTCTTCTTTAGAATCTGACCAAAACAATGTGTTTTCTCCAAAATTATTTGGATGTTCTTTATTATTTCCTATTCCCGAAGGCCTTATAGAAAACCCACTATTGTTTGAATTTATTTCTCCCTCCCAAAACTGTTTATCTTTGTAATTGCCAGCTACATTATCTTTTGAGAAATTAAATAGTTGTTCCCAATCCGCATTATTTGGTAATCTCCACCCTTGGGGGCATACCTTGCATGCAGTTTCGAAATCATATAATAATCCATATAATTGAACATTACCAGAATCATTATCAGGAAAAAAATAGTTTATATCGTTTCCATTTATATCTCGTCTAACTTTAAGATTTTCGGTCATCCAGAAAGTTTCTCCGTACTTAGCTATCGAATATTGATTCCCATCAATATCAGTCAGTTTTTTCGTTTCACTTTTACAACTAATGATCGTATAAAAAAGAAATATTCTATAAAATAATTTATTCATATCTAAGCTTTTTATGATGGACAACATTATAAGACGAGTTGTAATGAGATCAAACTCTATCCACAACTTCGTATGGATATTGAGTCTGATTACACACAAGCATTATATTTTTTCTTTCTAAAATCTCGTTATACAACAAATATACGAGAAGCTTCGGCTAATCTCTTACCCACAATGTTTTATCCTCTATTGGGTGTAGTATTTCTTTTTATGGGTAATAATTCTTTATATGTTAAACACCTCCAAACCCACTCTAATGGTCCAAATTGGTAATGCTTTAACCAAATTTTACTCAATAATACCTGAAAAACAAAAACTACAATCGCTGTTAATAATGTTTCTGAAGGGCTTAACGTCTCGTAAAGCCTAAATCCTATTGATGAAAATAAGATCAAACCTATAAAGCTTTGCATGATATAATTTGTAAGCGCCATTCTGCCAGCATATTTTAAAGGCGATACTATAAATTTATATCGTGTGTTATACCAAAACCAACCAATACCCCAAAGATAAAACAGCCCCATTGCTATGTCTGAAAGCACCATTAATTTTATAAATACTGGTCGAAAAGTATCTGTAGAATAAATCGCATAGCCTGGTAGTACAAATAAAAATAGTACTCTGTAGATATTGGTGACAACTACCATAAGCAGCATTGGTTTTTTTATTCGTTGAATAAATACATCTAAAGAATCATAAATTTTGTTTTTACCAAGATAAAGCCCAAGAAGAAACATCGAAATAGCTACCGGTGCCAAAAAACCAAACAGCATAGGAATGTTTGAGAGGTATTCTAATAATCTCAACTGTATTCCTTCCAGGTAAGTTCCATGTTTTATGATTTGGTTGACCGTTTCTCCTGTATAATCGCTCAAATAAATTTCTGGTTTAAAATTTAAAAGATCAAATACATATTCAAAAAGCTGGTCATAAAAAGGGAAGAAGAGAAAAATCACAGATAAAGTGAGAATTAATTTGTTAGACTTTTTTATCATAAACACGGTTATAAGTCCTAGTAACGCATATAGATTTAAAACATCTCCCGACCATAAAAACACGATATGTAAAACTCCTAAAAGGAACAATATGAGCATTCTTCTCGCAAAGAATGAAAACGAGAGTTTGTCTTTATCAAGCATTTTTAGAGCTTGCATCGAAATTCCTAAACCAAAAAGTAAAGAGAAGATGGGAAAGAATTTTGTATAAAAAAATAGTTGTAGAATTTTACTCGAAATTTGGTCGATATTAGAAGTCCACTGTTTTGCAAATTCATCTTGATTAAGAAAAGTTGAATTCATTATCACAATATTAACCACAAAAATTCCGAGAATCGCAAACCCTCGGAAAACATCTAATACATCAATTCTTTTTTTTGCTTTGATCGGTTGTTCATTCAATTTTACAGTGTTTTTTTAGTTTGGCGTATATCCTTAATTAAAAGCTTATTCTTATCATCGTCATAAAAATTAGGAGTAATGTTAATATCCCTACAGCAGTTGTAAATATCCCTATTTTTTTTGATTTAGTCCATCCTGATAATGAAATCATAGCGGTTAGAGAAAAGAGTCCAATCATAAAAGTCAGCATCCCAATTATTCTGGGAATTAAAAAGTCTTTTGCAACAACATTCTTTATATATCCTCCTGGTGTAGTTATCATTGAGATTTGTATCATTGCAAATACAGTAACAAGAAAACAACCAGCAGATAAGGTTGCAGATTTTAAAATTTTATTGGTTAGTTTATCTTTCTTATCAGAAACTAACAGATTAGCAACTACCGTAATAGAAAATCCGCTCAATAAAGAACTTATCAGAATAGTTTGGTTAGCCAAAGTATTCCAATACTCTAATGTTATTTGCATATTCAATTTGATGTTTTTGTTTCAGTATTTGATAGCGGTCTTAAAAACTTCCTTTTAAGTAGCAATATACCTATTTAAACACAAAAAGCGACCCGAGTTTGTACTCGAATCACTTTTGTTTTTATATCTATTTTGCGTTTGCTTTTTCTTCAATCAATTTGGAGAATGTAATCCCATTTTGTTTCCTTCAGAATCAATAAACATTGCAAAATATCCACTCTCATCGGCATGAGGTGTTTTGGGAACAATGATTTTTCCTCCATTTTTCTCGACCTTGTCAAGGATTACCTGAAGGTTATCTCCACCATTTAGATATATTGTCACACCATCTGCAGAGGGTTTAAAATCTTCTCCTTTCACAATAACTCCAGTAACCGCCTGTTCTTCGTACGGAAATATACCCATTTCCATTCCTGGCATCTCCATTTTCTCAATATTAATATCCAAAATCGCCTGATAAAATTCGATTGCCCGTGAAATATCTGTTGCCGGAATTTCAAAAATTGAAATATAATTTTTCATTTCTTTTGCACTTTGTTGTATGACTGAATCACTCTTTTGTTTCTCTAATTTAGGGGTATCTGCCCTATTACAAGCAGCAGAACCCAAGATTAATATTGCTGTAAAAAGACTACATATTATTCTCTTCATGGTTATGTATTAAAATATTGAGGCAAAGTTAAACTGTAAATGAGAAACGAAATTGTAAAAATGCGACAGATCTAATTTATTTGTAGAAAACAGACGAAAGCGTCATGTTTTCATTTCCTAAAAACTCTTTCGGGCTAATTCCTGTAAACTCCTTAAAATCTTTAATAAAATGTGCCTGGTCGTAGTATTCACTTTTATAAGCAATGTTAGTAAGGCTTTCCCCTTCTTCGTTAAGTAACATTTTTAGGGCACCTTGTAATCGAATTACTTTACCTAACTGTTTTGGGCTGATCCCTATCTGCTTTACGAACATTCTTTCTAGTTGCCTTCTTTTGGAAACATCTTTTTTAAGAATATCACGTATAGATGTACTCCCCTTTGTTGATAAGAGGGTATCTATAGTTGTTTTAACAATAGCGTCTACAGTGACCTGCTCACTCAGTTTATTCAAAAGAAAAAACTCGATGATCTCTATTCTTTGTTTTGTATCTGTTGCTTGAATAATGTCTTGCTCTAATTTTTTGGCAGTTTTTTCTTCAAATAACATTTCAATCGGCGTTTCCTTGTTTGCCAATGTTCTAATTGGTGCAGTTACAAAATTGGCAAAACCATAAGGATAAAAACGGATCGCAAATGTGTTGACATATCCTGTTGGTTCGATATAAAAAGGATCAATGATTTGCCCTAACACCATTGAACGAGGTTGTATAATAAAATCATCTTCGGTGGTATATCGTTTTATATCATCCCCAAGTATAAATGCCATTTCGATAGTGCCATCAGGAATTATTCGTTGTCTCTGCGTATCCTCTGTTGCAGGAACTTCTAAAGTCCAATAACAACTAATTAGTGATTCTAAATCTGGATGAGGCTGAAAAGTTTGATAGTTCATTAACTGTTTGTTTTCTTAGGTGACACATAACGTACCATATAAGAAACGTAGGGCAGTTGATAAGCAATATGTTTCAGGTTGGCACTAAACCAAATATAAATATTCTATTCTTATCATTTCGTATAGATGCTAAATTTATATTTGACAATTTTGCAAAAGGATATTAGTCATTCGATTAAGCTTAGTAGTTCTATATTTTCTTATACAATGTTATACATAAGCTTTTTATATATTAGATTTTTACAGCCATCCATTATATAGGAAAATCAAAAAAACGGTATCAATAAAACCATGAACAGCGATGTTGAACCATAAATCGCTCTTGCGTAGATGAAAAATAACAGCAAGTATCATACCTGTTAAACCTGACAAGATCTGTCCGCTAATGCCTTGATAGGCGTGTGTAAAACCAAAAAGAAGCCCTAAGAGTAAAATGTTAATAACAAGACTTATGTTACTTGAGCCAAAAAATTTGGTAAACTGTCGCATTAAATAGCCTCTAAAAACAATTTCTTCGGCAAATGCTGCAGATATCCAAATAAGAACAAGTAAATTTAGTGTTTTTGGTAAGTTACCAACATAGGGTTTGAACACAGAAAAGTCAATGGGTTGCCCTGTAATATAAGTAACACTCGGAAGCATGACGTAGGAATAGAATAAGAAAATTACGGCGCCATAAATTGGCGCTATTATTAGTAAATTTTTTACATTAAATCTTTTACGCTGAAACCCTAAGGAACGAAAAAGGTCTTTTCTGTATTCTACAGCACTGGCTATTATCATTAATATTGCCCCTATAATCATTTGAAAATATCCTGATAGGTATAATAAGCAGCAAAGAGTTATGGTGATTATAAAAGTTAATTTTGTTTTTAAAAAGGTTATGTTCATGTTTTATCGTTTTTAAATTTTTAACGAAGTAACAACGATAAAGCAAGAAGAATGGGGGAAAACCATCTATTTTTACTGAATGGTAGCGAAATAACAGCTGAATAATCAGCCAGACTTACATCTTATTTTCAAACCAGTTCATAAATGCTTGTTTTTTATATCTGCTAATGGTTATTTGAAAAGCATTTTTGTCAGGCAATGTAGGTTTGAGTAGTACTAGTAATTTTCCATTTTCTATGGATTGTACTTGTTCAATAGAACGAGCATGAAGAATTGTTTGTCTATTTGCTCTGAAAAAGCTTTGTTCACTTATTTCAGGTTCGACTTCATTTAAAGTGAAATCTGTAATCATTGAAGAGCCATCAGTTTTTATGATATATACTATTTTATTTTCGCTATAAAAAAATGCGATTTCATCATAACCTATCAATGTGATTTTGCCAGCGTGTTCAACTTTAAGTTTTCCTTTTATAGATGTAAACTTATGAAGTTTATATACATCCGTTGCGAACAAAAGAATAATGAGTACTACGATTGATAGCATAGAAATAGAATATCCTGTTAGAAGATGATACAGGTTATACGAGTTGATTCCATTTATTAATCCATTTAAAGTAAAGTAAAAGAGGATATAGATAATCGAAATATATCCCAAGGTGGTAAATAGAAAACGCACAAGTATCCGCACAGTAATTTTTTCAACGAAATACTTTCTTTTAAAGTAGTTAAAATTGAAATATGCAATAATTAGAGTGATACCTCCAAGAAGAATTGAAACAATTATAGGAAGCCAGGGGAATGTATAGGATTTATGGAGAGGAAAGTTTTCTGGCTCTGTAAGGTGATTAGCTACAATGGATAGTATTATAAGTATTAAACCTGTTTTGACCCAAAAATTCGAAAAATTAATTTTTTGTTTTAAAAAAGTTAGTATTGCTATCATTGAAAATTTTAATCTATCATCTTGGTTGTTCAAACTTATGTATAACAGCTTAAATAAAAAGTCATTTTAATGCTTTTTTATGTTCTGTTATAGAATGTTGTTTTTCTAATATAGGGCTTATTCTTCTTCACAAATGGCGTTCATATAATTATATATTGTAAATACTTTAAGGTTAATTTCTTGAGCTAACCAATAACTGGCATCATCCACACTATGATTTAGGTACAATTCTTCAAATTCATTACGATATTCAATTAACTTATCCATTGAGTCTTTTCCACCACTAGTATCCGGTAGCCAATCATAAAGTTTGATTAACTCATCGAGATAATTAAGTAACAGTTTAATGTCTTCTGATTTATAGCCTTTACCTAAGGGGAGTTTTTTATACTGTTTATTAATTAAGTTGTGATATTTTTCCAATGTTTTTAAATGGTGAAATTTAAACCACTTAAAATAATCGAATGATTTATCTCCCCAATTGGGCTTGTCAAAATCAGGGATTTTGTTTTGAGACTCTTTTGAATCCATAATTTATGGTTTAACATTCTACAACAATGATATAAAGGATATATGTCCTTTATATACTATATGTATATACAAATCTACCGGTTTTTACTTAATCAACTATTTTTAATCTGGTAACTTATCACATGGCCTATCCTACTACTCTACCAATCCTTCACCTTCCATATACAGTTCTTCTAATTGTTTTTTAACCTCATCAGATGGATTGGTCCACATTCCCCGTTGTATGGCTTCCAACAAGCGTTCACTCATGTCTTTTAGTGCCCAGGGATTATTTTGGGTAATAAATTCTTTATTCTCAGGAGTTAACAAATAGCTTTCTGTAATTCCTTCGTACATAAAATCATCGATCAGATTTGTCGTGGCATCATAGGCAAACAGATAATCTAAGGTGGCTGCCATTTCGAATGCTCCTTTATATCCATGCCGTTGTACTCCCGCAATCCATTTGGGATTGATTACTCGTGATCGGTATACTTTTAGTAATTCTTCTTTTAATGTTTTTACTTTAGGTGTTTCTGGTCTGGAATGATCTCCAAAATAGATTTCAGCTTCATTACCTTTTACGGTCTTTACGGCATTGGCCAATCCCCCATGAAACTGATAATAATCATCACTATCCAAAATATCATGTTCTCTGTTATCCTGGTTTTGCATTACGATCTGCATCGCTTGCAATCGATACTGAAACGATTCATGTGCCGAAACTCCTTTTTTAGAGTTACCGTAGGCATATCCACTCCAATTGATATATACTTTGGCAAGATCTTCCTGGGTTTGCCAGTTTTTCTCATCGATTACGGCTTGCAGCCCTGCTCCGTATGCTCCTGGCTTAGAGCCAAATACACGATATAAAGCACGTTGCGAAGCTTCTTCTTGCGGTAGCCCTTGCTCCTGCCATTGTGATTGTTCTGCTAGAAACCGTTTTCTGATGGGATTATCTTCTATAGATTCATCCAGATTCGCTAAACGTGTAACCACTGCATTAAACAGATTGATCACATCGGGAAATGCATCTCTAAAAAACCCTGAAATCCGTAATGTAACATCTACTCTGGGTCTTCCTAGCTTTAATAATGGGATTACTTCAAAATCAGTAACTCTTCGATTGGCATTTTTCCATAACGGGCGTACTCCCATTAATGCAAAAGCTTGTGCAATATCATCCCCTCCTGTACGCATGGTTGATGTTCCCCATACCGAAATTCCTATAGTTTCGGGATAATCCCCGTTTTCCTGCAAATATCGATCAATAATGAGTTGCGCACTTTTCTCTCCCAGGCGATAGGCTGTTTCGGTTGGGATGGTACGTACATCAACAGAATAAAAATTCCTTCCTGTAGGCAACAAATCTAATCGACCGCGTGTTGGTGCTCCCGATGGTCCCGAAGGAACATAACATCCATTAAGGCCACCTAATAAATACTGTAGTTCATCAGTAGTCTGTTGTACCGCAACCAAAGTAGTGATTTTAATGTACTGTAACATCTGGTTTAATACAGGATATTCTTCGGTTACAACATCGTTTTCAATATATGTTATCAGTTGTCTTTTTGCAATACTTTCTAATTGTTGAATCACGTGTCCTGCTGTTTTACAAAAAACATCTTCAATAGTCAACTCCATAGATTCTGTATAGGCAACCTCAAGAATATTTTTGGTAATTCCCAAATCTTTGGCCAGTGCTTGTGTGATTCCTTGCTGATGATATCCCGGTACGCGATGCAAGGCAATTAACAAATCAATGAGTTGTTCATCTACAGGAGCTTTTCCAAAAATATGAAGGCCGTCTCTAATCTGTGCTTCTTTTAATTCACACAAATACCCATCTAATTTGACTAATAACTCATCTACATCGTCTGAGGCAATTCCCAAATCTACATTGAGTTTGGTTTGGGTAACCAGGTCAGCTATTTCCTTTTCTAATACTCGTGATCGTTTGGGATCTAAGGTAGAGGCTTCATAATATTCGTCTACCAAATGTTCTAATTTCATTAGACTACCGTAGCTTTCTGCTCGAGTCATCGGCGGAATTAAATGATCTATGATCACGGCTTGATTGCGTCGTTTTGCCTGTGTTCCTTCTCCCGGGTCATTAATAATAAACGGATAAAAATGCGGTAATGCCCCAAATACAGCTGCCGGGAAACAGGTTTCGGGGTCTAGTGAAACACTTTTTCCGGGTAACCATTCCAGGTTTCCGTGTTTTCCTAAATGGATCACGGCATCTGCCTGATAGTTTTGTTGTAACCAAAAATAATAGGCAAGATATTGATAGGTAGGTGGCAAATCGGGAGAATGATAGATTGCCTGTGGATCCTGATTGTATCCTCGAGATGGTTGAATGCTTACAAAGATATTTCCCAACAAAAACCCAGATATTATAAACCCATCACCAGTATAATACGGATCATCTTCTGGTTTGCCCCATTGTGTTATTATTTTATTTCGTAGTGTTGAAGACAATGCAGAAAAACATATATCAAAATCTGCTCGATCAAAAACCAATGCATGTGGCCTGGTCATCGCGGTGGTAACATCATTTGTGGTGACCTGTGTGATCCAATGCATTAGCTCTGTACCACTTTTTGGTAGTTGCTCTCCTACATCATATCCTTCTGCTTTAAGCGTATCTAATAAAACAATACAGCTTTCGGGAGTATCGAGACCTACTCCGTTTGCAAGCCGACTATCCTTATTGGGGTAATTTGGTAAAATGACTGCTACCTTTTTATCAATATTCTTTTTATACTGTAATGCTGCCCATCGCTGAGCTAATTCCGCCATAAAATCACAGGCAGGAATATAAGCTTCATACTTTAAAATAGAACTATCGGTAAGTGCATCTTTACTAATTTCTTTTTTAAACGAAACGGCACGACCAATAATTCGCCCATCAATTTCGGGCAAGGCAATATTCATCGCAATATCTGTAGGTGGTAAACCAAAGAGTCCTTCTTCCCATACTTGTTTATTAGCCGTAGAAAATATGGCTTGCAAAACAGGGATTCGAAGTTTTTCGAAAATAAACGCTGAACCATCCATGGGCTTAATCGTAAATCCTGTAGTATTGATAATAGTATGCACTGCACGCTTCCCTTCATGAGTCATTAGTGCTTGTACCTGATCTAATAATTTAGGATCTCGCAGGTTACTTGCGAAAACCACAAAAGCATTCATTCCTCGTTCCTGAAGCGCTGTACTCATCGCATGCAACGGCTCCATATTATCAGACAAGAAATGGGTACGATATCCTAATAATGCCACATTGGGTTTAGAAGTATCTATAGCATTTTCTAAAGCCTCTTGAGTTGTCATTCCTAACGCCTTGGTATATAAAAATGCATCTGAAATAGAGATAGCCGGAGTAATGGGAAGTTTAGTATCAAAGAAATGAGTTCGCAAATAGTTCATGAATCCAATCGCATTTTCTTTTCCTCCTTCCTGCAAATATTGCCGGCATTGATGTACAATTTGTATATCGACCGATGACAATTGCATCAATTCAAAATCAGGTTCGTGAGCTGGTAAAAATAATATGATATTCCCTGTTTGTTCGTGTAAATCCACCAAAGACTCAACTAAATATTTATAATAGCTGATTCCTCCCAGCATACTACAAACAATAATTTTGGCCTTACTCAATACTTCTTCAAGGTAGGTATCTATGGTTAATTCTTGTTTGAGATATACCAGGTTGGTCATTCGCAGACTAGGCAATTTGTCACCTTCAGCTTTATATAGTTCCTTGTACGCCTCATTTAAAGTATGAATTTCGGTATCTCCGGCACTCAGAAATACAATATCTCCTGGTTGCTGATCAATATAAAAAATACCATCGTCATTAGGGTTCCACCCTCCGGGTATGGTTGCGATTAAATGCATAAGTCTACAGCTTCTTCTAACGCTGCCCAATACAAATGAATGTAGCTGGCATATACGTTTTTATGTTGATATATTTTTGAGGTAACTTCTTTTTCTCTTGCCGAGAACACTTGACCCACGACGGGTATATTATCATCGTTTAACATTTTGGAATAATGAAATTCATGCCCCCAAATTTCTAATTCGTTGTACACTACTTTTCGATATCCTAAAGATAATTTTTTGTTTTGCATAGAGGTACTAAACGGAAATATTCCTACCATATCATATTCCTTACCTTCTTCATCAATAATGGTATTTCCTAGGTACATCATCCCCCCACATTCTGCCAGAATTTTTGTTCCATGATCAGCTGCTGCTTTTAACCGACCTTTCATTAGTACATTATTAGATAACGCTTCCAGATATAATTCGGGATATCCTCCAGCCAGATAGATCATATCTGCTTCAGGGAGTTCCTGATCATGAATAGGGCTAAAATATACAAGCTCTCCAATAGCTTCTAACCATTTTAGATTTTCGAGATAGGTAAATGTAAACGCCTCATCTTTGGCTATCGCTATCTTATACTTTTTTTTAGAAGTTATAATAGCTGGTGCTTCCTTATCTATTTTAGGAATTACTTTTGTGCATTCTAAAAGTGTTGGTAATGATATATGAGTCGCAATATGTGAAGCTGCTTTTTCGATACTATTTTCAAAAGTATCATCGATATGTAATCCTAAATGACGTGAGGGAATTGCAATCTCTTCATTGGGCGGAATATACCCTAATGATTGAACCCCAACAGTGTCGCATGCTTCTTTAAGGAAAGCATAATGTGATTCTGTTTTTACAAAATTAAAAATAACACCAGCGATCTTAACCTCGGGGTCAAACGTTTTTAACCCGTGTAAGATTGGAGCAATCGTATATGCCATAGCACTGGCATTAACCACCAGAATTACCGGAATATCTAACAATTTAGCTATCGCTGCCGAGCTCCCCTGGTCTTTTACTGCACCATCAAACAATCCCATCACTCCTTCTATAATACTAATATCGGCAGATGTGCTATAACGCTCGAAAACGGTTTTTACATGCTCCTCTGACATCATCACAGTATCTAAATTTACAGCTGGTCTTCGGGCGGCAGTACTGTGATGGATTGTATCAATATAATCGGGTCCGCATTTAAAAGTTTGCACAATATTTCCCTGGTTACTATACCAGCGAGACATTCCTAGGGTAAGTGTTGTTTTTCCTGAATTACTCCACGGAGCAGCTATTAAAAATGCTTTAGACATATGGTTCTGTTTAGATCGTTTCGCTTTTAGAAGTTAGATATTAGATCGCTTTGCTATTAGAAAATAGGTTATAAATTATGTTATCTATATTTGTATGGTTTTATTGATTTAATGTCATATCGAGCTTGTCGAAGGATATTCTTTTTTATAATTGTATATTTTTATATACATAATTATTTACATCATTAAAAACCAGAAACTGTAGTATACTTTAGTTTTAGTTGTTCTGCTAATTGTCTTGCTTTGCCTAATCGTACAAACCCTGTTTCAGTATCAATAACAGTAGTTTTTTGAATCCTTGCCAGATATTTTTTGTAGATAGAAACCGCATATTGAAACGGATTTTCTGCTCCTGCATTTATTTTTCCATCTGTAAAAACAAACAATTGTACCGTTTGAGTATTTACAGATCTCAACAATTCATATACTTTAAAAAAAGCGGCTCCCAAATTCGTTTTTCCTCCTGTTCTTAATTGGTGATTTATGTTCGAAATTTCTTGAGTGTTAGACGTAAATTCTTGGATAATTTTGGCTGTAGTATCCTGCAAACCAACGATAGCATACTGGATTTTTTGTAAAGGATATGACGTAATTGTTTTCTCTATGATTCCTTTTAAGTATGCCATTTGCTGATCTAGGGCCATAGATGCACTGGTATCTACCAGGAATATAATGCGGGCTGTAGCTTTCTGTGTTGCTTGTTTATATACTGTTGCAAATTTCCCGGTCTTTAGATATTGTTTTACAGATCGTAGTACTGATATTTCTTGTTGTCGTTCTGCCGGATATGCTACCGAATGTAATTTCTGTTGAGAATCCAAAAGGATTTCCTGTTTTTTGGTTGCCCTTGAAGCCGAAAATTTCAACCCTTGTTGTACAGCTTTTGGCAATTGAAATGCTGTATTATTTTGCTCATTTTGAGGTGCAGTTTCTTCCTTGGGAGTATGATTTTCTGTATCAGAAGTGTTTTCTTTATTCTGATCTGAGGGAGGTGTATATTCTTTTGTACGATGCTGCAATACAAAAGGTGCTATGGTATCTACCATTTCTGTAGTTACCAGTTTTTCATTATAAAATGCTGCATACGCTCTCGCTGTTTTCAAAAGTAAGATATCTGCACGCATTCCTTCTACCTGATTCGCTATGGTTAATGCAGCACACTGTTCTTGCACTAATTCTGGAATAGCTACAGCATTAAGTTTCTTTTTCGCCAAAATAACCTGATGCTTAATCGCCTGTTCTTCTTCTTGAAACTGATTATAAAATGCTATCGGATCACTATCAAAACTAATGCGTTGCATTGCAATTTTGGTACGTGTCTCTATTTCTTTGGGAGTTTGTATGGTAACACTTAATCCAAATCGATCTAATAACTGCGGTCGTAAGGCTCCTTCTTCGGGATTCATTGTACCTACAAGACAAAAACGACTATCCATCCATTGAGAGACTCCTTCACGCTCCAAATGATACCCTCCTGTTGCCGAAGCATCTAATAATACATCCATTAGATAATCATTCAGAAGATTGACCTCATCGATATACAAAAACCCCTGGTGTGCCTGTGCTAATAGTCCTTTATCTACAATCGTAGTTTTCTGATTAATCAATGCCTCCAGGTTAATGCTTCCTAATACCCGATCTTCAGTAGCACCAATAGGTAAATTAACAAATGGAAAATCTTCTCCCATCAATTGACTCAATCCTCGTACCATAGTAGTTTTGGCAGTACCTTTGTCTCCTGTTGCCAGCACCCCTCCGATACTTGGATCTACCAAGTTGAGTAACAAACATAATTTTAAATCTTCCTGATCGGGGATAGCTGTAAAAGGATAGGTATATTTTGGTTTCATCTGTATTTTTGTATGATTGGTAAAAATACGGAATTAGACGTTGGCAGATTATATAATATTATAATGAAATATCCACTATTCGGATAATTCAATACATAATAACTTTTAGATATCCTTATTTAACCCAAAAGACGTTCCGATGGGTCAAAAAGACCTTCTGTTTAACTCAGAGAGTCCAATTTTTAACATCAAGAGTTGAAATTTCAGCTCTTGATGTTGAATTTTTAAGGCAATCTATCGAAATTTGGACCTATTCGTCTCAAAATTGGAAGTCTATAGTCTAAAACTTCGTCAAAAAGGTCCATGAGAAGGCCTAAGAGGTCCATCGATGGGTCGACGTAGTTAAAATTTGTATAACAAAGGTCAAAAATTTAACTCTATTAAGTAAAAACTAAGAGCTATCTTATATTTCTTAACCCCTCATAGACCACAATACTCACCGCATTAGCCAGATTTAAACTTCTTACCTTATCGCTGTATATTGGGATTTTATAGAGTTGATCTGGATATTTTTCTGTTATCGTTTTTGACAAACCTGTAGATTCTTTTCCAAAAACAAAAAATAGATCATCTTCATAAGGTATATCACAATAGTCTTTTTCTGCATGGCTCGATAGATATACCATATTTTTATCGTTATGCACAGCATAAAATTCATCTATACTATCATATATATGTACCGAGATGTGTTTCCAGTAATCTAACCCGGCTCTTTTTAATCTCGAATCACTTAATTCAAACCCAAATGGTTTTACTAAATGTAGATTCGATCCCGAGGCTAAACTAAGCCTACCTATATTACCTGTATTCGTAGGGATTTCTGGTTCTACAAGTACAATATTATATGCCATTTTTATTGTCTTTTAGGAATTAAACCCGGATTATGCATTAGAAAATCATTCAAAAAAGTACACTTTGTAATACGATACATCCAATGATTATCGAAATGACACCAATAACACCATTCATCCATTTAAATATGGATATATTGCGTTCTATAAAACGGCTCATGGTAAAGATCAATACATAACTATATACCGCCATAGAAAAAATAATCCCAATAGACTCTACTATTAATATTAGGATAGCATCAGAGATTGTATCTGCGCTAATAATTAATGCAGAGGTAAGCGCACCTCCTGTACCTGCCAATCCATGTACCATCCCTATCCAAAACGACCGATTAATAGGGTTCATAGCAATTTCTTCACCTCTTTTTCCATGTAGATGAATAGGATTATTGGCAGCATGCTCGTGTGCTTCTATTTTTTTATGGTCAGCCATCATCTCATTAATCTTATGATTTCTTCGAATAGCTATTACACCTAGCCAGATCATAATCGGGCCAACAGAAAATTCTGCCCAAAAAGAGATACTTTCTACAAATGTAAGTAAGGCAGCTCTAAATGCTAAGGCAATCCCTCCAAACATCAACAAAGTCACCGAGTGTCCAAATGCCCATTGAGATGCTGTAAACACAGTTTTAAAAGATACTTTCTTTTTCTGAATAGCATTTTCTGCAGCCAATACTGATACTGCAGACATATGATCTGGTTCAAAAGAATGTAAAACCCCTGCGATTAGAGGGCGAGCAAGATTCATGATGTTCATATAGTGTATGATATGTGAGTTCCATCATTATTAATCAAGTACATAGCAATCGTTACATTTGGTGCTATTTTTTGACAATGATAATGGCATTCTTGTATTAGTTTTTGATAAAAATTTTCTCCGGCTGTAAAAGTAAAAATTTCCCGAAGACGTCCCGCCATATTTAATGCTAAAACTTTGTTAGCAATCTCCTCTGGATATCCCGCCGATATGGCCAGCTGGTATATAAAATCTTTATCCCATGTTGTTTTTCCACTATGCGTATTTGTTCTGCCTTGTGCCAGTTTTGCTGCTTTTCCTAGCATAATTCCCATAGATACTTTCGTAATCTGGGGAGATTGATGAATTTTCTCAAAAGTTTCCTGTATCCAGTTTCCGTAATGTATACAGGAAACTTCTGAAATGTCAGGAAATATTGACCTCAGCATCTTCTCACTACGCGCTCCAGAGTTTATTAATAATGTTGTTTTGCCATTGGCAATAGCAACATCAATCCCTTGTTGAATGCTTGCAATATAAGATGCCGCAGAAAACGGAGTAACAATACCTGTAGTTCCTAATATTGAAATTCCGTGCAATATTCCTAAGCGACTATTCAATGTTTTTTTAGCAAGGTTTTCTCCGTTTTTTACCGATATAGTAATGGTTACTCCGTGTTTCTCAAGCTGATAATCTGATATTATTTTTTTACAAACGACATGCATCATATCCCTGGGGACTGGGTTAATGGCAGGTTCTCCCACAGGTATTTCTAATCCTGGTAAAGTAATTAGCCCTACTCCTTTTCCTCTTTTAAAAAGAATATCTCCTGTATGATTAAGAGACACAGTAGCTGTGATCTCTACGTTATGCGTTACATCAGGATCATCACCTGCATCTTTTATTGTAGAATATGCCGCCTCTTTTTGTGTTAATTTAGTGCGCTGAACTTTAAATGTAGCGATTTCACCAATAGGCAATTGCACTTGTGTTTCGGTAAGCTCCCGTTGGGTGACCAAACTCCATAATGCAGCTTTAACACAAGCAGTAGCACAAGCTCCTGTGGTATATCCTCTTCGTAAAGGCCTATCGGGTATGTCTTGTAGTTCGCTCAATATTTTTACGTAATAAAATTTAATAAAACTGCATTTTCGATGAAGGCGCAGACCTCACAGGTCTCTAAGACCTGTGAGGTCTAAAGGTTCTTATATTCGTTATTAATCATTTCAATTAATGCTGCTTTGGTATCGATACAAAGATATCGATTAGAAATTTTTGGTTTTTTAAGAATCACTATCGGGATATGTAAAGCTTGGGCCGCAGCTATTTTTTCTTCCAGTTTTCCATTACTTCCACTTTCTTTAGTAAAAATTACATCCGGAGATAGTTTGGTAAATAACTCCATTTCGGCGGCCTTAGATTGTGGAAATCCAAATATTAATTTTACTTCTGGAAACCCCGCCTCATTAGCAATCACTCTAGAGCTATCACGATCCAAAATACGAAACCAGGTAAGGTGATTCTTCCAGTAGGATTGTAATTTACCAATAGTTTGCACTCCCGAGAGTGCCAGTAATGAGCTATAGTTGTTTTTGTTAAAACAGCGTATCGCTTCTTCAAAATTATCTACATAAGATACGTTTTGATCTGGTATTCTTGGGGAAAATTTTCTTTGAAAACGTATCAAAGGCAATGCAATCGAAATATCAGCGATCATTTGATGCAATTGCACTGCAAAAGGATGAGAAGCATTAATAATATGTGTAATCCCATGTTGCTCACAAAAATCCTCTAAGAGAGAGGTAGTCATTACTCCCTCTATAGGAATTCCTTTCCCTTCATAATTCACTTTTGTTTTGGTTGAATAGTAATACGGATATTCTAGCTCATCCAATATTTTGGCGACTTTTTTCCCTTCTGTGGTGCCTCCAAAAACGAGTATCATGAGGATTGAATTTCTTTTTCTTTTTTTCTAAAGATATGATGCCATTTATCATCATATAACCACGATCTGTTTTTACGGGCACCTACAGCTTCACCAACTACAATGAGTACCGTACGGGTTAACTTATTTTTTTTGATGATAGTAGTTAGTTCTGATAGGGTGCCTGTCCATACTTCTTCATCTTCCCAACTCACACGGTATAATACCGCTAACGGTGTGTTTTCTGGATAATGTTCGAGAAGTTGTGCTTGTATTTTTTTAGCGATGCCTACACTTAAGAAAATACACATGGTAGCCCTTAATTTTGCCATATCAGCAATTTTTTCGTGTTCTGGCATTGGTGTGTTTCCCTCGCCCCTAGTAAGAATAATAGTTTGCGCCACTTCGGGAATCGTAAATTCTGATTTGAGATATGCAGCTGCCGCTTGAAATGAGGAAATTCCAGGAACGATATAATAGTCATACCCTTTTTCATCAAAAATAGTCATCTGCTCTTGTATCGCTCCATATATAGAAGGATCCCCAGAATGTAAGCGTACGATAGATTTTCCTTGTTGGTAATATTGATCAATAATCATTATTTGCTCTTCTAGGGTCATCGATGCAGAATTACGTACCAAAGCATCTTCTTTTGCCATATGCGTTAAAGCTTCTGGCACCAAACTCCCTGCATATAAAATACAGTCTGCATTTTCTAGAATATACTGCCCTTTTAAAGTTAATAGCTCTGGATCTCCTGATCCTGCTCCTACAATGGCAATACTTGCTTTGCGCTCATACCTGGCTGACAAACTTAATGCGTAGGTAAATTTCTTACCCGATGGTGTAAGTGCTTTTGTTTTTTCGACCAGCCATGATGATTGACCTGCCATTAATGCTGCGGCAGCTTCAGAAACGCCATAAACACCTACCTTTTTCTTTACAACTTCTGAAGGATTAGCAACTGCAATGGTATTAAGTTCTTCACCAGTATAGGTAATAAAAGGAATATTATAATACGCAGCAAAATCAAGATAGGCCTGTTCTTCATTTTTAATAGTTGCAGATCCTATGGCATAGATACTTTCTATCGCGATATGTTGCTCTTGTAATGCAGATTCTAATCCTTTCATGAGGAGTTGTGGTTCTATATCTTTTGCACATCCACTACCTAATGCCACACAAGGAGGATAGAAAGAAAGAACAGGAGTATCTGTAGCTATAAGTTCATACCCCACATATAGTATCAACTCATAATTACTATGTTTAAAATCTCCCTGATCATAATAAATATCTACAAAATCCGGGCAGGTTTTCTCCAGGTATTGAACTCCTTTATTTTTAACTTTTAGAATTAATGCGGTAGATTTCCTGTTTACAAACAATGATATAATCTTATTTAAAGGAATAGAGCTTTTCGTTTTCCATCCATAGGTTTCTGCCAATGTATCCAATGCCCATAAGTTTTGCAAATCACTAGATGTAGACACTACCGCTTGTGCATTTAGAATTCTACCGATTTGGGCAGTGAGTATATTGGCTTTACCAATATGACCGCTAAGTACAGCTTGTACAAATTTTCCCTGATCATCAACATTAATCACTGCTGGGTCACTTGCTTTATCTTTGATATAAGCGGCGATACTACGCACACAAATCCCTAATGCCCCTACAAAAATCCATGCATCATAGTTATGAAATGAATTTTCTATCAACTCTGATACCGAATTGATTTGCTTTATATCTTTACTAACCTCTACTGTTCTTGTTGTAAACAGCTTAGAGCGATAAAATTCTTTTTGCAAGGTTTTAGCAATCGATACTCCCTGATCTGTAAAACAGAGTATTGCAACTTTTATGGTGTGTTCTGACATGTGTTCTCTGAAAAGCTATTAAATTATATCATTCGTATTTTGAATTTACTGGCAAAGAAAATTAAGATTTTTTTGTTTCAGTAAAGAATAAAAATCAAGCATAGCAGGGCTACGGTTTATTTTTATTCTGAAACTGATATGAAAAAAGAACATTTTATTCCAGTAGATTTAAAGTACAAATGGTATTACTCCTACGACACAAAGATATTAGGTTATTAACGTCTTAAAAAATGTTTATTAAGATTATACATATTTATTATGCAAAAAACCAAAAATCGACAACAGGTTTTTTATCCCATAAGGTGAGCAGTTCTTCTATTTCTTTTTTTCCTGTTGGAGATGCTACTACGATAATGATCTGGGCACCCTCGAGTGTTTCGATATCGTTATAATGCTCTAATTGTACCCCGTAAATATCCTTTCCTATTTTTCTCTCATTATCACATACCCAGCGAAAACTATCATTATAAGATTGTAGGAGTTTGGCCATATCTTTTCCATTTTTCCCGGCACCCCATAGTACTAAAGGTCGTGTTTTGTCTCTATCTAATTCATAGAAAAAGCGTATTTTAAGATCAAAATATCGATTGTCTTTGTATTCGTCCCAGGTACGAGAAATTCTATTAGATCGGTCTCTCCAGTGATGTAGAATTTTATCAATCCCTACAACTGTTAAACCTAGTTTGTAAAATCTGAAACAGAGGTCATAATCTTCAGGATATATGATCGGATCAAAAGCTCCTGCTGCATCAAAATCCTCTTTGTGTAGCAACCAACAATGAGATGGGATAACACATTCTCTATAAATCTCTTGATAGTGGGTACTTGTTCTGGCAACTTCATTAAGCCATTTTTCGTATTTAAGAAACCCATCACCTACAACTCCATCATCAACAAAATGCTCGGTTCCTCCTGCAATCACAGTTCCTTTTCCATACTTACTCCATTCTTCTACAAGTACTTCTATTTTATACGCTGGCATTTTATCATCAGAGTCCATTCTGTTGATCAACGTTCCTCTGGTTTCTGCATATCCTACTTGTAGCGTTGGGATTAATTTAGGTCTATCGCTATTAAAAAATCGAATTCTGGAGTCTTTTTCGGCATATTCCTGTAAAATTTTTGGACTATCATCAGACGAGTGATCATTTACCGCAATAAGTTCCCAGTTTTGATAGGTCTGTGCCAGGATAGAATCCAGGCAATCCCTCAAATAAGGAGCCGTATCTTTAACGGCCATTATAATAGTAACTAGTGGTTGATCTGTCATTGTTTTAAAGGTTTTCTCCAGGAACTCGGTAGTTTTTTTGTTATTTCAATGTTTTGGAATTCTTTACTAGAGCGCGACCCATGGGTTTTTACCCATTTGGCCATTTCTAAAAGCCCTGTCTCTAAATCTATATGTTTTTTGGGATTAAAAACAGTATCAAATTTTGAATGATTAGCATAGGCATGAGTTACTTCTTCTCGTTTTTCTAATCGCTCTATATGCAGTTCGGATTGCATTGCATTACTAACTGCTTTTGCCAACTCTTCTACAGAGTATACCGTATCACTTCCTATATTAAAAACTGTATTATATGCTTCGGGTACTGTTACCGAATTAGCAATATAAGGTGCAATATCATCAATATGTGTAAAAGCCCGGGTTTGCCTACCGTCTCCAAAAATAGTCAACGGTTTATTTTCCAGAATTTGATTCATAAATATCCCAACGACATTACGGTATTTATCTCCTATATTTTGATGTCTTCCGTATACATTATGTGGTCTGAAAATAATATAATCCATACCAAACATCTTGTGTGCATTTATTAAATCTAATTCTACAGCATACTTTGCTATCCCATACGGATCTTCTGGTTGCGGAAATTGTGTTTCTACCAACGGCAATGTATTGGTTCCATAAACCGCAATAGAAGAGGTAAAAACAAAACATTTCACCTCATGAGTTACCGATGCATTGATCAGGTTAACACTACCGATCAGGTTATTTTGATAATTGAAATTTCTAATAAAATGACTTAATCCTTCTGCTGCATAGGCTGCCAAATGATAAACATAGGTGAACTTATATTCATCAAAAAGAGTATGTATTAAGGTAACGTCTAGTATTGACCCTTCATAAAATAGGGCTGCTGAGTTTATATTCTCTTTATCTCCTCCAGAAAGATCATCTAAAACTACAACCTGATGATTTTGTTTTAGTAAATGATTTACCACATGCGAACCTATAAATCCTGCTCCGCCAGTTACAAGTGAGGTTATTTTCACACGTTGAAATTTTTTAATACTTGTTTCATTTGGCAAACCTACATAAATTGATCATATATGAGAAAACTTTTGCTCAAAATGAAGTTTAGATCACTTCTATTTACGTATTGCCTTAAGCAATGTAATTGGGTTGTATGCATCTAGTGATAGTGTGGATTCTTCTACAATAGTATATCCTATTTTATCACAACCTACTTTAAAAGCTTGTACCGAACTCTCTTTTACCGCATTGATCACTATACAGGTCTCAGGTTGTAAAACCAGACTGATCTTTAGAAAAAGTTCTTCTAATCTGCCACCGTGACCCCCTATGAAAATTGCTTCAGGCTTTGCAAGTTGAGTAAGATCCTGCTCAAAAAAATCTCCCATTACAATTTGAATTCCAGGAACTCCAAAACGTTTTTGGTTTTGCTCTAAAATAGCTTTACACTCTGGCCTCTTTTCAAAAGCGATGATATTTAAATCCCCATTTTTTAATTTAGCTTCGAGGCTAACAGATCCAGTGCAAAAACCAATATCCCATAATGTATCAATGTTAAGAACATTTAAGTAATGTAGCGTCGTTAATCGAACAGGCATTTTGGTGATCATCTTGGGTCTTCCCGGCAAGCCTATAAAATTGGCATCTTTTATCCCAAAATCAATATAACGATGTTTTGTTTTTTTAAGTATCAAACAATTCAATGAGTGAAACTTCATCGTCGATGCTTTTTGCAATGATAGTTCCTGAAACTTTTCTTGTTCTCCTTCTATATCCTCTCCTACTAGCATGACATAATTATCATATCCATACTCTAAAAGTCTTTTTGCAATGGTAGCTGGATTTTTTTCTGCGTCTGTAAGTACCCCAATACATTCTTTTTGTTGAATTAAGATAGCGTCTAATGCTTTCCAGCTTCTTCCGTGTACGCTTACGGTTTGTAATGGATTACTATTAAAATTCATGGCATTAGCCAGTAATTGAATTGAACTAAAATAGGATGTTGTTATAATTTCTGCATCTGGATATTTATTTTTTAATGTATTCGAAAATCCGTAAAACAAAGGATTACCAGAGGCAAAAACAATAATTGTAGTTGCTGCTTGTTCATATGCCTCGAATACCTGAGACATGGGAGATTGAATAGTTATCCATTGATGATTTTCTGGAAGGTAATCTTTAACCAATTCGTAATGACGTTTTCCTCCACTAAAAATAAGGGTATCCAGAATATCTCGTTGTTGTTCTGTTGTGAAATCCGGGGTTTTATTTCCGATACCTATAATATGGAAGGTCATAGTGTTATTGTATATATGCTGATAGCATTACCAAATGCTGTAAAAGATTGATTCTCTTTTTAAGTATATTTTTCCTGAATAACGACTTCTTTTTGAAGTTTTTTACGATCCCATTTTTTTAATTCTAATTCGGGTTGGTTATAAAACATATCGGTATACCCAAAGCATAGATACCCAATCAATTGGTTTGGTTCTGGAGCTCCTAGTACTTGTTTTACTTTTTCGGGATCCAAAATACTCACCCATCCCATTCCTATATTTAAGGATCGTGCCATAAGCCACATATTTTGTATGGCACAAACTACACTATATTTCCCCATATTAGGCATACTTGTCTGTCCTAAAACAGGACCATCTGCAGGTTTATAAAACACAGCCATATTTAAAGGAGCTTCTAAAATCCCTTCTAATTTAAGTTTGATGTATTCTTTTTGCTTTTCGTCTGTAAACTGCATTGCGGCACGTGCTGTTTCTTCAGAAAAAGTTTCTTTTACGGCTTGCTTTGTTTTTTGATCCCGGATCAATACAAATTCCCAGGGTTGCGAAAATCCTACCGAAGGAGCTGCTAATGCAGCTTCTATAATCCTATTAACTGATTCCTGAGATATGGGAGTATCTAAAAAGTGATTCCCTCGAACATCTCTACGGTGGATCATGATCTCTTCGAGCAATGCTTGTTCTTTATCGTTAAATATACGTTGTGGATGCTCTTTCATATATTTTATAATTTAGCTTCTTCTAGTGTAAATGCTGCATTAACAATAGCCGCTGCAAAATTACTACCTCCTCGTTTTTCGGTAATTAACGCATACGGAATATGGGATATTGTTTTTAGTCGTTCTTTAGATTCTATGACATTGATAAATCCTACTGGTGCTCCAATAACTCCTGTCGGAGATAATATCCCTTCTTTAATCTGATCTGCAATCTCAATTAATGCTGTGGGTGCATTTCCGATAACAAATAGTGCGTTGGGATATTTTTTTGCTGCAAGTTTTATTCCTGCCTGTGTTCGTGTTAATCCTTCTTTTTCTGCAAGCTGAAGGGATTCTTTATCGTTTAATAAACAAATTACCTGATTATTGTATTTGGCAGTATACGCTTTTGTAATGCCTGCAGCTACCATAGTTACATCGGTAACGATTGTCCCTCCATTTTTAAGATAATCATGCCAGGTAGCAATTGCATGCTTAGAGGTCTCCAGGTAGTTTATATATTCAAAATCACCAGAGGTATGAATACATCGTATTGCGGCCCATAAAGCATCGTTTGCTAATGTATGAGGTGGGATATTATCTAATATTTCTTTAAAGCTAGCTTGTTGTATTTCTTGACCGGTTTCAGGTTTCCTATTCAAATATCCTCTTGGTGTGATCAGATGATCTTTATACTTGAACGTTTGACTATTTCCTATCAATACTACACAAAACATATCTACCTCATCGATATCTAACTCTGCTAAAGTGGTGATTTTAATCTCTTCTTCTGCTCTTCCTAATTGTTTACATATTGCTACAGGTGTAGTTTTGGGTCTATACTTAAGGTAAATAGTTTTTAACGCTCCCAATTGCCAATACCGTTTTTTACTTTTAGGATTATACAGCCCTGTTACAAAATCCCCCATTGCTGCAGCGTGGATGCGTTTCTCGATTGTGGTCCAGGGAGTCATTAAATCTGATAAGGAAATACAACAAAAATCATGACCTAATATAGCTCCTAATTTACTTCCTGCTGTGATAAATGCAGAAATACCCGGTACTGTCTCTACAGGAATATCTAATTTTTGCTCTGCAACTTTTTGATATACTATAGATGCCATTGCATATATACTGGCATCTCCAGAACCAATAACGACAACCTGTTCCCCTTCTAAAGCATGCTGTATTGCAATTTCTGCTCTTTTTTCTTCTTCGCTTAATTCTTTACCGATACATAAAGCATCAGGACATACCAGATGTTGAATAAATTGAAAATAATAGTGATATCCAATGATTACAGAGGCTTCTGAAATTGCCTGTACTGCCATTGGAATAATATAATCTGAATGCCCGGGACCTAGTCCTACAACTTTGATCATTGTTTGATAATTAATAAAGAGAAATATGGAATTTCTCTATTGGCCAGAGTGGTTAAATCTGTTGTTATATATTCTTGATTGGTTCCTAAACGTTCACAATAATAACATTTCCAATCTTTCTGTACTAATTCTGAGTGAAAATCATTCCAACCAGAGCGTATTTTCATTAATATTACAGTATCAAATTCTAAAAAGTATTTAGAGATTTCTGTAATATTTTTTACTCTTGGAACGATTGCAATTTTATCATTAAGTAAACTTAATGGTATTTGGTGTTGTGATGCACCTAACGAAAAAGAATTGATTCCGGGGACCAAAGATACTGGTAATTGTAATTCTTGAAGCCCTGCCAATATATACGAAAAAGAAGCATATAAACTAATATCTCCTTCACATACAATTGCTATTTTTTTTCCAGTTTGATAAGCTTTTTCAATATCTTTTACCGTTGCTACATAGGTTTCTGAAGCCTCTTGGCGATCGTATGACATGTTTAGAAAAAACCCTTTTAGCTCTTTATGCTCTAATCCATGATATTGTAATATAGGATATACAAAGCTCTTTTTTTGATCTTTGGTAATAGATCCTGGATAAAAAATAAGATCGACTTCTTTTAATATCCGTAACGCTTTAAGCGTAAGAAGCTCTGGGTCTCCTGGTCCTAAAGCTATTCCATAAATTGTGTGCAAAATCGTTATGTTCTTTTCTTTTTTCTTTTATACAAAAACAATTGCCATTTTTCTTCAGCTACTCCAGCTTTATCCATTTCTGCTCTGGCCATGGTGAAAAATAAATCTGATAGTCTATTAATATAGGCAACCACATATTCTTCTACAGATTCGGGATCTTCGTGCATTAAAGTAACCAATCTGCGTTCCCCTCTTCTTATTTGTGTTCTACACACATGACATAATGCAGAAATTTCATTTCCTCCTGGTAATAAAAAATAATCAGATGGAGAGCTAATATTGTCTTCCATCTCATCCATCCATTGTTCACAAAAATCTGCTCCGTCTTTAGGTCTGGGATTAGGGTTTTCTTTTTTAGAATCTGATGGCCTCGCAAGGTGTGACATCATATCCATAAGATCTTTTTGGATTTTATGAAGATTTGGCTGCCACTCATGATCATTACCTAATTTTGCACGTAGTAACCCAATAGTAGAATTTGCTTCATCCAAAGCTCCATTACATTCTATACGTGCAGAATCTTTAAATTCTCTTTTTCCTCCAAAGACTCCTGTCTTACCTGTATCTCCTTTACGTGTGTATATTTTCAAGGGATTAAAATTTTAAGTTAATACTAAAAAATCATATCAATGAATGGTTATACTCCTTCTCCTACCAGCAATTTTTCTTCTAATATCTCTTGAATCTTTTGTTCTTCGAGTTCTTCGCCAATAATTACTAATCGAGTAGCTTTGATTTCTCCATCGATCCACTTTCTGTCGAAATAGTTTTCAAACCGATCTGCCACTCCCTGAACAATCATACGCATTGGTTTACCAGGTACATGAATAATTCCTTTAATCCTGTAAATATGATGTTCTGCTACTAGTGTTTTTAAATTTTTGATTAGTGTTTCTGGAGTATGAGGTACTTTAATTTCTATCACAATAGAATTAATCGTATCATCATGATCGTGGTCGTGATGGTGATGACCGTGTTCATCATGGTCATGATGATGATGGTGTTCATGATGAGAATGTTTCTCATCTACATGATCTTCGGCTTTGGCATCAATTCCTAATAACACATCGGCAGGAATATTACCTTTTACTGCAGAAATCAATTTGATGTTACTACCAACACGATTCTGGATAATATCTCTTACTTGGTTATATTCTTCTGTATTGATTAAATCTGATTTTGTCATTATAATCAAATCTGCACAAGATAGTTGATCTTCGAATAATTCTTCGATAGAAGACTCGTGATCCAGGTTTTCATCTTCTAATCGTTGAGATTGTACCTTATCACGGTCACATATTTCGCCTGTGGCCTGTCCTACACAATCGACAACAGTAATTACAGCATCTACCGTGATTTGTGGTTTCAAATCAGGCCAGTTAAACGCTTTTAATAATGGTTTAGGTAATGCTAATCCAGAAGTCTCGATAATAATATGATCAATATCCTGTTTACGCTCCATCAATTGAAGCATGGTAGGTAAAAACTCCTCCTGTACCGTACAGCATAGGCATCCATTACTTAATTCTAATATATTTTCTTCTTCACATCCACAGTCGTTACCTTTTAGGATTTCTCCATCCATTCCTAATTCTCCAAATTCATTAACAATTATTGCCAATCGTCTACCATTTGCATTTTTAGCAATTTGATGTATTAAAGTCGTTTTACCAGATCCCAGAAATCCGGTAATAATCGTTACTGGTATTTTTTGTGTGTTTAAAGCCATATATTCTTATCAAAAATGATTCTAAGCAAAACTATCTATTATTGCTTAAAGGAAAAAACAAATTATGATATGTTTATATTAGATTGTACTCCTAGTTTTTGTAATGGTCTACTTATAAAAATATATTAGATCG
This sequence comes from Aquimarina atlantica, assembly GCF_000626715.1. GTDB lineage: Bacteria > Bacteroidota > Bacteroidia > Flavobacteriales > Flavobacteriaceae > Aquimarina > Aquimarina atlantica. The sequence goes on along the minus strand of NZ_AQRA01000005.1, from coordinate 109,646 downwards.
TTTTTTTACGATTTCACCTCATCATTAGTCTGTAAACATGCATTCATTTCTATTGACAATCTATAATTAAAAAAGCTGCCTAAAAATCATTTTTCAGACAGCTTACTTTTACTATTATGATGATCGATTACTTAAAGATGATTCCTAAATAGAATACCATTTCTGATATAGACCGTGTTATTGCACCTTGTCTCTATTTAGTATTTCCTCTCATCAACAGCATTTTTAGTTATCCAGTATAAGAACTGGCACATTTGTTTTATTTATGGTTTGTTGAACTTTAGTATTAAACCCAATTGATTTGCTTAGTTTTTGTTTGACTTCTCTTTTTACGCAAAGCAATCCTAATTTATTTTTTTCAATATATTTTGAAAGTCCATTACCATTATCCATTCCTTCTTCAAACTCAAAAATTACTGTATTTTCTGCAATAGATTGCTCTTCGGGTTGCGAAAATGCTGTTGGTTTTTTAAGTATAGAACCTGTTTTCTTTATTTTAAACAATTTAAAAGGTGTATCGGTACACTTTTTTAAATCTTGCACAATCCCTACTTCATTTTGTATAGAAATATCATCAAGAAAACCAAGAGATACATTATGGCCTGATATAAGATGCTTATCACTTCCAGAAATAAGAATTCCTCCTTTGTGATGTTTCAGTAAATAAGAAGTTAGTCCACCTCTTAAAAGATTCACTCGTTTAGGTTTTCGTTTACCAATAACAACAATATCCGGCTTTGTTTTAGCAATGTGACTTTGTACTTCGGTAATAACATTTCCGAAAGCAAAACTGTAAATAACAGGGATATTTTCGGTGTCTGATACAGTATCGACCAATTTTTGCATTGCCTTTTTTGATGCAATTCTTTCTTCGTCCAATGTTCGTAATGCTGCTATTTGGTTGTCATGCTGAACAACCTGCATAGGTGATTTTACATAAAAAACCTCTATTCCTGCATCTATAACCTTTGCCAAATTCACAGCATTACGTAAAGCTGTGTATGAGGATTTGGTTTGATCAATTAATACTAATAATCTGTATTTTGTTTTTAACATACGAGTTTTCATCTGTTCTTTTTATTGTTTTTTTAGTTGTCTCACCATTGAACATCTTGGTTGGTATCTACTCAATTGTTATGGCTCATTTCATAAGTTTTTATTTTAAGCGCTTTTAGGGCGTAATCTGAAAAATTGAATAAAACTGTCTGGGTTTTCTATAGTGCCTCTTTCTGAGATGAGCTGAATGTCGATATTCCTATTTCTTGCTTTTTCAGAAAAATCTTCAAGAATTTCAATAATATCATTATCTAAATATCTTGTTTTTCGAACATCAAGTTCTAAATAAGTATCTCTGGGAAGACTATCCAATTCTTTAAGAATAGCACCTTTATTAAAGAATGTTACTTCTTCTGCCAATGTCATCTTTATTTTATGTTTGCCATTACTCTTATCTTCGATATGTAAGAAATGTGAATTTTGAAAACTTTTAATCAAAATAACTACGATACCTACTAATAATCCCAGTCCAATCCCTATCAAAAGATCTGTAAATACAATACCTGTAACCGTAACTATAAACGGAACAAATTGTTTCCAACCTAATTGATACATGGTTTTAAATAATCCTGGTTTTGCAAGCTTATATCCAACGATAAAAAGAATTGCAGCTAATACAGATAACGGAATCTTATTTAAAAGTTTTGGTATTAAAATTATAGAAATTAACAGCAAAAAACCATGTAGGATTGCTGCCATTTTAGACTTACCACCTGATTGGATATTTGCCGAACTACGAACAATTACCTGGGTAACAGGTAACCCTCCGATAAGTCCAGAAATAATATTCCCCGTTCCCTGAGCCAATAATTCTCGATTGGTTGGTGTTACCCGCTTACGAGGATCTAGCTTATCGGTAGCTTCTACACACAATAAAGTTTCCAGACTAGCTACTAAAGCAATAGTAAATGCAGTTACCCATATTTGTGGGTTAGTAATAGCTCCAAAATTCGGAAAACTAAATTGCGCTAAGAACGAAGATGCATCTTCTGGTACAGGTACACTTACCAAATGTTCTGAAGATATCCCCCAGGTACTATTTCCTGCGGTAACAATAAAGTATATAATACCGGCAGCAACTGCTACCAAAGGTCCTTGAATAAGCTGAAATATTTTTCCTTTTTTAGAGAGTACATTACTCCATAAAAGAAGAACTCCAAGACCGATAATGGCTATTAAAGTAGCTCCAGGACTAATAGCATTAATTGCATTTAAAATTTCTGAAAACGTATTTTCTCCATCTACCTGAAAGAATGCAAAATCACCTTCTGGATCTGCATCATATCCAAAGAAATGTGGTATTTGTTTAAGTATAATAATAATACCTATACCTGTAAGCATTCCTTTAATTACTGATGATGGAAAATAATATCCAATAATTCCTGCTTTCAAAAAACCAAATGCCAATTGTATCACACCACCCAAAACGACAGCCAAAAGGAAGTTTTGATACCCTCCCAATGCGCCAATGGCAGTTAATACAATTGCAGCAAGCCCAGCTGCTGGGCCACTAACACCAATTTGGGATCCACTCATGGCTCCCACTACGATACCTCCTACGATACCTGCAATCAAACCAGAAAACAAAGGAGCTCCACTGGCTAAAGCGATACCTAAACATAGAGGTAACGCCACAAAAAATACGACAATACTCGCCGGAATATCGGACTTTAAATTTTTAAATAAATTTGAATTATTCATAGTTATTTAGATTTGAAAAATGTCATACCCGTTAGGTACAAAACATTGAGCAATTAATAAGTTATTATGTAAATGATAAGCTCCATAGTAATGGAACCTGATTGAAATTTGATAACTACACCTGTTCGGGGGGTGGAATGGGAATTTCGAGATTGAAATCATAATGAGGTTGTAGTACTTGATAACAAAAACATTCTGAAGCATAGATAAAATGACGATCATAAGAATTTAAAATTTTAAATTCATTTTTTTCATCCTTACAATCATCTTCCTGTTTTTCTTCTTCGTCAAAATCTTCTTCCCAATCTACTTCAACTAATTCGATATCATCACTAGCAAAAAGTGCAATAGTCTTCATTATTGGTTGTATCAACATGCTTACAAACACAACGATAAACGAACTATACTTTACAACGCTAAATATGTTATAACAAAATAATCTCATTACACAATAGTTTTTTGTACTAAATCAGTATAAAATCTCACTACATTGTTTTTTCCTTCTTCTACATCGGTTAAAGAAGGAAGGTGTTGAGAAAAATAGCGTTGGTGGTGTGCTCCCTCAATTACTGTTGAAATAAGCATATGCGGGAACTCAAATTTTGGATTTATCTCCAAAACCATATCACTCACTCTTTGTACAACTCTTTTATAAGTTTTATAAAATCCTTTTTTATTTTCTTCGTCTATATCCTTTGTATGATATGCTTTAACAGATTCTGAAATGATAATTTTATTAAGTAGTATCTCGTTAATAAAAGTAAAAGAGTTGTCTTCTTTTACTTCTTGAGTAAATAGTGTGATAGCGATGTTCAATTTATCTTTTGCAGAGGTAATATTTGTCGTTGCAAAAACCAATTTATACTCAATCCAACTCCAATACCAATTGATCAAGTATACCAATAACGCATGCTTACTTTCAAAATAACGATAAATCGAACTTTCATTAGATCCTATAGCAACTCCCAGCTTTCTAAATGTGAAAGACTCAAAGCCTAAATCATTTATCATCTCTATACTAGTCTGTACTATTTTCTTACCCAAATCAGAGGATTCAGGATTTTTGGTGTATAACTCTGGATTAATTGTTATATGTATTGGTAAACTTTCCATCTAGAAAAGCAAAGATATGAAAGTATTACTATTAAATCGAGGTCGTTTAACTATTTTTTATGAAAGTATAATATTTATAAACCTCTGATATAGGCTAACATACCACCTTTAACTCATTATACATTGGATCTTTTTCGATCATATTTAACAGTTTCTTTTTGGCTTCAAATTTCTTTTTTCTGGTATATCCTTCAGAATGTCCTAAGATTTTCGAAATTTCTTTCATTGATTTTCCTTCAAAGAAAAGAGATAACAGTTTCTTATTCTCTATACTTAGTTTTTGAAAGTGTTTTCTATAAAGATGTTCGCGTTCTTGATTTTCGATATCGGCTACTAAAGAATTATGGGTTCCTTCTTCAAAATGATACCACCCATCATCGATAACGAGTTTTTTCTTTTTCTTTAATCGATTCCTCCACAGGTTTTTACAAACCCCATAAAAATAGGTTTTTATTGGTACTCGCAGCTCTAAAAGGCCAGATCGTAATTTCTGATATAACACAACTAAAGCATCCTGAAAAACATCTTCTACATCTTCAAGATTTCCATTATTGCGAAGAATATATCCCTGAATGTATCGTATATTTTCTTTATAAAAACAGGTTAGTATTTTCTCGTCCCCATCAATGATTCCCGCTATGATTATTTGATCGTTATTCATCATTATTGTGAGTTTGTATCTTTTAGGGTTTAGGTAATACCATGTATCTTTTGAATTTACTGAGATAAAATATTCTTTTTTCACTTCAGTTTCAGAATGAAAATAAACCGTTCCCCAACTATGCTTGATTTTCATTCATCACTGAAGCAAAAAAATCTTAATTTTCTTTTCCGGTAAATTCAAACAACAAATAGTATAAGCTCATTGTCATTTATCGCTCACTTGCCTTTATGATACAAACATAAATCGACTACATTAGATGTCAATACAGATTTCTGTAATGGAGTCTATTTTTTTACAAAAAAGTCATTATATCCCTTTTGAAGACGTTTAATACTTCTGTACGATAGAAGTTTAGATTAAGGTAAAAAAAGCTATAATATTCCTAAATCCTTTACAATAGCTACCAGGTGAGTTGTATTTTTTGCTTTGAAGTCATCAAAAAGTTTACTTACTCGTTTATCGATAGCGCTCTCACTGTTTGGAGATATATTTTGTTTTTTAAGTTTGATTCGGATTTCTTTTTTGGTAAACCCCTGTGATAACTCTTCTAACAGTATGATATCCAAATCATCCAGGTGAATCATCGTGTTTGCAGCAGAATTATTGGTAATCTCTGGCGGCCATACTGTATTGCCTTGATACACGCCTTGTACACAAGCTACTAATTCTTGTATTGCATCCTGGCCTTTACAAACGTATCCATCGATATTGAGGTTTTCGAATAGCATATTAATTTTGTCTGGCCTGTCTTCCTGTGAGTATACAATTACTTTAATATCTGGTTGTATGCTTCTGATATCTTTTATGAGTTCGATACCCGAAGTTCTGGTTTGGATTTTGTGATCTTCTCTAAATGAAAGATCTGTGATCAATAACTCAAAAACTTCCTGGTCGTTATGTGCTTTTCTGAATTTTAGATAGGCATCATCACAATATTTAGCTTCCTCAATATTGTGGATTCCAATTTTATCATTTAGTACTTTTATAATGCCTTGGTTGGCAATTTCATAGTCTTCTGCTACCAATACTTTAGAAAACATCTTACTGACTTTTTAATTAGGGATTTGTATTTCGGCTTTAAAGCCTTTTCCTTTTTCTGAGTCAAAGATAAGTGTTCCTTGTATAGCTCGAATACGGTTTTCTGTATTTCGGAGTCCATTTTTGGATTGTAGATGCTCTTCTGTTATCCCTACACCATTATCAGAGTAGGTAATCGTAAGGGTATCATTAGCATTAGAAAACCTTAATTTAACCAGACTGGCCTGGCTATGTTTCTGCATATTGGTCATTAATTCCTGCAATACTCTGTATACCGTTATTTTTACGGTTTTATCCATCACATTCCAATCAATTCTATCAAATCCTATAGCGATTAGCAGAATCCCATTTTGGTTATAGTTTTGCAACATGTTATTTAGTTCTTCGGGGTAGGTGTCCCCGGTTTCAAACTCATTATTTTCGCGTGAGATATCACGTGCTTTGAGGTAAGTAGTATTGAGTTTATCCTTGATATGAGGGTCGTGAGGATCCTTTTGATATTGCATCATCACCTGAAAAATGTCATTCCCCAGTTCATCATGCAATTGTTTAGAAATACGGGTTTCGGTTTCGTAACTGGCTTCAAACTGTATTATTTTATTTTGCTGGTTGAGATGATGCATTTGTTGTCTAAAAAAATAGACTATAAATCCAATACCTGTAATTAATAATAGCATCCCGAGGAGGTAGATTGTATTTTCGTTACGAACCTCAGATATTTTTCTGTTTTTTTCTGCGTTCTCCTTGAGTAAGTTTTCGTTCTCGAATCGTGTAGGTGCATAGATTTCTCGAGTCTTTTTTCGAAGCTGCATAAGCTTAAGACTAGCTTCTTTAAAGCGTTGATGATCTTCTAAAGAATTTGGATCTAACTCGGTAATCAAAGTTAATACTTGCAGTAATGCTTCATAATTGCCAAAATCTTTTAAGCTTTGGTAGGCTTCCCGTGCATGATATTTTGCTTTTTCTACATCTTTATTTCTATAATACTTAGTAAGATGTATATTACTTGCAAATAAACCAACTAAGTTGTTGTTTTTTAACCTTATCCTATACGCTTTCAATAGCATGGTTTCACTCTCTACATTCTTTGGGTTTTGAAGGAATTTGATATACCCCAAGTTATTTAGAATTTGTGCATATCGTGTACGTTTTTTGATTACGTTCTTATCTTTTAGTAAAGATTGTAAAATACCAATACTTTCTTCATATTTTTTTTGCTCTGCTAAAATATTTGCACGAGTGTTTTTAAAAACTGGTAAGAGGTGAATTCCAACTTTCTTTTTAGCAATTGAATCGTTAAGTAATTCTAAGACTTTAGAATTCCAAAACAAAGCTTTTTCAGGGTTTTTTAACTCATTGAAAGATATCGATATACCGTGATACAATCCAGATATCATTTTGTATTCAGAAGAATTCTCTACATATTTTAAACCATCTGTAGCCGTAGTTTTGCTGGCATTGTGATCTCCTAAAGCAATTTGAATATTAGCCATTGCCTTCAAAGACCTCCCTGCATTAGTACTATCCTTAAGATCTCTATGAACCTTAAAAGACTGATTATAATATCCAAAAGCTTCCAGGTAGTTATCCAGTTTTTTATTATAAAACCCTAACTTATACAATGCATTTCCTATATAAATACTATCCTTATTTTGTTGAGCCAGTTGTAATAGCACATAAGATTGTTCTATCGCTTTTTCAGGACCTTTATACTTATTAAGCAACTTTATATATAACGAGAGTCCTTTATGGTGTAACGAATCAATTTCCAACTTCCTGGTTCCTTGTAAAAAGTTGTCTATAGCCTCTAACCTCTTTTCTTCTATATTTGAATTATTGGAGGCTATATCATAATAGCTATGTAAAGAATCGATCTTTTTGATTATAAAGGGAGAAATCGTATTATCAGTAACATCATAATTACAGGAATTAAAGAGAATACCTGTTACTATACCAAAAAAAAAGAGGGATAAAACTGTATATCGTTTCATCCCCCAAAAGTACTAAATTATAATGATTAAGATTAAATCTCATCATCTTCAATTACTTCATCATTCCCAGTAGTACTTAACACTTCTGTTTTTAGGGTTTCGTTTTCTTTAACGCTATCATCTGGCGTACACGAAGCAAGGTTAACTCCTAAAAGTATGGCTATTAGTATGTATTTTAAAGTTTTCATTGTTGCTAAATTTTTTGTTTTCCAAAGTTTAGGGTACGCCCATAGGTGTCAACCCCAGATCGGTATGTTGTTACATACCCATTACCTATGGGAATCATCAATTGGTTTTTGGGAAAGTGTGATCCTATACAGTTGCGATACCCTACTTTCCCCTTTTGGGTAGCAGCAAACTGTAATTTGGATGTTTTTGATGGGTCAGTTTTCTGTATTTTCTATGCAATCCAGGTTGTAACCCTAACAATTTGTTAAGTTTACACGTTGTGGATATTGTTTTTTTAGATATACTTGGTTTTCAGGTTTTACACCAAAAACTATATATAGTTCTAAAAATCCTATAGTGTTATAGAAAATACTGGTTGGTAGTGTCGGTAACAGTTAGAGTATGTAATTAATGTATTAGCAATCTTACATGGTTAGATACTTGATCGATTATTCTGCTTGGTTTTTCATATTAGCACTTGCTAATACGGTGTGTTATTGCTCGAATAGAAATCGATGTTTTTCTTACTATTGTTTAGCTTACCTCGAGAGGCAAACTCAATCACTTATACGAATTATCATTACTCTTATAAAGTTTACGAAACGAATACTTTACAAGAAACATAACTGCCTTTGATTACTACTTCACGGAAGTTTTTACTTATAATTTGAAGTGTTTCTTCCAATCTTTCGCCATCTAATGATTCGGATATCACTTTTGGAAGAGGATTAACAACCGAAGTATATAAACCCATCCCAAGGACTCTTCCGAATGCATCGGTTAACAGATGTTTTCTGTCCTCCTGTCCTTTTTTAGAATTTTGATTATACTTCATTGTTTTATTTTTTGGTTAATTAATTACTATATAAATGTTCAGTATACATACGTATTCTTTTTACGTAGTTAATTACTATTATTTTTCTAAAAACTGAACAAATAATATACTGCTTGTATTGAGATACAAAGATACGGATATTTTTAAGATTCTGCAACTATTTTTTAATATTAATTTATTGATTATCAGTTATTTACATTCAAAAATAAGCAAAGAAATCCCTGTCCGTTTTATAACAGATTTTGGATATTTTGGCAATCATCTAACTATCTGATACTTGCTTTCCAATCACTTACTCTTTATGTCTAATTAGCTTTTAAGCATTCCTTTAAAATTTTACTTACTTCCCTTTAAATTTTTTTTATAATACATTACCATTTAAGTATGTTTTTTTACTATTTCTCTCTACTGGTTTTATCATTACGATCAGGTTTTATGTTTATGAATGTGTTCTATATCAAAAAACCCGAATAAAAAAAGCGTCCAATTTCTTGGACGCTTGCTATATTATATCGTTTTCTAATTTATTTCATTTCAAAAAACAAGTACAATAGTCACATAGCGTCCTCTCTTGCAGAAAGACTCCATTAATCCATCGATAATCACACGGATTAAGCCGCAACATTAATGCCATATGTATACTATTGTGTTTCATTTTGTTATACAAAAAATAACGATTTTCGTCTTATTTTCCAAATTAATGCGCAAATATATGTATTTGAATATGAATTCGATCCTGGTGATGATCAAAATTTAATAAAGTATCTTATTCTATTCTAATTAAGACTGGTAAATGATCTGAAAGCAATAGGTTATTCTTTCTTCTATCATCAACATTGGTATAGCTATTCACTATTATATTTCTGGTCAGGATGTAATCTATTCTTGAAGTTACCTTTTTTTCTAAATTGAAGCCATTAAAAGTTCCTGTTGGACCATATGGAGGAGTTTTACTAATCTCAAATGAATCTTCTAACCTGGTTTTTAATATCTGAATAGGTTTTGAGTTTGGCAAACAGTTTAAGTCACCAATTACTGCAATGCGCTTATCTTCTATTTTCATCTTTTTTATTAGACTCAGTACTAATGTAGAAGAATTTTCCCTTGCTACTTCTCCAAGGTGATCATAATGGCAATTAAAAACATGGATAGTATCATTGGTAGATTTATCTCTAAATTTACCGTAGGTCACAATTCGCTCCATTGCAGCATCCCAACCGATAGATACCGTATCTATTTTTTCTGAAAGCCAAAATGTTTTGGTTGCAATCAACTCAATAGTATTAGTATTAAAAAATAAAGCAGCATATTCTCCTTTTTGGTTACCATCTTCTCTGCCTACACCAATAAAACTATAATTTGTTAACATGGTGTCTACATATTTTACCTGGTCGTTTAAGCCTTCTTGAATTCCTAAAATATCGGGAGAGTAATATTTTATCATCTCTACTACATCTAGTTTTCTATTCTCCCACCAATTTTCGTTATCATTAGGATTATTATATCTTATGTTATAAGACATTATAGATTTTTGAGCACTAAGGTTCAAACTAATGAATACTAATAGAGTGATCAGCTTTATATTTCTCGGCATTTTTTGGTTTTATGATTAATAATGAAAATCTATATATAGAGTAGTATTACTTAAAAATAATACCTTTTAAAAGCTTCGATCCCAGCATAATCTGTCAACCCCAGTTTATGATATTTCTTTGCGGTATCTTTATTACGTTCTTCTGCTCTTACCCAAAATTCTCTGGTATCATCTCCTTGAAACATCACATTATCTTTTTGAGATTGATGAAAAAATATTGCTTTTCGTTTTTTAAGTACCTCATCAGGGCTTAGAGGAACAGCCATTTCGATATCATGGATATCCCATTCCTGCCATGCACCGCGATATAGCCATACCCAACAATCTTTCATAAATTCTTCTTCCTTACTATTTTCTATTACTTTGAACAATATATCCAAACAGACTTTATGGGTTCCATGAGGATCTGCCAAATCTCCGGCTGCATATATTTGATGTGGTTTTATATCTCGTATTAACTTGGTAAGAATGGCTATATCTTTCTCATCATAAGGTTTCTTTTTTACTGTTCCGGTTTCATAGAATGGTAAATCCAAAAAACTCACATGAGTATCAGGCAACCCCAAAAACCGAGTTGCTCCTAATGATTCTACTCTTCTTATGAGTCCTTTAAGGGTTCTGATTGCTATAGCATCAATAGCATTTTCTTTTTTCCTTTTAAGTTCGGCAATGATAGCATCAATATTTACATTTCCTACATTCTCTAATGACATGCTTTTGGCAACTTCTGCATATTTTATAGCTTCTTCGTCAGATACTGCTATATTTCCCGAGGTTTGATACGCTACATATACCTCATGTTTTTGTTCGATCAAACGAAGAAAAGTACCTCCCATTGATATTACATCATCATCTGGGTGAGGACTAAGAATCAAAACTCTTTTTTTATGAGGAGTATTACGTTCTGGTCGATTAGTATCATCTGCATTTGGCTTACCACCCGGCCAACCTGTAATGGTAGATTGTAATTTATTAAACATATCGATATTAAGATCATAGGCAGATCCTTTTTCTGCCAATAATCCAGACATTCCGTTGTCATTATAATCTTTATCGGTGAGTTTCAGTATTGGTTTTTGTACTTTCTGACTTAACCAGGCAATTGACTTATTTTTGATTTTTTCATCCCAAATACAAGGCTCAACTATCCAGGGAGTTTTAATTCTGGTTAATTCTCCAGCCGCTTCCTGATCCAGTACAAAAGTGGTGTTTTTATGTTCTTGTAGGTACGATGCAGGAATATCAGATTTTATAGCTCCCTCTATTGCTTCTTTTACAACTGGTGCTTTTTTATGCCCAAAGGCCATGATCACTATTCGCTTAGCTTTCTTTATCGTTCCTATTCCCATGGTAATGGCTCTTTTGGGGACATTTTCTATCCCAAAAAAAGCTTCAGCAGCATCAGATCGGGTGATGTGATTTAATGTAATAATTCGTGTTCCTGAATTTGGATGTGAACCCGGTTCATTAAACCCAATATGCCCTGTTCTTCCGATTCCTAATAACTGAAAATCTAAACCTCCTACTGCATTTATTTTCAACTCATAATCTATACAATACTGATAAAGATCTTTTTGCGACACCGTACCATCTGGTATATGGATATTCTCTGGTAAGATATCTATATGATTAAATAAGTGTTCATGCATAAAGTAATGATAGCTTTGCACATTTGTTATTTCCATTGGATAGTATTCATCCAAATTGAATACTATAACATTAGCAAAACTTAGATTGTCTTCTTTATGAAGTCGAACTAATTCTTCGTAAACCTTAATAGGAGACGAACCTGTGGCTAATCCCAAAACACAATAGTTTTGTTTTGCTTGCTTTTCTTTTATTAGTGCAGCTATTTCCTGGGCAATTACTATAGATGCATCGTCTGAGTTTTTGAATATAACATTGTGAATTTTTTCAAACTTGGTGTTTTCATAAATTCCCGCTTCTTTATAACTAATATCTATAAACCCTTTTAATTCAGCTTTAGTAATCATAATCCTTTTAAATTGTTATTAGATTTTACGATAAGAATAATTGTACTTACTCTTCTTCAAATTTATTATCACTAACAGTTTATGTAATGAAATCTATTTGTATTAATTTTTAAATTGCTTAATATCTCTAAAATGTACTGTTATAACCGTACATCAATGCTTTATTACCGTTATAATTCTTTAAAAAAATCATTATCTATTAATCTGGCTGCACCTATTAGAGCTGCACTCTCTCTAAGTGTACTTTTATAAATTGGTATGGTAATATTTAGTTTGTTAAGCGTTTGGATTAAGCTTTCTATAAAAAATGTCCAGGCGTTACTAATATTACCTCCGATTACTACGGCTTCTGCCTCAAAATCTTGCAGCCAGGGAGCTAGAAAAATTGCTAAATTCTCTGAGAATTCTTTAAAAATTTGTGAGGTTACCGTATTATCTTTTTCAAATCTAATGAGTTCTTTTACTCCACTGATTTCTTTATTAGTAATTTCTTTATAACGCTTTTGAAACCACACAGTAGAAAAATTGGTGTCTGCTATATCATTTCCGAATGGTAAATGATACAACTCTCCGTATAACGGAACTCCTTTTCCTTCTATAGTAGGAATTCCTTTTTCTAAAAAAGTAGCTCCCAGACCTGTTCCTAAAGTAATTGCAATAGCTTTATTAAAAGAAATCAACTCTCCTACCCAGGCTTCGCCTATTCCGAAACATGCTGCATCATTATAAAATCGAACAGAAACAGAGGGTTGTAGGTTTAATTTTTTAATAATATGAGCTTTAAGGTTAAGATTGCTTAGCTTCTGAAACTTATTTTCTCCATTACCAGGAAAAACCCCTTTTTCATAATCAAAAGGACCCGGCATAGCTATACCTATTCCTTTTAATTTTTGATTTCCTAAATTATCAATCGCTAATTCTATAGCGCTAATCCAGCTATCTAATATAAGATCTGAATCAGATGTATTACTAATTTTCATTGTATAGATGTTTTGTACTTGATTTGGTACATTTTCATCTATAATAGCTACGGAAATATGACTACCTCCGATATCTACTCCTAGAACCATTTTTATATTTTTAAAGTGTATGTTTTATCTTGTATCCAACCAGACCATAGAAAATTAAATACCCATAGCATATCATAGGTATAAAAAAGGATAGTTTAATCCCTATATAATCTGCTACTACTCCTTGTAATAGAGGTATTAGTGCCCCTCCAACTATCATCATTACTAATAATGAAGATGCTTGACTTGTATGTTTTCCTAAATCTTTTATCGCTAGTGTAAATATATTTGACCACAAAATTGAGTTAAATGCTCCAATCGCTATGGCGCTCCAGAAGGCTAGCTCTCCATTACACAAGATCATGGTCAATAATAATATTATAATTATTCCTGCAAATAAGGTTAATACTTTTGAAGGTTTAGTGCCTCCTATGAGGAAAAACAAATAGTTACTAATTAAGAAAACTACAAACAGCCAAATTTTAGAAAATGATAAAAATTGTAATGAAAATGCACCATCGTCAATCTTTATTGCAGTAATAAAATAAAGAACAAAAAAGAACAGAATCGACAACGAAGCCATAAGGAGATACTTTTTCGCTTTACTGGTAATTTCACTCATAGATACCGATCCTAAAAACCTTCCTATCATTGCGCCTCCCCAGTAGTACGATAAAAATACTCCTGCCTCTGCTTCTTCCATTCCCATAATGGTTTCCAGGCCGAAGAAATTTATCAAAAAACTACCAATGGATACTTCACCACCTACATAAAAAAAGATAGCAAACATACCCAAAACAACATGCCTAAATTTTAATACTCCAAGTCCTTTCTCTATCTTTTCGTTATTGATAAAAGATGGTAGCCTAACAAATTTTATAATAATAGCTAATATAAAAAACAGGCTTCCGTATATCAGATATGGTATTTTTAAAGAATCTACTGTAATTTCGCCATCAGAAAATACTTTATACAGCAATATTGCACCTACAATCGGGGCCAGGGTAGTACCAAAAGAATTAAATCCCTGAGCCAGATTAAGTCTACTTGATGCCGTTTCTGACTTTCCTAGTATGGCGGCATATGGATTAGCAGTAATTTGCAAAATTGTTACCCCAGAAGCAAGAACAAACAAGGCTCCTAAAAAAATAGGGTATCGCTGATAACTAGCTGCAGGGTAAAAAAGGCAACAGCCAATCCCACACAATATAAGTCCTATAATAATTCCGTTTTTATATCCTATCTTAGAAATGGGGTCACCTATACTTACCGAAGTAATAAAATAAATAAGAGAAATAATAAAAAAGGCACCAAAAAAAGCAAACTGTATTAATGCCGCCTGAAAATAACTAAGTTCGAAAACAGCCTTTAAATGAGGAATTAACACATCATTCATAACCGTAATAAAACCCCATAAAAAAAACAAAAAGATAATTGCAAAAAAAGGTCTATTATAATTGTTTTGCCTTTCTGCTTTTGTAAGCAAAGAGTTGGTTATATCTGACATATTATTCTTAAGTTATTTTAATTATTTTTTAGAATAAAGGACTGAAGTATCCCATTATTATTTGCTATCAATACTTTCTTACTATTCTTATCTTTAAGTATTTCAATTTTTTTAGCATCTTTTCTGGCAAAAAGACCGCTTTCTTTTCCTAATAAAGCAGAAAAATTACCCTTACCATCTCCCAGCAATAATACTCCGGTCCCTGCATCATTTCTTGGCGTTTCTATTTCTGATACAAATAAATTTCCAACCATTAATGCATCTAGATGACCATCTTTATTGAAATCTTCGACTACAATATCATTAATACTCGAAAACTGCGCCTGATATGGTAACGACGAAATCTTAAACTCTCCTTTACCTATATTTTCGATATAAGAAGAAGCAAAAGTTTCTGTTTTATAGTGTAATGCTCCTTGTAATTTTTTTTCACCATAAACCTGGTTAATTTCTAAAGACGCAAATAAATCATACTTGCCAATTTCTTTTTTGAGAAGCGGTATTTGTTCTGCCGAACATGAAAATCCTCTTAATGGATAGTGTTTATTTTTATTATAATATCCCAAAACTATGTCATTATGACCATTATTATCAAAATCATCATAATAAATGTCAAAAGGAGCCTCTTTGGATGTCTTATACTTATAATTTAGACCAATATTACCTACTATAAAATCTATATCCCCATCATTATCAAAATCTCCTTTTTCGATACTAAACCACCATCCAGATGAGTTTTTTAAACTCTCATTAGTCTCTTTATAAAATTTACCATTTTCATTTTTAAATAAAGTAATGGGCATCCATTCTCCTACGAGTATAAGATCGATATCATTGTCACTATCATAATCGGCCCATACTGCATCTGTTACCATCCCAATATCCTTTAATTCTGGAGCTATTTTATCTGTAACGTTTATTAATTGTCCATTTTCATTATTTAAAAGCATACTTGTGGCCGGCATAGGATATTGATGTGGTATGACTCTTCCTCCTACAAAAAAATCTATATCCCCATCTTTATCATAATCTTTGGCAATTACTTTTGATCCACTATGACGATTTACATTAAGAATTGCTCCTTTAGAGAAATTTCCTTTTCCGTCATTAAGATATAATCGATCTATATAATGAGGATCATTTTTTAGATATTCATTACCGCCACTTACCACGTATAAATCCAGAAACTCATCTCCGTTTACATCTGCAAAAATTGCATCTACATCTTCGTAAGCGTTTTCTTTTTTCCAGAAATTTTTATCACTTCTAACAAATGTCTTTTCTTTATTTTGAATATAAAGCTCTGCATCGAACCCCGTAGCTCCTCCTAGAAATACATCTTCTAAACCATCATTATTAACATCTCCCACTGCCATAGCTGGCCCGAACTGAGATAGTTTATGTGGTAATAATAATTGATTAGCATAATCATCAAATACATTTTCTTTATGCTTAAAATCAATCCCAAACGATAAGGTGTTTTCTGTAAATAAAGAATTTTCTTTATGTATATCTGCCCTACCTATATCTTTAGCAGAAGCATTGTTCATTTCTAATTGCAATACTTTATTTGCCGAAATATTTTTTTGTATCGTTTTACGACCATTAGGCCAGGTAACGATTAGGCTATCTATTTTTTTATAATTACCCACTCCAAAATGCACAAAAGGCTCACTGGTCGAATAAATTCCTCTAACATTAGTGGTCTCCTGAGTTTGCACATTACCATCACAATATAGTTGTATCCTGGTTCCAAAAACAGGTTTTCCTTCTTTGTCTGACAATTGAATTCTAAGAAAATTAGATGTTGGTATTTTCTCAGAATTATTGCGATATATAAAAGCTTCTTCATTGATATTATTCACCACAATATCTAAGTCACCGTCGTTATCAAAATCGGCATAAGCAGCTCCATTTGAAAAGGATTTTTGCTCTAATCCCCATTCATTTATAACTTTTTTGAATTTTAGATTTCCATAGTTTTTAAACACATAATTTTGCAATGGTTGCGATGGTATTAGAGATAGTGCTTTATCCAAATCTAATATTTCCCATATGCTAATCTCTCCTGCATTAGGGTTTTTCTTTATCCATTCTTTTGCTGTTTCAGTAACAAACTCTCCAACTTTTTTATCTGCATCGGTATTACGAATATCACGTAACAATCCATTTGTAACATAGACATCTTTTAGTCCGTCATTATCAAAATCTGCTATAAGATTAGCCCAACTCCAATCGGTAGCGGCCATATTCGTTAGCTGAGCAACATCACTAAAAGTCGAATTCCCGTTATTGAGCTGAACAGTATTATACATATACTGGTAGTGCCCTCCATTTTTTACTACTTTCTGAAAGGCTTTTGGATTCATCCCACTCATGTTTGATTTAGATCGAAAATTATCCTCGGACACCATATCCACTACAAAGACATCTAATAAACCATCGTTATTTATATCTGCAATATCTACCCCCATACTATAATAAGACATATGATTTAAGGCATCATCAGCCTGATTAGTAAAAGTGCCATCCTTATTATTTACAAAAAGAAAATCTGGCGCATAAAAATCGTTTGCGATGTAAATATCTGTCCATCCATCATTATTGATATCACTAGCAGATACAGCATTGGGAAAACCTGTTCGCATAAGTCCTGCTGCTTCTGTTACTTCTACAAAGGACTCTTTTCCTGTATTTTTTAGTAATTTGATATGATACTCTGGTCGAAGTAATTTTGTTCCGAAATAATCTGAATAACTTCCTGGATTGGGAGGCTGCGTTAATAAAAGTAAATCTAAAAACCCATCTTTATTATAATCTAAAAATGTGGCGTGCCTGGTTCTTTGAGAATCTGCAATACCATATTTAGTCGCAGATTCTATAAAAGTTCCATCTCCATTATTAATATACAATAGATTGGTTCTCCATTCTGGTTTATCATCATAGAGTTCTCTACTTACATAAACATCAACATATCCATCATTATTAACATCTGCAATAGTTACTCCTGTAGACCAGCCACCATCATCTTTTACTCCTACTTGTTGGGTTACTTCTTTAAAAACAAGATTTCCCTGATTAAAATATACTTTATCGGGAACCATATTTCCTGCAAAATATAAATCCTGTAAACCATCATTATTAAAATCACCAACTCCAACTCCTGCGCCTCCATAAAAATTGGCATATTTCAGTATGTTTCTTTCTTTTGTATCTTTTATCGTATTTGAGAAAGTTACTCCGCTATAAGAAGAATCCAGTATCGAGAATCTTTTTTGTATACTAGTATTTTTCTCTTCTTTTTTTCCGTAGAAAAGAAGAAGTACTATTATAAGTACGGGTACACAACACAAGTATAAATTACCATTTTTCATTTCATCAAAAATATATTTCTCAAAAAAACGAAGGGGAAAAATGAATTTCCCCTTCATCGATTTGGGCGACAAAAGGCTTCAAAAAAAAACACATAACTATTCCTTATCCCACCACACTCTTGTGGTTAACACATCTGGTCCTTGTCTAGAAATTGCTGCGTTGTAATTTTCGGTATTATTACTTTGTTCGCTAACAGCATATGTTAATCTTCTAGGTATTGTTCCATTGGTAACATTTCCAGGGTAATTAACCGGAGTCAATACAGGATACCCTGTTCTTCTCCAGTTTGCAAATGCTTCATATTCGTTTAAAAATGTCGCTGCCCAATATTGTGTATTAATTTGCTCTAAGGCATTGGCTAAAACAAAAGGGTTGTCAATTAAATATTGGTCTATATCGGCATCTGCAATTGCTCCTGCTGTACCATATAATTCTAACATTTTCATAGCTGCTCTTACTCCTGCATTATAATGAGATTCGGGATCACCTCCTGCAAGCCCCCATCGATGTGCTGCTTCTGCCAGCATAAATTCGACTTCTGCATAGGTTTGGAAAAACATTGGCGCATCTTCTCCTGTAATAATACTTCTATTAGGCTCTGTATAAGCATCTGTGTCTTCTTCTCCTGTTAATGCCATTAGTAGGCTAGCATCTAATCCATTAGGTAGCCCTTTTTGATCTGCCAGAGCAGTACTCCCATCACTTCTTCGTGCTCCAAGAATCGGTAATCTAGGATCTCCCGTTAAGAAATCTACAAATGTTTTACTAAGACGAGGGTTTCCATCAGCAGTAAAAACTTCTCCGATTCCATTTTTATTAATCCCTTCGGGACCTGCTGTATGCTGAATATAAGCAATATCAGCATTAGATGTCATAACACCTCCTGCAATAGCCTTTGCAACCCATTCTTGAGAAGCTGCAGGGTCTGCTTTAATCAATCGCAATCCTAAACGTAACATCATAGAATAAGCAAATTTTTTCCACTTTTCCTGATCTCCATTAAACATTAAATCTCCTGAGCCAAAACCTGAAGTACCAGTTCCTAAAGCAGCAGCAGATTCTTCCAGTTCTTTTAACATATCAGCATAAATCTCACTTTGCGCATCATATTTTGGTTTCAGTATTCCTTCTAAAAAAGCTTTACCAGCTTCACTATATGGAATATCTCCATGCAAATCTGTTAATCGATGAAATACAAAAACACGCTGTATCCTCGTGATTGCTTTCATCTCTTCGGGATGTCCTTCTTCTTCTAATTGGATTAACATATCTTCTAATGTTTTTACAGCATTTCCATAAATCCTGTCGATCATTGAAGAAGCATACCCTTCGTTTAAAGTATATTTATCCCCAGCCCAATATCCTGCAGTTGTAGACATATGCTGCATCATAGTAGAGCAATAAATCAGGTTCGCTCTCCAATTCTCGTATCTTTCTCCAGATGTGTATAGTTGTGTAGCAGATAATTTATTTACTACACTTACTTGTGTTGGCTTAGTAGGGTCAACATTTAATTCTTCAAAACCTTGATCACATGAACCCAATAGTATTGTCAAGAATATTATATAAATTGATTTTTTCATGATTCTTTTTTTTAAAACTTTAAATTCACATTTAATCCGTAGCTTCTGGTAGAAGGAAGTCCAAAGTATTCGAGACCTTGTGCGTTACCAACATTGTAAGCACTTTCTGGATCTATATTATCTACTGTTCGCATGATATAGAACAGGTTAGACCCTATCACAGAAATTGTAGCACTATCTAAAAAAGTATTATCTAGCAACTTATCAGGAAAACTATATCCTAAACTCAATTGTCTGAATTTTATATAATCTGAATCTTCAACAAATTCTTCTGCTATTTGACTAATTCTACCATAATAGGTTTGCAGATCTTCTGGAGCCACTGTAGTGGTAAATTGTTCTCCGGTTTCTGCATTTACACCTGTAACGGTCAATCCGTTTTCTCTACCAGCCAAAGTACCTTTATGTAATCCGTTTCCATAAGTAACTGTATTGGTTCCTGAAAAAATCTGCCCACCAAACTTACCATCGATCAAAAAGTTCAATATTAAATTCTTATAGGTGATTGTGTTTGTAAACCCTAATGTTAAAGGAGGAACTCCTTCTCCCAGAATTTTTCGTTCTCCTCTTTGTGCTAACGGAACACCATCACCATCAATTTCATATACAATGTTTCCATTATCATCCCTCACATAGGATACGCCAAAAATGGTTCCATATGCTTCTCCTACAATTTGTTTGATTTCTACATTTCTCGATCTGGGTTCTCCCAGGCTAATTTCTCCCTCATCCTCGTTGGTTGCTATTACTTTTCCTGTATTATGAGCTCCATTGATAGTAGTTTCCCAACTAAAATTTTCTGTTTTAATAGGTGTTCCTGATACCAAAAATTCAATTCCTTTATTTTCTACTTCTCCAATATTTGCTAAAGCTCTTGAATATCCTGAAAACACCGAAGTACCAACGGGAACTATATCATTTGTTGTTTCATTGTTATAATATGCAATATCAAATGACAGTCTATTAGTAAAGAACCTTGCATCTAAACCTACTTCAAATTCACTTTTATTAAATGCTACCAGATTAGCATTTGGCACCTGGTCTCCTGTTATAGCTCCCAGAGGTTGCCCTTGATGTCCTTGTCCAAAAATCTCATATGTTAAGGCCAATTGATACGGATCCTGTGCTCCTCCAGCTACTTTTGAATATCCCGCTCTTAGCTTCAAGAAATTAATTTTCTCGGGTAACTCCAATGCTTCTGATACGATAAAACTTGCACTTACAGAAGAATAAAAATCATCATTGGGAGTTGTTTTTCCTGGAAATGATAATGTAGAAAACCAATCATTTCTTCCTGTAAAAGTTAAGTAAGCAAAACTATCGTAAGAGAGTTCAACAGATCCATATAACGATCCTATTTTTCGTTTTCCATTACCAGGGTTGTCTCTGTTGGCCCCAAAAATATTTTCCGAAGATTGATTAACAGTATTCCCAAATTGCTCTAATCCAGGTACTATAAAATCATTTCCCCTAAGTATTTTGGTTTCCTGAGAGACGCTATTACCATTTGCCCCAATAAAAATATTTGTGGCTAGTCTGTCTGTTATATTTTTTTCTACTCCAAGTATTAAATCTGCATCAATTTGACTATACCTAATTTCCCTCTCTTCTATACCTCCCAGTGGTTTATATGCAGTACCGAAAGGTTCTACTGCGGTTCTTCTAATTGTGTAATGATCTACACCCGCTCTACCAGAAACATAAAACCAATCAAGAATATCATATCGTAATGATGTAGAAGCTATAATTCTATTTTTTGTGTCTTCATTTCTAAAATTATATGCGGCAAAGTATGGATTTTGAGAAAACGTATTTGACGAATATTGTCGTTCTGATAAATCTTCATTTGCTCCTGGATTCATAAACCGAACATCTACATTTGGAGATAAATTAGCTACTGTAAAGTTTCCATTTCCCGGAGCATCAGACAAACGGGGTCTATTCATTACTTTCTCTACAATATACTTTACATTTACCTGAGTGGTAAGTTTTTCGGCCATAACCGCTCCAGAATTCAATGAAAACGTTTTTCTATTCAATCCAGAATTTGGAGTAATATCGTTATTCGACAGGTCAGAAGCAGAAAATCTATAATTAAAATTATCTCCTCCATTTGTTAATGCTACAGAATTAATATAAGTCGTTCCTGTTCTGTAAAAGTGATCCAAATTACTCCCGACATACGAATACGGTCTGGATACACCATCCCATTGTATAACACTAGAGCCGTCTAACCGTCCTCCCCACGAAGATAGACCTACATCTAATGCCTCTTCCTGATTTACTGGTTTGGCTGCTCGCCTACCCTGGCCATATTCAGTTTGAAAATCTTGTAATGAGGTATCTACTTTATCAAATGTTACAGAGCTACTAATTTCTACTCCAAAACCTTTTTGTTCTTTCCCCGATTTTGTGGTTACTATAATAACTCCTCCTGCAGCTCTCGAACCATATAAAGCTGAAGCAGCTCCTCCTTTTAATACACTTACAGATTCAATATCGTCGGGATTGATACTAGAAATACCATCTCCTCCATCTGAACCTCCCCATAAACCAGCAGATCCATTATTATTATTACTAATCGGAATACCATCAACAATATATAATGGTTGATTATTTCCGGTTAATGAACTTGAACCTCGAATAATTACTCTACTTGAGCCCGCAGCACCAGTTGAATTTTGAGTAACATTAACTCCGGCAACTTTTCCTTGTAATGAATTAACCGCATTGGTAAATTTAATTGTAGATAACTCTTCTCCTCCAACCTCGGTTAAAGAATATCCAAGAGCTTTAGTGCTTTTCTTTATTCCTAAAGCAGTTACTACTACTTCTCCCAGTTGTTCAGAATCTGTGGCTAATGTTACATTTATATTTGCCTTTCCATTTATAGCAATTTCTTTTCCTTCAAATCCAAGAGAAGAAAATATTAAAATGCCAGATGCATCTGAAACCTCTACAGTATAATTTCCATCAAAATCTGTTGATGTACCATTAGATGTTCCTTTTTCAATTACATTTACCCCAACCAGAGGTATCCCGTCTTCACCCGTTACAATACCAGAAACGGTTTTTTTACTTTGCGCTAATGTTACACTACTTGATAAACATAACACAATTGTTAAAAAAATCAGTAATTTATCAATCATACTATCTTCTTTTAGTTAATTTATTTCTATATCGACAGTACAAATGTTACTCTAATGCTAATTTTTTATATAAATTTTTCGATCAATGACAACTCAAAAAGGTTAAATAACATCGAATTGATTCATAAAAGAAGTGGGGTAACACTGCATATTTTTTAAAAAATTATAGTGCCAATTAAATTACTTTATTCATTAATCTTTACTACAAAAGCCAGGGTATTTAAAAGCTTGGTTTTAATTTTTTTGGGAAGGTCTATTTCTATGGTATTATTCTTTTTTACCCATTTTAAAGGAATATCGAACCCTAGTAGTTTTAGTTTCGCTTTATTTGAAGGCACATACCCAGAGAATATAATTTTGGAAGGTATCTCGGTTCTATCTTCTTCTATTAGATAGATGAGGTAGACTGTTCCGTCTCTTTTCTTTGTAACACAAATGTTCTCAAATTTGTAGGGAGGTATAGATCTTGTGTTGTAAATAGCTTCATTATTTACGTTCATCCATTTACCAATTTCTTCAAGTAACGTGTAGGCACCTTCATCCCATTCTCCTTTTGCATTAGGAGCTATATTTAATAATAGATTTCCTCCTTTTGCTACAATATTTACCAATGTATGTATTGCTTCTCTCCCAGTCATATATTTTGCATCCGGTGTCCAGGACCATCCACCACCCGATATGATGCAGGATTCCCATGGGTACGGAAGTGGGCTTTTAGGAACTCTATTCTCTGGGGTTAAATAATTTTGGTTTTTACCATGAACGGCACGATCCACGACTATTAATCCAGGTTGTCTTTCTCTGGCTTTAACAACCAGTTCATCCATTTTGATATCCTGGTTGATTATTCTATGTTTTAAATAGCCATTCTTTTTATTTTTTAATTGTTTGTCGTACCAACTTGTAATTTCGGATTTTGGAGTCTTGGCTACCCATCCGCCATCTAGCCATAAAATATCTACTTTCCCATAGTCTGTAAGCAATTCTAAAATTTGATTATGTGTAAAATCAATATACTTGCTCCATTTTTTGGGATATGCTTCGGGCTCATAATTTACATTCCTATCTTTTGGTGGAAAATATGGATCCCAATAATTCTGGTGGTTCCAATCTGGTTTTGAAAAATAAGCTCCTGTCCAAAATGTCTCTTTTCTAAAAGCATCAAATATCTCCCTGGTAATATTAGCTTTAGGATTTTTAGAAAAAGGAGTTTCTGAACCTGTTATTTTATAATTGGTATACTTAGAATCAAACATTGAGAAACCATCATGATGTTTTGTAGTAAAAATTACATATTTCATGCCTGCATTCTTAGCTGCTTTTGCCCACTTCTCAGGATTAAAATTGATAGGGTTAAACGTTTTTTGAAGTCCTTCGTATTCTTTTTTATAACTGTTGTAATCGCTGGGATTAGTTCCTTTTTTACGCTCACACCATTCATATTCTTCGGGACACAATGACCATGATTCTACAATTCCCCATTGGCTGTATGTTCCCCAATGCATTAGTAACCCAAATTTAAGATCTTGCCATTCTTCCAATTTTTTAAGTACTATTGTGTCTGTTTCGGGAACATAACGTTCTTCTTCATATACTGCTTGAGCCATACTATTCTGTACAAAAAGCAGAACTACCCAAACCATCAAAAAACTTGAATTTACATTTTTCATGTATTAGAATTTATAGTAAGTAGGAAACCTTATTTATTTCAAAATAAACCGTAATCTTCCCTGGTTAATTAATTCCTGATGTGAGATAAAATAACCCTCGTGTGCTTTTTCATTCACCAATATGGTATTAATAAAAGTTTCTTTTTCGGGAGTATTAGAAGTGATTACAATCTTATCTGTGTTATAATACTCTCTATTTAAATGAATTGTTATTTTATCAAATTTTGGAGTACAAAACGCATATATCGGTTGTGCAGGTGAGACTGGATACATCCCCATCATCGAAAATATAGCCCATGCAGACATGGTACCTGTATCATCATTTCCTGGTAACCCATCTGGACCATTTTTATAATATTCTTCTAATAAGGTGTTGACTGTCTTCTGCGTTCTCCATTCCTCCCCTTTTACGTAATTAAATAAAAATGGATATGCTATATCTGGCTCATTTGCCATATCGTATTGTTTATTATCAAATACCTTTTGTAGCTGATTTAAAAAGTTTTTATCTCCTCCCATAAGAGCTTTTAATCCAGAAATATCGTGTGGAACCATAAAAGTATATTGCCATGCATTTCCTTCTATAAATCCAGGATTTTTTACAAAATTAGCTCCTGTATCAGGGTTATAAGGTGCTAACCAAGTACCATCATCATTTTTAGGTCGTAATAAATTAAATTCTTTATCAAAGAGCTTTCTATAAGACAAAGAACGTCTTGTAAAACGATCATAATCATCTTCTTTGTTTAGCTCTTTGGCTAACTGTGCTATGGCAAAATCTGTAATATTATATTCTTGTGTAGTAGATACTGATCCACTATTGGTTGTTTTTGTGGTTAGATATCCTTTACTTATATAATCTTTAATTCCTGGGCGTAGTGGGTTATTATCTAATTGATCTGCACTTTTGAGCATAGCTTCATATGCTTTTTCAATATCAAAATCCTTAATTCCTTTTAAATAAGTATCTGCAATAATAATTCCCGCCGGATCTCCAACCATAGTTGTTGTTTCTGTTGCATTTAATTCCCACTTGGGCAACCATCCTGTTTCATCATAAATCTGCAACATGCTCTTGATTATATCTGATTGTTGTTTTGGATATACCAGACTCATCAATTGATGTAAATTTCGATAGGTATCCCAAAGTGAAAAAACAGTATATCGCGTTCCTTCTGTTTTTAAAGTTTCCCTGGTTTTCATTTTAGGGTATTCTCCATTTACATCATTCAAGGTATTTGGATGTATAAGTGTATGATATAGGGCTGTATAGAATTTTATTTTATCCTCTTTTTTTCCTCCTTCTACTTCAATTTTTGACAAATATTGATTCCATTCTTCCCTGGTTTCTTGTCGAATTTGATCAAAAGTCTTACCTGAAGTTTCTTTTTCTAAATTTTCTCTGGCATTCGCTATACTTACATACGAGATTCCTACTTTCATTTCTACTTGGGTAGGGGCTTCAAAATGATATTTCATATACCCTCCAATACTATCTCCTACTACCTCTTTTGTGTATCCTTTCTTTATTCTTTCTTTTCCATTATACCCCATCCACTGTGCTTCAACCCCTTTGTATTTCTTTGGTTTTTTCCATACTCCAAATTCGTCTGCTGGTTTTGAAAATCGAGCTACAAAATACACCGGGTATGCTTCTTCGGGTTTATAATAACAAAAAGACCCTACAGCACGTATTCCTTCTATTTCTGTTGAAGATACTATTTTGATCATTCCTCCTTGTTCATTGGTAAGTCCTAATCCCAGATTGAGCATTATATTAGATTCTCCTTTTGGAAAAGTATATTTACTTACTCCCGTTCTGGTGGTAGCGGTTGTTTCTACTTTAATAGTATACTTATCCAGCATATTAGAATAATAGCCCACTTCTGCAACTTCATTAGAATACGTACTACCATATAAAGAATGATCAGTTTCAATCGCGCCTGTGGTTGGCATTGCGAGAATCACGCCTAACTCAGGACATCCTACTCCGCTAAGATTTACATGACTAAAACCTGTTAAATACTTATTTTCGTGAACATAAGGGGTAGAAAACCAACGACTATCTTTTTCTAAAGGAAGGTTTTGCTTTCCTGCTACATTAAACGGAGATACGCTTGCCATCCCTCGTACTGCAATTGGCCCCGGGTTGGTTGTTCCAAAGTTTGAGGTTCCGATAAACGGGTTTACATATTTTGTCACATCAACCGATTGCTTTTCAAAAGCATTATTTTCCTTTACCTTTTCTACATTGGCTTCCTTTTGGCAAGAGAAAAACAATAAGGGAATTACTACCCATAGCTTCAAAATATATGTCTGTCTAAAAATTATCCTAGTCATTATCTCTTATTTTTATGTAATGCCTTCGGAATGTATAATACATGAAGGTCTATTTTAAACTAAACTATTCCTTACTTAAAGAATAAGGAACCTCATCATTTGAGTTGGCCCAATCTTTATTTGGAGTACTAGTCATTTTGAAATCTAAATGTCCTCCTTGCTGAATTACTTCATAATCCAAATAGCTATTATGATATGTTTTTCCGTTTAACGAAGCTGATTGAATGTAAACATTCTCCTGATTATTTTCTGGAGCATTAATTACAAATTCATTTCCATTTTCTAATGTAATTGTAGCTTTCTTAAACAATGGACTCCCTATTACATATTGGTTCACTCCCGGAGTAACCGGATAAAACCCTAATGCACTAAAAACATACCAGGCAGAAGTTTGACCATTATCCTCATCTCCACAATATCCATCTGGTGTTGCAGCATACAGTTTAGTTAATACTTCTCGTATTTTTTCCTGAGTTTTATACGCCGCATTAGCATAATTGTAGAGGTAAATCATATGTTGGATAGGTTGATTACCATGAGCATAATTCCCCATATTTACAATTTGCATTTCTCTAATTTCATGGATTGTAAATCCGTAATAGGAAGCGTCGAATTCTGGCGGCATAGTAAACACATGATCCAATTGTTTTTCGAATTCAGATTTCCCTCCCATCAATTGAATCAAACCTTCTATATCATGAAAAACAGACCACGTATAATGCAAACTATTACCTTCGGTAAAGGCGTCTCCCCATTTTAAAGGATTAAAAGGAGATTGAAAACTACCATCTTTGTTCTTACCTCTCATTAATTTAGTAGTAGGATCAAACAAATTTTTATAGTTTTTGGATCGCTCATAGAATGTTTTTGCGATCTCTTTTTTTCCTAGTTTTTCTGCCATTTTAGCAATGGTAAAATCTGCGTACGCATATTCTAAGGTTCTTGCCGCATTTTCGTTGATATTAACATCATACGGAACATAACCTAGTTTGTTATAATAATCTATCCCTTCTCTTCCTACAGAACGGATTTCTTTGCCATTAGATAAGGGACGTCCTTCTGATGTTGTCGCATTTTTGAGGATTGCCTGAAATAATGTTTCTACATCGATATTAGGGACTTCTTTTAAAAATGCGTCTGCTATTATGGGTGCAGAATTAGAACCTATCATACAATCTCTATGTCCCGGGCTAGCCCATTCGGGAAGCCATCCTGATTCTTTATAGGTATTAGCCAATCCTTCCATTATATGGCTATTCAATTCGGGATACATCATGTTGAAGAATGGAAACACCGCCCTGAAGGTATCCCAAAATCCATTATCTGTAAACATATAACCTGGCAATACTTTTCCATTATATGGGCTATAGTGTACAATCTCATTCTTTTCATTGAACTCATAGAACTTCCTTGGAAAAAGCAATACTCTATATAAACAGGAATAAAAAGTTTTGATATGATCTAAATTATCATCTTCGATCTTAATTTTACTTAATTCTTTTTCCCAGGCATTTTTTGCCTTTATTTGAGTCTGTTGAAATGTATCGTTTCCTATTTCCCGATTTAGATTTAGTTGCGCTTGTTCTGGGCTAATAAAAGATGATGCTACTTTTACATGTACTGTTTCTCCTTTTTTAGTTTCAAAACCTATTATCGCCCCTACATGCTCTCCTTCATTTTCTTTTGAATTTTCTATCAATTTCCAACCATCTCCCCAGGTATGATTGATGTTAAAATCTTTATCAAATTCGGCTACAAAATAATTATGAAAATTATTTGGTACACCACCGCTATTATTTCTACAATACCCTATTATCTTGCGTTCTTCTGGGATGATTTTTACCATAGAACCTTTAAAAAAAGCATCTAACATGATATAAGATTGATCTGCTTTGGGAAAAGTAAATTTAAAATGTGCTGCTCTTTCGGTAGGTGCAACTTCTGCTAGTACATCATAATCTGCCAGATATACCTTATAATGATATGGTTTTACAGTTTCTGCTTTATGAGAGAACCAGGAGGCTCTTTCATCTTCTTTATACTTAAGATCTCCTGTTATGGCCATTACCGAAAATGCTGCATAATCGTTAATCCAGGGGCTTGGCTGATGCGTCTGTTTTATTCCTCTTATTTTATTCTCATCATATTTATATGTCCATCCATCGCCCATTTTTGAAGTCATGGGTGTCCAGAAATTCATTGCCCAGGGAGTAGCGATTGCAGGGTAGGTGTTACCATTAGATAGATCAAAAGCTGAGTCGGTTCCCATTAATGGATTCACATAATCCACCAAACTCTGTGCTAGAACGGTTTCTTTATTTTCTGTCTTTTCTATATTTTGTTCTTTACAGGATAGTATTATTATCACCATAAAACAACTCCATATTCGTCTACCTTTCATCTTTTATTTTTTTTATGTATTAATCTGTAATATCATCTATTGTTAATTTAACTCTACAGCATTTCCATGACCTCTATACAGTTTTAATTCTCCTTCTAATTCTATCTCCAAAACTGTTACATAGGTATCTAAGTTTTCTTTTTTAGGAACTTCTATTCTTACAATTCCCGGGATATTGTTCCAGGATGCTCCTCCGTTTCGAACAAAAGTTAATTCTTGATTTTTTCCGACTACTTTAATCGATTTTATTGTATTCTGAATTCCTTTTAAAGAGATATAGTTTTTAGGCTCATTAAACAGGCATAAGTACAATTTTGTAGTATCCTTACTTAATAATGTGGGGCCATAAAAATGACCATATGGCAATCCTGCTTTAGTGTCAAAAACAACTTTTTTATGAGTATTAATCCAATTTCCCAGAATTTCTAATCGTTCTTCCTGTTCTTTAGGAATTGTTCCGTCTGGCTTCATTCCGATATTAAGCAGTAAGTTTCCTCCTGAAGCTATTACCTCAACAAAGGTTCTAATAATCTGCGAAAATGGCTTATAGTTCGTATCCGAAGGAAAATACCCCCAATTATCATTCATGGTCATGCAAAATTCCCATGGACCTTTTGGTCTCACCACAGGAATCCCTTGTTCGGGAGTACTATAATCTCCATGTGTTTTTAGGCGAGAATTTACAATAGTTTTAGGGTTCCAGGATAGTAATGAATCTTTTAGAGATTGTGCTCTCCATTCTTCACTCGATTTTTCCCAATCTCCATCAAACCAATACAAATCAGGTTGATATCGATTACTTAGTTCCTTTAATTGTCCTTTATAAAATCTAACAAAACGCTCCCATCTTGTTAAGTTCTCTAATCCTTTTTGAGGGTAGTCATTTTTAGTATCTGGTCTGGGAAATACAACATCATAATCCGGATGCGACCAGTCGCATAAAGAATAGTATAATCCTACTTTTAATCCTTCTTTTCGTAATGCTTCGACATATGGTTCTATCAAATCTCTATTTGCAGGTGTTTTTTCTTTAACATTTAGAGTACTGTATTGGGTATCCCACAGAGAAACTCCATCATGATGTTTCGTCGTCATTACAGCATATCTTGCTCCTGTTTTTTTAAACAGTTTAGCCCATTTTACCGGATCATAATGTTTTGCAGTAAACCCTTCACCTTGTTTCATATATTCTTCGTAGGAGATTTTTTTATGGTATAAGGACCATGATTCTGCTATTCCATTTACTCCATAATATCCCCAATGGATGAATACTCCTAGTTTGGCATCTTCAAACCAGGATAATCGCTCTTCTTCTGTTGGTTTTTCGTTTTGTGCAACCATCAGATTTGCGATACTCAACAAAACAAACATGCAAATTGTTCTTATGTATTTCATCTGATTTATTTTAAACTAATAACTATCAGTTAATTAAAATTTCATCTATAAATAGCCAAGTATCTCCTCCTTTTGGGTTTTCTTTTAAGTTTGCTATTTTCACTTTAATAAATCTTGCGGTATGCTTTTCGACATTGACTTTGAAATCTTTTAATTCAATAGTAGCATTATCAGCATAGGGTCGTTTTACTTCTCCTACTTTTTTGAAATCTTTTCCATCTATTCCTGTAAACACTTCTATTGCAATCGGAAAATATATTCCCGGACCTTGGTTTTCCATGGATCCAACAATTACCTGGTTTATGGTATCTCCTTTTTTAAGATCAATAATAACTTCCATATCATCCTTTAACCATGCTTGCCATTGCCCATCCTGAAAATTTTTGGTTCCTCTTAGTGTATTTACTAATGTAGATTTTCCTGTTCCCGTATATCGATCACTATAAGGAATAGTATACACTACATTATTAGCTACTCCTTTATGAAATACAATGGTATCTCTAAAAACTTTACCAATCGGTTTGTTCTCTTTAAACATTGATGCTTTAACTATTGTGGTCTGAGTTACCACAATAGGATGTTTATATTTAATAGGAGTATCCTCTAATCTACTATCGTTTAACACATATCGTATATCTGCATTCGTATATTCGTTTTGTAGTGTTAACGAAACTGATTTCTTTTCTAAATTTGTTTCGATTTCTGGTCGTATTAGATACGAACTCTTTGCATAATTAATTCCTAAATATTCATACCGCTGAAACATACTGGTGATTCTATTTGAAAAATCATCCCAATCTTTCTGGTTTTTGGCGCTCCATACCGCTTCTGATAAGGCGGCTAATCGCGGGTAAATCATATACTGTGAATGTTCTTTTGTAGGGATATATTCTGACCACAAGTTAGCTTGCCCACCAAGCACATGATTCGCTTCTTCTGTTGTCATTGAATCTACAATGGGATCAAACTGATATACTTTGCTTAATGGCAGATATCCCCCAATTGCTAAAGGTTCTTCATTTTGAGGCCCCTGGTAATAATCAAAATAACAGTGTGAATTAGGAGTCATCACTACATCATGCCCTTGTGCAGTGGCTTCTAATCCTCCTTTTACACCTCGCCAACTCATTACAGTAGCATCTGGTGCTAATCCTCCTTCTAAAATCTCATCCCAGCCTATTAATTTTTTTTCATGAGAATTTATAAATTTCTCCATTCGTTTTATAAAATAGCTTTGTAATTCTTCTTCATTTTGTAATCCTTCTTCTGCTATTCGTTTCTGGCAATGCTGGCATTTCTCCCAATTGGTTTTAGTCGC
The DNA here is from genome assembly GCF_000626715.1 of Aquimarina atlantica. Taxonomy (GTDB): domain Bacteria; phylum Bacteroidota; class Bacteroidia; order Flavobacteriales; family Flavobacteriaceae; genus Aquimarina; species Aquimarina atlantica. The sequence continues at coordinate 77,744 of NZ_AQRA01000005.1, read as the reverse complement.
TTCATCTCCTCCTATATGTATATATTTTGAAGGAAAGATTTCCATAACCTCGACCAATACATCTTCTAAAAAAGTAAACGTACTTTCTTTTCCTGCGCAGTATATATCTGTAATTGGCCAAACTCCGCCTGACGGTACTCCTATAGGGTTTTCTTTACAAGATAAATGAGGATATGCAGCAATGGCACTCGAAACATGTGCTGGCATTTCTATTTCGGGAATAATTTCTACATTTCTAGACTGTGCATATTTAACTATTTCTTTTAATTCTTCTTGTGTCAAAAAACCACCGTAAGTCCCTTTGTCTTCTGCTTTTACAGGTAATCTGGCATTCCAATGCAAGTTCTCCTGGTCTACTCTCCATCCCCCAACCTCTGTAAGCTTTGGGTATTTTTTTATTTCTATTCGCCATCCCTGGTCATCAACTAGATGTAAGTGTAACACATTCATTTTATGCATGGCTAAACCATCTATTACTTGTTTAATGTAATCCTTATCAAAAAAATGACGAGAAATGTCCAGCATTAGCCCTCTCCACTTAAAACGAGGACCGTCTTTAATTTCTATATTCGGTATTTCCCAGGTTCTATTTTCTAATTTAGTTTTGCTTTCTATCTCGGAAGGTAGCAATTGATGTATTGTTTCTATTGCGTATGAAAAACCTGATGGGCTACTTGCCTTAATTTCTATACGATCGTTATCTACTTTAAGCTCATATGCTTCTGGTTGATTGGTTTTATCTACCGTAAAGGCTACATAATTTTTTTTAGGTTGTTTTTCTGTTACTTTTAGATCCCATCCAGCTACTGTTTTGAAGTTATTTTTTAAAACATAAACCGGTTCATTGGGTATATCATTTGTAATAAAAAACTTAGTATTTTCATTAAATTCGAATACTCCTGGATTAATTTTAATCATTTGCGGCTTAGGAATGATTTTAATATCCTTTTCTGCATAGATTCTCTTTTCATTGGTTTTACAACCTAACACTAATAGAATACTGATGATTATTGTGAGTTGTTTCATCATGATATGGTTGCTTTTAAACATCATAAGTGGTTATTATCTAAAAAAAATCTTCATTTCTAATTTTCCCAAGCCATTTTAAATGGTGCATCTTCTAATCTATTTCCTTTTTCTATATCGTTTACGGCATAATTAAACCCTGATCTTAGGCTATACCCTCCATATTCTCCATTTTTATTTAGTGCTATGAATCCCACCTGAAGGTATTCCATATCTTTATGATTCTTATGCTTATTATAGATTCGCTCTACAATTTCTTTACAAGCTTCGGCAGGAGATTTCCCCTGACGCATTAATTCTACAACCATAGCACTCCCTGCTGTGCGAATAACAGCTTCTCCTAAACCTGTTGCAGCCGCTGCTCCAACTTCATTATCCAGAAATAATCCAGCTCCAATTATCGGAGAATCTCCCACTCTTCCATGCATTTTCCAGGCTGCACCACTGGTAGTACAAGCTCCTGATATATTTCCATCTTCATCTAAGGCTAACATACTTATCGTATCATGGTTTTCGATATTTATTACAGGTTTATAATTAGATTTCTGTAACCACTCTTCATACGCTTTTTTGGTTTCTGGAGTTAATAAATTTTCTTTTTCAAAACCTTGATCTAAAGCAAATTGTAATGCTCCCTGACCGGTTAACATAACATGAGGTGTTTCCTCCATCACTTTTCGAGCTACAGAAATAGGGTGTTTGATATGTTGCAAAAAGGATACAGCTCCACAATTGCTATTATGATCCATAATGCAAGCATCCAAAGTAACATTACCTTCTCTATCAGGAAACCCTCCTATCCCAACACTTTGGTTTTTGGGGTCTGCTTCTGTTACTCGTACTCCTTGTTCTACTGCATCCAATGCATTTCCTCCTTTACTTAATATTTTCCATGCCTCGTCATTGGCTGCAACACCATGATTCCAGGTAGAAATAACAATGGGTTTTACACTCTTTTTAATTTCTTTTTCTTCTTTAATAACAGCTGTTTCCCCTTCTTTTTCATTTGTTTTACAACCAAAAGCTGTTAGTATTAAAAAAAGTGATACGTAGTAATGCTTAGTGTTAATTTTCATCTGTTCTTTTTTATTGTTCTTTTAATTGTCAGATGGAATTCACCATTGATCATATCGGTTGGTATTAACCTAATAATTATGGTTCATTTCATAATCAATATATTTTATTTACCTCAGGTAAGGATGAGTTTTTAAATACTTCATCATTTGGAGAATTACTCATTTCAAATTCGAGAAATCCTCCATTTACAATTTCTTTATGTGTTATATACATACGATCAAGTGATTTTCCATTTAATCTTATGCTCTTGATATATGTATTCTCTTCAGATAGGTTTTTAGCTACTATTAAAAACGTTTTTCCTTCTGGTAGCTGTATTTCTGTTTCTTTAAATAGTGGTGCTGTGATATGATACACCCCTTGTGCCGGGTTTACAGGATAAAGCCCAAGAGAACTAAATATGTACCAGGATGACATCTGTCCGCAATCTTCGTTTCCACAATGTCCATTGGGTTCGTTTTTGTATTGCCCTTCTAAAATTTTATGAGTTAATTTTTGTGTTTTTGAAGGTTGATTTACGTAATTGTACAGATATGCTACATGATGACTTGGTTCGTTACCATGAGCATATTGTCCGATCATTCCTGTACTAAAAATAGGTAGTTTATCTTCTGGTTTAGGGTCATAAGAAAACATAGAATCCAGTTTTTGGATAAATCGCTCTTTTCCCCCTGTATTTTTTATCAACCCTTCTATATGCTGAGGTACAAACCAATAATATTGCCAGGCATTACTTTCACAATAAAAAGGTGTATATTCTTTTGGCTGAAAGGGAGTCACAAATTCTCCCAGTGTATCTTTGGGTTGAATCCAATTATTTTTATCGTTATATAAATTTTTCCAATTCTCAGAACGTTTCATAAAATATGTGTAATCCTCTTCTTTTCCCAGGTCTTTTGCAAACATAGCGATACACCAATCGTCATAAGCATACTCTAAAGTTTTAGAAACAGACCAGTTTTCATGATGTTCTCCTATTGGGATATACCCTAAACGCTTATAAATATCTATTTGCCTATCCTCTACCATAGCACTTTCCTTACACGCCTTGTAAGCTAGTTCGGTATCAAATTGAAAACCTTTAAAATATGCATCAACAATAACCGGAACCGCATGATACCCTATCATCATATTGGTTTCATTTCCTTGCAAAGACCATACGGGTAGTATTCCTGTTTCTCTATAATGAGCCAGTATAGATTGGATCATATCAGGAACTCTTTCTTGCTGAATTATTGTATATAAAGGGTGTGCTGCTCTAAAGGTATCCCATAACGAAAATGTATCATAGCGATTAAACCCTTTTGCATTTACAATAGAATCATTAGCTCCTTTATAATTTCCGTTAGGATCGCTTAATAATGTTGGCGCCAACATAGATTGATACATCATTGTATAAAAAATACTCTTCTGATCATCATCTGTGGTTGTAATTTGAATCTTTTGTAATTCACGTTCCCAAATGGCTTGTGCTTTTCTAATATAGTGATCAAAATCAAAGTCAGGAGCTTCGGTATTTAGTGATTTCTGGGCTCCTTTGATGTTAGCTGTAGACAACCCGGTTTTAATAGTAATCTGTTCATTTTCTTCTGTGCTATAATGTAGTATAATTTTTGTATTTGTTCCTTGAACGGGAAGTGTAGTTAGCTCTTCATCTTTAAACACTTGATATGTCGTAAAAGGCTTCGAAAACTGCATTACAAAATAGATTCGTTGATCTTTTGCCCATCCGGTAGACATGCGATATCCCTGAATAGTATTATCATCTATTTTTTCTATATAAGTATCAGTAGGTTTATCCCAGTTTATAGCATATCCCAGATCAACATGTATTGCAGCTGCGGTATCTTTAGGAAAAGTGTATCTATGTATACCTACTCTATCAGTTGCTGTAAGTTCTGCTTTAATCCCATAATCCAATAAATCTACAGTATAATATCCTGGTGTAGCAAATTCTTTATCATGGCTATATGTAGAGAATGGTTTATAATTATTTTCTTTTACTTTTTTTGAAAACCTACTATTCGTAGGCATTACCAAAATATCATATAAATCTCCGGCTCCAGTCCCAGTAAGATGCGTATGAGAAAAACCACTAATGATAGAATCCTTATAGTAATATCCTGCAATTCTATCCCACCCGGGAATTCCTATATCCGGACTCAATTGTACCATCCCAAATGGAAGTGTTGCTCCCGGATATGTATTGCCTGGACCATCTGTTCCTATAAATGTATTTACATAAGAAGTTAATGATTGTTCTGGTAGATTTACTGAAACCTTCTCTTGATCGCAAGACCAAAACAATAGTAAAAGAATGATATGTAAATAGAATATTTTTTTCATTTTTGGTACGAATAAGACCTCACAAATTTTAAAAACCTGTTAAGTTCGTATATCGGATTACATTTTTGATTTTTTAATTACCTCTAGTTGTTCTTCTGTTATCGCATTTCCGTCAAAAAATGAAATCCCCGACGCTCCATTATCTTTTGCTAATTGTATGGCTTTTGATACATCATCTGCACTCATCGGAGGAAGATATATTCCTGTATGCAACTTAGTTTGCTTTCCTTGCAGATCATTCACTCCTTGTTTGGTTGCATACCCAATCCAATCTACTTCTTCGTTATAAAAGTTGTGATAAATCATGGGTAATACTTCATCTACATTCCATTTATCCCATCGTTGTCTAACCATATGATCTGCCATTTCGGGATATGGAAATACAGCTGCGGTTAACTTTTTATCATATTTATGAGCAATTTCATAAGCCTCATCTACCACTCTTTTTATCTGATTTAACCTAAATTGTTTCCACTCTATATCTATTGCAACATTTTTAGCTTCTTTTGGGTTTTTATGATGCTCTTGCTCAAATGTTTTTATACATACATCGCAATAACAAAAATCGAACTCTGGCAGCTCTTCATCCTGTACTAAATTATATTTTGGTAATAACCCAATCGGTAGATAGATATCTGGGTATCGAATGTAATCGAGATGTACACTGGTTACTCCTTCAACCTTTGCCAGTTGTTCTACTAAACCCAAAATATGTGCTCTGGATTCTTTTCTGGTAGGACATAACCACTGATAATAATCTACATAAGGTCGTGTATCATGGCACGATTTACCTTCTCTACTTACGGCATACCATTCTGGATGTTCTAAAGCCGTTTTATCACCGGGTCGATTCATAGTAAACATCCAGGCATGAACTTCTAATCCTTCTTTTGTGGCTAAAAGTGTTAGTTTTTTTAACACTTCGGGATCAGCCAGCGTATTTATTAATACTGCATCTATGCCATTTTCTTTATATTTTTTAAACTCTTCTCTATAATCATCATTTGATTTTGAAGGGTCCGCAGTAATCCAGGTCCAGTACTTAAATGGTGTTGCCTTCTCTTCTGAAACAACTTCTTTTATGATTTCTTCTCCTTTTTCAGTTTCAGTCTTACAACTAACACTAATAAGTACACTACATAGGAGTATAATTTTGAGCATCTTCATATTAATCTTCTTTTTGGATAATTTTACCGTCTTCTTTAATAACAAACAGGTGTTTTGTATATGGGCTTACTACTGCTATATTCCAACCTGTCTGATGATTTTCTATGGTTTTAACAACTTTATTTCCGTCAATCAACAGATCATCGGATCCTAATTCTTTAAAGGTTAAAGCCCAACGATTATTCTTTTTATAATATTCTTTTTGTTTTCTATACAATTGATATAGCAATCGCTTTACTTTTTCGTCTTCAGGAATTTTGAAGTCATCATTTTCTCCTACTTCTTTTGAAGAAAAATATACGTACCCCCAATTTTCGGGTTGATGCATATTAATCACACCGATAGGAGACCAAACCCAATTATATTCTGGTTTAAATTTTCCGTTATCATCTCTCTTTCTAGAGTATTTATTGTTCTGAAGTTCAAAATCCCAATTCACCCTGGAAAAATTCACTCTCCAAAACTTATCTTTCGGAATGTTTTTGTGATAATATGAGGTCTTAAATACTTTAAACGGAATAGCTATTTCTATGATCCATCCTTTATCGGTGTCGTTTGGATTATTTATAGTTCCGTTTACTTTAACTGAAGATTTAAATCCATTCGCATCCCAATCGTTTAATACAGGAGTTCCTTCTCTATATGGTTTTGTAATAAACAAATCCCATAGTGTATTTAATACATTAACTTCAAATTCATAATAATTATGAGTATCGTTATCCGGATCGATAAAAATTTCGAAATCATTATCATAAAAGATAATAGTATCTCTTTGTTTTAGGTTTCCCCATACATGTGGTTCTTCCATTTCTGCCAAAAAATAGAAATACTCATCATCCCAAAGCATTTTTACCGTAGTCTTATATTTTGGGATTTTGCGTCCTTCAATATCTATAAACAACTCGGTAGGTTTTGCTTTACTCCATGAAGATTCTAAAGCAGATCCATCAATATCTATTGATTCTTTGGTATAATGTGCGACATAAGATTTTGGAGAAATTTTACTTTCATTGCTTTGCCCATACACATTAATTGCATTACTAAGCATTAATACTATGATACAAAGTATTTTATTGATTCGAGCTTGAAAAAGTTTCAATTTCAGTGTACACATTTTTATAATGAATTTTCTTTAGTAAACTTAATGATTTCACTTATCCTTCCAAAAGCCAATGCAACTACAGTATCTGCGGCTCCATAATAAATAGCTACTTTATCCTGTTCTATATCTTGTAGAGTTGCACAAGGAAATATCACATTAGGAACATCTCCTATTTGTTCATAAGTCACAGAAGGAGTTAAGAGGTATGGTTTTGTTCTATATTTTACCTGATCTGGACTATTTTTATCCAAAATAGCAGCTCCCATGGCGTATCTGAATCCATTGCATGTATTTATCACTCCGTGATAAAACATCAACCATCCTTCAGCTGTAACAAAAGGCACAGAGCCCGCCCCTATCTTAGTACATTGCCAGGCGCTTGCTTCAAAAGGAGTTGCCTGCATTACATTTCTATGTTCTCCCCAATATTTCATATCGGGGCTATAACTAATAAATATATCACCAAAAGGTGTATGCCCATTATCACTAGGGCGGCTTAACATTGCATATTTACCATTGATCTTTTCTGGAAACAGTACTCCATTTCTATTGAAAGGTAAAAATGCATTTTCGCATTGAAAAAACTCTTTAAAATCAAAGGTATACGCAATTCCTATAGTAGGTCCAAAATACCCATTACACCATGTGATCCAATATCTATCTTCAATAAAAGTAACACGAGGGTCATACTTATAATCAGAAGCTATCATTTTGGTATTTCCTGCTTCCATGACAATAGGTTCCTCATTAATTTTCCAATCAATCCCATTATGACTAAAGCCAGCAAAAATATTCATCTGTATAGCTTTATTATCACATCTAAACACTCCGGCAAACCCATCATTATAGGGTACAACAGCGCTATTGAATATGCTATTAGAAGTCGGTATGGCATCTCTAGAGATTATGGGATTTTCAGAATACCTCCAAATAACATCAGAGCATCCTTTAGGTTTATCCTGCCATGGTATTTCTTTTTTCATTGCATTTCTTGTATAAATATTACTACTTTTCAAAAAGCATTATTTTGTCTTAAGTTTATCATACCATGTTTTCTTTAATATTATCGATGTAATAATCATTAATAATATCGCAAAAGCCATACTATAATATTCTTTTATTATTAAATACATTGGAACCAAAACAAAGGTCATTTGCCAAATAATCCCTACGCCGCAATTAAACATATCTTTCCAGAAATTTTTATTAGGTGAAAAATCAGGATTTTCTTTTTGTATTGCATTAATTACAGGTTGCCACCATCCCCAGGGCCTGGTGGTTTTATAAAAGTTTTTTAGCACCTCTATATCATCTTGTTTTCCTAATGTTACTCCTATAAAGCACCCAATAAAAGATACCAATAAGATGGCCGGAAATAAATAAATGGAAGTTGTATCGGGAAAAATTATGGGTATTATTGTTGCTGCAATAAGCCCTGCCAGCATTCCTCCGAAATATCCATATGAATTAAATCGCCACCATATCCACTTTAATACATTTGCCGCCGCGTATCCCCCATACAGGGCTGAGGTTAACCATATGGTAAGTTCATTTATAGATGATGCAAAAAAGCCACCAATCACTCCTACCAATACAATAATAATAGATGATAGATAACCATATTTAACGTATGTCTTATCTGATGCATTTGGGTTGATATATTTTTTATAAATATCATTAACAATATATGCAGGTGCAGCATTTATAAAAGCCGCAAATGTGCCCATAAAAGCAGCTAATAAGCCTGCCAGCAATAGTCCTTTAAAACCTATTGGAACAAAGCGATGAATCGCTACTGGTAATATGGTTTCGAAATCTACATCTATCCCTGCCTGTTGTAATTCTGGTCCTAAATATACTAAGCCTAATACAGCAAATCCGGTGATCATCAAATACCTGGGAATAAAGAGAACCACTATGGTAAAAGCACTCATTTTTGAAGCTTCTACTTCATTCTTTGTAGATAAAACACGCTGCATATCGTAACTGGGCACAGGGCCAGCCAGGCTGGCAAAAATGCCTTTAAAAATCATCATCATAAATAAGAAACCAAACAAAGAGAATCCGTCTTTCTCTATCTTTTCGTTCACACTATCGATATATCCGGTCCAATCCAAATCTAATTTCATATCAAAGAACAAATTATTCCAGTTTTCTGGGGTAGCAACTGCAATTTGCTCTGCTGTAACAGTGGTAAAAGCAATATATCCTATGACCAAACATGAAATGGTCATGATCACAAACTGGATGACCTCTGTCCCTACCACACTATACATTCCTCCTTTTAGAGTATATAAAGTAGTGATCCCAATAATTATCAAAGCATAAGATTGCTCTGAAGCCACTGTAAATAATCCCAGATCTATAGATAAATCCCAGGGAAAAAATATAATTGCAAATTTGCCAATCCCTTCAAAAAAGTAGGCTATAAACCCTAAGGTACTGGTAACAGCAAAGATTGTTACTATGATGTGAGACAGTTTTGCTCCCATTGCAGATCCGAATCTATAGGTTATCCATTGTGCTCCTGTTATCACATTTGACCTTCGTAACCACGCAGCCATAAAAATCATAATAAAAACCTGATTCCATACGGGCCATAACCAGGGTAGCCAGGCACTTTTTATTCCATAAACAAAAAGAATAGTAACCGTCCACATCGTACCGGAAACATCAAACATCCCTGAAGCATTTGACAATCCAAGATAATACCAGGGTATTTCATTTCCGCCCAGGAAATAGGATTTTATATCTTTTGATGCTTTCTTAGCAACATAAAATCCAAAAAGAAGAGTAATAACAATATAGCATAGAATTATTACAATATCTACGGTAGCTAGGTTCATTTAGAGTTGGTTATTTCTGTACACCCCAGTTTTTGTTAGGAGATGCACCCATTACAAAATGTAATGTTCCTCCTTCTGTTATTTCCTGATGTGTAATATATGATCGATTAAATTCTTTTCCGTTTAGCGTTGCAGATTGGATATATATATTTTTATCCGAAACGTTTTCGGCTTCTATATTAAAGCTTAAATCGTCTGATAGTTTTAGAGTCGCTTTCTCAAAAACCGGACTTCCGATTTGATATTCTCCTGATGCTGGATTCATAGGATAAATCCCTATAGAACTAAATATGTACCAAGCCGACATTTGCCCGCAATCCTCATTACCACTTAGTCCATTAGGTGTTGTATTATATTGTGTTTTTAATATTTGACTTACCCAGTATTGAGTTTTCCATGGGGCATTGGCTTTATTAAACATATAGGCAATATGATGACTGGGTTCATTACCGTGTGCATATTGCCCTATAAGACCTGTAATATCTGCAGAAATATTATCTCCAGTAATTTCAGAATCTTCGGTAAATAATTGCTCGAGTTTTGTTACAAAAGTGGTTTCGTTTCCAAACAATTGTATTAGCCTTTTAACATCATGAGGTACAAACCAACTATGTTGCCATGCATTTCCTTCTGTATAATCGGCATGTACTCTATGAGCAGAGAATTTGGGATCAAATGGTTCATGCCATTTTTTTCCATCCTCAGATTTTCCTCTCATAAACCCTGTCTTAGCATCAAAGAGGTGCACAAATGCTTTGGATCGTTTTAGAAAATATTCATAATCTTTTTCTTTCCCCAGAACCTTGGCAACTTGTGCAATACACCAGTCATTATAGGCATATTCTAATGTAATGGTAACCGATTCGTCTAGTAAATTATAAGGAATATATCCGTATTTTTTATAGTGTTCTAATCCTCTTTCATCTTGCATCATAGTGGTTTTCATGGCTTCATATGCTTTTTCGATATCAAACCCTTTAATGCCTTTTAGATATGCTTCGGCAATCACAGAAACAGAGTGATACCCGGTCATCGTATTGGTTTCATTGGCATATAAAGTCCAGACAGGTAAAATCTTGTTATTTTCATAATATGCTAACATAGAATTTACGATATCAGAAACTTTATCTGGTTCTAAGAATATGAGTAAAGGATGTTCTGCTCTAAAGGTATCCCATAGCGAGAGTGTAGAGTATGCAGTAAAGTTTTTTGCAAAAACAATGCTGTCATTTTCTTTTCTAAACGCACCATCCTGATCACTGTATGTAACTGGTGCTACTTGAGCATGATACAATGCGGTATAAAAAATGGTTTTTAACGAATCATTTTTAGTATCTACTTTTATTTTAGATAATACGTTTTGCCATGATGCACTGGTGTTTTCTACGATTTTATCAAATTCAAATTTATTTTTATATGTCGAAATATTGTTTTTTGCATTTTCAACACTTACTGAAGAAACCCCAACTTTTACCTGTAATTGATTTTTATTTCCTTTATTAAAAAACAACTGGGCAGATGATTTTATTCCTTTAATAGAATTAATATTTTCAGTCTTTTTTGTATCTGAGTATAAATCGTAATCATTGATGGCTTTAGAGAATTTTATCACAAAAAATACTTTTTGATTTTTTGCCCATCCGGTACTATTTCTATATCCCGAAACTGTAAATTTATCTTCAATATGTATTTGTGATTCTAAGGTTTTATCCCAATTAATAGCATATCCTAAATCTAATACCACAGATTGTGTATCTCCCTCATTATATTCGTATCTATGAAAAGCTGTTCTAACTGTAGAAGTTAATTCGGCATTAATATCAAAATCTTCTAAAAACACACTATAATATCCAGGTGTAGCTTTTTCTTTATTATGAGAATATTTAGATGTAAACGGTATTTCGTCTCTTGTTTTAAAAGAAGTAGATAAATCTACTTCTTTATTAATCGGCATCAATCTAATGTCATTAAGATCTCCAATTCCTGTACCACTAAGGTGTAAATGACTAAAACCGATAGTTAATGAATCAGAATAGTGATACCCTGAGCACCAATCCCATTCTGAAATACCATTATCCGGACTTACCTGTACCATACCAAATGGTGCGGTTGCCCCGGGGTAGGTATGACCATGACCTCCCGTACCTATAAAAGGGTTTACATACTTAATAACATTACTATCTTCATGCGTTATATTACTTTCATGTTTATGCTCTTTCTTACACGAAAAAGTACTCAATATTACTATTATCAATAATTTAATATTACGAGGTATTTTCATCTATTTATATTTATTTTTTTATCATTGTCCTACAAGAAGAGCAAGTAATGACATAAATATTTACAAAACTTATGGTTAAAAGAATAATTTTAGATCAATAACAAAGCAACTCAGTTAAACGTCATAAAATTTGGGGAATATGCTGCAAAAAATTAAAAATGCACTTAATATAACATCGGGTAATAATTATACTATAACGGCAAAACATCATGTTATATTCTGGTTGGTATATTTTCTATTTACCACTTTTAAATGGGGGAGTTACTTTAACGATTATGTCTATTCTTTAAAAACCACTATTCTAGGGTTTATCATACACATGTCTTTAAGTTATTTCAACATATATTACTTAATGCCAAAATTTGTAGAAAAACGTAAATACCTGATATACATAATTTTATTACTCGTATCTCTTTTTACAATGGTCCTGGCAAAATTTTATTTTACGTATTTCCTTGTTAATCATAATGTTTGGCCAGAAGGTCCGGAAGTAACCAATAAATTGACCCTGAATTATACAATAGAAATGATGTTAGGAGAACTTTATGTGGTCTCCTTTGTTTCTGCTATTAAAGTAACTTTAGATCGGTTAAGAGAGCACAAAAAATTAATCGATGTAGAAAAATTACAATTAGAAACAGAATTGCGTTTTCTTAGGGCTCAAATGTCTCCTCATTTCTTTTTTAATACCTTAAATAATATTTACTCTCTTTCTGTCGAAAAATCAGACAAGACTCCAAAAACCATATTAAAGTTATCCGAGTTAATGCGGTATTTATTGCATGAGACTAATCAAAAAAGGCAATGTCTTAGCAAAGAAATTATGTGTCTTCAAAATTATTTGGATTTAGAAAGAATTCGATATGGAGATTCATTAAAAATTCATGTAAATATTTCTGGAGAAATCGAAGGCAAAAAAATTGCTCCCATGTTGCTTTTATCCTTTATAGAAAATGCATTTAAACATGGAGCTAACAAAAATGTTGGAGAAATCGAAATTGATATTTCTTTCAACATAATAGATGACTTTCTATATTTTCAGATTACCAATCCGATTCCTGCTAAAAACAATAAAAACAAGATTGATTCTTTTTCTGGTGGTATAGGGATAGGAAACGTAAAAAAAAGACTTGAGTTGGGTTATAAACCTGATGAATATAATCTAACGATTAGTGAAAATAACAATCAATATATTGTTGAATTAAAAATTAAAGTATAATGGATTTAAAATGTGTTATAATAGATGATGAACCATTGGCTATTAATGTTATAAAAAACTATGTTGACCAAACAAAAGGATTGACTTTTTTAGCTTCATTCAACGACGCAACCGAGAGTATTGATTATTTAAGAAATAACGAGATCGATCTTCTTTTTTTAGACATTAATATGCCTCTATTAGATGGATTGAATTTATTAAAAAGCATACATCAAAAACCACTAACCATAATTACCACAGCTCATGAGGAATTTGCTGTAGAAAGTTATGAATTAGAGGTAGTAGATTATTTGGTAAAACCTATCTCTTTTCACAGGTTTATTATGGCTGTAAATAAAGCTTTCAAAATAAAGGAGTATCAACAAAAAGATAGCTTTACTACTCCTAACAAACGAGCATATATCTTTTTGAAAATCGATAAAAAAAAGATGCAAAAAATATATCTGGATGAAGTATTATCTATCGAAAGCCTCGGAGATTATATTAAAGTAAATACGTCCTCAAACAACTACATTGCTCATCAAACATTAAGTAATTTTACAGATGACTTACCATCTGATAAGTTTATTAGAATCCATAGATCTTATACCATATCAATTGATAAAATAGAATCTATTGAAGGTAATAGTATAGAAATTGCAAATAATCGATATCCAATTGGAAGAAGCTATTTAAATGAGGTGAGAAGTGTTATTTTTAAGGTATAATGACTCTTTAAATCTCATAAATAAAATGGTAAAACACGGTCATTTTTTATACCCTAACCTTAATTACCTGATTTTTTATTTATAGTACAGTGCATCATTTTTTAAAGTTGTCGTCTTAAGAGATGAATACAAATTTTAAAATGATGCAAAACAATAATTTACCCATAGCAATAATAGGTGCAGGCCCAGTAGGATTAGCTGCAGCTGCACATTTACTAAAACAAAATCTTCCTTTCATTGTATTTGAAGCGGGAAGTTCTGTTGGACAAAATATGCTCTCCTGGAGTCACGTTCGTGTGTTTTCTCCCTGGAAATATAATATAGATCGAGTTGCAAAAGAAGTATTAGAACAAACCGATTGGAAAGCCCCTGACGAAGATAAATTACCTACAGGGCAAGAGTTGGTAGAACACTATTTTCGTCCATTAGCAAATTTACCTCAGATTAAACCATACATTCATTTGAATAGCAAAGTTCTGTCTATCGGAAGAAAAGGTTTAGATAAAATGAAAACCCGGGGACGTGAGAATAAACCTTTCTCAATTAAGGTTCAAGAACATGAAAACATTAATTATTATGAAGCAAAAGCGGTAATTGATGCTACTGGGACCTGGAATCAACCCAATCCCATTGGTTCTGGTGGTGTATTTGCCGAAGGAGAACAAGAACTAAATAAGCATATCTTTTATGGTATCCCCAATGTAAAAGCAGAACATTTAGAGCGTTATAAAAACAAAAATGTAGTGGTTGTAGGAGGAGGGCATTCTGCGATTAATGCTTTATTAGATTTAGCAGACATTCAAAAAAAATATCCAAAAACACAGCTTAATTGGGTGTTAAGAAAAGATAATATGAACAAGGTGTATGGTGGAAAACAAGAAGATGCGTTAGAAGCCAGGGGCGCTCTTGGTATTCGTATTGAGCAATTGGTTAATAGCGGAAAATTAAATGTCTATACGCCTTTTCATATCTTAAAACTGACCAAAAAAGAGGATGGTATCCAAATCATCGGTGATCTAAATGGCGAAATAGAAACTATCAATCAAATAGATGAAATAGTCAGTAATACAGGTTCACGACCAAATTTGGAAATGATTCGTGAGATACGAACAGACTTAGATGCCTCATTAGAATCGGTTTTTGATCTTGCTGAATTAATTGATCCAAATGTTCATAGTTGCGGAACAGTAAGACCTCACGGAGAAAAAGAGCTTCGCCACCCCGAAAAAGATTTTTATATCGTAGGTTCTAAAAGTTATGGTAGAGCTCCAACTTTTTTAATGACTACAGGATATGAGCAAGTACGCTCTGTAGTAGCTTATATGGTTGGTGATATTGAAGCTGCAGAGCGAGTAGAACTTAATTTACCAGAAACAGGAGTGTGTAGTACAGATTTTGCAACCAACGAAAAAGGTGAAAGTGTAGCTTGCTGCTCTTCAGAACTAACCATAGAAGAAGTAGAAAGTACAGGTTCTAGCTGTAGAACATCGAGATGTAACTAAAAAATAAAAATGATGCATCATTATAAAAGTCTTGCGTCTTAAAGAGTAAAAACAATACATAATAATATAGAAGTATTAAAATTAATAATTATGAAAAAGAGAAATACAAATAAGCAGGTAGAAACAATTCAACAAAATAGTGGATGTTGTGGATCTGAACCAATAGAAACACAATCTGCACAAAGTTCTTGCTGTGTACAACCTACCGATGGGTCATCGTGTTGTGATAAAGATGAGAGTAAAGAAATTAATATTGAAAAAACCGGATGTTGCTAACCAAAAGCTCTCCTATCTCTAAAGAAAAAAGCTCCTCATTTCGAGGAGCTTTGCGTGCTAGTGGGGTGATGGCTTTTGCAGGATTAGGCGATGCCGTTTTATATCCTGTACTTCCCATTTATGGTAAAGAATTAGGTTTTTCGGTATTTTTTATTGGTATATTATTATCTATAAACCGTTTTGTGAGGATTATTGCAAACACACCTATCGCAAATTGGGTGCATCGAATCGGAATTCGAAAAATGCTGATGATTACCGCAACACTGGCTATGCTAACTACTTTTATATATGGATTGAAATTAGGTTTAATTTCTTTATTGATAGCAAGAATTTTTTGGGGTTTAAGTTATTCGGGATTAAAAATATCCACTTTATCTTATGCTTCACAGGCTAAACAAAAGTCTGGTTTAGCATTCGGATTATCACAAAGCATCAAATCATTAGGAGCATTATTTGTACTTTGGTTTGGGCCAATCGTCATTGGTGAATTTGGTATTCAAAATGGCTTATTTAGCATCGCTTTAATCAGTTCGTTAGGTATATTTTTAGCATATTCATTACCAAAAATTGAACCTGAGGTAAAAAACGATATAGTAAAAACAAACCATACTTTTTATCCAAATGCTGTCAATTTATTAGTGTTTATAATATCTGTTTCAATAGATGGTATTTTAGTCGTATCCCTATCACATTTATTATCAGGAAACATGATCAATTCGAGTAACCTACTGGGGTATGTGGCATTTTATTTGTTATTAAAACGACTATTTGTTTTGTTGTTTTCTATAATCGGAGGTATTCTCTCCATACGTTTTAGACCACTATTCTTATTTTCAATTTCAATTAGTATTTGTTTATTAGCAATGGCATTGATTGCATTCAATAATACTGTTTTGGGTATTATTCTAGCCTTTCTATTCAATACAATTGTGGTTACTTTTTCGCCACTTATTGCTATCAGGAATACACAAAATAAAGATAATTCTTTACAGGCAATTTCAAGTGTAAGCACATGGTGGGACATGGGTGCAGCTATTGGTGCTTTTATCGGAATCTACGCCATCGAATTTCTTGGAATACAAAACCTATATTTATCTTTGTGTATAACCGGAACAATTTTATTCATCAATTTCTCTATAAAAAATGCAAAATCAAGTCATTCAACTATATAATCCATTATTGGGTTACGTTAAAAAGCGTGTTCGCAATCAGGAAGATGCCGAAGATTTAACCCAGGATGTTTTTTTGAAATTATCCAAATCAAATAGTAATGGTGTCGATAATCTTAAAAGCTGGGTGTATGCAATAGCCAAAAATACAATTACCGATTACTACAGGAAAAAGAAGTTACAAACAAACTCAATTGAAGAAGATACCTTTTTTGATTATGATACCAATGAGGATGCTGGCATAGAGCTGGGTAAATGTGTACATTCTTTTGTTAATCAATTACCAGAAGAGTATCGAGAGTTAATGATCTTATCGGAAATAAAGGAAGTACCACAAAAAGAAATAGCCAAACAGCTTAATATGAACTATGTTACGGTACGTTCTAAAATTCAGCGTGGAAGAAAAAAACTTAAAGAACTATTTGAAGGTTGTTGTACCATTTTACAAGGTGGAAAAGGAAGTATTCTGAGCTATGAATCAAAAACCGGTAATAATAAGAAATCATCTTGTTAATGCTTCAAAATTAGCAGCAGACGAACTTTACACCTTACTAGATTGTTATTCATCCTATAGGTATCCTAAACATTCACTATAGTTTCCCATTAGTTTATTAATTCTAAAAGTGAAATTTTATCTAAACTTTTCACCTTTATCATCATCGTCTATTGCAATAGAAATATCTTCGAACTTACCAGTCAAAACAAAATCTTTAATTGATATGATCATCAATTTTTATTTATAATCTGTTGTCCCATATCCAGCGTTTTTTATTTCCTATATAACCACTTATATAGTCTAAAAACTCATCGGCTATATCACTCTTATATTCGAGATTTAGTGCTTGATAGATTCTAGCAATAAAATGTATGGTGTCATACATGTTCTGTTGTGATATGCCTTTGTTTTTATAATGAATCAAACTTATACGCCCTTGTTCTACTAATTCATTAAAATTTGAATTATTACTACAACTTATAATTTGTTGTATTTGGTTGATTAAATCAATTTCAGTAGCTGTAAAATTTTTCATTCTTACCATAGGAATAGGTTTACCTTTAACGATAGGCATCATTACTGTAGTAAAAGAATTAGTGATACCACTTTTTGCAAGTATTAAACTTGCTAGCTCATCAGGGGATTTTACTTTTTGCAAATGATACGATGGCTGGTGATCTATATAGGTAAAACAACAATAATTTCCTGTAATGGTTAGCTCTTTGTTTAACTCGATAGACCTTTTATTAATCGGCACTCCTGAAGGCTGATGTATCTGTAGTTGTTCATTTAAAAAACTGTTTTCATTATCAAATAGCATCCATTCCCACAATTCTTGTATTGTAAAATTACCTTCTATTTCTTCAAAATAAACAGCAGATAATTGTTGTAATATGGAAGCTAAATTGTATTTCATTTTAAAAAATGGCATGTTATTTCATAAACATTTTATCGTACTAACTTTTGACATACAATTTGCATTAAACTCCTAAAACTAGTTTGATGTAACTCTACTTTAAATGAATCTGCAATACATTCGAAAATGCTATCATGAAAACCAAAAAAGAAGTGTTTGGTATTTTTCCAATTATCTGCATTGTAATTGGTATGTACACTATTTATTTTTTTAATTTCTTTTATCCAATTCGAGTTGATAATTTGTAGAGGAGCATAGAGTTCAAGACCTTTACCGTATAATGGATGTCCTTCGAATACTTCATCATTTGGGGAACCCAACTTGGCTGATGTGCAATACTCAAATTCTACTAAAGCTAAAGAGGTCGCTTTATCACTTGCAGTATCTACTATGGTTGTATAGGTTCCGTCCCAGTTTGGATCTACTGATCTTACATAGAAAAGTAAATATGCTTTATGGTCATTCATAAACAAATGAGGAAGTGGAGCTCCTACGTCCCATACTACAGGAAAATCAATAACATCAGCATATTCTTCGTTTTTTGAAACAGCCAGTTGGCGTTCGCATATAAGGAGATGCTTAGAAGCTTCATTAAACTCTGGCCATTCTATACCTGTATTTTTTGTAGAAACAGCAATACTTGCTTTTTTAAGTCTTGCTTTGGCTTCATTTAATTTATGCTCATAGTGTTCAATAATTGTTGGCATGGTTTGATATTCAATTTTTATGGTTTTACTCAGGTATTTTGAAGAGTAATTTTTATTTTGGTAATATTGTTTAGGTCTATATCAATGACTGTTCCTGTATCTCCATAACAAATTAAGTGTTTATCTATGATTTCTGCTTTATGAATTGGGTTTGAAAACGTAAAAAAGATGGCCCAGTTTAATTCTCCTGTTAATGTTGTAGAAGCTACATATCCTTCATTCCCCATAGCGCCATCGCCAAATACAATTTTTTGATTTTCATATTCAAAAGCTCCATGAAAAATACTAACTTCTGTCCAGATGTCATCATCGTATTTTTCAATTCTCTCTAATGTTGTGTCACATAGAGGTGACCAATATTGTTTGGTTTCTCCAGTATTCGGGTCGTAGGTACTATATACATTTCCTATTACAAAATCTCCCTCTCCCATGACAATACAATCAAAACCGGGTAAATAGCCTTGTTTCCATTTTTCTTGTATTTTAGGGTGTAACATATATTCTAATTCATCAAAATTTATTTTTTCTATTTCTTGAATAAAGTATTGTGGTAAATCATCTAAGAACCGTTCTACTTCTTTTATTTTTTTTGATACAAAATCAGTATCATTGAGTAATTTAAGTTCTATCTTTTCTATCTCGCTTGGTTGTAGAATATTGTTAAACGAACTACATAATTGATATTTAAAACCAATTGATTCTTTACTAATACTAAGATAAACCAATGCATTTAAAAAATGGGGTTTTACGGTTTCGTTTGACCATTGATACTCATCAAAATCTAATTCTAATCGCCATTGCTTGTTTCCTCCCCAACTAGCATATTCAAACTGGCAAATAATCGGCAAAGGATGGTCAAACTGTTTTTCTTCTAAAATTTGCTCGTATACAGGATCTATATTTTGTTTTATTTTGGTTAACTGTTCTCTTAAAAGCGCATTGAGTTCTGTATAAAATTTACTTTTTTTTACAATTTCTAAATCCTCCATATTCCTAAATCAATTTTGTCCAGTTTTTATAATACCAATCGTCTTCGGCAGGTAGTTGATGTTCTGAGCAATCAAAGGTTTCTTGTACAGAAAAGATGTCTCCTTTATCTACTGCTTCGCGTGTCCATAAATCCAGTAAATCATGTTTACCTTTAACTTCTTTAAGCTTTTCTTTTACCTTTTTAAAACAATATATATTTCCAAACATTCCATTTCCGTATGGACTATAATTAGAATACTTGCAACTTAAACACGTTTTTAAATAGATGTTTTCTGGTAATTGATTTTGTAATAGTATTAAGGCATCTTCCATCCATTCTAGTTTCTTTTCTACTTTAAACTCTCCAAAGGAAGTGGTTAATGTTAAGCAGTTTAATTCATGATCTAACCCTTTAATCGTTGTGATTTCGCCTACTTCAATTTGGGCGGTTAGGTTTTCTACAAAGGCCTTATTAGTTTTTATGTTAAAGAGTTGTATTGGAATTATTAAGGTGAGTTTAAAATTAGTTATATCTCCAGAACCATCTTGAAACATTTCATAATCGAATTTGGCGTTGTCAATTTCTTCTGCAGTTAATTGATCAAAATCGGGTCCATCAAAATCTATATCTCGTAGAGTAAAGAACATTTCGCTACCATCTGATTTTATTTCGATCATTTCTGTTCCTCTTTTATCCTGATATGTGGCTAAAAATGTTCTCATAGGCTTTTATTATTCTATTAAAAAAGGAAAACCAATATCCAATACACTACTTTTTGTTTCCACGGTAAGTACTTGCTTACATTGAAATTCAAACGTAGCTTCCTCAATATTATCTTGATATGTAAACCCTCCTAAAATAGTAATGGCATAATAACCATTTTCTAATGTGATTTTTTGTCTAACACCTGCTTTAACAGCTTCTTTTAAACGATATATTCCATTATTTTCGGTCCAGTTTTTTAAATAAGGTACCGTTATTAAACAGACTTCATTATTAATTACATTTAGTATATAACCTGTTTTTTCGAACAATAACAAATTTGTATCTTTTTTGAATATAGAAGTTTGACCATTGGTGTTAAAAAAAACGGTGTATGGTTGGTTTTTAATATTACTCATAGGGATCATGATTCCTTCTTGTATCGCCAATTCTGCACTATCGTTTGTAGTAAACTCACCCATCAAATCGTCTGATAAGTTATGCTCTTTCTTAAACTGCAATAAATTAGCCGGGTCTGTTAAAAAGAAATAATCCCAGGTATCATTTAAACATTCTGTAAATTTTATCATTCTGTAAATTTTATTCCTCCATTTTGTTTTAATACATTACTTACTCATTAACAGGTTCTATTCCCTTTTCGGGATTGTAATCAGGAAAAATATAGTAGTTCTTTAATCCTACATTTACACTATCTTTTACCAAAGTTAGCATTGATTTTTTTGGAAATTCTTTTGGTTCATAAGCTATAGAGTAGGCAATATTAAGGGTGTCTCCTTCTAATACAATGGTCTTTGTAATAGGTTCTAAAAATTTGTACTGCACTATTTGTATTTTACTACCTCCTATTCTTTTTATGAATTTAGCAATTACTTTTATGGTATCTTGTTTATGGGTGTATGGATTAAAATTACCTCTAGCATTTTGTTCTTGTTTTATGTTGTGTTGCAGCTTAATATTGGTATTAAAATAATCGGTGATTATTTTTCGGTTGCTACTCGTATGTTTATCAGGAGATATGTTATAATTAGAACCTCTGTAACCTTCTCTCGTATCAAAATAAACATTACCTATTTCCTTTTTGTACGAAAACAAATCATGAATGGTATAATCGGTATCGTATTCGTGTTGGGTATATTCATCAATCCCATCGCCGTATTTAAAAAAAGTTAATCTCCAACTCACATTTTTGTTTTGAATTAAAAAAGAATCCTTCTTTACATAATTAACTACAAAACTGTCTATTTTAATTTTGTGTTGCTCGTTATTTATATCATAATTTTTCACGACAAAAAAATCATTTCTTCTTTTAGAGAATTTTCCATTAACTACAGCTGTATCTGTATAGATTCTATTGGGTTCTAAATGAAATATTTTAAAGGTTTTATCTGTTACTTCTTTTTTACAAGAAATGAAGCTCATAAGAAATAATAAGCAGATTAATTGAATGGTTTTCATCTATTTAAATTTTATTGCTTTTCATCGGTTAGATGTATATTATCAATTTAATAGCCCTTATGGGTTTTGTATGTAATAGGCTCATTCATATTGTAATTGTTGATATAATATTGTATTACTTCATCAAAATCATAAAGTTCTACTGGTTTGTTAAACTTAGGGAGTATAATAAAAGAAGATTCTGTGCAGTAAATATGTTGCCCATCAAAGGTATGAGCTACCAAAATACTATTTTGAATACTATTCTTTTGAGAGTTACTTTCCCATTCCCATAAATCAATATCTTCAATAAAATTATTTTCAAAAAACTTCTTGTCAGGTAATACAATATTGAGGTATTCTATTTTTTCGGTAATAATTCCGTAGCCATAATACTTAATAAAGTTTAAGTACGATTTTGGTATTGTAAAATCTACTTTATTTTTTATCGAATCGATATCTATAGTTGTTCTTTCTCCAATTACATCAAAATTTGTACGCATACTAATTCACTATTTTTTCAAATGCTACTACTATCTCTTTTATATCGTTTAGCGTTTCTTTTCGCTCTTCTTCCATGCACATTTCAAACAAAACATAATCATCGGGATTGTTATAAATCACCTGCAATGCAGAACAAATAGGTTTTACCTCGTTTTTTTGAAATGTAAACGTTACTGTTTTACTACCATAGGCTTTGGTTAAATCTATTTCATTATTTAATTCGGCCTCAACTATTATAACAGATAGTCCGATAATTAAATCTTCGAAATGAATGTATTGTTCATATTCTGTATTGGTGAATTTTACATTATTGTCGGTTCGTTCTTGAAGCAAGTTAGGATTGTCAAGATATTTCTTTACATCAGTGTTTTTATAAATTAAATCCATTGATAGTTTATCATCAGATATTCTTTCGATCAAGTCTAAAAAATCACCTCCAAAATCAGAGCCAAAAGCGGTATCTCTCCATTTTTCGATCATATGTTTTCATTGTTAGTTCTTATATTCTATTTTACTATCCTTATAGTTTAATCTAAACTGGTATTCGTTATTGTCTGCTTTATGAAAATCTAATGCCATAGCTTAACTTGAAAAAACATGTCTAATTCCGTCAAAAATTTTCCAGCAAGTGTTTTTATCTAATCCTTTTGGGTGGCTTACTTTCCAATGTCCCATACTGGCTTTTAGTGTTTGATGCATAGAAAAGAGTTGATATACCAGTTCTTTTTCTATTACAGATTCATTAGCATAATGTTCTTCTAAACACTTTAGTGCTTTTAAAAATTCGGTTATTCGTTCTTCTTCTATATCAAAACTCATTCTAAACAATACATCTAAACCGTCATCTGAAACAAATTCTTTATGTATATGTTTTTTGGCTTCTTCAATTCCCATCTTTTGTTTTTTTTGTTGACTGTCTTTCTATTTTTTTCCAGTGATGTAATTCTTTTGTAGGGATATCATTAAATCGTTTTATACGACCATCGCAATGATGTTGGTAGATTGCATTTTCCAAAGTTTCTAGTTCTTCTAGTTCCTTATCGTCGATCAAAGCATCATTACAGAAAGGAACTCCTAACTCTCTTCTAAGAAAGTATTCTCGTTCTTCCCGGTTTTTAAACTTTCCTTTTCCTGATTCTAATTCAATAGTAAGTTTTGTGTCTGTAGTAATTGTATATGATTTTTCAAAAGGTTTATAGTTCATCCCGAATACACTAATCTTAATGTTATGGTTCACTATTTTTTTAGAGCATACTTCCCAAATACCTATTCCATCATAATCTGTATCAATTACATCAATCCTTTTATTTCCTGAATTAATCACGATAACTGCTATAGGAACTTCGGTATATGAATCTGCATCGATAACTTTAAAAATAGTATGTAACATCCTATTTTCATTATTGGTGGTTTGAGCATTACTATTCAAAAAAAGTAATAGTGCTGATAGATATATTAGTCCTACTATTTTCATCTTATATTATTTAAGAATAATCCTCTGGGTCGTTTCTGTATTCTACTAGTTTACGTTCATAATTCTTTAAAAATTGTTCCTTTTCAATGACATCTAACTTCCCAGAATTTTCTACGTCTTCATAGGTTTTGGACCATTCTAGTGCTTTTAGCAATGACCAAATGATATGAATCCCTGCTTTATAGGCTTCGTTTGTGATTTCCGGGTATATTCCTTTTATGTTTTCCGGAATTTCCTCATTTTCGGTTATCAAACCAAACAGATCGGATAACAATAATTCGGAATCTTTTAGGCCTAACCCTTGCTTTTTTATTTCATCATCTCCTTGTTCTATATCGGGCCTTTGTTCTACCCATGTTAATTGTTCTACCGTTGGCCACATAAATTTTGCAGTAGAGCCATGCAGGAGCAAACCTGATTTGATACGGTTTGTAACTTTTTCTAACTGCTGCTTTGTTGTCTTTTTTTGAGAATATTCACTTAATAAAGACAATAGTATTTGTTTTCCGCTTGCCATAGTATCAATGGATTAGTATCCCGAAATATCTATAATTTTAAGGTTTTGCTCTACAATTTGTTTGTAGGTTCTTCTAGCATTCCTATTTGATCCGTATACATTGTCTCGTTTTGCTAATTTATCTATTAAATCATTTTCGTTTTCTTGTGAAACGATTAATTGAATTGATTTTTCACCTTTTTTTAGATCATCCAATCGTTCAATTAAAATTTTAATGGTTCTTTCTACATAGCCCACTTCTTTAGGGTTGATTTGATCTAATTCATCTATTATCATCAAACAACTATTATCCTCTTTACGTAATATATCATGATGCGAATACACCAATTGTAATGCTGGAAAAGGGGGGTATCCAGCTGTTTTGTAATCGGGGTTATACATTTTTACTTTTTTAATAAAATCTGCATAATCGTCTAATGTTGTTATTCCTCTTGGGGTTCTAACCACTTCTCTATGAACACCTTCTATCAGATTGTTAATAAACAGCCTTCGGTCTGTTTCGGATTTCCCTATAATTAAAAGGTGCTTATTACGATATAATTCTTTTTTGGCTTCTTCTAGCATCCGTGATTATTATTTAATTCTGACTCATGACGAATTCCGTTTTCATCGATACGTATATTCCATTTACAGCTGGTAAATGCACCGCTGTTATTGGGTTCTACTGTTCCACAGGCAATTAAATTGTCTGGTTTTCCAAATTCGTCTTCATCATCCATATACACACAGATGTTCATTCCTTCTTTGAGTTCTATTGTATTTCCGTCTGCATCTTTTTTGAAATCGGTTTTTGATAACAGTACCAAATCACATGTTATCATTGCATTGAAATCAATATATATTTTTCCTTCTTTTTGCATTTTATGATTATATCCTTATACCTTGAAATTCCCATTCAAATGGTTTGCCTAATGATTTTAAGGATTTAAGTTGTTGTATTTCAATTTTTTTCTGAAGATCTTCTTCGTTTTTTTCATCAGTTTCATCATCGAAATACATTCTTGAGGTATTCATTTTTTTAGTGATAAAATTAACCTTGTAATCAGTTTCTTCGCCAGAACCTCTATGCCGTTCACTTGATTCATAAGTTATTAATTCAAAAGCCTTGTTTTGATATCGAAATGTATATTGATGGTCTGACATTTGCCAACTGCCTGCACTGTACCAAAAATGAAAATCAATCTGTAAATCTCCATTATCAAGGATTTTTACACCATCGAAGGGTTCATCCATTGTTGGTGAATCTCGTAATATGATGAATTCATTTGATTGTAGTTTCTTTTCGAAAATATGATCCGATTTTCCAAAATATATCCCCAAAACTCTTGGATTGAGATCAAGTGTATCAATTCCAGGACCATCATTAAATTCTAAATTTTCTGGTAATGTATTTTGTATTGCAAAGACTACATCATCTATGTTGTCATTATTTAAATCCCCAGATGAAGTAGACAAAACTTTCCACCCCTGGGGTATAAGATCACTTAATTTTGTGCCTGACGCAGGCAATTCTACAGCATAGTCTTTTATTTCTGTTTTAAAAAAAATAGCATCGCCTTTGTGACTAATTATCTTATAGATAAATGTAGTTTCATTTATCCAATAAAACTCTTTGAAGGTGCAGATATCGTAATTATTATCAAACTGGGTTAAATACGTAAACTCATCGTTTATCTTTTTTTGCAAAAAATAAGTAATACATTCATGCCCTCCAAAAATACCATTTAAACGATGTGTATTTTGGGGTGATGGAATTATATACTCGGGATTGCCTATAGTTAATTCAGTTTCTCCAGTTTGGATTGAAAAACAGACATCGATACTATGTCCTCCTTCTAAAACTAAAATATCATATTCTGGATAATATCCTGACCAACCTGCAGCAAATACATAATCCTCTGCACTATTGTGATTTACCCTTAGTTTTTGTCCGTTTTTTGTTTTAATGCTTTTAATTAAATCATCTCTTTTATGTTCTTCACTTTCAAATTTAGTAGTCCATTCTATGTGATTTTTCAGCATCTTTTTAATAGAATCCAGGCTACCTATTTTCTTTGGCTTATGAATTTGTCTGGATGATTTCTGTTTTAATTCATTAAATTCGACACTACTTATTTGAGATCTATTTATGATGCTATCATCTATTATTTTTTTTAAATAACCATCAAATACATACCCTTCTTTTACGAATGGTTCGGTTTCTTTTGATACTAAATACAAATAGTTGTTATATTTTATTTTTACCCAGTTTCCTGCGATTATTTTTCCGTTATCATTAATGGTCATTTTTTTGTTGGTATCGAATATTTTTTCTACTAAAACTCCATATGGAATTTTAGCAACTTTTGATGATGATAAATCACTGCCAGAACGCACATTTAAGCCGTTTTTAGCATTTATAAAATAATACTCCTGACTATATATGTTCAGAGAAATAAAAGTTGTAAAAATGATGGTAATTATTTTCAATTGTTTTTCTTTATCTGTTTATATATGAGTGTTCCTGTAAGAAACACTCCTAAAAGTGCTAAAATGCCATATACTTGTTTTGCTTGCTCGTAATAAACAACACCATCTGGGGATAAAAACCTGCCATTAGCATTGTATTCGATATTGGCTCTTTGTAAAAACATCCCTATACAGAAAATGGTTATTAACCCTAGCATTATAGTTAGTATAGACAGTACATGTTTCATTTGTTTAGTTTAAATTAGTTAGTAGGTTATATGTCCTTTGTCTTCTCCCCACCGTCTGTTACTGTCTAGGTAGATTAAAGTTCCTTTATCGTCATATTGGTAACTCCCTATTAGTTTTCCATTCAATTTCTTTTGAATGAGGTTTCCATTAGTATCATATACAAAATCCCAGTCTTCAAAAGGGAAATCTGGATAATGTGTGTATGTACTAATTTTAATAATTCTATTTTGAGGGTTGTAGTGATAGATTAAACGCGTGTTTTTAAATGTTTTATTTCGCCATGTTTTTACGTCACTAACTTTGATTATTTTATTGTGCTTATTGTATTCTAATACTATTTTACTTCGCTTATTTTTTATGATTTCTGATAGTAGTCCTTTGTTATTGTATGTATAATCCAGATCGTTTTTGCCATCTTTTGTGGTGTTTGTAGATGCAATCAATTTATCATCCTGGTACTTGTACTTTCTGGAACAGGATATTTTTTTGGATTTCGCATTGCGATAACACTTTTCAATTAACTGCCCCTTGTTATTATATCTAAATATACTATTTTCTTTTTCTATCAATAACCCATATTTATTGTATTTATAGAGGTTTTCACTTCCAAAATGATGGTCATCTCCATCTGCAATATCGTTTGGACAAATTTCTTTATATCCTGTTTGTAAGCCTAAATCATTATAAAAGTAATTTACAGAGCAAAGTACTATGCCTGCATCAACATATCGATTTGTATATAAATAGGAAGGAAATGTTTCTTCTGAAATTTCTATGCATTCCGGAATTTCCCCATTGTAGATAATATCTTGTACTTCCTTTGGTACTCCATAAGGAGTAGATTTTTTACTGTTTAAATTAACGATCTTTCTTAACTCACCTAAACTAGTATAAAAGTAAATAGAATCGTTTTGCTTTTTTATGGCTATGGTGTCGTTTTCAAAACGAACAATCCCATTTTGCTGCGCATAACTATTGAATTTAAAAAATAATAGTAATGCAATGAAAAAATTTACTCTATATATTAAACAGTACCTCATGACCATATTAAGGTTTATACATATGTATGGTTTTGAACGCTTTTTGTTCGTCAAGAGTTAATTCAAGCCCCCTAAAATCCCATATTTCTCTAGAATTCACTTCATATTTCTTTGGATATAGGACATAATAATATTCTTTACTATGGTCACTATAGCCAATTTTTTCGTTAAGATCAAACTCCTTTTTTAGTTCTGTTTTTAGCTTATTGACATGCACACCACCACTTCTTCCAATTGCATTAACTACTTTTTTGTAATTCGTAATTGTTAATTCTCTATCTTTAATTACTTTGGCACTAAAATTTGCTTCCAAATAGTACCAGTATGCTAATCCTCCAAGCAGTATTGTTGAAATTGCAAGTAAGATGGTTAGTAGTTTTAGTTTCATTTTGATTTTAAAGGTTTATACCATTTTTAGTATGTAACTAATTTAAGCTTATTTATGTTAGTGTACTATAGTTAACCTATATTCGTAGAGGAAGAATTAATATTTGCAAAAAATCGACTCTTAAAAAGTTTTCTTGTTATTACATACGAGAAGATTGTTCTAAATCTGAAGGTATCATTTGATCGAAATCAATATACTTATGGTCATTTCAACACGTATTCGATTTTAAAATTATGTATCCAACAGTTTAATGCTTCTTGCAATTGCATATAGTCCTTGTTGTATTTAACTGCTGTAGGTAATAAACCTAGTTCTTTTGCATCATTACTTTTATAATACATTTCTAATTCACTCAATTTAAACTCAAGGAATTTTAGAATGCATTTTAATTGCTTGCCAGAAAATAATGAAAATGGTTTGGTATATAATTGTTGGTACCCTAATGAATCTTGAGCGTAATCGGTAATAGTTTGTAACCTATTTTCAATATCAGGGTCAGAACAGCCATTCAAAAGTCCTTTCTTTTGCAATTCTTCTTGTTCTTTTTGAAAAACTCCTATGGCATATAGTAAAAACATGGGCGTATGAAAACGCATTCCTTTGGCATCAAAAAATGTTAATGAACTACTACATTGATATAGATGAATTAATGGGATATTATTCCAATCTTCTTTTTCATCTTTAGCTCTTAGCTTTTTACATTCTACATCACTTACTCTATCATCATGTCCTTGTGCTTCCCATAGACCTATACCCTCATCGAGCTTTACGCCTTTAAATGCTTCCTGTATCTCCTGGATCAATGCTTCTTTTTTATTCATTTTCTGGGTCTCTGCTGTTGTTCTTTTTATCGCCTAACCAATGTGTGATGCTTTTAAAATGGTTTTCTGAGAGTTTGCTTCCACAATCTACTCTGGTGGTTTCTCCTCCTTGTCCTTTTTGGTATTGAACGTCAAAGTTGTTTTTATCTGCGTTATATCTGATATATACCATGGGTAAATTATACCGTTCATCATAGTTTTTACCTAAGGAAAGCCCTAAGGCATAATGCGATTGGCTAGGATAGTAGCACTCCCAAAAACCGACTTCTTTACACTCTTTTATTAATTCAAGAAGTGGTTTTAATTCCTTTTTTTCAACATCAATCCATAGTGTACACCATTTGACCATAGTGTGCCATTGCAGCTGTTTATCGTCAGATTTCATTCCGTTAATTATTTCGGTATAGCGATCTCTACTACTCATACTAAAACATTACTCTTTCCAGCGGTATGGGTTTTCTTCTACCAGGGAAAAAGAAGTTAATTGAAAACTGTTTGAGTTTAACCCCTCAACGTCATCAATATTTTCAAAGGTTAATTCAACACCGCTCTTTAATCGTAATAAAACCCCCAGGTTATCGGTTTTCTTTTTATAATCAATATTATGTTCGTTTAGTTTTGTTATCACAAATAACAGGTTGAGCTGGCTAATATCTTCGAAGATCCATTTGTTTAATTTTAGTTGGCTACTGCTGTCCAATTTCCCTTCATACCAATAATCTGAAAATATTAAATAGAGTTTTTCATTTTCAAAATGCAGTTCGATCCCCCCATAGGTCCAGATATTAACCTCCTCTGTCAAAAAATCAGCTCCAAAACAATCAGGGTCAGGAAAATTGTTTACAATCCACTCTTTGGTTTGTCCCAGTTTTAGATAGTCAAACTTTCCTGTTTTAAAAAACTGTAGTAAATCAATTTCTATGGGTGTTGTTAGTTTCATCTGTTTTTTTCGTTTTTTAGAGCGCTAACATCTGCATTTATTCTATTTGAATTCTTCCTGTACAGATTAGTTTTAGATATTTCCAAAAGCCGAAATGGTATTTTTTTATTTCTTTTAGCTCAATTGCTTCATAAATTTCGTCAAAATTTTCGTAGAACAATCCGTTTATTTTAAATGAGGTTCTGGATGATTTATCTACAAGATGAACTGTCCTATAATCTTCATACCGACCATACTCTACAGATTTTATATATCCTTTAAAGTCTTTTAACCTGGCTGTTTTTCCTAAAGGATAATATATCGAACGCCACCTAATTGTTTGGGCTTCTTGATCTATAACGATGTATTTAAAGTCTTTAAAAATAATGAGCACTACCATTACGATTAGACTCAATAGGAATACCATGAAAAGCAGAAATGTCTCAATTCCTTCATATAAAAGTGTTTTTAGAAGTAACCCTATGAGTAAAAGTAACCCCATTGTACTTAGACTCATGGATATGAACCATAGGATAAATCTTAATTTAATTTTGCTTTTTGTCATTTTAACACTTCGGGAGTTTTATTAATTTTTTCGAAAGAAATAATTTTTGCACAGGCATAACCTCCAAAAATTAAGCGCTTTGTTTCATAGTTGAATTTTATGGTGTAGTTCTTCTCCTTCATTTTTATTGGACTTTCGGGATGAAGCTTCTTGAAATCGATTTTAGATATATATAGCCATTCGATATCTTTATTTTTTGTTCTTAAGAATACTCTTTTTTTTCCCAGTAAAGATTCTAACCCATGTCTGAAAATATCCTTCTGTCCCAGGTCAATCATTTTATATTTTACTTCTGATTCTCCTCTAATTATTTTAGAGCGAACCAGTCGGTATCTTAACACAATAAGGGTCGATAAAACTAAAAGTGCTATGACAATAAATAGTATGATTTTCATTTTTTAAGACCTTTGACGTATCGGGTACAAGACCAACTTTGTTTTTTGCATTAGATGAATTTGTAAAAGTTTTGTTTTTATAGTGATAGCTAACATCTTTTGTATTGTATGATTGCATCCTATAAATCACAAATAAACTATCAAATTGATTATTATAGTTTTTATATACTATTCATTATTCCTGTAAATACGTTGTGTTTTTTATTACAACTATGACAATTTATATCTCCTTTAAAATATTGAATTAATGGTCTTAACGAATTAATATTCATTATGTCAATTGGTTTTTCTAACCACTTAAGACTTACATTAGATTCGTTTAAAACAATTCTTAACTTTTCTTGGTTTTTGTTGGTGGTAGGATCTCTACTATACGCATTTAAAACATTTTCTTCATTCCATAAGAAGGTTTCTTCTTCGCAGTTAGGGCATACAAAAATATATTCGTCATTTATATTGAAAGTTTTAAATATTTCAGCTTCTTTATGTCTTTTTATTGAAACTAAAAATGCTATTAAATAAAATCGCTTGGATTCCTCATCTAAAATCTTGGTATTAGTCACATAATGATTTACTAAGCTCTTAAACTTTTCTACAGCATCAATAAATGTTATCTGAATGCTATTTTTTTCCTTTTCATCAAGATTATTTTCTTTGAATACTTGTTCTATGTACGATATGTTGTCAAGGTCAATTAAAACAACTCCCAGAGAAGCTATAACATCCAAATTAAATTCAATGTTATCTGACTCCTCAATTATTTTTAATAAATAGGGTATGGTCGCAAGTGTATTTTCATATACTGATCCTTGATGATAAATATATTCCCAGATTAATTCATCCGCAATCTTTTTATCCAATGTTTTTGAAAGCTCGTTAATAAGTGAAGGTATTAATTCAGAGTTTCCATATGGGCTGCTTAATTTTTTCCAAATATGTAGTTCATCTAATCTTATCATTCGTCTTAGATATAATATGCGATGTAATATTAAGTATATTTAGTTTGCATTACTACCTCTAATCAATATTCGTGGTTTGACAATCTAAATTCGTTGAGAAAGCATCCATTATGGTTTTTACAAATCAAAATATTGATCGTCCCATATCCTAAAAGGTATAAATGGCAAACCATAAAAAATGGCTATTTCGGGTTTGTTTAGTTGTTGTAAAAATGCTTTCTTGTCTAATCCGTTACTCTCTAAATTGACTTCTGTTAAGCACGGTAGTGTATTTAACACACTGATATCCGAAATTTTATTGCTGTATAAGTTAAGTTGCTCTAATTTTTTGAGATTTCGCAATCCATCTATATTTTCTATGGTACCATTTTCTGATAAATCTAATACTTTTAGCTTCGTAAGCTTTTCTAAATTGTTTACGTGATTTATATTACACCAACTTAAGTCAAGTTTTTCAAGGTTAGGTAAATCATCAAAACAGGTTGTTTCTGCTAAATTTAAGTCCCATTGTATTTTTAAAACTTTAAGTTTACTCAGTTTGCCCAAATTAATTTTAGAAGTTCCGCTAATCTTTACATTTTCTATATTAGGAAATTGCTCTAAAGTATCAATTTTAGATGCTTCTGATGCCTCTAGCACTAATGTTTTTAACGATTTTATGGCACGTATTTCGTTTATATCTGTATCTTCATCTAATCGTAAGTACTTTAGGTTATGTAAGGTATCTAATCTGGTATTTTTTAAATTCCCATAAAGCGTAAAATTTTTTAACTTTTGGAGATACGCTATTCCTATCAATTCAATAGAAAAATAACACCAAAGTTCTAGTGTCTCTACGTTCGTTAGAGCACTTACATCTATGGCTATAGTATCTAGTGGTTCGGGTTCTATATCTATAAATAACCGTAATCGTTTAAGGGTTTTAAATGCTACAATACTTTTGGCCTGGGCAATAGAGGTAACGGTTATGTCTAAGGATTCTAATACTGTAAATTCTTTGATACACGATATATTTTTCACCTCATCTTCATCTATTTTTAATTTTTTAAGTTGATGTTTTAACGGTAGGAGTTTTTTTAAATCAATCAACCCTTTTTCGTGAGGATTGGTGTAAAATGTGATTTTTTCTAATTGTGTAAATGCTTTTAATTGTGCTGTCTCTTTTAATTCTGATTGACTGAAATACAATTCCTTTATTTGAGGTGCTATGGGTACAAAATTATCAATGGTAACTGTACTGTATTCAAAATCTAATTTTTCGAGCTGGGTAAAGTGTTGTAAAAACGTCATATCACCAGATACATATTGACGAAACTCTAAGTTTTTGATATAATGTGCTATAGATGCAAGGTTTTGCAAATTGACTTTTGCTTTTGGAGATGACCTTTCTTCTCCTAACATACAGTAATTTATGGTAAATCCCGTTGCTTTATCGTTGGATAGCGCTTGATCTTTAATAACAGTAGCGGTATCCATATCTAAACGTTCTAACTTAGAGAATTGATGAATATTTCTTATCGTATTAATAGTACACTTACTAAGATCAATATGTTGTACATTTTCTGATATGGGTAAAAATATATCTATAGTATCAAAGGTCATATTGGTCAGACAAATACGGATAAAATTCCTATCTGGTTTTGCTTTATGAATGATATCATTGTCTGATTGCTCTATGGTAACATCATCTAATCGTAAATCGTATAGTTTAGGAAAAAGGTTTACTTCATAAAAATTATGAATAACACAATTGGTCATAAAAATATGATCGATTTTTTTTGCCATAGGCTGCAATACCGCTAGATGGTCAATGGTCATATTCTTAATATTGATATGTTTTAAATTACCATCGTAAGCAGTAGTACAAGTCTTGTTATTATAAAGCATGTCTATATTGCCAATGGTTACATTATCTATAGTGAACTCATATAACAACTCGAACTTAATTAAGTCACTAATATCCTTAATTGTACAATTGATAAAGGTTAACCTGGATATTTCTTTAACCAAATGCAAAAACAGGTCCAGATTATCAATGCTTATATTTTGAATCGTTAATGTCGTTATTCTTTTGTAATGTTCAAAATACTCATAGGTGTTGGTTTGCTCTTTGCTATAATCATGTTTTTCAAACTGTATACCGAGTGCTTCTTCTATGTTTTTAAGTTTCTCCATAGTATTCATTTTATTACTGGTTACCCGTTGCTTTCAATTCTTCAATGATTTGCATTTGCTGAACAAATTCATCATAATATGAATCAAATTTTCTTGAAGCATCTTTTTCCCATTCAGAGTATCTTTGTTCATATTCTTTTGTATGTTCAGATTTAGTTTTTTTATCAATCCATTTTAGGGCTGACATGGCATAATTTTGTTCATAATTCAGGTCTTTTCTGGTCAAGTAATAGTCAAGATATTTTTTTAGGTAATCGATGGATTTTTTTGACTTAAAACTTGCAAGTGCTAAAGCAAATCCCTTGCCTTGATGAACTAATTCACTTTTCAGGAAATGTACTCCGATTATATCTTCAAATTCTGTTAAATTCTCAATTGCACAGAAAAATGCTCCAACAATTCTTTCTCGCCAATTATTTTGTCCAATTATCTTTTTAACGATGTCAGTACCTATTTCAGCTTTGATGTTTACATAATCACTTTTAAAATTGGTTAGGTTTATAATACGTACCGTATAAAAAGGTGCTACAAATTTTTTATAGAATTCTTCATCAAATTCATTTTCTGTATGAAATGAATGTAATGTTTCGAATGGTATTTTGTTATTATTATCCTCCAATGTTGATTTTTTAATTACTGTTAATAATGGTTAGTATAAATGATCGTTTTAATGCCATTTATATCGTGCTATAGCGTTTTTTAGTATTCCTCTAAATCGGATTTTATATTATCAGCTTTTACCGTTTCAAAATAAATAATATACTCTTCTCTACTTTTAAATTTTGCATTGGGGTTTGACTCATACCATTCAATAGTTTCGAGTATTTCAGTATTCAATTCTATTCGAGTCTTTTCATTTCTCAGAAATGCTTTCGTTTCATCTCTATGTAGTCCAAAAACCAATTCTATATCAATATACCCTTCATGATCTGAACCTGCACCAAATTTGGCTTCATACAAATCGTATATATCTTCGGTTTTCATATGCTTAAATAGCATAAAAGCACATAAATCAGTTGTATAAACAGGAATATCAAATTGAAACCCTTTTAATTCTTCTTTCAATAACCATTTTATAAGCGGCTTATCGTCAGCAGAATAATTACTGTACAATTCTAAAATAAGATTTTTTCTATTCGAGTAGTTTTTATCATCACTTTCACCGTATCCTTCTTTTCCATTATGAGTACATTTAAAACCAACCAATAAAGATTCATTTTTACCCGATTTAAATTCATTTATTATTTTTCTATAATTATTCATGTTTCCCTTTTCGTTTTATAACACGGGGTAGTTTGAATAAACGCCCGTTTTAATCGTGTTTATTTTTTTGTTAGGCTTGTTCTACTTCATACAATAGCCTTTTTGGATATTGATTCATTATTTTTTTCAGCATATAACTAGCTCTTATACGTCTCATTTCGATAATAAGCAGTTACCAAATTACGATCTTCACTAACATCATCAGTAAAAAAAAACCAATCAAAAGTATCATCGAACATCACACAATAATATATTCCATCTCCAAAAAACTGCTTAAATGCCCATGGTTTAACCCTATACATTTCTCCTCTATGAAATAATACATATATGGATGACTTAGCGATAGAAACTACATACTTTGAAAATGTGTCGTGAGGTATACATGTTCTTGGCAGCTCCTTATCCATTGTATAGATATATGGACCAGCATTTTTAATGTTTAAAAATTCCTTACACTTGAGCTTTCTCCATAAACTTTGTTTTTTATCAAGTATGGAAACTCCTCTTGGTAATTTATCTTCCATCTTATTTTTTAAATTAATTGCAATGTTTTGTAGCTTCTTTGTTAGTTGTTGTTATTTTCTTTTAAAGGTTTTAATATTAAAGGTCTTTCCCCACCCGTCTCCTTTTGAAAAAGGGTATTCTTTGGCTATCTTTTGAAAATCAAATTCTGAAACTAAACCGGTTATTTCAAGGATTTCATTACTATATTTTAATGTCAATTTACTATTTCCTTTACTCATTGCCCCATACATTTCTGCTCGCCCAATACTTTCGCATAACTCTGCCACTTTTTTTATTGTCCTATTTTCAGGTTTTTTGTAAAATTCAATTAACTCATCGTAAAAAGAAGCCTCTAGTATTTCAAGGGAAACCCCTTTATACCAATTTTTATCTATAGAACTATTATATTCTTTACAAAAAGTATTAAATTTCTGTAAATCACTTATGGTTTCATCACTGGTTTCATTATAAGGTAAATAGGCTTTAACCTCTTCTTCCCAAACATCTAATTTTTTAGCCTGTGTGAATTCCCCTAATTTTCGGAACAATGTTCTTGAAAATTCCGAATGATGCAAATTCCGTTCTCTTAATAACAGTTTTATACAGGACAGACCAATTGCATATCTTCCTCTTACAGATATTTCTTTTAAGTGTTTATTCATTTCAATTACAGGTAACTTATTTATATATCTACCTTTATTACAGATACTCCAACATATTTAGGCAATATTATGACCTTATATTTAATACACATATATGCAATCCATATCCGTAGGGATACAATTTATATCCGTTTGTTTTTATCATCATTTACTCCTCTTCTTTAAACTCACTTAGCATTAATTGGTATGCTGCATCTATCCGTTTTTTTTCATCTTCGTTATATGCGTCTAGCTTTACGGTTAGTTCTCTGGCTTCGTTTAATGAAATTTCTTGATTTACCTGTACAAAGGCTACACAACCTAAAAATGAAACTCCTTTGTTTTTAAACTCTCTAATTTTTGATGATAATGATGATATATCATTATACTTGTATTGTGCTGCTTCTTTTTTTATATCTTCTAGTTTCATTAGTCTAGGTAGTTTTTGTACTATATTACAATTCAAAATCCTGATCTTTCCATATCCAGAAAGGTACTTTGGGCAGACCATAAAAAATGGCTATTTCTGGTCTACTTAATTGTCGTAAAACTTCTGGTTTTTCGATAGTGTTTCCTGCTATATTGACTTGTGTTAAATTGGGCAATGTATTCAAAATACGTATTTCAGAAATTTCATTTTCGTATAGATTTAACCGTTCTAAACTTTTTAAATTTGCTAATCCATCAATGTTTTCAATCGTATTTTCAGAAAGGTTCAACATTTTTAAATTCGTAAGTTTATCTAGTCCATTAATTGCAGTCATACAGTTATTTTCTAAACACAATTTTTCTAGATTAGGAACATGATCCAAAAAATCTATCTCTTTAGGGAATATACTCGAAATGTCCAATACTTTTAAATTGGGCAAATGTCCCAATGTAATTTTGTTAGTTCCTTTTATCGAGAGTTCTTTTAGATTAGAGAATTGTTCCAAACCTAAAACTTCATAATCTTCTGTCACATCAATTTCTAATTTTGTAAGTGTATCTATCCCTGGTAATTCATTACTATTTATGACTTCATTTATCTTTAGATATTGCAGGTTTTTAATTTTATGAATGTTTTTTGCACTACAAGCATCTTTTAGACTTAAAACTTTTAACCGTTCAAGTTTTTTAAGCCCCTTAAGCGTAATATGATTTTTATTTTCGATATAGAGTTCTTCTATATTCTTAAGAGCTTTTACACTAAATGTCGGTGTGTTTTTTGCACGGATATGCAGGGATAATTTTTTTAAACTGGGTAGCGAAAAAATGCGTTGCGCTACTTTTTTTGAGGCGTATAAAACGAAAACAGATTCTAAAACAGTAAACTGTTCGATTAATTCTAAGTTTTTTACACGACTCTCGGAAAAATTCCAAAAATCAAATTTCTTTAATTGATGCTTTAGAGGCAAAAGAGTTTTAAAATCTTTGAAATTTTGTGCTGTAGTATCTGCGTTTATTTTTAAAACTTCCAGATTTTTAAAGTGTTGTATTTGTGATCTGTTTTTAATGGTGGATTCTGAAAAATCTAAAGAAACAATTTGTGTTGCTATGGGTAAAAAGTCTTTTAACCTAACGGTAACACGATCAAATTTTAGTGCATTTAATGATTCAAAATTTACAAGGTATGCCAGATTGGAAACATGATCATTTTTAAAAGTAATTGATTCTATGCTGTTGGCTAAAGCACCTAGTTTTTCAATATTAAATGCTACCCTTTTTGAATCATTTTCTTCTTCATTTACTGAAATAATACATTCTTTAATTTTAAAAGGAGATGTATCATCTTTTACTAATGCTACATCTTTAATTTCTGTAGCGGCATCTATTTCAAATTCTTGTAAACTCGTACATTCCGTTAGTTTCCTAATACTACCAATAGTACAACTGTTGAGGGTAAAACCATGCAAACCTTTTATTATCGGAAGAAAATAACTGATATCAGCAACTTCCATTTTGGTAAGGAATAACCAAGTAAAATTTCTATCCTGGCTTGATTCATATCGTATATCCTTATCTGATTGTTTGATGACTACATCTTCTAGCCGTAAATCATACAATTTTGGAAATAGATTCACCTCATAAAAATTATGAATGGTGCAATCGGTAATAAAAACATGGACTAAGTTTTTTGCCATAGGTTCTAAGACCCTCAAATGCATGATTTCCATGTTTTTCAAATTTATTTCCATCAAACACCCATTATAATCAATACAATCTTTGTTTGGATAGTTTTTTTCTAAATCCTGAACAGTAACATTGTCTAGCGTTAGATTACATAAATTTTCAAAGTGAAACAGTCCGTAGATAGTACCAATAGTACAATTAATTAGTTTTAGGGTATGTAGGTTTTTTGAGTAGGGTAATAATTCACTAATGTTATCTATAGAAACATGCTCTAACTTCAATTCTCTTATGCCTTCTAATTGCGTCCAGGTACTATAAGTGTTTACTTGATTTTCTTTTTTATAATCGTACTTTTCAAGTTGAATACCTAAGCGTTCTTCTATATCTCGAATTTGGTTTTTCATACTACTATTAATCACTATTTGCCCAGGTTAATACTCCGTTTAGAGGATAGTTCTCAAACCCACTTATTAATTGAGTATTCTTATCATCATTAATTTTTATTCGTATCCAGGCTTCGTGCGATTCTTCTAATCGTTCTACATCTATTTCTATTAATTTGTTTAATCCTGATTTATTGATAATGGCATTTATTTTTTTGACATCTTCAAGATCAATACCTTTTATGGCTCCGTTACCTTTGTATTTTACTCCTTGAAAATAATTTGATAGTTCTATTTCCGGACTTAAAAACTCCTTTGTTTCTTCATTATAATCATTAGCTAATGGTAAGAATGTACCTTCACATGTTGAATATAGACAAGCGGTTCCTCCTGTTTGATTAGCAATCATAATCCCTATAGGAAGTTCTATTATGATCCCTAATCCAACACTATCCCATATATTAACAACTGGTTTACTCATCTATTTCTGTTTTTACTGCTTCCATTTTTAATTTCTATTCTAAGTAAAATGTGCTAACTAATTGAAACATATCTTGCCTTGATGGGTTTTCAGGGAATTTTTCGTCTAAAACCTGTGTAAAAAACAATCTATAATCTAATACAAAATCTATAAACTCTTTATCTGATAAAGCATTGAAATCTTCAACACTATCGGGATAGGCTCTCGAAAGAATTTTATCGTATAAAGATTCTTCATTTATATTTTGCTCAGAAAAATGACTGTTTTGCCAATCATCGCCTGTATTTTCCCAAATAGAAACAAGACCTAATACTCTTAATGGGTCACCACCAATGAATTTATGATTACCTTTAACTGCACAGAAATCACCAAAATATTCTTCTCTTTTGTCTGGTATAAGGAAAATTTTATACCCTTTAGACAGTATAATTCTTAATGCAATGTTATACGTGTTCATTGCATCTGCAATAGTGCATCCGTTTTTCATGGTTCATTATTTTTTACCTTAGAACTCTGTCCCTTTATCCCATATATAGGTTTCCTTAGGTATTGATTTTTTATCTTGAACTTCGTACCAAACCGTTATCCATGTATCTTGGTCTTTTTCCCAGGTAAGCTCTTCTATAAAAATAGTTTCAGGAGCTCTCTGGTCTGATATATATGTATTGGTAATATTATTTCTAAATTCTCCGTATGCCTCGCCTAAAGTAAACTGCTCTTTTGAAGCTGGTGCTCCGTATTGTTGTATTGCGGCTGTTTTGGAAAGCTTCATTAGCTTTTGTGATGATATACTATCTTTTACGATTTCTGTTTCTTTAACCACAGAAACCTTGTTTACTTTTACCTCTTTTGTGTTTTGAGCACAAGCACTCATTATTATTAAAATTATTAGATAGAAGTATTTCATTTTTATATATCGTAATAGTTATATGATTCTTTTAAATTATATTTTTTTCTAACCTCGTCTTCCCAAGCAAGATATTCTTCCTTAAACTCATTAAAGTCGCTAGGAATTCCTTTTAACCAGTACATGTGCCCATGGGCAATAAGCATAGCCCAATGAAATTCTAACTCGCGTGTTATATAATAGATATCATCTAAAGATTTTGGTTCTTTATATAGAAAATGATTTTTTAGCTTTTTGTCAGCTTCTTGATAAGTGATATTTCCATATTGCACCATGATATGTTTTATGATTTCGCAGAACGAATAATGATTAAAAATGATACCTTCTGTTTCATCTTCAAATTGTAAATTGTCTTTTAATTCTTGATCTTTCATCGTTTCTCTTTCTCCTTAAAAGCATACTCTCCTACCTCCCCGTTTATATAAGTTATGTACCCTATAAGTTGTTTGTCTCGAAGTTTTAAAGATAATCCTTCTGCATACGTACCTTTTATCCTATTAGGGTCAAAATCTATTTTAATTTCTTTATTGGGTAACAATTTCCAGGTATAGGTCCCTATGTTGTAAATCGATTCTTGATCACATGTAGACACTTCTTTTTCTGACACTTGTACTTGCTTTTTATCAAACCATAATGCTAAATAGATTGTGCTGCCTGCACAGGGGTTATCGTCTGGTGTTTCTTCGCAAACCGTCGCTACCTCTGTTCTTAATTCTTTGTGTAAGTATTTTTTCATTTTCTGCGCATGTGATGATAGACAGCAGGTACAAAACAGTATAAAAACTAAAACGTTTTTTTTACTACAGTTATATACGTTTGGCAATTGTACTTTATTTTTCATTTTCTAATGTATTCTTTTTTAACTTCGTTATAATCATTAGATCCATTATCGAAAAGGCTTTCTTCAAACCTGTTTTTTATGTAACCCTGATCTAATTCTGCCAGAAAAACCTTCTTTATTTCGTTTTGAAAATTTTCAACAGCTTTTTTGTGATAGCCACAAAATATGGCCCAAATCATTAAATGTATCAATTCTGGTTCATCTACTGCTTTTATTTCAGCTTGGTCCCACATTTTAGATAAAGCTGGAAAATATCCTCCATTATTTCCAACGCTTTGCCCATCTGATATATCTATTTCTGGAATCCAAAAATTTAGGGCAGATGTATATATATCTTTAAACGTCATTTTTTAATGCAATTCTGTTTCCCAATCTTCATAGGGAGGTTTTACTTTAAAATTAGGGTCGCAATAAGAACGAAGGTAATCTACGGCTCTTTTTTCTGCATATTTTGCGTTTAATACGTTTCTGTTTTCGTCTAACTCAATCACATTGGCAAATATGGCAAAGACTTGTTCTATGGCACTTGGTTCTTCTCCATACAATTTTAGGTAATCAATACCTTTTAACTCATAGTGCGTACCACTTGCCATAAAATAAGCAAATGTTCGTAATGCCCCGCTAAATGATTCACTTAGTCTCATGTATTTATATGTATTATTTTATCATTTTTTTACCCAACCTATTATACTTTGATCTTTTTCTTGTAAAACCACGAAGAACCACTCCTTTTGTTTTTTTATAACAGTTACGGTTTTGTTTTCTATGACTCTTATCTGGTTTCCCATTTTAAGATCTCCTGTACAAGGATCTATTTTCTTTTTATCATCTATAACAGGTTGCGTTCTTAGGGTTCCTGAAATTATTTTCTGTTCGAGTGTTTTATTAATTGTACTCATTTTTGTATCCGAATAGAGCGCTATCGTGTTTTCGGTAAGGGTAGTGTCACTATCAATAACAAGCGTTGATACTATCGTCATATCAAAGCAACCTATAGCACTGCTTACAATATACATTGTGGTTTCTTTTTCTTGTTTTATATCAACTAATACTCCTGGGCCATTCCATACTTCAACAAAATCATTCCCTTTTTTTAGCAGCAGTACAGTTGCTTGATAATGCCGATTATCTTGATAGATGATATCTTTTTCTCCATCATTATTAACATCTACTATATGTACGTTTTTACTATTGATATCAAATACATTTGTATCACCATTTTTGGTATAGAATTTAGCATTTTTAATAGTTGAAAAACCAGTACTGTCTAAAAGAAATTTATGTCCTAATGAATTTTGTAATAGCAGCAATTGTGTTTTTAAACTATTGCCTTGAGCATACCCCGATACGGTTAAAAACAGATACCCTATACCCAAAAAGAAAACTTTGTTTTTCATAGATCATTTTTTTACATATTCTTTTCCATCAAATTGTAATACTGTTGTTTTAGAAGAGGTTTTGCTTTCTTCATCACATTCTCCATTTTCATCTACAAAAGTTTTACTTTCCAGAACCGTGCTTTTTACAATAATATCAAAGTATGTATTCGTCTTTTCTTTAGACATAATGAGTGTATTTTTTATACTCGTGGATTCTCCAGCACATTGGGTATCCCATTCCCCACCATAATCCTCTACGTCATAATTATGTAATACTTTTTTTAAAGTATCTCCTGACTTTA
Source organism: Aquimarina atlantica (assembly GCF_000626715.1). Taxonomy (GTDB): domain Bacteria; phylum Bacteroidota; class Bacteroidia; order Flavobacteriales; family Flavobacteriaceae; genus Aquimarina; species Aquimarina atlantica. Next base: position 34,513 of record NZ_AQRA01000005.1, on the reverse strand, counting down.
CAAACAAAGAAATAGTTCTGTTACTATATGGGTTTGGTTTAGACATGCCGTAATGAAACACTCGTACTCCAAATGCTCTTGTATTTTGGGCAATGATGTATGGGGCAGTATCGATTAAAATTTCTGAAAGTACTACTGCATCAGAAACCCAGCCATTCGTCTTAGAACTCTCAAAGTATTTATGAGTTATTTTTTGAGTGGTATTATCCACCAATACAATATAGCTATTAAGCTCAAAAAGGTGTTCATCGTCCTCACCAGCAATTTCAGGAATCACTACAATGGTTTCATTAGGATTGTGCGGTTGTACTTTAGAAACTATAAACTCTTCTTTAATTTTTAGTTTATCTAGATTCAATTGTTCTATCACACTATCAATAAGATTTTCTTCTTGAGAAATAGGTTCTATTTTTCCATTAGTTTTTATTTGAAATGATGTGGTTTCTATTTTCTTTTTATCAATCCATAAAATGTTATTAATGGTTAATTTGTTTTCTTCGATTTTAGACTCTATTCTCGATTGACCTTCGGCGATTTCATCATAAGAGATAACTTTAGAATCAATGATATTTCCAATCAAATCATAGTTGATCAATACGGATTCCATTTCATTATCTCCTTTACGAATTGTGATAACAATAGTATAAAACTCTTTTGATAGTTCTATTCTATAAGAAGCTATTGCTTTATAGTTATAACCTTCTTTATCAAAGTTTGGATATAATTTTTTAAGTTTTAAAGCTTCTATATTTACTTCATTGTAATCATCGGGATCTATAAAACTGTCAAAATTTGTTTTATCAACCAAGGGAATTGATTTGATTTTTATTTCTCTAATAATACTATCAAAACTTGTATTATTGGTTTTTTCAGGCATATCTCCAGCTAGTTCGACAACGTCTTGCGCCTTTACAACGGTTTCTTCTTTATCTTTTGCTTTTGGAGTACAAGAGATGAATATCAGTAAAATTAGAATATATCGTTTTTTCATTTTTATTGAGTGTTATTTTTTTAGTATAACCTAATAATTAGATTTCATATGGATTGAACTATCATTTATATGGTTTTAATTCCATAACTAAGGTTTCAATTTTGTTGACTATTTCTTGTCTATTTTTGCTTTCGAAAGTAACTTCAGACACTGAACTCTCAGGAACCTTTTCAATTATTTTTTTCTTAGGATCATACTTTTCAATAAGATTAAAAACTTCTAGTATGTATTTTCCATTCAAATCTCCTTTAGGGTGCCAAATCAGTTCAATATTTCTATTAATTTGGGGGTTAGAGATAGAAAGCAATGTAGAACTAGAAAACTCATACAAACAATTATCTTCGTTGATGTCTTGTTCGTAGAATAAATTCCAATTAATTTTCCATCCTGAAGGTATTCTTAACGCTTGTAATTTCATTTTTTTACACTTACTATATTGTTTTTTCCTTTAAATAACATCAACAACCTTTTCTAATATATAATGTACTCCCCCAACAATCATAGCAATACCAAGAAGTAACATAAACCGGGTAAGTGTTGCTTGTATGTTGTTTTTTAATTTCTTTTTCAGGTAAAAAACATCCGAAATAATAAACAAAAGGGCTATTACGCCTCCAATTCTTGCACCTATATGAAGTAGACCTAAATTGTAAAAAATATGGAACAGGTACCATAGCCCCTCAGAAGGTACTTTGTTGGGACCTAAAAGAATACGCATATAAACTATACCTAATGCTAGGGATAAGATCATCCATACTATATAGGTTACTAGTTGCTTCATAGTTTTCATCTATTTTGAATTTTTTGATTTATTTCCAATTTCCCACAACTCGCGTACTTTATACTTTCTATTAATACTTGGGTGCGTTATCCGGGATAGACTACTTTGTATTTCAGAGATACAGATATCACTGTACTTAGTTCCTTTATAGTAACTAATAGGCATTAATGTAACCACATCATTTTTTGAATATATAAAATCTAAGTTAAACTCTTGTACCAAGGGAGTATCTTGAAGCTGAACCGTATCTTGGTAATTATTGTTTAAAAAAACTTTTATTTTTTTGACTCTTCCATTCTCTTTAAAGGTTTTATCTGATTTCACATACCCATTCACAATACTCAATCTAAAAGGATATAGAATAGTATCATTCGTTTTTAAAACATCATCTACCAATAAATTGGTTTGGGTTTTATGCCATTTGTTATTACGATTTAATCGTATCGAAATCGCAGTATTTTCGTTTTCTTCAAACACAAAAGTTGTTCTATATGTTTTGTCTGATAAATTTTCAAATGGATATTTTTTATTCATGCTATTGGTCGTAATATCAAAAAACAATAGTTCTGAATAATCCAAATCTGCTTCGGTACAACACCTGCCAAATAGTTTTTCTGACCATATCGCTACTTCATCTATTTTTTCATGTTGGTAGTACTCATAAATGGTAGATAACTCCTTATCAGTAAATTGTTCTATTTCGTTTATGCTTACAGAATCAATTGTAGCTATGGTTATTTTTTGCTTTTCATCTAATTTTGAAGTGATTATAGTAGTACTTGTATCTATTTTGATAGCATCAATAACTGGTATATTAATATCTTTCTTTTTATTCGAATTACAAGCTATACATACTAATAATAAGATTACCAATTTTATTTTCATTTGAATGAGTTCAATACATTTGTATACTTAGTAAGTTAGTATAAAAAATAAACATACTTACATAGCTACTTTATTAATCACTACTTCTAGTTCTTGAAAAGCCTTTTGCCTGGGCAGAAGCTAGTATTGTTTCCTTTATTTTTTTCAGCAATTATTTCAATTATATTCCTTATTTCTTTAACACTTTTTCCAAATATTTTGAGTGAGATTCCACTGCCCCATTTTTAAAGATTTGGGCGCTTCTGTAACGGTTACTCCAATGATGTTACTACCTATAGTTCTATTGTAGCTAATTGTTAAATCTGTGAAATACGCATTGCTGCCAAACTTGTTTTCAGTTCTTTTCAACACCATAAAAGTATACCTTATGTATAGGATAGGAAATAGGAAATCTATTTCTGAAGTTTTAGAATACATAAGTGCGATACTTCAAAAAATATCCGTAGAAGAAAGAGGTTTAGTTCTTATTCCAATGTAAAAAAGCATTTAAAAAGTGCTCCTTTCTTCGGGAAGATACTGGTATTTTTTTGCCATTTTTTAAATAAATAACACCTGATTTATCATACTTGTCTATAAATTTCAAGTTGACCATAAATGATTGGTGCGGCCGTATAAAATTAGCTTTAGAGAGGCGTTCTTCAAATTCTTTTAAGGTTTTTGAAACCATATATTTTTTATTGTCACTACAATGAAAAGTCGTGTAGCCTTTGTCTGACTCACAAAATAGCAATTCGTTTAAATCTACCACCTGAAAACTATCATGAAGCGATAATATTAATTTAGAGTCTTCATTATTCCAAACTTCTTTTACCGTTTTTATCTGCTTTTTTTGTTCTGTTATTGGTAATGCTATGACTTTTTCTAATGCTATTTGTAATTCATCTACATCTACAGGTTTTAATAGATAATCTACCGCACCTATTTTTAAAGCTTGTAATGCATGTTCTTCATAGGCCGTAATAAAGATCACTTTAAAATTTAGATTTTCTGTCTGCTTTAAAAAATCAAACCCGGTACCATCGGTAAGATTTATATCCAAAAAAATCAATTCTGGCTTACAGGCATTTGCTACAACAACCGCATCTTTTACCGATTCACATTCTCCTATTACTTCTATTTCGGCATCTATTAATTGCAATAGATTAAGTAAGCCTTTTCTAATGTATTCTTTATCTTCTACTATTAATGTTTTCATTGTACTTCCTTTATTTTATAAGGGATGATCAAAGTAACTAGTGTTCCCTGCTCATTATATTTCTTTCTATCTTCAACAGTAACCGAACTTTTCATTTTAAAATCTTTAGATAATATTTTTAATCGTTCAGAAGTTATCGTTGTAGATAATGATTTTTTATTTTCTTTTTTATTTTCTTTTTGAGAGTCAACCCCGATGCCATTATCTGTAATAGTACAAATCAAGTTTTTATTAGTATAAGACAGGTGAACATCGATTATTCTATTTTCTTTTTGATCTGCAAATGCATGTTCTATGGCATTTTCAACAAATGGCTGAATAAGCATAGGAGGTATTTCAAACAGTGACACGTCTATCGTTTTCTCTACAAAAACAGTGTATTTATAAGTTTTGTTTTCTAAATTCTGAAGTGCTAAATAGTTTTCTATAGCAATTAATTCTTGAGAAAGCAGCACTGTTTTATCTCTGGAGTTTTCTAAAATAATGCGTAATAATTTTGAAAACTTTGACAAATAAGAAACCGATTTTTTTTCTTCTTTATTCAATATCATTCCTTGTAAAACAGAGAGTGAATTAAATATAAAATGAGGAGTCATCTGTGAGCGTAGCAACTTCTGTTCTATAATTATATTTTGAGTTTTAGATTTTTCATTCCTTAATTTTAAAAAGAAAATTGTTGCTCCTAAAAGTAAAGTTGTAATTAAAAAAGCAATCACCCCAAGTAATAGATTTCGTTGTGACTTCTCTAAGTTATTGGTTGTCGTTTTAACTGTTTGTGTAAGCCTTAATTCCCTTTTTTCTGCAGAGGCTAACTCATCTTTATACTTGTACTCATATTCTATTTCTGTAATTTTCTGAATGTTTTCCCTATTGAAAAGACTATCATTCAATATTTTTACTTGCTGTTGGCTGGCATATGCTTTTTTGTGTTCCTTTAATTCATTGTTTATTTTAGAAAGCAATTTGTAGGAGTCCCGTTGGTGTATTAAAAAATTGTGTTTTTTTGATAATTGTGCCCCTTTTTCAGCATGGATCAATGCTTCCTTGTATTTTTTCATGTAGTAATACGTAGTTGCCATACCCACATAAGATCCTACTAAATCATATTGTTTTTGATTTGTAGAGGTAATTTTATTTGATTCCTTAAAATTAGCTAGGGCTTCCGGGTATTTCTTAATTCCCAAATATGCAAAACCCAGACCGTTAAGACCGACAGCTAACTGTTCATTATCCTTAATTTTTCTACTTAGGCTAATCACTTCTATAAAATATGGAATAGCTGTAGTAAACTCTTCTTTATCAATATAGATATTGGCCATGTTGGTTTTTATGGCATTAGTACTTTTAATATTTTGACTGGCTTGTTTAATATCTAGTGCCTGATTATAAAAACTCAGTGCTTTATCATATAATTCCTGTTGCTTATAAATGTTTCCAATATTATTTAAGGACTGAAAAACAGCTAATGGATCGTTGGATTTTTTAGCGATTTCTAATGATTTATTGTGACATTCTATCGCCAAAGGATGATTCCCTAAATCCCCATATACTGTAGCCATGGAGTTCCAACAGCTAAGCATCCCGTATTGATGGTTGCTACCTGTAAAGGTCTTTAACGCTTTTTTAAAATTCACTAAAGCTTCGTCATGTTTTCCCATATCAGAGTAAATATTGCCCATATTATAGAGGTAATTGGGGATATTCATTTCAATTCCCAATTTTTGGTCAATCTCCAAAGCTTTTGTATAATACTCTAAGGCAAGTTTTAGATTGCCTCTATATTTGTGCAAAACACCCAAGGCATTATTACAACCTGCTAATCCTTTTAAGTCATCTATCGAAGTGTATAATTGTATTGCTTTTTCATAATTGGCAATAGAAGTTTTAAAATTACCTTGTTCCATATGCGTAATCCCTTTCATATAAAAACTGCGAGCTTTTCCTTTTATGGATTTTATTTCATCGGCAAGTTTCCCTGCTTGTTCAGCATAGGCTAATGACTGAGAAGGATTATTTCTATAGTGATAATACGCTAAATGATTAAGGATTTTTACTCTAACGGTATCTTTTTTGGTATAGATTTTTAGTTCTTTTTTTAAACTGTCTATTTTTTTATTCTGAGATAAAACAGTTGTAGAAAAAGACAAGAAACATACTAAGTAAATAATAGGTGTATTTATTACTTTCATAAAATAAAGAACGGTTATTAATATTTTAAATCAAAAAAACAGGGAATTATTCTACTTAATCTTACTTCACAGGTTTTAACAAAACACTAAAAAAGAGTTCGTGTTTAAGAAGAAAAAACGTTCATAAACTATAATAGCAAGAACAGGATTAACTCTTTCTTTTTAAAAAGAAAATAATCCCTAATTATTTAGTCCCTACAGAACCTATTAAACACAACAAATACAAAAATCAAAAAGTCCTCAAAATTAATATGTTATAACTTAAAAAGCCAAATTGAACGCTAAGGAACGATTTGGCTTTTCTATAACTTATATATGTTTATTTTATTTCTTTTCCGAATTTTCTTCTTCAGCTGCTTTATCTTGATCTTCCTTTATCAATTTGTTATCTTCTTCTGTAATTCGTTTGTGCTCTGCAGCTATACCTTCGTGTTCTTTCTTCATATCTGCATGCTCAGTTTTCATAGACTCATGCTCTGCTGTCATTTGTTCTAAAGTAAACTCTCCAGAAGCATGTTTTGTTTCTAATTCGGCATGCTTTTCGATTAATGCTTTATGAGCTGCAATAAGTTCACTGTGTTTAGCCAATAAAACCGAGTGATTCTTTTCGATTACTAGGTGAATAGAATCGTTTTCAATAGCTTTATGAGCATCTACCATTTGTTGATGATCATCTTTCATAGTATTATGTTCTGTAGCCATTGCTTCATGAGAAGTCTCCATTTCTTTGTGTTCTTCTACCATGGCTTTGTGCTCTGGTGTTTCTGCTGGATTTTGTTTGCAAGAAAAAAATACAGATAATACTGCGATCAATGTTAATTTGCTGAGTGTTTTCATGATTTTGATAAATTAGTTAGACATTAGTAAATGTAATATTACTAAATAATTGTTTAACATTACTATCACTATATTTTTAATGTTTTTGTTATCATTAAGCTCAATTAAAATTATTAAGGAGCATTTTGCGATTTTTTTAGAAGTACACATCTAAATAAATTATAATTTCTTTTTCAATGTTGTAGCATTGTGCAAATCATTACGAGGTTTTATAAATCCAAAATTTTTACCAAAACTTATTCCTTATAAATATCTTAAGATTTAAGAATCCAATTAATTACTATATTTGGCAAATGAGAATGAACATTTGGAAAAATATAATCACTCTTTTTTTTCTATCTACTTTTCTATTTCTTAGAATTGTTAATGTACATGCTATTTCTCATTTTTCTGATGACGATGATCAAATAGATTGTGAGCTGTGTGAAATTATTGCGGTATCCTATAAACTTACTCCTTTTACAGATAGTACATTAGTAGAAGTAGAACAAAAATCTGCGATAGATTTCCATGAATACAAAATCAATTTTTGTTACGAAACATCGCAATACAGTATTACACTCCCCAAAAGCATCTACAATAAGCCGCCACCAAAATATTTAGGGTAGTTGCGTTTTATTTTTGAAAATTTTCTTTTTGTATGTTGATACTTACGACGATATGATTTATAAAATCATATCATAGTGTATACAATAGATCAATTACCCTTCTCTGTTAGTCAGAAAATTTTCTTCCAACATTTTTAGTATTTAATTTTTTTTAGTCATGAAAAAATTACCAGTTACTGTATTGAGTGGTTTCCTCGGTGCAGGCAAGACCACATTACTTAACCATATTTTGCATAATAAAGAAGGGTTAAAAGTTGCTGTAATTGTCAATGATATGAGTGAGGTCAATATAGATACCCAGCTCGTACAAAATGAAAACACCCTTTCTCGTACAGAAGAACGCCTCGTAGAAATGAGCAATGGTTGTATTTGCTGCACTCTTCGAGAGGACCTGATGGTAGAAGTCGAAAAATTAGCTAAAGAAAACAGGTTTGACTATCTAATTATCGAGAGCACAGGTATTTCAGAACCTATTCCTGTGGCTCAGACCTTTAGTTTTGCCAGTGAGGATGGCAATATCGACCTAAGTCGCTTCAGTTATGTCGATACTATGGTTACTGTAGTAGATGCATATAATTTTTTGAAAGATTTCTCCAGTGCCCAGTATCTGTCGGATAGACAGCTTACTAATATTGAGAACGATGAGCGTACGATTGTAAATCTACTTACTGATCAAATAGAATTTGCAAACGTGATTTTACTCAACAAAGTAGATCTGGTTACCGAACAAGAATTAAAAAATGTGTATGATATACTTCATAAATTAAATCCGGGAGCCAGAATATTTCCTACCAAAAATTCACAAATAGCATTACAGGAAATTATCAATACAAGCTTGTTTAACTTTGAAGAAGCCGAAAATTCTGCAGGTTGGATACGAGAACTCGAAAATGAACATATTCCTGAAACCGAAGAATATGGTATTGGCTCCTTCGTATTCCGTAATAAAAAACCGTTTCATCCAGAACGGTTCCTCGATTATGTTTCTAATCATTTCCCTTCAAACATTATTCGAAGTAAAGGCTTGTTTTGGTTGGCCTCCCGCAGTAATCAAGCCTTAATCTGGAGTACTGCAGGAGGTTCTACAAAAATTGACCCCGCTGGGGTTTGGTGGGCGTCTATGTCATTTGCAGAACGAATCAGCTACCCTTCCTTTCTGAATAATCAAAAATTAATAGAGTCAGATTGGATAAACCCTTTCGGGGATCGAAAGATAGAACTGGTCTTTATAGGGCAACATCTCGATGTTACCGAGATAACTCTACAACTTGAAAAATGTCTGCTTACTGATGAGGAGGTGCTGGACTGGGAAACAGGAGAATTCTCTACTATCGACAATTGGCCTATCTCAAGCTATCAAGATTCAAACGTATAAATAATAGTATTATGATCCATATTAACAATCTTACAAAGAAATACGGCGAACACGTTGCTCTGAACCAATTGACCCTTCAAATCAAAGAAGGTGAAATATATTGCCTTCTGGGTGCTAATGGTGCCGGAAAGACTACAACAATCAACCTCTTGTTAGGTTTTACGACACCAACCTCGGGCAATGCCTCTATTAACCAAATAGATGTACAGGAAAATCCCAAGGCAACCAAGCGTTTCTTAGCTTATATCCCAGAGAATCTGATGCTTTATCCAAGTTTGACTGCTTTAGAAAACCTCGATTATTTTTCTGGAATAGCAGGAAAGAAGCTTTCGACAAAAGAATTAAAAGATTTTTTGGAAGAAGCGGGATTGCAGACAGAAGCCTTTGACAAACGTATCGCTACGTTTTCTAAAGGTATGCGTCAAAAAGTAGGAGTCGCTATCGCCTTGGCCAAAGATGCCAAAGTCCTGCTGTTAGACGAACCCACTTCTGGTCTTGACCCCAAAGCTAGCAATGAGTTCGGATTGCTGTTGCACAAATTAAAATCAAAAGGTATAGCCACCCTAATGGCGACACACGACCTTTTTCGTGCCAAAGAAGTAGCCACTCATATAGGTATCATGAAAGATGGAAAATTACGACAACAATTTGTATCCGATGATATTTCTCTTGCCGAGTTAGAAAAGGTATATCTCAATACCATGGACTATAAAGAAATATTATTATGATAACAAAAACTTTTCTTAAGGAAACCAAGGAATTGTTGCGTGACGGTCGCGTTCGCATCTCCTTAATTATTGTATTCATTTTATTAAGTGTTGCAGTGTGGGTTAGTGCTCAACAATATCAAAATGTGAACGCACAGTACTCGGCTGCTAAAACGGCAGAACGTGAGGTTTGGGACAATCAAGGTGAAAAGAACCCACATTCTGCAGCGCATTATGGTACTTATGCCTTTAAACCAAAATATCCTCTTTCGCTAGTAGATCAAGGTGTAGATAAATATACAGGTACCTCCATTTTTCTGGAGGCCCATAAACGCAACGAGGCACAATTCAGCGCAGCGGCAGATCAAACAGGTCTCGCCCGCTTTGGAGATTTGACACCAGATTTTATGTTGCTCTTCATTATTCCTTTACTCATTGTTCTTCTGGGGTATAACGGCTTTACCAAAGAACGTGAAATGGGTACTTTAACATTGCTCAAGAGTCAGGGCATTTCTCAATGGAAATGGATCTGGGGAAAATGGATGGCACTTTTCTTCCCTATTTTGTTGATTACAGCTATTCTGTTCTTAGTAGCAGGTATCTTATTGTCTAATTTGCAAGATTTTGGGGTGTTTAAATGGGAATCATTGTTCCTATTGTTTGCGATATACGTAGTTTACTATATTATCTTTATCAATTTGGTTTTATTGATTTCTATCAAGACCAAAAAATCAGGTATCTCGCTCGTGGCGTCTCTATGTGTTTGGATCATCGCCTGTTTGGCAGCACCAAAAGCGGCTAGTAACTTTGCCGAAAACAAGTATCCCTACCCAACACGACAAGAATTTACAGCCAATGTCTTAAAAGATAAAAAATCCGGGCTTGATGGTCATAATCCCTGGAACAAGGAGGCCAAACTTCTAGAGGAAAAAGTATTAAAAGAATACGGAGTCGATAGTCTATCTCAACTTCCCTTTAACTATGATGCTTATAGAATGCAAAAAGGTGAGGAGCACCAGGCAAAAATCTATTTAAAACACTATAACCATCTCAAGAATCAATATGAGCAACAGTCAGATGTATACAGGGATTTAGCACTTCTATCTCCCTATCTTCCTACCCGATTTTTGAGTATGGCCATAGCTCAGACCGATTATGCCACGCATTGGGATTTTGCCGATGCCGCAGAGGACTATCGCATCGCTACTCAAAAATTTTTGAATGGTAATTTTGCTAAAAACTCAGAATATGGTAATTGGGGATATCAAGCAGATGCCGAAACCTGGAAACAGTTACCTGACTTTGATTACACTCCTCCTCAACTCGGAGCCATTCTAAAACAAAATACTTCTAACCTTATGGTCATCGGGCTTTGGCTTTTGGGCTCTTTCGGACTCCTTTTTTTCATTCCTAAAAATTTATAAATATGCTCAGTTACAATTTTAAATATGAATTAAAGCTGTTGCTCCGTAGCCGGTGGATACAGCTCTTGAGTTTGATAGTATTGCTTCTCTTCGGTTTTTCGGCCTTTAATGGAAAACAAAAAGTAGAGAAGCGTAAAAATATCATTGTAAAAGCACAAGAAGAATTACAGGAAAGCGATGCCGAAATGTTAAAACTTCTCGACTCGGTGCAACGAGGAATGGAAGTAAGTGCTTCTCGATGGACCCTACCTACAAGCCCGATGGCTGTAGGAAATTATCATCCCAGGGTAGCAAGCATGGAACCCCAACCTATGGCATTTGTATCAACAGGCCAAGCAGATCTTTTTACTCATTTTGTAAAACCAACGGCAACAGGCGATGATTTTGCACTAAATTTTACCGAAATGACTAGCCCTGTGCAATTGCTGTTCGGTAGTTTTGATCTGGCATTTGTGATTGTGTATCTGCTACCTCTTTTGATTATTGCTTTTTCGTATAACGTGCTCTCTGCCGAGAAAGAAAGTGGTGCACTACGATTGCTGGCCGCGCAACCCATTAGTATTCCTAGTTGGGTAATGCAAAAACTAGGATTACGTTTCTTCTGGATGTCGGTTTTGGCCATTGCAGCTTTAATACTCGTTTTTCTTATCATCAGTATAGATATCCTAGCTCAAATGAATCTAGTTATAGGGTTACTTATTTTAGTACTGGGATATATGCTCTTTTGGTTTACTCTAGCCTTTTTGGTTAACCTATGGGTAGGTAGTTCGGCCAAAAATGCGGTAGCGATGCTTGGGCTTTGGGTATTGTTTGTATTACTGGTTCCTTCTGTATTGAACCAATTAGGAAATACCCTTTATCCTATGCCATCACGTACCCTTATGGTCAATGAGATGCGTGAAGTGAAAGCAGAAATCACCAAAAAACAGGATGAAATCCTTGACAATTATCTACGTGACCATCCAGAATATGCGATTAATGACACTTCTCAAAAGAGGTCTTTTTGGCACAGGTATATGGCTTCGCAACAGTTGGTCAAAGAAGAATTAGAACCGGTAGTAAGTTCTTTTGAGAATCAATTACAAAAACAACAAGACTGGATGAATAAATTCAAATGGATATCTCCAGCAATTACTGTTCAGGAGTCATTCAACCATTTGGCAGGAACTTCTTCAGAAGATTATGAAAATTACCGAAAACAGGTTATGGCTTTTGCAAAAAATTGGCGGGAATATTTTGTACCTCTTCTATATAATAATAAAGAGTTTACACAAAAAAGCTATGCTACATTACCAAAATTTCAATATAGCTCAGCCTCATATCAATTGGTTCCAGTGGCTTTAACGCTATATCTAATATCCATAGCCCTTTTTGGCCTTGGAATTTTTAGCTCGAAACGCCAAAAAACAAAAGGCATACTCAATTAAGAAAATAATGTTCAATTTTTAAATATAACAATAATGATTACTAAAGAAGAAGTACAAAAAGCACAAGCAGAATGGGGAAATGGAGTTGTCGAGATCGGTGCTAAAAAAGATCAAAGAGAGGAATGCGAGCGTTTTACAAGCAAGTTTCTGGATGAACGCTATGCTTTTGATAAAAAGAAAGTCCTGTTCAAACCTACCAAAACATCAGTCATTCAATTTAGACCTGATAAGGAAGGAGCTCTTTCCTATTTTATTGCAGGAAACGATAGCTATCCAGAGGATGGAGGTTTTGCTATTCAACCCTGGACCAAGGTACGTTTTGAAAACGAGGTTATGATACTCGAAGAAAAAAGAGCTTTGGCCATGGGTAACTATTACTTTACTGACCTGGATGGGCAGGAAGTCAAAGTTGAATATACCTTTGGCTACACTCTTGATTCTTCGGGAAAATTAAAGATAGACGTTCATCATTCCTCCCTACCTTATAATCCTGGGGCATCAGTATGATTTTCTTCGGCAAACGACGAGAAAAAACCCTTTTTCTGGTTTGTCCTATGGATTTTATGGAACCCGTAATCAGGGAAAGGTATAAAGGAAATTCTTTTTTTTACACCGCCCTGGGAGTTGTTCTTGAGTTCGATGAGCCCACCCAACATAGCCTTTATAAGCTAATAAGGAAAGAGGAGATAGATCATATCACATTGGTTGCTAAGGCTGATGGGGATTTCTACCAAGGAGCATTACTCGATTGGCAGACCCCATTACATCTTCCTGTGGAACGATCTTTGGCGAAATTGAAAACGGGTATTGCACCCAGAATAGAACGACAGAAAGGCTCTTTCTTAAAATCAAGAATGATTATTGGCGAACACCTCGATTATCAAAGAGAACGTCTTCTCAATACCGAACTTTTAGGAATTGAATTGCTACGTAATGGGATAGGTGTAAATAGTCTTGTTTATGAACCTTCTAGTAAAAGTTTTACAACTACTGGAGATGTTTTAGACAGGGCAAAGTTATTTGATGGGATGATGGCTAATTAAAATCATGTTTTAGTCTTTTCCTTTAAATGAAAATTCTCTTTGTTATACAAAACGAGAGAGACAACTTTCTGCTTCCAAATACCTATCATTTATTCTGATGGTAGGTATTGGAAGTTGATAAAAAATTAGATTAACCTAACTTTTTTGAACTTAAGTCATTGAAAATAGAAAATCCAAAACTGAAATTTAGAATCAATGGAAATAAAGTCTAAATAAAATAACCTCGAAAGACCTACACTATCTTATGTTAGAGGCAGCAGAGGTTGAGAATACCTTTTAAGACAATAAACAAACTATCTAGTACACTCATTTTTAATACAGTTTTAATCATGTTTAATCGAATCGCTTTTTATATTTTTCTTTTGATACTTTCAGTTTCCTGTAAAGATCAAGAGCAAAAAAAGCACGTCCCACCTGTGATTGATCGAGAAAAGATTGATGCGGCCTTTGGCAAGCATATTTCTGCGATAATGTTGAATCATTTATATATAGTTCTGGATAGTCTCTCATATTCTAGTTTAACAAAGGACACTGGATGGGGCAAAACTTATGGAGCATTAGATAAAGGGCTTCCTTCTTTTGCTCCAATAGATAATAATACACCTATGTGTTATCTAAGAGGACATAAACATTATATAGAAATTTTAGGGCCTGACAATATATTTAATGAACCTGTTGGAAAAAGTGGCGTAGGTTTCACTCTAGAGAATAATGATGAACATTTTCATTTAGGTGTTAAACCAAAGCTAAAAGTAGAAAATACTCGATTTCTTAATGCTACAAAAACGGTAGATATGGAATTAAGTAACCAAAAGGAAACTTGGTTCAAAGCATTCTATACTCCTAGTCCTGGTACTGCTTTACACACCTGGTACGCCTTTTATAATCCTATTTTTCTTGATAGTCTTTACCAAAAACATCATCCTTTCTATTCGCGTGAAGCGTTTTTAGAGCCTAACTATGCAAACCAAAAGCTTTTTAACAGTATAAAATCGATTGCGATGACTTGTACTACTGATGACTATATCCGTATTACACAAGAATTATATCATCTGGGATGTAAATTATTAGAAAAAGACGGTCACATGCTTAGCATTGATGGAGGAGATATAATTATAAAAATTACGGCATCTAATGAGGTTGAATATAGTCAAATCACCCAGATACGATGTCATTTAAATAGATCTGACGATAGTGTTACCAATCTGGGAAATGTCACCATTATCAACAAAGGGAAAGAATCTATATGGAATTTTGATAACCTTCATAAAAATAACTTTTAAATCGTATAAAAATGAAAACTTATTATTTAACTACCGTAATCCTATTCTTATCTATTACTTTAATAGGGTGTAAACAACAGCAAAAAAATGTTACAGAGGAAAAAACTGCAAACCCGCCTGTTGAAGAGTCTGTAGAGACTAAACAATCGATCACTATAGAAAAATTAGAAAATTCTCCGGCTTATACAGATGCTACACTTACTTTGGATGTACCCGAAACCATTAAAATGTCTCAGGGGGGTGACATGGATTTTGTGTTTAACTTAGAGAATTATGAATTAGGTGCTCAAACCCAGGGACCAAATTCTCTAAAGTTGGCGAATTCGGGAAAAGGACAACATATTCATTTTATTTTGGATAACCAGCCCTACTCAGCGCATTACGAACCTAGTTTTAAAAAAGAAATCCCTGATGGTGTGCATCATTTGGTTGCTTTTTTAAGCCGTTCGTACCATGAATCGGTCAAAAATACAAACTCGGTGGTGGTTAGAAAACTTATGGTTGGTGCAAATCCACATGATTCTCTAGGGTTAGATATGAAAGCTCCAACGCTTATCTACAGCCGCCCTAAGGGGGAGTATTCTGGTAAGGATACCGAGAATTTATTACTTGATTTTTTTGTATTGAATACTACTCTTTCTGAAGATGGACATAAAGTTCGCGCTACTATTAATGGTGAAGAATTTATAATTACAGAATGGGGCCCGCAGGTTATCAAAGGGCTTCCAATGGGAGAAGTTAGTATTCAACTAGAATTGCTGGATGAAACCGGAACACTGATTCCTGGTCCTTTCAATGAAGTTACTCGTACCGTACTATTAAAAGAATAATAACATGCTTATCTGTTGGAGCGGGTAAATCATCGATTCCTATGTTTAGAAATGTAAAACGTTATCATTTATTTTTTACAGTTACCAAAAAGTAAAACAATGTAATTAAATAATCACATGGAAAACTCTGTCCTTGAATTTCTACCTAAGCATATTATGTCTAAATACATACGGCATCAAGTGTTAACCAAGCCATTTGATGATTTGAAATATGATCAATTTGAATCGGCAATTAACACCCAAATGATAAAGGAGGCTAGTGTTGAACAACAGGAATTTCTATACGTCTATACAGAAAAATGCATTATAGAGCCTACTTTCGGGTGGGCTCTTTCAGAAAATTTTAAGTTGATTGCAGAATCTTATCCTTATGCTCAATTTGTGCTTGACCAGTTTAAACCATCGATTACAAAAAATGATTATTTTCGGCAAAAAAAGATAACATTAAACAAAGCTGTTTTGTTATCAGAAAATTACACCAATTATTTTCATTTTCTGAATGATTTTGTTGGGCGATTAGCACTACTTGATCGTTTAAACGTATCACGAGATATTCCTGTTATTGTGTCTGAAAAATTAAGGTCAAGTATTTTTTTTCAGCAATTTAATACGTTATGCCCAAAATTCTTCAATCGTAATTGGATATTTCAGGCTACAAATGAATATTATGAAATTGAAGATGCTACTTACTTTGTTCAAAATATAACATGCAAACATGAAAATTTTCGTTCATTGCTCGATGAATTACCTCACGAAAAAAACGCTGTTGCTTCTCCTGGTAAAATATTTATTACTCGCCGAGGGATCTATGGAAGAGGTTTAATAAACTCCTTAGAAATTGAAAATATTGCCCGAAACAATAATTTTAAAATAATCGATGCGCAAAACTTTACCATTGCAGAACAAGTTAAGTTATTTACCAATGCTACTCACATTATCGGATTGCATGGTGCTGGGCTTATGAATATGATATATTGCAAAAACAAGCATATTAAAATACTTGAATTATTTCCTGGCAACTTTTATAAAGCTGTTTACTATTGGCTGGCATCACAATTTTCATACAGTTATGATTGTATCAGAGGTTTACCAACAACAGATAATGAGCAGACCATTACGTCAACATCTGTCATTTTTAAGAGTAATTTTTATTTGCCACCAGATATTTTCTTGAATAAATTAATAGCATGGCTTAAGTAATAATTTTGACAGGAAAGGCTTAACTAGGCTTAAAAAAACCAAAAATCGTTTTGTAGTAGATGGGATCATATTTTAAAGATACAAGATCTCGCTAATTGCATGTCGACCTTTAGAAAGCACAAAAAACAAGAGCTCAAAATCAGAGCTCTTGTATATAAGCTTTACAGTAAGCAATTACCCATAAAACAAGGGACAGGACATCTTGGTGCGTTTGCAGGACTATTTCCTCCAGGACAATAATATCCACCTGATTTACCATTGATTTGCTTGAGTTCTTTTCTGCTTAAAGCTTTTCCTAAATTTAACAATGATTTTTTCATACTTCAAAGTCATTAAATGTTATTAATACGGGCAACACATTCCATTCTGAACGCTACCGTAGCATCTTGCTCCAGGAAAACCACCGGCTCCAGTTGGTTCATATGAACACTCTATACCGTTTCCACCTTCTAAAGTATATTCTGAAGAACAACCGCAAGTTCCAAAACCTCCTCGCAATCCTCCGTGGATATTTTTTTGTTCTGATTTACTAAGTGCTTTTCCTAAGTTTAACAACGATTTTTTCATAAATAATAATAATTTAAAAAAATGATTAAGTCCCCGAACATTTAATGACACTCAAGGTTTGTGTCAGTTCACCCAAACTTTATTTGCCTTTCATATGTTTTTTTACATACTAATCCCCAATTTTAAAAGGCCTATACTTTACTAATGCAGGAATCAAAAAACATAACAGGTATTTTTTCAATTTTTTTCAAATTCTTTTTTGATTATTTTTATCCCTTCTGATTTTTGGTGATAAAAGTTGGTTAAAAGAAATTACTCCTTTATATGAATAGCAGTACGCTGAAAAAGATTATCGAACAGGCAATACAAGGAAACGAATTGCCTTTTGATCGATTTGTTGAAGATCTTTTTGAGCAGCTAAAACCAAAACTTTTATCCTTAACCCAATCTCTGCAAGAAGCCGAAGATATTTTTATTGGTGCTATGCAAAAATTTTGGGAACGATTTGTGGTTCTTCAGGAAAAATTACCAGAAAACAGTGTCGGTTATATTTTTGTGATGTGTAAAAACAATTGGCTTATTTCGAAACGTCACCCCTGGAATTCTGTAGTATTAAAAGAAACAATTTCTGAAGATCAAAAATTTAATGATCAAAATAATAACAACATTAATGATTCTATAGAAAACCTAGAAATAGAATGGCTGCAAAAAAGGGCTTTATCAGAAGCATTGGATAGCTTATCTCAAAAATGTAAAACCCTTATGCAAACAGAGATAGATTCTGATACAAAATTAAAAGATTTACAAGAACAACTAGGGTATGTTAATTATCAAGCACTAGTGCAAGCAAAATACAATTGTAAAAAGAGGCTTATTAAAAAGGTCTACGAGATATTTGAACAATTAATGGCTCACAAACAACGTTAAGATGAAGGAGATACAGGATAAAGACATCACATTGATCACCCGATATTTTGATCTGGATCTTTCTGAGAAGGAAATGAAATCATTTGATCAAAGGCTTCAACAAGATGCTGTCTTTGCCGATAAGGTATCAAGATATCAACACAGCATTAACCTTATTACTAAAAACTACCCCAGTACACATCAGAAACAACGTGCTAAAAAATGGAAGCAGCTAATTACTGAAGATCAAGCTTCTCATAAAAAGACCTCCTGGAAATGGATTGCAGGTATTGCTACTATCTTTTTATTACTCATTTCTTCCTGGTATTTTATGTTCCCTACACAAGAAATCGATCTTAATGAATTAGCACAAAAAGCCTGGAACAAGAATGTAGGTTTTAGTGATTACCAGGTAAGAAATACTACAGAGGAGAATCCAAAACAAGTAGTGATCGATGCTTTTAAATTATATAAAAAGAAAGATTATTTATCAGCAATTGAAACCTTAGAAAAATATGACTATTCTTTATTATATTATGAAGATGCCCTATTGATTAGAGCGCTATCCATTCATAAAATGGGTAATTCTAAAGAAGCAATGCAACTCTTGGATTCTTTGGTCAATCATCCTACAGGAAGATTATCAAATGAAGCGCTATGGTATAAAGGATTAATTTATCTTGATCTAAACGATCTTGAATCTGCAAAAAAATACCTTGAAATACCTGAGAATACTACTTCGGAAATACAACTGAAACAATCAAACCATTGATTTTCTCTTCAAGTAAAACAATACGCTAAGTACTATTAGTACAATTAACACGTATAATATCCAGTTCATATTTGAAACTTTTTCGAACTCTATAGCATCATAATTACCAACCAAATAAAAACCTCCCCAATACACCGGATCCTGAGTAAACACATCAGTGGTTTGTAGAAACTTTAGTTTAGCTTGTCGCAAGGCTTCTGCTTTATTCATTCCCTGACTTAAGTTACTATAAAAATTTTGCATAATCTCTGGAGTGGTATTATCAGACACTTCCCAACCTGTTAATAAAAGGCTTTTTGTTCCTGCATATTGAAAGGCAGTACCAAGGCTTAAAACACCTTCTCCTTTGGCTATTTTACCCATTCCCGTATTACAGGCACTTAGCACAGTCAATTCGGCTGGAATATTCAAAGCATACAATTCATGGCTATATAAAATATTATCCTCTAATGAATCTTTGGTTTTGGTAAAATAAATTTTTGAATTCTCGGGGTTTTGATCATCTACTTCACCATGAAGTGCCAGATGTAAAACATTATAATCTGAAAGATTATTTTTAAAGTTTTGTTCGATTGCCTGTGAGCCAAAAAAGTATCGTCCTTTAACTATAGTGGCAATTTTTTTAATCTCTCTTCTTGTTCCTGGTAAATCCTCATGAGCATCTCTTAGGACTTCAAGATCCATTTGATTACCTACAGATAATGAGTCTTCATTTGAAAACGAAAATGCCAAGCATTCTTTACGAATCTCAGATGTTGTTATCGGTTTATAAATTCCTTCATCAAACAACAAACTAGCTGAATTAGCATAACTAACAGCATATTCTTTTATCAAATATGATAACTCACTATTATTTCCTGTTTTTATATCCGAGGTCAACAAAAGATCAAAGTTAAGATGCCATAGAGATTCATCCGGAATAATTATTAACTGATTGCCAATTATTTGATTCTTTATCGGAGCTAAAAGCTCATTAAACAATGCGTATCCTAATCGTTTATACTCTGCTTTCTTTTTAAGCAAAATACTTGATCTGAAAGCTTCAATTTTTTTATCAATTTCAGAAATTGATAACTCTTTAATCCCTGCATCATTTTTTGTTATTACGAAAGCATATAATGTACTGTCTATCATAAAATATTCCAAAAGCGTAGTGTTTTCTTGCAATCGTTTTTGGACTTCTTTAATTGATAGCGTGTTATTGTCGTACTTTAATTGGTAATATTTAGAATATTTCTTTTCGAGTACCATTTTTAAAGAATCCTGTCGACGGGAAATGTCGGTAATCTTACTTTCGATATCAGAGACTTTAGTTTGATCTATATTTTCTTTTCCGATTGTAGTGTAAAAAGCAGATTTAGCATCTGCCAACTCTTTTCTTAAGCTTTGTTCCAGGTGCAGGAGCTTTTCAGGTAATCCCGAAAATCCTTTGGCATTAGCTTCATTCAACAATTCTTTAAGCAAGTTTGCTTTACTTCTTTCTGCATAATTAAACGCTTTTTCTATCTGCTCATCCTCATTTCCTGTATCAGATAATAATTGGGTAGCAATACCTCCATAAAAAACATTTTTTGCATCCTTAGCAAAAGTTAGCTTATCTTCTTTATTATATTGAGTTCGCCTGATTGTTTCAACCAATCGACCAGCTTTTTCATATGTATTTATACTTTCCTCGAGAATCTTTGGGTCGTTTCCTTTTTCGTATATTGATTTTAGGGTAAATGCTTTCCGCTCCAGCGATTTCAACAATCGAGTTAGACTTAAAAACATATCGAACTCTCCGTAATTTCCTGTCCCACTACTTTTAGGTTGTCTATTTGCAGTAATTGCTTTTTCCAAATAATTCAAAGCCTTGTTATATTCTTTTTTATCAATTTCAAAAGTTGCCATCAGGATATAGGACTCTACGGTATAAAAACTATGCTCCCCAAAAACCTTTAATCGAATATCAAGTGATTTTTCAGCATATTCATTTGCACTTTTATATTGACTGATTTCATGATATAATTCACTTAAGTATGTATAAAAATAAGCCGTTCTTACATTATCCTCTCCATACGCTTTTCTAGCTAGAATAAGTGCTTTTTTGATATAAACAATTCCCTCTTCTCCTCTTATCACCAGTCCTTTAAGACTATAGGGTAATGCAAGGTTAGGAAAGTTTTCTCCAAAAGCCCTGATCCCGATTGTTATGGTTTTATCTACATGAAACAGCGCTTTATCGTTATTTTTCTGAACAAAATAAATGTTCGCAATATTATAGTGCATACGCACCTGATCGGGATGATCAACACCTAAGTGCAATTCGCTTAAATGAAGAGATTTTATGTAATACTCCAGACTTCTATTCTCTTCTTTTTTATAGCTATACATCAGCCCAATATTGTTGTATAGATCTACGAAGTAAAAATTATCTGGTTTGTAAGTCTTATTTGCTATGGCCAATGCTTTTTCAAGATATACTAATGTTTCGTCATATAACCCTTGTTCAAAAAGTGCGTTGCCCATTTGTCTGTAAATTTCAGCTATTTCGATTGGATCTTCATTTGCTTTTTTCTTCCTGATCTCAATTGCTTTGTTAAAATGCCCCATAGCTTCTTCATAAAGCCCTTTATATGTTTTAACAGTACCAAAATTATAATGAGATCTGGCAAAATCCTTATCTTCATCTGCAAGGGTTTCGGATCTTAATTGAAATGCCTTTTCAAAATATTCTAACGAAATATCCAGATCAGATTTACCTTTCATATGATAATTCCCCATATTATCCCAAGCCCTGGCCTTTTGCTTTGGGTTAACATCTGTTTTGTGTTCTATAATTTGTAGAGCTTGCTCTGCGTGGTACAAAGCTTTAGGAAGATTAAATGTATACATATAATTTTCAGAAAGCTTGTTATGAGATGCTATAACCTGATTCCAATCCTGATTCTTTTCATAAATTTGTTTAGCTTCTTCATAATTTTGAATCGCTAGTTTAAAATTTCTATAATACAGTAAAGAATCTCCTTTTTTAAAAAACTTATTTGCCTCATCAATATCATTAGCTTTTTGAGCATAAATGGGTTTATAAAAAATTATACTTAATACCAATAAGGTTTTAAAAAAGATGTGTGAAGTTTGTTGAGACATGAGTTTGTGTTTGAAAGAAAACAAAAATAATTAATTTACCTAATTAAGTATTTTTCGCAAAAAAAACTGATTCGTTAGTCTGTCTTTAAAAGAACAATCCAACCTATTTTATCTGAGAGATTGATTGAGATTATTTGAAAGTGTCGATGATATCCTGAAAAATGTCTTTCAAATTGAGCCTACAAGGTAGAGAGATTTTGATAATTTCATAATCAACTTACTATCTAAGGTAATCGCCTATTGAATATTTACGCAGTTACTTATCTTTTTTAATTTATCAACCTACCTGTCGCCTCTTTTAGTATATAATTACAGTGATCTACATCATCTGTATTAAGTTCAAGAACACCAGTTACCTCTACAATTTGATCTGTTTTAAACTTTGGATTTTGTTTAAAAACAACTTCAACAATACTTTCTGGACCTGCTGCACCACAAAAAAAACAGGAAGACCTGGGGTTTTTAGACACTATAAAGAATTCATCTTCCTCGATAGAAAAATCTAAAAAGTAACCTCTAATACGAATTTGAGCGCCTTGGTATGACTTTATAATAGGTCCGAATCTTGGTTTTAGAAAGATATCATCATATTTTACACTGTAAACATTATAAAATTTTACATCGGCCAAATCGTGCCAGGTTAATTTTTCTTGAGAAAAAAGATTGAATTTAGTTACTATAAAAAACAAGATTAGGAAGGCTATTTTATGCATTAGATATTGTTTTAGAAACATTTAATTTAAATAAAGATAATGAGGCCAGAATCGCTGCCAGGAAGGTAGTTAGAATCACTAGTATCAATATGAATAGTTCTTTATTAGTAGGAAAGCTAAATACAAAATTATATCTATATATATTTTCTGTAAAAACTGAAAAAAACCAGATACTTATTCTTCCTAAAAACCACCCCAAAATGGATCCTAATAGAGATAAAAAAAGAGCTTCTAAAAAAACCAATTTTATCAACTGAAAAGTGTTGGCTCCATAGGTACGTAATAAAGCCAATTCTTGTTTTCTTTCTCTTACCGTTTTTATTAGGTTAATAAATATACTAAGGCCTGCTACCAGCAATATTGCAATAGCAATACCATTAATTGTACGAAAGCCAATTCCTAAAAACCTCATTAATCGCTCGATTTCAAATTTGGGGAGTGCCGCTTGCATGGTCGTTTTTTCATTAATACGTCTAGACATTTGCAAAGCCCCAAAAGGGTTTCTAAATTTAACTAGTAAAGAGGTTATTTCTCTTTGTTCTTCGTGCTCTTCTTCATGATGATTGTGTTCATCATTATGTTCATGTACCTCCCAAATACTTTGCAGATTAGTGATGATAAGATGATCAATAATAGCCCCTGTTGGTTTTAATATTCCGGTAACGATAAAAGGTTTTTCATCATGAGTTTCTAATCCGTTTTCGGCTAAACCATGTGCACTAACAAAAGTATCTCCTATTTGCAGGTTAATTTTTTTTGCTACTTCATTCCCTATAACTACTTCAAAAGGCTTTTCATATAACTTTCCTTCTTGCAAGGTTGCATCATACTTAGTCAAATATTCATTTGACGTACCTAAAATTCTATATCCTCTATAATTATCTCCATAGGAAACAGGTATCGTTTCTTTTACCATAGGATTTTTAGTAATTTTTAAGGCTTCATCTAATGGTATATTACCAGTAGGATCATCAATGTGCAAAACAGAAGACAACACTAGTTGTAGCGGACTTCCTTTAGCACCAATAACCATATCAAATGGTTTAGTATTATTTTCTAAATGTTGATTAAGCTGATTTCTTACTTGCAGAACAAAAGTTGTTAGCGAAATACTTAGCAACAATAGCGAAACACTCAAAATAGTATTTAAAGGTTTGGAAATTAAGTTTTTGTAAGCCAGATACAACAATTTTATAAACTTATATGATTATCAAAATGTGATTTCACTCTTTTATCATGAGTTACAATCACTAAATTACTTTTACAGCTTTGAGCCTCTTTTTTTAATAGAGAAATTACTTTTTCACAATTAGTATCATCCAGGTTAGATGTAGGTTCGTCTGCTAATATAACTTTAGGTTTATGTACGACTCCTAAGGCAATCGAAAGTCTCTGTTGTTGCCCTTCACTTAATTGATGCACTCTTTTGCTTTGAAGATCTGTGAGTCCTAACTGCGTGATTAATTCTTCTTTTCGATAATGATCACTTTTCTTTTTGGAAAGTCGCTCACGCAGCGTTAAATTCTCTAGTAAAGATAAAGATCTGATAAAATAAGCTCGTTGAAAAATTAGCCCAATATTTTGTCCTATGAAATAGTCTAATTGTTTTCGCGTAAGTGTATTCAAACAAGTATTAGCAATAAAAACATCACCTTCTTTTGGAGGCAAAAGACCTGCCAAAAGATGTAATAATGTTGTTTTACCTACACCCGAAGGCCCCAAAACCAATATATCTTCTTTCGGAGGCAAATCAATATCTGGAAAACAAAAAGTACGATTTTTTGTATCACGATAAGTAAATTGAAGAGATTTGGTTCGTATCATAAAATGATTTTTCCAAAAATAAACAAATATTACTAAAGCAACAAAGTTGCATTTGTAAAATAATACTATCTTTGCCCAGGATAAACAAATACATTTTCTTTTGAATATATCTCACATACGTAATAACTCAGATACTTTAGGAATTATAGCAAGTAGCTTATGTTTGGCGCATTGCTTAATTACTCCATTTCTTTTTATCGCCCATACAGGTTCGATAATGTTACAAGATGTACATCCCACCTGGTGGAAATCTTTAGATATTATTTTTTTAGGATTTTCTTTTATAGCGATTAGCAGATCTGTTAAAACTACTTCAAAACCCAAAATGAAATATGCTTTTTGGGTAAGTTGGCTGCTGTTATTCGTTATTGTTCTAAATGAAAAACTTCTTTTAATTTCTTTACCAGAAGCGCTCATTTTTGTAGCATCTCTATTATTAGTGGCTTTACATTTCTACAATCTAAAATACTGTCGATGCAAACAAAAATGTTGTAAAACCAATTAGTACCAGTAAAATGAATAGAAAGAAAATAGAATTGATAGGAGATGCACATATTTCCAATACTGTAGAAACTCCTTTACGAGAGGATGCCTTTGAAAAATCTGATAATGAAAAGATCAAGACTATTCAACATCACTTTTCTGAAATAATGAAAGAGCTGGGACTCGATTTAACAGATGATAGTCTTTCGGGAACTCCGTACAGAGTAGCCAAAATGTATGTAAAAGAACTTTTTTATGGTTTAGACCCTAAAAACCGTCCAAAAATTTCAACTTTTGATAATAAATACGGGTATCAAAAAATGTTGGTAGAACATAATATTACTATTGATTCTGCTTGTGAGCATCATTTTTTGCCAATAGTTGGTACTGCGCATGTAGGGTATATTCCAAAAAACAAGGTAGTAGGATTGTCAAAAATTAACAGGTTAGTCGATTATTACTCACATCGCCCTCAAGTACAAGAAAGACTATGTCTTCAAATCCTAAAAGACTTACAACAAACTTTAGACACCAAAGATGTTATTGTTGTAGTAAATGCTAAACACTTATGTGTTTCTTCCCGAGGAATTAAAGATAAAAGTAGTTTTACTACTACGATTGAGTATGGAGGTCAATTTATAGAACCTTCTCTACGAAATGAGTTTTTTGGGATGATTAAAAAAAATAATGAGTGATTTTTTTCTTTGGTTAATACATCCTTCGATTTCAAACGTTTTCTATAATGCCTCAAAATAACAGTATAGATTTTTTTAGATGTACTATTAATAAAAGATCCAATAAATAGTAAGGTCTCTTGAGTACTCTGCTTAAATTATTGTCAGTAAAAAAAGCTTCACATATATGTGAAGCTTTTCTTAGTATCGGAAGAGATTGAAATATCTAACCACTCTATTGATAATTTATTTGAATTAGAAGCATTTACAAAAGTCCATTCTACATTATTAATAGCTTCATAAGAACTACACTTTTAAGCCTTTATCGACCACAAAGGGACAAAATTCAAACTTTTTCGTGAAAGACATGATGTTGATTCTTAGGAGTTCAATCATAACGAATTGAAACCTTTTGCAACGTTCTCGAATCCTCAACAAGAGCAATAGAAATAAACAGCAAAAAATGACATATTACTTTTGTCTTAATCAGTTGTTATCGTTTACTTTGATATTCCTTATTAAACTTTTAAGAATGTTTACCTCCTTTTTTAACAGAATAAGTCAGCACTATAATGGGAAAAGATAAGTTGTATTTTTTAACGTTTATTTCTATTGCGCTTATCTTCCTAGTCATGGCCTCACTAGGGATTAATTATAGTATAAAGATTTGTGTTAATCTACTGGTTGATTTACAGTTAGAATCTAGTAAGAGAGAAGTTAAAGAAATAGCACGCTTATCGTATTTACAAATAAAAAACGGAGAAAGTGAAGTTGATATCATTGATCATATTCAAGAGGCTTTATACGAAACAGAGCCCGGAACTACCTTTATTGTAGCTATCAATAAAAATGATGAAATCTTATCTCATCCAAAACCAGAACTAATCCATAAAAAAATTATTGCTAGTAGACGTTTAAAGCATTCTATTAGTCAAAGCAGTAGTATCAATGAAATTTATGATATACTAATGGACTATGAAAAAAAGTTTGACGGTGTTTATCAGCCTAATAATTCTGAGATACTCTACGAAATACCAATAAAGCAAACTAATATTAGTATTGTTTCAGTTGTAAATCTCAACAAACTATTAATACATATTACAAAGCTAAAAAGACGTTTATATACGATTTTTATATTGATGGGTATTCTAATTATCATCATTTCATTTTTTGCAGTTCGTTTTATTGGTAGTTTTTATGAAAAAGAGCTAGAAGTAAAGAATTCTGATTTAGAGAAAGATATTATAAATCTTACTAAATTAAATTTAGGAGTGTTTAACTATCAGCAAAGAGTTTTTGACGAAGAGCGAAAAAATGAGGCTTCTTTTTTAAAGACTAGTCCCGACTTGAAACAAGCAAATAAAAAAAGGTTACTCACTTTTAAACGAAATGAATTAATTCCTACCAATACTAAAGACATCACATATATAAACACAGAAAACTCCATAACATACGTAGTAAATACAGATGGTAAGAGATCGACAAGTAATTTAAGCTTAGATGAGATCTATAATGATTTAGATAACACCCTTTTTTTTAGAGCCAATCGTCAATTTATAGTTCGTATTACAGCTATAAAGAAGATTATCAAATATGGCAATAGCCAGTTAAAAATCTTGATTCATTTTTCTGAAATTGAAATTCTTATTAGCAAGAATAAGGCAGCAGAGTTTAAAAAATGGTTAAACGCTTGAAGTGAATAGCCTTTTACGAACCTTACCAAAAAAAACTCAGCCTTAATATTTCCTATTCAACCTCTTTTTTTCGGTTTCACGAAAGTTTTAGGTGCTAAAAACAAACAACTTACATAAAATTGAGCAACCAATTCTTAGAGGGGTAAACACAACCTTCTCTAAGATTTTAAACTCATTTTAAATTTAAACATTTATTAGTATGACATTTTCAGATCCGACTATCGAAGCTGCAAAAACACAAACCACCCAAGGTCTTGTATTGCAAGGCTACTGTAATAGCATTTTACAACAACCTTTTGTTGATTTTTCAGAATTCACCAATTTATCAAAAATCCAAACTAATATAAATGATGGGTTGCAAAACGCTAAAGATAATGCGAAAACCTACCTTAATGGCATCCAGAATAATATTATTAGTAATATTAATAGTATTTCGAATTTCTATAATTTGTATTCAGCAGTACCTACCGTCCTTCCACCTGATGCTACCGAAGCACAATGGCTGAGTATTTTACAAGCTATGAAGAGTCAAACAGATACCTTTATTGAAGCGAGTGATCTCGTTATAATAGACCTGGGGAATTTAAATTCGAATATAAATGCAGATGTGGCATTTTTTAATAAAACGATCAACGACCTCAACGCTATCGTTGGTGGTAACGATGGTATGTTAGCCTCTTTAGATAAAGATATTGAAAGACTTGATAAACAAATTGCAGGCACCATTGCTGGTACTGTCATTAGTGGACTAGCTATTGTAGGTGGTGCTGTTATGATTGGTGTTGGAGCCATTGGCAGCCCTTTTACGGCAGGAGGGTCTACCCCATTAATTGCTGGTGGTGTAGCTGTTGTATTGGTAGGTACAGCAGGTACCGTGGCCAGTGCTCTTACGCTTAAAGGCCTCTATGATGCAAAAGCTTCGGTATTACAACAAAAATCTTCACTAACAAGTGAGGTCAACTTAGCTGAAGGGATTAAAAGTGGCTATAGTTCTTTAGGTTTTGGAGCTTCAGAAGCAGTGACAGCTACCAGCCAAATGAAAAATGCCTGGGTTTCGATTAATAGTGATTTAGATAATCTATCTCTTAATCTTCAAAATGGTATTATTAGTACAGATAGCGTTAGACAATTATTCTTAACAGCTGCAAATGAAACCATTCCATTCATTCTTGAAGATGTTAGTTTGATAAAACAACAAATGGCAGGTGTACATGTAAGCATTAGTGCTGAAGACATGAATGTTGGAGAATATGCAGTGCATTTAGCGGAGCAAGCAACGGCTGCCTAAAGATTTTTTTAATCACTAAAAACAAAGTCATGGAAATTTTAAGAAATTATATAAAAAATATAGAAGTCTCACAAAAAGAAACGACTACAAATGGTCTTGTATTACAGAGTTATTGTAATTCTATTTTACAGCAACCGAACTTAGACTTTTCTTCATCTGAAGATTTAGTAGGTATACAGAATAGTATAAATGATAGTATTGAGAACGCTAAAGAAAGTGCCAATAGTTACTTAAGTGATATAAACCCTAAAATCATCAGTTCACTATCTGACCTTAAGAGTTATTTTACAGTCTATCGTGTGGTACCTGTTACCTTACCAGAGGGGGCTACCGTAGATCAATGGTTATCTGTACTTACGGTAATTAAAGGCCTCACTGAGAATAACCTTAGAAATAGTGAAATTATAGTACAAGGGTTAAGTGATTTAAGTATTCGACTAAAAGCAGATGCCAATGCATTTAATGAATTAGCCCAAAAAGCAAATGAAATGATCTCAGGAGATCAAGGAGAGCTAGCAGATATATCTGATGAGCTTAAGTCTATCGATCGTAGTATCAATGCGCAAATTTCAGCCATTGTTGGTGAAGGAATTGCTATAGCAGGGGGAGCCGTGATGATTGGTATGGGTGCTGTTGCTTCACCCGTTGGAGCCGAACTAATTGCTGGAGGGGTAGTTACTGTAGCTGCAGGTGGAGCTTTACTGGCTGCTTCTATTATAGAATTGAAGGATTTATACAATCAAAAAAATGGTTTATTTCAATCTAAAGCAACATTGGAACAAGAAATCTTGCTATTGGGAGGTATCGAATCTGTAATGGACAGTCTATCAGATCAAGCTAAAATCGCGGCAGAAGCGTCTGAAGGAATGACAACTATTTGGAAAGATGTATCCCTAAATTTAGACCGTTTGATCAATGATTTAACAAATGGTATCACTAGTACTGATGAGGCTAGAACTTTCTTTTTAAATAGTGCAAATAATGAAATAGCGGATTTACAAGACACCATAACAACGATTACCCAACAATTGGCGGGTGTTGTGACCATTACCTTGCCAGAAGGAGAAACTGTTATTGATTACCTAGAGAAGGTAAGCTAGTAGTAATTTAACCCAAAGAGGTTGTCTGCTTAAATAATTCATATAGGTTAGGCAACCTCTTTACTCAATTTAGTATAACTAAACTTATTCATAGAAATCAAAATGGTAAAAGGGTATTTATCACAGCTTGTTAACGTAATTAATGAGTGCCAGATTCAACTTAGTAAAGGAGAAACATTACCCGTTGAATCTGAAAAAATCAAACAACAAGCATTGCTTATTATTGATGAAAGCGTTTCTTCAATTCAGAATGTTCAAAAATTACTACAAAAACAAGCAATATCTATACATAATGATTTATTACAAGCATTATCAATGGTCTATACCGATAAAGAAAAATGTTTGTTATTGCTATCCAGAGTTGATAAGATGGCATTGGAAGCGAATCATGGTCTTAACGAAGAGTTAAAAAAAAATTACATTATTCAAGAACAATTTTTTTCTTATTCACAAGAATTATATAAGCATTTTAGAGCATTAGAAATTGAAGATGCTAAGATTAGGGTCGAAGCTCAAAAAGCTAAGGATAAGGCGAAAAAATATGAAAAGGAACGCTATTATTTTTTGGCACTTGGCCCCTTTGGATTAGCAGGCTTGGCCACTGCAACTGGACTTTTTACCTCCTGGAGTACTAAAGCAAGTAATGCTAGTAAAAAGGCATCGAAGAGTAAGGCACAGCTTGAAGGATTACAAGCATCCCGAGATCAGATTAAAATGACTCAAGATAGTTTTGGGTTATGCATAGGCGCGTTGTCAGGGGTAAAAAACACCTTAGCATTTCTATCATCAGGGCTTCACAATATTATGCAAAATAATGAGAATAAAAATGAGACTCTAACACTATTAACACTTTACCTAAATGCATCAATTAGCGAAGTTACAATACTTATGCAAGATATTGCTTAACCCTCAATTCATAGAGATAAATACTTACAAAAGGAAATTCAAAAATAGGGTAGACTAGAAGGATCTAGGGAGAAGAAATATAGGCAAAATTCTACTCTGAAGAATGGTTGGCACCGAAATATACCAGAGTTTCCCAACCATCCACATCGGAATTTTGAGACCATTACCTTTCTTAAGTCATAAGGATTTGTAAATAACCAATTCTGTATAATATAATAAATATTTATAATTCAAATCTAGGTGGTTATAAATTTTAAGAATTTTCCTACTAACCTAAGCCAGATTTTTGAAGTTATCAAACCTATTTTTTTTCTGATTATCAGTGACTTAATAAAAATTTAGAATAATAAACAAAAACAATAAACCCTTATAAATACTGGTATTTACAAGGGTTTTATAAAAAAGTAACGGAACCAGGATTAACTCCTTCACTACGTTCTGTCGTTGGACCTTAAAGGGAGTGAGCTTGCACAAAGAAAACCAATGATGAGTGCATCATCTCTTTTTTATACCCTACAATCTTTGATATAAGGCATCTGATTTTCGGGTATAAAAAAACCAGTTGTTTTCACAACTGGTTTTCTTCGTAGCGGGAACAGGACTCGAACCTGTGACCTTCGGGTTAGGAGCCGACAAAATGTTTTACAGAGATTTTTGTTTTTAAATTTTACAGGTGTTCACAGATATTATATTCCTCATAAACCCATATAAATCAAAGCATTTCAATACATTTTAGTTAATTAAAAATGAGATAATTGGTCGTTTTATCATCAGGTTTAATGACCCGAAGGTGACAATAAAATACTTGGTAAAAAGAAAGATTAGTACGGTAGTATATATTAGGGGAAAGTAGTTCCATACTAAAGCTTTCCAATCTGTTATAATTTCCAACAAAGATTCTTGTTCAAAAAGAACTGGTTTTAGTAAGGGTTCAATAGCAAATACTAATAATAATCTCCCTAAAATACATATCAAATAAGTACTAAATAAAAGCAAGAGAATTGAAATGACATATCTCTTCTTTAATACAAATGTTGGAATTAAGAAATACGCTAAGTAGTAGGTAGCTACTATTTTTGGAATCAAAAATAACAGGTTATATATAAGTACATGTGAAAGTGGTTCAACACTTTCTATCGAACGTCCGAAAGTCAATATTAACAAAAGACATATCCAAAATATGAGGTGATATTCCCATTTTGAAATGAGTTTGTACTTAGGTGAGGTTGCAAGATATTTCAACGATTTGTTTTTTAGTGAAGATTTGTTAGTGAAGATTTTCTACAAAACTTCAATATAAACTAAAATTAGATAAAATATTCTACCGACAAAATAGAATAGACGAATCTATTAAAAACGCTCCTGAATTAGCAGTTATAATGCTTGAATAGTTTTTGTCGACTATATAGGGTTATTCGACAATGTTTTAATAGAACTTAGCGAAAAACCAAAATATATAGTGAAAATAACGTGATTTTTGAACAGATATAAAATTATAGTAAAATGAAGAAAATACTTAAAATTGTTTTAATCGTGTTTGGAGTTATAATAGTTCTTTTTTCTGGACTTAAGGTGTACGACTACATAAACACTCCTGAATGTATAGTAGAATTTAAAGGGGAAACTGTTCAATTTAAATCAAAGGATGGTGTACAAATTACTGCCGATGTATACCAAATTAATAATGCATCCGCTCCTTGGATAATTTTATTCCATCAAGGTAATTATAGTAGAGGTGAGTATCGCCCAATAGCACCAAAATTAAATAAACTAGGGTTTAATTGTATTGCAATAGATCAAAGATCGGGAAACACAATAAATGGCGTTGATAATCAAACTCGTTTAGAAGCCAGCAAACTGAATAAAGGAACCCGTTATTTTCATGCCTATATAGATATGGAAATCGGTTTACAATATGTTAAAAGTAATTTTAAACCTAAAACCTTATTGGTTTGGGGAAGCTCTTATTCGGCATCACTTGTAATGGTTCTTGGAAAACAATATCAAAATGAAATAGATGGTATAGTGGCATTTTCACCTCCTGCATTGGAATATGAGAATATACAAGTAAATGAATATGCTAAAGGTATAAAATGTCCTGTTTTTATAGCTTCTTCAAGTTCTGAACAAGAAGGCGCAAAAGAAATCCATACACTGATTCAAAACTCAAACAAGAAGATTTTTGCTCCAGAAACTGGAGGATTACATGGTTCAAAATCTCTTTGGGAATGCTCAGAGCGCTATCAAGATTATTGGACAGCTTTACAGCCTTTTTTAAACCAATTTAAATAACTCAAAGAAGTGTTTTCATTTAAGTCCACAAAATAACATTTTAAAAATGAAAGATTACTTAATCGATAGATCAAAAAATCAAGCTCAAAATTCTGTTAAATCTACTTATTTAGAAACATCAGAACGATTAACAAACTTTTTTAATTCAAACGGTATAAGAGGAAGAGATAGAGATTTTGCTAATGTAGTTGATGTTAATTTATCTGCGTTAGATGTTTTTCATAGAATTAGAGGAATGGTTTTGCAACATCGTTGGGATACTATTAGCTAGCAACACCTAAATATTTTTTAGATTAGGTGAGTTAAAGAAATGTTTCACAGAGAGCATAAAAAAAGCTTCACATCTCTATGAAGCCCTTTGTTTACTAGTAGCGGGAACAGGATTAACTCCTTCACTACGTTTCGTCGTTGGGCCTAAGGAGAGGGCTTTACAACAAGCGATATTTGATACTCAAATCATTCTTTTTATGGATTTCAATTCCTGAAGTAAACTTCAGAATTGCATCCACAAAAAAACCAGATACAAAAGTATCTGGTTTGTTGTAGCGGGAACAGGACTCGAACCTGTGACCTTCGGGTTATGAGCCCGACGAGCTGCCTACTGCTCTATCCCGCGATGTATATTATGTAAATCAGAAATCTGATTTGTAAATTTTATCTTATAAAGAACTCTCGATTATCCCTTGTCATAACTCATCTCATAATCGGAGTGCAAATATACAACCATTTTTAGTTTAAACAACACTATTTTTATTAAAAAAAAGCAAAAACATTGTAACCCTCTTGCAATAAGGTGTTTAGCATTATTGTTCGATATTCAATACCTCAAAAGATAGTAATACGTGATTCTCAAATCGAGGATGCAACTCTATAGGATTACAACATACTTCACAATCTTCAACATATACCTGATACGGTACAGAAGGATCCAGGAGCATCGAAATCTCTTCCCAGCAATATGGACATTGAAAATAGTGTTCGAACATATATTAAATATAACACCTCTTATTCTTTTGAGTGATCTGGAGTCTAATTTTAACAATTTTTGTTAAAAAACCTGACAAAACCACCAAAAGGGTACTTATATAAGTGGGGAGGGGTACTTGTTATAGTGGGAGTACTACAGAAAGTAGAGCGTTGTACCCACTTATACAAGTGGGTCTATCTTGTTACCATACAGCAGATACCTACTTCAGAAGTCCCCAAGGGGTACTTCAAACAGAAGATGAACCGAGTAAAAAGAGAGGTGGCACCGAGTGTTGAGGCAGGACCATCCTGTGTTTGAAGTAGGGAATCCCTACTTCTATAAGTGGGAGGGGGTACTTATGAAGTACCCCCTCTCTATTAAAAATTCTTATTTTTTTAACATTAGAGAAGAGGTTATAACTTAATACTTAAATAAGAACACTGGTTATGGCTTAATGAATAGATAAGAAAACTGTGATTATGG
>NZ_AQRA01000004.1 GCF_000626715.1 Aquimarina atlantica | reverse complement strand
TCACCAAAACTACCTTTCTGATTTTAATTTTGATGCATCTACCAACGAAATTGTCTGTGATTATTCTGATAGTGGTAATACTTATATTTATAAAATAAACGTAGATAATGGGCAAACAACATCTATTCAAAGTAATCCAGCAGCAGGAAGATACGAAAACTGGATCATGAGTGCAGATAATAGATTATTTACCTATAAAGATGGAGTTACCCCTCATCAAATAGTAGAAATAGACAAAACAAATGGAAATGTAATCAATGTGATTGCTGATATTGATCACCAAAACTACCTTTCTGATTTTAATTTTGATGCATCTACCAACGAAATTATCTGTAATTATTCTAATAATGATAGTACTTATATTTACAAAATAAATGTAGATAATGGACAAACAACATCTATTCAAAGTAATCCAACAGCAGGGAGATACGAAAACTGGATTACTAAAAACGAATAAAACGAATGTAGAACAACAACGATAAGTGACTGCCTGTTTTCTTGTATTATTTAAAAATTCTTGCGAAATTTCCAGAGTAGCGTATGTATAATTAAGTGTTAACCCACTCAATTATGTATAACCAAAACTGTTATCATAATTATACCTGGTCTTGACTGTAATCAATAAAATAGCATTTATATTACTTTTCTTATCGATAAGTAGTAAAACTGTTGGGCAAACATATAAAGACTATGAAAAGGCAATAGAAAATGCAGAGAAAGTTGAAAGTTTAAGTTTGATATTCAAAGATGATAGTTCTGACTGTATTGATAACAGAATAGTGAAACTAAAGAACTTAAAAGAATTAAGTATTCGATTTGAAACTAACAAAGAAATACCCGAAGTAATCCTTAAACTCCCAAGTCTGCAATATGTATATCTGCACCTGGGAGATAGACCTAATTTTCCAATCAGGATATTTAGAATACAACAATTAAAATTACTTAATATTACCTCTGGTAAATTAACATCAATACCTCCCGGAATTGGACAATTAAATAAACTAGAACGTTTAAGTATTCATAGTCCAAAATTAGAAGCTTTACCAAACGACTTAAATGAATTAAGTAATTTAAAGTATTTGAGTATTTCTAGTAAACATGATTTAGTTTTCCCCGATACCATAGATGGTTTGTGTAAACTTGAAGAGTTTAATTGGGGAGGAGCATCCAGATTTCCGAAAGAGGTATTTAAGATGCACTCTCTGAAAAAATTGAGTTTCGGATCTCCTTATTTTCAATCGTTACCTATTGGCTTTGAAAAACTCACGAATTTAGAAGAATTAAGTATTAGTGGAGCTACATTACATTTTTTTCCAGATGATATTTGCAACCTAAAATCATTAAAGATATTAGATTTACACTCAACAAAATTTGAGACAATACCGTTATGTGTTTCCGAAATTCCATCATTACAATCGATAAACCTACAGTTTAATACTCAGTTTAATGACTTTAATAGCTTGATAGAAATACTTAGAAAATCAAATTCAATTGACTGGATACATATTGATGGAACACAGTATGATGAGAAAATTTTGAATACAATGAAAAAGGAATCTGTCAAAATTGACGTTATTCATTTGTATGAATAAATAATTAATTATAGTAAGATAGAAATCTGCAATACGGCAGACCGTTAACAGACATTAGATATAAACGCAACCTTTTCTTACAAAAGGAATCTATATTAAAAACGAAAATGGGGAAATATTTTTTATTGTTAATTATAGGAATAGTGCTCTTAAGCTGTTCAAACGATGATGATTCCCAAAATAACGAATTTGTAGGGAAAACTTTTGACTATCTTTTTTTTGAAACCGAACAAGAATGCATAGATGCGCAAACTGACCCTAATTTTTTTATAAACTGCCATCAGGAATTAAGTTTTATCGATAATGAAAATGTCGAAATACTGTTTACAGACATAAAATATTCTGCAAATTATAAGATTGGAAATAACAAAATAGTAATATTTTCATCATCAAATATATTAGAACTTCAAAATGATATTATTTTTGAAATCATAAACAATTCTTCTCTAAAATTTATAGATAATAATACCGTATGGAAACTACGAACAGGAGACTCTATCTGGAATTAAAAAATGAATAGGGACGGTTGTAATTGATGATAAACTGATAAATAGGAGAAGTTGTATACATATCCTGGTATAATAATGACCTGGTGCATTAGAACACTTCGTACAAAAGTTTAAAAAAGTACCACTCAGAAAAAAGGAATTTCTTAAATTAAGGGCTCCTATGAAAACAGTAACACTTCCTATCGAATTAACCTCTGATAAACATACGTTTACTAACCTATACTATTATCAATCCACTAGAGAACATGATAAACAACAAATCAAACTCACAAAAAATGTCTTTAGCTTTTTGATTGATGGCCAAAAGGAAGTTTTTACAAATAATTCATCTTTTTTAATAGAGAATTCTAGTTTTCTATTAATGAAATTGGGGCATTGTTTAATGACAGAAAAACTCTCGCCGATACATAAAAATTATAAAAGCGTATTATTGTTTTTTTCGAATGAAGAAATACTACAATTTGTTCAGAAATTTGATATCAAAACGTCTAATAACACCATATCACAATCTGCATATTCATTTCAATATGATCAATTTATAAAAAACTACGTAAATAGTTTAGTTGATATTTCTAGATTGTCACCGAGTATTCAAAGAAAAATGATACAGGCAAAATTTGAAGAGATCATGATCTATTTGGCAGAAACTAATGGGACAGATTTTATTAGTTCAATGATGACTCATCAAAGTAATTCTCTTCAAAATTTTCTTAGTGTGGTCGAAAATAATAAACTAAGAAAAATGACATTAAAAGAGTTAGCTTTTTTATCAAATATGAGTGTATCCACTTTTAAAAGAGAGTTTGAAAAACATTTTCAAGAATCACCCAGTAAATGGTTTTTAGATAAGAGATTAGAACACTCGGCTTTTATATTAAAGAATAAGGCTAAGAGGCCATCAGAAATCTACCAGGAGGTTGGTTATGAAAACCTTTCAAATTTTATACACGCATTTAAAGCAAAATTTGGTGTTACTCCAAAACAGTATCAATTAAATTGAACTTTTAGCACTACTTTTTGACCTAAAATAAACATAAGGTTCTCCTCTTTAACTCATAATTTTGTATGTATAATTAAATATAAACCATTATGAAAAAATCAATTTTTATTTTAGGCATACTGCTTACCATATCAACATCTTTATTTGCGCAAAAGACGTTTACATTAACGAGTACTTCTATAGGTGGAGAAGCTACTGTTAATGAGGAATTTAATGGGTTTGGTTGCACAGGAAATAATGAATCTCCGCAACTCTCGTGGAAGAATGCACCAAAAGGTACCAAAAGTTTTGCAATAACAATGTATGACCCAGATGCACCAACAGGCAGTGGATGGTGGCATTGGGTTGTATTTGATATCCCTGAGCATATAAAGGAATTAGTATCGAATGCCGGAGATATAAAATCAAATTTGACTCCAAAAGGAGCAATACAAAGTATCACAGATTTCGGAGTAGGTGGATATGGAGGACCTTGCCCTCCCGAAGGACATGGGATACATCAATATATCATTACCGTTCATGCCTTAAAAACCGATAAATTAGGGCTTAACGAAAACTCTAATCCTGCAGTTGTAGGGTATTATCTTTGGAATAATACTATAGCCAAAGCCAGTATAGTGATGTACTACCAAAGAGCCAAAAAGTAGGAAGGATGAAAATTGACCATATTGATCATATAGTCATTACAGTAAACGATATAGAAAAAACAATTCAGTTTTATACTACTGTTTTAGGAATGGAAGCTACGGTTTTTGGCGAAAATAGGAGTGCTCTCACTTTCGGAAACCAAAAGATAAATTTACATCAAAAGGGAAGAGAATTTGAACCAAAAGCTAAAAAACCAACTTGTGGATCAGAAGATTTGTGCTTTATCGTATCTACAGAAATCGAGTCGATCAAAATTGAATTAGAAAATAAAGGGATTGATATCGTTACCGGGATAGTACATAGAACGGGAGCCATAGGCAAAATACGTTCGATTTATATAAGGGACCCTGATCAGAATTTAATAGAATTAAGTAATTACGAATAAAAACTATTACCTATTACATATAAAAAAGTTGATAAAGCGCAAATCATAAAAGTTTGCGCTTTTTTAATACATTTATATTCTATTAACAATTTGTATGAGGGCTATAGACAGTTTTTATTTTGATAAAGAAGAACCGATTAAAAGTTGTCTTTTGGGGCTAAAAGCTATAATAATCGATTATAATTCAGACTTTGAGTCGAGATGGTATTACCGCTTACCTTGTTTTATGTATAAAAATCAGATTTTTTGTTATTTATGGGTAGATAAGAAAACACAATTCCCTTATATAGCAATTGGAAAAGGTATAAAAATTAACCATCCAGATTTAATTCAGGGAAAAAGGACGTTTACAAAATTGCTAATGATTGACCCGAATAAAGATATTCCGATAGAAAAGATTCATAACATATTTGATATGGCGATAGAACTTTATGCCGAAAAATAAAGCCAGTGAATAGCAGTATACAAGAAAATATATTGTTTTTTAATCTAGTAGAAAAGCTAATACTATATAGGGCTAAGTAGCTAAATATAAAATTTGGAGATACCTAAATGATACGAGCAAAATATTTATATTTGGGTTAGTTCCCATCCAAGGCATGTTGTTTATTATACCAGTTCTGATTTAAATTTACTCATAAGAAAAATGATGGATTTTTGACTTAGATGAAAAAGAAAATTCAAGCATAGCAGGGCTACGGTTGTGTTTTATTTTGAAATATTAGACAAAAAGATGCGGTTTTATTGAGTAAATTTAGATTGGAAATGGTATTACCTGCTTTACGGCTTTTATAAAATGGTATTAACAATAGATAAAACTTAAAAATATGCGTTTACTAATTAATTGTTTTTTCTGGTGTTTATTAATTCCGTTACTATGTAGCAGTCAGAAAATAGATGACCGCCTTAAGTATCTTGAACAAAAACCTCCGTCCCTAACTCCAGAGATATTTGCACCTGGTCTTATTTCTAAAAAAACAGAATCAGAATTTGGTTCGGTTTTCAATACCAAAGCAACAGAATTTTTCTATGGGGTAGATATAAACGGAAGAACTGAAATAAGATATTCAGAACTTATAGGAGATAAATGGAGTAAACCCAGAACTATTTTATCTCATGATAAGTACGGATTTAACGATCCATTCCTTTCCCCAGATGAAAACAGATTATACTTTATCTCAGAAAGAACATTAGATGGTATGGGAGCCAAACAAGATCATGATATATGGTATGTAGAAAAAAAAGGCAACAGGTGGTCAGAACCTATTAATGCCGGGCCTAATATTAACTCGAATAGAAATGAATACTATATTTCATTTACAGCAACCGGAACAATGTATTTTTCATCCGACAAAATAACAGCAGAAAAAAAGCGAAATGACTTCGATATATATGCTTCTAAAAGTATTAATGGAGAATTTCAGAAAGCGATTGCATTGGGAGATTCAATTAATACTTCAAATTACGAAGCCGATGTTTTTGTTGATCCAGAAGAAACATACGTTATTTTTTGCGCAAGACGACCAGAAGGATTAGGTAGAGGGGATCTTTATATTAGTTTTAAGAATACCGATGGCACATGGACAAAATCTATCAATATGGGAGAAAAAATAAATACGAAAAATCATGAACTCTGTCCTTTTGTATCAAAAGATGGCAAATATTTATTCTATACAAGCAATCAGGATATATACTGGGTAAGCTCTAAAATTATCGATACGTTAAGAAAAAAAAGATAACACTATGTATAATCAAACAAATGGATAAAAAGATATTAGACCGTATAAACCTTGACTTTTGTGAAGAACAAAAAAATCGGGTGATCGATGAACTTTCTTCAATAGAATTAAAACATGTAATGGCTGAATCCCCGTATAATCTGGAAAATACACGATTATCAATTTTAAAATTAGCAAAAGGAGATGTAAGCGAGGTTATTGCGTTAACGAAAAGAGCAAAAATTGACTTTCGTGATATAATATTATGGGCAACACAAGAAAAAGGAATATAGAAAGTATATACATAATATAGCTTATCACTATACATAGAACGGTGCTAGTAATTAAAAATCAAAATGTCTCAAAACAAAACAATTAGCGAGTCGATACACAAGACGATTTCATTAGAGAAAGATGATTTTTTTCTTCAATATGATACACCTTGTATAGAAATTGGTATGTTAATTAAAGGAGTGATGAGAGGGTTTGTACATGATAATGACGGTAATGAAATCACTACCCATTTTTATCAGGAAGGGGATATGATTATTGGTAGTTACATCCCCAAAACAAATGTAGTCATGTCTGTTCAAGCTTTAGAGAAATGCGAAATTTCTGTAGCAAATTATTCAGAAGTAATGTCATGGGTTAATAAAGACAAAAATATTACCGAAATAGTGACAAACGCATTCCAAAAATTGAATAAACAGTTACAATCAAGATTAGTGTCGTTGTTAAATTTGAACTCTGTAGAAAAGTATACACTCTTTTTAAAAGAATACCCTAGTGTAATCAATCGAATTCCACATTATTACATTGCAAACTACTTAGGTATTACTCCAACACAATTAAGCAGAGCACGAAAACAATTTATCGACAAATGTAAATGAGAAAAAAATACCATATTCATTCCTTTGTATCAAGAAATGATATAAAAGAGAAACAATATGGAAAAGCATTTTGAACTTACAGACGAAGCGTTTAAAAATCAATTTACAGAGTGTACACTTAATCCCGAAATTTTTAGTCACGAAGCGCATTTACGACTGGCGTGGATTATGATTAATGATCACGGTATTGAACAAGCCGAAAAAGAGATGCATATACAGCTACAGCATTTTGTCGAATTTGTAGGAGCAAAAGACAAATACAATACAACAGTAACGATTGTCGCAACCAAAGCAGTAAATCACTTTATGAATCAATCAAAATCCGACAATTTTAAAGATTTTATAGCAGAGTTTCCGCAGTTAAAAACCAATTTTAAACAACTCATCAATAGTCATTATAGCTTTGATATTTTTGATTCTGAAAAAGCAAAAACAGAATTTCTAGCTCCCGATATACTTATTTTTTGATGAAAAAGAATGCGACGAGATTAGAATCTGGATTAGACTAAATACTGAGTATTCTTTTTTACACAGAGATCATAATTTAAATGCAGATTAATTCGACAAACGAAGTAACATTTTATTAGGTTAGGACATATACCCATAAATAGTAGACATAAGTACCTAATAATATGCAGAAATCATCTACATCTCTTTATAGAATTCGAAAAACAAGTTGGGGTATTTGGGTACAAATTTCGGCCAGTGTTAAAAACAGCAATCAGGGAGATAAAATATCAGACAACCTGTATTTTGAATATAAAGCTAATACTACACATTTAACAGATGTTGAAATTGAACTTTTAAAAGAAGGGCTTACCTGGGTAAGTTCAATAATTGAAAAGAAAATTAGCACACCAACCACAATAGTTCTAAATAAAATAGAACTAAATCATTGCGACTATCAAGTTGAAGGGATGTTTTACGGAATAGCATTTTGGGCATCTGAACATTTTGGATTTGATTTACCAGAATATCAATTTAAGTATGATGTGAAAAAGAATAAATATATGTTCCCTGACTTAGACGAAAAATTAAAAAATCTATTCACCACATTATATATGAGATCTCGATTTAGTTTTAAATAGTAAGGTTTATCGAAGTATAGGTATCTACCTTTTGCACATAGGTTTAGGCATGTGAGCTATTCTTACTGTAACAAAGAAGAATGAAATATGTCCTTTAATTATAACCAAAACCAAGTGTAAAATGAATCTTTCCAAAAAACAAACACGCTTTTTAATTATTAGTAATATTTCTTGTTGGGCATTATTGTTAGCACTTTTGTTAACAGGTTTTACCGGGATAAAGAATACTACATTTGATGTCATTACTGCAGAAAGGATTAACATAGTGAACGAAGACGGAACCACAGTTATGGCATTGGCAAACAAACAACGCATTGCAGCACCTAGAATGAACGGGAAAGAATACCCTGTTGATATGATAGAGAGAGAACACTTTGCCGGGATGATATTTTTTAATGAAGAAGGAGATGAAATAGGAGGGCTTATTTTTAATAGTGCTCAGTTACCAGATGGCAGAAAGTTTGGAGCTGGTCATTTATCATTTGATAGATATAACGACAATCAGGTGATCAATTTAGAACACAAAGAAAATATTCATGGTAGTATTAAATCAGGGATAACATTTTATGATCGAACAGGTAATGGTAGTTTTGGTAAAAACCTTGATTTAATAGAAGAGTACAAATACCAAAATATATCAGAAAGTAGAAAAAAAGAAATCATTGAAGAGATACGAAAAATGAAAAAGAATCGGGACCTGGGAGTAGAAAGGGTATTCCTGGGTAGTGATAACGAAATTCCTCAGCTTACAATGAAAGATGTTATGGGAAATGAAAGAATAAAACTATTTATAGACTCTACAAATGTCCCCAGACTTCATTTTTACAACGAAAAAGGAGTACTAATTGGTGAAATCCCAAAAAAATAAAAACAAGACAGAAAACAACAATTTTGTAACAAATCGAAAAAGTTTAGCGTGGGGTCAATGTAACCTTTCTAAAAAACGAAGGTCTTAAGTACAAAATCTATATATATGAATCTGTTTCAATCAAAAAGTTTTGTACCCCTTAGTATTGTATTAGTATCGATTTTATTTTTTATCGCATGTACTACCGATAGAAAACCTGATGCCTTAAAAACAAAAGAAAAAGCTACATTAAACCAGTTATTAGAGAAGAAAATTGCCCTTCATTATCCTGCTGATGGAGCTGGAGCAGTTGTTTTAATTCGTAAAGGAGGAAAAACATTGCTCAAAAAAGCATTCGGAAATATAAATATAGAACATCAGGTAGAGGCTCAAACCGATATGAAATTTCGTATTGCTTCTATTACAAAACAATTTACTGCTGTTTGTATTTTGATGTTAGAAGAACAAGGAAAACTATCTCTTGATAGTGATATCAAAGAGTATATCCCCGAGTATAAGCAATCACATGATCATAGCATTACAATTCGACAG
The DNA here is from genome assembly GCF_000626715.1 of Aquimarina atlantica. Taxonomy (GTDB): domain Bacteria; phylum Bacteroidota; class Bacteroidia; order Flavobacteriales; family Flavobacteriaceae; genus Aquimarina; species Aquimarina atlantica. The sequence goes on along the minus strand of NZ_AQRA01000004.1, from coordinate 511,068 downwards.
TTATTAGGGCATACTGCAGGAATTCCAGAATACACAGAAGTGAAACCTTCTTATGATCATCATGGTACAGATAGGGTAACTATGGATACTATTATAAATGTAATCAATAATGCTTCACTCGATTTTAAACCAGGAACCGACTGGAAGTATTCGAACTCAGGATATGTTTTATTAGGCAAAATTGTTGAAAATGTTTCCAAACAGGAGTTTAGAGCATATGTACAAGAGCATATCTTTGATGTATTAAACATGAAACAGTCAAGTTTTTATGATTTTTATGAAATCATCCCGCAGTTGTCTAAAGGATACGAAATAGCCGAGGAAGAATCTCATAAGATTGTTCATGCAAAAGCTGTAAAACCCGGGACACTTGCAGATGGGGGTATCATTTCTACTATCGATGATATTACTATTTGGTACGACGCTTTAAAAAACAATACATTAATTAGTGAGAAACAAAAACAGATCGCTTTCACTTCTCAAAGCCTGCACGATGGTAGAAAAACTAAATATGGATTAGGTTGGTGGGCTGCAACTTTGGGTAAATACACCACAGTAGAGCATGGGGGAAATGTACATGGTACCGAATGTTACTCGCTATGGGTTCTTGAAGAGGACTTACAAATTATTGTGTTGTCAAACCTAAATAGAAGTCATCCGGGAGGGCTTGCTGTACAGTTAGCTTCAGATGTTTTAGGAATTTCATCCCATCTAGAACAGGTTAAATCCTTTGATGAAAGTGTGTTAAAGAAATTTACAGGAACCTATACTCACGAAGATGGAACCATTCGTAATATCACATTAGAAAACGGACAGCTTAATTCGCAACGAGACCAGGGAAGAAAGTTTGTTATTGTACCGATTAGCGAACACAAATTTATTTTTAAATCCGATCCCGATTGGTGGATTGATTTTACCGCAAATAAGGATAAAGAAATAGAAAGCCTTGCCATTGGATCCAGAACAACTTTAGTATCAAATGGGAAGCGAAATAAGAAGTTATAGTGATATGTCTAAAAATAGGATGTATTGTAAATTGAAAAAAATACACACCCGAATAGCACTTGATTTTTTTCAGAAATTACGGATACCAAACCATAAGTTTACTTCTTTTTGCTATTTTAGTATGTGATCAACGAACCCCTGTATTGAAAAGTTATCTTGTTGTATAAAGACGAACATCAGCACGCAAAAATATGGACCCAATTTCAACCCTGTTAGAAGAGATAAACAATCAAGATTTATGGGATAAAGAACTGAAACTCGATAGAAATGAATATTTAAAAGTAAAAGGAAGTATCGATACCAATGCGTACCTGGTTGTAGATGGTAGTTTAAGAATTTTTGTGATCGATGAGTTTGAAGAACATACCATTAGGTTTGGATATAAAAATAATTTTATTGCAGCTCTCGATTCATTTATAAACGAAAAACCATCTGATTTTTATATTCAAGCCCTAAAGAAGACAACTTTAAAGATGATTAAAAAAGAAAATCTTATGAACTTTATATGGTCTTCTGCAGTGCACACTAAAACGTGGTATCTGATTTTCGAAAATTTTGTTTTACAGCAAATGGAAAGAGAAAGAGATATTTTAACCACTTCTCCTGTAGAAAGATATAACAGGGTTTTAAAACGTAGCCCTCAGTTATTTCAGGAAATACCCAATAAATATATTGCATCTTACTTACGAATGACTCCCGAAACACTTTCGAGAATCAAAAAATCTTAATTTCGATCAATGTTTTAAAGCTTCAAATCATAGAGTTTTGTATAAAAAAACAAATGAAGATAGCATCAAAAGAATTACTACAGGATTTGGTAGAAAGAACGCGAAAAAATATAAATGAAGCAGAAAAATATAATCAGTTATCTATAGAAAAACTCAATTGGAGAAATACACCAGAGAGTTGGAGTATTTTAGAGTGCCTGGAGCATCTAAATTTGTATGGAGACTTTTATCTTCCTGAGATTGAAAATAGAATGCTAACATCAAAAAGAAAAAATGCAGCTGTTTTTAAATCAGGCCTTATGGGGAATTACTTTGCAAAAATGATGCTTCCCAGAGAAAAATTGAATACAATGAAAACCTTCAAAGATAAAGATCCGATTAATAGTGATCTGGACAAAAATTGTATTGACCGCTTTATAGCACAGCAACACAAAACATTAGAATTATTAGATGTTGCAAGAAGTAAAGATTTAAATAAGATTAAAACATCAATCAGTATTTCGAAATGGATAACCTTAAAATTGGGAGATACGTATAGGATACTTATTTATCATAACCAAAGGCATATTGCACAATGTAATAAAATAGTGAATAGCTATTAAAAAGTGCTTTTTGGTGTCAAGCTGAGCTTGTCGAAGTTTTACTGCTTTAATTTTAACACTTTCTTTAACAAAACCTACTAAAACCCACTTAGATAAGTACCCCTGGATATCATTTTAGCTTGACAAAAGGACTGTTTTTTATACTTTCGTTAACGATATATACTATGTTTATTTATAATTTTAAGAAACATTATACATGGGAACCTACACTAGAAAAACACCTTTAAAAATTGATTGCCCGATGGAGAAAACTCTACATGTTATTTCGGGAAAATGGAAACTCGCACTATTATGCGAACTTAATAGAGGGACTTGTAGGCTTAAAGATTTAGAAAAATACAACTCTGAAGCTTCTAAAAGAGCTTTAACCAAACAGTTGAGCGAATTGGTAGAGGATGGGATCATTCAAAAAAAGGACTATGAAGTATATCCTAAAAAAGTAGAATATTCTTTAACAGCAAGAGGAAAAGAACTGATTACTGTGTTAGAAGTCCTTGATGAATTTGGCAAACAATTATAAAATAGTCTTAAAAATGATGTTTAAGAGAGGAGTAACTCCTTGATTTTGTAATATATATCCAATATTAATAGATAAATAAAAACGAGCGTACAGTAATGGTAGATAACGTATTAAAACACATTATGTACAAAACGTTGGTTACAAGCAGGAAAAACAATGCGAATAGTTTTCATACTTTTAATTGCAGCACACGGGTTTACCCATTTATTTGGATTTCTTAAGGCATTCGAGATTGCTGAATTCAATACAATTAACCAACCCATTTCGAAAGCATCAGGACTTTTTTGGTTACTGACATTTCTACTTTTTGCAATTACTATTATTATGGTTCTGATTCGATCAGAATATTTTTGGGTTTGTGGATTATTAGCTTTAATTATTTCTCAAATTTTGATTTTTATGTATTGGTCTGATGCAAAGTTTGGTACAATAGTGAATCTAATTATTCTATTGGTTATACTAGTGGCATACTCAGATTATAGCTTTAAAAATACAATTGAAAAGGAAAGAAAAGCACTATTCAAGAACTCAAAAAATACAAACCAAAAAATTATTCTGAAAGATGATATTTCTGACTTGCCAGAAATTGTTCAGAAATGGCTAATCCATAGTGGGGTAATTGGGAAACCAAAAACAACAAATTTATGTTTAACTCAAGAATTGCAATTAAAGTTAAAGCCAGAACAAACTAAATGGAACAAAGGAACAGCCGAGCAGTATTTTACAATCCAACCGCCCGCCTTTAATTGGAATATCAACACCAAAATGAATTCTATTTTGGGCGTTACGGGTAGAGATAAATTTGTAGATGGTAAAGGTGAAATAGTAATAAAACTTCTTTCGATTATTGCTGTAGCAGATGAAAAAAATAATGAGAAAATCGACCAGGCAGCTTTACAAAGATACCTGGCAGAAATCGTTTGGTTTCCTTCGGCATCTTTAAGCCCATACATAGAATGGGAGAGTTTAGATAGCAATGCTGCCAAAGCAACGATGCAATATAAAGGAACAAAAGGTTCGGGAGTTTTCTATTTTGACGAAAACGGACAATTTAAAAAATTCGTTGCATTTCGTTATAAAGAAGCAAATGATGTTAAGCCAAAAAAATGGACGGTAACTGCAACCAAAACCGAAGAACGCAACGGCATAAAGATACCTGTTGAGTGCGAGGTGAGTTGGCACTTAGATACTAAACAATGGACCTGGTTGAAACTAAAAATTAAATACATCGAATATAACACAGAACAAATACCAGTGACTAATAGTGTACATAAGAAATAGTAATATGAGATTGTAATTCAAAACCGCTATTGTTTTTTATTTCGTAAATTACTTTCTGAAAAAGTAGTGGCTTTAAAATTCATAACTACTCCTAGGCCAAACCGTTGTAAAATATTAGAACTAAAAAATAATTTAACGAATTAGAAGTTTGTACAAAGTAATTAATTTCATTATTTCTTTTGGCACTCTGCAAGGTCTTATTATTGGAGTGTTACTTTTAATAAAAGGTTTTAAATCGAAACAAGAGAAACTGTATCTGGCTCTAATATTAATTGGTTTTGCAGCTATATTAGGAAGAGTTTTAATAATAAGTATTTATAACAATCAAGTATTGTTTCTGGTTAATCTTAATTTCATTTTATTAGTTTCTCCCGCATTCTATTTATATACTAAAGAATGTTCAAACACTACAGAAAACATAAAATTCAAGAGTAAACATTTCTTACCTTTTCTCATTGTAAATTTAGGATATCTGTTATTTTATTTTACAGTTAAAGATGCTGCCAATTATCAGAAGTATCTGCAAAATACTATAAAAATAAACGAAAGTTTTAGTATCATTTATTTCTCAATATATTTATATCTAACCTATAACTTGTACAAACAAAATAATTCGTATTATTCTAAAATACTATATCGATTAGTAAACCAGTTAATATTTATGTTTTTTGGTTTTTTTATTATTTGGATAGCTTATGTTTTGGTAGAATGGATGTATTTTGACTACAACATGGAACTTGTATACTATTACCCAATAATGGTACTATTAGCTGTGATTCTTTATTATTTGAGTTTACAAGTTATTATCCGTACACAATTTTTATTTGATAATAAAGAAACTCCAAAAAGGAAAACTTTTATTTTAGAAGAGATAGAAAGCAAACATTTATTAGATAAACTAACTCTTTTTATGAATGAGAAAAAACCTTTTTTAGATGGTGATATTTCTCTAATCACTCTTGCAAATTCACTAGATGTGAATCCAAAAGTTCTGTCTTTTGTTATCAATGAACATAGTAACAAGAATTTTAATGATTATATTAATAATTGGAGAGTAGAAGAGGTAAAGAAAAGATTAAATGACAAAGCATATAATCATTATAAAATGCTAAGTATTGCTTTTGATTGTGGATTTAATTCGAAATCAACTTTTAATCTTGCATTCAAAAAAGCTACAGGATTATCTCCATCACAGTATAAAAAACTCTAACAACTACTAATCTTAAATCTTCTTTTAGGACGACTATACAAATATTTTGAGTCCTAAATCTTCTTTTAAGGCGATAACCCTTTTTCTCTATGATAGTTTTGTCTAAAACAAGATAAAAAATGAACCTATCAAAAGCAACAATACTTTTTTGTACACTACTAATTAGTATAGGGTGCAAAAATGACAATCCTACTTTTATTATAGATAATGGACTCTATATAGATAATGTTACTATAATATCAGCCAGTAAAAACGGTATACTACAAAAGTATATAGGAAATGTACTGATCGATAATGAGACTATTCTTTTTTGCGGAAAGCAGAAACCAAATGTAAAAGGTGTTTTTAAAAAAATCGATGGAACCGGAAAATACTTAACTCCGGGGTTAATAGACTCACATGTGCATTTGAGCTCTATTGCAGGAATGAATTATAAACAGGTAAGAGCTCTACCAGAATTAGCGAATAGCTATTATGAGCAGCTTCCAAATAGTTATTTATATTTTGGTTATACAACGCTAATTGATCCTAATAACTATAATCCAAAAATTATAAAACAAATTAATGATAAAGAGATTAAACCCGACATTTATACATGTGGTGAGCAGGTAAAAGTGATGAATGATTTTATGATGGCAGAGGATGATCCAAAAGATCGATATAAATTCTACCCCAACTTTTTACATGATAAATACAACAAAAATGTTAGCATACCAGATACAATAAATAGTAATGATCACTCTGTAAAAAAAGTAGTTTCGGATATCATTAATAAACAAGATGGAATCTGTATAAAAACTATTTATGAAGATGGATTTGGTGGTACCGAAGAGATGGTTTGGGAATTACCTACATTAGATATTATAAAAGATTTGGTACATCAGGCAAAAAATGAAAACGTTCCTGTATTACTACATGCAAACTCATTTTCTGCACAAAAATTCGGATCAGAAGCTAATGTTGATATTATTGCTCACGGAATGTGGCACTGGGGATTAATAAAAGAATATTTGAATGTAAGTAAACTACCAGAAACTCATAAAGAATTGTTATCGACCATTGCCCGTAAGAAGATTGGCTATCAACCCACTTTTAGAGTAATTGCAGGGCAAAAAGATGTCTTTAATCCTAATTTTATAAATGATTCAAATTTAAAAAATGTATTGCCTCTTAATTTATTGAAATGGTTAAAAACCGACGAAGGATTATGGCAAAAAAAGAGAATTATGACCTATGGCGGAGATTATTTTAACTCAGAAACCCCGGATAGAGAAATAGCTGGTATGATGCAGTTAGTTTTAGATAAAGTCAATATTAGTACTAACTATCTATCTGGTGAGAATGGTAATTTGTTATTTGGGTCTGATACACCGGCTATGAATAATCATGCAAATCCTCCGGGATACAATGGATTTTTAGAAATGAAACATTGGTTTGAAGCAGGAATTTCATTAGAAAAGATATTTATGGCTACTACATTTAATAATGCAAATGCTTTTCATCTAAACGACAAATACGGAACTATCGAAAAAGGTAAAATAGCAAACTTATTGTTGCTGAATCAAGATCCACTAGATGATATATTGGCATATAATGCTATACATTTGGTTATTGTGCACGGTAAAAAGTATGCAAGAAATACACTTTCTGCAAATCCAAGCGATTAGAGTTGTTTAAAAAAAGCGGGGAATTTCTGAATAGTCACTAGAAAGTTCGCTACTTTTAATTTTTGTACTCATCATAGTATGTTGTGTGCAAACTGACCAAAAACATAAAATCAAATAATGAAAAAACTCATACTATTTTTATAACTATGATCAGGTAATATGAATTTAACAAGACAAATTCGAGGATTATTTCAACCCATTCAACCCACTATACAACAAACCAAAGAAAATGTAAATTATATTGAGTTTTTGCCAGCAACCAAATTACAACCTTATATCTATTGCTACTGGCAGTTAAAAACAACCGAAAAACTAAATGGGGCTTTTAGCTATAAAGTAGTTTCTGATGGGTGTATTGATATTCTATTCGAACTAAATAATCCTAAAGATAATTTTGTTGCCGGTTTTTGTAAAAAATATACAGAATACGTATTACAACCAGAATTCAATTATGTGGGTGTTAGGTTTTTGCCAACGATATTTCCTCAGATCTTCAAGGTAAACGCAAGCGAACTAAGTAACAAGTTTCAAAATTTAGAAGATTTTGTACCACAAACATCAAAATTTATAGCCAGTCATTTTCACCCTAAACTAAACATTGAGGAGATTAAATCAAAATTTGACACTTACTTTACCAACGTTTTAAATCATACTGTCTTTGATTTTGATAACCGACTTTACAATGCTATCGATACCATTCTAAAAAATTACGGAGTACTAAATATAGAAAAAGATGTAGATGTAGGAATTAGTAATAGACAATTAAGAAGGCTTTTTCAATTCTATATTGGCGACTCTCCTAAAACATTTAGTAAAGTCGTTCAGTTTCAGAATATATTAAAAGCAAAACCATCTCATCAAAGCCTTAAACAAAATAAACTTTTTTATGATATTGGCTATTATGACCAATCTCACTTTATTAAAGATTTTAAAAACTTTTATGGTGTTACTCCAAATAAAGCTTTTAAAAGAACTTAGTGATATGTCCGTTTTTTACAATATTTAATTGTGTTAACACTATAGTTTTGAAGAATAAATAAAAACTTAAAATGATGAAATGAGCCATAATAATTAGGTTAATACCAACCGGTATGATTAATGGCTAATTCCATCTGACAGTTAAAAAACAATAAAAAAAGAACAGATGAAACAATTTTTAAAAATCTTATTTATTCTATTAACAGCTACACAAGTATTTTCTCAGACAAATCAAAATTTAAAAACTATGAAATTAAATGCAGGAATTATCACTGAAAAACTAACCGAAACTAAAGAGTTTTACACAAAGGTGCTCGATTTTGGAGTTACATTTGAAAATGAATTTTATCTGCTAATGCATACCCCTAATCATCAAGCCGAAATTAGCTTTTTACTACCTAATCATCCGACACAAAAACCTATATTTCAAAAACCCTTTGCCGGTAATGGTGTGTATCTTACTATTGAAGTTGATGATGTAGATAAAGTTTATACCGAAATTAAAAAGAAAGGTGTAAAAATTGAAATCGACATACGCAATGAACCATGGGGAGATAGACATTTTGCTATTGTAGACCCTAACGGAATAGGTATTGATGTAGTTACGTACACAAAACCAGAGTAAAGCGATACATAAAAAGACTCTTGTTATTGGCAAGAGTCTTTTATGTATTAATCAATATATTTAATACCTCTAAAAAATAGATCTTTATAATAAAGCATTTAATCTAAAATCAGTTTTATGAGATTTTTCAAGCTAAAAGAAAAGCCTAACTGGAAGTACATTTTAGGCGAAATTCTGCTTCTTTTTATTGGTATAAATCTAGCTATTTGGTTTAATAATTGGAATACATCAAAAAAACTAAATGAAGATAAAAAAATAGCTATTAATAAAATTACTGAAGAAATAAAAAGTAATAAAAAAGAAATAGACAACATCTTGAATAACTATCAATCTATTTTAGATGCTTACAGCAAGTTTAAGAGTGTTTATGATAAAAATACGTCCAAAGTTATAACTACACCATCATATTTAGATAGTCTTAATAAAAAATATCCGGATTTTTTTAGAGTTAAAGATTCTATTGCTGTTAATGATTCCTTATTTAGGTATTGGGGAAGTACCTACATAGATCTAGAGATCCCCAATTTATCTGAAATAGCATGGAAAACAACGATGACTCTTAACATCTCTAACATTTTTGATTATGAGTGTCTATACGAAATTGAAAACCTTTATAATCTACAACGAAGAGTTCAAAAAGAAATAGATAAAGCTGCAAATGCTTTGCAAAAAAGAGAATTGGAAGCACTTATGAATATTTTAGAATTTCTAAATCAATTAGGAGTTATTTTAAATGAAAAATATGATAGTGTACTGGAAAACTCGGTAAGTTGTAAAGAATAGTAATCGAAATAAAAACTAAACTACTGTAAAAAAGATTATCAGACTATAAATAAAATGAGAAAATATTGTACATTATTTCTATTCGTCTTTTTACTTATCTCTTGTAGTGATAGAGTAGAAAAAAATAAGATATTGTTTATGACCACCAGCGTTGACAAGATGGGGGATAAACCTAATGGAACTTATTTGATTGAATTAGCAATTCCGTTTAATGAATTTGCTAAAAAACAGTATCAGGTTGATATTTTGTCACCAAAAGGCGGCGAAATTCCGATATATCATAGCGGAGATACCACAGAAATAGTAAAATCAATCATAAAATCAGATCTATTTAGTAATAAGACCAAAAATAGCCTTAAGCCCGAAGATATTAATCCAGAAGAATATTTGGCTGTTTTTATTCCAGGAGGATATGGACAATTTTGGGATACGCACAAGAATAAAGAAGTTCAGCAAATTATAGCCAAAATCTATGAATCTAATGGAGTAATCGGGACAGTTGGCCACGGAACAGCAACACTTATTGACGTAAAATTGAAATCTGGAGCATATTTGGTAAGCAACAAAACAATGACAAGCTTTCCTTCCTGGAATGAGAAAAATATTATGAAACAATCGAATTTTGGTGCTTTATTACCTTACGATATGGAAATTGAATTGCAAAAAAGAGGGGCTGATCTAAAAATATATAATCACGAAAAAAAAGTGAATTACGAAGTTGTTGATTCGAAAAACAGATTGATAACTGCATCATTTTCTACAAGTGGAAAATTTGTTGCAGAAGAAGTTTTAAAATTACTTAATACAAGCGAATGAAAATTAACTTGCAATACTATATACAAGAAATGTTACTATCAATTAAACCAACTGAGACGGAAAAATAGTTGCGTATTGTTTTTTTGCTTCATCGGTTAAATATGGATAAATACTTTGGCTTATCAATAATGAGTATTGTTTAATAGATTCTTTCGACAAAACATCGGCTTGAATCAAAATAGAAGAAAACCAAAAATTACTAATAACCTCTATCCTTTTGAACAAACTGTGATATTCATTTTTTAGCAGTTCTTCACGGAATACCCCATTTTTAATAAGAACATCCACAATTTTTATAAATTCTATTTCTCTTCGTTTTGAAAGTTCAGAATAATGCCTTTTTATCTTATAATTTCTCCTGGTAATAGTTATAAAATCTAATAAAAAGAAATGATACTCATAAAGTATAGTAACAATTTCTACAGAGATATTTAAAAATGATTGTAGTAAATCATCGGTTTTTATAAAAAGAATACTGTCGATTTTTTCAACTAACTCAAAATAGAGCGCTTCAATGATATCTTCTCTTTTCTTAAAATGATATTGTAGATTACCCACACTAATCCCCGCCTTATCAGCAATGGCTCTTAAGGATACATTTGAAATCCCAGAATCATTAAAGAGGTCCAGGGATTTTATTAAAATCTTTTGTTTTGTTGCATTCATCTATACAAAGATATCATTTTTAGTACAAATGTACTAGGTTGATTATTTTTAGTACATTTGTACTATATTAACAATTGTTATTTATGACTATAGATATTATCGGAGCAGGAATAGGAGGATTAACCACTGCAATTGCACTTCAACAAAAGGGGATTAGAACGAGAATTTTTGAGCAAGCTGAAAATATAAAACCTGTTGGAGCGGGGATTATTTTAGCTAATAATGCAATGCAGGTGTATGAAAAACTAGGGCTGAGAAAAATAATTGAAGACAATGGAAATTACATTGCTTCGATGAATATTACCAAAGCAGATCTAAATCCCATCTCTAAAGTTGATTTATCTTTTTTCGAAAAAAAGCATAAAGTAAAGAATATTGCAATTCATCGGGGTGCTTTACAACAAATTTTAATTAACGAATTAAAATTTAATGAAATACACTTAAATCATCGTTTAAAAAAGGTAGAATCAAACGATCATGGATATTCACTAACGTTTGAAAATAGAAAACAAATTCAATCTTCAATACTCATTGGTGCAGACGGGCTAAAATCGGTTGTGCGACAAGGCTTGTTTCCAGAGACTATAATAAGAAATGCTAAGCAAGTTTGTTGGAGAGGAGTAACAGATTTTAAACTTCCTGGTGCATACAAAAACGAACTAAATGAAGCCTGGGGAAAAAGAGATCGATTCGGATTTGTTCAAATAGCAAAGGATAAAGTATATTGGTATGCCTTGAAATCGTTCAAAACTGGTAAAAATGAATTTTCTGCACATAATATTGAGAACTACTTTGATAAGTACAGTTCGGTTATTAAAAGTATAATTTCTTCAACTCAAAAAGAACATATACATACAGCAGAAATATCAGATTTAAAACCAACTAGTTTTTGGTACAAAGAAAAGGTTTGCCTTATTGGTGATGCAGCGCATGCAATGACTCCAAATATGGGACAAGGGGCATGCCAGGCAATAGAAGATGCTTACATTCTATCAGAGTGTTTATCTAAATACGAAGTACATCAAGCTTTTGCAACCTTTCAGAAACTAAGACTTCCTAAAGCGCACCAGGTAGTAAAGGCAAGTTGGATGCTTGGAAAAATAGCACATTTATCAAATCCAATTTTAATAGGAATCCGAAACCAATTGATGAGAATGACACCTTCTTCATTCAACAGAAAACAATCTGAACAAATCTTTCAAATCCCACACTTATGATGATCATGATACTATCTATAATTTTATGTTTAATTTTTACAGTACTTGGTGGTTTTCATTTCTATTGGCTTTTTGGAGGTGTTTGGGGATTAAAAAAGGTTATTCCTACAAAAGGCAATGAGAAGAATATGCTTGCGATTCCTAAATTCGGAACCTTAGTGGTAGGGCTCGTGTTGGTTGCATTTGGATTGATTTATCTTATAAAATCGGGGCTTATAAATATTCAGATTCCAAATTGGATAGCAATCTATGGATACTGGTTTATTCCTTCTGTTTTTATCTTACGGGCTATTGGAGAATTTAGATATGTCGGTTTTTTCAAGAAAATAAAGAATACCGAATTCTCGAAAGCAGATTCAAAAATATTTTCTCCATTATGCCTGGTAATTGGAGTAATCGGGATATTAATTCAACTTATAAAATGAAAAATGCAGATATAAAAAAGCCCTCCTTCACTGATCCAATGTGTCGGAGGACTTTAACAATCAAAAACTATTTTTAATTACAGGTACCTATAGTTTTCCACCAGTGTTCTCCACTACCTGGGGTTACCCATATTGGCCCTGACTGAGCTTCGTATAAAGTACCTTGATATACTACTTTATCTCCCACATTATATACTGTTGGATAGGCTTCCCAATTTGCAATACCACTACAAGAACCTCCATTACCACCACCAGAAGTGATAGTGATAGATACTGTAGCCGATGTAGTTGTTGTGTTAGCATTATCTGTGGCAACAGCACTTAAGGTATAATTTCCTACAGGAGCATTATTCCATGAATAACTATACGGGCTTGTTGTATCTTCTCCGAGTTTAGTGGTTCCCTGAAAAAACTCAACCTTAGTAATCGTTCCATCGGTATCAGAAGCATTTGCTGTAATATTGACAGATTGTCCCTGGGTTACAGATTGATTATTTGCTGGAGATGTAATAGATACAGATGGAGATTGATTGTTTCCTCCACCGTTACCATCACAGTTCTGAACGAATTCCCATGGTAGTCCATTTCCAGTATTTGATGATGGACTATCATTTTTGGTCCACCATTTTGCGCGATATAATTTATTGTTATACACAACCTCCTGACCTGTGTTATATGTAGCAGAAGCATTCCAGGGAGCAGAATCACAGCCTGATCCACCGCCTCCACCGCCATCGCCAGTGTATGGAGATTCTGGGTAATTTTCTGCATTTGCGATTGCCTGAGATTGTGAAACACCATTGAGTACCTGGCTAGCAATATGAAGATACCCATATGCCGATGAGTTGGTATTACCCAGTAATAATTGCCATATCATAACTCCATCATTAGTAGTATTATTTGCAGCAATATGGTTAGATAGTTCTGCTACATTTTGATAGGTATATTCATAATACGGCCCCCAAGGCTCGTTAGGATAATGAACTCCGGCTGCAATAGAAAATCCATACTGATTTGAATAATGTTTATAGGCATCATACATAATTTTTCTATTACTGGCCGCTCCTGTATTATATCCCTGATATGCGATAAGGTCGATTTTATCACCAACAGCCTCCATTACAGGGATCATATGCCCGGTAGTAGCAAAACCAAATAGACTAATGGCTTGATTAGGAGAAGTTGCATTAAATAGGTTAGTATCAGATTCTCCTGTTACTGTGTTTCTTTTGCTATAGGCAAAAGGGGAGGAGGGGTTATCATTATTTGCACCACCTAAGGCTCCAACACCAGCAGGAGCACAAGCTAACAGGTATTGCCCTTTTGGCATAATGGCTCTAGAATTTGTGAAGAAATCGATAAAACGTTGTACATTTATTGGATCACCTATAGTGGCAAAACTACCGTTAGGCTCAAAATCCCAATCAATACCTTCGAATCCCATATCATCTACCAGATCTTTGATTTGTTGATAATTGATATCATAGGCTGCATCTGTACCCCAATATGTTTCTCCACCTACAGATAGAATAACTTTGATTCCTTTTGATTTTAAGGCTGCAACAGATTCTTTTAAAGTATCTCCGCCGTAAGGAGTTTGAATACCTGTATCGGTGATATCTAACGAACCTTTTTGATATCTAAGATTAGGTTTTGCAAAGGCCAAAAAAACATGAGTGATATGTTCTGGGATATCTCTTAGCTTTGATCCTTGCCCGGGTCCAGCCCAGCTTTCGGACCAGGAAGGGAAATATCCTAAGACAATAGGTTCTGTGAGTGCTGTTTTGTCTGTTAGATTTGTTTCAGAATTTTGAACCTCTGCGGCCCCTTCTTCTAAAAAACTTTCATTCGTACAGGAAAATAAAAATACCTGTATGAGTAAGACGACTGATAATCTTTTAAGTAATTTCATTGTGTATTAAATTAAGAGTTTGTGAATATGTAGAGGTTATTATACAGCTAATGAAAAATCATGTTTTCGTTTATTTCTTTATAATCAACCTCAGAAGCTTTTCTGTATTTGAGTTCTACAGTATTCCAATCTGTAGCCCAACCTTTTGCTATATTGTTTAGATACACTATTTTTAATTTATGCTTTCCCTTCTGTAATGCGATCGAACTCTCTTTAGGATGTTTTTTTAACGGAGTCTTATAATCAATAACAAGCTGATCTCCTATCCAAACCTGATCCTGGGTACTGGAAAAATAATACACTCCATCTTCTGGGATATCAACATAACCATCAAGAAAAACAGCTTTGAAATTATCTTTCTTCACTTCATGCCCCCAGTGGTATGTGGTGTTGGCATCTTCAATTTTTTTAACCGTAGAGGTATGCATTTTTGTAGTATCCTTAATATCACTTATACTATCGAAATTACCTTTTACCGTTCTCATTATAAGCCCTTGAGATAGTTTTTCCATTTCAGAAGCGGCAATAGGATTTTCTTTTGTAATGTTCAATTTTCGAATGCTACTCATTTTTCCATTTTTCAATATAGAGGCAATTCGTAGTTCTGTATTTTCCTTAAAATGTAAGGGTTCGGTATATGCTGTACTAGATGCATTTGGATCTGTTCCGTCTGTAGTGTATACCATTTTAACCGGATGTGTAGTGGTAAAAGGAATGCTTACACTATCAATAAATACAATTTTATTTGAAGTGGGCCCCTCAGGAAGAGGAATATGGTAATTAACATGATGATATTCTAGCACATCATAAACAGTATTCAATCTATTTAAGAAATCATCAAATTTTTTATTTTCTTTTTGCGACCATGTAGTTTCAGCCAATGCTATAATACGTGGGTATAACAGGTATTCGATTGTTTTGTCTTCATAAGCATATTCTGTCCACACATTTCCCTGTGCACCCAAAATATGTTTCTTTTTATCGTCTTTAATTTCTTTTGGTATGGGGTCATAGTGATATACTTTTTCTAGCGGGATATACCCCCCAAAGGCTAATGGTTCTGCTTTAAAATCACCCTGATAAAAGTTAAAATAACAGTATTTTGCAGGAGTCATGATAACATCATGTCCTTTGTTAGCAGCTTTGATTCCACCTTCTTCTCCTTGCCATGACATAATATTGGTTGTAGGGGTAATGCCTCCTTCGAGGATTTCATCCCAGCCAATCATTTTTTTATCAAATTTTAATAAGATTTTTTCTACGCGAGCCATAAAATAGCTTTGGATCTCTTTTTCGTCTTTTAAGCCTTCACGTTTTTTCAATTCTTGGCATTCTAAAGAGTTTTTCCATTGATCTTTAGGTACTTCATCTCCTCCCATATGGTAATATTCATATGGAAATAGGGTAGATAGTTCCTGAACTACATCTTCTATAAAAGTGTACGTTTCTTCTTTTCCTGCACAAAGAATACTAGACTCGACACCCCATAAATTTCTTACTTCATATTTCTCTTTACCACAAGAAAGCTCAGGGTATCCAGCCAAAATAGCTATAGCATGTCCAGGGGTATCAAATTCCGGAACTACATCAATAAACCTTTCTTTGGCATATTGTACAACTTCTTTTATTTCTTCTTGCGTATAAAATCCTTGATGAACCGAACCATCAGCATTTTTTCTTTTAGATCCAATCTCTGTAAGTTTCGGATATTTTTTTATTTCTATTCGCCATCCCTGATCATCGGTTAGGTGCCAATGAAATTTGTTAATCTTGAAAAGTGCTAATACATCAAGTTGTTTTTTGATAAAATCAATAGAGAAAAAATGCCTGGAAACATCCAGATGCATTCCTCGCCAACCAAAACGTGGTTTATCTTCTATTTCTACAGCCTGGATTTTAACAGGAAGATGCATTTGATTTTTTGAATTAGCACCATATAACGGAAGAAGTTGCATAAAAGTCTGCATACCATAAAATAATCCTTGATCGGTTTTAGCTTTTATTTTTACTTCATCTTTTGATATGGATAAGTGATATTCTTGTTCACCAAAGTCTAGAGTACTTTCTTTGATTAATTGAATGTTATTTTTGGTATCACTCTCATTGTGTATTGAAAAAGAATGACCTGTAAAAGCTTTAATTTTTTCGATAAAAAAACTTGCAATAACCTCAGAAGATGTTTCACTACATAGAAAGGTAGTTTTTTTGTTGATCTCGAAATATCCTTGTTTTGTATCTACTTTGAAAGGTATGGGGGTAATACTCAAAGATCGATTAACAGGAGATGATGAATCTGGACTTTTACAGGCCATGAATATTAAAAAAAAGATGGGTATAATTCGTAAACTCATTACTGACTTGTTTTTTGAGAAATTCTTTGCATGATCTGGCGATTAACTAAATGGTCTATAGGTTTTTTTACAAAACCCTTAACCCGATAACCACAGTCATCTAATAGTTTTTTTATGATATCTTGCGAGTAGTAGGCTACCGAACCTACAAAGTGTATAGGGTGTTTGGATAATTCTTCTTTATACTGGAAAAGGTAGGTATTTATAAATTTTGAAATACCATGATGTAAAATTTCCTCGAGATAAGCATTTCCCCGATTTCTAAAAATGAATTTAGCATAAGAAGCTAAATACTTATTAGGGTGATCAGCACAATATAACTCATCAAGAATTTGATTAAGTTCTGTAGTATAATCATTTTTAAATAATGAAGCTGTATCTGATGGCATTTTGCCTAGAAAATAATCTTTAATTAATTTTTTCCCTAAATAATTACCACTCCCTTCGTCTGCTAATAAATATCCTAAAGCAGGGGATTTTTGAATAACGTTTATTCCATCAAAATAACAGCAATTTGTTCCCGTTCCCAAAATGCATACTACACTTGGCTTTTCTGTTGTAGCTTTTACAGCTCCAATAATATCTTCTTCTATAACAATAGATGTTACATTTTTAAATATAGATTGTAGTACGAGAGCTATTTTTTTCTTAGCATCAGCCTCGCCGCACCCTGCTCCATAAAAGTAAATCTTATGAATAAGATCTCTTTTTTGTAGTATGGTATTTGCTTTTTGAACAATATTTATGATAGCATCGTCAGAAAGTAATAGAGGATTTATACCATCGGTTTTAGTCTTATGAATAAGCTCTCCATCATTTTTAACAAGAACCCAGTCACATTTAGTAGAACCGCTATCTGCAAATAATATCATTAGTCATTAGTTTATTTATCATTTATGTATTTTCTTATTGTTGGTGCATAGCAAAGAGATTCTTTTTAAAAGCAACTTTCCCTCATGTATTGAGGGAAGGTTGTTTTTTTGCAAAAATTTATCTAACAAACAAAGCAATTAATTTTAAAATATATATCTCTTAAAAGCTTCTATAGCTTCATAATCTGCAAGACCAAGCTTATCATATAATATTGCTGTATTTCTATTTCTTTCACGAGCTCTTAACCAAAACTCTCTAGAATCTTCTCCTTGAAACATCACTCTGTCTTTTTGAGACTGGTGATATAAAATAGCATTAGTTTTCTTGGATACTTCGTGTGGACTTAGAGGAACAGCCATTTCAATTTCAGAAACGTCCCATTCTTGCCAGGCACCTCTATATAGCCATACCCAACAATCATTCATGAAACTTTTACTTTTTAGGTTGTTAACAGCCTCAAAAATAGCATCCAGGCAAACTTTATGGGTTCCATGAGGATCGGCTAGATCACCTGCTGCATATATTTGATGTGGTTTTATTTTTTCGATAATATCTGCTGTAAGAGCTACATCTTTTTCTCCCAGAGGATTTTTTCTAATTCTTCCGGTTTCATAAAACGGGAGATCAAGAAAATGAACTTTATCATCATCTAATCCAAAATAACGAGTAGCTCCCAAAGATTCCATCCTTCTAATTAATCCTTTAATTAAACGAACTTCTGGGATATCAATATCACCTTGGTTTTTTGATTTGAGGAATGCAATGACTTTCTTAAAAGTATCTCCTTCCTTACCAGGATGGACACTATTGGCTACCTCAGAAAACTTTAAAGCTTCATCATCTGTAACGGCTATATTACCAGAAGTTTGATAAGCAACATGTACATCATGTCCTTGATCGATTAATCTCAAGAATGTTCCTCCCATTGATATTACATCATCATCTGGGTGAGGGCTAAAAATTAAAACCCTCTTTTTTGCAGGTAAAGCTCTCTCGGGTCTGTTGGTATCATCTGCATTTGGTTTTCCTCCTGGCCAACCTGTAATGGTATGTTGAAGTTTATTAAAAATTTTAATGTTTAGATCATAAGATGATCCTTCAACTGCCAAAAGACCAGACATGCCATTATCATTATAATCTTTATCTGTAAGTTTTAAGACAGGTTTGTTAAGTTCTTGACTCAACCAGGTAACTGCTTTAAATTTTAATTGTTCTTTCCAGATACATTGATCTACCAACCATGGTGTTTTGATTCGTGTAAGTTCAGAAGCTGCTTCAGAATCAAGGATGATAGTAGTATTTTTATGTTCTTGTAAAAAAGATGCAGGGATGTTGGATGTAATTTCACCTTCTATTGTCTGTTTTACTACTGTAGCCTTTTTATGTCCCCAGGCTAATAGCAACACCCTTCTGGATTTCATTATGGTACTTATTCCCATAGTGACCGCTTTTTTAGGAACGTTTTCTAAACCGTTAAAATCAGAAGAAGCATCAGTTCTGGTGATATGATCTAACGTAATGATTCGTGTTCCCGAATTAGGGTGTGATCCAGGCTCGTTAAAGCCGATATGTCCTGTTCTACCAATTCCTAAGAGTTGAAAATCTAATCCACCATACTTTTTGATCTTCATTTCGTAATCAATACAATATTGATCCATTTCTTCAAGAGGAACGGTACCATCAGGAATATTGATGTTTTCTGGGTTAATATCAATATGATCAAACAAGTGTTGATGCATAAAATGATAATAACTTTGCTGGTGACCTGTATCCATAGGATAATATTCATCCAGATTAAAAGTAACTACATTTGAAAAGCTTAACTCTCCAGAACGATGTAGGCTTACCAATTCTTCATACACTTTTATAGGTGAAGAACCTGTAGCCAGACCGAGTACACAAGGTTTTCCTTCTTCTTGTTTTTGTTTAATTAGTGTTGCAATTTCGTGGGCAACAAGTTTTGAAGCTGTCGACGAATCGGGGAATATTTCATTATGAATCTTCTCAAACTTCGTTTTTTCAAACTGTCCTACCTGTTTATATTCAATTTCCTGGATCATTTCCTCAAGAGTTTGATATTTTTTATTGTTTTTAATTATTTTAAGGCTTTTGATGAAAAGAGATGGAATCGAGAGGGTATGCTCTATCCATCTCTTTCGTCAGTATTATTTGGCTAACTCAAATTTTTTAAAAATTTCCACCAGGAACATCCCACCATAGTCGGGTTCCTCCATTATCAGCCCCACCAAGAAGTGTTCTTGCTTGCGCTACTCCTTGAGGATTAGTGCTTATTTCGCTGTTAGGGAATGGTAACCTTCTTACTTGAAGATCAGTATCAATAGTACCTCCACTATTGTTAACTACAACAGGAAATATTTTAGGGTAACTGGTTCTTCTATATTCACTCCATGCTTCCTGCCCGTCAGGAAATATAGCAATCCATTTTTGAGTAATGATTTTCTCTAATTTTTCTTCATTTGTAGCTCCAGCATCCCAGGAAACAGTAATATTACTTACTGCATTTATATTATTTGATGAATTGACAGGATCTACATAGTCAATAGCTGTAGAAGTGTTATCCGAAATATAAGCTGGCGCATCCCCAGAAACTTCGTGTTGAGCGAAAGATGTGTTGATTCCCATTTCATAATTTGCTTGTGCATCACCTGCACCAGTCCATCCTCTTAACGCAGCCTCTGCTTTAAGGAAATATGCCTCTGCAGCGTTCATAAGTTGAATACTTGTAGTAGGGGTTCTATCAGCAATATAAGAATCTCCCAATCTGGAAAATTCAACATAATCTTCTTTTTGATCTAACGCGGCGGAGTACCCCGGAAGTAATGGCATACCACCACGTAATCCTTTTAATTGGCCAGGAGTTACGTTTGATTCTTCAAATAACACAGGGCCTCTTGCATCATTGTACCCTACCAGTATTGATTCCATAGAAGCATTCATACGTACATCATTCCAACTAGAATTAAATGTTGTTAAAGGATGGGTTGCTCCCCCTTGAATCAAGAAATTATCTGCATTTGATTCAAGAAGTCCTCCAGGGTGCGCTAAAGATTTTTCAGCCTCTATTTTAGCTTTTGCAGGAGCCACTTTTGAAATTCTAATCGCAAGGCGTAAGCGTAAAGTATTAGCAAACTTGATCCACTGTCCTAAATTTCCACCATAGACTAAATCAAAATTTGCAAATTGAGTATTTGACGGATCCGTAGACAATGTAGTTATGGCTTCTTCAAGTTCAACAAAAAACTGATTGTATACATCTTCCTGACGATCATATTCTGAAAATGTAGGGTTTAATCCGTATTTTGAATATACGATTGGTCCATATACATCAGTTACACGGTGCATTCCTAAAACTCTAAGAACTTTTGCTACAGCATACATTAAAGGAAATCTTTCTTCTCCACGTATTTTTATCAAACCTGCATTTTTCATTACTCCTGTTGAAGAATAAGGAATATCCCAAGGGAACTGATCCCAGAAACCGATAAAAGCATAATTAGTTGTGTTTGCTCCATTGGCAAAAGGGTTTGGTGGAGCCATATATCCACAAAACGTATCTGCATTCAAATTATGTTGCAATTGAGTGTGCCATGCAGGATCGTATCTATACAGATTTAGAAATATAGGTTTAAATGGCCCTCCTACATTGGTGAAATCAGCTTGGCTTTGTTCATCTGTCAGACCATTTGGATCTGTATTTAATGCTTCAAAATCGTCGGTACAAGAAAAGACAAGTAACGCAACAAAAGCAGTAATAATTGTTTTCTTCATTATATTTTTCATAATCTTTATTTCTTTGTATTAAAATGATAATCCTACATTAAGGCCAATACTTCTGCTAGATGGCGACCCAAATATATCAACACCTTGAAGTCCGTTTCCCGTACTTAAGGATACATTAGGGTCATAAGGAGCATCTTTATAAAAGAAAAATAAATTTCTACCTACTATGGATGTATTTACAGAATTAAAGAAGCTATTTTCTCCTAAATTAAATCTATATCCTAATGATAATTCTGCTAAACGAACATTAGTGGCATCATACATATATTCGCTAGTAAATCCATTTCTTCCTCCAATAGATTGATAATATTGAGAAGCAGGTATAGTTGTTTCAGAATTTGTAGTTTCATTAAATACTCTAACCGAACCATTTCTGTTATTGTTACCAAAACCATCAACTATAGCTTCGGTAAGGCTCATTACCTCTCCTCCAAATCTTCCATCTACCAAAAAGGTTAATGTTATATTCTTATAGGTTAAAGTATTACTGAATCCTAAGGAAAAATCAGGATTGGCATTACCTAACCTTTTAAATCCTCTAGGAACATTTGGATCATCAATGGTAGTATCTTCTTCAGAAAAAGAAAGACTACCACTACCGTCTTGTGTTACTATAGGGAGTCCGTTTTCGTTTTTACGCAATTGTCTTCCATAAATATCACCAAAGGCCCCCCCTTCTCTAATTAATAAGGCATAAGAGTTAACATTAAAAGGTGTTAGTTCTAAGAAGTCTCTGCCTAATCTAGGATCTAATTTCTTAACTGTATTTTTATTACTAGCAAAGTTAATCGTTGCATCCCATGAGAAGTTTTCATTTTGTACTGGAGTTGCTGTAATCGAAGCTTCAATACCAGTGTTTTCAAAATCTCCAGCATTGATTGAAAAGAAATCTGTAAAAGTTCCTCCATCAATGGTCATAAATTGATCAATAGTGTTTGTTTTATAGTACCCTACATCAAACCCTAAACGATTATCAAAAAATTGCCATTCTGTACCAAATTCCAAAGAAGTTTGTTTTTCTGGTTTTAATTCACTTAAAGGGATTATACTAGGAGGATTTAATCCACCTTGACCTGTACCAATAGTATTGATCGGGTTATTGGCAAAACTTTGTATATCATTACCTACTTCTGCATAAGACCCTCTTATTTTTGCAAAAGAAATAGTCTCCGGCATTTCAAACATCTCTGTTAATACTGCGGTAAGACCAAAAGATGGATAGAAGAAAGAGTCTGAAACAGTTGAAGACCAATCGTTTCTGGCAGTTAAATCTAAGTATAACATATCTTTAAAACCTAGTGTAGTACTAGCAAATAAAGATTGTACTTCTTTTTGCTCTGCTTGAGTTTCTTTTAATATTGGGACAACCCCTACAGTACCCACTACAAAATTAGAAAGTGTAAAGATGTTCGGTATTTTTAAATTACCTCCTACACCAGAATCTAATAAAGTGCTTTCACCTAAGTCTGATTTTCTGATACTGGTACCAATATTAGCAGTTAAATTAAAACTGTCGGAAAGAGGAGTATTGATAGTTGCTATGATATCACCATAGATTTGAGTATCCTCTACATCATTTAATAAATAACGACCATTTGTAGCAGAAAGTGTTCCGTTTGTAGTAGCGTGTATCCTTCTTTCAAATTTATAGAAGTTTTTATCATAACTTCCTCTGGTTTGAACGGTTAACCAATCATTAAACTTATATTTTAAAGAAACAGATGCCAACACTTTTTGATTTAGATCATCACTGGCATTTCTATTTACTATCCAATATGGGTTTTGTACGATATCAGAAGTTTCTCCAAGCCATCTTTGGGCCATTAAATTTCTATCTGCATTGAATTCTTCAAATACTTCATAATCTCTTAAACGTTCGGTATCTGAACTAAAAGAAGTTGCTCCCACTAGTGGGTTGTAATATAAACCAGAAACTGGCTTATTGTGTATTTTTTGAGTTGATAATAATATGTTAGCATCTACAGTTAATCTATTGTCAAAAAGTTTAGCTGTTTCTCTTACGTTTAAAGTATGTTTTTTTACATTATGCGTAGGAAGTATTCCTGAAGCCTGTGTATTTGCATACGAAAAATAAGTTTGAGCAGTTTCTGTTCCTCCTGATACTGACAATGAATTAATTGCTGTTGTTCCTGTTTCTAAGAAGTCATCTATGTTTTTTTCTGTACGATCATTAAAGTCAAGTAAATAAGCAGCATTGTCTACTGTAAAACTAGAAGATACATTGGCCTTAAAGCTTCCTGATTTTCCTTTTTTAGTAGTAATCAAAATAACCCCATTAGATCCCTGACTACCATATAAAGCTGAAGCCGACGCACCTTTTAATACAGTCATACTTTCTATATCATCAGGGTTGATCAGTGATAGTGCATCCCCACCATCTCTGTTTCCAGCATTGTCAATATCACCAAATGTACTGTTAGGCTGGATTGCTGAATTGTTTAGTAAAGGAATACCGTCAACCACATATAAAGGTTGGTTATCCCTAGTAGAAGTATTACCTCGTAAAGTTACTTTTACCGATCCACCGACACCAGAAGCACTTCTGTTTACAACAACACCCGCTACTTTACCAGAAAGACTGTTGATTGGGTTAGCATCTTTTACTTTGGTTAATTCAGCGGCATTAATGTCCTGGGCGGCATACGTAAGCGATTTTCTCGTTTTCTTAATCCCCAGTGCAGTTACTACTACATCTTCTAATTGTTCAGCATCTTCTTGTAGCTGAACATTTATTACTGTTTCACTACCTACAGTAATTTCTTTGTCTGACATTCCTAAATAGGAAAACTGAATTACATCTCCTGCCGCTGCAGTGATCGTGTAATTTCCGTCAAAATCGGTCTGTACTCCATTTGTAGTTCCTTTTACAATAATATTAACTCCAGGTAGTGGTACACCATCTGAAGCCCCCGTTACTGTCCCCGTTATTTGGGTTCCCTGCCCAAAACTCAGAAAAGAAAAAAATAATAGAGTGGTTAGGGTTAAAATCTTTTGTTTCATATTAATATGTGTTTTTTGAATGATCTCAAAGTAGTATTTTAATTATTTAACAAAATTTTTTTTAGACAAACGACATGGTTTTAATAACAATCGACATGCATTGATAGATGACGGTTTTTTTAAAATTTGATATTCTTATTTTTTTTGTTTTTCTGTATAAATAGCCTTACATTTTTCAAAAATTTTTGTTAAAAAATAGGTTTTAACAAGTATGATTTAGTGATTTTGAAAAAAGAGGGGTAACGTGCAAAGGACTATTAAACGAAAGTATCATTTATATTTTTGGATTATTTATTTTCTATTTAATGTAATTCGATGGGGAAGTTATTTTAATGACTATTGGTATTCATTAAAATCGAACCTTGTAGAATTTCCTTTACACATCATCTTAGTTTATTTTAATATTTATTATTTAGTACCTAAATTCATATTCAAAAAAAAGTATGTACATTATATACTTTTCTTATTTGTGTCTCTTGGGGTTCATTATATATTAAGATCAGGTTTAAACCTATTATTGGTTACCGAAGATATCTGGCCCGAAGTAGAAGGACGACTAGATCCATTTGGGTTTAATCATATTGTAGCAGTAGCTATAGGAGAATTGTATGTTGTAGGATTAACCTCTGCAATAAAGTATACGGTCGACTTTTTGATCATGCAAAATAAGAATAGAAATTTAAGTGAGTTGCAATATAAAACAGAGTTAAAATATTTAAAAGCACAGATACAACCTCATTTCTTTTTCAATACACTTAATAGTTTATATGCATTAACGATAAAAAAATCGGATTTAGCACCTAATCTTGTATTAAAACTATCTAACTTTATGAGATATGTAATTTATGATACCAGTAAAAAAAAACTCCCTCTTTTACAGGAGATTGATCATATCGATAATTATATAGAGCTCGAAAAAATGCGTTATGGTGATCGAGTAGACTCTAGAGTTGATATAAATGGTAATATCGATGATGTTAAAGTAGTTCCTATGCTGTTTTTACCATTTATTGAGAATGCTTTTAAGCATGGACTTAAGAATAATAATAGAATGGAGTTGTTAATCTCTTTTGAAAGATTTGAAAATGAACTGATATTTATATCCAAAAATAATTATGAAGACGAATCTGAAACTAAAAGACTTAACGGAATTGGAATAAAAAATGTAAAAAGAAGATTAGAAATACTTTACCCAAAAAAATATACATTAAATATAACCCAAAAAAATAATGAGTATTCGATTTTGCTTAAAATCCCTATATAATGATTATTAAATGTATCATAATTGATGATGAACCCTTGGCAATTGAAGTTATTGAATCATTTTTAAAAGAATTTAAAAATGTTGAAATTGTTGGTACTTTTCAGGATCCAATTGAAGCATTAACTATTTTGGAACAAGGCGGTGTTGATGCTGTGTTTTTAGATATAAACCTGCCTAGAATGAATGGCTTAGAATTTTTAAAAAGCTTGAAAGAATATCCTCAGGCAATAATAACTACAGCTTATAAAGAATATGCATTAGAAAGTTATGAGCTAGAAGTTCTCGATTATCTGGTAAAACCTATTTCTTTTAATCGATTTTTGAAATCGATAAATAAATTAACAGCAAGGCTTATTACAATAAAGAAACACGAGCCTTCTATGGATTTGATGCAACCAGCTCATATTTTCTTAAAAGTAGATAAGAAATTGGTGAAAATTTTGTTGACCGATATCCTTTTTATAGAAAGTCTCAAAGATTACATTCGAGTAAGTACATTAGAAGATACGTTTATGTCTCATAAATCTTTAACAAGTATCAGTGAAGAACTGCCTTCAGAAAATTTTATAAGGATTCATAAATCATATACCATAGCTATAGATAAAGTAAAGTCTATAGAAGGAAACCTTGTCGAGGTGGGAGACAAAAGAATTCCGATAGGGAGGAATTATGCCGCTCATGCCAAACAACGAATATTAAAAAACAAATCAAATTTATTAAAATAAAACTCAGAAATGGAACTTAGTACCTTAGATTATTCAATTATTATATTTTTCTTTTTAACTACATTGCTCATTGGTATTATAGTTTCGAAAAGGTCAGGTAAAAGCGCATCAGAATATTTTTTATCAGGACGAAGTATGCCGTGGTGGTTATTAGGTTTTTCTATGGTTGCTACGACTTTTTCTACAGATACTCCTAATTTGGTAACCGATATTGTAAGACAAGATGGTGTTGCAGGAAATTGGGTATGGTGGGCTTTTTTATTAACAGGATTATTGACTGTATTTATCTATGCCAGATTATGGCGACGATCTAATGTAAATACAGATATGGAGTTCTATGAGCTTAGATACTCTGGTAAACCAGCACGTTTTCTTAGAATATTTCGCTCGGTATATCTAGGAGTTATTTTTAATATTTTGGCAATGTCTGGAGTAACATTAGCAGCTATCAAAATAGGGCAGGTAATGCTTGGTCTGTCTGCTATAGAAACTGTAGGCTATGCGGCTGTTGTAACTGTTATTTTTAGTGCTTTAGGAGGGTTTAAAGGAGTGGTTTACTCTGATTTTTTATTGTTTTTTGTAGCAATGGCAGGTGCGGTAGGTGCAGCTTATTATTGTGTTAACCTACCCGAAGTAAACGGCTTAGAAAATCTCGTTTCTCATCCTAACGTAAAAGATAAACTTTCTCTAGTGCCAGATTTTGATAATAAAGAAGCACTAATTTCTTTACTGGTTATTCCATTGGCAATACAATGGTGGAGCTCCTGGTATCCTGGCGCAGAACCAGGAGGTGGTGGGTATATAGCGCAACGAATGCTTGCTTCAAAAAATGAAAATCATGCTATTGGTGCTACTTTCTTTTTTAATATAATGCATTATGCAATTAGACCTTGGCCTTGGATCATTGTAGCACTTGCGTCTTTAGTTGTATTTCCTGATCTTACCAGTATTCAAGAGGCTTTTCCCGATGTTACTCAAGATAAACTAGGGCATGACCTTGCATATTCTGCAATGCTTACAAAATTACCCAGCGGACTTTTAGGAATTGTAGTAGCATCTTTGATTTCTGCTTATATGTCTACGATTTCAACACATTTAAATTGGGGAGCATCCTATATAGTTAATGATGTATATAAACAATATGTAAATAAAGATGCTACAGAAAAAGCTCAGGTTAATATGGGGCGAATTGCAACAGTTGTACTTATGGCATTAAGTACTTTACTTGCATTAGCACTTACCAATGCGGTTCAGATATTTAAATACATTTTAATGTTTGGAGCAGGAACCGGATTAATTTTTATTCTAAGATGGTTCTGGTGGAGAATCAATGCTTGGAGTGAAATTTCTGCTATGTTTTCTTCTGGTATTATTTCGATTTTAATCAGTGTTCCACATATAAACGGAGTTCTCTTTGGTTCTGATACGGTAGAAGGAATCTTCCCTTCATGGTTTCAGTTTCCATTAGTCGTATTAATAACTACTATCATATGGGTTGCTGTTACTTTCTTAACCAAACCAGATGATGACGATATTCTTTTTAAGTTTTATTCTAGAGTTCAACCAGGTGGACCAGGATGGAGTCATATATTGGAAAAGGCAAACAAAGAAAATATTGAAATATCAGAAAAACAAGAAAAATGGATGGTGCCTTCAGGGTTACTGGCGATGTTACTTGGGTGCGCCTTGGTATACGGTGTTTTGTTTTCTATGGGAAGTTGGATTTATGGAAACATAACACAAGCCATTATTCTTACCACTTTATCCGTACTGGCAGGTTTTTTACTTGCAAAAGTATGGAAACGATTAGGTAAAAATTTGGTTTCATGATAAAAAAACAAAGAGTACAATCTGTTGATTTTTTAAGAGGACTTACTATCATGCTTATGATCCTCGTAAATACACCAGGAGATTGGTCTTATGTGTATAAACCATTGTTACATGCAGAATGGAATGGTCTTACTTTGGCAGATTTTGTATTTCCTTTCTTTTTGTTTATCGTAGGAATATCAATATCGTTTGTTTACAAATATAAAAAAGCAGATAGGACTATGTATAAAAAAATCTTTATACGTAGTCTTAAATTGATTGCACTGGGGCTATTTATTAATGTATTTTTACCTTATTTTCCTTTTGTCGAAACAGAATCTGTACGTCTGCCTGGGGTACTGCAGCGAATAGGAATTATATTTTGCATAGCATCTATTCTATATTTGAATTGTAATCGAAAACAGTTGATTTTTATTGCTGTTACTATTCTTGTTGGGTATTGGATATGGTTGACATATATCCCACTGCCCAATGGAGCGTCTCCTATACTAGAAAGAGGATCGAATAACTGGGCTAATTACCTGGATTATGTATTACTTAAAGACCATATTTGGAAACCAGATTATGATCCAGAAGGTATTCTTAGTACATTACCAGCTATAGTGACAACAATTACCGGTATTTTTGTTGGAGAAATTTTGACAAGTACAGCAAAACGAAAACTTATTTTGTTAGCTATAATGGGAGGGAGCTTTATGATCATAGGGTATTTATGGAGTATCTTTTTCCCGATCAATAAAGTGTTGTGGAGTAGTAGTTTTGTACTAGTCACATCGGGCTATGCAACTCTGTTTTTAGTGCTATTTCATTATTTTATGGATTATAAAAAGTATGATTTTGGTAACCTTGTGAAATATGTAGGAGCCAATGCAATTATTATCTATTTTTCTTCTATGATATTTGCTAAATCTTTTTATTTAATTAAAATCAATTCTCAAACTTCGGTGCATCAATTTCTTTTTGAAACATTTTTTGTGTACCCATCGATTGATAAACTATTATCTTCTTTTTTTTATGCATTGGTTGTTGTTGGTTTCTATACTCTTTTGGCATATTTTTTATACAAAAAAAAGATATTTATTAAAGTTTAGATAATGAAGTGGTTTAAACTTTTTTCAAATTGCTAAAAAAAATGTCTTTTTACGTTCATATTTCATAATTTTTGACTTCCGTAGCTCTGCTATGCAACTAAAAAAATACTTCATCTGAACACAAAACCACTATTTTTCACTTAAATCAAAAAAGTTTAAACCACTTCTATAATAAAAACAATTACAAGGGGTATTATTAAAGTATACTACAAGAAGTAAAGACAATTAGTACTTAAAAATACTTCATGTAGTACCTTATCTCTATAAAATATTTTGCCTAAAAAGATTTATTGTGTTAAAATTTTGGAAAATAAATTTTATTTTTGTTTAGAATTAAACTCAATACAAGCTGTAATGCAAATAATTACCCCATCTTGTTTTATATCTACCTGATAAAATGCTTGAGATTTGTTATTCGTGATTACAATTATCGAGGACAATGTAATTTTTTTAATAGGATCTAATGATATGTAAATTGATTTTAAATTCTTTACAATAAAGTTGTGCTCTAAGCTAAAAGATAAAACAAGATGTTTTATGAAAAGAAATGTACACACCCTAATAGTTCTGATTTTATTATCAATTTTATATACTCATGCTAAAGAGATTTATAATTTCTCTTCTCTACAGGAGGAGAATATTTTAGAACAAAATTTAGACTCTATAGAGCATTGGATAGATTATAGTTATATAAGTAAGGCTCTTACAATAATTGATGAAACCGAAAAATTAGCATTAGACAGTGGTGATAAAAGACATATTGCCCGAATCTATAGACTACGTAGTGGATTATATATATCCGTTCAGGATTTAGAAGGGTTTGAAACTTATCTCGAAAAAGCTACTATTTTACAAAAGCAAGTGCAGGATGAATATGGCGAAATTTATATAAATAACCTTTGGGGGTTGTATCATAAAATAATATCAAAAGATAATGATAAAGCGATTTTTTTCTTGAAAAAAGCGATAGAGGGAGCCGAAACTTATAAGTATGAAGAGCAAAGTATAGATATGCTGGTAAATCTAACGTCTATTTATTATCGAAATGCAGACTGGAAAAATTGTTATGAGGTTTCTCAAAAAGCCATAGAACTTGCAAAAAAATATCATAAAGATGTTAGATTGATATATCTATATTATCGAATTGGTACAGCATGTGTGAAAACAAATAGGTATGATGAAGCACTTAGTTATTTTAGAAAAGGTGAAAAGATTGCTAAGCAAGAAATAGACTCTGCAAAAACAACTAATTTTGCAAACCATACACTCTATCTTACTGGGATTGCAGAGATATATGATCGAAAAAAAGAGCATAAACTCGCTAATGACTATTATAAAGAATATATTCAAGAACAAGCAAAACAGAATAATATCTTTCTCGAAAAGTACGCTCAGGATATAAAGGGATACAAAGAGCTTCAACTAAAACAAAAAGATAATGAAAGGATTCTGGCAGAGAATAAATACCAACAAACTCAATTAAAACTTAATGAATATCTTTTAATATCAGGAATTGTAATTATAGTTATTCTGGTTCTTTTGATTTTACTTCAATATAAAAATTCTAGACTAAAAACAGAAAATAACATACTCTTACAACAGAAAAATGAAGAATTATTAGAGGCAAAAAATAAGGTAGAAGAAGCATATAAACAGAAAACATTGTTTATAAATAATATTACTCATGAATTAAGAACTCCTCTTCATGCAATAAATGGCATTGCACATTTATTAGAAAGTAAAGAGTCGAACGAAGACCAACGAAAAGAGCAGTTAAATATATTACAGTTTTCGGGGAAATATTTATTACGGTTTATTAATGATATTATAGAATTAAACAGATCGGACGATGCTTATAAAATTTCTTTAAAAAAGCACCCTTTTGACCCTATTCAACTAGCAAATACAATTAAAGACTCTCTTAATTTTTTTATAATAGGAGAAAACAATAATGATTTTAAGTTTCTATTAGATGATAAATTACCTAAAAAACTTTTGGGCGATCCTGATCACTTATCAAGAATAATTATTAGTATCCTTTCAAATACTTCTAGGTATATAAATGGGGGCGTTATAGAGTTTTCTGTACAACATCTTTTTTCAGGAGAAAATACAAGTACTATCTTGTTTTCAATAAAGAGTAAAGCATTATATTTCACTAAGAAAAAACAAGAAGAATTAAATAAAGCCTTTATAGAAAACGAATCTGCGATTTTTACTTCCTTGTCAGATGAAAATAACCTAACTACTCTCGAACTGATCATAGCTAACAAACTACTTCTTCAATGCAATAGTAAGCTAGATGTTGTATCAAACGAAAAGGAGGGTACTGCTTTTAGTTTTCAAATACCTTTCGAATACCTGGAAGAGAAAGTAGAGCAAGCAGAATTCGATGATAAAAAAAAGAAAGATGTAAAAATTTTGGTTGTCGAGGATAATAAAATTAATCAATTAATTACACGAAAAATCATAACTAATTTTGGTTATCAATGTGAAATTGCATCAGACGGTTATGAAGCATTAAAAATGACAGAGAAAAATGGATATGACCTTATTTTTATGGATATAATGATGGAAGGGATTGATGGATTTGAAACAACGAAACGAATACGTAAATCAGATGAGAAAACTCCAATAATTGCGTTAACAGCTATTTCTGAATCTGAAAACAAAGAAAATTTCGTAGAAGCTGGTATTACTAAAGTGATAAATAAACCTTTCGAACCCGCAACACTATTGCAGCAGATCCAAATTGTTATTTCAAAAAATAGGTCTGTTAAGTCTTAATATCTCCTAATTAATTGATCTTTTTTCTTCAATAACTCACAATTATAAAATTGCATAATTAAGATAAATCTAAAATTTCACTTATTGCCAATCTGATGGCTTTTGTGTGTTAAAAAGTGTCGCTCGTATAATTTATTTCTCCAAGAGGACGTAAAAGTGGTATTTTGAGATCAGGGTTTTAATAACTTGAAGAAAACCAACAGCTTAACACAAAATTGTTTTAACAATGACACACAAACTCACCACTCCAAAAAACCAAAGGGTTTTAGGCAGGAAATCATGGTTAATGATTTTTACCGTATTACTCTTAACTATCAACCTAACATTTTCTAATGATGATATATATCCCGGGGTATCAAGAATAACTGATTCTTCTTCTTTAGATAAATCTTTGACCATAAATCCATTGTATCAGGTTAATGATTTGATAAATAAAGATTTATGGAACACCTTGTTCCCGTATCGTTTTGGTGCCAAAGACACCGGAGGTGGTGTTTGGGTATTAGATCCAAAAGATGATTTTTATACTTTCGAATCTTTTATCGAGGCTATTAATAGAATGAGTAAAATCGAAGTGACCTTTGAAAGAAGGTGCGGTACGAATGCGTATAGAATTACACGTGTAGATAAGACTACAGGAGTATCAAAAGTGATTCGAACCGATGTAGATTTTGATGCACCAAGAAATGCTGATAAAGAAATTGTTACTCAAAAAGTAGATTATGGATCTTTTTTGGGAGAAGGAAGCCTTGAAACCAGAAAAAGAGAAATCACAGCTTTTTTTGCTAATATCTCTCACGAGACTACAGGGGGGTGGTCAACCGCTCCCGGAGGACAATTTTCATGGGGGTTACACTTTCGTGAAGAGCCTACGAATGCTTCTTATGCTTCTCCCGATACAAACTATCCTCCAACTCCAGGAAAATCATACAAGGGCAGAGGCCCCATACAGTTATCATATAATTATAATTACGGCCCTGCAAGTGAATTTATATTTGGAGACAAACAAATACTTTTGAATCATCCAGAAAAAGTAATAGAAGATGCTGCTTTGGCTTTTCAGACTGCCATTTGGTTTTGGATGACACCTCAATACCCCAAACCATCTGCTCATGATGTAATGGTGAACAAATGGACTCCTAATGAGCTAGACAAAACCAAAAATAGAATTCCGGGATTAGGGATGACTGTAAATATTATTAATGGAGGCGTAGAATGTGGACAAGGTACAGAAAAGCCTCAGGTGTTAGATAGAATAGGGTACTATGAAAGATTTACAGACATCTATCAAATAGGGACAGATATGGATGGAGTTCATGATCTTTCTGATTGTGGATGTAAAGATATGTCTAAGTATGGAGGAGACTCTGCTGATTTAACCGCAGAACCCTGTGCGCAAAAACCTCAAGTAACATTTACCAGCCCCAAGAATAATCAAATGTTTGAGCAATCTACATTTTCTCCAATTTCGGTAAGTTTATCTATAGACGAAAAAAACACAAAATTAGTAAGTGTTACTACAACTGTAGGAAATCAAACTTTTGATGGAGTAACCTTCAGTTGGACACCATCTAGTTATACAAGCCATGTTTTAAGCGCTAATGCGGTATTCGAAAATGGTATAACGGCAACATCAGAAATTAAAGTTATTATTTGGGATGGAGTAAATCTTGATTGCCAGGAAGTGCCCGAATGGAATGCTTCAAGAATTTATAAGGACAAGAATAACTATGTAAAATACAATAATAAAGTCTATAGAAACAAATGGTATGCAGATAGTAGTAATGTCCCAGGAAGCGATACTGTATGGGAATTTGTAAAAGAATGCGGTGTTTCTAATGGGAGTAACCCCGTAATAACTTGGGAATCGCCAGGTAGTGGGCAGGTTGTAGAACAAAAAGAGCTTGCTCCAATTACCCTAAAAGCCAGTGCTACTGATACCGATGGAACTATTCAATCTTTTATCTTTAAGTATAATAGTACTAATATTACTCCTACCGCTTCAGGAAATATCTATACTGCTAGCTTTACACCAATTGCATTCGGAGAAATTACGATTATAGCATCTGCTACAGATGATCAAAATAATACGTCAGAAAAAGCAATTTCTTTTACTGTAAAAGAAAAAACAACAGGAGGAAATAATAACGCTCCTACTGTTAGTATAACTTCTCCGGGAGATAATACTTCTTTTGAAGTAGGAACCTCGATTCCTATCACAGTAAATGCATCAGATAGCGACGGCACGATTGCGAAGGTAGAATTTTTTAATAATAACAGTAAAATAGGAGAAAGTAGCGCTAGCCCTTTTAGTTTTACATTCGAAAACGTTATAGTAGGAAATTACTCATTAACCGCAAAGGCGACAGACAATAAAGGAGCGTCTTCAACCTCTGCTGCAATAACAGTTACGGTAACTAGTGGTGGAGGAAATGGAAATTGTGAAGGACTGCCACAATATGTTGCGGGAACTTCGTATAGTAAAGACCAGGAAGTACAAAACGAAGGAGAGAAGTTTAAATGTAATATTCCGGGGTGGTGTTCTTCTGCAGCAGCATGGGCATATGCTCCCGGTACAGGAGCGCATTGGCAAATGGCCTGGACAAAAACCGGAACTTGCGGTAAAAGTAATGTTGATATAACTTCAAATAAGTACTCTGTTTTCCCTACTGTAACTCAGGATATTGTAAACTTTAGAATAAAAACAGATAATGTATCATGGGTAAAGATTAACTTATATCATCTTTCTGGAAAATTGATAAGTACGCAATCATTTAATGGGGTCCATACAAAGACACTAAAATCATTTACGCACGATCTGTCAAATCTCAAAAAAGGTCTTTATGTATTTAAAATATATATAAATGACGATGTTTATTTTGAGAAAATCCTTAAAAATTAACTGCTAAGGAACTATTTCGGGTAGTTATCTATTACTGATTTAGCTACCCGATTATACATATAAAAACTCGAATTAATTAATCACACTAATCATGAAAAATTTTTATACATTTTTGTTTATGTTTTTTTGTGCGCTATTGATGCATGCACAATACACTTTTCCTGCCTGTTCTCCAGAGTGGGATGCAAGTAAAGTCCCTTATAAACAGGGGCAAGAAGTTTCTTATAATAATAATAATTATAAGTGTAAATACTATACCAATGATGCTCCTGGAGCTGGTTCCTGGGAACTAATAGGACCATGTGGTGATGGTGGACTAGGTCCTGATTATTCTGGAAAACAGCGAATTATAGGATATCTGCCCACCTGGGTTGCTGATTATGATATCAAAAATAAATTTAATCCAGAGGTAGTAACACATCTTAATATTTCTTTTTTGATGTTTAAGCAAAATAATAACGATTATAACAGCTCAAACTTTGCTTCTATATCTTTTGATGAGTTTCAATCTAGAAAAGTAGATTCTGTTCTTAACGATTTGGGAGTTCTTCAAAAAGCTAAAGCCAAAGGAGTAAAAGTATCTGTTGCATTAGGAGGAGCTACCGATTATGCATTTCTATGGTTAATGACCAAATATCAAAACAACGATAGCAAACTAGATGAAATTGCAACATTGATTGCTAATTATGTTACTCAAAATGATCTGGATGGTGTTGATTTGGATATGGAATGTTGGTGGGCAGACCCAGCCATTAGCGGGACTTCAGATCAGGGAGGAAGAGTAAGAGGTAGCAAATGGGGAGATGCTGATAAAGGTCCTCACCCCGCAGGTATTGGGTTAACAAAATTAAGCCAGAAATTAAGAGCCAAAATACCTAATAAGTTAATTACTGCCGCTGTTTTTGGAACTTCATGGTACGGAAATAACTATGATGATGGTATGGCAGACTATATGGATTGGATTGGTCTTATGTCTTATGATTTTACAGGATCATGGGATAAATCTCCAGAAGGACCTCATTCTTCTCTTTATAAAGTAGAACCAGGGACTTATCAAGGGCAAACAGCAGATAATCCAATTTATTCTGCACAAGATGCATTAGAATATTGGATGGGATTTGCCGCACCAGCCTGGAATCATGCAGGAGGATTTAATGTACCAAAAGCCAAACTAGCTTTCGGATTACCAGTGTATGGTTATGATTTTTCTGAAAAAAAACCTGATGGAGGAAATGGAGCTAAATTTGTTCCTTATAAGGATATCATAAAAGATTTTGCTAATGCAGCTACAACTTATGACCCTAAGGATCCTAAAAAATTAAGAGGATACATAGGAGAAAATGGAAAAAAAATATACTATAACACACCAAAATTAGCTGCAGAAAAAATTAAATATTCTAAGCAGTATGGGCATCAGGGGTTGATTATATGGGAACTTACCCAAGATACCGAATATAATTCACCTTCAAGTATTCTTAAAGCAGTAAATGAGGCTGCAGGAAACACCGATCCTATAAACAATTCACCAACAGTAGTGTGGGAAGCTCCCACAAATGGGCAAGTTATCGAATTGGCAGAATTGTCTCCGATAACACTAAAAGCCAGTGCTACAGATTCAGATGGGACTATTCAATCTTTTGTATTTAAGCATAATACTACTAATATTAGCGCCACAGCAAATGGAAGTAACTATACAGCCAGTTTTACTCCTGCAGCATTTGGTGAAGTAACGCTTATTGCTTCTGCTACAGATAATAAAAATGCAACTTCAGAAAAGACAATTGTTTTTACAGTAAAGAAGAAAGTAGTGGGAGGTAACACACCTCCATCAATAACTCTAATCACACCAAAAGATGCAGATGTTATAGAGCAAACAGCATTGTCATCAATTGAGTTAAAAGCCACAGTAACAGATGACAATCAGGTAAGCTCTGTGAAATTTATGGTAAACAATATTGAAATTACTCCAACTGCAAATGGTACTCTATATACTACAGACTGGACTCCTACTGCTTTTGGTGAAGTGTCCTATAAAATTACGGCTACAGATAATGAAGGGCTATCTACAGAGGCAACTGTTACGTTTACTGTGAAAGAAAAAGTAGCGGGAGGAAGCTGTGATGGAATAGGAGAATGGCAAGCTGATAAAGTATATGCGATAGCAGGGCAAAAAGTAAGCTATAACGGTAACCTCTATACTAATAAATGGTGGACAAAGGGAGAAACTCCGGGAAGTAGCTCTGTATGGGAATTTGTTTCTAGTTGTAGCGGTGGTTCTAATGGTGGAGATTTTTGTGGATCTCCACAATGGGTAACATCTATTGCTTATAATAGTGGAGATAAAGTATACCATAGTCAAAAAATCTACAAAGCCAAATGGTGGACAGAAGGAGAGACCCCTGGTAGTAGCTCTGTGTGGGAGTTTGTTTCAGACTGTGTTCAGAGTAATCCAAATATGTCTTCTGTTGCATTTCAAACATTGGTAGATGATGTTATAAAATATCAGATAACAGTTCCTGAAGTGTCGTGGGTGAAAATTGATGTATATGATATCTATGGTAAATTAATGCATACAAAATCTTTAAGAGAATATACAGGAAGCAGAGATTTTACACAAGATTTATCGACTCTTAAAAGTGGAATCTATATCTACAAAATTAATATTGGTGGAGAAGTAATCACCAAAAAAGTAATTAAAAAATAAAATGAAGTAATAGAAAATTGCCAAATGACGGGTCCTGAAACATTGATTAGCTAACACAAGCTCAACGATTTTTTAACAGACGCATTCTAGGGCCCTGATTTGGCAGACGTATCAACCATAATATAAACCTCTAAAACCTCATTTTTATAAAAACAACGGTTTAGTATTCTGTAATATTGGTTTTCTTTTTGGTTGTACTCGCTACTTAAAATTTTGTTTGTTATGTTGTGAATAGATGCTGGTCATTTATACATACTAAAGATCCGGGTATATCCCGGATCTTTTTTGATTTAAACGGTAACCCCATTTATGATAGTACCTTTAACCTTTTTTATATAATTTCTTCCCATAGGGAGCGATTTATCTTCAATTTCGATACAATTTTTATCAATAGCCTTAATTTTATTAATAGCGATAGTATATGATCTGTGGATTCTTATAAAAAGATACTCTGGTAGTAGTCTGGTAATTGCAGATAAGTT
Source organism: Aquimarina atlantica (assembly GCF_000626715.1). Lineage (GTDB taxonomy): Bacteria > Bacteroidota > Bacteroidia > Flavobacteriales > Flavobacteriaceae > Aquimarina > Aquimarina atlantica. The sequence continues at coordinate 472,802 of NZ_AQRA01000004.1, read as the reverse complement.
ATAATGCGTTACATAATCTTTATGATCTGTTTTTATAATAACATAATCCTTAAGACTTTTTATGTATAAAATATCTTCAAAATATATTTTGATCATTTTTTTATCTACTTTAATAAAAATATGATCTTCTAATGAGGATGTATAAGGCAGTTTGTTTACAGTATTTAATGTTCTGGATATTTTATGTAAAGATTTTACTAATCTTTTTAAAGAGATTGGTTTTATTAAATAATCAATAACACCTAATTCAAATCCTTGTACAGCATAATCTTCATCAGAAGAAGTAATAATAATAAGAGGAGGATTGTGTATGTTTTTAATAAATTCTAATCCATTAACCATAGGTGTATAAATATCGACAAAAACTAAATCAATCGAATTTTCACGAATAAAATTAAAGGCATCAACAGCATTATTACATACAAAAACTATCTCGAAATGTTCAAAATGTGCCAGGTGTTTTTTTAAAGTATTGATAGCTAACGGGTCATTGTCTATGAGTAGACATCTTACTTTCATTCTGTAGTTTTTTAGGGGTTGTTCTATAAATAAATAGTAATTATTTGCTCTTTTTTTTATGAATAATTCTTATTTCCTATCTGGGTATGTAACCTGATTTATTCTTTTTTATTGTTTTCTTTTTAAAAGGTTTTTTAAGATAATCTCTTTTTCCTATAGAAATTATAGAATATGAGTAAAATGCATCTTATTCCTGTTTTTCTTCTGAAAATCTACAGTTTTAAGTCATTCAGCTAATTAGTTTTTTTAAACCCCGAGTTCTTTCTACTTTTTCATTGAAAACTACAACGTTTTCGTAAATAATAACACAAACCATTTATAACTTAAGGTAAGAAATTATGAAAAAATTAAACCAAACTTTTAAGGCTAGGCGTTTTCTAGATTTGTATCTGAAAACATCTTTGCTTTTTATTTTTATGTGCATTTCAACCATTGCTTTTGCACAAGTGAACACAGGAGGGAGTGCTACCACTTCTGATCATCAAAAACAGATTATAGGATATATTACCAACTGGGATGCCTGGAAAAATAGTAAAGCTGGAGTGCCTGAAGCAGGAGCACTCACACATTTAAATATTGATTATTCTAAATACACAATTCTAAATTATTCATTTTTTGGAGTAGCTCGTGATGGTTCTTTACATAGTGGAGATCATAGAAATAAGAATATATATCAAGATGGTGTAACACAAGAACCTGCTGATTTATTTTATACAGATTTGTATAGCAGTTGGGATTTACATCTTTTATTCGGAGAATTAGAATATGTAAACTATGTAAATGAAGATATAAAAAGACGTGCAGAAGCTCAAGGATTTCAAGTAGAGGTTGGGGCTAGTACCTGGACACACCCGGTTTGGGGATTAAGTGGAGGGTTACCGTTACCTCTTAAAAAAGAAAATGGAGCTCCGGGATTACTAGATCTTGCACATCAAAAAGGAGTAAAAGTGATGGCATCGATTGGTGGATGGAGTATGTGTAAACATTTCCCAGAAATGGCTGCCGATCCTGTAAAAAGAGCAAAATTTATTGAAGACTGTAAAAGATTAATCAATATTGGTTTCGACGGAATTGATTTAGACTGGGAATATCCAGGACCATTTTCAGGAATGAATTTTACAGGTAGTCAGGCAGATTTTGCGAATTTTGAATCTTTACTACAAGAAATTCGTAATGCTATAGGACCTACAAAATTAATTACATCGGCTATGGCTGCAGATCCAAGAAAACTGGATGGATTTAATTGGTCTGGAGTAGTTGCTAATATGGATTACTTTAACATGATGACTTATGATTATAATGGTGGTTGGTCTAATAAAGCAGGACATAATGCTCCTGTTTACCCATATACTGATGCAGAAGTATCTTTTTTTAATTGGCAATCTACTTTACAAAAACTTGTTGAAGCAGGAGTTCCTAAAAACAAAATATGTTTTGGAGCTCCATTCTATGGTAGAGGTGTTGTTACCGAAGGAAATGCAGATCTTAATGTAAAAACTGTAAAAAGAGCAGAAACTGTTCAACCCGATGGACCTATACAAACGGCAGCAGATTATACAAATTGGCCAAAAGAAGTATATGATGGTACACCAAATTATTTCTTTATCAAACAAAAAGCTTTATCCCCTAATAGTGGATGGACCAGAAAATGGGATGACGAAGCCAAAGTTCCTTATTTGGTGAATGGGAAGTATTTTTTGAGTTATGATGACGAAGAATCTATTGGTATTAAAGCTCAGTTTATTAATGATAATGAGCTTGCCGGGACCATTATTTGGACAGTCTATGGTGATCTTGAATTTGGAGGTACAGCAACTTCTTTTGGTAGAAAACTTAAAAGATGGTCTGATGTAAAATCTCCTTTGGTGAATAAAATTAATGAAGTTTTTGCTAATGGAGGATCAGGAGGAAATGTTTCTCCAACAGTTAATATAACTGCTCCTGCCAACAATGCTACTTTTACAGAAGGAGACACAGTTCTCATAACCGCAAATGCAGCAGATAGCGATGGAACTATTACTAAAGTCGAATTTTATAATGGTAGTATAAAATTAGGAGAAGACACAACATCACCATATGAATATTCGTGGGCGAGTGTTGCTGCAGGTAATTATACTTTAACGGCAAAGGCAACCGATAATGGTAATGCCTCGACAACTTCTTCTGCGGTTTCTATATCTGTAAATGGTAGTGGTACAAACACACCACCTGTAGTAAATATAACAGAACCAGCTAATAATGCTACCTTTACAGAAGGAACTACTATTGTCATAAAAGCAAATGCATCAGATCCTGATGCTGATGGTAGTATTACAAAAGTTGAATTTTATAATGGTACAACTCTATTAGGAGAGGATACTACAGCACCATACGAATATTCATGGGCAAATGTTGCTAAAGGAAACTACACATTAACTGCAAAAGCAACAGATGATAAAAATGCAACAACAGTATCTTCTGGCGTTTCTGTAACTGTGAATGGTAGTACAGGTGGAGATAATTGTAGTAATTTTCCAACCTGGTCTGCTACAGAGGTATACACCGGAGGTAAAGATGTAAAATACAATAATGTACATTACCAGGCTAAATGGTGGACACAAAACCAAAACCCAGAAACGAATTCAAACCCTGATGGAGTATGGAAAAAGATAGGGCCTTGTGATAATAATGGAGGTGGAAATAATGTTCCTCCAACAGTTAGTATTGCATCACCTGCTAATAATACTACGTTTGTAGAAGGGACTTCAGTAGATATTACAGCAAATGCTTCTGATAGTGACGGAACTATTACCAAAGTAGAATTCTTTAATGGAGCCACAAAACTGGGAGAGGATACTAGCAGTCCTTATACATATACAATTTCTAACGCATCTGTGGGAAGTTATACATTGACAGCTAAAGCAACTGATAATGAAGGGGCTACTTCAACATCTTCTGCGATATCAATTTCGGTTACTACTGGTGGAGGAAATGGTAGTTGTGATGGTGTACCACAATATGTTGCAGGAACTTCATATAGTAAAGATCAGGAAGTACAAAATGAAGGAGAGAAGTTTAAATGTAATATTCCGGGATGGTGTTCTTCTGCAGCAGCATGGGCATATGCACCAGGTACCGGAGCTCATTGGCAATCTGCTTGGTCAAAGACAGGAGATTGCACAGTAAGAAATTCTGCGGTAAGCGTATTTCCGAACCCAACTGAAAATGGTATCATAAATGTGATGATAAATTCAGGAAAATCTAACTCTAATTTTAGATTTGAAGTACATTCCCTTAACGGAACTAAGTTATTAGATTTTGAAAATAATGTGATGAATGGGAAGAATGGTAAAACATTTGATATTAGTTCTCTAAAAACTGGTTTGTACTTATATACGATTACTATAGGAAAAGAAAAAGAATATGGTAAGATGAAAGTATCAAATTAATTTAAAATAGTTTTTGTAACCATAAAAGGGTATTTCTTCTACCCTTTTATGGTTACTACTATTAAGAATCTTATTATATAAATTACGATTACAGATTTTTTGATGGGTTGAATTATTTATCAACCCATTGTGCGTATTGATGTTTTTGAGTCTCAAAATTCGTCAATTCGAGTGCTTGTATATTTCGATATAACACTTAAATAGTAAAACCATGTTTAAAACACACACAAACTCAGTAAATTTTATTAAAATTAATTGTTCATGGCGACAGTTAATTTGTACGACCTTATTTCTAACAGTAATTCTATCTGTTTTCCCCCATGGCACAGTAACATACCCACCAAGTCGTGTTTGGAATTGTTTTCAGGAAGACCCTGAAAGTCCGGATTCTGCGGCTTGTGTTGCAGCAGTAGCTTCTCATGGTACACAGCCATTATATGATTGGAGTGAAATTAATCAAGCGAATGCTAATGGTAATCATCAGCAATATGTGATGGATGGAAATCTGGCTAGCGGTGGAAGGCCTGAAAAATACGGAGGCATGGATCAAGTTAGATCTGATTGGGTGTCGACAAAAGTTTCTCCAGGACCATTTACAGTTACTTGGACAAATCATGCTCCTCATGCAACTGCTTATTATGAAGTTTATATAACCAAAGCAAGCTGGACACCCGACCAGCCATTAACGTGGGATAGCCTTGAACTTTTAGTACGAACACCACCAAGTGCAGCAGAAAGGATTGTTAATATTCCGGTAACACTTCCTGCTAGGACGGGTAAACATGTTATTTATAGTATTTGGCAAAGATCAGACAGCCCAGAGGCATTTTATTCGACTAGTGACATCAATTTTGATGGAGGAGATACTGATACACAGGCACCTTCTGTTCCTACTGGTCTAGGAGCATCAAATGCTACACAAACTACAGTAGATCTTGCCTGGAATGCCGCTACCGATAATGTAGCTGTAACGGGATATGATATATATCAAGGAAATACTATTGTTGCGACTGCAACTGGTACTTCTTATCAAGTAACTGGCTTAACAGCAAACACTTCTTATTCTTTTAGAATAAAAGCAAAGGATGCTGCAAATAATCAATCTGATTTTAGTAATACTGCAACTGCAACTACACTTGCTGATACCGGAGGAGGAAACTGTTCAGGAATACCACAATATGTTGCAGGTACTTCGTATAGCAAAGATCAGGAAGTACAAAATGAAGGAGAAAAATTCAAATGTAATATTCCTGGGTGGTGTTCTTCTGCTGCGGCATGGGCATATGCACCGGGTACTGGCGCGCACTGGCAAGATGCCTGGTCAAAAACAGGAGATTGTACCGGTAGTACTCCTAATATGAGTCCTACGGTAAGTATTACTTCTCCAAATAACAATAGCTCGTTTCAGGAAGGAGCATCTGTAACAATATCTGCTAATGCAGCAGATACAGATGGTACAGTATCTAAAGTAGAATTCTTTAACGGAACCACAAAACTAGGAGAAGATGCTTCTGGTCCTTACGAATATGTTTGGCAAAATATCTCTGCAGGAAATTATGCAATAACTGCCAAGGCAACCGATAACCAGGGAGCATCGACTACATCATCTGTAATAAATATTACCGTTAATGGAGTTAATAATACTCCTCCAACAGTTACGATTACTTCGCCCAATAATAATGACTCTTTTAACGAAGGGACTTCAATTTCTGTTACAGCAAATGCTTCTGATAGTGACGGAACTATTACCAAAGTAGAGTTCTTTAATGGAACCACAAAACTGGGAGAGGATACTAGTAGCCCTTATACATATACAATTTCTAATGCTTCTGTAGGAAATTATACATTAACAGCAAAAGCTACTGATAATAGTGGAGCTACTTCAACATCTTCTGCGATATCGATTTCTGTAACTACAGTAGGAAATGGTAATTGTGATGGGTTACCACAATATGTTGCAGGAACTTCATATAGCAAAGATCAGGAAGTACAAAACGAAGGAGAGAAGTTTAAATGTAATATCCCTGGGTGGTGTTCTTCTGCAGCAGCATGGGCATATGCACCAGGTACCGGAGCTCATTGGCAGGATGCCTGGTCAAAAACAGGTGATTGTGGAGGAGGAACAGGCGGTGCTCCTGTAGTAAATATCACATCGCCTTCAAATGGAGCAACATATACTGCAGGTAGTTCAGTTGTTGTTAACGCAACCGCAACAGATGATGGAACCGTTACTAAAGTAGAGTTCTTTAATGGCACTACAAAACTAGGAGAAGACACTACCAATCCGTATTCTTATACCATTACCAATGCACAATCTGGTAGTTATTCTTTAACTGCGGTAGCAACCGATAATGAGAATAACCAAACCACTTCTGATCCAGTTGTAATTAGAAGTAGTACAGGAGGAGGAAATAATGATTTACCAGGAAAAATATTGGTAGGATACTGGCATAATTTTGATAATGGCTCTACTACTCCAAGACTGAGCGAAGTATCCAGAGATTGGGATGTGATTTGTGTTGCATTTGCAGAACCTAAAGCAGGAAGTACAGCCGATATGCAATTTAGTCCATATAGTATTTATAATGGAAATACTCAGGCTTTTATAGATGATGTTGCTACTGTAAAGAGTAGAGGACAAAAAGTACTAATTTCTATTGGAGGTGCTAATGCAAGAGTAGAATTGAATAGTGAAGCAGAAAAGAATTTATTTATAAGTTCTATGACCAATATTATCAATACATATGGTTTCAATGGATTGGATATAGATTTGGAAGGAAGCTCCCTTTCACTGGATAGCGGAGATTCTGATTTTAGGAATCCAACTACAGCAAAAATCAAAAACCTTATTTCGGCTACAAAAGTTATTAGAACCAATATTGGGGCAAATAGATTTATATTAAGCATGGCTCCAGAAACAGCCTATGTACAAGGTGCTTATGGAAATTATTCTGGAATTTTTGGAGCGTATTTGCCTGTAATTCATGCATTACGTAATGAAATGGATTATATCCATGTTCAGCACTATAATACAGGTTCTATGTTTGGTAGAGATGGAAAAATATATCAGCCAGCCACTGCAGATTTTCATGTAGCTATGGCAGAAATGTTAATTACTGGTTTCCCGGTTGCTCAAACAGGACTTACGTTCCCTGGCCTTAGAGCAGATCAGGTTGCGATTGGGTTGCCCGCTACTACTCAAGCAGCAGGAAGCGGATATACTTCTGAAGCAGTTGTACAACAAGCTCTTGATTATTTGATTAAGGGAACTTCGTATCCTGGAAGAACGTATACTACCAATTCTACATATCCTAGTTTTAGAGGTTTAATGACCTGGTCTATAAATTGGGATTTGGTAAATAATTCTACTTTTTCTTCGAGTCATAGAGCATATTTAAATGGATTAGGTGCCAGAGCTGCTAATGCACAAAATAGTATAGGGAAGGTATTTCCTAATCCTATTTCTGGAAACGTAATTAACGTTGCTTTAGATAGTGCCATTTCTAAATCAGGTTCTGATTATTTCAGATTCCAGATATTTAATACGAATGGGGTTGAAGTTTATAGTATTGAAAATGACAGGCTTCAAAGAGGAGAAAGTGTTAAGAGTTTTGATATCGGTGAACTAGAATCGGGAATGTATTTTTATACGATTACAGTTTCCAAAAACAAGACAACGGGTAAAATAATTAGAGAGTAATTTGTTTTAATTTTCTAAGTGTATTGTTTAAAAATGGAGTCCAGATATCTGGACTCCATTGTTTTTGATCTAATTTTCTTAAAAAGAGTTTATTCGATTCTACTGTAGTTTTCGGCAAGTGTATACTGCCCGTTTTTATCAATATTAATTTGTTGATAAGAGTTAGAATCCATCATTAGTTCAAATCTAAAAACTTGAATGGTATCTACAATTTTCATCATTGGTCCAGAAGCATATTCTAAACGTTCTTCAAGGATACCATCTTTGATGATGTAAGTACCATAACCAAACCATTCGTTATTGTCTTTTGGATCAAAGCGGGTCCACATCACTTTTTCTTTGCTATACATTTTTACCTGGCGATATCCATTTTGATTTAAGATCGTATCGCTTATTTGATTATGATCATAAAGAAACTGATGTTTAAGTTCCCAAACACCTTCAAGGTTATAAGGCTCAATATCGGTAGTTTTATTCTGTTGCATAACAGCAGAATAAAAGCACACCCCTAATAGAATCAGTACTAAGGTTTTCATGATTGAGAGGTTTAAAGTGAGTATCTTATTAAGTTACGAAAAAAAGGTGAGATAAAATGAACTTGATTAGCTTTTATGATATTGTTAAAATGTTGATTTTAAGTAATCTATATGTGATCGGATGATTGGTTTTATTTCTGTCGAAATTTCTGAAATGCATTGATTTCTCAAAAAACAGACACTTCTTTTTTGAGAAATAATAACTTTGCAATTATTATTGTTCTATCTGCATTATATATCAAATGCATTCAAATCTTTAATTTCTGAATAGGAATACAGATTCAAATTATTATTTTTAAGACCAGAATTATGTATTCTAAAAGAATATAGGCTATGATTCGGCGTGGAGGAGCTGAGGTAAAACAAGTAAACAAATCCATTATGAAAGGATTTTTAGATTCAACTCCTGCCTAACGCCGAGATTATAGCCATTTTTAGTTTAATATCAATTCCATTTGGATATTACATCGCTCGTATGGAGTTGAGTGCCCTACTACTTTATTAAAACCTAGCTTATGATATAGATTAATCGCTGGTTTTAATACGGTATTGCTTTCTAAATATATTTTTTGAGCATTTAGCGATTGTGCTTTTTTAATTATAGCTTTTCCTAATAACCAACCTATACCTTTACCTTTGGCTTGCGGAGAAACAGCCATTTTGGCAAGTTCAAAGTCGTAATGAGGATCATCCATTTTTATCAAGGCACATACACCAACGGGTTCTTTTTCGTATAATGCGACAATTATTTCGCCCCCTTTGTCTAAAATGTACTCTTTTGGGTTATCCAAAGCTTTACGATCGGCTTCTTCCATCTTAAAAAAGGTAGTAATCCATTCTTCATTAAGGTTTTTGAACGAAGTTCTATATTTAGACTCATAAGGAACGATCTCAACCTTTTTTATTTCTCTAAGCTTTTTTTCTTCTTTAACACGATGAAACATTGATTTTTGATTCAAAAGAAATTCGAATTCTTCGATAGCATGCCACATGTTGTGCCTACTTTGATTTAAGGTAACTTCTACAGCTTTTTGTACATCGATATATTGATCTTTAATATGATTTGCGATCTGTCTGCCTTTAGGAGCTAGCGCGATGTTATTCTTTCTTCCATCATTTTTGTCTTTTTTTTCACATAAAATTTGTTCCTTAACCATCTCCCGAACAATTTTACTAACAGAGGGATGAGAGTGACCAATCTCATTGGCTATGGCAGTGATAGATTTTTCGCCATTCTGAGATAGAACATAAAACACAGGAAACCATTTTGGTTTTAAATCTACATTATACATTTCATAAATTTTTGTAGCATCTTCTGTCATCTTTTCGCTTAACATTCTAAGCCTGGTGCCAATTGCTATAATACCAATATTATCAAAAAAATTCATATGTATAATTAATTACGTAATCAGTTACGTAAATATAATAATTTACTTTCTTTTTTCAAAATGAGCTCATTTTTATGAAGATACTGGGGATAGGGGTAAAACGCTAAAAGTAGAGCTTAAAACCTGTATTTTGTTAGGTTTTTGTACTAAAAAACCCGATCACAAGGATCGGGTGTCTTATATAAAAATAGGAGTATTTCTATTTTTTGGATCCGTTTTTCATATTCTCTTTAACAAGCCCATAGAACTCGTCAAACTTTGGATCAATTATGATTCTGGTAGCAGTTTCTATACTTTGTGAACCGTATTCACTTTTTCCCAAAACATCCATTCTTTTTGGATCAACTTTAAAATCATTTTGTAGTGCTCTTACTACCGATGCAGCTTGCTTTGTACTAAGATCCCAATTATCGCTAATACTTTTGTCTTTAAATTTAATCGCATTGCTATTTCCTTCGACAATGATTTTTAAATCAGGTTTTGCATTTAAAGCATTTGCTATCTTTCCTAGAACACCTTTTGCTTTATCTTCGATAACGCAATTATTATCATCTTCACCAAACAATAGTGTATTAGCCAGAGTGATTAACACAGCTCCGTTTTGTACGGCAATATTAGCATCACTACCAAGTGCATTTTTTAAAACCGTTAACGTGGCTAGTTTGGTAGAATCAGTTTTTCCAATTGCATCGTTTATGGTCTTAATTTGTTTATCTTTTTCCTGAAGGCTTTTAAGAGAAGTTTCTAAGTTTTTAGCTTTCTGATTCGATAGCTCAGTAAAACTACTCATATTGGTTAAAAGAGAAGCATTAGTTTCTTTTAGATCCTTTACTTGGGCTTCCATCGTTTTTACCTGAGTTAATGTTGCTTTTTCCTTTTTACGAGAATCATTTAACTCGGCTTCAGTAGTTTTTAATTCCTTTCTTAGTTTATCTATTTCTTCAAGAAGGTCCTTTTTTTTCTGTGCATGAATAGACAAAGTCGAAATAAACAATACACAAACAAATAAAATAATTTTTTTCATTGATCTTTAATATGATTTGTTGCAATTGCTAAAGTAAAACATTTTTATAAATAACACGGCAACCGGTCGTTATGACTTTTCTAATAATTGCTTTGCATTTTTAATACTAGAATTGATTTGATCCTTTAAAGAATTCACTTTAATTTCTTCTTCCTTAAGCAGCTTTATTTGTGATGATACTTTTTCCGGATCTGTTGTACTGCCTTCTTCCTCATGAGGGAATTTATCACTAAAATCACTCATCCAGGTCATCATAAAATCATAAGCATCCTTTACATCTTGTTGCGCTTTTGCATATGATTTTCCTTGATCGGTAGTATCTATTTTAGTTTCCAGCTCTTTAATAAGACTACTCATTTCTCCCATTTTTGGCATAACTTCGTCATGCACATCAATTACTTTTTGCATGAGAGTATCAAACTCTTGTTCTTCTTTAGAAAGTTGATTACAGGATATAAATAATAATAGTAGTGAAATTGAGTATAAAAATGATGATTTCATAATTGTAATTTTTAAGTTTTTATTTTGATAGCCTAAACGTTTCAAAGATATTGTTTTTCCTTTTTCTTGTGAAGTTTAGCTTGCTTGTATTGCTGTCCGATTTTATTCATTTTATGCATTTGTATAATAATATAAAGGAGACAACATGAAATTACCGTAATTAGAATATAAGTTAACATATACATTTGATTAAGATTTTTTGATTTTAGCTCTTAGATATTCTGTGCTGATGATCAAAAGGAGACTTATTCCGAATAGAGGAAATACGATAGCCAAAATTACTATCGATACCATGATTCCATATCCGATTTTAAAGGTTACAGGTACTTTTGGGATTCCCCAATTTCCTTTACGTTTTCGCATTACATAAGAAACCAATGCAGAGATACTCATTATAGTTAATGCTATAGCGGTTAGTAGCATCAACCACCAGCTCCAGGCGCCAAATTCTCCTTGATGAAATGCCATAACCCACATTCGGCCACGCATCAAAATACCTACATCATCCCAATTATTAGATAGAATTTGCTGGCCAGAATATTGATCAAAATGGATCTTTTTTTGCGTATTAAGATCAGATGGGTTTACATTAGATACACTAAAAACACTTTTAGGACCTTTTGGAAAATGAATCATTACTGTTCCCGGAAGTTGAAGATCCTCTGCTTTGGCTGCCATTTGATCCAATGTTAAAGCATCTCCTTTGTCTTTTGATTGTAATTGGTGCCCTTTCCATGTAGCAGGATAACCAGTATTGGTTATTTTTTGGAGTTGTTTAAAATTTTCACCAACCACATCTGTCCAGGGAAAACCACCGGCCAGAATGAGGAGTAATAACCCAGAAATCCAAAACCCTGTAATAGCATGTATATCTCTATAAAATGTTCTTTTTCCCTCATTCATTCTGGGTATAAAAACACCTTTTATTTTGCGACCACGATCGGGCCACCAAACATATAACCCGGTGAGTATGAGAACCATCATCCAACTCGCAATAAGTTCAACGATTTTGGTTCCAAATTTACCCGATAGCAATTCGCCATGCAGCTTTCTAATTTTAAACATAGTTGTATCTCTGGTGATAATTTCTCCAGAAACAGCTCCCGAATATGGGTTTACATATAAACTGCTTTTACCACCAAAACGACCTGATATAAACTCTGTGGCCTGGTTAGCTGCAGAAGTTAGAATCATTGTATTGGGTTTCTTTATAGCATTTTTGTTTGCGATTTCCCACTGTTGTTGAAGAGAAATAGGAGCTCCCTGAACCACTACCTCTTTAATGTCCTTATGTTTGGAAGCTTCATAATCTGCTTTAAATAAATATAATCCTCCTGTTATAGAAAGTAAGATGATAAACGGAAGAGATATTAATCCTGCGATGAAGTGCCATTTCCAAAGCCATTGGTTTAGTTGTCTGTTTTTTTTCATTTCTTAACTAAATTTAATCCTCACAGGTTTTTAAAAACCTGTGAGGATTGGTTATTAGAAATTATATTTTACTCCAAGGTGAAAAGCTCTTGGATTTCCTATCGTAAAACTATTTTCTCCTCTAAATCTATTAAATGAGGCTCTGGCGGCATACAACTCATCAAAAACATTAAGTGCATGACCCCATACTTCAAAACCTTTATAATGAACGGTAGCTCTAAGGTTAAAAACAGAATGTCCATCATAGGTTGCAGTATCAAAAGTGCCATCTTCATTATCTATCTGATTTTCAAAACTGGTATTGTATTTACCTACCAATTCGTGTTCTGCCGTTATACTGAATCCAAAATTGTTTTCATAATTCTTACGATAAGTAATTAAAGAAGTCCCCAATAGATTGGGAGCAGTTTCTCTGTCGGTATCAGAATAATCAATTCCTCTATCAAAAAACTCTACATAACGATGCTGCGCATAACTACCATTATGAGTTATCGATAATCCTTCTATAGGAATCCAGGTTATACCATACTCAATACCATATGATCGAGTTTTACCAGCATTGGTACTAAAAAAGTTATCATCCTGATCTCTTAAGGTAATTAAGGTGTTTTGTCCTTCAAGAAGATAAATAGCAGCATCTAATTTTAATTTTGAAGGAATAGTGAAATAACCTCCAAGTTCGTAATTATGATAACGACTTGGTTTTATACCTAGTAGTTCATTTCTATTACGATACAATGTAGAAACCTGGGGAGGTGCAAACCCTTGCGAATAGTTTGCATACATCCCGGCTTTTGTATTAAAATTATAATTGACACCTAATTTAGGAGTTAGATTATTAAAATTATCTACGGCATCATTTACACCTATAGTTTCGACTTGATTATCATAATCGTATTCAAAACCATCATAACGCAGTGCTGCGGTAATTTTTAAGGCTTCTACTGGTGATATCTCATATTGAAAAAAACCTGCATAATTAAATATATTGGCTTTATAGTTAAGGATAAAATCTCTGGAATTAACAGTGTATTCCAGGTTTCTTCCCGTTTCGGGATCAACAACAACTTGTATGGTCTCTGCTACATAATCTTGTGGTGAATAATCTGCTGTAGCACCAATGATTAATGAAGAATTGGCAAAGTTGAAATCTAACTTATGCTGAATTAATCCTACAAAACTTTTAAATCGATTAGAATTTACTTCTCCCGAACCTAATCCTGTTAATTGTCCCTGATTTCTAAATTGACGTATTCTATAGGACGGAATTTGATCCATTCGATTATTTCTAACCATAAAATTGAATGAAGTTTTATTGGCATCGTCCCAAAATTTGTCTAGTGTAGTTCTGGCTCTAAATGTAATCGCTTCTCTTTCGGTAAATGTTTGATCACTTTCATAATTTCCTTCATTGTAATCGGTTTCACTTAAAGAACCAGACATGTCTGACCGATAATCTACAAGATCAAAAACAGTTGTCCATCTTGCGGTTTCGGTAATGTCATACACTGTTTTAAAAGTAACAGCCAACTTTTCATAATCACTATGTTCTATGGGGCCATCTTTTCGCTGTACATGATGACTACCTAAATAGAAGCCGAAGTTTTCACTGGTTTTATCTGAAACTTCGAACTCATATCGAGTTAAGCCTAAGTCATTAATTTGAAAACCAATACCACCAGTAAGTTTTTCTGTTGGGTTTTTGGTAATAAAATTAAAACTACCTCCTATAGCTTCGCTACCATAGATACTTGAAGCCGGGCCTTTTAATACTTCAACACGACCAAAAGAAGTATTGTTCATCTCTAATAATGCGTTATGATTAAATACCGAAGTAGGTCGAATTTGCATGCCATCTTCTAGATATAAGAACAGTGCTTTTGTAGAAATAGGAGTACGAACAGCCATAAAATGTTGTTCATTACTTGCTGATCGTGAGGTAGACATAAATACTCCGGGCACCTGGTTTACCAATTGGTCAATACCAAAAGCTTTGGTTTCGGAAATTGCCTGCGTTTGTATTGAAGCAATAGACCCCGGTACTTCAGAACGTTTTTGAATTTCTCTACTTGCAGAGGTTACCAAAACTTCTTCTAAGGCAACATTATCTTCTGCTAATCTAATAGTAGTAAAAGTATCTGTTAAATTTACTTTTTTGGTGATATATCCCAGAAAACTAATAGTGACTTCTGTAGAGTTTTCTAATGTGATTTTAAAAACTCCTTCAGAGTCACTCATTACTCCATTAGTACTATTAGATTCAATAATAGTTGCCCCTGATAATGGATTGTTAGTATGATCTACTATTTTTCCTTTATATGATTGTTGTGTATAGCCGTATACCCCTAAGCATAGGGTAACTGCATAAACTAATATGTTTTTCATTGTATATAATGAGTTGCAATGACGATTCTTTCCTAATTATAGGGTACCATTAAAAAACACTACGCTTTTAGGCGTAGTAAGCCGAAAACAAATAGCATGAACTCAAAAACCTTTTTATACAGAGCCAAACAAAGAACCTAACTTTTTCTTTGTCAAGGTATATGGGTTAATGATTTTTGAATTTTACTACGTGTTTGTTCAACTAAAAATCTTAGTACTGATACCAGAAAGTATCGTCTTTTTGATATTAAAAAATGTTGAATTTTTTGTAATAGTAATGTTTGAATAAAAACTGACTGATGATCTATTCAAAAATTAAATTCAAAATATGATGTGTAATTAAGAAAAGATGTACTCGGGAGGGTGGTCAATATCTTTAGCAATCGTTTTTAGATAGCTGTTTTTTAATTTCCAATTCTGAGTATGTTCTAAAACAAACGGATTTGTGTTTTTTATTTGTATTGTGTTTTCCTGAAAAAATAGCGGAATAAAAGCTTCTGTTATAATAGTAGTATCAGAATTTTCTTTTGATGGTTGTGTTTTCGCCTTCATTTGGCTCATTAAATAACATTTACCATTACAATTAAGACGAGGGCGTTCTTTATTTACACAATATTTCTCTATAATACTATCAATATTAAGCTGGTAGTAGAGTACAGTACTGATTTCCATAGCGGGGCGTATGGCAAAAGAAAAAAATAATAATATGGAGAATAGAATTCTCATCAGTATGCATAAAATTTCGTGCAAAAATACAAATTTGAATGGTTCTTTTATTCTAAAAAACAAATAAGCTGTTCTAAGCTTGTAAAATAGATGTTTTTCTTTGATCGAACTCCCCCTGATTATAAGCTTGTTTGATTTGTGAAATACTATTTATGCTAATAAAAAAGATAAACGATCAAATTAAGGTTAATATTAAATCAACTTTGGATAATATACTATTGATAATCATTTTTTAAATCAACTAATTTTATCTCAACTAAGAAACACAAACTTTAAAACAATGAAAAACAGCCAGCTACGTTCAATTTTCCCTGAGCACAAGAACAAAATTATTTCTACACTTCAACATATTTATGAAGATACTGGCCCAGCATAATTGTTTGGATTCAGTTTATTTTTAAAAGACACTTGCTTTGATTTTTACATACAATTAAAAGACAAAGAAACATCTGGTGACCGTAAATAATATATTCGTTCATATAGATGTTATACGATTACTGATTTATGGTGTTGTATTATGTATAGACAATATCATAAAGGGCTTATCATTTATTTTCGAGTATAAAGAATATCCTTTACTCTTGAGAAATACTTATTTATTTAAAACTTAACTTATATCCTGATCGATAAACCTATACAAAAGATCGAGGGATATTTTATTTACACAAATCTTATGAAATCTTTACAATGTTCTCTATTTGAGAAAAAAACAATGTGGCTGCTTTTTGGCCTTATAATGATAATCCAGTTATCATTTGCTCAACATCACAAACCGATACCCAAGTCATCACACCATTCATCCGATCATTCATCTGATCACTGTTCGAGAGTTTCTCATGAAAATGATGGTCCTATTCCGAGTGCTAAAGCCAAAGATAATACTTTTGGAATCGCTAGAAAGGCTGCTTGCCAATATAGTACCAATGCAGATTGGTATGGCTTATCTACTTCGGCATTAGTCAGTGCTATACGACAAACTCATGATTATGATTGTTATAGAGATTTATTTAATTATAGTTCCTATTCACCTTATATTTTTTCTAACGATAAAGTAAAAGCAGTAGCCAATGAAGTGAGAGGTTTGGCATCTTCCTATAACGGTACCAACAACACAGGAATGTATGGACTAACAATTTATCTGCATATTGCTATATATCTGGATTTTTATCAAACATCAATTGATTTAACCCCAGATACTTATAATATAATACATGAGGCAATTGCTGGTTTAGGAAGTAATTCGTCACTTCTTAATCATAATGTATACGCTATGGAAGTATTAGAAGAGTTACTTATAGTAGCAGGAGACTTAAAATCACGTCATAAAGCAGCTTCTATTAATCTTTTTGAGAGAGTGCTACGAGATTTTGCAGTCAATGAAACCTGGACATCCATTACAGACCCAGATATACAAAAAGCATATACAAAAGCAACTAACGCAGTTTATAATGCTTTTTATAATACAGTAACCGATGATTTTGTAAACGGACTGGTTAGTGACAAACAAGTTCTTGATTTGTTAGGAAAGGCAGCGGTAAATAGTGCATTAATTAGTAAAGGAGGAGATTTTCAATATTTATGGCAAAATGCAACAGGGGCATTGGCCATATTAGCAGAATCAGATAAGCTTATTGGAGATATACAAGGGCACCTGGCAGCTATAACCAATTATTTCCCAAAATTATCCCCTAGTTGGGCAAAAGCAAAAATGGCCTTGAACAAATATGGAGATTGTAGTGCTTATAACCTTTGTCAGCATCCATTATCGATACGACAAGAAGTAGAAGAATATTTGTTTCCTAAGACCGTATCTTATGATGATGATAAAATGATCATTCGTACTCCTCTTAGTGATGAAAAAATACAAAACCTGTATCATGCAGCTAAACAAGTGCAAAGTCAGTTTTTTAGATTAGTACAAACCGATGAACCGGTTGCAGGAGATACCAATACTACCATTAACATGATCGTTTTTGGTTCTAAACAGCAATACGATGATTATGCACCATTGTTATTTGGTATTCGTACCGATAACGGAGGAATGTACTTAGAAGGGATTGCGACTTTTTATACCTGGGATCGAACTGTCGGGGTAGAAAGCTCTTTATCTTTAGAATCTTTATTTAGACATGAATATTGTCATTATTTGCAAGGTAGGTATTTGGTACCGGGTAACTGGGGATCATCAGAGATATACAACAATAGTAGATTAGTATGGTATGAAGAAGGAATGGCCGATTTTTTTGCGGGATCTACAGATACTAATGGAGTACAAATGTTAGCACAAAATACAAGAGCGATTATCAATAGAGGATCGGGTTGGCCTTCTCTTAATACTGTTTTTAATTCGAGTTATGATAGTGGCAATTTTTATCATTACACCTACGGAAACGCGGCCTGGTATAATTGGTATCTTAATAATTTTGACTATTTAAAACGTTTTTTTGAGTATACCCGAAATAATGACATCTCTGGATTTGATAATTTTGTAAGTGAGCTTAGAAATAATGGGGAAACTTCATATAACAATTTCTTAAATCAAGTAAAAAATGAACAAGTTATAGGATGGCAACCTACAACAAACTGGCTTGATGATAATCAAATTAGCATAGGAAGCCCTGCTGCAATTCAAAATGAAATAGGAAACTTACCCAATACCAGTAACATTTCGGTTGCGATAGATGCCGAAAAATCGTATAGGCGTTTTAAAATAGAAGGTAAGATAACAGGAACAGGATCGGGAGCAGCACCCAAAGATATTGCTCAGCAACTTGATAATACTATATTAAAACTTAGAGAAAATGAACTTGTAAATAACTTTAAGTATACTGTTGGGTATTTTAAAAATTTAAACTCATCAGGTAGCCGTTCTGCCGATTTTATAATCACGGGACCACTTAAGGACGCCGATATTAGTGACAATCCAGTAGCAGAGTTTTCGGCTACAAATAAAACTACTATTGCAGGAGGAAAAATAGATTTTGTAAACGAATCTACAGGTCATATTACAGGTCTTGACTGGTCTTTCCCATCTGGGGCTCCTTCTAGTGCAACTAATGAACAAACACCACAGATAACATATAACTCTCCAGGAGAATATAATGTTACCTTAACGGCACAAGGAACAGGGGGAAGTAGCGATACAAAAACGATTCAGAATTATATTAAAGTATACCCGTCTAGTACAAATACATATTGTAGTGCTACAAATAAAGAAGGAGGAGACGATGTTCATATTACAAAAATTCGATTAGGTGATTTTGAAAATGCTTCAGGATATACAACATCTTATGTAGATTATACTTCACTGGCAGCAATAATACGAACCAATCAAAGTACTCCATTAGATATTACTGTACAAAATGAACATTGGACATATAATGCATTAGGAGTGTGGATTGATTGGAACCAGGATGGAGATTTTATCGATGCTGGAGAAGAAGTTTTTCATAAATATGCTGCTGGGCCCTATTCAAAACAAATTACGCCTCCATCTGGTGCAAAATTAGGGACAACACGAATGAGAGTACGAATGAGTTACGGAGCAGAAGATAATATAACTCCTTGCGGAACACAAAACAGTATCGGAGAAATTGAAGATTACTCCATAATTGTTACTAATGATCCGGCTCCGGTTAATACTCCACCGGTAATTACAGTGTTAAAACCTTCTAACGGACAGAATTTTGTTCAAAAAGAAAATATAGCTGTTGAAACTGTTATAAAAGACGACGAGAAAGTTGAAAAAGCAGAACTAAAAGTAGACGGAGAATTAATTTCTACAGATTATGTAGCCCCTTATCAATGGACACATATCAATAAATTAAACTTTCTGTCTCCTGGGCAACATGAATTAACGATTACTGCATATGATAATGATGGTGCAACAGATTCTAAATCGATAACATTAAATATTGAAAAAGCACCTATAACGTTTTGTGACGCATCTAATGAAGATAGTAAGTTACACATTACCCAAGTGATTTTTGGCGATATCAATAATAGTACGGCTCATAATCCCTATTCTGATCACACCAATTTATCTACAGTTGTTCAAAAAGGGGAGCAAATTGCATTAACAATAAAGACTATAAATGAACATTGGTCATACAATGCAATTGGGGCTTGGATCGATTGGAATCAGGATGGGGATTTTATAGATACAGATGAAGAAGTATTTTCTCTTTACGGTCCCGGCCCTTATAATGGTACGGTAACTGTACCTTCTTCTGCCTTAACAGGGACTCCATTACGAATGAGAGTACGAATGGGATATGGATCCAAAGATAAAATAAATCCTTGCGGAAATGATACGTATTTGGGTGAAGTAGAAGATTATACGGTGTATGTTGGAAATAGCACAACGCCAACATGTAATGATGGTATTCAAAACGGTGATGAAACCGGTGTAGATTGCGGTGGTTCATGTACTCCTTGTCAAACGACACCAAGCTGTAATGACGGTATTCAAAATGGTGATGAAACTGGCATAGATTGTGGGGGTTCATGTGCTCCTTGTGCTACCTTAACGTATTGTGCGGCTAATGGTAATGATCCATCTGCAGAATATATTAACCGAGTTCAATTAGGTGCTATTGATAATACATCTGCAGTAGGAAGTGGAGGGTATAATGATTTTACCTCTGTATCTACAGCCTTGTCTAAAGGAACTGCACATACCATCACTATAACACCAAAATGGGCGAGTACAGTTTATTCTGAAGCATATAGCGTATGGGTCGATTATAATCAGGATGGAGATTTTGAAGATCCTAATGAACAAGTGTGGAGCAAAGCTGCTTCAAAAGATACTTCTGTAAGTGGAAGTTTTACAATTCCTGATGGTGCAAAAAATGGAAACACCAGAATGAGGGTATCTATGAGATACAATACAATCCCATCACCATGCGGTTCTTTTGATTATGGTGAAGTTGAGGATTATACCATCTCTATAGGAACAGTTTCTACTCCTACTTGTAATGATGGTATCCAGAATGGAAATGAAACAGGTATAGATTGCGGTGGTTCTTGTGCTCCTTGTAATACAGATACAGGAGTGGTTTATGTAGATATTAATGATATAACCGTTACCTCATCAAATACCTGGGAGTTTTTTAGAATAGAAACCGGAGATAATAAAGACTATGGTGCCTGGTATACTAGCAATTCTGTGAGATTGGTTACTTATGATAAAGACCTTGTCTGCGTAGGTACTAGTAAAAATGTAGCATTAATAGGAGAGGGGATAGGAATTGATAGTGCTAGTAATTTTAGAGCAGAATCTAATAGTTATATTATAAGTTCTTCAGACTATACCGATTGGAAAGGAAAATCTGGCTTTGTAGGATTTACTTTTAAGGTTAATGGTAACACACACTACGGGTGGTTTCATATATCTGTAGCTAATGATGGCTTATCTTACACTATTTTGGATTATGCATATCAAACAAATCCAAATCAGACGATTACTACCAAAGTAATGGGAGTTAAAAATCGCAATGAGTATAGCTTAGGCAAAAACATTACTATTTCTCCTAATCCATTTTCTGAGAATTTTGTGATCAATACATCAACATTAGATAAAAGAGATTTAGTGGTAAAGGTTTATGATATACAAGGAAAATTGTTGATCCATAAAAAATATGGAAAAAACCCTGGACAAATAACCTTAGGTGAACAGATAAAAATGTCTGGAAGTTATTTTGTGAAAATAATGACAGATACAAAAACAAAAACTTTACAAGTCCTTAAATATTAGTTTTAGGTATAAATAGGTTTGTTATTATAAAAGGCTGTCTGAAAAGGCAGCCTTTTTTATAAACCATAGATGTTAAGCTTAAAAATGAAGCTTCATACCTTCATGAGAAGCTATAAATCCTAATTTCTCATAAAACCGTATGGATTCGGATCGTTTTTTATCTGTAGTGAGTTGTAATACATGCGCGCTTTTTTGTTTTGCTCTCGCTATAGCCCACTCAAACATTTTTTGTCCTATTCCTTTACCTCTTTGATCTTCCCGAATTCGTACAGCTTCAATTTGAGCTCGAATTCCTCCCTGGTATGTTAAGTATTGTATGAAAGATAATTGTAAAGTGCCAATAATTTCAAAATCATTATTTTCTACTACAATCAATTCCTGGTTCGGATCTGCATTAATAGCTGTAAAGGCTTTAAAATATTCTTTTGGGAGAGGAATTTGGTAATTTTCCCTGGTTTTCCCTAAATCATCATTAGCAATCATTTGTACGATGAAAGGAACATCTTGTTGGGTTGCTTTTCTGAAATTCATGAGTAACTTCTGTATTTTATTAAATATTATAGCTGTTCTTGTTATATTAAATACACTTAAAAAAGTAGAGATCAAAATGCGCCTTCTATGATTAGTCTATAAAAAACAAAAAGGGAAAAGATAAACAAGATCAAACCTGTCCTAAGCAATAATTGAATTATTTCTGATCGCTACTATTTTTAAGCTCAATTAGTGTTAGTTGCGCAGCAGCACACAGTTTTTCTACACCATTTTTACTGATAAATACTTCAGATGTACAAATGGTAAGCGTTCTTCCGTTTTTTAATACATTTGATTTTCCTATAAGTAGTTCTCCATCCCCGGGAGCCATTAAATTGATCTTAAACTCTACGGTTAGAACAGAAGAATTTTCTTCCATCAATGAAAAGCCTGCATATCCAGCTGCATTATCAGCAATTGTACTAATGATGCCAGCATGAAAAAAACCATGTTGCTGTGTTAAACTAGAATGATAAGGCACATGAATCTCGCAATATCCCGGTCGAACGTCAATTAATTGGGCATTGATTAGCTTCATGAACTCTTGTCGTTCAAAGCTTTCTTTAACTTTTTTCTTATACGTATCTGATTTAGGTTCGAATTTCATGCTACACAAAAAATAACAAAATTGAGCCTAATAAGATACCAATTATTTAGAAAAATCAATTCGTAAGATCGTTGTTCGCTGTAGTAAATAATGGTAATGATACTTTATATTTTACAACCAGTAATCGAATTATAATGATTAACATGGCCGTAGAGATGTATGTGATGTTCTGATCTAAATCAAACGAGTATAGTACCATAAAACAAACTCCACCCGCTATAGAAGCTGTAGCATATATCTCTTTTCTGAAAAGTACTGGTATTTCATTACATAGAATATCACGTAACACACCTCCAAAACATCCGGTTGTAGCTCCCAGAGCAACCGAAACAATAGGTTCTAATCCTGCATTAATTCCTGTTTCGACCCCAATTATCGTAAATACTCCTAATCC
This sequence comes from Aquimarina atlantica, assembly GCF_000626715.1. GTDB lineage: Bacteria > Bacteroidota > Bacteroidia > Flavobacteriales > Flavobacteriaceae > Aquimarina > Aquimarina atlantica. The sequence goes on along the minus strand of NZ_AQRA01000004.1, from coordinate 449,874 downwards.
AATAGTGTCGAATAAAAAAATCGACCCTTTAAGATAATCTAGTTTATTTCTAAAAATGATTGAAAATATAGTTACTCCTCCTATTAAATACATTGTGGTCGTATTTTGCATCCAGGAAACTGGGGTATTACCTATAAGAATATCTCGAATAGTACCACCACCAATAGAAGTGACAAATGCAATGATAAAAATACCAAAGAGATCTAATTTTCGGTGCATTGCACTTAACGAACCTGATATTACGAATGCGATGGTTCCTAAAATATCTAAGACATTAAAAATTGTCATTTCACTGATTTTGTGGTTAAATGTAATATAACTTATCTGATTTTAAAACATTAAAGTTTAGTGTTGTTTGCATAATGAAAAGAAACATATTTTTAAAAAGCAATTAATTACCTGAGCTATTCACAAACTCAAATTACGATTCACAAATCCTTTCCTTGTTCTGAAATCTTAACTATTACTTTTAGTAAATAATATATTTAAGATACAGTAAAAATGAAAGAAAAATTACTTACACTAGGTTTATTTTTTATGGCTATTAGTGGTTACAGCCAAATTATTAATTTTCCTGACTCTAATTTTAAAAATGATTTGATACATCATTCTCCTTCAATAGATTTGAATAATGACGGAGAAATAGATGTTTCAGAAGCACAAAATTATAGCGGCCTTTTATCTGTTGGACAAACTCCATTCATACATGATTTAACAGGGATAGAGTTTTTTATAAATATAAGACAACTCGTTGTTGCACGTGGTTTATTAACCAAACTTGATCTAAGTAATAATACGAAATTAATAACTGTACAAGTAGACGGAAATAAAATTAGTACAATAAATTTAGGTAACAATCCTAATCTAATTGTACTCACCTGTTCAGATAATGAGTTAGTCGATTTAGATATAAGTGGGTATCCATCTTTACAATCTGTTTATTGTTATGACAATCCAAACCTTAAAACATTGGATATAGCAAATGGAAATAACCATCACCCTAATTTCACTTTGTTTGCAGAAAATAACCCTAAACTAATATGTATTAATATAGATCGAGGGTTTACTCCTCCTACAAATTGGCGCTGGCGAAAAGATGCATCTGCTAGTTATAGTGATATATGTATAGATGCTACAGATAGTCAGGTAGATATAGGTTTTTCTGTGGTTGGTATGCCAGAATCTATAGAGAAGATAGGTAATGACATCATTGTATATCCAAATCCGGCAAATGACTTTGTTACTATTCGATCTGAAGAAAAAATAGAGAAACTCACTTTATATACATTCACTGGAGAAAATGTAGTAGAGAAACAGAATACTAATGAATTAGATATTTCAGAAATGAAGAGAGGAATATATTGGCTTGTGATAGAGACAAAAAGTAAAAGAATAAGAAAAAAGGTGATAAAAGAATAAGATACTACATCGCATATTTAAACTGTATATCATGAAAATGAAAAACTATTTACAAATACTAATAGCATTAAGTTTCACTTTTGTTAATCAATTCTATGCGCAAGATCAAATGGTTCATTTATTAGAACCCTCAAGAGATGGGAAAAAACAACAAATTTTACAAATTGGAGAAAACAATGGTGTAAAGTTATTAGCAATGGCATCTTGTAAACAATGTATGCCAGCAGTATATACCTATAATCCTGATGCCAGTAAAGCATCAGGGAAAACTATTTATGGTACTTCGGGTATCTATGTGATCCCTTATGATGAAAATAGCTATATATCTGTAGCTCCAAAAACACCGGCAGTAGCTATAGGAGAAGGTATTTGGGAGACTTTTTTATATGCCAATTTCTTTAGTGCAGATAAAGCTAAGGTCGCTGGTATGAATAAAAAGAAAGTAGAAGATTGGGCAATAGACTTTTCAAAACAGATTATGACAGGTGGGGTTGGCGCACAAGCTGTTGATAGCGATAGTAACCTTTATTATCCAGCTGCAAAAGAATTGCACAATGGAGAGTCATTTAATTCGGTGAATATAGATGTTGAAAAAGGCAAAGAACTACTCTTAAAATTATCTAATGGTCATAGCGAAGATTATAGTTTTATGATAGAACTAAGTAAGGTTTTAGGAGTCGATGTTTATGATGTTGGAGGCAATAGACGAGAGTATATGTTTGTAGAAAGTCCGCTATCGATTATTTGGGCAAAATATAGTTCAGGAAATGATTTGGGAAAATCTACATGGGGAACTTATGAAAAGTTCAACTATTTCCATAAAGATCAAAAAGTAATACGAAATTTACTGGTAAGCAAAGAAGCTCAGGATAAAATAGATACTAAACTGGCAGATTGGTCATTGAAGGCAAAAGAATATGTAGAAAAGACATATGCTGCGAAGGAAGCCGAAGCTATAAAGAACAGACGTTTACCTGCAAAAGGATTTAGCAACTCGGCATTAGAAAAACAGGCTACACTGGCAGCAAAGTCCTGGGCAAGTCAATATCGTTGGGAAGAAACAATCATCAAAGCTTATTTTACAGGTAACGATTGGAGTATTTACAGGAATACACTAACAGGTGTACAGCTTGGTAGACGAATATCGGGCGTTATTATTATGAAACGTAAGGACGGTAAATGCAGTTTTCAGTATGTGACATTTGCACAACAATATAATGGTAACGGCTATCAAAAGGTTTTTACAGAAGGTATTGTTAGAGGACAGAATGTTTTAGAGTGTAAGTATGTGAATTAGTTACCACGATCCTATCAATTAGTTATATAGCGTTTTTATGATAAAGTTAACTCTACCAGGTTGTGCAATCTGGAAATATAAAACGGTTATTCGGAAACAATTTTATTTATATCGAAAAATTATTTTTATAATTGATGGTATAAAAAAATGGATGAAAGAAATTATAGCGCTATATAGAAAAATAATTGCGATTGGTACTGCCGATACATTCTCTGATTTACAAAACAAACGAACAAGGCTTGTAAATATTTATGTTTTAATTTGTTTACATACGTCAATCATTTTTTATGTAGGAGATTTAATTTTTGTTCACAAACCTATATCAGACCATTTTACAGCATACGTTTCTTATATTGCCTTAATAAGCATATTAATATGTAATAAAAAACATCTTTTTGATTATGCAAAAATCATGTGGATTGCATATTTATTTGTCTTTATTAATTTATCGGTATTAAAGATTAATCCCGGTATCTATACAGAGTATTATTTTCTTTTGATTCCGGGAATTTGTTTATCTATTTATCAAAAAAATACCATTCCGATTATATGCACATTGTTAAGCATTATTTGTTTTTTTATCCCTTATTATTTTTTTGATATCTATCCAATAGATCACCCTAATAGAATACAAGTTGTCGTTGTTACTTGTTTGTTTTACAGTATCTATGCGATAGTAAATTATTTTAAAAAACATAATATTGCTAACGAAGAAAAATTAGCACTGGCATATAAACAGCTAGAGGAGACAAAAAAAAGTGAGGTAGCACATTTGCAGCTAAAATCTTTAAAAGCGCAGATGAATCCTCATTTTATGTTTAATGCCATGAATTCTATACAAAACCTAGTGCTTAAAGGTGATAAACAAGAAGCATATGATTATCTAACTCAATTTGCCACTTTAATACGAGGTAACCTTAATATGAGCGAAAAGAGTTTTGTGTATTTTGAAGAAGAATTATCTCTTTTAAAAAAGTACTTAGAATTAGAACGCCTCAGGTTTAGGGATTCTTTAGAATATAGTATTCAAGGAGCAGATACTATAGGAGATATAAAAATTCCGTCTATGATTATTCAACCTTTTGTAGAGAATGCCATAAAACATGGGTTGTTACATAAACAGGAAGGTAAGAAAATATTAGAATTAGAATTTCAGCAAGATGAGGTTTTTAAGTGTATTATTACCGACAATGGTGTAGGTTTAAAAGCATCTAAAACCATAAATAAAGTAAATGAAGCAAATCAATCTTTTTCTACCAAGGCAATTGAAGATAGATTGTTATTATTAAAAGATTACTACAAGACAGATATTGGTTTTACCTATGAAAATGTGAAAATAGGTACTAAAGTAATTTTAAAAATACCTTATACCTTAATAAGTGACTAAGATGAATGCTATTATTGTTGATGATGAAATAAATGCAAGGGAAAATCTGAGCTATTTACTAGATTCTTTTTGCTCAGAAATTAATGTAGTAGCCGAAGCAACGCATGTAGATGAAGCTGTAAAATTGATAAATAAGCACAAGCCCGAACTGGTATTTTTAGATATCGAAATGCCTCAAAAAAACGGGTTTCAACTTTTGAATGCATTTGAAGATGTGAATTTCCATATTATTTTTGTTACTGCTTACGATCATTATGCCATAAAAGCATTTCAAATAGCGGCAATAGATTATTTGCTAAAACCCATTGATGTTTCACTTTTAAAGAAAGCCATAAAAAAGGTAATACGAATACATAATAGCTCGTTTGGCTATAACCGCATCGAAACTTTATTAGAAAACAGGAAAGGCTTAAAAAAAATAGCAATCCCTTATAAATCAGATTATGCTATTTTAGATATAGATACTATACTGTGTATAGAAGCAGATAGAATGTATACAATTCTTCATACTGTAGATGATAAAAAGTATATGGTCGCCAAAAAATTAAGCTATTATGAAGAACTATTATGTAAAGACACAGATTTTATAAGATTACACCGTTCCTGGATCGTTAATAGTAATAAAATAGAAACGTATTCTAAAAAAAATAAAGAAGTTGTATTACACACACAACTTGTAATACCCGTAAGTAAAGGTTATAAAGATAATTTTGAAGCCATTTTTTATACTTAAAACGTAAGATCTACCACATATTACAAATCGATTGCTTTTCATTTGTCTACAACCAAATCATGAAAATTGTCATTCTCTATCTAACATTTCTCAAAATCAGGCAGAAAAAATATTATAATGCATCTAAGAAAGGATCTCTCTTTTTTAGAAGAAAAAGTAGCAACTATTTTTCATTAGGAAATTAAAATGATCCATTCGGAAGTAAATTCTTAGTTCAGACTACCAAAATATTCAGTTTTGTGATGAATTTTAAAAACCCATTTCATGAAAACAAAATTATTTTTTTTAAAGAGTTTATTAGTAATTGGACTATTAATTTCTAGTTGTAATACAGATGATGATCAATTGATTAATTTACCCCCTGTAATTAAAGCACAATCTTTTAGTGTATTAGAATCAATTGCCGACACAGAAGTAATTGGTACAGTAACAGCAACAGATACAGAGAAAAATGAATTAAGCTATAGTATTACTGTAAACAATGATGAATTGTTCGAAATCACCAAGGCAGGAGCATTAAGTCTTATCACAGGGAAAAACCTGGATTTTGAAACCAAAAAATCTCACGAAATTACAGTAGAGGTAACTGATGGCAACACTAAAACCAATGCAAAAATAACCATTAATGTAACTGATGTTGATGAAAATGTTGCTCCAGAAGTAGCCAATCAGGATTTTTCATTTGCAGAAGATGCTTCTGGAGTGTTAGGAACTATTGTTGCGACCGATCAAAATAATGATGACCTTACATTTTCGATTACAAGTACCACTCCACAGAATACGAGTATTTTTGAGATATCGAACTCTGGTGAGATAAGCTTAAAGGCTAGCGAGAATCTTGATTATGAAACTCAAACCTCTTATACTTTAAACATAGAAGTATCAGACGGGAGCTTAACCACTACGGCTGTACTACAAATAGAAATAACCGATGTAAATGAAGCCCCGGTATTTGTTAATCAACCTGGATTTATAGCAGCAGAAGATATTGCAGATACAGTATTGATAGGAACAGTAAGTGCAACTGATCCAGAAGGTAATAATCTTAGTTTTGGTTTGTCGGGTAATCCAAGTGGTCTTTTTGAGATTAGTAATGATGGTGATTTAAGTTTGGCACCAGGAAAAAATTTAGATTATGAGACAGATACCAGTCATACCATTCAGGTTCGTGTAACCGATGGAAACTCTACAGTATTCAAAAATATATCACTTATGGTTACCGATGTACCAGAAGTTATAGCAGTGTTTTAAATATATTTTTAGTATCCTATTTACCATTGGTATTTAGACCGCTGTAAAGTTTTACATGCCCTCACAAGCAATTCTGAATCAAATTTAGGATAAACTTTGTGAGGGCTTAATATTATGGTCTGTTTTTTAATGAAATAGAAAAAGAGTGGTTATATGATAGTTATACTTGCTATTCATAAACTCAAACTATCGTTCGCAAACTGTTTCATGATCACTAATTTTAAACTAGTTACTTTTGTTACATGAATGTAATTAAAGCAATAATCGTAGATGATGAGCAAAGGGCGAGAAATGTTTTATCAAATTTAATAAAACGTTGTGATCTACATATAGATATTCTTGCCAAGTGTTCCTGCCTCGAAGATGCTGTAAAAGAGATCAAAGAATTACAACCCGATGTCGTTTTTTTAGATGTACAAATGCCTAACTATGCGGGGTATGAGATTGCAAATTTCTTTGACGAAATGAATTTTGATATCATTTTTGTGACCGCTTTTGATGAGTATGCTATAAAAGCTTTTGAGTTATCGGCTATAGATTATTTGGTAAAACCTATAGATAGAAGACGATTAATAGAGGCTGTAGAAAAACTGCAAAACAAAATAGAAAAGCAAAAGAAGATAGAAGACTACCAGGTTTTACTAAACACTATAAAAGAAAAAGAGTTTAAACAAATTATACTTCCCGAATTAGGTAATAGACGTATTATTGCGATTAACACCATTATAGCGATAGAAGCGGATGGGTCGTATAGCAAAATTTATACAACAGAAAATAAACCGCTAACGACGAGTAAAAACTTAAAATATTTTGAAAATCTACTACCCGAGGATATTTCTTTTTTTCGCTCTCACAGAACCTGGATGATAAATTTAAAGTATATTGAAGTCATTAATAAATCTAGTTTGACAATAACATTGGCACAAAATATAACTGCCAAAATCTCCAGAACCCGTTTTAGTTCTTTTGAAAATACCATACGATAGACTTTATGAATAGACTACTACAATTAATTCATCTGGGAATAACAGAAAATAGTACTCCATTAGAGATAAAACGATCTAAAGTACTTAATTTATGTTCTTTAATCTCTTTATTTGCTTCGCTGTTCTTTTTATGTTTTGATTTTGCAATACAACAACTAACAACATCCAGAGTAATGATTTTGGTTGTAGAAATTGTTATATTTTCTGGAATACTATACCTGCAAAAATTAGAACATCTTTTTATATCTAGATTAGCATTTATATCTGTAGTAATGCTAATTCTATTTTTGCATGCAAACTTTACATTTAGAGGGTTTTATGCAGAGTATCAGTATATGGTTATTCCTTTGTTTTCATTACTGTTTTTTGATAAAAAGTATATTCATTATATCGCACTTGCACTTTCTATTATTTTATTTTATCTACCCAATTATTTACATCCTGTTTATCCCGAAAAATACTTTGGGTATATTAATGTTGTATTTATGTTTATAGGAGTATTCTTTATTGTGAATCTTTTTAGGAATCTAAACATAAAAAATGAACTCTCTTTAAAAGAAAATAATGATAAACTACAGCAACAGAATAGTATTATAGAAACTCAAAAGTTACTATTAGAAAAAGCGTATTCAGAATTAGAAATAAGCAAAAAGAATGAATTGGCATTTTTACAACTGAAGTCCCTTAAATCTCAAATGAATCCTCATTTTATTTTTAATTCACTTAATTCTATTCAGGATTTAATCCTTCAGCAAAATACGGATGCTTCTTATGATTATATTGTTTTGTTTGCACAATTGGTAAGAAATACCTTAAACTATTCTAATAAAGACTTCATTGCTATTGATAAAGAATTAGAATTTTTAGAAATATATCTTCAGCTAGAAAAATTAAGGTTCGAAGATGATTTTATATACACTATCCAACATACCAATACAGAAGGTTTGTCTGTTCCCTCCTTAATCATACAACCTTTTATAGAAAATGCCTTAATCCATGGTTTACTACACAAAACGGGTAAAAAGCGACTTACTATAGATTTTACATTTACAGATAATCTGATATGTACAGTTACCGATAATGGTATTGGTAGAAAAGAAGCAAAGAAAATCCAGGAGCGACAAGGAGGTCGTCATGAATCTTTTGCCCTAGAAGCCATACAACAACGATTAGAAATCCTAAAAGATCAATATGGTACAGCTGTAGGTTACGAGGTGTTTGATTTATATGATAATGAGCTTGCCATAGGTACGAAAGTTGAGATCAGAATGCCTTTTCAGAAAAAATACTGATTAGTAGGAATATTTGATTTTATAATGGGATAAAGGATGATAAAAAAAATAACAGCCTGGTACAAAAAAATAATAGCTATTGGTATCCACGATGAATTTAGTGCGATACAAAATAAACATACAAGACTGGTAAATATTTATATGCTGATTGCTTTACATACCAGTATATTTTTTTATATAGGAGATTTAATTTTTATTCAAAAGCCTCTAAGTTCTCATATCATAAGTTATATATCCCAGTTTTATTTAATTTCTGTATTGATATGTAATAAGAAAGGTTTTTTTGGGTTTGCCAAAATGTTGTGGATTTTATATTTATTCATTTTTATAAATTTATCTACCGTAATGGTTAACCCTGGGATTTACACAGAGTATTACTTCCTTCTAATTCCGGGAATTAGCTTATCGATTTATCAAAAAAAAACTTTACCGATAATATTTACATTGGTAAGTATAGTTTGCTTTTTTATTCCTTACTATTATCTTGATATATACCCTAAAGATCACCCGAACAGGATGAATGGTGTAGTGATAATAATTTTGTTTTATTGTATTTACGCAATAGTTAATTATTTTAAAAAACTTAATATTCGTAATGAGAAAAAGTTGGAGTTAGCTTATAAAGAATTAAAAGAATCTAAAAAAACAGAATTGGCCCTACTACAATTAAAATCGCTAAGGTCACAGATGAATCCTCATTTCATATTTAATTCACTTAATTCTATTCAGGATTTAATCCTTCAACAAAATACAGATTCATCATACGATTATGTAGTATTGTTCTCACAACTGGTTAGAAATACCTTAAACTACTCTAATAAGAACTTTATTGCTATTGATAAAGAACTAGAATTTTTAGAAATATATCTTCAACTAGAGAAATTAAGGTTCGAAGATGACTTTACTTATAGAATCCAACACACCAATACAGAGGGTTTATTGGTTCCTTCTCTAATCGTACAACCTTTTATAGAAAATGCCCTAATCCATGGTTTACTACATAAAACGGGTAAAAAGCGACTTACTATAGATTTTACATTTACAGATGATCTGTTATGTAAAGTAACCGATAATGGTATTGGTAGAAAAGAAGCAAAGAAAATCCAGGATCGACAAGGAGGTCGTCATGAATCTTTTGCTCTTGAAGCCATACAACAACGATTAGAAATCTTAAAAGAGCAATATGGTACAGCGGTAGGATACCAAGTGTTTGATTTATATGATAATGGGTATGCTACAGGTACCAAAGTAGAAATCAGAATGCCTTTTCAAAAGAAATATTGATAAGGCTTTATAATCAGGTATGAATTGACTAAAATAAAAAAACTATATAAACAACTTATAAATACAGGTATCTATCAAGATAATAAGATAGAGCACAAAAGAATACGATTGTTAAATGCTTTTTGTTTAACATGGTTTGTGTTTCTTATTTTTTTTACAGCGTTTGATTATTTTTTTGCAGAAACTTTAATAGAAGGGCTAAAGGTGCGTTTCTTTTCTTTTATTACAATAGTAAGTATAGTTTTTTTGCAAAAGCATAAAAAGCTTTTATTAGCACGTATCTTATTTATCTTGGTGCTTATTTTTGTCATATTTGTTTTTGCAAACTTTGTTGAGTCTTCTATTTTGATGGAGAATTTTTACTTCTTATGCCCTTTGATAGCACTAGTATTAATTGATAATAAATGGATAACATTATTAATAATGGTACTTTGTTGGGGATTATATTACATCCCTTTTGTAATAACTACAGGTCTGTATCCCGAGAAAACAATGAACCCTATTTTAATATTATCCATTTTTGTTGCGAGTTATGTTATATTAAATTATTCGCAATCATTAAATAGGAAAAAGGAAATTGAATTAAAAAAGAACAAACAAGACCTCGAAGCGGCATATAAAGAATTAGAACTAAGTAAAAAGAATGAGTTGGCGTTTTTACAATTGAAATCTTTAAAATCTCAAATGAATCCTCATTTCATATTTAATTCACTTAATTCTATTCAGGATTTAATCCTGCAACAAAACACAGATTCTTCTTATGATTATGTGGTATTGTTCTCACAACTGGTTAGAAATACCTTAAACTACTCTAATAAAAACTTTATTGCTATTGATAAAGAATTAGAGTTTTTAGAAATATATCTTCAATTAGAGAAATTAAGGTTCGAAGATGATTTTACATATACTATCCAACATACCAATACAGAGGGTTTATCTGTTCCTTCTCTAATCGTACAACCTTTTATAGAAAATGCCCTGATCCATGGTTTACTACACAAAACGGGTAAAAAAGAACTCGTTATAGATTTTACATTTACAGATCATTTATTATGTACGGTTACGGATAATGGTATTGGTAGAAAGGAAGCAAAGAAAATCCAGGAGCGACAAGGAGGGCATCATGAATCTTTTGCCCTCGAAGCGATACAACAACGCTTAGAAATCTTAAAAGAGCAATATGGTACAGTGGTGGGATATCATATACAAGATTTATATGATAATAAATTTGCCATAGGTACCAAAGTTGAAATCAGAATGCCCTACAAAAAGAAATATTAATCCTGTTCACAAATCCAAATTGAGTTTCACAAACTCATTTGTATTCTTCTTTTGCGTTGTAAGTATTCTTGTTGAAGATTATTTATTTAACAATGCTCAAAAAAAATAGCTTTCTTCTGGCAATCCTAATTTCGTTCAATATTTTTTCTCAGGAAAAATCGATTGACAGCCTTATCACCGCTCTAAATAATAATGTAAACCAAGATACAATACGGGTTAATTCTTTAATCAAAATAGCCTATTACTATATAGATAGAGATATGGAGAAAGTACTACCATACCTTCAAGAAGCTCTTACAATATCTAAAGCTATAGATGCCAAATATCATAGCGTAAGTATACAAAATGAAATGGCCAGATATTATAGGGCTAAGGGAGTATGGGACGATGCGATGAAACAAGCTATTATTGCTAAAAAAGAAGCTGATGCTTTTGGTACAAAACAACAAAAACTAGTAGCAAACAGTGGTTTGCAAATTGTATATGCCAATTCTGGAGATGATAAAAAAAGTATAGCATTAGCTTTAGAAAATTTAGCATTAACCGAGAATGACCCTCCTTCTCCTTCGAGAGCAAGAACATATTTTGATATTGGAAATCTCTATTTAAAAATCAGAAAGTTAGATCTAACCGAGCAGTATTATACCAAAGGTATTCAAATGTGCCACGAAGTAGGGTTTAAACCCGGAGAGATGGTAATGAAAATGTCTTTAAGTAATTTATATAAAATACAAAAAAGATATGAGAAAGCGTTAGAGTTTATTAGTGAGCCATTAGCATATTATATAACCACAAAGCAAACCGTGCGTATAGGTAGTGCATATATGCAAATGGCACAAATCAAATCTTCTCAGGGAAAACATGAAGAATCTGTCCCTATATATTTAAAAGCATTACAAAATTATGAAGATTCGGGAGCTAGTTTACACTTTAAAAAGCATATCCTTCAAAATTTATTTATAGCTTATAGCATATTGCAGGATCAGGAAAAGGCTACAGAATTTAATACGGCATACAAGAAGTTAAAAGATTCTATAGATTCAAATGAACGTAAAGCACTTACCGAAAAACTAAAGGTAGCTTACGAAACAGATAAAATAGCAGCCCAAAAGGATGCTGCAGAAGCCAGAACCAAACTTGCGGAGGCTACATCGAGACAAAATAAAAATTACTTCATTGGAGCCATTATTATCGCAATTTTAATATTAATGAGTGCATTGTTCCTAATAGGGAGATTACGTGCCAGAAAAAAAATGGAATTAATCACCTTAGAGTTTCAAGAAACTCAAAAACGACTAGAGATAGAAAAGCAATATAAAGAAAGTGAATTAAAAGCTTTAAAATCTCAAATGAACCCCCATTTTATATTTAACTCCCTCAATTCTATTCAGGATTTAATCCTTCAGCAAAATACAGATTCTTCTTATGATTATATCGTTTTGTTTGCACAATTGGTTAGAAATACCTTAAACTATTCTAGTAAAAACTTTATAGCGATAGAAAAAGAACTAGAGTTTTTAGATGTCTATCTTCAACTAGAGAAATTAAGATTCGAAGATGATTTTACATACTCTATACAAAGCATAAATACAGAGGGGTTATCTGTACTCTCTTTAATAGTACAACCCTTTATAGAAAATGCATTGCTACATGGTTTGCTGCATAAAGCAGGTAAAAAACAACTTACCATAGATTTTACATTTACAGATCATTTGTTATGTACGATCATCGATAATGGTATCGGTAGAAAGGAAGCAAAAAAGATACAGGAGCGACAAGGCAATCACCATGAATCCTTTGCATTAAAAGCGATACAACAGCGATTAGAAATCCTAAAAGATCAGTATGGTACAGATATAGGGTATGAGATCTTTGATTTATATAATGATCAATTGGCTATCGGTACCCGAGTAGAAATTAGAATGCCTTTTCAAAAAAAGTATTAAACTGAGTTTGATGCATCAGAAATACTTGTTTTACAGCGATTGCAATGAACTTCGCTCTACCTTTTCCATACGGGCATAAAAAATTTGTTCATTTACATGTAAAAGATTGATTAAGTTTAATGCTACAAATATGGCCATTCCAATACTGCCCTTTTTATGATCACTAAATTCTACTTGTAATCCGACATTATTAGTATGATCATCATTTGATACCCCTTCTGGATCACTCCAGGTTCCGTCTGCATTGACTTCTGTAACTGCTTTTAGAAAAAATAGCGAGTCCGATTTACTAAGAGGTAATATTATGGTCAAAACCTCTTCCTGTCCTCGTGTCAAATTAACATTAATAGTTGTATCACCATATAAAGTCAAATAGAGCATATCTCGTGCTTCTTCGAGTAAGATCTCACCTTTTTTTGATCTTTGATGAGGTTCAATAGTTGCTAAACCCATGTGCGGTGGTTGCATAAGGAAACGAGACTCTTCTAGATATTCTCTACTAATTTTTCGATACTTATCCACAAAGTTCATTAAGGCTCGATCATCATAACCTACCTTATGTATTCGATCCAGACGCTTCTTCATATCTTCAAGCCTGTTTTTCTGCTCATGTAAACTATGTCTTTCACAGGTAAGGTAAATAATCTGGTCAATAAGCCAATTTTTATCTTTTTTTTGTAACTCCAAACGAATTTTTTTCTCTAATTCGGGAAATAAATCGTCCTGAGCCTTTTTAATAATACTACTTATAGTATCCATCTTATTTTATATGTTCAAAATTATTATTAATAGCATTCTATAATTACCATAGTACTTATATGTGTTGAATGTAGAAACTATAGGTAATGATTTTTTATATACTAAAATACAATCCTTATGTAGAAGTTAGACCAGAATAGACCATAAAAATGCTGAAAAGAGATTTTATGTTATTTTCTTAAAATCAGTACACAGCATGCAGGAGATCACTATGGTTTACACATGGATTCGCCGTAGGGTGCAGGAGATCGCTATGGTTTACACATGGGTTCGCTGCAAGGCGCAGGAGATCACTATGGTTTACACATTGATTCGCCGTAGGGTGCAGGAGATCACTATGGTTTACACATGGGTTCGCTGCAGGGCGTAGGAGATCACTATGGTTTACACATTGATTCGCTGTAGGGTGCAGGAGATCACTATAGTTTACATATGGATTCGCCGTAGGGTGCAGGAGATCGCTATGGTTTACACATTGATTCGCTGCAGGGCGCAGGAGATCGCTATGGTTTACACATGGATTCGCTGCAGGGTGCAGGAAATTGCTATGGTCTATGCATGAATCTGCTGAAGTGTGTGTAAATGTTAATGTGTTGTTAATTAGTTATTTGTGGTTTGTTTTGTGAAATATTTAGCAAAGATTTTTGTTACTTATAATATCTTAAAATCTAAACCAAAATTATGTTAACATCCAGTAACCTTATTGTTCTTCATAAAGAAGAATTCATTGAGTTTTTACGCAATACAGTAGATATTTGCGAAAAAAATGATCCGGTAGCACTTCATATCCAGACAAAGGTTGACCCTTTAAGGAAAATAGTAGCTCGATTAGATGACGCTTTAATCTATGAGCGAGAAAAGGAGTTTACCAAAGAATTAGAAGAACTAGACCGTAACAGAGATGAAGCCGTAACTGGCCTTCGATATGGTTTTTTGATGAATACCTATCATAAAAACCCAACAGTAAAGACTGCAGCACATTTATTGTTAGACCGCATCGATAGCTATGGTGGGAGTATTGCCCGTATGAATTATGAATCAGAAAGTGCAGCTATTCATAATCTTATTAGTGATCTCGAAACAGAGCATACTTTAAAAACAGCATTGCAGAAGGTAGAACTACAACATTGGGCAGACCATCTTAAGGTGACCAATCAGAAATTTAGAGAATTATACAGTAACCGAATTGAAGAAGAGAGTAAACATAACAAAACTTCGTTTACCACAATCAAGCCCGAAGCCATTACTGTGTATACCCAATTGATAAATAGAATAAAAGCTTATATAGAACTCGATGAAAACAATATATATGATGTGTTGCAAAGAGAATTAACTACATTGGCAGAACGATACCAGCAAATTATTACCCACCGAAAAGAAATACTACAGAAGAAACAGATCAAACAATGAGCTAGAGATTAATCATTATGATCGTATAGAAGGTCTATAAATAAATTTAAGGCTAGATGTCTGTCTGAGCCTATCGAAGATTAATTAAATAATAATAGTATTAAACTTCGACAGGCTCAGTTTAACAAAGAAGAATTGACTTTCTAAAAAATGTAAATTACTACTTCACTTATATATAAGAGTATACTTCATACTATCAATAGATTACCTTATTTTATAATAGATTATTTCCATTCACAAACTCAAATAGCGTTTCACAAACTCCTTTACTCTCTTCTACACGGTTGTCTGTATTCTTGTTGAGAATTATTAATTCTAAAACAAAAATATGATACAAAAAATTACGCTAATTGAAATATCTACAATGGTATATGATACATTTTTCTATACCAAAATGAAGTTAAATCACTGTTTTTAATACCAGACAAACACCAGAGAAGAATAGACTCTTGAGAAAATGATAATTAAGGGGGAGATCCTTTTGCTTTTCTAATACTCCCCATTACAAATCAAACACGAAAGTCAAAATAAAGTAACCCATAATGAGAAACTGTACTATGAAAACAACAAAATTTCTATTACTAGTGATAGCTATCTTGGCACTATCATGTAGTAAAGATGATGATCAGACCATTAATTTGGCTCCGGTAATCAAGGCACAATCTTTTAGTGCTTCAGAAACTGCGATCGATACTGAGATATTCGGTACGGTAACAGCTACAGATGTTAACGAAGATGCATTAAGCTATAGCATTACTGCAAACAGTGATGATCTATTCGAAATCACTAAAACAGGAGCATTAAGCCTGGCTTCGGGAAAAACATTAGATTTTGAGACCAAAACGACTCATGAAATTACTGTTGAAGTAACTGATGGCAAAGCCAAAGCTTCTGCAAAAGTTACAATTACAGTGACAGATGGTAATGATACCCCTGCAATAAGTGCGCAATCTTTTACCGCTGCAGAAACCATAGAAGATACTGTGGTAATTGGTACTGTTACTGCAACAGACGAAAACGGAGATCAAATTACCTATAGTATTATAACGAATAGTAATGATTTATTCGAAATAACAACCACAGGAGAGTTAAGTTTGGCTGTAGGTAAAACATTAGATTTTGAAACAAAAAGTGTTCATGAGATTATTATAGAAGCAACAGATGGAAACCACAGCGCTTCAGAAACAATAACAATTAATGTTAGTGATATTACCACAGTAAGTACATTGGCAGGAGGTGGCCCTATTACCGTGTTTAATGCTCCTCAAGGGCTGGTAGTAGATGCTTCTGGTAATGTATATGTTGCAAATGTTTATAATCATACAATTAATAAGATTACACCTGATGGTACAGTTAGTGTTTTTGCAGGAAGTGTTAAAGGATATGCAAATGGTACAGGCAGTGCAGCAAAGTTTCATTTTCCTATAGACCTGGCAATAGATGCTTCTGATAATATATATGTAGCAGATCAAGGTAATCATTGTATACGCAAGATTACTCCAGGTGGAGTAGTTAGCATGTTCGCTGGTAGCGAATTTGGATTATCGGGTAATATAGATGATACTGGTAGCGCGGCTAGATTTAATGGCCCAACGGGAATAACAGTAGATGCAAACAATATTATATATGTTACCGATATAAATAGCCATCTGATACGTAAAATTACACCATTAAAAGAGGTGACGACTCTTGCAGGATCTATTAAAGGATATGCAGAAGGAACCGGAACGGCTGCAAAATTTAGTTTCCCATCTGATGTGGTGGCAGATAATTCTGGAAATGTTTATGTAACCGATCAATCAAATCACCGTATTCGAAAAATCACCTCTTCTGGGGTAGTAACTACTTTTGCAGGAAGCAGTAGCGGTTATGCAGAAGGAACAGGTAGTGCCGCACAATTTAATTTTCCTACTCGTATCACTATAGATCCTTCTGGAAACTTGTATGTTACAGATCTTCAGAATCATCGCATTCGTAAAATTACTTCTGCAGGTGTAGTAAGTACTTTGGCAGGAATAGAAAGTGGATATATAGATGGGGATGCCAGTATAGCAAAGTTTGAACGTCCATATGGTATTGCAATAGATGCATCCTTAAATCTATATGTTACCGACGAAACAGGTAATCGAGTTCGAAAAATTACACAATAATAATAT
This sequence comes from Aquimarina atlantica, assembly GCF_000626715.1. Lineage (GTDB taxonomy): Bacteria > Bacteroidota > Bacteroidia > Flavobacteriales > Flavobacteriaceae > Aquimarina > Aquimarina atlantica. The sequence continues at coordinate 432,673 of NZ_AQRA01000004.1, read as the reverse complement.
ATATTAACTATGAAAACAATTAAATTACTTTTGCTATGTATAGCAATACTGACATTATCCTGTAGTAAAGATGATGATGCAACGACCCCTGTAACTAATAAAGCACCAGAGATTGCAGCACAGTCTTTTAACGTATCAGAATCGGCAGCAGATACCGATGTATTTGGTACTGTAAAAGCTACCGATGCAGACAAAGATGAGTTAAGTTATAATATTACTGCCAATAGTGATGACCTGTTCGAAATCACCAAAGCGGGAGCACTAAGCCTGGCAACAGGAAAAACATTGGATTTTGAAACCAAAACAACTCATGAAATTACGGTAGAAGTAACCGATGGTAAAGCTAAAGCAGCTGCAAAAATAACGATTACAGTTATTGATGTAGATGAAAATATGCCACCTGTTATTGCCGATCAAACTTTTGATGTACCAGAAAATCAGGCATTAAATGCGGTTTTGGCTACGGTAGTTGCTACCGATCCCGATAACGATGACCTTACCTATACCATAGCTAATCCTGCGGGTGCTGTAGCCGAGTTTGAGATGGCTGGTAATGAAATCAAACTAAAATCTGGATTCTTTGATTATGAAACCCTAACAAGTCATACCGCAACAGTTACCGTAAACGATGGTACACTTACAGCATCTGCACAAATTACGATTAATGTTACGGATGTTAATGAAGCACCAAGATTCCCGGATCGTAATTATACTTTTAGTCAACCAGAAGATATAGATGATACGGTTATTATTGCTACAGTAACGGCTACAGATCCTGATGGAGATACTCTAATTTATACGCTTAATAATAACCCAGGTAACCTTTTTGAAATCAACAGTGCCGGTGAAATTAGTTTATCAACAGGGAAATTTCTAGATTATGAAAACCAAACAAGTCATACCATAACTGTACAAGCAACAGATGGAAATCTTACAGACTTGCAACATGGAGTGCGTATTAATGTAACTGATGTTATGGGGGTGAATGTATCTACTGTAGGTCCGGGAGGTTCATCGATATATAATAACCCAACAGGGGTGGCAATAGATGCACTAGGAAACATATATGTAGCAGATTACTCTAATCACCGCATTCGTAAGATTAACCCCGGAGGAACATCAACTAGTATTTTTGTCGGAGGTACTCAAGGTGGTGCAGATGGTGTGGGATCAGCAGCTCAATTTAATTTTCCTTTTGGAATAGCAGTAGATGCCTCGAGGAACGTATATGTTGCAGATCGAAACAATCATCGTATTCGTAAAATTACCCCGGCAGGTGTAGTGACCACCATAGCAGGAGGTACTCAGGGATATCTCGATGGAACCGGCGCCTTAGCACGATTTAATCATCCGGAAGGAATAACCGTAGATGCCTCGGGAAATATATATGTGTCTGATAGTCAGAATCACCGTATACGTAAAATTACTCCGGCAGGAGTAGTAACTACCGTTGCAGGATCTAGTCAAGGATTTGCAGATGGTACCGGTATAGCAGCTCAGTTTGATAGCCCCGCAGGAGTAACTATAGATACTAATGGAAACCTATATGTGGCGGATAGACTGAATAATCGTATTCGTAAAGTTACACCTACGGGAGTAGTTACTACGTTTGCTGGCAGGTCTGTTTCGGGCTTTGCAGATGGACCTGCTAATTTAGCCAGATTTCTTAACCCTTCAGGAGTAGCTCTAGATGCATCGAATAATGTATATGTAGCAGATAGGCTAAACCATCGTATACGTAAGATTACACAAGCAGGAGTAGTATCTACTGTAGCGGGATCGACTAGTGGTTTTGGAGATGGTAATGGTTCGGTAGTAAGATTTTTCCAGCCTTCAGGAGTGGCTGTAGATACATCGGGAAAAGTCTATGTAGCAGATAGGCTCAATAACCGTATCCGTAAAATTGTCATTGAATAAATCCTAAAAAAAAACATAAGTATTCAACCTCATATCTCGGGTTTCAGAACTTGAGATGAGGTTGTTGTTTAATAAATAAGTATACCCAAAATATAGTCATAAAAGAATGAAAAATGTATCCCAAGCCTTTATACTATTTACTATTGGTATAGTATTAACCCTTGTAAGTTGTAGTAAAGATGACGAGGCAGCAACGATTGTAACTCCGCCAACCAATACAGCACCAGAAATTAAGGCACAGTCCTTTAACGTATCAGAATCAGCAACAGATACAGATGTATTTGGTATGGTAAAAGCTACCGATGCAGACAAAGATGAGTTAAGTTATAGTATTACTGCAAACAGTGATGATCTATTCGAAATTACTAAAACAGGAGCACTAAGCCTGGCGACAGGAAAATCATTAGATTTTGAAACCAAAACTACGTATGAAATTACGGTAGAAGTAACTGATGGTAAAGTCAAAGCAGCTGCAAAAATTACCATTACTGTTATTGATGCAGATGAGAATATGCCACCTGTTATTGCAGATCAAACGTTTAGTGCAGCAGAAAATTCAACATCAGGGACTGTATTAGGAACCATAGTTGCTACCGACCCTAATAATGATAATCTTACGTATACCATAACTAATCTTGCCGGTGCTTTAGCCGAATTTGAGATGACAAACAATGAAATCAAACTAAAATCAGGATTTTTAGATTACGAAACTCTGACCAGTCATACGGTAACAATTACTGCAGATGATGGTACATTTACGGCATCTGCACAGGTTACTATTAATGTTACTAATGTAAATGAAGCCCCTATCTTTGGTGCTAACTCTACTACATTTACTGCTGTCGAAAATATAGCAGAAACTGTTGTTATAGGTACTTTGAGTGCAACAGACGAAGATGGTGATGTGGTTAGTTATAGGTTAGCCAATAACGTGAACAGTGATAATTTTGAAATTGATACGAATTCTGGTGAAATAAGTCTAAAATCCGGAGGAAGTTTAGATTTTGAAACCAGGACAAGTTATTCATTCCAGGCCCATGCAAGTGATGGAACATTAAACGCAACTCCCGTTACAGTAACCATAAACGTAACCAATGTCTCTGATGTAAATGTAGAGAGCATTTTAGCTCTTAGTAAGTTGCATACCGGAATAGTAGTAGATGCTTCGGGAAATATATATGTAGCTGATACTCGTAAAGACCGTATTCTTAAATATTTTTCTTCGGGAGCAACCACAGTTCTTGCAGGATCTGGCGTTGCAGGGTTTGCAGATGGTCCTGGTATAACTGCTCAGTTTGATAACCCTAATGGTTTGGCGATAGATACTGCAGGAAATCTTTATGTAGCAGACACCGATAATCATAGAATTAGAAAAATTACTCCTGCTGGGGTAGTATCTACTATTGCAGGGTCTGGTGTTAGAGGTTTTGTAAATGGTACAGGTACTGTTGCTCAGTTTGATTCCCCGTATGGGATTGATGTACACCCAAATGGTGATCTGTATGTAGCAGATACGGGTAATCATAGTATCCGTTACATTACTACTGCTGGTGTAGTATATACCCACGCAGGTACAGGTAGTAGTGGTTTGGTGAATGGTAACACTACAACCGCTCAGTTTAATGAACCTACTGATGTGGTCATAGGTCTATCTACAAATCTATATATAGCAGATGCTTCGAATCATGTGATTCGCCAGATTACCGATACGGGATCTGTACTTACTCTTGCCGGGTCTACGCAAGGATATACAGATGGTGCAGGTACTATAGCTCAATTTAGCCTTCCTTATGGAATTACCCGAGATGCCTCTGGTAATATATATGTTGGAGATAAAGATAATCATCGTATTCGTAAAATTACTCCTACAGGAGTAGTGTCTACCTATGCAGGTTCTGGTACTATGGGCTTTGCCAATGGTAATGCAGATGCTGCTCAATTTAATGAACCTGTCAATCTGTGTATAGATGGTTCGGGAACTATTTATGTTACCGATTATCAAAATGATTATATCCGGAAAATATTTGTTCAATAAACAATAGTACAAATAGGGTTTGGAGTGAATTTTTTACATCAAACCCTATTTAACTTATATAAAGCCATAGTATGAAAATAATAAAGTTATTGTTATTTCTCATACTTCTAAAAAAATAGATGAATCAAACATCTTATCCTAAATCTTAGAGTTTGGGATAAGATGTTTTGATACACAAAAATTATTATAAAGAAAATAAAATGAAAAATATCATATTATTAGCGGCATTAGGCTTACTGTTTTTTTGCCATAACCTAAAAGCACAGGGAGAAATAAAACATCAAACTGAAGAACTGGAATCTATTCAAGTCGGGAATTACACGGCTTATTTAACGCAGCAAAGCAGTAGTGGTGATTATCAAGGAGGCTTGGATGTATTGCTATATAAAATCACCAATTTTAAAGACTATAGAATTCAACCAGGAGCACACAAAGAGGTGTACATGTTGTTCGGAGAAAATGCTAAACGTCCTGATGATCATAAAGAAAGCATGTTTATACCCGATAATGAAGCATTCCCGATTACTTATGTACATAATGTGTACGAAGGAAGTCCAGCCATGCAAGATGAAATAGGTTTTGCGCCTAGAAAAATTCATCAATCTACTTATGATAGCCGCCTTGTGTTTTTAGATGGTAAAATTTATATCCTAAAAGAATGGGTAGATAAGGATAATTATAAGCTTAAAGCTGTATTAGAGTATCAAGCAAAAAAAATGGGAGGTTTAAAAAAGATGAAAGAAGTAATGAAATCGCCTAAAAAAATGAAGGCAATGCAACCTCACAAAACCCTTCAGGAATATTTAGACAATGCATATAATAAACAACAAGAAGTATATGCAGAATGGTTAAAAACCCCAAAAAATGCAGCTCTTGTGGAGAATACAGAAAGTACCAGAAAGTTTATTATAGCAGCTATTAATAAACAAAGAGATGATTGGATGAATTCTGAAGAGTACAAGCGTATCAAAGAAAGAAATCAAATGGCAAGACAAAGTGATCTTGAAAACAGAGTACATATTGTTAATAAAACAGGGAAAGAAATTTATATATATAAAGAAGGATCGAGGAATGGATCTCGACTTTCAACACATTTTGGGGGAGCTAAATTTGATTGCAAAAAAAATCTATACTATAGTTTTAGCGGAAACTCATCTGCTAGTAATGGTACCTTGATTGTTAGGGCAAATCAAAGCTGTGGTACAACCGTAAATGTAAATTAAAGACAGTTGTTGTTGTCTTTACAAATAGTCATCCTACCCTGATTTGAATTTCTTTAAGAAGATTAAAATCTCTTCTAGAAGGATTGAAATGGATAACCGGAGGCAGACGTAATACTCGTCTGCCTCTTTGTTATTTATATATAAAATAGTTGTGCTTTTTATGTTGATATACTATTGCAAAAAGAGTTGTTGTAAATAAAAACTGTAGTAAATTCAATATATAATGCTTAGATATAAGATGTCTATATAGATATAACAATTCTTAATAACTTTACTGTAAGGTTTATGATCAAATTGCTACTTTTACATCATATAAAATGATGAGAATATGTCTGATACAATAGAAAGAATAAAGTGTCTTATTATAGGTTCGGGTCCTGCAGGATACACTGCAGCAATATATGCAGCAAGAGCAGATCTTAAACCCATTATGTACACCGGTATGGAACCAGGTGGCCAATTAACAACGACAACAGAAGTAGATAATTTCCCAGGATACCCAGAAGGTATCGATGGACCAACAATGATGGTTCAGTTACAACAACAAGCAGAGCGTTTTGGTACAGAAGTACGAATCGGGATGGTAACTGCTGTTGATTTTAGTAAAGAAGTTGGAGGGATTCATAAAGTAACTGTGGATAACACTACACAGATTGAAGCAGAAACCGTTATTATCTCTACAGGAGCTACAGCAAAATACCTGGGATTACCTAGTGAACAAAAATTACGTGGCGGTGGAGTATCGGCATGTGCAGTTTGTGATGGATTCTTTTACAAAGGACAGGACGTAGCCATTGTAGGAGCAGGAGATACTGCAGCAGAAGAAGCTACTTATCTGGCAAATATATGTACTAATGTTACTATGCTAGTTCGTAAAGATCATATGAGAGCTTCTAAAGCAATGCAACATCGAGTAAATAATACACCCAATATTAAGGTAATGTATAATACCGAAGTTGATGAGGTATTAGGAGATCAGGTGGTAGAAGGATTACGAATGGTAAATAACCAAACAGGTAATAAAGAAGAGATCGAGATTACCGGTTTGTTTATCGCTATTGGTCATAAACCAAATACCGATATTTTTAAAGGGCAATTAGATATGGATGATACAGGATACCTGATTACCGAAGGAAAATCTACAAAGACAAATATCCCGGGAGTATTTGCTTCAGGAGATGTTCAGGATAAAGAATACAGACAAGCTGTAACTGCTGCAGGAACAGGATGTATGGCTGCATTAGATGCAGAACGATACCTTGCAACGATAGAAACAAATGATGAAGTTTCGGCTTAAGTCGAAATATTTAGCATTAAGAAAAGAGTGTATCTAAAAAATAACATCAAAACTAGATTGTCAGTTTGACAAAGGAAGTTTACTTTTTAGATACGCTTTAATTTAACCTAAACCTACTAGGAACGTAGTCTATATTTTTCTTGTACAAAATAGCTTCATTGGCAAAGGTGTTGATAATCACCTTTGGCTCACCAAGTAGATAAATTTCGGTCTTATCTTTTGCATCAATACTAATTTCTTCGTTGGTCAAAATATAGCAATCACTAGCACCTTCTGCAATTAGTGTAGTTTTGGCAACACTCAATTTTTCACCATAAAAGTCGGTGTCGCTATCTGCTCGTACTAACATCGATTTTACTTCTCCCTCAAGTTTTGCATATCCTTTTTGATATAAATCTACTTTAAGGCTATCGGTTGTAACAATTCCTTTTACTTCAGAATTTTCATTGATTTGATACGTAACTTCCTGAGCAGTAACATGTAATTCTACTACCGATTTTCCGTTGGTTATACAATTTACCTGGTTGGCATCTGCGGTAAGAAATACTTCGGCATTATCATTTGCATGTACTTCAAGCAAAGTACTATTAATGGGGGACAAGGATTTCACATTTACCTTGTCATATACTATAATTTTTTTTAATTCTGATGCATAAGAAATATCAAGATTTAATGCTTTTGCACGTCGCATATCCCGATCAGACTTGATTGTCAAAACGCTATCTACAACTTCTACTTGTATAACTTCTTGCAGATTACTATCTGCTTCGATCTTTACTTGATTATCATTACTTTCATCTAGAGTAACTTCGAAACCTTCATAAATTTCTATGGTATGAAAATCTTCAACATCTAGTTGTTCGGTACTAACAATTTTATTGCCTTTAATTTTTTCTTTTTGCCCGTAAGTGTTTCCTAATACCAGAAGTGTCAATACTAAAAATAATGTTCTCATATTTGTGCGAAATTTATATACTAATAAACAGTTTTTTTTGCCTTTAAGTATAGGTTGTATATAAAACTTATTACAAATATAAATAGAGAAGAGGTTTATATTATTTTCAGATTAAAAAAATAATAGATCATCATTTTTTGAAATAGAAGTGATTTAAACTTTTTTCAATTTACTATAAAAAAACTGCCTGGAAAGCATGGGTTGGTTAGTGTTGCTTTCTCAGACAGCTTAATTTTGGTTGATTATTGATTGGGTTGTTAGCTCTTAGTGGCCTCTAACATCTCCACCAGAGTTATCTGTTTCAGATACTTTTTCAGGATTTCCGTAGTAAACAACATCTGCACCACTTGTTGCTTTCCCGGTAAACTCATTTTTTGCATGAATTTTAATAGATGCACCACTTGTTGCTTTTGCTTCGGATACTAAACTTAACAAATCCTCTGCACGAATATCTGCACCACTGGTAGCATTTGCCTTATGATTATTTACTTTTCCGGTCAAATTCATCATGGCTCCGCTGGTAACAGAAGTTGTTATTGTTTCGGCTTTTACTTTTAATTTAATATCTGCACCACTAGTAGCACTAAGATCAAGTTCTTTTTGAACTACAGGTTCATTAGAAGAGACACTCGCACCACTATTAACATGAACTTTATTGATTTTGTCATAAGATACAAATACATTTTTTTCGTCTGCATAGTATATGTTTTGATCAGAAGTAACGTATAGCGTATTACCTTCTACATATACTTCGATGTGATCGTGTAAGTTTTTATTAGCTTCTACAATTACTTTTTGATCAGAATCGTCTACCAGGATAACATCTAAACCTCTACTTGCTTTTATGGCATTAAAATCCTGGTTAATGGTTCTTTCTTTTCTAATTACTTCTCCCTGGCCTTTAACCCCATTAAAGACAACATTACAAGAGCAGCATAAAGCTGATAAGCAAAAGGTGATAATAATTTTGGCTAGTGTAGTCATAACTGTTTGTTTTGATATATTTAACTGTTCGTTTTTTGATTAGTCTGCAGAAGCAGATTGATTTAATTTTCGGTTTTTATTTCTATTCCGTCCTCGTCTATTTTTACTTTTACGGGTTCATTATTTAGTTCTACTCCGTCTTCTCCGATTTTTAATTTAAAATCGTTGTCTTCAGAGTTTATATTTATGTTTACGCTATCGTCGTCTTCATCCCATTCGTTATATTCCCAATCGTTCTCATCTTTGGGGCAATCTTCACATTCGAATTTCCCGTCGATTAATTTTATGTATTCTCCTTCTTTTCCATCGATAGAGATATAATCATCGTATTTCCATGAGTTATTAAATCCAGAGGTATTATCATTTGCATATACGGTAATTCCCTCTGGTAATGTTAAGATTACTTTTACTTCCTGATCTCTGTATTTGTTAGCATAATCCGTAATTGCATATCCATCTAATAAAAGTGTATTACCATGTACTTCATATCCATATTTAAGTTCTTCGGCTCTTTTAGAAGCTTCTTCATAAGATCTTCCTTCTGCATTTTTTTCTATCATAATTCGTACTGTCGAGTCTCTTTTTGAAGCTTTTAGATATACTTCTATATCCTGGATAACGATTACCCGATTTCCCTGGTCATCTCTTTTGATTTTATAATCATTTCTATGATATAGGTGTTTAGTATATCTGTTATTTCCCTGCATTTTTATGGTTAGTGTATCGTTGCTTGTGATCGGAAGTACTTTTTGTTCCATAATCACTTCTGCGTTATATGCTTCGAGTGTAGCTTGTCTAACTCCAAGAATTCCTAACCCTATAAGAGAAAATATCCATACTCCTAATAAACCTAATTTGGCTGGTGTTCCTATAGATTTTAGGTTTTTTATCAGAATTTTTAGACCAAGAATAAACAGGAAGAAAAAAGGTATTCCTACGGCAAAAAATGTTACTAATGATACTAACCATAATGGAACTTCGGGATGACTGCCTACTTCAATATATTCTACCCATGGGGCATCCATAAATCCAAATGTTCCTATCGTAAACAGACCAACAAATAGACTAATAAGAGTAACTCCAGCTACTATTATAAGAATCACACCTATAAATTTCACAAAAATCTTTAAGAAGAATAGTAATACATCACCTAAAGCTTCAAAAAAAGTAGTAGAACTGCTTTTTACTTTGCTGCTATATTTTTGATAATCTACATTTTTTACGGTATCTGCTACACCATCAAACCCTTCTTTAATTTTTTTTTCTATGTTACTAATATTAACGGCTTCACCTTTCATAGCCAAAAAATCGGCTGTTGTTTTTGCTTCGGGTACAAAAATCCAAAATGCGATATAGATCAGAACAAATGCACCACTAGAGAAAACAGTAAACAATACCCAGGCTAACCTAATCCAAATTGGTTCAATCCCCAGATAGTGACTTAAACCAGAACTTACTCCTCCTACATAAGAGTTTGTTGTATCTCTAAATAATTGTCTTGATGGTTTCGTTTTTTGATATGTTGTGTTTGGTTCATCTTCGAAGATTTCTTCATCTAATCTATAATCTTCTGGCTGTCCCATTACAGCAATTACTTCTTCTACTTCTTTGTTTCCGATAACCTGTCGTTCGTCCTTTATTTTTTCACTGAACAATTCTGCTATTCTGGCTTCTATATCAGATATAATCTCATCTCTCCCTTGTGAATCGGTAAATGAGCGTTTTATAGCGCTGAGATAGCGTTGCAGTTTTAAGTAAGCGTTTTCGTCTATATGAAAAAATATGCCTGCTAAATTTATATTAACTGTCTTATTCATTTTACTTCTTTTTTTGTTTGGTTACCAGATTTACAGCATTCCGTAATTCGTCCCAAGTGGTATTTAATTCGCTAAGAAACAATTTTCCTGTTTCTGTGAGTCCGTAATATTTTCGTGGTGGCCCCGATGTAGATTCTTCCCAGCGATAGCTTAGTAATCCAGCGTTTTTAAGTCTGGTTAATAAGGGATATATCGTGCCTTCTACCACAAGCATCTTTGCGTCTTTAAGGGTTTCTAAAATTTCAGCTACATAGGCATCATCGTCCTTAAGGATAGAAAGTATGCAATATTCCAGAACACCTTTGCGCATTTGCGCTTTTGTGTTTTCGATCTTCATAAAACTAATTTTTAAAAGTTAAACTGTTCATTTTTTGATTGATGTTAGGTATTGATGATTGATGATTATTTTAAAAAATATTGATCAGAGAGTACTACTCCGGCAATAAAAACAGAGGTCAAAATATAATTGATTAGGTTAAATTTTAAACTATATCCCTGTTCTTTTGACGTTTTTATAACAAGAAAAAATAACGTAAAACATACAATTAACGGTAATATCCATTGTCCAAGTCCGAGCCATTGACTTATTCTGGCTTCATCATTAGGGTTAAAAATTGATACAATCATGGCCATTAACCTAAATGAAAATGCAAAGAATAAGAATGGATACCAATATGTGTTTTTTGTATTTCTGATCACATAAAAAAACATAAATGCTGTTAGTATAGTAAAAATAGGCCCTGCTGCGCTTACCAAATATTCGTGCCATACCGATGTATATTCTCCTTCTGCTAAGAAAGCCGAATTAAGTGTCATCTTCATAGGATATCCTAATAACTTTCCTGTAAGTAAATGTGCCAATTCATGAAAAAAGAAGGACAACAGAACTGCAAGGGCGGTTATCAAAATATATTTTATGTTAATGGTTTGCTTCATTATATTATTTTATAAATCGTATAGATAATGGATATCTGTAACTTTCTCCCTTGTTTGCTTTTAAAGCAGCAGTGATAACAAAAATTATTTCCAGAAAAAAACCGATTAGTGCTATAATTCCGATAAATGATGCTCCTATAAGAGTTCTAAAACCTCCTGCGTCAGAAAAATTGATAGAAAAATCATTAAAATGAAATAAATCTGTAATTGTTGCATCTCCAAAGACATGAAAGATAAAAAACGGAAAAGAAAATATTCCCAGTATTACAGTATATAATAGAATACTTAATTGAAAATTGATGGCTTCCTTACCATGATCATCTATAAAATCTGATTTATCCTTATTGGTCGTCCATAGTAGTATCGGAACTATGTAATTCCCAAAAGGAATAAAGTATTTTGAGAATGCACCTAAATGCATAAACGTTGCGATATTTTTGTGATTTTTGATTGACATTGTAAAAGTATATAATAGTTTCTTATGCAAATATATGGTTAAAAAAAGGTATTATGCAAAACATAGTACCATAATTTAACATAATTTTAAGATTTTTTACTCTTTTCTTGACTATTTCTTTTACCTATATTGTGAGAACTAAAAATAAAACTCATGGATATTACTCCTAGAAAACTTAATGCATTCTTACTATTTAAGTTACCTTCTGCCTGGCTATGTGGTGTAAGGGTTAAAAACATAGATACAACCAGCTGTACGGTTAGTGTAAAACATCGGTGGATCAACCAGAATCCTTTTAAATCTATGTTTTGGGCGGTACAGGGAATGGCGGCAGAATTAACCACAGGAGCTTTGGTAACAGGGTATATAAGAAATAGTGGTAAAAAAATATCGATGCTGGTGGCAAGCAATAATGCTACCTATACTAAAAAAGCTACAGGTAGAATTACTTTTGTGTGTACCGATGGACATTTGGTAGAAGACGCAATTAAAAAAACAATTGAAACAGGTGAGGGGCAAACGGTTTGGATGAAATCAATAGGAACTAATCAGGACGGTATTGAAGTTTCTACGTTCAATTTTGAATGGACAGTTAAAGTAAAGAATGAAAAGTAAAAATTTTACAACAAAAAATGATTAGACTGTAACACTTTATGAAATTCGTTTACTCATAAAGAAACTATTCATTAATCAATATACTATAAACATTAAAAAAATATGACGGCACACGAAATCGACTACGAAATTATAGGAGAAGAAATGCAGTATGTAGAGATAGAACTGGATCCACAAGAAGGAGTGATTGCAGAAGCAGGAAGTTTTATGATGATGGACGATGGCATAAAAATGGACACGATTTTTGGTGATGGTTCTGCAAAAGATACTGGAGTTCTTGGTAAAATATTTGGAGCTGGTAAACGATTGCTAACAGGGGAAAGCTTGTTTATGACCGCTTTTTATAATCAGGTAGGTGGAAAAAAGAAGGTAAGTTTCGCCTCTCCGTACCCGGGAAAGATTATTCCTGTTGATTTAACTAATTATGGAGGAAAATTTATTTGCCAAAAAGATGCATTTTTATGTGCTGCCAAAGGAGTTTCTGTAGGAATAGAATTTTCTAGGAAATTAGGAAGAGGATTATTTGGAGGCGAAGGTTTTATTATGCAAAAATTAGAAGGTGATGGTATGGCCTTTGTTCATGCAGGAGGAACTACCTCCCGCAAAGAACTGCAACCAGGCGAAAAACTAAAGGTAGATACAGGTTGTATTATTGGGTTTTCTAAAAGGGTACAATATGATATAGAATTTGTAGGAGGAATTAGAAATACCATTTTTGGAGGAGAAGGATTGTTTTTTGCCACATTAACTGGTCCCGGAGTGGTGTATATACAATCTTTACCATTTAGCAGACTTGCTAATAGAGTATTAGCATTGGCCCCCAGAGGAGGAGGGAAAAGTAAAGGCGAGGGTAGTATTCTAGGTGGTTTAGGAGATCTTTTAGATGGCGATAACAGTTTTTAACAGTGTTAAATAAGCGCCAAAAGACTGTTTTTTTAGTTTTATTTACATATATTAGCTAGAACAACTTTAAAAACTATAAGATTATTCCTACAATTACTTGTTTAAACCTAACATTTTTTAAACCCCTATTAATTTATGGCTAGAGCAATGTTTGATTACACAAAAACTGTGCTTAAAAAAGTAAGTTTTGATGTTAATCTTTTTACTAAGGAAGTTTTAAAAGCACTAAACAGACTACTTCCTCACGAGATTGAAGAATTAAAAATCTGGATTCAATCACTAACAGTTAAACAACCAGAATTGCAATCTTGTTTAATCTATTTAAAATCATAAAAAAAAGCGACTTTCTAGTCGCTTTTTATTTTTGCCATAGGGCTAATAATTTTTACATTTTGAAAAGTAATAGCTCCTTTTACAACACCAGCAATAGTAGAATGCAAAGCATCAATAATTTGCATTTTTAGTTCACTTTTATTAAAAATTAAACTCACTTCTCTCGCAGGAGAAGGCTCATTAAAGTAGTGAAGATTATTTTTTTCACCGTTTTTTACATCCAAAGTATGTAAATAGGGTAGAAGAGTCATTCCCAGACCTTCGTTAGCCAGCTTTATAAGGGTCTCAAAACTACCACTTTCTAACTGAAAATGATCTTCCTCATAGCTTTTCTTAGTCTTGCATAAATTAATGATCCCATCTCTAAAACAATGACCATCCTCTAGAAGAAGCATGTCATCGATATCAAGATCAGTAATATCAATTTTTTTCTTCTGATTTAGTCTGTGGGTAGAAGGAATATATCCTACAAATGGTTCATAATATAAAACACGTTCTTTTATATTTTCGTTTTCTAATGGCGTTGCAGCAATAGCAGCATCCAGATGACCATCGAGAAGGCGTTCAATTATAGCCTCTGTATGTAACTCCTCTATTTTTAATTTTACCTTTGGGTATTTTTTTATGAAATTGTTTAAAAACATAGGTAAAAGAGTAGGCATTACTGTAGGAATAACCCCTAACTTGAATTCACCACCAATGAAGCCTTTTTGTTGATCTACAATATCTTGAATTCGTTCACTCTCGTTTACAATATTTTTTGCTTGTTGAACAAGCTTATTACCGACTTCTGTAAGTTCTATAGGTTTTTTACTACGATCAAAGATGAGAATATCTAACTCCTCTTCAAGCTTTTGAATTTGCATACTTAGTGTAGGTTGAGTCACAAAAGTTTTCTCTGCAGCCTTGGTAAAGTTTTTGTGTTCTGCTACCGCTAAAACATATTTTAATTGTGTTATGGTCATGGTCTGTGTTTTGGGGAACAAAAATATAAAAGCTATTGATATTATTTATTAAATAATTATTAAAAATTTGTTTTGTCTATTGTTTTTGAAATAAAAAAAAGGAACGCATAGATGAGATGCAATTCCTTTTTTAATATACCTGTTATTCAGGTTTAATAGATTGATGAATATAGATTTTTAATTACATTCTGATTTCCAGCTCAAGGTTTTCTGAGTTTACTTCGAATTTGGCTTCATTCCATTGTGGAGGACCGTAACTCATGTTGTTATTAGACACACCATAATCTTCTTTTGGCATCCCGCCAGGTTCAAAATCCATTCGATTGTTTCCATTTACATCATGAAAACATGTAATGGCAAACACTCCTTCAGGAACATTAGAAAAAGTAACTTTTGCTACCCCATCTACAATTGTACTTTTTTCACCTTTGATTGGAGCAGCTTTCATAAAAGTATTTTCGTCATAAAGTCCAAAAAGAACTTCTCCTTCAGAACTTGTTATATTAGGAACAGTTACTGTAATGGTTACTCCTTTAGTTTTTTCCTGAGCGTGAAGAAGAAAGTTAGAAACTAAAAGCGCGGCTAATAATGCTAGAGTTTTCATATGATAAAGTTTTATAGTTATTTGTTTTTGATAAATCAAAAGTCTATAAACCTTTATTAAGGAGCAATAAGAAACTCCTCAGTTGTCATTTTTATAGGATGAAATGTAGTTCTAGAATAGTTACATAAAATAAAAGCCGTAAAATTATATGCTCTGTGAGTTAAAGATGATAATCAGAGATTCGAAATTGCATATAAGATTTTACTTATCAAATAGCTTGTATTGCCCTTTTAATCTTATCGTTATGGTAATGTCTTCTTTGTTGTTGTTTCTGAAATACCAACCGTGTTTACCTTCAAAAGGGGCTGTAAATGTTCCTGCCATATTATTAGAATATGCCAAAGTATAACTCTCATAAAATACATTTTCGGGAGGGTTTTCTTGTTTTACTTCTCCATGAAAATCTATATAAACAATAGCATCATTTGTAGTACTCCACTCATATTTTATACTTCCATACTTTAATGCTTTAAACTTATATTCTATACCTTTTCCTGCAGGAACAGTAACATTAATTGTATCATTTTGTTCTGTAAATTGTTCTGATGGTGGTGGATTGTTTGCTTCTACAGGTTTAGGTACGTTTGGCGGAGAACCTAATTTTTCTAATTTTAGCTTCTTGAAATTTAATTGAGATACTGGTGCTGTATCGATTGACTCTGTTTTTTCAGTATCATTTACATACAATCGACTAAAACCAAAGAGTTTTCCTGTTCCTAATGGGTCTATATTATATTCTGCAGGTAAAACTGCTGTTATAAGTACGACAAAACCAATAAACAACGCTATAAAAATTGATTTTATAAGTTGCTTTTTATTCATTATGTGAGTATTACTTGTTGTCATAATTTAGTGTTAAGCCATAAAATATCCTGTCATTTGAAATCCAAACAATAGAAAACCTGCAGCCATAAGAAGTATATTAGTAAGATTAGAAAATTTAGCGTAACTATTATATCTTCTCCAAACCCCTAAAAGTATGAGAACTAGCCCTAATGCTAAAAACTGTCCTATTTCTACCCCTATATTAAAACCAATTAGATTTACAAATAGTCCTTCTTTATCAAACTGAAATTCTTGTAATTTGGTAGCTAGTCCAAAACCATGAAATAATCCAAAAATTAATACGGCTATTTTAGTATTGGGCTGTTTCTTAAAAAATTGTTTAAATCCTCCTAGGTTATCAAACCCTTTATATACAATAGATAATGCAATAATGGCATCTATTAAAAAAGCATTTACATTAATATCTGCCATTACGCCGAGTAATAGAGTAAGACTATGGCCGATCGTAAAAAAACTTACGTATAATAGTATTTCTTTTGTTCGATACAAAAAGAAAATGACCCCCACTAGAAAAAGTAGGTGGTCATATCCCGTTATCATATGTTTTGCACCAATGTATAGAAACGGACCAAAAGCAATTCCTTTATTTCCTAATAAGAAAGACTGTGTTTCATCATCAACACCATGCGCATTTGCTGTTATTGAAACCAACACAAGGATTAGAAATATAAAGAATGTTGTAGTGCTTTTAAACATTGTTTCAATATTGGTTAATGTGCGTGCCCGTGTTCTTTTACTTGTCGAATACTGTCTAACCTTGCTTTTTCAGCTTCGTCAACCTCTGTTGTTGATTCTTGAGTAGCTTCTACTTTAGCAGGATCTGTGCTTTCTTCTTTTTTTTCTTTTTTCTCTGTACAAGCTCCTAAAACCCCTAAAGCTAATACCGCGATAATCATTGATTTTTTAATTGTCATGTTTGTGTTTTTTTAGATGAGTTAATTCTAATAAGTTTCTTTTAAATTTTTGAAGCCATACTATTTAACTAACTTAATTTTTTGATTAAAAATGTATCTTATCCTTGATTTCTAAAATAAAAAATTATCATTTTATTATTTATGATTTCATAAGTAAAATAGTGTTGCTTACATGGTAAATATAGTTTTTTTCTAAGATTGCCACAAAGTATGTATATCTCTTAGTGGTATGAATTTTCTATAAAAATAGAAAACAGAAAATAATGATTTTATAGTTGCATAGGTAGTAAACAAATTCTAATTAAAGAAGTTTTTTTGTGTTGATTTAGAGTGCCCATTTTAGTATTAACCTCGAAGTTTCTAATGTATATTATGAGGGTATATGATTCAAGTATATTCTATTTGGGAATGAAATAAATTTCTTATTTAATTTTCATGAGTTCTTTAGCAATAATTTCTTTGTTGAGGTATTCGCTATATAAATTCATAAAAAGTTCTGATGCTTTTTTACTCTCATCATAAATAGCACCAGCTGCAATAATGAGTGCAGCATTTTTCTCGTTTTCTGCATAATAGAGAGGAGGGTGGCCATCATTATCTTTAATATTTAAATCGATCTCCTTTGTTTTGAGTACTTTTTTTAAAACCGATATGTTTTGGTTAAATGCCGCATGATGCATTATGGTCTTACCATTTGCATCAACTGCATTAATATTGGGAGCTGCATTTAGTAATTGAATTGTTAACACATTATTTTGATCTTGCGCAGCAAGATGCAGAACAGATATTCCTTCACCATTCTTTAGCATTACATCTGCATTATTCGTTATAAGGTATTTCACCAAATTTTTACTATAATCATACCCACCATTAATTGCAAAATGTAAGGATCCAATATCGTTATGATACATACTATCATATCTATTATCGATGTTAGCACCATTTGCTAATAAAATATCAGCACATTCTATTTGATTAAAACGAATGGCTTCATTAAAAGGTGTGCTTTTATAGTTACTCAATTCATCTACTTTTGCGCCATTTTCCAGTAATAGTTTAACTAGATTATGTAGCCCTTTACGGGCAGCATAGTGAAGTGCAGAGAAACCATCATGCTTTTTCCCTTCTTTATTAGTAACATTAGCACCGTTTTCAATAAGATATCGGCTAATTTCTTCATTTCTATCTGAAGCTTTTATCAGTGCGGTTGCACCATTACTATTTGCTGCATTGATATTAATACCTTCTTCAACAAGTAATTTAACAACATCTATTTTTTCATAATAAGCAGCCTTATGAAGCATAGTTTCACCATAGGAGTCGGTTATATTAATATCAATTCCTTGAGCAATTTTCTCTTTGATCTGATTAATATCTGATATGTCTAAACTGTTAAATGCTGTCATAATTTTTTATAGATTAACTCAGGAGTTATCTTTCTTTATTAGGATCTAATATCGGAACAAAAATTTATATGAAAATAGTACATTTTATAGAGAAGAGATGTTTCTAAAACTACAATAATCCTCTGGCTTTGATCTCCAGGTATTTATTAATAGTATTAACCGTAAGGTTTTCTGGAGTAGTTAATACCGTTTGTATCCCATGTTTTTGTAACTCTTTTACCATTACTTTTTTGTCATATGCAAATTGCTGAGCAATAGTTTGATCATAAATGGTTTGTAGATCCTCTGCATTTTGTTCAATAAGATGATCAAGCTCTGTATTCTGAAAGAAAATCACTACCAATACATGTTTTTTAGCCAATGCCTGCAGATATGGAAGTTGTCTTTTTAATGACGATAGATGTTCAAAATTAGTATATAACAGAAGTAAACTTCTGTGGTTTATTTGTCGTTTAACATGGGTATATAGTAACCCATAATCAGAATCAAGAAATTGAGTCTTAATATTATAAAGTGTTTCAGAGATATTGTTAATGTATGTTTTCTTTCCGCTAGACGGCAAAAAATCATTTACTGTATTCGAAAAGGATAACATCCCGACTTTATCATGTTTTTTTAGGGCAATATTAGAAAAAGCCAGGGTACTATTAACGGCATAATCCAGAAGGCTTAATTCTTTAAAAGGCATTTTCATAACACGACTGGCATCGATAATAGAATAGATAGGTTGAGATTTTTCATCCTGAAATTGATTAATCATTAAGTTACCGTGCTTTGCAGAAGCTTTCCAGTTAATCGTACGAACATCATCACCGACTACATATTCTTTAATTTGCTCAAACTCCATCGTATGCCCAATACGACGTATTTTTTTAAGTCCTATTTGGGTTAACTTATTATCAATAGCCAGAAAATCATACTTTTTCATCTGGATAAAAGAAGGATATACTTTTACCATTGCAGCTTTATCAAAACTATAACGACGTTTTACAAGGCCTATTCTGGTCATTGCATATACATATAAATTTCCGAAGACATATTCTCCTCGTTTTACAGGTCGTAATGAGTATTCAAAATCTAAAATAGATTTAGGAGAAATACTTCCTTTTTTAAGGAAATCACGTTTTTGAAATTGCACTGGGATCTCATCGATAACCTCTACATAGGTCGTAAATTTGTAATTACTTTTTATTCGAACCGGAACGGCATTAAAATCACTATTAGAAAATTTATTTGGTAAAATTCTATTAGCATGAATTCCATTTTTAGTAGTATACAAAGTCACAATATCAAATAGAAAAACAATCATTAATCCCCATACCAATAACCAGACAATAGGATATATTGAAGTAAACCAGTATGAGAATAAAAACAATACTGATAGTAGCGTGAGTATGTAAAATACTCTAGAGCTTAGATATAGTGATTTTAAAAACTGGATCAAAACTAGCGTGGTATTTCTACAGATTGCAGGATCATTTCAATAACATTTTCTGTTGTCATTCCTTCCATTTCACGTTCTGGTGATAAGATCAAACGATGGCGTAGCACAGGGAAAAGGGATTTTTTTATATCCTCGGGGGTAACAAAATCTCTCCCGTTGATTGCAGCAAAAGCTTTTGAGGCATTCATAACAGCAATTGATGCTCGTGGAGAACCTCCTAAATATAAATGAGGATGTGTTCTGGTTTTGGTTACAATCTCGGCAATATATCCTAAAATTTTCTCTTCGATAATTACCTCTTGCGTTTTTGCTTTAAATTCTAGCAATTGCTTTGGGGTAATTACAGAATTCACCATTTCTATAGGTTTTGCTGTTTTTCTCTCGTGATGTGTTTTTAAGATATTGATTTCATCTTCGAGAGTAGGGTAATCTACCTTGATTTTAAATAAAAACCGATCTAATTGTGCTTCTGGTAGGGCATAAGTCCCTTCTTGCTCTACAGGGTTTTGAGTTGCTAATACCATAAAAGGAGGGGCCATTGGATATCGAATACCATCTATGGTTACTTGCCTTTCTTCCATTACTTCAAACAAGGCTGCCTGAGTTTTGGCAGGAGCACGATTAATTTCATCAATAAGAACCATATTAGAAAAAATAGGGCCTTTTTTAAATTCAAAATCACTTGTTTTCATATTAAGCACAGAAGTTCCTAATACATCACTTGGCATAAGATCAGGAGTAAATTGAATTCTGTTAAAATCTGTCTTTAACGTTCTGGCAAATAATTTGGCGGTTACCGTTTTTGCAATCCCAGGTACTCCTTCGATTAAAACATGACCGTTAGATAACAGAGATACAATTAATAGTTCGATAAAATCCTGCTGTCCCACGATTACTTTCGCCAATTCTGCTTTTAGTTTCTCTACAGATTGTTGTAATTCGCTAAGATCTATCCTATTCTGAAAACTCAGATTTTGCTCTTGAGAGGTTGTCTCAGAAGTTTGCTCTGGATTTGTATTATTTTTAATTTCTTCGTTTTCCATTTATGATTCGTTTAAATGATATATCGTTTTTTAAGATTGGCTTTTGAATGTATTTATCAATTCATAAAGCTTTAATACATCTTCTTTTTCGATTTTTACTTTTTTATTCAGTTCATCAAAATATTTGAATAGTATTTTGGTATCCTCTATACTATTATTGCTTCTGGAAGCAATATCGATTATTGTTTTTTCATTGAGCTCATTTGTCGGGATTCTAAGCACGTTACGTACGTAATCCAAAAATAGCAGGTTTTGCTTAGTAGCAATTTCTTTATGCTTCCCTTTTTCAAAATACATTCCGCTAATCGTCTTTGTAAAAGATAGAGTCTGGTTTTTTAAGGGTTCTATAATGGGAATACTACGTTGTTTTCGTTTTCCTTCAAAAATTACAAAAAGGACTACTCCAATAAGAACAAAGTAATATGCCCATTTGAGATAGCGATTATTTAAAAGTAAGAAAAGTGGAGAGGTATAAAATGTTTTTCCTGACTTATAATAATTATCCCATAGTATTTTTTGATTGGGATTTATATAGGCCAAAAGGTTTTGAGAATATTGATAGTTTTTGTCTGTTAGCATAAAATAATTCCCAAAGGCCTCGGGGAAAGTATGTAATAAGATTTTCCCTTTGCCAAAAGATTGTTGTATATAGTTTACTTTTGGATCTTTGACCTTCAGTGTGTCATTATACAATTGAGTAACCCCCAAAATAGTTGCATTTATCGTATCTAATTCGTTAAAATATGGGTTATAAATATCTTGGTCATATAAAAAAGGAGATGGTGTTTTAAGCTCTTTATTAACCAACTCAACAAGAGGTTTTGTAGATATGTTATCTATTGATATAAGATTATCTGTTTCAATATTAAGAGTGTCTAATAATCGATTTTCAATAGTTTTTGCCGATACAAATAATGTATTTCCGTTTTCAACCCATTTTAATAGGGTATTTAGCTCATTTTTATCAAAGTTGATTGATCCATTAACAAAAAAGTATGTCCCCGATATAGAATCATTATCGTTAAGAAATTCGTAAGGAGGTTGGTTTATATCTTGTAATCCTTCGATATCAAAAGATTCCTTGATTAAATTATAAGATACAAAGGAACCCAAAGGAATTTTATCGGTCTTTGCATAACTGGGATACCAGTTTACAGGTTCGGGCTCACTAGCTTCTATAAAAGTAAGTATACCAATAGCTACTATAATGATGACGATTAATATTTTAGAACTTTTAGTCATCACATTAACGTTGAATAAGATGGGTTATAGAAGTAAACTCTTTTTCAGCTTTCAGGTATAATTTTTCATTAACCTCAAAGCTACCATACCAGATAAAATCGTATAATTTGGTGATGGATTTAAATTGGCGTTGTACCGTGTCGTCTGCTAATTCCTTGATATAATCAGTATTAGTTTTTTGAGCTTCCCATTCAATTAGTTCTACATCAGATAATTTTTTTAGTACAAACAGATAATAATACCGAATTGCCAATCTATAATTTTTATGCTGTAAGGCCTGATCAATCAATTGTTGAATATCTTGGTTTTGAATAATATCTTCGTCTTCTGTAAGTTCTATTTGCGGAGGAATTTGTTTTTCAAGAAGCATATCCGATGGGTTTACTTTCATAAACAACCAACCTAATAAGAATAATACTCCTACAATTAAAAGGTAGGGGAGTAATCTAAAAACTACTGCCCAGAACCCCGTTACTTCTTCTGTACCGAACAGCCACGAGATAAATCGATTCCAAAGTTGAGTGACCCAGTTCTTAAACTGTGTCCACCAATTATCAGGTTCTTGATATTCGGTATAATCAAAATCATCTTGTGTTTTAAACTCTTCTATTTTTTGATGATCAAACTGTGGTGCTTTTTGCTGAGAGTCGAGATCATAAACTAACTCCTGGGGATCAGTTATCGCAGTACTATCCTGAACTCTTGCTGATAAGAAGAGTGGCACAAAAAATAAGACGTAGTAAAGAATTTTCAATTTATTCTGATTTACCTAAAGAATCAATTTGTTCTAATGCGCCTGTAGCGTGTTTTCTTTCATTCAAATTATAATATATAAATGCAGTAGAAATTGCAGTGATAATATATAGTATATACTGAGCTGCTGATGATAAAGTGTTTAAGGCGATAAAAACCCAATCAAACATAGTAGATGGATCAGCCAAAGACCCTTCTGAAGCAGCAGTAAACGATTTGGTAAATGTATAGATCAATGCAGGAATAGAAAATACAAAGCCTATTACTCCTATAAGTATTGCTATAATAAAAAGTGTAGCAAAGGTGATCCACCATTCGTTTTTTATAAGTATGAAACTATCATTTATTGCATCAGAAATACTAGTACCCCTAAATACTAGAATTGAAAAAACCAAACTCATAGGGACATACAAATAGATACCAGGAATAACACAAAGCATAAAACCAAAAAAGGTAATCAATCCCGAAAGAATTCCTAATCCGATAATATTTCCAAAATCCTTTTTTACTCCTTGTACTACCACTTCAAGGTCAACATTACCTTTATTATCAATATAGTTTTTAATATAGTGTAAAACTGTACCAAAAAGTAATGCATAAAATACAAGTAAGGTTGCCAACATTGCAAAAAGAGCAATGATAAGACTTCCCGAATTATACATTCCACCATTTCTAATACTCACCGGATCAAAAATATTGGCAGATGAATGTGTATAATATGCAGAAGCAAGTAAAAGTAATATAAATGGGATTCCCGAAGTTTTTAACAAAACAGATAGCAATGATTTACCATTTTGTCGTATAAAAGCAAAAGTATCTGTTAGGATATCTCCTAATTCTCTTTTTTTCTTAAATTCTATGTAGTTGTTATTCATTTTTTAGTCTGTTATAAAGTTGTCTGGGGTAAATTACATAATAAAACAAGATGAGAGCTAGCGACCCAGATATGATTAAAATAGCGAGCCAATCTGGCATTTCGGTATGTCTGGTCACAAAGCCTTCTAAAAACCCTGCTAATATAAAAAAGGGAACTGTGCTAATCACAATTTTTAACCCTGCTTTAATTCCTTTAACAAAAGAAGTAAGTCGAGTATACGTTTTTGGAAACAAAATAGAGTTTCCTACAACCAGACCTGCACACCCTGCAATAATAATCACAGAAATTTCAATGGTACCATGAATCCATATCGTACGGGCACTTTCCCAAAGTAATCCTTTCTCGTAGAAAAAATACTGAAAAGAACCTAGCATTATAAAATTTTGCATGAGCATATATATGGTTCCTATCCCAAACATCACTCCTAGAATAAAACAATTAAGAGCTACTCTAATATTATTTATGGTGATACCCAAAAACATATTAGTTTCTTCCATTTTTTTGTAAACAGCCATGGGATCTTCGTTAGCAATATTTTCTAAGGTCATATTCACATAAGCATCACCTAAGATCGACCTTACAAATGCCCCGTCTGTTGCAGAAGAATATGCTCCTATAGCTGTAAATAAAACAGAAATGAGAAATGCAATAAGTAAATGTTTTTGATATTGATAGAATTCTAAAGGAAATTCTTTAACCCAAAAAGAATACAACCGATTTTTTTTCTCTTTTTTTGTTTTATAGATTTTTTGATGAGCACTAGATGCTAAACCATTTAAATAATTAAGAGTTTGACTATTAGGATAAAATGTCTGAGCATAACTAAGGTGATCAGTTATCTCTATATATAAATTAGAAAGCTCATCTGGAGTTATTTGAGCATTATTAACCAGAACACTTTCAAATTTTAACCATTTATCTTTATTTTGCCTCACAAAAGCCGCCTCACGCATGTATCGAAGATTAAGAGGTTCAAAGAAACATAATTAATGGATAATTTTCAAATAGAAACTGCTCAAAATGTTAGTATACAGCAAAATGCTGCCGGAATAGGAGAGCGTATTCTAGCATATCTCATTGATCTTTTGATTATCATAGCGTATTTTATTATCGCTACGTTTATGATTGGAGCATTAAGTTTAGATCATGGAGACCAATGGGCTTTTTGGTTAATTTTAGGTTTACCTCCGTTCTTATATTTCATATTATGGGAAACATTTTGGGATGGTAAAACTCCCGGTAAAGCAACGATGAAAATAAAAGTGACCCGTATGGATGGAGCAAGACCTGCTTTCTCGAATTATCTGGTACGATGGTTACTTCGTTTGTTAGATATTACATTGGCATTTGGCGGTGTTGCTGTTGTCTCTATTTTATTAAATGGCAAAGGACAACGTCTGGGAGATATGGCAGCAGGTACTACTGTGATTAGTGAGCGGCAACGTGTACGATTTAACCAAACCATATTAGTTGATATCCCAGAAGACTATGTAGCCATGTATCCCCAGGTTACTGTTTTTAGTGATGCCGAGATGCGTAAAATAAAAACTATTTATACCGAAGCAAGACGAGATGCAGATCATAATATCATTCTCGAACTTTCTAAAAAAGTAAGTACTTTGATGGATGTTACTCCACAAGAAAAACCATTACAATTCGTAGATCGCGTAATTGCCGATTATAATTATTATACACAGAAGTTGTAATCATCATTACCTATCATTAATTAGTTTTCGACAGGCTGTGACTAACAATTAGAGCTTAGGTCTCCTTTTTAGTCTCTTTTACTATTAATGCACTTTTAACTATCATGTTTAATATTTCAATAATTGATGTTATATAATTGAAAAAGAGGTGTTTTTATGTTTTTTTAAATTTTATTTATTTGATTTTCAGTTTATTATGGTGGAATGTAAAAGTTTTACGGGATAACCGTATGCGTTGCGTCAAGAAAAAATGGTAGTATTTTATTACAGTTCGATTTACTCCACTATCCTACCTAGAAATCGGATTTTCATATTTGTTTTATTGATCAATTTCGAGAATGAAGGTGTGTAGTATGTATCTAATCATATTTTCTTGTACGGAGAAAAATGTAATTGATATAGTACAGAAATATACGGCTGATTTTTGAATTGAATACAAAAAGGAAACCGTTTCTGTAATAAGAATAAACATACAAATCATTAATTTTTTAAAATCAAAGTAGATATGAAAAAAATCGTTTTAACTTTAGGAATATTTTTAAGTGCATATGCAACGTATGCAGTAAACTCTAATGAAAAATTAGAAATTGAAAGTAATAATTCAACACAAATCGTTGAGGAGGATGATAATTGTTATAGAATAGTGGATCATTATGATCACGCTGGAAATTGGATAGGTGTTTCCGTATTTCCATGTTAGTTAGATTAAATAAATAATTGAATTTTTTACGGAAACGGTTTTAATATAAATAATCTTATATAACAGAAATGAAAAATCTAATATTTATAGTAGTTTTTTTAATCTTTAATTATACAGCCAACTCGCAAAAAGAAACTATTGGTATTGTAAAATATCAAAATATAATCCATAATGAAAATGGCGTTTCTTTTGCAGTTCCTTACAAGTTGTACTTTAACAGTGTTATTTCTTCGTATAGAGAAGAAGGAGTAGCAAAGAGAGTAAATCATGAAAAATCAATAGAAGAAGAAAGAGAAGAGGGAAGGGTTGCTTCTGAACATAAAGTAATGAAGAGTAGTTTGCCACGAGCGTATTACTACACAAATAACAAGACCAATGAATTAATTTTTAGAGAATCGATAGTTGGTAAACTTTATGTTGTTAAAGATAATATTGAATCTATTCCCTGGCAGTTACATAATGAACATAAAAAAATAGGGGTGTACTCTTGTCAAAAATCTACAGCAAAATATCGAGGAAGAGAATATACAGCATGGTTTACATCAGAAATTCCTATATCGCATGGCCCATGGAAATTAAGAGGATTACCCGGTCTGATTCTAGAAATTACAGAAGAAACGGGTAAGTTTGAGTTTAGAGCTATTAAAATAAATCTACAACCAGATAAGAATGAAGTTCAAGGTAAATTAAACAAGCCGAGTATAGACAAAATCACAGATATGACAACCTATATAAAAGCACTTAAAAATAAATTTGAAGAAACATTGGCAAATCTTAGAGCTTCTTTACCTAGAGGGGCAAAGCTAATGACAGACTGTGATGTTTGTCCTGATCCAAAAAACAATAGTTTAGAGCGATTTGATTAATTATAAACTAGAATGAATAAACTAAACTTTTTAATTACATTGATCATTTTATTGGGTAATACGGTTATTGCACAAGAAAAAATTAAAACAGGTGTTGTCACTTATTACAATATAGTAAACAATCCTAACGGTATATCATTTACAAGTACTTGGAAGTTGTATTTTGATAGTAATACATCAATGTATATCAAATCAAAAGAAACTAAAGCGATTAATACGCCTAAGGAAGAAGTGAGAGGAGCAACTACGATACGAACTGAGATCAAAGTTTTAAAAAGTAAAAAAACTCCCTTTTATTTTAGTGATTTAGATAAAAAAGAATTAGTGTTTAGAGAAACTGTATCACAAGAATTATATACCATAAAAGATAGTATAGAAACGATCCCATGGAAATTACATGATGAATTTAAAAAAGTAGGCATGTATCAATGTCAGAAAGCTACAACTCCATTTCGAGGGAGAGAATATACCGTTTGGTTCACTACAGAAGTACCTATTTCTTATGGACCATGGAAATTGAGAGGATTGCCAGGTTTAATTATGGAAGCTACTGATCAGACTAATAAATTTAAATATGAAATTGCTAAAATAGAACTAGGTGTAAACCCTTTAGTGGTAAAAGAAAAATTAGTTATTCCTGATGATGTAAAGAAAATTCAGCCAATGTCAGTATATATAGATGCCATAAAAAATGAATACGAAAATACTATGGCTAGAGCTCGTGTATCTTTACCAAAAGGAGCCCGATTAGCTGAAGATCACGAATGTGATGGATGCCCAAAAAGAAATAATAGAACTAAAGAACTTTATAATTGATATATCATAAGTTTATAAAGTATACATATTGCCTAATATTAATGCTATTAGGCAATTTTTTATCTGCCCAGTCTACCGTTTCGGGTACAGTAACAGATTCTATATCAAATCCTATTGCATCGGCCAATGTGTTTTTAAAACAAAAAGAGACACAAGCTATTATTGCTTTTGCTTATACCAATCAAAAAGGTAAGTATGTGCTTCAAGCAGATGCCATAGGAGAATTAACTTTAAGTTTTTCAGGCTTGGGATATGCGACAAAAGATATTGACATTATGCTAAAGGATGGTACAACGGTTCAAAAAGATATGGTGCTATATGCTACTTCATACGAATTAGACGAGGTAGTCATACAGTCAGAAAGAGCAATCACCGAAAAAAAAGATACCATTGTTTTTAATGCCTCATCATTTAAACAAGGAGAAGAAACTGTTGTAGAGGATTTACTTAAAAAACTACCGGGAGTGGATGTATCGGATACCGGAACCATAAAAGTAGATGGTAAAGAGGTAGAAAAAGTAATGATAGAAGGTGATGATTTTTTTAAAAAAGGGTACAAATTATTGACCAAAAATTTGGATGTGAATGCCGTAGATAAGGTTGAAGTATTAAGACGGTATTCGAATAATAAATTGCTTAAAGGTATTGAAGAAAGTGAAAAGGTTGCCTTAAACCTTAAATTGGATGAAGATTTTAAAAGAGCTTGGTTTGGTACAATTTCTCCAGGCTATGGGGTGGTTTCAGAAAATAGATACGATGTTGATGCTACTATTTCTAGTTTTGGTAAGAAAAACAAATATTTTCTATTAGGAAGCTTAAATAATGTTGGAGAAGATGTAACCGATGATGTACGAGGACTTATCGATGCACAAAATTATACAGAAGAACCAGGTAGTATAGGAGAAGATCAAAGAGCATATGGATTAATATCTATGAACACTAATGTACCGGGATTAAAAAAATCCAGAACCAACTTTAATAATGCAGAACTGGTTTCTTTAAACTCTATTTTTAAACTTTCTTCTAAGATAGACCTAAAAGTACTAGGATTATTTAATGCTGATGACAATCGTTTTTTTAAAGACGGATTTGATACTTTCTTTAGTAATACAACCGAGTTTACCAATACAGAAAAATATACCTTAGGTAAAGCTACAAATGTTGGATTTGGAAGAATTGAATTGAAATATGACATTTCTAACACTAAAATGTTAGAATATGAAGGGAAATATAATAGATCACGAATTGAAACAGATTCACAATTATTATTTAACGAAATAGAAAACAATGAGAATTTAGATGATCAGAATGTGTTACACGATCATATGATTAAATTTAGCAGTAGATATAAAAGTAATAAAGTACTACTATTGACAGGAAGATATATTAATGAGAAAAAACCTCAAAAATATGGGACTGATCAATTTTTATTTGAAGAGTTGTTTCCATCAATTCAGGAAGTAAATAATATAAAACAATTCAGTGAGAATAAATTTAATTATACTGGGATCAAAGCTCATATATTAGATAGAAAAAAAAATAAGGATTTACTAGATTTTGGGGTAGGATATGAATTTAGGGAAGATCGATTATTTTCTGAATTCTTTCTAAAGGAAACCGAAAATATAGTCCTTAACCCTCAAGAATATAGAAATATGACTCAATATCAGACGCATGATTTATATTTGAGTGCTGGGTATAGAAAGAAATTAAATGATGTAAGTGTAGCATTACATGTAGAAGGACATCAGTTATTTAATTCTTTAGATGAGATCAATAAAAAACTAAAGGAATCTCCTTTTTTGATGAACTCAAAATTAGATTTTAAATGGGAGATTAATAAAGCAAATAAGGTTTTTGCATTTGCAGAAAATAGAAATTCTAATGCTCGTGTATCAGATGTATATACCAATCATGTATTAACAGGCTACAGGAGTTTTTCAAGAGGAACAGGAGAATTTAATCAGCTTAATTCTACAAGAGTATTTGCAGGATATAATCTGGGTAATTTTGGGGATAGATTCATTGCTAATATAACCTTGTCATATATCAAAGACAACGATTTTCTTAGTACTAATGCTGTAATAGCTCAAAACTTCGTGCAAACGACAAAATTAGTTATTCCCGATAGAGAGTTCTATAGTGTAAATTCTGGCTTAGATCGCTATATAAGATTTATAAGAAATAACATTAAAATTAAGTTCGGGTATTCACAAACAGAGTTTAAAAATATAGTCAATAATACAAGCCTAAGATCGATAATAAATCAAAATTATAGATATGGTTTTGAAATAAGATCTGGTTTTAGAGGAATTTTTAATTATCATTTTGGAACAGCCTGGGATACAACAGAAATTGAGACAATAATTACCACAAATACAGCAATACAAAATACATCTTTCCTTGATGTTTCATTTGTATTAAATTCTAAGTTAAATATGCAATTGCAATCTGAACGTTATTATTTTAATAATTTGGATAATGATGATGATACTTATTATTTTTTAGATTTTGAAATAAACTATAAACCTAAAAATAAAAGCTTAAATTTCTCTTTGATTGGTAATAATGTATTAGATACAAAAGTTTTTAGAAACTATTCAATAAGTGATACTAATATTTCAAGTACAGAATATAGATTGCTACCAAGATATGTGTTGCTTAAGGCAAGTTATAGGTTTTAAACTATTGTATTTGATTGATGTAACACTATTATTATTCTATCCCTTCAGCTTTCATAAAAATGCTTTCTTTTTCTAAGTACCTTTTTTTTGTCTTGAATTACCCATAAGGATGTAATAAAAGCACAAGTTAAGATTTATAAATTGATAAGTTAAGATTTATAAATGCTTAGTACCAGACCTTTCAATACAGTATATAGTTACACTATCTTTATAACACACAACATGTTATGATGTTGTAAAATATTTTCGCGAAAATAGTCGTAAAAGTTGTAAGCGACTTTAAAAAACTACCAACAAATTAATTCTTAAAACAATAATCATGTTAAAATCTATTTTAAAAATTAATGGTGTTAAATCATTAACCAGAAGTAACCTAAAACGTGTATCAGGAGGAAAAATGAGAGGAACAGATTGTAGTGTAGTATTTGCTGCATGTGATGAACAACACCCGACAAATGATAATAAATTTGAAAAGTGTCTGAATTACAGTGGTTGTGGTCCTGCTTTCTAAGATGACAACATCAACGAGTAATCATCATAAAAGAAGTATTTAAAACTTACTTTAAAAAGCCCTTTCACAGGGCTTTTTCCTTTTTAATAAACAGGAATAAACTTAGATCTAGCTAGATACTGCAAAACCAATTTCTCCTTTGTTTTATTCCTTCTCTTCGGTTTTTATCAAAATAGTTTCTTTTTTAGGGTAACAATTTTTTTTCTTGTTGATATGATGGTATAAATCATAAAACTTTTATAACATGAAAAAAATGAATTTTAAAAAATTAGAATTAAACAAAAAGACTATTGCACAGGTAAAAGGTGGGTTGGCGCATCCTATGGGGCCGTATAAAGAACATGTAAAGTGGGCTGTGGGAACACACAATACATGTCAATGCGAAACCATTGCTGCACCGTGCTAAATTTTTAAAAGCGGACTTAGGTCCGCTTTTTTCTTTTTCGGATGCTAGTATACATATCACCTACTTAATCACTTCTGCTTTTATAAAAATATTTTCTTTTGGCCATTCGCTACCGTCTGTAGGAACATTAGAAATCTTATCGGCCACATCCATTCCTTTTACGACTTTTCCAAAAATTGTATGTTCTCCATCTAGATGAAAAGCTCCATTTTTGGCAATTACAATAAAGAATTCGAATGGTGTAGAGCGATTTGAAGGATTATCTACCCATTGTTTGGATAAAGCAACAGCCCCTCTGGTATGTCTTAAACCCTTTACAGGTTCCTGCGGAATGGTATAATCACCAATTTCATGACGTTTATTTGCCATTTGTTGGCGATCACTATTACCTCCCTGAATTACGAAGCCTTTTGCGACACGATAGAAAAAAGTTTCATCAAAGTATTTCTGTTTTACCAGGTAGATAAAATTTGCTCTATGTATAGGTGTCTTTTTGTATAATTTGATATGAATATCACCATGTATAGTTTTTATATTAACTAATGTTTCTGGATTTTCTTTGCCATAATTCGTCAGGAATTCCTCAAGATTATCATTAGTAAGTCTAAATGGCTCTTCTTCAGTATCTTTATTTTCGTTATCCGATTTTTTTTCATTCTGTGTTGCAGTAAAACCCTCTTTTCTCTTTTTGTCATTTACAGAAATTGAATCTGTATTTGTTTTTACATCCTGTTTATTTTTCTTAGAATGTGTATCTTCACAACTAGAGAATATGAGAATAGATACGCAAAAGCATAAAATTGATTTGGTAAATGACATTTGAAACATTTAAGAATTTAATCCCAAAAATAGAAAAAATGTCAGTACCGGGAGAATCTTCCCATTTTATTATGGCTCCAGAAGCTCGTAGGAAAGCTTTGAATCATCTTAAAATTGAAGAGAAAAACCCTAGAAATGCTGCAGTGATGATGTTTTTTTACCCTAAGGATACCATAACTCATCTTGTACTGATTTTAAGACCCGAATACGAAGGAGTACATTCGGGACAGATTGCATTGCCTGGAGGAAAAGTAGAGATGCACGATATAAACTATACAGAGACAGCGCTACGAGAGACTCATGAAGAGGTAGGAGTAAAACCCAATACTGTTACTGTTATTAAATCCCTTACCAAAGTATATATACCTCCTTCTAATTTTTGGGTACATCCGTTTTTAGGATTTTCTGAGAGAAGACCCAATTTTGTTCGTCAGAAAGAAGAAGTTGCAAAAGTTATTGAGGTTCCGTTAACAGAACTTCTTAATGAAGATAATGTGGTTTTTAAAAAATTGACTACTTCTTATGCACAGAATATAGAGGTACCTTCCTTTGAACTAAACGGTTACGTGGTCTGGGGAGCAACCGCAATGATGTTAAGTGAGCTTAAAATGCTTTTAAAGACGTCAATAGCATTATGATTTTGTATATTTGGCATTCCTAATACAACCGGTTTTCTACATATGGGATTATTTAAAAGAAATCCATTTGGACATATATTATTTTTAAAAAAATGGCTTATCCGCATTATGGGTGGGTTAACGCATAGTCGTTATAGAGGTTTTAATGAATTACAAATTGAAGGAAGCGAAATTTTTAAAAACCTTCCTGATAATAATGTGTTATTTGTTTCTAATCATCAAACTTATTTTGCTGATGTAGTAGCGATGTTTCATGTTTTTAATGCAAGTCTAAGTGGTCGTACAGACTCTATTAAAAATGTAGGGTATTTATGGCAACCTAAGCTTAATCTGTATTATGTAGCTGCAAAAGAAACGATGAGAGCTGGATTATTAGCAAGAATTCTTGCGTATGCCGGAGCTATAACTGTAGAGCGTACCTGGAGAGAGAAAGGAAAAGATGTGAATCGCCAGGTAAAAATGAGCGATATAACTAATATTTCGAGAGCATTAGAAGATGGGTGGGTGATTACATTTCCGCAGGGAACAACAAAACCTTTTAAACCTATTCGTAAAGGAACTGCCCATATTATTCGAAAATATAAACCCATAGTAATTCCTATTGTAATAGACGGCTTTAGAAGATCTTTTGATAAAAAAGGCATTCGCATTAAAAAACGAGGAATATTACAATCTATGGTGATAAAAAAGCCACTGGATATTGATTATGAAAACGATTCTATAGATGATATCGTGAGTAAATTAGAGTATGCTATAGAACAACATCCATCTTTTCTTAAAGTAATTCCGAAAGAAGAATTAGAAGCCGAGGAAGAACTAAATAAGAAAAGACAATGGGAATATTAATTTTTTAGTAACTTATTATTCTCCTTTTCTTAAAAAAAAGCCAAGAGATCATTCGATCTTTTGACTTTTTAATGTTGATTCAATATGTACAAAAAAATCTATTATGCTATTTGGCACATTCCCCAAAAGCAAAAGAATTCTTCATGCTCAAAACCAGGTATCGAATTTAAAACACTACAGTCCGCATGATTATAACAACGCATACCCGTGTTACCTCCATTAATAGATTTTTGCTCTTTTTTATTTAAAATTTGAGCCCCTTTTAATTGCACTATTTTTTTCATTTTGTTAGAAATTAATTGTTTTATTATGGTAGCAAACATTTTGAGACAGTTGCATTTTTCTGTCTATAATCCTGATAACTTCTTATTTTTATATTTTTACTGATTGTTCAAAAAATAGATCCAGGTATTTAGGCAAATGAACATATAGAAAGCATGACTACATTTCCGTTGATAATTCTTTCTACTCCACAACTTCCTGAACAGCAATCACTATCCTCTGTACATTTTCTTGCTACATTTTGGCATCCATATGTGCCACCGTGAATAGATTTCTGATGCTGTTTTTTAAGTACCTTAACTCCGTTGACTTTTAAAATTTTAAGAATCATTTTTAATGTTTTAAATTAGAAATACAACAAAAAGCCCTAAGGATTAACCTTAGGGGAAATAATATTTAGTCTAACTGCTCAAAACAACGTCCAAAAGAACAATGGCCACTACAAAGTCTAAGACATTGATCGCCATAATATGTGCCAGCTTTGATTGTTTGTTGTTCGTTTTTGCTTAATTGAATTGCTCCTTTTAAATCTAAAATGTTATTAAACATGATAATAAGTTTTAATTACCTACTCTATAGATAAGGTTTTCGGTTACCCCTTTATCAAAACTCATCACTATGGGTGTTTTGATTTTGAAACTAAAGTATGTAGCAATTAGAGGTATTAAAAATGAAGTATGACCATTTTAAACAAAATAGCCATAAAAAAACCCTGCACATTTGCAGGGTAATACATATTTTGAAAAAGTAATATTTATTTTTCGTTATAACAAAAATCAATTATTACTCCGTGTACTTCTGCAACTTTACTTGTTAAAACACTAGACCCTCCTTCTATTTTTTTCATAGAACCTAAGTTGATCCTTGCTATTGTTAACTTTTTGAGATTGATTTTTTGTGTTCCGTCTTTTTTCATTTTTAAGGTAATTTAGTTATTGATAAGCTTTTTCTTAAGTATATAAGAATCTGGAAAAATGTATTTCGTTAGAAATATATTTTATTTTAAAAGCTTATAACAATTACTTATGGCTAAATTGTTTAAAATAGCCATAGATTATATGCTGATTTCTGAGTCTAAATGCTGCTTATCTAAACTCTTAATATAATAGGACGGATTGATGCCTGTTTTTGTTTTAAAATGTTTCACCAGCGAATAGCTACTTTTATATCCAATTTCTGCAGCAATAGATTGAATAGAAAATGACCTAAATTTTTTATCATCCTTTAATCTTTTTAGAACATATTCAATTCTAAGATCATTGATGTAATCGGTAAAGTTTTTTTCTTTGTGAATGTTTATTGTTTTGGATAAATACGTGGCATTGGTTTTTAACTTTTTTGCCATGGACCGTAAATTACATTCTGACTTCAAAAAGTACTCTTGAACTTCTAATTTTTCTAGGCCTTTAATAATCTCGTTGATTTTCTGATCGTCAATAATGATTTCTTTAGACGATTCTTTCTTGTTAACTGTAGTTTGTTTAATAGATTCTAAATCGTTAATTTCTTTCATTAATTTGTTAAATAAAGCTTTATTAGATCGTTGTTTTTTGATATACATAAAAACGATACAAGTTAGCGTTGTTAATGTGATTAAAAGAGTCCAGAATATTAGGTTTTTTGCTTGCTTATCTTCGGTTTGTTTTGCTTTAAGAGTTACTATTTCTTTTTGAAGCCTATTCGTTTCTTTTTCGTGAATAATATCTACTGTTTGATCTTTATCTTTTTGATAAGATTCATTTAATTTAACATATTTGTTACTCCACAGATTGGCTTTTTCATGTTCTTTTTTTTCATTGTAACAATGAGCTAGAAGTAAATGAGACCTAATCGCTGGGGGTTTTAAGGAATCATTTTCTGTAAAGTTGTTTATACTATTGGTTAATACATTAATTGCTTTATCATAAAATTCTTGCTGATAATAACAACTTGCAATGAAATAATTGGTATTGATTATGGGATAGGTTTTGTTATTAATTTTTTGTTGAGATAGAATATTTTTTGCTTTAAATAAAAAGTCTAAAGATGTATCATATTTTTTTTGGTAATAATATACCATTCCTTTTTTTATGTATAAGTCTAAAACGGCCTCTTTATATCCTAGTTCTTTGCTTATATCTAATCCTTTTTCTATATAATATAATGTAGAATCATACTGTTCTCTATCTAAATACACCTCACTGGTAAGAATCAAAATACTAGCGTGAGCCCCTTTTTTGTATAGATTAGTATTTGGTATTAATTTAAGTGAGTGATGTGCAGTTTTTAAAGCTTTGTCTAGCCTGTTCATTCTTTTGAGAATAACAATGAGCCCTGAATTCGCCTTAATTTCAACTTCTTTATGTCCTGTTAATTCTGTAATCTCTAATGCTTTTGAATAAGCATCAAGTGCATCTTTGTTTTTTCCATCTCTAAGATGTATATGACCTTTTCTAGCATATATAATAGATAATAAAGAATCATGATGCAATTTTTTAGCTATTTGTTCGGCTTTGTCATAATAAAACATACTTTTTTCATAATCTTCGTTATCGTAAAGTACAGCAGCATGTTTGATGTGCTCTATAATGTCTTGATTATCATTTTCTTGAGCAAAAACATAAAAGGGGTTGAATATGAAAATAAATAAAAGTAAAATAAGGTATTTACCTGGTAAAGGTTTATAGTGGATTGTCATTATGATAGAATGTGTGCTATCAAAAGTAAGTAATACTTTTATTTTTCCAGAATATTTATATCACATACTCATAATGGTTAGAAATGAAATAAGGTATTGAAGATATTACAATTGTTTCTTTAATTGATAAAGAAATAATTTGGGGTACCTTTTATTTTACAAAATACTTAAAAGTGAAGTGTTCTTCAGATGAAACCGATATGGGTATGTATACCTTTACCAGGAGAACATGATAGATCATAGATCAATATGCATTTCTGATAACAGACAATAGTTAAACCAAGAGAAAATATAACTCTTGATTTCTGTTATTCTAACCACAATTTAAAATCCTTTACGCGCTCTCTGGCAACAATAATTTCTTGTTCGTTAAAATGATTAAGTTTAATTTGTAATCTCGAATTGGTATACGATATAATATCTTGTATCGCGTTTATATTGATGTAAAACTTTCTGCTTGCTCTAAAAAATTGTTGTGGATTTAGTTCATCTTCAAGAGATTCGAGAGTGGTATCGATCAGATAGTTTCTATTATCTGTCGTATGCAGATATGTTCCTTTATTTTCAGAATAAAAACATTCGATATCTTCTACCGAAAATATTTTTAGATGCTGTCCTACCTTGGTGGTAAATCGCTTTTTATAAGTACGATCCATAGGATTAATAAGCAATTTTTTGATATCTTCAAAATCTACCTGAAGCTGTTGTTTTTTGGGTAATTGCTCTTTATATTTTTGTACAGCAACTTCTAACTCTTCGTCATCTATTGGTTTTAACAGGTAATCGATACTATTTAATTTGAAAGCCTTGAGCGCATATTCATCATAAGCCGTCGTAAATATAATAGAGCTTTTTATGGTAATTGCGTCAAATATTTCAAAAGATAACCCGTCACTAAGCTGAATATCCAGAAAAATCAGATCTGGATGCTCATTTGTACTAAACCATTCTATGGATTCTTGTACAGAATGTAGCATGGTATGTACTTCTATATTTAGTTCACCTAGCATTCTGTTAAGACGTCTGGCAGCCGGTTTTTCATCTTCAATAATTATAATGTTCATTCTTTTATAGTTAGTTTTAAAGTTATAAGGAAGTAAAGAATTTATGTTTAGTGTATATCATTTCTGATTTCACACGTTGCTAGTGTCATTTTTATTCCCAACGTTGTTGCTCTTGGTTTTGTTCCTCATCCATATATTCTCTGATCTTACGTTCTTCCCAATTTTTATCAAACATAGGGTTTATTCTGTAGGCTTTGACTGCATGAAAAGCTAAACCGATTCCCCATCCAAATGCTGCCCATAAAAACCAGGCATAATGCCATTCATTTTGATAATAATTTAATCCGGCCAGAAACCCAATAACGATAATATAAGAGAATAGATTATTATAGAATTTTTTTAATTCTTCTACACGCTCTTTTGCTCGTTCATATCTTTTTTCTTTATCAAAATCTTTCATAATGTATTCGTTTTATAATTTGACACCATATTTTTTTAATCTTTCTAATCATCTTTTTTACCTAAAAGAAGAGATTCACCAAGAATTATCAACCCATGAAGCAGTAAAATTATCCCCCAAAGTACTGGAATCATGAGCATAATTTTATCAAACCAACTTCTTATGATTTCTTGATTCTCTGTGGTAACAGTACTGCTAAAAATCAGATACTCTCCTTTTAAGAATAGTAGGGCGATATTAACAACTACAAAAATTGATAGATGATAATAAAACCGTTTCTCTTTTTGCACCTTTATTTTGGCTAGATTAAATAGGTTTTGTTTTTCAAAATCTTTCATGATGGTTACTTAAAAAGATTTAAAAATTCTCATTACGCATAAACTCTTCGATCTTACGTTCTTCCCAATTTTTGTTATATAAAGGATTTATTTCATATGTTTTTATAGCACGAATGGTTAAACCGATTCCCCAACCAAAGGCTACTCATAAAAACCAGGCATGTCTCCATTCATTTTCATAATAATTTAATCCTGCTAAAAAACTTATGACGATGATGTAAACCGATAGTTTGGTATAGAACTTTTTTAATCTTTCTACCCGCTCTTTTGCCCGTTCATATCTTTTTACTTTTTCAAAATCTTTCATGATTACTAATTTTAAAGTTTTTTGATGTTTTTTTAAAGAATTAAAACTTATCCTTATCCATAAATTCTTTGATTTTACGCTCTTCCCAATCTTTACTGAAAATAGATTTTTTAAAGAATTTTTTCAGAAAGAACTTCTCTTTAAATACCCATAATCCATGTCCGAGTAATGCTATTCCCCATACTACAGGAGTTAAAAAAGTATTCCAGAATCTCCAGTTTTTAAAACCAGAATCATTAGGGTCGGTTCCAATAAAGGCTGCTAATTTTGACATAAAAAACAGTAGAGCAATATTGATTACAATATACACGGCAAGGTGAGAATAGAACCCTTTTTCTTCTTCAAGTCTTTTCTTCGCTTTTTCGTAAGCTTTTTCTTCGTTATAATCATTCATGATAGCTGTCATTTGATTCGTTCATGTATTTTCTAATTTTTTTCTCCTCCCAGTCTTTTCCTAATATGGGATGATACCCATAAGCTTCAGAATAGTGAAAGATGAGTCCAATTCCCCAACCTACAATAGGAAATATAACCCAGGGGATGCCAAACCCAGTGGTTTTATAATTTAATATTGCCAGTCCGGGAATAACAAGCATATAGGCAATCAGATTACCATAAAATTCTTTGATCTTTTGTACACGCTCTTTTGCTCTTTTATATTTTATACTTTTTGTGTGTTCTATATTTTCTGAAATTGTCATATCTACAGATTTTATTTGTTTTGTTAATATTGGAAGTTCTGCGATAAATGCATTCTCTGTTTTATATACAGAAAACTTCCTTTTTGTCAATAAACCATATCGTTGTTGTACATTTCCTAATCCCACACCACTACTTTGTTTAATGACTTCTTTGGGTTGAAGATTATTTTCAACGATTAGAAAGTTATCTTTTTCATAAATTTTGATGTGCAATGGGTTCTCTGGCATCACTATATTATGTTTTACAGTATTCTCAAGTAAAATTTGTAATGATAGTGGGACTACTCTTGCATCTGGATTAGAAGCTTGCTCAGGAATATCAAATACAATACTATCTTCAAAACGCAATTGTACCAAAGTCATATAGGTTCGGGCAAACTTTAACTCTTCGTCTACAGTAACCAGTTCTTTATCTTTTTGTTCTAAAACATATCGATATACTTTTGATAACGAGGTTGTAAATTTTTGCGCCATTTTTGGATTTTCCTCAATTAATGAGGTCAATACATTAAGGCTGTTAAACAAAAAATGAGGATCTAATTGGTTCTTTAGTGCTGCAAATTTTGCAGAAACAGTTCCTGCTATAATCTTTTGCTCCGTAACTTTTTTCTCTTGTAAGGCTTTATAGAAATATACCGTATGAAAGAATAACGAAATAATAACTGTTAGTAATAACGGAAACAGGTAATCTTGAAAGGACTGATCGGCAATAAACTCTGAGCTTGTTTGAGTTTTAAGTATGACTACAGCAACAACAAATTGGCATATTGCATATCCTACCATTGTTATAATGATAGACCCACCAGCTCCAATTAGAACCCTCTGTAATCCCTTGTTTTTCCACTCGAATTTATTATTTAAAATACTAAAATAAAGAGAGTTTAGATAGGTTAGAACGAAACAATACATATAGGCAATGGTCCACCATTTTACAGTAAGGATTCGATCAAAATTAAATCCATTTACTAATAAAGTTACTAATGCAACTATTGCAGAAACTACTAGTGAAACAATGGCTATTTTTTTTAAATCATTCATCTATACCTCTTTTTTTTTTAATATGATCAAGGACTAATTTTTGATTTTTAAAATTATCCTTTACAGTTTTCCTGAACACGTTTTACCTGATCTTTGCCCCATTTTGGGTAAAATGGAATATCATGTGATTCGTTTTCAAAATACAAGATAGCTTTTTCTACTTCAGGACAAAAGACTTTTGGATCTTTGCCGAAGAATTTTGCGCCTCCCATTTTCCATTCGGCATGGTATAAAGTTGCTCTTGGGTTTTTGGGTTCTAATACCTTGGCTTTTTGGTATAGTTGTTCTACCTTGGCAGACAATGTCATCCCATATACCGAAGGATTGTATGCAACATATGCTGTATTAAGCAATGCTTCCATAATTAGTATTTCGGCATTATCACTCGTATATATTTTTGCTTCATTAAGGTAATCCTGAGCTTTTTTTAACCTGGATTCTATAGCTTCTGCATCTTTTATACTAAAAGTAGTAATAATATGAACTTGAGCGGCATAATAGTAAGGTAACCAATTTTCTTTTTCGGCTTTCGCAATACGTTCAAAAAGATTGATAGCTTCATCAGGGTTTTTATTTCCCCATAATTCAAAAGCTTTAGTCATTCCTTTTTCATATGATGATTGAGCATTGGTAGCGGTAATGGTTAAAAAAGCAAGTATAATAACTATTGTTTTCATGATGGTTTGATTTTTAATTTATAGTGTAAAGATCATGAGGTAACTGATCTTTTTAAAGTATTTATGACCGAAGTGTATTTTTTAATGGATGAAATGTAAATACCCTTACAATTTGATAGATTGTACGATTGTTTTATCAGAAATAGAGAACTTAGCATCTTCCCATTTTGGTGGGCCAAACCTTCCTTTTACGTTATTACTAATGCCATAAGGCTCTGTAGGAATGCTAAGAAAAGTGTTAAGTTTTTGGTTACCGTCTGTATCGTGATATAATGAAATTGCATATTCGCCTTTAGGGATATTTTTAAAAATGACTTCCACACTTCCAATCTTGGCTTTAGTACTAATAGATTGGTATATTTTGTTCAGAAAACCACCTTTAGAATTATAGAGTCCAACTTGTATGGTACCCTGGTTAGATTCTATATTAGAGACAATAACGGTAAGAGAATGCTTAGATTCTTGAGCAATTCCTGTTTTTATGCATAACATGAGCAACAGAATAGCTGTAAATTTTAAAGTTTTCATAATAGTATAGATTATAGTTTTACCAAGTTTTATAGATTGTCTAATTGATTATCGGTTTTATTAT
Source organism: Aquimarina atlantica (assembly GCF_000626715.1). Taxonomy (GTDB): domain Bacteria; phylum Bacteroidota; class Bacteroidia; order Flavobacteriales; family Flavobacteriaceae; genus Aquimarina; species Aquimarina atlantica. The sequence continues at coordinate 391,039 of NZ_AQRA01000004.1, read as the reverse complement.
CACTGATGGTCCAGAAAAAACCAACGATAAAAAAGCGATCTGCATTAGGTCTTATAGCGCGCCTGGAGAAGTTTCCATCCACATTAGGAGTATTTGCATATTGATAGTTAAAAACATTATCAAACCCTAGCACATTAGAAACCGAGAAGTATAGGATCTTTTGTTGACTAATAAGGTATGCCCAACTCAAATTGATTGAATTAAAAGTTTTTGTCTTTTCATTTTGAAATACAGATTGATTAGGATCATTATAGGGTCTACCTGAAGCAAAATTATAGGTGGCACTTAGTAATGATTTCCAATCTTCGATCCAGTATTTTGTAACCAGAGAAAGGTTGTGTTTTGCAGCAAAATTTGGCGTCGCTTTATTAGGATAATTTTTGTAATCTCTTTTGGTGTCGAGATAAGAATAACTAGCCCAGTACTCGAGATTTTTGATTGATCTATTATCTCGCCAAAAGATATCTAATCCGGCAGCATAACCACTTCCGTTATTAGTATATAAACTAGTAAACTCTGGGCGATCTGTATCAAATTTAACGAGTTCTTCATACGATTTGTAATAGGCTTCGGCTCTAAAAGTCCTTCTGTTATTTTGATATAAGTAATTAAAAATATAATGTGATGATTTTTCGGGTTCTAGTGTTTCATTATATTTTAAAACATCTTGTTGTGGTGCCTGGTAAAAATCACCATAGGCTAATGATACCTGAGATTTAGATGATGTTTTATAGGCTAAAGAAGCTCTGGGTGAGATCTTGGTATACTCTAATGAGGTATTATGTACCCCACGAACTCCTATTTGCATTGCTAGTTTTTTGCTGAAAAACACATTAGCTTCAGTAAAAGCCGCAGTACTATTATTATCAAATGAGCTTTTAAAAGTAGTAGCATTAGGGACAGCAACATGTTCTGAAAACGCACCTACATATTGTTCTGCACCAAAATTTAATTTAAAGCGATTGCTAAATCTCTTTCTTAATTTCAGTTTAAAATGAAAACTATTCTCATTATTGTCAACATTAGTATTTACAATTTTAATATCGTTATGATCATTCGCAAAACTAGTACCGGTTGCAATAGTCCAATCGTTACCCAGGCGTCCTTTATAAGAAGTATTGAGATATAAATTTCTGTTTTTAAGCCCAAAATTAACTCCTTCTGGTGTATTGATGTCTTCCTGAACAAGATCAAATTCGGCATAGTTTAAGCCTCCATATACTTTTAAAAGCCCTTTTTCAAATGCATGGCGGTATACGGCTTCTCCTGATAGTGACTCGTATGGTTTTTTCCAATCTACCCGTTGTGAAATGATTTCCTGGTATGGTTTTAGGTTGAGATAAAAAGCATTAATACTTAATGAATTCTTTTTCCATTTTTGCGTATTTCCAACACCCAAACCAACACTAATAAACGATAAATCTGTTTTTTCCTGATCGGGTTCATCTATAGTATTTAATAATAAAACACTAGATAAGGCATCACCATATTCTGCAGAATAGCCACCGGTAGAAAAGTTAGTGCCTTTAAAAAGAAAAGGCGAAAACCTCCCTCGAGTAGGAATATTATTTGTGGTTGCGGCAAAAGGTTGAAAAACTCTTAGTCCGTCGATATAAATATTAGTTTCATTAGCATCTCCACCCCGTACAAAAAGTCGACCGTCTTCGGCAACGGTAGAAGTTCCTGGTAACGTCTGAAACGCACCAATATAATCTCCTGCAGCACCTGCTGTAGTAACAATATCAATAGGAGAGAGCACAGAAGCCTTGCTGTTATCTCCGGCAGAAAATGTTCCGGCATTAAGCACAACACTGCCTAAAGAGTTTACGTCTTCTCGTAGTACAATTTTTAGGTTATTCATTGCAGAGACGTCGGTTAACATCGAATATGTTTCAAAAGAAAGAAAAGAAACCAGTAAGGTTTGAGGTCCTGTTTCTGAAGTAGAGAAAGAAAAAGCTCCGTTTGTATCAGAGGACCCTCCATCATAAGTTCCGTCTAGATAGACATTTGCTCCTTCGATCGGAATTCCTGATGCGTCAGTCACATTTCCTGTAATAGTCGTTTGGGCGTTTGTTGATAATAGAATTGCGATAAAGGCAAAGGTTAGTGCTAATTTCATGTATATAATAATTTTTTGATTGCGAGGTCAAAAATGATCTATCTATACAAAAACTGAAATTGAATGTTACCGAACTGTAGAATTTTGAGGATTAATTGTAACGTTGTTTTTTTCGTTTATGTCTTGTGTTAAAATTTAAAGGAATGGTAACAACGGCCTGAAACGTTAATGCGCCTATAGCATTTGCTCCCATATCATCCCAGGATGCATAATGATTTGATGATGTACTATCCACAACTTCCTTTAAACTACCTATAATTAGGGTAGTAGAAAGAGAAATTAATCGTTTTTGCAATTCGGGAAGATTTTTATGTTTTGGATGAATCGATAAATAGGTATAAGTAATAGTACTTATACCAAAAGAACCCACACTATGCATGATTTTATCTTTTTGCCAAAAATCAGTGTTGTTTGTGTTTTGTGCCGTCATTTCTATACACAATAGGATAGTAGTAAAAAGTAATATTCTTTTCATGGTGATCAGGTTTTAGGGTATTAATAGTACAGCGAAGTCATCTAAACTTCTGTATTACCATCCTGTTGTATGAAAAAGAATATTGGATAAGCTTTTTATAATAAATATCTCGAACTTAAAACAGGATGTCGATACTGTTATAGGTCCAAATTACTTTTATAAGTGCTAAGATTACCGAAGAATTCGTCGAGATGTTTTTTTGTACAGTTCAATGACTTTTTATAGCGGATGGAAGAAAGAATCTATTTTTATCGAAGAACTATTCCATTATCATAAAGTGGTTTAAGCTTTTTTGATTCTGGTGAAAAAGAGCATTTTTATAGCGAGTTGGAAAAGTTTAAATCACTTCAATACTAAACTCGCTTAAAAATTGAGCCTCTTACATCGGGTGATGGGACTTTTAGATCATCTGTTGGATCTTTTTGACGAAAATTTGGATAGGAATGATCTATTTTTGAGAGGAGAGTCTCTAAATTTGAGAAGTTGACTTCCAAAATTAGACATCCAACACTCAATTTTGAGACATCAGAGCCTAAATTTGAGACACTAATGTCTAATGGAACGTCTTTTTGCCCCATTAGAAGGTCTTTTAGAATATAATTTGATGTTGAACTTTGTGATGATTTCACCACAAGACTAACGGTTTTTAAGGCTTAGTATGACTAGATATAGTACTACACTCTTTCTATAGTATTTTCCTTATTCTTAAAAGGTCTAACAATTAATCGTGCAGCCTTATCATAATTAATATAATTATATACCCAATTAAAAAAGGTAACAAATCGATTTCTAAAACCTACCAGGAACCATAAATGAATAAACATCCATATAAACCAGGCAAAGAATCCCCCGAATTTAAATTTTCCGATGTCGACTACAGCTTTATTACGGCCAATGGTAGCCATAGATCCTTTGTCGAAATATTTAAAAGGTATCATGTCTTTACCTTTAAGGTGACGTTTTAAGTTTTTTGCAAGATGGCTTCCTTGCTGTATAGCTGGTTGCGCAACCATGGGATGCCCTTTGGGATATTTTTTAGTTTCCATTACAGAGATATCACCGATAGCAAAAATATTTTGATACCCATCGATTTGATTAAATTCATTCACTTTATATCGATTGGCTCTTGGTATTAGAGATTTTGCATCGATTCCAGACACAGGAGCCCCGGTTACGCCAGCAGACCATATAAAGGTTGCAGTTTTAAGAGATAAATCGGTATTAGTACTTACTATATTGTTTTCATAATGTTGTACTTGTGTATTGGTATGAATATGCACTCCTAATTTTTTTAAGAATTTAGCAGCTTTTTCTGATGCATGTTCGCTCATAGGAGGAAGCACACGAGGTGCACCTTCTATCAAATGAATTTCCATATCATCAAAATTCATATCGGGATAATCTCTGGGAAGTACGTTTAGTTTTAACTCTGCAATCCCCCCAGCTAGTTCAACACCTGTAGGACCAGCACCTGCGAGTACAAAACGCAGCAATTCTTTTCTTTCTTCTGGATCTGTGGTAATTACTGCCTGCTCCAGATTCTCAAGCATTAAGCTACGTAAATTTAATGCTTGCGGCAGGTTTTTCATTCGCATCGCATTATTTTCTATAGTAGTATTTCCAAAAAAATTGGTTCGTGCACCTGTAGCAATAACAAGATAATCATAAGAAATACTACCGATATTGGTATGTATATTTTGAATATTCGGATCTATGGCTGTTACTTCGGCCATTCTAAAAAAAGTATTTTTACCTCTTTTAACAATTTTACGAAGTGGATATGCAATAGAATCTGGTTCTAATGATGCTGTAGATACTTGATAAAGAAGTGGTTGAAAAGTGTGGTAATTATGCCTGTCTAATAAGACCAGTTGTACATCTTCTTTAACCATTTTTCTTGCTAGTGCAACTCCGGCAAAACCCCCGCCAATTACGACTAACCTGGGTAAATTGGTATGTGGAATATTCATAAGATATATGTTGTGTTACAAAGATAAAGTGATAAAATTATATACCCTACAGAATACTTGGATTTATGATTAAAATTATCATACTTTTATTTTTATTTGTAACATAAATGTTTTCTTGGCTACATATAAGAAGTAACTGACCAAAGTGAATAAAGAATTAGAACATAGTTTTGTAACCAATCTTGAGCAAAATCAGAATATTGTGCACAAGGTATGCCGAATATATACCAGTGATCCAGATTCACATAATGATTTGTTTCAGGAAATAACGATTCAGCTTTGGAAAGCATATCCTAAGTTTAGAGGAGACGCAAAATTTAGTACCTGGATGTATAGAGTTGCATTAAATACTGCAATTACATTATACAGAAGGTCCAAAAGAAGTATTAAGACCGCAGATCTTGATACGATGAATTTTAAGATAAAGGCTGAAGAATATGATGACGAGGTAGAGCAACAACTTAAACTAATGTATGCAGCAGTAAAACAATTAAATGATATTGAGAAAGCCTTGGTTTTTTTATATCTTGAAGATAAATCATATAAAGAAATAGCTGATACCATGGGTATTAGCGAGGTAAATGCCCGAGTAAAGATGAATAGAGTAAAAACGAAGTTGAAAAAAATATTAAATCCGTAACCCCATGGATGAATTAGAACTATTAAAGAAAGACTGGAAGAAGCAGGAAGATGTGCTTCCCAGATTGTCTTATAAAGAAATATATAAAATGATACTAAAGAAATCTTCTTCTATTGTAAGATGGATTTTTATCATTAGTATTTTAGAATTTCTATTATGGGCTTCTTTGGATGTCGTATTTAGATTAAACGGAATGTATTCGAATGTAGAAAAGGTGGATATGGGGTTGTTCTCCTTAATAGCTTCAATTGCTTCTTACGGTATTTTGATATACTTTATTACACGTTTTTATATCAACTATAAGAAAATAAAGGCTACCGATTCTGCTAAAGTATTAATGGAAAATATTATAAAAACCAGAAGAACCGTAAAACGATATATCTGGGTAAATATTAGCTTTTTTGCATTAGCAATGATTGCTACAATGAGTTATGCGCTTATGTTTACAGAAACATTTCAGAATAGCTCTGCCAAAAATCAATTGCCAGTATGGTTAATTATAGTAGTTACTTTATTGGTTACTTCAGTATTTATAGGGGTAATAGCGTTATTCTACAGGGTTATTTATGGAATTTTTACCCGAAGGTTGAAAAGAAATTACGGGGAGCTTAAAAAACTTGAGATATAATTATTTATTCTCATTAAATGCAGAAGGTAACAGCTGAGGAATAAATTTGACCAGTAAGGGCAATAATAAACTTCCGCCTGGTAGAATAAAAATAGCCAAAGAAGGTATCGTTTTACAGATATCGAGTAGTTGTTTTTTTACTTGTTGTTTTTCTTCCTTAGATAAATCTCGCATAGTAGATTGTCCTAATAAAATCATTAGATCTTTACTTTCAGAGATTTCTTTAATAAGTCTTTTTTTATTCCTTAATATCAATATACTTACTGTTCTCGAGGTTTGCTGGTAAAAATGTAATGCGGGATTCGAGTAATTAAAAAATGAAATATCTTCTTTATGTTGATTAATAAACGATTGTACCAAATCAATCGATTCTGCTATTACCGTATGGGGTAGCTCAAGCTCTGTCCCAAGAGCAAGCATAAAACTCTGTTCTCCTGTATCTACTTCTCTGTCATTCCAAACAGCTAAACTGGTAAGGTCCAGGATATATTTTTTTTCAATTTCATCTGTATATGGATCTAATTCTATATAATCAAAACTAGCTTCTTCTTCGGTAGAAATATTTGTATACCGTACAGAAGATGAAAATAACTTAACCAAAAGTTTGTCGTATTCGTCCTGCTCTTTTTTAGAATTTAGCGCAAGAAAAACAGTATTTGTTAGGGTTTCTTCTAGTTTGGCAGCATATCCAAAAGGATCTTTATCATGTATAAGAAAATACTCAAAAGCTAACACATCGATAAACAATAATGCATTCGTTAATAAATGGCTAAAGTTTTTCTTAAAAACAGATTCGTTGGTTTGTATACGGGCATGTATGATTTTTTCGAGCTTTTCACTTTTGTTTCCGGGAAGTATATTCCCCAAAGAAAAAATAGATTTTTTGGTATCTAAAAAATCATAGAACTGTATAAGTGCTTCAATACAATCATTTTTATTAGCATTTTCGATCGTATCATAGTAGGTAATCACTAGTGCAGCAAATAAATTGATCTTTGTTTTTTCTTCTTCAGAATAAACAATATCCGAATCATTAACTATAATAATATCTATAGAAGTACCATAGATAAAACCTACTCGTCTTAAATCGAGATATAACTTATCAAATGACCATTTAGGCAAATTAGAGTCGCCATCGAGATCTCTTAAGAATTTTTCGACCCAACCCGAAGTTGAAGGATTCATTGATTAATGATTTATTACAAAGTTAATTTTATTTTGGTGAAAAGCTATTTTGAAAAGTCATTAAAATGTATAAAGAAAACTGAAATTTCTATGATATTATAACCGCCTTCAGAACATCTTACACGACATATCAAAAGATAGCAAAATTGTATCAGAATACAGGTGATTAGGCTGTGTTAGAACACTTATATTGATAACAACGCAAGAAATGGGTTTTAAGAATCTGATAATTATAAGAGTTTTACGGTTTCAGAGAAACGTATTAATAAAAAGGTGTAGACACTTAAAAACTGTGATAGAAGTACAACGTAAAATAGAAACTATAGATTGGGAAATAGTAACCGATGAAATAAGTAGAAGAGGATATGTCATAATTCCAGAATTTCTTTTAGAAAATCAATGTAGGGAGATGGTAGACCAATACGATAATCCGAGAGGTTATCGTAAAACAGTAGTGATGGAACGATACAGATTTGGTTTGGGAGAGTATAAATATTTTGATTACCCATTACCAGAACTCGTACAGGCGATTAGAGAAAATATATATCCAATGCTTGCACCGATTGCCAATTTGTGGATGAAAATCTTGAAAATAGATAAGATTTTTCCTAAAACACTTCGGGAGTTACAGGCACTATGCCATGCTAATGATCAGTTAAAACCGACCCCGTTGATTTTGAAATATGGAGTAGGAGGGTTTAATACATTACATCAGGATATGTATGGAGAAGTGTTTTTTCCTCTTCAAGCTGTTTTGTTTTTAAACGAACCGGATAAGGATTATACAGGAGGAGAATTTGTAATAACACAACAAACTCCCAGAGCTCAGTCTAAAGCTATTGTTTTAAAACCTAAAAAAGGAGATATGCTTATTTTTACAACTAATTTTAGACCTGTAAAAGGAACAAAAGGATACTATAGAGTAAATATGAAACATGGAGTGAGCGAGTTACATAGTGGTAAAAGATATACCTTAGGAGTGATTTTTCATGATGCTGTTAGTTAGAAAATGATACTACACAAGGAAATAGAAAGTATAGATTTACGAAAAAAAATAAAGCAACAAGAAATTTGCTTTGGTGGTAACCAAAAACTCAAAATTTATGGAACTTTGAAATGCCGATCGGGAAAGAGAATGAAGCAAGAAAACCGAGTGTTTTTTTGGTCAGAAAATGAAGCAAAGAACCATGGGTATAGACCCTGCGGGCATTGTATGAAAGATGAATATAAAAAATGGAAAAATGGATTTGTTTAGTCATATAATAGATCATGAAAAAAATATATTGCCTCATGATGGTATTGTAAATTATTATGGGAAATTGATGTCATCACAGCAAGCCCATCATTATTTTAATCGCTTACTAGAAAATATAGAATGGAAAAATGATGAAGCTATTATTTATGGTAAACGTATTATAACGAAACGTAAAGTGGCCTGGTATGGAGAAAAATCATTTGAATATACATACTCAAATACCACAAAAAAGGCACTACCCTGGATACCAGAATTGTTAGAATTAAAAGAGCTTATCGAACAAAAGACTGGTGAAACATTCAATTCTTGCTTGCTTAATTTGTATCATACTGGTAGCGAAGGAATGGCTTGGCATAGTGATGCCGAAAAAGATCTTAAAAAGAATGGTGCAATTGCATCATTAAGTTTTGGAGCAGAGCGAAAATTTGCCTTTAAGCATAAAGTTACAAAAGAAAAAAGAGCATTGGTTTTAGAAAATGGAAGTTTGTTAATAATGAAAGGTAGAACACAAACTAATTGGTTACATCGTTTGCCACCCACAAAAATGATAAGCACACCACGGATTAATTTAACTTTTAGAACTATAATTGAAAAAGATATATAACACAAAAAGAGGCTATTTTAAAATAGCCTCTTTTTGTGTTGTTCTATAAGATAAATTTTATTGAATAATACCTCCACAACTCACTCTGCTACCCGCAGCACCAGAAGGTTGAGAAGTAAAATCATCTATACCTTGATGTACGATAATTGCTTTACCTACTATGTTCTTTTTATCATCATCACAACCAATACACCATTCGTTAGTAGCAAAAGTAATATTACCATGGCCACTTGCATCAGCTTTAAAATTTCCGATATCTCCCTTATGGTATCCTTCTTTAGCACCCCATTTCCCATGTGGCTCCATAGTTGGATTCCAATGTCCTCCTGTAGACTTACCATCAGCCGAAGTACAATCTGCTTTTTCATGAATATGGATAGCATGCTCTCCTTCGTCTAACCCTGTTAATTCTGCTACCATGTTTACCATACCTTCAGATTCGGTAAAAATAACTTTACCAGAAACCTTACTGTCACTTTTTGGCTCTAGAGCAAACTCTATAGTTTTCGTGATATTCTCTTCTTTGTTTTCCTGATTCGCAGTAGTGTCTACATTTTCTTTAGTATTTTCCTGATCTGTAGCTTCTTTCTTTTCTCCTTTACAACCAAATACAGCTATTGATAAGAAAGTTAACACTACCAATTTTAACGTTTTCATAGTTTTATGATTTGTATGTCATTTACAAACGTAATATAATGCAGTTTTAGTTTATGACAAAAAAATTGAATAAGAAATCCCAAAGCACTATAAAATAAGTAAACTACATTCTTTTTATGAGTTCTTTATTATCTCGTATACCTCGCTTTAGATTTTCGGTAATAATTAAAGCTTTATCGATTCTGGATTGAGAGTTTTTAATTTTTAGAATGTAATAAATTAAACTTCGCTTTTTTCCGTCTGTTAAAGATTCGAAGATTTCAAAAGCTTCTGGGTCGCTTTGTAAAACAGCATCAAATTCTTCTGGCATTTCTACTCCGTATTTAGTAGTATCTTCGTGTAATGTAACTTCAAAAAAATCTGTAGGAAACATTCCTAGTTTTTTTTGATTTTGTTTATTAAACGTAATGAGATAATTACTGTTCCATTTTTGTAAAGCTGCATGAAATTGTACCGATGCTGTATTAAAAGTAATTTCTACAACCACTCTTTTATGTCCTTCTTCTATAAGAGATTGTGCAATTTTGGTAGGTACAATAACGCTATGACTAGAATGAAGCGAAGTTTTAAAAATATGAGTTTTCATTGCCTTTGGTTTTACCTAAAAAATAAAACAGATTCTGTTTTATTTTCAGAATATCTTGTTTAATGTTTTTGTGATAGTGTTAATCAAATTTGATATTTAGTAAAGATAACTAACGTTAGTTTTAGAAAAAAATGATATTAAATTCGATGCTTTTTCCGTAATGCTAAAAAGGGATTCGTATCCTTCTCTTTTTTTAGGTAAATTTTTTGGCAAAAAATATTTTGATCTTAGAACCTGTATTTATAATAGCTGAGCAAAATATTATGAATAACAAAAAGTGCTACAATGCAGATATTGAACATATTTTAATAGAATTGTTAAATTTCGAGTATTTTATGAGGTATTTTCATTTGTTTTTATAAATGCTTTAATTTTTGTTAATTTTATAGAACACAAACTCAAAATATTTTTTATGAAAAAAGGTTACTCGTTTGTCATTCTATTATTATTAATAGGGCAAACAATTCTTGCACAAAACTCGAACACCCTCGTTCGAAATCACTTTAGAGATATTGCTAAAGAAGCTTCTTCAAAAACTTTCAATACCGATTTTTCAGAATGGAGGATAACAGATGAAGTTCCTTCGTTAAAAGCTGGTATTACACACGTATATGTTAATCAGCTTTATAATGGAATCCCTATAGTAGATGGGGCATATAAGTTAACAGTCAATAATGGCAAAATTACTTATGAAATCGATCAATTTATTAAAGAAGTAAAATCAAAAGTTACTTCTACTAAAGCATCTTCTACAGAAATTTCGGCAATAAATGCGGTTATACGAGCACATAACCTGCCTCCTGCCAAAAGGTTATCTAAGACCGTAAGTAAATCTAACGGAAACGATGTATCACAATTCTTGGATTCTGGTATCACAGCAGATAATGAACCTATAAAAGTTAAGAAAGTATATAAGTTGCACAACAATGAATTACGCCTTTGCTGGAATGTGAATTTATATGAAAAAAATGGTCATAACTGGTGGAGTAGTTATGTCGATACTAAAACGGGCGAAATTATTTATGAAGATAACTGGGTAGTAAAGTGTTCTTTTGAAGATCCTGACCATACCTCACATAGTCATGAATCTGTTCTTTTTGAAACTAAACCATTAGTAACAGTTGCAGAAGCACCAACGACAGCTTTGGCGCCAGATTCATATAATGTACTTGCAATGCCGGTAGAAAGCCCAATACATGGTAGTCGCTCTATAGTTACAAATCCGGCAAATGCAACGGCATCTCCTTACGGGTGGCACGATACAAACGGAAGTAATGGAGCAGAATACACCATTACAAGAGGTAATAATGTATGGGCACAGGATGATATTAACGGAAATAATGGTACAGGTTCTTCTCCTAATGGAGGATCAAGTCTTGACTTTGATTTTCCATTAAATCTTAATCAGGATCCTAGTAATTATAGAGATGCAGCTATAACCAATTTATTTTACTGGAATAATATCATACATGATGTATTCTACCAATATGGTTTTAATGAAGCTAGTGGTAATTTTCAAGAAAACAACTATGGTAAAGGAGGAGCAGGAAGCGATTCCGTAAATGCCGATGCTCAAGATGGTAGTGTTACTTGTAATGATCCTAGAACCAATTGTATCAATAATGCAAATTTTGGTACTCCACCAGATGGAAGTAACCCAAGAATGCAAATGTTTTTATGGAATAAAACCAACCCTAAGAGAGATGGAGATTTTGATAATGGGATTATAGCCCATGAGTACGGACATGGTATTTCTACTCGATTAGTAGGAGGGCCTTCTTCTAATGTTTTAGGAGGATCTGAGCAAATGGGAGAAGGTTGGTCTGACTTTTTTGGATTAATACTTACCATGAAAGCAGGTGATGTAGGTACAGATGGAAGAGGTGTTGGGACTTATGCGCTGGGTCAACCAACTTCTGGAAACGGAATTCGACCAACCCGATATTCTACAGATACATCTATTAATAGTACAGACTATGGAGATATAAATAACCTTAGAGTACCTCATGGAGTTGGTTATGCATTTGCAACAATTCTTTGGGATATGACCTGGGCTTTAATCGACCAGGAAGGTTTTGATGCCGATTTTTATAATGGAACTGGTGGGAATAATATTGCTATGGCCCTTGTTATTGAAGGATTAAAGAATACAGCTAATAATCCGGGATTTGTTTCGGGTAGAGATGGAATCCTTCAGGCAGATAAAGATCTGTATAATGAAAAATATAAATGTTTGATCTGGAAAGCTTTTGCAGCACGTGGAGTAGGAAAAGATGCTAACGAAAATAATAACGGTGGTTCTAATACTAATTCAGACCAAACCGTTTCTTTTGTAAATCCTTGTGATGACCCAGGTCCGGATCCAGGTAATTGTTCTGGAGATGTGACTTCATTCCCATTCTCAGAAAGTTTCGAAACTAATTTAGGACAATGGGCACAGGCAACATCGGGAGATGATCTAAACTGGACCAGAAATTCTGGAACTACTCCTTCTACAGGAACAGGACCAAGTAGTGCGGCAGATGGTACGTTCTACCTATATGTTGAAGCTTCGGGTAACGGAACAGGATATCCTAATAAGAGAGCTATTTTAAATTCTCCTTGTTTAAACTTTAGTAGTTTAACAACTCCTAAACTTGCATTCCAATACCATATGGTAGGTAGTGCTATAAATACTTTGGTAGTCGAAGCAAGAACTGATAACACAGGAAACTGGACAAGCGTATTTTCTAAAACAGGTGCTCAAGGTAGTAGTTGGAATACAGCAGATGTTGATCTATCAGCCTATGCTGGTAACGCAAGTGTACAACTACGATTTAATGTAGTTACAGGTAGTGGTAGTAGTGGTTGGCAAAGTGATATTGCTATAGATGCGGTGAGTATTCAAAATGGAACCACCAATCCACCCGTGTGTGATGCTTTGAATTTTAACGATTTCCAGATTAATGCATTCTCTAATCAAGATAGTGCAGGTGATTTCTCAATAGTAAGTGGTGGAGCTGGATTATCTATGCAGAATAATACCTGGAAATATATTAGCCTTAATTATACCGTTACAGCAAATACAGTAATAGAGTTTGATTTTAGTAGCACTTCTCAAGGTGAAATCCATGCAGTTGGCTTTGAAAATGATAATTCATTAACATCTTCTAGGTATTTTAAAGTTCATGGTACTCAAAATTATGGAGTCACCAACTTTGATAATTATGCTAGCGGAACCAAGAAATATGTCATTCCTGTAGGTGATTTTTATACAGGTAGTATGGATCGTTTAGTATTTATAAATGATAACGATGCCGGTAGCGGGAATAACTCAATATTCTCTAATGTCAAAATTTACGAAGGATCTTGTGGTGGATCGTTAGCAGCAGAAACACTTGCAGCATTTGGAAGTATGACTCCAATTCTTGGTGATGAAGATGAAGGTGAGGTATCGACGATTAGAATTGCACCAAACCCATTGAAGAAAGGAAACTTACTTCGAGTGTTTGTTCCTAGTAAAGAAATATCAAATACATCATACTCGATTATAAATATTATGGGACAAGTAGTTGGAGAAGGAAGGCTTAATAATAATGGCTTTATCAATCTTGATCGCTTGGGTGCAGGTATGTACATACTTAAAATCCAAAATTCTGAAAGGAAAGAAAAAGATACAATAAAGCGTTTTATTATTGAATAACTGATTTGTAGAGTAATACTAAAGACCGTTCGAGAGAACGGTCTTTTTTGTTTGATATGTGTTTAATACCATTTTACTTTTCAAAACTAATATGGTGATAAAAGGTACTAAACCATGAGGAATACGATATAATACCTCATAAAGGTTTTGATGAATAGATTGCAGGGGGAAATCAATATAAAAATTAGCGACAATTCTGGCAAATGCGGTAAGCAACCCCCATAATAATGCATACCATAAAGTATATACAGCCGTTTTTGGAATAAAAATTAAAACAGCAATTATAAAATCCAAAATGCCAGCGATATACAAAAAAGTGACAGCCACAGACTCCGAACATCCAATGATTTGAATAACCATATCTACAAATTTTCCAGGAAGAGGATAAAACCCAAAAGCGTATAGCCCATGCGAAAAAAAAGTGACCGCAATTAATATTTTTAGAATAAGGATAAATCTTTTAGAAGTAAAATTATCAGCATGTGTATAAAGTAAAACAAAAGGTAAACCAAATTGGATGCTATGCTCAAAAAACTGAGCCGTATGATAAAATTTTTCTTTAGTAAGAAGAATAGCCAGAATTACTAAAGAAACTCCTCCTACCAGTATAGGAAAACGCAACCATTTTTTATTACTTGTGGTAAATCCTAAGGCACAAAATGCAGCTATCAAATAGAGTATGCCATTACTTCGTATAATAGTTTGAATTGCCTTATCCGTTGTGCTACTTGTCACATAATCTTTCCATGATACACTAAAAATTCCTTCGATAACAGGTTTTAAAAGAGCTTCATCCCAAAAGAAAGATCGATATGGAGCATCCCAAAACAGATGTTGCCATGCTCTACCAGTGAAAATTAAAAAAACAGATATTTTAAGAATACGTAATGCTTTAGGATTTTTCATGATACAAATTAAAAGTAATCAATGTTATTAAGACCTAAGCTTATTGTTATGTTTTGTAAAAGTTTTTGTTACCTGATTTAATTCTTAATTAAGGTTGAAAAGGGTTTAATTTTCTGCTTATCAATAATTTAAATTTGCAATTCATTAACCAATGTTACACAGCCATGAAAAAAATCTACTTACTTATCGTAGCTCTTATTGGGTTGCAGACTTATGCTTCTACCGATAAATACCGTTTAACTCTACGTGATAATCCAGCGACTTCTATAGTTATTGGGTGGAATCAAATTTCTGGAAATAATCCTATGGTATATTTTGATACAGTAGACCATGGTATCAATTATACCAATTATAACTATTCGAAATCTCCGGATCGCATAATTGCTTATCGTGGAATGAATAATCATTTTATTCGCTTATCAGGATTAAGCCCGGATACAGCATACTATTTTGTGATTAAGGATAGTGAAGGAGTAAGTAAACGATTTTGGTTTAAAACTGCGCCACAAGAAAATAGCAGATTTTCCTTTATTGCCGGTGGTGATTCTAGAAATAATAGAACTCCAAGATTAAATGCTAATCGTCTGGTAGCAAAACTAAAACCACATGCGGTACTTTTTGGAGGAGATATGACAGATAATGATAGTAATTCGCAGTGGAGAACCTGGTTTGATGATTGGCAGTTAACTATTGCCAGCGATGGAAGAATGTTCCCTATTCTCGCCGCCAGAGGAAATCATGAAAAAAGTAATAATACAATTATTAACCTATTCGATGTACCTTCTTCTGGTGTACATTACGCAATTACTTTTGGGCGTAATCTGGTACGAACCTATACACTAAACTCTCTTACTGCTATTTCTGGAGATCAAACTAACTGGTTAAAGAATGATCTCAATATCAATCAGGAAATTATCTGGAAAATGGCACAATATCATTTTCCAATGCTTCCTCATGTATCTTCTAAGATAGATAATGTTATAGAATATGCAAATTGGGCGCAGTTGTTTTATGATAAAGGTGTAAAATTGGTAATAGAATGTGATGCCCATACTGTTAAAAGCACTTGGCCTTTACGACCTTCTACTAGTTCTGGTAATGAAGGCGGATTTATAAGAGATGATGATGGGACAGTGTATGTAGGAGAAGGAGGCTGGGGAGCGCCATTACGAGATAATGATGATATAAAAGGTTGGACAAGAGATTCTGGCAAATTCAATCAGTTTAAATGGATTTTTGTCGATGAAGCAAAAATTGAAACGCGAACCATAAAAGTTGATAATGCAATTCAAGTAGGAGAAGTTTCTAACCACAATGTATTTGAAATCCCTAGCAATCTTGATATCTGGAGCCCCTCGAATGGCAGTGTGATTAAGATTATAAATAAAGCGTTTAGTGCACCTCAAGTTTCTTTTGCTACATTACAAGATGGGCAACATATTCCCGTAGGAAATACAGCGATCGAAGTAAATGCAACAGATAGTGATGGAAAAATTGATAGAGTCGAATTTTATATAGATGAAAATTTAATAGATGTTGATGTTGCTGCTCCATATAGCACTCTGAAAAATTTTACCAATGGAATTCATAATATCAAAGTAATAGCATTTGATAACCATGATTTATGCAGTGAAAAAGAAATAACAGTCAATGTCGGACAGTTTTCAGAAAACCTTACGATCCCTGTAGCAGGAGGATATGATGATGTAGAAGAAAATTTTGTAGGTCAACTTTATGTAGATAGCAGCGATCTAGAATTGGTTTATGACACTACAAATCTTATAAGTTTTCAAAAAGTAGGTATTCGTTTTCAGAACATTGTAATACCGCAAGGAGCAATTATTAACAGCGCATACATCCAGTTCACAGCCGATGAGAGTCATCACAAAGAAGCAGAACTAGAGTTTTCCTTGCATGATAGTGATAATTCACCTCTGTTTTCTAATGAAAATAATGTGTCTGGTAGAAATGTTGTATCTCATAAAATACGATGGAAACCTAGGCCGTGGATCGCAGGGCAAAGCGGTAATGATCAGCGAACTCCTAATCTTAGAGAGATGGTACAACAAATAGTAGACAAAAGAGGATGGAGTGCAGGTAATAATATGAGTTTTATTATTCGTGGAAAAGGAAAAAGTTCCTGGAGGACTAAATATAAGAGAGTAGCAAGCGCTTATGAAAGTGGTGAGAATAAAGCAGCTAAATTGATAGTGAATTATACTTTTAAAGGAAATTCGAGAATCAATAAAGAAGCTCAAATTAGTACTATAACTACTACGCCATTAGATACCGAATTACATAAAATTAAAATATATCCTAACCCATTTGATGAAGCATTAAATATTCTGATTCCTATAGCACAAGATGAAATACATGTAGAGATTTATAGTGCTAATGGAAAACGTCTATTTTCTAAGAAAACACAAATCAAAAATAATATGGTAAGTATTCGTCCCGAAATTCTGGATAAAGGAATGTATGTTATTCAAGTGATAGATAAAAACGGATATTCTTTAATTACTAAGAGAGTGGTAAAAAAATAACATATATAGAAAAAAGGTAACCCTCAACGTATCTATGTTAATTAACCTCTTGTTATTTGTTATGATTTTTTAAAGTTTATGTTACCAGATTTAATTCTCTATTAATAGTAAATCTAGGTGTGCTTAACGTATTCGTAATAAAGTACTTTTGATTTCTTAATACACTAACCCTAACACACAAATAATGAAAAAACTTATTTTTCTTATTGTAATTCTTTTGGGATTACAAACTCAAGCTTCTAACGGGAAATACCGTCTAACTTTACGGGATAATCCCGCCACTTCTATAGTAATTGGGTGGGATCAGACCTCAGGAAATAACCCTGTTGTTTATTACGGAACCACAGATTATGGAACAAATTATAGCAGTTACCCAAATTCTAAAACTCCAGACAGGACAGTGTCTTATAAAGGAATGAATAATAATTTTGCTCGTCTTACAGGACTGTCTCCTAATACGGCATATTATTTTGTAATTAAAGACAGCCAGGGAACCAGTGAGCGTTTTTGGTTTAAAACTGCTCCGGGAGATAATAGTCGATTATCTTTCATTGCAGGAGGGGACTCTCGTAATAATCGTACGCCAAGAAAAAATGCAAATCGCTTAGTAGCAAAATTAAAACCTCATGCCGTATTATTTGGTGGAGATATGACTAATGGAGATAGTAATTCTGAATGGATCGATTGGTTTAATGATTGGCAACTAACCATTGCGAATGATAACAGAATGTTTCCAATTATAGCTACTCGAGGAAATCATGAAGATAGTAATAACAGTATTTATAATCTTTTTGATGTACCCTCATCCAGTGTATATTATGCCCTGACCTTTGGGAATAATTTGGTGAGAACATATACACTTAATACAGAAATTTCTATTTCGGGAAGCCAAACTACATGGTTACAAAATGATCTAAATGCCAATCCTAATGTAATCTGGAAAATGGCACAATATCATAAACCCATGCGACCTCATGTTTCTTCTAAAAGAGAAGGAAATAGTCAATACAGTAACTGGGCGCAACTTTTTTATGATAAAGGCGTAAAATTAGTGGTAGAATGTGATGCTCACACCGTAAAAACTACCTGGCCCGTTCGACCATCTACCGGGTCTGGTAATGACGAAGGATTTGTAAGAGATGATCAAAACGGAACTGTATATGCAGGAGAAGGCTGTTGGGGAGCTCCGTTACGTTCTAATAATGATAACAAAAGCTGGACTCGTAATTCGGCAATGTTTAACCAGTTTAAATGGATCTTTGTAGATGCAAATAAGATAGAAACCAGAACAATCAAGGTAGATAATGCCTCTCAAGTAGGAGAGGTGTCAAACAATAATGTATTTCAAACACCTTCAAATCTAGATATATGGAATCCTTCTAATGGTGCTGTGATAACTATAAACAATACCAATGTACCAGATAATGAGGCACCTTCCGTGCCAACGGGTTTAACATCATCTAATGTAACAGCAAATTCGGTTTCTTTAAACTGGAATGCATCAACAGATAATATTGCTGTGTCAGGATATGATGTATATCAAAATAATACGGTGATAACTACCATAGCTTCTACTGGATATACGGTAAATGGACTATCTCCAAACTCTACATATTCCTTCAGAATTAAAGCAAAAGATGCAGCAGGAAATGTTTCAGGATTTAGTTCAACAAAAAGCATTACTACACTAGATGAATCTGCTACACTTTATACACTAGGAATAACAACTATTGGAACCAGCGACTCAAAACACGCTACCCGTAGAGCTATGCCATATACAATGAGTGAAGATGGTATTTTGCAAAGTATTACAATGCATATTGCTGGTGGCACCGGAAATGTGCAATTAGGGGTATATGCAGATAACAATGGAGTGCCTGGCAATAAACTAGGACAAACTAATATAACGGTAGTAAGATCAACCAGGGGATGGCAAACCGTTTCTTTACAAAGCCCGGTTACTGTAAATAACGGAGATACGATATGGTTGGCCTGGATATTTTCTAACAATCCTGGTATCGCTTATGTATCTGGAAGCCCGGGAAGATATCAGGCTACTGGATCAAGTTGGTCTGCAAACGGTAATAATATACCATCAAATTATGGCAGTGGATCTCAAAGTAATTACAGATACTCGGTGTATGCAAATTATATGCGTAATCAATCTTCTACTTCCTATACACTAACCACAAGTACAGTAGGACAAGGTACTGTAAGTGGAGGAGGAACCTATAGTGATGGTAGCTTGGCTACAGTTACCGCAACTGCTTCATCTGGATGGCAGTTTGATGGATGGAGTGGGGCACTTGCAGGAACCACAAACCCCGCTACTATTACAATGAATGCTAACAAAGATATTACTGCTACTTTTAGCGAAACCTCTACAGGAGGATCGCAAACTGTAGAAGTTGCTATAAGTAATGGAAATGATGATGTAGAAGAGGACAAAAACGGAAGCTTATATACGAATAGTAGTGATTTAGAATTGGTTTATGATAGTAGTAATAATTCTAGTTATCAGGTTATCGGATTACGATTCAGGTCGGTAGGAATACCCAAAAATGCAACTATAACCAATGCTTACCTGCAGTTTACTGCAGACGAAAGCCATAGTGCAGGAGCTACATTAGAAATATCACTTCATAATAGTAATAATTCACCAGCATTTTCATCATCCAATAATGTTTCAGGAAGAGCTGTGTTTTCAAATAAAGTTACCTGGAACCCACAATCCTGGTCCCGTAATCAAAGTGGAAATGCCCAACGTTCTCCTAACCTGAAAAATATGGTGCAAAGCTTGGTTAATAAAAACAACTGGACATCTGGTAACAACGTAAGTTTTATTATTAGAGGAAAGGGAAATAGTTTAACCAGTACATCGGCAAAAAGAGTAGCAGATTCATATGAAGGAGGGGCTACCAAAGCAGCCAGATTAATTGTAGAATATACAACTGTTAGTGCCAGATCTTCAGAGATTATTGCAATTACAGACAAAAAATCTTTTATAGTACATCCTAATCCCTTTACTACAGCAATTAATATTACTGCACCTTTATCAGAAAAAAATAAAGATTATACAGCTGTTATCTATAACTTAGAAGGAAAAGTCATTTATAAAGAAAGAATTTTAGTAACAGCATCAAATAAAACGATAACAATAACTCCAAAGCACATTGATTCTGGACTTTACTTACTTTCAATACATAATCAAAATGGTAAGATTGTAAAGACACAGAGATTAATAAAACAATGATATGATCTAAAAAAAGAGTAAATAATATTGATAAGAACCGCTAATTTATTATGAAATTAGCGGTTCTTTCTGCTATAATTTTTTAAATCAAAGTCGTAATTACCTGTGTTTCGCTATGTAATGTTTTGTGAACCGGACATTTATCTGCGATCTGTAAGATTCTGGCAATTTGTTTTTCGTCAAGATTTCCTTCAATCTTTATTTCTCTTTCGAAAGTATCAATTTTTGCGGTTGGATCTTCACAGTTTTCACAGTCTACTATATGAGATTTACTATAACTAGTGTGTACTTCTACATGTTGTAAATCCCACCCTTTTCGGGCAACATACATTTTTATAGTCATAGCTGTACAGGCCGATAATCCTGCCGATACATACTCATAGGGTGATGGTCCAAAATCATGACCTCCTACACTTTCTGGCTCATCTGCAATCATATAATGATTACCCACTTTCATATGAGTTGTATACCCTTCAGCATTTCCTAAACTGGCAACTACATGATGTTGGCTTTTAAGTTTTGGTTCTTCAGGAATCTCAATGTATCGTGATGACCATTCGGCAATAACCGTTCCTGCATATACAGAATCTTCTTTTCGCATCAGTAAGTGATCTGCTCCATCTAATGTTATAAAGCTTTTAGGGTGCTTAGCTGCGTGATAGATTTCTTCGGCATTTTTTATAGGTACTGTAGTATCCTGTGGAGAATGCATGACTAAAAGTGCTTTATTTAAATTCTTCGCAACATTAGGAAGTGATTTGGTTTCTAAATCATCCAAAAATTGTTTTTTTATTGTAAAATCTCTTCCGCTTAGATTGATTGTGGCTTTTCCATTAGTTTGAATTTCTTCTAAACCACTTTTTAATAGATGAGCAACATGCTTTGGATTAGAAGGAGCTCCAATAGTCGCTACCGCTTTGATACTATCTATTTTTGCCGCAGCAAATATTGAGGCGGCACCACCAAGAGAATGCCCCACAAGCAGGGAAGGAGCTTTATACTCTTTTGCTAAAAAATGTGCGGCAGCTACAAGATCTTCAACATTACCAGAAAAATTGGTATCCTCAAAATCACCTTCGCTTTCTCCAAGCCCGGTAAAATCAAATCTTAACACACCAAATCCTTTAGAAGTAAGACCTCGACTTATATTTCGTACCGCACCCAGATTTTTATTACAAGTAAAACAATGTGCAAATAATGCAAAATTATGCGGATGCTGATCGGCTGGAAGCTC
The DNA here is from genome assembly GCF_000626715.1 of Aquimarina atlantica. Lineage (GTDB taxonomy): Bacteria > Bacteroidota > Bacteroidia > Flavobacteriales > Flavobacteriaceae > Aquimarina > Aquimarina atlantica. Next base: position 369,302 of record NZ_AQRA01000004.1, on the reverse strand, counting down.
TAACCTCCCCGATAATGTTTGGCCATCTGCATTGATAAAAGTAACTTTAGAAAGACTCATAATTCGTGATAGTTTATACTAAAGGTCGAATTTTTTGCTTTAAAATAACATTTTAAGTACCATTAATTTAAACCCGTGAATGATTCGTAAACTGACAGGTTTTTTTGATTTATACTTTTTTTAATGTTGATCAACTAAAATAGGATTTCCATCGGGATCGGTAATCATAAAAGATGCAGGTCCCTCGTTTTTATCCATACCATTAGACATAGTAACCATAATTTCTTCTCCATTTATCTTTTTATGAATATCACGAGCATTTTCCGAATTAAAAGTCAGTGTGTTTTTAGGAAACATTCCCTGAAACAACCCAATTTTTGATGTACCATTTTTAAGAATAGCCCATTTTTGATCCAAATTGCCATCGATCATTGTAAAACCTAGTTTTTCATAAAAGTCTTTAGAAACTTTAATATCCTTTACTGCTAATGAAATTGAAAAAATACCGAGATTCATGATGTTTTTGTTTTTGGTTATATGCCAAATGTACGATCTTCTTTTTTTCCATGTTTTGTTTGGTTGAATGTCGAATGAAGTGGTAATAAGTTCACCTTCTTTTAAACTTGAAATATGCTTGTGAATATTTTTATTACCATCAGGATTTGTAAATTCCTGAATCATTTCGGTTTGATTTCCTTCTTTTTGAGTCATAGGGCCAATTCCTACTGTACCATCAACTCCGTATTGAATAACAATACCCTGGTTTTTGGTAAAATCCCAATATTGCCGGAATTCCCAAAAAGTTCCTTGTCTTTTCCCTTTAATTAGTCCATAAAGCTTACCAGTGATACTTTGTTTTCCGATTCCCCATTTCCAATCCATACCGTATTGATCAAAAGGTTCATTTTTACTTTTATAGGTTTTATTATCAGTAATCCAGCTACCAACCGATTGTTCCATATTATTAATAAACCAACCTGGAATTTTTTGTTGAGAAAAGATGGTGTATGTAGAGATCAAAAATATAAGTATTGTGATATATGTTTTCATAATATTGATTTTATTTTTCAGCTAATCTCTGCCAGTTATTTAATAAAAATTCGGTGTCTTTTTCGGCTTGTTCTGTCCCCATAGATAAAAAGTATCCGCTTAGAAAAGGGCTTTTAAATTCGTAGGCAAAGTCCAGAAAAAGACGAGTTTGAGTAGCGTCTATTTCTTCCAATTTCCAGGAACCGGATAATGATTTTAAAGGAAAAGGGTAATCTTCTTTTTGAGTATTCACAACAAACTGAAACTCTTTACCAGGGTTCCATAATGTACAGGTTTCTTCCCAGCTGCTTCCATCGGGTGCACTACAAACACGTTTCATTCCTAAACCTTCTCCTTCAACAATCTCTACATGATTAATATTAGAAGCAGTTACTTTATGGTAGTTACCCACATCAGAAATTATTTCCCAAACCTGATCTTTGGGAGCATTAATGACTCGCTCAGCAGTAAAGTGTTGTACGCCTTTGGCTTTTGGATATTGAACAAAACCATATACCAGTACAATAACAATATCTAGTACCAGAAATAAAGCTATTCCTTTTAAAATTTTACGTATCATATCTATTTTTTTAATTGTTTTTATACCATAAAAGTAGTTTAGAAAATCGTGGGAAGCCTTGAAAATAGGGTACACTCAATTAATTGATACTCATTCGTTATATATTATACCTGATTCGGTTTTTCATTTAATTAAGTAGCACTATTTTTATACTATGAATAGTATAGAGTCTTTTGCATTTATGGTTACTTTTCTGTTAGGAGGAGTTATTGTGGTTGGCGGTTTTGTTATTTTGGTAATTCTTAAAAGTACCTCGCTTAAACAATCGAGATATTTTCTAGCTATAACTCTTTTTGGCCTCATACAGCATTTGTTTACATACTTGTTGTTTACTACTCAACTGATCAGGCAATGGCCACATATGTTAGGGATTGGATATCCATTGTTATTTTTGGTAGGTCCTTGTTTTTACCTATTTGTGAAGAGTTATGGGGATCCTTCTTTTAAGTTAAAAAAAATAGATGCTATTAATGTTTTACCTTTTTTAATAATGTTGACACTTCTTTTTCCCAGGTATTTGGGAAGTTCAGAAGAAAAACAAGAAATCATACAATACTATTATGATATTTTACCTGGTGGTGCAGTAGCTTTTTCTGATTGGTTGCAAGCAAGTTTACATTTGATCTTATTGTTGATATATTCGGTTGCAACCTTAATAATAATATATAAAAAAGATAAAAAGAATAGTATTTTACTAAAACGATTTGGTGTATTACTTGCGATTTTAGCTTTTATAGAAATCATATTGCAAGCAGGTTTTTTACTTACCGGTGCTTCTGCGATAACAGCAGAGATTATTCTTTCTGGACTAATGTCGATAACCGTATTGTTACTAGGGTATTGGATTGTGGATATAAAGCAAATTCTTCCTGTATTGGAAGGCAAAAAATATAAAACATCTCCATTGTCTGAAATGCGATCACAGGAAATACAACAACAAATACAGGCTTTTTTTGAAAATGAAGACTGGTATGTAATACCTAACTTTAAAATAGCAGATTTATCAAAGACTATTGATGTGCCATCTCATCATATCTCACAGGTATTGAGTGAGAAAATGAATTCTAATTTTTATGAAATAACGAATCACCATCGTATTAAAAAAGCTAAAAAAATGCTACAATCGGGTGCACTACAGAGAATATCCGTTCAGGCTATTGGTGAAGAGTGTGGGTTTAGTAGTAAAACCAGTTTTTATAGAGCATTTAAAAAAGTAACTTCGATGACACCAACAGAATATCTGAGTAAATATTGTAAATAAAATACTACTACACGTTAATTTAAATGATTTTAGAACAGTAAAAGAGAATATAAATACTACTATGGTAGTATACTTTTTACTATAGCCCAATTTCCTGTATCTTTAGATTCTTCAGATGCCATGCCTATGGCTTGTAATTCTGCAACCAGGTGTGCATTGGCAAAACTTGGATTTCCACTTTCTACGGCATCTAAAAAATGAGTAATCGATTCTCTCATTCCGGGCCAATCTGCATAAGGCTGCAATGCAGGAAAATGTTCTATTAAAGATTTTTCTTTGGTTCTTAATTTCAATTCTCCTGTTAAAATATCTATGAAAATATCTCCTTTACTACCAATAATCTCTACGGTAATGACCAGTTCGTCTACACTATCTATATTAACTTTTAACTCCCCCCAAATACCATTGTAATCAAAAAAACCAGAACTTCGGGTTTGTCTTCGTCCACTAGTTCCATAACCATCCATAATAAGAACCCGACTCGGTGTGGCATTTAGTAATATGTTAAGGACATGAACATACCAGAGCGATAAACGATTGATATTTGTTGTATCCTGATCAGGTTCTGGCCCCCAATTAGATCTTAAATCAATAGTTGCAGTTTGGATTTTCCCGATAGCCTCATTTTTTATGAGTTCAGCAGCTTTTGCTATAACAGGAATAAGCCCTAGCTCTAAATCGGCATGTGTGATTTGCGAAGCATTTACCAATTTACTCAATACTTTAGGGATTAAATCTCTGGTATGACCAATAGGAGGTTCATAAAAGATAGCCTTACCAGAATCTAGTGCTTCCATTACAATTTTGCCATGTAAGGCATCAGGTACGGCAATCATTATGGCATCAATCGAGGGTGAATGTAGCAGATCTTCATAATTATTAGATATATCGATGGTATCTCCAAATTGTAATTTGATAGCCGCGATGGTAGCATCACTTTTTGCAGAAATGGCAACAATATCAGCCCTTCCGTCATAGGCAAGAGCAGGTATATAAGCGTCTTTAACCCAGTTACCGTACCCTATGATGCCTATTTTTATTTTAGACATGCTGATTTTTTTTATTTTTCTTAAATACTATAATGCACAAACCAATTTGCAGGAATAATGCAAGACTATTTGTTGTCCATAAAGCGATTGCTTCAAACCTAAGTCCATAGAGAGCCCAAAATGAATATACAAATAACCATCCCATAACATAGCCTGGCGAAAGGCTACTGGATTGTTTTGATTTGTATTCTTTAATAATTTGAATGGCAGTTATGATGCAGACAAAAAAACCAATAGAAAAACCGATAATTTCAAATATTGATTCTGGGATAGATTGTAAAAAGTTCATTTTATATGGTTTTTATAATTGCACATGGATTTCCGAAAGCTAAAGTGTTATCAGGAATATCTTTGGTTACTACAGATCCTGCTCCTATGGTAACATTATTACCGATAGTAACTCCTGGTAATATAACACTGTTTCCACCAATCCATACATTATCTCCAATTTTTACTGGGCTTGTTAATGTCGTAAAAGGAGCATTACCAGAGTTTTGTATTCTCTCAGAAGCTTTTACAGGATGTTTTGCTGTATATATCTGAACAAAAGGTGCAATTAACCCATTTTTTCCAATAGTTATTGTATTATCATCGATAAACATGCAATTGGTATTTATTACCGTGTTTTCGCCTACAGAAATATGGGCTCCATAATCACAAAAAAAAGGAGGTTCGATCCATGCACCATCTCCAATATACCCTAATAAATCTAATAGAGTTTGTTTTTTACCTTTGGTATCTGTAGAGTCCAGAGTGTTATACACCTGCATTAATTTTCGTGCTTTATGATACATTTTGATTAATTCGGGATCCCTGGTATCATAAGATTCACCAGCCAGCATTTTTTCTTTTTCGGTCATATGCATGTTTTCTTTAATTAAATAACGACCGTATAAAATTAGCTTTGTTTTAGAAGAATATTTTTTACCTATGTTAAAAAATGTTGTTTAGCTCTTAATCTACTTAGAGTAACTTGAGTAACTCCCAGAAAAGAAGCGATATAGCCTAGTTTTACACGTTTAAATAAATCAGATTTCTCTTTGGTAAAAGTATCATAACGTTCTTTAGCAGACTGCGTTGCCAAGGCAATATGCCGTAATTCGAGATCAAGAAATGCTTTTTGATGTGCTATTCTGGACCAATTCGCAATTTCAATATTGGTTTTGTATAATAAGTTTAATTCATGTACCGGGATAGCATATATAATAGAATCTTCTAATAAATCTACATATTCAAATCCTGGTTTGTTTTCATAACAACTTAGCATAGAGAAGGCTAATTCTCCTTCTTTACTAAACCAGGTAGTGGCTTCTTCTCCATCAATAATGCAATAAGAACGCGTCAATCCTTTTTCGATGAAATAGTAATTTTTGTCTACAACTCCACTTTTAATAAGTACATGCTTTTTAGGAAGATGTAGTTTTGTCATCTTACTGGTTAAAGATGCTATAGAAGCATCGCTTACCGCATACATACTTTTTATACTAGATATAATTTTTTCCACGCTTTAGGATATAGTTCTTATATTCAAAAGTAAGAATTTAGTAGTATCTCTTATTCTATTTTGTACAATAAAGGAATTCTATATACTTCATCTATAGTTTTAAACTAAAGAAATTTTGATAAAATATCTTGAATCGTTAAAGAGTTAGAGATGAAGCAATATCAATAATGATTTATATTTATGTAGACTTTATATAGTTTTGAAAAGCTACTTTATAGGATTGTCCTATTGATAATTTAGTACCATTAATTGTTACCGAATTAGAATCAAAAGCCAAAATATGGTTTACATTAATAATGGTTGATTTATGAATCTGTATAAACCCTTTTCCTAGTTCATCCAGGGCATTTTTAATCGATTGCCTGGCAAGAATATTTTTTTCTTTAGTAATATAATTTATATAATTACCATCTTTTTGAAGATATAAAATATCATCGATACTGGTTTTAAACTGTTGCTGACCACTTTTTATATAGATGATATCATTAGTTACTTCTTGTGGTACAGATTCTTCAATAGTATCCTTAATTTTAAGTACCGCTTTTAGAAAACGTTCAAACGAAATGGGTTTTAGTAAATAATCAGCGACCTGGTATTCATAACTCTCTACGGCATATTCAGAATATGCTGTTGTTAATATAATTTTAGGAGGGTTTTCTAGTGTTTTTATAAAAGAAATACCAGATAATTGCGGCATATTGATATCCAGAAATATGAGATCTACGCTGTGTTCTTTTAAAAATACCAATGCTTCTATAGGATTTCTAAAGCTACGAATACATTCTACAAAGGATAGCTTTTTGATATAGCCTTGTAATAGCTCTATCGCATTAGGTTCATCATCTATAATTACAGCTGTAATCATATGGCAAGATCAATTTTTAATTGTACATAAAAGATATGCTCATCATCTTTGATATCCAAATTATATTGATTTGGATAGATCAAATGCAAGCGTTTTTTTACATTTTCTAAACCGATACCAGAGTATTTTTTTTCGAATTCGGTTTTCTTAAGATGATGTTTTGAGTTTTTAACTTCAAAATATAGTTGGTTAGCGTTAAGCTTTAGCTTGATATGAATAAAAGATTGGGTTTGGATGTCAAGGCCATGTTTAAATGCATTTTCAACAAAAGGAATTAATAGTGTAGGTGCAATTTTTGGATCTTCATTATTGGTTTTTGTAATAAATGAAATCTCAAAAGGATCTTCTGTACTATATTTTAATTTTTGAAGAGCAATATAGTTTTCTATAAATTCAATTTCTTTAGAAAGTAATACTTCTGCTGCTCGAGTATCATAAATCATAAATCGTAAAAGATCCGACAGTTTTGTTATCCCCGAAGAAGTCTCAGTATTTTCTGACCGTTCTGATATCGCCAATAAATTGTTTAAGGCATTAAACATAAAATGTGGATTGATCTGTGATTGCATCAATTGTAGTTCGGCACTTATCTTTTCTTTTTCTAAAGTTTGTTGATGTGTTTCCATTTTTAATTGATGTCTTAACATGCCATATACAACTGCAACCACCATAAAAAATAGGTTGTAAAATGTAAAGAACCGTATCATCATGGTATGAAACACAGTATTCTGAAAATATACAACTCCTAATTCTATTGATAAAAGGCCTGTTAAACTTAAAAAGAGTAGCCCAGAAAAGATCAGATACTTTTTAGATGAATAGTATTTTGGAGTTAGGTAAAAAGTAACGACATAAAAAAAAGGAATAATACTGATCATACCTATAAAATCGGGGAGAGTAAAAATCCCCATTTCTATAGTTTCTTGTACAATTGTTCCATTTTCATCTTCTACTGTATTTTCAACAATTCCTACCTCGGTTGTCAATAGTAAAATAGCAATAGAAGCAACCCAAAATAGAATATTCAGGAAAACCTCGATCCATCGTTGTAAAGATATTTGTTGTATGCTCACAATTCAAATGTATAGATAATTGTTGAACCAATTCTGTAAAAGTGATATACTCTTAATTTATGGTACAAAACCCCAAAATAAGGTAAGAATACGTTTGATAACCTAGATTTTGATATATATAACTTAGTTTTTACCTAGGTAACATTTTGTTGTAAACTGTTGATAACCATTTTAATATTGTTATTCAAAATCATTAAAAAAAGAACAGATGAAACATGTATTTAAAATAGTAGTACTGCTAAGTTTTCTACTATCCTGCAAACAAGAACCAACTGTAGCACAAGAAGCAGTTAGTAGTGCTACTGTAACCAATAAAGAGAAATTATCAGCCTATCTCAATGCATTAGAAAAATCAGGATTTTCTGGAAGTGTTTTGGTCGCTCAGAAAGGAAGCGTACTTCTAGAAAAAGGATACGGATATGCTAATCGAGAAAACAAAATCAAAAGTACTCCCAAAACAGTTTTCGATATTGGTTCGATCACCAAGCAATTTACGGGAGCCGCTATTTTAAAATTAGAAATGCAGGGTAAACTTTCTGTAGAAGATAAACTTTCTAAATATATAGTAAACGTACCCAAAGATAAACAAGATATCACCTTACATCATTTACTTACACATTCTTCAGGGTTTCAAGATGTAATAGGAGGTGATTATGAAAATATTTCTACTCAAGACTTTATCGAAGAAGCTTTTAAAGGGGAATTAGTATTCAAACCAGGAACCAGGTTTAGATATTCTAATATAGGATATAGTTTCTTAGGTATAATTATAGAAAAAGTCTCAGGAATGTCTTATGAAGAATATTTGATGAAACACCTGTGGAAACCTTCTGGGATGCACCAAACAGGGTATAAAAAACCTTTGTTTAATGATATAGCGGTGGGATATCGTAAAAACAAACATTGGGGAAAACCTACAGATAAGAAATGGGGTGTAGATGGACCATACTGGCACTTAAAAGCAAATGGAGGTGTGTTATCTACCACACAGGATCTGTATAAATGGCACCAAGCGTTGCTAGGAGATAAAATTCTGGATGCTACAGCAAAAACCAAGTACTATGGTAAACATATAGAAGAAGGAGAGGGGGCGGGATCATATTACGGATATGGATGGGCAATTTTTCCTACACCTCGTAATACCGAATTGATTGCTCATAATGGAGGTAATGGGGTTTTCTTTGCAGATATGTGGCGTTATCTCGATGAAGAGATTACTATTATTATAATGACCAATGCGGTGCAACGCAAATTCGAGAATATTACTTCTCAAATAGCAGGAATACTTTTAAAACCTGATTTCAATCCTACTGTTACTGAACAATCAAAGGGAACAATAATCGGAGAAATGGCAGATCAATTAGTAGAAGAGTTTATGCAGACGGTGCATCAAAATGATCAAAATACCTGGAAAACTTTTATAGAAAATAGAATGACTTCAATGTTTAAAAATTCTTTTTCTATGCAAAGACATTTAGCGATGTTTAAACAATTACATGAGAATCTTAAAGGAGGAAAGATCGTACAAATTATGGTAAAAGAAAATGAAGTAGCTCTTGGTGTTAAAACCAAAACCGAGGTAGAACAGATTCTATTTGATGTTACTCCCAATCCTAAAGGAGAATTAAGGATAGAAGGTATACGGTAAGAATTTAATATCCTTTTATCGAAACCAACTTGTTTTAAATTCATTAAAAGAGATAGTGTTAAACCTACTTCATTAATAAATTTAAAACAAGTTGATTATTACTTATAATAATATCTGTTGGTAATAGCTCTCGATATCGATGAAAACCTGTTTTATTATTGTTAAAAACTTATATTATAGTAAGGTTTATTTCTTTTCTATAACTCGTTGAATTTTTAAGTATATATGGTGAGTGATAAACTTTCAAATTTTAATTGAACTAAATGAATGATTTCACGGTATTAGTAAATATTACTAAACTTTCGTGAACAGCAGAATGCCTTATTTATTGTATATAATGTTGTAGTGAGTTGTCTGTTTTTTTGATAAAATTAAATGCTAAGTTTTCTTGCTACACCACAAAAAACTATGTCTGATATAAAAGTTTTGGTGTTTGACAACCTTTCTTCAGTTAATCTTTCTTCTAAACTATCGAGGTTTAGTTCGGATAAATTTTTTATTACTTCATGTTTTAGCATTCTTTCTTTCATTACGTTTGCTAAAAAACTCCAAGGAGTGAGCTGGGAAGGCGTACTAACTGTTGCTTCTGCCCAAATTTTCTCTACTTTCAATCCCGAATTTGTTAAAATCGTATTTAATTCAAAACCAAAGTTTAGATTTGCATTTTCTTTAGCAAGTGTCTTTTTTATGAGACCAATTATTTTCTGGTGAATAGGCATTCCTTCTAAGCCAATTGGAACGAGCGACATATCATTTTCTTGAACTAAAAATAAACCATTTGGTTTTAAGTGAGTAATAGCATTTCTAATGGTTTTAATCGGATTAGAAAGATACATCAATACACGCCTGACTATAATGACGTCAAATTTTGAATATTCTATCTCAAAGTTTTTAGTAATGTCGAGTTCGATAAACTTCATGTTAGAAAGCTCAAGTTCATTTGCTTTTTGTTTGGCAGCATTAATAGCATTTTTATTATTGTCCAATCCTACAACTATTCCGTGTTGACCGACAAACTTTGAAACTATAAAAGAGACATTTCCATTTCCGCATCCCAAATCTAAAACTCTCATCCCGGGTTTTAATTTACCAGTTTCAATGAGTCTTTCTGTTATATCATTTCCAATACTTTTCATTATGATTTTATGTTAATAATATATAAGTGAGAATTTTCTTATGTCTATAGAAAAATACCATTAGATTTTGTAAGAATTTCTGGGTGTTTGGCTGTTATTAATATTGTATGCTCGTGCTGAGAAACAAAACCGCCTTTGTCTCCAACTAAAGTCCAACCATCATCCAGTTCTATGGCAACAGTTGATTTTGTTGAAATGAAAGTTTCAATAGCTACTGTGGTATTTTTCTTAAATCTTTCTCTATTACTTCTAACTCTGTAATTCAAAATATTTTCTGGGTCTTCATGTAAACTTCTCCCAACTCCATGTCCAGCTAAGTTTTTGATTACTTTAAACCCATTTTTTTTAGCTTCGGTTTCTATTAGATACCCAATGTCTGAAATTTTCACTCCACCTTTTATATTATTTATTGCTTTACGCAATATATTTTTAGAAGCATCCACAAGTGGTTGGTGATTGTGAATATCTTTTCCGATAATAAATGAGCTTCCATTGTCAGACCAAAACCCATTCAGCTCAGCTGAAACATCAATATTAATTAAATCTCCTTCTTTTAGTATTTTATTCTCAGATGGGATTCCGTGAGCAGCTTCTTTATTTATACTTATGCAAGTATAACCAGGAAAACCATACATCTTATAAGGTGCAGATTTAGCTCCGTAGCTTTTTAAAATTTTGCCACCGTACTCGTCTAATTCTTTAGTAGACATACCAACTTTAGCGTATTTTTTCATTAGTTTAAGTGTAGTACCAACGACTTTACTAATTTTTTTCATTCCGATTAATTCGGATTCTTTTGTTATTGACATCTATATGCTTTTTCTGATTAATTATATGGTGAATCTCTGTGTATTAACATGGTTTTGTTTATTCAAATATATAGAAGTTGTTTTTTGATTTGGGAAAAAATGACTTTTTTATAAAAAAGAATTTACAATGATTAATTTTAGACTCATTACAGGCTATTTTCCAAGAAAAACAGTTTAAAATTGCTTTGATTTTATCCAGTTATTTATTGTTGAATTATTAATTATGAATCGATTAGAATGTTTAGGTCTAGTGTTTTTAACCTAAAACTTAGAAAAAGCTTTACATAGGATGCGCTGTTGGGTATTCGTTTTTTTTAATTTAGAATGCCTTAATCAAATACTATTTTACAACAGTGACTTCTAATTCTACTTTTAATGTTTCAAAAAGACTTTTTACCTCTAATAAAGTACTTGCTTGTTTTATGTTGTGTTTAGTTATCCAATTTTGGAAGACATCAAAACAAGAAAAAAACTCATCTGATGAAGTAGTATAGATGTTTAATCTAACAATATTTTTACATTCATATCCAGCTTTCTCAATAACTGTCTCTAAATTCTTAATAGATTCAATTAGTTGGAATTTCATGTCACCAGTACTTGATTTTCCATCATTGTTGATTGCCGTTTGTCCAGAAACATATAGGGTTCCTTCAGGTTTTTTAACTTCAATTGCTTGTGCATAACTTCTTTCATCCTGCCATTTCCATGGATTAATTATTTGTTTTTCCATTTGTTCCTTTTTTTTCTTTTGTGCTAATGTTGGCACTGTAGTTAATAATATAAGTACGAATACTATTACTTTATTTCTCATAAATGTAATTTTGTATTTACACTACAAATATTTGAATAATAGTATTGTTCGAGTGTGACAAACATCACAATTATGAAGAAATGAAAATTTTAGGAAGAAAGCCGACTAAGTGTCTCACGCGAAACACCTAAATATGAAGCTAAAAGGGTTTTGGGAACTCGTTGAAATAATAGAGGATATTGCTTAAGTAACTGTTCATACCTCTCTTTAGCATTTGAAGTTAGAAAAGATAAAATCCTATTTTGTGAAGCAATATGTCCTAAGTTAGATTTTTTGAGAAAGAAAGACCCCATTTTTGGTAATTCAGTTGATAATTTTTGATAATTCTTAAGACTAATCGAAAATACAATAGTGTTTTCAATACATTGCAGTGACATTTTAGCTTTAGTTTGCATAAAATAAGCTGAAAAATCACTTTCCCACCAATCTTCCATGGCAAATGACACAATATGTTGTTTCCCATCTTTATCGTTAAATACTAACTTTAAAAGTCCGGAAACAACATAGTAGCAGTAATTTACATTTTCTCCTTGTTGAATAAGAAAATCGTTTTTTTTATATTTTTCAATTGAAAAATGGGATAAAATAAAAGTAAACTCATCCTCTGTAAGAGGTATTAGCTTTTCGATATGCTCTTTTAATTTTTCCTTCATTAAAGAATAGTTCTAATTTTGGATATTGTACTTAAATGATGTCTAACACGAATCTTTGTATTAACCTGATTTTATCTATTTAAATATATAGAAGTTGTTTTTTGATTTGGGAAAAAAATGATTTTTTTATAAAAAAAACTTACCAAAATTTATGTTAAACTGAATACTGAACTATTTTTCAAGAAAAACAGTTCAAGATTACTTTGATTTTGTTCATCAAGGCTTTAAAACAAAAAATGATCAAAAACTATCAAGGATGTTTGAAAATACTTATATAAATACCTTCGATAGGTTTAATGTTGATAATTAAGATGGTATACTAGACTATTCTATTCAACATTTTGTTGTCTGTACTTCTTTCTTGAAAGGAAAATAAAAAGGAGGCTCTATTTTTTAAGAGCAATAATAGCATAAGTTGGAAAAGCATATGATTTTTTCTTAATAATTTTTCTGATTTCAAAATTATTTATTTGAAGAAATATTTCAATTTCATTTATGGTAAAAGTTCGTATTATCGAATTGTCTTTTCCGATTTCAATTAATTTCTTTCCTTCTTTTTTATAATAATTTGATTCCCAAATAAAATCCATTCCTTGTTTTAAATTTAGGTTCCACTTACTTTTTCGAACATAGTATATGTTATCATAACTTGCTTCGTGTGTTATTTCTTTTCCTTCAGAAATTTCTGGTATGAATTTATTGGCATCAATGAAATCAAAACAAAATACCCCTCCTTTTTCTAAATTATTATGAATGCTTTTTAAGGTAGATTCTACATCTTGATTGCTAAGTAGATAACTAATAGTCCTTCCTGTCATTATTATGCTTTCCACTGGTTTTTCAAGTTTAAAAGAACGCATATCTCCTTTTATATATATACAATCGGGGTTTTTTATTCTGGCTATCTCCAGCATTTCTTCATTTAAATCAAAGCCTAAATATTCAAATCCATTTTTTTTAAAATATGTTGTCAAGTTTCCAGTTCCGCTACCTATTTCTAAAAGGCTTTTTTTGTTATATTTCTTAAGTACTTCACTATAAAACTCATATTCATCTTTATAATCAATAAAAGTAGCATACATTGCATCATAAACTTTAGCTAAATCAGAATACAGGCTATTCATTTATGTTGAAATTTTTTATGAGTTATTTATTTTTTATAATCCCTAATATCTTCTGTTGCAGCTGTAAGAGTTTTCAGGAGAACAGAATCATATCTGTTAAGGAGCTTTTTAAATTTCTTATCATCTATCTTAATTTTCCCATTGTAAATAGCTTTTTTAAGAGGTCTTAAATCCAAGAGAGTCCAAAGATTTTTTTCTTGATGTTCAAATAGTTTTTTATACTCTGGAACATATTTCAAGCGATCAATTTTTTCTCCACTGCTTCTAATGTAATACCTACCAGCAAGTGCAAGATTAAAACTTTTAGAACTATTTAATATTGCTAATTCATATAGAGTATTTCCAATATCATAAATTGCTAAAGGATTTTTTCCATAAACGGTATGCATACTACCCATCTTCAAGACCATTTTTGGGTTGGGCTCCTTTAATAAAGCTTTTTTATAATAGTCAAAAAAGTAATGTTTCATCATAATCGCTCTTGAGTTATTACTTTCAAAATATTGTTTTGTCGGGCCGTTTCCGTAAGCATATATTTGCCAACTTTTTTCTAACTCTGTTAATAGAGTAGTAACCTCGTTATCTGTTCCTTTTGATTCAGAAATAAACTCAAGAATATGTTTATCCATTAATAGAAGATTAAATTTGGATTTGGATTTCGTAGTAAGGTGTTTTAATAAAGAAGCGTGAGCTTTTTTATAGATCTGTTCATAATCTTTTGAATTATTTTTTAGTTTTTTTACCGTATTAAAAATTTCATCAAATAAAAAGGGGGCAGCATACACAAACTCTTGATCGATTCCCCAGATAGTATAGTTATTAATTAAAGCAGTTTGTAGCATTCTAACTTCATCCATCCCATCAAAAAAGGGAATTGGATTTGTTAAATTATCTGGGTTGTATTTTTTATAAAAATTTGATAGAGAATCAACACCATTTTTTTGCTTAATAATAGATAGTAATTTTTTATTACTGAAAGGACCAATTTCAATAGCAAAATTGTTGTATCCTACAGGCTTTAGTAAGTTAAGAATAGCAGAAGTAAATAGGGGAGTCTCTTGATTTCCATGTAACTCACCAATCATGAAAAATTGAGAATTTCCAGCTTCTTTTTTTAAAAAATCTTTTCCATTTCCAATAATTTCATTGTTTACAATTTTGAAAGTATATTTATTTGATTGAATAATGGAGTCAATAGAATAATCATTTTGTGCGGACAACTTTTTTGAAGCAAAACAAGCAAATAACAAAATAATAAGAAATAACAATTTTCTGATTTCTTTCATAGTATTGGTTTTAAATAAAAGATGGAATACAATGATAAATGTTACAGTTTGCCTAAAAAATAAGAGTTAATTCATTATCTCTTTCTAATCTAAAAAAAGAAGTAGTTAATTTTGAATTACCATAGTCTTTAATTATTGCCACTGGGAATATGTTCTAATGTATTTAAATATTCAATGTTGATTATGCGATTAAATCTTTTTTGATATTGCTTTTTGGGAAGAAATCTTAATAATAAAAGGAGTAGTTTTTTTTGAAAACTAGTATTTGTCATTGACATTTTACCAATTTTCCAGGATTGCTTCACAATGTATTTAACTTTTTTAGATCTTATGTTTTGGTATTCAGAAAAAGCATTACCGGTATTGTTTTTAAAACAAAGCCCCAAAGTGTACGCATCTTCGATAGCTTGGCAAGCTCCCTGTGCAAGATTAGGTGTGGTAGCATGAATAGCATCACCAATAAAAACAGTATTGTTTTTAAACCAGTCTTTATAGCTGGGATTTATATCTGCCAATTCATTTTGAAGAATGTCGCTTTCGGTTGTTTTGTTTAGCATATCCAACACTATAGGAGCAAAATTTTGATAAGTTTCTATTAGGTACGATTTTAGAGATGTCGACACATCTTTATTGAAATTCTTTTTTTCCTGTACTGCTAACCAGAATATTTTGGTATCGTTTAATGGCAAAAATAAAAATCGCAACGTTCCTTCAAAAAGCTCATAATATGTATGTTTTAGATCAGAATTAATATCAAACTCAGTAATTCCTCTCCAAATTATTTGATGCGTATGTCTTATTTTAATTTCGGGAAAAATAGATTTTCTAACGGTAGAATTAATACCATCAGAAGCAATTAAAGTATCAAATTCTCTAACCGTATGATCGTTAAACGTAATTTTTACACTTTCTTCGTTTTCAATACTTTTAACTTCTTTACCTAACTCATACGAGTTTTGATCTAATTTGCCAGAGATAACATCTATGATTGATGCTCTATGAATGCAATAAACCTCTTCTGGGAAAGGAACCGTTTTTAGAATTTTTAATTTTTTGGTGGCAAGTATTGTTCTTTTTAGCAAATGCCCTTTTGCTCTTAACTCTTCACCTATATTAAGTTTATCAAATATTTTTAGAGCATTAGATGCAAGTCCGATACCTGCTCCGACTTCTTTAAATTCATTAGATTTTTCAAAGAGTTTAAAATCCTGGTTATTCTTTTTTAAAGTCAGAGCCATTGTTAAGCCACCGATTCCTCCACCGACAATTGCAATCTTATCTTTTGTATCTCTCATTTTACCATAATACTGATAACGGTAGCATGTATGGGTAGTAGCAGGTTGTTATTACTAACTTTTTAGTTTTTTACCAATCTTTGCTTTATCACTTAAACCGTTATTTGTTATTCACATTATTACCTGTTGATTTTACTTACAAATATTCGATTAAGATAATAAGAAAACTTATAACTTATTGGTTTATAAAATAATCCCAGGTTGCTTTCGAAATATCGGATATCATTTTCTCGTTAGTTTCAAAGTTTTCTGCTGACTCTGTGATAAAAACACTTATGATAAAGTATTTTCCATTTGGTAGAAAAACAATTCCAATGTTGTTTACTGCGGCAGTTATCCCTGTTTCTTTATGTGCTCCCGACCAGCCTGTTTTATGCGCTACTATGGTTTCTTTAGGCAATTGCCCTCTTAATCTGTTCTTACCTGTTTTAGTTCCTTTCATTACATTCCACACAAATTCGTGACTTTTTTTGGAAAGTAGACCGTTACTGTTTTTATAAAATGTTGCCAGGATCTTGTTCGCTTCTTTTGGTGTTGTCCAATTTAAAAACTGTAGATCCCAATTGTTTTGCATGGTTTCTTCGTTTATTTTTACAGAAAAATCTTTAAAACCGAGCTTAGAAAAATAATTTTCAACAGCTTGAGGTTTGCCAAGAAGTTTTAGTAGTACATCACAACCTACGTTATCGCTTAAAGCAACTGTATATTTCATAATTTCTGCTATGGTAAGTGTAGCTCCTTCGGGATATTTTTTTCGTATAGGGCTCCATAGTCCAGGCAATAACTCACTTTTCTTGATATCAATTTTTTGCTCAAGAGAAAGGTTACCTTTATCTATTTCGGATAAAATAGTCAACGCAATTGGAAACTTGAACACGCTTTGCATTGGAAAATGTCTTTGTCCATTGATACTTAATGTGTCTTTAGTTTCCATTCCATTAATTGCAACTCCAACTACTGCGCTTTTGGAGTTTATAATACCTTCAATTTTCTGTCTTAGTGTTTCAATCTTTTGTGAATATCCTTGTGCAAAAATTATTAAACAGATTAAGAATGTTATAGGCCTTTTTTTTACCATAATTTTTCTTTTTGTTGTAACTAACGTTTACTATATGACAAGTATTGCGGTAGAAAGTGATAAGCTATCAATTTAGTAACGAATCTCTTATTGGGCATGTGCTGGTTTTTCTACACTCAACCTATCAAAATACTCATTCATTTTATCCCAAATTGCATAGTATTCTAGTTCTTTAGAGCGTTCATCATTTCCCATATCTGTATTAATCACAATATACCTTCCTGTTTTTTTCTCTTTATCAAAATACATCCACGTTCCGACTCCCGCATCACCGCCAGAATGCCCTATGTATCCCAAAGCACTATGCCCAATAAAAATTGCAGGACTGTAATCTCCGTTATATGGGTGACCCGCATTTCTTGATTCAAAGTTTTTCTCTTCTAATTGCTCTGTAAAGAGTTCTTTATAACTATTTTTAGAGAGTAATGTACCTTCACCACAATATCCTTTAACCAGTTCTGCTAAATATTTTGCCATATCACTACTTGATGAAATAAGCATTCCGTCGGGATAAGTTATTGCAGTATAAAATGGTAAAAGTGTATTGTCATTTCTATACAACCTAGAATGCTTTTTTATATTAACATCTTTTAAGGACCAACCTGTCGAATTCATACCTAATGGTTTAAGTATATGTTCTTTTGTAAATGAATCGAATGTTTTACCTGTTGCTTTTTCAATAACTAAAGCACACAAAGTTGCACCTATATTTGAATAATTATAACGTTCGCCTGGTTTGAAGTTTAGATAATTATCACCTTGATAAAATGTACCATTGATTTCTAAATATCCTTTCAAGTATTCTTCCATAGGGATATTGAATTCAGATGAATTTAATCGCTGTGCAGGGTAATCTGTACTCACATTTGTTAAGTCTTGATTTTTTGTGAGAATCCAAGCTTTTTGCATATACTGCTCGGTATCATTAATACCTGATGTATGTGTGGCTAATTGTCTTATTGTTATTTTTTCATTTGGATAATTAGGATTAATTACTTCGAATGGTAAATAATTATGAATTGGATCATCAAGCTTTAATTTCCCCATTTCTTGTGCCTTCATTAATGAAATCCCTATTAATGTTTTAGACACAGAAGCAATATGTTGGATTGTGTGTTCTGTATATTTTTCTTTTGTTTCTTGATTAGAATACCCAAACCCTTTTTCGTATAACACTCCGTTTTGGTTTACCATAGCGACAGCAAACCCGTTTATTAGTCCACTTTTCTGAATAGAATCTAACTCTGCTGTCAAAGAATCTCTTACAATTTGGACTTCACTTTTAGTATTATCGTTGTTTTTTTTACTTTGATTACATGACGAAAATGCAATTCCTAAGATTACTATTAAAGCTATTTTTTTCATTTGTTCTTTTAGTTTCCTTAAAGGATTAAAAAAATTGATTTTTGTTACAGTTTCGTTTTTCAGCTTGTAGATAATAATCTTAATATGTGCAATTAACAACCGTCTTACTGTTTACTTTTGCACAATAGTCAAAGGGTAGGTAGGATCTAAAATTTTAAATCCTAAATCACTAAAATAGCGAATGCCATTTGTTAAGACAACAACACCTATTTGATCTTCAACATTAAATCCAGCAAAACTAACAAAGCCTTTAGATCCACCTTTATGATAAATTAAAGTTTTTCCAGATTCTTTTCTTCTTAGGATACTCCAGGCTAGCCCTAATGTCTCTTTTTTATTTGAAAATCGTTCCTTATGAGTCATTTCGAATGCTTCACTCAAAGGTGTGACATACAAGTCGAGTTGTGCTTTTATGAATTGTATCAAGTCTTTTGGACTTGTTTTTATTCCGCCGCCAGCAGGAAACTGCCCCATATCTAGTTCAGGCATCTGTTTACCATTTCTATAGGGCATAATTAACCGATCTCTTTTGTTTTGAGGCACAACAAAATAGGTGTCATTCATTTCCAGCGGTTTCAATATTCGATCTTTTATCAAATCTTCATAAGTTGTATTCATTCTGTTTTCTATAGCAAGTTCTAATGGTAAATAGGCAAGACTTGAATACCGATAGGTTCTTGTACTATTTGTCATGGTATAGCCAGATAAGTATTCGTTTAAATCATCTACAGAATAGTCTTTATATCGATTAGAATCCTCTGTTTTTGTATTGGTTGGATTGCGCGGAAGTCCAGAGGTATGATTGAGTAAATCTTCCAGTGTAATTGTTCTGTTACTCTTTGCTAATACTTGTTTAAAAACGGGGACATATTTTTCAATAGCATCATTTATCTTAATTTCACCTTTCAGTTCTAAATCAGCAAGAAGTGCGGCTGTGAATGGTTTTGTAATAGATGCAATTTCAAAAATTGAATACTCGTCTGGTTTTGATGTATCGTCAAAAGATTTTTGTCCAAAACCATAATAACGTGCACCGCTTTTATCTACAACACCAATTACAGTACCTGAATGGTACCCTAAATCTATTCGTTTTTGAGTCTGCTGTTTAATATCTTCGGGTAAATCCGGTAGTTGTTCCTGAGCATAACTTAGCGTACTTATAGATACAAAAATGAATACAATTAAAAATTTAAATTTCATGATTAAAGTTCTATTAATAGGGTTGTTAGTTAATATATAAAGCGTAGCGATAGAATGAAAGCTATGATTTTATATAGTGTTATGTGCGTTTTATCCATTTAAAAGCTTGATAACTCTACTTTTAAATATATTATCTTCTTCGAGTATTGAAATACTACCTGGATTAAGCCTGTAATTGATATAACCCATCGATGAAATATCAATTTTTTGAAAAGCTGCGATAAAAAACGTTGCTGCAAATCCATGTGTTACAACTATTATATCTTTTTCCAATTCTATTATCTCATCAACAAATTGACATATACGTTCTGCTACATTTCTTCTAGTTTCTGCTCCTTTACATATCCGATGATCTAATCTGTTTCCATTAGGGCTTACAGGTATCATGATTTTATTATGCTCACTTTGTACCATTCCTCCATGTGTTCCAAAAGACATTTCTCTAAGTCTTTGATCGAGAATTAGTGGTGTATTTGTCCCGTTCGTCAAAATCTGAGCTGTTTGGGCAGCTCTTTTTAAATCTGAACTATAAACAGTTAAGTTTTGAACATCAAACCCCAACTCTCTAATCTTACTTGGCAACAGAGATGCTTGTTGTTTTCCTTTTACTGTTAGATCTGAGTCGAACCATCCACCAACCCTTCCGTCTACCGTATGTGTGGCTTCACAATGAGTAATCAGACAAATTCGTTTCATTTTTGATTTATTTACAATTATACATAAGTAGCTATGTAAAAGCAATCTGTCGAGTATCTTTAAAATGTTGTAAAATATATAGATATGGGCACAAGACAAACTGCATGCCCTAAAATATTCATTGGGATTGACATACGCAAACGTAGCTAGAAGATTCATAGTTCTACAGGGGTATCCAATAGGCTGAATTATAAACTCCCTCTCTCTAACCGATGACGCGGATTTAAGATACAAATCCGTGCTATAATAGTTTGTTATACATTTCTGTTTTATCAGGAATCCGGAAGCACATGTAACCAATGCTTATTGGGTTGTGTCCCATTTTCTAAATGATGTTTTGCAATACTTTTAGCTAATTTAATAGCTTCATTAGTAACACGTACAGCTATTTCTCCTAACCCGTGATCAGGGGTAGCAAACCAATCTTCATTAGAGGCTATCAATTCTATTATGGGATAATTTAGATCCCAAGAATTAATCGCTATTAGATTTCCTGCGATTAATTGAATTAATAATTGCTCACGGTTCTTATCTTTCCTTATCCAGTCTGCTAAATAAGGTTCACTATACCAACCTTCATTATGTCCGTATTGCCCACAACAATTTCCAACACGTGCAACCCAAAGTGCCATGGTCGCATTAGTCCATCCATGGGCCCAAAATACATCGGCAATATCACCTGCATGGTCTGTCTCATGATCTAAATCACAAGTTTCTAAAAATCTTATAAATAAAGGAACAGATTCAATAGATCTGCAGGCTAGCCAGGAGGCTTCTGATTGACCTAAATTACTTTCGTTATCACACCAAATTGCCTCATCGATATCATAGGAAGCCTTTATACAAGCTTCAACAAAATTTCTTAAAGAAGATATATGTTTGTCTACTATTGATTTGATACCTAAATTACCTATAAGATCAAGAAGACTAAACCATTGTCCAGCTTTTGAAAGTCTTATACCAACAAAGGAACCAGTATGCTTTTCTACAAAATCAGATAATTGTTTACTGGCAATATCCAATGCTTCAAAAACTTCAAAACCCCATTTTTCATTAAAAGTATCAACATGATCTGTATCCTCGAATTCACCATGATCATTTGCATAAAAATAAATCGGGCCAGCAATGTGGAAATACCCTTCTTTCATAAGTATCTTTATTTTATTCCTTATAATTCAATAGCGCAGATTTGCAATCCGTGCTTTTAAAACTTCAAAATAAATTTAAAACAACCATTTCTAATTCATGAACTAAATCTGCATAATTTCTGGCAAAACTAAAAATATAATTTTCTGGATTTAAAACAACCATACCTATAACCGGGTTATTATGAATGTACTTTAACAAGAAAACAGCCACATTATAAGTGACTGTTTTGATATATAGGGATGTTTTACAGGTTACAAATTCATGCTATCGTGAGTGATACCCCTATACATCAAGAATATCTGATTTATTGTTTTGAGTCGATAAATTTAATAGCCATAATGACGTTCTTATCTTTTGTTAGATCTTCAAAATTGTGTTGTTTTATAACTTCTATATCAGGAATAATAGTCTTAGTAAATTTAGCAGATCTATCTGTTCCATAACTTTCTGTAATTGCAGCCTTTGTATCATATGGTAATTCATACAAGTCATTTGCAGTCGTACTCCCATAACTTTCTTCTCCAATCACAATAGTATTTTTACGACCTCTAAAACCCAAAACTACAAATTCTCCTGCGCTGTTTGTCATAATTCCTGATATTAGAGCAACAGGAACTTGTGATTTTGGTTTTGAGTTTGGTTTTACAGCTGTATTTATTTTGTGATTTTTATATAAAGTACCATTATAAATGCTGGTAAGGATTTTTACATTTTTATCAATATCCAGGGACAGGTGAGTGGTACCATTTCCTAATAAGTGATACAACCCGGCAAGCATTACATTAGAATTACCACCAATATTTAAACGAAGATCAATTATCCAGCCCTTAATGTTGTGTGATTGATCTACTTTTGTAATGGCATCATAAATTTCTTGAGCAGCTTTATTTAACTCTTCTCTCGTAGCATCTTTTAACAGCATTCCTGGTATAAATACATAGCCATATTTCTTATCAATAACTTTTGCTTCAAAGGGTTTTCCATTTTCATAAGCATCTGCAAGGCTTTGATTAAATTGTTCTTGAGATAATTGTTTGCCAAGTGTGCTTTTATACCAATCTTTTTCTGAAAAAAGAAGTAGATGATTTCCTTTAATGGTATCAAATAGTTGTACTGTAGTTTTTAAAGACTCTTCGAAGGATTTACTTTTTAAGGCTTTCTTTTTTATATAAGGTTTCAGACCTAACCAATCTATATCTTTAGTATGCAAGTAGTTTTCTTCCAGCTCTTCAAAGAGCTTGTCATAAAATGTATTAATACTGTCTTTAACTGTTACATTTTCGCCTTGACTATACGTGTTTAATGAGAAAAGTAAAAGACACATAGTAATACCTGCAAAGATTGATTTCATAATGTTATTTTTTAATTTATGAAAACAAAACTAAAGGCAATCCTACCGTTTTTTAAGAAAAATAGCAGAAAGGATGTCCAGAAAAAAAATACTGGACATATTAATTTTTAAGACTTGCTTTGTATTGGGAAGGGGTTAAACCGGTAAATTTCTTAAAAACAGCATTAAATGAAGATTTCGAGCTAAAACCAGCATTTTCGGCTATGGCTAATAATGTGTACTTTTTTTGATCTTCGGTTTTTAAAAGTGTTTTAACTTTTTCAATTCTAAACCGATTGATATACTCCGAGAACGACATTTCGAATGATTCATAAATAAATACCGATAATTCTTTTTCATTTGTTTCAATTAGATATGCTAAGTCTGATAGTTTTAAATTTTTATTTTTAAAAACCTCCTCCACTTTCATATAATGTTCAAGTTTTTGAGCCAATATACTAGGTGTTTTATCTTCAATTGAATTTTGCTTTTTAAGTGTAAACGTATTGAATAAATAGTTTGATTTTGTAAGCGACTCGAATCCTACCCAATAAATATATATTGAATTTAAAATTAAAATAATTGAATAAACTATTCCATTATATAGATCACCTACGATATGCACAATTACGGCTAATATTATGTTTAAAATTATGACAACTATAAATACGTATGAAAATTTTAAGAACCATTCCCAATTTTTTTGAGAAACTTTTGTTCCTCTTATTTGGGTTTTGTACCTCGTTAAAAATTTTATTGCCAGGCTTACTAAAAGAAGGTTGAAAATTAAATAAACGTATTCGTTATAGGTAAAGAACCCTGCTTTATATACATTCCAAAAAATATCTTTATCTAAACCTGTATGAAGTTTTATATACCAATATGTTCGTAATAGACCATAAAAAAAAGCGGGTAAGAATAGAAGGTAATCATATTTTGAAACGATTTTTTCTTCTTTAGATAGTTGACTTTTTATAAAAAAATAAAAACCAACTGCAATAAGATACTTATATGGAAAAGGGAAAGAGGTTAAAGGAATAAATCCCAAGTTTGAAATCTTCATATACATTAATGCATATGTGAAATTAAAAAAGGATAATGAGAATAAAAAAAGAGTAAAATTATTGAATGCTTTTTTATTGTCTTTTTTTTTGAAATATAAATACAAACAAAGTAAAAACCCTTGTATGGCTCCAAAAAGAACAATTATAGCAATTATATTTAGCATTCAACGGTGTTTTTTAAGACTATTAACTATTTGTAATCCCGGTAGCACAGATTTGCAATCCGCACTATTAAAACTTCAAAAATAAATTTAAAACAACAATTTCTAATTCATGATCTAAATCTGCATAATTTCTGGCAGAACTAAAAATATAATCCTCTGGATTTAAAACAATCGTATCTATAACTATAAACATACCATAATATAAAAACAGTCACTTATAGTGTGACTGTTTTTATATTATGGTATGTTTTACAGGTTACAAATCTGTGCCATCGAGTATAGTAGTTAGCGTTTTAGTTTTCATTTTTCGAACTAATAGCAGATAATCCAAAGAAAAGTAACCTCCTCCACTTATTAATAAACTGGTGTAGGTAATTAAATACACAAAACTTTTTTCTTGAAAAATAAAATCTTTCCCTCCATTAATCACCCAGGTAGCTACAATCATGGTAATAATTAGTGGGATACAATTCCATCTTGTAAGCAACCCAAATAGTAAAAACAAAGAACAAAAGAATTCGGCGAATACAACAAGACTTAAACTCGCAACGGTACCCACTCCTAAGGGATCTGCAAATTCTGTACTAAATTCATTGAAGTTTATAAATCTTGGGTACCCATGTAGATAAATCATTGAAAATGTGACTCCAAACCTTAATAGAAGTAAACTAAAACTGACACTTTTTTCAGAGACAGTCCAAATCGATTTGTTTAAAAATGACAGTGATTTCATACCTTAATCTTTAAACTTTTGAAGTATAATATTTCTTCTACCTCTTAAAACATTATTTTCATCTTTTGTTAAGGTTACAATATTTGAAAACCCTCCGCTTCTCTCGATTTTCTTTTTATATTCAGTTACTCTAGGGTCGTCAGAAAACCACAGTCCGGTCAACCAATACTCGGGATAGCCGGGACCTTCTATACTATAGTGGATGTGAGCAGGCTCTCCATCATGACTGTGATAGGGGGCAGGGCGTATGGTCTCAAACTCATATCTGCCATTTGAATCTGTTTTCATCCACCCCCTCAGATATCCATGGTATTTACCATTTCCTTTTTCATTTCCTCTTTTGGGATACACCCCTTTATTGTTGGTATGATGAACGTAAACGATAATATCTTTTGCCCGAGTTTTACCATCGGGAAAATATACCATTCCAGAAATAATAAGTTTGTCTCCTGGTTCTTCTTTAGGAGGGATAATGGTCCTCCATGAAACATCTTTTGGAACTTCGAAAGTTCCACACCAATTACAATCTTTTTGATTGGTGTTCTCTGAGGTGATTTTCGTTTTTAAATTCGTGTTATACTTTTTGACAGATTGCGAACAAGCATTTAGAGTTAAGAAAATACCGACGATGTATATTGCTACTGTGTCTTTCATATTCATCATTTTTTTAAATTTTAATGAATTTCAAAAGTCAAAAAAATATAATGTGTTGAAAAGGCAACTATCTGCAAATAGGCTAACTGGAGTGGTTTTTAAGCTTAGTGGTTCAACAATTCATTCCAATTCTGTCGATAATGTCTGCTAAACCTAATAGATTGTCCATTTGTTAGAATTCCATCATAATCACCATTCTTTCGAGATTTCAATTCTCTTATATGATTTTTATTAATAATTGCTGAACGATGTACCCTAAGAAAGATTTGAGGATCTAATAATTTTTCAAGTTTTTTTAAACTCTCATCATGCAGGAATTTTTGATTACTAGAATATACCATTGTATAGGGCCTGTCAGTTTTGATGAATAGAATTGTACAAGGATCAATCTTTATTCTACGATTACCATTTTTAACAGTAATGGTCTTATTGATCTTTTGATTTTGGAAGTGCTTATTTAACTGTTTTTTCCTTTTAAGGTAATCAAAAACAAAAGGACTAAATAAATAGATAATTACCGTTATATGTAATTGATTTGAGACTGCATTTTTAAGTATTGTTAAAAAACGATGAGGTACTAAATAGATAAGATTACTCCCTAAAATAAAAATTGAAGTAAAAATAAATATATGCACAACACTAAATAAAAGTCCTGTGCCTATAGAATACATTACTTTGCTAGTTAATGATTTGAATTGAACTTTATTGTAAAAAGAATTTGCAATTTTTATAAATGGAATAAATAAAAGCCAATAGATATTATAGAGCATAGTATCGGACCAATAAAACCCAGTTGGTTTAATTCTGGAGAAAACGTAGTCTTGAAAAATTGCCAACCCATAAAGTACAACACAAAATACAATCAATGTTCCAAAATTGGGATGTAGGAGTTTGCTGATTGTTTTTTTAAATTCCCGTGTTCTCATCTTTTTTTAATTACTACCAACAACATAATGTGTGCAATAGTACCAGTATACCCGTTTGTAAATATTTGTATTTATTATGTATTATACAATAAAGATATCATGAAATATCTAAAACAAAAACATATATATAAACCCGATGGCACGGATTTACAATCTGTGTTTTTTATTTTCCAATAATCGTTTAAAACCATAATTTATAATTAAAAGTTACTCCACTTAATAATCGAGAATTCTTCTAAATTTTCGACAATTTTTTCTTTAATTTTTAACATTTTTATTTTATCGACTATTTTTAATTCGACATTCAATTCGTCTAGTTCTTTTATACAGTTTTTAATCTTTACTTTATGTATTGGAGATTCAGTTTTTGTGCTAACATAATAACCAGCGATTTTATCTATTAATTTGAAATTTTGTTTTTTAAATTGATATTTATAAAGAATACAGTTTTGTATGCTTGATTTCCAATTTTCAGGTACAATTATAATTGACTTTCTATTTTGAATTTCTTCCAAGGGTAATAGTTCTTTTAAGATAGAAGATTGCCCCATATTGATACAAATTCTTGGACAATTTCTAGGCAATAAATAATTATGGAGTTTTTGCTCTGAAATAGCCCAGACATACAACATTTTGTTATTCCATTGTTTCTTTGAAATTCTAGGATTAAATTTTTCAATGTTTTCTTCTTCACTAATATGGAATAATCTTAACATTTAGAATTCATATTTTTAGTTAATTTGAATTATAACGAGGTTTATTTGTATCTCATGACGCCCAACAACATTATATATCTCGATAGCACGGATTGCAAATCTGTGCTATTAAAACTTGAAAATAAATTTAAAACAATCGTATCTATAACTCGATTATTGTTAATGTACTTTAACAAAAAAGCAATCACAATATAAGTGACTATTTTAATATTTTGGGTATGCTTCACAGATTACAAATTTGCGCTATCAGGTTTCGTTCTTATTTAATCAATTTCTAAATATGTTGTCGCAGATTTATGTATGCTAAATACGAATGGTATGTATGAATTGAAACAAAAAGTATTGATGCTAAAATATAAATCAAACTTACCCTTGGAATAAGAATAATTGATTGTGTGCCAATCATTGCAATTCCAATAAAAATAAAGATGGTTGTATATGCAGGAGCCATAAACCCAATTAAACTTCTGCTCCATAAACTGTCACTAAAGTAAATTTGTAAAATCCAAGATAAAAAATAAATTAAAAGAGCAGCTAGGTAAACTACTAATCCTATTTTTTGAGTTTTAGATTGAAAAGAAAGTACCATTAATAGAGGGAAAAGAAAGACAATTACTCTTAGAATATTTTCAGTTATATTTAGCCAAAACGGAATATCATCCCAAATATCTTTAGATGTATAGCCTTTGGGTAGATATTTATAAAGAGCTATATTCCATATAAATAAGGGCAATACAAGTAAAAAGCAATTAAGTAAATACTTAGACATTTTTTTAGGTTTAACTTCTGTTCATTTTGTCAACTGTTCAAACACTTTATCATATTTATTATCCAGATACGCTGATGTTTGTTGTCATAAATTTTCCTCAAAACACTAAAAAAGCATTGCGTTTACATAGTGTTAGCTGTTGGCTTTTATCTTATTCTTTGGTCTAAATGGCTTTATAACATCTTCATTACATTCTAAAAATGGTCCATCCATTAAATCTATACAATATGGAATAGCTGGAAAAACGGCACTCAAACACTCTCTTATCGATTTTGGTTTTCCAGGAAGATTAATTATTAAACTTGATTTTCTCAGGCCGGCAGTTTGTCTTGAGAGGATGGCAGTAGGGACATATTTTAATGATTCTGCTCTCATAAGCTCTCCAAATCCAGGCATCATGCGATCACATACGGCTTCAGTAGCTTCTGGTGTAACATCTCTTTTAGAAGGTCCTGTACCTCCTGTCGTAATTACTAAACAGCAATTTTGATTATCAACCATATCAATGATTGTTTTTTCTATCAAATCTTGTTCATCCGGAATAATTTCGTACAAATCTGTCCATTCAGAATTCAAATATTCATTTAGAGTATCTATAATTGCTTTTCCACTCTCATCTTCATAAACTCCAGCGCTAGCTCTATCACTAACTGTTATAATTCCTATTTTGGTTTTCAACATATCTTTACTATAAGTTTCTTTGTTTATAATTATGGGTTAAATAAACCCTGTTTTAATAGGGTTTATACTTTGTTGTAGCGTGTTTAAGTTCATTTTTATTCTGTTGTAACAGGCTAGTTTTGATTGCTTTTTCAAGTAGTTTGGGTTCACTCCCAGGGCCTATAGTTAGAAGTTTTGATCCTGTTATTGGTACTCCATTAAAAGGTCTAACAAGTACTTCACCACTTGGAGTTCGTTCAAAATAAGTGTACTCTTCTTTATTTCCAATTTGAGTACAACCTTTCACACGTAGGATACTTTTTGGAAGTACATTACAAATATCATAAATGCAATTTGAATTCGGTAAATTTGGTAGATCAGTAGAGCAGGAAGACCAATGCGCTTTAAGGTGTTCAAACTTTTGAGCATTGTTTTTAGATGGCGAGAGTTTAGGAAGAAGTGAAACATCAACCTTATCCATGTTTATAATTTCTGCTAATGGGTTAAGTTTATGTAGTTCATTAACTACAAAGGTTAACCTGTCTAATGGTATATTTTCAATATGTGTTAATACAATCAAAGAAGATACCTGAATCTGATTTGCTTCAAGTTCATTATGTTCTCCTCTTTTTTGCCAATTTTTAACATCAACAACCGATATTTGAACAGGGGGGAGAAATCGATCGTTGAGACCAACTCCAAGAAAGCTCATGAGTGAACAGGCATCAGAAGTACCGTTAGCTTCAATAAGCGTAATTCCATTAGTTCGCTTAGGAATTCTATTCACAAAATCTCTAAGTTCATTTATGCCACTACAACAAATACAACTGCCACTAAGTGCCTTGACTTGTTTAGGTTCTATTTGTTCGATAAATTGTTGGGCATCAAGATTTGCATTTTCATAATCATTAAGAATAATAAAAGGCTTCCAACCTTTGTCAATATAGCCGATCATCAAGTGTTTTAATAATGTGGTTTTTCCTGCTCCCAAAAAACCAACAACTGTAATAATAGCTTCCATGTCTTTTCTGTACGTGCTTTTAAATTCAAAATAAATTTAAAACAACAATTTCTAATTTATGATCTAAATCTGAATAATTTCTAACAGAACTAAAAATATAATCCTCTGGATTTAAAACAATCGTATCTATAATTGGATTATTATAAATGTACTTTAACAAAAAAACAGTCACATTATAAGTGACTGTTTTGATGTTTTGGTATGTTTTATGGGTTACGACTCCGCACTATCTGGGTTATTTTTGTATATAGCCTTTAAGTCATAATGTAACTTTGTAAGCTTACTATTATTAAGTGAAAACAAATTACTGCCGAGCTCTTCAATCTCTTTATTATTTTCTAAAATAATTAATCTAAGTTTAATTATAATAACGAATACTTTTTTTGCATTTTCTGATTTCAATTCTGATTTTAATGATTGAAAATTAATCTTTTTAGTTTTTGTTGAGTACAAGGATTCTTTAATAATTTCAATCATTTTCTGTGAATTATGGACATTTATTTCTTTTATTTTAGAGCTTGTCAGTCCGTTTATTATAAGTGCAAGACTGAGTAGTGGTCCTGCAAATGTCCAGATATCAGGGAAAATTTCATTTTTAAATAAGTAAACAAAAAAAGATAACAAACTGATTCCTAATAAAAGTTTTATTATAAGTAATCCTTTTATTGGCGCATTATAGGTATAAATGTTTTTCAAATTTAATAGATTTTCATAATTAAAGCTAACGTTAATATATGTGTCGTAGCAGGGCAAATTGTTACCTTGCTTTCGATGTTTTCTGTACATTGGGTGCTAATTTTCTTTTGCTGAAAAGCATTGTGTCTTACCAAAATATAACAACCATTTGATTAATCGCTTAGCTGCTATGACATCAAATATCGTGTTGTGAGCAAGCTTCGATAATACGGATTTGTAATCCGTACATTTAAATTCAAATTTATTACTTAGTATCGTTACGCCAAACCAAAGTAAATACAAGTTAAAGCTATTGTGTTAAAAAAACCATGTACAGCAATAACAAACCACAAATCGTATTTACGCAAGTAGAATATCAGGGCTATGAGTGCTCCGGTAATCCAAGTAACAAGTTGTCCTGTAATGCCTTGTTGCCAATGCATGAAACCAAAAAAACCAGTAACTAGGACAATATTAAATACTATACTGATTTTGCTTTCTCCAAAGAATTTTACAAATTGTCGCATAAAATAACCACGAAAGATTATTTCTTCTCCAAATCCTGAAGTAGCCCACACTATTAATAAAGTAAGCAATAAGGTAGGAAGATTTCCTTTTAATTGATCAAAACTTGAATAATCTATAGGAACTCCAGTTAGTTTTGTAATTACAGGAACCAATGCAAAGGCATAAAAAACAAAGAGCGCTAGTGCAACTAATGGGGCAAGTACTAAGATGTTTTTGATCGTAAATTTTTCGCGTTGAAACCCAAGTTCTGAAAATGCTTTTCCTTTATATTCTATAGCACTTGCTATAAAAATTACTATTGAAGAAACGATAAGCGTTAGAAAATCTAAATTAATTGGTCCAAACCATAAAAAGAGGATGATTGCAATGGTAATTAACGGAATTAATATTTGTCGTAAGGTGATTTTGTTCATTGTTTTTTGATTTTAAATTCTAAACGAAGTAATGAACAAAATCTCTGAAAACCCCTTTAAATACTTATGTTTTTACTGGATGGTCGTAAATTATAACTGAATAGTCGGTAGTTTTTGGTATCTTTTATTGAAACCAATTTATAAATGCTTTTCGCTTGTAGCGACTGATAGTAATTTCAGCAATCTCATCGTTTTTAATGAAAGCTTTTAACCGAATACGCAACTTGCCATTTTCGATCCTCTCAATTTGATCTACAGCATCTTTGTGAATGATAATTTGGCGATTGGCTCTAAAAAACAATTGATCGTTTATTTTTTCTTCGAGCTCATTCAATGTAAAATCGGTGTTAATTGTTGTACCATCATTTTGAACAGTATACACAATTTTGTTTTCACTGTAAAAGCACGCAATATTTTCATAGGTAAGCTTCATCATTTTCGCGCCGTTGTCAATAGTTATTTCAGCATCTTTTATGGATAACCTATATAAATTGTATATATCTTGAGCATACAATAAACCTATGAGAATAAAACACAATAATAAGGTGATTAGTAAACCAATTAATAAATAATAGAATATTGTCTGTCCGCCTACAACTTTATCTATAATAATATTTACAGGAATATACATGATCGTAATATATCCTAGAGTAGAAATCATAAACCATATGATAGTGACAATTTCTACCTTTTTAGAGAAATGTTTTTTCTTGTAAAATTTAAAATTTAGATCTGCTATGATTCCAATGAGAATAGATAAAACAATAGTCGACAGAAAACCTTCTATGGGAAATCTATACGATTCACTATATAGAAAACTATCACGCGTTGCTAAATGATTTACCACTAAAGAGAAAATCGTCAATACAATTGCTTTTTGCAACCAACGCCATGCAGAACTACTGATAAATGTATGCCATACTGTTTTTACTGCATTTCTTGTGGGTTGGGTCATACTCATGAATTAGAAGCTCTTTTTTTGTCAGCTTCAAAAGTAAAGAATAATTTCTCTATAGAATTTTTGTCAAGAAAATTAGTCATCATTCATTTTAGTATTTTTATTAAACTCGATGACGCAGACTTGTAATCCGTGTTTCTAAAACTTCAAAATAAATTTAAACCAATCGTATCTATAATTGGATTATTGTGAATGTATTCTAACAAAAAACAGTCACATTATAAGTGACTGTTTTGATATTTTAGTATGTTTCACGGATTGCAAATACTTGCCATTAGGTTGCAAATCCAAGCTATTGAGTTATCCTTTCGTTATTTTTTAAATACGATTGGGAAACCCTTGTTAGAAATCATTTCAAACTCATTCTTTGCTTGTTTTTTAAAAGTTATAGTTTCATTATTTCTCTCAATGAAAAAAGTATTCTGGTTAATTGGCATTAATGGTAATAATCCGAATCTTTTGCTTTCTAAGTATAGTTTGCCTTCTTTTTCTACTATAATTTTGACCTTTTTAGAAGGGGATGAGTGATATGTCCCGGCATATTCTCTTAAGAGTGTTTTGTTTGGATAATTCTTATTAAAATATTCGGAATTTAGTAACATTGACGCGATTCTGATTGGTGCGCTATATGATAATCCAACATCATATTTACAATACCCACAATTTCTTAAATGCGCAATAAAAAGTTTTGATTCTGGAAAATACAATACTATTGAACCGTAACCCCAACCTAAACCATCGTGTAGTATAAAATTATGTCCATTTAAGCTCCCTGTAAATACGCCATATCCATTTCCGGCATAGGTACCATCATTGTATTTAACAGGCGTAATTAGTTTTTCTACATTATGTTTACTTATTATTTTGTAATTCATTAGAGCTTCATACCAAATTGATAAATCTTTAACTGTCGACATAAGTCCACCTGCTGAGTAAAAATAAGAATCATCACTGTCTATTTTTCTAATTTGATAATCATTTTGGTTAAACGAATCGTATCCAATTGCTCTATTTTTTATGACTTTGGTAGAGCTTTCTAAAAAAGTATTGTTCATTTTTAGCCGAGTAAAGAAAACCTCTTTTAGATATGCTTCATAGGTTTTATTACTAACAAGTTCGATAATGTATCCCAGTAATTGATAGGCTACATTGTTATAATCAAATTTATTTCCTGGTCTTGCATCAAACTTTTCTTTTTTGAAATATTCAAGAATAAAATTAGAGTCATTTTCATTTCTATTTTTAATTGCTCTTTTAAAGTCATTACGTTGCTTTTGATCGTTCTTATATTCCATACCCGAACTATGAGATAACAAATGCCCAATAGTAATATCTTTTCCCTCTTTTGGAAAGTTGGGTACAAATTTCGAGACTTTATTATGTAAAGAAATTTTTCCTTTTTCTATTAATGTAAAGATTGCTACTGCGGTGAATGGTTTAGTAACAGATGCAATATTGAAGACATTATTTAATTGCATATCTACATCTAATTCAAGGTTGCTCTTTCCAAGTGCTGCCGAAGCGATGTGTTTTCCATTTTGCGTTACAAGAAAAGTTCCTCCTGGTTCATCAGCAGGAAAAAATGACAAAATCTCGGCAATTTTTTTACCACTTATTTTAATTTTTAGGCTTTGTTCTTTTTCTATTTTTTTGCTTTGAGAACTGCAGGGTAGAGAAAAAAGGCATAGCGTAATTAGAATAATTAATTTGTAAGGTTTCATAATTGTAAAAATATTTTTACCTCAAAAAACAACTATAAAACTGAGTTATACGACCGAATAATTTATTCGAACTCTTTTTTTTGAAACTTTTTTCTGTACACGGTAGGTGTAATTCCTGTTGCTTTTTTAAAAGCGGTATTAAATGAAGATTTAGAGTTATATCCTACTTGGTATAAAATTTCGAGTATTGTAAGTTTTGATTGTGATGTGTCTTCTAATATTTTTTTTGCTTTATTTATTCTATACGTATTTATAAATTCATAAAAGTTCAAATTCAATTGCGTATTTATTAAAATCGAAAGATCTCTTTCTTCCATTTGCATTTGGTTGGCCAAACTCTTAATGGTTAAATCTGAATCTAAATAAGGTTCTTTTTCTGACATAAACTCTTTAAGTTTTGCTTTTTGACTATTCCAGACGTCTATTTCAGGATTAATTTTTTCTGTTTTTAATATAGATGCCAATTGTAAGTTTGAAGAAATTCCTCTAAATAATTTAGGGGCATTTAATGCTTTAAAAATTAGCCAACAAGTAAAGCCCAGCATTATTAAAGAAGTAGAGAGTCTTAAAATAGAGATAAAACCAAAATGATCCCCAAAGCGATATATGTTTTTTACGAGTGCAAAAATGAATAAAAGCAAACACATCATATTCATTTGAAACAACCATTTATAATTTGTGTTTGTACTTTTAGAATAGTTTTCGAATACTAGTTTTTTATATCTAGCAAGTAAAACAAAAGTAATTATGATGTAAAATAAATTTTGAAGATGTGCTAAGGTATAGGATAATTTACCTTCTAATGTATGTGTATAATTTTTATAGAATAAAAGCTGTTCACTTTCATTTGCCAAATAAAAATTTGGAAGTAATACTGCTGTACTAACAATAAATGGAAGTAATGCTATAAGATGTTTTGATGAGAGTTTAAAATCGGAATAGATTACTGATAAAGTAAATAAGAAAAGTAACGGAGCTTGAAAAAATGCTCCAATATCCATCCTTAAAATATCAAGAACTGGTGTTAATTTTAAAAAAACAAAAGTAGAAGGAAATATATCAACAGTTCTCACCATTAAAAAAAAAGCTAGAAAAATATTACCTATTTTATTCTTTGATTTTAGATAGAGTAAGAAGAATGCGAAAAATAGTGATGTAAAAATTAGTAGAATATTCGTGTAATGAAGGAGTAAATCAGTATTCATAAATTAGAAAAATAGATTATAAATTCATGCTCTGATAATGATTTTTATTAGGTCATTTTGTTTTTTAAGTCCACTCGCTCATGAAGTATTCTGATCACTTCAATTCTTTATGCCGAAAGTATTTGATAGAATATTATATGTTTTCTGACTTAAATCCAAGAAGGTTTCTAGCTATTCAAGTCATCTATGGCTTCTTGTCTTAAGATAACTTTAGCCATTTTTTCTTTTCTCGGCTTTTAATCTTTTTAAGTTTTCGTCAAAGTCAAAATCTTCGACTAATGGACTATTAAGTCCTTCTTGTATTGCATTTCGTAAAGCAATTACCTTACTTTCTTCATTTTCTAAGAGTCGAAGTCCAGCACGTACCACTTCACTTACGTTTTTATAACGCCCTGTCGATATTTGGTTTTGAATGAATTGGTCAAAATAATTTCCGAGTGATATTGATGTATTTTTACTCATTTTAGCATTATTTATTTCAAAAATACCAAAAATTGGTAAAAAGCACAAATCTGCTGATTGCCAGACTCGAAAAGCGGATTTGTAATCCGTGTTTTTAAAACTTCAAAATAAATTTAAGAAGATCGTATCAATAGTTGGATTATTGTGAATGTATGATAACAAAAAAACAGTCACATTATAAGTGACTATTTTAATATTTTAGTATGTTTTACGGATTACAAATCCGCGCTATCGAGTTTTTCATAATTAAAGCCAACGTTCCGGCTAAAAAGCGTTGCTGTCCTTAAGGGTAGCTATGATTTTTTAACCATTGTTAATAACTATCAGGTTTTTGAGTTTTACAATTTGTTTCCCACATAATCCGTTTGGGCTCCAATATCCTTTCCATCGCTTGCTCTACCTTTCCCCGGCGAATCCATCTGTAATTCATAATCTTCAGGATTCATAAGGGGATCTGAAAATTGAGGTATTCCGGCTATTGAATTCATATCTTGATTACCTGGAACAGATTGGGCTTTCCATTGCTCAAGTGTGTATACTTCGGATTGATAGTAAATATTTCCTCCGTATAGTTGATAATCCGTAGTGTTGGTATTCGTATTCGTTTTATACCGAAGTAATTCAAGATTACCGACAATCACATTATTTTTAATGGTAGCATTGACAACTGGATCGTTTCCATTTTGGATTTTTAAATCTGTCAAAAAAGTGTTGTGTGAGATGAAGTGCCCATCAGGCTGTTCGGAACCGCCTCCGTTGGATATTTCTACACTGCTTCCAAAAATATTGTCGGTAATTTCAAATATTCCTCCTTCAACCCTTCCGGCAAAAAAACAAGACTCGCCAGTTGCTGTTTCCGGCTGATAGTTATACCGAATGTGAATGTCGGCTGGACCATTATTTGGTTGATTAGAATGTTTGTAATAAAGAGGTCTTGGGGCATTTGTTATCCTATTATTTTCGATTCGCAAATGTGTAACGCGAAACGCAATGATTGCAGCTGTATTGCCGTGGACACCATCACTCGTTGTTCCTGGACCTGTAAAATTAGAATTAAACACTCCAAAGTAGTTAGCATTGTAATTGACGGCCTGAAAAAAACCATGATTATCACCACCTGTACCCGTCATTTTTCCTTCAATATTCCGTATAGTATGGTGATTGGTTGGAAGATCCTCCCCAATATTGATCCCTTGGGTACCAGTCATTTTAAAACCATACCAAAGCCAATTTTGTTGTCCATCTATTTCTACTCTAGCATTTAAGGTTAACGTTGCAGGAGTCGACAAAGCAGGATCACTCCTAATGTATGCAAATTGTGACGATGTTCCAGGACCGGACCCATAAAATTTAGTATCGATAAAAGAGTCGACAGTAATGTCAGATGCTATATTTAAGCAGTACCAAGTATCTGAGGCAGCTAGTTCTTGTAGTGCCTTGTCAAAAGTGGCCCAAGGAGTGCTTTCTAAGCCATCGTTGGTATCACTTGCATTGGCTCCTCCTACAAACCTTTGATCTGAAATTGGAATTTCACCACTGGGTATAGTAGGGTAGTTTTCATCGGAATAGATTACAAATTCCTTATCAACTGGTTCCATTTCCTCAGGATTTGATTCATCTTTCTCAGAGCATGAGGCTAAGAATAATAACGAAGACACTAATAAAAGTGTAATAATCTTTGCTAAAGGTTGCATTTGTGTTTTTTTAACTAGATATTTTCTATAATAATTGTACCCAACGTTTAATGTAAAATGTGTTTCAATGGATTTTTAAATAGTGTTATGAGATGTTGGCTTACTTTCTATTTGCTTTAAGCTGTTCAAGTATTGTTAGCCTATCTTCTTTTCCCCAGATTTGCAAGACACGTTTTGAGCGTTCAGTATTCATTCCATGTTCCTTGTAAAGAGCAAATAAAAGCTTTTTGTACTTCTCTTTCGCATTGCCTTTGGCATAAAAACAAACTCTATAAGCTGTACTTATATATTTATCTATGCTTTCTTCTTTAGCATATTCTAATGCTCTTTCAGGATCATCTTGTTCAGTAGCCATTATTGCATAGTAACGCCCATTGGTTCCTGATTGTATCATATCTTCCAAAAGTGCTTCAAACCGATTCTTAAATTGTTCAGGTTTTTCTTTTTTGAGAAGCAAATAGATTTGATATATGGCTTCACTTTCTTCCTCTTTCTTTACTAATGCAAGAATTTCGTCAATATAAGACAATGCAATTTTTCCAAAACTAGTGGTTTGTTCATTTCGAATTAGTATCACAGAATGTGCTACAACTAAACTCAAAATCATGTCTCTTTCCGATTCAACAAGCCCTTTCTCCTGCAGAATATTTAATATTTTTGAAGCAAAGTCATCTGTATTAACGTTTTCTAATCTGTCAAAAAGCCATGAAGATAGCTCAAAGAAGTCAGGATATTCTTCATCTTCATTTTTACTTACATGTTGAACAATCACTTTTACAATGCGTGTATCTATTTCAGACCAAGAAGCAGAATCATCTATCAGATCGTCATAAATTATTCCATTCAGTTTTTCTTTGGGAAGTTCATCTGTTAATTCTAATATATACCTGAATACTTTACAGGCGGCATCAAAAAAGTAACCTTCTTCATCTTCTTGAGCATACTCATATGCATTCAGTATTGATTCCTTGTAGGCTTTAGATACATTTGCCCTACTAATTTCTTCTTTTGTTATTATGGCTGTTACCATGTTATCATATTTTATACAAATATGTACATATATTTGATATTTAATTACCCTATTTTCCGTGAAACTTGTTAAATATTTCTCATAACGTTTAATATATGTGTTGTAGCAGTACAAAAAGTTACCTTACTTTTTGATTCTCCTATGCAGTGATTGCTAACTTATCTTTTGGGTAAGCTTTGCGACTTATTAAAAACACAAAGACCATTCGATTAATCACTTAGCTGCTATGGTCACATATATGTTGTTGTACTGCGTTTTTAATTTACTTTTTTGATTACTCCAGTTGTAATTGTTCTATCAAGTAAATTTGAATGATAGACATAGTTGCCGTTATCCAAAATATCAATAATCTTGACATTAATAGTTTCTCCTAGTAGATACTTATGTTTCTTTTCACTCACCATTGTGTAAGTCAGGTTATATTCACAAGGAGATATCCACTCAATTCTGTATTTAGATTTGGAGTCTTTATCCTTCTCAATTTGAATGTTTTTTCGCCTCTTAATAATAACATCTGGATAATTGATATTTCCATATTTATATTTTCCCCTTTTGAAAACATTACATTTTGTACATTCTGTTGTATTAAGTTCTTTTTTATTGTATTTATTGTTTACAAAGATAAATGTATAGTCATAACAATTGTTTCTTAGTTTACTATCAGGGTAGTATTCAATACTTTTTCGATAAGCTACAACTTTGTCTATATTTTCTTGGTTTTTATAAGTAGTTCTGTTTGGAATTATGGTGACACTACTTGTCTTTCCATCATTATCAACACAGAAATTAACTGTTAAATGTTCAACTATTTCTACATCATCGACATAGAATTCCTGCTGTATTTGTGAAAAGGATAATATTGGTAGGAGAAATAGAAAGAGTATTTTTTTATTCATAGTTTTTTAATGCAGTACAACAACGTTATATACGTAATAGTACACATATACTCGTTTGTAAATATTTGTATGTATCATGTATTATACAATAAAGATATCACCAAATTTCAAAAATAAAAATAGTATAGATAACTATACATCAATCATTTTACTTTGATTAAAAATATATATTATCATTATATATGTTAAATTCACCAGGTTGTACTTAATAAAAATCACATGACTCGATGATGCGGATTTAAAGCACAAATACGTCATCAGGTCTATTGTTGTATTTCGTTTATTTTTTGAAATCAGTAACAGTTAACTTACCTAATTTGTAGTCTATTAAAACCTGTTTTGTCGATAGTCCCATTTCCTTTAGTTCGTCTAAAGTTGGTGCTAAATTATGGTTCACGTTCAGAAATAATTCATCTATTCCGTCTGAATCAAAGTCTCGTATAACTAGATGAGGAAGATAAGTTTCTATTTCATCTACACTTTTGATACATTCGGGATAAGGGAAATCGGTATATAGTTTTTGAAATTTTGTTTTAGTATTAGATGATGAAAGCCATATTTCTAGGTGATAGAAAGCATGAGCTCCACCATTACTTATAAATATGATACTGTCCTTTTTTTTATCATTATCTAAATCCCATAAGTCAGAGTATTGATAGGTCAAAATATTTACTTTCAATGTCGCATCGTACTTATAAACAGCATATTTAGCATTCGATATTTGAATCAATTTAGTGCTAGATGAATCTGATTGTGCATGTATAAAAACAAAAGTTAGAATTGATAATATAGTTAATATGATATTTTTCATTTGTTACATTGATATACAACGTTGCGTGTAATGGAGTATTGATTAATTGGTTTTAGACTCTTATTCCAAGGAAGAACCTGATAACACGGATTTGCAATCCGTGTTTCTAAACTCCAAAATAAATTTAAAACAATTGTATCTATAATTGAAATTATTATAAATGTACTATAATAAAAAAACAGTTATAATAACAAGTGTTTTGATATTTTGGGATGTTTCACGGATTGTAAATCCGCGCTATCGGGACAATCTTAATGTTTGCAGACGGGATTGCCTGTAGTATTGCGAGCTTATTTTCGTAATTGTGTTTAGACATCACCCAGGTTTTTGACTTAACTTAGAGCATTAAGAAGTGTTTCTGTAGATACAATGGTAGCAAATTCATCTTTTAGACTTGCTATGGCCGTATCATGTATTAATTGTGCACTATATTCTTGCCCGTTAGCCCCTATCTTATTAAAAGTAGCAACAGCATCTTCTATTAAATAGGTGTTAAATCCAAAATTACCAGCCATTCTGGTTGTGGTAGATACACAATGATCTGTAGTTAATCCTATAATAACCAGTGTATCTATATTCTTGTGCTCTAATTGCTCTTTAAGATCGGTTCCTATAAAAGCACTATTCACATCTTTTTCGATAATGGGTTCATGTGCTAGCGGAGTATTAAAATCCATAAAATCATTACCCACATTACCTTTGGCCAGGGGAGAAGCAGGTGTAGTAGAGCAGTGCTTGATATGAAATACAGGAAGATCATACGTTCTCCAAAATACCAGGAGCTTTTGCATATTAGTCTCGGCATCGGGATTATTGCGTTCTCCACCCCAATAAGCGATATCTTCAAACCCTTTTTGAATATCGATTAGTACTAACGCCGGAGTATTATCTTTTGAAATGTGCATTAGTTTTTTTCTTTTTTTCTAAAGTCAGTATTATAGATCACACCAAGCTGTAATCGATCATAATTAACACCGGTAAAATGATTTTTGAGATACCCCAGTTGTATGCTAAAATTAGATTTTACATTATACCCTACAGCACCATATAATCTGTTTTGACCAAAAATAGGTTCTTGTAGATTAATAAATACTTCGTCATAGACATTTAGAAACCATTTTTGATTAATTGGGTAGGTGAGTTGTAAACGATATCGTGCTCTATGTTCGGTAAAATCATCATTCTGTGTACTTATAAATCGTTGCTCTAGGCGGTATCGATGTTCGAATTTAAATTTGCCTACAGTATTCTTCAAAATAAACTGTTCGAAGATTCGATGTTCATTTGTGTTTTCTTCGCCAGGAGTATCTTCAAATGTACCATCAGTGCTAATAAATCCGTATCCCAAAGTAGCTATTGCTTTATCACTGATATGGTAGTTTAACCCCGTTCTTAGTAGTAATTGATTAAAACTTGAAGCAACTTCATAAAATCGAAACTGCGCTTCAGAATGAATACTAAGTTTATCACTTACGCGATTTGTCCCGAAATACATGTACCAGGCCCCTAATTCATTTTCGCCATTGTCCTGGGCATTAGAAAAATTAAATGTTGCAAATACTAATAGAAAGAGAAATAAAGTCTTTGTGTTCATAATGTAGAATACGTTTTTTGAATTTTTCCCAAAATTAATAAAGTAATCCTGTTGAAAATCTAATTTAATGTGAAAACTGACACAAATTTAAAATGAGTTCAATAAAATAATATTCCTTACAACTTTCTTTTGCTAATCATTTCAAAAAAAGCTTTGCGATAAGTATCACTTATGGGTAATGTTTTATCATGAATATAGACATGAAGAGAATCTGTCTTCATAATGTGGTTGATCGAAACAATATATGATTTATGAACCTTAATAAAAGTAGTAGAAGGGAGGGTGCTTTCTATATGTTTTAAAGTACTATAGGTAATAATCTGTTTGTGCAGCAAATGAATAGCAACATAGTTTTTTAAGCCTTCTATATACAGGATATCATCTAGATATACTTTTTCATAATTGTTTTTACCATCTGTCTTGATAAATACGTATTCTTTTGTAGTGGTAGCAGGATGAGAAAACTCTTCTTTTTGTTTCACCTTAAGAACCGCTTGATAAAAACGATCAAACTCGAAAGGTTTTAATAAATAATCCACAGCATTTAGGTCATATCCTTCTATAGCAAATTGCGGATAGGCCGTAGTAAAAATAATCTGTACTTTATCTTTGATAATTTTTGATAATTGAATACCAGATAAATCCGGCATCTGGATATCCAGAAAAACTAAATCAATAGCATCACTTTCGATGTGTTTTAGCGCTTCGAGAGCTTTTGTGGTAGTGGCAATACACTCTAAAAAAGATACTTTTTCGAGATAATTTTCTAACAAACGTATCGCAGGCGGTTCATCATCTACAATAAGACAACGTAATGATGTATTCATAATGGTATTTTTAAATAGGCTTCAAAATAAGACTTTTCTTCTTTACGGGATAATATGAAATCATTTTTAAAAAGAGCAGTTAACCTCTTATGAATACTTGCATACCCTATTCCCTGGGCTACATATTTTTCTGAAGTAGCAATTTTGTTTTTGGTACTAATTTCAATAGCATTAGGATGAATGGTAATCGTAATATTTGCCCTGGCAGAGGTATCATTAACAATCCCGTGCTTAAAAACATTCTCGATAAAATGAATCAATAACATGGCAGGTATTTCCTGATCTGTTACATTGCCATTTACCTGGTAATCTACTGCCAGATTATCTTCATAACG
This sequence comes from Aquimarina atlantica, assembly GCF_000626715.1. GTDB lineage: Bacteria > Bacteroidota > Bacteroidia > Flavobacteriales > Flavobacteriaceae > Aquimarina > Aquimarina atlantica. Next base: position 326,505 of record NZ_AQRA01000004.1, on the reverse strand, counting down.
TTTTTGAAAAAAGTAAATATAATCTGCAATAAACTTAAGATCCTTTTTCAATGGTATTTTATCCTGTTGGGTCTCATAAGTCACAAATCGCAATAAATCTGAAAGCCTATGAATATCTGCAGCAATTTTGGGCTGACTTTCTATAAGTAATTCTGAGTAAAAACTGTTAAGCGTATTAAAAAGAAAATGTGGCCCCAATTGAGATTTAAGCAACCTTAACTCGGCCTTTTTATTTTCGATTTTTAATTGATGAATGGCTTCTTTATGATCAACAAATCGAAAGAAAAGGTATATGGCCGTACTAAACAGCAAACTTTTTGATGCATAATAGGAGTTGTCGAATACATAATACCCAAAGTGGCGAAAATTATCTCCGTAATTATGCAACCCGGTAATAGAGTAGAGTATCACTTCTTCTAACAAATATCGAATACCTGCATATAGAAACACTAATATAATTACGCCAAGGCAGTATTGTATAATACGTTTTCGCGAAAGCATAAGTGGGCATAATATTTTATAATTAATCACATAAATGCTAAAAAAAGTAATATACATCGTAATGCCGAATAAGAATATGGGATACTCAAAATAGTCTGTCCAATTTGCTTTTTGCTTGTAGATATAGTCACCATACATATCCATTATAATGATTAACATGCCAAGCAATGCGTGATATCTCCAACGGGATTTAAATACAATCATGGTTCAAAAATAATATTTTGAATATGTAATCTATACGTTTCTGGTTACAATGGCCTTTTTCTTTATACAAAACCGGTAAACTATACAACCAAATATCAAATAGTGCCGTTATCCCTCTTTTGTCCGGTAGATATCCAGAGAAGTGTAAACCCGTGATCTGTTATGCCAGTATCGTCTTTTTTTGCTTTAAAATCAATAAACAATGAAATCACTTATCACCCTTACTATTATAATCGTATTACTATGTTTCTCTTGTAAAGAACAACCAGTAGATGTAGATACTGTTGCGATCAAAGAAGAGAAAACAAGTCCGGCAGCTGTTATAGATGCGTCGTATATTGCTACAAAGACAGCATATTTTACAGTTACAGATACCGCTATTGTAGGAGAAGGTCGTGCAATGTTAGAGCGTATTATTTCTAAATCACAGTTTGTGATGTTTGGAGAACGCCACGGATCAAAAGCTACTTCGCAATTGATTACAAGACTTATCCCCATGTTACATGAGGCCGGATTTAATAACACCGCTTTTGAAGTAGGGCCGTACTCGGCAAAAAAACTAGTTGAACTTTCTACACCGCCATCGGCTACAGTAGAGCATCTTAAGCAGTTTACCACGCAATATGCTCTCGAAGAAGATCATGAGATTCCGATCCCTTTCTTCGATGGTCTCGAAGATGCTTATTTTCTTCAGGCAATTCGCGAGCGTAATATGAACATCTGGGGGCTTGATCAGGAGTACTTTTCATCTACATTATATTTTATGGATGAACTGCTCACTTTTGTTACCGATGCTCCAGACTATGCCACTATTACATCAGAAAAAGAAGAAGCCTCTAAAATCATTGCCTCCTGGTATGCAAAAGATAATGTGCCCGGCGCAGAAATCAAGCTTTTTGAGGAAATTCAAAAAGAACCTGCTGTGCAACAATACTTAAGTCGCTTTCGCGGAAATGAGGACACCAAAAAGATAGTTGAAGATTTAGAAATTAGCTGGGATATTTATAACCGTTGGCGAGAAGATTCACACGCAGATCGAATAAGTTATATGCGTAATAACTTCTTAACACATTATAATAAAGCATTACAAACAGAGTCAAACCCTAAAGTATTTCTGAAATTCGGAAACCTGCATGCTTCAAAAATTTTAACCAATGGTTGTTATGATCTGGGAGATCTGGTTACTCAACTTGCAGAAAAACAAGGGAGCAAAGCCACTATCATAAATACATGGCACCGTTTTTATACTACTGAAAAAGGAGAAGAATTAGATTACTTAGAAAAATATGCTTCATACTATAAACGTCTACAAGATTTTATGACCCTGGCAAAACGGGATCAGTGGACTATCATTGATTTAGAAGCTATACGTAAGGATATCCACGAAGGACGAATAGCACTACCAGTAAACGGTGATTACCATAAGATAAAGAGTCTGATTGATGGGTATGATTATCAACTCATTCTACCTATCGACAAAAGAGTAACCCCAAATAAAAACTAATATACACTAGAGTTCAACACACTTATTCAATAATTTTAAAATAATACTATGATGCGTAACCTTATTTCAATTTTAATTACTGTATTTACTTTATGTCTATCCTGTAAGGCTCAGGATCAAAAACCTGTTATTAGTGTTTTAGGAATGATGCATTTACATAACCCGGGAGCCGATGAAGTAAATATGGATTTGGGTAATATTCATTCTGATAAAAGACAGGCAGAATTAAAAGAACTCATTGGTTTGATTGCTAAGTTTAAACCTACCAAGATTGCTATAGAATCGTCATTAGGAGATACCTTATGGAGCCAGACTTATTATACCAAGTATCTAAATGGAGTATTAGAAAAAGAAATAAGTAAAAAGGATAAGTGGAGGTTGTCTAGCGAAACTGTCCAGATATCTTACCCCTTGGCAAAACAAATGGGGCATGATAAATTGTATCCTATAGATACTCATACAGAATTTGATACAGCTCCTGTTATTGCCTATGCAGAGCAAAATAATCAACAGGTACAATTAGCCGAGTTTAAAGGGCTGATTAGTAGTATGAAAAAAGATGTAGAATCTATATCCAAAGGCTCTGTTTTAGATATTGTAAGGTTTGCCAATTCTGAAGATTTTGATAAAAATTACAATCAAAAGTTTTACCTAAAACACCTGGTTTCTTTTGGTAAAGGAGATAATTATATTGGTGCCGATGTGGTTGCAAAATGGTACTTTAGAAATTTAAAAATCTTTACTAATCTCAATAGAATTGTTACTCCTAATGATAGAATTTTGGTAGTTTATGGTGCTGGGCATAAAGATATCCTGGTTGACCTTATTAAAGATAGAGCAGATTGGGAGTATTATGATATTAATACATTACTACATTTTAAAGAATAATATACTTTGCAATGGGTTTACCATAAGTAAAGAAGGTATAAAATATAACATAGTAGTACAATTTGTAAATAATACCTGGTAACCTTTTTGGGATGGCTTTAAGTTTGTAACTTAGTGACACACAAACTATTTTGAATTTTTGCTGAGGATGGTTTATGGGGCCAGAATCATAACTACGTAAAGGTTCAAAACTTAAAACCAAAACAATGAAACGTATATTAACAATCGCTATTGCCTTTTTTACGGTAATGAGCGTTGCACAAACTCAACCACAAAAACCCAGTGAACTTGTAGCCCAACAAAAAACCTCGGGCTCAAGTTTTGAAACTACTCAAATTTTTACAGCAATTACTAAAAAAAGCAATGTACAGATTCCGAAAGAACTTAAGGATTATGTGTTGCTTTCATTAGATCAGAGTAAAATGAAATCTTTACAAGGTAATTTCCCGAATACGATGAACTTAAGTATTCCGGGGAAGAAATCAGCAATGTCGCTCGACCTTGTTAAAGTGAGTATTAGAACAGATGATTTTTCTGCCGTAGATATGCCTTCGGGCAAGGTACTTTCTCGTGATAATATAGCGCACTATCGTGGTATAGTAAAAGGCCAGTCTAACTCACTGGTAGCTCTAAGTTTTTATGAAGATAAGGTATCTGGTTTTATTAGTATCGATGGCCAGGATGGTAATATGGTAGTAGGACCCGTGAATAACAGTAAGAACCATATTCTTTATAAGGATAAGGAAGTAAGTTATTTATATGATTTTTCTTGCCAGGTAGAAGATGATATCGAAAAAGGAGGATACACTATTGAAGAATTGGCGGATAACCCACAAAGCAAAGCTGCTGCAAAGTGTGTGAAAATATTCTTTGACATATGTACAGATATTGTAAATGATAAGGGAGGCGCTCAGGCAGCTTCTAATTATATCGAAGCTGTATTTAATCAGGTAGCAGCGCTATATGCTAATGATCAGATTTCTCTTAAATTATCGGGTACCAAAGCCTGGACTTCTAATCAGCCATTTAGCAATAACAGTCTGGATAGCTATATCAGTTATAAAAACCAAAATGGTCTTAATGGAGATTTAGCGCATATGGTAAATTATAGTTTTGGAGGAGGACTAGCAGGAGGAATCGGAACCCTGTGTAACTCATCTAGAAAAGCAGCAGTCTCTGGTATTAATGGTAGTTATCAAAATATACCTACCTATTCTTTTGATGTATTCTTAATATCTCATGAGGTAGGACACAATGTAGGGTCACGACATACACATGCATGTGTATGGAACGGTAATAATACTGCAATAGATGGTTGTGCCGGTCGAACAGAAGGAAACTGTGCCTTACCAGGAAATCCTGCTGGAGGAGGAACTATCATGAGTTATTGCCCGCAAACCAGTGTTGGAGTAAATTTCAACAAAGGATTTGGACCACAGCCAGCAAATGTAATCCGTAATTATATTGCAGGATCAAGTTGTTTACAATCTTGTGACGGTGGCGGATGTAATACAGGAGATGCTATATCGGTAACTTTTACCAATAATACAGATTGTACCTTAGAGTATTTCCAAAACAATTCTTTACAAGGATCTGCTAATGCAGGAGGTTCGTATAATGCAAATACTACAGTAGGTAGTACATGGCAAGCCAAAAAAGCTTCGGGAGGAGATACCGTAGATAACTTTACCATTGCTTGTGGTCAAACTACCTATAATTCTTCAGGAAATTGTAGTAGTGGCGGTGGTAATTGTGATGGTGTAGCGCCTTGGTCTCCAAATGTTAACTATAATGTTGGTGATCGGGTAACCTATAATGGAAACCTTTATGAAAGAACTGCTACAGGATGGGTTAATTTAGGCCCATGTACTACAACAACTGATCCTTGTGCAGGAGTGGCACCATATTCTTCTGGTACTGTATACAATGTGGGTGACCGTGTAACGTATAATGGGTATCTGTATGAAAGAACCGCTACAGGATGGAGAAACCTTGGTGCTTGTGGAGGATCATTTAGTTCTGCTTTCAAAGGAGATGGACCAGCAGGAGGATTGCAATTAAAAGCATTCCCTAACCCGGCAAAAAATCTTTTAAATCTTGAAATTAGTAATGCAAAATCTTCTTCTCAGATTAATATCAAAGATATAAACGGAAGAACATTAGAGATCATAGATTTTAAAATGCCTCCAGAAGGAAATATAGTGAGAAAAACTGTAGATATTAGTAAGTTATCTACCGGTATCTATTTTGTACAAATCACTACCGATAGTAAAACACTTACTCAAAAGATTTTTGTGAAATAATTTTTTAAATAATAATAAAAAATTGGCCCTAATTAAAGGCTGCCCATACGGGCAGCCTTTTTTTATTATTACATAATATATAGATTAGTTTATTCTAAAGTAAAATTCTTTATTTCTTTAAAAGGAGAGGCATCTAGCTTCTCAATAGCTTCACGGTAGGGTTTCCAATCGTTTATAAAAAATTCGTTAGTCTTTACCAGCGCATCTTGTAACGCATCTTTAGCTTGTTTCATCAAGGTGTTCTCTGTAGAAGTTAGTCCGTTTTGACGGCTACCCACATACCATCCTGCCGTACCCATACGTTGCATCACAGTTACTTCTGGATTACGAGTGATTCCCTGGCGTTTATCTTCCTTACCAAGATAGATAGCAATTACACTATCGATTTTTTTAGAAATATCTTTAGATAATTTAATCTGATCTTTATATTTCTTTTTATCTAATTTTTTAAGCTCTTTCTGGTATTTCGAAGCTATATCTTTACTTTCTACAAGTTGCTTTACAGCATCTGCAGCAGACTGCCTCATTTTTTCCATGTTTTTTGAAGCTGTATAAATCTCGTTAATATTCTTCTGGGATATTTTCAATCTAGGATCAGACTTAACTTCTATCATGGCCTCAGATTTTTGATCACCATATTCTAGTACAAGTTTATATGTACCAGGTTTTACACTAACACCACCAGGTTCTTTATCTTGCTTTTGGATTTTTCGCGAAGGTCGATCAACCCCCTTTTCATTCATAAACCATTTTGTTTTATGAAATCCTGTAGAATCTGGGGTCTTTTCTTTTAAAGTTCTGATCAAACGATCGCCATCATAGATTTTAAGATGAATAGAATCCCACTTTACCTTAGCTTCCTCTTCTTCATTATCAGCCTTATCTTCGTCACCTTCCTTTTTATCTTCTTCTTTGCCTGGCTCTTCTTTTTTCTTTTCTTCTACTTTAATATAATATGAAATAAGAGCTCCATAATCACGATTTTCACCATTATATAAGGCATCTCCTCCAAAACGACTACCTGTAGGTTGCTGATATGCGGCCTGATAAGCTGTTGGGGGATCAAAAAGATGTAATTTTTGGCTTAAAATAGTACTGTTTTTTGCCAAAGCTCGTAGCGGTCGTATATCGTCTAATACCCAGGCAGCTCTACCAAAAGTACCAATAACCAAATCATGTTCTCTGGGTTGTATTACTAAATCTTTGACAGATACGGTAGGAAAACCTTTGGTCCATTTTGTCCAATTGTTCCCTGCATTAAGAGAAATGTATAATCCATCATCTGTACCCAGGAATAACAGGTTTTTTTCTATAGGATCTTCAACAATACTAAGTGTGTAGCTTTTTACGTCATTTTGATCAACAATACGTTTCCAGGTCTTACCATAATCAGTAGTCCTAAATGCATATGGTGTATAGTTAAATCTTCTGTAATCATTAGCGACCAAAAGAGCTTCTCCTTTCTTTTTGTTTGAAGCCTTGATTTGTACAATCCAACTTCCTTTTGGTAATTCTTTTATATTACCCGATACATCAGTCCAGTTCGCTCCTCCGTTTTGAGTAATATGTACTCGTCCGTCATCTGTAGCTACCCAAAGCATATTTTGCTCTAGTGGCGAAGGCTCGACCACCAAAACAGTACAGTGATTTTCTGCACCTGTAGCATCCATAGTTAACCCACCACTTTCTGCTTGTTTTAGTTTTTCGGGATCGTTTGTCGAAAGATCGGGAGATATTATTTTCCAGGTAAGTCCCTTATCTGTACTCTTGTGCACAAACTGACTTCCGAAATAGACTGTATTATTATCGAATGGATCAATATTGATCGCTGCATTCCAGTTAAAACGTAATTTTACTTTAGGGTCAGGGTGAGTAGGGCGCACCGTATAGTTATTACCCGTCATCCAATCATAGCGGCTTACATATCCTTGCTGGCTCATGGTCCATCCATATCTGGAGTCATCTTTATCGGGTACAACATCAAACCCATCACCAAACGATATTTCTTGCCAGTATGAGTTTCTGATTCCTTGCGCTTTCCATACATAGGCTGGGCCTCTCCAGCTACCATTATCCTGCATACCTCCGTATACATTATAAGGAAATTCATTGTCTACATTAATATGATAAAATTGTGCGACAGGAAGATTTCCTATAAAACGCCAGGATTTACCTCCATCACGTGTGATGTTTAGCCCCCCATCATTACCGTCGATCATATAACTCCCATCATTAGGGTGGATCCACCATGCATGATGATCGGGGTGTACTCCATTATCAACACCATAAGCAGGCATCAATTGTGTAAAGTTTTTACCACCATCTTCAGAAACATTTACATAGGTAAATACAGAATATACTCGATTCTCATTTTGTGGATCTACAAATATATCAGAGTAATAAAAAGGACGATTACCAATATCTTTTTTATCGTTAATTTTTTTCCATTTAAATCCTCCATCTGTTGATTTGTATAGTGCATTCTTTTTGGCTTCGACCAATGCATAGACAATATTAGGTTTATTAGCTGCTATTGCTAATCCTATTCTACCTAAATTACCTTTTGGAAGCCCATCTTTATCGGTACGTTCTTCCCAATTTTTTCCTCCATCATGTGTGATATAAAGACCAGAACCTTCTCCTCCAGAATTAAAAAACCAGGGATCACGCTTATGCTCCCACATAGCAACTATTAACTTGTTGGGATTTGTAGGATCCATAACAAGGTCTGCAGCTCCGGTTTTATTATTATTGAATAGAATTTTGGTCCAGGTAGCACCGCCATCGGTAGTTTTAAAAACTCCTCTTTCTGGATGTTCTCCCCAGGGAGATCCGATTGCAGCAACATAAACAATATCAGGATCAGTAGGATCAATGATTACTTTGTGTATGTGACGGGTTTTTTCTAACCCCATAAGTTTCCAGTTTTTACCACCATCCAGAGATCTATAGATACCATATCCACCATTAAGGCTATTTCTAGGGTTTCCTTCTCCCGTACCTACCCAGATTACCGATGGATTTGATTGTTGGATTGCCACGGCACCAATAGAAGCAGTAACTTCATTATTAAAAATAGGAGCCCATTTGATTCCTCCAGAAGTAGATTTCCAGAGTCCACCAGAAGCAGTTCCTGCATATATGATATCTGGATTGGTAGTTACTACATCTATAGCAGTGACACGACCACTCATTCCCCCAGGACCTATATTACGCGGAGTATTATCTTTAATAAGATCCATGGTGAATTTCTGAGCAGATAAGGTAGAAATCACACCTAGTAGTAACAGTAAAAATATTCGTTTTTTCATTTTTTTGGTTGTGAATTAATTATAGTTGTATTTGTTGTTCTAATGCCGTGAGAAAATATATGTCGGGATATCTGTTTTTTAAATCTAAAAGCTCTTTCTTTTTTATTTTGGGTGAAATATGAGTAGCGATTACCTTTTTTGGGTTAATATATTTTTTGATCAATATTGATGCATCATCTTGTAAAAGCATCCAATAGGGCAAAATAGCAACATCGATACCAGCATCTTGTAATTGTAACGTATTAAATAAGTCTATTTCTTCTAACCAGTTAGTATCTCCTACATGTAGAAAATTCTTATTGTTTATTTTAATGATGTATCCTACATTTTGTACAGCAACATGCCTTTTGCCAGCATGATTTATTTTAAGCCCGGTAACCTTTACTTTACCAATGTCTATAGTTTGTTTGGTATAGTCTTTTGTGGTAATCGTAAATACTCTGCCTTCATAATCAGAGAAACTCTTCGTAATTTGATTTGCTCCGAAAAGAACAGCTTTTTTGTTTAAGGCTAGATATTCCCGGGATAACGATGCGCTAAAATGATCCCCATGGTAGTGTGTGAATAAAATGGCATTAGGTTTAAATTTGGTATTGATTTTATGCACTACTTCTTTCGAAGGAAATAAATAGTCATCTCCATATTTTTTATGCAAACCATCAATTAGTACAGAAGATTGATGATCCGATATAAGAACCCCCATATTGCCTGTATAAGTAAGTGTTATATTTTCTTGTGAAATACAAGAAATACTGTACAAAAAACCAGAGAGAAAGAAGAATATTTTTAACACGTTCTAATGGGTTGGTTTTGAAAAGCCTAAAGTAAATAAAATGAATACGCTAAAGTCTTAAAGCCGTGTTAAGGTAAAATGAGGTAAATTTGAAAAGATTAAAAATCGTATTTATAATGAAATTTATAGAACTCACACTTAAGAATCATACAATCCTTCATGGCTTTGATGCTCGAAATCGAGAAGTTATAGAAGAAGTAGAAGTAGAAGAGGCTTCAAAAAAAATAGTAGCGGTTAAGAGAATTTTATCGATTAGCGAAAAGTATATTTTGATAAAATATGCATACGATAGAGTTATATACTGGGAATATTTGGAGGATTACGAAACTTTAAAAAAGATGCTTGTATCATAAATGACAACTATATTTTTTTAAATTCCTTTGGAAAAGAGGATGGTTCAAAATCCCAGAAATAGGGAAGGAGATAGTAAGTGATTGCTATAATTAAGATAATAGATATGATGTTTAACCAAAATCCTTTTTTCATCATATCGGGAATGGTTAAATAACCCGAACCAAATACCACTGCGTTAGGTGGAGTAGCTACAGGAAGCATGAATGCACATGATGCTGCAATTGTTGCACCTACCATAAGAATAAATGGGTGTACATCAAGTGATAGCGCCATTGATGCCAAAACTGGTAATAACATCGAGGTTGTAGCTACATTTGAAGTGATTTCGGTTAAGAAATTTACAGCAGTAACAATAAAGGCCAAAAGAGTGATCAAATAAACTCCTTGCAATAGTGTCATCTGCGTACCGATCCATAGTGCTAATCCCGATGCTTTAAAACCTGCTGCCAAAGCAAGACCACCACCAAAAAGTAAAAGTACACCCCATGGTAACTTTACTGCCGATTGCCAGTTCATTAATGGTTTCCCTTTTTCACGACTAGGTAGAAGAAAAAGAAGTATTGCTGCAGTAATAGCAATTATAGTATCGTCTATAGCCGGAAAAATAGGTTGTAATAAAAATGACCTTGTGATCCAGGCAAAAGCGGTACATATAAATACAGCGAGTACCAGTTTTTCTTCAAAAGATATCTTACCTAATTCTTTTAGTTGTCTTTTTACCTCATTTTTCCCTCCTGGAAATTCTTTTTGTTTAAAAGAAAATGCAATTTGAACCAAATAACGCCAACAGAGGAATAACATTACTAATGAGATGGGCAAACCTATGACGATCCAATTGGTAAATGTGATCTCATAACCATAGATTTCTTTAACAATCCCAGCTAGAATAAGATTAGTAGGAGTTCCTATAAGTGAAGCAACTCCTCCAATAGATGCGCTATATGCTATGGCAAGCATTAGTGCTTTTCCGAAGATTTTATTTTCATCTTCGATCGTGTTTGGGTTATCGGTAAGTTGAGTGATTATTGCAATACCAATAGGTAACATCATTACAGATGTTGCTGTATTAGAAATCCACATCGATAAAAATGCAGTAGCAATCATAAAACCAAGAATCATGGTTTTAACATTGGTACCAATAATATTGATAATGCTTAGTGCAATACGTTTATGTAGATTCCATCGCTCTATCCCGATAGCCAATATAAACCCCCCGGCGTATAGAAAAATGTTATGATTGCCAAATGCTGCAGTTGTTGTTTTAATATCTAAACCACCAGATAACGGAAACAAAACAATGGGTAACAGTGAAGTGGCTGCAATAGGAATGGCCTCGGTAATCCACCATATGGCAATCCATAGTGTACTAGCCAGTATCGCATTGGCTTCTTTACTTAAACCCTCGGGATGAAAAAAAAATAATACAAGGAAAAAAATTGCAGGACCAGATATGGCTCCTATTTTTTTAATACTTACATTCATGCGACGCTATTGTTAAGAAATCATAGGTTTAGTAAATGATTGATAAAAGTATAGATAAAAGAATTAAATCTTTATCCCAAAGCATAGAAATATTACTTCAGGACTATAAGGTAATAGTTATGATGCTCTCTACAAATTCTTATAAAGAGATATAGGAGAAAGAAAAAAGATGTATGGTGTAAATAGGTTTTGTTAAGGTATCATCACTTTTGACTTGTCACTATTTCGTGCAGAAATAAGATGAAAGTTTTTATCAACTTTTACGATAATTATTTTACCGGTATGTAGATTAACCATTTTCCATCTAAACCCATAGGATGTTTCGAAAATCGCAGATCTTGCAGTTTTCCGTAAATCAATTTCGTCAATGTTTTCGACAATTTGATTTGCCAAAAGATCAAGTCCTCTTTCTTTAACTTCTTCAGCAGAAAGTTTACGATCACGAGGGTTTTGACTTTGATCAACAGTGAATTCGTATAAAGAAACTTCAATACTACTATTTGGAAATACTAAAAAAGAGAAAAATACTAAAAAAGAGAGTATGTAATTTTTCATAATCTAACGATTTTGCGAATTACATACTATATCACTAAATAATATGCAATTACGTTGGGTTTACGTGTATTGTCATAGGTATTTGTATAGTGCTTAACAATTATCTTAAAAAGGGGTATTGTAAAATTACTGCTTAAATACCTTTTTTAGGATATTATTATGTTAAAAAAATGATAATTTCTCTTAAAATTTTGCTTTTCTATCTTTTATTCTTATTAAACTAATATTTACAGTTTTAATATGGTGATTACTTTATTCTTATTTCTTATATAGTTTTTTACCAGCCTCATAATATTTATCTCCTTCTACCCAAAAAGGAGTTGTTTCATTATTAGCAATGTTTCTACATGCTAAAACATACGATTGAAAAAACTTAAATAAATAGTCATAATCCAAAGTGTCTGGATTATCGGTAACCTGGTGATAATATTTTGTGATTTCTTCGTCAAAAGCTGTAAATCCCATACTAAAAGTAGGTGCAGGAATCCCTTTTGCAGCAAAATTTACATTATCAGACCGATCAAATAACCCTTGTTGGGGAGCAGGATCATCAATGGCTTTTAGTCCAAATGTAGTAGCGGCGTCTTCAATATCTTTTTGCGCGGTTGTTCTGCTTAAACCAATAATCGTTGCCAGTGTTGTATCATTATAACCTCCATTATCACTATTAAAGCAATAGACCATTTGACGTAAAGGAATCACCGGGTGATCTACATACCACTTGCTTCCTAATAGTCCTTTTTCTTCTCCTGTAAATAGGATAAAAAGTGCTGATCTTTTGGTTGGATATTTTGCAATGTTTTCTGCTGCAGAAAGTACGGTAACTGTACCAACAGCATTATCCCGGGCGCCATTGTATATCGAATCATTTTCAACAGCTTTACCGATACCTACATGGTCGTAATGAGCAGAATAGATGATGTATTCATTTTTAAGTTTGGGATCTGTACCTTCTACATAACCAACGACATTTTGCGAAGTAACTGTACTTTTCTTGATTCCTTCGATAGTAAATTCGATATCAATTTCTTTATTTGTTGCAAATAGTTTACTAATATCTTCTTTTTTGTCATTTATCCATACATGAGAAAAGTTATCAGAATCATTTTTGTTATGATCAGCAATAGACATCTTTTCACCATTTAAATTATGTTCTATTCTTGTCCACAAACGATCATCAACATTACAGATTTCGATAATACCAAGAGCACCTTTTTGCTTGGCTAGCTTCATTTTTTCTCTAGTTTTAGAAAAGGCTGGTCTAATCTCTTTATTTTCCTTAGACCCTATAATAGTAATTACATATTTACCTTTTACATCAACAGTATTATAATCTTCTTCGAGACCATAATTTAAAAACACTGCTTTTCCTTTATAATTGGCATTTTTTGGTATAAAAGCTGCTATTTTATTTAAAACCAAAGCTCCTGTCTTAAACTCGGTCTTTGTAGCTCCAGATGTTTTTTTTAGATCTACATTTTGAAGATAACTAGTTGTCTCGGGAATTGGCTGTACTCCATATCCTCGTAGCATATTAGCAAGATATTGTGCAGCAATTTTGTTTTCGAGACTTCCGGTTTGCCTACCTTTTAGTTCATCTGAAGCCAGAAAATAAATATGCCCTTCAATTTCGCTTTTAGAAACAGTAGATTTTACTTTTTCGACATCATTCTGTGCGGAAATAGAGATGGTAAAAAGAAAAAGTAACGAGAGTATAATAGATTTTTTCATGAGTGAGAATGATATAATGGTATGATCAAATTAATGGTATAGTGTATAATTAAACACAGCTACCTTCTTTTCAAAGATAACAATTGTTTGTACTTTGTTACAGTACAAGAAGTTGTTTTCTAATAAAAGTTCTCAAAAACAAATGTTAATTCTCATTTCTTCGATAGATAATATGTTCCTATCTTTTATAAATTATACTAACTTTATCTAATGAAAAAAGAAAAAAAAGTATTTAGAAAAGGCTTTGCATTCAAAATCTTTGAGGCACCAGAACAATCTATGTTTGATAAGCTTTTTGATATTTTTCAGGAAGTTATTACCCATACTTCAGGAGACCTTGATGAGGCTTTAGATTGGATGAAAGAATTAGATAAAGAATATCAGCTTACTGATGAAAATTACACGCTGGATGATTTTGTAGAAGATTTAAAAAAGAAAGGATACATTCGAGAAGAGATACAACCAGATGGTAAGGGAGGGATGTCTATCACAGCCAAAACCGAGCAGGCAATTCGTAAAAGGGCTCTGGATCAAATTTTTGGAAAGCTAAAACGTAGCGGAGCAGGTAACCACAGAACAAGTTACATTGGTAAAGGAGATGAACACTCTGGGGAGTTTCGTAAGTATCAATATGGAGATTCATTAGAACAAATATCAATAACAGAAAGTCTTAAAAATGCACAAATTAACCATGGTATTGGTGATTTAAATCTTACCGAAGACGACCTTGTAGTCGAAGAAACCCAGTTTAAAGCACAAATGAGTACAGTGCTAATGATCGATATTAGTCACAGTATGATTTTGTATGGTGAAGATCGTATAACTCCTGCCAAAAAAGTTGCAATGGCACTGGCAGAACTTATTATTACTAAATACCCAAAAGATACATTAGATATATTGGTTTTTGGTAATGACGCTTGGCCAATTGCGATCAAAGACTTACCCTACTTACAGGTAGGACCATATCATACGAATACCGTAGCAGGTTTGCAGCTGGCTATGGATATGTTGCGAAGAAAGCGTAATACAAATAAGCAGATTTTTATGATTACAGATGGTAAACCTAGTTGTTTAAGAATGCCAGATGGACAATACTATAAAAATAGTAATGGGTTAGACAGGTATATCATAAGTAAATGTTATATGATGGCTCAACAAGCCAGGAAATTACATATCCCTATAACTACCTTTATGATTGCACAAGATCCTTATTTAATGCAGTTTGTAAGAGAGTTTACGTATGCAAATCAAGGAAAAGCATTTTATACGGGTCTTAATGGTTTAGGTGAAATGATTTTTGAAGACTACGAAACGAATAGAAAAAAAAGGATACGAGGATAAGCTCGTTTTGAATATAGCAGTAATTGTAAGTACGAAAAAGAAAAGATGAAAATTTTAGATATAAAGACATTAGGCGAATTAAAAAAATCTGGATATAAAAGTATATCGATAAAAGATGAATTAAGAAATAATCTAAGAACAAAGATTAGTAATAACGAAGATACTTTTACCGGTATTCATGGTTATGAAAATACAGTGATTCCCGAATTAGAAAGAGCAATTCTTTCTAGGCATAATATTAATTTATTAGGATTACGGGGTCAGGCAAAAACCCGTTTAGCAAGACAAATGATTAATCTTTTAGACGAATGGGTTCCTGTTGTAGAAGGATCAGAAATTAGTGATGATCCATTTCATCCTATTTCTAGGTATGCCACTAACTTGATAGAAGAAAAAGGTGATGATACCCCCATTAGTTGGTTACATAGATCAGAGCGGTTTGCAGAAAAATTAGCAACTCCAGATGTTACTGTAGCAGATATCATAGGAGATGTAGATCCAATTAAAGCTGCAAATCTAAAATTAAGCTATGCAGATGATCGTGTGATACATTTTGGGATGATCCCCAGAGCAAACCGAAGTATTTTTGTTATTAATGAATTGCCAGATTTACAAGCTCGTATACAAGTAGCATTATTTAATATTTTACAAGAAGGGGATATCCAGATTAGAGGGTTTAAACTTCGATTACCATTGGATATACAATTTGTGTTTACAGCAAATCCAGAAGACTATACAAATCGAGGAAGCATTGTAACCCCTTTGAAAGATAGAATAGGCTCACAGATTCTTACTCACTATCCCAAAACTGTAGAAATAGCAAAAACGATTACCCAGCAAGAAGCTAAATTAGATTCGAGACAGTCTGATTTGGTTTATGTACCAGAGATTGCAAAGGATTTGTTAGAACAGATTAGTTTTCAGGCTAGAGAAAGTGAGTTTATTGATCATAAAAGCGGTATAAGTGCCAGAATGAGTATTACTGCTTATGAAAACTTGTTAAGTATGGCAGAATACAGAGCATTACGATCTGGTGATGATCAAACGGTACTGCGATTAAGTGATTTTACAGGGGTTATTCCTGCTATTACCGGTAAAGTAGAACTGGTATATGAAGGAGAGCAGGAGGGAGCTGCCTCTGTAGCAAATTCCTTAATTGCTGATGCGATTAAGACTTTATTTCCCGAGTACTTTCCGAAAATCGAAAAACTAGAAAAAGAGGGGTATGAAAGCCCGTATCAAAACCTGATAAATTGGTTTTTCGAAGAGAGTGGATTCGAATTACTAGATGATATATCAGATAAAGAATATAAAGAGAAACTAGATGCTATTACACCTCTCAAAAATCTGATTAACGAATATCATCCCGAAATGAGTGCAGAAGAAAGTTATTTTATGATGGAATTCTTATTGTGGGGATTGGTAGAATTTAAAAAACTAAGTAAACATAGATTATCAGAAGGATTTCATTTTAATGATCTTTACGGGAGTTATATAAGTGGATTATAGTTTAAAATTATTTCAAAAAATGAAATCAGATAAATAATAATATATAAAAAATAGCATTCTAAAAAGAATGCTATTTTTTTTAAAGGAATTCTGTTTTATGAGTAGAAATAGCCTGATAATGTGTTGTTTTATACCATTTA
This sequence comes from Aquimarina atlantica, assembly GCF_000626715.1. GTDB lineage: Bacteria > Bacteroidota > Bacteroidia > Flavobacteriales > Flavobacteriaceae > Aquimarina > Aquimarina atlantica. The sequence goes on along the minus strand of NZ_AQRA01000004.1, from coordinate 309,889 downwards.
GATATTTTTTTTTATATCATTCTTACCTATTTATATCTTGTTAAGTATTCATAAATAATATATAAATGTTTATACTTTTAAAACTTAACATCATGAGACACAAACTCAAATTTTTACTCACCACGTTTTTGCTGGTTAACTTTTTTGTTTATTCACAAACGTTTATCAGAAATTATAGTGGAGAAACAACAGAACACCAATTAAAAATGGATTTTTCACCACAGTCATGGGGAGATGTATACCTTGTTATTGAAGTGAAAAACACTGGTCAAAATGATATCAGTGTTAAAAATTCTAAAATTCAATTTCTATCAGATGCAGTACCTGGTTTGGTAAACTTTGTTCCTAACGGAAGTATATCTTATCCAAAAACTGTAAGTATGAAGTCTTCTCCAAATGGAGACCAATATCGTAATACTATTGACATAGAACTTTCAGACGAATCTTGGGTAGATTATAAATTATCTTCTAACGAAAGCTTTAAAGCCAAGATTAATCTAAAAACAGTAACATTGTCTTACGAGAGTTTGGCAGATGCTGTTCGATTCTATCCAGAAAATGGAGATCCTTCATTATTTGTAAACGTAACTACTACGGTAACGGGTAATGATTCTAATGTTGTTGAGGTTACTTATAAAAATAATGAATTTGATACTCAAGTAACCAAAACCATTACTACTACGAATACTAGTTTATTGAGAATTAATAAACAATATCAAATATGGGCAAATGATTTTATTTCGGGTAATACCGTTTATAAAAGTAAGTATTCTAAGACATCACCGTTATCTTTTTTGCCGTCAGATACCAATAATGCAATTTCTGTACCGTATACTAAATCGACTATAAAAACAGAAAATCTAATTGTTAATGTAAATGGACTTCCTAATGGAGTTTCTACAACAATTGATTTAAAAAATAAAGACATAAATGATGTTACTAAAAACGAAAAAATTGTAGAAGGTAGTAATACGATAACTAAGTTTATGGAAGGAAGTTACTCTGTAACTATCTCTTCTTATACCGATACAATTAAAGATATTATATATGTACCAAGATATGATAATAATATAACTATATCGATTGGTAAACCTAACCAATTAAATGTTTCCTTCGTAAATTATCCCATAAAAGAATTTACAGTAAAAGGCTTTCCTAAATATCTGTCACATGGTACCATAACTAGCGCCGCTTCTGACATTGATGAAGGTTTAAAAAAATCTCCTTTAAGTGCTTTGTTTAAGTACTCTGGTATTGATGGTGCTGGAGATAGAGGTAAAATTCCTGATATGACAGCTACCATAAATACAATTAAGCAAGCACGACGGTTAGAAGCTAATCAAGAAGGGAAAATACTTCCTGTAATGGTTCATTATACTGCTAATGCTAGTGGAGGCGGATCAGGAGAAGCTATAAAAGATATGACCGAAAATCAAAATTTATATTTTCATTATAGAAATTTGATTCAAGAGATTAAAGTAATGCTAAGTTATGAAGATGCAGATCACCCTAATCCTGGAGCTTTTGTAATAAGTCCAGATCTAATAGGAGCGATTCAACAAGATGTAGTTTTCGGAAACGACCATAATATAAGAACAATAAAGATTAATGTAAATCAAGACATTAAAAAAGCTTTTAAAGATGAAAATTTGAGTATCGATAACCTTCCTTCTTTTTCAGATAATTTAAAAGGTTATTTTCAATCCATAAACTTTTTGATTCATCATGTGGGAGAATGTAAAATCCCATTTGGATACCAACAAAATGTTTGGTCTGCAGGGTCTGCTCGTTGGGTATATAAAAATGCAAATGAATATAATGACCCCGTAAGTGAAGCTATAGAAGTAGCAGATTTTATGAATGATTTAGAACTATACACAGGAGATTGGAAACCAGATTTTATAGCTTTTGATAGATATGAAAGAGATTGCTTTGGGCCTGTTTCTATAGATAGTTATGCATGGGCAGCAAAACATTGGAACAAATATTTGATCTTTTGCAAAGAAATAGCAGAACGAATAGGAAATGCTCCTATAATGCTATGGCAAATCCCTGGAGGACATATGCCAACTGCAGATGAGAATATTATCAATTTTGATATTGCTAATCATTCTTCGGCTTCGGCTCCATTTTTTTTGGGAGATCAAAGGATAGGAACAGATCTTAATAAGATACATCCGGATTTAAAAAAGATAGTGTTAACACAACCACATTATGCAGCCAAAAATATTGGAGAACATTTGAGTAATGATAATGGATATGATTGGAGCACATCTAACATGCAAAAATTGGCAGATATGAATGTCTTTACAATTTTATGGGGTGGAGGATCTACCACTGGGATAGCTCCTATTGGTACGAATGGAGATGATGACCAATGGTTAGCTTCTAAAATAACAGACTATTATAAGAAACCAGTATATAAAACTATTTCGATTGCACCTTATCAGGAGGCAGCATATTGTCAAAATACCACCGTATCGTCTTCTACTCAAAATAACATGGAGAAAACATTGAATGTGAAAATATTCCCTAATCCTGCCAAAGATCAATTACAAATAGAAAACCATGTTTTGGATAAGGATTTTGTTATAACTATTTATAATATATATGGTGAAAAAATAGTAGACTATAAAAATCAAAAATTACTAGATGTATCTAATTTATCTAAAGGAGCATATATTATTAAATTACAATATATGGATTCTTTAGAAAGTAATATTACTAAAATATTTTACAAAAGATAGGGCTTTAATTTAGTTTACGTCTCACCACCAAACGACAAAAAAACGTTTATAAGAATCTTCATTACTTTTCATCCAAAGTAATGGAGATTTTTTTTGCGATAATGCTAGCTGAACCTGCTCTTTTATAACAGTAAAAGAAAACCAGGTATCACCATATTTTGGATCGGTAACCCAATCTTTTTTCTTCGGAATATTAAAAAGAGAACTACCATATTGCTCTGAAGTAAAATCTTTTAATGATATCCAAAAACCTATAATAGATTGATTATTTACAATTGGAAATAATTCTTTTTTCATAGATAGAGGAACAAAAAGATTTGCCATATAGCATACACATTGATGAATGCTTTTTGGATCTATATGCAAGTTCTCAAGAATAGATAAGGTTTCTTCTCTGTAGAGTAATGGCAATTGCTTGGTTTTCAGTTTTTCTATTTTTTGAAGTAAAGTATCTTTGCGATTAGGACCAATCCATTGCTGAAGCTCACCTTCAAGTAATGGGTCATACAGATAAAATTTATATACAACTTCAATATGTAGAGTCTTATTGCCGCTATGATCCTGTACTAGAAAATCTAATTCTCCGATGGTAATTTTATCCTGGTATACCTGAATATTCTTTGCTATAATCTCATACCGATCAGTATTGGTAATGCAGTATTCAAAAAAAAACTCTATACGCTTACCTAATACTTCATTATCCCGAATATTAATTTCTGTTACATCTGGTAAAACATCGTTTTCTAATACTTTTTCAATATCAAAAGGAAATAATCCCAAAAGAGTTTTGTTAGTCCATAAGGGTTTACTATTTAAAAACCCTAAATATTCAGTTTTGATTGACATTTAGGTTTTAGGTGAATTTTGATTTTGAAAAAACTGAAAAGTATTTGTTAATGATAGGTTTTAGTATTTTTCTATCTACGGGTTTAGAAACAAAATCATCGCATCCTGCATCTAATGCTTTTTGAATATCTTCTTCTGTAGAGTATGCTGTTTGTGCTACAATAGGTAATCCGGGTCTCATTTTCTTTATTTTTCTTGTAGCTGTATAACCATCCATTACGGGCATTCTTATATCCATGAGAATTAAATCGATATGTTCGTTTTTTTTGCAAATCTCTACCGCTTGCTTTCCATTTTCTGCACGATGAATTACAAATTTATATCCTTTCATCTTAAGTAATATCGTTTTAAGAAATAAAAAATTTACATCCCCGTCTTCTACAATTAAAATAACTTGTTTTATAGGAATATCAGGAGCCTCTTCTTTATCCGAAGAAATATCAGATACGACAGGATTAACAATGGGGTTGTATGGTACTGTTAATGTAAATATTGAACCTTTATTTACCATTGACACAAAAGTAACATTGCCTCCGATTAACTTGGCATTTTTCTGGGCAATTGATAAACCTAATCCAAGACCATCATAGCTTTTTGTAACTTCTTTTTCAGATTGTGAGAAGTTTCTAAATATTAGTTCCTGATCTTCTGGTTTAATACCTATTCCCGTATCTATAATCGTAATCACCAAAGAACTATTTTCAATTTCACAAGAAATCTCTATCATACCTTTGGTTGTAAATTTAATTGCATTATCAATAAGGTTTTGCAGAATCTTATGGATTTTTAACTTATCCATAAGTATGATCCCCTGATCATCGGTTAATTTATTATTGAGGTATATTGCAATATTTTTGCTAATCGCTTTACTCTGAAAATCGGAAAATAACTTTTGTAACGTATCGTTAATATTTATTTCTTCAAAACGAACTTCGACCTGATTTGTCTCTAATTTTGAAATTTCGATGATATCATCGATAATGTTTATTAATTGATTGCTGCTTTTTATAATAATTTTTGAATATTCTTTTTGTTGATCCGATGTAATTTGTGGATCATTAAGTAATTCAGAAAAACCAATAATACCGTTCATAGGTGTACGTACTTCATGCGAAATATTATGAATGAATGCAGTTTTTAATTTATTACTCTCTTCGGCTCGTTCTTTAGCAATTTTTAATTCTTTTGTTTTTTGTTTGATTAAATATTTAAGATATCGGTTAAGAAGAAGAATAACAACTAACGATAACAGAATAATCCCGGTAAGTGTAATCCAGAAACTTGCTTTTTTATAAAAAGGAACGACAGCATTATATAGCCAATTGTCAAAAATAATTTCCTTTTCGTGATCAGTAATATTATTGGTAGTCTTAGCAATAATATTACTAAGCATAACATTACTTTTTTGAACAGCAAGGCTTGGAGCATATGTATATTGAGTTTCTGAAACAATTTTAAGGTTATCTAGATTTTCGGTTTTTATAAGATAATTAGCTACTGCCTTTGGCCCAATATAGGCATGATATTTTCCGGAACTAACTTTTTTTAAACAACTTAAATCATCTATTTCTGTAGAAATGTTGAGATCTTTTTCATATTCTTTTAGAATTTCATATATCGCATAATCTTTAGGAACTGTAATTATTTTGTCGTTATAATCTGTTAGATGTGTACCATAATCAACACCTTTTTGAGTTACAATAGTATGACTAGACTCAAAGAGTTGTGAGTAGAAATTAAAGTAAGCATCTCTTTTATTGGTTTGTTGGATTTCTAAAACAATTTCAACTTTATTATTTTTTGCATCATTTAGAAGTTGTTCCCAATTTGTATACAGTTTTCGCTGAAATTTGCGATCTATTTTCTTTTCGATAAGCGAGAGGTAATCGATTAAGATACCATCTATTTCTTCATTTTCATTAATGAATTGATATGGGGCATAATATGGAAAAAGCCCGACAGAAATACTATCATTGTTTTGTAGCCAATCTTTTTCTTTGTCACTTAGGACTGTAGATTTAGAACAAGAAAAAAATCCTATCCATATACTAAAGGAACAGAAAATATATAGTAATTTTTTTGCCATAGCTTTTTACTAGTTATCCCTTACTTTTTTTGCTCCTTATTAATAAAGATACTATTTAATAGTAACACTTTCAAGAAACACTAAGCTTATTTGTAGAACAAAGTGAATTAATATAGATTCGAAAATCATAAATTTTTATACTCTAAGGCATTGTATTTCTTTTAGAAAGAATATACAGATAAATATTTATGAATAACTTTTTTTAAAATTTCGGGATCAACAGGTTTTGCTATAAAATCATCGCATCCAGCAGCAAAAACGTTAAGTATATCTTCTTTGTTAGCATAGGCTGTTTGTGCAATCACAGGAAGCTCTGGGTGTAATTTTTTTATCAGTTTTGTAGCATCATACCCATCCATTTCGGGCATTTTCATATCCATAAAGACCAGGTTAATAGCATTGTTTTCTTTACAAAATGTTACCGCTTCTTTTCCATTTTTGGCACGATGAATAGTAAAGTGATAATTTTCTATTTTTAGTAAAATTGTTTTAAGAACCAAAAAATTAACGTCACCATCTTCTGCAATAAGGATAGTATGTTGTCTGGTTTTTGTGTCTTTGGATAATGTAGGTGATATTGTATTAAGAGGATTAGCAATAGTAATAGGATGATAGGGTAACTCGACTCGAAATGTGGATCCTTTGTCAGGAATAGAGGAAAAAGATAACTCACCCTTCATTAGGTTAGTATACTCTTTGGCTATTGTAAGTCCCAGTCCTAATCCTCCATATTTTCTTGAAATTTGATTTTCTGATTGAGAAAAACTTTTAAATATAAGCTGTTGATTCTTAGGATCAATTCCAATTCCAGAGTCCCGTACATTAATGACTAAAAAATCTGATTGTAACATAACAGAAATAAGTACTGCTCCTCTTTGAGTATATTTAACTGCATTTTTAACTAGACTAGTTATAATTTTAATAAGCTTAGATTTGTCAATACGCACATAACGTTGATCCTCTAGCAGATTATTATTAAGTATAAGCGAGATCCCTTTTTTCTTTGCTATTATTTCGAAAGTTGAAAAAACAATATCAAAAACTTCGTATAGATCGGTTTCTTCTTGAGTAAGAATGACCTGTTTAGTTTGTAGTTTCGAAATTTCGAGTACGTTATCCATACTAGCAATTAATTGTTTACTGCTGTTAACTATAATTTCGGTGTATTTTGCTTTTTGGTTATCTGTTGTGCTAGATTCTTTAAGAAGTCTCGAAAACCCAATAATACCATTCATGGGTGTTCGGATTTCATGAGATATATTATGAATAAATGCTGTTTTTAATTGATTATCCTTTTCGGCATTATCTTTTGCTATTCTAAGCGCTTTAGTTCTGTGTTTTACGGTGTAACCCAAATAAAAGTTGATCCCTAAAACAATAAGTAAACCCAGTAATATAAAAAAGACAAAAGGAATCAAAAAATTTGGGTTTTTATAAAATGGTTTTGTTTTAATGTAAAGCCAGTTTTCTATAATATTTTGTTTTTCGCTATCAGAAATACTGTTAGTTGTCTTTTGAATGATTTTATTTAAAATGGCATTGTCTTTAGCTACAGCAATACTGGGGATGTAAGAATATTTAGTTTCGGCTATGATTTTAAGATTGTCGAAGTTTTTAGATTTTATTAAAAAATTAGCGACAGTTTTTGGACCAAAATATGCATCGTGTTTTCCTGTTTGCACCTTTTGTAATGCCATACTTTCATTGAGATAGGTTTTGAGTTTAATTTCTGGGTGCTTTTTTCTTAAATATTCTTCAGAAGAATATCCGAGAGGAACCGTTATGGTTTTAGTGTTAAAATCTTTTAAAGTGAGTCCATCGGGAGTATCTTTTGAGGCTACAAGAACAAACGGAGTGTTAAAGAATTCGGTATAAAAATTTAGATATTGACTGCGATCCCAGGTTTGTTGAGCTTCCAGAATCATATCAATCTTTTTACTTTTGGCATCTTTTACCAGTTGAGACCAATTAGAATAATACCTTCTTTTAAACTTGTGATCTATTTTATCTTCAATCAGGTTAAAATATTCAATAAAAATACCTTCAATAGTAGTATTGTTATTTATAAATTGATAGGGAGGATAATACGGAAATAAAGCTATTGTAATAGAATCATTTTGTTTTAACCAATCCGCTTCAGCGTTCGTTATTATTTTTTCTTTCGAACAAGAAAAAAACAAAACTGAACACAGACAAAACAGGAAGGGTAAAAGAAATGTTTTTCGATTACACATTTAAATCAAATCTTCTAAGGTGATGATAATGATGTTGTTAACATATGTTAGAATTAAAGATAAGCATTATTTACCCAACTATTAAGATTAGGATATGTTACTTTTTTATTTCTGTACCATCAGGGTATAAAGCAAACCTACCTTTAGAAGGGGAATGCACATGATCATAACTATCCCAGGGCCAACCTCCAAATTCTGTTTGTTGATATTCTTGTATAGCTTCCCTGATTTCTATCTGGCTGTTCATAACAAATGGCCCATGCTTTACTACAGGTTCATTGATCGGCTTACCTTGTAATAGTAATATATGCGCTTCGGTATTACCATTTTTTAGTGTAAATTCCTGATCCGCGTTTAGAATAATTTCATGCTGTACAGGAATAGTATACCCTTCACTGGTAACTTCGGTTCCTTTAAAGAAATATAATGATCGGTTTATACCTGTAGAGGCTATAGGAAAACTAAATGTTGCGTTCGCATCCATTTTGATAGTCCATATCGCTACTTCATTATTTGGATCTGCTGCCCAGGAATCAGGGGCAGAAGAGGGAGCTGTTATATCATCTAATTTTCCGGCAATTAAAGTAATTTCGGTACTATGTCCAAACTTATCCTGCTTCTTTATTTTAGGAACTTCTTCACTCCATAACATTTTAAAATGTGGTTCCACCATTTTCTTATTCCTGGGAAGGTTAAGCCAAATCTGAAACAACAAAAATGGATTTTCTTTTTCGGTATGTAACAAAGGGAACATTTCAGAATGCTGAACACCTTTGCCCGCTGTCATCCATTGTACATCACCGTTACCAAAACGTCCTGCAGCCCCAAGTGAATCAGAGTGATCCACCAATCCTTTCTGGACAATTGTAACGGTTTCAAAACCACGATGCGGATGTGCCGGAAAACCAGGAATTTTGGTTCCATGATACATTCGCCATCCATCTTTAAGCGTAAAATCCTGACCAATATTACGTCCTTCTAAGGACGCATCGGGACCTAACCCTCCGTTTCCTTTTGGATATTGATCTTCATGATATGCACAGAATAAAAATGGGTCACTGGTTTCCCAGGGAAAGCCTAACGGTTTGATTTTAATAATTGCAGCCATAATTTAATATTTTGATCCTTTATTTATATTAATAGATGATTTGGTAATAAATGTTCTAATATCATCAGTCGCTTTAATCAGATCTTCATTACGAAGATACATCCTGTGACCACTATCATACCCTTTAAAACTTAGACGCTTTTTAAGTTTTCCATCTGCGTTGAGTTGCCAAATCACATAATTAATATTGGAATAAGTTCTGGCACCATAATTTTTTTGACTAGTAATTCTTTACTTTAAAGATACTGTTTAATAGTAATTTTTTTTGATTTTTTTGTTTCACTGAAAACAGGGTAGTAGTTGAAGTCTATACTAGATATGTTTGATCTAAATAATTGATATTATAAGTAGATGCAAATCTAATGACAACAATGATCTTTAGAATACTATCTATGTTATAAAATTTACTTAGAAGATTACCTGAAATAGAAGAAAAACATTTTTCAACTATACCATAAATGGATTTATCTATAAACTTAACTGAAGATACTTTGAGACAAAACTTATAGTTCGAGTTACAAAAATTAGAGTGAAAACCAATATTCGATTTATTAATTATTAAATATTTTATACAATGAAAAACATTTTAAACTTAGCAGGAGTTCGAAAATTAAGTAAAAATCAACAGTTACATATTAAAGGTTCGGGGCCATCGTTACCACCAACTATTAAATGTTGCTCAAGTGGAGATGGTTGTACTATGGATAATAATCAAAGTTTATGTATCCCCGGCCGTTGTGATAGACGAGGAGGGTGTATTCTATTCTAAATAGTATAAAACAAATAGAGGGTGTATGAAAAACCATATACCCTCTTTTTTGTTTCGAACTTCTTAGTTTAAGGAGAAAATTAGTAATCTTTAATAATAATTCAATTGGATTGCAGCCATAAGCTTAATATTTTGATCCTTTATTTATATTAACAGATGATTTGGTAATAAATGCTCTAATATCATCGTTCGCTTTAATCAGGTCTTCATTACGAAGGTACATCATATGACCACTGCGATATCCTTTAAAACTTAGGCGATTTTTAAGTTTCCCATTTGCATTGAGTTGCCACATCACATATTTAGCATTAAAATAGGTAGTAGCACCATCATAATACCCCGATTGGATCATCGTATGAAGGTTGGCATTCATGGCCATAGCTCTTCTTAGGTTTTCACCGGTATTATTACCTTTGGTTCTATCCCAGGGTCTAACGGGACCAAACATATTATATTTTAAATCGGTTTTAAATTTTAATTCCTGACTGTAATAATAGTTAATAGCGGGTGTAAAAGAATGAAGCCAGGAAGTTAACTCACTATTATAATCAGGATTATCCCCAGCATCTTTTATATCCATTCCTTTATAGCGAGAATCTAATCGGCCAATTGTATATCCTTCTTTATCTCGTAAAAGATCTTTCCAGAAATATGATTTTGGTACTTCGAGATTATGTTGTCGTATGGTTTTCTTAGAAAGACCAGAGTAGTACGCCATCTTGTTGATAACCTCTTCTTTTTTGGCAGCGTCCAGATATCCACTTTTTACAATAGCCGGAAGCAATTGATTAATCGTATACTTTTCTACTTCTGGAAGTACTTCGAGTAAATCTTTGCTCTGAAGCTCTGGAGGCAACATCTTGTGGTACCATGCCGCGGCAGCAAAATAGGGTAATCGATTTGCTACTTCTACCGGGCCATCAAATTTAAAACCTATTTCGGTAGGAGAGACTAATATTACTCCATTAAGATACATCCATTGGCGATTTTGAAGCTCAAGCGCCAGACCAGAAACTCGTGTGGTTCCATAACTTTCTCCAATAAGATATTTTGGAGATCGCCAACGATTGTTTCGAGTAACAAACGTATTGATCCAATCAGCCAGGTATTTTACATCTGCTTTTACCCCAAAGAACAGCTTTTTATCAGGCATTTTTCCGTCTTTTCCTGGGATCATTCTAGAATACCCGGTGTTTACAGGATTTACAAAAACAATATCTGCTACATCCAGCACCGAATTAGGGTTAGCTTTAATTCCATAAGGTTGTACAGGAAACCCTTCATTATCGATCTTAAGAATACGAGGCCCTGTGTAGGCAATATGCATCCAAACCGAAGCTGATCCCGGACCACCATTAAATGAAATGAGTAAAGGTCGATTTTCATCATTTTTGATATCGGATCTTTTGTAATACGTATAACATAAAGAAGCTATAGGTACTCCTGTTTCATCCCAAACGGGTTGAAACCCCACTGTTGCTTTGTATGTAATAGCTTTTCCTTTTATCGTCGTTGTATGATTAGTTACTATAGTGGTGTCAATAGGAACTTTAACATTTTGTGCTTCCGCGTAAAGCGAAATAACAAACACTGTAATGAATAAAGAAAATATGTGTTTCATTTTTATGGTGTGCTAATTAGTATTGTTAGTTTTTCTGGGCATTCTGAGCAATTTCTTTTAATTTTTGATCTATGGTTTCTTTAGAAAGCCAATTCCCTCTTATCATTACACCAGAAACCTGCGCTAAAGCTTTGATGTCTTCTAGTGGGTTTGCATCTAGAATAACAATATCGGCATCTAATCCTTCTTTGATTTGCCCAAATGTATTTTCCTTGCCAAAAAACAAGGCAGGATTTATTGTTGCTGATTGCAGTACATCCAGTGGTGTTAATCCAGCCGCTATCATTCCGTCGATTTCGTGATGAATTGAAAATCCAGGAACATTAAATAATTGTGGAGCATCAGAACCTAATAATATTTGATGTCCGTTATCATGTAACTTTTTTAATAATGTTCTTCTTATCGTATTAAATTGCTGCCATTGTTCTTTATTAAAATTAGGATTCTCTTCGGTATACTGACTTTTTCGTTGTTTCCAATTTAGTAATGTAGAAGCGGGCATATACTTCATTTCGGGGTCCTTCAGTAACTCATCTGCCGTGATGGGAGCAAACCACCTTTCGAATAAACTTTGAGTAGGAACGATCCAGATATTATTGTCTTTTGCAAGTTGTACTAATTCATCAATTATGGACTCATCTACCAGAGGGGTGAAATTGTATCCAAAGAAGCCGTTATCTCCCGGGTTTACATTTTCAGATTCAGGAACCAATCCTTCTAAAAAACCATCAATATGATCAATAGAAGTATATTTACTTTGTATAGCATGTCGTATGCCAACATCAACAGGAACATGCCCAGAAAAGGGGATACCCACTTCGTTGGCGGTTTTTACCAATTGATCGAATACTTCTAGGGTGATACCCGGATGAATTTTTAAGAAGTCATATCCTTCTTTCTGATACGCTGTTATTTTGGCAATAGCTTCTTCTTTTGTCTTTATAGAATTTCCGTTAAGAGATGGGCTAGAGGTAAAAATTCTAGGACTCAGGATATCACCTGTTTCTGCACGTTGTCTTAATTTTAAGTGATAAGGATGACCAAGCATACCTCGTATTGTTGTTATCCCATTAGAAAGGTATAAAAACAAAACTTCTTCGATTCGTTCTTTTGATGTCGAAGGTTGTGGGATATGTGCATGCATTTCTGCTAATCCCGGGATGATGTATTTTCCCTGGGCGTTGATCATTGTAGTATACCCTTCTGGATTTTCTATATCACTAGCGATCTTTTTTATTTTTCCAGAATCGATTACAATTTGTTGTTTTTCTATGGCAGTACCATTGTTTACATTTATAATCGTAGCATCTGTAATGAGGATAGCAGTTTTACTCACTTGTTTTTGAGGTTGAGCACAAGAAGTTACCAGTGCTGTAAGCAGTATGAAAAGATATGTTCTCATTACCAGAATTTTAAAATTTAACTGTTGATCTTTTTAGTCCTTGCAAGAGCTATAAATCTAATTATGCCCTAAGTGACATCCACATCCTGGTTTCATAAAGCTTTGTGCTTCTTCGTGCCAAGGGAAAGCTTGACTATAATTAGCATTCTCCCACCAGAATTTAGTTCGCGTTTTGGTTGTATTACCAATCTCATTCATGGTATCGGTATCGTATAAGCGTCCGTTTACCATAGTATATTTTACAGTTTCTGTATTTCTGATATTTTCTAAAGGATTTTTATCAAGAACGATAAGATCGGCTAGTTTTCCTTCTTTTAGTGAACCAATATCATTTCCTGCACCGATATATTCTGCTCCATTTAGGGTTGCTGCTCTTAAAGCTTCCATATTAGTCATTCCTCCTTGTTGAAGTAACCATAACTCCCAATGCGCTCCAAGACCTTGTAACTGCCCATGCGCTCCCAGGTTTACTTTAACACCTGCATCGGTTAGGGCTTTACATGTCTTTGAAACCAGGATATGTCCATTCTCATATTCTTCATCAGGAACCATGGTTCTATGTCTTGCGCGAGCATCGATAATAGCTCTAGGAGTATATTTAAGCAGTTTTTCATTTTCCCAAACTTTATCTTTCTGGTAGAAATAGTACTCACCATTCATCCCACCATAATTTACAATTAAGGTAGGCGTATATCCTGTGTTACTGGTTTTCCAAAGTTCATTTACATCTTTATAAACCGGAGCAACAGGAATATTATGTTCAACTCCTGTATGGCCATCCATAATCATACTCATATTATGATAAAAAGTAGATCCTCCTTCGGGCACTACATTGATTTGAAGTTCTCTTGCCGCTTGTATAACTTGCTGACGCTGATCTCTACGAGGTTGATTGTAACTCTTCACAGATTTAGCACCAAATGCTTTGGTTCTTCTTATAGAAGACCGTGCATCTTCCAGTTTGTTGATTACTGCTTTAAAATCTCCATCTGCTCCGTATAGGATAATTCCTGTAGAGTAGAGGCGAGGTCCCACCATTTCTCCACTTTTAATCATTTCGACCATAGTAAAAATCGATTCTGTATTGGCAGAGGGATCATGAGATGTGGTTACTCCAAAAGCCAGATTGGCATATAATTGCCAATGTTTTTGAGTAGTTAATCCATATCTAAATCCTCCTACATGTGCATGTGCATCTACAATACCCGGCATGATTGTCTTACCTTTTGTATCATACACCATTGCATCACTAGGTACAGCTACTTCAGAAGCAGTTCCAATTTTTTCAATACGGTTGCCTTTAATAATGATAGTTCCGTCTTCGATTACCTGATCACCTTCCATCGTGATTATTCTGGCATTGGTAAATGCAATTCTACCTTTTGGGACATCTGTTTTTACTTCTAAACCGATTTTTATCCCTGTTGCGGTTATTTCTCCTACTTTTTCTGGAGAATTTGGTAAAAATGTAAAGCGATCTTTAACCTCGTTAGAGAAATACTCATCTCCAAGAGTCCATATTATTTTTTTACTATCTCTGGACCAATGAAGGTTGATTCCTGCATCTTTAGAGACTTGAGATACTGGTACAGCTTTAGAGTTGTTATCCAGGTCTATTTCTTTACCATTGAGCACCAGTGGAGCAATAAATGCTTTATGTAGATTGGTAAAAGCAATCCATTTGTTATCAGGACTAGGTACTAACCGGTTGGCGTATTTAGATTTTATATGTGTCTTTTTATCCTTTCCATTAAGATCAACAGATTTTAATTCTTTAGTAAGATTTCCAAAATATGTTCCGCCGGTTTGATAAAAGATACGCTTTCCATCCATAGAAAACATAGGGTATTCACCTTCTTCTGTTATTAACTTAGCATTATTACCAGAAGATGACATGGTATAAATACCAGTATTTTTAGTGAAGCTTAAGCCTTGATCACTATTTCCATCTTCTTTTCTGAAAGCGATTAAGTTATTTGTTGCATTAAATACCGGAGTTCTATAAATTCCTTTTTTTGTGGTTAACTTGGTAGAAGTACCCCCCGAAGCAGGGATTTTATGTATTGCTCCCAGGTTTTCATCATTCCAGGTGACATACACGATATGTTGACCATCTTTAGAGAAGCTAGGTTCAAACTCAAAATCAGAAGACTGGGTAGTAAGGCGTTGGGGTTTTCCTTTGGGTAAGTTTTTACTCCATAAATGCCCAAGAGCACTAAATACTATAGTATTGCCATCTGGAGAAGTAACCACGTTACGAATTACTTTGGAGGTAAATTTCTCGGGAGAAACAGGAGCATTAAAATGCAAAGTTTCGGCAATTTTAATAGTAGCATCTACTGTGAACGGAATATTAGTTACTTGCTGATTCTCTATATCAATTTTATTGATTTTTCCACCGGCCCAGAATATAATTTCTTTGTTGTTAGGCATCCAGTTAAAATTAGGATATATCCCAAAAATCGCCCAGGCTTCTTGCTGATCTTTGTTCAGCTTATCATAGATTGGCCATTCTTCACCGGTTTCGAGATTATGAATATACAATACCGTTTTGGTACGAACTCTTTTTACAAAAGCCAGTTTTTTACCATCTCGGGATACTTGTGGTCGTGCTGCACCTCCTGGTCCACCAGTAACAGTAATCGTTTTTCCGGTTTCAAATTCATATCTTTTAATGGCATAAATCTGTTTGTTAGGGTCTTTATTATACTGAAAAAAACCTCCAGGATACATATCCTCTGCATAGTACATATATTTACCATCGGGAGAAATATGAGGTTCATTAACATCCTGTTGGTCATTTTTTCTCTTGGTTAATTGCAAACCAGAACCTCCGGTGATATGATACTGCCACATTTCACCTGCACCTAGCGAACGCTGAGAGGTAAAGTGTTTTCTTGCTACCAGATAATTACCATCTGGCATCCAGGTAGCATTGTTTAGTAATCTAAATTTTTCTTTAGTAATTTGTTTAGGATCACTACCATCACTATTCATTACCCAAATATTATCACCACCACCAGCATCACTGGTAAAAGAGATTTTTTTACCATCTGGACTAAAACGTGGTTGTATTTCAAAAGGAATTCCTGTACGTAATACTTTTGCTTTTCCGCCAGAAACAGGCATACTATAGATATCCCCCAAAAGGTCAAACACAATAGTATTACCATCGGGGCTAACATCCAGATTCATCCAGGTACCCTGATCTGTGGTAAACGTATGATCTTTATAATTAAACTCTCCTTTAGGATTAGAAACATCCCATTTTTCATCTTCTTTTTTGTTTTTTTTGTCTTTTTGAGCTTGAGTATTGAAGATTAAAAATACCCCGATAATCAGAGTGGTGACAATATGTTTGTGCATGATGAGTGATTTATATGATCCGAAAATAAGGATTTATCATACAAAATATCTTAAAGTGATGTTAATGCGATTTTGAAAAAAATAGAATCCTAGATTCTATTTTTTTCATCTTCAATGCCTGTTTTACGTTTTCTGGATTTTTTTACGTCTTTGCTTCCGAAATTATAGGTTAAGTTAAAACGAACCTGTCGGCTATCCCAGCCTCCATTACCTTGTATAGATAAATCTCCAAATCGAGTATCTCCTTTCCATGGAGAAGTATATAAAATGTCATTAAAAGCTAACCGGGCAGTTAGTTTATTAGAGAAGAAACGTTTTTGAAAAGCTAGGTTTAACGAACCTAAACTTTTGATTTGATATGTTCCTCCCCAGATCGATGGTGAGTTAAACCATCCCGAAATCTCCATTTTATAACCTCGAGGTAACGAAAAGGTATTTTGACCATATAGGCTTAATGTATTTTGAGATATTGAAACAAAATCCTGATTATTAGCCTCAAAAATGGTTCTATATGCATTAAGACTGTAATAAACATTCCACCAGTTGTTAATTTTGGTAGGGTAGGATATGCTTAGATTAATCACTTTTTGATCTGCTACATTTCTGGTAATGATAAAGTTCTCATTTTCGCCCTGGGATTCGGTTACTTGTGCAAAATAATCACCTATTACACTATAACTTAAAGCAGTAGTTAGTCTATAGTTATACGTATGTGAAAGTTTGATGTTATCGGTGTACTGCGGTTGCAAAAATGGATTTCCTTTTCTAAAAGATAATTCATTGATTTTATATTCAAAAGGATTTAAGTTTTGATAGTTAGGTCGTTGTATTCGTCGACTATACGTCAATGCAAAAGAATTCTTTTGATTCATTAAGTAAGTGATGCCTCCGCTAGGAAAAAAATCAACGTAATCTCTTTTTACTCTGTTATCTACTGTATTCTGACTACTAAATAATTGTCCATCGGATTTGGTTTGTTCTACTCGAAGACCAAATTGTATGTTTAGTTTTTTGAATTTTCGGTTATAGTTAAAATACCCGGCATGAACCTGCTCATCATAGGTAAAATCATTGCTTTGATCCAGGTTAAGAATATCTTGTCCGTTTACTCTATCAAAGAAATCAAATTCATTCTCTGTATTTATATTAGAATATTTAACTCCCAGTCCTAATTTTCCTTTAAGAAAATCCTGTTCATAATCTGCTTTTGCAGTAAAAATGGTAA
Source organism: Aquimarina atlantica (assembly GCF_000626715.1). Lineage (GTDB taxonomy): Bacteria > Bacteroidota > Bacteroidia > Flavobacteriales > Flavobacteriaceae > Aquimarina > Aquimarina atlantica. Next base: position 292,485 of record NZ_AQRA01000004.1, on the reverse strand, counting down.
TGTCTATAGGAGTATTAAAGAAGTTAACGGTTTCACTTTGTAGTTCGGTTTCATCTCCGTTATAATATCGATTGGGTTGTAGGTTTGCCCTGTCGTTGTTATACTTCCCATAATCCAGGTCTATATTCATGCTGTGCCCAAGAGTATCTTTGTAGCGATAATTTAGATTAGCGTATAGATTACTAGTTTTGGTGTCGGTATCACTTCCGGCAACTAAAACTTCTTCGGGAGTACTATTTCCGGGAGGAATAATAAGTGTTCTGGAATCTGTATTCGAAATAGAATTATTAAAATTTCCTGTAAGAATAAGACCTAAAGTAGATTTGCTATTCATGAAGTAATCATATCCTAATTTTAGATTGTTACTATTATTTTCATTAACTGTTTCTGATTTGGCATCAAGAATGGTATTGTTTTGTATTCTATATAGATCAATAAAACTAAAACTCTTTCCAAAACGATTACTATATGTCCCAAATAGATTAGATTTTTTATTTCGGGTATTAAAGGAAACAGAACTAGTGTATCTGGCATAGTCTCCATAAGTGATTCCTGCACTTGCAGAACCATTTGTACCTAGACTTTTATCCCTTTTTAGTTTAATATTGATAATTCCGGCATTACCTTCGGCTTCATATTTTGAAGAAGGTTGTGTAATAATCTCAATGGCTTCGATATCGCTGGATTGAATAGTTTTTAAGTAATTAATAAGATCTTCTCCTCTAAGTACAGAAGGTTTATCATCAATATATATCAATACACCAGTTTTACCTTCTACAATAAGATTATCATTATTATCAACGATAACTCCGGGAGCTTTTCGTAAGAGTTCATACCCAGATGTTCCTGTTGTACTAAGGGTATTTTGCACATTAAAAACAGTTTTATCTGCCATTACCTGTACAATTGGTTTTTCTGCAACTATAGTTATTTCATCCAGGTTTTCTGTTTTTATAGTAAGCGTAATCTGGTTTAGATCTATATCCTTGCCATTAACCGTTAGAGGAGCAGATGTATAATCATCAAAACCAAGGCTTGAGATAATACCTTGATATGTTCCGTCTTTTACATTTTCGATATTAAATTCTCCTTTTGCGTTGGTGATTACGCCTTTTATGAATTCTTTGTTAGTAACTCTGATAAGAGAAATTGTAGCCGCATCAATTGGCTTTGATTGTTGATCCAGAACAATACCTTTTATTGTATGTTGCGCTTTGATTACATTTAGAGACATAAATACTAGGACGATACATACGATCCATTTGTTGTTTTTTCCACACATAATTGTTTTATTTTTTTGTTTCGACAAATTTGAAAAATGAAACAATATGGAACATCTGTAAACCGACGAGCTGGCTATTAACTCGTTAAACAGGAAAGGACAACTTATCTTGATATAGGACAATTCATCGAAATATATGTGTTGGAGAAGTGTTTTAATTTTAGCTTTGTGCTTATTAGAATACAATTATGAAAAAGCCTTTTTTACAAAGAAGAATTTTTGACATTCGGATTATCGAACTTATTGTCTTTAGTTCTATCTATTTGTTTTTTGCATCTGCCTACCATATTGCATTATGGATAAATCGTGGTGGGTATATGCAAGAAGATAACATCCTATTTGATCCCATAAGTTTTATGGATGATAGTGGATTAGGTTATACTTTAAAATTCATTATCACTATTCCTATTTGGTGGCTGCTTTTTAGAAAATTGAGGACGTGGTCAATAAAAAAGAAGTTATTGTTACATCTAATATTACTACCTTTATTTGTTGTTATATGGCAGCAATTGTATAGTGTTTTTAGTACTATGTTTGGTTTTTTCTATTTAAAAGGGCCTGCACAAATTTGGGATATATACCTTCCTGCTTTATTCTATATTTTACAATTCGGGATTTTTCACTCTTATCAATATCATGTTGACAATAAGAAAAAGATAAAAATTGAAGGAGAATTACGTGCTGTAGCATTAAAAAGTGAGTTGTCGGCATTAAAAGCTCAGCTGAATCCACATTTTTTATATAATGTGTTTAATACCATTAGCGCTTCGGTACCTCCTGAAAATGAAAAAACAAGACACTTAATCGCAGAATTGTCAGATTTGTTTCGATACCAATTACAAGCTTCTCAAGTCGAAAAAGTTCCTTTAAAAGAAGAGTTGGATTTTGTAAAAAAATACCTGGCATTAGAAAAAGAACGTTTCGAAGAACGCTTACAGATAGAGATTGATGTAGATGAAAAGGTAATGGAAGAAATGATACCTCCTATGCTATTACAACCATTGGTCGAAAATTCTGTAAAGCACGGACTTGCTTCTCTGATCGATGGAGGAAAAGTATCCATTACAATTTCTAAGAATGATGACAAACTATTTTTTGAAATTGCAGATACCGGTGTTGGAATAAAGAATAAAGAACAAGTATATGGTAAAGGTATAGGATTAACCAATACCAAAATGCGAATAGAGAAGATGTACAATTCTACTCTTAAACTAAGTGATAATACACCACAAGGATTAAAAGTTAATTTTGTTATATAATATAAAACGAGCATTAAAAAAATAAGCGTGTGAAAAAAGTACTTATTATAGATGATGAAGCTGCTGCAAGGAAATTGATTAAAGAATATTTGACTGATTTTCCTGAACTTATCCTGTTAGGAGAAGCCAATAACGGAGTGGATGCGGTTAAAATGATAAATGAATTTAAACCAGACCTTGTGTTTATGGATGTACAAATGCCAGGAATGAGTGGGTTTGATGTACTAACACATATCGAGGAAATACCACAAATCATTTTTTCGACAGCATACGATAAATATGCATTGCAAGCTTTTGAAGTACATGCAATTGATTATTTACTTAAACCTTATACCAAAGAAAGGTTCAAAGTAGCTATCGAACGTTTAAATTCGTATATGGGCGAAAACAAAGTAAGACCTTTGGCAGAAAGCCTATTGATGGATCAACCCAAATATCCAGAACGAATACTCGTGCAGTCACAAGGAAAACTAATTACAATCGCTGTAAAAGATATTATAAGAGTAGAAGCTTATGGTGATTACTCTAAATTAATAACAGATACAGGAGTATACCTTAGTAATTTTGGTATTTCGGTCCTGGAAGAAAAATTTAATAATACAATTCTAATTAGGGTACATCGCTCATCTATTATAAACCTTAACAAGGTAAAAGAATTGAATAAGTATACGAAGAGCTATGATGTAATTATGCAAAACGAGGATGTGGTAAGAGTAAGTCGTGGTTATATGGATAATATAAAACGATTAATGTTTTAAATATATATCACCTATTTCCTCTGGATTTTATATTCGCTTCACAGAATTTAATAATTTCTATAATACGTTTATCACGAGTTTCTTGTCGTTTGGCTTGATTAAGCCAGTAGAGATAGCTTTTGCGATAGCCTTTGGCAAAGTTTTGGTAGTTTTCAAAAGCCAAAGGGTTTTGATCAAAGGCATGTTGTAAGTCTTTGGGAATAATACCATTTTCTACATCATCCAGAGCAATCCATGAGCCGTTGTTTTTGGCAACTTCGATACTAGCCAAACCACTTTGATGCATCAAATCATGTTTGATTAGATCTATGATATACGTTTTATTGACTTTGCTCCAAACGCTTTTGGGTTTACGAGGGCAGAAATATTGCCTGCGACGTTGATCATCCAGTCTTTTTACTGTAGAATCTATCCAGCCATAACATAATGCTACTTTTACAGCTTCTTCCCATCGCATACTAGGTTGTTTACTCTCAACTTTATAAAGTATAAGGTAAACCCCCTGAGATTGATTGTGATTTTTATGAAGCCAGGAACGCCATTCCTGATCGTTTTTAAAATATAATTCGGGTTTGTCAGACATAAAAAAAAGACCTTGGTAAAATTATGTTTTCAAGGTAATAATTTTTTGGAATACAATATATATTCAAAATATAATCAGATTCCTTTTTGATGCCCTGCTTTTTTTTAGTTTTGCATTCTTAAATTAGAAAGATATGATTTCTGTAGACGGAATTGCTGTAGAGTTTAGTGGCGAAACATTATTTAGTAATGTTTCTTTTGTTATTAATGAAAATGATAAAATTGCCCTAATGGGTAAAAATGGTGCTGGTAAATCTACTATGATGAAAATTATTGCTGGAGTGCAGAAAGCAAATAAAGGACATGTAAGATGTCCCAAAGAAGCAGTGATTGCATATCTACCGCAACATCTGTTAACAGATGATAACTGTACTGTATTTGAAGAAGCATTAAAGGCTTTTAGCAATATTTTGGGAATGCAGGAAGAAATGGATCGATTAAATAAAGAACTCGAAACTCGTACCGATTATGAGTCTAGTGAGTATATGGCTATTATCGAAAAAGTAACTGATCTGGGAGAGAAATTTTATGCTATAGAAGAGGTTAATTATGAAGCCGAAGTAGAGAAAGCTCTAAAAGGACTTGGGTTTAGAAGAGAAGATTTTGCACGACCAACCAGTGAGTTTAGTGGTGGATGGAGAATGCGTATAGAGCTTGCTAAAATCTTATTACAGAAACCAGATCTTATTCTTTTAGATGAGCCTACCAATCATGTAGATATAGAATCTGTGGTCTGGTTAGAGGATTTTTTGATCAATAAAGCCAAAGCAGTTATTGTGATCTCTCATGATAAAACATTTATCGATACCATCACCAATAGAACTATAGAGGTGACAATGGGGAGAATCTATGACTATAAAGCAAATTACTCACATTATCTGCAGCTACGAGAAGAAAGAAGAGCCAATCAAATAAAAGCATACCAGGAACAACAAAAATTTATTGCAGATACCAAAACTTTTATCGAACGGTTTAAAGGTACATACTCAAAAACCAATCAGGTAAACTCACGGGAGCGTATGCTAGAGAAACTGCAAATTATCGAGATTGATGAGATCGATACTTCTTCTTTAAAACTAAGATTTCCTGCATCAGTTCGATCAGGGGATTATCCTGTAATAGTAAAAGATTTATCAAAAAGCTATGACGACCATATAGTGTTTAAAAATGCAAATTTGTCGATTTCGAGAGGAGAAAAAGTATCATTTGTAGGGCGTAACGGCGAAGGTAAATCGACTATGATTAAAGCAATTATGGGAGAGATTGAGTACGAAGGGGCTTGTGATCTGGGACATAATGTTAAAGTAGGATATTTTGCTCAAAATCAAGCGGCATTATTAGATCAGAACCTTACCGTATTTCAGACAGTTGATGAGGTAGCAGAAGGAGAGGTACGAACACAGATCAAAAATATTTTGGGACAATTTATGTTTGGAGGCGATGATATCGATAAAAAAGTAAGTGTCCTTTCGGGAGGAGAGCGAACACGACTGGCAATGGTTAAGTTACTTTTAGAACCTGTTAATCTTTTAATTCTCGATGAGCCTACCAATCACCTGGATTTAAAATCAAAAGATGTATTAAAAGAGGCTTTATTAAATTTTGATGGTACCTTAATTTTGGTTTCTCATGATCGAGACTTTTTACAAGGATTATCACAAAAGGTATTTGAGTTTAAAAACAAAAGAGTAATTGAGCATTTTGAAACCATAGACGATTTTCTTTCCAGAAACAAGATTGAAAACCTAAAAGAAATTGATCTTAAATCATAACACTACGACTGTTATTACTTAGAAAAACCAATACATCTCTTATCTGGGTATAATAAATAATATATGATCTATCAAAAAATCTGCTAGATTTGTAGACCAATAATCTGAATATAATTTAGAGACAGTTAGTTTGTTTTGAATAATAAGAATATCGATGTATAAAATAGATAGCGAATGGAGATATTAGAAATCGTATTGTTGATTTTAGCATATTCCCTAATTATCATTGCGTTATTCTTAGAGGTTATTTGTTATAAAAAAAACATCGAAACGCTCGAAACTATATATTTTACAATTTCATTGCTTTTACTAATCATTGCGCTAACAGTTACCTATTTTTTTAAACCTTTTAACCATTCCGATACTACTAATATTTTTATTTTATTGGCGATGATATTGGTGGCACTTACCACCCCTTTGCATATTTTAGAGGAGAGACGTCATACTGTAAAACCTATTTTTAAAAAGATACTCATAGCCTTTTCTGGTATGTTAGCGATACTTGCTATTACTGGGCATTTTATTAAAATATTAAATGTTTTACAATATGCAGTAGCAATTTTTTTAGGAGTTTCGGTTGTTTTGTCTATGATTTTAATAAGAACAACCAAACCAAAAGTAAACATAGTACATCGCGAAAAAATCGAGCGGTATATTGCTATTGCCGTTCTAATTATGATCCCACTTTCTTTATTAACCAATTATGTTGTTGATTTTAATGGTATAAGTACAAAAATAGGATTCACGCTTCCATTAATTTTTATTGTACTTGCAGGAAGCAAATTATGGAGCGATATAGAACGATTATCTCTTTTTAAACCCAAAAATACGGTGAAAGAGCAAAACCTAATTAATTATTCCTTGACTAACAGAGAAAAGGAAATTGCTTTACTTCTTATTAAAGGGAATACATATAAGCAAATATCAGAACAGCTATTCATATCAATTCCTACCGTAAAAACACATGTGTCTAACATTTACAGAAAGTGCAAGATAAGTAATAGGATAGAGCTTATTTCGTTGTTATCTAGTTAATTACCCTCGTTTTTTTACCTCTAATACGGGTATCATACTTTTGTATGATATTTAAAATAACCAGCTATTTAGTACAAATTCTCTATTGTCACAATATCGTTTGTTATTCATTTTTGTGGTATTATTTTCATTAACGTAATACTCAAACATGAGACACATTTTTTTAATGACTTTCGTCCTGTTCTGTTCATTTAATGTATCGGCACAAGAAGATGTACTACCTACTACAGATAAAAAAAGGTTAGATTTTGCGAAAACCTATTTTGAAGTGGGTGGAAACGTACTCCCATCATTTACAGGAAAACGACTCTCGGGAAATGAACTTACTAGTTTTAAACATCCAGAAACTATAAATACAACCTTATATTGGGGTGGTTTCCATTTCTGGGGGCATGCAGAATTCTATGTATCCTTTCCTTTAAGACAGTTTAATCTTAAATCGAATGAAGAAACAGATGTAGAATTTACACATTATACCGTTACTGGCGCCCGTTTTTTACCTTGGGCGTATCGAGAAAAGAGACTCCGACCTTATGTTGGTATTGGTTGGTCTGCGTTAGATTTTAAACAGGTTGTAAGACCAGATGAAGATCAGCCTAAGCTTGAAAAAAACTTTACATGGACTGCAGATGCCGGAATATTATATGGATATAAAAATTTTACCGCCAGATTAGGAGTCAACTACTATCCTGATAACGTATGGAATTACCCCATATCGAAAACCGAATTCCAAAAAATTAAAACCCCCAATTTTAGTTTACAACTAGGACTACTTTATGCTATGGACCTTACCAAAGATAACGGAGACCCTGCTATTAATAAACGATGGAACAGCTATCCCGAAGTGTCAAGCCTGGGGCTAAATGCTTCAAGTTTTGGTGATTTTTTTGCTGCTGTCGGACCCTCTGTTTCTTTTTCTCTTGCTTCGTCTGAATATAATGATAGTGAATACCCATATTTAAATAAAAAACAAGCATCTGGTGGGTATTTTGATATTGCTTTAGGATATCAATTTAATACAGCTAATATGTTTACAGCAGTATCGTTTAGAAATCCAAAATTTGAACAACAAGCCTATGGAACCAGGCAAACCATTAAGAAAACTTCTGTAGCATTAGAAACAGCTAAATTCTTAACCGATTACACTGGTTTTGCTCCCTTTATAGGTTTAAATGTAGCTTATGATCATATTAAATATTCAGAAATAACAGATGAAGGAAGTAAAAAACTAACATTTGGTAAAGTTGAACCTGGTATCACTTTTGGGTGGGATATCGTCCCTGGGAAATCAGAAGAGTATTTAATTTTAAGAACAAACTTACGCTGGTATCCCTTCTCTTCTTTCGAGGTAGATGGAAAAAAGTTTAATTTTAATCAATTAGAATACAATTTGATACAACTTGTTTTTTATCCCGAACGATTTTTAAGGTCTAAAAAGAACATTTTTAAATAGCCTAATAAAACTTTGTTTAGTACACGATAAAAAACAAACCAACAAATATTTAAAATTATACATTTTATTTGACCTCATAGGTTTTAAAAACCTGTGAGGTCTTGATAATAAATTAACGATATACTTAATTGGATCAAGAATAGTTGTTTTTTGTCATGTACTGAGAAAATTTCCATATCAGAAAGTATACTGACATAGGGTTGTCAGTCTGCCATTTTATTTTTACTTCAAAATAAATAAAATCATATATGGAAAATAATAAAATCAACTTTATAGAATTACAGGCATTAGATTTAAATGAAATCAAAAAGTTCTATGGCAACACTTTTGGCTGGACATTTACAGATTATGGAGATCAATATTGTGATTTTCATCAAGCTGGAATTTCAGGGGGATTTGCCAAAGTAGAAAAAATCAGTACAGGAGGTACTTTGGTCGTTTTATATCATGATGACTTATCACAAGCCTTAGAAAATGTGCAAAAAAATGGTGGAAAAATAGCAAAGGAAGTGTTTTCTTTTCCTGGTGGGAGTCGGTTTGAATTTATTGATCCCAGCGGAAATAAACTGGCGGTTTGGACAGATAAGTAAGGAGATACATCAAAATATAAGATACCTTATAACAACATCGCAAGTATTGGGTTTTACAAATTTCTAATAACAAGCATTTTTACAATCGTGATATAAAAAACATATAATGAAAAAAACATTAGTGGTAAGTTATGCCCCAAGAAAAGGGTCATACACAAAAGAATTGGTAGATGAGTTTATTAAACTAGCCGATAGTAAAACAGAAATTACATTTTTAGATTTAGTAGCTTCTCCACCAGATTTGTTACTTGATGATAATCTAAATTTAATATTATATGGAGGGCAACCAGAATATACAGCTGAAGAGAAAGAAAGACTTTCAAATCATTTTCAATTAATCCAACAGGTATTAGATGCAGATAACATTGTATTGGCTTCTCCTATGTATAATTTCTCATTGCCAGCTACAGTAAAAGCCTGGATTGATACTATAGTAGTTATTGATAAAACGTTTGCAGTTACAGAAGACGGTGGCTATAAAGGGCTTTGTGAAGGAAAAAAAGCACTGATATTAGCAGTGGCAGGGGGAGATTATGCTGAAGAAACAGTTCAAGAATACTTTTCTCCTACTATTAAAAGAAATTTTGAATTTATGGGGATCCCTTCTGAACAAATTTCTGCTTTCGGAGTAACTCAGTATCAAGAAAAAGTAGGTACTATTATTGCAACTGCAAAAACTGAAATTTCGAAAGTAGTAGAGCAGTGGTACTAGACCACTGTTATGCTTGGTGTAACATTTTTGAAAGTTTTTGATCTATACATAAAACTTTTCAATTATGTCAAAAAAACGATCCAGAGCATTTTTTTGCTCATTGCTTTTTCATGTTGTGGTTACCTTAAGTTCATATGGGCAGATAGATACGCTGTTATTAAACTACGAACACTATACCTTAAAAAATGGGCTTGATGTTATATTGCAACCCGATCCTAATGTAGAAGATGTTTCTGTAGAGTTTTGGCTTCGCAAAGGAATTAGTATGGATCAACCCAATCAGTATGGTTTTGCTCATTTTTTTGAACACGTTATGCCATTTGGTAAAATGGATAGCCTTAAACGAGCGCAATTGAATACCTATCGAACAGGGAGTAATGCACAGGTTAAAAAGGATTATACCCGATTTTATGTAAAAGTAAAACCAAAAGGAGTAGACCTTGCTTTAGCCATGGTAGCCGGGCGATTAAAAGCCGGGACAGATCGTGTTACAGAAAAACGAGTAGAGTTTCAAAGAAAAAGAGTACTGGCTGAAATTGATAGAAATGCTAAAAACCCACAATGGAGCGCATCGGGAGGAATGGCGATTTATACAGGTACCTTTGGTAAAAATCATCCTTATGGTAGTAGTGGGTATGGGGTAATCGAAAATAACAGAAATTTTAAATTAAAGGAATTTAAAGAACGATATCACAAAATTGTATATGCAGATAATACAGTGCTCTTTGTGGTAGGTAATTTTGATGTAGAAGATACTAAAAAGCAAATAGAGGCCTATTTCAAAAACCTTCCATCAAAAGTAAGAGATCACAAGATCATTAAACCCACACAGCATGTAGGGGTAAATATAACGATGCAAGCTCCTCACACAAAGGATACTATACAAACAATGGTGTTCTCGTGGGCGGTGCCCAAATGGGGATCTCGTGATGATGGTACTTTAAAACTTGTAGCAGCCATACTCAATACCAGACTTAACCACAAAAGTCGTTTCCCAAAATCTGTCATAAAACACACAGTGTCTACAGATATGTATGAGTTTGCTGGGCAATTTGCAATACGTAGTACCTTTACTACTGTAACAGATAGCATAGCAATAGAAAATCTGGTTTTAGATAAAGTAACTGAACTTATAAAAAAAGGAGTTACAGAAGCAGAACTCTTAAATGCCAAACAAAGTGAAATTAGTGACATAAAAGAAATGCAACAACGATTAGGCTTTCAGTGGAGTAGAACAGAACTGTTGGGAGAAGGCTTTTTGTTTACAGCAGATCCAGGATTTTACATGAAAAGACTCGAAGAGCAATTGCAACTTACCAGGGAGGATGTAAAAAAAGGAGCAGAAAAATGGCTGAAGCGAAAACCGTTTAGAGTATTATTTGTCTCAGGTAAAAAAGAATAAGTGTTTTTTATGAATTCGATAGTATCTTGTTTCAGTATTTTAGTGGTATAGTATGAATAATACAAAAGAAATGCTGATACAAAACTATCAACCTGATTGGGTATATAATTTCAATAGTATCAAGGGAGTGATTAAAGAAGCGCTTTGGGATATAGAAATTACAATCGAACATGTCGGGAGTACTGCAGTTAAAGATCTAGCTGCAAAACCCATTATAGATATTGATATTGTTTACGATAAAAACGTGTCTTTTGCTACAATAGAAAGAGGATTAGAAAAACTGGGATATTACCACAATGGCGATCAGGGAATAAAAGAAAGAGAAGCTTTTAAGCGAAAAACTACAGCTACAAAGCATTCAGTATTAGACAATATCACACATCACCTTTATGTTTGTCCGATTCATAGCAGAGAATTGCAAAGACATATACTGTTTAGAGATTATTTGATCAAGAATGCAAGCGAAAGAGAAATGTACCAAAAAATTAAACTCGAAATAGCCAAAAAAGCGAATCAAGATCGAAAAGTATATGCCAAATTGAAAGAGACTATGGCAAAAGAGTTTATTGAATCAGTTCTTGAAAAAGCCAGAGAAGAGAGAACATAAAATACGATCTTTTATAAATACTGTTGACATAGGGTTGTCATCACTGCGTTTTATTTTTGTTTTATACCATTAGAACACTGTCTATTACAGCTAGTCTAATTTTATAAATGATATACTAAAAGAGCATATATGATGAAGCACGAATGGAGAAAAAAAGAAAAAGGAGTGTATATACCCAAAAATACTCCCGAGATCATTGAGATTCCTCAATACAATTTTCTTACTGTCGAGGGAGAGGGCAATCCTAATAGTGAATTTTTTTCAGAATTTATTGGTGTATTATATGCGGTTTCATACGCGATAAAAATGGGATTAAAAAAAGGAACTGCACCTGAAGGATATTTTGATTATACCGTTTATCCGCTAGAAGGGGTTTGGGATATTAACGAAGAAGCAAAGAAAACATACAATGGTAGTATCAACAAAGATGATCTGGTTTTTAAATTAATGATCAGGCAACCCGACTTTGTTGATGATGAATTAGCGAAACGTATGATTGATCAAACCAGGAAAAAGAAACCTCATGTGTTATTAGAAAAAGTAAAATTCGAGAAAATAACAGAAGGCAAGTGTATCCAGATGATGCACCTGGGGAGTTACGACAACGAACCCGAAAGTTTTAAGGTGATGGAAGAATTTGCCAATAAAGAACATCTCTACAGACTGTCTAAAGTGCATAGAGAAATTTACCTGTCAGATTTTAGAAAAGTACCCGCCGAAAAACTAAAAACAGTTTTACGATTTAAGGTAGTTTCTAAATAGTTTAGAACAACATATTAAACTGATCTCTCTTTTATCATAGGTATACCCAAATAGTACTACTTAGAAGTTAGTTTGGAAGCCGTCTTTAATTCAATCGTAATTAGTGCAATTAGAATAAGAATTTCTATTAAAATATATCCCCAACCAAAAACAGTTATTTTTTGCAGATGCTGCAACGCTATACCTATTGAAATAAAGCAATAGATAAGATTCATTAATGCAATAGCTGTTAAGAAGTACCTCTGGTTTTTCTTAACGCTTAGATAGCAATAAAAGTCATAGATCGCAAAAATACAAGGCAAAAAAGCAAGAATGTAAAGTGCTGTTGCGGGAATCCCGAAAATGTTTTCGAGTTTTACTAAAACAACTCCTAATAAAAAGGCAGAAAGTAGTGCTCCTAAACCATCGATTAGAAAAAGTCGTTTAGGATGCAGGGTCATTTTATCGATAATCTGTTGAAAAACCATAGTTTTCTTGTTGCGTTTAGATTAGGTGCCAATGTATAAGGTATAGCCTATTTATACAAGTATACAAAGAAATACTATATAGAATAAAATCTACTGAACAATTATCAATAACTGTTGCCATGATGCTATTACACTTGTTAGGTTTTCTATTGTCCTTTTGCAAATAAAGAAATAGTTTAGGTTAATGGCGTGTTTGTTTTCGATTAAAATATCGTCTTAGTACATAATTTCTTAAGATACTTAAAAGAGTTAAGTAAATAGTTAAGATGATATTTTTGCCAGAATTGTTTTCTATACCCAATACTGGAAATATAATATGTAAAGAAACCATAGTGATACAAAAACCTATACTTACATTAACTAAACTTTCTATAAAGGATTGTTTTTTAGTTTGCATTATGTAATAGTTGAATTTTTGAAGATGTGTTGTATTTATCTATTTCGATAATCCTGTAACCAAAAACAGTAGTATTGATTTCTATAGTATTTAGAGTTTTTTCTACCTGATAAGAAACAGCAGGAGTAATGTGTTGTGTAATATTTTTGTGAAGTATAGTACTCTCCATATGATAGTGCCCACAAAAAATTGTAATCTTATTAGGGCTATTCTCTAATAGAGAGATTACATTCGCTCTGTTTTTAAGTTTTCCAATTTCATCAACTTTCAAATTAAGACCAATAATGGGATGGTGTACAAAAATGATAATTGAGGTTGCCGAAATAAGTTCTTTTTCAAGCCAAAGCAATTGTTTGTCATCAATTACACCTTCAGAGGAATCTAAGTATATGAATTTGTGATATTCTGTTATAGTACTGCTATATAATTTTTCTGAATCGTAATCTGCACCTTTGTTATAATATTTCAAAATTTCAGAAAATGTATCGTGATTCCCCAGGGTTATTGATAAAGCCTTGGTATTGAGTTGTTCGAAGAAATATGAGATGCCTTTGTTTTCGCCAATATCTCCTGTACAGACAACCCTGGTAATCTTTTTATCTTTTATATCCTTTACAATACTGTCGAATTGTTTTCTTGCGAGCACTCCATTTTTTAGTGGGTATGCTTCATCTAAATGCAAATCGGTGATATGTGCTATTTTTTCATACATACGTTTTTGTTTTAATAGGAACAAAAATAGATATGCGTTGTACGAAGGATTTATAAAATCTTGCAGATTTTATAATTTTTTCCGGTATTGAGTAGGAGTAAAGCCTGTATGCTTCTTAAATAGGTTAGAGAAGTAAGATGTGTTATCAAAGCCACATTCGATTGCAATTTCAAAAATAGAATCTTTAGAATACCGCAATCTATGCTTTGCTTTTGCCAAGCGAATAGCAGTTAGATATGCTAATGGTGTAGTACCGTTAATTTCGGTAAATAATCGGTGCAAATAATATTTACTGATACCAATATCTCTACTCATACTATCTAGCGAAATGTCTTCACTACTATTATCATTTATATATTCTTTAGTTATCGAAATTAATTTAAACAGTTCTTTTTTTGTATTGTATTTCACTATTTTTAATGTCGCAAACCCCGTATCAATATTAGCCTGTTCTTGTACAATTGCCTCAGAGATACGAATGAATAGATTGTCCATTTGTTGATTAAAATCAAATTGGTTATGCTCATAGAGATTAGTGATTTTATCCAATAAAAACCCTACTTCATTATTTGATTTTTTTTGGGTCACTTCAAGAAATTCAAGTTGCGATGTATCACTTGAGTGATATTTGTATATTTCGCTAATTAGTTTGGGGGATAAGAAGAAAGATAATCCTTTTGTTCCCTTTTTTGCTTCGGTAGTAATGCAGCTATTATTATTTATAATTAGATATTGATTTTTTGTAATCTTAATATCTTGATTGTCGAAATTATAGTATTTAGTTCCCTCGATAACATATTTTAAAGAATATGTAGAGGTATATGATATAGAAATATCATCATGATGCTTAGCGTATAATATCTTATTTTCTAATTGATTCGAAAATGTTGGAGTAGCGGTTATTTCTTCAAGTTTTACCATAAAATAAAATCAATTATATGTCAAAAGAGTAGTGAACTTGATTAAAGTTATTACTCTTGGGCTAAGCACCAAAATATGTATTCACTATAAATACTGTTACTGGGTGTTTTTTATTTTAAAATTTTACTCATTACTTTATCATATCGTGTATCCATACAAACACTAATATCTGTTGTCATAAATTTTCCGTTATAAAAAAGACTAAAAATAGTTGCCGGACTTGGGGCTGACTGAGCCTGTTTCATGGTTTCTAATTTAATTATTTTTAATGGAATATTTCTATTTTTTGCAGTTTCGATCAGAGAGTTTTTTGCATGAAACTCTGCAAAAGGGCAACGGTTAGAATAATAAACTACGATTCCATTTTTTTCAGAACATTCTCCGCTTTTTACAGATTCATTAAATTTTGGTAATTCGGCGTTTGGGCTTATTTTTTTGGCTAAAAGACTAAATCCACTCGAAATTCTTTCAACCTCCTCAAACCCTTGTTTTAGAAACCATTTTGTGTCACTCATAAAATGAAATTTCTTAGTTCCGACAACGGTTACTAATCCATCTTTTCCTTGACTTTTTGCGTCATCAATTGCTGTTTTTAACAGTGCTTTTCCGTATCCATTCTTTTTGAATTTTCCAGATACCCAAAAACAATTAATATTAAGATAATTAGATGCTTTAATTGGGATCCAGGATTTTTCTGCAGGACCATATTCTATAAATACTTTTGCTCTTTGATTAATTCGCCTAAATACATATCCGTTATTAAATTCCTTTGTCAACCAATCTTTTTTGGCCTGATAACTATCAGAACATTTCTTATCAGATATTGCACAGCAAATATGTTCTGCCGATATGTTTTCTGTATTTAAGTCGATTAACTGTTCCATTTTTGCTTTTTTTCTTAATAAAGCCTAATCTAAATATATGTATCTAAGTAAGAAAATCATAGCCGAATCAATTGACTATTCGGTATTTATTTTAATTAGAGTGGGCTGATTTAAATTTACCAAAAGTTAATGCGACCAGTAGTATTCCTATCCCAATACCTGTAAATGCACCTTTAGCCAGATCAGGTAATGCTATATAATGCGAAAATATTTGCCCAAGCACAATTACCAACAAACCCATTGATAATAGCATTAATGATTTTTTTTTAGTCATACTACTCACTTTTATTGTTTTTTATAATTAGTATTTCGATTCTATTATTTGTTACAGTTTCTATTTTTTTGGTTTGTAAACGACCAAAAAAATAGAAACTGTGTTAGTGTTGCCAAAAGAATCGAGAAACAAGAAAAGGGAATATTACCATCCATTTTCAGGCCCTCCTCCCGAGGATTGGCCATTAGATAAATGTATTCTTCTTTCCTTAGTAACGGTTTGACCATTTTTGTATGCTCTAACATAAACGGTTACCAAACCACTGGTAGTTGGTGACATTAATATAGAGCTAGAATCAGAGTTATCTACCTGGGATCGTTTTAATGAGCCATTAGGGTAGTCAATTCCCCAAACCCATCTGTCTACAGGAATATTACTAGACACCCAAAATTTGTGATACAAGTAACCTCCAATATGTGCATAATCAATATCAAGGCTTATAGATGATAATGTTAAATTTATGGTTGGGATACATTCATTAACAGATAAAACTGTTGGGTTCGTAGATGTATTATTACCATTGTAAGATATACCTGATACCTGATAGAGTTCTACGCTTCCGCTATTCATTAAGCCTACGATATCTACATTCTGGTTGGTATTAACAATTCCAGACATTCCGCGCCAACTATCTTTAATCACCCAACGAGAATCACTTGTCCAACCTATAATTGTAAAAGCATGGTATGATAACCCAGCGGCTGGTATGTTATAGTTTCTAAATTTTTTAGCATCATGAACTCCATTTTGGATACCTGATACTTTTACGACTATGGGACCATTGTTTAAGATCTTCGTTTTAATATCATTAACAGAGTTAATGTCGCTTGTACTTAATTGAGTAGCATTACCTACTGTGACATAATTACCTAAAGCACCTCCATCATCAACAGCCCAAACGGGTGGAGAAAAGTTGGTATCTAGAAATATCCTATATGATCTTTGACCGTTTGCATGATTTATGTAAGCTAATACACTACCTCTAGGGATACTACACCCGTTTATGTCAGGATTATTTACAGGGCATGTTTGGGGAGCAAAGGCATTAATTTCTCCCCCAGCTACTGCTAATGGAATTTTAAAACTTGAATTTAAAATAGGAAGATAATTAGGGGCATTCCATACTTTATAATCAAGATATGCATCAGAAAGTGAAAACAGACTAGAACCGTATACACTGTTCTCGATACCATACATTGTTTCTATAGCAGCATTAAAAGCAAAGGATAAACATGGTCCTTGATCGATTTGAGCTCTTGCAGATGTAACAAAATCTCGATTACCACCTGTTGTTGGGGCATTATTCCATGAGAAATCGCATGGAATAGTTTGAGAAAATAACTGTGTTGAAAGTAGTAAGAGTAATAAGAGTAATGATTTTTTCATGATGGTGTGGTTTTAAAATTGAGTACTATTTACCTATACATAATTTATATATAGAATAGCATATAAAAGATGCTGGTTTTTCGATTCAATAAAGAACCGAATTTTTAATGTCTCTAAAATACTAAATTTTACTAGCATAGTTCTAATTATCAGATTGATATACAATCTAATTGAAAATCAGCTATTTAATATCTTTGGTGAGACTATACTGAGTCTGCCAAAGGGTTCAGTTTTACATACAAGAGGAAAGAAAATAAAAACTTTTGGGTGCTAGTGGTTAAGTTGTACCATATTCAAAATTGATCGATTGCTTACCATTTATCTAGTTGATATAATTCGACCATTTGCTTTTTCATATATTTTTCTGGTGTATATTTTAGGATGAAATTTCTAATGATTTCACCAAATCGATTTGTTATTGCAATTTTTGATGTAATTCTGGATTGTTTAACTAATTTTTCGACTTTTGATTTTCGATAGGCATAAAAATCATCATAAGCAGTTTCTAGGGTATTCGATTCTTTAATAAAGTGTGCTATATAAAAAGCATCTTCGATGGCTTGAGCACCACCTTGCCCTAAATCGGGAGTCATACTATGTGCTGCATCTCCGATAAGACAAATATTTTGAGAGTTCCATTTTTGTAGTAACTCTAAATCCGAAAGGTCACCTCTAATGATGTTGTCGATCGATGTATTTTTAATCAAGTCATTAACCAGGGGATGGTATCCCGAAAACATATTCGTTAATTTATTTTTTAGATTTTCTTTATCATCTTTCAAATTAGGTTCGCTTAATTTTACGGCAAACCAATATACTTTTCCTTCAGATATTTTAGATATTCCGAATTGAAACTTTTGCCCCCATAATGTAAAACCAACCGATTCTAGTTCGCTACCTAAGTTATAATCCGAAATCCCTCTCCAGCAGGTTTGCCCGGTATACCTTATTTTACTGTTAGGGAATAATTGCTTTCTTACACAAGAATGAATACCATCTGCACCAATAATAGATTTGGTTTGAATTGAAGTCCCGTCTGTAAAATTAACTTTTAGTGATTTGTCGCTATTTTGGACATATTCTTTGAAGGTTTTATCCAGTACTATATTTTCCTGCTTTATGTATTTGTATAAAATTTGTTGTAGTTTTCCTCTATGGATTGCCATTGTGGTGTATCCAAATTTTTCCCGAACAAACTTCTGATCAGAATCAGATATTGGTTTTAATTTGTGATTGGCTACTAAAATTCGGTTGAAACTATTCCCAGAATCCTGAATTTCTTTTAATAACTCGGGATTAATCCATTCTAATACTTGTAGTGCATTTGGTGATAGCCATATTCCTGCTCCCACTACTTTTAAACATGCTGCTCTTTCGTATAATGTATAAGGGATATTCAACTTATCAAAGGATAATGCGGTTACAAACCCTCCTATTCCCCCTCCAATAATTGCTATAGTATTAACCATTATTTTGTATTACTAGTAAAGGATTACGTATTCTCTTTTTTAACCCGAATCCTACAATAGACTTTTTAATGCAGAATCCGGGTTTAGCTTACCAACTCTTATTTTGATATGCATATATTTTACCTTAGATGCATACAAAGATCAGTTCAAATTATCAATTATCATTTGATATAGATCAAATTTTACTCGATAATCGAGATTTAAATGCTCCGAGGCTTGCCTCGAAATCTAAATCATTTTTCAATCCAATGCCTCATGGGCTTGCCATGAGGTAGTTTACTATTAAACTTATCTTGAGTAGTAGTATTAAGCTGAAAAGTTTGGCTTTTATACGATAATAAAGTTAATTTTTTTCAGCATAGCCAATATTCTGGTGATCTCAAAATTTGTCCTTTATACACCATTTTTTTGATTCAGATAGTTTTATAAAATGTGTTTTAATGGTTGCGTGGTGTATATGTATCCAGAACGAGATATATACAGTAAGTAAATGGTTACTCTAGTGCATTCTACCTTTAAATTTATGTTTTTCTCTACTAGGGATATACATAAATTTTCCCTTCTTGTCTATATAACGACTGGTTATAGAATTTTTCAATACCACTCTAGCCACACCATTAACAAAACTCTCTGCTTCTTGAAACTGAGGTTCAATCACAATTTCTCCTTTTAGATTCATATATCCATACTTATTTGAAGATAGGTTATCATCTTTTACTTGAAACGAAATCATCCCTTCAGAAACCTCACCTAAGGCTATATTTTTTTTGACTTTAAAAACAATCTCTCCTTTTGTATTAATGAACCCAGTTTCTGTTTTAGTAAAAAATCGTGCTACTCCTTCATTAAAATTATCAATAGCTTCAAATCTATCATCAGGTTTAATTACGATTTCTCCTTTTTTATTTACGAAACCGTGACCTTTCTTTCCTTTTTGATTAAACATAGCAAGCCCATCACTAAAATTATACCCGATATAATAACTATCAATCTCAAGTACTATCTCTCCTTTGGTGTTTATGAATTTTGTTTTACTTTCGGTATCTCTTACAGCAGCTAACCCTTCTTTAAATTTAGTGGCAGAATAATATTTTGGCTCAATTGCTATTTCTCCTAATTTGTTTATATAGCCATAATTACTATTTATTTTTACTAAGGCTAAGCCATTATAAAAATCTCCCACATTTTCATATTTGGGTGCTATCGCAATCTCACCATTTTTATCTACAAAACCATAAGTAGAGCCATATCCGCTACCGAATTTTTCTATTCTTCCCATTCCATCCTTAAATGGGTAGCACATATCAAAATATTGGTTAAGCAGTTGTCCATCTTTTTTTACATAGGTATGTTTTCCTTCATTAGTAGTAACTTTTGCAAAACCATCTTTAAAATCACCTGCTTTTCTAAAAATAGGTTTAATCACAATATCTCCTTGCTCATTGATGTAACCAAATTTGCGCTTCACTCGTACACAAGCTAAGTTTTCTGAATATTTTTTTGCAAGTTCATATTGTGGTTTTAAAATAGAATCACCTTTATGATTTATATAGCCATAAAGTCCATTATTCATCTTAACCGGTAAAAAGGTTTCACTTTTTTTATTTTGCGAATTACAACTTGTTATAAATAGTAGGGTAACCGAAATTAGTAAAGTAATTTTTTTCATTTTTTGAATTAAGTAGGATGGCCTCTTTTCTTATATAAGTAGCTAAATTAGTAAATCTTTAAGTTTTAATCATTAACAGGATTAAGAGAGCCCAACACCTTGCTTATGCATGGCGTTGGGCTACTCGAT
Source organism: Aquimarina atlantica (assembly GCF_000626715.1). Classification (GTDB taxonomy): domain Bacteria; phylum Bacteroidota; class Bacteroidia; order Flavobacteriales; family Flavobacteriaceae; genus Aquimarina; species Aquimarina atlantica. The sequence continues at coordinate 271,963 of NZ_AQRA01000004.1, read as the reverse complement.
GGGATAACTGGTTTTTTTAGTCTAACTCGTTTTCCTTTCTTTTTGCTATAGGCAGTTTTTTTAGCTTAACTATTACTACAATAAACATTAGTAAGCAATAATAAATAAAAATATCACCTATAAGAGAATATACAGTCGTAGTTCCTTTTGTAGGTAGTTGCGTTATGAGAACCTTACTATTAGCTGTAAAATGATCCATTTCGCTAAGGGTTTCCCCGGTATAATTAAAACCAGCTGATAATCCAAAACTTGTTTGACGCACCAGGTTAAATCCTTGTTCTAAAGCTCTAAATTTTGCCATGTTTGTATGAATAGGGTCAATGCCTTTCCAGTCATTACTTGGTACCAACATAATATCCGTTCCTTTGGCTTGTTTTAGATATTGGGGGAAATCCATATCAAAACAAATAGCCGATCCAATTATTCCATAAGGTGTTTTTAATTTTTGAATGGTAGAACCTTTGATATTACTCATAGCAGCTTCACCACCAGGAACAGGAATCACTTTCCAATAATCGATAGTCTTTTTACCTTTTGGGTCAAATAAAACAAATTTGTTTTCTAAAGGTTTATCGTTAGTAGGATCGATAACGGCAACCGCTGCACCAAGATATATTTCATTTTCCTTAGCTACTAAACTAGCTGACTCATATAATTTGTTTTCATCTTCTTTTAAAACAAGAGCATTTCCCTCTGCCCAAAACACTATTTTTGCTCCCGCCTTGGCTTCTTGTATACTTCTCTCTATTAAGTTCTGATTTAGATCGAGAGCCTGTTTTTTAAATTTTTCTTTACCACCTTCTAAATTAAGACCATAAAAATTGTTATCGTAGATTCGTAAGTTATCTATGGCAGAAATAGATGCTATTCTGATGGTCTTGGCATTAGATTTTTGAAATAGCAAACGATAACTACCATATCCTAAGGTTAGTCCAATAGTCGCACTATATATCAAAATCCCTTTTTTAACTTTTACCCATTGCAACTCCTGGATGAGTATCCAATTGATGATAGAAGCAAACCAACCTATCAAAAAAGTAATATATCCCATTCCGAAAACAGAAACCGACTGTAATAAAACGTTTTGTGATTGTTGTGTATAGGCTATGTGTCCCCAACTCCCATAGGGTAGAAATTGACTACTTATATACTCAATAAGCACTAATGCTGTCGGAAAGATTAATGTATGTAAAAATGTGTTCCGGTTTTTTGAAAAAAATGAATCTATAAGATATGGTATTGCGGCTATCAATCCGTAAGGAGCCATTATAAGGGCATACATGAGAAAAGGAAACGGTAGAATTTCGGAATTCTGAAATAGAGTTGCAATTACCAGCAGTACACACGCTAACAAAAATCCTTTAATAACAGAGAGCTGTCGAACTGCATAAAGTAACATGGTGATTGAAATCCAGGGAGCAAAAAACATGGTGTACCCGCCATTAGAAATAAGGAGTATTACTAATAGTAGTACTAAAAATGTTAATTTGCCGAGTGTGTTGTTTACTGTTTTCATATGTTTTTATGGTATTGATTATAGGAAACAAAAGTAAATTGAATCACTCGCTAACCCCAGTGTTTTTGGGGTTTAGGTATAAAGCTATCGTTTTTAGGTACGAAAAAAATAACGATAATTGACACTGTTATAAAACAGTTGATTTTAGGTACAGAAAATTATAAGGATAATAACTGTTTCTTATAACTTTTAGAAACGGGAAGCTCTATTTCGGTTAGGTATATGGTATTTTGATCCTTCCAGGATTTAAAATGAAAAGGATTAATGAGATGTGAACGGTGTACCTGAAACATAAAATCCAAATCTTCTTGTAGCGCTTTTAACGAAGACCGAATTAGCTTAGAATGCAATACATTGTTTTTTAGATAAAAAATCTCGACATAATTCTGAGCATTAGAAATACAAATTAATTCTGATTTTTTAATTTTTAAGATGTCTAACTTATTCTCTCCTTTAATCGTTACTATATCTTCTTTTATAGGTATTAATTTGATTAAGTACCTTCTGGCTATAATAACAACAGGAAGCGCTACTAATGCGACTCTTAGAGTGATGATAGTATTGAATTCAAAAAAAGTATAATTTCCATTTAATAACGGACTTTTATAAAAAATAAATGTTCCTATAGTATAGAGTACCTGATAAAAAACAATAGCTCCTATTTCATAACTCAAAGACCATTTCTTTGTTTTATCATAAATATATTTTTGAACAACACTTAAGCATCCATATACCAAAAATGCGATGAAGTTAAATCCTACACTTATTCTAATCCAACCCGTTAAACCTATGCTTCCATCATCAAATGGTCTTACAAAAAACGCAAAAGCAAAACCCCAAAGACCAATAAATATTCCTACTAATAAGTGATGTTTAATTGATGGGTTTAGTGTATTCATCTCAATTTTTTGCTTGTTACCAACATGTAGTAAACTCAGTCTTAGCCTTGTTGATTAAACTGTGTTTGTGTAGCGATCGCCAGAGCAAACTGTTTGATCAATAGAGTTTACGAAGTGTTATGTTTAGTTTATTTGTCCAAAGCTAAGAAATTTTATTTTCCATCCACAGCGAAAAACAAACGGTGTTATAAAAACAGGTCGGGGATAAGAGCGTAACCCCATATCGACAAGGGGGTACCCCCTTGTTAATATGGTGTCGAATGTATCAAAAGGTAGTTCGAGCTGATATTTTAACGCTTCGAAGGGTGATGATGACCTTTCGAAGGGATACAATGAGGGTTCGAGCAGATATGATATGGCCTAGAGGGCTTGGCAGGAGGGGTAAAAGTGATCTTTTTTGGGGTTCGATGCCATAAAGGGAGTCTTCGAAGGACTTCGGTAACGTTTCGAAAGGTGTCTTTAAGAGGTAGAAGCATGTCGATATGGAGTCGAATGTATCAAAAGGTAGTTCGAGCTGATATTTTAATGCTTCGAGCCGATACATTAACGCTTCGAAGCTATACATTAATCCTTCGAAGTGATAGATTACGGACTAAAAGCGATACTTTAAGGATTTTTTGCGATACATTGATGGGTAGCGATCCTAAAAAAGGTAGCTCGAACTACCTTTTTAACGCTTCGAAGTATCTCGGTACCCCTTCGAACTACCCTATAAGGTACTTAGAGCTATAATTTTAATACAAAGAAGTACCTTGTTGATCCTTACAAGCATCTCGATAAGGCTTCGAGTTATGTTTTTGTATATAAAATGCTATAAACGATGGTGCGGATTTTTGTAATCCGTGCTATTAAAACAAAAAAGCAGTCATAGTATAAGTGACTGTTTTGATATTTCCTTATGTTTCGCGGATTACAAATCCGCGCTATCGGGTTCGAGCTGATATTTTAATGCTTCGAGCCGATACATTAACGCTTCGAAGTGATAGATTACAGACTAAAAGCGATACTTTAAGGGTTTTTTGCGATACATTGATGGATAGCGATCCTAAAAAAGATAGCTCGAACTACCTTTTTAACGCTTCGAAGTATCTCGGCACCCCTTCGAACTACCCTATAAGGTACTTAGAGCTATAATTTTAATACAAAGAAATACCTTGTTGATCCTTACAAGCATCTCGGTAAGGCTTCGGGTTATGTTTCTGTATATAAAATGCTATTAAAACAAAAAAGCGGTCATAGTATAAGTGACTGTTTTGATATTTCCTTATGTTTCGCGGATTACAAATCCGCGCTATCGGGTGTCATTGTTAGCGCTTATTTACTCAGACAATCATTGCAGTTAAATTCCAAAATACATGGAAGACAATCGATGGCCCAGTCGATTTAGATTTAGAATAAAGAATACCAGAGATTATTCCGCCAAATATTGTCAAATAAAATAGGTGCCAATCTTGTTTGGCAGATTCTAATATCAAATTTTTATATGGAGAATGAATCAAAGCAAACAAAAAGGAAGTCAATAAAATAGCAATAAGTTCAGTCGTTTTTTTCTGTAAATTATTCTGAATATATTCTCTAAAAAATAACTCTTCTCCAATTGGAATAAACAGGATAAAGGAAATAAAATTTATATTCCTGAATTTTGATAAACCATCAAACCTATATGCAATTTGATATTCAGTTCCGAACAACAGGTTGTACATCCATTTTAAAGGTGTTTGCATAAATACAAATGAAATTCCCAATATGAAAGCAATTAAGTACCATTTGCGATGAGTTTTTTTTATCAGGTTTTTAAAAGTCCGATTTTTTATAAAGTAAATAAAAATCAGAATCACAATTAATTGTAAAACTCCTTGTATTAAAAAATAGTAATCATGATAATTTTCAAATTCAATTACTTCTGCTATATATAACCAAGAGCCGATAAGTTCAAGTCCAACAATATAGAGTAGAGTCGCGAAGAAGGCTTTTAGGGTACTTATCAATTCGTTGTTCAAATTTATTGGTTTTTCTGTTTAAGTATAACGTTGGGTTAAACTGCGTTTTAATGCAGTTTAGGTATGGTTGTAGCACGTTTTAATTTTTATTCATTTTTTATTCTCCAATTTTTTATTAGTTCAGTTCTTTGTTTTTCTTCAATAAAAGGCGTAATATTTCTTAGTTTAAATAAGTTCTTAAAATCTTTTGATATAAGATTTGATTGATCGTTTAAAAAGGTGCCAGAGTCTTTATTAAATTCAATTATTTCATCTGAGTTTAATTCTAAAATTAGATTTCCTTGAAAAAAACCTTCTTCATAATAGTAATCTATAAAAATTCTATTTTCGGCCATTGATTTATAGACAACACTATTAAAAGGTTTAATTAAGATAACTTCTAAGTCCTTTGGAATAGTATCTTTTTTCTCTATAGTTGTTTTCGTACTATTTGACTTTGAATTACAACTTATAAAAGTCATTAATCCAATGGTAATTAAAAGTCCGATTATTATATATGTTTTCATTTTCATTCGTGTTCGGTAATGTGCTACAACAAAGATATATAGCTGATAGCACGGATTACAAATCCGCGCTATCGAGTTTTTCAAAAATTATTCATTTCACACCGATGGCGCAGATTTGTAATCTGTGCTATCGGGCAAAAAAAGCTATTCTCGATAGTTCTGCTGAGCCCTTCGATAAACTCAGGACGGGCCTTGCCGAATTACATTTTGTCTTTATTTCATTACGACAAAACACTCGAATTGACGCTTTTTTATTTTTTAGGTAAATACAATTTTAGTTTTCTAATTTCCAATTCGTCTACATGTCCCATTTTACTTTCGTCTTTTGTTATCAAGTGCATATGTACATATGAATCGTGATGTGTAAATACTCCTTTATGTTCGGTCGAGAAAAAACCAACTATTTCAACATTTTCATTAAACAATTCATAATTAGTTTGTCCTTGATGAGCTTCTTGAGGTGATGATACTTTTGTTCCTTCTGGCAAGTTCTGTATATGAATAGTTGCACTTGTTTGCCCTATTAATTTGAATACAAAAGGTCTTTTAAAATCAGTTGTTGTATTGTCAATGAATTTCTCTACATCTTTAATTGTCCTAACATTGGCAGGTAATTCAATTTCATTCCATTCTTTTACGTTTCCGTAAACCAAGAAAGGTGCAGAAACATCAAATGTTTTTTTAACGGTCATTGTCGAATCAGAAGCCACTTTTGATACATAACTTTTTCCATTATTAATCAGCAATTCTCCTGTTAAATAGCTTTCTGGTCCAATTCCATAAAGGCCATTTTTATCAGCAATAGTATCAAGGTTAATACTGCTACCCAATTCCCCCTTCCACATCACATTTTTCATCGCTCCTACAATTTTAATATCGGTGTAGGTTTCTATTTTTTTAGAGCTATCTTTTTTGTGCGTAGAATTACAACTTATCAGTCCAATTGTCAGAAGTGCAAATACTATTTGTTTTATATTCGAATTCAATTTTTTTCGTTTTGTCAGGTTACCACCAACAAAGATATATATTCACCAGTACATAGATTATTAAAACAAAAAAACAGTCACAATATAAGTTACTGTTTTGATATTTTCTTATGTTTCGCCGATTACAAATCCGCGCTATCGGGCAAACGTTTTTTATCTCAATACTTGTTCATAAATTGTATTAATCAACTCTCTTATTAAATCGGAATTTTTGTGGTTTATCATTATCACTATTCCCCAATTTGATTTCTTGTCGTAAGCAAAAATCGAGGAACAGGAAAATGTGTCGCCCGCTTTATAAAAGAAAGTGTCATTCCCGTTTCGTTCTATTTCTTGTCCGAAACCTATTTCCATCAGGGTGTTTTTATAAAACGTCTTTTCTGTTACTGAAGTTGCTTTTCCGATTTTGCCTTTATTTGACAAAAGTGTTTTTAATAATTTTGACATATCAAATGTGTTCGACTTTAGCAAACCTGCTGATGCAAATAATGAATTCCAAACAAAATAATCTTGCTGTACTCCATTTATATCGTATCCAATAACTTTGTTCTTAACATTGAAGTCTGTTGTCAAAGTATTATTCATTTTTGAAGGAACGAGTATTTTTTCCTTTATCAATTTGTCAAAACTTTTTGAGTAGATATTTTCTAACATAATGCCCATTAAAACATAGCTTATATTTGAGTATCTATAATTACCATAATCTGATAATTTTGTACTGTCGTTTATAATAGAATGAATGGTCTCTTTTTTTATGTTTAAAGGTTGTTTAGGGTTCAATTTGATAAGTTTACCAAAATCAAAATCTGGCAGACCTGATTGATGGGAAGCTAAATCAGAAATTTTAAGTTTGCCTTTTAATTTTTCGGACAATATGTATTCTTTCGGTAAATAGTTATCTATAAAATCGTCAACTTTCAATTTTCCTTCGTCTTGGGCTTGTACTATTAAGTTAGCAGTCAGTAATTTTGTAATAGAGCCGATTTCATAAACAGTATTTTCGTCCACTTTCAAATCACTTTCCCGACTGATTTCTCCATAATTGATGAAATATTCTTTTCCGTTGTCTATAAATCCTATACTAATTCCGACTTTAGGGTTTTTATTTTGGATAGCTTGACAAATTGAATCAATTTTTTTCTCTCGGGATTGCCCAAACGCAAGTTGACCTGATACTAATAAAATTATTACACTAATGATTATCTTCATTTATTTTTGTTTTCCTATAAGTCTGGCAATGTTTATTAATGTTACCGAAATGTTGTTTTTAATGTTTGCTAACAAAGATATATAGTTGCTTCTAGTAATTATATAACCGATGGCGCAGATTTGCAATCTGCGCTATTAAAACAAAAAAAACAGTCGTAGTATAAGTGACTGTTTTGATATTTCCTTATGTTTCGCGGATTACAAATCCGCGCTATCGGGTTTACAAATTCGCGCTATCGGGTAAGATATTCATTATTCAATGAACTTTTCTAGAGTTATTACATTGTTGCCATTATTATAATATATTTTTAATTCAGAGTTTTTTATAGTGTATTCAAGTATTTCGTCTTTTTGTACAATTTCATATATAGATGCTCCCCATTCTGGTTCGTAAATTTCGGTAAGATAATATGAATTTAGTTTAAAAGAAGAAAAGGAGTTGTAAGTATATTCTCCTAAGAATTGATTACTTGTTACTTTATTAGGATTAGATGTATCGTCAAATTTTAAAATAACATTAAAATCTAAATCAACAGGTTTTGTTGTAATTTCCCCTGTTACTAAATTTTTATATGATATAAGTTCCCAAGTTCCGTTAAGCCTTTTTATTTGTGTTAAATTGTCATCACTACTACAACTTGTAAAAAAGCAAATTCCTAAAATTAATGATAAAAGTGAAATTCTATTTTTCATATATTTTATATTTTATACACAATAGATACATAAATTGTAAAATAGTTGCGTTAAAGGATTGCTAACAAAGATATATATTCACCAGTCCATAAATCAGTTTATAATGATCTATAAACGTTTATTTATGTTTTTTTAAACTATAATTTCCTGGCGATGTTTTCTAATACCGCTATCGGTTAATCCTATTTCAAAAGCTTCGGCATATACTTCGTCGCGGGCTTCTAGTTCGTTCCAGGCATCGTTTAGTAGGCTCATTTCTATCCTATCCAGATCAAAGATATCATTGTATTTTACCGTTTGATTTAATTCCTTCTTTTGATTTGGTTCTTGTAGTAATACACTAATAATCTTTTTTTGGATACCTTTAATAATGTGTTGGTCTTCTTCGGGATGATCTTTAAGGTTATATTTTACTTCGAGATGTTCTAATAGTCCTTGTATTATTTTTTCTCGTTCGATATTCTTATTTTCAGAAATTTCTCTGATTTTACGACTTAATTTGTTCATTTTTTTAAATCCCTTGTTTTTCTTGATGTAGCTAAAAATTATCTATGATATATTTTTAGGCACTAAACTACCACTCCCTTTTTAGATATTTTTACGGGAAACCGCAGGGTGCGATAAAAGTTTAATTTTATGAGATTGAGACGATTGGAGTTTTTAGAAAATTTGTACCAAAGCCATAAGCTATGTAAGCAAGTTTTTGCATATTTACCGCTGTAAACGCTACTCAAAAACGATTGATTTTTATGATAGAAGATATATTTAAAAAGATAACAGAAAAGTATGGCAGCATTAGTGCTGAAGCTATTTATGATTGGTCCGAAAAAATAAAAATTGTCGAGTATAAGAAAAGAGATATACTGGTAAAAGAAGGGGCGTATTCGCATAAATTCTATTATATCATACAAGGCGCACTCAAAGCTTATTATAGGTCTGATGATAAAAAAATAACCGATTGGTTTGCATTAGAAAACGATTTTATTCCATCGACAACCGATCCTGTACATGGTAGACCCAGCTCTCATACTATAGAAGTATTAGAAGACAGTACCCTGGTAGCATTAGGGCATGATGATTTAGAGGCTTTATGTAAAAAACATCACGACTTCGAGCATCTGTACCGACTTATCTTATCCAAAGTAATTTACCAACTTAGAGAACGCATAGCCTCTCTTCAGTTTAGAACGGTGCAACAACGTTATGATAGTTTGATTGATCTACATCCAAAAATAGAATCTCGTGTTCCTCTGGGAGATATTGCTTCTTTTTTGGGGATTACACAAGAAACATTAAGTAGAATTAGAGGGGCGAAGTAAGAATTTGATTTGGATCAAAACTTTGTGTTCGTTAAATTTATAATTTTGTCTTAGGATGTTAAAAGAGACTATCATTCTGATATGTTGTTTACCTTATTTTCCCTAATCCTTTTGATAAAATGAAGAGAATACACCTATTTGAATTCGAAGATTTACCATGGTTTCCTAATTGGATTAGAATCTGTATGACCCGACTCATTGTGGTAATGCATAAAAAGTTTGACACGAGCCGGGATATGGCTATACTGCTTGCAGATCTTATTAAACGTACCGGGGCCACAAAAATTATCGACTTATGCTCGGGTAGTGGGGGACCTATGATCGATACGATAGCATTATTAAGAAATCAACATCATCTCGAAGATGTCGAATTGGTTTTGTCAGACCTGTATCCCAACTTAGAAGCTGCAAAACGAATAAACAGTAGTAGTGATTATATACAATATAGAACCACTCCTTTGGATGCTACGCATATTGATGATTCTATACAAGGGATATTTACCATGGTAGGTAGTTTTCATCATATGAGACCAGATCAGGCCAGAAGTATTTTAGCAGTCGTACAAAGCAAAAAGCAACCGATTTGTATTATGGAAATCAATAAAAAATTTCCGCTCCTGCTATGGTGGCTCTTTATTCCTCTTAGTGTAATTTTATGTCTTTTTATCACACCATTGGCACGCCCTTTAACGATCAGGCAGCTTATTTTTACGTATATAATCCCTGTAATTCCTCTTTGTTTTGCCTGGGATGCCGTAATTTCAAGCGGGAGAATATATCGGTTAGAAGATCTCGATGAGCTTTTACAAGGCATTAAGGATGATACCTATATCTGGAAAAAAGATGTTATAGAAGGAAAATCTGAAAAAATTTATCTAATGGGATATCCAAAAAAGTAAGATATCGTATTTCGTAACCCGATATCATAAATTCTACCCGATACTTTTTCTATTAAGAGTACCGTTGCATCAAAATAGAAAACAGTTTTTTGAGGTAGACATTTTACTATGGTATATCACAAGGTGATATACACTTGTATGTTACAAATGATCATATCTCTCGTCTTCTGGTTAAAAATCAAAACATGAGATACCCATTAATTACACCCAAATACTATTTTACTTTGTTTAAAGAACTCATCGGCTTTATAAAAAAGCCGAAGTATGAAAATAACCTGGAAAAATCTGTAACCCTTAAAATATATGATACCATTGGATTGTACTTTTTAAAATTCATGTTATTGATTCCTGTAATTTTGTTTTTTGCTCTCGTATATGATCCAGAGAATGTGCAAAAAGCAAATATGTTAGAACGTTTTTCTCCATTGGTTTTATTAGTAGTCGGTGGGATAATTCTCCCTCTTATAGAAGAAGTTGCTTTTAGGCTTTCCTTAAAATTTAAACCCATTTATATTGCACTATCATCAAGTGTATTTTCATATTATGCATTGACCAAAATTGTTTTTCAAACAAAAATAAGTGCAATAGACGAAAGCTTTATGATACGAGTAGTTATTGCAATTGCATTAGGATTACTCTTGTATCCTGTAGTTAATAGTACATCAATAAAAGAGAGATTGGCTAACTTCTGGAGAACACATTTTAGAAGTATATATTATATCTCCTGCGTGTGTTTTGCCTGGATACACATTACAAAGTATGAGTTAAACTTGACAAATATTCTTTTGCTTCCGATTCTTACTTTACCTCAATTAATGAGTGCATTAATTTATGGATATATAAGAACATCTTTTGGTTTTAAGTATCCGTTGTTTTTTCATATGTCTAGTAATCTTCTGGCGATAAGCTTATCTCTTTTGCCTTTTACAGATTAAGAGATTAGATACTCAATTTTATTATAAAAAAATGTTGTAGTAAAGAGAAGATTTCTGATACATCAAGGTGTTCTATAAATAAGAATACATTAGGTAGTAGTTATGTTTCTTAACTCAAGAACACCTTTAGGAATATGGATTTTACAATTATATAGCTAGTTTATGATAATAGTTAATCTCTGGTGCTTTTGTTAAAAAGGCAGCGAGTTTTGCCATGATCCCATTGTTAGAAATAAAAGCTATGTAATCTGTATGATGATTCTTGCTTATCCATTCTTCATAAAATACCATTTCATTAGTCTCCTTATTAAAAAGTATTTTTACAGATAAACACCCTTTAAATCCTCTTACATTTGGTAGGTTCTCGTCAAGAAAATTCATAAGATTATTTACCATAGAATTTTTGACCTCTGACTTTAAAATTACTTCACAATTTGTTTCCATTAGTTTTTATTTAATCAATATGTAAAGCAAAATTAGAAAGCAAAAAGTTGAATACTCTTAATCTAAATTAAGAAACGAACTTAATGTTGTACATTGAAAAACGAGGAGGAAAAAACCTTAATCTAACGATGAAACCGGCACTCTTTTTTTGTTTGTATCGTAGATAAATCTTAACTATTCTTGATTGACCATTTATTCGATGGTTATTCTGTGGTTATCCCTAATATAAAGCGGTAAATATAGCTATTCATGAATTAATCCTTTTTGGGGTATCCCTGTCGCGCTATATTTTTATTAGGATAAAAATTGATATACTATGCTCACTAATGAATACTCTTATCTTCGATGTGATCACTGCGGAGAAATTTATGATAAGAACCAAATACATAGCTTTTGCTTAAAGGATAATCAACCCCTGATTGCGTATTATAATTTGCATAACCATTTCTCTAAAAATGATTTACAAGATAGGTCGGCAACTATGTGGCGGTATCATGAGCTGTTACCAATAGAAAAAGAAGAGAACCGCATTAGCCTGGGAGAGGGATTTACACCACTTCTCGCATTATCAAAACTCGAATCTACCTATAACCAATCCCGATTATTGCTTAAGGATGAGTCTGGTAACCCTACAGGTTCTTTTAAAGCCCGGGGGATTAGTATGGCAGTAAGTAAAGCAAAAGAACATGGGATTACAGCAATGTGTATCCCTACTGCCGGAAATGCAGGAAGTGCGCTTAGTGCGTATTGTGCTAAAGCAGGAATTAAAGCTCATATTTTTATGCCCAAAGAAACTCCAAAAACGTTTCAGTTAGATTGTGAAATCATGGGAGCAAATGTTACTAAGGTAAAAGGAAATATTGCTGATGCTGCCCGTATGATGAGATCACAAAATGATGGATCCTGGTTTGATGTATCTACACTGCAAGAGCCTTTTAGATTAGAAGGGAAAAAAACAATGGGATATGAAATTGCAGAGCAGTTACAATGGAAATTACCAGATGTAATTCTATATCCTACAGGAGGAGGCACCGGATTAATAGGAATCTGGAAAGCCTTTTTCGAAATGAAAGCCTTACAGTGGATAAATCATATCCCCACCCGAATGGTAGCTGTTCAAGGTGATGGATGTAATCCTGTTGTTACTTCTTTTCATAATGAAATGGATCATGTGCAAAAATATGAGAATCCTGCTCCAACCATAGCGAATGGACTAAGAGTGCCAAAACCATTTGGAGATCGATTGATCATGAAAACATTATATGAAAGTAACGGAACCGCCATTTCTATTTCTGATCATGAAATAAGAGAAGGAATGCAGGAATTTGCAAAATCAGAAGGATTATTTATTTCTCCGGAAGGCTCTGCAGTATGGGCTGCATACAAAAAACTAAAGCAGACCCATTGGATAAAAGACAATGAATCGGTAGTACTACTTAATACAGGATCTGTATATAAGTATACCGAAAATTTATATTCATAATTTGTTATACCATTTATAGTATATCCAAACTATAAATGGTAGTATCTCTTTTTAAAAAAGACAGTTTGTTACCGATCTAAAAAGCACCTGATAACTACATCAAAATAAATACGGTTTCACTGAAAACAGGGTAGTGTAAAGAGTGTATGGCTTCTACTTTTGGATCTAATAATTGATTTGCATTTCAGGATATTAATACAATAGTAGGGCTGCTATGTGCTTGAGATACATTCAATTATTGACAATCACACATTTAATTCTTAAATAACAGATCATGAAAAAAACAATTTTTAAAACTCTTTCTGTTTTGATGCTGGCTATCTTTATAAGTAGTTGTGAAACCGACGACAGTATTCTTGATGCTACCCAGGTACAATCAAAAGAAATGATAACCGATAACGCAACTACAAAGATGCGATCTCTTGATGATCCTTTCTTTAAAATCGATGGATTTGACGGCCCTTATGATGTAATTAATGGAGAATATGTACCTCATATAGGGACTTATGTAAGGGTAACGGCAAAGAATCCTTTTGGGTTTTGGAAAACTTCAGGATGTTTTAAGCAAGTAGGGGTAAGATTTCTTAGAACAAATAAAGAAAAAGGCTCAATTACACATTATGTAAAAAGAGCAGAAGGAGGGTTTAGCAGTGTTGGACGTAATTTTATTGCAATTCCTGTAGTATCACCACCGCCACCTCCACCGCCATGTCCCACCAGTGAACACACCAAAATGAGACAAAGTTTTTCTACATATGCTGCAGCCAGTAATTATGACGAGAGGTATACATATAACTGGACAGTAGTTAATAAAGGAAATACATATCACGGAACAGGAAGCAGTATTAGACTGCAAGGTTTTGGTAATTTTAATGTCACGCTTTCGATTGCCCAAGATGGTTGTACTACGCAAACCAGAACTCAAAACTTTTATGTAAACATAGGAAGGTAATTAAAAAGCAGTCTCGTCTTCGACTTTGAATCCTAAGTATATAAAATAGGTATATCTAATATAGTATGACTATGATTCACTATGCTTTGTATCGAGTATCCTAATTATTTACAATCATACATTTAATTTATAAAACAACAAATCATGAAAAAAACAATTTTTAAAGTAATCACTATGGTAATGCTGGCAACTTTTATTAGTAGTTGCGAGAGTGATGATGGTACTTTTGATAGTCTTGAAGGAGAATCAAAAAATATATCTGTAGAGGCTTCTACAATAGATAACTCTACTACAAAAGCAGCTAATGGTTGCCATAACTGGAGTATTAAAAGATATGAAGGTCCTATGTGGATGGATTTTAGAACCCGAAAAGTATACCCTTATGTAAATACGATCACAATTGCCGAAGCAAATTGTGATGGAACCTGGGCTGCTACCGGAGGTTTTAAAATTATTGATAATACCCATAATAAAAGAACAGTACGGGTTAAAAGAATCAATAAAAATGAAGGCAAGCTTTTTTTTATTACCGGTGATGGTAGATATTCTGTTCTTACTTTTGATGCTTTTATTTATCCAGATACTACACCACCTACAGTTTCATGTCCTACCAGTGAACATACCAAAATGGGACAAAGCTTTTCTAAATATGTTACGGCTAGTAATTATGATGAGAAATATACATATAACTGGACAGTAGTTAATAAAGGAAATACATACTACGGAACAGGAAGTAGTATTAGACTGCGAGGTTTTGGTAATTTTAATGTCACGCTCACTGTTACTCTGGATGGCTGTACTGCACAAACAAGAACTCAAAACTTTCATGTGAATATAGGGCGATAATGTAGGTTGCAAAACAGGCTTGTTTTTTTGGTATGAGCATACATAAGCGTAGTTAATATAACAGCTGTGGTTTGCAATCTCCTATATTGAGTATTCTAATTATTTACAATTACACATTTAATTCATAAAACAACAAACGATGAAAAATAGAATTTTTAAAATTGCTTCAATGCTAATGCTAACCATCTTTATTGGTAGTTGTGAGAAAGAAGATAGCAATCTTGATATTTATGATCAAGAAATGAAGGAAGTTCCTTCAGAAACCGTTTCACATAGAAGAAATGAGAATAATAAAGTTACAAATGTTGCAGTTAATAAGTCTTCTAAATTATGGAAAATTCTGAAATATGTACCAGGTAAAGTTATTGTTGAAAATGGACAAACTATTCCGGAAGTAGGTGTTAATATAGTTGCAGAAGGATATCACCCTAATTTTCTTTTTTGGTTAGTAGACGGCTGTTTTGAAATTGTAGGGTCTGACGAAGAACAAAAAGTAACAATCAAAAGAGTCAATAAAAATGAGGGAAATATTTATTATACATATATGGAAAATAATAATATCATGGCAAGTCATAGAAAGTTTGTTGCTATTCCCCCAGATCATTCTTCAACACCATGCCCTAGCGGTGGACATACAATGATAGAGCAAATTTTTAATTCTGTTCTTGATGCCAAGAATTATGATACCAAGTACACCTATAAGTGGAAAGTTGTTCATAACGGCGGTACCACTTATAAAACAGGAAGAAGTGTTGTGTTACGTAAAGGAGGATCTACCGTTACCCTTTCTGTATCCAAAAATGGATGTACCACTCAATCAAGTGGACCTAAAAACTACTTTGTTAGATAAAAGAGTAGTCTAAATTTGATGTAAACAAAAATTACCTCTATTAAACAGGCTGCCTTTTTAGACAGCCTGTTTTGATTATTTGCCAAAAATTATGACAGGGACTGCTATGATAAATTAAACCGTTCTTTTAGAGCTTGTTTAACGCGTTCTAAACCCGCCAGGATATATTCTTTGCGTTCTCCAATCCCTATTCTAAAATGATGGTCCATCCCATAACAATCTCCTGCCAAAATAAATACACTTTTTTCTGTTCGTAACCATTCTGCCAGTTCGGTAGAATTAATATCTAAATTGTATTTTATAAATAACATTCCTCCACTCTTTGGGGGTACATATTCAAATAAGTCCCCGTATTGATCGAGCCATTGCTTTACTACTTTTAGATTTTCATTAAGCATGGTTCTGTTTCGGGTTAGTATTTCTTTACGTTTTTCGGGTCTTAATGCAATCTCACCAATATAATGACTCATAATACCCGCAGTAATAGAGGTATAATCATGATATGCCCATGTATCTGCAATCAATGTTTCTGGGCCTATTAACCATCCCAAACGTAATCCGGGCAGGGCATAAGCTTTAGATAGCCCACCATTAACCATCACCTTATCATACATCCCAATAAAACTTTCTATGATTTCTCCGTTTAATTCGGCTCCGCGATATACCTCATCACAATATACCCAGGAATCTACACGCTTTGCGATAGTTACAATCTCCTGCATTTCTTCAGAAGAAAGCGTGTATCCTGTAGGATTATTAGGGTTACAAAGTGCGATCATTTTTGTTTTTGAAGTGACCAGGGTCTTTAATTCTTCAATATCAGGTCTCCATTTGTTTTCTTCTCGTAAATGAAATGCCTTGGGAACACATCCCATTTCTTCGGCAATACCCCAAATCTGCATATAGTTGGGGACCATCATAACCACTTCATCTCCTTTTTCTAGTAATGTATGGCAAGCAATAAAATTTGCTTCAGAAGAACCATTGGTTACCAATACATTTTCTTCATTTACACCATTGTACATAGCACTAATCCTTTTACGTAATGGGATAGAACCGTTAGTTTGCCCGTATCCCAAAACAGTATTGGTAAGTGTATCTATCTGATCTTGCTCTAATAGCTCATTAAGTGTATAGGGATGAAAACCACTTTCGGTAAGATTGTAATCTACCGTGTTTTCAAATAAAGATTGTACTCTTTCGAGTTCAAAAATTGGAATATTCATTCTATTATATTTTAGTATTCATGTATGTTTTATAAACAGCTTTTGCAATCATTATATCTTGTACTGCAACTCCTGTAAGGTCTACTACTGTTATTTGATCATCATTGGTACGCTGCAAGGCAGGATCCTGAATTACATGACCAAGCTCAACGATTTTTTCTTCGGAAATTGTACCATCTTTAATGGCTCGATATATTTCGCCTCTATTTTTACTTTGCGGAATACTATCTGCAATGACAATATCTGCTTTTTGAAGCACTTTACTATCAAGTTCCTGTTTGTCTGAAGTATCAGATCCTACTGCTGTGATATGAGTACCTGGCAGGATATCTTTTGCGTCGAGCAATGCAACTTCAGAAGGAGTGGTAGTAACAATTAAAGTACTGTTTTTTGCTACTTCTGCTGGAGTTTTGGCAATATGAATATCAAAATCAGGACTCAATTCTGCTTTAAACTTCTCTGTGTTTTCTAGTGTTCTTCCCCATACCCATACGGTTTTACAAGGATTGTTTTTCTGCAGAAATTGCAACTGTAACTTGGCCTGTATTCCGGTACCAATAATACCAATGGCTTTTATTTTTTTTGGAGCAAAATACATAGCTGCCAGAGCACCTGCTGCTGCAGTACGAATATCGGTAAGATGCCCTTCGTCTAATAAAATGGCTACAGGCTGCCCTGTTTTCTGACTAAATATGAGCATCATTCCCTGACTGGAAGCTATCCCTAATTTTGAATTGTTGTAAAAACCAGAGGCAATTTTGATA
The DNA here is from genome assembly GCF_000626715.1 of Aquimarina atlantica. Classification (GTDB taxonomy): domain Bacteria; phylum Bacteroidota; class Bacteroidia; order Flavobacteriales; family Flavobacteriaceae; genus Aquimarina; species Aquimarina atlantica. The sequence continues at coordinate 254,436 of NZ_AQRA01000004.1, read as the reverse complement.
ACATAAAAATCATCATTCTTTATATATCCATATTTAATATGCACATCTCCAGGAGGGTCTTCAAATAATAATTCACCTACGGGCGGAACCACCGTTTTTTCATTACTATAATGTATAAAACCTTCTTTCATAGCCGCAACTATATCTACTGATTGTATACTTTTTTTTATGTCTTTTAGATTAATAATAGTCGCCATATTTCACCATTATTTGAGTTAATAATTGATTGTCTATTTTTTTTCCTGTTAGTACCAGAACCACATTTTTTCCATGATACGCTTTGCTTTGTAATAATGCTGCTACCGGCAAAGCGGCGGTGGGTTCAATTTCTACTTTATGATATTTCATCATAAACGCTACGGCTTTTTTAATATCTTCTTCTTCGATAATCTCAAAACCAGATAAGTGTTTTTTACAAATATCAAAGGTGATGGCGTTATTTTCAATTCCGCCTGCAGATGCATCTGCGATAGTGGATAAAGTACTTGGAGGAACAATACCGTTTTGTAGTATCGATAAATGCATTTCTGAAGCATTTTTAGGTTGACAACCAACGACCGAAATAGTATGATGAGTACTAAAATAAGTACTTATGCCAGATGCCAGTCCGCCACCGCCCACAGGTGTTAAAATAACATCAACTTCTGGTACTTGTTCTTCTATTTCGACAGCGATAGTACCTTGACCTTTAATGATTTCCTGGTCATTATAGGGATGAATTAAAACACCATTGATATCTTTTGCATAGGCTCTTGCCTTTTCTTCTGTTTCCAGGCTGTTTTCACCATAGAAAATAACTCTCATCCCATATTGTTCAAGAGTTTTTATTTTTGCATCACTTGTTTTTTTCGGAAGGAATAATACACCTTTAAACCCAAATTTTTCTGAAGCATAACCAAACGCCGCAGCATGATTTCCTGTAGATGCCGCTACAAAAGTTTTGTCAAAAACACTTTTGTCTAAACTGCGTACTTTAGTAAGAACTCCTCGTATTTTAAATGATCCTGTATATTGTAAAAATTCCATTTTAAGAAAGACATTCGCCCCGGATATTTTACTTAGTTCTGGAGAATGAGCCATAGGTGTTCTATTCAAATCAGGTTTACTGATTTTGTAAGCATCAATTATATCTGTAGCACGTATCATTGTTTTGAGTTTGGAAAATTTTGATCTATCGCTTCAATAGATTTCTGTATTAATTTTGCTACGTTTTTATAATATTCGGGATGTATCTCTTCGACATCATCGCTTGCCTGGTGATAACCTGGGTGATCTTCTTCACTAAAAGTGATATTGGGGATTCCTTTTCTAAAAAAAGGACCATTATCAGAAGAAAACATCCAATAATCTTTGGTTTTATCTTCTGGATCATCATGACCATAAGAAACGGTTAATGGACCATCTTTAGCAATACTTTCGATTATGGGTTTAAATTGTGGATAAGGATAGGTCCCAACAACATATATTTCGTTTTTAGGATTACGACTAATCATGTCCATATTGATATTGAGTTTGATATCGGATAACAAAACAGGAGGGTTATCTACAAAATGTTTAGAACCAAATAGGCCTAATTCTTCGGCATCAAAAGCTGCAAAAAGAATAGAATGCTGAGGTTGGTTTTTAGAAAAATATTTTGCTAGGATCAGTAGGGCAGAAGTACCAGAGGCATTATCATCTGCACCATTGTATATCGTATCGTTTATTACCCCAAGGTGATCATAATGCGCACCAATAACTATATATTTTTTGGGATATGTTTTTCCTTTTACATAGCCTATAAAATTAGTCCCTGTTCTTTCTTTTTTGGTTTTTCTATCTTTAAAAGTGAAGTGAGAATCATAATCTGCATCTAATTTTTCTAAACCGATATCTTTAAAATATGACCTGATAAAGTCTTGTGCTTTTTGATTGTTTCCTGTGCCCCTTCCTAAATACTGATCTGATGATATTTGTCTTTGAATATCCAATAATTCGGTTGTTTCTATTCCCGAATCGGTTACTACATCATACTTTTTTATTTCGTTAGCTGTCATCCAATGAATACTATCTGCAGGAGCTGCTTCTAATGTATACCAATAAAATGCTGTAGGAATATTCATTTCGGTATAGTAGTTTAGATATTTTTTATGTTCTTCGTGGTCTTTCGGAAAATCTAATGCAACACTATCTTCTCCCGACCAGGAATGTACTCCCAACTTGGCTGTAACGTGAATATTTCGTTTTTCTCCTGCCAAAAACATATCTGTTCCGCCAGAAGCTACCATTCCGTTTTTGGGGATGTAAGTGTTTATATGGTGTTTCCTGATTTCGCGAGAAGCAAGAAGATTTATTTCATCGTCAATAGACCCGGGAACCTCTTCCATTACCAATGTGGTTACTTCTGGATTTTCGAATAGGATTTCTTTAATATCATATAGTGTATTAGAATAAATAACACCATTCATGTATAGGGTGTCTTTGGTAGTCTGATTTTCTTTAAAATAAAATTCTGCTACTTGATCTCCTTCCATTTTCATCAATATTCTTTGCCCGAATGATGTGGTATATAAAATTTGGGGAAAGAAATACAAAGTAACAATAGCAACAATGATAATTGCCACAAATGCGATGATACCTTTTTTCATAATAGTAATGTATTAATTAATACCTGGTGTAATAAAAAAACCTCCGTACACCAAACCAACTTTTGTTGATTAAGGTATACGGAGGTTTTCCGTAAAGAAATTCACTTGTTTTTCCGATGTTCTTCCTTAAGCTAAAAAACAAGAGTGTAACATACTGTTACTATATTTCTGTCTATACAAATATAGAAAAAAAATAATTCAGTAGATAAAAATTAGGAGTATAGCCCCTGGATATCTGTTTGGATAATGAAATTTTGTAGGATATCATTTTTTTTGAATAAAATAAATATCTACATAATCGGTAACTTCACTACAGGGGTTACCCATCTCCTGGAGCCTCCAGTACTTTCTGTTTCCCTTTACTTTAAAATTAAATTTTCCTTCTCTTTTGCAAGGTTTTCCGTTGTTTATAAAATCTACCTGAGTCTCAATAGTACCGTTAAATATCAAATGTTTTGCAGAGCTTGGAGTAATAGTACCTTTAATTTTTAAGAAATCACTACTTTCTTTACTATTTTGATGGCCCTCTATTGTATATACATTGTCGTTATCTGTTTTTTCGATCTTGGCAGTTCCAAAATAGTCCCATGAAATCCATTGAACAGATAGATAGTGATTCCCTACCAGAATTTTATCTAAGTCGTTTTGCGAAAAAGAAAATAGCGGTAAGAATACTAAAAGAATTAAAATTATTTTTTTCATATGTCCTCACGTTAATTATTTACTATATATCTTAGGATCAAAGATAGACATCATAAATGATTTGTATCCCCTTGTTTTCAGTGAAATCTTTGGGTTGATAAAGTCTACCTGGAGCTCATATCGTTAAATATCAAGCACTTTAAGAAACGTAGGATAATGGTAACTTTAATTTTTAGGAAATCATTATTTTCTTTGCTATTTTGATGACTTTCTAATGTATATACATTGTCGTTGTGTGACGTTAAAATTAAAATAATGAAAGCAGTTACAATTAATAAATATGGAACTCCAGATGTATTTAAACTTGAAGATGTTAAAAAGCCTATACCTAGAGGCAAAGAGGTATTGATAAAGATAAATGCAATACCAATTACTACAGAAGATCTTTTACAACGAAAAGGAGAACCATACTTCACAAGATTATTTTTGGGTTTAACAAAACCTAAAAACTCTGTGTTGGGTGCTGAATTTTCTGGAGAAATAGTAGAAATAAGTAATGATGTTACTAAATTTAAAGTAGGCGACAAAGTATTTGGACATTCTGGCCAAAATCTAGGTTGTTATGCAGAGTATGTTTGTATTGAAGAAGAAGGTTTATTGCTAAAAAAACCTGAAAACATGAATGATGAGGATGTCGCATCAGTTTGTACTTTTATGGCTGCTTGGAATTTCTTAGTATCTATGGCAAAAGTGAAAAACAATCAAAAAGTTCTTATTAATGGTGCTTCGGGGACAGTGGGGTCTGCTGCTGTTCAAATTGCAAAATCGTTTGGAGCTAATGTAACAGGAGTATGCAGTTCAACCAATATGAATATGGTAAAGTCGCTGGGTGCTGATAAAGTTATTGATTATACCTGTGATAAGTTTACAGAAAATGGAGAACTCTATGATATTATTTTTGATGTTGCTAACAAAAGTTCATTTTATGACTGTAAAGACTCATTGATTAAAAAAGGGATATATCTAAATCCTGTTCTACAAGTTTCTACCCTTTTTCAAATGCTGTGGACAAAAGTGTTTAGTAAAAAGAAAGTAATGTTTTCAGCTACAGGTTTTCGACCTATTTCATTACGAAAAATATTCTTAAAAGAACTAACCATACTTTTTGAAAAAGGAAAATTAAATACAATTATTGATAAAAGATACAATTTAGAACAAATTGCTGAAGCTCACAGATATATTGAAAGCGGAAACAAAAAAGGAAATATTATTATAAATTTAAATTAAATAATAAAAAAATACTATAAAAAGTGAATGCAGAAATAACGGTTTGAAAAAATAAGCAAACCGTTATTGTTTCTCTTTATTCGAGATTTATTGTTCTACTATCTGTTTCATAGTTGGGATTACCATTTCCCACCCTTTTAGAGATTCTTCATATCTCTTTTCTCCAAGAGCAACGGTTGCAAAATTTCCCTGAGTAAGTTTTAATATAGTTTTATTGTTTTTTTCTTTTAGGTCATACGTTAGACTCAAATAATTTTCAGGAATGTCTTCAATTTCCATATTTGGATCAAACATGGTAAAAGTTACCCGTTTTCCTTTTTTATATTCAACTATTTTTCCTTTTACATAGGTAACTTCTTTACCATCCTCGGTTTGGCCTTTCCAAAAAATGGAGCCTCCTATTTCCCAATCTGATAGCACTTCACAACCATACATATATTGTTTGGTTATTGCTGGATTTGTTAATAATTCCCATACTTTTTCTTTATTAGCATTGAACTGAATTTCTTTTTCGATCATCATAATTGCGGTAGAGTTTTTTGATTTACAGCCTATTAATAATAATGAGGCGATTATTAATAAGGAAAATCTGGTTTTCATATGTTTTAGTTTTACAATTTGAAACCAAAAATGCTACCATTTTCTTCCTTTAGATTGTACGATCGGGATAATTTCTAATACTATCGGGAGTAGTCCCAAATTCTTTTTTAAATGCTTTTGAAAAATGTTGAGGAGAACTATAACCAGCTTTATAAGCAATTTCTTTTGCAGACAGATCGGTTCCTAATAATAATCTTTTGGCCAGATGCATTCGATTATTATGAATGTACCCAAATACAGTGGTGCCAAATAATTCTTTAAACCCTTTCTTGAGTTTATATTCATTGAGACCAATTATTTTTGATAATTGACTAATTGTTGGCGGATTATCTATTTGTAGGGTTAAAACTTCTTTTGCTTCAAATAGTTTTTGTTTATCAGAATTTGACTTAATGAATTTGTTCGTGGTGCTTAATTCATATAGTTCTGCTTGTAATACGAGAAGTTCAATACTTTTTGATAGTAGGAATAGGTTTTTGAGTTCATTAGTATATTGTGCATATAGAATTTCATTAATTACTTGTTGTATTTTAAAATTATTAGGCCTCCACTCATTAGATAGAATAGCATTTTCATTAAGGATTACTTTATCGGCCAGTTTTTTTAGTGATTCATTTCCGTTTTGAGCAATATGAATAAAAAAATCTGTATCGAAATTAATTCCAAAAGTCTCAATTCTTTTACTCTTGTTAGATACTTCGATTTCTATTCCTTTAGAATACATTATGTTATTGTGTGATCCTACTAAATCGAAAGAAGAGTTTAGCTGTTTGTACTTAAAATTATAATTTCCACTTAGTCCAAAATGTAGTCTAACCGATTCAGAATTATTTTTAGAGACATAAGATCCAAATGTTTTATAATCAATAATATTATGAGAAATTGAAATTTTATCCAATTCCCATTTTTTTGAAGTTATGATTTCGTTTTCAGATGTCACTCTAATTTTATTTGATCAACATATACAATTTGTGATAATGTATAGAATACTATATTTGTTAGCATAATCTATGATATTGTAATTAATTATAACATCTTTCCCAAAATTTCTTTCATCATTTTGGCTGCCAGAAATGCAGTCATATTCTGAAAATCTCTGTTAGGATTGTATTCTACGATATCGGCACCAACAATTTCGCCTTTTATAGTATGAATTAAATCTATTACTTGTCTAGAGGATAGGCCTCCTGGCTCGTGGTGCGAAACTCCGGGCGCATACGCTGGATCAAAACCATCCATATCCAGTGAGATATATACAGGATTATCAAACTGAGATATTTTGGTTATATCGAGATTTTTCATTTGATGAATTTCGATATTAAATTTTTCTGCCTGCTCTGCCTGATGTGTGTTTAATGTTCTAATCCCTACCTGAACTAACCTTGCAGCGAATCCATTTTCCATGATTCTTGCAAAAGGGCATGCGTGAGAGTATTTATCACCTTCATAGTTATCATATAGATCAGAATGTGCATCGATATGTAAAATATCTAATTTCGGATATTTTTTATGAAGCGCTTTAATGATAGGAAAAGTAATAGAATGATCTCCTCCCAGGGTAAAAACTTTTGTGTCAGATGCTAAATGATTCGAAGTTATGGTTTCAATATCGAAATAGTCCGAAATATCAAAATCTCCTTTATCGGTTATTCTAGAATCTTCGATTGTGATTCCGTTTTCGGTAAATAAATTAAGAGAACCGCAGTGTAATGCTTCTCTAATTAGCGGAGGAGCCAATCTGGGACCTTGCTGAAAAGAAGATTTTTTATCAAATTGTATTCCTTGTATGACGATTTTACTCATGTATCTTTAGGTATTAATTCTGATTTATTTGCCTGAGTAATTTACAAATAGTATCGTTAATTGGTGTTGCAATTTTATGTTGTAAAGCTACCTTTTCGATTGCCCCGTTTTTTGCATTTACTTCTATGATGTTTCCCGTTAACCGATCTGATAGCATTGAGCTTCCTTTTGTTTTAGAGTACGAAGTTATTTTATGTAATATTTCGGACTCGAAACTACTTTCGATTATAGCTCCATCAGATTTTGCTACTTCAATTCCTTCTCTCAATAGGTTTTTAAAGAGATCAACTACTTCCTGGTTTTCAAAAACAGAGCATGTTCTTCCGGTTAAGCATAGTATGGATCCCAGTGCAGAACTTTCTATTAGTTTTTTCCAATTTTCGGTTTTGTAATCTAGCACTTCTATTATTTGTACATCATTTTTGACAAAAAGCGCTCTAAATCGTTTTGCTAACTCGCTTTTTTGGACTTTTAGTATCGGTTTAGAGAATTGCAAGTAATAATTATCCTCAATTGGTTGAGTTGGGCAATCAATCATACATTCCAAAATATTTTCACCTTTGGTAAAAGGTGTAATAGATGCTTTTAATTCTATACCGTTTCTTATCACAACAACTTTGGTATGTACTCCAATTAATTGAGCCAGTTGTTCTTTGGCAGCTTCAAAATGATATTCTTTTAAGCATATTATTAACCAATCGAGTTCTTCAGATCTTTCTTTTTCAGAATTAATAGGTATTTCTAGTTTTTTATCTTGAAATTGTATTTTGATTTTTGATTTGGGGGTTCTGGTGTAATAGAATATTTCGTTTTCAGGATGTGCGACTAATATCCGTGACATTACAGAACCTATTGCTCCCAAACCTAATACTCCAATTCTTTTCATTTATTCTTTTAGTGAGTAGTTATATTAACATGAAGGAAACTCATGTATTTATATAATATGCTTTTAATATTCATGAAATTCTTTTATCGTAAAATCATTTATATTTTGTTTAGGTCTAAGTAAGGCATTTAGATAGTATCTATGAAAATAACCATTTAAAACTACAATTCTTTGATCTTTATATTCTTTTGTGAAATGAAGAATATTTTTTGACATTGTTTTATTCCTAAGTTGCCAAAAATCAGATGCTCGTTTATAACCTTCGAGGTAGCTAATGCTATCTCCATCTGCTTTTTTATGATATGTAGTTTTAAAAGCAGGGATATTAGCCATTATTTTTCCCAGCTTTTTATATTGAAAATCCTGTCTGATGTTTGATACACTATCGGTTTTTAGATTATTAAATGCTTTTGACCCCAAATAGGCAAAAGAATTTAAGGTATCATTTATTACCAGGAATTCTTTGTAAACTTTTTCTTCTTCCCGATTAAGTACTCCTTCTTTATATAAACTATCTAGCATTTTAAAAGCTTTACTATCTGTTGGCCTTGAACCTATTTTAATTCTATACTCATTTCGCCCTGTAAAATCATATGGTCTTACTTTTACATCAAAAGTGTTCATGTATTTTATTGTAGCAATATTCTCATTGCTATCCCAAGTTTTTTTGAATTTAAAATCTGTTGTAAAAAAAGAAGAATCACATTCATATAAGATAAGGTCGGGCTTTATTTTGACCAGGATATTATATAGACTATCCGAATTAAAATTTTCTACAGGTTGGTGAACAGTTCCTAAAAGAATTAACTCTGTATTTTTCTTACTGCAAGATAATATCATGAAACAGCTAAGAAGGACAATAATGTTTTTGTACATACATTTTTTTTGTTTTAAATAGCAATCGACAATTAATTATAAAGACCAATGTAATTATAATTTTTAAGTATTGTGAATATCACTAAGAGAATTGTATGTGTAAAAAAATAAAACAAGTAGTACATGCAGTACTACCTGTTTTAAAATATAATAATGTTCGTTTGATTGATGATGATTAATTTAAGTATATAGATAATTATATTCCTTAAAAAAGAGGATACTAAAGAACATCCTCTTTTCTATAGATACTATTGTTTAAAGATTGTTACAGTTTTGCAATATTAATTTTTGCGAAGTTAATAAGAGAAGGTTTTTATGCTTCGTTTTCTTAACGGATGCTCTAAGCTACAGCTTCCTTTCTCAGAGTAGGGAAAGAACAAATCATCTACACTATACCATAAAATCTTATGGTATTATATCAATAATTTAAGGTTATTACGAGTAAAATATATTAGTTCTAGAACTAAGACCTTCATATTTATATTACTATAAAATGAAGAGAATTACTCTACAATACTATTCCTCTAACCATTATATAATCCACCGCGAAAAGACACAATATCTAAAAATGAAGGAATTTTCCTTTTTTTAATTAGGGTAGGTTTAACAGAAATTCACATGGTTTTAACATTAACATTTAAATGGTTAAGAACACTACTAACAAAGCATGCTTCAACATCTTTTAAGATGTACTAATATTTTATAAACTTTTAAATCTAATTAATTATGAAAAAAACATTTTTATTAATTGCCTTGATCATTAGCATAACAAACATATCTTGTGAACCAGAGGAACAAATTGTAAAAAGTGATCTCCAACAAAACGATAGTATCAAAGATGCTGATATTAACAGTTATGAAAATTGGGATGCATTTCATAAAGCATATTCAGAATATGCTAAAATGGACGTTGAGGCTCTGGAATCTACTTCTTTTTACAGTGTAGAAAAAGACAATATGGTGTATTCTCCTGCGCTTCAAGCTATCCTTAATGAAGATAACCAGTTCAAACTAAATAATGAAATTATAGAATTAGTAGACGGAAATTTTATCAAAAAAAGTATTGCAAAAAATGGAAAATCTACATCAGAAAAAGTAGGCTCTGTATTTGCTACACCTGTTTCCACAGATAATGAAGATTTAGAAAAAAGTGTTGAAATAAACCTTAATAGAGCGTACTGGGAGCTTAAGGAGTTTCGTCAACAGCGTTATATTAATTGTCAAAATGGAGTAAACCATGGTGGGCCTTCTGCTAGAAATTTTAGATTCCTTCATCAAGCTTTTGGAGAATATATCATCACAGGATTCCAACATAATTATAATCTTTGGTTAAGGTTATATTTAGAATACAACCACAGAAGAGGGTCGTGGAGATTATCTGGAGAAAACAGGGAGATATTTGTCAATGTCACAGACAATTCATTTTTAACTAATTTACAGAACCCTAACCGACCGGCCTACCCTGATTTTAGCGGTAACCCTACTACATATAATTTAAGGTTCTCAAATTCTTGTCATTCACACAAATCATTTTTATTAAGAACGTTTAACAATCCTGGATCGCTTGGAGGAACTCCGATCTGGCAAATAAACCTTAATGGAACAATAAAGCAAAAAATGACAGGAGATGTAGAATCTAATAGATGGACGCACAATATTAATTGGTAAAAGTTGTCTAACTTGATTATATTTAAAAGGAGCTATTATATGTTAGCTCCTTTTTTATATTTTGCACAATGAATGGTTCTAAAAAGCGTTACAGTTTTGCATTTATAAATTGAAATAAAAGTTAAGGAAGGAAGATTTTACACCTCATTTTCTTCAACAATTTTATTTTTTAATTCGATAATTTCTAAAAGGGTTCGTATCTCTTTTTGAATACTACTTCTAACGAACTTAATAAAGATAATAGCACCAATAATATAAGAAACATCAATCAACACCATTTGCCATGTGGTAAAGTATAAACTAAACTCTGGGGTGATCATGTAAAAACCAATGGTGTACAATGCAATAATGGTAATAGTGATTGGTCCATGAATACGTTTTCTAAACTTATAAAATGCTATTGTATTATTAGTTGTTTTTAAGACATCGTCTATGACATCGATCTTTTTTGACTTTAGAACACTACCACATTCGATTAGTATTCTTAGTAATAATCCTCCTATCATCAAAGCTACTCCAATTCTACTTAATAATTCTTTTACCGGAGCGACATAGTAGAAAAAGGCAGATATTCCTAGTAAAGTGATTGAAAGTATTATAATATTTCCGTAGTGAAAACGGATATTAGAATTTTTCTTCGATGCTATAGAAGATAGTGTTTCTTCCCGTATTTCAGAGTTACTCTCGATATCTTTTTTCCCTTTTTGCCACTTGCGTTGCAATTCATCAAATTCATTACTCATGATTTAATATTTTTTTAAGTCGTTTCTTTATTCTGTGAATTTTTACCCTAACATTGGTAGGTTTGATACCTAAGACATGAGATATAGTTTCGTAGTCCTGTCCTTCTAACACCATCATGATAATTAATCTATCCAGTTCTTCTAATTGGCCTATGGCTATATATAACCCTTGTTCTTGATCTGTTTCCTGATGTTGTGATTCATCAACCAGAACATGCTCTATTTTCTCAAAGGATAATCTCTTTTTCTTTTTTTCTTTTCTTATGTATTGCAGGCATGTATTTACTGTGATTCTATATACCCAGGTTTTATGCGTAGATTGCCCTTTAAAGTTTTCGAGAGCATTCCAGATGTTAATGAATACTTCTTGCGAAAGATCATTAGCCAAATCTATATCTCCTTTCATAAAACCGAGGCACATTTGCTGGACCATAGGGTAGCACTGGCGATATACGGTCTCAAAAAGCTGTTGGTTCTTCTTACTCATTTGCCAGGAAAGCGTTTACTTTTGTATAAAACCATTCGGGTTGATCAAACATTATAAAATGTTTACTGTCTGAAGCCATTTCTATAGATTTGTTTGCTAAAGTAGCATATTGTTTTTCATAATTAGACTTTGCAATTTCTACAGAAGGAAATGACGCTCCCAGAATTAAAGTTTTTGCAGTCACTTTGTTTAGAACTTTTCTTAAATCAAGCTTCAATAAATCGGTATATCCATATACATAGGTTTCGCGATCAGCTTCCATAATCCAATTGATTAGAGTATCTACTTTATCTTTATTATTGGTCATGTTTTGTGCCATCATGGTAGCAGTTTGTTTAAACTGTGTATCTTCTGCCTGTAGCATTTGCTTGTTATATGGACTATCGTATTGTATTTGACTTTCTGGTACACCAGGCATCATTAATTCTCGCATACACGGGATAGCATCTACAATAACTAACTGGGTAATTGTATCGGGTAGTGCTGCAGCAAGATCGACTGCTAAATTTCCGCCCATACTGTGGCCTATAATTGTTACATTAGTTAGATTTTTATTTTTGATATATGCGATCAATTCTTTTTTAATAGTATCATACCATGGCATCGCAATAGGTGGATTGCCATTAAAACCAGCATAAGAAATAAGATGAGCTTCACTTTTCGTAGTTAAATGTTCTACAGTTTCGTTCCAGATTGATCCAGGAGTGGTAAAGCCAGGTAAAAATAACACAGGACTTCCTTGTCCAACTATTTTGGTTGTAATAGCCGATGTTTGACTAAATCCCAGGTTAATGATGATTAATGCTAAGAGGGTAATTCTAAATGTTTTCATGTCTCTATTTTTATTGTATTTCTATTTTAATTTTCCCCTTTGATGCAGAAAGTTGTGAATTGTTACACCCGGGGTAAAAAAAATAAAAACAAATAAAAAAAGAGCTGTTCGTTTCTAATTAATGTTAGGCTAACGAAGATAGTATAGCGCTAGCTTATGATGAATACAGGTTAATGTTTGGACGAATCGTTAAATTGCCATAAGACATTTACAATTTTCCATGTACCGTTTATTTTTACAATATGCATGTAGTCAATCCATTCATCTGCAATAAGTTTTACAGAAGCTGTCTTGTCATAAATATCTAATATGACGACCTCTTTTTTTGGGTTTTTAGGAAATTTATCTCCATTACTGTTATAGAACTCAGAGAGAATTACCATAAAATCTGTAAACGTTTCTCGAAGGTATTCTTTGTTTGTAGCTTTATTTTTCCAAAAGGTTCTTTTTACCATTCTAGGATGAGCAGCACGTTCAAATTGCTTAGGGTTTACATTGTGTTGGGCTTCTAGATAGTCGAGAGCTACTTGTTTAATATCCAGAGAGTCCTGTTTGGATTGTGCATTTGTTTGATACATTAATAAACTAATGCCAGATACCAAAGCAATTTTAAGTATATATTTCATGATACGAAACCTTATTGTTTTTACTTCTAAAAATATAAGATATCTAATAATTAAGTTTGAAAATTTTCTTAAATGTTAATGAGTAATAGGTAGTATTATTTATTGCTGAGAAGTAAAATATTCTTTTGGAGACGTTCCCATCAATTTTTTGAAAGATTTATTAAATGTAGTTTTAGAATTAAAACCTGCTTCCTGAGCCAGTCCGAAAAAGGTTAAATTTTTTGCTTTATCTGTTTGTGCTAATTCTACAAATTCTTTAATTCGATGATAATTAATGTATTCAAAGAAATTCATACCAATATTTTCATTCAATAATCGAGCTATTTCGGGGCTACTTACTCCCAACATATCAGCAAGTTCTGCTTTTAATAATTTTCTGTTGAGATACGGTTTTTTTTCTATCATTAACCGATCTAATTTGGCTTGTAACTGATCAAGATCTGATTTCGATAATTTGGATTGCGCATACTTTTTTTGAACTTGGGCAGGGACAATTTTAAATAAATCAGGAGAAATCATACCATAATAAGCGATAAAAAGAATGATTAAGGCTATACTTAACCAAATTGTTTCTCTTGCTTTTCTTTCTATCATTTCGAATCCAAAAATACTAATGAAATAGACAATCACCCAGGATAGCAGACAAATGCCAATTGCAATTAGGAAATTAAGAAAAAACTGTGTTTTTACCGTATAACTTAATTCATTACGTAACTCTTTTCTGAAAGAAAGAAATAAGTGTAGACTCATTATCCAATATGTAATATTGAAGAGCAACCCAATGCCTATAAAAATAGTTATGGTACGAAATAATTCTCCACTTTTAATTCTTGCTCCAATAACTTCGTCTGTAGGAAGCATAAATATAAAAACAACAAAAATAATATAGAAAACCCCGGGAAGGTAATGTAACAAATCCTGGTACGAAAAGCGTTTGTTTAATAAAGAAGATTTGGTAAATAAATAGATTGTAGACCCAAATAAAAGTGTTGCGAACTCAGAAAATGCAATCAACCGAAAGTTTTTACCAAAGATATCTGATATATAAAGTACTCGACCCGATAAACCAATCATAAGAACCAGGACCAAAAAAGCAACATATCCATTAATGTTTTTTCTGTTTTTTGGAGAAAAAAGATAAATACAGAGTAAAAATAGACTCTGGAAATACCCAAAATATACGAGTTGATTTAAAAGTGTTTGCATAATGATATATTAAGCAGGTTATTTTTAATAACCTGCTTTTTATAGGTCTAAAATAGTCACTAAATCTGAAACTGGTTCACATGTTTCACCGAACTATGATCCATGTTTAGATTTTCTTTATAAAATTGTTCAAAAGCGGCCTTGTTTTCCCAGGTGGTAATAATAAAATAATCTGGATTGTAGTTATACCCAAAAGGAGATGCGCCTTCTGTAAGCTCAACTTGTGTTTGACCACCTGCTTTTTTCATTTTTTGTATCCACCTTTGTTTGAATTTTTGAAAAGAAGATTTGTCTTTGTGCCAATATGCAGTTGCAATATTAAATTTCTCAGGATCAATATTAAAAGAAAGATCTTGTTTTAATTCGTAATATGTAAGACCAAATGTAGACCAGATGTTTCTTCTTTCTTCATGAAAATCAGGCATTATTTTTTGAATATCCTGTAAGAATTTTTCTCGCCCATTAAGCGTATCCCAATATCCAAAAATCATACTTTCGGGATGATAATTACCTTGAGTCGGATTTCCTTTTATAGCAACACCAGGTAATCTATGGTACCCCATTTTTTCGGCAACAGGAAATGCAGTTTTAAAGTAATTCTGTAGTTTTTGTTTAGTGTCGGGTTTGGTGTTTATAAAAATGATATCAAATACGTGTCCTTTTTTTAGAGCATATGTTTTTGTCTTTGATTGCGCATTCAGAGATATAAAATTAACAGCCAAAAAGAGTGTTAATAACGAGATTTTTAAAAGCTTCATATAGTTTTTCAGTTTTAATTAATGAATTTTTTTTACAAGACAAATGTATATGCTATTATCTGGGAAATGAAGAATAATAGGGGGCGAAAGGTACATATACCGTATGTGTACTTTTATTTGAAGATAAAATCGCGAAAATTGGTAGTGTAGAGATACTCCAATTAAAATCTACTAACTCTAAGTATGAAATATGTGCTTAATTAATATTCGTTGTATTGTTAATTTGATTAACCAAATTACATATGTACCGATTAAATTCAACATTTCTGGCACCATAACTGGCAAGCCCTATTAATTTTACTTCCTGGTTCTCTTCAGAATTTACTTTTATAATAAATAAAGAATAGCCTTCTTTGGTTCTAAACCTAAGATTATCTTTTTCTTTTATTATTTCATAATCGCTTAGAGTATCAGAATAAGGTGAATCTCTTATTAAAACATAATTTTTATAAAGAATACAATTGGATATTGGTTTTCGTTTTTTTAGAAGAACAATAAGAATGATGATAATACTAATCGTTATAATACCCAATACTATTAAAATTCTCATTTTTATGTTACTTATCACTTAGAAATAGAAAAAATAACATTATCCGGGTTATCATTATCTATTCTATCTTCAATATGATTAAAATTATTTCTTATGAGTAGTTTCTTTGAAGCCTCATTGTTTTTATGTGTAAAAGCTTCTATACGATCTAACCCCAAAGTTGTAAACCCATAATCCAGGATACTTATCAGAGCTTCGTTCATGATTCCTTGTTTATAAAATTTTGGGTGTAAATCGTAGCCTACTTCTGCTATTTTTTTGTCCTCTGAGAAATTCCATAAACAGATAGTACCGATAAGTTCGGGATTATCTTTTATAGTAATTCCCCAAAATAACCAATCTTGCTGATCAATACCCTTATTAATTTTATTGATGAAATTAATTGCTTCTTCCTTTGTGTTTGTTTTAGGTCTTTTTACATAGGTGTTAACAATTTCATTAGATCTTAAAAAGAGAATCACCTGATCATCACTTTCTTTTAACTGTCTTAGGAATAATCTTTCGGTTTGTAGTTCTGGAAACATTGTAAATTTCGTTTTTTGAAACTTTTATAAAGGCTAAAAATATTCAAAAGAAATTACATTTTGGCAGTAATAAGAATGAATCAATTATTTCTATACAATAATTAGAGCCGTAAAAAATTAATTTTTACGACTCTAAAGTTATTATTTTAAAAAGATAACAACTTTTTTAGCAATCGTTTGTTGCGCAAATAGTAACCGCTGTAGCACATCCCAGAGGACACTCGAAAGGTCGAAAACTAGAATCGCATTCATTGCTAACTCCTCCTTTAATTTTTTGAGCACTAAACTTAGAAATTGTGTTTTTGTTGAGTTTGAGTTTTTTTAATTGCTTTTTTTTCATGATATATATAATTTGATTAATACTTAAATGTATCAAATTAGCAGTGTTATTTTTTTAAGAATAGGGTTAATTAACTAAAAATTTAACTTGGCAGGTATTAATCGATAAAATAAAGTAGTCTTTTTGTGAAGTTTTTGCCTAATGTATATAGACTATTACCCGATAATCATTTAATAATACCAGTGATTATTTGAATAAGATAACTAACCCTCCAATTGCTGTAATGATTAAAATAAACTTTCGATATTGGTGATCTTTAAATTGTTTAACCACTTTAAGCCCAATAATGAATCCTAATATAACTCCGGGAATCAAATATA
This sequence comes from Aquimarina atlantica, assembly GCF_000626715.1. Taxonomy (GTDB): domain Bacteria; phylum Bacteroidota; class Bacteroidia; order Flavobacteriales; family Flavobacteriaceae; genus Aquimarina; species Aquimarina atlantica. The sequence continues at coordinate 237,661 of NZ_AQRA01000004.1, read as the reverse complement.
AATCTATGGTTAGTGACTGTGTATTTATGGTGTGCCAGCTAAAAATATGAAAAGGGAGTTTAAACAAGTTGATGATAAAAAAAAGCCAGGCAGCGGTACCAATAAATTCATTTTTTGGTATTCGGGTTGCCATAAAAAAGATATTGGTAAATGCTCCCGCCAGGTTTCCTATCATTGTAGTAAAACCTGCTGCAAACCCAGTAGTACCAATAAACCAAAGCTTATTAGGGATGTTTTTTTTATCGTATCGTTCCCAAAAAAACATGATGATAACACTGATGATGATAATCACGGCCATTCCTTTCTTAAATATATATTCAGGAAGATCTTTTCCTACAAAAACAGCTACCAGAACTCCACCAATCATCCATGGGAGAAATCGGAAGAGATATTTCCAACGGGCATGTCGGTTATAATAGAGTACAGCCAAAACGTCTGCAAAAATTAAAAGAGGTAGCAGTATTCCTGTAGATGCTTTTGCACCATGTGCCAATGCCATTAGAGTAACAACCACAATCCCCATTCCTTTGAGCCCCGATTTAGATACACCTAATATAAAAGCAGCAGTAAACGGAATAAGATAAGATGCCATTTTATATACCTATAGTTCTTTTACATTTATATAAAAATTAGGATCTACGGTAAGTTTATTTCCTTTAATATCTTTTGTTTGCCAATTGGCATTAGGTTGTATCCATTTTGGATTACCATCTATAAAAAGACGTACGGGCATATCAAATTTATCTACGATATTGCTATAACGATATTTTAATTTACCGTCTTTAATATTATATTCGAGAACAGGTATTTTTATAGTTCTTAGATACTGATCAAAAAATTGAGTTAAATCGATGTTAGTTTCTTTGCTAATATAATCTTCGATCTGTTTTGTTGTCACTGTCTTATGATAAAATGTAGAATTAAGCCCTCTTAGGACAGATCTCCATTTTTCATCATCTTCTATAAGTTGTCGAAGTGTGTGTAACATGTTTGATCCCTTAAGGTACATATCACTTGATCCTTCATTATTTACATTATATGTTCCTATAATTGGGGAGTCATTTTGGATTTTTTTTCTGGTACCTATTACATATTCTGCAGCGGCCTTTTTTCCATAATGATAATCAAGAAAAAGACTTTCAGAATATGCTGTAAAACCTTCATGAATCCACATATCTGCAGCATCCTTATAGGTGATGTTATTAGCAAACCATTCATGACCGGACTCATGAATAATAATAAAATCAAATTTCAATCCCCATCCTGATCCAGAAAGGTCATTACCAAGATATCCATTTATATATTTGTTTCCATACGTGACAGAGCTTTGATGTTCCATCCCCAGATAAGGTACTTCTACCAATTTAAAGCTATCTTCATAAAATGGGTAGGGGCCAAACCAATGCTCAAAAGCTTTCATCATCTTTGGGGCATCTTTAAATTGTTTTTTTGCTTTTTCCAGGTTGTCTCTTAGTACATAATAATCCATATCAAGTTTACCTTTTTCGCCTTCATATTGTTCTCCAAAATGTACATAATCTCCGATATTGATATTTACACCGTAGTTATTAATTGGATTACTTACAAACCAATGATATGTTTTGGTATCATTGTCATGTTTTTCTGTTTTACGCAATCGGCCATTAGATACATTCATAAGTGTAGATGGTACATTAACACTAATTAGCAAACTATCTACTTCATCATACATATGATCTTTGTTGGGCCACCAAACGCTTGCTCCTAATCCCTGGCATGAGGAAGCCACAAAATGTTTTCCGTTTTGATCTTTTTTCCATGAAATACCACCATCCCATGGTGCTTGAACGGCTTCACGAGGTTTACCACTATAGTATACTTCTATTGCATTTTTGCTATTTTCTTTTTGTACTGTTGATAGTGTTATAAAATGAGCATTTCCTTCAGATGTTACTTGTAATGGTTTATTATCCTGAAGTACTTTTTCTATTTTTAAAGGAGGTTGCAGATCGATCTGCATTACGTTATGCTCTTTCAACACTTTATAATGAATTGTGTTTTTTCCTGAAATAGTTTTTTTATCTGGATCTACAGCAATATCAAGATGGTAATAGGTTAAATCCCACCAAGCTCTTTCTGGAGTTATTGACCCTCGCAATGAATCTTGCCTGGTAAATTGTGACTCTTGCGCAGACAGTAGCGTAAGGCTTAAAATGCTAAAGACTATAGTATAGAATGTTTTCATCTATGGTATGTTTATTTCTCGATAATTATATTTAATGTCTAACGGTTAGATTAGTAGAATTCGCATAATAATCAATTTTGTATTAGTTTCGAAATTATTAGCAGACTCTTTTTTGTACTTTATCTAAAAGTTTCTGATGGAAATACAACCGGACTCTCATGACCGTTTTTTCCAACAGTGGCTATTCCGAAGAAGAAATTGTCAATAACAATGCCATTCAGAACAAAATTATCTACATTTCCTACAAAACGACTATGATCCCAGGTAGGAGAAGTCGTATCTCGCCAATATATTTTGTAACCTTTGATATTAGGATCATTGGCTTTTTTCCATTTAAATTTTGCAGACGGTTCTACAATACCACCTATTTTTACTTCGGATGGGGCAGGAGGAGCCCAGGCAATACTTGCTAAATTTATCGCATTAACTGCAGTAAGTTTTGCAGCATAATCAAAGTTAACATGTTCTACAACATCTCCGTATTTAATTCCGTTTTCCTCGCGAATATTTTGATGTTGTTGGGTATAGTTTTCATGCGCTTCCATAATTCGAATTCCGGCGTAGCCTAAATCATTAAATGGTCTGTGATGCCCACCACGACCAAAACGATCTAATCGATAAATCATCATTGGGTTCATCTCTGGCATATAGGTTTTTACATTTTTATGTACATATCGGGCCAATTGACGCGAAATCCCATCAACTTCTCCACCATAAAAACGTCTACGTCTTACCGTTTTTTCATCATCGGTAAGGTTGGTAGGTTCAGAAAATATTCTAAAAGCTCGATTATCGATAACTCCGTCTACTCCTTTAATATTTCCAATCATATCATTATTAAGGATTCCAATAATGTCCCAGCCTTTGTTTTTAGCGTATTTTGCTAATCCTCCACCACCAAAGAGGCCTTGTTCTTCTCCAGATAATCCAACATAAATGATACTGTTCTCAAACGTGTATTTTGACAATACTCTTGCAGCTTCAATGGTTCCTGCCATCCCACTGGCATTATCATTTGCACCGGGAGCATCGGTAGTAAAATCCATAGTATCACTGGCCCGAGAATCGATATCTCCACTCATAATAATATAGCGATTAGGATACTTTGTTCCTTTTTGTATAGCTACTACATTTACGACCCAGGCATCATGAGGTACTCTGGATCCCATATCTTTGGTTACAAAATCTTTTTGATAAAATACATCTAAACAGTTTTTGCACTGTTTAGAGATATTTTCGAATTCTGTTTTGATCCATCTTCGGGCTGCCCCGATACCTCGTGTTTGAGAGATAGTATCACTAAATGTATTGCGAGTTCCGAAATTCGCTAACTTTTTGATATCGGTTTCAATTCTATCTGCAGAAACTGCATTGATGATATCATAAATACGTTGATCTGTTTGTGCGGTTAAAATGGTAGATAATACAAGTAGGGTAGTAGTAAAAAATGTTTTCATTTGTGTGAATTTGATCGCCTAATTTAAATAAAAGAGCGAAGTAATGATGATCTCTTAACAAATATATAAGATGATAAGAATTATCTTAAAAATGTAACTTTAGAAATTTTACCATCTATTACTTCATAAATAGCTATAACACTTGAATATTTTTCTCCGAACTTAACATACTCATGATCCACTACTTTATTACCTAATACAATACGGTTTTTAATTTCGCAATATAGATTTGGTACTCGTTGAAACATACTTTTAAATCTTTCTCGCATTTGATCTTTTCCATTCATTGAAATTTTTTCTGGAAAATTATAAATTTTAATATCTTCAGAATATGTATCCATAAATACATCTATGTCTCTTGCGTTGTATGCATTTACTTGTCGCTGTACAACTTGCTCAGGTGTTTCTTTGATTAAGTCTAAAACCCCTATTTTTTTACCACCTTTAATTACTTCTTCGATTGAATTTAGATTTTGAAGATTATCCAATGGGTTGTTTTTAAGAATAACTAAATCTGCTATTTTTCCTTCAGAAATAGAACCGATTTGATTATCTAAACCAAAGCCTTTTGCAGCATTTATAGTAGAAGCTCTTAAAATATCCAAATTACTGATGCCAGATTTCTTCATAGCTTCGATTTCCTGTATGTAAGAGGAAGCGTGAATGGTTCCTATATTTCCTGCATCAGTACCTGTAGCTATATTTATACTATTTTCGGATAATCTTTTCAGGTTCTGAAACATAATTTCATCTTTGGCTGCAGATCGTTCCAGATATGTTTTTTCATTATTTCTCAATCTTTTAAGTCCTTTAGGAGTGTCTTCCTTAGAGAATTTTTTTACATCCGTTAATGAACGATATACAGTAGGGTTTGCAAAGGTAAGGTCTTGAAAATGATTGTCTGGTTTACCTAAAAAAGATTTTCCATAATTATTAGAAACTATTAATGTAGGAATATATGTTACATTATTCTTTTTTAGCGATTTCACAAACTCGTTGTCTATTAAAGTGTCTGTAACACTATGAACTAATATATCTACGCCAGCTTTTACTGCTAATTTTGCTGTATTTAATTGAGTAGCGTGTATGGTAAGCTTTAAATTATTTTTATGAGTTAATTTGGCAATATGCTCTACAATAGGATATGTTTTTTCTGCTGGAATATTTTTATTAGCTATATACCAAATCTTAATGAAATCGGGCTTATACGGAAGCATTTTATTAAAAAGAGTAGTGGCTTGTTCTTTGGTGGTGATTTTTTCAATAGGAATATCCTCAAGTTTAGAAAAAGCTTCAGGTTGATAAGGAGAAAAGAGAGGGCCAGTAACATAAACATTTGGAGAAATATTATTTTTGGATATGCTATCTCTAATTATGAAATTATAGAATGGCCCACCAACATCCATAACAGATGTAATACCCAACCTTAAATATCTTTTAAAATTATCGGGGACTATTTTTTTTGCAAATTTTATTTCATCTTCATAAGGCACTATGTGCTTTAGATTTATAGCGTCGGGACGAGTATATAAACTTCCTGTTTGGAAAAAATGGATATGAGAATCAATCATACCAGGAATGACAAATTTATCTGTACCATTAATGACTTTAGTATTTTCTTTTGAGGCGATTTTTTTAGGAGAAATAGATATTATTTTTTCCCCTTCTATTACTATATTTTGCTGTTTTTTGATTTTCCCGGTTTCAACATCAATTATGTTAATGTTTTCTATGATTATTGATTGAGCTATACTAAGAGCTGGATTAATAATTATAAATAGAATTATTAGGATTACTATTTTTTTCATCATTTAGTTTGTGTAATTATTTACATTACTGAATAAAAACAACTTTGGCTATTTTCTCATTTTTTACTTCATAAATGGCAACGGCGCTATAATGTTGTTTATTAATGGTAAGAAACTCTTCATCAATAACAACATTACCCATAACTATCCTGTTTTTGATTTTACAATTAAGATCGGGTGTGTTGTTAAAGAAACTGGTATATCCTTTTTTGATATTTTCATGACCCTCGTATAAGAATTTATAAGGAAAATTGTAAACTTTTATATCTTCGGTATAGGTTGCAACAAAAGCATCGATATCTCTTGTGTTGTATGCGTCGAGCTGTTTATCAACTATGCTTAGAGTACTTTTTTCAATAGCATTATCATATTGAGGTCTAATAAAAGTAACCTTGGCAATCTTTCCGTTTTTAATCTCATATATAGAAATAACCCTTACTTTTCGATCACTATACGTAACATATTCTTCGTCGATTACTTTATTACCAAGTACAATACGATGTTTAATTTCACAAAATAAATTAGGTTGATTCTTAAATTTTTTGTCATAATACGGACGCATAGCTTCTTTGCCTTTATAACGTACTGTATTGGGATAGTCATAAATTAATACATCGTCATTATATGTAGCTAAAAAAGCATCTATATCTCTGGCATTATAAGCATCTAATTGTTTTTGAACAATATGTTCGGGAGATATGTCTGATACTACAGCAAGCATGTTTCCGGTAGTATTTGCTGCTATTCGGGAAATATTACCAATTTCTTTATCCATAAAAGTATAAAAGATGCTCCATCTGGTATCTGTTTTTGGATTAAACTTATAAATCTGGTTTTGTTTTCCCATCAGTATAGTACCATCTGGTAACCAGCACATATCTTCGGATCCTGGTATTGTATTTATGATTTTTTTGGTGGTTCCTGATATAGGATCAATCGATCTAATCTCCCAATTTTTATTTTCTTTACTGATATAGCTAATTAGATTTGATTTTGGTATTTTATGCAATGACCTTCCTACTTTTTTCTGAAAAGTATGATTGGTATTCTCTTTTATATTGGATACTACTAATGACATTGTATTATCTTCGAGTACCGATGAAACCAATATATCTTGATTAAACCAGGTATGGTACCCTACTTTAAGTCCTTCTAATAGAACTTTAGACTCTCCGGTTTTGTAATCATAACGATATAGGAGTTGTTTACCATCTTGATCAAGACGAATGGATGAAATTTCATTTTTTCCTGGGATTTTGGTAGGGGAGTATTCACTACCGCTTTTGGTTTCAGTAATCCAATCTACGTTAGCTTTTTTACTATCATATATAGCTATGTCTGTTTGTTTATTACGTGTAGAAGAAAACAAAACCATAGTATCATTAAAGATAGAAGGTTGATTATCATATCCTTTATTGTTAGATATGTTTCTTTGGTTGCTAAGTTTGATTGTTTCTCCTTGTTTGTTGATATCAAAAAGATATACTTCGGTATCGGTTTGTGAGAAAGTAGATATTGTAGTAAGTACTAGTAAAAGAACAATTGTGTGCTTCATTGTTTTTGTTTTCTAAAATACATTGAAATATCGACGTTATTCTTAAGTAAATGTTAATGAACGCATTTAGCCTTTTTTGATTGACTAAAATGTTGTCGTTTATCAATCTTATTTTTACCTATTTCCTCCTATAGTTTTACTGCGCAATTCAATACCCAAATGCTTGAGACAACAAGACTAAAAACACACTTAATTTTTTAAAAAAATAATCAAAAAACCCAGAGCTAATGCTCCGGGTTTTCGAAAGTTGAGTTAGAAAGGCTATTGAGGGAACAATAGTCAATTGTGTATATTGTTAATAAGATTAGATTCCATACACGGAAAATCTAAAATTGGGGAAATTCACACTTGTAAGTTGAAATGATGGATTTGAAGCAAAAGGACTTTCATCGGTTTCTTGTATGTACCATCCTCCCGTATCGGTTAGAAGATCAAGTACACTTACTACATCATCAATAGGATCAGTAGCACCAAGAAGTGTAAGCGTAAGTTTTTCTCCCAAGGTTTTTGTAAAACTAACAGCAGCAACTAGAGTTCCGTTAGGTCCAGTAACTCCTCTAAATCTTATGCCATGTACACCTGGGGCAAAAGCATTCATTAAAATGTCTAGACGAAATGCACCAGTACTTTTAACCAGGTGTAAAAAGTCAGGAGAAGTTCGCTGAAGGTAAAATTGCGAAGTATCATCAAAATATGAATACGTAGGGAACCTTGTATCAAAAGTATCTACATCTGTAGAAAATAATGAAGGAAGAGGTCCCGTCGCAACAGGAGCTAGATCATAACCAATAACAGTATTTAATCCTCCATCTGTAGAAACAAAAGTATTGGTTGCTTCATCAAAAGTAAAGGTAGAAATATCTAAACCATTTACTTGTAAAGCGGTTCCGAAATTAAATCCAACATCTGTACCCGCTATAGGGTAATTTGTAGATGCTATATTTCCTGTTGATTGATCAAAAGTTGTAATTACTCCTACTCTGGCAGATTCGGCATAGGCAAATGTACCTTGAAATAAAGGAGGATCTGTAGGCGCTGCATTAGGATCTGTAACAATTATATTTCTAAGGAAACGATTACTGTCATGACCTAAAGCAATCTCTTCGTAAGAATCTCTTGTATTTGTAACTCGTTCTTTTTCTCCTTGAGTTGCTTTTTCGAATACAACTATAGTGATATCTTCTTCATCGGTATCGGTTTTACTTCTAAACTCGATTCGGTCTGCTTCGACTTTTTGGAAAATAAATTCGAATTCCGCTTTCAAATTAAACCCATTGATTTCGAAAAGATTATGAAAAGTAGAGTAATTTTCGAATACTAACTCTGGGAAATGAGCTTTTCCTACTCTATAAGTTGTTTCAAGATCTTGTGCTCCCAGAGCATGATCAGAAACAATTTCTACAGTATTATCCTCATTAAAATCTAAGAAAATATTATAAAAACCTACACTGTTGTTGGGTTGGTAAACAAGTTTCCATCCAAATTCTGCATCAGTAAGTGTTTTCTTATAACCTTTTAAAAGAGCATCAACACGGCTATCAACGTTTTGATCAAATAACGGTTCTACTTCATTATCGGTACTACAGGCCATAAAACCCAGAGTAATCAATAGTAATGTATATATTTTTATGTTTTTTAACATGTCGTTCTAATGTTTAATTAGTTAATACTGTTTAAAAATTCGTCTCTTACTGTTAAAAGATTGATTCCTACATCTTCTTTCATGTATTTTACTACAGCATCATATTTTTGTTTAATACGAGCTTTACCCGTATTTATTTCGGCACAGTTGGCCGGAGCTCCTGCAGCAGAACAATCAATAGGGGTGATATAAGTAGCTTCAAAAACAGCAGGATCAGTAGTAACAATACGAGCTATGATTTCTGCAAAATCTTCTGCAACCGAAGAAGTACCATAAGGAGTTACCATTCCTCTTACAATTGCGTTGTTTATTGATGCAGTACTATTTTCGTTTCCACCTTCAATTAAAGTTGTCCATGTTCCTTGCGATGTATAATCATCACTTGAGATTTTGAAAAAGGACTCTACATCAAAATTGAAATTCTGATCTACTATATGAGCAAACTCATGGTGTAAGGTTCTAAATGTTTGTATAATCCAAGCAGTATTACCTGGGGCATACTCATTAGCTTGTGTAAGTGTTACTCTTACTCCTGCATCTGCAACTCCAAGTGTGATTGTACCATCACCATTGAATAGAGGAGAACCTATTAATACAATTTCTGCAGGGAAATACGTTTTTAAGAAATCTTCTCCCTGATCTGAAGCTTTGTTATAAGGCTCTATCCACGCTTGCTTGATTAATTCGGCAATAGGTTGTACCACATCTCTACGCGGTGGTACAGCAGATTTTGTTGGATCTATATATCGATCTACAAACTTATATATTACATCACACCCATAAGGATCTCTAAACTCTTGTTTAAGGAATATATCAAGCGGATCAGTTGATTCAGCTTCTCCTTCAAAAATAGTTGTTGGTTGTAATGTTTCTTCTCTATCACATCCAGATATTACTATTAAACCTAGGATGATAAACAATATTGGTTTTATTAAAATTTTTGATGTTTTCATAATTAATATTTTTTATCTAGGGTTTGGGGTTAATCCAAATGAAATAGCATCATCAGGAATTTGTATTGCTTTTCTTAGATCGTTTGCAGTAAGTTCAAAAGTTCCTCCACCTTCACTTACAGGCAATACGTGAGTAACAGGAAGATTGAATCTTTTGATGTCGAACCAGCGTAATCCATGATCTATGAATTCCTTTTTTCTCTCATCTAATATTAATTGAGTAATAGCATCGGTTTCACTACTTGCAGAATAAAATGTAACAAGAGCGGCAAGATCGGTATATTGATTTCCTGCATATCTATTATTAGCAATCAAATTAATATCAGCCAGTGCTGCAGCTTGGTCACCAAGAAACAGGTTCGCTTCAGCTCTGTTTAATATTACTTCTTCTCCTTTTAACTCTTGAGAAATATGATATGCTAATCCCGAATTAGAAGAAAGGTTTTCTCTAAAGAAATATTCTCTAAGTCTAGAAAGATATCTGGCATCTGTACCTACATTCCATACTCCTGTAGATGTTCTTGCATCTGCCACGTTAAATATATTTGCAAAGGTATTGTTAATACCAGCACTATTTAATCTGTACCCGATACTACGACGTTGGAATGTGCTAAATTTTTGAACAACTAATACATTACTTTCGTCTTCTGGGCTACCATATTTATCGGCAATATCATTATAACCAGATCCTGTAAGTGTAGCATAATCTTTAATATACGTCTGAGGAGACCCTCCAAGAAATAAATCACTATATGTTTTACACTTAGCATAATCTCCTTTCCATAAGTAAAACCTTGATGCAAAAGCCTGAGCAGCTTTTTTAGTAAAATGATACTTTTTTGTCCCCGAGAAAAAATCATCCTTGATTAGGGCTAATCCTTCTAATAAATCTTTTTCAACAAGGTCGTAAACTTCAGCCACTGTATTACGCGTGTAAGTTGGTAGAAATTCGGTCTCAGGCTTTAATACATAAGGTACTCCTAAGTTTGAAGAAGCATTTTGATCATAATGCATACCAAACATGTTTACTAACATGAAATGGTTATATGCTCTGGCAAGAAGAGCTTCGCCTTTTACTGCATTTTTTAAATCTTGATCTCCTTCGAGATTATCAATTACTGCTAATACTTCATTGGTTTGTGCAATAGCCTCATAGGTTTGATCCCAAAAATACGTTGGGGTATCCTGAAAAATAGCGGTTACATTATCCCAGGTATATATCTGAGTATCCTGAAGCCTAATTGTATTTCCTCCTGAAGTTTGAATAACTCCTCCAGAATCTGGATTTCCTGTTGGTCCTACTAAGTCAGTATATGCATCTGTAAAAGCATAACTACCTTGTGAGTATGCATCTGCTACCACTTTGGCAGCTTTTTCAACAGTATCTAACTCTAATCTATCATCTGGAGCTTCATCCAAATAATTCTCACAACTTGAACCAATGGTTACAAGAAGTAGTAGTAATATATATGATGTTAATTTATAATTCTTCATAATTAATCTTTTTTTAGAATCCAACATTAAGTGAAAGAGATACAGTTTTTGGCACTGGTAATGCAGCTCCTCCAGAATTAAAGAATTCAGGATCCTGACCATTTAACCCTTTGTCAGAGTATATTAAGAATAAATTCTCTCCTTGCAAACGAATTCTTGCAGAGGTAAGACCTAATTTTTCAGCATATGAAGAAGGTACAGAGTATCCTAATGCTATAGATCTCATACGTGCATATGTTCCGTCTACTACTCTTAGGTCACTATTGTTATATAACTGGTATGCATTATCTCCAGCAAATACAACTCCGTTATTTACAAAACCGTTAAGTTCACTTATTAAAACACGATTATCCAGTATAGCAGGGATATTCGTTACGTTTTCATCTCCGGGAACAGCCCATCTGTTGATTAATTCTCCAGGAAGAGAGTTGAAATCTGTATACGCTGCATCGAAATTACTATTTAAACGAATCTTGTAATCGAATTTAAACGAAATGTTAGCTGATAAAGAAAAACCACCGTACTCAAAAGTATTGTTAAGTCCACCTGCTCCTCTAGGTTGGGTAGGTCCTTCATACTTTAATACTTTTTCAATATCTTCTCTACTCTGAAGATCTATATTAGTTACTCTATTATTATCTGCATCAAAGAATGTTGGAATACCAAATTCATTTAAACCAGCGAATCTAACTGAGTATAATGCAGAGATTTCACGACCAGTAAAAGGTGCTCCTGATGGAGATATTAAATCTACCATACGAGGATCAAATTTAAGTTCTTTTACTTCTTCAGTATTATAACCTACATTAATATTTGTAGACCATTTAAACTTATCTGTTTTTAGGTTTACTGTAGATAGGGCAAATTCATATCCTTCAACATCTAAATCGGCATAATTACCTGTTTTAAAAGCTTCACCACCTACACCGCTCGTCTTAATGGTTCCAATAAGGTCAAATGAATTACGTTTATAATATCCTAATTCACCCGCAACACGGCTGTTAAACATAGAGAATTCTAATCCAACACTAAATTCTTTAAGCTTTTCAAAAGTTAAATTAGAGTTTTCTAATGAATTAATTCTAATTACACTTTCTTGATCCTGAGGACGTAATGGAGTCTGACCTCTTAAGTCAAGAGAAGCACTTGTGTTTGATGGACCTCTACCTCCTGATAGACCATAGGTAGCTTTTAGTTTTAAAAGATTTACCCATTCTGCTTTAAAGAAATCTTCTTTATCAATATTCCATGCTCCACTTATATTATAGTTTGTAAGATATCTTGCATCCGGACTTGATCCTTGTAAGTTAGATCCATCATATCTTATTGTACCATTAATTGTATACTTGTTGTTTAAAGTATATCCTGCATTGAAGAAGAAACCGGTAAAACGATCTCTAAAGTTTTCAATATCAAAATATTGATCGTTATTATCAATTGCCTGATCAATAGCATCTGGATTGGTGTTAATTAGATATCCATTGTCATAAGAGATACCAATACCATTGTATTCTCTACGTTGTCTTGTAGAAGATTTTATTTCTTGTCCTAAAAGAAACGTAAATTGATGATTATCTCCTATGTACGGGTTCCAGGAAATAGAGTTTCTCCAGTATACATAGTCTAAAATATCTTCATTAAAAATATTTATACCACCTTCTGGTAATATAGAGTATGGAGGTCTGGTTAAATTATCTCTATCTTGATATAAGAAAGGGTTTACATTTGCCAAAACGCCTTCATCTGCTCTAAATGCTTCTGCCTGGTTAGACTTATCACCAATAATATGCTCTCTTTGAGTAATTGCTTTACGGTAGTTAAAAGTAGAAGTAGCCGTTAAATTATTAGTAATCTTATAATTTAAATCTGTTTGGAATGTAATGTCCGTTACATCAATATCAATATAGTTGTTTTCTAATTCATGAATGATATTAAAAGGTGCATAGTTTTTTCTAAAGAACTCTAGGTTACCATTTTCATCATACGGGGTAACACTTCTACTGTTGGTTAAAGAAAAACTATATGGGTTGATTTCGAATTCACGCTCAAATTCACCAGTTAATGGGTTTAATGATCTATCATTAGTACCCGGAGCTTTTTGTTTTCTAAAACTACCCGTTAATGATGTATTTATCGAAAACTTGTCAGAAAGGTTAAATTTGGTATTTAGTTTTGTGGTGTATCGCTGCGCATTATCACCAATAGTTTGTCCTTGATCATTAAGGTAACTCGCAGAGAAATAGTAAATCGCATCATCACTTCCCCCAGATACACTTAAAGAATGCGTCTGTTGTAATGAAAAGTCACTAAAAAGTGTTTTAAACCAATCTGTATTGGCCACCTGGTAACGTCTGAAAAAACTATCTGCTAATTCTCCGTTAGCTCCTATCTCTACATCATTAGTTCTTCTTAGGTTGTAATACTGACCTAAAACACCGTAAGATTCTGCAAGCTGAGCTGTAGTAAGATCTATTAATCCTTTATCTACCAATTCTGCATATACAGATAATTCTTGTTGAGAATTTAATACATTAAAATTTGTATATCGAGGTCTTAAACGATAAGCAAAATTATTACTATAGTTTACACTTAATCCACCTCTTTTACCTTTTTTGGTTGTAATTACAATTACTCCATTCTTGGCACGCGCTCCGTATAATGCTGTTGCAGAAGCATCTTTTAGAATAGAGAAACTCTGAATATCATCAGGATTTAATCCAGCAATAGAAGAACCAATTAATGAATTGATATCTCCAGAAGCTAAATCCTGTTGATCTAATTCAACATTGTCTTCCAGAATTACTCCGTCAACCACCCAAATTGGATTATTGTTACCATTAAGAGAGGTGTTACCTCTAATTCTAATTCTTGGTGATGCACCAAAAGAACCAGAAACATTATCTACAACAACACCTGCATCTCTACCTTCTAAAAGTCTTGAGGCATCAGAAACACCTTCAATTTTAATATCTTCTAGATTAAGTTTCGTAGCAACTCCGGCAAAAAGACGACGATCTACTTTTTTATAACCATCAGTAATAATCACTTCATCTAGTGATTCTACAGATTCTTTTAATACAATATTAAATGTTTTTTTATTCTTATCTGTAATCGTAATAGTTTGAGTTTCGTAACCTAAGTTTTCGACTTTAAGTATGTCTGATACCGAAACTCGCATCGTAAAATTTCCATCAAAGTCTGTAACTACTCCTTGAGTAGTTCCTTGAATAGATACAGTAGACCCGGGGATGGGGAGACCGTTTTTGTCAACTACCTGCCCATTAATTTCAAACCCTTTTTGAGGTTTAATAAGTGCAGACTGTCGTTTTTTGATTGTTGGTATATTAGAATTAACTTCTTTTTTTACTAATACGATTTGCTTATCTACTATTTTATAAGAAACATTAGTATTTCTAAATATTTTATCTAAAATATATTCTACTCTTTTGTTAGAAACTTTAAAAGATACCTTTCTTTTAGTATTTACCTCAGCATCTTTAAAAAATACTTTAAATTCAGTTTTTTGTTGTATTAAATCAAATACTCTCTCAATTGTAAAGTTTTTCACGTCTAGTGAAATTTTAGTGTTTTGAGAATACGTATTTGCATTTATTCTAAATAGAGACAATATAATTAATAGTATTGTTAGCCTCATTTTCAAATTAAATATTAATTTTGCCACACCATTTGTGTGGTTTTGTCTAATTATTTTCATATTTTTAATATGATTTAATGATTGAACCATTGTTAAATTACGCTTACTCTAAATCGGGAGATGTTGCAGCATTTCTCGATTTTTTTGTTTTCTAGTCACTTTGGAAACATACTTTTTTTGCTTTAGGGGTTAATAATTATTTCATTTTCTTTGATGGTGAAATTAAAGAAGGTATTGCTTTTAAATGTTTTTAATACATCTTCTATACTTTCTACATCGAACTGACCTGTAAATTTTTCTTTCTTAATTTTTTGATAATTAACTGTTATCTTCTTGTCGTAAGACCTCTCAAGTTTCTTAATGATACTCTCAAAACTTTCATTTTTAAAGAGTAATATCCCATCAACCCAAGCGGTATAATTTTCTGTTTTTACGGTAGAAATATTCAAATTCTGACCTGTTTTTAAAAGACTAGCCTTTTGATTTGGCTTAAGTATTTGATCGGTATCTTTATCAAATCGTCCCTTGTTTTTAAATACACCTACACTACCTTCTACCAGAACAACCTCAGAAAATGAATCATCTGCATAAGAAGAGACATTAAATTTTGTTCCTAAAACTTCAGTTTTAATACCATTGGTAGATACAACGAACGGAGCTTCTTCATTTCTGGCAACTTCAAAATAGGCTTCACCAGATAATTCTACTTCACGAACCTGCCCGGCAACAAAATGCACAGGAAATTTTAATGTAGAACCTGCATTAACATGAACCGTTGTACCATCAGATAATTCTAACTGAAATTTTCTTCCATAAGGAACTTTTAATGTATTGATTTTTGGTTTAGCTTCTGCGATGTTATTTTTTTCGTTGTTATATACTATTTTACCTTTTTCCTGAATCCCAACTACAGTACCATCATTATTTTTAATTTCTTTAAATAACTCATTCTCTTGTATGGTTTCAAGACTGCCATCACTTAACTGTAATGTTACTTCATTTAGAGTAGAATCGGTACCAAAAAAAGTATTGTTGTAGTATAAAGCACTACCAACTATAAGCCCTACAAAAACTGCAGCATATTTTAAGTAATTATTGATTCTATTTTTGCGGATTTTAGTACGAGATTTTGTACTTTGTATATGTTTTTGGAATGATGATGCTGCTTTTTGATTATCAAAATCATTTTTGCCTAATTGGATGTAATGATCGGTGATAATGTATTTTTTAAATTCGTTTAAATTTTCTTCATCATTCAATAATTTTTTGAACTCGGTGAGTTCTCGCTCGGACATCTCATTATTTAGGTATTTAAGTATTTGATTTATATCCAAATCTTTATTTTTTTTCATGCGAATTATTGGCTTATTTATAGTTAAGACTTGAAAAAAATAAAAAACCCTTACTTCTGAAACTATTTTTTTTATTATTTATGTAAAGTTTTTGTTAATTGTTTTGCGAGAGGGTTTAAAAATGAGTTAAAAAAAGAGTGCTATAAAGAACGAGACCCAAATAAAGGAACTTAAAAAAGGTAATGAATTTGTATACAGGCATTTGTATGAAATGTACTATAACGAATTGTGCTCCTATATCTATAGTTTATCAAGGAATAAACAACAAGCAGAAGACGTTGTTCAGAACGTAATGCTTAAGATTTGGAAGAATAAAAAAAAATTAAATATTAATACTTCTATCAAGAATTATTTATACAAAGCATGCTATTATGAATTGATAGATTCATATAATAAAAATAAAAAAGAGTTAAACTATATAGAACAAATACAAAAAAACACTTTAGATGTTTTTGTAGAGGAGGATAACGATTTTATCAAGAAAAAAATAAATCGTGTTCAGGCCGAAATTGAAAAGCTTCCTCCAAAATGTAAAGAAATATTTGTTTTAAATAAAATCCAGGGATTTAAATATAAAGAAGTAGCAGAACAATTGGATATTTCGGTAAAAACTGTCGAAGCTCAAATGTCAAAAGCGATGTCAAGAATTAAAGAAGCTCTCGAGCCTATAGACTAGGATATTTCTGGCCAAAAAGAATCTTTCAAACCTATTAGTACTTAGATACTTATTTTCTTAATGTGTATATTCCTAAAATAGGACCTATGCTTAAAAATACATATAGCATAGTATTATCTAATTTACCTGTTAAAAAGGATAATAACTGAATACTAATTATAGTAATGGCAAATCCAATACAATTAATAATTGTAAGAGCGGTTCCTCTTAATTCGGGAGGCACAGCAGCAGCCACCATTGTTGAAAATTGAGGGGAATCTGAAATGACTAACATTCCCCAGGTACATAAAGCAATTAAAAATAATTCGGGAGGTAATAGAAAAAGCAGAGGAGAAGCAATACAAAATATTCCGGAAATTAATAATGAATTATATGCTACTTTTCTACTGCCGGTTTTTAATGAAATCAAACCACCCAGAATACAAGAAATAAAACCAACGCCTATTATAATAAAAGACCAAAAAGATACCTGTAGTTGTACAGATTGTAAGCGAGAATACGTTTTAAGGATAATTGGGATAAATCCCCAAAATGCATAGAGTTCCCACATATGTCCAAAATATCCAAAAGCAGCTTTTTTAAAACTGGGTATGTTAAAAAGTTGTGTGACTATCCCAAGCTGAAGTTTAGAAACAAGTTTTCTGTACGGACCATCGGGAACCAAAAACCACATTGCTAAGCCTCCGACAAATGCTAAAATAGATGTACTAATAATTACTGCTTTATAATCACTACTCCACGAAAACTGATTAATTAGGTGAGGAAAAGCTGTTCCTAATACCAAAGCACCTACAAGATATCCAAGTGCTTTTCCTAGGCCATCTTTATAATAATCAGAAGCTATTTTCATACCAATAGGATATATTCCGGCAAGAAAAAAACCAGTACCAAATCTTGCAGTAAGTAAATTAAAAACTGTAATATCAGGAATAAGCAAGGATAAGTTACTAAGCCCTCCCAAGAAAGCACAAATCATAAATATGCGAGAAGGAGAAAACCGATCGGCTAATGTTAATAAAGCAAAAGTGAGTGTTCCTACAATAAATCCGAATTGTACAAAAGATAAAAGATACCCCAGGATATTAAACTCTACATTAAACTGAGAAGCAAGGTCATCGATGACAGCATTACCGGCAAACCATAACGAAGTACAGAAAAACTGCGAAATGATAATTACAGGGAGTATGTAGAATTTTGATTTCAATACATTATTCTTCTAAAATGATTGTGCCAAAAATATCGGCATTAATCCACCCCAAATTTTTTTCTTCTCCCGGGATAAAAACAGAACCGATAAAATTTTCTCTTTCTTTGCTGCCATCATTATCATTATAAGCAATAGCGAAACCTAGTTTCTGATCTTTTTTTAAGATCATTGGGTCATTAACTTTTCCTTCTTCATAAGTATCATCATATACAATAATCTCAAATTCCCATACCGATACATCACCATTAGTAATACGTTTAGAGCTAACATGATTGTTATATAGTACAGGTTTTTTATGTTTATCGAGATCCACTACATTTCCATCTAATGCTACATGATATGCAAATGCATTATTAGAATATTGATGATCCCCACCAGAGTTATCTGCGTCAATAAAAATTTCTACACAATCATCATCCCACCATAAACTTAATGGATCTTTGTTTTGATCAAATAAAACATCATCCTTGATTTCGACTAATACATACAATGCTTCTGGGGTCCAGACTACTTTATATCTTCCAAAAAAATCATTAAAAGTATACGGTGCTCCCAACCATCTTTGATCAAAACCATACCAAATAGCTTCTTTCCAGATAGGATCATCCATTTTACCATCTAGCTTAGGAACAATTACTGCTTTTTTAACTTTTCTGATTTGATGATCAATTTTAACGTTCTGTTTTCGTAAATCTTTTTGATCTAGGACTGCCAGCTCATCTTTAGTCGAGTTAGGAAGGTTTTTTTTACAACTTAGTATAAATAATAAAATGAATAATAAAAATATTCTTTTCATAATGAGATTTAGTGACATAATTATGATAAATGTAGTGAACAAAATTTTAAAAATAAGATGTGGCATATAAATAAGTAATAATCATTTGTATTTCTAATGGTAGATTACGGGATAACCAGAAATAGATGTTTTATATTTATATAACATTAAAAAACGGATTAAATTGAGTTTTGATTTTAGTGAGTATTCAATAAACCTTAATATCTTATTTTGAAATAAAATACTAAGGTTTGCTTTTATTTTGTGTAAGTAATAAAAGAATGAAATAAGATATATATAGACAGAATTTGGACACTAAATAAAAATAAGAGGCTCTTGGTCATTATGGTTTAGGAAGAAAATATTTTCTTTTAAAAAATTAATATGTACATACGTCTGTCTCTTTTTTTTGAAATTATGGATTAAAACTTCATACTTCATTCTAGAATGAAATAAAAAAAACATTGCTGTTTTACTTTTGCGTTACACAAAAACCAATACGTAGAATGAAACATTCGGCGAGAATACTTTGGAAGAAAAATCAACATGAAGCCTTTGAGAGTGGAAAATACAGTAGGGTGCATACCTGGTATTTTGATGGAGGAGCAGAAATACGGGCTTCTTCTTCTCCAGACATAATTCCTACTCCAATGTCTGATGCATCTGCGGTAGATCCCGAAGAGGCATTTTTAGCATCTGTTTCGAGTTGTCATATGCTATTTTTTCTATCTATTGCTGCAAAGAAAAAATACATTGTAGAGTGTTATGAAGATCATCCTGTAGGGCTATTAAAAGAAGTAAAAGGAAAAAAAGCAATTACTGTAATTACATTATCCCCTAAGGTGATTTTTAAAGGAAATTATCCTTCAACAAAAGCTATAGAGCAAATGCATAACCTAGCACATTCTAATTGTTTTATCGCAAACTCTATCAAAGCCAATATTCAAATTAAATTAATATAAAATCAAATATGAAATGAGCTATAACAATTGAGTGGATAGCAACCGAGAGGTTCAATGGTGAAATCAAAGATTCACGAATACCATAATTATAAGTAATCAACAGATGAGTAATTTCATCTGACAACTAAAAAAACAATAAAAAAGAACAGATGAAAAATTTAGCAATCAAGTTAGACAACAAACCTGGGGCTTTGGCAGAAATGGGAGAGGTTTTAGGAAATGCAGGAGTAAGCCTTGAAGGAGGAGGCGTTTTTGTACATAACAATATAGGGGTAGCCAATTTTTTGGTAGAAGATGCAGAAAAAGGAAAGAAAGCACTAGAGTCTTATGGGGTTGAAGTCTTTGCGGTAAATGAAGTGCTAATTCAGAAATTAAATCAGGAAGTTCCCGGGCAGTTAGGGAAAATTTGCCGCTTAATGGAAAAAAATAACATTAATATAATAACACAATATAGCGATCATGATAATCAATTAATACTAGTTGTAGATGATTATGAAAAAGGAAAAATTGTTTCGGAGAATTGGAGCAGAGGAATATATTAAAACATACATATAATGAATTCGATAGATATCATCTTGTTAAACTGTACAGAGACAAGAAGGCGAAGTATTAAGCTTTGGAAAGGAATACCAGAAGAATATTTTGATTGGAAACCAGATAAAAATGCATTCTCTATTATTGAAATGATTAGACATGTGTTAGAAGCAGAGCATTTATTTCATAAAATAATTGACAACAGAGGAAATCTGGGAGATTACTATTCTCCATGGCAAGAAATGAAGTATGTGGATCTGGAGTTTGAGCTAGAGATGGCAAAGCGTTATAGAAAGAGTTTTCTTGATATGATAGAGGAGTTAACAGACACAGATCTCGAAAATATAAGAATAGAAAGAACAGAAGTGGGGCAGAGCAAAAAGCTTGGTGACTATCTCAATAGAATCGTGTTTCATGAAGCAGTGCATATGGGGCAGATGCTTGATTATTTGAGAACACTTGGAGTAAAAAGACCTAAAATATGGGATTGAAAATGATGATATCGATTATATTATAGTAAATTCAAAGCGCAAATGATATTGCATTAGTTTTGTGTATTAAAACCAGATCATATTGTGATAATAGTTAATGGAAGAGTTTGAAAATAAATTTGCTCAGATCGCCTCTTTATTAGGGGATAAATCTCGATCTGTTATGCTATGGTGCTTATTAGATGGTAGAGCATATACGGCTCTAGAGCTATCAGTATGTGCTAATATCTCTGCACAATCAGCAAGTAATCATTTAAAAAAACTAATTCAGGCTCATATATTGCAGGTAGAAAAACAAGGAAGACATCGCTATTATAGGTATGCGACTTCAGAAGTAGCTCAGGTTATTGAATCTATGGCTGGACTAGTATCTATGAATGATGCATATACCAGAGCTAAAAAGCCAGAACTTAATGGTATAACATATGCCAGAACCTGTTATGATCATTTGGCAGGGGAAATAGGCGTAAAAATTACTGATGCCTTGCTGGATAAGGGTATGATAGAAATTGTAGAACGAACCTATAAAGTTACTTCTATAGGAAAGAGTTGGTTTCGAGATGTTGGTATTAATATCGATGATGTAATATCACAAAAACGATCTTTTGCTCATCCGTGCTTAGATTGGAGTGAGCGTAGGCATCACCTGGCAGGTGCATTAGGGGCTTCTTTTCTTACAATGATGTTGCAAAATGACTGGATACGCAGGAAAAAAGACTCTAGAGAGATTTTGATAACAGGAAAAGGAAAACTAGAATTGAAAACAAGACTAAATATGGACATATAAAAACCGCCTTTTTATTATTCAAAAGGCGGTTTCTTATGATAAATTAAACACAAAACATTATATGATGTGTTTTTTATATTCTAATGATTATCCAATAAAATACCCGTTTTCTTTGGCAATTTTATCAGCAATTTTGGTTCTTAATGCAACTACATTTGGTTGATTTGCATATTTGGTAAAACGCTTAAGTCCCATTAACATCATTCGTTGTTCATCTCCTTCAGCAAAAGAAACTATTCCTTCTTTTCCTTTTTTAATAACAATATCTACCGCATTATATAAATATAATTGAGACATTGCTATTTGAGTTTCCTGAGCTTCCTCACCAAAACGTTTTGCATTTTTCTCCGTACGTAAGATTGCAGATTCTGCCATGTAAATTTCTATTAAAATATCTGAAGCAGCTAATAATAATTGTTGATGCTCCTCGAGTTGTGGTCCAAATTTTTGAACAGCAGCCCCTGCAACCATCAAGAATACTTTTTTAAGCTTAGCTATAATTTCTTTTTCTTCAGAAAATAGAACTGAATAATCAGGAGTGTCAAAAGATGGAATACCAGTTAGCTCATCTGCAACTTTCATGGCAGGCCCAAGAAGATCTACATGGCCTTTCATAGCTTTCTTTACTAACATTCCTACGGCAAGCATACGATTGATCTCGTTAGTACCTTCGTAGATACGGGAGATACGAGCATCTCTCCATGCAGATTCCATTGGGGTATCTGCAGAGAATCCCATACCACCAAAAATTTGTACACCTTCATCGGTACAACTTTGTACATCTTCAGAAACGGCAACTTTAAGAATAGAGCACTCGATCGCATATTCTTCGACACCTTTTAGTTCTGCTTCCTGATGTGTATTTCCTTCCGCTTGACGGATAGCAATTCTATCTTCGATATTTTTTGCTGCTCTGTAACTAGCAGATTCATCGGCATAAACGTTGGTTGCCATTTCAGCAATTTTAGCTTTAATAGCACCAAAGTTCATAATAGGTGTTTTAAACTGGATACGCTCATTGGCATATTTAGTAGCTTCACCAATCACACGACGTTGCGCATCAAGACAGGCAGCAGCAAGTTTGATACGACCTACATTTAGTGCATTCATTGCTATTTTAAAACCATTACCTCTTTCTGATAACATATTTTCTACCGGTACTTTGGTATCACTAAAGAATACCTGGCGGGTAGAAGAGGAGTGAATCCCTAGTTTCTTTTCTTCGTCACCAAGAGAAATCCCATTAGAAGGATCGTTTTCTACGATAAATCCTGTGATGTTTTTATCATCTTCAATACGGGCAAAGACAATAAATAAACTACAGAAGCCAGCATTAGATATCCACATTTTCTGACCAGAAATCAAATAATGTGTACCGTCTTCAGAAAGAACAGCTTTTGTTTTACCAGAATTTGCATCTGATCCTGCACCTGGTTCTGTTAAGCAGTATGCTCCAAACCACTCACCGGTAGCAAGCTTAGGGACATATTTTTTCTTTTGCTCTTCATTACCATATAGGGTGATTGGCATGGTACCGATACCGGTATGAGCTCCAAAAGCGGTACTAAACGATCCGGTAGCGCCAGAGATATAATCACAAACTAACATGGTAGATACAAATCCCATTCCCAATCCATCATATGCTTCGGGTACAGAAACTCCTAAAAGTCCAAGTTCACCGGCTTTACGCATGCATTCTTCTGTAAATGCATAGTCTTTACTTTCGAATCGTTCCCAATGTGCCCACAGCTCACGATCTACAAATTCTTTAGCACTATCACGCATCATTCTTTGCTCCTCAGAAAAATCTTCTGGAGTAAATACATCTTCACAATTTGTTTCTTTAACAAGGAATTGTCCTCCTCTAAGAATATCTTTATTTATAGTTTTATCACTCATTTTTTTAATAAGGTTTTAGCAATTAATAATGAGTATTGAGTAGTAAGATAGTTTGTACAGTATTCTCAATACTCAAATCTCAATTCTAGTTTAGTTTAAAAATTCATAAATACCAGCGGCACCTTGTCCTGTACCTACACACATGGTTACCATTCCGTATTTGCCTTTCATATCACGTTTACGCATTTCGTCAAATAATTGAACAGAAAGTTTTCCTCCTGTACACCCTAAAGGATGTCCTAATGCAATAGCACCACCATTAACATTTACGATGTCTTGATTAAGACCTAGTTCTCTGATTACAGCAAGCGATTGAGATGCAAAAGCTTCATTAAGCTCTATAAGTTCTATGTCGTCTTGTTTTAATCCGGCTTGTTTTAAGGCTTTCGGAATAGCTTTTACAGGACCGATACCCATAATTCTTGGTTCTACACCGGCGGCAGCATAATTAACAAGTCTTGCAATAGGTTCGAGATTTAATTCTTTTACCATTTCTTCACTCATAACCATAACAAAAGCAGCACCGTCACTCATTTGCGAAGAATTACCGGCAGTTACGCTTCCTCCTGCAGCAAATACAGGTCTTAACTTTCCTAAAACTTCTTTACTGGTTCCTGCACGAGGTCCTTCATCTTTAGATACTGTATATGATTTGGTAGCTTTTTTTCCATTTTCATCAACGTAGATTTGCTCAACATTAATAGGAACAATTTGGTCCTGAAAACGATTTTCTGCTTGAGCTTTTAAAGCTTTCATATGGGAGTTGTATGCAAACTCATCCTGATCTTCACGCGATACATTAAATTGATTGGCTACTGCTTCTGCAGTATTTCCCATTCCCCAATAATAATCTTCATGTCCTGATTTGGCCAAGTCATAATTAAGTTCTGTTTTATATCCTGTCATAGGAACAGAACTCATGCTTTCTGCACCACCAGCAATAATACAATCGGCCATTCCTGCCTGAATTTTTGCGGTAGCAATACCAATGGTTTCAATCCCTGAAGAGCAAAACCTGTTTACAGTTACTCCCGGGACATCAATTGAATTTAATCCCATCAAAGAGATAAGACGAGCCATATTAAGTCCTTGAGATCCTTCTGGCATAGCATTACCCACAATTACATCGTCGATACGTTCTTTATCCAATTGAGGTAATTCTTTCATCATATGCTGAATAGTCTCAGCGGCCAATTCATCTGTTCTTTTAAATCTGAACACTCCGCGAGGAGCTTTTCCTACGGCTGTTCTATATGCTTTTACTATATATGCTGTTTTACTCATAGTTACTATGTTTGTTTTGAAAATGAAGATTCTAGAATCTAGAGACTAGAACCTAGACTCTAGTCAGTCAAATTATCTATAAAAGATCCTATCATTTTCTGTATTTGTAAAATTTTACTTTCTAATTCCTCAAATTTTTCTTTATTAAAATAATTTTCATTAAAAGAAATAATAAGTTGAGTTTCCCACTCAAAAGCTGATCCTAAACTATTTTCTAGAAACTTTTTGAAATGTCTATTTGTACTCTTGCTTGATCCCTCTGATATATTTGAAGGAATTGAAACAGCACATCTATTCATTTGGCTAATTAGATTAAATCTTTCAGATTCAGGAAAGGTTCTTGTAAGTTTATAATTGTCACTTACCAGTTTCATGCTTTCCTGCCAAATTTTTAATTTTTTAAAATTATGTCTTGCCATTTGTCTAGTCTCTTAAGGTCTAGCCTCTAGTTTCTTTATATTTAGTTACGTAATGGTTTTCCTTTTTTAAGCATATGCTCGATACGCTCAAGAGTTTTACGTTCTGTACAAAGTGACAAGAAAGCTTCACGTTCTAGATCCAGTAAATATTGCTCTGTTACTAATGTTGGTTCTGATAAATCTCCTCCTGCCATTACATAGCCCAGTTTATTAGCAATTTTATGATCATGCTCAGAGATATATTTACTAGCTTCCATAGCATCAGTTCCTACTAAGAACATACCTAATGCTTGTTTTCCTAAGACTTTTACATCCTTACGTTTTACAGGCTGCGTGTATCCTTGTTCTGCCATTAATTTTGCATGAGCTTTTGCTGTGGCAATCTGGCGATCTTTATTAACGACTACAATATCTTTTCCTTTTTGAAGAATGTTAGTATCATAAGCTTCGTAAGCAGAAGTAGATACTTTGGCCATACCTATAGTTAAGAAATGTTCTTGTAATACATTAAGCTCTACATCATTTTTCTTAAAAGTGTCTGAGGCTCTTAATGCCATTTCTTTAGAACCACCACCACCAGGGATTACACCAACACCAAATTCTACGAGTCCTATATATGTTTCTGCAGCTGCTACTACTTTATCGGCATGCATAGAAAGCTCACATCCACCACCAAGTGTCATACCATGAGGCGCAGCAATTGTTGGGATTGCAGAATAACGCATACGCATCATAGAATCCTGAAAGTATTTAATTGCCATATTAAGCTCATCGTATTCTTGCTCAACTGCCATCATAAATATCATTCCGATATTTGCACCTACAGAGAAGTTTGCGGCTTGATTACCAACGACCAATCCTTGAAAATCCTTCTCGGCAATATCGATAGCTTTATTTAGTCCGGCTAATACATCACCACCAATAGTGTTCATCTTACTTTGAAATTCTACATTTAGGATTCCATCACCAAGATCTTCTACTACAACTCCGCTATTTTTAAATACTTCTGAAGATTTGCGAATATTATCCAGAATGATAAATGCATCTTGCCCTGGTACTTTTACTTGTTCTTTTTTAGGAATATCATAGAAAAATGTAGCTCCGTTATTTACGGT
This sequence comes from Aquimarina atlantica, assembly GCF_000626715.1. Lineage (GTDB taxonomy): Bacteria > Bacteroidota > Bacteroidia > Flavobacteriales > Flavobacteriaceae > Aquimarina > Aquimarina atlantica. The sequence goes on along the minus strand of NZ_AQRA01000004.1, from coordinate 211,372 downwards.
ATAAAAGGAAGCACTACCAGATGCGGTCATATCTAGTACCCATGAAGCAGGTTCATAACCTTCTGCACGCATCATTTCGATTCCTTTTTCTACTCCGACAGCATCCCAAATTTGGAAAGGACCATGCTCCCAACCAAAACCAGCTTTCATTGCGTCGTCAATTTTATATAAATCATCTGTAATTTCAGGAATACGATTAGATACATATGCGAATAATGCGGATAAATTTTTACGATAAAATTCTCCAGCTTTATCTTTACCTGATACTAATACTTTAAAACGATCTACTACTTTGTCGATAGTTTTTGTCATTTCAAGCGTAGCAAAAGAAGCTCTTTTCTTTTCTCTATACTCTAAAGTATCTAAGTCCAAAGACAAGATTTCTCTTTTCCCATCGGCACCGACATTCTTTTTATAAAATCCCTGTTTGGTTTTACTTCCTAACCATTTGTTTTCCATCATAGTAGTGATGAAATCGGGGAGTTTGAATAATTCGTGACGTTCGTCATCTGTACAATTATCGGCAATACCGTTAGCTACATGAACCAAAGTATCGAGACCAACCACATCTACTGTACGGAATGTGGCAGATTTTGGACGACCAATTACAGGACCAGTAAGTTTATCTACTTCTTCTATTGTTAATCCCATTTCTTTTACCATATGAAATAAACTCATAATGCTAAAGATTCCTATTCTATTACCAATAAAAGCAGGAGTGTCTTTTGCAACTACTGAGGTTTTTCCCAGGTATTGTTCTCCATATCCATTAAGAAAATCTAAAACCTCCTGAGAAGTATTTGGACCCGGAATGATTTCAAATAATTTAAGATAACGAGCAGGGTTAAAGAAATGAGTTCCGCAGAAATGTTTTTGGAAATCTTCACTTCTCCCTTCGCTCATAAATTGAATAGGGATACCGGAAGTATTAGAGGTAATTAATGTACCCGGTGTTCTGTGTTTTTCAAGATTTTCAAAAACTATTTTTTTGATATCTAATCTTTCTACAACAACTTCTATAATCCAATCTACATCTGCAACTTTAGCGATATCATCTTCCAGGTTTCCTGTAGTGATTCGATTCGCAAATTTTTGATGGTATATAGGAGAGGGTTTGGATTTAAGAGCAGCGGTAAGTGAATCATTTACTAATCGATTACGGACCACTTTGTTTTCTAGAGTAAGGCCTTTCGCTTTTTCTTTGTCGTTAAGTTCTCGAGGGACTATGTCTAATAATAGTACTTCGACACCAATATTAGCGAAATGACATGCAATACCGGACCCCATAATTCCTGAGCCGATAACTGCAACTTTTTTAATGATTCTTTTCATTTTTTAACTTCGAGTTGTTAAGGTTTTATAGATTCTTGTTTTGAGTAAATTTTTTTGGATGAAATCAGGTCATTTATGATTTGAAACACTTCTAAGAAAATATCTAATTTTTCTTGTGAAACATGTTTTCTTACCGTAGCATCAAAAGTAAAAACCACTTCTTTAGAGAAATTTCTCATTTCTACACCAAACGGAGTGAGATAAATCAATACACCACGTCCATCCTGAGGGTTTTTCTTTCTGAAAATCAATCCTTTTTCTTCCATGGTTTTCAAAGTGCGTGATAAACTTGTAGCTTCCATTCCCATTTTGGGACCTAATGAAGTAGAAGGTGTACCGCTTTCTGGATCTATGCTTAGTAATGCAAATCCAGTAGCCATTGTACTTCCTTTTTTGCTGGCTTCTTCATTATACATCTTAGCAACAGCCATCCAGGTAGCTCTAAGTGCATAATCGATTGTCTTTTCTCTCATTCAAAAAAATTATTATAAATGTAAAGGTAAGAAAATTTATTATGCGTGCATAATAAATAAAGTAAAAAATCGAGAAAAGTTGATGTAATTTACACTTTTTTGTTGAATTAATAAAAAAACTCCCCATAAAATGAGGAGTTTACTGATTAACAGTTAAAGCTTACATATGTTTTGCGTTGTAATCAGTTAATTGAATTAGCCATAAATTTTAGAATAAAGATCTTTGTATTTTTCTTTTATTACTTTTCTTTTTAATTTCATAGTAGGAGTGAGGTGACCCGCATCAATACTCCATTCATCCGATGTAAGTTCAAAGCGTTTTACTCGTTCCCATTTTCCGAACTTTTTGTTGTGTTCATCAACTTCTTCCTGATAACGGTCAATAATTGTTTGATTTTTAAGAGCTTCTTGCATAGAGTTACCTATTTGTATTCCCTTACGCTCTGCCCATTCTTTTAAAAACTCGAAATTAGGCTGTATAAACGCTGCAGGCATTTTTTCTCCTTCACCAATTACCATTATTTGCTCTATAAAACGAGACTGTTTCATGGCATTTTCTATTAATTGCGGAGCGACATATTTACCTCCAGAAGTTTTAAACATTTCTTTTTTACGATCGGTAATGCGCAAAAATCCATCACTATCAACTTCGCCAATATCACCGGTATGAAAATATCCATTTTTTAATACCTCTTTGGTTTTTTCTTCATCTTTATAATACCCTAACATTACTTGAGGGCCTTTTACCAAAATCTCACCATCTTCTGCTATTTTTACTTCGGTATCCGGGATCATTCTTCCTACAGTGCCTATTTTCATTCCTCCGTTTCCTGTTTCATTCACAGAGATTACAGGAGACGTTTCGGTAAGCCCATATCCTTCCATAACTCCCATCCCGGCAGCATTAAATATTCGTGCAAGTCTTGGCTGTAACGCAGCACTACCAGAAGCAATTAATTTTAAATTACCTCCCAAAGCTTCTTGCCATTTACTAAAAATAAGTTTTCGGGCGAGGCCTAGTTTTTTCTCATACCACCAGCCATTTGCTCCATAGGGTTCGTATTTTAACCCCAGATCTACAGCCCAAAAGAATAATTTCTTTTTAATCCCTGTGAGATCAGCTCCTTTGGCAATAATTTTATCATATACTTTTTCTAGTAATCTCGGTACTGCAGTCATAACCTCGGGTTTAACCTCCTTTAGGTTATCACTAATAGTTTCTAAAGATTCTGCAAAATATATACCTACACCACGATATTGATATAGATACATTAGCATTCTTTCGTAAATATGACATACGGGAAGAAAACTTAAAGCTTTTGTTTCTCCATCTACAATGGGAAATCGGGTAGAACTGTTTATAGCATTGCTTACTACATTTTTATGACTTAGCATCACACCTTTAGGTCTTCCTGTAGTTCCTGAAGTATATATTAAAGTAGCAAGATCATCTTCTTTTACAGAAGCCATAATTTCTTCTACTTCAGATTGGTTACTATCGTTTTTACCTAATTCGAGAACTTCATTCCAACTTTTACAGCCCGAAATATCATTATACGAATAGACTTCTTTTAGTGAAGGTACATTAGCTTTAATGTTTTTAACCTTTTCAAATACTTCTTCGTCAGAAACAAAACAGTAGGTTGATTCAGAATGATTTAAAACATATTCATAATCTTCTTGAGAAATTGTAGGGTAAATAGGAACATCTTGTGCTCCGATTTGAAGGACACCGATATCGGTGATATTCCATTCTGTTCTGTTATTAGAAGATATAATTGCTATTTTATCATTAGGTTTTACTCCTAATCGTAACAAACCACGGCTAATTTGATTTGCTTTTTCTACATATTCCTTAGTAGAAGTAGCAATCCATTCACCATTATATTTAGTTATTAAAGCCTTGTCTAAATTAAATTTTTCTAATTGATAATGTGGGAAATCAAATAATCTCGTAATTTTTGTCATAAGTTGTTTAAAAATAATTTTTGTAGCCTTCTAAAGTTCTTTATAGATGGTTGTTTTTAAAGTGATTGGGTAATTAAATTTATAGATGAACAAATTTAGAATACACCATTACTTAAGAACTTTAAAGAACTATTATGCACGCATAGTTTCGCAAATTATAAAAAATCTTATAATACACAACTCTAAGATATAAAAAAAAGAGGCTGTAATTTGTTAACTTCTCAATATTTTATCGTTTTTAATAAAATATTTATTGTTTAAAAGCTTAAAAACAATATTAACAATTTATAGAAAAAGAAACTTAATGCCTTATTAGTTCGTCTTTTATCTGCTCAAATTTTTTAACTTCTATTTTTCCATTGGTCGGAATCATATTTTGCCAAACCCAATTATAGTGTTCAATAACTTTTTTAGCTTTCAAATGGGGCCGGTCTCCAGTAGTATGTCCATCTGCTACTACAGTTATATTGTAATCTTTTGTTAGAGCAGATTGCACAGTAGATTCTACACAAAAATCAGTTGCACAACCTGTAACGAATAGCTCATTGATATTTAAGTCGTTTAGTTTGGATTGAAGCTTAGACTTATAAAATATATCATTTGCATACTTATTTAGAAAATGGTCTGTTGTTTCGATTTCTAAATCATCTAGTAATTCCCACTCCACCGAATTTGGTATAAATTCATTCATTTTTGTACCATCATGTTGAATAAAAAATACAGGAAAATCAGAGGCTCTAAATAACGCTGCAAGCGTATTAACCCTACTTACAACTCCTTTTGTATCAAATCGTGGAGTTTTTGAAGTAAAAGAACCCTTTTGCATATCAATTACTAAGAGCGCTTTTCTGTTTTTCATTCAGCCGTATTTTTCTCTATCCATTTTCGAGCATTTACAAAAGCTTCGATCCATGGGGATACTTCATCACGTCTATTCTGTGGATAGTTAGCCCAGTTCCATTGAAAGATAGAACGTTCAATATGAGGCATCATTACCAAATGGCGACCTGTTTTATCTGTCATCATAGCTGTATTATAGTCTGATCCGTTAGGGTTAGAAGGATATCCTTCATACCCATATTTTGCTACAATGTTATATTGATCTTCGGATAGCGGTAGATCAAATTTTCCTTCACCATGAGAAATCCATACTCCCAGTGTACTTCCTGCCAAAGTAGATAACATTACAGAGTTATTATCCTGTACTTTTACAGAAGTAAAACTACTCTCATGCTTGTGGGAATCATTATAAGTTAATTTACCATGTTTTTCATGCTCGGGATTAATAACTTCCAGTTCCATAAATAACTGGCAACCGTTACAAATACCTACAGATAATGTGTCTTCTCTTTTGAAGAAGTTTTTTAAGGCGGTATTTGCCTTTTCATTATATAAAAAGGCACCTGCCCATCCTTTGGCAGATCCCAAAACATCACTGTTAGAGAAACCTCCTACGGCCCCAATAAACTGAATGTCTTCTAATGTTTCACGACCAGAAATCAAATCGGTCATATGTACATCCTTTACATCAAAACCAGCGAGATACATGGCATTAGCCATTTCGCGTTCAGAATTACTTCCTTTTTCACGTATGATAGCTGCTTTTGGTCTTTCGAACTCACTAGAAATCACAGGTCGTTTACCATCAAAGTGTTTTGGAAAAGAATACTGTAATGGTTGATTTGCATAATTTTCAAACCGATCTTTTGCTAAATCATTTGCAGTTTGTTTTTGATCTAATAAGAAAGAAGTTGTATACCATGTATTTCTTAATTCTTCTATAGGAAGATCAAAGGAGTCAGATTGATTTTTTATGATTAAAGAAGCTTCTTCTTTTACTGTACCAATATTGAAAAACTCAATATTGTTTTTAGAGAGTATAGATTCGATATCTGAATTTGAAGCACTTTGAAAAACGATTCCCGAATTTTCTGCAAATAATAGCTTGATTGAATCTGATTCTCCGATTTTAGAAAGATCTAGTTCTGCTCCAAGATTACGATCGGCAAAGCATAATTCTAATAGTGTAGTAATTAAACCTCCCGAAGCAACATCATGACCCGCTACAATTTTATCTCCTTTAATAAGGTCTTGAATTACATTAAAAGTCTTCTTAAAATCAGCAGCACCTTTAATATTAGGAGCTTCATCACCAATTTTATTTAATATTTGTGCAAATGAGGAACCACCAAGCTGATGTTTATCATTAGACAGGTTAATATAATAAATATCTCCACTATTTTTTTGTAAAACAGGTTCAATAACTCTGGTGATGTCATTACAATGTGCAGCAGCAGATATCACTACGGTTCCCGGAGCAATAACTTCTTCATTTGCATATTTTTGCTTCATCGATAGTGAATCTTTACCTGTAGGCACATTAATTCCTAAATCAATAGCAAAATCTGAAATTGCTTTTACCGCTTTATATAATCTTGCATCTTCACCTTCATTTTTACAAGGCCACATCCAGTTTGCAGATAAAGAAACAGATTTTAAACCTTCATGTAGTGGAGCCCATATGATATTGGTCAATGCTTCTGCAATAGAATTTTTACTACCAGCTTCAGGGTTAATTAAACCCGAGATAGGAGAGTGCCCAATGCTAGTTGCAATACCTTCTTTACCATTATAATCAAGAGCCATGACTCCACAATTATTTAAAGGTAACTGTAATGGCCCTACACATTGTTGTTTTGCAACTTTTCCTCCTACACAGCGATCTACTTTATTGGTTAACCAATCTTTACAGGCAACAGCTTCTAATTGTAGTACCTGTTCGAGATAGTTTCGAAAATTTTCTTTGCTATAGGAAAGATTATCATATTTACGATCAATAGTATTGTCGTTCATTATGGTTTTAGGAGAACTACCAAACATATCTTCTAATGCCAAATCCATTGGAGTATCTCCTTTGGTCTTGGATTGAAAAGTAAAACGGTGGTCTCCTGTAACATCTCCTACTTCGTACATAGGTGAGCGTTCGCGCTCGGCAATACGTTGCAGTGTATCTATATTTTGTTGTCCGATAACTAATCCCATACGTTCCTGGGATTCGTTACCTATGATTTCTTTTGCAGATAATGTAGGGTCGCCAACCGGTAATTGATCTAAATCGATTTTTCCTCCGGTTTCTTCTACCAATTCAGAAAGGCAGTTAAGATGTCCTCCTGCACCGTGATCATGTATTGATACAATTGTATTTTCTTCACTTTCTACCATACCTCTAATTGCATTAGAGGCACGTTTTTGCATTTCTGGATTAGAACGTTGTATGGCATTTAATTCGATACCGCTACTAAATTCTCCGGTGTCTGCAGAGGATACGGCTGCACCCCCCATACCGATTCGATAATTTTCTCCTCCCAGGATTACGATTTTATCTCCTTTTTTTGGAGTGGCTTTAATAGCTTGCTCGGCTTTACCATAACCAATACCACCTGCCTGCATAATTACTTTGTCGAAACCAAGTTTGCGGGCGTCTTCTTCATGTTCGAAAGTGAGTACAGATCCTGTAATTAAAGGCTGACCAAATTTATTTCCAAAATCAGAAGCTCCGTTAGAAGCTTTTATTAAAATATCCATTGGAGTTTGATATAACCAATCTCTTTCTGTCATGGCTTGCTCCCATGGGCGATTATCTTGTAATCGCGAATAAGAGGTCATATATACTGCGGTTCCGGCAAGAGGTAAAGATCCTTTTCCTCCTGCAAGACGATCCCTGATTTCACCTCCGGACCCTGTTGCAGCTCCGTTAAATGGTTCTACCGTAGTAGGAAAATTATGTGTTTCCGCTTTAAGCGAAATCACACTATTAAATTCGGTTTCCTGATAAAAATCAGGCTTATCAGCAGTTTTTGGGGCAAACTGAGTAACTTTTGGTCCTTTTATAAAGGCCACATTATCTTTATAAGCAGAAACAATATCATTTGGATGTGTCTCTGACGTCTTTTTGATGAGTTTAAAAAGCGAAGTAGGTTGCTCTTCTCCATCAATCACAAAGGTTCCATTAAATATTTTATGGCGACAGTGCTCAGAATTTACTTGCGAAAATCCAAAAACTTCTGAGTCTGTAAGTTTTCTCCCTATTTTTTTGCTAACTCCTTCGAGGTATTCAATCTCTTCATTACTAAGTGCTAAACCTTCGGCAATATTATAGGCAGCAATGTCATCGATTTCTATGATTGATTCTGGTTCTATATCTATGGTATAGATATCCTGATCTAATTTGCTGTACTTTTGAGAGAGCATAGGATCAAAATCAACATAATCTTTTGTAACACCCCGAAATTCTTCTATTCGTATAATGCCTTCAATACCCATATTCTGAGTGATCTCTACGGCATTGGTACTCCACGGAGTAATCATTGCGGCACGTGGACCAACAAAAAAAGCGTCAATAGACGCCGCAGATAGTTGAGGTTGGTTGCCAAATAACCAGGTTAATTTTTTTATGGTTTCAGGGGAGATTTCATTGGCTGTTTGAACTGCAAATACTTTCTCGTTTTGGTTTCCGAAGAAATGAATCATACTTCGATTATTTGTGTTGATTTTTATTAAGCTGCAAATTTACTACTTTCTTACTAAAATTTGATAAAAAACTAAGATAGAATCCTAGAGTTATTCACCGAATTTTAAACAATGTTTCAGAAATTTGGTTATGAAACTATTTTTGTTAGAATGAATTGTTCTAATAATATCACTAAAACCATGTATATGATATTTGTGATCGATTTATAGTTTTCTTTCTAATAATGCCATATAAAACCCGTCATATCCCGATTGATGCGAAAGTACTTTCTTGTCTTTGATTAGGGTGAAATCATTCCCTGTTTCCTTAGAAAGGAAATTCTTTACCTGGTCCTGGTTCTCAGAGGGTAAAATAGAACAGGTAGCATATACCAATTTTCCTCCGGGCTTTACTATTTTAGCATAATTTTCAAGTATTTCGGCTTGTGTATGTCTGATTTTATCTAAAAACTCAGGTTGTAATTTCCATTTAGCATCAGGATTTCGTCGCAAAACTCCCAAACCACTGCATGGAGCATCGATAAGAACACGATCTGCTTTACCGTGTAATTTTTTGATATCTTTTGTACTTTCAATAACCCGGGTTTCGATATTATGTGCACCATCTCTACGTGCTCTTCTTTTAAGCTCTTTAAGTTTGTTACCATAAATATCCATAGCAATAACCTGCCCTTTATTTTGCATTAATGCTGCTAAATGAAGGCTTTTACCACCTGCACCTGCACAGGTATCTACAACACGTTGCCCTGGTTGTACTTCTAGATAATCGGCTACCAATTGAGAAGAAGCATCTTGTACTTCGAATAATCCATTTTTGAATGCTTCTGTAGTAAAGACATTAGTTCTTTCGGTAAGCCTAAGTGCGTTTGGATATCCTTTAATAAATTCGGTATCGATATTTTCATCTTCTAGCAGACTTCTAAGTTTTTCTCTTGATGTTTTTAAAGTATTTGCACGAAGAATTACAGGAGCCTGTTCATTAAGTGCACTAATTTCTTTATCCCAGAGTTTTCCCAGTTCTTGTTCTCCTAATTGATCTAACCAATCGGGAATAGATTCTTTAAATTTTCTTATTTTACTTAACTCATCAAAACGTCCTTTGATACGACGAGTAGGTGTAGGGCCAATTTGTTTCCAATCGGGTAGAGAAATGCCCCTTAGTGTAGCCCATACTGCAAAAACCCTCCATAGATTTTCTCTAGAGAAAGGTTCTTTTACTTCAGCTATTTCGGTATATAGGCGTTTCCATCGTACAATTTCGTACACGGTTTCTGCAATAAAACTACGATCACGTGATCCCCATCTTTTGTCTCGTTTCAATAATTTCTGAACCACTTTATCTGCATAGCTTCCTTCATTAAATATTTCATGTAATCCATCTATAACAGCAAAGACAAGATTTCTATGTAAACGCATTGTATTATTTTTTAAGGTGTGCAAAGGTAGACCTTTGTGATCAAATACTATTATATTTGACTATAATTATTGATATCAGAACCTATGAAACTAATCTATACCTTATTATTTGTTTTGACTTTTGTTTTTTGCACTACAGAAGAGAAAGTGGTTACTCATCATTTTTCTAAAGTTGAAATAGAAACTATTTTAAAAGATTCTGTAAGTATACGAGCCTTAGATATATATAATGATACTTTGATTGGTTTTGGTTTTAATAAAGGGTACGGGTTTATAAACCTTACTACAGAAAAGAAGACCATTATCGAGTTTTCGAAAGCTGATACTACAAAAAAGAAAAACTGGATTGCAGAACAGCGTGCTGTTGGTTTTACCGATAAGTCGTTTTTTAGCTTGGGAGTAAGCTCTCCTGCACGATTAAGGAAAATAGATAGAAAGAGCAAAAAGGAGAAAATAGTATATACCGAAATGCACGAAAAAGCGTTCTATGATGCAATTGCATTTTGGAATGCTAATGAAGGAATTGCAATGGGTGATCCTACAGATACGTGTTTGTCTATACTTATTACAAGAGATGGGGGAGAGACCTGGAAAAAGCTTTCTTGCGAAAACTTACCCAAAACTTTTGTTGGAGAAGCAGCATTTGCCGCAAGCAATGGAAACATCGCAATTATAGGCGATAAAACATGGATAGCAACAGGAGGAATGAAGTCGAGAGTGTTTTATTCTCCTGATAAAGGAAAAACATGGGAGGTTTATAATACTCCTATGATTCAGGGAAAAGAAACTACGGGAGCATATTCTATTGATTTTTATGACGAGAATAATGGGGTTGTTTTTGGTGGAGATTATACAGCTCCAGAGGGGAATGAGGCGAATAAAGCGATTACAAAAGATGGAGGAAAGACCTGGGAATTGGTATCAGAAGGTAGCGGAGCAGGGTATAAGAGTTGTATACGATATATACCTAATGGTGGTGGTAAGGAAATGGTAGCAGTTGGGTTTACAGGGATATCGATTTCTAATGATTTGGGGAAAAGTTGGAAAGAACTAAGTAAAGAAGGTTTTTATACGGTAAGGTTTATAAATGATAGTATTGCAATAGCGGCAGGTAAAGGAAGAATTGCCAAACTGGTTTTTAAATAAAAAAAGAGGTTTATAACAACCTCTTTTTCTGTTTTCTTATCAATAAACTCTAATGCCTTTTTCTTCGCTCTTTAATTCTTGCAAGCATACGTTTATGAAAATCTGCTTCTGCTTTTATAAGTTTTAGAATTTTCTTACTCGGCATGACTTTCTTTAAATCTACGATTAATTTTTTTCGAGATTGTGATTTCTGTTCTTCTACTTCCAGAAAACTATTTATAGCATCTTCTGCTTCTGTATCACTTAGACCAGCAGGAGTATCATTGGCTTCTTTTATACGTCTAATTAATTTACGTTCTTGACGTCTAAGTTTTCCAACGGTCTCTTCATGTGCATTATAAATGGGCCAGAATTGCTGTGCTTCTTTACTGGTTAAATCTAATTTTTCGGTAATATATGCGATTTTAAATGCCTTTATTTTTTCTCTTGACCCGTGTTGAGCAAAAGCACCTATAGAAAAACAGGTAAAGCAAATAAGTAAAACTATCTTTTTCATGTGTTTGTTTTATTCTGTAAATATAATATCATCATCTAAATCCTCTTCTGATAAATATTCTAATAAAGTTTCATCATCTATTATTTCTTTTTCGAATGTCTCAGAATATGTAATATCATCATCTAATAGCGCTGCTATTTCTGTAGTGCTTAATTCAATATCTTCTTCATTAAAATAAGCATGTATATCTGCAACTTCAATAGTATCAAAATTTACTTTTGATTCTTTTGGTATGGATATAGATATGATAATAGCAATCATTGCGGCAATACCAGAGAAGTATAAAATAGTTCTTCTGGTTTGTAATGAGATAAGTTTCCCTTTGGGGGTATCATCATCAATTTTTTGCAATACAGTATCTTTAAGAGTGTCAAAATAGTCTTCGGGAACTTTAAAACCCGAATCCATTTTAGAACTCAGTTGACCATCGGTATCAGAAGCTATTTTTTCAAAAAGTTTGTTTTCAAAACTTTCAAAATAGCCTTCTGGTACTTTAAAGCCGTCATTGTTTTTATGTGATTTATCTTTTTTCACTGATAGTAAGACTTTTTTAATACAAAAAGGTTTAATCTTTTTTTAAAAATTCTTCAATTTTTTTTGAAGCTAAATGATATGAAGCTTTTAATGCTCCTTCACTGGTTTCTAAAATTTCTGACATCTCTCTATATTTTAGCTCCTGAAAATATTTCATATTAAAAACCTGTTGTTGTTTTTGTGGTAACGTCGCTATAGCCTTTTGCAACTCTAATTGTATTTGATCTCCTTCATAATATACATCTGCTTCGAGATTTTGGATTAACTGTAAACTTAACTCTTCATTGCTAATATTATATTTTTTTGCTTTTTGATTAAGGAAAGTAATAGATTCATTCGTTGCTATGCGATACAACCAGGAATATAATTTACTATCTCCTTTAAATTTTTTTATATTCTTATACACTTTAATAAACACATTTTGTAATATATCATCTGTATCATCGTGATTTTTTACCATATTCCTGATATGCCAATAAAGCCGTTGTTGATATATAGCAACAAGCTTACCAAAAGCGATATTGATATGCTCTTCTGATTGTAAGGCAATAAGTAGTTCTTGTTCTTCTTGAGTGTTCAAAAGTAAAATTAGTTTTATTTAAAAGATCAATTATTTGACCTTGGTACTACTATATGACTAATGTACATAAAAAAGGTTTAATTAGTACAAGAATATTATTTTGTAAGAATTTTGTAGGAATAAACGTTAAAAAACATGATTATTTGCTTTTTTTATAGATAAAATGCATTTTTTGTTTGGTGAATTGAAAATAATTACTATCTTTACAGTGTAATTAATTATTGAGTTCTTTCATTTCCCCCAAGATGAAAGTTTTTATAAAAGTGAGTTTTAATTTTAGAGTAAGCCCCTAAATTAAGATGATTTGTGTGAAGAGAAAGAGTGCGAAAGCACTCTTTTTTATGTTTTATACCTTTATAGTTCAAGTTGAGTATGATTTATGATTGTAAGTAAAATACTACAATTTTATAATTTTAGTTTGTTTTTTAAAGTTTAAAAGCATTATTTTTAGATAAAATGCATTTTTTGTTTGGTAGATTAAAAATAATTACTATCTTTACAGTGTAATAATGATTGAGTTCTTTCATTCCCCCCAAGATGAAAGTTTTTATAAAAGTGAGTTTTAATTTTAGAGTAAGCCCCTAAATTAAGATGATTTGTGTGAAGAGAAAGAGTGCGAAAGCACTCTTTTTTTCTGTTTTATATTCTTATTTAAAAAATTAACATTTGTAAGGTTAGTATTACAAAATTGATATTTTTAGTTTGGTATGTAGTGTTAAAAAACATAATTATTAGATAAAATGCATTTTTTATTTGGTGGATTAAAAATAATTACTATCTTTACAGTGTAATAATGATTGAGTTCTTTCATTTCCCCCAAGATGAAAGTTTTTATAAAAGTGAGTTTTAATTTTAGAATAAGCCCCTAAATTAAGATGATTTGTGTGAAGAGAAAGAGTGCGAAAGCACTCTTTTTTCTGTTTCATACTTTCGATAACCTTTATTTAAAGAAAATTTGTTATTCTTTTAATAAATAATTTTGTAGGTTTTATACTACAAAAAATAATATTGTATTTTAATTTATGCTGATAAAAAGTATTTTTTATAGATAAAATTCAATTTTTATTTGTGTGTACCGGATTTTTGTAGTATATTTACACCATAATTAAAGAAAGTTAGTCTTTCCATCCCCCCCAAGATGGAAGATATTAATAAGAGTGAGTTTTAATTTTAGAATAAGCCCCTAAATTAAGATGATTTGTGTGAAGAAAAAGAGTGCGGAAGCACTCTTTTTTATTTATATAGCTGCTATTATAGAGGATTTACCTATTCTAATGATTGCATATTAACTAACTTTTGATAGATACCATCTTTAGCAATAAGCTCATCGTGCGTTCCTTGTTCAACAATTTTTCCTTTTTGCATTACAACGATTAAATCTGAATTTTGTATTGTAGATAGCCTATGAGCAATTACAATACTTGTTCTATTTTTCATCATGTTCTCTAATGCAGATTGTACTAACCGCTCACTTTCAGTATCTAAGGCAGAAGTGGCTTCATCCAAAATCATGATCGGAGGATTTTTTAGCACAGCACGAGCTATAGATAATCGTTGTTTCTGTCCACCACTAATTTTGTTACCACTATCTCCTATATTGGTTTCAATACCAGTTGGTAAATCTTTTACAAATTCCCACGCATTAGCAATTTTTAAGGCTTTTATAATTTCTTCATCAGATGCAGTAGGATCTCCAACCAATAAATTATTTTTTATAGATTCATTAAATAAAATAGAATCCTGGGTAACCAATCCCATTAAATCTCTTAGGGAGTGTTTGGTGAGGTCTTTGATATCTATACCATCTATTTTTATACTTCCTTTATTTACATCATAAAAACGAGTAACAAGATTGGCGATAGTAGATTTACCACTACCAGACTGACCAACCAGGGCAACAGAACTGCCTTTGGGTACTTGTAAAGAAAAATCATTTAGAACATACTCATCTTCATATTTAAAAGAGATGTTTTCTATACTAATATCAGAAGTAAATTCTTTTTTCTCTTTTGCATCCGGATGATCCTGTAGAGGAGAGGTCGTATTTAATATTTCGAGTACACGCTCTGCTGCTGCATTACCTTTTTTAACTCCATAATTGGCTTTTGAAATCGCCTTAGCAGGAGTTAAAATGTTATATGCTAAACCGATATAAGCTAAAAACATTTCTGATTCTAAGGAACCATCTATAAAAACAAGTCTTCCACCATACCATAATAATACAGAGATAACACAAATACCAAGGAATTCACTTGTTGGTGATGCTAGATTCTGCCTGTTTAATAAGGTGTTCGAATAGCTGAAAAACCTTTTAGTAGATTGCTTAAACTTTTTTCCAAAAATCCCTTCAGCATTAAACCCTTTAATTACTTTTAATCCGCCAAGAGTTTCTTCAACAATAGATAGAAAAAAACCTTGTTCTTGTTGAACTTTGTCAGAATGCTTTTTCAGTGTTTTACCAATTAATGAAATTAAAAACCCTGAGATCGGGATAAAAATAAATACAAATAAGGTGAGTTTTGTACTCAGGTAAAACATAAATATTAAGGTGAAAATAATTGTTAAAGGTTCTCTTACAATAAGTTCTAATATAGATAAGAAGGAATGTTGTATTTCTAAGACATCGGTAGATATTCTAGCCATAGTATCCCCCTTTCTTTTTTCAGAGAAGAAGGACAGTGGTAAACTAATAGTTTTTTCATAAAGCTCATCTCTTATATCTCTTAGTACACCATTTCTTAAAAAAGTAATAAAATACATTGCCAGGTAATTAAAAAGGTTCTTTAGCATAAATATAGATATGATTACAATAATCATATAGGTAAGAACCTGTAATTTTCCTTCAGACGCAATGGTATCTGAAATATATAAATTCAAGCTATCTGTTAGATATTCCTTAGAACTTACAATGCCTTTCCATTCTGGTTTTGGATACACAATACCTTCATCTTTATTAAACAACACTTTTAACATTGGTATTAGTGCTATAAATGATAATGCGCTGAAAAGTGCATAAAAAATATTACAGATTATATTTAAAATTCCGTAAGATTTATAGGGTTTCGCAAAGCGAAGAATTTGTTTAAAATAATTCATTAAAAATATACTGAACAGCTATCACTGTTGTTTAAGTTAATTGTAAGTCTTTTTTGATGGCTTCAATTTTACCATCTAATTGTTGTTGTACAGTAGTAAAGTCGGCACTTGTCTGAAGTGATTCCTGTACACTGATATAAAATTTGATCTTCGGTTCTGTACCACTGGGCCTGGCAGCAATTTTGCTTCCCGCTTCGGTATAAAATATCAAAACATTTGATTTTGGGATATCGATACTGTGTTCTGTATGATCCTGAACGTTTTTGGCAATACCCGTTTGATAATCCTCGATCAGTACTACTTTTTCTTCATTAAGAGATTCTGGAGGATTATTTCTTAAATCCACCATAGTTTGCTTAATCTCTGCAGCACCATCGATTCCTTTTTTTACTAATGAAACCAAATGCTCCTTATAAAAACCATGTTTTGTATATAAATCTAATAAAGTACTATAAAAAGAACTGCCATTAGCTTTCGCAAAAGCAACAATTTCACAAGCGAGTAGGGTAGATGTTACTGCATCTTTATCTCTAACAAAATCACCAACCATAAATCCAAAACTTTCTTCACCACCACCAATAAAGTGTTGCTCGGGGAAATCTTTAATTAATTTGGCGATCCATTTAAAACCGGTGAGTACTTCTTTATATTCTACACCATAGGCCTGGGCCAGACTTTGCATCATCGGAGTCGATACTATGGTAGAGGCAATAAACTCGTTACCTGTAAACCCTTGTTTTTTATAATTTTCTAACAAAAACCAGGTCATTACAATCATAGTTTGGTTTCCGTTAAGTAATTGTAACTCTCCCTGATCATTACGCACAGCTATTCCTAATCGATCACAATCGGGATCAGTACCGATTACAATATCTGCATCAACTTTGGCAGCGAGTTCCATTGCCATAGTTAAGGCTTCTGGTTCTTCTGGATTAGGAGATTTTACAGTAGGAAAATTACCATCGGGTTCTGCCTGTTCTTGTACAATATGTACATTTTTGTATCCCGCTTTTTCGAGAGTCTCGGGCACAGCAGTAATAGAGGTGCCGTGTAACGAAGTAAAAACAATGGTTGTATTGTCTTTTGCTTCCTGGGTAGCTGCAAAACTTCCGTTTTTTACACTTTGTTCGATAAAAACCGTATCGATCTCCTGATCTATTTTTTGAATAAGATCGGGATTGGTATCAAATCGAATATCTGAATATTTTAATGCGTTTATTTCTGAAATAATCTCACCATCCTGCGGAGGAACTAATTGTCCGCCATCCTGCCAGTATACTTTATATCCATTATATTCTGGCGGATTATGACTTGCAGTAAGTACAATGCCACAATGACATCCTAATTCTCGTACGGCAAAAGATAATTCTGGAGTGGGACGAAGACTAGAGAATAAATAGACTTTAATCCCATTAGCAGAAAATACATCTGCAACAACTTGTGCCAATGTATCACTATTGTGTCTACAATCATAAGCGATTACTGCTTTGGGCTGTTCTCCAGCAAATTGCTTAATCAGATAATTACTTAATCCTTGAGTGCTTTTTCCCAGGGTATATTTGTTGATTCTATTGGTACCAACGCCCATGACACCACGCATACCGCCAGTACCAAATTCGAGGTCTTTATAAAAACTCTCTTTTAATTCTTCTGAATTAGTATCCTGTAAATTTTTAATTTCTTTTTGTGTGGCGGTATCAAAAACCGGAGTTAACCATTCGTCAACTCTAAGGTTTATAACAGAATCTGTGATTTGCATGCTTGTGATTTTAGTGCAAAAATACTATTTAATTTTGGTAAAAAAGTTTTGAAATACGCATAAACTGCTTCGATATATAAATCATTTTGATTTTTTTGTCTGCAAAATGGATTAAGTATATTAAAGATGTATCTTTTCTGCGATGCTATATCGCTCTTTACTTCGTTTACTGGTTAGGATAATTTCGCCTAAGAATCCTGCCAGGAAGAACTGTGTTCCCAGGATCATAGAGGTTAACGCTACATAAAACTCCGGCCGTTGCGCGATAAGTCTTCCTTTGGTTTCTATAAAAAGTTTATCGATCCCCAGGTATAACGAAAAGCAGAATCCTATAATGAAAAGCAAGGTGCCTATAAGACCAAAAAAGTGCATGGGTCTTTTGCCAAAACGCGACATAAACCAAATGGTAACCAGATCCAGAAAACCGTTTATAAAACGACTCATCCCGAATTTGGTTTTACCATATTTTCGAGCCTGGTGTAGTACCACTTTCTCACCGATTTTTGCAAAACCGGCATTTTTGGCTAGCACAGGAATATATCTGTGCATCTCGCCATGTACATCGATATTTTTGACTACTATATTTTTATAGGCCTTTAGTCCACAGTTAAAATCGTGTAATTTAACACCAGATGTTTTTCTGGCCGCAGCATTAAATAATTTTGAGGGTAGATTTTTGGCAATAACAGAATCGTATCGTTTCTTTTTCCATCCGGAAATGAGATCATATCCTTCTTTGGTGATCATATCATACAATTCTGGGATTTCTTCTGGATTGTCCTGTAAATCAGCATCCATAGTGATCACGACATCACCTTGTGCTTCTTTGAATCCCGAGTGTAGTGCCTGGGATTTGCCAAAGTTTTTTAAAAAACGAATTCCTTTTACATTTGGATCTTTTGTGGATAATGCAGAGATGGTATCCCACGACCCATCGGTACTACCATCATCGATAAAGATAATTTCATAAGAAAAAGAATTGGATTGCATAACGTTTGCAATCCAATTGTATAATTCGTTAAGTGATTCCTGCTCATTAAGCAGTGGTATGACCACAGATATATTCATATATTAATATAAGTCTTGTTTCTTTTGCATGATTAAACCCCCAATAAGAGAGTATATAAAACCAAAAAAGACGCTTAATAATATAAAAAAGGCGCCCCCAATAATCGGTCCTCCAAGTTTCTTTGCCCAGTTTATACTCATTTCAATTTGTTCTTCTGTCATGTTAGGATTCTCCATCATCTTTTCTCTTGTAACTTCCAACATCTGATCTATGAAATCTGGTTCAATAAAAAAATTAAAAATACCATTATATATTGCATATACAAGACCACTTAATGCAGCAATACTAATGCCTATTTTTATAGCCTGTCCTAAACTTAAAAAACCATTGCTTTTTTTCTTAAATGTGTGTATTGCAAAAAATATAAAAATTGGAAATATTATGTAGTATAAATACATAGGCCATTGCTCACCATCTAACAATAATCCGCTAACATACATTATTACATGAATGAGAACTAGGATCATACCAAGTATAATACCATAGCTAGAACTAAATTTTGCTGTTGGGATTTTATTTTCCATATATAAAACAGTTTAGGTTATTATAAACCATAAGTACACAAATATAGTAAATTGTTACAGCATGCGTAATAAATTTATAGGATTGATCACTAACGTATACTTAGTATTTTTAGATATAATAAACATAAGTTTTAGGGTAACAAGTAGATAAATAAGTCTATACATTAAAAAACATCTCTGTTTTTTTGCATGATGGCCCCGCCTATTAGAGAAATGATAAAACCAGAAAATAAATTCCAAGCTATCCCTATTATTGACATTATATAAGGAGAATTAATTTTTTCGACCAGTGCTCTACTTTGTTTGATTTGTTCTTGAGATATATTTGGGTCTTTTTCATACATTGCCTTTCGTTGAGCATCGAATATTTGATCTGTCATATTGGGTTCTATTACGTTCATTAAAAGAGAATTCCAAACGATAGTAATGATACCTCCAACTAAAGCAATCCCAATACCTATTTTTAGAGCTTCATTCAATTTTAAAAAACCATTATTGGCTGACTTGTAAACCTTTATTCCATAAATAA
Organism: Aquimarina atlantica; assembly: GCF_000626715.1. Classification (GTDB taxonomy): domain Bacteria; phylum Bacteroidota; class Bacteroidia; order Flavobacteriales; family Flavobacteriaceae; genus Aquimarina; species Aquimarina atlantica. The sequence continues at coordinate 191,920 of NZ_AQRA01000004.1, read as the reverse complement.
TAATACCAATTAGTATTGTTGCTCTTATAACTGCAAAAATTTGATTTTTACTGGTCGTATTATCGGTTAGGTATAAAATAACACCATATACAACGAATAATATTCCTAAAGTTATTCCATATTTTAATATATGTTTTTTGATAGAAATAGTTGTTTCTTCCATAGTATAAAAATGTTTTTCAGTTGCTTGTTAACCATAAATGCACAAATATAATAAAATGTTACAGTTACTACGAAAATAGCACTTTATCGATAGAACTCATATTTTTATCGTATATTTACTAAATAACTACGGTTTTACCGTAATTAGAATAAGGTGTCAATAGGCGTAAAATAAGGGGATTCGCCAAAAATAACTATAAAATAGTAATCTGTTGATAACTTGTGTTTTAGGTGGTGATAACCTTATGAATTATTAAATTTTAAACTTTTTTTAGAATTGCTTACCCCAATTAGAATTGTATAAAAATATATTAACGAAACTAGTATTTATGAGAAAACTATTACTTTTTACATTTGTGATTTCTTTCCTTACTGTAATTTCTTGTTCGCAAGATGAGGAAACTACACAAGTTTCATTAGCGGAGAAAGAATACCTGGTAAAGCAAACTATTATTGAGTTTAATAATAGTGCTGTTAAAACTGGAAAATATGAGGCATTTATTAAAGATGTATCTCAAAAATCAGTAACTGCACCATTGAGTCAAACAGAATTAGAGACTATGGTTCAGGGATTTCTTGGGGATCAAACTCAAGCATTCTTGGATGTATATTATCAACTTGTAGTTTTAAATTTAACACCAGAAGAGTTTTATAGCATTGCTTATCAATTTGAATATTTAAGATTAAATGTTAAAATGAGATCTAATAAGAATTCAGGTTGTTGCGATGCTAGTGACTCTGTTGGTGCAAATTACAAAGAACTAGGAGCCTTGCTTAATTGGGCATGCGGTTGTCAAGAACAATAATATTTAGATAATATTCTACAATAGTTAACAGGTGTTTGCTGTACCAATTAATTTACATTTCTTTATTTGTGAAATAATTTTGCATTTAAAAAAATAGTTGTAAATTTGCACCTCGAAAATAGAAAAGAATAATACAATGAGAAAAGGTATTCACCCAGAAAATTATAGATTAGTTGCTTTTAAAGATATGTCTAACGATGAAGTTTTTTTAACTAAATCTACAGCCAATACTAAAGAAACTTTAGAAGTAGATGGTGTAGAGTATCCGTTAGTGAAATTGGAAATTTCAAGAACATCACATCCTTTCTATACCGGTAAGTCTAAACTTATCGATACTGCAGGACGTATTGATAAATTCAAAAACAAATATGCTAAATTCAAAAAGTAATTTAGTACTATACTATAATAGAAAGCCTTTCTAATCGGAAAGGCTTTTTTTATGCTAATTTAAAACGACTAGAGAATAGCTTTTTGAAAGCAAATCACTATTCTCGATAGTTCTGCTGAGCCCTTCGATAAACTCGGGACAGGCCTTGTCGAAGTACATTTTGTCTCCATATCTATTACGACAAAACACTCGAATCGACATGATTTTTTTAGATCGAACTCAAATTATGACAAATTCATTTTATTATTTTAATGTGAATAATAGATAAGCAATTTTCGTCAGTTTGAGACATCCAATAAAATTTTATCCAGTGTTTAAGCTGACGTTTCAAAGCAGGGCTTTGAAATCTTTTTTCACCAGTATAAGATTTGTTTTGCGTTTGCAACATCTATGAAGCCTTGGAAAGATTTTAGTAAAAAAAATCTGGTTTTCAATGAAATTGAAAAATACCTTACGATAATAGCGTAAGCTGTGGGCGAGATGATGTGGTTGAGCGCCTTTTCTTTTGGTTCTGTTTGCTGCCGGGCGAGCAAAGAAATCGTAGATTCATGAACTCAATATTATCAAATAAAAACCTTGTGAACTAAAATGAACAGAAAGCCAAATAATAGCTAAATTAAACTACAGTCTTAGGAGTATATAAGTTTATGAAAAAACAAATCATTATGAAATACGTCAATGGTAGTGCCAAATCTCTGATTTGGTATATCCAAAACAAGAAAATGTATAACCAAAAAGTACTTCTCGATATTAAATTCTTACAGAGTTTTACTCCAAGTGACGTCTGCTCTCAAAGACTATTTATATTATTTTACAAATAAATTCGTCAAACAACGCTATTTTTAATATTAACGTCTTTATTTTTGCAGCCGTATAACTAACTAATTTTTTGAAATCAAAACATGAATTATATTCTTTTTGATGGTGCTTCACGTAATGCGTTATTGCCATTTACTTATACACGACCAGTTGCCGAGATTAGGATTGGGATATTAACCATTCGCGAGAAATGGGAGCAATATTTAGGATATACTACGTCTACAGTAACAGAAGAATACCTAAGCGAAAAATTTCCTATGGTAGAGCTGGCAGAGAATATAATGATCAATGCTACTTATTTACCATCAGAACAGTTGGTGGCTGCTATCAAAAACCTAAAACCCGAACAAGCTATTTTTTGCAATGACGAACCTATCGCTTTTTATGTAAAAGAGGGGCAGGAGGTAGATTTTGAAACCTACGAAGTACTAGCTTATGATGCCGATGTGTTTACAGTACAACACACCTGGGATATCTTTTCAAAAAATAAACAGGCGATTGCTGATGATTTTAAGCTGCTAACAAAGGATAGGGTGAGTCAACCTATTCCTGAAAGTAATAATATTATCGCACCCGAAAATATTTTTATTGAAGAAGGGGCAACACTAGAATTTACAACACTTAATGCCAGTAAAGGACCAATATACATAGGAAAAGATGCCGAAATCATGGAAGGTAGTATGATTAGAGGGCCTTTTGCACTTTGTGATCGTGCTGTAGTAAAGATGGGAGCAAAGATTTATGGTGGTACTACTATTGGGGTGCATTCTAAGGTAGGAGGAGAGATCAATAATTCTGTAATATTTGGATGCTCTAATAAAGGACATGACGGGTATATGGGGAATTCTGTAATAGGAGAATGGTGTAACCTGGGAGCAGATACGAATACCTCTAATCTTAAAAATAATTATGCCGAAGTTCGCTTATGGAATTATGAAGCAGAAAGTTTTACAAAAACAGGATTGCAATTCTGTGGTTTGATGATGGGGGACCATTCTAAATGTGGTATCAATACTATGTTTAATACAGGAACTGTAGTAGGAGTAAATGCCAATATTTTTGGTACAGGTTTTCCTCGTAATTTTGTACCTAGCTATAGCTGGGGAGGAAGTGCCGGTTTTACGACCTACCTGACTAAAAAAGCTTTTGAAGTGGCTAAAGTAGTTATGGCCAGAAGAAAAGTTGAGTTTACAAAACAAGAAGAACAGATTCTCGAACATATCTTTGAAGATACCAGGCAATGGCGAAAGAGTTATGAAAAGTAATTTTTTTGTGTACTATTAATTTTGATAAAAGAAAACTACGTGTTTTCTGGCATGTTAGTTTTTAACCGTGGTGTCATGCTGAGCTTGTCGAAGCAAATTATAGTAGAAAACCTTTCGATCTAGGTGATATATAAGATAAAATACGCCAAACCTTAATTATTTAATAGGTTCTTTCCAAACTCGTTTTAGTACCAGGAAATTTTGCGGATTATTGGTAAGCCCTTTTACGTTTTTTTGAGTAAATCGAACTACCTGGTCGTAATATAGAGGGACGATAGGAGCATTTGCAATAATGATAGAATCCATCTTTGCATAATGCTGCTCTCTTATTTTGATATCGGTTATTAAAAAGCTTTCTTCGTATAGCCGATCAAAAGTTTCATTTTTAAAATGGGTATAATTAGGGCCATGAGGAGTAAAGTTTTTACTATAATATGGCGATAGAAAATTTTCGGCATCGGGATAATCTGCAATCCAGCTGGCTCGAAAAGATTCTAATTCTCCTTTCCATTTTTTTTGGCGTATTGTCGAAGGAGCCATAACGTCGACTATGATATTTAACCCAACTTTTTCAAGCTCTCGCTGTATAAATTCACAAATACTTTGATAATTTGCATCTGTGGCAATTCGTATGGTTGGATTGTTATTTCCTGTTTGCTTTTTATACGTTTCGACCAACTTACGTGATTTTACCGGGTCATACTCATATCCGGGAATACTATTAAATCCGGGAATACCCTTTGGGATAAAACCGTGTATTGCAGGAGTTCCTATGCCATTCTTTAGATAGGTAATCATCTTTTTCCTGTCGAAACCGTGATTAACAGCTTTTCTTAATAGTTTTGATTGTATTTCCTTTTTGTCTGTATCGAGGTAGAAGCCCAGATATTCAGAATTTAGATAAGAACCTTTGCTTATATTGATGCGTTCTTTGTATTTCTCTCTTAACTTTCCGCTAGGGGTTAATAATTCATCTTTATATGAGGCATCTAAACTATTTAATAAATCGATATTTCCTTTGGCAAACTGTAAAAATTCACTTTGCTTGTCGGGTAAAAAGGTAATGGCTACAGCTTCGAGATAGGGGAGTTGTTTGCCATTTTTGTCCTTTTCAAAATACAATTCATTTTTACGCAAAACGAGCTTGATATTTTCTTCCCATAGCTTAAATTTAAAAGGACCGGTACCAATAGGATTCGCTCTAAACTCACTACCATAAAATGATACCACCTCTTTAGGAACTACAGAGCAGTATCGCATACTCATCAATCCTAAAAAAGCAGGAAATGGTTTTTTTAGTTTGATTTCAAAAATAGTATCATTAACAGCGGTATAGGTATCTACCGTTTTAAGTACCCAATTACCGGGAGATGCTACTTTGGGATCAACTAATCTATTAAAACTATACACAAAATCCTCTGCAACAACGTATCGGGTACTGTCTTTGGTTTTAAATTGTTCATGTTTATGAAACTTTACATCATCTCTAAGTATAAAGGTATAGGTAAGAGCGTCTTCAGAAATTTCCCATCTTTTTGCAATATCGGGTTTAATATGTAAAGAATCGTCTAGTTGTATCAAGCTGTTAAATAGCTGATTAGTAGACCAGATATTAGCAACATCCCTGGCAAATGCCGGATCTAATGAGCTTACGTTTTCATATTGATTATACCGAAATACCAAATGATCTCTGTTTTCTCGAGAAGAATCTTTACAGGATATGAGAGTAAGTAAAATATAAGCTATTGTTAAATAGCGAATTATGAAAAAATAATGAACACACTTCAATTTTAGTAAACGAATTATTGTTGGTATATTTGCACCCTGAAAATTTATTCTAGAGTGACTCAATATTTTTGAGTTTTGGTATGGGTAAATATAATGAGATTTCTGCCCCTGCGGAAATGACACTTATGTTTTATGAGAAAAAAAGTTGCTTTTTATACTTTGGGTTGTAAACTGAATTTTTCAGAAACCTCTACAATAGCAAGAGATTTTACAAATGAAGGCTTTGATCGTGTAGATTTTTCTGAGAATGCAGATATCTATGTAATTAATACATGTTCTGTTACCGAAAATGCAGATAAAAGATTTAAAACCATAGTTAAACAAGCGCAAAAGGTAAATCCAGATGCCTTTGTAGCTGCAGTAGGATGCTATGCTCAGTTAAAACCAGAAGAATTAGCTTCTGTTGATGGTGTAGATTTGGTTTTGGGGGCAACAGAAAAATTTAAGATTACCGATTATATTAATGATCTCTCTAAAAATGATTTTGGAGAAGTGCATTCTTGCGAAATCGAAGAAGCCGATTTTTATGTGGGTAGCTACTCTATAGGGGATCGTACCCGTGCATTCTTAAAAGTGCAGGATGGTTGTGATTATAAATGCACCTATTGCACAATTCCACTTGCCAGAGGAATTTCGCGAAGTGATACGCTGCAGAATGTATTAAAAAATGCTAAAGAGATTTCTGAAAAAGGAATTAAAGAGATTGTGCTTACCGGAGTTAACATAGGAGATTATGGTAAAGGTGAATTCGGAAATAAGAAACATGAACATACTTTTTTCGAACTTGTACAGGCATTGGATAAAGTTGAAGGGATAGAGCGATTACGAATTTCGTCTATAGAACCCAATTTACTTAAAAATGAAACCATAGATTTTGTGTCAGGTTCCAGGACTTTTGTGCCACATTTTCATATCCCTTTACAATCTGGCAGTGATGATATATTAAAACTGATGCGCCGCAGATATCTTAGTGATCTATATGTAGACAGGGTACAAAAAATTAAAGAAGTAATGCCACATGCATGTATTGGGGTAGATGTTATTGTTGGTTTTCCTGGTGAAACCAATGATCACTTTTTAGATACCTATAACTTTTTATCTCGATTAGATATCTCCTATTTACATGTATTTACTTATTCTGAAAGAGATAACACTGTAGCAGCAGACTTAGATGGAGTGGTTTCTCAGGATGTTAGAAAGAAAAGAAGTAAAATGTTGCGAGGATTATCTGTAAAGAAAAGAAGAGCGTTTTATGAAAGCCAATTAGGAACCGAAAGAACAGTACTGTTTGAGTCTGAAAATAAAGAAGGGTATATACATGGTTTTACCGAAAATTATGTGAAAGTAAAAATGCCATGGAATCCATTATATGTAAATACCTTGCATAAAGTGAAATTAACAACTATTGATGAAGATGGAATGGTTAGATTTGATTTTATAGCATAAAAATCAAGCTAAGTTCGATATATAACACACAAAAGCCTGCTATACAGCAGGCTTTTGTGTGTTATAATAGAGTAATCAGACTATATATTTATTCCAACAGGAAGTAAGTCTTTATATTTCCTTCGGTTTTTTCTCATAAATTTTGCAATGATAGGACTGGTAGGCACCAATCTAATATTACGTTCTTCAATTACATTAAATACTGCAACGATAAAATCTTGTTCGTAACCTTTTTCAAGATGTTCTTCACTCATGATAAGTTTAGTAAGAAATATTTTTCTTTCCTGTAGCGCGTATTCGATCTTTGCTTTTTGACCGTCAATTGTAGTTTCGAATTGTCTTAGAAATTCATTGTCGATAATTTCTAATTCAACAGCACTCATGTTCTCCATATTTTTTTAAATTATTGAGATATTTAATCAAATGTTTATAAGGAGCTAACCTTACTAATCATAACCATCTTATTAGAGAGGATTTTCTAGATGTATGTGTCTAAAATAAAGGTGATTAACCTAGTGAAAATAAGGTTTTACCTTGCCTCGTCTAACTAAGATTAGTTAGTTCTAAAATTCCCTTTTTGCAAAAATTTAACTCAATGTTTCCTTTTTTCTAACAAAGGAATACTATAATTTTGATACGCAAAGATAAGAAAATTAGAGTTTTAAATTTAATACCCACTGTTAAAATACCTATGTCGCAGGAAGTTAGCTATGTTTATTTTGTTCCGGGGATGGCAGCAGATGTTTCAATCTTCGAATATATTAAGCTCCCCAGGGATAAATTTGTAACTCAAACCCTACCTTGGAAAATCCCAAATAAGAATGAGTCTATTGAGGATTATGCAAAACGTATGTGTGAAGAAATTGAGCATAAAAACTGTATTTTGATCGGCGTATCGTTTGGAGGTGTGATGGTGCAGGAGATGAGCAAGTATTTGAGTTTAAAGAAACTTGTTATTATTTCGAGTGTAAAAAACAAGTTCGAATTACCTACCCGAATTAAAATTGCCAGAAAAACCAGGGCTTATAAATTGTTTCCAACGGCAATAGTTTCTAAAATTGATAATTGGGAAAAATTGGCTTTTGGTGATTTTGCAAAAAAACGTGCCGCTATGTATCAAAAATATTTATCTATAAATGATAAAAGGTATTTGGATTGGGCTATAGAAAACATGGTATGTTGGAATCAAGAAAAAACACCAGATAATCTTATTCATATTCATGGGGATAAAGACATCGTTTTTCCTATCGCAAATATTAAAAATTGTATAAGAGTTGATGGGGGAACTCATGTTATGATTGTAAATAGAGCAAGGTGGTTTAATAAAAATTTACCCGAAATAATTAGTGATAACTTACGTTAATCTAACTTTTTACGCTATATTGTACAATAAATTTTATTCCCCAATAAAATCAAAATCTACTTAAGTAATGAAAACAATTAAGAAATTTTTAGTTCTTCTAGGTGTGCTGTTCACCTTCGGAATTTTAGTAAACGCTACACAAGACCATCAGCCAGAAAAACCATTAGCTCAAGAAATTCTGGAAGAAAAATTAGTAAATGATTATAATGTATATGCTATTGCAATGCCAGATAATCTTAATTTTTCTGGAGAATTAGTACCTGTAGAAAATCCAGATATAAGAGAACGAATGGATAGAGAGTTGTTGGTTAACACCTATTGGCAATCTAATGGTTTACTTCTTTTTAAAAGAGCTAATAAGTATTTTCCTATTATAGAACCGATCCTTAAAGAGCAGGGGGTTCCTGATGATTTTAAATATTTGGCAGTAATAGAAAGTAGTTTAACTCAAGCAGTGTCTCCTGCAAGAGCCACTGGATTTTGGCAAATATTAAAAGGTACTGCCAAAGAATATGGGTTAGAAGTAAACGAAAATGTAGATGAGCGTTATCATATTGAAAAATCTACAGAGGTAGCTTGTAAGTATCTTAAAAGCGCAAAAGAAAAATTTGGCTCCTGGACGTTGGCAGCAGCAGCATATAATGCGGGTAGAGCAGGGATTAATAGACGACTCGAGAAACAAAAAGCGGCTTCGTATTATGATCTTTTATTAGGAGAAGAAACAGGTAGATATGTGTTTAGAATTGTAGCGGTAAAAGAAATCTTAAGCAATCCAAAGAAATATGGCTTCAATTTTAGTGATGAAGATTTGTATACTCATATTCCAACATTTAATGTTTTGGTAGATGAGCCTATTGCAGATTTTACTGCCTTTGCTGAGCAATATGATATCAATTATAAGATTTTAAAACTACATAATCCCTGGCTTAGAGAAGCTCGTTTAAATAATCATTCTGGTAAAGAATATCTTATAAAAATACCAAGAGAAGGATATTATAAAACGACAACCGGGCAATAAGAATTTGAGATTTTTTATTTAAGTTAGCACTTGTTTTAGAGTAGTATGAATATGATGAGGCATGACACTAAGAAATAACCTTATATGGCTATTATCTTAAACGTCTTGTATAGGAAAATATTTGAAACTGCTTTTAATGAGAGAACGTTGTGTAGTTACACGTTCTTAATTTTATGATTAGTTACCAGTTGATTGCTAAAATTTAAATGTGTGAATACATCAGTACTTATTTCGTTAATCTTAATTGGATTATTAGCCGGGTTTTTTAGTGGTACATTGGGGATAGGAGGAAGCGTGATAATGATTCCTCTCCTGATTTTATGGGTAAACTTTTCTCAGCATGAGGCACAAGGAACTAGCCTTGCCGTATTAGCAGTCCCGGTAACATTATTGGCAGCATATAACTACTATAATGAAGGGTTTGTAAATTGGAAATACGCAATTATAATAGCAGTAACCTTCATTATTGGAGGGTATCTAGGAAGTAAACTAGCAATTTCTATAAACCAGGCATTGCTAAAAAAAATCTTTGGAGGAGTATTATTACTGGTAGCTCTAAAAATGATAATGGGTAAATAGATGATATACTAATTATCCTTTTTATTATTTATAGAATCGCGTTCTCGCTTATATCTTTCGTATTCTTCGTCAATATTTCGTTCCTCATCTGTACGCCGATCTTCATTTTCTTTTGCCTCAGCTTCAGCATTATTTATTTCGGTATTTAAATCCAGATCAGCAATTAAAAGAGAAACGCCTTTGGATAACGAATTAAAGTGAATATTATATGAGTTACTTAATGTTTCACTAGAGTGATGAGTAACAATTTTTCTAATATCTAATATTTTTTTGTTCCCATCCATAAAATACATCATAGGAAAACCTAATGCATGCTTTAACTTATTGATGATATATGAATCCTGGTTCGTCTTTTCATCAATATGAACTAAATGAATGTTACTATTGTATTCTTTTACTTTTTCTTTTAATTTCTCTTTATTATCCCAGAAGAGTACTACAAAATCAATCTGATCATGAAATCTATCGGCTAAATCATTTAATGCAGGGATTTCTCCAATACCAGGAACACACCAGGAAGCATACGTAATAAGAAAAATTGGTTTTTCGTAATCTCTTAAAAGAATAGGGTCTCCTTTTAGTGGATATACATTAAAGTTATCCATATAGGTACCGCTAAGGTGGTTAGTAACCAGGGAGTCAAATAAGAATTCTGCACGTTCTAGATCTTTATCTTTATATGCAAGATCAATTTTTTGGTTATATTTTACAATATGCGCCGAAATAGCAACCGAAAATGGTATTTGTCTTTCTTCTTGAGCAAAGGAATTGCTAAAATATAAAGTGAGTATTCCTAATACTAATAATTTCTTCATTATAAATAGATTACGGTAGCTAATGTAATATAATGCCATCAAAAAAAACATTTTTTGGGTGTAAAACTTTTGATGTTCACTTAATTAAAAAACGTTCTAAAGATTGTATTAAACTATCATTAAACGTAATTTTCTATACAATTAGTATGCCTAAATTTTCTTCATTTGCTGTTTCATCATAGTGATCTGATCCTTAAGCATATTGTGTTTATCTAATTTTTTGGCTTCTGTAAGCAACATCTGAGCTTCTCTTTTACGGCGTTTTGTCATTGCAATACCAGCAAGATTTAATTTTGCCACGGCAAGATCCTGATTCATCGATAATCCTAACTTTATTGCTTTTTTAAGATGCTTTTCGGCTTGTGTGATGTTGGTTTGTGATAACATTATACCAAGAAGATAATTGTAATATCCTTGTTGTTTTGTGGTAAGAGCACTTTCTGGTTTTTTGATTTTGTCTAACCATTTTCTGGCGCCATCAAAATCTTGTTTACGTAACCTTAAGAAAGCCAGGAGGATTAATTCGTTTTTAAAATATAAAAAGACAAAAATTGCAGCTAATAAAATAAGCATAATTCCATTACCTACATATCCTTCTACTATCTGCCATATTGCTACCCCGATAACGATTGCTGCGATTACTAATTTTATATTTTTGTTGTACATTTTTAACCTTATTTTATTGTTTTGTAGTTGTTTTTAAATTTTATTGATGTTGGTATTTTGGTATCTGGCATAGTAGAGATTAAGGTATTTCCTTCACAAATACCTTCTGTACTTCCTTCTAACATAAGCCCCGTTTTATTATTCACTGTGATCATTGCTTTTTGAGAACCCGATACGATTATAGTAGCACCAGCATTTGTGTTTTCCATTTCTATTTCTGATGCACCTTCAATTGTTGTGTTCTCATCTATAATTGAAGCAATGTTCCATTTATTTTTGCTTTTCATTTTACCGGTATACTCATTTTCCCAATTGTCACCCACGGTAGCATTATTATCACCATAGATAAATGTCATTTGCTCAAAATTACCTAGTAATTGGTTGTCTCCCCATTGTTGATCTAAACTGGCTCGAACTTGTGTTATCGTATTAGGATCTGTGATACCAGCATTTTTAATCATATTATCGATAAGAACTTCTGTTCCTTCTAAGGCATTAATCTTACCATTTTTTTGCATTACCATAGTAATAGGGGAGTTGATAAGCCCTTGAAAAATACGTCCTTGTACATCGGTAGAATCTGGTATTATAGAAGTATCCATATCCATAAGAACGCCTAGAGAAGGAGAACTTGTTTTCATTTTTAATGTTTGATATTTCATTTCTATATAAAACAAACTGTTTTCTACTTTTGTCACTATAAAAGACATCTCTGCAGTAATATCATTTGTGATTATTTGTTGTCCTCCAGAAATATCTTGCGTAATTATTTGTTCAGAATCCTGACGAATTGCAAAAGAATCTCCTACATTAAGATTATATTGCAAAGTAGTTTGAGAAAAACCAGTAATCGATAGTATCAATACTAGTATAAAAATGAGTGGTTTTTTCATAAAAACAGGATTGCGATTTTCTTGTGCAAAGAAACTAATTTTTTTGGATAAAAAATATTTGATATTTACGTTTGTCAAAGTAAAAACTCTTTGTATATTTGCCCGCAGTTTTGGGAAGAAATTCTCAGAAAGGATCGAATTAGATATTTCAAGAAGATTTATAAAGATATATAGCAATGAAAAGAACGTTTCAACCATCGAAGAGAAAGAGAAAAAACAAACACGGTTTCAGAGAGCGTATGGCTTCTGCAAATGGTAGAAAGGTGTTGGCTCGTAGAAGAGCAAAAGGAAGAAAGAAGATATCTGTTTCGTCTGAACTAAGACATAAGCACTAATGATAACGTTCATTAAAAATATTAAAGGTGTTACTTTATAGGTAACGCCTTTTTTTATATCTAGTACATAATTTTATAGGAAAAGCAATACCATTATTACATGCCAAAAAGAGAAAAACTAAAGAGTATACTTATTATAGGATCGGGACCAATTGTTATTGGTCAAGCGTGTGAGTTTGATTATTCTGGTACACAAGCCCTACGTTCTTTAAGAGAAGATGGGATAGAAACAATTCTGATCAATTCGAATCCTGCTACTATTATGACAGATCCTTCTATGGCGGATCATGTATACCTAAAACCATTAAATACCAAATCAATAATAGAGATTTTAAAAGAACATCCTCAGATTGATGCCGTATTACCTACAATGGGAGGGCAAACAGCTCTTAACCTTTGTATAGAAGCAGATGAAAAAGGAATATGGAAAGATTTTGATGTAGAGATCATAGGAGTAGATATAGACGCTATAAATATTACCGAGGATAGAGAGCAGTTTAGAGAACTAATGCTTTCTATTGGAATTCCGATGGCTCCTCAGGCAACCGCCAATTCTTATTTAAAAGGAAAAGAGATCGCCCAGGAATTTGGATTTCCTCTTGTAATTAGAGCATCATATACACTTGGTGGTGCAGGAGCATCTTTTGTTTATAAAGAAGAAGACTTTGATACATTACTTACTCGTGGACTAGAAGTTTCTCCAATTCACGAAGTGATGATCGATAAAGCTTTGATTGGGTGGAAAGAATATGAATTAGAATTGTTAAGAGATAATAATGATAATGTAGTTATTATTTGTACTATAGAGAATATGGATCCTATGGGAATCCATACCGGAGATTCGATTACAGTAGCTCCCGCAATGACGTTAAGTGATAAAACTTTTCAACGTATGCGTGATATGGCAATCCATATGATGCGTAGTATTGGGGATTTTGCAGGAGGATGTAATGTACAGTTTGCTGTAAGTCCCGATGAAAATGAAGATATTATTGCTATCGAGATTAACCCTAGAGTTTCTCGTTCTTCTGCATTAGCATCAAAAGCAACGGGATATCCGATTGCAAAAATAGCTGCAAAACTGGCTATTGGATATAACCTGGATGAATTAGATAACCAGATTACCAAATCTACTTCGGCCTTATTTGAGCCTACATTAGATTATGTAATTGTAAAAATCCCACGATGGAATTTTGATAAATTCGAAGGGTCAGATCGTACATTAGGACTTCAGATGAAATCTGTTGGAGAAGTTATGGCAATCGGTAGATCATTCCAGGAAGCATTGCATAAAGCTACTCAGTCTTTAGAAATTAAAAGAAACGGACTTGGTGCCGATGGGAAAGGGTATAAAGACTATGATCAAATTATAGATAAACTTACCTATGCCAGTTGGGACCGTGTGTTTGTAATCTATGATGCTATCCAGATGGGGATTCCGTTAAGCAGAATACACGAAATCACAAAAATAGATATGTGGTTCCTAAAACAATACGAGGAATTATATAATCTTGAAAAAGAGATTTCAACATATACCATTCAATCTCTTACCAAAGAATTAATACTAGAAGCAAAACAAAAAGGTTTTGCAGATAGACAAATAGCTCATATGGTAGGATGTTATGAAAGTGAAGTATATAATAAGAGAGATGAGTTAGGGATAAAAAGAGTATATAAATTGGTAGACACCTGTGCTGCAGAATTTAAAGCTCAAACTCCTTACTTCTATTCTACTTTTGAAGCAGAAATAGAAACGCCAGAAGGAGAAATATCAGTCTCTAATGAAAGTATTGTTAGTGATAAAAAGAAAATTGTTGTTTTAGGTTCGGGTCCTAACAGGATTGGACAAGGAATTGAATTTGACTATTGTTGTGTACATGGCGTGTTGGCATCCTCAGAGTGTGGATATGAAACGATAATGATCAATTGTAATCCAGAAACTGTATCTACCGATTTTGATACTGCCGATAAATTATATTTTGAACCAGTATTTTGGGAGCATATTTATGATATTATTCGACATGAGAAACCAGAAGGAGTAATTGTTCAACTTGGTGGGCAAACCGCATTAAAGCTTGCTGAAAAACTAGATCGCTACGGGATTAAGATTATAGGAACAAGTTATCAATCTCTGGATCTTGCCGAGGATAGAGGGAACTTCTCTAAATTGTTAAAAGAGAATAATATTCCATATCCAGAGTTTGATACTGCCGAAACTGCCGATGAAGCACTTGAGGTGGCAGATCGTTTAGATTTTCCAATTTTGGTAAGACCATCTTATGTATTAGGAGGGCAAGGCATGAAGATTGTAATTAATAAGCAAGAACTAGAAGAACATGTGGTTGATTTATTACGTAAAATTCCTAATAATAAATTATTGTTAGATCACTATTTGGATGGAGCAATCGAAGCAGAAGCAGATGCAATATGTGATGGTGAAAACGTGTATATCATTGGGATTATGGAGCATATAGAACCATGTGGAATTCATTCTGGAGATTCTAATGCTACTTTGCCTCCTTTTAACCTGGGAGAATTTGTAATGCAGCAGATTAAAGATCATACACATAAAATTGCATTAGCGCTAAACACTGTAGGGCTAATCAATATTCAGTTTGCAATCAAAGATGATAAGGTTTATATCATTGAAGCAAACCCAAGAGCATCGAGAACAGTACCTTTTATTGCTAAGGCATACGGAGAACCTTATGTAAATTTTGCAACTAAAGTGATGCTGGGAGAGAAGAAAGTGACGGATTTTGACTTTAAACCTCACTTAGATGGATATGCTATTAAACAACCTGTATTCTCGTTCAATAAATTCCCTAATGTTAATAAGAAATTAGGTCCAGAAATGAAAAGTACAGGAGAGAGCATCTTGTTTATTGATGATCTTAAAGATGATCAATTTTATGATCTATATTCGAGACGTAAAATGTATTTGAGTAAATAATATTTTATATACAGAATTGATAAGAAACCAGATTGTAGATCTACAATCTGGTTTTTTTATTTTTCGAATTCATATTTTTTGAAATGCTATGTATTAGCAACACATAATAATTTCTTATAATATGAAAAAATAATTAGTTTAATCTATATCTTAATCCAATAAATAAACGTCTACCTTGGTTTGGTGCATAAATATATGTTGGATCAAAAGATAATCCATAAGGATTGTCTGCTGTGGGAATAACATTACCATTAGTATCAAAAACCACATTTTCATCAAAAGGATCATTGGCTCTTGCTATGATAAAAGGGTTACCTTTATTTGGTGTCCAGTTCAATAAGTTTTTTACTCCGCCGTATACTTCAAAATTTTTAAAACCATCATAGGTTAATTGAATATTTTGAATACTCCAAACCTGCGATTCATCTTTTCTGGGATCTAATTCACCCAAAACAGGTAAACGCATTGGACCATATAGATTTCCCGTATAGTCAATAGTAAAATTATAATTGAAGTTTTTATAAGAGATGGTCCAGGTACCCGAATATTTTTCGGTAAGTACCTGCCGTTGTTTAACACCATTTTCTTTTTGAGACACATCTTGAATTGTAAACCCAGCCAGTGCTTTAAAATTACTAGACAGAACAGCATCTAAATTAACACTTAAGCCCATACTTGTAGCAGAACCATCAAGATTATCATAAATAACTTGATTTGGGTTGGTGTCATAATCTGGTAAGATCGCATTAGTAAAATAAGTATACCAGGTAGAAGCATCGATACCAATAATCATACTGTTTTTGGTATATAATTTTTTCAAGTAATTTACATTAACATTATAAGATTTTTCGGGCTTTAATTCTTCTTCTATGATTACATCCCGAGAACCTGTTAAAGAGGCATGTTCTTCGGCAAATAGATTTACAACCCTAAAACCTGTTCCTGCGTTTAGCCTAAAAATGTCGTGTTCTGTGGGTTTAAATTTGTATGCTAATCTTGGAGTAAAAATATTACCGTGCCTTTTGTCATAGTCATACCTTGCACCAAGTAACAGTTTGTGTTTTTCGCTTATCGTTATTTCGTCTTGTGCAAATAAGGAAGGAATTACAATTTTATCAGAGTTTACTGTAATTGGAGTATTGTCATCATAATAATTGTAACGCATTGCTGTACCAAAAAGAAGATCGTGATTTTGTTTAGATATATCCCATGTTAATTGCCCGAAACCAATACGCTGTTTTGCAAGGTAAAAAGTATCTCCATATGCAGAATTTTGATCGTGATCAGAGTATGAAAACTGAAACATCATATTTTCTTTTATTGGTAATTGATATTTACCAATTACCTCGTAACGTGTTGTGTATATGCTTTCACCGTATATATCATTACCACCTCTGAATTCTGGATTCCATTGCATTTCACCACCCCAGCGATCTTCATAAAAGAAACGTCCAGCCATCGAAAATACACGATTTTCTTTTCGAGAAAAATCCCATTTTTGAAAAACAGAAATTCTATCCTGTAAAGTAACATCTGTAAAATTATCATTGTTGTTATCAATGGGATTAGAGTAATTAAAGTAATTAGCTCCGAGAAGCATATTAGATTTTTCACCAATTTTGGCCTTAAATCCTACATCAAAATTTGTTTCTCCCCAATCTGTTACATAACTATCAGCAAAAAATAGAGGAGCGTTTTCTGGTAATTTTGTAATTACATTAATTAATCCACCAACAGCTTCACTACCGTACAAAGATGAAGCAGGACCTTTTACTATTTCAACTTGCTCAATTAAGGAGTTTGGTATTCCAGAAAGCCCATAAACAGTTGATAAACCACTTACAATAGGCATACCATCAATTAAAACCAAAGTATATGGGCCTTCTAGACCATTTATATGAATATCACCAGTGTTACATACACTACAATTAATTTGTGGCCGTACACCATTTACATTTTGTAAAGCTTCAAAAATATTAGGGGCAGGATTCTTTTTTAAGAAGGTTGGAGAATATACTTCTACAGGAACGGGGCTTTCAAGTCTTTTTACAGGCTTTAGAGTTCCGGTAATTACAATCTCATCTAGAAGCTCAACCTCTTCAAGATTGATATTAATTATTATGTTCTTTTCATGTAAAGAGATTTGTTTTTGATATGTTTTAAACCCCGTAAAAGATGCTATCAAAACATAATCACCTTCAGGGATATTTTCAATTATAAAATTTCCGTTTTCCTGACTTACAGCACCTATTTTTGTGCCTTTTAAATATATATTTACAAAAGGTAAGGATTCGTTGTTAGCGGTTACTTTTCCGGAAATATCAAATGTGTTTTTTGCTTGTAAAATACCTGACACTAATAGTAGAAGGATAAAGATGTGTTTCATTTTTTTGAGCAGTTGTATTATAGAGGGCAAATGTTTTGTTTTAATTAAATCTAAATAATGATAATTATCATGATTTAGATTAAAAACCTAGATGTTAATACATTATAAAGGAAAGAATGGCAAAATATAGTGAGACTTGTATCAAGGAGAAGAAAGGGGAATGAGTTTATGGATGAAAATTCTGAAGAGATTGATTTTTGGCGATATAATTATTATTATGGCTTTTTTATTAAATACATCTACGAACTAAATTCTAATACATGAATATGAATTTTGAAATGTTTGATTTTGCTGTTTTATAAGTATCTGGATTATGTAAAAAGTAATTTTTTTGTTAGAATTTTGGAAAAAATGCACATTTTGATCCAAAATGCATACATTTTTTGATAATAATACTATAGGAATAACACCAATTCTCACCGAATAAGATTCGTATGTATGTTAATTTAGAGTTAATTGTGTGTTAAATATAGTTAAATTAGCTTTAACTCCTTTAAGTTTTTAATGTCGTTTTTCTGCTGAAATTTCCCCAAAATTGGCCATTACAATTTTTAGTTTAATCCCTTGATTTTCAATAATGCAACAGTGTTGCATTATTGAAAATCAAGGGATTGTTTATTTAGATTAAAGTTAAATAAATGAAATGTAACTATTTGTATGTTACGTGTTTGCCGTATTTGTTTATTTGAATTTATCTCTACTTTTGAATAACAAATTTTAATGAAGAGCTCAACATTTTTAATTTAAAATCTAGAATTAAACATTTAATAGAAAAATCAAACAATAATGAAAACTCAACTGAAATTTTTAAGTATGCTAACGGTCTTTTCTATCTTCTTTTATAGTTGTGAAAAAGACGCCGATGGGGTTACCGATATAGAAACGGGAATAGAACCTACAGAAACTGTAGGAGCAGAACAGGCGATACCTGGAGAGTATATCATAATTTATAAAGAAGATAAATCTCTATTTGGTAAAAGTGCTGGTATGAAAGCTAAGTCTCAGCAAACGTTATCCAAATATGCGATAGCAGAGAATAACATAAAGCAAACCTACAGCAATGCTATACAAGGTTTTCATATAGAAAATTTATCTGAAGAGCAGGTAAAAATGCTTAAAAATGATCCTGAAATTGCATATGTACAGCCTAATTATATCAGAACACTGGATGTTGAAATGGGAAAACCTGTAAGTCAACTTCCTGCAACTGTTGAGAATAAAGCTGCGAACAAAGGTTCTTGGTTGCCTAGCGGAGACTTTTTACCATGGGGTATAAATAGAGTGGGTAGAGCAAATGGTAGTGGTAGAACTTGCTGGATCATTGATAGTGGGATTGCACCACATAGTGATTTAAACATTGATACTAACCGAAGTAGAAGTTTTGTTGGTGGGTCATGGCAAGATCAAAATGGACACGGAACTCATGTAGCAGGAACAGTTGCTGCAAAAAATAATGGTTCTGGAGTTATTGGTGTGGCTTACGGTGCTACAGTTGTTTCTGTAAGAGTTTTAAATGCACAGGGTAGTGGTAGTGATGCAGGTATACTTAGTGGTATAGATTATGTTGCCAGAAATGCAAGAAATGGAGATACCTGGAATTATAGTGTAGGATATAGAAATCGTCATACTAATATAACTATAGATAATGCATTTAGAAACCTGGAAAGAACAACTTATGGCGCTATGGCTGCAGGTAATAGTAATGATGATACACAGTATTATTCACCACAAAGATTACGAACTGCTAATTCTTGGAATGTTGGTAACATGACCAGAAATGATGGTCCTGCAGGATCTTCTAATTACGGAAGAAGTGTAGATCGTTGGGCTCCAGGTACGCAAGTATGGTCTACTTGGTTAAACGGACAATTTAATAGAATCTCTGGTACTTCTATGGCGTCACCACATGTGGCAGGAATATTATTACTAAGAGGTAACAGTACAGGAACCGATGGTTCTGTAAGTAAAGGAGGCTACACGGCTCCTATAGCTACCACAAATTAATACGGTAGTTTCATATTTTGAGTATGTATTAGAGAGGCTGGGTGATTCCAGCCTCTTTTTTGTTTTAAGTAGTGAACTAAAGAGAATTGCAATGTTATTTCTCTAAAAAACCATCTGCTTCCCAATCTAAGATAATGTCTATTGTTGCTTGTGGTAACCTACCTTCTGGAGGCATTACATTAGCTCCTGTTGATTTAACTAAAAGAACAAGATCTCTATTTACTCCAACTATAGTTTCGGTATAATTACGCATAGGAAAAGGAGCCCCGTTTTGAGCAGGAACAGTATGGCAACGTACACATTGAGCATCTATAATTGCCTTAACATCTGCATCATAAGTTGTAATTTTATTTGGGTTTGGATTTGTATCAGGATCCGGATTGGGGTTAGGTTGCGGACTATCATCACCACTGCTACAGTTAAAACAAAGTAAGACGATGAACAGTACTGAAATTTTTTTGAATATACTTTCCATAACGGGGGTTTTTATATGAAATATACAAAGATTTTACTAATAGATAGTATAACGAAGTCATCTCGATTTAAGTATAGAGAGATAAAAACCTACATTTTTAAATACATTCGAGAACTTTCTTACCTAAGAAAGCCTTTAGGTTTTCTAATAAATTGAAGTAAAATTATGAACCAATTGGGTAACATTTTTTAATTCGGAAGCTGCTTTTTTTATTCCTATATCCACTTTTTTGGTACTAGAAAATGTGCATTTGTATACATCCGGTCTGATTCCATAATCAATTTATGTGTTTTGTTTTTTGAATTCATGTTCTTTGATCGAGATAATAATTATGAATAAAACTTTTACGGTATGAAAAAACTAAATTTCAAAAAATTAGAAAAACAAGAATTACATTCTATTAAAGGAGGAGCAAGAAGAAGAGTAAGAAGAGTGGGAGTGGCATTGAGAAGAGCAAGAAGTAGTGGATTTGCCGATGAAAACACAGATGAGTATTCAGATGAGTATTAACGACTGTAAACCTAGATAAAATAGATTGATTTACCTTTATTTTCTATTTGCAATGTGAAAGTGAACTTATCCATTATTTGTTTGAAACAAAGGGTTTTATAGCTTCGATAAGCTCACTTAAATATGAATCTTATACAGAAAATGCTTAATTATGAAAAAGTATTGTTTACTTGGTTTTATTATTATAGGAATAGTGATGATTTCTTGTAATAATGATGATGATAACAAAGAAAATGAAAATCTATCATCGACATCTGTTCTAGTGGGTAAATGGGGACAAACTTCGTTTAGACAGAATGGAGAACTTATGAATATTACCGATTGTGAAAAAAGGTCAACTATAGAATTCACCTCAGATTCGTATACCGAAATTGGGTATGCCCCTGTAAATACAGATTGTCAGATTGATTTTGAAATCACAGGAACCTGGACAGAAGAGGGAGATAAGTTAACTCTTAATTATGTTTTTGAAGGAAAAACAACCATTGATATCGCAATGTTTACGATTACAGATGATGTATTAACTATAATGTATAACGATGAAGGGGCTATAACAACATTTGACTATCAGAAATTATAACATACTCTGTTTTGATATCGTTATAATCCATAAAACATAACAAAAGATTAAGAACAGCCATGCATAAATTGGCTGTTTTTTTATGGATTAAGAGTATGAAGCAAAATTTAAGATACTTATGTTTCGGTTGTAATTATAGATTTATTTTCACATTATATTGCTCAAGAATTTCCAGATGAGATTCGAGTTCAAATTCTGAATCCTTAAAACGATTACGTCTTGTAACCGAATCTTCTTTACGTATAATACTTCTTACAAATCGTCGTATCGCAGTTTTATTTTCTAAAATTAATCCTGGTATTGATACACTTTTTCCTTTATCATTTTTTGCCACCATAGTAAAATAACTTGAATTGCAGTGTTTTACTTTACCCGTTTGTATGTTTTCTGCCTCGACTCTTACTCCTACGACCATAGAAGTATTACCTACATGGTTTACTGACGCTTTAAGTGTTACAAGTTCACCGACTTCGATAGGTTTTAAAAAATCTACTTTATCTACACTGGCTGTTACACAATAAGTTTCAGAATGTTTGGAAGCACATGCAAAAGCGATTTGATCCATCAAAGACAAGATATATCCACCGTGTATTTTTCCACTAAAATTAGAATGTGAAGGAAGCATGAGTTCTGAAATAATTACTCTGGATTCTGTATTGGTTTTGTATTTTTTCATTTAGTTATCCATTTAATTGGTAATGTAATACTAAAGAAGATACTATTTGTTCCTAAAATGCGGAGAGTCTTCTTCAACGACATCAATAACAAAATACTTTGTATCTCCAAGCCAGGAAACTTTTGCAAAACGCTCCTTATATTTTAGCTTTACATATCTACCCTGAAATTTTTCCAGTTTCTTAATGATATCTTCTTTCTGACTTTCTACAGAAAAACTAAATATTTGCGCTCCAGAGATTCCCTGACTAATTTCGCCTTCCCAGGTTTTAAAAACCACACCTTTATTACTAAATTTTATGAGTTCACCACTTCGGGTTCCCTCACTATACGATGCATAATATATAAATGCATACCATGCAGCAAAAAGTGTTAAAATTACAATAATGAGTATTGCGAGTATTTTTTTCATAATTAGAATGCATTATATACTTTGGTCATAAATTCATCGATCTTATTAGGTTCGAGCCATCGTGTAACTACAACGAGGTTTTGTTTTTGATCAATTACAATAAAATTACCACCAAAGCCTGCGGCGTAGTACAAATGTTCTGGTAATCCTTCCCAATGCCTAGATCCTTTTTGGTTAAGCCACCACATAAAACCGTAGTTAGGGTTGGCTTGCGAGGGCTTGATCGCTTCTATGATCCATTCTTTAGATAATAATTGTGTTCCGTTCCAGTTTCCGTTGTTAAGAAAAAGTAGTCCGAATCGGGCATGATCTAATGTATTGATAAATAATCCACCACCAGAATGGCCACCTCCACTTACAGATTGCATATTGATACCATCAACGGCAACCCAGGAATTATCATACCCATACCACCTCCATGTAGTTGATGCACCAATAGGGTTCATTATTTTTTCTTTTAATACCTGCGGTAATGGAGTTCTCCAAACATGTAATAAGGAATAAGCCAATACATTAACACGAACATCGTTGTACTCAAAAACAGTTCCGGGCTCGTTGAGTTTTCTAAATTTCCAATCATCGATACCACCCTCTCTTGGGGGACGATCTGCCCAGTCATATCCACCCCATAGTTGTCCTGACCAATCCGAGGATTGTGTTAGTAAGTGTCTCCAGGTAATTTTCTTGTTATGCTTTCCATCAAAAGTATGATCCCATATGGTGGTATAAGTGTAATCATCAACAGAATGTATTAATTTATTATCTACAGCTAATCCTGCCATAGTAGATAAATAACTTTTGGTAACACTAAATGTCATGTCTATTCTGTCTACATCTCCCCATTTAGATATAATATATCCGTCTTTAATGATAAGGCCAGCAGGGCCACCTCTTTTTTTGGTAGGCCCCAGGATTTTGTGATAAGGTTCTCTTATAAAACCTTTTACAATAGCTTCGCGTAGATCTTTTGATCCCGAGTATTCATGATCCAAAGCAAATTGCACCGCTTCCTGAAGTTTTTGCGCATTTATTTTAAATTCGGTTGGACTTTTTTCCTCCCAGTTTCCTCTTTCAGGAAAATAAGCCTGTTGCGCAGTAGCACTATGAAAAACGTTTCCGAAAAGAGCAACAAAGAAATATATCCTTATAAGTATAAATTTCATGTGTTTACATTTTTTAATTATTTATAAATACCAGTTTCAATCTTTTAGGATTGAACAAAGTACTTTATTGTTTTTTTAATCAATAAGAAAAAGCCAATAACAAAAAGAATTGATCCTAAAAAAGAAAAACCTTGTATAACATATATATAGGTTAGATAAGTATCTGCTCCTAATGTACTAATATACGTGGTCCCCACGGTATTCGAAATCCCGCACAATAAAGATATAATACTACCTGTAGTTAATAATATCCCATCTGTTTTTGATCCCACTTTAATTATATAATAGATGCATAGTATGGCTATAACCAGTTGGGGTATTGAGGTTATAATACCTAAAAAAAAGTACTTAAGAATTTCTGTAATGCTTAGTTCCATAATTATTTTTTATTCAGAAACCTTGTTTTTAATAATTTTTTGGATCATTATATAGAAACCAATTAAAAAGAGTATCGATCCTATAAATGAAATAGTATTTACTCCAGTATTAATAATAGAATAGATATCAAACCCCCAAGAATCTATAAACATGTATAGGAATTGATGTAAAATAGCTACGATCAGAATCAAAATGTTACCGATAAGTATAAGGATACCTTCTTTTGTCGTTCCTTTTTTACTCATATAATATATCGTAAGTATAATAAATACCAGGATAGGCAGAATGTAAAACAGTGCTCCGGTGACTCTGAGTATGATTTCTGATACATTAGAACTTGATACCATGATTAAAATATGTTTTGTAGATTATTCATTTTCTTCGGTAGCTCTTTTAATTATAGCTTCGGGTAATGATTTCTTGGCTTTAGCACCCATCTTTTTAAGTTTTTCGACGCTTGTAATCAGATTTCCTCTACCTTCTACCAATTTATTCATTGCAGCAGAATAATCTTTTTTGGCATCGTCTATCTTTTTGCCTACCCCGGTAAGATCTTTTACCAATCCTTCAAACTTATCATATAAAGCTCCTGCCTGTCGAGCAATCTCAATAGCATTACGTTGTTGTTTTTCATTATTCCACATGGTGTCAATAGTACGTAAAGTAGCCAGAAGGGTAGAAGGAGTAACGATTACTATATTTTTCTCGAAAGCCTGATTGTATAGCTTATTATCCTGATTAATTGCTATTGCGAAAGCAGGTTCTATAGGAACAAACATCAAAATAAAATCTGGTGATTCGATATCATACAAATCTTGATAGTTTTTTTCTGAAAGTTGATCTACATGGCGTTTTAATGAGGTGATATGCTCTTTAAGGTGAGTAGCTCTTAGCTCTTCATTTTCTTCATTGATATAACGCTCATATGCGGTAAGTGCTACTTTAGAGTCAATCACCATCTTTTTATTGTCTGGCAGATAAATCACTACATCCGGCATCACTCGTTGCCCATTATCAAGCGTAAAACTTTGCTGTACAAAATACTCTCTATCTTTCTCTAATCCAGATTTTTCTAATACACGCTCTAACACTAATTCTCCCCAATTACCCTGCATTTTGCTGTCGCCTTTAAGTGCTTTGGTAAGATTAGTAGCTTCTTTGCTCATCTGTTCATTAAGATCTTTAAGGCCTACTATTTGTTGGCGTAATGCTGCGTGATAATCGATACTCTCTTTATGGGTTTGTTCTACTTTTTTCTCAAAAGTATTGATCTTTTCCTGTAATGGATTTAGGATACTTTTTATATTCTCTTTGTTCTGTTCTGTAAATTTATTAGACTTCTCATCGAGGATTTTATTGGCAAGATTCTCGAATTCTTTGGTGAATTTTTCCTGAAGCTTTTCTACTTCTTCTTTCTGAGATGCGTTTTTAAGTTGAAGGTTTTCATATTCGGCATTACGGCGCGTAAGTTCTGTATTGAGGAAATCCTTTTCTCTACGAATCTCTTCACGTTCTTTAATCAATTCAGAAAGTTGTTTTTCGGTATTATTTTTAAGTTCATCAAACTGAGATTGAAGCAAATTTGCTCTTTCATTAGTAGCGCTTTTTTCACTGTTGTGTTGTAATGAAACTACGTATTTTCCAATAAAAAAACCTACGATAATTGATATGATGATTACCCCAACGGCAATGATAATCGGTGTGTATTCTGACATGTAATCTTTTGTTTACTCAAAGATAAAGATAAGCAATGAAAATTTGGATGAAGTACCCGAAGTTTTAATATTTATGATGTTACGATTCTTTTAATTTATTTCTTTCCCGAACAGGTAATTTTTTGACTACCAAATCATAAGAGTCGTCTATCCATTGTTTTATTAGAATATCTGGTATAGAGTGATCTATTATTATTTTGTTCCAGTGTTTTTTACTCATATATGAAGGAGGTTGTACAGCAGCATAAGTTTCTCTTAGGATATCAACATCGTCGGGATTGCATTTTACACTTATGGCTTTAAAAGAAGATATATCTGTTGCAGTAAACATCTTTCCTAATACCTTAAAAACTAAAACATCAGGAAGTTTTCCGAAAGGAAAAGATTCGGTTACTCCTTTTTTATTAATACAGTATTCTCGGTATTCTTCTATGTTCATGATCGTAAGAATTTAAAATAAAATATCGAGGCGTTTAACTTCGTACTTTATACCTTCCGGATTTAGAATCAAAAAGAATCAGGTCTTCTGGAAAAAGAGATGAAAAAGCTCGGCATTGGACTAATTCTTTGGGTCTTCCAAATTCGAAACCATCTTGATTCATTACAATCATTTTATCACATAATTGTATTGCAAAATCGATTTCATGAGTTGAAAAAAGAATAGTTTTTCTAGTTTCGAAAGCCAGACGTTTTAGTAGTTTCAATATATAAGCTTTGTGGTAGACGTCTAAATGTGTTGTGGGTTCATCCAACATAATAAAAGGAGTATCCTGAGCAATAGCACGGGCGATAAGTACTTTTTGTAACTGCCCATCACTAAGTTCAAAACATCTTTTGGCGACCAAATCGCCAATGTGTGTTACCTCGATTGCTTTTTTTATTTGCTCTATATCTTCTTCTGCCATTTTTCCTACCCAGTTCGTATAGGGTTGTCTGCCAAGAGCTACTAATTCCTGTACTGTTAGGTTTTTTGAAGCAATTTGCTCTGTTAATACAATACTTAGCTGCGAGGCTAATTCAACAGATTTATACGATTGAAGCTCAATATCAGACAGCATAATTTTGCCATGTAGAGCAGGTTGCACACGGGATAGGGTACGTAGTAAAGTAGATTTTCCGATACCGTTGGCACCTACCAATCCTACTAGTTCTCCTTCGTGTAGTTTTAGATTGATATCTGCCGCAATAACATTAAGTTCCTTTTTGGTTCGATAACCAATAGAGAGATCTTCTGTTTTAAGAACGATATTTAAGGGTTCATTATTAATAGATGTAAGGCTTTAAGGTTCAAAGTTTTTCTATATCAAATATAAAGAATAGAATTTTAAACATTTTTTCTATACTTTTTCTTTCTGATAAACGAAAATAAGAACCCAAAAATAGCAAGGATAAGTAGAGGAACCAAGATGTTAATAACTTGCCATAGTGTTTTACCGGCAACAACTTTTTCTACATTCAGAAATGAAATTTTGACTTCTTTACTCCTAATTTCGATAAGACCAGAATCATCTAACAAGTAATTTACTGCGTTTAATAAAAATTCCTTATTTCCATATTTTAAATTCATGGTAGGGTCAAAACCTAACTCTATTGGTTGTCCTTTTCGCGTTTGATTTTTAATAATATCACCATCGGCAATAACGATCATTTTTGTAGAAACACTCTTATCTTTGTGATCTTGTATTTTGTGAGGCTTTATTCTATCTTTATAGGTAGATTTAAAACTTCCTTCGAGTAATACTGCTAGGTTTTGAGGTCCTTCGTTATAACTAGCAATGTCTGGTTTTTTTCTAATAATATTTTCTAATCGTATTTCTTTGGGTACTCCTTCTATTTTTGATTTATCAGAACTTGTAAGTAGTATCGTCTTTTTTATACCATTTTTTAGCGTGTCAATCTGGTTCGAAAATTCGAATTTTACAGATTCTGTGTTTTTAATAATAGGATGATTACCAGTACTTTTGGTTAGTGATCCGTAAAACCAGGGATATGGAGTAAATTGAGTGTTACTACCTTGCCCAGAAGCTAATACCAATGGTGCAGAATATAAATCGTTTACCAAAACGGGATTAACTCTTAGTCCATAAGAAAATAAAGCATCCCCTAATCTTAAATCCTGCATAATCGCAACAGAAGATCCTTCGGGATTCATTAAACTATCGATTTCCATAGCTACAGATTCTAATAGCCACAAAGATTTTCCTCCATTCATTACAAATTGATCCAATACATATTTTTCTTTTTCAGAAAATGCTTTTGTAGGTTTAGCATTGATAATCATATCAAATTTTTGCAACTCTTGTAATGTCTTTGTCGCATTACCAGCTACAGAATCTAGTGTAAAGGCTCCTACAAAGTAGTAATCTTGCAAGGTTTTGATAAAATCGGCAATTTTGATATCTGGTAATTGCCCATTTCCTTTAAGTACGGCAATTTTATGTTTTTTAGGATGTAGTAATTTAGTTAATCCATCTGCAAAAGCATATTCTAATTGTTGAATAGAACTATTTACGCGTTCTTCTGATGTAGCTCCAATAGTATTTTTGACTAATGAAATCTTTACGCTTCGGTTTTGATAGCTTAGAATAGCCCAGGGAACTACAGTTTCGGTTTCGGTTTTTCCATTTTCTTGTACGCTAACCTCCATCGGAGTTAGACCAAACTTTTGTAATTCTGTAATGGTTTGCGCACGTATTTCTTCTTCTTCTAATGGATTGGTAAAAATGTATTGAATATTAGGGTTTATAGTATTAAACTCTTCTAACATTTGTTTAGTTTCAGATTGTAAACGTCTAAACTCTGAAGGAAAATCTCCTTCTAATAGTACATCGATAACAACAGGAGCAGCAGCTTCCTTAACTAGGTTTTCTGTAGCTTCAGAAAGTGTAAAACGACCATCTTGGGTAAGGTCAAAACGATTGTATAATGAGTTTCCTATCGAAAATAAAACAACGGCAAGGATTAGTGTAATACCTATAGGTTTGATTTTCTGCCTGGCAGTACTTTTTTTAAGAATGACAATGGTAAGAACTACAAATAATAGAATGCTACTTAAAAAATAAAAAATATCTCTAGTGTCTAAAATACCCCGACTCATACGTTCATAATGCAATTGCATTCCTAGTTGTTCAAGGAAAGTATGTATTGCTCCTGGCAAGTTGTAATTTGCAAGCCCGCTAAAACCAAAATAAAAAACGAAACACAGAAACAGAGCAATCAAAAAAGCAACAATCTGATTGTTGGTAATCGAAGAAGAAAATATACCCATTGCAGTATAAGATGCAGCAAGTAATAGTAATGCAATGTATGATCCTATCGTACTGCCGATATCGAGGTTACCTATTGGTTTTCCTAACTGATAAACAGTAATTATATAAAGCAGACTAGGGATCAAAGCGATTAGGATTAAGAATAAACTACCCAAATACTTTCCTAATACCAGTTGCCAGTTTTTAATTGGTTTTGTAATTAATACCTCTAAAGTTCCCTGTTTTTTTTCTTCTGCAAAACTTCTCATGGTTACCGCAGGGATGAGAAATAACAATATCCATGGTGCAATCTGGAAAAATGGAGAAAGATCTGCAAATCCACTATCCAGAATATTAAATTGTCCTTTAAAAACCCATAAAAAGAGTCCGTTAAGAATTAAAAATATAGCAATCACCAAATATCCTACGGCAGAGGAGAAAAAGGTATTGATTTCTTTTCGTATTAATGCAAACATAGTTTTTTTAGGGTTGAGGTTTTTTAAGTTTGTGGTATCAGGAAAATCTGAAACCAGATTTAATAAACTTTAAACTTCGGTTACGCTCCAAGCTTCGGGTCTTTGACTAAATTTATTTTTGGTATTTGCCCAAACTCCTTTGAATAACGCAGAGTTTCTATAGTTATTGAGGTGTTCTTCGGATTCCCAATGACTATAGGTGAAAAATTGATTGATCTTACTTACATCTCTTACTAATTTTAGATGGCTACATCCTTCAAAATTTCTAATTTTCTCTTTATTCTGTTCAAAGTTTTCTAAAAAAGCATCAATTTGATCGGGTAAAAATCCCATTTTTACGATTCGTATTATCATTTTTTAATTTTCAAAAGTATACCTACAAGGGTTTTATGGTTTATTCTCGATTCTTTTTAGATGTTAATTTATTCAAAACTAATGCTTACCGTATCTCTATAATATAATCCAAAGAGACTAGAAGCTCCTCCTACAGTTTTAGGGTTACTCTTATAAATAGCTAGTTCTAAGTATCCCGAAGAATTAAAGACGGCTAATTTTTTACCATCTTCTTCTCGCTTACTTTTTTCGATATCAAAATTGATAGCATCACTATATCTATTATATACATCTTCGAACACAGCTGTACGTGCTGTGATTTTAAATTTACGTCCTTTACCGATCTCATCAAATAGTTTACGTGTAATATTGGTAACCAAATTACCATAATTATCGATATAGATAATGCTACCTACAATTTGCTTATCTCCAAGGTTTACAATAGGAGTAATCCCTTTTATGGTTTTGATTTCTGAGATTGTTTTTCCAATAACTTCTAGTGTACCGCCTCGGGCAATATGGCAAGCCACAGCTACAAAGACATCTAACACAGGAAAATTAGAAACAATGGTATCATGAATATTTATTTCTACAACCTTTTCTGGATTAAATTCTGACGTAATCAAACCGATTAATCCATTATTAGCACATATAAAGTAATGATCATCTAGTTTTACAGCAATATGTTTATTTTCTGGATTAGGTTCACTATCGATCCCTACAATATGAATACTTCCTTTTGGGAAACTTTTATAAGCATTTTGTATAATATATGCTGCTTCTGTTATATGAAAAGGTGAAATTTCATGGGATATATCAACAACTTTGGCATCTGGCAATTCGGTATAAATAGCCCCTTTAACCGCAGATACAAAATGATCTTTGATTCCAAAATCTGTAGTTAAGGTGATAATTGGCATGTATAAGAATTGTTAATATCTTTTAGTTGTAAGCACTTAAAAATATGTAAATTTGTTTTGAAGTTATTCAAAGCTTTTCTTTGGACAACAAAATGATGATAAAACCATCGTATGTATTGTTTTTTTGATCACTAATTCATATTGTGATGATATAAACATTTTGCTCCGTTTTAAATTTCTATTTTGTTTTCCCGACAAAAACTTGAACAACTTTAGCAAACTTAGTCAATCCTAAAAAAAAATCATACTAAAATTCGTATAGCTTTTGAACGAACTTATCATAGAACTTACAGAAATCAATCCGAGAGAGTTTTTCGGACTTCAGAATAGTAATATTCAATTATTAAAAAAATACTTCCCCAAGTTAAAAATTGTAGCGAGAGGCAGTAAAATGAAAGTGTATGGAGATGAAGACATGCTCGAAGAGTTTGATATGCGTCTTAATATGCTTCTAGAGCATTTTAGTAAATACAATAAACTGGATGAAAATGTAATCGAACGTGTACTCACTAGCGAAAGTAAAGCTGATTATGAGACATCGGCTAATAGTGGAGAAACTTTGGTGCATGGAGTAGGGGGTAAATTAATTAAGGCCCAGACCGCTAACCAGCGCAAACTGGTAGAATCCTGTAATAAAAATGATATGGTTTTTGCTATAGGACCAGCTGGTACCGGAAAAACATATACAGGAGTGGCATTGGCTGTTAGAGCGCTAAAAGAGAAACAGGTTAGACGTATTATCCTTACACGTCCTGCAGTAGAAGCCGGAGAAAATCTGGGGTTCTTGCCAGGAGATCTTAAAGAAAAACTTGACCCGTATATGCAGCCTTTATATGATGCTTTACGAGATATGATCCCTAGTGAAAAACTAGACAGTCTTATAGAAAAAGGAGTTATACAAATTGCTCCTATGGCATTTATGCGCGGTAGAACATTAGATAATGCTTTTGTAATCCTTGACGAAGCGCAAAATACAACACATGCACAGATGAAGATGTTCCTGACTCGTATGGGTAAGAATGCAAAGTTTATTATTACTGGAGATCCTGGACAGATAGATTTACCAAGAAGAGTTACTTCTGGACTTAAAGAAGCTTTACTGGTGCTTAAGAATATTCAAGGGATTGGTATGATTTACCTGGACGATAAAGATGTGATTCGCCATAGATTAGTAAAAAAGGTAATTGCAGCCTATAAAGAAATTGAAAACAGAAATGGATAGTTTAGCAGGGGAGTAGGTGAGAACATTTTACTATGAGTAATGCGTTATATATGTATGTTTTACTCACAAGCTAAATAACTCAAATGCTCATGCTAAATAACTCAAATACTCACAACTAAGTAATGAATACAATTGTAGATACAAACTATAATTTTCCTAATCAAAAATCGGTATACAAGGGAAAAGTAAGAGAAGTGTATAGTATAAATGATGAACTTTTGGTAATGATTGCAACCGATCGTTTATCTGCATTTGATGTAGTTATGCCAAGAGGAATTCCTTTTAAAGGGCAGATTCTTAATCAAATTGCAACCAAGATGATGAAAGAAACCGAAGATTTGGTGCCAAATTGGCTAATAGCCACTCCAGATCCTAATGTAGCAGTAGGACACCTTTGCAACCCTTTTAAAGTAGAGATGGTAATTCGTGGGTATTTATCTGGTCATGCAGCAAGAGAATATAAGGCAGGTAAACGAATACTATGTGGTGTTGCAATGCCAGAAGGGATGAAAGAAAATGATAAATTTCCAGAACCTATTATAACACCTTCTACCAAAGCAGATAATGGAGAGCATGATGAGGATATTTCTAGAGAAGAGATTTTGGCCAAAGGAATCGTTTCTGAAGAAGATTATTTGATTCTTGAAGATTATACTCGTAAACTTTTTCAAAGAGGAACAGAGATCGCTGCTAAAAGAGGGTTGATCCTTGTAGATACCAAATATGAGTTTGGGAAAACAAAAGATGGTAAAATTGTATTAATTGACGAAATTCATACTCCGGATTCTTCTCGTTATTTTTATGCTGAAGGATATGAAGAACGACAACAACATGGAGAATCACAAAAACAATTGTCTAAAGAATTCGTAAGACAATGGTTAATTAGCAATGGTTTTCAAGGTAAAGAAGGCCAACAGATTCCAGAAATGACAGATGAATATATTAATTCTGTTTCTGAACGATATATCGAATTATATGAAAATATAACAGGAGTATCTTTTATAAAAGAAGATGTCTCTGATATACAACGAAGGATAGAAGAAAATGTACTAGACTATTTAAATAAATAGAAAAACGATAGTATCTTTATTATAAAAGCTGCCACTAATTAAAGTGACAGCTTTTTTGATATAAAATAATTAATCGATTACAAAGACACATTCGAGTTCTGCGCAATGACGCCCATAATCAGTACACATACCAGTTCTGGGATCAATGCATTGTTTTCTTCCTCCGTTAATAGATAATTGTTGTTTTCTGTTTAATTTTTCAACACCATTAAGGTTTATAATGTTATTTAACATGACATAGGTTTTAAAAGTTATTATACTTCTAAAGATATATGAAATGCCTTATTTTCTACTACGGTATTACCACAATTAACAGTGTCTTTTGATATGAGTAATAAAACCATTAATTAAGCTACCTTATATTCTAACAATTGTATGTTATCTTGTAAGCGCTCTTTTACAATACTCATCATTCGCTTATTTAAGGCAGAAGAGTTTTTCATATAAACCTGGTATTCTTCTACAGTAAATTGCCCTATAATCATTCCTTTTAAACTATTTCTGAATTTCATATCCTTTTGGATGGCATTTTCTATAAAATCAAAGCGTTTTTCTAAGGATAACTCATAGAAAGTATTCTTTCTTTTTTTAATATAGTTTTTAAATACTTCGATCAATAGATCACCTTGTAGTTTTATAATAGGTCTAATTGTTTTGTTCTGAAATTGCTCATCATTAGACATGTTTTCAGAAACTCTTGCATTTAATAACTGCGGTCGTATTGCCAATAAATTTGATTCCCTGTTTTCCATAATAAAGAAGGTTTACTAAAAATAAGTATTTGTTGTGCTCAAAAATCAAGACTATGTTTAGAGTTTTAAACGACTTATAAACAATAAAAGAGTTGCATATGGAGTGTTTTTGGTTATACTAATCTAGTCTTTTTGTTTTTCTGTTATATTACCTTAACAATAAGTTATACCAGTTCTGATTTAAATTTACTCATAAGAAAAATGATGGATTTTTGGGGTAGATGAAAAAGAAAATTCAAGCATAGCAGGGCTACGGTTGTGTTTTATTTTGAAATATTAGACAAAAAGACGCGGTTTTATTGAGTAAATTTAGATTGGAAATGGTATTATATATAATAAAAGCCCTCGATTACAGAGGGCTTTTGTATAACAGGGTGTTTTTTTCGTTTATTTCTTTATGAATTCTTCTTTACTTAAAATTTTGGCAGGAGTTTCACCAGATTTTTCAAGGTATTTGTTAAATTTTGCGATCTGTTTACCATTTATTTTTTCATATGTGGCCTTAGCTTCATTTAATCTAGCTTCTAATACTTCCTGATTTTCTAATTGTGCAAAAGAAGGTTTTTCGAACTGTTCTGCTACTTCGCCATATAAATCAGATAATTTTTCTCTTAGCTGAGGTTCGGCTTCATCAACATAATTATCCCCTGTAGTTACTACCAGAGTTTCTTTTAATGCATTTAACTCCTTAACAACGGCAGAAGTAACTTTTTGCGAAGCTGGAACTTTTTTTAATACTGCTTCGGCTTTCTTTATATTTTGATCAATTTTATGAACGAGGTATGCCAGATCTTCCATATCATTAAATAACTCTTGTGTTGTTTTATTATGAGCAATTCTGTCTTTTTCTGATATTAAGGAAGTAGGATCATTTTGTAGTGTTATGGCACTTTCATATTGTTTCTTACCTTTTTTAAGTACTATTTTATACGTCCCTGCTGAAGCTCTTGGAGCAGTAAATCCACTAAAGGTAAATGTTTTTCCGGCAGCTACTTTAGGTCCTTTTTTTCTGAAATTCCAGGTTACTATATTGATACCTTTAGCTTTTCCGGGTACAAGACTTACGATCTCGGTACCATTTTGATCTTGCACAGATAGTGTCATTTTTCCAAAAGTATGCCTCTTTTTAAGGTAGTAGATAATTTTTGCAGAAGAGCTAGGATTATCTCCTATAAATTGAAGCTCTGTACTTCCTCCACCAAAACCACCTTCTTCTTTGATTATCGATGGTTTAGGATCAAAAAAGTGAACATCTTTGACAAGAATCTCCTGGTTTATTTGCCGTAGAGGAGATATATCATCAATAATAATAACGCCTCTACCATGGGTTCCTAATACAAGATCATTAGTTTTTTTCTGTAGATCAATAAAATGAACAGCAGCAGCTGGCATATTATTGGTAAAACGAGACCAGTTCTTACCACCATTTATGGTGATAAACAATCCAAACTCGGTACCTAAATAGAGTAGGTCTTCATTTACATAATCTTCCTGAATATTTCTTGCAAACCCTATGATTTCATCGGTTACTAGGGATTTCC
Source organism: Aquimarina atlantica (assembly GCF_000626715.1). GTDB lineage: Bacteria > Bacteroidota > Bacteroidia > Flavobacteriales > Flavobacteriaceae > Aquimarina > Aquimarina atlantica. The sequence continues at coordinate 156,764 of NZ_AQRA01000004.1, read as the reverse complement.
ATGTTTTTCCAAAATCAGAGGTTTTATATACGTAGGTATTCATATCTCCCGATGCATGACCATCAAACACGGCATATGCCGTTCCTTTATGATGAGAGCTAGCTTCTATGTGATATACCCATGTATTTTTTGGTAATCCTTGAATATTAGCTACTGTATTGGTCCAGGTTGCCCCACCATCTTGGGTAACCTGTACATTACCATCATCGGTTCCTACCCAAATTACCTTTTGATCAATTGGAGATTCTGCAATGGTAAAAATTGTAGTATGCGTTTCGGCTCCTGATTTATCTGTAGAGATACCTCCTGATTCTTTATCTTGTTTTGCAGGATCATTGGTAGTAAGATCTGGAGATATTTTTTTCCAGTTATCACCCATATCATCACTTACATGAAGGAATTGACTCCCCATATAAAACCGATCTGGTTGATGATTACTCACCGCCATTGGAGCATTCCAGTTAAAACGTAAATCAGCTTCTCCTTTAATAGGTAAAGGAGCAATATTTTTGGTGTAATTCTTGTCTACATCATATCTCCATACATTTTGTGCACCTTGCATTTCAGAATAAATAATATTCTTGGTCGGGTGTTTTAATACTCTAAATCCATCTCCATATCCAACGCGATTCCAATCCCGTGCTTCTATGCCTCCAGGAGAAGAAGATGGTCCCCACCAGGATCCATTATCTTGCAGGCCACCATAAATATTATATGGTTCTTCGTTATCTACACTAATATGATAGAATTGAGAAATAGGTAAATTATCTACCATATCCATTGTAGATCCACCATCCCAGCTTCTATACACTCCACCATCGGTTCCGACATACATTCGATCTGAGTTGTTGATGTCAAAAACAACATCATGTATGTCTGGATGCATACTACCCAGGTTTTTAAAGGTCTTTCCTCCGTCCCTGGAGATAGATCCAAACAATCCTCCTTTAACCAGAATATCTGGATTTTTTGGGTCTACAACAATTCTAGAGAAATAGAAAGGTCTAACTACTAAACCAAAATCTCCATTTAATAATTTCCAACTGGCTCCTGCATCATCAGAACGATATAGTCCTTTATCTTCTTTACTTTCTACAACGGCATATACTATTTTGGAGTTAGAAGGAGCTATTGCCAAAGCAAATCTACCAAGATCACCTTTAGGAAAACCATTATGGATTTTATTCCATGTTTTTCCGGCATCTGTAGATTTGTACAATGCGCTATTAGGTCCTCCAGAATTAAATCCCCAGGCAGTTCTTCTAAACTCCCACATCGCTGCATAAAGCGTATTAGGATCATTGGGATCCATTATAAGATCATTAACTCCTGTTTTTTCATTAACATAAAGTATCTTATTCCAGGTTTTCCCTCCATCTACCGTTTTGTATACTCCTCTTTCTTCACTATCTCCCCATAAAGCTCCTAAGACTCCAACATAAATTTCATTAGAGTTTTTGGGATTAATCTCGATACTACCAATTCGTTCTGAATTTTCAAACCCCATTTTTTTCCAGTTTGCCCCTCCATCTGTAGATTTATATAACCCATCACCGATAGAAACACTATTTCTGGTCCATATTTCACCTGTACCTACCCAAATAGTATTATCTGGGTCATTAGGATCTATTTTTACTACTCCTATTGATTGCGCGTGATCATCGAATACAGAGGAGAAGCTAGCTCCTCCATTCGAGGATTTCCAAACTCCACCGCCAGCAGTACCGGCATATAGTATTCTATCATTAGTAGGGTGATTTTCTAAATCTATTATCCGACCACTCATGAGTGCGGGTCCGATTTGTCGTGCTTCAAGGTTTCCGAATAGTTCTTTGCCTTTTAGAACAACTTCCTGTGCTTGCAAGTGTATGGAAAAGAGTATAGCCAAGCTTGCAATTATAAATTGTTTGTTCATAATTACTGGTTGTTTATTTAGAATAAAAATCCCCAAACTTTTAATTTGGGGATTATAATTTGTGTTTATTTTCCTTCTGGGAAAGCGAATAATGAAGCTTCTACTTCTGGATTGAGATCAAACTCCTTAAAATCCATACTTTGGAATTGACTACTTTGTGAGAAAGGAAAGTATAATCCTTCTACTTCCTGATAATCGCTAATAGACATTTTTATTTTCTGACCTTTCATAGGACCTTCCTGAATCTCTTCTTCAATTATAATAGGTACAAAATTTTCGGTATCGAAATAGTAGTGAGAAATATTAGGTTGTGATTGACCATTAACCGTAATTGGATCTTTGGTTACCTTTATTTTAAAAGTTTCTGTTCCATCCACAGTTTCTTTACCGATAAGTTCTATTGCATATCCTTTTTCCTTATAATTTAAAAATGGAGAAGGCCAATCTTTGGTTTGCTTCTTCATATTTTCTGTAGCTTCATTGTCACTCTTTTCAGCTTCCATAGTTTGCTGATTTCTAGACCATGAGATTTTTCCGTCATATGCAGCCCAGATCATTTTGTTTCCTTGTAGTTCGATCGTAGTAGACTGGCGTCCGTCTTTCATCATAACCTGTTCAAAAGGAATTTCCATCCCTTGCATTTTCATTACTCCTTTCATAGTAATGCCTTCTAGTTTTTCCCAATTTTCTTTTCCTCCTGTGTTTTCGAAGTAATTGTTAACTATTTCATCTGCAGTTTGTGCGTAAAATGATGTTGAAATAGCTAATACAAGAGCTACTGTAATAGATTTTAAAGCATTCATTAGTTGTGATTTTATGATGTTGTTGTAACAATTAGTCAATCGTGTCATATTTTTGTTACACTTTTTTAGATATTTTTATAGTAATAAGATCAAAGTAATTGTTAGTCATCTTATTTTTTTGATTAATTTTCATCATATAAATATAAAACACCAACTGCATGAAATTTGGCAAAGTAGAACATCCTGATAACATAGATTTTAGCTTACCAGATGATCATAAGGATACGGCAAGAGTACTACATACTACAGCAAAAGGAAGTTTATCTACTTATGTTGGTTGTGCTAAATGGAACAGGCAGGACTTAAAAGGGTTTTATCCAAGAGGAACAAAAGATGAACTAGAGTATTATTCTAGACAGTTTAATAGTATTGAATTGAATGCTACATTTTATAGGATTTTTCCTGAAGATCAATTTAAAAAATGGTATGATAAAACTCCGGAAGGGTTTAAATTTTTCCCAAAATTAGTGCAGAATATTTCTCATCTAAAAAGGTTAAATGAAGATGTAGAACCTTATGTTGATGCATACTTAGCTAATGTAATTCATCTAAAAGAAAAATTAGGAACCATTTTTTTGCAGATGCATGGTAATTTTGCTCCTAAAAATTTTGACAGAGTGATTCGGTTTATAGAAAAATGGCCTAAAGAAATACGTCTGGCTGTAGAATTTAGACATACAGATTGGTTTAATGATGTAACAGTAGCCGATGAATTATATAGCCTTCTCGAAAGTAATAATATATCAAATATCATAACAGATACTGCAGGTAGAAGAGATTTACTTCATATGCGTTTAACTAATGACGAAGCTTTTGTGAGATATGTTGGAGCAAATCACAAAACAGATTATACGAGGCTTGATGATTGGGCAAAACGACTTTCTACCTGGAAAGATAAAGGGATTAATCATATACATTTTTTTGTACATCAAAATTTGGAAGTAGAATCCCCTTTGCTTTCTAAGTACTTCATTAAAGAATTAAATGATCATTTAGGAATACAATTAGGTTTGCCTAATAATCATTTATCTAATGACCTCAAATTATTTTAATGTCGAACCCTAGAGCCATCCAGTAGATTTTACTTATAATTTAATGGTATTACCTTCTTTTGTAAATGTTAAAAATTTAGTTTTTTTTGCTTTTTAGCGAACATATGCGTAGTTTGCCGATGAATTTAAAATTAATGTTGTAGGAAAATACTTAACATTGTTATTTTGGATTTATTTAGAATTACTCATGGTCCCTTAAATATCAACTGTATGAATAAACTTTTACGCTATCCTCTTATACTTGTTTTTTTGTTAATTGCTAATCTAGCTAATTCTCAATCTAGTACTACTATCAATCATTCTAATCACGAACAGGAAAATATATTTTCTTTTCTTACCGATCAACCTATTTTAATCCAAAATCAAGCATTTGCTAAAAAGAAGCTTTTTTCTTACGATTTTAATATTGTTGAGACCGAAAACCACCATGCAGATCATGATCATGCTAATGAATTAGTTTTGTTAGACATCTTATTCTCTGATGAAGGGTCTGATTTTAACTGCTCTGGTGGATTTTGTATGAATAAATCTCATTTTCATAAAAAGGGATTAAGTATGAAAAAACAACTCTTTGATTATTTTATGAGTATTGCTTGTTAATAGGATTTAACAATTAAACAGGTTATTTTTTGATTAAGTTGAATTATGAATAGATATTCGATTACTTTTGCAACTTAAATCAGATATATATGACGTTTTTAGAGCTAGGAGTACCCAAAGATCTTAATAAAGGTTTGAAGGAGATGGGAATTACAATTCCTACAAAGATTCAAGAACAGGCAATTCCTGTTTTGATGAATCAGCGAACTGATTTTATTGGGAAAGCTCAAACTGGAACCGGAAAAACTGCGGCTTTTGGAATTCCGTTATTATCCCAGATCAACCCTTCTAAAAAACATGTTCAGGCTTTAGTTTTGGCTCCTACTCGCGAATTGGGTCAGCAGATAGCAAAACAGCTTTTTAAGTTTACCAAGTATACAGATAAGATTTTTACCGAATCGGTATATGGTGGTGAAAAAATTGAAAGACAGCTTTCGAGATTAAAAAGACCTACGCATATCATTGTGGCAACACCCGGCAGACTTATAGATTTAATGAACAGGAAGGCGGTCGATATTTCTGAGATAAAGACATTGGTGATGGATGAGGCCGATGAAATGTTAAGTATGGGGTTTAAGAAGGATCTAACTACAATTTTATCTAAAACCAAAGGAAATAGAAACGTTTGGCTTTTTTCTGCTACAATGCCATCTTCATTAAATGAAATTATAAATTCTTATGTTAGTAAAAGCGCAGTACAAATAAGTATTGATAAAGATGATGCAGTTAATAAAGGAATACAACATCAATTTGTAGTAGGTGATGAGGCTAATAAATTAGATACGCTTGCGTATTTTCTGAAAACGCAAAAAGGGGGTAGAGGAATTATTTTTACGAAAACCAAAGCTGCTGCCCGTGTACTTCATAAACAACTAAAAGCCAAAAATTATGAAGTAGGTCTTCTCGAAGGAGAAATGACACAAAAAGATAGAGATAAAGTGATGAGAGCGTTTAGGAAAAAAACGTTACAATTACTGGTGTCTACAGATGTTGCAGCGAGAGGTATTGATGTTGCTAATTTGGCTTTTGTTGTACATTATCAATTACCAGATCAAATAGAATATTATACGCACAGAAGTGGTAGAACAGCCAGAGCAGGAAAAACAGGTCTATCTTTAGCTCTAATAACTAAATCAGAGGTGCAAATCATAAGAGAATTAGAAAAAGAACTTGGGATACGATTTAACCAGATTAGATAATCAAAAACTATAATTTTTGAATCTCTTATAATTCTTTCTGCAATTATGTTGTTTGTGATGTACCTATTTTTGATATGACCGATAAAAGTTGATCAAAATTTACAGGTTTAGAGAAATAATTATCAAACCCAATATTAATAAAACGTTGCTCATCACCTGGCATGGCATAAGCAGTTACTGCAAAAACAGGAATGTTTTTGAGAATATCTAGTTTGCGAAATCTTTGAAGTAATTCGCAGCCATCCATTTGATTAAGGCCCAGATTAATATCAACCAGAATAAGATCCAGAGCCTCTTCTTTCACAACTTTAAGAGCTTGTGAACCATTTTCTGCAATAATAACATTAGAATCATTTCTGGATAACATTTTATCCATTACCATTGCATTTATTTTATTATCTTCTACGTAGAGAACATTCATAGGCATTTTGGAATTATAATATTAAATTCGGTACCCTTACCTATTGTACTTTTAACTTCTATTTTCCCTTCCAGGATTTCAATATATCGCTTCGATAAGCTTAGTCCGATACCGGTTCCTTCATATTTACGACTCATACCAATACTTTCTTGCATAAAAGGATCAAAAATTTTCTTAAGATTTTCGTTATCTATTCCAATACCAGTATCAGTTATTGAAATATAAACATTATTTTTTGAATTTTGAGAATTAACTTTAATAATTATACTTCCTTTATTAGTGTATTTAATAGCGTTATGGATAATATTATTTATCGCAGCTCTAAATAAATCTTTATCAATGTTAACCTGTGGACTGGTTTGATCAAGTTCTAATTGATAAGCTAGTTCCTTTGCTTCGGCCATATGTTTATACTCTCTATACGAAGTTTCTATGGTATAGTTAATATCTAATTTTTGTACGTTTATATTCTTTTTTATAGCTTCAATTTCGCTAAAATTAGATAAGTTATTGATGGTATCCAGCAGCCTGTTTTTACTTTCTTCGAGATACTCCAGGAGTTTTTCTCTTTCGTCAGGTTTTTCCTCATCTAATAAGAGTTTGCTAACTGTCATTATACCATTTAGTGGAGTTCTTATTTCATGGCTAAAATTGGATAATATATTTGATTTAAGACTATTTAACTCCTGTTCTTTAATATGTGATTCTTTAATTGCTATTTCTGCTAGTTTTCGTTCTGTAATATCCAGAAAACTAACAAGAACAGAATTTACTTTCTTTTCTTGATCAAAAACGGGAGTATATTTGGCTTCGAGCCATTGTAAATCACCCTTATGAGTAATACGCTCTATTTCTTTTTTTACAATATTTCCTTTTAGGGCTTCATTAAATTCATGAGCAAAAGAATTTTTAAAATTAAGAGGCATAACATCTATAAAGCGACAAGATACCTGATTTGGATTTACATTAAAATCTCTTTTTATAATTTTTACAGATTTCTCATCAGTCATTAGAATTACCCCTTTGGTATCTAACAAAATTGTATACGCAAACCCATTATTAACAATTGCCTGTAATCGGTTTTTACTTTCTACAATAGTTCTTTCATTAATCTTTTTTTGATGAACATCGATCAAATTACCAATCATTCGGGTTATTTCTCCCTTTGCGTTTTTTCTTTTGAAACCATACACCTCATAATGTCGATATCCTTCATTAATATGTTTGAGCCGATAGTAATTATAATAGTAATTACCTTCTTGATTAAAGTTATCTTGTCTCCTCTTAAGCATTTTTTCTACATCATCTGGATGTATCATTTTTCTAAACTCTTCTTCTGCTACAAAATCCTGATCTAGCGGTAACCCCAACATTTTTTTAAAATCCGAACTGTAAAAAACTTCATTGTTTTTTACATGATAATCAAATAACCCAGATTGTATTCCTTTTAAAGCTAAATGTTTAGTTTCTTCACTGTATTTCAATTTTTCGATGTAATTGTGCCGATCTGTAACATCTGTGATAGTTCCGTTTACATATACAACTTCATCTTTATAGATAACAGGTTGTCCTATAACTTTAATCCATTTTTCATTTCCTTTTTCGGTAATAATTTTTTCTGTATACTCATAAGTTTCCTTGTCTTTGATAAGGTTATCGAGGAAACTTTTTATTCTCACTCTGGCATCTTCAGGATAAAAACTAATTTCTTTTTCTCTAGTTATAGAAGTGCAGGGACTTAACTCGTTTATGAAGTAACATCCATCTGACCAATACATTTCGTTATTCTTGGGATTAAAATACCAGGCGCCTGTTTTGGCTAGTTTTGAAATGGTTAATAAAGCTCTATGTTCTTTGTATTCTTCTGTAGTATCTATTCCTGTTGCATAAATTAAATCATTATGTAGTTTGAAATCAAATTTTATTGAGACTACTCCTTGATTTTCTGTAGGAAAGTTTAAAGATACGTTGATAAGCGGACTGCTATGAGATAAACCAGATGTCGAACTTAAAAATACAGATACATCTTTATCGATTATAAAATCGGTAATGAATTTTCCTTCAATTTTATTTTTATCAAGAGGAAATAATAGCTCGCATCTATTATTGAAAGAAATTATTTCTCCATCTTTTTTTAGAACAAAAAGAAATAGCAATGTTTTTTCTGATGAAATTCCAAATTTTTGTAAAGTTAAAGACATACGTACTGGTTAATTCTACTTAAAGTTACAAAATGATTTGTAATTCTCTGTTTGGAATTGGCTTCAAAAAAATAATTTTCCCTGTATTATAGTTGAGATTTCCCAAACTTTGCTCGTAGTGTTTCTCTATAAAATACAGGAATAATTACAGATATTTCTGATAATGTGAATGTTAATGTTTTTGTAACTCATAAGAGCGATACCGATATTTTAAAGTCTATTAAACGAAAATATTAAAACCTTAACCTTACAAAATAAAGAAAAGCCTTCTAAAATTAGCGTTAGAAGGCTTAATATAAATAGTAAATACTACCTAACTCCAAAAAACAACCGACTTATTTTTAAATGGATTGAGGTAGAATTACTATAACTTTCCAGATGTATATATGATAGAACCCGTATACATCCAGAAAGGGAAACATAAAAAGGTTTTTCATAAAAATATCAGAAGTGTTATAACTGTTCATTCTCTGGTTATTATAAATTAAGTATTGTAAATAATGAGATTGTTGATATAATAAACCATGTCGATATTCCTAGAACTGCAGGTTTCCACCCAACAGCTTTTATTTTAGAAATAGATAAGTTCATTCCTACCAGAAAGAGAACTACTACAAATATTGATTTTGAAATTGTATATATCGAATTTGTAATTGTACTAGAGATTGCCGAATAACTATTTATGATAATTGCCAAAACAAAGATTAGTATAAACCAGGGTATTTTTTTTGAATGGAATTCACCCTTAAATAGCAGAGAAGAAAAAATAGCTACAGGGACTATCCACAACGTCTTAACCAACTTAATGATTGTAGCTATTTTTAAGGCTTCTTCTCCGTAGACTTGCGCAGCCCCAACCACTGAACTGGTATCATGAATGGCAATAGCGCTCCATAAACCAAACTGATATTCGGATAAATTAAATAAGTGCCCTAGAGCTGGGAAAACTAATAATGCTATTGCATTAAGAATAAAAACTATACTTAAAGCAATAGAAATACCTTCTTTTGGGGCATTTATGGTAGATGCTATTGCTGCAATTGCACTCCCACCGCAGATAGCGGTTCCCGAAGAAATTAAATGCGCTGTTTTTTGTTCGACCTTAAAGGTCTTTCCTAATAAAATCCCAATACATAAGGCAAAAATTACAAAAAACATGATATACATAAAACCATTTTGCCCAATAGCCCATGTTTTCTGGATATCGAGGTTAAAACCGATTCCGATAATAGCGAGTTGAAGTAAAAAACTAATGGCTTTGTTATTAAATACAAGAAATCGATTCCCGAATATATTAGTAAATATAACACCTAATAATAATGCTACAGAACTATTTATTATTGAGCATAAGCATGCTACTATAATTAGAAAAAATATAATTATTCCGGTAAGTCGAGTAACCTTTTCTTTCTTCAAAATATTCATCTACGTCTTTTTAATACTGAATCGTAGATACAAATTTGAGTGTTTTTACAGCATGAATTTCATTACAATTTGTAATCTCTTATTCCATTAGGTTATAATGAGCAGCAAAGAAGTGTTTTGTTTTTTCTACAGTATTCGAATATTCTCCATGTAAATTCACCATATGAAAAACACGCTTGATGGTAAAAGAAGTAATATCAATGATTTTTAGCTTATTAGCCATTAACTCATCTGTAATACAATGAATAGATAGAAAAGAGTAGGAGCCCGAGTGCGTTAAATATGTTTTGATACTTTCGGTACTTCCTAAGGTCATCTCAATTGCTAATTGACTAATATCTACATTTGCATTTTGCAAAGCATCTTTTATAATGTTTCTGGTGCCAGAACCTTTTTCTCGTAATATTAATGGTAATTTTTTTAATTCTTTTAGCGTAATTTCTTGCTTTTTTAATGTAGTATTATCAGCGCTGGTGACCAAAACAATTTCGTCTAAAACAAATGTCTCGTAATGTAATAACGGATTAGAAGTATTTCCTTCGGTAAAACCAATATCTACTTGTTTATTGATAATTGATGATTCTATCTGTTCAGAATTATTATTCAGAAGCGTGATGTTGGTAGTACTATATTTTGCTTTAAATTTTGATAATATTTTAGGTAAAATGTATTGAGAAATCGTAGTACTTGCTCCTATAGTGATCTTATCTGGGAATTTGCTATTTAAAGCTAGAAAATCATCTTCTAGCTGATTATATAAACTCAATATTTTATTGGCATATTGTAATAATAATTTTCCTTCGGGAGTTAAACTTATTTTGTTACCATGTCTGTTAAACAAGGCTTTGCCAAAATGTTTTTCTAATTCATTTATATGTTTTGTTATTGCTGGTTGTGTGATGAAAAGCATTTTGGCAGCTTTGGTAAAACTTAGAAAATCAGCAACTTTTTTAAAAACTTTTAATCTGTAAATCATTAGACTATACTTAGGTGATTTGCCTTTCAATAAAAAGAGACGTATTGAAAAAGTAATTTTTGATATATTAATCTCTTTCTTAGCAGTATTAATTATAACGTTTTACTTTGTATATTCCCTACCAGGTATGCAATCTACCTTCGAAGTAGTGAAAATACATTAAAAAAAACCGTAAAAAAAAATGCACTTTACGGTTTTTAAGATTAGTTAAATATTTAAATAACTGAAAGTTAGTTTTCTAGAATTTACCAGACCAGAATTTTGATGAAGCATCAGCATCGTGAGGACCATTACCTTTGGTATCTCTTTGTATTTTATGAGACCTACGTATATCACGATATTTAGTTCTTCGCGTCCATCCACTTTCGATAGTCCGGGTAATTTTAGTTTTCCATTTTTTAAAACTTCTTACCTGTAGTTTATGTTGCCATCTACCATCGCATGCTTTGGTTAATGCTTCCATATGTCGTCTTTTATGACCTCCGTCGTTTACTCCAAAACTAGAAGCTTTGTTCCAACTACATTTTCTATAGGGGCCACCAGAATTACCTGATAAAGAATAGCAATTTAGAAAACAACTACTTTTTGTTTCGTCTGTGTTTTCTTTAGTTTCTATTTCAAAAGAAACAGATTTCATATCTATCGATACTATTTTACCTGCATTGTTAGTAATTTTTCTTCCAGAGATTAACTTTTGGGCTCCTTTACCATGATCTTCGATTAACCTAGAAGGAATTTCAGCATTTTTCGGAGCTATTTTTAGATATAATTCCAAAAAAGATTCGTTATCATCCATTTTAATTAGGGGATTTTCTGAACGAGTATATTCATCGATACCAATGCCTTTTTCTCCTTTAACTGCAAAAAAATCTAATTCTGTTCCGTTAGAAATTAAAATCTTAGCTAGAGAATATGTAGCATCTTCGTCGATAGATTCAGTACTTTGTTCATCACTATCTTCATGCTGACAAGCAAAAAAAATAAAAATAGATACAAGAATACATACGGGGGCTGTCCATGATTTTGACTTTCTTTTTAAAAATGATTTTTTCATAATTGATGTGTGAGTTTTAAGTTTGAAATCCAAATGTATAGATCTCGTATGTAAAAAGGTTATTGTAATTTGTTATGGGGTATTATGTTATGTTATAACTCATTATAAATTTGATGAAGTATCAGTAATTGGTTGGTTTTTAAAATTACAGATATCAACTTGTAATGTGTTATTATCAAAAAATGGATTATCGATATCATTAATCTCCAAAACCAGAATATTTGTATAAACTTATGTCCTTATTTATATCTATATAAAACACAATGGCTAACAGAACGATTATACTATTTGTAGGGTTATGTATGATGTGTATATCTTGCTCATCTACTCATATTACACAAGAATCAGGTATCAGAACTTCTGATCAACAAGATGGTAGTAATGATATGTCGCGCGAAGAATATGATCTTTTGTTTGTGGGTAACAGCTTAACCTATAGCAATAATTTACCCAGATTAGTAACACAAGAAGCAAAAAGAAAGGGGATTATGGTTACGACTACCATGCTGGCTAAGCCTAATTATGCTATCGTAGATCATTGGGCAGATAAAGAAGTTCAACGTCTGATTAAAACAAAGAAATATGACTTTGTGATTGTACAGCAAGGGCCTTCGTCCCAGGCAGATGGGAGAGCAATGCTTCTTAACTCTGGAAAAGAGTATAGTAACTTATGTAACGCAAATGGCTCAAAATTGGCTTATTTTATGGTGTGGCCATCGAGAATATACTATCATACTTTTGATGGTGTAATTAAAAACTATACAGATGCAGCAATCAAAAATAAGGCGATACTATGTCCTGTAGGAAAAGTCTGGAAACAACATTTTGATAACACTAACGATTTTTTATATTACAGTCCAGATCAATTTCATCCTTCTTTATCTGGTAGTAGGGCGGCAGCCAAAGTGATTGTAGAGTCACTGTTTTTGAAGTAGTTATTTATATTGTAAAATGTTAAGAGCGCTTAACCTATTCAAAAATTCTTGGTATTTTTATACAATTGATCACTCCAGAATTTTCATTATTTCTAATTTCAAATGAATAATTACTTTGATACAAGGTGTCTATTCGCTCTAAAACATTACTGATACCATTACCAAAAACAACTTTTTCTTGTCGTAATTGTGCTCCATTATTAGTTATTTCGAAAACAATATCATCATGTAGAATAAAAACCTTTACACCAATTACAATTGTATCATGGGTATATGAAAAACCATGTTTTATAGAGTTTTCTACAATAGGTTGTAAGATAAGTGGAGGTACTTTTTCTAGTAATATACAATCAGCAATATCAATTTTAAAATTTAATTTTTCTCCAAATCGTAGTTTTTCAATATCTAAATACTTATTCAAAATTGATAACTCTTCTTCTAAAGTAATATATTTTACATCTTTGATACTTAGTGTTTTTCTTAGCATTTCACTTAAATCGGCTAATGCATCTTGTGATTTTTCAATATCAATATCCATTAAAGAAGAGATGTCGTTTAAAGCGTTAAATAGAAAATGTGGTTGTAGCTGTGATTGTAAGACTTTAATTTTTGAATCCAGCAATTGCGCTTTTAAATTAGATTCTTTGATTTCCTGATCTTTCTGTTTTTTAAAATAGTAATAAGCATATAGAATGGTGATTAGCGTGAAATAGACAAAAAAATTAAAATTAGAACTATAAGCTAACCTTAATAAAATTACTTTTATATCAATGACATCGGTAAATCCCAGGATATATTTTTCATATCCCAATAGTAGAATCGAACTGTACAATGATAATAAAACTGAAATTAGAGTGTGAATAATGATGCTAATGGGTAGAGAGAATTTGTGCATAATATAAACTCTCGTAAATATGATTGATAGTATAATAAATATGAACTTGGTACCATAATTAAACAAGTAATTCATGATAAGCCCAATCCAGGTAAATGACTTAAGTGAAACTCCGCTTATTTTTTGAAAAAGAGCATTAACAAGACCGAAGAGGCATGCCAAAATATAAAAGAGAACTATAAATCTAAAAAGTTTTTTATCTAACATTTTAAGAATTCTTAATATCAATTTTCTTTAGAAAAGACGCTTTATATGTTTTTGTTAAAGAGAATGATTGTTCATCGTTCATGATAATACTATAATCTCCCATACCTTCTCCTATAATCTCTTTAATTTCTTTCAATCTAATGATAGTTGACCTGTTTATACGAATAAATTCTTTTGGATCTAATTTTTTAATAAAATCACTCATAGAAATACGATATACATGTTTTTGGCCCGAATACGTGAAAATTTCGGCATAGTAGGCAGATGAAACGATATACTTTACATCGCTGGTTTCTACAAAATAATATTTCTTTCCTAGTTTTAAAACAATTCGTTCTAAATAGGTGTTACGCTCCTCTAATATGCTTGTTTCTTCATTTTTTAGAAATTGAATTAAGCTATTCATTTTTGAGGAAAAGATTTCTTTTTCATTTATTTTGATACGATTGATTCCCCTGTGTAAAGCTTCAAAAAATCGTTCTTTTTTAAAAGGCTTTAATAAAAAATCAATTGCTTGCACTTCAAATGCTTTTACAGCAAAACTATCGAAAGCAGTTACAAAAATAATAGTAGGAGTATATTCTGGATGCACTTTTTTTAAGACATCAAAACCAGTCATGTCTGTCATTTGTATATCTAAGAAAACAAGATCGGGCTCTAACTCACGAATATATTGTATAGCTTCCTTACCAGACGATGCCTCAAAAATAGAATCGGTTACTTTGGCTTCAATAATCAATTTTAAAATCCTCTTTCTGGCCAAAGCCTCATCATCAACAATAAGTATTTTCATAATAATGAATCTAGGTAAGTATGTAGTTTTATTAAGCCGTTTATAATTTAAACTTTTAATTCATAGTATCAAATCATTTTTTAAAACACATCGAAGTATAGAAATAACCGTAAGTAAACGAAACATTTACCAAATGGTCAAAAAAATGATATTTATGAGCTATTTCATGATATTTTCATTCAATTTTTCACATAGTAATTTATCATATTTGATGTATAGATTATCATATAAAAGTATAGCGATCATGAAATTTAAAATACTCATATTTTTTCTTCTGGTAACTTTAACAGGGTATACACAAAGCTTAAATGAACTCTATAAAAAGAGTATTGAAGCGTATAAGGATAAAAACTTTGAAGCCTTTGAAAAACTTAATTTAAAAGCTTTAGAGTTACACCCTTCGCAGCCTACTATATTGTTTAATTTGGCGGCTTCTTATACGCTTAATGGTAAGAATGAACAAGCTTTTGAACTTTTGAGTACTTTGCTGAGTTGGAACTCAGAATTAAAATTTGAGGATGAAGATTTTAAATCTCTTTTAGCAGAGAAGAGGTTTGCAAACGATTTAAAGAAAAAAGCTTCCTTTTTTTCAACTCAAAAAGAATCAAGCTCAGTTCTTTTTGAAATATCAAACAAATATCATGTCGAAGATATTGTTGTGGTAGAAGACATGGCTTATCTCACAGATGTAAGAAACGGATTTGTTATTAAATATAATCTAAAAACCAAAAAGTCTGAAGAACTTCTATCTTTAGCAGGTGCTGCTTTTGCAATTATAAAAGGAGTAGATAAGAACTCTATTTGGGTATCATCTTCTATGTTTCCGAATTATAGTAAATATGATAAAGAGCAAAATAACAAATCATTTGTGTATAAGATAAATACCCAAAATGGAAGCGTACTTGCTAAAATAGAAATACCAGAAGAAGCTGTTATTGGAAGTATGGTTTTAGCTAAAAACAATAAAATATATGCAACTAATTCTGTGTCGCCCAAAATATTTGTAATAGATGCCAATAAAGGAGTGCTCGAAAATTCTTTTGAGGTAAAAGAGGCATTTAACTTACAAGGGATAACTCTTGATCATACGCACCAGCATCTATTTATAGCCGATTATATAAAAGGGATTATGAAATTAAGTTTAGCAGATTTTTCTGATAGAATGTGGTATGAATCCAAGTCGTATTTATTAAAAGGTATAGATGGTTTAAATTATATTAATGATACTACATTGGTGGCTATTCAAAATAATTCTAACCCTAAAAAGGTGATACAACTAACTATAGGTGTTAATAAAGTGACTAAAGTCAAAATTTTGGATAATGCATTATCGTATAAAGGAGAGCCTACCAATGGTAAATTTTATAAAGAAATGGGATATCTTTATATTTCAAACAGTCAATGGCCTTTTTATGATAAAAAGAACATCCCATTACTAGATAAATGGGAGCCACAAAGAATTAGAATTTTTAATCCTTTCTAAAATGCTTGAAGAGCAAATTATTAGATATAGAGAAGAACAGTTACCCGAACTCAAGAATATATTTTTTCTAAATGTTCCCGAGTATTTTGCCGAAAAAGAATGGGAAGACCTTACAGGCTACTTAAAGACACATGGTAAAACATATTTTGTTGTAAAGAAAGAGAATAAGGTAATTGGTTGTGGAGGTTATCATAAGAGTGATGATACTACCGCAAGGCTTTCGTGGGATTTTATTCACCCGGATTTTAAAGGTAAAGGGATAGGCAGAAAAATGATTTTGCACTGTTTAGAAGAGATAGAAAAAAACGTAGATATACATAATATTGAAGTTTGGACTTCGCAGCATGCATATCAATTTTATGCGAAATTTGGATTAAAAACATATCATATCGAAGAACATTATTGGGGAAAAGATTTACATCTCTATAAAATGAAAACATGATCGTTTGTAAAATTCCTTTTTTGAGAGATATACGTGAAAATCTTCATAAGATAACCGATCATAATTAACTAAGGTATAAAAATGTCATGATAAAATATTTCGGGAACAATGTAGAGAATTTGTACCGTTACTTATTTTACGAATCGAAATAAAAAGTGTGATATCAAGCTTCTGATCCGATTAATTTTGGAAGGTATTTTAAGGCTTCTTTATCACGACTTTTAAAATAGGTATATGCATGTTCGGGTAACCAATGATTGTCTACAAAATCTATAAATGTGGGAAGCAAATGATTCCTGTATTGTTTCACTTCTATTTCTTTACCATTTGGTAATCGATGAAGATAGGTTTTAAATTCACGGTTATATTGTGGATAATTTTCTTCAAGATGTTTTTCAAAATGAATAGAAACACTAATATCTGGCCGTATTTCTTTACCGTCTAAAGCTTTGTTGGGTAAAATATACCCTTCTTGTTCAAACCGTCCATATAACCTAATAAAAAGTTCGCTTAATATCGAAAAATAGCCAGAAGATATGCGATCCCAATTATCATTAAACCGGATTACAAAATTGGGTATTTCTAATCGCTTTGTAGTATAATACCCTCTAACACGTATTAGCGGTAAAACCTGATTAGTGACCCATTTTCTAAATTTTTTAGCACTGTTTGTGGTACTTTTAAAAATTAAAGAATATAAACCACTTTCAGAAATCAGGTTCGCGTTTTTTTGAGCTCCATTATAAAATATTTCGGTAGCAAAACGTTCTTCTATATCCAGTGTACTCCAAACTTCATCCGGATTTCCTAACTCAAGCACTTTTACTACTTCATCAACAATGAACCAAATTTGATTATTGATTTCTACAGATGTTAGCTGCTGAAAATAATTAGTTCCTTTTTTTACGATTTCAGGTTTCATTATGGTGGTTTTTCAGAAAAATAAAAATAATTGCATATGAATTATCTCACAATGATAATTATCAGATTTTTAAATATTTAAGTGCTATCGCAACACTAGACTTATGAGTAGATTTTAAAGAATGCTCTAATGACATTGGTCATATTAAAAAAGGAGTGTAGTTTCTATATTTGAGATGGATCATATAAAAGTTTATTATGGACATATCTATATTTTTAGCAAAATTTTGGGGTTGGTATTTGATTATATTTTTCTTCGTATTGAGTTTTAACCCCAATAGGATCAAACAGATTTTTGAGGACTTAAAAGATCAAAAATTTGTAATTATAACTTCATTTATAACAATTATTGTGGGATTACTCAACATCCTTTTTCATAATATATGGGAACCAAACTGGAAATTTATCATTACTGTCATAGGTTGGATTTCATTAGGTATGGGGTTGTTGCTGTTTATCTTTCCGAAAGGAACCGCCAAATGGTTAGAATTTATCAATATAAAATTAGTACAAGTGTTATACGTACTTCTGTTTTTAGTAGGAGTTCTCTTGCTGAATGCAGGATATGAACTGGTTCCATATTAATCTTTTTAAAAAATATAATTACGGATAATGAAAAGAAGAAAAAGGATCATGATAAATATTCTGGTAATATTGGGATTAACATTGATTGTTTGGATAGTGCTTACTGTTATTGTGGATAAAAAAGGACCTGAAAAGATTGCTGTCGTTGGGTCGGCTAATAGCGATCAGAAGGCACTTATTGTTTATGACCCTGATCCGATTTATAATCTTGATGAAAAAGTAAGCAAGTCATTTGCAGAAGGCTTGTTAGAGAAGGGTTGGGGATCAAAAGTGGTTACAGTAGCTGCTGCCAAAAAATTTGAAAAAGAGTCTTTTGATTTATATGTGTTCTGTGCGAATACTTATAATTGGGCTCCCGATAAAGCAATTCGTGATCACATAAAAAATATAGATTATTTACAGAGAAAGCATGTAGTTGCGATCACTTTAGGTAGCGGCTCTACAAAAAGATCTCAACGTTTGCTTGAAGAGTTGATCAAACAAAAAGAAGCCATACTTATTGATTCAAGAGTATTTTGGTTAATGAAACCCAATACCGAATCAAAAACAAAAAGATCAAATAGTAAAATTGCTGTAGAAATGGCAAATGACTTTGGAAAAGAAATAGCTGAAAGAATTCAGAAATAGTTTAAAATAGTTATGGTTTTACTACTTGATTTATGATCTGGTAGATGATATTATTGCTTTCGCAGTTACCAGAATTTAAGTCGTTTTTCAAATAATTCTTACACAAAATGCACCATTATGAAAACTCTAATCGTTTACTTTTCCTTTTCTGGAAACAATGAATTATTGGCTAAAGATCTAGCCAAAGATCTGGAAGCAGATCTGTTGCAAATCACCGAACCCAAAAAACGAGGGATGTTCAGGATTATGTTAGATATGTTGTTTAATCGTTTTCCTAGGATCAATGAACTAAACATCTTGTGGAATGACTACCACCATATTGTTTTGGTGGCTCCTATTTGGAACTATATCATAGCGCATCCGATGAAAACCTTTATCAAAAAAAACAAAGAATACCTTACAAACTATTCATTTATAACATTGTGTTCTGGTCGCGATACGCAAAAAGAAAAAATTATGGCTCAATTAAGAAAATTGGCGGATTATGAGCCTAAAGTAATCATAGAATTCGAAACCCGAACATTCATTACTCCAGAACAAGAGCGTAAAGGTGCTTATAAAGTAACTCAAGAAGATCTTACAAGGTTAAAAAAAGTAGATATATATCATAAGTTTTTAGAAACATATATAGCTAAAAAAGAAACGACATAAACTTTGATGGTTTTCTCTAAAAAGTGTAAGAATTAAAAAGCCCATAAAAATCATATTTATGGGCTTTTATAGGAACTTAATACATTCCTTGCGGAGAAAGAGGGATTCGAACCCCCGGAGGTGTGACCCTCAACAGTTTTCAAGACTGCCGCATTCGACCACTCTGCCATTTCTCCAGTGTTTAGTCTCATCAGGTATTCCCTGAATGCGGGTGCAAATATAAAACCTTTTTTAATTCTAAAAAGAAAAATTTAAAATAATTTAAGAGATATTTTCTTTAAAAAGGGTATTCCCTTATTCATATGAGATGAATTGAGTATATTGTGCTTTATTAATTAAATTATTACATGAAAAATACTATAATACTAGTTAGCTCATTTATAGTCAGTTGTTGTGGGACTTCACAAAATTCTACACCTACTAACCCAAAAATAGATTCACATACTAGTGTGAATACAGAATTAACTGCAGTTACTTATGCCGAAAGCATTACTGCTAAAGAATTAAAAGATTATTTATACGTTTTTGCAGGAGATGAGTTTGAAGGACGTGATACAGGAGAGCCGGGTCAGAAGAAAGCCGCAGAATATTTAAAAAAGCAATACCAAAGAATGGGTATCCCTTCTCCTTTAGGAGGAGATGATTATTATCAGGAAATTCCAGAAAGCTATTTTAGGGGAGGTATCAAATCTTCAGAGAATGTATTGGCGTTTATTGAAGGTACAGAAAAACCTGATGAGATTGTAGTGATTTCTGCGCATTATGATCATGTAGGGATTGATAAAGATGATAATGTTTATAATGGTGCCGATGATGATGGTTCTGGAACAGTAAGTATATTAGAAATAGCAGATGCCTTTATGAAAGCAAAGAAAGATGGTAAGGGGCCAAAGCGATCTATTTTATTTTTGCATGTTACAGGTGAAGAAAAAGGATTGTATGGTTCTAAATTTTATACAGAGAACCCTGTTTTTCCTTTAGAAAATACAGTAACCGACCTCAATATCGATATGATAGGAAGAATTGATAAAAAACATGAGGGAAAGGATAAAAGCAATTATGTCTATTTAATCGGTAGCGATCGGTTAAGTACAGAATTACACAATATCAGCGAAAAAGTAAACGCCGAGCATACCAAATTAGATTTGGATTATACATATAATGCTGAAAACGATCCTAATCGATTTTATTTTAGAAGTGATCATTACAATTTTGCAAAACATAATATTCCTATCATATTTTATTTTAATGGAGTACATGAGGATTATCATAAACCAACCGATACACCAGATAAAATAGAATATGAACTCATGACTAAAAGAGCAAAGTTAGTATTTTATACCGCCTGGGAAGTAGCAAATAGAGCAGAGAGAATTATTGTTGATGGTGCTAAAGAAGGTGAATAATAAGATGGTTAAAATAAAACACAAACTATAATGAAACAAAAAAGCCCTTGAAAAAGGGCTTTTTATTATAAAGGGTGGAAGATCGGTCTCGAACCGACGACCTCCTGAACCACAATCAGGCGCTCTAACCAACTGAGCTACAACCACCATTTAATTTCGGGTGCAAAAATAAAGTATTTATAGCTTTCTACAAACATTTTTTTGAATTAAATTAAATCAAAAATAGAATCGACTGCTATATAGCGTTCTACGGTAAAGCCTTCGGCATGATTTACACCTATTATTCGTCCTAAATCGGCAGCACGATACTTTACGCTTTCAATAAAATTCTTACTCGAGATAGGAGTAACAGGCTCTTTACTACCTGCATCGTAAAATTGAGAAGTATATGCCATAACGCTTTCTATTTTTTTATCGATATGACTACTAATATCTACGACAAAGTCAGGCTCAATATTGGCCCATTGTATATAGTGATATACGTGTTTGGGTCTCCATGGATCTTGATTTACACCATCAAGAGTGGTTTCAATTTTTTTTAATCCCGACAAAAAGCAAGAATCACTAGCTAGTTTACTTCCTTTGCCATGGTCTATATGGCGATCAACAATTGCATTACACAGTACAATTTCGGGTTTATATTTTCTTATTTTTTTTATGACCTCTAATTGATGATGTTGATCATTTATGAAGAACCCATCTTTAAAACCCAAATTTTCGCGGGTAGCAACTCCTAGGATCTTAGAAGCATTTTTTGCTTCCTGATCTCTAATTTCGGGAGTACCTCTTGTTCCTAGTTCTCCTCGGGTAAGATCCAGTATTCCAACTTTTTTACCTCTACTAACTTCTTTGGCTATGGTGCCTGAACAACTTAGTTCTACATCATCAGGATGAGCTCCTATGGCTAGAATATCTAACTTCATATTTTAATGTTCTAATTCTGGGACTTTTACTTTTTCTATGGCTTGTTGTATATCTTGCATTAAATCTTCTTTTTCTTCGATTCCTACGCTTAATCGTAATAACCCATCTTTGATCCCCTGCAAATTTCGTTCTTCTTCGGTAAGTAATGCATGTGAGGTAAGGGTAGGGGATAGTATAGTGCTTTCGACTCCGGCAAGACTCATAGAGCTTTTTATTAGCTTTAATTCTTTTTGAAATTTACTGGCATCTATGCCTTCTTTTAATTCAAAAGATAGCATACCACCATAACCTGTCATTTGTTTTTTAGCAATCTCATGGTCGGGATGTGATTTCAATCCAGGATAATAGACTCTGGCAATATCTTCATGTTTTTTAAGCCATTTAGCAAGTTTAAGCGCATTCTTATTCTGGCGTTGTACTCTAATGCCCAGTGTTTTTATACTTCTCTCTAACATCCATACTGTAAAGTCGCTTAAACTGCCACCAAAGTTCTTAGCAACCTGAAATATCTGATCGATATTTTTCTCGCTAGAAATGACAGCCCCTGCTAGAATATCACTGTGGCCTCCCAGGTATTTGGTAGCAGAATGAATAACGATATCAATACCAAATAGAATTGGATTTTGATTTACAGGAGACGCAAAAGTGTTATCTATAATAGTAACAATATTATTTTCTTTTGCTAAATCAGCAATAGATTTAATGTCAATAATTGTGAGTAGAGGATTAGAAGGTGTTTCTATATAGATTACTTTGGTATTAGGTTGTATTTTTTGTTTAAAACCTTCTGGGGTTTGAGCATCTACATAAGAAAATTCTATACCATGTTTTTTAAACTCTTCATTAATGAGATTGGCAGTCCCCCCATAGAGTGTACGTTGTAAAACGATATGATCTCCTTTCTGTAAAAATGCAAATAGTGTAGTGCTTATCGCTGCCATACCACTACCAAAAATCAAAGAAGATTCTCCTTTTTCGAGCTTAGCTATTTTTTTAGACAACGCTTCTTGATTGGGAGTGTTAAAATACCTGGGATAACGTTTTACATCTACACCTTCAAAAGCATAAGAGGTAGACATATAAATTGGCGATATAGCTCCTTTAAATTGTTCATCCTTAATTTCGCCATGATGAGTACAGATGGTATTAAACCCCATGTTTTTTGTGTTCATAATGAATGTGGTAAATCTTATAGTTATCGCATCTAAATTAAGACTTTCAGAAGAAATCAGATAAGATTTAACAGATTAAATGATCGAATATAACAGATTTCGTTTCGCCCTTTTTAACTGGGCTATATCATTTTTACTTTTGAGATGTTTCTCATTATTGTCTGGAAGAATTGTTGAGTGTCATAAGGTTTAATGATTACATCATTCATGCCTACTGACAAAGCTTGATTTCTTATTTCTCCTTCTTCAACAGCTGTAAGTGCTATAATCGGAATATTAGTATTAAAAGTTCGTACTACTTTGGTAGCCTCAAGGCCATTCATTTCAGGCATATTTATGTCCATTAATACCAAATCAAACTTTTCATTTTTTAACATTTCGATTGCATCCATACCATTGTTTGCAATATTACAAGTGTATCCTTTCTTTTTAAGGATATTTTGAGTGACAATTTGATTTATTTTATTATCATCTACAATAAGAACATAGAAATTGCTTGTTCCGATACTTAAATTTTCTCCTGTCTTTAATGAAATCTGCTGTTCTTTTACAGCTTTTTCATAGTACAGATCAAAATAGAATTCAGATCCCTGGTTTTCTTTACTTCTTATATGAATTTCACTATTGTGAAGATGAATTAATTTCTTAACAATTGCTAATCCTAATCCTGTACCTTCATATTCTTGGTTTTCGTTCTTTACCTGTGCAAAGTTGTCAAAAATTGTTTGTTGCTTATTTTTAGGGATTCCTATTCCATCATCTCTAACAATAAATCGTAAAATATAATTATCTTCCTTATTGTCAATACATTTTACATTAACCCAAATGTTTCCATCTTTGGTAAATTTAAGAGCATTACCGATTAGATTTATTAAAATTTGTGATAATCTTACCGAGTCTCCAAGTAAAGTGGTATTTATTTTTTTGTCTATATCAATATGAACAGTATTGTTGTTGCTTTTTTGTTTGGTATGAAGAGAGTTAACAATCCCTTCTATGAGTGTTCTAATATCAAAAGATACTTTTTCGAGTTTAACCTCATTAGTTTCTATTTTGCTTAACTGTAAAACATCATTAATTAAAGCTAAAAGATAATCACCAGAAAATTTTAAAGATTCTAAATATTCATTGGTCTTCTTTTTGTCAGGGTTTTCCATTAATAGAGACGTAAGTCCAATTACGCCATATAGCGGTGTTCTAAGTTCATGACTTACAGTAGAGATAAACTGAGATTTTAAAGTAGATACTTGCTCTGCAGTTTCTTTGGCACTTATTAATTCCTTGTTTTTGTCTAGTAAATCATTGTTAAGCCTTTTCTTTTGTATATTATTCTTATAAGAACTAATTAAGAAAGCTAATGATATTAGAATTAGAATGATCCCCAGGATAATACTAATTCTCCATTTTACAACTTCTGATTCACTTTCTTTTTTCTCAGATTCTGCCTTTTTTGCTCTTTTTTCAAAAATATCAACTTCATACTTAATATTGGCACGTCTAAGCTCTTTTAATTTCTTATGATTGTTTGCCTGTAATATATTTTGAAATTGTTTTTTCTGATAGTTGTATGCCTTTTTGTAGTCATCTTGTTTAACATATAGACCCGATTTGGTTTCGTATGCAGAAGCCAACTCTTCATAATATCTAGAAATTAACTCATCGTTATTTTCTTTATTTTTAGTTTCACCAATGGCATATGATATTGCTTTATCTGTATATTCTTCCGATTTTTTAAACTTTCGTACACTAAGGAAATATTTTCCCAAAAGGCTATTTAGTTTGGTTTTATCCAGATTAGAAGACTTTTGATGAATCAACTTTCTTGCCGGTGCCAGATATTCATAAGAACTGTCAAAATCATTTCTGGAAATATAATATTCTCCAAGATTTAATAATGGACGTATCATTCTTATAGTATCTTTTAACCTTACGGCAAACTCATAAGATTTTTTGTAATACCCTACTCCTTGTTTACGTGTAAGGTTGTGTTTGGTATATACTCGAGCAAGGTTATTGTATAGATCTGTTTCTAATACTTCACTCTTTGAACTTCGAGCATAGGTTAATGCTCTTCTATAATATCTTCTGGCTTCATTATCATCTTCACTAGTTTCATAATTTTTGGCAATAATATTATTTATATACCCAAGACTCTTATCATCATTATTATATTGTGCATAATGAAGTGCAGCTTGAGCTATTTCCAAAGATTGTTCGTACTTGTATTCTTCCTGTAACTTCTCAGCTTTTTCAATATAACTTTGAATACTATCAGAAGTTATAGAAGATTGAGACTGTACAGTAAGAGTAAAGCTTATTAAAAATAATATAGTTATATGTTGAATAAAATTTTTCAACGTTCAATAAATTCTTGGTTTATTTACGTTGACGAAAATACAAAAATAGATTTAACGCAGTGTAATTCACCGTAAAAAAAGTGCTATTTATCCGTAATTTTTGTAGGTAAACGGATGTTTGTGTAGGAATTTGATTCGTTTTGTAAAAAATCTTTCTATGATTAGAAAAAACTATATAAATATAAATAATTAAAATTATACAGTAATTATTGTTCTATAAGTAGGCGTATATTTGCGTTGTCAAAAATTAATCAATTATAAATTTTAAAAAATAAAAAAATGGCATTTGTAGGTAAAAAATTTCCTAATCTAGACGTTGATGCAATGAACGATATGGGCGATACTTTTAAGCTTAACGTTTTAGAAGAAGCTAAAAATAAGAATAAAAAAGTATTACTTTTTTGGTACCCTAAGGATTTTACATTTGTTTGTCCAACAGAATTACACGCTTTTCAAGAAGCTTTAAATGAATTTGAAAAAAGAGATACAATCGTAATTGGTGCTTCTTGTGACACTCCAGAAGTTCATTTTGCTTGGTTAAATACATCTAAAGATAACGGAGGTATTGAAGGAGTAACCTATCCAATTCTTGCAGATTCTAATCGTAATCTTGCAAGCACATTAGGTATTCTGGATATTACAAATGAAACTTATAATGAAGAAACTGGTGTTGTAACTGTAGAAGGAGATAATGTAACGTATAGAGCTACTTATTTAATCGATGAAGAAGGTACGGTTTTTCATGAAGGAATAAACCATATGCCTGTTGGTCGAAATGTAGCTGAGTTTTTAAGATTGATCGATGCGTATACGCATGTACAAAAAAATGGTGAAGTATGCCCTGCAAACTGGGAAGAGGGAAAAGATGCAATGAATGCAGATAGAAAAGGAGTAGCTTCTTACCTGGCAACTCATTAATGATAAATCCTAATTAAAAATTTCTCTGGGCAATAACCCCAGAGAAATTTTTTCTAAACTTTAATTCAAATAATATGGTACAAGAACTAGCAGCAGATAATCTTTCACAACTAATACAGGATAACGATACTGTGATTGTACAGTATTCTGCCACTTGGTGTGGTAACTGTCGGATTATGAAACCAAAATTTAAAAAACTGGCTTCAGAAAATAACGATACCACTTTTGTTGTTGTTGATGCTGAAAAATATCCTGAATCTAGAAAACTAGCCACGGTAGATAATCTTCCGACATTTGCTGCATTCAAAAGCGGAGCTTTTGTAAACCAGGTTCAAACTAATAAATTTGATATTCTAAAAAATTTGGTAGATGAAGTTACCGGTAATTAAACACCTTACAAGCTTTATCGAAGAAAACGATGAAGACTTTATCGTAGAGACTATTGAAACTCTAGAAGCTTTAACAGAAGTACCTTCATTAAAAGATGAAGAGTTAGATGTTATAGGAGAGCTAATCTCTAATATGTATGGAGCTCTAGAAGTTGATAAAATGATCAAAGAAGGTACTCCAAAAAAAGAAGCTCTAAATAGCTTTATGAAAAGAGTCCTTGGATCTATAGATACCTAAAAAACAAAAAACCTACTATAAGTAATTGTAGGTTTTTTTATTTTCTAAAAACTTATTAATATTACACTATAATCTTACTAATTTTATAACTCTTAAAACAACAATCATTTATTATGGCTTCAATAACATTAAAAGGAAATACAATTCACACTAGTGGAAATTTACCAGAAGTAGGACAAAGTGCACCAGATTTTGAAATGGTAAATACCGATTTATCTACAGCAAAATTATCTGATTATAAAGGAAACAGAGTAGTTTTAAATGTTTTTCCTTCTATAGATACAGGAATTTGTGCGGCTTCGGTAAGAGCATTTAATAAGGAAGCAAGTAATTTATCAAATACTAAAGTATTATGTATATCACGTGACTTACCTTTTGCTCAAGATCGTTTTTGTGGAGCAGAAGGATTAGAAAATGTAATCAATCATTCTGATTTTAAAACCGGAGAGTTTGGAAAAAACTACGGACTAGAAATTGTAGATGGACCATTACAAGGGTTACATTCTAGAGCAGTTATTGTTCTTGATGAGGATGGAACTGTTTTATATACAGAACAAGTGCCAGAAATAGTACAGGAACCAGATTATTCTGCTGCACTCGAAATATTGTCTTAGTATCCTATGAGTAAAGCATTAAAATTTGTAGTTGGCAGATTGCGAGGTTGTGGTTATGCTTTTAAAGGAGCTCTGTTATTGATAAAAACAGAACCAAGTATACAAGTACAGGTTGGGATTGCAATAGCAATGACAATATTAGGTTTTTATTTTAATATTACTTCGATCGAATGGATTTTGCAAATTTTTGCTATTGGATTGGTAATGAGTGTTGAAGGGATAAATACCGCAATCGAAGCAATCGCAGATTTTGTTCATCCAGATTTTCATAATAAAATAGGGGTTATAAAAGATATAGCCGCGGGAGCTGTTTTTATTGCTGCAATTACAGCTATAATAATCGGATTTTTAATTTATATCCCTTATTTAGTTTAGAAAATTTTTTAGTCATTTTTACGTTCCAATATAGATATTCGTATTTTTGCGATAAGATACCCAAAAAATGGCCAAAAAAAAGGTAAGTACAAAAAGGAAAACAACAAAAAAACCTAAGACTTCACTAAAAGAAAAATTTACGTTATCAAGACAACAAAAAGTTGTTCTAGGTACTTTCTTATTCTTTTTAGGGATAGGATTATTTTTTGCCTTTGTTTCGTTTTTCTTTAATTGGAAAATTGATCAAAGTGAAATATCACAATTTTATAATAGAACATCATCTCCAAAAAACTGGTTAAGTAAATTTGGAGCCACCGTAAGTCATTTCTTTATTTTTAAAGGGTTCGGAATTTCTGCATTGATCCTACCTGTGTTAACCTCGTTAACAGGAGTGTATTTGTTCTTTGACCTTAACAAAAAGAAACTATTTGGATTTTGGTTTTGGGGAGGGTTAGTCATGCTATGGATATCTGTAGTTTTAGGTTTTGTAGAAAAAGATGGAGGTTTATTAGCTGGTATTATTGGGTACGAAACCAATGATTTTTTAAGAGACTATATAGGTTTTATAGGTACTGTTCTTGTACTGGCCTTTTTTGCAATTGTATATATTGTAGTACGCTTAAGGTATACTCCTGAGAAAATATCGGATTCTTTAAAAAATACCCAAAGAGCTATAGCAAAGGATTTTGAAGTAACCTCAGAAACGAATAATAAACAAACTGTATCTACTCCTACTTCTGATAGCACTAGCTCTAGTATTAAAGAAAAAATAGACTCAATCATAGCTAAATCTAAGGATGCTAATAAAAAGCAAGAGGATAAAAAGCAAAATGAGAAGGAAGACGAGATTAAAAAAGATAATAATGCCGGAGAGATTACATTAAACCCTACAATTAATGATTTTTATGGAGATCCAAATAATCGAAATAACGAGATTCCAGAGAAACTAATTATAAAATCAGAAGATAATCCCGAGGATATTGCAATGGAAGTCGAAACTACGGTAGAAGAAGAAGTAGTTGGAGATCTAAGTGCTAAGCTGGTTAAAGATTTTGGTGAGTTTGACCCAAAACTAGAGTTAGGAAACTATAAATTTCCTGCAATTACCCTATTAAAAGATTATACCACACAATCGGGAGGAATTACTATTGACCAGGGAGAATTAGAAGAAAATAAAAACCGTATTGTAGAGACGCTTAAAAATTACAAAATTGAAATAGCTCAAATTAAAGCTACCGTTGGTCCTACAGTGACATTATACGAGATTGTACCCGAGGCTGGAATTCGAATTTCTAAAATTAAAAATCTAGAAGATGATATCGCATTATCATTAGCGGCTCTGGGGATTCGTATTATTGCTCCTATACCAGGTAAAGGAACTATAGGTATAGAAGTGCCTAATAAAAAAGCTACTATCGTATCGATGCGATCTGCAATTTCTTCTTCAAAATTTCAGAATGCAGAAATGGAATTACCATTATCTTTGGGTAAAACGATTTCGAACGAAACATTTGTAGTAGATCTTGCCAAAATGCCTCACCTTCTTATGGCAGGAGCTACAGGACAAGGAAAATCTGTCGGACTCAATGCGATACTTACATCGTTGCTTTATAAGAAGCATCCTGCAGAAGTGAAATTTGTTTTAGTAGATCCAAAAAAGGTAGAACTTACATTGTTTAATAAGATAGAGCGACATTATCTGGCTAAATTGCCTGATACAGAAGAAGCTATTATTACAGATAATACCAAAGTAATTAATACACTTAATTCTTTATGTATCGAGATGGATGCTCGATATGATCTGCTAAAACAGGCAATGGTTAGAAATATTAAAGAGTATAATGCTAAATTTAAAGCTAGAAAATTAAACCCCGAGAACGGGCATAAGTTTTTACCATATATTGTGCTTGTAGTAGATGAATTTGCAGATCTTATTATGACCGCAGGAAAAGAGGTAGAAACTCCTATTGCCAGATTGGCTCAATTGGCTCGTGCTATTGGGATACATCTTATTATAGCTACCCAACGACCATCTGTAAATGTAATAACGGGTATGATCAAAGCTAATTTCCCTGCTAGAATAGCATTTAGGGTGACTTCTAAAATAGATTCCCGTACAATTTTGGATACAGGAGGAGCAGATCAATTAATTGGTAGAGGAGATATGCTATATACACAAGGAAATGATGTTGTAAGAATACAATGTGCCTTTGTAGATACTCCAGAAGTAGAGCGAATAACAGATTATATTGGTAGTCAAAAAGCGTATCCAGATGCACATCTGTTACCAGAATATTTGGGAGAAGAAAGTGGCACAAGTCTTGATATAGATAAAAAGGATAGAGATAAACTTTTTGCTGAAGCTGCAGAAGTAATTGTAACAGCTCAACAAGGATCAGCGTCTTTATTACAAAGGAAATTAAAATTAGGGTACAATCGAGCCGGTAGATTAATAGATCAATTAGAAGCTGCAGGAATCGTCGGTCCTTTTGAAGGAAGTAAAGCAAGGCAAGTTTTAGTACCTGATTTAATTTCGCTTCAGCAATTACTGGATAATGAGTAATAAGCTGATGTATAATATGATAATGGTAATTAGTAATTAAAGAAGAATAAATAAAATGATAAAAAAGGCTATATTTTTACTATTTGTATTGGGTATAACTACTGCACAAGCCCAAAGTGCCAAAGATCTTTTGGATGAGGTTTCCAAAAAAGTAAATAGCTACACCAATATTGTTATTAACTTTAAATATGCAATTAATAATCAGGCAGAACATGTTGCTCAAGAAACCAGAGGTGATGTGACGTTACAAGGGAATAAGTACCTGCTTAATATCATGGGGACCAAACGTATGTATGACGGTAAAAAGCTACATGTAATTGTTCCAGAAGATGAAGAAATCAATATTTCTTCTCAGGATGAAGATGATGGTACAAGTGTGACACCTTCAAAAATGTTAACGTTCTACGAAGATGGATATACCTATAAAATGGATATTGTTCAGAATGTAAAAGGTAGAAAAATTCAATATGTAAAATTGATACCTATTGACTCAAAAAGTGATTTAAAAGAAATATTACTTGGTATTGATAAGCAAACAAAGCATATTTACAAAATGATTCAGAAACAAAATAATGGTACTAATGTTACAATTACGGTGAATAGTTTTAAAACTAATCAACCGCTTTCAGAAACATTATTTGTATTTGATAAGTCAAAATATGAAAATTATTATATCAATCGCTTAGATTAGAAAGAATTAAGACATAAAGAAATAAAGGTATAAAAAAGAACGGGTGTAAAAATTTACACACGTTCTTTAGTTTTAATTAATGTATATTTTTGCGGTTAGAAAATAGAAAACGAGTGAAAATTTTAGATCGATATATTTTAACAACTTTTGTAAAGACATTTTTCCCGCTCTTTGTAATTATTATGTTTATCCTTTTATTGCAAACAATCTGGTTGTTTATATCAGAACTGGCAGGAAAAGATCTCGATTTTTCAGTAATATTAAAATTTTTGACGTTTGCAACTCCTAGATTGATTCCCATGGTTTTGCCACTAACTATTTTGTTAACATCTATCATGATTTTTGGTAATTTTGCCGAGAACTATGAGTTTGCTGCGATGAAATCTTCTGGGATATCCTTGCAGCGAGCTATGAGAACCTTATCTGTTTTTATCTTTTTTGTTGGAATAGGTGCGTTTTTATTTTCGAATACAGTGATTCCGTCTTCAGAGAAAAGATTTATAAATCTTCGTAAAAATATAGTTAAAGTAAAACCTGCAATGGTAATAACTCCTAATCAGTTTAATGATTTAGGTGATATAAATATAAAAGTAGCAGAAAAATATGGTGATAATGATGAGTTTCTTAGAGATGTTATCATTCATAAGAAAGCTGCCCGACCTGGCAATTTTACAGTTATAAAAGCAGTAGGAGGAGAGTTGAAAGGTAATATCAATTCTGATTTGATTACCTTAATCCTTAATGATGGTAATTATTATGACGAGATTCAACAAAATTCTCCTCAAAAAAGAAATAGATTGCCTTTTGCCAAAACACATTTTAAAAAATATGTTCTTAATATAGATTTATCATCATTGGGAAATGTAGATATGGATGAGCAACAATATAGTAAAGGATATAATATGCTTAATGTTAATGAGCTACAA
This sequence comes from Aquimarina atlantica, assembly GCF_000626715.1. Lineage (GTDB taxonomy): Bacteria > Bacteroidota > Bacteroidia > Flavobacteriales > Flavobacteriaceae > Aquimarina > Aquimarina atlantica. Next base: position 125,006 of record NZ_AQRA01000004.1, on the reverse strand, counting down.
GATCAGATAGATACATTATCTATTCAGGTTAATAGTGATATGAAAAACATGACAGTTGAAGTTGATAGAAGGATAGGGTTTGATGGATTAAATAAAAACATCAAAATAGTTGATTCTCTTCCAAAAACAAGTAATGATACATTACATATAAGAGATTATTTTAATACACTTAAGAAAGTACAGATATACCAGATTGCTTCATCTACTGCAGATGGAGTAATAAGAAAGCTAAATTCGACGCAGAAGAACCTAAGCTTTAAGAGAAGAGCTCTAAATAAATACGAAATGTCATTGCATGATAAATTTGCTTTGGGAATTTCGTGTATCTTATTGTTTTTTGTAGGAGCTCCTTTGGGAGCTATAATTCGTAAAGGAGGGTTAGGACTACCTATAGTTATCGGAGTAGTATTGTTTTTGACCTATCACTTTATTGGAATTTTCGCCAAAAATAGCGCCGAAGAAGGAGGGATTCCTCCATTTGTGGGCTCATGGCTTTCTACATGCATTGTATTTCCGTTAAGTATATTTCTAACGTATAGAGCAACTACAGATCAGGGAATTTTTAATCTGGACACTTTTATCCAGCCAATAAAGAATTTCTTTGCAAAACGATCTTCTAAAACCAAAAAATAGATTTCTTTTTAAATATCTTTGCCGGTAATAAATTTAAGAGTATGATTATGTCACAAGCAACTAATACCACAAACAAAATGAAATTGAATACCATTCAAGAAGCCATTGAAGATATTCGGCAGGGAAAGGTGATTATTGTGGTAGATGATGAAGATCGTGAAAATGAAGGAGATTTTATTGCTGCGGCAGAGAAAGTAACTCCAGAGATGATCAATTTTATGGCAACCCATGGTCGTGGATTGATTTGTGCTCCACTTACAAAAGATCGTTGTGAGGAGCTAAATCTCGATATGATGGTTCAGAACAATACCGTATTACATGAGACACAATTTACCGTATCGGTAGATTTGATAGGGCATGGGTGTACCACAGGAATTTCTGTTCACGATAGAGCCAAAACCATAAATGCATTAATCCAGGAAGATACAAAACCTCATGATTTGGGTAGACCAGGACATATTTTCCCGCTCAAGGCGAAAAATGGAGGAGTGTTAAGACGTACTGGGCATACTGAAGCAGCTGTAGATTTAGCAAGACTTGCAGGTTTTAAACCAGCAGGGATTTTGGTCGAAATTTTGAACGAAGATGGTACTATGGCACGTTTACCTCAATTGGTAGAGGTTGCCAAGAAATTTGACCTTAAATTAATATCGATAGAAGATTTGGTAGCATATCGTATGCAACATGATTCTCTAATCGAGAAAAAAGAAGATTTTAATATCACTACACGTTTTGGAAATTATAGACTTAGAGCCTATAAACAAACAACTAATGATCAAGTACATATTGCTTTAACATTGGGTTCTTGGAAAGAAAATGAACCTGTACTTACCAGAATCAATTCTACCTTATTTAATAATGATATCCTGGGAACATTAACTAATAATGCCGATAAACGTCTGGATGCTATGTTTCAGCGTATTAATAGCGAAGGTAAGGGAGCGATAATTTTTATTAACCAAGAAAGTCAATCTCTTAATCTCTTAGGGCGTTTAAGTGCTTTAAAAGAAATTCAAAATGGAAAAGATGTCGTAAAAGCACCAAAAATAGCTATGGATAGCAAAGATTTTGGTATTGGAGCACAAATTTTGCATGATATTAATATTCATAAACTACGATTAGTATCTAATACGGTACAACAAAAACGTGTTGGGATGATTGGATACGGATTAGAAATCGTAGACTATGTTGGGTATTAAATAAATACCCAATTAATCTTATAGTACACTTTTTACAAGAACACTTTTTAAAGCTTCAACCATTTTTGAGGCTCTGTTTGTTACTTCAGTTTCAGACCAATTTAACTTGATTAAACAAGAAATAGTACGCCCCATCCATAGATCACTCGCATCAAACGATCTATTGTTTTTTTGTAATCCTGATTGTATTTCCTGAGAAAACTTACTAAGAGATTTCTGTTCCAAAAGGTGCTCCCATTTTTTATAGTAATGCCAGTTATTATCGAACCAATAAAAACAGGCATCTACACCATTTTCTCCCAAAGCTTTATGTGCTTTTCTGGCTATGTCTTCTGTAGGTAAAAATATATTTAGAAAGGAATAATTTTCTACCCCTGTTTCTGGTACTCTTCTAAAAGAAACTTCGGGAACTTCTGCCAGAGCATTGCGTAGTATTGTATAGTTTTTTTCCTGAATTGTTAATGTATGATCTAATTTTCTAAGTTGCGCAATTCCTACTGCTGCATTTAATTCAGATAATCTATAGTTATACCCTAAGAAAGGATGAGTTTCTGCGCCACGATCATTACCAACATGATCGTGACCATGATCCTGATATTTATGTGCCCGATCAGCAAATGTTTCAGAATTAGTAATGATACCACCACCTTCACCACAGGTAATAGTTTTAACATAATCAAAAGAAAAACAACCCAGATCTCCATAACTTCCTAATGGTTTTCCGTCATACGTGGCTCCGATAGCCTGGCAAGCATCTTCTAATAGAATAAGATTATGTTTATCACTAATTGCTTTTAATGCGCTAAGATCTGCCATAGATCCACACATATGCACAGGCATAATTGCTTTGGTTTTAGGAGTGATAGATGCTTCAACAGCTTTAGGATCTAGGGTAAGTGTATCATCTATATCACATAATATTGGAATCGCTCCAACAGATAATATAGCTTCAAAACTTGCTACAAAAGTAAATGTAGGCATAATTACCTCATCTCCAGATCCTATACCTGCACATGCCAATGCAACCGTTAAAGCTGCGGTTCCGCTAGAAACTACCTGGGCATATTTGGATTGCATTCTGTTTGCTAAATCTCTTTCTAATTCTAATGCTTTATAATGACCATTTCTCATAGGATCAAATCCATATCGCATTAAAACTCCATTATCTAAAACATCCTGAACTTCTTTTTGTTCTTCTGCACCAAATAACTCAAATCCTGGCATAAGTGTAGTGTTAAATTAAAAAACTCTTTCCAGCAAAAATACCGAAAAGAGTTTTGATTTTACAGTGGTTATTCTAGATTTTTTTGATTATAACAATACCTAATATTTTTTATAGTGTTGATTACATGTAATAAACCAAAACTTAGATAGTAATGATGGTGTCTGTAATAGGGCGTCTTACTTTTTTTAACTCAGAAAACATATCGTCTTCTGCTCGATATCCAATGGGTAATACCAGTACCGATGTTAATCCTAAATCATTAAGGTTAAGGAGTTCATCGTATTTTTCTGGTATAAAACCTTCCATAGGGCAAGAGTCTATTTTTTCGATAGCACATACGGTAAGTATATTTCCCAGGGCCAAATATGCTTGTTTTGCAGCCCAGTTTGATATCTCTTCTGGGGATTTATAAGTAAAAGAATCTACGAGTTGCTCTTTAAAAGGTTTTAATATTTCCTCAGGAGTATCTCTTATTTCTTTTACCGTATCGAAATACTTGGATATGTATTGTTCTCCAATAGTTTTTTCTATACAAAATACCAATACATGAGATGCGTCAGCAACTTGTTGTTGATTCCAGGAATGTGAGGTGAGTTCTTTTTGTAAGTCTTTATTCTTAATCACCACCAATTTTAAAGGTTGTAAACCATATGAGGTAGCGGTAAGGTTAAAAGCTTCTGTTAGTGTATCTATTTTTTCCTGAGAAACAATTTGCTTAGTATCGAATTTTTTGGTGGCATAACGCCAATGTAAACTTTCTATAATATTCATTCGAAGTTTTTTTAAGTATATGACAAAGATAGTACGATAAGATTTACCTTTGACAGATAAAATGATAAGAAAAAACTATATCACAACTGTATGAATGCTATAGAAGAATTGATTAATAAATCTGAAACAAGAATCTTTAAAGCTGTGTTTCCTAATACAACCAATCATTACGAAACCTTGTTTGGTGGTACAGCATTACAGCTTATGGATGAAGTGTCCTTTATTTGTGCTACTCGTTTTAGTAGAAAAAAGGTAGTGACCATATCTACAGATAAAATTGATTTTGAAAAACCAATACCCGAAGGAACCATTGTAGAACTTGTAGCTAGAATTGCAGAAGTAGGAAGAACCAGTTGCTTAGTAAAAGTCGATATTTACAAAGAAGATATGTATAGTTACGATAGAGAACTAGCAGTTACCGGGCACTTTAAGTTTGTAGCTATTGATAATCATAAAAATCCAATTCCTATAGTTAACAAATAATTCTTTTTGAGGTAACTATTTTCAATTTTCAGATTCAAAAATAGAAAGATTGCATACGCATTCATCATAAAAAATCATAGCCGTTTCTATATGATCTATGTAACTAAAGTTTGCTAATTTATCAAGAATAAAGGATCTAAGATCATCAGAATCTTTTACACCAATATGAATCATGAAATCGGTATCTCCTGCCATATGATAAAACTTAATGACTCCCTTAAGTGTTCGTATTCTTTTGATAAAAGAATTTATAATTTCTCGTTCATGCTTTTTTAAGCGTATAGCTACTATTACCTGTACATTGATTCCTAATTTTTTTAGATTAAGATCAGCATTAAAAGCTTTAAAAAAACCTTCTCTGGTTAATCTTTTTAATCGTTCATGACAAGTAGAGGGGGCAATATCCAGCTCTGCAGCTACTTCTTTGTTTGAAAGCCGAGCATTATTTTGTAATAGGTTTAAAATCTGAATATCCTTCTGGTCTAACTTCATATTTACTGTCTTTTTAGAATTTATTTCGTTTTTACTAAAATTTAATATGAATATAATTCATATAATTTGTAAATATAGTGAATTTTGTTCGTGAACTTATAAAATTAAATTCAAAAATGAATATAGGTATAATAGGATTGGGTACCGTAAGTAGAGGTTTTTTAGAAATTCTGGAGCAAAAAACAGATTGGATTTCTCAAAAATTTGGAAGTGATATCAAGGTTGTAGCTGTTAAAGATATTGCAAGAGGAAATATATATAATCCCAAGGGGATAAATATTAATGAACTTTTAAATAAACTAAATAATGGAGAAAAAATAAGTGATACTTCATTAACAGATGGAGACTCTCTTTCTGAAATAGATAGTATAGATCTTATTGTAGAGGCAACATATAGCGATTATACAACAGGAGACCCTGCATATACTTTTATTAAGGATGCTCTTACTAATGGTAAGCACGTAGTTACCACAAATAAAGGGCCGGTTGCATTACATTATACAGAGTTAAACAAGTTAGCAAATGATAATAAGGTGATGCTGCGATATGAAGGTACCGTATTAAGTGGTACTCCTACATTTTCGTTAATCGAAGAATGCCTTGCCGGAGATGATATCGTAAGTATACGAGGAATCCTTAATGGTACAAGTAATTATATCCTATCAAAAATGTCTCAGGGAGACTCTTTTGAAAATGCATTAGGGGTGGCTCAGGAAAAAGGATATGCAGAAGCAGACCCTACGAATGATGTTAAGGGATATGACGCAAGAGGAAAAGTAGCTATACTTTCTCATAAAGTTTTTGGTGTTGACCTGGGATTAGATAACATACCTACTGTTGGTATAGATACTATTTCTAAAGAGGAGCTGGATACTGCTAAAAAGGAAGGAAAAAACATTCGTCTTGTAGGAAGCTTAACAAAAACTGGTAAAACTATAGAAGCAAGGGTACAACCAGAAGCTTTAGATACCGAAGATGCACTATCAAATATTGGAGGTGTTACTAATGCAATAGAAGTCTCTACTGCATATTTAGGAAAACTTATGGTTACGGGACCCGGAGCCGGAAAACTTGAAACGGGTTACTCTGTATTCTCAGATGTATTATCCATTATTAAAAATAGTTGAGGTATGATAAGCACTTTAGACAAGATTGATACCATGAAAATGTTGATTGGAGAAAATTGGGTAGAAAGTCCAACAAAATTGCCAGTATTAAATCCGTATTCAGGAAAAGAGGTATATGCTGTTTCTTGTGCAGATACAGATCATGTACAGAAGGCTTTACAATCTGCAGAGTTAGGAAAAGAAATCTCAAGAAATATATCACCTTATGATAGAAGTGAGATTATTGCCAAAGTAGTTGTTTTCTTAAAAGAAAGGAAGGAAGAATTTACTCAAATTATAGTAAACGAAGGAGTTAAAACCAAAATTGAGGCTGCCAAAGAGGTCGACAGATGTATCAATACATTAACTCTTTGTAGTGAAGAGGCTAAAAGACTTACAGGAGAAACCGTGCCTTTTAATGCATTTGCAGGAGCCGCTTCGAGAACAGGATATTACGTACATGATCCTATAGGTATTATTACCGCAATTACACCCTTTAATGATCCTCTTAATTTGGTGGCTCATAAATTGGGTCCTGCAATAGCTTCGGGTAATGCGGTTATACTTAAACCATCAGATTTTACTCCAATTTCTGCAATAAAATTAGGGGAGTTGTTTCTAGAAGCAGGCTTGCCTCATCATATTCTAAATATCATAACAGGACCGGTAAGTAATTTTGGGAATACATTAATTACAGACCCGCGTGTTAATATGGTAAGTTTTACTGGGGGGACAAAATCCGGAGAGGCGATCATAAAAGCTGCTGGAATTAAAAAAGTAGCAATGGAACTTGGTTCGAGCTCTCCGGTAATAGTCATGGATGATGTTGATATCGATACCGTTGCAGAAAACTGTATAGGTGGTATGATATGGGCAGCTGGGCAAAACTGTGTAGGCGTAAAACGTATGTATGTTCACGATGCGATCTATGATACATTCAAAGAAAAAGTAGTTGCCCTGGCGAAATCAGTAAAACTAGGAGATCCAGATGATGCTAATACCGATATGGGACCTATTATTACTTCAGAAGCAATTGATGTTATAGAGAACTCTATTTCTGATTTAAAAAATTCTGGTTATCAGGTTTTATGTGGAGGAAATCGAGTAGGCAACGCTTTTGAAGCAACACTCATAGAAGGAAATCATGACCATCCGCTAAATGGTAAACAGGAAATCTTCGGACCTGTAGCAACAATTTCCAGAATTAACTCATTAGAAGAAGGTATTAAAGCTAGTAATGATTCTCCTTATGGATTACATGCAGGAATTTTTACAAATTCGATAGAAGCAGCATTTAAGGCAGTTAACCAATTGCAATGTGGTGGAGTTATGGTTAATGATTCTTCTGATTACCGAATCGATATGATGCCTTTTGGCGGAATTAAACAAAGTGGTATTGGCCGGGAAGGCGTAAAATCTGCTATACGGGAAATGACCACAACTAAAATTGCATGTTTTAACCTTTAAATAAATAATAGATATGAATAGTATAGAAAACGTAGAGATGTTATCAGATGAAGCCATAGCAAAAAATGAAAATATGGATATGGCTAAAGTGTTATCACCTAGGAGAAAATCTACAGCAAGCACAACTATAGAAGAGTTGGCCATCGAGCAGTTAGAACATTTTCAAATAGATGTTGATAGTGCATATGGAGAAGCCCTAAAAGGTGCTGCTATGGATATTTACCATGCACAATCAGATATTTCTAAATTACAGGAAATAACCAATAATACAATTGCAAAGTTAGATCAGGGAGAAAAAGTAGCGTACTTTAATGCGAAACGTTTTTTATCTTTTCAGATAGCAAAAGTATTAGAAACATTACAAAGCCCATTAAGTAAAACCTATCAGTCTTTAGGGCAATCAGACGAATCTTTACAAGCCAAAGGACCTCATCCTTTATTTAATAATATTGCAGCCTTGTTTTCTGCGACTCCAGTAATTGCGCGTACCTCTACATACGATTACTCTTGTACAGAATGGGTCGATGATGCTTTTAACGGTAAAGAATCAATACACCATATATACTCTAGGTTATTAAATCCTACTTCTATGGCTCTGGCTACTCATATGGTACACATAGAAGCAGGTAAATATGCAGATGAGTATACTGCATGGAATTTTAATAGTGGTATGGCAGCTGTAGATGCGCTATTGAGTAATGTATTAAACCATGGAGATGTTCTTATTCTTTCTAGAAATATCTACGGAGGAGTTTACCAGTTAATCGAAGACTTTTTTGCTAAAAAGAATAAGTTTGCCATTAATGTGGTTTGGTTTGATGGATATTCTATTGAAGATTTTAAACCAGTATTAGAAAAAGCAAAAGAAGATTATAAGGATATTCTTTCTTCTGGGAACAAATTACATGTGTATATGGAGTCCCCTTGTAATCCTCATGGTTATATGCTGGATGTACCTGCTATTTGTAAAGTTTCTAAGCAAAATGGAGCAACAGTAATGCTAGATGGTACTGTAGCTACACCGTTTTTAATCAAACCATTACAACATGAAGATGAAGAATGTAGACCAGATTTCTTATTTCATAGCTATACCAAAGATATTACCGGATCTGGTAATGCAATAGCAGGAGGTATTATCGGTAAAAATAACCTAATGTTCTTGCCAAAAGGTGATGAAGTAGATGGAATAAAATGGGACGAAACTTTATTCTGGAATGTATACTACATTAAAGGTGCTTTCTTAGATTCTGATACTGCATTCGAGGTGTTATCGGGTATGAAAACACTAAGCATGAGAATGGTTCAAAAATGTGTAAATACTTTGGTGTTGGCTAAGTTCTTCGACTCTAACCCTGGTATTACAGTACACTGTAATGCACTAGAAAACAACCATAATCATGGTATTATGAAGAAAATTAGTAAGTATCAACTAGCTTCGCCTTTATTCACTATTGATTTTGAAAAAGCAAAAGTATCGGATAAGTCATTTAAAATGTTCTTTGATACGTTAGCTCCTGCATTTGGTCTTCAGGTAAGTTTAGGACAGATTAATACTACACTTTTATGTCCTGCATTTACATCTCATTCTGAGTTAAATAAAGATGCGCTTATAGAGGCAGGTATTCATAAAACAACAATGAGAGTATCGGTAGGTAATGAAAACCCTAAAGAATTGATACAACACTTTATGCAATCTGTAAAATTAATGATAGATCCAGAAAAACCAGGATTCTCTAGTTCTTTCTTGTCCCGAAGTGAAGTAGATAAATTATATGCAGATACATACATGGAAGTACAACAACAATTAGTAGATCACGGATACTTAAATTAAATACATTAACAATTAAAACTTTAAAAATTATGATTAACGGAATTAATTTAGAGGCTCTAGGGACGTATAAAAATACAGTTGAACAGGATGCTAAGAATGGAATGTATTCTGGAGGTATTAAAGCGACCTGGTTAGGAGGTACAAAAGTAGGGGTTGAAACCAATGCATTACAGCTTGGAGATGAAAAGATACCTCATAGCTTTTCTTTTGTTATTGATGAGCCAGAACAACTATTAGGAGAACATTCTTCTCCAACACCCCAGGACTATTTGTTAGGAGGACTTTCGGGCTGTATGATGGTAACTTTTGTAGCTATGGCTTCAATAAAAGGAATCGAATTAGAAGGAGTTTCTTTAGAGATAAAATCAACTCTAGATTTACAAGGATTTTTGGGCATAAACGAAACTTCTCCTGTAGGATACGATGCAATAGAATATTGCTTTACTGTTGAAGGAAATGGTACAGAGCAGGATTTTAAAGAAATTGCAGATCAGGTTATCCAGTTTTCACCAAACTATGCTACCGTATCAAACAAAGTGAAAATGATTTCTAGCCTGGTAGTTAATCCTACAATGGTAAAAAATTAGTTAGTTTAGTTTGAATTTACCCGTTTTGGCGGTAAATAAAGAAAGGCTGTATGAAATTTTCATACAGCCTTTTAATATTATAGAAACCAAAAATATCAAGTAAACCCTGTTTTCTATAGGATGATAAATCAACTCGTCTTGATACCATGTAAATTTTTGTGGTTTACCTATAGTAAATTGAAAAGGCTGTTTAAAATTTTAAACAGCCTTTTACAGAATACACAAACAACCAAGTTTGCTTATTTACAATTAACCAATTTCTGAAATAATATCATTAAAATGTCTTTATTTTTTTGCGACCCCTATAGGAGCTGTATATCCTCCTTTGCTAATATTACCATCAGTATAAATCTTACCAGTTCCATTAACAAGCAATATACCTGCCAAATGAGGAGAAGCCATTGAAGTACCAGATTTTAGTGCAAATTCGTTACCGCCTATACCACAAGACCAGATTCTTGTTCCCGGAGCCCATGCATGTACATTGTCTCCGTAGCTAGAACCGCCTGCAGCAACATCTATATTGGTCATGTTTCCAACTACCCAGCATCCTTCGATATATGCTCTTTGTGGTGAGTAATATCGTACATCATCATTATTATTACCAGCAGCCATAGCGCCAAATGTAGTTCTTGCTAAGTTTCTAAAAGCCGTTTCGTAAGCTACACTAATTGTTCTGCTAGTAAACCCTATACTATAATTCCATACATCACCATAGCTAGCATTATTAGCAACATAATTGATTCCTGCTATGATCTGCGCTTGTGTTCCAGATCCGCTATCACTTAATACTTTTACTGCAACAATTGTAGCCCCTGGAGCAACTCCAACAACACCATCCCCATTATGCATTGCACCAATGGTTCCTGCCACGTGAGTACCATGCCCGTTTCTGTCTCCCCAATTGTTATCTACAAAAGTAGTACTACGATTATAATCGATGTTAAGATCAGGATGAGCATACACACCACTATCCAGAACCCATGCCGTTTTTCCAGTAGAGTAGGTGTATCCTCCAACTCTTACAACTCCCCAGTCTACATAATCTCCTCCGGTTTCATAATAACCGGTAGTAGCCGCAGCCTTATTAGAGTCTTTTCCTGTTGTTACAGTAGGCATTACTCCTTGTTCTACGGTAACGTCTAATTTCTCGATGTAATTAGGCTCTACAGCAAGAATATCAGGATCGTTTTTAAGTAACTCTACTTCTTTTGTAGAAATGCCATCAACGTTAAATCCTTGTATCGCAGTTTCATAAACAAATTTCATTTTATCCGAAGAAATTTTGTATTTAGATAAAATACCAGATGCTTTTTGGGTTACTTTTTGTTTGTTCTTTTTTAATTTTTCATCTTCTTTAAAAACAATAATATAGCTATTAGGAACCGCTTGTGCAGCACTAATATCTGTAGAAGGAATTTCTGTTGATACTTCCCCAGAGACTTCTTCTTTAGAACAAGAGTTTAAAAAAGTTGCGATTCCAAACATGATTAGAACCATCTTAATGCGAATAATTTTTTGAATTGTTTTCATAATATTAAGTTTATGTTATGTTTTCAAAAATCTATAAATACACATACTTAACAATCATATTCTTAACTTTTTTGTTAAAAACTGAAAACAATTCTAAAAAATAGTTCTTTTTGATGTGATATTCGAATTTTATTAGGACCTGGTAAACAAAGAAGATAGAATGTAATATGTTGTTTAGTAGGATTTTACTGATTTTTTATTTCGAATTTTTTATCAATAAATATGATTTTTAAACCTTCCTCAGAATAAAGAATAAAGGCTGTTTAACATGTTAAACAGCCTTTTACAGCATACACAAACAACTAAGTTTGCTTATGTACAACTAATTAATTTCTGAAATAAAAATATCATTAGAATGGTTTTATTTTTTTACGACTGCTATAGAAGCAGAATATCCTCCTTTGCTAACAGTGCCATCACTAATAATTTTGCCATTTCCTCTAACTAGTAATACACCTGCCACATAAGGAGAAGCCATAGAAGTACCTGATTTTTTTGCAAATTCATTGCCACCTATACCACACGACCAAATCCCTGTTCCTGGTCCCCATGCATGTACGTTATCTCCATAATTAGAACCTGATGCAGCAGCATCTGAAGAGGTCATGTTGCCAACTACCCAAGCATTTGATATAAATTCTCTTTGTGGAGAGTAGTATTGTACATCATCGTTTTGATTTCCCGCAGCCATAGCTCCAAAGGTTACTTTGGCCAAGTTTTTAAAAGCAGTTTCATAAGCTACAGTAATTTTTCTTTTTTTAGACCCTATACTATAGTTCCATACATCACCATAGCTAGCATTATTAGCAACATAATTGATTCCTGCAATGATTTGTGCTTGTGTTCCACTTCCTTCATCACTTAATACTTTTACCGCAACGATTTTAGCTCCTGGAGCAACTCCAACAACACCATCCCCATTATGCATTGCACCAATGATTCCTGCTACGTGAGTACCATGACCGTTTCTGTCTCCCCAATTGTTATCTACAAAAGTAGTACTTCGATCATAATCGATGTTAAGATCAGGATGAGCATACACACCACTATCCAGAACCCATGCAGTTTTATCGGTAGAGTAGGTGTATCCTCCAACTCTTACAACTCCCCAGTCTACATAATCTCCTCCGGTTTCATAATAGCCTTCAGTAGCTGCAGCCTTATTAGATGTTGTTACAGAAGGCATTACTCCTTGTTCTACAGTAACGTCTAATTTCTCGATGTAATTAGGCTCTACAGCAAGAATATCAGGATCATTTTTAAGTAACTCTACTTCTTTTGTAGAAATGTCATCAACGTTAAATCCTTGTATTGCAGTTTCGTAAACAAATTTCATTTTATCCGAAGAAATTTTGTGCTTAGATAGAATACCAGATGCTTTTTGGGTTACTTTTTGTTTGTTCTTTTTTAATTTTTCATCTTCTTTAAAAACAATGATATAGCTATTAGGAACTGCTTGAGCTGCACTAATACCTGTAGAAGGAATTTCTGTAGATAGGTCCTCAGAAACTTCTTCTTTAGAACAAGAATTTAAAAAAATTGCGATTCCAAACATGATTAGAACCATTTTGATGCGAATAATTTTTTGAATTGTTTTCATAATATTAAGTTTATGTTAAGATTTCAAAAATCTATAATTGCATGTATTTAATAGTGGTATTCTTGTTTTTTGTGTTAAAAACTGAAAACTATTCTAAAAAAGAGTGGTTTTTGATGCGGTATTCGAATTTTATTAGGGCTAATTGAACTTAAGTACTGATATGTAATGTGTTGGTTAGCAGGTTTTACTTTTTTTCTATTTCGAATTTATTCTGAATGAATATGCTTTTAAAACATCTAGGAATACAAAAAAGCACATTGTTCTCAATGTGCTTTTTTGTATGTTGTTGATCGTTATTAGCCTTTAGCCAACTGCTTTATTTTAATTCTGAAAGCAGCAAAAATTAGTGTCATAAATGGACTAAGCCAGTTAAAAATAGCAAAAAAGAAATAATCCAATACAGGTACATTTAGTACTCCACTTTGATAAGCTCCACAAGTATTCCAGGGAATTAGAACCGAAGTAACAGTTCCCGAATCCTCTAGAGTACGACTAAGGTTTTCTGGTGCTAGTCCTTTATCTTTATAAGCTTTGGCATACATTCTTCCTGGTACTACGATAGCTAAATATTGATCAGATGCAGTTACATTTAGTGCAAGGCAGCTTACTACCGTACTGGCAAAAAGGCCAAATACCGAATCGAATAAATTCAATAAAGCTTTACTAATTCTAGCTAATGCTCCAATCGCATCCATCACACCACCAAATACCATTGCGCATAGTATTAACCAAATGGTATTTAACATTCCGACCATTCCTTTAGAGGTAAATAGTTTAGTAAGTTCGGCATTGGATGTTTGTATAGATGTTTTTGTTGTTATTGCATTCATCACTCCTTTATATGCAGAATTAAATGTGAATTCGTCACTACCGGCAACGGTCGTTACGATTTCTGGTTGAGCAATAACGGCAGCAATAGCACCAAACAGTGTACCTATAAGTAATGCGACTACTGGAGGTGTTTTTTTAATAATTAAACCAATAATTAAAACAGGAACAATAAATAACCAGGGAGAAATATTAAAAGCATTATCAATAACATGTAACTGTTCGCTAATTTCGGGAGTTCCAGAGGTATCAATAGTAAATCCGATAACAATAAAAACCAGTAGCGTGATTACTATAGTAGGTATAGTTGTATACGCCATATATTTTATATGAGAAAATAACTCTCCGCCAGCCATTGCGGGGGCTAGGTTTGTGGTATCGGATAGGGGAGACATTTTATCTCCAAAATAAGCACCAGAGATTACAGCACCTGCTGTCATCCCGAGAGAGATTCCCAGGGTATCACCAATACCAATAAGTGCAATACCTACAGTTGCAGAGGTAGTCCAGGAGCTACCTGTTGCAATAGATATAATAGCACAAATAATTACACAGGCAGCCAGGAAAATAGTTGGATTAAGAATTTGTAAACCATAATAAATCATGGTAGGGATAATACCGCTAATCAACCAGGTTCCTGCTAACGATCCTACCAATAATAGTATAATTAATGCGCTAGAGGTTGATTTTATATTTTTGGCAACTTCTTCCATCATTTGTTTATAAGTTACCTTATTATAAAATCCTACGATCGCAGCTACTGCAGCCCCCATAAGTAAAACGAACTGATTACTTCCACTAATTGCTTCATCACCATAAATATAATAGACATTAAAGAATAACATAACAACCAATGCAATAATTGGAATCAATGCTTCCCAGATGCTTAATTCTTTATTCTCAATAATATCTTCGTTTTGGGGATTGGTAGGTGTGATGTTTTGACTTTCCATATGCTAAATTCGAAATTTTATGGATGTAATGTTACGATATTAATAAAAGCTATGCAACGTCTGTATTGAGTTTAATTACTTTTAAACCTAAATAGAAAAGATGTAAGAATATAAAATGTTGAATTAAAATAGTAAAAACACACATTTAATCTTGTTTTTGTGTATTTCGTCTATATTTTTGATTTTATCGGACAGTGATTTTATTATAAAATTTGTAATGTGTTTTATTTTTGAAGTGTGAAAGAAAAAGAATAAGAGAAAAGTTGAAATTTTTTGATTGTTTTGTGACTTTTTTTGTCCCAGTAAAATAATTCTTAATGAGTTATTTTAAACACTAAACCTAATAAGCCTCATACCCAGAGGCTTTTTGCTTTTTATATGGGTAAGACATTTATAGGCTTTATTTATACTAGCTTCTTTTGGTTTTTTTATCCTTCATTATGATTCACATGTGATGTTTAACGAACCAATTATAACATAATCATAATTATATGTTAAACAAATCATGTATTTAATCTGATTTTTTGGTATTTTATCGATATTTTATTATTTTTGATACTGTTGTTTTGTAAGACTTTGATTTCAACAACATACTTTTGAAATGTCAAAAAGAAAAAACATAAAGAAATTAAAATATTGATTAGCCCATTGAACTAGAATTAGTCTTTTTTGCCCAAATTAATTTCGCCCCAAACCCTAATAAGCCTCATACCCCAGAGGCTTTTTTTTATTATGAACGTATATTTAGGTGTTGCTATAGTTAAAAAATCACTATTCTAATTTCAATACTTGATAGTGTTGGTTTCATTTTTTATATTGAAATTAGTCGAAAACTAATAGGATGGAAACTAACACTTATAAAGGCTTAGAGTTATTTTGCTTTTTTGTATTACTACCGATAAGCTTTTTATTAGATACTCACTTTCTTTTTAAAGTTATACCTACTGTTTTTGGGTTTATTTATATTCTGGTCTTTCTTAAAAAGAAAGGATTGTTGAGGTTGAAATTTCCTGTTAAAGCATATTGGAAACCTTTTTGGAAAGAAATTATAGTTAAGTTTGGGATTATTGTGATAATAACCGCAGTGTATGTCTTTTTAATTGCTCCGGATAAGTTGTTTTCTGTACTTATAAAAAAACCGGGATTATGGGTAATTATTCTTTTTGTATATACATTCTTGTCTGTTTGGCCACAGGAGATTATATATAGAACCTTTTTTTATGAGCGTTATGAGAATCTGATTAGTAATAAGTGGTTATTTATTTTTATAAACGCAATCCTTTTTTCCTTAGCCCATCTTTTTTTGAGTAGTTTTTTAGTGCAAGTATTAACTTTTGTTGGTGGTTTATTATTTGCTTATACTTACCAAAAAACAAAATCCACTACCTTAGTTTCTATAGAACATGCTATTTATGGTAATTGGTTATTTACTGTTGGTATGGGAGAGATGTTAGCTTTTCCCGGTTCTGGATAAATCATAAAAAATATTCAATAAGCTTGCGTACTGCTTTTCCTCGATGACCGATCTTGTTTTTTTCTGATAAAGAAAGTTCGGCAAATGTTTCGGTATATCCATCGGGTAAAAAAACGGGGTCATACCCAAACCCTCCTTTACCTCTCTTATCTTTGGTAATAGAACCAGAGCATATTCCTGTAAATGTTTTGATTTTTTTATTAGCTACCAAAGAGATTACAGTTTTAAACTGTGCTTTACGATTTTCTTTTTCTTTTAATTCTTTTAAAAGTTTATCCATATTGGCATTAGCATCTTTGGCTTCACCGGCATACCTTGCCGAGTATACTCCGGGAGCACCATGCAACGATTCGACTTCAAGACCTGTATCATCTGCAAAACAATCAAACCCATAATGCTCTTTGATATAATTGGCCTTTTGCATTGCATTACCTTCAATAGTAGAAGAAGTTTCAGGAATATCTTCTATACAACCTATATCGCCAAGTCCTACTATTTGTATAGTAGAAGGTAGTAATGCTTGTACTTCTTTTATTTTATTAAGATTATTTGTAGCGAATACGATCTTCATTTAAATAAGTAATTTCTAATATATAATTTTCAAAAAAAATCTTGTTATGCCTTTGCATCAAAATCTAATATCCATTTCTCCTGGACTTTAAGTACTTGTTCGATAACATCTCTTGCACATCCTTTACCTCCCTTTTTATAGGACACGTATTTAGAAACTTCTTTTACTTCTGCAACTGCATCTTGAGGACAAGTTGGCAATCCTACCATTTTCATGACTGGTAAATCAGGAATATCATCTCCCATATATAACACATTTTTTATGTTAATGTTATTAGTTTCGAGGTATTCATTTAGTTGTTCTACTTTGTGATGTGCTCCAAGATATATATCGGTTATTCCTAAGCCTTTTAAACGTTGCCGCACACCTTCGTTTTTTCCTCCAGAAATAATACATACTTTAAAACCCTGTTGTATTGCAGTTTTCAATGCGTATCCATCTTTAATATTCATTGTTCTTAGCAGTTGTCCATCGGTATTGATAATGACAGTACCATCGGTAAGTACACCATCTACATCAAAAATAAAAGTGGTAATGTGCTGTAGATATTCTTTATAACTTTTTTCCATATTTAGATTGTATTGCTTTGGTAAGGGTTTTATATAGTTCTTGTTGTGTAGTATCGGTTATTATTTTTAAATGCCTGTTTATGGTTTTAGAATCATTACGTATCCCGGGTCCTGTTTGAGCCAGATCTGGATTCATTTTTGTGATTTTTTGTGCAGTCTCCAAAATCAAAGGATGTAAAATTTCAAAAGGAACATCATGTTCATTACAAATATCGTTTGCTGTTGAAAACAAATAATTTGTGAAATTATTTACGAATACAGCAGAAACATGAAGTATATTACGTTGTTCTGAAGAAATTTCATATACCTTATTAGAAAGGGTAGTGCTTAGTTCTTTTAACAGCATGAGATCGGTTTCATTTTCAGCCTCCAAACAAAAAGGAATAGTGCTAAAGTCAACAGTTTTATCTTTACTAAATGTTTGTAATGGATAAAAAACACCTCTCTTATTAGTATTCGCCAGAGCATTCATAGGAACACTACCAGAGGTATGTACGATAAGCTTATTTGTAAAAGGTAATAGGTTAGAAACCTCTTCAATTGCATCATCACTTACCGCCAGAATATAAATATCTGCTTCTTGCAGAGCGCTAAAATCCTGTATAATAGTGTTTTCTTTCTGATCAGGATGTAACGGTAATCCTTTACGATTGTAACACTGTACAACTTCTACCGATTTTTGATTATAAAAAGCAGTATACAAGTGTTTAGCTACATTACCGGCACCAAGAATTATAACTCTAATCATTTGGCTAAAATAAGGAAGTTCCCATAAAAAGTAGAGTAATACACTTTTTCATTTTTATTTTAAATGAGTTCTGTAGTAAAAGGCAGTATTGATACTAATCCAGAATAAAATATTTAGGGAGTAGTACCCATCAAAATTAGCCCTGGTTTAAAAAAACGCAAAATTTTGTAACCTTTTTTAGATGCATTTATCTAAGGTTTACAATAAATCCTCGTGTAGCTAATACAATAGCGAAAAACTCGTAAAAATTAATACTACATGAATGATCAAAACTTTTACATAATTCATTAAAAATAACCGCTATGAAACTAAGAAAAATAATATTCTTTCTGATGCTCTTTGGCATTAGTATACTTTTTACTCAGTGTAAGGATGATGATTTGATTCCAATACCCGAAGAATTGGTAATACCACCTCCGGTAGAACTTAATTTGGATCCTTCTTTGGTTGCCCAGGGAAAAGAAATTTTTAGGCATGACACTTTTGGAAGTGAGGCGCAATGGACAGATTTATTAGAGTTGGATAAAGCTATTTTGGGAACAGCAAATGGAGGTTTTGGACCGGGTCTTGACCCAACTACAGCTTTGGCAATAGGACTTAAAGTAGATGCAGAAGTATTACCACAAGCTGTAGTCGATGGTATTACAGATGGAAGTATTGATTTAACAGACCCAATGACCACAATAGCTTTGTTAGATTTGGATGCAGTTATTGGTGTAAAAGGAAGTTTTGATGAAAATAAAAAATTAACTTCTGTGGGAATCACATGTGCCTTATGTCATTCTACAGTAGATGATTCATTTACCTCTGGGATTGGAAGCAGGAAAGATGGTTGGGCAAATACAGATCTTAATGTCGGAGCTATTTTGGGATTTGTTAAAAACGCTCCTCTTGCAGCTATTTTAGATGTTGATGTCGAGACTTTTAATAGTGTTGTTAATGCATGGGGGCCAGGAAGATTTGCCCCCACATTATTAATGGACGGAAAAGTAACAAAACCTAACGGAGAATTGGCAACATTGGTAATACCACCAGCTTATGGGTTACAGGGGATAACCCACGAAACGTATACTGGTTGGGGCGAAGTATCCTTTTGGAATAGGTTTATTGGTGTTTTGGTCATGGGAGGACAAGGGAATTTCTCTGATCAAAGATTAAATGATCCCGAAAAATTTCCACTTGCAGTAGAAAGAGGATTGTTTGATGTTAGCGTACCTGTAGATATGGTAGATTCGAAACTGGAAGGCTTACGAGAATATCAATTATCAATACTAGCTCCAACTCCAGATCCGGATAGTTATGATGAGACTTCGGCAATTCGTGGTAAAATACTGTTTGAAGGCAAAGCAAATTGTATTTCTTGTCATTCTGGGCGTGCTTTTGCAGATAATATATTACATACTCCAGAAGAAATTGGTATCGATGATTTTGAAGCAAAGAGATCCCCTACAGAAATGTACAGAACACCACCATTAAGAGGAATATTTGTTAAATCTAATGGTAATGGTTTCTTTCATGATGGGCGATTTACTACTCTTAATGATGTAGTTATACATTATAACGATCATTTTGGTCTAGAGTTATCAAATCAGGAACAAGATGATCTGGTCGAATATCTAAAAGCGCTATAATAGAAATAAAAAAGGCCAAATTCTATATTCATTACAGATTTTGGCCTTGCTTTTTTTGATGTTTTTTCCAGAAGTGGTTAGCGCTAAAAGTATATAGAACATAACATCTTTCTATAAAAAACGAAAAAGTGATATCGGTAATACTTATACTTCTGTTAAAACCATAAAATCAAAAGGCGATCATGGTACATTATCCTTCTAAAAATAGTAAATTTGCCCAGCAAAAAAAGAAGGTAACTATGCAAGATAAGCTAGCGAGTATTTTGTTCTCCACACGATTAATGGCAGTTTTATTTATTGTTTTTGCGTTTTCTATGGGAGTAGGAACGTTTTTAGAAGACGCACACGGAACCACAGCAGCTAGAATTTGGGTGTATAATACATGGTGGTTTGAGGCTATTATGGTATTTTTTGTTATTAATTTCTGCGGAAATATTGTACGCTATAAATTATATAAGAAAGATAAATGGGCAACATTATTGCTTCATTTATCTTTTATTTTAATTATCATAGGGGCTTTTGTTACTCGATATATAAGCTATGAGGGCGTTATGCCCATTAGAGAAGGAGAAACAACATCTACTTTTCTTTCTGAAAAAACATATTTATCCGTTTTTTTGGATGGAGAAATTAATGGAGAACCTCGCAGACGTATCATCACAGAAGCATTAGAATTAGCAGAAGCGACTACTAATGATTTTACTATTCATACCGATTATAATAAGCAACCTGTTACAATAACATATCAAAACTATATCCAGGGAGCAGAAATGGGATTAGTTGAAACTGAAGATGGAGAGAACTATCTTAAAGTAGTAGAAGCTGGAGATGGTAATCGTCATGATCATTTTCTAAAAGAAGGAGAGGTTTCTAATATTCATAATATATTGGTTAGTTTTAATAAACCAACCAAAGGAGCAATAAATATTACCTATAAAAATGATGATTACTTTATAGAATCTCCTTTTGACGGGTCATTTTTAAGAATGGCAGATCAGATGCAAGGATTAGTATTTAAAGATAGTCTTCAACCTTTAATGCTTAGATCGTTGTACCAAACTGCGGGAATGCAATTTGTAATTCCTGATCCTGTAATTACCGGTAAATATGATGTAGTTCCTATCGAGGTTAAAGACAAAGGACAAGAAGATGCCTTGGTATTAAGTGTCTCTACTAATGGAGAAACCAAAGAAGTTAAGCTATTGGGAGGAAAAGGGTATAATAACGATATGACCAAAATCTCATTAGGAGGTTTGGATATGTATTTTAGCTATGGTTCTAAACAAATGGAATTACCTTTTGCATTAAAATTAAATGATTTTATAGCCGAAAAATTCCCGGGTACGCAAAATGTTTATAAATCTTTTAAGAGTAAAGTTGATATTGTAGAAGGAAATTCTTCTCAACCATATGATATTTATATGAATCATGTACTAGATCATAAAGGATATAGGTTTTTTCAAGCCTCTTTTGATCCAGATGAAAAAGGAACTGTACTTTCTGTAAATCATGATCGTTGGGGTACATGGATTACTTATATAGGATATATGTTATTATATTTAGGATTAATGTTAATTCTTTTTACCAAAGGATCGCGTTTTAAAGAAATAGAAGATAAATTGAGTAAAATAAAGAAGAAGAAAAAAACATTAACCATATTTTTGGCATTACTAGTATCCACTTTTTCTTTTGCGCAAGACCAACCTCAGCCTGATCATACAAATCACTTACCATCGTTACCTAGTAAGGCACAATTAGACTCGGTTATTTTAGCCAATGTTGTTCCTGCTGCTCATGCGGCTAAGTTTGGAAGCATAGTGATACAGGATGAAAGAGGGAGGATGAAGCCTGTAAATACTTTTTCCTCAGAATTATTGCGTAAACTTAGTAAAAAAGATACCTATAAAGGTTTGAATGCAGACCAAGTGTTTGTATCAATGGTAGAAAACCCATTTATCTGGTACAGCATGCCAATTATAGAAATTAAAAGAGAAAATGATAGTATACGTAAGATATTAGGAGTTCCGAAAACCGAAAGAAGAGTATCTTTAATAGATCTTGTAGAACCAGACGGATCATATAAGTTAGCTCCTTATTTAGAAAAAGCAAGTAGCACAAATACCCCAAGTAGTTTTGAAAAAGATTTTCTCAAAACTCATGAAAAATTTTATCTACTTAATCAAGCTTTAGGAGGAGGAATTTTAAGAGTTTTTCCGGTTCCGGGTGATGAAGGAAACAAATGGGTTTCTATGCCTGAGTTAAATGAATTTAAATTTAGCGGAATGGATTCGGTATACACCAGACAGATCATTCCGATTTATCGCCAATCTTTACGAGAAGCAAGAACAACAGGAGATTATAGCAAACCTGATCAATATATTGAAAGCATTAAAAGTTTTCAGAAAAAATTTGGAAACGAAGTATTACCAACAGATAAAAAAATCAAAGCAGAAATTGTACTGAATAAATATGACATTTTTAGAACACTATACCGATACTATGGCGTAATAGGCTTACTGCTAATGATATTTGTAATTGTAAGGATATTTAAAGATTCTAAAATTGTTAGAGGGGCAATTAATGGTTCAATTGGAATAGTTATTCTACTTTTTATTCTACATACTGCAGGATTAATTATTCGCTGGTATGTTTCGGGACATGCACCATGGAGTGACGCATATGAATCTATGATTTATGTTGGGTGGACAACCCTGGCAATAGGTCTTGCTTTTGGAAAAAGAAGTAACCTTACCATTGCAGCTACCACTTTTGTAGCGGCAATTATCTTGTTTTTTGCTCATGAAAACTGGACAGACCCCGCAATTGCAAATTTACAACCTGTATTAGATTCATATTGGGTATTGATTCATGTGTCTATTATTGTAGGTAGCTATGGACCATTCTTTGTCGGAGCAATTTTAGGGATTCTATCGTTGTTATTAATGATATTAACAACAGAATCAAATAAGAAACGAATGGATATTAATATTAAAGAGATAACCATTATCAATGAGATGGCACTTACTATTGGGTTAGTTATGCTTACTATTGGTAATTTCCTTGGGGGTATGTGGGCTAATGAGAGTTGGGGACGCTACTGGGGTTGGGATCCAAAAGAAACGTGGGCTTTGATAAGTATTATGGTGTATGCTTTTGTGATACATATGAGATTAGTGCCAGGTCTAAGAGGAAGATGGTGGTTTAACCTGGCCTCTGTTATTGCTGTATATAGTATTTTAATGACGTATTTTGGAGTTAATTTTTACCTCAAAGGATTGCATTCGTATGCTAGTGGAGATAAAGTGATTACGCCTAACGCAGTCTATTATTCTATTGCCTTTTTAGCGCTACTAGGCATAGTTTCATATTGGAGAAACAAAGTGCATTATAAGAAAAATAAAAAAGTAATTTCTACAAAGAAATAATCAAATTCTCTATTTTATAAAGTTTCTAAAACTCATTATCCTTATATATTTGATAATAGTATGGTGTTTTTTTGTTAAAAAAAAGGACAGAACTAGATATTCCCTGTAATTATCAATGCATAATGATAATCAGAATTGCTTAGTGAAATCTAACATACAACACAGTTTTTATATCTTTTTTTTGGGTCATATTAAAAAAAATTAAAAAAAAAATCCTCAGTCCCGAAAAATGAAACTCAGGACTCGTATTCTTGTACTGTGAAAAACGACATAATGTAAGATTAGACATAATTTTTTATGAGATCCAGATTAAGATAAAAGCATGATAACAAGTGATCTAATATGTTTGATTATATGTAATGTAAGGTTTGAAAACGTATAGAGAGCTAGCTTTTTTAAGAAAAATAAATCTCTTAAAGCAAAGTTAAATCTTAACTTTTTAACAACTTAAAAATGAATATATTTGCGACTTCATTTTTTATAAATATACAAGGTCTTGTACCTATGTGTTTATTTTGAAATTTATGTTTAATGGTTTGATATACAGTTTGTTGATTGAGGTTTTTAGTTTGGTTTTTTAACTTTTTATATTAATAGTTGATGTAGTTTACTAAGTATAATGTAATAAGGAATAAACTACATTTTGAGTATCAAATTATATAATAGTATAACAATAAGTTTGCGAAAAAAAAATAATAACCACAAGGGTTAGAAAAGTATTGTAAAGGAATGCAAAAAATAATATATATAAGTATCATATTTACCTGCCTGTTGAGTTGTAAAACCTCACAGGAACTGTTTAATAAGAAAAATATCAGTACTACCGAGTATAAAGAAAGTTTTCATATTACAGAAGATGAGCCAAAACCAAAAACAGGAGTAAAATACTATTGGTTTAAATCCAGAAAAGTACAGGCTACGCAAAGTGATTATGCAGGAGCATTATTGGATGGGTTATATACCAAGTATTACTACTCTAATGAATTGGCAGAGAAAGGTAATTTTAATAAAGGAAAAAAGATTGGTGTCTGGAAATCCTGGTATAAAAATGGTCAATTAGCAACTACAGAAAACTGGAACAAAGGAGTTCTAAATGGCAAATGTGTATTCTATGATAGTATTGGTAATGTAATATCAAAGGGTAAATATACCAGTGGTAAACGATCTGGGAAATGGGTTTTTGTACAAAAAGGTGATACCATAGATTATAGTAAAAAAGTACGTAAAGAAAAAGATACACTACAGCCAGGATTCTTTGGTAAATTATTTAAAAAGAAAGTCAAAGATTCAGTAGTTCCTCAGGAGAAAAAACCAGGTTTCTTTAAAAGACTTTTTTCTAAAAAAGATAAAAATAAGGCAACTTCTAAAAAGACAAAGAATAATAACCCAAAAGCAAAAGGGAATACTAAAAAGGGAGTTAAAAAAGCAAAACAAAAAAAGACAACTAACGATAAACCAAATTTCTTTCAACGGTTGTTTGGTAAAAAAGAAAAGGATAATACGTGATAAAAGCCGGTTCTATAGCGTATGCAATACTAATTTGTATTGTAGTAGGGATATTTTGTTATTCGCTGCTATTGATGAGCGGATATGCTAAAATACACCAGGGAATGCTTGATGCCCATGCCGAACTGGTATCTAACAATGAATCTGCACAAGAGTATTTTCTTGCAAAAATAGAGGATATCGAAGAGAAGAGAATTACCGTGGATGTTTTTGATAATGGTATGGTTTCATCTGGTAGAATAAAACCGTGGGGATTTTATAAGGTATTGTTAACCACTTCTGTTTTTAAGAAAGACACCATAAAAAGAGCAGCTTTGATAGGGCAGTGGCAAAAAGAAGATGCACTGGCACTTTACCTTTCAGATGCTTCGAAACCTTTGTTTATGGTAGAAAAAGCCAAAATAACAGGTAATGTGTTTCTACCAAAATCAGGTATAAAAGCTGGATATATCACTTCTAATGCCTATCGAGATACAAAATTTTTGATAGGTACAAAACGTAATTCAAAAACGAGTTTGCCAAAGATTGATCATATAGATTTTGCATATGATATTGATAATGCACGCCAGATTAGGTTAAATGAAATAAAAGATAATGTTGTTCTGTATAATGGCTTTAGTAAGCAAACGCTGGTTATAGAAAGTGATACGATAATCGTAGATAATAAAAAGCTTTCGGGAAATATTGTTATAAAATCTAAAGACTCGATCTATATCAAAAAAAATAATGTACTAGAAGATATTATCATAGAGGCTCCTAAGGTAGCGTTCGAATCTGGTTTTGTTGGTAATGTACAGGTACTCGCAGAAAAAGTTGTTGGACTTGAAGAAAATGTAGTTTTAAAATATCCATCGGGTATTTTGATGAATACAGGTAATGTAGATAAAAGAGAGGTTGTTATAGGAAAGAAAAGTAAGATTTTGGGAGGAGTAGTGATAAATGATATAAATAGAGGATTAGATAAAATAATTACTGTAGAGGAAGACGCCGAAGTAATTGGAGATATCTACTGTAGTGGTAAGTTGCAACTTAAAGGAAATGTAATAGGTACAGTATACACAAGTAACTTTTACCTTAGAACAGAAGCTTCTGCTTATGATAATTATATTTTAAACGGAACAATTGATAGGAAAAGTCTTCCTGATGAATTTGTAAGGATACCGCTCTTTAAAAATAAAAGTGAATACTTTAAACCCTATGCAATTATTAAACAAATATAATGTTAAAGCGGGGTCTGTTATAGAATCGGTAATTGCCATGACTATCATTGCAATTTGTTTGTCTATGGCGCTTATAATTTATAGTAGAGTTTTGGATTCTGATCATAGTATTGCTCATTACCAGGCTCGGCAAAAGGTAAAGGAATTGTTTTGGGAAACAAAAAGTGAAAAACAATTTATAGATGAAGATTATGATTTTGAATCTTTTACTGTAGTAAAAAAAGTAGAGAAATTAGAAAATAACGCAGGATATAAAGTTGTATTTACGATAAGGGTACAATCAAAAAAAGAAACATATCAATACATTGTTAGAGAATAAAAAACATACACGATTACAGGCATTTACAATGTTAGAACTCGTTATTGGCATGGTGATATCATCATTGGTCATTACGATGGTATATGTTATTTATGATAATTTATCCAGACAAGTAGTGGTTTATGCAGATCAACAAGATGATTTGATGACATATAACCAGTTTCAAAACCTTTTTTCAAAAGATGTTCAGCTTAGCACGTCTATAGCTATAGATGATGATAGACATATTGTATTAGAGAATGCGAATAAAGAGATACACTATTTTTTCAAAACAGAAAAAATCATTAGAAAAGCAGAGGCTGTAGACACTTTTAATATAAAAGTTCTGGAGGTTCAGTTTGACCAAAACGAAAAAATTGAGGAAAAATATCAACTCATAAAACTAAAAATTGAGATACTGGGAGCAAGTTTTGATTTTTTTGAATCAAAAGAAATTTCTCTTGCATCCAGAATGAATAATTATTTGCTGGATGAGTATTAATATTTCAACATATAAAACAAAAAATGTCACTAAGACAAAGAAGAAAAACGATAGTTTTTTCTCTAAAGAAGTGAGTTTTGGTAATCGTTTTTCTGATAAAGATAAAATGGATTTCTATAAAGAACTTTCTGTTTTATTAAACTCTGGAGTAGATTTTAGAAAAGCACTGGAAATATTAAAAGACCAACAAAAAAAAGAGAAACACAAGAATTTGATACAGGGTATAACAAAAGAAGTGGTACAAGGTAAAGCTTTATTCGAGGCCTTACGAGACTCCGGGAAATTCTCTCCGTATGAATACTTTAGTGTTAAAATTGGGGAAGAAACCAGAAAATTAGACGAAGTATTACTAGAGTTATTTCAGTATTTCGACAGAAAAGTAAAAATGCGAAGACAGTTATTATCGGTTTTTACATATCCTTCGTTTGTATTGCTGTTAACTTTTGGAGTGCTTTATTTTATGATGAAGTATGTCGTACCTATGTTCGCTACTGTATTTAAACAGTTTGGAAAAGATTTACCAAACTTAACTAAAAAGATCATTTTTGTTTCAGAGCATTTTTCGACCATAAGTATAGTTTTTGGTACTGCTTTGATCTCTATAATCGCTTTTCACTTTTACTTTAAAGACAGGACTTTTTATAGAAAAGCAATATCTAATGTAATTATACGAATCCCGTTTTTTGGTAAACTGGTAAGAAAAATATACATCACTCGTTTTTGTCAATCACTAAGCTTGTTATTATCTGCAAAAACTCCATTAGTAACTTCTTTGGATTTAGTGCAGCGTATGATATCCTTTTATCCATTAGAATCAAGTTTAGATATGATCAAAAAAGAAGTCACAAAAGGAACTCTTTTTTCAAAAGCATTAGCCAAACATTCTATATATGATTTTAAATTGGTTTCACTTGTTAGCGTAGCCGAACAGGTAAATAAATTAGATGATATGTTTGAGCGATTGGCTAAACAATATGATGAAGAAGTACAACACCAAACTAAGATGATTGGTGTTATTATGGAACCATTAATAATCGTAATCATAGGTTTGGTTGTGGGTACTGTATTAATTGCAATGTATTCACCTATGTTTGATTTAAGTAAAATTATTCAACCTTCTTAAAAAAGGAAAATGAAGATAAAAAAGAACACCAGTAAAAAGGTATATGTAAAGGCATATTCGATGTCAGAATTGGTAATTGTATTATGTATTATCGGGATTTTAATACTATTGGTATTACCAAACCAAACGGCTGTAGTATCTCAAGCAAAAGCCATTGAAGCCCAGAGTATGCTTAACCATCTGTATGGATTAGAGAAAAGCTATTTTTATCGTAACTCTAAGTATACAACCGATTTTGAAGCTTTAGGCTTTGAACCAGCACTATCTATTAGTGAAGGAGGGCAAGCTGTGTATAGAATTGAGATCATAGAAGCGTCTACTAATTCTTTTAAAGCCAGAGCGGTTTCTCTATCCGATTTTGATGGTGATGGCACTTTTAATACCTGGGAGATTGATCATAATAAGTTATTAAAAGAAACGGTAAAGGACTAATGACATACGTATTAGTATCTATTTTATTCATCTCTTTTGGAGTAATGCTATATCAGGATATCAAATATAGACATATACACATCGGGCTACCTATTTTGGTGTTTGTGGTGAGTATATATATGAATAAAGATATCATAGTTCTTTTTGATGGTTTGAAATCATTGGCATTTATCGGAATTAATTTCATTTCAATTGCGGCATATTTTTCCATTAAAAAGTCAAAATTTCAAAACCCATTTAAGCAATATATTGGTATAGGAGATTTGGTGTTTTTAATCGCTGTGATTCCTCTCTTTTCCTTTAGAAATTATATGTTGTTCTTTATTTCGGGGATGATATTGTCTTTAGTATTGTATGCAATATTTCAGAATAAAGATGAACAAAAAACGATACCATTGGCGGGATATTTATCACTATATATCATCGGTTTGATGATTCCAAATTTATTTTTATCAACTAACATTTTTTACGACTTTATCATTTGAGTACTGATGCTAACATAGAAATATCTGTAGAACTAAAACAGCTTATCAACGCTGATTTAGCACATCATTATAGTATTATTCCTAAGAACAATACCGAGGATGTAATGGAACTCTATATCGATGCAGAAAAAGTAAATTCTGAGATCAAAGAAGAGTTAGAATTGTATTTGGGAAAATCATTGAAGTTTGATGAGATTTCATCAGAACGATTAAATAAAGCACTGTTTGTTTATTACAGAAAGAATACTAGAGATCAGGAAGCAACACAAAGTATATCTACTGTAGAAAGTAGCTTTTTGGATAATTTGATTTTTGAAGCCAAATCTATTGGTAGTAGTGATATTCATTTTGAAGTATATGAAGAGGAAGCAAGAGCAAGATTACGTATTGATGGTGTTTTAGTTGAAAAATATAAAATTCCTAAAGAGAGTTATTTAGAATTAGTAAATAAGATCAAAATAGAATCTAATCTGGATATCACAGAAAAAAGACTACCACAAGACGGAAGGATAGATTATAAAGATTTTGATATTAGGGTTTCTATATTACCCACCTTACATGGTGAAAAAGTGGTGATGCGTCTGTTAGGAAAAGATGCTTCTAATATTAGATTAGAAGATCTGGGGTTGGAGGCAGATGAAAAAGCTAAATACCTTGAAGCCGTAAAAAAGAATAACGGTATTGTATTAATTAGCGGGCCTACCGGATCTGGTAAAACAACAACACTGTATGCTACGCTAAAACTTCTTAATGATGTAAAAAGAAATATTGTAACCGTAGAAGATCCGATTGAATATACGTTACAGGGAATTAATCAAGTACAACTTAAAGAAGATATCGGGCTTACTTTTTCTTCTGCATTGCGGTCATTTTTACGACAAGATCCAGATATAATCATGCTGGGGGAAATCAGGGATGCCGAGACTGCTAAAATGGCTATCAGAGCTTCATTAACAGGACATTTAGTATTGTCTACAATACATACTAATTCTGCACTGGGAACCATATCCAGATTAGTTGATATGGGAGTTCCTGCATTTTATATTGCAGAGACTTTAAACCTATCTGTTGCGCAGCGATTAGTTAGAAAATTATGTCCGCATTGTAAAAAAGAGACTCCTTTTAACGAAGAAGAACTTCCTAGAAATTATAAGCTTCCTAGGGCCTTATCTACACATCATATGCCGGTAGGATGTACAGAATGTTACTATACCGGGTATAAGGGCAGAAGAGCAATTTATGAAATTGTATCGATCACAGATGATGTGGTGAATGCCATTAAAAATAATAGTCATAATCTAGAACAAAATATAAGTTATAAATACCAAAGCCTCGCGGATAAAGCTTTTAATTTATTAGAAGAAGGGGAAACTTCTCTCGAAGAAATTTATTCGCTGCTGATCAAAGCTTAATTATGAAGAAATTTTTATATTATATAGTATTAGTTTGTGTAATTCCACTTTCGTATGCACAGCAAGACATGCAAAAGATAGAGGAACAAATTAATGCATATGCACAAGAAACTCCCGAACTTAACGAAACGATACAGATAGATGTTTCGGGACTTACACTATATGATTTTCTAACCTCTGTTGCAATAGAACACAAGCTAAATATAAGTGCAGATCCAGATCTTAACCAGATTGTTTCTAGTAGCTTTTTTAATGTTCCTGTTAAGGATGTGTTTCTTTTTGTGATCAAGAAATATAATCTAAGTATAGAGTTTATAAACAAAATCATTGTTTTTAAGAAAACTATAAAACCAAAAGAACTTCCGAAACCAAAAGTGCTTAAAGAAATCGATGTCACTTACAATAGCCAAAATGATTTCTTGGCTATTAAACTTAAAAACGATTCTCTACCTCGCGTAGCTAAAAAGATTACTGATGTGTCTGGTAAAAATGTAATCTTAGGCCCTAATGTGAAAAATGAAAAAGTTTCTGCTTATATCTTAAATAGACCATTTGATCAGGTAATGGAAATGATGGCTAAATCTAATAGGTTAATTATCACTAAAGATGATAATGGGTTTTATTATGTAGAAAAAGATCAAGTACCAGCAGCAGGTACTGCTACTGGATCGTCGAGGAAAGGTAAGAAAACCAGAAGCCCAGAATCATCTGCAGAAATAACGGTTCTTCCGAGTGGGTTTTTAAGTGTTCAGGCATTTGATGCCGATATTACTTCGCTGATATTAGAAGCAGCAGAAAAACTCAATGTCAACTACTTCATGTATGATAAACCAAAGGGAGCAACTACAACATTGGTAGTAAATGAAATTACTTTCGATGAGCTTTTGGATCATGTTTTTATGGGTAAAAACAGTACATACAAAAAAACAGATGATTTTTATCTTATCGGAGATCAAAATGGAGAAGGCCTTAGAAGTACAGAACTTATACAACTTGAGAACAGAACGATAGAAACTGTTTTAGAAACATTACCTAAAAACTTAATAGAAAATGTAGAACTTAAGGAGTTTATAGAACTTAATGGATTTGTAGTATCTGGTTCAAGACCAAGAATATTAGAGTTAAAAGAATATATAAGACAAATTGATAAAGTGGTCCCTATGATCCTTATAGAGGTACTTATAGTACAATATCAAAAAGGATACGATATTCAAACTGGGATTAAAGCAGGAATAGATAAAAAAGAGAGAGTTACTTCTGGAGCTTTATTTCCACAATCTGAAGTTACTTTAAATTCATCTTCTGTAAATAAGTTAATAGATGCCTTTAATGGGTTTGGTATTTTTAATCTTGGTAAAGTCGCAAAAGACTTTTATCTTAATTTAAAGGCTTTAGAAAATAATTCTATAATCCGATTGCAATCGACTCCCAAGATTTCTACACTAAGTGGTCATGAAGCAAAAATTTCTATAGGAGAAACTAATTATTACTTCGAACAAAATAACAGGTTAATTAATACTGGAGTAAATAGTGATATTTTACAGTCAGGTCAATGGAAAGCTACAGATGCAAATTTAAGTGTTAATATAAAACCTTTTGTTTCTAAAGATGAGCAAATAACACTAACTATTGTGGTAGAAAAGAGTGCCTTTTTAGGAAGAGCAGGAGAGAACGCTCCACCAGGAAAATCAACCCAGCAGTTTGAGTCCTTGGTTCGAGTACGAAATGGTGAAATGATACTTCTGGGAGGATTAGATGAATTAGAAAAAGAAAACTCAGGAACAGGAACACCTGTTTTATCTAGAATACCAATAATAAAGTGGTTTTTTAGTAGTAAAACCAAGAAAAAAAAGAAGTCAAAGTTACATGTGTTTATAAAACCGACTGTTGTTTACTAATGTTAGAACAGATAAAAAATAATATTGTAAAGCCTTTTCAGGAAAAACAATATGCTATTATAGGTATAGTATTGGGGGATACCCCAATATATAATGTGCTTATAGTAGATAAGAAATCCGATGCTTTGTCGGTAGAAAATTCTTTTTCTACAGAGGATTTTGACGTTGTTAAAGATAAAGTGAATACATCGGTTCCTTTACTTCTTAATTTTTATGGAAAAGGGATTATAAATAAACAAGTTTCTGCAAAAGGAAACTATTTAAAAGAAGTATTGTTTAACGCTTCTATTGATGATTTTTATATTTATGAACTACACCAAAATCAACAAAATTTTATTTCAATAGTAAGAAAAGATGTTTTAGAAAAATTCTTTGCACTGTTTTTAGAAAGTAAATATTTGGTTGTAGATTATAGTATTGGCCCTTTTATAGGAACACTATTTAAAGGGTTATCTAATACATCATCAATTATTTCTGCCGATTATGAATTGAGTTTTGAAGAAAACTATCTAATAGAAGCCCAAAAACAGGATGCTATTACCAAAGAATATATCCTGGGAGAGGAAAAGATTAACAATACCCAGGTTCCTTTATTTTCTACACTGCTTCATTATTTATATCCATCAGATGATTTTAGCTATGATGCAGAATTTTTAAAAGAGAATAAAAAAGAAAATGTACTTAAAAAGGCATTTAATACCGTTGCTACGGTACTAGGGATTTTTTTCCTGTCTGCATTATTGATTAGTTATTTATTATTGAATTACTATAATGATAAGTATGTAAGCTACGAATCTCAATTATATAACCTTAATGATACTTATAATCAGGTAAAAAAACTAGAAAGCGAAAAAGAGAACAAAACAAAAATACTTCAGGAATCGGGGATTTTAAATCAAAACTTTCTTTCTTTTTATATGTATCGTATTGTAAACTCAATCCCTGATAATGTAGGGCTTAATAGCATGAAGATTAACCCTACACAGAAAAAGATTAAGAATTTTGAAAAGATAATATTTGAAACAAATACCATTATTATTAATGGTAATTCTAGTTCGAGTATGCCCATTAATTCTTGGGTTAAAGAGTTAAAGAAGGAAAAATGGATTTCCAAAATAGAGATTTTGGATTTTAGTAAGAGTAGAAATAAAAAAAGTGAATTCACTTTAAAAATCGTTGTACAATAGTGTTTGCAAATTTAACATATAAACAAAAATTAATTGGGCTTATAGCGATTGGAATATTGCTATTTATGGCAGCGAATAAACGATCTTTTAAAATCACTCGACACGCCTATGATCAGGTTCGGGAATTAGAAGATAAATTAGCGTATGTAAATTCATCAACAACCGATGTTACTCAAACACAGGCAGAATTAAAATTTTATGATAAAATAATAGGAAAACAAGGAGTAGAACCCGAAGAAATACAACAACAAATACTAGATTTTGCATCTACATATGATAATGTATATGTTTTTAACTTAGATGAAATTCATATAGCAGAAAGTAATGGTTTTAATGTAATTAGTAACCAATTAACATTAGAAGGAGATTTTAATGAACTATTAGAAATAGTGTATGCATTCGAGAGAGAATTTAAGTTTTCAAATATTGTTAGTATTTCATTTGTAAAAGAAAAAGAATTCCAAACACGAAAAAATAAATTAAGAGTAAAGATAATATTTCAGAATTATGAAAAAAATAGTTAGTATAGGTGTAATTTTTGGCAGTTTGTTTCTGTTAATAGCATGCGATGATGTTCTCGAAGAAAATATTACAGATGATTTGGTAACAACAGTAGCGCCAAAAGATAAAAGTAATCTCGATGGTAATTCGGTTCAGTTTAGATGGGACGAATTAGCAGATGCAGATGATTATAGAATACAAGTAGTAGAAGAGGCTACACAAAGAAGTGTGTTAGACTCGTTAGTTAAGGGAAATAACTTTACATATGGTCTTAATCCTGGTGAATACAGCTGGAGGATACGAGGAGAAAATTTTGCGTACACCACAGCCTATAGTTTTCCTATTTCTTTTACACTTTCTGTATCAGATGATTTAACAAATCAAACTGTGTTTTTAACATCACCATCAGAGAATTTTTATACGAATAAGGATGCTTTAATATTAACCTGGGATAGAATCCAGTCGGCAACTTCATATACTGTTGTGGTTGATAAAACCATTCAAGGAAATACAGCCACCGAAATCCAGACTCCTGATTTAACCAATAATAATTTTACACTTAGTTCTACGGTCATGAGTGAAGATGCAATTTATACCTGGAAAGTAAAAGCAGTAAATGATAATAGTGAAACCAAATTCTCAACGAGAAAGATATTTTTGGATACTCAAGCACCTAACCAACCCACATTGGCATCTCCTAATAACGATGCAAAAGGATCATCTCCTATTACTTTTACCTGGAATATACCTAGTGATACAGGAGAAATACAATCTACATTATCTAGCGTTATAGAAGTAGCGACAGATAGCGGTTTTGCAACTATAATTGAAACAGTACCAACTAGTTCGAACTCTCAGGAAATAACATTTTCTAATTTAGGGGATTATTATTGGAGAGTAAGAATCCTAGATCAAGCGGGTAATAAAAGTATTTATAGTGAAGTTAGAAAAATAACGGTTGAGTAAATAGAACCTAATGAATTGTAATTTTTAGGCTAGTGAATAAAAAGATTTTAAATAGCGTTCTGATTTTTTTTATGCTTGTCATCTGGGCAATTGTTTTTAATAAAATTTTCAAGTTTTTTGGAAACAATGTAGAAGAGAGCAACGTATCGGTTAATCCAATTACTATTGTGGATCCTAGAATGAATTTTTCGAAAGATACCTTTGATCTTAGAAAAGTTGAAAGAGACCCATTCTTAGGGAAATACGTTGTTTCTAGAACAAAAAAGCGTAAAACAAATACGAAATTGGTGTCGAATAACAGGCCTAAGAAAACAAATATTACTCCTAAAAATAGCGTTAAGAAACCATGGCCTAAATTAAGTTACCACGGTTATGTAAAAGGATCTAAAAGTACTTCAGAACTAATCTTAATTAGAATGAATAATAAATTTTATAAGATTAGAGAAGGGGATATGCTAGAAGATATTTCGGTAAAAAAAATATTTAGAGATTCTATAATCATAAAAAGAAGCAGGGAAAGTAAAACCGTATTAAAAAGTAAATAATAAACTGGGTATACTGTTAAATTATACCCAGAATGCTTTCTGTAAAAAAGAAAATATATCACTCTACCACCTTGCTCTATATATTCTAAAAAGTATATTCTTAAACTCTTTAAGAAAAACTTTTGTCGATTTTAATAATTAATAGATTGTTGAGGTGTTATTTTTTGATAAAAATTTCGACCCACTATACACCAATCAAGCTATTATTGTGTTTATAGAATTTACACCAGAAATAAATAAAGTATACTTTATAGATCAATATACTTTTTTCCAGGTTTTATCTGGTAGTGGTGGTATTCAGGTAGATTTTAAGAATTACTTCGATTGGCAAAACAAAGCTATTTATCTCGAAAAGGGGCAGTATATAAAATTTCTTTCAGATAACTTCCTGATTCGAAAAATCGAATTTCCTGATGAAATGGTGATTAGAAATAAAGAGTTTAGAGTGTTGTTTAAGCACCTTATTTCTCTTGGGTATATTAATTTTGATGCATCCAATGATTTTCAAAAAATAACAAATCAAACAGCAGGGCATGATATAGCAGTAGATCGTATCATAGATGCTTCTGCAGAACAGTGGTATTGCCAAAACCCATTTCAGGCCAATAAGGAAGAGTACCGGGTTATTTTTGATACAAAGGATATTATTGATATGCAATATTCTAGTACTTTTAACAATAGAGAACTCACTGCTTTGATTGATGAAAATGGATATAATATTCAATCTTTGATTAAAAATAAAATAGGAATTTCTCTAAAATCTCTGTTGTCGGGTAAAAAACTATTAGAAAGTAAAAAAGAGATTGCTTTTACCGATAAAAGTATTAAGGAAATATCTTATGATTTAGGATACAACGATCCGGCATATTTTACCAGAGTTTTTAAAAATAACGTGGGTAGAAATCCGTTAGAATTTAGAGAAGATTTTGAT
Source organism: Aquimarina atlantica (assembly GCF_000626715.1). Classification (GTDB taxonomy): domain Bacteria; phylum Bacteroidota; class Bacteroidia; order Flavobacteriales; family Flavobacteriaceae; genus Aquimarina; species Aquimarina atlantica. The sequence goes on along the minus strand of NZ_AQRA01000004.1, from coordinate 88,874 downwards.
TATCAAAATAGAGATCTTTTCTCTCAGAATATCCTCGAACTTCTTCAACAATACCATACCAAAGAAAGAACACTTGACTTTTATGCTTCAAAAATGAACCTTTCTCCAAAAGTACTATCTCGGAAAGTGAAAGATAAAATGCAAACTTCTCTGGGGAAACTTATTAGATCTGAAATGATTCATACATCAAAGTCTCTTTTAGCCAAAAACCTTACAATTAAAGAGATTTCGATAGAGTTAGGTTTTGAAGAGCCTAACCATTTCTCTAACTTTTTTAAGCATTATACAGGAGAATCTCCATCACATTTCAAAAGCACATTTCAAGAATAAAAAGTACAAGAACTAGTACTTTTTTTGTAGCTCTCTTTCCTCGACATATCCAGAAATTTGTTGTGTAATTACAAAACAATATTTGTTTAATCATTTAAAAATAAAACAATGGATATTAAAGCATTAGCTACAGAAATGGATCGTATTGTTACACAAGGAGCAATAGTAGATGCGGTAAAACAATTTTTTGCCGAGGATGCTACAACCTCTGATTATAATAACCTTACGACCAAAAATAAAGCGCAAATGGTAGAAAAGATGGAAGGTTTTGCCAATTCTATTAAAAAAGTAAATGGTATTACTCATCACCATACGATAGTAGATGGTAATGTTTCTGCTTCAGAATTTACATTTGATTTCGAGATGACCGATAATAGCACCATTTTTTGGCATGAAATCATAAGACGAATATGGAACAATGACGGACAGGTTATACAAGAAGAATATTTTAACGCTTAAGATTAAAACATGAAATTAAGAATTATCACTCCCACATTGCATGGTGTAGCCGATTATTCGGCGGCAGTAGGCCTTATAACGTTACCAATTTTACTTAATCTAGGGAACTCTTCAGGGATAGCATTTTGGTTTTCGATTTTAACTGGTCTTGCGGTAATTGTAGTTAGTATACTTACCAATTACAAATTAGGGATTGTAAGAACAATTCCATACCAGGGACATCTGGCTATAGATCTTTTGGTAGCGATCACATTTATGATACTTCCCTTTTTGTTTGATCTAAAAGGAATAGATGGATATTACTATTGGATAAATGCCGCTGTAATTTTTCTAGTCGTTTCTCTAAGTGAAAGTAAATAACAATTTTAAAATTAGAAATATGAAAACTTTTAAAAACATAAAAATAATATTAGTAGTAATGATAATGACAACCATGACTACTATTGCACAGGATAAGAAAGGAAATAATATCGATAACAGCAATATAGCACTACAGGGATATAGTCCTGTATCTTATCTGGACCTCGGTATTGCACAACGAGGAAACAAAGAATATAAATCTGAACATGAGAAGGTTGTGTATTATTTTACTTCTAAAGAGCAGAAGTCTAAGTTTGATAAGAACCCTAAACAATATTTACCACAATATGGGGGATTCTGTGCATTTGGTGTGTATGCTGGTGCCAAATTTAGACCTGACCCGAATAAGTTTGTAGTAAAAGACGGAAAGTACTTTTTGTTTTTATACAACATAGAGTTAGATGCACAGCAATTATGGCTTGCAGAAAACAATCACAAAAAATTAGTTGCAAAAGCTAATAGCAATTGGGAGAAACTTCGTAATACATATAATTAAAGGTTTTGATACTTTTCTTTAGTCTAGTAGAAAAGTCCTAACCGGTGTTTAGTTTTTCTTATGCAGAACACCTTAGCTAATTGGCTGGGGTGTTTTTTGAAGAATAGAACAAAAAATCAAACAAATCTTAAACAGGTTAAGTAAAACCATATTATTTTATAATTTACTAATCAGTTTACAAAACGTAGTATATATTATGCAAAAATTATTGTCTTCGATTTCAAAATGTAGTGAGTGTGCAGCGCAATTAGAATTAGGACCAAGGCCAATAGTTTCTGCACATGCCCATAGTAGAATAGTGATCATAGGGCAAGCTCCAGGAAGTATCGTTCATAAGTCGGGAATCCCATGGGATGATAAAAGCGGGCAGAATTTAAGAGCCTGGATGGGGATAGATGATGAAACGTTCTATAATCCCGAAAAAATAGCGCTTGTACCTATGGGGTTTTGCTATCCGGGAAAAGGGAAATCCGGAGATCTCCCTCCAACAAAAAAATGTGCTCCCTTATGGCATCAAAAACTATTGACTAAAATAGAAAATGTAGAACTTGTTTTACTTATTGGTAAATATGCTCAAGAGTATTATTTGGGCGATCGATTAAAAAGAACATTAACAGATACAGTAAAAAATTATAAAGAATATTTACCAGATTATTTTGTATTACCGCACCCTTCGCCAAGAAATAATATTTGGCAGGCAAAAAATGAATGGTATAAAAAAGAGGTCATACCACAGTTACAACTACAGGTTCGCTCAATACTTAAGTAATTCGTAATAGAGTTCTATTTTAGCTATTATTTCTCTATTTCCAAACAGTGTGTTTTTTAAAATGTAATTGCAATTTTTCCTATGGTTTTTCCTGACTCTAATTTTTGATGAGCTTCTTTAAAGTTCTCAATAGTAAAACCATGAAGAGTGCTGTTGAGTGTTGATTTAATTTTATTGTTTTCGAGCAATGCAGCTATTTTATTTAAGATATGATGTTGCTCGATCATATCCTCTGTTTGATACATAGATCTTGTGTACATTAGTTCATAAGACAAGGTGATGCTCTTAGATTTAAAAGATCCTATATTGATATGGTTATCAGGAGATTCTGCAATAGTACATATATGTCCTTGCGGATCAATTAATTCGATTATGTTTTCCCAATGATCAGAGGTTCCCGAAAAATTGAGAATGTAGTTTACGGTATTGATCCCTAAAGTATGTATTTCTTCTATGAGATTATGATGATTTACAACATGATCGGCTCCCATATTTTGACACCATAAACGACTTTCGGGACGAGAAGCAGTAGCTATGACGGTTAAATTGGTTAGTTTTTTGGCTAATTGAGTTGCAATAGAGCCAACACCACCTGCACCACTAATAATTAGTATTGTTTTTCCTTCTCCCTCTCCTGGGGTTAGCTTGAGTCTGTCGAACAATGTCTCCCAAGCGGTTAGCGAAGTTAAAGGCATTACAGCAGCTTCTGCATCAGAAATAGTTGTCGGTTTTTTACCTACTATACGCTCATCTACTAATTGATATTCGGCATTAGATCCGGGACGTGTAATGTCTCCTGCATAAAACACTTCATCTCCCGTTTTAAATAAGGTTACTTTGTCACCTATGGCTTCAACAATACCTACAGCATCCCAACCTAATATTTTTGGGGAATCTAATTCCTGGTTTTGTGCACTTCTTTGCCGAACTTTATAATCTACTGGATTCATACCTACTACCTTGATTTTTATTAATAAATCATGTCCTTTTGGTAGAGGCTGTTCTGTTTCAAACTGAATTAAACTATTTTCTTCACTTATAGGTAATGATGTTTTGATTCCTATGGCTTTCATAAAATATATGTTTTAATAATTTACAGCAAATTTATACCTTTGTTAGCTCTATTTAATAGTATATTTTTTCGTTTTAAATGTAAAAATGTGTAATCATGGATAAAAAGAATTTATACGAACCTTTTTCGATTGCTTTTGAGACATTGGATCAATCTCCGGTACATGAGCACAAAAACAGTTTTTTTGAATTAGTTTATATTTTATCGGGTACAGGAATTCAACGGGTAAATAAGAACGAATTTCAATATCGTCCCGGACATATGCTTTTATTAACTCCTACGGATATATCTTCTATAGAAATTAATACAACCACACAATTTTTCTTTTTGAGATTTAATGATATTTATATTAAATCAGGAAAAATAAGTGCTGATAATATTCAACGATTAGAATTTATTCTAAAAAATGCAAATCATCAACCAGGGTGTATTTTAAGAAACCTCACCGATAAAACATTGGTCAAACCTATGGTTGAAGCTATGATACGGGAATATGTTAACAGGGATTTATACAACAAAGAAATTATACAGCAGTTAGTGAATACACTAATTGTTATTGTGGCGAGAAATATCGCAAAATACCTTCCTGATGAGGTAGATGCGGGCACAGAAGAAAAAGCGATGAACATATTACAATATATACAAGAGAATATATATGACCCGGGCAAATTGAGAACTGAAGAAATTTGTGATGAGTTTGGTATTTCTAAAACATACCTTGGTCGTTATTTTAAAAAGCATACCAAAGAAACCTTACAGCAGTATATTACAAATTACAGGATTAAATTAATAGAAAACAGGCTGCAATATAGTGATATGCGCATAACCGAAATTACTGATGAATTAGGATTTACAGATGTTAGTCATCTTAATAAATTCTTTAAAAAGAATAAAGGAATTAGTCCCACAAAGTATAGAAAAGAATTGGCATGAGTCTATCATGATTTTACCATATAGAACTTACATATGTATCATTTTTCTGAAATGTATAAAACTTATAATTTCCTATAAAAAATATGAGCATCTACATATCCTTTTTCAAAATGCTTAAAACCTCCAGGTATGGTTCCTATAATCTCAAAACCATTTGCCAGCCATACTTTTATAGCAGGTGAGTTGGTACTAACGACCAGGTTAAACTGCATAGCATAATACCCTAATTCTTTTGCTGCATTGATAGAATGCGCACAAAGCTTATGTCCAAGGCCCATCCCTCTTTTTTGACTGTTAACCATATATGAAGCATTAGCAATATGACTTCCATATCCTGGTTGATTAGGCTTCAAAATGTAAGCTCCTACAATCTCTTTTTCTAATTCTGCCACAAAACAGTTATTATTTAGATTTATCCAACTGCTTTCAATCTGTTCTCGTGAAAAACTATCGTCATAAGGGAAATAGACTTTTTGATTTACGACTACTTTCCATAGACTCCAAATTGCTTCGAGATCTTTTTTATTTGCAGGTCGAATATGTATTTCGGGAGATTTCATATTAGAAAGATTTTTTTGAAATGTTAATAAGATCCCTTACTACAGCTGCAGAGGTGGTTATCGGATCTTCTTCATATATTTTCATAGATAACTCCTCGTAATAATCGGTTTGTAATTCAATACCCATTTCCCAACCATCACAATTACCTATAAAAGAACTGGCTTCTACCTTTGTGGGGCGAACTAATAAACTCCAGGTATCTGCTTTTTTTTCTGCTACAGCTAATAATTTTATTCTTTTATTTTGTATCGCTGCCTGTTTAATGTCTTCAGAAGTAATAGCTCTGATACCTTCTATTTGTATGTCGGAGATTGTACCAGAGAATTCTGTAAAAGATTTCATGATGATATACAGTTTATTTGCGGTATCATATCCGTCAATATCCAGGGATGGATCAGTTTCTGCTGCACCTAATCTTTGTGCTTCTTTAACTGCATCATCAAAAGATCCGTCTTTTTCTAATGCTTCTAAGATAAAATTAGTAGTAGCATTAAAAATTCCTTTAAAACCAATAAGATTTGTCGCTTGCAGATCACGTTGTAAAATATTGATTACAGGTAGTCCTCCACAAACTGTTGCACTATATGCTAGTTTCCCACTGTGCTTTTTGGCCAGTTGATGCAACTCATCATAGGCTAATACCAGTGGCGCTTTGTTTGCACTAACTACAGACCATCCTTTATCAAGAGCGTTTCGTATTGCTTGTAATCCCGGATTTCCTGTTTTAAGATTAACTGGTGATCCATCGATCAATACATCAGCTTTTATGTGATTTGTAATTTGCTCTATGGACACTCCAGAGAGATATCCTTCTAACTGGTTTACTTTATTTCCATTCGATTTTAAATGAATTAGTTCTTCGTAGGTATATCCATTTTCTTTTACAGCAATTCCAGAAGAATCGGCCACACCCATAACGTGTATTTCCAGGTTATAATTTTTTGCGATGATGACCTTTTTTTCTATCAAAATTTTAAGTACACCAATGTTTACGGTACCTAGGCCTACCAGGACTATTCTTATTTTTTGTATTGAAGTATGATCATTCATGTATTACCTTATCACGCTAACCTAAATGAATATAAAAGTTGTTATTAAAAAAATAGGCAATCATCCTTACCTGTTTTTAGATTTTAGAATTCCGTTCTAATTTAGGTTATAATTTATTTTTTTAGATCGTCTATGGATTTATTTATGATAACTTTCTGAATTATCATTCTCATGGTATGCTAATTTAAATCGGTATTCTGTTTATAATGCTCTAAAATCATTTGAAAGAAAATTTTAGAAGCTTTTTTTTGATAATTCCCTTTAAGATATCGTATTGCTGATCGTAATTTGAGTTTCTTTTTGTTTATAGGAATACTCTTAAGTGTAGGCAAATATTGTGTGGTCGATTTTGTAAGAACAGTTGCCCATTTTCCGGTTTCGATAAGTCGAATTAAGGTGGGAATATGATTTAATTCTATTTGATACTGATAAGGAAGTTCATTAGTTCTAAATGCTTTGTCCAGAACTTTTCTAGTGGTAAATCCTTCTGCAGGCACAGCCAGTTCTATTGTATTAAGTTCTTCTATACTAACTTGTTTTTTGCTGGCAAATGGATGGGATTCATGTATTACCAACGTTAAATAGGATTGAAATAACGGAATAGTTGTAATCATCTGATCATCTGTTGCCTTATTAAAAGATAAAATGAAGTCTAACATACCCGATTTGAGTTTTTCTATTAATTCATCCGATGTACCAAAGAAAGCTTTCACTTGTATAGCAGGAAATTTTGTAGAAAAGGATATCAATGTTTCTGTAAACAAATTGGTTAACCCATAGGTTACTCCAATATATAAAGTTCCGGATTGCAGGTTTTGTAAATCTTCTATTAGCTGTTTGGCATTTTCGGCATTTTTAAGTGTATGCCTCGCACGGGTTAAAAATAAAGAACCAGCTTCTGTAAGTTGTATTCTCTTTCCGATTCTATCAAAAAGAGGAACCCCCAATTCCTCTTCTAATAATTTTATTTGTTGCGAAAGCGCACTTTGTGTTATGAATACTTTATGAGCAGCCTCGGTAAAATTTAAACACTCTGCGGCTTTAACAAAATAGCTCAATTGGCGTAACTCCATAATTAATAAGTTTTACTAATGTATATGATAAGAAAATAACGTTTTACTAATGTAAAAATAATTTTAAACTTTGTACTTCAATTCCTTTCTAACTTATAATAAAAGAGGATGCCACTACAGTAATGAAAACAAAAGCAGAAATAAGTACAAGACGTTATAAAGATATCCGAAAAGCGATATTTATCCCTGGTTTAGCTGCTTTCTCACAGTTTTATATGTTTCAGCCGTTATTACCATCGCTAAGCGAAAGTTTTTTGGTGTCTCCGGCTGTTAGTAGTCTGGTTGTTTCATCCTCTATGATTGGTATTGCTCTAGGCCTTTTTATGTTTGCGTTTTATGCAGATATATTACACCGCAAAAAATTAATGTTGATTGCTTTATTTCTATCTTCATTAGTCACAATGCTCTCGGCAATCTCATGGAGTTTTAATATATTGGTTGTTTTTGGCTTTATAAAGGGCTTTTTGTTATCGGGAGTGATAGCAGTCGCTATTGTTTATATTTCTGAAGAAGTTGAGGTAAGATATGTTGGGATTGTAATTGGGATATATTTAGCCGGAAATGTATTAGGTGGTATGTGGGGACGTGTGGTAGCAGGTTTAATTTCTAGTTGGTATGATTGGAGAATAGCTACATTATTTATTGGAGGCGTAGGAATGGTATTAAGTGTCTTTTTTATGAGACTTTTACCACAATCCTTAAACTTTAATCCACAAAAAATTCAAACATTTCAAAAGCTAATATACATGAAAAACTTCCTTAAAAACCCTTTGTTTTTGGGAGTTTACATTTTGATGATCTTAATGATGGGGACTTTTGTGAGCATTTATAATTATTTAAGTTTCAGGCTAGAAATGCCTCCTTTTTCACTTCCGCATTATGTTATTTCCTTATTATTTCTAATTTATATCACGGGAGTAGGAGGGACAATAACAATTGGGGCCTTAACTAACCGAATTCACTCTTTTCGTATGCTTAAAATCCTGTTAGTACTATTTCTAATAGGAACATTAGGACTATTTGTAGAAGAGTTATGGCTATTAGTATTAGGTTTAAGCTTACTTACATTTAGTCTATTAGGGATTCAGACGGTGGTAAACAAGATAATATCTCAATATGCAATTGAAGGAAAAAGCACAGCAAATTGCTTATACCTAATATGTCAGTACATAGGAGCAGGGGGTATTGGAAGTTCGACAGGATATATATTATCAAAATGGGGATGGTCTAATTTTCTTTTTGTTTTAATAGGATTCATTCTTTTTTCATTAGTATTATTTATGGTATGCGCCAAGTTATATACCACCAATACATATAAATTAACAAAAGGAGTTTTTTAGAGAATATAATAATCTAGTTTTAAAGAATAAATTTATTTAACTATGCTAAAATCTAATTACTTATTATTTATAATTCCAGCATTAATATGGGGATCTACGTGGTATATCATTAAATACCAATTGGGAACTGTAGATCCAATAGTCTCTGTTGCCTATCGATTTGGACTAGGGGGTATTATATTATTAGGGTATTCTAAGATTAGAAAACTTCCGTTATCATTTACAAAACAACAACACTTTTTTATTGCTTTACAGGGAGTTTTATTGTTTGGAACAAATTATTGGTTGGTATATTTATCAGAACAATATCTAAGTAGTGGGTTAGTGGCTGTAGCGTTTTCTACATTAATTTTTATGAACATAGTTTTTGGAGCAATATTTTTAGGGGATAAAATAAAAAAAGAGATCATAATAGGGGCTATCTTCGGGCTTTTAGGAACCGTTCTGATATACCAGGCCGAGTTTAGAAGGATAGATTTAACCAATGATCAGCTTAAGGGATTGATATTTTGTATTTGCTCTATCATTTTTGCTTCTTTGGGAAATATTACTTCTTCAAATAATCAACGCAAATTTAAGCTTCCTGTTATTCAAACCAATGGTTTTGGAATGCTATATGGTGCTGCTGCAATGTTATTAATAGCTTTGTTTAGCGGAAAATCTATAGGTTTCGACACCTCATTTTCTTATATCTCATCACTGGCATATTTGACAGTTTTCGGGTCTATTATTGCATTTACTTCTTATCTTACCTTGATAGGTAAAATAGGGGCAAGTAAAGCAGCCTATGTTATAGTGGTAATACCAGTGATTGCCTTAACTATTTCTACCATTTTTGAAGGATATAAACCCGATATATATGCTTTTATGGGAATTGTCCTTATTATTTTGGGGAATGTATTAGCGTTAAGAAACAAAAAAACAAGCTAATCAGATTCTTGCAAAACTAAAGGAAACTACATAACCATTTATCACAATATACTAATCAATAGATTTGCTGTATGAACTCGTCATTTGGAAAATATTTCATTTGGTCTTTCTTTATGAAGAAAATTATAAAGAAATTTAATAAACAGGATAAAGAAAAATTTCTTGAAGAAATTAAAAAAAGGAAAGATTTTATGGATTGAAACTATTTATTATAATATGCATTTACACGATACGATAAGTACTATTCCTTATAACCTCTTTTTATGTTCTTTTATATGTAAATGTAATGTTTTTGGTATTCTTAGGTTTCATTGTCATTAGGTTATCCTGAAACGAAACTATAAATACCTGAACATCTATAGCGCGATTGTAGTCAATTAAATGTAGCTCGGGTTTGTGTGCATTCATATACCAATATCCATTTGATCTTGAAGTATCCGGATGTGTTTTACGGTACGTTCCTGTCCAGCGAATAAAAATAGCTTCTTTACCTTCTGGATTGTAAGATTTTGTAATGTCTTTTTGATTTTTATATACTGAAACCAGTTGCCAGTTTCCGACAGCTTTATCTTTGGGAGATTTAGGTACATCAGAGATTCTGGATAAAGAAACTATTACTTTCATTCCATCTTCTATACGTATCCATTTCATTTTATCATTAGAAAATTCAACTTTAAAGGCTCCGTACTCATCTTTACCATTTTTACTTTCAGGAAGAAATTGCTTTTCTTTTTTATTGTATGTCCAGCTACCTTCGTCATTTTGTAACCATCCATTACCAGCTTGATACGAGTGATCTGCATTGTACTTAAACCATTTAGCGATTGGAGTCATTTTTTTGTCGCCTACACTTACTTGATCTACGGTCCATAATCCGGTTATAGATTGTGCATTTGTAATACCCGAAACAAATAAGGTAATGCTTAGAAATAGTAATCTAGTTTTCATTTTCTGTAGTATATAGTATTGTTGTAATTTTTTAGCAAGATCAAGTTCATTTGTCTGATCACCTGTATTAGCAAGAAAAGCGATGATGTACTCATCATTTTCAATATTTATAAGTATAGATTTATATCCTTCAGTAGCTCCCCCATGTATGATGTATTTTTTAGTAAATATAAAAAATCTGCAAACCATTATCCGGTAGCAGATTTCAATTAGGATTTAATATGGGCTTAATAGGTAAGATCAAAGCTCGGTAAATAGAGTAGTAGGTAATGATCTAGATTTGTTTGTTGATGAGCTTAAAGTCTATGAAAGTTATTAGTACTACCAACAAGGTGACATATAGAATACACAACATTACTATTGAAGATCTCTCAGTTATTTATAACTTTATAATAGTATTGTGTTTCATTCTCTTTTTTAAAACATATTCTAATTTAGTTTAATTTTAATTCAGTACTTATTTGCAAAGCCGTTTCTATATCATTAGCTAATTCTTCTATAATTTTTATACTGGCTAATTTTCCGGATGGAAAAGAAAACAGACCATTTTCGTTTTTTATAGCCAGGTACATTTGTTGATTTTGGAAAGATAAGAGTATAGGCTGGTTAAATTTTTCTTTTAAAGTAACTATTCGTTCCATAAGTGCTGTAGACAATACATAACGCGCTTCGATCTGATCGGTTCCATACACTATAAACTGATCGGTAAACCTGGGATCTTCTAAGTGTATTTTTTGCTCTTCCTTAAAATGGGTACTGAAAAACCGATCTAATTTAGAACGCTGATTATTTGTTAAAATTACCGTATGCCCATTAAGAGATTTTTTAAACCTTAACCAACAAAACATGCCTCTAAACGTATAATAGACATTATCTGCTGATTTGTTGGTGAATATATTTTTGAGTACATACTGGTATATTATCAGAACTATATTTAGTATTGGAATGCGCATAAAACTACCAATGGTCTTGTTCGAAATGTTTTCTTCAACAATACCTATATCGGCAATGTTGATAACATTATCATTTGTTGAGCTTCGTAGTTGCCCATAGCTATACATCAACGAGTTTACGTTTATCCAGGAAAAGAGTTTACTTTTGGCTATTTCGTTGGTGGGAACAGCTGTGTTTTGGGCAAAACTTACCTTTGGGAATAACATTTTCACCATTTTGGCTATGGTTTGCGTTTCCTTTATTTTGAATTTTTGAAATGCTCTTGCAAATCCATATGCGGTGGGATATAATAAAATTACCAATCCTATAATGGGGTATATATTAGCATAAGGATTATTAGGTGCTGCCTTAAACTGTTCGAAAAAACTTAAAAAGCTATTTTTTGAATTAGGAAAATAATTAGCTCCTATATTTAATAGCATTAAAACAAAATAAGCCCCTGTGATAAGCCACATTATTTTTTGAAAAAATAAGGTGTACTTTCTTTTTTGGTAAATAATAGAAAGTTCATTACTTACCTCTGCATATACTTTTTCTATTAAACGTTCCATAGTTTAACTGGGCCAATTAATAGTATTCCATGGGCTCACCGGATTTTCTGATACTTGCTTGTAGAGATGGTATATTTCTTCTCTATAAGAACGCTCACGATGTTGTTGATCGAACGCAAAACCAAGGATAAAACTTTTTCCAAACTCTTCCCAGGAAGAGAAATGATGTATGGCAAGTTCTCTTGCAAATTTGATAACTTTAAAAGCTTCTTCTTCTGTAATTATACCTGTAGTATAGGCTTTTCTGGCTTGTCCTACCAGGATTGCTGCATCATACCCGGCAATACCCATATCCATTTCGTTATCAAAGGTAAAAAGCCCGTTTTGTTTGAGTTCGTTTAATGCTTTATTAGATGTTAACACTTTTAGATAATTAAAGGCTCTTTCATTATCGCCAAAATAATCTTTCATTACCTTCTCCCAGTCTTCTTCGGGCAAAGTGTTTATCATATTATAAATGAAGTTATAGTACCAACGTCTACCATCTTTCATAAAATACTCGGTTAAGTCCCAGTATCCTTCTTTAGTGTCTATACGCCATCTTTTTAAGTAGCGATTTGCAGATTTTTGGTTAAGAAATGTTAAAGTATTCGTATCTGCGCCCCACCATTCTGCTATTGGTGTGTATAGAGCAATGGCAAACTGTTGTTCTCTGGTTAGAGTACTGCCTTCTGATGATTTAAATTTAACTTTTTTTAAATCGGCTTCATCATGACCTTCTTTAGCTGTTTTAAAATATTTATAAGCATAAGAAATAATTCCTATTGCCAGTAACACATAACCATACCATGGTAAATTTTGTAACATTTGCATATGTATATTCGATTTTAATTGTTTAATAATTGATTGATATTTATTTCTTTTTGTTCTGCTTTTGGGATTTCTAACAGCGTTTCTGCTTTGTCTTTTCTAATACTCGCCACTATGCTTGCAGGGAACATTTGTATCTTATTATTATAACTTGTCACTGCTGCATTAAAAGCTCTACGGGCTGCAGAAATCTGGTCTTCTATATCCGACAGTTCAAACTGAAGGTTTATAAATTGTGTATCGGCTTTTAAATCTGGATAGTTCTCTACATTAATATTCAAACCACTCATAACTTTTGTCAATTCATTAGAAGCTTCGATCTTTGCTTTAGGCTCGGTTGCTTTTTCTATTTGACTCCGAAGTTCTGTAACTTTTAGCAGGATCTCTTTTTCATGTGCTAGATACTTATTGAGAGTTGCTACCAGGTTCGGAATTAAATCAAACCGTTTTTTAAGATAAATTTCTATACTACCAAAGGCTTGTGCCACTTGGTTTTTTTTAGCAATTATTTGGTTGTTAATTACAATTCCTACTATTAGAATTAGTAATACAACCGCTACTATTATCATTACTCCCATAATTTTTACTTTTTTAATGGTTATATTCTTTGTATTTGGAGGTTCTTTGTGCTTTACTAGATAATATGGTCACAAATAATAGAATGATGGTAGAAGAGCATTTCATTTTTCAATCTTCTTATTCTATTGGATCAATTCTTAACTGATTATATCTCCAGGCATACTCATTGGTCTTAGGGTCTTTTTCGGGTATGGCATTTGTTATGCGCTCTAATGTGAATGATACCATAACATTTTCATCATATTTATGTAGCTTACCTTCATTGTCATATAGGACTAAATCTTCTGGAGTAAAAGAATTTGGCAGGTAACAAGAGTTTTTATCTTCTTTTCCGAAAGGAAAGGGGAGGTGCTCTATATAAGTACCGTCAGGAGTAAGGAACATTAAATTGAGAGGAGCTCCAATTCTTAGGGTAATATCAGCATTTGAAACAGATGCTCTACCTATAAATGCAATACGTTTACCGTCACTTGAAGTTTGCTTTCTTAATTCTTTATAGGTTTCAATAGTTGTAATTTCTCCTTTCTCTCCGGGTCCTTGAAACAAGTCGCCTCCATTTTGAAATAGAAAAAATAGTGCTGTTGCAATAAAGATTCCTATGTATTGTACAGTTTTATTAATTTTCATGAGTTTTAATTTTCACTTAATTTCTTAGTTTCTCGGCCTATTCGCTTAAACATTTCTTTTCTCTTTTCTTCTGCTTCTTTTTTCTTTTTTTCCCTTTCCTTTTCTATTTCTTCTCTAGCTTCCTTATCAAAAGCAAGTGATAGTTGTTTTAAATGTTCATTGTCAACTACTCCCATTTTTTGTAGAAAAACACCACCACCTAAGAAAATGAGCATTACTGTAACTATGAGTTTTTTGAAACTAATAGTTTCTCCTTTTTTATAGGCTTTTATATTAAGATAAAGCCCTAATGAGCCTATCAATAGTATAATTGTTGGAAATATAAACCACATTGATTTTTAGTTTTGGGGTTATAAAATTATTTACTATAATGTGTCATTTTTGCACCAAAGTCATTTACGAACATATCGTCTAAATCATCTGCCTTTAAAGCCAATTGTGCGATGTCTTCAAGAAATTCTTCTTTGTTTTCTGAATACAAATCACTTATGTGTATTCGGTAGGAGAGAAATATTTGATTATTAGAAATGGATAATCTATGCTTCCCTGTATTGGCAGTTAAAATATATGTATATACTTCGGCTAAATTTTTACGAGGTAAATCGTTTAGCGGAGAGGTGGCAAACAAATAATTATTATCATATACAAACATTCGTATTTCTGCACTACCTTGATGAAAATACCAACGTTCTCTACCAGATCTTGCCAAAACCGGATCTAAATCTAATTTAGTAATGGCTTCTTCTACTTTTAAACTAAAATCTGAAAGCGGATTTTCTTCAAATAGTTTTTCATCAATGTCGTTTCCACAATTAGGGCAATAATCTGTTTTCTCCTCGATTAAACTATTGCAACTAGGACAACCTATAGTATACTCACCAGATAATTCACTAACAATTTCCAGCTCTTCGCGTAGCGTTTCTATTGGGATTGCAAAGCCCATATTATCTGCATCCGAAAATTTAGATGTTGCGATACCTACTAATTCACCTTTTTCATTAATTACAGGGCCACCACTATTTCCTGGATTGATAGCAGCATCTGTTTGTATAAAATTACTCCCCCCTATGATCTGTCTGGGATTAGATACAATACCTTCTGTAACCGTAAAGGGCATACCGTATGGATACCCTAATACTAGCACTTTATCTCTAGAGGCGGTTTCGCTATCGTGATTTGTAAGTATGGTCTCGGCAGGTTTGGGTAAATCTTCTGCTTGTAAAAAGGCAATATCTTTACCTTGATTTATATACACAACCCTTGCCAAATATCTATTCTTATCTTGCCCTTCTATACTTACCGTTAAACAGCCAGATACTACGTGATAATTGGTTACAATAACATGATCTTGTAGGCTATAAAACCCTGTTCCTGAACCATTGGAAGTATTAATTCTATAAACTGAATTTTCTATATTATTTACGATACTCATTGTTTAGTTTACTTTAAAATTTTTCATCATTTGCTGCATTGCTGCCATGGATTGTTGCATTTGTTCTCCCATTATTTTTGATAAATCCATTCCATAATCATTATCCAGAAAATTATCTTCCATAACGGCTTCCATTCCTTTCAATAAAGTAGGAGCTGCCTGGTTCCAATCCAGTCCATTGGCTTGGGCCAAAGCGTCGGTAATGGGGTTACTGATGCTTTCATCAACCAGATTATAGTAGAACAGACCATAGAAGCAGGATTGCAACAAATTTGTAGCATCTTCAAACCTAGAATTAGCTATCATTTCCCGGGCATCTATATAACTGTCTTCCCAATTTTCTCTGATATTTTCCTTTTTACCGCTATACTTATGAGGAATGAATGTCTCTACCTGATATAAATCTTCTGAAAATTTATCGATAGAATAGCTTTGTAATTTTTCTAAACTTGCCTTACCATTTAGCAATCGATTCTGAAAAGGAGTATTTCTGTCAAAAATATCGTCTATGGCATTTTCTAATACGGTACGTAAATACCCTTGCGGTTCTGCATAAAACTCTATTCTTTTTAAAGTAATGTTTAGCGTGTACCAGGCATTGTTTTCGTGGCGATTTTCCATATAATGATCAAAGCGCCGTATACCTTCTTCTATAATTTTTTGATAATTAGAATATGCTTCTTCCTTTACATTGTCTGGTAAAGGTGTTATGTTTGGTTCTTGAAGATGTGTTGCATCAAACTTTTCTATAAACTCATCATCATAACTGTCTGCATAGTAACAAATTTCTCTAAGTACACCGTAAATTTTATAGGGTTCACATAAATTTATGGGGCAAGAAAAAGAAAAATAAACCAGATCATTCTCTAACGTAACATTAGTAAGGTTAAGCGGATGCATACGTATTTCTGCCAACTTACGCATCAATGGTACTTTTTTAGCATTTTCGATGTTTAGAAAAGGACATTTTATCAACAGTTCTTCTGCTGTTTGCGTAATCGTGATAACCACAGATCCATGCGCTATTTCATAGGTATTACCATTTTTTTTGCTTTGTAAATGACTGCCAACATAATCCAATATTGTGGGTAAGACTTTATTGTATTGTTTGCTGTTAAACAAAGCTATTGCTTCATCCCACTTTTCATCTTGCCGGGTAGCTGCTTTTTTTGCATGTATTGGCGGGAAATAAGTATTGTTTTTATTCATTTTATGTAGTATTTAGTAATAGATCAGCTTGTTATGCTTTTTTAAATAGAGAACCCAATCCAGTATCAATCGTTTCTTCTTCAATTCTAAAACTATCCTTTACTATGGTTTTCACTTCATCATAAATAGGATCATCTTTACCATAAATGGTACGAATAATAATTCGACCTATAAAACCAACTTCATTATGTAAAAAGCCTAACCAACCTGCTAATGTTGCACTTGAAAAATGAATAGAAGTATATAAACCAGACAGTGATGTTGGATCTTTTTCTGCACGTAATACCACTACAAATCTGTGATACGCATTTTTTATTACCGTAATGGAATCTTCTGCAGATCCTTTTAATAATTTACCTGCCATACTAGATGCTTTTCTAGACGATTTATAAGTATACTTGTCTCCAAGTTTATCTTTTATTACTTTTTCTATGTCATCAATTGTTGGGTCATCAATTGCTTTAAATACCGTTACTTTCATTTTTTAGTTTTTTATTGTTAATATGAATATGTTAATAAGAATGGTGTTAAAAAACATCTAATCCATCCGTACAGATTAGTTTTCCCGATTTATCTGTACCAAACGAAAATTTAAACTTGTTTTCTACTAACCTTTTCCCATAGTAGCTTACCCCATTTTTTGTTTTTTCTGTAAAAACATTAAAAGAGTGTTCTATTATATCTGAATCTTGATTTACTTGTATGTTGTATCCGTTTAAGTAAAAATTTGCAAATTCATCTGTAGTATTGGTAATCATTGCTACTGCTTCTTTGTAATTGGCGAGTATTTTGGCCGTATTTAGATCTTTGATCTTTAGTGATTTTGGTTGGTAATCACTTTTCTCTTTAGGTTCTGGCTTATGAAGCTTTGATGTAGTTATTGAATAAAACCACATATCTTTCATATTATCCTCAGTAAAGAAAATCGAAATTTGATCCACTTTTGGGGAGTATGAGTTTTGATTTGAAATACTTAATGATGTAATTTCCTTTTCTAAATCAAACTCATTTTCAAGCAACTTGTTCAAGTTATCTATACCTTCCTGGGTATGTAATACGATTTCAGAATTACCACTTCCGCAATTTGTTAACAAGAGTAACATAATAATGGAAATAGTCATGAAACTATTTTTTATCATTTCCGTAATTTTAACTGGTTGTTTTTTATTGTAAAATTATGAGAGTCGTATGTTGTAGTTCTTACTCTACCATGAGTGTTTGAACTTACATAGAAGTTTAAGGTAAAGTCTACATAAACTTCTCCTTTCCTATCTATTCTATAATCCCAGCTATCCAGATAATAAAGTTTGTCTTCTTTTAGAAGCTTCTTATCTTCCAAAATTTGTAGCGCTTCCATATACCTTTCTGGGATGGCAGTTAGATCTAGATCACCGATCTTAAAACCTTTTTTGTAATCACGTGATTTTTTAACCGGATCACTAAAAGTATTACTTTGTACATCATAGGTTTGATTAAAATAGGTATCTTTAAATTTATATGTGAAATAGATTGAACTTAAGGTTCCTCTTAGTCTCTCGGCACTGCTTAATGAAAAGTAATAGACTTCTTTGTCCTTTTCGAAAACCTCATTTACAAGTTTTTGTATAGATACGATGTCATCGGGATCACTGATGTAGTCCTTTTTACCTTTGCAGGAGAAAAAAATTGTTATTAAAAGTACAATTGTTATTTTTTTCATTTTTTATGTTAATAAACTGGTTTGTTTTTAATTATACTATGGCCTTAGCTGTTGATGAAAAATTATAAGTAGAATCTAACGAAGGGCTGTACTCTGTTTTTGATGTTATTATTTTTCTATAGAGAAAAGCTTAGGGCTTTTTTAGTGATAAGCAAACCACCTTGTTTTAAAGGTGATTTGCTTTTTTGAATCAAAAATTTTAGAAAGCTCTTACTGCACGTGTATGAAAACCTAAAGCCATATTTGATTTAGACCCTGAACTTTCAGTTCCAACACCAATTAAAATTGCCCAAGCCCCAAAAGCATTAACTTGTGATGAACTCCAGTAATGTTGAGATACTAAATCCGATCCTCCATTTAAAGCTGCAGTATTATTTATTATTGCTCTGTGTATATGTATTTCCTTTAGAGCATCTTTACTAGGTAAAAACCAATCGGTATAACCTCCATAAGTACTGTTTGATGCAATATCTGCTGCAATACCAGCTGTAGAGCAACTGGCTAAAATCGCAGTTGTATTGGCTTGACCTTGTCCTATCTCAGTTCCATTAGCTCCAGCTATATCTGTACCTAGGCATCCCCAAGTTAAATTAGCAGGATGATCGCTAACAGCACATACTAAGCCATGGTTATTATCTGAAGGATCTAACCAAAAAATAACACCTCCATACTTAAACTCACCAATTTCATTTACATCATTAAGATTAACTGTGGTTGTAGCTGTTTCGGTATTTTCGGAGTTATTTACAGAGATATTAGCTGTAATTGTAGGGTTAGTTTCAAAATCGAACAAGGTAGCATCAGCAACC
This sequence comes from Aquimarina atlantica, assembly GCF_000626715.1. Classification (GTDB taxonomy): domain Bacteria; phylum Bacteroidota; class Bacteroidia; order Flavobacteriales; family Flavobacteriaceae; genus Aquimarina; species Aquimarina atlantica. The sequence goes on along the minus strand of NZ_AQRA01000004.1, from coordinate 69,883 downwards.
GTTAATTCCCCTGTGCTTGTGTTTATATTTAATGCTCCTGCGGGTGTTTGGGAGGTAATACTAAAACTTAAGGTGCCAGCACTATTGGCCTGAACGATACCAAGCGCAGATCCATTGGTTGGATTTTCATCGATGGTTGTTGTAAAGTTCTGAACGCTTATTAATTCATTTACATTATTAAGGTTGATTGTTGCATTTGTATTCTGGATATTTCCAGCATTATCAACAGCGACAGTTGCTGTAATTGTTGGATTCGTTTCAAAATCAAACAAGGTAGCATCTGCAACGGTTAACTCTCCTGTACTTGCATTTATACTTAATGCTCCCGCTGGTGTTTGAGAAGCGATACTGTAACTTAATGTTGCATCTCCTGTGGCTTGTACTGTACCTAGCGATTGCCCATCGGTTGGGTTTTCATCTATGCTAGTAGTAAAATTCAGAATATTTAACTCATTAATGTTATTTATACTAATTGTTACAGTAGCTTTGTTTAGAGCTCCATTCGCAGAAACAGTAGCCGTAATTGTAGGGTTTGTTTCAAAATCGAACAATGTCGCATCGGCAACGGTTAGTTCTCCTGTGTTTTTATTTATACTCAGCGCTCCTGCTGGTGTTTGGGTTGTTATACTAAAAGTTAATGAACTGCTGTTATCGCTTTCAACTTTACCAAGAACCTGTCCGTTTGTTGGGTTTTCATCGATAGTTACTTTTACATCTTTAAGATTAATTGCCAGAACTTCATCGTCTTTACTACAGCTAAAATTAAGTAACAATATTGCTATTAATAAGGATGTTGTTTTTAATGCTCTTTTCATGTTTTTTTACTTTTATTCTTTTGGTTTTTATTTTTAGTAGTTCATGTTTATAAAATCGCCGTTTAGCTTGTAGTAAAATGTGAAGCTGGTTCCTCCATTCTCTGGTTCAAGCGTAACTACATATTCTGTTTTTGAGTTATCCCCGTTTTTAGGAAACTTTACAAAAGCCATTTTTAACGTAGGGTTTTTGATATCTTTTTCGGTGGTTAATCGTTTACAGGATTGTTCGGTTAACTCACCTAATTTTTTAAGGTTTATTTTCTCATCTAACTGAAACATAAAATCAGCTGCTTTTGTACCTTCAGGAATTTCAACAGTAATCTCTGAGTTTTGTGTCCAAGAGCCATTTATAAAATTCCATTGTCCCATTTTTAAGGATTCTGGGGCTTCAGTAACAGTTAATGAAATTGTGTTCCCTATAGATTTGTTGTGCATTACAGTTATGTTTGTGAAATGCGCATGTTCACCAAATTTGTTTTCTATTTCTTTTGCGATAGCAGAAAAACCATCTGCATTAGCGGGTTGGTTGGTTACGCTTCCTCCGCAGGATATTAGAGTTGCTACTGCAACCGCAATTATTGCTATACATTGTATTGTTTTCATATGTTTTATTTGTATTGTTCTTGAGAAGTGGGGTATATCCCCATATTAAACATTTAGATATGTGATCATTTATTTTGGGTATAGATTTTCATTGATTTATTCTTCATTTCTTCCAAAAAGAATGAACAATGCAGCTCCTACAAGTATGAGAAGAAACCTAATAATCCAACCCATGGTATTTCCCCATAGATCTACCCAGGAAAGTAATTTGATGTTATAGTTAAAAATAGAGAGCAGGATAGACATGATGCCCATTGCTGCCAGTAATAATCCACCTTGACCTAGTTTTGTTTTAATGTTTTCCATATGCTTTTATCGATTATTTGTGATAAAAGTATATGGTAGGAGTGGAGTAAGAAATAGGTAATCTATTTCTGAAGCTTTAGAACAAATAAACGTGATACTTAAAAAAATATTCGCAAAAGATAGAATAGTTACTAATTATAATACGTTAAATAAACTGTTTCTGATATATTCTTTATCTTCTGTGAGTACTATTTTTATATAGAGTACAGTATTAAGGTTTTTGTAGAATGTAAGGGATTACCAAAGTGACTAGTGTTCCTTTTTCGTTATATTTTTTTCGATCTTCAACCATAACCGAACCTCTCATTTTAAAATCTTTTGATAATATTTCTAATCGCTCTAAGGTTATAGTAGTGGATAATGATTTTTTATCGTGGTTTTTATTTTTCTTCACAGCATCAATGCCAATGCCATTATCTGAGATCTTACATATTAAATCGTTATTCAGATATGACAAATGTATATTAATGATCTTTTCTTCTTGTTGATCAGTAAAGGCATGTTCTATGGCATTTTCAACAAAAGGTTGAATAAGCATAGGTGATATTTTAAATAAAGTTTCATCTATTGTATCTTCTACAGAAACGGTGTATTTACTCGATTTACTCTCTAAAGTTTGAAGTGCTAGATAATTTCTCACTGCCTTTAATTCTTGAGATAGTAAAACGGTTTTATCTCTCGAATTTTCTAATATAATACGAAGTAATTTTGAAAATTTAGACAAATATGAAACCGACTTTTTTTCTTCTTTATTTAATATCATTCCTTGTAAAACAGAGAGTGAATTGAATATAAAATGTGGGGTCATTTGTGAACGTAACAGCTTTTGTTCGATCACAATATTTTGAGTTTTGGATTTTTCGTTTCTCAATTTTAAAAAGAAAATGATAGCCCCCAAAAGTAGTGTTGTTATTAAAAAAGCAATTACACCCAACAATAAATCACGTTGTGACTTTGCTAAATTTTGAGAGGTTGTTTTTACGGTTTTTGTTAATCTTAATTCTCTTTTTTCTGCAGATTCTAACTCATTTTTGTATTTATATTCGTATTCAAGAGCTGTCATTCGTTCAATCCCTTTTTTGTTTAAAAGGCTGTCACTAATTGCTTTGAATTTTTGGTGACTAAAAAACGCTTCTTTAAAATTGCCAGTATTTTTATAAATATTTGAAAGTAATTCGTACGCATCCTTTTTAAAATCTAAAAGATCGTGTTCTTCAGAGAGCTCTTTACTTTTTAAAACATTAAATAATGCTTGATCATATTTTTTTTGATTTGCATAAACGGTAGCTATTCCCAAATAAGAATTGCATAACCCTAAGTCATCTTCAATCTCTATATTAATAGTTTTGGCTTCTGTATAACTTTTAAGAGCCTTTGTGTTGTCTTTAAATGAAAATAAATAAACATCACCAATATTGTTTAAACAGATAGAAATCTGATCTTTATATAAGATTTCTCTACTTATTTTTAAAGCCTTGTTTAAAAAAATAAGTGCATTTTTGCTATCGCCTTTTCTATTATATACTATACCTAAATTATTTAAAGCCTTGCTGATATATCTTTTGTTTCCTACTTTTTCCTCTATTTTTAAAGACTCTTTATAATTTTGTATAGCTTTTTCATATTGCTGATTCCCTTTATAAATAATCCCTATATTATTTAAAGCTTTTGAGATAGCTGTAGTGTCTTTTATTTTTTTTGAAATAAATAATGATTTATTATAATACTCTAAAGCAAGAGGGTTATTTCCTTTCTCATGATATAAAATCCCAATATTATTATAGCAACTCGAAATTTCTGCCTCATTATTATATTTTTTATTAATGGTTAACGCTTTATTAAAATACCTTAACGCCTCATCATAGTTGCTCATATCAGAATAGGCATAGGCGATATATTTTAAGCTTACAGCAGTATTTTTTTCGTCATTAATTTCGGTATCAATTTGAATGGATTTTTTGTGATATTCTATAGATTTCCTATACTCATTATTATAATAAGTAGTAATCCCTACACCTCTATAACATTTCGAGATGCCTTTTTTTAAATTAATGCTTTCATACAACAGAATGGCATCATTAAAGCTTTTAATGGCTTGGTCAAACTCTGATTGTGCTGAAAAAATAACCCCTCTTAAGTATGATACTTTTGCTTTTCCTTTTGTATAGTTTAGCGTGTTACTTAATTCCTCTACTTTCTCGAGATATAATTTGGCAGAATTCACGTCTTTTTGAAAAGAAGAGAATGCTAAATCACATAATAAATTAACTCGAATTGTATCATTTGTTTTATGTTTTTCTAATTCAATTTTTAGACTGTCAATCTTTTTATTTTGAGCTTGTAGATCTTTTGAAAAAAGAAAAAAAACAAATGTTATGAAAATGTATTTAATAGAATTCATAAAATGAACTTACAGTTTCTGATGCTAATAAATATTAGTTGTTAAATCTACTAATTTATTTAAATAAAGTTCACTTCTCTAGTTTTATCTTAATAAGATTGAGAATTAAAAAAACAAAAAAAAAGGTATATCGTTTCTTAAAAAACTTATTATTTCTGTGATCACATATTATTTATGTATACTAAAATCTTAGATCACGAATCTGGATATCCACAAAATAATACAGAATAGTTACTAGGACGTTTATGTTTCTTCTTTCCAAGTTGCAGTATAGGGATTATAATCACATTCTGTTTTATGAAACCATTCATATTCATTTTTTTGATATGGAATCCTATTATCTACACACATATACCTAAACTCACAATCTTTACAGACATTACAAATGTTTTTATTAACCTTCCAATATTTTTGAAAATTTGGATTGAAAATTGCTTTAGCAACTACTTGTGTAATATTATAAGAATATATGTTGCCAAAAGAAATTTCAGATTCTGGAGTGTTCTTAATATTTCCTTTTTTATCGATGAATATTTTTTTGTTAAAATAGTTATGATAAAATTGAGATTCTAGAAATAAGGAATAATTTAAATCCATAGAATCTTTGTTTACAAAAGGTCTTTTATCTCTTTTGAGATAGAATGTACGAAAATTATTTTTTCTATTATAAATTTTTTCATTGTCGGAAATAAAAGTGACAGATTCGGGATAGAAATTATTGCTTAAAAAGTCGTCTATCTTTTTAGTTAAGTGATTATTTGTAACAATTATTAAATTTGGAATTTTGAAGAACGAACAAATTTTAAGAACTTTTTGTACAATTAAATCGTCTTTGTAATCAAGAACCAAATATTCAATCAGGTGTTTCGAATTATATTCTAATGTTTTAAGAGGGAATTGTTTTGAAATTTTAGAATTAATTTTATAAATCATTCTTTGTTCTTCAAAAAAATTAATTAATTCAGAAGATACTTCTTCTTTCTTAAAAAAACGTTGTTTAATAAATTTAGATACTTCTTCAGCTTCTGGATTATCGATGTGAAATATATTGTGGTTTTTAAAATTAACTAGAAAACTTTTTTTATATCCCTTTATAAAAGCAACATTACTAGAAATACCATACATAAGAGTTACAAGATTTTTTTATTAGGAATGGTTACGTACTCCCAATATGCTCTGCTAATTGAAGAATAAAATTGTTTTTTTTCTTTTGGAATTAAGCTTTTCTTCGAATAAACTTTAACATTAAGTACATCAATAGGAAAAGCAATTTCCTTCATTTTTTCCTTGTATTTTTTTATGTTTTTCATAAATTAATTATTTCCTCTGCTATAATTTTATCTAAATTTACTCCACAAACACTACCTAAGTAGCCAAATTGACCAGTAGGATTAACTTCTAAAAAATAGTATTTCCCTGTCTCTGTATATATGAAATCAAAAGAACCAGTATTTAGTTTTAACCTATCCATTAAATTCAATATTTTAATCTTTAGTTCGTTTGGAATAATAAAAGGTTCGTCTAAGTAAGGTTTTTCATGATTGTATACCCTATAATCAACAGTAGATTCTTCGTTCATTTGAGAAAAAATGGCCATCGCATACATTTTTTTTAAAAAAACAAAAACCCGAATTTCGAATAACTTTTTAATCTCGGTTTGAATTAGTGATGTCATAAAATCTTCTTCATTAGAAGAAAAATCAACATTACCAGTGTAAGTCATAAATCTATGTGTATCAGACTCTATAACTAAAGGCAAAGAAAGAGTTTTGGAAATGTAAGATTTTTGCGAAGAAAGTGTTTCTAAATTCGTCTTTAAATATGTTTCGGGTACATTTAATCCTACCTTAACAGCTTCTTCTAAAACAATAAGTTTATTAATGTAAGCATTGTTCCATAAACCAATAACTTTAAAATTTTGCAAAAAATAGTATTCTAAAAAGCTATCTAATGTTTTATCATAAAAATAAATATAATCTTTTATCCCTTTTTTATGTCTTAACAATTCTGGGATAGTATTTATTTTAAATTTGAGACTTCCATTTCGAATAAATACAGTTTTTAAGAATTCTAATGAAATTTTACAACTTTCAAACTCATTTGTAACTCTTAAAACCATGTTTTTTGATTGCATATCGTAATCATATATGCTTATGACATCTCTATCTATATTTATGCAAAAAAAATTGGCATCATAAAAGGACAACCATTCAGTAATTGATTTAAAATTGATATCTCTTTCTGATGAAATAATAAGAATTTCAGGTTTTTTCATTGATTTATATCAAACAAAACTTTTTTACAATATGTTTTGAGTATTATTATTTTAATAAAGAACTCATCTTAACTTTTTCTTTTCCCTAAAAAATGACTGAAAGTCAAGATGAGTTCAAAACAGAAAATCTTTAAATGTTTTAACTTTAAAATTTCTCATAAACTTTAAATAGTTTATGAGAAATTAATTTTAACGAGCAATTAAGCAGTAATTTGGGGATTTTTCACCATCACCTTCATTATCAGGATCAGTTATTTTTTCACCAGTTTCATCTAAATCAGGATCGGTAATTCCTCCTAAAAGCCCTCCGTTAATCGTTAACAGTTCTTCTTTTGTAAGTAAATTAAAATCTGTTTGTTTCATGATTTTAAATTTTAAAAATTAGATATGATAACTTGTTAGTTATCCAGTTTGTAATCGGCATCCATATCATTCATGTATCGTTCAGTTATTTGACAATACGAGCGTTCGTATTCGTGTCTAGAATTTGAATTACCTCCCGTAATGTTTTTTAATGCTGTTTTTTCTAAACTTAGTTTTTCGTTTGTGAATTTTTTAAACAATTTCATGTTTTTAGTTTTAAATACCTACTCTCAATTAATTTAGTACACATCTTACATACAGAATTTTCGGTTACCTAAAGTTTGTAAGATGACATTGTATATTAATAGTCTTTAATTATCTAAAATATGCGTTATGTTATTTAGAATTGTTTTCGATTTTTAGTTGCTATTAACTTCGTCTGACAAAATTGATCATCAAACTTGTTCTAAGTCTAACTCCCATTATAGATAATTTAATGATCACTATATTTTATATACATGTAAATGCATAGTGAAAGTAGAAACATTTAGTTAGAAACTGTATAGTAAATCTTTATTTGAAGTGTCTGAATAAAAAAGTGAAAGGTTTAAGCTAATATTCGTTGAATACTACCATATTTTCGGAGAGTTTTAAATTAAATTGATCATTCCCTTTTTAGACTGTGTTTCAGTTGAATTAAGTTAATCACATTAGACTTGTAAGAAAAATTCGGATAATTTTTCTAAGGCCAATTGATTTTAATCCCTAAAACAAAATCATAGAAGGTGTAGTTTGTTGAATGCTTACCAAAAAAATAAATAAAATCGGGCAATTTAAAAACAAAAAAGCCTTACAAAAGTAAGGCTTTTTGTGATCGCGACAGGATTCGAACCTGTGATGGTCCCGATTAGAAAATCGGGATGCTCTATTCGCTAGAGTTAATTAAATTTTCAATATATTTTCTGGATTTCTTTTTTTTGATTTGCATTTCTCTCTGATATGCTTCAGGTTTTGTTTTAAAGCTTTCTGAATACATTAGCCTCCATGGGATCCCTCTTTTAGTAGATTTACTTCTTCCTTGATTATGTCTTACTAGTCTGTCCTTGATATTTGCCGTATGCCCTACATAATACATATCAATAGTTTCACTAAAAAGAATATAAACGATAAACATATTTAGAAAAGGTTATAAAACAAAAAAGCCTTACAAAAGTAAGGCTTTTTGTGATCGCGACAGGATTCGAACCTGTGACCGTCTGCTTAGAAGGCAGATGCTCTATCCAGCTGAGCTACGCGACCAGTATGTAATTTATTTTTATTGTCGGGGTGGCAGGATTCGAACCTGCGACCTCCGCGTCCCAAACGCGGCGCGATAACCGGGCTACGCTACACCCCGAATCATAAAAATAAAGCGGAGAGACTGGGATTCGAACCCAGGCAACACTTGCGCGTTGACAGATTAGCAATCTGCTCCATTACCACTCTGGCACCTCTCCTATACATTCTGTTATGAACATCGCATTAGTATTTCAAATGCGGATGCAAATGTAGGTTTTATGAGTCTATGATGCAACATTTTTTTACCATTATTTTTTATTTAACGCAACCTTCTTTTTAAAAACTTGAAAATCAGTTTTTTCTTTAAACATAAATTGGCCTAGATTTTGACCAATATGCTACAAAAACCTTAAATACTTCTTTTATATATTTGTATACTATTGACCTATATTTTATGTTATGAAGATTTATAAAAACAATATAAAAATGAATAGTAGATATCTTTTAGTTTTCGCCTTACTTATCTCTAGCTACACATTTGCACAAAGACCTATCTTGCTTGAAGATTTTTCTTTTAAAATAGGAGAAAAATATAAACGAATACGAAATATAAATACGTATCAGGTAGCTTCAGGAAATCGACTTGTTTCTATTAAGAAAGGACGAAATTCTATGACTATACAAAGGTATTCTCTAGATAACCTTAAAGAAGATGTAAAGAAACGACAAGTTGTAGATGACAAAGGAAATTTTGAAACTGTCATGAAACTGGGAGGAAAAGCAGTGGTGTTTTATTCTATAAATGATAAAGCATACGCGCAAAAAGTATCTCTTACAGGTATAGTGGTAGAAAAACCTATTCAGTTGGTTAATGACAGAGAAAATGTGAATAGAGATTTTGGTTTTAAGAGTACTTACGGATTTGATGCAGGAGGAAGAATTAATAAGTTTGTTTTCAAAAAATCTGCGGATGAAAAAAAGCTGTTGATTTTATACCGCATAGAAACAAGTTCGGGAAAAGGAGATAAAATAGGAATCGCAGTCTATAAGGATGATCTAAGTCTTTTGTGGAAAAGAAAAGTGACGTTACCATATTCGTCTGGCAGAATTCAGAATGAAGATTTTGCGATTGGTAATGACGGTCATTTTTATATGACAGCCTCTGTTTTTAATCAAGAATCAAAGGACAAAAATAAGCTAGAAAACACATACCACACTGAAGTTTTTAAGATTACCGAAGAGAAGGGCAGTGAAATTATAAAAAGCAAGATTGATATTTCTGGCAGATCAATTACTGATGCAGTGATTGAGGTTGATGGAGCGGGAAAAGTAAAAGTATCAGGATTTTACGCTAATTCGAACAATAAAGAAGAGATCTCAGGAGTCTTTTCTGCTGCCTTGTCTGATAATGGTACCGTAGGTGCTATAATAAAAAGTGATATTCCTTTAGAAACATTACAAAGCCTTGCTCTAAAGAGAGAAGAACGGATTAATGAAGGAACTCAAAAAGAAAATGATTTAAAAGACCTAGAAAAGCTTAAAATAAATGATATCGTATTTAATAGTGATGGAAGTACTACCTTTCTGGGAGAACAACGTTTTGTAGAATCATTTACAACTTCTAGTTCTTCGGGTTCCAGGACAACATATAAATATTATTACAGGGATATTTTTGTTTTTAAATTAGGATCAGATAATACAATGGTATGGATGCATAAACTGCCAAAGTATCAAATGGGAACTAGAGGTAAACGCAGTATGTCTTATCTAAATTTTAAAAACGATGGCAAACTATATTTATTTTATGTAGATGATTTTACGAATCTTAAACGATCATTAGATGAAACCCCTACGCGATATTTTGATGGCAAAAAAGAGTTTATTTATCTTACTTCTTATGTTATTGATGATGCAACAGGAGAGGTTACTAAAGAAGCAATTCTTACCGGAAGTGATATCAGGAATTCTCGTTTAGATGTTTTAGAACTTACCAAAGCCGCAATATTACCCAATAAAAGTATGATTATGGAAGCTTATGATGGTAAAAAGAATAATCTATTGCTTAAAATAGCATTGGCAAAATAATAAATCGGCTTTTTTTGCGATAAAAAAGTAATGAAGATTTTATTGCTCATAGTAACTTTTACCTTTTCTTTAGGAGATACTGTTCGTGTCGAAGATATACGAGAGGCATATAAAACATGTAGTGAATCAAAAGAAAAGGCAGAACAATTCTATGAACTTACACAAAAGGGATTGCAAAATAAAGGAGCAATTTATCAGGCATATCACGGTGCAGCGCTCGCATTAAAAGCTTCATTTTCCTTAAACCCATTTAGTAAAATATCATATTTCAGCAAAGCAAAGAAAATGATAGATGAATCTATACTGTCTGAACCTGATAATATCGAATTAAGGATGATTAGACTAAGTATTCAAACCAATAGTCCTAAAATTACGGGTTATAATAAAAATGTAGAAGAAGATAAAGATTATATATTTGATAATATCGATAAGGTCGAGGATGAAAAACTAAAACTATATATAGAAAATTTTATAGCACAGTCATCTATTTTTTCTGATTAAGTAATTAAATACCTTATTGCTTTAAGAATTAAGTTTTTTACAATGAATTACTACTTTTTTGTTGTCATAACTTGTTGTAAAAAATAGATAATCATCACCTCCATCTTTGATTTTAAACTTTTTCCTTAAAGTAGCAACAGATTCCTGAAAGTTACGTATTGTAATATTCGCTTTGGTGATCCCAATTTTTGACAGTACCTTTTTTTGATACGGATATACTGCTATGACCTCAAACCTTCTTCCTGGGAAATCAATTTTATGATCAGAAGTATACAAATGCGAATTAATATGAAGTTTTGTTAACTCAAAGGTAGTAGCAATACTTTGAAAACTTCCGCTTTTTAGGATTGCTGCATTGGGTTCATAAAGATAGGTCATTGGTAACCCCATATTTGCAGATTGCCTGGCTTCATCTTTTAGAAAAAAAGAAAACTCCTGATGTACCGTTTTTTGAATGTTGATAGTCATAATTTTGATATCTTCAGTATAGGTTTTATCAAGAATCCATATCAATTCTTTAACTTCATTTTCTACCGCAACAACATGAATTTCTTTTATGTTTTGCAATGCTTTACTCCCCATTTGAATATCTAGTAAAGGAGAAGTTTTGATTAAGATATTTTTACTTTTCTTAAAAAGTAAATCTAAATTAGAAGGTACATCGGGTAAACAATCTTCGAGAAAAAATACTTTTCCTTTGCTATCATGTCGTCTAGAGGGATCTATGTAAATCCAATCCAGAGTATTGTGATCTTTCAAAATGTCTAATCCATCTCCGATAATAGTTTGGATATTTTTCTGCTCTAGTATTTCAAAATTATGTGAAGCGATTTTGCTTAATGATGTATTTAATTCACAATGAATTACGGTTGTGATATGTTTTGCAAAAAAATAATCATCAATTCCAAAACCACCCGTTAAATCGATTAAAGATGTGCCCGAAACAAGCTTACTTTTATACAAAGCTGTTATTTCAGAAGAAGTTTGTTCCAGGTTAAGCGTTGGCGGGTAATAGATTTTGTTTTTATCATGCCAGGTTGGTAACTTTCTTTTTGCTTTACGTTTTCCCTGGATTTGTTGTGCTAACTCTTTGCCAGAAATTCCTTCAAAAGGGCTACCGCTTAAAATCAGGGTACTTATATCAAGGGCACCCTCAGATTTTTTAGTAATAAACTCCTGGACCTCTTTATGTAGTAGTAAAGGATTCAATTAGAGATCTTTGGTAAGTGTTTTTACTATTTTATATTCAGAAAGAAATTCTTTGGCAATTACTTTGATCGCAGTATAAAAAGGTACCGCAACGATAAGTCCGCCGATCCCAAAGAGTAATCCAAAAATAAGAATAGCTAAAAAGATTTCTAGTGGATGAGATTTTACACTGTTTCCAAAAATTAAGGGTTGATTTAAGAAGTTATCAATCAATTGAATGATCAGATAACCAATCAGGATATAAGTTATTTTGGGTAAAATCACAGTCTGAAAATCAAACCCTAAATTGCTGGTGATCGCTAGTATGATCACAAATACTCCACCAAATAATGGGCCTACGTATGGGATTAGATTACAAATTGCAGCAATTAAAGCAACAGCAATGGCATTATGAACTCCAAATATCAATAAGAGTATGGTATATAAGATAAAGAGAATAATTATCTGTAAGAGCAGACCAACAAAGTAGCGTGAGAGTAAATCTTTAATTTTTGTAAATGCTCTCATAAACCTATTTTCATCTTCCTTTTTTGCAAGTACTAATAGGCTATTTTCGAGAAGAAGACTGTCTTTTAATAAAAAGAAAGAAATAAATAAAACCGAAAATAATCCAATTAAAACTGCTCCGAAACCACTTAAAAATGAATTTATGGCATTGGGGATAGCTTTTAAATCAAAAAATTGCATTAGATCGGTTTGTTTGATCAGTTCTACAAAATTTAGTTTTTCTATTTTAAAATAAGCACTAACCTCCTGGTTAAATCTATTGATATCATCTCCTAATTTATTAATATCAATTTCACCAATTAATTGTCCTTGTTCACTAATAATAGGTACAAATAACATAAAAATACTCAGAAATAACCCAATGACAATTAGTAGTGTAGTGATTACTGCTAACGAATTTTTAAATTTCAGTTTCTTTTTAAGAAATAGGACTAGGGGTCTACCCATTAAAGAAATCACCGAAGCAAAGGCAATGTATATAAGAACAGATTGTATTTTATAGAGAAACCATAGTAATCCCAGGACACCTATAATAATAGCTACTGCTCTTAAGATCCCGTATGCAATTGTTTTTGAATTCATATAGTAAAATTTCAAGGCATCAAAACTTCAAAGTTACAAAGTTTTGATTTGTGCTTTATTGCTATCTTTTAGAGTATTATTTTTTACTGTTAAATATCTGTTTTGTAATCTCATATAGAGCAACCCCTGTTGCCGTAGCCACATTCATACTACTATTATTGCCATACATGTTGATGTGTACGCTGTGTTTTGCTATAGTCAAAACCTCATTAGATACTCCAAAATTTTCTTCCCCGATCACAAGTGCTATTTTTTCCTGTAGAGATGGTTTATAATCAGCAACAGCAATACTTGTATCGGTAATTTCTAATGCCAGAATAGTGTACCCATCAGATTTAAATTGTTGTACAGTACGTACAACATCTTCGGTTTGATGATAAGGTATGATCTCATGTGTGGCTCTTGCTGTACGTTGCATACGTTTACTAACCACAGTAATGTCTTCTCCGCAAAAATAGATTTGTTCTATACCAAAACTATCTGCAATTCTAAATATACTTCCAATATTTGCAGGCGAATTCACCCGATCACAGATAAGTGTTATCGGAAATTGATTTTTAACAAACCGATTATGGTGATGATGTAATTGCTCTGACATTAATTCTCAAAAGCGTATTTAATAATATTGGCTCCCATTTTTAATGCTTTTGATCTTACTTCTTCCGGATCATTATGTACTTCTGGATTTTCCCAGCCATCACCCAGATCACTTTCGAAAGTAAAGAGTAGTACCAGGCGATTTTCATGGATAATCCCTAGTGCTTGCGGCCTTTTTCCATCATGTTCATGGATTTTGGGTAACCCCTGCGGAAAATTATATTTTGATGAAAAGATAGGATGTGTTACGGGTAGTTCTACCAGTTCCTTATCAGGAAAAACTTTAACGAGCTCTTTTCGAATATAGGGCTCCATACCGTAGTTATCATCAATATGAAGAAAACCACCACTTAACAGGTACTTTCTTAGGTTTTGAGCATCTACATCTGTAAAAAAAACATTACCATGCCCGGTCATATGAATGTATGGATACTGAAATATATCAACACTTTCTGGCTTTACCGTTTTTGGCTTGGCACTTATGGCGGTATTAATATTTTGATTGCAAAATGTAATAAGATTAGGAAGAGCCGTAGGATTACTATACCAATCACCACCTCCTTTATATTGTAAAATGGCAATATCTTGCCCGTAAATTGATATGGTTACCAAAAAAAAGAAGAGATATCCAGTAAGTTTTATCATCATGCTCGTCTAAAATAAAGCCTAAAAGTACTAAAATTATGCAGATGTTACAGAAGCTTATGATGCTATTAACGCTTATTGTTTCGATATCAATACATGCTCAAGAAAGCAATGAATCGCCAATAGTATTAGAATTATTTACTTCACAAGGATGTAGTAGCTGCCCGCCAGCTGATGAATTACTCGATAATATTAAGAAAAAATACAAAGATCAAAATGTAGTTGTGCTATCATATCATGTAGATTATTGGAATAGATTAGGGTGGAAAGACCCTTTCAGCTCAGCAAAATTTAGTGATTATCAAAGAGCATATGCACAACAATTTAACAGCAGATCTATTTATACTCCGCAATTAGTGGTTAACGGAAGTGAACATTTTACAGGATCCGATCGCTATAAAGCAGATATAGCTTTAAAAAAGTATTCAAAAACCAGGGTTAGTTCTACTATTTTGATAAAAGATATACGACAAGAACCTGCTCAGGTTGTTTTTAATTATAAGGTAGATGGAAAGCTATTTAATACGGTTACACTGGCTTTAGTTGTTTCTGAGCGTACTACTAATATATCGAGGGGAGAGAACAGAGATAGAACCTTAAAAAATACCAATATTGTAGCAAATAGAGTGGTTAAGCAAGAAGAATCAGGGAGTATCTCGATGACCATTCCTAATTGGGTTTCAGAAAATGATGAACTATCTGTAGTTGCATATACCCAAGATAAGACTTTAAAAACCACAGGAGCAACAAAATTGGCACTCCGTAGATGATTGTTTGGGAGTAGTATATCTAAATTTTTTACAGTTAAGTGCTATTCAAAATCATTATAGTAACTTTGGGTGAATGTGTTTTAATCTTAACTTTAAGTAAAAGATTATGCCTAGATCAATGAAGTTATGGAAATAAAGGATATACATAGTTTTCTTGTGTATTACACCAGGATAAAAGATCGTACCAGGAAATTATTTGAACATATACCTACAGAAAAAATAGAATGGACTGCTAATAAAGGAAAATTTACTATTGGTGATATCATACGACACCTGGCACTTACAGAAAGGTTGATGTATGTCGAAAATGTTTGTCTAAAACCTAGCTTATATAGCGGTTGTGGAGAAAGTTATGCGAAAGGGTATCAAAACACAATTAATCTGTATAATGAGCTACATCTCGAATCGGTAGAGATTCTTTCACAGTTTACATCCGAAGATTTACTTAAAAAATGTGAAACACCAGGAGGTCACAAAATAACAATATGGAAATTACTAAGAGCTATGGTAGAACATGAAATCCACCACAGGGGAGTACTATACACATATCTAGCACTATTAGAAATAAAAACTCCACCTATATTTGGATTAACTTCAGAAGAAGTAATACGAAAAAGATAACCCTATGAAATTCGAGAACATCTGGGAAGAGCATAAAAAACCATTATTAAACTTCATCATAACAAAAGTTGATGATAACAGTATTGGCGAGGATATAATACAGGATGTGGGGATAAAACTACATACTGCGATACACAAAAACCAAGAAATCAATAATTACAAATCCTGGCTTTTTCAGGTAGCAAGAAATACGATTGCAGACTATTATAGAAAAAACAAAATACCGACTACTAGTATAAAAGATCAACCAGAGATTGCAGAAACATCAATGTCTAGTGCTTGTGTGTGTGATTTATCGGGATTTGTTATCCAAAATTACCTTCCGAAGCAATATGCAGATGCACTCTATCTAAGTGATATAGAGCAGAAGCCTCAAAAAGAGATTGCCAAGATTTTAGACCTAAGCTTAACAGCTACTAAATCAAGAATACAAAGAGGGCGAAAAAAACTAAAGGAATTAGTAACCGATTGTATAGAGATATCATACAATAATAAAGGGCAGATAACTGGATTTCTGCTTAAAGATAATTGCGAATTACCACCAGAACTGATGACCCAGATAGATAAATTAAATTTAACGATATAAAGCTGCATCTTTTTATTCTATTTACACGACTATAGGTTAAAATAGAATAAATGAAGCAAAATAAAATCTTACCTGTTTTAACCGTTCCCGTTCTGCTATTACTAACTGGCACAATAGCATCCTTAACGATTAGTAAGCGTTGGAGTTTTGAAATATCATCTTATGTTATCTTTCTTTTTACGGCAATTTATATTTTAATATTCGAACAAATCATTCCCCTAAAAACAGATTGGAAAATCAAACGAGATAACCTTGCAACAGATATAAAGCACTTTATATTTTCGACAGCATTATTTGATGCATTAGGAAAAACAATATCATTGTCTTTTGTACTATATCTTCAACAAAATTTCTTTAAACCATCAGAAATATGGGGCGATGTTCCTTTTGTGCTAACATTTATAGTTGCAAATATAATTGGAGAATTTTTACCTTATTTCTATCATAGAATTAGTCATGTCGGAAACCATGATTCTTTCCTAAGCGTATTGCTATGGAAAATACACTCGATTCATCATTTACCAACTTCGTTAAATTGGTTTAAAACAAATTGGATACATCCGATTAATATTTTTTTAAATACTGTATTTAAAATGACACCTCTTTTGTTATTAGGATTTAATGAAGATATCATCTTTTTGGTAGGAGTAGCACATGTGGTCATAGCATATATTTCTCATGCAAATATCAAAACCAAAACAGGTTTTTTGGATTATTTGATCGTTACACCACAAGTACATCATTTTCATCATAGTAAACTACTGCATGAAGCTAAAAATTATGGAAATATTTTTCCGTATTGGGATTTGGTTTTCGGAACCTATTATAATCGCAAAGGCGAAGTAGACAATGTTGGAGTTATAGAAAATCATATCACATATCCCAAAAAAGAAAACTACATAAGGCAGTTACTGTTCCCTTTTAAACGAGTTTGTAGGGAGTGTTGCCAGGTGAAATAATGATATCATTTCAAGTTAAGTACAATTGCCTTTCGTAACTTTGATACGATAGTCTGATTATATACAATACGTACTCAAAAATGGAAATACCTGAAATAATACAGCAACTCGATCATCTATTAGAAAGAGGAACAGAACTTATCAAAAACAGTAGTGAAAACGAACTTAAGTTCAAACCTTTACCTGATAAATGGTCGAAAAAAGAAATTTTAGGTCATCTGATAGATTCTGGAATACATAATCTACAAAGATTTACCGAAATTCAATTTGAAACCAAACCTTACAAAATTCGAAAGTATAATCAGAATGAACTCGTTAACGTAAATCATTATAATGAGGCCAGTTCTGAAGAAATACTAAGTTTTTGGTTAGCGATTAATGAACGCATAAAAAAAGTAATCGAATTACAAGATGAGCAGACTTTGGCATATCAAATTGAAATTGGTAAAGCAGAAAAATCTGATTTTAAGTTTTTAATAGAAGACTATGTACATCATATGGAACATCATTTACACCAAATAGCAAAATCACACAATTAATACAATAAAAAAATGGAATACTTTACATTAGCACGGGTACTACATGTTCTGGCCGTAATTTTATGGATAGGAGGAGTGGCGATGGTAACAACCGTAATTATTCCTGCAGTTAAAAAACTAAAATCTAAAGAGGATCAAATAAAAACTTTCGAGCAGATCGAAGGTAAATTTGCTTTGCAAGCCAAAATCACAACATTAATAACAGGTATAACAGGATTTTACATGCTATATGTACTTGATGCCTGGGATAGATACTTTGATTATAGATTTTGGTGGATTCATGCGATGACTTTGGTTTGGATAATATTCTCACTAATTCTCTATGTTTTAGAACCACTTGTATTGCATAAGTTATTTAAAAAATATGCCGAGGATAATCCAGCAAAAACATTTAGGTTTATGCACCGTATGCATTGGATTTTGCTTGTGTTAAGTTTGATTACTACAGCAGGAGCAGTGGCAGGTAGTCACGGATGGTTTTTCTTCAAATAATTGATAAGAAATAATGAATACTAACGATCAATTTTATTTTGAAAAGCAAGAACCTAATAAAAGTTGTTTGTTGGCTATGCGTAGTATTATTCTTAATCAAGATAAAGATGTTACCGAAACACGCAAATACGGGATGCCATGTTTTTGTTATAAAGGAAAAATGTTCTGTTACGTATGGATCGATAAAAAAACCGATGAGCCCTATTTTCTTATGGTAGAGGGAAAACATCTGGATCATCCCCAATTAGAAACAGGTGATCGTGCAAGAATGAAAATTTTTAGGATAGATCCAAATAAGGACTTGCCTGTAAAGACCATCAAGTTAATTTTGAATCAGGCATTAGATGTATATAGAAATGGTATCATTCTAATTGCTAAGAAGTAGTATCAAAAATCAAAAAAAATGAAGCAGTATCGAGATCAAGGAGCGGTAGGAGCACTGTTAGATGAATATGAAAAAGCATTAACAGAAGTTATTACCATTTTGTCTAATGTTAATAATCAGAAATTGTTCACTATTGTAGATGACAAAACCAAAGATCCGGATTGTAGATCAATACAAACTATTTTGACCCATGTGATAAGAGCTGGATATTGTTATGTTATTGAAATAAGAAAATCATTAGGCGAGCAGATTGATTTTGTAGAACGTAAAACGTTGAATAGTGTAAAAGAATATCAAACAGGTTTACAAGAAATGTTTATGTATAATGTACAATTGTTTGAAGATTACCCCGATTTACATCTTGAAGAAAAAGATCCTGATAAAAAAATAGTAGTAACATGGGGGCAACGGTATAATATCGAGCAATTATTAGAACATGCTATTGTACATATTTTAAGACACAGAAGACAAATCGAAAGGTTTTTAATACAACTAAATACTTAGTATTATACCACATAGTATTGCTACGGTACCACTTTTAAAACAATGAATTGATTAAGTTGTGGAAAAAAGGAATTAAAGTTATTGTCAGAAATTATAAGGATCGTTCGACTGCCATCTTTTAATTTTGGCCCAAACGAAAAACCTTCAAGGTTATCTACAGTGTTATTGGTGAGTTGACTTCGAATACTGTCAAAAGTAAAAAGCAAAGTTTTTGTTGCTGCAGTATAAGAAGTAGTTGCCAATCTCTGTGTAGACAAGGTGTTTGTAGCATTTGTAGCATCAACCTTATATATTTTTACTGTATTTCCTCCATCTATATATCCAGAAGAGAAAGAACGTTCTAACGCCAGAAATTTGTTGGTGTCATACTCCATGATTTCTACTAAACCATTCACTTCAAATGTAGTGCCTAGTGTGGCCTCACGCGCTACAGGGTCTAGCTCATAAGCAAATTGTCGCTCTGCAATGCCCGATGTTTTATTTATATAAGTAACTCTTACAGGAGATTGCGTATCTGTAGTGGTGGGTTCTGGGCCATCTTCAATAAGAGGTAACTCAAAAGAGATCCAGTATCCTTTATTCTCAAAATCCAATGAAAGACCTTCTAAGACTCCGTTATGTCTTGGTCCAGAAGAGGTGTCCACCGTATTGGCCTTAAAATTATCGGGTAGTGTAAAACGTTTGATTTGATTTCCTTCTGGGGCTATTTCGATCAAAGCAGGATCTACACCATTGGCAATAGAGCCTTCACTGCTATATACAATCGTACCTGTACCGGTATCAAAGCGTATAGCTTCGGGATCAACAACTCCCTGTGTCAAAGGAGCACCTGTCTCATCTTTAATTTCTATCATGGTATTAATACCAACCGAAGTAAAACCATCTTTGGTATATGTTATATCTGCTTCATAATATCGTATAGGCGGGGTAGAAGTATCGCAGATAATATACCATTTGCCGTTTTGATAATCGATTCCAGAAAATCCTCCGATAGGAACACCATCAATTTCCTGGTCTGCGAGTACTGATTCACCGATATACTCAAGAGCACTAATTGTATTTTGCTCATTTACAGGAAGTATAGGTTTATCGTCTGTAACTGGTGCCGTATCACTTGTGTTTGAAGAACAACACCAACATACTAAAACAATCAAAAAAACTTTCTTTGCTACCTGTGTCATAATGAACTGCATTAAGGGATAAAGATATCAATTTGTATTGAAAGATATCACCTTGTAATCTACTAGTAAATATATAAAATAAAACAGGCTTTTACCCCTGTATTTATGGGGTGTAACCACTTGATAGTCATTGTGTTGTTTTGTAAATTAGTAGTGATGGGTTAGTGTAGGGAAACATCATGATAAGTCTTTGATTTCTAGTTAGAAGATACCAGGAAAAATCAATAGACAAAGAAAGCTGATTATTAGAACCCATAGCTATGCTGTAGCATAGAAGAATATGTTTTTAACCAATTTAAATATAAACATCATGAAAACAATTTTATGTAGTGTAGCCTTTTGCTTTATTACAAGTATGGGTTTTTCACAATTTCAACACACATTCGGAACAGAAAAATCAGAGATGGGAAGATCTCTTACTCAGCTGCAACAAGTTGAAAGAGGATATGTAGTAGCAGGATATACCTCTAAGAACTTTATTGGTAGTCTCGAAGCTACCTTGGTCAAAACAGATCTTAACGGTAATCAAATCTGGTCTAGAGTGTATGGAGGACAAGATTATGAATATTTTAATTCAGTAAGACAATCCACCTTTTTTAGCCCCAACAACAGAACAGCTTATGTGGCTGCCGGAGTTACTCGTAGCTTTGGTTTTGGAGGCGGAGACGCATATCTTGTAGGAGCAGATACCAATGGTGCTCTTGTTTTTTCTGCTGTATACGGAGGGCAACAATATGATGCGGCTCACTGTGTACAAAATAACAGGGAAGTAACAGGAAAACCGGGATATATTCTTGTTGGTGAAACCAGAAGCTATACAGCGTTTCCGGGAACCAATGTATATGTTGTTAAAACAGATTTACAAGGAAACCTAACAAGAGCTACAGTAATAGGAGGTAGAGGAGATCAACGAGGGATGTGGATAGAACAAACAAGAGACGGAGGGTACATCATTGCAGGATCTACTACAAATTACTGGTGTGGTGCTAGTAGTACATTGGCCAATCCACCTACCGATCTTTTTGTGATAAAACTAAAACCTGATCTTACCATAGAGTGGAACAGAATATTAGGATATCCTAATGAACTAGATCCTACAATAGGATATAGAAACGTAGCCACTTGTGTAAAACAGGATAGAAATGGTAATTATGTTCTTACAGGATATACCAATAGCTTTGGGATCAATAATTCTTATGATGCATTTTTATTATACCTGGATGGGGGAGGTAACTTCATGGGGATGAAAACATATGGAACAGAGAGAACAGAACTAGGATTTAGCTTAGAAGAAACTTTTGATAGTGCAGGAAACCAACGATTTACAGTAGTGGGTCAACAGGTTATTTCATCACGCAAAGCTATGTTGTTTCAAACAGATGCCGGTGGTACTTTACAATGGGCACGTGAATACGGAGGAGAAAAACAAGAAGGAGGAATGGAACTGGTAGTTGATACTTATGACAAAGGGTTTGCCTTTACAGGATACACCACATCTTTTGGAGCCGGGGCCACAGAAATTTACCTTGTAGAAACCACAGATACCGGTAAAACAGGTACAATTTGTGAAAAAGAAATAGATCTAAAAGAAGTAAAGCATGAGCCTTGTATTGCCAAAAGCGCACAACAAATCTTTGTAGATGAGTATAGAAGAATAGAGCATCCTGTAATTAGGGTAGAGTACAAAGAAGATCTCTGCAAGAACAGTAAAACTGGCCTTACTACAGAAGAAGCCAAACCATTAGAAACCGATGTAGTTCTATTCCCTAATCCTGTAAATAACCTCCTTACATTAAATGTTGAAAACGAAGCTGCGGTAACCAAAGTTGAGGTTTTTGATGTGCATGGTAAGATGGTTATTCAAAACACAACACCGGATCAAAAAGGAAAAATAGTACTAGCTACAGAAGACCTGCAACCAGGAATGTATATCGTTAAACTACGAACTCAAAAAGGAGAAACTCGTATGATGAAATTCCTTAAAAAATAAAACATAATTTGTTATTATAATTAGATGATTAAAAGTGAGCTGCTTCTATTGCTTCGAAGTAGCTCATTTTAATTATTTATAAAAGCTATGCTATGTACTGCAACAATTGCTGCTGTTTCTGTACGTAATCGGGTTTCCCCCAATGTAACCGGTATATATCCCGAATTTAATGCTTCATTAATTTCTTTTGTCGAAAAATCCCCCTCGGGACCAATAAGAATGGTAGTGTTTGCTTTTGGCAGAAGAACACTTTTTAAAGATTGCTTTTTGGTTTCTTCGCAATGCGCGATTAATAACTGATCTTCATTTTCCTGTTGTATAAACTTAGAAAAAGTAATAGCAGGGTTTAGCTTTGGTAAATAACATTGTAGCGATTGTTTCATTGCACTTTGTAGGATACGTTCGAATCGCTCTGCTTTGATGATTTTTCGCTCACTGTGATCACAAATAATTGGAGTAATTTCATCGATACCAATTTCGGTAGCTTTTTCCAAAAACCATTCAAATCGATCATTCATTTTAGTAGGAGCTACAGCAAGATGAACTTTATATTTTCTATGCTGTTGCTGTTCATAGTTTTCAATTTTTGCAATACATTGGGACGGATTAGAAAATGTAATACGAGCAAAAAATAAAAAACCATAACCATTGGTAATATGTAATTGATCCCCTTCCTTTTTTCTTAATACCTTGGCAATATGTTTGCTTTCTTCTCTCGAAAACTTTATTTCGCTACTAGATGTTGTTAACGTATGGTTATAGAATAATTGCATTTTATATTTTATGGTCAAAAATCAGATTATACATTAATATAACACAGTAGATTAGAATTGTATTCGGGCTTTGGCTACGACACTCATATCTGTAAAATCTTTCTTCAGGTATTTTAAATAACCTACAATCCCTATCATTGCAGCATTATCTGTAGTATATTCGAATTTGGGAATAAAAGTTTTCCACCCATATTTTTGCTCTCCCTCTTTTAATGCTTTTCTAATTCCAGAATTTGCAGAAACACCACCTCCAATTGCAATACTTTTAATACCGGTTTGTTTAGATGCCTTTTTTAATTTATCGATTAGGATATTAATAATCGTATACTGTAGCGATGCACATATATCATTAAGGTTTTCGGCAACAAAATCAGGGTTTTCCTTTACTTTTTTCTGAACAAAATAGAGCACAGAAGTCTTAAGCCCGCTAAAACTGAAATTGAGTTCACCAACTTTTGGTTTAGGAAAAGGAAACGCTTTTGGATTTCCCATTTGAGCATATTTATCAATTAATGGTCCGCCAGGATATGGTAATCCAAATATCTTTGCACTTTTGTCAAAAGCTTCTCCAACAGCATCATCAATGGTTTCACCAATAATTTCCATATCAAAATGCGCATTAACTTTAACAATCTGTGTATGTCCTCCACTTATTGTCATTGCCAAAAAAGGAAATTCTGGGATATCAAACTCATCTTCTTCAATAAAATGAGCCAAAATATGAGCTTGCATATGATTAACATCTATTAATGGGATATCGAGAGCCAGGGCTAATGACTTGGCAAAAGAAGTCCCCACCAATAGAGATCCCATTAATCCGGGACCTCGGGTAAAGGCAATAGCATGTAAATCTTCTTTCTTTATATTTGCTTGTTTAATTGCCTGATCGATTACTGGAACAATATTTTGCTGATGGGCTCTAGAAGCTAATTCGGGGACAACACCACCATATAACTCATGTATTTTTTGTGATGCAACAACATTAGATAAAACCTGTCCATTACATAATACAGCAGCAGAAGTATCATCGCATGAAGACTCAATACCGAGGATGTATATTTTTTGTGGATTCATTATGAGGAAAAGGGCATAGAAATTGTTAATATTGTCAACAAAGTTAAAACAATAAAACGTATCAGGAAATTTAGGAAAATATTGTTAAGGACATTTCTTGTCCTTTTGTCGCTATTTGCATTTTTGGTAGTGCTATTTTCTATTCCTGCGGTTCAAACATATTTTGGGGAAAAAGTTACCAATTATCTTAATGAAACTTATGGTGTTGATGTTCATATCGACCGAATTGGATTAACCTATGCAGGTAACGTATACCTTGAAGAAATCTTAGTTAGAGACCATCATCAGGATACATTAATATATGCCGGGAGTATAAAAACCTCGATAGGAAGTATTACACAAGTAACCAAGGGGCGACCCGAATTAGGGCAGGTTGCTATAGAAGACCTGGTCTTTGATATGAAAATATACAAAGATGAAAGTAGTGATAACCTGATGACCTTTATTAGAAAATTCAATACAGGAAAAAAACCACCTTCTGGAGAAAAATTTATCCTTTCGACAAAAAATATCGACCTACAGCGAGGAAAATATAGTTTTACTAATGAGAATTTAAGAAACCCAAAAGCTGTAGAGTATACCGATATTATTCTTGATGCAGAGAGTCTTTTGGTAGATGGTGATGATGTATATATTACTATAGATGCCCTATCATTTAAAGATTTTAGAGGATTAGATGTTTCCAAACTTCAAACTTGTTTTACGATAACATCGACCGATATGAAGTTTCAGGAATTGGTTATAGAGACCAAAGACTCTAAGATCGAAGGCGAAATTCTATTCTCTTATGATGTTGGCGGGTTAGATGATTTTGAAAATAAAGTAAATATTACAGCAGATTTTGATAATGCAACTATTTCTACTAATGATTTGATTCCTTTTTACAGCGAATTCGGGAAAAACCAAATGCTGAGGATGCAAAACACCTCGGTTAGAGGGGTACTTAACGATTTTAAAATAGTTAATGCTAACATATCAGGGTTAGATAGATCTATAATACAAGGAAATATAAGAATTAAAAATGCAGTTAGCGATGCTTCAAAATTTGAGCTCGAAGGAGATTTTAAAAACTTAACCAGTAATTATTATGACCTGGTAAACTTATTACCAGATGTACTAGGCACCTCTTTACCACGGCAATTATATCAATTTGGTAGCGTACGTGCCGTTGGTAATGCTATCGTAACTACAAAAGCTGTAGATATAGATATGGATCTGTTTTCACAATTAGGGAAGATCAATGCTTTTGTTTTACTAGAAAACCTTAATGATATAGAACGTGCATCGTATAACGGAAATATTATTTCTAATAACTTTAATATAGGTCAGCTATTAGGTAGAAAATCAATAGGGAATTCTGTTTTTGATATTCATGTAGACGGATCAGGTTTTACTTTAAAAAGCCTGGATACCAAGATAGAAGGAGATATTAGTAAACTTGATTTTAATGGGTATACGTATACAGACTTAAAAGCACAGGGAAACCTTAAAGACCGCGTATTTGATGGTAATCTTAATTCTAAAGATCCTAACATAAGATTTAGTTTTAATGGGGTAGCTGATTTGTCGCAAGAAATACATAATTACAATTTTAAGGCTTATGTAGATCATATGGATCTTAATAAACTCAACTTATTTACCCGGGATAGTATTTCTGTTTTTAATGGTGATGTATATATGAATATGAAAGGAACTGGTATCAATGATGCTTTTGGTACTATTGCTTTTGAAAAAACACTATATACTAATCAGGATGCAGGATTTTATTTTGAAGATTTTGAGATCAGGTCAAGTTTTGATGATAAAAATATACGCACCATTACGATCAATAGCCCAGATATTGTAGAAGGTAATGTAAAAGGAATTTTTAGGTTCGAAAATGTATATGACCTGTTTAGAAATTCTATAGGAAGTCTGTATACCAATTTTGAAGCCACCGAAATTACTGATGATGAGTTTATGGAGTTTAATTTCAATATTTATAATAAAATAGTTGATGTATTCTTTCCAGAAGTTCAATTTGCACCAAATACCAGTATTAAAGGAAAAGTAGAGAGTAATGAATCAGAGTTTAAACTTACGTTTAAATCACCATCGATTCAGGCTTTTGATAACTTTATGGAGAATGTAGATATCCAGATAGATAATAAAAACCCATTATTTAATACCTATATTGCTATCGATAGTATTGATTCAAAATATTATGATGTTTCTGAGTTTAGTTTGATCAATGTTACCTTAAAGGATACCTTATTTATGCACTCGGAATTTAAGGGGGGAGAAAACAATAAAGACAATTTTAATCTGGAGTTCTACCACACTATAAACGAAGATAATAATTCTGTAGTAGGGATAAAAAAATCTGATTTTACATATAAGGGTCATACCTGGTATGCCAATAGACAAAAGAGTAAATCAAACAATAAGATTATTTTTGATAATGATTTTAAAAATATAGATATACGATCGGTAATCTTTAGTTATCTGGATGAGGAGATTAAGCTTAATGGGGTTACCAGAGGCAAAGATTATAAAGATCTAAAAGCAACTTTTGACAATGTAGATCTCAATAAAATTACCCCCAGGATTGATAGCTTAAATTTTAAAGGAAGAGTAGATGGAGAATTGTCTGTTCTTCAGGAAAATGGTAATTATTTGCCAACATCTACAATAGTGATTAGAGATTTAGAAGTTAATAAGACACTGCTGGGAGAATTAAGGTTTAACGTTTCCGGAAACGAAGACCTCACACAATATAACGTGAATACACGTTTGATTAATAATCAAAAACAAAAAACATTATCTGCCATAGGAGGAATTAATGTTTCAAAAACGAATCCATCAATAGATGTAGATCTGGAATTAGATGATTTCGATATTTCAGAATTTAGTGCACTTGGGGGAATCGTGCTTACTAATATACGAGGATTTGTTTCGGGAGAAGCAAAAATATCGGGCAGTTATAAAAACCCTTCTATGGATGGAGTATTAACATTAGATCAAGCTGGACTTACAATACCCTACCTCAATATTGATCTCGATTTAGACGATAACTCAAAAGTGAGTTTAAAACAACAGCGTTTTATTTTTAATGATATTGATATTACAGATACAAAATATAACACCAAAGGTATTCTGGGAGGGTATATTGCACATCGAAGATTTTCTAAATGGGAACTTGGATTAGAAGTGTTGGCTAACGAAAGACTCCTGGTTCTGGATACCGAAGAGGACGAAGAATCATTGTATTATGGTACCGGCTTTATAAGTGGCGAAGCAACTATCAAAGGGCCAACCGATGAATTGGTTATCGATGTTAATGCAAAAACAGAAAGAGGTACGATTTTTAAAATCCCATTAAACGAAACAGAATCTATAGGTGATAATTCATATATCCATTTTTTAAGTCCAGAGGAGAAACGAGCCCGACTAGAAGGAAAAGAAATTGTACTAGAAGATATAAAAGGACTAGAACTTAATTTTGAACTTGATGTAAATGATAATGCCGAAGTAGAGGTTGTCGTAGATAAAAGTACAGGGAGCTCATTAAAAGGACGCGGAGCCGGTACATTGCTTATTGAGATTAATACCAATGGCAAATTTAATATGTGGGGTGATTTTGTGGCGTATGAAGGAACATATAATTTTAGATATGGAGCCTTTGTAGAAAAGCTATTTACGGTTAGAGAAGGAGGAACAATTAACTGGGACGGAAGCCCAACACGTGCAGTTCTGGATCTTAGTGCCGTATACAAAACAGAAGCAAATCCTGCAATATTGTTAGAAAACTCTTCTATAAATCGTAAAGTTCCGGTAGAAGTAGTTATAGATCTTCAGGGAGAATTAATTCAGCCTAATGTTAATTTTAATATAGAATTCCCCAACTTAAGCTCTGTGATAAAAAGTGAGTTGGATTATAAACTAAGTGATCAGTCTAATAAAGAATTACAAGCACTCTCTTTGGTCTCTTCTGGGCAGTTTTATAATGGTACTCTTGATGCCAATGCGCTTACCGGTGGTTTGGTGGCAGAACGAGCATCCAATCTTTTTAATAATGTTTTCTCCGACAAGGATGATAAGTTTCAGGTGGGGTTAAATTATGTTCAGGGAGTTAAAAGCCTGGATCAGGAGGATGCAGATCAGTTTGGATTAACGCTTTCTACCCAGATTAGTAACAGAATTTTGATTAACGGGCGAGTAGGAGTTCCTATCGGAGGAGTTAACGAATCTAGTGTCGTTGGAGATGTCGAGGTAGAATACCTTTTTAATGAGGATGGATCGCTGAGAGGAAAGATTTTTAATCGCGAAAATACAATTCAATTTGTGGGTTCAGGAAATCAGGGATATGAACAAGGGATAGGGCTTTCGTATTCGGTTGATTTTGATAATTTTAGCGAGTTATGGACTAAGATTTTCAAAAACAAAAAAGTGAAAGATTCTATTGCAAAACCTAAGGATACTACTAAAATAGAAACTCCGAATTTTATTAACTTTACCGAGAAGAACAACTAATCTGTTGAGCAAAGATTTTGTTTCAACCGCAGATCAATTCATCTACTAAATATTTAATTATGGCAAAAGAGATAAGAACCATTGGTGTTATGACTTCGGGAGGAGATGCTCCCGGAATGAATGCTGCAATACGTGCGGTAGCCAGGGCATGTGCTTATTATAATGTAAAATGTATAGGATTTTATCGAGGATACCAGGGGATGATAGAAGGAGATTATACAGTAATGAATGCCAGAAGCGTGCGCAATATCATTAGTAGAGGAGGTACCATACTTAAATCTGCCCGATCTGTAGATTTTAAAACCCCCGAGGGCAGAAAAAAAGCAGCAGATCAGCTTAAAGAAATAGGAGTAGAGGCTATGGTTCTTATTGGTGGTGATGGGACATTTAGAGGAGGACAGATTTTTAGTGAAGAATATGATATTCCTGTAATTGGTGTTCCGGGCACTATAGATAATGATATTGCAGGAACAAACTATACGATTGGCTATGATACTGCCTTAAATACAGTGATTAGTGCCATAGATAAAATACGAGATACAGCCAGTTCGCATAATCGATTGTTTTTTGTTGAAGTAATGGGGCGAGATGCTGGGTTTATTGCGTTAAATAGTGGAGTAGGTGCAGGAGCAGAAGAAATTTTGATTCCCGAAGAAGATTTAGGACTTGACCGATTATTAGAGTCACTAAAACGTAGTAAGCGATCGGGTAAATCGTCGAGTATAGTTGTGGTAAGTGAAGGCGATAAAACAGGAAAAAATGTATATGAATTGGCAGACTATGTAACAGAAAACCTACCAGATTACGAAGTTAGGGTCACTGTCTTAGGACATATGCAGCGTGGAGGCTCTCCATCATGTTTTGATAGAACACTGGCTAGTCGACTATGTGTTAAAGCTGTAGAATTACTTCTCGATGGAGAGAAAAACGTTATGGTGGGGATTATTAATAATGAAATTACGGCAACAAGTTTTGATGATGGCCTAAGAGAAGGTCATGAAATTAATAAAGAATTACTTCGCATTTCTGATATTCTTTCTACTTAAGATTGATCCCTCATTTCAAAATATAAATTTTACCAGGACTGAAATTAAGATAGTACTACAAAACTTTAAAAAAAATGATGCATTAGCATCAATTTTTTTCTTATTTCATCATGAAAACCTCTCGAATTTATACTTTTCCTAAACTATAAGTCTTTAAATAAGATTTGTGTTTAAATGTTTTAAAATCAGTATTTTATTGGTTGTTGAGTAAGTCGTATTTGATAAATATCGACTTACTTTTCTTGTTTTTGATTAGGTCGTAACCGTACATTTGAGGAAACAAAAAAATAGTAAGATGACTCAATACAAAAGATACCAAAAGAAACAAAATTATAGTGAGTATTCTAAAAGAATATATATAACAAAATACCTTTTTTAGCTCCATTACGTACTTAGCGTAAACTACTCCATTAATTGCATTAAACAATGACTAATATTCTCATTACTTTACCTTAGATAATGTATTAGGAAATGTGTGCTGTGTTAAACGTATAGCAAAATATGACATGTCATTATGCTTTTAGAAAAGGCATATTGAATTTATGCCGATGTTTAGAAAACATCTTTCCTTACATTTTTAGTACTACTATCAAAGTTCTAATGCATTATCTGGGTTTAATCTGCAACTCACTATGAATAGTATTATCAAACAGATCGAACTTATAGAACGTATTGATCAGCTTATTCGATTGCAAGCAACAGGATCACCAGATGAACTAACCTCTAAATTAGGAATTTCAAAAACCAAACTGTACCGCATTATTAATACAATGAAAAGTTTAAATGCTCCTATCGAGTATGACATCACGATACAAAGTTTTGTGTACGCCGAACCCGTTGATTTTACTTTTGGTTTCTATACAAAAGATCGAAAAACGAATATTATTAATCCATTTATAGGATAACTAAGAGAGCGATTAACCAGAAACCCATGGCCGGATACCATATACCAGATACCCAAAACCAATAACCAGAATCCCCTTCAAATTTATTACTAAAAAAACTTTCACTTTTTTTTCTCAGTCCCGAAAAATGAAACTGGGATACCATAATATTGCTACTGGAATACAATAAAAAAACAAAATCAGTCACTAATTACTTTTTTATGAGACATTTTATTATAACGGTGATATTCTTGCTTCTGGGACTTATTGTTCTTGGTCAGGCAGAGCCATCACCCGCACAACCACCGCAGATTTTTCCAACCTCTCCTGAGGCTGCTAGTTTGGGAAAATATGGAGAAATTCCTGTAAACCTTTCTACAGGAAGGATCAATCACAGCATCCCATTGTACACCATTAATGAAGCCGGTTTTAGCTTACCGATTTCATTATCCTATAACCCCGATGGCGCGGATTTGTAATCCGTGAAACATAACAAAATATAAAACAGTTACAGTAATGTAACTGTTTTTTTTGATGTATAAAAGTAAACTACCTAATTAGCATACAAAAAAACGATCATTGTAAACCAATACCAGGATGAGTTATCTCTCTTTTTTAAATATATGGCACTATGTGCTCTTGTTTAATATCAAAATAAAGACAGATTTAAGAAAAGATTTAGAAAAAGATGCAACCTATTGTTTTTTTGATTGTCATTAGATGAACAACATACATTCATATCATTACATCATAACACATTAAAACTAACGCCTAAATGATAAGAAAAAACAGAATTGTCATTGCGCTGTTACTGTTTATATCGGTAGCAGGTATTTCGCAAACAGAAAACCCAGTGCTTTCTAAGAAAGAAAAAAGAAAAAACAGACCTGCATATATAGGGTTTACGGCAGGACTGGGGAAATCATCTTTTAGAGATTTTGCCACCTCTCCACTTTTTTATAAGGGTACACCAAGAAACATAGCGCTATCATATACTAAAGCTGATATAGAACGAGAATCCGAAATTGGAGCATCCTACCTTTTCGGACAGTTTCATAATAACTTTAACAGGCATTCTCAAAGCAGTAAGCTTCATAGTGTATCCTTGTATTATTCTAGGTTATACCGGTTAAACATGCTTAGTTCTCCTAAGTTAAATGTAAAAGTGGGTGGACTATTTAACGCTACCACTAATTTTAGAACTAATGAAGGATTTGGTAATAACGGAATAGGAGTAGAAATTATTCCAACTCTTTTTGGCTCTGTTAAAATCGAAAAAGATATAAGCCGTAAAGAAGAAAAGAACAAAAAATTCTTATTTATTAAATATAAACTAAAGAAAAGAACAAGAAATTTAGCATTTAGATTAAATGTAGGATTGGTTAATAGCTCGTTTCGAAATGGATATGTATATAATGGGCAATCCGGCTTGTTAAACGAAGCTAACATATTTGATGAGTATGAATTCGATATCTTTTCTGGGTTTAGGGTGAATAGTTCTTTAGACTATACCATTTCCCTTCAGAACAAAAATGCACTACGATTTTCGTATGTATGGGACGCGTATAAAACCGGGGGAGATTTTGATAAATTCGAAATGTCTGCCCATCTTTTAAAACTCACTTTTCTATTTAATACCAATAATAAGTAATGAGAAAGTTATATAGTATATTATTAATAGGTCTATCTCTTATCTCTTGCGAGAAAGCACTTTTTGAAAACGATTTGGCCTCTACAAATCCAAAAGATAATTTTGAATATCTATGGAACGAATGCAATGAAAAATACTCCTACTTTGATGTAAAAAATATTGATTGGGATGTTGTAAAATCTGAATATGCTGCCAAAATTTATGATGGAATGAGTCAGGATTCCCTGTTTAACGTATTAGGAGGGATGTTAACAGAATTAAGAGATGATCATACAAATCTAATATCCAACTTTAATGTTTCTACATTTAGAGTAGATTACCTGGGACAGGATAATTTTGACTGGCGTATCATAGAGGACCACTATCTAAATCGGGACTATTACATTACGGGGCCATTTTTGCATAATTTTCTTGACAATAAAGAAATAGGATATGTACGGTTTCCTTCTTTTCCCGGTACTGTAGATGCCGATAATCTAAATTTTGTTCTAAACAGATATAAAAATACAAAAGGACTAATCTTAGATATACGAGAAAACGGAGGAGGAGCTGTAACCGATATTTTTGAAATTTTAAGCCGTTTTGTAGAGCGTAAAACACTGGTTAATTATTCTAGAATAAAAAGTGGCCCGGGGCGAAATGAATTTTCTGAAGCAGAGCCGGTATATGTCTCCCCGTATAATGGAATACGATATAAAAATAAGATTGTCGTATTAGTAGATCGGGGAACATATAGTGCTGGTTCATTTTTCTCACTTGCGACCAAAGCACTTCCAAACATTACACTTATCGGGGATACTACAGGCGGGGGACTTGGCCTACCTAACGGCGGGCAATTACCTAACGGTTGGACTTACAGGTTCTCGATTACACAAGCATTAACATTAGATAAGAACCCTGATTACGAAAATGGAGTTCCGCCAGATATTGAAACCTTAATAGATTGGGGTGATCTGACAACAGATGAAATCCTGGAACGTGCAATTTTAGAACTGCAATAAGGTATGGTTTACTAACGTTTCCAACTCGGGTTACAAGTTGTGAGACATAACGAAAGAAAAAAACAGTCACTACAATGTGACTGTTTTTTTATTTTTATTTCTGAACTTATCTAGAGTAGAGGTTTATTGTTCACTCACTTTTTGTACTCTTTCTACAGAATCATTCTTAGAGAGCGAAAGCCGAACAATACTATCTTCTAATGCGACTAAATTATGCATAATACTAGGTTCTAGAGAAATAAGGTCTCCTTTTTTAAGAATATGTTCGGTATTGTCCACTCCAAAATTAATTTCACCTTCAAAGATAGAAACGGTAATAGGAAATGGGGTCTTATGACTCTTCATTTCCTGTCCTTTTTTGAAAACGATCCTGATTTCTTTGGTAGCATCATTTTCTATTAATTTGGTGATTACCGGTTTTGTATCTCCGTAAGTAAGATCCTTGAGTAATGAGGTTAATTGCATAGTAATTGTTTTTATATAACAAAACTAAAGATATTCTTCTCCTTGTTTTATGAGTTAAATCATAAGGTGAAGTAAATTCCTAATCGTAATTTGCAGGCATAATCAGATGTAATGTATACGATAAATGTGATAGATACTATTGGCGATGTTCATGTGTTAGAGTTTAAAAAATTTGAGTACCGCAACCTTATGGAGTTGTTAGTAAACAGGCTATATGATGAAATAGGAGATTGTAAGGGCAGAGGACTATGTGGTACCTGCCATATCCGGGTACATTCATCTCATACTTCAATGCAGTTTTTTGAAGGACTAGAACATAACATACTAAAAAACCAATTAGAGTATTACCCTAACAGTAGATTGGCCTGCCAAATTCTTTTAGACGAACATGTTGATACGATGCAAATTGAGATTATAGGAGGGGATTGATGATTCAACTGTCCTTAATTGTTATCGGTAAGTATCTCAATTTTATAACTGTCTACAAAACCACAAACTATGCATGCATAATAAATTAGTAGAATTAATCGATTAGTAAAAGGTTAACTTTTCTTTTTGAAATCTCCAACAGATTGTTACCCAAATTAAGGTTCTATTAAATAGAAAAGCGGCAGTATTTTTTGTTTGGTCATTCCTATAATTTCGTAAGAAATCATCTAATACAAACTAAACAAAACTCACATGAAATTATTCTCACAAAAACTGATGGTGTTATTTTTTATAACACAATGTTTCTATGCTCAAGATATAGAAACTAGGTTAACAAAAATTGATCGTACCGCTAACCACAAAGCTATCGATGATTATTTTGACGCTAATCTTGCTCCCTTTTATCATGGGGTTGCTTCTGGAGATCCATTAGAAGATGCTGTCATTATCTGGACAAGAGTAACGACAAATGATATTTCGGTACCAGTACGTTGGACAATAGCAACAGATGCAAAAATGACTCAAATCGTAAAACAAGGCCAGACAATTACTAATCAGGATAAAGATTATACAGTTAAGATTGATGTAAAAGATCTGGATGCCTTTACAACGTATTATTACCAGTTTGAAGCGCTGGGCATACAATCAATTATCGGTAAAACGAGAACTGCTCCGGCAAAAGAAGATCTTGTAAATAATCTAAGATTTGCTGTAGTATCCTGTTCTAATTATCAAAATGGATATTTTAATGCATATAACCAGATTGCAAGTCGTAGTGATATCGATGCTGTCATTCATCTAGGAGATTATATTTATGAGTATGAGTCCGGAGGGTATGGATATAGCGACGAAATAGGGCGAGGACACCTTCCTGAAAATGAAATTATTACGCTAGACGATTATCGTGTGCGTTATTCTTATTACCGATTAGATCCAATGCTTCGCAATGTTCATCAACAACATCCTTTTATTAATATTTGGGATGACCATGAGTTTGCTAATGATGCTAATAAATATGGAGCTCAAAATCACAGTCCTGAAACTGAAGGTAGCTGGGAAGTAAGAAAAAATAATGCTCATAAAGCCTATTTCGAATGGATGCCTGTTCGTGCCAATACGATAGAACAATACAGGTTATATCGTACCATCTCTTATGGTAAACTTATGGATCTCATTATGTTGGATACTCGTATTGAAGGTAGAGATACCCAGGTGAATAGTTCAAAAAACCTGATTAGTGCTGCGGCTTCTAATACAGAGTTTAAGCAATATACCAAAAATGTTATTGCTAAAAAAGACCTTACGAATAAGGAAGATGTAAAAGAAATTTTAACTACTGTGCTTCCAATGATACTTACCATATCCAATGATTCAAAGAAAAACCAGGCTGGATTATCTAAAGAAGAATTTAAGATCGTGGTAGATAGCTTTACTGATTTTATTGCCGAGAAAAAAACTATAGGTATAGAGAGTAAGCAGCATACAGAATTAGAAGCATTGCTAAGAAAAGGCGTGGTGTATGATGAGCAATTTAATAGTAAAGAAAATAAAGCTACTTATAAATCGATACTTGGATCAGAGCAATTTAATTGGTTAACAGATCAGTTATCGATTTCTACTGCAAAATGGAGAATTATCGGGAACCAGGTAATGGTGATGCCATGGAACGGGGTACCTTCTAATGATGCTTGGGACGGATATGCAGAAGAAAGAGATCGATTATTAAATTATATAAAAACAAATTCTATACATAATGTAGTAGTTCTTACAGGAGATATTCACAGTACTTTTGCCGGAGAAATTAGATACAAAGGCGAATGTGAAATGTGTGAGTTTGTAGTTCCTAGTATTACATCACAGAACTTGGATTTTTTAGGGGGATTTGCTTCGGGAGTTGTAGAATTTTATACAAAATTATTGAATAAACATATCAAAGATGTAGATATGGATAATCATGGGTATTTTGTTCTGGATGTAACAGAAAATAAGGTACAGGCAGATTGGTTTGATATCGATGATTTGTCAAAACCTGTTATCGGTGAAAAAAGATCAAGAAGCTGGTATGTAAATAGTAACGATTGTAAGATACGAGAAGCTTCAAACGCTGCTGTAGCAACAACCAGAAGTGTACACGAGGAACTATCTAACACCAAAGAGCCTATGATAAAAACTCCTAAAGAAGATTTCATAGTAATAGGAGTATATCCAAATCCAATGGAGAATGAAGGTAATATTCATTATTTGATCAATAAACCAACTACCAAACTACTCATTTCACTTTATGATATAAACGGAAAGTTAATACAGCAACTACAAAATCAACAAGTAGTCAAAGGGATTTACAATCTAACTTTTGATGTAAGCCATGTTAAAAAAGGAAATTATATGGTGGTTATTGAAGCCGGAAAAATAAAGACAAGTAGAAAGGTCATAATTAGATAAGAGTACAATTATCTAAAAAAAGAAACCCCAGACTATCTAGTCTGGGGTCTTTACTAGTATTGAGAAAATATTACTTTACAGCAATTACAGAGATTTCTACATTTACAGATTTTGGTAACGTTAATACGGCGACAGTTTCTCTTGCAGGTGCAGTGGCTTCATTAAAATAACTACCATATACAGCATTTACTTCGGCAAAATTATTCATGTCGCTTAAAAAAATAGTGGTTTTAATCACATTTTCGAATGTCATTCCAGCTTCATCCAGTACAGCTTTTAGATTCTGCATAACCTGCTTGGCTTCAGTAGTGATATCATCCAGAACTAATGCTCCTGTTTCTGGATTAATAGCGATCTGACCTGAGGTATATAATGTGTTTCCTGTTAAAATAGCCTGACTATAAGGACCAATAGGAGCTGGGGCTTTGGTCGTAGTTATGATTTTTTTCATGTGATAGTATATAATATTAATTTATAATTTTATTGCTAATCTAAAACTTGAAACCAGAAACTTAACTCTAAACCAGAAACTTATAGTTGTCTGTCTGGCTCACGTCTTTTATCCCATTTAATATCACTAAGCATCGATGATTTGATACCTATAAAGAAATTCCATGATGTTCTTTCACTAAAAGGAATCCAATTAAAATTCATTACCCAACTTTCCAGGTCCCTTTGAAACCTTAAATTAGTGTAGGTAAACCCAGGATTCTTTAGATCATATCCCGAAGATACTCCGACCGACCATCGCGGTGCGATTTCTACATCGCCAGAAAACATGATAGAGTGCGATGATATTTCATTTTGCCGGGCGCTATTGCTATAATTAACGTTGTATGACAATCGCAATGTCCAGGGGATTTTATAATTATAGTTTTTGATGTCTTTATCGGTATCTTTACTTTTGTCTTTATCAAAAGAACGATTCTCTCCAAAATCAGTAACCCCACCAAATAGATTATCAGGCCGACCTTCGTTTCTAAAGTTTTGATTATCTAGCGGGTCTTCATTAACTTTTCCTTTTTCAAAATCTTTACTCGAAAATGAATATCCAAAATTAGCGCTAGCCCTGGTTAAACGAAAAAGACTACCTCCATTATCGATATTCCATACATCTATTTTACGATTATTGTTATCTAATGCATAAGGATCTAATTGTGCATTAAAGTTAATATCCAGCTTATTTTGGATTATTGGGATATTACCAGTAATGGATAACGGACTTAACTTTAAAGAATCTCCTGCCACATTATAAGATGTACTAAAATTAAGGTTGTTTAGTATGGTGATTTTTTTAGCTTCTGTTGCCGTACTATCCTTGCTTTTTACCTTCATTTCTACATTGTTACTAAGAGAAAATCCAATACTGCTAGAAAATGTATTACTGGGTGCTCCAAAATAACCTCCTTCGAATCTGGAGTATTCTACAACTTCTGTTTCATCAATAGTGGTCGTATTAGGATCATCGGTAACCGTATAACTATCATAAAACTCACTAAATGCAGGGTTGATGCTGTAACTAATAGATGGTCTCATGGTATGCCGAATCGCTTCTATTTTTTTACCTTTCTTAAACTTGAAAGTACCATAAATAGTTGTTCCCAGGCTCGTTGAAAAATTATACGTACGAAAAGCATCAAAACCTTTTATAGTATCTCGTACCACTTCGCCTGCACCATTATTAGCACTAGAGTCATAGCTTTGCTTTATCGTTTCAAATACCCAGTTTTCCTGAAAATTTGTTCCCGCAGTAGCACTAAGATATTTAAACAACTTAAAATTTGTTGATAAAGGAATGGTATGTTGCATTCCCAATTTAGCACCTTTAAACATATCAGACGAGAATAAATCATCATCGGTTGTCTGTATTCTGTTTTCTCCTTTAAAATTATATTGTGTATTTATATTATGTATGATTCCTTTTTTTGTTCCTACTTTTGGAGCAAACGGAAATACCCTTGATACACTTACATTCATATTAGGAAGTGATAAATTTACAGTCCCGGTATTGGTATTAGAGTTATGAGTAGCTGCAAGATTAACATTAACCTGTGGGTCTCCCTGAAATGTCTTTGAATAAGATATATTAGAACTAATTTGATTATTCAGGAAATTACCAGTATTAAGTTGATTGGTAGATTGCTGAAAAAAGTCACTACTCCCAAAATTTACAGAGGCCGAGAACCTGGAGTTTGGATTGGCTTTTGCATCCTGGCTATGTGTCCATTGGATATTATATGTAGTAGTTTTAGCAAAATCGGGAAACCCCCTTTCACTACGTAGATTGTTTTCATACCTAAATCTAAGGCTTCCTCTGTATTTATAGCGTAAGGCATAGGCCGATTCTGCAGCAAAAGTATAACTACCATTAGTATAATAATCTCCCATAAGGGTTAGATCTACATAATCGCTAATGGCAAAATAATACCCTCCATTTTGAAGAAAATACCCACGATTATTCTCTTCTCCCGGACTGGGAATAATAAATCCTGAAGTTCTGTCCTCTGTTAAAGGAAAATACCCAAAAGGTAATCCTAGCGGTGTAGGAACATCGGCAATAAACATATTTACAAGCCCTGTTACGATTTTCTTTTTAGGAACAAACTTAATTCTACGGGCATAAAAATAGTATTCGGGATCTTCAATGTTTTCTGAAGTAGTGAATTTTACATTTTTCATGTAAATCACAGAGTCATTCTCTCGTTTTGAAATCTCATTCTTAATTCTAAACCCGTTTTGTTCTGTTCTAGAATTGTATATCAGTGCTTTTTCGGTATCAAAATTAAAACGAATAGAATCTGGCTCTACAACATTTTGTGCTTGTTTAAAAACAGGAGTTTGTACATATTCACCCAGAGAATCTTTAATTCCATACGCATATACTTCATTTTTGCTATTGTCTACTACAATAAACCCAGCATTAATCTTCATCTCTCCATATACGATTTCGGCATTATCATAAAGATACATTTTGTTCTCTTTACGACTCAATCTCATATAATCAGTAGCTTTATAGGCCACCTTGTCTGTTAATAGTTGTGGTTCTGCAAGCGTATCTTTTTTAACTGTATCCTGAGCTTTTTCATTAAGTAATTCCTCTGGATTGATTTCAACAGGTTTTATAGTATCCTGATTAGCAGGAATGGGTACCTCCTTAGTTTCGTTTATTTCCTGTGCTGTAATTTGACAAATACAAAGCAGTGAAAAACTTAGTGAATAAAGTATGTAACGTACCGTTGTTTGCAATGGTTTAAATCCTATTTTTGTATAACTATGGCTCAGTTTTTGAAGTGCCAAAATTACATATATTTTTTATGCTTAGATTGTAATTCAGAAAAAAATAAAAAATTATGTCAAAAGCATACCTTCTAAGCTGTATAAACATGGAAGATATAGGTTTATTATATAAATCACAATCTTTAGATTTTTAACTTGTTATATTAAATACTGAAACATAACAAAAATGTTTCAAAATTAGTAGTAAAATTATTTGTAGTTGATGAGACGAAGTATAGTATGTAATGTTTTTTTATTGGTTTTTATGTTTGCTACTCCTGTCTTTAAGGCGGATGTGATTGCCCAGGAAAAAGAAAAATTTGTAGTTGTTTTGGATGCTGGACATGGTGGTCATGATCCCGGAAACCGAGGAAATGGCTATAAAGAAAAAGAAATTGCACTAAGTGTAGTTTTGGCTGTAGGTGCTGCTTTAGAAAAAGATAACAGATTTAAAGTAGTGTATACCCGAAAAACCGATACCTTTATAGAATTACATGAGCGAGGAAGTATTGCCAATAAGGCAGGAGCAAATCTTTTTGTATCTGTACACTGCAACTCGCATCGCTCTCAAGCATACGGTACAGAGACTTTTGTTTTAGGACTACACGCTAATAGTGAAAATTTTAATGTAGCAAAAAACGAAAACTCGGTAATTCTTTTAGAGGATAATTACGAAGCTAATTATGATGGATTTGATCCTAATTCTCCAGAATCAATTATCGGACTTACTTTAATGCAGGAAGAATACCTGGATCAGAGCCTTACACTGGCTAGTTTTGTGCAAAATAGATTTAAAAAAGCATTAGATAGAAAGAGTAGAGGAGTAAAACAAGCTGGTTTTGTCGTATTACATCAAACCTATATGCCTAGTGTTCTTATCGAGCTAGGTTTTCTAACTAATAATAGCGAAGGAAAATATCTTAATTCTAAAAAAGGACAGGAAGAAATGGCAAAATCTATCACTACTTCGATTGTAGATTATAAAGAAAGCCTCGATGCTATTTATAAAGTAGATCCTCCCAAAACTCCCGAAGTAACAAAAGTAACTGCCAAAAT
Source organism: Aquimarina atlantica (assembly GCF_000626715.1). Lineage (GTDB taxonomy): Bacteria > Bacteroidota > Bacteroidia > Flavobacteriales > Flavobacteriaceae > Aquimarina > Aquimarina atlantica. Next base: position 29,140 of record NZ_AQRA01000004.1, on the reverse strand, counting down.
GGACGGAGATCGCGTATATGATGATATTACATTTAAAGTACAAATAGCAGCCGGATCAAGTGATATAGAACTACAATCGTTTAATTTTAATGGCTTGGATCAACTGTCTAAAAATAAAACGGGAGACCTGTATAAGTATTACTTCGGAAGTACGTCTAATTATACTTTAATACAGGAATTAAGAGAAATTGCAGTTGGTAAAGGATTTGATTCTAGCTTTATCGTTGCTTTTCGTAATAGTGAATCGATTCCTTTAACCGAAGCTTTAAAAGCTGATACATCTTCGAATTAATCTAAATAAATACTGATAATTCCTTAGGAAATTACCAGTAGAAATGTATTTTTATTCTAAATTTGTGTCCTAAAATATAATCTATTTTGAAATTTACTCGAGAAGTCAAAACAGGAATATTAGCAATCTGCGCAATAGCACTTTTAATCTTTGGCTATAGTTTCCTGAAGGGAAAAAATCTCTTAGAAAACGATAGAACCTTTTATGCTGTTTATGATAATGTAGAAGGCTTAATACCTTCTTCTCCCGTAACCATAAACGGTATGGTTGTAGGACAGGTGGTTTCTATTGGTTTTGCAGATACCAAGGGTAACCTTGTTGTAGAGTTTAACGTAGATAGCGATTTTTCGTTTTCAAAGAATAGTATGGCCAAAGTATATGGAGGAGGATTGATAGGAGGGAAATCCCTTGCAATAATACCTAAATATGAACAAGGCCTTGAAGCAAAAGATAAAGATACACTACCCGGTAAAATAGAAGCAGGTTTATTAGAGTTGGTAAACGATAAACTAGCTCCCTTACAAGAAAAACTTGAAGCTGCAATTACAGATGCAGATACACTTCTAAACTCGGTTAATGGGATTCTTAATGTAGACAATAAAAATAATCTGAATTCTATTTTTAAAGATTTAAGCATAACAGTTAAGAATTTTAAAGGCGCTTCGAACTCTTTAAATACGATTCTTTCTGGTAATGAAGATAAGTTAAACAATACATTTGCCAATCTGGATAAAATGTCGACTAATCTTAATAAGGTTTCAGATTCTTTGGCTCAGATAAATGTAGCCAAACTAGGAAAAGATCTGGAAAAAGTATTGGCTAATTTTGAGAAAATTTCAAAAGATATTAATTCGGGAAGAGGAACAGTTGGAAAATTACTGAAAGATGATAAATTATATGATAATTTAGAAAAAACCAGTAAACAACTAGAGTTACTGATACAGGATTTACGATTAAATCCAAAACGATATGTTCATATTTCGGTTTTCGGAAAGAAAAATACGCCTTACGAAAAACCAACAGATTCTATAAATTAAAACATTATGCAATACATACCTAATATCCTGTTTATACTTGTTTTGATAGCAGGTATTGGATATTTTACAAAAAATGTCCGTAAAGTCATTCGTAATATCCGGTTAGGAAAAGACGTAGATCGTTCTGATAATAAAGGAGAGCGATTTAAAAATATGGCTATGATCGCATTAGGACAATCCAAGATGGTACGACGTCCTGTAGCAGGAATATTGCATATTGTTGTATACCTGGGGTTTATAATCATTAATATAGAAGTATTAGAGATTATAATCGATGGTATTTTTGGTACACATAGGATTTTTGCCTTTTTAGGAGGATTGTATGATTTCTTAATAGGAGCTTTTGAGATTTTAGCATTCCTTGTATTTGTAGGAGTGGTTTTATTTTGGATTCGTCGTAATGTGATTAAATTAAAACGTTTCTGGAACCCAGAAATGAAAGGATGGCCAAAAAATGATGGAAACTTTATCCTGTATTTCGAAATGGTTTTGATGACTTTATTTTTGGTGATGAATGCTTCGGATCTTCAATTACAAGCATTAGGAGCAGATCATTATGTTAAGGCTGGGGCATACCCGGTAAGTCAGTATTTACTACCGCTTCTTGATGGGATGTCAGAAACTGCATTAATACTAATAGAAAGAACATGCTGGTGGTTGCATATTGTAGGCATATTGGTGTTTTTAAATTATTTATATTTCTCAAAACATTTACATATCCTGTTAGCATTTCCGAATACCTATTATGGAGATTTAAATCCTAAAGGAGAGCTAGATAACCTCGAGGCTGTTACCAAAGAAGTACAACTAATGATGGATCCAAGTGCAGACCCTTTTGCTGCTCCTGCAGATGATCAGCAAGAAGGAGAACCAGAGAAATTTGGAGCATCAGATGTTGCAGATCTAAACTGGGTTCAGCTACTAAACGCATATACATGTACCGAGTGTGGTCGTTGTACGAGTGAATGTCCTGCAAATCAAACAGGAAAAAAACTATCTCCTCGTAAAATAATGATGGATACCAGGGATCGTTTAAAAGAGGTAGGAGACAATATTGATAAGAATGGTAGTTTTGTAGATGATGGAAAGCAATTGCTTAATGACTATATTACTCCCGAAGAGTTATGGGCTTGTACCAGTTGTAATGCCTGTGTAGAAACCTGCCCGGTAAGTATTAGCCCATTGTCTATTATTATTGATATGAGACGTTATTTGGTGATGGAGCAAAGTGCTGCGCCTTCTGATCTTAATAATATGATGACCAATATAGAAAATAATGGAGCTCCATGGCCATTTAACCAAATGGATAGATTAAACTGGAGCAACGAATAATTTTTATTAAATAACCAATCAGAATACATTAAATTTTAACCAAAACTTTTAACCAATTAAACCACAAATTAATAGAAATTATGAAAAAGGAAGAAGTAGAAAAATTATTGCATGACAAAATAGAAGAAGGAGAACATGTAAGTCCGGTGCTACCAGAAGGTGTCAAGAATTATCTTATTGATATTGACGGTACTATAACAGAAGATGTACCTAACGAAGAGCCAGAACGAATGGTTACTTGCGAACCTTTTCCTGATGCATTGATTACATTAAACAAATGGTATGATCAAGGACATATTATATGTTTCTTTACTTCAAGAACCGAAGATCACAGAGATGTGACCGAAACATGGTTAAAGAAATGTGGCTTTAAGTATCATAGCCTTTTGATGGGAAAACCAAGAGGAGGAAACTATCATTGGATTGATAATCACCTGGTAAAAGCAACACGATATACCGGTAAATTTACAGAACTGGTAGAAAGAGTTGTGACCATCGAAGTTTTTGATGATGGAAAACATGATTAAAATATGAGTTTTAGGAGTATATTCCTAAACTTTAAATAGTATAATATGAGTGAGACAGTAAAGGTGCCAACAATGGCAGAATATATGGCAGAAGGCAAAAGACCAGAAGTTTTATTTTGGGTGGGTTGTGCTGGTAGTTTTGATGACAGAGCTAAAAAAATTACAAAAGCTTTTGTAAAATTACTTCACAATGCAAATGTAGATTTTGCTGTATTAGGTACCGAAGAAAGCTGCACGGGAGATCCGGCAAAAAGAGCTGGTAATGAATTTTTGTTTCAAATGCAGGCCGTTACCAATATAGAAGTGATGAATGCTTATGAAATTGAAAAAGTAGTTACAGCATGTCCTCACTGTTTTAATACTTTAAAAAATGAATATCCTGTACTAGGAGGAGATTATGAAGTAATGCACCACACTCAATTTTTAAAATCCCTTCTTGACGAAGGTAGGTTAAAAGTTGAAGGAGGAAAGTTTAAAGGTAAACGAATTACATTTCATGATCCCTGCTATCTCGGTAGAGCAAATAATGTATACGAGGCACCAAGAGATTTACTTAGAAAATTAGAAGTAGAACTTTTAGAAATGAAACGCTGTAAACGAAATGGCTTATGTTGCGGAGCTGGTGGTGCACAGATGTTTAAAGAACCAGAACCTGGTAATAAGGATATTAATGTCGAACGAACAGAAGATGCCTTAGAAACCAAACCAGATATTATTGCCGCAGGTTGTCCTTTTTGTAATACAATGATGACAGACGGGGTAAAAAGCAAAGAAAAAGAAGAGAGTGTGCAAGTGATGGATGTGGCCGAACTTATTGCCAACGCCCAGGATTTGTAGATTTTTTCTTAATTATATTACAATTTTATTAGAGTTAATATGTTTTTTCATATTAACTCTTTTCTATAATCGTAAATAGCAATAGTTTTTATTATTTTAGTAAATAAATAGCTCATGTTGGTAGATTTTAATGACCTTCCGGAAACATCTCGAGTATGGATTTATCAGGCAAATCGGTCATTCACTTTGGATGAACTGGAAGAGATCGAGAAAAAAATAAAGGAATTTATAACTCAGTGGACAGCCCATGGTGCTGATCTAAGAGCGGGTTATGAAATAAAGTATAAACGATTTATAACCATAGGACTAGATCAAGGAGCGAACCAGGCAACTGGATGCTCTATAGATGCTTCTGTTCATTTTATCCAGGAACTAGAACAAGCATATGATGTAGACTTAATGGATAAGATGAATGTGTCTTTTAAACAAGGAGAATTTGTAGCCTATAAACCTCTTGCAGATTTTAAGAAAATGGCTAAAAATAGATCAGTATCCCCAAATACTATTGTTTTCAATAACCTGGTTACTAATATTGCCGAATATCGAATCAATTGGGAAATCCCTGCAAAAGATAGTTGGCATAACCGTTTTTTAAATTAAAATTTTCGTGCGGCAGATCATAAAAAAGTATTTTTATTTTATAATTTTTCTAATAACTTTTGGCGTTGATGCTCAATCAGAAAATCCTTTATTAGTAGAAGATGTTGAGACCCAAAGAAGATGGGTGGATAGTATTTACAATAGAATGACCCTTAAAGAAAAAGTGGGGCAGTTGTTTATGGTAAATGTATCTTCTTCTAACTCCCAAAAAGAAACAGATAAAATAAAACGACTCATTGAAGAGTTTATGATCGGAGGCGTTATTTTTTCTAAAGGAGGACCTAAGCGACAGGTTAAACTAAATAATGAATATCAGAAATTATCCAAGATACCATTATTAATAGGTATCGATGCAGAATGGGGTTTGGGTATGCGATTAGATTCGACGCAAGCTTTCCCCTGGAATATGACTCTTGGAGCAATACAAGATGATCATTTAATAGAAGAAACCGGAAGACAGGTCGCACGGCATTGTAAACGAATGGGAGTTCATATTAATTTTGCACCTGTAGTAGATATTAATACAAACCCAAAAAACCCGATAATTGGTAACCGTTCTTTTGGAGAAGATGAAAAAAAGGTAGCTCAAAAAGCACTGGCTTTTATGAAAGGTATGCAACGAGAAGGGATTCTGTCTGCTGCCAAGCATTTTCCCGGCCACGGTGATACCGATACCGATTCGCATAATACATTGCCTACTATTAATTTTGATGCCAAAAGAATCGATAGTATCGAATTATACCCATATAAAAAACTTATTAATGAAGGGTTATCCAGCATTATGGTGGCTCATCTTAATGTTCCTAGTTTAGAATATAGGTCAGACTATCCTTCTTCTGTTTCTAAAAAAATAGTTTCTGGAGTATTAAAGGATAGCCTAAAGTTTGAAGGATTGATTTTTACAGATGCTCTTAATATGAAAGGAGCTTCTGATTTTAAAGCACCTGGAGATATTGATTTGGCTGCTTTTTTAGCAGGAAATGATGTTCTTTTAATGTCAGAAGATGTGCCGTTGGCATCTCAAAAAATAGTATCAGCATATTACTCAGGAGCTTTAACCGAAGAGCGTTTGTCGTATTCTGTTAGAAAGATCTTATTTGCTAAATATAAAGCTGGTCTTAACGCTTATCAACCTGTAGAAACAGATTTTCTTTATGAGGAATTAAATAGTGTTAAAAATAAAGTGCTGCTTCATGATTTGGTCGAAAATTCTTTGACCGTTATAAAGAATGAAAGAGCAACACTACCGATTAAAAACCTTGATCTAAAAAAGATAGCTTATGTTTCTCTTGGCGATGATTCTGGAGAAGCTTTTTATGAAGAACTGAGTAAATACACTCAGGTCGAATGGGTAAAAGCCAATCAATTAGGTGAAATGGTAGAACAATTGAAAAACTATAATTATGTTATTGTAGGTTTTCATAAATCAAACGATTCACCTTGGGCAGAATATAAGTTTAAGGATAAAGAATTAGTTTGGTTATACGAGATTGCCAGGCTAAACACTACAGTTCTTAGTGTATTTTCAAGGCCTTATGCGATGTTAGATATGTTAACTACTACGAATTTTGAAGGCATAGTGATGTCTTATCAAAATAGTAAAGTAGCTCAGGAAAAAACAGCACAATTACTTTTCGGGGCGTTAGAAGCTAAAGGAAAACTTCCGGTAAGCGTTGGAGAAGAGTTTCCTGCAGGTACAGGACATCATACCAGGACCTTAAATAGATTATCTTACGGGTTACCCGAAAGTGTGGGGATGAATTCTTATAAACTTAATAGAATTGATTCTATAGTTGATTTTGCTCTAAAAGAAAAAATGACACCTGGTGTACAGCTTATTGTTGCAAGAAAAGGAAAAGTAGTGTTTAATAAAAATTATGGCTATCATACCTATAGTAAATTTAGGAAAGTAAAAGGGTCTGATGTTTATGATCTGGCATCTTTAACCAAAATATTAGCTACTTTGCCACTTACTATAGAATTAAAGGATAAAGGGATAATTTCCTTAAATACAAAGGTAGGAAAGATGTTACCCTCATTTAAAGGCTCTAATAAGGAAAATATTACTATAAGATCAATGTTGTCGCATTATGCAAAACTAAAAGCTTGGATTCCTTTTTATTTGCAAACAATGGATTCGGTTACCCGAAGACCAGATAAGAAGTATTATAGAAATAGTCGTTCTAAAGATTTTAATATAGAAGTTACAAATAATCTTTATTTTAGAAGTGATATGAAAGATTCTTTATTATTAAGAATTAGAGATAGTGAATTGAGGGATAGGTTAAAATATAAATATAGTGATTTACCGTACTATCTTTTAAAAGCGTATATAGAAGACCATTATAGTAATACATTGCATAAACTTACCCAACAACATTTTTATAAGCCGTTGGGTGCTAATAATACTTCGTATTTACCTTTAACACGTTTTAAAAAAAGAAGAATAGTTCCTACAGAGTATGATAAGATTTTTAGAGATGAGGTTGTTCATGGGTATGTTCATGATCAGGGAGCTGCTATGTTAGGGGGAATTGCTGGACATGCCGGATTGTTTGCTAATGCTAATGATGTTACCAAGATAATGCAAATGTACCTCAATAAAGGGTATTATGGAGGTAAGCAATATTTTAGAGAAGAAACGTTAGATGAGTTTAATACATGTCATTACTGCCATCGAAATGTACGAAGAGGAATAGGCTTTGATAAACCACAGTTAGGCGATGTAGGGCCGACTTGTGGGTGTATATCAATGACTAGTTTTGGACATAGTGGATTTACAGGAACATTTACATGGGCAGATCCAGAACAGGAAATAATATATGTCTTTTTAAGTAACCGTACTTTTCCTAATGCTGCAAATAGAAAACTCATATCACATGATATTCGCTCAGAGATACAAAGGCTGATATATGAGGCAATAGATTATTGATTGTATCAAGAAAACAATAATTTTCAAAAGTTAAAAGAATATGAGTATCAAGGATTCATATCAAGATGTCATATGTTCGCGTATAATAGCCGGATGTATGAATTGGGGAGAATGGGGAGCTAATTTAACCATAGCTCAAGCTCAGGAATTGATAGAGGATTGCCTTGCTATAAATGTTACTACTTTTGATCATGCAGATATCTACGGGCATTATACCACAGAAACATTATTTGGTAATGCACTTAAAAAACGATCTTCTCTTAGAGGAAAAATGCAACTTGTTACCAAATGTGGCATTAAACTAGTAACACCTAACCGTCCTAATACTGTTATTAAGTCATATGATACCAGTAAAGAGTATATTATAAGTTCTGCAGAACAATCTTTACAGAATCTAAATACAGATTATATAGACCTGTTTTTGATTCATAGACCAAGCCCCTTAATGAATCCCGAAGAGATTGCAGAGGCTTTTTCTCAACTTAAAAATGATGGTAAAGTATTGCACTTTGGAGTATCAAACTTTACGACACAGCAATTTGCAATGTTACATAAGTTTATACCTCTGGTAACAAATCAGATAGAAGTGTCTCCACTTCATCTGCATCCTTTTGTAGATGGTACCTTGGATCAGTGTATTGTCGAACGTATTAGTCCTATGGGGTATTCTACATTAGCAGGAGGGAAGTTCTTTGCTAAACAACCAGAAGATAAGGTTGTTAGAATTAACAAGGTCGTAAATGTATTGACAGAAAAATATAATGTTACACCCGATCAGATACTAACATCCTGGATCATAAAACACCCTTCAGGTATTCTTCCGATTATCGGTTCAACCAAAATCAATCGTATTCAATCTGCTATAGATGCTTTAGCTATTAATATTACAGACGAGGAATGGTTTATGATTTGGGAAGCCTCTACAGGAGAAGAAGTAGCGTAAGGAAGGTCGCTTTAGCCATAACATACCTTGATGTATATATAATTGACTGTCAATCCCTTTGCTTTTGATAGGTATGAGAACACCATAACTTAACCTATTCATAATGTTAAAATACTTGTAAATTACTGCAAGTTGCTGATTTTTACTATATATTTAATATTGAAAATCGAACGTTATTTATATTTTTATATAGTATTTGTAAACCGTAACATTTAAATTCTTCACAAATCGTTATCCCCCTAACCCCTAACCCTAAACCAATGAATAAGTATAAACTAACATGTATCGGATTAGTGTTGTCTATTTTTATTTATGTAACAACAATTGCCTTAGAATTAGACTTGTTTGAAAAAGTTATTGCATTATTGGCAAGTATAGAACAATTTGAGTTTGACGAAATGATAGTTCCGTTATTAGTATTTTTTGTATTTCTGTTTATAGATACACAACAAAATGCTAAAAAAGTAAAGATGGAAAACGCTAAGCTAAATATTTATAAGGCTATGCTTTCTTCTAGTCATCATATTCTGAATAATTTTATTTATCAAATGGATATATTTAAAATCACAGCAGAGGATACTCCTGGTTTTGATGTAAAAGTTTTGGCTTTTTATGAAGATATTATTAGTAATGCTGCTCATCAAATTCATTCTTTAAGTAATCTTACTACTATCGATGAATTTTCAATACGAACTTCGGTAATGAATGAAACTTAATGTATGGTATACAGATTTTTAGGTAGATTTATATTTCAAAAAAACTAAAAACAGATCCTCCATATTTTCTCGAATTACTAAAATACGGTGATTCCTCGAGAGAGGTATGTTTAGAGTGTTCAATGATCAAGACCCCGTGTTCATTTAATAATTCATTTTCAAAAACTAATGTTGCAATTTTATGAAACTGATCTGTTGTAAAATCATAAGGGGGATCAGCAAAAATAATATCTACTTTTCGCTTTACTTTTTCGAGATAACTGTATACATCACTTTTTATAGTCTCGATAGGAGCGTCTAATTCTTTTGCTACACTTTTGATATACCCAAGACAGGCATAGTGAGCATCTACTGCAGTTATATCTTCTGTTCCTCTGGATAAGAATTCATAGCTAATGTTTCCCGTACCTGCAAAAAGATCTAGAACTGATATCTGAGAAAAATTATATTGGTTTCTTAAGATATTAAACAAAGCTTCTTTTGCCATATCGGTGGTAGGGCGCACAGGTAGTTTCTTAGGCGCTGTGAGTCTTTTTCCTTTATATTTTCCTGAAATAATACGCATGTTTAAAAATGGCTAAGTAATACAAAATGTTTATGAGGCTCAAAAGATGTTATATCTTCTGTTATTTGAGGCTCCTTAAGAAGGTTTCCGAAACTTATATGACGAATATAAGTATATGCAATATCGAAAAACTCACTATCTCTAGAAATATTTCCCGAAAACACTAAGCTAAATTCTTCTGGATTTAGTTGTAGTTGTTCTGTAGTGTACAATAGGTAATACAAAAAATCTTCTTTAGTTTGGTATCTATATGTATTGCTTAGTATTAAATTCCCTTTATTGATTACTATAATATCGAAAGAAGCATCATTTATATTTGCAAAAACGGTGATAGATTCACTATTTTTTTCTTGAGTAAGTAAAGAATTTATTAAAATGGTACTAGAGTGCTTATAAGTAAAAGACCCAAATGTATCAAAAAAGAAATTATTGATGTTGGTATAAGGAATGTATACCGTTACCATATTATGAGGGTTCATCTCATCATATGCAATAAAATCATTTTGAAGCACCTTTGTATTAAATTTCAAATACTCCTTTAATGAATCTTCGTTAAATAAAGCCTTAGGAACAACAGTGTATAGGTCATTTTGATGAATTACCTCGATGGTGTCAAAAGTTCCTTTTAGATTATGATTGTGATCAAAAGCATATTTAATTTTATCAAGTACTTGTGTGGGAGTTAATTGTATACCAAAGGATTCATGTGTTATTGATGTTATTTGGTCATTAGCATTTACAGTGCAAAAAGAAAGTCCATTCAAGCTTACCTGAATGGACAATGTTTTTGATGTATTATCAATTGTATTATTGATCGTTTGCACCATAAGTTCTTGGCCAGTTACCAGAAGTCATTACTTCTGTCATTGATCCTACCGAAAGGAATCCTCCGTTAACTTCATCAACAGAACGTACTTCTTTCTCTTGAGCTAATAAGTCTTTATCCTGATCATGTAATAGTACGTCTTTAGATACTTTAGCTTCAAAAACCGGAATTCGTAGATCATTTTTGTTAATATAACCTGCATCCATTTCAAAATTAGATTCAATACCTTCGATCGGTATTTTAATCATATTTTTATGATTTCCTGTTTTAAATAAAGAATCTTTTACCGATGCATATCCAAGAGTATCAATAATAACCGTATCTCTTGGCTCATCAATTTTTAGAATCTTATTAAATCTAATAAAACTAGAATCTCTTCTTTGGGTTAGTGTAAACTTGGCAGTATCTATAAAAGCAACTAATTTAACAGGATCTTTAGCAAATTTCCCAGTTACCGATCTGTATGCTAATTGCGCTGTACGAATATCTCTTAAATTTTCAACAGCTTTTGCATATCTAGCTTGCTTTATTTTATTGAACTTTACAGGACCATTAACAGAATTGAATACGAAGTATCCTAAAACTCCTATAATAACCCACAGAACTAATTGAACAACAATTTTCATTTTATGATTTAGCTTTAAACATTAGTGTATACGCAAATCTACAATTTTTTTTTAATCGTAAAAGTTTATTGCCAAAAAATCATCCCTATCTTTGATTTATTAATAGCGATATGAATCATATAGACAAGTTTTTTTAATGAAGGAAAAAGAATTTTATGAATTATTAAAAGAAGATTTTCCTTTTGAACCTACTATAAAACAAGATATTGTCTTACAAAAACTATCTTATTTTGTGTTATCAGGAACAAAAGAATCACTTTTTCTATTAAAGGGATATGCAGGTACAGGAAAAACTACTTTGATAGCATCTTTGGTAAAAAACCTCTGGAAAGCTAAATTAAATGCTGTTTTGCTCGCTCCTACAGGCCGTGCAGCTAAAGTGATTAGTAATTTTTCGGGAAAACAAGCTCAAACCATACATAGGAATATTTATTACCCCAAAAAAGATAAAAGCGGTGGATTAGCTTTTCAGCTAAAACAAAATAAAAGCCGTAATACTATTTTTATTGTAGATGAAGCTTCTATGATACCAGATACCCCTAGTGATAGTAAATTATTCGAAAATGGATCTTTACTAGATGACCTAATGATGTATGTGTATTCTGGATATAATTGTAAAATCCTTTTTATTGGGGATACCGCACAATTGCCACCTGTAAAACTAGAAGTAAGTCCGGCACTCGATCCCAATAATCTTGCCATGGGATTTAATAAAGAGGTTACACAGATAGAGTTAGACGAAGTGGTACGACAAGCAGAGAATAGTGGTATTTTAATGAATGCTACCCAGCTAAGAGAAACTATTAATGATGGTTTTTATGACTCTTTTCGGTTTGACGTGTCAGGATATCCGGATGTAGTTAGATTTTTTGATGGCCATGAGATTATGGATGCACTAAATGAAGCATATGCTAGTGTAGGGCACGAAGAATCTGTGATTATACTTCGTTCTAATAAAAGAGCTAATATCTATAATCAGCAGATACGATCAAGGATACTTTTTCAAGAAGAAGAACTGTCACCTGGTGATTATTTAATGGTAGTTAAGAATAATTATTTTTGGCTGGATAACAAAAGTGAAGCTGGTTTCATTGCTAATGGAGATATAATTAAAATCTTAGAGATTTTTTCTATAAAAGAGTTGTATGGATTTCGGTTTGCAATAGTTAATGTTAGTATGGTTGATTATCCAAATCAAAAACCTTTTGAAACAGTTTTGCTATTAGATACATTAACATCAGAGACTCCATCTTTATCCTATGAAGAATCAAATAAATTGTACCAAGAAGTACTTAAAGATTTTGAAGATGAGAAATCAAAGTATAAACGGTTTATAGGAGTAAAGAATAATAAGTTTTTTAATAGCTTACAGGTTAAGTTTTCTTATGCCATTACATGTCATAAATCACAAGGAGGGCAATGGGATAATGTGTTTATAGAGCAACCTTATCTTCCAGATGGAATCAATAAGGACTATTTAAGGTGGTTGTATACTGCTGTTACCAGAGCTAAGAAAAAGTTATATTTAATAGGATTTAAAGATGATTTTTTTATCGAAAATTAAAATTTACAAAACATATGTATATTGTGGTTTAGTTTTTTTTAAATAAATTATGAAACTAAATATAAAGGTTGGCCCGAAAATTGATTTAAAAAAGTTATTTTTGCAAATCTAGAAAAGCAACAAATTTTGAACAAAAATACTCTAAAAACTATCGCAATGATACCTGCGAGGTATGCTGCCACGCGTTTTCCTGGCAAGCTAATGCAGGATCTTGAAGGGAAAAGTGTCATAAGAAGAACGTATGAAGCTACCCTAAACTCAGGACTTTTTGATGCCGTATATGTAGTTACCGATAGCGATGTTATATATAAAGAAATTACTTCTCATGGTGGTGTAGCTATTATGAGTAAGAAGGAACATAGCTGCGGTAGTGATCGAATAGCCGAAGCAGTCGAAGATATGGATGTTGATATTGTAGTGAATGTCCAGGGAGATGAACCGTTTACCGATAGAGAAAGCTTAGAAAAAGTGCTAAGCGTATTTTATCAGGAAGATTCGGATCGTATAGACTTAGCTAGTCTAATGACTCCTATGGATGACTGGGATGATATCATGAATCCGAATAGTGTAAAAGTTATTGTAGATGAAAATAATTATGCACTATATTTTTCTCGTGCACCTATACCATACCCAAGAGATAAAGAAATAAACCACGTTTACCATAAACACAAAGGTGTTTATGCATTTAAGAAACAAGCTATTTTAGATTTTTACCGTTTACCAATGCGTTCTTTGGAAGCTTCAGAGAAAATAGAATGTATTCGATACCTCGAATATGGTAAAAATATTAAAATGGTTGAAACGCACCATGAAGGTGTAGAAATTGATACCCCGGAAGATTTAGAAAGAGCAAAAAGAATAATAAATAAAGAAAATCTATTGAATCCAAAATCTATAACTACTCCAGAAGAATCTACTTCTACGCATAAAAATTTCCCAATGGTACCAAAAGTAGTATTTGGGAAAGGAGCATTTAATCAGATTTGTGATATTATTTCGCCCGAACGAAATGGTGTTGCTCCTTTTATCTTTTTGGTAGATGACGTTTTTAAGAACAATACCTCGTTTATAGAGGATAGAATACCATTATCTTATACCGATGAGATAATTTATGTGTCAACTGTTGAAGAACCTAAAACATCACAGGTAGATGAAATAGTTGCTAAAATAAGAAATGATTATCAATATGTCCCCAGCGGAATTATCGGAATAGGAGGGGGCTCTATACTGGATTTATCCAAGGCTGTAGCGATTATGCTTACCAACCCAGGAAGTGCTGCAGATTACCAAGGATGGGATCTGGTAAAGAATAAAGCTGTATTTCATGTTGGAGTTCCTACAATCTCTGGAACAGGAGCAGAAGTGTCTCGCACTACTGTACTTACAGGACCCGAACGTAAATTAGGCATCAATTCTGATTTTACACCCTTTGATCAGGTTATATTAGATCCAGAATTAATAAAAGATGTTCCTAAAGATCAATGGTTCTATACAGGTATGGATTGTTACATTCACTGCATCGAATCGCTAGATGGGACATATTTAAATGCATTTAGCCAGAGTTATGGCGAAAAAGCTTTAGACTTATGTAAAGAGATTTTTCTCGAAAATAACCTAAGCAAAGAAGAAGTAGACGCAAAGCTAATGATGGCATCCTGGCATGGTGGTATGAGTATTGCGTACTCTCAGGTTGGTGTTGCTCATGCAATGAGTTACGGACTGGCATACGTGCTGGGAACAAAACATGGAATAGGTAACTGCATCGTATTTGATAAATTAGAAAAATACTATCCCGAAGGTGTAGCCGTATTCAAAAAAATGAAAGAGTATCATAATATTAATTTACCAACAGGAGTTTGTGCCAATGTAACCGAAGAGCAGTTAGACATAATGACTAAGGTTGCACTAAGCCTGGAACCGCTCTGGGAAAATGCCCTTGGATGTGATTGGAAATCTAAAATAAATGAAGATATATTGAAAGAACTTTATCGTTCTTTGTAAATTGTTCTTTTCAATCTTTTTTTCATGAGATACTTTTCTTCCTTCATATATCATAAAATTATAGGTTGGAAGTTTATCGGTAATTTCAGTGCTGATACTGTAAAAAAATGTATTGTTATTGTTGTACCTCATACGAGTTGGCACGATTTTTATATTGGCCTCTTGGTACGACAATTAGCTGGAATTAAAATAAGTTTTTTGGCTAAAAAAGAACTTTTTAAATGGCCATTAGGTTGGTATCTTAGAAAAGTAGGAGGGATTTCTCTGGATAGAACTCCTGGCCAGAATAAGGTTGAAGCTATTGCAGAATTATTTGCAAAAAAAGATGAATTGCGTTTAACTATCGCCCCCGAAGGAACAAGGAAAAAAGTTAACGAGTGGAAAACAGGGTTTTACCATATCGCTAAAGCTGCAAATATTCCTATTATTATGGTCGCTTTTGATTTTGGAAAAAAACAATGTGTGATCTCTGATCCTTATTACCCTACAGAGGATATAAAAAAGGATTTCGAATATATGTATAGTGTCTTTAAAGGTGTTAAAGGCAAAGTCCCTGAGAACAGTTTTGATAGAACTTAAAATTTATAAATTTTTTCTTCTGGGGTAGCATCTTTAGGTTTTTCCTTTATGCTTCCGGCTCCGAAAATAAGTTCCGTACTAGAAAAAGTAGTGCCAAAAGTTTTTGCAGCATAATATACTTGTGATATGGCGCTGTTTACCTGCTCATTCGTAAGTTCTTTTAATGGATGTATATAAACCGACCATAAAATTTTATTGGTGATAGCATACTTTACATCAAGAGCAGAATGAAAATTGGCTGTCATTGCATCAAGCAATAAATCTTTATCAAGACGATCTGATGATGTAATAGGAGAAATAATTCTCATTCGATTATTGGTTTCATCGGTAACACAAAGCATAGGAATCTCTTTGTATATAAATTTCCAGTTACCGGGGATACCATCTAGAGTATCTGCATTTTTTTTGATAATTAACTCTAGTTTGTCATTATCCATATGTTGGGCATGTACTATACCTACAAAAGAAAATAGAAGAAGTATGGCTAATCTTTTCATAGCTTATATTTTATCTATAGTCGTGGTATTATAGTAAACATAACAAAAAAAAGAGTTTAGCATAGCTAAACTCTTTTTTATAATAATAAGAAATGTCTTTATCCTTCAGAAGAAGATTCTTCCATAGTATGATACACGTTCTGCACATCATCATCTTCTTCTATTTTTTCCAATAATTTTTCTACATCTGCAGCTTGCTCTGGAGTTATTTTTTTAGTAACCTGTGGGATACGTTCAAATCCAGAGGATAGAATTTCGATTTCGCGGCTTTCCAATTCCTTTTGTATTGTTCCAAAACTTCCAAAAGGAGCATAGATCAATATTCCATCATCATCCTGAAAAACTTCTTCTGCTCCAAAATCAATGAATTCTAGTTCAAGCTCTTCAGGATCTAATCCTTCGCTATTGATTCTAAAATTACAGGTGTGATCAAACATAAACTCTACAGAACCAGATGTTCCCAGGTTACCATCGCATTTATTAAAATAGGATCGAATATTGGCAACTGTTCTATTATTGTTATCTGTTGTAGTTTCTACCAAAATTGCAATTCCGTGAGGAGCATATCCTTCAAAAAGAACTTCTTTGTAGTCTCCTTGTTCTTTATCCGATGCTTTTTTAATTGCCCTTTCGATATTATCTTTTGGCATGTTCACAGATTTGGCATTCTGGATTACTGCTCTTAGACGAGAGTTAGAAGCTGGGTCAGGTCCACCTTCTTTTACTGCCATTACAATATCTTTGCCAATTCGAGTAAACGCTTTTGCCATCGCCGACCAGCGTTTCATCTTACGTGCTTTTCTAAATTCAAAAGCTCTTCCCATATGCTAATTTTAAAATCTAAATACAAACATAAGTAGAAACCAAGTTTTTGACAAATGTTTGTATACTATCAATTTTGATTAAATAAGTTATACGCCTAAAATACCAAAATTCAAAAAGTAAAACAAAAAGTTTTGACCTTAGAATTTGATATTTATTTTTTGATTTTGAATGAGTTTAAAGACTATTCTCCTTCGATAATAGTATCTATGGTTTTTGCGAGATTAAAATCATTTTCGGTTATACCACCAGCATCATGAGTAGAAAGGCTAATATGTAATTTATTATAAACATTAGACCAGTCGGGGTGATGTTGTTGCGCTTCGGCTTCAAAAGCAATGCGAGTCATAACAGAGAACGCATCTTTAAAATCATTAAATTCAAAAGTGGTATGAAGAGCATTATCATGGTATTCCCAACCATCTATATCGTTTAGTTTTTCTTTGATTTCAGATTCTGATAATTTTATCATTAGTATTGTATTAGTTAGTTGTAAGTTACTTAATGTTTATTTTTGATTGACAAGCCCTAATTCTTCACGTAAGACTTCGTCTTTATTACTGTTTTTACCCCAATAAGCAGATTTAATACTTTTGATTTTAGTTGCTTTTGTAGTAAGCTTCTTTGCATTTGGGCCAAACCCACTTTTATAGGTTTCTGTCCAATGCTCAATTTCATAAGGAAAAGAGGCATTAAAAGTGATACTAATGCTTCTATCGAGTTCGGGATATTCTACAGTATATGTATTCGTAGTAGTACCTTTTTGTATAGATGCTTTAGCAGAGTATGCTTTGATTTCTTTGTGTCTTAATCTAGAATACTCAAAAGAAGGAATAATTTGTAGATCTCCTTGTGGTAATGCATCAGGATTAATTCTAATTTTTGTCCAAAGTTCGTTTTCTAAAATAGCTTTATCTAATTTAAAATCCTGATCTGCCTCATTCTCAAAATAGGAATGCGAAGTAATCTCGAATTGTTTTCTGTTGTTTAATTGTGCATATACATGACCACACCATTCCTGCATCGAATTAGATACTTTAATAGCATGTCGATTATCTGCTACAGGATAAAATATACTCTGCATCACAGAATATGGGTAGATTCCTGTATTAAATTTTTTGGTAGCATTAAGTTTTAGAACGGGTATGTTACTTGTATTTTGACGATCTGCTTTTACTTGTTTTTTAGGTAAAAAATCTTCAGTCACATAAATAAGAACTGCTGTTCCTTTTCTTATTTCGCCATATCTGGCCTGTTCTAGTTGATACGATGATATTTCTGCTTCGCCGGCATACCAATATTTCTTAAAATCTTCAGAAAGCGTTTTTGCAGGCGGTATCTTTTCTTTAATAACCTCTTTAGTTGTAGAGGCTTTGTTCGCTTCGTCTGCCTTAATATTGCTACAAGCAATAAAAACTAATACACCCAATAAAACGAACAGTAGTATTGACTTTTTCATAATAAAATTTTTTATAAAGCAAATTACAATAAACCTTGGATTTAACAAGTATTGTTAACGTTTCAGTAACTATCTAATTCTTATAATTAATAGATATAGGAGAAATTATCTAATACTATTTGTAGTTAAGAATGTTTTTGATGTAGAGAGATATTTACGTATAAGAATCAAAGAGAAAACAGAGAAAAGTTAGTAAAGATAACTTAGAGAATACTTCACAATTTAAAAGTAAAAAACGGGATATTGAAATCCCGTTTTTAATTTTTTATATGGTATTAATTAGGTCCACAATACACCTGATTCATACATACATATCCTGGTGGTAAATATTGATCACAAGAGTGACACATAACATAGGTCCATCCTCCTTTTAGAGATTTTTGCTCTGTTTTGTTAAGTGTTTTGATACCATCAAGGTTTAAGAGATGCTTTAGCATAATAGTAAGTTTTAAAAATAATTTATGAAATATAAACAAAATAAAAACCAGATAATTACGGAAAAACCTCAATTAACATTTTGTTCTTACAAGAAGTATCAATAGAAAAGTTAATATATATGCAATGCGCTACATTTATTGAAATGTTTCTTTTAGGCTAATTGCCTCAACGTTTCATAGACAAGATGTGTAGGCAGTCCCATAACATTAAAATGACTTCCTTCTATATTTGATATGCCAATAAAACCTATCCATTCTTGTATACCATAGGCTCCGGCTTTATCCAGAGGCTTATACGTTTGTACATAATATTCGATTTCTTCTGCAGATAACTCCTTAAAAGTCACCTTGGTAGTTTGGTGCACTACAATAGTTTGATTGGTTGTTTTAAAACAAACCGAAGTAATAACCTCATGTGTATCTCCAGATAGCGAATTAATCATTTCTGAAGCTTCTGCCAGGTCTTTGGGTTTACCTAAGGCTTTACTATTATGCCAAACAATAGTATCACTGGTGATTAAAATATCTTTTGGGTGTAAATCTGTAAATACACTTGCTTTAAGCTTGGCCAGGTAATCTGAAATTTCTTCGGCTTTAAGGTGATCAGGATAAACCTCTTCAACCTCTTTTAATTGTATTGAAAAATCCAGATCCAGGTCTTTAAAAAATTGCTGTCTTCTGGGAGAACCAGATGCAAGAATTATGTTTTTATCTTTTACTATACCTTTTAACATATACTACACTAAAACAAATTGATAAAATAACAATGAGATAGAAGCTCCAAATAAAATTATTTTTAAAAGCAATGCCAATCTTTTAAACTGCTTATCTGATTCGGCACTAAAGCTTTTGATCATAAAATAGAGTAATGGAGCAACAATAAGTATCAATACAAAAATAACAGCTTTACTGTTCGAAAAAAGATAAGTGTAGATGTAATAAATTACAGATATAATTGGAAACAATGTTAATACCCCAATTAATTTTGTTGTTCGGTTTTTACCTAGAACTATTGGGATGGTTCTAATTCCTAAATTATGATCTCTATCTATATGCAGACAATCTTTTATAATTTCTCTTAAGAGTATAATCATAAATGCAAATATTGAATAGTCTAAAATAATAGAAAAAATAACGGTCTGCGATGCTCTGTTTTTTTCGGTGATAGCAGGAAGAAGATCAAAAATCCCAACGACAATCAAACTTAGTCCTACAAGAAGTGCAAGAATACAATTTTTAAGAACAATGATTTCTTTTAAGTAAGAAGCATAGATATAAAATACTCCAGAAATTACTATAAATAATGCTGCAAAACCTGGTCTGTTAATAAGGTTCGCTAAGTAAAACCCAATAAGAACGCCAATTATGTTAAAAATAATAAATAATCGATTTGCTGATTTTTCGGTTATAGAGCCATACAACAGACCTTTTGCACCGGTGTCTTCTTGATTGTAAATTTCGATAATTATGTTTCCTGCCGCAGCAATACAAAATGTAGCAATCATTAAAATAGCAATTCCCAAACCATTTAAGGTAATAGCAATATTAAAGGGATCAAAAAGACCATATTTGATGCATAATTGAGCAAAGGCGATTATAAGTAGGTTATCAAATTTTATAAGCTTCAGATAAGATAGCATAGAAGTAATTGGTTAATTAGTCCGCAAATGTAATAATTAATACCAATTTTTGCCCTATTAACATAGATACTTAAAAGCCTTGTTTTTATAGTAATGAAGGGATGTATTAACGTTAATAGAGGGTTAATAGAAGCTGATTTTATTGAATAAAAGGATGTTTGCTATACTTTTGAAATCATCATCAATCAAAAAACGAATAGGTATTAAAAATTAAACAAGCTGTATATCACTATAATGAAGAAAAAGATAAACATACTCATTATTACATCTATTTTAACCTTATTGGCATTGTCTGGTATTCAGGGATATTTGATTTATAACACGTATCAACTTAAAAAAGATGTGTTTATTAAAGAAACCAAGAAGGCTGTTTCGAGTATAGACAATACCAGAGAAATGGATTCTATAGCAGAGCTTTGGTATAATCAACTAACAAAGAATCTGATAGAGTATAGAAAAAATAACCTTCTAAAAAACGAAACTATAGAACGTTTCAAACCTTTTACAGATTCGTTAAACGATACATTTAATGAATACTATAAAGAAGAAATTGGCAAGGCTAATCTAGGATATGAGTTAAAATATAAGAAAACAATAAAGAGTATTGTTATTCATGATAATGACCTTTTGGATACTGTATTTAATGCAAAAGAACAAAACAGTTACTTTTTGTTCGGAGAAGATTTTCCGGATCAAGAAGGTAATGTAATAAGTAGTGGTAGATGGTTTACAGAACAAGATATAGAAGATGATAGTGGTGGTGAAATTATAAAAACCCAGCTTAATCTAGAAATCAGAACAGTAGATGCTGTTAGCATTATTGGATGGAAAAGAATAGTTTTTGGCCAAATGACAAGCCTGTTTTTATTCTCTGTTATATTGTTACTATTTGTGGTTGTTTTACTCTTCTATTCGATTAAAACTGTAATTAGACAAAAGAAAATAGCCGATGTACGCAATGATTTTATAAATAACATTACTCACGAGCTAAAAACTCCTTTGGCAACTTTGGGCATTGCTTCAAAAAGTTTAAGGAACAAAGAGACTCAAAATTCACCAAAAATATTCTCTAATGCATTAGATATATTAGATCGGCAAAATAACCGATTGCAAAAACTAATTGATCAGGTAATGAATAACACTTTGGGATCAGAAGAAATCGTTTTGAATAAAGAACAGGTCCTCGATACTAAGTATTTTAAAGAAGTAGTAGAAGATTTTAAGGTGTCGGTTAAAAATAAACAAGTCGATGTGAGTATGAAGATCGAATTTAGAGATGTAAATCTTTATATCGATAAATTTCTATTTACCACAGCCTTATTTAATGTATTAGAAAATGCTGTAAAATACGGTAAAGAAAAAGTTGAAATTAAAATACGAACAGAATGTAAAAACGATACGTATATAATTTCGATTCGCGATAATGGGATCGGGATTTCTGAAAAAGAACATCATAAGATTTTTGAAAAATTTTATAGAGTAACAACAGGAAATGTACATGATGTAAAGGGATTAGGCCTGGGATTGTTTTATACCAATCAAATCATTAAAGCACACCAGGGCGAAATCAATATTGAAAGTAAACCCGAAGAAGGAACAAATTTTAAAATAACCATACCAATAATTTGATAATTATGAAACATATACTACTCGCAGAAGATGATTTTGATTTTGGAAGTATATTAAAACAATACCTCGAAATACATAATTATAAAGTGATCTGGGCAAAAGACGGTAAAGAAGCACTGTCGATATTTTCTGAAGGAAAATTTGATATATGTGTCTTTGATGTGATGATGCCAAAAATGGATGGATTTACATTAGCAGAACAAGTAGTAGAAATAGATCCCGAAATTCCATTCGTTTTCCTTACTGCCAAGAAAATGAAAGAAGATAAAATAAGAGGATTAAAATTAGGTGCAGATGACTACATCGTGAAACCATTTGAAGCCGATATTCTAGTCCTAAGACTTCAAAATATTTTAAAAAGAACACAGAAAATAGAACCCATAAAAGATGATGTGGTAAAAATCGGAAATTATGAATTCGATAGTGTTAACCATCAGTTAAGATTGAATGGAGAATCGCAGCGATTAACCGAAAAAGAAACATTGCTTATTCAATATTTATGGGAACATAGAAATAGAATGATCAAAAGAGAAGAGGTGTTAAAAGATATTTGGGGTAATGATGATTTCTTCTCTGGCCGAAGTATGGATGTATTCATAAGCCGATTAAGAAAATATTTTAAAGAAGATAATACTATAAATATAGAAAGTGTACGTGGGGTTGGTCTCACATTTAGTATCGCTTAAATCATCAATCAAAAAACGAATACTATGAAAACAGTAATCACCGTTTTGGTAAACCTGCTAATAGGATTACTAACCATGAATGCACAAACAAGTGCTACAAGTTCTTCTAAATCATCATCACAAGTAACCATAAGTATTAGTGATGATTCTGGAGAGAAAAGTTATTCCAGGTCCTTTGCGATCATTGATATGGAAGAGAGTTTTAGGATCAAAATTAGATTTATGAAATATATGGAGGGCGATGTAAAGTCTTATCTGATCGATCAATTCGGAAAAGAAAATATGATCATCGACGATGAAGCTTATCTGTGGAGAAAAGAAATAGAAGATGATGAATTATATGAAGTACGACTCAAAGACAATAAATTAAGAATCAATGTAGATAAAGAACTAGCTTCGAATAAATTGATCAAGAAATTCGAACGAATTGGCAAAGAATTAAAATCAATTACATCAAAAAACGAAAATTAAATCAATCATCAATCAAAAAACAGAAATTATGAAAACAATCATTTGCACATTAAGCCTTGTATTTGCTCTTTCTTTGAGCAATGCACAAACAACTTCGACTTCAAATTCGAAAGTGTCTATTAGTTATTCTAGTGACGAACCGGGAAAAGGTAATTATAGAGTTAACATTTCTATCTCTAATACAGAAGATATGTATACTTTAAAAGCTAGCTTTCCATCTTCAAAAACAGGGAAATTAAAACAATTCTTAAAAGATCATTTAACCCCAGAAATGACCAAAAACGGAACGACATCTACCTGGAAATATAATACCAAAGGAGAAACAGGATATGTTGTAAAACTGAAAAGAGGAAAGTTAAATGTTTTTATGGATAAAGAATTTGTATCTGCAGATTTAGTAGAAGATTTGATAGATATGTTTAGCGATATAAAAGAGATAATAAAACAATAGTTTCTTACTTAAACTAAACAACACCTTGGTCTGGAATAGGAGATAATTTGAATACTATCCGGATTTAATCAACAGCATATCTTAAAATAAAAACAGTGCGATTGTCACTACAGTGTTTTGGCAAAAGAAACTCTTATTGCTTTTTATGAAGAAGTATGAGTTATTCTTAATCCATACCCGTTACTATTTAAAATAAACAGATGAAACTAATTATTAAAAGTATATTTTTTTTGAGTATTGTAATTTCAGTTAATGCTCAAGATATAGATAAGTCATTTTTAACCTCTGAACAAGTGTCAGAACTGTACAAACAAATGATTTCAGAAATAGAATTTCTGGATGCAGAAGCTATTGTCGTTAGGAATAAAACTAAGGATATATCCTGGGATCAATATAAGAAATATCACGAAAAACAATTCAAAAAAGTAGATAATTACCAGGAATTAAGACAAAAGTTTCTTGATTTTGGAAGAGGATTCGTTAGTGGTCATTCTTATTTTCGTTTTACCTATCCAACAGAAAAAACTAAGAAAAATAGATACAAAAGTTCCATTAAAATTGGGTATACCTATCCAAATATTTCATTTTTTGACTTAGAAACAAAAAAGACCATTCAAAAAATCGATGACGTTTCAATGAAAGATGTTTTTAAAAAATTTGTGAATTATGAAACCAGATCAAATGGTTTGGGAACCAGTCAGGCTAGTTTTAAATTTCGATTCGAAAATGGTTTGAAAATCAACGGAAAGATTCCTAAAAGCATCACTTATTCCGATGGTAGTTCAAAAAAAATCGTTTATCATAAAAATGAAGATAAAGCATCCTGGTATAACAGATATAAAGCCATAGATGTTAGCGGTTACAAAGATTGGAAACTTGTTAAGAAGGGGTATAAAGCGGCATTATTGGTTAAGAATAAGATTGCATTAGTAAAAATTAAAAACTTTGCATATAAACGTGGTAGTAATGATTTAAGGTGTACACTAGAGGCAAAAGATTCTACAATATGTAGCGATATTCAAAAACTTAGGCAAGGCTTACAATTAATAAAAGATGAGGTAGATCATATTGTATTTGATGTTCAGGATAACCCTGGGGGAAAGGAGAATTCGTCATTTATGGCAGAACTTTGTTCATCTCAGTTTATGGATCTTAGAGTACAATATAAGAAGACAGGGCTTTTGCTTAATGAAAACCTACGATTAGAATTGTCATATGGGTTTAGCGGTGCAGAAAAATGGTTTGAAAATATTCTGAAGAACAAAATATATGAAAAAACTAAAACAGGTGATTTTTTACCGGCCAGGGCAGATTTTTGTAGAGGTAGTGAGAATTGTGACTTAGCGTATATTCAACCTAATAAAACAGCAAAGCGCAAGTTTAAAAATGTTATCGTTTTGGTAAATGAAAATACAGCAAGCTCTGCCGATGATTTTGCATATCGAATGAAAGAATACGGTAATGCTCTTATTGTAGGACAGCCTCAATCTGCAGATCTTACTTTTGCACTTGTTACGGTGGTGTTTTATATAGATGATAATGGAAGCATTAAGAAAACCTATATAGGAAACGATCAAAGAGAATATAAGATAGCAGGTCAGGAAATTTTTCAATTTTCTATACCGTATTCACGAACTGTAAATAAACAGGGGGAAATGCTTCAGGGCAATCCTGCTAAGCTGGATCTTCTTGTGGAACTTAATAAAGAAAATTTCGAAAACAGAGAACTTTATGTATTAAATAATGCGATTAAGAAGTTTATCAATAATAATTAAAAAGCAAATAGGGATAACATTTCAGAAGATCTGATAGATATGTTTGGCGATCTTAAAGATATCATTAAAGAATAATTCAAATACAATAAGGAATATTAGAAAATTATAGTTGTATACTACAATGAGCCTTATCGATGATGGTAAGGTTCATTTCTTAATATGGTAAATCCACGATATAATTGTTCTACAAAAAATAAACGTATCATCTGATGCGAAAATGTCATTTTGGATAGTGATAATTTACTATTTGCTCGATTATATACTTCGGGACTAAACCCATAAGGTCCTCCTATTACAAAAATCAATTGTTTGATTCCACTATTCATATGTTTTTGCAATACTTCAGAAAACAGTACAGAATCATATTGCTTCCCATTTTCATCAAGCAATATTAATACATCAGAATTTTCTACGTGATTAAGAATTAATTTTCCTTCTTTTTCCTTTTGTTGAGCTTCGCTTAGGTTTTTAGCATTTTTGATATCCGGAATAATTTCAAAACTAAATTTAATATAAAACTGTAACCTTTTGATATAGTTATTGATAAGGTCATTAAGTTGCTTGTCATCTGTTTTGCCAACGGCAAGTAATTTAATATTCATGTGTATTTAATATTGTAATAGTTTTTACTCAAAAACCAGGTAAAACATAGATTTGAGATGTAAAGTAAATAAAAATACGATGTGCTTCTCACTTCGTACTTCCGACTTCTTTTTTTACATTAGCAAAAATAACCATTCAATATGATTAGCGAAACCCAATTCAATAAAGAAATTGATTTGATAATTACCAATGCCATACGCGAAGATGTAGGAGATGGTGATCATAGTTCATTAGCTTGTATCCCCGAATCAATCACCGGAAAAGCAAAACTTTTAGTTAAGGATGAAGGGATCCTGGCGGGAGTAGAATTTGCAAAAAGAGTATTTAATTATGTAGACCCTAACATGAAGGTCGAAGTATTATTAAAAGATGGATCCAGGGTGAAATATGGAGATATAGCCTTTTATGTTTCAGGAAGTTCGCAGTCTATTCTGAAAGCAGAACGATTGGTGCTTAATGCGATGCAGAGAATGAGTGCAATTGCTACCAAAACAAATCATTTTGTTACCCTTTTAGAAGGTACAGGAACAAAAATTCTGGATACCCGTAAAACAACCCCGGGAATACGAGCATTAGAAAAATGGGCGGTAAAGATTGGGGGAGGAGAGAATCATAGATTTGCATTATACGATATGGTGATGTTAAAAGATAATCATATCGATTTTGCAGGAGGAATTACCAAAGCTATAGAAAAGACCAAACAATATCTTTCTAACCAAAATCTTGACCTTAAAATTATCGTCGAAGCTCGTAATCTTAATGAAATCAAAGAAATACTTCAAACACCAGGAGTATATCGAATATTAATTGATAATTTTAATTACGAAGATACCCGAGAGGCTGTAAAATTAATTGGTGATTCTTGCCTTACAGAATCCAGTGGAGGAATTAATGAGGAAACAGTACGCAATTATGCTGAATGTGGTGTAGACTATATTAGTAGTGGTGCGCTAACACATTCTGTATATAATCTGGATTTGAGCTTGAAAGCTGTATAATATATGTCGAAACCCATAGAAGATAGGCTTAATAAGATTCCTGTGATCAATATATTGGTCAAAATAGGGAAGAAACTTATTCTTCCTGGTTTTGAAGGATTGTCGATATATGATCTAATAGAGATTTATGTAATAGGGATTATAAAAGGCACTTTTTCGGCTAGAGCCAGTGCGATATCATGGAGTTTTTTTCTTTCTCTGTTTCCATTCTTATTATTTCTTCTTAATTTGATTCCTTACGTACCAATAGATGGGTTTGAGGAGAATTTTTTTGAATTTGTAAAAGGAGCATTACCTAAGCAATCTTCGGATTTTTTCTCTGGCATATTTGAAGATATTGCATCTAATCCCCGAGGAGGATTACTATCAACTGTTTTTGTATTATCCATACTTTTTATGACTAATGGAATCAATGCGGTTTTCTCTGGTTTTGAATATTCGTATCATGTAACACTTAACAGAAATTTTGTACGGCAATATGTAGTAGCATTAGGGGTGTCTATTATCGTGGCATCGTTATTGTTAATTACAGTTATAGGAACTTTATACTTTTCGTATTTGGTAGATGATTTAAATAAAATGGGAGTTGTAGATGATACTGTTTTTTGGTTAACATTAGGGAAATATGCACTATTTGTCTTTATGATATTTGTAATTATTGCTACCTTATTTTATTTCGGTACCTCAGAAGGAAAACAAAATAAATTCTTTTCACCAGGTGCATTTATGACCACTTTTTTGATTATTATTACAACATATCTATTTGGAGTATATATAGATAATTTCTCTAATTATAATCAATTATACGGTTCTATTGGAGCAATGTTGATATTAATGTTGTACATATGGCTTAATGCTAATTTGTTATTACTGGGGTTTGAACTAAATGCATCATTAAATCAATTAAGAAAGAATTTTAATACGTAATTTCACTAACATAGATTTCTAATAATTTTTAAAATGAAAAAACTAAGTATATTATTTATAGCGCTTTTAACAATTGTATCTGTTCAATCTCAAACCAAAATTGGTGATGCCACATTGCCAAATACGGTAAAATTTAATGGAGAAGATTTAACGATTAACGGAGGAGGGCTTAGAGAAAAATTCTTTTTTGATATTTATGCAGGAGCCCTGTATCTTAAGAAAAAAAGCACTAACGCCAGTGCAATTGCCAAAGCAGATGAAACTATGGCAATTAAATTGCATATCCTTTCTGGGATGATGTCTAGAAGTAAAATGGCTAATGCGTTACGCGAAGGCTTTGAAAAATCAACTAAAGGAAATATGAAGCCTTATAACGAAAGAATAGAAAAATTTATAGGCTTTATTAATAATGAAATAGAGGTTGGTCAAATCTATGATATGGTGTATGAAAAAGGAAAAGGAAGTGTGATTTATAAGGATGGCAAAGAAAAAGGATATGTAACAGGATTGGATTTTAAAACAGCACTTTTTAATATCTGGTTAGGTAGCAAACCAGCAGACAAAGGACTCAAAAAAGAAATGCTAGGACTATAGCAATCAATAAGATATAATTGTATTTTTGTTAAAAATTTAAGTAAATGTATTTCATTATGTTGTGCGTGCATAATATTTTTTATATTTGTGCGCTTTAAAAAGCTGAGTATAAATAAATATTAAATATTAATACCCCAAATACCTTTAGTTATAATGAAAAAAATTACTTTAGTACTGGTAGCACTAATTTCCTTGTCTACTGCTACTGCCCAAATTAGGGTTGGTAAAGCTATTTTGCCCTATGAAGAGAATTTTGGTGATACCGATTTGAAATTGAATGGTGCCGGAATGCGAAAAGTGCTTTGGATTGACATGTATGCAGGAGGGCTTTATTTAACCAAAAAGAGCAAAGATCCTAAAGAAATCCTTGATGCAGATGAAACTATGGCTATAAAACTGAATATTGTTTCTGGTTTTGTAACCCAAAAGAAAATGATAAAAGCGGTAAAAGATGGCTTTAATAGAGCCACTTTTGGTAACACCAAAGCATTAGATGAGAGAATAAATAAATTTATTAAATTTTTCTCAGAACCTATCGTAAAGAATGACATCTTTGATATTGTATATATTAAAGGTAAAGGAGTGACTGCTTTTAAAAATGAAAAAGAACTTGGAGTAATCAAAGGACGTGATTTTAAATATGCATTATTTAAAATTTGGCTTGGAGATGAACCAGCAAGTGAAGAAATTAAAAATGGAATGTTAGGAATACAATAACCTAATATTATTAATGTAATACGCAAAAAGCTATCGGTTTTAATTGGTAGCTTTTTG
>NZ_AQRA01000003.1 GCF_000626715.1 Aquimarina atlantica | reverse complement strand
CACAAGGACCAACAGGAAACACAGGTGCTACTGGAGCAACCGGAGCACAAGGACCTACTGGTAATACAGGTGCCACTGGAGCAACTGGTGCACAAGGACCAACAGGAAATACAGGTGCTACTGGAGCAACCGGAGCACAAGGACCTACTGGAAACACAGGTGCTACTGGAGCAACTGGTGCGCAAGGACCAACAGGTAATACAGGTGCTACTGGAGCAACTGGGGCAACCGGGGCGCAAGGACCTACAGGAAACACAGGTGCCACTGGAGCAACTGGTGCACAAGGACCAACAGGAGATCCAGCAACTAATATTGTAACCAATTTGACTCAGAACACAGGAACAGGAGTTATAACTTATACCAACGAAAACACTCCTACTGCTGACGTACAAACAGCTAATGTAGTAAGTACAAATACAAACAATCAAATTACAGTTGGAACTGATGGTGGAGCATTTTTTATTAGCCCTGTAAAAGCGATGGGGAAAGTTGCTGGTAATGGAACGGCCATAAAGATATTAAATGCAACTGTTTCTAGAATAAATGAAGGTGATTATCAAATAACATTTACAACCGCAATGCCAGATGATGATTATATTATTCAATTAGCGACCATAGATTGTGGAGGTGATTGCCCTGGTAATACAGGAGCTGATTATGATGATCCCGGTATCACATACTATAATCAAACTACGGCTGGATTTAGGGTTAATATAGGAGACAGTGATAATGGAACTAACCCAAAAGATGATATTGATTTAGAATTCATGTTTACTGTACTTGATTTTTAATTCAATTATTTACCTATCTTTTAAATAAGACTAAGATCAGGTATCTAAAAAATTTAAGGTAAGGAAAAGTGTAATACTATTAAAAATGAAAAAAATACCCCTAATAGCTTTGTCATTTATTTTATCCGCTGGCATGTTTGCACAAATTGGCACAGGTGATGCTGCTGCATTAATGGGATTACCTGCTGCTACTGATTTAGCTGAAATAAATGCAATTATTGGTCCTAGTATCGGTTCAGTAGTTTTTAATTTAGATGATCAGGAAATTTATAGATTTACTAATACAGGATGGCAGAGGAGCACTGATGATCAATTAGATTCTGAAGTAAACCTGGCTACTCCTATAGATGTTGACGAAAGTGGGGCAACAACTATTACCAACGAAACAACGGTTCAGGGAGTAATACAAGCCATTGCTCCTATCACTTCTAAAGCAGCAAGGATTTTTTATCCACCATCTATTGCAGTTGATGCTTCTTCGGTAGGTGCCAAACCACCTATTGACCTATATCAAGAATACATTGACCAGTTCGGATCGCCTGTAGCATCAAGTGATGCTGCTAACGCTCCTACTATTCCGACATACGCAAGAAATGAGTTATATTACTATGTAACCTTTGCTGATCAGAGTGTTTTCGGAAATCCGACAACAATATCGATAGATGGTAATGGAAATATGAGCTATAGTATTGTTAATACCCCAGCAGATTATAATGCACTGATTAATGTAGTATTTGTTGTTAAATAATCTGGGCTTCCTGATAACGATATGAAATTTACATCTAACACATTATATCCACTTCAATTGATCATATTGATCATTTTACCAATCAGCTTTATTTTTGGTCAGGATACATATGTTGATAATTTTGGGACAGTCTCTTATACTAATAATAATGGAACTCAAAATTGGGCTACTAATTGGGTAGAGACAGATGATGGTAGCGTTAATTCAGGTCGTATTCTTATAAATAATGGGAGACTACGATTTGAAGATATTACTCGAAATTCTCAGCAGATTATTCGAAGTGTTGATTTATCTGGTGCTTCAAGTGCTATTTTATCTTTTGATTGGGAGACGATTGGTCTGGATGGATCAGGAGGATCAACATCTAGTGAGCTATTAGATATACAAGTATCTTCTGATGGTATAAATTTTACTACTATTGGTAGTTTAGATGGAACTCAAACAGATACTTTTAATGTAGATATTTCTGCATTTTTGTCTTCTACAACTACAATCAGGTTTATAAACTTAAGTACTTGGAATTTTGGAGATTGGGAACCAGGTGAATTTGTTTTTATTGATAACTTATCTATTGAAACTAATCTTTTTATGATTTCTGATGGAGTAACAATAAATACTTGTAGCGGTACTTTTGTTGATTCAGGAGGAACAACTGGAAATTATAATGATTTTGAAGATTTTACGTATACTATTTGTCCAAATGTGGTTGGAGCAAATGTAAGTGTTTCATTTACTCAATTTGATGTGGAAGATAATTTTGATTTTCTTCGTATTTATGATGGAACATCAACAGCAAGTCCTCTTATTGGCATTTTTGATAATGGAAATTCTCCTAACGGAACGACAATATCTTCTACAACAGGATGTTTAACATTTAGATTTACTTCTGACTTTACTGTTACACTTGGAGGCTGGACAGCTACAATTGCTTGTAGTAGTACAAACCCACAATTATCTATATCAGATATCACTGTTAACGAAAATGCAGGTACTGCAGATCTAACAGTTAGTCATTCTGGAGGAAACGCATCCGGAGCTTTTACTGTTGCTTATACAACTGCTAATAACTCTGCAAACACACCTGGAGATTATACAACGACAAGCTCTACTATAGGGTTTTCGGGCACAAGCCCTGAAGCACAAACTTTAACAGTCCCAATACCCATCATTAATGATAACTTTGCAGAAGCTACTGAGAGTTTATTTGTAAATCTTGGAACTATCATAGGCGATCCTTCTATAAGTATTACTGATGGTCAAGGAGAGATTACGATTAATGATGATGATAATGCCTCTATAGCAATAAATGATATTACTGTAAACGAAAGTGATGGAACTGCAACTTTTACAATCACTTTATCAGGAGCTAATGTTGCTGGAGGGTTTTCTGTACCTTATACCCTTGTCAATGGCTCCGCAACTAATCCTGCTGATTATACAACAGTTGGAGCTACCCCTTCCCCTATTAATTTTGCAGGAAATATTAACGAGACACAACAAATTACAATACCAATTATTGACGATATAGATATTGAGGGGAATCATAACTTTTTTGTGAATTTAGGTACAGTAAGTAATTCACTTGTTGCTATTAGTGATAATCAAGGAGAAGCTACAATTGAGGATAATGATGCAGCAATCAGTATTGATGATATTTCGGTTAATGAAAATGCAGGTACGGCTACTTTTATCGTTACGCATGTCGGACCTAATACAACAGGACCTTTTTCTGTAAATTTCACAACAACTAATAATACTGCCACGGCCGGAAATGACTACACAACAAATAGTGGAATATTAAATTTTAATGGAACTAGTGGAGATACTGAAACTATTATCGTTACCATTTTAGATGATATTATTGTAGAAGGAAATGAAACCTATTTCATTAACTTCTCTGGCGTAAGTGACACTTCAGTTAACATTACAGATCAAGGGATAGGTACTATTGTAGACGTTGAAATAGACAACCCAAGACCTTATGAAGAGCGAATTACAATCAATGTCAGAGGTAATTTTGATATGATTGGAAATACCAACCTCATTTGTACAGCAAATTGTCCAGGAACTCCTACATCTAATAATCCTACTGTAGTTATGGGGTATGCTAGTGTTGACGGTACTACCATAAACTCGAGTAGCTCAAATTTCACTTTGCCAGCAGGAGCAACTGTAGCTTGGGCTGGATTGTATTGGGGTGGTTCGTATAACTCTA
This sequence comes from Aquimarina atlantica, assembly GCF_000626715.1. Lineage (GTDB taxonomy): Bacteria > Bacteroidota > Bacteroidia > Flavobacteriales > Flavobacteriaceae > Aquimarina > Aquimarina atlantica. Next base: position 530,871 of record NZ_AQRA01000003.1, on the reverse strand, counting down.
CCTTTGGGGGAATAACAAATCCAGATCCTACTTTGAATTTACAGCAAGTACAGCTTAGAGAACCTGGTGCAGGCACATACACAACGGTTAACGCCGGTGTAACAAATATTGAAACTGGCTCATTTACAGGATGGAATACATTTATGTCTTTTGCAGATGTAACTTCAGTTGTGCAAGCAGCAGGATCAGGAACCTACACAGTTGCAGATATTCCATTAATAACTGGTAGTGCCTTCACTGGACCTTTTGGTGGATGGACCATGGTAATTATTTATGAAGACCCTGCCGACATAACACGTAGCGTAAGTATATGGGATGGCTTTGATTTTTTTGGATTTGGAGCCAACGACGCTTTTACGGTTACTGGTTTACTAACCCCTTCGCTAGGAGTTTTTGATACAGATGCCGGATATTTTGCTTTTGATGGTGAAGCAAATTTAGCAGGGGATTTTGTATCTATAAATGGAACAGCTCTTTCTAATGCTTTAAATCCTATCAACAATACATTGAATAGTACAATCTCTAAATTTGGGGTAGATATTGGCGGAAGAAATCCAAATTTGGGTTTTAACTGGGGAATGGATATTGATATTTTTGACGCTACTGGTTTGGTTCCTAACAATGCTACAACTTTAAATGTAGATCTCGGAAGTGCCAACGAAGGTATTTGGGGAGGAGTTTTTGCTCTTTCTACAGAAGTTGCATTTCCTGCAGTAGCAAGTAAAGATTTTTCTCCCGCTACAATTGGCTATGGTGAAGAATCAACAGTAACTATAACTATAGAAAATCCTACTACCGGAGTAGATCTTACAAATTTATCACTTACAGATAATTTACCCTCAGGAATGGCAATATCGACTTCGCCAGATGGAACCTCATCTTGTGGCGGAACCATAACCTCTGTACCTGGTTCTGATAACTTTTCTATTTCAGGAGTGAGTCTACCGGCAGGTAATTCTTGTACTTTTACGTTTGATGTAATAGGCACTGCGATAGGATCTTTTGATAATACCGTATCGTCTGCCGATATTTCAAATGATCAAAATATTCCCTTAGCAGGTACAACTACAGGAACACTTAATGTTATCGTTAAAACTGTGATAACTAATAGAAGGATTACATATAGAGTAAGACCCAATTAGGAATTTATATAAAATAGAATACCGAATCAAAAAAGTATGTTCTCTATAATTGATTCTTTCGATGCTCAATTTAATTCATCTCAAATCATTAATTATCAACAATTTGACTAAAAACCTTTGTATTACCGTTTTAACGATTAAGTACAGTTTTTTAATTAGTAACTTAAACGCCTCAAAAGAAAAAAATCAAATTTATTATCAATCATTAAAGCAAAATATTGAAGAATTATGATGAATAACAGTACATTATTTATATTAATTCAATAAAATTCTTATATCAATCTATTTATTTTCTTATGTTTGTTTTGTCAAAATGTTTATTTTTTAGGAATATGTAACTTTTCAGCAAAACCATACCTTTAATCGAGTTAAAAATGCGTTTCACCGATAAATAATTGCATTTTATCGTGAAAAAGTAGTGTAATTTGCTGAAAAAGAATATATTTGCCATAACATATTTACTGTTTAACCGTAATAACAGTATTACCCCAATATAACTATGGATAGAATATTTTTTATTGTCGTATGCCTTCTGGCCCAAGTTACTATAGCTCAACAAGCTTTTCATAACTACGGGAATATTCAAATTCACGATCAAGGTGAAGTTGGTTTCCACACTGATTTAATTAACGATGGTACGTTTGACCAAAATTTAGGTCTTGCAGGGTTTTACAATCCTACAGGAAGCCTAAATGTATCTGGTGATAACCGTCCTATTTTTCATAACATGGAAATTGATGTTGTAGATGATTTGCTGTTGGATGTTGCTGTTGGTGTAACCAACTTTCAGGAATTTTTAAACGGAAGAGTACAAACCCCTAGAGACAGACGTAATGTTTCTTTAGATTATATAAATGATGCTCCCTATTTAGGTGAAAATGATGATCGATATGTAGATGGGTATTCTTCTATTACTGGAGTTTTAGATTTTACTTTTCCTATTGGAGATGATTTCAGATTACGCCCAATGCGTATCGAAAATCAAGCAGCTGTAAATACAGCACGAGGTGCATACTTCTTTGAAAATCCTAACTCTCCTAATTTTTTCTCTACCAGTTTTAATACCGATAATTTCAGCAATGTATTATTTGGTGTAAGCTCTTTTGAATTTTGGGATCTGGATGGAGATGTAGAAACTAGAGTAACTCTTACATGGGATGATAATAGTAATATCCCAACTCTTGTTGATGAGTTAGAAGATCTTAGAGTTGTAGGATGGGATAGAAATTTACAACAGTGGGTAAGTTTAGGAAACTTTGCCGCTTCTGGGGATCTAAATAATGGTGAAATCACTTCTGAACTAATGATTCCTGACAACTATGTTGTTCTTACTTTTGGTTCTTCTGATATCATCTTAGATGGTGATCTGGAAATATTTACTGCAGTTTCTCCTAATGGCGATGGAGTTAATGATACTTTTATAATTCAGGGAATTGAGCAATTTTCAAACAACGAGCTAATAATCTATAATAGATGGGGAGTTGAAGTATATCGCAAAAAAGGATACGATAATTCATGGGGAGGTTACTCTGAAGGTAGAGCAACAATTGCCCAGGATGAGCAATTACCTGTAGGTACTTATTATTATATTCTGAAAATTGAAGGTCAAAAAGATCGTTCGGGATACTTATATATTAATGTATAAGATTGTATGCTGTCAAAAATCATGACTTTGGCTTTGGCTATTAACAATCATATTCATTTGTACTGTTAGCATAATTGACAATAACTCCTATACATTTTAAGATTCGCATTTTTCATGTATAGCTATTGGGCCCAAGTAATCGTAAGTTACAAAGTATTTTCGTTAAAAATCTTATAGCTTTTTCACAAAATGATGTGCCCATATTTCATATCCTTCATTAAGATAGAATTTATGCGAAGGGTAATTTACCACATAACTATTTAGTTCAGAAGCCTCGCATCCCCTACTCTTTGCATATTCATAAATCCAACTAAATACCTTCTTCCCTATTCCTTTACCTCTATTCTCTTCATCAATATACACATGATCTGGTTCGCATGATCTCCCAATATAATGACGTGTCATAAACCACAACCCAAAAAACCCTATTAGTTTTTCATCCAAATACACTCCCCAGCATTCATAATTTTGCTCAAACATTTCACTAAATCTTTCTTTTAAAACAGCATCAGAAAATTGATCATTCATCAATTTCTGAAGTAATGGTAAAACAATATCAAAGTCCTCTTTTAAAATTTTGTGAAATGCTAAATCCATATGATGTTTTTCTGCAAAAATAATTATACATTTATCTCAAAGATGTAAAGAATTCTTAAAAAAGAAAGAATACACCAATTCTATTGTTTTATTGGCTTTTTATAACATCTTTTTAAGTATTAAAAACAAGTTAAAAAGCACAAAAAATATAAAGATGAAAGAAAAATCAGGAAAAACACAAGATCTGATCGACAAAAAATTTCTAGAGGAACGTAGTGTATTTCTTTGGGGACAAGTAGATGACAAGTCGGCTAAACACGTAATCGACAGACTTATGTATCTGGATATGATAAGCGACAAAGAAATCAAATTATATATTAATAGTCCCGGAGGATATGTTACATCGGGATTTGCAATGTATGATACTATAAAAAGTTTAAAAAGTCCGGTTTCTACGATTTGTACTGGATTAGCTGCTTCTATGGGATCAATTCTCTTGAGTGTTGGTGAAAAAGGCCGAAGATTTATACAACCTCATGCAAAAGTGATGATTCATCAACCAAGTGGTGGTGCCAGAGGACAAGCTTCTAATATAGAAATCCAAGCTGCAGAAATTCTTAAGACCAAAGAACTTAGTGCTCAAATTCTTGCAGATAACTGCGGACAAGATGTTGAGAAAGTACTAAAGGATTTTAATCGTGATTATTGGATGGATGCTCAAGAATCATTAGAGTACGGTATTATAGATGGAATTCTGGAATAATGATCCAGAAATGATATAATTATAATCAGATCCCTATGGTAAGAAGAGATTTTATTGGTATTAGTGCCCTGGGAATGATTGGGGTTTCATTATCATCATTTTCTATGCTTTCGTCAGAATTCTCTAAAGATGATCTTATGGGAAAAAGCAATCCTTCACTTTTTGGTGATGGATATAAGCTTCGAAAAGATGCTTATGAGGCCTTTCTGAAAATGAAGACTGAAGCATTAAAAAGTGGATTCAAAATAAAAGTAGTTTCCAGCTATAGAGATTATGCACACCAGAATCGAATCTGGGAACGTAAATATAAAAAGTTTACAAAAGAAGGGTTATCCCCTATTAAAGCTATACAAAAGATTATAGAATATTCTACTATTCCTGGTACCTCAAGACATCATTGGGGTACCGATTTAGATATTGTAGATGGTAATGCTCCACAGCCCAAAGGATTACTTCTTACCAAGAATTTTGAAGGGGATGGCCCATTTTGCAAGTTTAAAGAATGGATGGATAAACATGCAAACTCTTTTGGTTTTTACCTTGTATATACAGATAAAGCAGACCGAAAAGGGTTTAAATATGAGCCCTGGCACTATTCGTATGCTCCACTTTCTATTCCTATGTTAAAATCATATCAAAAACTAGACATTGCCGAGGAATTAAAAAAAGCAAAACTACTTGGTAGTAACTTTTTCTCAGAAGATTTTATTACACAATATATTTCAGAGAACATATCAGATATTAACCCAGAATTATTGTAGTTACATAGGATTTATAATAATTTTTATAACTCCTTCAAAAATATCTCTTTATACTCAAAATTACCTTTTATGATTCTGTAACAATGCTATGTAGCATAAAAAAACTTCTTTTTCGATTGAATCAAAAAAAAATCAAAATAAGTTCTATATACTAAAATTATACTATTTTAGTTATTTAATAAAATAAAGACCCCATACTAATGAAAACTTCTTTAATTAAATACTTTTGTGCTTTTGTACTTTTATGTACTGTTTTTTCCTGTTCTAAGGATGATGATAATAATACCATTACAGAAACTCCAAGTGAAGTCTCAATTACAGACGAAATACTAAAATTGGTAAATGAATATCGACAAACTAAAGGACTAGAGGCATTAGCAAAAAATACAACTGCTGAACAACTAGCTGCTGATCATACACGGTATATGATTTCTAAAGGTAATATCAACCATGATAACTTCGATACTAAATTCGATACTTTACGAGAAAAGGAAAATGCCACAGGAATGGCAGAAAATGTAGCTAGTTTTTATCCTGATGCTCGAAGCGTTGTAGACGGATGGATTAATAGCGAAGGGCACCGAAAAAATATTGAGGGTAATTATACCCATACTGGTATTGCTGCAATAAAAGACGAAAGTGGCAGATACTACTATACACAAATTTTTTACCGCTAAACTCTGCAAACTCAACTATGCAAGGTTAGCACTAATCTTGTTTCTTAAAATTAAGAAACGGTACCTCTAGTAGTTGCTTACTAAAAAGTGTTTTTTACATTTTATTAGTAAGCAACTTTTATATTTATTAACTTTAAGCTTTTTGATATTAAAATTTAATTTATAATGAGACGTGGCGGCTTAAAAATCAGAATATTAATAGGCTTAGCAATCATAGCCTTTGCATTTTTTAAAAAATGTAATAATAAAACGCTAAACCCATATACCGATAGAGTACAAAATATTAATATGACAAGTGATCAGGAAATCGCTATTGGATTACAAAGTGCTCCTGAAATGGCCCAACAGCACGGAGGATTATACCCTGATCAAAAATTACAAAGCTATATCGATATGGTTGGAAACAAATTAGTCAATTCGAGTATGGCAAAACAAACTCCTTACAAATATGAATTTCATTTGCTAGCCGATCCCAATACCGTTAATGCTTTTGCATTACCCGGAGGGCAAATATTTATAACGTATGCTTTATTATCCAAATTACAAAATGAAGACCAGGTTGCTGGTGTATTGGGTCATGAAATCGGTCATGTATTAGGACGACATTCTGCAGAAAGAATAGCAGAACATGAATTCTGGAAAACGATATCTACCGGAGCATCAGTTGGTGCAGATGCTGGAGGGCTTGTAAATGGTATTGGACAAAATGTTTTATTAAAAAATGGGCGTGGTGATGAGTTGGAAAGTGATAAGTTAGGCGTATTGTTTATGATCAATTCGGGTTATAATCCTGAAGAAATGATTGGTGTAATGAAAATTCTAAAAGCAGCTGCAGGGCCTAACCGTGTTCCCGAATTTCAAAGCTCCCACCCTGATCCAGAAAATCGCATAGAAAAAATCAAAGAGGCAATACGGGAATATAGCAGTGTACAATAAAAAACCATTTCCTGTTGATATCAACAGGAAATGGTTTTAACACCTATGACAATTTCTCTAAAAGAGCTATTGCATCCTTAGCATTAGATTGTTTTGCAAATTTCATTGCTGTATAGCCCTTGCTATCTTTAGCTTTGATATTTGCTCCGTTTTTCACAAGCAGTTTAATAATATCTGCACGGTTATATCGTGCAGCATACATAAGTGGGGTCATCCCATCTGATTTTTGATTAACATCACTGCCGAATTCAATTAATTTTCTTACAGTCTCTAAATCTCCTTTTACAATTGCCATACAAAACGGACTTGTTTTATATGCTGTAAGATCGTAATTATGACTAGTAGTAGTCACATTTGTTTCTGTAGCTAAACTTACAGAAGTAATACACATAACCAATAAGGTTGCTAAAACTGTTTTTTTCATGATGAAATTGATTTTAAGTTTATTTGATTGACTTATATACAGTACGACCTTAGAATCGGTATCATGTTACATCTACTTTTGCCAAATAACATGATTTTAACTTTCTTATAACAAAATATTTTGATAAAAGCGATGCGTTTCTATATAACAACCCCGCCTATCATTATAATAATGATAGGCGGGGTTTATAACTAATTCTGAGTAATTACTTTTTCTTAAGCTCTAATAACAAGGTTACGGCTTCTTTGGCTCCAGATAATTCTGCGTATTTTATCGCAGTATAGCCTTTCGCATTTTTAGTATTGATTTTTGCTCCATTAGCAACCAAAAGCTTAATGATTTCTAATCGATTATAACGAGCAGCATACATAAGAGGTGTCATACCTTCTGAAAACTTATTTACTTCGCTCCCTAACTCGACCATTTTTTTCACCATTTCATAGTCGCCTTTAGCGATTGAAATGCAAAAAGGAGATACATTAATAATTTCTGTTTTTGCAACCTTATACGCATTAAGGTTTTTTACAGGATCATTTGCTAGAACCAGACCAACGGTCATACACATTACTAAAATTGATAGCTTTTTCATTTTTTTATCTTTTATAAGTTCATTATTGATTTGTGCTATGCCAAAATTTGACGGTGCAAATGAATTACATTATTCTCATAAAAAATACCATAATTTTAAGAATAACTTACTTTTAACCTTCCCTACACAAATTCGTTAATAATTTCACAAAAATCACGTGTAAGTTAATATTACAAAAAGGTATAAATCACATAAGAATAACATAAGCTTTTTGTGTGCTTGTAGGTGAAGTTGTAACTTTACTCCTTATTTCATTTTTTTGAGATTTTAGGCTCAAAAAATAACCAACCAAAAACCTTAATTAAGAATACATTATGAACAAAAAAGTAATCCTGATGATCCTGGATGGATGGGGAACATCGCCCGATCCTAAAGTATCTGCAATTGATCATGCAAACACTCCGTATATCGATAGTTTATACACTCACTACCCTAATGCTTCTTTACGTACAGATGGACTTCATGTAGGTTTACCAGATGGGCAAATGGGAAACAGTGAGGTTGGTCATATGAACCTTGGGGCTGGTAGAATTGTATATCAGGATTTGGCCAAAATCAATATGGCAGTCAAAAATAACACCTTAAAAGAAGAATCAGTTCTTCTGGATGCTTTTCGCTATGCCAAAGAAAAAAATAAAAATGTTCATTTGCTAGGCCTGGTAAGTGATGGCGGGGTTCACTCTCATATCGATCATATTAAAGGATTACTTGATGCAGCTCACTCTTATGAATTAAAAAATGTGTTCCTTCATGCATTTACCGATGGTCGTGATGTAGATCCCAAATCTGGTAAAATACACATCAAAAATATCCAGGATTATATGTCCAAAACCACGGGTAAGCTGGCTTCTATTGTAGGAAGGTATTATGCTATGGATCGGGATAAAAGATGGGAGCGTGTTAAATTAGCCTATGACCTTTTGGTAAATGGTATTGGAGAGTCTAGTACTGATGCCCTCAACAGTATTCAGAATAGTTATGATAATGACATTACCGACGAATTTATCAAACCAATTATACTACAAGAAAATGGAGTTTCGGTAGCTACCATAAACGATGACGATGTTGTAATTTTCTTTAATTTTAGAACAGACCGAGGAAGAGAATTAACCGAAATGCTTTCTCAAAAAGATATGCATGAGTATAACACCCACAAGCTTTCTTTACATTATGTTACAATGACGAACTATGATGAAAGCTTTGAAGGTATTAATGTTATTTATAATAAAGACAATATTACCGAAACTCTTGGAGAAGTCATTTCTAAAGCCGGTAAAACTCAAATTAGAATTGCAGAAACAGAAAAGTACCCTCATGTTACCTTCTTTTTTTCTGGGGGGCAAGAAGAACCTTTTGAAGGAGAATCCAGAATATTACGAAATTCTCCAAAGGTAGCAACGTATGACCTTAAACCCGAAATGAGTGCTTACGAACTAAGAGATGCTCTGGTACCAGAGCTACAAAAAGGCGATGTTGATTTTGTTTGCCTAAACTTTGCAAATGGTGATATGGTAGGGCATACAGGAGTAATGGAAGCTGCAATCAAGGCTTGTGAAGCTGTAGATCAATGTGTAAAAGATATAGTAACCACCGGTCTGGATAATCAATATTCTACTATTCTGATTGCGGATCATGGTAATTGCGAAACTATGATTAATCCAGATGGTACGCCACATACAGCCCATACAACTAATCCTGTTCCTTTCATTTTAATAGATAATGACCAGATACAAATAAACGATGGAGTTTTAGGAGATATCGCTCCAACCATTCTTGATCTTATGGGAATAGAAAAACCTAAAGCAATGACACAAGATTCATTATTAAAATAACATTCAAAAAAATACCATAAAAATTTTACGTTTTTTTGAGGCAAGTCGCATAAAAGAGTGCTTTTATGCGACTTGTGTTTTTCTATCTTTTTATTTTTAAAAATTCTTTTGTTACCTTAACATAGATAAAAAAGTACAATTAGTACGCAGCGAAACCCAATATTCTTGGTTATACATTATATGAGTTAAGCACTAACCCTTATTCATGAATAAAAAAGAACAAGACAGACTAGTAAAAGCCTGTAAAAAGGGTAATCGGGATGCCATGGAAAAAATATACAATACTTTTGCACCGCGAATGATTGCGGTGGGTCTTCGCTATTGTGTAAATCAATCTGACGCAGAAGACATTGTACAAGAAGCTTTTATCAAAGTATTTAAAGGTATTCAAAAATACCGCCATAAAGGAACGTTGAGGAGTTGGATTGAAAGAATTGTTGTGAATTGTGCCATTGATCATTGGCATAAAATGAAAAAAACGATTCATGTAGATCATGAAGATTTCATCGACAAAAATGAAATACAGGAATTAGAGGAGCCCGAAAAAGACCATCTATCTAAAGAAATATCAATAGAAAGACTAAGAATTTTGATTGGTGATTTACCAGAACAGTATCGCTATGTTCTAAATCTCTATGCCATAGAAGGATATTCTCATAAAGAAATAGGAGAAATGCTTAATATAAAGGAAAGCACATCAAGATCTAACTATACCAGAGCAAGAAAGAAGTTATTAGAACGTATGAGGAATAGTGGAGTTGTAAAGTTTTAATGTTTAAAACCTAAATGAGTAACAAATGAAAGATGATAAAGACCTTTTAAAACCGCTTTTGCAAGCAAAATTTAAAAGTGATTCGATTATACCATCGAAGGATAGGTTTGATGACATATACAATGCAGTACAGAAAGAAAAGGTTAAGCGTAATTATATCCCTTGGTATGAAATAACTGTTATTGCTATACTGCTTTGCGCTATATTCATTCTGTATTATGTAATGAATAACACTACTTCTGAAAATACCAAGATCACTCCATCACATCAAGAAAATATTGATGCTGTTGAACCAAAAAATGTTCAAACAACAATTCAAATAGAAGAGCAACCAAAAATTATTGAAGTCAAACCTATAGAATCGAATACAAAAAATGAGCCTGTAAAAACTTCCAAAGCAGAAGCTTTTTCTATAGATGCTACCATTGTAGAACCAGACGAAGAGAGTAATAAGAAAGGATTTATTGGGGTTTCCTATATTGCTTCAGAAAAATATGCTTCAACAAAAAGCACCAAGTATATTAAGCTTCCCGATTCGAGTACGATGGTAATGAGAAAAAACAGTAAAGTCAATTTTAATACTTCGATACAAAGCTATAGAAGAGTTGATCTTGTTGGTACTCTATTCTTTTCAATACAGGAAAATGAATCAAAACCATTCGTGATACACGGAAACTATTGTAATGTTCAGGTTAGTGGAAATTCTTTTGCAATATCTGCAGAAAAAGATGCCGATTATATCACACTTATTGAAGGTTCTGCAAAAATAATTCATCGTGCAACTGGTAAAAAACAAAATGTGGTTTCGGGGCAAAGTTTTAGTATCAATCCCCAAGGCATTATGCTTCTTAAAAGATCTCCAAATCAATTTGCCTGGAAAACTGGTGTTTTACATTATCAAAACGTTAGCGTAAATCAAATTATAAATGATTTAGGGGAAAACTTTGATGCCAAAATCAGATTAAAACGCAGTCCTCTACTCGATTGTAAATACACAGGATCTTTTAGCGGTGCAACCACCGAAAAAGTACTGAATGAATTAACTAAGAAATTCAATGTAAAAATAGAAAAGGAAGGTGAGATTTTTATAATTATAGGAGAAGGTAATTGTACAAATTAAAAAGACATATAACATTTGCAGTAACTAAATAAATAATCTTTTTCAACTCTAAAAAATATTCTGACACTTGGGGTCATTAGTATTTTAAACTATAAAAATTTATCGTTTGTATATTAAAAAACCGGCCCGTGAAATGTTTCATGAGCCGGTTTTTTAAACTTAACATATTTATCTATAGATCAAAAGTTATCGTTCCTTCTATTGAAGTGAGTACAACCTCACGATCACAGGTTCCATCACCATAATTAATAGTAAAGTTAACTCCAAAATTACTAGAATAATCTTGTGCCCCTTGCACGGGATATTTATAAAAGTCTAATCCTTCAAAACAAACAGCTTTATATACTATCGGAGATCCATCAACAGATTTTGTTTTTATAAAGAATGGTTTTTTTAAATTTTCTAATGAAGAAGATTCTTTTAGTGTAATAATCTCCTGATCTGTAAAACGATTTTCGAAAGAAAAATTTCTATTCGTTGTATACTGATACGTTTCTCCATCAGGAGCAGTAATAATTCCATCTATTTTTACATCAAATACAGGGATATCATCGGTGCTTTGTTCTTCATTTTTTTGTGCTATTCTATACCCATCAAAAATATATCCTCTATCATATTGTACATTTTTAAACACTGCAGAATCCTTAAATTTAGATGGTAAATCTTCGGCTACATAATACTCTAAACTACCTGTCCAATCATCAAATTGACATTGATCCCCTGCATCATTCAAAATTAATTTACTGTAATGGCTATATTCAGAAAAACCAGGAATAGGTTTCTCCTGGTAAGGAATTAATAATTCGATAGAAAAACAAGTTCCTTTGCTACTTTTAGAGGAGTTTTTAAGATCTAAAGAAGCCTGTTCAGAAATTTTTCCAAAATCATCCATAGCCAGGTTTACAGTTTTACTCAATTCAAATGTTTCTTTATTATTCTGTTCAGAAACACTATCATCAACATCATTTTTAGTACAACTCACTACTAGGCCAAAAATCAGGGCACAAATCAATAATTTTTTCATGGTTTTCTTTTTTTACGTGAATATTATCTTTGTTTTCTATCTATTAAACCCCGAAAAAATAAAAACGCTGCGTCGATACTTCATTATTTGTTAAACTAGTATCAAATCATTGGATCAAGCATTAGAATTTATATATATTGGTAGCGCAAATAATTGTTGATCAAAATGAAAAAAATATTTTTTTTAGCCATTACCAGTTTTCTTTTTTCTTGCGGAAGTACTTCTACTACTACAAATGGCAAAAATCCTAATACAGAACTAACGCAAAGTGATCAAAAGCAAATTTCAACAGAAAAGGAAAATAACTCCGAACCAGGCTTTTTAGTAGGCAAACAAGATCGAAAAGCATTAGAGCAAGAACCATATGGAAATTGGTTTAATGATAATTACAAAAGTTATGCTCTCGACAACAGCACTATAGAAAAATTATCTCCATACCTAAAAGATATTACGATACAAGCTTTTATGGGGACCTGGTGTAGTGATAGTAAAAGAGAAACTCCTACATTTTATAAAATATTAGATGCTTCTAATTTCAACTATAAAAATCTGGAATTAATAACAGTAACAAAATCTAAAGATACTCCCGAAGGTTTTGAAAAAGGGTTAGACATCATGCGAGTGCCAACTTTTATCTTTTATAAGGATGGAAAAGAAATAGGTCGTTATGTAGAATTTGCAAGAGAAACCCTCGAAAAAGATATATTAACAATTGTTTCTGAGCAACCTTATAAACATTCTTACGAAGATTAAATAATTCGATGACACCAAAAGATAAATTAAATGCACTTGGACTCCAGTTACCTGAAATATCTGTTCCGGGAGGGTCTTATGTATCTGTAAATACAAGAGGAAATATTGCTTATGTAGCTATTCAATTTCCTATTCTAAATGGCGAATACCTATATCAAGGCAGATTAGGAGATACCATAACCACAGAGCAAGGATATGAAGCTATGAAATTATGTGCGCTTAATGTTCTTGCACAAATAGATAAAAAAATTGGCTTTGATGCTATCGAAGGACTCAATCATATTGATGCTTACTTTCAGTCGGGTACTGATTGGGATGACTCTCCTATTGTCGTAAATGGAGCTTCAGATCTATTTATTAAGGCATTAGAAGAAAAAGGCACACACACAAGAGCAATTTTTGGAGTCGATAAGTTACCTCGAAATTTTTGTGTGGGCCTAACTACTTCATTTACATTAAAAACCACTTAAAAGCACTCTAATCAATAGAGTAATATCAAAATAGAGGGTGCTGTTGAATAGAACAAGCATTATTCTTTGTAAATTTGCCTTCTTTTATCAAGGAATTGTTACATATGATTATTACTAAAACACGTGAAGAAATAGAATTAATGCGAGAAAGTGCATTAATTGTATCTAAGACATTAGGGATGTTAGCCTCTGAAGTTAAACCTGGGGTAACTACACTACAGTTAGATAAACTTGCAGAAGAATTTATTAGAGATCATGGTGCAATTCCTGGCTTTTTGGGATTGTATGATTTCCCTAATACCTTATGTATGAGCCCTAATGCTCAAGTAGTTCATGGGATCCCGAATAATACTCCATTAGAAGAAGGTGATATTATATCTATTGATTGCGGTGCTATTAAAAATGATTTTTATGGAGACCATGCGTATACATTTCCTGTAGGTGAAGTATCTGAAGAAGTAGAACGTTTACTTCGTATTACTAAAGAATCTCTATATGTCGGGATTGCCGAGTTTAAAGTTGGAAAACGAGTGGGTGATGTTGGATATGCAATCCAGAAGTTTACCGAAGAAGCTGGTTATGGTGTCGTTAGAGAATTAGTAGGTCATGGTTTGGGTAGAAAAATGCATGAAGATCCCGAGATGCCTAACTACGGACGTCGTGGTAAAGGAAAAAAATTTATCGAAGGTATGGTAGTTGCTATAGAGCCTATGACAAATATGGGAACACATCGTATCAAACAACTACGAGATGGCTGGACTATTCTTACGGCAGATGGGAAACCAAGTGCCCATTTTGAACATGATGTAGCTATAATTGATGGAAAACCAGAAATTCTATCGACATTTAAATACATCTATCAGGCATTAGGCATTGAATCTGATGAAGAAGATGCCTTTAGACAAGAAGTATTGACTGTATAGTATGCATTCTTTAAGTACTCAAAGTTTGCTTTGCTTAGGCTTTTCAAAATGAAAAAACTATTTAAATTCATACTTAATACTATCCCCAGACCGCTATTGATTCGATTGAGTTATATGGTGCGTCCCATACTATCATTATGGTTACGAGGAGACACATATACTGATCCAATCGATGGCAAAAGTTTTTCTCGTTTTTTGCCATACGGATATGGTAAACAAAGAGACAATGTATTGTCTCCTTCGACTCTATCTTTAGAACGTCATAGATTACTCTGGTTATTTCTAACTCATGAAACCGAATTTTTTACTACTCCCGCAAAAGTATTGCATTTTGCTCCCGAGCAGGCATTCTATAAAAGATTTAGAAATTTAAAACACCTTGATTATACTACTACTGATCTTAATTCTCCGTTAGCCGATGTAAAAGCAGATATCTGCAATTTACCTTTTGCAGATAGCGAGTATGACATTATTTTTTGTAATCATGTGTTAGAACATATCCCCGATGATACTGCAGCAATGCAAGAAATTTTCAGGGTCTTAAAACCAGGCGGAATGGCTATTCTACAAATCCCTCAGGATCTAAATAGAGACACAACTTTTGAAGATGATAGCATTACAGATCCACAAGAACGGGCCAGAATATTTGGCCAATATGATCATGTAAGGGTTTATGGCAGGGATTATTTCGAAAAATTAAGGTCGATTGGTTTTAAAGTCGATGAAGTAGACTACACCAATATTCTATCAAAAGAATGCGTCACAAAATACTGTCTTGCTCCTGGAGAAATCCTTCCTGTTTGTTATAAGTCTTAATACTTATTTTTCGGGAAAGCCATTTACAGATAGTGTTTTTAATTCTTTATTTTGATCTTCATAAATAAAGAATGCTTTAAGTTCCTGATGTGTTTCTAAGAACTTTTTTGAACCTTCTAATCCCATCGACATTAATGCCGTTGCATATGCATCTGCTTCCATACAGGTATTGGCAATAATAGAAACTGCCAGAAGGTTTGATTTTAATGGATATCCCGTTTTAGCATTCAAAATATGAATATATCGCTCTCCGTTTTCATCGATTTTATACTTTCTATATCCACCAGAAGTTGCCATAGCTTCATCATGTAACGAAATCACTTTGCTATACGATTGTGTGTCATCAAAGTTAGGATCTTCTACTCCTATTCTCCAGGGTTTTTGTTTAATTACATTACTTCCTTTACCTCTAATCTCTCCTCCTATCTCAACCAAGTAATTATTAAACCCTTTACTTTCAAAAAATTCAGCAAAAACATCCACTCCATACCCTTTTGCCAATGCATTAAAATCGATATATGTTTTAGGGGCATCTTTTACGATTCTATCTCCTTTCAGTGTTACTTTGTGTAAACCAACCGAAAGCAGTAAACTATCTATTTTAAGGCTATCTAAAAAGGCTATTTTTCCTTCTGGCCCAAAATCCCATGCATTTACCAAAATCCCAATTGTAGGATCAAAAGCTCCATTTGTTGCCTTATGTATCTTTTTAGAAGCATCAAACACTTTCGCAAAATGTTCATCGATCACTACAGTAGTATCTCCTGAGTTTATCCTGGATATATCAGAATCCTTGATATAAGTAGACATTGATCTATTGATCACATTGATCAAACTATCATATGATTTTGAAAAATCGTACTCTTTATTATCTATGAACTGTACCGAAAACGTGGTTCCAAAAGCTTTTCCATTAGTGTAATTAAGATGTAATTTAGGTTCTTTTTTACACGAAAAAAACAGTCCTATTATTACAACTACCCCTATTTTTCGAATCATAATTTTAGTTTAGATGAGTTTCAATGATTTGTAGCCCTGCATATTCCAAAATATATTCTTCATTTAAAAGTAATGGTTTATTTGGGTTTTCAGAATTTTGTAAACCAACACCAGCGTAGAACACTTTTGCTTCTTGTTCTATAGCATGTTTTTTAAACGACTCCATCCAAATGATATCATAATTATGAGGATTATCTGGATACGAAACTGCTTTAACAAGTACGAAATATCTTTGATTAGATTTATCAATACACACAAACTGAGGATGTTTTCCCAAAGTGCTATTAATTGCAATAAATTCGAAGCCTTTTTTTTCTAATTCTTCACCTACAATATTCATTGCCAGGTTATGTAATTCTTGTTTAGTAAGTATTCTGGTCATAGCGTTGCAAAGATATTATTTTGGAAACATAATTTAGAATTATCCCGAGCTCTTCTTTATTTTTTGTCTTACATCAAAAAGTCTAAACCATTTCTATACAGTTCTTCATAAATAATAGTATAAAATATAACCATTATTTTATGCATTCAGAGAAATTATTGTATGTTTAATGTGATAATTTGACAGTTCTGAAAAAGTCTATAGAATTATCTTTTTTAGTGTATTAAAATTCTTAACCTTTTTAACGTAATAACCTTATAAACATACCCTATGGAAAATAAAATTACTTTGGCCGGATTAGATTTCGTAATTAATTTTTGTAACAAAATAAATACTCAACCTATTCCCCTGGCAGAAGTCCCACAACAATCTTTAGCTAATATATATGCCAATCCCAAAGGAGAAAGGCATTATATTGTTAATATTATTTCGTTTTTACCCGTTAAACTAGATCCTTTAAAAAACACCAGTAGTGGTTTGTTTTTAAATGACGAAAAAACTATATTTTTTAATTACAATGGCGTTACAGATGTAAAGACCAGTATACATACTGAAAATGGCTTAGTTGTGTCACGAGATTTTAATATTGTATATGATTCCACAGATCCTATACCTTCAGAATTTGATATGTACCATATTCAGATAGATTATAAAATCACATCTCTAAGAACACAGAGTGTAGAAGCTATTGTAGTACATGATAAAAATCTAGATCCTGAAACCGATAGGGGTACGGTGACTACTCCTGTATCAACAGAAGAATAAAATGTCTAAATGGCTTATTATATGGTGCATACTCTTTGGTTATACTAGTACGTATAGTCAATCTCAAAAAACTGGTCAAATAGGCTTGTTTTATGATCATATGGATCAATACTGTAAAGAAAAGGTGGTTACTACTGATTTTTGTAAAGCAGTAGATTTTCATCGCAGTCGTAAACGGGATTCTTGTTATATCTATGCTGGTAGAGCATTAGAAATAGTTAAAAACCAAGAACAACAAGATATTCTACATTATATCCAGGGTGTAAGTGCAATTAAGAAAAAGCTGTATACCAAGGCACTCCAGAATATGAACAGCATTTCTGAAGATTTTAAATTTTCAGGGCTTAAAAATCATAAACTTGGAGAAATACATTTGGTTTTAGAAAATTATGATCAATCTATACAGTATTATAAAAAATGGCTAGATCAACATATAGGAACTAAAGATGAAGTTTTTTTGAAAACAGCATATCACAATCTGGGTGTTTCATATCTTCATAAAAAAGAATTTGATACTACTGAGAAATATTTTTCTAAAGAGCTCGCCTTAATCAAAGAAAAGGATACTTTTTTTGTGATTGTCACCAAAATGGAGCTTGCTAATGCCTATTATAGTCAATATAGAGATGAGGAAGCTATTGCCTTATTTAAAGAATCCTATCGATTGGCTACTTTATTTCATGATATCGAACTAAAACAAAATACAGCCAAAAACATGGCTGTAGTAGAAAAAAACAGAAAACGGTATCAAGAAAGTGTCGCTTACTATATAGAATACGGGAAATGGAAAGATTCTATCTGGAACAGGGATAAAATCTGGGAGCTTACCGAAAAAGATAAGCAACTTGCCATTGCACAAAAGGAGCAGGAAATACAGTTGCAGGATGAAAAGATAAAACGGCAAAAAACCCAACGTAACGGTCTGATTATAGGCAGCTCGCTTTTACTTTTGTTTATTGGTATTCTGGGGTATTTTTACAAATTGTTAATAGGTAAAAAGAAATTGATTACAGAACAGAAAGAGCAATTAGATATCGCAAACACAACCAAAGACTATCTATTTTCTGTAGTCTCGCATGATTTACGATCTCCTGTTAATGCACTAAAACGACAACATGAAAAATTGCTGGATCACATAGCCGAAAAAGATTTATTGGGAATCAAAAAAACTACGGACACTGCAATTACCTTAACAGAATCTACCAGTCATTTATTAAACAATGTACTGCACTGGTCATTAGAGCAAAGTGAACAATTATTTTTTGAACCCGAAACATATCCTTTAAAACCCATTCTTGAACATGTTATAAGTGATTATGAGTATTTGGCAACAACCAAAGACATTATACTCAACACCACTTTAGATGCCTCTATTTTGGCTACAGTTGATAAAGAATCCCTAAAAATTGTACTTCGTAATATTCTTGATAATGCTATTAAATACACCAAAAACAAAGGAAAGATCACGATAACCTCTGGCAACCATGCTACAGATAAATGTTATATTGAAATTAAAGATACGGGTGCTGGTATTCCACCAGAGATTTTAGCAAAAATCAACTCATTACATGACATTACCACCGATAAAATTGATCGGTCTAAGGGAGTAGGTCTTGGGTTGCTATTATGCCATACACTTATCAAAAAAAACAATGGGCAAATACTATTTGATAGTGAACCCGGTAAAGGAACAACCATCAAGATTGTATTACCCAAAGGAATTGATTAGCTATAAAAGCCTGTAATAAGCACTTAATACACCAAAACCATTACCGATGTGGTTTATGAAATGCATATAGATGAAAACATTAAGATTATTAGTATTAGAAGACGAAGATGAAGAAGCTAAAGAAATTTCAGAATTTTTGAGCGATCATAATTTTGAAGTTACAAGAGCCTCAACGATACAAGATGCTGAAAGAAAAATACAGGATCATTTTTTTGATATGATCATTTTGGATATTATGATAGATGGGAAACCAGATGGTATTGTTTTGGCACAACAGATTAATGAGCAACAACTCAATATTCCTTTTTTATTTTTGACCAGTACACAGAGTAAACATTTTTTTGATCTGGCTAAACTCACACAACCAGCAACCTATTTGCTTAAACCTTATAATACCTTAGAGCTTATATTTTCTATAGAGCTTGCTATCGAAAAGCACTATAAACAATCTAATACACTAAGTTTTAACTCAGAAAATGCAGTATTGAGTCCTACTTATATTTTTGTAAAAAAGAATAAAAGTGTTATGAAATTAGCTATAGAATCAATTCATTATATTGAGGTGAAAGAAAAATATTGTAACCTAATAAGTAAAGAAGGTAATTTTTTGATTAAACTGTCCTTAATAAAAGTAAAAGAGCTATTATCGAATCCAGATTTTACACAAGTGCATCGTAATTTTTTGGTCAATATTAAAAAAATTAAAGAAATCTACTTTGAAGACAATCTTATCATATTAGAGAACGATGCCAAAATCCCATTTAGCGAACGCTATAAAGCTTTATTTATAAAGGATAATGATATATTAAACTAAGTGCTTCGTATTATTAAAACATATACAATTATCACCTAATAAGAGAATACACTATACTTTTAGTAAATATGGCTGCTCCTGCCATAATGGTAAACCCCCATTTCACCATCGGAAGAAGCAGCATATTTTCTATAAAAACTAAATGTATGAACGTTTCAATTTTATTTAACTAAACACAAATTCTATTCATGCTATAATAGCAAAACCAATCTTTATAATTCATTTTCACACTACTACTTCCTTCTTTGTACACTTTTAATTGGTTATCAAATCGGGTTTCATTATCATTTCCACAGTAAAATTAATCAGATTTACGCTACCTCTTAAAAGGAATGTCATAAGCGTTAAAAACTAAAGCATAAGTGTATCTAAATTGGGTATGATACTATTTCTAATTTGAATATGCTCGTAAGAACAATAACATTTTTTACTTTAGACGAAAAACAAAAGCCTGTAGCTCGATTAGATATTAAGTATAGCCTGTAGTTACATCTTATTTTGAGGTATAGAGCAAAAAGAGTAATTTTTTAAGTACGTAATCCCAATAATTACTCTTACTTCAATGTTCATATCATTAAGCATCTTCAAGACCTCACAGGTTTTAAAAACCTGTGAGGTCTAATAAAAACTTCAGCATCAAATATATTTACATTGAAACATTTACTTAAATCTAATAAACTGTGCTTTTTCAAAATAATAACTCGGTGTATATACAGGTTGGTTTTCGTCAAACCTATACCATGGGGAGATGGTAGTATCTTCAAAATTTTTTAGCAGGCATACATTCTGAGCTGGTGTATTTCCCTGAGCCAAAAGGTACATCTTATCTCCTTGATCATTTATGATTTCGTCTACTATGATTTCAATATGGCCGGGAGAACCAGGTTTTACAAGCATATCACCAATTCGTATATCTTTTACCAGTACTTTTTGTAGTTCGTTATGCATAGATAGAGTTCCTGCATAGGTGTATATAAGATTTAAATATTTATAAAAATTAGCTTTAGAACCATTGGGGGAAGCCGTTTTATGAAATGTTACTTTGTTGCCGTTTATTTTTGGGCGATATCCTTGTGCATATTTACGCCACGAACAATAATGACCCGAGGTAAAATTAAACCCAATTTCATCTTTTCTGTTTTGCTCCCACAAATATTCTGATCGAATTCTCATCAATGCATCTGCACATTGTTGTAATCCATTTGATGGAACAGGGACTTCTAGAATTGCTTCGCGCCAATGCTGTGCAAAATATTCGCTGTCATCGTAATTTATAATCTTGCTACCATAAGGTTTTAAGGGATAATGACGTAGGTATTCCTGAAAAGAGCCTGACCTATATTCTGTTCTCTTATACCCTTCAGGAATACTAACCCGGCTAGAAATTGAATCTCCTTTACTATTAATATAATTTGGTTTTGTAACTACATCTTTAACGATACCTTTTACATGATTAGTCACCATTTTTCCTTTTGATGTATTCGTTACTACCAAAACCAAGGCAACTATCAAAATAAGAGGTAACAGATATCTTTTCATAAAATTAAATTTAGCGTTAATTCTTTATTTTTTCATATTCATCAGGAGAATAGGTTTTAATTAGTTTATCAATTTCATAAAAACTTATTTCTGAAATACACGTATCATCATATATTGCTCCAATAGTATCAACTTCCATAATTTCAAATTCAATGGCCATAAAATCGTTATATCCCATATGCTGGATATAGTTTTGACTGATATCAATATATTGTGGAGAAATCGATACTTTAGACAAAGAATCTTTTCTGAAATTTACATTTTTCCATTCATCAATTATATATTCCGAATCTACCTCTATCCCTATAGTTCTGATAGTAATCTTAGCAACTCTATTATTGTTATACCAAATTTCTTCAGATTTCAAATACCCTGGAACTATTCTAATTACATAAGGTAAAGCATTCTTGTCCTTAAAAGTAATCCTAATTTTTTCTCCTATACCTGAATCTGAAAGACCTTCTACCCACGCTGTACGATCATTGTCATCTATAAGGTTGTTTTTAGAATAATCCTGGCTTTTATTTCGTAAAACGCTGGAAACTTTACAACTATCAACGATCAAGCGTTTTAAGGTATATTTATTATAAAAAGCTCCATCAAATTCAACGATATTAACCAAAGAATCTCTGGATATTTTTATGTTTTGGGAAAACAATGGTGAAGAAATTAATAAAATAATCCACTGAATTCCTATAATTACATTCATCTGTTTTAACATATATTCTGGCAAAAAG
This sequence comes from Aquimarina atlantica, assembly GCF_000626715.1. Lineage (GTDB taxonomy): Bacteria > Bacteroidota > Bacteroidia > Flavobacteriales > Flavobacteriaceae > Aquimarina > Aquimarina atlantica. The sequence goes on along the minus strand of NZ_AQRA01000003.1, from coordinate 508,722 downwards.
CAGCAATCATACTCATTTATTCTCAAAAATAAAAAAACCAGTATAATTGCTTATACCTATTTACAGTGAAATAATTTATTTAAAAAAGGTATACAAATATTTTATGGTAAATATCTGATTATTGTATTCTGGTAAATTTGGAGTTGCTAACTGCCTGTCTATGTTATAATCCTGATTATAAACCAGATATATATCATGACCATCCTTAACATTGTAGCGCAATCGAGCACTTGTAAGAAATTGATCAGAAACCGAATTGTATTGGCCTATTATACTTCCCGAAAGGTGAAGGTTGTATGCCCAATTAAGTTTTGTCTGTATAACATGTATCCATTCTTCTGTGTTTTGTTTATCAAATACGATATGATTAGCTTTCCAGGAAGATTCAATATTAAAATGTTTTCCAAAATTTAGAGTTGGTTTGATTTCTAATTTCAAGTTGGTTCCTTCATAAAACGTACCGTATTCTATAGCGACAGGAAATTGAATATTACGTCGGTTTCCTGGTGAGTAGGAAGCTCCAAAATAATAAAACATATAATCTCCAATAGCAGCTTCGAGTGTATTTGTGAAACGTATAGGTTGTTCTAAATCTTCATATTGTAATTGTCCAAAAACAGTAAAACTATCTCCGTTAAACAATCTCCCTGTCCAAAAACTTCTATTATACCATGTAATAATTCTTGAAAAATCTGTGGTATAATATAAATCCGAATTCATCAGAGTCCATCTTGTATACTGAAATAAAGCTTCATTTTTATCACTATTGTAATTTCCATAATTCAAACTTCCATAAAAATTATGGTGTTTTTCTCGTAACAAAAACCCCATTCCCGGATTATATTGCTTACCAGAAAACTCATATGCCGCTCTATAAAACAATCCATCTTGCTTACGTTTATCTAATACTAATGAAACTCTGGTATTCTCTGCTAAATCATATTTATTAGCATTTTTCTCGATAGTAGTCGATACCGATGGAATAAAATATAAGCTTTTGGGTAAGCTAAACACGCCATCAAAACCTATTGCTGTATTAAAATAATCCTTCCTCCAACGATTGGTAGCCATAAACCCTACAAACGACTTATCATTAAACACTTTATTCCTAAATCGCAATACGCTAAAATTTTCTGATGATATACTGCCATCAGCACCCAAATTCACTCCTTCTGTTTGTAATGAAAGAAGTCCAACATCAGCATTTCTAACCTGCCCCGTTAATCGTACTCCTCCAATTATTGGAGTTAGCCTTCCTTTATTGATACCGATAGTTCTGCTATAAAACAATTGCGAAAGAACACCTGCATTAAAATCAAACAACCCTGCTTGTTCTTGAAAAAATCTTCGTTTTTCTGGTAAAAAAATATTTACTCTATTATTAATATTAACGATTTGATCATCAATTTCTACTTGAGCAAAGTCTGTATTAATACTAACATCTAAAGTAAGTTTTGGTGTAATGCCATATCGCACATCAACACCTGCTTCTATACTATTATCATTTTGTTTTTGATACTCATTACCATCAAAATGGTAAGAACTCCCAACAGAACCCAATGCATAAGGAGTTATTTGCAATTGTTTTCTGGGATGTAGGCTATCAAAAACTATGGGTTGATACAATGATGGTGTTTCTGTAGCATTCGGGATATTTTGTGGTGGCAATGGTAATGTTCTTACTTTTCTGTTATGGTGATTTTGTGTTCTAACTACAGATATTCCTGCTTTTATTTGATTTTCTTTTCTTATAAATCTCAAATTTGAAATAGGAATCCTATACTCTGCAGACCATCCTTCTTCTGTTATTTGAGTTTTTCCTTCCCATATCATATCATACGATGGATTAAATGTAGAGTCTCCCAAAGGAATTCCATCATTAGAGATAGCCATATCATACCGACTACCCGAAGGATATATACTAAATACCAAAGCATTCTTCTTGGTTCGATTAGGGTCTATTCCAAAAGCAATAAAATCGTCTCCATACCATCCATCTCTAAGTAAATTTCTACTAATTATTTTATCTGGTTCTGGTTCTTTAGCATGTATTCCTAAATATATAAAACTGTCATCAAAAGTTAGTTGTACTGTAGTTAAGCTGTCCCCTTGATTCCAATTTGGTCTAAACTCATGAAATAAAAAAGTATGATTTCCTTTCCATTCTTCATCATTAACATATCCGTCTAATATAATTTTACTATTCGTTTTTTTGATTATGATTTCTGTATTTTCCTGTCCAAAAAAATATGAGCAGTATAAAATGCTACAGCATAGTAATGCAATTCTTATCATGCTTGTTTTTTTAACAAACATCTGATATGCATGTTAGTTTTAAAAAAGAAAAGGGGTAATATGAGGCGATAAAAGGGTAAAAAGAGGAGTTAACTACATCACCAACGATGATCTATACGTTCTACTAAGTTTAATTGTTTTATTATCTGTAAGCGTAATAACACCATCTCCATTTTTATTTTTCTGAATACAGTTAATATACTTAATGTTTACGGCATATGACCGATGTACTCGTTTAAAATCAGCGCCATTATACTCGTTTAAAAATGCTTTCAGGCTTTGATATCTAACAAATTTACCTTCATTAGTATTAAATATTATACAGTTATTAGATGCCTCTATAAATTTTATGTCCTCGGTAGAAATAATCTTTTTTGTATTTCCGTAAGTTAAGCTTACAAAGTTAGTATTCGACTTAGACGCTGTTGGCATATTACTTTCTCCAGGAGTATCGTTTTTAAGATTTCTATGCATACTATAAAATACCAATGAAAAATAACACAGAAGATTTACGGCTATATTATTGGTTAAGCTTGCATTAATAAAACTGAAGCTTGGCGAAGTACATTGATATACATAAAGCATCAGAAACAAAATCAAAGCCTGGCTTATTACTATATTTAAAACACTTGTAAAAATCGCCATGCCACTATGGGCCAATATATGCTTAGGAGTTGTAAATACATTCCAATATCGAATAGCACGTTTGATTTGAGGCATGGCCAGGTTCCAAAATATAAAGCTGGAAACTGCAACGGCAATAAGTTCTGAAAAACAAATAATTTGCAGGCTTTCCTGAAATAACCTACCTATCAGCAGGTTTACTATTGAAAAAGCCGAAATTAAAGTAATCCTTGACCTCATTATAACAGATATTTAGTGTATAAAAATATTAATAATCTGAGTATCATAATTCAACAAAAGGTTAAAATTATCTTTTGCTATCGAGGAGTATAAGTATACATATACCCGTTTTTGACAGGAGATGTTATGTATTTCTATAAAAAAACCGATACTTAAAAGTATCGGTTTCTTATTTATACTATATCTGAAAAATTATTTTTATCCTCCAAAGTCATCGAATCTAATATGTTCGTCTGGAATACCAAAATCTTCTCCCATTTTCTGTACTGCCTTATTCATTAACGGCGGTCCACAGAAATATAGTTCTATATCTTCTGGAGCTTCATGATGATTTAGATAGTTATCGATTACACAGTTATGAATAAATCCTACGAATCCATCACCTTCGGTATCATTTATATCTTTTTTCACTTTCCAGTTATCTTCTTCTAATGGTTCTGATAACGCCAGGAAGAATTTAAAATTCGGGAATTTCTTTTCAAGATCATAAAAATGATCTAAATAAAACAATTCACGTTTAGAACGACCACCATACCAATATGTAACAGTACGACCGGTCTCTAAAGTTTTGAATAAATGGTATAAGTGAGATCGCATTGGTGCCATACCTGCTCCTCCACCAACATAAAGCATCTCTGCCTCAGAATCATTAATAAAGAATTCTCCATAAGGTCCAGAAATAATTACCTTATCTCCCGGTTTTCTAGAAAATATATAAGAAGATGCTACTCCCGGATTAACATCCATCCATCCATTTTTAGATCGATCCCATGGTGGGGTAGCAATACGTACATTAAGCATAATGTCTCTTCCTTCTGCAGGATAAGAAGCCATAGAATAAGCACGTTCTACAGTTTCATCATTCTTCATCACTAATGGCCATAAACCAAATTTATCCCATTCTGCCTGAAATTTATCTGGAGTTTCATGTTCTTCTGGATGAGCAGTGATATCTATATCAGAATATTTAATCTCACATTGTGGAATTTCTATCTGAATATACCCTCCTGCTTTATACCCCATATCTTCTGGAATACGAACTACAAATTCTTTGATAAAAGACGCTACATTATAATTACGTACAACCTCGGCTTCCCATTTCTTGATTCCAAAGACTTCTTCAGGGATTTCGATATTCATGTCTTGCTTTACCTTTACCTGGCAAGCCAAACGTGCTCCATGTTGTAGTTCTTTACGAGAGAAATGCGGAGTTTCTGTAGGCAATGCTTCTCCTCCTCCTGATAACACATGGCATTCGCACTGGATACAAGTTCCACCACCACCACAAGCAGAAGGTAAAAATATTTTTTGATTACCAAGAGTAGATAATAAAGTACCTCCTGAAGCTACTTCAACCTCCTTTTCACCATTAATAGTTATTTTTACCGGTCCAGATGGTAATAACTTATCTTTTGCGAATATTAAAATTCCTACCAACACCAGGATAAGAACCAAAAATGAAATAATGGTTATCGCTATTGTTCCAACGGTAGATGCTAAAAATATCATAATTATTTAAGTATTGTAACGTTAGTATTTTCGGCTACTTCTTTTGTAGTCTCTTTTTTTTCAACCTGAACAGCCTTAGGTTCTTTCTTCTCTTCTTCATCTCCTCCTGTTAGCATTCCTCCGAAACTCATAAAACCAATTGCCATTAACCCTGTAAGGATAAATGTAATCCCTAGGCCTCGTAAAGGAGCTGGTACATTAGAGTATCTGATTTTTTCACGAATTGCTGCAATAGCAAGAATAGCTAAAAACCATCCTATACCAGATCCTATACCATATACAGCTGCATGAGAAATTGTTGCAAATTCTTTTTGCTGCATAAATAATGATCCCCCAAGGATTGCACAGTTCACCGCTATTAATGGCAAAAATATACCCAGAGAATTATATAATGATGGTGAAAATTTCTCAACTATTATTTCTACCAATTGCACCATAGTTGCAATCGTAGCAATAAACAATATAAAGGTTAAGAAACTTAAGTCATAATCAGCATATTCTGGTCCTAACCATACTAGAGCACCTTCTCTAAGAATGTATTTATCTAATAAAAAGTTTAACGGTACTGTAATAGCTAATACAAATATCACTGCAGCACCCAGTCCTACCGCAGTAGATACTTTTTTAGATACAGCTAGGTATGAACACATTCCTAAGAAGAATGCGAATACCATATTATCTATGAAGATCGATTTTAAAAATAATTCTAAATATTCCATGTCTCCTTTTATTTTAATGATCTTCTATTAATGCTTTATTTCTACTTCTTTGAATCCAGATGATGATTCCTACTGTAATTAATGCCATTGGAGCCAATACCATAAATCCATTATTTTCATATCCCAAAGCATACAACCCTGTTTTTTCTATAGGATCTCCTAATACTTTAGCGCCAAATAAGGTACCTGATCCTAACAACTCTCTAAAGAAAGCAACTATAATCAATAGTACTCCATAACCGGCTGCATTACCAATTCCGTCAAGAAAAGATTTCCAGGGACCGTTACCCAAAGCAAATGCTTCAAAACGTCCCATAATAATACAATTGGTAATAATCAATCCTATAAATACAGACAGCTCTTTACTTAAAGTATAGGCAAATGCTTTAAGGACTTGATCTACTATAATCACCAAAGCTGCCACTACTACTAGCTGAACAATAATTCTAATTTTTGAAGGGATGATATTTCTCATCAAAGAAATAACCACATTACCTATTCCTAATACAAAGATTACCGAAATTGCCATTACAATTGAAGGTTTCAATTGTGCAGTAATCGCCAAAGCAGAACATATTCCTAATACCTGGATAGTAATTGGGTTATTATCGGCAAGAGGGTCTGTTAGTAATTTCTTGTTTTTCTTTGAAAACAAAGGCTCTTTAGGCTCTTTTACTTTAACTTTTTCTTCTGTTACTTCAGCCATTTGTTATTTTTTTAAAGTTTCGAAATAAGGTTGATACATCTTTATTCCCTTCTTTACCATTGCCGTAACACCATCTCCTGTTATTGTTGCTCCTGCCATGGCATCTACTTCATTATCACTTTTATCTTCATTTTTAGGGTCTGCATTTCCTTTTTTCACAGTAATTCCTTTATAGTTTCCTGATGCATCTAAAATACTTTCTCCTATAAAATCATCTCTAAAATATGCTTCTTTAATATTAGCTCCTAGTCCTGGTGTTTCTCCTTTATGATCAAAGAATGCTCCTTTAACGGTTTTAAATTCCTTATCCAAAGAAACATATCCCCAAATTGCATCCCATAATCCATTACCTCTCATCGGAACCACGTAATATTCCTGGCCATCTTTTTTACCTATAAACAGAGGCATTTTTCTTTCGTAATTAGGATCCTGCTTTACTTTATCATTTTCCTTTTTTACTTCAATATCAAATGCATTATCTGTTTTTTGAGCTGTACTACCAGTAATAATATATTGTTCATTACCTACATACTTATCAAATAATTCCTGAGCTTTTTCTGCAGGTACAAACTCATTAGGGTCTTCGGTATCTGCAACTCCCATAGCAAATAGAATATTCTGCTGTTTTTCTGTACGTTTATTAGCATCTATTCTTCCTTTTAATGAAGATGCTGTAAATGCTAATAAAGAACCAACCACAACCACCATTGCAATGGCAAATAGGATTGTATATGAATTTTTATCTGTATTAATTGCCATGATCTACGCCGTTTTTAGTTTTAAACGTTTCATTCTTTTCTTGATATTTCCTTGAACCACATAGTGATCAATAGTTGGAGCAAATACATTCATTAATAAAATAGCTAGCATCACTCCTTCTGGATACGCTGGATTAAATACTCGAATAAGTATTGAGATAAATCCGATAAGGAATCCATAGATCCATTTTCCTTTATTGGTTTGCGATGCTGTTACCGGATCAGTTGCCATAAAAACAACTCCGAAAGCAAATCCTCCAATAATTAAATGATGCCAGAATTCTGTACTCATTAGACTATAAAACTTACTTCCTTCATTAATCCATTCTGCGCTTACCACTCCATTAAAGATTAATCCCATTACCAAAGCACCTAATACAGCACTTACCATAATTCTCCAGCTTCCGATCTTTGTAAAGATTAAGAATAACCCTGCCAATAAAATTAATATTGCAGAGGTTTCTCCTACCGAACCTGGTATAAATCCTAAAAACATATCTGAAACTGAATAGGTAAGTTCTTTTCCTTGAGCTAAAGCCCCTAGAACAGTTTCTCCCGACATTGCATCAAGTTCTGCTCCTCCTGCTATTTCGTTTGCTCTTTCTACAGCTCCATGTACCCATACCTTATCACCCGACATCCATGTTGGATAAGCAAAAAATAAGAATGCTCTAATAGTAAGGGCTGGGTTTAGGATATTCATCCCTGTTCCTCCAAATACTTCTTTACCTATTACAACTCCAAAAATAACTGCAACGGCTAACATCCATAATGGAGTATCCACAGGTACAATTAAAGGAACCAACATCCCTGTTACAAGGTATCCTTCTTCTACTTCATGCTTTTTAATAACCGCAAACAAAATTTCTACTGCAAGTCCTACCCCATAAGAAATAATTACCAGTGGTAATACTTTCCATAATCCTACGGTAAGGTTATCTAAAGACCAAAACCCTGAACTAAAAAAACCATTAGTTACGGCTTCTATTTCTCCTGCTGCTAAGTGATGCTGATATCCAGCATTAAACATTCCAAATATCAAACATGGTATTAAAGCCATGATTACAGTATTCATGGTACGTTTCAAATCATCTGCACCACGAACATGAGCACCGGAATGTGTAGTCTCATTTGGTAAATATAAAAACGTATGGATTGCATTAAATGCAGGGGCAATCTTTTTGTCTTTATACTTAAGTTTTAGTTTATGTAATTTATCTTTTAATCCCATAGCACTATCCTATTTCTTTTAACATTAGGTCTAACCCTTCTCTTATAATTTGTTGATGTGGTTGTTTAGAAACACATATAAACTCTGTAAGAGCAAAATCTTCTGGAGCTACCTCATACATTCCTAATTGTTCCATTGCATCTAAGTCATTTACCACACATGCTTTAAGTAATTGTAGCGGATAAATATCTAGTGGAAATACATTTTCATAATTTCCTGTAACTACAAAAGCTCTGTGTTCACCATTTGTATTGGTAGTAAGCTCATACTTTTTATTAGGAAACAACCAGGAAAAAGTAAGTGCTCTAGAAGGTGAAATCTTATTGAAAATAGGTTTATTCCATCCAAAAAGTTCATAATCGTCTCCTTCGGGAATAACTGTTATGCTATTATGATAATATCCAAGGTAACCATCTGGTTTTACATTTTCTCCAGTAAGTACATCTCCACTAATCACTCTAATATTTCCTTCATCATGTACTCCAGAAGCATATACTACTGATGACACCTCAGCTCCAATCTTAGTTTTAAAATATTTAGGAGTTTTGACCGACGAACCAGCCAAAGCTATTGTTCTTTCTGCATTAAATTTTCCAGTTAATAACAATTCTCCAATAACGACCAGGTCTTGTGGATTTACTACCCAAACTGCTTCCCCTTTATTAATAGGATCTATTTTGGCAATTTGTACACTCACATTTCCTGCAGGATGAGGTCCCGAAACATTATGAATTGTACTATTCTCTAGACCAGATAGTGGTGAATTTCCTTTTTTACCAACAGAAATATGTACTTTACCTTCGGTTAGTTTGCTTAATGCAGTAACCGCAGTTTGAAGTTCTTTTTCTTTCCCTTCTAATACATAATCACTATCTGCTGCCAAAGGAGCAGTCGTATATCCCGAAATAAAAATAGCTTTTGGAGCTACATCGGGATTAGCAATTACATCATAGGGGCGCTGTTTAATAAATGGCCAGCAACCTGATGCTAAAAGGTGGGATTTAATATCATCCCCACTCATAGAATTTACATCCTTTACACCAAAGTCTGCATATTTTTGTTCCTTGTCTCCAAGAATCTTAAAAGCTAAAATCTTTCTTTTGGCACCACGTACAATCTCTATTACTTCTCCGCTAACAGGAGAAGGAAAAAGCATTTTTTCATTAGATTTTGAATAAAAAAGTGGTTCGCCGGCTTTAACCTCTGTACCTTGTTTAGCAACAACCTTTGGTACTATACCGTGAAAATCGTCAGGCCTAATTGCGTAAACATTACTTCTTATGGCATCTACAGTAACTTTTTCTGCTTCGCCAACAAGCTTAATGTCTAAGCCTTTTCTGATACGAATGTCTTTTGACATATTTGTAGTCTATGTTAATTAACTAAAAAAATCGTGCAAATTTACTAATTAAAACACGTAAGTGAAAGCTGGTTTTGTTATAAGATTTTATTTATAATGTTTCTAAATAATGATCTGCGACTCAAAAAAACACTCTTTATTCTTTAGGCACACATTTTGCTTATATTTATACCCACAATTCTTTATATGATGTCACAAAGATTTAAATCATCTCTTCTACTCCTACTAATGCATATTGTTGCTCCTTATACCTTTTATAGTCAATCAGCTGTAAGTGAAACCAATACTGCCAATCACATTAAAACAATCCAACTGCTTACGGGCGCAGAATTCTCTGGAATACCTATACTTAAACTCGGAGATCCTTTTAGAATCACTTTTGATGATATTAATGGAGATGAATCTGATTATTATTACAGAATAAGTCATTATAACTTTGATTGGACACCTTCTTCCTTATATAAAAATGAATTTCTGGACGGTTTTGATGAAATTAGGATTGTAAACTATGAGAATTCTTTTAATACATTACAAATGTATAGTCATTATACCTTAAGCATTCCAAACGAAGATACCAGAAGGCTTAAAGTAAGCGGAAACTACCTTATAGAAATATACAATGATGATGATGAAGTTGTATTCTCGAGAAAGTTTATTGTTTATGAACCCTTAACATCGGTAAAAGTATACACCAAAAGATCTAGAGATCTTAAACATATAGACACCAAACAATCTGTACAGTTCGAAATAAACTCACCAAACGAAATTTTAAGAAATCCTCGACAAACTGTAAAAACTTTGGTGATGCAAAATAACGATCTCAAAAATGCAATTACTAATTTGGTTCCTCAATTCACTATTGCTAATAGTCTAGTATACAAATATGACCAGGAATCTAGTTTTTGGGGAGGAAATGAATTTTTATTTTTTGACAGTAAAGACATCAGAGCATCTACAGTAAGCACACGAAGCATAGAACTAAAAGATATCTATCACAACTACCTATACTCTAATCGAGTTAGAGCCAATCGAAGATATACATATAACCCTGATATCAATGGTAATTTTGTTATTAGAAACCTGGATGCCGAAAATAATAATGTAGAAGCAGATTATGTTTGGATGCACTTTTCGCTAGAATGTTATGAACCTCTAGAAGGGGGAGAAATTCATATCTATGGTAATTTTAACAACTATACTCTAGATGAATCAACATTGCTTCAATACGATAAAGAAAGTGGCAGGTACTACAATAAAAGTATTTTTAAACAGGGATTTTATAATTACAAATATGTTCTCTTAAGACCAGACGGAACTATAGATCCAGGTTTTATTAGCGGTAATTTTGATGAAACTGAAAATGAGTATACTGTATTACCTTATTACAGAGCTCCCGGAGCACGCTACGATAGGGTTATCGGAAAAGGAACAGGAAACTCGGCTAATATTACAAATTAACATTAAGTACATTCATTTTTTAGATTCTTTTTATTTTATAATACCAAAAGAAATCAGCTATATCACTAAGTCAATTCGCCTATAAACTCTATTTTTTTTCTAAAAGATTCATCAACGCTATATCTCATTTCCTATAAGACGATTAAACCCGAATTATGCATTAGAAAATCTACTACAGCTCCAAACTGCTTCAAAATATATCACTTTATTATGTTTCTCAAATTAACCGTAGCGGTGCTATGTTGAATTTGATAAAACTTTATATTTTATTGCACTTTAGAGCTTCATAACGAAGTTCTAGTGCATAATTCGGGTTAAAAACAATAGTGGTCCACTAAACAACTAATCAGAAAAAATACAAATGGTATAACATACTTTAACCCTTATCTCCTACAGATTTCACTACTACGCATACTAATTCTTTGGTCGAACATTAATTTTATAAGGCTAACTAAATGTATCTCAACCAATTCAAACAATAAAAAAACTGATTTTATTGTTTATATCATTATAACTCTCTTAAAACAACCTATAATGAAAACTTCACTCAAAACTCATCTATTTATTATAATCTTGCTATTTATCTGCGATTATACTCATTCACAAATTACTTACAAATCTATTTTTCCAAACATTGACTTTGAATTTCCTGTAGAAATCCAATGTATAAATAGTGGAACAGATCGAATGTTTATTGTAGAGCAAAAGGGTCAAATCAAAGTATTTCCGAAAAATGAAAATGTAACTTCTTCACAAGTAAAAACTTTTCTCAACATTACAGATCGTGTTCAATTCTCTAATGGTCAAGAGTTAGGGCTTTTAGGCCTTGCTTTTCACCCTAATTATAATAGTAACGGCTATTTTTATGTGTACTATACTAAAGACAGTCCTGTTTCTGGAATCTCTACACGAATGGTACTATCTCGTTTTTCAGTTAGAGCAGACAATCCTAATCTTGCAGACCCTAATAGCGAACTCGTACTCTTCCAGTTTGACAAAAATCAAGACAACAGCAACCATAATGGAGGAAAAATAGGGTTTGGCCCAGATTCTTATCTCTACATCTCTTTTGGAGATGGTGGTGGAGCAAATGATCCTAAACTCAACGCACAAAACAAAAACACTGTATTTGGTAGTATTTGCCGTATTGATGTCGATCTTGATGGAAATAATCCTGTAGAAAGCAACCCAATTTTACCAAATGGTAATTATGAAATTCCAAGCAACAATCCATTTGTAGGAACCGATGGTTTAGATGAAATCTATGCTTATGGGATTAGAAATACCTGGAAATTTTCTTTTGATAAACCTACAGGAAGAATGTGGGGAGCAGATGTAGGACAAAATGCATTTGAAGAAATTAATATTATCAAAAATGGTAAAAATTATGGATGGAGTAGATTTGAAGGTACCTCTGTAGCCAATAACAATGTAATCATCTCAGGTCCCGTAGAATCTCCTGTATTCAATTATAGTCAAAACCAAGGAGATGTATCAATTACTGGAGGTTATGTCTATAGAGGCTCTAAAATTACTAGTCTAAACCCTGATATCAATTCAAAATATATTTTTGGTGATTATGTAAGTGGTAGAGTTTGGGCATTAAATTATAACCCCTCTACAGGTAATGCTTCTAGTGAATTATTATTTAAAACCAATGGATTATACATCTCTTCTTTTGGCAGGGATACAGAAGGAGAATTATATTTTAGTAGTTATGGAAACAACGCCAAAATATACAAACTTGTTGATGGAAATACCTCACCTCCCGGTACCTCGGTAAATGGAATCGGATCTTGGACCTCTTTAAACCAAGGAATTAATGGGGTTGTGCAAGCAATAACATCAGATTCTAATGGAAATATATACCACGGAGGTGATTTTAATAAAGCAGGAAACATAAATGCAAATAATATTGCTGTATGGAATAAAAATACTGGTTGGTCTGCTTTGGGTAGTGGAGCAAATGGTAGTATTAACACATTAAAAATTGCTCCAAACGGAAATCTTTATGCAGGTGGAGTTTTTACTGAAATTGGCGGAATTAATGCCAATAACATTGCAGTATGGAATGGGTCACAATGGTCAGCTTTAGGTGCTGGAATTGACGGGACAGTTGCCGCAATAGAAATAGATAACAACAATAATGTTTTTGTTGGTGGGGTATTTAAAACCATTAATGGAACTACCGTAAGAAATATTGCTAAATGGGATGGTAGTCAATGGTCTGCCTTAAAAGATGTAACAAATCAAAAATCAGGAACTAATAATGAAATTAGATCCTTAGCAATAGGGAGCGATGGAACTCTATATGCTGGAGGTAATTTTGATGAAGCCGGAGGTAATACAGCCAAACGAATTGCAACATGGAACGGATCTAATTGGGGAACATTGGGAGATGGAACTAGCGGTTTTGTTGAAGCTATAACAACTACCTCAACTGCTGTCTATATTGGTGGGAATTTTGCTCTTGCAGGAAATACAACCGTAAATAGAATTGCCAAATGGAACATTGCATCCAAAAGCTGGTCAAAACTAGGTAATGGAGTTAGCAATAATGTTCGTTCATTACTTCATGACGGAACTCATTTATATGCTGCCGGGGCTTTTACTACAGCCTCAGAGGGGAACACCAACAAGATCGTAAACAACATTGCACAATGGAGCGACAATACTGGATGGAAAGCTTTGGGAACAAATACTAATGTTGGCGTAGATATCACTATAAACTCCATTGCATTCTCTGCAGATAAAAAAGATATATTTGTGGGAGGTAATTTTTCTAAAGCAGGAGCCGTAAATGCCAAAAACACTGCCTCATGGAGCAACTCATCAGATACTTCTTGTACAGCAACAGTGCCTACTGGAGTATCTTCTTCGGCTGTGGGATCAAACACTGCTACTATAGGATGGACTGCTATAGCCAGTGCAACCTATGACCTTCGCTACAGACAAACAGGAACAAACAACTGGACAACTTCTGCCGAAAACGGAACCTCTAAAGTAATTTCTGGATTAAACCCATCTACTACTTATGAAGTACAGGTAAGAAGTAAATGTGCCGATGGAACAACTTCTAATTATAGTGCTTCTGTAAACTTTACAACTACAGATGTACAACTTAACTACTGTGATTCTAATGGCCAAAGTGTAGCCGATGAATACATCAGTAATGTGAAATTAGGAACTATCGATAAAACATCAACAGGAGCAAGTGGTGGATACAGCGATTTTACTGCTGAATCTACTAACCTTTCTAAAGGAAATGCCAATACCATTACCATTACTCCTACTTGGACCGGAACCAAATACAATGAAGGATATAGTGTATGGATCGATTATAATCAAGATGGAGATTTTGCCGATACAGGAGAACAAGTATGGACTAATGCGGCTTCACAAACAACACCAGTAAGTGGTAGCTTTACTGTACCTTCTAGTGCAAAAGACGGAAGTACAAGAATGAGAGTATCTATGAGATACAATACTATTCCTGGTCCTTGTGAATCATTTAATTATGGTGAAGTAGAAGATTACACAGTAGTGATCGGGGGATCAACTGGTGGCGATACTCAAGCTCCTTCTGCTCCAACTGGATTAGCAGCTTCTAATGTGGCACAAACAACCCTTACCCTGTCATGGAATGCTGCTACCGATAATGTTGGTGTAACTGGATATGATGTATATCAAGGATCTACTAATCTTGGATCGGTAACTGCAACTACAAGAAATATTACTGGATTAACCGCTAATACAGCATACCAGTTTACGGTAAAAGCTAAAGATGCGGCTGGAAACGAATCTGCAGCTAGTAATACGCTTAATGTAACTACTGCAGGAGCATCTGCTACGTATGATGTAAAACTGCGTATTACGTTTGATAACTACCCTGAAGAAACAAGCTGGGAGATTAAAGATAGTAACAACCAAGTAGTACATTCTGGAGGAACATATCCTTCTCAACCTGATGGTTCTACTCTTAATATAACCAAAACTCTGGATGCAGGATGTTATACCTTAGTATTTAAAGATTCGTACGGTGATGGTATTTGCTGCAGTGTTGGTAACGGTTCTTATGAACTAACCAATAGTGCATCTGGTGCAGTACTGGCTTCTGGTGGATCATTTACTTCTGTAGATACTAAAAACTTCTGTGTGGGTAGTACTGCAATGCATAACTTTAATACAGATGTAAAAACAGATTTAGAAAGCTCCGACATTGTTATTCACCCAGTTCCTGCAAAAGATTTTATCATCATCAAAATGAACAATTTTAATGGATCTACATACAGAATCGTTAATAAAGCAGGTCAAACTGTAAGACACGGTAAAATGTCTGCAAATGAAATAGAACTCAACAATTTACCATCTGGAATGTACTTTGTATCGGTTAAATCAGATACTAAAACTATAACTAAAAAGCTTATTTTAAAATAAAAAAAATCAAAGGTTTAAAAAAATAAATAATCCCTTAAAATTTAAGGGATTATTTATTTTTTTAAACCATCTTCTTCATATAGTCTCATATATAAAGAGGTGATAAAAACTAAGAACTTTTATGTTACAATAAAATATCAGTACTTTTAGCCTCGTAAGAAAACTACTATCAACCAAAAATGAAAGATACGGGAAGATTCTTAAAAGAGTATCGCGGTAGCGAATGTCTTAACTGTGGTGTGCCACTAGATGTTATTGATCGATATTGCCATAATTGTGGACAAATTAATACCAGTAAAAGGTTATCGCTTAACGATTTTTTTAGTGAGTTTTTTGCCAGTATCTTTTCTTATGATTCTCGCTTAAGACATACTATTATTGCATTACTTTTTAAGCCTGGAAAAATCTCTAAAGAATATACCCAAGGTAAAAGAGTAAAATACGCAAATCCATTTCGTTTTTACCTTAGTGTCTCTATCATCTTTTTTATCATTAACGGTTTATTTATTGATTTTGATGGTTTTAGAACAGAAGTTGAAGGCAAAGTCAATGTTGGAAAAGATGCTATTACCGAAATCAAAAAAAGCATCAAAATGGATGATTCATTAAAGCAGAAACTTAATGATCAAATATTAGCAACTAACGGTATTTCTGAATCTGACAAAAAAGAGATTAGTGAAGGAATTTCAAAAATAGAGGGACTTCCTTTACTAAATGACAGCCTAACCAAACCAAAAGAAGTCACCTATTATTCTCAAGAACAGATTGATAGTATTGGTTTTTTTAAAAGAGGCTTTAAACTATGGTCGATGTATGAAGATTATTATGATAAAACAGAAGAGAAATCTACCTATAGAGCTTTATCAGAACTAAAACATGAAAGAAATCAATTTAACAAATATATCTACCATAGAGTTCTAAAAACCAAATCGATAGAAGAAAACTATGGACAAGAATTCTTTGAGTTTATATTTAACAAATTGCCTTTCATCATATTCTTCTTTCTTCCCTTTTTTGCGTTAAGCATTTGGCTCATATATATAAGAAGGCCTTTTAACTATATGGAGCATCTTGTATTCATATTTCACACTCAAACCATGTTTTTTATCATCATAGGTTTTTCAATTTTGATTGCCAAAATCACCAACATTAATGCTCTTTTTGGAATCGCAATGCTGGTTTTCTTATTTTACCTATATAAAGCTATGAGAAAATTTTATAACCAAGGAAGAATCAAAACAATTGTTAAATTTATGCTTGTGAATGTATTATTTTTTATCTTAGCAGGAATCGGTTCTGTATTAACAATAATAGGATCTGTGTTTATATTTTGATATGGTACAGCAAATTACCAGAGGAATAAAAATTTCGGTGGATACGACTTTTGAAGGTACGTTCTATAAGAACTATAAGATTCACTTTGCCTTTGGTTATCGAATTACGATAGAAAATCAAAGTAAAGACTCTGTACAACTCACTTCTCGTTTCTGGGAAATCAAAGATGCCTTAAATAATACTGAAATTGTAGAAGGTGAAGGTGTAATTGGTAAAAAGCCAGTTTTAAAACCTGGCGAGTCTCATACATATAATAGTGGTTGTTTACTAAGTTCTCCTTTTGGAGCAATGAAAGGGCATTACAATATGGTTAATTTTACATCTACCAGAAAATTTAAAGTCATGATTCCAGGCTTCAAATTAAGCGCACCTTTTGCACTTAATTAATAATTCTTTTTACCAATTCGAACCTGATCTTGTTTCCGTCTTGCTCTACATGACAGTACTTACAATTAGAATCATACACAAAGTTATAGTGTTTCAATATATCAAAACACCCCTCTACTACAGCAAAAAGCCCTTTAAAATCTTCTTTACCACATTCGGTATACCTCCTAATCTCGAATAGATCTTTTTCTAAAGATTTGTTTAATACAAAATACGCACTACTACCCGTCCCAGAAAGAAAATGAGCATCTTTCAAAATTCCTTTCGGGCTCACAGTATGATTATGTTTGGTTTCTGGTATATTTTTATCAAAATAATTAGTGAGATTTTCTTTAAAAACAGATCCTGGATACTCATTCAACCTCCCTTGCTCTACTTGATAAATCGGATTACCAATAGCTGCTTTTTCTACATTCCCCAGAGGGCTGGGTGTAAACAATTTATTACGTAATAATGGTTTTCTGATTTTAGTATAATCTGTACTTGCCAAAATCGTATCGGTAACAATTCGAGAACAATTACTTCCTTCTTTCCCAAAGGCTTTATAAGGAATACTTCCTTTCTCTTGAACAGACAACACATAATCTCTTGCCTCTTTGTAATAAATATAGTCACATACCGATGCAACCAATCGACCATCACCATGTGTTTTATCAGGATTTGCTTCTAACCAAAGTAAAAATTCCTCTACATTACCTAATTTTTTCTCAGGCGTAATAATAGCTTTAAACGGAATAACCAATTCTACATCGGTAACGGCACTTCTTACCCTGCCATAGCCTTGCGGAGTAATATATCTTCCAAAATCATAATATTCAGCTCGACCAGTTTCATTTTCAATAAGTACAAAAGCAGCGTGCCCGGCTTTAATATAACTATGCTTTCCTAATCCCAGTGCCAACAGTACTTTGGTCGAAGGTTCATCTGAGTGTTTTACAAATGTATCAGGATAAGCAAGTGAAATTATTTTACCTGTATAATTCAATGTTGAATAAATTTTGATAGTTTTCTTAAGCTGTTATAGCTTCAAAAACAACAGTGCTCATTTCTTTATTTTGTAGATTCTCATATCGCATAGAAAGTTCTTCTTCATTTTTTACAACTTGAGTAATGCTTCTGGTTTTCAAGAATCCTCTATCTATTTGCAGATCAATATCCTTATCTCCTACACCTGCATTTTTATGAAAATCTAAAAGTGTCGTCGGAGTTAGTACATTCTGGTTTTCATGAGTCGCAAACCATTTTTTACGTGTCGCTTTCATATCTTTGGTATACAGCGTAGAAGACGACCATATATGAGTTTTCTTTTCTAATCTCTTAAGATGTTTTTGTTGCCCATCCCATACCAGTTCAAAAAGCAAAAGATCAGATTGCCAATTTGCAGCTACAATCGTAAAAGGCTCTATCCCTTTATAATTATATTCATGAATTGCTTTCTCTACATCGTCTGCTCCTAATAAATCTCTCACAACAACTCCTCTACTCTGTCTATACGAAGCTGATCTTTCATGAATTTCGAATCCACCATTAAGCAAGCAAATCATAGTATTTTTATCACTAATACCAATCCAGGTGCCTCCAGCCACGGCGTCTTTAGGAAACAGCATCCTGGTTTTATTTACCTGATAAAATTCAGGAAATAGTGTTTTTCGATTTACTGCCTCGTCACGATTAGAGGTTAGTATAAAATCATTTTCTTGAGTTGGGACTAAAGTAACTGTACACATAAATTTTGGGTCGGCTAAATATCTCACAACTTACAAAAAAAATATATACTCTATATCTTTAGATGTTAAATGAAGAAGTAACTCTTTGTATCACCCTATGATTATTCTAAAATAATCCGCAAAACAAAAGATGAATACATCCCCGAAAACATGAAGAAGAAAACATGAATTCTAGTATTTTACAGATTTTTATGGTATAAAAGGTTAAAATAGATTTTAGCCTATATAATTTTCTATCTTTGCTATCTTAAATAACAGAATTCATTAGATAAATATATCTTACTAATTTAAATTAACACATTACATCATGGGAAAAGGTTTTTTTCAAGTTCCTACTGCAATAAACGAACCTGTAAAGTCATATGCTCCCGGAACACAGGAAAGAGAAGAAGTTCTGGCAGCGTATTCAGCAATGTATAATACTACCGTAGACGTACCTTTATATATTAATGGTGAAGAAATAAGAACAGGTGACACTGGTACTATGTCGCCTCCACACGATCATCAGCATAATCTGGGGACTTATCACAAGGCAGAAAAGCAACATGTGCAAAAAGCAATTGATACGGCACTTGAAGCCAGAAAGCAATGGGCTGATTTGGCATGGGAACAACGTGCTGCCGTATTTTTAAGAGCCGCAGAACTTATTGCAGGGCCATACCGTGCAAAGATTAATGCAGCTACTATGCTTGCGCAGTCTAAAAATATATTTCAGGCAGAAATTGATGCCGCATGTGAGTTTATAGATTTTTTACGTTTTAACGTAGAATATATGACTCAGATATACGAAGATCAGCCAGATTCTACATCTGCAGCCTGGAATAGACTAGAGTACCGACCATTAGAAGGGTTTGTGTATGCAATTACACCTTTTAACTTCACTGCGATTTCAGGAAATCTTCCTGCCAGTGCTGCACTAATGGGAAATACTGTAGTATGGAAACCTAGTGATAGTCAGATCTATTCTGCAAAAGTTATTGTAGATATATTTAAAGAAGCTGGGGTACCAGATGGCGTGATTAATGTAGTATATGGAGATCCTGTAATGATTACAGATACTGTATTAGCTAGTCCTGATTTTGCAGGAATACATTTTACAGGAAGCACACATGTATTTAAAGATATTTGGGCAAAAATCGGAACTAACATTCATAATTATAAAACTTACCCAAGAATTGTAGGAGAAACTGGTGGTAAGGATTTTATTATGGCACACCCTAGTGCAAATGCAAAACAAGTTGCAACAGGTATTTCTCGTGGAGCATTTGAGTTTCAAGGACAAAAATGTAGTGCTGCATCCAGAGCTTATATTCCAAAAAGTTTATGGCCAGATGTAAAGAAACACATAATAGAAGATGTTAATTCTTTTAAAATGGGATCACCAGAAGACATGAGTAATTTTATTACTGCGGTGATACACGAAGGGTCATTTGACAAACTAGCTAAATATATCGATCAAGCCAAGACCGATGCTGATGTAGAAATTATAGCTGGTGGTAATTATGATAAATCCAAAGGATATTTTATCGAGCCAACTGTAATTGTTGCACAAGATCCTAAATACACTACGATGTGTACAGAGTTATTTGGACCTGTAATCACTATTTATGTATACGATGACAATCAATGGAGTGAAACTCTAAAATTGGTTGACGGAACCAGTGAGTATGCTTTAACAGGAGCAATTTTCTCTACAGATCGCTATGCGGCTGCAGAAGCAACTAAAGCATTAGAAAACTGTGCCGGTAACTTCTATATCAATGATAAATGTACAGGAGCTGTTGTTGGGCAACAACCTTTTGGTGGAGCCAGAGCTTCGGGAACAAATGACAAAGCAGGTTCATACCTCAACTTATTACGTTGGGTGTCACCACGTATGATCAAGGAAACATTTGTTTCTCCTGCAGATTACAGATATCCATTTTTAGGAGAATAATCTGAAACAAATTATAGATATAAAAAAGTGCCATTTGGCACTTTTTTTTGTTTGGGTGTACCACTTAAAACCTCTACATTTACTCAAAATCACACACCAACTTAATATGAAAAAAATAGTAATTGCAGGAGGAGGTATTGCCGGCCTTGCAACAGCAAGAATACTTCAAAATCAAGGATATGACATTAAATTAATAGAAAAACAGCCCGAATGGCAAATATCCGGAACCGGATTATATTTACCTTCTAACGGAGTTGTTGCCTTAGACAAAATAGGACTTGCAACTACTGCAAGAGAGAAAGGATTTATTATAGATTATCGCAATATAAAGAACGCCAAAGGAGAAGCAATACTCGATTTGGATCTTGAAAAAATATGGGGAAGAGAAAAGCCATGCCTGGGCATAAAAAGAAATGTACTTCATGACATTCTTATAGATGGATTAAATACTATCGACATTTCATTTAACACTACTATTAAGAGTCTAAAAGCAAACCCAAATTCTGTAGCCATAGAACTATCAAATGGGTCTAAAGAAGAATGCGATCTGGTTATCGGTGCAGACGGATTATACTCTAAAACCCGAAACCTGATTTTGGGAGATATCCCATTAAGAAAAGTAACTGCACAAGTATGTCGTTTTATCATTAAAAAGCCAAGAGACATCAATTCCTGGACTTTATTTATAAGTACTGTAGGGCAATTTCTCATCATCCCTATCGATAAGGATTCGGCATATTGTTATGTAAACAGAAAAACAAAAGGTTTTAAAACATTTGACAAAAAACAATACATGGAGCCTTTTAAAAAATTTGCTTCTCCGGTTCCTGAAATTCTTAACGACTGGAATCCTAATGATGCCTATTGGAATGATCTGGAAGAACTTCCTAAACTACCCATTATGGGTAGCGGTAGAGTTGTTCTTATAGGAGATGCCGCTCATGGTATGCCTCCTTTTATGGCACAAGGTGGTGCTTTGGCACTCGAAGATGCCGTTGTATTATCTGGCTTATTAAAAAATGAAGATTGGAGCACTATGGCCTATACATTTTCAAAAAACAGGAGTAATCGTATAGACTGGACCAGAGCACGCAATCAAAAACGCGAAAAACTTTCAAAATTACCCTATTGGATTGCCAAACTGGGATTAAAAAAAGTAGGAGAAAAAAACTGGACCGAAGATTACAGGCCCCTTGCCGAAACCCCGAATTGGTAGATTTAAATATTACATGTATCTTTTGCTCGAAACAAAAAAAGCAATTTATTACAATCTAGTATGACTATAAGAGCAGCTACAATAGAAGACCTACCTATTCTTTTAGATTTTGAACAAAAAATCATTGAGGCAGAGCGCCCAATGGATCCTACATTAATACAGGATAAAAAAATAAGCTATTATAGTGTTAAGGATTATATATTATCTGATCACACAGAGGTTGTTGTTGCCGAGATTGAAGGAGAAATTGTTGGAAGCGGCTACGGACAAATACGTGACCGAAAAAACTTCTTTAAACAAAAGCAATTAGGCTATATCGGTTTTATGTATGTAAAAGACGAACATCGGGGAAAAGGTGTTAGTCAAGAAATTATAAAATACCTTTACGATTGGTTTGCAAGTAAAAATCTAGAAGAAATACGCCTTACCGTATATGATCAAAACCCAAGAGCTATACGAGCCTATGAAAAAGTTGGTTTTAAAAAGCATCTTATTGAGATGAGAATAAATCTTAATGATATAGATTAAACTCTCTTTTGTATTGTAATATTTTTCTCATCATCACTATCAATACTAATACCAGCCCCCCAGGTACACAATTGACTTAATATAGGCAATAATTCCTTTCCCCATTCTGTTAAAGAATATTCGACTCTTGGTGGGACTTCTGCAAATGATTCACGCTTCACAACCTTTTTTTGCTCTAATTCTTTAAGTTGTTCTGTCAAAACTTTTCTGCTAATTCCTTCTACAAAAACTACTAATTGCCCAAATCTTAACTTACGTTCTTCTAAAACATAAATAATAATAGGCGCCCATTTATTTCCTATAATATTAGTTGCATGAATCATTGGGCAATGATTTGGATTGTGAATTAATTTCCTACTCATAATTCTTAATTTTTGGTTAAACAACCCCATTAGTTACATCGAGGTTACCATTTTTTTAGAATACAAAAATACAAATGTTTCTTTTAGAAACTATTAATAATTACTTTTATAAACTTTTAATATAAAAAACATATAAAAATGAAAATTTTTCAACCATATTCCTTAGGTTCAATTACTTTAAAAAACCGTATTGTCATGGCTCCTATGACTCGTAATAGAGCAATCAAAAATATTCCAAATGATATTATGGCATTGTATTATGAACAACGTTCTGATGCCGGCTTAATTATAACCGAAGGAACTTCACCATCTCCTAATGGATTGGGCTACGCAAGAATTCCCGGTGCTTTTACCGATGCCCAAATTGAAGGATGGAAAAATATTGCTTCAAAAGTGCATAGCAAAGACAGTAAAATTTTTGTACAATTAATGCATTGCGGGAGAGCTTCTGCAACTCCAAATTTACCTGAAGGCGAAAAGGCTATAGCTCCATCAAGCATACAACTAAGTGGAGAAATTCACACCGATTTATCAGGAACAAGTCCTTATGCCATTCCTGAAGCTATGTCTATAGAGCAAATACAAAAAACTCAAAATGAATACATACAAGCAGCAACCAATTTAGTATCGGCAGGAATCGACGGAGTAGAGCTTCATAGCGCAAATGGTTATTTACTTGATCAATTTTTAAATCCTGCATCTAATGTTCGTAACGACGAGTACGGAGGTTCTTATAAAAACAGAACCCGTTTCTTATTAGAATTAACACAAAGAACTATTGATGCCATTGGTGCAGATAAAGTAGGCGTACGAATCTCTCCTTATGGTGTTTTTAATGATATGCAAGGTACATATGATGATTTAGTAGAAATGTATAGCTATTTAGCCGCAGAGTTATCAAAACTTAATATAGCCTATATTCACATCGTAGACCATCGTGGTATGGGAGCTCCAGATTTCCCTACAGATATTGTTACAACACTTAAGAATATTTTTAAAGGAACAATTATCACAGGAGGAAATATAAATACTGCAAAAGAGGCTCAAGCTGTATTGGATAAAGGAAGTGATCTTGCATATATAGGAAGACCGTACATATCAAACCCAAATCTTATTGAAAAATTAAAAAACAATATTGCATTAACCCAACCTGTCATGGATACTTTTTACACTCCTGGAGAAGTAGGGTATACAGATTATTAGCATATAAATTAGCTAAAATAATTGTCGAAAAAGGAGTTTTAAACAAATCAAAAACTCCTTTTTCTTTATACTTTATACTTTAGAGGAAGGTACACTACTTTTTTTGTTTCAAAAAACTCCTCTTCAAAATAATCAGAAAGATGGTGTTGTATTGCTTTGGGAAATAGAGCTAATTCCTCGGTAAGATCACCTCCTTTAAGATATAAAATTCCGTTTTGTAATTCGTGATTGTTTTTTTTGGCAATATTCTTTCGTACCCACTTTACAAAATCAGGCATATTGGTTACTGCACGACTTACAATAAAATCAAAACGATTATCAAAAGTACCTGCTCTTCGCTGCTCTGCTTTAACATTATGTAAATCTAATGCTTTTGCCACTTCATTGACCACTCTGATCTTTTTGGCAATAACATCAACCAGATAAAATTGAGTTTCGGGAAATAAAATCGCTAACGGAATCCCGGGAAAACCACCACCTGTACCTACATCCAATACATGCGTTCCTGGTTTAAAATCAAGGATTTTCGCAATTCCTAAAGAATGCAAAATATGACGCTCGTACAAAGATTCGATATCTTTACGAGAGATCACATTAATCTTTGCATTCCATTCTGTATATAAATCCCCGAGTTTCGAAAACTGTAATCTTTGTTCTTCAGTTATGTTCTGAAAGTATTTTTGTAGAATATCCATCAAATAGTAATTAAAGCACAAAAATACACCTTAAGATGAGATATTTTACTTCTTTTTAGGAACTTAAAAAAATTTAAATACCTAACTTTACCCAATATAATTATGACAAATATCGTTTGATCATAAACCTCAAGCTCATGACTGCACCAAACATACGCTTTAGCAGAGAGGATTCTGCTAAATTCTTTAAAACATTGAATAAACGTGTAAATCAATATTTTAAAGACAATAACATTAAACGAACAGGAAACTGGCGATTACATATTAAAACTGTCATTATGTTTTCTATTTTTTTAACTCCTTATTTTTTAATTCTCACCCTTGATATTTCACAATGGTGGATGCTACTGCTTACTATAGTAATGGGGGTAGGAATGGCTGGTGTGGGTATGAATGTGATGCACGATGGTAATCATGGTTCATATTCCTCAAAAAAATGGATCAATAAGCTAATGGGTGGTAGTATGTACATCCTTGCAGGTAATGTATACAACTGGCAAGTACAACATAATGTTTTACATCATACGTATACAAATATCCATGGTCATGATGAAGATATGGATGCCGGTCGGGTAATTCGTTTCACAAAACATTCAAAATGGAGACGTTTTCATAAGTTTCAGCATTACTACTCTATATTTCTTTATGGTTTACTAACTTTTAACTGGGCGTTGACCACAGATTTTAAGCAAACTAAAAACTACCTTGCCCGTAAGCTTTCTTATGGTAAATTACCTAGCCCATTAAAACAATGGAGTACGGTCGTCATAACCAAAATTATTTATCTTTTGATCTGGATTGTAATTCCTATGATTATTATGTCTATTGCATGGTGGAAAATCTTAATCGGATTTTTTATAATGCATTATGTTGCAGGACTTATATTAAGTGTCGTATTTCAATTGGCTCATATGGTAGAGGAAGCACAAATGCCGGTACCAGATAACACAGGAACTATGAAAAATAGTTGGGCTGTACACCAACTATTCACTACAGTTAATTTTTCTACAAAAAACAGATTGGTAAATTGGTTTACTGGCGGTTTAAATCATCAGGTAGAACATCATATTTTCCCTCATATAAGTCATATTCATTATACCAAAATCTCTAAAATTGTAAAACAAACAGCCTTAGAGTTTAATTTACCATACAACGAGTACAAAACCACACGCAAAGCTATTATTGCCCATTTTAAACACCTTAAAGAAATGGGGATGAAGCCTGCAATACAATCATAATTTTTATTTACCAGATAAATGAGCACACAAGTATCAGAAATGAGCATACAATTATCAGACAAAATCAATGCGCTTAAAGCATCTGCTACATTAGCAATGGCTGCAAAAGCACGTGAATTAAGAGCCGAAGGGAAAGATATTATTGGCCTTAGTCTTGGAGAACCAGATTTTAACACTCCAGATTTTATTAAAGAAGCTGCTATACAAGCTGTAAATGACAACTACAATTCATACACACCAGTTGATGGATACGTAGAGCTAAAAGATGCAATTATCACTAAATTTAAACGTGATAACGGTCTTACTTATGATCGCTCTCAAATAGTTGTTTCTACAGGGGCAAAGCAATCTCTTTATAATGTTGCTCAGGTATACATTAATCCAGGAGATGAAATAATTCTACCATGTCCTTACTGGGTAAGCTATAGTGATATTGTAAAACTTTCTGGAGGAGTTCCCGTAGAAGTAAAAACTTCTATTGATACAGACTTTAAAATGACTGCCGAACAGCTCGAAAAAGCGATTACACCAAAAACCAAAATGCTATGGTATAGCTCTCCTTGCAACCCAAGTGGGTCTATTTATAGCAAAGAAGAACTAAGAGCGTTGGCAGATGTACTACAAAAACATCCTAATATTATCGTAGTAAGTGACGAAATATATGAGCATATTAATTATGTTGGAGGTCATGCTTCTATGGCACAATTTGAGGATATGTATAACAGAACAGTGACTGTTAATGGTGTTGCTAAAGCTTTTGCTATGACAGGATGGCGAATAGGATATATTGGAGCACCTGCTGCTATTGCCCGTGCATGTAATAAAATGCAGGGCCAGGTAACTAGTGGGGCTAATTGTATTGCCCAACGAGCTGTAATTACTGCTCTTGAAGCTCCGGTTAGTAAAATTCAATATATGGTTGATGAGTTTAAAGAGCGAAGAAAACTAATACTAGGTTTATTATCTGAGATTCCTGGATTCGAATGTAATGAACCAGAAGGAGCATTTTATGTGTTTCCTGACATCTCTTATTACTTTGGCAAAACATTACAAGGGCATACTATCGAGAATGCCACAGATTTTTCAATGTTCTTATTAGAAAAAGCTAATGTTGCTACGGTAACGGGTATTGCTTTCGGAAATAGCAATTGTATTAGAATATCATATGCCGCCAGTACAGAAGAAATCAAAGAAGCTATCAAAAGAATTAAAGAAGTTGTGAGTTAATTAATACAATAACTTTAACTTTTTACAAATATGCCAATGCCTATAAAATAAGGTATTGGCATATTTTTTTAGCAAACGTTAAGTAAATTTTAACCTTATTTTATAATTTTTAAAACTGCCTTCTATACTAAATAAACGAAATTAGAGTTATACTTTTGCCATATCCCGAATACTAGTTTTACTAAAAAAACAAGTATTCAAAAAGAACCAACTTAAAACCAATTGTTATGAATACTCTAGAAAAGGAACGTATCGTCAAAAAAAATGTCCTTGAAATTTTTAAAGAAAACTTTGACGTCACTCACACAGATGATGAAATCTTAAACATCAAACCCGAAAAAGAGTTTAGCACCAATTACACTAGATTTTACGAATCAATATTAGATATTTTTCTAATTGAAGATAGAGAGCTAAAAAGCATAAAAGGAACTGTAAAAGACACCATCAAAAAAGTTGCTGAATTATGGCCAATAGCGCCAAATTCTTCTGCAACCTGGGAGTGGCAAATGCAATAAATCAAGTTTCTTTTATTACCTATTTCGCCAAAAAAACGGAGTAAGAAGTATTAGCACCGTAAAAAGTTCTAACCTTCCTATCAACATAAGGAAGGAGCACCACCATTTCCCAAAGGCTGGTAGTACATCGAAGTTATTTACCGGGCTAAGTTTACCAAAAGCAGGACCGACATTACCCAGAGAGGAAGCCGCTCCACCAATTGCGGTTTCAAAATCTAATCCTAATGCACCTAAGACCACAGAACCAATAATAAAAGCAAGCATATATAAGATAAAAAATGCCAATATATTAAATACAATTTCCTTAGAGACAGATCTTCTATTATATCTTACCGGTAATACTGCTCTGGGATGCAGTGTTCTTTTAAATTCTAAAATCCCATTTTTAATAGTTATTAAATGTCGTACTACTTTTATACCTCCCGATGTAGATCCTGCAGAACCACCCAGAAACATAATTCCAAAGAAAAAAACTGTTAAAAATGATGTCCACATTGTAAAGTCTGCACTTACAAAACCTGTAGTAGTAATTACCGCAAGTACTTGAAATAGTGCATGACGAAAAGCACTTTCTGCTTCTCCCCACACCATTGGATGATCGATTGAAGAAATAGACATATCTGCTTTACTATATATGACAAGAGTAGCTATTGCTGTAAATATGATAACAGAAAGGGCATAAAATTTAAATTCTTCATCTTTTATAATTTTCTGAACCTTCCCTTTAAAGCCAAAATAGCTAAGAACAAAATTCATCCCTGCCAAAAACATAAATAGTATGATGATATATTGTATCATAGGTTGATCGTTCCAATAGGCAACACTTGCATTTTTAGTAGAAAACCCTCCTGTAGACAATGTACTTAATGCATGGTTTATTGCATCAAAGAAATTCATCCCTGCCAGTTTTAAAAGAATAGTTTCTGCAACGGTATATCCAAAATAGATCAACCATAATCGTTTTGCAGTATCCGTAATTCTGGGATGCAATTTATCTGCACTTGGCCCAGGCGCTTCTGCAGCAAATAGCTGCATACCTCCTATCCCCAACAAGGGCAAAATAGCAATTGCCAATACAATAATTCCCATGCCTCCAATCCAATGCGTTAAACTGCGCCAAAACAAAACTCCTTTAGGGATAATCTCTATTTCATTAAGAATAGATGCACCTGTGGTAGTATACCCCGACATAGTTTCAAAAAAGGCATTGGTAAAAGATGGTATTGCTCCCGAGAATAAGTAAGGCAAGGTTCCGCTAAGAGACATAAATATCCAGCCAAAGGTTACGACAATATACCCTTCGCGTTTATTAATTTCTTTTTGGTGCTCTCTGGTTAAAAACATTAAGATAATCCCAATAAACATCGTAGCCAAAGATGCCATCATGATCTCTAAAGTAACTCCATCTTTATAGATAAAGCTAATACCAGTAGCGATTAGCATAAATCCGCCATTACAGAGTAATAACAGCCCCATGATATGTGAGATAATCTTATAGTTTAATCTGTACATCTTAAAGGAAAAGCTTTTCTATTTTCTTGATAGATTTTGGTAAACAACATACCACGACCCGGTCTCCGGCCTGAATATAAAAATCTCCCAATGGGATCATTCCTTCTTCATCTCTAATAACCCCGGCAATTATAGCAGAACGAGGAAAATCTAAATCTTTGATTAAATTATCACTTACTTCTGAAGAAGGTTTAACGACAAACTCTAACAGCTCAGCATTCATATTATTCAGCTTGGTCATTGCTACAACCTCACCTTTTCTAATAAATCTAAAAATATTGTTTGCAGCCAGAAGCTTCTTATTAATTAAAGTATCTATACCTATAGAATGAGATAGTTGGAAATAATCCATGTTTTCTACTAATGCAATAGTTTTTCTCACTCCCTTAGATTTGGCTACCAGACAAGACATTATATTGGTTTCAGAGTTACCTGTAACCGCTATAAAGGCATCCATGCCATCAATACCTTCTTCTTGTAATAGTTCTACATTTCGCCCATCACCATTAATAATCAAAGCATTAGGTAGTTCATCGGCAAGATCAAAAGACTTCTCTCTATCTTTCTCGATAAGTTTTACTCTAAATTTATGATCACATAGGTCTCGAGAAGTTTTATAACCAATCTTACTTCCTCCCAGGATCATTACATTCTTAATTTGCTCTTTAACTTTTCCGGTTAGCTTATACAACTCTTCTACTCCACCTTTAGAAGTTACAAAATACACTTGATCTCCTTCTTTAAAAGTAGTATCTCCTCTAGGAATTAATGTATATTGAGTTCCGGAGCGTTGAATTGCGATAGGCATAAAGTGTAATTCTGGAAACACCTCTGCTGCTTGTCTCACCGTTTTACCAACAAATAATGCTTCTTTAGATAAGGTAGTTCCTACCATCGTTAGTGCACCATTCTCGAATTCGTAACTCCCATGAAATGCCGATTGACTAAGCAACAATTCTATTTCACTAGCTGCCAGGGCCTCTGGAGAAATGAGCTCATCGATACCAAATTTAATAAATCCTACTTCTTCTTTATTTTCTATAAACTCTGTATTAGAAATCCTGGCTATAGTGCGTTTAGCTCCAAGCTGTTTTGCCAATACACATATTGTAATATTGGTCGTTTCGCTAGAGGTAACGCTAATTACCATATCTACATTGTCTACTCTTGCTTCTTTTAAAATAGCAATTGAAGTAGAATCTCCTTTAATAACTCTAATATCAAGGTGAGTATCTGCATAATTAAGACATTCCTTATCTGTATCTATAAGAGTAATGTCCTGGGATTCAAACGAGAGTAATTTCGCCAAATGAAATCCTACCTCACCAGCTCCGGCGATTATGATTTTCATTGGTTTTGTTTATTGTTTTCCATCTAAAGATAAAATCAAACTAAGACTAAATACTACACTTCAAAATAACCAGAAGTAATGTCTTAGAATATAAAAGCGTACAAAGATAATGTAAATTGACTAACTGGTAAAATTTGATGATCTTCAACTTCAATTCTGATAATTCTGATATCATTTTTTATCATTCTGTAATCAAAGATTATAGTTTACAAAACCTTTATTATAGAACAAAATCACATTTTTTTGCTTAATCAACAAAACTCAGGATGAGTTCAATATCAAAAATGTATATTTGCCTAAATTTTTTTTAATGTCAGAAAAAATAACTCCATATAAAGATAAGACCAGGTCTAAAAAAGAGCAGGTTGCCGAGATGTTTGATACTATTTCAGAGAATTATGACGGGTTAAATCGTGTTATTTCTTTTGGCATTGATGTAAAATGGCGTAAAAAAGTAGTAAAACTTGTTAGCAAAACAAATCCAAAAAGAATTTTGGATGTTGCTACAGGAACTGGTGATCTAGCTATAAATCTATCAAAAACAGGGGCATCAGAAATCATTGGTCTTGATATTTCTACAGGAATGTTAGAAGTTGGAAGGCAAAAGATCGCAATAAAAAAATTAGATACCATTATTAATATGGTACAAGGAGATAGTGAAAATCTTCCTTATGATGAAAATTATTTTGATGCGATAACTGTAGCTTTTGGGGTACGAAATTTTGAAAATTTAGAAAAAGGACTTTCAGAAGTATTTAGGGTCCTTAAACCTGGAGGTATTTTTGTAGTTTTAGAAACTTCTATCCCTACAAAAACCCCATATAAACAAGGATACAAGTTTTATTCGACAACAATATTACCGCTTGTTGGTAAGTTATTTTCCAAGGATAAATCTGCTTATTCTTATCTAAGTGAAAGTGCTGCTGCTTTTCCTTATGGAGAAGCCTTCAACAATATTTTGAAAAAAATCGGGTTTATAGAAGTCAAAGATAACCCACAAACTTTTGGTGTTGCTACAATTTATACAGCTACAAAATAATAGTACCGTAATAAAGGAGAGGGTTAAACCATTAAAAGGTTAATTTTAATTTAGATGAAAAGAATATTTATCTTAATAGTTGTTTTAATATGTGCTCAAAACATGAATGCACAGTTATTTTCTAAAGAAAAGGTACAAAACCTTCAGAACTTTGATAAACCAAGATTCAGCTATGGCTATATTCTTGGATTTAACCTTTATGATTTTAATTTTGATTATACAACTGATGCCCCAGAAACCGATATCATACATGATGAGTCTATTGGTTTTAGTGTAGGTCTTTTAGGGAATTTAAGGTTAAATGATTATTTTGATCTTAGATTAGAACCTATGGTTACTTTTAACACTCGAAATCTAAGATTTTCGAACCCTCAATTCACTTCTGATTTTGAATCTGTACGAGAAGTTAAATCAACATACGTTCATGTACCGTTATTGTTAAAGGTATCGACCAAAAGAATCAATAACATCAAGCCTTTTATTATCGGAGGTGTTTCTACCTCTATGAACTTATCTAGTAATGAAGATAATCCCGATGATAATAGCGTAGGACAATTTAGAATGAAAACCAATACTAATTATTATGAAATTGGTTTTGGTGTAGATTTATATTTATACTATTTCAAATTTACTCCATCTATACGAGGAGTTTTTGCTATGTCTGATGAATTGGTAAAAGATAATGATCCTAACAGCCCCTATACCTCGACTATTGATAAAATGTCGACAAGAGGGATTTTTATAAATTTCACGTTTCAATAATCTTACTTAGTTAAGATCTTCTAAATTCACTAAGAACAATAGCTGTTGCAGTAGCAACATTAAGGCTTTCTGTCTTTTGATCTGATCCAAATTGTGGAATCGTTATCCTATCTTTAATAAGATTCTGGATATCTTCAGAAATTCCGTTTGCTTCATTACCCATTATAACTATAGCATCTTTGGGCAATTTCTCTGTATAAATAGAGTTTCCATTCATAAAAGTGCCAAAAATCCTCGAATTTGGTGATTCTAAAGTTAAAAAATCCTGTAAGTTCACATAACTAATATTTACTCTTGTAATAGATCCCATTGTAGCTTGTATCACTTTGGGATTATAACAATCTACGGTTTGTAAAGAACACACCAAATCCTGTATCCCAAACCAATCACAAAGACGAATTATCGTCCCTAAATTACCGGGATCTCTAATATCATCTAATGCTAAAACCAAACCGTTTGGATTTGTTTTTTTTACTTCAGGGATATGAAACACTGCCAATGCAACTTGCGGAGTCGTTAAAAAACTAATCTGTTTTAATTCTTCCTCTGTAATATCATACTCTAAGGTGGTAGAAACATCAA
Organism: Aquimarina atlantica; assembly: GCF_000626715.1. Lineage (GTDB taxonomy): Bacteria > Bacteroidota > Bacteroidia > Flavobacteriales > Flavobacteriaceae > Aquimarina > Aquimarina atlantica. The sequence continues at coordinate 475,770 of NZ_AQRA01000003.1, read as the reverse complement.
AGATTCCAACTTCTAATGTAAAGAGAGAATGAAGCTTAAGATCAGCTGCAAGTAACTCTTTAATCACTTTTTTGCCTTCTGCAACAAACAATCCATGTTGTTTTCGGTACTTTTTTTGATATAAACTCTTTATTAGTTTCTTTTGGTTTTTGCTAACCATACAAATAGTGTATTTTTGAATCAATGAATGAATACAGGTTGAAACACTTTCTGACAAAAATATTATTAATTACCTTAACTAGCACCTTTTTATTTTCGTGTGATGCGGTAAAGAGAGTTCCCGAGAGCGAATATCTTTTGAAAAAAAATCAAATTTATGTTGATAGTGCCAAAACTAAGAATCCTAAACTATACGATCAATTATACCAAAAACCTAATACTAAACTATTAGGAATCCCTATTAGGCTTCACATATATAATTTAGCCAGCGTAAATCAGGATTCTTTGTATCAGGATTGGTTAACAAGAAAACCCAAACGAGAAAAACGACTCACCAGATTTCTTTCAAAAAAACAAGTAAATAGATTAGGTGTAGGGTTATCACGTATTAATGACTGGCTTAAAAGTACAGGAGAACCTCCTTCTATTATCGATGAATCAAAAGTAAAACGATCTATAAAAAGATTACAGGCTTATTACTGGAATAACGGCTGGTTTAATATTGAAGCAGATTATAAAATTAATACCGAAGATAACAAAACTGCAACGGTAGATTATTATGTAAAACCACACCAACCCTATTTTATTGATTCACTTAATACCAGAATAGAATCCAAAGTTGCAGATTCGATATACAAACTTAATACTGAAAAATCTACAATCGTTTCAGGAAAGCAATACAAAACTCTGGATATAGAAGCAGAACGAGAAAGATTAACATCATTATACCGAAATTCTGGACTCTATCACTTCGAAAAAGAATTTATAAAATTTGATGCTGATACAATTAATACAGGTCACAAGGTAAATCTAAATTTACTCATAAAGAATCGTGCGATTACCTATGGCGACTCTACTGCCAGAACCCCTTTTAAGGTTCATAAAATAAGTAAAGTGAATATTTTTACCGATTATTCATATCAAAATCGAAATCAAAAACCCAAGGATAGCACTTTTTACAAAGGGTATAATATTTATGGATATAACAAAATAAAATATACCCGTAAGGCAATTACAAATTCTGTCCTTATCACTCCTGGCGAAATCTTTAGAGATAAAGACCGTACAAATACTTATAATCAAATTAATAATTTAAGAACATTTAAATACCCTAACATAAATTATGAGATTGATCCCGACGATCCTTCTGGAGAAAATCTTATCGCTAGTATCTTATTAACTCCAAGAAAAAAATACAGTACAAATATCGATTTTGATGTATCAACTTCAAATATTCAAGCTTTTGGTATTGGTTTCGGAGGATCTCTTTTAATACGAAATGTTTTTGGAGGTGCCGAAATTTTAGAAATATCAGCCCGAGGAAGTATTGGATCTTCTAGTGATGCGGTAGATGGGGGTCAAAAATTCTTTAATATATCAGAAGTAGGAGCAGACGTAAAACTATCATTTCCAAAAATACTTTTCCCGCTTAGAACCAATAAAATTATTCCAAAATACATGTCACCGACCACTAATCTTATTTTCGGAATGAATGTTCAGCAAAATATCGGTCTTGACAAACAAAATGCTACAGGAGTATTTAATTATCGATGGAAACCCAGCAATATCTTAACCAATCAATTTGATCTTATTAACATACAATATGTTAGAAACCTAAACACCAGTAATTATTTTAACATTTATAACACTTCATTTAACAGGCTAAATAATATTGCTACAAGAGTTCTTGAAGCAGATTCACCATTCTTTTCTCAACCAAATACAGGCACTCTAAATATAGAAAATGCTGTATTACACATACCTAGTGGAGCAAATGGTTTTATAGCACAGTCCTTAAGTGCTTCACCTGATCCCGATTTAACACCGGAGCAATTACAGGAGATTCGAAATATCAATGAAAGAAAAGTAAGATTAACAGAAGACAACTTAATTTTTGCGTCGAGTTATACATACACAAAGAATAATAGAGAAAATCTTTATGATGAAAATTACTCGAGATTTAGAGCTAAAATCGAATTAGCAGGTAATGTATTAAGTGCTATTTCGAACATATCGGGATTAAAAGAAAATTCGAATAAACGTTTTGAAGTATTTGGTGTAGAATTTTCTCAATATGCAAAAACAGAACTAGATTATATAAAACATTGGGATCTGGGAAGAAAAAATGTAGTTGCTTTTAGAGCGTTTGGAGGAATTGCTCTTCCTTATGGTAACTCTAATAGTATTCCTTTTGCACGAAGTTTTTTTGGTGGCGGACCTAATGACAATAGAGCTTGGCTGGTATATGATCTGGGGCCTGGAAGTACCGGCGGAAGAGATGAATTTAATGAAGCCAATATGAAAATTGCGCTAAATGCAGAATACCGATACAAAATTCTCGGGTCATTACACGGAGCTTTATTTATTGATGCCGGAAACATATGGAATGTTCTGGATAATGTAGAAGAAGAAGATGCTACATTTTCAAAATTAGATGATATACGAGAAATGACTGTAGGAAGTGGTTTCGGGTTTCGATATGATTTCAATTTCTTCGTTTTAAGGCTTGATATCGGATTTAAGACTTTTAATCCAGCAAGAGATCAGGATAAACGATGGTTTAAAGGATACAACTTCTCTGAAGCTGTTTATAATTTTGGGATTAATTATCCTTTTTAATTCATTTATATTTTAGGTAGCTTAATTAAAACATAAACCATTCACATATCTCATTTTTGTAAAAAAACCAATAATCATGATAATTAAAACCGCCACAACTCTACACCTTTTAATGATTATTTTAATCCTATCGGTTTCCGTATAATTTTACTATTTTTGTAGCCTTATAAACCAAAACTAAATTATGAGTCACAACATCAAACCAGGAGTTGCTACAGGAGACGAAGTCCAGGCAATTTTTAAATATGCAAAAGAGAAAGCTTTTGCATTACCTGCAGTTAATGTAATCGGTTCTAATTCGATTAATGCAGTTTTAGAAACTGCTGCAGCGTTAAATTCTCCTGTAATTATTCAATTCTCTAACGGAGGGGCACAGTTTAATGCTGGAAAAGGCCTATCTAATGAAGATCAAAAGGCCGCAATAGCAGGAGCAGTTGCAGGTGCCAAACATGTACATTTAATGGCTGAAGCCTATGGAGTACCAGTAATTTTGCATACTGACCACTGTGCAAAAAAACTACTTCCCTGGATCGATGGCCTATTAGATGCCGGAGAAGAATTTTATCGAGAAACCGGAAAACCATTGTATAGTTCACATATGATCGATTTATCTGAAGAACCAATCGAAGAAAACATCGAAATCTGTGCAGCATATTTGGCTCGTATGAGCAAAATGGGTATGACCCTAGAAATTGAGCTAGGAATTACTGGTGGCGAAGAAGATGGTGTAGATAATAGCGATGTAGATGATTCTAAACTATATACACAACCAGAAGAAGTTGCCTATGCTTATGAAGAGTTAAGCAAAGTAAGTGATAAATTTACTGTAGCAGCAGCCTTTGGTAATGTGCATGGTGTATACAAACCAGGTAATGTAAAATTAACACCTAAAATACTTAAAAACTCTCAAGAGTTTATCTCACAAAAATATGGAGTCGAACATAACCACATCGATTTTGTATTTCATGGAGGAAGTGGCTCTACTGTTGAAGAAATAAGAGAAGCAATTGGATACGGAGTTATTAAAATGAATATTGACACCGATCTGCAATTTGCATTTAATGAAGGTATTCGCGATTACATGACCAATAATATTGAATATCTGAAGACACAAATAGGTAATCCTGATGGATCAGAAGAACCTAATAAAAAGTATTACGATCCTAGAAAATGGTTACGAGAAGGAGAAATTACCTTTAAGAACCGTCTTAAAAAGGCATTCGAGGATTTAAATAATGTAAATACATTATAGAAGACTGAAAACTTAAGCTGAAACTCTTTTGATGAGTTTCAGCTTTTTTTAATTATAATAAAACTATATGGCTTGGTTTAAGAGAACACAAAAAGGTATACAGACTGCGACCGAAGACAAAAAGGATGTCCCTAAAGGGCTTTGGTACAAATCTCCAACGGGAAAAATTGTAGATGCAGAACAACTCGAAAAAAACTTCTATGTAAGTCCAGAAGATGGATATCATGTAAGAATAGGTAGTAAAGAATATTTTGAAATCCTATTTGATGATAATAAATTTAAAGAGCTTGATAAAGGTGTAACCTCAAAAGATCCTCTTAAATTCGAAGACAAAAAGAAATATGTTGACCGTCTTAAAGACGCGCAAGAAAAAACAAACTTAAAAGATGCAGTAAGAACAGCGGTAGGAAAATCCTGTGGCAATGATTTAGTTATTGCATGTATGGATTTTGCATTTATTGGAGGTTCTATGGGTAGCGTAGTAGGTGAAAAAATCGCAAGAGCTGCCGATTACTCATTAAAACACAAAATTCCGTTTATGATTATTTCCAAATCAGGAGGTGCTCGTATGATGGAAGCTGCATTATCATTAATGCAATTGGCAAAAACATCTGCCAAGTTAGCACAATTAGCAGATGCAGGAATACCTTATATATCATTATGTACAGATCCTACAACAGGGGGTACAACAGCTTCTTTTGCTATGTTAGGAGATATTAATATTGCAGAGCCAGGAGCATTAATTGGATTTGCAGGACCACGCATTGTAAGAGATACTACAGGAAAAGAATTACCCGAAGGTTTTCAAACCGCCGAATTCTTAAAAGAACATGGCTTCCTGGATTTCATAACTCCTAGACATGAACTAAAACAAAAGATAAACTTATATCTAAGTTTAATTCTAAATCGCCCTTTGGCAAATTAAGAAATAATACATCTAGTTATATATAAAAAGGGCCCGGCTTAAAGTTGGGCCCTTTTATATAATCACATCAAAAACCTACAGATCATAGTCGAATCTCACGTTCTTCTCCATTATCATTGGTAAATACAGCTAAATTATCGCAATCTCCGTTACCATAATCTAATGAACCACTATAATTTGTTCTTACCAACTCAACAACACCACTCACCAAAAACCTACAACTAGCTTCTCGTCGTAAAGGTGTTGTAATTGTAGTACTGTGCGTGTTTCCATTTTTGAAATTAGTTTCCCAGGCACCTGTAATTAAGAACACATTATCTCCCCAATTTCCATTAAAAGAGCCTTCTATCCATTCGCGAACCTTTGATCCTGTTCTGGTTGCCTGTGTACCATCAGCAAAAACAACCGTTAAATCAAGATTCATTGTATATTGAGGGTTACCGTTATCATTAACTTTTTGCCTGGTTACTGTTTTAGATCCAACAAATTGCATATCATCAATAAAAAAGTCCTCGAGCGTATAGTTAATATTTTTTGTCATTGCTTCTGTATCTATCACATATGACATATTAACCTTTCCCTTTACGATATGTCCACCTCTAACTTCGCACCCATCAGAACCAAAATCTACAGTTACCTCTTTAGAAGTATCTGTGACTGTAATGGTTACAGTTGCGCAATCTGGTAAAAAAGGATGTATTGGGCTTTTTATATCGCTTTCTTCATACTCATACACTTGTAAAAATGTATCGCTTATTACCTCGGCTGTATTGTCTACCTTAGCATTAAGTTCGGTTTCTTCGGTAGTAAAAGATGATACCAATTGATCTTCGGCATCATCTTGATTACATCCAACCAAAATCAAAAAAAATAATGCGATTAAACTAAATTTAGATAAGTTACTTTTCATAATATTTAATTTTAACGTTACAATACTAAGACCATATATTATGCAAAACGTTTAATTGCAATATGTTTTTTCATATAAAATGCATTTCTAATCCAAAAAATATTATATTTGCACGCTAATAGCAAAGAGCTATTGATACATAAAAATCATTTAAATAATATTGGAATGTATTTAACAAAAGAAGTTAAAGAAGAAATCTTCGCAAAGCACGGTAAAGGAAAGAATGACAGTGGTTCTGCAGAAGGTCAAATTGCATTATTTACTCACAGAATTACTCACCTTACTGAGCACTTAAAAAAGAATCGTAAAGATTTCAACACAGAGCGTTCTTTGGTGAAACTGGTAGGTAAACGTAGAGATCTACTTGATTACCTTAAGAAGAAAGATATCATGAGATATCGTGCAATTGTAAAAGAATTAGGATTAAGAAAGTAACAAAAAAAGAGGCTGCGTGCCTCTTTTTTTATATTAAATAATTAAAAAACATTTGTACTTCACTAGAGTATAAATGCATGCCTTAGTTTTTCATTGGTCGCGCAATTACTACAACAACACAACCTTGTCCGTCCGAGTAAGACGGAAACCAATGTTTAATTACATATCAGGATTATCTGTATGATAATACTGATACGTTAGAATCAAAAAAAATTATGATTCCAAAAGTTTATAGAGAGGTCATTGACCTAGGTGATGGTAGAGAAATTTCTATCGAAACCGGAAAATTAGCAAAACAGGCTCATGGCTCTGTTGTTGTGCAATCTGGCAAATGTATGTTATTATGTACGGTTGTCTCTAATTACAAACAAAGTGACGTAGATTTTTTACCATTAACGGTAGATTATAGAGAGAAATTTGCAGCGTCTGGTCGTTATCCTGGTGGTTTCTTCAAAAGAGAAGCAAGACCAAGTGATGGCGAAGTACTAACTATGAGATTAGTAGATCGTGTATTACGACCACTATTCCCAAAAGATTATCACGCAGAAACTCAAGTGATGATTCAGTTAATGTCACATGATGAAGATGTAATGCCAGATGCCATGGCAGGATTAGCGGCATCTGCAGCAATACAGTTATCTGATTTTCCTTTTGAATGTGCTATTTCAGAAGTTCGTATAGGAAGAATAAATGGTGAGTTTATCATTAATCCAACCAGAGCACAATTAGATGAATCTGATATAGATATGGTAATTGGTGCATCTGCAGAGTCTGTAATGATGGTAGAAGGAGAGATGGATGAAATCTCTGAAGAGGAAATGGTTGAAGCAATTAAATTTGCACATGAAGCGATCAAAGTACAATGTGCAGCTCAGCTTAAATTGGCAGAAGCCTTTGGTAAAAAAGAGACGAGAGAGTACGATCCAGAAAGAGAAGATGAAGATTTAGCAAAGAAAATCCACGATATGGCATACGATAAAGTATATGCCGTTGCAAAAGCAGGGTCGTCTAAAAAGGAACGTGGTTTGGCTTTTTCTGAAATAAAAGAAGAAATAGTAGCTACATTTTCTGAAGAAGAATTAGAAGATTTCGGAGATTTAGTATCTAAATATTATGCCAAAGCAGAAAAAGCTGCGGTTCGTGATTTAACCTTAAACGAAGGATTACGTTTAGATGGTCGTAAAACTGATGAGATTAGACCAATCTGGTGTGAGGTGGATTATTTACCTTCTACTCACGGTTCAGCAATTTTTACAAGAGGAGAAACACAGGCATTAGCAACTGTAACTTTGGGAACTTCTAGAGAAGCTAATCAAATTGATATGCCATCTTATGAAGGAGAAGAAACTTTTTACCTGCACTATAACTTCCCTCCTTTCTCTACTGGTGAAGCGAGGCCAATTAGAGGTACTTCTCGTAGAGAAATAGGACATGGTAATCTGGCACAACGTGCTTTGAAAGGAATGATCCCTGCTGATTGCCCATATACTGTGCGTGTAGTATCAGAAGTATTAGAATCTAATGGTTCTTCTTCTATGGCAACGGTTTGTTCAGGTACTATGGCATTAATGGATGCCGGTGTACAATTAACAAAACCAGTTTCTGGTATTGCTATGGGATTAATTTCTGATAGCGAAACAGGAAAATATGCTGTTTTATCTGATATCTTAGGTGATGAAGATCATTTGGGAGATATGGACTTTAAAGTTACAGGTACTGCCGATGGTATAACGGCTTGCCAAATGGACATTAAAGTAAAAGGTCTTTCTTATGAAATTTTGGTAAATGCATTAAAGCAAGCAGCCGATGGTCGTATCCATATTCTAGGAAAATTAACAGATACTATTGCAACACCAAACACCGATGTAAAAGCACATGCTCCAAAAATGGTAACCAGAACAATTCCTGGGGACTATATTGGTGCCTTAATTGGTCCTGGAGGTAAGGTAATTCAGGAATTACAAAAGGAAACAGGAACTACCATTGTTATTAACGAAGATCCTGTTACCGAAGAAGGAAATGTAGAGATTCTCGGCACGAGTCAGGAAGGGATTGATGCTGTATTAGCAAAAATCGATGCTATTACTTTTAAGCCTGTAGTGGGTAGTGTATATGAAGTGAAAGTAATTAAAATGCTAGATTTTGGTGCTGTTGTAGAATATATGGAAGCTCCTGGTAACGAAGTTTTACTTCACGTTTCAGAATTGGCATGGGAACGTACAGAAAATGTTAGCGATGTTGTAAACATGGGTGATATTTTTGATGTAAAATATTTTGGAATTGATTCTAGAACTCGTAAAGAAAAAGTATCTAGAAAAGCATTATTGCCAAGACCTCCAAGACCTGAAGGTGATAAATCAAAAGGTAATAATCGAAAGCCTCATAGAGATAAAAAAGAAAATTAATTTTTCTATACTATTTAAAAACGCCTTCAAAATTCTTGAAGGCGTTTTTTATTTCATTCAGGCACATATTAAACTCTTAGCACACCACCCTTCCATATACTTTTATTATTGACATTGGGATAAATTAGTTAATGTTACGCAACCATTTAAAGACTACTAGTCTATTAGACAAAGACTTTAAATAATTGTAATCATGACAACGTTTAAAACCCTACTGCTTAGTTCCTTACTAATTTTAATGGTTTCCTGCCATAATGAATCCTTTGACTTATTTCCGGATAATATCCAAAAAATAGAAACAGATTCAGAGTTATTTAACTCATTAAAAAATATTTCTGAAAATAAGAATGAAGATGATCAACCGATCTGTATCACTTTTGTTTATCCTTTTAATATATATCTTTTTAATGAAGATTCTGAAATTGTAGATAGTAGAATAGTCTATGATAATATTGATTTTGTAGGACTTTTGGAAGAGTCAGAAGGAAGCAATGCCGCAATAGGACTAAGTTATCCTATAACTACCATTCTAGAAGATGGCAGTTCGTTTAGCATACAGGACAATACCGAATTAAAAAAAACTATCGAAACTTGTATCGAATCAGAGATTATCATCTATTGCAATAGAATATTAGAGAAAAACTGCGTTTGGAAAATCACTTCATTAACCGATAATCAAAATTATAATGACACGTTATTAGATTTTTATGATGACGGAACCGGTATTTTTTACGATAAAGGTAATGCGTATAGAACCTCGTGGGTATCCTTTTTCCTTGAAGGCAAACTACATATTAATATCCATCTTGAAGGAGATTCTAAAACGGCCAAAGATTGGAATTTTGATTGGAAAGCCTTGATAATAGATGATGAAACTGTAGAGATATCTAATGAAACCGATACATACATCATCAAAAGACAATGCAATGTCGAAAACTCATGTGATTATGTAGAATTTAAAGAATGTGAATTGAAAAATTTTGAAGATACCGCCAATTTTATTTTTAATGACTACAAAGACTGCATTCTTTCTTTTCAGGAAAATATAGATACTTCTTTATTAACATTATCATTTTATCAAACCTATGAACATGCAGAACAAGAAATAAATATTTTAGATTCATCTACCTATCTAAACAGAACTAATCCCCAATTAGTTTTTGTTAACATCAAAAACACAGATACCAACGAATCTAAAATAATTAGAATAGTTTTATTTGCTGAAGCCTGCGATAATAATGATGAGAGTTAATTATTATTTTTAGCAATCTTTCCTTAATAAAAAGGAAAGATTGCTTCTAAGCTATAACATAAAAGTATTTTCTTGTGATTAATTATATTTTTTTCATCCCATTTACGCAACCATTTAAAACAATTCAGTCTAAAAGGGTAAACCAGTGATAATTTATGTGTTATTTTTAAGTATCGCATAATGAAAATTGAAGATGAAAATCGAATTCTTTTTTGTTTATGAAAAAACATTTCAGATTTCTAAACATAGTCTTTATTAAGCTTAAAACCAATTGGACACAAGAAAACTAATTAAAAAGTGCCAAAAAAATAATCGGAAAGCACAAAGTGAATTATTTCACCTTTACAGGGACACACTTTTTGCTTTGAGTCTAAAGTATTGCAAAAATTATAATGAGGCAGAAGATAATTTACAAGACTCTTTTATTACAATTTTTAAAAAGATAAATCAATATAATTTTAAGGGTTCTTTTGAAGGATGGATGAAAAGAATAACGATTAATAAAGCTATCGATAAATACAAAAAAACACCTTTTACTGATATAAACATAAACAAAGAGAATATCGCAGATACTAAAATTGATACTGAAACACTAAACCTTTCATTAGATGAATTACTAAAATACATACAAGAATTACCAGATAGATATAGATTGGTCTTTAATTTATATGAACTCGATGAATACTCTCATAAAGAAATAGCCAAAATGCTACATATTTCTGAAGGAACTTCAAAATCGAACCTACATAGAGCAAAAGTTATATTGAAAACCAAAATAACATCTAATAACAATTGTTTAAAAAAAATTGCAATAAGTAATGGCTGACCCAAAAGACATAGGAAAAGCTTTTAAAGAAAAACTTAAAGGTTTTGATCAATCACCTAGTAATTTATCCTGGGAAGATATAGAACCTAAACTGCCCAAAAAAGAAGATGATACGCTTTTTTACTGGACAAAAGTAGTAGGTGTGGTTATATTTCTCTTATTATTAATATTTTTTGCAGCCGATACATATAATGGTAATATCATCACAGAAAACCCAACCAATATTACAATAAAAACCCCAGTAACTCTAGAAAAATGTGACGAAATAGATTCAAAAAACAGCAAATTGCAATTACCCGGTAATGAAATTATTACAACAGTACCAGTATCGTCCAAATCAAAATCTGACATCGATGATATCTACAAAAGTACAACAGAAAATAATTGGTCTATATTAGAAAATAAAACTAATAATGGTATTGGTTTGTCATCAAATAAAAACGTTTCGAATTCTAGTTTTAGAATAACCAGCAAAATACCTCTTTCTACTCATAAAACAGGTAAGCAAGCACCCAAGATAAAAAACGGTACTAATAAAGATGATGAAGAAATAAAAAACATCCGAAACTCTGCTAATTCTAATACAAAAACTAATCTTACAAATAAAAGGACATCAATATCCTCAACTTCAATTACAAATCAAATAAAAAATAAATCGGATAAAATTTTAAACAATAGTCACAACAGAGCGTCTAAAAACGAAAATCTTAAAGAAAATAAAGACGATTCCCTAAAGACTTTAATAGCGTCCAAAAAGAACACATCTATCAATAATCGTAAAAACAAGGATACATTAGTATATATGACTCCAATAAAGAAAAAACCATTTCAGAAATTTAGTATCGGAGTACATGTCACTCCAACATATACAATAGCTCCTAATGGATCTTTGATAAGCGATCATCTCTCAAGAAACACAAATCGTGGTAGAATAAGTTTAAGTTATGGGGTTCTCTTTAAAACATATTACACAGAAAAAATAGCGCTAAGGGTTGGACTTAATCGATTAAAATTAAGCAACAGAATAAAAAATGTTCCTACTAATCAATTACCTATTATACTTAATGATTTGGGAATAATCTTACCTACTAACACTAGTATAGAAAATTCTGAAAAGATAGATCTAATACAAAAGACTATTTATAATGAGGTTTTATTTGGATTACAATATCAAATCTTAGAGAATCAAATTAGCACAGCACTAATAGGAGAATTAGGTTTTTTATTTCTTGATGAAAACAATATTAAAATACATACCATTTCTGATAATTTTAAATTAGGAAGCAATACTAATATTCTGAAAACAAATTTCAGCATTAATATTGGAGCAAATCTTCGATATAAGCTATCAAAAAAGATATTTTTTAATGTCGAGCCTTTATTAAAATATCAATTAAAAAATGCAAGTGAAAATTCTGAAAGTTACCGACCTTTATATTTTACAATTCAAACAGGGGTTTCTTATGAGTTTTAAGCCATGTTAGTACTGCTGCATTCTTTAAGAAATTTGTCTTTTTTTTGAGTCTTTAAAAAAAAAGACAAATTTCTTAAAAAATAACTAACTCGCCTTACAGCCTTTATTAATAGGAGCTAACAATAAAATCAGGAGAATATCTCTTATAAAAAAACAACCTTTTTGTAACATTTCTATAACATATTACGTATAATAGGTAAAAGGCCCTAAGTATTCACAAAATTAAATTTCAAGGAGAACTATAGATGAGACAACTTAAAATTACGAAGCAGGTAACAAATCGTGAGACTGCATCGCTAGATAAGTATTTGCAAGAGATAGGAAAAGTAGACCTTATTACTGCAGATGAAGAGGTGGAATTAGCTCAGCGTATAAAAGCTGGTGATGAGAGAGCTCTTGAAAAACTAACAAAGGCTAACCTTAGATTCGTAGTTTCGGTTGCAAAACAATATCAAAATCAAGGACTTACTCTTCCTGATTTAATTAATGAAGGTAATCTTGGATTAATTAAAGCTGCAAAACGTTTTGACGAAACTCGTGGATTTAAGTTTATATCCTATGCTGTATGGTGGATTCGTCAATCTATTCTACAGGCATTAGCAGAGCAATCTCGTATTGTTCGTTTACCATTAAATAAAATTGGTTCGATCAATAAGATCAATAAAACATATGCTTTCTTAGAGCAATCGCATGAGCGCCCACCAAGTGCCGAAGAAATTGCAAAAGAATTAGATATGACTATCAATGATGTTAAAGAATCGATGAAAAATTCTGGACGTCATGTAAGTATGGATGCTCCACTTGTTGAAGGAGAAGATTCTAATCTTTATGATGTATTAAATTCTGGAGAATCACCAAATCCTGATAGAACACTATTACATGAGTCTCTTCGTACAGAAATAGAGCGTGCTTTAGAAACACTTACTCCCAGAGAAGCAGATGTAATACGCTTATATTTTGGTCTTGGAGATCAACATCCAATGACTCTTGAAGAAATTGGAGAAACTTTTGATCTTACACGTGAACGTGTACGTCAAATCAAAGAAAAAGCAATTCGAAGATTAAAACATACATCTAGAAGTAAAATATTAAAGACTTATTTAGGATAAATTCCTAAATTGCGGTTACAAACAGTTTTATAACATAACTGTTCGTTTTTTGATTGATGAATGACCTCCGGCTGATTACCGGAGGTTTTTTCTTACGGTAATCCGTAAAAACTTTACGGGAACCCATAAAAAAACCATTTTTATACATAAATATTACAAATTCTCCCAACAGAACCCCCAATATTCTAGCAAAAGTATCTCGAAATTCGTATATTTAAGTAGCTACCCCCCTCTTAATATATTATTCATCATGAGATATATAATAAGTTATGTTAGCACCGTAAATCCAAACATATCAAATTCTGATATGACAGCGCTTATGGATTATGTTAGGCTTAATAATAACGCAATTGGTCTTATGGGGATATTGATATATTCTGAAGGAAATTTTTTTCAAATTCTAGAAGGTGAAGAGCAAACCGTTAAAATGATGTTCGAAAAAATACGAAAAGATTATCGACACCATAATATCATTAAGATGCTGGATAAAGAAATTATAAGTTCTTCTTTCTCAGAATCCCGCTCTTCGTTTACCGTGATATCTGATCATTACAATCAAAGTGAATTGCATCAATTCTTAAAAAAAGAAGAAGAACATAATCCAGAGCATTATAAAAGCATCTCATATCTAGCTCAAAAATTTATGAAATTCAATTAATAATAGATGATCATAAGCTTTCAAAATATAGCTTTCTCTAATTACCTAATCTATACTATTTATCGCCTCAAGTTTATTTAAAAAAGAGCATTCCTGTGTTTACACTATTAAACAAGGAAAGTTTATACTCGGTCAAATTAGATATCAAGTATACGAAGAGATACCCGTTTATTCTTTTTCTGAAACAGTAGCGAAAAAAGAATATTTTATTATAGTAAATTCAAAGGATAAATATATTAAATAGTACTTTTGCGGGAAACAAGATAGATTTATGGCTTCAAAACGTATAGCCCCTTCAGTATTAGCTGCAGATTTTGCTAATTTGCAACGTGATGTAGAAATGATTAATAATAGTGACGCAGACTGGTTTCATATCGATATTATGGACGGCGTTTTTGTTCCCAACATTTCTTTTGGGATGCCTGTTTTGCGTGATATCGTAAAACATGCGACCAAGACAATTGATGTACACCTTATGATTGTTGATCCAGATCGATATATTAAAACTTTTGCAGACCTGGGAAGTAATATTCTTACTGTACATTATGAAGCTTGTACACATCTTCATAGAACATTGCAAGCAATTAAAGCCGAAGGAATGAAAGCAGGTGTTGCTATAAATCCGCATACCAATGTAAGTTTACTAGAAGATGTTATTAATGATATAGATCTGGTATGCATAATGAGTGTAAACCCCGGATTTGGTGGTCAATCCTTTATCGAAAATACGTATAAAAAGGTAAAACAACTTCGCGAAATTATTGTAAGAAATAATGCAAGTACATTAATTGAGATTGATGGAGGAGTAACTAATAAAAATGCAAAACAACTTATAGATGCCGGAGCAGATGTATTAGTTGCCGGAAGTTTTGTTTTTAAAAGTACTAATCCTAATCAAACCATTAAAGAATTAAAAGAGATCATAAACACTTAGTCAATACAAAATGGAACAGAATCCTATTCCGTCTTTTGATACATGGACATCAATTTTCCTAATCGTAAGCTCACTAGGATTCTTCTTAAGTATTATTTTAAGTATTCGTAAAACAGGAAGGATCAATAACCTTCCTGTTATTTTACTTATTTTAGGTTTTTCTTTTATTCTACTTCAATACGTCTTTTTCTGGACTAATTATGGGTCTGTATATCCTTATTTTTATTTTTTTGACTCTAGCTGGTATCTTGCATTTGGGCCCCTTCTGTACATTTATATTACAAGATTTTACAGTAAAAATTTCAAAATACGATGGTATCACTTTGCCCCAGCAATTCTATCCTTTATTATTAATGGATACTATCTTATTGCATCAGAAGGTTTTCAAAACCTTAAAGAACATGAAGACGATTTTCTTTTTTATCTTTTTTGGTCGATTCGATCTCCCTGGTTGGTAGCTTTATCACTAATAATTTATATCATCATCATAAAAGATTTTATTACCTTTCATAAAAGTGATAAAAATTCTCAATATGAAGTAATCAGAAAAAAATGGTCTACTTTCCTTATCAATTTATTCTTAGTCTTTATTATTGCCTATATGAGTTATTATGTATTGGTTAAATTCTCTTTTTTCAACATTCATTGGGATTATGCAATTTCTTTCTCAATGTCTATAGCTATCTATGGCATTGGTTATATGGTATACAAAGAACCTTCTATCTTTAATGGAGAATTATTATCTAATCTATTTTTGAAAGAAGAAAATCATCAGGAATTAACTGAATCTACCAAAGATGAGTTTTACGATATGTTATTATCATATATTAAAACAAATAAACCATATTTAAATAATGATTTACGTCTAGTACAATTAGCAGATAATATTGGTTTTTCTAGTCACATACTTTCTAAGCTTATAAACGAAAAGTCTAAGAAGAATTTCAATCAATTTATAAATGAATATAGATTAGAAGAAGCTAAAAAATTACTTCTAGAAAATTCTGAAGCCAGTATTAAAACCATTTATTTTGATGTTGGGTTTAATAACAAAGCTACTTTTAATACGGCTTTCAAAAATAAGTTTAATTGTACTCCGTCTGAATATAAGAGAAAAAAATTAGAAGTTCAGAATAATTAAAACCACTTATAGTTCGAATATGATGTAACTAATAAAAAAGGTTAAAAATTATAATTCTAAACCTATTCCCTTCCTGTTTTAATGAACTTTAATCTTATAACTCTTAAAAATCTTGAGCTTATGAGAACTTTATTCTTATTCATTTTTTACAGTTTTACGATTACCTCTTTTGCGCAAAAGTTTACACTTATCAAAGACAGTATTAATCCTATAGTATCTGACTCGGCTATTCGAGGAACCTATTTTGGTACAGGATGGGCAGATATTGATAATGATAGTAATCTAGATCTATTTTATGCCGGGACCATTTACAAAAATCTTGGAAATGGAAATTTTAAAATTGCAGAAGGTAGTACAATAATCCCCACTGCCACATCACTTAACAGTTGTAGCTGGGCAGACTATGAAAATGATGGAGATCTGGATCTAATCTATTCACGGTTTACCGCACCGTCTACCTTACAAACCAGAATTTATGCTAACGACGGTAACGGCCAATTTACAGAAACGAATACAATTTTAAACACGATTAATTCTGCAACCTGGAGTGTACAATGGTGCGATTATAATAATGATAGCTATGTTGATTTTATTTTAACCTTTGCCGACTTATTTCTTGGAACAAATCGATTTCCTAATCGTTTATATCGAGGAAATAGTGATGGGACTTTTACCGAAGTAACAGAACCCTACGATTTTCTTACAGAAAAAGCAGCTTACACTGTATCTAATTGGACTGATTATGATGAAGATGGAGATACAGATCTATTTATTGCCAGTGGTCCTGCCGCTGGTCCTACAGGAATCAAACACGATTTTTTATTTAAAAATCTGCAAGTTGAAACCGGAAGCGAAGGATTTGTAAAATTAACGAATACCGATCTCTCATTTGCAGAAGATCCACAAGATGGACAATGCTATAATGCAATAGATTATGATAATGATGGTGATCTCGATATTTGCCTTACCAATTATTCTGGAGTCGAAAACAAATTTTATATTAATAATTCTGGTACATATCAAAGTACCAATACCCCATTTACCACTGGTAACAATCAAAACTTAGCCAATGCCTGGGGAGATTTTGATAATGATGGTGATTTAGATGTTATCATTACAGCTTCTAGTGCAATGGGTAGTGGGTATTTTGTTAATAATGGAGATGGTACTTTTACCGAAAAAAATACTAATCTTATTAATACAGCTACCTCTGGGAATTCTACCGGAGCAACTATTGGAGATTACGATAATGATGGTGATTTAGATTTCTTTGTTGTTGGTCAAGGTGTAAAAGGGCTTTTCAGAAATGACTTAGCAGTAAAAAATCATTTTGTAAATATTAAACTCATTGGTAATCCTTCAAATAAAGCCGCACTAGGTGCTCGATTAGAGTTAACGACCAAAATCAAAGGAAAATTAGTTACTCTAAAAAGAGAGGTCTCTGCTTCAAATACATTTATGGGTCATAATAGCTTACGAGTTCACTTTGGATTGGGTAAAGCACCAAAAATCGATAAATTAACCATCTATTGGCCATCAGGAAATGTTGATACATATACAAAACTAAGAGTAAATAAATTTTACACCATAGAAGAAGGTAAAAAAAAACCAATTGATCCACCTATAAAAAAGATAAACGACAATAATCCTAAAGTAATCGTATATCCAAACCCTTCTAAAAACATAGTGAAAGTCAAAATTGATACTATAGAAACAAATACTCCAATTATAGTAAAAGTACTTGATGCCTCAGGGTTAAAAATTTCGGAAACTAATTTTAATACCAACCAGGAAATTATACTAAACACTGCTTCTTTATTGCCAGGAAATTATTTTTTGAACATTATACTAGGGAAAAAAACAGTTACGAAAAAGTTAGTTATTAAATAGTAGTTAAACACTACTTACAAAAGGTGGGGCACATAACAGAACCCCATCTTTTTTGCATTAGAGATTACAAAAATCACTAGTTTTACAAGAGTAAAATAAGATATCCCTCTAAAATTAAAGTTAGAACTTTATCAATATGATTTTTTAATGAAGCATGTAGATTTGATAATTGTTGGCGGCGGACCTATTGGTATAGCCTGTGGCCTCGAAGCAAAGAAAAAAGGACTGGATTATTGTATTATTGAAAAAGGAGTTATCACTAATTCCTTATACAACTACCCGCTTAATATGCAGTTTTTCTCGTCCTCGGAAAAACTTGAAATTGATAATATCCCATTTATTAGCAATGAAGCCAAACCAAAACGCAATGAAGCTCTTGAATACTACCGTAGGATTGTAACTTCTAACCAACTACATATTAATCTATTTGAGAAAGTTAATGCAGTACATAAAAAACAAGGTGTTTTTCATATCAAAACCGATAAAGAACAATATACTTCTACTTATGTAATTATTGCTACCGGATTTTATGACCTTCCTAATACTATGGATGTTCCGGGAGAAAATTTAGATAAAGTTTCTCATTATTATAAAGATCCTCATTTTTTTGCTAAACAAAAACTAGCTGTTATTGGTGCGAGTAACTCTGCAGTAGACGCAGCCTTAGAGTGTTATAGAAAAGGAGCAGAGGTGACAATGCTGGTTCGTGGACCAGAAATTGGAAAACGTGTAAAATATTGGGTAAGACCCGATATCATAAATCGTATTGAAGAAGGGAGTATCAAAGCCTTTTACAATGTTACTATAAAAGAAATATTACCCAAAAAGATCGATTTCCAGACTCCACAGGGGGAATTTAGCATTCCAAATGACTGGGTATTGGCACTAACGGGTTATAAACCAAATTTCGAGTTTCTACAAAAAATAGGAATCCAACTCTCTAACGATACCAAGTTATATCCTCAATATAACGAACAAACCATGGAAACTAATATCAAAAACCTCTATTTAGCTGGTGTAATATGTGGTGGTATGGACACTCATGTCTGGTTTATCGAAAACTCAAGAATCCATGCCAAAACAATATTAAAATCTATTACCGAAGGAAAATAGCAACAAAAAAACCAATTGCCAATATTGATTAATTAATCCTCAAAATATCTAAAATTAAACATCTGTACTACATAATAGTATATCTCGGGGAATTGCTTTTTTAACTCCTTGGGCGATTCCATAAAAACCTCAACCAAAACTGCAATAAATTCGAATTTATCGGTATATGCATAATCTCTCAATATCTTAGATTCTACTATCTTTTTCCTTATTTCTTCGGCACCCAGATACTTTTCTAACAATAAAAAAGTGTCATAAAAAATTTCACAACTAATATTATTGTTTTTTATAGAGTTATAATGAATAGCATGTGTTATTTCATGAACCCCCAAACTTTTTCCTTTGTCCAGATGTAAATTTCCTTTCTGAAAATCTTTCCAGGACAAAGCTAACGCCTTAGATATAGGATTAAACTCTCCTATGTTTTCTGTTTTGTTTAAAATCGAATAGAATGATGTTGGATATAAAACTATGGTGTTTAAATATTCTAACAGATAATGGCGCATTCCAAAAGTAAGCTGTGTAACCATAATAGTTACTTGCATACGCATAAAATCATCGACAACCAACCCTTCTCTACCTACAAAACGGGTATTTTCTAAAAATCTAACGGTTCTATGTGCAAAATATCGTTTTCTTTTTTTATCCAGAGAAGCATAAAAATCATTCGCATCCAGGAATGCTTGTAAATGAAGTGGTAATTTTTTTAGAGTAAAATAAAGGTGAATAAAATAGGGCTTTTTATTATACTTTACATAAATTGATTCTAAATATCGTAAAACATAATATATACATATCGAAACAATCCCAACAGTAACAAACACCCCAAGTATGTTTTGGAGTAACGTGTTAGAAGGTTCTTCTTCAACCAATAATAAAGATACTATATAAAGATTCAAAAAAGGACAATGTAGGTTAAGGTTACTAAAAATAACGTTTTAGAAGCAAAAATGGTATTAAAATAACAATTTAACATAATCAACCTTATTTTACGCACTACCAGTTTCTTATATTTTTATGGCAAATACGGTTAAACATCAATAAACTTACTCTTATTAAAAATTTAACTATTCTGCATAAACTTGGGAATGAAATTTGATACTCTTTGACAGTTGGTCCCCAATTTTTAAAACCGACAGCCCTAATATGACTAAAATTACAGCCAAGAATGTTTTCATTTAAGAGGAATCCCCCAGACTCACTAACGAATTTAGATCAGCTTTATAAAAACGTTATTTCAAAACTCCCCGTTGCTAATCGAATTAAATATTGCGAATCTCTAATGTATCGTACAACAGAAGATATATCAAACTCTAATTGCAGATTTACAAAAAGAAAATTAAAAAAACTCCTAAAAGCTACCGAAAGAGAACTTCAAGAACTTAATACCAATTAAGCTCTGTTTTTAAGAAACTAGACATTATATCAAAATTACATATAGGTAGAATGAGGTTATGAAATTTTCTCATATCCTTTAAGATTGGTGACTCCACAATAATATTCACTACCTTATCCTAATTACTAATTACAGTTAACACTATAGGTAGCGGTATCATCAATTTCCCATTTCGAATTTTCTTCAGCAAAAGCTACATTATCTACTTGAATACAAGTTAGATTATTGTTTCCTCTTGCTAAAACAGATTCCAAATTACTATTATTATTATTTTGAATATTCAATCTACTTAACCCACTAGAAATACAAACTAAGGACATAAGTTTAGAATTGTTGCTAAGATCTAAATCCGTCAATGGATTATCACTACAACGCAGGAATTGAAGGTCAGGTTGATTACTAACATCAAGATCAGTCAAATCATTATACCCACACCATAAATTCACAAGATTTTTATTATTACTAATATCAAGTTGAGTCAACTTATTAATTTCGAGTGCTAACGTTGTAAGTTTAGAGTGAATACTAACATCTAATTCAGTTAAGTCATTATTTCCGCAATATAGTGTTAATAGATCAGGATTTTTACTAATATCAAGATTAGTAAGTTGATTCTCTTCACAGTAAAATGACGTCAGCTTCGAGTTATTAGTAATATCTATACTGGTTAATTGGTTTTTGTCACAAGATAAAGTTATAAGATTTACATTTTTACTAATATCAAGAGTAGTCAATCGATTAGAATTTACATTTAAAGTATTAAGTTCAAAATTATTGCTAACATCTAAGTCTGTTATTTGATTTTCGTCACAATATATCATCTCAAGCTTATTGTTATTACTAACATCCAAATTAGTTAATTGGTTCGAAGTACATGACAAATGGAAAATATTTGAGTTCTTACTAATATCCAAACTGGTAATTGAATTATAAGAACATAAAAGTGTTGAGAGATTAAGGTTATTATTAATATCTATAGAGGTTAACTTATTATTATTTACATTCAATATAGCAAGATTTTCATTAAGGCTAATATCTATACTCGATATTTGATTAAAAGAACAATTTAAAATTCTAAGTCTTGGGTTTTTACTTAAGTCCAAACGAGTTAATTGATTAGAAGTACACATTAATATATTTAGATTAATAAAATACTTTAAATCTTGTAATGAAGTTATTCCTTTATTAGAAACATCTAAAAACTGTACTTGTTTTGCTTCACTCAACTGTATCTCTCCATCATTATTAATATCAGCATCGACATCAAGAGTAAAATCTTCATTTACATCTATTACTTTATCATTTACTAGTGCCCTTTTAAAATTAGTATCTGCAAAAACTATGACTTCTTCTTTTTCTTCTGGACTTCGTTCTGAATCATCATCTTTATTACAACTCAATACAAATGCAGAGATTATTAGGGTATATAGAATATTTTTTCTCATCGAAATTTTAATATTTTTAACTTGTTAAAAAGATCACAAATATCAATAAATTAATTTAAATTCCGGTAATTTCTATAACATCAAAATAGGCACACAAACTAAAACTATATCACATAATTTCCCTGTATCCTTTAAGATTGTTAATTCCCCAGTTTTCTAGTTCTTCCTCGCTCCATAATTCTGGAAAAAATATACGTCTTTGATATCTTGGATGCATATACTTATGCCAATCACTACCCCCGGTTGCTTCTACATTTTCTTTTCCATGATCCAAATATTTTGCTGCGGCATCATAATGGTGCATCACCCAATTAATGTTTACCGTATGATCATAATGGCGCATAGCATTAATCAACTCTGTATTGTGCTGGTATTCTTCAGGAAGCTCTTTAAATTTAGTCCATAAATTAACCGTATTGTATTCTTTCATCCATTCGATCAATTCTTTTTTATACTTCGTTTCAAAATTGATCATCAATTTACTCTTCTTACCCGTTTTATGATCTGTGCCTGCTGCCTGCCAGTACATATTATCAAAAGCATATGCATAAGGAGTGTTTCTGTCTATGGTTTTCCTGAATCTAAAATCGATTAGATTAATGAGTTCTGTAGAAGCGATCTCTATTTTACGATATTGCGCAGATTGAAACCCGCTCGCAGGTGTTAGCGTATCTCTAAACTTCATATATTGATCAATTTCCATCCCCTCACCCATAATATCAAATGAGTTTGAAAGCATATCAAAATATCGACTTACACGCATAAGATGCATTTCGAATTTTTTAGGTTCTATATTTTCGGTATGAGAAATTTGACTCATTTCCCAAAGGATCATTTTAAACAATAATTCATTAATTTGATGGTACATGATAAACACCATCTCATCGGGTAATTGTGTTCGTTGGGTTTGTAATCCTAATAAGGCATCTACCTGTATAAAATCCCAATACTTCATAGGTTCTGTGTGCAATAAGCCAGATAGATGTACATCGGGGTCCTGCCCCATTGCTTTATACTTTTTGTCTATAGCTTTTAATAGTTCTTCTCTATTCATAATGTTGATTTGTTTAATATGGATTTAAATACGGCCTCGATATAATTCTGTTTTTATGATGTTTAACAAAATCATTCGAGATAGGATAATTATGCCAAATGAGTATTGTTATGAAAAACTCAAATAGCAGGTAATACATTAGTAATCAAATTAAAATTATTATGAAAAAGGAGATTTTATATTAATGTAATTTGCAACATTAAGTAATAGGTAGATAGACTGATTATATATAGAATTTTTAGCCTTACTCATTGTATCGTATTTTTATGAATCCTGCCCTTAAAAAAACAGGTTTCAGGAAACTATACTCGTCGTATTGATAACAATAATTATTTTCTAGGAAACAATCAAAGGTAATAAAGTGATCAATAACTCTCTACAAAGTTAGTAATAAATATTAATGACATTTTTCATAAAGTAGTATTTCTTTACGATATAGACAAAACTCCAAACGCATAATTTCCACCGTTTTATCACTCACTAAAACTGGGGTATTAACACTAAAAAAACACAGTATAAACACCTTTCATTAAGGGACTTATACACCTTGAACCCTATCACCTTCTATTTTATTTTTATAATCTTCATTAATCCATATTAACTAAAAAAAGTATATTATGATTATTTCAATGCAGGGGGATTGGAATGTTAAGGTAAAAGCAAAATCTGCTTCTTATCCTCAAAGATTTATCGTCATCGGGGCGGATACCGGAAACGGAACTCACTCGGGAACTGTGGGAACTACAGTTAATGTAACAGGTGATCAATGGGCAATTGCCATACAAAACGATCCGGGAGAAGGATATCAACAGTCTGATACCAAAATTAAATTTCCAAAAACCACAGGAGGCAATCACTCTTTCGAAATTCTATCTAATGATGCCGGAGGTGATTCTGATTTTAACGACCTGGTGCTCGAATGTTCTACACCAGTAAACATTAATGATTTTCTTATTTATGGTCATGTTTCTATGTATAGCGGAAGATGTCTATTCAATCCATGTTGGAGAGGACCTTTTGTAATTGACACCTATGTTGGTTTACTAGAAGCCCTTAAGAATTCTAAAATCAAAAGGTATATAGAAAAATTATATCCAGAGAGAATTCCAGAGGATATAGGTCCAATTCCACCAGATCCTGCTCCTTTTAAACCTATCGTAATTGATTTAGAAGGACAGGCTACCAAGCCAAAAACCGAATTACTATACCGAAGGTTAGAGAATCCTGATTTGGTAAGCAAGAAGAAAGAAAAAGCTTCAGAATTTGCTGCTGCAAACTATAAGCTTATCAGTTCTAGGAAACGAGAAGTTTCTCTGGCTGATGCTTCAAGAGTAAGAGATCTACGATTAGTAAAGGCTATTGAAGGGTTATATTTTAGATGTAATACAGAACCCGCAAATAATATCACATTAACTTTTGAGGAATACGACCGTACAGCAGCAGAGCTAGCTGGAGATGCATATACAGGAGAGGGGAACAGAAGATTGTTAGGAGATACAATTACCGACATGAATGGAAACTATATTTTTAGGTTCTCATTCGATATGAGTTTTCCAGGGATCGAGGATTCTAGTGATCAAGCTCCGGGCGAAAACATTAATGTAGTTGCGTATCCAGATGTAATTGTAAAAGTTACCAGCCTTGCTCCTAATACTGTTTTATATGAAAGTGCTCCTTATTATAACATTCCAAACAAAAAACGGATAAACCTTTGTTTACCTAAATCGCAAATACAACCTTCGTCTGCATGTTTTAACGGAAACTTGATTGGCAGTTTAGGGAATGTTTTTATAGGGGGAAATCAAAATACAACCGCTTCTTTTTTTCCTTCTCAACTACATCGTAATGGTTTTAACAATGACTTAGAGCCAAGTGGAAAAATTTCGGTAAATAGTAGCCTGGCAGGTTTCAAAGTAGATTGTGCAGCCTGGGGAGGCACTATAGATATGACTGGTTGTATGTATGATGTGAGCAAAACAGCTGCGCAAAATAAAATAAAATGGTATACCATTCGTATAAAACGTTCGGGAACTATTCCTTGGGTATTTGTTAGTCAAAATTACAAGCACCCTCGCTATTCTAAACGTAATTTACCGAATTATAACGGAGATGATGTCGGACCATTTTATAGTCAATTGCTAAAAGTTGATGGTGGTCCCGCTGTGAGCGTACCAGCTTACAGGAATATTCAGAGAGAAATGAATGTCGATCATATTGACTGGATACCAGATAAAATTGGTCGATACATGCAGCTTAGGACTAGCATATATGACAAGGTACAAGGCGAAACTAAACCAGGAACATTCTATGTACGTGTAGATGGTTATGACGGTAATGGTAATCCAGTAGCCAATGCTACAGATATGATTGCTTTATATATACATAACAAACCATTAAACTTTGATTTTTCTGCTCTAACCTTTGCAGATACTTCAATTGTAAATGCAGGTTGCGGATTGTATCGTTTAGAAGACTACGAACTTAATACCGAAATCAATTTTAATTTTAGAGCGAATGATCCATATGGATTTGTTGATTCTTATGCGCTAACAATGAGCAGATGTCCTGGTCCTATGATAGGGTTACGAGTTAATACCCCTAACCCTCCTCTATCTGATACGGTTTCTGGAGATACTATATTGTCTTCGGGAAATGCATCGGGGAACCAACCACATGCCTGTCCCGGATATAGCGGAACTCTTCAGGAGTTTTCGGATGCCGGGTTAATCAATGTGGGGATACAACCAGCATTAACAGAAGGAGGATGGATAAAAGCTAATGAATATTTTACTCGTCTTTCTTTTCATCTTACTGCTCGTAAACGAATTACTAACGGGTATAACAGCGGGCTTAGTAGCTTATATCAAGCTCACAGAAGTATTCTGATGGAACGTATAAACCTGCCAACTCCATAATCAATGGATTGGTTTATATTTATTTTGAAGGGGCTGTGCATCTGGAGAATTACACATTTATGTAGTGCCGAAGATGGCCCCTTTGATATCATAATTACAATCAGAAAATGGTTAGGGCAAGGATTTTTTGGATCTCTATTAGATTGTTTTTATTGTCTTAGCATATGGATAAGCTTACCTTTTGCAATTTGGAAAGGAGAGAGTTGGAACCAAATACTCTTGCTTTGGTTTGCATTATCAGGGTTTGCTTGTTTGTTAGAGCAAGCAACATCAAAACAGTAATTAAAAAAAGAAAATTATGTCGTGTTGTTCACAAAAACGTTTAGAACTAACTAAAGAGTTCAACTCTAAAAAAGAGTCAAAAGAAAAATCATCTTTACCACTCCTGAAAAATATAAATACAAAATTTAGATATACAGGAAACACCTCATGGTTGTATAGAGGTGTATTGACTCATACTCGATATCATTTTAAATACTATGGGCATATTATTACTATAGATACGAGAGATGTATCTGCAGCCATGGCCGAGCCTCTTTTAGAAAACATTGCTTAGAATTAAACCTATTACAAAAACAAAGGGATAATCAAAAAGATCATCCCTTTGTTCTATAAAAAGTAATGCTTAACATTATTTTCTATGCTTTTGATATCAAGCGTCGCAAAACTTTGTTTGTCTTTGAGGGCAACCATATCCCGCGTTAGTGTTACTACAAATTTGGGTACCTCCTCCTCTTATGCTACTAGATTGCAATTTAGTGATCACTTGTTTTGACAATGTTAATTTTGATGTTAATTTTTGTTTCTTCATGATATTTACTTTTAGATTTAAGAATAATACGATCATAAAGAAATCATTAATAAAGTTTTTTTCGAAGGACAAATACATAAGCGAAGTTGTTTTTTATCTAAGCGTTAATCAACACCATGTGAAAGCTTCTAAATACTATAAAAAGGAAGTACTATTTTTACAACAGAACCTATGCAATCGTTAGTTTCGTCTTTTAAATCCTTAATTTCTAAAGAAGCATCGGATTTAAATTTTTTATTATAAATAGCCAATCGCTCTCGTACAATTTTTTCTGATAATGAAGTATGATCTTTTAGACTGGAAATATTTTTTTTAAATTGATGAGAATAACCGATTCCATTGTCGATCACCTTACAGATTATTGTGTTTTCTGTATTCGTTTCAAAAATTACTTTTACGATTCCTTTTTCTTTTTTTTCTGCGATTCCATGAATAATGGCATTCTCTACAAATGGTTGTATTATCATTGGAGGAATATGGTAAAATTCTGATTCTATTTCTGGATCCATTTCAATAGAATACATAAAACTTGTTGAGAAATTAGACTGTAATATCAAATAATGCTCTAATGCTCCTACTTCTTTTTCTAAAGGAACATATTCTTCTCTAGAGTTTTCAAGCGTAAGCCTTATTAGTTTAGATAACCCCAAAACATAATTCTGCACCTTATCAGGCTGGTCTTCATTCAATATAACAATCTTATTAAGCGCATTAAAAATGAAATGAGGATTCATTTGTGTTCTTAATAATTGTTGCTGCAGAACGACTTTTTTATATTTATCATTGAGTTTCTTTTGATAAAAATAAAAGACAATACCAATCAAGAAAATTAGCATCATCGCAATAATACTATAGAATATAATATTTCGCTGTTTTTGAATTGTCTTTTGGTCAGCCGTAAGTATTTTTAATCGTTGAATTTCAGATTTCCTTTTTTTAGTTTCATATTGAACTTGTAATTTTTCTAATTCTTGCTTTAATTGCTGTTTATGAAACTGGTTTAAGAATTCTTCTTTCTTTTTTAGAACTGCATTAGATTTAACATAATCCTTCTTATTTTGATATGCAAGAGTCATGTTTTCATATACCGAAAGGAAAAGTCCTTTATCATCTTTGTTATATTCAGAGAACTTACTTAAGCTATCTAAAACGCTTTGCAAATCTATAATAGCGTCGTCAAGTTTGCCTGAATAAATTTTTACGTAACTATAATTTGCGATATCATAAAGAGATGTTTTTAATGCTCCTTCTTTAGTAATTGGTTTATGTTGTTTTAGGATTTCGTGTGCTTTGGTGTAATATATAATAGTAGAATCTATTTTATTTTCTCGTTTATAAAGACTTCCTAAATTTCCATATAAAGTAGAGAGATTGTTTTTATAATCTAAGGCAATAGAACGCTTAATTGCTTTTTGAGTATAATATTTGGCAGAATCAATTTCATTTAAAAAATCATAATCATACAGTGCTCCAACCCTTGTAAGTGCTGTAATTAAAGATCTCGGAGTAGAAATATAAAATGAATCTTTTAATGCTCTTTTATAAAAATTTAGTGCTAAACTATCGTTTCCTATCGCTAAATGATTATTTGCTATTCCGGTAAAAATGTAACCTCTTGCTTTTGAAGGATATCTTTTTTCAATTTCTAAACACTTAAGTAGAGCAATCGTAGAATTTTGGTAATCCTTATTCTCTGCATATGATCTTCCTTTTGCAAAATATGCGTTAATAAGATTAGCTTCTTCTTTAGGATACTTATCTTTTACTGTTTCATAGGTAGTAATAGCCTTATTAGCATAAAAGATGGCAGAATCGCGTTTTTGTTCTTTCAGCATATAATAACTGTAATACGCATTGTATTTAGTCCACCCATATGTTAGTTCGTTATCTAAAAGAATCTTTTTGAAAACGATCAAATTTTCTCTATTCAACGGTTTTATCCCATATTCAGAAATTTCTTTATAAGAGTATTCTTTTTGTGTATATACATTGAATGAAAAGCTGACTAAGCTTAATAAAAATATTATACCTATCTTTTTTGATGCTAAATTTGAAATCATTTATTCCTAATAAAGGTTTATTTCCTAACAAAGCAATGAAAAAAAAAGTAAAGGTTGTAATTATAGAAGATGATCTTGATACGGTAAAATATCTCGAAAAAATTCTAACCAAAGAAAACAATGATGTAAGTATTGAAGGGTTTTCATGCTCTATTGCTGATGCTATTGATTTAATTAATAAAACTCAGCCAGAAATTGTCTTAATGGATATTGTACTAAAAGATGGAAATGCATTTGCAATTTTGGATGCCTTTCCTAATCCAAGCTTCGAAGTAATTTTTATTTCTGCACATGGCGAATTTATCGAGAAAGCTTTAGAATACTATGCATTAAACTTTCTAACTAAACCTATAAATGCGAATCGACTATTAGCTATATTTAAAAAATATAACACACTTAAACAGAGAATGTTCGAGTTTTACAAATATGAAATGTTAAAAGAAATGATTCATGAAAATGGAAAAAAATTTCTATTGCATGTAGGCAATAAACATATCGCTGTTAATTTTGCTGATATTATTCGTTGTGTCGCTGATGGAAATTACACTCTTTTCTATTTAAGTGATAAAAGAAATCTTGTGGCTTCTAAATCACTAGGGTATTATAGTGATTTATTAGAAAAGAAAAACTTTTTTAGAGCAAGTAGATTCGATTTGATCAATCTAAACCACATCACATCAATATATAAAAAAGAAACTATCGTTTTAAGTAATAATGACAAAGTGAATATTTCTACTAGAAATAAATCTAAATTAGTACATATGATAAATGAGTTATCACTATAAAAAACACATTAGATTGTTAAAAAAATACCGGTCAAGAAACGACCTAAGTTAATCATAAACGCTAATCGGTATTGGCCAATTTTCTTGCTACAAATCTAATCACCGACCCTTTTCCTATATGATATTTACCTTCATTTAATAGAATTTCTTCTTCCTTTAATACTATGATTTCATAATTTTTAAAATCAGCTATTATTTCTTCTTTAGAGTACAACATATCAATATCATTTGGGCCTCCAACTTTAGGATTAAGCTTTCTAAGGGGTATATGGTTTTTGCTAAAAGCTTCTAAAATAATAATACCACCTTCTTTGAGATAGTCGTTTAATTTTTTGTGAAATGCTGACTTCTTTTCGGCAGAAAAATGAGCATATATAAGTCCGATCGTATCAAATGTTTCTCTTTGAAACTTAAGTTGTTCTAGGTTTCCTACAACGTAATCAAGAATTACATGATTCTCTTTTGCTAGTTGTATTGCTTTTGATTGCCCTTCTATACTTAGGTCAAATGAAGTTACTTTCCATCCAAGTTTTGCTGCAAATACCCCGTTACGCCCTTCGCCATCTGCTGGCATCAATATA
Organism: Aquimarina atlantica; assembly: GCF_000626715.1. GTDB lineage: Bacteria > Bacteroidota > Bacteroidia > Flavobacteriales > Flavobacteriaceae > Aquimarina > Aquimarina atlantica. The sequence continues at coordinate 445,621 of NZ_AQRA01000003.1, read as the reverse complement.
GATCCAGGTTCAAATTTCTGAAGCCATTCTTTAAAAAACACATTAGGTTCTTTACCATAGGCAAATTCTTGATCTTTATATCTATTGTCCCATTTCTGATTCATATGATTCGGTTTACATTTACTTATACATAAATTACTACTCATTATTTATGTACAAAAATAGTCCTCGTTATCATCCAAAGAATAGGATAGAACTTCAATTTAATAGGACGTACATGAAGTTATATTTAAGATGGATTGTCTATTTAATAAAGCAGAAAAACATTTTTATTTCTCAGAAGAAATAATATTAAATAAAACCGCATCAATATTCTCTTTTATATACAAAACCACAAACTATTACTTTTACAATTTTTGTTTAAACAGATAATCCCAGAGTATTATATAAACTTGCTGTTGTCATAAGTCGTTTAATAAGTAGAGTATTTTCTTTTAACTGTATATCGAGTAATTTTTGTTCTCGTGAGTTTATAATAAATAATGAGCTTTCTCCTAAAAAGAATTTACGTTCTTCTGCCTTAACTAATGCTTCATAATCTATGACGATATTTCTTATTAATTGATTTTGTTTAGTAAGTGAATTAATCTCTGCATAAACAGCATCTATTTTATTTTGAAGAGTGATCGCTGTTGATACTCGTTCAAGATTGGCGTCTTGTAATTTTAATTTAGCCAATCGCAAATCTCCTCTTGCCTTACGCAAAAATAATGGTAAACTAAAATTTACAAATGCTTTGTAGTTCGTAGTATTAAAAGTGCGTATTTGATCAATTTTTGGTGTTAAGAAATTATACTGAATATTTATTTTAGGTAATAATTTATTTAGTTTTAAAGAGCGTTCTACGGTAAGTCCATCAATTTTGGCGTCGAGACTTAATAATTTAGGGTGATTGCTAAGCAATTCTGAAGTATTCGTAATACCTTCTAATAAGAGTGAAGCTTCTAACGTATTTAATTCTGGTACTACCGGTACTACATCCTCCTTAATTTCCATTGGTATATCATTTAGCCATAAATAATTACTAACGATTAGAGCTGCCTTTTTTCTCTTTAAAGAAGCTGCTTCCAGATTAAGTTGTCTGTTCTGTAATGTAATTCTGGCTTCAGTAATATCAATAGCTGCTTTTTCACCTGTTTCAACACTACGCTCTACAGCCATAAGGCGTGTATTTGCATTTTTTAGAAAAGTTGTATAAAGTAACTGTTCATTAGTAGCTTTTAACCACTCTAAGTAAGCTTTACTAGCTTCGAACAATAATGTATTAACAAGTAAATCTCTGTCGGCTTTAGTTTGCTTCCTAAAAAAACGTGCTTTTTTAAGTGAGGCCATGCGTTCGTTGATCAAAAAACCTTGAGCCAACGAAAACGAAACCCCTGCGCTATATAGTCCTTCATCAGGGACAGTAAGACTTGGATTTAGAAATTCGCCTGTATTTTCTTCAAAATTTGCTTTAAACTCAATACCGTACCAAGTGGGTATTTTAAAAGTAGCACTTAATTGATCGTAGTATTCTGTATTTTTAAATTTCTTTCGATCATAATCTACTTCGATTTTTGGATCAAATCCACCACGTGCTTTTAATAAATTTGCCTCACCAATACTTAATGTAAGTTCGGCTTGTTTCATTAGTGGGTGATGCTTTTTTACATAGCCCAAATATTCTTCAAAGGTAAGTGTTTGTACTAATGAAGTAGTTGTATTTTGTTCTGTCTCAGCTACGCTACTCTGGCTTAGCACGGGTTTTGCAAAAGCGAGCAAAATCAATACACTGATATATTTAATAGCTATTGTCATTTACTTTTTAGCTTTAGTTGATTCTTTCTTATCCCTGATGTAATAATTAGGTGGAAAACCATTTAATTGGCGCCATAATTCGTACCAAATAGGTACGTTTTCTAATAATGCTATAGTATATGCACCAGAGCCTACTCGAACATTTTTAGGCCATGGGTTCTCTGCATCATCAGGAGCTATTAGGATTCTAAATTTTCCATTAGTACTTATAAAGGTTTCTATCGCAACAATTTTTCCTGCATAGGTTCCATAAGATGCATTAGGCCAACCACTAAAGAAAATAGCAGGCCAACCATCAAATTGAACCCTAACACTCTCTCCAATATGTATTAATGGTAAATCTATAGGGTTTACAAAAGTTTCTACAGCGAGATCATACTCTACTGGCATAATACCTACAAGTTTTTCGCCTTCTTTAAAAGTCTCGCCCAGTCCCCCGCGTAGGGCTTTGTTTATATAACCGTTTTGTGGTGCTGTGATATAATACAAAGCATTACGTATCTGATAATTAGCCGACTGATTTTCAAGTTTAGTAACCTGTGCTTCTGCCTCAAACTGTCTTGATTCTGCTGTAAAACGCTCACTACGTGATTTGGCAATTTTATCGGTATACTCGGCAGCGATACGGTTGATCTCAATAGTTGCATTAAGCACTTCATTTTGGTTAGCAAGCAATTTGTTTTTCTGAGAAATTAATTTGGCTTGCGTTTCTTGTAGCTTTAGGCGTTTTTCTTCTACATCGGTCATCGCTTTTAAACCTTCGCTTTGCAGAATAACGGTACGATCAAACTGGCGTTGAGCAATATCAAGATTCGTTTTATAAGCCTGTAAATCGATACTATCACTCTTTACTTTTAATCGAGATTGTTCTAGCTTATTTTTAGCTTGTGAAAGTTTTAGTTGCCGCTCATTATTTAATGCGTTTACTTGACTTTCTAATGCCTTAATCTTTTCTTGATAGGATAATACCGATCGATTTTTGGCATCTCGCTGCCGATTAGTACGTTCAACTAAGCGTGGATCTTGATACTCGTTTTTTATTTCAGAAATAAATAAAATGGTATCCCCTTTTTTTACAAAATCACCTTCTTTAACATACCATTTTTCAATACGTCCTGGTATAGGTGACTGTATTGTTTGTGGCCTTTGATCTGGTGTCAAAGTAGTTACATAGCCATTGCCATTTACATTTTGAGTCCATGGTAAAAAGAGGATGATAATGACAATGATAGCAAAAACACCTAAAAACTTATTGAATAACTTATTATGCTTAGAAGTAAATGCTTTTGAAAAAGCGGTATACCCTTCAAGCGATACTTTTTTGTTTAATTGATTATGAGAGATATTAAGCATTGTTTGTGTTCTTAGAGGTTATTCTTCCTTCTGAAATTTTAATGGTTTGATTGCAATAGTCTTTCCATTGCCCATTTTGGCTAGAGATTATGAGTGCCCAGGGGCGTTCTGGAGCTGTTAAATATTTGATAATACGAGATGCCTCATTCGTTTCAAAATGTTCTAAAGGATCTTTAAGTAAGAGTAATTTAGGGTTATGTATAATGGCTCTTGCAAGCACTATTCGCTTAGATATGGTAAACGGGATTTGCTGTCCTTCAGGGTACAACATGGTATTGATTCCATTAGGTTGTTCTTTTATAAAAGACAATAGTCCAAGATTTTTAAGTACAGAATGTAAATGTTCTTGCGAAACCTCTTTGTTTCCAAAGGTTATGTTATCCAGGATGGTGCCTTCAAATGGAGATTGTACAGGAAGTACTTGCCCTATATGAGCACGATATTTATTGAGCCAGAGACCTTTTATAGAAACACCATTAATATACAATGCACCAGTTGTAGGAGATATAAGGCCAGAAAGGATTTTAATTAAGGTCGTCTTTCCTGTTCCCGAAGCTCCATCAAATAGAACTCTATCTGTTTTTTTTATATTAAAATCAATACCACTCAACACCTCTTGGCCCTCTGGAGTACTGTATTTTAGGTTGTCGATCTCTATATGTAAATCTTGTTCGCTTGTAAATGGGTCTTCTCCAGATTGCATCTCTTGTTCTTTATCTACAAACTGTCCTATTTTCTCTAACGAGGTTAGTACGTCATAAAATGATTCTAGTCCTTTGATAAGTTTTTCGACCGAACCAATAACAAGCAGAATGATAATTTCTGCAGCTACAAACTGTCCTATATTCATTTGCTGATTAAGCACTAATAGTCCGCCAACAATTAGTAATCCTGCAGTCACAAGAACTTTAAAACCGATGAGTTGAATAAATTGTAACACTAGTACCTTAAAGTGATTTTCACGGGCTTCAAGATAGTTTGTGGTTAGATCATCATTACGTTTCATCGCTAAATCTGTGTTCCCAGAAAGCTTAAAACTTATAAGTGATCTAGCTATTTCTTGTAACCAATGCGCAACCTTATACTTACTTTTTGATTCTACAAGACTGGTTTCAAGTCCTCTTTTTGCTGTAAACTTAAAGACCACATAAATGAGTAAAATCAATAAAAAACCATAAATAATAAAGAAGGAATGATAAAAGGATAGCAATATCAAACCAAATATAATTTGTAGTGTAGCCGCCGGAAAATCTATTAGAATTTTCGATAGCCCTTTTTGTATTGTTAATACATCAAAAAATCGGTTTGCCAATTCTGGCGGATAGTAATTATTTAGTTCTTTCATTTTTATTTTAGGAAACCGATACGCAAACTCAAAAGAGGCTCGGGTAAAAATCTTTTGTTGCATATTTTCTAAAATACGTATTTGCATCAATTGTAAAACTCCTTGAAATGCAACTCCCATTGTGACAAGAACCACAAGTACAATCCACGAGGTAGATACCTGAGCACCTTGAATAAGATTTATAATGGCTTGTATCCCCAGTGGTAGGGTGAGCGCTACTATACCAGCAAAAATGGCGTAGTAGAAAATTTGACGAATATCTTTTTTATCCAGTTCAAGAAGACTTAAAAATCTCTTCCAGGGTGATATTTTATTTTCCATTTAACTTAGAATTGGGTGTTAATGGTTAGGGATCAATAGGTATTAATCCTTATTTTGTTATGCTATTTGAATGAAATGTTTCCTTAAGAATTAGGAAACCTATATAAAATAATTAGAATGGTTTTATGCCACATCTGGAGGTGGAATAAGGATTTCTATATAAAGATTACTATACATATTCGGGGATGAATAGATAGAAAAACCCATACCATGCTCTAGAAGATGATTATGTAAATCTAAAATCTGTAATTCGTTTTTTCCATCTTTCTGTTGCTCTTCCTTTTCTATATTTTCTTCGTCATCTACATGAACTAATTCGTAAGAAGAATCTGCAAGAAAGCTCATGGTTTCAGCCAAAGGTTGAATAAATACGGCAAGCAATACCACCAATATTGTGAGGCTTTTAAAAAATGCGAGTATGTCTCTCTTGCACAAATTCATTTTATAGTTTTTAATACGAGATCGTGATAAAAACGAACACTATTGTTTTTACCTTCTTCAACATCTGTAATTTTTGCATTCTTATTACAAAGATATAATAGTAATACTATTACATAACGAAGTTTAACTATAATTAATAATAGTTTAACAATTAACTATAATCAGATTGTACTCAAAAACCTGAAGTTTTTTAATATAGATATATTATAATCTCATGTTAACCTAGATTAGTTACATTCTTTTTCTAATCAAAAAATTCTTGCAAACAATAAATCGATTTTAATTAAATTCTTGAAACACATAAGTATGTTAAAAAGTAGTTTCTACTCGATGCTTCTTTAGATACGCAATAGCCCCCATTTCTTTGGCTTCTTTTTTGAATACTTTAGGAGTTTTTTTAAAATATTTCTTGAAACATTTCGAAAAATATTTTGGGTCATTAAATCCAGTCATAAAGGATGCCTCAGAAATATTATAACCATATTTTGTAATTAAAACGGCTGCTTTTTTCAAACGCATCAATCGTACAAAATCAACTAGACTATTTCCTGTTAATGCTTGGCATTTTCGGTAAAGACTAGAATATCCCATGTGCAAAGACTCTGCAAGTTCTTCCATTTTAAAATCAGCATCATCTATTCTTAAATTTATGTTAGACACAAGATTTTCAAGAAAAATTTCGTCTTGCGATTTTTCTAATTTTACTTTAGGAATACTAATAATTTCTTTACGATATTTTGATATGATATGCTCTTTAGATGAAATAATATTTTTAACTTTCAATAATAATTCATTCGTATTGAATGGTTTATTAATATATTCTATTGCACCAGATTTAAGCCCTGATATTTTAGCTTTTGTAGAGTTTTTAGCAGTAAGTAATATAATGGGGATATGCATGGTTACCTGGTCTTTTTGAAGTTTTTTGCACATTTCTATACCATTTAACTTTGGCATGACTATATCACTCAAAATCAAGTCAGGAAAATTGTTTTTTGCATAGTAATAACCTTCCTCACCATTTTCGGCCATGATGACATTATATTTGATATGTAACAATTCTTTTAAAAAGGTTTGCAGGTCAAAATTATCTTCTACTATCAAAATAGTTTTTTTTGATAGATCTAATTCTTCTTCTTTAATTAAAGTATCATTTTCTATTAAAGAAAAATCACCAGGTTCTTCTGCATCATCAGTTATGATTCTCTCGGTTTCGGTATAGGCATTTTCTGTAATTGGAAATTTAATAATAAATGTTGTGCCTTCTACAGGGTTAGAATTGACCTTAATCTTGCCTTTATGTAAGTTTATTAATTCTTTGGTGAGCGCTAACCCTATGCCTGCGCCTTTATTTTTTTTACCAATATCAGATTGATAAAATAGTTTGAAAATATGCTGTAGTTCTTCGTCTGGAATTCCCGGCCCCGAATCTATGACAGATAATTTGATAAATTTTTTATTATTAACTGGTACAATATTTAAAAAAATATTCCCCTCTTTAGGAGTAAACTTAAAAGCATTAGAAAGCAAATTATAAATTACATGTTCTAGTTTTTCTTTGTCATACCAGATTGCAGGCAGGTTTTTAGGGCAATTAACGATAAAATCAATCTTTCTTTTTCTGGCTAATTCTTTAAAGGATATAGAGATATTTTGTATGTCTTTATGTAAATCATTTTTGGTTACAGTTAATCTTAGAGCTCCTAATTCTTTATTTCTAACCAGTGTTAATTCTTGCGCAATTTTAGAAAGACGTTTGGTATTATATGACATAATCTCTAAGCGCTGTTTCAATAATAAGTTTCCATTCTTTTCGGCTTTTTGTAACATATCATCTATAGGGCCAAGGATCAATGTAATCGGTGTTTGAATTTCATGAGACATTTTTGCAAAGAAATTCATCTTCAAATCATGCAATTCATTTTCTTTTTTATGACTCACCTTTTCTAGAAACAGTTTTTTTCTTAATGAATACCATCTTCTTATTCCATAAGCAGTCAACATGAGGATAAGCAGATAAAAAATATAAGCCAGAGGTGTATTCCATAGAGGTTGTTGTATGGTAATTGCTATTTTCTTTTCGGGAAGATCCCAAACCCCTTTTTTGGTTCCTGTTTTAATCTCAAAAGTGTAGTTTCCCGAGGGAATATTTGTATAGGTGGCCAAACGTTCTGATTGACTGGTTATCCAATTTTCATCAAATCCTTTTAATCTATAAGCATAATAATAACTTGGATTTAAAATATTATCTATTGCATAAAATCTAAATGAAAAATGAGATTGATTATGTTTTAATTTTAGAGATTCAATATTAGATATTCCTGTAGTAGTTTTGTAGGGTAATAATGAATAAACGGGTTGATTAAGTATTTCTATACTGTTAATATATAATTTAGTTTCAGAAGCCTTTTTATTCAGATGTTTTGGGTCAAAACTATTTAATCCTTTAACTCCTCCAAAGTACAAAAGCCCCTTCGTATCTTTAAATTTGCTTCTGGGTAAAAACATATTATCCTGAAGTCCATCTGTATCATAATACGTTTTTAGAATAAGTTTTTTTGTATCTAGATGGCTTATACCATTATTTTTAGAGCTCATCCATAAGTCGTTATTCTCATCTTTAAGAATTGCTATAAACATTTTTTCACCAATAGATTCGACATTTTCAAATGTAGTATACGTTTTGTTCTTAGTATCAAATTTTAATAACTTACCTAATCTGTTAATTAACCATATTTCTCCGGGATCGCCTAGAATCATAGATTTAACAGCATGGATTTCGTCTTTATAGTTTTTATTTTTTTGTGAATAATCAATAAATGTAGAATACTGTATACCAGAGGAATGCTCATTATATTGAAACAACCCTCCGTTATAAAGTCCTAACCAAATTATACCATTTCTATCTTCTAAAATACTCTCTGTGTTAGTACCTTTTAGCCCATTAGAATTATTATCAAAAACAGCTAAAAGCTTTAAATCAGAAGAGTAAATATTAACCGAAAGGTTCGATCCTATCCAAATACGTCCTTGAGAATCAGAAAATACTGTTCTTATATCTGTCGCTTCCTGTCTATTAGAATTATAAATACTTATCTTTTGAAAAGTGTTCTTACTTGTATTGTGATACCATAAACCATTCTTATAAGTACCAAACCAAATATTTGAAAGATCATCTTCTGTAATGGATTGAATATAAAATCCTCTATTTAGAGATATATCATTAAAGTATCGCCTTTCTTTAGTGGTTCCATCGGTATTATAGGTAACTCTTGTTAACCCAGATCCGTCTGTTCCGATCCACAAAACATTTTTAGAGCTTTTAAAAATGCTTAAAACTCTAAGAGGTGTATTGTTATCGGACCCTTCGTGATATCTAATTTTGTTATTTCTGTTCGGAAGGATATTAAGTTTACCATAGTTCGTTGTAATCCATATGTTTTTATGGTTATCTTCATTAATATCCAAAACGGTATTACTACTCAAGGAAAATTCATTAGAGTATTGCCGTGTAAATAAATCTACCTCTCCACTGTTTATATTTATTTTGTACAATCCACCTCCATCTGTTCCTCCCCACATATATCCATCTTTACTGCAAAACAATGACAAAAACATCTCCTTGTTGATATTAAACTTCTCTTCCTCAAAAAAAGAATCTTGAATAAATTGCTTACGAATTGGGTCGTAAACAAATAGGCCATAAGTTTCGGTACCTACCCAAAGTTTATTATTGATATCTGAAGCCAGGATAATATTACCAGGGTAGTTAGTAAATGGTCCTACCAATTCGGTGGTCTGCTCTGATTTTAAAGAATACCTATATATTGTGCCTCTGTTGGTACTTACATATACTTCTGAAGAGTTTAATATCTCAATATCCATAATATTTTCGATTCCAGAACCGCTGTTTGAAATTGTAGCGATAAAATTCATTTTAGAATCGACATATCTGTAAATATTACCAAGTTTAGAAGCCAACCAAATACTTTCTTTTTCTGCTACAATAGAGCTTACAACATCATTTTTGGGTAACAAAACAGTCATGTCTTCAAATTGATTATCGATTGCTATATATTTTGATATCAATCCAAATTGAGACGTTACCCATATATTTTTTTTGTAATCAACTAGCATATTGTTTATAAAGTCATTATGCTGAATATCTGGAAAAATCATCTTGTTTTTAATCAGTTTATAATCATACCCATTATACACTAATATCCCATCAGAGCATAACATCCAAATATTACCAAATGAATCTTGCACAGTTTTAGTTGGGATAACAAATTTATTATCATTAACTGGTGAGAGATGTCTAAAACTTGTGTGATTTTGAGCATGCAAGAAAAGAGAGCATGACATAAAAAAACTTAACAAAAGATAGATTTTTAATCCAGACATAAAACACTCATTTTTTAGTAAAATATCTCTTAGCATTCTACTACAATTATTTAACAATATGATTTTCTGTAATTGTACTAATATGAAAATTATACACATCAGATGTTATTCACATAATCTCAAGTCTATACTTTAATATTAAATTTTTAACAACTATGATAAACTATTACTTAAAGTAGTGTTAAATATATTAATAAAAATTACCAAAAATGGCTTCAAAAGATTAGAAGAACGCCTTAAAAAGTAGTCTAATTCGTCAAAAAAGAGGAGAAAATAAGCATTGATACAATTAAGTCTTAAATAGTACTCCTAAACGCTTAAAATATCATCTTAAATAAGGAATCTATCCGTCATATTTGAATTCTCATAGTTTAACATATAAATAACTTAAATGAATTCTAGACGAAATTTTGTTAAAAAAACAGCACTTGCCAGTGCAGGTGTATCACTACTTTCAAACTTATCTTTTGGAGCAGTCACTAACCTAACAGACAGGAAGCTTAGATTAGCTTTCATTGGAGTAGGATTAAGAGGGATGAACCATTTTAACAATGCTCTTAATAGAAAAGATATTGATATAACCGCTATCTGTGATATAGATCCCGAGCGAATAAAAATAGCATTAAAGAAAATAGATGAAGCTAATTTTTCAAAGCCCAAAGTTTTTGGAAACAGTGATCTTGATTACAGAAATTTACTAGAATTAGAAAATGTCGATGCAGTAATAATATCTACTCCCTGGTTATGGCATACTAAAATGGCTGTAGATGCTATGAAAGCAGGAAAATATACCGGTCTAGAGGTATCCGCAGCCAATACTATTGAAGAATGTTGGGATTTGGTAAATACTCATGAAGCAACCGGGACTCATTTAATGATCTTAGAAAATGTAAACTATCGTAGAGATGTTCTCGCTATTCTAAATATGGTGAAGCAGAATGTTTTTGGAGAATTGGTTCATTTTAGATGTGGTTATCAACATGATCTTCGTTTTGTAAAATTAAATGATGGGAAATCTGCGTATGGTAAAGGTGTAGAATTTGGGGAAAAAGGAATATCAGAATCCAAATGGAGAACTCAACATTCTGTACTAAGAAATGGAGATGTGTATCCAACTCATGGCGTGGGGCCAGTTGCTACCATGTGCGATGTTAATAGAGGCAATCGTTTTACTTCATTAAGTTCTAATGCAACAAAAGCTATTGGCCTACATAATTACATCGTAAAACATGGAGGAAAGGACCATCCGAATGCAAAAATAAAATTTAAGCAAGGAGATGTTATTACCACTACAATTGAAACCGCCAAAGGAGAAACAATCATTGTAACACATGATTGCAACTTACCAAGGCCTTACTCTTTAGGATTTAGAGTGCAGGGAGCCAATGGATTATGGGAAGTTGATGGTAACAGAATGTATATAGAAGGACAATCAAAACCACATCAATGGGATAATGCAGATCAATGGCTCAAAAAATATGATCATCCTTTATGGCAAAAGTATGGTGAATTAGCCACTGGTGCAGGCCACGGAGGAATGGATTTCTTTGTCCTAAATGCGTTTGTAGAATCTGCAAAAGAAAATATTGCTCCACCTCTTGATGTATATGATGCAGCAGCTTGGAGTGCAATTACACCATTATCAGAATTATCTATTGAAAACAATGGAGAACCACAAGATTTTCCTGATTTCACAAGAGGGATGTGGGTAAAACGCAAACCTTATAATTGGATAAAAAGTAAGTATTAAATCACTAAATCATAATATATGGAAAAATTAAAGATTATTCTATTGATCCTCATATGTGCTTTCACAAGTAGTATGTTAGCTCAAGAAAAAACAATAACAGGAACTGTTTACGACACATCAGATAGACCTGTTGTTGGAGCTTCTATCCTAATCAAAGGCACTACAAAAGGAACTACATCAGATTTTGATGGGAATTATACCATAAAAGCTAATAAAAAAGATGTTCTCGAAATATCTTATGTAGGATTTATAACGCAAGAGGTAGTGGTAAATGAACAAACAAAAATAAACATTAACCTACAAGAAGATATTAGTCAATTAGAAGAAATCATTGTTGTGGCTTATGGAACACAAAAAAAAGAAATGATTACCTCATCGATAGTAAATATCAAATCAGAAAAACTAAAAGATATCACAACTCCCGATGTGACTACCATGTTACAAGGAAAAGTAGCAGGTGTGCGTTTAGGAGCTTCTAGCGGTAGTCCGGGATCCGTACCCAATATATTAATACGAGGTTCTTCATCTCTAGGAGGTAGAGTAACCCCTCTATGGGTGGTTGATGGTGTAATACAACATAGTATACCTATAGTTAATCCAAATGATGTTCAATCGGTATCAGTACTTAAAGATGCTTCTGCAACGTCGCTTTATGGGTCTCGTGGAGCAAACGGAGTAGTTATTGTTACTACAAAACGAGGAACCTCAGGTAAGTCAGAAATTAGTGTAAGTTCAAAAGTAGCTATAAATACTTTTAATACCGGAAAATTTGAAGTTATGGACTCTGCACAATTATATGAGTATCATACACAATTCTCAAATTCACAACCTTGGTTTACTCCAGAATTATTAAATCGAAATTATGATTGGATCGAAAACGGAACTCAAGATGGTTTTGTAAAAGATGTAAATGTATCGTTTACCTCGGGAACTGAAAAGCTAAAACTATATATCAATGGAGGTTACTATAATGAAACAGGAACTCTGCGAGGTAATGAGCTAGATAGATATACATATCGGATGAATCTGGATTATGATATTACACAGCGTTTAAAACTAAGTCCTAAATTATCGTTTAGTTTTGATAACAGAGATAAAATTGCAGAGGCTCCCTTATACGAATTGTATCTAAACTTGCCTTGGGATAATCCTTTTGATGCAGAAGGTAAACCAATTAATGCGCAGGAAGACTCTAATTGGCTAGGAAGAGATCAAAGAAATTACTTATATGATCAACAATGGAATTATGCTTCTGATAACACATTTAATCTAAGTTCAAACTTCGATTTTGAATACCAAATTATACCTAATCTGGTTTTTAAATCAGTGAACAATTTTACATACTATCGTTATAAATCTAAAACATATACAGATCCCAGATCAATTGCTGGTTTAGCAAACGGAGGTAGTATACGAGATGTTGTAGCCGAACGATTTACCAAATTAACAACTCAAACACTAAGATATTCAAACACATACGGAGAGCATTCTGTGACTGCCTTAGGAGGTTATGAGTATAATGACTATGAGTTTGAAAATGTAGATGTTACAGGTAATGGTATTGTAGCAGGAACAGAAGTTTTAAACGTTGCAAGTGAAACCGGAGAAATAAGAGGACTCAAGAATGATTATGCGCTACAATCATTCTTTCTTTCTGCCGATTATGGGTACAGTAATCGATATTTTGTAAAAGCTTCCATACGTAGAGATGGAGCCTCTAATTTTGGATTAGATAATCAATATGGTAATTTCTTTGCACTAGGTGCAGGCTGGAATATACATAATGAAGCCTTTTTTGACAGCAAAGTTGTTAATGAGTTTAAATTGCGATTGAGTTATGGATCTGTAGGAAACAGGCCATCATCTTTATATCCATATCAAGGAACATATAGATTAAATACACAATATATAGGAACACCAGGCGCAGTATTAGATCAATTGGGAAATCCTGATTTAAGTTGGGAAAAAACATATGAAGCAAATATTGCGATTGACACAAGGTTGTTTGATAGAGTAAGTGCAACATTTGAATATTACAATAAAGATACGTCCGATTTGTTGTATTTCGTGGATTTACCAGACGTTACGGGATACAGTGGATTTTGGGAGAATGTTGGAGGTTTAACTAATACAGGATATGAAGCTGCAATTTCGGTCGATGTTATACAAAATAAAAATTTTGAATGGAATCTAGGGTTTAATATAGGATTTAACAAAAATGAAGTTACAGAATTGTTTGATGGGCAAACAGAAATTCCCAGAGGGTCCAAAATATTTAAAATCGGAGAAGACTCTAGTTCATGGTACATAAGAAAATGGTTAGGTGTTGATCCAGATAATGGAAACCCACTATGGGAAGTCGTTGATCCTGATACCGGAGAACGAACAGAAACCAGTAATTGGAATGATGCTACTCTACAAGTTGTAGATGCATCCTCTCCAGATTTCATAGGAGGATTTGATTCTAGGCTAAGCTATAAAAACATATCACTTTCCGCCAATTTTAATTTCTCTAAAGGAGGAAAGCTATATAATGGAGCCCGAGAACTGTTTGACTCAGATGGATTCTACTCTACGTTTAATCAACAAGTACTAGCTGACGATTGGAACAGGTGGGAAAAACCAGGAGATATAGCAACGCACCCGTTAGCTGTCGAAGGTGGTAACAACAATTCTAATAAGCGTTCATCTCGCTATTTAGAAGATGCTAGCTATTTAAGAATGACAAATGTTACACTATCCTATAATTTACCTCAGAATGTGTTAAATAAAATAGGAATAAGCAACTTTAACGTATATGTGGCAGGAGACAATTTATTAACATTTACAAAATACAGTGGTGTTGATCCTGCAGTCACAGGTAATCCAAATGATCCCAATAACATAGGCTTATCAGGAAGCCCTGGATTAACGTATCCGATACCAAAACGCTATGTATTGGGTGTTAACGTATCATTTTAAAAAATATTTAAAAATAACAGTATGAAAAAATTAATAATACTACTGCCAGCTATTGCATTTATACTGCATTCTTGTGATTTAGAAACAAATCCATATGAAGAGATTTCGGTAGATGAATTATTTTCGGATCCAGAATCGATCGAAACGGCGACAATTGGTAATTATGCTTTACTTAAAGGAGATAAAGGTTTCGATGGTTGGGTAGATGATCTACATAGAATATCAGAATATGCCGGAGATAATGTAAGTCTTAGTGGTGGTACAACCGATCATTTATTCTTTTTGTATAATTATCAATCTATAAAAACCAACTCAAGAGTAGAACGATTTTGGCGTAATTCGTATAAAATTGCAGTAGGATGTAATGTAATCATTGAAAAAATTATAGAAGGAGAATCTGTAGAAACTGATCAACTATTAGGAGAGAATTATTATCTAAGAGCACTTACATATTTTCAAATGGGGAACGTATTTGGCAGACCCTATAATCAAGGAGTTTCAAACCTATCTGTACCACTTAAGTTAACATCTAGTATTACAGATAGGCCAGACAGACATACTGTAGAACAAGTATATACTCAAGTTATAAAAGATTTAGAAAAGGCAGAATCTTTGATGACAGTAAATAAAGGCGCATCTTTTGCTTCAAAAGAAGCCGCGCAAGCCTTATTATCCAGAGTTTATCTATATAAAGAAGATAATATAAAAGCACAAGAATATGCTGATAAAGTTATCACATCTGGCAATTACTCTTTGCTTTCAACAGACCAATTTTCTAAAATGAATACATTAATCCCTAATCAAAATCAGGAGGCTATTTTTGCTGTAACATTAAGTTCTGCTACAGATCTTTTAGGGGGCTTTGATGACTGGTTTACCATAGGGTCTTTTTATGCCAATGTAGAAGGTAAAGGTTGGGGTGAAATGTATGCTTCTAGAACATATCTAGATTTAATAGAAAAGAATCCTACCGATGCAAGGAAATCATTTATAGAACCACAACCCGAAAAAGATGGTGATCAAAACGACATTCCTGCTGTGTATTGGGTAAATGATGAATACACCTATGAGTTTAGGAGAACATCTGAAAGTGGAGGAGTAACCACGTTTGAAGATAATGGAACTATCTACACTGTAGAATCTGAAATTGTAGATGGTAAAACAGTATATTATTTTAATGGTCCTAACGGTAGACAGGATGTTATTAAAGGAGTTGATCTTAAAAAACGTAATGGTCACCCAAAATTTTATATCCTAAAAGCTTCATTACAAGAAAATGATATACATCTCTGGTCTCCAATGGTATCTCGTCTAGCAGAAATGTATTTAAACAAAGCTGAATCCTTAGCAAAAAGAGGAATGGATCAGTTGGCATTGGATAATGTAAATATCATTAGAGAAAGAGCAGGTATCCCTATATATACATTAGCTAATATTCCATCAGGAAAAAATGTATTAGATATTGTTTTAGAAGAACGTAGGTTAGAATTAGCATATGAAGGACATAGAAGATATGATGTATATAGAAATGGCCGTGCTATGAATAGAAAATATCCAGGTACACATCTAAATGGTACAAACGCTTTTCTAGAAATACCATCTACGCACCCAAGAGTTGTAGAATTTATTCCAGAACAACAGATCATTTTACAACCATCATTAATTCAGAATGATTAATATACAATAGCATGGGCTTCTTATGAAGTCTATGCTGTTTTTTTAATTAGTTAAAGTATTCTTATATCAAAAACATGCGGATTTGTATATATAAAAGTTGGATTGTGTTTTTTGTAGTTACACTCCTGTATTCTTGTAATAATCAAGTAGATAATCTATCATCAGATACATTATTTACAAAAGTCCCAACAGAGATTACAGGAGTGACTTTTGAAAACAAAATATTAGAATCCGAACAATTACATTATTATAAATACTTATACATCTATATTGGTGGCGGAGTGGCCGCAGCCGATTTCAATAATGATGGATTAGAAGATCTTTTCTTTACTTCTAATATCTATCATAATAAACTCTTTTTAAATAAAGGAAATTTTCAGTTTGAAGATATCACTATAAAATCCGGAATAAAAAAAAGGGCTGGATTTGATACCGGAGTATCTGTTGTTGATATCAATAATGATGGGTTTTTAGATATATATATCAATAGAGCTGGTTGGTACGAAGGAGACCAGAAACTTGCCAATATGCTATATATTAATAATGGAGATCTCACCTTTACAGAACAAGCAAAACTCTATGGTTTGGCAGACACTAATCGATCGATTGCATCTACATTCTTTGATTATGATAAAGACGGAGATCTGGATGTTTATATTGCTAACGCTCCAGCCGAATTTGACCTATCGGGTAAGATAATAGATATCAACAAAATTCAGAGTAGTAAAAAAACTCAATTCTTTAGAAGTAGTGATAGGTTGTATAATAATGATGGAAAAGGAAATTTTACAGATGTTTCTATACAAGTAGGAATTTTACCAGATTTAGGCTTTGGGCTTAATGCACAGGTAGGAGATCTTAACAATGATGGTTGGCTGGATATTTATGTATCTAATGATTTTATAGGACCTGATTTTGCATATATAAATAATAAAAACGGAACCTTTTCTGAGAAAAGAAATTCACTTTTTAAGCACATTTCATACTATAGTATGGGAAGTGATATAGGAGATATTAATAACGATGGGTTTAATGATATAATGGTTTTAGATATGAGTCCAGAAGATCATATAAGATCTAAAACGACTATGTCTATGATGTCTATCGATCGATTTAATCATATGGTAAAAAACGATCATCATCATCAGTACATGCATAATGTAATGCAATTAAATAACAAAAATGGTTCTTTTAGTGAGATTGCACATCTGTCTGGTCTTGCTCAAACAGACTGGAGTTGGTCTGTTCTTTTTGCTGATTTTGATTTAGATGGGTTTAATGATATTTATGTTACTAATGGTATTTATAGAGATGTAGTCGATCGTGACATGAACATCGAAATCAATAATACAATCAACGATAAAAGAAATACCCTAAAAGAGAAAGATTTTTATCAATTCACTCAAAAATTACCACAACAAAAATTAACCAATTACTTATTTAAAAATAAAGGAAATCTACAATTTGATAATATAACCAAAGATTGGTCAGATGAAAAACCCACATTTTCAAATGGTGCTGTATATGTTGATCTAGATAATGATGGAGATTTGGACATTGTTACTAACAATTTAGATGAAAATGCAACTATCCTTAGAAATAATGCGAGAAAGATCAATACCAACAATTTTTTACAATTTACTTTCAAAGGACCCAAGGAAAATATTTTCGGAGTAGGAACAACTGTAAAAATATACCAAAATGATGGAGAAATATTGACTCGACAACTCATAAACTCTAGAGGATACCTCTCCTCTATGTCTAATACATTACATTTTGGTTTAGGTAAACATACTAGTGTTCCCAAAATAGAGATCATTTGGTCTGATGGGAATAAACAATACTTTACCAATACAAAAGCAAATCAACTATTACGTATTGATTATGCAAAAAGTAGTAAAACAACAGAACAAAATACCAATACAAAATCTAATACAATTTTTACAGAAACTTTGTTAGATTTTGAGCATACCGAAATTCCTTTTAATGACTTTGACAAACAATTATTATTACCCCATAAACTGTCACAAACAGGGCCAGCTATAGCAAAAACAGATCTTAATAACGACGGATTAGAGGATCTTTTCATAGGAGGAGCACATAACCAAACCGCACAACTATTAGTTGCCACACAAGATGGAAATTTCAAAAATATTCCTGTACCAGGTTTTATAAAGGACAGTATATACGAGGATGTAAGTGCTACCTTTTTTGATGCAGATAATGACGGAGATCAAGATTTATATGTAGTAAGCGGAAGCTATGAGTTTGATCCAAATTCACAACTGTTGCAAGATAGATTATATGTTAATAAAGGAGATTATAATTTTAATCGATCAGAATCGAAGTTACCACCCATTTATACTGCCGGTTCTATTGTAAAAGCTTCAGATTTTGATCAGGATGGTGATATTGATCTATTTATAGGAAGTCGCGTAATTCCGGGAAAATATCCATATGCACCAACAAGTTATTTGTTAATCAATAAAGATGGAAACTTTATAGATAAAACAGATGATTTGGCACCAGATCTAAAAAATGTTGGTATGGTAACTAGTGCAGAATGGAATGATATTGACAATGATAATGATTTAGATCTAGTGGTTACAGGAGAATGGATGGGTATTGAAGTCTTTAGTAATGATAAAGGTATTCTTTCTAGAAAAGAAATGTATAATGATTTATCATTAACCAAGGGTTGGTGGAATAAAATTTTGGTAGTCGATATTGATAAAGATGGGGACAAAGATATAATAGCTGGGAATTTAGGATTAAACTTCAAACATAAGGCATCAAAAGAAAAGCCTTTTCATGTGTATACAAATGATTTCGATAATAATGGTACAGAAGATATTATGTTGGCCAAATATTATAAATCTAAGCAAGTCCCTGTAAGAGGTAAACATTGTACTGCAGAACAAATACCATACTTAAAAGAAAGGATAAAAACGTATAATGATTTTGCGAATAGTGATATTCAGGAAATATTAGGTGAGACTTTTCAATCAGCTATTCACTATCAAGCTACAGAATTCAGGTCTGGTATTTTTATTAATAACAACGTTAGTTTTGAATTCACACCATTTCCACCAGAAGCCCAAATGAGTCCTATCAACAGTATTCTTTATGAAGATTTTGATGGTGACCAGATTAAAGACTTACTCATGGCAGGAAATAATTATCATACAGAGGTAGAAACCACTCGTGCCGATGCTGGTATAGGTGTTTATCTTAAAGGAAGCTCAAAAAAGGAATTTAAGCCTGTAAAAAATGCTGAAACTGGATTTTATGTAGATAAAGATGTAAGAAATATGTTGCTGATAACCTCTCGAAAAAAGAAAAAAGTTATTGTAATAAATAATAATAGTAAGCATCAATTATATGAAGTTAACTAATAATGATGAATATAAGACAATGAAGAAATATAAAAAATCAATTCACAAAATCTTACTCCTCCTGATAAGCACTTGCATATTAGCCTGTAGTTCAGACAAAAAAACTCTTAATCCTTTAGATAATAGAGAGTTAGACCTATCAATCACGGTTCCTCCCGGAGGTAATAGCTGGGTAATAAATAGCACTAAGCAGGATGCTGTTTTAATTCATGATTCAGGGATCCATAATTGGACAGCATTAGATGACATTATTCGTATTTATTTTCATACAAAGTTAACGGGCGAATTGCATCTGGGTTTACATATGAAATCAGAAAAAGGACCATCCACTATTAAAGTAACGGTAGGAAATACAACAAAAGATGTTGTAATTGATAATACAACTTATAAAAACGTTGAAATAGGGATGTTTGACATCACTAAACCCGGGTATAATTTTATTGAAATTCAAGGGCTTCAAAAAACAGGTGAATATATAGGTGATATCGACAAAATCCTTTTAGGAGGGCCTGCTACAGCTAGTGGTATTTCTTTTGTACCTAGTGATTTCAGCTTACATTTCGGAAGAAGAGGTCCTTCCGTTCATTTAACCTATAAAATGCCAGAAAACAAGGACATTACCTATTTTTATAACGAGATTACTGTGCCGAAGGGAGAAGATGTAGTTGGATCTTATTTTATGGCAAATGGTTTTGGCGAAGGATATTTTGGAATACAAGTTAATTCTGATACCGAAAGAAGAATATTATTCTCTGTATGGAGCCCTTTTGTCACTGATGATCCAAGTACTATTCCAGATGATTATAAGGTAATTCTTTTAGGCAAAGGAGAAGGAGTAACAGCTGGAAATTTTGGAGGAGAAGGTTCTGGAGGACAGAGCTATAAAGTGTTTGATTGGAAACCTGAAAACACATACAAATTTTTGCTAAAAGGAGAGCCCTCGATAAACAACAGTACAGATTATACCGCTTATTTCTATGCCCCAGAAGAAAGTGAGTGGAAATTAATAGCAAGTTTTAGAAGACCACATACCAATACATACCTAAAAAGATTCCATTCATTTTTAGAAAACTTTAGCCCCCATACTGGGTTTATTTCGCGAAAAGGAAAATACACAAATCAATGGGTATATGATACACAAGGAGAATGGTACGAATTAACCAAAGCCAAATTTACTGCTGATGCAACGGCCCGAGATAAAGCTAGACTTGATTATGCTGGCGGCGTAAAAGAAAGCTCGTTCTATTTAAAAAACTGCGGATTCTTTGATGATAATACAATTATAAATACCGAGTTTTCGAGAACATCAAATGGTATAAAACCAAATATAGATTTTTCGTCATTACCAAGTTTAGGGTCGCAATAAACTAAATATCGACTCTAAAAAAATAAGTAACCTGGCATCACTTTAACTAAACTAAAACTTTAAATGTTGTTGAGTTAGTTAGTTTTCTAAAGCCTTTGATGATTAAACATTATTCAGAGGCTTTATTTTGCTAGAACAAATAATATGTATCGAATATAATAACATGATTTTGAAAAAAATTAACCGAAAAAATAAACTGATTTCATTTGCTCCGGGTAGAACATGTCTTTTTGGAGACCATCAAGATTATTTAGGTTTACCGGTTATAGCCTGTGCTATAAATAGACATATCAAATTAACTGCTATAAAAAATGAAGAAAAAATCTTTAATATCAATACACCAGATATAGGTAAAAAAAGAAGTATTAATATTTATGATAAAATTAGTTTTGTTGAAAAAGGAGATCATTTATTATCAGCACTAAAAGTACTGAGAAGATATGGTTGTATTCCTAATATTGGGTATGACATTACAATTTCTGGAAATCTACCTATAAATGCCGGCACCTCTAGTTCTTCTGCAGTAGTCGTGTCATGGGTTCAGTTTTTATTAGAAGCTTTTGGAGCAAACCATAAAATCACCCCAGAGTTTATTTCACAAATAGCATATGAGGCTGAAGTTTTGGAACATGGAAACCCTGGAGGAAAAATGGATCAATATAGCATCGGACTGGGAAATATTATGTATTTGGAAACCGGAAAAAGCAATTCGTATGAATTATTTGATTGCTCTATACCAGGATTAATTATAGGAGAGTCTGGTATTCCGAAAGAAACAATAGGAGTTCTTAATGAGTTAAAAGAAAACGCCTGGCAGGCAATACATACATTAGCAATGTGCTATGAAAATTTTGATATAGAAAAAATTAAAAAAAAAGATATAAAGAAATTATCTCTTCATTTACCAGATAGATTAGAACCTTTTTTTTATGCAGCTGTATTGAACCATGATATTACGCAAAAAGCACTTTTAGAATTCAAAAAAGATCATTTGGACATAAAAAAAATAGGCATCTTAATGAATAAGCATCATACCATCTTAAGAGATGTTTTAAAAATAACGCTGCCCAAAATAGATCGTATGATCGAAGGAGCTTTACAAGCTGGTGCCTATGGGGCAAAGATTGTTGGCTCGGGAAAAGGAGGTAGTATTGTTACTATTGCTCCAGAAGGCAAAGAGCAACAGGTTATTGATGAAATTATAAAAGCTGGAGGAAAAAATGCGTATCCGGTTAAAGTAGATCCTGGAGCAAGAATACTCTAAAAATAATAAACAAAAATAAATTATCCCATGCATAGAAACTTAATAATTTTGGCTGGCGGCGCCTCATCCAGAATGAAGAAACAAACTTCATTTAAGGGTTTAAGCGATGAAGAAATTGAGCAAGCAAATAAAAGAAGTAAAGGTCTCATAGGTGTTGGCCCAAATGGACGCCCTCTTATGGATTATCTGTTATATAATGTAAAACTTGCAGGTTATAAAAAGGTATATATTATCATAAGCGAACAAGGTGAATTATTTAAAAAATTTTACGGTAATAGTGATAAGGATAATGATTTTCATGGACTTGACATCTCTTTTGCTATTCAATATATTCCTGCAGGAAGGGCAAAACCATTTGGAACAGCAGATGCAGTATTTCAGGCAGTTGAGCAATATCCCGAATTAAACGAAGACTATTATACCGTATGTAACAGTGATAATTTGTATTCCTCAGAAGCGTTATTTGCCCTAAGAGCTACTTCTAGTCAAAATGCGTTTATTAGTTATGATAGAGATACAATGGAGTTTTCCTCAGAACGAATTTCACGTTTCGCACTTGCAAAATTAGATGAGACAAACCATTTATTAGATATTGTTGAGAAGCCTTCTCAAAAAGAAGTTCATAACTACAGAGACATAGAAGGTAAACTACGAGTTAGTATGAACGCTTTCAAATTTAATGGTAGTGCTATCTATTCCTATTTAAAAAACTGCCCCGTTCACCCCGAAAGAAATGAAAAAGAATTACCAACGGTGTTTTTAAACATGCTAAAAGATTATCCAAACGAAGCTATAGGAATACCTTTTTCTGAGCATGTACCAGATTTAACAGCTAAAGAAGATATCGTTGCAGTAAAAGAATACTTAAATAAACATTATTCTAAATTAAGCTGGGATTAAAATTAGTTATTAGAGTGTGTATTGATATATAGATAGCATCGTTTGCCACAGGATATTAAATATATGTGTACATAACATAGGCCCTGTCACTACCCATATGGGCTATTGTTCCTGGATATTTACTTCCAAAAATATGGAGTAGAATTAAAACTAATGTATTATAAAATGTAATTAAAATAAAGATGGAGATTAATTATAAACCAGCAGGTCAATTTGAGGAAACAAGGTTTGAAAAAATACATAACGTAATTTTTAAGAATTCTAATGAAGCTTCTATAGTAGTGGCTACAGAAATAGCCAATCTTATAAAAGAAAAATCTCAAAAAAATGAACAATGCGTTTTGGGATTAGCTACAGGTTCTTCCCCAATTAAAGTATATGAAGAATTGGTACGAATGCATCATAAAGAAGGGTTAAGTTTTAAAAATGTGGTAACCTTCAACTTAGACGAATATTATCCAATGGATATAGAAAATATACAAAGTTATTACTACTTCATGTATGAACATCTCTTTGATCATATTGATATACTTCCTGAAAACGTTCATATTCCTGATGGAAAAATAAGTAGTAATGGTCTCTATCAATATTGTATAGATTATGAAATGAAAATTAAAGAAGCAGGAGGTTTAGACTTTCAATTATTAGGTATAGGAAGAACAGGTCATATAGGTTTCAACGAACCAGGATCACATTATAACTCGGGTACAAGAATGATCACACTAGATCATATTACCCGAGTAGATGCTGCTCCTTCTTTTTTAGGTATAGAAAATGTTCCCAGAAAAGCTATAACTATGGGAATTGCTACAGTAAGAGCAGCAAAACGTATTGTACTGTTAGGATGGGGACAACACAAAGCATCAATCATCAAAGAAACAATAGAAGGAAATATTTCTTCCCAAGTACCTGCAACATATCTTCAAGAGCATCAAAACACAACTTTTGTATTGGATACCGAGGCAGGATCAGAATTAACTAGAAATAAAACACCTTGGTTGGTCAGTTCATTAATCTGGACAGATGCATTAAAGAATAAAGCAATTATCTGGCTATGTGAAGTTACTCAAAAAAGTATTTTAAGTCTAACAGATAAGGACTACAACGATAATGGTATGTCTGGATTATTAGTGCAAGAAGGTTCTGCTTATGATTTAAATATTAAAATGTTTAATAAATTACAACATACGATTACGGGATGGCCCGGTGGTAAACCTAATGCCGATGATACGAATAGGCCGGAAAGAGGTAATCCAGCCAAAAAGAGAGTAATTATTTTTAGCCCGCATCCCGATGATGATGTGATCTCTATGGGAGGTACTTTTGATAGGTTGGTTGAGCAAGGTCATGATGTTCATGTGGCATACCAAACATCGGGTAACATTGCTGTTTCAAATCAAGAAGCCTTAAAATTTGCAGAAGTAAGTCTAAAATTAAATTCAGATTCAATAGTAACTCAGAACATTATTGATACGTTGTCTAATACAAACGAATATGCTTCAGATACTATAGAGATAAGACAGTTAAAAGGGCTAATCAGAAGAAGCGAATCATTTGCAGCAACACGCTATTTAGGATTAAACGATAGTAATGTTCATTTTTTAGATTTACCATTTTACGAAACAGGTAAAATAAAAAAAGACAAACTATCAGAAGCAGACATTGCTATCATGTGTAAATTAATAGAAGAAATACAACCTCATCAGATTTATGCAGCAGGTGACCTGGCAGACCCTCATGGGACTCACAAAGTATGTTTAGATGCTCTATTTAAGGCTTTAGAAGAGTTAAAAACAAAGTCTTATATGAAAGATTGTTGGGTTTGGTTATATCGAGGCGCATGGCACGAATGGGATATTCATGAAATTGAAATGGCTGTCCCCATGAGTCCGGATCAAGTACTAAAAAAACGACACGCTATTTTTTGCCATCAATCACAAAAAGATGGAGTCATGTTTCAGGGAGAAGATTCAAGAGAATTCTGGATGCGGGCAGAAGAACGAAACAGAGATACAGCACAAAAATACAATGCTTTGGGATTAGCTGATTACGCTGCTATGGAAGCCTTTGTAAAGTATGATAATTGGAGTTGATTCCCGCTAACTCTTTAGTAGCTAATTTAAACGAAGAAATATCATTAATAATTTTATGTCACCATAAGCTGCCACCATAAAACAAAAACCTTTTAAAGCTTTGATTTTATGAAAGAAAGCTGTCTCATTGAGGGGTGGACAGCTTTCTTATATATAACTATTTGAAGGTTATCAGAGTGCTACTTGATCAAATAGTTATAAATGGTCTTACCTTTACCTAGTTGCATTCTGTATATATACATACCACTGTTTAACGAACTACCATCGTATTTAATATTATGATTTCCGGCAGGTAACGTTTTATCAATTACCACATCGATCTCAACGCCTCGTAGGGAAAACAATGTCAATGTTATATGAGTTCTCTTTTCTAAGTCAAATGTATAGTTAATCGTATTTGTAAAAGGATTGGGATATGCTTTCACAACGCTAACATTTAATGGTTTTATACTATTAAGTGTTCTATTTGTAAAAGTACCATACACTTCAAATTCATATAATGAATATCCATAAGGAGTACCTCTAGCTGTACCGTGCATTCTGATATATCGTCCGTTTCCGGTAATACTTAAATCGTCGATCTTTCCATCACCATTTGATGTAGCATATATAGATGTCCATGTCGTTCCATCATCTGATACTTCTATGCTATAAGCGGTTGCATGAGCTACTTCCCAATTAAGCACTACACGATCAATCTTAGCAGTCGCTCCCAAATCAATAGAAATCCACTGAGGGTCAACTCCTTCAGTAGAAGCCCAACGTGTAGTATTATTACCATCAACTGCCGAAGAGGCTGGGAAATTTGATGTTTCTAATGATGAAGCAGTAGCTGTTTTATGTAGAGCTATATTTTCTCCCAGAGGAGGAATATCTCCAATAGTACCATACACTTCAAATTCATATAATGAGTATCCATAAGGAGTTCCTCTGGCTGTACCATACATTCTGATATATCGTCCGTTTCCGGTAATACTTAAATCGTCGATCTTTCCATCACCATTTGATGTAGTATATATAGATGTCCATGTCGTTCCATCATCTGATACTTCTATACTATACGCAGTTGCATGCGCTACTTCCCAATTAAGTACTACACGATCAATCTTAGCAGTTGCTCCCAGATCAATAGAAATCCACTGAGGATCAACCCCTTCTGTAGAAGCCCAACGTGTCGTGTTGTTTCCATCAACTGCCGAGGAAGCTGGAAAACTTGGTGTTTCTAATGATGAAGCAGTAGCTGTTTTATTTAAAGCTATATTCTTTCCTGGAGGAGTTCCATCTTTCAGAGTAGTTGCATCGGCCATATTAGAATACGCAGAATTGCCTGTTGTATTCTCGGCCCTTACTCTATAGTAGTAGGTTGTATTTGGTGTAAGACCAGTATCAGAATATGTAGTCACATCAGCCGTAGTTGTTCCAACAGATGTCCACCCGCTGGTACCATTTGCAGAACGTTCTACTTTAAACAAATCTTCATTGTTTGCATTATCTGCCCAGCTTAAATTAATCTGGCTTTTTGAAACAGCAGTTGCTGATAAGATACTCGGAGCTTCAGGTGCGGTTCCATCGGGTAAAGTAGTTGCACTAGCCGTATTAGAATACGCAGAATTTCCTCCAGAATTCTCTGCCCTTACTCTGTAATAATAAGCTGTATTTGGTGTAAGACCGGTATCAGAATATGAGGTTGTATTTGTAGTAGGGTTAGCTATAAGTGTCCAACCACTCGTACCATCTGCAGAACGTTCTATTCTAAAAGAACTTTCATCATTCGAATTGTCTAACCAACTAATGTCGATTTGGTTTTTTGAAATAGTTTTTGCGGTCAAATCACTTGGGACAGCAGGAGGAGTTACTGGATCAACCGGAAAATCATCTGCAGGATTTAATATTTTGTCTTTTATCCATTTTCCAGCTTCTTTTAAATTAGCATCAGTCCATTTTCCGCTTGCACATGTTCCCGTTTTCCATACAGCACCAGAGCGAAAATCATCAGAATAATTCCAATTTGTCCAACTAATCTTTTTTCTACGTAATAAATCCAGGTATTTCTGGGTCATAACAAAATCATTTGGGCCTTCACCACTATAATTTTGTGAACCAAATTCTGTTACAAATATGGGTAACCTGTCTGATGCCCAATCAAGTTCGTTATAATATGCATCTTTATGCGATGCCGCATAAAAATGGAAGGTGTACATGATATTTGGGAAAGTTAAAGGATTATCTACAATATCCTTAGCACTTTTTCCCATAGATATACCAAGTGATGCCCAAGCATGTGTCCCTATTAATATTGGTGCATCTGCGTCTATAGCGCGAATTACGGGAATAATAGCCTCAGCATAATTTTTAATTTTGGGCCATGTAACATCAGATCCGTTTGGTTCATTACAAATATCATAAATGATATTGTTGTAATCTTTAAATTGAGTAGCAATGTTTGTAAAAAAGGTCTTTGCTTTATCGGTGTTAAAATTTGGATCACCGGGGGTTAACTGGTGCCAATCTACCAGAGCATACATACCCCGATCAGTCGCCATATTAATCATTTTTGCAACTTTAGCGGTAAAACCAGCGGGATCTGTTTCATATCCTCCTTCTTGAACGTAAAGAGAAATACGAAGAACATCGGCATCCCAATCGTTTGCTAAAGCATCTAAAGAAGCTTCATTATAACATGATTCAAACCAATGAATACCATGGGTACTCATTCCCCGTAATTGAATAGGGTTACCATATTGATTACACAATTTTAAGCCTTTAACTTGTAGTTGACCGTTGGTCGAAACAGCATCGTTTTTTATCGTTTGTGCATACCCATTTCCAAAAAAGAATAAGAGTAATACCATTGACAAAAATACTTTTGAAAATAATTTTTTCATGGTTAAAAATTTTGGTTAAGAGATTAATTCTTTATCTACAAGTAAACTGTTCGCGAATTTTAATTTTATAAATCAGCTCATCTTATAGGACAATCAAAGCAACCAAATTTTAGCTTTTATCATGTTCAATGCTGTCCAAACAATGTTTGATTTTGTCTAACATGTTTTATTTAACCAAATTATATGATCATTTTGAGAAACTATTGAAGATATTTTATATCAGCTTAACAACAAATGATCAAAAGCTTAAGTTGTTTTTCAAAAAGATTTATTTTGTACTTTCTCTATATTGGGTAGGTGTACACTGTTTAATTTCTTTAAAAACTGTACTAAAATATCGTTGGTTGTCAAACCCTACTTTCATGGCTATCTCATTTATAGGAAGGTTTGTATTTCTTAATAATTCACCCGCAGTATTAACTCTAATAAGTTTAATAAATTCATTAACACCTAAATCAGATATAGTTTTCATTTTTGCATAAAATGCAGATCTACTCATCGCAAATTCAGCATTCAATATATTTACATTGAAATTAGGATCATCGAGATTGTTTTCTATTATAGTGATCACCTTTTTAAGAAAAACTTCATCAGTATTATTGTAGGTTATTAATGCAGGGACAATTTTTTGTTTTACTCTTATTAATTCTTTTTGAAGATTTCTATTTTCAATAATATTCACTATTCGGACACATAGTAAATCCAAGCTAAAAGGTTTTGACAAGTAGGCATCAGCCCCTCCTTTATATCCTAATAATCGGCTTTCTTCATCACTCTTAGCAGTTAACAGTACCACTACTAAATGGCTTACACGAACATCATTCTTGATTTTTTCACATAGTTGAAAACCATTCATTTTCGGCATCATGATATCAGAGATAATAATATCGGGCAAATGAGACAGGGCCAAATGCCATGCTTCTTCTCCATTTGTAGCTTCAATAACCTTACAATACTGATTAAGTCCTTTAACAATAAAAGTCCTCAAATCAATATCATCTTCAACAATCAAAATAACTTTATCTTGTAATACTTCATAATTATGACCCTGTACATATTCACACTCATCAGAACATGTCTTATCAAAAGCCGGTACATTATCATTTTCTGATAGTACATAATTTATGTATGGCAGATAAAATCTAAATTCGGCTCCTCCTTCAGGTCTATTATTTACCCAGATTTTACCATATTGAAACTCTATTAGCTTACGAACAAATGTTAATCCAATTCCAGAACCTTCTAAATGATTACTTCCTTGAAAGAAACGATCAAAAATAACTTCTTTTTCTTCCTCTAAAATCCCTGGTCCTTGATCCGCAATAACAAATTCAATTTTATCAACTTTTTTTACGTAACTTAAAAACACTTGCCCATGCTGAGGAGAATACTTAATTGCATTGATTAATAAATTACTAAGGATTTTGTCCAATTTATCTTCATCAAACGTTACGACTTCTTCTTTTTCTGGTAATTTAATAACAAGAGTTATGTCTTTCGTTTCAAACTCTAGTTCAAATTGCTTTACATATTTATGTAACCAGTTATTTAGATATAACCTATCCAACTTAATTTCTCCTATCCCTATTTCAAACTTTCGAATATCTAAAACCTGCTCTATTAATCGCTTCATTTTTAGAGTGGCTTCATGCATTACTTTTATATTCCTAAATATCTCTTCCCGTGTAAAAACCTGTTGGCCTAACAAACGCTTTAACGGACCGTAAACCAAACTTAGGGGAGTTCTTAATTCATGTGAAATATTTGTAAAGAATTCCTGTTTTTTTTTGTGAAGTAACTTTTGCTGTTCTTTTCGTTCTCTTTCAATAAATAGCTCAGCTTTTAGCTTTTCTCGTTTTTTAAAATCTAACGACATTCGAATAAAAATAAATAACATTAGAGAAATAACACTGCCTATAAACCACCAGCTTTTCCACCAGGGTAATGGAACAAAAAGTGATATTGATGTATATTCTGCAGGCCAACTTCCATCCGTAAGATTACACCATATTTTTATTTCGTGGTTTCCGTGCGGAATATGAGTAAAATAAACTTGTGGATTAGTCGTTTCTATTACTTCGTTTAAGTATCCATCGAATTGAATTCTATAAATTCTGTTACGAAAAATATCTTTTTCGTTTACGACCAAATTAAAATGTAAACTTGAATTATTCCAAGCTAATTTAATTTCATTATTTAATAGATTATCATCTTGATTTTTTGCTTTTCGAACACCATCAGTCATGATATCAACAATAGAAATTATAGGAGCGGTTAATGATTCGTTAGTATCTTGATTGGCATTAATTTTTACCAACCCATCCGCTGCGCCAAAATACACATCGCCATTCCTGCATTTTAACACAGAACCATCCATATATTCATGTATTCGAACTCCTTTAAATCTTCCGTAAAGTTGGTAGCTCTTGTCGGAAAGATGATAACGATAAAGCCCATTATTAGTTCCTAACCATAAGCTATTATCTATCCCTTCTGTAACGCTATGTACAGCCGAGAAAAATTTGTTTTCATTATAATGTATTTGTTTGTTTTTATTGTTGTAGCAAAATAGCCCTATCGAAGAAGCCATCCATATACTATCCCGTATCTTAACCATCGAATAAATAGAATTATTATATTTTTCGCAATTCCATTTCTCATCAGATAATGAAAAAATATTGCTAATCGATTTTTTTGAAATATTTATGAGATATGCCCCATACACTCCACTAGCAACAAACTCATTATCATTTATTTCTTCTAGGGTATTAATTGTTATGGGACGTTTCATTTTCCATCCATTAATTTTTCCCAATATATCTACTGCACCATCAGTAGTCCTTAACTCAATTTTTTCTCTACTAAAATTCCAAATATTACCATATTCATCATTAAACAGATATGTAGGGATATAAGAGTCTGGTTTGCTCCATTTTTTTAACCAAGGATTCTTCCCTTCTTTTTCAAATGTATTCCGTTTTGTATCAAACACTCTAATTTTATCACGATAAAAACTCACTAAAATCTTATCTTTTTTGTATTTACATATCGAAACAATTTTTCCTTCTTTAAATTCTTGTATATGTTCAAATGTATTATATCTTGGATCAAATACATTTAACCCTCCTCCATCGGTTCCTATCCAAATTTTATCATCATTGCCTTCGAATAATGTTAAAACAGTTGGATTAGACAAACCAAAATGATTCCCGAAAGGAACCTCTGAATACGATTGAGCAGCTACTTCATTGATCCAGATCAAACCGGTACGAACCGTACCAACAAAAAGATTTCCGAAATAATCAACATACAAATTGGTAATAGAATTACTGGGCAAAGAGAGTAATGAGCTTTCAATACTTTTTTGATGTTGTAATTTTCGAACCTTCTTTGTTATTTTATCAAATATTAATATTCCTTGACCATCTGTAGAGATGTACAGTTCATCTCCTTTCTCGACCAAATCTGTCACAAAATGGTATTTGGGGTCTATTAACTGATGTATAGTTTTATCAAAAATTTCTTCTCCATTTTTTTTAAAAAGTTTTATCCCTTTTTTATTGGTAACAGCCCATAGTATTCCTTTTTCGTCGATCAAGATATCATAAACTCCTTCAATTTCTTCATCCCCAATTCGCACCATACTATCTGATGATTTATTATATATCCATAACCCGTTCCTAGTAGTTCCTACAACAAAATTTTCACTATCGAAACTAGCCAGTTTCACAATAGAATCATCAGGGCCTTTTCCTTCAAAAATTCTTATATCAAATTCATTAGTTTTATAGTTGAAGAATGCTAACCCTGTAGAAAATCCAAAGACAAGCTGATTATTATCTTTATTAAAAGAGTGAACTCCAGCAGAATTTTCATCAAATACGATCGTAGAAAAGGAATCCTCTTCTCTATTATAACAGGCCAATCCTCGACGTGTACCAATCCATAAGTTTAATGAATCATCCTCAACAACGAAATTAATGTGATTATTGGGTATAGATTTATCATTTTCGTCATCATAGAAGAATTTCTGCATAGAAAAACCATCAAACTTATGCAATCCCGAAACAGTACCTATCCATAAATATCCTAAATGATCACGACAGGTAGAACGTATATTATTACTAGCTAGACCATCCTTAACCGTGATCTGCTCAATACTGTATCTCTCATTGGCTAGTATATCATTTATACTGCATAACAATAGTATAAAAAGAATAATTTTGGCATACAATTTTTGCATAGGTTTTAATTTCAGATTCAGTTTTAAATCCAAATTAAAAGTTCTATCATTTTTGAGATTATCTTAAAAAGTTTTTAAGTCTCATGTTTAAAATGACTAAACTTTAACTACTAGTCTTCCCTAAATAAAATGTATTCTATTTTTGTTACACCAAACTTCAATATATCAAAATACAGTTAATTCTACTCAATTTTTGTGTGTAAATTAGTTTATTATCTTTTAGCAAGTACTCTTTTTATAACCCGAACTAGTATAAAAAATTCTAGAGTTTAGCTTATAAGGCTTAAAGATATAGAGTATATATACTTTTGTTAAGACATAACAAATACACATTTTTCTGATAAAAATTTGAAATTAAATTTTCAACGAATTCATATCATTTGATTAGTATTTTTGTATTTTAGATGATCTTATTTGAGGTAATTGTTCTTTATTTCTGAATAAAATTAGCTTACTTCTGATTCGTTCCTCCCTTTCCTTAATATATGAAACTAAAATTTTTAATACTAATCTATGTGCTTTGCTCGTATCCAATATTTGGACAGACAACCACCAAAATCGATAGTCTTCTGTTTGAACTTAATGTAACAAATGATTCATTAAAAGGCAGTATTTATAGTAAAGTAGCATGGTACTACCATTCTTTGCAAAAGACCGATTCGGTTGAAGTTTATGCAAAAAAGGGAATTGAATTTTTATCCCATAACAATGATACTAAACATCTAGCCTCTTTATATAGGGTATTAGGACTTTCTTATACCATAAAATCTAACTATAAATTAGCTATAAATAGTTTTGAAAAAGCAATAAGTAACTACAAGAAGATTAAAGGTTATAAGGAGGTTACAGATTGCATCTTTGAGGAAGGTACGACCTATTTTTACCAAGGTAGTTATAAAAAAAGCTTGGACAATTATTTTTTGGCTTTGGATGATTATGAAAAGACAAATGATTACAAAGGAGTAACAAGCTGTTTGTTTGGGATAGGGGGAGTTTATTTTAACTTAAAGGAATTTGACAAAGCCCTAAGTTATTACCAAAAAGGATTAGATGTTGCCAATAAGGAGGATATCAACATCGAACATAGAGGTATAGCGTATACTAACATTGCATCAATATTTTTAGAAAAAAATGAGATGGTTGAAGCAATGGACAACTATAATAAAGCAAAAACAATATTCGATAAGACCAATAATAATTGGTATCTGGCAATAGTACATGAGAATATTGGTCGCCTTCATATAAAAAGGAAAAATTATACCAGTGCCGTTGAAAGCTTTAAGTCTTCGATGGATTATTATAAACTGGTAGGTGGCAAAAGTGGATTACTTTTTATATCACGTGAAATTGCCGAGATGTTCAAGAGCCAAAATAAAAGGGATAGTACTTTATTTTATACAAAAATTGCATATCTAAAGGCTAAAGAGTACGGTATGTATAGAGAGTTATACTCCATTAATAATGATCTATCCATAATTTATCAGGACAAAGGGGATTGTGAATTAGCATTAAAACATCTTAATGAAAAAGGAACAATACAAGATTCTCTCTATGGCATCGATTTAAAAAAACATATTTCTGAACTGGACACAAAATATGAAACTGAAAAAAAAGAACGAGAAATAGCCCTATTGAACAAGGATATCACAATAAAGCAGCAGAACGCCCAACAACAACAATTGTATATTTTTTTATTGGCAAGCACAGCCATAGCATTTGTGATTTTAGTGATTTTTCTTTTCAGTAGGATCAAATACCGCAAGCGATTACATGTAAGGGAAAAAAAGGAACAGGCTTTGTTGCTCAAACAATCAGAATTGGAAAGAGATAGGTCTGTAGCTGTAAAAAAAGCAAAGGAAGAAGAAAATCTAAGACTAAAGGATGAAGTAGCACATAAAAACCGAGAGCTGGTATCCCTGGCAATCAATATCAGTGACAAGAACAAAGCCTTGAACGATGTACTGGAATATATAAAAAGCAATGCTGAATCCGATTCGATAAATGAAGTTCGTTCGGTTATCAAACAGAACATAAATTTAGAAGACGATTGGAAAAAACTACAATTACATTTTAATAAAGTGCACCCCCAGTTTTTCAATTTATTAAGAGGGATGTACCCAAAACTATCTACTTTGGAATTAAAACATTGCGCATATCTAAAAATAGATTTATCCATAAAAGAGATTTCGAGAATACTTAATATTTCCCCAAAAAGTGTGCAAATGGCCCATTATCGTATCAAGAAGAAAATGGATCTGGAAACCGATACTACCCTATCCTCATATTTACATTCATTATAAACATGTAGAGCATTTGTAGACACCCCATGTAGAGCGTTTGTAGGCCCTATAAACAAAAGGCGTATAGGTTTTGAACATAGCTTTGCAAATATAATTTTAAATATATTCTTATGTTCAGATTAAACTACCTACTTACTTTATCGTTGGCAATCTTGTTACTATTCGGTTGCTCAAATGATGATGTTACTTTAAGTAACGAAAAACAAATCTTGTCCTTTGTCTTTAAAGCAGAAGACAACGATGCATTGATAGTTGATGTTGAAGGAACAATCAATCACAACAACGGAACCATTATTTTAAGCGTACCTTTTAATACTACCGTTGCCTCTTTAAAGCCAACATTCACAATTTCTGAATTGGCATCCATCGTCCCATTGGAAGGCACCCATGATTTTGCTTCTCCAGTTCAATATACCGTAACGGCACAGGATGGGACCACACAGACATATACCGTAACTGTTGGTGAGGCCGAAAGCCAGGCCAAAATACTTGATTTCAAGTTTCTTGTTCAGGATAATGAAGTTTTAATAGTTGATGCCAATGGCATGATTGATGAAGAACAAAAAACTATCAATATTGAAATCCCGGCATTTACAGAAGAGAGAGAGTTGATACCACAATTAGAACTTTCTACAGGAGCTACTGTTGATTTAAACGGAGCACAAGATTATACCTCAGATGTTGTTTATACGGTTACGGGGATGGATGGGAGTACCGACTCTTATACCGTTCATGTATTTGAAACCGATGAAAAGGCTGTTCTTATGGAGCTTTTTAATGCAAACCCTAACAATACTTTAAATTGGAACGAAAATTTAGATATAAGCAATTGGGAGGGTGTTGGGCTTTCAGAAACAAATAGCAGGGTTAGTAAGTTATACTTAAGTAATAAAGGAATCGGTAATCTTCCTGAATCTATAGGAAAACTTATAGGATTGAAAACTCTCGAAGTAAATAACGGTGATAGTGGTTCAGAAAAATTAAGTGTTTTGCCTAATACTATAGGAAATCTTGTGCAATTAGAGAGATTGGAGTTGTACTCCAATAACATATCAACTATTCCTTCGCAAATAGGAGATTTAGAAAATCTTGAAAATTTTTATATCGAGGAAAACAAACTTACATCCTTGCCAGAAACTATTGGTAACCTAACCAGCCTTAAAGAGTTGGGTTTGTCAGAAAATGAAATTGCAACCTTACCTTCATCTTTATTTGGTTTACCTGCTCTGGAGGAGTTATATCTTAATGGAAACAAAATAACCAGCTTACCAAACAATATTGGCAACCTATCCAATTTAAAACGATTGAATTTAAACGACAATAGATTGCAAAATATACCAGAGAGCATCGTCAATTTAAGCAATCTGGAAAGACTGCAATTAGAAAATAATGGATTTAGTGAAGTGCCACCTGTAGTTTATCAACTAACTTCTTTACGGCACTTATATCTTAGAAATTTAGCATTGACCAGTATAGAAGCTGATATTCAAAACTTAAACGCTTTAAGAACACTTGTATTGGAGTACAACAACCTAACCACCTTACCGATTGAGATGGCTAGTATGAGTGGATTAAGATTGTTTGTGCGTAACAATCCCAACCTTACAAGTCTACCTCCAGAAATATGTGCCGCCAATATCATTATTTTTAGTGATGGTGATCTCTGCGTTGAAGAATAGTCGGTAAACCTAATCAATACCAGCAAATTCTTAAAGTATGAAACAGCAAATAAGCGATTGGTTGATGACCGATCGGCTACTGATCATCAACTTGATTGCAATCAGTACAATAATCAGTTATTTTACCGGAGGATTGGGCTATTGGTTTGGCTTACTGGCCACTCTTTTGGCACTTTGGTCCACCAAATTCAATTGGGCAGATTTTGGGATTACCAAACAACCCTGGATGCAGAACATCACATATGCCATATGGTATGCCCTGGGAATTTATGTTCTTGTGGATATTCTTGTTAACCCCGTCATAGAGTATTTTTTCGGGATTATAGATTTAAGCGACCTGGATGCAATCCGCGGTAACTTTTCAATCTACCTCATTACTGTTTTGGCAATGTGGGTTATTGCCGCTTTTGGAGAGGAACTGGTGTACAGAGGCTATTTTATGAAGCGATTGGCCTTTATTTTTGGTAATAGTGATAAAGCCTGGTTTTTGTCGGCAATGGTCATCTCCATCATTTTTGGGCTGGCACATTTATATCAGGGCATGTCCGGGGTGATTTCAACAGGGATCATAAGTTTTATTTTCTGTCTGATTTTTTTCCTGAACAGAAAAAACCTGATCCTCTGTATGCTTGTTCACGGTATCTATGATGTTATGGGACTGACCTTGATTTATTTAAACAAAGAGCGGCTTATTGTAGACTGGATACGACACACACTTCTTAATTCTTAAAAAAACAGATAACGTATGAAAAATTATAAAAACATAGTATTGATAATCTTGATATTGGTTTCTTGCCAATCAAAAGCCCAGGAACTGTTTATGGCCGTTACCAAAAGCGGTAACAATGGCTATATTTTAAAAACTTCTGATTATGGCAAGACCATGACCACAATTTGGGATTCTGAAATGGAAGCAGAAACTGGTCAGAACAGGCTTTTCGATATTACTTCCGGAGATGGAAAACTGGTGGCTGTTGGAAACACTATCTTAACTTCGGAAGACAAAGGAAAAAGCTGGAAAGAAAGCAATGTATATACCTATACCGGTGATATTGCCTTTCCAAATAGAGAAGCCATGAAATGTGTGGCCTATGGAAATGGTTTTTTTGTAGCAGCAGGAAAATTCCACATTATTTATTCAAAAGATGGAATTGACTGGAAGTTTGTACGTACCGGTGAAAAAAGTACTGCTGAAAAAAGAGCTTCAAAAAGTAAATCGGGACTTAGCTTAAAGGACATTAAGAAGAACCCTAAACTTCATGGCAAACGACCTTCAAAAGGAGAGTTCCCGCCAGAAATCCATCCAGGACTGCAATATCCATTGGATATGCTCTATGCAAAAGGAAAGTTTTACCTCGTGGGCGGAAATAGAATGATGCAAGGACAAATATTAAAGATTGAGGGAGATAAAATTGTAGTTGAAAAAGATATGGCTTTAACCGGGAATGCAGCCAGCATTAATACAGGAGGACTTAAAAGTATTGCTTGGGATGGTAAAAATACTTTGGTAGCCTCATCCAACAGTACCAAAACCGCTTATTCTACAGATATGGGTGAAACATGGAAATATATGTTCAACCCAGCCAAGAACCAAATATGGGGATTGGCATACCACAATAGTATGTGGGTGGCCGCAAGTCCGTTCGAAGATATCTTTATTGCCGGGGATATCACACAAAAATGGACGGAAAACTTTAAAAGAGGAGGAGGAAGAAGCGCTGTTTTTGATATGATTCATGATGGGAACCGATTTGTACTGGTGGGCAATGACGCCACGATGTTCACCTCAAAAGATGGTAAAGATTGGAGTGCCCAGGCAAAGAAAAAATTTGGCTACCATGTAAAGGGAATTACCGCCCTGAACAATACTGTTGCAAGCAATACAACTGGAAGCGTGGATTGGAAAACGTACCGGTTCAACAACGATGCCCTAAATACTTCCTATGATGTGCTGGTTCATGCCAATGGGACAAATGAAGAAAAACAGACCAAAAAAAATGAAGTGCAATTGGTTTCAAAAAAAGGAAGTGAAAAAATCATTGTTTCGGTTCGAAAGCTTGATAATCCATCAAAAACCAGTAATGAAAAATTACTGACCGCAGTAATCAATACATATAAAAAGAACTCTAAAACAGATTTTGAAGAAACAACAAAAGAGTATAATGGAATTGATGGCATAAAAGTTTCCTATACTTCAAAGAAGAATGTAGAGATGAATACGTTTAATGCAATCAGTGATGATGACAAACTCATTATTATTGCTTGTGTAAATATGAATTCTAGTGATGCTCAAACAGTTTTTAATTCATTTAACTTAAAAAAATAAAATAACTTAATATAGCTTGTGTACATAGCCTCTTATAATACAAAAGCTATTATAATACCAAATAAGATGAAAAAGTTTTTAACCATTTGTTTAACGATATTATTTTATAGTCTACAGGCAAATGCGACTACCGATACCAACCTTACATCATTTTGTTCAAACTCCAAAGAAAAGGGAGCGACCGAGCAAACCCAATTTTCATGGAAAGATGAGTTTTATTGGCATGTAAACTTAGATAAGCCTTTAAAAGAATATTTGACCGAGAATGATAAAGCAAATAAACAAATTGCATTTGGATTTGTTATTCATAATCAAATAACATATTTAGATCTAAAGCTTACCGAAGCAGAAATGGAACAAACTTCATATGTTTTTGATATTTTACCTTCTCCAGAAAAAGCAACTGATTTCTTCGAACTTAATGCTTTTCTTGCTTTAGAAAGTGAAGTAAGGTATTATATGGGCAAGAAAAAACACATGAAAGCAGAGATTTTTTATGAAAGTGATGAGACTGATAGTAATGGCGATAAAATAAAAATTTTAAAGAATACTTTTTCAATAGACTTGTCTGACTTTGATAAGGATATTAATTTTCAGCGCATGAGTAAAGTACAAGAATCTGCCGTTGAAAATAGAGCAAAAAAAACATTTCTTCCAGAAGTTTTTAATACTTCGGGAGCTTTTAAAGACCCTTCATTAAGCAAAACGAATATTAAAAGATTGTTCGAAACCCAGGTAAAAGGCGCCAAAGTCTTAAAACTCTCTATCGATACGGCAGGGTCGGACTGGCTTGTGCAAAAGGATGAATATGATAGAACCTCCTTTATGTCTACAGGAAAAGAGATTGGTATTGCCTACTCTATCAACGGAGAATGCTTTTTTAATCCGGCAATGTATTTAGAAAGGCCTTATTTAGGAGGCGGTAAATATGGCAAATTAAATGTTCCTGGAGCGGCAGTATCGCATTTATACATAGTAAAAATTGCTTGCGAGAATATTAAATAATGAGTTCTGTTGCAATCGATCCATATGGATATATTCTGAAATAATCCAACAAGTATTACTATAGATACTTTAACAGGTTTGGAGGCCAGGATATCTATATGCAAAAGATAAGTTCCCCAAGACTACGTATGAGACACTTATCACAAGGGCCGGTAAGTGTCTCTTTACTCTTGACCGGACTAATAAACTTACTTTTGTTTGCTAGACATTATTTAGGATTAGATAGTGTAAGTTCAATTGTAACTCTTTTTATAAATGAGTATATTCTTATTTACTACTTTTGATCAGGGTGAGCATTACAGTATGGATAGTTAAACAGATATACCCAAGAAGGAAGAACCTAGAATTTATAATTAAATGAAAAGATTACTCACAATATTGATAATACTATTTTCTTGTAACCTTATGTCGGGGCAAGAAATTAAGCCAATGGGGGCTGCAATTGTAGTCAATGATATTGATAAAGCCACTGACTGGTATAAAAAAGTATTTCAGGTTGAAGTTTCTAATGAAATGAACTTTCCTGAATATGATAGTTTACAGATTAAGATATTAAAAAATGATGCCTTTCAGTTAGAACTTTTACAGAAAAAGACAGCATTCTCAATTAAAAAGTTTATTCCAAATTACAGTGTCAACAATCAACCATTACTGGGAATCTATAAAATGGTTTTTAAAACAAGTGAGCTTGAAAAGTTACACCTACGATTACAAAAACTTGATGTAAACATTATTTTGGGATTGACTTCGGATGAGCCAAACAGGTTGGATTATTTTATTATATCCGACCCCGACGGGAACATTATTCAATTTATAGAACCCAAAGTTGAGGTCTTAACATTGGATATTGACAAAACCACTATCCCCGAAGGAATTGTTATACATCCTGAAACTGAGGAAATATTTATTAGTAGTATTCATTTGGATAGAATTACAAAGTCTGATGAAAACGGAGAGAATAGTTCTATAATCTTGTCAAATGAAAATTGTGGATATACTATTGGAGTTGGTATGGAAATTTATAAAAATCAACTATACGCGTTGGGCAGTTTCAATAGAAAAAAGATATCAAAATTATTCATTAAAAATTTGAACGATACAATTGTTCAATGTATTTCTTTGAAGAATGGAAAGCCATCATATTTTAATGATTTAGCAGTAGATGATAATGGTAATGCTTATATAACCGATACAGATTCACATCATATTTATAGATATGATGTACAACGAAATGAAATAACTACATTTTTAGCAAATAAGCAGATTCAATATCCTAATGGTATTACTATTTCGCCAGACAATACAAAGCTATTTATTGATTCATATTCTCATGGAATACGTATAGTTGACATTAAAACAAAAAAAATTTTAAATCAAATACATCAGCCAACCGCTAAAAGAGGTATTGATGGGCTAAAATATTATAATGGAGATTTATATGCCATAGTAAATGGTGGGAAAAACAGGACTAAGCATGGTCTTTATAAAATAAGTGTTTCCGAAAAAGAGGATGACATTTTGAATGTAGAACCTGTTCTTGTAAATCATC
This sequence comes from Aquimarina atlantica, assembly GCF_000626715.1. Taxonomy (GTDB): domain Bacteria; phylum Bacteroidota; class Bacteroidia; order Flavobacteriales; family Flavobacteriaceae; genus Aquimarina; species Aquimarina atlantica. The sequence continues at coordinate 404,567 of NZ_AQRA01000003.1, read as the reverse complement.
CAAAAATGGATATACCTACGACCGTTTCAATAAGAAACAAAACAGTTTATATTTTGGCCAATAGTCAACTCTTAAACTTGAATCAAGATAAAAATGTAATAATTGACCCTGATAAGCTTCATAGTGTGGTTGTCATTAAAGTTAAACTTGATTGATGCTATATATTGGATATATGGATTTCTTAATTTTTAGAATAACAAAAATGAAAGATTTAAGAATCTAAATGTCTATAAAATGAGGCAGGTGAAATACTAAATAAGGTAAAGAAAATTCTAGTAACTGTTATTGCGTATAGCTTAGACGAATAATGTAGATTGAATTATTCATATAGAACGAGAAGATTGTAAAAATGATGGCGAATTAATTTTTAAAGGAATACCGATATAACTTCAAAAGCTAAATTTAGATATACATTAAATTATTTGAAGACCTAAAACCAGTCTTTTACAAAAAACAAAGAACCACGCCAATGGCGTGGTTTTTTGTTTGTAGTGACCCTGGAGGGGTTAACTAGTATTGATCCCTACAACGCTCCGTGTTGAAAATCACAAAAAGAATCACTTCACAATTTTCAAAAAAAGAAGCGAGCTTCATTTTTGAAACTCGCTTCATGATTCACTTTTTTGTGATTCATTTGTGACCCCAAGCATTCAAAGTTCGAACTTTTTAGTAGCAGAATTAATAAATATTGACAGATTCGTAGTAGAGTATTCAACATAAAATAGTTTCTTGCTTGTGAAAATTTGTAAAAAACCTAAAATGCAACATTCTCAGACAAAAGGAAACTTAGATAATGATTACGATTGTCACTATTGGAGAAAAGCTTGCAGACACTTTAATATAAGTTCATCTAACCACCAACAATTTAAAATGTTTTAAATCAAAACTACCTAAGATTAGTATCTGCGAATCAGTAAGATATTTTAATTAACAATAACATTCAACTAATGTTATTAACTGATTTACATCACTTTTGTTAAAATTTCATAATCGATTAATATGAATATTTATTAACTTGGTGAGTTTTAAACTCAACACCAGAAGTAAAGGATGCCAAACAAAAACCATTTAAGAATAATTGCAGATAGACAACTAGAAGAATCTGGAGAAGTAAAGTTTAATTACGGTTTTGGAGAAAATGAAGATGAAGCCAATATAGAGCCTAATTATATATTTATGGCTAGAGCGTTTCGGGACGATTTAAGATCTTACAGGAGTGACATAGAAGTAAAAGCAGCTGCAAAAAATAAGACTATTGATGTTCCTTTTGATGTAGACTATCTAGAAGTAGACTTTATGGGACAGTTTCATTTAGAGAAGTACTACAGTATTTGGTACAACACCTTTGGACTTGAAGGTGTAAGCTTCACTAATTTTAATAGAACAGCGTTATTTTCTATTGCAGATCAAGATAAATTTCAGGTATTTATTTCTAGTGTTGAAGGCTTAATTAATAGAGGTTTAGACGACAATACAGAAGCTGATTTTAATAAGAATGTACTTTTTGTGAAAAATTTTAAGCTTCTCACGTTAAGTGATGTTTTACAAGTAAGTGCTGAAAATATAGGGAACGTAGTTGTTCTTAAGACAATTGAACTACCAGCTAGTCCAGTAATTGAAAAAGGTATTCTTGATGCGTTAGAATCTTACTTAACAATTCATCAAATTTCATACGAAATTAATAGAGAAACACATAGATTAGAGCTTTATGATGCTACACTAGATGAGCTTATTGCTATTGCCCAAAATTTTGATGTCATAGAGAGCATAACTTCTTCCCTTTCTGGGGTTGTGCGACCAGGTGTATATAATATTCCTAGTAGAGATTTTGGTTTTGAAATAGCGAATGCAGATGAGGAACTTCCTTTAATTGGAATATTGGATACTGGAATAAGTATGCAAACTCCACTTGCCAGTATTACGCTACGAGATGATACTTTTACATTAGATGGTAATCCATTAATAGATGATTGTGGTAATGATGGACACGGTACAATGGTAGCAGCACTAGCAGCATTAGGAAGACACAATCATAGTAATAACTTTGAAGGCGAAATAACCGCAGACGCTAAGTTGCTATCTATTAAATTAATCGGCAGTGGTGATGGCTATCTTTCTGAAAAAAAGGTAATCGAATTGCTTTATAAAGCGAAAGAAAAATACCCTCAATTAGGTATTTTTGTCTTAACTATTTGTTATAAAACCCATAAGAGAACGAACGAAGCATTCTCTAATTATACATACGAACTGGATAAATTTGCACACGAAACTGATAGCCTAATTTTTATAAGTATTGGGAATAATAGTCAAGCAATGAATGAAAATGTTGATTATGACTTAAATTATTTTAATAATGAACACACCAACTTAAATACACCGGCTGACTCAATGAATAATATGACTGTAGGTGCAGCCGCAGATGGTTTATATGATGGTGCGTTTAACGGTATCGCACCAGGTAAAGAATTTCCTGCTATCTATTCTAGAACAGATCATATTGACCTTACTGTCATATATTCTGTTAAGAAACGTAATAAAAATCTTTTTAAGCCAGATGTTATCGAAGGTGGTGGAGATTATGGATTCTACAATCCTACCACAATAGATTTTATGGATAATGCAGCTATGTCTGTATTATCATCGAACCCTGCTTTAGGATACACAAAAGAAGTAGGTACAAGTCTAGCAGCACCACTTACGGCTAATCTTGCTGCAAAACTTAAAATTGTTTATCCAGATTTAAAATCACAAACATTAAAAGCCTTGATAATTAATGGAGCATCTTTAAAAAACATAGTATATCCAGATGTAAACAAACCTTTGTTAAACAGAACTTCTGGCTACGGACTTATTGATGCTAATAGGACTATTTTTTCAGATGAGAATAGTGCAACAATGATATTGGAAGACAGTATCCAAAGTGGTGAACAAAAGATATATCCTGTAAACTTTCCTCACTACCTAATTTCAACAAGTCTTGGTAAGACTAATCGGGTACTTAAAATAACAGCTACATTATGCTTTAGTTTTTTACCCTTACAGCACAATCAATTAACATATTGTCCTATACATATAGCATTTAGTATTTTCAAGAATCATTCTTCAGATGATATTAACCGAGTACAACGATTGTTAAATTCAAAGTTGCGCACTACATTAAGCTGGTCTCAATCTGCAAGAGATAAATCTACTCCAGCACCTTATAGTAATGTTCAAAAAATTGAATTTAATGTTGATGTTGCACAACTGAGAAGTGAAGGAAAAACTTTTAAATTAGCAGTACAAGCTCTATTGTCAAATCAAATTATGGCATCTCAGATTGAGAATTATCCAACAAAATTTAATTTCTCACTAGTTCTTAATATTGAAGAAACGGTAAGAGCTAATACAGGTCGCCTATACGATGAGTTAAGAGCAATAAATAATGTTGAAGTAATTAATGTAGCCGAAGCTGACTTAGAAGGAGAGATTTAAGAGTTTATCTCAAGAGATTTTTTTTCTGCAATGACAAGGGCTTTCCAAATTTGACTATCTATTTTAGTAATGGACTTTACATCTTTATCACTTTGCTTAAATAAACTACGCTTTAATGCAGTAATAAGCGTTTTTTGAATGCTGTAATAAGATAGACCTTCACACAGTTTCATAATCTTTGTTCCCTCTCTTTTATTACTTAATACAAAACCACTCTTGCTTAATGTTAACTCAATAAGGTTTTTAATTTGTTCAGTATTTGGTAATGAGAAACCTATGATACTATCAAATCTTCTTGTTAATGCAGAGTCTAGCATTTCCTTTTGATTAGTCGCAGCAATTACAATACTACTTTGAGGTAAATAATCAAATAATTGAAGTATGGTATTAACCACACGTTTCATTTCTCCGTGATCTTGACTGTAATCACGTACTTTTCCTAAACTATCAAATTCATCAATAAAGACAATACAGTCTTCAAGTGCTGCCTTCCTAAATATCTTTGAAAGGTTTTTACTAGTCTCCCCCAATTTAGAAGAAACTATTGCTCCTAAATTAACAACAACCATCATTTTTTTTAATTCTCCTGCAATGATATAAGAAGCTAATGTTTTTCCACAGCCAGATGGTCCGTGTAATAATAGTTTGTTAGAAACTGGAAGTTTGAAATTTTGTAATAATTCAATTTTTTCGTGCTCTTCAATGAAATGTTTTAATTCTCCCATTATCACATCATCAGCAACAATGTTTTCTAAAGAATAATCTGAAGTGATTTTTTCTAGAATTAGATCTTGCAAGTCACGATCATCCTGGCGCTGTTGATAAGAATCTGAGCCTACTTTTGTCAAGCTATTAGCACTTTGTTGGCGCATTGACTCTTTAAGAATAGATTGCAATTGAATTGCAAAATTCACTTTTTTAGTCTTTTTAGAATGTTCAACAAGCTCATTAATTACCGTCAATAGACGTTCTTGATCATTTTCCAGACCATACTTTGCTATTTCTTTTATGTAATCAAATTGACTCAAATTACTCTTTTATATCTTTTGCAAAGATAACGAACTAAGGTTAGATTTAGTATTATATCTTCTAATATAGGTATTTCAATTAAACTTTGAAGAGTTGAGTACTATAATCTTTTTATTTGGAATTAATAAAATAAAGAGAAATTCCATAATCCGCATATGACAAAGTTTTCCGTATGTCCTCATATTGTTTGCAGTTTGGCCAGTGGACTTGCAAGAGAAATTCGGACAATTTTTCTAAGATCTATGCTGCATTTTTAAATTTATAAAATTCTAATTCAACTTCTATAGACTGTAGCCTATCCCGTTCAGATCAGTAATAGATTTTTCGTTATGAAACAGTTCCTTATCTTCAATAATTTTAGAATCCAAACCCATCAGTCTAAAAACTTACTTACTTTATTATAGAAAGTTTATTTGTTATCTGTTAGATGTTCTTTAAAAACTATACTCATACAGCATAACGGTAAAATGAAGTTACATTGTATCGTTTTGCTACCATAACACACGTTTTATTGCTAACATGTTCTTTAGTATTTTTCAAACAGGAAAGTATTTTTTGTTTAGAATATAAGCGTTCTAATACAGCTATATCGTTTGCAAAAGTATCTTTAGTAGTTGTATACAAAGCCCTTGGAATTATAATATCCTTATCTCTTTTAATAGATAATTTAGAATAATCTATATCCCAAAATAAATGTTTTGGAAAAATCTTTGTTATGTCTTTTATTACTTTCAAAACTTCTTTATAAACTAAGAGTGTTATTATACAAATATATACAATCTCAACTATTTTCTTATTAAACATAAATACAATCATAGGTCTCAAGGCGAATTATCAATCTTTAGTTAGATTGAAACTTCGCACAACAAAAGAAGAGTACATTCTACTTTAGGGTATAAAACTATTAACGAATTTGAATTAGAAATGTATAACTAAAACGTAGCCACTTAAGTCTCTCAATTAAATATCTACTTTTTATTGCAAATCCAACGCAAGATCGAATCTTTTCCTAAGTGATTTAGAGAGAAAGAGGAATTCAGTTATATGAATACTTAAGACTAGACATTAGTGTAAACTGTAGAATCATTTAAGTGGTGTAATCTGTTTGTTTTTGAGAAAGTTCTTAAACTCTATTGATGAATTTAAAAGTATTGAGATGCAAATTATTCTTGACCAAACATAACTCTTTCACTTGAATAAATTAGAGTATTTCTAAACTCTTAAGTATCTCAAAAACAAAAACCATATCTTACTGAATTCATTATTCACGATACATGTCTCTAGATAATTTAAATTATAAGAATTGATTACATTTATTGAAAAATAAAACTGAGGTTAAAAAAGATTGTTATTATTAAATGAATCAATTATCAAGTATTAAAGAAAGACTCAAAAATTTCAATGACACTGAATTTCAAGAATTATGTGATTCCTTCTTAAATCTACGTCACAGAGGGTACAAAGCTTATGCACGTAATGGGGCGCATGATATAAAACAAAAAACTACTCGTGGTACACCTGATTCATTTTTCCTAATGCCTAACGGACTTTATTTATTTGTAGAATCTACTACTACCGAGAATAAAGGAAAACGCTTATTGGATAAGTTGAAAAATGATATCTCAGCATGCTTAAATAAAGATAAAACGGGAATCGCAATCAACAAAATACAGGATATCATTCTTTGCTATAACTCTAATCTTTCTTCAAGCCAAATGGAAGAAATCAATAAAGAGGCCGAAAAAGCAATGGGAAAACCTCCAGTTCACTTTAGTTTAGATTCATTGGCAACGGAAATCTTTTTTCACCATAAAAATCTAGCTCATGATTATTTAGGCTTACCTCTCGATACAGGACAAATAGTATTGTTAGAAAAGTTTGTTGAGGAATATGATAATGGTAAGCAAAAACTGGCCACACCTTTATCTGGAGCATTTCTACACCGTACTAAGGAATTGAAAGAAATTAAAGAAAAATTAAACTCAGAAGATATTGTAATCATTTCTGGTGCAGCCGGCGTCGGTAAATCTAAATTGGCACTACAAGCCATCAAAAAATTTCTTGAATTACATTTAGATTATAATGCATATGCCATTTCCCCAAAAGGAGCCGATTTCCTTGGAGACTTAAGTACTTACTTTGAAGGAGATGAAAACAGTATTTTGTTAGTTGATGATGTTAATCGGGTAGATAAATTTGAACAAATTTTGGGGTTCTACGGCAGTCTAAAAAAAGAAAAACTTAAGATTGTCCTTACGGTTCGGGATTATGCATTAGAGAACGTTAGAGAATGGTTGAGTCGTTATGAAAGTGCCATTATTAAGATAAAGCGATTTGATTCTGATGAAATTAAAGCGATTATAGAACTAAAGCCTTTTGAAATATATAATGGCAAATACCAACATAAGATTTACACAATTGCCAAAGGAAATGCACGTCTTGCTGTAATGATGGCGATTATTGCAAAAAAGACAAATAAACTTGATTCTTTGAATAATGTCTCAGATTTGTTTGAACAATATTTTGAAACATTTGTCGGCGATAAACAGGTTTTTAAAAATAAAAAAGTACTCAAAGTCATGGGTGTTCTTTCTTTTTTCTATGCTATACCTTATAACGATGGCACCTTACTAGGCTCTGTTTCCAATTCATTCTCAATTTCTAGTGATGAATTACGCGAATCCTTTGACTTACTCCATAATTTAGATTTGATAGAACTCAATTATGAGCATGCTAAAATTGGCGAGCAAAACCTTTCTACTTATTTCTTTTACAAAGTATTTTTAAAAGACAAACTACTGTCATTTGAATCTCTTTGGAACAATTATTTTGAACTACAACCACATCGATTTAAAGACACCTTATATCCCACACACCAAAACTTTGGCAAACAGTTTATAACAGAGCAAGTAAAACCAACATTACTTGCATACTGGGCTGAAATCTCGAAAAATGAAAAAAAAGCATTTCAGTTTTTAAATTTTGCCTGGGAATTTGTTCCCGATGAATGCTTAGCTTATTTAGATTCAAAGATTAGTGCTATTCAACATTCCGAAATAATCGAGTTCAAAGTCACATATGAACATAATGATTATTCTGGGACGAAAAAACGAGAACCCCATCTTGAATTGATATCCCACTTTTTCGAAGAACATAATTACTTTTTAGATGCGGTTGATTTGGCTTTTAAATTTGTTGAATGCATTCAGCAGCATTTACCTCAGTTAATTTATCACATCAATGAAGGTTTTCATTTTATGGATGAAGACTATTCCAATCATTTTAACAGACAGTTAAGCCTAATTAACTATTTGGCTAATGAAGTAGAAAATAGTAAACTAAGAGCTCTCTCTTTTCTAGCTATTTCGAAAGAATTAATGGGGCGAACACATTGGACGTATGAAAACTCTGAGGATATTGAAGAAGACGATAAAAATATCATTATAGTCAAACAAATAAGAAGCATAATTTTAAAAACGTCATGTAAACTTTATACTTCCTATCCCAAAGAAGTTTTTGAGGTAATATTTGATTTTTCAATTCATACCTTAAGTTATAATGAATATACACTTGCTTTTGATTTGAAGTATTTAATTCCTTGGATAAATAAGCATTTAAAAACAAATAATTTCCACCATTGTTACTATGTTCAGGAAATTATAAGATACTCCATTAAAGAAGGCGTTGATCATACCGACTTTAAGCGTTTAAAGTCTTCATTTATACACGCTGCCTACAGATTATTTGAATTGGTCAATTGGGACAGGCATCAATTCAAAGACCGTCATGATTTTAATGATGATGGTGAGTTCGAAGAATTAAAGGAAGCAGACATTATAAAAACATTGATTTTTAAATCTAACAATGATATAGAAACATTCATTACGAATTATAGTGAAATTCTGAGATGGAATAAGTTAAGGCTCTATTCACAAGACAGTATTATTGGTATCATAACAAATGCCAATTTAGATAAAAATACAGATATAGGTTTTGCAATTTTTGTTGAATTCGTAAAACTTCAAGATAAGGGCATTTTAAACTCCAAAGGTTTCATACCTCACGATTCGTTGGAAAAACTGAATTCGATATCTGGACTGGCAGAAAGATTTTGGAAAACCATTGAATCTGAAAATTTAAAGGAAATATGGAAATTAGAAATTCTCACAAGCCTTTCTGAAGAAAGAATTTTGAAACGAGACCTTACTAGACTTATAACAACTTTAAATGAAATAAAAGTAAACTTCTGGTTGCAATCAAAACGATTGGAACAATATAAAAGTTTAGAACCAAACATTTTGATTAAGATTATAGGAATAGTTGTTCAAAAAATTGAACAAGAAAACTTAAAAATTAAATTTGATGAGAATTTTATCATTCTGACGATTGATTCAATAGAAAATATTGACCTATTGAAAAAGGCATACCTACAACAAGCTCATTTAAGCGACCATTTTGATTATCAAGGTAAAGCTTTATTGGAAATCTTAAAAAGAGACAATTCTTTTTTGTTGGATTTGGTAAGGAAAATTTACAAAGACAACAACAAAAGAAAATTAGGTCATCATAGAGGATTATCTATGGTTTGGGAATTATCCAACCCAGTAGAGGTATTAGATGAACCTCTTAGGTATGTAGCAAATAATGAAAATAATTACCACTATATATCAAGAAACTTTATGAATGTTTTTTTTAAAAGTGTTAAATCTCAGGAAAAAAAAGCTAATAACTGTTTGATATATTTTATAAGAAAGTATAGTCATGAATCAAAAATTATTAATATAGTTTTTGATGTCATACACACTTCAAGAAACCACTTATTTGAAAAAGCTTTGGCTACTTATCTTCAGAGAAACCAAGACGTAAATTGTTTCAAGAAGATAAATTGGACTGAAAGACAAGTTGTGTACAGTGGTGATGTCATTGTGGGTTCTGTAAGAGCGGCAAAATGGGAGAGGTTACTGAATATGATTGAGAGTACTAAATTGGGAATAAAAACACGTCAAATAAAAGCATATATCAAAAGTAGAATTGATAGTGAACTTCAATATGCCGAACATGAAAAAAGACGAAAGTTTATTGGTAATTTTTAAAAAGCGTGTAATATGAAATTTCAACCCACTTTAGCAAGATTATACTTGGAGATAGCACTAATATCAACTCTATTAACTACACCTGCTAGGTAATTAAGCTTATTAAAAACCTCTTGTATTGACATTTGGTGTTCTGAATTAACAGTATATCCCATTGAGAAATATTGAAGAAATTTTTCATCCACTATACCATTCCGATGCGAATATAAATGTCGTATTTGCAAGATTTGTTCTATCTCACTTTGCTCATCATTATCTATTACATTTAGATCCTTAATTTGTTTATTTTCTTTTATAAACCCACGAACGCTGCCTTTTTGAAGTTTTGTAATTTTCTGTTTTGCCCAAAACTTAACAAAATCTTGTATATCGGAACAATTCAATACGTCTTCAATGGTAACAGTCTGTTGAGATTTTAATGTTTGCGGATTGGCCAAGAAAATCTCATAAAGTAAATCTGAAAGATATGTCTCAAAATTATCAACTACAGAAGAAAACAAAATTCGAGTTAAAATTTTCCCTTCTGCATTTTCAGTTGGCCTATCTGGACTTTTTGGGTATAGTATAGAGCCTAAATCATCTACAATTTTCAAAATACTTTGGTAGTGTTCTATGAAATTTATCTTTGAGTTTGTGGAATTCTCTTTATACCCAGATAATGTCTCGTTTATTTTTAAAATTGCTTTATAGCCATTTTTAATAAAGGTTAATTCAACAGGATTTTCAAGCTTAGTTTTTTCACCTTTTCTAATATAGGTTTTACCTTCTAATAAGATTTTATTATTAGATTTCTCGACTTTTATGACATATAGTTTCTTATCACTAATATTTACATAATCATAGACAACATTCGGTTTAGGAGATAATAAATCCAAAGCCTTATGTGTAATTGAATTTGCTCGAAAATCCTCGCTCAAACCACTAATTTCTGAATCGTTGGTTACACCTAAAATTAAATAGCCTCCATCAGTATTGGCAAAAGAACTTATAATTTGAGCCATATTTCTAGATGGGAGCAAAACAGCTTTATACTCTAAATTCTTACTTTCGGGCTGTCCTATAACTGCTTTTATTTCTTCTGTTAGATTCATAACTAAACAGGAATTTTATTTATACCAGTTGTTTTGAGAATATGACCAAGTGTTAAATGTTTTGGAGGCTCTTTGCCATTATCTATCCACAGTTCGGCATTTGCATAGTCCAGAGTATCCTTTTCAGATGAATAATATACAATGACCTGACCATTATCAGATGGCCTTATAACAATATGAACATCAACACCATTTTTCTTAATCCCACCTAAGACAGTAGTTGCCAGCTCTTCAACTTCAGTACAATCGTATTCAGGGTGATTTATAAGATGTTTTTTTATGTTTTTCCTTGAACGGGTGATTAAACTTTGAGCATATAAAAACATATTTGCATTTGGCTTGGAAGTATGACTAAATAATGCAGCTAAATCTTTATCCTTTAATGCTTCTTCCAATTCATCCATCGACGTAACCCCTAAACTGACTAAATCTTCCTGTGTTATTTCCAATTTAGGTTTGTAATTATCCCGGCTTGAGTTTTCCAGAACTAATTTTAATTCATCCAAACTATTTACATCATATTCTTCCAACAACAAAGAAACCTGTTCAGCTTGATTAAAATTTTGCATCAAATCTGGGTTTTCATCCAAAGCTTTTGCAACCGCTGATAGTTTTGAAAGATCTGTATTACTTCTCATAACCTGGTAAAGGCTTTCCTTATCTTGAATCGTATTCATAAAAAGCTCAGCTCTTTTTCTATACGTTTCACCAAAAAGTTCTTGTGAATCCTTAGGGTTTTGTGATTCAAACCATTCGGATAAACGACTTATCGCTTCTATTACATTTTCATCATTTAGAGATAAATTTTTCAATGAAGATGAAATTTCATTAGCGATATCTTTTTTTTCTTTAGGATAGTATCTTCCAAAACTTACTTTACTATTCAATAAAATTTCATTCCAATTTTCACCTAGCAATTGAAGAACCTCAACCAACTCATTATCTTTTATTTTATCTATATACAAATCTGATTTAACACAAAAGATTCCTTCTTTATTTGGGGTAATTGCCCTGTTTTCAAAAAGTATTACATTATTTTCTTTATTGAGGATAAATTTTGCCACTTCATTATACCATATAAAAGTATCGTTCTCATCTTTATCTAAAGACTCTCCCAATTTTTCTATACTGGTTAAATCTTCAATATCTTTTGCAAGACCATCATAATCCAACTTTTGCCACTCAGACCAGAAAATTTTAACCCATTCTTGAATATGGTCTTTTTTTGATACGGATTCTGGAAAAAGGTCATAAGTATATTGCCACAAACTTTCCTGTACATCATTTGAGTAACTTCTAGCGGGAAACCAAACATCTTTAGGAGCTTTTCTAGTTACATCATCTTTCTCAATTTCAATTATTGTACTATTAAAAATACAATTTCTTAGTGATTTTTGTATGTTCTCCACATACCAACTCTCATCAAAATATTTCTCATTCGTATTTGGCAATCTTGAATCTGAGATATTGAAAAGATTAAAAAATTTCTCGGTTGATACTTTTTCTATAAGGTCAGTATACAATTCTAGAGCACCTTCAATCAGTTTTTGATTTTCCAGAACTTCAGCATCATCATTTCCTTTTAGCCAAATACCATCCCTTTCCATCTGTGGATTAAAGAAAAAACTATTTATGACAACTGGAAAATGGAAATTCTCGGTTCCAATTAAAGGGAAATCGCAAAAGAGTTTAGGTATATCGCTATGAGTTTTGAATATATAGCCATTGGGATTCTCTTCAACTTCAGCAGCAATTGTAACTTTCTGATTGGTGAAATTAAGTAGTTCAATATGTGATGTTTCTCCGTTGCTCTTTTTCTGAATAGTAAAAATATTCTCATCTTTTTTTCCAACAATTGAAAATTCAGTGGTTTGATTTTCAACGCTATTTATGATTTCTACTTTTTCTATTTTTTGTATAAAAGTGAGTACATAAGGAATTAGTTTTATAAATTCCTCAATACCAATTTTAGCTATTTCATGTTGTTTATCTGTTGTAAGATTATACGTAAATGAAGTGTTATAATTATCTACATTATAATTGTTCAGAAGCGTAGCTGACTTGTGAAACCCTTCCCAAGCAGTTTCAATTTTAGGGACTAGTTCTCTAGTAGAACCTCCTTCTCTGTCAAGGGGAAACTCAAATCGATATAATTGCTCATCTGTGGTTTTGACAACTCCACTAATGGTAATAACTTTTGAAAGTAAATGTGTGGTTAAAAATCCTGTTCCAAAACGCCCTGTTCTTTTTGTTTCTTCTCCTTCCTCTGTCTCTTTTGATGAGATTTGATTGATGAGCCCCCTGATATCTTTTTCCGTAAAATGGATACCATTATGCCTAAATACTACTTGACTTTTATCAAGTTCAATTTTAACTTTAATTTTTCTATTAGGATAATCAGCAATACTATCCTTTGCATTTTGCAAGAGTTCCCAAGCCCATCTACCCTGGTTATTTTCAACGGTTTTTTCTAAGTCATGTAGTCTCTTTTTTATTTTATCGGCAATAGACCTGTTACCATCCTCTTTTCTGCCTTCTTCAATTGATTTTATCATATTAATTCTCGAAGCAACCGATTACACATTAATTTAATTATTGTTAAGTTAAAATTCGTATTATCTATTCTCCAAATATTTGATTGTGCAATGGTTCTTGGTCTAAAACCCCTGTCAATCCTTTTACTTTATTATTGGATAATTTGATAAATATCTCCATCTTGAACTGACGGTAGCTCCATTCGGTTTTTTTAGATTAGCAATACCTTTTTTACTAAAATATTTTTCAACCTCATTGGTCTTTTTTATCGAATTGGTATTAATGCTTTCTGGTATTTAACACCTCCTTTCTTATGATGATGTTCCGCTTTCTTCTATCCTCATTGTTTGTAATTCCATCATGCCAACCATTTGATCTAAGATTTTCAAAACTCATCGATTTTTTTTATAAATCTTGCAAACTAAGCTTTTATACTAGAGGTATTTATAACATCCGTTTGTTTTAATTTAAATTAACAAAAAAGCCAATGAATTTCCTTTAGCTCTAACCTACATTCCTATTCTTCTATACCGATTATAAAGATACTAAAGTGTTTATTAAAATTATTGTGGTTTTCTACATTTTATAAGACAATATTTGTAAAAATTTTCTTTCAATATCTAAAATAGATTATTTAATCTCCTTATATAATATCATGAACATAAATAATTTAATAATGAAAAATATAATAACATACAGCAGGGTGTCCACAGAAGAACAAAAAAAGCACGGGTTCAGTCTTATGGGGCAAAAAGAACGACTGTTTAAATTCGCCCAAGACCATGGGTACAAGATTTTGGCATATTATGCGGAAGACTATTCAGCAAAGACCTTTAATCGACCACAATGGAAAAAACTAAAGCAATATTGTGAAAAGTACCATAAAAAAATCAATAAACTGGTTTTTACAAAATGGGATAGGTTTTCACGCAATATACAAGAAGCCTATAAAGAGATCGATTGGTTTCGGGAAAGAAAGATTGAGGTATATTCAGTCGATAATCCGTTGGATTTTAGTCTGCCTGAGAGTAAGATAACATTGGCGGTCTATCTGGCATTGTCCGAAATTGAAAATGATAAGATATCTATTAGGGTTAAAGAATCATTGAAAAAAGCAAAAAGAGAGGGATGTTGGGTATGTTCCCCTCCCTATGGATATACCAACTATCGGACACTAGAGGGAAAATCAACATTGATTCCCGACGAAAGGGCGCAGTACGTGCTAGATACATTCCTGCTTTTAGCCAGTCACAAAATTAGTATCAGACAAGCTTGGAGAATTATGAGGAAAAAAGAGATGTTCATTTCCTCATCCCAATTCTATAAATTAGTTAGAAATCCAGTATATATTGGTAAAATAATTTTAAAATCCTACAATGAAAAAAGCATTGAAACAATAGAAGGACTCCATCCTCCCATCGTTCCTACAGTCTTATTTGAAAAAGTGCAGAAAAAATTGAATGCTAGGTCAAACAAAAACAATATTCGTAAGGAAACCAAGGGGTATTTATACCCTCTTAGGGGGTTCATCAACTGTTCTCGATGCGGAACAGTATTGACCGCCAGTGCTTCTACAGGAAGTAATCCCAATAAAGAATACCATTACTATCATTGCAGGAACAATGGTTGTAGAGAAAGATTCCCTTTGGAAAAGGCTCATCATCTTTTCTATCAATATTTAAAGACAATCGATATAAACAAGGAAAGATTCATTATCCTCAAGAATGAGATTAAAGACAAGGTTCGAAACAAAGAGAAATCACGATCAGAAAAAATCCAAAGGATAGAATCTAAAATAAGTAAACTTCAAGATGTCATTTCTAAGGCTGAAGATAGATTGTTTGAAGGCTTAATAGATTCAGTTACATTTAAAAACTCCAAACTAAGATATATACAAAAAATCAAGGTTTGTCAAAATAAAATCTTGGCACTTAAAAACTTTAACCCAACTTTTGAATTTCAACACAGAATCCAAAAAGCAAAAAAATATATTGATATTTCAAGAAAGTTTAAAGAAGCAAATTTGGTTGAAAAAAGGGAACTTCTGAAATCTATTTTAAATAAAAATATCTCACTTACTCTATATGGATTAACTGAAAACGCCTAAACTGATTATTTCAAAAATGTGGATTCCCAAGAAATTGAATAAAATTCTCTTCTATTTCATTGTATTTGATTATAAAAGACCTATGAAACTGAGGAATAGAAAGCATATCCTCACATTTAGCACGAAAGTATAAAACACTGTATTTTGTAGTATTAAAATACACTCCTATTTTGGCATGACTAATATTACAATGATTCCTTAATAAAGTATAAGCTACCATTCTTGCTTCTTTATACTCAAGAACCTTTGATCCCAAAAATTGGGATTCATCCAAATCAAAAACAGTAATAGTTATTTGTTTGAGATATTCTACAATAAGTTTTTCTTTACCACCATGCTGGGAAATTGTAGTAGTATTATTTATAAAGTTATCGAGAAGTTTTAGCATTTTTTCAAGACCAATTTTCCCAATGATTTGGTCTATTTTTTCTTGTAAATCCCTATAATTTGGTTGGTTATTCATGATGTATTTTTAATCTTTAGGGAATACAGGAGATTTGAAAAGACCAAAATCGAATGGATCTCCCATGTTATTTTTCACTTCATAAGTACAGGTATAACACTTAAACCAGCTAATAAAAGTGATATCAAAATTGAATACATTCTTGATCTCTTTTCGATAAACAACTAATGATTTGACACCACAACAAGGGCATTTCCTAATGCTATAGAAATCATCTCTTTTTTTTTCTCCCTCAGCAATTCTCTCATTTCTCCCCACTGGGTCGTCATAATACGGTTCATACCAAGAAAGATTCTGTTCGATTTGAGTACAATTCTCATGGCATGCCCTTCCCATTTCTTTTAAGTGGCACAATAATGCAAGTTTCCATATCAAACCATCATGCTTCTTTTTTCTATTAAAATCATTGAAATTGAATTCTATTTCACTTATTCTCTTAATTATACTAATACCTGATTTTGTTTTAAAATAATGAGGCTCAAACCCATTCAAGGATATTTTATCCGTAGCATAAATTTGCTGTACAATAGGTAAAACCTGTTGTGACACTATAAAGTCAAGTGCATGATTGTTAGGGTAGATAATTCCATAATGAGCTAAATTATTTCTCCAATCTATAAGTATTTGAATATCCTTACAAATCTTATCATCTAAAAGAAATTTATATTTACCCAATGATGCATTCCTACGTATTTCTTTCCGAAACATTTTATAGGCATCCTTCGGTTTCACAAATAAAAAAATTCTGTCTGGAAAACAGTCTTGAAGCATTTTTTTGAAAAATAACTCAAAATATCTCCCAAAGGCATTGAGACAGCCTGTTGCATTTTCTACGTCTGAATGATGAAAACTTAAACTCTTTCTTGTATTATTTTCAAAATCCAATGATAAATGATAAGTGTCTTTCTTTTCTTTGAATGTTTTAAAATAATGATAGAGAGCAGTACTTAAAGAATCATAATATATGGGTGGATTTCTACTGAAATCTTCCTCAATTCTTGCTTCATTATCCTTATAAAACTCTTTAAGTTGTTTATCCACTTCTCTTACTGTTCACTTCGCCAATAGTTCGACTACGATTAGCTATCAGCATCATTTAAAGACTCAAATGACCCCGATAGGATTCAAACCTATAAAAGGCTAATAATCAATAACTTACAAATAACAAAAAATAAACCTTGATAGGATATATTTCGAACCAAAACCCACACAAATACTTGAAAATCAATTAAATAAAACGAGGTAAATATTAAATTTACCTCGTTTAGTGACCCCGGAGGGATTCAAACCCCCAACCCTCAGAGCCGAAATCTGATGCGCTATTCAGTTGCGCCACGAGGCCATTTTTCTTATATTAAGATAACTTACTTTTTACTATTGTAGAAATTGTTTTTCCATCTGCTTTTCCTGTTAACGCAGCATTTGCCATCCCCATTACTTTACCCATATCTTTCATCCCCTCTGCACCAGTTTTAGCAATAATATCTACTACTATTTTTTCGATCTCAGCTTCACTTAGCTGTTCTGGTAAAAACTGTTCTATCACTTTTGCTTGTGCCAGTTCGGGTTCTGCTAGATCGTCTCTTCCTTGTTCGATAAAAATCGCAGCGCTATCTTTACGTTGCTTAACTTGTTTTTGCAATAATTTTAGTTCCTGATCTTCTGTAAGTTCTTCTTTTGCTCCACTCTCTGTCTGGGCTAATAGGATAGCTGATTTTACAGCACGCAATGATGTTAATGCATTAGTATCTTTAGCTTTCATAGCTTCTTTCATCGCAGTCATTACTTTTTGCTCTAAACTCATGATAATCGATTTTTATCTTTGGATTGCGAAGATAAAAAATAAACCGATAATCTAAGAGTAGATTATCGGTTTAGTTTAAGTATTATGTTTATTTTTTAGGTTTTGGCCAAGCCTATACTAAATATAGACAAAGTCCCAGATTTATATATTCATACTTTACAATATTAGTTTTCTAATTATAATACAATTAGTCTACATTATCATGCAAAAAAGAATTGTTTTTGCGTAATTGTATATCATCATTACTATCGGTTCCTAAAGAGGTTCTTGATAGTCCAGAATCATCTGGCTTAGTATCAACATCAATTCCTGCTCTTTTATAGGCTGGTTCTTTTTCTATATCATCAATATTAGAAGAGCTATTCCTAAACTTATAATTAAATTCTTTCATCTTAGCTCTACGTTCTGCTGCTCTTGCTTTTAGGGTTTCAGAAATAGGCTGATTAACCGGATCTGCATCTTCTACTTGTTCTTCTTCAGGAGTTGGAGCAATCGTTTTCTTTTCTAAAATAATCTCTTCATCTTCTTCCTCTATAACTTCTGCCGGTTGTGCTTCGGTTAATCGCTTTTCTTCCTCCATGTAATCCTCTAGGCTATACTTACGCACTCCTTCAGATGTGGTTTCCCCAACAGGAACCACTTCTATTGCATCATTAACTTCTAAATCGAGAATATCATCACTTAGATCAAAAACAATAGGTTGTTCTTCATCTTCTACTTTTTGTTCATCAACAGAGGCAGTTGGCACCTTCGCAGGCTCTTCTTCGTTTCCTCCTACAGGCATATCAAAAGCTAGTGCAAACTGATCTTCTTTTTCTGTTTCAGCATTTACTTCTTTTTCATCATTAACTTCTATTTGCTTAATGATATCCTGTGCATTAATAATCACAAAATCATTATCCGAAGAAAAAGAATCTACTACTTCGTAGGATACATCAATATCTTTTAACAGGTCTGTTGTAGGTATCAATAAGGAATTCTCGTCTGCATCCTCATCTTCAATTAGTTCGTGCTTTATAATTTGTGGTTCTTCTTCTACTTCTTTTTTCTTTGGTAAAGGAGAACGCATAGGAGTAACATTACCTGTAGATTTAGGAGATAAATCTTGTATTGCAGAACGTTGTTCGTCCTCTAGAGTATGAATTATTTTCTTAGTTTCAGTATTTACAATTTCATCCTGTTGCTCTACATCAAATCCAGTAGCAATAACGGTTACAGAGATTGCATCTTCTAGGGATTCATCTTCACCAACCCCCATAATGATATTAGCGCCATGGCCAGCTTCCTGTTGTATATGATCATTAATTTCACCAATCTCATCGATAGTGATCTCTTCTTTACCAGATACGATTAACAGGAGTACATTTTTAGCACCAGTAATTTTATTATCATTAAGCAAAGGAGAATCTAATGCTTTAACAATAGCATCATGAGCACGTTTATTACCAGAGGCATTAGCAGACCCCATAATAGCTGTACCGCTATTGCTTAATACTGTTTTTGCATCTCGTAAATCTATATTTTGTGTATAGTGATGTGTAATTACTTCTGCTATACCTCGAGATGCTGTGGCAAGAACTTCATCTGCCTTAGAGAACCCAGCTTTAAATCCTAAATTACCATAAACTTCTCTTAGTTTATTATTATTAATAACCACTAAAGAATCCACGTGAGCACGAAGTTTCTCTACTCCTAATTGCGCTTGTTCATTACGCATACGACCTTCGAACTGAAAAGGAATCGTCACAATCCCAACAGTTAAGATATCCAGCTCCTTTGCCATTTTGGCAATAATAGGGGCAGCTCCGGTACCGGTTCCTCCACCCATTCCCGCTGTAATAAAGATCATTTTGGTGTTGGTATCCAACATTGTCTTTATCTCCTCATAGCTCTCTACGGCAGATTGCTCACCTACTTCTGGGTTTGCTCCTGCACCCAGCCCTTCGGTTAGCGAAACTCCTAACTGTATTTTATTAGGTATCGGGCTATTTTCTAATGCTTGAGCATCTGTATTACAAATAACAAAATCAACTCCTTTAATTCCTTGCTGGAACATGTGATTAATGGCATTACTACCTCCTCCTCCTACTCCAATAACTTTAATTACATTAGATTGATTTTTTGGTAAATCAAACGAAATGTTTTCGAACTCCTCATTTTTACTCATAATTGCTAATTTTCTGGTTCTCCTACTGTATTTTTATATATTTTCACTGTTCAAAAAAAAATGAACATTACTTAATCTTCTAACTATTCTGCATTATCTAAGAACTCCTTAAATTTCTCTGTCCACTTCTCTAAAATATTCTTTCGTGGTTTTAGATCAACTCTTGGATCCTCTTCTTCAATATTAACATCATCATCTACAGTCGTTGCTTCGTGTTGTCGTGTTGATTGAACACTTGCAACCTCTTCTTTTTTATTTATTTTCTTTTGTTTCTTAATATGTATTAATCCATCCATTACTAGTCCTACTGCAGTTGCATACATAGGGCTTGTAGTTTCAGAATCGCTATTTCCTGCCAGGTGTTCATTAGGATATCCTATTCGTGTATCCATACCTGTGATATATTCGACAAGTTGCTTAAGATGCTTAAGCTGTGATCCTCCTCCTGTTAATACAATTCCTGCTATTAATTTCTTCTTAGGAGATTCATGTCCATAATTTTTGATTTCTAAAAAAACCTGTTCTATAATTTCGACCACTCGCGCATGGATAATTTTAGAGAGGTTTTTTAGTGTAATTTCTTTAGGCTCTCTTCCTCTTAATCCAGGAATTGAAACAATCTCATTATCTTTATTTTCACCAGGCCAGGCAGATCCAAATTTTATTTTTAGTAACTCTGCTTGTTTTTCGATGATTGAGCATCCTTCTTTAATATCTTCGGTAATTACATTACCTCCAAAAGGAATTACCGCTGTATGACGAATAATTCCATCTTTAAAAATGGCTAAATCTGTGGTACCTCCTCCTATATCAATTAATGCAACTCCTGCTTCTTTTTCTTCCTGACTTAGCACTGCATTAGCCGATGCTAATGGTTCTAAAGTCACATCTGATAATTCTAATCCTGCGCTTTTTACACATCGCCCTATATTACGAATAGAGGTTACTTGCCCGACTACTACATGAAAATTAGCTTCTAATCTTCCTCCGTACATCCCTACCGGCTCTTTTATTTCGGCTTGCCCGTCTACTTTGTATTCCTGAGGTAATACATGTAAAATCTCCTCACCAGGTAACATCACTAATTTATGTACCTGATTGCATAATTTTTCGATATCATCTTCGTCTATTACAGCATCTGCATTAGGTCTGGTGATATAATCACTATGTTGTAAACTACGAATATGCTGACCTGCAATCCCAACCGTTACATCATTAATTTTTAATCCCGAAACACTTTCTGCTTCCTGAATTGCTTGTTGTATTGATTGAATTGTTTGCGTTATGTTATTAACTACACCGCGGTGTACTCCCAAACTTTTGGATTTGCCAATTCCCAATACCTCCATCTTTCCGTACTCATTATATTTCCCTACCATGGCAACAATCTTAGTTGTCCCTATGTCTAGTCCTACCGCTATTTCATTTACTTCTCTTTCCATATTGGTATTATTTTATTGTACACACCACTTGATTACTAAATTGCAAACTGACTTTTTTATATTTTTCAAGACTTTTATCTCTTAGTGCTTTTTGATAAAATGCTTTAAAGTTTCTAATCTTATTATCTAAATTTTCTATTTTTCCAAAAACTAATTTAAACGAGTACACTCGCAATTCTAGTTCATAATTTCCCTCAACATTAAGGTAAACCCCTACAACATGTTTTTTTAAAAATTCATCTTCCTGAATTTTTTTTAATAAAGGGAAAACCTGAATGACTTCTCGCTCTGATACATTATGTACAATTGGCACATGAGCCGAATAACTATCAGATAAAGGCATCGTATTTCCCGTAACATCAACATAAAAAGGAGTAACCGCATTAACCCTAGCAATTGGGGTGCGTTGCTTGATTCTCGCCCTAAGTTCTCCATTTACAGTAAGATACACATCAGAATGTTCTATCATTTTATGTGCATCAAGCTTTTGTTCTACAGTATTCAAAACTAAAATTTCTTTACCCACGTTCGTAACTCTGTCCTGATTTTGTATTAACAATTTATTAACCGTTATTTCATCTACGTAAGGATCTTGTTCTTCAACAAATTCTATAAGCACTTCATTAATCTTTCGTTGCTCATTTCGTTTACTGGCAAAAGCAAAAAGAACTACCATTAAAATGAGCAGACCGCTAAATTTTAAATATATCAAAACCCTTCTTTTCATACTAACAAAGCTTCCTTTATACGATATACTTCTTCTCCGATATCTCCTGCCCCAATAGTTAACACTACCTCGGCATTACTATCCATTATTGCTTCAATCAAATTATTTTTCTGTATTAATTTTTTATCTTTTACATCTATCATACTTAATAACCAATCCGAAGTTACCCCCTCGATAGGCAATTCTCTTGCCGGATAGATATCTAAAAGCAGTAATTGATCAAACTGACTGAGACTCTGTGCAAAATCTGCTGCAAAATCCCTGGTTCTACTATATAAATGTGGTTGAAAAATAGCAAGTATCTTTTTACCAGGATGCATCTCTCTCACCGCCTGATGTAGTGCATTAATTTCTGTAGGATGATGCGCATAATCATCTACATATACCAGGTCATTCGTTTTAATCTGATAACTAAACCTTCTTTGCACACCTTTAAATGAAAATAAAGCCTTTGCCAAAGGTCCGGTCGGGGAGCCGTAAAGCATCGCTATAGCAAAGGCTGTAATAGCATTTAACAAGTTGTGTCTACCTGGCAGGTTTAAATGCAAATCTTTAATACGTTTATGTGGTGTTTTTAAATCAAAAACATAGGTTCCATTGTCTATTTTTATATTTTGAGCACAGTAATCTGAGTCATCTTCGATTCCAAAAGTGATCCCCGAAAGAGGCAATCCATTGCACACTAAAAGATGATCCTTTGCTCTAGAAGAAAACTCAACAAATGATTCTTCTAATGCATTAGCCTTTTCATAAATATCCAGATGATCTGCATCCATCGAAGTAATCCCTGCTATATCCGGATATAATTGTAAAAACGATCTATCAAATTCGTCTGCCTCTACTACCACTACTTCATTTCCTTCTAATACAAGATTAGAATTATAATTTTCACTTATCCCTCCCAAAAAAGCAGTCACTTTTGCTCCGCTTTCTTTCAGTAAATGCGCGAGAATAGCCGTTGTTGTAGTTTTTCCGTGTGTTCCTGCCACTGCAAGGGTATATGTATCTTTTGTAATAATTCCTAAAACTTCTGCTCTCTTCTTGATCAAAAATCCATTGCTCTGCACATATACATACTCTTTATGATCTTTTGGGATAGCGGGAGTATACACGATTAATGTATTCTCAATATTCAAAAATGGCTTAGGAATATGATCAACACTGTCCTCAAAATGAATCGGAATTTCTAATGCTATGAGATCAGAAGTAATTTGACTGGGAGTTTTATCATATCCTGCTACATTTTTACCCAGGAATTTAAAATATCGGGCAAGAGCACTCATACCGATACCACCGATACCGATAAAATATATGTTTTGTATGTTCTCTAAACCTTTATTCATTATATACTTCTAATTTCTTACTGCTTTATTTTGCATTAATTTTTCAATCTCATCCACTATATCCGAAGTAGCATTAGGTAGGGCTAGTTTTTTTATTTCTTCGGAAAGTTTGGCTTGTACATTTTCTGAATCCAATAATTCTGAAATCGTATGCTCAAACTTATTATCGAGTTCGCCCTCCTTTAGCATTACAGCTCCATTTTTATCAACAATGGCCTTCGCATTTTTGGTTTGATGATCTTCGGCTACATTTGGTGAAGGGATAAATAATGTTGGCTTAGCAACAATACATAATTCTGAAACCGAACTTGCACCAGCTCTCGATATAATAACATCTGCAGCTGCGTATGCCAAATCCATAGTATCTAAAAACTCATGTACCTGCACATCCTTTTGATCTGTATATTGTTTATAGTCTGAATAGTATAGTTTCCCACATTGCCAAAGTAACTGAACCTCTTTTCCTACAAAAAAGTCAAGTTCTTTTTCTATTAATTGATTAATTCTTCTTGCTCCTAAGCTTCCTCCAATAACCAAAATTGTTTTCTTTTCTGGATCAAGGGTATATTTTGCAATTGCCTGATCTCTCTTATCTTTTGTATTTAGTAAATCCTGACGAACAGGGTTTCCTGTTTTTATGATTTTATCTTTCGGAAAAAACTTTTCCATATTATCATAAGCCACACAAATCTTACTGGCTCCTTTGGATAACCATTTATTAGTAATCCCCGGAAACGAATTTTGTTCCTGAAGCACAGTGGGAATCTTTCTTGAATTTGCCATTTTCAATAATGGCCCACTTGCAAATCCCCCGGTTCCTATTACTACATCTGGATTATATTTTTTTATAATTTTTCTGGATTTCCACAGACTACTTAATAATTTTATAGGAAATAATAAATTACTCAACGTTAGTTTTCTTTGAATACCACTAATCCATAATCCCACAATTTCATATCCAGCTTGTGGCACTTTTTGCATCTCCATACGATCCTTTGCTCCTACAAACAAAATAGATGTATCTGGATATCTGTCACGTATTTCATTAGCAATAGCTATTGCAGGATAGATATGTCCTCCTGTGCCTCCTCCTGATAATATGACTTTTAGCTCTTTGCTCATAAAACTTCACTCAAAACCTCTAAAGGGTCTTCTTCTTTTTCTTTTATTCGTTCTTCTTCTATACTAGTTTCTCTTTTGCTACTCACACTTAATACAATACCAATTGCCAAGCAGGTCATCCATATTGATGTTCCTCCGCTACTAATAAGCGGAAGTGTTTGCCCTGTTACAGGAAATAACTCTACAGCTACCGCCATATTTATAAACGCCTGAAAAACAATAGGCAAACCAACACCCATAACTAGTAGCTTACCAAAAATATCTGCGCTTTTGTGGGCTACAATCACTAATCTCAATAATAACAATATGTATAATAACATTAGAAAAACTCCTCCTACAAATCCCCACTCTTCAATAATAATTGCATAAATAAAATCTGATGATGACTGTGGCAAAAAGTTTCTCTGCACACTTTTACCAGGACCTGTACCAATAACTCCTCCTCTGGCAATTGCAATTTTTGCACGTTCTATCTGATAATCTTCCTGAGTATCCTTATTATCTGTAAAATTTTCTATTCTACTTACCCAGGTATCTACCCTGTTTGGAAAAACTCCCGGAAATGCCTTTGCAAACAAAATAAAAAAAGTAAGTATCAAAAGTCCAGACCCTAAGATTACCGAAATATACTTTAGAGGATACCCTCCTAGAAATACTAAAACAATAACCATTGAAAATATGATTGCTGTAGTAGAAAAATTGGCAGGTAAAATCAACATTAGCACCAAAAACACGGGTAACCACAATGGCAACAATGTTTCTTTAAAAGTAACAGCTTTATCTTTAATTTTTGAAAGGTATCTTGCCACATAAGCCATTAAAACTACTGCGGCCAGAGTAGAAGGCTGAAAACCTACACCAACAAATGGTAAACGAATCCATCTACTTGCATTTGTTCCTCCGCCTGTTGTATTCTGCGCCAATGTGATTAACAACAGTACAATCACCATTGGTATCATGATAATAGAAAGTCCTTTAAAATAATGATGCGGTATTTTATGTACACCATACATGATCAAAAACCCTAAAACCAGATGAGCAAAATGCTTAATCAGAAACCTAAACGTATCTCCATCACCCCCGTATAAATATGCCAAATTACTACTAGCACTATATACAGGTAGGAACGAAAACAGTGCCAACAAAGCTGCTACCGCCCAGATTGCCTTATCCCCTTTTATATTTGCTAATACTTTGGTCATTCTTACTATTTGTTTTTATTATAATTCTCTTACTGCTTCTTTAAATTGTCTTCCTCTTTCTTCGTAGTTTTTAAATAAATCAAAACTCGCACATGCAGGAGATAACAGTACATTTTCGTTTCTCTCAGCTATTTTATATGCCATATTTACGGCTTCTTTCATCGATTGTGTTTCTATAATATTATCAACACAATTTCCAAACGCATTAATAATCTTGGAGTTATCGACTCCTAAACAAATAATAGCTTTTACTTTTTCATTAACCAATGAATACAACTCTGTGTAATCATTTCCTTTGTCTACCCCGCCAACAATCCAAACCGTTGCAGATTTCATAGCATCCAAAGCATAAAATGTAGCATTTACGTTTGTTGCTTTAGAATCATTAATGTATTGCACATTATTAATTTTTAATACATTTTCTAATCTATGTTCTACTCCATGAAAATTTTCCAGACACTCTCTAATGGTCGCTTTTCTAATTTTTAACAATTGTGATACTGTAGCGGCGGCCATAGCGTTTTTTACATTGTGATTTCCTTTTAATGCTAAATTTGTTGTTGGCATGATTACTTTGTTGTTATCTATTATTATTGTTATACTTTCTTTTTCTAAATATGCTCCATTTTCTACCTTTTTGGTCAATGAAAAAGGCAGTAATTTTGAACGAATGGGATGTTGTTTTAAATATTCTGTTATTACAGTATCGTCTGCATCATAAATGAAATAATCATTTTCATTTTGATTCATTGCAATTCTAAACTTTGATGCGATATAGTTTTCAAATTGGTATTCATACCGATCCAAATGATCTGGAGTAATATTTGTAAGAACAGCAATATGAGGAGCAAAATCCTTTATTCCATCTAATTGAAAACTACTTAGCTCAAGCACGTAAAAAGGAGCATCATTTTCTGCTACTTGTTTTGCAAAACTATCCCCTATATTGCCTGCCATATTAACTTCTAAACCACCATGCTGAAGCACATAATGTGTAAGCATTGTCGTTGTCGTTTTTCCATTACTCCCAGTAATACCCACAATCTGAGCGGCTGTGTACTTTGCAGCAAATTCTATCTCAGACACTACAGGAGTTCCTTTTTTATTCAGCTTTGCTATTAATGCTACTTTATCAGGAATTCCGGGGCTTTTCATAACAATATCTGCATTCAGAATTTTAATTTCTGTATGCTGTTGTTCTTCCCATTCAATTTCAAAATTTCTAAGAACTTCTTTATATTGATCTGTAATTGTTCCTTTATCCGAAACAAAAACATCGAATCCTTCTTTTTTACCCAGAATAGCAGTTCCTACTCCACTTTCTCCTGCTCCCAGCACCACCAGTCTTTTCATACTACCTAACTTTTAATGTAATCACTGCTATGATTGCCAGAAAAATGCCTACAATCCAGAATCTGGTAACAATCTTACTTTCGTGTATTCCCTTTTTTTGATAGTGATGATGCAATGGAGACATTAGAAAAATCCTTCTTCCTTCTCCATGTTTCTTTTTGGTATATTTAAACCAACTCACCTGCATCATTACTGATACGGTTTCAATAAAAAAGATGCCACACAAAATTGGGATCAAAAATTCTTTACGTATTGCAATTGCGATCACTGCTATTATCCCTCCAATAGTAAGGCTACCTGTATCTCCCATGAATACCTGAGCCGGATATGTATTATACCATAAAAATCCTACTAATGCTCCTGCAAATGCAGTAATGTAAATAGTCATTTCTCCAGAATTTGGGATATACATTACATTGAGATAATCTGAAAAAATGATATTACCTGACACCCATGCAAAAAGAGCTAATGTTAATACCATTATTGCAGATGAACCTGCTGCAAGACCATCAATCCCATCGGTTAAATTCGCTCCGTTTGATACTGCTGTAACAATAAAAATGACAATGGGTATAAAAATCAACCAAGCATATTTTTCCATTTCAGGACTAATCCAGGTAATCAAATCTGAGTAGTCAAACTCATTGTTCTTAAAAAATGGTATCGTCGTCTTTGTAGATTTTATAGCCGGATTAAAATCCGATACTTCTTCTCCTGTATTTACAACTTGCTCTATTTCTGATTTTACTTTTTCTTCTTTAATGGTAATATCATTATGAAAATACATTGTACATCCTACGATAAGCCCAAGTCCAACTTGCCCTATTATCTTAAATTTTCCTGCTAACCCTTCTTTATCTTTTCTTTTTATTTTTAAGTAATCGTCTGTAAAACCAATAACTCCCATCCATAATGTGGTAATAATCAATAAAATCACATATATATTATCAAGTTTAGCAAACAACAATACAGGTACCAGAGTTGACAAAATAATAATGACCCCTCCCATGGTTGGCGTACCAGCTTTTTCGGCTTGACCATCCAGACCCAGCTCACGAATGCTTTCTCCCATCTGTTTCTTTCTAAGAAAATTTATGATTCGTTTACCATAAATTGTAGAGATCAATAACGATAGAATAATCGCCATGGCTGCCCTAAAAGTGATAAACTGAAACAACGTCGCCCCGGGGAACTGGTACTCGTTTTCCAAATATTCGAATAGATAGTATAGCATAGGTTACTACCTTTTACTCTTTAAAAAAAAGAGTAAAGGATTTATTTATTTAGTTTTTTTAGTTCTTGTTTGACAATTTCAAAATCATTAAAATCGGTTCGTTCTCCATTAATTTCCTGATAGGTTTCATGTCCTTTACCAGCAATAAGGATGATATCATCTTTATTAGCTAATTGGCATGCAGTTTTAATAGCTTGTTTTCTATCTGTAATCGATAGTGTTTTTTTATAATCCTGCGGCTCCACTCCTTTCTCAATATCTTCTATAATCTGATCTGGATTTTCTGTTCTGGGATTATCACTTGTAAAAATTGTTTTATTACTAAGTCTTGCTGCAATGTTTCCCATCACAGGGCGCTTCATTTTATCTCTATCTCCACCACATCCTACAACCGTAATCAATGTTTCATTATTGGTTCTAATATCATTAATAGTCTCTAACACATTTTTTAATGCATCGGGTGTATGAGCATAATCAACTATTGCAGTAATTTTTTCATCAGAAATCAAGTATTGAAATCTACCACTTACACTTTGCAAGTCGCTTAATAGTTGAAGGGTTTCTAAAGTTTCGAGCCCTAACAATTCGGCTGTACCAAAAATTGCCAGTAGGTTGTATGCATTAAAACTACCTATTAACTTTGCCCAAACTTCATGATCGTTCAATTTTAGCAATAATCCTTCTAGACTACTTTCTAAAATTTGACCTCTATAATCGGCATAGGATTTTAAAGCATAGGTATGCTGTTTTGCTTTAGTATTTTGAATCATAAAACTTCCGTTTTTATCATCCTTATTAACCAATGCAAAAGCTTTTGTCGGCAACTCATCAAAAAATGTTTTCTTTACATCACGATATTCTTTGAATGTGTTGTGATAATCTAAATGATCATGAGATAGATTCGTAAAAATTCCACCGGCAAAATCTAATCCTTCTGTACGTTTTTGATGTATCCCATGAGAACTAACTTCCATAAAACAATATTCGACCCCTGCATTATTCATTTCTTTGAGATAGTAGTTAATCGTTAATGAATCCGGAGTAGTATGTGTCGCATTATACACCGTGGTATCTACTACAATTTTTACTGTCGACAACAAGCCTACTTTAAACCCTGCTTTCTTAAAAAGTTGATATAATAAAGTTGCAATTGTTGTTTTACCATTGGTACCTGTTACTCCTACTAGTTTTAGATTTCCGGAAGGAGAGTCATAATAATTAGATGCCATAATTGCCAATGCAGATTGAGTATCTTCGACCTCTACATAGGTTACACCACTAACTACAATATCAGGTACTTGTTCACAGATTACAACCAGAGCCCCCAGATCGACGGCTTTTTCTATAAAATCGTGACCATCTGAAACAGAACCTCTAATAGCAACAAACACATCATCTTGCTCGACTTTTCTTGAATCGAATTCGATCTTATTGACGCTCATTGCTGTATTACCAACTACGGCATTAATCGCTACCTTATATAGAATGTCTTTTAACTCTGTCACGATAATTCTAATCTCACTGTTTGGTTTATTTTTACTTTAGTTCCTGGTTCTATAGATTGTTTTTTCACTCTTCCTGATCCTTTTAATTCGACTTTCAGTCCCATATTTTCTAAAAGAGAGATCACATCCATAGCTGGCATACCTGTTACATTAGGCATTATAGTCTTGTATTTTTGAGCGTTCTGATAATACTTCTCATAACTATTTACAACTGATTTACTCTCAACAACAGCATAAGATACTTCATCAATTACCGGTATATCATTATATATTTTTGTAGCAATAGTTTTAAACACCGGGGCAGCAACTTCACTACCATAATATCCTTTTTTCTTATTTGGCTTATGTACTACTACAATACAAGAGTAAATAGGTTTATCAGACGGGAAATAGCCAGCAAAGGATGATATGTATTCTCGTTCTTTGTCTTTCCCATAATTTCCCCAACATGTACCTGTTTTGCCTGCAATACCAAAATTATCAGTACGGATATTATCTGCTGTTCCTCTCTTAACCACATTTTTCATCATCTCCTGAACAATTTTTGCAGTTTCTTTAGAACATATTGTTGGATTAAGAATTTCTTTATCAAACCTCTCTCTGGTTTTATCCCATGTTTTTACTTCTTTAATAAATCTGGGTTTTACCATTTCACCATCATTAGCGATTGCATTATAAAAAACCAATGTTTGTAATGGCGTAATCGCAACTCCGTAACCATGTGCCATCCATGGTAATGTGGTTCCGTACCAATCTTTATCTCCCGGATAAGGGATTTTGGGTTTTCCTTCTCCTTTAATTGCTAATCCAAGTGTTTCTCCAAGCCCCATATTAATTAACCGATCTACAAATTTCCTGGGATTATCTTTATAGTTTTCATTAATCATTTTAGCAAAAGCAGTATTCGATGATAACTCAAATGCTTTTGCCGCAGATATTTTTCCATATCCTCCCCATTTAGAATCTTTTACAATTCTATCATAAAACTTTACACGACCATTTTCGGTATCCACCACATAACTCGAATCAATAACTCTGTCCTCTAATGCAGCAACCATAGTCATTAACTTAAATGTAGATCCCGGTTCATGAGATTCCCCAACTGCATAATTAAGTTTCTCATAATATTTTCCTGCATTAGTACGCCCCAGATTAGAGATCGCTTTTATTTCTCCGGTTTTGGTTTCCATAACCACTACAGTACCATGCTCTGCTTCAAATGTTTCTAGTTGAGCCAGCAATGCATGATGTGCTATATCCTGTATATTTACATCAATAGTAGAAACAACATCATACCCGTCTTGTGGTTCTACTTCATTAGCATCCCCTATAGGTTTCCATTGATTCTTTGCAATTTTTTGTTTTTTTCGTTTCCCTTCTTTTCCTCTTAAAAATGGCCCATAAGCTCCTTCTAAACCTACCCTGGTATAATATCCTTGTTCGTCCCTTCTTTCATATCCTACAGTACGTTCAGCTATTTTTCCTATAGGATGTTCTCTTACTGTACGTTGCTCTACTATTAATCCTCCTCGATTCGCTCCAAATTCGAACAAGGGGAACTTTTTAACTCTCATATACTGAGAGTATCCTAAATTTCTGCGCAACAACAAGTATCTATTTCTATTGGATCTTGCTGTTCTTATAATTTTATCATAGTACGAAACTGGTTTTCCAAACTCTTTGGATAACGCTTCACAAAGTGGTTTAATATGTGCCCTAAAATCCTTATCATTTACTGCCAATGCATCAAATCGTATATCGTATTTAGGAACTGATGTTGCTAAGAGGTTTCCTTTACTATCATACAAATTACCTCGGTTTGCAGGTATATCAAAGGTTTTAAAAACTCGTTCCTGAGCTTTCTTACGATACATATCCCCTTCTACAAACTGTATATTCACTAACTTGGCCAATACTGCTATTGCAAAGATGAACATACACGCTGCTATGAAATACAATCGGTTTAATATGTTTTTTTCTTTTATTGCCAACAGTTTATTTTTTTACTATTATTTTTCTTGGAGGTCTTTCGGGGCGTTTTAGCCCTTTTTGCGTCATCTTTTTTATTATTGATGACTCCATCTTCAACCTCATCAATTCGGTTTTTCCATCTACAAAATGCGTCCTTAATTCTCTAACTTCATTATTCAATCTAGCAATCTCATGCACCTTACTTTCTGCGTTATGTGAGCTTGCGATCATTATTATTGCCAAAAAAGAAAGAAACAATAACATTCTCCAATTTTTCATTGCATCATCTGCAATAAGGAACTTACCTTTTAATATGTCATAAATTGTCTGCTTCAAATTCTTTCGGCTATTCTTAGTTTAGCACTTCGTGCTCTATTATTTTCTTTAATCTCTTCCTCATTAGGAACTATTAATCCACCTACTTTTTTAAAAGGTACCGACACATTACCATATAAATCTTTTTCTGGCTCTCCTTCAAACATCCCACTACGTATAAATCTCTTTACCAATCTATCTTCTAAAGAATGATAAGAGATTAAGCTAATTCTTCCTTTAGCATCTAAAAGCTCTGTTGTTTGTATCAAAAACTCTTTAAGAGCTTCAATCTCCTGATTTACTTCAATTCTAATCGCCTGATATATTTGTGCCAGTATTTTATGTTCTTTATGCTTTGGCAAAAACGGCCTAAGCACCTCTTTTAATTCTACACTGGTTTTTAAACTTTCCTCTTTTCTAGCTCCAACTATAGCTCTTGCCAGCTTAGGAGCATTTCTCAATTCTCCATATTGCAAAAACATTGTTCTTAGATCAGACTCATCGTATTCGTTGATTACATGATAAGCTGATATTTCTCTATTTTGATTCATTCTCATATCTAGATCTGCTTCAAACCTAGTAGAAAAGCCCCTATCTGCTACATCAAATTGATGTGAAGAAACCCCAAAATCCCCCAAGATTCCATCTACTTTTCTAACCCCATAGAATCGTAGAAATCGTTTAATGAATCTAAAGTTTTCATTTATTAAAGTAAATCGATCATCATCAATCGCATTCTCTAAAGCATCCTGATCCTGATCAAAAGCAAATAATTTTCCTTCAGGTCCCAATCGTCTCAGAATTTCACTAGAATGACCTCCTCCTCCAAATGTCACATCAACATAGATTCCGTTAGGCTTTACTGCTAATCCATCTACTGTTTCTGTAAGTAAAACCGGGTTATGATATTCCATCTCTTTCATCTTTTCTTTTCTAGTTTTAATAGTCTAAACAAAAGCTAAGCCTCTACAAATCTTTGCCAGAATAAGCGTATTAACCTTTATTAACCCTATCAATCATGATCTATTTCGTCATCAAAACCCATTACTTCTTCTGCCAAATCTGCAAAATCAACAGCTGCATCATCAATTGCCTTTTCATACTTATCTTTATCCCAAATCTCTATAATATTTACAGCAGATGACAACACTAAGTCCTTAGTAATTTCGGCAAATCCAATCAAATCTTTTGGAATCAAAAGTCGACCAGCTGCATCAATCTCAACTACTTTTACACCAGCCGTAAATTTTCTGATGAAATCATTATTTTTCTTTTTAAAGCGATTAAGTTTGTTAATTTTTTGCATTAAAAGATTCCATTCTGCCATTGGATACAACTCCAAACAAGATTGAAAAACGGCTCTTTTTAATACAAATCCATCTTGCAACACCGGCGAGAGTTGCTTCTTAAAAGCAACAGGCATCATTAGACGTCCCTTAGCGTCTGCCTTACACTCGTATGTGCCGATTAGATTTACCACTTTTATTTCCCTAAACGTTTAATTAGTCAAATATATTGAAAAAATTACCACTTTTTACCACAATTTACCACATTGTTAATAAATTGTCTTCTAAACAGTAAAGCCACAACAACTAAAAACTTTAAGATTTTGTTTATCAGCACACTACGTCAACACTTGTGAATTCTTGGTTTTACCTAATTTGAGATAGAAATAATAGGTCTCGAAAAAAAATATAAAAATTCATTCTGTAGTATTAATAAAAAATCCCAAAACTAATTATGAAAATGCTATATTTGCTTTTAATTCTTGTAAGAAGTATTAATGAAGCACGAATTAAAAAAAGACGGAAAATTTAGTTATCTAGATTTAGGGGAAGGCACACCAATCATCATTTTACACGGATTGATGGGTGGTTTGAGTAATTTTGAGGGTGTTAGTTCTTACTTCCCTGAACACGGATATAAGGTACTGATCCCAGAGCTCCCTGTATATACTTTATCTTTACTAAAAACCAAAGTAAGTACTTATGCCAGGTACCTTAAAGATTTTATTGATCACTTAGGATATGGTGATAAAGAAGTTATACTTCTCGGTAATTCTCTAGGGGGACATATTGCCCTTTTATGCACCAAGATGTTTCCCGAAAAAGTAAAGGGTTTGGTTATAACCGGAAGTTCTGGCCTTTACGAAAGTGCCATGGGAGAAAGTTACCCAAAACGAGGTGACTATGAGTACATTAAAGCTAAAGCAGAAAATGTATTTTATGATCCCGAAATTGCTACCAAAGAGATTGTAGATGAAGTATATGCTACTGTTAATGATCGAAATAAATTAATTAGAACTCTTGCAATTGCTAAGAGTGCTATTCGACATAACATGGCAAAAGATCTACCTAACATGAATACCCCAACTTGTATTATTTGGGGGAAAAATGATAATGTTACTCCCCCAGAAGTTGCAGATGATTTTAATCGTTTATTACCTGATTCTGATTTATACTGGATTGACAAATGTGGTCATGCTGCTATGATGGAGCATCCTGAAGAATTTAACCGTTTACTATACAATTGGTTACAAGAACGTAACTTCTAATCATAATTGATTTGACACTATGAAGATTAGTAGCGCTGAATTTGTAATGAGTAATAGCGACGTTGCCAAATGTCCTAAAGACAAACTCCCTGAATATGCATTTATAGGCAGATCTAATGTTGGCAAATCCTCATTAATCAACATGCTTACTACTCGTAAAAGTCTTGCTAAAACATCGGGTAGACCGGGAAAAACGCAGTTGATTAATCATTTTATTATCAATAAGGCTTGGTTTTTGGTTGATTTACCTGGATATGGATATGCCAGAGTATCTAAGTCTTCAAAAAAAGTATTTCAGAAATTTATTACTGCGTACTTCTCTAAACGAATACAATTGGTTAGCGCTTTTGTTTTAGTAGATTGCCGTCATGAACCACAAAAAATAGACCTCGAGTTTATGCAATGGTTAGGTGAAAATCAAATACCATTTTCTATTATTTTCACAAAAGCCGATAAGCTTTCAAAAAATAAGTTACCCGCTCAAATAAGTGCTTATACTGAAGAAATGCTCAAATATTGGGAAGAAATGCCTAATTATTTTATCACCTCATCTTCTTCTGGACAAGGTAAAGAGGATGTTCTTAACTACATCGCAGAAATTAATTCCCAATTAAAAAAGTCTTAGTTCATTTTCTGTTTCAGAAATCCTATCAATTCTTCTGCAGAGTTTAGAGATGATATCTCTTTCGAATCAAATAACACATCAATTTTTTCTCCTTGCTTTTTAAAAACAATAGGAAAATCAAAATTTTCGCCTTCCAAACAGGAATACGTTCTCAAGAACTCATCTTTATACATAAAAACGAATTGATAATCTGAATTTTCTCTAAAACTCTTCCATACCTTTTTTTCAGAAAAATTACCATGAGTAAGACTGCAAAGATCACATGAATATGTAGTCGGGCTTATAATCTTATGAAGGTTATCAAGATATTTATTCCAAATATCTGATTTTGTATTATATACAAAATACAAGGTTTTTTTCAATGTTCATTTTTTGACATTTAGTCAACAAATCTGACCAAACATTTCAAAAAAACAAAATATTACTTTTGCTTAAGATCCAGTTTTTCGGCAAAGTAATCACAAAAATCTTTCATAGTTGCCGACATCTTTTCATCTTGTGTAGCTCGATAAAAAGTATCACTCATAGCAACTAATGTTTGATGAAAAAAGATCCTCATTTCATCCACAGGCATATCTTTGGTCCATAAATCAATACGAAGGCTTTCTTTATTTTTGCTATTCCATACAGACAGAAGCATTGCTTTGGTTTCTTCGTTCTCTACTCCACCATCTTTTGCTGTCCATTTTAATTTTTCTGGAATCCTGTTTTCATCTAATTCTATATCTATTTTTATTTCTGACTTATGATTATTTGCCATTATCTTTCGGGTTTATATTTTGATCTGTTAAAAATCGTTTCGGCATCTGCCACTATTAATTGCCGCAAAGATACATTGTTATTTTTCATATACGAAGTTACAATCCTCCATCCTATAAATTGTCCTATTCTATCTGGAGCTTCTTTATCAATTTCTTCTAAATAAAATTTTGAAAAAGGTCCGGGATACAAAAATCTAGGCATAAGGGTACTCTCTGTACTATATAATAATTGGCGATCTACGAAATACCTCCATATTTCCTCTTCATTAGCTTTTGCCCAGGCATACTGCTCTTCTGTATACCCAATTTTTCTGGCATCGCTAAAATCTGGTAAGAGTAAATTTTTAAGATATAGTTCTTTCCCAAAAGAAACAAGATTACCCAAAAACGTTCTATCTCTAATCGGTCCTATCTGATTTTTTGCATACATAGAGGCCACATCTGGTACTATATATTGTCTATCAAAATGCTGTCTTAAATATTTTTGTATCCCTTCATAAAAATGATGGTCCTTACCTAAATATGTATCCAAAGAAATAATAAGCAACCCTTTTGAAAGTACCACTTTATTATGATAATCTACATCATTTGTAATTGTAACCACTCTAGGTTCTTTAATTTCTGGGAAATAATATTTAATACGCTGAAAAAGTGAATACAGTTCATCTTCCTCGGAAGAAAAATCTGAAAAAGCTTTCTCTACTTCTTTGTTTACTTCTTGTTGTATTGTATCTCGAGACCTTTTGATCCATACACTATCTGCAAATTTTTCTGAAAATAAGAAAGGATATTCCTTTTTTAGATTAGGTAAGTTTTCCTGAGTCATTTCTGCAAATAATCGATCAAAACGTTCAATTTTAATATCTACAGGGATTTCAGCAACTTCTTTATCTACTTTATTTTTACTAGAACAAGAACATAATATGCAAAAAATAATGGCGAATTTTAAATACTTAATACTATTCATTCTTAAATTATAATATCTCTCTAAATAATTTCTACTATTCCAGAACGCCATCTTTTTTTATTAATTTTATATTCGCAAAGGTAAGATATCAAATTACCACAGACAAAGATCGAAATACGAAGTATAAAATTGAAATACTGATCGTTTTCAGGTTTAAATTAACATTAATAAGTAACAAGTATGCAAACAGAAAAAGTAATTGATCATATCGTAAACTGGTTAAAAGAATACGCTACTAATGCAAACATAGAAGGTTTTGTTATTGGTGTAAGCGGAGGGATTGATAGTGCAGTTACTTCTTCTTTATGTGCAAAAACAGGTTTAAAAACGCTTTGTGTAGAAATGCCTATTCATCAAGCCCAGAGCCAGGTAACAAGAGCCCAGGAACATATCGCCCAATTAAAAGAAAGGTTTTCTAATGTTTCTGATATTAGAGTTGATCTAACTCCCGTTTTTGAAGAATTAAAATCTGCTGTTCCTAAGACGGCCCCAAGTGCGCAACTTGATCTGTCATTAGCAAATACCAGGGCTCGATTAAGAATGTCTACATTGTATTATTTTGCAGGTTTATATAAATATCTAGTTGCAGGAACAGGTAATAAGGTTGAAGATTTTGGAGTTGGTTTTTATACCAAATATGGAGATGGTGGTGTAGATTTAAGTCCAATTGCTAACTTGTTAAAAAGCGAAGTGTATGCAATAGGAAAAGCTCTAAAAGTACCTAATTCGATACAAGTTGCTCCTCCTACCGATGGATTATTTGGAGATAGCAGAAGTGATGAAGATCAAATTGGCGCAAGTTATGATGAATTAGAATGGGCTATGAAAATGAAAGATGAAGGCAAAAAAATTGATGATTTTGAAGGAAGGGAACAAGAGGTTTTCAAAATTTTTATCCGTCTAAATACCGTAAACCAACACAAAATGATCCCTATTCCGGTGTGTAAAATACCCGTTAATCTATTATAATCAACATTTTGTCGATAAATACATAAAAAAAAGTTTACGAGGACTAGTTCTTAGTAATTTTGCACAAAGATTTAAAAATTACCCCTAGCCTAAGATGTTACACTCTTAAAATTAAACTAACATTAACAATCGTAAACAAGAATGACAACCGTATTAATCGCAGATCATCATCCAATTACAAGGAAGGGGATCGTTTCCTTATTTCGCAACTCAGAAGATTATGAGATCATTGGCAAAGTAAGTAACGGAAACGAGATGTATGATGTTTTGAAAGCTAATACTCCAGATGTACTCATTATGGAGTTAGATTTACCTCAGATCAATGGAATTATGGCATTGAGAACTATTAAAAAAGAATTCCCTAGAATCAAAGTAATTATTTTTAGTTCTCATCCCGAAGAAATGTATGCTTTAAGTGCTATTAAAGCAGGGGCTTCGGCATACTTATCCAAAACAGTACCAACAAAAACACTTAAAAAAGCAATAGAACGCGTTGCAAGGGGTGGTATATATTTAAATGATAACCTTACACAACAATTAGCAAACGGAAATGCTAATGAAAATAATATGGTTGTAAAATATAAAAAACTATCCTCCCGAGAAATAGAAGTACTCAACCTACTATCTTCTGGAAAACGTAATAAAGATATAGCTTCTACATTATCTATTAATGAAAAAACGGTAAGTACGTATAAGACGCGACTGCTAAAAAAATTAAAAGTAGATAATCTAGCAGATTTAATCCATCAATCAAGATTATTGCATATAAGTTAAATCACTCGATTTAGTTTTCTATACAATAATTTTTTGAGGGTTTGGTAATCTCGAATATCTTCTAGAATATTCATATTACTTTCAAGATTCTGAGCTTTCACTTCTTGTGAAAGCTCTTTTATCTTTTGATCGATTAAAAAACCTCTTAAACTTAGAATAATATTATTCACATATTCTGCTACAGAATCTGTTTTTTGTTTTACATGAATTTCCATGTCTACCCACCTGTGAAGCTCATAACGTTCTTCTCTCATCATGATTTCTGTAATCTCTGAAGCTATTTCTGGTGGAATTTTATTAATAAAACTATCTATTTTAAACTCATCAACCTGATTTAACTCTTCGATCAAAATTGCATATATATCTTTAAAAACCTGATCTGTAAATTCGATTTCATCATCTTGCAGATCCAGATATATTTTTTCAAAAACTTTTATTTTATGTATTTCTGGCTCTAATATAAGTTCTCCATCTTCACTTTCTTTCATTATCAAATCTTCAAACTCTTCCTCCTGAACACCATATATCAATAAAGCTTTTATTATATGACGCTCTAATACATACTGCCTATTTACTTTAGGTTGTTTATGGGTTTCGGTTTTTACAACTTCTAGGGATTTTTGATGCTGTTTTTGCTGTTTACGATCTTCTTTTACATCAACATTACGAATTTGCGCCAAAGTATCAAACAATACATCTTCAGAAACGTCCATTATTCGAGAGCATTCTTTTACATAAATCTCTCGTTTGATCACGTCAGGAATTTTAGAAATACTAGTTACCATATCTCTAACCAGTTCTGCTCTTTTAATAGGGTCATTCTTAGATTCTTGCTGCAATAACGATGCTTTAAAACTAATAAAATCCTGAACATTCTCTTCGAGATACGAGTTTAGTTCTTCTAACGTATTTTGTTTAGCAAAACTATCTGGATCTTCACCATCAGGAAAACTACAGACTTTTACATTCATTCCCTGTTCAAGAATCAAATCAATTCCTCTTAAAGATGCTCGCATCCCGGCAGCATCACTATCAAACAATACGGTGATATTCTTAGTTAGCCTACTAATTAACCGAATTTGATCTGGTGTTAATGCTGTACCAGATGAAGAAACTACATTAGTAACCCCTGTTTGATTAAATTGAATAACATCTGTATATCCTTCTACAAGGTAACAGTTATCTTCTTTGGCAATAGCTTGTTTTGCATAATAAATACCATAAAGCACTTTACTCTTATGATAGATATCACTTTCTGGAGAATTAAGATATTTTGCTGCTTTTTTTTCATTGGTTAAGATTCTTCCTCCAAAGCCCAGGACCCGCCCAGACATCGATTGAATAGGAAACATTACTCTACCTTTGAAACGGTCAAATTGTTTTTCTTCTTTTACTATAGTTAGACCTGTTTTCTCCAGGTAGTCTAATTGATATCCTTTTTTAATAGCTTCGGCAGTAAATGCATCCCAAACATCAGGAGAATATCCTAGTCCAAACTTTTTTATAGTTTCTTCGGTAAAACCACGCTCTTTAAAATAGGTTAACCCAATAGCTTTTCCCTGTTCTGTTTTAAGTAAAGAATTCTGAAAAAAAGTATTGGCAAACTCGCTAACCAGATACATACTCTCTCGTTCATTCGCTTGTTCTTTTTGCTCATCTGTTTGTTCGGTTTCCAGAAATTCTATATTATATTTCTTAGCCAGGTATTTTATGGCTTCAGGATAGGTAAAATGCTCATGTTCCATCAAAAAAGCAACTACATTCCCTCCTTTTCCGCTAGAAAAATCTTTCCATATTTGTTTTACAGGAGACACCATAAAAGAAGGTGTTCTTTCATCACTAAAAGGACTTAACCCTTTAAAATTACTCCCTGCTTTTTTTAATTGCACAAAGTCACCTATTACTTCTTCTAACCGAGCAGTTTCGAATACAGCATCTATAGTGGACTTATGAATCATTATCTAGTATTATATAATTAAATAGGGAGTAGTAAGTGTTCTATTGCTAATCTTACTACAAAAGTTTATTTTCACCTATAAACAAGCTCAACGCAAAAATAATATAATTCCTGAGACACTGTCCTTTTCTTGATTTAATAAAAAAGAGGCTGTCTAAAAAAGACAGCCTCTTATATATTAGTTTTCTATGTATTCAGAAATTATTTTGCTATAATAAAACTTCTTGTAACTATAGTTTCTTTAGCAGTAATTCTTGCAAAATAAGTTCCTGCATTAAGGTTACTTACATCGATTTGCTTAACTCCCTGGTCATCAATACTACGAACTTTTTGACCAAACATAGAGAAGATCTCTAGTTTTTGGATTGGTGTCTTACCAACAGATATATTTAAAATACCTTTAGTTGGGTTTGGATACAACATAAATCGTTTGTCATTTGAGTTAACATCTGTTAATTCATAAGTATCCAGCCTTACACTTGAACCTTGAACGCAAAACTCTGTAGCGTCAGAACTTGTAAACTCTCCTCCTGATGCAATTGTACCTGCACTACTTGATAATGTATAAGAGCCATTACCATAAGAACAGCAAATTCCATCTCCAAAAGAATCAGAAATTGTAAATGTATAACTTCCTGAAGCTGGTGCACTAATAGTTTCTGTAACGGTAGACCCATCAGGATTTGCCGTAGAATAACTTTTCGAAGCTATCGTTGTACCTCCTGCATCGGTTAATGTCCAAGAAGTTTCTTCTGGATAGTTATCAAATGTTATACTTAGTGATAAATCACCAGTAGCACAATTCCCTGTAGTATCACTAGTAAGTGATATTTTATCTATTGCTGCATCAGCTTGCCAGGTATTTCCTGTTACACGATTAAATCTAAGTTTTAGTCCAACTCCAAGATACGCTGCTAAATCTATTGTAGCTGTTTGCCATGAGTTCCCCTGGTTTCCACTTTTGTTCCAGATACTTGTCCAGGTAGCTCCATCATCACTACTCGCTTCAACGTCTAGTGATCCAAAATTGGTTGCGCCATACATATGATATCTAAATGAGAATACCGCCGCCGTAGCACCACTAAGGTCAATACAAGGAGAAGTAAGAATTGCTCTTTTATTTGGGTATCCAGTACCATTTCCAGAAGCTTCAACATAGATATACGTTGATCCATCATCTGCACTAGAAGGCCCTGTATTATTAGAAGGTGTACCACCAGAGTCTCTTGACCAATCCAGGTCATCTCCTGATGCTTGTGTCCATCCTCCAAAATCGCTTTCAAAACTTTCATTATATGGAACAGCAACTCCATTTAAACATCCCGTTGCAGCTAGAGTAGTTACACTTATTGGTGTACTCGCAGCTGATTCATTTCCTGCGGCATCTTTAGCTAATACCTTAAATTCATATGTAGTCTCAGGAGAAAGTCCTGTTACTACCGTAGTTGTAGTTGTTACAGTAGCAACTACGGCTCCATCTTGTAATACATCATATCCTGCAACACCTACATTATCGGTAGATGCATCCCAGTTTAAAGTCGTCTGACCTGCTGAAGTATTAGATGCGGTTAAATTTGCAGGTACAGTTGGTGCCTGAGTATCTGGTGCAACTGTAGTAACGGTTAGTGTTGCACTTGCAGCAGATTCATTTCCTGCAGCATCTTTTGCTTTTACAGAGAAATCATAAGATGTACTTGCTGTTAATCCAGTAATATCTGCTGTAGTTGTAGCTACAGTTGCCACTACCGTACCGTCCTGATATACGTCATATGCAGTAACTCCTACATTATCAGTAGATGCATCCCAGCTTAATGAAGTAGAAACATCGGTAGTATTAGATGCAGTTAGATTAGCTGGAACTGTAGGAGCTTCTGTATCCGGAGTATCTGGTTCAATTCTGAAAGCAACAACATGACTCTTTCTCACATTAGGAGATGGTCCTTTCATATACTCACTGATATGCCAGAAAGTTTTATCATCTAAGGGATCGATAGTCATTTGACCATAATCTCCATAACGACCATCACCTCTATTATTTTGACTATCTCCGTCTGCAGAAACCTGCTCTGCCACAGTCATTGTTCCTACCGGGTCACTTGCTAATCTACCTGTGTATCGTAATGACGTATACACACTAGAACTTACTACTGTATATGCTAATCCGATATTACCCTGAGAATCCTGAGCAATACTTCCGCAAAAAGCACTAAGTCCATCTGGTTGTGTATATGTGCCTTCCTGATGAATAGTCCATGGTTGTCCATCTGCAGTTTGGCGAAGTTCATACCAACGAATGCCTGCCAGGCTATCGGTACCATCTAAGTCTACCACAAAGTTCATGACCACAGAATTATGTGTACCAAAACGTCTGTAATTTGTCATATACATCATAGTTGCTTGCAATGCATCTATATCTGGCCCACTACCTGGTTCATCAAGGTTTTGGAAAGATCCATTATCAAACACACTATCAAAAGCAGTTGTATTAAGGATTTGTGGTTGTGAAATGGTAGAATTTGCTGGAGTAGCCCAATCTACATTGGTTGTCCAAATTTTTAAGTGATCTGTCGAAATTCCAGACCAGCTATCGTCTTGCATATATACGATAGAACATCCTACACCCGCAGGAGGAAGTGTTGTACCTGTAGCATTAAATCCTCCTGGGCTATAAAACCCGTTGGTTTCTGCTCCTGGTAAAGGAAAACTTACCATCTGCGCAGATGCTTCTCCTGCAATCATCTTATCTCGTTCTACTGCAAATACTACATTGTTAGTATCTGGAGCATTTTGATCTTTGTTTGCAGTAATATAGTATCCATCATGCCAGATAGATAATTTTTCATAATCAGGAAATGTTCCTGTATTAAATCTATACGTAGACCATCCATCATTTACTGGGTCTGGTCCTTTACAAACGGCTATTAAAAATCCATTTGGCGTGTTACTAAAC
This sequence comes from Aquimarina atlantica, assembly GCF_000626715.1. Lineage (GTDB taxonomy): Bacteria > Bacteroidota > Bacteroidia > Flavobacteriales > Flavobacteriaceae > Aquimarina > Aquimarina atlantica. The sequence continues at coordinate 361,033 of NZ_AQRA01000003.1, read as the reverse complement.
TCCATGATAATAAACCTATCGGCAAAATTATCATATACCACCACTGGATCTCCTAAATCTTCTCCCGGAAACAAAGTTGCCAAAGAAGCCTCGGGTACTAGTACATTACCTGATCTATCCAGGATACCAAAACCAGAATTAAATGCATACACATAATGATTAGGGCCAATAGCCCCGGTTGCATCATTTAATACTGTTCCTACATGAGCATCAAAAGATGCTATCGGAGCTCGAATTGCCATTTTACTAGCACTTTTTTGTTGCTCGATAAGCGGGTCATTTCCTTTAGGAAAACCTTTTCCCGGAACAAAAGTATTACTTCCTCTACGCTTAGGTGGAGCATCATGTTCTAATCCTTTAGCAGAAATAATGTTTTTCATTTTAGAAAGTGCCGGGATATCCTTTTTATAAACCGATTTACTTACGGCATTGGCTTTAACAGGAGCCCCTTGTTGAGCTAGCAGCCCGAAGCTGCAAAACATGAATAATGTTAAATAAAAAAATTTAGTTTTCATATGAGTGAAATTTGGTTAATTGTTCAATTTTGCACCAATCTCAACATAAGTAGTAACGTCTACATTTTGAGGCAAAAAATGTAGAATCGCTATTTAATTTTTGGAAAGAATTATTTCAATTATGACTTGGATAAATATAGAATATTTCATCTAGAAACAAAAAAATAAATTGTCATAAAATACTTACATTCAAATAGTTACGCTAAAACCACAATTAATTTAAGGGGAATGCCTCTATTTATATATTTAACAAATATTTATTATTAGTAAATTATTTAACATTAAAAACATATCGGTTAACCATATAGATTTGATAGGATATTAGTAAAATAAAGGTCTAAGAATTATAATTTAAATAGTTCATATAGTAAAAAAAACAAAAGAGCGATATAGTTATATCGCTCTTTTAAAATAATCATTATTTGCTCCTACTTCATTAACAAAAAACTATTTTATCTATTATAGTCTGTTAATTTTATAAAATATACAGGTAACTGTATCAATTTATTTATCGATTAAAAGTCAAAACGCAATCCTAACGACACATTATTTTGTTCAATCTCTGCATTTTTAAAAATCGGAGACAAATCATACTTGGCATATATAGACATATCTCCAAAACCAATATACCCACTTAATCCATATACCAGGTCACTGGTATTATAATCTCTTTTGATCTTATCTTTAACACGATCGCCATTTTCTTTATATTTTAATTTTTGGCGAGTACTTATATTTGCTCCAACATATCCTCCCAGACCAATTCTAAATCTATTTCTAGTAGAATATCGTATACTTTTTTCTGTTTCCGTCACTTTTGATGGTCCAAATTCAAGATGCACAGGAACGACAAGATTATCCATTCTAAATTTGGACTTATCTAATTCTACTCTAAATTCTTCTAATGTGGTTTGATTACCATTTTCTACAAAATATCTATTATCTGTGGGCTTTAAACCATTAGAAGTATACGAAATCCCGTACTTAACTCTCAGGAAGTTTGTATTTTTAAATACTCTTGTTTTCCAGGCCCAACCAATTTCGAAAAACCTACTTCCAAAAATTTTATAATCAGAATCATCTAATGATTGTCCTTCTACAATTGCATTGTTAAGTCCGAAAGCAATTACTAAATTTGATGTTGTACGTCTATCATATGGTATCTCTCTATCTTTGCCAGATCCAAAATTGATTCCGCAGAAAGTAAACCCTTCTTCCCAGTCTACTTCCAGAAACTCGGTAGCATCTTGGCCATTACGTTCTAAAAGTGCTATTTTATTTTCTAAAATAGCGATTTTGTTTTCAATATTAAGAGCATGGGTTTTTGCTGCTGCTTCTTTAAGTCTTTGTGCATCTTCTTTAGTTATTTCGTCATTTACCAGCCTTTCATTAATTTTTTCTACTTCTTTTTTTAATGCTTCTTTTTCTGCATTAACAACACGTTCTTTTTGTTGTACTAATCGTTCTATAGTTTGATTCTTCTCTTCTTCTTGAGCATTTAATAATTGAACAAAGAGTGTCATGGCCACAAATGTGGCTATTGTAACTATTGTCTTCATTGTCTTTTGAATTTTATTTGCAACCTCCCTGGATATACCCGGGAGATTGCGGATTGTTTGATTGATGAATGATTTTAATTATCCCTTTCTACTACAGCTGTTTTAACTTTTTGAAAACCTGTTTTAAGCGCTTCAAAAACACGTTGTTTAAAAGTTTCATCAAGTTCTGCTTCTACATCTTGCAGAAGGTTTGATGCACTCACTGTACTAGATTTTAATATTTTTGCTGTTGAAATTTCTCTTTGAGCTTCAAGTAATAACGCATTAATTTCATCATCAGTTACTTGGGCATTGTTTTTTTGAAGTTCCTGAATTTGTGCTACTACTCCCGCCACCTTATCTTCAATGATCAAAGAATCTACAGGTAAAACTTTATTTTTAGTCCTATCGATAGTTCTGCCATTTTCTACCAACTCAGTATCGTACTTTTTATTTTCTAACATTTTTTTTGCAATCTTATCTCCGGGGATTATAATTTCTAAAGGAACATTTTTCTTTTTAAGAGATGGTGTTGCAATCTTATCAGGTGTCGAGCTTTCTTCAACAATTTTAGAATTATTTTTTTCTATATTTTTTTGTTGGATATCCTTATTTTCGACCACCTCAATATTTTCTTTTTTTATAACCTCATTACCGTTATCGACAAATTGGGTGTTATTTTGTTCTGAAACCGGGTTTTGATTCATTAGTATCGAAGTCAGAATCAAGACTCCCACAAAAATGGCAGCAATACTATACCACTGGACTTTTTTACTTTCTTTTTTCTGTTTTTTTGCACTATCTAATTGCGTTGTTAATCGCTCCCAGGAATCACTAGAAGGCTGTATAGCGCGCTGTTCTAGCTTATCTTTCATCTTTTCTTCAAATTTCAATGGCGCCATTACTTATCTTATTTTGTTGGTTTAACTTTTGTTGCAACGTTTTTCTAGCTTTAAATAGTTGAGATTTTGATGTACTTTCAGAAATCTCTAACATTTTAGCTATCTCATTATGTTTGTATCCTTCTATAGCATATAGTACAAATACCATTTTATATCCTTCTGGCAAACTATCTATTAATTCCTGAATCTGGTCTATTTCTAATTCTGTATTAATATTGTTCCAGGACTCTTCTGTATAGCTCGCCATTTCTTCGGTGAAAAGAACTTGTTTTTCTTTTCTTAAAAAAGAGATCGATTCATTAATCATAATTCTTCGTATCCATCCTTCAAAACTTCCTTCGAACTTAAACTTATTCAAATTCATAAAAACTTTTAAAAACCCGCCAAGCATTACTTCTTCTGCAAAATGAATATCCTTAATGTATCGTCTACACACACTAAGCATTTTGGGGGCATACCGATTGTATAGCTGATGCTGTGCATCGCGATACTGCTTTGCTGCCCTTTTAATAAGTTGGGTTTCGCTTTTATAAAATTGAATAACTTTCAATATAAAATCAATTAATTAGATCTTCTATTTACATAGACGAGAATAAAAATAAAAAGGTTGCCTCGTATTTAAAATAAATTAGTGGGTATTATAAATATTTAGAGTTAATCGATATCTTTTTTTTATTAACAAGCTTACTATAAGCCTATTACATACTTTTTTTCTTTAATACTAAAAGCCTCTAATTATTTTTTTCTGTCGATAACATAATCAACCATAAGTTCTAAAGAAGATTTGTAATCTGAATCGGGATATTCTGATAAGATAGAAAGTGCATCGTTTTTAAATTGGTGCATTATTTTAATAGCGTATTCTAATCCTCCACTTACTTTTACAAAGTCTATAACTTCTTTAACTCTCTTTTTATCTTTATTATGATTTTTTACCGAGTTAATCAGCCATTTCTTTTTTTCCTTAGTACAGTGATTTAGTGTGTAGATAAGAGGGAGTGTCATTTTTTGTTCTTTAATATCAATCCCTGTGGGTTTTCCTATAGCTGTATCTCCATAATCAAATAAATCATCTTTAATCTGAAAAGCCATTCCGATAAGTTCCCCAAATTTTCTCATTTTTTCAACATCATCAGAATCGGGAGCTACAGAACAGGCTCCCAAGCTACAACAGGCTGCTATTAATGTCGCTGTTTTCTGACGGATGATCTCATAATATATCTCTTCTGTGATATCAAGATTTCTAGCTTTTTCGATTTGTAACAGTTCTCCTTCACTCATTTCTCTAACGGCTACCGAAATAATCTTTAAAAGATCAAAATCCCCATAATCAATAGAGAGTAACAATCCTTTTGATAATAGATAATCCCCTACCAAAACTGCTATTTTGTTTTTCCATAAGGCATTTATTGAAAAAAAGCCTCGCCTTTGATTAGAATCATCTACGACATCATCATGAACCAACGTTGCGGTATGAATCAATTCAATCACTGAAGCTCCTCGATATGTTCGTTCGTTTACTTCTCCTCCTGATATCATTTTTGAAACCAGAAAAACAAACATAGGTCGCATCTGCTTACCTTTTCTATTTACAATATAATGTGTAATTCTATTAAGTAAGGCTACCTTAGAGGTCATCGATTCTGAAAACTTTTGCTCAAAAAGTTCCATCTCATCAATGATCGGTAATTTTATTTGTTCTACAACTTTCAATATGCTGTACTTGATTCTGTTTTCTATAGTAACGCGAAGATAATGTAAAATAGTTTTTCTCTGAAACCGATATTGCTATATATCAAGAATATTACCTTTAATTTGATACATACAATGAGTACTTCTATGATTTGTTTGCTAGCTGACCACAAGCTGCGTCTATATCTTTTCCGCGACTGCGACGAACATTAATAACAATTCCACGAGATTCTAGTGCGTTAATGTAGTTATCGATTGCTTTGTTTGATGCCTGTTGAAATGCTCCATCATCAATTGGGTTGTACTCGATTAAATTTACTTTGCAAGGAACATAGGAACAAAACTTGATCAAAGCTTCTATGTCTTCCTTTCTATCATTTATTCCTTTCCAAACTACATATTCATAAGTGATCTTACTTTTTGTTTTTTGGTACCAATATTCTAAAGCTTCTTTAAGATCCACAAGTGGAAATGTTTCATTAAAAGGCATTATTGATGTTCTTATTTCATCTATTGCAGAATGTAATGAGACTGCTAATTTAAATTTCACTCCATCATCTGCCATTTTTTTAATCATTTTGGGCACACCAGAAGTAGACAATGTAATTCTTTTGGGAGACATTGCCAATCCCTTGGGGGAAGTGATTTTATCAATAGCTTTTAATACGTTATTATAGTTCATTAACGGTTCTCCCATGCCCATAAATACGATATTCGACAAAGGACGATTATGATATAGTCTACTTTCTTTATCAATAGCCATTACTTGATCATAAATCTCATCGGGATTAAGGTTTCTCATCCTTTTTAGCCGAGCTGTTGCACAAAATTTACAATCTAAGCTACATCCTACCTGGGATGATACACATGCCGTAGTTCTGGTCGGAGTAGGAATTAGTACTGATTCTACTACTAACCCATCATGTAATTTTACTGCATTTTTAATTGTACCATCTGTACTTCTTTGCATTTGATCAACCCGAATATGATTGATCACAAAATTTTCCTCCAGTATTTTTCGAGTGGCTTTAGAAATATTAGTCATGTCATTAAAACTATGAGCCCCTTTACTCCATAGCCATTCATAAACCTGATTCCCTCTAAAAGATTTATCTCCATTTTCTTCAAAGAAAAGTCGTAACTGATCTTTAGTTAAGGTTCTTATGTCTTTTTTCTTCACATTCATAACTTCTGCAAAAGTATAAAGATAAATGGTACTGTAACCTACATCTTCTTTCTTTATTATAGCAATCAAAAAACCCTGGAGAAATATCCAGGGGTTCTTAGTATTATTTTAAGATATCCTTATTTTTTAATTCTTCTCCATTCATGGACTCCTCCCCCTCCTTTATACTTCACCTTAAGTATATTTGGTTCGTCTTCATCAATCCATATTTGGCAATCTGAAACTCTACCATTTTTTATATCTGTAAATTTTCCATTTACATATCTATCTCCTTTTAATCTTAATCCTTTTAAAATAACTAACCCTTCTACATTTTGATTTTTGTCTGCACCTTCACATTCATAACAGATCGCATCTCTTTCTGATATACGCATCATTCTTTGTATGGTACCATACACTTTATTATCTATAATATATAACTGAACAATACTAATAGCTACCCCTGTTTTTTTATCATATGTTTTCCATCTTCCTAATATAGGATTGGGCTCATAAGATGCGAGTAAGTCTTCTTTTAATTGTTCATCAATAGGGTTTTCTCCTAACCAAATTTTGAATAAGGCCTTTTTAAACTCTTTACTATTTATTGTTCCCAATAATTCTTTGTTCTTATAAAGAGTTAATTTTCCTCCTTTAACATACAAGATTTTATAAATATCAAATTTATCTATCTCATTAGGAAGAAGATTAAGAAAGTCTCTAATTTGATTTTCTAACAAGTAACTATTACCATCTGTAGCTCTTTCTAAACCATTTCTTATAATATTCTTAAAGTCACTATCGGTAATTGAAGAAATAATTTTAATAGTAATCGCCATAGTAACATCTTTTTCTGCTACCATTACCCCATCCTCTACACCATCTACCTCAAAGTCTAAATATAATGCCATTGCATATAACTTTTCTGTAGATCCAGCACCATTAAGCATTAACTCTGATTTTTCAAAAACATCAACGTCGTTAAAGCTAATGTTACCAACCTTGGTTTGGGCATAAGAAAAAACAGTACTAAAAAATGCTACATAATAAATTACTCTTTTCATTCTATAATTAGGTTTAGTTCTTTTTTTATAATTGGAACATACAAAAAAAACGGTACAAATTTATAAAAAGTACGTTTATAAGCCTCATCTAGCATGTTTTTCGACAAAAATCAATTAATATCGATTTTTGGCATTTAAAACCAATTACGGTTTTACCATAATTTTTTAAGGCCTCGAAAATAGCACTTTTTTTGCGAAAAACGCAATTTAATAAGCTAATTTCTAGAAACATACAAAAAAACCCTACTAAATTTAGGATCTAGCAGGGTTTTTAATAATATTCATTTTTATTTTTATATGATTAGCATAGCATCACCATAAGAATAAAATTTATATTTTTCTTTTACCGCTTCTTCATACGCTTCTTTAATAAAATCATGTCCTGCAAATGCAGATACCATCATTAATAAAGTAGATTTAGGCGTATGAAAATTCGTAATCATACAATTTGCAATACTAAAATCATAAGGAGGAAAAATAAATTTATTAGTCCATCCTCTGAACTCATTTAAAGTTCTCTCTGATGACACCGAACTTTCAAGAGCTCTCATTACTGTGGTTCCGACAGCACAAATCCTTCTTTTATTTGCTATCCCGTTATTAATTGTATTAGCAGCATTAGCAGTAACATAAGCTTCTTCGCTATCCATCTTATGTTTAGATAAATCTTCAACCTCAACAGGGTTAAATGTTCCTAAACCAACATGCAATGTGATTTCTGCAAAATCAACTCCTTTGATTTCTAGTCTTTTCATTAAGTGCTTAGAAAAATGAAGTCCAGCAGTTGGGGCAGCAACAGCTCCTTCATTTTTAGCATATATAGTTTGATATCTTTCTTCATCTTCTGGTTCTGCATCTCTCTTAATATATTTAGGTAAAGGTGTTTCTCCCAGATCGTTAAGTTTTTGTCTAAATTCATCGTAGGAACCGTCATATAAAAAACGTAGTGTACGTCCTCTAGATGTGGTATTATCGATTACCTCTGCCACTAAACTCTCATCATCTCCAAAATACAGTTTATTACCAATACGTATTTTTCTAGCTGGATCAACAAGTACATCCCAAAGTCTTGTTTCAGAATTTAATTCACGTAATAAGAATACTTCAATTCTAGCCCCTGTCTTCTCTTTATTACCGTACAATCTAGCAGGAAAAACTTTAGTATTATTAACAACCATCACATCATTTGGTTCAAAATAATCTATAAGATCTTTAAACTGTTTATGCTCTATGGTCTGATCCTTTCTATTAAGAACCATTAGGCGAGATTCATCTCTGTTTTCAGCTGGGTACTCAGCCAATAAATCTTGTGGAAGATTGAAATTGAAATGTGATAGCTTCATTCGTATTTATTTTTTGAAGGTGCAAATATACAATCTTGCAATAGGGGTTGTCAAGTAAATTAGAATATATTTACATATACAGAGGTGCTGTTTTTAAATTATCGCATAAAAATTACCTTCAAAATATCTAAGTTAGTATCAACTATCCTGTTATATCTCTTTTACGCTTCTAAAATTTTAAACCCTAATTTCTTTAAATCTAACCAAAAATCGGGATAGGATTTAGAAACGACATTAGCATCTTCGACATATAATGATGTTTTAAGTGCAAGAGGTGCAAATGCCATAGCCATACGATGATCATGATACGTTGCTATAGTTACATCTTTTTTTATGGATTCTGAAGGTTCTAAGCGAAGAGAGTTCTCGGTAATATGTACTTGTCCTCCCAATTTTTCGATCTCATTTTTTAAAGCTTCCAGGCGATCTGTTTCTTTTATTTTTAATGTATGTAAACCAGTGAGATAGCATCCAATACCTAATCCAAAACAAGTTACAGCTATTGTTTGAGCAGTATCGGGAGAATTAGACAAATCTAATCCCTCTTCAAGTTTGTTAAGTTTACCCGACACCTTTTTTAAGGTAATTGTATTTTGATCAAAAGTAGTTTCTACACCCAGGCTTTTATATATTTCGGCAAGTTTAGCATCTCCCTGATAGCTCTGTTTTTTATAACTTCCAATAGTGACAGATGTATTATCAGAAAGCGCAACAATACTATAAAAATAGGAAGCAGAACTCCAATCTGATTCTACTACAATATTTTTTGGAGAAATTTTATCACAAGGGTTAATAGTAATTTTATTGTCGTTAAAAACACCTTTAATACCAACATCACTTAACAAACTTAATGTCATATTAATATAAGGCACAGAGGTTACTTTTCCTTCTAATACAATTTCTAACCCATTAGGTAATGAAGGAGCAATTAACATTAATGCCGAAATATACTGGCTACTCACATTTGCTTGTAAAGAGACAGAATTTGTTTCGGGTCGCTTTCCCTTAATGCGTATCGGGGGGTACCCATGTTCGTTTTCATAACCAATCTCACACCCCAATTGTTCTAATGCTTCGACCAATATTTTAATTGGTCTTTCTTTCATTCTTTTGCTCCCTGTGAGTATGGTTTCTCTACCGTTTTTAACAGCAAAATACGCCGTAAGAAAACGCATTGCAGTACCGGCATGATGAATATCTACAATAATTTCATCACTCTTCAATGCTTTTTGCATTAACTCAGAATCATCACTATTGGATACATTTTCGATACCAATATTAGGGTATAATGCCTGGAGTATTAATAATCTATTTGTTTCACTTTTTGATCCCGTAATTTGTAGCGTATTGCTTTCTATATTGGGGATGCGTTCTAATTTCAAATTCATTTTATCGATTTGATTTCCTTTTTCTTAATTCAAAATAATATCCCATAATCATCCCATATACTAACCCTCCTACTATTCGAGATATCATATATCTAATCCATTGTTGATGATTGATTCTTTCTTCTACAAAAGTACTCCAAGTAGAACTGCTGTATTGCATAAAATATTCAATAACACTAAAAATAATTATAAAGCCAAGTCCTATAAAGCATACAGAGGACCAATACTTTTTTGACGAAAGAATTGATGTAAACATTATTTTAATTTTTCGTTGTTATGGTGACGATTGTGATCTCTTTTTGTCTTAATATCCAGCTTTTTATCAAAAGCTTCCTGAAGATTAATTCCTGTTTGATTAGCCAAGCATAGTACCACAAACAAAACATCGGCCAATTCTTCTCCTAGATCTTTATTTTTATCACTCTCTTTTTCACTTTGTTCGCCATAACGTCGTGCAATAATTCTGGCAACTTCTCCTACTTCTTCGGTAAGTTGTGCCATATTGGTTAATTCATTAAAATATCGCACTCCATGATTTTTGATCCAATCATCTACAGCACGTTGGGCATCCTGAATATTCATAATTATATTTTTTTAAGAACTATCTGTTCATTTTCTTTTTCAATAACTTGATTATAAAACTCTTTTAATGTCAAATAATAATCGGAAGGAAGAAAAGCAACATTAACAGTTTCATTAACCACAATCTGTATCATTCCATTAGCTATATTTGACCTAAATGAAAAAGCACCTATATTTTCTGGCATTTTAAAAGCTCCCGATTTAGGAAGTTCGGCTACTTCATATCCCTCAGGGATTTTAATACTCAACATATAGGCGTTGGTAAACCCATAACCAAAATCTATTGGGTATTCTCTATTGCTAGATTTGAATACATTTTCTTTATCCCTTAAAAATAACAACGGAGAAAAATACATCTCATTTTCGATAGATTCTACCTGGTCGTAAGATATAAAATTAAAGCTTTCGCTAACTCCTTTCCCGGCTTCATTTATACCTTTAACAGTATATTCTTCAATTTCATCCAAGTCAAACCTTTTCTTAAAACGCTTTACTTTACTCTCATCATCTTTTGCTTCATTTTCTATCCTAAAATCATGAGCAAAATAATCCATATGACGAACGTTAAATTTCCCTTTTACAACTCCATCTTTATCAATCTGACATTGTGCACTATACCTTTTTAAAGAAGGTTTTTTTGGTCTAAAATCTACTCTTTGCGAAGTCCCATTTTTAGAAATTACTCTCCCAGATCCACGAATTACCCGATCTGGTAACACATTTGGTAAAGCATACCTATCTGTAGCATCCAGGTAAACATGACTACCATCGGCTAATTTTACTCTGGATACCACATAATTAAATCCATCTACAGTAGGAAACAAAGCAATAACCCTGTTACTTGCACTTACTAATACAGGATTAGCATCCAGGCCAACATGTGATAACATAGAAGTAAGCATTAGGTTAATTTCTGCAGAATTACCTGTTTTTTCTTTATATGCTTTTTTGACTCCCACACTTGTACCCACAGCATATGCATCATTCCATCGCATTCTTTTTTTCACATAATCGAATACTTTCATCATTTTGGTTGTTTGATTTTCTGAACGCGACACTACAGCTTTTAAATCTTCCTCATAATAACTTTTCTTTTTCAATTCTTCACCAAAATTACCACTCTTATAAATTGTTTTCGCTACATCTTCCCAAGTTGTAGAATAGTATTTTACAGGTCTATTTGGCCAATTAACACTAGATAATTCATAGCTTATACTCGAAATATAATTTTTCGCATTTCCAGAAAACGGCTCTATCTTAAAAGCAGGGATATTGGTAGAGTTAATCGTATTTTTAATAACTTTAAAATCAACATCATTGGTTGAATATTGTGTTTTTACTGTTCCCCCCATAACTCCTCCACTACTTGTTCTGGTTTTAGACGTTAACATAATCTTACTATTATGTTTAGATTCTTTAATATCAATTGGAAGATATCCCGATGTAAACTTTTTAAATATAAAATATTCTGGGGATTCAACTATTACATCGAGTTTTTTGATTGGTATTTCATATTGCAGATAGATCCTATCCATATTGTATACAAATGGTGAAATGATCTTATATTTATACTCAATTATCGAGCCTTCTTGTAAAGAGGGCATTGTAAATTTTACTTGATCGTAATATTTAGAATATTCGTTTTTAAAAATCCCATCCTTTTTAAGTTTGGTTTCTACAATTTTATTATTTACCAAACTATAGGTAATCCCTTTTAAGCTTACTATCTTTTCATCTTCGCCATTTTTATGATATAAAAACACCTCATCTGTTGCATAATCAAATCCATCTTTTTTGTATAGCTTGATTCTTTTATACACCTCGGTAATCAATTGAAAACCCTGAGATTGACTGTAATTCATATATACATGTTTCTTTTCGTAAAGAACAGCAGCATGAGCTGTACTATCCATAGGGTAAGATTGCTCTGCTAATTCTTCTTTAGATACTTTTCCGTATTTATATTCCTGTGCAAAACTGCTTGCAGAAACTACCAGTATAAGGCCTAATAGTAATGTGTTTATACTTTTCATTGAGATGGTTATTTATTGTTGTTTTAATGCAATTCTTGATTTATCTATTTTCTTAATTTCGGATCTAAACTTTCTATATTCATCATATTTTTCTTTCGGAAATGTGCCATCAACAATTTTTAAAAATCGCTTAAATTTAAGTTGCTTATCATCAATCTTTTCAACTTCATAGCTATACCTACCAAATACAGTTTCAATAGATTTTTTTTCAGGTAAATTTCCTGCCATATATCCATCAGGTAAATTAATGATATATTCATCTGTATTTACATATCCTCTTGATATTACCAAAGGGGTTTTTCTGGTATCATATTTAGGTAGATTAATCTGATCTCGACTAAAAAGATTAGGAGATATTAACAAACGGGTTCCTACTTTTTTAGCATAAGAAACACAAGAGATTTCTATATCTTCTGTAAATTTGATATCGTCTTTATTATCATTAAGATTTATTTTACCGATTTCCAGATTATTGATATATCCCCAAAATTCTTTATAATATAATTTTTGATCTTTTGGTGTTTCGAACTGGATGTTATAATTCCAGTCATATTCAAGTCCCTGCGATATTCTTTTTACAGTTGCAGACATGGATCTATCTACTTCAAGATTAACTGTAGCCGTAGTATGAAGTATATTTTCTTCTGGTTCATATTTCTTGGTTCTTTTAATGGTTCCCCCTTCGGGAGTAATTACCAGTACATCTCTATTATCAGTAAAATCACCTATAAAATTAAATGGAGTAGTCTGGCTAGTACATTCAAGCCAGAGATCCTCTTCTTCATCTGGTATATTGAGTATCACATGATTTCCTTGCATTGATGCAAACTCTGAGTCAATATCTCTTCTTTCATCAGCATAAACAACCGTATAATAAGATTTCACACCTTGACTATCTAACAAAGACTTAGTATAGTTTGTTAATGCTTTACAATCTCCATATCCTAATCGATCTACATCCTCTGCCAAAAATGGTATCCAACCTCCAATACCTAATTGTATACTTATATACCTGGTTTTGTTTTGCACATATTCATAAATCAACTTAGCTTTCTCTTTTTTAGTTTTTGCATTCGCAACCAGTTTGTTTATTTTTTCAATAGTCTCAAGAGGTAATTTACCTCTACCAGATATTAGCTTATCGTATTTCCATTTTCCAAAAGATTTCCAATCCGTAGCTGCGCCTTTAACTCCTTCTAATGAGAATTCGTTTAATGCCACCTTTACCATTGGTGTCATATTATTAAGAGAAGGGCTATATACTTCGGGTAATCGTGCTGAGATATTAGAAATGGAATACGAAGTTTCCAGGTCGGTCTTATTTGTTTTAACCGGATAATCATCAAAATTTGTTTCTCTATATCTAATTGAGATTTTTGATGAATTTAAAATCTTATAGTTGGATTTTTCAATACTTAATCGATATGCCAAAATAGGTTTCCAATACTTTATAAATGCTGTAGTTGAGCTTTCAACCTCACTTTCAAATACAAGTGTATAAGGGTAATTTAAAGGAGTATATTCAAAATATTTTATTCTATCATCATTCATTAGTGATATCCCATCAGAAACACTTCTATCCTTAAAATCTTTCTTTTTATATTTTCTAATTTCCTTACCAAAAGAATCATAAGCTATAGCTTCTAATTTTTTAATTTTTGTAGATGGGCTATACCCTTCATAAGAATCAGCATATCCATCTCCATATTTATTTAGTACGGTAACAATTCTTTTGGTTTTTACAATCATAGAATTTATTGATTTTATCTCGATAGTAACTTCTTCGGATCTTACAATAGCATTAGCATTTTTGGTAAGTGTAGAGTCTAAGAGTACTGCTTGTAGCCTTAGATCACTCTGAGCAGAGGTTTGCTCAATACAAAATAGTGTAAGCACAACTGAAACCAGTAGTATTTTTTGTAACATAAAAATTAGTTTAGGGGGTAGTTTATTCTTTGTTTTTTGTGTCTACTGTTATGGTAACAGGCCCATCATTAAGTAATGATATTTTCATATCAGCTCCAAATACACCTGTACCTATTTTTTTTCCTAAATCCAACTCAAATCGTTGCACAAAACTCTCATAGAGAGGAATCGCTATGTCTGGTTTGGCTGCTTTAATATAACTGGGTCTATTCCCTTTTTTGATACTGGCATGCAGTGTAAATTGACTTACCACTATAGCATCTCCATCTATATCTAATATACTTTTGTTCATTACACCGGCTTCATCTGCAAATATCCTAAGGCGAGATATTTTTCCTGATAACCAATCTATATCCTCTTGTGAATCCTTTTCTTCTATTCCTATTAGAATAAGCAAACCTTGATTTATACTTGAAACCATTTTGCCTTCGACATGTACCGATGCCTCAGAAACTCTTTGAATTACTGCCCTCATTTACTCATTATTGATTTTAAAAAACAAAAGCTTTTTTATTACTCTATCCATTTGACATAGAATAACGTACTTTGTTTGCGTATTTTTCATTCAATTATTATATTAAACAATTCTAAAAATTATTTTAACTAACAACTTTATGGCACAAGTATACAGTGTTTGAGTTTCATTTTTCGGAACTGAGAATTTTTTTTTTACTTTCTTATCCACTGATTTATTACAACTTAGAAAGTTAATTTGTTTTACTGCCGTGGATTGCGAAAATTATTCGTCGTCGTAATTATTTTTTCTGTAGTGTTCTTCTTCTCCTTCAAGAATTTGCAGATAGCTTTTATATCTAGACCAGGCAATTTCTTCGTTATCTAATGCTTCTTTAACAGCACATTTTGGTTCGTTAATATGCAAACAGTTATTAAACTTGCAATCAGATTTTAACTCGAAGAATTCGGGAAAATAATCTCCCAGTTCTTCTTTATCCATATCAACAACTCCAAAACCTTTTATCCCCGGTGTATCGATAATCTTGGCATCAAAATTAAGATCAAACATTTCTGCAAAAGTAGTAGTATGTAAACCTTGTTGATGTTGATCACTTATTTCGGCTGTTTTTAATGACAAACCTGGAGCAATAGTATTAACCAAAGTAGATTTTCCTACCCCGCTATGGCCAGAAAACATACTTACCTTATTTTTCATTATTGCTTTTACCTTGTCTACATTTTTACCAGTTTTTGCTGATATCCCTATACATTCATATCCAATTTTTCTATATATCGCTGCCAGATATTTAATCTCCAGAAGCTCATCTTCATTATATGTATCTATTTTATTAAAAAGCAAGACTGCTTTAATTCCATAAGCTTCTGCCGTAACTAAAAATCGATCTATAAATGTTGTAAATGTTGTTGGATTATTTAAGGTTATTAATAAAAACACCACATCTACATTGGAAGCAATGATATGTGTTTGTTTTGACAGATTTACCGATTTTCTAATAATGTAATTATGCCTTTCGTGAATATATTCGATAACTCCCGTTTCCTGATCATTTTTAGTTTCTAATTTAAAATCCACAAGATCCCCTACTGCAACTGGGTTGGTACTTTTGATACCTTTAATCCTAAATTTTCCTTTTATACGACATTCGTATACTTTTCCGTTATTAGTTTTTACGGTATACCAACTTCCTGTAGATTTATAAACGGTACCTGTCATAAATACAAAGATGCAAATATTAATATTTTTAGAAGGCCTATTTCTTTTCTTAATTAAAAAAACATAAAACTCTACAAAGAAATTTCTTTATACAATTATTGTTCTTTTCTAATGTATTATATCTAATTAATTTTTTTAATGACAAAATCTAATCGCAATACACTAAGTATATTATTTAAAAGAAAACATAAAACCCACTCGTAATAAATCATAGCGAATGGGTTTTTTATATTATCCTCTTGCCACTTTTTTCTGATGATTTATTGATTCCTGGTGAATTGCTTTATAAATACGAAGTATAAATTCTTCACTCAATCCATTTTCTTCTCCTTCAAGAATCATTCTTCCTAGTATTTCATTCCATCGTTTAGATTGTAAAATAGCTACATTTTGCTTGGCTTTTACTTTTCCTATATCATCAGAAATTTTCATTCTCTTTGATAAAACTTCTAACAATTGATTATCTGCTATATCAATCTTGGCACGTAATTCACTAAGTGCTTTTTGATACGCTTCATCTTCTCCAATTTCTTTACGAATTTTTAAATCTTTCATATATTGAATCAATGTTTCTGGTGTAATTTGTTGTTTAGCATCACTCCATGCATTATCAGGATCGTAATGTGTTTCTACAATAAGTCCATCAAAATTAAGATCCAAAGCTGTTTGGGACAGGTCAAAAATTAAATCTCTTCTTCCTGCAATGTGAGAAGGGTCTAAGATCAAGGGCAAATCTGGGAAACGGTTTTGTAAATCGATAGGAATCTGCCACTCTGGGATATTACGGTATTTTGTTTTCTCATAGGTGGAAAACCCTCTATGAATCACTCCCAAATTCTTAACATCTGCAGTATAAAAACGTTCTACAGCACCTAACCAAAGAGATAAATCTGGGTTAATTGGATTTTTTATTAAGACTGGATTATCGATTCCTTTACAGGCATCTGCAATATCCTGAACAATAAAAGGAGATACTGTACTTCTTGCTCCTATCCATAAAACATCAACTCCATGTTCTAAAGCTAATTCTACGTGATGCGGACTTGCTACTTCTGTAGCAATCTTCATCCCGGTTTCTTCTTTAGCTCTTTGCAACCACTTTAATCCCAAAGCTCCTACTCCTTCAAAATTTCCGGGTCTTGTTCTTGGTTTCCAGATTCCTGCACGCAATACTGTGGCATCAGAATCTTTAAGTTGATGTGCTATTTTTACTACCTGGTCTTCTGTTTCTGCACTGCAAGGCCCTCCGATTACCAATGGATGATCCAGATTGTAATCATCTAACCAGTTTCTAAGTTCTTTTTTATTCTCCATTTTTATTTTTTATTCTTATTTATTAAAGTTTGTATTGGTTCTATAGCTTAAGCAATTCCTTTTAAAATTGTTTTTATATGATTTGTATCTTCCATTTCTCTATATACTGCTAAAAAATCATCGTTTTCAATCAATTCTTTAAATTGAGCAAGATTAGCAATATATTCTTCTAATGTTTCTATTATATTTTCTTTATTATGCTTAAAAATTGGTGCCCACATAGCTGGAGAACTTTTTGCTAATCTAACAGTAGAAGCAAAACCACTACCGGCCATATCAAAAATATCTCTTTCGTTTTTCTCTTTCTCGATTACGGTTTTACCCAGCATAAAAGAACTAATGTGAGATAAGTGTGAAACATAAGCAATATGTTTATCATGTGACGAGGGATCCATATAACGAATTCGCATGCCTAATCTAGAAAAAATCTCCATCCCTTTTTCTTGTAATTTGAATGCTGTTTTTTCTACCTCACAAATAATATTCGTTTTTCCTCTATATAAATTTGCAATTGCCGCTTGTGGCCCAGAAAACTCTGTACCTGCAATTGGATGTACTGCCAAATAATTTCTTCTTTTGTCATGATGTTCCACAGTACTACATAATTTCTTCTTGGTCGAACCAGCATCAAAAACTAAACAATTATCATCTATTTTATCTAAAATAGTGGGTAATATCTCTACGGTTGCATCTACTGGTATAGCAATTATAACTACATCTGCTTTATCCAACTCATCCAAATTAGATATATAATCAATCAAACCAAGTGATAATGCTTCCTCAAGATTATCTTCACTTCTATCCACACCATAAATCTTAGCTTCATTAAAAGCAGCTTTAATATCTATGGCAAAAGAACCTCCGATTAGACCTACCCCTACTACAAATACATTCATCTAGTTACAATTTTGATTGATCATATCTTTTGTCGTCAATGATAGTTCTGTTTTATCAAGCCTTCCAATAGCCTCTTTAATATTCTCTTTGGTTACACAAAGTGAAAAACGTATATATCCTTTTCCATTACTTCCGAAAATATCACCTGGAGCGATGAAAATATCATTCTCATATAAGATCGTATCTATAAATTTTACTGCATCTGTTCCTTCTGGCAGCTTAGCCCAGACAAACATTCCTTTTGCGGTTTTATCATAACTACATCCTAAAAGATCTACCAATTCCCAGATCAAGGTTCTTCTTTCCTTATAGATTGCATTCATTTTGTCATACCAACCATTAGAAATGCGTAATGCTGCGATAGCTCCTCTTTGAATTCCCTGAAACATACCACTATCCATATTGCTTTTTACTTTTAAAATTGCCTCGATTTTATCAGAACTACCACTAACCATTCCCACGCGCCATCCAGCCATATTAAAAGTTTTGCTTAAAGAATTTAACTCCAGTGCTACTTCTTTTGCCCCTTCTATCGATAAAATACTCGTAGGGCTATCATTTAAAATAAAACTGTATGGGTTATCTTTCACCAATAGAATGCTATGTTTTTTAGCAAAATCAATCATTTTTTTAAATAATTCAACATTACCAGAAGCCCCTGTTGGCATATTTGGGTAATTCACCCACATGATTTTGACTTTACTCAAATCTTTTTTTGAAAGGCTATGAAAATCGGGTTCCCATCCATTATTTTCAACCAAATCATAAAAAATTGGCTTTGCGCCTACCAAATTAGTTACTGCACTATATGTGGGATATCCTGGATTAGGGACCAATACTTCATCTCCTTCATTGAGGTAAGCTAGAGAAATATGCATGATTCCTTCTTTAGACCCCATTAGCGGTAAGATTTCATCTTTTGGGTTTAAGGAAACCTGGTATTTAGTACTATAAAAATCTGCAATGGCTTCTCGTAATTCTGGCAAGCCTTGATAGCTTTGATATTTATGAGCCCCATCTACGAGTACTGCTTCCTGAATGGCTTGCACCACTTCTTTTGGTGGATCCAGATCCGGGCTACCAATAGCCATATTTAAAACTGGTTTTCCTGAAGCGACGAGTTCTCTAACTTCTCTTAATTTTTTGGAGAAATAGTACTCTTCTACTGTTTCTAATCTTTTTGCTGTTTGAATGCTCATCCATTTTGATTTTTATATTCACCCAATACTTTTAGTTCTAATGCCATAATTTTTAGGATAGACATTGCTTTAGCATAATCATCATAATCTGTAAAAGTTACATCCACAAAAAAGGAGTATTTCCAGGGCATACTAATAATAGGTAATGATTGGATTTTGGTTAAATTCAATCCACAATCACTCATTACATTAAGCACTGTAGCCAAACTTCCTTTTTTATGATCTGTTAGAAACTTTAAAGATGCTTTATTGATATCTCTCTTTTCTGACTTAGATCCTTCTGCCGTGTTTAAAATAAAAAATCGGGTACTATTTGATTTTATAGTTTGAATCTCTTTGGCTAAAATATTTAATTGATAAATATTTGCAGCGGTTTCTCCTGCTACGGCAGCAACTCCTTCTAATTGCTGCTCATGAATTCTCTTAGCAACATCTGCTGTGTCTGCATCCTCTATCAATTTGATGTGTGGTTGTCCTCTAAAAAACTCTTTACATTGTAGCAAAGCCATTGGATGAGAGTACACCTCTTTAACATCTGAAATCTCTTGTCCCTCTAAAGCCATTAAACAGTGATGAATAGGTAAAAAATATTCTCCTCTAATCGTAAGATCATGCTCATCTATATAAGCATAATTTGGAATAATAGAACCTGCAATAGAGTTTTCGATCGCCATTACTGCATCTGTACTTTTATTATGTTCTAGACTATGCACTACTTCCTGAAAAGACATGCATTCATTTACGTCTATATCTTCACCAAAATATGCTTGAGCAACACCGTGATGATATGAGCCTTTTATTCCTTGTATAGCAACCTTTTGTTTCATCTGTTTATTTTATTTTGCTTTTATCCGTCAGATGAAATTCGCCAATAATCATTTTGGTTAGTATTAACCGGGTTATTATGGTTCATTTCATATATTAATTTTATTGCAAAAAAAAATCCCGATTTTTCATCGGGATTCTAGTTTTATAAATTTTGCTGATTTATTTACATAGCGATCCCAATCTTGCTTTTAAAATAAAAGAAGAAAAAATAGAATCCGTTCCAAGTAAATAAATTGCTCATTATTGTATCATTATTACGTTGCTAAATTAGCTAAAACTATTACGATTCAAAATAAATTTTGATATTTTTCATAATCCCCAGAGTATTATCATCAAATCCTAATGTTTTAATAGATATTAATGAAAAATTTTAAACAAAATGCTATGTATTCTATGAATCTTCTACTTTTTAAACCACTAACAAACGTTTGTATTTATATCACATTCAGTTCTTTACCCACTTTAGTGAATGCTTTTACAGCTTTTTCTAAGTGATTGCGATCATGAGCAGCCGATAATTGCACTCTAATTCTTGCTTTCCCCTTAGGTACAACCGGATAGAAAAATCCTATAACATAAATTCCTTCTTCGAGTAATTTAGCGGCAAATTCTTGTGCAAGTTTTGCTTCATATAACATTACGGGAACGATAGGATGATCTCCCGGGATGATATCAAATCCAGCTGCAGTCATTTCTGATCTGAAATATTTTGTATTTTCTTCTAGTTTATCTCGCAATGCTGTAGAAGTGCTTAACAAATCTAATACTTTTATCGATGCTCCTACAATTGATGGTGCTACTGTATTAGAGAACAAGTAGGGTCTCGATCGTTGTCTTAGCATTTCTACAATTTCTTTTCTTGCAGCAGTAAATCCACCAGAAGCACCACCTAGTGCTTTACCATAGGTTCCTGTAATAATATCTATACGCCCCATTACATCTCGATACTCATGTGTCCCGCGGCCTGTTTTTCCTAAAAAACCTGTAGAATGACATTCGTCTATCATAACCATAGCTTCATATTGATCTGCCAGATCGCAAATTTTATCTAATTGTGCAATTGTACCATCCATAGAAAAGGAACCATCGGTCACGATCAGTATACGTCTTGATCCTTCTGCCGATTTTAATTGCTTTTCGAGGTCTACCATATTATTATGTTCGTATCTAAAGCGTTTCGCTTTACATAGTCTAACCCCATCAATAATAGAGGCATGGTTTAATGCATCAGAAATAATCGCATCTTCTGGCCCAAGAATAGGTTCAAATACTCCTCCGTTAGCATCAAAAGCGGCTGCATATAAAATGCAATCTTCCATTCCTAAAAATTCGGCAGTCTTACGCTCTAATTCCTTATGAATATCTTGAGTTCCGCAAATAAATCTCACAGATGATAATCCATACCCATGAGAATCTATAGCTTTCTTACCTGCTTCAATTACATCAGGATGTGATGAAAGGCCTAAATAATTATTTGCACAAAAATTTAATACATCTTTAGTATTTGTTGTGTCTATACTGGCTCCTTGCGGAGTAGTAATTATTCTTTCGGATTTATACAATCCTGCCGATATAATCTCATCCAGCTCTTTTTGCAAATCGTCTTTTATATTTGAAAACATGTTACTTGGTATTTATTCTTTATTGTTATATTTCATTTCATACAAAGATGTAAACATCAAAGCATTAAAGTTGCCTGATTCTTTGATCCTGTTTTATATTTTTCTTTCAGTTTTTGAATCATTGTATTTGTGATCGACTCAAGATCAAATTCTGGTTTCCATCCCCAATCTTTACTTGCAGCAGAATCGTCTATAGATTTAGGCCATCGCGCAGCAATTTCTTGTCTAAAATCAGGATCGTATTTGATTTTAAAATTAGGATATAATGTACGAATTTCTGCCGCTACTTCTGCAGGAGAAAAGCTAATTCCTGCAATATTATATGAAGTTCTTATATTGATATCTTCTTTAGGTGCATCCATTAATTCTAAAGTTGCACGTATGGCATCTTGCATAAAGATCATAGGCAAGGTAGCATCTTCTTCTAAAAAACAACTAAACTCTTCTCCTAAAACTGCTTTGTGATAGATATCTACTGCATAGTCTGTAGTACCTCCTCCTGGTAATGATTGATATCCAATCACTCCTGGATAGCGAATCGATCTAACATCGAGTCCGTATCTTAGAAAATAATATTGTGCCCAATTCTCTCCTGCTGCTTTGCTAATCCCATATACAGTGGCAGGATCCAGACAAGCATTGTTTGGGGTGTGCTCTAAGGGCGCTCCTTCGCCAAAAACGGCAATAGAGCTTGGAAAAAACACTCTGTCGATATTATGTTGCCTAGAAACTTCGAGTACATTAAACAAAGTTTTCATATTAATATCCCATGTTCTTAAAGGAGTTTCTTCTCCTTTGGCAGAAAGAATTGCTGCAAGGTGATATATTTGAGTAACGTTATACCGAACAACTACCTCTTCTATTCTATTAATATCTGTTGCATCGATTATTTCAAAAGAACCTTCATATCCTTCTCTAGGTCTTAAATCAGAGGCAATTACATTAGAGCTTCCAAATTTTTGTTTAAGAGATTCTGTTAATACAGATCCTAATTGACCATTCGCTCCTATTACCAAAACAATCGTTTCCATATCTTCTATTTTCCTTTAAAATTTAATTACCTAACAGTGTTATTTACTTGGCAAAGTACAAAATGTAACGTTTCCTGCCATGATCATTAAATAATTAAGCAATAATTACTAAATACTACATTAATTTCAGCTATATTTACTATAACATAAGCTTAATATCTATTTTTGAAGTAATTTTTTTTTGAATTAAAATGGAACAATTAGATCATACCGACATTACGATCCTTAGAATTTTACAGGAAGATTCTAAAAAAACAGCAAAAGAAATTGCCAAAATCCTAAATATTACTGCCTCTCCTGTATACGAACGAATACGGCGATTAGAAAAACAAGGATTTATTAAAAAGTATGTTGCGATCTTAGATAAGAAATTAATTGACCGTGCTATCACTACAATTTGTCAGGTTTCTATGCGCTATCACAATGAAGCTTTTATAGAAAAATTCGAAAAGCAGATCCAAAACTTGAAAGAAGTACAGGAATGCTATCATATGGCAGGGCAGGTAGATTTTGTTTTAAAAATTCACACCAAAAGTTTGGAAGAATATCATGATTTTGTAAAAACAAAACTTTCAAAAATTGAAAATATTGGTGTACTAAATAGCACTTTTGTTCTTAAGGAAATTAAGCACACATCAGAGTTTTATATTTGATAGGTATTTTTTTAACCAGAGTGCAGATATTTTCATTTTACGATGCATAGTTTTTCTATCCAAACTTATTATCCCAAATTTAGGAATATACCCCTCTGCCCATTCAAAATTATCTATCAATGTCCAGAGTAAAATCCCTTTAAGGTTTATGTTTTTATCCAATACAGTTTTCATTCCTTCGATCACTTTTTGATAATACTCTATCCTTTTCTGGTCATCTTCATTCTTAGATAGTGCCACTCCACATTCAGAAAGCCAAAGTGTTTTTTTAGGGCTGTATTTAGCAAATCTTTCTAAAAAATACTGTACTCCTTCTGGATATGTTTCCCACCCCATCACCGAGGTTTTTACATTCCTTTTTTCAGGTTTAACCTGAATTGCTCTAAGATAAGGGATATACCAAGCTGCTTTAACCACTTCTCTTGCATAAGTTTGAATCCCCCAAAAATCAAAATCAGCTTTTAGCGCTTCAATATCTCCTTTTTTATAAAATTTAGAAATGCGTTTTAAGGCCGGAAAATCATTATCAGGATACCCTAGTCCCAAATGTGGCTCTATAAACAGGCGGTTCATCAATGTATCGATCCTAATGGCTGCCTTATGATCAGCATTCGTATTTCTATAAGGTTCAATTTTGGTACAACTTATAGCTGTACCTACCTGAAGGCCTTCTCTTTTCTTCAAAATTTTAAATCCTTCTGCTTGCGCCAATAAAAGATGATGTGTACTCGAAATAAAATTACGAATCCCTCTCTTACCAGGAGCATGCACTCCAAGAAAATAGCCTCCACCCATACATACTATTCCTTCGTTAATCAATATCCAATGCTTTACCCGATCTGCAAAATGGTTTCTTAATATAGTTACATATGCTGCATACCAACTAATACTGTCTCGATTTGTCCAACCTCCTTTATCTTGCAATTTTTGAGGCAAATCCCAATGATATGTTGTAATCCAAGGCTCTATTCCTACTTTTAAACAGTAATTAATCACCTTATTATAAAATTCAATTCCTTTTGGATTTGCTACTCCTGTACCGTTTGGAAATATCCTTGACCAGGAAACAGAAAAGCGAAATATCTGTAATCCAATATCTACGGCAAGATCGATATCCTCTTCGAATCTATGATAAAAATCTGTTGCAATTTTAGCATTAGAACGATCTTTGATTCTATAAGGTTTTTGAGTAAATGTATCCCAAATAGAAAGACCTTTTCCATCCTTATTATAAGCCCCTTCAGTTTGATAAGCAGCAATCGCAACTCCCCATTTAAGGCTCCTAATTTTATTCATTATGTTTTAAAGATAAACATAACATATCAATGCTTAAACAATCCTTTTTTAAGAAAAAGAGATGCTATAAAAAAGATAATTTGCTGGCTTAGACAAACCAGTTTATGAAGAAAATTATAGACTAATTGTTTTAAATTGCTTAGTGACATATCAAAAATATCTTATCCTATATAAAGATAATACATCTTTTATCTTATCATTTTACCTCAATATTATCTTAATGTTACTACATTTTTTCTAAGTTTCTCATGCAACACATATATGAATTATGTACTTTTGGATATAAACAGATTTCATACTCGTTCTATATGTCTATTTCGGTATCCAATATTTCTAAACTTTATAATGATCAAAAAGCACTTAATGCTATCTCTTTTGAAATAAAACAAGGTGAGATTGTTGGTTTTCTAGGCCCTAATGGAGCAGGTAAATCGACTATGATGAAAATTCTAACCACTTATCTTGATCCTTCTGAAGGCTCTGCTGTTGTTAATAATTTTGACATACACTCCCAATCTATAGATGTGCAAAAAAGTATAGGATATCTTCCTGAGCATAATCCTTTATACTCGGAAATGTATGTACGAGAATATTTAATGTTTAATGCCCGTGTATATAAGATTTCAAAATCCAGAATAGAAGAAGTAATCAAATTAACAGGACTAACTCCAGAGGCTAATAAAAAAATTAGTCAACTTTCTAAGGGATATCGCCAGCGAGTTGGTTTGGCATGTGCATTACTTCATGATCCTCAGGTTTTAATATTAGATGAACCTACAACTGGTTTAGATCCTAATCAATTAGTGGAGATTAGAGAATTAATAAAAACAATTGGTAAGGAAAAAACTGTTTTTTTATCGACTCATATAATGCAAGAAGTAGAAGCGATGTGTGATCGGGTTATCATTATTAATAAAGGAGAAATTGTAGCAGACAAATATCTGGATGAAATAGCCGATGAGACCGAGCAGATTATCGAGGTAGAGTTTGATTATCGTGTAGAAGAAGCCTTTTTACAAAAACTACCTAATGTAAGTAATGTAAAAAATATTCATGAGTTTATCTATCAAATCACTTTTGACACCAAAACAGATATGCGTCCATCGGTTTTCGACTTTGCTCATGATAATAAGTTGAAAATATTACAACTATCTCGAAAAAACAAAAACCTGGAGAGTTTGTTTAGAGAGCTTACTAACCCTTCTTAAATTAACTTCTTCGTACGTTTCAATACTCTTTATTAACAATGATTTGCCTGTTCTATATCATTTAAAATCTCTTTGAGTTTTTCTACAGAAATTGGTTTTACTATGTAGTCACTTACATTCTCAAAGGATTTAGCTCTTATAATATCCTCGGGATCAACAGATGAGGAAACGACATAAATAATTATTTTCTTCTTGCATGGTACTTTTATGAATTCTTCCAAAAATTGTATCCCGTCAAGCACTGGCATATTTAAATCCAACAAAATAACATCTGGTAATTTTTCATTTGCCGAAATAATCGCTTTTAGATTATTTAATGCTTCTTCTCCATTTCGGAAAACCATAAAACCATTGCAAAAATCAACAAGTTCCATTATTTTTTTAATCCCGAATACAAAAATCGGATCATCATCAATAATACAAGCTATATCAATTTTTTTCATGTTTCATATAAATTTTAAAAGTTGTTCCTTTATTTACTGTACTTTCTACTTCAATTTTACCGCCCATGGCTTCTACCTGGTTTTTGGTAATAAATAGTCCTATACCTCTGGCTTCTTTATTATTATGAAAAGTCTTATACATCCCAAACAGTTTGGCTTTATGTTTTTTTAGATCAATCCCCAATCCATTATCTTTGATATCTAAGACTACAAAATCGCCTTCTATTCTGGTGCTTAAATCAATATAACTCTCTCTTTCATCAGAACTATATTTTATCCCATTAGTTATAAAATTCAGCAAAATACTATCTAAGTATGCCGGAATCCCTAAAATATTTATACCTGGCTGTGTATTATTATTTATAGTTACTATAGTCTCTTTTGCAATAGCAGAAACACTTTTAGTCACTTTGTTAATTACCTCATATAAATTCAACCCGATTAAATTCTCATCTACAGAAGTATTCATTAAGACCACTTCATTTAAATGCACTATGGTTTCAGTAAGGTTCTCGGATGCTGTTTTAAAAAGTTGGATGATTTCGTTATCCTCGATCTCTGGATTTTCCTGAATAAACAAGTCTAATAACATTTGAAAATTTCCAGAATGTGATTTTAGGTTATGCGAAACTATATGTGCAAAATTACGCAGTCTTTTATTTTGATCTTCTGCAACTGTTAGCCACGATTTTAAGTCTTGTTCTACTTTCTTAATCTCAGTAATATCAGTTGCTACCCCAAGATACCCACTAATCTCTCCTTTGTTTTTTATGGGAGACAAGGTAACCTGAACAGGAAAACAAGTGCCATCTTTTCTTACGTGCGTCCATTCTTTTACATCATATTCTTGATTCTCTAGTAATGCGGTAAAAACCTCAAAATCCTTAATTTCTTGACCTAGCATTAACGATAATTCTTTTTCTCTCTTTTCTATTTCTTCTTTTTGATGTAATAATAAGAGTGATTTTTTTGATATTATTTCTTCTTTGGTATATCCTAACAGGTTTTCTGCTCCTTTATTAAATGTAGTAATCAAACCATTTTTATCTGTACCAATTATACTTACCTGAGTAATATCATCGATTATACCTTTTAGTTCACCAACGGTATTTTGTAACTTTTGCCTAGCAATAATTTTATGGCTTATATCTGCAATTTGCGCAATAAAATAGGTAGGTTTATCATTTTCTCCTTTAATAACCGAAACTGAAAGGTTGATATATACGATATGACCGTCCTTATGGAAGCATCTTTCCTCCATATTACTGTATAACGTTTCTCCTCTAAAAAGTTTTTGAAATAGCGTATTACTTATTGCTAAATCCTCTGGATGAAGAATATCTTTAAAAGCCAGCCTTGTCAATTCGCTATTAGAATACCCAAGAATTTCACACAGTTTATAATTTACTTTTGTAAAATGACCCTTTTGATCCAGCATAACCATTCCTATCGCGGCATTTTCAAAATTTCTCCTAAACATTTCTTCACTAATGCGTAGGCTTATTTCTGCTTTTTTGGTTCTAGTGATATCTGCAGTATGCATTAGTATACCTCCTATTTTATTTTCATCGGTATACCATGGTCTCAACTCCCAAGTAAGCCACTGCACAGACCCATCTAATCGTTCAAAACGATCTTCTTCACTTTTTAATACTTCTCCATTAAGACATCTTTTATGATCATCTTTCCATTTTTCTCCTATTTCTGGGAAAACGTCATAATGTGATTTACCTATAATAGTATCATCTTTAATATTATAATCTTCATACCATTTTTGAGAAACCGCCAAGTAGCACATATTAGTATCGAACATTGCTATAGCGCTTGGAGCCTGTTGTATAAATAATTTATTTTTTTCTAAGTCCTTTTTACTCTCAGTAATTTCCTGATGCGAACCAATCATCCACTCTGGGTTTCCTTCTGAGTCCCAACTCACTACTTTCCCTCGATCCAGAACCCATATCCATTCTCCATTTTTATGTTTCATTCTGGCTTCACACTCATAAAAAGGTGTTTTTCCAGAAAAATGGTCTTCTAATAGTTTATTAGACTTTTTTAAATCATCAGGATGTGAAGCTTCTATCCATGTATTAATAGAAACTGGTTTTAACTCTAAAAGAGTATATCCTATTATATTAGCCCATCTCTCGTTAAATATGGTTTCTCCTGTTTTCACATTCCATTCCCAAGTTCCCAGATGTGTGCCTTCGATAATATGCTGATAGCGATCTACCTGTCGTTGTAATTGTATTTCTACTTTTTTTAACTTAGTAATATCGGTATGAGCACCCAGCATTCGTATTGGTTTCCCTTTACTGTCTCGTATCGCTAAGCCTCTACAGTGAATCCATACGGTATGCCCAAGTTTATGTTTATATCTTACGATTTGATCATAAGGGTGTGAAGGATCTTTACAATGTCTTGTAAAATTAAGAAATACTACTTCTAGGTCTTCTTTATTAATTATATCCTGCCATGCAGAAGCATTATGAGGCATCTTGTTAGGATCATATCCCAAAGTAGTCCAAAACTTAGAATTCATCCATTCGTTTTCAGGATTATCTAAATCCCAAAACCAAAGCCCATCCAGGCTCGATTTTTGTATAAAATCAAAAATATAATCATCTTTTTTAATAAGAGCATACAGTTCTTGTTTAAGATAATTTTCTTCTACATTCTCAACATCTTGAGTCTTATCAAACTGATTTTGAATCATTTTTAAATATGAAATTTGGAATAAAATCCTGGTGTCTTATAAAGTTAGGCATTAATTTCTATTAAAAAGATTTAAATTCCGCAAACTTTTTATGGTGTTACCTCACTGATTTCTTTAGCAATTTTTTATCAAAATCACCTCAAAATCAACATGATACCATGAGTAAAAAAGAAATATCAAAGCAGGTATAGCAAAGTACAGCGATTCTATTTATCTATACTAAGAGAAGTGTATTGAATGATTATTGAAATATAAGTTTTCCTGTAAAAAACGTTTCTACTTCAACAATTGAAGGTCTGTTTACCGAAATTACATCTCCTGTACTTCGTATCTCTCCTGTAATTGATTGTTGGGGGTTTACTATAATTTTATTGGTTCCTCTATGAAAAACCTGAACATTCTCGGCTACTAAATTTGCTCCTTCAAATCTTCCGGTTCCCGAAGCAAAATTGACATCTAATGCCTGTACCGTTCCTGTTATAAAAAATGAAGCAATGTTATTTCCTACTATACCAATATTTTCGCAATCTACACTTAAATTGAATGTTCCTGTTGTAGTTTCTGTATTTCCACCAAAATCTTCAGATAATAGTGTTAATGAAGTATAGTTTAATATCCCATCTGATGAGATATCGAATTGTGTTCCACTCCGTATTTCTGTAATATTAGGTGCAGTAACAAAAACCTTAGTTTGATTAAAATCTCTAAAAAATGCACAATCATTGGTATTACTAAGTACCAAACGATCATCTTCGACTATTGCCGAAACTTCGTTTAGCAAATTATCTCCCGTTTCAATAATTATTGAAGTAGTCGCTCCTTCTTTTATAATTAGTTCTATGTTTGGATTCACCAAAATACGTGTAAAATCAGAAACTTCAATTTCTTTTCTAACTATTGTTCCCGTTCTTTGAAAACAATCTGACGCGTTTTCAGAATCACAACCAAACAAAAATAATACCACCCATATCCCAATACATCTCACTACTATATGTTTTAAAAAAGACTTCGACATATCAAGTCTAACATTTTGTTTTTTTAAACTTATATTAAGATTCATCTATTCTTTTTTATTGTTTTTTTTAGTTGCCAAACAGTATTTTTATAATCTATATCCTATCGAAAACTCCATAGCTTCTGCTTTGGCTGCATGAGATCTAACGGTTAGTGCGCCAAATATATTTTTAGTAAAATAGTATTGAACTCCCGCTCTAAGATACGTTTGGCCTTCAAAATCGTAAGGATAATACACATAATACCCTACCTGGGTAAGTACAGAAATTCTATTTACTCTTAATTCGTGCCCCAGGAACATTCCTACTCGTTTAGCATCTTCATTACCGGTAGTCCCATCATTAAACCCTCCCGTTGCTCTAAAATCTATATAACGCTCTAAAGCTTTAGAAAAAAACACTTCTGCTCCTAACTGAATTGCACTTTTTTTATTCAATCTCTTATCTACAAAACCTCCAAATGTATAAAAAGGAAACCGTCCTGACCCTACTACATCACTTTCATTAACTCCGCTTCTAAAAATAAAACCGTAACCAATTGGTTCACTTCCTTTAAGCGCTCCTTCTTCTTTCTCTATATATTCTGGGGTTTCCTGATCTAATGCATAGGTTATTCCTGCATTTAAAAACAATGTATTTGTACTTTTATTTGGCGCTTTAGAATTTCCATTAGAGTAATGAACAACTCCCAAACCTGCTTGCAATCCAAAGCCTTTAAAAAGGTTTTCTTTTTTAGCTTGTAATAAAACATATGTTCCACTGGATAAATGTGTCCCATGGGCTACATTTCTATAATTATCATCTTCATCATAAGGGTTTGTGCTATAACCAATTCCTTGGCCTACCCTAAGATTTAGATATCGTTTTAAGAAATAAAAGTTATAATGAACAAATAATCCTAAATGCGTTCCTAAAAATTCGTTATCCATATCTTGATACAAAAAGGAAACACCATAATCAGGATAATTATATAATCGTTGCCATTTTTCTTCTCCAAATGTTTTGCGCTGAAAAGAAAGAATCATACCAGATGGATGCCCCGTAATTAGATGCGAAATATCGGGATTATGTTTTAGTATGGTGCCATAAAAGTTATTGACATCCAGCGTATAATGTATTTTAGAGTCTGTCTGAGCGTACGTACCAAAATGAACGATAAAGATGAGTAAATAAATCCTTTTTATCATGCGGCAAAAGTATGATAGACCTTCGAAGTTTCCAAACACTGTTAGGTTTGGTTTTATTCCAGCACCACCTTTACTTAATAAAACTCTGAAAAACAAACGATTACCAAAACCCTAATTACATTAATCTAAAAAGGTTGTTAACATAAGGTATTCCATGCAAAAAAAATTGAAGTCTATCTATGGGTTTGAACTTAGATAGACTTATAAATCTGTAGCAAAACCCTTTGTAGTAATAAGTTTAAACTTATTACTACAAAGGGTTTATATTCGGGTAATATGATTAAAATTATAGTATCAAACTACTAAAATGGTGTACAATTAGCCGAATAATTAGCTTTATTATCTTTTTTCCATTTACTTAAATAAGCTGCAGTAGGGTCATCTACCTCTATACAATAAAGATAAGGGTTGTTTTCCAACTCTGATCTTATTAATCTATTATTGGTTCCGTTCTTTAAATTTAATATAGTAAGTTCATTATTACTAATTGTTAGATGATGTAAATAATTATTCTTAACCAAATTCAATTCTGTAATCTTATTATACTTGCAATTAAGGCTATATAACGCTGTATTTTTACTTACATCCAACGTAGTAAGTTGATTATTGTCACAACTAAAACTACTTAAGGCTGTATTTTTACTTACATCTAGCATGGTGAGCTTATTGTTGGAGCATGATAGCACATTTAATGCTGTATTTTTGCTTACATCTAACGTTTTTAATGGATTATCCGAACAAATCAGATAATATAATGATGTATTCCTATTTAGGTTTAGTGTTGTGATCTTATTCCTACCACAATTCAGGTACCTTAATCGTGTACGTTCACTTACATCCAGACTAGTAATTTGATTATTCTGACAAAACAAATTAGTAAGTACTGTATTCTGGTTGATATCTAAAGATGTAATTTTATTATAACTACAATTAAGATCTTTTAACATAACATTTTTACTTACATCTAGGGCAGTAAGTTGGTTAGCATTACAACTTAACTTAGTCAATTTCGCATTCTTACTTACATCTAAATTAGTAAATTGATTATATCCACAATTTAAGGTTTCTAAGGCTAAGTTTTTACTTATATCAAGAGTGGTCATAGACCAATTATTACTACAATCCAGCGTTTTCAATGCTGGATTATAATATACATGTAATGCAGTAAGTTGATTTGATCCACATTGTAAACTAGTAAGCTTTGTATTCTTACTAATATCCAACATGGTGAGTTGATTATACATACAACTCAGGTCGGTTAAATTAACAAAGTATTCGACCCCTGAGAGATTAGAGATATTTTTAAAATCTAAATAAAGCGATGTTACATTTTTAGCTTCATCTACAGAGATTTCGTTATCATTATCACTATCCACATAATCTTCTAGCAATGCCTTTTTAAAATTAGGATCTGGAAATACAATATTGCCATCAACAACTTCTGCTTTTGCTG
The DNA here is from genome assembly GCF_000626715.1 of Aquimarina atlantica. Classification (GTDB taxonomy): domain Bacteria; phylum Bacteroidota; class Bacteroidia; order Flavobacteriales; family Flavobacteriaceae; genus Aquimarina; species Aquimarina atlantica. The sequence continues at coordinate 328,335 of NZ_AQRA01000003.1, read as the reverse complement.
CTTTACCCTGGGTTTTATTTTTTACAGCGTTTATGGTTTCATGAGTTAGAGTTTCATCATCATTAGAGCATGAGACAATTATTACACCAATACATAGCGCAACAAAGAATTTCAAATTTTTCATTTGTTTTAATTTAAAGTTTTTAGAGTATTTTTTTATTACTGTAGTAATTCAAGTGCAAAAATCAATTTTGTACAGGATGAAAAACTCCCTGTAAACAGTGAATCTGATAAAAAGCAACTATTTTATGCTGTTTATAATTCATAAAAAACCCTGCTAGAGCTTAATCTAACAGGGGAACACTAAAATTATATATTTAAAATTGGCAATAATTACCGTTCTCTTATGTTTAAGAGCGAATGTTTTTTTTTTAAAAGACTCCTTCGGCAATCTTTCTAATATTATCAGATTTACCCATCGAGTAATAATGTAATACAGGAACCCCAAACTCCATCAGTTCTTTAGATTGCTGTATTGCGAATTCGATTCCTACCTCTCTGACTTCCTTATTGGTTTTACATTTCTCTACTGCTCTCACCAATTCATCGGGCATATCTAATTTAAAGACCTGAGGTAATAATTGTAAATGTCTTTTTACTGCTACTGGTTTAATCCCTGGAATAATAGGTACATTAATTCCTGCTTCTCTAGCTTTTTTTACAAAGTCAAAATATCTTTTATTATCAAAAAACATTTGAGTCACTACATAATCTGCTCCCGCATCTACTTTGTCTTTTAATCTTCTGATATCAGAATCTACAGAAGGTGCTTCCATATGTTTTTCTGGATAGCCAGCAACTCCTATACAAAAATCGGATTTGTTATCTGTTTCAACCACTTCATGAAGAAATTTTCCTTTATTCATATTTAATATCTGCTCTACCAATTCATTAGCATAGCTATGCCCTCCTTTGGTAGGAGTGAAATATTTTTCCTCTTTCATTGCATCTCCACGTAAAGCCATTACATTTTCGATTCCCAAATAATGACAATCTACCAATAAATATTCTGTTTCTTCTTTGGTAAACCCACCACATAACACATGAGGTATTGTATCTACATTATATTTATGAGTAATCGAAGCACAAATACCTACAGTACCTGGGCGCATACGAGTTAGTTTTTTATCTAACAGCCCTTCTCTATCTATATAAATAAATTCTTCACGAGACGTAGTTACATCAATAAAAGGAGGATTAAACTCCATTAATGGATCGATATTGTCATATAGCTCTTGTATGCTTCTTCCTTTTTGAGGAGGTATTAGTTCAAAAGAAAATAATGTTTTTTCTTTGGCTTTTTTTATGTGATCTGTTACTTTCATCTAATCTATAATTCCTAATTCTTCGTTTATCATCTTTGGTATTTAGGATAATTCTCATTATCTGTATTTAAAGATTTATGTTTTTATATCTCTGTATCGTATACAAAGTGCTAACATGAAGTCTCTTTTTCCTATAATACCTTATTCTTTATTTTAATTGACTATATACCATATTGATTTGCCCTAAATGATATATATCATGCTGTATCACCCCATTAATCATGTATCCATTTCGATATTTACGGCCAGCTACTAGTTCATTCAGCCATGAATCTGGTTTTGTTAATAGTAATTCGCATATTATATTTTGAGTTTCAACTAATTCTTCAAGAGTTTTTTTCTTTTCTTTTTCATTTTGTATTGAAACATTTTTTCTCCAATCCTTTTCAGAATTTAATTCAATATCAAAAGCTCTATTTTCTTTTAGTTTTTCGATAACAAACCCTCTCCAATCTATAAGATGATATACTAGTTCTGATATAGAGTGCGACACTTTCTTTGGTTTTTTATCCCAAAAAAGTGCAGGAATATGCTCTAGAGATTTTAATATAGAATTACCAAACCATGGCTCTCCTTCAAAAATCTCATCATACTTCCTTATGCTATCTTTTATACTCATTGGGTTCATATTTAATCTACTATATTAGGACTCAACCATTTCTTTGCATACTCAAGATCTACATTTTTACGTTTTGCAAAATCTTTTACCTGATCTTCTTTTACTTTTCCTAATCCAAAATATCGAGCTTCAGAATTGGCAAAATAATATCCAGATACAGATGCTGCAGGCCACATAGCCAGGCTTTCTGTTAATTCTACTCCGATTTGTTCTTTAACCCGAAGTAACTCCCAAATTGTTATCTTTTCGAGATGATCTGGGCAAGCTGGATATCCTGGTGCGGGTCGAATACCTTTATATGCTTCTTTTATTAATTCTTCATTAGTTAATGATTCATCATTAGCATATCCCCAATCTTCTTTACGTACTTTTTTATGCAAATATTCTGCAAAAGCTTCGGCTAAACGATCTGCTAATGCCTTAATCATAATAGAGTTATAGTCATCATGATCAGCTTCAAAAGCTTCAGCAAGTTCCTTAGTTCCAAAACCTGTTGTAACACAAAAACATCCCATATAATCTCTAATTCCGCTTTCTTTTGGGGCAACAAAATCAGACAAAGCAAAATTAGGTTTACCTGCATGTTTTTTTAGTTGCTGACGTAGTGTTCTAAATATAAAAGTTTCCTGGTTTGAAGAAACTTCAATATCATCGTCATTTATTGTATTAGCCTCGAACAATCCATAAATAGCTTTGGCTCCTAATAATTTTTCATCAAATACTCTCTCTAATAATTCTCGCGCATCTTTAAATAAAGATGTAGCTTGTTCGCCGACTACAGCATCATTTAAAATAGCAGGGTATTTACCATGTAAGTCCCAGGATCTAAAAAATGGTGACCAATCGATATAAGGCTCTAGTTTTCTCAAATCAAAATCTTCTATAACCTGAACTCCTAATTGGTTTGGTGTTACAATTTCAGAGGTTTGCCAATCAATTAAATATTTATTCTTTCTAGCCTCTTCAATACTCAGATATTCTTTTTGTTTTGTTCTTTTTAGAAATCCATCTCTAAATTTCTCATAATCTTCTTTGAGATCACCTATATATTTTTGGTTACTTCTTTTGTTTAATAAATCACCTACAACCGTTACTGCTCTTGATGCATCATTAACATGCACTACAGCATTTTTATATTGCGGATCGATCTTAACTGCTGTATGAGCTTTAGACGTGGTCGCTCCACCTATTAATAACGGAATATTGAAGTTCTTACGTTCCATTTCTTTTGCCAGGTGAACCATTTCATCTAATGATGGTGTTATTAAACCACTTAACCCTATGATGTCTACTTGTTCATCGATTGCAGTCTGAATAATTTTATCGGGAGGAACCATCACACCCAGATCTACAATTTCATAATTATTACATCCTAATACTACCGAGACAATATTTTTACCAATATCATGTACATCTCCTTTTACAGTTGCCATCAAAATACGGCCATTAGAATCATTTTCTTTTGTTACTCCTCCAGAGAGTGCATTCTTTTTCTTTTCTTCTTCTATAAACGGAAGCAAATATGCTACAGCTTTTTTCATTACCCTGGCAGATTTTACTACCTGAGGTAAAAACATTTTACCAGATCCAAAAAGATCACCAACAACATTCATTCCTGTCATCAAATGCCCTTCTATAACCTCTATTGGTTTATCTACACTTAGTCTTGCTTCTTCTACATCTTCTACTACGAACTGATCGATCCCTTTTACCAAGGCTCTGGTAATTCTATTTTGCAGGGATTCTTCTCTCCAAGAAAGATCTACAACCTGTTCCTTTTTTGTTCCTTTAACGGTTTCTGCAAAATCTAGTAATCGTTCGGTAGCATCATCTCGTCGATCCAGAATTACGTCTTCTACATATTCTAATAGATCTTTGGGAATATCATCATACACCTCTAGCATTGCCGGGTTTACAATTCCCATATTCATCCCGGCTTTAATTGCATGATACAGAAAAACAGAATGCATAGCCTCGCGAACCACATTATTTCCTCTAAAAGAAAACGAAACATTACTTACACCTCCACTTACACTACTGTGTGGTAGATTTTCTCTTACCCATCGTGTAGCTTCAATAAAATCGATGGCATTTTTGCGATGTTCTTCCATTCCGGTTGCAACCGGAAATATATTGAGGTCAAATATGATATCTTCTGGCGGAAACTTTACTTTATGAACCAATAGGTCATAGGATCGTTTTGAGATTTCTATACGACGTTCATAATTATCTGCTTGTCCAACCTCATCAAAAGCCATTACAATTACAGCTGCACCATATCTTTTTATGGCTTTTGCATGTGATATAAATTCTTCTTCTCCTTCTTTAAGACTAATAGAATTTACCACACATTTTCCTTGTACCACTTGTAATCCAGCTTCGATGATTTCCCATTTAGAGCTATCTATCATGATGGGTACTCGAGCAATATCTGGCTCTGCCATTATAAGATTAAGAAACCTTATCATTGCTTCTTTACCATCGATTAAGCCATCATCCATATTAATATCAATGACCTGTGCTCCTCCTTCTACCTGATGTCTTGCTATATCTAAAGCTTCATCAAATTTTTCTTCTTTGACCAAACGTAAAAACTTACGTGATCCTGCCACATTAGTTCGTTCTCCAACATTAATAAAATTCGTTTCGGCAGAAACAATCATTGGCTCCAGACCAGAGAGCTTAAGATATTTTCTTTTTTCCTTAGTACCCATATGCTATACTTCTACTGCTACTACTCTTGGTTTATAATCTTTTGCTAAATCTGCTATTGCTTTGATATGTTCTGGAGTGGTACCACAACAACCACCTATAATATTTACTAAGTTTTTTTCCATGTATTCTTTAATCTGTTCTGCCATTTGTTCTGGTGTTTCGTCATACTCTCCAAACGCATTTGGTAATCCGGCATTAGGATGAGCAGATATTCCAAAACTTGCTTTCTGAGCTAAAACTTCTAAATAGGGAGTCAATTGATTTGCCCCTAAAGCACAATTAAATCCAACGGACAGCATGGGAATATGAGATAGCGAAATTAGAAATGCTTCTGCAGTTTGGCCCGATAATGTTCTACCACTTGCATCTGTTATCGTACCACTTACCATAATTGGAACATCGATGTTTCTTTCATCCTTTACTTCTTCAATTGCAAAAAGTGCTGCTTTGGCATTTAAGGTATCGAAAATGGTTTCTACCAATAAAATGTCTACACCTCCATCTAATAGTGCTTCAACCTGTTGTTTATAAGCGATTCTTAATTCATCAAAAGTTACTGCCCTATACCCTGGGTCATTTACATCGGGAGACATACTTGCTGTTCTATTTGTTGGTCCAATAGATCCCGCTACAAATCGAGGTTTATGAGGTTCTTTTTCGGTCAACTCATGTGCTACTTCTTTGGCAATTTTTGCCGACTGATAATTTAGTTCATAGACCAAATCTTCCATTTCATAATCAGCCATAGCTATGGTTGTTCCCGAAAAGGTATTGGTTTCTACGATATCTGCTCCTGCTTCAAAATAAAGTCGATGTACTTCTTTTATTGCTTCAGGTTGAGTAATGCTTAGCAAATCATTATTCCCCTGTACAGGAATAGGCCAATCCTTGAATCGTTCTCCTCTAAAATCTTCTTCTGTAAACTTATACCTTTGCAGCATGGTTCCCATAGCTCCATCAAGGACAAGGATTCTTTCTTCTAGTATTTTGTATATATCTTTCATCAATTATCAAACATTATTGTGTATTCCAACTGTAAGCTATATTAAGTATAGAGCCAAACATCGGAAAATAAAAACATTATTTAATTCTTTATTTAAATAAAGAATAATGTATCAAGAAAAATAAATGGAAAACATAGCTGAACTATGAGTTTTGGTTATCTATACCGTTATAACGGATAGAATGTAGCACCTTCTTTACGGGATAAAGGGTTGCTAAGGTTTCATAGGGTCTATTCCCTCCACCTTTCTCGATAACAATTAAAATATATATGAACTAAACAGCAATAGCTGTTAATTTGAGTACAAATAAAAGACATAGCCTTTTGTTATGCAAGTTTATTTATCAATTTCACCTTGTATTAACAAAAAAAAGATTACCCAAAAGGGTAATCTTTTTCTACTCATATACATTACATTTACATTACCTTCGAAGCTCTGAGCCCCCAAAACCTCCTGTATTATGTCCTAGAGAGATGTAATTTGGTCCTTCGACAAATCCTCTTAGAATTCCTCCGTTATTTGTATTCCCTTTAGGAACATCAACCCAATCTAACCATAACTGACTATAGAAACGACTCCCCCAGGCAACATTGGACCATGTAGGACGGCCATTTACAAAATTGCGTTCTCCGAACCAAACAACCCTATTACCTATTTGTCTGATATAGTAAATACCTCCATCATCACCAACCCATCGACCAGTAATATTATTGCTATCATTTACAACTCCAAATCCTGCCTGACGTGGACGAGGAAGATGGGAAGGTCTTACAGTTTTTGTCCAAACTGAACCCCCAAAATTACTCCCAGACACTTTAGTAAAGCCACTTCCAAAACAACTTATAGATAATGTTAAATTTCCACTTCCTGCTATTTTACCTTTAGGCACATCATAAAAACTACCAGTAATTGTTTTCCCATTTATGCTCCCTTTAAAAACATTAGCCCAAATACCAGATGGATGTTCTCCAAACCAATACACTTTATTTCCAATATGCCTAACATAATAATGCCCTCCATCATTGGCATAATAATACCCAGACAAATTTGGTATAATAGAGCACCAATCTATATCTATGATATCGATATTGATTCCGTTTTCTTTCAGATAATCCTCTTTTGCTTTAGCAAGGAATTCTTCTTGTTCTACATTTATTGTATCTAATTCTTGGTCTACAACTGATTCTTTTTCACAACTCGTAAAGAATACCATGCCTGCTATTAAAAGAATGGAAACTCCTAAATTAAATCGATTTTTTTTTGTTCTCATACCTCATTATTTTTTGTTTTTTTCTATACTTCAGATTTTTTAATTCTCATTAAAAAAATACTACTAATACTATCTTTAGGTATATTTTTTCAATTCAAAAATACAATCAAAACAGATCAAAAAATGGGGTCAAAAACCCCATTTTACGTAAGTGTAATACAGCCATCGCCAGAGGAAAACACCTTTTACCTCTAGTGATTATTGCAACAACTATATTTAACAAAGGGTCTTTGTAAAGAAAGGCTTAACAACAACACTATTAGCTATCATGAACGAATTAATTTCTAAAAAAAATTGGTGGAGTCGAAACTGGAAATGGGTACTTCCTACCACAGGGGTAACTATTTGTATATTCGTGTTTTTTATGATGACAGGTAACGCTGTATTTAGATATGGTTCTGTTTATGTGCAACCCAATCTTACAGGAAATGCTCTTGAAATAGCTAAAAAAAATGATCGTGTTATTGAAAAATTAGGCGAGCTATCTCCAATAGATTTCTTTCGATTACTAGAAGGAGAAGTCGAATATTCAAATCACAATACTTCAATTACATTAACTGTTGGAATTAGAGGCACCAAAGGAAAAGCTAAACTGGATATCGTAGCCTATAAAAAAGGAGCTAACTGGGAATATCAAAAAATTACTGTTAGAATTAAAAAACCCAAAAAAGAATCTATTGAAATCCTGAGAGATTAATATGATTAAGACTCTGGGGCTAATTCTATTTCTAATCCATCCAACTCGGGAGTGATAGGGATTTGACATCCCAATCTACTATTATCCTCTACATAAAAGGCCTCTGCTAGCATCAAATCTTCATCCTGTCCCATTTCTGGTAATTCGTGATCAGATAAAATATAGCATTGACAAGAAGCACACATGGCCATTCCTCCACAGGTCCCTTCTACTGGTAATTCATAAGCTTTACAAACTTCCATTAAATTCATAGCCATATCGGTAGGTGCTTGTATCTCATGTACTACACCTTCTCTATCTTTTATTTTTATGGTAACATCTGACATATCTTTTTATTTCTGTTTACAAATATAATCAAAGACCTTACCGGTTTTATCTAAGGTCTTTTACATTTTATTTTAAATTGTTTAGCGTATTTTATTTAAGAGTTGTATCCCGTTTTTTTAAACCTGTAATTATGAAGATTTTGAAGGTTCAAATATACTGAATCTTATAAAAAATCATTCAAATAATAATCATTTATTAGCATCAATTTTACAAAAAGTAAATCAACAAAAAAGTGTGCCTCTTAATGAAAAAAGTAAAATCAATACTATCTTCTATCTTTTATCATTATTATGCTAAAAAATAGAGCAAAACAAAGAAGATATCACAGTTTTAGCTTGTATTTTTTTTGTTCTAACCAACCAGTAAAAACAACTACTAATAAAGAAAAAATAAAAGATATAAATAACCCTAAGCCAGAAGAGCTCAACATATCAGGAAACTTAATATCGGTAATAGCATATATTGGATATAAAAGATAAGGGATCATATAGCATGTTAACGTTGCTGTACCTGCCGGAGCAATTATCTTTGCCCAACTAGTTTGTTTTTTCACATCTGTGATGTAATACAATATTGTAAACATAAGAAAACCTATCCCTGTGCAGATAGCTAACCAAGATGGCGTTCCTTGTATTTTAGAAATACCCCAATATGGCCTGGTTGCTACTCCATAAATAATATGTATTACCCCTAATCCTATTAAACTTATAAATCGCCATTTTATATTGGTTCCTGATAACTTCTTAAATACCAAAGTTGCTACTATTCCAGCAGTAGTAAATGCAGGTATAGTACCAGTATATAATGTAGAGAACAAAGTAATACTATCATTTTCAAAAATCATCTTATCGGTCTGATTCAATATGGAGAGTAGATTAAAAATGATCCATAAAATAATTATTATTGTAATGTTTCCTTTACTAAATAAATAAATTGACCCATTTATGACATAAGCCCAACCAATAAGTCCCAAAATTCCCCACCAATGTATTTTCATCCAACTCTCTCCCTGAGAACCTCCATTGTATATAACGGCTAAAAAAACAAGTATACTAAATCCTAAGGTTTGAAAATAAACATGCCATTTTTTTTGAATTGGACTTTTTTTCCAATTCATCCAAATTAATAATACTGCCAAAGCCATAAGTAGGCCCCAAAAATATTTCCCAATAAGAATGTTTTCGTGGTAAGCCGTTTCATAGTTTACCATAAAAAAACCAATCAACAGCAATGATAAAGATCTTATAATTATATGTTTTGCTATTAAAGTTTTACTTTCCTTTTTAGCAAGTCTATTTTCTATGGCATAAGGAATACTAAGCCCTACAATAAACAAAAACAATGGAAAAATAATATCAGAAAAACCCATATAATCTTCACTAGCGGTTGCATGTTTAAGCCACTTAGGAATATCTGTAAGAGTCCAGAAGTCATTTACCCAAATCATTAAAACCATTGTTAAAGCTCTAAAAATATCTATTGATGCTATTCTCATATTTAAAAATCTATTTTTAAAGAGTAATAATTGTAGGAGTACAGTCTAAAAAAGCATTATTTAGTAAAATCTGTACTAATTGTTTTTTGTAAAACCTCCCAATGTGTATCTGTCATTCTATTTGGTGTAAATAAACAAATGCCAGTGGCTCCATTTTGAATAGATTCACTAATTGCAGCCGCTAATTCTTCGGGTAATAATCCATGATTTTCGGGATCTGCTTCGTTTGCCTTATTTTTAGGTTTCGGGCAAATGAATAAACCACTATAAACTGGTTTCTTATTATTAACAGCAGTCACTTCTTCTTTTGTAAGCTCGCCAATCCATTTTGTATCTTCTAGATAGAAATCATTATAATTCATAGGGAAAAAGGCATCCAAATTCCATTTATTCCACTCTTGTCTTACTAGTTTTTTTGCGATAGAATTTGGCCCAGGAAACACTGCAGCATTAATCACCTTATTTTTATCATGTACTACATCTGCCAATCTATTCACCATTTTAGTTATCAAATCATAACGAAATTGTTTCCATTCTTCGATTTGCGAAGGATCTTCGACAGCTTTAATATCTATACCAGATAATGATTTAAAATCATGAACACATTTATCACAGTAACAATAATCAAACTGGGGGTATTCCTTATCCATTACCAGATCATATTTTTCCCATAATCCTTTTGCCAGAATCACATCTGGAAATCGTATATAATCGAGATGAATTCCATCTACCTCATCTACATCAGCAACACTACTATATAGGTTTTTAAGGAAATCATACACTTCATCTTTATTAGGGCATAAAAACTGGTAGTGCGAAACATATGCAGGTTTATCATAGGCAGATTCACCGTTTCGATTAATGGCATACCATTCTGGTTTTAATTTTGGATTAGAGTTTTGTATCATGGTAGGTATCCATGCATGAAATTCCATTCCCGTTTCCTTAATAATTTTACCAACTCTTTTATACGTTAAAGGGTCATGACCTGCAGAATACATTAAACCATCTATTCCTTTATTTTTTAATTCCTGAAATTGTTTTCTTAACTCATCATCTGATGCATTTTCGGGTAAATGTGCCCATGCAAAAACGGGTATTTTGTTTTTTGTGATTACATCCTTTTCAGTTTCAGCTTTATTCTTACAAGCGACTAACACAAAAACAATCGAAAGAATAGAGAATAGCTTTTTCATAAGAACGTTTAAAAAAAATTAAACCATAGGTAAAGAAAAAAAACAGGGTTTAAAACTTTTTTCTACAAAACACATCATTTCATGGAAGTACAACCTTTTTTGTAATCTATTATACCATTTTTAATAACGTTAAAAGAGATATTGAAGTAATTTAATCTTTGTTCATAAGGTTCTAAAAAAGGACAGGTATATACCGAAAAATTGATTTTCGGTATATACCTGTTTTATTTTAAAAGTAAGCTTTTTTCTAATTAATAGCTTTTACTACTTCTTTTTTAGCTTCTTTTTTAGTTCCATCAAATCCTTCTACTCCACCGACGGTTGTATATTTCATCACATACTTTTTATCTGGAAAGATTCTTTGGTAAGCACTCTGACACATAATGGCTGCTTCATGAAAACCAGAAAGAATTAATTTTAGTTTTCCTTTATATGTATTTACATCACCTATAGCATATATTCCCGGGATATTAGTCTGATAATCGTATGAATTATCTACTTTGATCGCATTTTTTTCGATTTCTAACCCCCAATCTCCTATTGGTCCTAATTTTGGTGATAATCCAAATAACGGGATGAAGTAATCTGTATCTAAAACAATTTCACCTTTTGTTTTATGTTTTATACCAACCGCAGTAATGTGATCATCGCCTTTTAATTCTTTTACTTCAGCTTCAGTAATCAGGTTTACTTTTCCTAATTTAGAAAGTTCTGCTACTCTTTCTACTGAATCTAAAGCTCCGCGAAATTCGTTTCGTCTATGCACAAGAGTTACTTCACTGGCTACATCTGCCAAGAAAATCGACCAATCTAAAGCAGAGTCTCCTCCTCCTGCAATTACAACACGTTTGTCTCTATACACTTCTGGATCACGTATGATATATGCTACTCCTTTATCTTCGAAATCTGCAATATTTGGGATCGGTGGTTTACGAGGCTCGAAAGAACCCAATCCTCCTGCAATTGCAACTACCGGCGCATTATGTTGTGTTCCTTTATTGGTAGTTACCAAAAAAGTATCATCTTCTAATTTTTCGATAGTTTCTGCTCTTTCTCCCAGCGTAAACCCAGGATTAAAAGGTTTTATTTGCTCCATTAGGTTATCTACCAATTCTCCAGCAAGTATTTCTGGAAAACCTGGGATATCATATATTGGCTTTTTGGGATATATTTCTGAGCATTGCCCACCTGGTTGTGGTAAGGCATCAATAAGATGCGTCTTTAACTTCAGTAATCCTGCTTCAAAAACAGTAAATAATCCTGTTGGTCCCGCTCCGATTATTAAAATATCAGTCTTAATCATTTTTCAACTTCTTTTTTTCCTATTAATCCTTTGGTAAATTCGTTTAGTGTTTCCACTTTTTCTTCAAAATTACCTTTTATTGTTTTTCTATACTCGTTTAAGTTTTTAACTAAATCATCAATATTTTCGGGTATCGCTTCCTCAAAAAACTGACGTAATCTTTTGGCTGTAGTTGGTGATTTCCCATTAGTAGAGATTGCCACTTTTACATTGCCTTTGGTTACAATCGCGCCCATATAAAAATCACAATACGGCGGATTGTCTGCTACATTAACCAGTATACTTCGTTTCCTACAATCTTTATACACCTGCATATTAACTTTAGGAACATCTGTGGTAGCAATCACAATATGTTTTCCTTTGAGAAAACGTTTGTGATATTTTTTATGTATCATTTCCACTCCAAACTTTTTTGCTAATGCTATTGTACCTTCTCTAAACATTGATGATACTATAGTTATCTTAGCATCTGGACTGGATTTTAATAAGAACGTAAGTTTTTCTTCTGCTACATTTCCTCCTCCTATGATAAGGATTTCAAGGTGCGCAGCCTTTAAAAAAACCGGATATAAATTGTTTCTTTCTTTCATCTTTAAGCTAGTCCCAAACTATTAAGATACAATTTCTTCTCGAACTTCATTATAAACAGAAGCTAATCGAACTCGTTGGTTTACTACTTCTCCTATTATAATAATTGCTGGTGAGGATAATTCTTTTTCTAAAACTACTTCCTCAATATTCTCTATTGTACCGTATCCAAACTTCTCTTTTTCTGTAGTTCCGTTTTGGATAATAGCTACCGGAATGTCTTGCTTATTTTCGGCAGCAAAGATACTAACTATTTCATTCAACTTACTCATTCCCATCAAAATTACCACAGTTGCATTTGATTTTGCTGCCAGGCATATATCCTGTGATAATTTGTGGGATTTTGTGGTTCCTGTAATCACCCAAAAACTTTCTGAAACCCCTCTTTTTGTTAATGGGATTCCCTGATATGCCGGAACGGCTAAAGATGATGATATACCGGGAACCATATAAGACGCTATATCAAACTGTTGTACATAATCAATCTCTTCTGCTCCTCGCCCAAAAATAAAAGGATCTCCTCCTTTTAATCGAACTACATGTCCATGACTTTTGGCTCTACTTACTATTAATTCATTAATCTGTTCTTGTTGATATGCATAACATCCTTTTCTTTTACCGACAAATATTTTCTCTGCTTTAGGTGCATAACTCAATAAGGTTTCATTAATGAGCGCATCATATAACACCACATCTGCAGACTCTAAAGCTTTGATTGCTTTAAGAGTGATCAAATCCGGATCTCCCGGACCTGCTCCTACTACTGTTAATCTTGGTGTTTTATTATTCATTATTTCTTTAAGCATTTTCTACTTCAACGGCTCTAAACTCCTGTACTTTTTGCAAAAATTGCTCTGCATTTTTAATATAATCTACTGCAAAACCTCTGGTAGGTGCATTTTTTTGAAGTTGATAAATCAAATCTGCAAATGTTCCTTCTAATTGTACTTTTCCGCTTGCAACAAATTCTTCATCAAACTGACTTATAATTTTGGCATGAGTATTTGTCTTTTTCTTTTCGGCTAACAACAATGCTTTTGCTGAGTTTACTAATGAGCTGTACGCGTGATACACAGCATCAGAGTATACCTCATTCTCAAAAGATATTTTTGCATTTTCTATTTTCTCTTCGCTTTCTAAGAATAGGGTCGCTATTAAATCTATAACTACTCCCGCACATTCTCCTACACCAATTGCTTTTACATAATTCTCTTCTGTTCCCCAATCGATAAAGTCTTCTTGAGTAAGATTATCTACATTAGATAAATCGGTAAGAAAGTCATAGAAATATTTTTCACCCTGATCGGTATAGTAATCTATAAAAGTTTTACCATTTGCATTTGCTTCAAAATCATTAAGAATTCTACGTAATGCTTCTGGCCCTCTTCTACTAGGTATTTTCACCACTTTATCTGCAAAACGACCATTACCATCTCCTAAGTTTCCTCCTCCTAATAGTACTTGTAATGCAGGTGCCACTAATTTATCTTTGGTACGTACTGACATTCCCTGAAAACCAATATTTGCCATATTATGTTGCCCACAAGCATTCATACATCCGCTAATTTTGATCACTAAATCTTCTTTTTCGAGATATTGAGGGTATTCTGTCTTGATTACGCGTTCTAGTTCCTCGGCAATACCTGTACTACTTGCTATTCCTAAATTACAGGTATCTGTTCCCGGACAAGCTGTTATATCTACTGCTTTGTTATATCCAGATTCTACAAATCCTAATTTCTCTAATTCTTGATAGAAGAATGGTAATGCATCTTCTTTTACAAAAGGAATCAAAATATTCTGACGCAATGATAGTCTTATCTCTCCTGCTGCATATTTCTCTACTAAATCTGCCAGCAACCTGGCTTTATCGGTATAAAAATCACCTAACAATACTTTAATACCTATAGCTACATACCCTTCTTGTTTTTGAGCAATTACATTGGTAGATTTCCACAAATCAAAAGTTTTTTGGTTTTTGATCTGTACTTGAGGTATTTCGACTTCAACAGGAGTTGACGTTTTATATGATTCTGCATCGATCACAACAGTTTTTTGGGCTATTGCATTTTGTTCTGCTTCTACTAATTCTTTGAACGCTTCAAGACCTATGTCTTTAAGTAAAAACTTCATTCTTGCTTTGGCTCTACTTTTACGTTCTCCATGACGATCAAAAATTCTCAATACTCCCTCCATTAAAGGAATGATCTTTTCTGACGGCAGGAAACTGTATAATTCATCTGCATGTCTTGGTTGCGATCCCAATCCACCACCTAGCATTACTTTAAACCCTCGAACTCCATTTTCTATTTTAGCAATGAAGCCCAAATCATGCATATAGGATAACCCGGTATCTTCTTCGGTACCTGAAAAAGAGACTTTAAATTTACGGCCCATTTCCTGGCAAATAGGATTTCTTAAAAAGAAACGGAATAATGCATCTGCATATGGGGACACATCAAAAGGTTCTTTTGGATCAATTCCTGCAGTTTCTGATGCGGTTACATTACGTACTGTATTACCACAAGCTTCTCTTAATGTTACATCATCTCTTTCTAACTCTGCCCAAAGCTCTGGAGTTCTGTTTAAATCTACATAATGAATTTGAATATCCTGACGTGTAGTGATATGCAGTCTTCCTCTAGAATACTCATCAGAAACTTCACAAATACGTCTTAATTGATTACTTAACACTTTACCATAGGGTAATTTAATACGAATCATCTGTACCCCTTCCTGGCGTTGACCATATACACCACGTGCCAGACGAAGGCTACGAAACTTCTCTTCATCAATCTTACCCTTATGGAATTGCTCAATTTTATTAGCTAATTCTATAACATCTTTTTGAACAATTGGGTTTTCTATTTCGGTTCTAAAACTTTGCATCTTTTTTCGTATTTCTGCCTTTAAAAAAAGGCGTAGTTATGACTTTTGTATGATGGTTTTACGGTTCTATTTTTTGGTTTTTCTTCCTATTAATTAGTGACTTGTATTATTCTATAAAGCCAACTCCTGAAGTAGTATTAGTTTGCGAATCTATTAATATAAATGATCCTGAAGCTTTATTATTACTATAAGAGTCAATCGCTAAAGGTTTGCTCAACTGTATCTGAACTTTCCCTATTTCGTTTAAACTCAAAGCATTTTTTGAAGTATCTTCTCCAGAAAAATCAGTTGCTATGGTTCCGTTTATATTTTTCACTTTTGCTAGAATTCTATTACTTCCACTTTGTATAAAGTAATTTGTTCCCGGATGTAGATCTTTACTATCCATCCAACATACTGTCGCGGTCAATTGTTTTTCTACACGAGGTTTCTCTGATGATTTTACAATCATATCTCCCCGACTTACATTTACATCATCTTCTAATGTAATTGTACAAGAACTTCCTCTGCCAGCAGTATCAAATTTCTGATCGAAGAAGTAAATTTCTTTTACTTTTGACGTCGTTAATGATGGCAAAATTGTTACCTCATCTCCAACTGAAAGATCACCTCCATATAATTTACCTGCATATCCTCTAAAATCATGAAATTCATCTTTTTTAGGGCGAATTACAGTTTGAATTGGAAAACGTACCTGAGCTTTTTCATATACATCCTGCGCATCTAATTTCTCTAAGTGTTCAAGTAAAGTTTGTCCGGTATACCATGGGGTATTCTCAGATTTATCTACCACATTATCTCCCTGCAATGCGCTTACCGGGATAAATGTTATATTTTGTTCTTTATAATCACTTTTTTCGATCAATGTTTCAAAATCGGCTTTTATAGCTTCGTATTTCTCCTGAGAAAAATCTACCAAATCCATTTTGTTAACGGCTACAATCACATCTTTAACTCTTAACAGGTTATTGATAAAAAAGTGACGATAGGTTTGTTCTATTACACCTTTACGAGCATCTACCAAAATGATAGAGGCTTGTGATGTCGATGCTCCTGTAACCATATTTCTGGTATATTCGATATGTCCAGGGGTATCTGCTATAATATAACTTTTGGTCTTTGTCGAAAAGTAGATATGAGCAACATCAATAGTAATTCCTTGTTCACGTTCGGCTACTAATCCATCTGTAGCCAACGAAAAATCTAAATAATCAAAACCGTTAGCTTTACTTCTGGTTTCAATGGCTTCTAATTTATCTGTCGTTAATGATTTTGTATCATATAAAATACGACCGATCAAGGTACTTTTACCATCATCTACACTTCCTGCTGTTGCTATTTTTAATACATCCATCTTATTTTGGTTGATGGTTAATAGTTTTTATTAAAGGTCATTTTTATGACTTATAAAAGACTCCTTTACAAATACTATCACCAATTATTTTGATCCTTAATTTATATTCTCACTAATTATTAGAAAACTAATAACCTGAAATTAATTTTAGAAATATCCTTGTTGTTTTCGTTTTTCCATCGCAGCTTCTGATCGTTTATCATCGATACGAGCTCCTCGTTCAGAAATTGTAGATTCTCTGATCTCTGATACTACTTTATCTATAGTGATTGCATCAGAAAGCACAGCTGCGGTACATGACATATCACCAACGGTTCTAAAACGTACCATTCTTTCTTCTACCACTTCATTATCTTCTCTATACACCACATCATCTTCTGCAGACCAAATCATCCCATCTCTCACAAATGTTTTACGGGTATGAGCAAAATATATAGACGGAATTTCGATTCCTTCTTTTTGGATATAACTCCATACATCTAATTCTGTCCAGTTGCTAATTGGAAACACTCTTACATTTTGGCCTAAATCAATTTTTCCGTTAAGGTGATCAAACAACTCAGGGCGTTGGTTTTTCTCATCCCATTGACCAAAATCATCTCTAACAGAGAATATACGTTCTTTAGCTCTGGCCTTTTCTTCATCTCTACGAGCTCCACCGATAGCTGCATCAAACTTAAATTCTTCCAGGGCATCCAAAAGTGTGGTAGTTTGTAAACTATTACGGCTAGCATATTTTCCTTTTTCTTCTATAACCTTACCTTGATCAATAGAATCCTGAACATTACGAACAATAAGTTCTACTCCTAATTCTTTAACTAATCGATCTCTAAATTCTATAGTTTCGGGAAAATTATGTCCCGTATCAATATGTAGTAAAGGGAAAGGAATTTTTCCGGGATAAAATGCTTTTTGAGCCAATCGAACTAAAGTAATAGAGTCTTTTCCTCCAGAAAAAAGTAATACTGGTTTTTCAAACTGTGCCACTACTTCTCTAAAAATATAAATTGCTTCACTCTCCAAAGGATTTACCTTAAGAACAGATGCTCCAG
Organism: Aquimarina atlantica; assembly: GCF_000626715.1. Classification (GTDB taxonomy): domain Bacteria; phylum Bacteroidota; class Bacteroidia; order Flavobacteriales; family Flavobacteriaceae; genus Aquimarina; species Aquimarina atlantica. Next base: position 310,501 of record NZ_AQRA01000003.1, on the reverse strand, counting down.
CCAGATTACCTGCTGTCCCTTCTAATTGTTCTATTTTCTTTTCTAGTATTTCCATTCTTATCTTTTTCGTAATTTATTAGTTAGTATGTAACCCACACTCTCTATTTTCCAACACTTTAGTTGGATCAAAATATTTAAATTCGTTAGGTAATTTGTGTTCTTCTAAATACACATCTAACTCTTCATCATTGTAATAGTAAAACGGGCTTACTTTTAAAATTCCATCTTTCCCCATACTTACAATATCCAGCGAATCTCTAAGTGCCGTTTGTCCTTTTCTAAGGTTTGTAAACCAAACATCGGGAGTAAAATCAGACATTGCTCTTCTAAATGGTTCTAATTTTACTTGTTCTGTAAAAATTTTGTGTTTGGGATCATCAATATCAGGAATCCCCATAGTTACATCCCTATGTGCTGTGGTCTGTTTAGGCACATATAATTTAATATTCAGCCCAAGCATATCAATAACCTCTTCTGCATGTCTGTAAGTGTTTGGTGTATTGTATCCAGAGTCACACCATATTACCGGAATATCGGATAATGCTTTTGAGCAAACATTAAGAATTGCGACCTCATATGGCCTAAAATTAGTAGTTACAACTGGAGTTTTCGCATTTAAAACCGCCCATTGTGCAATTTCTAAAGGTGTTTTATCCCTTAGAGATTTGTTTAAATTTTCTATTTCTTTTTCTGTTAAACTCATAGCCTACTATACTTATTTTTCTACTATAGCAATTATTTTCCCCATTTAATACGATTCCAAATTCTTTCGTGAAAAAAATACAGAATCATTTTTGTCACAAAATCAATAGATGCAATCGAAGTAGCTAGAGCAATCTCTCCTGTTAACACATAAGACACTATCAATGTATCTAATGTACCCACGACTCTCCAGCTTACTGCTTTTGCGATACTACGTATTGGTTTCTCAGAGGTTTTATCCTTCTGATACGTTGTTTTCTGCGTAGCCACTTTATCTAATATCATCTGATCTAAAATCATTTTTTTCTAAAACTCTATTACCCTATCGGAATAGTAGATTATTAAACAAATGTATATATAATATTTTGTTTATAGCATAAAAATCTCAAAAGTTCTTACATAAAATCATAAGAATTATGATATCTTCAACAAAAACCCTAGTAATTTAGTAGATTATTAGGTCAATCCCAGAATCATTAGATAATTTATTGAAGAACACCCTATTAAACTTTTACTAATTATCCTTAAAAATCACACAAAAAGAGACTTCCTCTAGAAAAAATGACAATATGTAAATTTCTAACTCGTTGATAAAAGTAATATTAACCCAAAATATATAATCGAAATGAAAAGATTTGCAATGTTTTTATGTTTAGCAAGTACCTTATTATTTGTTTCTTGTAACAACGATGATGATTCTCCAATTGAAATTGATCAATCCTTAATCCCTGGTGAGTGGAGTCTTTCGGATGTCAAATCTGAAAATGGAAAAGTTACTGCTACTATTGAAAACATACCTGTGAATGGTAGTTATTCTATATCGGGTAAAGATTATACTGCAGAAGCAACTTTTACAGAAGTTTCTGACACCGATAAACCCAATACTTTTACTAGCACTGGAGGGTTTACATTAGTAGCAAAAATAACTATCCCTACGCAGTCTATTGATTATGAAGAATCAATTCCTGATTTTATTGGAGCTGGAGAGTGGAAAATAGATGGAACTAAATTAATTACTACTGTTGCCGAAAAAGATGCGTCTTTTGATATTATCGCATTAACAGCACAAACTATGAGTATAAAAAAAGACATCAAAGAAACGGTCGAACAACAAGGAATTACTTTTGAAGTTACCGGAAGTCAAATTTTTACTTTGACAAAAAAATAAGGTTATAAGCTTCTTAATTCTTTGGATAAAAAAACTGAGAAATTTCTCAGTTTTTTTTATTTGCTCATTTTCCTAAAACCTGTTTTTATAATCAAAAATACATATCCCCCTGTTTACGGGGGGCTATATCCTATATTGAAATTTTAAATTTGAGAAACTAAATTATAGAATTACCTATTTAACCAATAGTACCCCAACACAAATATGTAATTCTATTCATTCTTAAAACAAATTACATTATGAAAAAAATTTTAAACTTAGGAGGAGTTTCCTTATTAAGTAAAAATGATCAAAGTCAAATTTTGGGTTCGCGCAGCGGGACTCCGTGTTTTCAAAACGGAAATCAGTGCTGTAGAGAAACCGGTAATGGAAGCCTATGTGGTGCAGGACAATGCCTACCAAATGGATATTGTGTGTATTCTTAAAACAAATTATATTATGAAAAAAATTTTAAATTTAGAAGGAGTTTCCTTATTAAGTAAAACCGAACAAAGTTCAATCTCTGGTTCGAGAGGAAGAGGTTTTGGTTGTTATCAAAATGGATATCAATGCTGTACCTGGAGAGGTGGAGTACGTTTATTTTGTGATGCAGGGACATGCATGTCGAACGGGCGTTGCCATTTTATATAACCGTAAAAATTAATTAATTTTCATCAAAAAATGCTCTGAAAATTGATTTTCAGAGCATTTTTCATTTTTTATATCAATACTGATAAGAAGTTTTATAGCTTCTATATTTTTTCTAACGCTTGTTCAATATCTGATATAACATCATCAATATGCTCTAACCCCACAGAACAACGTACCATTCCATCTGTAATCCCAACAACAAGCTTATCTTCATCAGCTAACTTGCTATGTGTTGTTGAAGCAGGATGCGTAATTATGGTTCTGGTATCACCAAGGTTAGCAGATAGAGAACACATTTGTACACTATTAAAAAAAGTTTTACCTCCTTGTACCCCTCCTTTTACTTCAAAAGCAACAACATTACCTCCCATTTTCATTTGCTTTTTAGCAACTTCATATTGTGGGTGAGATTTCAAGAATGGATATTTCACCCAGTTTATTTTAGGATGTGATTCTAAAAACTCTGCTAGCTTTAGCGCATTCTCACAGTGACGGTCTACCCGAACTGCCAAGGTTTCTAAACTTTTAGACAATATCCATGCATTAAAAGGTGACAGTGATGGACCCGTATTACGCGAAAAAAGGTAAATTTCTCTTATCAGTTCTTTTTTACCAACAGTCACTCCTCCCAGAACTCTTCCCTGACCATCAATTAATTTAGTTGCAGAATGAATTACTAAATCTGCACCAAACTTAATTGGATTTTGCAAATAAGGGGTCGCAAAACAATTATCAATAACCAAAAGCAGGTTGTGTTCTTTTGCGATCGCACCCAACAATTCTAAATCTAAAACATCTACTCCTGGATTTGTTGGGGATTCGGCATATATAATTTTTGTATTGGGCAGGATCAAACTTTCTATTTTATCCACCTCATCTACTCTAAAATAACTAGTTTCGATATTCCATTTTGGTAAATATTTGGTAAATAAAGTATGGGTAGAACCAAATACAGATCGAGCCGAAATAATATGATCGCCAGCATCTAATAACGCAGCAAATGTAGAAAACACGGCTGCCATACCGGTCGCAAATGCATACCCATCTTCTGCTCCTTCTAATTTGCAAATCTTATCTACAAATTCTGTTGTATTAGGATTGCTAAAACGGCTATATAGATTTCGTTCTTTTTCTTCTGCAAAAGAGGCTCTCATCTCTTCGGCATCTTCAAAAACAAAGCCCGAAGTTAAATACATCGGTGTAGAATGCTCTAAAAACTGTGTTTTATCAGTTTGCGTTCTTACCGCTTGTGTTTCAAAATTTAAACTTTTAAGACTCATACTTCTTTATTATTAACCACTACCTTGTACTCTATTGTAGCCGTAGGTTCTAATGTTTTGGATACCGAACAATATTTCTCAAATGACAATTCTGCCGCCCTCTGTGCTTTTTCTGAAGTAATATCCCCTTCGAGATAAACGGTCACTGTAATTTTTTTAAATGGTTTTGCTCCATCAATTTCTTCGCGAGCACCATCTACTTCTGCTCTATAGTCTGTAATTTCCTGTCGTTGTTTCTTCAAAATAGAAATTATATCAATTGCACTACATCCAGCTACTCCCATCAATACATATTCCATTGGGCTTGGTGCCTGATCATGTCCTCCAACTTTGGCAGTACTATCTATATAGGTTACATGCCCTCTTTCATTTTTTAACTCGAAATGATAATCGTTGTCTATTCTTTTTAGTTGTATTTTCATTGTATATTGTTTTGGGCGTTCCCCTAATTAATTAGAGGTCGGGCTTTCAGCTATACCTTTTATAATCTAAAAGCCTTTCGATACTATTCTAGGCTAACAGGATTATAAAAGGATGTCGCTTCAATCCCTAACGCAATTATTATTTCATCCTTTTTCTGCTAATCGTAAGACATCTCCAAATACTCCTCTTGCTGTTACGGCTGCTCCGGCGCCAGCTCCCTGAATTACGATAGGTTGATCGCCATAAGATTCTGTATAAATCTCGAATATAGAGTCGGAACCTTTTACCTGCCCTAACGCACTACTTTGAGGTACCGAAACTAATTTAACATCCAAATTTCCTTTCTCTTGTGACAAATCACCCCAAAGATCACCAATATATCGCAATACATGATCAGGTTTTTGCTCTTCTTTAACTTTTTTATAAACAACATCCAGCTCTTTTAACCTTCCTAAAAATTCTTTTGCTTCTCCAGCTCTTAGTTCTTCAGGAATTAGATTATGAATATTAATATCTTCAAATTCGTTACTTAAATCCAATTCTCTTGCCAGAATTAATAATTTTCGGCCTACATCATTACCACAGAGGTCTTCTCTAGGATCAGGCTCGGTAAATCCTTTATCAATTGCTTCTTGTAACACTTCACTAAACGGTCGTTCTTCTACAGAAAAAGTATTAAACAAATAACTTAATGATCCAGAGAAAACTCCTTTGATTCGGGTTATATTCTCTCCCGACAAATGCAATAATTTAATTGTATCAATTAATGGCAATCCAGCCCCTACATTAGTTTCGTACAGGTATTGTTTTTGATTTTCATCTAGTTTAGCCCTTAATTTCTTATAAAAATCGAAACTTAATGTATTGGCTACTTTATTAGAAGAAACTAAATCAAAACCATGTTCTACCAAATTGATATAATTTTCTGTAAACCCCTGGCTGGCTGTATTATCAATAGCTATCAGATTTTCTAAATGATGATCATCTGCAAATCGAATCACATCTTCTACTGTATAAGTAATTCCTTTTTCGCCGATAGCATTTTTCCAGTTTTGCGCTACCCCGTTTTTATTTAAGAGCACTTTTCTAGAATTTGCTACTGCAAAAATATTGAGGTTGATCTTTTTTCGTTTTTCGATCTGTTCTGAAGATTTTAAGATTTGATCTATCAACGTGCCTCCTACTAATCCATGGCCAAATATGGCTATATTGATTTTTTTAGAAATTTCGAAAATCTCACCATGAATCACATTTAAAGCACGATGTAATTGTTCTTTTCGCACTACCAAACTCACATTCTTTCCTGTAACTGTATTATTAAACAATAATGGAATTACCTGATTCTTAATCAGTGCATTATATGGCTTATGAAATGTACTTAGATCCTGACCAATAATAGAAATCACAGAGACATCTTTTTCTATCGAAATACCACTAACATCACGTTTATAAAAATCTGATTCGAATTCTTGCTCTAATATAGATTTAGCTTCTTTTGCTTTATCGGCTTCGACAACAAAACCTATCCCTCGTTCTGATGAACCTTGTGAAATAATACTAACACTAATGTTTTTATGAGCCAGTGCCTTAAATATTCTTGCATCTACTCCTACTTTTCCCAAAAGCCCTCTTCCTTCGAGATTGACTAGAGCCACATTCTCTAAAACAGAAAGAGATTTGATTCCTTTTTCACTTGCTTCTGATGTAATTAAAGTTCCTTTATTTTTATGATCAAAAGTATTTAAAATCCTAAGCGGGATATTCTTTTCTATTAATGGGATTATTGTTTTTGCATGTAAAATATTAGCTCCAAAATATGCTAATTCATTAGCTTCTGTAAATGATAGTTTTTCAATTTTTATAGCATCAGGAACTAAGTCTGGGTTTGCCGTATAGATCCCGTTTACATGAGTAAAACTTTGTAATTCTTCTGCTTCTAGATAATTTGCTAGCAATGATGCTGTATAATTACTTCCGTTTCTTCCTAAAGTAGTCGTTTCATTTTTGGTATTAGATGCTATAAAACCTGTGACTATATTTACTGTAGCCCCATTATATGTTTGAAAATGATTAATTACATTTTCTTTGGATAGCTTATCGAGAGGCTGGGCATCTCCAAATTGGGCATCTGTGATGATAAGAGTTCTACTATCGGTAAAATTAGCTTTGATGTTTTTCTCTTTAAGGATTTGCGTTACCAATTTGGCCGAAATAACTTCGCCTTGTGATAGTACTTGATCTTTTATTCTCTTACTATAATCGCCTAAAAGTGAGACTCCTTCAAAAAGTTTATCTAATGTTTCGAATTCCTGAGTAAAATCGGCATTATTAAAATCTGCAATTTGATACTTTTTAAGTGCTTCTAGCTGTGATTGGTATTTTTTTCCTTTAACGGCTTTTTCAAGAATTTCTTCAAGCTCATCGGTTGTATTACCACGAGCAGAAAGGACAACGGTAATCTTTTCACCATTTTTAACCTTATCTTCAATTATATCTATCACTGCATGAATTCCTTTTCCGTTCGCAAGTGATTTTCCTCCAAATTTTAAAACTTTCATTTTTTCTTTTTCTTTAAAACACATCTTTCAATAATGCATTCAATTGTTCAAATTCTATTAAAAAGGCATCATGACCATGAACCGAGTTAATTATTTTGTGAGTAACATTTTGTTTTACTCTTTTCAGCTTTTTAAATGTAGCCCTATCTTCTTCCGCTGTAAAAAATATATCAGAATCTACACTGATGATATGAATATTGGATTGGATTGATGCGACTACTTCATCAAAATCTCCTCGTCCTTTGGTTATATCGATATTTGCCAGGATATGATTTAGTTCCTTGTAGGCAGAAAGTGCAAATCTACCGTCTAGTTTTTCTCCGTGATACAACAACCAACTTTCTATATTATACATGTCTTTTTCATCATTATAAGTACGGTTAAATTTTTGCTTAAATGATTCTGGTGATCTATAGATCAACATAGCATGTAATCTGGCATCATGAACAGGGTCTTTAGAATTCAATAAAATCTGTTCTTGTACCAAACAATTGGCTTTTAACCAATCTGTAGATTTCCAATCTGTAGCTACTGGGATTAAATGGGTAATCAAACTGGGATTAAGAGCTGCTAATTCCCATGCAATACCACCACCAACAGATCCTCCGATTACAGCATGTAGCTTATCAATTTTCAATAGTTTTAGCCCTTCAGAGAAAATTGCTGCAATATCTCGTGCATTAAATATTTTATACTCTTCAATTAAGTTTTCTTCTTTTCCATCATATCCATTTCCAGGGATATTAAAAGACAGAACGGTATATCTATTGGTATCAATGCACTTATCTTTCCCTATCAGGCCATTCCACCAACCATGCTCTCCACATACAGCAGAATTGCCAGTAAGAGCATGGTTAACTAAAACAATTGGTGCCGTATAAAGGGGTTTCCCAAATACTTCGTATGTGAGATGAATCTGATCAATAGATCTTCCCTTTATCGTAGTGTAGTTTAAGATGTCTAATTCTTGAAGCATTATTTATAATTTCTTTGAGGTCATTTTGATACTCCCTCATTATTATAAATCCTTTTAAAAAAGGATACCGATTTTTGGGTCTATTAGATTTTGACTTTTACTTTATTAAAAGCTTCTTTTAAATCTTCTTTTAAATCTTCAATATCTTCGAGTCCAACCGATAACCGTATCAAGTCCTGAGTTACTCCGGTAGATTCTTGCTGCTCAGCGTCTAGTTGTTGGTGCGTGGTACTGGCAGGGTGTATGATTAAAGATTTAGAATCTCCTATATTCGCCAGCAATGAGAAGATTTTGGTTTCATCTGCTACTGTTTTAGCCGAGTCAAAACCACCTTTTACCCCAAAAGTGACGATTCCGCTTTGCCCTTTTGGCAAGTATTCTTTAGCTAGTTCATGGTATGTATCATTTTGGAGTCCCGGATATTTTACCCAACTTACCTCTTCTTGATTTTCTAACCATTTAGCAAGTTGTAATGCATTTTCGCTATGTTTTTTTATTCTAATTTCTAAGGTTTCTAAACCTTGCAAAATCTGAAATGCATTAAATGGGCTTAGTGCAGCTCCATGATCCCGTAATCCTTCTATTCTTGCTTTTGCTATAAACGCTGCTGGTCCTAATACATCGTGATATACTAGTCCGTGATATCCTGGTGAAGGTTCTGTAAATTCAGGAAACTTACCACTAGACCAATCAAAAGTCCCTGCATCGATAATTGCTCCTCCCAAAGATGTACCATTACCACTAATATATTTTGTAAGGGAATGAATTACAATATTAGCGCCATACTCAATAGGGTTAAGTAATGCTGGTGTGGCTACTGTGTTATCGACTATTAGAGGAACTTTATAGGTTTTGGCTTCAGACGAAATTGCTTTTAAGTCTAAAACATCCAGCTTCGGGTTTCCTAATGATTCTACAAAAAATGCACGTGTATTCTCTTGTACAGCATCTTTAAAATTATTTGGATTTGAAGGATCTACAAAAGTTGTTGTAATACCAAATCTAGGTAATGTAACATTTAGCAAGTTGTATGTCCCACCATACAAACTACTCGATGCTACTATGTGATCACCTGTTTTTAATAAGGTTAGCAAAGTTGTATTGATTGCTGCCGTACCCGATGACGTTACTACTGCTGCAATACCTCCTTCTAATGCTGCAAGGCGTTGCTCCAGGATATCATTTGTTGGATTATTTAACCTTGTATAAATAAATCCTGTTTCTGATAAATTAAATAGATTGGCAGCATGATCAGCATTGTTAAAAACATACGATGTTGTTTGATAAATGGGCACTGCTCTTGTTCCACCATTGGCAGACACATCATGGCCTGCATGCAAAGCTCCTGTTGCAAATTTTTGTGTACTCATAATTTTCTATTTTAAATTTTAAACAAAATTCAAATACATCAAACACTTGATTTATAGTGTATGTAAATAGAAAATTAAAAAGAAAGGAAAAACAATTACTGAAATGATAATTGTATCGAGTTATCTTCTCCCGATTAATCGGGATAGAATTTAGCACCTTCTTTAATAAATCAAAGGGTTGCTAAGGTTTCACAGGGTCTATTCCCTCCACCTTTCTTAATAACTTACTAATATGTATAAGAAACTTCGGGGACAAATCTAGTAATTATTTTTTAATCAAATCATTTTCTTTCGAAAATTATTTTAATAAAATTGCCCTCTTAAAAATAATCTTCAATAAAGAAAATTAATGATACGTTAAATGCTTTTAAGTATTATCATTTTTTTTACCTTTGCCAAAATATTTTCGGGGAAAGATTTGACTGATTGCAACCCAAATACTGAAATAATTTTTGTTACAGTATAAAAAATGCTAAAGCAGTTCGATTTAAGATGTTCTGTCGAAAGCTTCACATTGCAATTACGTCTAAGTATTTTCTCATAAAACAATAAAGAATGGCATATTTATTTACTTCAGAAAGTGTATCTGAAGGACACCCGGATAAAGTAGCAGATCAGATAAGTGATGCATTATTAGATAACTTTTTAGCTTTTGATGCTGACTCTAAAGTAGCCTGCGAAACGCTTGTAACTACCGGTCAGGTAGTACTCGCCGGAGAAGTAAAATCAAAAACATATCTCGATGTACAACATATAGCAAGAGATGTCATCAATACAATTGGTTACACTAAAGGTGCATACCAATTTAGTGGTGATTCTTGTGGAGTAATCTCTCTTATTCATGAACAATCACAAGATATAAATCAAGGGGTTGATCGTGAAAATAAAGAAGAGCAAGGTGCTGGTGACCAAGGAATGATGTTTGGGTATGCTACCAAAGAAACTGCTAATTACATGCCTTTGGCTCTTGATATTTCTCATAAAATATTAATTGAATTGGCCAAGCTAAGACGTGAAGGTATAGAAATCCCTTATTTGCGTCCTGATTCTAAAAGTCAGGTAACTATCGAATATAGTGATGATAATGTACCTCAACGTATTGTTGCGATTGTAGTTTCTACACAGCATGATGATTTTGATAGCAATGATGATGTAATGCTAAATAAAATAAAAAGTGATATCATTTCTATTTTAATGCCTAGAGTAATTGCTCAATTACCCGATTATGTTCAACAATTATTTAATGATCAGATCACTTATCACATTAACCCAACCGGAAAATTTGTGATTGGAGGTCCTCATGGAGATACCGGTCTTACCGGAAGAAAAATTATAGTCGACACCTATGGTGGTAAAGGTGCTCACGGTGGAGGTGCTTTTTCGGGTAAAGATCCAAGTAAAGTAGATCGTTCTGCTGCATATGCATCGAGACATATTGCTAAAAATCTTGTAGCTGCAGGAGTAGCGAATGAAGTATTAGTACAGGTATCTTATGCAATTGGTGTTGTCGAACCTACCTCTATTTTTGTAGATACTTACGGAAGTAGCTCTCTTGGATTAACCGATGGTGAAATTGCAGAAACAGTAGGAAAAATCTTTGATATGCGTCCGGCTGCTATCGAAAAACGTCTTAAACTACGTAATCCTATTTACCAGGAAACAGCTGCTTATGGCCATATGGGTAAAGAACCTCAAACCATTACTAAGGTTTTTGAAAGTCCATATTCTGGTAAAATCGAAAAGGAAGTAGAGCTATTTACCTGGGAGAAACTTGACTATGTAGAAGCTGTTAAAAAAGCTTTTAATATCTAGTTTTTATCCGGTTTTATAGTTATTCGTCGAAAAATTAGGTGAAGCCCTGAAAAAATGAGGTTTTACCGTATTACGAAATCAAGTATTATCATTACATTTATCCCGTTAATATAATGAGGTACATGAACATATCTATTTTGGAGGGAAAATAATTTCGATATGTTTTTTATAGTTTTAGTGTACCACTATTAATTGATACATTTAAATTTAGGGAAATGAAATTAAAATTTGCATTACAAATCGCTTTTTTATTAGTGTTTGGTATGTCTTTTGGCCAGGATTTTGAAAATGATCTGACTTCTGTAAAGTCTATTGATAATCAAATTCAGGAGGAGCAATATCGCACCGATGAAATTGCTATGACAGATCGTTTGGTGATACATGCTCCTATAAAAATGAAGGATAAGGATTTTTATAGTAAAAAAGAGTGGCGAAAAATTAAAAAACAACTCAAAAAAAATAAAAGAAGAGCTTCTAATGCAAAACATAGTATCTATGCTTCAAAGGTTATGGATACTGTATATGTAAATATTCCAGCTTATAATATAGGTAGTGGTCAATCTCGCTTATCGGGATGGTAGACTTATAAAATTAGGCCTAAAATATGCTAAAAGAAAATAACTTATTTCACTTTAATTAATTTAATAGTTATTTCTTTTTTGTCCAGCATTTGACGTTTTTCACCATTTTGTGAAATAAAAAACAGGCTGATTTTCTTGAAAAAAGCATTATTTTCAAGAAAATCAGTTTTTTTATTCGATATTTCAAAATAGCTTTTATCCCTTATTATCACTTGATTACCTCACTATTTTATGTTTTTTTACAAGGAAAAAATAAAATATTTTTTTGATTAATATTTAGAAAAAAATACGAGTAATCATAGTACCTCTCAGTGCCTTTTAGGGGAAAAATCCCTGTACTATATTGCGGTTTTTCCGTAGCCAGAATTGAATTAGTATAACTATCTTAGTAACTGAAGATCAAGTATTTATTTAATACCTAGATCATAAAAACTAATCTTATTTAAACCTATATAAATAACTTCAATTTTATACTTATGATGACTAACCCCCCAAAATCTAAAAAAATGAAAATAAAAATTGCTATGACTACAGTACTATTACTATGTATATCGTATTCATCGATAGGGCAAAGCAATACAACTGATTTCAAATCTATTACGATTACCAATAATACGTTACAAAAACACAATCTCTCTTACACTGCTAATTCGGTAGAGGCGAATAAAAATGTAGCTGAGCAATCAAAAAATACTACTATTTATAGTGAAAAGAAGTGGAAAAAAATAAGAAAGCAAATCGAAAAGAATAAAAAAAGAGCTTCTAAATACAAAAGTAGTGTTTATGCTTCAAAAAAAATAGATACTATATACTTAGACATTCCCAACAACAGCGGAAAATCTCGCTTATCGGGATGGTAAAAAATAAAAACCCGCTCAATGAGCGGGTTTTTTATTTTCGAAATGCACTACCATTCCTTATTTTGTTTTTAGCTTCATTGCTGCATTTTTAGATAATAATCTACAGAATGTTTCCCCGAACCGTAGAACAAGAAAAATACACATAATAACAAAATTATACTGGCAATAACAAGGTTTGCCACATTCATCTCTCCCACAAAATTGATAAGAACGGCCCCAACTAATAATGGAAGCTGTGCTGTAACCGACCATCGAGTAAGCAATCCAAAAGAAATAAGTAAACCTCCTATTAAATGTGCCGGAGCTACATAATGAATTATGATCATAGCACCTGCAAGATTCTGAACAGGCTTAATAAGATCTACCAGAATCTGGCTATTACTAATAAAATTTATTCCTTTTATAAATAAGAAAACTCCTAATGCAATTCTTAACAAATCTAACGGATAATACGTATGTGCATTAGCCCATTTGTTTAATGATTTTATTGTTGGCATGACAAAATGAGTATTGATTAGACCATTATAAGATACTGATTATTAGAGTAATAAAAAAATATGAAATGAATTCTTTTTTAGAAGAAACCTTTCACTGAAAACAGGGTAATTCTTTTTGGTATAACGCTATAGTTTCGCCATAAAATATAACATATAATATTAACATAAAACATCTTAAAAGTATGACTACAATCAAAAAAATAGCAACGCTATCCATAGCATTAACTACTGTTTTTTTTACTTCTTGTGAGAAAGAAGAGTTTCAAGAGGATTCTATTGAAAAATCTATATTAGAACCAACACCCATAGCTTTTGATAAACTAGAAAGTAAAACAAGATCAGTATCAACATTAGCACAAGTAAAATCAGAAACTATAATTACTTGGGCAGCTATTGATGGGTATTATTATGAAAAAACAGGAAATACCATATATGGAAATCCCAATACTGGAGATACTGAAAAATATAATCTTCAACATGAAGGTATTAATTTTACATACATATCGAGTGTTTCTAGTGGTCGATATATTGCCTTGCCAAATTCAGGAATCAATTCCTTAAGAACTTCCTATGTATATAATTTTACAAAACAATCCTGGGTAGCTGACAAAAAGTTTAGATATTCAATACAAAAATCTGATGATGATTTTAGAATATATTACAGCAATATCGATGAAGATAGAATTAGATTTGGTTGGTATATCGGTTCATCATCAACATATGCTGATTATAGATATGACATTTTTGTAGATGGAGTAAAAATTAAAGAAAATCATACTTTTTCTGCTGCTGGACATTACTTTAGCATTAATTCTTTAAAAGAAAACACTACTTATTCTATAAAAATTGTAGCAAAAGATCAAGGTAATGAAGCTAAATTAAAGATCAAGAACTTTTCTGTAAAAACCCCTAAAAAGATTTTAATATCGGATTTTGATTTTAAAGTAAGTAATATTACAAAACGTAGCGTAACTCTTTCTTGGACAATCCCGGACATTACTCATTCTTCGGCAGCAGTTGAAAAATTTTCATTATCTCTTGCATCCAATAGATTAGGCGCATTTTTAGGAAACACTGTTGGTATAGATACAGAGGTGATCATTAATTTTACATTTAATGAGAGTGGAGAAATCACTGGATTTATTTCCCCTGAGACCGTTGGTCATGGTTCTTCTACCCCAGGTTATACTCAGGTTTTTTCTAAACCAATACCAAAATCAACACTATTAACTATGAATGTAACCGCTATAGTTCCTAGCAATAATCCAGACGAACCATATTATACAGAATATAAGAGGGTTAAAGCAGAACCGATTCAGCTATTACAATAGTAACTTATATAAATATACGCTATAATAAAAGTAAAAAAACCTCGAATTGTAAAAGATACAATTCGAGGTTTTTTAATAAAGAGTACAATTACACTCCTGACAAGAACGCTAAACTCAAAATCTAGTAACGAAGCTGAATTACATGTCTCGAAGTACTGCTATACAGCTCATTGAAACTATCTCTATACTATCGCCTTATATATCTAATGTTTCGATATGTACGAATAATAGTATTTTTAAATAAGACAAAAGCTTCGGGTAAGATAGTTTTCTTAAGCATATACTGTGTTTTAAACTTCAGTTCTTCTTCATATTTATAATAATACAAAACTGTTGCACATATAACAATTACAAACAATAATGCTCCTATAAATATTTGTCCCGGCGTTAAACTGTGATAAAAAAACCGACTAAGCCCCAGCCCGAACCAACTTCCGTAAAGGACAAAAAAGTGAACTATATAGATTGATAGTGTTCTCCCTCCTATTTTGGTTATCATTTGATTTGTAAAATAGTTTTTCATCAAAATAAATACAGAAAAAAGGATACATACATTTCCTAATCTTATAAATAAAAAATTGTTATACGCTACTGATTTAAAAATACCAATATCTGTTACACTATACATAATCATTAGTGTAGCTGAAGAATAAAACACTAATAATACACCTACAAATAAAAGCAAGATAATGGCATAAGGGTAAAACATTTTTTGTTTTCCGTATTTTAAAAACAGGCTAGCCATAAAACTACCAATACACACATATCCAAACCAGGGCAATAATGTAAAAATAGAACCATTTCTATTTGTAAAATAATTTGCAACTGTTTGCGGCAAAAACTCTAGTATACAACTACCATACATGGGCTGGAGAAGAAAAATAACCACGCCAATACCTAATACTACATTTTGAAACCAGGTTTCATTAATTCGACACAAAACAAGATAGATTCCTATTAATAGTAACAATGATGTGCCTATACATTGTAATACGTCTACATAGAAAAACGAAGGATTTACTCTTCCTGTAAAAACTTCATAAAAGCTTAATCTCAATAAATATCCCCAAAAAATAACTTTAACTGCACGCTTTACACCTTTTAAAACTCTTGGATTGTCTATTCCTTTTGTATTTTGTTTTAGTAGTAAATAGGTAAAAATAAAGCCAGTTATCGTAAAAAAGGTTGGAGCAGTCATACCCCTAAAATACTCCCAGGTCATGTATACAATATTATTTTTATCCCTATATACATCTCCTAAAAGAGAATGTACAAAATGTCCTTGAAGCATCATAAGGATTGCAAATGCCCGAATTGCATCAAGAAAATGCAATCGACTAGTACGTTTAGTCATTATTGTGGTTTGGTTAGGTTGCTCCCAAAAAACGAGTTTTCGGGCTGTCTTATTGCTTAAAAAAGCGCAAATCTAGGTAATTTTTATTGGTTTTTACATTGATTTTAAGGCATTTACTTTTCTAAACTCTAATACATGCAAGATTTCATATAAAGAAAGTTAGATTTTGGCACCTTTATTGGTATTTTTTAACAAACAAAAACCATACATTATGAAAACTGATACTTATACCAAATCTATAATCACAATTATCGCTATTTGTCTCGTTGTTATTGTAATACGAGATATAGATATTTTTCCAAAAGCGTATGCAAACAATACTCCTACAACAAACTATGGGTTAATCCCTATTAATGATGATGGATCAATAACGGTTAGACTAAGCAATACTGATGAGATCGATGTAAATATTAAAAACATTGATACTTATGATAAGCTTAAAATAGATCTTAACAGTATCAGTACACAGGACGAATTGAATATTAATATTGATGAAATAGGCGGAAGTTATGTCTCTAGTGGAGGTCCAATTAAGGTAAAACTACAAAATTAGCCTCCAGAAATGAATGATATGTATTCCTGAAGGCTTTTATATTGAATATTGGGCTAACTCAAGTATTGTAATAGATTATTATAGGCCTGTAGCTCCTTTTGAAAGATTATCCAAAGCTTTAGAAATGATTGTTAAGACATCCTCTTTACCCGTAATCTCATGGCGAAGTTTTAAAAATTCGGGATCATTGTATGAAACATTAACAACACCATTATCATCTTGCCAGATTAGAATCTTTTGAGGAAGATCTAGTCCTGTAATTTGAGAATTCTGCATTAAAGGAGTTCCTAATTTAGGATTACCAAACATAATTACTCGTGTGGGATTTAATGCTAAGTTTACAGATGCAGCATTAGCTTGATGGTCTAATTGCGCTATAATCTTCAGGTTAGGATTATTGGTAATGATTTCGATTAATGTATTATAAGTTTCTTCAAAGCTTTTAGAGCTTACTTTTGTGATTATGCCTTGCGTCTTGGTAATTTCCATCTCTTGTCGTGAATTCGTTTGTATATCCTTAGACGTTTTTTTTTCACTTTGATTACAAGATATCATCACTATCAAAAACAAAATCCCCAATACTTTATATGTAGCCATTACGTTTTTTTTTAGAGTACTTCTAATTGGTCGTAATCATCTACACTATAATTACAGATTATATTTGATACTTAAAATCCAATAACGAGGTTGTACTATATAACTCGAAGTGCTATTATATAGCTCATTAAAACTATCTTGATTAATACTCTTGGTATCCAGAATATTGGTTACAGACAGTTTATACTCCCATTTACTATTGGTTTTTTGATAAAATAAATCTGCATCCCAAAAACTATATTCATTTAGAGTCGTTTTTGTATTGCGATAATCATAATATCTGTACGATGATTTTATTAAAAAACCTTTGGCAAAAGACCAATCTAATCTTGCAAATGGCTGACTGATATAAAATGTATTTTTGGCTCCATTATTATCATAATCATTGACTGTAAGACTATATCCTAAATCAAAATTTGGTCCTTTTCTAAAATTGGTTGACCATTCTGTACTATACACTTGTGTAAAACTTATACTTTCGCTTGGGAGTGTATTTACGATATTATTAAAACTCGACCAACTTATATTTACTCTCAGGTTTCCTTTTATTTTTCCAAACGTACGAGTAACATCTCCATTAGCAGAAAGTATTTGATCTTCCATATTAGAATTAATCGGTGTATCTACCCTGTTTATTCCTGTAATCACACTAGTATTCTTAATAGGATTACGTCTGTTACTATACGATATCTGGGCAAAAATATTAGTGTAATTAAACATATTAAAATTGAAATAGTTTAATGAATAATTATCATATAATGAATTTTCGAGATTTCGGTTTCCCTGAAATAATGAATTGTAATTATTAAACACATACCCAGTCGCCAAACGATTAATATCGGTATACTCTGCGGTTATCGAGTAATTAAATCGTAGACTTTCATTTTGCCTTAATTGTGCTAAAACAAAAAGGTCTGGTAAAATCTGCCATTCATTCTGAGTAATTTCGGTTCCTAATTGCTGATCTTTTAAGCTATAATTATGCACACTCACCCCAGGATTAAATGTAAAAATCCCTTTAATAAACTTATAATGTAGACCAGCATATAGATCATTGAAATTGTATTTCACATCGTTATTAAACTCATTGGCTTCAAAGTTATTTTGATTTCCATTATCTAAAATCTGAAAAATATTAGAATCAAATCTTTGAGTACTTAGTGTGTTTCCGAAGGTGAAATTAAGGTTGCTTTTTTTGTTTAATACATAATAGTAATCCAGTTTTGCATCCAGCTTATTTGTTTTCACCTCTTTTTGTTGATTAATACTATAACTTTCAGATTCTTCTAATGGATCAAAAATATCAGTACCAGGGAGTAAGGGATTATTTATTTGTGTAAAAACGCCTCTAAAAGGGATTTCTGATCGTATTGCATTATAAAAAGGATCTTCATTTTGAAATAGGTGTTGTGCTTCTAATGAAAATATATGTTTTGCTCCTAATGTATAGTACGCATTCATATTTTGTTGAATCGAAAATGTAGAATTTTCAAGTTTTTCATTTATATCTTCAGAAACCGTTGATCTTATAGATCGAAAAATACCATCTTCTTTTTGCCTGGAAAATTTTCCGAAGATATCATAATCCATTCTAAAATTGCTGTTCGGCTTATAACTTGCACTTAATTTTAACAAGCCTAACTTACTTCGTTGCCGGGTGTTATCTATAGTTTCTTCTACAGTATTATCTGTAGGATCCAAAGTGCCATCGATATATACTCTTTGTGTATTAGTGATCAAGTCAATTCTGGTATCACTTGCGATTCCATAACCGCTAAGATCCAGTTTTTTATTAGCTGTAAGGCTAAAGTTTGCCGCACCAAATTTAGTATCCACTTCATTAGCTCTATTATTTTGCAATGTGGCAAAAGCAAGATCATCTGTAGAGATACTAAAAGTAGTACCCCCACGACCTAAATTTCTAAAACCTCCTGTGAAATTAAAATAGTCTCTCATCGTAAAAGGAACTTCGCCAATATCATTAATATCCGTAAGCACATTAATACTGTACTTTGGGCTATAATAAAACAGTTTAGGTTTTATGATATAACGTTCGGTCTCTCCTACTCCAGAACCTGCAGTTATATCACCAAACCAGAAGTTCTTTTTTCCTTCCTTTAATTTGATGTTAATAGCTACCTGATCTTGCGAATTGCGCAACCCACGCATCTGCCCTACATCTTCATAATTTCTAAGCACTTCAACCTTATCTAATGCATCAGCTGGGATATTTTCTGTTGCCAGTTTAGAATCTCCGTCAAAAAAGTCTTTTCCTTCTACCATTACCTTAGAAACGGTTTTACCTTCGACTTCAATTTCTCCATTTTCATTAACATCAACTCCTGGGAGTTTTTCTAACACATCTCCTAATTTCTTTTCTGTGCCATTTACAAAAGAATCTGTATTATACACTAAGGTATCTCCTTTTACTACCACTGGCATCTCATAAACGATTTCTACTTCGTCTAAACTGTTTTCTTTTGATCTCATTTCAAAATCTGAAATTACATCTTGGGTAGTTACTGTAATCGATTTTGTTTCTGCGGTAAGGCCGATAAAACTAACTTTTAGCAGATATGTTTCATTATTAGGAACTGAAATTTTATACTTACCCTGATCATTCGTGATGCCATAACTAGTCATAGTATTATCTGATTTCTTATACGCAATTACATTAGCCATTGCAATAGGATCACCTAATGAATCTTTAACAAAACCAGTGATTTGTACTTTTTGAGCAGTAGATGCCAGGGATATCCCCATAAGGAATACCAATAGTCCTAATTTTTTGTGCATTTTATAATGATTTTATCTATTTCTATAACCAGAGTTATAGAAACAGTAACTCGTGATGAAGAGTAGAGTTACTGCTTTTTAATTAGTATTATTTTAGGTTTGAATATGAATTTATCCTCCGATTCGTATTTCGAAATCTCCACTACCTCCTCGTGTATTCATTCTATCTCTCATTTCTTTCATTTTCTTTTCCATTATTTTTTCAAATTTTTCTTCTGTAACAACCTTACCTTTTGTTGGTTCTTTGATATCTGTTTTCTTTTTTGAATTCAATACCAATTTAGTACTCAGTATACTTTGATTCCCGTCATTGATTTCTAAAATCAAACCAGGAAGTCCCCAATAATTTTCGGGTCCATTAGAGATTGGTATTTCTGGTGTATACCATGCTGTAATTGTAATTTCTTCTTCTTCAGGCTCTCTCATTTCTTCATCACTATTGACACTGATTGTCATACTGCGCATACGTTGCCCCATTCGTTTTGCTGTTGCTTTATAACACGTATAGTTCCCTATTTTTTTTGTTTCATCTTCGAGCTTCCAGTCTAATTTTTCCAGCTTGTCTTTTACCAAAAATAGCTTTCCCATCATATCTTGTTTCCTGGCAAAGCGTTTTTCTTTAATGTTTTTATACAAAATATTAGATGCCCCCGATCCTGCAATTACAATCTGAACCCCAGAGGCTGGTTGTGGTGTTCCTAAACTTTCTTCCTCTTTGTATATTGATTCTGAAGTATTAAAATTTAATACATACTCTTTTTGAAATTGCTTTTTCAACATCTCCTGGAGTTGTTTTTGCATATCAGCATTCATTTTAGAGTCTTCCATATTAAGATCCACTTTTCTATTGGTTTTATATGTTACAACACCTTGAAAATCCTGGGCAAACAGGCTTTCAAACATAAACAGCGCTATCAATATTATAATTCGTACCATGATTAGATTTTTTTGATTAATACGCTACAAATATGAAAACTGAATCCTAACCAGAAGGTTAACCAATGTTAACGTGTGTTAACCGATTGGCTTTATATAAGATAAGAACCTTACTTTTGAAGTATGCAAAAGAATCGTTATAAGAGCATATTGTATTTTATTTCATCCGTTATTCTGGTTACCTTAGTGATTCAGATATACTGGAATTTCAAAAATTATCAGGCTTCTAAACAACAATTGGTTAATGAAGTACAGATTAGTTTAGACAATGCTGTTGATCAGTATTACGAAGAATTAGCAAAAAACCAAACTTTTAGCTTTATATCCAACCCGAAAAACTTAAATCATTTCTCGAATAAACAACTTGATAAAATTTTAAAACGAATTGATTCTACTCAAAAGCATTTTAGCAGATCTAATCTATCAGATTCTATCAAAACTTCAGAAATATCTTTCTATAGAAATAAAAATATTGATTCTACAAAACAATTTATAAAGGTTTTACAACTCTCTGATTCTATTGAGACCATGCTAAATATATCAGAGCATGATTCGATCACAGTTTCTACCAATACAAATCCGTTTGAAACCTTGACTTCTAAAATTGTTATTTCTATAAGTCAGGATAAAGTTAATCTCAATACAATAGATAGTTTATTAAAGGTTGAGCTGGTTCGAAAAAAAGTTTCTGCTGATTATACTTTAAAATACACCAATGGGTTAGAGCAATTACATAATAACAATACATGTGATACCTTAACAATTGATAAAAGCCAATTATACACTCAATCTAAATCTTCATATCTTCCTCCACATAGTTCTCTAAAGCTTTTTTTTACAAATACTACAATTACTATTCTGAAGAAAAACCTGCTTGGCATACTTTTGTCTTTTATATTAATGGCTGCCGTAATTGGTTGTTTATTGTACCTACTTCAAATCATTACCCATCAAAAACAACTGGCCGCACTTAAAAACGACTTAATAAGTAATATCACTCACGAATTTAAAACCCCTATTGCCACTATAAGTGCTGCTCTAGAAGGTATTCAAAATTTCAATCAGGAAAATGATCAGGAAAAGACAAAAAAGTATATCAAAATATCTTCGGGTCAATTAAACAAACTTAATACCATGGTCGAAAAAATTCTTGAAACGGCCACACTAGACAGCGATGAATTGCAGTTAAATCTGGAAGAAACGAATCTGACACCTCTGATTCATACTATTGCAGAAAAGCATAAGGTAAATTCACCCGAAAAAAACATAACCTTTATCAATTCTCATGAAAATATTTGGAGAAAAATAGATGTGTTTCACTTCGAAAATGCCATAAATAATATTGTTGACAATGCAATTAAATATGGAGGAAATACAGTGGGTATTAGTATTACAAATACAGATTTACATATTCTCATAGAAATTAGAGATAATGGAACAGGATTAACCAAAGCTCATAAAGAAAAAATATTCGAAAAATTCTATCGTGTACCCAAAGGAAATACGCATGATGTTAAAGGTTTTGGCATTGGTCTTTTTTATACCAAAACTATTATTGAAAAACATAAAGGAACCATACAATTATCATTAGATCAAGGGTTAACCAATTTCAAAATTACTTTACCCAATGGCTGAAACAATCGAAATACTACTTGCAGAAGATGAGCCTTCTCTAGGTCAAATTATTAAGGAGAGCCTGGAGACCAGAAGTTTTAAAGTTCATCTGGCCAAAAATGGCGAAGAAGCTTATGATATTTACAAATCTATACAGCCAAAACTCCTTGTTCTGGATGTTATGATGCCTAAAAAAGATGGTTTTACGCTCGCCAAAGAAATTCGACAAGAAGATAGTACCATTCCTATCATATTTCTTACCGCTAAGTCTCAAACACAAGATGTGGTAGAAGGATTTACTATTGGTGGTAATGATTACCTAAAAAAACCTTTTAGCATGGAAGAATTGATCGTAAGAATCAATAATTTATTGCATCGTATTACCTTACAACAGAGTGCAGAAATTATTAGTATTGGTGCCTATACTTTCGACTTTCCTAAGCAATTACTTACCCATAAAGAAGAAACATTACAACTTACACATAGAGAAGCTCATCTATTGTTTCATCTTATTAAAAACAAAAATCAAGTACTGGACCGTTCTATGATTCTTAAAAAACTTTGGGGTGATGATGACTTTTTTAGCGGTAGAAGTATGGATGTATTTATCACTAAACTTCGTAAAAAATTAAAGCAAGACGAATCTATTCAAATTATTAATGTAAGAGGATATGGATATAAACTAGTATGCTAAAATCAATTTTTATACGTTACTTAATTTTGATTAAACAAGCACTTAGGTTTTTAAAATATGCATCTTACCGAAATTCTTTTCTATCCTTTTTATGTTACTCATAAAATCCACTATATTTACGTCCAAACTTTAACGCACATTTTTACAAAACCCCTCAAGAAAAATAATCAACTATGCATATAGCAATAGCTGGAAATATCGGAGCCGGAAAAACTACATTGACCCGATTACTTGCTAAACATTATAAATGGGAAGCTCATTTTGAAGATGTATTAGAAAACCCTTATCTAGAGGATTTTTATAATAAGATGGAGCGTTGGTCTTTTAATCTTCAGATTTATTTCCTTAATAGTCGTTTTAGACAAATATTAGATATTCGTGAAAGCGGAAAAGATATTATCCAGGATAGAACGATTTATGAGGATGCATACATTTTTGCTCCAAACTTACATGCCATGGGGCTTATGACCAATCGTGATTTTGAAAACTACAGATCACTTTTTGACCTTATGGAAAATGTAGTAGAAGGTCCCGACTTACTAATTTATCTTAGAAGTAGTATTCCTAATCTTGTAAATCAAATTCATAAACGTGGACGTGAATATGAAAATACCATTAGTATTGATTATCTAAGCAGGCTTAATGAACGATATGAAGCCTGGGCGCATGATTATGATAAAGGCAACCTTCTTATTGTAGATGTAGACAATATCAATTTTGTAGACAATCCAGAGGATTTGGGCAATATTATAAATCGTATTGATGCCGAGTTAAACGGGTTATTCTAATTCTTTGGATCAAGATGGATTTTAATGCACTCTTTCAGTTTTTACAAGATTTACAAGCCAATAATCATAAAGAATGGATGGATGCGAATAGAAAACAGTATCAAACCATTCGCAATTCGTTTATACAATGGCTAGATGAATTGGATGGAAAATTGGCAGCAATAGACCCAAATTACTATCCTACTCCAGGCAAAAAAGGAATTAATCGTATTAATAATAATTTACTTTTTCATCCAAATAAACCAGTTTACAAAGATCATTTTGCAGCAGGACTAGATCAACGTACCAAACAAGGTGATTTTTATATTCAGATCGGAATTAACGAATGTGAATTAGCCGGTGGCTATTGGAGGCCAGAAAACAAGATGCTAAATAGTATTCGAGAAGCAATTGATTATAACGGTGAAGAGCTTGTAAAAATTTTAAACAAAAAAAGCTTTAAACAAACCTTTGGAGGGATGTACTTAGATAAAGACAAACTAAAAACTACTCCCAAAGGATACTCTTCTGATCATGAATATATTGATTTGCTACGTCATAGAACATTTGCCGTGATTCATCCTCTAACTCAAGAAGATATACTAAAAGATGATTTTATGGATAAGGTGATTGCTGTATATAAAGAAATGCTTCCGTTTAGGCGATATTTTAATCAGGCCGTTACCGTATAGTTAAAAGCAAAAGCGCTATTCTTTGTTGTTTTAATAGTTTTCGCTCTAATTAATTTTCTTGATCAAATACTCCATAATCATTGCCGTAGCCCCGGTATTACTATTAATAAAGTGACCAGAAATCATTCCTGTTTTTTCTCTAAACTTTTTATCCTCGACAAGCTTATTTAGTACCTGGTTAAATTCACCAGCACTTGAAACCGAAAATAGCCCAGCCAATTTTTGAAGCTGCTTGGCTTCTCTAAATTTTTCGAAATTTTTACCGATAACAATAGGGATTCCGAAAGTTGCTGGTTCTAAAATATTATGTAATCCTCCCGTTCCCATAGCTCCACCAACATATGCTATATCTGCGTAACTATATATTCTAGACAAATATCCGATAGTATTCATAATAAATACCTGTTGATCTCTCAGCACTATTCCTTCTTTTTCAGAATATAAAACGGTTTTCTTTTTGATCTTTCGTTTTAATGTATTTGTGCTATTATCTTTTATTTCATGAGGAGCAATAATAAAACAAACCTTATCCGAAGCTTCGTTTATATAGTCTATAAAAATTTCTTCGTCTTCTGGCCATGAGCTTCCCATTACTATACAAAGTCGCTCATTAATAAATTCTGAAATAAAATCAACATGATTATCCATTTCTATTTGGTGTGACACACGATCAAAGCGCGTATCTCCACTCAACGTAACGTTAGCAAAACCTTGTTTTTCTATTAGTGTTTGTGATATTTTATCCTGAACAAAAAAGTGATCTACGGTTTGTAATGTTTTTCTCATAAAGCCACCATACCATTTAAAAAATGCCTGATCTTCTCTAAATGTAGCAGATATAAATACCGCTGGAATATTTCTGTTTTGTAATACTTTTAGATAATTAGGCCAAAACTCATATTTTACAAAGACCGCAAGTTCGGGTTTTACCAATTGAATAAACCGAATAGCATTTGCATTGGTATCCATAGGCAGATATACAATAATATCAGCCAGCGTGCTATTTTTTTTAGCTTCGTAACCAGAAGGGGAAAAAAAAGTAACTAATACTTTATGATCCGGATACCTTTTCTTTAGCTCTTCTATTACAGGAACACCTTGCTCATATTCTCCCAAAGATGCACAATGAAACCAAAGAATACGATCTTGAGTAGGAAAATACTGCTCCAGAGTTTCGAAAACTACTTTCCTTCCATTGGCAAATAATTTAAGTTTAGGACTTAATAGACCTATTATTGGAAGTATACTATTAAATATTGCAATAAAGATGTTATATAAAATCCCCAAAAATGATAATTTTTATGAATTGCTAAAATACATTTCTTTTATCTAAAATTACATTGGCAATAGTATCAATATTTTGTACTTTCGTGAGGTTACAATAAAACATTTATGAAGAAGATACAAATGGTTGACCTTAAGGGTCAATATGAACAAATCAAAGAACGCATAGATTCATCTGTTCTCGATGTTGTGCAATCTACAGCTTTTATTAATGGCCCCGAAGTACATAGTTTTCAAAAAGAACTAGAGGATTATCTTGGCGTAAAGCATGTTATCCCTTGTGCAAATGGTACAGATGCATTACAGATTGCTATGATGGGATTAGGTCTACAACCAGGTGATGAAGTAATAACAGCTGATTTTACTTTTGCTGCTACAGTAGAAGTAATTGCATTACTACAGCTTACTCCTGTGCTAGTAGATGTAGAGCCAGATTCTTTTAATATTGATCCCGAAGCTATAAAAAAAGCAATTACTCCTAAGACAAAAGCTATTGTACCTGTACATTTATTTGGGCAGTCTGCCAATATGGATGCAATTATGGCTATTGCCAAAGAGCATGACCTATATGTAATCGAAGATAATGCCCAAGGTATAGGAGGAAGTTACCACTCTAAAGATGGTAGTACTTCAAAATCGGGAACGATTGGTCATGTAGCTTCTACTTCTTTTTTCCCTTCTAAAAATTTGGGGTGTTATGGAGATGGAGGTGCGATCTTTACTAATGATGATGATTTGGCACATATCATAAGAGGAATTGTAAACCATGGAATGTATACGAGATATCATCATGATGTCGTAGGTGTAAATTCTCGTTTGGATTCTATTCAGGCAGCAGTGCTAAGAATAAAGCTTCCTAATCTGGATCGCTATAATGATGCCCGACGAGAGGCAGCAAAAAAATATACGGCAGCTTTTGCCAATCAGGAACATATTATTACTCCTGTTGTAATTGATAAGGAAGACACACATGTGTTTCATCAATATACGCTTAGAGTGATCGATGTAGATCGAGATGCTCTGGTTAAACATCTAAATGATAACGGAATTCCTTGTGGTGTTTACTACCCTATTCCTCTGCACAGTCAAAAAGCATATCAGGACAAACGCTATAATGAAGCCGATTTTCCTATAACCAATCAATTGGTAAAAGAAGTGATTTCTTTACCAATGCATACAGAATTAGATGATGAACAAATTGATTTTATCACCAATACTGTTATCGATTTTGTAGGCAAATCTGTTACAATTTAAAATAGTTAAAAACTAAAAAAAATAAGATAAAATCGAAAAACGTTGAAGAAGAATTTCTTTGATGTTTTTCGATTTTGTTTGAAATGAAGGAAGAAAAAGAAATCTAATCTTCTCGATACCTAATTTAATCTCTTAAACATATTCCTTTTTCATGGATTCACTTTGCATCTGCTATAATCTTGTTGATCATAATTTACCCGAAATCCCACTGTTACCAGAAGCATATGTAGTACCCATAACTAATGGTCATCTTGGTTATGTAGAAAAACAAGCGATTCCCGAAACTTTGGGAAGCTACAATATAGAATTTTTGGGCACTCCTCATGAGCAATTGCTAGACATATGTTCGCATCTAAAAATTAAAACATTAGAGCAACAATTTATGCCTGTAAAAAGGAGAAAAAGTTTACGTTTTTCAGATGTATTAAAAGATCCAAAAATAAAAGAAGTTGTACTTGATTATATAAACAAAAAACTATCTGTTTTCTATTCCTTGATTGTTACCCATCAATATGCGATAACTCGTAATGCTCAAAGAAAAGATCCTTTCGAAAATCATAAATTATCGATTGGTAATACGATACTCAAGCCTATTCTCGAATTCACTAAAACAGATGAAGGTATTGAATATGCTTTCTCTCTAAAAAATAAAGACACACTCATTATTCCTAAAAATAGTGATATTAGTATACTACTTAATGAGCCTTCCTGGATTATTGTAGATAAATACCTATATCAAATTGAAAACCTAAACGCTAATAAATTAAAACCCTTTTTTGATAAAGAAAAAATTACTATTGCCCATAAACATATCAAAATTTACCTGGAAAAAGTAATCATCCCAATAATCAAAAATATAGATGTTATAACTCATGGTTTTGATATTATTACCCATAAAAACATAACATCTTATAGTATAGAAATCATCCAGGATTTTATCCAGAACACTTATGTTGCTAAGGTCACTTTTGAGTACAATACAATTCTTTTTGATTATAATAGTACAAAAACTACAGTTTCTAATGTACGTCTAGAAAATGATGATCAAATTCAGATTATCCAAACCAAACGTGATCCAGAAGCCGAACAAGAAATTATTAGTCTACTCACATCCAAAGGGCTGCAGGTTAGTAACAATTTACTATTAGAAGCCAAAGCTTCTGATGATCCTTTTGAAATTCTAAATTGGTTAAAATTGAATAAAGCTCAATTAGAAGCCGATGGATTTGAGATAAAACTACCTATATTGGATGACAGAACGGTTACTATTGCTCCATATACCATCGAAATCGGTAGTAAACAAGAGAACGATTGGTTTGATATTAAAGGAATTGTTACTATCGGAGATCAGGAAATTCCTTTTTCAAAATTTATACCGTATATCAAGCAAAATAATCGTTTTTTTCCAATAGATGAAGATGATGTTTTTGTTATTCCTAACGAGTGGATGACACGATATAAAAAGCTTGTAGATTTTGGTCAGATTCAAGATAAAAGTGTACGTATCACCAAAAGTAATTACATCTTGTTAAAAGATATAATTCCGCCAGAAGAAACTAGTATAGAAGACGCTACCAGTTATCATTATGAACCATCATCAAAACTTAAAGCAACATTACGTCCTTATCAAGAAGAAGGAGTGCAGTGGTTAGTTAATCATCATTATAATAAATTAGGCGCATGCTTAGCAGATGACATGGGGTTAGGAAAAACTTTGCAAACCATTGCAATGCTGATATATGCAAAAGAACAGCTAGAACCTGTGGATAAAAAGGTCGAAAAAATTCGGCTAGACCTTTTTAGCGACCCTCTCGAAGTAAAAACCTATCTCAAAGCTCTGATCGTACTCCCCTCTTCTCTGGTATTTAATTGGGCACAGGAGATATTAAAGTTTGCACCACATCTCAATATTGTTAAGTACACAGGTCCTGATCGTAAAAAAATCACTCCATATCTAGAGACTTATGATATTATTCTTACCACCTATACTACGGTATCAAAAGACATTACTGCCTTAGAAAAAATAAATTTCACCTACCTGATCACCGATGAGAGTCAGCAGATCAAAAACAAAGAATCAAAAATATTTCAGGCTATAAACAATATACACACTATTCATAAGATTTCTTTGAGTGGTACACCGATAGAAAATTCATTATCAGATCTTTGGTCTCAGATGGAATTTATTAATCCGGGAATGCTAGGTAGTTATTCATTTTTTAAAGATCGCTTTAAAATCCCAATAGAAAAACACCAGGATCCAGAATGTATCAAAGAATTAAAAACCTTAATAGATCCCTTTATATTAAGAAGAACCAAAGAACAGGTTGCCAAAGATCTTCCCGAGTTATCAGAGCAGACCATATACACAGAAATGCTTACTGAACAGGAAAAGCAATACGAATCTCAGAAATCTGCAGCCAGAAATCTACTCCTAGGTATTGATTCTACCTCAACCAATAAGATTCATATTCTTAATACGTTAACCAAGCTTCGCCAGATCGTAAATCATCCTAAACTTGTAGATGATAAAACAAAAGATCAATCAGGAAAATTTCAGGATGTTACTCATTACCTGAGTACACTGGTTAAATCCAACAAAAAAGTACTTGTGTTCAGTTCTTTTGTATCTCATCTTGGTCTGTATGAGGATTGGTGTACGACAAATAACATTTCCTATCTAACGTTAACCGGGCAAACCAAGAGCACTGATCGAGAAGCTATTGTAAATGATTTTCAGCAAAATGATGATATCAATTTGTTCTTTATTTCATTAAAAGCAGGAGGCGTTGGATTAAACCTTACCAAAGCATCTTATGTAGTATTATTAGATCCCTGGTGGAACCCATTTATCGAGAAACAAGCAATTGCCAGATCTCATCGTATAGGACAAACCAATAATGTGATGGTCACTCGATTTATTACTACAAACACCATCGAAGAAAAAATACTGCAACTACAGGAAAAGAAAAAAGGTTTATCTGATGAGATTATCGATGTTAATGCTATCCCACAATACATAGAACAGAACCTGGATGAGTTGTTAAAGTAATTATATATTTAACCTTAGGGTATTTGCTTGCAGATATGCCATTAGGTATTTTATCATATTTCGACCTAATTAGAATTTGCGAAACTTAAAATACTATAATGTATCACTTCCTGATCTGGGGTATCCCGTAAATAATGTATAAAAATAATGTTGTAATTACTAAGCTATATCATTTCTGATTCACAGTATAAACAAATTTAAAAAAACAGGCAATGGTTTATCCGTAAATCACTTACTGTATGGCAAATAAGTACTCATTATTCCTTTTGTTTGTTCCCGATTTTTTTTACCTTTCTATTAGTCTATCAGTTAAAACACCCCCTCTTTTATTTCTGTGCTATTTTTTTAAATCTTTCATTTAACCTATTTATTTATGAAAAAAGAGTTACCCGAGGTAATTAAAAAGACACAAAAAGATACTTGTCACATTATCGGAATAGGATGTTCTGCAGGAGGGTTAAACGCACTGCAAGATTTTTTTAACTCATGTCCAAGCAACACAGGTTATGCATTTGTTGTTATACAGCACTTATCACCAGATTACAAAAGCCTGATGCCCGAATTATTATCAAGGCATACCAAAATGGTAGTAAGCGAAACTATAGAAGAAAATACTATAGAGCCCAATCATGTGTATCTGATTCCTGGTAATAAAAATATTATAATCCAAGATCAAAAGCTTTGGCTTATTTCTCGTTCTAAACGTAATCAAATCAATTTTTCGATAGATGTTTTCTTCAACTCACTAGCAATAGAACAAAAAGAAAAAGCTATAGGTATCATCCTATCAGGAACGGGATCTGATGGAACCAAGGGAGCTATGGCTATAAAAAAAGCAGGAGGAGTATTATTTGTTCAAAACCCAGAAAACTCTCGCTTTGATGGGATGCCTATGAGTGCTATTTCTAATGGCGTAAGTGATTTTGTCTTAGCCGCAGAAAAAATACCCGATAAATTAATCTCTCACATAGAAAATTTTCAATCTCGCAGTTCTTCTATTTCTTCGATAGATAGCTATCACGATCATGCATCTGTAAATGAGGTTTTAGAGATTTTGAAAAACGATATTGATCATGATTTTTTTTCTTATAAGAAGCCAACACTTTACAGGCGTATATCAAAAAGAATGAAGATGACCAAAAACAAGTCTATTACAGACTATATCGGCTTTTTAGAAAAAGATCCAGAAGAGAAATTTCTCTTAGCCGATGAATTTTTAATTGGTGTAACCTCTTTTTTTAGAGATATTGACGCGTTTAAAGTCATAGAAGAAACAGTAATTCCCGACCTAATAGAGAGAAAAAAAAATGATTCTGGTATCATAAAAATATGGGTTATAGCCTGCTCTACCGGAGAAGAAGCTTATTCTATAGCCATGTTGTTCGAAGAATATTTACTATCAAAAAACTATAGAAATATTGAATACAAAATCTTTGCTACCGATATTGATCAAAGAGCAATAGACATTGCTTCAAAAGGAATTTATGAAATAGATAATCCAGATGTACCCCAGGAAAGATTGATCAAATATTTTATAAAAAAAGGAGAAAAATATCACATATCTCCTTACATCAGACAAAAAATTATTTTCTCTAAACATGATATATTGCATAATCCACCATTTAATAAGCTTGATTTTATTTCTTGTAGAAATATGTTGATATATATGGAGAATACGATTCAACATCAAGTACTAACCACAATTCACTATGCACTAAATCAGGGAGGGTATCTTTTTTTAGGTAGCTCTGAGAGTCTTGGATCACTCGATAGTTTTTTTACAAAAACAGATGTTAGATGGAAAATTTATAACAAAACACATAACAATACTAATAAAGCAATAAGAAGAGAAAAAATAGAAGATTGGAAAATAAATCAGGCCAATTTTGAAGTCTATAAAAGTAGGCGTATAAAACACTCTTTTGAAGAAAAAATAGAACGATCAATAAACCGGACATTGCTAAACGAATTAGGAGCTGTAAGCATCTGCATTGACAAAGATTTTGAGATCATTCAAGCCTTTGGAGATGTTAAAATTTATCTTCACTTTCCTGAAGAAGGGTTCTCTAATAATTTACTAAAAATGCTACCCAATGAATATAGGATTCCTATAATTACAGCAATTAAAAGGTTATCTACAGATACCATTGATGTTGTTAAAAAACAAATAAAATTCTCGCATAAAAAAAATGCTTTAAAAATCATAACTATTGTCATACGCTCTATAAAAATAAAATCGGTTAATTATGAATCTTTTTTGATTACATTTTTAGAAGGAATAGAACGAAAGATAACAAAAGAAGAAAAAAGCTTGTCTATACATAACACTCTTACACAAAAGAGTGATATCGAACAATTAGAGCAGACGCTTAATGAAACCAGGCAAGATTTACAGACTACCATTGAAGAGTTAGAAGCTTCTAACGAAGAAATGCAAATGACCAACGAAGAACTTCTAGCTGCAAATGAAGAATTACAAAGTACCAACGAAGAGTTACAATCTGTAAATGAAGAGTTGCATGCTGTAAATGGTGAATTACAAGAAAAAAACACCTTATTGATCGAGCTAAATTCTGATATGGAAAATTTGGTAAAGAATATCAATATAGGAACAATATTTTTAGATAATGAGTTTAGAATCAGAAAATTTACTCCATCTATCAATGAACATTTTCAATTAAGAATAGAAGATATAGGAAGACCTATTAATCATTTTTCTGGTACGTTAGGAGGCGAAAATCTAGCAGAATATTCAAAAAATGTCATTAAAACATTACAGCCTTATAAAAAAGAAGTTCAAAACTCTTTGGGGATCTGGTTTATGATGGAAATATTTCCGTACAAATATCATAAAGACGTTATAAAAGGAGTAGTTGTTAATTTTATAAATATTCATAACATAAAAACCGTATATGATAAAGAAAAAATAAACGATTTTTTAACCCATGTAATGAATGCCAACCCTGCAACTACATACATATATGACATTCAAAAAAACGAATATAGCTATAGTAGTAGTGAAATTCTTAAGGAAGCTGGATATTCTTCTATGGATATCAGAAAAATAGATTCGAAACTGTTAAAAAAGATCGTACATCCCGATGATTACGCAATGGTATTAAACCATTACAGGAAACTCAAAACAATTAAGAAAAAAGATGTTTTACAAATAGAATATAGAGTAGCACATAAAAATAAAGACACCTATATATGGGTAATGTGTACCGATAAGCTAAATGAAAAAGATAGTAACGGAAAAGTAAAAAATATTCTGGGTGTAATGAATGTAGTGACCAAGGTCAAGGACATGGAGTTGCAGTTAAAAGAAAGCCAGGAACGATATCGACTAGCCATTATGGGATCTGGTGCAGGCCTATGGGAATGGAGTGACTTATCCACCGATAATGCTTGGTGGTCCAAGGAGTTTCAACAGCTACTGGGATATTACTCAGAAAAAAAGCTATCTACTTTTACTTCTTTTATCAAAATGATTCATCGGGATCAAGTGGAAGATTTTCAGGAAAAAATACAGAATCATATTCAAAAAGGAGAGAATTTTGAGCAAGAGCTTAGAATAAAAACAAACAAAAATGGTTATAAATGGTTCTTAATCAATGCGCAACCACAATTAGATGCTAAAGGAGATATTCAAAAAACAGTAGGAACTCTAATGGATATTAATGCCAGAAAAGAAGCCGAAAATAGGATGAATGAGCTTAATACAGAATTAGAACGATTCGCGTATCTGGCGAGTCATGACTTAAAAGAACCTTTACGAACCATTTCAAGTTTCACTAAACTTTTTAAAGAAGAATATCGAGAACATTTTGATGATAACGCTAAACAGTATTTAGAATTTATAGAAAATGCTTCTAAGCGTATGATCACATTAACCAATGATTTGCTTATTTACTCACAATTAGATGATAAGTCGTTAAATTTTCAACCGGTTGATATCAACATACTAATATCAGAAATACTCGAAGATCTTCGGCAAAATATTGAAGAAAACAATGCTGTGATTAATTGCGATAAATTACCTGTAATTGTCTGCGATATGGTTCAGATTCGTCAGCTCTTCCAGAATTTAATAACCAATAGCTTAAAATATCAAAATAACAATCAACCAAGAATTGATATCGGCTTTGAAGAAAAGCGTGCATATTTCTTGTTTTTTATTAAAGATAATGGGATAGGTATCGATCCAAAGTATCATAAACAAATCTTTGAAGTGTTTAAACGACTTCATGGTCGAAATGATTATGACGGGACGGGTATTGGTCTTGCCAATTGCAAAAGAATTATAGACAACCACAAGGGAAACATTTGGGTAAATTCTTCCCTGGGAGAAGGAGCTGTTTTCTATTTCACAATTCTTAAAGCTAATAAACAATGAAAAAAATAAATTGCATATTATTAGTAGACGACAGCCCTTCTACTAATTTTTTTAATAAAAAGATGATTCAAATAACCAATATAGCTCATGAGGTCCATGATGTTTATAATGGGATTGAAGCTCTTGATTACATACACAAAAAAGGTAAATTTAAAGAGACTAACTCGCAAAAAGAATTCCCAAAACCTAATATAATCTTTTTAGACATAAATATGCCCCTTATGGATGGTTTTGAATTTTTAGAACATTATTCTAAAATACCTAAAGAAAAGCGTGCCGAAATGATTATTGTATTTCTTACCACTTCTAATTGGAGTAAAGATAAAATGAAAGCTTTTGATACCAGTATGATCCATGATTATATAGAAAAACCATTAGAACAAAGTAAATTGCTTGCCATAGCAGCGTATTATAATTCTAAATTTATGATCAGTCTTTGATACAAAGGCTGATCATAAAATAAATCAAGTCGTCATTGCATTAACGTTTATATAACGCATTTCTTAGCCATAAGAATAAGAAAGTTTTTTTCTAAACCCAGATAATTTATCAATCATACGCCAGGTACTTTCACTATTCATATCCATACCATTCTTCTTTCCACAATGCACCATATAGTCCATTAGGACATTTTCCATATTGATCTGAATCAAAGAAGATTTTGTTAATTGCTGCATATGCCAGGTAGGAAATTTTCGACTTATGATATCTGTAGTGGTTTCAACATTTAACACCACATGCCTCTTATCTCTCTTTATGTTATCAATAAGTACATCAACAACCGTATTTTCTCCTTCTATATATTGCAAAAAGTGTCCTTTTTCAAAATACAAATATCCCGTTATACCATGTTGCGCATTGCAATCTGAAGCAGTCTCTGCCAGTTGTTTTAGATCATCAGCACTAAAATCAATGGCAGCTTTACTCACATATACTATTCCTTTTATCATATTTATTTAAGTTGGTTAGACAAAACTATTTTAAATTTAATCATTTTACTTTCAATAACATACAAAACAACACATGAATTATTTATTAGTGATATATTAATTTCATCATCAAACAACAAGGGCTTTCTTTAGGAAATAATTGATGCAATGTCATAATAAACTATTTCTATATTTCTAAAAGAAATCATAATCATCCTCTTAATCACAACAATTTATTTTAAATTGTTCCTTTTGTATATTCAAAACTCAATTTTAATTTATAGTAATTTTTCACACTATCACACATGAAATATCTATACACCATACTTTTTATATGTATAAGCACAACCATTTTTGCTCAAAACACCTATTTACAATGCGGAAAACTAGTTGATACCAAAGCAGGTAAAGTTCTTACCGAAAAAACGATTGTCGTTTCTGGAAATAAAATTATTAAAGTAGAAAATGGCTTTGTTACTGGTAAAAAAAACGACATCACTATTGACCTCAAAAATAAAACAGTACTACCTGGCTTGATCGATATGCACGTACATCTAGAAGGCGAAACAAATCCAAAGGCATATTTACAAAAATATACAGATAGCGAAGCAGACATTGCTTTTAATTCGGTTCAGTTTGCAAAAACGACATTAATGGCAGGTTTTACCACAGTGCGAGATTTAGGAGGAAGCGGAGTAAATATTTCGCTTAAAAAAGCAATTAAAAGTGGACGAATAAAAGGCCCAAGGGTATTTACAGCTGGCAAATCCCTGGCTACAACTGGTGGACATGCAGATCCTACCAACGGTAGTAAAAGATCATTAATTGGTGATCCTGGCCCAAAAGAAGGTGTCGTAAATAGTGTCGAAGATGCAAAAAAAGCAGTACGACAACGCTATAAAAATGGTGCTGATCTCATCAAAATTACGGCTACAGGTGGCGTATTAAGTGTCGCAAAAAGTAGTTCTAACCCTCAGTTTACAGTAGAAGAAATTAAGGCGATATGTGAGACTGCAAAAGATTATGGATTTCATGTTGCTGCACATGCACATGGTGATGAAGGAATGCAACGTGCTATTTTAGGAGGTGTAAAAACTATTGAGCACGGCACATTAATGAGTGAAAAAACCATGGATTTAATGAAACAGTACGATGCCTATCTGGTACCTACTATTACTGCCGGA
Source organism: Aquimarina atlantica (assembly GCF_000626715.1). Classification (GTDB taxonomy): domain Bacteria; phylum Bacteroidota; class Bacteroidia; order Flavobacteriales; family Flavobacteriaceae; genus Aquimarina; species Aquimarina atlantica. Next base: position 274,211 of record NZ_AQRA01000003.1, on the reverse strand, counting down.
AAAGAAGTTACCGAAAAAGCAGCTATCGATGATTACTACCCTGCTATTATTGTTCCTAAAGCGCTAGAGATTGGGCCAAAAATTCAAAATACATTTAAAAAAGCATATGATCGTGGTGTAGGTATCGCATTTGGGACTGATGCCGGAGTATTTAAACACGGACAAAACGGAAAAGAGTTTGGTTTTATGGTCGAAGCAGGTATGCCTGCAATGGCTGCTTTACAAAGTGCAACGACTACCAACGCTAAAATCCTGAATATGCAAGATCAGATCGGACAAATTACTCCTGGTTATTTAGCCGATATTGTAGCCGTAAATGACGATCCAACCCAAAAAATAAGCACTATGGAGAATGTAGTGTTTGTAATGAAAGATGGGAAAATATATAAGAATTAGTAGATAATGAAAAAACTCATTGGTTCTACTGTACTACTTGCAGCTCTGGTATTATTAACCAGTTTCTTTTTTGTTAAAAAATCAGAAGCTCAGGTTGAAAAATCCAGATTTTTGGGCTATGAGATAAATCCTTTGCAACAAGAATTACATTTCTATTGGAAAAATGAGAACGCTGTGAATTACAAAAGTTTTCAAAATTTAAAATCAACACTTGAAAAAGAAAACAAAGAATTAGTTTTCGCAATGAATGGGGGGATGTTTAATAAAGAGCTATCTCCCCAGGGGCTTTATATTGAAAACGGAGAGACCAAAACCAAAATTGATACATCCCAAAGCGGATATGGTAATTTCTATCTTCAACCCAATGGGGTATTCTATGTAACCAAAAAAAATAAGCCTGTTATTTGTACTACAAAGATATTTACGGGTGGTAAACATATCAAATATGCAACACAATCAGGGCCCATGCTCTTGATTGATGGAAAAATCCATCCTAAATTTAGAAAAGGATCTTCTAATGTTCATATTAGAAACGGAGTAGGAATCTTGCCCAATGGAAATTTACTTTTTGCAATCTCTAATGAGAAAACAAATTTTTATGATTTTGCTTCCTATTTTAAGCAAAACGGTTGCAAAAATGCATTGTATCTCGATGGATTTGTATCCAGAATATACCTCCCTTCTAAAAATCAGAATCAATTAGAGGGAAACTTTGGTGTAATTATAGGAGAAACGAAAGCAAAATAATAGGTTATAGGAGGAAAGGCGTTATAACCTGCACTAAAGTTACACCCAATACAGAAAAAATTGTTGTGCCATAAGGTGCATTTTTCGATAATTTTAATATTGAAGATGGTGTAAAGTTCACCAAGGTTAAATAATAAAAATTAAAATACTTTAGCCCTTGTTTATCCCCCAAAACCATTAAGAATTTTTGCTTTTTGATTTTTTGTATAGAATCCAAAAGTAAATCCCACCGGTTCTACATACACAAAACTTTGTAGCGTGATATCATACTCGATTGGGGCATTTAAAGTTTTCATCGTATTAATAATGCGATACAATTTGGTTTTTGAAATACCTAATTTCGAGATCAGTTCTTCTGGTGATCCTGTAGCTTGCAGGCGAATGAGCTGATCAACTCGCTCTATCAATCGTATTTGCTTTACCATCAAATTCATAACTATAGATTAAAAATGTACACTGTACTACGAAACATTTGAAGTTGGTTTTCTAAATAGTATTCTAGGGTCTTAACATCGTAATCAAAGCGAAATTATGGTTTTTCCGTATCAGAAAAATACAGATATCTGTAAACCAGTTCTATTTTAAATTATATCATAAGGTTTTTTGCATTCGACATTACATATTTGACGTCGATATAATCCGATAATATGCTGAACTGTCAAAAAAACAATACTTTTACCTTATAAACCCGTAATTAAAATATATGATCCCTATCAACGAATTTCTTGTATTTGCTCTTGCCTCATTAATAATGGTACTATCCCCCGGACCTAATATGATCTATCTTATTTCGAGGTCCTTATCCCAGGGCAGACAAGCGGGAATCATCTCGCTTTTTGGAGTGATCTGCGGATTTCTATTTCATATTCTTATGGTATCGTTTGGGTTAACTGCCATCTTTTTTGCTGTGCCTTATGCTTTTGTGATTGTTAAATTCCTGGGAGTTGGTTATTTATTATACCTAGCCTACAATACTATTAGATCTGGCGGTACTAAAATCTTTGATACCGATCGTTCTTTAAAAAAAGACAAACCTTTTAAATTATTTAATATCGGGCTTCTCACCAATGTACTCAACCCAAAAATGGCATTGTTTTATTTATCCTTTTTTCCGCAATTTATCAAACCAGAATACGGATCAATTTTGGGGCAAAGTTTTCAATTAGGAATTATGCAGATTATTATTAGTTTTTCAATCAATTTTCTTATTGTTATTTCGGCAGCAAAAATGGCGGGATGGTTTGCAAAAAACCCATTATGGGTAAGAGTGCAAAAATGGTTTATGGCTTCTGTGTTAACAGGATTGGCCGTAAAAATAGCTTTCGCAAAAGCGAAATAATAAACGTAAGATCAAAAAGTGAAAATATCCTATTTGGTTTGAATATTATCTTTGTAATCTATGACGTACTTAAAACTTAATACATCAGATTATAAACTTCTGGTTTTTTATTTTGTTCTGGCTACCCTCTGGGATATGGCTCGATACTATATTTTGGACATGGCATTATTACAATATCTGGTAAACATGCCTCTGTTTTGGGTAAAAACTATTATCCTGCTATTTCTTTTTAAATATCTTATCACAGAATTACTGGTTAAAAACAAAAAATATCTTCTGTTTTTTATGCTGGCACTAGCAAGTGTTATTTTAGTTGGATTTGGGTCTCTTCTTCTTGAGTTTTGGTCCTCGGGTAATCCACTTACTTTTTCTAATATGCATCCTCTTTTATTATTTAAAAGTTACTACAATTCTGCCGTAGATATTGCCATACCATTGGGGTTATTAATGGGCAAAAAGTATTACGAAAACTTTATAAAAGTAAATCAGATTGAAAAAGAACAACGAGAAACAGAACTCAAGCTATTACGATCCCAATTTGATCCTCATTTTTTGTTTAATAGTTTAAATACTACTGATGCTTTAATTGATACTTCCCCACAAAAAGCAAAAGCATATATAGCGCGATTGGCTGCATTATATCGACACCTCATCCAGACCAAAGATCAGGAAGTTGTTTCTCTCGAAGAAGAAATACAACTAGCCGAAAACTACTTCTTTTTGATTAAAACACGATTTGGACATTCTTATGAATTTAAAATACCAGAAACCAACTTACCAAAAGACAAGTATTTACCTACTGGTGCTTTACAGACTGTTATCGAAAATGTTGTAAAACACAATAAACCAACGAATGATCAAATCATTACTACACAAATCACGATTACCGAAGATAATATCCTGGTCAAAAACAATATTTCTAACACCATAGAAACAAATCATTCTTCGGGAAGTGGTCTACAAAACATAAAAAAACGGTATCTTTTACTCTCAGATAGAGAGGTTACTATTGAAGAAGATAACATATACTTTACGGTTTCGTTACCACTATTAACCTTAAAAGAATAATACAATACCCCTCGATACTATGCATATTCTGATTTTGGAAGATGAAATTCCGGCTTACGAAAAACTCGAACTATATCTCAGCGATTATTTTGAGTCACATCTTACTTTGAATTGGTCCAGATCAGTACATGAAGCCTCTGTCTTGTTATCTAAACATCGCTATGATTTAATCCTTTCTGATATTCAATTATTAGATGGTAATGCATTTGATCTCTTTGATCAAATACCTATATCCTCTCCTGTTATTTTTTGTACTGCTTATGATACATTTCTATTAGATGCTTTTAAAACTAATGGCATTGCATATATCCTAAAACCCTATTCGAAAGAAGAACTTTCCGAAGCACTTCGTAAATATGAAACCCTTATTGCATTGCCAAAAAACACAGCTTCGGTAGACCAAAATGTTTTTAAAGAGCTTAGAGAATTAATGACTCCCGAAAAAAAACAATTCCTAAAACGTTTTGTGATCAAAAAAGGAAATGGTATCAAGTTAATCGATACCAATACAATATCTCTGATTGAGGCATATGGAGATTTCTGTAAGATCACAGATACTCATGGTAACATACACAGAGCAACGCAAAAAATAGGTACACTAACCGATCAGCTAGATCCCAAAGTCTTTTTTAGAATTAACAGAAGTCAAATGGTGAACATCAATCATATCAAAGCAATGGACAGTCATAGTAAAAACAGACTATTGATTATCCTTGATGGAGTTGAACAAAGTGTAATTACAAGCTCGAGTACCACTTCTGCATTCAGAAAATGGGTGCAATTCTAATCCCAAAAGAACACTTCATTATTCAACAGTAAAAAGAAACGCTTTACTGGTTTTTTATCCCAACTCATCACTATTTTAAGATGAGCTTTTGGACTACATGCTATATTTAACTCAGGTTATTACTAAAAATATGAGAAATATAATTGTAGTCGTATTGATTAGTTTTTTAATGTACCAGGGATTTGGGCAAGAAAACGAGTCATATTCTAAATTGTTAAAAGAAGCCTGGGATTTATATCAAAAAAAAGAATTCTATACAGCAGGACAAAAATACACAGAAGCATTTTCTGTTTTAGGCCATCAATCAAACATGTCTGACAAAGAAATTTCTAATCGATTTAATGCAGCATGTGCCTGGGCATTAGCAAAAGAGCCTGATGCAGCATTTGTACAACTATTCAAAATAGCAAGAAGCGGAAAATTCTCTGATCACAATCAATTAACCAGTGATAATGATTTAAAATTTCTATACACCGACCCAAGATGGAAAGAAGTCACAGATATCGTAGCAGTCGAATATGAAAAAGTTAAACCTTTATCCAAAGAAGCATTAAAATCAATTTTCAAAAAATATAAAAACGCATATCAAAAAGTCTTCAAAAAAGGATCTACAGTAGCAGATGTAGACTTTTTATACAGTTTTTACACAACAGATTTTGAATATAATCATCCGGGCTATGGTGGCGTGTATTCTAGAGAGCTACTTTATAACAATACCATTAAATATCTAAAAAAAGGAGCATATGATAATTCTCCAAAAACTACATTAGTAAATATCATTGTTGGGTTAAATGCTATTGTTATAGAAAAATTACGAGAGCATGAGACCGAGAGTACAATGACACTTATAAAATTTAGAAAAGATAAAATCTACTATATCGAAGAATATTGGTAATCATAAATTAACCATGATATCTGGTATTAAAAACAAATCAATTATTAATAAAAATCCTCATCAATCACATTATGAAAACGAACAGTTTCTTAATACTTACAATTCTTGTATTTACATTTATTTTTATCGGGAATGCGCAACAATCTCATGAATCATCATTATCCAAAATCTCGTCTTCCCCCATTACTTACGCACAAAAAGTTACTTTTCATTCTAAGATACTAGATGAAAATAGAATAATAAATATTTACATTCCCGAAAGTTTTCATGAAGCTTCAAAAGACCATACATATCCTGTAGTAATGATAAGTGGTTCTCATGGTGTTAAGTTTTTTCAAATGATCTCTGGGGTCATAAGACATCTAAGTTCTGTCACTCGTATGCCCGAAGCTATTATAATTAGCTTTGAAGAAGAAACACATTATGCTCCCAATGTCTATACCAATGGCATGTGGTCTAGAAGAGATAAACTCGAATTTAATGCCGATCCAGATAAATTCACAAAACATCTTAAGGAAGAGTTATTTCCGTATTTAAAAGAACAATATCGCGCTGCTGATTACAGAATAATTGTTGGCGTATCAGGAAGTAGTGTATACCCACTACACACCTTTGCAAAAGAGCCAGATTTGTTTCAGGCGCATATTACTGTTGCTACCGCAGATATGATTGGTATGGGCTATCAGCCCAACACCACCTTCATAGATGCTTTTGAAGAGAGTTTTGTTAAAAACCCCAATCGTAAAGCGCAATTCTACCTGGGTGTCTCTGAAAATGATATTAGTAAAGACAAACCCTATATCAAGAATATGGAAGAGTTGAAAAAACGCCTCGCACCATTCACCTCCAAAAACCTAAACTTAAAAGTCGAAGTCATCCCTAATGAAGATCATTATGCATGTATTATAAAAGCAATGCTTTCTTCTATAGAAATGATTTTTCCTAAAGAAAAATGGTCTCCAAAATTTAGAGAAATCATAAAACAACCTGGCAATGCCTTAAAGAACATAGATGCTTTTCATCAAAAGCTCTCAACAGCCTACGGTTTTCCTATTATCCCAAGAGCCGAACGCTGGAATAGTGTAAACTCTTTACGATTTATTGGCAGAAAATTATTACAAGATGGCAGAATTGAAGAAGCTATACAGGTCATCAAACGACGAATACAATATCGTCCTCGATCTCCATGGGCGTATCATAATTTATCTGAAGCATTAGAAAAAAATAATCAACTTACTGCTGCATTTAAGACACAGCAAAAAGCCATACAACTGGCCCAGAAATATGATATCGAATATCTATCTGAATATGAAGAGCAATTGGCTAAAATCAAAACCAAACTTGAGAAACAAAACAAACCATAATTTCTATTATTTTATATATTGTAGTTCTATGAATCTTAAAAACTTACTGTCATTATGTAGCCTATTCAGTTTTATTTTCTGTTCTTCATTTGCACAAATCCAAATAACAGAGAATACTATAGGAAAGAACGTTGTGATTCCTTCTAAAATATTAGATGAAGAAAGAAAAATTCAAATCTTTCTACCTGAGGGTTATGATGGTTCTTCAAAAAAATATCCTGTGGTTTATATATTAGACGGGCAACGGCTTTTTCTTCATGGCGTAAGTGTATCACAATCTTTTAAAAAATTTAAACTCACTCCAGAACACATTATAGTAGGTATCACAAATATGTACCCCAAGCGATTTGGTCATTTTAGTTCTGGAGCAAAAACCTTTTTAAGCTTTATAGCTCAAGAACTTATTCCTTATATAGATCATACGTTTAGAACATCTGGAGAACGATTACTATTTGGTTGGGAATATGCAGGTGGTTTTGTTATTGAAACGATGACCAAAAACCCTGAATTATTTAACGGATACCTGGCAGCAAGTCCTTATCCTATTCATGATACCAGCTTACCCATATCGGTAAGCAGAATGAAATCTCTGGATAGTATCCTTGGCAGTAAGAAAAAGCTTGAAACTTTCCTGTTTTTTACTTCTTGTAATAACGAAGGAGTAGTAACAGAGGGTACCGAATACCTTAAAAACAAATTAGAATCAGAAGCTCCTAATACATTAAGATGGGAATATATCTATCTACAAAACGAAGAACATCGTTCAACACCATATCACACCCTTTATCATGGTTTAAAACAGTATTATCACAATTATCCAGAGCTTCGGTTCGATTCTTTAGAAGAATATAAAAAACTAGGAGGTATGGATAATGTGATTTCCTATTATAAAAAGAGAGCAGAGCAATTTGGTTTTCCCGAAAAAATTGCACAACGTACCATGTGGAATCTTGTAAAAAAAGCGTCTGATGAAGATAATTATACTGCATTTAACACTTTTATAAATCAATTTAAACCTAATGATTTTCTTAAAAACCTAAGAACAAATTGGGGATGTGTCTTTTCCGAATTTTATTTGAAACACAACCAACCCGAGAAAGCAAAAGAGTTGTATACCTTTTTTACTAATAAATCTCCTAATGCGGCACGCCCGGTTAATGGATTAGGCGATGTTTATCGTGCTTTAAAAAACAAAAAAGAAGCTATGATGTATTATCAACATGCTATTCAACTCGGTAAGAAAAATGCTGACTGGAGGTTAGAGGAATATGAAAAAGATCTATTGAATCTTAAAAACGAAAAGTAATAAACTAATACATATCAATCATAAAAAAAACCTCACAGGCTAATACTAAACTTATTTCAGTATCTCCTGCGAGGTTTATACTATAATTATTGATATTTCTTAAATCGAAGCAGAAATAGTTTCCATAGATCGATCTACTTTTTTCACTAATCCCGATAGTACTTTTCCTGGTCCAACTTCTGTAAATGATGTTGCTCCATCTTTAATCATGTTTTGTACACTTTGTGTCCATTTTACCGGAGCAGTAAGCTGTGCGATCAAGTTCTTTTTAATTTCTTCTGGATCTGTAACCGCTTCTGTCGTCACATTTTGATACACAGGACAATTGGGTGTATTAAACGTAGTTGCTTCAATTGCTGCTGCCAATTCTTCTCTGGCAGGCTCCATTAATGGCGAATGAAATGCTCCTCCTACCGGCAATACCAGTGCTCTTCGAGCTCCTTTTTCTTTCATCAATTCGCATGCATTTTCGATAGCTTCTATTTCACCAGAGATTACCAATTGCCCGGGGCAATTATAATTTGCTGCAACTACAATCCCATCTGTTGCTTCGCATCCCTGCTCTACTACCTCATCTTCTAATCCCAAAACAGCCGCCATTGTAGATGGTTTCAACTCACACGCCTTTTGCATCGCCATTGCTCGTTTAGATACCAATCGTAATGCATCTTCAAAATTAAGAGTCCCGTTGGCAACCAAAGCAGAAAATTCTCCTAAAGAATGCCCCGCAACCATATCTGGTTTAAAACTATCTCCTAATACTTTACTTAAGATAACAGAATGCAAAAAGATAGCAGGTTGTGTTACTTTAGTTTGTTTTAACTCATCTGCTGTACCTTCAAACATAATTTTGGTAATCTCAAACCCTAAGATATCATTAGCTTTATCAAAAAGTTCTTTAGCGATCTCTGAGTTTTCATATAGATCAAGACCCATTCCGGAAAATTGAGCTCCTTGACCAGGAAATACATATGCGTTCATATGATACTGTGTATTTAAAATTTTGACAAAAGTAAGGATAAAGTTGGTACGAGTAACTAGAATTTTTGTTTTGCGCGTCCGGGCGGGCTATTCGCTACAATTCCTCGTATTATTTACCCTTCAATAACACTTCGCCAAGCTCAATATCATAACCTAAAAAGACAATACTCGGGATTTCTACTACTATCCCTAACGTAGGCATCGTATTTTAAACTAAGAATACCCAAAGATTATGGATAGTGTTTTATAACCAGAACTCCAATTTACATAATCATTTATAATATCATGACTTGATCCATATCTACATTCTAAACTATATTTATCATTGTATTTGTACCCCAGACCAAAAGTTAAATTGCTTCCTGCCTGAATAATGATTAAGAAATTCTATTTATAAATGACTTTAAGGGATTGATGATATTTACCATTTATCTTTGTAACAAGCATGTAAAACCCTTTCTCTAGTTTATCATTTTTGTAATGAAATTCATGTGTCCCAGAATCCTTTATATCATTAAATAATGCTCCTGTTTTTTTTCCATTTATATCTAATAAACTTATTTCGATTTCACTTCTTTCTTCTATTGTAAAAGAAACAGTAAACCCTTTTTCTACTATAGGATTTGGGTATACTAATGTTTTATTTGAAGGAGATTTAGTTATATTTTTTTCTTCTTCATTAGGGCTTGGTTTATACCTAGATTTTGAAAGTGATTTAACAATATAATTATAATCAGGTTTAGTATACAAATAATCTTTTCGTGTTACTCTTAGAACGTCTAACTGTGTATAAAATGTATATTTAGTATAAATACTTCCTCCATAAACAGGCAGGTCTCCGGTATAGGCAATACTTTGGGGTAGCTGGGAGGCTTCATCTGGATTGTAAATCGATATTTGCCCATCAGATTGACTATAAACAGCGATTTCATCCTTGCCATCTTTATCAAAATCTCCTGTTGTGATTAGGGCAAATCCACTACCTGCATTAGAATATTTACTAGAGATATAACCACTAAGATCTAAAATATCTATACGATTGGTTTGTCCTGCATAACTCTTATTATGCATCACAATTTCATCTTTACCATTCCCATCATAGTCTAAAGCTTCCATGTGATCGTGTAGTTTGAAACCTGTATAAATACTACCTCCGTAAACAGGAAGGTTTCCGGTATAGGCAACGCTTTGAGTAAGTTGCGTAGCCTCGTCAGGATTGTAAATTGATATTTGGCCATCAGATTGACTATAAACAGCTATTTCGTCCTTACCATCATCATCAAAATCCCCCGTTGTAATTAAGGCAAATTCACTACCTGCATTAGAGTATTTGCTAGAAATATAACCATTGAGGTCTAAAACATCTATGCGATTGGTTTTTCCTGCATAACTTCTATTGTGCATTACAATTTCATCATTATATCCATCCCCATCATAATCCAAAGCTTCCATATGATCATGTAACTTAAACCCTGTTTCAATACTCTTAACATAAGAAGGATTACAACCAGTATACCAATTATAATAGCTGTTATATATAGAAATTCTTCCATCCACTTTAGAGTAAATTGCTATTTCATCTTCGCCATCCCTATCAAAATCACCAGTAGTCATAAGATGGGCATTACTACCTGCATTTGTATACCCTATATGCTCTTCAAAATCGGTATTATAAATACCAATTTTATTGGGCCGTATATTATCTAGTGGATTATACAGGACTAATTCTGTATTTTTATGTTGAAAATTAATTTTTCGTTTATGTATATCTAAAGACAAGTTCCTAAAGTTTGTAAAAGGTTTACTAATGTCTTTTAATGTTCCATTTCCATCATAAAAAGAATTCACCAAACTTTTTAAAACTGCATCTCCAATTTTTACAATTTTGGCCTGATCACTACCAGACAATTCATGATATAGTTGACTGTTAACTAAGGTATGCATCGCATCATACAACTCTATTTCGGTATCAATATCTTGCTTCTTCATTAATTCTTTTTCAAAATCAGGATCATTTGGATTAATTTCTCCTTCTCTATACCTTTTATAATCTGCAATTTCTCCATATGGTCTTAGTCGTATGGTATTTCCATTATTATTAAGATCAAGAGACATATTTTCTTTTAAAAAATGATTAATAGTTAATATGATTCTATGTCTTAAATTATCTTTAGCGTATTGTACATTTGCAATAATAGATGGATGTTCACAAAATAATTCATCATAGAGTAATATGAGGTTTCTTAAAATACTACCTGTATAATGTCCTTGTGAGTCATGGAATTGTTTTGAGTTTATTACTCCTGCATCACACCTAGAATATACCCAAGCTCCGTCCTCTTCCTGATGAAAATCTACTGATTCTTCATATACCTGGACAGCAGTATCTAAATACTTTGACTCTTTAGTAATTTTATACGCATTTACAAGTCCCCATATGCTATTAGATAATTGGTTTGTATTTCTAGTATAACTTTCTTGTACACACGAATCTCCTCTAATATAATCATGATGAGCTAAAGCATGAGTACTAAACCAGTCTCCTAAGTTTTTAATAGCTGCTAAAATCTTATGTAATTGAAAATCATTTGTATTGATACCATGTTTTTTGAAAAATAAATAAGCTTTTGTTAATGCTTCCATGGCATAACCCGCTTCAAACTGTTCTGCTCTATTATTATATCCACTTTCATTCTGTCCTCCACTATTGGGTATCGTTTGACCTGGTCGCGATCTCCAACTCCAAAAAGAACCTACATCAATACCGCTCGTCTGCTGTTCATCTATAAGATATTTTGTTCCTTTTACTATCCGATTATAAATAAGAACATCATCATTTAATGTCCCGGTTCCATATAAATTAATATAACCCACTATTGTTCTTCCAATTTCTCTAATCATAGGTCTACAACTAGGGTAATCTACTATGGTGTCATTAATTTTGCTTCCAGTATACCAACCTGAATAATTAGGATTCTGGCCATTAAAATTTGGTAAATCAATTGAGGTAGCAAAATATCCATTCCCCCAAGAACCTTCTCCCCATGTAGTAGAACCAAATGTTACTCCAGATTGATTTATAGAAGAAATTTTTGTTGGATTATGTACACTTTCTAAAAAAAGATGAATTCTTTTGATTAACTGATCAATTCTAACTTCATCTTGAGAATCAATAGTAACCAATCCGGTAGGTAAGTTTTCTATTTCCTGAGCTTTAATTGTGGTAAATAAAAATAAGAAAACAAGAAGTGTTATTTTTTTCATTTATTCAGTTTTTTAATTGTTAGCTAATGTTATATATTATAGATCAAAATGTAATATTCTATACAATAGTAGAACATCTCAGTTTCATTTTTCGGAACTGAAAAAAATAATTCAAATTATTTATACCCAATTTATATAACTGTCTAAAAAAGTAAGGTGAGTTTATTACGAATACCGCTTTACAATACTTTTTACCGTATTGTAATATGAACTCCCAAACAGGTTAAGGTGCACCAAAAGGTAATACAATTGCCAAATCGATAATCGATTTTTCCAATCTCCTGCAAGTGGAAAAACTTCATTGTAGATATCGAATACACTAGCATTAAAACCTCCAAAAAGATGCATCATACTTATATCCATTTCTCTAGGGGCATATGCAACCGCCGGATCGATAAGACAAGGATTTCCCTGAGCATCAATCATAAAATTACCACTCCACAAATCCCCATGAATCAGGCTTGGTTTTTCGTCTGGTATTTCATCTTTAATGACATTGTAGAATGTATCTACATCTGAAAATAGGAATCCATTTTGTTGCGCCAATTCAAATTGTGGTTGTAGTCGTTGGGTCACATAGAATTCGTATGCAGAATCGCACATAGTATTATACTGTGGTAAACTCCCGATATAATTATCATTTTCGAAACCAAAATAAGATTCATTTTGTTGGTGTAAGACCGCTAATTGCCCTGCAAATACGTCCCAAAAAGTATCTGCTTGTTTTCTAGAATCAATATATTCTAATATCAAAAAAGCAACATCATCAGATTCACCAAAACTAATAATGTTAGGAATTGTAAATGTGTTAGAATCTTTAAGTTTTTCAAGCCCCTTGGCTTCTGCCTCAAACATCCCAGGAAATTCTGAAGCACTATTAACTTTGGCAACAAATTTTTGTTGATTTGTATGTATAAGACAGACGTCATTAATATCCCCTCCCGATAATGGCTGTATCGCTATTATCTTTTCTGAAAGTAATTCTTCAAAATGAGATGTAAGCTTTAAAGATTGCATTATTTTCTTGTATACGTCAAATACGTAAAAGGATACTTATGCTTTTCGTCTATATCATGAAATTCTTCTTTTTCTAATTTCCAGATTTTGGTATCAATTTCGGGAAAAAAAGCATCTGCTTCAAAAGATTCGTGTACTCTGGTTAATTCGATACAATCTGCATGATCCATCCCCATAGTATAAATCTCACCACCTCCTATAATAAAAGGTTGTGCATCTCCTTTAGCTATTTCTAAAGCATCCTGCATATTATGTACTACTATTGCACCTTCTGCCTGATAGTTTGTATTTCTGGTGATCACAATATGTACACGATTAGGGAGTAATTTAGGAAAAGTTTCAAAAGTTTTACGCCCCATGATAATATGATGACCTGTTGTAAGTTTTTTAAATCGCTTAAAATCATCTGGTAAATGCCAAACCAGATCATTATCCTTACCTAAGGCATTATTTTCTCCTGCCGCAGCAATCATTGTAATCACACTCTTTGTTTCTTTTAACTCTCCCACAATCTCTGATGTTTTTCCTTTTATAAATCCTTCTTTCTTTTTAACCAGCTCTTCTTTGGGATACATCAAATCTATATCTTTCTGAAGTAAAGCAATTTCTTCCTTTTGTTTGGTAATCAATCGCTCCATTTGACGGTCTGACCACTCTTGCCCCATAAATGTACTAAACAACCATACATTACAAAAATGTATTACCAAAAGGAATGCCCAGCATAGTATTGCAATACCATACCAGTCTACCCCAAATAACGTAACCTCTTTTCCATACCCAAATATCAGGTTAAGAATTACAAAAAACACTGATCCAACTAAAAAAATGATGAAATGTTGAAATAATCTCTTTTTCTCAATAATACGCTTACGGGCATGCTCATATAACTCACGTTGTTGTGGGTCAATTTGTATTGTTTCTTTCTTTTTTGAAAACATATTAATGCTAACTTAGTACCGGCAAGTAAAGATATAGTTTTTACCAAAAAGCACTAAAATTACTTATGAAGAATTTAAGAAAAGAGTTTCCTGTTTTATCTAACAATACTTATCTCAATACAGCATCTTCTGGACTGCTTTATGATTCGCTTTTAGAATTTAGACAAGAACATGATTTAGATTTTCTTATTGGCGGAAGCCTGTTTAGAGATTCTCAACAGATTTTTTTTAATAATGTACGCAAAACTATTGCAGCTTTTTTTGGAAGTTCTGATACCAATGTAGTATTAACTCCTAATTTTTCTCTGGGTTTCAATACGATATTGAGTGGGGTAGATAAAAATAAAAAAGTCTTATTGCTGGATGAAGATTATCCTTCTATTAACTTTGCTGTCACCAGTAAAGGATTTAATGTGTGTTATGCAACGATAGATGCTACAGTAGAACAAAACATTGAAGATGCCATACAGAAACACCAGCCTGATATTTTTGCATTTAGCCTGGTACAATACATTAATGGCATTGCAATAGATCTTGATTTCCTTACTCAATTAAAAGCTAAATATCCTAATGTACTTTTTATTGCTGATGCCACACAGTTTTGTGGCACCAGGGCCTTCGATTTTAATGCTTCGGGGATTGATATTTTGGGATGTAGTGGTTATAAATGGTTATTGGGCGGATATGGGAATGGTTTTATGTTGTTTAATCATAATGTATTAGATCAGATTACACCTTCTTTATATATCGATGCTGCTGCTAAAACCAATTATGATCCATCGTATACAAGTTTGCAAGCAAGATTTGAATGTGGTCATCTGGACACCTTTAATTTTGGAAGCTTGCAATATTCTTTGAATTTTCTAAACAAAATAGGCATTTCGATTATTGAAGAACATATGAACACACTAAGTGATTATGCAAAATCAGAATTTACCAAACTAAACCTATTAGAAGAAAGTGTATTAAAACGCCAAAGACATAGTACAATTTTTAATATAAAAGGAGATCAAGAATTGCATTTACATTTAAAAAAACATCATATAATTACTTCTCTTCGAGGGCCAGGGATTCGAATTAGTCTCCATTTTTACAACACCAAAGAGGATATAAAAAAATTAAGTGATGTACTATATCGTTATCGTTAATATCTTATTGTTAAGTGTTGATTAAATTACTGATAATCCGACACTTCCTTCTTTTCCCTTTTATCGTTTTATAGTAACTTAGTTTTTAATTTATTAACCAATATTTAATATCACATAAATTATGGCGATTACTAAGCAATACTTAAAATCTAAACCTATCTGTAAAGTTACTTTTATCGTTCCTGCGAAAGAAGCAAATAATGTAAGCGTAGCCGGAGAATTTAATGAATGGAATACAGAAGCTACCATTTTGAAAAAGTTAAAAAACGGAACTTTTAAAGGAACCATTGATCTTCCTAAAGACAACAAATTTGAATTTAAATATGTTGTAGATGGTGAATGGACAAATGAAATTGAAGCTGACGGATATCAGTGGAACGATTTTGCTGCCGCAGACAATAGTTTACTGGTAGTATAATCAATTTAATTCTACGTATTTATACCAAGGTGTTGAAAAGTGTTAATCCACAACTTCGACACCTTTCCAAAAAGCAACATAGCCTTTGATTTGCTTTGCCAGATCACTAGTATTGGGGTAATACCATGCCGCATCTTTATTTTCTTTTCCATCTACCTCGATTGTATAATACGAAGCTACTCCTTTCCAAGGGCAATTGGTATGTGTATCACTTGATTTAAAAAATTCTTTATTTATTGTTTCAGGAGGAAAATAATGGTTATTCTCTATCACTTTAGTATCATTACTCTCTGCTAATACCTGTCCGTTCCAAATAGCTTTCATATTCTGGGAGTTTTATATTTTTTTATTCTTCTTTTGTAATTAGATAATCTTTATAATCGTTATCCTGATCTGAAAAAGATTTCACAATTTTCAAACCAGATTCTTTTGCCAGCCACTTTACAATATCATCATCGTATTTTTGAGAAATCTCGGTATGAATACTTTCCCACGCTTCAAAATGAACCTGCAACGACAAACTATCAATATCGACAGTTTGTTTTTCTTTGCTCACCAAATAACTTTTAGCCGTTCCATTTTCGGGATCATACGTCTCCCAATGCATAAATTTATCCAGATCAAAATTTCCATTAAGTTCTTTATTAATTCTTGCTAAAACATTTTTATTAAAAGCTGCTGTTACTCCAGATTTGTCGTTATACGCGTCTAAAACTTTCTGAGGATGTTTTTTTTGGTCAAATCCTATAAAAAGCAAATCACCAGTATGCATTGCATTATATAGTTTTTTCAAAAACTGAATAGCCCTGGCATGTAATAGGTTACCAATATTAGATCCTAGAACCATAATTACTTTTCTACGATCGCTTATATGCTTTAATCGATCTAACACTTCAAAATACTCACCTATTTGCCCTTGAACCGTAACTTCTGGCATTTCCTGGTTTAAGTTTTTCACCAATCCATCGATAGCATTTTCACTAATATCAATCGGGCTATACGTAAAATCATAGTTTTGATTTAGTAATTCTTGTAATAGTACCTTTGTTTTTTTTCCATCTCCTGCTCCCAATTCGATCAAGTCAAAACCTTCTCTATCGGTATCGAATTTTTGAATAATATCGGATTTATGAGTTACAAAAATTTCATACTCTGCTCGGGTAAGATAATATTCTGGCAATGCCATTATCTGCTGAAAGAGTTCGTCTCCTATTTCGTCATAAAAAAATTTGGATGACAGGTATTTTGGAAACGCAGTTAAACCTTCGCATACTTCTTTCTCGAAAGTAGAAACCAGTACTTTTTGATCTTTAGAATTCATGTAAAAAAATAGAGTTATTTATCCTTCACTAATCGCAATCCTGTAAATTGCCATCTAAGGTGTGGGTGAAAAAAATTGCGATATGTTGGTCTTGTATGGTCTCGTGGTGTAGCTACAGACCCTCCTCGTAGCACCTTTTGATTTACCATAAATTTCCCGTTGTACTCCCCTAGTGCTCCGGGAGCTTTTTTGTAGTTTGGATAAGGCGAGTATGCACTTTCTGTCCATTCCCATCGTATTCCCCATTTAAAAAGAGACTGAGCCGTTTCCCATTCAAACTCGGTTGGTAATCGCTCTCCTTTCCATTGAGCAAAAGCAAATGCTTCATAGAATGAAATATGAGTAACCGGAGCTGTATAATCGATTGTTTTTAATCCCTGTAAAGTATACTGATGGTATTGTTCATCTATTTTATGCCAATATAATGGAGCTTTGATATTGTCTGTATGAATCCAATCCCAAGCTTCTGCATGCCACAACAGGCTGTTTTCATACCCTTTATCTTCGATAAACTCAAGATATTCTTTATTGGTTACAAGTGCATTTGCAATGGTATACTCTCGTAGAAATACTTTATGCCTACCAAGTTCATTATCATAACAAAACTTATTCCCTTCATATCCAATCTCATATACACCTTCTTCTACTGTACTGTATCCAGAGATTTGATCATCATCAAAACCGGGGTTTTCAGAAAACGTATCGTTATACTTAGGAAACAACGGATTATTTCCTAGTATAAATTTTATGTCAGTAATCAATAATTCCTGATGTTGTTTTTCATGATGAATACCAATCTCTACCAACTCTCTGATTTTTGGATCATCATTTTCTTCTAAAAAAGTTTGTAAGTGCGAAGTAATATAGTCTCTGTATTCATACACCTCACTTACTGTTGGCCTAGAGAGATTTCCTCTATCGGTACGTATTACTCGTTTTCCTACGCTTTCATAATAACTATTAAAAACATAGGCGTACTCTGGGTGAAATCGTTCAAAACCTGGTACATATTTTGACAGAATGAATTCTTCAAAAAACCAGGTAGTATGTCCTAAATGCCATTTTGGAGGAGAAACATCTACAATAGGCTGAATTACATAATCTTCTATCTGGAGAGGTGCACAAATTTCTTCGGTATCTGATCGGGTTCTTAAAAAGGAAGTTATTAAATTATCTGTAATGATCATAAAAAAGAGTGTATACGACTTACGTATACACTCAAATTTACTGAATTTTATTATTTTTTATCCTATAACAAGGTTAATCCAATGTTAAAATTAAAATGTTAACCTCTATGTTATTGTGGTTTTCTAAACGTAATCGGGACAGTATAAGCGACAGCTATTGGTTTTTCTCCCCATTTACCGGGTTTCATCTTAGGGATAGCTCTAATTATTCTAATAGCTTCTCTTTGTAAATATCTATGTGCTCCCGTAACTTCGAGCACTTCTACTTTTCCTTTTTTATTTATAATAAACTCTACTGTTACTGTACCGCTTAATCCTTCGTTCATAGCGATCTCTGGGTACTCAAAATTTTGAATAATGTGATTTCTCAATTTTTGATCAAAACATTGTGTAGGGGTTTGTCTTGATCTATCACATTTTGGCCACAGTGGTGTGATTCCTTTTTCATTCGCATTTTCCTGCGATAAAATTATTGCATCCTGGGAAAAGGAAATTCCCGAAAGCAAAAGTGTTAAAATAAGTAATGTTCTTTTCATCGTAGTTCATTTAAAATTTGGGCTTAAACTGCAACCCTTCCCTTTATATGAGAGTGCGGATCATAGTCTACTAACTTGAAATCATCAAAAACGAAGCCAAAAATATCTTTCACCTCTGGATTAAGTATCATTTTAGGTAATTTTCGAGGTGTTCTAGATAGCTGAAGCTCTAGTTGTTCTTTATGATTGTTATAGATATGAGCATCACCAAAAGTATGTATAAACTCACCTGCTTCATAGCCACAAACTTGTGCCATCATCATAGTAAATAAGGCATAAGAAGCTATATTAAATGGCACTCCTAAAAAAATATCTGCACTACGTTGATACAGTTGACACGACAGCTTACCATTAGCAACATAAAATTGAAAAAAAGCATGACAGGGAGGTAATGCTGCCTTACCGTTAGCTACATTTTCTGAAAAAGACTTTGATGTATCCGGCAGAACACTTGGGTTCCAGGCAGATACCAACATACGTCTACTATCGGGGTTACTTTTAAGCGTCTCTACTATCTCTTTGATCTGATCGATCTCGTTATTATCCCAATTACGCCATTGATGACCATATACAGGACCTAAATCACCATTATCATCAGCCCATTCGTTCCAGATACGAACGCCATTCTCCTGAAGATAACCTATGTTGGTATCTCCCTTCAAAAACCATAATAATTCGTGGACTATAGATTTTAGATGTAGTTTTTTGGTTGTGACCATAGGAAATCCTTCACTAAGGTCAAAACGCATTTGGTAGCCAAAAACGCTTTTCGTACCTGTGCCAGTTCGATCTTCTTTTGCATTCCCATTCTCAATTACATGACGCACAAGATCAAGATATTGCTTCATATTCTCTCTTACAGTTTATATTAATCTTTAAAGTTAAAAGTGCTCTTCAAATATACAAAAAATAGCATACGAGGTACTCTTTAATTTATTGATTAAAGGATAGTTGTACAATAGTTTTTAACAGCCCTTTAATATTTTAATAATTATCCGATTATCATCCCGGCAATTGTGGCAGATAGCAGGGATGCTATAGTACCGCCGATTAGTGCTTTCATACCAAATTCGGACAATGTTTTTCGTTGACCAGGTGCCAACGAACCAATACCTCCTATTTGTATTCCGATTGAAGCAAAGTTTGCAAAACCACATAGCATATATGTAGCCATAATCACAGATTTATTATAAGTAAAATGCAGTGCATTGGCTGGATTTTTTAAATCTGCTAATTGTATATACCCTACAAATTCACTTGCCGCTAATTTAATCCCTAGAAGTTGCCCCATTAAAGCTATGTCTTCTTTGGCGACTCCAATCATCCACATTAATGGCGCAAAAAGATAACCTAAAATAAGCTCAAGAGATAAGTTTTGGTAAGCTGTGTTTGATGCTATCCAAGTGTTTACAGAAGTAATATCTCCAATCCAACTCAATACACCGTTCAGCATAGCAATAAAGGCTACAAACACTAATAACATAGCACCAACATTTACAGCTAGTCTTAAGCCTTCAGTTGTTCCGTTTGCTATAGCATCTAAAATATTAGATCCTATTTTTTCTGAAGAAACATGTACGTCTGTATTAATTTTTTCTGTTTGCGGAAATAGTATTTTAGAAATAACAATTGCTCCAGGAGCTGCCATTACTGATGCTGCTAATAGGTGTTTTGCAAATTGTAATCGTAAAACCGGGTCATCTCCTCCTAAAAATCCTATATATGCTGCCAGTACAGCTCCAGCAACAGTTGCCATGCCACCGATCATAACTAATAGCATTTCAGACTTATTCATTTTTTCTAAGTATGCTTTAATTAATAGAGGTGCTTCTGTTTGGCCTAAAAAGATGTTACCGGCAACACTTAAACTTTCTGCTCCGGATATCTTGAGTGCTTTGGTCAACAACCAAGCTAAACCTTTTACTACTTTTTGAATAATACCTAGATAAAATAATAAGGAAGTTAAAGCTGAAAAGAATATAATAGTTGGTAGTACCTGAAAAGCGAATATAAAACCAAAGGTATCCATATCTACAACCAAACCTTCAAACAGAAATTTACTTCCTGCTCTAGTAAAGTCTAAAACACTAACAAATAAGCTTCCAACCCATTCAAATACCATTTGAACAAACGGTACTTTTAAAACTCCAATAGCAATTATTAATTGAAATCCAACACCTAATCCAACTGTTTTCCAATTAATAGCTTTTCGGTTACTGCTAAATAAAAATGCAATTATCAGAAGTACTATCATTCCTAAAACCCCTCTCCATAAACTATTAAAAGAGAAACCCTGGTTAGGTATAAGTTGACTAACTTCTGCTACAGGAGTTACTTGTTCTGTTCTTTTCTGGGCAGAAAGAGCATATAAAATATTATTTTTTGAAATAACCAGTGTCGAATCTGTTAAGGTAGTAACTCTATATCGTATAAGAGAATCTTGAGCTGTCTCAGGAAAAAGTAAAAGAATATTATTTTGTTGTAAATAATCTCCTTGTAGTGTTTCTGAAGTACCATTAAAAGCATATGAAAACCGGCCTTGTTCTAATGAAAGATAATCTCCTTCTTTAACAGCAAAAGTTTCTTCTGCATCTCCGTTAACTTCTTCTAAAATCCATTTTTTTTCTATGGATTGTGCTGATAATATAGTGAAAACAAATAGAGATAATAGAAAAGTAAGTGCTCCTTTCTTCATATAAATTGAACTCATTTAAAATAGATTAGATCTTTAACTCTAACATATAAATTAGCCTCGTTTAGAAATTTCATCGCGAATCCTTGCTGCTAATTCATAGTCTTCATTAGTAACTGCCTGATCAAGCATTCGATTGAGTTCATCAATAGATAAGTCTTTATAACTTGTTTCTTTACCTACCATTTCTACGTCATCAGAAACCAATTCATCTACTAAAAGATTTTCAGGATCCATCTCATCATCCTTTTTAGGATTTACTTTAAGATATATACCAGCCTGATCCAAAATATTTTTATAGGTAAATATAGGAGCTTGAAATCGTAGTGCCAATGCAATTGCATCGCTTGTTCTGGCATCTATAATTTCTTCAATTTTATCGCGTTCGCAAATAACACTGGAATAAAAGACACCGTCTACCAGTTTATGAATAATTACTTGCTTTACTATAATATCAAACCGATCTGCAAAATTCTTAAAAAGATCATGGGTAAGTGGTCTAGGAGGTTTAATCTCCTTTTCTAAAGCAATAGCTATAGATTGTGCCTCAAAAGCACCTATAACAATTGGTAACTTTCTTTCTCCATCCACCTCACTTAAAATTAGTGCATAAGCACCATTTTGGGTTTGACTGTATGATATTCCTTTTATGTTCAGTCGAACTAAACTCATATTGCTCTCAATAAAAAAAGGCTGTTTGAACATGCGGACTTCTACATAGGTTCAAACAGCCCCTAATTGGGCACAATTTATGAAAATTATGCGTTATTCGACTTAAATTCTTTTAATTTTTCAATAAGTTTTGGAACTACTTCAAAAGCATCTCCCACTATTCCGTAGTCTGCCGCTTTAAAGAAAGGCGCCTCGGGATCATTATTAATTACCACTTTTACTTTACTGGCATTAATTCCTGCTAAGTGTTGAATAGCTCCAGAAACTCCAACAGCAATATATAGATTAGACGCAACTGGTTTTCCGGTTTGTCCTACGTGTTCACTATGAGGTCTCCATCCCATATCACTTACTGGTTTTGAACATGCGGTAGCTGCTCCAAGCACATCTGCAAGCTCTTCAATCATTCCCCAATTTTCGGGACCTTTTAGCCCACGCCCACCTGATACTACAATTTCTGCATCAGCAATAGAAACTTTATCTGTAGCTTTATCTACAGCAGTTACCTGTACTCCAAAATCATTATCAGAAAGTGATGGTTCAAAAGCTTCAGAAGCTGCAGATCCAGCATTTTCTTTAAGACCAAAAGCATTATTAGACAAACCAATTACTTTAACATCTGTTGGTATTTCTGTAACATTAAATGCTTTATTGGTAAATGCAGTACGTTTCACTTTAAAAGGAGAAGTACTCTCTGGTAATCCTACAACATTTGACGCATATCCGGCATTAAGGTGTACCGCTAATAAAGGTGCTAAAAATTTGCTATCTGCTGTAGAACTTACCACAACAACTTTTGCATCTTCTTGTACTGCTGCTTGTTTTATTGCATCTGCATATGCTTTTGCATTAAATGTAGATAGTTTATCATTTTTTATCTCTAAAACTTTATCTACTCCATACGCTCCTAATTCGCTACTATCTCCTCCATTAATACTTACAGCGGTTACAGTTGTACCAAGCATAGTAGCAACTTCTTTTGCATAAGATGCTACTTCGAAAGCGGCTTTTTTAAATTTTTGGCCTTCACTTTCTGTATATACTAAAATTGACATAAAAATTTTGTTTAATTTTTCCCGAACATGTTTTCAGGAACTGTTTGATTGTTTTGTTAATTTTTTATAAAGAGTTCAGAATGATTTAGTTTCAATTAAATCACCTTAGCCTCGGTATGTAATAATGTAACCAATTGATCCACATTATCAGGATCTACCAATGTTACTTCTCCTTTTGGAGCTGGTTTTTGAAACTGAACAGCTTTTGTTTCCTGATTTGCTTCAATGGGTTCTACTACAGTAAGTGGTTTTTTACGAGCCATCATAATTCCTCGCATATTAGGAATGCGTAAATCACTTTCTTCTACCAATCCTTTTTGTCCTCCAATGATTAAAGGTAGTTTAGCTGTAGAAGTTTCTTTCCCTCCATCAATTTCGCGTGTTACTGTGGCTGTATCTCCTTCGACTTCTAAACCGATGCACGTATTTACAAAATTAGCACCTGTAAGAGCAGAAATCATTCCTGGTACCATACCTCCATTATAGTCAATAGACTCTCTACCAGCGATAACAAGATCATAACCACCATCCTGTATAACTTTTGCTAATTGTCGAGCAACATAAAAGCCATCTGTAGCTTCGGTATTTACTCTAATTGCATTATCTGCTCCAATCGCCAGAGCTTTACGCAAAGTAGGTTCTGTCTCTGAACCGCCAACATTTGCAACATCTACAGATGCTCCTTGCTTTTCTTTAAACCACATTGCACGAGTTAACCCAAACTCATCATTAGGATTAATTACAAATTGCACTCCATTGGTATCAAACTTAGTATCTCCATCCGTAAAATTAATTTTGGAAGTTGTGTCTGGCACATGGCTAATACAAACTAATATCTTCATTTTATATATGTATTTTTTGAGAATTTAATAATAAAGGCGAAGGTACAAATAAAAAGTATAATTTACTATGCATGCATAGTAAATTTTTTCAATATTCTCCCCCTATCAAAGGGTTTTAATTGCTACTTTTGCCTTCGTTATGGCACAAAATATTTTTTTTAAATAAAATCAGAATAATTAAAATGATTATTACGATTACATTTACTAATCATTTTGATTCTAAAAATAAATGGTGTCGACTAAAAATAATAAAAACAAGCACATGAAGACCATACAATTCAGAGAAGCGATTTGCGAAGCAATGAGTGAAGAAATGCGACGAGATGAATCCATATATTTAATGGGTGAAGAAGTTGCAGAATATAACGGAGCGTATAAAGCAAGTAAAGGCATGCTGGACGAGTTTGGTCCGGATCGGGTTCTTGACACTCCTATCTCTGAGTTAGGTTTTGCAGGTATTGGTGTTGGTAGTGCTATGAATGGCAATAGACCCATTATCGAATTCATGACGTTTAATTTTTCGTTGGTAGGAATAGATCAGATCATTAACAACGCTGCAAAAATGCGCCAAATGAGTGGTGGTCAATTTAATATTCCTATTGTTTTTAGAGGCCCTACTGCTTCTGCTGGTCAATTGGGAGCTACACACTCACAAGCTTTTGAAAATTGGTTTGCCAATACACCAGGATTAAAAGTAGTGGTTCCTTCTAACCCAAAAGATGCAAAAGGATTATTAAAATCTGCCATTAGAGATAACGATCCTGTTATCTTTATGGAAAGTGAACAAATGTATGGCGACAAAGGCGAAGTACCAGAAGGTGAGTTTACCATTCCTCTAGGGGTAGCAGAAACAAAGAGAGAAGGTAACGATGTTACTATTGTTTCATTTGGAAAAATTATTAAAGAAGCATATAAAGCAGCAGATGAACTAGCTAAAGAAAATATTTCTTGTGAGATTATAGATCTAAGAACGGTTCGCCCTTTAGATCTGGATGCTATATTTACTTCTGTTAAAAAAACAAATCGATTAATTATTCTTGAAGAAGCCTGGCCTTTAGCTAATATTGCTTCAGAAATTACATATCAGGTACAATCTAATATTTTTGACTATCTGGATGCACCTATTCTAAAAATTAATACCGCAGATACACCAACTCCATATTCTCCACAACTATTAGAAGAATGGCTACCCAATAGTAAAGATGTTGTTAAAGCTGTTAAAAAAGTGATGTACAAATAAAATGAACTCCTTTATTTTGCGTTTCATCAGTTTTCGGAACATCGTCAAATGTAAAAATGGCCCAAAAATTGAGGTGATCCACTAATTATCGCAAGTATTAATCTTATATAGTATTAGATGAGACATTTGATTTTAGGAATACTTTTTACTTTACTGAGTTGTACATTTCTTTATTCACAAACTAAAGTTGGCGGCCAGGTTTATGATAGTAATAAGCAACCTGTTCCTTTTGCTAATATTGTATTTGCAAATTCTACAATAGGAACAATAACCGATGAAAACGGTAGGTTCTATATGGAATCCGACAACAATTATTCTAATGTCAAAGTTTCGTTTATTGGTTTTAAAACTAAGACCATAAAACTAACCAAACGGGTTACCTATAAGATGGAAATCATCCTCGAAGAGGAAGCTGCTGCATTAGATGAAGTTGTTATTTATAAAGGAAAAACTTCTAAAAAAAATAATCCCGCAATTGATATTCTAAGAAAAATCTGGAAAAACCGTCGGGAAAACGGAGTTAAAAAGTTTAAGCAGTATGCCTATGATAAATATGAAAAATTAGAATTTGATCTTAACACTATTGATAGTACTTTGATCAATAGTAGGATTTTTAATGGTATGGAATTTATTTTTGATGATGTGGATACATCAAGAATAACCGGAAAAACCTATTTACCTATTTTTCTTAATGAAGCACTTTCTAAAGTATATGGAGATAATCAAATTAATGAATACAAAGAAGTACTTACCGGAAATAAAAATGCAGGATTTAGTGATAACCAAACCTTAATCGCATTTGTTAAAGACCTGTACTCTGATTACGACGTTTATGAAAATTATCTAAAATTCTTTGACAAAAGCTTTACCAGTCCATTATCCAGAACAGGGATTAATGTATATAATTATGTCTTAACAGATAGCGCATATATAGATAATAAATGGTGTTACAACATTATCTATTATCCAAGAAGAAAAAATGAACTAACTTTTAAAGGGGATTTTTGGGTTAATGATACTACCTGGGCCATTAAAGAAATAAACCTGGAGGTTACAAAAAGCGCCAATATTAACTGGGTAAAAGATTTATACATCGAACAAGAATTTGATGTATTAAATGACTCTATTTTTCTAATCACCAAAGATTATTTTCAGTCTGACTTCGCTTTTAGTAAAAAAGAAAAATCACGTGGTGTATATGGTAAAAGAACTACTTTGTATGACAATTACAAATTTGACATAAAAAAAGACAAGAAATTTTATCAAAGTCAGGTAGACCCTTATGATCATGATATCTATAATAGAAAGGATTCATTTTGGGAAAATGCCAGAATGGAAAAACTGAATAAGGATGAGCAAAAAGTTTATAAATTACTAGATACCCTTAGAACTGTAAAAGCTTTTAAAAGACTTTATAACATAGGAACCATATTAGCAACAGGATATATTGAATTTAATGGCTTTGATTATGGACCTCTATTTTCTACAGTAGGGTATAATAATATTGAAGGATGGAGATTACGGGCAGGAGGTCGAACCTATTTTACAGCAAACGACAGATGGCGAATTGAAGGTTATGGCGCTTATGGATTTAAAGATCAAAAATTTAAATACGGTTTGTCTGGTAAATATTTAGTTGACCGAAAATCCAGACTTATTGTTTCTGCCGGAAATCGAAGAGATGTAGAGCAATTAGGTGCCAGTCTAACCAATACCAACGATGTTGAAGGTAGAAGTCTTGCATCATCCTCGATTATAGCTACAGGAGACAACAACAGGCTTACTTCTATTAACTTATCTGCGCTTTCGTTGCAATTAGAACCCAAAAAGAACTTTACTGTCGGGATTACAGGGTCGTTTAGAACTTTAAAGCCAGCAGATCGATCATTATTTAGTCTTGATTTTATAGATCCTGAGACTAACGAGCTTCAAACCGAAATCAAACAAACCGAAATAGCAACTTCTCTTGCGTATTTCCCTGGTCGAAAAACTACAGGATATGGAGTAGATAGAATTACTGTAAATTCTGGAGATTTTGCCACCATATTTTTAAACTATAGTGTTGGCTTAAAAGATATTATAGAGAGTGATTTTGAATATCAAAAAATTCAACTTTTATACCAACAACCATGGAATATTGGAGGTTTTGGGCGATTGAACAGTACTTTAGAGATGGGAAAAACTTTTGGAGATGTTCCCTTGGGCCTATTAAGTGTTATCCCCGGAAATCAAACCTATTTATCTATTTATAATACATTTCCATTACTCAACTTTTATGAGTTTGTGACCGACACTTATGCAACACTACATTTAGAGCATAATTTTAACGGTAGGATATTTTCCAGAATTCCATTATTACGAAAACTTAACCTCAGAGAATTGGTAGGTGTCAGAGGTGCATGGGGAGAAATATCTAATGATAATATTTTACTAAGTGCTCCTTCAAACGAAACTTTAATCGCTCCCAATGATCGGGTTTATTGGGAATATAGTTTGGGTGTAGGAAATATTTTTAAGATTTTCAGAATAGATTTTCATTTTAGAGGAAATTATTTTGATAATCCTGATGCCCGTAAATTTGGAGTTACCGGATCTTTTGGGTTTTATTTCTAAAAAAGTTACTACATATTCTGGCTTTTAAAACATTAGTCATACCATACAATCATTATATTTTTCTGTATTGTTACCGTATATTTTTATCTAAAAACCTTTTAGGTTATCACAATTTTAAGATTTAGCTAAAAAAGCAATAATTTTTCTTTATAAATTTTAACTAACCCCTTGTAATACCTATATTTGCCGCCCATTAAAAAGAGAATATAATTATGAGCGCAGCTACTAAAGAAAGCTTTGACGTACTAATTGAAATACCAAAAGGAAGTAGAAACAAATACGAGTACGATTTTGATATCAAAAAAATCAGATATGATCGTATGATCTTTTCCTCTATGATGTATCCTGCAGATTATGGATTTATCCCTGAAACTTTAGCTTTAGATGGAGATCCTCTGGATGTTTTAGTATTGGTTACAGAACCTACATTTCCTGGTTGTGTAATAGAAGTAAAACCCATTGGTGTTTTTCATATGACAGATGAAAAAGGTCCTGATGAAAAAATCATCTGTGTTCCCGTTTCTGATCCTATAGCTAGTCGACTGGCAGATTTAAAAGAAATGAATCCTCATTTAATAAAAGAAATAGAACACTTCTTTCAGGTATACAAAGATCTGGAAGAGAAAAAAGTTGATGTCGGAGGATGGGGTAATATCGATGAGGCTAAAGAAATTATCAAAGCCTGCGTTAAGCGTTTTGATGAACTAGAAAATAAACCAAAAGGACTATTTAGCATCTCCTAGTTTTTAAGTTAAAAAATTATACCACAGCACAATATGTATTAGTTACTATTGTGCTTTTTCTATTTAGGGTATTTTTACTACTTTTAGCGACTGATTAACTTAAACACTAATTAACTTAAAATATATTCAATGGAATCAAATATGATTTTTGTACCAATTGCGTTGGCAATTCTAGGCTTACTTTTTATGTTTATTAAAATGGCTTGGGTAAAAAAACAAGCTCCTGGAAATGAAAAAATGCAGGAAATTTCTAAAAGTATTAAAGAAGGAGCCTTGGCATTCCTTGCAGCAGAATATAGATTATTAGTAATTTTTGTTGTTATAGCTTCGTTAGCACTGTTTGGTATTTCAATGATTGTAGATACTACTAGCTGGATGATTGTACCTGCTTTTGTTTTTGGAGCCATATTTTCTGCACTTGCCGGTAATATTGGTATGCGTATTGCAACAGAAGCCAATGCAAGAACCGCAGAAGCAGCAAAAACAAGTTTACCACAAGCATTAAAAGTATCTTTTGGTGGTGGTACTGTAATGGGACTTGGTGTAGCAGGACTAGCCGTATTAGGACTAAGTTTATTCTTTATGTTTTTTACCGGGCAGTTTATGGGCAACGAAGGTTCTTTTTATGATAATATGACTATCGTATTAGAAGCATTGGCAGGATTCTCTCTCGGAGCAGAATCTATTGCTTTATTTGCTCGTGTAGGTGGTGGTATTTATACCAAAGCTGCCGATGTTGGTGCAGACCTTGTAGGTAAAGTAGAAGCAGGAATCCCAGAAGATGATCCTCGTAATCCAGCAACAATTGCTGATAACGTAGGTGATAATGTTGGTGATGTAGCAGGTATGGGAGCTGATCTTTTTGGATCATATGTAGCTACAGTACTTGCAGCAATGGTATTAGGTAATTACTTAATCAGAGATATGTCGCAAACAGGGCAATTTACTGATGCTTATGGTAACATGGGACCTATTTTACTTCCAATAGTTATTGCAGGAGTTGGTATTTTGGCATCTATCATAGGAACATTTTTAGTAGGTATTAAAAATAATGATGCTAAAGAAGCTCAAGTTCAAAAAGCATTAGATCTAGGAAATTGGGTAGCTATCATATTAACTGTAGTAGCGAGTTATTTCTTAATAGACATGATGCTTCCCAGCACTATGACTATGAATTTCTTTGGAGAAGGAGCTAAACAAATTCCTTCGATGAATGTATTCTATGCTACGCTAATAGGACTTGCAGTAGGTGCTCTTATTTCTGTGGTAACTGCATATTACACAAGCTTAGGTAAAAAACCAGTAATGGATATCGTTCAAAACAGTTCTACAGGTGCAGCAACTAATATTATTGCTGGTCTTGCAGTAGGAATGAAATCTACATTTTTATCGGTTGTATTATTTGCTGCAGCAATCTATGGTTCATACGAATTAGCAGGGTTTTATGGAGTAGCATTAGCAGCTTCGGCAATGATGGCTACTACAGCAATGCAATTAGCCATTGATGCATTTGGTCCAATCGCAGATAATGCAGGAGGTGTTGCCGAAATGAGTGAATTAGAAGATCACGTACGTGAACGCACAGATATTCTGGATTCTGTAGGAAATACAACTGCAGCTGTTGGTAAAGGTTTTGCTATTGCTTCTGCAGCTTTAACTGCTTTAGCTTTATTTGCAGCATATGTAACCTTTACAGGAATTGACGGAATTAATATTTTTAAAGCCGATGTACTGGCTATGTTATTTGTTGGAGGAATGATTCCTGTTATCTTTTCGGCATTGGCTATGAAATCTGTAGGTAAAGCTGCTATGGAAATGGTACAGGAAGTAAGACGCCAGTTTAAAGAAATCCCTGGTATTATGGAAGGAACCGGAACGCCAGAATATGCTAAATGTGTTGACATCTCTACTAAGGCAGCTCTAAAAGAAATGATCTTACCAGGATTAATCACTATTATTACTCCTATTATTATTGGATTACTATTTGGTGCAGAACCTCTTGGAGGATATATGGCAGGAGTTTGTGTATCTGGTGTAATGTGGGCAATCTTTCAAAATAATGCCGGAGGTGCCTGGGATAATGCTAAAAAATCATTTGAAGCAGGTGTAATGATTGACGGAGAAATGACGTATAAAGGTTCTGACGCTCATAAAGCTGCTGTAACCGGAGATACCGTAGGAGATCCTTTTAAAGATACATCTGGACCATCTATGAACATCTTAATTAAGCTTACATGCTTGGTAGGTCTTGTAATCGCCCCTATTTTAGGTGGACACACTTCTGAAACTGCTGTTGCATTTAACAATATTGAAGTGATACAATCGGCAAATAAAGATTCTGAAAAGAAAATCGAAGTTCGTATGAAAATGGAAGGTGAATTAGCAACTGCTACTGTTACTATAGAAACTTCTGAAAAAGGAAAAGTGAAACATGATGTAAAAAAATTAAAAGGATCAAAAGCTGAAGTAAAAGCAGAAATTGAAGCCATCAAAGCTTCAATAAAATAAGAATCCTAAAAATTAATGTATAGACAACCTCGCTCTTTGGGCGAGGTTGTTTATTTTTATGATATATGTAACTTACAGTGAAAAAAATATGATAGGTGCATTTGATTTTCGGGTTTAAGAATTTTATCTAAGAAATATAAATGAATTTATTTTTTAAAAAAATTAAATACATACGACTAATACATAAAATTGCATCAAACGCAACCTATACAAATTATTAAAATTTATATTTTTCATGTTTAAGAAAAAAGCTTTACGTATCAATACTTACCTTGGTTATGGCACAAATTCTATTTTTCGTGCAACAGGAAGAGCTCTTGAAGATGAAAATATTGATTTTAGTACAAATCAAAGTATATTTAAGACTTTACGGAATATCTACAGACAGCTTGAAAGTGACGAAATCAGGAATATCGAGATAGTACTAAAATTACCCAATGGACAAGTCATAGAAACACGTACAGATCTCGAAGGGTACTATGATCTGGAACTGGATATTCCTATGCTTTCTAAGTATATTGATGAAAACGGATGGATTACATACAGCGTATCCTACAAAAAAGAAAGTGCGCGTAAAGAAATAAGCAATGAGAACATATTTAAAAGCCAAATGCTCGTTCCATCGGATCAAGCAGAATTTGCCATTATAAGTGATATTGATGACACTATCATACATACAGGTGTCGCTTCATTATTTAAATGGAGAGTTATTGCAAACACGCTTTTCAAAAACTTTGATAAAAGAACTGCAGTAGAAGGCACGGTTAAATTTTGTAAAAAATTACATCTGGGCACCAAAGGATTACCTGTTAACCCTTTCTTTTATGTGAGTAATAGTCCCTGGAATTTATATGACTATTTAAGTGCATTTTTTAATAAACATCATTTCCCAAAAGGTCCAATTTTACTGAGAGATTTCAGAACTCCATTTGATAAAACACCAAAACCTAAAGTTCCGCATAAGCAGTCCGAAATAGCAAATCTTTTAACGATGTATCCGCATCTTAAATTTATTCTTATAGGAGATAGTGGAGAAAAAGATGCTGATATTTATACCAAAATAGCAGAGCAATATCCCAGTCGTATTTTGGCTATCTATCTAAGAAATGTAAAACATCGTCGAAAAGAAAAGCGAATTAAAAAGATTATAGATTCCTTTACCATCTCTCCTATTCTACTTGTACATTCTTATGATGAAGCTATCAAACATGCACAAGAATCCGGGTTCATAAACTAGTGTTTCAAACTTCTCACCTCAGAGGTTAATGCCTGCATCGCTTCTTGTAGCTGTTTCATACTGGCGGCATCAGAATTAGCATCAATATTAAAACTTAACTTGCTATTTATTTCCCAAAGCTCTACTATTTGATGCGTTTGAATCGTATAGGGTAAGTATTCAGAATTTAAAGAGATTAATGTTATTATAGAAGCATCTTCATTTTTTCTAATTTTCTTCACCACTACACTATCTTCCAAAACAATTACACAAATGGTATTATTACTCACTTCAGAAAGATTATTTACGGCTTTACCAATGACCCATTCTTTGGGCTCCAGTAATGGCAACATACTATCCCCTTCTACCTGGAAACCCCGGTATGTAGCATTTCGATATTCGGGTAAAGGAATATCAAAAGCAGGTAATTGCTGATACCAGTCTAAATCCTGAACATTATGTGGATATCCTGCGGCAGCTTTTACATTTACCAAAACTATATTTTCATTATTCTGAGAATCTATAGTTACTACTTTTGGAGATACATCTCCCAGGTGTAATTGTATTTTTTTTTGAGAACTCTCTCCAAACAACCACAAGGGATTAATATTAAACTCCTGCAATAATCTGGCTACAACTTTTCCTGAAATTTTGGTCTTACCCCTTTCTATATCTGCTGTAGAATTTTTAATCTGTAAGACCTTGGCAAAATCAGATTGGGTATAATGGTTTTCCTCGCGAATTTGTTTAAAACGCTTTATGGTTTGGTTGGTTGAATTATCCATAAAATCGAAATTTTAATAGTATTATCATATAAAAATGGTGCTATGACCTGGGATAATTAATAACAAAGATACAAGATTTTGGAATATTTCCAATTTTAACATAATTTTATTTTAATATTCATGGAAAAATTCCATAAATTTGGAAAAATTACAACTAAATACATCAACCATGTCTTCACAAACCATTCCTTTATACCAAAAAGTATCAGAGAAAATTATTAGACATTCACTGGATAGTTCTATTACATCTATCGACCAGCTTCATCAAAAACTCACTGAAAAAGGGTTTCATTTTCTTAGAAATAAGGCTGTAAAAAATTACAATTTTGATTTTTATTGTAGTACATCAAAAATTGCTATAGAAATTGATAGTTATGCACATGAGTTCTCGGATATTTATAACCTGGATGCGCCAAAAAAGTTATTTATTTCTTCCTTAGGAATCACCGTTCTTAGATTTACCGATTATCAGATATTAACCGATATCGAAGAAATTATAAGAACCATAAAAAATCAAATAAAAATGGCTAAAGAATGCGTCTATGTCGTTTGAGCGAATACGTCAAAAACTCTCTATTTTGGCAGATGCCGCAAAATATGACGTTTCATGCGCCAGTAGTGGTGGCAAAAGAGCCAATACCAAAAAAGGATTAGGAAATAATACAGGTTTTGGGATTTGTCATAGCTACACAGAAGATGGGCGCTGTGTTTCTTTATTAAAAATTTTACTTACCAACCATTGTATATATGATTGTGCCTATTGCATTACCCGAAAAAGTAATGATATTAAAAGAGCTGCATTCAAAATTCAGGAAGTCGTTGATCTAACCATTAATTTTTATAGAAGAAATTATATCGAAGGCTTATTCTTAAGTTCTGGGATATTTAAAAACTCTGATTTTACCATGGAACGATTAGTTGCTGTGGCAAAAAAGCTCAGGTTAGAAGAGAATTTTAATGGTTATATCCACCTCAAATCCATTCCCGGTGCCAGTGATGAATTAATGCGAGAGGCAGGGTTATATGCCGATCGATTAAGTGTAAATATTGAAATCCCCACCAAATCGGGTTTAAAACTTTTGGCACCTGATAAAAAACATGAAGATTTTATAAAACCTATGCAAAAGGTTAAAAATGAAATTATTCAATACAAAGCAGAACGTAAAATTATAAAAAGTACTCCCCGATATGCTCCAGCAGGGCAAAGTACACAAATGATTATAGGAGCAACTGGTGAGAGTGATCGAGATATCATGTATTCTGCCACCTATTACTACAAAAAGTTTAACATGCGTAGAGTATATTACTCTGGATATATCCCTGTTATGACAGACTCTAGATTACCCTCATTAGGAACCGAGGTTCCTGTTCTTAGAGAAAATCGTCTGTATCAAACCGATTGGTTATTGCGCTTTTATGGGTTTTCTGTTAACGAAATATTGAACGACACCCATAAAAATCTGGACTTGGATATTGATCCGAAGTTAAGTTGGGCATTACGTAATCTGCATCTCTTTCCTATTGATGTTAACAAAGCAGACAAAAGGATATTAGCCAGGGTTCCTGGTATCGGTATGCAATCTGTATTTAAAATACTACAGGCCAGGAAATTTAGAAACCTGGATTGGTCCCACCTTAAAGCCATTGGTATAGCTCTAAACAGAGCCCAATATTTTATCACTTGCAATTCTAAGGATTTTTATAAGAAAGATCATGATCCTTATACCTTAAAAACCAAAATCCTAAAAAGTTCTAATAGCAAGTATAAAAAATACTTTAATCAACAATTAAGTCTTTTCTCTTAATATCAATACTTATGAATCCGCAAACGATATTACTATATGATGGGAGTTTTGAAGGGTTTTTAAGTTGTGTTTTTATGATATATGATCAAAAAATACCTGATGCCATTATTAGAAAAGAATCAGATACCAATACTCAATTATTTACAATAACAGAAGAAGTTATTACCGAGAAACATAAAGCATCCAGAGTATGGAAAGGATTTACATCTAAAACAACCCGAAATGAACAACAGGATTTCTTTAAAGTATTCTTGAGTGAAATCAAAGGTGTAGAAAATACATTATTGAGCTATATGCAAAACACTTTTACCAAAAAAGACAATAGAAATATTGATTTCGGTAATAAAGATATTCTAAAAATTAGCCAGGTTGCCAGAATGGTAGGTCGGGAAAAACACAGAATGGAAGCGTTTGTACGCTTTCAATTAACAAAAGACAATATATATACTGCTACGGTAGAACCAGATTTTAATGTTTTGCCCCTAATCATTCATCATTTTAAGGATCGCTATGCCGATCAGCAATGGGTCATCTATGATATTAAAAGAAATTATGGTATCTACTATGATCTACATATAGTAGAAACAGTTACTATTGAAGGTTTTTCTCGAAAAAAGACTCGTATTTCAGATGAGCTACTCGCTCAAAATGAAACTGAATTTCAAAAACTATGGGGAACCTATTACAATAATGTGAACATAAAATCCCGTAAAAACAACAAATTACATAGACAACACCTTCCAAAACGTTATTGGAAGTATCTAACCGAGAAAAACAGTAGCTTATAATATTATATTGTTAAGAAATCTTTATCTATGTAAACCCTTAATATACAAGTGTATTAGGGATTTAGACCTATATTATACTCGAATAATAAAAACTAGTGTGTATTTTTTACCCACCTTAAATTTCGAATAGATAAAATAAAGTATTAGATTTGACGTTTAAGTAACCAAAATTAACTATATCTATTTATTATGAAAAAATTTTTTTTAGGAGCTTTAGCTCTAGTATTTTTAACAGTGATCTCTTGTAAAGATGCTGCTAATAAAGCTGAAGAAGCAGCAGATACAGCAGGAGAAGCTGTTGAAGAAGTTGCAGAAAAAGTAGAAGAAGCTGCCGAAGAAGTTGCAGAAAAAGTAGAAGAAGCCGTTGACGGTGTTCCTTCTTTTGATAACGCTGAGGTGCAAGATTATGTAAATAAGTATGAAGAGTATATGGCTGCATACAAAAAAGCTGCTGAAAGTAAAGATATGACTGCTTTTGCTGAACTTGGTCAACAAGGTCAAGCACTTGGTACAGCAGCTCAAGAAATTGCTGGGAAATTATCTGGTGATGATGCTAAAAAGTGGACTGACTATATGACTGCTAGTGCTGCAAAAATGCAAGAGTATGCTAAAGCAATGACTCAGCAGTAGTCGTATTTAAAATACAATACGTCGTATGACTTATAAAAACCATCCACAATGTGGATGGTTTTTTTATTCTATCCATTGTACTTTACTCGCTATCGGTTCTCGTTTTGAAGTATTTTTCTCGTCTTCATCATAATACCCTAGATAAAAGAATCCCAGACAACGCTCTCCTTCTTCAAAATCAAAAAAATCACCCATATAGTTGATTAACTTGGGACTGCTCCAATAACAACCAATATCGTTTGCTGTGCAGGTCAGCCACATATTCTGTACTGCCATTGCAGTCGAGGCAACTTCTTCCCACTCAGGTACACGTTCCTTTGGATCACGTTGCATACAAATCGCTATTATCGCGCTAGCAGATTTACAATTATTGATTATTTTATTATACTTAAATGCAGAAAAATCTTCATCAGAAGTGATATCGGTATATGTATCTGATAAAAAAGCCCCCAATCGATCTTTGGCTTCTCCTTCTACCACTTTAAAACGCCAGGGTTGTGTAAGTTTATGTGTCGGAGCCCAATTTGCATTTTCTAACAACATATTAATCAATTCTTTAGACACATTTTTTTCATTGTATTGTGCCGGAAAAACAGATCGTCTCCTTCTAATTATTTCATTGATATCGGTTTTAAACATCGTATTTTCGTCTTTTTTTGTAAAGTTATTATTATTCTAAAGACTAAAAACGCCCATATCATTAATTAATATAATATTGTGAACCTTAGAGTTCGACTACATAAACCTGAGCAACTAGACAATTTATCCCTGTCAGGAGGAATACTTAATGCTACATTAGATAGCTTAAAATTTATAAATACTTATTTTGGCAATCACAAACAATTAAGTAAAGCGATACTACAATATTGCAAAACGCAACCAGGAGTAGAGAGAATTCATATTGTTGATATTGGTTGTGGCGGAGGAGATTGTATTATGCATATCTCAAAAACACTAAAGAAGCATAAAATAAAAGCTACTTTTACGGGGATTGACGGCAATCCTAAAAGTATTTTTTATGCACAGCAAAATAACCCCGACCCTACTCATATTCGCTTTCATACCGCTAATGTTTTAGATAAAAATTTTGCTTTACCAGATTGTGATGTATTGATCAGCAGCCATTTTATGTATCATTTTAATAACGAAAGCCTAATCGATTTTTTAAAAAAGTTACAATCTAATACCGTAAAACATATTATTTTTAGTGAGTTATACAGAAGTAAAATGGCTTATCATATATTTAAAACAGTACGTTTTATGCTTCCGGTTTCGGATATGGCAAGAAAGGATGGATTGATTGCTATACAACGGGCTTTTACCAATAAAGAATTAGAAACAATTATTCGCAAGAGTGCAATAGAAAAACATCGTATTACCAAAAAGCCGTTTTTTCGTATGATTGCTCAAATATATCTTCATGATGAAAAAAATATTATCTAAACATGTAAATACTCTAAAAGAGGCACCAAAAACTTTAATCCTAACGTATATTGTTATTTATTTCTTATGGGGATTGGGGATGAATCGTTTTGGAGCAGAAGTAGAAATTGCCAGATTTACATACTGGTGGCAAGTAATCACATGTTACATTTTATATATGGTGCCTATTTCGATTATCTTAAAACAATATTCTTTTTTTGAACAATATGCATATGGATTGGTTGCAATGGGAATATTAGAATTTTTAGGATACTGGCTTCAATCATCCTATGCATATCCCGATAATATACTGGACAAGATATTTAACCCTCAAAACTTCAGTTTAGGGATGGCTTTATTCTTTGCATTATATTTTCCGGCAGGAAACTGGCTCGTTAAAAAAGTACACGGCCTAATTTTTATACGCGATAAATAGTATTATTTTTTGGGAACCAGAACAAACTGTTTCTTTCCTTGTTTTTTAATCCTATATTTTTTTTCGATCTCTCCAGCTCCCTTAAGGTCTAAAGTGTCCGAAACATATGTTATCCAATCTTGTCTATCTACAATAACATTATCCAAAATGGCATCTGTTAAATTTGCATTTTCTAATTTGGCTCCCCATAATATCGCTTCAGAGAGATCGGCTCCGCTAAGGTCTACTCCATACAAATTAGCATTTGTAAAATCAACACTTAACAATTCTGCCCGTTGCAGATTAGCATTATGCAATCGTGCTCTTTTCAAATTACCATCAGATAAATTAATTTTGCTCATTCGCACTTCTTTAAGGTCGCAACTTTCCATATTTGCGGCAGGCATCTGAGCTTCTGTTAAATCAGAATAATCTAATCGTGCATATTTAAGATTAACACCTCTTCCCAGGTTAACCTTTCTAAGATTTGTATATCTAAATTCTGCCGAATTTAAAATATCTTGTGAAGATTCCAGACCCAAATCACTTTTTAAAAGCGTAAATAGCAGTTGTCCTCGTTCTGGACTAATTGGTTTATCAATTAGCACTCCATCATCAATATAGCGATATGGTTTCATCGCCATACACAGACCAACTATTCTAGCTTCTAATGTTTTACTTATATTACGACTACCAGACCCTTTATATTTCAATTCCTCGTTTAAATCGGTAAGAACATCACCCATTACAAATACCAATGATGATCTTCGGTCTGCTTCTACAAGATTGTTCTGACTGGTAATTAATTTATTTTGATTCATTAATAGTTTTGTCTGAAAAATCAATACCAATGAAGGAACTACGGCAAATAAAAATGCAAATAATCCAATTCTTGTCACTCGCCAGATTACACTAGAAGACACATCAGAAACCGTATCTACAGAAACTGTTTTATATTCTTTATACTCATTTATAGCAGCACTAATACTTCTCTTAAGTCGATTGCCAAAAATTGGAGTACTGGATTTTTTTAAGAGCCACCATCTAAATCTTCTTTTTTTCTGTTTCCCTTTATTAATTTTATCCAGTTTATCCTGAAGTAATTTATTTTCGTTTTTTAACCGTTCAATATAATCTTGTTCGTTCACAGTGCTATAGATTTGGATATTAAAACGCATAAGATATAAAAGTTATTACTACTTTAAAAAAAAGAGAGCTTTCTTAACGCAGTAAAAAAGCCCTCTTCGATCATAGTAAAATCAGTAGTAGTATCTTTTCATTCGAGATAAGTCGAGATATCTTCTGCAATATCCTCTATTAATGAGAGTTCCTCCTGGTCATCGATTAGATGAATAGTTTTTATCAAAAGCTGTACATATCCCGCTACATATGCTTTCTTTTTTTTATCGCTCACATACTCTTTGCCTTCTACCACTATAAATGCGATTAAATTGCGTATGATCAATTGGATCTCTGAAATATCTAGCTCTTTTTTCATTAGAAATATTTTAAGTAACTCCCTAAGAATTAGATACTAAAATATAATTATGCTATTCAAAAAATAAAAAAACAGCCTAATTAAAAGGGCGATCTTCGATTAAAAGCAACTTTTATCGTTTTGTAGAATACCCCAAAAGCTTTATCTTTTTATGATCTAAAAAAGATTACATTTGAATCACCAGCTTAAAACAACTTAGATATAAAAACACAATTACTACATGAACAGCGATATATACTGCAAAAGATATAGAAAAGAGATACTACTACTTATCTTTTTTGTAATAATTACAAGTTGTAAGAAAGAACAAGAGCATAAAAAAGTTGAAAGGACCTTAACTAAACAGCAGACACAAATCATTAAAGATGTACCAAAAGGAATAGCAATACCAGAAGGAATGGTTTGGATACCAGGGGGAAGTTTTAGTCAAGGGGCTGTAAAAAATGATCCTATGATCATGAAACATGAGACTCCTGCTCATCCCGTTTCTGTAGATGGGTTTTTTATGGATATAACAGAAGTCACGAATGCACAATTTAAAAAATTTGTAGATGCTACAAACTATATAACAGTGGCAGAACGAGAGATTGTTTGGGAAGAAATGAAAAAGCAATTACCTCCCAATGCTCCTAAACCTCATGATTCTATATTGCAACCCGGTTCACTTATTTTCAAAAAAACAAAAGAGAGTGTTCCTAATCTTTTTGACTATTCTCAATGGTGGTTATGGAAAATTGGAGCCAACTGGAAACACCCTTTGGGGCCAGAAAGTTCTATCGAAGGAAAAGACGAATATCCTGTTGTGCATATAGCTTATGAAGACGCTGTGGCATACTGTAAATGGGCAGGTAGAAGATTACCCACTGAGGCCGAATGGGAATATGCCTCACGAGGCAAAGAAAAAAATAGTATTTTTTTCTGGGGAAATGATATCAAGGACTTAAGTAGTTATGCCAATACATGGGAAGGTGAGTTTCCTCTACAAAATACCAAAGCAGATGGTTATGAAAATAAAGC
Source organism: Aquimarina atlantica (assembly GCF_000626715.1). Lineage (GTDB taxonomy): Bacteria > Bacteroidota > Bacteroidia > Flavobacteriales > Flavobacteriaceae > Aquimarina > Aquimarina atlantica. The sequence continues at coordinate 233,558 of NZ_AQRA01000003.1, read as the reverse complement.
CCCTGTTCGTTCCTATCCGCCTAATTCATATCATCTCTATGACATGGCAGGGAACGTTTGGGAATGGACACAAGATTGGTACAATACAACGTATTACAATCAATTAAAACAACAAGGATTAACTCATAATCCTAAAGGTGCCGAAAAACCGTATAATCCTAATAATCCTGCTTTACGAGAAAAAGTCATAAAAGGCGGTTCTTTTTTATGTAGCGATTCTTATTGTGCCAGTTATCGTAATAGTGCACGAATGGCTACTAGCACAGATTCTTCGCTTGAGCATCTAGGATTTAGAACGGTTTTAAGTGTTGGTATGATTAGTAATTCGAAAAAAAAAGAGTAAATATCCTTGGGGTAAACCCACAAGGTATTCGACCTAAGATCTTGTTGAAGAATAGGATTAGTTTAACCATCTATGTTTTGAAATTACCGAAAGATTGAAATCGTAAATGCTATACATCGACCTATACTATACAAGAGTCATAAAAATTTATAGCATGCATGTTAAATGTTGATAACTCATTGGTTGCGATTGCTACACTATACCCTTTGGTAAATACAAAATCCTGCACAAACCATAATTTATCCTCAAAACAAACCGTGTTATTGGTCACTTCAAGCTCATTTAGAGGAATATAAAACCCGCGACCATCTGCCTTAATAACGCTTTCCTTAATCGTCCAATATTTATAAAACGTATTTAACGAACAACTCGCACTGTTAATTTCATCCCATTGATCCAGAGTCATTAAGTTCCTGAAATCTTTTAGGTTTCTCTCTCGGTGTTCTTCAATATCAATACCAAGCCTGATATTTTTTCCTATTGCACAAATCACATAATCTCCAGAATGGGATATGTTAAAATCATATCCATCCAAGGTTAAATATGGTCGTTTGTGTGAACTATACTTGATAAGATCCCATATGTTGTTGATATCACAACGCTTTAATGCTTCAATCAATAACAATCGCCCAAACAAATGCGAATGTCTATCTTGCCAACGAAGGTATTTTGAATTTTTTTCCCTTAAGTCTGGTGGTAGCAAGGACAAATACTCCGAAAAAAGATTCTGATCCAATGGTTTTGTAAAGGATGTAAAAAATATATCTATAGAATGCATTCTTAAATCTTTTCAAACCTAGTAATAGAGCCCGTATCAAATAGTTTTGTAAATACAGTGTCGAATATTTCATTAATGGCACTCACTTATTTTATAGATTTTCTCTCTGGAAACGGGTTGTTTTTATAAGTTACATTGTTATGTGGTACATGGATTTAGGCGAGAGCAGATTCTAAATATTCTTCCATACAAACAGCTATAGCTTCTTTCATAATAGCTATTGCCGCATCTACAATATTATAGGTAGTAACCAACGGAGGAACTAGTCGTAGTACATTGTTATAATGCCCTCCTACTTCAAACAATAAACCTCTTTGAAAACACTGAGATCTGAATTTCTTTACAAATTCTGGAAAAGGTTCTTTGTTCTTTTTATCTTTTACAAACTCTACTCCAATCATCATTCCTCTCCCTCTTACTTCTCCTATAAACGGATTTTCACTTTCTAATTCCTGTAATTTCTCTAATAAATAGGAACCAATTAATATCGTATGTTCTTCTATATTATTGGCTTCAATAAAATCAAAGGCTCCTCTTGCTGCAGCTATACTAACCTGGTTTCCTCTAAAAGTCCCTATATGTGCGGCAGGTCCCCAGGCTTCGACTTCTTTTTTATAGATTAATCCCGAAATTGGAAATCCAATTCCTCCAAAACCTTTAGAAAAAGTGATGATATCTGGTACAGCACTGGTATTCATAAATTCTAAAAAACTACCGGTTCTAAAAAAACCAGACTGTATCTCATCAAATATTACCAGTACATCATTTTCATGTGCAATTCTTACTAACTCCTCTAAATATCCGTCTTCTGGAACAATATTTCCTCCTTCACCCTGAATGGGTTCTATAAGAATTGCAGCTGGTTTAGATATTCCAGAATGACCGTTGGTAAGTATATTTTTAAAATAAGCTATACCATCTATCTCATTGTTATTATTGGAGGTACTTCTATAAGGGTAATTATAAGGTGCAAAATGAACATTTGGCATCAGGGATGTTAAATTATTTCTGAAAAATGTATCCGAAGTCACCGCCAAGGCCCCAGAAGTCATACCGTGATAACCTCCTGTAAAAGCGATTATACCATCTCTACCAGTTTTGATTTTTGCTAACTTGATTGCCGCTTCAACAGCATCAGAACCCGTGGGTCCACCAAAACTCACTTTATATTCTTCTCTAATGCTTTTTGGTAAGTGGTTAATTATTTTTTGAATTAATAAGAGTTTATTTTCTGTGGGAAAATCTAAGGCATGAATCAATTCTGATTGTTGTTTTTTTACATATTCTAAAACAAAATCATTACTATGCCCTACATTTAAAACACCACATCCACCAAAAAAGTCTATAAATTGGTTTCCGTCTACATCTTCAATAATACTTCCTTTAGCTCTTTTTATAGCTATAGGCATACTTCTCGGATAAGAAACTACACTACCTTCTATGTCTTTTTGTAGATCTAGTAAGAGTTTTGATTTTTCTCCTGGTACCGAAGATGAAACTATTTTTGATGTTTCTGATAAATGGTATTCTTTAAGTGAGTTCATTTTTTAGTTTTTTGATTGTTATTTGATTTATTTATGCATTTGATGATCACACAATCTTCGATAATGAAGCTATGCGATAGTATACAATTGCTCGACAATGCTAGAATTACTACTATCAAAGCAATTTTTATAAATGTGGAAATTGAAAAACGACAAGGGTTACCTCCTTATGCGTTCATACATACTCATTGTACGTATGATGAAAGTAACTGAGCTATCTTGATGTTTATATTTTTTGGGTTTTTATATTATCAAAATTTATTTAAGCTACAACTTCAGAAATGCAGGATGATGGTACTGTTGCTACAATATTTTGTTTAATAGAATCAATGCGCACGACGACTTTATTTTCATTATCGGCTTTAATGATTTCGCAGTTTAAGCCTTTTAGCGCACCTTTGTCTATTCTTCTATATTCGCCTACTTTTAATAATGGTGCATAATTTTCTACTTTCATAGGTACATTCATATTTAAAAGAAGTTTAATTGAGTTTATTTCATATTCATGAACTTTGGCAAATTCTTCTCCAAAGCGAATGAAAAAGCAATACGATTTTACAGATAACACTTTATGCGTATCTTTTTTTAAATTAATTTTCACAAAAATATAGGAAGGAAATAATGGCATTTCTATCTCTTTTTTTCGATCACTCCATTCTCGAACTGTTTTAACCAATGGTAAAAATGTCTCTATTTGATTTTCTTTCAACAGGTTTTCTATTTTTCTTTCATGACGTGCCTTTACATATAGCACATACCATTGATCGGGTTTACTAATACACATATTCTAAGGTTTTAAGGGTATATTGGTTTATTTAATTGATGATATAGCTCATCATATGACTCGCAATTCCTTTTTGGTAAGGTTTTTTATGAACTAAGATTATTGAAAAATAATTTTTGAAAAGAGATCAATTAGGCATAGAAATAATCTCACTTAATCAATCTTTTTTACAATAAAAACAATGGGGTAGTTATATCATTTAACTTATACGAATACGTCTTTTCCTAAAAGCCATTTCAAATGTACAAATCTTAACCAACAGGATGTTTATGGCAAAACCGCACTTAAAAAGAACGCAATTAACAAGGGTTTTTAAAACACTAATAAACAGTGTTTTAAAAAACAAAAACATTCTCATCATGATATTATTTAACCGACAAATAACATTTGATTAACAAGGAAATATTTTTCTGAATTGCTCATAAAAATGTTATTTTTTCGCTCTAAATTAATCAGTAACAGGGATAACATTTATTTCTACATTTCTACAATCTTTTATAAACATAAAGAACACCTTGAAGGATATGATATCACTATTCAATTTTGAATCAGAATAAAACAATTCACTTATTAAACTCTAATTATACCATATCCAACTCCACATGCTCATGAAAAAGTTTTTGATGTAATTGTTGCATTACATCGATTTTTTCTTCTGTCTTTACTAATAGAAGCACATAATTGCCTGCCGACTCAAAAGAAATCATTTTAATTGGTATAGCTCCCAATGCACCAAAGACATGGCCTCTATTTGGGCCTTTCATGATAGAGTTTCCTCCAATACATATTACACTATATGGTAAATCAAAATCTATGTCAAAACCTTGTTTAAGCTGATATAAAAACTCTGATATTTTATCTGTTTTTTCTATTACCAAAAACAATCCATTTTCTACATTATCCATCATAATAACAGGAAATTGATACGCATTACATAAGGTAAATACTTTATCATATAGGCTATAGTTCTCATTTTTGGGTATATCTCTTATTTTTAACCATACCATATTATCCTTTACTGCAATAGATTTAATTCCTGGTGGTGATATATTATCGCCTATTTTAGTACCTGTAGCAGATGGTGTAAAAGTATTTTTTAAGTATAGTGGTATCTTAAGGTCTACCAAAGGCTTAACCGTTTGCGGATGAAGCACTTTAGCTCCAAAACTGGCTAAAACAGAAGCTTCCTGATAAGATAGTAATGGAATCGAACTGGTATTATCTACATACCTTGGATCATTGTTATGAACTCCATCAATATCTGACCAGATTTGAACTTCTTCTACCTGCAATGCCGCTCCAATTATGGTTCCTGAATAATCACTACCTCCACGTCCTAAATTATTAACTCTGCCTTGTACATCTTTACAAATAAATCCTTGTGTGATAAATAGTTTTTCTTCTTTATGAGTTTGTAAAATATCATTTAGGTATTCACGTATTGTGGTAATATCCGGGCTTCCTGAACTATCGGTATACATAAAGTCTTTAGCCATTAAAAGTGTATTATTAACACCTATAGATGCTAGATAACCAGAAAAAACACGTGTTGATAAAACCTCTCCGAATGTTACAATCTGATTTTGTAATTCTATAGAGAAAGCTTTGTCTATTAAATAAGATAACTCCTTTACTATACTAGCTATACTTTCTTTTAATACTTTTGAAGCCTTAGCATCTATTCTTAATATATCAACTGTATTTTCATGATGCTCTTGTAATTGCAATATTATTTCTTTACCACTATCTCTCTTGTCATTTTTTATCGCTTCTACCAATTCTACCAACATGTTAGTAACCCCTGCCATTGCAGAACAAACTACTATTTTTGAGCCATCAATATTTGTTATGATATCTCTTACCTGCTCAAAACATGCTGCAGAGCCTAATGAGGTTCCACCAAACTTTAAAACTTTCATGTGTTTATATTGTATTAATACTGTCGAAGCTTATTTAAAAGAAGTCCTTAAGACCGAATTGGTTCTGTAAGCTTTTACAATTTTCTGGGCAATTATTTGAGGGGACTTCAGTATAAAAAAATGATCACCTTCAAGTAATTCGGGGCCACATAAAGACTTAGTCTCATTATCCCAAGCCATTATTTCTTCTATTGTTTGTTGATTATGATCTTCTCCTACTTCTTCTGTACCCATACAAACATATATCGGAAAAGAAAAAGGCTGCTCTTGTGTTATATACTCATAATCTTCTATAGCCTTGAAATCAGATTTTAGTATTGGATAATAGAGATCTAAAAGATCTTTATTATCTAAAATTTCTGTTGGTAACCCTCCTATATCATATACTTCTTTCCAAAATAAGGTTTTGGGTAGTATTGATCTTTTCTTTTTAGTCAAAACTGATGGAGCAGAACGTCCTGTAAAAAAAAGACATTTGGGTAATCTCATTTTAGCCTCAACTATTTTCTTGGTTAGTTCATAGCCTAATAGCGTTCCCATACTATGTCCATAAATCATATATGGCCCTTCTTTTATATGAGGTAATATTTGATCAAAAAGATCTGCCACCATTAGATGTATTGCATCTAACGACTGTTCGCTGAATCTTCCACCTCTTCCCGGAAGCTCTACGGTAACCCATTCGATATCTTTCTGGATGTATTTTTCAATAGTTTTAAAACTATATTGATTACCCCCGGCAAATGGAATAGCTATTATTTTAGGTTTGGCAATAAAGAAATGATTCATTTTTTTCAATTTTTTAAAAAGGCTAATCGATTTATTTACCGATTAGCCTATAAAAAGCGATGTTTTTCTGTACATAGAATAACCAAATAAAGTATGTTCTACACTCTAATCATTTCATCAAAAACGATGACAGAAAAATTATAGCAAAGGCTTTTTTTTTTTTTACAGTTATTGTACCTTCTTTTATACAGATTCTAAAACCTTTTTAGATTCCTGTGTCTTGTTGTACAAAATTTCCTTTTCGCCAAATAATCGCTCGGATATTATATTTCCATCCATACAATACTTAACTAATTTATCAGATTGAATAATAGGGTTAGACTCATCTGTGTATTTGATACTACTTATGAATTCCAGCCATGGTTCCTGCCCCATAGCATATACATATACTTCTTTTGGGCTAAATGCTTCAACAAGTGCTTTTCCTCTTTCAAAATTTGATCCGGCCAATCTTCTAGAAAAATCCTTATCCCTATCTATCGTTTCTGTTAACAATGGCCCATATAGCCAGGACAAAGGCGCTCCGTCACACTCCATTCCTAAAAATAACACATCAACATCTCCTAGCTCTGCCTGTACATGTTCATATAACTTTGCTGCTACATTACAAGAGTCTGCAACAAAAAGCATTTTAAAATCTCCTACAGCCACATGATGACATATTTTACATTGTATATTTAAATCTGAGTGTTCCCCAATAAAAGGTACTCCTGTGATAGTACAGTCACTAAAGTTAATAGCTTCCATTTCGTCAATTTCAATGACATTTTCAAAACCAATGGCTTGTAACATTAGTTTTAAGCTTGGATCTTGTAAACTACCATTTGAAGATCTGGGAACTACAATATTTTTGATTTTATGACGCAACGGGATCAAGGTTTCAAATAATATATGATCCTGATGATTATGAGTAATCAAAACATAATCAATTACTTCGGGTAGATCCATATCAGAAAAGCGCGAAACATCTTGATGATACCCATAATAGCTTATTACAGGATCCAACATAATAGAAATATCTTTTGTCTCAACAAGTATACTTGCATGACCAAAATAACGCATACGCACCTTATCACCGGTATATTGATTGTATTCTTTAGGAGGTTCTGTTGTAAAAAAAGTATCAAATACTTCTTCCTGTTCTTTTGATATCCCCAATAGTTCTTTTACTTCACTTACAGAACCTGGTATTCGTTTCATTCTGCTTAGTTTATCCAAGCCTTTATGATCAAAAGGAATATCCAAATGCACTTGATTACTATCGGGTAATCGAGGTGTACTTAATACGAAAGGGCGTTCATCATTCTCTGTGATCCACAGTAAAATACTTTGTGAATCCGGATTATAAAATTTACTCTTATATAACAGAGATTCAAAAAACCTAAAAGAAGGTTGGTTATTCAAATCATAAATTAACTCGACATATCCTTGTAATATTTCTGGCACCTCATCATATAGTGGCTCTAACGAAAAACCTTTGGCTTTACTTTTTAACAATGCATCTAATTCTTTAACGGCATCATTAAATGCAATCAAATCTTTTTGTTTTTGTAAAGTTTCTTCTTTAAGGTTTTTTATTTCATCAACACGCTTTCCTCCATAATCAATAAAAGGTCCTCCCAGCATCTTTGGGTTTTTAACTGCTGCTGCATGTGCAGCAGGGGCCTGTATATAAGAGCTCATTATTTTTAAATGTCGCCCTACTACATTCATTGCTCCTGTAGCAGGAGAAATCAAATGACTCCAGGCATACCAATTATCAAATAAGGGTTCAATAACAACATTAGGTTTAAGATATACTTTTGTACTCATTTCTTTTATATTAAATATTAACTGATATAATTTAGGTATGACTTATATAATGGAAATATGCTTTTTTCGGGAACTTTGAGTTGTAATCCTGCATACACCAATGCATTATAGTATACATTTTTAAGAGGAGCTCCTTTCCATAAAGTTCCCACTCCTTTTTTAGCACTTCTAGAGGTATGCCAATCTATATTGAAAGAAATTGATTGACTTAACCCATGGACTTGATGCAACATTCCTGAAGGCATATACAAAATATCCCCAGGTTCTAAAATCGCTTCTTTTATATTTAGATCTTTGGCTTTAGGAAACTTTTCATAATCCGGATTTTTGGGATCAAATTTGGACCATCTCCATCCTTTTATGTAACACTGGTCTTTTTGGGCCCCATCAATCAAGATGAATTGCTTTCTACCTACAACCTGAAAAAACAAATTATGAGTTAAAAGCGTATCAAAATGTAATGGGGTAAGGCTTCCTGTCGCTCCCATGAAGAATTGAATATAGTTTTGCCATTTTGGCCAATACCACTCGGGCAACAATTCTTTTGGAAAAGGTAATATATCTGCCAAATACTCTGGAAACATATAAAAAAAGGGAATATCATGTAAGTATCCCACCGGGTCAGCATCTAACCCAAGTTTTACGTTTTTTTCGTATGTATCCAACAGTTCGACATATTGACTAATCAGCATCATTTCTCGTCTACCTTCGCTCACTTTACCTACTTTAATAGGAATTTTAACTCCGGTTTCTTTAGCTTTGAAATAATCTACATCCCACTCTAAAGCATTCCAACCTGTAGTCATTCCTCTAATAACTACTGGTTGTCCTTTGTTTACAAAATCCTTGTAAAATTCTTTCCTGGTTATACCATTTCGAATAGGTATATGTTCAAGAATTTGTTTTTCCTGTATTACTTGAAATTCGTTCATTGAATTATTACTGATTTTAAAAGTTTATGATAAAGCATCATTTCATACTAGGAGAATTGATATGTGCTGTATTTTTATTATGTTCTGATTGATCTTTTGATTCTTTCTTAAGTTTTTCCTGGTATAAAGCATCCAGGTTTTTTATCCCCTTATTTCTTTGAAACAAATAGGAAACAATCATTAGCATTACTCCAGATATTGTAAAGATGAGGATGATGGCAATTGTAATAGTGGTTCCTGGGAAGTGATTTGAAAATTCGTAAGAAACATCAGAAACAACATTACTTAGATAATCTACAAAAGCCCCCGATAGCATATAAGACAATGGCTCTGAAGCCCCAATGACTAATCCAACAAAACCTGATAATCTTCCTAACATTTTTGTTGGAACGACAGCTTGAAAAAAAGCATTATTCATAATATCGGAAATGGTAAACAAAAGAACAGCCAACATTCCTCCAATAGCCAAAACATAAAGGTTAACATTAATCCATAAGCAACCAAGAATGACACCTAACAGGATATTAACATTAAAGATAGTTTTAATAGGATGTTCGATCTTTTTACTCATGCTCATTATTCCTCCTCCTATCACAGTACCAATTCCTACTACAGATAATACCAAGCCCAAATAGTACTCATTTGAAAAATCCAATATCAGAGGTGTAAATAGTACTTTGATCAGTCCAATTAAAAAACCGATTATAAAGAAAAAACCTAATAGTGATCTTAATCCTTTTCGCTCTTTTAGAAATTCTTTCACTAATTTCCAATCATTTCTAAAATTGAATTCTTCTTCTGTTTTCGCAACAACAACAAATCGTATCATCAAAAAAGCAAGGATCGAGATCAAAAAAGTGATAATATCAATCATAAATATGCGTTCCATACCGATCATTTTGAATAATACCGGAGAAACCACAGGAACACCAATACTTATAGCAGCATAAATTGCAGTTGATACTCCCTGCGCCTTTATCAGTTTATCTTTTGATACTAATGCCGTTGTAGCGACATAAAAAGCACTAAAAACAAACATACTGGCTATAGAACCTATTCCTGATACGATCATAATATGCCAGGGTTGTAAATGTTCGAAATAAAAAAGTGACATCAGTATACTACTACCTATACCTGTTATGATCTGCCCATAAATGATTATTTTCTTTTTACTCCATCTATCTACAAAACTGCCAATAAATGGTGCTAAAAGAACAGCAGGAGCCGCTTCAAAAAACCATATCATAGTATATGAAGTAATTGTTCCTTCTGGTTGTTTTAACACCCAAATACTTAAGGCAAAATCGGTTAAATCGGTACCTAATAATGAAATCATTATCAGGCCTACGTATAAAAAGTATTTCTTCATTAGTTATCTACTACTATTGGTAAGTTTTGCTGGATATGGAAGGTTAAAAATTATATCATTTGATCAGCTACTTCTATCATGTTATCGACTTTAAGAAACTCTGAAATTTCTTTTGCATGCGTTTCTTCTAGTATGGTAGTATGTACAGCTGGTATAGCATGTATTACGACCTTCTTACTGGTATATTGCTGTAATCCATAATCAAATTCTGTTGCATCATTATTTATCATTTCCATTTCTGAATTTTCCAATATTTTTGGAACATACATTGCTCTAAATAATGTGATTTGAGTATCCAGTTTTTGATCGAGATTCGGTATATATCTATAGGTCGAATTACTGTAAAGAACTTCTAATTGCCCTTTAATATCATCATCGCTTACAGAAAATTCTGAGCCACTGGCCAGTTCACAAATTACATTGATCTGCTCGGGTATAGATTTACCTTCGAGTGCTAATTTTGATCTGGTTAACTCAGAATCGAAGATCTCTCTTAACTCATCTACTTCTTCGTAAAGTAATTCGCGGAATCTTTGTGCTTCATCTATTTGTTCATATATCTCATCACTTACTTCATGAATTTTAGCATCAATCATCAATAATTCTTCAACCTCAAATCCTTTATTTCTTAATTGTAATGCCATTTCGAGTGCTACGGCTCCTCCAAAAGAATACCCACCTAATCGATATGGGCCAGAAGGATCTACTTCTTGCATTGCTGTAATAAACGTTTCTGCCATGGTTTCTACAGATTCAGATGTTTTTGATTTTCCGTCTAATCCCGGGCATTGAAACGCATACACTGGTTGATCATCTCCTAGTGCTTTGGATAATTGTAAATAAGAACCTACAGTACCTGCAGCCGGAGGGGCAAAAAATATTGGTTTTTTACTTCCATTTCCTTGTAAGGTTACCATGACCTTATACGTAAAAAAGTCTGTAGAAGACATCTTCTGAACGAATTTTGAAATGGTAGGATTCTCGAATATAACAGAAACGCTAAGCGATGTATTTAATAACAAATTAATGCGAGATATTAATTGTATTGCCAGGATAGAATGGCCTCCTAAAGCAAAGAAATCATCATGTACACTAATTCTTTCTATACTTAATAACTCTTCCCATAGAGCAACTAATTTCACTTCTGTATCGTTTCGTGGTGCCACATATTCTGCTTTAGATATATCAGAAACTTCTGGACTTGGTAAAGCTTTTTTATCGATTTTACCATTTCTGTTCATCGGCAATACATCCATAGAAACCCATACCCCCGGTATCATATATTCTGGAAGTCTTTCTTTCAAATAATCATTGATATCTCTAGTATCATAGTTTTCTTGTGCAACGACATAGCCTATTAAACTCCTGGTATCGATTGTACTACCTCTTACTACTACGCAACAATGCTGGATCTCTTCTTTTTCTAGAAGTACTCTTTCGATCTCACTTAATTCTATACGATATCCTCTAATTTTTACCTGATCATCTTTTCTTCCCATAAACTCAATATTACCATCTGCTAACCATCGAGCTAAATCCCCGGTTTTATACAATCGTTCCCCTTCTGCAAAAGGATTATCCACAAACTTTTCATTTGTTAATTCTTCACGATTAAGATATCCTCTGGCCAATCCTGGTCCTCCTACACATAATTCACCAGGAACACCAACAGGCATCAAATTCATATCTGCGTCTAAAATGTAAACATTAGCATTCGTGATCGGCTTTCCTATAGGAACGCTACCTCCTGTAATATCTCCTTCAAAAGTTGTTGCACAAATACTGGTTTCGGTTGGACCATAAGCGTTTATATATTTGCAGGAATCAGAAAAGGCTCTGGCAACTTCTAATGGTATAGTTTCTCCTGCTGTTACCAAGGTTTTTATGGTCGGAAGGCTATCGCTTTCTAATAATTGTAAAAAAGCAGGTGGCAATGTGGCAAATGTTACCTCATGCTTTTTCATAAATTTTGCAAAAGAAACTGTATCTGCTTTTTCTTCTTCTGATGGTATATGTAAACTAGCACCTCCCAGAAGAGTAATGTAAATTTCCCATACAGAAGCATCAAAAAACGGATTTGCAAACTGAAGGCAGCGGTCATTTGCAGTAATCGAAAATGCATCGACCTGAGAACATATGGTATTGACAATACCCCGATGTTCAATCATCACTCCTTTTGGTTGCCCGGTGCTCCCCGAAGTATAAATCAAATACGCTAAATCACCAGGTGTTACAGAATAATCAGGGTTTTGTAGATATGCCTTTTCTTGAGATAAATCATCTAGCTCTATATCAATTGAAAAAACCGGCACATTAAGTTCTATGCTATCAAATAATTTTTCTGAAGTTATGATTAACACTTTTAGCTGTGTATCTTTAATAATGAACGCTTTTCGCGAAGCAGGATATTCTACATCAATCGGAACGTAGGCAGCTCCCGCTTTCATAGCACCCAGCATTGAAATAACAGACCAGTCAGAACGGTTTAATTGTATTCCTACCAAATCACCAGAATTTAACTCGTAGTTCTCTCTTAGGTGGCGTGCCAAACGATTTGATTTTTCATTTAAGGTTTTATATGTCAACTTTCTATCTTCAAAAACTACTGCAATTGCCTCTGGTGTTTCGGCGGCTTGTTTTTCGAATAACGAGACTAATGTACTATCCTCTCCATAAGAAACTGAAGTGGTATTAGACCTACTAAATACATCTAACAGTATTGAAGACTCTTCATTTGATAGCATAGTTAAGCTTCCTATATTAGATGACGGAGATACCAGTATATGCTGTATTAACTCCTTGTAATGCAATGCCATTCTTTGTACCGTTTCTTTGGCAAACAACGCAATACTATACTCAAAATTAAAGTATAGACCGTCTCCTGACTCCACTGCATTTAAAGATATATCCAATGGAGAAAACTCAGCATCATACTCATATGAGTTGATTTCCAAATTTTCGAGATGTAAATCTTCTGATTCGGGAGTATTCTCTAACATAAATTTTACCTGAAATAGAGGAGGTATACTCATATCCCTGGTTTTTACAACGCGATCTACAACTCTTTCGAAAGGCACTAATTGATTGTCATACCCTTCGAGTGTTGTTGATTTTATTTGCTGTAATAGCTCTCTAAACTCTGGATTATCACTTAGATCACTTCTGAGCACTAATGTATTGATAAAGAAACCTATCAACCCTTCTAATTCTGCTTGTGTTCGGTTTGCAATAGGTGTTCCTATACAGATATCATCCTGACCACTATATTTATAAAGCAATACCTTGAAGACCGATAATAAGAACATAAACAGGGTTACTCCTTCTTCATTACAAAATTCTTTTATGGTTTCAGTTGTTTTTGCATCTAATTCGAAGTTAACAGATGCTCCTTCAACACTTTGAACTGAAGGACGATCATAATCGGTAGGCAATAATAAAGGAGGAACTCCCTGAAGCCTGGTTTCCCAAAACGACAACTGTTGCTCTAAGATTTCACCTTCTATGTATTCTCGTTGCCATATCGCATAGTCTGCATATTGTATTGGTAACTCTGGTAAAATAAATGATTGACCTTTTTGTAATGCACTATATATATGAGTAAACTCATTTATCAAAATACCCTGAGACCATCCATCGCTTGCTATATGATGAAGAACTCCGCAGAATACATAATCATTTTCATCTAATTGATATAAGCAGGCTCTAAACATATAATCGACTGCCATATCGAATGGAGTATCGATAAATGATTCTAGTTTTTCAAGAATCATCTCCTCATTTTCTACCTGAACCAAATCCATAGACCAATCGGTAGCAGGCCTTATTTTTTGATACCCTATTCCTTCTTCAGCTTCAATAACAGAGCGTAAAACTTCATGACGAGAAATTACTTCTTGAATAGCATTTTCTAATATTGAAGTATTCAGATCTCCTGTAAAACGAAGGGTAAACGGAATATGATATTCTACACTTCCTTGCAATTGATCTAAAAACCACAGACGTTCCTGACTAAATGATAATGGGATCTTTGCATTATTTTCTCTAGCAACAATTTCTGGCAGTATACTTCTACCTCGGGATTGAGAATCTACATACTTTGATAAATCTGATAATATCGGATATTCAAAAACATCGATAATTGCTATTTCAATATTCAATTTTTTTCGAATCATTGATACCAAACGAGTAGCCAGCAAGGAATGTCCTCCTAAAGAGAAAAAGTCATCCTGAATCCCTACTCGTTCTACCTCTAATAGCTCTTTCCAGATTGCAGCTAACTGGATTTCCATTTCTTCTTGAGGTTCGATATAATTAGCTGCGGCAATATCGATCAGTTCAGGATCAGGTAATGCTTTTTTATCTATCTTACCATTACTTGTTAGAGGCATCGTTTCAAGAACAACCCAAAGACCTGGTACCATATAACCAGGTAGTTTCTGTAGCAATGAGGATTGTAATCTATCTTTATCAAAATCATTTTCGCTAATTACATATCCGATCAAACGGTGATTTCCTTCAGCATCTGGTTTTGATAACACACAACATTCGAGAATATCTATTTCCTGGCTCAAAACATTTTCTATCTCTCCTAATTCGATACGATATCCTCTAATCTTAATCTGATCATCTTTTCGACCAATAAACTCAATATTTCCATCGGGTAACCACTTTGCTAAGTCTCCGGTTCTATACAAACGTTCTCCTTCTACAAATGGATTGGATATAAATTTCTCTTGTGTTAGTTCTTCCTTATTCAGATATCCTCTTGCCAGTCCATTCCCTCCAACACACAATTCTCCCATTACTCCAACAGGTAACAGTTGTTGTTGGTCATCTAGTATATAGATTTGCGTGTTGTCTATAGGTTTTCCAATGGGTACAGATGATAAAGAAGTATCATATGTGCTAACTTCTATAACAGAACAACCAACTGTAGCTTCGGTTGGGCCATATTCGTTAAACACCTTAACCGAATTATCCAGTGGTCCTAACAAATCAATATGCGATCCTTTTAAGGCTTCTCCACCTATAATAATACGTTTCAAATGAGCATGCTCTGTATCCTCTAAAAATGATAAATGAGATGGCGTTAATTTAATAGAGGTAATTTCTTTGGTCTTCAAAATTAAGGGTAAAGATTCTATTGCTTCTTTTTCATAAACAAACAGGGTACCACCAGTTAGTAAACTGAGAAAGATACTGGTTTGTGTTAAATCAAAAGCCAGGGAAGTAAATAATGGGAAATTATGACTTCCTGTTTCTAATTGATATGCCGATAAACCATATAACACGTAGTTAGTTATATTGCGATGTTCTATCATTACTCCTTTAGGCTTACCTGTACTTCCTGAAGTATAAATAATATATGCCAGATCTTTTGGAGAAGATATAAAAGAAGGATTGGTCAATAATTCTGCGTCACCAAGTAGTTCTTCTAATTCTACATCTATCGAAAATATACTTACATTAAACTCTATACTATCAAAAAGATGTTCGGAGTCTGTAATCAAAACCTTAGGAGTGCTATCCTCCACAATATATGATTTTCGAGATGTTGGGTAACTGGTGTCAATAGGAACATAGGCTGCACCAGCTTTTAGTATCCCTAAAATTGAAATCACAGCCCAATCAGATCGATCTAATAAAATACCGACGATATCATCTGCTTTCAGACTATACGTATCCCTTAAATGATATGCCAAGCGGTTGGATTGTTCATTAAGCTCTTTATATGTTAGCTGCTTATCTTTAAAGATTAAAGCAACAGCATCCGGAGTTTTATTGGCTTGTTCTTCGAATAGACTTACGATGGTTTTATTTTGATCATAAGAAACATCTGTAGCGTTGAATGCATCTACCAATTGAGATTTTTCTTCTTTTCTCAACATAGAAAGGCTTCCGATTTTCTCTGATGGATTGGCTACAATGTTATGTAATAGTTCTTGATAGTGCATCAACATACGCTCTACAGTCTCTTTCTTGAATAAAGCTGTACAATATTCTACATTAAATGAAATACCAGTAACTTCTTCTGTTATGTTAATGGTTAAATCAAATTGTGAAGTGTTTCCTTCATATTCAAAAGGCGACATAGTTACACCATGCATTACTAAATCTGTTTCTGCAGATATATTTTGCAGTGTAAACAGCACCTGAAACAGTGGATTCATGCTCATATCCCTAGTTTTGACTACCCGATCTACTACTTTTTCAAAAGGAGCCAATTGATGGTCATATCCCTCTAGCGTTGTACTCTTTACTTCTTGTAGCAATTCATTAAAACCAGCAGTATCTTTTAAATTGCTTCGCAATGCCAATGTATTAACAAAAAACCCAATCATATTTTCTAGCTCTGATTGAGTTCTATTAGCTATGGGAGTTCCCACACAAATATCAGACTGGCCACTATATTTATATAATAAAACTTTAAAAGCGGATAGCATCACCATAAATAAGGTAACCCCTTCTTCTTGGCATAATTCGGTAACTGAATCACTTAACTTTTTGTCTAACTCAAAGTTAAAGGTCGCTCCTTCTGTACTCTGCACTGATGGACGAGCATAATCTGTTGGTAGTCCTAAAGGTGTAACCCCCTGTAACTTCTCTTCCCAATAAGACAACTGATTCTCTAATATTTCACCTTCTATATAATTGCGTTGCCAAATCGCATAATCCGAATATTGTAATAATAACTCTGGTAAAGCTACCGTACGGTTCTCCTGATATGCACTATAGAGCTCTGCAAACTCTGCTACCAATATATCCTCTGACCATGCATCGCTGGCAATATGATGAAAAACTCCGGCCAAAACATAACGATCTGATCCCAGATCATAAATACAAGCCCTGAATTTATAGTCCTTCGACAAATCAAATGGGATGGTTAAATAAGATGCTATAGAATCTTCTAACGAAACGTCTGATTGATCCATATTCCGATCCAGTTTCCAAGCATCAGAATCAACAATCTCCTGGTAACCTATACCTTCCTCAGAATGAATCATTGTTCGTAATACCTCATGACGAGATACAATAGTTCTAAAACAGGTTTCTAATATATCAATATCCAAACTACCTGATAATCGTAGTACTATAGGAATATGATATGCAACGCTACCTTCTAACTGATCTAAGAACCATAAACGTTCCTGGCTAAATGATAAAGGAATACGTTCCGGACGTTGTTGAACCACAATTTCGGGTAATAAAACACCTACTGATTGTTGTTTTAAATGAAGAGCCAATTCATGTATGTTGGTATACTCAAAAATATCTCGAATAGAAACTTCGATATTCAATTCCTTACGAATTATGGAAACTAATCTTGTTACCAATAAAGAATGCCCCCCCAATTCAAAGAAATTATCATACACTCCTATTCGTTCTATTCCTAAAAGTTTTTGCCAAATATCAACTAATTGTTCTTCCAGTTCATTACCAGGAGCAGTATATTCCTGGGTTGATAACTCCAAATTATCGGGATCGGGTAACGATTTCTTATCTATCTTGCCATTTGGTGTTAAAGGCATTTTCTCTAACTCCACCCAAATACGTGGAATCATATATTCTGGTATGCTTTCTTTTAAATACTCTTCTACAGCCTGTTTATCCAGACTCTCTTTTAAAACAACATAGCTTACAAGACGATTATTTCCGTGCGTATCGGTTTTAGCTAAAACACAACAATTTATAACGGCTTCATAAGATGCCAATACATTTTCAATCTCTCCTAACTCAATTCGATATCCTCGAATTTTTACCTGTGTATCTCCTCTACCAATAAATTCTACATTTCCATCAGGTAACCAACGTGCTAAATCTCCTGTACGATACATTAAAGTATCTTCTACAAATGGATTTGAAACAAATTTCTCTTTTGTCTGTTCTTCTTTATGTAAATATCCTTTTGCCAGACCTGGTCCCGCGATATATAGTTCTCCTATAACACCTATAGGCAATACATTTCTAAAAGCATCTAAAATGTAAAAATGAGTATTCCCCATAGGTTTACCAATAGGAACATTAGTCAAGCTATCCAGGCTATTTAGATCTTCGGCCTCATAATAAGAACTATCAATGGTAGCTTCTGTAACTCCATAACTATTTATAATTCTTACTTGTTTTCCAAATCGACTTTCTAGTCGGCAAAAATTGACAGAAGTACAAACATCAGATCCTAAAATAAAGAGTTTAAGCCACTCAAAATCTAATTCATTATCATAGATATGATCCATTAATGGTATTCCTAATGAAGGAGTTACCTCCATTATATTGATCTTATGGCTAGCCATTAATTTATACAGTTCTCGAAGATCAAAGCGAATAGCGCCAGGGCAAATAATCATCTGCCCTCCAAATAATAGACTACGACAAAGATCTCCTGTAAATACATCAAAAGAAAAGCTGGCTATCTGTAATAAACGAGTATTCTCATCCAAATCGTACTCTTTTTGCCAACTCAATGATACATTGTACAAACCGAGATGAGTTATAGCAACTCCTTTTGGTTTACCTGTTGTTCCTGACGTATAAATCACATATGCCATATGTTCGGGAGTCAATTTTATCCCGGGTGTTGTAGTGATCTCCTTGGTAATTAATTCGTGATCTCTGTCAAACAATATACACTTCACTTCCTCATTAACATCTAATTGTTTTATGTCTGAAGTAGTGCTTATTATAAGATCAAGCTTAGCGTCTTCAATGATGTAAGAAATTCGAGTCAAAGGATATTCCGGGTCAATTGGAACATAGGCATTTCCTGATTTTAAAACTCCTAAAACACCGACAATCATTTCTATAGAGCGAGACACGCAAACACCGATTAAAGCACTCTCAGAAATGTTTTGATTACTTATATAATGTGCTAATTGATTTGATTTTTCATTTAATTCTCTATAGGTAATCTTTTCGTTTTGGTAAACAACTGCCACTGCATCAGGAGTCTGTTGTGCTTGTGTTTCGAATATATCCAGAATAGTTTTATCCTGAAGATTGCCAATATCTGTAACATTAAAACTATTTAATACCTGTAGTTCTTCGGCTGCCAAAATACTCAAACTACTCACCTCAACGTTATTTGGGCATTCAATCTCCTCAAGAAGCTTTATTAAAGCTGTTTCCATGTATGCAATAACCCGATCCGGCTCAATCCCATCTATACAGGCTGTTAAACCAAAATCAACTCCGTAATCGTCAATACTCAAATCAAATGGATAATTTGTACGTTCTTTGTCTACCTGAAGTGTTATTCCTAAATCAATACCCACATTATCTGATATAGATTGGGGTTCTGAATGACGATAATTTAACAATGCGCTGAACAACGGAGTATCATTTGAAACACCACTCCAATGTTGAATATTAGATAATGGTGTTTGCTCGTAAGGCATTAAACCTTGTAACTCTTGTTTTACATGATCTAAATATTCTGATACACTATGATCTAAATGTAGTATCACGGGGAGCGTATTAATAAACAACCCTAAAGACTGATCTGCTCCCAATGATCCCTGTAGTCGTCCTGAAAACAAAGTTCCAAAAACGGCATACTCTTTATTACTACATCTACCTATCACAATACCCCAAGCGGCATGAAAAATTACGGCTGGGCTTATCTTTAATTTGCGAGATAGTAAACGAATTTGAGCAGATATACCTGAAGAAAGCATCTTACTTGCTTCCTGTATATCGCTACCATCTCCCAATGTATCAGACAAACCAAAAGGAAAAGTAGGTTCTGTGATATCTCCTAAACGTGAACGGAAATAAGATTCGCTATCATTAGTCGCTTGTTGATGTAAAACATGTGCTATAAAATCGCGATATAAAACCGGTTGGGTAAAATTAACCGTGTCTCCAGACAAATACATTTCAATCTCTTCTATTATCTTCTCCAAACCAACATGATCTATTATTACATGATGTTGTTTAAATAGTAAGAAGAAACGACCACTACTTGTATCATCAGCAGTTTGCAACTGTAACAATGGCCCTTTTGATAAATCCATCCAATGTTTCCCAGAATCAATTATTGATTCTAGTTCTTCTTTTACATTTTGCGATGAAGAAAAAGATAATTTTGATACTTGAAGCTTAACCTCTCTTAGAACTACCTGAACAGCATGAGGTAGCCCTTCGCTCAAAATACAAGTTCGAAGTACATCATGACGTGTAATCACATAGCGGAGTGCTTCTATAAATTGTGAACGTTTATCCAGGCTATCAAAAGACAACAAATTAAATAATATGTAAGGATCTCCATTACTCTGATCACTCATCAAATGATGAAAATACATTCCCTCTTGCAGTGGAGAAAGCGGATACATATCTTGGATATTAGCAACGCCTTCTTCAATATGATCTACAACCATATCCAACTCCTCCTGTCTAAAATCAAGTAACGGGACCATATCGGGAGTAATCTTCTCGCAATCTGTTGTGATACCATTGGCAGGAATCTCATAACTTGGGGCAGCAACTCCTAATCGCAATGCTAATGTTCCAATTGTTGGATTGGCAAAGATATCACGAACTCCTACTTGAAGCTCCTGATCTTTTAATCGGGAGATGAGTTTTACTACGAGTAATGAATGTCCTCCCAGTTCAAAGAAATTATCATACACTCCAATCTTGTCAATCCCTAGTAAATCCTTCCAGATCAAAGCTAATTGCTCTTCCATCTCATTACGAGGGGCAATATATTCTTTTGAGGATAACAAAGATAGATCAGGAACAGGTAGTTTTTTCTTATTAATCTTACCATTGCTGGTTAAAGGTATTTCTTCTAATTCGACCCATAATTGAGGAACCATATACTCTGGCAATCCAGAGTGTAATTTTTGTTGTAATTCTTCCTTAATCAACTGTCCTTCTACAACCACATATCCTACCAAACGTTTACTGCCATTAGCATCTTCTTGTGCTAATACACAACAACTCTGAATACCTTCTACAGAAGACAGTACACTTTCTATCTCTTCTAATTCTATACGATATCCTCTAATTTTAACCTGATTATCCTTACGCCCAATAAATTCTATATTTCCGCCAGGTAACCATCGGGCTAAATCTCCCGTTCTATATAAACGTTCTCCTGGTTTAAAAGGGTGAACTACAAATTTCTCTGCGGTTAATTCGTGTCGGTTCAAATACCCTTTGGCTAAACCTGCCCCTCCAATACATAACTCACCAACTACACCCATAGGGGCTAATTCTATATTGGTATCTAAAACGTAAAGGCTCGTATTAGTAAGCGGGCCTCCAATAGGAATAGTTCCTGCATTATCAGGAATATCACAAATTGGGTAACAAGTTGCATATACAGTAGTTTCGGTCGGACCATATACGTGAAGTAATCTTTCTTGCCCTAAAGCTGATGCTATTTTTCTTGTTGGACTAACAGAAACTTTTTCGCCTCCGAATAATAATATTCTTAAACTCGACAATCTTGACAAGTCATAATCTGCAAAAGAATTAAACAACGCTGTAGTTATAAAAACTACGCTTAATTGATTTTTACTAATAACCTGAGTTAGAGCATCAACATCAGAAGCTATAGAACCTGGGATCAAATACAATGATGCACCATTTAAAAGGCTTCCAAAAATCTCGTATGTAGAACCATCAAAAGCATAATTTGACCATTGCAATACCCGATCTGATGGATGGATAGCGATTGAACTCTCTTTATCATTGATAAGCGTTATTACATTTTCGTCACTAATCACTATACCTTTTGGAGTACCGGTTGTTCCGGAGGTATACATTATATAGGTATCAGATACTATACTTCTATTTGAGTTATATACATCAATAGAATGTTCTAAAGATTTTTGGACATTCAAAAAAGTATATTCATCAGAGGATAATTCTGTTAATAAAGAAGAATCACTATGAATAATGTAGTTTATCTCAGCATCTTTCAAAATAAAATCCAAACGATTCGGTGGTAGAGAAGTGTCGAGAGGAACATAAGTAGCACCTGATTTTAACACACCTATCATGCTTATCACCATATCCATTCCTCTCTCATATAAAAGCCCTAATCGGGATTTTTCCTGCACTCCTTCTGATAGTAAGTAATGCGCTAATTGATTAGATCTTTCGTCTAGTTCTTTGTATGTTATCTTAACATCTTCATCAACAATAGCAATAGCATCGGGAGTTTTTTCAACCTGCTGCTTAAACAAATCAATGATGCTCTTATCTTCTGGATATGCTACTATCGTATCATTAAACCCATACAGTAATTCTTCTCTCTCCTGATTTGTCATCATGGACAACGAATGGATGGGTAGAGTAACATCCTTAACGAGGCTACTCAACAGCTCTTTATAATGAGCCAACATACGCTCCATACTACCCTGAGTGAATAAAGCTGTACAATACGTTATACTTAAAGAAATACCTCCTGCCTCTTCTATTGCGGTCAAGGTCAGGTCAAACTGAGAAGTGGTTTCTTCAAGATTATAAGGAGAAGTTCTTATATCATCCAAGTCAGAATCTTTTACTTCTGGTGTGTTTTGTAATGTAAACATCACCTGAAACAAAGGACTCATACTCATATCTCGGGTATCTATGACTCTATCAACCACTTCTTCAAAAGGAGCTAATTGATGATCATAAGCGGCTAATGCTGTCTCTTTTACACTATGTAAAACTTCTTTAAAACTCAGATTTCCTCCTAAATCACTACGAAGTGCGAGTGTATTAACAAAGAAACCAATCATATCTTCTAACTCAGATTGCGTACGATTAGCGATAGGAGTACCTACACAAATATCTTCCTGACCACTATAACGGGATAATAATACCTTGAATGCTGATAACAAAACCATATACAAGGTAGTTCCCTCTTCTGTACAAAGTTCTGATAGCATGCTACTCAAATCAGCATCCAACGTAAGCGAAACACTACTCCCTTCATAACTCTGTATCGAAGGTCGTGCATAATCTGTTGGTAAGGATAATGGAGTAACTCCTCCTAGTTTATCCTCCCAATACGATAATTGATCTTCTAAAATATCCCCTTCGATATACTTTCGTTGCCAAATCGAATAATCGGTATATTGTAAAGGTAATTCTGGTAAGGTTCTCGAACCTCCTGCTTTAATAGCTTTATAAGTCTCAAGAAATTCTCGTATCAAAATACCCTGAGACCAACCGTCACTGGCAATATGATGAAAAACTCCTGCCAATACATAAGTCGAACCTCCCAAATCATATACACAAGCCCTAAACATATAATCCTTTGACAAATCAAAAGAATCCTCGACAAAAGCAGCGATCTTATCATCTATACTCGTCATATCGGCTACTAGCTCTCTATGCAATACCCAATCATCAGATTCAATCACTTTTTGGTATCCTACTCCATCCTCTTCATAAAATACCGTACGTAATACTTCATGACGAAAAACAATACTTCTTAGGGAAGCTTCTAAAATAGCTATATCTAACTCCCCTTCTAATCGTAAAACTGCAGGAATATGATAGGCAATACTACCTTCTAACTTATCTATAAACCACAATCGTTCCTGGCTAAAGGATAATGGAATATGTTCTGGCTTATCCTGTGGTATAATCGAAGGTAAAACTGTGTTTTCTGAAGCATCAGATAAATGATGCCCTAAGCCCGAAATCGTAGAATGTGAAAATATATCCCGAATAGCAACTTCGACAGATAATTCTTTGCGGATCATAGCAACCAAACGTGTCGCTAATAACGAATGACCGCCTAACTCAAAGAAATTATCATATACTCCAATCTTATCAACTCCTAACAAATCCTGCCAGATAACCGACAGTTGTGTTTCAATCTCCGTACGGGGAGCAACATACTCCTGTAACGACAACTGCGAAACATCTAATGAAGGTAACCCATTCCTGTCTATCTTACCATTGCTGGTCAAAGGCATCTCATCTAACTCAACCCATAGCTGGGGAACCATATAATCCGGTAACCTCAAGTGTAGCTCCCACTCTAACTCATCCTTTTCTAATGTGCCTTCTACAACAACATAACCTACTAAACGTTTACTGCCATTAGCGTCATCCTGAGCTAATACACAACAACTCTGAACAATTGATAGATCTGATAAAACACTTTCTATCTCTCCAAGCTCAATACGATAACCACGAATCTTCACCTGGGTATCCTTACGGCCTATAAACTCTATAGTACCATCAGATAACCAGCGGGCCAAATCCCCTGTCTTATATAAACGCTCTCCCGATTTAAATGGATGAGCAATAAATTTCTCTTCTGTTAAATCTTCACGATTTAAATACCCGCGAGCCAAACCTGAACCACTAATACATAACTCACCAACAACTCCTATAGGTAATAAATCAAGCTCCGAATTTAAAATGTAAACCTCAGTATTAGAAATAGGAACTCCGATAGGCACACGATTTTCTATAATTCCTGAAAATGTGGTGGCACATATACTACTCTCTGTAGGACCATATGCATTAATATAGGTACGTCCTTCAGAAAATGCCTTAGCTAAATCTACAGATATAGCCTCTCCTGCTGTAATTAAGGTACGTACATTCGATAAAGCATCAACAGGTAGTATCTGTAAAAATGCAGGGGGCAAAGTAGCAACCGTAATCGAATGTTCTTTGATAAATTGTCCAAAAGAAGTTACATCTGACTTACTTTCCTCGGTCGCAATATATAACGAAGCTCCTCCAAGCAATGAGATAAAAGTTTCCCAGACAGAAGCATCAAAAGAAGAACTTGCAAATTGAAGGCATCTATCCTCCTTTGTAATTGAAAAAGCTTCTACTTGTGAACAAATGGTATTAACAATACTACGATGTTCAATCATAACTCCTTTAGGAAGGCCCGTACTTCCTGACGTATAAATAACATATGCCAGATGTTCAGGATTAGACTGCTCGGGTATTGCACTCACATCCAACTGCTCTATAATCTTCCAATGCCCATCTAATAAAATTGTGTTTAATTTTTCTCTTTCACCAAAAACAGATACAATATCACTTGTTGTCATTACCATATCAATAGCTGCATCATCAAGCATATACTCGATACGACTCAATGGATAATTTGGATCAATCGGTACATACGCTGCTCCTGCTTTTAAGATTCCTAAAATACCAACGATCATTTCTATCGAACGCTCTAAGCAAATTCCTATTAATTCTTCTGGTTCGATCTTTTGATTAAGAAGGTAACGTGCTAATTGGTTGGAACGTTCATCCAGCTCCCTATACGTCAACGATTTCCCTTCAAAAAACACCGCTTCCCTTTCTGGATGTTTCTCTACCTGAGATTCAAACAGAGTTATTAATGTTTGTTCTGATGGGTATGCTACTTTGGTATCATTAAAACTATGAAGTAATGTTTCTCGTTCTTCTACCCCTAACAATGATATGGAGTTAACCGGTATTTTACTGTCTTTAACTACTTTTTGTAATAACTCCTCATAATGACATAACAAACGTTCTATTGTAGCACTATCAAATAACGCTGTACAATACTCTACCTGTAATGAAATGTCAGAATCATGTTCTATAACATTAAATGTAATATCGTATTGAGCAGTAGTTTCTTGATAATCATATGTAGAAATTGCAATCTCTTCTAAGGATAAATCTGTTTGTTCAGGAGTGTTTTGTAACACAAACAATACCTGAAACAATGGGCTCATACTCATATCACGTGTGGATACAACACGATCAACGACACGTTCGAAAGAAACCAATTGATGATCATAAGCATTCAATGTTGTTTCTTTAACTCTGGAAACAACTTCTTCAAAACTTGGGTTGCCTGTCAGATCGCTTCGTAATGCCAAAGTATTTACAAAAAATCCAATCATATCTTCTAGCTCTGATTGGGTACGATTGGCAATAGGAGTACCTATACAAATATCATCCTGACCACTATATCGAGACAATACTACTTTTAAGCCTGACAGTAAAGTCATGAATAAAGTAACTTGTTCTTTCTGACAAAAATCCTGTAAAGAACGACATAAGTCGACATTTAATGTAGTAGTTATGCTTGCTCCTTCATAACTCTGAATTGATGGTCGTAGATAATCGGTAGGTAATGATAAAGGAGTAACATCTTTCAATTTCTCTTCCCAATAAGAAAGTTCTTCCTCTATTGTTTTATTTACAATAGATGATCGTTGCCATACAGCATAATCTGCATATTGTAATGATAATTCTGGCAATACAGGGGTTCTATTCTCTTGTAGTGCACTATACAACTCTATAAACTCATTGATGAATACTCCTTCTGACCAACCATCACTGGCGATATGATGAAAAACCCCTACGAACACATAAAGATTTTCACCCAAATCATACACAACAGCTCTAAACTTGTAATCCTTTGATAAATCAAAAGGGAGTTCGATAAAAGAAGCTATTTCCTCTTCAATATTTTTTCCCCCATCTATCATATTTTTTTCTAAAGTCCAATGATCTTCCAAAATTACATTTTGGTAACCTATTCCTTCTTCAGAATAAATAACAGTTCGCAATATCTCATGGCGAGCAATAATCGTTTTTAAAGAGCTTTCTAATATATCCAAGTCCAATACTCCTTGTAGTTTTAAAACTACAGGTATATGGTAAACCTGGCTATCTTGTAACTGATCCAAAAACCATAAACGTTCCTGACTAAAGGACAAAGGAATTTTGTTGATAGCATCTCTATTGTAAGGTTTAATTTTTAAAGCATTCCCCTTTTTTTCTCCTTGATACCTCTCTATATATTGAATAATTGACTCCTTATTATCTTTAATTTTTTGAAGTAAATCTGCATCTATTGGATCTGTAGATTTAACAGTTAACGCCCCTTTATTAACTACCAATTTTATGTTGTTTTTATTGGCTTCTTTTAAAATATTTAAAACTTCTCTTTTCATGTGTTTATAATATTGCTTTAAAGGACAGATCCATCTACCGGCCAGCAGATAGAATTTGCCATTAATCGTTTAACTCCGGTTTTATATTTCATGGAGTAGTTAAATCTTTATTTTGATTGATCTTGACTAAATAGTATAGCTCAGTTATAGCTAAAGTCATTGTTACTTCGTCATCTTTGGGCGTTTCCCTTCGGGTCGGGCTATACGTTACAAGTCCTCATCCGATTATCATCAGATTCCGGGCTTTACACTACTATCCCTAACGCATTTCCGATAAGTTGCTGGTAAGGTGACTAAGTAGAATTATATTTCTATGGTTACGTTATATTGTTCTGTATCCTCATTTTGATCTTCATCCAGATCCAGGTTAATAAATTCTATATGTGATGCTAATTCATCTATGGTATTAAATTCGAATATGTCTTTTATTGCTACTTCTATATTTAGTTGCTTACGGATCATAGACACCAATCGTGTCGCTAATAATGAATGACCGCCTAACTCAAAGAAATTATCATAAACTCCGATTTTGTCTATATGCAACAATTCCTGCCAGATCTCAACCAGGTGTTCCTCTATTTCATTACGTGGAGCTTCATAAACATGTTGAGAAAGACTAATTCCATCATCAAAATCTGATAAGAAAATATCTAACAAAGCCTTGCCATCTACTTTATCACTCAAATTCGATGGAAACTCATCTACAATATGATAATGAGAAGGATGCATATAACTCGGTAACTCTTCTTTGCATAACAAATAGAAAACTTCTGTAATTGAAGAATCTGAAGCATATAATAATCCCTGAGAACTCAATACAACAAAGCAAATCACTAAATCCTGACCTCCTGTCCTGTGAACCAAAACATGACAATCCTCAACATAAGCATCCTTACGTAAGGCTGAAGCTATATCCTCTAACTCTACACGATGTCCTCGAATCTTAACCTGGTGGTCCTCCCTTCCTATAAATTCAATGTTCCCATCTTCAAGCCAACGACCTAAGTCTCCTGTCTTATACAAAACATCACCTAATAAATCACCAAACGGATTCTCTATAAAACTCTCTGAAGTACGATCTGGTAATCCTAAATATCCTGCTCCTACTCCTACTCCACTAACACCTATCTCTCCTATAATTCCTATAGGACATAACCCTCCCGATTTATCCAAAATAACAGTGTTCATATTAGGAATAACACGACCGATAGGAACTCGTACCTGGGTCTCCTCTAAAAAGTCGCTGATCTCATACTGGATAACATCATCCGATGCCTCGCAAGGGCCATAAGCATTCCATAATCTTACCTCGGGATACAAACGTTTCAGTTCATTAACCATCGCAACAGGAATAGACTCTCCCACAAGCATAATGCTTGATAGGTCTTTCAAAATAACCGCTTCTTCCTGTTCTTTTATATACGACAATAATCCCCACATATAGGTTGGTACAAACTCGATAAGAGTAACTCTTCTTCGAATCAAGGTATCCAACAACTTGCCATACTCTAATAACTCATACTTGTCGACAATTACGCTTACTCCTCCCTTGAGTAAAGGACCTAAAATCTGCCATACTGAAATATCTGAACCAATACCTGCACTCTGTAAAAATCGGAAACCATCCGGTAAATCCATAACAGCATACTCTGCTAAAATATGATTCATCGCTCCATCGTGACGTGTAATGGCACCTTTGGGAGCTCCAGTAGATCCGGATGTATATAAAATATACGCCCAGCTATCCATTGAATTCTTATTCTTAGGGTTATCCGTAGGTTTACCTACAATCATATTGCTATCATAAACGACCTTATCTTCTATAGAATCATCAGACAATTCATCAATCACCAAAACTATGATATCTTTCAAATCTCCTAATTCTGATAATAAAGAACTTGTTGTAATGAGTACAGAAAATGGATTATCCGATAACATCGACCCTATACGGGATGGAGGATTGTTCGTATCCAAAGGAGTATACACATGACCCGATTTGAAAATACCAAGTAAACAACCTACAAATTCGACACTACGATCCATATACACTCCAACTATAGAAGAAGACGAAAGATCCAACGACAACAAACTATGAGCAATCTGGTTTGCATACGAATTAAGGTCGCTATAATTCCAAACCTCTTCATTATGTACTAAGGCTACAGCATCAGGATTAGTGGCTACTATAGATTCAAAACGAACATTGATCGGAGATTCATTACCCAGATCAACCGCTCCTGGATTAAAACTTAGTCCTGATGGTGTAACTCTTCGACCTAAGATTAATTCTTCTTCTTGCTTTGGCAACATCGATAAAGCATCTATAGGAGAAGAAATATTATTGACAATACTCTTTAACAGTTCTTCATAATGAGATAATAGGCGCCTTACTGTAGACTCTTTAAACAACGAAGTAAAATATTCTAGTCGTAATAAAATACCTGATTCCTTCTCCTCAGCAACCAGATTCAAATCGAATTGCGATGTACTTGCTTCATGCTCATATGGAGATAGTGTTATCCCTTCTAACGTTAAAGTTTCATTAGCAGTATTTTGCATATCAAACATTACCTGAAACAATGGATTGATACTCATATCTCTTTTATCAACAACTCGATCTACTACTTTCTCGAATGGAGTTAATTGATGATCATAAGCATGTAAAGTCGTATCTTTTACTTGTGATAAAAATTCTTTGAAATCAGGATTATCTCCTAAATTACTTCGCAGTGCCAACGTATTAACAAAAAATCCAATCATGTCTTCTAACTCCGACTGGGTTCTGTTGGCTATCGAAGTTCCCACACAGATATCAGCCTGGCCACTATACTTGTACAATAAAACTTTAAAAGCAGATAACAACATCATAAATAAGGTAACTCCTTCTTGTTGGCATACTACTTTAATTGCTGAACTTAAATCCGGATTCAAATTCAAGGTAATACATGAACCTTTATAATCCTGAACTGATGGGCGAACATAATCTGTTGGCAACGCTAAAGGAGCAACTCCCTGTAACTTAGTCTCCCAATATGATAACTGACGCTCTAATATTTCGCCTTCTACATAGTTACGTTGCCAAATCGCATAATCTGCATATTGTAACGATAATTCTGGCAAGGCTACCTCACGATTCTCCTGATATGCCTCGTATAACTCTGTAAATTCCTTTACTAATAGATCCTCTGACCACGCATCGCTGGCAATATGATGAAAAACTCCAGCCAAAACATAACGATCAGGATCTAATTCATATAGACAAGCTCTAAACTTATAATCTCTCGCTAAATCAAAAGGAATATTCAAATAAGACATTAAAGAAGTTTCCAGAGAAGTGTCTGATTGATCTTTAACCTTATCTAATTTCCAATTATTTGACTCAATCACCTCTTGATAACCTATACCATCTTCAGAAAGGATCATCGTTCGCAACACTTCATGACGAGATACAATAGTTCTAAAGCAAGTCTCTAATATATCAATATCCAAACTACCTTCTACCCGTAAAACTATCGGAATATGATAAGCAGCACTACCTTCTAACTGGTCTAAAAACCATAAACGTTCCTGGCTAAACGATAAAGGAATGCGATCCGGACGTTGTTGAACCTCTACGGCTGGTAATATAACTCCAGAACGGTGGGATAATAAATGAGTTCCCAAATCTTCTAATCTACTATGTACAAATACATCTCTGATGGAAACTTCAATACTCATCTCCTTTCGAAGTCTAGACACCAATCGGGTAGCCAATAATGAGTGCCCTCCTAGCTCAAAGAAGTTATCGTACACCCCAACTTTATCAACACCAAGTAAGTCCTGCCAGATCAATGCCAATTGTTCTTCTATATCTGTTCTTGGGGCCACATAAGATTCGCCAGACAAAACTGAAGAATCTAACAATGGTAACGACTTTTTATCTATTTTACCATTACCTGTCAATGGCATCTCTTCTAATTCAACCCATAATTGGGGAACCATATACGATGGTAACTGTGATGATAAAAAATCCTGAATCAAAACTTTATCAAAAGCTCCTAAACAAACAACATAACCAACCAAACGTTTATTCCCGTTATGATCATCGGGAACTAAAACGCAACACTGAGTAATACCTTCTATACCTGATAATACATTTTCTATTTCTCCTAACTCTATACGATACCCTCTGATTTTTACCTGATCATCTGCACGACCAACGAACTCAATGGTACCATCTGCTAACCAACGGCCCAGATCTCCTGTGCGGTACATACGACCTCTTTCTACAAATGGATCTGAAATAAAACTACTCGCAGTCTTCATTGCATCATTGATGTATCCTCGTCCAACTCCTACTCCACTAACACAAATCTCTCCTATCACTCCTATAGGGCACCGATTTAGAACAGCATCCAGAATATGAATCTGCATATTGGCTACGGGCTTACCGATAGGAATCATCGAACCATCTGGTACTTCATACATCTTATGCAAAGTAACATCATCTGCTGCCTCGGCAGGTCCATAGGCATTAACAACGGGAATGGCAGGGTACTGAGAAAACCATTTTGATAATACTCCTCGCGAAACAGCCTCACCAGTAACTAAAAAATAGTTCAATTTATCCAGGCCTTTAGGCGTTTCGACATCTAATAATTCTGAAACATACGAAGGAACTAATTGAAGTATCGACACTTCATCTTCTGATAAAGACTTCTCTAAAAACTGTGGGTCTAAAATTATATCTTCATTATAAATAGCAACACGACCGCCACATAATAAAGCACTCAATAGTTGCCATACTGAAATATCGAAGGTAAAAGGTGCTGTAAAAGCAACAACACTGGTAGAATCCATCTCTAACTCATCTATCATAAGCAACAGGTGGTTTAACAACCCACGATGCTCGATCATAGCTCCTTTGGGAACTCCTGTACTACCGGATGTGTAAATCACATAACTTAAAGCATCAGGAACGATGGTAATATCTGGAGAAGCAGTAGGATATCCTGAATACTCTGGGGTATCTTCATCTAATATAATTTTGGTAACATCCAACAGGTCCAAAGATGATAAACTCAAGCTATCGGTTAAAATCAAATCGCAATTTGTATCCTCTACAATATGGGAAATACGCGAAAGTGGAAAATCAGGTTTAATAGGAACATAAGCCCCACCGGATTTTAAAATCCCCAAAATACCTATAACCATCTCAAAAGAACGAGTGATACAAATACCTACCAGCTCATCATTCTCAACTCCTTTTTCTTGTAAATAATGAGCCAATTGGTTTGATCGGTCATCCAACTCCTGGTAAGTTAATTCTAAACCTTCATAGGATAAAGCTACTGCTGATGGAGAACGGGAAACCTGAGCAGAAAATAAATCAACTACCGTTTGATCTAATGGATAGGATACTTCTGTAGTATTAAAACCATTTAATAATTGTAGTTCTTCTTTTGGTAAGATACTCAAGCTATTTACCTCAATAACATCTTTACTAGCAAGGCCTTTTATAAGTTCCTGCAAGGCCATTTCCATATACTTAATAACACGTAAAGGTGTAATATCACCATCAACAAAAGCAGTCAAACTAAAATCTTCTCCCAAATCATCTACGCTTAATTCAAAAGGATAATTAGTTCGTTCTTTCTCTCCTAATACACGCATCCCTAAATCTGTGTCTGGATTATCAGAAGCAGGAGAAGAATGACGGTAATTTAATAAGGCGCTGAACAATGGAGTATCATTAGAAACACCACTCCAGTTCTGAATTCGTGATAAAGGAGTCTGCTCATAAGGTAATAGACTTTCTAACTCCGACTTTACTTCTGCTACATAATCTCGTACATTATCAGATAAATTCAAGATCACGGGAAGTGTATTAATAAACAGTCCTAAAGATTGCCCTGCCTCTAATGAGCCTTGTAATCGACCCGAAAATAATGATCCAAAAATTGCATAATCCTTACTACTGCATCTACCTATCACTAATCCCCAGGCTGCATGAAAAAGAACCGCGGGAGTCATACCTAAACTACGGGATAATGATCGAAGTTGATTTGATAAATCCCGAGGTAAAACATAACGAGATTCTTCAATACCACTACCATCTCCTAATGTATCAGACAAGCCAAAAGGAAACGTGGGTTCTGTAATACCTTCAAAACGTGAACGGAAATACACCTCACTATCATTAGTTGATTGTTGATATAATACATGGCCAATGAAATCACGATATAAAACAGGAGTCGAAAGGCTTGATTTATCCCCAGACAAACAAACCTGAATCTCTCCTACGATCTTCTCTAAACCAACATGATCTATCACGGTATGATGATACTTCATCATTAGGTAATAACTATCTGTGGTAGGATCATCTGCTGTCTCTAAACTTAATAAAGGAGCTTTTGACAAATCTATCCAGTGTTTCCCCGAAGCCATCATCAATTCTAATTCCTCTTTCACATTTTGCGATGAAGAAAAAGATAATTCTGACACCTTAAGTTTCACATCACGTAAAACCACCTGAACGGCATTTGGTAATCCTTCATTTACAATACAGGTACGAAGTACATCGTGACGAGTAACTACATAGCGGAACGCTTCTATAAATTCTGAACGTTTATCGGGATGATCAAAAGAAATCCCTGTAAGCAAAACATAAGGATCTCCACTATCACGGTCACTCAATAAATGATGAAAATACATTCCTTCCTGTAATGGAGAAAGCGGATACATATCCTGGATATTAGCAACGCCTCCTTCAATATGATCTACAACCATATCCAACTCCTTCTGACTAAAATCAAGTAATGGAACCATATCTGGAGTAATCTTCTTACAGCCTACTGTAATACCATTGGCCGGAACTTCATAGTGAGAAGTAACTGTACCTAACCTTAATGCTAATGCCTCTATTGTGGGGTTTGCAAAAATATCTTTAACCTCTATTTGGAGGTTTTGATCATGTAGTCTCGAAATTAACTGAACTATCAATAACGAATGCCCTCCCAGCTCAAAGAAATTATCATACACTCCAACTTTATCAATACCAAGCAATTCTTGCCAGATCTCAACCAGTTGTTTCTCTATATTATTACGCGGTGCAACATACTCCTGGGATGATAATAGAGATGTATCCGGATCAGGAAGTATTTTCTTATTTAACTTACCATTACTGGTCAGCGGCATTTCTTCTAATTCGACCCATAACTGAGGAACCATATATTCTGGCAATCTTGAATACAATTCTTTTTGGACTTTTTCTTTATCAAGATTTCCTACTACATAACCTACCAGGCGTTTATTCCCACTGCCATCTTCTCTGGCCAGAACACAACAACTATGAATATTTTCAATTGTAGATAGCACATTTTCTATCTCACCCAATTCTATACGGTATCCTCTAATTTTGACCTGATCATCTTTCCTTCCTATATATTCTATAGTACCATCTGCTAACCATCGGGCTAAATCTCCTGTCTTATACATACGGCCTTCTACGATAAAAGGATCTGCTACAAATTTTTCTTTTGTTAATTCTTCCCGGTTTAAATATCCTCTTGCGACCTGAATTCCTCCAATACACAACTCTCCTACCACTCCTATTGGTAATACCTGATCCTCTTTATCAAGAATATAAAGGTTTGTATTGGCAACGGGTTTCCCAATAGGAATTCTTGACAAATCTCCTTCTGCCGGAACCTCCCAGGAACTCACATCAATCGCTGCTTCTGTCGGCCCGTATAAATTATCTAATCTAACATTACTGAATTTCTTTCTAAATAATAGTGCCTGATCTACCAGCAAAGCTTCTCCACTACATAAAACACGTTTTAGGCAACTACAATCTCCCATATTTATCTCACTTAAAAAGGCTCGTAACATAGATGGCACAAAGTGAATTGTAGTAATGTTATGTGATTCTATCAATGTTCTTAAATACCGTGCATCCTTATGCCCTTCTGGTTTTGCAAAAACTAATTTCGCTCCACTTATAATGGGCCAGAACAATTCCCATACCGATACATCAAAACAGAATGATGTTTTTTGCAGAATAGCATCTTTTGGATCAAGATTATAATGCGATTGAGTCCATAATAGCCTATTAACAACACCTCTATGTTCATTCATCACACCTTTGGGTTTTCCTGTACTACCCGAAGTATAAATTACATAGGCTAAACATTTTGGGTTAAATTGCTTATCTACATCGCCAGTAGATTCATTGCTTATAGCACCCCAATCTTCATCTAATGAAATAACCTCTAATGTATGTGTTTTCTCGAAGAGGGTTTTTCTGTCGATACTACTCAATAAGATTTTAATGGTAGCATCTTCCAATATATAATCGATACGCTCTGATGGATATTCTGGGTCTATAGGTACATATGCTGCTCCTGATTTTAGTATCCCTAAAATACCTATGATCATTTCTAAAGAACGATCTAAGCAGATCCCTACCAATTCTTCTGATCTGATACCTTGGCTAATAAGATAATGCGCCAATTGATTAGATCTTTCGTCCAGTTCTTTAAAACTAAGTTTATCTTTTTCAAAAATGACAGCAATAGCATCTGGAGTTTTTTTGACCTGCTGCTTAAACAAATCAATAATGCTCTTATCTTCTGGATATGCTACTACTGTATCATTAAATTTGTATAGCAATTCTTCTCTCTCCTGATTTGTTACCATAGACAACGCTTGAATAGGCAACGTAATATCTTTGACAAGGCTACTCAATAATTCTTTATAGTGAACTAACATACGAGTAACTGTATCTTTATTAAACAGAGCCGTACAATATGTCATGTTTAATGAAATACCTCCAGATTCTTCTACCGCAGTCAGGGTCAGGTCAAACTGAGAAGTGGTTTCTTCATACTCGTAGGTGCTAACACGTGTTTTACTAAATTCAAGATCTTTTACTTTTGGTGTGTTTTGTAATACAAACATTACCTGAAACAAAGGACTCATACTCATATCACGAGTCGCTATGACCTTATCTACCACTTTTTCAAAAGGAGCCAATTGATGATCATATGCATCTAGCGTAGTTTCTTTTACTCTTTCTAAAACTTCTTTAAAACTCGGGTTTCCTTCCAGATCACTTCGAAGTGCCAACGTATTGATAAAGAACCCTATCATATCTTCTAACTCCGATTGGGTGCGATTGGCTACTGGAGTACCTACACAAATATCTTCCTGACCACTATAACGGGATAATAATACCTTGAAAGC
Organism: Aquimarina atlantica; assembly: GCF_000626715.1. Taxonomy (GTDB): domain Bacteria; phylum Bacteroidota; class Bacteroidia; order Flavobacteriales; family Flavobacteriaceae; genus Aquimarina; species Aquimarina atlantica. The sequence continues at coordinate 197,153 of NZ_AQRA01000003.1, read as the reverse complement.
TGATAATAAAACCATATACAAAGTAGCCCCCTCTTCTGAACAAAGTTCTGATAGCATCCTATTCAAATCAGCATCCAACGTAAGAGAAACACTATTCCCTTCATAACTCTGTATCGAAGGTCGTGCATAATCTGTTGGTAAGGATAATGGAGTAGCTCCTTTCAGCCTATCCTCCCAATATGATAATTGACCTTCTAAAATATCACCTTCAATATACTTTCGTTGCCAAATCGAATAATCGGTATATTGCAAACTCAGACTCGGTAATTTCGAAGAACGTTTTTCCTGAATTGAACTATACAATTCTACCAACTCATTAATCAAAATACTTTCTGACCAACCATCACTGGCAATATGATGAAAAACCCCAGCCAGTATATAATGATTCGATCCAAAATCATATAAGCAAGCCCTAAACATATAATCCCTTGACAAATCAAAAGAATCCTCTACAAAAGCAGCGATCTTATCATCTATACTTGTCGTATCGGTTACTAGCTCTCTATGCAATACCCAATCATCAGATCCAATCACTTTTTGGTATCCTACTCCATCCTCTGCATAAAATACCGTTCGTAATACTTCATGACGAGAAACAATACTTCTTAGGGAAGCTTCTAAAATAGCTATATCTAAATCCCCTTCTAAATGTAAAACTGCAGGAATATGATAGGCAATACTACCTTCTAACTTATCTATAAACCACAATCGCTCCTGGCTAAAGGATAATGGAATATGTTCTGGCTTATCCTGTGGTATAATCGAAGGTAAAACTGTGTTTTCTGAAGCATCAGATAAATGATGTCCTAAGTCCGAAATCGTAGAATGTGAAAATATATCTCGAATAGCAACTTCGACAGACAGCTCTTTGCGGATCATAGCAACCAAACGTGTCGCTAATAACGAATGACCTCCTAACTCAAAGAAATTATCATATACTCCAATCTTATCAACTCCTAACAAATCCTGCCAGATAACCGACAGTTGTGTTTCAATCTCCGTACGGGGAGCAACATACTCCTGTAACGACAACTGCGAAACATCTAATGAAGGTAACCCATTCCTGTCTATCTTACCATTGCTGGTCAATGGCATCTCTTCTAACTCAATCCATAACTGGGGAACCATATAATCCGGTAACCTCAAGTGTAGCTCCTGCTCTAACTCATCCTTTTCTAATGTACCTTCTACAACAACATAACCGACTAAACGTTTACTGCCATTACCATCATCCCGGGCCAATACACAACAACTCTGAACAATTGATAGATCTGATAAAACACTTTCTATCTCGCCTAATTCTATACGATAACCACGAATCTTTACCTGGGTATCCTTACGGCCTATAAACTCTATAGTGCCATCAGCTAACCAGCGAGCCAAATCTCCTGTCTTATATAAACGCTCTCCCGGTTTAAATGGATGAGCAACAAACTTCTCTTCTGTTAAATCTTCACGATTTAAATACCCCCGGGCCAAACCTGAACCGCTAATACACAATTCTCCAATAACTCCTATTGGTAATAAATCAAGCTCCGAATTTAAAATGTAAACCTCCGTATTAGAAATAGGAACTCCTATCGGTATTTTTTGATCATCATGACCATTAGTTACTTTATGATAGGTGGCAACCACAGTACCTTCAGTTGGGCCATAATTGTTATATAGAACAATATCTGTCGGCTTACTTATATGCAACGTATCTCCACCTGTCAAAACAGTTGTATACGGTAAGGAAATTTCCTGATCTATAAAACTTTGACATAATGAAGTAGGAATATAACTATGAGTGATCCTGTGATCTTTCAAAAAATTTGGTAGCTGATCCAAATCATACCTAAGCTCTTCTGAAATAGGGTATAAACTAGCTCCAAAAAGTAAGTATGGGTAAATTTCCCAGACAGAAGCATCAAAACCAATACTCGAAAACAATGTGCTTTTACTTTCCTGAGTAACATTATATGCATCTTTATGCCAGAAACATAAATGCACTAAATTTTGATGTTCTATCATAACTCCTTTAGGTCTCCCTGTAGATCCTGAAGTATAAATAACATAGGCTAAATAACCTGGTTCAATAGTTACAGTTGAAAAATTTTCTGAGTATTTATCTTGATCTTCTTTGAAAGAATTCAATACTACCTCATCAACAATTAAGACACATTCACTATCCTTCTTTATATATTCTTTTCGTTCCTCTGGATAATTAATATCAATAGGAACATAGGCACATCCGGTTTTCAGGATAGCTAGTATTGAAATAATTAATTGATCACTTCGGTCCAACATTACCCCTATTAAATTCTCTTTTTCAATAGTATAATTTGAAAGAATATAATTTGCCAATTGATTAGAACGATCATCCAGTTCCTTATATGTTAAAGTACTTTTTTCAGAAACAACAGCAATACCGTTTGGTGTTTTTGCCACTTGTTTTCTGAATAAATCAACAACTGATTTATCTTTTGGATAAGCTATTTGAGTATCATTAAAATCCTGAAGTAATTTCTGCTGTTCTGAATACGATAATAAAGTTTTATTATCGATTGGTTCTTCCGGCTTATTACAAAAACAGGTCAGAATATTATCAATGAACGTGTGAAAATGTTCTAAGGTAATTCCGGACTTAAAATCATTATGAAGTTCATACGAAAACTCTACTCCTCTACCACCGGTTAAATTTACAGTCAAATTCAAACTTGAGTTGGTTCTCTCAAAAGATCTAACTTTTAATCCTTTTTTATCCCCTTCATCTCTTATCAAACTATCTGGCGAAGCATCTTTTTCAAAAATCTCATTATATACATGAAAATCGATAAAATTAAACAAGGTATCAAAAACAAGATCTTCTTTCTGTAATCCAAGATGGCGTTTCATCTCAAAAAAAGTCAAATGACCGTACAGATTTATTTCCTCAAGTATAGTCGTAATACTTTCAAAATAAGACAGCCAACTATGCTCTGATTGAGAAGTATACCTAACAGGCAATGTATTTAAAAAACATCCTAATGTCTTATCTCCATCCTTGATTTGCGGTCTATTATTACCTACCAAACCAACGGTTAATTCTTCTTCATGGGTCAACATCTTTAAAGCATATACATACGCTCCAAAAAACAAAGACTTCAGCGACACTTTATACTTCTTACATAGCGTTCTAAGGTCCTTCAAATAGGATACACTATAGTGTTTATGGTAATATTGTGTAGGTTGTTTAGTATCTGAAAAAACATCCAAATACTTGTATTCTGATAATTTCTCTTTCCAAAAAGAAATAGCATCGGCATCTTTTTTGGCTACTAATTCTCTAATCACATATTCACGCTGACCATCACCTATGACGGCAGGAGTATAATGGATATCTTTTTTAAGTTCGAAATAAGTTCTATACAATTCTGTAATGAAAGAAGCCACACTCCAACCATCCATTATAGCATGATGAAACTGATAAATGAATAACAAATTAGAATCATCGATTGTTAATACCTTAAAACGATAGAGAGGTCCTGCTTTAATTTCGAAAGGGATGTTCCTTTCAGATTCAAGATAGTTCTCAATTGCTTTTTCTTGTGCTTGTTGATCCAGTAAACTTAAATCTTCAAACAATACCTTAGCAGGAGCGGTTTTATAAATGATTTGAATAGGTTGATCGTAATCCAAAAAATTGAATCCGGTACGGAATATGGCATGTTTTTCTATCAGTAAAGTAATCGCCTTCTGAAATACATCTATGTTAAAAGAAGTATCCTTAATCGGAAATGCCATCTGATCATGAAAAACTGCAAGAGAGGGATCTAATAAAGATTCTAAGATCATCCCTTGCTGTACATCACTCATAGGATATACATCTTCTATCTGATCAGAAAGTTCTATTTCACTTTGAACGGTATGGCTCAATTCTGTTATTTCTGCCTCAACCGTTTTATACAAGAGTTCAAATGTATCGTTTTGTTGATCACTCAATAATACTGCATCAGAAAAACTTTTAATGGTATTATGTTTAAATAAATCCTGTAATTGAGTTTGCCTACTAAAACTTTCATTGATTTTAGAAATCAATCGTATAGAAATAATCGAATCACCCCCTACCTCAAAGAAATTATCATGTATTCCTACTTTTTCCAGTCCTAACAATTCTTTCCATATCGTTGCTAATTGTTTTTCTGTTGTTGTTTCAGGCGCTACATATTCATTTGTAGATAATTGATTTGCATCGGGTTCTGGTAATGATTTCTTATCAATCTTACCATTACTTGTCAAAGGCATTTGATCCAGAACAACCCACAACTTTGGGATCATATAATCTGGTAATTTTTCACCTAACTCAGTCTGTACACCAAGTTTATCAAAATCCCCTTCTATAATTACGTAAGCTACCAAACGTTTATTTCCGGCACTATCTTCTTTGGCCAGAACGCAGCATTGTTTTACAGATTCTAATACTGATAATACATTCTCGATCTCCCCGAGTTCCATTCGATATCCTCTAATTTTTACCTGGGCATCTTTTCTACCTATATATTCAATAGTTCCGTCGGGTAACCATCTTCCTAAATCACCAGATTTGTATAACCGGGCTTCTTTCTCTGTACTAAAAGGATCAGGAATAAATCGTTCTGATGTTAACTCTTCTCTATTAAGGTACCCTCTGGCTACTCCTGCGCCACCGATACAAAGTTCGCCCACTACTCCAATAGGAACCAGGTTTAAATGTTCATCAAGTATATGACAACTTAATGTTGGGATTGCAGCTCCAATAGTACTTGTAGAACTAAGTGTATCTACTTCTTCAATCTCTTTATAAGTAACATGTACGGTAGTTTCCGTAATTCCATACATATTAATTAATTTACAATTTGGATAGGTATGTTTCCATCCAGATAAATAACTGGGATTCAAAGCTTCTCCTCCAAAAATTACATATCTCAATGAGGTTTGTTGATTTTCCTGTAGTATTTCTTCCTGAAGTACATAGAAGGCTCCGGGAGTCTGGTTTAACACAGTAACTCCTTCCTCTATCAATAACTTCTTGAAAGCAATTGCGTCTTTGGTTACAGTTTTAGGTACAATAACCAAACGTCCTCCGTAAAACAATGCTCCATACATTTCCCATACCGAGAAATCAAAACAAAACGAATGAAATAATGTCCAAACATCATCAGAATTAAAATCGTACAAAGGAGATTCGTTTTCGAATAATCGTACCACATTGGTATTGGTTATTAAAACTCCTTTAGGTTTACCAGTACTACCAGAAGTATAAATCACATAGGCCAATCCATTCGGATTCAGTTGTCTATTCGTTGGATGAGTTGAATTGTTACTGATAACTCCCCATTCTTTATCCAGAGATACGATACTCAATCCTTTTGTTTCTTCAAAAACAGGTGTTATATCAGAGTTGCTTACTACTAAATTAACTCCAGAATCTTTTATCATATAATCGATTCTGTTTTGAGGATAATCCGGATCAATAGGAACATAAGCACCGCCAGCTTTTAGTATTCCAAAAATACCGGTAATCATATCTAAAGATCGATCCATACAAATACCTATTAATTCTTCAGGTTGTACTCCTTTTTGGATTAGATAATGGCTCAATTGATTAGATCGCTCGTCTAAGTCTTTATAAGTCAGCTTCTGTCCTTCATAAACCACAGCAATTGCATCAGGAGTTTTTTCTGCCTGATTGGTAAACAAATCAACTATGGTTTTATTTTTAGGATATTCACAGATACCATTATTAAATGTATACAGTAATGTATCTCGCTCCTGTTCTGTTATAATAGACAATTTATGTATAGGCGCTTCTATATTCTTTGTAATAGTAATAAGCAACTCCTTGTAATGTATCAACATTTGCTCCACGGTTGTTCTATCAAACAATGCAGTGCAGTATTCCATTGTTAATAAAATACCTTTTTGATTTTCTAGTACATTAAGGGTTAAATCAAATTTGGAAGTGGTATTACCGAACTCATAATTGGTTATAGACACATCTTGCATTTCTAGCATTTCACCATGAATCTCTGGAGTATTCTGTAGTACAAATAATACCTGAAACAATGGAGTAATACTCATATCACGAGTATCTACCACTCTATCTACTACTTTCTCAAAAGGAGCTAGCTGATGATCATATCCTTCTAAAGTTGTTTCTTTCACTTTATGTAACAACTCTTTAAAGTTAGGATTACCACTTACATCGGTACGTAATGCCAGAGTATTTACAAAAAAACCAATAATTCCTTCTAACTCAGATTGCGTACGATTTGCTATTGGGCTACCTACACAAATATCCTCCTGATTACTATACTTATGTAGTAGAACTTTAAAAGCTGATAATAACATCATGAACAAGGTAACACCTTCTTGTTGACACAATGTTTCTAAAGCATTTCCTAACTCTTCATTTAGTTGAAAATCTATTGTAGCCCCTTCTGTACTTTGCACAGAGGGACGTGCATAATCTGTAGGTAATGACAAAGGAGTGACTCCTTGTAATTTTTGATCCCAGTAGGATAATTCATTTTCTAATACCTCTCCTTTTATATGATTACGTTGCCAGATAGCATAATCCGAATATTGCAAGGGTAATTCTGGCAAGATTGGTGTGTTCCCCTTGTAGAAAGCGCTATATAATTCTTTAAACTCGTTTACGAATACTCCTTCTGACCAACCATCGCTGGCAATATGATGCAATACTCCTGCTAATAAGTAGCCATCTGTTCCTAAATCATATACACAAGCCCTAAACTTATAATCTTTTGATAAATTGAAAGGTATTTTTATAAAAGCAGCTATCGTTTCATCAATATATTTTTTATCTTCTATTATACCTTTTTCTAATCTCCAGTTATCTGCTGAAATCACTTCTTGATAACCTACTCCTTCTTCAGAGTTAATCATTGTTCGTAACACTTCGTGTCTTGATATAATTCCTCTAAAGGATTGTTCTAACACATCAATATCTAAAGCCCCTTCTAAACTTAAAACTACTGGCATATGATAGGCAATACTACCTTCTAATTCATCCAAAAACCATAAACGTTCCTGGCTATAGGATAAAGGGATATGTTCTGATCTCTCCTGAGGAGTAATTGCCGGTAATAAAACTCCTGATGTCTGTTCTGATATGTGAACTGCTAGATCAGACAACCGGGCATGTATAAATATATCTTTTATTGCTACTTCTATGTTTAGTTGCTTACGGATCATAGACACCAGTTGTGTCGCTAATAATGAATGACCTCCTAACTCAAAGAAATTATCATAAACTCCGATTTTGTCTATATGCAACAATTCCTGCCAGATATCAACCAGGTGTTCCTCTATTTCATTACGTGGAGCCTCATAAACATGTTGAGAAAGACTAACTCCATCATCAAAATCTGATAAGAAAATATCTAACAAAGCCTTGCCATCTACTTTATCACTCAAATTTGATGGAAACTCATCTACAATATGATAATGAGAAGGATGCATATAACTCGGTAACTCATCCTTGCATAACAAATGGAAAACTTCTGTAATTGAAGAATCTGAAGCATACAATAAGCCTTGAGAACTTAATACAACAAAGCAAATCACTAAATCCTGACCTCCTGTCCTGTGAACCAAAACATGACAATCCTCAACATAAGCATCCTTACGTAAAGCTGAAGCTATATCCTCTAACTCTACACGATGTCCTCGAATCTTAACCTGGTGGTCCTCCCTTCCTATAAATTCAATGTTCCCATCTTCAAGCCAACGACCTAAGTCTCCTGTCTTATACAAAACATCGCCTAATAAATCTTTGAAGGGGTTCTCTATAAAACTCTCTGAAGTACGATCTGGTAATCCTAAATATCCTGCTCCTACTCCTACTCCACTAACACCTATCTCTCCTATAACTCCTATCGGACACAACCCTCCCGATTTATCCAAAATAACAGTGTTCATATTAGGAATAACACGACCGATAGGAACTCGTACCTGGGTCTCCTCTAAAAAGTCTTTGATCTCATACTGGATAACATCATCGGATGCCTCGCAAGGACCATAAGCATTCCATAACCTTACCTCGGGATACAAACGTTTCAGTTCATTAACCATCGCAACAGGAATAGACTCGCCCACAAGCATAATGCTTGATAGATCTTTCAAAATAACCGCTTCTTCCTGTTCTTTTATATACGACAATAATCCCCACATATAGGTTGGTACAAACTCGATAAGAGTAACTCTTCTTCGAATCAAGGTATCCAACAACTTGCCATACTCTAATAACTCATACTTGTCGACGATTACACTTACTCCTCCCTTGAGTAAAGGACCTAAAATCTGCCATACTGAAATATCTGAACCAATACCTGCACTTTGTAAGAATCGGAACCCATCTGCTAAATCCATAACAGCATACTCTGCCAAAATATGGTTCATCGCCCCATCATGACGTGTAATAGCCCCTTTGGGAGCTCCCGTAGATCCCGAAGTATATAAAATATACGCCCAGCTATCCATTAAATTCCTGTTCTCAGGATTATCCTTAGGTTTACCTGCAATCATATTGCTATCATAAACAACCTTATCTTCTATAGAATCATCAGGCAATTCATCAATTACCAAAACTATGATATCTTTCAAATCTCCTAATTCTGACAATAAAGAACTTGTTGTAATTAATACAGAAAATGGATTATCCGATAACATCGAACCTATACGAGACGGTGGGTTATTGGTATCCAAAGGAGTATACACATGACCCGATTTGAAAATACCCAGTAAACAACCTACAAATTCAACACTACGATCCATATACACTCCAACTATAGAAGAAGGCGAAAGATCTAACGACAACAAACTGTGAGCAATCTGGTTTGAATACGAATTAAGGTCGCTATAACTCCAAATCTTCTCATTGTGTATTAATGCTACAGCACCAGGATCAGTTGCTACTATGGATTCAAAACGAACATTGATCGGAGATTCATTACCCAAATCAACTGCTCCTGGATTGAAACTTAGTCCTGCTGGTGTAACTCTTCGACCCAAAATTAATTCTTCTTCCTGCTTTGGCAGCATCGATAAAGAATCTATAGGAGAAGAAACATTATTGACAATACTCTTTAACAGTTCTTCATAATGTGATAATAAGCGCCTTACCGTAGACTCCTTAAATAAAGAGGTTGAGTATTCTATTGATAAATTAAGTGCTTCAGGAATATCTCGCACTTCTAATGTGAAATCAAATTGAGATATAGTATGTTTTATCAGGTGCTCAGAAAGAGTTATTTCTCCTAATTGAAATCCATCAAGATCAAAATGGTCCTGAAAATCAAACATAATCTGAAATAATGGATTTTTGCCTAATTCCCTATTAGGAGATAATCGTTCTACAATCTTTTCGAAAGGAACAGATTGATGTGAATAAGCACTTAGGGTAGTATTTTTTACTTCTAGTAAAAACTCTCTAAAATCTGGGTTACCTCCTAAATCACTTCGTAATGCCAACGTATTGACAAACATTCCGACCAAATTAAAAACCTCAGTTTGTGTTCGGTTTGCAATAGGAGTTCCTATACAAATATCAGACTGACCACTGTACTTATAAAGTAAGACTTTGAATGCCGCTAGCATTGTCATATACAACGTAACGCCTTCTGATTTGGAGAATTGAAGTAAATTATTTTTTAATTCTTTACCCAGGACAAGCGAAATTTTCTCTCCTTTTTTATCGTGCTGACCAACGACTGAAAAATCATATGGTACATTGATCTGGACAATACCTTGTAATTGTGTTATCCAATAATCCAGCTTTTCTTCTAAAACTTTCTCCTGATGTGGATTACGTTGCCAGGCTGCATAATCTATGTATCTAACCGTTGATTTTTCCAAATTAGGGTGTTGCCCTTTAAGAAGATTCGTATAACATGAGACAAACTCTGAGAAAAATATAGGTTCGGATAGCCCGTCTGCAGCAATATGATGCAATACAAACAAGAGAACATACTCTTTTTTTTCAGTTTCGAATAGCGTAACTCGAATTTTAAGATCAGATGATAAGTCAAAAGGAATATTGGTATTTGCTTCAATCTCTTGTTCTAAATTTTGATGCTTCTCTAATATTTGATGCGTAACTCTAAATGAAAAATCCTCTAGAACCTCTTGATATAAAGCTCCGTTTTCATCTATCTTAACTACAGATCGAAATGCCTCATGCCTAACGACTAAGATTTGTAAAGCTTCTTCTATACAAGAAATATCAGGAAAATCAGATAAGTTAATCGCTCTATGCAGGTGATAATCAACACTACCATATGTTTGGTCTATCAACCATAAACTTTCTTGCGCATAGGTCAATGGGATTTTAATCAGTTCATCTTTAATTTTTACGATGGTATCTTTGGCCTGGTTCTTATTTTTTGCATTTTCTAATTCCGTCGACAAAAAGTCTGCACACTCTTCAATCGAAGGATATTCTAATAACAATGAAGAAGGTACATCTATCTCAAAATACTCAGATATTTTTCCTGCTATTCGAATAGATTGTATCGAGGATATTCCTAATTCAAAGAAAGAAGTATTGGGTTGAATTTGATACAAGGGAAATTCGGTTTCTTCACCCAAAATCATCATAATCCTATTAATTATCTTCGGATCTAATGTTTTTTTATCTTCTAAGTTTTCTGAAACAATACTATTGCTTTTATCTTTTTTAATACCCCTTTTGCTTCCCGAGACAATCCATGTTTCTTTTACTTTTTCTAGAGCATTAGACTCATATGCTTTTTTTATAACTAATCGTTGGATTTTTCCGCTGGTAGTTTTAGAAACACCACCAGGAGTTAGTAATACTATGGCAAATACAGAAAGGTCATGGGTTTCTAAAATAGATTTTGTAATGGTTTTCCTAATTGAATCAAAATCATAACTTCTTAAACTTGTCCTTTTTATTTCTTGTGCAATAACCAATTTGTTTTCGCTTCCTATTGCAATAGAAAAAGCAGCACCTGCATTAACTTGTAGATCGGTATGTGATTCCTGCACTGTTTTTTCAATATCCTGGGGATAATGATTCACTCCATTAATGATCATCATTTCTTTTAATCTTCCAGAAACATAGAGTTCATTATTATTCATAAACCCCATATCTCCTGTTCTAAGGTATTGACAATTTTCCTCCAGAGGTTGTCCTTTTTCGTCTAGTATTTCGGCCTGAAAAATCTCCTCAGAAAGATCGGGTTTCCCCCAATACCCTATAGCTACACTAGGTCCTTTAACCCATATTTCTCCTATTTCTTCTTCTGAGCAGTTTCTTTTGGTATTTGGGTTAACAATAGCAATTCGCATATCCTGCAATATTGGGCCATTTCCAACTAATACTTTTACTTCATTCGAACTTGATTTCTGTTGGGAACCTGAAGAGATTTTACCTTTTTCGAACTCATTTATATCAAGTTCTAAAAAGGAAGTTTCTTTATCTAATCTGCTAAAAGTTACTGCAAGAGTAGTCTCTGCCATACCATAACAAGGACAAATAGCCTCTTTGGTAATTCCTGTTTTTTCAAAAGCGACTAAAAAATCTTTAATAGTTTGAGCACGTATAGGTTCGGCTCCATTATACATTGTAGATAAAGAGCTTAAATCTATGCTATCCAGATCATCATCTTTGATTTGATTAATACATAAATCAAAAGCAAAATTGGGGCCTCCGCTATAATTTGCTTTGTATTTCGAGATAACCTGAAACCACCGAATAGGTTTTTGTATAAATGCCTGTGGAGGAAGAATAATCATTTCTATCCCCATTGCTACAGCTTCTAAAATGTTGCCGATCAACCCCATATCATGATAAATCGGTAACCAGCTTACTCCAATAAAATCTTTTTTAAGGTTAAGACATTGCCGAATCAATTCGGTATTATGCATAATATTTTTATGAGAAACCATAACCCCTTTAGGATTTCCGGTAGAACCCGAAGTATACTGTAAAAAGGCAACATCTTCTGAATCTACAGAAGGTAATTCTACAGGTTTATGAGCTACATGTGGTTCATCTGTTACAGACCATAAAACCTCTGAAAAAATCTCATGCTCAAACCAACTTTTACATTTGGCATGTACTTTTTCTTCGGTAAGAATTAGTTTTATATCGCAATCTGTAGCTATATTTTCTAATCTCCCTATTCGTCTTTTACCGGTGGGAGGAAATGCCGGAACTGCAATAACTCCGGCCATTAAACAACCAAAAAAAGCATCTGTAAAATTTAATCCAGATGGATAAAGAAGAAGTACTCGCTCTCCAGGTGAAACCAGTGTAAGGATTCTTGAAGCTATTGTCATGGCATTACTATGCAATTGTCCAAAAGTTCTTACATCTGTTTCTTCCTCGCCATTTTCAAGAAATCTATAAACGACTTTGTTTTCTTTTGTTTTTACATGTGTTTTGAATAGGTCTATTATCGTTTGATTATTTACATTTCCTTTTTCGATCAACAGGCTTTTAGATAGCATTAGTTTTTGATTTTTGGTTTTTTGAGAGATTCAATGTTTGATTATCCTATAGAGTGTTCCATATTTTTCTTGGTACAGATTGTAATTGCTTCTTCCAAAATTTCTATGGCAGCATCTACAATTTTGGTGGTGGTAATTAACGGAGGAACAAATCGTATTACGTTATTGTAGTGCCCACCAACTTCAAACAAGAGTCCTCTTTTAAAGCATTCATCTCGAAATATTGTTACAAATTCTGGAAATGGTTCTTTGGTTAAAACATCTTTAACTATTTCTACTCCGATCATCATTCCTCTTCCTCTTACATCTCCAATAAAATCGAAATCTTCTTGTAACCTGTACAGCTTTTTAATAAAATACTCTCCTATCTTTTTGGTGTACTCTTGTACGTTATACTTCTCTATAAACTCCAGTGCCCCTCGGGATGCAGCAATACTTACCTGATTGGCTCTAAAAGTCCCTATATGTGCAGCTGGTCCCCAGGCTTCTATTTCTCTTCTATAGATTAATCCCGAAATTGGAAAACCTATTCCTCCGAATCCTTTAGAAAAAGTAATTATATCAGGTACCGCCTTTGTGTTCATAAATTCTAAAAAGCTTCCTGTTCTAAAAAAGCCACTTTGAATTTCATCAAATATGACTAATACGTCATTGTCTCGGGCTATCCTAACCAGTTCTTCCAGGTAACCATCCTCGGGTACTATATTTCCTCCTTCACCTTGAATAGGCTCGACTAGAATTGCTGCTGGTTTGGGTATTCCCGAATGCGAATTCGTTAATATATTTTTAAAATAATCTATCTCATTATCTTTATCAGATACACTTCTGTAAGGATAACTGAAAGGAGCAAAATGTACATTCGGCATCAAAGAGGTTATGTTATTTCTAAAATATGTATCCGAAGTCACTGCTAAAGCCCCAGAGGTCATTCCGTGATACCCTCCGGTAAAAGCTATAATACCATCTCTTCCGGTTTTTATTTTAGCTAATTTGATAGCGGCTTCTACTGCATCCGAGCCTGTCGGCCCACCAAAACTCACCTTATAATCACGTCTTATATCTTTGGGTAAATGATCCAGTATTTTTTGAATTAACAGCATTTTATTCTCTGTAGGGAAATCAAGAGCATGAATCAGTTCTGATTGCTGATTTCTTACATATTCTAAAACAAAATCATTACAATGCCCTACATTAAGTACTCCGCATCCGCTGAAAAAATCGATAAACAGATTTCCATCTACATCTTCAATAATGCTTCCTTTTGCTTTTTTAATTGCGATTGGCATTTTTCTGGGGTAAGAGACAATACTTCCTTCATACTCTTGTTGGATATCCAACAGCACTTTTGATCGTTTACCAGGAAGTTCTGATGATACTATTTTGGCTTCTTGTGATAAGTGAAACTCTTCAAACATATTTTATTTTTTAGTTATTTAACAATCGAAAATGACCTGTTTTGACTGAATAACAGGATATACGTACTCTTAAAATTTGATTGTATTTTTTACTTGAAATTTCTTTTTTACTATTAAAAAAGTTGTGATTTAGTGTTAATCAATAATCTTGAGACAAACTCACGAAGTATACTTCCGAAAACATGATATGTTTTCGAGGTAAGTCACAGGGAATTAACCCTTCAACGAGAAATTTAAGAGAAAATAATAGAGGAGGGAGAAGAATACCTTCTAAGTACAAGATTAAGAAACACTATCTATTTTAAAATGCCATTATTTGATTTTCCATCAACAGGCTTTCTATTTTTCTTTTATGGTGTGCTTTTAGATATAGCACGTACCATCGGTTAGGTTTACTAATACACATATTGTTGGTTTTAAGAGTATAATAGGTTTATTTAATTAAGGATATAGCTTCGCCACATGACTCACAACTCCTTTTTAGTAAGAATTTTTATGAATCAAGATTATTGAAAAATAATTTTGAAAGTAGATCAATTAAGTTGAAAATTATTTCATTTAATCAATCTTTTTATAATAAAAGCAATGGGGTAGTTTGTCACTTAGCGTATAAGAGTAAGTCTCTTCCTAAATGTCATTTCAAATGTACAAATCTTAATCAACAGGATGTTTATGGTAAAACCGTATTTGAAAAAAACACAAAAAACCAATATTCACAAAGTACTGATATGCAGTAATTTGAATATGCTTAAACATTCTCATCATAATATAATTTAACAAACAAATAACATTTTATTAACAAAAGTATTCTTTCTCTAATTATTCATAAAAACATCATTTTTTTATACGGTTTTACCAGAAATAGCGATTGTATTTTACCTTGTATTTCTTGATCTTTTACAAACAAGAAGAACAACTTGAAGAGTATGGTATTTAGTAAAAGAGATTGGATTAAATTAAAACAAGTTCAATGCTCTTGAAAAAAGATTCGTATTTCATAAAATCATTGATAAACAATTCTACAAACTTGAAGAGCTCTCTTATATTTTTAGTTTATTATATTGAGTACATATAACTTGTTGAGTTTTTTTACTCTAAAATAATAAATTGAATAAAGGTACTTTTTCAAACCTAAAAGAAGAAAAACAAGAAATGTCTAAAAACAAAGAAACCCTTTGAAAAATCAAAGGGTTATCTTAAGTACTGAAGGCGGGACTTGAACCCGCACGGCCTTACAGGCCATTGGATTTTAAGTCCAACGTGTCTACCAATTCCACCACTTCAGCTTGGTATATATTTTATCTCAGAGCGAAAGACGGGATTTGAACCCGCGACCCTCACCTTGGCAAGGTGATGCTCTACCCCTGAGCTACTTTCGCAGTATGTTAAGAACTTCGCAACTCGTTATTGCGGATGCAAATTTAAAACAATTCTAGTAATACCAAAGTCTTTTTACAAAAAAGAATGATTTTTTTTACACTTGTGATGCTTTCTTCCTGGTTAACATGCGTTTAATCTCATTAAGTTTCATTAATGCTTCTACAGGAGTAAGTGTATCAATGTCGATATCTAAAATTTCTTCTTTGATTTCTTCTAATAAAGGATCATCCAAATTAAAGAAGCTCAATTGCACCTTATCTTCCTCCTGCATCCCTTTAATCTTATCGGTAAGCTCTTCGCTACTATGCGATTTTTCGAGCTTCTTAAGCATCTTATTCGCTCTATGTAACACTTGTTGAGGCATTCCAGCCATTTTGGCTACATGAATCCCGAAGCTATGCTCACTACCACCAGGAACTAATTTACGTAAGAAAAGAACAGTGTCTTTTAGTTCTTTTACAGATACATTATAATTTTTAATACGGCCAAAAGTCTCGCACATCTCATTTAACTCGTGATAATGCGTAGCAAATAAGGTCTTAGGTCTTGCAGGGTACTCATGCAAGAATTCACTAATTGCCCAGGCAATAGATATTCCATCATAGGTACTGGTTCCTCGGCCAATCTCATCTAATAACACCAAACTACGATCGGATATATTATTTAAGATACTGGCAGTCTCATTCATCTCTACCATAAATGTAGATTCTCCCATAGAGATATTATCACTTGCTCCTACCCTGGTAAATATTTTATCAATCACTCCTATTTTTGCTTCTTCTGCAGGAACAAAACATCCCATTTGTGCCAATAACACAATTAGTGCAGTTTGTCTTAATATTGCAGACTTACCACTCATATTGGGCCCAGTGATCATAATAATTTGTTGATTATCTCTGTTCAATAGGACATCATTAGCGATATATTGTTCACCTGGGGGTAATTGTTTTTCGATTACAGGGTGTCTACCATTTTTAATTTCTAAATCATACGATTCATCAATTAGAGGACGTACATATTGATTTTCTGTAGCAAGTTGAGCAAAAGAACATAAACAATCCAGTTGCCCTATTAAAGTAGCATTTAGCTGTACTGGTTTGATATACTCACTCATCCAGAGTACGAGATCACTAAATAATTGTTGTTCTAATGCCAGAATTTTTTCTTCGGCTCCAAGAATTTTGGCTTCATATTCCTTAAGTTCTTCTGTGATATAACGTTCTGCACTTACCAGGGTTTGTTTACGAATCCAGGTATCAGGAACTTTATCTTTATGTGTATTTCGAACCTCGATATAATACCCAAATACATTATTCGAAGCTATTTTTAAAGAAGTAATGCCTGTAGTTTCGGTTTCCCGCTCCAGCATTTTATCCAAATAATCTTTTCCTGAAAAAGCAATAGACCTTAACTCATCTAATTCTTCTAAATATCCATTAGCAATAGTGTTTCCTTTCAGAACATTTACAGGAGCTTCTTCATTTAAAGTCTCTTTGATCTTATTGCGCAATAGCTCACAGTCACTCAGCGTTTCTCCTATTACTTTTAGCGCTTCATTATCACTATTTGATGCTTGTGATTTTATAGGCACAATTGCTTCCAAAGAATTTTTAAGCTGTATAACCTCACGAGGGTTTACTTTTCCGGTAGCTACTTTAGAAATCAATCGTTCAATATCTCCTATCTGCTTAATCTGATGTTGAATTTTTTGATGTAATGTTGTATTATTCAAAAAAAACTGTACTACCTCATGACGTTTTTGGATAGCAGTAATATTCTTAAGTGGCAGTGCTAACCAACGTTTTAACGTACGACCACCCATTGGTGAGATCGTTTTATCTATAACATCAAGTAAGGTTACCGCATTTGCTGCATTAGCATGGTATAGCTCGAGATTACGTATCGTAAAACGATCCATCCAGATATACTGATCTTCTGCAATACGTTGGATTCCTGTAATATGTTTTAACTTATGATGTTGGGTTTCGCCAAGGTAGTGAAGAATTACACCTGCTGCTATAATACCTTCCTGCAAGTGATCCACTCCAAACCCTTTTAATGTCTTTGTACCAAAATGTTTGTTTACAGTCTCATCTGCATAATCAGGTTTAAACACCCAATCTTCAATAAAGAATGTATGAAAATCATATCCAAAATCTTGCTCAAAATCTTTCTTTTTTGGCTTACTGATCAGAACCTCACTCGGGTTAAAGTTTTGCATCAACTTATCCATATGCGCTACATCACCCTGAGCGGTAAGAAATTCTCCTGTAGAAACATCCAGAAATGCTACTCCTAATTCTTTTTTCCCATAGTGCAACGCACACAAAAAGTTATTAGTTTTGCTCTGTAACACCTCATCATTAAGAGCAACTCCCGGAGTTACAAGTTCTGTCACCCCTCGCTTAACAATGGTTTTGGTCTGTTTAGGGTCTTCTAACTGATCACAGATAGCAACTCGCTCACCTGCTTTAACCAATTTTGGCAAATACGTATTTAAAGAATGATGCGGAAATCCAGCCAATGCTGTTTCCTGCTCACTCCCATTACCTCTTTTGGTTAAAACAATATTCAAAATAGCCGCAGCTTTAATTGCATCTTTTCCAAAAGTTTCATAAAAATCCCCTACTCTAAATAATAACAATGCATCAGGATACTTAGCCTTAATAGCATTGTATTGTTTCATTAATGGAGTTACTTTTTTTCCGTTTTTTGCTGCCAATGGAGTATAATTTTATGAATCATGCTAAAGTAGCTATTCTTCTATTTTTTTTGAAATATAGCAGTTAGGAGTTATTCAATTTTATTCACAATTTTGATTTTAAAAGTAGGCAGTCTAAAGTTTGCAGTATTTAGCTTCAAAGTTTCTACATAATTTGAAAACATTAAAATCAAAAAAACATACAATTCTAAAAAAATTAATAACTGCCAATAAAACTATACCTTTGAATAAAATTTCAAAACTCTATGGATTTTAAAAGTTTACTGGCATATAAAAAATCATTCGAATTAGCCATGAAAATTTTTGAAATAACTAAGGTTTTTCCAAAAGAGGAAACATATTCTTTAACCGATCAAATTAGACGATCTTCAAGAAGTGTCACAGCCAATATTTCTGAATCCTATAGAAAAAGAAGATATCCAAAACATTTCATTAGTAAACTTACGGATAGTGATGCTGAAAATACTGAAACTCAAACCTGGTTAGAATTTTCGTTAGCATGTAAATACATAGATCAACCAACATTTGATCAGCTTACTACATTAAGCCTTGAAGTAGGGAATCTAATAAATTACATGATAAACAATCCAAATAAATTTGGTGCAATTGCATAACTGCATACTCTAAACTTAAAGGACTGCAAACTAATAATGAACAGAAAACTTAAAAATAGCGAACTCGATCGCAAGACCGTAGAAGAATTTAAAGCATCAGAAAAGACTCCTTTACTTATCATCCTGGATAACATTAGAAGTTTAAATAATATCGGGTCTGTATTTAGAACTGCAGATGCATTTTTGATAGAAAAAATATACCTCTGTGGTATAACCGCTACTCCTCCTCATAAAGATATTCAAAAAACTGCATTGGGAGCTACCGATACTGTAGATTGGGAATATCAAAAAGACACCTTAGCACTCATACAGGATCTTAAATCACAGCATGTACACATTTTATCTATCGAACAGGCAGAAAATGCAACCATGCTAAATGATTTTATTCCAGAACGTAATCAAAAATACGCAATCATTTTTGGTAATGAAGTTAAGGGGGTCCAACAGCAAGTTGTATCAGAAAGTGATGCTGTTATTGAAATTCCTCAATACGGTAGTAAGCATTCTCTTAATATTTCGGTTAGTGCAGGGGTTGTGATTTGGGATATTTTTAATAAGATGTAGCAGACTTCGAAACAAAACCTCACCTCTTTATCCTTACTTTTTTAACACAAATAATGATTTTATAAGGGTCGTTTGATTTTTTTACGTCTTTATTAATAAGAACTATTAAAAAACATTAACAAACTCAAACTTATGAAATCAAGAAAACAAATAGTTGTTTTTCTCGCAATCGCCATGTTAACAACGGTACGATTCGGATTTGCCCAGGAAAAAGACTGTGGTGCAGAACCGCCTAAAAACTATGATACTTTTATGCTGAAACGCCTTAAATCTATTACTGATAATGGCAACAAGGCTTTAGCAACACCTGTATCATTACCAATACAACATCATGTCTCGCGTAACTCGAGTGGAGGCTCTCCTGCGGTATCCAGCGCACAGATTCAGAATGTAATGGATGAACTAAATGCGACGTATGCTCCGATGAATATTTCATTTCATGAATATGCACCTACCAAATACATTGACAAGACTAGCTGGAATAATTCTTTTAATAAAAGTAATGATAGTCAACTAGTACAATACGAAGTTGCCGAGGCTATCAATATTTTTTACTTTTCTGAAGTAACTTCAGGGAGTTCTACCATCTGTGGATTTGCTAAATTTCCGGGAACCGGAAACCGGGCAATATTAGATGCTTCTTGCTCGCAAAACGGCTCTACTTCTTCTCACGAATTAGGACATTATTTTTCTATACTGCATACACACTCTACGTCTAATGGAAGAGAACTTGTGCAACGAACAAACTGTTCTTCTGCAGGAGATTTTTTCTGTGATACCCCAGCAGATCCAAGACTTAGTGGTCTTGTTAATTCTAGTTGTAATTACACCGGAACAGCAACAGATGCTAATGGAGATCAATACCAACCCGATGTAAACAATGTAATGTCTTATACTCGTAAAAGTTGTCGCACTGGGGGATTCTCTAGTCAACAACAAAATGCTATTGTAGCCTCATTAGAATCAGACAGATCTTATTTAACCAGTCCAACAAATCCACCTGTATGTACCACTATTAATAATTTTCCGTATAGCGAAAGTTTTGAGTCTGGATTAGGGGATTGGACCAATGCGACGGGGGATGACATCGAATGGACAAGAGACTCTAACGGAACGCCTTCATCGGGAACAGGACCTTCTACAGCACAAAACGGATCTTTCTACCTTTACACAGAAGCATCTACAAATGTAACCCCAGCCGGGAGTCCTAACAAAACAGCAATATTAAATAGCCCATGTATAGATTTACCCCAGGCTAGTAATATGTCTCTAGAATTTGGATATCACATGCTAGGTAGAGATATAGGAACTATAGAAGTTTTGATAAGCACCAATGATGGAACATCTTATACCTCTATATGGTCACAAAATGGTGATAAAGGAGATACCTGGAATCAAGCAATTGTTAATCTTTCTGGATATTCTGGTGTAATCAAATTACAGTTTAAAGGAACAACAGGAGCGAGTTGGAGAAGCGACATGGCAATTGACAATATCAAAATCAAGGAAACTACAACCAACCCTTCTTCATGTAATGGGATTACTAGTTTTCCGTATAGTGAAAGTTTTGAATCTGGAATTGGTGAATGGACACAAGAAACCAGTGATAATATAAACTGGACAGTTGATAGTAATGGTACACCATCATCTAGCACAGGACCTTCTTCTGCAACTAACGGCAGTAATTATATCTTTACTGAAGCCTCTGGTAGTGGCAATGGATACCCTAATAAAGTAGCCTTATTAACAAGTCCTTGTGTAGATTTAACCAATGAATCAAATGCAGAACTTAGTTTTGATTATCATATGTACGGATCAAATATGGGTACTTTAGAAGTACGTGTATCTACCAATGATGGTGTAAACTGGACCACCGCGTGGAGTAAAAATGGAAACCAGGGAAATAGCTGGAGTTCTCAAACCGTAAACTTATCTGCGTATAGTGGTTCTACAATAAAATTACAGCTTAAAGGAACTACAGGATCTAGCTACAGAAGTGATATGGCTATCGACAATTTAAAAATCACTTCGGGTGCTGCAGACAGTGATCTTGCTGATAATGAAACCCATACAACAAATCAAAAGATAACGATCTATCCCAACCCTATCACATCTGGTTCTTTATCGATCCAACGTTCTGGATTCTCAAAAAATGGAGAAAAAACACAAATTACCATTACAGATTTTCTAGGAAAAACAATTGATGTTGTAAATTCTAACAACGAAACTACAGCTTATGATGTTAGTAATCTAAGTAACGGTGTTTATTTTATTATCATTAATAACAAAGAAGGACAAGTAACTCGAAAATTTATCAAAAGATAAGATTTGTTTAGTTTTTTTTGAATGTACCCCAACAACTGCCTGAGATTTTTTTCGGGCAGTTTTTATTACCAAAAATATCATCTGGAATTTGTTTTGTAAGTTTATAACACTATAAAACGCATAATCACATCTAATTATGAAAAACTTTTCAATTTTTGCTGCTATTGTACTCTTACTCATTTCATGCAAACAAGAAAATATGAAAAAAGATACTTCTACAGGAGATCAATCAACTGTTACAGAGGACCAACTTATCACCAAAGCAAAAGAAATTCATAATAGAGTCATTACTCTGGATACCCACTGTGATATTAATGTAAAAAACTTTACAGATTCTATCAATTACACTCAGGATCTTAGTTCACAAATCACTTTACCAAAAATGAAAAAGGGTGGATTAGATGTTGCCTGGTTTATTGTTTATACAGGACAGGATTCCCTAACAACTAAAGGGTATGAAAAAGCGTATGAAATTGCCATGTCAAAATTTAAGGCAATCCATAAACTGGCAGAAGAAATTGCACCAGATCAAATTGAATTAGCTTTAACATCTGATGATGTTCGTCGTATTCACAAAAAAGGAAAGAAAGTAGCTATGATTGGCATCGAAAATGGGTATCCTGTAGGAACCGATATTGGTAATGTAAAGAAGTTTCATGACCTTGGTGCCAGGTATATGTCACTTTCTCATAATGGGCATAGCCAACTTTGTGATTCTAATACTGGTGAGGCAGATGGTATTTGGCTACATAATGGATTAAGTGACCTGGGAAAAGAGGTTATTGCAGAAATGAATAAAACAGGGATCATGATAGATGTTTCTCACCCTTCTAAAGAATCTATGCGACAAATGATAAAGCTTACCAAAGCTCCGATCATTGCTTCTCACTCTTCTGCAAGAGCATTATGTGATCACAGTAGAAATCTGGATGATGAGCAATTACAGTGGTTAAAAGAAAATGGTGGTGTGGTTCAAACTGTAGCTTTTACTTCGTACCTAAATACCAAGAAGTTTGAAAAACGAAATAAAAAAGAAGTCGAAATAGCCAAGCAAATTGCTGACTCTATGGGGGTAACCTGGATAGATCGAAAAGAAATAACTAAGCTTGGTGCCGAAGAAAAAGAAAAGTACTATGATTTTTATATGAAAATGCTAACAATTCGCAGGGAAAAAGTAAAGAAAATGAATAATCTTCCTCCTGCTGTAGATGTTGTGGATTTTGTGAATCATATAGATTATATGGTTGACAAAATTGGTATTGATCATGTAGGGATTAGCTCTGATTTTGATGGTGGTGGTGGAATTGAAGGTTGGAGCGATGCCTCTGAAACGTTTAACGTAACCCTGGAATTGGTAAAACGAGGATATACCGAAGAACAAATTGAAAAGTTATGGAGTGGAAACCTACTACGTGTTCTTGATGAAGTACAAAAAGTAGCAAAAGAGCTAAATCAAGCAGGATAATATTATTTTGAAATCTCTTCGATAATCGAAATATAATCAGATCGGTTTGCTATAAAATCCCGTTTGGATACATCGATTATTTTTACATTAAACTCTGGTTGTGATTTTATAAATTGCAAATATCCCTTATTGATCTTATCCAGATAATCTGCAGGGATTTTTTGCTCATAGTCTCTTCCTCGTTTTTTGATATTTTCTAAAAGACGTTCTGTATCTTGATATAAATACACATATAATCCGGGTTTAGTCAAATTTCTATACATCAAGTCAAATACTTTCTTGTACAGCATAAATTCTTCTGATTGTAAGGTGACTTTAGCAAAAATCAATGATTTAAATACATCATAATCACTCACTACAAAATCTTTAAACAAATCAAACTGGGCAATATCATCCTGCAAACGCTGATAACGATCTGCCAGAAAAGACATTTCGAGAGGAAAAGCATAACGTTCCATATCCTCATAAAACTTTGGCAAAAAAGGATTATCTGCAAAACGTTCCAGAATAAGTTTTGCGTTAAACTCTTGAGCTATCAATTGTGCCAAGCTTGTCTTACCAGCGCCAATATTCCCTTCGACAGTTAGGAATTGAAAGCGGGATAAGGCATACTTTTCTTTTGGATTCATTATTTTCTCACCAAGCAAAGTCACTTTTGAATCATCTGAAGTACTATCTAACAATTGTTTTACAGTTTGCTTCAATTTTGGATGTACCATCTCCCCTGCAATCTCTGCTAGTGGTTCTAATACAAATTTTCGGCCCTGCATTGCGGGGTGAGGAACTATCAATTTTTTGGTTTCTATACTGCCTTCAGAAGAAAAAATAATATCCAAATCAATCGTTCTTGCCTCATATCCTTTACCATCTGTTCTATTTCTACCCAGAGAATTTTCAATTTCTAACAGCATTGTTAATACTTCACTTTCAGAAAGAAAAGTACGCACTGCAATACAAGCATTATAAAAATCATCACTACTAAATCCCCAGGCCGGAGTTTGATACACCCCAGAAATCGAAACCAGATCTCCTATCGATTCATATATTTTATTAATAGCATTCTGTAGAAAATCCATACGATTTCCTATATTACTTCCTAACGAAATATGTAAAAGACGGGATGTTTTCAAGATTGGATTTTTTATATTCTGACCAGAACTCCTTATTTTTAGAACAAATTAAACAAAACAAAATCACTTCGCCTTATTTTTAAGTAAACTATTATTTCATTTTGACAGAAACTCCTCTGAATTTAAAAAACAAACGAGCAGCCTATCGAATATACCTGATACTTGGCGCGCTTTTCATTTCATCATTAGTAGTATCTAATCTTATTTTTCAAAAATTCTTTTATTGGGATTTTTTTGGAGTATACACTTTTGAAATTTCTGTAGGAATCCTACCATACCCTATTACTTTTTTGATAACCGATATAATTAGTGAAATATTTGGCAAAAGAAAAGCAAATCAAATTGTTACAGCTGGTATTTTTGCATCTTTCTTTTCATTACTCATTGTATACGCTTCAGCTTCGGTACCTGCAACTGCCTGGTCTCCTATAAATGACGATATATTTAATCAGGTTTTTGGCGCTACAGTAATCGCTGTATTTGCTTCAATGATGGCTTATCTTTTTGCACAATATATCGATATCCAGATTTTTCATTTCTGGAAACGTGTTACAAAAGGAAAACATCTTTGGCTGCGAAACAATTTTTCTACTTTTTCTTCTCAATTTATAGATACCCTAACCGTTCTTTTGTTATTATGTTCTGCTGGTATTATAGATTGGGATCGTTTTGGAGTATTGCTACTTAATGGTTTTTTATTTAAAATATTGGTTGCTGCACTAGATACGCCTATTTTATATCTGTGTGTGTATGCTATAAGAAAGCGATTTAAACTAAAACAAGGTGATGAATTAGCCCTGGAAATTTAAAATCTAACAAATAGTTAACTTAAAAAAAGTAACATTGTATCTTTGTAAATCGTTACTTTATCTCAAAGCTATTTTATCATGAAAAAAGTCCTCAAAATTCTTGGTATTTTTTTACTACTATTTATCATAGGTATTATCTCAATTCCTTTTTTGTTTAAGGGAACTATCCAGGACAAAGTGCGCTACCTGGTGAATGAGCATGTGCATGCAAAAGTAGACTTTGCAAATTTGGATATTAGTCTTATCAGAAGCTTTCCGCAAGCATCTGTGGTTATTGATGAGTTTTCAATTATTAATTATACTCCTTTTGAAGGGGATACCCTGGCGTATTCTAAAAAAATAGCCCTGGATATGTCTATCAAAGAATTATTTAAAAACGCTTCAGAACCTATTAGTGTTCAAAAAATAGTAATCGATGAAGCCAATATTGCAATCAAGACTGACTCATTAGGAAATTCTAATGTTGATATTGTTAGAAAACAAGATGATGCTACAGAAACTAGTCCAGAAGAAGAAAGTGGTGCTTTTACCTTTGCTTTAGATCATTATGAAATAAATGATAGTAGAATTCTATTTAGAGATGATATAAGTAAAACTATATTAGCAATGACCGATCTTAATCATAGTGGTGATGGATCCATCTCTGGAGAGAAAATAATCTTAGATACTAAAACGAATACAGAAGCCTCATTAAATCTTGATGGCACCAAATATCTAAACAAAAACAAATTACAACTTGATGCCCAAATAGAATTAGATCTTGAGAATCAGCGTTATTCTTTCAAAGAAAACAAAGCCCTGGTTAATCGATTACCTCTTGAATTTGCGGGGTATGTTCAGTTATTCGAAAAATACACCGATGTAGATCTCAGCTTTAAAACTCCTTCATCTGATTTTAAGAATTTCCTAGCCGTTATTCCCGAAACTTATGTCAAAAACCTAGATGGCGTACAAACTAGTGGAGATTTTTCTATTAACGGAATCATCAAAGGAAAATCTGATGACACCTATATCCCAAAAATGGACATCAAGATTGCATCAAGTAATGCTTCTTTTAAATATCCTGATTTACCAAAAGGCGTTAAAAATATAAATATCGACACTAAGATTAAAAATGAAACAGGATTGGTAGATGACACCTATATCAATATCGACAATTTAACTTTCAAAATAGATCAGGATTCTTTTGCTGCCAAAGGTAGTCTGCGAAATCTAACTAAAAATATGATTGTAGATATGATGCTGAAAGGCACATTAAACCTGGCTAACCTGAATCAGGCATATCCTTTACAACTCGAAGAAAAAGTAAATGGAATTGTTAATGCAGATGTCAAAACTCATTTTGATATGCAATCTTTAGAAAAAGAACAATATCAAAATATAAAAAGCTCTGGTACTGCCAGTATTTCTAAATTTACGTACGCTTCTACTGATACACCAAATGAAATAAAAATTGAAAATGCTGATGTAAGTTTTACACCAGAAACTATTTCATTAGACAAAATGCAGGCCACTACAGGAAGATCAGATCTTGCTGCCACAGGTACTATACAAAACCTAATGGGATTCTTATTTGCAAAACAAGACCTAAAAGGCGATTTTAATGTAAATTCTAATGTGTTTGCTGTAGATGATTTTATGGTGAGTGAACAAGAATCCGAAGAAGAGGTTGCAAGTACAACAGAAGATGAAACTATGAGAATTCCCTCTTTTCTGGATGCCACGCTAAACTTTGATACCAAAAAAGTGTTCTACGATAATTTAGAATTACAGAACACAAAAGGGACCGTAAAAATAAAAGATGAAACCGCTTATTTAGAAAACGTGACTTCTAATATTTTTGATGGAGGGATGGCTCTTAATGGTAATGTATCTACCAAGGCCAAAGTTCCTACCTTTGACATGGCTCTGGACTTAAGTAAAATTGATATTGTAAAGTCTTTTAATAATTTAGAATTAATAAAAGGTTTAGCTCCTATCGCAAAAGCACTTACAGGTAACCTGACTACCAAAATTAACCTGAATGGTAAACTTAACGAGAACCTTATTCCGGTTTTAACCTCATTAAAAGGTAAAGCACTTGCCGAGATTCTTAATGCCCAGGTATCTACAACTAAAACTCCATTTTTGGCTACATTAGACAACCAGCTTAATTTTTTAGAAATCGATCAATTAAACTTAAAAGACATTAAAACTAATCTAAGTTTTGATGATGGAAAAATTAATGTTAAACCCTTCGAATTTGATGTTAAGGGGATAAAGATTACAGCTGGTGGAGATCATAGTTTTGATCAAAACATGAATTATAACATCAAACTAGATGTACCAGCCAAATATCTAGGCAGCGAGGTTGGAAACCTAATCTCACAACTTGATCAAAAAGAAGCAAATACTATGACCGTTGGACTACCAATTGGGCTTTCTGGTAATTTTAAAAACCCAAAGATTAATTTAAATACAGATCTCGCAATAAAGCAACTCACACAACAAATAGTAGACAAACAGAAAGAAAAAGTAAAAGGAGAGCTTATTGGTAAGGGTCAGAAAGTAATAACAGATCTATTAGGAAATTCTAAAAACCAAAATGATTCTTCTAACGCAAATACTAACAATACCGAAGAAACTTTAAAAAATACTGCAAAAAATATCTTAGGAGGGTTTTTAGGTAAGAAAAAGAAAAAAGATTCTACAAAAACAAAGAATTAATAGTGTGTAGAACAAGATTTTAGTGCATATATGCCCAATATAAAACACATGACTAAAGCTATAAGTAACTAAAGTTATTAACATTCTCTCTTAATAAAAACATAGCTAGAGGAGCAATACATGTGTTAAAGATACGTTAACAATTTAGTAATCTTATACCTACAATATAAGTATACATATAGTTATAATTTTACTGCAAAACTAAATCCCCCTAGCTATGAAATTGAAGAGTATTCCCATAATTCTTTTTTATTCTCTTTCCTTTTTATCATTCTCACAAACAGAAATTAATGACAATCAAATGAGCTGGATTAAAGGATGGACAAATTTTGATCCTAATCAAAGAGAGTATCCAGAGCCAGAAGAAGTGCTTCCTAATATTATTGATAGTAACTCTTATTTAAAAAATGATGTGACATATCTAATGTCTGGAAATGTTTATGTAATTAATAATGCTACTTTAACGATACAAGAAGGGACAATAATCAGGTGTGACGTCGAAAATGCAGCAAGTCTGGTAATAACCAAAGGTTCTAAATTAATTGCAAGAGGCACAAAAGGGTTTCCAATTGTATTTACATCAAATAAAGCCCAAAAATCCAGAAAAGCCGGAGATTGGGGTGGTATCATAATTGCCGGATCCGGTATTATTAATTCGCCTGCGGTATCTAAAACTATAGAAGGAAATTTTCTACCTCAATATTCTTCGTACGGAGGAACACAAGAAAATGAATTAACAACTATGATGTCGTATGTTCGTATCGAATATGCAGGAAAAAAAATTAATCAATCCAAAGAATTAAATGGATTATCTCTTTATGCATTAGGAAGTAATTCGATTATAAACAACGTTATGATTAGTTATTCGGCAGATGATTCTTTCGAATGTTTTGGAGGTCGCGTGAACATGTCTAACCTAATCTCCTACAAAGCAAAAGATGATGATTATGATTTTACATTAGGATATAATGGAGAGTTAAGCAATATTCTTGCAATTAGACATCCGTACATTAGTGATGTTAGTGGTTCTTATGTTATCGAAGCAGATGGATATGATAAAAAAGAAGGGTTTATCGATCTAGAAGCATTATCAAACATACGTATCAAAAATGCAACTTTGATCAACTTATCCGATCAAAATAATTACCAACATACTACAGCTGCAATTTCGTCTAAGAATTTAGCTAAACTCAATCTTACCAACATGCGTATATCTGGTTTTGCTAATGTTGTAAAATTTGATAAAACCTACAAATCTTATTCAGATCTTCAGAAGTATTTCTCGTTAGAAAATAGTGTTTTTAATGTACATAGTAAATCAGTCCTCACACAATATAGTGCTACTATAAATACCGATCAATTATTGAAATATAATATGTATACCAATCATTTTAAAAGTGCCGCCGACCTATTTACCGATCCATTTGATCAAAAAAAACCAATATTTACGCTAAAGGATTCGGAAAATTATACTGTAATGCAGTAAATTTGAATATATGCACTTAAAATCATCACAATAATGAAATTATTTAGTACCGCTTTCTTTGTATTTTTTATTATCAACCTTAATTATGCTCAAACAAGAAAGAATGTTTTTTTTGAGCAAAAGGCATTAACCAAGAAGTTTCACACTATAGATGAATTAGAAGACCTAAAAAAAGGTGAACTTGTTAAATTGTATACAGATCGTATTAACGAAATAATAACTGTTCTACCTTATCTAGCTCTCACCAATGAAGCTGGTGTTAAATTGTCTGATATTGGTATTAAAGAAAGTTCTGACCATTTAAAATCGCTGAACAAGCATCACACGATGACTACAGATATGACCGAAAGTAATAAAAACCTAATCTCAGAATTTATTCCTTATGCGGATACAGAAAAGATCATTTGGGGTATTTTATATTTTGAAGAAGTAATTAAAAAAGTTAGAATAGGCGCTAATGGAAATTTTTAATCAAATATATTAGTAGATATTTCTATCCACATAAATCAAATCAGCTTAAAATCAATAAGCTGATTTTTTTATACATAGGTTTTCAAAATACTTTTTACTTACAAACCATATTCATTGTATGTAATATATCGTCTTTTTTTGTTCTTAAATGCATTTTTTAATAGAAAAACTACTTATAAATAGTGTCCAAAAACGGGGGTAAACGCCCCTTTTTTAGCAAAAACCGAATTTACTAACTAAAGTTGTTTAATATTTACGAAAATCCAATAGACATTCGTTAATTTTTTGATTATCAACAACATAAAAAATAATTATGTAGGAATTTTACTCATAATATTTTGCTAATTTAAGTTAAAATAACGACTAACGTACAAAGTCTACGGTAAACACGTAACCATTTTTGTTAAAACTCTTATATCTTAGTAGTCCCAAAATTGGGAGAGAGAAATTTCTTCCAAATAAAGTTTAACCCCAAAATAAACTATTATGAAAAAAAGATGTTCTCTATTAACAGCTTTTATCCTACTACTAATTTCTAATCTAGCTATTGCACAAGATTTTAATGAAAATAATGACAGATGGGTCAAGGGATGGACAAATTTTACGCCTAATAAAACTGACTATCCAGAAGCTGAAGAGAAACTACCTAACATTATAATGGATCACACTTATTTAAGAAATGATATTGTGTATTCAATGTCTGGTGATGTATATGTAACGAATGGTGCATCTTTAACTATTCAAGAAGGAACAATTATACGATGTGATCATGAGAATCCTGCAAATCTTATTATTTCTAAAGGTTCAAAATTGATTGCAGCAGGATCCAAAGCGTATCCTATCGTTTTTACATCCAGCAAAGCTCCTAAATCCCGAAACAGTGGAGATTGGGGAGGTATAATTATTGCCGGATCCGGAAAAGTAAATACAGTTTCGGGTAATGGTATACTTGAAGGCGATTTTAACCCCCAGTACTCTGTTTATGGTGGAAATAATATAAATGAAGAAACAACAATACTACGATTTGTAAGAATCGAATTTTCTGGAAACAATGGATCTAATGGATTATCTTTATATGGTTTAGGAACTTCTTCTATTGTAAAAGATATCATGGTTAGTTATTCGGGCCAGGATTCTTATAATATTCATGGAGGAAAAAATAATATTCAGAATCTGGTTTCCCTTAAAGCGCAAGATGATGATTATCAAATTTCTGAAGGTTTTAGAGGAACAATTAAGAATGTTCTTGCTATAAGACATCCATACATTAACAGCCCTCAGGGATCGTATGCTATCGAAATTGATGGATACAATACAGAACTTGGTTACATTAAACCAGATGCGATAACAGATGTTACGATTGCTAATGCAACTCTTGTTAACTTGTCTGACAAGACCAATTACCAACATACCACTGCAGCTATTTCTACATCTAATTCGGCAATAACATATATACACAATTCTAAAATATCTGGATTCTCTGATGTTGTTAAATTTGATAAATCATATACATCTTTAGCCGTAATACAAAAAGCATTTATGATGGATAATAGTTTTTTTAATATTCATGGTAAAGGAATAACTACAAGTAATACAGCGATTAACGGAGCCTTGGATATTTTAAAATACAACAGATTTACTGAAAGCTTTGTAGGTGTAAATGATTTATTTAATGACCCAAAAAGCTCTATTGTACCTAAGTTTCAGTTAAAAAAATCATTAAACAATTATATGGTGATGCAATAATAAAATAGTTTGCTCTGATTTTACTGTATAAAATCAATCAAAATCGAATGTATATTACAAACACTATGTCAAAAATATTAACAAGCTTAATCTTCTTTCTTGCAACAAGTACAATTTATGCACAACACGTAAATGAAGCCATATTCTTTACGCAAAGGAGTCAGACTAATAAATTTCACACAATTAGTGATCTGCAAGCCTTAAAGAAAGGCCAACTCGTAAAACTGTATCAGGATCGGGTCGAAGAGATCATCACTATACTCCCACTCCTATCACTTACCAATGAACCTGGTGTAAGGCTAAGTGATATTGGTATTAAAGAAGATTCTCGACATCTAAAAATTCTTAGAAATAATAAAGAGTCTACACAAAAAAATTTAGAAGTTACCAAAGAAACTATTGAAGAATTGGTTCCTTATGCAGATACAGAAAAAATTATCTGGACAATCCTCTACTATGAAGAAGTCATTAAAAAAATGAGGATTGGAGTTAACGGAAACTTTTAAAAATTAAATTAGTAATGTGTTTAAATTATCATATTTTTACTTAGGGTTAGAAGCGGCAGTTGCCGCTTCTATTGTTTTATCCAATTGTAAGATTACTTTGTTTATAACTACTAAGAATTTATGACACTATCTGTACTATATTTCTTATTAGGAATTGTTACTGCTGTAATAGGAGCACTTCCTCTGGGAGCAGTTAATCTGGCTGTTATTCATACCTCTGTAAAAGAAAATATTAAAAACGCTTCCTACATAGCACTGGCAGCCGGAATTGGTGAAGTACTATTGGCTCTTTTTGCATTGCATTCTAGTATGGAATTATCTGATTTTTTTCGAGAAAATCAGTGGATTCAAATTACGTTCATTATACTTTTCTTCTCTATTGGTGTATATTTTTTACTTTTTAAGAATAAAATAAATACCAAACATAAATCCAAAAAATTAAAATTATCCAAATCTAAATTCCTTACTGGTTTTTCTTTAGCTCTATTAAACCCTCCTGTAATCATTTACTGGGTTTTAGCTATTTCACTGGTAAACAAATATGTTTTTAAACTCACGGTTCAAAATCCACTCATCTCTCTTTTTCTTTTCTTTCTTGGGGTCTACTTAGGAAAAATAGGAACATTATATTTTTATAGTCGATGGGGAAACAAAATTGCACAACAACCTGGCGATTCAAAAGCAAAGCTTTCTAAGATTATAGGAATAATCCTGGTTGTTATTTCTATTTTTCAAGGCATCAATTTTTTGGCAGAATGAAGTTAGCTATACCAAAATACCATTTTTTAAACCATTTATACAAGTAATTATCTGTTAAGTGTTTTTATATTTGCCAGCAATTCTGATAAAATTATATTGCTGTGAATAAAGACGATTTCAACTCTAAGTTAAGCTTGCCAAAAGAAGAAATGCAACGCTACGGATATAAGATTATAGATCATATTGTGGATCATTTTGAGACTCAGAACTCAAAAAAACCTGTAACTATTGCTTCAAGAGAAGAAATGGATTCTTTATTAACAGAAGATCTTCCTGATCACCCTACTCCTGCAAACGAAGTTCTGGATTTTATAATGGATCAAGTTATTCCGAACAGTAGTATTGTGTCTCATCCAAAATCATATTCTTTTGTACCTGGCCCAAGTAACTACATAAGTGCTATGGCTGATACCATTGCCACAGGTTTTAATATATTTTCTGGTGGCTGGGCAGCTTCTCCTGCAGCAGCAGAATTAGAAATAGTAGTTATGAACTGGTTGCTTAAGATTTTTGGGTTTCCAACAAAAATGGGAGGAGGAATATTTACCAGTGGGGGTTCTATGGCAAATCTTACCGCATTGGTAACAGCCAGAAGAGTAAAATGTGGAGAAGATTTTTCTAAAGCAATCATCTACTTATCGGATCAAGCTCATTCTTCAAACATAAAAGCGATCAAAGTAATTGGTTTTAAAAAAGAACAAATCAGACTTATTCCTACAGATCTGGAGTTTAAAGTTTCTTTAAACAAATTAAAAAATGTAATTGCCAAAGATCGTTTAGAAGGATTTCAACCGTTTTGCATAATAGCTTCTGCAGGAACTACCAATACAGGAACTGTAGATCCTCTGGATGAAATTGCGGATATCTGCCAGGAAGAAAATTTATGGATGCATGTTGATGGAGCATACGGAGGTGCAGCAATTTTGGCAAATAAAGGAAAAAAGCTTTTAAAAGGTATCGAACGAGCAGATTCTCTAACTGTAGATCCGCACAAGTGGTTTTTTCAACCTTATGAAATGGGTTGTTTATTGGTTAAAGATCATAATTGGTTAAGTGGTACATTTAGTGAAAAACCAGAGTATCTAAGAGATATAGAAGGTAATGAATCTGAAATTAATTTTTATGATCATGGTATTCAATTAACCCGACGTTTTCGTGCTTTAAAGTTTTATATGTCATTAAAAACGTTTGGCCTCGAATCTTTTAGAAAAGCTATACAATACAATATAGATCTTGCCGAACAAACTGAAGCGCTTTTACGAAAAAGTACATATTGGGAAATTACATCGCCGGCTACATTAGCTATAATTAACTTTAGATATCATCCTATTGGCCATCAACTTTCTGAAGAAGAATTAGATCGTATCAATCAGAATATTTCTAAAAAAATAGTCGATTCTAGAGAAGCAATACTGGTAACTACAGTTTTGCAAGGTCAGATCGTACTTAGAATGTGCCTTATAAACCCAAGAACAACTATTGATGATATTAAAAGTACATTACAACAATGTGAAATCTACGGAAAAGAAGAATTGGCTTTGATTACAAAAGAGCCATGCTAGGTTATTGTTAAACTAACCACGTATCCTTCGTTATTTCTCACATTAAATACTGTATTATCTTCAAAAATAAGATATTGTCCTTTAATACCTTTTAGCACACCAGAATATTCTGGTGTTTTCTCGAGGTTAAGGCTTTTTACAGTATTAGGGTACTGAAGTACAGGAAAACGAAGTTGAGTTTCTTTACCATTTTCGACAAAATACTCTTTTACCTCATTAGGAATAAAATCTTTTAGCTTGTTTTTAAAAGAGATCAGGTCTTCATCTGTTATTTCATTTTTAAGCATAGTACGCCAATTTGTTTTATCGGCAACCTTTTCTTTTAAAGCCACTTCGGTAATACCTGCCAAATATCGATTAGGAACCTCAACAATTTCTATTGCCTCATGAGCTCCCTGATCTATCCACCTGGTAGGCACCTGGGATTTTCTGGTTACTCCCACCTTAACATTACTAGAATTAGCCAGATATACGATATGTGGCTGAAGTTGTGCCTTTTTTTCAAATTCTAAATCCCTATCTTCAATACCTAAATGTGCAGTACTTAACTCTGGACGCATTACCCAATCTCCCACCTGAGGTTGGTTGTAAAAGTCATCATAACAATAACCTTGTCTAAATATTTTTTTATTTTCACCACAGGCAAGGCACTGATATCCTACAAATTCTATTCGTACTTTTTTATCCAATAACTGATTCATGTGAATAAAATCGGATTCGAAAACCAAATAATATTGAATAGGATCATTAATTTCTGTTTGCATTTTTGTTAGTACCCCCTGATATTGCATAAAATTTCGTTATATAATAATCTAATAAGAAGAATGTGATTATTTTTATTATTTTAGTTTCTAATTGACAACAACAAAAATAATGTATTCCCGGTTTTATATTAAGAATTGATATACATTATTTCTGCCTAAATATACATTAAAAAATGCCAATCCCATTAGTTAATTCTATAGCCAGCTGGTTCTTAAAAAAACGCTTTCATCAAATGGAGCTTTTTCTTAAGTATCCCAATGAGGTTCAGCTTGAATTGCTGCATGTGCTATTAGAAACAGCTAAGAATACAGAATTTGGAAAAAACTATGATTTTGCAACTATAAATAATTATGAAACTTTTAAAGAACGGGTACCCATACGGTCTTATGAAGATTATGAATCAATAATCGAAAGAAGTCGTTTGGGTGAACATAATATTTTTTGGCCCACTCCTATCAAGTGGTTTGCAAAATCCAGTGGCACTACCAGTGCTAAAAGTAAATTCATTCCTGTTAGCGAAGAATCACTAGAAGATTGTCATTTTGCAGCCGGAAAAGATCTCTTATGCATGTATCTTAACAATAATGAGGAATCAAAACTCTTTACAGGAAAAAGTCTTAGATTAGGAGGTAGTAAAGAATTGTATAAAGAAAACGGAACTTCTTTTGGAGATTTATCTGCAATAATTATAGACAATATGCCTTTTTGGGCAGAGTTTAGCTCTACCCCAAGTAACGAAGTATCATTAATGAGTGATTGGGAGTATAAAATGAAGGCTATTGTTAATGAGACTATTCAGGAAAATGTAACCAGTTTAGCAGGTGTCCCTTCCTGGATGCTGGTTTTACTTAATCAAGTGCTTGAAATTACAGGAAATGAAAGTATTTTCGACATCTGGAATAATCTCGAAGTATATTTTCATGGAGGGGTAAGCTTCGAACCTTATAAAGATCAGTACAGCAAAATTTTACCCAGAAATTCTTTTAAATATTACGAAATATATAATGCTTCTGAAGGTTTCTTTGCTATCCAGGATCATAACAATTCTTCTGAGCTATTATTGATGTTAGATTATGGGATTTTTTATGAGTTTATACCTATGGACACCTATGGTACCAAAACTGAAAAAGTGATCCCGTTAAGCGAAGTAGAGGTTGGAAAAAATTATGCCATTATCATTACCACTAATGCTGGATTATGGCGCTATAAAATTGGAGATACTATTCGTTTTACTTCTATAGATCCATATAGAATCAAGGTATCAGGAAGAACCAAGCATCATATTAATGTCTTTGGAGAGGAGCTTATTATCGAAAATGCAGAAGAAGCACTTAGAAAGACAACCAAAATCACTAATAGTGAGATTGTAGATTATACCGTAGCTCCTATTTTTATGAAAGGACGTGAAAAAGGTGCACATGAATGGATCATTGAATTTAAGAAACACCCCGAAGATATTAAAGAATTTACTCATATTCTTGATCAAAATCTGCAACAGGTAAATAGTGATTATGAAGCCAAAAGATACAACAACACAACGCTTAACCTTCTTCATATACGTATTGCAAGACAAAATCTATTCTATGATTGGTTAAAAAAGAATGATAAACTGGGAGGGCAGCATAAAGTACCAAGACTTTCTAATAAACGAACGTATATCGATGAGCTAATTGCACTAAACAATGTGAGTTCTTATTCTCCTTGATTAAGAAATAGTTAAGTCTTTCTAAATCGATCTTTTTTCCATAAAAATCATAAATAAATACATAAATAATTACGGTTAAACCGTAAAAAAATTATGTAAGAATTGTCGTTTTTAACAAAAAAATTAGTATTTCATCGTTCAAAAAAAGCGTTTGATCTAAAAAATATCAAATCATTTTTTAGGCTCTCTTTTTCATATTAAATTTGTCCTCAGATAGTTATTAAATATATCAAAGCCCCAAAATATGAAAACTACGATATCTTGCATCACTTTATTACTGCTAACTATAGGAATTAACGCACAAGAAATCAAAACTGAAAATCATAGTACTAATGCCAATGAAACGGCTGATGTAACTTCAAAAGAGGCTATTACTGATGTTTCTTCTACAAGGGCTTTAAAAACAGAAAATACGCTAGAAGAAGATACTTGCTATAGTGAAATTTCTAAAGCAACATTTTACGAAGCTTTAATTCGCCAAAATGGTTTAGAAATATATCTTAACAATAGTGATATTGTATTAAAAAACACAGAAGATATCATTACCAACAATAAGGATCGAATATCATATACAGAATAAATAGATTATCAACTAATCAACCAACAAAAAACACCTTTATAAAATTTATAAAGGTGTTTTTTTATATAAAGCTTTTTTCTTTTACTTTAAGAAACCGCCTTAAGCTTTTTAATCGTAGATTTATTCAACTTCTTTTCGGCATAATCCTTAGTCACTCTAAACTCTGTTTCTTCGCTTTCTGGAAGTTCATACATCGCATCTGTTAAAATTGCTTCGCAAAGTGATCTAAGACCCCTTGCTCCCAATCTATATTCAAGTGCTTTTTCTACAATATATTCTAATGCACCATCGGTGATTGAGAAACCAATATTATCCATTTCGAACAACTTCTTATATTGCTTTATTATAGCATTTTTAGGAACTGTTAAAATAGACCTAAGGGTTTCTTCATCCAAAGGATTCATATAAGAAAGTACAGGAAGTCTACCAATAATTTCAGGAATTAATCCAAAATCTTTTAGATCTCTAGGAATAATATACTGTAACAGATTATCTTTTTCTATAGCGTCTTCACTTTTAGAGGCGCTATATCCAACAGCCTGCATATTTAATCGTTTCTGGATCATTTTCTCGATCCCATCAAAAGCACCTCCCGCAATAAAAAGAATATTTTCGGTATTTACTTCAATAAATTTTTGATCTGGATGCTTACGACCACCTTTTGGCGGAACATTTACTACAGTACCTTCAAGTAACTTAAGTAAAGCTTGTTGCACTCCTTCTCCAGAAACATCTCTGGTAATACTAGGGTTATCACTTTTACGAGCTATTTTATCAATTTCATCAATAAATACAATACCACGTTGTGCTTTCTCAAGATTATAATCTGCAGCTTGAAGTAATCGTGTAAGAATACTTTCTACGTCTTCACCTACATACCCTGCTTCGGTAAGTACAGTTGCATCTACAATAGCTAATGGAACGTTAAGCATTTTAGCAATGGTCTTAGCCATTAATGTTTTTCCAGTTCCTGTCTGCCCTACCATAATGATATTACTCTTTTGAATCTCAATATCATCTTCTGTTTGTGGTTGTAATAAACGTTTGTAATGATTATATACCGCTACAGACATTACTTTTTTTGTAAACTCCTGTCCTATTACATACTCATCCAAAAACTTCTTGATAGCCATAGGCTTTCGTAACATTAATTCGTTACTAAGCTCACCTGTTTCTTCATCTTTAGCTTCTTCCACCACAATTCCATGTGCCTGAACAATACATCGATCGCAAATATGGGCATCTAGCCCTGCAATAAGCAAATTAGTTTCAGGCTTCTTTCTTCCACAAAAAGAGCATTCTAAATCTTCCTTAGCCATAGTTATTTATTTTCATTTTCATAAAAACTTCTCTTGTTTTCGTACATACATACAAGTATAAGGGAAAAATCCCCTAATTAACAAGAAAAATCGTATCATTCTCTAGTCAAAATCTCATCAATCATTCCATACTCTAGAGCTTTATCTGCTTTCATCCAATAATCTCTATCACTATCCTCATAAACTTTATCGTAGGTTTGTCCGGAGTGTTTGGCAATAATTT
The DNA here is from genome assembly GCF_000626715.1 of Aquimarina atlantica. Taxonomy (GTDB): domain Bacteria; phylum Bacteroidota; class Bacteroidia; order Flavobacteriales; family Flavobacteriaceae; genus Aquimarina; species Aquimarina atlantica. Next base: position 158,403 of record NZ_AQRA01000003.1, on the reverse strand, counting down.
TATATAATTCTTCTTTTAATATCAAAATCTCACGTGCCGTAATTTCTATATCACTTGCTTGTCCCTGGGCACCTCCTAATGGTTGATGTATCATAACACGACTATGAGGCAATCCAGAACGTTTTCCTTTTTGTCCTGCACATAATAATACAGCTCCCATAGATGCAGCCATACCTGTACATATAGTAGCTACATCTGGTTTGATAAATTGCATTGTATCATAAATACCAAGACCTGCATAAACACTTCCTCCCGGAGAATTGATATAAATCTGAATATCTTTAGAAGAATCTACACTTTCGAGAAATAACAATTGGGCCTGAACAATATTAGCAACCTGATCATTAATCCCGGTTCCTAAAAATATAATACGATCCATCATTAATCTCGAGAAAACATCAAAAATAGCAATGTTCATTTGACGTTCTTCTATGATATTAGGAGTCATCCCGGTTGGATACATACTACTAATGATCTGGTTATAATAGTTGCTATTAATACCATGATGCTTAGTAGCGTATTTTTCGAATTCTTTTCCGTAGTCCATATTTCTTTTTCTGAAATTTTTATTGATAAAAAGGGCGTTAACCTAAAGATAGTTTAACGCCCTAAATATAAGTATAATTCCTTAGTAAATTACAACATTAATTATTTGTAAACTTCTTTTATGAATTCATCAAAGCTAACCTCTTTTACCTTTAGCTTTGCATTTTCTTTATAATAATTAAGTAGCTTTTTACTCATCAATTGTTCAGAGATTCTTTTAACCTCTTCCTGATTGGATAATATTCTTGCTGCAATATCCTCTAGTTCTTTATCTTCTGGAGAATTTTGCCCAAATTGAGCCATCTGACCTTTGATTAACTCTTTTGCAAAATCTTTCAATTCTTCAAAAGTTACCTGAAGATTATTATCATTAATTATTTTACCTTCAATCAATTGATAACGTAACCCTTTTTCACTTTTTTCGAATTCATCCTTTGCTTCATCTTCTGTCAAAGGCTTCTCTCCTGTCGCTCTAATCCATTTCTTCAAAAACTCATTAGGAAGATCAAATTTAGTATTCTCTAAAACGTTTTCAGTGATATCATTAAGCAGTTGTTGTTCTGACTGTTGCTCGAATTGACGTTCGGCATCTTCTTTTATTTTTTCTTTCAGATCAGTAACAGACTTTATAGTACCAGGACCATATAGCTTATCAAATAATTCCTGATCTAAATCTGCAAGTTCCTGGGTATTTATTTCTGAAACTGTAAAAGTTACTTCTATGTTAAGATCATGCGCTTCATCATGACTTATTTTTAAAGCACTTATCAAATCGTGATCATCAGCAAATAACCCTTTTGTCTTTAACTTGATAACATCACCTACTTTTGCTCCTATAAATTTATCAAGGTTCTTTTTACCTTTAATTTTATCTAACGAAACAGTAAATGCATTATCAATTTCTTTTTCTTCATTAACAAAAGAACCAGCTACCAAATCCTCTTGCTCTACAACATCTTTAGATATAAGCTTACCATATTGTTTCTGGATGGTTTTAATCTGATTATCGATCATCTCATCATTTGCTACAATTTTGTAGTGAGTGATCGCTTTTTTACCATTAAGCTTTACTTCAAATTTTGGAGCTAATCCAAGTTCGAATTCGAAAGAGTAATCATCGGTATCCCAGTCAAAGTTTTCCTGTTCCTTTGGCAATGGGTTTCCTAATACATCAAGTTTTTCCTCTGTAAGGTATTTATTTAATGCATCTTGTAACAGTTTATTTACTTCATCTACCAAAACTGCTTTTCCATATTGTTTTTTAACAAGTCCCATAGGAACGTGACCTTTTCTAAAACCAGGAATGTTAGCATTTTTACGATAATCACTAAGGATTTTTTCGACCTTTTCACTATAGTCTTCTTTAGCGATATCTACGGTTACCACTGCATTTAATTCGTCTAATTGCTCTTTTGAAATATTCATTATCTCTACGTTTACTCTAAAAATTGGCTTGCAAAAGTAATACTTTTTTAGATCACAACAAACTTTTAACTCCTTGAAAAACAGCAAGCGTTACATTAATTTTTGTCTTTCTTCAAAATAGAATGTAGTATTGATTGAAACACAGATAACAAGACACTAAAGATCAGCGCCCACAACCATCCATTTACACTAAAACCGGCAATAAAATAATCTGCCAATAAAATAATTGCTGCATTAATAACTAAAAGAAACAATCCCAAGGTAAGTATTGTAGCCGGTAGTGTTAAAATAATAAGTAAAGGCTTTACAATTGTATTCAAAATTGCCAAAACAACGGCAACTATTAATGCACTAACATAATTATCGACCCCAACTCCTGGCAGAATTTTAGCCAATAGAAGTACTGCTAATGCATTTAAAATAAGTTTAAGAATAAGATTCATACTTCTTTTTTTACCATTTTTTTTCAATAAAACCCGTAAAAAGTTTGAGAGTCGCCCTCAATAATAAAACATGTGAAATATAGTAATTTTATATAAATCTTAAAACCAAATACATCATGAAAATAATCTTAAAATTTACTTTCTTTTTATTATTGTTTCAACAAACAGTTTCCTCCCAATGTTCATCTGCCTATAACAATCTAAAATTTGAATATGCCGGACCAAGAACAGATGGCGGTCAAGTTTTTAACATTACATTTAACAACAATGGATTTTTTAATAGTGATGTAGCTAATAACAGACTCGGAGCATTTGTAATAAAATATAGAACGTTAGACAATAACTTAGTTCCTACAAGTAACTGGGAAACAGAAATCATCGGAGGTAACGATGAATTCTTTAGTGGAAATAATGCAATTTTTAATTACAGATCAAAAGTTTTGTATTTATCTCCAAAATCTAGACCAAAAATACAATTTGAATTTCGCCTTTATCGCTTTCATGTATTCAACCCATTAGCAACAAGCTGTTTTTTTAAAACAATAGGTCCCGAAGATTTAAATGGATATACAACTGATAACGATAATGATGGCGTAGATAACTCAATTGACAATTGCAAAAATACTCCAAATCCTAATCAACTGGATTCAGATAACGATGGAAAAGGAAATTTATGTGACAACTGCCCTAGCACCTCCAATCCTTCACAAATAGATACAGATAATGATGGTACAGGAGATGCCTGCGATGAAGATGATGACAATGATGGAGTTAATGATTCCTCAGACAATTGCCCCTTAAACAGTAATTCTGATCAGTCAGATTCAGATAACGATGGTATTGGAGATGTTTGTGACGATATTGACAATAATGCTAAACCAAATCTAAAAATTAGTGGTCTCAAAATCAAGGTTGACAATACCACTTACAATGTTTTTAATGGACAGGTACCCATTCTGAAAAAAGATAAGAATGCAATATTTGAAATAACCATCAACAATAATGACGCAGGTTTTGCGAATTCATCCAATACCCAATTTTTAGCATCCATTAACTCAGACGCATATCCAATTGCAAATCAGCATCCAGTTTATGGAATGTTTACCACAGATGTCGGATCCGTAAATCCCAATACTCCGGAAACAGTATCAGTTACATATAATGTAGGATCGTTTATTGGAGGTCTAAATCTAGTCAACAATGGAATCTACTATGTTTATGGTCATATAGACTACAACAATCAGGTACAAGAATCTAATGAAACTGATTCTGATAATATTATTGTTTTCTCTTTCAAATATAATTCCAATTCTAAGTTAGCAAGAGAGACAATAGAAACAATTCAAAAACAAACTATAGGAAGTTATTCCAACACAAATATGAATCTAATTTCATCAATGAATAATTTAACATATCAATTAAATCAAAATAATTTCAAAGTTTTTTCTTTTGAAGGCCTTCTAATTCAGGAAAGCAAAACCCAAAACAAGCTGGATGAAATTAATATTATTAATCAATTACCTAAAGGTAAATATATTGTGAAAGACAAAAATAACACCTATAAAATATATAAACTAAATTAAAAAAGTATAAAATATGCCAGGATAAATTATTTATCCTGGCATATTTAAATATATCTGATACAATTAGTATCTTAATTAACATCATTACTTAAGGTAACTGTACCATAATCTGCAGGATTAACCCTCGGCAAATTAGCTCCATAAGTAGCTTTAATAGCATCTAATACTCCATTAGTTATCAAAGCATGAGCTCTTGGTGTTGGGTGTACTCCATCTAACGAGAAACCTCCACCTCTAACAAATTCTGATGTAATAATTCCTCCATCAATAGGAATACCTCCGTTTGCAGCTTGTGCCAAATCGGCTGCAGCATCATAAAACGCTAATCCTTTAGCTGTAGCAAGGCCTGCAATAGTAGCATTAAATCCTGTACGAGCATTTTCTATAGCCGTTTGTTCTGCAGGTACTAACACATACTTATCTTCTAGAGGAAAACTAACACCATTAACCGCTAATTGTCCGGCTTCTTCCTGAGATAAACCTAAGCCAACCAATTCTGCAAACCTGGCTTCATTAAGTTTTCCGATAATACTTGAACTGGTAAGCACTAACAAATCTTCTGCTGTAGCTTGTCTTGCCTGACCATATTGCGCACCAAAAAGAGCTGCTTTTGCCGCTCCAAATGTAGGAGTTAAAGCAGCAGTCAATTGTGCTGTTTTATCATCAAGTGATTTATCTTTAATTACCACAGCACTTGGTCCAGTAGTAGAAAACTCTATCGCTCTTTCTGGAACACCAATACCTGCAAACGCAAGATTTAACCCTGCATAGGTTGCATTAAGCGTAGGTATTTGTGGTCCAAAATCTGGATTCAAAGGACTTAATGGCGCATAAGGAACCGTTGTAAAAAATGGTATAGAAGTTACACTTGGTAAGTTTAACAATACTCCTTTAGCTCCGTTTGCAGTAAGTGCATCAATTAATTGGCTATAGACACCAGCAAACACCGTAGTATTTGTAATATCATTTGGACCATATGTAGATGGATCGGGGTTAGGCACTTCATTATGATCTGCACCTACACCACCAGAAGTAGCATAGCTAAGAATATCATTATTTCCAATCCATAAGCTAAAAAACGTAGGGTTTTGAGCTACAGCATCTCCTACAACCGTTGCTGTCGAAGAAGAAGCAAATCTTGCAAAATATGGATTCGCAGAACCGCTTGACACTCCTGCTACATTACCATATCCAGGTGCAGCCAAATGAAAACTTTTTGCTCCGGGAACTCCCATATTATTGAAAGAACTGGCTAGATTATTCGTGAAGTCAGTTGAAGGTACTGCTCCTGTATATGTTGCTGGACCAACCGGCTTACCATCTGCATCAAATACCAACACAAATCTCGGAGGGAAGGTAACCGGATCATTACTAAACCCTCCTGTATTATCCGACATTAAAGGTTGCGTAAAATCTCCACCACCCGCAAATGCAAATTGCTTAGATAGTATATTAGGATACGAATTTTCCTGCCCTGTTATATATAATGCTCCATCTGCAAAACCTGCTGTAAGCGAGTTTCCTAATGCAACATAGTTACTAAAATCAGCTTCTCCACTTGTATACGTTCCTGCTTCATCAATCGGATTATCAAATTCTGGTTCACATGCTATTATTCCTAATGCAAGAATCGCTAAGTATTTTATATTTTTCCTCATCATCTTTATTACATTTTATAAGTTAAACCAAGTCCAGGAGCAAATGCGCTGGATTTATATGTCCCTCCAAAAGATTCTCTACCACCTGTTGAGTTTGTACCAAAATCATAAGAAGCATCTACCTCTTCAAATCTCAAGTAAAAGAATGAAGCATCAATCGCTAACTTAGGTGTTACAGCAAAACTTAAACCACCGGTAAATCCATCAGAGTCATTACGAGGAGTTTCTGGGGCAAAATAGCCTGGTTGCACGGGAGTTTCATCACGATAATACCCAGCTCTCAAGGTAATTTTATCGGTTGCCTGATACTGCAATCCAAGTCGGTATGCCGAAGAATTTTTATAATTACGTGGATTTATAGAGCTAGAACCGTTACCAAAAGTAAGATCTAATGATTCATAAACATCCCAGAATTGTCTGTTATAATCAAATGCAAATACCCATTTCTTATATTCGTATGAAAGCCCTAATGTAAGTTCTGCTGGCAATGGTAATTCTGCATTAAAGGTTGTAGTTCCATTAGCTGGTACTGCCGGAGAATTTGGAAAATTTGAAAATGTAGCTTCTCCTCCTTCAACTTCCATTATGATCTCGCTACGATAACTAAACCCTATATGCAGATCTTCGGTAGGATTAAACATAGCACCTATACTCCATCCCCAATTCGTAACTCCAGAATCCTCAACCGTAATATTAGAACGGTTACCTTCTAGATCAGTTGTTGTCCTACTAGCATTACGATTAAAATTCACAGAGCCGGTAACATAAATAGGTCCTCCCCCAATACTAAATCGGTCAGAAATCTTAAACGACACTACGGGCTGTATATATATTGCTGCCAATTCGATATTATTTACCAAATGAGAGCCAGCCCAGTCTGTTGGCCACTCTACTTCACTACCAAAAGGAGTATATACCCCTAGACCGATAGACATCCAGTCATTTACTTTATAAGAACCATACAAATTAAGAGGAGTTCCTACAGAACTATCTGTTTCTGAAGAAGTACCTAATTCTCGATTTTGATATATTACATCTGTGAAGATTCCACTTACACCAACACTTACGTTTAATTTATTTTCTAAGTACACAAGACCCGCAGGGTTAAAAAATACCAACTCAGCACTATTCACTACCGCTACTCCAGTATGCCCCATTGCAATCGCTCTTTGTCCTTGCACACTAACTCTATATCCGCCTGCATACGTAACCAAAGTTACCGAGACGAACAGAATAAATAATAAAAGTTTTCTCATAATTAATTTAGTATTGTTTGTTATGTTAGAATGAACTTGTCTACTTTTTTGTTTGTGAGTAAAAAATTTTGGCGGTTAATCTAGAATAAAAGATTTTATGAGAGCATCACCATGCCATATTATGGTATAGACACAAAAATTTAGAGGCCAAAATGTAAAATTCGTAGGTAAACAAAAAGTTTAGATAAGTTCTATATTAAAATTTGATTTTCCAAATTTAATAGAAAATACTAATTATCCAACGAATTCATCAAAATATTATGCATACATAGCATTTTTTCTCTATTTTTTGATGAATTCTAACACTTCTTGCAAAAAATTCGTTGGGTTTTCGGCATGCAACCAATGACCTGCGTTTGAAATTTCCCCGATTATTGAATTAGGAAATTGTTTTTTTATTCTGGTTTCGTCTTCATCCAAAATATAATTAGATCGTTCTCCTCTTAGAAAGAGAGTATCTCCAGAATAACTATATTGTTCTGGTAATTCCACTCCTATCTGGTGAGCATTTTTTATCAATACCTCTAAATTTATTCGCAACCCAAGAACTCCTTTTTCTTTCCAATATAGATTTTTAAGAAGAAACATTCTTACACCTGTATCAGGCACATACTTACTTAACTCACCATCCACTTCTCCTCTGGATTTTAAAATCTCAAAATCCAAAGCACTTAACCCATCCAAAATGTCCTGATGATGTAATGGATAATATTTTGGTCCTATATCGGCTACAATTAAATGATCAATCAAATCAGGATATTTTGACGCAAAAAGCATTACGGTCTTCCCACCCATAGAGTGCCCCAAAATATTACAGTTCTGCAAATGGTGTTCTTCGCAATACGTCGCTAAATCATCTGCAAGTATATTGTAATTAAACTCATCACTATGAGGGCTTCTACCATGATTTCGTTGATCTATCAAATGAACCTGAAACCCTTGTTCAGAGATTTTCTTCCCAAGTGTTTTCCAGTTATCTCCCATTCCTAAAAATCCATGAAGAATTATAAAAGGTTGCCCTTCGCCAAAAACATTAGAATGTAATTTCATCTGTTCTTTTTTTATTGTTTTTTTTAATTGTCAGATGGAATTCGCCATTGATCATGTCAGTTGATATTAACCTAATTATTATGGCTCATTTCATATCCACAGTTTACTTTAGTCGATGTAAATACATATTAACTACATTTTCTAATCCCAGATATATAGATTCGCTTATCAAAGCATGCCCAATAGAAACTTCAAGAAGTCCGGGGATATTTTCTTTAAAAAACTTAATATTATCTAAAGAGAGATCATGACCTGCATTTACTCCGATCCCAAGATCAATTGCTTGTTGAGCACAAGTCGAATAAGGCTGTATCGCTTTCAAATTTCCTTTTGCGTATTCTGAAGCAAATTCTTCGGTATACAATTCAATTCTATCTGCTCCGGTACTTACCGCACCTTCTATCATCTCAGGAACAGGATCTACAAATATTGAGGTTCTAATATCATTACGTTTAAACTCAGATATTACTTCTTTCAAAAAACTTTCATGTTTTTTTGTATTCCAACCTGCATTACTTGTTATAGCATCCTCTGCATCTGGCACCAAAGTAACCTGCGTTGGTTTAACAGCTAATACCAACTCTATAAACTTAGGAATAGGATTTCCTTCTATATTATACTCTGTATGAACAATTGGCTTTAGATCATACGCATCTTGATATCGTATATGCCTTTCATCTGGTCTTGGGTGAATTGTAATTCCTTCTCCTCCAAAATGCTGAATATCGGTCGCTACCTGAATTAAATTAGGAGTATCTCCTCCTCTCGAATTACGTAAAGTTGCAATTTTATTAACGTTAACACTTAACTTTGTCATGGTTTTTGATATCTTTTACTAAAAAAGCAAAAATACAAAGTTGAGAACGCCTTGATTGTATATTTTTTGATTATTTTGCATAATATAGCCCCTTATAAGTTATGAAAACGAATTTGTACATAGTTAATGAAATAGAACCTCTTGACGTAACTGTCAAAGTAACAGAGGCCCAATTACTATTTAATGAACTTACCTATACCCATTTTCCTGTTATAAAACAGAACATATATTTAGGGTGTGTTTCTGAAGCAGATATCCGATGTTTTGAAACCGACAAAACTTTAGATGCTTATCAATATGCCCTCGAAGGATTTTATGTAAGAGAAACTGATAACTGGTTGGATATCCTAGAATCTTTTGCGCAGAGTAATTCTAATATTATGCCAGTATTAGATGACAACAATAGTTATCTAGGTTTTTTTGAACTTGGTGATATCATGAACCTTTTTAACGAGACCCCGTTTCTTAGTGAGCCTGGTAATATTTTAATAGTAGAAAAAGGAGTTCTGGATTATTCTTTTAGTGAAATTTCGCAAATTGTAGAATCAAATAATGCTAAAGTATTGGGTTTATTTATATCAAATATGAAAAATGATGTCGCCCAGATAACATTAAAGATTAGCGATAGTGATATTAACAATATAGTACAAACATTTAGAAGATATAGCTATAATATAGTCTCAAGACACCAAGAGGATACATTTTTAACTAATCTTAAAGAAAGATCTCAATATTTAGCAAAATACCTTAATATATAGGACAGTTTCCCTAATTCAACTACTAATAACACAAATCAAATTATAATGAAGATCGGTATATACGGGCAGTTCTATCATAAAAATTCGGGAATCTACATTCAACAGTTATTAGAGACTCTTGACAAAAATGGTGTAGAAGTTGTAATTGAGAAAAATTTTCTTGAATTGATAAATCTTCATGATGAAATAGATAAAACATATTCTCATTTCAGCACTTTTGAAGAACTTGACACATCATATGATCTTTTTTTTAGTATTGGAGGAGATGGTACTATTCTCAAAACGATCACTTATGTTCGGGATTTAGGAATCCCAATTGCAGGAATCAATACCGGAAGATTGGGTTTTTTAGCCACGATTCAAAAAGAAGAAATTAAAGATACTATAGCACTCATCCTTGACAAAAAGTTTTATATTTCTTCAAGAAGCCTCGTAACGGTAGAAACTTTACCTGCAACAGAAGAATTTGGAGTATTAAACTTTGCAATGAATGAGATCGCAGTAAGTCGAAGAAATACAACTTCTATGATTACTGTACATACCACTCTTAACAATGAATTTCTCACTTCATATTGGGCAGATGGTCTAATTGTTTCTACTCCTACTGGTTCTACAGGATACTCATTAAGTTGTGGTGGTCCCGTAATGATGCCTGATGCAGAAAGCATGGTACTAACTCCTATCGCCCCGCATAATCTTAATGTAAGACCTCTTGTTATACCCGATAATCAAGAAATCAAATTACAGGTTTCGGGAAGAGAAGACACCTACTTAATTTCTTTAGATTCGAGAATACATACACTACCAAATGAAGCTACAGTAGTTATTAAAAAAGCTCCATTCAAAATTAATATGGTAGTTCTGCAAGATGAAAGCTTTCTAAAAACATTGCGTAAAAAGATGCTTTGGGGGGAAGATAAACGCAATTGAACAATAAAATGTGCTAAAAAGTGTTTTTTATTCATACTATTTTACTCAAATTCTTGTGTACTAAAGTTAATTGTTATATTTGCAAACTTTTGAAAATCTATGAGATACTTAGCATCACTTATAATTGTTGTATTTTTTGTACAACCAATCACATCACAAACTTACGAAGTAGGTTTGATGGCTGGAGGAGCTAACTATATAGGAGATGTAGGATCTACATACTATATTTCACCTAATAATGTCGCTTTTGGAGCTATCGGAAAATGGAATCGAAGTAAACGACATGCTTTTAGAGCTTCATTTTTATATGCCAAACTCAATGCTAATGACGATAAAGGGGATGATAGAAGAAAACAAAGAGGATTAAGTTTTAGCAATTCTGTAAAAGAAATATCGCTAGGAATGGAATTTAATTTCTGGGATTGGTATCTTTACGACGGAGAACCCCAATTTACCCCTTATCTATATACAGGAATTACTACATTTAATTATGGTGCTTTGGCTGTTAATGCGAATAATCAAATCGGCGCATATGCAGATAAATGGAGTTTCGCAATCCCTATGGTTTTAGGGATTAAAAAAACATTAGGTAGAAAATTTGTATTAGGTGCAGAAATAGGCGCCAGATACACATTTACTGATAACCTTGACGGCAGTAATCCTGATGATAGATATGGAACAGGATTTGGTAATTTAAATAACAATGACTGGTATGTATTTACAGGTATAACCATATCGTATACCTGGGGTAGAATACCATGTTTTTGTGCTTTCTAAAAATGATTGATAAAAAACAATTAAACTCTAATATCCCACAGCACGTTGCCATTATTATGGATGGTAATGGGCGATGGGCCAAAAAGAAAGGTCTATTTAGAGCCGTTGGCCACGAAAATGGTACTAAAGCTGTTAAAGAAGCTGTTGAAAGCAGTGCCGAAATAGGTGTTAAATATCTTACATTATATGCTTTTTCTACAGAAAACTGGAATAGACCAAAACTTGAAGTAGATACCCTAATGAAACTTTTGGTGAATTCCTTAAAAAAGGAAATCAAAACACTTCAGGATAACAATATTAAACTTAATGCTATTGGAAACTTGCAGTTGCTTCCCGAAAAAGCAAGAGTAGAACTTTTAGAAGTTATTGAAAAGACCAAATCCAATACGCATATGACGCTTACTCTGGCCCTAAGCTATGGAAGCAGAGAAGAGCTTATAAAAACTATCAAAGAAATAAGTATTAAAGTTAAAAATGGTGTAATTTCGCCACATCTTATAAATGAATCAGTCATTAATGAGCATTTGTATACAAAAGACCTGCCTGATGTGGACTTATTGATACGTACCAGTGGGGAACAACGTATCAGTAATTTTTTACTATGGCAAATTGCGTATGCAGAATTATATTTTACAGAAATTTTATGGCCAGACTTTAAAAAAGCCGATTTATTTGAAGCCATATACAATTATCAAAAAAGAGAAAGAAGATTTGGAAAAACTAGTGAGCAGCTCAGTTAAAGAAATGACAAAAAAACTACCTATTACGTATTTTACGTTACTCGCCTTATTAATATCAACATCACTTTCTGCACAAAATTTACCTGGTGCTAACGGGAAAGAATATATTATTGGAGATATTAAAGTTACCGGGATTACCAGTTACAATGAAAATACAGTAATTACTTTTACTGGTCTTAGAAAAGGAGAACGTATTTTTCTTCCGGGAGATCGAATAAGTAAAGTCATTAAGAAATTATGGGATCTCGAATTATTTAGTGACATTAACTTTTACATTAGCAATGTAGAAGGAGACGTCGCTGATCTCGAAATTAACATACAAGAAGTACCTGAGTTAAATGAAGCCCGAATTCAAGGAATTAAAAAGCGTAAATCTGAAGAGTTAATTAAAGATAATGGGCTAACCAAAGGCGCAAAGGTTACAGAAAACCTGATAACCACAACCCGTAATTTTATTGCTAATAAGTATAAAAAAGACGGATTTCTAAATACTAAAGTTGTTATCAACACCATTCCTGTTAAAGATACCGTTGCAAGCAACAAAGTAAACATGGTTGTTTTGATCGACAAAGGAGATCGGGTTAAGGTTGATAAAATTAACATAGAAGGAAACGAGCAACTTTCTGATGGTAAGGTTCGCCGGGCAATGAAAAACACCAAACGTAAGAAATTCTTAAGATTCTGGAAACGATCAAAATATATCCAAGCAGATTACGAGGAGGACAAAGATAATATTATTACAAAATACAAAGAAAAAGGATATCGAGATGCCCGTATTATCTCTGATAGTCTTATCATAGAAGATGATAATAGTGTATCACTTAATCTTAATCTTGAAGAAGGTAATAAGTACTATTTTGGGAATATCACATTTTTGGGTAATAGTGTATATACCGACCGGGAATTAGCCAGACAACTTGTTATCAAAAAAGGTGATGTGTATAATGGCGTTCTTCTAGAAAAACAAATTGCCGATAATAGTAAGCCCGACGCAGATGACCTTACGAATTTATACCAAAATAATGGGTATTTATTTTCTTCTATTGATGCTGTAGAAACAAAAGTATATAATGATACTCTTGACTTTGAAATCAGAGTTCGCGAAGGAAAACTAACCTACTTTGACCACATTACCGTTACCGGAAATGATAAAACAAATGATCACGTAATCTATAGAACACTTAGAACCAGACCGGGTCAACGGTATAGCAAAGATCTTGTAGTACGAACTGTTCGTGAATTAGGACAGCTAGGATTTTTTGATCCAGAACAACTAGAGCCACAATTTAAAAATGCAAATCCTCAAGCAGGAACTATTGATATTAATTACCCTGTAGTAGAAAAAGGATCCAGCCAAATTGAGCTTCAGGGTGGTTTTGGCGGAGGTGGTTTTGTAGGAACTCTTGGATTAGCTTTTAGCAATTTTTCAATACGCAACATCTTTAATAAAGAATCTTATAGTCCCCTTCCTATGGGAGATGGTCAAACACTTAGAATAAGAGCCCAAGCCAGTAGATTCTTTCAAACCTATAGCCTTTCTTTTGTAGAACCGTGGTTAGGAGGAAAAAGACCATATCAACTCTCTACATCATTCTCTCATACGATCCAGTTCTTACTTAACAACAGAACGCGTAGAGTAGACAGAAATAGTAAATTTCTTATTACTGGTGGGTCAATAGGTATCGCTAAAAGATTAAATTGGCCAGATAACTACTTTACATTATCTCAAGCCATTAGTGTAAGACATTATAATCTTAAAAACTACAACACTCGATTATTTACTTTTGGTAATGGATCTTCTAATGATTTATCTTATACTATCGGAATCAATAGAAACAATACTACAGTTAACCCTATTTTCCCTACAGGCGGATCAGAATTTAATCTTGTTGCCAAACTTTCTGTTCCTTATTCTCTTTTTGATGGTGTAGATTACGGTGAATTAAAAGATCGTAGAGATGCTTTAGAAGAAGAAAGAAGTAACTTAGATAATAGCAATTCGAGAGATCTAGTAAGAAGTGCTGAAATAGGTACAGAGATTGGAGAAATCGATCAGGAGCGTTTTAAATGGCTAGAATATTATAAACTAAAATTTGATGGTACCTGGTACACAAGCTTAGTTAACATAGGGAAAAAACCCTTGGTTTTAAAAACAAAAGCCGAGTACGGTTTTCTAGGTGCATATAATAGCAATAGAGGTAATATTCCTTTTGAACGCTTTTTCCTGGGAGGAGATGGATTAGGTGCTACAAGTCTTGATGGCCGTGAGGTTATTTCGTTAAGAGGGTACCCAAATCAATCTATTACACCTCAAAGTAGAACTAATAATCAAGATTTTGATGCCGATGGGGCAACAATTTATAACAAATATTCGTTAGAGCTTCGTTATCCTATAACACTAAAACCCGCAGCTTCGATATATGTGTTAGGATTTTTGGAAGGTGGAGCTTCTTATGATAGCTTTAAAAGTTTTAATCCTTTCCAATTAAGTCGTTCTACTGGAGCAGGTTTGCGTATCTTTATGCCAGCATTTGGGTTATTAGGTATAGATTTTGGGTATGGTTTTGATCCTATTCCGGGAACAAATCAGGCTAATGGATGGGAAACCCATTTTATTATAGGACAACAATTTTAGTTTTGGCACGATTATTTCTATATACACACAAAGTTATGAAAACAAAGGGTCTTTTACTAGTTGCAGCAGTCAGTTGGCTATTTTTCACAAATGCAGTTCATGCACAGAAAGGTATTAGGATTGGCTATATCGATATGGGCTATATTCTGGAAAATGTTCCAGAATATAAAGAAGCTTCTTCTGAACTCGAAACCAAAGTACAAAAATGGAAAGTCGAAATAGAAGCAGAACTCAAAGAAGTTGAAGAAATGCGTAAAGACCTTAATAATGAAAGAGTCTTGCTAACCAAAGAATTAATTGAAGAAAGAGAAGAAGATATCTTTTTTAAAGAAAAAGAAATATTAGAATATCAACAAAAAAGATTTGGCCCTAATGGAGATCTTTTCATTCAAAAAAAGAGATTGGTTCAACCGGTACAGGATCAGGTTTTTGTAGCAGTTCAAGAAATTGCCAAAAACAAAAAATATGATTTTGTTTTTGATAAATCTGCAGATTTGGTAATGCTATATTCCGCAGATCGATTTGATATAAGTGATCAGGTATTGCTTAGAATAAATAGAGCTTCAAAAAGAAAACAGCTCAACAGCAAGAAAGATAAGAAAGCCCTGGAAAGAGCTGAAAAAAGAAATGCAGCACAAGAAACCGAAGTATCTGATAGAGAACGTGAAGCTCAAAAAAGATTGTCAGAAAGAGAACAACTTCTCGCAGAGCGTAAAGCCCAAAGAGACTCTATAAGAGCTGCAAAAAAGAAAGAGTTTGAAGAAAGAAGAGCTCGATTATTAGAATTACAAAAAAGAAAGAAAGATTCTATTAAAGCTTTAAAAGCGCAAAGAGAAAATCTAAAAAATAACGATTCATCGTCTGATGCTGATAGTAGAAAAGACAATGATTAAATAATTAATTTATAAATTTATAACACCCTTTAATAATACTTACAAATGAAACAATTTAGAACATTATTAGTAGCTATTGCAATTACCATAGGAAGCTCAAGTTTTGTGAATGCTCAATCTAAAGTAGCACATATAGCATCACAGGAGCTTGTAGAAGCAATGCCTGCTTTTAAAGCTGCAAAAAGTGAGATCGAAAAATTAAATAAGACTTATGATGCAGAAATCAGAAATATGGTGTTAGAGTTACAAAACACTATTAAAAAATATTCTCAAGAAGCTGAAACTAAGACGGATGAAGAGAATTTAAAAAGACAGCAAGAAGTACAAGCTACAGAAAAAAGTATTAACGATTATAGAACAAATGCACTTCAGGATCTTCAGAAAAAAGAAATCGAATTAATGAAGCCTATCTATGAGCAAGCGCGTACATCTATCCAAAAGGTGGCAAGAGCACAAGGTTTTCAATATGTATTAGATTCTACTACAGGTACTGGAGTAATTATGGCTGATGGTAAAAACCTAATGGCAGATGTAAAAAAAGATTTAGGTATATAACAGTTTTACTTTAAACTTTTAATAAAAATAAAAAAACAGTGAGATGACATCTCACTGTTTTTTTATTTTTGGAATAAACTATTATATAAATATGCAAAATCAACCTATTGGTATATTTGACTCAGGTGTTGGTGGAACCACAATCTGGAAAGAAATCACTTCTTTATTACCACATGAAGATACCATCTTTTTGGCTGATAGCAAATATGCTCCTTATGGTAAACGCAGTAAAGAAGAGATTACCGCATTAAGCATTAAAAATACAGAGAAGCTACTTGAGCTAAATTGCAAGATCATTGTGGTTGCTTGTAATACTGCAACTACGAATGCCATAAAAACACTACGATCTAAGTACGACATACCCATTATTGGTATTGAGCCTGCTATAAAGCCTGCTGCTATTTATACCAAAACAAAAAAAGTAGGCATACTTGCTACAAAGGGTACTTTATCTAGTGAATTATTTGTCAAAACGTCAGATTTGTATACTCAGAATATTGAAGTTATTGAAGTTGTTGGTACCGGACTGGTAGAACTTATCGAAAAAGGCAAGATAAATACAGATGAAATGCACACATTACTTCATTCCTATATCACTCCTATGCTTGACAAAAACATAGATCATCTGGTTCTTGGGTGTACACATTATCCTTATCTAATCCCCCTTCTAAAAAAAATGCTTTCTGATCAGATTACAATTATAGATTCGGGAGAGGCTGTTGCACGACAAACCAAAGCTGTATTGATCGCAAACCACCTCTTAAACTCAGATTCCGAAATAGGTAAACATACTTTATATACTAACGGAAATGTAGATATACTAAAGAACATTTTGCACAAAAATACTGTTACATATACTGTAAAAGCTTTAGATTTTTAATATTAAAAAAGATTGTCTAAAAAATCATGTTCTTCGTTTTTATAAGGTAAAGCAACAAATTGGTTCACAAAAAAGACAATAAACAGATTATTTCTAGACAATCTTCATATTTTACAACATTACAAAAGGTAGATTAGCAATAAATAGGACCGCTAATTCCACCACCAGTACCCGTTCCCCCACCAGTACCTCCACAATTATTAGTATAACACGTCTGACCAGGGTTATTCCCTTGTCCCACGCAACTGTGTAATGATGGGTTGGCTGTTCCTCCTTTGATAGTTTTAGAGGCAAGATTAGAAATTTTAATTTTCTCTAGAGATAGTTTTTTTAACGATTCTCTTTTTTTCATTATTTTAAGTTTTTGTAGTTAATAATACCGGATATTACAAATTACAGCAACTAACACTTGTTTTTTTAATATGTTTTAACAAAAAAAATTAAAAATTCATAATTACAGGATAGGATTATTTAAAATAATTCAATAATGTTCCTTTTTTAGAAGAAGACACTGCTAACTCTTTTCCAGAAGAAAGTACAATACTCCCCCCTTTCCCCTTCCGATATCGTGTTATTCTACTCACATTTACCAAATAGCTTTTATGAGTTCTCACAAATCCATGAGGATTTAGGGATTCTTCAAAATATTTCAGCGTTTTACTTACTAACTTCTGGCCTTTATCGAGGTAAATTTTCGTGTAGTTATCATCAGCTTCGCAATACAAAATATCAGAAATCTGCAGAACCTCGAAACCATCTTGCTGCGGAATAGTAATTTTACCTTCAACTGTAGTTACCTTAGGAACTAAAACAGTATCCAAAAGAGCAGTTTCCCGTTGCTTGATATAACTTACATGATCAACAGCTTTGATAAGATTATCAATCGCAATAGGTTTTAATAAGTAATAAGTTGCCTGAGCATTTAGAGCATCTACTGCATAATGATCATAGGCCGTTACAAAGACAATTTCGAATGTGCGATCAGGTACTTGCTCTAATAAGTCAAATGCATTTCCATAAGGCATTTCTACATCTAGAAACAACATATCGGGAGTCTGAGATTCTAGCAAGTCCAATGTTTCTTTTACACTGGCTGCTTCTCCCAAAATGGTAACCGATGGGCAGTACTTTCCTAAATAATTTCTAAGTATAGCTCGGCTATTAGTTTCATCATCTACTATGATTGCGGTTAAGTTCATTTACTTGTCTTTCTTAAGAATTAATTTTATCTGTGTTCCTTCTGTGTTATCATCGAGATCTGATATAAACACATCAACCTTATCTTTATACATTTTATTAAGGATGGCAATTCTCTTTTTAATATTACCCATCCCTCTGGATTTTTGAAGTTTTTGATTTTGCGTTTTCAGTTCTTTAGATTTTTTACGTCCAATTCCATCATCAGTAATTGTAATTTCTATACTCTCTGATGTTGCTTTTTGAAAACGTATCGATAGTAGTCCTTTTTCAGTTTTATATCGTAGCCCATGCCATACCGCATTTTCTACATATGGCTGCAATAACATAGGAGGAATCATATATTCATTAATATCGATTTCTGGATCAACCTCAACTGTATATTCAAATTTATCCTGAAACCTAAAATGTTCTAACTGCACATATAATCTTAAGAGTTCTATCTCTTTTTCTAAAGGAATAAAATCTTCTTCACTATTCTCTAAAACAGCTCTCATTAATAACGAAAAGTCGGTAAGATATCGATTTGCAGTTCTTTCATCACTTGTTGCAATAAATGTATTCACAGAGTTTAAAGCATTAAAAATAAAGTGCGGATTCATTTGAGAACGTAGTGATTTTAATGCCAAAATATTATTTGCATACCGTTGTTGCTTCATATTACGATACATCAAATACCCAGCAAGAAGTAACAAAACCATTAACCCGATTAAAAAATAGATTACAATTTGTTGTCGTATACTTTGTTGGTTGGCTATTTCTTGTGAAGCAAATGCCAATTCATATCTCGCTTCATTTAACTCCCTATCTTTCTCTAATGTAGTAATTCTATTTGCTCTCTGCGCTAGTTCTCTACTAAAACGAGCTGCCTGAGATATCTCCTGATCTTTTTGAATATATAACTTATCTATAATTACCTCATACTCTTTAAAAGCATCTGAGGCCTTTTCTAACTCTCCTTTTTCTCGATAGACTTCGCCAAGTTTTCGGGTAGCGTCTTTTTGAACAATAAGATCATTTTTTGATTCTGCCTCTTTAATACTTTCTTCTAAATATGGTATGGCTTCATCATATGCTTCCTGGGCTGCAAAGGCACTGGCGATTTTATAATTTTGCACCTGCGTAGTTAACGAGTTGTCTTCCTCTGCCTGTGGACCTTCATGCTCATTACTTTCTTCAATCTCTTCGATATCCTCGAGTGCTTCTTTTCTTAATTGTATCTCTTTACCATAGCTATTACTCTTATTATAAAAGTCTGCTGCAACAGATCGTTGTCTTGCTGATGTTTTTTTATCCTTTTGTTGTGCCAGTTGTACCGAATTATCCAAATACTCTTCTGCATCTCTAATATTCCCTTCTTCTTGTAATACTTCGGCCAGCTTAGAATTTAACAGAATCACCTTATCATCCAGCTTTTTTCTCTGGCTTATAGAAAGAGCCTTATTATAATTAGTAATGGCATCAGGATAATTTTGCAACCCTTTATAACTATCTCCCAGACCTTCATAAACAATAACCTTTTGAGTATTACTTAATCTAGATCGCTGCAATTCATCAAAAGTATTTAGAGCTGCCTGGTAATTCTTTCCTTCCAGTTGGGCATTAGCCAATTTAATTTTTACATCTGTGCTATATTTATTTTTAAGACTTAGAAGGTAGTTACTCTCTGCAAGATCTGGTTGTTTCCAGTACTCATAAATATCAGCTAAAGACTCAAATAATTCAGCTTTTTTATCGTCTGATGAAGGATCATCATCTCGTATAGTTTCTAAAGCATTAGTAATATACTCTATACTCGTAGCCGCATCTTTTTTTAAGGAACTTTTTGCGGCTTTAAGGTTTTCCTGATATCTAGACTCTCTTTTTCGTTTTGAAATCGAAGGTGATTTAGCCTCCTGCGGATTATCTTGTACTTCGATATCAATTCTTTGACCATCTTTAATGGTATATCGTATCGTATTAAAACTATCATGAGCAATTACAAGCTCATCTCCAACACGGGCTTCAATCCTAAAATTACCAAAAACATCAGTAGTAACAGTCCCTTTCCCAAGTACAGTCACATCAACATCCTTAATTGCCTTTCGGGTACTCTTTTCCTTCACAGAACCTTTAATACTCATTGATTCTGGTCGTTTCATTCTAGCATTTTCTTGCCCCAAAACCAATACTGGAAGGAGCCAAAGAAATACTATTATCAAGCCAATCTTCTTCATTATATACTATTAAAACAAGGTAAACTTAACCCATTTAAATGGGATAATAAAATTCGGATCCCGTGATTATACTGTTTTACAGTAGGTTTTTAGGGTAAAAAAGAAACTTCCCTAATCAAAAAAGTAAGTTCCCTCATTTATATCAACCAATCCCTCATTATAGATTTTTAGTCAAAAAAGTTAACTATAGTTTTATCCAAAATTAAAAAAGGAAACTATGAAGACATTTTTTACATGGAGTATGTTGTGTTTGTTGGTTACTATTTCTTGTAACGCAAATAATAAACCGAACTCCGATCTGGCATTTCAAAAAGAAAAAAATCACCTAATACAAACTACCAAAACTGATCCTAATACACGCAACATACAAGTAGCTTTACTATTAGACACCAGCAATAGTATGGATGGACTTATTGATCAGGCCAAAGCTCAACTATGGGAAATCGTAAATGAGCTTTCTTATGCGAAATGCGGTCATAACAAAATAAAACTCGAAATAGCATTATACGAATATGGTAATGATGGTTTACCATCTCAAGAAGGATTTATTAGACAGGTCTTACCATTCTCTGATGACCTAGATGAAATATCAAAAGAACTTTTTGCACTTACAACTAATGGAGGAAACGAATATTGTGGTAAAGTGATCAATACTTCAATTAACCAATTAGGTTGGAAAAAAAATAATGATCATTTAAAACTAATCTTCATAGCCGGCAACGAACCCTTTACCCAGGGACCGGTCGATTATAAAGATGCTGCAACAGATGCATTAGAAAAAGATATTACGATTAACACTATTTTTTGTGGTAACTACAGACAAGGTATTGAAACGATGTGGAAACACGGAGCCGATATCACAACCGGAGAATATAGTGCAATTGATCATAATCGTGAAACCGTACATATTGCAACACCATATGATGATATTATTCTTAAGCTTAATCATAAACTAAATGGTACATATATATATTATGGTCGTCAAGGTGCTCAAAAAAGACAATTGCAAGCCGAACAGGATAGTAATGCAAGATCCTACAGTTCTGCTAATGCTGTAAGTCGAACCGTTAGTAAGAGCTCTGGTTTCTATAAAAACAAAAGTTGGGATCTAATCGATGCAGCTGAGGACGAAGCTTTTGAAGTTGAAAAAGTAGCAAAAGACGAATTACCAAAAGAGCTTAAAGGAAAATCTAAAGCCGAGTTAAAGCAATATATCGCAGAAAAAAGTAAAACTCGTAAAGAGATACAACAAAAAATTAAAGAGTTAAATAAAAAGCGTGTATTGTATATCAAAGAAAATAGTAAAAAAGATGACACCAACCTGGAAGCTGCTTTACTAAATGCTATCAAAAAGCAAGGAAGAAAAAAATCTTTCTCTTGGGAAGAATAAATCATAAAAAAGTCTATTCAAAAAAATAAAACTTAAGATGAAAAAGGTCATAAAAATGATTATACTAATTCTGATACCTATGTCTATGCAGGCACAACAACAAAATAAGTTATCAAAATCAAATGTTGATTATGATTCTTTTCTAGAAATATCTGAAGAAATTTTAGCATATAGAAAAGAACGATTAATCCCTCTAGAAACTTTTCTACAGTATATGACAGATGAGAATACTATTTTACTAGATACTCGTTCTGAAAGCGCTTACAAACAAAAACATCTTAAAGGAGCAACACATATCAATTTTTCTGATTTTACAGCAGGTAAACTAGCAAAAAAAATACCTTCTAAAAAGACTCGTATTTTGATTTATTGTAATAACAATATCAATGGAGATTCAATTAATTTTGCTTCCAAAAAGGCTCCTCTGGCATTAAATATCCCAACATTTATAAATCTCTATGGGTATGGTTATAAAAATGTATATGAATTATCCTCTTTGGTTCCTATAAAAGATCAAAGACTACAATTTGATGGTACGTTTACCAAATAAAATAAATGCCTGCAAATTGCAGGCATTTATTTTATCTTTTATGTAATAATTTTTATGCTATGATTAGTTTTTAGAATTAACCGCAGGGCAATTACAATCCCATCTCTCCTTACGTTTACCAAAATCGTATCCTAGGGTAATTTGATGAAAACCTCCATTGCTAAGCACTACCGAATTTAATTGATAACTATAGGTATACCCAGCCATCCATTTTTTATAATTAATCCCCAAAAATGGGGTTATGTATTGCAATTGCTGACTTTCTACAGAAGTACCATCCTGAGAAAACTCTGCTCCATCCAGGCTACGTCTGTATGATATCCCTCCCCATAAAGTACTGGTACTAAAATCCCGGTATACTTTTAAATTAGCATCAATAGTACTTTCTTGAGTTTCATCTGTCGCCTGATACATGATGGATGGTTCTAAACTCCAGGGAGTAGCACCAATACCAAACAAATATCCTAAAGAAAAAATATATCTACGTTGATTATTAGATTCTCGTATCGGGGTATCATTATCAAAAATATCACGCACAGTTGGCAATATATTTTTAACAGTAATATGTGCATACCACTCTAAATAGTTATACGATAGCCCTACATCAACATTATAATATACATCTTTTTGCACCCTATCCAGAATTACAGGATCTGGATCAAAAGGATCGTCAAGTCCTCTTAAATCTACATTAGATTGTATTAATCCGGCACTAAGACCAAAAGATAACATATTCAAATCTGTTCTATCTCTCGAAAACAAAAGATGATAAGCATATGTTACATACAGTCCTGTCTGAGAAAATCTACCGTTTTCATCTCTATATACAATTCCTCCTAAACCCGATTTCTCGCCAGTTCTAAAATTAATATTTAAAGTCTGTAGATTAGGTGCATTGTTCACATCAAACCACTGCTTTCTGGCAGTAAGCCTAATTTTATTAGCATTTGATGCACCAGCCATTGCAGGATGTATCAAGTACAAATTATCAGAGAGATAATCAGAGTATACAGGAATACCTTCTTGCGAAAAGACAAATGGAGATACCAGTACTAATACTACTACATAGAATGTTTTTAAGTTCATTTGAGCACTATTATTTAGGGGCTAAATAGAATTTGTGAATTCAATTTAAACTATTAAAAACAGTTTATATTGTGAGGCTTCACCTTATTTTTTTAAATAAATCATTGTATTTCAATCGCTCCAAAGATATAAATTTTTGTCAGAATACAAGATCAATACTTTTTGAGGTCAAGACGAGTTAAAGAATATATTCTATCTTCTGGTTATTATTTTTAATCAATTATAGGCATTAGAAATCAGTTTTTGACCATTATACTTTTTTGCACAAACATAGCTGCACTCCATGATAAGCCTATGTTTAATTTAGATTTTGCGATAAATTTTAATCAATAATCTTGCTTTTCTCTATGCCTCTACAATTATTATCTACTTCAATAACAAAAGTCAAAATTATGTACTATACCTGTCTAGATGTATTCAAGATTAGTTAAAAATTGTTAGCATTACACATACATTACTAATATCGTGTTGCTTTTTAGTAGATTTGCAAAAAAATAGCGCATGGAAAAGAGTTTTGAAATAAAAATAGAGCCTACTTCAAATCCAGGTATTGTTAAATTTGAAGCTAATTATTTTCTAACCCAGCATACCAGTTATGAATTTGAGAATATAGATCAGGCAAAAAATGCTCCTCTTGCACAACAATTGTTTTATCTGCCATTTGTAAAAAGGGTATTTATTGCACAAAATTTTGTTGCTATCGATAAGTATGATATTGTAGAATGGCCTGATGTGCAAGAAGAAGTTGCACAACAAATCAAAAATTATCTCAATAGTGGTCAGCCTATTATAATTGAAACTGAAACGAAAGCCACAAAAAAAGTTCCTATTACTATTTATGCAGAGAGTACACCTAATCCTGCTGTGTTAAAATTTGTTGCTAATAAAAAACTAGTTACTGCGGGACATGAATTTAAAAACATTGATGATGCCAGCGAAGCGCCCTTGGTACAAGAGTTATTTCATTTTCCGTTTGTAAAAGAAGTATACATTGATGAAAATTATATTTCTATAGGGAAATATGATATGGCAGATTGGAATGATATTACCACCGAAATCAGAGATTTTATACGCACTTATCTAGAGCAAGGTAAAGAAGTTTTAACCGCAAATGCTGCAGTGACAAAAGAAGAAGTAAAAAAACAATCTGATTTAGATTTTGAAAACCTGGATGATGTCTCAAAAGATATTGTAAATATTATTGATGAATATATCAAACCTGCTGTAGCTAGTGACGGAGGTAACATATTATTTGACTCTTATGATCCGGAGAGCAAAGGCGTAAAAGTAATTTTACAAGGAGCATGTAGTGGATGCCCGTCTTCTACTTTTACATTAAAAAACGGAATCGAAAATATGCTAAAAGAGATGTTAAAAGATAAAGTAGAATATGTAGAAGCTATAAATGGTTAATATATGTATAAAGTATCTCAAAATAGTTTTTTATCTATTCACTGCTATACTAAATTATCCATATACTAATACTAAAACATCAAAACATACACTTTTTAATACATTTCAAACTATTGATCATAGATAATTTATAAAACCGACATATATTAGCCACGTAAGAGAAGTAAAAAATAGTTTTTAGGTTTTGAATGACTAAAAAATCACTCAAAAATAAATTATTGAGATAATGTATGACAAAAATAAACATAACAATGTCCAGCATTTTATAAATAATGCTCTCGATAATTTAGAGTTGTTTAAAGGGTCATTTACATCGCATCAATTTAAACCCCATTTTCATGAAAGTTATACTATAATTTTTATGGATTATGGTATTGGTGATTATTCTAACGATTCTTCTAATTTTATTTTATCTACTGGCTCAATTCTCGTTTTCAACCCCTATGAAGTGCATACAGGAAAGCCTGTAAAAAATTCGCCATGGAATTTTCTTACAATGTATGTTCCTATTGGGATCATGAAAAAAGCCATGGGCACCTTAAATTCGCCTATAGAATTACCTGTTTTCAAAGAAAATATTATAACTAATAAGGTATTATTTAAAAAAGGAAAAGCTGTATTCCCAAATCTGATATACAATCAACATCATCCAAAGTCCGAATATTTACTCATGGATTTTCTTAAAGAGCTTATTCAAAGGTATGCACATACTGAAATAAATAACGAGCCAATTTCAGAAAAATTTATTGTAGCAAAACAAATTAAAGAATACTTACACAACCATTATCTCGAAGAAGTTTCTATTCATGATCTTTCTAACCTAACAGGTATTTCACAATATGGATTGATCAAATCATTTAAACAGCATTATCAACTTCCTCCACATCAATATCTGGTAAATCTCAGAATAGAAAAAGCAAAAAAACTACTCACCGAAAGATTGTCTGCTACAGAAGTTGCATACCAATCTGGTTTTTTTGATCAAAGTCATTTTACCCGGCATTTTAAAAAAATAATAGGTATTACTCCTAAGCAATTTGCCAATAAGGTAATTACCTAAGTAACACTCTTAAAGACTACAAAACAACATACTGCCCTCTTATTTGTTTTAAAGAATCGATACAACTATTCGAGTGCAATTTTGTACTATTTTTTCAATTTTATTCTTCACAATTTGCATCCATTATTTTTTGATTGGTAAAGATTCTATACATCAAAAAACAAGAATCAACATTTTAAAAAAAATATAGTAACCAAAATCCGATGCACGATATTGGATGTAATATGTTAAAAAAGAAAATATGGTACAAGATATTCAGGACAATGAGATAAAAAATCTTATCGCAGAAGAAACAGAACGCCAGGAATACGGAATAGAGCTAATTGCTTCAGAAAACTTTACATCTAAACAGGTTATGGCTGCAATGGGCTCTTCTCTAACCAATAAATATGCAGAAGGTCTTCCTGGTAAACGATATTATGGTGGCTGTGAGGTGGTCGATAAAGTAGAGACACTTGCTATTGATAGAGCTGCAAAACTTTTCGGAGCAGAATGGGTAAACGTACAACCACATTCTGGAGCACAAGCAAATGCCGCAGTAATGCTAGGCTGCCTTAATCCTGGTGATAAAATATTAGGTTTTGATCTGTCACACGGAGGTCATCTTACTCATGGGTCACCGGTTAACTTTTCTGGTAAACTTTATCAGCCTAGTTTTTATGGAGTAGAAAAAGAAACGGGGCTCATCAATTGGGATACTGTAGCAGAAACAGCAGAAAGAGAAAAGCCTAAACTAATTGTTTGCGGAGCATCTGCCTATAGTCGTGATTGGGATTATGAAACATTAAGAGCTATTGCAGATCAGGTAGGCGCCTTATTATTGGCAGATATCTCTCATCCAGCAGGATTAATTGCCAAAGGTTTATTAAACGATCCGATAAAACATTGTCATATTGTAACTACCACAACACATAAAACATTAAGAGGACCTAGAGGCGGTATGATTATGATGGGGCAAGACTTTGAAAATCCTTGGGGCCATGCAACCAAAAAAGGAGTAACCAAAATGATGTCTAATATTTTGGATATGGCTGTTTTTCCTGGAACTCAAGGAGGACCATTAGAGCACGTAATCGCAGCAAAAGCGGTAGCATTTGGCGAAGCACTTACCGAGGATTATAAAGTATATGTAGAGCAAGTTGCAAAAAATGCCAAAGCGATGTGTGCTGCCTTAATAGAAAGAGGGTATGATATTATCTCTAACGGGACCGATAATCATATGGCACTTATTGACCTGCGATCAAAAGATATCACAGGAAAATTAGCCGAAAACACATTGATAAAAGCAGATATCACTATTAATAAGAACATGGTACCTTTTGATGATAAATCACCATTTGTAACATCTGGTATGCGATTAGGAACATCGGCTATTACGACGAGAGGAATGAAAGAAGATGATATGTATACTATGGTTGGTTATATAGATGAAGTATTAGTAAATCACAATAATGATGCTAAGATTTCATCTATAAAAGCAGAAGTAAATAACTGGATGAAAAATTTTCCATTGTATAAATAAAAACAGTCTAGCGGATAGTTATATTATGAAATGAGCCATATAAACCAAGTTTGTATTTATCGAAAATTTTGAATGGTGAATTCCATCTGACCGTTAAAGAACAATAAAAAGAACAGATGAAAGATCTAATTACACTTAAACAAGAATTCCTACCCAGACATATAGGTCCAGGTAAAAAGGAAATTGATCAAATGCTAAACGTGATTGGTGTTTCGTCATTAACACAGTTAATTGATGAAACGGTTCCAAAAAACATTCGTTCTGCAAAACCATTAACATTACCAGCAGCCCAAACAGAATTGGAGTTTCTTACCAGCTTCAAATCTATGATGAAAAACAATAAAGTATTCCGCTCATTTATAGGAATGGGATATCACGATTGTATTGTACCACCCGTTATTCAACGAAATATTCTTGAGAACCCTGCTTGGTATACAGCTTACACACCATATCAGGCAGAAATTGCACAAGGTAGACTAGAAGCCTTGATCAACTATCAGACCATGATAACTGATCTTACTGGGATGGAGCTTGCCAATGCTTCTCTTTTGGATGAAGCTACAGCTGCAGCAGAAGCTATGACACTGTTATATCGCGTAAAAAGTAGAGCGAAAAAACAAGCCAGTACATTCTTTATTGATAAAAAAACATTTCCACACACTATAGAGCTTATCATAGGCCGTGCAGAACCTATTGGCATTAATGTGGTTGTTGGAGATATTGCCCAACTTGATATGTCAGACCCTGACCTTTTCGGACTTCTTATACAATATCCTGATAGTGATGGAGCAATCACTGATCCAACACCATATATTACCGAAGCACAAAAGCATGAAGTAAAAATTGCCGTAGCATCAGATCTAATGGCATTAACACATATTACAGCACCAGGTGAAATGGGAGTAGATGTGGTTGTTGGTACTTCGCAAAGATTTGGAGTACCTCTGGGATATGGAGGTCCACATGCCGCTTATTTTGCTACAAAAGAAGGGTATAAACGTCATATTCCTGGTAGAATTATTGGAGTAACAGAAGATAGCCATGGTCGTCCTGCATATCGAATGGCACTACAAACGAGAGAGCAACACATTAAACGAGAAAAAGCTACTTCTAATATCTGTACCGCACAGGTATTACTTGCTGTAATGGCCGGGATGTATGCAGTCTATCACGGAAAAGATGGTATATCTCAGATTGCCAACAAAATCCATCTATCAACCTCGAAGCTTAATCAGGAATTAGAAAAACTTGGATACAAACAAATCAATACTCACTTTTTTGATACTTTAAAAATAGAAGTAGAAGACAAAGAAAGTATCAAAAAAATAGCACTCGATAAAGAAATTAATTTCAGGTATTTTGATGACAATCATATAGGGATATCACTGCACGAAAAAACGACATTAACAGATCTACAAGATATCGTCGAAATCTTCGCTACAGCAAAAAGTAAAACGGTAAACATAACAGATTGGAAAATTAATGCAACTGCAATCCCTGCTTCTTTGCAAAGAAAATCTTCTTATTTAGAACATCCTGTATTTAATTCTTATCAGGCAGAGCACGAAATGCTTAGATATCTAAAAAGATTAGAAAACAAAGATCTTTCGTTAGTGCATTCTATGATTGCTTTAGGTTCGTGTACTATGAAACTTAATGCCACAACAGAGATGATGCCTTTATCTTGGGGTGAGCTTGCCAATATTCATCCTTTTGTTCCCATAAATCAAGCAAAAGGGTACCATCAAATGTTTGAACATTTGGCTTCGTGGCTGGCAGAAATTACCGGTTTATATACTACTTCTCTACAACCAAACAGTGGAGCCCAGGGAGAACTTGCAGGATTAATGGTTATAAAAGCATATTATGCAGATAAAAACCTAACGCATAGAAACATAACTCTTATTCCCTCTTCTGCGCATGGTACCAACCCAGCAACAGCAACTATGGCAGGACAACAAGTAGTTATTGTATCCTGTAGAGAAAATGGAGATATCGATATCGATGACTTACGGGCTAAAGCCGAAAAGTATAAAGATAATTTAATGGCATTAATGGTTACCTACCCATCTACTCATGGTGTTTTTGAAGAAAACATCAAAGAAGCTTGTGAGATTATTCATGATAATGGAGGAAAAGTATATCTGGATGGAGCAAACCTAAACGCTCAATTAGGATTAACTAGCCCTGGAATTATCGGCGGAGATGTATGTCATCTTAATCTTCATAAAACCTTTTGTATCCCGCATGGTGGTGGTGGACCAGGAATGGGACCTATTGCAGTAAGTAAAGAACTTGCTCCATTTATTCCCGGTAATGCTGTAGTAAAAAATGCAGGAGGAGAAAAGGCTATAGCAGCTATCTCTGCAGCTCCCTGGGGTAGCGCAAGTATTCTTTCTATTTCTTATGCATATATCGCATTAATGGGTGGCGAAGGATTAACCTCTGCTACAAAAATGGCAATTCTAAACGCTAACTACATAAAAGAAAAGCTTGTTGATCATTATCCAATCCTGTTTACCGGAGAAAAAGGTCGCAATGCCCATGAGCTTATTATCGATTGTAGAGCATTTAAAGAAGAAGACATTACCGTAACCGATATTGCTAAAAGACTTATGGATTACGGATTTCATGCTCCAACAGTATCATTTCCTGTTGCAGGAACTATTATGATAGAACCTACAGAAAGTGAAACTATAGAAGAACTAGATCGTTTTATTGATGCTATGATTAGTATCAGAAATGAAATAAAAGAAATAGAAAACGGAACCGCCTCTAGAGAGCAAAATGTATTAAAAAATGCTCCTCATACGATGGAGTTTATCGCTAAGGATAATTGGGATATGCCGTATTCTAGAACAAAAGCAGCTTTTCCGCTACCACATATAAAAAGTAATAAATTCTGGCCTAGTGTAGGTCGTGTAAATGATGCCCATGGAGACCGAAATTTAATGTGTAGTTGTCTACCTGTTTCGGCTTTTGAAGAAGATACAAAGAATGCAGAAATAACTATAAACTAATATGGAAACAGAACTAATAAGTATAGCTCTCGAAGCTAAGCATCAGGAATTGGGAGCAAAAATGGTCCCATTTGCAGGATATTTAATGCCACTTCAATATACCTCTGTAGTACAGGAGCATAAAACTGTAAGAGAAGGTGTTGGTATATTTGACGTATCCCATATGGGTGAATTTATCCTTAGAGGACCTAAAGCGTTAGATTTAATTCAGAAAATAAGCAGTAATGATGCCACTAAATTAAATATTGGGAGTGCACAGTATTCTTGTATGCCCAATGATAAAGGTGGTGTTGTAGATGATCTTATTATCTATAAACTAGGTGACGAAGAATATCTTTTGGTAGTTAATGCCTCTAATATTGAGAAGGACTGGAACTGGATAAAAAGTCATAATACAGATAATGTAGAGATGATTGATCGTTCTAATGAAATATCACTTTTTGCCGTACAAGGGCCACTTGCAAGCCAGGTTTTACAAAAACTTACAAAAGTAACACTTGCTGATATTCCATATTACACTTTTGTTATGGGTGAAATAGGAGGAATACAAGATGTAATCATTTCTGCTACAGGATATACTGGTGCAGGAGGTTTTGAACTTTATGTTCCTAATTCTGGAGCAGAACAGCTTTGGGATGCAATTCTCGAAATCGGAAAAGAAGATAACATTCAGCCTATCGGACTTGGAGCAAGAGATACATTACGATTAGAAATGGGATTCTGTCTTTATGGAAATGATATTGATGATACCACTTCTCCATTAGAAGCAGGATTAGGCTGGATTACAAAATTCACCAAACCTTTTATCAATTCTGAAGCTTTACAAAAACAAAAAGCAGAGGGAATTACGCGAAGGTTAGTTGGTTTTGAAATGATAGAAAAAGGTATCCCAAGAGCTGGATATGCAATTTATAATGAAAATGATGAACGTATCGGAAAAGTAACTTCAGGAAGTCAATCACCTATATTAGAAAAAGGAATAGGACTTGGTTATGTAACTATTCCCCACGCTAAAGCAGATAGTACCATTTTTATCGAAATTAGAAATAAACGCATCAAAGCAGTAGTTAAAAAAACACCTTTTATAAAAAAATAAAACTATGAACATTCCAGAAGAATTAAAATATAGTAAAGATCACGAATGGATCAGAGTAGAGAACAATATTGCTCATATAGGCATTACAGATTTTGCGCAAAGTGAGCTAGGAGATATCGTGTATGTAGAACTCGAATCTTTGGATGAAAAACTTAATGAAGGAGAAGTAATGGGATCTATTGAAGCAGTTAAAACCGTTTCTGACATTTTTATGCCAGTTTCGGGTACTGTTATTGAAATTAATGAAGAGCTGGAGTCAAATCCGGAAATGGTAAATTCTGATCCTTATACCGATGGTTGGCTTGCTAAAATAGAAATCTCTAATCCAGATGAGATTAACGATCTATTAGATGCTAATGCGTATAAAAAATTAATAGGAGCAGAATAACGGTTATTCATCAAAAAACTAGATGATTTTACACCAACATGCTTTTTAACGATAAATTTATAATTATATCGAAAAATTCTGGAAAAGAATACATGCTATTTTTTCTAAAAAGCAACAGTTTGTTGTATCTTAGATATTCTTATATTTTTTAATTTAAAAAACTCACAACATGGCGATTATTAAAGTTATCGAAGTATTAGCAAATTCTGAAAAAAGCTGGGAAGATGCTACTAGAAATGCTGTAAAACAAGCTAGTAAATCTGTAAAAAACATTAGATCTGCTTATGTTGCAGATCAAAGTGTTGTGGTTAAAGACAATGATGTAACAGAATTCAGAGTAAACCTAAAAATCTCTTTTGAAGTAAAATAACAAGTTTTATTACTTCTTTATAAAAAGCATCCTGATGTATTCGGGATGCTTTTTATATTTTTATACATTACTAAAATCGACTCTGGTGAAATATTTATGTATCATTACATTATCGCTATTATTCACGACATGCACAAGTCAAAATAAACCACCTATGGAACAACATGCTTATACTAATGATCTTATTGATGAAACCAGTCCATATCTCTTGCAACATGCTCACAATCCTGTACATTGGAAACCTTGGGGAGAAGAAGCACTACAACAAGCCAAAAAAGAAAACAAACTTATTATTGTAAGTATAGGATACGCAGCTTGCCATTGGTGTCATGTTATGGAGCATGAAAGCTTTGAAGATCCTAAGGTAGCAGAAATCATGAATACAAATTATGTGAATATTAAAGTAGATCGTGAAGAACGCCCCGATATAGATCAAGTATATATGAGTGCAGTGCAATTAATGACTGGTAGTGGTGGCTGGCCTCTTAATATGGTTGTATTACCCGACGGAAGACCTGTTTGGGGAGGCACCTATTTTCCTAAAGGAAATTGGGTTGATGCTTTAAAACAAATTGCAAGTTTATATGAAAAACAACCTGATAAGCTAATAGAATATGCCGAAAAACTGGAACAAGGCATTAAAGCCATAGATCTCATCGAAATAAACACTAATGCTATTAATTTTGACAAAGAATTTATAGTATCTTCTGTAAAAGAATGGAGTTCTCATTTTGATCATCAAAAAGGAGGTACAAAACGAGTTCCTAAATTTATGATGCCCAATAATTATCATTTCCTTCTTCGGTATGCGTATCAAACTAAAGACGAAACACTATTAAAATTTGTAAAAAACACCTTGACAAAAATATCATATGGAGGGGTATATGATCATGTCGGTGGAGGGTTTGCACGATATTCTACAGATGGGAAATGGCATGTCCCCCACTTCGAGAAAATGTTATATGATAATGCGCAATTAGTAAGTCTGTATTCTGATGCCTTTTTAGTTACCAAAGATCCCTGGTTTAAAGATGTGGTTTATGAGACTTTAGATTTTGTAGCAAGAGAGCTTACTAATAAAGAAGGAGCATTTTATTCGTCTTTGGATGCAGATAGTAACACTTTGGACGGAGAACTAGAAGAAGGGGCTTTTTATGTATGGACCAAAGAAGAATTAAAAAAAATAGTACCTGATCATGACTACACTCTCTTTACTGATTATTATAATATAAATTCGTATGGTTTCTGGGAAAAAGGAAACTATGTTTTAATTAGAAAGGATGCTCATCAAAAATTTTGTAGTGATAATAACATCGATAGTGAAGTTTTGATTAAAAAGATCGCTCAATGGAAGCAAATTTTATTTCATGAGCGCGAAAAACGCTCTCGACCACGATTAGATGACAAAACATTAACCTCGTGGAATGCTTTAATGCTAAAAGGCTATTTGGATGCCTATAGAGTTTTTGGCGAGAAAAGGTTTTTGGATGCTGCGATAAAAAATGCAAATTTTATCAAGACTACTCAATTAAAAAATGATACATCTTTATTTCATAATTACAAAAACGGCAAAAGTACCATTAATGGATATTTAGAAGATTATGCATTAGTTATTGAAGCTTTTATAACCTTATACCAAAATACATTTGATCCAGAATGGTTAAAGATATCAGAGCAACTTACACAATATACTTTGCACCACTTTTTCAATGAAAACAAAAACATATTCTACTTTACTTCTGATAAAGATCCAAAACTTATTACACGTACTATAGAATACAGTGATAATGTAATCCCTGCATCTAATTCGATAATGGCTAAGAACTTATTTCTATTATCTCATTATTTTGATCGTTCTAATTACAAAGAAATAAGTGAACAAATGTTACATAATATTAAACCACAAATCAAGTCTTATGCGTCGGGATACTCTAATTGGTTAGATCTTATGCTCAATTTTTCTTTTGACTTTTATGAATTAGTTATAATAGGTAAAGAAGCAAAAATCAAATTAAAAGAAGTAGGTCAAACTTATATTCCAAATAAACTAATAGCGGGCGGTACATCAGATTCTGATACTGCCTTATTAAAAAACAGATTTGTTAAAGACAAAACTTTGTTTTATTTATGTGTAAATAATTCATGTAAATATCCAGTTGAAGAATTTGAAGATATTTTACCCTTAAAATAAATTTGGGAAAAACCTATACGATATTTACCTGAAGCCAATATTGAATTTTAATTTAAACTGGCGTGGTTTTTGAGCCAGATTTGTATAACATACTATTTCAACACTAATCCAAAATTCATTTATTATGGAAAAAATGATCTTATTTTTTATAACCTCCATGTTTATGTTTGCTGCAAATGCACAACTAAAAATGGGTAATCATAGTCAAACTAATTTTTTAACTCCTTTATTCCATATACACAAATCTTTTACTAATAACAAAAATCCTAATGGTATTCTTAGTGAAGTTATAGGAACTCCATATGAAAATGAAAAACTTGAATTAGGAGAAATCGTACATACGAATTCTAAGCAAAAAATACAAAAATTATTTTTACGGTATAATGCATTTAATGATCAGATAGAAGTAAGCAAAACCTTAGAAGCGTCTGAATTACATGGTCTTCTTAAAAGTGATCATATATATGCCCGTATTAATAATAAAGAATATCATTATAAGAGGTATAAAGATTTAAACAATCAAACCAAGAAGGGGTATTTAATCAAACTAAGAAGCAATACCAAAATTAGTTTGTACAAGTTACTTGTAAAAAAATATACCAAAGCCAAAGCTGCAAATACTTCATACCACAAAAATACTCCCGCAAAGTTTACAGATCAACATACTTATTATTTAGAAATAGGCGAAAAACTATTCCTAGTTAGCTCAAGTAAAAAGAAAACGATAAGTATCTTTCCTAACAATCAAAAAGAAGTAAAAGATTTTATTGGTAAAGAAAAGTTAAGTTTAAAGAAAGAAAAAGACCTGGTTAAATTAGTAAATTTCTATAGCACATTGTAATACTTTTTTTAAAAAGACAGTAAAAAACGCTTAATCGCTTTTTATTTTAATCTACTCTAAAAGTGTTAAAAAAGCGTTTTTTATAGATTTTTTAAAACCGTTAAACCTTAATTAAATATTTTTATCGTAGTCTAAATCCTACAATTATTACGGTTTTGCCGTAAAACACCTATGTGAATTATTTGTTAAAATCGCAATTTTATTCCTAATAATTTAACGCTTTACATGTTTGAATTATGAAATTCGTAAAAATTTGATCAAAAAAGCATATTAATTGTATTTAAAATGTTATTTCTTTAAGTTTATCATACCTAAATCGAAAAACTATGAGAAGAATATTACTTTTTTTATGCTTAATAGCATCGTCTGCATTATTTGCACAATTACCCCGAAATTTACTCACATCTACTACCAGAGTTTCTTTATATGATGATTATGATGGTAGTATATATATGAAGAGTCGTTATAAAGAATCTAGTGTTATTGATGAGAAATCTGGAACTTTTGATGCCAAACTTAAATACAACATTTATTCTGATGCTCTAGAATATAGCTCGCAATCCAAACTATATGAAGTGGTTAAAAGCCCCACTATTCATGCTCGAATCGATGGTGATTATTTCTATTACTGTGAATTTAAAAATCAACGAGGGAGCAATAGAGATGGCTATTATGTATTAGTAGAATTAACCGATAGATATCGTATTTATAAGAAATTTACACTAAAGATAAAAGATCCCGAAAAAAAGGGTCCTATAATCAGTGGCCCTTCTGAGCCCGGAACACTTAGAATGATTACTTCATATTACCTTGAAGAATC
The DNA here is from genome assembly GCF_000626715.1 of Aquimarina atlantica. GTDB lineage: Bacteria > Bacteroidota > Bacteroidia > Flavobacteriales > Flavobacteriaceae > Aquimarina > Aquimarina atlantica. The sequence goes on along the minus strand of NZ_AQRA01000003.1, from coordinate 122,297 downwards.
TGGTGTTATCATGGAATTACCAATGAATAAAAAAGAAATGCTTGCAGCGTTTAATGATAAAGAAAACGAATTAAAGGATTACCTAAAAAAGGAACGTATTCGTTTGAGAAAAGAAGAAGATTTAATTCGTCTTGTAGCTAGATATAATGCATTAAAAAGCTCAGATTCTAGCCCGTCACGAAGTCTTTTAAGTAATACGGATCGAGGTAACTAACATCTTCAAAATCTTTTTTCAAAAATTTAGGATAACTTAACATTGCCATCTCATTTGCAGATGGCAATTTGTTTTGTACAAATACAGCATTAGTATCGTTACAAATCGCTGAAAATTTTTCTACACCATTTCCTATAAAATATACTTTTTTCTCCCGTAAATATGTTTCAAAAGAAGTGTCGGTAAGAATTTCTGCCTCTGTTTTTCTTATTTCTTCATATGTATTCGAAAAAACGGCAGAATACACTTCCATTCTTCGAGCATCTAGCATAGGAACAATATAACTATCTTTTTCTTGCGATACCTGCAACGCTAATGCGTGTAGAGTGGGAACAGCTATTAATGGGATATCTAATGCATAGCATAACCCTTTTGCCGCCGATACACCAATTCGTAATCCTGTATATGAACCAGGACCTTTACTAACCGAAACTGCAGAAAGATCTTTTGGGGTTAATCCAGCTTCTTTTATAATTTTATCAATAAAATTATGTAACCGTTCTGCATGAGAATATGTACTATCATAATCCTCTTTTAATCCAATCACTTCTTTGTCATTAGCTAAAGCGACAGAACAATTAGTTGTTGAAGTTTCTATACAAAGGATATAAGCCATCTATCAAAAATTTAGGCAAAGATAATCTAATTAGGCATACTCATTCCCAAATGTTTTATTGAAGTTTTAACTAATAGAATTTTGACGAGTACCTAAACTACTACTGGTTTTATTTGGTAGATTTTTTCTCTTTCTCAGTAGTTACTTTATCTCCTGTCTTAAGAATTTTGGTAACCACGTTATAAGGTCCTGTTATAACCTCATCCCCTTCTTTTAATCCATTGGTTATCTCAATATTACTATCATCCTGAATACCCGTTTTTATCACTCTTAGCTTGGCTGTTTCTCCATTCTTAACGAATACACATTCGAATTTTTTATTGGTATCTGATGATATCTCATCCTTAGAAGGAACCTCTTTTACACTCGAGGTATCATTTTTAATTACGATAGAACTTATAGGAACACCTATTACGTCCTTTCTTTTATCTGTAATAATATCAACCGTTGCAGTCATACCTGGTCTAAACGGAGAATAGTTTTCGGACTTCCCTTCTAGCAAATCTGCATATGATTCCTCCAAAATTCTAACTTTTACTCTAAAATTAGTTACCTGATCTGCACTTACAGCATTTTCTGCAGAATTAGCAATTTCTGTAACTATTCCTTTAAATTGTTTTTTTAGATAAGCATCTACTTCAACAATTGTAGAATCTGCGATTGAAACTTTAACAATATCATTTTCATTAACATCTACTTCTACTTCCATATTGCTAAGATCTGCAACACGCACGATCTCTGTACCCGCCATTTGTTGAGTACCTACTACTCTTTCTCCCAATTCTACAGATAGCTTAGAAATTGTGCCTGTCATAGGAGCATAAATTGTAGTTCTGCTTAAATTATCTTTGGCTTCATTAACAGTAGCCTGAGCACTTCTTACATTATAATATGCTGATTGCTTAGCTGCTTCTGCTCCTTCGTATGCAGAGATTGCTCTATCCCATTCTGCTTTAGAAATCACTCCTTTATCAAACAACGCCTTATTACGGTCATAGCTTAGTTTTGATTCTTTTAAACTAGCCTCGGCTTGTCGCAATCCCGCTCTTACATTTTCTAATGCTGCCTGGGATCTGTTTAATCCAGATTGAATAATATCGGGGTTTATACGAACCAAAAGATCACCTTTTTGAACTTGTTGCCCTTCTTTGATCGGCAAGTCAATGATCTCTCCTGATACTTCTGAAGAAAGTTTAACCTCTACTTCTGGCTGTATTTTACCTGTAGCCGAAACGGTTTCTACAATATCGATTTTGTCAATTTTGGTAACTGATACTTCTTTAAAGTTTCCGCTTTCACCAAACCATCCAGCTTTCTTACCATAAACAAGTAGTACAATTACAATGACAACTATACCTAAAATGAAGAGTAATCTTTTTTTATTCATGACTTACTTTAACGTTAATTCTATGAAAATACAACCTTTTTCTATATAGAGTAGTCAAAAAAATTGAATGCTACTATTCTATAATTTTATATCAGCGATCTTTATTCCGAAATACAGCTCTAGCACTTTTAATTTAAAAATAAAGTCAAACTTATTTTGTACTTCCTGGCTTTGCGCATTTTCTAATCTAAATTTTGATTGACTAAAATCAAAGGCATTAGTTAGCCCTACATCATAACGATCTTTTGCATATTCATATGCTCTTTCCTGTGCTTTTACAGAAACCTGAGCTGCTTCATATGCTTCTGCAGCTCCTTTTGCATCGAGATATGCCTGATATACATTGCTATCCAAATCTAATTCTGCTTGCTCTAATTGAAATTCTGTACGCTTTACATTAACCTTACTTCTTTTTACAGCATTCCTTGCAGAAAATCCATTAAAAATTGGTACTTGAAGAGATAACCCATAAGAAATACCATCATTAGTATATAACTGATCGATAAATGGTGCAGCATCCTGTTCTACAAGAAGTAGATTAGGAGTTTGGGTAATAACATTCTGTCCTGTTGCTTCTACAACACCTATACTTTGCGTTAATACAGGATTATTCGCATCCAAAACACGTGCAAAAGATTTAGCTCCCGATTCTCTGGTATTGTAATTAAAAGAACCATTTAATGTAGGGTAGTATGCTCCTCTGGCAATTTCAAGATCTTTTTCTGCTATAAGTTTATTCTGCTCTGCAATCTGTACTTCATATCTTGATTCTCTAGCTTGCGCAATCACCTGATCAATTGGCTTTTCTAACATCTCAGACCCTGGAACCAAATACTCTTGTTCTGCAATGTCAAAATCTTCATAATTTTTAATCAACAATCGCTGTGCTAATCCAATTAACGCAATCTGTACTGCATTTTCTGCCTGTACAATTCTTGTTAATTCATCTGCAGAAGTTGCTTCAATTTCGAGAAGATCTCCCTGAGGCAATACTCCTGCTTCTACCAGATCCTTAGTACGTTGTAATTGTTCTAATGTGATTTCGTGTTGTTTCTCTACCACTTTTAAAGATTCTTTATTTAAAAGTACTTGCAGATAACTATTTGCTACAAATAATGCAATATCATCTTTAGACTTACCTAAATTATATTGACTAAGTAACTTATTCAGTTTAGCTCTTTGAAATCTTTTTATATTTCTTAAACCACTAAATATGGTTACTCCTGCACTTACACCATAATTAGAACTTCTAAATGTCTGTGTTTTATTTTCGTTGGTAATAGGGTCTGTAGATAAACCAGAACTCCAAAAATTAGAAGCAGATGCGTTTAATGATGGCAGAAAATTTCCTATAGCATCAATCCTATCAATATCTGTTGCTTCTACATCTAATGCCGATTGTTTTATTGCAATATTATTTTCTAAAGCATATTCTACACATTCGCGTAATGTCCATTTCTTTTCTTGTGCCTGAGTTTCCAGCACGCCAAAGAAAGTAATACATAAAATTAAAATTCTAATTCTCATAAGTTTAAAATCTATAGTGTCCTTTTGTGATGAGAACTTGCCTAAATCTTTTACTATTATTTTCATACTATGGTATAGGTATATATTTGATTGATGTTGTTACAGATTATTTAAAAAATATTTTTAATTATCTAACCACTATCAAAAATATTGTTTTAAAACATGCTGGCTTTACTCTTTTTCATCTTCTTTTTTAACAGGTTCTGTTTTATTCCAAACTTTAATATCATCTTCTTCTGTTATTCCTGATAGAATTTCAACATTAATACCATCAGAAATACCAATTTCAACATCTCTTCTTTCAAATTTTTGATCTCCTGTTCGTACTTCTACATAAGGATCTTCTGTTTCTTTATCAAATTGTAAAAGCGCTTCTTTTACGGCAAGAATATCATTTTTTGTTTCTAAAACAATTGATGCATTTGCACTATATCCTGCTCTTATAAAATATGATTTATCAAGAAAAACTTCGCCCTCAATTTTAAACTGAACTGCACCTTGTTCTTCATCTCCTTTTGGTGCAATAAATTTTAGTTTTGCATCAAATTCTTTATCTCGTATAGCTCCAAGACTAACTTTTAAAGGCATATCAATTTTCAGCTTATTCACCTCTGCTTCATCTACTTTTCCTTCAAAAATCATTTTGTTCAAATCTGCAATTGTAGCAATTGTGGTCCCATCATTAAAGTTATTACTTTCAATCACCTGGTCACCTTCTTTAACAGGAATTTCAAGAATCGTTCCTGATACGGTTGCTCGTATATTAGTATTAGCTGTAGAAGAACCTCCTGCAGAACCTAAACGTATGATTTGAAGATCACTCTGTGCATTCGAAAGATCTTGTCTTGCCTGATTATATCTTAGATCAATATTATTAAAATCCTGGCTAGAGATCACTCCTTTATCAAAAAGTGCTTTATTTCTATCATATTCTACTTTAGAATTATTTAAAACGATTTGTGCATTTTTAACACGTCCTCTTGCACTATTTAAAGATTGTTCATTAGGTACTACTTTTACCTTAGCTATTAAATCTCCCGTTTTTATTGCTGCTCCTTCTTCTACATAAATCTTCTCTATAATTCCTGAAATTTGAGGTTTGATTGCTACTTCATCCTCTGGAACTACTTTCCCTGTCGCTACTGTTTTTTCTTCAATAGAAGTTTTAAATGCTTTTTCTGTTGTAAATACAATCGGAGATTTACTGTTAGAATCTATAAGGTACTTACCTGAAAAACCTAGTAAGGCCACGAAAATTACAACTAATAAAATTTTAAAAAACTTTTTCATTTGGATTGATGATTATTCTGGTTATTTATTTTATTCTTCTCTTAATGCTTCAATTGGTTTTATGCTTACGGCTTTTTGTGCTGGGATAAGTCCTATAATTGTTCCTAATAAGACTATAGACAATAATGCTCCTGTTACCGCAAAGAAATCGACCGTAGGATTTAAAATGGGTATATCATCATTATTACCGATTGCAGTATTTATACCCCAAAGTAACAGTGTACCAAAAATAAAACCTAATAAACCTGCTAAAAACGTAAGCAATACAGATTCTAGCATGATTTGCCCTCTTACTTCTGCTGGTGTTGCTCCCAATGCTCTACGCACTCCAATCTCTCTTGTACGTTCTTTAACTGTAATTAGAAGAACATTACCTATTGCTATTACTCCCGCAATAAGAGTAGCGATTCCTACAATATAAGTTATCAACCTCATGCCAGATAGAAATCCGTTAACTTTTGCTACTTCTTCACCTAGATTAAAACTTCCAAAAGCCTGTGTATCATCTGGATGTACATTATGTATTCTTTTAAGTGTAGTTTTTATTGTAGCTTCTGTATTTACAATATTCTTATCTGGTTTGGCAGTGATCACCATCCAGGATATATTTTTACCCTGGTTAAAAATGGTTTGAAACGTTGTGAATGGCAAAAAAATAGAATCATCTCCTTCAAATCCAGATTGAGTAGGCTTATATACTCCTATTACTTTGAAATAAATTCCATTTATTCTTACAAAATCTCCTATTGCTTCTTCATCTTTATCATAGAATTGCTTATAAATATCCTCGCCAATAACACAGACTTTGCGCTCGTATTTTATATCTTCTTCATTAATAAATCTTCCTCCATCAAATATTTTCTTCTTCGATACTTTATCTATTGTTGGATAATCACCAAACACTTTAAATGCACCCGACTTAGAGCCTTTTACAAATTGTCCTGGTGGGGTTCCCCATTGTCCTGTAACGTTACGTGGAGCGATATACTCTATATCATCAACCTGAGATTCTAATGTTTCGACATCATCCAATGTAAGCTGCATTCGTCTCCCTCTCTTAAAGCCTTCGTTAGGTATACTGGTTTGTTGCCCCCAAACAAACATCGTGTTGGTTGCAAAATCATTAAATTGACTTCTAAAACTATTATCCAGTCCCTTAGCCATTCCTAAAAGAAACACAAATAAAAACACACCCCAGGTTACCCCGATAACTGTAATTATGGTTCTTATTTTATTCTTACGAATAGCTCCATAAATTTCTTGCCAGGTATCTCTTTCAAATATAAATTTCATGCCAATTCGATTTTTAGTTATTCATCTCTCAACGCAATTATAGGTTTTATTTTTGCTGCTCTTCTTGCCGGAATATATCCTGCCAAAAGTCCAAAAAATATCAATACCAATGTGGCAGTCATAATAATACCTGTATCAACCTTAGGATTAAGAATAAAAAACTCTTCCAGATTATTACCTATGAGTTTTAATGCAAGAATCCCTAAAATTAAACCAAGATATCCTGCAACAGATGTTATTAAAACCGATTCTTGAAGCACCATAGCTATGATTGATCTTGGTGATGCTCCCAGTGCTTTTCTAATTCCTAATTCTTTGGTACGTTCTTTAACACTAAACGTCATGATATTACCAATACCAATAACTCCAGAGATTAAGGTTCCTATCCCAACAACAAATATGATCATATAAATACCTCCAAGAATAACCATGGTTTCTTTTATATCTTCGGCAAAACTTCGTACTCTGATTGCACTTTGATCATCTGGTGCTACTTTAAATTTTTCTTTAAGATCTTCTTCAATTTTTTTAGAAAATGCGATAGCTTGCTCAGTACTCATAGCCATATTATAGGATAAGTTTATCTGATCAATATGGTCATTATTTCCATAGAGCAACTGAACGGTTTTATATGGCATATAGATTATTCTCTCTTCGTTATCACCACCACTATCCTGAAAAACTCCTATTATTTTATAAGCGATCCCATCTACATTTAGCATTTTACCTAAGGCCTTTTCGTTTTTAAAAAGATCTTTTTCTACTAGTCTTCCAATAACAATATTCTTGGTACGCTCATTAATATCTGATTCATTAAGATATCGCCCATTCATCATTATGGTTTTCTCAAGATATTGATGATCGGGATGTACAGCTCTTATACTATAGCTGCCAGATTCTTTCTTGTATTTTGCAGAACCATTTCTATATATTCTAGGGGTAGCGAACTCAACTTTACCTATATAATTGCTTTTTATAAATTCGAAATCTTCATTTTTAAACTGAATTCTTCTATTTTCCTGAAAGCCTTTGTATGCTTTTGATGTGTTCCCACCACGAATGAATATAATATTTTGGGCATCGTCTACAAAACTGCTTAAAAAGCTATTAAGAAGGCCATTACCCAACCCTAATAGAATTGTAAAGATCAGGATTCCTAAAGCTACAGTAAATCCCGAAAGAAATGTACGTAGCTTATTTTTTCCTATAGCTTCAAATATTTCACCCCATCTATCTCTATCAAACATATTGAGATGCTCTAACTTGTTCTACTTCTTTATCTTCTACAATAACACCATCTTTAAGGTGTACTATACGTTTACACATATCGGCAATATCTGGTTCGTGGGTTACTACTAATATGGTTTTACCTTCATCATTAATACTCTGGATGATATCCATTACTTCGTAAGAAGTCTTACTATCCAAAGCCCCTGTAGGTTCATCGGCCAATAATACTTTAGGATCTGCCGCTAATGCTCTGGCAATTGCTACACGTTGTTTTTGTCCTCCAGAAAGTTCACTTGGTAAGTGTGTCGCCCATTCTGCCAATCCAACTTTGCCAAGATATTCCATTGCTTTATCAATTCTTTCTTTTCGTTTTTTACGTTGATAATATAACGGAAGGGCAACATTTTCTAGAGCCGTCTTGTAATTAATCAAATTGAAAGATTGAAAAACAAATCCCAAGAATTTGTTACGATACTGTGCTGCTTTGGTTTCATTTAATCCTTTGATAGGAACTTCATCCAGGAAATAACTTCCACTATCTGCTTCATCCAGCATTCCTAAGATGTTTAACAATGTAGATTTTCCAGACCCCGAAGATCCCATTATAGCGACCAACTCGCCTTCTTTTACATTAAAATCTATTCCTTTAAGTACATGAAGCGAATTGCTTCCCATTTGGTAAGATTTATGTAAGTCTTTTATTTCAATCATAATACTGGATTAAGATATGTAAGGCAAAATACCTTGATAAAACTGAGACCCACTAGCCTAAAAATACGGTACAGTATTTAGATCAATCTTACAGTTTTCCCCTGAAGACTTATTGATTGGTTAGCGTCGTCTTGTTACATAAGACTAACTACATGGTATTTTTGTTACATCTTTTCTTGTTATGAAAATGTTAAAAAATTAAGAACTCTTTAATTAAGGCTTTTTGTAGTTGCCGATTTTCTTTTATTTCTATAAATAATATACCCCACAACCCCTATTAAAACATACGGTATAATCATAAGATATACAATTCCATTATTGATTCCCTTTGCCGCTTCTTGCCCTTCTTCGCTCTCTAAAACTGCTCTACACATTGCACATTGAGCTTCTACCGGGATAGTAAATACCAAAAAAAGAATTAATATGTAAAAGGTTTTTATTCGCATACACAATGTATTCAAACTAAACATAATATGGTGATATCATAAAATATACAATCACTCCTGTAACAGCCACATACAACCAAATCGGAAATGTAATTCTCGCAATTTTTTTATGCCTATCAAATCGTTTTGCCAGTGCTCTTACATAAGTAATCAATACAAAAGGAATAACTACAACAGAGAGAATTATATGCGTAATCAAAATAAAATAATATACGTACCGTATCATCCCTTCTCCTCCGAATCGAGTAGAATCACTAGTCATATGATATGCGATATACATAAGTAAAAATAATACCGAACATAAAATAGCTGTTTTCATGAGTTTCTCATGCAATGCAATATTCTTATTTTTTATTGCCCATAAAGCGGCTATCAAAATCACTGCAGTTAAGCCATTAATTGTCGCATATATGGGTGGCAAAAAAGTAAGAGGTTGTACATCAACTCCTAGCCTTCTTAGATTAACTCCAAATAATGCCGCTACAGCAAGAGGAATAAAAATCGATAAAATTACAATCCATTTATTGTATTTTTTTTCTACATCTGATTGACTATTGTTACTCATTTTTATTTAATAGTTTCTTTATGTCTTCTAATAAAATCGTTATTTGCTCTTCTTCTCCGTTTTCATCTACTTTTTCCTTTACTCCAATTGTTCCTCTATAGTAAATAATTGGGTTACCCGATGCATCATATCTTGATCTTATATACCCTTCCTGATCAATTAAAGCAAAGTAGCCGTTATGTTCGAACCCACCTGGTACATCGGGATTCTCTGCAGCATAGATATTAAACCCCGCATTGGCTAGCTCATAGATATCTTCTCTATCGCCAGTTAAAAAATGCCAGTCTGGATCTGTAACCTTATAATTTTCTGCATATTTCTTAAGTCTTTTTGGTGTATCAAACTTAGGATTGATGGTAAAAGAAGCTACTCCAAAATTATCATAGTCCCGTAACTTATTTTGCAGATATACTAAGTTTTTATTCATCTTAGGACAAATGGTTGGACAACTGGTAAAGAAAAACTCTACTATATATACTTTACCTTTATAGTCATGATTTGTAATTAAGATACTATCCTGATCTAAGAATGCAAATTCAGGAACTTTTTTTGGCGCTCCGTTAATTTTTATATAACTAAGTTTTTCATTAGCAACAGGATTACTGGCGCTCATCCTATCGTTTTTAACAATCGAAGTACTCTTAATTCTATTTACAATCTTTGGAATAAAAATGATTCCAAAGATTAATATGATAAATGATATCCCGATATATGAATTTTTTTTCATGTGCTTACTCTTTATTTCTCTTTGCGATCTGCTTTATATTTTTTTAAAGCCAGGCGATATTCTGCAAGAATCACTTTTACATCATCACTCATAACATTTGACAAATCAGCAACAGAACTTGCATCATAGCCATACACCATTGATTCGTCTTCTTTCACACTACCATCTCTACCTCTTAGCCCTCCGTTTTTGTCGACTATATACACATACTGTGTCGCTAAATTATCATCTAATTGATGTGGCGTCTTTAAACTCTTAAACAGGGTTTTTATACTTTCTGGTGTCCCAAAAACAAAATTCCACTCAGAAACATCGGTAATATTGTCTAATTCGTCTAACAGTTCTTTTGCAGCATTCTCGCTACCATAAGGTAAAACCATTACAAATTGAAAATCTCGAAATCCATAATTTTTTTTATAAATCTTTTGATTTAGATTGAAGGCATTTCCTTGTTTGTTATGAATATCTTTTCCTAAGAAACCAAGCACGGTAATCTTATTAGGAAAACTAACTTCTTTTTCAGTTAATGGTTCAAAGCTTTTAAGATTTCCTATAGATTCATTTAGTACAGGAAGTTTGGCAAAATTATGTACTCCGGAAGCAAAAAATAAATAAGCTACTAAGGGTAATACGAATAAGACTCCTAAAACAAGAAATTTTTTCATTTGATAAGTAGTTTTATTTTCTACTCAGATATTTATACAATCGATATCGCATACCGTTCATTGTTCGAATTTACCATAATGCATTTTTCTTTTCTAAGAAACTCAAACGACAGAAAGGTATGAAGTTCTGAAATATGCTCAGAATAATTGTGCAAAAATAAAAAAAGACGGCTTAACAAACCGTCTTTTTACAATGCTTTTAACTTATATATTTATAGGATTAAAAATCCCAGCTTACATATCCGTTTTTGAAGACTTCAAATACATAGTCTCCTTCGGTAAGCAATATAAATACCAAATAGCAAATTAAGAAAACTCCGGTCCAAACCACTGATCTTCTTAAACCTTTGGTTTCACCTTCCATATGCATAAATGCCCAGGTGATATAATATGCTTTATAAATTGTGAGAATGATAAAAATCCAGTTTAATAGTTTCATACTAATTAAAGTAGTTTCTACTAAAAATGCTGGTTTTATAATCCCTAGTATTACTTCTACTATCGTAACCACAGATAATAGGATAAATACTTTCCAGATTCTTCCTGTATTTGATTCGTGATGTGCTGTATCGTGTGCCATGCTGTATAACTACTAAATTTTTATTAAACCAGGTAAAAGAATGTAAATACAAATACCCATACCAAATCTACAAAGTGCCAGTATAAACCAACCTTCTCTACCATTTCATAATTCTTTCTTCTTTCATAGGTACCAAGAATTACATTAATAAAGATGATGATATTAATAACTACTCCAGAAAATACGTGAAAACCGTGAAAACCTGTAATAAAGAAGAAGAAGTTAGCAAATAACGGAGTACCATATTCATTATGCGTAAGATTTGCTCCTTCTACGATACCAATAGCATCTGCTTGCATTCTTTTTAAGGATTCTGTTCTTGATAAGATTGTTTTTTGCCCTTTTTCTGTTAAGGTTTGAGTTCTTATCAAAAGATCTTTTCTTTTTTCAAAACCATTTCTTATTTCTTCGATAGTATACGTAGGAAGAGTTGCTTCTTTTTTGAACCAAATTCCATTTTTTCGCTCATGCTGAGCTCTATCTTTATGTGTATCGACAATTGCAATATCTTTTAAACCTACTCTATGTCCTTCTCCATCTACAAACTGTAAAATCTGTCCTCCTTTGGTTTCTACTGCACCGTATTCTCCTTTTATAAAGTTTTTCCACTCCCAGGCTTGTGATCCAACAAATATTGCTCCACCAATTATAGTTAAGAACATATAAAAAATCACTTTTTTCTGCTGCATACGATGTCCTGCGTCTACGGCTAATACCATAGTTACAGAAGAAAAAATAAGAATAAAAGTCATTAAAGCCACATAATACATCGGAGCATCTACTCCATGCAAGAATGGAAAGTGGTTAAACACTTCATCAGCTATTGGCCATGAATCTATAAACTTAAATCTCGAAAAACCATACGAGGCAAGAAAACCTGAAAATGTAAGTGCATCCGAAAGGATAAAAAACCACATCATCATCTTACCATAACTTACCTTGAGTGGTTGATTACCACCTCCCCAGATTTTATCTTCAGTACCTGTTTTAGTAACAGTTGTTTCCATATAAAGAATTTGGTATTGTTAAATTTTCCACAAAAATAATCAATTTTATCATTTCACCTCCTCAAATTTATTTTTTAATTCTCGCAGATGCTTTTCTTTAAAACAATCTCCTATACAGTATCAAATCAATGATATAAGATCATTTCACGAAATACAAAAATAAAAAGAGATAAACCCACAGAAAATCAACAAAATGCCAATACATTGCACCTAGTTCTAATCCAAGAGTTTGACCTGTTTTATATTTTTGTTTAAAATGATTATAAATTACAACTAAAAGCACTAAAATCCCTCCGATAATATGTGCCAGGTGTGTTACTACAATTATAAACATAAATGTAGTAACGATATTAGATGTCGGACCTGTAAAATGATATCCTTGCCTAATAATATCGCTAAACCCTTCAAACTGCAAGAATATAAATATAATTCCTAATGCAAGTGTAGAGAGTAGTAATAATGTAGCCAGGCCTCTATTATCCTTCTCTATCGCTTTTTTCACAAAGTAGAATGTAACACTACTTGCTACTATTATTAATATACTATATATAAATGCATTTGGAAAAACAAGATCTATCCCCCAGTCTTTCCTGCTTTTACTCACAACATAAGCACTGGTAAGCCCTGCAAATACCATAGCCATACTAATCATAGCAAACCACATCATGGTTTTTTTGGACCTATTAACCTTTTCTTGTGTTGTTCCTTGTGTTAAATCCATATTCTAACAAATTTATCTACTACATAAATGACTTGTAACAATGTAATATACAAAACACTCATTAGCATTAATTGTTTTGCTGTCTTAGCATCTCTAACCTTATATAATCGGATTGCAGATCTAATCAAAATTATTCCTAAAAGTAGAATAATTACTCCTGATACCGGTGTAAGATAAAGTTTACCAGTAACTCCAAAAACAGGTATTAAAGAGGTTACCACGGTCCATACGGTATAAATAATAACTTGCACTGCTGTACCTTGATCTCTTTTACCAGTAGGAAGCATAAAGAATCCTCCTTTTTTATAGTCATCAAACAAAAACCATCCGATTGCCCAAAAATGAGGAAATTGCCAAAAGAATTGCACCATAAATAATGTTCCTGGCTCTATCCCAAAATTATTCGTCGCCGCTACCCAACCTAACATAAAAGGAATAGCACCTGGAATAGCACCTACAAAAACAGATAATGGTGTCTTTGTTTTTAAAGGTGTATATAAGCTTACATATATAAATATAGATATCGCACCAAACATTGCTGTCTGAGGATTAATCGTATACAATACAGATATTCCTGCAATTGTAAAAAGTGTAGCAATCGCAAAAGCTGTATTAACAGACATTCTTCCTGACGGAATCGGTCTATTCTTAGTACGATCCATCAACTTATCTAAATCTCTTTCTATAATCTGATTATACGCATTTGAGGCTCCTACCATAAAATATCCTCCTATAGCTAGAAGAACCAAGGTACTCCATGAAACTGTTTCTACACCTAATAAATATCCTGCCACAGACGAAAAAACCACACTTAATGCCAGACGCATTTTTGTAATTTCTTTAAAATCCTGAACAACAGAGATTTTTATAGTATCCGTTTGGGTCACGCTCAAATCTTGCACGTTTTCTAAATAGCTTTTTTTAAAGTGGTGCAAAGATATATCTTAAAAGCATTTTAGACAACTTATAACTACTTATAATTCACCTTTTAACAAACTTCCTGTCACAATAAATAAATAGCTACAGGAGCTGGTCAAAATTTCTTCTCACCGAACATTTTGATAATCACCCCAATAGCCAGGAGTAATTTTTGTACTTTATTCACGACAAACCACTACAAAAACTACATAAAATCATCTCTAATGAAAAAATTACTGATTCTTGCAGTGTCTACACTTTTTTTTGTGGCTAATGCACAAGATAAAGAAGTTAAAATCACTATAGACTCTTTGTCTGATCATATTTATATGCTAACTGGTCAAGGAGGAAACATTGGTGTTTTCAAAAACGAAAAAGGATTGTTTATCATAGATGACCAATTTGCAAGATTATCTGATAAAATTCTTACCAATCTAAAAACAATAAGTAATAAACCCGTTACCATGGTGATCAATACACATTATCATGGGGATCATACTGGCGGAAATGAAAATATGGCGAGTCAAGGTGCTACCATCTTTGCTCAAAAAAATGTAAGATCCCGAATGGAGAAAGGACAACAGAAAAAAGGGCACATTATCCCTTCGTCCTTACCCGTAATCACATTTAACGAAGGCTTACAATTGTATTTTAAAGATGAAAACGTGAAGGCATTTCATGTACATAATGCTCATACCGACGGAGATGCTCTTATCTACTTTGTAAATGGAAATGTATTACACATGGGAGATACTTTTTTTAATGGACGGTATCCTTATATAGATTTAAAATCTGGTGGAAGTATTAAAGGATATATAAAAGCATCAGAAAAAGCATTACTTATCGCAAATGATGATACTAAAATCATTCCCGGACACGGAAAACTGGCAACAACAAAAGATCTGGCAATGTTTTTGAAAATGCTAAAAGAAATCACAAATGGTATTCAAAAAGAAATTGAAGCCGGAAAATCTGAAGAAGATATCACAAAAAACACTTCGCTTACGGCAACCTATGATGCAAAAGGATATGGAGATGGATTTATTAATTCAGAACGTATGCGAAAAACAATTTACACCAGTCTCACAAAATAAAAAGAATCGATTAAAAAAGCCTGCTGATAATACCAGCAGGCTTTTATTTTTAATTCTGTATTTTAAACACAATTGGCAACTGATACTTTACAGTTACAGCTCTACCTCGTTGTTTACCGGGAGTCATCTGCGGGAACAAGTTAATCACTCTTTGTGCTTCTTTTTTTAATTTTGGATGCGCTGCTCTAACCTGGATATTTTTAATCATTCCATCGGCATCAACATCAAACTGAGTATAGATTCTTTGTACTCCTGTTAAACCATACTTTTCTCCTAATCCTGTATTAAATTTTCTGGAAACGATTTTTCTGATTTTTTCAGAAAAACAAGCTGCCTTTTCTTTATTAGTTCCTAATGTTTCACAACCAGGAAAAACAGGAACCGACTCTACTTTTACAAAATCAAAAAAAGGTGGATCTTCATCAACAGGATCCGCATCAATAATAGAACTAGGATCAATTGGTGTAGATTCGATAGGTTCATTTTTAAACACCTTGTCTAGATCAGTTATTTTTGTATCATCATCAATAACTTTAAATTGCTCTGGGATCACTACAGGTTTTGTATACTTTCTGGCAACTTCTTTTGGTTTGGGTTCTTCATAAATTTTGTAAACTCCATCCCATTCTACATCAGGCTCTTCAATTGTAAGATCAATATTACTATCATTAACTATTGGTGTAGCAGTATATACCTCAAACATTACATAGGTAAATAAAAGACTTGCTATAAGTCCAATCTGAAAATTCACCAATGTACTTTTTCGTACATTAGCATCGTGCTTGTTACTCATAATATTTAGTTTTAACGTTACAATTAATCTAAATCAACAAGCATACCAAAAAAAAGAATCCCGTCTACGTAATGTAAACGGGATTCGAATATTTTACAAAGGTATTTCCTTTTTAGTCTTGTACCTGGAAAACTATTGGTAAAGAATACAGTACACCTACTGCTTTTCCTCTTTGTTTTCCTGGAGTCATTTTAGGTAATAGCTTAACTACTCTTTGTGCTTCTTTTTGTAATCTTGGGTGCGGAGCTCTTGCCTGAACACCAACAATATTACCACTTCTATCAATCTTAAACCTTACATAGATTCTATTAACACCTGTAAGACCTAATTCACTTCCTATTTCTGTATTAAATTTACGGTTAACAAACTTCTTAACCTTATCACTCATACATTTCTTCTTAGCTGCATTGTTTCCTGCATTCTCGCAACCAGGGAAGATTGGCACATTCTCGATAACTGCAAATGGTACATCAGCAATTACTTCTTCTTCATCTGTATCTTCGATTTCTTCAACCTCTACAATCTCTTCTTCCTGATTTGTCTCAGTAGATTCGATAATAGTTTCCTCTACTTCTTCTTCATCCTCTACTACATCAATAATTTCTGGTGCAGGTGGTGGTGGAGGTGGAGGTGGAGGCGTATTCAAGTTCTGTGTAATTGGCACATCTTCTTCTTCCAATTCATCAAGATTAACCTGACCTATATCTATATTAGTTCTATCATAGGTTTTCCATTCTATTCCTTGCCATGTTATAAAAAGAACTAAAATAAGTCCTAATTGAAGGAATAAGATGCTTTTCTTAGTTAAATCTGCTTTTGGATTTTTCTTTGGTTCCATATTATATAATCGTTATAGGATTGCTAAAATAGCTAATTTCTTTTGTAATTTCCAACTAAAGATTAAAATGTAAAACAAAAAACAAGTTTTTTAACTTTTATGTTATCTACTTTTCAGTAAAAACAAGACTGTATCTACCTGACTTCCTGCTTATTTTGTTTAAATCTTACTATTCTACTTTTAAACACTACAAAAACAAGTACTGCAAAAATTGTACCACTCGTATTTGCAACTACATCATACCAATCAGAACTACGATATGTTGTTAAAACTGCTTGTAATACTTCCATCAAGACACCATAAAGGATGCATATCATCGAAGTAATAATTAAACTCTGTTTTAAGCTTTTATTCATTTTTTCTGAAAAAAAGAAAAACAAAGTCCATGCTATAGTCAAAGTAAAGTACGCAATAAAATGACCTATTTTATCACTTCCTTCTATCGTAAATGTAACCGGGTTTATAAATTTTGCCAGTGACGCCCACGTCACCATAGCGGTTAATACTACAACCAGAGTAAGAAGGATGTTATGCCCCAACAACCTCTTTATATTCATCTGCAGATAGTAATAGATCGTCAACTTGCGAAACATCAGATATTTTAACTTTTACCATCCAACCAGCACCATAAGGATCGCTATTTACTAATTCTGGCTCATCCTCTAAAGCTTCATTAAATTCGATAATTTCACCTGCTAATGGTAAAAATAGATCCGATACTGTTTTTACTGCTTCTACCGTACCAAAAACTTCTTGTTCTTCTAATTCATCACCAACCGTTTCTACTTCTACATAAACAATATCACCTAATTCACTTTGTGCAAAATCAGTAATCCCAATAGTTGCAATATCGCCTTCAATTTTGATCCATTCGTGATCTTTGGTATATTTTAAATCTCCAGGAGTATTCATTTCAAAAAAATTTATATGTTGTTAATATTATGATGACGAAAATAAATCTATTTTATTAAATTTTGAGAAAACCGGATAAAAAATTATGAAAAAACAACATTACACTGCCTTAAACAATAGGTAATTGCAAAATCTTAATTCCCAAAATTATATCTTAATGTAAACCCACCCCTAATTGTAGTCTGAGGAAATGCAGTAGAAATAGAATACTTAGAAAAGGTATGATCATAAAATAATAACGCTGTTAAGTTCTTACTTAATGAATAATCTGTGGTGAACTTTATTCCATAAATATCTTGTCCCGCGGTTACTTGAGTGTTATCCAGATCAAGATATCTAATCAGCGTTTCATTTTGACGTAGCGATAAATCAGCTCTTAGATTAAGGTCACTTTTTATCACTTTTTTTCTTCCAGATATTTTAGTTACAAACGTAAGGTCTTTTAATCTATACCCTAATCCAATGATATACTCATTTCCTTGAATTTCGGTAAGTAGATTATTATCAAAACTTAATGATAATGCTCTATCTTTTTTCCATTCTGCAAGGATTTTGATCGAGTTTTTCATTTCCATATCTAATCTAACAAGCGGACTAAACTGCTCGGTTAAATTAACATTAGAATACAACTCTGGATTTCGGTAGTTATTTGCTTCATCAAATTCACTCTTACCAAATTCAAGGTTGGTTTGAAATTGATTAATAGTATAATTAGCTCGATACCCATGTGCTACAGAAAATCTCTTAAAACGTTTCTTAAACCATTTTAAATTCATCAAACCTGTATACTTAATATCCCAGTTAGGTAATGGAATATCTCTAAAAGCTCCTTTTTTAACTTTTTCTGGGTTTCCACCGGTATAAGCTGCTAAGAACGCAGGTAATAATACCGCTTGATTCGTTCTTCCATAACCATCGGGGAAACCATCTCCGTCACTATCTACATTTGGATTATTTCCTCTCTCTATTGCTAATCGCCTGGCAATAATCAATCTGTTTTCTCTAAATTTATCAAACGCCTCTGATGAAAACTCATCACTCTTCTTAAATGCAGTCTTAACCAGTACCGTTGAAATTGTAAAATTGCCAAAGGTATTCCCGGTAAGTGACTCATATGGATCATCGGTAAAAATACTACCATCAGAATTTGTATTCACCCGATAGTTTTCGGTATAGGTTTGAGAAGAGTTTCTATTGGCACTAATATCAATCTTAAGCCCTTTTAACAATCCTAGGGAAGCCTGTATATTAAGCTGTTTCCCTTCTACTTCTTGATATTGTTGATTAAATTCTTGATATAATGTAAGCCACCCGTTACGTGCAGCGAGATCTCGAATATCAGATTGGCTACCAAAAGTAAATCCAACTGTTGGTTTAAGTGTTCCTACAAAACCAGGTTCTCTGGTATATCCAGGAAGGAAAATACCATCATCTTGTTGATAATTTATATTTACCTTTTTCACAGCAGTAACTAACCCAATAAGCGTATTATATGCTTTATCACCAACACTTAACTTACTTTTACCTCTTTTAGCTTTACTTTTTTGTGGGCTCCCAGGCACTCGAGCTCTTTCTTTTTCATCCTTCGAATCTTTATTCTTCTTTTTTGCACTTTTTCTCCCAGGTTTTACTTTGGTTAATCCTGCATACTTGTACAATGTATTCATATCTAATGAACCATTTAACGTATGTACACTAGCATTCTGAACCGTATTTCCTAAATCTGGAATACCTTCTAAAGTCTTTAAAGCCTCACTTCCTTTTACCCATTGGAAATCTGCATTATACGCATATGTTGCACGTATAAATTTTAACACTGGTATTTTCTTAAAAGGAACTTCATAATTAACCTGAAGCTGTTGGCTATGTGTATTGGGATCTCCTATATCAAAAAAGCCACTCCATACATCTATGGTATTATCAACTTCGTTATTTTCATCAATAAAGTTTTTAACAATACGATTATTAGCAGAAGTGAAATTAAAATTTAAAGACTTAGTCAAATTATAGTTAACTCCGTATTGCCAATCAAAGAGAAAATTACGCTGATATAGTATTGGCTTAATAGCTCCTTGAGGTAAAGTAATATCTCTAAAAACCTGCTCATTATATTGCCTGGTGATATTAGAGTTTATCGAGATACTCGTAGGAAGCAGGTTTACATTAAAATCTTTGATGAGATCAAAATATTTACTCTTGCCTAAGAACTTAACTTTCTTAAAAGGTTCTACTTCTTTTGGCTGAAAACTAAAATCATAGGTTCCTCCTAGTTTTACATTTTGATCTAATGATTTTTCTATCTCAAAATCCCGATGATCTGTTTGGTTATACGTTCCCGAGAATGCAAAATTTTCTACATCATAAGGCATAGGTTTACCATCTCCTGTTCTCTCTTTACGTAATCCAATAACATTAAAACTTTGCCTTTTGGTATAATTAGTATTAACATTTAGAATAGAATCTTTTTTCTGTTGTGATGGTGTATTATCCAAAATATCTTTGAGCTCCAAATCCTCATAAAATCTATCAAACTGAGGAGTAACTATTTCCTCTCCACGGCTATAATTAAATGGTATTTGCATTCCCCATTTTTTAGGCAACAATTGTCCCAAATTAACATTAGTAGTTAGATCATATTGCTTAACATCTTCTCTACTTCGTTCATTAGGTCCTTGTTCAATCCCTCCAAATCCGATGGTACTAATTCTTCCTGATGCACTAACATTTGCAAAATCTGCAATATTCGCATCCAGACTACCTACAGCAGCCCAACCACCTCTGTTTTTAAGATCGCTTAAGCGCATTTCATTAAACCAAACTGTTCCTGATTGATCACTACCACTATCATTTTTGACCCCTACCATCATCACTCGTACATCTCCAAAATTAGGATTACCCTTAATCCCTACTCTAAGGTTATTAGGACCTGTAAAGAAATTAAGATCATTCGCGTTAAGAGTTTCATTCCCTAATACATTAGATTTTATTTGCTGAAGAAATTCTAAAGGAAGGCTTAATCGGTTATTTTCTGGCCATGCGCCATTCTGACTACCATCATTACGATCAGAAACGGTTAAGGGCAATTCTATCTGATAGAAATTATTGGTAAAATCATTACCCATTCTTATAAAAGCTTTTAGGTCTCCATCCTGAATTGGGATTGCAGGTTCAGGAAGCGATTCTGCGTGCAAAAACATTTCAAGATTTTCATACTGACGCATATCAACATTGAAATTCTTATACACCCCACGGGCATCACCAGATTGTAGATTATTTACCGTAAGTGCCAATGATCGCTCATCATCTCTTATAATATTATTATTGTTATTTAACTGCTCTCTTACAACACCTGGTGGTGTCACATAATTTGCAGTTTCCTCTGCACTTACCGAGGTCACAATTACATCACTATTACCTGTTACATTAAGACCGTTTGTTGGATCATTTGTAGTATTACCTTCTACAACATATCTTCTATAATCACCTCTTACCAAATCAAGACTACCAAATCGTAACAATGTAGGTTCAGCAAAACCAGTAAGATACATCCTCATAAATCGAATCGATCTAAAATCACTAATATTTATAGCTCTATCCGGGTTATATATAGGAATCTTAAAACGTACCCATTTTGTATTTATTTGACCTCCCTGCACCGTAACAGGAATATCTCTAACATCAGATATGTAACCTGTACCATTATCATTACCTACTCCCATTCCTCTAAAAATCGGAATCTCATACTCGTAATAACTATTAATAGTATTCATGGTATTATCCCTATTTACATCTTCTGCAGTAGGGAACGTAGTATTTCCTCGATCATCATTAGACACATTAGTCGGTGAGTTACCTTCTGTACCATTATACTTATCATATCGTTCCAAGATGCTTCCACCTGCCTGAAGGAAATAGGTATAATTATCTCCCGAAGGGTCATCTAAGGATTGGAACGCAGCATATTCTGGCTTTAGTTTTTCATCCTGATCTCCCAAACCGTCAAATCCAGCATCCTGATCCACTCTATCCGAACCATCAGAATCAAAAGCATAGATCAAGGATTGATTTACAGGAACTCGCCCATACTCTGTATCTATTGTACTACCAACGCCTCCTTTAGGTAATCCGTTTTCATATTGTTTTCTACCATCTTTAAGCACATCTTCACTAATGTTACCTAAATTAAATACGATGGTACCTCCTGGGTTACTTACATCATCATATTCAAAAGGATCCATTAGCCAAAATTCAATAAACTCTACATTAGCTTGCTCAAAATTAGTAGATGTTAATTGCCTGGTAATTCCTCCAAAATTATTTCTTGCATCGGGTTGCGGTAACGAACTTCCCGGTGCATATGCTGGATTAAAATTATATTGTCCTCTTTGCCCTGGTCTGTAATTAAGATCCAGCGTAAACAATGCCAAGGTTTGCCCTTGCGCTATATCGGTCTGTGGGAAAATTTCATTAATAAATACTCTTCTGGTAGCATTAGTAGCCAAATCTTGTTCAGACACTCCACTTGGTCTTCCGTTACTATAAAAGATAGGATCAATAGAATACCACGACAATTTTGCTCTTTGATATCCTGATTCTATCCCATCAACAACAACATCACTATTAGGGTTACTAGGATCGCCAAAACCAATAGGTACACTAGAAAGCTCCCATGACAATGGCGAACTTACATCTATTCTGGTTTGTGCCCCTTCAAAATCATCTATATATGTAGTTACTTTTCCATCAAAATTAGCTCCTCTTGGCGCTCCTGCAATCAGGTAAGCCCCTTCTGCTCTAACCGAAACATTAGAAGGTACATCTGTATCGATATTAGGGAGTTTATTCACCATCCTGGTTAAGAAAGGAACTTCTGTAGAATACGCTACATTAAACCCTAGTATTGTATTATTAATAGGCTCAAAATCATAATTAGATTTTTGAGTAATTGGTCTTTCATTAAGGTTTAAATAGGTTCCTCCTATGATAAAGTCGTCGCTAAATTTATGTTCTATATTTAGTCCTGTAAAACGTTTTGTTTGCTGACCAAAAACAGCATTATTTTCGGTAGAAACCTGGATAGGCGTATTAGAAGACAGCAATGCTTCATCAAGAATATTTACTCTTCCCAATTGATAATTCACCGTATAATCTACCCCTTCTTGCAAAGTTCTTCCTCCCGCAGTAACGGTTACAGAACCTTGAGGAACATTAAATGCTCCCAAAGGGATTCCATCCTGACCAGAAGATTTATATTTTCCTTTTAATTGAAAATAATTCTTATCAGCAGATTTCTGTTCTGCTACAACTTTGGTTTGCGTATATAAATCACGAAAAACATATTTTGCCTGATTGGGATTATATGAATTAGGATTGGTATAATCTGCCCCAACGGGTCCGTTATCAAGTTTATCAAACAGGTGTTCTCCAAAGGGTTCTATAGTAGTAAAAATAATGCGCCCATTTTGTGAATCAATAGTAATCCCCGGCACATAATCAAAAAACCCATCTCCTCCTTGTACCGGATCATTATTAGGATTAAGGCGATCCAGATTAAAAACTTTAAGCAATGTGGTCTGCTCTACATCATCTGGCAGCGCAACCGATGACCCTTCTGCTGCTGTAATATAATTTACTGGAGAAGGATTTGAATATAAAATATTTAATCTAAAATCATTTTGTTCTAATCTAAATGCTCCTGTGCTATAGATGTTCTTCATCATCAGATCCCATATTGGCAATGTCACATTAACAATCGGGCTTTTAAGCATTTTAACTACTAAACTTTGACTTGAACCTGCATCTACAGCTCCTCCTGTATTATCACCTATGGTTGCATCAACTCCATCATTTGCAAATTCACCAACCTGAAAAACTTCTCCATTCCTGGTATATTGATATGCAACTGCCAAAACCTCATCATTATTCAACTTTTGATTTAAAGAGATATATCCTAATTGAGTATTTAACGTATACTCGCTTTGGTTTAATTTTCTTGCATTTTCTAAAATTGCGTAATCAAATCCTTCATTAAAATTAGCTATTGCACCAACAAATCCTTGTTGTACAGTAGGCACTTGCCGAACCGCTTCGGTAACAGGTCCCGCAGGGCCGATAGCTGCTGGATCCAGATCGTTATTACTATTATCAGGAAAAGCTCCTGCACCCGTATTAAACAAAGAAACAGGTATTGTAAAATTACCTGCATCTGGTGCTTCTCCTATATCCTGAAGTGCTACAATATTACGTGCATTAGTCAAGGTTTGTGCACTTGTTGCTCTATTGGTTACCCATACTTCGATCCTGGTTATCTGTATATTATTATTAATAAAAGGATAACTTGCCAAAGAAGTATTGTATGTATCTCTAAAATAATGTGATAAAAAGAAATGTCGATTTTCGTCATAATCTAATGCAAAAAGCTCAAAATCTTCTACAGTCCCTCCTCCTTCAACATTTACAGACCTTGTTTCAGAGCGTTGTTCAGAATATACTCCTGTAATAGTGGTTCGCCCAAATTGCAGTCCCATTTTAACTCCAAAAAGACTTTGTGCCCCCTGGATTAATGTACTGTTAAGCGGCATACTTACATTACCTACCTCAATACTTTGGATAATATCATCTTCAGTAGGCGTATATTCTAATTTAAGTTGATTCTGAAAATCGAAAGTAGATTCTGTATCATAATTAGCTGTTACTTGCAACCTGGTTCCTATTTTACCAAGCAAACTTAAACTGATTCTTTGATCAAAGTCGAACGTAAAATTACTTCGGTTACGAGGTGAAAAAGCAGGATTATCTTGTTTTGTATAAAGTAGCCCTAAATCTATTTCTACAGATCCCTGCGGAATAATTTCAATTTCATTTCCTCCAAAAATAGATTCGAAAAAATTAGAATTAACATAAAAAATAGGAAGTAAATTCTTTCTTTTCTCTTCACTACCATCTTTTTTACCACTAAAAGCTTCAATTTTTTCTTTAAAATAAGCTCTTCGTTGTTCTTGTTCTACTAATGCTTCGTATTCTGATGGTGTTAAAAAAATAGGATATCTCACATTAAAATCCCCAAGTTTCTCCCGATAGATATATCGATTCGTAATCGGATCATATTCATACTTGGCTACAATACTATTTGGATCTGGTAAAGATAATGCTCCTAAAGAAAATGTAGTACTTGTAGAATCCCGAACAGTTTGATTGTCCTGACCCTGTAACACCCCACTATAAAGTGCTATCAAACATACTAATATCCTAAAAAAATCAACGCGTAAGTAATTCGAAAAACTCAATGTTTTATAAATTTTTTAGTGCCTGTTTAATAATATTTTCAACTGTTTCTTTGGGGCTTTGTTTTAGAACTTTATCAATAGCTTTTTCTGCAATTTTTCGATTAAATCCTAGGGTTTCTAAAGCAGATAACGCTTCTTCTTTATTAGTATTGCTTTGTGACACTGAAACTTCGTCGATATTATATACTTTGAGTATTTTATCTTTGAGATCTATAATAACACGTTGGGCAGTTTTGGCTCCGATTCCCTTAATAGATTGAATTGTAGCTACGTCATTAGAAGCTATTGCTTCTTTAATTTGATCAGGGTGTAAGGACGACAACATGGTTCTGGCTGTACTTGCTCCTATTCCCGAAACCGAGATTAAAAGCCTGAAAATTTCTCTTTCTGATTTTTCTACAAAACCAAATAAGGTATGAGAATCTTCTTTTACCTGCAGATGTGTATATAATTGTAGCACTTCTCCCTCGGGAATCAAAGAAAAAGTATGTAATGAGATATGTAATAAATATCCTACTCCGCCACAATCTATTACTACATCAGTAGGATTTTTTTCAACAAGCCTCCCCTTGATATGTGTGATCATTTGTTAAGTTAATGTACTCTTTTTGAATTTTAATACTGCAAAATAAATCCTGACCTTCATCAGGGGTTAGTTTTTACTCTTATCTTTTTTTAGTGATATCGTTAATACCACTAAAAAAGTTCTTCATCAGAGCATAAAATCATAATTATTTTTGCTTGAATATTAAAATTCAAGAAGAGTTGAGTGTTAAGCAACCAAATGTAATAAAATTCTACTACATACAAGGGATAAAAAAATAGCTACATTAAGAAGTGTTATTATTGTATGGCAGAGACATAGGCTTTTCTAGTACTCTTTTCTCCCTTTCTGAAACTGCTATAGCCCCTTGGTAAACTCCTTTTAAGAGTTACCGAAGTATTTCGATACGTTGTTTTAATACTTCGAAGGGATATTGTAAGGGATCAAGCCTCCCTTGGGCAGGGGTAAAGGGCTTACAAAATGGGTAACGAAGCTTTCCAAAAGGCTTTAGAATCTTTGTAATTAGGGTAAACAATTATTAAAATCATTGCTCGAAATACTTCGATCTCCCTTCGAACCACCTCATGCCGGGGCTGCTTCTCTATTTAGCTCTCTTTGGAGATCCCAAAGACAGAAATAGAGGTTATTCTTAAAAACTCATTATCCGATATAAAGAAATGATTTAAACTTTTTCAATTTGTTACAGAAATGCTCTTTCTCATCAAAATCAAAAAAGTTTAAATCACTTTAAAAACAATGTATTATTTTGCTTATGCTATATCAGAGATCAATGATAGTTGCAAATCTCTTTTTTCTTTCTGCTGAGCATCAATAACAGCAACTGCCGCCATATTAATCATTTCTTCTACACTTGCTCCTAATTGCAGGATATGAGCTGGTTTATTCATCCCCATCATAATAGGTCCTATTGATTCTGCATTATTAATTTCACTTAATAATTTATAATTACTATTGGCCGAATCTAAATTAGGAAATACCAATGTATTTACCTTTTGCCCATTAAGCTTAGAAAATGGAAATTTGTCCTTTCTCATTTTTCTGTTTAATGCAAAATTCATTTGCAGTCCACCATCTACTACCAGATTAGGGTAATACCTGTGTAAATAGGCTACTGCATCCTGTACTTTTGAAGCAGTAGGGTGTTTTGATGATCCAAAATTAGAGTATGAAACCATAGCAATCACGGGTTTTACCCCAAACATCTCTACTGTTCTTGCCGTCATCTGCGCTATTTTTGCCAATTCTTTTGAAGAAGGCTCGATATTTATAGAGGTATCACTTATAAACAATGGACCTTTATCAGTCATCATTACATTCATAGTAGCGATACGAGTTGCTCCTTTGGCAAGTCCTATTAAATCCATCATAGGTTTAACCACAGTAGGATAACTTCTAGAATACCCAGAAAGCAATGCATCTGCATCTCCTTCATTAACCATCATGGCAGCAAAATAGTTACGTTCACGCATTAATTTTTCTGCATCATAGAGCGTAATTCCTTTTCGTTTATTGGTCTCCCAATATTGCTTGGCATATCTGTTTTTACGCTCACATTCTTCGTCTGCTTTGGGATCGATGATATCAATACCTGTCGGATCAAAATCAATCTCTTTCATTAATTCGAGTATGATATCTTTACGCCCTAATAAAACCGGAAAAGCAATACGTTCTTCTTTAACCGTCTGAGCCGCTTTTAGCACATCCAGATGGTCTGCTTCTGCAAAAACAACACGTTTAGGATTCGTTTTTGCTCTATCTAATAATAATCGAACTATTTTATTATCATTACCCATTCGTTCAAGCAATTCACTTTCATACTTTTCCCAATCGGTAATAGGTGCTGTTGCCACACCACTCTCAATAGCTGCTTTAGCTACTGCAGGAGGCACTTTGGCAATAAGTCTTGGGTCGAAAGGTTTTGGTATGATATACTCTTTACCAAAGTTTAGACGTGTTTCTCCGTAAGCTATATTTACTTGCTCTGGAACAGGCTCTTTTGCTAGTTCGGCTAATGCTTTTACAGCGGCCATTTTCATTTCTTCATTAATAGCCGTAGCTCTTACATCCAGGGCACCTCTAAAAATAAAAGGGAATCCTAGTACATTATTAACCTGGTTGGGATGATCACTTCTCCCCGTAGCCATGATTACATCTTTACGAGCTTTAATTGCCAGGTCATATTTTATTTCGGGATCAGGATTTGCCATTGCGAAAACAATTGGATTATCTGCCATCGATATAAGCATATCAGGACTTACCAGGTTAGCCATCGACAAACCGATAAATACATCTGCATCTTGCATTGCATCTTCTAAGTTATTAAGATCAAGATCCGTAGCAAATTCTGCTTTTTCCACAGTAAGGCTCTCTCGATCTTTGCGAATCACACCTTTACTATCGGTCATCACAATATTTTCGGCTTTGGCACCAAAAGCTTTATACAATCTTGTACAAGATACTGCTGCTGCACCGGCGCCACTAACTACAATCCTTACCTCTTCAATCTTTTTATTTGCAATTTCTAATGCATTTAATAATGCGGCAGCAGAAATTATGGCTGTACCATGCTGATCGTCATGCATCACCGGGATATCCAGTTCTTCTTTTAGTCGTCTTTCGATCTCAAAGGCTTCAGGAGCTTTAATATCTTCAAGGTTTATTCCTCCAAATGTTGGAGCAATATTTTTAACCGTTTCGATAAAAGCATCTACATCTTTAGTACCTACTTCGATATCAAACACATCGATATCGGCAAATATCTTAAACAATAACCCTTTTCCTTCCATTACAGGTTTTGACGCTTCGGGACCAATATCTCCTAATCCTAATACCGCTGTACCATTCGATATTACAGCAACCAGATTTCCTTTTGCAGTATATTTATAAACGTCTGCCTTTTCCTTTTCGATTTCCAAACAAGGCTCGGCAACACCAGGAGAATACGCTAAAGACAAATCTCGCTGAGTTGCATACTTTTTAGTAGGAACGACTTTAATTTTACCTGGGGTAGGTTTGGCATGATATACTAATGCCTCTCTTCTTTTACTTTCGATACTCATACTAAATAAGATAAATGTGCTAATAAAAATAAAGATCAAAATACCATAACACCGGCTTTAATGGTCATGATATTTTGATACTAATACATATACAAAGGTACAAGTCTGTATGAGATGCAAAAATTAATACTAAGGAATCTTTGCGAAAAATAAAGATTGAAAAAAAATACCCCACATTTAACAATCTTATTAAAGATTTAGCAATTAATTATTGGTTTTATTGAATATTTTATCAGGATCTACAAGTTGATTCAACTTATACGTATATGCTACAGGTAGAAGACTTAACCCTAATTGATAAGAAGCGTTCATCCATCCAAAGCCACCATCGGGAACGTATTTAAAATCGGATCCTACATTACCATATTCTACATCTACTTTAAATGTCCCATAAACTACATCGAATTTTTCTGGAATTACACCATTATAATCTGCTGCATTCCTGGTAATCATCCACAGCCATCTATAGACAAGTTCTTCTGCCAAATCCTGATACCCATAATTAAGCAATCCTTTCCAAACAATCATTTGATGCGGAGCCCATCCAAAAGGATAGTCCCATTGTCGTTTTGGAGCATCTTTTGGAACATCTCGAAGAGAAAATTTAGAGCTTCCGGCAATCCCAAATTTACACTTTAACCGAGGTATCAAATATTCAACAACACTTTTTGCCTGATCTGCGGTACATAATTTTGCCCATAATGGATAAAATCCGGTTGCCGACTCAAAATGAATTTTCTTTTTCTCTAATAGATTATAATCAAAATAACTCCCTGTTTTTTCATCCCACAAATATTGATTTATCAGCGCTACTCGTTGAGATGCAATACCATTCCAATACGCAGAATCTAATTTCCTCTCTTTATATATAAATTCATCATTAAAAAAACCTTTTATGATATATGCCAAATCTTTTTCATACTTATACAATAGTGTGTTAAGATCTACAGTAGTAAGATCAGCACATATACCTTCTAATCTATAGGTTGTATCATGCCCACTTTCTCTTACGCTTCGATCATGCAAAAAATATTGATCTAGCTCTACTCTATCAACCTCTCTGTGCAGGTATAGTTTTCTAAATTCTTCGACAGATTGTGAGTCGTCGTTCTTATATTTTTGTAATATATAATCATAATGTCCTTCTTCAACTTCTGCTGTTATACCTATTCCTTCTGCATAAAACCTATTTAATCCATTCGATGCTAATCTTTTTCCAGATTGCATCCAAACAGTTTCATATTCATAAATAGCTGTTTTTGTACATTCTTTTAGCCACGAAATAGGTGTTTGATCTTTATATTTTTCATAATACTCTACAACCATAGATGTATAGAACGGAGGTTGGGTTCTTGTCAAATAATAACTTCTATTAGCATTTAGAATTTTACCATAATTCTTGATTTGATATGTAAAATTATCAATCATCCCTTTGGCAAGTTCTTTTTTGCCATCTAGTAAAAGTCCTATATTTATAAAATAACTATCCCATCCATACATCTCATTAAATCTTCCTCCTGGCACTAAAAACGGGACAGCTTTTTTCTCATGATCATCGGTGGTTAATGCTAATCCTAAAATCCCAGGCTTATCATTAATGGATCGCACAAATTCTGGTGTTATTTTTTGAGGTAGTGTCTCTAATATAATATGATCTATTCCTTTTGTTACTTCTTGATAAAAAGAATAGGCTTCTTTATCATGAAAAGGGACATATAATCGTCTTTCTTTTATATCCCGTTTATCATCGGACAGGATTTTTTCAATACCATTTCGATCTAATTTTCTAGTTAATCGATCCCAATAGTGCTCTTTTATCATTTTAGAGATTCTTACACCTGGCAGTTGTTTAATCTCTGTTAAGGAAATTTCTATGACCCCTTTTTTGTCTTCTTTTGCCAATTTTAATTCCTGAAGCAGGTTAGACAAGTGATAGGTCCCTTTAATGGTATAAACTTCATTATTAATGGTGTGAATTTCAAATTCTTTTGGACCATGATCATCAATAGTAATCCTCTTGTCTTGATCAGTATCTTCTTGTTGAAGCAAACTATGCAAGACATCTTTTCTATATATTTTAATCAACATTATTTCTTGTTAATTTGTGTAATACCAGTAATGTCAATAGCAATAAGATCATTGGTATTATCGTATAATAAAATGCTTGTTGGGCGCCAACATTTTTAAATAACCAGCCTACTATTGTAGATCCCGTAGTTCCTCCCAAGGCAGAGAAAACTACTATAAGCCCGGTCATAGGGCTATGTAATTTTTTGGGTAAAGCACTTAGTACAGCAGAATTTATTAAAGGATATATTGGAGCAAGACATAATCCGATAAGCGGAAACGCATATCCTATCCATGGTATATCTGTAATGTTTTGAATCTCTTGCACCTCTACATTAAGAGTTTTTGGTAATATAAAAGCTACCATAAGTACAGCTATACTTATACATACTATAAGAATATAAACCCAAGGTATTCGTTTTGATAAAATCCCTGCTCCAATCCTTCCTATAGCTAATGACATCGCAAAAACACTAGACATCATAATACTTACATTAGGAGGAAGCTGCAACACTCTTTTATAAAATGTAGGTAGCCAGGTCATCACTCCTTGTTCTACCATTACAAATAAAAAAGCACTACCAACAAATACAATCACTAACATTTTGGTGCACAAAAGCATCATCTGCTTAACATCATCTAATAGATTTACGCCCGGAATTTCGTTTCCTTCTTCAAATCTGGTGAAGAACAATAATAGAAAAGATACAATAATGAATACCGCCAAAAGCAAATACACACGCAACCATGCATCTGGATCATTATCATAATTAAATGCAGGAAACAGAAAATAAGCCGAAGCAATTCCTATCATAAAAACCCCTTCTATAATGCTCATTAAACTATTGTGATCTCGTTTGGTTTCTGTAATGATCCCAATTAGGGTATATACCGAAACTTTTACCAAAGCAAAAGATACTCCTATTGCAGCAAAAAGAAGTTTTGCCGACCAGAAAGAATTACCATAGTACATTCCTAGACATCCAATAAAAGAAATCAGTAATCCTGATAATATTGCCTTCTTATATCCTATTCTTGGTAAAAAAGAAGCAACTAAAAATGAGACCAATGCTATTGGCAAATCTTTAAACCATTCTAAAGTACTTGCCTCGATCTCATCAACATGGTAATTCTCTAAAGATTTTAAAATTACTATTCCTACACTATTAAGGAGGATAGCAAAAATAAAATAGTTGATAAACAAGGATATTTTTATAGATACATTCTTCATTAAAATGGTCGTGACTGGTTATTAATTTTAAACTGCCCGAGTAATACGAGCAGTTTATGGCTCCAAACAATTAAAAATCTATTGCTACAGATAGTCTATAGGCCCGACCCAAAATTGGTCTCGCCAGAAAGACATCATCATTAGCATTAGTTGTTCCTCTTGGGTTACCTTCTGTTAACCCTATTTCATTAAATAAATTAGATGCATCAAATCCAAATCGTAAGTTTTTTACTTTGTAATATGCTCCAGCATTAAAAACATTAAAAGCAGGGAGTTCTGTGATATTAGCTTCATCTTGATATTTTTTACCAAAATGTGACCATTGTGTATATAGTCCAAGATCTTTAATAATTTCTACTTGTGGTCTTAGTGTGAAGTACACATTTGGGATTCTCCTTGCATTATTTCCTTCATAGTTAAAAGTTGTACCATCTGCATTGGTTCCCGAGAAATTATCATACTCTGGTTTTTGAACTGTTATATTGGCCTCTACTGCAAAAGCTTTATATTTAGCATTAGCTTCTAACTCAACTCCTATATTGTTTACATCGGCAAATTTATTTTCTGAAGTCCCATCTGCCAAAATATCTGTAAAGGCAATATTATCCATATTCATATAGAAAAAGTTTGCATAAACACCTATGTTGGAAGAAGAATATTTAAATCCTAATTCTGATTGATCTACTTCGGTAACCTTAATATTACTTAGGTCAGAAGCATTATCGTAGTAAGACTCTTCTATGGGTGATCTAAATCCGTGGCTATGTCTTGCATAGATCGCCATATTATCACTAAACTTATAATTTAATGCAGTAGTATACGATAACTCGTCTACATCATAATTCCAATATGTATATGGATTACCATCTACAACGGTAAGTGCATCATCGGCAGTATTATCGGGCAATAAACCTAAATCTGTTGAAAAAAATCGTGCATTATCGCGATATCCAGAATATTTATCATCGTCATAACGAAGGCCAAAATTAGCAGTTAAATTATCTGTAAAATTAACTTCTGCATCTAGATAAAGAGCATTTAATCTTCCTTTGGTTTGTGCATCTCTTTCTAGCCAGGTAATTCTTTCTATTCCGTTATAAGTTCTAGAAACTCCCGTACTAGTATCTACCAGATTTACCAATCTGGGATTATCAGACACATCCACCAGGTAATTACTCCAGTTCCAATATTGGTTTGATTTCCAATTAGAATAATAATACCCCAGAGTGACATTTATTTTTTCAAAATTAAATGAAAATGCCAGATTATTTGCAAAGTTAGACATGTCTTTATCAATTGCCCAATGATCTGCACGCATTACCAATGTATTTGGATCCAAAGCTGCACCAGTATCTACATAGGTGTACTCGGCATTTGCTGCATCGGTTAGCGGAAACTGCGTTGTTCCTGTAGCAAAATCGGCTTGTGTATTTGGCCCTCCTGTACTAAAGATCGCATTATAATTTAAATCAATACTTGTGTTCCTGAAAGTGTTCTTTACTGATACCACATCAGAGATACGATATTTAAACTCTCCTCCGATGGCATCTACATTGGGATTTACACCATCTTCTAAATCTCTTTCAAAAAAACCTCCTCCTATTTGGGGCACTCGAAGTCTGCTAAAATTTCTAGAGGCTAATGTTCCGTAATTCGCATCGAATCCTTCGAATTCTTCTGGGTTTCCATCACTATCTCCTCGTAATGGAATAGGAAGTAGGAAGAGGTTTCTGTCATCTAGTTTTTTATAGTTGATTCTGGCATAGCCTCCATCAAATTTATAGGTAAGATTAAATTTCATCTGCCCTCCTTTGTTAGCTTCAAATCCTGGATCTCGAATTCCCTGATCCACTCTATAAAACCCTCCTATATTAAAAAGTAATTTATCCTCGACAATTGCTCCTCCAATGTTGAGATCTGTTCTAAAAAGCCCATAATCTCCTACAGTCATTTTAGCCCTTCCTATCAACTCATTTTGACCGGTTTTAGAGATGAAATTAATAATTCCTCCTGGTGCGTTTGTAGCAAAAACAGAAGCAGATCCTCCTCGTATAGCTTCCATTCTTTTAACGGTTTCATCTAATCTATACCAGTTATCAGCATTTGCAAATTGTAAGGCTCCATCTTCAAAAACAGGAAGTCCATCTTCTTGAATCTGAACAAATTCATATGCTCCGGCAGATGGAATTCCTCTGGCAAAAAGGTTATTTCCTACTTCTCCTCCAGAAGTTTCAACTACAAATCCTGGGACTGATTGTAGTAGATCGGCAGTACTCTGCGGAGCTTTTTGCTCTAGTTCTTTAACTCCCATTGTGGTTATTGCTACACTGGATTCTAACTTTGTTCGTGGATTAGATGATCCGGTAACTACGATCTCATCTAATGAAAGCAGGTCTTCTTCTA
This sequence comes from Aquimarina atlantica, assembly GCF_000626715.1. Lineage (GTDB taxonomy): Bacteria > Bacteroidota > Bacteroidia > Flavobacteriales > Flavobacteriaceae > Aquimarina > Aquimarina atlantica. The sequence goes on along the minus strand of NZ_AQRA01000003.1, from coordinate 88,152 downwards.
AGACAATATCTTTTACAATGTTATCTGTCATAACAATCTCCTCTCTTACAGTCTTAAATCCAACAGAAGAAATTATTAGAACATAAGTAGCATTGGTTTCTAGATTACTAATTATATATTCTCCATCAAAATCTGATGTTGCTCCTCTGTTGGTTCCTTCGAGTAGTATATTAACTCCAATTACCGGAACGCCTTTATTGTCTTTAATCGTTCCTGACACATTTTTTCCTCCCTGAGCAATGGAATCCCCTATTCCGAAAACTAAGAAGAGAATAATACATAGTCTTGTTCTCATAATTTTTAAGTATTTAGTTCTCTGCAATTTCATAAAACCTTAATGATAATTTATTTTTTCTTTAAGATTCACAGGGTTCGAAATCGTTTTCGATGGGATCGAAAACGATTTCGAAAGAACTATTCATTTAGGGTAAAAAGCCTGTATAAAAATACTTTTCTTATTCTTTTTGTCCCTTTTCACTAATAAGAGAGGCTTTTAATTTTTTATATTTTATTAATCTAATTGTATTTTAGCTTAAATTGTATATTTAATAAATTATAACACTTAGTCTATGAAAGTTACTACTCTAAAAGATATTGCTAATGAATTAGGAATATCTGTAGCAACTGTATCTAAGGCTTTAAAGGATTATCCAGATGTAAATAAAGATACAAAAGAAAAGGTTCTTCAGATCGCCAGAAAACTGAATTATTCACCTAATCAATTAGCTGTAAATTTAAGAACCAAGCAAACAAAAACGATTGGTGTTATTATCCCGACTACGGTTCATCATTTTTTTTCTAAAGTAATAGACGGCATCATAGAAGAAGCAGAAAAAAAAGGGTATCTGGTTATTATTCTACAATCAAGTGAAAAATTATTTCTTGAAAAACTGCAAGTAAATTTATTACTTGATAAACGGGTAGATGGTATATTAATGTCTTTATCTAATAAGACTAACGAATTTGTTCATCTAAAAAAAGTATTGAGCAGAAATATCCCTTTGGTTCTTTTTGACAAGATAGAACCTTCTATATCGTGCTCTAAAGTGCGTATCGATGATAAAAAAGCTGCATACGAGGCTGTTTCTTATCTTATTTCCAAAGGATATAAAAAGATTTCACATTTCAGAGGTGATCTTAATCCAAAAATTTCTAACGATCGTTTTGAAGGATACAGAGAAGCCTTAGAAGATCATGGGATCACATATGATCCTTCGTTGGTATATTTGTGTAATAACAATACAGATTTTGAAGACGGATATACTAATGCCAAAAAATTAATTCGGGAAAATCCCGAGGTTGATTCTATTTTCGCAATAACAGATCTTGTGGCAATTGGTGCTATAAAATATTTTAATGAAAATAACATCAAAATCCCAGATGATGTAGCTGTTTTTGGGTTTAGTAACTGGTTTATGTCCTCTGTTGTCTCTCCTGCATTAACCACTGTGCATCAGCCTGCACATCAAATGGGAGTTGTTGCCACCGAGATTTTACTAAATGAAATAGAATTAAATAAAGAGAATACACCTTGTATTCACAAAGAAGTAATTCTACCTACTAAACTTATTCTTAGAGAATCATGCTAAGCGTACTTTAACTACCATATAAGAAATCAATATTTCTTTGCAACCCTGAGAATTTAGTTCTTTTTACAGCAGATTTCTGAAACACCTTTGAAAACACTTCTTGTGTAATCTCTTCCCAGTCTTTTTTTGACATCTCTAGTAATTCTGGTTTTGGATTAAAAAGTGGTTCATTGTGAGGTTTAGAAAAGCGATTCCATGGGCATACATCCTGGCACACATCACAACCAAACATCCAATTATCAAATTGATTTTTATAACTGTTAGGAATCTCTTCTTTAAGTTCTATCGTAAAATACGATATGCATTTACTTCCATCTACCACATAAGGTTCTACAATTGCTTGCGTAGGACAGGCATCAATACATGCTGTACATGTACCACAATGGTCTGTTACGGGAGTGTCGTATTCTAAATCAAGATCTATGATAAGCTCTGCAATAAAATAAAAAGAACCTACCTGTTGTGTTAACAGGTTGCTGTTTTTACCAATCCAACCCAATCCACTTTTTGCGGCCCACGCTTTATCCAATACAGGTGCAGAATCTACAAAGGCTCGCCCGTGAACTTCACCAATTTCTTCTTGAATGAACTGTAATAGCTGCTTCAGCTTATCTTTAATCACAAAATGATAATCGGTACCGTAAGCATATTTAGACAATTTGGGTGCCTCAGGATCTTTTTGTTGTTCTGAAGGGAAATAATTGAGCAATAAGGATATTACACTTTTTGAATCATCAACCAATTTTGTCGGATCCAGTCGTTTATCAAAATGATTTTCCATATACCGCATCTCACCGTGCATATTCTGGTTGAGCCACTTTTCTAAACGTGGAGCCTCTTGTTCTAGAAATTCTGCTTTAGAAATACCACAAGAAAGAAACCCCAGGCGTTTTGCCTCGGATTTAATGCGTTGAGTGTATTTGGCTTTAGGATTCAATTACACTTCTTCTTTATGATCATTTTCTTCTTCTATGTGTTTATTCATGATCTGGATTCCTTTCTGTATCACCAGAGATGTAGGTAAAGTTAAGTTTTCGCCTTTATCGGTAACCATAAAAAGATAAAAACCTGTAATATCCTGTACTTCTCCAGTCCAGTCAAAATCTTTATCCAAAACCCGTATTCTATCTCCTATCCTTACGGGATGACTAAAAAATAAAATAATACTCGCAGTAAGGTTAGATAAGATCGACCATTGCGCAAAAAAGGCAATCCCTATTACTGCAAGTACCGAAGACATAAAAACACTAAATTGCTTGAACTCTACTCCCCAAATAATTACCAGAGCTGTCCCAGCGATAAGATAATGAAGCAGGTAAGACAGGTTACGTATTAGTTTTCTTCTGTCGGCATTTATAGATTTTAATTTCGCAAACTTTTTGATTACTCTTTTCGTTACCAGCAACACAAAAAATAATAGTATCAATACTATAATAGTCAGTAAAATTTCATCTCTATAAGCGATCATCATTTGGTTTATTAGCGTATAGCATTTTTATATATACAAAAATACACAAATATAAAATGTAGAGGAAAAGTGTTAGAACCACTTTGATTTGTATAGAGGGTTCTTCGTCTTGCAAAATTTATCGTATGGTAAATTTCACAATACTATTTTGAGGTTTTAAAGTGATTAAGGGTTTTATATCGACTTTATGAAGGTCGGTATTTATTTTATACTTTCCTACTAGATCACTTATGGCCAGAATCATTTCATACATCGCAAAATTATTACCTATACACATTCTGGGTCCTGATCCAAAAGGGAAATACCAATCAGAATATTCTTTTTTATCTATATCAGGATGAAATCGATCAGGATTAAATATCGAAGGATCTTTCCAGAAACTTTTATGTCTGTGGATTTCAAAAAATGAAACCAGAATAGTTGTTCCTTTTTTTAGTTTTAAATCTTGATAAGTATCATCTTCAATAGCCACGCGATCAGAAAAATAAGCGGGTGGATATAAGCGCATCGCTTCTTCAATACATTGTTTTGTAAATTGAAATTTTGCAATCTGTTCCATTGGCGGTAAATCATTCGGGAGTTCAGAAACTTCTTGATACACTTGCTCCTGAATCTCGGGATGAAGAGCCAACAATACTGTTGTAAAAGTTAATGCGTTAGAAGTCGTTTCGTGGCCTGCTACAAAAAGAATTAGGATTTCATCTATTAGTTGCTCATTATCCATCACACTGCCATCATCATATTTTGATGTTAGCAGCATATCTAACAGATCATTATACTCTTTATTCGAGTTTCTTCTTTCTTCTATAATCGTATTAAGAATATCTCTTGCTTCCTGGGTTAACTTAAGTGTATTTTTGATTTTACCGCTAAAGTAAAACCACCATCGTTTATAAGGTTGTCTTATTTCCTGTACCAATGATTTCTGAGCAGCTTCGGTTATATATTGCAACCGTGAAATAGTATCTCCCCGGGTATCTGTATAGCCAAATAATGACTTGGCTACTACCTTAAAAGCCAAATCACTCATTACAGGAAAAATATCAATCGCTGCATTAGAAGGAATTTTAATAAATTCTTCTTCTATTACTTCTTTGATCGTATTTATCAAAGACTCCAGCTTCTTCTTATGAAAAGCAGGTTGAATTAAACGTCTTTGTTTTAGCCATTTTTCTCCTGTAGAAGTTAATAATCCTTCTCCTACATACTTTGCCAGATCTTTTGTTTGTAATTCGGATTTACTATATCGTCTATGTTGTTTTTGCAGCATATGCTTAGCAAAACCAGCATCACGAGTAAAAATAACGGTTTTACCAAATCCTAATTGAACTTTAAAAGCGTCTCCATGTTTTTCAAAATTTTCATGATGAAAAGGAAGTGGGTTCTTAAGAATACGACTTGCATTATTAAGAACTCTAAAAAAAGAGACTGTAGGGAGATTGGTATTCATTTTACTGTAGTCTTGTATTAAATTAGGAAATAGTATTCATCAAAACAATCCTCCCTGAATTCCTCCTTTTACTCTCCCTAAGTGTTTATAAGCTGCTTCTGTTACTTCTCTACCGCGTGGTGTACGCATAATAAACCCTTGCTGGATCAGGAAAGGCTCGTACACCTCTTCGATCGTTTCTGCACTTTCACTAACAGCTGTGGCAAGGGTTGTGATCCCAACGGGGCCGCCTTTAAACTTATCGATTAGTGTAGTTAGAATTTTATTATCCATTTCGTCTAAGCCATGAGCGTCTACATTAAGTGCTTTTAAGGCAAATTTAGAAATTTCGATATCTATCTTACCATTTCCTTTAATTTGCGCAAAATCTCGTACTCTACGCAATAAAGCATTAGCTATTCTGGGTGTTCCTCTACTCCTGCCTGCTATTTCGATAGCGGCTTCCATAGAAATAGGCACATTAAGTATATGGGCACTACGCTGCACTATGGTAGATAATAGTTCTGTCGTATAATATTGTAATCTTGACTGAATCCCAAAACGAGCTCTCATAGGTGCCGTTAATAATCCCGAGCGTGTTGTTGCTCCCACCAAGGTAAATGGATTCAAATTAATTTGGACAGTACGTGCATTAGGGCCGCTTTCGATCATAATATCGATCTTATAATCTTCCATAGCAGAATACAAATATTCTTCTACAATAGGGCTTAATCTATGAATCTCATCGATAAACAATACATCTCTATCATCCAGATTTGTTAATAGTCCCGCCAGATCACCTGGTTTATCCAAGACAGGTCCCGAAGTAACTTTAATTCCAACTCCTAGTTCATTAGAAAGAATATGGGCCAATGTAGTTTTGCCTAAACCAGGAGGGCCATGAAAAAGCGTATGATCAAGGGCTTCATTTCTTAAATTTGCTGCCTGAACAAAAATCTCTAAATTTTCAAGAACCTGATCCTGACCAGCAAAATCTTCAAAAGCAAGAGGTCGTAATGCTCTTTCTATATCCAGGTCTTCGTTAGAAAAATTTTCGTTTGTTGGATCCAGGTTTTCGTTCATTTATAAAAGTCTCTTTATCATCAATCCGATTAGTTTAATATCGGTATCAAGTTTACTACTACTATTTAATCTGGGTTTAATCAATACAACACCAGAGGTCATCAACAAATATACTAAAAAGAGCTCCTGATTAACTTCGAATACTAGTTAATTAATAGGAAAATAGATGAGAAAAGAAAAAGCCTTTTCATAAAATGAAAAGGCTTTTTATATTTTTAAACATGCATATTATTAATGATGCATCTCTTCTTCTCCTTCTTGTAATGGAATAATCTGAGAGACAAAATCTTGTCCTGCAATTACATATTCTCCATTTTCATTCGTCTTACTATAGTCATAAGGCCATCTGTATACATGAGGAATTTCTCCTGGCCAGTTACCATGCAGATGCTCTACAGGTGTAGTCCATTCTAATGTATTAGATTTCCATGGGTTCTCAACTGCTTTCTTTCCGTAGAAAATAGAGCTAATAAAATTATACAAGAATACTAATTGTCCTGCTGCTGCAATAAAAGCAAAGACTGTAATTAACACATTAGTATCTGTTAAATCATCAAAATAAGGGAAATTAGAATTTGTATAATAACGTCTTGGTAATCCAGCCATTCCTACAAAGTGCATTGGAAAAAATACACCATACGCTCCAATAGCTGTCACCCAAAAATGCACATATCCTAAGTTTTTATTCATCATCTTACCATACATCTTAGGGAACCAATGATATACTCCTGCAAATAATCCATATAATGCAGAAATACCCATCACCAGGTGAAAGTGTGCTACTACAAAATACGTATCATGAACATTGATATCTAATGTACTATCTCCTAGAATAATTCCTGTAAGACCTCCTGTAATAAATGTAGATACTAATCCTATTGAGAATAACATTGCGGGATTAAATTGCAGGTTACCTTTCCATAGGGTAGTAATATAATTAAATGCTTTTACTGCTGAAGGAATAGCAATCAATAAGGTTGTAAATGTAAATACAGAACCTAAGAAAGGATTCATCCCAGATACAAACATATGGTGACCCCAAACAATTGTTGATAGGAATGCAATTGCCAAAATAGAAGCAACCATCGCACGATATCCAAATATAGGTTTACGTGCATTTGTAGCTATAATCTCTGAGGTAATACCCAAAGCAGGTAATAATACAATATATACTTCTGGATGTCCTAAGAACCAAAATAAATGTTCAAAAAGAACTGGCGAACCACCTTGATTATGCAATACTTCTCCTTGTATATAAATATCACTTAAATAGAAAGAAGTACCAAAACTTCTATCCATAATTAACAATAATGCTGCTGATAATAATACCGGGAACGAAACAATACCAATAATAGCGGTTACAAAGAATGCCCATATAGTTAAAGGTAAACGAGTCATTGACATTCCTTTGGTTCGTAGGTTAATTACTGTTACTACATAATTCAAAGAACCAAGTAATGATGAAGCAATAAATATAGCCATAGAAACCAACCATAGTGTCATCCCTGTTCCTGAACCTCCTATAGCCTGTGGCAATGCACTTAATGGAGGATAAATCGTCCACCCTGCTGATGCAGGTCCTGCTTCTGCAAATAAAGACAATACCATGATTATACTACTTAAAAAGAATAACCAGTATGATATCATATTTAAGAATCCAGAGGCCATGTCTCGAGCTCCAATCTGTAATGGAATAAGAAGGTTACTAAAGGTACCACTTAACCCTGCAGTTAATACAAAAAATACCATTATAGTACCGTGTATTGTCACCAAAGCTAAGTATATCCCCGGATCCATAACTCCATCCTCACCAAATTTACCTAATAAAATTTCATAGATAGTAAACTGGTGGTCTGGCCATGCCAATTGCATTCTAAACAATAAAGACATTGCAATACCAATAATACCCATAATCAAACCAGTAATTAAGTACTGCTTAGAGATCATCTTATGATCCTGACTAAAAATATATTTGGTAATAAATGTTTCTTTATGATGTCCGTGATCGTCGTGATCGTGATCGTGGTTATCTCCTTGAGTTACTGACATAACGCTATTTCTTTTTAATATAATATATTAATTTTCTTCTTTCTTAGTTGCTTGCTTGAGCTGATAATTGCTCTCCAAAGGTAGGTTGTGTTTTTAACCATGCCTTATAATCTTCTTCAGATTCTACTATAATTTTCATTTGCATATTATAATGTGATACTCCACATATTTTATTACACAATAAGTAGTATTCGAATGTATATTCTTCTAAAGCTTCATCTCCTGCAGCTACTAATTTTTTACTTTTTTCTCTTCTAATCTTATTGATTGTAGCGACTTTTTCTACCATAAATTCGCTATTTCTCATTTCTTCAGAAGTAACAGTTGGTGTATAAGCAAACTCCGTAATCATACCAGGTACGACATTCATCTGCGCTCTAAAAAATGGCATATATGCAGAATGTAATACATCCTGAGAACGCATTTTAAAAATCACTTTTCTATTTACAGGTAAATGTAATTCATTAGTTATCTTATCATCCTTTCCGTAAGTATCAGAAACATCAAGACCCAAGGTATTTATTCCTTCTATAAAACGAACATTAGCTTTACCCAATTCATTATCCTCACCAGAATATCGGGCACGCCAGTCGAATTGATAAGCATACAACTCAACAATTAAAGGATCTCCATCTTCTTCATCGATATTCATGATATCGGTCCATGTAAACAATCCATAAATAATCAATCCTGCTAATACAATAACTGGTATAATAGTCCAGATAAATTCTAATTTATCATTATCTGCAAAGAACAATGCTTTATTTTCTTTTTTACCTCGATATTTATAAGAAAAGAAATGTAATAATCCTTGTGTAAGGATCTGTACAATCATAATCAATACCATCGAGATCAACATTAATCTATCATAATCAACACCATGCTCTGAAGCTGATTCTGGAAGGAAATATGAGTTATATTGCGTAAAGCAATATATCATAAGTACATAAAGAAATATCACAAATGCAAGCATAAGTTTACCTTGCAAATTATTGTCTTTGTCGTTTGCTACTTGAGAGTTATCTATTTTAGCTTGAGACAATTTCAATATTTTTGACATTTGCCACAACGTGATTCCAAAAAGTGCTATAACTACTATGGTTAAGAATACAGTCATTTTTATCTATCTTCTTTTTTTACAATTCAAATTTTAATAATGGAAATGTTTACTTTCCTCTATATAAGGGTTTCCTTTAGGTAATAATGGGGCTTTTGTTAATGCTCTAAACACTACGAATAAAAATAGTCCTAAGAACAATGACACAGCACTTATTTCACTAATACCTATAAACCATGATTCGCCAACTGTCGCAGGCATTACCATGTTATAAACATCGATATAGTGACCACAAAGAATAACAATACCTGCCATTACAACAAACCAGTTTACTCGTTTAAAATCACTATTCATTAATACCAATATTGGGAAAATAAAATTCATTACTAACATTCCAAAAAATGGAAGTTTATAATCCTCAATACGAGTAATAAAATAAGTTACCTCTTCTGGTATATTAGAATACCATATTAACATAAACTGAGAGAACCAAAGATATGTCCAGAAGATACTGATACCAAACATAAACTTAGCCAAATCATGAATATGACTATTATTTACAAATTCTAAATATCCTTTAGATTTCAAGTAAATACTTATTAAAGCGATTGTTGTAATACCAGAAACAAATAAACTTGCAAATACATACCATCCAAATAAGGTACTGAACCAGTGTGGATCAAAACTCATAATCCAATCCCAAGATGCCATAGATTCTGTATAGATAAAAAATACTAAGAATCCTGCAGATATCTTAAAGCTCTTTTTATACCACTTATTCCCTTCTGTATCTTCATCCTGTTTTCTCGAATATTTAACAGCAAAATGACGATATAGTAACCATCCTCCTAAAAATATAGCTGCTCTGATAATGAATCCCCAGCTATTTAACCAGCCAGATTTTCCTTGAATTAATGCATCATGAGCTACAACTTCTGGGTCTGCCCATACAAACAAATGATTAATATGGAATCCAGATAATGCTAAAATTACAAAAAGGATGATTCCTCCTGGCACCAAATATGCTGTTATTGCTTCCATTACTCTAAAAAGCACTGGAGACCATCCTGCTTGTGATGCAAATTGTATTGCATAAAATGCTAATACTCCAAGTGCTATCATAAAAAAGAAGAATGCTGCTACATATAATGAAGCCCAAGGCTTATTTTGTAATTGGTGTAATACATGTTCATAGTGTGCATCTCCTCCATGAGCATCTTCTTCTCCGTGTCCTTGATTACCATGACCACTCTCTGCTACTTGTGATTCACCATGACCACCTCCATGAGCGTCGTGCGCTGCCATCATTTCTTTTACCTCTTCTATAGATCCAGGTCTTTGTCCAAATCCAACAATAAGACCTACAAGACCTACAACCATAAGGATGATAGAAAATAATCTTAATCTATTTGATAGCGTATACATATCTTTATAATATCGTTATTCTTAACTTTTTTACTAGTGCACTAGTGTGCGTTACTATGATCTTCTGTTGATTCATGATGCTCTTCTTTTACTTTTGTTTCTACAACAGTAGGAGTAACATCTGTATCTATTCGAGGGGTCTTCCCTTCGAGGTCTGCTTTTAATTTTTGTACATATTGAACAATCTGCCAACGTTCATGTTCATTAGTTTGAGATGCATACGACCCCATAGAGTTGATTCCATAATACATTACATGATAAATACTTCCCTCTGTAATCGCTCTACCAATATCATCATAACTTGGAACCCCTAAAATCTTTTCTCTTTGTACCAAAGGTCCTTTTCCATCTCCTTTTGCACCATGGCAAATTGCACAATAGATATCATATAACTCTTTTCCCGCATCTTCATTTTCTTTTGTATATCGGATTGGGTTTTTTAAAGTATCCTTAGCAAGTAAGTAACCTTGTTGTGAATTCTCAAAATCATATGGCATCCATCCTCTTGGTATTGAACCTTCAGCTGGTAACATGGCTTCCTGTCCACCAGGAAAAATACCATAGTCACCATAAGTTTCATAACTTAACGGTTCATACATATTAGGCATAAATTGATAATTAGGTTTTGAATCTTTTTGACAAGAAACAACGCAAATCATCACTACTGCCGCTGTTAATATTTTAATAGTATTCTTCATTATTACTAATGGTTATCTTCTTCCTTATCTATTACTTTAATTTCTACTGCTCCGGTATCGCCCAAAAAGTTAGCAAGTTGATCAACATCATGATTTCCTGCATCAACTTCCATTAAGAAATGGTCATCTGTAGTTCTTACATCAGGATTTTCGGCCTTTTTAAATGGCCATAACTTACTTCTCATATAAAAAGTGATCACCATTAAATGGGCTGCAAAGAACACGGTAAGTTCAAACATAATCGGAACAAAGGATGGCATGTTTTCGATATAGCTAAAACTAGGTTTACCTCCTATGTCTTGAGGCCAATCTTCGATCATGATATAATTCATCATCAAAATTGCCACCGTAAGCCCGACACAGCCATACATAAAGGATGTAATTGCTAATCGTGTATGAGGTAACCCCATTGCTTTATCTAGTCCATGAACTGGAAAAGGTGTATATACCTCTTCGATATGATAATGCTCTGCACGAACTTTCTTGACTGCATCCATTAGAATGTCGTCGTCTATATATAATGCATGTATAACTTTTGATGCCATACTTCTAGTTATTTTTAAGTTTTTCTGCCTGACCGGCCCAATCATCGCGTTGTGCTCTACCAGGGAATGATCCAGTGATATTGTCTAATAAGTCGTACTCAGTTTCAGTCATTTTACTTACCTGATCAAAAGTAAATATTCCGATCTCATTAAGTTTCTTTTCCATTACTGGTCCGATACCATTAACTTTTTTAAGATCATCAGCAGTTTGTGTTGACGGATCAAATGTCCCCAGGTTACCCAATAGACTATTGATATCTTCTTCACTTGCTTCTACTTTGGTTTCAGTATTTTTCTTTGCGGCTTTTTCTTTTACCACTTCTGCTTTACCTTTAGGTAACTCATCTCTGTGATCTTTTCCGGCTTCTCTTAGCTTCTTATATTTTTCTCCAGAAGATTTCAAAATTGATTTTACTTCCGCCTGTGCTATTACAGGGAAGGTACGAGAGTATAATAAGAATAAGACAAAGAAGAATCCAATTGTTCCTATAAATATTCCTATATCTACAAAGGTAGGAGAAAACATTGTCCATGATGATGGCAGATAATCTCTGTGAAGTGATGTTACAATAATCACAAAACGTTCAAACCACATTCCTATGTTTACTACAATAGAGATAAAGAAAGAGAACATTATACTTCTTCTTAGTTTTGGGAACCACATAAACTGAGGTGAGAATACGTTACATGTCATCATCGCCCAATATGCCCACCAATACGGTCCTGTTGCTCTGTTAAGGAATGCATATTGTTCGTATTCAACTCCAGAATACCAAGCAACAAACAGCTCTGTTATATAGGCAACACCAACAATAGAACCAGTAATCATGATGACAATATTCATCAATTCTATATGTAAAATGGTGATGTAGTTTTCTAAGTTTGATACTTTTCTCATGATAATAAGAAGCGTATTTACCATAGCAAATCCAGAGAATACCGCTCCAGCCACAAAATATGGTGGAAATATCGTGGTATGCCATCCCGGGATCACCGAAGTAGCAAAATCAAATGATACTATAGTATGTACAGAAAGTACTAATGGTGTAGCTAGACCTGCGAGTACCAAAGATACTTCTTCAAAACGTTGCCAGTCTTTTGCTCTACCACTCCACCCAAAAGATAGAAGGCTGTATATTTTTTTTGTAAATGGTGTTATAGCACGGTCTCTAATCATTGCAAAATCTGGTAGTAATCCAGTCCACCAGAATACCAGTGATACAGAAAGATATGTAGAGATCGCAAATACATCCCAAAGTAATGGAGAGTTAAAGTTTACCCATAGTGATCCAAACTGGTTTGGTATTGGCAATACCCAATATGCTAACCAAGGACGTCCCATGTGAATGATTGGGAATAATCCTGCCTGGATAACGGCAAAAATTGTCATCGCTTCTGCAGAACGGTTAATTGCCATTCTCCATTTCTGACGGAATAACAATAGTACTGCAGAAATTAAGGTTCCGGCGTGACCTATACCTACCCACCAAACAAAGTTGGTAATATCCCAGGCCCATCCTACTGTTTTGTTTAATCCCCAGGTTCCTATTCCTGTAGATATTGTGTAAATAATACACCCTATCCCCCAAAGGAAAGCAATAAGTGAAATAGAAAAAACAATCCACCAAGATTTATTTGCTTTTCCTTCTACCGCTGCCACAACATCCAAAGTTACATCATGGTATGTTTTATCACCGGTTACTAAAGGTTTTCTTATAGGTGCTTCGTAATGAGACATAATCCTTTATAATTGAATTGATTCTTTAATTAGTTAATTAAGCTTCTGTAGTGTTTCTTACTTTTGTTTGATACACAACATTAGGTTTTGTTCCTACATGTTCTAATAAATGATAAGCTCTGTCATCTTTTATTAATTCTGAAATTATGCTTCCTTCTTCATTAACATCTCCAAAACGCATTGCTCCCGATGAACAAGCAGCAGAGCAAGCACATGCATCATTAAATTCGCCTGCAGCCACTAATCTTCCTTCTCGTTTAGCTTTTAGTATAATAGCTTGTGTTGACTGAATACAGAAAGAACATTTTTCCATAACCCCTCTAGAACGTACAGTAACATCAGGATTAAGTACCATTCTACCTAAATCATTATTCATATGGTAATCAAACTCGTCATTATTGTTATATAAGAACCAGTTAAATCTACGTACTTTATATGGGCAGTTATTAGCACAGTATCGTGTACCTACACAACGGTTATATGCCATATGGTTTTGCCCTTGTCTACCATGTGATGTAGCTGCAACAGGACACACAGTCTCACATGGAGCGTGGTTACAGTGCTGGCACATTACAGGCTGAAATACTACCTGAGGATTATCTGATGGATTTTCCATCTCGCCAAACTCAGATAAAGAGCTTCCTAAACCAGCAATATTATCTTTCTTGTCATTATCACCTTCAAAACTATCTTGTGAAGAATAATATCTATCAATACGTAACCAATGCATATCTCTAGACCTACGTACTTCTGATTTACCTACTACAGGTACATTATTCTCTGCATGACAAGCGATAACACAAGCACCACATCCTGTACAAGCATTTAAATCAATAGAAAGATTAAAATGATGTCCTACAGAACGATCAAATTCATCCCAAAGATCAACCTCTGGAGAAGTAACTTCGTATTCTATATGATTTTTACTCACTTCAGGAATTGCATTCCATTCGTGCTTATCTTTTGTATTAAATATTTCAAGCGTAGTTTCTTTTACAATATCACCACGCCCCATTAATGTATTATGCAATTGTACACAAGCAAACTCATGTACTCCTTCTGCAGCGGTAATTGAAACATTTTGTACGGCATTAAGATTTTGATATAAAGGATAGGCATTTATACCTACTATCATATCTTCTTTAATCCCTTTTGATTTACCATATCCTAAAGCTAATCCAACAGAACCTTTAGCCTGTCCCGGTTGAATAATTACCGGAACTTTTATTGGCTCACCTCCTTGAACTGAAATATTCGCATAACTCCCGTTTAGAGCTCCATTTGCAACATTTTCGTTGGTTAATCCTAACTCAGCAGCATCTGCTCGAGAAACTGTTAAGTAGTTATCCCAAGATGCTCTAGTAATAGGATCAGGCATTTCTTGTAACCAAGGGTTATTAGCCTGTTGACCATCTCCTAATGCTATTTTTGCATATAACGTAAGTTCTATTCCATTAGATTTTGCAACAGAAAGTCTTCTTGATGCAGCACCAACATCTGGTCCTGCTGAAGTTGGTACTGGAGCTGCTTCTATATCTGCTACATCTCCTTCTGGTGTTTCAAGTGCATCTACTAGTTCTTGTTTAGGAAGTATTGGTTTTACCAATACCCCATCATGAAGAGCTTGATTCCAGGAAGTACCTCCAAGAATCCCCGTCCATGCGCTTTTTATATAATCATGGTAGGTAGATGAATTACCAGTCCATTTTAATAATGTTTCTTGAAATTGTCTTGTATCAAACAAAGGTCTGATCGTAGGCTGCATTAAACTATAGCTTCCTCTTTTTAGTTCGATATCTCCCCAAGATTCTAAATAATGAGGCGTTGTTGCAACATAATTACACAACTCAGCCGTAGCATCGTTATGCATACTAAATGCTACAGATATATCTACTTTTTCAAGACCGCTTTTAAACTCATTTGCATTTGGTAATGAATATACTGGATTAACACCAGCAATTAACAAACCTCCTACACGTCCTGCATTCATATCCTTCACCAATTGAGCAACTGCCTTGGCATCTCCCTGACGTATTGTACGCGGGGTGTTTTTATTAAAGGCTTTACTTTGGATAGCTTTATTAATTTCTAAAACTACCAATTGTGCATCAACATCCTGAATTCCTGTAACTACCAAAGCATTGCTTCCTGCTTTCTGAATCTCTTTTGCAGCTTTAACTACTTCTGCATCAAGCTTCGAATCCAAAGCTCCTTTAGAACCAGATCCCGTTACATATTTATATAGAGCAGCAAGTACTTGTTTCTGTTCTGATGGAGTAGCTTGTATTCTTTTATCTGCATTAGCTCCCGTTAAAGACATATTTGCCTCAAACTGAATATGCTTAGACATTTTTCCATTTTTAGGAATACGCCCTTTTGCATATGCGCCATCATATCCTCCTCCTTGCCAATCTCCTAAAAAGTCTGCTGCAATACTTACAACCGTATTTGCTTTAGAAAAATCATAATCTGCAAGTGCTCTTTCCCCATACATCATTTGATATGCGTCTAGAGCCTCACTAGTAGAAATAGCATCATATACTACGTGTTTAACGTTTTGATATTTTGCTTTGAATTCTGAAATCAACTTTGATGTAGACGGGCTAGCAAATGTTTGAGTTAACAAAACAATTTGTTTACCTCCAAGGCTATTTAACTTTGCGCTTACTTCTTTATCTAAAAGATCCCAATCAACATTTTCATTACCTTTTCTAGGTCCCTGAAGACGAGAACTATCGTACAATGATAATACTGAAGCATGTACTCTCGCATTAGCATCGCAATTAGATTTAGCCAGGTTGTTATTTTCTACCTTTATAGGTCGACCTTCTCTGGTTTTAATTAAAACACTTGCGAAGTCATACCCATCTGCAATTGTAGTTGCATAGTAGTTAGCAACACCAGGCACTATTCTGTCTGGTTGAACTACATATGGTATTGATTTTTTTACAGGGCCTTCACATGCTGCTAATGAAGCAGCTGCTGTACTAAAACCTACATATTTAAGAAAATCACGACGAGAGGTCGATGAATTCTCTAACGATGACTTATCACCTAAAAACTTGTCCGTAGGAATCTCCTTAACGAATTCGTTTTGTTGTAGCGTCTCAACAATAGAGCTGTTTTCGTTTAGCTCTTCAACACTTTTCCAGTATTTCTTGTTTGATGACATATATAATTGATATTAGCTTCTTACTATTCTTCCGTTTACGAAAAACAATTGTTTTATTATTAATAATGACATTTACCACATTCCAGACCACCCATTTGAGCAGCTGTTAATTGATCAACCCCATATTTTTTAGAAAGTTCTTTATGAATTTTCTCATAATACTTATTATCAGCAACTTTTACATTGGTCTCTCTATGACAATTAACACACCATCCCATAGTAAGCGGAGCATGCTGATACATAATTTCCATTTCTTCTACCGGACCATGACATGTCTGGCACTCTACTCCAGCAACACTTACGTGCTGAGAGTGATTAAAGTATGCAAAATCAGGAAGGTTATGAATACGAACCCATTTTACAGGCTGAGCATCCCCAGTATATGATTGCGTATTAGTATCCCAACCTACTGCTTTGTATAATTTTTGAATCTCACCATCATAGAATTCTTTAGAGTATTCTTCTGTTGCAGTAGCATCAGCCACTTCACTAATAGACTTATGACAGTTCATACAAACATTAAGAGAAGGAATTCCTGATGTTTTACTAACTCTTGCAGAAGAGTGACAATATTTACATTCTATCTTATTATCACCAGCATGAATTTTATGAGAGTAGTGTATTGGCTGAACAGGTTGATATCCTTGATCAACTCCTACCTGCATAAAGTATCCATATACAAAATAACCACTTGCCAGTAATAAGAAAATAGCAGTAACCATAACCAAAAATTGGTTTTGAATAAATGCTTTCCAGATTGGAGTTCTTTCTTCTGTCTGAGGTAACTCTACATTATTAGCTTCTGCAAAACTTCTTAGCGTCTTATTAACAAGGAATAAAACTACAACCAGCATTAAAAACACTAATGCTAATATTGCTAAAATCACATTAGCAGAAACTCCTGAGTTCTCACCACCTCCAGAAGTAGTATCACTTCCCGGAACAGGTGCAGGCGGATCAGCCTTAGGCTCCATTACATAAGCCAAAATATTATCAATATCACCATTTGTTAACTGCGGAAAAGCATTCATTGCAGTTTTGTTATACTCTTCAAAAACAGCAACAGCTTGTGGATCACCAGAAGCGACCATAGCTGCACTATTCTTTATCCATGAATATAACCATGCTCTGTCATACTTATCAGCAACTCCAAAAAGAGCAGGACCAACTGCCTTTTTATAACGCTTATGACAAGCCGCACAAAGTGATTTAAACAACTCTTCTCCCTTAGCTACATCTCCTCCAGACGAAGCTTCAGTTACAGCAGCGTTATCAACAGCCGCTTCATCCTGCCCAAAGACAGGGTTAAAAAAAGTAAATAAAAAAACAGTTCCTAGGATTAGGATTTTAGAGGCTGAATTTCGGTGTTTCACCTGTTTCATATTATCAAGTAGAATTATCGTCTTAATTTTGGTATGGTTTTTTCATTAATATCTTAAAAAAGATATAAAACCGGCACTTTTAATTCGACGACAAAAGTACTATAATTAGTCGATTTTAGAAATGTTAGAGAACCGTTAACCATTAATTTATAACAATTCTAAATAATAATTTTTACGGATTTTGAGTTATTAAACTTTACCTTTGCATCAAATCAATTTGTAATGAGAATGTTAAACACCACAAACCATATTTTTCTGTTTGGTTTTTACCTTATAACTACCAGCACTTTAACCGCTCAAGATGGCACAAATATTACTCCTGATACTCCAAATCAGCCCGATTTTGTACCCGTAAACATATTACCACAACCAGAAGCATCTGTAACTATCAATCAAGATCCGAGAATAAAAATGCTTCTTGACATAAAATCTAAGATGGAAAAAGATGGAGAATTTAGTGATCGTTATAAGATTCAGTTATATTATGGTAGTTTAAACAAGGCAAATGAAATAATCAGAGCTTCAAAAGAAGCTTTCCCTAAATGGAGTTCATCGATCCAATGGGAAACACCTAATTATAAAGTATGGATGGGAAACTATCGCACAAGACTTGAAGCTGACAGAGCATTAAAAGAAGTGCATACCAAATTTCCTAATGCATTTATATTTAGGCCAGAAAAAAAATAAAAATCTTTCTTATTTATAAATAATAAACCCGATGTTTTCACATCGGGTTTATTATTTACTATATTATTTACTATATTATTTTAGATATTATAGTTTCTTCTTTACAGCTACTTCCTGATAAGCCTCTACTATATCACCTTCTTTAATATCATTATAGTTCTTAATTTGCAGACCACAGTCATATCCTTTTGCTACTTCTTTTACATCATCTTTAAATCTTTTTAAAGAAGCAAACTCACCAGTATACACTACAACACCTTCTCGAATCAAGCGCACACCAGAATTTCGGAAAAGTTTACCTGTAAGAACCATACATCCTGCAATTGTACCAACTTTAGAAATCTTAAATGTCTCTCTAATCTCTGCAGTTCCTGTAACCTCTTCTTTCATTACCGGAGAAAGCATTCCTTCCATTGCATCTTTAAGATCATTAATGGCATCATAAATAATCGAATATGTTCTGATATCAATTTCTTCTTTATCTGCAACCTGTCTGGCATTACCAGCTGGCCTAACATTAAATCCGATAATAATAGCATCAGATGCAGAGGCGAGCAACACATCACTTTCTGTAATTGCTCCTACTGCTTTATGAATGATATTTACATGAATTTCTTCTGTAGATAATTTCTGGAACGAATCTGTTAATGCTTCTACAGAACCATCAACATCTCCTTTAAGAATAATATTAAGCTCTTTAAAGTCTCCTAATGCAATTCGACGTCCGATCTCATCTAGAGTAATATGTCGTTGTGTACGTACAGATTGCTCTCTATGTAATTGCGCTCGTTTTGAAGCAATATCTTTAGCCTCTCGCTCATCTTCTAACACACTAAACTTATCTCCCGCTTGCGGAGCCCCATCTAATCCAAGGATTGAAACTGGAGTAGAAGGCCCTGCTTCCTTTACACTATTTCCTCGCTCATCCTGCATCGCCTTAATCTTTCCACTATTTTTACCTGCAAGAACATAATCTCCTATTTTAAGTGTACCCGTTTGTACCAAAATAGTAGACACATAACCTCGTCCTTTATCTAAAAATGCTTCAACAACTGTACCCGACGCTAATCGATTTGGATTTGCTTTAAGTTCTAGTATCTCGGCCTCAAGAAGTACTTTTTCAAGTAATTCTTTAACTCCTAATCCAGTTTTAGCAGAAATATCATGGGATTGGATTTTTCCTCCCCAATCTTCTACTAATAAATTCATCGAAGCCAGTTTTTCTTTTATCTTTTCAGGATTTGCTTCTGGCCTATCTACCTTATTAATAGCAAACACAATAGGAACCCCTGCTGCCTGAGCATGACTAATCGCTTCCTTGGTTTGTGGCATCACATCATCATCTGCCGCAATTACAATAATCGCCAAATCTGTTACCTGCGCACCACGTGCTCGCATTGCGGTAAATGCTTCGTGACCAGGTGTATCTAAAAATGCTATTTTTTGCCCGTTTTCTAACTGCACTCCATAGGCCCCGATATGCTGGGTAATCCCACCACTCTCACCTGCTATTACATTTTCTTCTCGAATATAATCAAGCAGAGATGTTTTACCATGATCAACATGTCCCATCACAGTTACAATTGGCGCTCTTTCTTCTAAATCCTCGGGAGCATCTACAATTTCTTCTATAGACTCCTCGATATCTGCAGTTACAAAATTAACTTCATAACCAAATTCATCTGCAACAATAGAAAGAGTCTCTGCATCTAAACGCTGATTCATTGTCACCATTATTCCTAATGACATACAAGCCGAAATAATATCGGTGGTGGGCACATTCATCATCGTAGCAACTTCAGAAGCTGTAACAAATTCTGTTACTTTAAGCACTTTGCTTTCCTGTTCCTGTTGTGCTACATCGTCTTCTGCTTTCTGACGGTGCTGATCTCGCTTATCCCTACGATACTTAGCCGCTTTTGACTTATTAGATTTTCCTTGTAATTTTTCAAGAGTCTCTCGTACTTGTTTTTGCACTTCTTCTTCGCTTGGCTCTTCTTTTACAATGGCAGGTCGTTTCCCTTTTGCTGGTCCTCTTCCTCTATTTCCACCTCGGTTACCACCACCAGACTGACCTCCAGGTCTACCTCCGCCAGATCCTTGAGCGCCACCTCCTTCTTTACTAATTCTTCGTCGGCGTTTTTTTGCTGCATCTCCTGCATTCGAAGATTTCTTATCAGACTTATCTTCTTTCTTTTTGGCTGGTTTTTTAAATTGAGTTAAATCAATTTTCTGACCGGTAAAATTAGGGCCATCTAATTTCTTATATTGAGTTTTAACCTTTTCTGGCTCTACAGAAACCTCAGACTCCACTTCTGGCTTTTGAGCTTCAGGCTTGTCTTTGCTTACAACAGGCTCTATAGGCTTCTCCTCTTTTATTTCTTTTGGTGCTTGTCGCGTTATTTTAATTCCTTTTTTCTGAGGTCGATTTGAAACTATTTCTGGAGCTTTACTTTTTACCTCTTCCTTTTCTTTTACCTTTTCTACCTTAGAAGCTTCAACTGCTTTTTCCTCGGGTTTTGCAGTATTATCTTCTTGTTTTTCTCCTTCCAGTTCAATTTTACCTACTTGTTTAGGTCCACTTAATTGAGCTTTAGCTTTTACGACTTCTCGAGCTTCTGCACGTTTACGCTTTTCTTCCTGTTCATTTTCGATCTGCACTCGCAATGCTTCTTTCTCTTTCTTCTTTTCTTCCCCGACTTCTTTTGAAGCTACTTTTTTACTCTTATCAGTTTGAAATTCATCAAACAAGAGCTGATAAATCTCCGAAGAAATTTTTGTAGTAGGACGCGCATCTATCTCATGACCTTTTGAGTTCAAAAAGTCAACAGCCCGATCTAGCGAGATATTGAATTCGCGTAATACTTTATTTAGTCTCATTGTTCCTGCTTCAGCCATAAATGCCTTTTATTTAATGCTCAAATATAATTAATTGTGATTATTAATCTTCAAATTCAGATTTTAATATTCTAATCACTTCGCTTACTGTCTCTTCCTCAAGGTCAGTTCGCTTTACTAAATCACTAATATCTTGTTCTAAAATACTCTTTGCTGTATCCAAACCAATTTTAGAAAATTCTTCAATAATCCATGAGTCGATTTCATCAGAAAACTCTGTTAACTCGACATCTTCTTCCACCCCTTCTCTAAACACATCTATCTCATAACCTGTTAGTTGCCCTGCCAATCTAATATTATGACCTCCTCGACCAATAGCTTTAGAAACTTCTTCTGGTCTTAGCATTACCTCTGCTCGACTAGTCTCTTCATTAATCTTTATAGAAGTTACTTTTGCAGGACTTAATGCTCTTGTAATAAATAATTGTAAATTATTTGTATAATTAATAACATCAATATTTTCATTACCTAATTCTCTTACGATACCATGTATACGAGAACCTTTCATACCAACACACGCTCCTACAGGATCAATTCTATCATCATACGAATCTACAGCAACTTTTGCTTTTTCTCCAGGAATTCTAACTACTTTTTTAACTGTAATTAATCCATCAAACACTTCTGGTATTTCTGATTCGAACAATTTCTCTAAAAACAGAGGCGATGTTCTAGACATTATAATAGATGGCTTATTACCTTTAAGCTCTACAGATTCGATTACTCCTCGTACATTTTCTCCTTTTCTGAAAAAATCAGAAGGTATCTGTCTATCCTTAGGCAATATAATTTCATTACCCTCATCATCTAACATTATAATCGCCCTATGGCGAATATGATGAACCTCTGCAGTATAAATCTCTCCTTCTAATTCTTTAAACTGTTTATAAATATTAGTATTGTCATGCTCATGAATTTTAGAAATCAAATTCTGGCGTAATGCTAATATAGAACGTCTTCCTAAATCTATAAGCTTAACTTCTTCTGATACATCTTCTCCTACTTCAAAATCAGGCTCTATTTTTTGTGCTTCAGTTAGTGATATTTCTTGATTACCATCTTCAACTTCTCCATCTCCTACTACAATACGATTTCTCCAAATTTCTAAATCTCCTTTATCAGGATTTATAATGATATCGAAATTGTCATCACTACCAAACTTCTTCTTTAGAGCATTCCTAAATACATCTTCTAAGATCGACATTAACGTAACACGATCTATAAATTTATCATCCTTGAATTCTGAAAATGATTCTATTAATGCGATATTTTCCATATCAATATATTATAATTAAAATGTTATCATAACTTTTGCTTCTACAATATTTTCATAAGCTATAGTAGCTTCTTTAGTAACGGTTACTTTACCTTTACCTACTGGCTTAGGCTCTCGTGTTTTCCACGTTAAGACAACTGTATCTTCGGTTGCCGAGATCAGTTCTCCTTCGATTGTTTCTTCGGTTGTTTTCACCTTAAGTTTTCTACCCACATTCTTTTTATATTGCCGAACATGTTTCAACCCTTCAGAAACACCAGAAGACATCACCTGAAGAGAAAAATCTTCTTCTTCTCTATCCAAATTGTGCTCAATTGCCCTGCTCACAGCGATACAATCTTCTACTTTCACACCATTATCTCCATCAATAATAATTTCAATACTATTGTCGGGATGGATTTTACTTTCAATTAGAAATAAGGACGGATTTTCTTGAAGTGCCCCCTCTAATAAATTCTGAACTTTGTCTTTTAATGACATAAATAGATAAAAAGAGGGGACTTCTCGTCCCCTCATCCTGGTTTTTTAATTTCAACGGTGCAAAGATAGTAATAATATCTTATATACAAAATATCGCTAAGAATGAATTTATTCGTAAATTTAAGATACCCTATACAAACAGCTTCTTACTTAATCCATATAACCATCAATATGTTCTAAATTCAAAATGATAAACGAATAACATATTTCAAAAAAGCAGTATTATGATTAAAAGTATACTAGTTCCGACAGATTTTTCTAAACAAGCCGAAAGTGCACTAAAAGTAGCCGCTCAAATAGCAAAAAAAAATAATGCCAAAATCTATCTGTTACATATTTTAGAACTCCCGATGCATCTTACAGATTTAATGTCTTCTGGGGCACCAGGACCTGCACCAGAGGCTGTTTTTTTTATGAAACAAACCCACAAAAAATTTGAAGAAGTACTAAATCAGGACTATTTAAAAGACATTGACGTCATTGAGACTGTAAATTTTGAAGATGTACTGCATGGAATTATTGATTCGAGCACCAAAAATAATGTAGACATTATTATTATGGGATCTCATGGCTCTACTGGTTTTGAAGAATTATTTATAGGCTCTAATGCTGAAAAAGTGGTTCGAACATCAAAAAAACCAGTATTAGTTATCAAAGAAGATTGTGATATTTTTGAAATTAATGACTTTGTATATGCTACAAATTTTGATGATGAAGATAAGCCATGTCTTTTAGCAGCACACGATTTTTCTAAATCAATTCAAGCAAAACTTCATTTAGTATGGATAAATACAGCTAATGGATTTAAAACTACTTATGAAACTGAAGAAAAAATGAATAATATGATCTCTAATCTAGCCATAGAGGGCTATAGTCTAAACATCTACAACGATAATACCGTAGAAAAAGGAATTCTTAATTTTGCTGACTCTATCAATGCAGGTATGATCGGTATTAGCACTCACGGCAGAAAAGGAATATCACACTTTATTAATGGAAGTTTAGGAGAAGACGTTGTAAATCATGCAAAAAGACCAGTGCTCACTTTTAAAATTTAACATCTTCATACTGCTAAAACAAAAAAGGAGCAAATAAATTTGCTCCTTTTTTTGTTGGCCTACTAGGGCTCGAACCTAGACTCTTCTGGACCAAAACCAGACGTGTTGCCAGTTACACCATAGGCCAATACGTGTTTGCGGGTGCAAATTTAAAATTTTCTTTTGGCTCTGCAAACATTTTTTAAAATTTATTCTACTAAATCAATAATCTATTTACAAAACCTTGGTTATAAGTCTAAAATATAAACTTCTGTTAAGCGTTTCCTAAAAAAACTAAGGTTAAAGTATTTTTATTATTAAATTCGCCACACGTTATATAACTGAATAAATCTTATGAGCACATTCAACTTTACCAAGTGGAATAAAATATTAGGATGGATTGTTTTTACCATCGCTTTATGCGTTTACGCAATGACGGTAGAACCCACTGCTAGTTTTTGGGATGCAGGAGAGTACATTGCCACCTCTTCGAAATTACAAGTTGGCCATCCACCAGGAGCACCTCTTTTCCAAATGATTGGAGCTTTTGCTTCCGCTTTTGCATCAGATCCCACACAAATTGCATTAATGGTAAACATGACTTCTGCATTTGCTAGCGCATTTACGATTCTTTTCATGTTTTGGTCGATCACCATTCTTGTAAAAAAAGTAATTGTAAAAGATGAAGAATTAACACAAGGTAAAGCAATGGCTATTTTAGGTAGTGGCATGGTAGGGGCTTTAGCCTTTTCCTTTACAGATAGCTTTTGGTTTAATGCCGTAGAAGCCGAAGTATACGCAATGGCCACCTGCATTTTATCTGTTCTTTTCTATCTTGGATTATTATGGGAACGTGACATGCATACCCCTAGAGGTAACAGATGGTTGCTATTAATTTCTTTTATTGTAGGATTATCTTTCGGTGTTCACTTTATGGGATTACTTTCTATCCCTGCAATTGGGCTATTATATTATTTCAAAAATTACAAAGAAATTACTATTAAAAATTTCATTGTTGCCAATATCGTTGTTGTAGCTATATTGTTGTTTATTTTTAAACTCCTATTACCTTCTACACTTAAATTCTTTGGTGCAGCTGAAGTCTTTTTTGTTAATTCTATAGGTATGCCTTTTAACTCAGGAACCATTATTGCTGGATTAATAATTGCTGCAGCTTTCTATTTTGGTATAAAATACACTCGTAAAAAAAATTACACACAATTAAACACATTGTTATTATGTGTTATGTTTATCCTAATAGGGTTTTCTAGTTGGGTTATGCTTCCTATACGAGCAAATGCAGGAACTGTGATTAATGAAAATAATCCTAATAATGCAAGGGAGCTTCTGGCATATTATAACTTAGAACAATATCCAGAAACTCATCTTTTTTACGGACCTCAATTTACAGAAATCTATGCCGGCCTTGATGAGAACAATCCATACGAAGATGGCAAACCGAAATATGAAAAAGATCTAAAAACCGGAAAATATATTATAGTTAACGATTGGAAAAATGCAAAACAGAATCTTGATGATGCACATAAAGCTATTTTACCAAGAATGTGGAGCACAGAGCATATTGCTAATTATATGGAGTATACAGGACCTATTAAATTTACAATCAAACCCGAGTATCAAGGTGAAGAAGAATTGCTTAATGCCGTTACTCAATTTAGAAGGGAATATGCTACAGGAAAATTAGACAATGATGATTATAATAAATTTCTACAATCGTTTGGTAATTATATCAATGTAGAAAAACCTTCCTTTTGGGATAACGTGGTATATTTATTTGATTACCAAATGGGCTATATGTACTGGCGTTATTTTATGTGGAATTTTGTTGGACGACAAGACGATAACCAAGGTAAACTTACTGATCTAGAAGGAAATTGGCTTAGTGGTATTAAGTTTATTGATGAAATTCGCTTAGGGTCTCAAGATAATTTACCTAGTGACGCTCTTAAAAACAAGGCTCGCAACACCTACTATTTCTTACCATTACTACTAGGATTAATTGGTTTTGTATTTATGTTACAAAGAGACAAGAAAAAATTCTGGGCTTTGCTCATTTTTTTCTTATTTACAGGCCTAGCACTAAAAATTTACCTTAATGAAAGACCTTTTGAGCCAAGAGAGCGGGATTATGCACTGGTAGGGTCATTTTATGTATTTGCCATCTGGATTGGATTTGGTGTATATGCTTTGTTTGATTTACTTAAAAAATACTTACAACCCAAAATACTTGCTCCTATAGTTACCGTGGTTTGCCTATTAGCCGTACCAGTACTATTAGCAGCTCAAAATTGGGATGATCACGATCGTTCAAATCGATATACCGCACAGTCTATGGCAAAAATGTACTTGCAATCTTGTCAAAAAGATGCCATACTATTTACGATAGGTGATAATGACACATTTGCATTATGGTATGCGCAAGAAATTGAAGGTTACCGTACAGATGTTAGAACCGTAAACACAAGTCTTTTTGCAACAGATTGGTATATAGACCAAATGAAAAAAGCTGCATATGAAGGCAAACCTATCCCTTCTCAATTAACTCATGAGTTCTATCGATTCGGAAATAACGATGCTATTTATCACAAACCTGTAACTTCTGATACCATGCTGATCAAAAACTGGATGAGATGGATAGAAACAGATGATCCTCGAACTAAAGGAGATTTGCAAAGTGGTAAAAAAGTAAATACATTTCCTACTAAACACATACGAATCCCTGTAGACAAAGAAGCGGTGCTTAGAAATGGTATTGTAGCTCAAAAAGACGCTGATCTTATTGTACCCTATATAGATATCCATCTTAACGGAGATTTATTGTTTAAAAATCGTCTTTTGATGCTGGATATCATAGCTAATAACAATTGGGAAAGACCTATTTATTTTACTGGCGGAAGCTATGGTGATGATGATTTCTTATGGATGAAAGATTATTTACAATTAGATGGAGTTACTTTTAAATTAGTCCCTATTCGTACTAAGGTAAACCCTCGAAATCCTTTTGAAATGGGAAGAATCGACACCGATCTTATGTATAAAAATGTAACTAGCTGGGATTGGGGTAATAGTAATGATCCGAATATATATCATGATCCAGAAACCAGAAAAAATGCAATTACTTATCGTAGCAATCTGGCAAGACTTGTAGAAGCTTTAATCCAGGAAGATAAAAAAGATAAAGCCAAAGAAATTTTGGATCTGGCAATGGACAAAATGCCAATTGAATACTATGAATATTACACTCTGGTAGAGCCTTATATCTCTGGATATTACGAAATAGGAGAAAAACAAAAAGCCCGAGACTTATGGATAAAACTGGCAAAAAAATACCAGGAGCAACTCACCTATTTTGGTAGTTTAGAACTTAAAGATCAATATCGTTATGCTGAAGAGATTGTAACTAATGTAGAACGCTATCGTAGTGTAGTTGATTTATTACTAATCAATCAGGATCGGGAAATGATAGAAGAAAAGGCAGATGAGTTTAACAAATACCTGAGATTGTTTACTAGACTCTATTCTGAAGATGAAGAATATGATGACGATGAAGCCATACGTAAACAACAAGAAGAAGATCTTATTAAAGAGTTTCAAAACCAAGAAAAATCGTTAGACTCTTTAGACAGTATAGCAAACTAATTATTAAAAGTGAGTCTTTATAAGACTCACTTTTTTAGTACACTCATAGTGCAGATAATTCCAAATAAAACTCCTAAGCTTATTAAACAGCTTTTCCCAAATTATATCTGGGATCTTTATACAACTAATGAAAAGAAGCTATATTTAACTTTTGATGATGGCCCTATCCCTGGTGTTACAGAATTTGTTTTGACCCAGTTAAATCAATATAATGCCAAAGCAACTTTTTTTTGTATAGGTGATAATATTAGAAAACACCCCGAGGTTTTTCGACAGATTCTAGCAGAGGGTCATGCTATAGGCAATCATACTATGAATCATTTAAAAGCCTGGAAAACCAATCTAGAAATATACATTCAAAACACTATAGATTGTCAAAATCTAATCCAGGAATATTCACCTAAGAAAGATATACAGCAAATATTTAGACCTCCATATGGACAAATTAGCCGCACCAAATTTAAAGTTCTAGAAAAGTTAGGATATAAAATTATACTTTGGGATGTATTATCAAAAGATTGGGAACAAACAATATCACCTGAAGAATGTTTACAAAATGTGCTTCAAAATGCACAACAGGGAAGCATTATTGTTTTTCATGACAGCATAAAAGCCTCAAAAAACCTTACAGTTATACTACCTGAGATCTTAGACTATTTTTCTAAAAGAGGATATGTTTTTGATACCATCGGGCTCTAAACATACTCTTTCATGAGACCGATTAGTGTATTAGCATCTTGCTCGCCACTTTGTCTCCAAACCATCTCACCTTCTTTATAAATCATTAATGTAGGAAGTCCTTTAATACGTAAAGCAGTAGCCAACTCTTCATTCTTATCTACATCAATCTTTATAACTTTCCCTTTATCTCCAAGTGCCGCAGCTACATCTCTTAACACAGGATGCATTGCCAGAGAGGGTTCGTTCCATTCGGTAAAAAAGTCTAATAAGACAGGAACTTCAATACCTATTATATCTCCAAACTTTGACATGTTCAAAAACTTTTATGTTTGAGCCTTTAATAATTGGCCATTAAACAGTTGTAAATATAACACTTTCTGAATTATGTGCCTTTACCATTAGATCCTTTTCTCAATTCAATAACTGTAATCTCGGGCCATATACCAACCCGTCCCGGAAAAGCATGAAATCCAAAACCACGATTTACATTTAGATACCTTCCCATTTCATCATACATTCCTGCCCATTGCTTATATACATATTGCACTGGGCTCCATCGTACAAATCCGGGAATTTCAATCCCAAATTGAAATCCATGGGTATGCCCACTTAATGTAAGGTGGTAATGATCCGAATGTTTCTTCACTTCATATTCCCAATGTGAGGGATCATGACTTAACAAAACTTTAAAATCTTCTTTAGCGACTTTTTCAGAAGCTTTTTTCAAATCACCTGCTTTCTTAAAGTTATGCCCCCAATTCTCTACTCCTATCACAGCAATACGCTCACCATCCTTTTCTACAAAAGTACTATCATTAAGTAACAGATTAAAATCAATTTTAGTATGAACTTCCTTTATTGCTTCAAAATTTGCATCTTTTTCTTCTTGACTGTTCCAGGTAACATATTCTCCATAATCATGATTTCCCAAAACAGAATATTTGCCATACTTAGGTGTTTTAATACGCTTAAAAGTATCTATCCAATCATCCATTTCTTCTGCTACAGTATTCACAATATCTCCTGTAAATAGCAATAAATCTGTTTCTTGTTCATTAATTAAATCTACTGCATATTCGATTTTAGCAGCATCATCAAAACTTCCTGAATGTATGTCTGAAATTTGCGTAATCCGAAATCCATCAAACGCAGCAGGAAGATCCTCATAATACAATACATGACGTATCACTTTAAAATTATATTTCCCTCTAAAAATACCATGTAACAATCCCCCAAGAGGTATTGCAGCAACACCAAGTGCCAATTGGCTTATAAATTTTCTGCGATCCGGAAAATATTGAGTAGCTGTACCTTCAAAAAAAGTATTAGTGAGATAATTATATCCCGCCACACAAACCCTAATAATGTCTTCACCAAATAAAAACAAAATCATAATCAACTTAGGCACCAAAGTGAGTAACAAAAGTGCACTAGCTCTTAATGTGTATTTGGTTGGACCAACACTGCGATCATAGTTAGCAAAGATGTAAATAACATAGCTTAAGATAAGCAATGACAATACTAAATACCCTATTTGCACCCATTGATTTTTGGTGATAGTTCGAATGGCTTGATATGCATAAGTTTCAATAAGTATGTATAGAATTATAGGGACTAACCAACGCATAATTTGTTGTAAAATTTTAATTATTAAACAAAGCTATCCCTCCTTTTTAATTTGCGGCTATTTTTTAAGTAAAAATTAACGATAAATAAATTTTACGATCAAAAAGCGTTAAAATCATGTCTTTACCCGGCATAAATCTTAACAATTTCTTTTAGAACTAAGATTTTTATTTGTAACTTCGTTTCATATTCCTTTTTAGGGCTTAATTACAATTTAAAAAATCATATACTATATATAAAAATTACTATCGTATTTATAGCAGTTGATACATTGTTATCAATTTTATTTTGGGGCGAAATGCCGTCAGTTTTTGGCGGCATTTCTTTATTATATTTATTATAGTTTTTGACGCTAATTTGATTAATCTTCTTTTTATATTGCATTTCTAAAATTTAACTCACATCATGTCACAAAAACGCCTTTTTCTTCTGGATGCTTTCGCTCTTATTTTTCGAGGGTATTATGCACTTATTAAAAACCCAAGAATTAACTCTAAAGGGCAGGACACATCTGCAATTTTAGGTTTTGTAAATTCTTTATTCGATGTTATTAAGAGAGAGAAGCCCGATCATTTGGCTGTTGCATTTGACAAGCAAGGGAGTAAAGATCGATTAGAAATTTTTCCTGAGTACAAGGCTAATCGCGATGAAACTCCCGAGGCCATTAAAATTGCTGTACCTATAATTCAGGAAATATTAAAAGCCATGCACATTCCTATCATAGAAAAAGCAGGTGTCGAAGCAGATGATTTAATTGGTACTATTGCCAAACAAGCCGAAAAAGAAGGATATCAAACATACATGGTTACTCCCGATAAGGATTATGCGCAATTAGTTTCTGAAAACATTTTTATGTATCGACCTGCCAGAATGGGAAATGGAATCGAAATCTGGGGAATACCAGAGGTACAAAAAAGATTTGAGGTAGAGCGACCAGAGCAGGTTATTGATTATCTAGGTATGATGGGTGATGCTGTGGATAATATTCCCGGATTACCGGGAGTTGGCGACAAGACAGCCAAAAAATTTCTTGCAGAATACGGTTCTATGGAAGGTCTATTAGCTAATACCGATAAGCTAAAAGGTAAAATGAAAGAAAAAGTAGAAGCAAATGCAGAATTAGGCCTTCTTTCTAAAAAACTTGCAACCATTATTTTAGATTGCGATGTAACCTTTAATGCCAGTGATTACGAATTTACAAAACCCGATGCACAAAAAGTACATAAGATTTTTGAAGAATTAGAGTTTAGAAGGCTTACAGATCAATTTACTAAGATTTTTTCAGAAGAAGGAACTAATACATCTTCCCAAAACACAGATAGCTCTACCGCAAAGAAAAAAACAACACAAGCTGGAGTAGGTCAATTTTCATTATTTGGTGAAACCGAGGAATCTGGCGAAGCTACTTCTTTTTCTAGCAGAAAAACAATTGCAAATACCGAACATTTTTATCAAAGCGTTGCTCCGGGAATGGCAATGAAATTATTCCTACAAAATTTATTAAAGCAAGAAAATGTTTGTTTTGACACCGAAACCACAGGTCTTAATCCATTAATTGCAGAATTGGTAGGAATTGCTTTTTCCTGGGAAGCGGGAAAAGGTTTTTACATTCCTTTTCCAGAAGATCGTATCGAAGCACAGGAATTAATCGAACAACTACGACCTTTCTTTGAAGCCGAACATATCACAAAAATTGGTCAAAATTTAAAATATGACATCAAAGTTTTGGCAAAATATAATATCGAAGTCAGAGGAACTCTATTTGATACAATGCTAGCCCATTATCTCATCAACCCGGATATGAGACACAATATGGATGTACTTGCTGAAACTTACCTTAATTATACTCCGGTTTCTATCACTGAATTAATTGGAAAAAAAGGCAAAAACCAGCTATCTTTCAGACAAGTACCAATAGATCAACAAACCGAATACGCTGTAGAGGATGCAGATATTACTTTTCAGTTAAAAGAACATTTTACACCAGAGCTTACCGAAGCAAAAACAGTTTCTTTATTTAAGGATATTGAAATTCCGTTACTAAGAGTTCTAGCCGATATGGAAATCGAAGGAATTAATCTGGATAAAGGTTTTTTACAATCTCTTTCTGAAGAATTAGATAGCGATATCAAAACATTAGAGCAAAAAATCTACACAGAAGCTGGTGAAGAATTCAACATTGCATCACCAAAGCAATTGGGTGTTATATTATTTGAAAAAATGAAATTGGTAGACAAACCCAAAAAGACAAAGACAGGTCAATATTCTACTGCCGAAGATGTATTATCCTATCTTGCCAAAGATCATGAGATTATTCAAAATATATTGGATTTCAGAGGATTGTCTAAACTAAAAAGCACTTACGTTGATGCACTACCAACACAGGTCGACGAAAATACCGGACGTGTTCATACAGATTATATGCAAACGGTAGCTGCTACAGGGCGTTTAAGTTCTAATAATCCTAATTTACAGAACATTCCTATTCGTACAGAAAGAGGAAGACAGGTAAGAAAAGCATTTATCCCCAGAGATGAAGAACACACACTACTGGCGGCAGATTATTCTCAAATAGAATTAAGGATCATTGCTGCTTTAAGCAAAGAAGAGACCATGATCGAAGCTTTTAAAAATGGTGAAGATATTCATGCTTCAACCGCTGCAAAAGTATTTGATGTACCTCTCAACGAAGTAACTCGAGAGCAACGTAGTAATGCCAAAACAGTAAACTTTGGGATCATTTATGGAGTTTCGGCTTTTGGATTAAGTAATCAAACCAATCTTTCACGAGGTGAAGCTAAAGAATTAATAGATACGTATTACAAAACATACCCTAAGCTTCGTAATTACATGAGTGAACAGGTAGATTTTGCGAGAGAAAATGGTTATGTACAAACGGTTTTAGGAAGACGTCGATATTTAAAAAACATTAACTCTGCAAATGCAATTGTTCGCGGTGCAGCTGAACGAAATGCAGTAAATGCACCCATTCAAGGAAGTGCTGCCGATATTATCAAGATTGCAATGATCAATATTCACAAAAAACTAAAGGAAGGAAACTATAAGACCAAAATGCTACTACAGGTGCATGATGAATTGGTCTTTGATGTTTTTAAACCAGAACTAGAAGAGGTCAAAATCTTAATCAAAACCGAAATGGAAAACGCATATACTTTAGAAGTTCCGTTAGATGTAGATCTTGGACTTGGTAAAGACTGGTTAGAGGCTCACTAAAGATAGTAATCAAACAGTTAAGAAAACTTAAAAGTCAAAATCATTTCACGTACTGATTTTGGCTTATTTCTTTATAAAAGTCATAATAATTTAAAAAAGTAGGAATCACTGGGCCATTAAATGGATTGGGACCGTTAAATAATACACAAACACCAATATCATTATCAGGATCAATTAATAACTGGGTTTTGTATTGATTTACATTACCCCCATGATATAATACTCTTCTACCTCTGTAATCCAAAACTCGCCAACCCATTGCATAATACGAATCTGTTACCCCATCCCATAAATTAACATACGTATCTTCATCGCTGGTACAAATAATAGGGTTAAAAATATCGCTAAGACTTTCTTTTGAAATAATATCAGGATGATATCCTAGTAATACTTTTAAATACTCTCCCATATCAGAGATTGATGCATTAATCCCTCCTGCAGCAGCTACATTATAATAGTTTTTATGGATCTCTGTAACCTTATATTTTTTTGAATAATGATTATATTTATGTGGAAGAGCTACATTATCATTCTCTCTTATTGCTGTATATGTACTTGATGCTGTATGCATCCCTGCCGGAGCAAATACTCTTTCTTTAAGAAGGATTTCAAATGATTTCTCGGTTTGGTTTTCCATTATTTTTTCAATAACCGAAAATATCGCATTTTGATATTCATAATCTACTCCTTCTTTAGAAACAACTCCTTTTCTTTTAAAACTTCTGATAATTTGTTCTAAAGACCATCCTTTTTGTATAAGCTTAGTATAGGTATAAGGATAAAGTCCTGTTGTATGTGATAATAAATGATTTACTTTAAGCCGATCTGCCTGTTCACTATCTCTTAAACTAAATGTTTTTACCGATTCTCTAACATTTTGATCCCATTGCAATTCATCTCGATCTACTAAATTTCCTGCCAAAACTGCCGTTACACCTTTTGATAAGCTTGCAATTCTAAAGACTGTATTTACATCTACAGAATCTTGTGTATGAATTTCTTTTACTCCAAAGCCTTTTTTATAAATAACAGCATCACCTTTAACCACAACAACAGCTGCTCCTGGACATTCTGAAACATTAAAATTAGTAGCAAAAAACTTCTCGTAATGCTCTAAGAAAAAAGATAAAGAATCCTTTTTTGATATTTCTGGTTTCTCATCTATTACAACAACTCTTTCTTTAGGTTTTGATGTAGTGCATGCTACCAAAAAAACCAAAGTAAATACAACATAAAAATATTTCATATTACGACATTCTATAGGGTCGCAAAATACGTTTAATATTGTTTATTGTATAAAAACTTTTTCAGAAACTTTATAATACAAATCGATACGTTGCTTTGATTAAAAATGTATTCTCTGGCTGTTGGTTCAGAATTTGATTGTCTAAACTTCTAAAGAGGTCATCAGAAGGGTTTCCATCTCCGGTAATACCTTGCGACCAAACCAAAAATATTTCAGAACCAGGAATATATTCCCAGCGTAGCACCAGGTTAGAACGAAACTGAACAAATGCGAAATCCGGATTACTAATAGTATAATCCACGGTACCATCTCTATCCTCATCTACAGAGTACTCATCATCTGCAAACGAAATCTGATCCTGATCATATAATGTTACTCTCTCATCCAGGTTTTTGGCTACTGCATTAGCAACATAGTTAAAATCGGTATATCTTCCTCGAGATATAAACGGTTGTCCATAATACTGAATAGTAAGATTAGGGTTAATACTATAATTTAACCGTATACTCGCACTTAAAGTTTGCTGATCGATTTTAGCAGTTATATATCTTGGAGTACCATTAAAATCAACATCTGTAACATACTGTGTTTTATTTGGATTCTCTACAAACTCTGGGTTTAAAGACATACTAAATGCATTAAATGGCTGATATCTAAGCCTCAATACATATCGCCTAAAAGAGAAGTTATTGTCGGTTGTCCAGGAATTCACATGACCAACAGTAAAATTAAATTTCTTTCTTCGATCAGATCCAAAAAACAACACTCCTATATTTTCTTGAGAAAATCTCCACCTAGGACCTCCACGCAAAACAGTATTTGTGAATATACGAGGTTTATGAATCATCTCAACTTCTGTCCACCAATTGTTTTGATAATCTATATTACCTCCCAACACATATTGAATACGATTATAATTACCTTCAAAATCAAATGCAGATGATTGACTAAATCTAACATTTGCTCTTCTATAAAATTTGGTAGGTTTTAAGAATAAATAACGAAGATTTGCAAATTGCCTGATATCATCTGCCTGACGTAAAAACCCGATATCATTTAGCTCTAATTCTGGAGAACGCCAGAAAACTCCTGCTCCATACCTCCAATTCCCACCTCCGGATTTCCCTCCTGTAAGTTTACCCCCAGTTCCGGTTAGTGAAGTTCTATTGGGATCTAATTCTACATGATCTGCATCCACCCTCTGAAAAAGATGTGTAAGTGAATTCTGGGTTTTTTCGATAGATTCTTTAGAACCCTCTACGTGACTGGCCACAATATTACCTTCGATAAAATACTTTCTATCTTTCCAGTTATGTCTAAAATCTAATCCTGCAGTATATGCTGATTTACGAAGAAGATTAAGATTATTTTCTCTTGTCCCTGCTACTTCTGATGTCTCATCAGTATTTGGGTCATCCTCATCAATATCAAAGGTGTCCCCAAGATTTCGGTTGGTTGCCGTTATAATCCCCCCAATAAAAGAGTTACGTTGATTAAAATCCTTTTGTACTCTACCGACCATATAATTCGTTAGAGGTTCTACAATAGCCTCTCTCTTATTGCCATTTTCATCTTCAATTTTGGCTATTTCTCTCGAAGTCACACTCTCTAAAACACCAATAGACCACCCATCTTTGGTTTTTCCGCTAAATTTTGCTGCTCCAAGAATTGTAGTATTGGAAGGTTTATCGACAAATTCATTGTCAAGTCCTGAAATTGATCCTTGCGGGCTTCTTCCAATTCTACGGGAATAAAATAGATTATCCTGGTTATTGGCAAAACGGTAATCAAAAATATTTTTATTCTCTACGAAAAAAGGTCGTTGTTCTCTAAAGAAAATCTGAAACCCATCTAATGCAATAGCGGCAGGATCAGCTTCGACCTGGCCAAAATCAGGATTTACCGTTAGATCCAAAGTTAGATCATTTGTGATTCCTATTTTTGCATCTAACCCTCCATTCAGTTTAAAATCTTCACCATCTCTAAATGGATTTCCTTTTTCCTCGGGATACGTATCAAATTGTGTTACTGCAAATGGTTGGATTTCTAGTTGTTTTTGAGGTTCGATATCTATAAGACCATGTAATTCTCCGAACTCACTTACCCACCCAGGAGCATCTTGTGGTATACGTTGCCACACTGATCTTTCTTCTTCTCTAAACAACCTTCGGTTTACTTGAAGTCCCCATACCTGCTCTTTACTTTTACCAAATTTTAATTGACTAAGCGGAATTTTAATTTCGGCAGTCCACCCATCTTCATCTATATTACTTGCAGCATACCATATAGGATTCCAGCTACCATCCCAATTATTTCCATTTCGTGAGATAAACTCATCTCCTTTTACCCCAGCGGCTGTAATGTTAAATGAAAAACCAGTTCTTTTATCGTGATACGTATCCAAATTAATCTCTACCCAATCCCCAGCAAAACCATCTCTTCTCGATAATCTTTTTTCAATTTTATCTGGTTCGGTATCATAACATCGATATGCTACGTATAGATATTTCTGATCATATACAATTTTGAATTTGGTCTTTTGACTTGGTGGTGTATTTTCATCAGGTTGATTTTCAACAAAATCGCCAGTCCATTCTACCACGTCCCAACCAGACTCATCAATTAGGCCATCAATTGTTAATGTTTCGGTAGTATTAAGTAATTTTGTAGTATAAATTCGTTTTTTAACTGTACTAGTAGAATCTTGTGCAATAAAAATAGTAGGAAACAAAAAGAGTACCAACAGACAGGTATAACATTTCATGATGATTAGAAGTTTGATGATTGATATAACTAAGATGACAGAAATTATTTTAGTTTGTCACACTTTATGCCATTTTTTAGTAAAAAATTAACAGGAAAAGGGGGTTATGTAACATAAAACAAACAAAACAACTCCTAATTACATCAATATCACTGAAAACCAATGCATCATACTTTAAAAATAATATCTATTACCTGTTTGCTATATAAATATATAATTGTACATTTGCACCCCTATTTTACATAGGAAAAGGAATGTTTAATTAAGTAAAAAATAATTAGTGTGGACACATTAAGTTACAAAACAGTATCTGCCAACAAGGCTACCGTTACAAAAGAATGGTTGCATGTAGATGCTGAAGGACAGACTTTAGGGCGTCTTTCTTCTGTAGTTGCAGTACTACTTAGAGGTAAGCATAAACCCAACTTTACCCCACACGTTGATTGCGGTGATAATGTTATCATTACCAATGCCGAGAAAATCAACTTAACAGGAAAAAAGTGGACTGATAAATCGTATATCCGTCACACTGGATACCCTGGAGGGCAAAGAAGTCTTACTGCTCAGGAATTGTATGACAAGAATCCAGAGCGTTTAATCGAAAAAGCGGTAAAAGGAATGTTACCTAAAAACAAATTAGGTGCAGCTTTATTCCGTAATTTAAAGGTATATGCAGGAGCAGATCACAATCAGGAAGCTCAGCAACCTAAAACTGTTAACTTAAACGAATTTAAGTAATGGAAGTTATTCACAAAATTGGTCGTAGAAAAACGGCTGTAGCCAGAGTATATCTTAAGGATGGTTCTGGAAAAATTACGGTTAATAAAAAAGACCTTAATGAGTATTTCTCTACTGCTACTTTACAATACAAAGTAAATCAGCCTTTAACTTTAACAAGTAATGAGGACAAGTACGATGTAAACGTAAATGTATATGGTGGAGGGATTACTGGACAGGCAGAAGCTGTTCGTTTAGCAATATCAAGAGCGGTATGTGAATTAGACGAAGAAAACAGATCAATCCTAAAACCAGAAGGTTTGTTAACCAGAGATCCAAGAATGGTAGAGCGTAAGAAATTCGGTCAGAAGAAAGCTCGTAAGAAATTCCAGTTCTCTAAACGTTAATTTATTAAAACAGTATTTGTTGTTACCTCAATTCATGAGGGGTTAGTTTAGCATCTAAATGCACAAGGCCATACTGCAACGTAGCCACTTGAGCATTGCTAATTCAACAGAACGTAAACTATTACAAAAATGGCAAACAATATCGAAGTAAAAGAATTACTTGATGCAGGTGTACACTTTGGTCACCTTACAAGAAGATGGGATCCCAATATGGCACCATATATTTATATGGAGCGTAATGGTATTCACATCATTAACTTATATAAAACTGCTGCAAAAATTGATGAAGCTAGTGAAGCTTTGAAAAAAATAGCAGCGTCCGGCAGAAAAATCCTTTTTGTTGCGACTAAAAAACAAGCTAAAGAAATCGTAGCCGAAAAAGCAAGTAAAGCCAATCAACCATACATTACAGAAAGATGGCCTGGTGGTATGCTTACCAACTTTGTTACTATTCGTAAAGCAGTCAAAAAAATGGCTTCTATCGATAGAATGAAGAAAGACGGTACCTTTAATACACTATCTAAAAAAGAACGTTTACAAGTAGATCGTTTAAGAGCAAAATTAGAAAAGAACTTAGGTTCTATTTCTGATATGACTCGTCTACCTGGAGCATTATTTGTTGTAGATATTACTCGCGAACACATTGCGGTAAAAGAAGCTCAAAAATTAAACATTCCTATTTTTGCAATGGTAGATACAAACTCTGACCCACGTCAGGTGCAGTATGTAATCCCTGCAAATGATGACGCTTCTAAATCTATAGACAAAGTTATGACTTATGTTAGTGATGCTGTTATAGAAGGATTAAGCGAAAGAAAAGCAAGCAAAGAAGCTCCTAAAAAAGAGGCTCCTAAAAAGGAAGCAAAAGCTGATGCACCTGCAAAGGTAGAAGCTACAGTAGAAGCTCCTGTAACCGAAGCTGCAAAGCAAGAGGAAGAATAATCAAATAGATGTATATCTATTAAAATTCGAAGCTAAGTTTATATCTCTGCGATAAAACTTAACTTTAATATAAAATCGATAAGTCGTTTGGTTCTTTACTTTTGCAGTACTAACTAAACGACTTGTTTTTTATACAAACAATACATTTTACACATTAAATATTTAAAGATATGGCAAATATTACAGCAGCCGATGTAAGCAAATTGCGTAAGGCTACAGGTGCCGGAATGATGGACTGCAAAAAAGCCCTTGTTGAGGCCGAAGGAGATTTTGACAAAGCTATCAAGATCCTTAGAGAAAAAGGACAAAAAATTGCTGATAAAAGAGCTGATAGAGAATCTTCTGAAGGTGCAGTTATTGCAAAAGTTAATGATTCGAAAAACAAAGGAGTAATCGTTTCTCTTAATTGTGAAACTGATTTCGTAGGAAAAAACGAATCTTTCGTTTCTTTAGCAAAAGAACTAGCAGAATTAGCTCTTAACACTTCTTCTAAAGAAGAATTTTTGGCTTCAGATTTTAATGGTATGACTGTTCAGGAAAAACTTACTGAACAAACTGGTGTTATTGGAGAAAAAATCGAAATCGGAGATTTTAAAGTACTGGAAGCTCCTTTTGTAGGATCATATATACACGGAAACAAAATCGGTGCTCTAACCGGCTTATCAAATGAAATAGATAATGCAGAGACACTTGCCAAAGACATCTCAATGCAAGTAGCTTCTATGGGAGCAACCACATTATCTTACAAAGATTTTGATCCAGAATATGTTGCTTCAGAAACTCAAGCAAGAATTGCAGCAATTGAAAAAGAGAATATTGAACTTGGACGATTAGGAAAAACATTGAAAAACGTTCCTCAATTTATTTCAAGATCTCAATTGACAGATGATGTAATTGCACAAGCAGAAGAAAAGTTGAAAGAAGAGCTTAAAGCAGAAGGTAAACCTGAGCAAATTTGGGATAGAATTCTTCCAGGAAAATTAGAAAGATTTATTTCTGATAATACTACTTTAGATCAGGAACAATGTCTTCTTGATCAAAATTTCATTAAAGATGAAAAGAAAAGTGTTGCTGATTATATAAAAACACTTGGTGATGTATCTGTAGTTGCTTTTGAAAGAGTAACTTTAGGTTAATCCAAAAATCATATAGTATTCAGACATATCTGAAAAAAATAAAAACCGCTTCTGTTATAGAAGCGGTTTTTTATTCATCATTTTCAAAATATTTTCTTTCTGGTTTCCAACGTTTACAAGTTTAGAATTTCTTTCAAAACTTATCCCCCAATATAAACTAACTCCCCAATTAGCTCATACCATATAAACACCTACATTGTATTTATATATTACAAACGTTAATTTCCTTTCTAAAAACATTTATCATCCCCAACACCTTTTTTGTTTTCCCTGATGCAAACCTATAACATAATTCAACACGAACCAATACCCTTTATAGGGGAAAACCACCCTTTTTTTAATAGTTTTTAAACTTTAACATTTAACTATTTAATTTAAAAATTCACCTTTATAATCCAAACTATTTTCTAAATTAAGAATATCATTATATTTGCACCACAGTTAAATCTCATAATGGAATATAAAAGAATATTACTTAAATTATCTGGCGAAGCTCTAATGGGTGATCGTCAATATGGAATTGATCCTAAAAGATTGGCAGAGTATGCCCACGAAATCAAACAAATTACAGAAAAAGGCGTACAAGTTGCTATTGTGATAGGTGGAGGTAATATTTTTAGAGGTGTTGCAGGTGCCAGTAAAGGAATGGATAGAGTTCAAGCAGATCATATGGGCATGCTTGCAACCGTTATTAATGGACTGGCCTTACAGAGTGCTCTTGAAGATGCAGAAATACCTACTCGATTACAATCTGCGGTAAAGATTAATGAAGTTGCAGAACCCTTTATACGTCGAAGAGCAATGCGTCATCTCGAAAAAGGAAGAGTTGTCATATTTGGTGGAGGGACAGGAAATCCATATTTCACAACTGATTCTGCCGCAGTACTAAGAGCAATAGAAATTAATGCAGATGTTATTCTAAAAGGCACAAGAGTTGATGGAATATACACCTCTGATCCAGAAAAAAATGCTGATGCCACAAAATTTGATTTCATATCATTTGATGATGTATTACGCAAAGGTCTGAAAGTAATGGATACAACAGCATTTACATTAAGTCAGGAAAATGAATTACCTATAATAGTCTTTGACATGAATAAAGCCGGAAATTTACTAAAAGTAGTTTCTGGCGAATCTATAGGTACTCAAGTAAACCTTTAATCATATTGGCTTATTTTTTGATTTGTCAGAAGAAAAGAACTAAAACATGAACGAAGAAATAGATTTTATTTTAGATTCGACCAAAGAGTCAATGCAAGCAGCAATTGCTCATTTAGAAAAAAAATTACTTAATATCAGAGCAGGTAAAGCATCTCCTGCTATGTTAGGTAGTGTAATGGTAGAGTACTATGGCTCTCCTACTCCATTAAACCAGGTCGGAAATGTAACTACTCCTGATGCAAGAACCATTACAATTCAACCTTTTGATAAATCTGTAATTCCCGAGATTGAGAAAGGTATTCAGATAGCTAATTTAGGGTTCAACCCGATGAATAATGGTGAAAGCGTTATCATTAGTGTTCCTCCTCTCACAGAAGAACGTCGTAAAGATCTTGCGAAACAAGCAAAAGCTGAAGCAGAAGATTCTAAAGTAGGTATACGTAATGACCGTAAAAATGCCAATAATGAGATTAAAAAATTAGAAAAAGAAGGGCTGTCAGAAGATTTGGCAAAAAATACTGAAGTAGATATTCAAACATTAACCGATACATACATTAAAAAAATTGATGAAATGCTTAGTCATAAAGAAAAAGAAATTATGACAGTTTAACATTTCTTAATGTATAGAAATTATAAATAAAGCGTTTTCTCATTAGAAACGCTTTTTTTGTATCTTCGCCTTTTTGAACCTATTTGGTATAATGCAGAACAAATTTTTTTGTTTATTATTTTTTGTACACTTTGTCTTAATTTCTCAAGTTAGTATTAACGGTATTGTTATTGATGAAAGTTCTAATCAACCCTTGCCATTTGCCACTGTAAAAACCAATAATTCTTCATACGCCTTAACTTCTGTTAAGGGTGAGTTTGTTATACGATGTAATACCTACCCTGTCAATCTTACTATAAGCTATCTAGGGTATCAAACAAAGACCATTTTAATTACATCCAAAAAATCAGAAAAAATAGAAGTACAACTCAGTGCTAAAGAGGAGAATCTCGAGACAGTAAAGTTAGATACCCCCGAAAACATTGCAACTCAACTTATTGTTGAAGCCATAAATAGGAAAAATAAAAATAATCCAAAAAAAATATTACATGATTTTAGTTATAAAAGCTACAACAAACTAAAGATCACAGAAGATAATCAGGCGCAATTAAATACCCTGGACACTACTAGTGTCGATATGGAACATCTCTTTAACAAAGCTCATTCCTTTCTTTCTGAGAAAATAAGTTTACACCAGTTTAGAAAAAATGCCGGCGAAAAAGAGACCGTTTTGGCAACTCGGATGAGTGGTTTTAAAGAACCTATCTATAATGTACTGGGAATCAAAATACAATCTAATTCTCTTTATGATGAAGATTACACCATTTTTAACAATAAATACATAGGACCATTATCAAACAGAGCCCTTAGGAGTTATTATTACAAGGTTCTCGATACTGTACAAGGTAAAAATCCAGCTTATGTCATTCTTTTTCAACCCCGTAAATCTAAAAATTATGCAAGTTTAGAAGGTGTATTATATCTAGACACAAAATCATTAGCAATTCAGAAAGCTATCATAGAACTACGAGGCGAACTTAATGTGATGGCAACTCATAGTTTTAAATAT
This sequence comes from Aquimarina atlantica, assembly GCF_000626715.1. GTDB lineage: Bacteria > Bacteroidota > Bacteroidia > Flavobacteriales > Flavobacteriaceae > Aquimarina > Aquimarina atlantica. The sequence continues at coordinate 44,946 of NZ_AQRA01000003.1, read as the reverse complement.
TTTTCTGAACAAAAAAGCTGGTTCCCAATCAAACAGGAAATTACTATAAGACCAGGAAACGGAAGACAAAAAGTAAGTTTATTTGGAGGGAGAATCTCTGTAGGAAGATTAGGGAATGACAAAAAAAGTTCTTCGGGAAATAATGATTTTTTAGTTTCTACAACAGATTTATTTGATATCAAATTAGATACCAGTCAAAATATTAAACAAAATCAAGCTACAATAAGTATAGATCCCGAAGCCAATAATAGGCCTGAATCTTATTGGAATAAATATCGCACCAGTGCAATTACAGAAAAAGATCTAAACTCATTTCAGATTATAGATAGCATTGTAAAAGCACAAAACATAGAACGCAGAATTGATGTTATTCAAAGTTTTAATATTGGATATTACCCTGTAGGGTTTTTCAATTTTGATCTTACTTACCCTATAAAATACAATAATTATGAAGGGTTGCGACTAGGAATAGGTGGCTTAACAAACACAAAATTCTCTAATAAATTAAGATTAGAAGGATATTTTGTTTACGGATTTAGAGATTCAAAATCCAAATTTGGTATAGGAGGAGGTTTATTAGTTAATAAAAAATCAAACTCATGGTTTAATATAAATTATACCGATGATATTAGAGAAGTAGGTAGTTTTCTCTACCTTACCGACAGAAGAGTTTATTCTTTATTCGAACCGCGTTTGGTAAATATAGATTTCTATTACAAGCACAGAACCTGGAGTGTTGGTTTACAGCAACAGATATTTCCTAAACTACTCTCAGAAACTCAATTTTCTATAAGTAATATAAATCAAACCGTAGGATATCAATACTTTAATGATGGAAATTTATTTTCGGGATATAAAACAGCAGAAGCTACAATAGCCTTAAGGTGGAGTCCGTTTAGTAAATTTCTAAAAACACCTAATCAATATAAAGAAATTCATGATGGATATCCCAAAATTACAGCGCAATATACACAAGGTTTCAAGGGTATGTTCGATAGCAATTTCTCTTATAGTAAAATAGGTTTAAAAGCAGAACATATTATTAACCGTATTAATCAATCTAAAACAAGTATTTTATTCGAAGCAGATATCGCTTATGGAGATATCCCACTCACGCATTTGTATCACGCTTATCCTAATGCCCCCACCAAAGAAACAGTGCTTCAACGATTTTCTGTAGCCGGTAGAAGGACTTTTGAAACTATGTATTTTGGTGAATTTTTTAATGACAGACTAGCAACATTACAGGTCAAACATAGAATTAAACCTGTAAAAATTACGAATTGGTTTAAACCAGAACTCGTTTTTATAACGCGATATGCAATCGGAGATGTTAGCAATCTTGAAAACCATCAAGGGGTAAATTTTTCGTCTTTACAACATGGTTATCAAGAATCAGGATTTGAAATCAACAAATTATTTGCTGGTTTCGGGCTTAGTTTTGCCTATCGTTATGGCGCCTATCATCTTCCTCGTTTTGAGGATAATATTTCGGGTAAGTTTACTTTTTACCTAAAACTATAGTCTTTATACAATAAATCATTTTCTTTTCAGAAATACCTGAATAATAATTCCCCAATCCTTACATTTGCAGCAGGAAAATAAAGGATGGCAAAATTATTCAGTTTCGGGTTTTGGAATGCACTGGCTGGAATTATACTTCGCAACAGGGCGGTAATATTTCTGGCAATAATAGGAATTACGGTTTTTTTAGGTTTTCAGTGGAAAAACATGAGGTTTTCTCACTCAGAGGCAAATCTACTCCCCGATGATCACGAGGTAAATATATTATATCAAAAATTTCTTCAAAAATTTGGCGAAGAAGGCAATCTAATTGTAATGGCTGTTAAAGATAGTACACTTTTTACTTCTGAAAAGCTAAAAGCATGGAATGATTTTAATAATTCGTTTAAAAAATATGAAGAGATTGACCTCGTTGTCTCTATAGCCGATCTTAAAACTTTAAAAAAAGAAGATAATCCAGCACGATTTGAGTTAGTACCTTTTATTAAAGATTCTAGTTATACTGAAAAACAGGTATCTGAATATGAACATGAGCTTTTTAACAAGTTACCTTTTTACGAAGGACTTGTTTATAGTAAAAAATCTAAAACGATTCAAAGTGCACTGTATCTAAAAAAGGATATTGTAAACACTAAGAAACGAAAAAAGTTTATTGAAAAAGTCTTGCTTCCTGCAGTTTTAGCTTTTGAGAAGGAGCATAAGATGGATGTAAAAGTATCTGGTATGCCATATATCAGAACTTTAAATTCTCAAAACATAATGGATGAAATAGAAATTTTCATTCTTGCAGCTCTACTGGTTACTTCGTTAATTTTCTTTTTCTTTTTTAGATCATTAAGAGCCACTTTTATATCCATGACTGCTGTAATTATTGGGGTAATGTGGGCTTTCGGAATTTTAGGGCTTTTAGAATATGAAATAACTGTGCTTACAGCTATTATTCCTCCATTAGTAATTGTAATTGGTATTCCTAATTGTATTTTCTTAATTAATAAATACCAACAAGAAATAAAAAAACATGGTAATAAAGCAAAATCTCTTCAACGGGTAATCACCAAAGTGGGTAATGCTACACTAATGACTAATGTAACTACTGCTTCAGGATTTGCAACCTTTGCTCTAACCGAAAGTAAGCTACTTAAAGAATTTGGTATTGTTGCCTCTTTAAATATAATCGCTCTATTTATACTTTGTCTTCTGGTTATCACTATAATTTATAGTTATATGCCACAACCTAAAGAAAGACACTTAAAACATCTGGGTAAAGAGTGGATAGAGAAGTTAATGGATTGGATGGAAAAGATGGTAAAAACCAGACGAGTAACAATCTACTTTTCTTCTGTCATTATCCTAATTGTTAGCATTATTGGTATTTATACGATAAAAGTTTCGGGAAGCCTATTAGAAGACATGCCCAAATCTGCTGGATTTTATAAAGATATAGAGTTTTTTGAAGAAGAATTTGATGGTGTTATGCCATTAGAAATATTAATTGATACCAAAAGAAAACAAGGAGTATTAAAATTACCTACACTAAAACGTATGGAAAAACTACAGGAGCTTCTCGAAGAAACTCCTGAATTGTCTAAACCTATTTCTATTGTTAATCTGGTTAAATATTCTAAGCAAGCTTTTTATAATGGAAATCCAAAATATTATCAAATACCTACTAGCCAGGAACGAAACTTTATTTTACCATATGCCAAAAGTTTTGAATCTAAAGCAGGAGTAATGAATAGCTATGTGGATTCTACCGGACAATACGCAAGAATCACTACCTTCATGAAAGATGTAGGTACAGAAGAAATGGAGCGTATAGAAGCGACTCTAAAACCACAATTAGAGAAAATTTTTCCAAAAGACAGATATGACGTTTCTTTTACTGGTAAAGCCCTTATTTTTCAGAAAGGGACCAAATATCTGGTATGGAATTTATCTTTCTCTCTAGGTCTTGCAGTGATCTTGATTGCTCTTTTTATGGCCTGGATGTTTCGATCCTGGAAAATGATTGTCATATCACTTATCCCAAATTTATTACCGTTACTCATGACTGCGGGTCTTATGGGGTATCTTGGTGTACCGATAAAACCTTCTACCATATTAGTTTTTAGTATTGCATTTGGTATTTCTGTAGATGACACTATACATTTTCTTGCAAAATACAGGCAAGAATTAAAATCAAATCATTGGAGGATTAGAAAATCCGTTCTAGCTTCACTACGAGAGACAGGAGTGAGTATGTTTTATACATCAACTGTTTTATTTTTTGGTTTTTCGGTATTCATGATATCCAGCTTTGGAGGAACTAAGGCACTCGGAGGCCTAGTATCAACAACTTTACTATTTGCTATGCTGGCAAATCTTTTACTACTGCCTTCCTTATTGCTTTCCTTAGAACGAAGTATTGCAAATAAGAAAACTCTTAAAGAACCTACCCTAAAAATTATTCCTAATGATGAAGAACTTGAAGAGCCTCAAGGCGCGAGGAAGAATAAAGAAAATAAGACATAAAAAACACCTAATATCTTTATAAAAAAAGCCCCGCTAGAAACTAGCGGGACTTCTGTAAGATAGATTACCCCAAAACCTATCGAACTAAACTTAACGTAAACACAATCGTCATAATTGCATATGCAAGATACTGCCCCTTTTTATATTTTGAAATACCTAACAGGGGGGAAAAATCCCCTTTTTACTTAAACAGCTTAAACTTTAACACTATTTAAACAAGTAAAACTCAACAAAACAGTATTCAAATTACTGGTTTTCAGTATTTTAAGTATTGTTAAAAAATTGTTTTTTTTACCATAATTATTCAAAAAAACTCTCAAATACGTCTATTTTTTAATCAAAAACACGTCTAATTACGGTTTTTACGTAGAATCATAATTCGAAAAAACGTCAGATTTTGGTATTTTGACGGTATAAACTCACCAGTATCTAAAAGAGTATCAAAATATATTTTAATTACTACACCTTTTTTGAATTCATAAGATTATGCTTCAATCGGATTAAAAAATTATCTTTGCTACCTCAAAATTCAAACATCCTTGGTTTTATACTCACTCAATTGTATTAAAGGCTATAAAACCAAAAACAAATAATATTAAAAAAACAGATGAAACATACTAAAGTAATAGAGGTACTACAAAGTGATAAATTATTACAGCCTGTACTTGTTAAAGGTTGGGTTCGTTCTTTTAGAAATGATCGTTTTATAGCGGTTAATGATGGATCAACTATTAATAATATTCAGTGTGTTTTAGAAGATAATACAATCGATGCTGCTATACAAAGCAGAATAAATGTCGGTGCAGCAGTTGCGATAGAAGGTACCCTTATAGAAAGCCAGGGAAAAGGACAACGTGTAGAGATCCAGGTATCTAATGTAGAAATCGAAGGAGATGCTGATCCCGAAGAGTTAAAACTTACTATTTTATCTCCGAAACGACATACATTAGAAAAATTGCGTGAGCAAGCCCACTTAAGAGTTCGCACCAATACTTTTGGGGCTATCATGAGAGTGCGTTCAAAATTATCTTTTGCAATACATGAATATTTTCAAAAGAACGATTTTTACTATGTACACACACCTGTAATTACAAAAAGTGATGCCGAGGGTGCTGGAGAAGCATTTAAAGTGACTAATTTAGATCTTAATAACATTCCGAAAAACGAGAATGGTGAGGTTGATTATAAAGAAGATTTTTTTGGCGGTGAAACCAACCTAACTGTTTCTGGTCAATTAGAAGCAGAGACTTATGCTATGGGATTAGGCCAGGTATATACCTTTGGACCTACTTTTAGGGCAGAAAACTCAAATACATCAAGGCATCTTGCAGAATTCTGGATGGTTGAACCAGAAGTAGCATTCTGTGATCTGGATGGCAATATGGATTTGGCAGAAGACTTTATTAAATACGTAATACAGTTTGTTTTAGACAACTGCCAGGATGATCTTGAGTTTTTAGAAAACCGTCTGGTACAAGAGGATAAACAAAAACCTCAGGCAGAACGTGCCGAAATGTTATTGCGAGATAAACTAAAGTTTATATTAGAGAACAATTTTAAACGTGTAAGCTATACCGAAGCCATTGATATTCTTAAAAATTCTAAGCCCAATAAAAAGAAGAAATTTAAATTTCCTATTGATGGATGGGGTGCTGACTTACAAAGTGAACATGAAAGATTTCTTGTTGAAAAACATTTTAAATGTCCAGTGATTTTATTTGATTATCCGGCAGATATTAAATCGTTCTATATGCGACTTAATGAAGATGGAAAAACGGTAAGAGCTATGGATATTTTATTTCCTGGTATCGGAGAAATAGTAGGTGGTTCTCAACGTGAAGAGCGTTTGGATGTACTTAAAGAAAAGATGGCTGCTCTTAATATTCCTGAAGAAGAGCTATGGTGGTATTTAGATACTCGTCGTTTTGGTACGTGTACCCATAGTGGTTTTGGACTTGGGTTTGAGCGTCTTGTTCTTTTTGTAACAGGAATGGGTAATATTCGTGATGTGATTCCTTATCCAAGAACACCTCTTAATGCAGAGTTTTAATCCTTTTATTATCAAAAGGTTCAAAATATTAAATTACTTCCTCAATGATGGCATAGATTCATTTTTGAGGAAGTTTTATTCTTCTTTTGGGTTTTAATTCCCCTCAAACCACTGTTTAAAATCTGCAACTTTCTCACGGCTAACAATAATTTCTTTATCTATATTTTGGTTTAAGGTAAGTTTTAAACGTCTGTTAGAATAAACCAATACATCCTGTATCGTATTGATATTGACAATAAAAGTGCGATTTACTCTAAAAAAACTTTTGGGTTCTAGTAATTCTTCGAGGGTTTCCAATTTATATTCTATCATGTATTTTTTTCGGTTTTCTGCAACAAGGTAAGCATCTCGTCCCTCTGCAAAGAAAAAGGAAATATCCTCGCTCTTTACAGAATGGATATGATTTCCTAAGCGAACTAAGAATCTATTCTTATACGCCGTACCGGTCATATTCTTAACCGCATGGCTAACATTAATCTCTCCCAAAAACTGAGATCGTAATGTTTCTAGTTTTTTTAATGCCTTTGAAAGATCTGTAAACAATATTGGTTTTAGAAGATAGTCTATACTATTTACCTTAAAAGCATCAATTGCAAACTCATCAAAGGCAGTAGTAAAAATTACAGGCTTATTTACCTTAACTTTATTAAAAATCTCAAAACTAAGTCCGTCTATAAGCTGAACATCCATAAAAAAGAGATCTACTTCTTCTTGATGCAACTCTATCCAAAATACTGCTTCTTCTATTGAAGCCAGTTTACTTATTATCTGGATATCAGAATCATATTTTAACAAGTAACGTTCTAATTTTTCTGCTGCTAAAGGTTCATCTTCAATTATTGCTACTTTCATTAATAGTAAGTTTTGGTATATAAATTATAGTATACATATCATCTTTGGTAACAGCAATTGGTATGTCTGTGTAAAATCGATACATATCCAGAATATCTTTGATACTATTGCAATCCATAGTATAACTAATCTTTTCCTGATGTGGATATTTTAACAACACATACTTCGAATCCTGAGTCATTGTCACAATAAGTTCTGTTTCTCTAGAAACTATTGTACTTCTTATAATCTGTTCTGCACAGGATAAAACACTACCGGGAACTACCAAAGTATGTATTGATTCTTCTTTAATAAATTTCGTTTTTCTGTATGGTAAGTACTCAAACAAAAGTAACAATTGATCCAAAGCATCGAGTTCTTCATCAATAGGCACTAACTCTTTTATTGTTTTAGAAAGAATATATCGATATACTGCCGAAAAATGATCTACCAAAAATTCTGCTTTATCAGTATCTTTTTTCATGACGAGTATTAATGCCTCTAAAGTTTCAAACATTAATGTAGGGTTTATTCCTTTTTTAAATTGAATAAAGTCCTGTTCTACCCCCTCTTTCAGAGATAGTTCTTTTGTCATTATTTCTGTATTTATTTTGTGTAAAAACTGATGACTTAGGTATAACGAAAGATATATTATTGTAATCACCGAAAAGATACTATTGAAAACAATCAGTTCTGAACTATTAGGCGTAAATCCAAGCACTAAATCAAAATACAGAAACATCGATCCAGAAACTAAAAGTATAGAAGTAATTACCGAAATTATGATCTGTAACATAATTTTGCCTCCCAACGAATTTGGAAATTTTAGCTTTTCAAAAAGGAATAAAGAAATTCTGGAATATTCCTGGATAAGATAGGCTAAACCAATACATACATATAATTCCTGCCCAAGAAATTCTTCCTGTAACTGGGTTACATTATTATTGACCAGTAAAATAAGAAGATACACCAAAGCACCACTACAAAGTGGGCTAATGATTCTAAATATCGGATGATGTATAAATAACTTATTCACTCGTTTGTACTTTAGTATTTATTTGAATTCACATTAGTGTTTTTAGGTAAAATTACTTTACAAAATTATGGGTAGTTTTACTGTAAACTGCTCATCATCTACTACCTCGATAGTTTTATTAAAAATGAGGTCATACCTTAATCTAATATTGCCTAATCCTATTTTAAAAGAATCTACTCCTTTAGGTTTTATGGTCTTATTATTTGACACATTAATATTATGATTATCACTGGTAATCACTATTTTTAATACTTGAGAAGAAGTCATTTGATTATGTTTTACAGCATTTTCTATCAGCATTTGAAGCGCTAGTGGCGGTATTTTACTTTTTAACACCCAATCTGGTAATGTAATTTCTAAATTAATTCGATCATTAAATCGTGTACGTAATAAGAAGTGATAAGAATTCACAAATTGTAATTCTTCTTCGACTGTTAACCATTTACTTTCGTATTTGTTTAAAATATATTGGTAGGATTTAGCTAGTTCCCGAATAAACAATTCTGCTTTTTTTATATCACTAAACAATAAAGATGATATTGTGTTTACACTATTGAACAAAAAGTGAGGGCTTAATTGTGATTTTAAAGCTGTTAATTGTAATTCGGTTTGTTTTCGTTCTAATTGTAATGCTATTATTTGACCTTTTGCATATTGATAATAAGAGTGTATTGCAAAATAGATAACAGTATAGACCAGAGAAGCAAAAAATATCAGGATAATCAATTTTAGTAATATTTCGCTGTAATCTTCAATAAAAGAAACTTGTGCTCCTTTTATAAAAACATATGCATACAATACAAGACTTATGAATAGAAAGGAAATGATCGTATTGGATAACACTCCTGTTAAAAGGCGAAGTCCCGTATATTTTTTCCAGGAAATAAGCCTGTTAAATATTTCATTGAAGATCGTATTGATATAGATAATAATAACTCCCAGAAATCCTGATAGCCATAGTAGTTTCGTATTATCTTGTTCTTGGGTAAATCCCAAAAAACTATACGTAAGTAACCCAAGAACGAACCCTACTAAAATGATAGTAAAATACTTTTTCACGATTGATGATGGTTGGTATATATAATGATCTATACTAGACTTCATCCTACCAAAATAGTCAATAATACAGATATATAAAAGACTAATGGCAGGATGAAATATGTATTGTTATTTTAGTGCACGAAGGGCTCTTCCGAAATAGGTTTCTGACGAAATATTCTTACAGGCATTGCGATATGCTTCTTTTACATTATCTCCGGATTTATTAACCGACGGAGCAAAAGCTATTAAAATTTCTGACAAATAATGATCCGAACTTATTTGAGAAGTCGCATTGTTAAGGATTTCCAGAAGTTGTCTACTACTCAGGTTTTTCCTTGATAATTTTATTAAAGCTACAGAGGCATAATGATCAGAACTAACACTGGATAACGCCTGGATAAAGACATCCATATTCTCACCATCAAGACCTTGTTTATTAATAGCCTTGGTCAGGACTTGTACCAAATAGTGATCAGATCCAACTGATTTTCCTGCCAGTGAAAGTAATTCTCCTAATTCACTACTATCTAATTTCTTATCTAACAATCTAGAAAGAACTGTAGTGATGTAATGATCAGATTGAATATCTTCTAATGTAGATAAAAAAGAATTGTAATTCCCTTGAGAAAGCCCCGGAAGCTCTAAAGCTTTATTTAGTACCTGTGCTTTGTAGTGATCTGATGCAATTTGCTTAGAGTTTTCGATTAAAAGATTAAGATTAGCTTCATTTAATTCTCGTTTCTTCATTACATTGATAAGCACCTGAGACATATAATGATCAGAATCAATTTCTGCCGTTATTTTAAATAGTTTACCTATCTGGTCATCAGAGAGGTTACCATCTTCGATAGCAGTATTTAATACTACGGTAGCATAGTGATCAGATCCAATACTTTTTGTTGCTTCTATATAAGCAGATATTAAAGCGTCTGAAGCAAAAAAGTTTTGCTGTTTGTACCTTAACAATTCTGCGAGGTAATGATCTGATTTTATTTCTTCTCCTGCTAATCTTAACAACGACTCCATCTCTTTAGGAGATAGGTTTTTTTCTAATATTAATTTTAAATATGTAGATTTTACATGATCGCTTTCAAATGTTCTTATTTCATTAAACACCCTATTGGCACCCCCTTGATTGTAGAACCGATCTACTCTACCTTTTGCTCCTAAAGTGGTTGTTTTTACAATTTCTGGCAAAATCTCACCAAGCCATTTTCTACCTTCAGAATTAAAATCTTTTTTAGAAGAACCAACAAAATACTTTTTATTGAGTTTTCCATTACCTTCGGATTCGATTACAATCCTGCGTTTACTACCAAAAGCAGATTTTTTTATTTCGAGGTAGCCACCATCAGAAATACCAATAACATCTCTATCATCATTTGATAATGTAATTTCTCCTTCATAATTAATCGAGAAATTATCAAACATGCCATTCTGAACCTTAATAGTGGTTTTACCTTTATTATAATTTACGGCATAAGACTGGGCATTAATATTCGATATAAAAAGTAGAGAAAGAATTAACAGTATTACCTTAAACAGGTTTGCGACAATAATTCTTGATACTAGATTCATAACTGTTCGTTTTTTGATTAATTTGATTGATTGATTTTATTAATACAAAGGTGGAACACTATGTTCTATATAAAAAACTAAATGAATTGAACTGTACCGCTAATGTACTGAACTGTACATTAGCGTTTTTTTATTTTTAAAAATTTTGTTTTTCCTTAATTAATTTCATCACTAGTGCTAGCTGCTATTAAAAAACAGTTATTGTTTAAGGAAGAAATCCTTTCTATATATGACCCGAAAGAAGTTACCAGTAAAAATTATGGGTTTATTTATGTATGGTCGGTATTCGAATTTATTACTATCGACAATATATTGTATAATTCATCATAATCAAACTATGAGAATTGCTTAGTTTAAATTATTCGAGTTAATTTCATCTATTCGTTTCTTGATTTTCCTTTCCTGATCTTTATTAAAGTTATGTCTAGAACCCTTATCTACGGTATTCATAATATTTTCTGCTTCGTGAGTATGAAATAAACCTAACGCATGACCTATTTCGTGTGGGGTAGTCGAAGTAAATAGGTTTTCATCGGTTATCAATACTCTTTGATCTCTTCCAATGCCGGCAATAGCTCGGATATTACATCTTTTAACAATATATATGTTTACTTTACTTTTATCATAAGATTCTCGAGACTGCATCAAAAATGTGCTAGGTTCTGAACCCTCATTGTCTCTAAGATCATAAAGCTCTTCATTAACCAAGCTTTTAGACTCACCTAATTCTAATCCTATCCCAAATCTGTTAAAATATTCTCCATTCAAATAGTTTATAAACTCTGTCTCGTTAAGAGAATATGATGATTTATCCAAAGTTTCTGAAGATTCTACATAAATGATATTAATTTTTACGATTTTCTCTATTGCCGGAAACTCTGATTCTATACCTATAGAATCATGATCATCACCAGTACTACAAGATAATAAAAGTGGGATTGATACTGTAAAAAGTAATCGCAGGTATATTATTTTAAGGGTACCCTTAGTATTATTTTCGTTAACTAAAATCTTAGAGAAGAAATTATTAAAAAAGTTTTTAAGCTGAAGTATACTATTAAATATAGTACTGTTTGGTGTAGGTTTAGTAGTTTTCGTCATTGTTTTTAAGATTTGGGATACTTCTGGGGTAATAGAAGTATTGGCATTTTAAAAGAGAGATCTTTTCTTTGATCTTTAATCTTTTTAAACCGTGTTAAACATTCTTCTGGGGCAATAGAAGATTATTTTACATTTTGACGAATTTACTTTGATTTTTGAACTGATATAATTTTTCGTAATCAATTCATTATAAAGGTAGTACAGATTCTCAATATTCGAATACGGGAAAAACGTAATATATTTACGTAATCACCAAAACACTATGTATTTCGGCGATAAATAGGTGTTTTTACTGAAATTTTAACATTTTTTCACCTAAAAATGAAAGTTTAATACTACAAATGTTAACGTTAAACAGGTGATTTTAAGGGGGTTTTTCCCCTGTTTACAGCTTAATATTCAAAACATTATCTCATTAAAACAACATTTTCTTACTACTAAATCTCAAAACATGAGATACAACCATCAATTTAGGCATAGAAATAGGAAAATAGAAGGCGTATGATTTTTACCAATTGCAGACATATGTATAGTATTGGTATTTACGAAATATACAATCAAGATAACTTCAATTTTAAAACAGAATTAATTCGAATGCTTCTTTAATAAAATTTCAGAAATTAAATTTTCAATAATACTTTTATCCAGATCGGATTTATGAGATTTGTTTTTTGCTTTTTTTATCTTTTCGTAATGCGGTATTTTACCTGTCTTTAAAAGTACTTTAAGTACTTCTTCAAAAAAACTGTTTAAAATAGGAATCACAAATCTGCTCGATTTGTTTTTTTCTTTTAAGTGAATAAACTTTTTGGCATACGCCAAAAAGATTTGAGGATATTGAGAAAATGTAATTAATGCCTGGCAAAAACTTTGATATACTTCTTCCCTGTTTTGATGATTTTTAAATTTAAGCCTTTTGTGATCTATCTGAGTAAGTGTATATAATAAGATACTTTCTTTAATAAATGTACTATAGTCATTATTAGAAAAATAATATACCTCCATTCCTATATTAGTGTTTATTACTAATACTTCGTTTCCGATACTTTCTTTTAAAAAAGACTCAAAAACAGCTACCATAGCAGAGGACATTAACAATTGTCTTTTAAAATCAATAGATCTAATATTTACCGATTTTATACTTTTTATATCGTTGTTTCTCTTCACTGCGCAAGCTTAAATAATTCGGAAACCTCTAAACCTTGGTTTCTTGCATGCATTTCTGCTGTAAATCCACGGTTATCTCTGGCAGAAATATCTGCTCCGTTTTCTACTAATAATTTAATGATTTCTTTTTGACCAAAAGTCGCTGCGTAAATTAATGCAGTAGCTTCATTAACATTTTTTTGATTTACATCTGCTCCAGATGCTATAAGTAATTTTGCAATATTGTAATGCCCTTTAAAACAAACTCCCATTAGTGCCGTATTTCCAGCCCCATCTTTTATATCAATATCTGGAGAGTATTTCAGAATTTCTTTGGTTATATCTTCAAAACCGTAATAAGATGCCAGCAGCAATGGAGTAGAACCTCTTGAGTCTTTTGAGTTCGCAACTTCGGGGTTATTACTTAAAAGTGCTTTTACCTCTCCTAATTCTTCTGATCGAATGAAATTAAAAATATCTTTCATAATGTATTACATATCTGTTAATTATGATTAAAATATAGAGTATCGAAATCCATCTTTATGGTATCAAAAAATTTCAAAAATAGTAGTGACCTGTACAACTCTATATTTTTTTGTCAGCTAAAACTATAAAATCAAACAGGTGGCTTTACAACAAACCACCTGTTGTTTTACTCTTTTTACAATTTTGTATGTTTAATCGAATCGATCAAGGTTCATGACTTTACACCAAGCGGCAACAAATTGATCTACAAATTTCTTTTCAGAATCTTTGCTAGCATAGACCTCGGCAAGAGCACGTAATTCAGAATTAGAACCAAATATGAGGTCGGCTCGGGTACCTGTCCATTTTACTTCTCCTGTAGCACGGTCACATCCTTCAAATACTTCTTGAGCATCAGAGGTTGCTTTCCAGGTAGTACTTAAATCAAGTAAGTTAACAAAGAAATCATTGGTAAGCACTTCGGGACGCTGAGTAAAGACCCCATGTTGAGATAGATCAAAATTTGTATTCAACACTCGAAGACCCCCAACAAGTATCGTCATCTCGGGTACGGTTAATGTTAGTAGCTGAGCTCTGTCTATCAACATTTCTTCTGCAGATATAGACGACTTCGTTTTCTTATAGTTACGAAATCCATCGGCAACAGGCTCCAGAACAGAGAAAGATTCTATATCAGTTTGCTCTTGTGATGCATCGGCTCTTCCTGGTGAAAAAGGTACAGTAACCTTATGTCCTGCATTCTTTGCTGCCTCCTCTACTCCTGCAGCTCCGCCCAGAACAATCAAATCTGCTAATGAAACCTTCTTGTCTCCAGATGCTGAACTATTAAATTCTTGTTGAATATTTTCTAAAGTTGTTAATACATTGGCTAATTGAGTCGGATTATTCACTTCCCAATTCTTTTGTGGTGTAAGGCGAATACGTGCACCGTTTGCGCCTCCACGTTTATCAGAACCGCGGAATGTAGATGCTGAAGCCCAAGCTGTGGATACTAATTGGGAAACAGATAGCCCCGAAGAAAGTATTTTGTTTTTTAGACTGGCAATATCCTGATCATCTATTAGTGCATTGGTAGCTTTTGGGATCGGGTCTTGCCAAATCAATTCTTCTTTAGGTACCTCTGGACCAAGATATCTTGCAATAGGCCCCATATCACGATGTGTTAATTTATACCATGCACGTGCAAATGCATCTGCAAATTCATCAGGGTTTTCATAAAAACGTCTTGAAATTTTCTCATAAGCAGGATCCATTCGTAAAGAAAGATCTGTTGTGAGCATAATTGGCGCATGTCGTTTAGAAGGGTCATGTGCATCGGGTACACTATCGGCACCAGCTCCGTGTTTTGGTATCCATTGGTGCGCTCCTGCAGGGCTCTTAGTTAGCTCCCATTCGTAACCAAATAAATTCCAGAAGAAGTTATTACTCCATTTTGTAGGAGTACTGGTCCATGCTCCTTCTAATCCACTCGTAATAGTATCTCCTGCATTACCACTCCCAAAATTATTTTTCCATCCTAAATTTTGTTCCTCGATACCTGCAGCTGCCGGTTCTCTCTCTACATATTTATCTGGATCAGCAGCGCCATGGGTTTTACCAAACGTATGTCCACCAGCAATAAGAGCAACTGTTTCTTCGTCATTCATCGCCATACGGCCAAAAGTTTCTCGAATGTCACGAGCTGCGGCAATTGGATCGGGATTTCCGTTTGGTCCTTCGGGATTTACATAGATCAATCCCATCTGAACTGCCCCCAGAGGATTCTCTAACTCTCGGTCACCTGTGTAACGTTTATCACCTAACCATTCGGTCTCGGCACCCCAATAAATATCTTGTTCAGGCTCCCAAACATCTTCGCGCCCTCCTCCAAAACCAAAAGTTTTGAATCCCATAGATTCTAAAGCACAATTCCCGGCAAGAATCATAAGATCTGCCCATGAGATTTTCTTACCATATTTCTGTTTAATAGGCCATAATAACAAACGGGCTTTATCCAGGTTAGCATTATCGGGCCAACTGTTTAATGGTGCAAAACGTTGAGTTCCTGAACCTGCACCTCCCCGACCATCAGCAATTCGATAAGTACCAGCACTATGCCATGCCATACGAATAAAAAGAGGACCGTAATGACCATAATCGGCAGGCCACCAATCCTGAGAATCGGTCATAAGTTTAAAAAGATCTTTCTTTACGGCTTTAAGATCAAGAGTTTTAAACTCTTTACTGTAATCAAATTCTTCACCCATAGGATTGGATAATAAAGAATGTTGACGAAGAATATTTAAGTTCAATTGGTTTGGCCACCAATCGCGATTAGAAGTTCCTGTGCCAGCGCCTTGCTTAAGTGTACCATTCATAAAAGGACACTCACTCACACCATTACCATGATGATTTGAACCGTGAGACTCTGTGCTCTTGAGGTTTTTATTTTCCATTTGCTGTAGATTTTATTAGATGATTATTTGTTCTTATGCTCTTTCAAATTTATGATAAAAAAATATTATTGATTTTAAATATTTAATATATAAAATCTATTAAGCTATTGCATCCTCTTATAAAACTACCAAATGGATTTGTTGTACTTATTCAAGAAATACTGTATTTCTCTATAAAATGTATTCGAAATTCTTGTCACATCTGGTATGTCGTAGCCAACTAATCCTCAATTTTATGTTTGAAAAAAACTCACCTACACTTCTCAACCATAACCATATTATATATACTGTCTAAATAGCATCATCAATAGAAATAACAGTAGTCGGATTAATTTAAATATAAAAAGTATTGTTAATGCAGCGCATAAAATAACAAACAACACTAACATTGTTAGTTATTTTTGTAGGATAGGTATTAAGATAAGAGATTGTTTTATCGCTCATCATAACATGGGATAGATCAAGATACCAAATTTAAACATCAAATACAACACATAATTTAATTGATAATCAATTAATTAATGGTATACTTGGCAAATTTCAAAGTAAATCAAAATATTCCTCTTATGCATTAAAACATAGTGGCGGGTATTGATTAAAAAAAGATAAAAAAATATTCAAAGAGGTTTTTCAGATTCAAACAAATTAATAGGACTAACTACCTAAGCTTCTCTTTCATTCGTAACAGCTCCTTCTCTATCAATAGCAATTTATCTTCAACCAGATCGCCAAATTCTGGTATACGTCTAAAAAATGCATACCGCACTCTCCACAGTTCTTTAATATCTGATATAGGAAACGATGAGTCTTCAATATTTTTATGATCGGCACGTAATACGGCATTACCTTTTAGAACATACAACCTTCTAAAGATTAACTTATTCTCAACAACTACCAAAACCAGTGTACCATTATTTAATTTTTTAATTACCGTTGGAGGAACTTTTTCTCCTACTACAACATCCTTTGGATAAAAACCTTTATCATGCGATGTCATCTCGAGATTACTTACAGTATATCCTCTAAACTCTTTAGTAGGATTTACTGGTAATTGCATGGTTGGCAATTCTTTAATAAAACTCTCTGTATTATATAAAGTAACATAGTCATTTGCCGTACTTTCTGTTATACACGGAATGATTGCAAATTTCTCTCGTTTTACATCTTCTGCATAGGTAGTAAGATCTCCTTTAAACTTCAGAAGTTGATTTACAGTAAGTTCATTCGTTAATAAATCATCTATGACTATGCTAAAATAATTAGCAATTTTAATAATTGTTTCTATTTTTGGTTCACTTCTACCTTCTTCATATGCGCCTAGTGTGCCCCTTTTTAGGTCAAAAAGCTCAGCAAAGGCCTGTTGGCTTAAACCTTTTACTCCACGTATTTTTTTTATGTTTTTTCCGAAAAAAGACATTTTTGCTAATTTTATTTGCAATTACAAAAAATAATTGTACATTTACACTAACAATATTAGCTAATATTCCATTAAAAAGCTAATTTTAGTAGAAATACTTCACAATTTTATTCTTTTCCTAAGAAACATTGAGGGTTATACTAAAAATTTTAGCACAACATCTAATTATTAACTTAAATCATTCATACCCATGATCACTCTTATTTTTTATCTCGTTAATTTAGCCAAAGATATTGCAGAAAATTTGTGCTACTTTTTGTAATATTGATATACTAAACAAAGTCAGTCATACATAATTATTCATTTATCAAAAAACCATCTAATGCAAGATCATTATCAGGTAGTAAAGAAATATTTACTACAGCTTAAATATGATATTACCCATGAAAACGACAGGGAAGGTATTATTATGATCAGCAAAGAAGCCGAAGGAATTAAAAATATGATTCTTGGGGTTGTACCACCCATTTTAATAATGGAACAGCACATCTGCACTATCAAAAATAAAAACGAAGTCGTATATCGTAGTTTATTACAAAAAAATAGAGATATTATACACGGCGCTTTTGTACTAGACGAAACTGGGGACAAAGTAATCTTTAGGGATACATTACAGATAGCCAATCTGGATCTTAATGAACTCGAAGGATCATTAAATTCTATCGGACTCTTATTAGGCGAATATTCTGAACAAATTATCAATTTCTCTAAGTACTAAATGCCGTACTACACATTTCTAGAGTTCTTTAACAATAAAGACATCTTATATCCTGGAGTTAATGAAGTATTGCGAATTTCTTATATTGCTCCAGGTATACAATAAGTCTTATTGAAAATGAAAAAAAAGTTTGATTCGCAAATGCTTCTGGCAATTGCCGTATTAATAATAAGTGGTGCTGCTCTTATCGTCTCTATGCGGCAAGCCTCTATCATGAATAAACAAACCGATATTCTATTAGAACAAACCAAATCAAGTGCCTGGCCCAGATTATCAGTTGGTTTTGATCAAAGTTGGTCTGATAAAACCTTAGAATATTTAAAAATCCCTGTACATAATAAAGGTACTGGACCTGCTATAATCGAGGGAGTTAGAATTACATACAATGGGGAGGTCACAAAAGACTGGTGGGATCTTTTTAGGAAAGTCAAAGTTCCTGACTCTATAAATACTGGGATTTCTAATAGAGGGATTTACAACTCTGTAATCTCTGCTAATGAAAGTTTTTATTGGATGCAGCTTGAAAACGATCCAAGATTAAGACATTGGGTTTATGAAAAAAAAGAAAAAATAACCATCGAAATCTGTTATAAATCTGTCTTTAACGACTATTGGTTATTTCGCAAGGAAGGACTAAATGGTACCACTGTAATACAAAAATTAGATACTCCAGAATGCCCGTTACCATCTGATGAGATGTTTAAAAGTTAAAGAACCGATGTATCAAAATATAATTTTTCGGGATCTATAAATATCTTACTGCATCTCTACTATTTTAATAATTAAAAAATATTTTATATTATTGCATAAGTACTTATATAAATACTTATGAAAGATAAATTACAAGAATATGCAGAACTGGGTTTAGGATCCAGATTAAAACGACTAAGCGAATTTGTGATGAAAGAAATTCAAATTGTATATACTTCTTGTAATATTGATTTTGATCCTTATCTATTTCCTATTTTTAAAATCATAATAGATCAAGGTCACACCACAACTACCGACATACAGGAAAAACTATTGTATACACAACCTGCAATTACCCAAGCACTAAAAAAACTAATGGAAAAAGGGCTGGTTGAATATAAAATCGATACATCCGACAAAAGAAAAAAACTATTTCAGTTAACAAAAAAAGGTAATGAGACCTATCAAATTATGATTCCGCTATGGAAAGTAATTGATCAGGAAGTTACAACATTAACAACCTTCTCATCTTCTAATCTAGCAGATCATATTACTCATTTCGAAAGTAAACTCAGAGAAAAACCATTACATCAACAAATACTCGAAAAATACACCTCATAATGCATATAGTAAGACCAGTACAGATATCAGATATTCAGAATATTTATCAGCTTTACAAAAAAATTGGTGAACACCCTGGCGGGATTATACGAGTATCTAGCGAAATCACTCTAGATTACATACAAGATTTTGTACACAAAAGCATATCTGATGGTTTGATATTGGCAATTCCACATCCTGAACATGAGCATCAAATCATCGCAGAAATTCATGCATACCGTATTCCTATTTCTGCATTCAGGCATATCTTAACAGATCTTACCATTGTCGTTAATCCAGAGTTTCAGGGGCAAGGTCTCGGAAAATTACTTTTCACCAGCTTTTTAAACAAAATCAAAAAATCGTACCCCCATATTCTTCGTGTAGAACTATTTGTACGAGAGAAGAATACAAATACTGTTCAATTTTATAAAAAACTAGGGTTTATAAGTGAAGCAAAACACTATCAAAAAATTAAGAATCTCGATCATAGTATAGAAACCCCAATTCATATGGCTTGGTTTAACCCAAAATATAACAACAACCTTACTCATCAAGATTTAAATCGTAAGGCAAATCATAATTCTTAAAGTATTAATATCGAAATGAACACTTCTATCATTCCTTTTGATCCAAAATATGCAAAAGATTTCGCAGCTCTTAATATAGAATGGCTGGAAAAATATTTTGTAGTAGAACCACATGACGCAGAGCTACTAGAGCAATGTGAGGATACCATTATCAATCAAGGTGGATTTATTTTTTTTGCAAAAGCAGACAATACTATAGCCGGTACTTTTTCACTAATCAAAATCGAAGATGGCATTTATGAATTAGGGAAAATGGCTGTTTCCCCAAAATTTCAAGGCCAAAAAATAGGGCAGCAATTACTAGAGTTTTGTATTGAATTTTCCGCAAATCAAGGTTGGAAAAAATTACTTCTATACTCCAATAGAATTTTAGAAAATGCAATCTACATTTATAGCAAATATGGTTTTGAAGAAATTCCTATGGAAGATCACCCTCCTTATCAACGCAGTAATATCAAAATGGAACTTATATTGCAAAAATAAAGCTTGTTATTTTCTTCTCTCCTCGATGAACTCGTTTAAACTTTTTCGATTTGCTAAAAAATTGCTGTTTTCACTTAAAACCAAAAAGTTTAAACGAGTTCTATACAAAGCAATTTATTTTTCTACACATTGCACAGAATAATTTCATAATCAGATAATAGTTGTATTTTTGAAGGCCCATTTTTAGATATTTCCCTATATATCAACACAATACCTAAAAATGTGCTTTCAATATCATGAGTATTCTTAAAACCAAACATGAAGACTCTTACATTGGAAAATAATAATTTTTAACCAAAAGTAATCGTCATGAAAAAACCAACACACGGCAGTACATGGTATGCCTCATTCTTAACATTAACTACTAGCCTATTCTTTTTACATTCCTGCCAACAGGACTCAACTATAGAAGTTCTTGAAGAAGAAGAATATCTAAGAAAAATTGAAACTTTAGAAACAAAAGTTAAAGATTTAGAAGAAAAACTAGGCCAAGAAAAATCGAATCAAAGCAGACCAAAAAATATTATCAGTTTTGAGCAAGCTCGTAGAATATATAAAGCCTATGATGATAGAGCCGATCTAATTAGCGAAATTGTTAATTCAGCTACAAACGATGGTTCTTTTAATCCTACAAGGTCGATGTTTTATGAAATTTCTGAGTTACGTAATTATTTATCCTATGTCGATGAGTTATCACAAAAAGCTGGCGTAAAAACAACCGGGTTACGTTTCTATTTTGCATTATATCCCGATACATATATCTCCTCTACAGGAAATGACAGAAATGCAAGACATCAAACTATCTTCATTGCCCCTACTTTAGAAAAAAAATATGACAATCATATTTTACACATAGGATACACTCTTAACAATGATGGTAAAGTAGAATTATTAGACAAAAACAATGGATTTAGTCATTTTAGACGAAATCGTAGTGAGACAGATCATACATCCTTAGAGAAAAGAAATGATAATGATAGATTTAGTCTTATTGCCAATGAACTTAATGGGTCTCCCCCAAGAGGGAATTACACCAAATGAACTCTAAAAATCTAAAGTTGTTGTCCTCATTTGAGATAATAAAATCTTTGTGTAGCAATAACTACAGAAGCTTTTTACAGTAAGAATATTTAAGCGTAATTTTAGGGTTTATTGGGCATTACAAAACTTTATTAAGCAGAAATAAGGACAGAGATTATTTCAATTAAAATTAAAAACAGTTGATTTTCCTTCTTTTTGAAAATATTTTTCCATTTTTTTTATAAACAGCCTATGCAACAGTCAAATCCCTTTTTTAAAAAGGGGTAAACCCCCCTTTTTTTTAATATTCACATACGATCCAACACCTCGACAATAATCCAAAAAACACTTATTATCAAAGGTTTATCGTGATTTTATTTTAACAAAACCTGCCTTTACTTTTTTAAAACTACAGAATAATAGTATTTTTAATTCTGGGAAACACATTAATGCAAATCAAAAGATTTAACTAATCTATTTTCGGCAGGGGGCCGAAATATTAACAAACATCTTAATAAACCAAAAAAATGGACAAACTAATCAATCTAACTAAGGCAGTAGCAATAGCAGTATTGTTTCTAGTGAGTTTAAATTCTTGTAACAAGAAAAACGACAATGACAAGTATCTAAAACAGATTAAAGAACTAAAACAAGAAATAGCAGAACTAAAAGAGCAATTAGGTACAATCAATGACAGAAAACCAAGTAACATTATTGATTTGGAATTTGCTTCACAATTGTATCACAATTATGATACTACCCGTATAAAATGGACAAATGATTATATTCAAAAACATTCGGGTCAAGAAAAATTTAAGGCCACCCGATCATTATATTATAACCTAGACGACTTATACAATTACCTGGCATATATCAAACGAATTTCTAAAGAAGCTAATGTTAAGCCCTCTGGTTTACGATTTTATTTTGGCGCATATGCCAATGATTATAAGCGGGATGATGGTAATACAGCATACGCACATAGACAAACTATTTTTATTGCTCCCACGGTCTCAAAACAGGTGGGTAAAGAAACGATGCATCTAGGATATACTCTTAGTAATGACCTTAAAGTTGAACTTCTAAAAGATAAAATTGGGACAGATTCTAGAGGGCAATCAGCAAATGGTAGCTCTATGCAAAAGGCAAGTCTTTTTAATTTTAGCATAAATACAAATCTGTTTGGTGAAAATAGCACGATTGCTAATGAACTTAATGGGTCTCCTCCTAGAGGTGATGAACAATAAACATTGAAACGTGGAAATAAGTAGAGAATTTCTTATTGACTTTTTAAATATTGGAACTTTTATACAATTCGTAACTGCATTAATAAGTACTATATACTTTAAAAAATACAATAATACAATATTAAAATATTTTTCATTTATATTATGGTATACATTTATCAATGAAATTGTCGGAATATTAATTGTAGATTATTATTCAAGATTTAATGCCATTATTTACAACATATACCATGTCATAAATTTCTTTTTCTTATTTCTTATATACAGAGAGTTTATAAATAGTAATAGACTAAAGAAATCTATAATGTTTTTCATTCTAATATATATCATGTCATTTATTATTAACGGATTTTATGAGAATTATCTTAAAGAATTTCAATCAATCCCATATATAATTGCAGCAAGTTTAATGATAACGACTATTATTTTATATTTTTCAGAACTACTTAACTCAGAGAAAGTATTGAACACTAATAAAAATCTTTTATTTTGGATAAGTGTTGGACTACTAATATTCTTTGTAGGTAATATTCCGTTTAGAATAGTAAGAAATTACTACACTGATTTAGAAGGCATTACAATTCTTTTCTTAATAAACATTATCTTAACTATTATAATGAATCTTTGTTTTATCATAGGTTTTATATGGAGCGACAGCAGGCAGCAATATTAATTGCAAGCATGATTCTTGTAGTAATCATCATTTTAATGATTTCTCTCTTTTTAATTTTTCAAAAAAGGAAGAACAGTCTTTTGTTACAACAAAAAGAAGCGGAGAAAAAGTTTGAAAAAGCTATTGCAGAGACCCAGATCGAGATCAGAGAAGAGACATTGCGCAACATTAGCTGGGAGTTACACGATAATATTGGCCAGCTACTCACGCTGGCCAAAATACAGGTGAATGTGGCTCAGGATGATCCTAAGAAACTAGAAGAAGTTACCGAGACCATAACCAAAAGTCTTACAGAACTGCGATCGTTATCAAAATTGATCAACCCAGATACTATAAAAAGCTTAAGCCTTACAGAAGCTATAACATTAGAAATAGAACGATTTAACCGAATGCAGTTTATTAAAGCTGCAATTACCAGTAATGAAGAAATAGATGTGCTGGATGATAAGGCTGAGATTATTATCTTTAGGATATTACAAGAATTCTTTACCAATACCATCAAACATTCTAAAGCTTCAAATCTAGATGTTGATGTGCATTATGGTACCGATAAATTGGTAATCCATGCAAAAGATAATGGTGTTGGTTTTGATCAAATAGAATGTCCAACCAAAAGAGGGATAGGATTAAGCAACATGCAAAACAGAGGGAAATTAATCGATGCCGTTGTACAAATAACATCACAAAAAGGAACAGGAACAGCAATAACACTAACTTATCCTTATAAAAAAGAAAGTTCGATGGCATTAGACAATGAAGTTAACTAACTTTGTATAGAAAACTATTCACACAAATAATAAGTATTGTCAATCATGAAATACTCAGTAGTAATTGTAGAAGACCATATTTTACTATCCCAGGCATTATCTGGATTGGTTAATGGGTTTGCCAAATTTAAAATTCTATATATCTGTAAAAACGGTAAAGAATTACTTACCCGATTTAAAGATCCTAAAAACATCCCGGATATTGTGCTTATGGATATCAACATGCCAATCATGAATGGGATTGAAACCACAGCAGCATTAAAAGAACAATACCCGCAAGTTAAGGTGTTAGCATTGTCTGTAGAAGAAGATGAAAATACAATTCTTAAAATGCTTAGAGCAGGTGCAAAAGGATATCTTTTAAAAGATACCGAAAAAAGCATTTTAGAAAATGCGCTTATCCAGGTACAGGAAACTGGTTTTTATCACACAAAAGATGTTACCAATTTACTACTGGGCTCTCTAAATCCTAAAGAAGAAAATAATGTAGTGCTCAAAGATCGAGAAGTAGAGTTTATTAAACATGCCTGTACAGAAAAAACATATAAAGAAATTGCAAACGACATGTGTTTAAGTCCAAAAACGATCGAAGGATACAGAGATTCTATTTTTGAAAAACTGAATCTTAAAAACAGAACAGGTTTGGTTATTTATGCTATTAAAAGCAAGTTATTCGTTCCTTAATGTTTGCTCTATGTACGTCCTTTGTATTGGATTTCTGTATATCTAAATAGAACATTTAAAAGAGACGTACATATTTTATCTATCTCAATAAGGCAAAATCATTTTATATCTTACCTTTAAACAAACGACATTGTTTGGTTTATGTCTTAAAAAAAACTCGTTTATTACATATTATAACTACTTTTGGCCCGTTTATTGATTACAGCGAAAAATAAAATCATTACAATTATGGTTTTATCGCATTTTTTGCAAATAAACTAACCTTCTTATACTTCTTTAAAAACAGTGTTTTTTGTTTATTTTTGTGAGTAGAAGAACATTGATATTTTTTATGCTAAAACAACAATTAAATTTTAAGCTTTCTCAAAAACTTTCTCCACAGCAGATTCAACTCATGAAGTTGATTCAACTCCCTACGCAAGCATTTGAACAACGTTTGAAGCAAGAAATGGAAGAAAACCCTGCTCTTGATAGTGGAAAAGATAAAGCAGATGAATTTGAAGATACGTTTAGTAATGAAAACTCTGCAGAAGAGGATTATGGAACCGAAAAGATAGAAGCAGATATCAATGTTGATGAATATCTTAGTGATGATGAAATTCCTAGTTACAGACTAAGTTCTAACAATTATAGTGCCGATGATGAAGAAAAAAGTGTTCCCTATGCCTCTGGAACATCATTTCATCAACATTTGGTTAATCAGTTAAATACGTATCGATTTAATGATGAAGAAAGAGAAATAGCTGAGTTTCTCGTTGGTAGTGTTGATGAAAGCGGTTATATAAGACGATCTTTGTCTGATATTTTAGACGATTTGGCCTTTACTCAAAACGTATATACTACTGAAGAAAAAATAGAAAGTATCTTACAAGTTGTTCATCAATTAGACCCGGCAGGTGTTGGCGCTCGTAATTTGCAAGAATGTCTTTGGATTCAACTGGATAGAAAAGAAACGACTATCCCTATAAAATTAGCTTCAGAAATCCTAAAAAAAGCATTTGATCATTTTAGCAAAAAGCATTATGACAAACTTTTAGTAAAATTTGACATTACTGAAGAACAGTTAAAAGAAGCCATTGATGAAATTGAGCATCTTAACCCTAAACCAGGAGGGGCTTATGCAGGAAACAATCGTATGATCGAACATGTGGTTCCCGACTTTACAATCAGAATTGTAGATGGAGAACTAGAGTTAACGCTAAATGGTCGTAATGCTCCAGAGCTTCATGTTTCCAGAGAATACAATAATATGCTTCAGGGGTATAAAGCCAGTAAAGAAAAATCTAAATCCCAAAAGGATGCTGTTTTATTCATCAAACAAAAATTAGATGCTGCAAAATGGTTTATCGAAGCTGTAAAACAAAGACAGCAGACACTTTTTATTACTATGAGTGCAATAATGCACTATCAAAAAAGTTATTTCCTTAGTGGAGACGAAAGAAATCTTAAACCAATGATCTTAAAAGATATTGCTGATGAGATTTCTATGGATGTAAGTACCGTTTCAAGAGTCGCAAATAGTAAATATGTAGATACTCCTTATGGAACAAAACTTATTAAAGAGTTCTTTTCTGAGTCAATGACCAATGATCAAGGTGAAGAAGTCTCTACCAGAGAAATTAAAAAAATACTGGAAATAACTATAGGTGAAGAAGACAAGAAAAAACCCCTTACGGATGAAAAGCTTGCCAAAATCCTTAAAGAAAAAGGATACCCTATAGCCAGAAGAACTGTAGCCAAATACAGGGAGCAATTAGATATTCCTGTTGCCAGACTACGAAAGAAAATTTAATGAATTTTTTTCTTAGAAGTGTTTCTTATATCTTACATCCATTATTGATGCCACTTTTGGGTGCCATAATTTATTTTAGTACAGCTCCAAGATTTATTCCTATCGAAATTATTAGAGCTAAAGTATTTGGGTTAATTATTCTTACCATCCTAATACCTATTGTACTATTCTTTTTGTTAAAAAGTACCGGAACCATTACCTCGATACATCTAGAAAACGTAAAACAACGTAAAATCCCGTTATTACTACAATCTATCCTACTTATAGTGGTCATCAAAATGGTTATTGATGTATATCACTATCCAGAATTATATTTTTTCTTTTTAGGGATCCTGTTTTCGTCATTAAGTGCAATTTTTATGGTATTGTTTAACATAAAAGCAAGCTTACATATGATCGGGATTAGCGGAATCACAATGTTTACTGTGGCACTAAGTATTCACTTTGGACTTAATTTAACCATTTTAATAGCCATGCTGATGATTTTTAACGGACTGGTCGCCACGTCTCGATTACATTGCAAGGCACATAGCAATCTAGAATTGATCCTGGGATTTCTAATAGGGATAATACCGCAGCTTACTTTAGCAAATTTCTGGTTATAAAATGTAAAACATCAATCCAATTTTTGCTGTATTCAATCCTACAGATTCTCCCTGAATTGTAGCATCACTATTAAATAGAGTATTCAAACTATAGTAGAAATGAAAATTAAAGGTGTTCCACCCAAAAGTAAACGTTGCTCCTATCCTCCATCTATTTAATTCATCTAATTTTGTTTGTCTCACCCTGTTTCCTGGTTGTTTAAAATTAGAATTAAAAGAATACAAATACCCCATTCTAACACCCGTATAAATCCTATAGAACTTGTGAGTTTCAGGAGTAGATGTACGCCATCTAAACTCTAAAGGAGCTTCTACCAAATGTGTGGTAAATCTATTAGTACTATAATCAACACCTTCTAAACTACTAAATATACTCTGCTCGGTGTTTTCTTCCTCTCCTATAAACAAATTCTGATTATACACGTTTAGCGAATATCCTAGCCCCAAACCTATAGCAATATTGCGCCTTTTATTAATTGGCATATCTCGTATAAACCCTAAATGCAGTCCTCCAGAAAAACCAGATTGACTTACACCTGTTGGTTTATTTAGCAGTAGATTAAATGTTACACCTACGTAAAACTGATCTTCTCGATATAAAGAATCTATCTCTATTTCTTGAGTAGAACCTTGCTTGGTTTCCTGTGCTGAGGAAAGAAACACAAACAAATAACATACTATAAATACAAACAATTTTTTCATATAGATCACTAAAATAAATCTATTTCTTTAGAAATAAGAGAAAGTTTATAAAAACAAAACGAAATCATATAATAACTATTTCATTTTATCTATATATTCAATATCACTTTGGAAGATTAGACATTGATGCTATAAAAGATAGATCACAGCTACTATAAAATTAGCAACAATTGTTATGCCATTTTAGGGAATAGCAGAACGGATAGTATAAAAAAATCCTGCCCAAGGGCAGGATTTACAATATCATTTAGACATTTATGCTACGACAATAATACATAACAATATGTTACTTAAAATTATCTGAAGCTTTACCAGATTTGGTAGTATAATTAATCTTTAACGCCTGAACTTCTCTTAATTCTTTTTTGATATCTCCTACAAGACCCATGTTGGTGTTTCCATCTATCTTAAGAGCTGTAATCAAAAAAGGAACTTCTTCCTCTCTTTTTGCTGCTCTCTCGGCCAATACAAAGGCTTTTACTTCGCTTACATCAGCAAATTTATCATTAAGCTGGATTCTAGCCTGGCTACCTGCACTTGCACGATATCTTGAACTAGGTTTTCCTGCATAGATATACATTACTAGATTTTTTTTGTCTAGTTTTTCTATCTGGTCTGCAGATGGTAATTTATTTTCTATCATTAGCGTATTTTTACGCATCACCGTTGCAACCATAAAGAAGAACAATAACATAAATACAATATCCGGTAATGATGCCGTAGAAACGGGAGGTAATTCACCACTCTTTTTCTTTTTAAATTTAGACATAAGAATTCTGTTTTATGTTATTTCTATTTTTTAGGCTCGGCTTCTGAAAGTTTTTCAGGAAACAAAAATTGTATCTTTTTGATATCTTCTTTTAGTTTAGTCTTACTTCCAGAATAATTCACATCTTTAAAATCGGCTTCCATTTGTTCGAATGTCTTACCAAAAAGACGTTGTGCTTCTCTATTACGCAATGTAGTATACGCTGCTACCAATTCATTTTGAACCGCTATATATGCAGCATAATTTGTCTCTCTATTGTTGTTTAGAGAGATTACCGCTTTAGTAGGATTATCTGAAGAAGAAGGATCTCTATCTCCTTGACAGTAACTACAAGCTTCTTCTCCTCTTCCACCACCATTATCTAAGAACTTAATAGCAGCTTCCCGAAGATCTTTCAATTCCATAGGAGCTTCTTCTACCAATAAATCGTTGTTTTTATTCAATTCTACAACAAAAATATTTTTTTGCTTAAGAACTGGCGGCTCTATTTCTTCCTCCTGAGGAGGAGGAAGTTTACGGCTAATACCCGTATCGGTTTCGATCGTGGTAGTAACCAAGAAAAATATAAGAAGTAAGAATGCAATATCTGCCATAGACCCTGCATTAACTTCTGGTGCTGCTCTTCTTGCCATAATTATTTACTTAATTAGTTTCTTAATACCAGAAAGGAACATTAATCCAACTGCAATAGCAGCTAAAAAGTAAAATGTATACAATCCTGTTCCTACCCATCTAGAGCCACTTGCAGAAAGTACTTCTCCATCATTTAATGGTGCTTCTACTCCTTCTGCAAAAACATAACCTATAACCGCAACAATAAGGAAAGCCACAATACCTATTGCGGTATTTTTAAGTCCTCCTGGGTTTTTGGCTAATGAAGAGAAAACAGCCATTAAAGTAACGGCTATTATACCAACAATGACAATAACTGTAAGAATATATAATGGATTCACCAAAGATGTCGCTTCTTTTAAAAGATCCATTGATCCTCCTTCTCTAACAAAGTCTTTGGTTTCTGTAATACCATATTTTTCCATAAGGCCATCAAAATTATTGCTCATTAAGAACAGTAAAATAGCTCCTATAGCGCCTATAGCCAGTACGATATATGATAATATTTTTGAAATTTTCATGTTACTAATAATTTTTTGTTTGGATCACAGATAAGTAATCCGTAATTAAATAAAAGTGTAAATTAAAAATCTTCTAGATTAGATTTTTATTAGAAACATCAATTATTTCTTTTTCTTGTAATCTACCAAAATATCGATTAAAGTAATCGAAGCATCTTCCATATCATTTACAATTCTATCAATTTTTGCAACGATATAGTTATAGAATATTTGAAGAATAATTGCAACAATAAGTCCAAATACCGTAGTAAGAAGTGCCACTTTAATACCACCTGCTACAAGAGAAGGTTGCATATCATCTGCCGCTGCAATTTTATCAAACGCTGTAATCATACCAATTACCGTTCCCATAAACCCAAGCATTGGAGCAAGAGCGATAAATAATGATATCCACGATACATTTTTCTCTAATTGTCCCATTTGAACACCACCGTATGCTACAACTGATTTCTCTGCTGCATCTATACTTTCGTCTGCTCTATCAAGACCTTGATAATAAATAGATGCAACAGGTCCTTTTGTATTTCTACATACCTCTTTTGCCGCATCGATACCACCACTATTTAGTGCATCTTCTACATTTTGTTGTAATTTCTTAGTGTTTGTCGTAGAAAGACTTAAAAAGATAATTCTTTCAATTGCTATCGCAAGACCTAAGATCAAACATAAAAGTACGATACCCATAAATACAGGGCCTCCTTCTATAAAACGTCTTTTAAGGTTTTGATGGAAGGATAATTCTTCTGTAGTAGCCTCGGATACTGCTTCATCTTGAGTCGTTGTCGTAGTTATAGGAGCAATTAATAATTGCACGTTTGCCGTTAATAACTGGGCAGGTGCAGTAGAAGCTTGTAAGTTTCCAAAAGTCATTACTGCTGCGATTGCCAGAATAGAAAATAATCTTTTCATTGCGCTGATTCTTAATTTTAATTAGTTAAAGGGTTAAAGATATAAAAATAATATAAAATCTATTAAAAAATTGATAATAATGCAGAGAGGAAGGGATTCGAACCCTCGATACGCTTTTGACGTATACACACTTTCCAGGCGTGCGCCTTCGACCACTCGGCCACCTCTCTTGGTTTTCCCCTAAAAAAATAAGGATGGGCAAATAACAAAAAAAATGTTAACTATTGAAATTTGAGGCGTTAATTTTCTGACATTTCACCACGAATAGAGGTTTCATAAATGGTTTTGAGGACTTTAAGTGGTAATTTTTCCCCTAGTAAATACATCAATTTTGCTACTGCAGCCTCTGTAGTAATGTCTTTTCCCGAAATAACACCCGCTTTTTTTAGTGCAACACTAGTGTCATACTTGCCCATTTCTACACTTCCACCTATACATTGTGTAACATTAACTACCGGTATTCCTTTTTTAATGAGATCAGAAATTATAGTGGTAAACCATTTTTTTGTAGTTGTATTTCCTGCTCCATACGTTTCTAAAACCACTCCTTTTATAGCTTCTAAAGAGAAAATACTCTTCAAAATATTCTCATTAATCCCCGGAAACATCTTTACGATAACAACATTATTATCAAAATGTGTATGATATACCATCTTTTTTCTTCGATTACATGTTAGTAAAAAAGAGGTATTGATCTTAAGATGCACTCCAGATTCTACCAAAGATGGATAGTTAAGAGATTGAAATGCTTCAAAATGTTCTGCATTAATCTTGGTAGTCCTATTAGCTCTAAGTAATTTATATTCAAAATAGAGCCCTACCTCTGTAATTACAGGCTTGCCTTTTTCTTGTAATGCCGAAATCTGAACTGCGGTAATCAAATTCTCTTTTGCATCGGTTCGCAAATCTCCTATCGGTAATTGAGAACCTGTAAAAATAATAGGTTTAGCCAGGTTTTCAAACATAAAGCTAATCGCAGATGCGGTATAAGACATCGTATCGCTCCCATGCAAGACAACAAACCCATCGTATTTTTTATAATTAGTATTAATTATATCTCCTAACTCTTTCCATCGATCAACATTCATATCAGAAGAATCAATAGGCTTCTCAAAACTAATGGTATTGATATTGCAATCTAATTGCTTGAGTTCTGGGATGTTTAATAACAACTCATCAAAATCGAAAGCAACCAGAGCACCTGTATTAAAATCTTTGACCATTCCTATGGTTCCTCCAGTATAAATAAGTAATATGTTTGGCGAAGTATTCATATAACAAATGAACGAAAATTAAATTATATTTTATTTGGTCTAGATACCGAATATATCGCTAGAGTTTTTGGTGGTAATCGCAGCTATTTCCTCTATAGGCTTTTGATATATATCTGATAGCTTTTCTAGGATATTAAGCAAATAAGAACTTTCGTTACGTTTACCTCGATAAGGGGTTGGTGCCAAATAAGGTGCATCTGTTTCCAGAACAATATGATCTAATGAAATCTGATTCAAAAACTGATCTATTTTACCATTTTTAAAAGTAACTACTCCTCCTATTCCTAATTTCATATTGTACCCTATAGCTCGATTGGCATCGTCTATGGTTCCTGTAAAACAATGAAAAATCCCAAATAGATCATCACTTTTTTCGGATTCTAATACTTCAAAAATTTCTTCAAAAGCTTCGCGACAATGTATTACTATAGGTAATTTGTATTTTTTTGCCAATTGGATTTGATACTTAAAAGCTTCTTGTTGGGCCTTCAAAAAAGTTTTATCCCAATATAAATCTATACCTATCTCTCCTATCGCATAAAAGCTTTTATTATTCTCTTTATTCGAACGTTTTTTGAGTTCATTCTCTACAAATACAAGTTCCTCTTTGTAATTCTCTTTTACATGGGTAGGGTGCAATCCCATCATCAAAAAAACATGTTCTGGATACTTAGCTTCTATTGCATACATAGCATTGGTATATGTAGAATCAATAGCAGGAACAAAAAAACGTGTCACGCCATTTTTTATAGCACGCTGCATCATTTCATCCTGATCTTCATCAAAGGCTTCACTATAAATATGAGTATGGGTATCGGTTAGTATCATGCCGCAAAAGTATCAAATTAGAGTTAATCCTCGCAGGAATTTGCTTTTATTATTAAACTCTTTTCAGCATTTAATTCTAAGCTATAGAACTGTATGTTTTCACTTCCAGATATAAGTTTTTTGCTAAAACTATTTCAAGATTCGCTATACAGGAAACAAATTAACAGATGACAAAACATCACATTTTCTTCAATAATTCTTGAGCTCGAGTATAATCTTCAGCATCTTCGGGTATATTCTCTAACAATGTAGCGCATTGATCATATTTTTTTTGCTTTAGCTGGTTTAGTGCTTCAAACCATAATGCTTTATATTTATATCCCGAATTTCCTTGATATAGTTTCTCTAAAACCTGAGTAGTTTCTACATATTTATCTTGTTCTAATAAGGATAATCCATAATAGAATTGATATTCTGCATTATTTTCATCTTTTGACAATAATATCAAGAGGTATTTTTCTGCTCCGGCATAATTTTTTGAGTTAAACGCATGTTCTGCGTTCTTACTATTCTTTTCTATATTTCCTCTTTCTGTAATTGATAATTCGGGAATATTTGCAAAATCATTATACACAGGGTTGCTTTGACCAAAAAAGTATACACCAAAAATTATTGCTACACTTGCTGCAGCGGCATAGGCCCAAACAGGCATTCTTATCACTTTGGTTTCTTTTGTAGTTGCTTTTTTATTAAAGTGTGCATCTCCAATCACTTTCAAAGCATCTCCTAATGCTTCTTCCTCTTTTTCTGAAGTAAAACGTGTATCTAGATGTGAATTTAACTCTTGATATAGTTTAAACTCCTCTGCAACAGCTACATCTTCACTAATTAGTTTTGTTAGCATTTTTTCTTCGGCAGCAGAGAGTTCGTTGCTACAGAACCGATCAAACAGCTCAAATTTTTCTTCTGGGGTCATAACAAATTCTTTATTTTATTAAACTTAGGAGTGTTTTGAACAAGTTTTGTTAACTGACCAATACATAAAGACTTTTTCTTACGAACATATCCATAGGACTGCCCTAGTTTTAAAGCTACTTCTTCCATAGATTTTGTAGTAAAAGTTACCTTTAATAGTTCTTTACAAGCTTTACCTAATTGGTCAAACATCTCTTTAAAAAGTTCATGTTTTGCATTAAAAATTTCGGTTTCTTCTGCAAAACGAACACTCTCGTCATCTATAGATACAATCTCTTCATTAATTGTTACCTGATTATTAGAATGCTTTTTTAATTCATTCAACCATTTACGTTTGCACAACAGAAAAAAATAGGCATCAAATGGACAGGTAAGTTGTAGTCCTTTCTCTTTTGCCTGTTTATAGATCGTTATTAAAGTTTCCTGGATAATGTCCTGAGCTCTGGACTCATCTCCACTATTATTTTTTATATACCCAACTACTTTCGGAGCAAATTTATCATAAATCTCGGTTAAGACTACAGTATCATTCTTCAAAAGAGCTTCAATGTATTTCTGATCAGAATGAAATTTGGTATTTCCCATAAATAGTGAATATAAGCGACTAATTTAAAAAAAGTTATCAAGATAAGGGTAACAAAAATTCTAAGCTATTGATATGATGTCGTAAACAATAAAATTTCGAAAATCATGAAAACATCAAATAGAACGATTGCAGTACCAAATAATAGTAGGAATGCAAAAAAAGGAATGATGATTTTTTTACTTTTAAACGTAGCTATTCTTTTATTCGGAAGCTGTAAAAATGATGATAACGATATCATTATCGAAAGAATCATAAATGGTATAGAACTACAAAAAGCGATTAACGATAACCGCGAAGAAGCAATGCAAACTTTTGTAATGAATGCCGAAACCGGAGGGTATATGTATGGAGAAGAAGGTACACAACTACATTTTCTTCCAAACAGTTTTTTAGATCAAAATGGTGATCCGATTAGCGGAAGCGTTACTATCGAATTAGTAGAAATCTATGATAAAGCCAAAATGCTACTCACCAAAATGCCGACCAATGGTAAACGACCAAATGGAGATATCGAGACTTTAAAATCTGCTGGAGAATTTTTTGTAAATGCAAATCAGAATGGAAATCAACTACAACTTGCAAATGCATTTGAGATTTTTTCGCCAAACGAAGATTTTGATCCTGAAATGAGGTTATTTAAAGCTGCAGACAATGGTTGTGACAACGACATTATCGATTGTGATGTCGTTTGGGAAGAAAACCGAGAAGGGAATATAGACCTTGGCCAGGGAGAAGGTCCTAACGGAACAGGAGTTACAGGATATTCTAGTTTTATCAATAATTTTGGATGGACTAATATTGATCGTTGGTATAACGATCCAAGACCAAAAACTGTTATTTATGTAGATGTTCCCGAAGGATATGACAACACAAATTGTAACGTATATGTATCTTATGATGGTGAACCAACAGCATTGGCATTATTAGACACTTATATTGAAGAAACCGAATTATTCTCTGAACATTATGGGCTAATCCCTATTGGATTAGAAGTACATTTCATATTTGTATCTATTCAGGATGGTGAGTATACATATGCTATCCAGGGTGCAACCATAACCGAAGATCATGTAGAAGTAATTGGATCTACCACTACTGCTTCCGAAGCCGAATTAATAGCACTAATAAATGGGTTACCATAAATCAAAAATCATACTGAAATATGTAAATTAGTTAGCGGGGGTTACGGCACATTTCAGTATATATTCCGGGAGGTAACCTCTCGGAATATTTTTATTAATATTTCTAATTTAACTTTTTACTTATCTTTAGTAACTACTAATAACAAATCATGAGGGGCCACATCATTTTATACTGCACTATATTATTTCCATTGCTGTGTATTGGACAAATAATACTAACTAACGATACCATTCCAAGAATCGCACCTATATCCTATGAAATTAATGGAAATCAAGTAGTTTATGGAGCAGAAATGCCGCCTTTAAATCAAATTGCTGGTGCTCCCAAAGCTTTTTATACCTACTATTGGGAGTTTGGTGATGGCAATTATAGTTTTAAAGAAAAGCCCGTACATCGGTATGCTGCTTCGGGAACATACGAAACTAACCTTTGGGCAACTAATAATTATGATAATGGAAAACCACCTACAAGTAGACCAAAATCAATAACTGTAAATGATACATCTGATGAGGCTTCTTTAGACTCAAACTCCCTTTTTATTGAAGATGATGATTTAATCCTGAAACGAAATCGTGAGCCTATTCCTGACCAGGAAATGATATTTATAACAAGTTATAAAAACACCAATAATTACGTTTCTAGTGGTAAATTATACTTGTTTTATAATGATAATCAATTTAAAAATGACAACTTTATTCTGGAAGACACCAGATTACATCATGGGGAAAAAATTATTCCACTACCTATTATTTCTGAAACGCTCTCTCATAATGATGATCATACTTTATTAGCTTCTTCAACCCATACCACACTACAAAACAGAACATTATTTGTTCAGGATACCACTAAAAGAAAAAACTTACCACTTACATTAGAAGAGTCCAAATCATTGTATCGCAACTATCAGGTAATTGCATTTAATGATATGCAACCTGGTGAAGAACGCAACATTTTCAGGACTCTAAAAACAACACCCGAAATGATCAAAGATACCAGTGCTATTGTTACACTAAGAAGTATCTATGTTCCTGATGACAATTTTGACAATCACACCGTGAAGGATACAGAAATGGAAATTGTTACTTCTCATGATCCCAATAAGATGTCTTCTAATGGTTGGCTAATGAATTATCGGTTAGTACGATTTAAACGCCTCAAATTTAAAGTGCGTTTTCAAAACAACGGAGAAGGTCCGGCTAATACTATAAAACTAGCCGTAGATACTCCAGAAATGTTTGATAAATCTACATTAAAAATTGATGGTATGTATCCCGAATGCCCAATTTGTCCTAAAGAAAGAGAGGTTAATTACAGCTGTCTCGATACTATTTTAAAAAAAGACAAGATCATTTTTCAATTTAATCGCATATATCTTCCCGGAAGTCAACAAAAGAATGTATCCGAAATAGACTCGACCAAAGGGTTCGTAAAATATTCTATGAAATTTGGCAAAGACTTTCATAAAAAAAAGACCAAAAGTCGTACCGCTATATATTTTGATAAAAACGAACCTATTATTACTAACTATGCAACCACCCGGTTTATGCCCGGTATTTCTATTGGTGCAAAAGCCGGATATATCATGGTTCCCGAACTAGATAATCAAAAAGAGTATTTTGTTGGAGCAACATTATCTCCTTTTAAATCCTACAGAGGATACTATCAGGCAGAATTAATGGCATCTGCATCTTCTTATGATGAACTACGAAACTTTGAAACCACTTCTATAGATGCAAATGGTACCGAAAGCCTAATTCAATTCTCAGAAGCGAATACATTTAATAACATTTCTATTTATGTCGTTCCCGGATCATTTCGCTATAATTTCAATAACTTTTTTGCCATGGGAGCAGGAATCCAATTAAAAATGGATATCACAAGCAAAAATGATCAGGAAACCACAGGAGAAGGGTTTACCATTATTAGAAATAATGGCCCAACTCCCCCAGAAATTATTCGAAACATCGAACTTGATGTTGCTGAAACACAAGAAATCAAAGATGATTTTACCAATATACAAACCGGTGTTTTTGTTGGAATGAATTTTGGAGCGGTACGAATAGGGCCAAGTATAGGAGTTAGATATGTTCATAATTTTGATGGCCCAAACTCTCAAATTCAATTCTATGGAATTTGGAAGTTTTAGAATATTGCTATGTATCGCTGCTCTTTGGTTTGGAAACCCAATACTACAGGCTCAGCAAAAAACAAAAACCTCAACGTTTTTATATAATCAGTTAGATCATTTTCTACAAAAACCATCGAATTCTGAAGCACTACAATTAAGTAAAATGATTGCTCCCAAAAAAGATCAGCTTTATACCAAAGCAGATCAGTTGGCCTGGATAATCGTAAACTGCAATTTGGGGTATTATCTCAATCAATTCAACCACAAACCAACAGCTATTTTACATTACGAAACTGCCTGGAAAACATATTATGAAAATGAATTAAGCGACTATGACATCATTGAAAATTGCCTACAACCACTTGGTAATATCTACACAGAGATTGGAGACCTACCCAAGGCAGAAACCACTATAAAAAGCTATTTATATCAAGCTGAACAAGCTAAGAACACTTCAAAAATTATCTCGGGAATTACTAATCTTTCTATTGTATACCACAATCAAGGAAATTATTCAAAAGCTCTCGAAATACTCAAAAAAGGGTTAAATATTGACCCCAACAACATCAATTTACTAACAAATACAGCCACAAACCATCTGGATTCTGGTGATTACGAGAAAGCAAAGACTTATGCAAACAAAGTAATTTCCATAGATATTAATCAAATAAATGCGTATCAAATTCTAGCGGCCACTGCTTTAGAAAAGAAAGAATTTAAAAAAGCTCAGGATTATATTACACAGGCTAGGTTTCAATTGCTCAAAAACAAAAATACATCGGCAAGAACTATTGTCAAATGGCAATTAGCATATATCGATATTTTATTATCCAAATCCAAGTTTGGAGAAATTCAAAAAAACCTAAAAGAAATATACACCTCTCTCCTACCTGGATATTCTGTAAATACTGATTTACCGTCTAAAGAACATCTTATTGCAGATAGGCTTCTGTTAAAAGCACTAGACATTCATGCTTATATGTATCAACAAACCCAAAAACCTCTTCTAGCGATAGCTGCCTTTGATTTGGCTTTTGACGTAAATTCAAAATTAAATATCGTATATCCGCTTCAGGACACTCGCATCATTCAACATAGCCAAAACAGGAACAGAACAGAAGCTTATATTGATCTTCTTTTTACTATTCACCAAACCAAAAAAGAGGAACAATACGATACACTAGCATTTCGGGCAGCAGAGTATTCTAAATCTCCTATTGTAAATGAAGCGCTGATATCTAAAAAAACACTATCTCAATACAAAAGTGACTCTTTGGTTTCAAAAAAAAATCGACTTAATGCAGCATTAACATCCTATGAGACTCTAATTTTAAAAGAAAAATTAAAAGGCAAAGGCGCCAATATTGCTCAAATTCAAAAATGGACTACAGCTCATGACACTACATCTATTGTTCTTAAAGAAACCCTCAAAAAGCTTCGTCATACATATCCCAAACTACTTAGGTATCAAAACAATATTTCTATTCCTGCTCTTCAGAAAAAATTAAAAAAAGATCGCACCACTTTGATTGAATATTTTTATGGAAATCGAAACGTATATCAGTTTATAATCACTCAAGATTCTTTTGAAATCAAAAAAATAGAAAATCCTGAATATTTTAAAAGCATTGTCAAAAAATATATTCATTATTTCGACAACGCTTCAATAATCATTAGTAACATTCCTGAATTCACAAAAAATGCTGCTGAACTTTATAACGTATTAAAAATCCCCAGATACTCTAAAAAATTATTAATCATCCCCGATGGTCTTCTTTGTTTTATTCCTTTTGAGACCTTATTATTAAAAAAGACAAATTCAATGAATTTTAGTAAAATGTCTTTTTTAATACGATCTGCTGAAATAAGCTATGAAATTTCAGCTGGTAAATATTTGAGATCCAATCCTAAAAATCTTCAGAAAAAAACGGTTTTAGGAGTATTTCCTGTTTTTGAAAATACAGATAAAGAACTTTCATTTTCAAAAATCGAAAGCAAATCTATACAACATTATTTTAATGGTGATTTTTTAGAAAACGAACAGGCGTCCTATCAACGGTTTATTGAATTAGCAAAAGAACATGATATCATTCATTTGTCTACACATGCAGAATCAGGAAGTTTTTCTAGACCAGCCTCTATACAATTTTGGGATCAGGATATTTTGGTTAATCAATTATATGGAACACAACTTAATGCAAATCTGGTAGTGTTAAGTGCTTGCGAAACCGGTGTTGGCAGACTAGCAAAAGGAGAAGGTCCTATTAGCATTGGCAGGGGTTTTCATTATGCCGGGGTAGAAAACATACTTTTTTCATTATGGAAAGTAAACGACAAAACTACCGCCACAGTAATGAAAAACTTTTATCAAAATCTTAATCTTTCTATTCCCAAGGCAACAGCGATACATCGTGCCAAGCTAGACTATCTGGATACAGAAAGCATCTCTAATGTTCAGAAATCACCTTATTATTGGGCGGCATTTGTATATTATGGCGAGATCGGACATTCTTATTCCTTAAGCTATTTTTGGTATAAAATAGGTATTGTCTTATTTATTTTAATTATACTACTTTTACCCAAGTTTCTTCAACATAAAACATGAGTACACTTCGAAAATTTTTAAACCAAAAGGAATATCACAGAATTAAATTAGTTTTTACAAAGACAAATCATTTTGAAGTTAAAGCAATATTAAACGGTATAGAGGGTAATTTTATAGTCGATACAGGTGCTTCTAACTCCTGTGTTGGATTTGAAGCTGTAGATAAATTTTCTCTTTTTGCCCAGGATAGCGATGTAAAAGCTGCAGGAGCAGGTGCTACCGATATGCTAACACAACTTTCGCAAAAAAACACCATACAAATCGGAAACTGGTCTAGAA
This sequence comes from Aquimarina atlantica, assembly GCF_000626715.1. Taxonomy (GTDB): domain Bacteria; phylum Bacteroidota; class Bacteroidia; order Flavobacteriales; family Flavobacteriaceae; genus Aquimarina; species Aquimarina atlantica. The sequence continues at coordinate 4,650 of NZ_AQRA01000003.1, read as the reverse complement.
AAAGAATATCCCTTGTTTTATTTGATCTTAACCATGTAAATACAGCACTAATAGCACATCATGCAGAACCTGTAGATGGCATTATTGGAGCTGACATTCTTAAAAAAGGAAAAGCAATTATTGACTACGAAAAAAAATGTATGTATTTGAAATAAGTTTAACTACCCACTATAGTATTAGGATACAGCAGCTAAAAAAACAGCTAAAAAGTAAGATTTGTTATTTTTTTTTAACTAAATTTAAGTTCTGAACATTAATATTAATCGATTTTTTTAATCAATGGTACGGATTCTACCATCATACAAATGTTTCCTTCAGTAATTATTACATCAACATCTTAGTATACAAAACTTATACTTAGATATTCTAAATTGCAAAATACGCTCATTAATTACCCAATTACCCCTAAATAAACTTTTATGGTAAAAAGTTTATATCTCAAAAATCTTATGAGTTACCCCATTTATTACAAACTTTAAATAATCATTTCTAAGCTATTTTAAGCTAACACATCTGTCAAAATCAAGTAATTATACGTATTGACTGGTTTTTAACTTTCTGTTTTCTTTGAAAAGACAGAGGACTAAAAGCGAGGCTATCGTATTATATCTTAATGAATCTTTAACTTAAAAAATTAAAATTATGGAATTTTATCTTTCACAGATTGTGTATTGGGCTTGCAATTTTGCTCCCAGAAGTTGGGCATTTTGTTCTGGTGCTTTATTAGCTATATCAAGTAACACTGCGCTATTTTCATTACTAGGAACTACTTTTGGTGGAGATGGTCGTACAACTTTTGGTTTACCCGATTTAAGAGGGCGAGCACCTATTGGTTTTGGTAATGGGCCTGGCTTATCTGATTATCGATTAGGGTCACGCGGGGGTGAAGAAGTAGTGACTTTAAATGTATTACAAATACCATCGCACAATCATATAATTGACGCTTCTGGTCTTAATATAACAGTACAAATGAGCGTAAATAGTGGTCAGGCAGATACGCACACGCCTACTAGTGGCGTATCATTAGCAGCTCCTTATGACAGCAGTAATTTAGCTGAAATTTCAGGATATAATTCAGAAGCTCCAAATGTGCCCATAGCAGGTGCTATAGGTGCAATCACTGGTAATGCCGACACTTTAAATACAGGAGGAAGTCAATATCACGAAAACAGAATGCCTTTCCTAACCTTAAATCCTTGTATTTGTATACAAGGCCTTTTCCCGTCTAGAAATTAAGTAGTACTACAACCATCAAGTTTGTATATAAATTTAAGTATGTTGTTTGGGCTATTTTTTCAAACAACATACTTCTATCTTGAAGAATTATGACTCCTATTAAAATTGGCTTTTTAACCCCTTATTCGAGTATTTATCCTAATTTTTTTCCACACCTTGCCACAGGTTTTTACCTTGGTCTTGGTCAAAAACCGGGAAGAAGATCGGATATCGAACTTATTCCAGAATTTGCAGGTTCAGGAGGAATATCCTCGGTCATTGAAGCCGCAAAGAAATTACTTAACTTTAGTAATGTTGATATCGTCTCGGGAATGATTAGTTACCGCTCCCTTCCTGATCTGGTTCAGCTTATAGACAATAGGAAAGATGCCCTGGGATTCTTTTTTGATATGGGAGAAATGTTACCTAGTTTTGATTATCACAGTCCAAATGTATTTTTTAATTCTCATCAATTATATCAAAGTCAATATGCATTAGGATATTGGGCGCAAAAGGAATATCGCCAGCCAGGGTTGATCATTACACCTATATATAATTCTGGGTATCATCTACACACCTCTTTTCAGGCTGGTATTAGTGCTGCAGGAGGAAATACTGTTTTACAATCTGTTATTCCATACCACACCAATAATCCACATCACCTTGATATCGAATCGATCTTTGATAAAATCAGAAAAGAAGCTCCTGCATATGTACACGCCTTATTTGTAGGACCACAAGGAAATGAGTTTTTAAATCTATGGAAATCAAAATCATGGACAAAAGATATTCCTTTATTAGTTGCAGAAAACATGATATATCCAGATATGCTAGATGATGTAAAACACCTCGAACTAAATCTATATGGAGCCATGCTATGGAATCCAGACTCAGAACATAAAATCAATAAACAATTCGTAAAAAAATTCAAACAAAACACTGGACAACCTCCTAATCTTTATGCTTTACAAGGGTACGAAACCGGACTTTTATTTAAAGAGCTATTGCGGCCTCTTAAAAAAAGGCAATGGGATGTTGTAAAAGAAAAACTACAAAAAATAAGTATTGAAAGTCCGCGAGGTCTTAAAAACTTCTATTCTAAAGAAGGTTTTATAACTCCTGATATTGATATTGTAAAAATAAAAACCAATACCTCTGGAATCTACAATACGATCGTAGATATTGGCAAAAAAATGAATGAAAATAATCCTATTACTAATCATATTGTAGGAGAATTAGACTCTGGTTGGGTGAACCCATATTTATGTATATAAAATGTCATTTTTTTAATTACTGACCATACTTAATTATAAAAAGACACATAGTAAAAAAGGAAAACTCGAATACACCTCTTAAAACCCTTATATAATGAAAAAAATTACACTTTTATCTATGATGGTTCTTAGCTTTTTTGGGATCGCTATGGAATCATCTACAGATAACAAAAAACCAAATATCTCTATAGAAGGAGACTCTTATGTTATACATCATATATCTAGCTTATTTTCAGAATTAAATTTAGGATCTGACCCTATAGATGCATATGCTATCACAAAAAAAATAAACGAGCTAAGTTACTATGCTCCTACAACACCTGTTACCCCCGGTACAGCTACTACATTTACAGGAGCGAATTTTTTTCTAGAACCCTCTGCAGTAGCATTAAGCACTACCCAATTTGTCATAGCGTATAGATCTTCTGCTTCTGGTACACCTGGAGAGGCTGTGGTAGGAACACTGTCTGGAAATACGATCAGCTTTGGAAGTAGCACACAATTTGCCAGTACTGTAGGTGCAACACATACTGCTATTTCAGCTATTAGTGCTACACAATTTATTGTTGCTTTTGAAGATGAACGTGGAGCCTCTGATGTAGGAGAAATGAGAATAGGTACCGTATCTGGTAGTTCTATTTCTTTTGGCAGCTCATTTGATTTTGCATCTGGAGATGTAGATGCAATAGAGATGGAAGCTTTGTCTTCAACCAGTCATATAGTAGTCTATCGAGATGTCGAGGATGGTAATCGCGGAAAAGCAAAAATAATTACCGTAAGTGGGGCAACACTGTCCTTTGGAACAGCAGCAACTTTTTTAACAGACGCAACAATTTGGACCGGTTTGGATGTATTGTCTAGTAGTACTTTTGTAGTTGTTTATCAGGCAACCACTGCTGGTTCCGAAGGAGGAGCTGTTATAGGATCAGTCAGTGGATCAACCATTACTTTAGGTAGTGCAAACATTTTCGAAACTAATTGCAGACAAGTTGATGTAGTAGCTATTTCATCCAATAAGTTTGTAGTTGCTTATGACGACGACGACGATGGAAACGGTTATGTACAGGTAGGATCGGTTAGCGGGACAACAATAACAGGGTATGGAACACGCCAGCAATTAATCACAACCGTCGGAGGAGTACGACTAGCCTCTTCCTCTTCTGATAAATTTATAGCTATGTATAATCCTACTAGCGGTACCGATCCAATTTATGCAAGAGAAGGAGAAGTAACAGGAACCAATATCACACTAAGTTCCCAAGCTACCATTCATAGTGGCAATAGTGATATTCAAGCTATGGAAGTACTAAAAATTGATGACGGAAAACAAATCTACATCTATCAAGATGAATCTAACAGTAGTATTGGTACGGCAATTTACGGCGAAACTTCTGCACCAGTACCTGATACCGATCCTCCTGTAGTACAATCTATAACTTTAAATGGCTCTCCTGCAGCCAATGCTACATCAATAACTTATACGGTTACATTTGATGAAAATGCTAATAATATTTCTACAGATGATTTTTCTCTAACTACTACTTCAGGAACAGCCTCAGGAACAGTATCTAGCGTAAGTGCTTCGTCAGGAACAAGTGTTACAGTGACTATAAATACAATCACCGGCACAGGAGGTATTCGTCTAGATCTAAATGGGTCTACTAACATTGCAGATGACTTAGCCAATTCTGGACCAGCAGCATTTAATACAGGAGAGATCCATACGGTAGATCGCGATGCGCCAACAGGGTATTCGGTTGCAATAGATCAAAGTCCGATCAATGCCGGAAACGATAATGCAGTAAGCTATACATTTAGCAGTGCAGAAGTAGGTGCAACCTATAATTATACTTTTAGTAGCTCTGGAGGAGGAACCAATGTAACCGGATCAGGAACTGTGGCTTCTGCAACAGCAACGATCTCTGGAATAGACCTAAGTGGTTTGGGAGATGGAACCATTACATTAAGTGTAACACTTACCGATGTAAATGGAAATACAGGAAGTGCCGCAACAGATACCGAAACCAAAGAAACCGTTGCACCAACAGGGTATTCGGTTACCATAGATCAGAGTCCTATCAATGCCGGAAATGATAATGCCGTAAGCTATACATTTAGCAGTGCAGAAGTAGGTGCAACCTATAATTATACTTTTAGTAGT
>NZ_AQRA01000002.1 GCF_000626715.1 Aquimarina atlantica | reverse complement strand
GCTAAACGAGCCGCTTCTGCCGCTGCTTCATCTGCCAATCTCTTCTCCTCGGCTAAACGAGCCGCTTCTGCTGCTGCCTCATCTGCCAATCTTTTCTCTTCAGCTAAACGAGCCGCTTCTGCTGCTGCCTCATCTGCCAATCTTTTCTCTTCAGCTAAACGAGCCGCTTCTGCTGCTGCTTCATCTGCTAATCTCTTCTCTTCAGCTAAACGGGCTGCTTCTGCTGCCTCATCTGCTATCCTTTGCTCTGCCACTTCACGCTCTAACTGTTTTTGAGCAGCTAAACGTTCTTCTTCTATTTTTTGCTCAGCAACCTCACGTTCTAACTGTTTTTGAGCAGCTAGGCGTTCTTCTTCTGCTTTTTGTTCTGCTTCTTCACGCTCCAGCTCTTTTTGAGCAGCTAGACGTTCTTGTTCTGCTGCCTCGGCTTCACGAGCTGCTTCTTCTGCAGCAATTCTTTCTTCTTCTGCCTTTTGTTCTGCTACTTCACGCTCTATTTGCCTTTGAGCAGCTAAACGCTCTTCTTCTGCTTTCTGCTCTGCTTCTTCACGCTCTATTCGTCTTTGAGCAGCCAAACGCTCTTCTTCTGCTTTCTGCTCTGCTTCTTCACGCTCTATTCGTCTTTGAGCAGCTAAACGCTCTTCTTCTGCTTTCTGCTCTGCTTCTTCGCGCTCTATTTGTCTTTGAGCAGCTAAACGCTCTTCTTCTGCTTTTTTGTTTAGTAATTTTACTTCTTCCGCTCGTTGTAATTCTAACTCTCTAGCTGCTTTGGATTCTTTCTCCCTAGCTTCTGCTATTGATTTTTCGAGCTCACTCATTGCCTTTTGTTCCTGGCTTCGAGAGTCTCCTTGTTCTTCTTGTAATTCTCTTATCAGTTTATTTTGTTCAAGAATTTCCTTCTTAAGTCTTCTAATTTCAGAATCTCTTTCTTCATATGCCTTTTGAGTACTTGATTTTGATCTACTTCCTCTTCTTCTTCTTCTTGGTTTTTCTTTTTCAAAATTATATGCTAAACCTACCTCGTGACTTGCTCCAAAATTACTAGTATCTCCAAATCCTGTTTCGTAGGTATATCCAACTGAAATATTCGATGTAATATTCCCTCCAATACCCAATGAAGCTCCATAAAAACTATTATACCCTGCTTGAGCCCAACCTAGTGCTGGTAATTCGACAATAACATTACCTCCATATCTAAGGTTTGAATCTGCGCCTGAGTCGGGTAACATATTGGCATATGCCATTCCTCGTATTATCTTGTCTGATCTTCTTTCTAGGCTTGTAGTATACATAACATGACCGGTAAAAGCCATATTATCTGTCAATAGTTCACTGCCTGTTAGGTTGTAAGCCACAAGATTTGATACAGAAACCCCAACATCAAATTCTGCATAATTAAAGTTAACACCAGGGGTCAATTGAAAAACTGAACTATTCTCATAGTTCAAAATAACGGGGTCACTTACTTCTACTCCATTATTTAAAACAATACTTGTTGCTGAATCAATGTTAGATTTAATTCCGCTTTGCGAAAAGCCGAGATTTAAACCAAAAGTGAAGTTCATATCTCTATTTAATTCGATATTATATGCAAAGTTTGCTATACCACCAAAATACCTGTAAATACCTTCATTTTGTTGATGCAAACCAATAGAAACACCTATTTTTTCATCAAAATTTGATGTGTAATTAATTAAATACGTCTGAGGATTGTCATTAAATGAAGCCCATTGTGTTTTATTATAAACATTAATAGATTTTTTGTTTTCGCGAACCAAAGAAAAGGTAGGGTTAAAATAAAAACGGTTATATTTTACTAAGGTATGAGTAGGAATATCCGTAGGAAGAATACCATAAGTAGTGGTATTTTCATCCTGTCCTCTAAGAAGGTTAAAGGATATACATATGATTATTAATAGTAATTTTCTGGCCATAAAATTATCTCATTACCGTTATCGAACCTTTTCTGACTACGGAATTATTTTTGGTGATTATATAATAATAAAACGGGTCCTGACCCGATGATTTCGAATTCTCTCGTGGCCAGTTATTCTGATAACTTGAAGATGTAAAATCAACCTGACCTCGTGCATTGTAAATCGTAACCTCTACAGATTGTTGATTAAACAAACTCGGTGGTAGTAACCAATTATCATTGATACCATCGCTATTAGGGGTAACTACATTAGGAATTATCTCTGATGAACCAGCAACATCGGAAATACTGAGTATCTCTGAATCTATAACACAATCCAATAACGTAATCCTAACAAAATAATCACCTGTCCTATCTATCTCTATAGAACTTGTACCCTGACCACTTATAACTGTAGAACCGTCTACCAAAGATTGGTTCTCTCCATCTACAACGATAAACCACTCATAAGCATAATTACTACTCGAAGGAACACTTAATGTAGAGGTCTCTCCAAATGGAATAAATGCTGGTGAAGCTTCTATTACTACAACATCGGATAAAAACTCAACCGTTAGATCATTAGATCGTTCGGTAGGAAAAGTAGTCCCGCGTAAAGTGGCTTCTAATGCATAAACCTCTCCTATGTTAGACTCGGTAACTGTAAATGTCGTTTCGGTAACTCCAGTAGATTGACTACCCAAAAACCATTCAAAATCAAATAAAGAATATTGATCTGTAGTAATCGGAACTTCTGCACCGGTAGAAGTAATACCAAATAAATTCTCTAAACCCAAAGTGCCAGTATCGGCATCACAGTCTAACAATGTAGAAATCTGGGTCCTAAATCCTACTGGCTCTAAAACCTCGGTAGTAGCCTGAAGAGTATCCATACAGCTATCATTGGCAAAAACATCTACACGGTATACTCCTAAATTAGTTACATTAATTGACAAAGCTCCCGGTGTACTAACCGCGAGCGGACCTTGGATACTTATTCCGTTCCTAAACCATTCTACCGTACTGCCAGCAGCAGGTGCATTGGTCGTAATAGACAAGGTCAACGCGGGCTGGGTCGGTAATAACATAATCTGGGGAGGGGGCTGAGTCAAAATATCTGAACCCAAATTAATAACCTCCACAGGAGCAGTGGTTATATTACATGTCGGCGTTCCGGTAACTCTAACTGTGTAAATACCTCCAAAATTACTCGCAGGTAAAATCTCGGAAGGACCATTAAAATCAGGTATTAAAACTCCGTCCTTAAACCATTCATAAGTAAATCCCGGATCGGTAACACTAGTGGTTAATATTTTTACATCACTGGGACAAAAGGATTGTGGCGAAGGTTCATTGATCCGTACTGTTGTATCATTAAAATCAATAACTTCTACTGTTGCTGTATCAAAGTTAAAAGAGGGATTACAACTTCCGAAATTGACTTGAACTGTATAACTTCCTACTTGGGTTACATTTTCGAGTGTATTACCAGATTCACCAGGAATCACTGTACCATTAAAAGACCAAATATATTCTGGAAAATCTCCTGGTAAAGCTGTCAATGTTGCCGATTCTCCAACACATAATGCTACTGTGTTGGCCTCGATATTCGCTCCTGTTAATGTGACACCTTGAGAAAAATCAAAATAGTAAATAGGAATATTTTCTTGTACTGCACTTAAAATAGAACTTGCAGGGACATTAACTCGTAAACTATAATTCTCACCTCGTAAATCTGTTGGGATAGCAAAAGAAGGAAATGTTATTGTTCCATTAGGTGGAATAGCTACAGAACTAGTAAATGTAGTTAAAACTCTAGTAGTATTAGCAGAAAAAAGACCATTCTCATCCGACAGTTCTAGAATATATTCTGTATTGGGTCCAAATCCCGAAGGAGTTTGGGCAACTGCTTCTCGATTGGGAACATTTTGATTTACACAGAGTATCGAGGTGGTCGACCCACCAATAGAAAATAACGGCGCACCAATATCCTGAGCATTAGCTTTCAAAGAAGAAAATAGAAAGCCTGTCACTATAGCAATTAATGATATGAGGTTAAGTTTTTTTTTCATGATATCACACTTATGATTAAGGTGAATATACTATATTAACTTTGCGATTTGGGGCGCTTGTTAATAATATTGTTAATATATTTTTTACCAAGACATAAAATTATAAATTAAATATTTATATCAAACTAAAATTTAACTTTTTTTTGTAATAATTTTCTGACCTTTTGTTGCTTGTTCAATTTTAACTAAAACAAATAGAATCATAAAAAACATTTCAATATACATAAAAATTTGTTAATCAATGTCTTGAGCTATTGTAAAAAATCATTTCAAACCGATAAAAAAGGTTTAAATCTCCCCTATTTTCATAAAAAAACCAGAAGAATTTTGCTTAAAAAACATATTATTTATACGTTTTTTGGCATATTTTATATGCATTAAATGTTCTAAAAAAGGTAATTTTTCTCGATTAAGTGTAAAAAATAGCGCTAAGTTTTTGGTCATAGAAAAACGATATTATATAAAAAATCAGAAGAAAATTTTCTTCCCGAATACTCATTATTTATTCGAAATCTTTTTTCTCTAATTGTTTTTTTTTCTTCAGAAAAATCACAAAATTACTACTTCATTATCGTTATCGAACCTTTTCTGACTACGGAATTATTTTTGGTGATTATATAATAATAAAACGGGTCCTGACCCGATGATTTCGAATTCTCTCGTGGCCAGTTATTCTGATAACTTGAAGATGTAAAATCAACCTGACCTCGTGCATTGTAAATCGTAACCTCTACAGATTGCTGATTAAACAAACTCGGTGGTAGTAACCAATTATCATTGATACCATCGCTATTAGGGGTAACTACATTAGGAATTATCTCTGATGAACCAGCAACATCGGAAATACTGAGTATCTCTGAATCTATAACACAATCCAATAACGTAATCCTAACAAAATAATCACCTGTCCTATCTATCTCTATAGAACTTGTACCCTGACCACTTATAACTGTAGAACCGTCTACCAAAGATTGGTTCTCACCATCTACAACCATAAACCACTCATAAGCATAATTACTACTCGAAGGAACACTTAATGTAGAGGTCTCTCCAAATGGAATAAATGCCGGTGAAGCTTCTATTACTACAACATCGGATAAAAACTCAACCGTTAGATCATTAGATCGTGCGGTAGGAAAAGTAGTCCCGCGTAAAGTAGCTTCTAATGCATAAACCTCTCCTATGTTAGACTCGTTAACTGTAAATGTCGTTTCGGTAACTAAAGAAGGAAATTCGATATCTCCCCCGGGAGGAATCGCTATTGGCGTAGTAAATCGTGTTAAAACCCTGGTAACATCATTAGAAAAAACACCATTCTCATCAGATAATTCTAAAACAAATTCTGTACCTGTAGCAAATAAAATGTTTGCCTTGGCTATAGCTTCTCGATTGGGGCTATTTTGACCTATACAGAGTTTCTGTATTAGGCTTGGTGTACCTTGAAAAATAAAAATTGGAGGATCAATTTCCTGAGCTTCTGCTTTTAACGACGAGAATAGTACAATAGTAGCAATTAATGGCAATAAATTGTATTTTTCTATCATAACATCATAGTTATGATTAAATAGTATTAGAATAATTATAGGGCCGTATACAGAAAATAATGAAGAGCATTTCCTGATTTTTAAAGCACTAGCAGATAGTACAGCAAAACGTATAATAACAAAGACTATTCAAGTTTTTAGGTTTTAAGATTATTCCTACAAATTTATATGGAAATTTTTCTTCCAAAAAACTATAAATAGTTAATTATTTGATTATCAAATAATTAGTTTAACATTTTGTTTTTGATAATCAACACATTGTGAGTGTATTAGCCTCTAAATAGTAAATAAAAAAAGTACATATTTGATCAATTGAAGTGATAATAACAAGAGTATTTTTACAAGTATAATATCACAAAATATAATATAATCTAGCTATAAAAATGATAAATGTACAGTCATATAAGATATTAAAATAAATATTTAGGCATTAAAAAACCCTCATTTACTATTTATAATGAGGGTTTTTTAATATTTTATAAAGAAAAACTATTCTTTTGTTTCGGTAGTAGATTCTCCTCCGTTTAATGCTGTAAGAATCTTATCTGTAAGGTTTAATTCCTCTTTACCATATAGGATATTGCTAGTTTCTGTATCTCCATAAATATAAGTATATCCATTTTTCTTACCATAATCTTCTATAAAACTCTTCACTTTGCCTATAATAGAGTCTATCTCTGCTTGGCTTCCTTGTTGAATCTCTTGCATTTTAGCTTGTTGCTCTCTTTGTAAGCCTTGTTGCTTAACCATTAACTCTTGCTCTTTCTTTTCTCTATTGGCAGCAGACATAGATTTCATAATATTTTTATATCCTTCTACCTCAATCTGAAATTGTTTTGCCTTTTCTTCAAGTTCTGCACGTACTTCGTTATTACGCTTAGTCCATTTTTCTTGCGCTGCTTTCATTTCTTTAAAATCAGAAACAACTTTGGTGTTATTTACATAACCCGTTTTCTCTATTTGTTGATTACAAGAAGCTAAAATTAATAATGCACTTGCAACCCATACTATTTTTTTCATTTTTCAAAAATTTAATTCTGAGCAAAAATATCAAAGTTCATGCGATGTTATTCATTATATGGTCGTAAAAAATTATATATAAGAAAAAACAATAATATAGTTCTTTTTAATAGTTTTTTTATATTAAAATCAAACAAAAATAAAGCGTTTTAAGCTCTTTTTAAAAAAAAGAGGTACAAATAGGTGTGGATTGTTATAAAAAGAGAAAAAAAGTATCTAAAAATAAAAATTAGTCGTTTTTAAGAACATAAATATGTGAAGAATACTCGCCAGATCGTTTTGCTTTAAGATTAGAGCGTAATCCAACCCAAAAAGCGTTCAAAAAGTTCATTTTACCGCTTTTATATTTTTCTGATAAAAGTGATACATAAAATGAATCAAATTTCATAGGGAGTACTTTTTTTAGCTTCAAATTTTCTTTTTCAAAAATTTTTTGGATAGAAGTTTTAGAAAAATGCCAAAGATGTCTGGGAACATCATATGCGGCCCAAAAAGAGTTATACCACTTTGCATCATATGACTTAAAATTTGGGACTGCTATAATTACAAATCCATTTGGTTTTAAAAGGCGTTTTAATTCTTTGATTTGAAGTTGCAAGTCTGGTATATGTTCCAGAACATGCCACATGGTAATAACATCAAAACTTTTTGAATTCAAATTCACCGTTTCTGGTTTTAAATCAATTCTTTTTTGTTTTGCCAATTCTTTTGCTTGATTATTTGGTTCTACTCCTTCGATCATCCAACCTTTATTTTTTGCAACATTCAAAAAATCACCTGTTCCTGCACCAATATCTAAAAGTGCACCAGGTTGCTGATTTAACGTAGAAATAAGTTTAACCTTTTTGTTTAAAGAATACGTTTTGACCAAATGGTATAATTTTTCAAAAAGAGATCGTTTTGCATCTGTATGAGAAATATAATCTTCACTCTCATAATATTTACCTAATTCATTTTCATCAGGTTTTGGAGAAGTAACTAACATATCATACTCTTTATCATAAAGCAACTGAAACTTTTCTCCAGAAACCGTATAATCTTTACATTCGATAAAAAAATCTAAGGTTTTTTGTTTATTCATTTATATAGATAGAAAAATTTAAAACAACGGTTCTATTTTCATATTATTTTTTATACTTATCAAAAACGATCTGGTTTTATTATAAAACAACGATTTTGTAGAAAGACAATTATCACCACTAGCATCTACAATGATAATTTTTACAAAAGTTTCAAGATCTCCTATTTCGTTTTCGGTATCTTCTTTGTTCGATCTATTTATTAAATCATTAACTAAATTTATTCTAACTTCTCTATCCGTTTCAAAACTTATTTTGACATTAAATTCGGTATCAAAATCATCGAATAGTTTTGCATCAAAATCTGATAAATTTTGATCCTTTGTTAAACCAAATTGTTTTCGTAATGAACGTTTCACTTCTTCTGGGTACATGTTAGGTTTAAAAAGAAACGATTCTTCGTTAAACATGTTTTCGGTTTCAATTCTAAAATTATCAATCTGTCTTACCTTATGTGTCGTAATACACGAATAAAATGAAAATAAAACAAAAAATAATATAAACATATTTTTCATCATCAAATTCCTTATATCTTAAAATTAGAAAAATTCACAAGCACCTTTTTACAAAAATGTTCCACGTGGAACTATTCTTTAGATCTATCATAAATTTCTACCTCTAAAAGTTTACTTAACTCATTAGCTTTTTCTAAAGCTTTCTCATAGTCATTTTCTTCCAAAATTGTAAAAAACCTGTTGTCTTTAAAAAATCTAACCACCCACTTTTTAAATCTTGACTCACTTCCGTCTTCCTCATCCCTACTTATAAATGAAGCATGAAAAACCGAAATATAGTCAGGGAATTCCAAATTAAGTTTAGTTTTCCAAAAAACCCACCGATAAAGAATAAAGAGTTTTTCATTTTTAAAGTTTTTAGTAATTCTATATGCAGTAGAAAAACCAGCAAAAAAAACACCAATACAAAAAAACAAAACACTTAAAATTACAGGTAACTTGACAACTAAAAAAGATACTAAAGATATCATTGCATAAACAACAATTGTAATAAAAGAAAACACTTTAACTATTAAGGTTTCTGACTCTCGAATTATGACGTAATCCATCACCTACCCATATACACCAAAAGCACAGAAATATCACTTGGTGAAACTCCACTAATTCGAGATGCTTGAGAAACGGTTGCCGGTTTAATTTTAGACATTTTCTCTCTCGCTTCAAAAGATAACGACTTTAGTTTAGTGTAATCAAAATTCTTAGGGATTTTTACATCCTCAAGACGATTTAATTTATCTGCATTGTTTTTTTCTTTTTCGATATAGCCAGAATACTTAACCTGAATTTCTGTTTGTTCTAAAACTTCTTTATCCAAATTATTTTCCTCTATGTATCTAGCAACTTTTTTAAAGTGTCTTATATCATCTAAAGTAATCTGAGGTCGAGAAAATAATTTAAACATTTTTCCACTCTGGTTAATTGGTGATGTTTTCTTTTCTTCTAAAATAGGATTTGCTTCTTCTGGAGAAACACTTGTATCTTTAAAAAACTGAACAAAAGCGCTTGCCTTTTTTTCCTTCTCTTCCATTCTTCTCATTCGATCATCAGAAGCCAATCCAATCTCATGAGATTTTGGTGTAAGTCTAAAATCTGCATTATCTTGTCTTAATAAAGTTCTGTACTCTGCACGAGAAGTAAACATTCGATACGGTTCTTCTGTTCCCTTAGTTATAAGGTCGTCTATTAAAACACCTATATAAGCTTCACTTCTTTTGAGAATAAAAGACTCTTTTTCTTTCACCTTTAGCGCTGCATTTATTCCTGCCATTAATCCTTGAGATGCTGCTTCTTCATATCCCGTTGTTCCGTTAATCTGTCCAGCAAAAAATAATCCGGAAATTAATTTCGTTTCCAAAGTATGTGTTAATTGTGTTGGAGGAAAGTAATCATATTCTATAGCATATCCTGGTCTAAAAAATTTCACGTTTTCAAAACCCACTACAGATTTTAAAGCTTTAAATTGAACGTCTTCTGGTAGTGATGTAGAAAACCCGTTTACATAAACCTCTACGGTGTTCCACCCTTCGGGTTCTACAAATAATTGATGTCTCTCTTTATCAGCAAATCTATTAATCTTGTCTTCTATAGACGGACAATATCTTGGCCCAATACTTTTAATCCTACCATTAAACATTGGAGATCTATCAAAACCTTCTCGCAACAAATCATGTACTTCTAAAGAAGTATACGTCATATGACAAGATCTTTGTTTAGTAAGTGGTGTTGTTAAATCTGTATAACTAAATTTCTCTGGATTATCATCTCCTGGTTGTTCAATCATTTTAGAATATTCTAAAGATCTCCCATCCACTCTTGGAGGAGTTCCTGTTTTCATTCTTCCGGCATCAAAACCAAAATTAATCAATTGTTCTGTTATCCCGGTTGCTGCTTTTTCGCCTGCTCTACCTCCACCAAATTGTTTCTCTCCGATATGAATTAATCCATTCAGAAATGTTCCATTAGTTAGCACGACTGTCTTTGCTTTAACTTCTAATCCCAACGAAGTTCGAACTCCTTTTATCTCTCCATTTTCTACTAGAAGACCACTCACCATTTCTTGGTAAAAATCTAAATTAGGAGTTTGTTCCAACAGCAATCTCCACTCCTCTGCAAAACGCATTCTGTCACTTTGAACTCTTGGACTCCACATCGCAGGTCCTTTTGACTTATTCAACATCTTAAATTGAATTGCAGTACGGTCACTCACAATTCCGCTATACCCACCAAGCGCATCTATCTCCCTTACAATTTGTCCTTTTGCAATTCCACCCATAGCAGGGTTACAACTCATTTGCGCAATGTTTTGCAAATTCATTGTAATAAGCAAAGTGCTACATCCCAAATTAGCAGCTGACGCTGCTGCCTCGCTTCCGGCATGACCAGCACCAACCACTATTACATCATACTCCTTATCAAACATAATTTTTATTCAACTGTTCCACGTGGAACATAATTTTATTATTCAAAAACAGTTGTTCCACGTGGAACAACTGCTACTTTATTGCAATCATTTATTTATTAATGTTCCACGTGGAACATTAATAGTTTTTCATTTTCCTTTTGTCTCATAAGCTTTTTCTCTTCATCAAGCTTATCCTTGTATCCACAAAAATGCAGTATGCCGTGTATTAAAACCCTTCGCATTTCTTCCTCCTTCGAAACCATAAATTCACGGGCATTCTCTTCTACTCTTTCTACAGAAATAAATATATCGCCGTTTAGTTGGTCGCCCATTGTATTATCAAAACTTATTATATCTGTAAAGGTATCATGATTTAAAAAATCTTGATTAATCTTTAGTAGATACTTATCATCACATAAGATAAAATTTATTTCTCCCTCTAACTTATTCTCTGATAAAATAACTGCACTTATCCAAGAAGATAAAGCAACCTCATTCAGCAATTCAATATTCGTTTCGTAAAAAAAATTAATCATTATCTTTCTTGAAATACTCTTGTACCTTTTGTTTATAGTTTTGCCGCAAAGGTAATACTTGTCTATTTAATATTTCAGTAGTATTAAAATATTGTTTTGCCTTCTCTAGTTGCTGAGAATTTTGATTACCAAATTGTACTTGATTTGTTTTGCTCTCTCTTTTTTCTTCTTCACCTTGTTCTAATGTAGCATCCTCCAATTTTAGTAACTCATGCTTTAAATCAAGCATTTTTGACAAGGTTTTTTCATTAAATCCTTTCTCCAATAATTCCTGCTCGACCTGTTCCATCTTACGCAACAAACTACTTCCTATCTTATTTCCTTTTCCTTCCTTTCTTATCTTATCTTGTAAAGCATTTCTAAGTTGTTGCTGTTGTTTATATATTTCATACAATTCGCCATTCATGTCTTCCTTCTGCATCTGTGATTCTCCCTCACCATTATTATTATCACCATCTTTTTTATTTCCTTCTTTCCCTCCTTTTTTATCTCCATTTTTACCACCACCTTTATTATCTTTACCTTGTTTTTCTCCCTGCTTACCTCCTTTTTGTTCTCCTTCTTTATCGCCTTTTTTCTTTCCCTTTTCTGCGCCCTCTTCCATCTTCTTGTTTAATTCATCTTGCTTCTTGATAATATCTGGCAATTGAAATTCGTTAGAACCACTTTTTCCCTTGCTTCCCGATGCCGACATACTGTTTTGCATCTGATCCAAAGTTCTGCTTAGTAAATATGCCAAATCATTTGATCCCGTTACAGTATACTGTTGATTGGCCGAACCCTGAACAACTTGGTTTTCTGCCAACCTTTCTAATGACTTATCTATATTAAATTCTATATCGGTTAATTTTTGTGTCACCATTTCGGTAATCTGTGGGGTACGTAATGCCAAAGCATAAAGGCTATCATCTATATGTATAAAATTCTCTCTTAATATACTTTGCTTTCTTAGCTTAGACGAATAGCTTGGGTTATTAATATCTATGCCCTTAAACTTCTTCATCAAACCTTCTTGCCCAATTGAAAAATCAACGAGATTATCCAAAATCTGTCTTAACATTTCCATGTCTTCTTGCTGTTGCTCTCCTCCTGCCATTTGCATTTGCATCATCATACCATTGCTCATCTGCTTCATTTTTTGAGCAGCACTTTTTTGGTTTTTCTTAGCATCAGATTTATTTTCTTTTTCTAAGTTTTCGCTTGCTTTTTGCTGTTCTTTTTTTATTTCATTCTCATCACCTTTTTTCTGATCCAGGTTCATTGGTTTTTTTAAATCATCATTTTCCTTCCTTAGTTTTTCCATTTCCTTCTGGAAATTTTCAAACTCTTTATTTAATTCGTCCTGCTTTTCTTTAGTGTTTTCTTCTTCTTTTTTCTCAGATAACTCTTCTTGTCTTTTGGCCAAATCTTCTAATTCCTTAACTAATTTTTCATGTTTTTCTATCACATAATATCGCTTAGTTAACTCTAATAACTGTTCCAGATTTTTCTTCAGGTTTTTATTTTCTTTACCTAATTCTTCCAGTTTTTTTGTTAATTCTTCTTTTTGAATTTTATCTGCCAAACGTTCAATTTCTTCTAAAAGTTTTTCATTCTTTTTTAGTTTTTCCTCGTTTCTTTCTAGTCTTTCTTTTAACGCATTCTTAAAAGGTTCTTCTTTTTCCTTATTCTCCAACTGATCAAGATTATCTTTTAATTTTTTTGAGAAATCCTGCATCATTTTTTCTTGCTCTTTTTGTCTTTTCAAGAAATCATCAAGCTTTTTCTTATCATTAAAATCTAAATTTCTTTTCTCTTTCTGCGTTTTACTTAAACTTTTTAATTCCTCTTCTTGTTCTTTAAACTTGTCTAATGACTTATTTAACCCAGAAATTGCTTCATTCTGTTTTTTCAACAAAGCATCTTCTTTTTCTTCTTTTGTGAGTTGCCTAAAATTAAACACCTGGCTTTTCGTACTCTTATAATTATGAATCACATCATTATCAAAAACCTCAAAATAAAACTCATAATTGCTCCCTTCATTCAAATCAATTCCCGCAGGAAAAGCATATATAAATTCGTCAAAAACAGTTTTAGTAATAGCTATATTTTCAATTTTAATATCTGACGCATTATCCTGATCGTAATATACCAGTCGTAGTTTACTTAATCCATAATCATCACTTACTCTACCAAAGAAATAAACAGTTTGATTATCTACAGAATCCTTTTCAGATTTTAAATTTAACTCTGGATATTGATCTTTAATCACATTAAGGTTAAACGCTAAATTATCATGATCCTTTACATTCTGATTAGAGGTAGTGATTTGATAATCCAAATTAGAATATACCTGTTTTTGGTAAGAAAAATCGGTTCCATTTTTTGTCAAGGGAATAACAGAATCCTTAGTTTTTAACTCAACTTTATCTGTGTTTCTTGTATAAACAATCCAATTAACTTTTGTTCCTTCTGGGATAGTTGCGTTACCAGAACTTTTAAGAATTTCATCTACTTTCTTAGTATATCCTGGGTAATCTAATTTCATTTCAAAATTAAGCAAAGCCGGAATTGGAACAACCGATAAACGATGTGGAATCGAATTTACTTCATTGGCACTTATAACAAATTCTAAAGATTCTTTTGGTTGAATAAACCTATATTCGAACTCACCCAAGCCTACATTCTTTAAAAAATAAATTTCATCATTATATGAAATTGTCGCATTATCAGGAACGATATCACCAGCCGTTCTAACTTTAAGAACAAAATCCTTATTTTCGAAAGCGTTTAGATCTTTATTAACTATAAAAAATTGAAAAGGTGCAGGGGGCTCATAAGCAACTTCATAATTTACTACCCTTTTATAACTATCAGAAATCCATCTCGTTTTATTAAAAACAAATAATAGTAGGAATATAGCCACAGGAATTGCTGCATATTTAAGATATTTAGCGTTCTTTTTTAAGTTAATAGCAAGCTTAAAAGGAATTGGTTTTAGTTCATTTGACTTTTGTTCTATACTTGCTAATAACAAAGCAGATGAATTTTCATTTTCACTTAATTGTAACAAGTTTAAAAGTCTATCACTAACTTCAGGAAAATGATTTCCTATTATTCCAGATGCTTTTTCATAATCGATTCCTTTTGTAAGTTTAAATAATTTAGCAATTGGTACTAGTATAAATTTAACAAACAAACCAAACTCTACTGCGATAAAAAGCCAAAACAATATAGTTCTTCCTAGTCTACTAAGCCATAAGAAATTCTCAACAAGCAGTGTTATTAAAAAATACAGAACACCAATTGCGAAAAAAAGAATAATACCCTTTATGAGTTCGTTTACATAATATTTTCTTGTAAACTGCTCTAACTTACTTTTTATGAACTGAAAATTATCCATCTTTTATACCTTCCTTTTTCATTAACCACTAAATCTACAATTTTATTTTTAATAGAATTGTTATATTTATGATAATTCAATCGTCTAGAACATAAGTTGTTATGAAAGATCTTAAATATATTTGTGCATACACAATACCATTTATGGCAATTATTGGTATTTGGTTACAAGGAATTTATACCTATCTAACACCTATATATGCCTTTGGGCTGATTCCTATACTAGAATTATTCACAAATTCTTCAACCCAAAACGTAGATGATAAACGCAAAATATCACAATCAAAAAAAAGGGTATTCGATTGGATGCTTTACATTAACCTTCCTATTGTCTATGGCCTTTTATTTTATGCTATTTTTACTTCCACCACATCTAATCTAGATACATATGAAATTATAGGTATTATTATTTCATTAGGTATTGTTTTGGGATCAAACGGAATAAATGTCGGACATGAATTAGGTCATCGTTTTACAAACGAACGGTATATAGGTAAAGCTCTTCTTCTTCCATCTCTATATATGCATTTTTATATAGAGCATAATTTTGGTCATCACCTAAATGTTGCAACCAAAGAGGATCCAGCTACAGCAGGATATAACCAACCCGTTTATTTATTCTGGATAACTTCGACTATACGGCAATACATAAATGCCTGGAAAATACAATTGAAATTATTAAAACAAAACAATCAGGCTTTCTTCTCTATAAAAAATGATATGCTTTGTTATGTTTTTATTACTCTTTTGTATTTAACAACAGTTACATATTTCTTTGGGTTTTTAGGATTGCTAGTTGCGTTTTTAAGCGGTGTAACAGGTTTCCTATTGCTTGAAACCATTAATTACATCGAGCATTATGGCTTAGTAAGAAGAAAAACCAGCTCTGGTCGTTATGAACGTGTAAGAGAAATTCATTCATGGAACTCAAATCATACCCTCGGAAGAATTATGTTATATGAACTAACGCGACATAGTGATCATCATCACAGAGCATCAAAAAAATATCAAATTTTAGATCATCACGACAAAAGTCCTCAATTACCTTTTGGTTATCCTACATCTATGGTGTTATCATTATTCCCTCCCCTATGGTTTTTGATCATGAATAAACGTGTTCCACGTGAAATGAAAAATACATAAAAACGTAGTAAGAATTTCATAGCTTATCCTATAAAATCATTTCCATAGCATATTTAAGATTGTATCTTTGCCTCTTACTTGTAAGACTTTTTAAAGTTTAAAAAACACAATCATGACAAAAGACATTAGGGTACGATTTGCACCTAGTCCTACCGGACCCTTACATATAGGAGGTGTGAGAACAGCGTTATTTAATTATCTCTTTGCCAAGCAACATAATGGAACCTTTGTTCTTAGAATAGAAGACACCGATCAAAACAGATACGTTCCCGGAGCCGAAGATTATATCAAAGAAGCACTGGATTGGTGTAGTATTACATTCGATGAAGGACCAGGAAAAGATGGAGGGTTTGGCCCATATAGGCAAAGTGAACGCAAACATTTATACAAGCAATATGCAGATCAGTTAATAAAAGACGGTTATGCATATTTTGCTTTTGATACTGCAGAAGCTCTTGATAATCATAGAAAAGATCACGAAGCCAAAGGGAAAACATTTATTTATAATTGGCATAATAGAGAAAAACTTACTAATTCTCTATCCTTATCTGAAGATGAAGTAGCTGCAAAAATTAACTCTGGTGAATCTTATGTTATCAGGTTTAAGTCTCCTAAAGATGAAATTTTACATCTTACAGATGAAATTCGTGGAGATATAAGTATTGACACCAATATTCTAGATGATAAAATTTTATTTAAAAGTGATGGGATGCCCACATATCATCTTGCTAATATTGTTGATGACCATTTAATGCAAATCACACATGTGATTCGAGGAGAAGAATGGTTACCGTCCCTAGCTCTGCATGTTCTTTTGTACCGTTCTTTTGGTTGGGAAGCCCCAAGTTTTGCACATTTACCTCTAATTCTAAAGCCTGTAGGTAAAGGAAAACTTAGCAAAAGAGATGGCGATAAAATGGGATTTCCGGTATTCCCGTTGCAATGGGTAGATCCAAAAACTCAAAGTATTTCTTCTGGATATCGTGAAGATGGCTATTTACCAGAAGCTGTTGTTAATATGCTTGCCTTTTTAGGATGGAATCCGGGTACAGAACAAGAGTTATTTTCTTTACAGGAATTAATTAAAGAATTTGACCTAAAACGTGTTAATAAAGCAGGTGCGAAATTTGATCCAGAAAAAACCAAATGGTTTCAACAGCAACAGTTACAAAAAATCGATAGTACTATATTATCTCAACAATTTGAAACTATTCTATCAGAAAAAAACATTTCTACAACTTTAGATCTCAATGTTATTATAAATACTATAAAAGAACGGGCTACATTCACTAAAGATTTTTGGAGTCTTAGTCATTTTTATTTTTTATCACCTAGTGAATATGATGAAAAGGCGATTAAAAAAGCCTGGAAATCAGATACGCCTGGTTTAATGCACGAATTAACAAGAATACTAAATGACATCTCTGATTTCTCAGAAGATAATGTTTCTGCTATTGTAAAAGGATGGATTACAGGAAAAGAAATTGGTTTTGGTAAAGTCATGATGCCGCTTCGTATTGCTTTAGTAGGTTCGCTTCAAGGGCCTGATTTATTTCAAATAGCATCTATGATCGGTAAAAAAGAAACTATTAAAAGAATAGAAAACGCTATAGAGAAAAATTAATTATTATCTATATCACATATTAAAAAGACCATTGTTTTTATAAAACAGTGGTTTTTTGCTTTTAAAAGTTTGTAACATTTCCCTCCTATCCTATACATATAAAGTATAAGATCATTAGAATTATTATATCATGGGAAAACAATATAAAGTTGTACGTATATCAGAAAATTGGTCTTCGGTAAAACTTAGAGAAAAGGTAGAAAATACTATGAATAAGTTCTCTAAAGAAGGCTGGGAAGTTATTGACGTTTCTTTTTTAGCCAATACGTATATTGCTATGATAACATTTTCAAAATAACAATCAATCATTTACAATTTATTAGTACATTGATTTTCAGAAAAACTTTTAACTCTTAATATATAAAACAATGGGGCTATTTTTAATTCCAATAGTAATTTTCGGGTTTATCATTCTATTTTCTGGGATATTTACCGTAAAACAACAAACTTCTGCTGTCGTTGAGCGATTTGGTAAGTTTTTAAGTATAAGAAACTCAGGATTACATTTTAAAATTCCGGTTTTTGATCGAATTGCTGGACGAATCAATCTAAAAATACAACAACTTGATGTTCTTGTCGAAACCAAAACAAAAGATGATGTATTTGTTCGTCTTAAAATATCTGTTCAATTTCAAGTTATTAAAGACAAAGTATATGATGCTTTCTATAAATTAGAAAATCCACACGATCAAATTACATCTTATGTTTTTGATGTGGTTCGTGCCGAAGTGCCAAAAATGAAACTAGATGATGTTTTTGAACGTAAAGATGATATTGCTATAGCAGTAAAACAAGAACTTAATGAAGCCATGGTAAATTATGGATATGATATCATTAAAACTTTAGTGACCGATATTGATCCGGATTTACAGGTTAAAGAAGCTATGAACAGAATTAATGCAGCCGAACGTGAAAAGGTTGCTGCAGAATATGAAGCTGAAGCTGAAAGAATTAAAATTGTCGCAAAAGCGCGTGCTGAAGCTGAAAGTAAAAGATTACAAGGGCAAGGTATTGCAGATCAACGTAGAGAAATTGCCAGAGGTCTAGAAGAGAGTGTTGATGTTTTAAATAATGTAGGGATTAATTCTCAGGAAGCTTCTGCACTAATTGTAGTGACACAACACTATGATACTTTACAATCTATTGGAGAAGAAACCAACAGTAATTTAATTTTACTACCTAATTCTCCACAAGCTGGAAGTGATATGTTAAATAATATGATTGCATCATTTACTGCTTCGAACCAAATAGGAGAAGAAATGAAAAAGCAAAATGCTAAAAAAGGTCTTGGAAAAAAAACAGATAACAAATAATAAAAACATAATTTTAATCTATAAACCCGGTCAAGTTTTATGATCGGGTTTATTTTTTCTCTAATGATTCAAAACTATTACTATTTTTCTCAAAAACTTAAAATAAGGTGTTTTTATACAACCAACGTATAAAAGTGATAAGATTATATCACCCCTTTTTTTTCTTCTCTTACGTCCTTTTATATCAATCCATTTTTAATAAGAAAAAATAATGGTTTCTTAAAAATCATAAGAATTCTTTATACTACAAAAAATTAGTATCTTTAAGAAAAATTGTCCCCCATGAAAAACTTTTTATTTATTTTCATTTTCATTTCCGGAAGTGTTTTTTGTCAAGATATAAATACACTTAAAGAATTTGCATTACGAGATGCAAAAGCAACTTCTAAAGCATCGATGGATAGAAATTTAAGTACCATACTTAAATATACTCATCCAGAAATTTACAAAGCTTATGGAGAAAAACAATTAATGGATACAATGGATGAAATTTACAGAACCATGGATGCTCAAAAAATAAAAATCCTTAGTTCTGAAATAGATGAAGTAACCGAGATAAAAAAAGAAAACAAGGAATATCACTGTTTAGTTAAAAACACAGTAAAAATGGACTTTAATGGTAGATTAATTACTTTAAAAAGTTCATTATTTGGTTTTTATAACAAGAAAAAATCTCAATGGTATTTTGTAGAATCTAATAAACTTCTAGATGATCCTCAAACCAAAAAACTCTTTCCTGATTTTAAAACAGATATCGAAATTCCTTTAGATGAGCATATTGCAGATAACTAAAAATTAAAAAACTCATAGATACAAAAGTATTTTCTGTATCTACAAGTTCTTTTTTATATATCATAGCTAGAAGCAACTTCTTTGGCTTCTGATTGCAATAATTCGTTCTTATCTTCAAGAGCTTTGGTAACAAAATCTTTTGCTAACTGATCAGGTTGAATTCCTTTATTTTTAAGGATTTCACTCAAGGCAATCATAGTAGCAATACGAGTTCCCGCCTTTTTTACAGCCGTTTCATAAAGTGGTACAAGTTCCTCTAGTTCTATATTTTTGGCAGCTTCTATAATTTTGATTTTAAGCCCTGCTCTTTTAGTATCTGGTACATTTGTATACTTCTTCCCTGCTCTTTTTATTTCTTCGATTGGAGGGATTCCTTTTTGCTGATTCTGCGGTTGTTTTTTAATATTTTGATGTGTTGAAACTGGTTTTACTTTTGCCCAGGTATCTCGTAAACCCACAGTTTTATTAAATACCAATGCACCAGAAGTACTATCACTATCCACATTAAAATACCCTAATCTTTGAAACTGAAACTGATCTAATGGTTTAGCATCTTTTAGACCAGGTTCTACATAACCTGTTATTATTTTTAAAGAATCTGGGTTTAAAAACTCGACAAAATCTTTGTCTTTATGACCATCTGGAGCTTCATCACTAAACAATCGATCATAAATTCTAACCTCTGAAGCAATAGCATGACGTATTGATACCCAATGTAATGTACCTTTTACATTACGTTTTGATTCTTCGGTACCACTCCCCGATTTACTTTTTGGATCATATGTACATTGAATTTCTGTAATATTTCCTTCGGCATCTTTTATCACTTGTTCCCCTTTAATGATATATGCATTTTTAAGGCGTACTTCTTTTCCTAAAGTTAACCTAAAAAACTTTCTTCCTGCTTCTTCTTTAAAATCTTCTCTTTCGATGTACAATTCGCCAGAAAATGGTACTTTTCTAGAACCTGCGGCTTCATCTTCTGGGTTGTTTTCTGCTTCTAGCCACTCTTCTTTTCCTTTTGGATAATTAGTGATAACAAGTTTAACAGGATCTAAAACAGCCATTACTCTTGGCGCAGTTTTATTAAGATCCTCTCGTACACAGAACTCTAATAATGATACATCAATTACATTTTCACGTTTTGCAACTCCTACAGTTTCAACAAACTTTCGTATTGATGTTGGAGTATATCCACGTCTTCTTAATGCCGAGATTGTAGGCATTCTGGGATCATCCCATCCAGACACTACTCCTTCTTCTACTAACCTGAGTAGCTTGCGCTTACTCATGATTGTATAACTTAAATTAAGTCTTGCAAACTCCCTTTGTTTGGGGCGTATATTCGTACTGTATACTTGATCAAGAAACCAGTCATATAACTTTCTATGTGGTTTAAACTCTAACGAACATAAAGAATGTGAGATGTTTTCTATATAATCACTTTCACCATGTGTCCAGTCATACATTGGATAAATGCACCAATCATCTCCTGTTCTGTGATGAGATTTTTTTAATATTCTATACATCAAAGGATCTCGCATTAGCATATTTGGATCGGCCATATCAATCTTTGCTCTCACCACATGATCACCTTCATCAAACTTACCTTCTTTCATTTTCTGAAAAAGCTCTAAATTTTCTTCAACAGAACGATCTCTGTATGGGCTATTGGTTCCTGATTCTGTGGTAGTTCCTTTTTGAGAAGCAATAGTTTCTGCAGATTGAGAATCTACATAAGCTTTACCATCCTTAATAAGTTGAACCGTCCAATCATATAATTGCTGAAAATAGTCAGACGAATAACATTCTTTATCCCATTGATATCCTAACCATGTTATATCTTCTTTAATTGCATCTACATATTCCTGTTCTTCTTTGGCAGGATTAGTATCATCAAAACGTAGGTTTACCGGTGCATTATACCTTAGACCAAGACCAAAACTAATACCTATTGCTTTGGTATGTCCTATATGCAAATACCCATTGGGTTCTGGAGGGAAACGAAAACGTAAATCTTCTTTACTCATACCTGTTGTAAGGTCCTCCTCTACAATATGCTCTATAAAATTAAGCGGTTTTTTTTCTTCTGACATCTGTAATCTAATAAAACACAAAACTACAAATTCTAATCCTGCCTTGCTATTGTATAAAAATCTTTAATGCAATTATTTTATTAATATCAAAATTCATTAGAAAAGGGGTATTCTCCCTACTCAAATCATAAAGATTATTTTTACATTTGCTTAAAAACCCCGTGGGACTAATAAAGTTAAAAAATATCAAGGTTTATGCTTATCATGGATGCCTTGTAGAAGAAAAAAAAATAGGGTCTGACTACAGAGTAGATCTAAAGATTAAGGCCAATTTATCAAAGTCTGCAATATCTGATCGTTTAGCAGAAACTGTAGACTACGTTCATCTTAATCATATTGTAAAAGAAGAGATGGCTATTCGTTCTAAATTATTAGAACATGCAGCAGAGCGAATTTTAGTTCGTATATTAAATGAATTACCATTAGTTGATAAAGTTATTGTAGATGTTTCAAAAATTAATCCACCTATTGGCGGAAATGTAGAAATGGTTACTATAACAAGAAGCAAAAAACGATAACTATAGTGTTAAAATTGTATGAAAAGCGTTTTATTGTAAAATCATTTAAGAAGTAATCATAAATTTTTTTACATTTGCCTTCCAACCAAAAATTGGGTGTCGTGGCCGAGTGGCTAGGCAGTGGTCTGCAACACCATCTACAGCGGTTCGAATCCGCTCGACACCTCAAAAATCCTGTACTTACGTGCAGGATTTTTTATTTAAATCTGGATTCTGGTGTTATTTTTTCAATTTCATCCTGAATTCGTTTCTCCATTGTATCTGGTAAAACACCTTTTAAAATAAGAAATACACCAAATACAATCATAATAATACTAATGACTCTTTTGATGATATAGGTTCTTTTTGGAGTTAATTTTCTTTTCAATCTCTTTGCTAGCAGCATTTTAAAGAAATCAATAAAAAGATATGTACCTAAAACCATAGCAAAAAAACGTAGAATTCTATTGGTATTCATATCTAACTGTGGTCCTATAACAATAATAACACTTAACCAAAATCCTAATACTCCAATATTTATAAAATTGAGTAAAAACCCTTTTATAAATAACATAAGATAGTTATGTTTATTGATAATTTCTACCGTAGTATCTCTAAGTTTGTTATAGTTCTTTCTTTCCTGAATAAAAGAAATTACACCATATGTAGAAAGCAGCATCCCACCAAATATAAATAATGCAGGATCATCTTTTATTTTTTCTAAAATCTGATTGGTACTAAAATAAGCAATAAGAATAAATACTATATCTGCAAAGATAACTCCTAGATCTACAGCTAAAGCTGCTCTAAACCCTTTAATAGCTGCTGTTTCCAGAAGTACAAAAAAAACGGGTCCAATTAGAAAGGCTAATAAAAAACCTAATGGTATAGCTGCTTGAGCATCTTGAAGCATAGGGTCTAAGCGTATTTATTACAAAGTTAAAAACTACTTAGTTAACTTCAACAATTTTTCCGCCTAAAAATTTTTTAGTATCCTTTTGTTTCGGATCCCCATAAATTCTTATAGTTCCTCCTGCATTAGTATTTGCTTTGACATAATCTTTGGCATTTACTTCTGCCACTCCGCCAGCACTAATTTTTACTTGTGTTTTTTTTGTTTCAAATTCACTACCATAATACTTTCCTCCAGAATTAATAACAACTTCCTGTTCTTTAGCTATACCTTCTAAATGTACTTCTCCGCCTGTAACCGCTTTAACAAATACTGTTTCTGTTTCAGCTTTTGCTTGTATAACAGCTCCTTCCTGAGCCCTAAGATCAAGTTTATTTCTGTCAAGAATATCTTTTACTTCTACTGTTGATCCTTCATTAGCATCAATTTTTCTAAGTTCCTCATAATGAACCAAAACTTCGGTATTACTTTTATCCCATAGATTATCTAAAGACATTCTAATTTTTAAAATAAGACCTTCTTGAATAATTTCTACGTCATATCTCTTATAACCAGTGATTATAACTTTATGTTTATCACTTTTAACAAGAGTTACTTTTATTTTATCAAAAACTTTTACTTCTGTAAAATAATCTAGATTTTTAGTTTTAACGTCTTCTTGTGCTTGCCCTAAAGCAACCCATAAAAACATAAAAAGAAATATCAATTTTTTCATCGCCCTGTTTTTAAGATTTATATTTCAACTCTGATCTTACAAAAAAATAAACGACACTAATTTCTTGATTATTCTATTTCTTCCTTGTTCCCTAACAAGGTAAAATCTAAGTGTCTTTTTATAAGATCAGCATTTTTTACTTTTACATATACCTCATCTCCTAATTGGTATACTTTTTTGGTTTGTTCTCCTATAATGGCATATTCATCTTGATCAAAAACATAATGATCATCACTCATGTCTCGCAGACGAATCATACCTTCGCATTTATTATTAATAATTTCTACATAAATCCCCCACTCGGTAACTCCAGAGATGACTCCTAAAAACTGTTCATCCTCATGATCTTTCATAAACTTTATCTGCATAAATTTTATAGAATCACGTTCTGCACTAGCAGCTAGATTTTCCATACTGCTACTATGATTACATTTTTCTTCATATTCATCTTCTGCAACAGATTTTCCTTTATCCAGATAATGCTGTAACAAACGGTGTGCCATAACATCTGGATATCTTCGTATTGGCGAAGTAAAGTGTGAATAATAATTAAATGCTAATCCATAATGACCAATATTATGAGTAGTATATTCTGCCTTACTCATACTACGTATAGCTAAAGTATCAACTAAATTTTGTTCTTTTTTACCTTGAACATCTTTTAATAACCCATTTAACGATTTGGTAGTGGTTTTTCGATCTCTAAGATCTAATTTATATCCAAATCTTCCGATAATATTTTGTAGTGCTGCTAATTTTTCGTCATTAGGTTCATCATGAACCCTGTAAATAAATGTTTTTTTAGGATTTTGCTTTCCTATGAATTCTGCGACCTTTTTATTAGCTAGTAACATAAACTCTTCAATAAGTTTATTAGCGTCTTTAGAAGTCTTAAAAAACACTCCTACCGGTTCGTTATTTTCGTTTAGACTAAATTTCACTTCTACTTTATCAAAAGAAATAGCTCCCTCACCCATTCGTTTACCTCGCATAATTTTGGCAAGCTCATCTAATTTGAGTATTGCTTCGGTTATTTTTTGATCGGCCTTGTATTCTTTTCTGGTAAGCGAAATTTCTGCCGGAATTACATTATCTCGAGTTTCTATGATATGTTGCGCTTCTTCATATGCAAATCTTGCATCAGAATAGGTTACCGTTCTTCCAAACCATTGATTTTTAATTTCTGCTTTATCATTTAATTCAAATACTGCAGAAAATGTATATTTCTCTTCATTTGGTCTTAAGGAACAGGCATTATTAGATAAAACCTCGGGTAGCATAGGTACTACTCTATCTACCAGGTATACAGATGTTGCTCTTTCATAAGCTTCATCATCGAGTATTGTTCCTGGTTTTACATAATGTGATACATCTGCAATATGAATTCCTATTTCATAATTACCATTTTCTAAAACCTGAAATGATAATGCATCATCAAAATCTTTGGCATCTTTAGGATCAATGGTAAACGTAAGAATTTTTCTCATATCCCTACGATTCTTGATTTCTGATTCCTGAATAGATGTATCTAAAGTGTTAGCATAATTCTCGACTTCCTCAGTAAACTCATAAGGCAGACCATACTGAGCCAAAATAGCGTGTATCTCGGTATTGTGCTCTCCTGGTTTTCCTAATACTTTAACTACTTTTCCAAAAGGTGAGTCTGCTTTTTCTGGCCAATCTTCTAGTTTTACTAATACTTTGTCTCCATTCTCAGCATCGGCTATTTTATTCTTAGGTATAAAAATATCAGTATACATTTTGCCGTCTTGCATATTTACAAAGGCATAATTCTTTTGAATATCTATTACACCAACAAACTCACTCCTTTTGCGAGAAATAATCCTCGAGATCTCTCCTTCGCTCTTTCCTCTTCGTTTTCTACGATACACATAAACCTCTACCTCATCTCCGTTTAACGCTTTATTAAGATTATTATTTGGGATAAAAATATCATCTTCAAGATCTTTTACAATTACATATCCCGTGCCTTTTGAAGTGATCTCTAAAATACCTGTATAGGTATTAATATTGGGTATGATTTTAAATTTTCCTCTATCTATTTCTTCTATCTGTTTCTTAGCAGCGAGCTGAGATAATTTTTTTATAATCTGGTTTCTACTACTCGCATCATCTACTCCTAGTTTTGATGCGATTTGCTTATAATTAAAACTTTTATTTGATTCAGCTTTTAATATTTTAAGTATTTCCTGGGTAATATTCTCTATTTTAGGTGACTTCTTTTTTCTTCTTCTACTCTTTCTTTTCATTAATGTCTATTCTATATATTTATGATAAAAGTACAGCTTATCTTTTAACATCTATAATTTTAACTTTAAACTTTTATTAATACGTAAATCGTATTATCATCAAATAGCCCTAAAATCCATTATCTGTAAATCAAGATATTACATCAAAAAAAAGTATATAAATACAGTTATTTTTCTTAAAATTTACTTAATTTTAGTACACTAGGATTAGATTTTATCCGTTTACTATTTAATTGGATATGCACAAAATCAAAAAAATACATAAAATCATATTACTCTTCATACTCATATTTCTATTGGGCATATATTCGTTTACCTTATACATTAATAATACAATCGATCATAAAAAAGATACTTTAGAAGGATCAGAAATAAATAGTTCTGTAAAAACCGATCGTGAAGCCAGTCAAATCAATTAATTTTTTAGAGTAAAAAATTAATTATCAATCTAAGAGAAGTTGATATTCATTTTGATTCGTATCAATTTGATTGTTACGCTTATTTTGTATCTTGTAGAAATAAGATTATCAAAGAATAATTTTAAGAAATGAAAGATTTTATTACTATTAAAACATATACATATCCTTTTGAGTATGCTATACTTAAGCTACTTCTAGATCAAGAAGGTATTTCTTATTTCTTCGAAAATGAAACAATGGTCGGTGTTTTTCCTTTCTACTCAAACGCATTAGGAGGTATTAATCTAAAAGTTCATAAGAGAGACAAAAACAAAGTACTTCAGATCATAAGTGATCTTAACACAAATTCACATCTTAGAATTGTATAAACCAGTATTCATATTTTCTTTATAGTTTTCAACATATATTAAATATATCTTTTTCTTTTTTTAAAATTTAAAATTAATAATGATGATTATTATATAGTGTGGATAGCGGTATAACTTTTTTAATTTTTATTTGTTTTTTAAGTTAAACTGAATTTTAAAATATATATGAACAGGATATCATTATTCTAATTGCTTGAAAATGTTCTAAAAATGAAATTTAATTAACAACTGTTAATAGTTAATCAACAGCTTAAATTTTTAATATTATTACGGTAAAACCGTAGTTCATAACATTGACTTAATATTTGAAAACTTAACCAAAAAAATAGGGTTTAAAATTTTGATTTCTTCGTATTACACTTGTATTCTAATAAAAATTAAAACTACCAAAAAAACTTTATGAATTTTAAGAACTGTTTATTCACATTCAGTGTTAACAGAAGGTTATGAGTTATTAACATTACCGTAATATTGGGTTAAATTATTGGTTTTTTGGAGTTTACTTTTTTTAGATTAAATTATCTTTGCTTAACTAATGAAACGAACAAAAAAATGAAAATAGCTATTGGAAATGATCACGCAGGAACTGAATACAAATTTGCAATTGCAGAATATTTAGAATCTGAAGGTATCGAAATTACTAACTATGGCACTAATGAAAATAATAGTGTTGATTATCCAGATTTTGTACATCCTGTAGCAAAAGATGTAAACACTGAAAAAGTTAATTTTGGAATTTTAGTCTGCGGAAGTGGAAATGGTGTTGCTATGACAGCTAATAAATACAATAATGTTAGAGCTGGACTATGCTGGACAAAAGAAATTACAGAATTAACCAGACTTCATAATGATGCTAATATCATATGCATTCCTGCAAGATTTACATCCTTACCTCAAGCTGTTGAAATGGTAAAAACATTCTTAGCAACAAAATTTGAAGGAGGCAGACATTTAAATAGAGTACATAAGATACCAATGTGTATTTAGTCTATGGTAAAAATTCACGCCCATAACCATTCATATTCTCATGATAAACTTACTGGGCGTAATTTATTATTTTCTATTCTCTTAAATATTGCAATTACAGCTGCGCAGGTAGCTGGTGGTTTGATATCTGGTAGCCTTTCTCTATTATCAGATGCACTGCATAATTTTAGTGATGTACTCTCTTTAATAGTTAGTTTTTTTGCTAATCGATTAGCAAAAAGAAAAGCTTCTATTAAAAGAACTTTTGGTTTTAAAAGAGCAGAAATAATGGCAGCATTTATAAATGCCATTTCATTAGTTATAATAGCATTTATTCTTGTGTTTGAAGCCATAGAACGATTACTAAATCCACAAGAAATAAGTGCACGTGTTGTAATTATACTTTCTGTAGTAGCAATTTTTGGAAATGGACTAAGCGTCTTACTTTTAAGAAGAGATAGCAAGGTAAATATGAATATGAGATCTGCATATTTACACCTGGTAACCGACTTAATGGCATCTTTTGCGGTTTTGATAGGGGGATTGTTAATGAAGTTTTATAAACTATTTTGGGTAGATAGTCTGTTAACTTTTGTAATTGCAATCTATCTGATTATTGTAGGTTATGATCTCTTAAAAAAATCATTCAAAGTATTAATGTTATATACTCCCGATACTATCGAGTTAAAAGAAATAGTAAGAATAATTAATGCTTTGCCAAAAGTTAAAAGTATACACCACATACATGTGTGGCAACTTAACGAAGATGAAACACACTTAGAAGCGCATGTAGATTTTGATAGTGATATTTTAGTTTCAGAATTTGGAGAAACACTTAGCACTATTGAAAATATACTTTATAAAGAATTTAAAATCAACCATGTTACGCTACAGCCAGAATATGGAAATAAGGATAGTAAAGATATTATTGTACAGGATTAAAAAATATGAATATCAAATTTAAAGTTAAACGTTTTGACGAACTCTCTGCATTAGAAGTATATAAAATTTTGCGCTTACGCGCAGAGGTCTTTATAGTAGAGCAGGAGTGTATTTATCAAGATATTGACGATAAAGATCAAAAAGCACTTCACGTAATAGGATATAAAGACAAAGAAATTGTTGCCTATACACGATTATTCGATGCGGGTGATTATTTTAAGGAAGCTAGTTTTGGAAGAGTAGTCATACCAAAAAAGGAAAGGCAGTATGGATATGGTCACCAACTAATTAAAGAATGTGTGAGTGCTATAGAAACATATTTTAAAACTAAAGCGATTAAAATATCTGCCCAAACCTATTTAAAAAAATTCTATAAAACCCATGGTTTTAAGCAAATAGGAGAGGAGTACCTCGAAGATGGCATTCCTCATATTGGTATGATTAGAGAATAAATAAAGGCTCATTTTTTAATGAGCCTTTATCTTTATTTTAAAAGTTCTTCGTACTTATTTTTATTACTTAGTATTTCCTGACTTTTAGCTACTTCTGGGTTATGTGTTACGTAATAATTATATAATCCTTCGCGATAGAAATAACGTTTAATAATTTCATCTGTTAGTAAATTAACAATTTCGGTCTTATAAGTGTCTAAAGCTGCCTGTTTAGAAGTATTTATCGAAGTAATAAGGGTGTTATAAGTAGTGATGATATCTTTATCAAACTTTTCCTTTTTCGCTATTTCTAATGATTTTTTAAATGATTTTTCGGTTTCGGTCTCAAAATTAAACTCACTTTGTTTTACAAAATTTTTAAACTCTTCATAATCTTTATCTGTAAATTTAAAATCAGAGGATTTTTTTAATTGATGAGAATAATAATATTTTGTTCCATATTCAAAAATAGCATCAGACCGCAATAAAGCTGTAGTAATTTTACTGAATTTAGAGGTCTCTAATTCGATATCAGGCTGTATACCTCCACCATCATATACTGTTCTTCCGTTTTTGGTTTTAAAGGCTTTAAAATCTTGCTCATTAATGCGTACAGCATTATTATTTTTATCACGATTCCAATAATCTAATGCCTGAATACACCTTCCACTTGGAGTATAATATCTAGAAATAGTAATTTTTAATTGAGTACCATAAGTTAGTTTTTTTGGTCGCTGTACTAATCCCTTACCAAAACTTCTGGCACCAATAACTACACCTCTATCAAGATCCTGAATACTACCTGCAACAATTTCACTTGCCGATGCACTTCTTCCGTTTACTAATACGACCAAAGGAATCTGGATATCAATGGGCTCTCTTTTGGTAAAATATTCTTTATTATATTTTTTAACGACTGATTTTGTAGTAGTGATTAACTCTCCTTTTGGCACAAAAATATTAGTAACATTTATAGCTTCACTTAATAAACCGCCAGGGTTACCTCTTAAATCTAAAATTACTTTATCAGCTCCCTTGGCTTTTAAATCTTTTAAAGCATCAATAGTTTCACTAGAGGCTTTGTTATTAAATTTTGATAATACAATATATCCGGTATTATCATTTAGCAATGTATAAAAAGGAACAGCATCTACTTCTATTTCTTCTCGTGTTAATACTGTAGTTTTAGTTACTCCCTGTCTTTTATAAGTAATGTTCACTTTAGTTCCGCTGGCTCCTTTAAGAAGTTCTCCTGCATCATCTTTAAAATCGGCTACTTTTACATCTCCTATTTGTATAATCTCATCACCTGCTTTAAGACCTGCTTTATCAGCAGGATACCCTTTATAAGGCTCTATGATGATGATTTTATCTTTTATTGTTTTTACAGAGGATCCAATACCTGTGTATTCTCCTGCGTTACGTATTTTTGAAGCTTCAACATCCTGCTCGTTCCAATACTTAGTATAGGGATCCAAATCATCTAACATGGCTTTGATTGCCGTATCCATTAATTCTGCAGGATTTGTTTCATCTACATAATTCATGTTTAATTCTTTAAACATAGTAGTGAAAATTTCAATCTGCTTAGCGATTTCAAAAAAATCTGACTTAAAACTTACTGTAGATAGTAAGATAATCACGGCAGCTACGGGGTAGATAATTCTCTTCTTCATTGATATTTTCTTTAAATATTGCAAATCAAGTAAACATGTGATGCTGTTATTTTGATTTTATTTCTTGTTCGACAAATTTTTGTAATATTCCTTTTATTTTAGATTCTATTAACGAATATTCGGGTATTTCTTTACCTGAAAATAAAAACATAAAAGTGAATTGATGAGTAGTGTTGGGTACAATATACTTATTTTTTCTATAACTTTCACGCATTAAACGCTTTATACAATTACGATCTACTGCTTTTTTGAAGTTACGTTTGCTAACTGATACGCCCGCTCTGATTTTAATACTCTCTTCAAGGTTTGATTTTCTATATACTAATCTAATGGGGTATTTGGAAATAGATTTTCCTTCAGAAAAAAGTAATTCTATTTCCTTTTTGCTTTTTAATCTCTCTTTTTTATTAAAAGTAGCCTTCATAAGCATTAAATGTAGTGAATAGATTTTTTATAGCAGCAATAAAAAAACCGGTACTAAAACCGGTTTTTAATAAGACTCTAGTCTATGTGATTTATCTTGTTAATAACAACTATTCTGAAAAACTATTATTTTTAGGATTTACATCAGCCATAGTATTTGTAATATCGATTCCTATCGATTTTATTTCAGATTTTGGTTTAGAAAGATCTAAAGAATAAGTTGGGTTTGTCCAGGGCCAATCGGGTAATATAGTTCTTTTCATCGATGGGATTGGGTTTTCTTTTTCATTACGCATCACTCTTAAAGGAATGTAGAATGATTCTATAGTGCTATCTTTATATTCTACATAAAGATCAATAGGCATTGGCATTAATCCGATACGCTCTAAAGTGATTTTGGTCGTGTTGTTATTAGCAACTACATCTTTGATTCCGTAATCTATGGTATTTGTGGTTTGTGTCCAATCTGTTAGATACCAATCTAATTGTATTCCAGACACTTTTTCTGCTATCCTTTTAAAATCATTAGGAGTAGGATGCTTAAATTTCCATTCATCAAAATATCTTTTAATCGTTTTTGCAAGATTATCTTCTCCAATAATATATCCTAATTGTGATAGAAAAACAGCTCCTTTTGTATATGCAGAAGCTCCATAAGCGGCATTGTGCGAATAGTGATCTGCTTGAGTCGTCTGTGGTTGTTCTATACCAGAAGTAGCTAATTGATAATACCCCTGGTACATCCCTCTTAGCGAATTAGGATTATTCTGTTTCATTACATCATTCATTGCCAGAGTAGAAATATAACTGGTAAATCCTTCATCCATCCACTCATGTTTAGCTTCGTTAGTAGCCAGAATATGTTGAAACCATGAATGTGCCATTTCGTGCGCTGTAACGCCAACAAGGCTACCAAAATTTCTTTCTCCTGTGATTAGAGTCGACATGGCATATTCCATACCGCCATCACCACCTTGTAATACAGAATATTGATCATACGGGTACTTTCCTATTTTTTCACTAAAATACTTCATCAACTCTACAGTTTTGGGCTGTAGATCTTTCCAGTTTTCTATAATTTCTTTCTTGTTTTTATACAAAAAATGAAGTGTAGGACCATTAGGCACCTTCACAGTGTCGTGTAAATATTCTGGATCGGCAACCCATGCAAAATCATGCACATTAGGCGCTTTAAAGTGCCACGAAAGCTTCTTGCCTTTTCTACTTACTTTTGTACCGGGTTCTTCATATCCATACCCTATTTCTTGTGGGTTTTGCAAATATCCAGTACCACCCAAAATATAATCTTTATCAATAGTTATGGTCACATCAAAATTACCCCAAACTCCGTGAAATTCTCTTGCGATATAAGGATCAGCATGCCATCCTTCAAAATCATATTCTGCAATTTTTGGGTACCACTGTGTCATTGATAATGCAATACCTTCTTTATTATTTCTTCCTGAACGGCGTATTTGTACAGGTACTTGACCGTTAAATTTCATAGAAAAAGTAACCTTTTCTCCTGGTGCAATAGGTTTATCTAGAGATACTTCTAAAACAGTTCCCGCAGTTTTATATGTTAATGGTTTTCCGTTTTGCGTTAAGGAAGAAACTTTTAAATATCCAATTTCTTCGGGAGTAAGTTTACTTATTCTGCTTCCAACTCTGGGATCGGGATCGGGAAGATTACGAGAACGTATATCCATTTCACTTCCTGGTTGAAATGCATTAAAATATAAGTGATAAAATACTTGATATAACGTATCAGGAGAATTATTAGAATAGATGAGCTCTTGTGTCCCTTCATATTGAAAATTTTCAACATTCATATCCACATTCATCGTATAATCTACCTGTTGTTGCCAATACGAAGTATTGTTTTGTGCTGTGACACAAAAAATACCAACTAAAAAGCCAAAACCAATTTTTTTAAACATAATAAATGAATTATTTAGACAATTTATCTGCCATAATAAGGGCATTATACAAATTAACCATTTTACCCGATTTAGATAACCCAGAAAAGCTTCCTACATTAGTTTGTTCTCCACCAATAACTACAGAGGATTTTGTACTTAATCCACTGTCCATAAGTATTTGTTTTACCTGAGGAGCTTTTAGATTAGGATAATATGATCTAATTAACGCTGCAACTCCTGCTACAGCCGGAGCCGCCATAGAAGTTCCTTGCAGATATTCGTATGAATTATTAGGTGTTGTTGACCATATTTTAACTCCAGGAGCGAATGCATCAACATTGTTTTTACCATAATTAGAGAAATCAGCTACCAAATTAGAGCCATAAGCATAATTTAAAGCACCAATGGTAATAAAATTATCGGCAATTTCAGAACCATTATTAGTTTGATCATTAGGATATACTGCCTTTTTATCTAGATCTGTTCCTTCATTTCCTGCTGCATTTACGATCAATACATCTTTTGAGGCTGCATAAGTAATAGCTTCTCTTACCCATTCTGGATGTGTACTGTAGTATTTACCAAAGCTAGTATTAATTACTTTGGCTCCATTATCTACAACATATCGTATGGCAAGCGCAATATCCTTGTCGTATTCATCTCCATTAGGAACTGCTCTAACTGCCATTATTTTCACATTTTGTGCTATACCATTCATTCCTTTTCCATTATTTCTCTCTGCAGCGATTATACCGGCAACGTGAGTCCCGTGTTTGATACCTTCTTTTTTTGGATCTGGTCCCATAACGTTGTTATTTCCATATTTGACATCTGTGATATCATCTACATTATCTCCTACTACAGTTCTACCATCAAATTCGGGATTTAAGTTATAATTTAACTGATCTGTGAAATGATCAACCCCTTCTTTAAGATTTTTTATAAAATCGGGTACAGTATCACCAGGATCCATAAACCCAAACATTTGGGCAAGAAAAGCAACATGCTGTTGCATCTCTTGAGTCTTTGCTTCTACTTTTAAAAGCTCATCTCGAGAATAGTCTTCTTTTCCTAGTGCATCTGTAATTGCTTTGTGCGAAATTTTTGATTGTTGAAGTATTTGTTCGTATTGCGTTTTTTGGGCAGAGTTTTCCTGATATTCTTTTTCGAATTCTGCTTTGGCTGCAATATAATTTTGGTATTCACTTCGATCATTTTCGGGTATAGAAGCAAGAGTTTTACCAGCGTACTTTGGTTTAAACTTTTTTATGATTCTCACATACTCAAGATTTTCGTCTTCAGAATCCCCTAAAAAATTCCACCCATGAATATCATCAATATAACCATTGTTATCATCATCTTTTCCGTTTCCTTTAATCTCTTTCGGATTTGTCCAGATCACTCCATCCAGATCCTCATGCTCAATATCTACACCGCTATCGATAACACCAACAATAACAGTCTTACCTTTTTTACCTTTAATAAGAGTATTATAAGCTTTATTTACACTCATCCCAGGAACGGTATCAGAAACCAAATCAAGCGAATTCCATCCTTTAAGTTGAGCATCTGTTAGATCTATATTTTTTAAAGGAATTGTGTCTATGTTCTCTATAGGTGTAGAAATAATGGTTGGAGCACCACAGCTTACCAAAATCATAGACGAGGCAATGGTGGTAATAATTTTATTAGATGAGGGAATCATTTGATCTTTTATTTTAATTAAATATTTCATGACAAGTAAAAACTTCTTTTAATCGTACCCCTTTTTGGGTGTGTTGTACTGTTATTATTTCATTATGAGCATCATGTTGCAGGAATAAATACCATCCATTAGTAGCGGCATTATCAAGAAACAGCTTTTTTTCATCCAAGGTTAATAAAGGCCTTGTATCATAACCCATTACATATGGCAAAGGAACATGACCTGCTGTAGGCAGAAGGTCTGCCATAAACACAATTGTTTTTCCTTTATGTTCTATATGCGGAATCATTTGTTTTTCAGTATGTCCATTAACAAATAGTACGCCAAAACCCAATTCTGTGCTTTTTTGGAATGATGTACCTGATCTGGAAATAAAATTTAATTGTCCACTTTCTTGTATCGGCATAATATTTTCGCTTAAAAAAGAAGCTTTTTCTCGAGCATTAGGCTGTGTAGCCCATTGCCAATGTTCTTCATTGCTCCATATGCGAGCATTTTTAAAAGCTAATTCATATCCCGTTCGGGCTTTATTCCATTGCACTACACCACCACAATGATCAAAGTGAAGATGAGTAATAAAAACATCGGTAACATCATCTCTGTGAAATCCTTTTGCTTTTAAAGAGGTATCTAAGCTATCATTTCCCCAAAGTGAATAATGACTGAAAAATTTTTCAGATTGCTTATCTCCCATTCCAGAGTCAATAAGAATTAACCTGTCTCCCTCTTCAATCAGTAAGCATCTTGCTGCAATATCAATTAGGTTTTTTTCATCTGCAGGGTTGGTTTTGTTCCATAAAACTTTTGGAACCACTCCAAACATAGCGCCTCCATCAAGTTTAAAATTTCCTGCGTTTATGGGATGTAGATTCATTTGTTTATTTTTAATTCTGTCTTTAATTAATATGATTATCGCCAAAAGTTATTTAGATATACATGTCTAAAGCACAAATTATTTTCTGGGGTCAAAAGTGTTTTTAAGACATTTTCTGTATATCTAATCCAATAGCTTATTTCGGTACTAATTAAAAATCTTTGCAAAATAGAAAAAATGGCAGGGATCAAGATTTAATTTTTGGACTTTTTAACAATAATTCCTCATATTGTATACTTGATATCACTTTTTCTAGGCGAGTTCCGTAATCTAATAAAGCTTTGATCTCTTTAATGCTAGCCAAACGTTCTTTTCTCATCACCAACAAATAGCTACCATTACATTCTATATGATAATATGGATTACTCTCTAAAAACAGCACTAATTCATTAGTAAAGAACAACTTAATTTTTTCGGGTTTTTCTCCTAAAAGAAAGAACCGTTTAGAAAAATCAGGATGGCCAGAAATTAAAATATCTTTAAATCCTGAGAATTTATATATAAATTCTAATAATCCCTCTTTGTCTAATGTAAATTTAGGAACTTCAGTTTTTAATTTTATCGTCATGATTGTGGTTCTCACCAAAGTTCGGGCAATAAATTCACCTTCAGAAAATTCGGTATCAGAAATTCTAAAAATAGACTTTGAGTCATAAATAGAATTATTTAGATAATTGATTTTTTTAGTTTTAAAGAACACAAAATCATGCAAACCAGAAACATCATGATCTTTTTTAGGGTCATATTTCCAGGAAAAGTTATTCGCAATATTTTGTAAATCTTTTTGTCTTTTGGTAAGGTTTGATTTTGCTCCTATTTTAATTTTTTTAGAAAAAGGAATCAAACTTCTTATTGCTAAAGGGTGTTCTGAAGAAGTACCATGAATATCTAGTCCTGTAATCTCAAAAGAACCTCCTTTTCTCTTAAAAGTTTCTTGATATCCCAATAAACTTTCCTGTACAGTATAATCTACAAAATCACAAAGAGAAAAATCTATTATAGCATCCTGATTCTCAGGAATTGTATCTAATTTTCTTTTTAATCGAGAATAATTAAGAAAGCTTGAAAAATTCTTTATACTAACAAAATAAGTATCGTTAAAACCTTCTTTAAACATAAGAACATTAGGTTTAAAAAGATTTCTGATAAAAAAGAGTACACTTTTGTTAAGGATAAAATGTATAATAATCGTTGTTAGGATTCCGATAAGGATTCCTGTGATTAAGTTTGTTGTTATCGTTGCTATAATTGTAGCAAAGAAAATAATAAGCTGTTCTTTACCAATTTTGGCAACAATTTTTAAGTTTTTAGGGGCCGCCAGCTTATATCCCGTATACACCAAAATAGCTGCCAGCGCTGTAAGTGGAATTCTTTTAAGTTGATCTTGAAATAAAACTACAAATAATATTAAGAATACAGCGTGAAAGAAATTAGAAGTTCGGTTAGTACCTCCGTTATTAACATTTACAGAACTACGGGCGATTACAGTAACTACATTAAGCCCTCCTAAAAAACCACTAACAATCGATGCAATACCTAAGGCAGTAAGATCTTTGTTTATATTTGACCTTCTTTTTAAAGGATCCAGCTTATCTACAGCCTTAATACTTAGTAGAGATTCAATACTCGAAATTAAAGTTATTGCAATAACTACTCCTATAAATTTAAAATCAAGAATTAATGAAAAATCTGGAGTAGGGAAGTTTGAAAAAACATCATTGGGTATTTGTACCAATAAGGAGTCATCTATAGGATAAGGAGCGCTTGAAAAGAATTCATAATAATAGCTTAAACCAACAGCAATAAGAACGATCCACATAGGAGCAGGTACCAATTGAAAATATTTATTTCTGATTTTACCATAAAAAAACATAATCAATAGGCTCACAACTCCAACTAATGCAGCAATAGCACTATATTCGGGTTTAAATAATAACGAAATACTATGAGGAATATCTGTTAACAAAGAAATAGTATCTCCTTTAATGCTTGTATTAGCAAGCATCACATGAAACTGTTTTGCAAAAATACTTATTCCTATAGCAGCAAGCATTCCCTGAATTGCCGAAGAAGGGAAAAAGTCGCTCAGAATCCCTAATCGCAATTGCCCAATAATGATCATTAATGCTCCCGAGCATATAATGGCAGCCAATGTAAAGATATAACCTTGA
Organism: Aquimarina atlantica; assembly: GCF_000626715.1. Classification (GTDB taxonomy): domain Bacteria; phylum Bacteroidota; class Bacteroidia; order Flavobacteriales; family Flavobacteriaceae; genus Aquimarina; species Aquimarina atlantica. The sequence continues at coordinate 511,794 of NZ_AQRA01000002.1, read as the reverse complement.
TAAAGATCACCATTAGCAAGAGTTGTTATAGCCCCTAGTAAAACAACAACCAATCCATTACCTGGACCCGTAATTGTAACTTTAGATCCTCCAAAAATGCTTACAATAATCCCTCCAACAACAGAAGCAATTACACCAGAGATAGGTGGAGCTTCTGAAGCTAAAGCCAATCCTAATCCCAGTGGTAGTGCGATTAGTGAGACTACAAAACCCGAAAAAATATTCTTTGGCAACTGAGATAAAAAACCAGATGTAGTGTTATTCGTTTTCTTCATTTATCTCATAATTAAAACATCTGTTGGTAATTCTGATAAAATATACTCAAGATCATGAAGAAAAATACGATCTAAAAACGTTGTTCTTTTCGGAGCATTCATAATAAGAAGATCCGCAGCGACCACTTTTGCATAATGACCAATAGAATATCCTCTTTTTCCAAATATAGATTGTGTTTTTATTAAAATACCTGTTTTAAGATCTTCAGGAACATCGTTTAAGATATGCTGTACTCTAAGATCTTCTTTTTGGGCTAATTGTTCTTTTATTAATGTGTCTTTAAGCAAAGACTGATCATCTTCTACAATAACCTTAACTTCTTGACGAGAAATCTCTTCTACAATAGTGAGTTTTTGTGCACCAAGATTCTGGGCCACTTCAAACGAATCCAGTATCGTTTTTTGGGTTGCTTCATCTTTAAGACCATTTACTACGATATGATTACAAGGTCGTAAGTCTTCTGATGGTTTTATTAACAGCAAAACAGAACAATGTGCATTTCTGGTGATTTTTCGTGCAATTGACCCAATATAAAATTTAAGAAAATCTTCTCTTGGGATAGCACCAAGCATGATAAGATCAGCATTATTTTCTCTGGCTGTTTCAATAATTACTGTAACTGGATCCCCTTGTTTCCAAATAACATTTACTTTTTCATCATCGTCAGAAAATCCTGAAATTAGCTTTTTTATATTATCTTCTTTCTCATTCGTTTTTTCGCCTACATGAACAATGATCATTTTAGAATCAAAAAAATCGACCATTCGCATAGCCTCAAAAATATTATTTTTAAGGTTTGGAGAAAAAGCTACACCAATAAGGATAGTATTAAATTTATGATGAGGTAATTCGTTCAAAGATTTATTTTGTACTAATTTTAAGTCGCGAAATATAAACTTATTTTTTTAAAATCAGAAAATAGCACTTATTTCTGTTATTTTTAAAAAAATCCCGATCTTTCTCACATTAATTTGATTTAAGAATAAAGCATGTTAGAACTTGCAGGAATAATTATATTAGGAATTTTGGCTCAATGGGTGGCATGGAAATTTAAAATACCCGCAATTTTACCGTTAATTCTTATAGGACTTTTGGTTGGTCCTTTTGCTACATTATTTACTAATGACGGCACTAAATTGATACAACCTATCTGGAACGGGATAGAAGGTCTTTTTCCCGGGGAGAGTTTATTTTATTTTGTTTCTTTAGCGATAAGTATTATTCTTTTTGAAGGTGGCCTTACCTTAAGAAGAAGTGAAATTCTTAATGTAGGCCCAGTGATTATAAAATTAATCACGATTGCTGTTATTGTTACTTTTTTTGGCGCAGGATTGGCAGCACACTATATTTTTGATCTAAGCTGGCCCATCTCGTTCTTATTTTCTTCATTAATTATTGTAACTGGTCCTACAGTAATAACTCCAATTTTAAGAAATATTCCTCTTAAAAAAGATGTATCTGCTGTTCTAAAGTGGGAGGGTATTTTGATTGATCCTATTGGTGCTTTGGTGGCCGTTTTGGTATTTGAGTTTATTAGAGTAGGTGGTGGTGAAGGATTTACGCTAACGGCTTTAATCGAATTTGGAAAAATTATACTTGTTGGTTTTACATTTGGTTTTACATTTGCTCACGCGTTGGCATTTTCTCTAAAGAAAAAAATTATCCCACATTATTTACTTAATGTAGTAACCCTTGCATTGGTATTAGGTGTTTTTGTATTATCAGATACTTTTGCTCATGAATCTGGATTACTTTCTGTAGTAATTATGGGTATGGTATTAGGAAATATAAATCTTCCTCATATTGATGAGATTCTATATTTTAAAGAATCTCTAAGTGTACTTTTGATCTCGATATTATTTATCCTTCTCGCAGCAAATATCAACATCGAAGATTTACAACTAATCTATAATTGGCAGGCTGTTTTACTTTTTGTTATTGTTGTTTTTATAGTAAGACCCGCAGGTGTATTCTTGAGTTCTCTTAATTCTGGACTTAAAACCAACGAAAAATTATTTATTAGCTGGGTAGGACCAAGAGGTATTGTAGCAGCAGGTATTGCATCATTATTTGGGTTAAAGCTATATAAAGAAGGAGTTCCGGGAGCAGAATATATTACACCCCTGGTGTTTATGATTGTATTGGGGACTGTTTTACTTAATGCTACTACAGCACGTCTTTTTGCCAAATTGGTAGGTGTTTTTCTTAAAAAATCTGAGGGAATCTTGATTATCGGTGCTTCCAAAATTTCGAGATTGATCGCAGCGTATATCAAAAATAATAATCGTCATGTCGTTTTGGTAGATAGTAATAGAGATAATATCAATAAAGCCAAAGATCTAGGCCTAGAAGCGATCGAAGGGAATATTTATGGTGATCAGCTTAAAGACAATATCGAATTAAACGATATTGGGTATTTAATGGCACTTACCGGTAACAATGATATAAATAAGTACGTGATTGATAAGTATAAAGATCAATTTGGAGAACATGGAGCTTTTAGACTAATTACTTCTGAAGAAATGTTAGACCCTCAAAAAACTCCTCATGAAGGATTGTTTTCTCATACCGATGATTATTATAAGCTTATTGAACTCACAGAAAAGTATCCGGGAATACAGGAAATAAAAATTAAGGATAAAAAGCAGTATAGAGCATTAATTGAGCTAACCAAAGAAGATCAAGATATTATTCCGTTATTTATAAAAGACACCCATAAAAATATTAGAATCATATCTTCGTTTAGTGAAGAAATAGAACAGGTAGAAGAAGGAAGTTTTCTGGCCTATATTGGTAAGCCTATAGATATCGAAGAGGTAAAATAAAGTATGATATCCTTTATAGAATAATTACTTGTTGCATGTCGTACAAAAGTCCTCCATTTTAAATATGTCAAAATTAGTAGCATATAGAGAGAAACTTAATTTAACGCAAGAAGAACTTTCGAAAAAGTCTGGAATCTCTGTACGAACTATTCAGCGAATTGAGTCTGGAATAGACCCAAAAGGATATACGTTGAAAGCTCTGGCTAAAGCTCTGGATGTAGACGAAATAGATTTACTTAATAAAGACAACCTCACTGTCGAACCCAATTATAACTTAGTCAATATAATTAATCTTTCTTCTTTAATCGTTGTTTTTATTCCTGTTGTATGTTTTCTTATACCCTTAGTAATAACACTTATCAAAAAACAATTGAATGCATTAACTGCGCAGATAATAACTATTCAAATACTTTGGTCTGTAATAATGATCGTAGTATACCTAACCGGAAATATTATAGATTTAGGAGAATTAGGGCGTAATATTGTTATAGCGTTACTCTTACTTCTACTACTTGCAAATGTTTTGATTATCTTAAGAAATAGTATCGAGCTACATAAAAACAACAAGCTTTATTTTAAATTAAAGTTTAGTATCATATAGTTTTCTTGAACATTGACGGCTATTGACAGGTTTTTGGCGTGTTTTTGGCAAGTCGTTTTCTTCAGCTTTCTTTCATTAATTATTGATTTTTGTCTTTCTCATCTTACAGAACAAAATATTTATAATTCTATGAAAATAAAAAAGTATCCTTCCATCGTGTTTATCATATTCTTATCCGTTTTTAATAGTTTTGGCCAGCACACTCAAAAAATAGATAGCCTGTTTACTTCCTGGAATTTTCCTAATCACCCAGGGGGTTCGATAATGGTAGTAAAGAATAACAAAACTATATTCTCAAAAGCCTACGGTTTAGCAAGTATAGAGTATAATGTAACTAACTCAACGAATACTCTTTTCAATATAGGTTCAATATCAAAACAGTTTACAGCAATGGGGATAGTATTGCTGGAAGAGCAAAATAAACTCTCTTTTGAAGATGATGTAAGAAAACACCTCCCAGAACTTCCTGACTTTAGAGAAACCATTACCATTCGTCATTTACTACATCATACAAGTGGATTAAGAGATTTACATGGTTTGCTTGGGCTTGCTGGATGGAGAAGAAATGATTTAGAAACAAACGAAGATCTCTATAGAATTATTAAAAATCAGAAAGAACTCAATTTTAAGCCTGGAGAAGAGTTTTTGTACTGCAATACAGGATATATACTTTTAGCTCAAATTATTGAAAGAAAAAGTAAATTACCATTCAGTGATTGGATGAAGAAAAATATATTTGATCCCTTAGGTATGAAAAACACCTATGTCGAGGATCAATATGGCCGGGTTGTTACAAATAATGCAACGTCATACTATTCTCAGAAGGAGTTTAAACGAGCTATAGAAAGTTGGGGATACTTTGGATCTGGAAACATGCATTCAACTACAAAAGATATTAACGTATGGCTACACAATTTTATAAACCCAGGAGAAAAATGGGTAACAGCTTTTAATAAACTACTATCCACTACACCACTTAATAATGGGTATAAAACTAATTATGGTTTTGGAGTTCGAATAGAAAACCATTTTGAAAAGAAAATGATTCAACATGGAGGAGCTGTCGGTGGATTTAGAGCAGTTGCCAGAGTTTATCCAGAAGAACAACTTCAAATCGTAATTCTATCTAATTTTTCAAAAAGTAATGTAGGATCTATGATTGACAAGATTGCTGAGATTATTTTTGAAAGTAATCAAAAACCACAATTAACAAGTGTAACTAAAAAATCTGAGATTCCTAACTCATTTATCAGACAATCTAATAAAAAATTGAAACAGTTTGAAGGTATTTATTGGAGTGATATAGAGAAAATCGGTCGCAAAGTTTATATAAAAAATGATACATTACGATATTCAAGTTCAGAAACAAATGAATGGCCTTTGGTTGCAATAGGCAAGAATACTTTCGAAATGGTATTACACCAATACGAAAATCCTATTGTTAAATTTGATAGCGATACACATCAAATGATTATAACATTTTCAAACGGATTACCTGGAGTTTTTGAATTTCTTCAAAGTCATCAACAGCAAAACACAAATGATCTTACTGCGCTTGTTGGAGATTATTACAGTTCAGAATTAAAAACCACATACTCAATTTTACTGAAAGAATCCGATGTTTATTGTGAACATATAAGGCATGGAAAAATTAAAATCAAGCAGTTATATTACAATATCTTCTCTGGGAGCTGGCCTATTGGTATTATTGAAATAGAAAGAGATAAAGAAGGAAAAGTTAATGGTTTACGTATGTCAAATGGTCGAACCAGGAATGTTTGGTTTAAAAAAGTGATTTAGTTTGAAAAATTGGTAAACCTATTGATATCGAAGAGATAAAATAATTACTTGCTACTGCATATTTATAAGACTGTAACACAACTTGATTATGAGAGGGTATTACCTAGTCCAGTTTAATTTTCTTATTTTTGAACTCACTTAACCTAAAAATCAAGAATCGAAATGAAAAAACTTGTGTATGTCGTTGCCTATACCCTTGCCCTGGGATTTGCAGCATGTGGAAGCGATGATGACGTAGATTGTGCCAAAGCTAATGTCGATTTATCAGAAGCTGCAGCTGCATATAGTCAAAACATTGGTTCTACAGAAGCTTGTACTGCCTATAAAACAGCAATAGAAGTAGTTTTAAATAACGGTTGCGCTTCCGATGATGAAACTATTAAAGTTTATGAAGAGCAATTAAAAATATTAGGAGATTGTAAGTTTGGAGGACAAACTTGCTTGAATTGTACTAATAATGATATTACTCTGCGGGTATGTAGGGGAGAAAACGGAAATGCATTTATACAAGAGTTTCACCAGGGAGTATTAACTCCTAGAGATACTGGTGTTCCTTTTGAAAAATATGTAGAACTTTCAGATTGTAAATAATTTGATAGTGTCTTAATAAAAAACAGATAAAAAGGTGATCAAAAACGATCACCTTTTTTGTTTAATAAGAAATATGTATACCGGAAAATGATCACTATACCCCCCTGTATACGCATTATTAGTATAACTGCGAAAAGGGTATCCCTTATACTTACCGGTTCGTGTAATCAGGTATTCTGGATTAAATATTCCTGCTTTATAATATCGATAAGAAGAGTAATCGGTGTCTAAAAAACTTTTAGAAATAATAATTTGATCAAACAGGCTCCATTGATCTCTCCATGCAAGAGATCCCAACCCTTTTTTTGCCAATTTTGCCATAGGATTGTAAAACCCTTTAATTTCGATATTTTTTCTATGCTGTTTTGCCTTCAGTATTTTTTTTACACTCGAGTCATTAGGGTTATCATTAAGATCACCCATTGTGATGATTTTTGCATATGGATCTGTAGCGAATATAGAATCCATTATCTTTTTATTTAATGCTGCTGCTTTTTCTCTCTTATAGCTACTTCTAGCTTCTCCTCCTCTTCTTGATGGCCAATGATTTACAATAATATGAATTAGATCACCATCCAGATAACCACTTACCAATAACTGATCTCTTGTAAATACTCGTTTATCAGTGTTTTTGTCATAAATTATCAATTCATGCTTATTGTAGTCTTTCACTTTAAAGAGTGTATTTTGATAGAGTAAAGCCACATCTATACCTCTTCTATCAGGTGAGTCAAAATGCACAATACCATAATCTTTAGATTTAAGATTTGGGTCACTAACAAGGTCTTCGAGCACTTTTCTGTTTTCTATTTCTGCAACACCTAAAATGGCAGGAGAGTTGATGGCTAAACCCTTACCTATTTCAGAGATTGTTCTGGCCATATTTTTTACCTTATGTATATACAGTTTATACGTCCAATGATCTTTTCCTTTAGGAGTTCTGTCATCATCAAAGGTTATAGGGTCATCTTCGGGATCAAAGAGGTTTTCGAGATTATAAAATGCTATGGTATGAATCATATACTCCTTTTTTTCCTGTGCAAAAAGCAATGAGGTGAATAATAAAATGAAAACGAGTGTTACGAAGATGTCTTTTGAAAACATAAGATTGCTTTTTGTGAGACTTCACAGGTTTTAAAACCTGTGAAGTCTAGGATTAATGCCCCTGGCATACCACGATTAGAATCTCGAGATTATCCGGGAGCTAATACTATTTATAAATCAATTACAAATATTGGTTTTTCCAGTTTCGAAAAATGAAACTGGGATATTTTATACTTGCCTTTATTAACCTATAAATCAGTATGGTTTCGAGTTGTTTAATCTCACACATCTAATAAAATGACATATTATTCTTTTGATCCAAAATATATACTATTGATTTTCTTTTGTAGTATCTCTAGTATTCATGCACAACAAACCGAGTTAAAAGGGAAAATTATTGATGCTATTTCTGGAGAAAACATTGAAAAAGTTACGGTGCATATTAAAGAAACAAAGACTACTGTGCTTACTAATGCTTTTGGCGAATTTAATTTTAATGATATTATGCTTCCTTTGGGAGAGCAAGTATTAATAATATCTAAGGAAGGATATATAACTAAGCGTTTTCCTATTACAATTAATGAAGGAAATGTCCTTGATCTTAAAAAAATAGACTTACAGTTTGATTTTAATACCGAACAACAACAAATAGGTACGATTAGCCTTTCGGATCACGAATTAGATGAGGATAATGATATATCTTTTAGTGTTTCGGGATTACTTCAATCTACCAGAGATGTATTTCTTACTGCGGCAGCATTTGATTTTAGCTCAACTTTTTTTCGCCCGAGAGGTTTAGGAAATGAGAACGGAAAAATCCTGATCAATGGGGTTGAAATGAACAAATTTTCTAATGGAAGACCACAATGGAGCAATTGGGGAGGACTAAATGATGTACAACGTAACCAGGAATTTTCACTGGGGATTTCAGAAAACGACTATACATTTGGAGATCTTTTAGGAACTTCTAACATCATTATGAGAGCTTCTAAATACCGCAAAGGAGGCAAAATATCTTATGCTTTTTCTAACCGTAGTTACCAGGGAAGAGTAATAGGAACGTATAATTCTGGGGTTACCGCAAAAGGATGGGCCTTCTCTGTATCCTTATCAAGAAGATATGGAAAAGAAGGTTTTGTTGAAGGAACCTTATACGATTCAAATTCATTTTTTGTTTCGATTGAAAAAAAATTAGGGAACAAACATAGCTTAAATCTAACAGGTTTTTATACTCCAAACCGTAGAGGAAGATCTACAGCAATTACCGATGAAGTATTTAGTCTTAAAGGAAACAAATATAATCCTAACTGGGGATACCTGAACGGAGAAATAAGAAACTCTAAAGAACGGAAAATAGAAGAGCCTGTCTTTATGTTAAACCATTATTGGGATATATCAAAAAAAACTCATTTACAAACTAATATCGCTTTTCAAACGGGTAAAATTGCTAATAGTAGAATAGACAATGGAGGAAGTGATTTAATAACTGGTCCAAGCGGTCAACAAACCTATATTGGAGGAGGAAGAAGCGCAGACACCAATCCTGTGCATCCAGATAATATGCCAAGTTCTTTTTTAGAAGATCCTAATCCAACTCCTCTGGATTATCAAAATGCTTTTTTGGCACAACAAAACTTTATCAACAATGGGCAATTAAACTGGGATGCTATATTGCAAACCAATCAACAAAATGCACAAAAAGGTAGTAACTCAACATATATCTTATATGAGGATAGAACAGATGATACCTTATTGAGTGGTAATATGATACTAAATAGTCAATTCAATACATACATTACATTAAATGCAGCAATTGGTTATAAGAATTTAAAGAGTCAAAATTTTGCTGAGGTAACAGATCTTTTGGGTGGTACTGGTTTTCTGGATGTTGACATGTTTGCGTTATCTTCAACAGGATTATCTTCTTCCGAATTAGCTAGTAGAGCACAGAGTGATTTGCGCAATCCGAATCGTATTGTAGAGGTAGGAGATCGCTACGATTATAATTATGAGATTGAGGCTTCTGCGATTAATGGATTTATTCAGGGACAATTTAAGTTGAAAAGAGTTAATTTCTTTTTAGGCGGAACAGTTTCGCAAACATCATATCAAAGAAATGGTTTGTTTGAAAATGGATATTTTCCCGGAAACGATTCCTTTGGAAAAAGTGAAGCTTTAAATTTTATGAATTATGGAGTAAAAGCAGGAACTACCATTGCGATCAATGGGCATCATTTTATTAAACTTCAAGGTGCCTATTTCAATAAACCACCTACAATTCGTAACGCTTTTGCAAATGCAAGATATAATAATAGTACCATAGCGCAATTAATAGGAGAACATCAGGAAAGTGAAAAAATCCAATCTGTAGATGGTAGTTATATATTTCGTTCCCCTAAGATCAAAGCCAGATTAACAGGGTATTATTCTAAGATTTTGGATGCTACCAATATTTCTTTCTTTTTTACCGAAGCTATTTCAGGATCAGATGTAGGGTTTGTTCAGGAAATACTTACCGACATAGATAAACGATATATCGGAGGAGAATTTGGGATCGAATATCAAATCACGCCTACTATTAAAATTAAAGGAGCAGCGGCAGCCGGTAGTTTTGTGTTCGATAATGATCCAGACTTGGTTTTAACCAGTACTAGCGAAGCATTTTCAGATATTGCAGGGATACAAAGTTTTGGAAAGTCAGCATTAAAAGGATATCACATTGCAGGAGGACCTCAACGGGCAGGGCAGTTAGGTTTTGAGTATCGTGATCCTGATTTTTGGTGGTTTGGAGCTACCACAAATTATTTTTCTAACGCGTATATCAACATAAGCCCTTTTGCAAGAACAGCTAATTTTTATCGAGATACTGATGGATTACCTTTTAATGATTATGATGAGGATGTTGCAAAACAACTTTTACAACAAGAGCAGTTTAAAGACTATTTTCTTGTAAATGCTATTGGGGGTAAATCCTGGAGAATCAAGAAATACTATATTGGTTTTTTAGCCTCTATAAATAATATTCTTAATCAAGAATATAAAACAGGAGGATTTGAACAAGCCAGAAAAGCAAATTACCGACTGGCTTTAGAAGAGTCACAACGGGATACTCCTGTTTATGGGTCAAAGTACTTTTATGGATATGGCACTTCCTACTACCTTAATGTATATGTAAGATTTTAGTTTCAAATCTCACAGGTCTCTAAGACCTGTGAGGTCTACTTTCATAATAAGAACAATAAACACAACAAAAAATATACTATAAAATGAACACAAAGAATTTTTTTTGGATTTTAATTGTATCATGTACAATTGTGGCTTGCTCACCAGAAGATGAATTTAAAATATCTCCGGTTACCATAGATGAACCCCAAATTGAAGGTACACTAATTACAATTGATGCAATACTCGGTATTTTGGGACAGAAACTTATTGAAGATGGAGAAAATGCTAAAGTAGTTTTTGAAGACACTAACAATTTTATTCAGGGTTATGTAGTATCCAGCGATAAAGCCAGTAATTTTTTTAAAGAATTGGTGCTTCAGGATAAACATACCAACCCTTCTGCAGGTGTTCGGGTATTAATTGATGATAATCCATTATATACTACCTATGAATTTGGACGTAAAGTATATATCAAACTAAATGGTTTGTCTCTTGGGATAGAAAATGGAATTCCGACTCTCGGAATTTCAGAAGGAAATACTATTGGTGCAATTCCCTCTTTTTCTATAGAAGAAGTTGTGATAAGGTCTACAGAAACGGCTGCCATAACTCCGCTGGAAATCACAATTGAAGATTTTACTGATAAGCTGGTAAACGTATACATCAAAGTAAACCATATACAGTTTACTAAAAATCTCATTTTAGAAGATAACACCTTTACTTTTGCGGCAGAAAACCATGATAAGTTTGATGGAGAGCGTATTGTAGAGAGTTGTACAACAGGAAGAAATACAATACTAAGCACTAGCACTTTTTCTGACTTTAAAGGACTTAAACTACCAAATCAACAAGGAAGTTTTGAAGGAATATTAACTAAAAATTTTTTAGGAAACTCATATAACTTAGTGCTTAACGATCCACTAGGGTTAGTATTTGATAATGAAACGAGATGTGATCCCATAGTTTTAGAATGCCCGGCAGTTCTTGAAGGAACTACAATAGTATTCGAAGAAGATTTTACAGATCTCAAAATCGGTGATCTGGAAGATTTAGGATGGACGAATAGTAATATCACAGGAGGAAAGTTAAAGTATAAGACAGGTAATTTTGGTGAAAATCAATATGCACAAATAACAGGATATAGGTCAAAAGAAAGTTTATATGAAGTATGGTTTATTACTCCTGATATTGATATAAGCACCTCAACAGATGAGGTTTTATATTTTGATCTTCAGGCGGGATATGATAACGGAAATATCCTTGAGGTTTTTGCGACGGATAATTTTACTGGAGACCCTACAACTACATCGTGGGCAAAGCTTGATGCTATGATCCCTAGAGGACCATTAAATGCTTTTGGCAATTCTACACCAGCAGGACCTATTGGATTATCTTGTTTAGAAGGTACCATTCGCATAGGTTTTCGATATATTGGTGGTGATCCCAGAGCTACTACACGATACCATATTGATAATATAAAAATTACCGGAAAATAAGATTAAAGATAATTTTTATAAACGATTGAATTCTATTCAAGTACCCTATTATTTTTTTTCATATTCTTTTGTCGTTAGCTTTTAGCAAAGCATTGTATTTTGCATAAAAAAAGCAGAACTAATGGCTAGTATAGAAATCCGTCATTTAAAACTTATTGATACGGTTGCAGAAGTAGGAACCCTAAAAAATGCAGCAGAAAAACTTTTTCTTACACAATCGGCATTAAGTCATCAACTTAAAGAATTAGAATCTCGTCTAGGCACCCAGATATTTTATAGAGTTAATAATCAATTGGTATTTACTACATCTGGTAAAGAATTAAGAGATGCCAGTAAAGAAATACTCGAACGGTTAAAACAGGCAGAGAGTACTATCCAGGAAATAGATCAAGATCATATGAAGGATTATATCCATGGATATTCTCGGGAAGAAACAACTCGATTAAATGACCAGGCTAATTCTATTGCAGAACTTTTGCACTGGGACTCAAAATGGAAAGAAGGCTCCCTAATTCTTGAGGCGGGTTGTGGCGTTGGGGCACAAACCAAAATTATTGCAAAAAACAACATAGATTCGACTTTTGTTTCTGTAGACCTGTCTACTGCCTCATTAGAAAAAGCAGAGGCATCAATCAAAGAGCACGACATTAAAAATGTAGAATTTAAGGTTGCCGATTTGTTAAACTTACCTTTTAAAGACAATCATTTTGATCATATTTTTGTTTGCTTTGTTTTAGAACATATATCCCAACCAAAAGAAGCTATACAAGAACTAAAGAGGGTTCTTAAACCCGGGGGAACCCTTATGATAATAGAAGGAGATCATGGTTCTGCATACTTTTATCCAGATAGTCTATCTGCGCAAAAAGTGGTACAGGCACAAGTAACTTTGCAAGAACAAAAGGGAGGGAATGCCAATATAGGCAGATCGCTATACCCATTGTTATTTGATTCTGGATTTAAGAATATCACTATTTCTCCGAGACAAGTATATGTTGATGATTCGAAACCCGAATTACTAGATGGGTTTATTAAAAATACGTTTACCGCAATGGTCAGAGGGATTGCAGAAGAAGCATTAGCAAAGAAAATTATTAGCAAAGAAGAAATGAACAGAGGTATTAATGATTTGTCTAAAACTGCCGAAGGAGGAGGTACATTTTGCTATACTTTTTTTAAAGGAATAGCGATTAAAGAGTAATGCCTTAGACCATCAAACCTCTCCTATATTCAGAAAGAATTAACAGTTAAGCTATAATCCTAGTATTAGATAAGAGTTGGATCTGAAATCCTTGATAATAAATTTGTTTATATGTTTTACCCCGACTCTTCTGTACTGGATTATAGCTTATTGATGTTCGGTTTTGAACACTTTTATTTATCTAAAGAATAAACAAAAAGTAAAAAGGCTGAATTATTTGATTCAGCCTTTTTTGATCTAGTATGGTTTTAGGAGATTATCTAAATAACCTCTTTCTAATACCATTTGCACTTTAAATCTACTGGAATAAAATGTTCTTTTTTCATCTCAGTTTCAGAATTGCAACTAAACCGTAGCCGAGCTATGCTTGATTTTTCTTCTTTACTGAAACAAAAAAATCTTAATTTTCTTTACTAGTAAATTCAAAATACAAATGGTATAATTCAATTATTCTTTAATTATCTTTTGGGTTATATTAAGTTTTCCATTTGTACTAGAAGCATGTACTACATAAAACCCTTTTGTATACCGATTCATATCAATAGATAATTTAGATTGTCCGGCATTAAGTCGTATCGTTTGTGTATATACAGTTTTGCCTGTTACATCGGTAATTGTAATATCTACATCTCCTTCAACAAGAGTTTTAAAATCTATAGATAACTGATTTTTAAAAGGATTTGGAGAAACAATAATACTTGTTTCTTCTAATCCAAAATCTTCAGGAAGTAATTCACTTTCTAGAGCAGTAGGATTTTCTGCATAGACCATAGTATTTTTTGTAGCGATACGCTCACCATTCTCAAGGCATACAATTGCATCCAGATCATACCCATCTGCAAACCAGGGAAAAATAGATTTGTCACTTGTATCCACAACTTTGATATATTTTGCAGAACGTAAGTTACCTGTTGCAAGATCAAATTCACCATCCTGGCAAGTTGTTCCTAAAGAAACAAACTCAATACCATCCTGTGAGGCAAAAACTTCTGCAGATTCTGGATAGTAATTACAAGGGATATTATCAAAGAACCCTGTAGATTCGAATACTGCAAATTCATTGGTGTCTACGTTATCAAAAACTTCATTGTTTAGTTCTATGGTAATCGATCCACCAAATCCTAAACTCACAAAATTAAAATACCGTTTTTCTCTAGGAGTTCCTAAGGCACGTTTAGTCTTACTTCTAAGCCTGGATATTCTTCCACCATCTTTTCTTTTGCCTTGATTAAAAGCTACTACAGATGCTCCCGAACAATTATTGTTTACAAATTCTGGTTCTAGTAAGAATCGTGCAGAAACAGGTAAATGATCTGATGTAGTAAATGCATAATCATTGTCGTATACATCGTAATGAACAGTTACAGAATTCTCGATATAGGCCTCATTAAGTTCATTGGTTACCATAATATGATCAATCATATTTTCTCTAAAAATGAATGATCGCAATCCTGCTTCGCTTAACGCAGAAGATACAATCGTGTAATTAGCAGTATCATTTACATATTCCTGAAAACTAGAGATGGTAGATGGGATGTCTGCTACGGTTTCATCTACATCGTCATTATAATCCCCCAAAAGAATAACCTTATTGTTTGCAAAATTAGCATCTAGCGAATCTTTTAATACTTCTACATCATATTTACGCATATCATATCGATTTTGAGGGCCATTGCTACTATTTGCCCTGGCATGTAGTGCGATCAAATCAATACGCTCTGTAACGCCATTAATCGTTACATCTGCAGTCATTAAAAATGGTAATCTCCCACTAGCATAGAAACGATCTGTTTCGCTAGGATAATCTACTAGTGCAGATGCATCACCACCATTGTATAGCGGATGAATAGATGTAAACATTGCTCTTGTTTCGACCACAGAAACGGTTTCGGTATTATAAATAAATCCTACTTTTTGCGATACTCCTCCTGATCCTGGTCGAGAGACAGCATCAGATAAAATATACTCGTAACCAGGCAATAGGTTTACTAACTCTGCAAATAATGCATCGTCGGCAATTTCTTCTACAGCATATACATCTGCTTTTAACTTTTTAAGTACTGTAGCAGTGCTATCTCTTTGAATTTCATCAGACATAGGGTTTTGGCCTACAGGCGAGTTGTTTTCATCACCAAACCATTCGATATTCCAGGTTACTACATCAAAAGTGTCTTCTTTAGGAAAACCTACTGTATCTCCTGGTGGAATAAACTCTACTGCACAAGGGATATCCGAAGCTTGCCTTGGAAGTAACTGGTAGAATTCTCTAAAACGACCTACTACACCAGTAATTTCAGGGCAAGTAACAGGTTGTGCTTTACCTACTATAGAAGCTACATCATTATCAATGCGTAGTTCTCCATTTCCGCTGGCATCGGTAAGAGTAAAGTTAGAGTTACCGAATAAAAGATCTCCCGGATTAGGGAATGTGGTATTAAGTACTTTTACCAGTTCTCCCGGATGATCTGCAAGCTCTGCAAGTGTAATGTCTATAGGTGTAATTGGGTTTTGCGGAAGCCCGTTATTCACCACCTCAACTACACCGCTTATTTGTACCTGATCATTGAATGCAGCTCTAACACCAGTTAGGGTAATAGAATCCCCAACTTTTAAAGCAGCATTAGCCTGTACTTGTTCGTCGAAAACAGCAATACCACCAGTAGCATCTTGTATAAATGCAGGACCATTAAAACTATTAGTAACCGTTAATACTCCGGCAATAGTAACTGGTGTGCCCTCGGCAGTTGCTCTTGCTTCTGCAATACTTATCGGATCACCTGGTGTTACTATTACCCCATCATTATCTACTCCTGGTGTTGGAGCTTTAGCTACATACGAAGTAGTATTTCTAGCTCCTCCTTGTCCATTAGGACTTCGTTGTAAGGATTCAGCATCTTTGTTTCCGTTGGCATCTTCGTTGATCTGAGGTTGACCTGTGTTTAATAACACTAATAGTTCTACATCATCGGCATCATTAGTATCATATACTATAGCATCAATGATGTTTTCTGTAGTAATCGCTGTTCCGTTAGGGAAACTCGTGGCATCATCAAAATATAGAGCCACGGCATCGGCGCCATTCTGGAAGGTATTTCCAGGAACGACAAGACCTACATTGGCAACATCTGCATTACCAATAACAAAATATCCTTCTGCATTAGTAGTAAAACCATCTAAATCAATGGCATTGTAGCTGGTATTATTACTACCATTATAATTTACCAATACATAACCATTAAGTGAGGTATTTCCGACCCCACCATCATATAGTTCTACAAATTCTAAAGCGTCAGAACCTTGTGTATCTGCATCCAGCTCGTTAATAATAAGGTTAACTATTTCTGTTGCATTTGTATTTGCATTTCCCGGTGTAGGGATTGCCTGTGTATATGTTGAGGTATTTCTTAACCCCCCTGATCCATTAGGAAAACGTTGTAAGGAATGGAAATTCTTATCATTTTTCTCGTCTTCATTTATTTGAGGTTGATCACTATTTAGTAACACCAATAGTTCTGCATCATCACTATCATTGGTATCATATACGATCGCATCTACCAGATTATCTGTAGTAACAGCACTTCCGTTAGGAAAATTAAAGGCTGCAGTTTTATAAAGCGCTACAGCATCGGCTCCATTTTGTAACCCATTACCAGGAAATGTTATCCCAACATTAGCAACATCTGCATTACCGATAACGAAATATCCATTAGCATTTGTGGTAGAACCTGTTAAATCATAAGCTGCATAACTTTGATTATTAGATCCGTTAAAGAACACTAATGTATGTCCGTCGAGAGATGTGTTTCCGGCCCCACCGTCAAACAGCTCTACAAATTCTAAAACATCAGATCCATCGGTATCTGCATCAATTTCATTAATTACTATTACCGCTGTTGGATTAGTATCATCGATAACTACATTTTCTCGATTAGGCGTATTAACAGCTTCTCCTGGTTCTGCTATCACTGTAGGGAAACTTGGCAATCCACTTCCATCAAAATCATTCCTTTTCCAATCGGTGACAGCATCGGTATCTTGACCATTCGGAAACCTTGATGCTCCTCCTACAGTAAATGAGCTTCCATCAAAAGATTGTAGTAAGGTAACATTGGCATAGTTAAGATCAGATGCACCACCATCGTTAACTCCAATATCATCAATTCGTTCTTCCCAGGGAGTGATATCAAAAACCCCATCGTCATCTGTATCAAGGTCTTGCCCTAAACTACCGGTAAAATTCTTTACCAAAAGAAGAGTGAGTGTGCCGTTTTCATATACATTACTACCAAAAGGAGTAGTGAAATACCCATTAACATCTGTAGTGCCTAATTGTATTACTTCGTCAATAACTCCAGATGCGTTACTATCTCCTTCAATTTCTAGCAACCAATATTCGCTTAAGTCTGTTTCTATACCAGCTAATACTTCTACAAATTCATCGGTATCTGATCCGGTATGATTACATACAAACTCATTAATTATTGGTATGATAACAGGTGTTCCCAAAACCTGATTAATATTTACGGCACCATATGAGTTGGTCGTAGATACTTCCCAGGTGAATTCTGTTGCAGATGTTCCCGTTCCTGATAGTTGTAATGAAGCTCCAACAGGAGTACTACTAGATTCTGACACACCTATATCGGTACTTGTTAATCCAGATGCAGGGCCATTTGTTGCTGTAATAACACCTTCATAGCTTAAAAACTGAACAACTGCATTGTTGTTATCAATTAATGCGATTCCATCGGGGGCACCATTTTGTAACCCATTAACAGGAAGAATTTCTACAATTGTTCCGAAACCATTTTGTTGATCAGGAATCACTCCCGAAATAGAAATTGTATTATAAACGGTACCATTTGACCCGTTATATAAAACAATACTCCAACCAGAAAGATCGGTTCCTGCTGTTCCAGCAATTTCAATAGCTTCTTCTACATCTGTACTTGCATTATCATAGTGTATTTCGTTAATAAATACGGATTGAGTAAACCCATTCTGAGTCCCTAAAAGGCAGGAAATGACGAATGGAATTAAGAGTAATTTTAATTTCATGACTATTAGTTTATTTGTGTGATTTTTTTGCGTAATGCAAGTTAGGGGATTAGAATGATTATTACTGTGTAGCGATGTTAAAAAAAAGGTTAAGAAATTTAATTTCATGGCTTTGAAACTCTTTATATCTCTAGTGGATTTATAGAGTGTTGTAGCATTATCAAAAGAAACGCATGATCCATAAATCCCAAAGGGTGTTCTATATATTCATTATCATAAAACAATACTTCAGTACATACATTTAGGAATTAATTTTAAAATCTAAAACAACAATGAAAAATTTTAAGAAAAATGTAGTATTAGCATTATGTATACTTGGGATCGTATCGTGCGAAAAAACAGAAACAGATACCGAGATATTAAACATAAAAGGGCAAGAAGGTTTTATGAGTACTACAGGAAATAGTGATACTACTGTAGCAGATGATCAATCAAAAGAAATTCAGCCAATATTGCATATGCATTTTGGACCAGAAGTAAGTGAAGAAGAGGGACTTGCAAAATTTGATAAAGCAATTGCCAAATACTTTAATAATAACTCAAAATTAGATTTATTAGATTGGCCTGGTACACCACCCTGGTATTATAGAGTATATACGAAAACAGGTACGTATGAAGATTCTGGCTCAAATTATTGTGGTACAGATGGGTCGGTAAGAATTTCTATAGATTTTCGTACCAATTTAGGGTTTATCTATCAAAATGATATAGTGCTAAATAATCCAGGTGATGATAGAGAAGGAGGTTGGGATGTTTATTACTTAAGCTTAAACCCCAAAAAAAATGGAAATACAGTTAATTGGATAGAGATCGCATCAGCCGGAATTAAGTTAAAAGGTAAGGATGGTTGGTTTTTAAAAAGACTAACAGTAGTAGCCGATAAAAACGATTATACAAGTTTGAGTTCAAAACCTGAAATCTGGTTAGATAATAACACAAATAATGGATGGGATCTTTTTCATACTAACGATTCTGACACTACAGTGAAAACAGGGAGATATTATCTTTAGTTAATTCATAGAAATCCTCGATGACTCTACTTTGCCTCGGGGATTTTTATTATACAAAATCTAACCAAAAGAAAACTATCGATGAGTTAAATAGCAAATACACATCTTGTGTAATTGTCTATTAAACAGTGTTTTATTTAAAAATATTCTAGTTTCCTTAGTCATAAAGTATCGCTTAGACCTCATGATTTTTCCGTAAATGAGCAGGTAAAGATTACAAACTATCAATTGAAATTTATTTTTGATCAATTCAAAATTACGGACCATCAACTACGAGTTATTATATAAGGTACTTGAGTTTACATTTGCTGCATAATAGATAAATATTTTATAACTAAACTTTTAAAAGCAAAATGAAAACAGTACTAAAATTTAAAAAATACATGTTTGTAGCAGTGTGTATTTTGATGACCGCTTCTTGCGAAAAATCTACAGTAGATGCCGAAGTTGTAAATGCTAATGAGAAAGAAGGTTTTATGAGTACGACAGGGAACAGTAATGTTATTATAACAGATGATCAATCAGAAGCAATACAACCAATAATTCATATGAGTTTTAGTGCTGAAACGAGTAAATCAGAAGCATTAGCCAAATTTGATGAAGCTATTGCAAAATATCATAGTAAAAATAATAATGAAAACAAAGGGTCAGTTTTTTCTGGTCCCACTAAACCATGGTATTACAGAGTGGTTACTGTAACGGGTAAATATCAAGATACTGGCTCAAATCATTGTGGTACTAATGGATCCGTAAGGCTTGATGTTGGTTTTCTTACCGATGCTGGAGAAATAGTTAAACATAATATGAAATTGGACAACCCAGGAAATGATAGAGAAGAAGGTGCTTTTGATTACTATTATCTAGGATTGAATCTACCATATGATATTAAGTGGATAGAGATTAATGCAGCTTTAATTAGATTAAAAGGAACAGATGGTTGGTTCTTAAAAGAGATTGATATAGTCTCTACTGGGGATGAGGATTATACAAGATTGAATTCAAAGCCCAATTTATGGTTAGACAGTAGTGCAAGTAATCTTTGGGATAGTTTCCATACTGATGACCATGAAACTACGAACAAAAATGGGAGATACGATTTTTAGTCTATTAGCAAATAGATAAGTTGTCATTAAAAGGCAGAAAAATAATATTGTTTTTCTGTCTTTTAGTTTAGCTTTAATCGTACCGATACAGGAAAATGATCACTGTATCCTCCTTTATATTTTCCACCTGCATACGTTCTAAAAGGAGTACCCTTGTAGCGACCTTTGTGAATCTTTAAGAAGTCATCATCAAAGATGGCAGCGTTAGAAAAACTGTGCTTTCCTTTTGCATATTGATGAAAATTGTGGCTAAATATTATTTGGTCAAACAGATTCCATTGGCTTCTGTAGTTGGTACTACCTCTGTATCTGGTAAGGAGGCGTTCCATTGGATTAAAAAGATCTTGCTGCACCAAATTTTTTATGCTTTCGCTAGAAGGGTCGTCATTAAAATCTCCCATAATGATAATTTTCGCATTAGAGTTTTGATCAGTAATCTGGTTAATAATCTCACGGTTTTTTTCTGCTGCAGCAATACGTTTATAAGCCGTACTTTCTGCACCATCTCTTCGCGACGGCCAATGATTTATTAAGATGTGGATTTCTTCTTGATTTAAAGCACCGGTCACCCATAGAATATCGCGAGTATAATCTCGTTCTCCTATTTCATTATTCACCAAAACAGTAATAGTTTTAGAATTTTTTACTTCAAAATATTGTTTTTGATATAGTAACCCTACATCAATACCTCGTTCATCAGGAGAATCATAATGCACAAGACCATATTCTTTTTGTTTTAAATGCTTAGAGTTAATAAGATCGTTGAGAACTGTTTTATTTTCTACTTCTGCAACACCAACCAAAACAGGAGCTTTTCTTGTTTTTGAAAATCCAATATTTGAGATAGCAGTACCAAGTTTGAATATTTTTTTTTCATACCGTTTTCGATTCCATTTTTTTTCAGAATCAGGCAAGAAATCATTGTCTAAGGTTTTAGGATCATCTTTGGTGTCGAATAAATTCTCTAGGTTATAAAATGCTATGGTAAAGTGATTTGTGTTTTTTTTGCTGAAATAAAATTTATTGGCCATCGCATTTAATTTTTATAAGAAACCAGCTATAATGTTGGTTCCCGAGTGTATAAATGTTGTACTTTTGTACACTTGTTTAAAAGCACAATATAATAAATTAAGATATAGAAGATTAGGTAGCTAATGTTAGAAAGAGAAAAAATAGCATACGAGAAAACGGTTTTGATAGGAATCATAACCAAAAATCAGGATGAAGAGAAGCTTGAAGAGTTTTTGGATGAGTTAGAATTTCTTACGTATACAGCTGGAGGCGAGGTGGTAAAACGATTTACCCAAAAGATGGATATGCCTAATTCTAAAACGTTTATAGGATCTGGGAAAATGGAGGATGTGCGAATT
This sequence comes from Aquimarina atlantica, assembly GCF_000626715.1. Classification (GTDB taxonomy): domain Bacteria; phylum Bacteroidota; class Bacteroidia; order Flavobacteriales; family Flavobacteriaceae; genus Aquimarina; species Aquimarina atlantica. Next base: position 490,254 of record NZ_AQRA01000002.1, on the reverse strand, counting down.
TATGTAGAACAACATGATATAGGTACTGTCATTTTTGATGATGAATTATCACCAGGGCAACTACGTAACATAGAGCGTATCCTTAAAGCTAAAATTATAGATCGAACGAATTTGATCCTTGATATTTTTGCCCAACGTGCTCAAACCAGCTATGCCCGTACCCAGGTAGAATTAGCACAATATCAGTATTTATTACCTAGATTAACAGGATTGTGGACTCACTTAGAAAGACAGCGTGGGGGTATTGGGATGAGAGGTCCGGGAGAAACAGAGATCGAGACAGACCGTCGTATTGTTAGAGACCGAATTTCTTTGCTTAAAAAGAAATTGCTTACCATTGATAAGCAAATGGCAACACAGCGCGGTAATCGTGGAAAACTAGTTAGAGTAGCCTTAGTAGGATATACCAATGTAGGTAAATCTACATTGATGAATGTAATAGCCAAAAGTGAGGTTTTTGCAGAAAATAAACTTTTTGCTACTCTGGATACTACAGTAAGAAAAGTAGTTATTGGTAACCTTCCATTTTTACTTAGTGACACCGTAGGTTTTATTAGAAAACTACCTACTCAACTTGTAGAGAGTTTTAAAAGCACATTAGACGAAGTAAGAGAAGCCGATTTATTATTACATGTCGTAGATATTTCTCATCCACAGTTCGAAGATCATATAGAGTCTGTAAATAGAATTCTGAAAGAAATAGATTGCACAGATAAGCCAACTATTATGGTTTTTAATAAAATTGATGCTTATCAACACGAAACAATAGATGAGGATGATTTAACAACAGAGAAAACCAAAGCTCATTATACTCTAGAAGAATGGAAACAAACCTGGATGAGTAGAATAGGAGATAATGCCTTATTTATTTCTGCTATCAAGAAAGAGAATATTGATGATTTCAGAAAACGAGTATATAAAGAAACACGAAATATACATGTAACCCGTTTTCCTTATAATAACTTTTTATATCCCGAGATTGTTGAAGAATAGGCTTAAAACTTGTGTTTAAGCCCTAACCCAATTACTTCTCGTATCTGAAATCCACTGGTAGCATTATCATCATAAATAGATTGGAATGCAAAACTACCGGTTATGTACTTGTTGACCTGCAAGTTAATATTTAATGTATAATCAATATCTATGTTTTCTGGATCCTCGATGTAGTTAGAGTATAGGTTTAAAATTTGTTCTAATGTAATGTTTTTTGCTAAAGTATATTTGGCATAGGCAGCTAATGATCCACCAAACTCAAAACGAGAACTTTCGCCTGTATCTACTCCAAAGTAATCTCCATCTTTATAATCTGGTACATTGGTAAACTCTTTATCTACAAATATCATACGAGATGTGACCGGAGCTATATTTACGTGCAGATTATTACTTTTTTTCCATAGTAATCCAGGACCAATCTGTACAAATGCAGGGGAAAAGAAATGAGTTTCTTCTGTACGAATAGTTTCTTCTGTATCAGGATCTTTGGTAAATCGATATCCTTTATCAAACTGAGACCTGAAGTTGGTAAACAAAGAATAATTCCAGAAACTCTTACCTATTTTTTGCCCTAGTCTAGAATTAAACTCAATTCTATCACTTGTCTTACGGGGAAAATTCTCATCTTTTAAAAAAGTAAGCCCATAATCCGCAATAATTTTATTATCCCAGGTTAAACTATTTTTTTTATAGTTAAATTCATAGTTTAATGTAACATTTCCTGCAATATTAGATGTTCCCCCACCTTGCCAGTCATAGTTAAACGCAGATTGATTAAAGAGCATAGAATAACTGGCGATGTCTTTCCATCCGATATGTTCTTCTTTATTTTTTTTTGGAGTAAGCTCTTTTAACTTTTGCTTTAAAACAATAATATTTAGCTCTGTTGTGGTATGTTTTAAAATACTATCCAGCGATCTCTTTAAGTTTACCTGAATAGAATCCAGTTGTTTTGTTTTTTCTTTATCCTGCCCAGAAATTTTTGTTACTAACAAAAGCAGAAAAATAGCTAAAAAAAATCTACTCATTTGATCCTTTGTTGCAAGGGTAGAATACAAAGATACGGTATGCTTTTAGTTTTTTCAAACCAATGATATTTCTATCAAAAAACAACTTGTAGAAGATTACTTCTTCATTAGCGTTATACCGGTTTTAATTTGTATTTACTGATCTATTAACATAGACTAGTTAAACCCTTATTATTTGATAATTACATACTATATTAACGTTAACAGTAGGTTAATGTGTCAAAATCGCATAAAAAGAAAAGTCATTTAGAATACTTTTGATATCATGACACATGAATAAATCAAGTAAATAATTAGATCATTTGATGTAACATATTAAATACTCATAGGTCATAGTAAAAACAACATATATCAATCAAAAAACTTTTATGTCATGAAAAATCTCACAAAGATTATTACACTGTTTTTATTGTATTGGCTGCCAAACATAAATTATGGTCAGCTGCCTGCAAAAATGATTCAATATCCCGATGTTTCCGATTCTCATATCTGTTTTACTTATGCAGATGATTTATGGATTGTAAATAAGCGAGGAGGCACTGCACATCGATTAACAACTAAGCCCGGTCGAGAAACAATGGGAAAATTTTCTCCAGATGGAAAAACCATTGCGTTTAATGCTAATTATGATGGTAATAATGACATATATACGATCCCGGTAACCGGAGGCATTCCTAAACGAATTACAACTCACGGAATGTCTGACAACATTAAGGCATGGACCAATGACGGAAAATTTTTAATCTACACCTCTAGAATGGAAAGCGGTAAACAACGTTTTTCTAAAGCATTTAAAATATCTGTTAATGGTGGATTGCCAATAAGAATACCGATAAACAAAGTCGAAGAATTAGATCTGCATGTAAATGGTGATCTAGTTGCTATGACAGATAAATCAAGACTTAGCAGAAACTGGAAACGATATCGAGGAGGAATGGCGTCTGATATCTACCTTTTTAATCTGAAAACATTAACATCTGAAAACATTACTAATAACGATAGTAATGATGAACTACCCATGTGGAATAATGATGACCTCTATTATCTTTCGGATAAAGACGCTTCAAAAAAGTTTAATATCTGGAAATATAACTTACAGTCAAAACAACATGAGCAAATTACATTTTTTAAAGAATTTGATATTGAACGCCCGTCTATAGGAAAATCTGAAATTGTTTTTGAAGCTGGGGGAACACTATATCTTTTAGATATAGCAACAAAAACAACAAAAGAAATATCTATAAGTGCAATAGGTGATTTTACCGGATTAAAACCTCAGGTAAAGAAAGCAGAAAAATACATTCATAGTGTTGGTATTGCCCCAGATGGCAACAGAATTATTGTAGGTGCCAGAGGAGACATTTTTTCTGTCCCTAAAAAAGATGGAATTACTAAAAACCTAACACGTACCAGTGGTGTTGCAGAACGCTATCCCAGTTGGTCTCCAGATGGAAGATATATCGCATATTGGAGTGATAAAACAGGCGAATATGAATTAATGGTGAGAGATCTTAAAAATGATTCAGAGAAACAAATCTCAAAGCAAGGTCCGGGATTTAGATACCAACTATTCTGGTCTCCTGATAGTAAAAAGTTAATTTTTGTAGATCAGGAAATGCATATAAAACTCGCAAATATTACTAATAATACGATTACCAAAATAGATCAGGAAATACAATTGTTTCAAGGAGGATTATCTGGTTTTTCTGTGAGTTGGTCAAATGACAGTAAATATATTACCTATGCAAATTCTCACGAAAATGGAAATCAACATATCATTATTTATGATATAGATAAAAAGAAAAAACACACGATCACTTCTGCTTTTTATGATGATGGCAGCCCTGTTTTTTCTGTCGATAACAAGTATATCTATTGTACTACGAATAGAGTCTTTGATCCGGTATATAGTGATTATGATAATAGCTGGGCATACCCTAATGCTACCAAAATAGGAATCATTCCGCTTACAAAAGATGCAGTACATCCTATTGAATTAAAAAATGATAAAGTTGCCATAAATGAAGGTGATAATAAAAAAGAGGATATCAAAGACAAGAAGAAAGAAGAAGAAAAGGAAGATCAAAAGATAAAACCAATACGCATAGATTTTGACAATATAGAATCCAGAATGATTATTTTGCCTGTAGAGCTAGGAAATACAGGAGGAATAAGTGCTGCCAAAGGTAAAGTCATTTTCTTGAAACACCCCAGAACAGGATCAAAAGACGAAAAATCAGTTTTAAAATATTATGATTTTGAAGAAGATGAAGAAAATACAATTCTTGAAAATGTAGATGATTATAAACTTTCGTTTGATAACAATAGTATTTTGGTGTTTAGCGAAGAAAAAATGGGCATTATAGAAGTCGCAAAAGATCAGTCTCTAGAGGATCATATAGATACTTCTAAAATGGAAATGACCGTTAACCCAAAAGAAGAATGGCGACAAATCTTTACAGATATATGGCGTTTAGAAAGAGATTTTTTCTATGATAAAAACCTGCATGGATTGGATTGGGAGGCTATGAAAAAGAAATACGAGCCATTAATTGAATATGCAGCAAGTAGAAATGACTTAAATAAAATTACGGGAGCATTAATTGCAGAACTAAATGCTTCTCATACATATAGAGGTGGAGGAGATGTAGTATCAAGCTCTAATAAAACTACAGGCTATCTGGGTGTTGACTGGGAGATACACCAGGGAAAATATAGAATAAAAAAAATTATTACACCAGCTCCCTGGGATACAGAAGTTAAATCTCCTCTTAGAAAGCCGGGAGTTGTAGTTGAAGAAGGTGATTATATATTACGTATTAACGGAATCGAATTAACAGAATATGCAGATCCTTATGTAGCATTAGAAGGAAAAGCAAATGAAACAATAGAAATTACAGTTAGCAAAACTCCCGATGGTAAAAACAGCAAGCAATATCTTGTACAACCTATAAGAAGTGAAGCGAGGCTGAGAAATCTTGCCTGGATTGAAAAAATGAGAAAATATGTTGACGAAAAATCAGGAGGAAGAATAGGGTATATTTATGTGCCAAGTACAGGAATGGATGGGCAAGAAGAATTAGTTAGAATGTTTTATGCCCAACACCATAAAGATGGATTAATCATTGATGAAAGATTTAATAATGGTGGGCAAATACCAGATAGATTTGTAGAATTGTTAAACAGACCATTATTGAGTTATTACAAAGTAAGGGAAGGAAAAGACTGGGCCTGGCCTCCAAGAGGACATTATGGTCCTAAGGCTATGCTAATCAATGGATGGAGCGGTAGTGGAGGTGATGCTTTTCCCGATTATTTCAAGAAAAGAAAAATAGGACCGCTTATTGGTACAAGAACCTGGGGAGGACTAATAGGAATTTCGGGATCACCAGAATTAATAGACGGTGGATATGTAACGGTGCCTACATTTAGAATGTATAATCCCGATGGAACCTGGTTTGCAGAAGGACATGGTGTAGAACCAGATATCCATGTTCCAGAAAACCCAGGAAAAGATGCTCAAGGCATAGATGTGCAACTGGATCGAGCTATCAATGAAGTACTGAAAACACTTAAAGAAAACGACAAAAATCCAAAAATCAAAGTGCCAGCGGCAGAAGATCGTTCTAAATAATTTGTTTGTAAAAGAGATATATAATAAAAGCGAGAGGATATTCTTTCCTCTCGCTTTTATTTTTTATAAGATATGTAATATCAAAAATGTGTTTGATAAATTAAGGTATATTCGTAATACTGTATTATTATATGATTTGCTATGGAAAAATTAGAACTGATTAAAGCGCAAGAATCGGATAAGGATTTCTTATTCAAATTAAGAAAAGCGACAATGGTCGAGCACTTAGAAAAAATGGGGATTTTTTTATCTGATGAAGAGCATTTATCTAGAATAAATTTTCAATTTGATAGCGCATATATACTATTAAAGTCAAACCAAAAAACAGGAGTATTGAAGTATATTGAAACAGAACATTTAATAGAAATACTACAAATACAAGTATTACCCGAATATCAAGGTCATGGAATAGGAAAGAGTGTGATTAAAGACCTAATAGAAACTGCTAAAACTTCAAATAAAAATATAATTCTAAAAGTACTAAAAGAAAACCCGGCGAGGTATTTATACGAACGTATAGGTTTTAATACTGTTGATGAGGATAATTATGAATTTCATATGCAATTAATACCTAATAAAACATAAAAATTGGTAGTAAGTTCAGTAAAGAAAAAAGCATCTTTTATCGTATAAAAGATGCTTTTTTTAGGAATTATATTTTTTTGTTTCTAAAACCCATAATTTATGCCCAGACCAAATACTTCTCTAATCTGAAAAGCACCAACAGCATTATCATCATAGATCGCCTGAAAGGTTAGATTAGTAGATAAATATTTGTTAATGGTCATCACGATATTTGCAGTATAATCGATATCTACATTTTGTGGATCTTCTAAGTAGTTAGAATACAGATTTAAAATGTTTTCCATAGATACATTTTTCATAATGTCAAATTTGGCATACCCATTAAGTGCTGCACCAAATTCAAAACGAAATGTATCATTTGCATCTACCCCAAAGTACCCTCCGGCATCATTAAAAGCGTCTATTGCTGCCTGATCATTACCTACATCTGTAAACATATCATGTACAAAAATAAATCGTGCTGTGGCAGGTGCTATATTAACTTTGAGATTGTCACTTTTTTTCCATAGTAAGCCTGGACCTAATTGTAAATATGCTGGAGAAAAAACACGAGTAGTTTCTGTTCTGATTTCTCTTGTGCCAATAACATTTCCGGTTGTTGTATCTAGAATAGGTTCTTCTCCATATTCAAATCCTTTATCAAACTGTGTTCTAAAATTTAAGAAAAAAGAATAATACCATAATGATTCTTTGATTTGTCTACCTAATAATGAATTTAACTCTAAGCGATCATTGGTTTTGCGTATAAACTCTTGATCTTTAAGCTTGGTAAGCCCGTAATCTGCAAGAATTTTATTGTCCCAAGTAAGTTTTCCTTTGCGGTAATTAAAATCATAGGATACAGAGAGATTTCCTGCAATATTAGATGTTCCTCCTCCAAGCCATTCTGCATTAAAAGCAGATTGATTTATTAGAAGGCTAATGTTTCCTCCTTTGGTCCATCCTTCTTTAGGAGCTTCGTCTTTTTTTGTTTCTTCTTGTGCAAATAGAATTGTAGAACTAATTAATAGAACTACAGTAAGCAATGTTTTTTTCATTTGATGATAGTTTTAAGGAATTTAATCAGGTTATTTTAAGGGTTCAATAATTTATTACTTAGTACAAATAACCCGTGTAAATTTTTATGTTGGCAAATATATTTTAAGAAACGTTTTTTGCTTTAAAAGTATGTTAGTAGGGCATTATTTTTCGACAAACAACAACATTAACAGATAAAAGGGTTTATTTCCTTTTGTATAGAGGAACAGAAGAACATGCCTCTCCATACATAATGCTCTTGGCTACAGGTTGTAATTTTTGAATCAAATCGATATAAGCCCCATTAGGAACAGGTTTGTTTGTACATCCTTTTATAATAATAAACTTGTTATGATATTCTGAAACATCAATAGTATTTATAATTTCTGCATAGAGTATAGTTTCTAAGGCCTCTAAAGATCCGACTGCCACCTTTTTTGCAAAAGGTTGTAATGCACTTGTTAATAAAAGATATGCCCATCCGGGAATAATAGCATCTGTAGAACAAGTTAAGGCAACATAACTGTCTCGATATTGACTCCAGTCATGATCTAAAATATGTTTTCTAAACTCTTTTTCACGTAAAATTAACCCTTCAAAAAGCCAGTCTTTAATATCAAAAAGAATACGGTTACCTTTAGGATAATACTCTTCTAAATCAAAAGTGATGAGATTTTTATTATTTGCAACTCTATTTATAATTTCATCGGCCATTACATAGTCATTTTTATTACTTGTTTACATTTTGAACCTATGGTTTTATGAATATTTTAAACAGTATATAAGTCTAAAAGTCATTAAGATACCACTTTATAATACTAGATTAATAGTATCAAAAAATAAACAAGAAATTATTACTTTGTAAAAGTAGACATTACCTTAAGAAAATCCTCCTTTTTTGAGCGAGAAATACTCACAGAGATTTCATTATTCATTATAATATAGCCACCATCTGATTTCACAAATTTTCTGACCTCTTTTAAATTTACTAAATAGCTATTGTGTACACGCATGAAATCTTGCTCAAGTAATAGATTTTCATATTCTTTTAAGTGCTTGCTAACCAATAATTCTGATTTATTTTTCATAATAAACGAGGTATAAGAACCATTAGCTTTACAAAATATGATATCCTCAATATTTACAAACTCAAAACCTTCAGCGGTGGCTAAACATATTTTATTAAGCTTTGGTTTTTGTTGTTTGAGATTTAGCATTAGAGTTTCCAGTTGTTTTCTATAGATTTCCTGGTTTTTTTTCTTCCGTACTTTTTCAACTGCATTCTGTAATTCTTCAAGATCAATAGGTTTTAATAAATAATCAAGAGAGCTAAATTTTATTGCTTTAATAGCATATTGATCAAAAGCTGTGGTAAAAACGACTTCAAAATTAAAATTTGCCAATTGGTTAAGGACATCAAAACCGGTTCCGGTTTGTAATTCTATGTCTAAAAAAACAACATCTGGTTTGGTCGATGAAAGGATTGTGACAGCTTCAGATACAGAAGTAGCCATACCTGTCACCGTTATATCGGTACAGAACTCTTCTAAAAATTGTTTTAAATTCTCTCGACTATGTTTTTCATCTTCTACAATTACTGCTTTTAAATTCATGTTATGAATATATTTTAAAGAATAGGTATCATGATATTTCTAGAATTTGAAGCTTTTCTTCCTAACCATTATTTATCACTTCGCAAATTAGATATTTTTCTTTTTTGAAAAATGAAATTTAAATTTTTCTGACCAATAACCTGATTAAAAATATATTGATTTGCAGAGCCTATTCGATGTTTGGTAAAGTTAAAGTAATTTTATTACCAAAAATGTTCTTCTTAGTATTAAGAATAGGGGTTACTTTTTTCTTAATCTTATACTTTTTAATCCTGTTTACAGACCTAATAAGATCCAGGCATTGTACAATTTGTTTTCTATATTCTGGTGTATATCTGATTTTGTCAATACTTTCAGAAATATAGTTATAATCTATGTTTACAATAATGTTGTGCGGGTTTATCTCAAAAATTATATTTATAGTCTGATTTTTATGCTGATTATGGACTGCATGCTCTATTAAGTTTTCAAATAAAGTTTGTAAAACGAATGAAGGAATTTTTGCTTTTAAATGCTTAGAAGGCTTTTGGTTAAACGAAATACTATAATCAAATGTATTATTATAGCGTAGTTTTTGAAGTTTTAAATACCAATTAAGCATAGTAATTTCTTCGGTTAAATCAACGGTTTCTTTTTCTAAATGAACTAAATAAAATCGTATAAGTTTACTAAAAACGGATAAATACCGTAAAGCTATTTTTTTGTTTTCTGAAACGATAAAATATTGAATAGCATTAAGGGCGTTAAATACAAAATGGGGATTCATTTGGGATTTAAAAACCCTTAATTTTAAATCAAGCATTTCCTCTTTAAGTTGTAGCAAGTTTTGCTGCTCTTCTAATAGAGCATTAGTATCTCTAACGCTTTTAATTTTTATTGCACATATTGAAGCGATAGCAGACAACATTTTTAGATGTTGATTGGTAAAAAAACCTTTATCAGGGTGCTCACAATCAATAACTCCATAAATGACATTATCAGTTGCAATAGGTACTGCTATTTCTGATAAACGTATTTCATCATCAACAAGATACCTGGGGTCTTTTGAAGTGTCATGAATAATTTCGGCTTTCCCAGAAATTGCAACACTTCCTGTAATACCTTCTCCTAATTTGATTTCTACGGGATTGTATACCAAATAATCCTTAGGATTTTTAGGACCATAAGCTGCTTTTTGAATTAATGATTTACTTTTCTGATCTATCAGGTAGATCACACAATCTATAAAACCTAACTTAGAAATACAGTTTTTAGCTAGATCCCAAAGAATTGCTTCTTCATCTTTTTTACCCAAAAGTGATTTTGAAAAATACACTAAAATATCTTCAAACTGATCCTGGTTTAAACTAAGATGTTTTTTTAGATTGATCATAATCTATTCACTTTAACATTGGTTCATATATCATAAGAGTTAAAAGATCGTGTGATAAAAAACCAGCATAACGTAATCAATTAGATTTTGTCTGCTTTTTGCTTTTTTAAGCACAAACATAAAATGTCTTTGATGATATTCTTTTTTTTAATTGATAGATGGTAAGTAGTAATTGATCAATGGGTGAATTGTCGGCAATTACAATGCATAGAATCCTTTTTGATATTAGAAAATTTCAAAAAACAGTAAAATACCTGTGAATAAATGTAGATAAAGAGTATACATCACAGCGATATAAATATATAAGTGAAGTCTTATTTCTTTTTATAAAAACTATTTATACCCTATTTTTTCTGAAAGCTCTATTTTGCTTTTTGCAAAATTTCCAGTTCCAAATGCAACTTCTTTACCGTTTTCATTGTATAATGTTGATTCTGCAACAAACAGGTTTTTGGATTTAAATTTTATTTTTCCAATGGCTGTAATTATTCCTTTATCGACTGGTCGTATTAGGTTAATATTGAATGAAGTAGTAAGGACAAAAACATCTTTTATGATAGAGTTTACTGCAAAAAAAGCAGCATCATCAAGCAATTTAAAATAAACAGAACCATGTATTGCCCCTAATGCATGAAAGTACTTTTCCGAAATTTTAAGTTCGATTTGGGCTAACCCTTCAGAAATTTTAACGGTAGTAGTATCATAGAGTGCAGTATTAATATTTGCCTGCAGATACATTCTTTCTAATTTGCTGTAATGATCAGGATTCATTTTCCTTATTTATTTAGTTAAGAAAGTTATTTCAAAATCATTATAGTATCAGTTACAGCATGCCCAATTCTAATTTTGCTTCTTCACTCATTAAATCTTGTGACCATGGTGGATCAAAAGTAAGCTCCATTTCTACATCATTTACTGCATCAAGAGATTTTACTTTTTCTCGAATCTCTTCAGGAAGAGACTCTGCGACCGGACAGTTGGGCGAAGTAAGTGTCATTAGGATTTTTACATCATAATCCTCATTAACAAAGACGTCATAGATTAATCCTAGCTCATATATATCAACCGGAATTTCGGGATCATAAATAGTTTTTAGTACTCTTACAATCTTTTCTCCTAAATCATTTGTATCTATAGTTTCACTCATTTTTCTAGTTTTAATATTGCTTTTACAAGCATTGTACGACAAAAATTGATTTAATTCAATTGTGTTTGATAAGCGATAGCATACATTTTTAACTGTTTAATCATACTTACCAAACCATTAGCACGTGTTGGGGATAAATGCTCTTTTAAGCCAATTTCATCGATAAAATCGGTATCAGCCTCAATAATAGCCGAAGGGTGTTGCCCAGAAAAAACACGTATCAATATTGCAATAATACCTTTGGTAATAATGGCATCGCTATCTGCAGTAAATTCAACTTTGTCATTTTTCATTTCGGCATGTACCCACACTTTACTCTGGCATCCTTTTATGATATTGTCGTCTGTTTTATATTTTTCTTCAATAAGAGGTAGCGATTTTCCTAACTCAATCATATATTCATATCGTTGCATCCAATCATCAAACATGCTAAATTCGTCAACAATTTCTTCCTGAATTTCTTGTATTGTCATTACGTACAAATTTTCAACAAAAATACAACAAGAATAATTGCTATTCAATACTTTCTGTCAATGATAGCATAGTATTAACTAATTCTTGTATTTCTTGAGGAGGATATCCATGATCAAAACCGTTCGAAACAAATGTTTTGGTAGAAGAAACGATTTTTAGCTGTGCATGTGGAGCGCCATCAAAGAGCCTTTTTTCTGTAGGTGCTTTTAATTCACTTATTTTATCAATATCTATAGTTTCGAGGAGTGAAGTAATAGTGGCCCAATCTTTTTTTGAGCATTTTTTCGAAACACTATTCTCTAAGTTTCTATCGGTAGTCTTTTCAATACGATCTTTATTGATTTTGATTTGAAAAAAAGAGCCCCTGGAGAGTGCCTGATATTCGATATTGACTATATTACTCTGGGGTTTTTTATGCCTTAGAGAAATGTTTTGAGCTACAGATTGATTTTTTTCTTTTGATATTATTTTGACTAAACTATAATGTAATGAAGAACCATCAGCCGGAGGATTTTCTATTTTGGTAACGGCAATTTCAATTTCATAGTCATATCCTTCTTCATACTCAAAACCCTCGATTGTATCATAAAAATAAGTCCACTCATCGTTTGAGTTTTCTTTATATAACATGCATTTTTGAGGACCCACACCAACACAATCTACCAGAGTATTTGCTATAAATACTCGTTTGGTTTCCTGACATGAAGAAAACAAAATAGCGATACCCAGTAAGAAAAAAAACTTATTCATAGATTGCTTGTTTTTATTTAACAGGTGGTATGATCATTAAATAACGCTGTACAAAACCAAATGTTATAAAAAATAATTTATGAGAGCATCATCTTAGCCTTTTTAACGGCTTCGACCAAAGCATCAATTTCTTCTTTAGTATTATAAAATGAAAAAGAAGCACGAACTGTTCCTGGTATGTTATAAAAATCCATAATAGGTTGCGCACAATGGTGTCCTGTACGGACTGCAATGCCAAGTTTATCTACAATAGTTCCTACATCATAGGGGTGGATATTATCTAAATTAAAAGAGATAACAGAAGTTTTGTTTTTAGAGGTACCATAAATTTTTAATCCTTCTATTTCTAATAATTTTTGTGTCCCGTATTCAAGAAGTTCGTTCTCATATGCTGCAATATTATCAAAACCGATACTATTCATATAATCAAGTGCTACTCCAAAAGCGATACCACCACAGATATTAGGAGTTCCGGCTTCGAACTTATGTGGTAATCCGGCATAGGTGGTTTTTTCAAAAGTGACTTGTTCGATCATTTCACCACCACCTTGATAAGGAGGTAGTTTGTTTAACCAATCTTCTTTTCCGTAGAGCATACCTACTCCTGTGGGTCCGCAGAGTTTGTGTGCAGAGGCAACATAAAAATCTACATCCAAAGCCTCAACATCTGGTTTAACATGAGGGCACGCTTGTGCACCATCGATCAACACAGCTGCACCCACACGATGTGCTTTTTCAATAATTTCTTCAATAGGATTTATAGTTCCTAATGCGTTAGAGATATGGTTTGTAAAAACGAGTTTAGTTCTGTTAGAAAGTAATTGATCATATACATGCATTACTAATTCGCCATCCTCGTTCATTGGGATGACCTTAAGAATAGCACCAGTACGTTCACATAACATTTGCCACGGTACAATATTAGAATGATGTTCTAAGGCAGAAACGATAATTTCATCACCTTTAGAAAGAAGAGAGGTAAAGCCGGTAGCAATAATATTAATACTATGCGTTGTTCCCGAAGTTAAAATGATCTCATGAGCACGTTTTGCACCAAAATGCTCCTGTATTTTCTTACGAGCGATTTCGTATGCGTCTGTGGCCTCTTGTGATAAGGTATGAACACCACGATGAATATTCGCATTGTAACTACTATAATAATCTACAATAGCATCTATAACTACCTGCGGTGTTTGAGATGTGGCCGCATTATCAAAATATACCAAAGGTTTTCCGTTTACTTCTCTGGTGAGTATTGGGAAATCGTTTCGTATTTTCTGTACATCTAACATATTAATTTCTTTCTACAAAAGTAGTAAGTATTTCTAATTAGGATTGTTTATTTTTAGAATGATTTAACCCTTTTTATAATGAAACGATTTAAAAAAATTATTGGAATTACATTTCTTATTCTGTTTGCAGGAATTTGTATTGCATTTGTACTCAACTACCCAAAACTTACAATTCTAACGGGATATTCTGCCAAGCATATGAATTCGTCGGTTTTTATTGCAAACAGAACTTTAGAGTTTACAGATTTAAACGACAATAATTTTGCTCCGGTTGATCTGGCAGATGATGAGGTAAATTTAAAAAACAAAACATCTGTTGCCTCTGTTTTTGGACTAAAAGAGAGAAAAGCGATTTATAGAGAAGGCTTAGGTAGTGTTCTCATTGATGATGATTTTGATGAAAACACACCCGTTTTAATACCACATAGGACTAAAACAGAAACAAGACTGCCATATCCATATGGAGAATTGGAACAAAAAGATACAGTTTTTACTACAGTTGATTATGATAAGGTAAATAAAACCGTTGCTTCAATTTTTGATTCTAATGGAGAGTATATAAAGAAAACAAGAGCTGTTCTTGTACTTTATAAAGATCAGATTATTGCCGAGAAATATATAGATGGATTGGATAAAGATTCTAAACTATTAGGATGGTCTATGACCAAAAGTGTTCTTAGTACGGTTTACGGAGTGTTACAAAAACAAGGAGCTATTAACATACATGATAAAGCCCCGGTATCTGAATGGCAAAATGATGCAAGAAAAGAGATAACAATTAATAATCTCTTACAAATGAATTGTGGGTTAGAATGGGATGAGGATTATGGCTCTATTTCTGATGTTACAAAGATGTTATATGTAGATAGAGATATGACAATTCCCCAAATTCATAAAAAAGCGATTTATAAACCCAATGAATACTGGTACTATTCTTCTGGTGTGTCTAATTTGCTATCTGGGATTTTGAGAAAACAGTTTAAAAACTACCAGGAATATCTTGATTACCCATATCGAGAGTTTATTGATAAAATAGGAATGAATTCTATGCTTATAGAAACAGATATGACTGGTAATTATGTAGGTTCTTCTTATGCCTGGGCAACAGTAAGGGATTGGGGTAAATTTGGATTGTTATATCTACATAAAGGGAATTGGAACGGAGAGCAGATTTTTGAATCTTCTTGGGTGGATTATGTGACTACACCAAGTCCTACATCAGAAGGAGATTATGGAGGACATTTTTGGTTAAATGCAGGAGGGTTTTATCCAGATGCTCCTAGGGATATGTTTTCTGCAAATGGATTTCAGGGACAACGAGTGTTTATTATTCCTTCTAAAGATTTGGTTATTGTACGGTTTGGACTCATTGGAGATGCAGGAGTAGATTTTAATACGTTTTTAAAGGATATGGTTGACTCGATAGAATGAAATAAAAACACCAAAGCCAAATCTTCTACGATTTGGCTTTGGTGTTTTTATTTGTTGTTGAAACAATTGTTTTACAAATCAAAACCAATGTTTACACCAAGCTTAGTAGCAATTAGTTTATTAATTCTACTTTTTAACTGAGGTATTTTTACACTAGACAATACATTGTTTGCAAATGCATACATCAATAAGGCTCTAGCTTCTTTTTCTCCTATACCTCTGGATTTCATATAGAATAATGCATTATCATCTAATTGCCCTATAGTACAACCATGTGAACATTTTACGTCATCTGCAAAAATCTCTAACTGTGGTTTAGAATTGATAGTTGCCTTATCACTTAACAAGATATTGTTATTAGACTGAAAAGCATTTGTTTTTTGTGCTTCTTTATTTACAACGATTTTACCATTAAAAACCCCTGTGGCTTTTTCTCCAAAAATTCCTTTATAATCCTGATGGCTTTCACAATTTGGTTCTGTATGATGTACCAGGGTATTATGATCTACATGCTGTTTTCCTTCAATAATGGTTATGCCATTAAGAATAGAGTCAATCCCTTCTCCTTTTTGATAAAAATTAAGGTTATTTCTGGTGATATTTCCACCAAAGGCAAAAGTATGAACAGATGCTACGCTTTGTGCATGCTGTTCGATATATGTATTGTCAATCAATGAAGCATTTTGATTATCATTCTGGATTTTATAGTAATCAACAAATGCTCGTTTATCTGCAAAAATTTCGGTTACAGAATTTGTAAGAACAGGGTTATCTGTTAAACTCTGATGGCGCTCAATGATTTGCACATGAGAATTTTCTCCAACAATAATCAAGTTACGAGGTTGTAACATTTGCGCAGCTTCATTTCCTGTAGAAAAGTGTATAATTTGTATAGGTTTATCGGCAAGCTTATTTTTTGGGATGTAGATATAAGCCCCTTCTCTAGAAAAAGCCGTATTTAAAGAAGTAAGCCCATCTTTACGAGCTACTTTGTTAAAATAGTTTTCGATGATTGGTCGATATTTTTCATGCGTTAATGCTGATGACATTAAACATACATCGATTTTATCATGAGTCGTTTCAGATAAATGAGACGAATACTTACCATCAATAAATACAATTTTATATGTATCTAAATCATGAAGGAAGTATTTTTTTATATCCTTAAAATCTAAAGCATTCTCTTCTTTTGGAAAAATACTGTAATCATGTTTTAATACAGCATTTAGAGAGGTATATTTCCACGCTTCTTCTTTTTTGGTAGGAAATCCTTTTTCTTCAAAAGTTTTAATAGCTTGACTTCTGATATCGTGAACAGCTGTGTCAACATCTACCGTATTTTCAAAGGCCAAAAAAGAAGATACCAATTTATCTTTCAATTCCATATTTAGTTTCAAGTTTTGTTTCTTGCGAAACTGTTTCGAGTTTTAAGGTTGGGATTCTTTATTCTTTACACCTCTAGACTCTTTTTATTTAAATAACTAATAAAACCAGAAATTCTTCTACTTAAGGTTTCATAGTCATTAACTAATATCTTTAATGTTTTTTCTTCAATATATCCTGAATCGAAAATTCTATATAATTGAGATCTTGTTTCTCCTGAAGAGGCTTTGGCTATAGAGAGAGATTGTCTAAATTCTATGTTTCCACCTCGTTCAAAACCTTCAGCAATGTTATCCATTACTGAACCAGAAGAACCTTTAATATGATCTTTTAGTTTATAATCATTTTCTAAACCGGTTGCTTTTGATAAAAGAATAATTTCTTTACATAATCTTCGAGCTTCTTGCCAAATCTCTAAATCTTCAAATCTTTTTATAGTTGCCATATTTTAGCGAATTTGAAACTTTAAACAACAAACCAAAAACTAAGAATTAAGCATTTATTTCTTCTTTAATCCAATCGTATCCTTTTTCTTCAAGTTCTAAAGCTAAATCTTTTGTACCGGACTTCACGATTTTACCGTCATATAATACATGTACAAAATCTGGAACAATATAGTCTAGTAAACGCTGATAGTGAGTAATTACTACAATAGCATTGTCTTCACTTTTTAGTTTATTCACTCCATTAGCTACAATACGCAGAGCATCTATATCAAGTCCAGAATCTGTTTCGTCAAGGATTGCCAATTTGGGCTCCATCATTGCCATCTGAAAGATTTCATTACGTTTTTTCTCGCCACCCGAGAATCCTTCATTAAGAGAGCGAGATAGGAATTTGCGATCAATCTCTAATAATTCGGATTTTTCGCGAATTTTTTTAAGCATGTCTTTAGCAGGCATTTCTTCAAGACCTTGTGCTTTTCTTGTTTCATTTATGGCGGTCTTCATAAAATTAGTTACCGTTACACCAGGAATTTCTACTGGATACTGAAACGATAGAAAAACCCCTTTATGAGCTCGTTCTTCTGCTGCAAGGTCTTCAATATCTTCTCCTTCCAAAAGAATTCCTCCTTTGGTAACTTCATATTCTTCTTTACCTGCAACGATACTGGCTAATGTACTTTTTCCAGCACCGTTAGGACCCATAATTGCGTGTATTTCTCCTGCTTTTACATTTAGGTTAAGACCTTTTAAAATTTCTTTCCCTTCGACACTTGCGTGTAAATCCTTTATCTCTAACATGTTGTACAAAACTTTGATCTCCTAATGAGATATAATTTATTTATTTTTCTTTTTCTGGACCAGAGTTTTTATCTTCTTCTGAAGATTTAATCTTAGTGGGCAACTCTGAAGTTGGCGCACTTACTCCGATAATTTCTTTTATTTCTACTATTTCTTCCCATCCCTGTTCTGGATTGGGTTTTATAATTCCTTTTACTACTACAGGAACCATATCGTATTCTTCTCTTTGCAGAGGTTCTACTTTTTTGGCGAGTTCGAGAGTGACATCATTAATTATCACACCATATATAAAATCGTTACCTTTTAAGACTGCTGCATCATCTATAAGGATAAATTCGCCACGAATTAAATTAGGTTCTTCATTTTTACTTTCGGATTTGCAGGAAAAAAGAATAAGACTTAGTGCAATTAAAATACATGTTTTTTTCATTAATGTAGATTTGATGGTTTTACAATTAGCCTACAGAACCTTCTAAAGAAATCTCCAGAAGTTTTTGAGCTTCTACTGCAAACTCCATAGGTAGCTTATTCAATACTTCTTTACTAAAACCATTTACGATTAAGGCGATTGCTTTTTCTGTATCGATTCCTCGTTGGTTACAATAAAAAATTTGATCTTCTCCTATTTTGCTTGTAGTTGCTTCATGTTCTATTTGAGCGGTTTTGTTTTTAGTTTCTATATAAGGAAACGTATGTGCGCCACATTCATTGCCCATCAATAATGAATCACATTGCGAAAAATTACGCGCATTGGTCGCTCTACTACTTATTTGCACTAATCCTCGATAACTATTTTGGGATTTTCCTGCAGAAATACCCTTAGAAATGATAGTACTTTTGGTGTTTTTGCCCAAGTGTATCATTTTTGTACCAGTATCTGCTTGCTGAAAATTATTGGTTACCGCAATAGAATAAAATTCTCCTACAGAATTATCCCCTTTTAGGATACAAGAAGGGTATTTCCAGGTAATTGCTGATCCTGTTTCTACTTGTGTCCAGGAAATTTTAGCATTTTTTTCACAGAGCCCTCTTTTGGTCACAAAATTATAAACTCCTCCTTTTCCTTCAGCATTACCAGGATACCAATTTTGTACTGTAGAATATTTTATTTCTGCATCATCTAATGCTATTAATTCAACAACAGCAGCATGCAGCTGATTTTCATCACGAGAAGGAGCAGTACATCCTTCCAGATAACTTACATAACTCCCTTGGTCTGCCACCACTAAAGTACGCTCGAATTGTCCTGTACCTGCCTGATTGATTCTAAAATAGGTAGATAGTTCCATTGGACAACGAACACCTTTAGGAATATAACAGAACGAACCATCACTAAAAACAGCAGAGTTTAAGGCAGCATAAAAATTATCTTTTTGCGGAACTACAGATCCGATATATTTTTTAACTAACTCTGGATGTTCTTGAATAGCTTCAGAAATAGAGCAAAATATAATTCCTTTTTCTGCAAGGGTTTCTTTAAACGTTGTCGCTACCGATACAGAATCCATTACAATATCTACAGCTACTCCTGCTAATTTCTTTTGTTCCTCTAAAGAGATTCCAAGTCTTTTAAAAGTATCGAGTAATTCTGGATCTACCTCATCAATACTATTATATTTAGGTTTTTTGTTTGGTGCAGAATAGTAAGATATGTTCTGAAAATCAGGCTTCTCATAAGTAACATTTGCCCATTCGGGTTCTTCCATTTGTTCCCATACTCGAAAAGCTTCAAGCCTCCATTCTGTCATCCATTCGGGTTCTTCTTTTTTCTTAGAAATCGCACGAACTATATCTTCATTAAGACCAACAGGGAAAGTATCAGATTCTATATCTGTATAGAATCCATACTCGTATTCTTTGGTTTCTAGTTCTTTTTTTAAGTCGTCTTCGGTATATGCCATTTTCTTTATCCCAGAATTAATTCAGGACTTTTTTTTATAGATTAAAGGGAAAAACTTTCTCCACAGCCACATGTTCTACTGGCATTTGGATTATTAAACACAAAACCGGTACCGTTTAAACCGCCAGAATATTCTAGAGTTGTACCGATTAAATAGAGAAAACTTTTTTTATCTACAATGATTTTTACACCATTATCTTCAAATACTTTATCTCCTTCCTGTTGTGCTTTATCAAATTTTAAATCATATGATAAACCAGAGCACCCCCCACTTTTTACACCTACACGCACATAGTCGGTAACTGCATTATACCCATCCTCACTCATCAACTCGATGACTTTGTTTTTTGCTATGTCTGATACCTTAATCATACTTTTATAATATAGATTAATTCTAAATGAAATGCAAATATACTACATAAGTAGATTTTATACACAAAACCTAACATATATCTGCTATATATTAGAATAGGTAAAAGTTATAATGGTCTATAGAAAAACATTTTAGAATTCTGAAAAACGAGTATCATTTACATAATCATCATCGGTAAGTGTTTTTAAAAAAGCGATAATTTGCTGTTTTTCTTCGGTTGTCATTGGGATTCCCAAAGTTCCATTTTGATTTTTAAACAATGGATCCAAAGTTTCAGAATCTACCATACCATCACTATAATGATTTAAAACATCATCTAAGGTTTTTAATCGGCCATCATGCATGTACGGAAAAGTAAGCTCAATATTTCTTAAACTGGGAACTTTAAATTTTTGCATATCCTCGGTTAATCCCGTAACACGTTTTCTTCCAATATCATTGTATTGAGGGTCAATGGGTAATCCATTATTACGATACGATTGATCTGTAAATAATGTACCTTTATGGCAAGAAGCGCATTTCGTTTTAAAGAGTTCGAAACCAGCAGCTTCTTCTACCGTAAATACAGAGCCTTCATTTCTTTCAATCTTATCGTATTTGGTGTTTGCCGAAATCATCATAATCATAAACTGAGAAATTGCTTTAAGCATATTATCAGAATTTATTTTTTGATCTTCGAATGCTTCTGCAAATAATTTTACATATTCTGGTTGCTCTTCTAGTTTTTTAAGAATACTATTGAAGGTTTCATTCATTTCTACCTCTGCAGTGATGGGTATAATAGGCTGAAGATCTAAATGCATTGCAGCTCCGTCCCATGTAAATTCTTTCATAAACGCCATATTGTGTAATGGCTGTGCGTTACGAGTTCCTAAAGCACCGCCTACACCATGGCTTACAATATGTGTATGATGGGTAAATGCAAAATCCTGAATATGACAAAAACCACAAGAAATTACACCATCAGAAGCTAGACGACCATCATAAAACAACTTTTTTCCTAATTCGAAACCTTTTTCGGTAGGAGGATTAAGCGCTATATTATAGGTAGGATCGGGAAAGTTTGAGGGTATAGTAAATTCTAATTTTTTATTTTCGATAGGAACATAATTATCCTTATCAGAGCTACATGCAGTTCCGATAAGGATAATTGCTATATATGATATTAATTTCAAAATATTATTTTAATTAGATACACTAGTTGCAGTAAACATAGCACTTATATTTTCTGCAATTTTTGGTGCAAATTCTGCATCTACCTGAATACTATTTTTTACTTCTAATGAATGTGTATTTGTACCATCAAATATCTTTGCAATGTCTACATTAATTGCTACTTCTGGTGATTTTGATTCTTCAATGGTCAAAGTGCTGGGTAATTCGATTGTAATTTCCTTATAATTGTCCAGAGTGGTACCATGACTTCCAACGTGAATTAAAAAATCAGTATTAGCTCCACCATTTACGGTATATGTTCCTTCAAATTTAAGGAATTTATATCCTGCAGACCAACTCCATAACATTCCGCTTTCTTCCGCTGTAGGAATAAAGTTTGCCATTCCGTTAAGTGGATATTTTGATTGGTCGACCCCAAAACCAAACTTGATTTTAGTATATTCTCCTGCACTAATATCGGCAAGACTCACTTTTTTGCTTTCTAGAACCTCTTCGTTAATTAAGAAATAGCTTCGGTCTACGGGATATACAAATTCTTGACCGTTAGCTTTAATTAAAACAATATTGCTTATAATATATTTCAATTCTGAAATGGTATAAGTTTCATTACTTGCGTTGGTATAAGAGTCAGTAGTTAATTCGATACCATTATTATTGACTGTATTTTTAAAATCAAGAATAACATTTCCGAAAGTATTTGTTGCTCCATCATCATCATTTTTACAGGAGGATACAATTACTAATGTTGCTATGAGGATGTATATGATATTTTTCATTGTGTTTATTTATATTTAATTACTAGTACGTCTTT
Source organism: Aquimarina atlantica (assembly GCF_000626715.1). Classification (GTDB taxonomy): domain Bacteria; phylum Bacteroidota; class Bacteroidia; order Flavobacteriales; family Flavobacteriaceae; genus Aquimarina; species Aquimarina atlantica. The sequence continues at coordinate 468,031 of NZ_AQRA01000002.1, read as the reverse complement.
AGATCCCTTATTAGCAGGGATATCAAAGTCGCTACTTTCAGAGTTGCCTACAACAATTACTTTTTTGTCGCTTGTTTCTATGCAGCCTTCTCCAAATTCTGCTTGGCTACCACCGCTAGCCAGTTTCCATTGAACTTCTCCATTAATAGTTATGATCATGCTCCAGACATCACTTTGTCCTTTGTTTTGTCCTACATCAATATCATTACTTCTAGAGTTACCAGTAATAACAAAACCACCGTTTTGCATTTTGGCAATTGCTCTACCGGTATCAAAGGCTGTGCCGCCCAATGATTTTTCCCAGAGTAGATTACCATTACCGTCAATTTGTATCAACCAAAGATCAGCATTTCCATTGGCACTAGAAATATCGCCGTCTACACTTCTGGAATCTCCTACAATAAGAAATTTTCCGTCACCAGTAGCTGCAATGGCATATCCTACATCGATTTCTGATCCGCCAAATGATTTTTCCCACAGCTTGGTACCTTCTTTATTAATTTTTACAGCCCAAAAATCATAACTTCCTTTACTATTGGTGATATCAAAATCCACACTTTCTGATGAGCCGATCATTATAAAACCATCATCTTGAGTTTGTACTACATCGTAACTGCGATCATTATTGGTGCCACCAAAAAAACGCCGCCATTCTTTTTCTCCAGAAGCATTGAGTTTGATACCCCAGAATTCTCCAACTCCGTGTTTTGAAAAACCACTTTTGTTGTCATTGCCTTCTCCACCACTAGCTGTTACATCGAGAAAACCTGTAATAAAATACCCGCCATCACGAGTTTGTACAACAGAAAAAGCTCTGTCTATTCCGGGAAACCCAAAACTTTTTTCCCATTGAATACCTCCAGAAGCATCTGTTTTTACAATCCAATAATCTTGTAATCCGGCATTTGCAGTAACATCTTCATCTGCACTTCTGCTATACCCTACCATGGCATATCCACCATCTGTCGTTTGAATGATTTTTTCTCCTCTTTCATCTCCAGAACCTCCATAAGTTTTACTCCATAAAATTTCACCTTCTTTGGTTATTTTGAGTAACCAATAATCACTATCCGGAGCAGTTTTATCGGTAATGTCTCCATCAATGCTTTGGGTATATCCGGCAATTACATAACCCCCATCAGTAGTTTCGACTACTGATAGGGCATTATCTTCATTACTTCCTCCAAATGTTTTTACCCAGTCTATTTCACCCAAAAACCCTTCTAAAGGAGGAACGGGTGTCACGTTATCTTCATCGTCGCTACCACAAGCAATCAAAATTGATGTTGCAATACAGATGATAAGTATATTGAATAAGAATTTAGAGCGATTCATTTGTTAGTATATTTTAAAGACATTATTTTTTTACAAAACGCTTGGTAATTGTACCTTGATTTTTAGCGGTAATTTGTAAAAAATAAACTCCTGTTTTCAAATTAGAAACATCGATTGTATTTTTAACGGTTCCTTTGCCTACTAATTGTCCTACAAAATTTTTGATTTCAAAATTTGAAGTTTCGTTAGCAGTACTTTTATCACCCATAAATACATTCATGATTGACCCTTGAACCGGATTTGGAAAGATCGAAAAAGAGATGTCTTCTGTTGAAATTAAAGATGAATTAGCAGCAGCACTGGTGGTAAGAGCAATGTTATCAATAGCGATATCAGCTTGCCAAGTAGATCCTGTAACTCTGTTAAATCGTAGTCTCAGAGCCTCACCAATATATTGAGAAAGATCAAGGTTAATCGTGTTCCAGGAATTCCCTTGATTACCGGTTTGATTCCAAATACTTGTCCATGAAGCGCCGTCATTTGTTGATGCTTCAACCGCTATACTTCCCATATCAGATGCACCAAACATGTGATATGTAAATGTAAATGCGGGAGAAGAAGTACCACTTAGGTCAAAACAAGGAGATGTTAGTATTGCTCGCTTATTAGGAAATCCTGTTCCATTTCCGGAAGCTTCTACATAGAGATAATATGTTCCTTGATTTGCGCTTGATGGTCCTGTATTTCTTGATGGAGTTCCATTAGCGTCTACAGTCCAGTTGATATCATCTGATGATGATTGTGTCCATAAGCCTAAAGTGTTTTCAAAACTTTCGTTGTATGGAAATGATGATACTCCACCAGCACATGCACCACCACTACCTTCTGTGATTGTAACCGTGTAATCTTCGACTTCGCCATATGGGAATGACTCACAAGGTGCTGGGATAGAATTGTATTTCATAGATACACGCATTCTGGTCGATACCGCAGCAGCACTAGATGGGATTGAAAATGTTCCGCTAACCGGAGTAGTTCTCGTTGCATTTTGTGACCATACTTGTTCTCCAGAATCTTCAAAATCACCATCTTGATTAAAGTCGATCCATACACTATACCCTTCACTGTATACTGTACTTGACCATGTTGGAGTAATCGTAATTGTATGTGATGTGCCTTTTGCAAGATTAGTAGATATAGAGGTGTGGTCTGCATAACCACCACTAGATGCACCAGATGTATTGTTTATACTCCCTATAGATACGTTACTAATATATTCGTCAGAAACACTATTTCCATTAGAATTACAATAATTCACTTGTACATCTGTAGTTGTGAAATTAACAGAACTACTGTAGTTAGATGAGGTCCCGTCTTGACATTTACTTCTTACTTGTGCTTCATAAGATGTATTGGCAGACAAGCCAGTTATGGTATTAGAAGTTCCGTTCACGGCATTAGTTATCCATGAAGAAGTACCGGTCTGACGGTATCTTAAATCATAAGTCGCATTGGCAACACTTGTCCAATTAATAGTAGCAGAAGTTGCATTTATATTAGAAGATCCGACACCTGTAGGAACGGTTGCCTGACATACTGCAGGTGCACTTTTTCGTATTAAGAAAAACCCTCCCTGAATATCACTTACAACAATGTTTCCACTATTGAAATAGGGATATACATTCCACACACCATCCATAGTTACACTATTACTAGAGGTATAAGTATCAAAGAACCCCACCTCTGTCATGGTTTTGGTTGCAATATTAGAAATATCTAGAACTCTTATCCCTGCTCTATAATTTGCCAAGTAGAATAAATTACCTTTTACATATCCATTATGATCTGTAGCCGGTGTAGGGCCAAAATAATTAAAATGAAATTTTGGATTATCTAAATCTTGAAAATCAAAAACAATAGTTTTTGTATTAAAACCAACTCCTTGTTCATCGAGCTCATCTCCCAATATGAAATATTTCAGATCTTCTGTAAACCATCCCTGATGCGTGTATTTAACATCAGAATATTTTATAGTTGATATTGTTTTAGGATTTGATTTATTGGTAATATCTGCTATTACGATTTCAATTTCATTACTGCCAATAAGAATCTCTTTTCCTGTATAGTCGCTATCCGGACCATTATAAGTAATAACCTGGGCATCATGAGTATATGCGCGTTGACCACTAGATAAAAGTCCTCCGGCATTGGTTGGGTTTTTTGGATCCTGAATGTTAATAAAAAGAGGTCCTCCTTTATAAGGGCCAGAATTTCTTTGAGCCCCTACAACATAGGCATATCCAGAATCTTCATTAATTACAATGTTGTGCGCATTACCGAATTCTGTGTATCTTTTATCAGCAGTAAAAGTTTGAGGAGGATTTGCTACGTTACGTAATCTTGTAAGGTCAAAAACCTGCATTCCGTGATTAGAAGCTTCACTTACTATAAAAGCATGATTTTTATACACTTTTACATCTCTCCAAGTACTATTAGAGGTAGCTGTTGGTAATTTACCAAGATAAACGGGATTAGTTGGATTCGAAATATCAATAAATGCGGTTCCGTTATTTAAACCAATAATTGCGTATTCATTACCATTTTGTGGATCTGTCCACCCCCAGCTATCGTTACCGGCTCCGGCACTCATTTGAGATAGCGTGATGTGAGACATTAAATCGTAATCTTTACAAGGGTAAGAACCTGCCAGCCCGTTTTGACAAGGGGTCTGACCATAAGAGAATACTACTGATAATATCAGTAGAAGAGTAATTAGATTTTTCATTGAGTTTGTGGTTTTAAGAGTTAATTAGAAATTGAAGTTTATGTCATATGCTAATAGTTTAGTTTTTAAATAATTAACGAATTTATCGATTTTATGTATAGGTATTTGTGAATTATATATATAGTTTGTATTATTTTAACTATTTTTAACATTTTTTCACATAATTATGAGTTAAAAAATGAGAAATTACATTAAAAAGAGTACATTTTTTTAATTAATCAAAATTGATATAGGTCGATCTGAACTTTAAATCAGAATTATATAATTCGTATAAAGAGATAAGGGGTATTATGTTTTCAAGGAGTACTCTTTCTAATCAATAAAAACCCTCCTTGGATATCACTAATTACAATATTTCCACTTTCAAAATAAGGATATACATTCCATACCCCATTAAAATTAGCACTATCACTAGATGGGAAAGTATCAAAAAAGCCTATTTCTGTCATATTTTTATTTCCGATATCAGAAATATCCAGTATTCTAACTCCAGCTCTATAGTTTGCCAGATAAAACAGGTTGCCTTTTACATAGCCATTATGATCTACGGCTGCAGTAGGACCTGTATAATTCATATGAAACTTAGGATTATCAAGATCTTCAAAATCAAAAACAATAGTTTTTGTATTAAACCCAACTTCTTGTTCGTCGGTTTCGTCACCTAATATAAAATATCTCATATCTTCTGTAAACCATCCTTGATGAGTATATCCTACGTCTGTATATTTAATAGTAGATATAGTGACAGGATTGTTTTTATCTGTAATATCTGCGATTACAACCTCGATCTCATTACTACCAATTAATATTTCTTTATTGCTATAATCTGTATCAGGTCCTTGGTAATTAACTACTTGTGCATCATGGCTATAGGCTCTATCTCCTGTAGAAAGAAACCCTCCTGCTGCTATTGGGTTTTTGGGATCTTGTATATTAATAAATACAGGACCTCCTCGATACGTTCCAGATCTACTTGTTCCTACTGCATATGCAAATCCAGAATCTTCGTTAATGACAATATTATGTGCACTTCCAAAATCGGTAAAATATACATCTGCATTAAAAGTTTGAGGAGGATTTGTTACATTTCGCAACCTTGTAAGATCAAAAACCTGCATTCCATGATTAGTAGCTTCGCTTACGATAAAAGCATGATTTTGATAGACTTTTACATCTCTCCAGGGACTATTTACAGTTGCGGTTGGTAATTTACCTAAATAGATTGGACTATTAGGTGTAGAAATATCTATGAACGCTGTACCGTTGTCTAGTCCTATCACAGCATATTCCTTACCGCTTTGTGAATCTGTCCATCCCCAACTATCATTGGCTGTACCTGCAGACATTTCTGTTAGTGATATTCTGGTGATCAGATCATATCCGTTACAGGGATAAAACCCACCGGCAAGGCCATTTTCACAGGGACCAGATTTAACATCATTTGTAGCAACAGATGGGTTATTAAAAACATCATTGCCATTATCGTCACTACTACAGCCTATAAGAGTTGTAAATAATAACAAATTGCACATAAAATACCTTTTCATATTGTTTTCAATTTTAATAAATGTACTAAACTTTTTTGAGTATTGTTTTAATATCCCAAAGCCGTAAGACTTCTATATTAGGTATAGAATGCCGAAAAATCAGAAGTTTTTTATGAATTGAAATCACTTTGTTACCTACCTTTGCAAAATGATTGAAGACAAGAATACACCAAGGACACAACTATCTGAATTAGGAGAATTTGGGCTAATTAACCATTTGACCAAGAATTTTGATATCAACCAAAAAACAACTTCTCTTGGAATTGGGGATGATGCAGCAGTTTTGGATTTTGAAAATAAAAAGTGCGTATTAACAACAGATTTATTGATAGAAGGAGTACATTTTGATTTGTCGTATGTTCCATTAAAGCATTTAGGGTATAAAGCTGTAGTAGTAAATCTTTCTGATGTCTATGCTATGAATGCAAAAGCATCGCAAATCACAGTTTCTATTGCAGTATCAAACAGATTTCCTTTGGAAGCATTAGAAGAATTATATGCAGGGATTGAAACTGCTGCAAAGATTTATAATGTAGATGTAGTAGGAGGAGATACAACTTCTTCGACAACAGGACTACTTATTAGTATTACGGCTGTTGGGTATGCAAATGAAGAAGATTTGGTATATCGTAATGGTGCTAAAGAAAATGACCTTCTGGTTGTAACTGGTGATTTGGGAGCAGCATATTTGGGACTTCAGGTATTAGAGCGAGAGAAACAAGTTTATGAGGTTAATCCTAATTCGCAACCAGATCTGGATCAATATACTTATATTATTGAGAGGCAACTTAAACCAGAAGCACGAAAAGACATATCAGAGCTTCTTAAAGCATTAGATGTAAAACCAACAAGTATGATTGATATAAGTGATGGATTGTCTTCAGAAATAATACATCTTTGTTCTCAATCTAAAGTTGGTGTAAATTTATATGAAGAAAAAATCCCATTAGATCCTACGGTGATATCTACGTGCGAAGAATTTAAAATGAATAGCACAACAGTGGCACTAAATGGTGGTGAGGATTATGAATTATTATTTACTATAAAGCAAGAAGATTATCCTAAAATAAAAGCAAATCCCAGTCTTACAGTTATAGGTCATATAACAGATGAGAAAAGTGGAATAGGATTAGTGACCAGAGCAAACGAAAAGATAGCAATACAAGCTCAGGGGTGGAATCCGATAGGGGAATAATTAATAATTATGAAGCTGCCTGAAATGGAGTATCACGATTAGTTCTTGCCTGTTTCTTAGCATGTACAGAAGCTAAAGCATTGTTGATTTCTTTTAACTTAGGCGTCATTGCTTCTAATCGTCCTCTACTATTAGTAGTGGCTTGTTCACCACAATGTGAACAGGTATATTCTTTAATGTGATGAGTAACATGTTTAGAAAGAAGATAGTCATGGCCAAATAAAGAACAGTAAATTTTTGAAAAAGAAAATGCGGAGGTTGGGGTAGTTTTTTTCATTATTCTTAAGGGGTTAGAAATTCATGGAAAAGGGTTATGGGTTCATTATCAATACAATAATAATATTTTTTTTATTATTATCCACATTTTTGTAAGAAAAAATCACCATAAATCATTGATTTTTAGATAAAATACTTCTTTTATGGTGTTTTTTGACCCAAAAAGAAGTATTTCGTCTAAGAAATATATGAAATCACCTATCTTTTAGAGAAATCAAAAATAGATTTATTATCTTCTAAGATTTGTATTAAAAAGAACTTAGAAAGCGATAAAGTTCTGCAAGATATTCATCTTTATTCTCTAAATACGACATATGCCCTCCATCAAAACTAACAAGATTGATCTTACATTGTTTCGATTCTTTAATACTTTGATCATATCGTAAAATAGGATCTTTGGTTCCGGCAAAGATGATTTTTGGTTTATTAAAACCAGATAGAAGAGATGTATGATCTTTTCTTACTTTCATTCCTTCTAAACCAGAAATAATTCCTTGCAAAGAAATCTTTGAAGCTTGATCTTTAATTATATTTATTCTATCTGCAAATCGCAATCGATTTTCTTCAGCAAAAAGATTAGCAATTGCCATGCTAGTGTATGCGTTGGGATTATTCTTAACTATCTTAATAGCTCTACTACGATTTTGTTTTCTCTCTAGGCTATCAGGAAACGAAGTAGAATTTACTAGCACCAATCCCGAAACTGTATCTGGAAAAAGATCTATACAAGCAAGAGCAACATAGCCACCCATAGAATGACCTACGAAAGAAGCGATAGAGATGTTTAAGTTATCTAAAACAATCTTGACTGCTTGTGCCATATCCTCCATAGTATGTATATATCCCATACACTCGGTGTGACCGTGACCTAAAAGATCGATAGAAATGCAATGATACGTACTTGATAAATGGTCGATGGTTTCTTCCCACATAGTTGAATTTTCTAAAAATCCATGCAGAAAAACTATAGGAGTGCCTTTTCCTGAAGTGTTATAATTTACTTCGATCCCTTTATATGGTATTATCATTTTACTTTTTAGTTTAAATAACAAAGAAACTAGAAACAATACTCTTTTGAAGTGTAAATGAATATTTTTTTATAAATGCGCTAAGTATTTAGGTGTAGTTATATATTAATTTTTAACTTGTTATTGCTGTTCTATTTACAAATACTATTACGATTATTTTGTATGCTTATTATGGTTTCATTATTATTGCTTATTAATGGGACATAAATACCTAACCAAATGAGATTTAATAAAGAAACTTTTGTTGCAGGATTTGCATTATTTTCAATGTTTTTTGGTGCAGGAAACCTAATGCTTCCTCCACTTTTGGGATATAAAGCAGGTGATGCATGGTTTCTGGTTATTATGGGATTTGCTATTTCGGCAGTGGTTATTCCTTTATTAGGAATTTTTGCGCACGCCCGCTTACAAGGAACTATGCTTGATTTTGCAAAAAAAGTATCTCCCACATTTAGTCTTGTTTATTGTATATTGGTGTATTTGATTTCTATCACATTGCCTTCTCCAAGAACTGCATCTGTTACTCATGAAATGGCGATTGAACCCTTTTTTGGCACAAATGCTTGGTTGACCAGTACTATTTATTTTGTATTAGTGTTACTTTTTGTACTTAATCGATCTAAAATTCTTAGCTTATTAGGCAAATTTCTTTCTCCTATTATATTTATTGTTGTACTTAGTATTATATGTATTAGTATTTTTTCAATGCAAACTCCAGCGATTAATCCTTCAGAATTTAAAACTCCTTTTATTAAAGGGTTACTAGAAGGCTATCAAACATTTGATGCAATAGGAGCTGTTGTTGTAGGTGGAGTTATTATTGTATCTCTAAAAATTAAAGGAGAAAATAATTTTGATAGAAATCGAAAACTGATTATTGGATCTGGTGTTTTGGCAGGAATAGGTCTTTTCGTTATTTATGCTGGTATGATTTATAGTGGTGCATTATTTGGTGCTGATTTTGACACTACGATTTCCCGAACAGATTTATTATCTGGAATGAGTTTAAAAACATTAGGCAGTATAGGTAAAGTTTTTTTAAGTATTCTGGTTGGATTAGCTTGTTTTACTACAGCTGTAGGTATTGTAACTGGTACTGCAGATTTTATAAAAGGAATTTGTAATGGATCTCAAAGAGCATATCTTATTACCGCAATTGTAGCTAGTATTCTAGGTGTATTAATGGGGCAGTTTGATGTACATTATATCATTGATGTAGCAATACCAGCTCTTATGTTTATTTACCCTTTGACTATTATTTTGATTCTGTTAAATGTTTTACCTAATAGATTTACTTCTTCATTAGTATTTAGAACTGTAGTTGTCGTAACTATTTTATTTAGTATTCCTGATTTTTTAGGGTCTATAGGAATGCAGGATCATGTTGCTCCGATTTTAAAAACTCTTCCTTTAGGAGTGTATAGTTTGGCTTGGTTATTGCCAGCATTGGTAACGCTGGTTGTTATGAATATCTTTTCAAAAGCAGAGTGATTTTTCTAAACATAAAAATTAAAGTTTTTTAGGGGTAATTTCCCCTTTTGTATTGTGTTAGTTTTTGTTACATTCGCGCCAGAAAACAACGAATTTTAATACTTATCTAAAGGGAAATCTATGGGAAAAATAACTACTCTTATACTTATTACACTACTTTTATTTTCTTGTTCTAATGATGATGACTATGTGCCTATAGCATCAGGTTTAGATAAAGACTTAAAAACTCTTTTAACCGACATTTCTGAAGATAAAGGTCTTGCTTATTTTATCTTACCGCAAAGCGATGAATATCTTAAGATACCTCAAGATCCTCTAAATCCAATTACCAAAGAAAAAGTTGAGCTAGGAAAGTTATTATTACATGAAACAGCTCTTGGCAAAAACCCCAAAATAGATGAGATGAAAGCTACTTATTCTTGCGCCTCATGTCATCAAGTTGCTGCAGGATTTAGTTCTGGATTAAGGCAAGGTATTGGAGAATGCGGTGTAGGTTTTGGAACCAATGGTAACGGTAGAGTAATAAATACCAATGTTCCTGTGGATTCTGTAGACATCCAGCCACTTCGCTCTCCTACTCTTTTAAATGTAGCATACCAGGATGTAATGTTATGGAATGGGCAGTTTGGAGGTACAGGAACTAATGCAGGAACAGAAAGTAATTGGACAAATATTCAAGAGAATTTTCTAGGATTTCAAGGTATAGAAGTCCAGGCGATAAAAGGTCAGGGGGTTCATAGATTACTAATTGATGAGGATTTTGTAAATACACTGGGATATAAAGAAATGTTTGATAAAGCTTTTGGTGATATTATAGAAAGTGAGCGGTATACTACCAAGAATGCAGGACTTGCTATGGCTGCTTATGAAAGAACATTACTTGCCAATAAATCGCCTTGGCAAGAATGGCTAAAAGGAGATTATGATGCTATGAGTGAGGAAGAAAAGAAAGGGGCAATTGCATTTTTTGGAAACGGAAAATGTTACCAATGTCATACTGGACCAGCACTAAATGATAAAAGTTTTCATGCTTTTGGAATGGGAGATTTTGATAATTCTGATAAAGCATTGGTGTTAGATAGTGCAGGTTTTGAAAATGTAAAGAAAGGAAGAGGAGGTTTTACTAAAAACCCAGATGATAATTATAAATTTAAAACACCAACTCTTTATAATCTAACCGATAATGGTTTTTATGGACATGGAGGTACATTTACATCGGTAAGAGATGTTATCGTTTATAAAAATAAGGGAGTTCCTCAATCTACCGAAGTAACTACCGAAAATCTGGCAGCTCAATTTGGAACTATTGATTTGACAGATCAGGAAATAGATAACCTTACAGCTTTTATTGAAATCAGTTTACGGGATACAGATCTTAATCGATATGTACCCGAAACTTTGAAATCAGGTTTATGCTTTCCGGTTAATGATGTACAATCTCAACAAGATTTAGGATGTAACTAAATATAGCGTAATTGTTTTTGATCAAACTTAATTTAATGTAGCAATCCACCAGGTGTTACCAAATGGATCTCGAAAACCGGCTCCTCTGGCTCCGTAATCTTCTTCCATAGGTTTCATCAAGGATTTGGCTCCTGCATCTATTGCTTCATAATACGTTTGATCAGTATCTTTTACATAGACATACATACAACCGGGATGTGCAGGATTATGTTTTGAAGCTTCGGTAAGAAGAATAGTAGTATCACCGATTCTAATTTCTGAATGTTGTATTCTATTATCAACATCGAGGCTTCGTATCATTTCTTGTGCCTGAAAGATTTTTCGAATGAAATCAATAAAATCTTCAGCTTTTTCGACTACTATATATGGCATAGCTTGCTGGTGACCAGCTGTGATTTTCATTCGTTGCATAATATAAAAGAGAGTTTTTGTATTCAACGAAAGAAGTATAGAAAATATTCTATAGAGGTATAAAAATATCAACGAGAAGGCTGATTAGTTTTACCATTTTTTTGCTTTTCTAGCTCTTTAATAAAATAGGAAGGATAAATCCCAGTCTTTTTATAGAATGCTTTAGAAAATGCTTCAGAATTATTAAAGCCAATTTCTTGCGCAATGGCCTGCACTGTATATCTTCTAAATATCGAATCCCCGTTTAATTTATCGATTACAAAATCGATTCGTAAATCATTGATATAATTACTAAAACTTTTTTCTTTAAAAGTGTTAACCACTTTAGAGAGATAACTAGAATTTGACCCAAAACTTTTGGCAAGATCTTTTGAGGTTAGAGGTTTTAAAAACTCTTTTTTTTCTTCAAATTGCTGAAGCTTATCAAGCAGCTTATCTATGGTTTCTTTGTTAATTGATGAAGGAGTAGGATCATTAGTAGATTGATCTTTTTTTTGGTTTTGATCAGAGATTTGATGTAAGAGTTTTAAAAATCTCTTTTTATAGAGTTGTTGTCGATAATAATAGTAACCAATACCGATTATACTTAATAACAGAAGGATGGATATGATAATATTTTGAGAGGATATCTTATTGTTTTCTTTTTCTAATGAAGCTATAATTTTCTGTTTTTGTTCAAGAAGTTCTTTGGTGTCAAACTCTCTTAAAAGTTTATCATTAATGATCCAATAATCTTTTATTAAAACACTATCTGCCTTTAGTAATTTATTTATATACAGTAATTGATTGGTATGGTCACCAATAGATTTGTAATAATCAACCAACTCTATATAGGCAGCTCTACTTTCGGGTAAAAAATGATTTAAAGTGTTAGAAATAGAGTCTATTTTCTTAAAATAAGTAATAGACTCTGAGATTTTACCTAAGCTTTTATTAGAATTTCCTAAATATAGATATGCGTTAATTAAATCTGTAGTACTTTCATATCCTCTTTCCGGATTAATAATTTTAGGTAATATTGGCTTAATTTTCTTGATAACCATACTATATTCCTGGTCGTAATACTCTAGAATACCATCATTTAGATCGAATAGGAATTCAACGGGTTTGCCTTTAGATAATTTAACTCCTTCTTCGTTTAAAATTTTTGCAGAATCTATTTGATTATTTAACCTGTATACAGAGACGAGTTCTGTTAGCGTTAATAGATAAGAAATAGTATCTCGTTTTGTTTTGTTTTTGATACTTTTTTCATAAACTATACATTCGTTGTATAGTTTTTTGGCCTCATTATATTTTCCTAGTTTCCTTTTTAGATTTGCAATATTATGTTTTAGAAGGTATATAAATGGTATATTATTATTTTTTCTAGCGTAATCTAATGCCGTTAAGTAATCTTTAAGGCTGCTATTAAGATCACCAAACTCCCCATATGCAATCGCTCTTTTATTGTAGAAAACCTCTGGATGATTCTTTTTAACTATATTTTTTCCAAAAAAAACAGCACTGTCTAAAGCTTCTATTTTTCTGTTTTTCGAATCATTATACAATAGACTTTTATAGACATAAGACCAAGCTATACGGCTACTGTCTTTGCTATTTTTCCCTTTGTTAAAATAAGCCTGGGCATATAACCTTGCTGCTGGTATATTACTATCTAAACTTGCATGAAAGTTTTCACTAAGCTGTTTATATGTTTTTTGCATCAAGGAGTCGGGGACACGAAAAGATTGCCCATACCCAATAAATGAAACAGAAAGAATGAAAATGTTCCTAAGCAGTTTTAAATACATACCATATCATTTAGAATTTCAAATTAAGAATCAAAAGTATTTAAATACTGATATCAAAGTCAACAAAAGAAATACGGTTTTTATCAATTACGAGAAATTCTTCATTCATTTCTATATAATAAATCGAGAGACTTTTTCCTGACAATGATAAGATTTTATGCAAACTGTAGATTTAATTCGGTTGTTTAAAACAAGAAAGCTATCAATCAATTTTAGTATATTTTTCTTTACAAGGCTCCATACATTGGGTTGGGTAATCGATGATTAGTATAGATTCATTTATTTCAAAATTTATTTTAGAACCTGAAGATGTACAAGGCATGATAAGCAACGTATGATTCATATTATAGGTTCCAGACATTCCAATAGTTTTATCATCATCTAATGGGCAATACGATACGTTTGTTTTTAAGGTGCCATCATCAAAGAACTCAATAACTTTTTTCTGGTTCACTTTTTGGAAGGCTCCTTTTCCATTTCCTGGATCTACCAGCACGTGTGTTAGTTTCCATTTACCAACCAATGGTGATTTCTTTTTTTTAGTGCAAGCATTGCAAAAAGTAATGACGAAAAAACATAGAAGAAGCTTTTTCATAATAAAGCAGGTTTTAGAGTTGTGTTCGACTAAACTAAAAAAAATAAGAGAAACTATTTTATGGCTTTACCGCCTTTTTTATTTTTATTACTAATAAATTATCATGTTCTAAAAACATGTTTAATTATTCAGTATATTTTAGTCATGATCACTACCAAATCTCCGGTATCTGGTATTTTCAGGATAAATTTCTGTTAATTAATATTTTGTTATTATCAATGAGCCTCAAACTCATTGATTATTTTTGATTTCTGAATAAAAATCAATAAGAACAGCAAGAAAAACTGTTAAAGCTTCAATAGCTTTATTTATAGGTTTTTAAACTTTTTTTCAGCTCTTCTGCTGTTTCTTTGATCTCTGTAATCCAATATGATATTTTAATGTACTTACCTATATCTTCATAGATAAGTTCTGTGATTTTTTAGAAAAAGAAAAAAAGATACTCACTTGTGCATCGTGTCGTTTCAATTACCATAATCACTTTAACGATCGGTTTCTGATAAGCAATTTAATTCATGTCTTATACAATATATTCTTTAACTATATTTATATGGTTTTAAATTTTGGTTTTGAAATTGTATTTAGATTTATACATATTCCTGGTCTTAAATTTTTGACCTATGTTTTTTACCTCATAAAGCTAAGGTCTGATAACAACTGTATTTCCATTGGTTCTTAATGTTTCAGCATCTATAAGTGCTTGTGTAGATGCAGTTCCTCCCACCGAAATTCTTTTTCCGGTAATTGCAGGCGTAATATTTACTAGCCTTGTAAATAGAGTGTCAATATCTTCTGTAGGTGTTTTGGGTAGTTGTAGGTTTGTAAAATCCAGAACCGAAGAAATTTTCATTGAGTTTAATGTAGCATCAGACTCAATACGTAAGTCAGAAAAAGTAGTGAGACTATTAAGGTTTACCATTTCTAAAACATCAGATTCAATAGTAACAATATTGGCAAAAAAAGTTTCTAGACTTGAAAAATCTATGTTTTTTATCATGTTATTTCCTCTAATATTAATGGGTGATCTTCTGGTTTCAGAACCAATTGAGGTAATTCTAGGAAAATGTAATGATGCTAAGTTAGGATTGTTAGAAATTGTTAGTTCTCCGTTTAATTTGATCAAAGCAGCACAAGAAACAGTTTGTAGATCTGCATTGTTAGCAATACCTAAACTCTCAGAATAGGATAAATTAGGCAGAGCTATTGTTGTTAATTTGGGATTAATATTAAGATTTATAGCATCAGTATTTCTTGTAAGTTGCGATAAATTGACAGTTTCTAATATTGGGTTTTGAGATATTGATATTTTACCTGTATTTGTTAGACTAGAGAAATCAATAGTAAGTAGATTTACATTTTCTCTAACAAAAATTTCGTTTGTAATTATTAGAGCACTTGCATCAAGAGTCGATAAATTCTCATGATTTAATATTTTAAATTCGTCTGTTATTTTGATAAGCTTGGGTAAATTAATACTTTGTAATAAAGGATTTTGATCAAAAATAAAATTTTGTGCTCTGTCTAGTTTACTTATATTGATTGAGGTCAATGCTTTATTATTTTCAAAATAGATATTTCCTGCGCTAATCAAATTTTCTAAGTCGACTGTAGTCAAAGAAGGATTAGATTCTATAACAATTTTATTTGAAACATGTTCTAGATTTGGTAAGACAATACGCTGTAGTTTTTTATTATTAGTTAGTATCACCTTAGTCATTGTAGCTATTTCGGGTAACTCTAATGTTGTTAAATTTATGGTATTTGTTACTAAAATAGCAACTGTAGTTTTTCCAAAGTTTTCTGAGATTATTTGCGCAGCATCTTCATCTGTAATATCCCCTGCAAATACCAAAAACTCTAATCCTGCATTACGCCCATTGGCGCCATCTACTCCATTTGTGCCATCTTCTGCCTCGCATGAAATAGTAGTTATTGCTAGCGTTAACAAAAAAAGTATAAGATATATATATTTCATAATTAAATGATTTAGGTTTTTTAAAATTAAACGGTTGTAAAAACTACTCGGTAATATTCACAGTATTACCATTAGATCTTAATGTATCTGCATTGATTTGTGCTTGTGCAGATGCTATCCCTTGTATTGAAACTGTTTTATTAGTAATCGCAGGAGTAATATTTACTAATCGGGTTAATATACCATCTATTGCCGCAGTAGAAAGTTTACCTGAACTATTGAGATCTAATCTTTCGAAATCTTGAATAGAAGAAAGAATAACTGAATTAAGTAAAACTGTAGAATCTATATCTAAAACAGAAAAAGTAGCAAGTTTTGGGAAGTCTACGGCTTCTAACAGATCTTCACCAATATTTATAGTAGTAGCATTAACAGTTTCTAAATTTGGAAATGTGATATTTCTGATCATATTATCTCTAACCCTGAAACTATAACGATTTTCAGTTCCAATAGAAGTTAACATAGGAAATGACAATGTCTCTAGTATGTCATTACCAGTAATTGTAAGATTAGATTCCAGGTTTCTTAAATCGGGAAATGCAATATTTGTTACTAAATCGTTTTCAGAAAAATTAATGTTTTTTATAGTTGTTATATTAGGAAAAGATATTGTGGTTATTTTTGGGTTTGAACCAAAAGAAACAGACCCCAAAGACACTAATTTATCTAGATGTATTGTTACTAGGTTTTCATTGTTTCTAATAGCAAGTATATTTATAGAAGTGAGAACATTAAGATGTATTGCTGTTAGAGTTGTATTTCGTTCAATAGATAGGCTACCGTTAATGTTTTTGTCTTCGGTAACCTCAATAGTATTAAGTACAGGTAAATTTATGGTTTGTATGGCTATATTATCTGAAATCAAGGCCTTCCCTAGAACGGTTAGTTTTGGTAAATCAATATTAGGTAGTTTTTCATTACGATTAATTTGCATAAAATTAGCAGATACCAAAGAGGATAGATCTAAAGTTGTTAAGTTATCTAGATTTGATATAGACAAACTATTTTTAGAATCAATTAGTGAGGGGAAACTTAAATTTTCTAATAAAGGGCTTCCGCTAATGGCAAAGCTTCCTACAGTAGTAAGCTTAGAAAAATTAATAGAGGTTAGTGCTGCGTTTGTTTGAATCTTTGCTTCTCCGAAAATAGATTCGAGATTAGCTATAGTGAGTGTCTGCAATTTTTCATTTCCTATTACCTCTAGTTCAACCAAGGTTGAGATTTCGGAGATTTCTATTGTTGTTAAATTTGTAGTGTTTTTGATTATAATGGTATGCGTATTTTTTCCAGTATTTTCTGCTATGATTTTTGCGGCATCTTCATCAGTAATATCTCCAGAAAATACAAGAAGTCCTAATCCATTTTCTCCACCAGTACCATTAATACCGTTGGCTCCGTCAATACCATCTGCTCCGTCTAGACTACAAGATATAGTTATTATTGTCAGGGTTATTAAAAGAAATATATGTTTCATAATTAAAAGAATTTGGTGCTATTTTTTAAAATTGAAGTCAATAGTTTTCGAACATATTCCGGATTAAAAACTATTCTATAATGTTCACTGTATTACCATTAGTTCTTAAGGTTTCTGCATCTATTAACGCTTGTGCAGATGCTACACCATTAATTGAAATTACTGTTTCTGTAATAGCAGGAGTGATATTTACCAGTGTGGTTATAACTTGATCTATGGCCTCTGTAGAAAGCTTACCAGGGCTATTTAATTGTAATCTGCTAAAATCCTGAGCTAAAGGAAAATCAAGAGCAGTTAATAATACTGTAGAATCAATATTAAGGGTAGGAAAAGCACTAAGCTTACTAAATTCGATAACTTCTAAGAGATCTTCTCTTATATCTATACTGCTAGTTACATGTTCTAAGTTTGAAAATGTAATACTTTGGATCATATCATTATCATTAATCACTATTCTAAACGCAGTAACCAAATTGAGTAGATTAATAGTCGTTAATTTTTTATTCTCCCGAATAATTAAAGAACTCGCATTTTCTAAAGTATTGATATCTATACTTGTTAAGTTGTCAAGATTAGCAATAAATAATGTCTGTACTTGAGTCAATGATGGTATGCTAAGATTTTTTAGTAAGGGATTTTGAGAAAAATAAAGATTTTTTGCATTGCTTAATAGTTTGGGTAGATTTATAAGGGGCAATATATTATTCTCACTAACCCGAAGATTCTCTATAACAGTTAGGTTATCAAGATTAATATTTGTTAATGCATTGTTGTTTCTAATGATTCCTTCATCCAAAATAGATTTTAGATTAGATAAATTAAGATTTTCTAGCTTATCGTTATCAATAACCTCTAGTTTTGCTACAACCGAAATTTCTGATAAGTCTAATGTGGTTAAATTGGTAGTATTAGAGATTACTATAGTGTGGGTATCTTCTCCAATACTTTCCTCTATAATTTTTACTGCATCTTCATTAGTAATATCTCCAGTAAAAATTAGAGTTCCATACCCGTTAGTAGTACCATCTATACCGTCTACGCCATCAATTCCATTTTTTCCATCTTCTGGACTACAGGAAAAGGATAATAACATTAGAATTACCAAAAAAACTTTGATGAATATATATTTCATAATTAAAAAGATTTGGGTTTTAGTTTCTAAATTGATTTGAACTAGTATTTAATCAAATGTATATTAGAAGTAATAGAAAAGAGTACCAGATTATAATTTGGAACATATAGTCATATAAACTTTCTTTAAAGCGCAGATCATGAGGGTTTTTGGTACTACCAAAAACGGATATGTGGTAAAAATGTATAAGCTAAAACAAAATATACAGTAAGTACAGAAAGTAATGTAGCAACTATAAATCGAATTATGTTAGAAGCTTTAGGTAAAAATAATATAGAACTAATACTTATTGATCCTATTAAGCAAATTAGGAATGCTCCTGCAAAAAAGACAAGTTCTATAAACCCTCCTAAACCATCACCTCCACTACTAGAGCTTACTCCACTATAGAAATAATTAAAGGTAAGTATTGATAACACCAGAAAAAGAAGGGTAAAAATCAAAAAAACACTCAAGAAATTTTTTAACGTTTTCATTTTTAATCATACCTTGATTTAGTTTGAAAAGTATACATAATAATGAAGAAGATAGTACCATATTATAAAATGGAGCATATAATTATTTTCCATTTTGAAACTAATAACCTGAGTTTAATTAATGTTTCAAGGAGGATAAAAACCGTCAATTCGAGTGAATTTTACGATTAAAATGAGTAAAATTTGTATCGAGAATAGGTTTTTAGCATTGAAATGCTTGTTTTCGATACAAAATTCTTAATAGAATTTCACTCAAACCGACGCATTTCAGATTAATCGAGTTCAGTTTAATATGATAGTTTCTTTTGATATTCGGTAGGCGTAAGACCCACTAGATTTTTGAAAACCCTATTAAATGATGTTTTACTAGGAAAGCCGGCTTCATAGCCAATAGCTAGAATTTTGTAATTTTTATATTTGGGGTCTTTCATCAATTGTTTTGCTGTATCAACTCTATATAAATTAATGAAATTATTGAAGTTTTTTTGAAAACACACATTCAGTATCTCAGAAAAAAGATGTACACTCATATCTAAATTATTAGCGATATCAGATTGTTTGATCTCATGGTCTAAATAAGGCTTTTTCTCTTCCATGTAATTTAGAATAAGATCCATATGTTTTTGTTGATCTTCATGACTAAAAGAAGATTTTTTTGGTTGTTTAGTTTTGATGCTTCCTTTTACACTTTCTTGTTGTTGAATTTTTTGGGCAAGCGTATTCAATTTATCTTTTAAGGCTTCGTTTTCGTTTTTAAGTAAAGCTTTATCATCTTGCAACTGTAAAGATTCTTCTGCAAGTTTTCTACGTTTGTTCCAATAAATTATTGAGGATACGATTAATATGATCATTAAAAATACTCCGGCAAATACATACACTTGTTTTTCTTTACTTAGAAATACAATAGATTTTTGTTGTTCAGATATAATATCAGACTTGTTTTCAGACTCTTTTTCAATTTTTAACCGCTGGGCTTTGGAGAGGGTTTTTAAGTACTTTTCTCGAGTATTGGTATATGCTTTTTGCTCATGTAAAGATTTTTTTATACTATCTAAAGCTTCATAGGTTTTTGCTAAATATTGATGGGCTTCCATTTTAATATTTAGAAAATTGCCTTCACCAGCAATATTTCTCGCCTTTTTTAAATTAGGAAGTGCTTTAATGGGTTGGTTCGATAAATAATGAGAAATCCCAATAATAACATTTGCCGAGGCGATTAGTTCAACCGATTCGTTTTCATCAATTTTATCTAACGCTTTTTTGCTATTCTCTATAGCTTGGTCATATTGTTTTAAATAACGCTGACATTCGGCAATATTGATTAGGGCTCCAATGATTTTATCATTCCTATTCATTTTTTCAGCCAGATCTTTTACTTTATGCATGTATTTCAGAGCTTCTGAGTAATTACCTTCATTGAGGTTTGCTGTACCCAGAGAATTGTACGCAGAAATAATAAATTTATCAGGATTTTCCTGATACACGGCTAACTCAATGACCTTTTTCATGGATAATTTTACCTTTTCATAATCTTGAATATGATTATATAAATTTCCCATATTAACTTGTACAAGAATTCTCGAAAAAGAGTTTTCAGGGAGAGATTCACTTAATTTTTCGGCCTCAAGGTATTTGCTTATAGATTCGTCATATTGATCTATTTGTTGATGATAAATAGCCATATATACCAATGCCGAAACTTGTTCTTCCTTCAAATCATTGGCTATTGCAATGTGTAATATTATTTGACTATAATTTTTAAATGCTTTCAAATCACCAGTACGGTAGGATGTGGTCAGTAATTGTTTGTATTTAGCGATACTATCTTGTGGAGAAGAAATTACCTGCTTAAACTGGGGAAAATCTATTTCTTTTTGATCTTGAGCAAAAATAGAATAAGTGCTTAGATATAAGCAAAGGATTAAAGAAAGAGTTTTTAGCATCTTTTTATTGCAGGTTATTTTTAAATGGGTATCTATGTTAATAGATACCCATAATATAATTATAAATCAACAAATTAAGGTGATTACTTATTCATTAACTCTTCAATTTCTTCGGCTTCTATAGGAATATTAGCCATGAGATTAAATGGTTCTCCTTTTTCCTGAATTACGACATCATCTTCAATGCGAATTCCAAAACCTTCATCAGGAATATAAATCCCAGGCTCAACAGTAAACACCATATTGGCTTGCATAGGCTCGGTAAGGATACCGTAATCGTGGGTGTCTAATCCTATATGATGGGAAGTACCATGCATAAAGTATTTTTTGTATGCAGGCCATTCTGGATCTTCCTTCTGCACATCGGCCTTATCTATAAGTCCTAATCCTAATAATTCTGAAGTCATAATTTTACCAACTTCAACATGATAATCGGCCCAGATAGTCCCCGGAATTAACATTTTGGTAGCTTCATTTTTAACACGAAGTACAGCATCATAAACATCTCGTTGGCGTTTAGAGTATTTTCCGGATACCGGAATTGTACGAGACAAATCGCTAGAGTAATTGGCATATTCTGCGGCAACATCCATAAGGATTAAATCTCCTGCTTTACATGGTTGATTGTTTTCTATGTAGTGAAGCACATTAGCATTGTTTCCACTTGCAATTATGGGAGTATACGCAAAACCTTTGGATCTATTATTGATAAATTCATGTAATAATTCGGCTTCAATATTATATTCCCAAACACCAGGTTTTACAAAGTTTAAAAGTCTTCGAAATCCTTTTTCAGTAATATCACAAGCTGTTTGCATAAGCTCAATTTCGATAGGATCTTTTATTGCTCGTAATCGTTGTAAAATAGGATTGCTTTTTGCTACAGCATGTGCAGGATATTTTGCTTTCCACCATTTGGTAAAACGATCTTCACGAGTTTCTGTTTCTACATTTGATCTGTAGTGTTCATTAGTGTTTACATACACAGTTTCACACTGTGTCATCACTTCAAAGAAAATCTTCTCTAAATCCTGAAGCCAATATACGGTTTTGATTCCCGAAACATCAAAAGCTCGTTCTTTGGTTAGTTTTTCACCTTCCCAAATTGCAATATGTTCATTGGTTTCTTTTAAAAATAAAATCTCACGATGCTTTTCCTTAGGAGCATCAGGAAAAAGCAACAATATACTTTCTTCCTGATCAACACCACTTAGGTAAAAAATATCTCTATGCTGCTCAAAAGGCATAGTACTATCTGCACTAATGGGGTAAATATCATTACTATTAAATACAGCAATGCTATTGGGTTTCATTTGCCCCATGAAGTTTTTACGATTTTTGATGAAGAGATTGCTATCGATCTGGTGATATTTCATTGTGTGATATGTTGTTTAATTACAAACCTCATAAGTCCTCTAGACCAAACGAGGATGAAGAATATTGATTTTCTTCAAAAATATGATTATTATTTACGTAATAAAAAAAGGAACTCATAAGATTTTGAGTTCCTTTTTAAATATTGAATTTACCTTACTTTTTTTGCTAATATGAATATATTTTATTTATGTATTGTATTTCTTTAATCATGAGTCTGCGATGTTTCTTCCCGCGGTCCTATTAATTAAATAATTATTACTTAATAAATTAACTAAAAAATTATGAAAAACACAAAAAATAAACATAATCATTTGTGTTTCATGAATATTATTTTTGAAATACATGATTGTTAAACAATATCTAAAAATTTTGAGTTTGTTATAACAATATCTACTTTCAGCGCACTAAACACCCATCAAAATGAAAACATTTACATCATCATTATTTTTCTTCTTTTTTTCTTCTTTAATTTTTTCTCAACAACCAGCAACCAATGCAGAATTGATACAGAAAGGATTGCTGGATAAAAAGCAAATGGAAAAGTCTTCTTTAATGAAACATGTTCCTTTTAAAAATATTGGCCCAACCGTAATGAGTGGTCGTGTAGTAGATGTTGATGTAAATCCAGAAAATACTACAGAGTTTTATGTAGGATATGCTTCTGGAGGGTTATGGCATACCGTAAATAATGGAACTACTTTTGAGCCTGTTCTGGATGCTGCAGAGACAATTAATGTTGGTGATATTGCAGTAGACTGGAAAAATAATATTATTTGGGTAGGAACCGGTGAAAATAATTCGTCTAGATCGTCCTATGCAGGGATAGGGATTCTAAAATCTACAGATAAGGGTAAAACATGGAAAAATGTAGGACTATTCGACTCACATCATATTGGTAGAATTGTTATTAACCCTAATAATCCAGATGAGGTTGTAGTGGGGGTAACCGGGCATTTATATTCTTCTAATCAAGAACGAGGAGTCTATAAAACAACAGATGGAGGAGCTACCTGGAAAAAAACGTTGTTTATTAACGATCGAACGGGTATCATTGATTTGGCATATGCACCTGGTAATTTTAATATTATGTATGCAGCGGCATGGGATAAAGATCGTAAAGCCTGGAACTTTGAAGGTAATGGATTAGGATCTGGGATTTATAAAAGTATTGATGCAGGAACTACCTGGAATAAAATATCTATAGAAGGAAGTGGTTTTCCTACGGGAGAAGGAGTAGGGAGAATCGGCCTTGCCGTTTTTGATGAAAATACAGTATATGCTGTACATGATAACCAGTATAGAAGAAAGGACAATGATACCAAAAGAAGTGACACCGGACTAACCAAAGAGGATTTTAAAACGATGTCATCAGAAGCTTTTTTAAAACTGGAAAACAAAAAATTAAATGCATTTTTAAAAACCAATGGGTTTCAAGAAAAGTATAGAGCAGATAACGTAAAACAACTTGTTCGCTCGGGTACAGTACAACCAATAGATCTTGCTAGATATCTCGAAAATGCCAATGCAATGTTATTTGATACTCCGGTTATAGGAGCAGAGGTATATAGAAGCAATGATGGTGGTAAATCCTGGGCTAAGACCCATAAAGACTATATTGATGATCTATTTTATAGCTATGGATATTATTTTGCCCAGATACAGGTAAGCCCTGTTAATAAAGACCATATTTATATTTCTGGAGTCCCCATTTTGAAATCTAAAGATGCCGGAAAAACATTTACCAATATTAATGGAAAAAATGTTCATGCCGATCATCATTCGTTGTGGATCAATCCAAAAAATCCTATGCATTTGGTAAATGGTAATGATGGAGGACTAAATATCTCTTATGACGATGGAGAAAACTGGATAAAAGCTAACCAACCTAGTGTAGGACAGTTTTATGCAATTAATATTGATCATGAGAAACCATATAATGTATATGGTGGATTGCAGGATAACGGAGTTTGGGTAGGAGCACATAATGCTAAAGAAGACGATTCCTGGCATCAAAGTGGGCATTATCCCTGGGAAAGTATTATGGGAGGTGATGGTATGCAAGTACAGATTGATAATCGAGATGCAAATATTGTATATACCGGATTTCAGTTTGGAAATTATTTTAGAATACATCGTGCAACGAATGAACAAATCTATATTCAACCTAAACATGAGTTGGGCGAATCTCCTTATCGATTTAATTGGCAAACACCGATCTTATTATCACCTCACAATCAGGATATTTTATATTTAGGAGGAAATAAACTGATGAGGTCAATGGATCAGGGAGATAACTGGACCGCGATATCTAGTGACTTAACAGGTGGTGGTAAAAAAGGAAATGTTGCTTATGGAACATTGACTACAATTACTGAGTCTATATTTCAATTTGGATTGATCTACACAGGTAGTGATGATGGGTTAGTGTATGTAACCAAAAATTCTGGTGGGAGTTGGAGCAGGATTTCGGATTCTTTTCCTAAAGATCTCTGGGTGTCAAGAGTGATTGCCTCTTCTCATAAAAAAGAAAGAGTTTATGTTACATTAAACGGATATCGATGGGATGATTTTACACCTTATGTCTATGTAAGTGAAAACTATGGACAGAGTTGGAAAAATATAGGAAGCAGCTTACCTGTATCTGCAGTAAATGTGATTAAAGAAGATCCAAAAAATGAAAATATACTATATATAGGAACAGATAATGGCGCGTATGTTTCATTAGATAGAGGAACAAGCTGGCAGGCTTTTTCTAATGGATTGCCTAATGTGGCAGTGCACGATATTGTAATCCAACCAGAAGCTAATGATTTGTTATTAGGAACACATGGTAGAAGTATATACAAAACAAATATAGAAGCGATGCAGCTTCTTGATGCTAAAGTAATGAACAAAAGCCTTCATGTTTTTGATATACCTGCAATGCAGTGGTCAGATCGATGGGGTGTTTCGTGGAGTAAATGGTCTACCCCCTATGAGCCAACAGCTACTATCAAGTTTTATGCTGGAAAATCAGGAGAATTCTCTATTAAAATTACTACCGAAGCAGGAAAAGTACTTCAGAAATTTTCTACAAAAGCTGATAAGGGGCTTAATTATGCAGAATATGACCTTACAATTACTGAAAAAGGAAAAAATATACTTGAAAAAGAATTTCCTGATGAAGAAGTTTCTAAAAGAAAAAACGGAAAATATTACCTTCCTACAGGAAGATATTCAATAGAAATTTCTGATGGAAAGCAAACAGAAAAAGCTTTGTGGGAAATTAAATAAAAGGAACCTCTAACAACGTATATGTATAAACCCCATCAAAATATTTTGATGGGGTTTAAGCAATTCAAACATTTATGATATAAAACAAATCATATTTTCTTTAGTATCCTTTATTTGGTACCATATTAGAGTTGGCATTTAATTCGGCTAAAGGAATAGGAAATGCATAATTATAACTGCCATATACAGGTCCTGCAGAAACTACATTTAGTTTTGGAATATCTTGCCTTGTTCGAGCTAAATCATCAAATCTAAACCCTTCAAAACATAATTCTTTTCTTCTCTCTAAAAGAATATTTTCTTTGGTTGCTTCTGCATATAGGTTAGCCCCTCTATTATCAGGAATCATATTTAGCCAGGTTAAAGCATCACCTATAGCTCCTGTTTCTAATAATGCTTCTGCATAAATTAAGATGATTTCTTCATATCTTATTAGACTAACATTATCATCAAAAGATTGAGAAGGATATTTGCCAATATTTCTTAATTTATCCCCATCGGTATCAATCATACTGGCAGTTCCTCTAATATCACCAGCATCAAAAATAGAAGTAAAATCATCATAAGCAACAATATCACCATATCCAAACCTGTAGATATTTGCTAAACCATTTATACCACGATTATCATCTTTATCGAAAGCTAGTTCAAAGATCGAGTTAGGCTCATTATCCTTAGACCAGCTATCTACGTATGAAGCAGAATCTAATATAGAGAATTGCCCAGAATCGATTACAGCCTTAGCGGCATCTCTGGCTGTTTCATATTCTTCAAAATATAAAGCTACTCTTGCTTTAACTGCTTTTGCAGCATAGCTGGTTATATAACTAGATGTACCATTAAGTGCTTCAGACAATAAAGATGAGGCTTTATCGAGATCTGCAAGGATTAAATTTTTTACTTCCCCCACAGTTTTTCTACCAGGCAGAAGATCATTATCATCTTTAAACTTATCGATATAAGGAACTCCTAAAGCTCCTAATCCGCCATTATCAACATGTTGTTGGCCATATAAGCGCAGCAAATCAAAATGACCTAATGCTCTTATGACATAAGCCTGACCTTTAATATGATTGATTTGATCTTGATCTCCTTCAACCCCTTCGACATTAATGGCAATATTGGCTGTAGATATTGCAGTATAAATTACAGACCAGGTATTTAAAGCATAACCATCTGATTCTAACATATTCATATCGCTAATACTAATGAAACGACCTGATTTACCAGTAGAATATGCATTATCTGATCTTGCTTCTCCATATACGATAATGTCCCTACCATAATAGGTAGATTGAGTCATCCAACTATAGGTGCCATTTAAAAGATTAGATAAATCTTCTACAGTACGAATATTACCTTCTAAGTTTTGATTTTGAAGTAAAGTGGGTTCTAAATCATCATTACTACAAGAAGATATTAATGCTATAAATAAAGCACTATATACGAGGTATATTATTTTTTTTGTCATGATTTAAAATTTTAGGTTAACGCCAAATACAAATGATTTTACAGGTGGCGTAGTTAATCTGGTAAATCCATCGGTTCTTACTTCTGGATCGTGTTTTAATCGATCATCTTTTACCCAGGTAAATAGGTTGGTTCCTCTTAAGGTAAAAGTAATGCCATCGACACCTATTGTATCTAGTGCATTGTTGGTAAGATTGTATCCTAGTACCAACTCTCTTAATCGTATAAAATCGCCATCGTATAGAAATCTTGTGGATGTAGAAGAGGCTTGATTTCCTGCTGCAGTATTAGACTGTAATGCAGGGTAATCCGTAATATCACCTGGTTGTTTCCAGCTTTGTAAGAGCTCTTCGGTACCATTAAAATATAAGGTACTGTTTAACCCATTACTTTTGGTATAATATGACCAGCTTTCGTATACTTTGTTACCACCTGTAAAATACAAGTTAGCATCCATAAAGAATCCTTTGTAGTCAATATGAGTTCCAAAGCCACCACTATAGGTTGGTATGGCACTTGCTCCCTGGTATGCTACTTCTGCGTCATTATAGACATTAGTCGTTTCACCGTCTACTCCATTAATATACCATAAAGGGTCACCATTTTCGGGATCTACACCAGCCCATTTTCTCATATACCATTCACCAATCGGATGTCCTACTTCTGTTCTTTTGGTCCCTGAAGTAAGTAAGATATCTTCCCCATTAGCATCTTTAGCCAACTTTGTTACTTCATTATCGACTGTAGCAAGGTTTCCGAAAATATTCCAGTTAAAATCATCAGTACTAATGATATTATAGTTTAGTTCTATTTCGACTCCTTTATTTATAACTTCTCCTATGTTCCTATTAATAGATGAGAATCCTGTAGTACGAGATAGCCCTACACTTTGTAATATATCAAAGGTCTTTTTATTGTAATAAGCAACAGATCCTGATATTTTGTCGTTAAAAAGACCAAAATCGATTCCTATGTCTAATGTGTTATTTTTCTCCCAGGATAAAGCATCGTTACCATATCCTATTGGGTATATCCCGGGATTAGCATTATAATCTGCATTATAGGCTAATAAAGATTGATAGCTGTTAATTGCTACACCAGCACTACCACTAGTCCCATAAGAAGCTCTTAATCTTAGGTTGTTGAGCATGGTATTATCATATAAGAATTCTTCTGAGGTGATATTCCATGCTGCGCCTATAGACCAGAAGTCACCAAAACGTTGATCTGGCGAAAAACGAGAAGAGGCCTCTCTTCGATAAGTAGCATCAAAAACATAAGTATCATCATAATTGTAATTTAACATTCCCAGGTAAGAAAGGTTCTTCCAATCACTAAAAGAAGTACTTGCAGAAAAATTTGTACTTGCTTCTGCTATATAAGTTAACCCTTCTTTTGCGAACTTTTCTCCTTGAGCACTGATAAGATCATTTTTATTCTTTTGAAATTCTTGTAGTACCGTAAGATCAAGATTATGTTTGTCTATACTGGTTTTATAATTTAAAGAATTTTGAGTGACCCAGTTAAAATTACGAGAAGTTGCAGCAGCAGAAATACCCCCTTCTTCTACACCTCCTCCATGAGTTCTATTGGCAAAACGTTTGTAATTAGCCAGAGTATAATCGATACTAAAATTGGTTTTAAATTTTAAACCATTAAGAATTTTCCATTCTAAAGACGAGTTATTCATTGCACGAGTAACATCATTGTTAATGATATCATTCTCTATTAAATAAAGATAATTGAAGTAGTTGGTTGTTGTTCCGAAATCAGTTAGATTCAGAGTCCCGTCTGTATTATATGCGGGTAGTGTTGGTGGCACAAAAAACTGAACAGAAAGCCCACTAGCATAAAATGCTCCTTGCTCAAACAACCCATCTTGATTTAAATTAGAAACACTAATATTATTTGTAAATTTCAATGTTTTAGTCATGTCCTTGGTGAAATTGAACTTAGCTGTGACTCTTTCGTAATTTGTTCCTTTAACAATACCTTCAGTTTTATTATATCCTAAAGAAGTATAGAAAGTAGAGGATTCACTACCTCCTGTAGCAGAAAAATCATAAGTCATCAAGGTTGGATTCGGCGTTTTGATTTCTTCCTGCCAGTTTGCTTCTGGCCTTCCATTTGCATTCCAATCGGTATATGAAGTACCCCAGAATCCAGGAAATCGCTCGTAAAGATCTTTGGCTTCTGATCGGTCTATACTATATGTTTCTCCGTAGGTATTAAATACAGCGTCATAAAAAAGTTCTTCTCGTTGTGCTGCAGTTAACACTTTGGATCCTTCTACGGCTTGTTCCTGATATCCATAAGTAGAAGTAAAATTAAACGTCGTTTTTCTATTTTTTCTACCATTCTTAGTTGTGATTACAATAACCCCGTTAGATCCTCTTGCCCCATAAGCGGCGGTTGCAGAAGCATCCTTAAGCACGGTAATACTTTCTACATCTCGGCTATTGATACTGGATAGAGAACTTAATGAACTGGCAGAACTACTACCAGAGGTATTATAATTCACCATAGGCACCCCATCGATTACAAAAAGCGGCGCATTAGATGAAGTAATAGAGCCTACTCCCCTGATTCGGATTTGTTGTGTTGATCCAGGTGTTCCCGAAGAAGAAGCTATATTTAAACCCGCTACTTTGCCTTGTAATGCCTGATCTACTGTTACTACAGGCACATCATTAATTTCATCGGCATCGACTTGTACAGTACTACCAGTAATTTCATTTTTACCTCTTGTAGTATATCCAAGCACAACGATTTCTTCGAGTTCTTCGGTATCTGATACCATTTTAATATTGATAGTATCTGATACAGCATCGATTACTCTCTCTTCTGTTTTCATTCCTATATAAGAAAATATCAATATTTCGCCAGCTTTGGCAGTAATGATATAGTTTCCGTCAAAATCTGTTTGAGTACCCTGGTTTGATCCTTTAATGACTACTGCTACCCCAGGTAATGGGATACCACTATCATCTGTTACTTTTCCTTTTATTTCTCTTTCCTGCAGAATATCACCAATTTTATGTGCTTTGTAAGTATTTCCATATACATTAAACAGCCCCACAGATAAACATAACATAAAAATTGTTGTGGTTGTAAACAGTTGATTTTTAATAATTTCTGCTGAATTCAAAAAATAAGTGTTGATTTTTTTATTCATAATTCGTTTTTCTATAAATTGATTTTGTTGTTCTTTTCCCCCTTATGCGAGAAGTTTACTCTAATACTTCGTAGAGTCTGATTTTTATTCCATAAAGTGTTGTTTTAGGTTTGTATTAATATTGATTACACGCTCTGTTTTTTTCGTATAGGCCGAGCCTGACACATCTATCGATATAGGTGTGTCTGCCGTTATATTATGTTTTCAGTAATGTTGTTAAGTACTTGTTTTCCCTATATTCAGTCTAACATCATCAAAGAGTATTAAATGTTGATATTTCAAATTTTGTAGATAAATTTTGATAATTATTCAATAAGACTGCTTTATTTTTCATAAAATGAAAACAATTCGAATGTAGTTGTATTTTTTTGTCAAAAACAGAATATTATTCAGTGGGCTAAGAGTGTAAAAAGGAGATTATCTTAAATTTAGTAAGTATTTTATGATATATTAACAGGAAACCTTACCATATTAATATAATTTTATAATTAACTATAAAAATAGCCCGAAATAGCGGGTGGGGTTTGTGTGTTATGAAACGTTATAAAGTGTAGATAGGAATACATTTATATAATTAATGAAAATAAACCCATACAATATTATTTTGCTTATCGGGTGTCTGGGTATTGTAGTTTTTGCAGTCCTTAAATTATATTGTTGCAAAAAAAAAGAAAAGACATTTAAGTTTTTTTATTACTTCTTGATTACTGCTAATTTGGTAATCATTCAGATACTATTAATAGATTTTGGAATTACCAAGTTATACCCTTGGATTCTTATACTGTATACTCCATTCGAATTTTTATCACCAGTTTTTTTTACTGCATTTACCTGTTACTATCTTGAGAAAGAGGAAATATATAAAAGATATCAACGCTATCTCTTAATTCCATTTATGGTATTTTTTGTTGTATATACCCTAATAAAGATTAATATTCTGGTTGATTATTCTTTTTTTTCAAAAAACACAGCTTCCTTTCTCCTTAATGAAATAGATGAAAATTTCACCGTTATTTTTTGTTTTATACTCTCCGTATGGAATTATCGTATTATACAGAGATATGAGAATTCTTTAGGAAGACTATCTTTTGTTTATGTTAGAAAAAAAACAAAATGGATAAAGAACATTTTTGTTGCATTAGTGATTCTCTCGGTGTTATGGATGCTTACCATTACTTTGTTTTTTATTAAAGAAGAAATAACAGGACATTCTGCATATTATCCAATTTGGATGTTATATATGATTTTTTGCTATGCTTTTCTCTTTTGGGGAATTAAACATTTAAACAAAGTGTCGGGTAGCGTTACTAATTTAGAAGATCCAATACAGAAAAAAATTACAAATTTTCAGCTATCAGGACTAGATCATATTTTTTCAGAAAGAGAACTTCAATTAGTACACTCTAATCCCATATCTATTACAGGAATATTAAGTTATTTTGCTACTTCTTTGTTTGATAAAAATAAGAGAGATGATGTTTTATTAGATATTGTAGAGAATTGTATTTCTCAATTACAGTTACAGGAATGCAATATCTATATGATATGTAAAGAAAATAAGGTATTAATTCCCAAAGCAACATATAGTAACAAAAACAATTGTGAAATCACAAAGAGAAAAAAACAAGTACCTATCCCAATTGGCGAAGGAATTTTGAGTAAAGTAGTGCAATTAGGGAAATACCAATGTATAGAAAACTTAAGTGTAATTACAGGTGATAATAAGAAGAGTATAACAAGAAGATCAAAGCTTTCTGTACCTATATTTATAAGAGAGAAAGTGGTAGGAGTTTTGGATGCCGAACACGATGAGAAAGCATATTTTAAGTCACATCACATTGCATTATTTCTATTGATAGCTAAATTAACAGAAATAAAACTTTCTCAAATCAACACCAATACAGTAATACTCACCAATATTACAAATGATAATGCCTACTTTAAAGAATTGGATTTTTTAATGAAAGAAGAAAAAATTTATATAGACCCTAATTTAGGTCTAGAAAATATTTCAAAAAGACTACAAATAAGCAGTAATTATCTATCCCAATTGATCAATAAACTGGGAGGCTGTAATTTTTCTGATTATATAAATAGTTATAGGGTCGAGGAAGTAAAATCCAAATTAAAAGACCCTGATTATGATAACTATACTGTACTTGGTATTGCCATGGAATGTGGATTTAATTCGAAATCACCTTTTTATTCTGCATTTAAAAAACACACAGGAGTCTCTCCCAAAGAATATAGACAGCAGCAACAAATTATGTCCTGATTTCTTGAAATTCAAACTTTAAGGACACTTAGAATTTTTAATGTTATTAGAATTGCATCTCTCTTGTATTTTATACAGTTGAGTTTGTGTATAAGGTGAGTAGGTTTTGAGCCCTTAAAATGTACTCACCTTTTTTAAATATCTTAAAACCTAATACTATGAAAAATCTTATCCCTACAAGAATTACACTAATCGAATACATTTCACTTTTGGCGTTTGCTACATTCTCTTGCGAAAGCGTTAATAATGAAACCTTACAGGAAAATAAGGATGAAGAATTGGTGATCTTTACATTCTCTAATGGAAATACGTTACAATTAATAGAAAGTGAGGAAGAAGGAGACCCGGTTATTCTGGCGATCGAATCTGGTTCAAATAAAAATATAGAATTGATAGACTTTGACTCTAATTCTATATTAGACATATATCTTAAATTAACTCCTGATGATTCTCCTCTACCAAAAATAATTGCAGATATCTCTGAAGACAACGACCATTTACATCATAGAAGTGTTGTTAAGGATTTTGATGCTGCGCTAAAATTTAGTGTTAAAAAAATTCCTGAAACGCTTAAAATAAAAAACAATACTAAAGCAGATTTTTGCGATGATATCCCCGATAGTTATAATTATTGCTATAACCGAAAAAAAAGCAAAGTATCTAATATTACATCGAGTAGTCGATGTAAAATAATGAAAAATTATACCTCTGTTTTTAAAGAATCCTATAATGAAGGGAAGTATATGGAAGTAAGACATAGATATAAAACGGCATCGGGAGGATGGGCGACACATGTGAAAGGGAAATACAAGGTATATCCCGGAAAATGGAAACGATTGTCAATACCAGGGAAAATGAAAAGATACAGAAGAGCAGCACGTAGCGGGGTTAATGCAACAACAGGTCTCGGAACAGAATATGTGTATTGGAAAGGATATACGGATTTTCGGAACTAAAAATAAAATCTTATTAGTGAGTAATTCAACA
Organism: Aquimarina atlantica; assembly: GCF_000626715.1. Taxonomy (GTDB): domain Bacteria; phylum Bacteroidota; class Bacteroidia; order Flavobacteriales; family Flavobacteriaceae; genus Aquimarina; species Aquimarina atlantica. The sequence continues at coordinate 434,614 of NZ_AQRA01000002.1, read as the reverse complement.
GTTTGAAATGATGGTTTGGTAAGTAGCAGGAAGAAAAACTTTGATTCTCCTGCTGCTTTTTTTATCAAAATGGATACGATTCCAATTTTCTAAAATATTTTGAGAAAAATAGACATAAACCCATGTGTATTTACTAGTTCGGGTAATTTTTATCACATAAATCTTTAATATACAAATCTTATGAAACGTATTAAGTTCATACAAATTTTATGCATCACCTACGTCTTACTCTTTACTACCTCATGTGAGCATGAAGCAGAACCTGTACAGCCAACCCTAGAGGAAACTAATAATGGAGAATTTGCTGTTTTTACCTTTGCCAATGGTAATAAATTACAGCTTATCGAAAGTGATGAAGAGGGTGATCCTGTTATCATTGCAATAGAATCAGGATCTGAACACAACAAAATGTTTATTGATTTTGATACGCATTCTATGTTGGATATATACCTGGCACTTACTTCAGAAAAAATTCCTGTACCTAAGGTATTGGTAGATATGTCCAAATCTTTTCAAAATCAGAAATTATTAGAAAAAAGACAGATAGTACCCACTATGAATATTCCTGTTACTATAAAGATGGAAGGAATTCCTGAGGTATTGTTACAAAAATACCCGACTAATCGTGGTTTTTGTGATGGTGTGAGTGCAGATTATTGTGTACCAGATGCTTCAACTCTTATAGATGAGTGGAAATCTGGAAATAAATATAGAAAAATTGAAGGATATACTATTCTTCTTTGGGATAGTGGAACTGCGGTACCTCATATGACCGTTAAATTTAAGTATAGAAAAGCAAATGGATCTTGGAAAGAAAATGGTAAGGCAACTCATACCGTTAAACGAGGGTATGGAAAAAAAGTTACCTATATCGGAGCATCAAAAAGAAAAAGAGGATCATGGAGATATAGTGATGATGTCCATGAACCCGTTTGGTATGCTCACTGGCGTGGTTGGACAGATGTTAGAAACTAAAAATAATACGATAATCTACACCAGATATAAAGTAAGGTGTTTCTCCTTATACCTGGTGATAACAAAACAGGAGAAGCACAAAATAGTATAACTTAATAATTAAAAACAATGATCACAAATCGTTTAAAAACCTTTTTAATCCTTATCGGGATTATGGTATTAACCGTTTTTACTTTTTCTTGTGAAACAGATCAGGATGAAACTTATGAAATACAGCAAATACAACCTGATCCGGGTGATGATGCAGGCGGAGAAGATCCAGAATGCCCTTCTTGTTGGATTTAATAATTTCAATATGTTTTTCGGGTGTTTGATTTTATCCTGATTTAAAAAAAGGCTGCCTGTTCAAAAGAACAGGCAGCTTTTAGAGATCATAATCTTAGCTGTTTACTTATAGTTTTTGAAATATAATACACCTCCATATGTAAAATGACCTGTATTTGAGTTAAAAGCTTTTACTTTCATTGCCCTTCTATCGTATTTGTCATATTCCTTTCCCCAGACTGCCGAGTAATTAGCCGGGATTTTTATATCAGATACCCATTTATAATTACCCCATATGTTCATTTTATAAGTCGCTATTTTAATGTCTTCGTCAAATTCGCAATTTGTAATATTAAACCCTAGTTTTTTACATTTGTTACTATTCTTTTTACCTGAAGAATACAAACTGTTGTAACCCCATTCTGATGGCCAGGCCTTATATACTCTGGAATACATCCCATTATTATCATAAGTTTTCATATAGTCATCTGGATTATCAGGCTCTTGACAAAAATATGGAGGCTCATAAATAGCTTTATAAGAAGCAAAAACCTTATATAAGGACTTTCCTTTAACTGGATCTGGTAGTGTATCTACAATACTTCTTTTACTAGCATTGGATTTTGATTTCTGGTCATTAGATGCATCCAACAAAGCTTTTGGTACTGGGATATCATTATCTGTTAACGCCAGGAATATTCCTAAAACATTTGCATTGCTTAGAGGCCCTAATCCCTGGAACGAATCGGTTTTGCCAAGAGCAAGGTAAGAGATCCCATCTTCTTCTTTTATAAAAGATATAGTGACTTGTTCGGGCAATGTTATTGTTGCCAAATGTTTTTGCTCCAAAACTCCTTGTTCTACTGTTGCGTCAGGAATAGGTTGTTGCATGAGACTTTCATCTTCTGAGCATGAATTAAATGCTAAGCAACCCATAATTAGAACGATTGCAGGCTTGTTCCTAAAAAGTGATTTGATTTTCATTATTTATGTGAATTTAAATTTTGCTTAAAAAAACAACATCTATAATTCACGATTATCCTGATTTCTTGATATTCAAGAAATCAGGACGCATTATTCTGTATGAATCCCCAATGTATAAAAAGAAATATAACTAAACATTATCTTAATTATGAGAAGAAACAAAAACCCCTCAAACTATATTTTCCCTTAGTATAGTTTGAGGGGTTATTAATTTTTTTGTAAAAATTCTTAATCCCATCCAAAATTAGTTGGACAAGTAATAATAGTAAATTTTGGCTTATAGAATATAGGACATCTAGAAGGATTTTTACTATCTACGTGGCCACCTTTTATAGATGATGGATTCTCTAGTTTTGTAATTTTTAATTTTGAAAGACCTAATTTTTTCCCCTTTGCTTTTCTCATAATTTTTAGTTTTTAAAGATTATTATACATATATCTTCTCTACCAGTATCAAAATATTATCAATACAATTTCTTATCAAAACACACACAAAGTGACGATAAAAAATGCCTAACAGTATAAAAAGGATATGTAAGTTACTTTTTTTTGAATTCCAGGAATAAATATAGGATAAAAAACAGTAAACATGTTACAAATGAGGTGGTTATTAGTCGAAATTCACAGAATTTCGATAAATTACGTAGTATCTAAGTCATCTAATTTCTTAATGAAATAAGAAGTTTTGATCCCTGTACTCTTTTTAAAGGCAGACGAAAAAGACTCGGCAGTATTAAACCCCATTTCTTCTGCAATACCTTGTATGGTATAGTTCCTAAGTGTTTTGTTTTCTTTTAACTGGGTCACCGCATATGCAATCCTAAGATCGTTGATATAATTGGCAAAATTCTTTTGCTTGTGATGATTAATGACCTTTGACAAATACTTTGTATTGGTTTTAATGTCTTTGGCCAAAGAGGTAGTACTAATATTTTTTTTTAGATAATGATGATTTTGCTCGAATAGAGCTAGTTTACTTAGGATTTCTTCAACGATATCATTAGGTACCCCAATATCACTTTGAAGTTTTTCTTTAGGGGCTTCGACCGTTCTGTTTTGAGCAATTAATTGCTCAAATTTTTGCTGATAGGTTTTTCTCTTTTGATATTGGCGATATAAAAAAACAATAGCTACAAGAGTAAGTAATGAGAGAAAAATCACTAATGAGTTTAGGTTTTTATTATTGCCTTTTAGTTCATTGATCAAGTTTTCTTTTTCTTTTAATAGTAAGGGAGTATCGAACTCTTTAAATAAACGATTAGATAAAGAAGAGGTTTCCTGGTTAATAATACTGTCAAATCGCAGTAGTTTATTGATATATTCGAGTTGTTGTTCCTTTTTATCATTCGCTTTATAAAAATTGATCATAAATTCATAACCTTCCCGAATCTCAATAGGAGTAATTTTTTCGTACTGAAGAATCGAATCTACGGTAAGAAAGTGTTTTTTGGCAGATAAGATATCTTGTTTTAATAATTGTAGTTTTCCCAAATAAAACTCACCCAAAATGTAAGCTTTTTTGTTTTCGGATCTGGTTTTATCGAGAATAGGCAAACCTTTAGCAATACTATCATAAGCATCCTTAAATTTCTCTTTATAAAAGAGATTGATACCTTCATTAATGATAATCAAGCTGTAAAACCTATTATAATAATGCTCTGACTTTTGTGATCGTTTAATTGCTTTATGATGATATATTGATGCAGAATCCAGGAGATTATTATAGCGATAAGATTCTGCTAAAGGAACAGTTGCTTTTAAATATCGGATTGTATCGGTAGTATGTTTTGTTGTTATATAGGTATAATATTCTTTAAAAAGAGGTAGAGCTTCTTCATGCTTTCCTATTTCCGTTTTGATACAGGCAATATTATGCTTGGTGATATAGATGTATTCAATATTTTGAACCTGTTCTGCAAGCATCAGAGCTTGTAAGTAATTGTCAAGTGCAAGAGTGTAATTACCTTTACGAAAATAATACCCTCCTTTAAAAGAGTATGATCTAATTATGATATTCTGATTTAAACCTGTACTCAAAGTAATAGAACGATCTAATAAAGCTATTTTTTCTGATTCTTCTTCAATATAATAGGATAATCGACTATACGCATTAGCCATTTTTATCTTATCATTTTCTAGAATTGCTTTTTTTAGATAAGTATTAAGGTAAATCTTTGCAGACAAAGTATCTCTGTAAGCTTTTAGATAATGATTATATAAATCCTCATAATCCAAAGCTTTTAAAGAATCAGGAATTATAAAATCTTCTTCCTGTCCGGTAGTAATTTGTACACAACATAGCAAAAAAACGATAATCATCCTTTTGTAAAAGGAAGTGAAAAGGAGATATGTTTTTTTTACTTTCAAGGGTTTTTTTGATCTATTTATCTAGCTATAAAGATACTATTTTCTGTTTTTGTAATGTCTTGGAGTGTGTTCATTGTAAATAATTGATAATCAATTAATTGATGTTTAAAATCAATCTCGAAATTCTCAGAATATCGAGATATTTCGCTTGTTTTCAAGGGTATTGTCATTATATATTTGGATTGGACAAAAAAATCAATCATCATGAATATTAAGAAATACATAGGTGATAAACTAGTAGTGAAGATTTCTACAATTTTAATATGTGGAGTTGTATTTTTCTTGATATATACTGTGTGTTATAAGATGCTAAGTACAGGTTTTAATACAAGGCACATGTTTGCAATGCTGATAGTATTAAACCTGGTATTGCTCATTACGGTATTTACTTTTTTCTTTTCGAGTATCGTCCTGAAAAATTTCTCTAATTTTTATGTTAAGATCCCTCTTCTTTTTAATAAAGTATTTGAAGTAGCACATGATGGTGTTTTTACCACCACAAAACAATTAACACCAAAGTTTGATCAAGTGAATACTAAAAAAGATGTGATGCGAAGTTCAGTATCAAATTTTAGCACAGATAGCTTGTATCAGATTTTTTCTGAAAAAGACCAGGTACAACATCAAAATGCATCAAATGAAACCATAGGAATACTAACCTATTTTGCATCATCGCTGTTCGAAAAAAATAAACTTGAAGAGGTGTTGTGGGATATTGTAGAGAATTGTATTTCGAAACTTAAACTAGAGGACTGTGTAATCTATATGTTGGATACTCAAAATAAGGTTTTGATACAAAAAGCAGCATTTGGCCATAAAAATAATGGAGAAAGAAAAGTTATAAGTCCTATTCAAATTTCGTTAGGTGAAGGTATTGTTGGGAGAGTAGCCCAATCGGGAATATTTGAGTATGTGCCTGATTTGACCAATGACCACAGATATATCATAGATGACGATCGTAGAATGTCTGAATTGTCTGTTCCTATTTTAATAGATGATGAGGTAGTAGGTGTTCTGGATTCTGAGCATTCTCAAAAAGATTTTTTCAATAAAGACCATATATTTTTATTTCAGTTAATTGCCAGGCTAACCGGAAAAAAACTAAAACAAATTCATACAAAAAATGAATCTCATATTACAGATGATAATGTGTATTTTAAAGAACTTGATTTTTTGATGAAAGAAGCCAAAATATACCGTGACCCAAATTTGGGATTAGATAGTATGGCCAAAAAATTAAATATAAGTGGTAACTACCTGTCACAATTGGTTAATAAATTAAGCGGGCATAATTTTACCGATTATATCAATAGATATAGAATAGAGGATGCAAAATTTAAATTAAGGAATCCTAATTTTATAAACTACACTATTATATCGATCGCTTTAGAATCCGGGTTTAATTCGAAATCTACTTTTTATAGCGCATTTAAAAAACTAACCGGTATTTCGCCAAAAGAATATAGAAAAAACTCCTAAAAAAGTCCGAATTCTTTGAAATTCAAACTTTCTGGACATTCGTGCACTTCACCCTAATTAATTTTATCATCGAAGTACTGCACAGGTACAAACTAGATATTTGTTTTTAGCTCAAGCAGTTAGGTGCTCTTTGGTATGCTAAGAATAGGGATAGTTTTTTATAAACAAATCACAAAAACATAAACAAATGAAAAAGAAACAATTTTTATATCGTTTGATCATCTTTTGCATATTGATTGTAGGATGCAAAGATGATGATGACAGAGTTGTACCACCTACACTTGCCGAGAATCAGGTGCCAGGAGATTTTACGATACAGGTGAATGAGATAACAGCAAATAGCGCATTATTAGAATGGACTCCGGCGGTCGATCCAGATGATGATGAAGTGTCCTATACTGTTTTTTTAGGAGATAATCCAGTACAATCAGATGTACAAGCCGCAGAATTTTTGTTAGAAGGACTTGATGCCCAAACCACTTACAATGGTAAAGTAGTAGCTTCTGATGGAAAAGGAGGAACATCAGAAAACACATTTGCCTTTGATACCGAAGAAGGATTAGTAATTAGCGAAGAAGTATCAATAGCATGGGAAAAATCTTATGGAGGTTCTGAGATTGATGTTGCTAATGCGCTGCAACTAACAGTAGATGGAGGCTATATTGTTGCGGGTACTGCAAATTCTGATGATGGAGACGTAGGTGGTAATAACGATGCAGATGGATATATAGGAGGAGATTACTGGGTAATTAAACTAAGTAGTTCGGGCGATTTGATATGGGAAACAAACCTGGGAGGATCTAGTGATGATTCAGGAAGAAGTATACAACAAACATCAGATGGCGGATATATAGTGGCAGGAGCAACCGATTCTAATGATCAGGATATTAGTGGTGATACTTCTTCTTCTGATTATTGGATTGTAAAACTGGATGAATTCGGAAATTTGATTTGGGAGGTGAGCTATGGTGGAAGCGGAAATGATGGAGCAAGAAGCATCCAACAAACATCAGATGGAGGTTATGTTGTGGTTGGCTCTGCAGGTTTTTCAAGTGGGGATATTGGAGGAAATTATGGAGGTTTAGATTATTGGGTAATAAAACTAGATACTATGGGAGCTTTAGTATGGGAAACAAATCTTGGAGGTTCTGGATTTGACATTCCGGAATCGGTTGAGCAAACTATTGATGGAGGTTATATTGTTGGAGGGTATTCAGAATCCTCAGATGGTAATGTAGGAGGAAATTATGGAGGAAAAGATTATTGGATTGTAAAATTAGATGCTTTAGGAAACCTGGTTTGGGAAACAAACCTTGGAGGAACACTGGATGATTATGCATATGATGTTCATCAAACAACAGATCAGGGCTATATCGTAGCTGGATATTCAGAATCCTCAGATTTTGATGTAAGCAGTAATAATGGAAAAAAAGATTGCTGGATTGTAAAATTAAATACTTCGGGAGAATTGATATGGGAGGTTAACATTGGTAGTTCAGAGAGTGATGTCGCCCGTTCTATTCAACAAACTACAGATGGAGGATATGTCTTTGCTGGTAACTCGGGAGCAAGCGACTTTGATGCAAGTACTAATAACGGAGGATATGCAGATTTTTGGGCGGTAAAACTAAGTCCTCTTGGTGAATTGTCATGGGAAACTAGCTTTGGTGGCCCAGAACCTGATTATGCAAATGCAATTCAACAAACCAATAATGGTTACATCGTAGCCGGTTATGTTTATGCTCCGGGAGGAGATATTAGTGGCGCTGGCAAAGGTAAGTGGGATTACTGGGTAGTAAAACTAGAATAACCACCTGTACACGATAAAAATAGTTTGTAATGATTAGGTTTTTTTGTCCATGCTTTTCATTACCTGGATCCTCATTACCTAACCTAACAAAGATAATGGGGATCCTTTTTTTTAATCGATAGGTAAATCCCCTAAAAAACGTCCGGATTCTTTGAAATTCAAACTTTTCGGATATTCTGATTCTCGATCACAATTAGGTTTGTACTCATAATTTTTTTGAATAATTAAAATAAAGCATATGAAAAAGAATCGCTATATAATTTTGATGCTATCGTTTTTGACTGTACTATCATGTGATATTGAAGAAACGCAAATAGAAGACAATAGTACCAAAGTATTCGTCACCAAAACCCTTAGTTTAACTCCTAAAAAAGTTCTTAAAGAAACACCTTTTGGTGGTCGGGCTAGTCATACTTCCTTAGTATTTGATAATAGAATGTGGGTGATAGCTGGTAACGGTCCGGGGATCTATTATAATGATGCATGGTATAGTAAGGATGGTACAACATGGATGGCAGCCATAAAAAAAGCTGCTTTTTCATCCAGAACAAGTCATGCTGCAACCGTTTCTCAAGATAAAATGTGGATAACAGGTGGTAGGTTTGTTAATGAAATGAATGATGTCTGGTATAGTACAGACGGAGAAACCTGGAAAGAAGCTACAAGTAATGCCGCTTTTTCACCAAGATCAGGACATACCATGGTCGATTTACATGGAAGAATGTTTGTAATTGGAGGTCAGGAAAATGGAGTTGAAAAAGGTGATATTTGGGTAAGTAGCGATGGAGTTAAATGGAATTTAGTTTCCAACCTCGCACCATTTGGAGCAAGAAGAGATCATGCCTCTGTAGTGTATGATAATAAAATATGGGTTATAGGCGGTTATGATATCAATAATAACTTTTTAAATGATGTATGGTATTCCCCAAATGGTTTTCAATGGTTTCTCGCTACTCCAGATGCAGATTTTTTACCCAGAAGAAATCATGCCGTAACAGTAGATAAAAATGGTATGTGGTTAACTGCCGGAACAAAGAATAACGACTTCACGTATTATAATGATTTCTGGTATAGTACCAACGGTATAGATTGGGAAAAAGCGAATCTAGTTAAAAAGTTTCATGAGAGAACTCAGCATACATCAGTGTATTTTGATAAAAAATTATGGATCATTAATGGGTACGCAATGAACAACGGAAACCCTGATGATTTTTATAATGATATCTGGTCTTTTGAATAAAAATGTAAAAAAATGAAAAGGAAGATAATAAACATAAGTATAGCTATACTCCTGATTTTTATAATAGGAGCTTGTAGTAATGATGATGATAATGTATTAACCATAACCGGTATAAGTGTAGTATATAACGAAACAAAAATCGAAAATACTTTTTTTGAAGAAGGAGCCACGCTTCCTCCTACAGTTGACTGGGATGGTGAGAAAGGAACTTTCAGTTCATCTAGTGAAGTGGTCACGAGAGGAGATGTGAAAATTGATAAAGATACGGGAGTAATTTCATGGGAGAGATCTATACCTCTGGGAGAAGTAGAAATCGATATTAAGGCCGCTAATTCTTCTCATACTACCATGGTAAAAGTTGTTATTAATACGGTTTTTAAAGAAGGTGTTTTTTTTGGAGGTTTTAACGATGACACCTCTGATGAACCGGATTATTCTAATATCGATTTTGAATTTTACATTCAATTTTTTGAGAATGGAACTTTATCGTTATCCAAACCCGATGATCCGGGTTTTTCGGGGACCGGAACCTGGCAATCAGATGGTCCTAACCTATCTATTCGATATGAAACTACAGAATCAGCACCAGATGAATTGATAATGGTTGGATTTATCACAAACGGAACCCGCTCTTCTCTTAAAGGAGTATGGGGTAGAGGTTTGGATAGCGATGGTAATGTACAAATACCAAGAGGAGTGTTTAGCTTTTTTGTAACATAAAATTATGTTTAGAAGGGAAAAAGGGCCTAGCTAAAATATGAATTTAATGATAGATAAAACATGGGGATTTTGCATGATCAATGGGCTTTACCAAAAAACACAAAAATATTAGATAAAGCTAAACTAAATACAACCTATTGTGAATGCTTTGAATTTGTATGGCTTAATGAAGATGAAAACATAAAAAAGATTGAGACCGAATATATAAAAGATATGAAAGAGGCTTACAAAATGAATCCTTTTGCAGGGAAACGTTTTGAGTTTAATAAAAGCTGGGATTCAATTTTTTTTCATATTTCAGAACAAAGAAGATCTGAAGAAAGCAAAGAGCCCTATGATATACACGAGCAAGCCATATTTGGAGAAAAGGATATAAACCCAAAGGCAATGACTGTTACGGGGTTTGAATTTAGATACATAGACCATAGTCGTCTCAACACTTTAATTTCGAGATTAAAAGAGATAACAATCAAAGATTTTATAAAAATAAAAGAAGATTATAAAGAGAGTTCTGTATACGGGAAACGCTTTTATACTACAGAATCATGTTGGCAAATCTTTAAAGAATGGCAGGAGTTTTTATACATGGCAGAGTTAAGAGAATGCCATATTATTTGTTTTTCTCATTGAAATAATATGATAAAAACTTCCAACATCTCATATGACATTAAAGAGATACTAGAATTAAAAACGAAATAGAAGCTTACTTAATAAATTCAAAAAAAATAAAAACAAATGAAAAAACTAATTCTAATTCTGCTAATAGGTACTGTCCCTATGTTTGGGCAGCAACAAAATAACACAATAAGTGTAATAGGAGAATGTTCTAAAAAAATTGATATCGAAAAATATATTATTAATGTCGAATTCAGAGAGGTTATGGCAGATGGATATCAAAATATTGAATCCAAAAGTATATCACAACTTAAAGAAGATTATAAAAATAAATTGAATACTATAGGCCTGGATTTTGAAAAGTTTAAGGAAAATGTTTTATACAAAATTACTTCTACGAGTTATGGAGCACAGGCCTATTATTTTTATGTAACAAAATCCCTTGATGAAGTAAAAAAAATACATGCTCAAAAAATGAAAGGAGTAACAATTACTTGGGTAGATGTTATTGCCCAAGAAAAGACAAATGAAGAAATGACAGTGTTGAATAAAAAAGCTATCCAGGATGCCAGAGATAAAGCTAATCGAATTGCAGGCAGTATCAATAAAAAGGTGGGAAGTATACAAAGAATAGAAGACACCAATTACAAGCAACAATATTATAATGTGAACAAATCACAAGAACTACAAAAGCATTACATAACAGTAACCTTTGTTTTAGAATAGATTTATAACCGTGGTATAGCGAAAGAAAATACAGTATTAGTGTAGAGTACGTATCTTTGATAGAAGAATTAAAATAGTACTTATGCGTGTAGTATATAGTGTTCTAATTTTATGTATTGTTTTGACTTCTTGTGCAACTTCTCATAAGAATACACTTAACAGTATGGATATAGAAGACGTTCGGGACAGAATAGCTATTCTTAAAAGAGAAATCATTAGTAAATCAGATTTTCAAGATGCAGAATTTTTGCTATTTAATGTTAACGGATTTACCCAGTCGAGAGGTACAACAATTCCCGGATCATCATCCTGGGATTACCAAGTTGCTATTAAAGTAGAACCATCAGAGATTAAGAATTGGATAGTAGATTTTATAAAAGTTGATGCAAAAGAATACCCTATAGATTGGGCAATTAATTTAATTGCTCATAGAAGTCAAAATTGGCAGATAAAATCTAAACCACAAGTCTATAAAAGAGAAAATAGTAATACAATTGCGATTGTATATCAAAAAGAAGGAATACTATTTAAACGTATAATAGGAGAGTGATTACGAATTAAATTAAGAACCAGATGTATCATAAATTAGTTGCTATAGTAATTTTTGTTCTTCTTTTTTTTAGTACTGGTTATGCACAAAAAAAAGAAGCAAATACACCAATATATTCGTTAGACACCCTTAAAGTGGGATATACATATTGGTGGCCACAATCAGGTCCTTTTATTGGTCATTGTGGTGATACATATGCATTAGTTTTTTTAGGAACTATACGACATATTGATGATCCGGTTGAGAATGATGATATGCTCTATACTTCTCAACGAGGAATTATTGATATCGATGAGGTATTAACCTCAAAGATCCTTAAAAAAAACAGGTATGATAAACAAAAGTTCTTTGTTTCAGATTACTTCTATGAGCAAGATGTAAAAGAAGGAGATCGGGTACTTGTTTTTTGTTATGAATATGAGGATAATTATAGTATTCCGGGAGGAAAGTCGATGTTAAAAATAAAAGGAAATGATGACCCCATTTTAAAGTCTATAAAAAGATATATCCTATCTGGTCAAAATGCATTAGAGCTCAAAAAAGATATGACTTTGTGGAAAGAACATGGTTTAGAGGCAGAGGTAAAACAAGTTATCGAATGTAAAGAGATGAGAGACAAATAGTAAAGAATGTAAGAGTTTTTACTACATCAATTACCATACATTATATTTCAATATAAATTTTCCAATCATACAGAAAAACCATCGTGTTTAAGAGACAGCTGTTTTCATTTCGGAAACACAAGGGAAACCTCTTAAAAAATGTCCGAATTCTTTGAAATTCAAACTTTTCGGATATTTTATTTTTTCACTCATACTAGGTTTGTCATAATCAATATTAAAACATACTAAAATGAAGGCAATGACAAGTATAGTAAGAGGCATAATAATGCTATTTTTATCGGTAATAATTTTTTCATGTTCTGATGGGGAAGATGGCGCAATAGGGCCGGCAGGGCAAAATGGTATAGATGGTATTAATGGGCAGGATGGCCAAGATGGTACCGATGGTCAACCGGGAACTGCTAATGTGATATATTCTGACTGGATACCCACTGGTTTTGAAAATTTTATTAATAATAGTAATGCTGATTTTACTATTAATGCACCAGATATGACAGATGCCATTATAGAATCGGGAGCTATTTTGGTATATGGTAAAAACATAGGAAATTTAAACGATGAAGATACCTATGCAATTCCTGTGGTTCTTACCAATACACATTTTTTTACGGCAGAAGCGGCAGGACAGTTAGAGTTACGAATCAGGTCTCTTGATGGTGATATTATTGGAGATCCTTTTTTCGAAGAATACAGATATATACTTATTCCCGGAGGAATACCTGTTAACCAAAGTGTAGGAACAAAATCAGCAAAGGATTATGCAACGATGTCATATCGAGAAGCTATATCTTTATTTAATATCCCAGAATAATCTTTATAACCAATCATTAATTTAGATTACATATAGCGAATAATATATAAAAAGTATTATTCGCTATTTTTTTGATCAATGTACAACAGGTATTTAGCTTCATAAATACAGTGAAACCCCTTAAAAAGTGTCCGGATTCTTTGAAATTCAAACTTTTCGGATAGTACATATTCATACCCATATTAGGTTTGTGCCATTAACTTTTAAAAAATTATAAAAATGAAAGCAATAACAAATGTAGTAAAGGGAATGATGATAGTGATGGTATCACTATTGATCTTTTCGTGTTCTGATGGAGAAGATGGAGCAATTGGGCCTGCAGGTCAGGATGGAGTTAACGGGGTTGATGGCACTAGTGGAGCAGACGGTAATGATGGGGCCGACGGTGCCGATGGGCAAGATGGAGCAGATGGGCAACCGGGAACTGCTAATGTAATTTATTCAGACTGGATTGCAAGGGATTTTGAAACTAATGTGGCGGCTGAAACTAACGAACAACTTCTTACAACCTTTGATCTTAATGAATTTAATTTGAATGAAGATGTAGTATTAGTCTACGGACGACGTGAAGTAAATATCTTAGTTTCTGAAATCAAACAACTTCCTTTTATACATGCTTCTCAAAGTGAATTTTACAGTTTTGAAGTTGCAAATTTTGTTGGAGGAAGTTCACTAAGAATTGAAGTAGCTACATTAGATGGGTCGACTAATATATTCACCTTTTTTGATGATTTTAGATATGTAATTATTCCTGGGGGAGTTGCAGCACCCACAAATACAAATTCAGCCACAAAATCAGCGATAGACTATACCAAGATGTCGTATGAAGAAATTATAACGTTGTTTAATATCCCAGAATAATCTCTATACCCAATTGTTAATTTGGATTATGTATAGTGAGCAATGCAAAGGGCATTGCTCACTATTTTTTTGTTAAATATATACGCCCGAAAAGTTAAATGATGTATCCCAATGATGAGATCATCTATAATTTGCTGTCCTGTTTTTTTAATCTAAATTAGTAGTTCTAAATTCTTTTTTTATGACGCTTACTATGAGTATTCCGGCCTTGTTGTTTCCTGCAATATCATTAACTATGCTCGCCTATAATGCCAGGTATTTAGCTATTGCAGCATTGATACGGCAATTACATGAGGAATATTTGACTTCGCGATCAAAAAACACGGTATTGCAAATCAAAAACTTAAGAAAGCGATTATGGTTGATTAGGAATATGCAAGCTATCGCTATTGCTAGTTTTCTCACCAGTGTGATTACCATGTTTTTATTATATGTAGAAAAGATATCCTGGGCTAATATTGTATTTGGGATTAGTCTTTTTTTACTTATGATTTCACTTTTTTTATCATTTATAGAAGTTCAGATCTCTACCAAGGCACTAGCTATTAGGCTTAATAGAATCGAAGAGAATACCTAAGAAATCCTTATCTTGTTATGATAAATACTACTGAATGCTTCAAAATGAACTTTTTAATAATGTAATTCAAGATTTCAATGCTGGATATTGGGAGCTATATGATGGTCCAGAAAGAGAGGTTTGGTCAGAAAAGTTTTATGATAGTTTAGGGTATACAAAAAATGAACTAGAGCCAAAAATAGACTATTTTTTAGAACACCTGATACATCAGGAAGATGTTGAGTTATTCAGGGATAATTTTTTTAGCTATCGACGTAATGCTATAAATTTTAAACAGCATATAAAAATCCTCGATAAAAAAGGAAACTATAAACTATTTAGATGTGCAACTAATGATGAATTACCGGTAAATATAAAATCTAAGATTAGCCTTGTCTTTTTCATTGAAATCAAACTAGAGCCAGAGCAGGATATTACAAAAGATAATTTCTACTATAAAGAAACTGCTCAAATGACAGCTACCGGGAGTTGGTATGTAGATTTTCAGGAAAGGAAAAGTTTCTGGGATTTTGAAACCAGAAGAATTTTAGAATATGCCGACGACTATATTCCTTCACTTAAAGATTCTGCCAACTACTATGCAGAAGATTCAAGGCAACAGGCGGCAGATTTATTTTTTAATTGTGCCATGGTAGGTACTCCTTTTAATACCGAAATTAAAATGGTAACGGCCAACAAAAGAGAATTTTGGGTGCGAGCCATAGGAAAGCCTGTATATAATGAAAATAAAGAAATAATTGGGATTAGAGGTGTTTTTCAGGATATAGATGAAATCAAAAAAAAAGAATTAAGTCTGCAAAAATCGATTGATATTATAGCATCTCAGAACTCTAGATTATTCAATTTTGCTCATATCGTATCTCATAACCTTAGATCTCATACCAGCAATCTATCTTTATTAGTACAGTTGATCGAAGATATAGATGATCCTAAGGAAAAGATTGGGTTGGTTAAAGAAATTAAACAAATATCATATAGTTTAAATACAACCATCGAGCATCTTAATGAGATTGTAGCCATACATACAAATAAGGATCAGGAAAAAAAACCAGTCAAATTTCAGGATGCTTTTAATTTGGTTGCAAGTGGAATCGGGCAAATGATTTCTATGAGCAAAACCAAAATCAAGACTGATTTTAAAGAATTAAATACAATTAATTATATTCCTGCATATTTAGAAAGCATCCTGTTAAATTTAATAACGAATGCTATAAAATATAAGCACGAGAATAGAGATCCGGTAATAAAAATCAAAAGCTATTCTAAAGGTAGCAAGGCATACTTAAAGGTTACAGATAATGGCAGGGGAATTGATATGAAACTATTTAAAGATAAAATATTTGGCATGTATAAAACATTTCATTACAATAAGGATGCAG
The DNA here is from genome assembly GCF_000626715.1 of Aquimarina atlantica. Classification (GTDB taxonomy): domain Bacteria; phylum Bacteroidota; class Bacteroidia; order Flavobacteriales; family Flavobacteriaceae; genus Aquimarina; species Aquimarina atlantica. Next base: position 418,633 of record NZ_AQRA01000002.1, on the reverse strand, counting down.
TAGGAATAGGACTGTTTTTAACAAAAAACCAGGTAGAATCACTCGATGGAAAAATTACTGTAGAAAGTGAAGTAGATAAAGGAACAACTTTTATAATTGAATTTTAATAATAAAAACCCCTCATAAATCATGAGTCATAAAATAGGATTAGCTTGTATTATTGACGACGACAATATGTATGTAAATCTTGTAAAAAGGATTGTAGAAGCAAAAAACCTTTGTAATAACCTAATGGTATTTCAAAATGGTAAGGATGCTCTTAATTATTTTGAGGCTATTTTGACTAATTTAAATAAAAAGACAATTCCCGAAATCATATTTCTTGACTTAAACATGCCAGTAATGGATGGATGGGAATTTTTGGATAACTTCACTAAAATCAAAAATAAACTCGGAAAAACAATCACACTATACATTGTAAGCTCCTCAATTAATCCGGTAGATATAGAGAGGGCAAAAAGTATTAATACGGTAAAGGATTATCTTATAAAACCAGTTACGATAGAGGACTTAGAAGCTATCTTTTTAAAGAAAACTTTATAGCAAAAAGCTTCTCATATAGAGAAGCTTTTTGCTACAATATTGTATTACAAGAATTCTTTAGATTTGCGAAACCCTAAGTGTGTTTACCATTCCTTTTGCAGTAATTGGCATTGCAGCCAAATTGATTAACATATCTCCTTGTTCTACAAATTTACGGTCTAATGCAATTTTATTAATATCCTCGACAGTTTCATCGGTACTTACGAACTTATCATAATAAAAAGCTTTTACTCCCCATAAGAGGCTAAGCTGAGATAAGATTCTATGATTACTGGTAAAGACCAGGATATGAGCATCGGGCCTCCATGCAGAAATTTGAAATGCCGTATAGCCACTATTGGTAAGAGTACAGATAGCTTTGGCATCAATATCATTTGCCATGTGTGCAGCATGGTAACAAATAGATTTTGTAATAAATCTATTGGTTCGAATATGAGGAGGGTTCTGAGGAACCTTTATTAAATCAGAATGTTCTACGCTTTTTATAATGTTAGACATAGTTTCGATTACCTGCACAGGGTATTTTCCTACAGAAGTTTCACCAGATAGCATAACGGCATCGGCTCCATCCATTACAGAATTAGCGACATCATTTACTTCGGCACGTGTTGGTGTAAGACTATCGATCATTGTTTCCATCATTTGTGTAGCAATAATCACAGGTATTCTGGCAGTTTTAGCTTTAAGCACCAATTTTTTCTGAATTAGTGGTACCTCCTGGGCAGGAATTTCTACTCCGAGATCTCCTCTTGCTACCATCAAGCCATCACAGTATGCCACAATCTTATCAATATTTTCTACTCCTTCGGGTTTCTCTATTTTGGCAATAATCGGAATTTTGTGCTCGCTATGTTCTTTTATAAGATCTTGTAATTCTATCAAATCCTGAGCATGACGCACAAAAGATAACGCAATCCAATCCACCCCTTGTTCGCATGCAAAAATCGCATCCTTTACATCTTTTTCTGTTAGTGCGGGTAAAGAAATATTAGTATTAGGAAGATTTACTCCTTTTTTAGATTTTAGAGGCCCTCCTTGTATTACTTTGGTCTTAACTGTATCTTTTTTGTTAGAAGAGATAACTTCAAAAATTAATTTCCCATCATCTAATAGTATTCTTTCACCTGCTTTTACATCTTTTGGGAAACTTTCATAATTCATATAAACCTCTTTAGAAGTGCCTTCAAAAGGTTTACCAGTCACAAAATTGATCGTATCACCATCATTGACGATGATATCTCTTTTCATAACACCTACACGTAGCTTAGGACCCTGTAAATCTCCAAGTATAGATGCATTATAACCATATTCTGCACTTAGTTTTCGTATAATTTTTATACGCTCTTTGACATCATTATAATCAGCATGAGAGAAATTTATTCTGAAAACATTTACCCCTGCTTCCAACATTTTTTTTAATATCTCTTCACTACTTGTTGCGGGTCCAAGAGTAGCGACTATTTTAGTTCTTTTACGTTTTGGCATTATTCGAATATTAAGTTGTTCTTTGATTTAAGTGTAGCATATTCCAAAGGATATGCTGTTATAATTTGCGAAATGGTAAGCATGTCTATAAGCAAAGACTTACTTGAAAAATTTGATGCTTCGGTCTCAATTTTTAGAAAATAATCTACATTTTTTAATTCAGGAATTAAATATTTTGTAGTATATGTATTCTCTATAGTAGTAAATAGACCATCAGAAATCTGATTTTCTGATTTTATTTTGGATTGAAATTTATTTCCGATAAGACTATATGTACTATATTGAAAATGATCATCATACTGATATAATGGAAAATTTGCAGTAAGATCATTATACTCAAAATTAATATCTTCTTTTTTTCTATAGAGCTTTAAATTCAGGTTTTTATTCAATAAAAAGGCCAACCGATATGAAGCTAATGAACAATGAATGGCAATGAGTTCATAATCATCATCGGTAAAGGCATCTAATACTAACCGCTGAACAGCCACTTTGATTTTTTTTGTTTCCGATTCAACCCGAAATATACAAATAAATTCACCTAACAAGTTTAATTAAAAGATAAAGTTATTTTACGAAAACGATTGAGTTAGTATCTTTTAACTTTTAAAAAATATAGTTTTTCTGGGATGCCTATATTTTGATTAATTTAATAAGAAAGAATCTAATGGTATTTAGATATTTATTTTAGATTGAAATGCAAAATAAGCTCTTTTTGAAGCTTTTTCTTCTGCTTTCTTTTTTGAAGTAGCTCTTGCTTTTGCAACTACTTTATCATCTATCCAAAGTTTTACAGCAAAATGCTTCATTTCATCTTTACCAGTATCTTCATATACTTCGTAACTAAATACTTTTTTCTCTTTTTGACACCATTCTATCAATAAGCTTTTATAACTAATGATTTGCCCTTCGAGACTTTCGATATCAACATATGGATCGATTACAGCTTCTTTTATAAACCGTTCGCAATATACAAAACCACGATCCAGGTAAATAGCGCCTATTAGTGCTTCAAAAAGGTTTCCGTGTATATTTATTCCAAATTGAGATTTAGGAATATTGGTTCGAACCAGTTCAATTAGTTTAAGGTCTTTACCTAATTCGTTAAGATGTTTTCTACTTACTACTTTAGCCCTCATTTTGGTTAAATATCCTTCATTACCTTCTGGTACTTCTTTAAATAAGTGAGCTGCGATAACACTACTTAACATAGCATCACCTAGAAATTCTAACCTTTCAAAATTAACAGCATTTCCTTTTTTGTCCTTTAAATTTAATGACCTATGCGTAAATGCTTTTTCATAAGGTTCAATGTTTTTGGGCTTAAAATTTACTATTTTCTGAATTTTAGAAAAAAAATTCCCGTTCTTTTCAGAGCGGGAATTTAGTATGTTTCGAATAACATTCATTTATTCGTTCAATTTTTTAAATAACACACAAGCATTATGACCTCCGAAACCAAAAGTATTACTCATTGCATATGTGATGTCACGTTTTTGAGCTTTGTTTAATGTCAAATTCAATGAAGAATCTATGTTCTCATCCACTGTAGTGTGATTGATAGTAGGCGGTACTGTACTTTTTTGCATAGCCAAAATAGAAGCAATAGCCTCTATAGCTCCAGCTGCACCAAGTAAGTGTCCTGTCATAGATTTTGTTGAATTGATATTGATGTTAGATGCATGATCTCCAAAAACCTTAGTAATAGCTTTCAATTCTGCAACATCTCCTAATGGAGTGGATGTGCCATGAGTGTTTATAGCATCTACTTGTTCTGGAGCTACACCAGCATCTCTTAAACAATTAAGCATCACGCGTTCTACCCCTATTCCATCGGGATGCGGAGCTGTCATGTGATATGCATCACTAGACATTCCACCACCAACTACTTCAGCATAGATTTTAGCACCTCGTGCTTTTGCGTGTTCATATTCTTCAAGAATAAGAGCTCCACTACCTTCTCCCAGAACGAAACCATCTCTGGTTGCGTCAAATGGTCTGGAGGCAGTCTCAGGGCTTTCATTTCTTGTAGATAAAGCGTGCATCGCATTAAATCCTCCCATACCAGCTATAGTAACTGCAGCTTCACTTCCTCCTGTAATGATAATATCACAATGACCCAAACGGATATAGTTTAGTGCATCGATCATTGCATTTGCAGAAGAAGCGCAAGCAGAAACTGTGGTATAGTTAGGTCCCATAAAGCCATTTCGTATAGAAATATGACCAGGAGCAATATCGGCGATCATTTTTGGGATAAAGAAAGGATTGAAACGAGGTGTTCCATTTCCGTTGGCATAGCCAACTACTTCTTCCTGAAAAGTCTCTATTCCGCCAATTCCTGCACCCCAGATCACACCAACTCTAAATTTATCAACTTTTTCCAGGTCAATAGCAGCATCTTTTATAGCTTCTTCAGAAGATACAATAGCATACTGGGCGAATTTATCAAGTTTTCGTGCTTCTTTTCTATCAAAATAGTCTGTGGGAGAATAATTTTTGACTTCGCAAGCAAATTTAGTCTTGAAATTTTCGGTATCGAAATATGTAATAGGAGCGCAACCGCTTTTTCCATTTACTAATCCGTCCCAATATTCATCGATATTGTTACCTATAGGTGTTAATGCACCTAGTCCTGTGACTACAACTCGCTTAAGATTCATATTTTGTTGTGAAGTTATTACTTTGCGTCTTCAATATAAGATATTGCTTGACCTACTGTTGCAATGTTTTCAGCTTGATCGTCTGGAATCTGAATATCGAATTCTTTTTCGAATTCCATAATCAATTCTACAGTGTCTAATGAATCAGCGCCTAAATCGTTTGTGAAACTAGCTTCATTTACAACTTCGTTTTCGTCTACTCCTAATTTGTCAACGATTATCGCTTTTACTCTTGATGCAATGTCTGACATAATGTTTAATTTTAATTTTTTAATTAGGTGGCAAAAATAAAAAACTTTATTTTAAAACCCCACAATCCCATAAAAATGTATTTGTATTTTATCAAATATAGCGAAGTATTGCCTTTTTGCTACCTAAAATTGAATAATAATTATTTTTTTTGTGCTCTCTAATTAACAACTTTATCATACTATGAAGCGTATTATAATTTTTGCTTCCGGCTCAGGTACCAATGCCGAAAATATAATTAAGTACTTCCATGAGCGAAAAATTGCCGAGGTTACACATGTGTTCTCTAACAACCTGCGTGCCAAAGTGTTAAAAAGAGCTCATGCCTTGAAAGTAAAGGCGTTACACTTTGACAAAGAGTCATTTTATGACACAAATGAAGTACTTAATATCTTAAAAGATGCCAAACCTGACATCATTGTACTAGCTGGGTTCTTATGGATTTTTCCTAAAAAAATCATTGAATCTTTTCCTGATAAAGTGATAAATGTTCATCCTGCATTATTACCAAAATATGGTGGAAAAGGAATGTATGGCCATCATGTACATGAGGCTGTAGTAAGAAATAAAGAAAAAGAAAGCGGGATTACGATCCATTATGTAAACGAGCATTATGACGAAGGAGCGATTATTTTTCAGGCTAAAACATCAATTTCTGAAGAAGATTCTGCCGAAGATGTAGCACAGGCAATCCATCAATTAGAATATAAACATTTTCCAACCGTTATAGAAGAACTTCTGTTTGCTGAAAAAAAGTAGTTTGAAAATGTTACGACTAAAGTTGTTTAGTAAGAAAAGTAAGTATCATGTTGAATCTATCGAAATAAATTTGTAGGACAAAAGCATTTTAACAAGCTCAATGTGAATTCCAAAATATCGTTAATGATATCAAATGGAATAATAAGTAACGAGGAACAATCAACGAATAAAAATGGCTAAGAAAGAAAAATTTTATGTGGTTTGGGAAGGACACAGGCCAGGGATTTATACCAAGTGGGATGATTGTAAAGCGGCGGTTAAGGGATATCCCAATGCAAAGTATAAATCGTTTGATTCTTTTGATATTGCAAAAAAAGCATATAATGGGGATTATGAAGATTATAAAGGAAAAAGTAAACCCAAAAAAACACTTACTGCTGCACAGTTATCAAAAATTGGAGAACCTAATTTGTATTCAATAGCAGTAGATGCTGCTTCTAGTGGTAATCCTGGTAAGATGGAATATCGAGGAGTAGACACTCAAACCGAAAAACAACTTTTTCACCAGGGGCCTTTTAGACAAGGCACAAATAATATAGGAGAATTTTTGGCACTTGTACATGGTCTCGCGTATCTTAAAAAGAAAAATAGTGACCGTATTATTTATTCTGATTCTAAAATAGCGATAGGATGGGTAAAGCAAAAGACCTGTAAAACAAAACTACAACGAACTGCTAAAAACAAAGAAGTCTTTGATTTGGTAGATCGTGCTACGCAATGGCTCAAAGACAATACATATACAACTACAATTGTAAAATGGGAAACCAAAGCGTGGGGAGAAATACCTGCAGATTTTGGCAGAAAGTAGTTTTAAGACGTATTCTCTAGATAACAATGATGTATAATACAAAATGCTCCGGTGTTTTTCCGGAGCATTTTTATATAATAAGACTTTAATCTAATGTAGCAAATAAATTAGATTATTTGATTTCTTTTTTCTTAGTTACCACATGCACCAAGATTATTCCATCCGCTAGCTGTTCTTTGGTATAAAGTTCCGTTATAGGTTACTTTATCTCCAACAGAATAAGAAGTATTACTATTATATTCTGCTACACCAGCACAAATATCATTATTAGGAGTGCTATCACATGCACCAAGATTATTCCATCCGCTAGCTGTTCTTTGGTATAAAGTTCCTCTATACGTTACTTTATCTCCAACAGAATAAGAAGTATTACTATTATATTCTGCAACACCATCACAGTTACCACCACCAGTATTAGAACCAGGATAAATTCTTGCAATAAAAGATTTATCTGTAGCAGATAATTGAGTATTTCTTCCAACTGCAACACCATCTGTAGTGTGTTCTGCAGGAATAGGATAGTGCATTATTGATAATGGATCGTATGTACTATAGTTAGAAATATTTGCTTCATAACGTCTGAATAGATTATGATCTACTTGTGCTCTACTCCAGTTATTTGGCGGTCCAGCATAGTAAGCATAAACTGCTTCTTTATCCCAGTTAATTCCTGCTACAGGATTTTGATGTTCGTGAATTAAACCAAGAGCATGTCCGAATTCGTGAATTGTGGTTCTTCTAAACTCTGTATCAGAGGTATTATTATTAAACCATCCAAAATGCATACTATGTGCATGATCATTAGAATCGGTTCCTAAATAAGACCAAGATCCACCTTCGTTTGCAAATTGACCTTCTTTAAAACCAATTTTGATGTTTGCACTGCTGTTTGAAGATACCCATTCAAATTTAATGTTTGCATACTTTTCCCATTCTACAGCATATTGTCTTACTTTAGACTGTACAAAATTATTACCATTTAAAAATTTTACACGGATAGTCTGACCAGCTTGCCATTCCTTTGATTTAACACTGGCAGCTTTTGAGTTATTCTCGTTAGCATCCCATTTTTCGATACACACATGAGCTGCTTTTGCATCTGCATACTGATTAGTTTCAATAATGTCTTCAGAATCTTTTTCGCAATTGAAGAATAAAACCGACAGCGAAGTAGCTAAAACGAGTTTAGCTAAATTTAATTTTTTCATAATTAATTGAAAGTTTGAGTTTGTATTGGTGTAAAGAACGGTATTTTTTTAAGATTATTTTAGCATTTTTTAAATTTTTTTTTCAGAAATTATAGTTTTTTTGAAATTTTCACACCAAAAAGTTGCCATTTTCATAAATTATCGGGCGTAATTCAACATTATTTTCAATACATAAAATATAGAGTTAAAATTTTGATTTAGAGTGTGTTATTGTTAAAGTGGTAAAGCCTAAAGTTGTATGCCAATCAATAAAAAGAGTATTGTTTGTTTACTATTCTTAAATAAGTGATAAAATTTTAGGTGTTTTAACTTCGATCTATCAAATAGCGAATGATATTCTATAGAAAAATACTTGTAAATTCTAACAGAAAATAACCTTTTATTAATCTTCTTACTACTTAAAAGTAAAACGTATATTTGCAAAAAAAATATTACGCTAGTTGTATGAGTAAATTACTTATTGTAGGTTCTATTGCCTTTGATGCTATTGAAACGCCTTTTGGTAAAACTGATAAAATATTAGGAGGAGCAGCCCCTTATATTGCGCTTTCTGCCTCGAATTTCAACATTTCGTCATCCATTGTTTCTGTAGTTGGAGAAGATTTTCCTTTGGATTATCTTTCTATGCTTCAGGAAAAAAATATTGACACTTCTGCTGTTGAGATTGTAAAAGGAGGAAAGACTTTTTTCTGGAGTGGTCGATATCATAATGATTTAAATTCTAGAGATACATTAGATACACAACTTAATGTACTTGCTGATTTTAATCCTGTGGTTCCTGATAATTATAAAGATGCAGATATTGTAATGCTGGGAAATCTAAATCCTTTAGTACAACTAGGTGTAATAGAGCAACTTACTACGAAGCCAAAACTTACGATATTAGATACTATGAATTTCTGGATGGAAGATGCTTTTTTAGGAGATCTTTTAAAAGTAATTTCAAAAGTAGATGTAATTACTATCAATGATGAAGAGGCTAGGCAATTAAGTGGAGAATATTCTTTGGTAAAAGCCGCCAGAGCAATCGAAAAGATGGGGCCAAAATATGTTGTGATTAAAAAAGGAGAACATGGGGCTTTGTTGTTTCATAAAGAACAGATTTTCTTTGCCCCTGCACTACCACTAGAAGAAGTTTTTGATCCTACTGGTGCAGGAGATACATTTGCAGGAGGTTTTTCGGGATACCTGACCAAGACAGATGATATTTCATTCGAGAATATGAAAAAAGCAATTATTCATGCTTCAAACCTCGCATCTTTTTGTGTAGAAAAATTTGGTACAGAGCGAATGGAGAATTTGAATCGAGATGAGGTTCAGAGGCGACTTCAGCAGTTTAGAGAGTTAACACAATTCGAAATAGAATTGTCTTGATATAAAGTATAGCCCTAAAGTAATTATTTAGGGCTTTTTTGATTATGATTAACACAACAACATTTAGAATTTTGGAATACAATGAGTGATGCGTTAAAACACGAATGCGGTATAGCATTTATCAGATTACTAAAACCATTAGAGTATTATAAGGAGAAATACGGTAGTGCATTTTATGGAGTAAATAAAATGTATCTAATGATGGAAAAACAACATAATCGCGGTCAGGACGGTGCGGGATTTGCAAGTATTAAATTAGATACGGCTCCTGGCGAACGATATATAAGTAGAGTTCGATCTAGTGAATCGCAGCCAATACAAGATATTTTTTCTCAGATTAATGATAGAATTAATAGAGAATTGGTAGAGCATCCAGAATATGCTGACGATGTCGAGCTACAGAAAAAAAATATTCCCTACATAGGAGAAGTACTATTGGGACATGTTCGCTATGGGACATTTGGTAAAAATAGCGTAGAGAGTGTTCATCCTTTTTTAAGACAAAATAATTGGATGCATCGTAATCTTATCGTAGCAGGTAACTTTAATATGACTAACAATGATGTGTTGTTTAATAATCTTGTGAGATTAGGGCAGCATCCAAAAGATAAGGTAGATACCATTACTGTAATGGAAAAAATAGGCCACTTTTTGGATTCTGAAGTAGCTAAGTTATATAAAAAACTAAAGAAAGAAGGATTTAATAAAAATGAAGCTTCTCCTCAAATTGCAGAACGATTAAACGTCGCAAAAATCCTTAAAAAGTCATCGAGAGATTGGGATGGAGGTTATGCCATGGCAGGAATGCTTGGGCATGGCGATGCTTTTGTTTTAAGAGACCCAGCAGGAATTAGGCCAGCATACTATTATAAAGATGATGAAGTGGTGGTGGTTGCTTCAGAAAGACCTGTTATTCAAACGGTATTTGATGTTGCTTTTGATGATGTATTAGAACTTGATCCTGGAAAAGCAATTATCGTCAAAAAGAATGGGGATACATCGATAAATAGAATTATTGATCCATTAGAGAGAAAAGCATGTTCTTTTGAGCGTATTTATTTTTCACGAGGAAGTGATGCCGAGATTTATGAAGAAAGAAAGAGCTTAGGAAGATTGCTTATGCCTCAGGTTTTAGAAGAAATTGATCATGATACAGTAAATACCGTATTTTCTTTTATTCCGAATACAGCTGAAACCTCTTTTTATGGTATGGTTGAAGCGGCTCAGGATGAATTAAATAAACAGAAGAACGAAACTATACTTTCAGAAAAAGAGACATTAACAGATGAACGTTTATCAGAAATTCTCTCATACAGATTAAGAACAGAGAAAATTGCAATCAAAGATGCTAAGCTTCGTACTTTTATTACAGAAGATAGTAGTAGGGATGATTTGGTAGCGCATGTCTATGATGTGACTTATGGCGTAGTAAAACAAGAAGATAATTTAGTCATAATCGATGATAGTATCGTAAGAGGAACTACACTTAAAAAGAGTATTATTAAGATGATGGATAGATTGAAACCAAAGAAAATTGTTGTTGTTTCTTCGGCACCACAAATTCGTTATCCAGATTGTTACGGAATCGATATGGCAAGATTAGAAGGTCTAGTTGCATTTCAGGCAGCATTAGAGCTTTTAAAAGAAAATGGAAATTATGACTTGGTAGAGCAGGTTTATGAAAAATGTAAAGCCCAGGAAAATTTGGTAGACTCAGAAGTGCAAAATTTTGTAAAAGAAATCTATAGTGGATTCTCTGATCAGGAAATAAGTGATAAAATATCAGAATTGTTAAGTGATAAATCGGTAAAAGCTGATGTAAAGATTATTTATCAGACTGTCGATAATCTTCATAAAGCTTGTCCTAAGAATCTTGGGGATTGGTATTTTACAGGAGATTATCCAACTATAGGAGGAAATAGAGTTGTAAATAAGGCTTTTATAAACTTCTTTGAAGGTAAAAATGAAAGAGCTTACTAAAAAAACAAAAATGTTTGTTGTTAAAAAGGGTTAATTTGTGTATTTCAACAAGTATTTTGACCTTTCGTCTAAAACATTTTTTCACTATGAAATAACGTTCTATATTAGCAAAGCCATAGCATAAGTAGGTTAAGTTCATGGTAGATTTGGGGCAAAAAAAGGTGGTTCTTCCACCTTTTTTTATTTTCTGGCATTTCGTAATACTTTCACATAAAAAAAGAGCCACAATACTGTAACTCTTTTTTTAATATATATAGATACTTATTTTCCTTGCGCATATCGACTAGCTACTTCGTTCCAGTCAATTACATTAAAAAATGCTGCGACATAATCCGGACGACGATTTTGGTAGTTTAAATAGTATGCATGTTCCCAAACATCTAATGCAAGGATAGGAGTTCCTCCGCATCCAACACCAGGCATTAAAGGATTGTCTTGATTAGGAGTAGAACAAATTTCTACTTTCCCTCCCTGATGTACACATAACCAGGCCCATCCAGATCCAAATCTTGTACCAGCTGCTTTTGAGAATGCTTCTTTAAAAGCATCAAAAGATCCATACGCGGCATTAATTGCATCTGCAATTTCACCAGATGGTTTTCCTCCTCCATTGGGTGACATGATCTCCCAAAATAAATTATGATTGTAATATCCACCACCATTATTTCTAACAGCTCCATTAGACATATCTAGATTAATAAGAATGTTTTCAATGGTTTTACCCTCAAGATCAGTCCCTTCAATTGCAGCATTTAATTTGCTAGTATATCCAGCATGATGTTTATCATGATGAATTTCCATGGTACGAGCATCTATATGAGGTTCTAACGCATCAAAAGCGTAGTTTAATTTTGGTAATTCGAATGACATATGTTATTATTTTAATTAATAAAAAATAAAAGCGACATCAAATTTAACAATTAGAATGATGAATAAAAATTTATAATTGTTATAAATTGATTAAATCCTATAGGATCATAAAAACAACCTTTTTTGTTGCTATAATTTTATAGAATTTGATGGGTATAAGAATTTCGGGTTTTAGTATTTTAGTAAAAAAAAGAATTGAATTCTACTACTGCTTTTGTTGTTTATAATGCTGCTGCTGGTGCTGGTAAAACCTATACTTTGGTAAAAACATATTTAATTGCTCTGTTAAAAGGAGAGTATAGAGATAGTTACAAAAATATCTTGGCGATTACTTTTACAAATAAAGCTGTAGCCGAGATGAAATCCAGAATATTAGAGAACTTAGTTGCTATTAGCGCTCTTGATACTCCATCAAAATATCAGGGTTTGTTAAGTGAATTAAGTACAGAGATCAAAATTCCAGAATCCGAACTTAAACAAAAAGCAAAACGAATTCTTAGAAGTATTCTTCATAATTATGCGGCATTTGATGTTGTTACTATTGATACATTTACACATAGAGTTATCAGGACATTTGCACATGATTTAGAGATTCCTATGAATTTTGAGATCGAAATGGATACAGATGCTTTAATTGAAGAAGCCGTAGATGCTGTAGTTGCCAAAATAGGACTAAACGAAGAACTAACCAGATTGATTGTTGATTTTGCGATTAGCAAGCTCGAGGATGATAAAAGTTGGGATATCACTATAGAACTTAACAAGATAGCCAGATTGTTATTTAGTGAAAATGACAGAGAACACCTTAATAAACTTTCGCATAAAACAATTGCCGACTTTGAGGTGCTAAAAAAACAATTGAACCAAAAGGTTACCGAATGTAAAAAAGATATTATTTCTAAGTCAAATACAGTTTTACAATTAATTAAAAACAAGGGGTTAGAATATACAGATTTTACTCGGAGCTCAATTCCTAATCATTTTTTGAAACTTGCAGAAGGCGAGGTAAAAGCTGATTTTAAAGCAGCGTGGAAACAAAATATACAAGAAGCCTCTTTATATAACGCCAAGTTAGACCCTCATAAAAAAGAACTAATCGATAATGTGAGATCTTCTGTAGAAGATGCTTTTCTAACAACAAAGCAATTATTAATACAAATTGGTTTTTTTCAGAATATTATCAAAAACCTTACACCTCTTTCGGTATTAAACGCAATTAATAAAGAATTAATTGGAATCAAAAAAGAAAGAAAGATTCTATTGATATCAGAATTTAATACAATTATAAGTAAAGCAATTAAGGATCAGCCAGCTCCATTTATATACGAACGTTTAGGAGAGCGTTATAGAGATTATTTTATTGATGAATTTCAGGACACTTCAGAATTACAGTGGAATAATCTGATTCCTCTTATCGATAATGCGGTTTCAACAGAAACATTAACAGGCAAAAGAGGACAGGTTACTATAGTGGGAGATGCAAAACAAGCAATTTATCGGTGGAGAGGAGGGAAAGCAGAACAATTTATTAATTTATCGTCTGATGAAAACCCTTTTTCAATACAGGAAAAACAGGTTCTTAATCTCCCCAGGAATTATCGTAGTCACGAAGAAATTATTAAATTCAATAATAGTTTATTTACTTTTTTATCGGGTGATTTTAAAAATGAAAAACATCGAGAATTATATGTACTGGGCAATAAACAAGAAGTTAACTCCAAAAAAAACGGATACGTTAATCTATCATTTGTTGAAGCAAAAAATGTAGCTCAAGAGAATGACCTATATCCCGAGAAAGTGTATGAAGCTGTACTCGAACTAAACAAAAAAGGATATCCACTTAATGAAATATGTGTAATCGTAAGAAAACAAAAAGAAGGAGCTGTTATAGCAGATCTTCTTACCCAAAAAGGGTTGTCTATAATTTCTTCAGAAACATTATTAATTAATAATGCCCCACAAGTTGTATTTATTATTGATCTGCTTACCTGGTGTATACAACCCGATCATCTTCAATCAAAAATTAATGTATTACATTTCTTGACCGAGAAGTTTTCAATACAGGAAAAACATTTGTTTCTGGAAAAAATGATCAAGAGTACTAAGAATACATTTTCTTCCGAACTTAAAACTCTAGGGCTTGATTTTGACCTTGCCAAAGTAGCTATAAAACCTCTTTATGATGCAGTAGAATATATTATAGCCAGTTTTTCTCTTGCCGATAGTACTACAGCGTATATACAGTTTTTTCTGGATGTTGTGTTTGCATTTACTCAAAAACACACAGAAGGTATTGTAGGCTTTTTAGCATATTGGCATGTCAAAAAAGATAAATTAAGCATTGTTGCCCCAGAAACAGAGCAGGCAATTAAGATCATGACTATACATAAAGCAAAAGGACTAGAGTTTCCTTGCGTTATTTATCCATATGCTAATATAGATATCTATGAAGAAATAGAACCCAAAACTTGGCTGGCAGTAGATAGTGAAAAATATGGCAATTTTGAAGAAGTGTTTATTAACTATAATAAAGGAATATCTGAATATGGTAAAGATGCAGAAGAAATTGTATTACACAGGCAAGCTCAATTAGAGTTAGATGCGTTTAATCTATTATATGTAGTACTTACTCGTGCAAAAGAACAACTATATATTGTTTCTAATTTGAAATTAAATTCTAAAGGAGAAAGCAACCCCAATACTTTTTCTGGGAAATTAATTGCATATCTAAAACATCTAGATCAATGGAATCCTGAAAAAACCGTGTACACTTTTGGTCACCCTTTAAAACCAGAGATTTTAAATACAGATATAGAAGATAAGCCAAAAGTGATTAAACTTTCTCGATTCGAGGATTCCTCAAGGAAATATAAAGTAAATATTGTAACTAATTCTGGTAAACTATGGGATACGTCTCAACAGAATGCAATTGAAAAAGGAAATTTGATACATGATCTTATGGCTTCTGTAGATACATATAAGGATGTAAAAAGAGTTGTTGAAGAAGCTCATAAAACAGGAGAAATTACTATTTCTGAAAAAGAAATACTTTATGATGAAATAAAAGGTATTGTAGACCATCCAGAGCTTTCTCAATACTTTTCTTTAGATAATATAGTATATAATGAAAGAGATATAATTTCTAATGGAAGATTATTTCGACCAGATAGAATAGTAGTCGATAAAAATAATCGGACCACTATAATAGATTATAAAACTGGAGTTCATAATGCTTCTCACACTCTGCAAATACAGGGATACGCATCACTTCTTGAAAAAATAGGACACACTATAAAAGATAAAATTCTAATTTATTTTAATGATAATATCACCTTAAAACACGTATAAATAAACTATCATTTTTATAATTACTAAAAGAAATTTAAGGATAAAAGGTATTTTTATCTTATAATTGTAACGTAATTGCTGAGATAAATACTTTAATTTTTCTCTAATAAGGTTAAAATTATTGCTTTTTTTGGGGCTTGAAAACTGTAAGAAAAAACAACTACACTCTCCAAAGCTGCGATATATGCTGGCCTGTTAAGAAAAATTTATTAGATTTATCTTTGACAGTTATTTTTAACATATTACATTTGCTCTAATTAACACTTAAAAATTAAATTATTGAATATGAAACATCTTAGCAGATTTTTAGTGGCTTCGTTACTTGTACTTGGATTTAGTACGGCGAATGCACAAGATGAAAACAATCCTTGGGCGGTTTCTATAGGCATTAATGCCGTTGACATCTTTCCTACTGGGGGAGACCTTACTAGTCAGGGAGAAATTTTCGATGAATATTTTAATGCTAGTGACCACTGGAACATCCTTCCATCTGTTTCCAAATTATCTGTTGGTAGATATATAGGAGATGGTTTTAGTTTTACAGCGGCAGGATCGGTTAACAAAATAGAAAACTGGGGAGAAAATCCTACTACAGGAGAAGATTTAAAAGTTGATGACCTATCTTATTATGCCTTAGATGGTAGAATTAGCTACAGCTTTAAGAAAGTATTTGGTTCAAGTTGGATCGATCCTTACTTAGGTGTAGGTGGAGGTTATACTTGGCTTGATGAAAAAGGAGCTGGAACATTAAACGGTTCTCTTGGATTCAACTTTTGGTTAACTGAAAACTTAGCATTTAACCTTCAATCAACTTATAAGCACGTATTTGAAGATTATGAGACTGGTAGTTACCCACCAACTCATTTCCAACATTCTGCAGGACTTACTTTCGCATTTGGAGGTAAAGATACTGACGGTGACGGAATATATGACAAAGATGATGAGTGTCCAGATGTTCCTGGTTTAGAGGAATTCAACGGATGTCCTGATACTGATGGTGATGGAATCACTGATGCTAAAGATGAATGTCCTGATACTGCAGGTACTGCTGAATTTAATGGATGTCCTGATACTGACGGTGACGGAGTTCCAGATCCTAAAGATGAGTGTCCTACTGAAGCTGGATTACCTGCTCTTAATGGATGTCCTGATGCTGACGGTGATGGTATCGCTGACGGTAAAGATGGTTGTCCTAATGAAGCTGGACCAGCTGCAAATAACGGATGTCCTTACCAAGATAAAGATGGTGATGGTGTATTAGATAAAGATGATAACTGTCCTGACGTTGCTGGTACTGTTGCTAACAATGGTTGTCCAGAAGTAACTGAAGAAGTACAGAAGACTCTTAACGCTTATGCAAAAACTATCTTATTTGATTCTGGTAAATCTACAATCAAAGAAGCATCTAATAAAGTACTTGGAGATATTATCGCAATATTAAAAGAGTACCCTACTGCTAAATTTACTGTAGAAGGACATACTGATAGTGTAGGAAGTGCTAAACTTAATCAAAGATTATCTGATTCTAGAGCAAATGCTGTTAAGAACTACTTAACAGAAAATGGTATCGACCAGTTCAGATTATCAGCTGTTGGTTATGGTGAAGACAGACCTATCGCTTCTAATAAAACTAGAAAAGGTAGAGGAGAAAACAGACGTGTAGAGATTAACTTAGTAAAATAAGAATAAAGTCTCTTAATCATACTAATAAAAACGTCCCGAAATTTTCGGGACGTTTTTTATTTTTAGAAAATTAAACAGATAATAGATTTTCTAATGCATAATCTGGGTTTAACACAATTGATTTTACTTATTAGATTAAGGTTTGTTTAGAGATTTAATATCTTGCACATAAAATCATAAATACTTGAAAAGTTTTCTAAAAGAAGTTATACTAGAAGTGCAAGGCACTACAGAAAAAATAAGCGATCTGATTTTTCTGGTACCTAGTAAAAGAGCAGGACTTTTTCTTAAAAAAGAACTTTTAGAAACATATCCCGATCAAACTCTTTTTGCACCAATAATCCTTAGTATTGAAGAATTTATCGTTCGATTATCAGGGTTGCAACAGATGGATAACGTACAGACTTTATTTGAGTTTTATGAAACTTATTTAAACACCCATACTCACCTAGAAAAAGAAGATTTTGAGACATTTAGTAATTGGGCTCAGACCTTAATCTATGATTTTAATGAAATCGATAGATACTGTATAGATCACAAGAGCTTTTTTGCTTACTTATCAGGGATACAAGACCTAAACCATTGGTATTTACAAAAAGAAAAAACCGAATTGGTTAAAAATTACATTAGGTTTTGGGAAAACCTGATGGATTATTATAACAATTTTAAAAATAAATTACTTTCCAAAAAAATAGGATATCAAGGATTGCTGTACAGAAAAGCATCAGAAGATATCCAGGCGTATATTAATACCGAAAATAGAACACATATCCTGGTAGGATTTAATGCTCTAAATAATGCAGAACAGATCATTTTTCAATCACTTTTAGAGGCTAATATTGCTCAGGTGTATTGGGATGCAGATCATTTTTTTATGGAGAATACCTACCACGAAGCATCATTATTCTTACGAACATATAAAAATCAATGGGAATATTATAAAAAGAATCCGTTTCAATGGGTGCAAAACAATTTTTCTGAAGAAAAAGACATTACTCTGGTAGGAGTACCTAAAAATATAGGCCAGGCAAAATCTATTGGTCAAATACTTACTTCGGTCCCCAAGTCCGAGGTCGAAAAAACAGCTTTGGTACTTGCAGACGAAACGCTATTGCAGCCCCTGCTTAATTCATTGCCTAATACAATCGAAGCCTTAAATATTACGATGGGACTACCTCTTAAAGAGGTTCCTATAGCTGCATTTTTTGAATTATTATTTAGCCTCCATAAAAACTCTAGCTCCAAAGGATTCTATTATAAATTGGTAGTAGAGATTTTAAATAGCCTACCCGCATATAGAATATTAGGATTTGAAGCAACACGATTGATCAATACCATTTCTAAAGAAAATATCGTTTACATATCATTAGATAAACTACAGGAAAAAGCTTCAGATAAGGAAAAACAAGCACTTAAATTAATATTCGAACCTTGGAAAGATGTTACTACAGCCTTAGAGAATTGTAGGAAAATAATACTATTACTCAAAAATAATCTTGATAAGAAAAACGATGAATTAGAACTAGAATATGTATATCATTTTCATTTAGTTTTTAATAAAGTTTTTACGTTACATAATAGCTATCAATATATAGAAACGATAGGATCTTTATATACATTATATAAAGATATTATGATGTCTGAGACATTAGATTTTTCTGGAGAGCCATTTAGTGGGTTACAGCTTATGGGAATGTTAGAATCTCGATGTCTTGATTTTGAAACTGTTATTATCACTTCGGTTAATGAAGGAGTTTTGCCTGCTGGTAAAAGTATGAATTCTTTCATTCCTTATGATCTCAAAAGAGCATACAATCTTCCTACATATAAAGAAAAAGACGCTATATATACATATCATTTTTATAGATTGATCCAAAGAGCTAAAAAAGTGTATCTACTGTATAATACAGAAGATGAAGGAGTAGGTGGTGGAGAAAAGAGTAGGTTTCTACTTCAGTTAGATATAGATAAAAGACCCAAACATAAACTCACAAAATATGTAGTATCGGCAGAAGTCCCTATGTTAACCAACCAACCATTACAGATAAAGAAAAATGAAGCTGTTTTGCTAAAGTTGAAAGAACTAGGTGCACACGGGTTATCCCCATCTGCATTAACTACTTATATAAGAAACCCTATGGATTTCTATTATAAATATGTTTTGGGCGTTACAGAAACCGAACAGGTAGAAGAAACTATTGCAGCAAACACTTTAGGGACAGTGATCCATAATACACTCGAAACTTTTTATAAACCATTAGAAGATAAATTTCTTACTATAGAAGATATTAATAAGATGAGAAACCAAATTGATGTCGAACTTCGGGATCAGTTTAGACAAGAGTATACAAAACTCAATATCACTCAAGGTAAAAATCTTTTGATTTTTGAAGTAGCTAAGCAATATGTATATAATTTCCTAAAAGCAGAAGAAAAACTAATAAAAGATGGAGCACAATTAAAGATTCTGGCTATAGAAAGTAATCTAAAAACGAAATTAGAAATTCCTGAGTTAGATTTTCCTATTTATATTAAAGGAAAAGTAGATCGTATTGATGAGTTGGATGGGCAAGTAAGGATAATAGATTATAAGACAGGAAGAGTAGGTCGAAATGATGTCGTTATCATGGATTGGGATATAATTACCGATGAATATAAATATAGCAAGGTAATCCAGGTTTTAGCATATGCATACATGCAACATAATGAAAATCCAATTTCAAAAGCTTTTCAAGCAGGTATAATTTCATTTAAGAATCTTCAAGAAGGATTTCTTAAGTTTGGAACAAAAGAAAGCATAAGAGGGAAAGCAAATTACGAAATTACAAATACAGTGTTCGACGATTATTTGCTACAGTTAAAAAAATTGATCCTGGAAATTTTTAATATTGAAACCCCATTTATTGAAAAAGAAGTGTAGCTCAATAACGTAGACACTAAACTCTATACTTAGAATTATGATGATCAAAAACAAAAATATAATAGTTGCAGGAAAACATCAAAAACCAATTTTGACAGATGTTTTTTATACAGATACCGGGTTGCAAAAACCTATTGTTATTTTTTGTCATGGATATAAAGGTTTTAAAGATTGGGGAGCCTGGGATTTGGTGGCAGAAGCTTTTGCCAAGGCTGGATTTTTCTTTATAAAATTTAATTTTTCACACAATGGAGGCACGATAAAACAACCTATCGATTTTCCTGACCTCGAAGCTTTTGGCAATAATAATTATATTAAAGAATTAGATGATTTAGACACTATTGTAAATTGGGTAACCTCTTCAGATTTCAAATTCAAAAATGACATTAATACTTCAAACATTTCTTTGATAGGGCATTCTCGTGGTGGTGGGATTGTAACTATTAAAGCCTCAGAAGATAAGAGAATCACTACATTAATAACGTGGGCAAGTGTTTCTGATTATAAAAACCGGTTTCCAAAAGGAGAAGCGTTTACCCATTGGCAGAAGAAAGGAGTAATGTATATCGAAAACGGAAGAACCAAACAGCAAATGCCACATTATTATCAGTTTTACACATCTTTTGTAGAAAATGAAGATAGATTAACGATTGCTAATGCGGCCAAAAAAATTGAAATTCCACATTTGATTATTCACGGTACAGAGGACCCTACAGTTGATGTGCAGGAGAGTAAAGATATACATCAATGGAGCATTAACAGTGAAATATTCTTGGTAGAAGGAGCCGATCATATATTTGGGGTAAAACATCCATGGCAAAGCAATAATTTATCAAAACATCTTAAGACAATAGCACAAAAAAGCATAGATTTTATACGTCTTTAACACTTTCTTAGCCAAAAAATATAATAAGCAATCATTTTTTTTCGTTTATTTGCTGTTATGAAGTTTAATAGACAAATACTGGCTTCCGTATTTTTGGTACTCTTCGGTATCATTCAATTGGCAGACTTACATATTGTGGGTCATGATGCTGATGATACAGATTGCACTCTTTGTAAATTTACTTCAGATCATCATAATGATAACTTTACATCTGCAGACACTGTTACTGTTCCTGAAGCGGTGCATGTTCCTGCCGATATTGTTAGAGCAACTTATGTGAATCGATATTTTGATTCATCTGCTGCTTACAATTTTCTAAACAAAGCTCCCCCTGCAGCATAGTTTTACCTAAAAAACTTTATTACTGAAACTTAACTGTGGTATATCCATACCAATCAGTTTATCTATTATTTATTTTACAAATGAAAAGACACACTTGGTTATTTGTGTTTCTTTTAGGGATTCATCTCCTTTCTGCACAAGAATGTGATAAAACACTTTCTGGTAGAGTCATAGATTTTCATGATGGAGCACCCCTTGAAGGCGCCACAATAACATTTAATAATCGCACAATCGTGACAGACGCTTCTGGTAAATATTCTATTACAGGTTTATGTGCAACAGCATATGCTTTTACTGTTTCTCATGAAAAGTGTAATTCGCAGGTAGTAACTCTTGATGTAGGCAAAACGTCCTCAAAAGATTTCTCCTTAGAACACCACCTTAATGAATTAGAAGAAGTAAAAGTTTCGGGAGCTAATGATGATAAAACAACTTCTGCTCAAGAAGAGACTATAGGTTCTGATATCATAGAAAAATATAGTAGTGCCTCTTTAGGAGATGCCCTTAGAGAAATTACAGGTGTTTCGTCTTTAAATACCGGATCTACGATTGTAAAACCAATTATTCAAGGTCTTAGCGGAAGTCGTGTATTGATCATGAATAATGGCGTTCGCATGCAAGATATGGAATGGGGTGATGAACATGCTCCTAATGTAGATATTAACACCGCAGGAAATGTTACTGTTGTTAAAGGAGCTTCTGCATTACAATACGGAGGAGATGCAATAGGTGGTGTTATCATTATGGAACCTCGTAAAGTACCAGCAAAAGATACTTTGTTCGGAAAAACCCGATTATCTGGGGCTCTAAATGGTAGAGGAGGATCGATTTCTTCAGAATTGATAAAAGGATATAAAAATGGGTGGTTTTTTAAAGCGCAAGGAACACTAAAGCGCTTTGGAGATGTAGAAGCACCAGACTATATTCTTTCTAATACAGGAATATTCGAAAAAGGAGCTTCCCTGTCTTTTGGAGTAAATAAATTTACCCATGGCTGGGATGCATATTATTCTTTTTTTGATAATGAAATTGCTGTACTGGCAACATCTCATATTGGTAATGTAGACGATCTTATAAATGCTATTAATGATCAACAACCCGCAATCATTCGAGATTTTACCTATGAGATTGATAATCCTAAGCAAGAAGTTACGCACCATTTGGGACGTTTTCGATATTTTAAACGTTTTGAAGAACTTGGGAAATGGAATACACAATATGATTTTCAATATAATAAACGATTTGAGTTTGATATTCGCAGAACAGAAGAACTTACCAAACTACCTAGCATAGATCTTGAGTTAAAAACACATACATTAACCTCAGATTTTAGTTTTGATTCGAATCCTGATTTTCTGTGGAATGCAGGAGTGCTATTTAGATATCAGAATAATTTTGCAGATCCTGGTACAGGAGTAAGAAGACTAATTCCAGACTATGATAAGTATGATGCAGGAGTATTTGTTACAGGTGAATATGGCGTAACAAATGATGTCATTATAGATGCAGGGATTCGATACGATTATAATCGTATGGATGCTAAGAAATTTTATTTAAAATCAAGGTGGGAAGAAAGAGGATATGATGTAGATTTTTCTAACCTCATTATTGAGGATTTTAATACACAATGGTTAACTAATCCAGTTTTTGATTACCATAGTATTTCTGGTACTGCAGGAATACAATATACTTTTAGAGAAGATTACGAATTTAGATTCAATTATGCACTAGCACAACGTGCTCCTAACCCTTCAGAGTTATTTAGTGATGGCTTACACCACTCGGCTGCCAGAATTGAGTTAGGAGATTTAAGGATAGATCAGGAAACATCTCATAAAGTATCTCTAACTGCACAAAAGAATACAGAAAAATGGGGATGGGAAATAGCACCATATGCCAATTTTATAAATGATTATATTTTGCTAGAACCTGTAGATGTCCAACTATCAATACGAGGAGCATTTCCTGTTTGGGAATATCGACAAACCGATGTTAGATTATTGGGTGTTGATGCAAAAATTTATGCTAATTGGTATCAGAACTGGAGAACAGACCATAGTTTTTCTATAGTAAAAGGAAAAGAAAATGAAAAAGATGTTGCATTGATTAATATCCCTGCACCAACTTTTAATAACAGTGTTACTTATAGTAACAAAAATTGGTTCGGACTTAATATTTCTTTACAAAGTCAATACTTTTTTAGACAAAATGAATACCCGCCCAATATATCTGTGTTTTCTCCACAACAAAATGAAAATGTATTGTTAGAGATCAATACACCCCCAGATGCATATCATTTGTTAAATGCAGATACTAGTATGGAGTTCTCGTTAGGAGAACGAAATAAACTAAAAGTTGGATTAACAATAAACAACATATTAAATACAAGCTATAGAAATTACTTAAATCGTCAGCGATATTTTGCAGATGATCTGGGGAGAAACTTTTTATTAAGATTATCAGTTAACTATTAAATTAAATTTTTGAAATGATGAACACACGCAAACTTTTATCAACGCTTATCGTAGGAGGTATTTTATTCGCATCTTGCTCTAATGATGATGATAATCCGGTACCGGTTAATGAAGAAGAATTAATAACCAAAATGACAGTATCTCTAGTTAATGGTGCAAACACCATAACTTTGGTTGTTAGTGATGAAGATGGAGCAGATGGTCCAAAAGAACCAGTAATAACAGTATCAGGTAATTTAAGTGCCAATACAACATATAATGGATCTGTAGAATTGCTTAATGAATCCGAGACTCCTGTCGAATCTATCAATGAAGAGATAGAGGCAGAAGCAGATGAACATCAGTTTTTCTATGAAGCAAGTTCTGCACTAAACATTACCACAGCTTATACAGATAAAGAATCAGATTATAAAAAAGAAGATGGAACCTCTTTTACGACCACTAATCCTGTTGGGCTAACATTTACAGTAACGACAACAGATGCAGGAACAGGAACCTTTACAGTAACATTGAGACACCAACCTAATAAAGCTGCAGATGGAGTAGCTGCTGGAAATATTGCTAATGCAGGAGGTGATACAGATATTACCCAAAGCTTTAATATTACAGTACAATAATTGAAACTCGATTAATTATGTAAGTTGAATTTGTGTAAAATTTCATAATTAGTTTCAATTCTAGCCCTCGGGAGTAGTTACCCGAGGGTTTACTTAAAGTTAAGTTAAAAAAAGACGAACCAAACAAAATTGGCATTAATTTTGTATATACAAAAAATCTACAGTGTTAGGGAAAAGTTTAAAAACACTGGGAATACAATAAACATAATTATTACATAAAATAAAGTAATTTAAAAATTGACTTTTAATAAGTTAGTAGTATTGGTTTTATCAATGCATTAACATACTATTAAATGTTAATTATCATCAAAAAAACGTTAAAATATTTAAGGGATAGCGCTTATCTTCGTATCATAAGCCTAGCCTAACAAAACAACATAATTGAAACTATCATAATTAGTATAAGTTGAGTTTGTGTTAAATACAATTAAGTTTCAATTTAGACCCCTGGGAGTAGTTAACCCGGGGGTCGATTTTTTAGTCTTGTTTTAAATATAAAACCTTTAAAAACTGACTCCGATCCCTATTATTTTTATAGTAATATATCTGCAATAATTAATAAGATTTGAAATCTAGGTAATTTTGCAATCCCATTGCATTACAATATTACTATCTTTGTAATGTGAAAATTTTAGTATTCATATTATCAATATATTTTCTGGCACTCGATTTTATGCCTTGTAATGATAGTATGCCTATCACAGAGGATTCTCAAATTGAAGCTTTTGCAGATTGTTGTGAAAATCACGAACATAGTAGTGTAGAAAATGACTTATGCTCTCCTTTCTGTCAATGTCATTGTTGCCACATTCATGTAATTGATTTCAGTATTGAGACATATCAATTAATATCTCCAGAAATTTCTACAGAGTTATTTGCCCATTTTGATAGTGTTGGTAAAGAAATCTCTAATACACTATTCCAACCGCCACAAGTTTAATTTAGTTTATAGGATAACTATGTCTTGTTGCTATCTTTTTTAAAAGAAAGTAACAGCTATTTAACATCGAGAAATTCTGTTTAATCGAATTGAATCGTGATGTCTAACTGAATTAAAACTATTATATGCTTAATAAAATAATTAGGTATTCCATAACTCATAAATTGATTATTGGATTACTAACACTAGCATTGATTATTTTGGGAATATATTCATTAAAACAGCTGCCAGTGGATGCTGTTCCTGATATTACAAATAATCAAGTACAGGTGATTACCTCTTCTCCAACATTGGCATCACCAGAAATAGAGCGGCTAATTACTTTTCCTGTAGAAATTACAATGGCGACCATTCCTGAAATTGAAGAAATACGTTCGTTTTCACGTTTCGGGTTATCAGTAGTAACCATTGTTTTCGAAGAAAACGTAGACGTGTATTGGGCAAGACAGCAAGTTAGTGAACGCCTTGTCCAGGCACAATCCCAAATTCCTGAAAACATAGGAAAACCAGGAATCGCTCCTTTAACCACTGGCTTGGGAGAAATTTACCAATATGTTATTACTACAAAACCAGGTTACGAAGACCAATATGATGCGACAGAATTAAGAACGATTCAGGATTGGATTATAAAACGTCAACTATTAGGTACACCAGGAGTAGCAGATGTAAGTAGTTTTGGAGGGTATCTAAAACAATATGAAATTGCGATACGCCCCGAACGATTAAATGCTATGAATATATCTATTTCTGAAATATTTAATGCATTAGAAACTAATAATCAAAACACGGGAGGGGCTTATATAGAGAAAAATAATAAAGCCTTATTCATACGAAGCGAAGGATTGATCGGAACCATAGAGGATATAAAAAATATTCTCATCAAACAAACATCTGAAGGGATACCGGTTTTAATTAGTGATGTAGCCAAAGTACAAACCGGAAAAGCCATTCGTTATGGTGCTACTACTCGTAATGGAGAAGGAGAAGTAGTAAGTGCTATTGTAATGATGCTTAAAGGAGCAAATTCTGCAGAAGTAATTAAAAATGTAAAAAACAAAATAGCATCTATTACCAAAACCCTTCCAGAAGGAGTAATAATCGAACCTTTTTTAGATAGGACTAAATTAGTTAATAATGCAATTGGTACAGTGACCACTAATCTTATAGAAGGCGCATTGATTGTTATTTTTATCCTATTATTATTACTGGGGAATTGGCGAGCAGGGCTTATTACAGCATCGGTAATACCATTGTCGCTTTTGTTTGCTTTTAGTATGATGCATCTTTTTGATGTTTCTGCAAATCTAATGAGCCTTGGGGCAATTGATTTTGGCTTGATAGTAGATGGGGCGGTAATTATTGTAGAAGCCACTTTGTTTCATCTTGGAGCCTTAAAACTTAATAGGAAGTTGACACAGAAAGAGATGGATGAAGAAGTATATAGGTCAGCCAGTAAGATCAGAAATTCTGCTGCTTTTGGCGAAATCATTATTCTTATTGTGTATTTACCCATTTTAGCCCTGGTAGGAACTGAAGGAAAAATGTTTGGCCCAATGGCGAAGACAGTAGGTTTTGCTATCCTGGGAGCTTTTATACTATCACTAACTTATGTTCCTATGATGTCTGCATTGGTGTTGAGTAAAAAAGGAACTCATAAAGAAAATATTTCTGATAAAATCATGAATTTCTTCTATCGACTATATGAACCTATAATCAAATGGTCGATGCGTAGTAGAATATTGATTCTGGCAATTACATCGGGACTTTTTATAATCGCATATTTGGTATTTAATAACCTGGGAGGAGAATTTATTCCAACACTAGAAGAAGGTGATTTTGCAGTAGAAACCAGAGTGCTTACCGGAAGCTCTCTTTCTAATACAATAAAAGCGACTACTAAAGCAGAAAAAATAGTGCTCGATAATTTTCCAGAAGTATTACAAGTGGTTTCAAAAATAGGTTCGGGAGAAATACCTACCGATCCTATGCCTGTAGAAGCTGCAGATATGATGATTATTCTTAAAGATAAATCAAAGTGGGTATCTGCTTCCAATCGTTCAGAATTGGCTAATAAAATGGCAGAAGCTTTAGAAGTACTACCAGGAGTGGCTTTTGGTTTTCAACAACCTATTCAAATGCGATTTAATGAACTAATGACAGGAGTACGCCAGGATGTAGCTATAAAAATATATGGAGAAGATTTAGCTAGACTTTCCTCTTATGCAAATCAGATTGGTAAAATTGCCAGAAATGTTAAGGGGGCAGTCGATGTTTATGTAGAAGAAGTGACAGGAGTACCGCAAATCGTAATCGATTACAATAGAGCTCAATTAGCAAAGTATGGCCTGGATATTAAAGCAGTTAATAATACAATTCAGGCAGCTTTTGCAGGAGCATCTACAGGATTGGTTTATGAAGGAGAGAAACGTTTTGATTTAGTAGTACGATTAGATAATAGTAACAGAACCAGCCTTGCAGATGTACAGAATCTTTATATCAATGGGCATAATGGAGAACAAATTCCACTACAACAACTGGCAACTGTATCCATCAAGGATGGGCCTTATCAAATACAACGAGATAATACAAGAAGGCGTATTATCATTGCTTTCAATGTTCGGGATCGTGATGTCGAGAGTGTTGTAAAAGAAATTAGTACTAAAATTGATAAACAGGTAAATTTTGCATCGGGATACACTGTCGCTTATGGAGGTCAATTTGAAAATCTGGTCAAAGCTAAGCAACGCTTGTCGATAGCAGTTCCTTTAGCATTACTGCTTATTTTCATTCTATTGTATTTTACTTTTGGTTCTTTAAAACAAGGAGTTTTAATATTTACAGCAATTCCTCTTTCTGCAATAGGAGGAGTATTTGCACTTTGGCTTAGAGATTTGCCTTTTAGTATTTCTGCAGGTGTTGGTTTTATAGCCTTATTTGGTGTAGCGGTGTTAAACGGGATCGTACTTATTGCAGAGTTTAACCGATTAAAAAAAGAGGGTATTACCGATATTGTTGAACGAATCTATAAAGGAACCAAAACTCGGTTACGACCTGTAATTATGACCGCAACTGTTGCCTCATTAGGGTTTTTACCAATGGCAATTTCTCAAACCTCGGGAGCAGAGGTACAACGACCTCTTGCAACAGTAGTTATCGGAGGGCTGATTACTGCTACTTTTTTAACCCTGGTGGTATTACCTATTCTCTATTATTATTTTGAAAAAAGAGTACGAATGAAACCTAAAAAAACAATGCTTTTACTAGCAGTACTTTTTGTAGTATCAGGAAATATGGCTAACGTAAATGCTCAAACTAGTGAAGCAAAAACCATATATCAAAGCTTGGAAGAAGTTATGGATGCAGCTTTAAGAAATAATCCAAATCTAAAAGTTGCTGCGTTTCAAACCGAGAAGGAACATGCCTTAAAAGGAACTAGTTTTAACCTTCCCAAAACTGATTTTGATGTAACATATGGACAAACCAATAGCGATTTTGATAATGATACTCGATTTAGTGTCAGCCAGACGTTTGCCTTTCCTACGCTTTACACCAACCAAAACAAGTTGGCAAAAGCATCGATAAAATCCAGCGAATTGAATCAAAAAGTGGTTCAGAATGAGATGGTAACACAATTAAAAGCAACGTATTATCAATTGTGGTTTCTAAAGAGTAAACAACAATTACTTCGAAAACAAGATAGTATTTATCAGCGATTTGTGTATGCTGCAAACCTGCGATTTAAGACAGGTGAAAGTAATGCATTAGAGCAAGCAACAGCCAATGCAGAAGTAGCAGATTTACAAATTAAAATACAGGAGAATGATGCAACCATACAACAATATCAATTGCTTATGCAAAAATTGGTAAATTCTGAAAACAGTGTTGATATTGCTGTGGGAGATTTAAAGGTAAAATCAAATTTACTACCGGCACATCAAAATGCTATAGCTATAGAGAAAAATCCAGTACTATCTTTTTACAAGGAACAAATCACTATTGCTGATATTAAGAAATCGGTAGAAGTATCAAAAATGCTTCCGGATATCACAGTAGGGTATTTTAATCAATCTTTTAATGGCCCGGGACAAACGGCAAATGGGACTGATGTGGTTTTTGACTCTGGAAATAGATTTACAGGTGTAAAGTTGGGTTTGGCTATTCCGATTTGGGGCAAACCACATGCAGCAAAAATAAAAGCAGCCAAAATTAGTCAAAAAGAAAGCCAGGCACAGTTAAATGTGGTTGAAAATGAAGTTAATACCCAATTAAATATGCTATTGGAACGACTAGAAAAAAACCAAAAGAACTTGTTATATTATGAGAAAAATGCGCTTTCACAATCCGAACTGTTATTAAAACAATCTCAGCGAGGTTTTACAGAAGGAGCTATCGGATATATAGAATATGTACAAGGACTCAATCGGGCACTAGAAATTCAAACCAAATACTTAGAATTCATAAACGCTTACAATCAAACTCTTATCGAAATTGAAGGTATAAACGCAATTCAATAAAAATGAAAACAAACATATATAAATTAATAGCCATATTCGTACTTCTGCTTATCTTAGGGTGTAATAATAAAGCAGCTACAACTTCTGAAGAAAAACATGAAGAAGGTAACGAAAACTTTGTTGAGTTGACCGATGAACAAATGAAACAAACTCAAATAGAAATAGGTAAAGCTCAGAAACGTAAAATAGGAAATGAGTTAAGTGTTAATGGAATGATCGATGTTCCTCCCCAAAGTAACCTTTCTATTACAGTTCCTTATGGTGGATTTTTAAAATTTACCGACATGCTACCTGGTACTCGATTAAGAAAAGGACAACTTGTTGCAAGAGTAGAGAATCCAGATTTTATAGAATTTCAAAGAGATTACCTCGAAGCAGTTGCAAAAAATGAATACCTGAAAGCAGATTATGAACGTCAGGAAACACTAAATAAAGAAAGTGTCTCTTCGACAAAAGTATTTCAGAAGGCAAAAAGTGATTACCTAATTAATAAAGCAAATATTCAGGCGTTAGAAAGTAAATTAAAAATGGTAGGTATCAATCCTTCTAATGTAAACAATGGAAGAGTATCTTCTATAGTAAACGTATATTCTCCTATCAATGGAGTGGTAAGAGAAGTATATGTGAATACGGGAAAATATTTTGGATCAGAAGACGTATTAATGGATATCACTAATGCCGAAGATTTACATGTCGAGCTCAAAGTGTATGAAGATGATATTCCATTAATAAAAAATGAGCAACGTATTCGTTTTCGATTAGCAAATGAACCTGATAAATGGATGGAAGCAGAGATTTTCTTGATAGGTAATAATGTAAGTGATGATAGATCTATAACGATTCATGGGCATTTAAAAGAGAAAAACCAGGAGTTGCTTCCAGGAATGTTTGTAAACGCAAAAATTGAAGTTGGCGCCCGTGAAGCATATGCGGTACCAGAAGAAGCCATAGTACGTTTTGATGGAAACCATTATGTTTTTGTAGCGGGAGAAAAAAGAAGAGAGGGAGAAACAATAGTTACTGATTTTGAAATGATACCGATTACCAAGGGAACCGAAGAAGAAGGATTCGTAGCAATTACGTTAGAGGATAAAAATAAAGACATTAGTACAACTCGATTAGTAATAAAAGATGCTTTTACCATATTGGCGAAGGCAAAAAATAGTGAAGAAGGGGGGCACGGACACGGACATTAATAATGAACACCATTGCAATTTTTTTAGAATCGAAGAAAGTACGACCAACAGCGATGCGATTACTGGTCTATAAATATATGGCCCAGAGTAATGTAGCCAGAACACTTGGAGATATTGAAAATGCTTTTGCAAAAGCAGATAGAACCACGTTGTATAGAACCTTAAAGACATTTGAAGAAAAAGGTATTGTACACCAGGTAGATGATGGAACCGGTACTATAAAATATGCACTTTGTGAAGCAGGTTGCAATTGTGATATTGGCAGAGATTTACATTTACATTTTCATTGCAATAATTGTAGAGAAACGACATGTCTTACAGAGCATAAGATCCCTCAAATCAATTTGCCAGATGGATATATTGCCGAAGATATGAATATGGTAATAAAAGGTATATGTGAGCATTGTAGTGGTTAAGAAATGCACTTCCATTGCACGATTACTATGCATATTTTTGTATAAAAGATATCACCATATGAAGTTCAACATAACAATACCACCAAAACTTAAAATCGAATATGATAAAGAATTGTCACTTTATAAAACGGCATTATCCAATAACAATTTGCCAAAAGCATGGGATCATTTAGAGCGCAGCCATATTTTGGGGCAATCATATCCCTGGGAGCATTCTTATACGCATTATTTGATGCTTAAATACGGTATGCTTACCAGAGATTCTAAAGAAATTTTTGGACAAGTTATTCGTTTGATTGTAGGAGGCTGGAAATCTTTTATTAATAAAGTTCCTATAGGTAATACAGGAGGTGCTAATGTACCTCCTTTAAAAACAATGCCTATACCTCATGATTTGAAAATAAAATTAGAATCATACCAAAAGTAATTATGGGACACGATCATTCGCATGACCACGCAGGAAAGAATTTAAAAATTGCATTTTTTCTAAATTTAAGTTTTACAATTTTAGAAATTATAGGAGGTTTTTATGTAAATAGTATTGCTATTATTTCTGATGCTATTCATGATTTAGGAGATTCACTTTCTTTGGGTACCGCTTGGTATCTCGAGGGGAAATCGAAAAAAGAAGCCGATGCCAAATTCTCATTTGGGTATAGGCGTTTCTCTCTCTTGGGTGCCCTGATTAATAGCATTGTTTTGATTTTGGGATCCATTTATGTGATTTATGAAGCCATAGGTAGATTATTAGAACCCGAACATTCTGATGCAGAAGGAATGATTGTTTTTGCACTCCTGGGAATAGCAGTTAATGGGTATGCCGCATGGAAAGTAAGTAGCGGAAAATCATTAAACGAGAAAGTGGTTTCCTGGCACTTGTTAGAAGATGTATTGGGCTGGGTTGCTGTGCTCTTTGCAGCAATTGCTATATATTATACAGATATACAGTACCTCGACCCTGCTCTTTCTCTTTTAATAACACTATATATTCTATATAATGTTATTAAGCGATTAAAAGAAACATTATTTGTTTTTCTGCAAGGAATCCCAAAAGATATTAATGTAGAAGAAATAAAATCAAAAATACTACAAGTACCACATGTTGGTTCTATACACCACCTTCATATTTGGTCACTAGAAGGAGAGCATCATGTTTTTACGGCACATGTTAAACTAAAAAACATCACAGAAACCGATCAGATTATTCATGTAAAGTCAGGAGTTAAAAAGGCTTTGATGATGTATCATTTTAGTCATTGCACTATCGAAACAGAATTGTATGGTGAGGAGTGTATATTAACAAAGTAATAGAGGGTTATTTATATTCTACCGTATTAAACTTTAATAACAGATCACCAGTATTTTTTAAATCATGAACAAAATCGCCTTTAGTATCATGATCATAATATGATACATCTCCTTTTTGGTACTTTATTTCGACAATCCTGCCATTTTCATAATGAGATATGGCAACCCCTTGGGTTAAACAAATCCAGGTATAGTTTTTTGTATGCTTGTGAAACGGTAATTGATCTCCGGGTTTTAATAGTATAGACCAAACTTTAATACGATCATCTTCAAATAACAGAATATCTCCAACGCGATTACTTTTTTTGCTGTTTTGTAGTTCTTGTATTTTAGCGTTATCCCAATTTTTAAAACTACCAGCAGGATTAATTTCTCTTGTGATCATAATTTTATACGTCTAAAAATGGATAATCGGTATACCCTCTTGCATCTCCACCACCAAAAAGAGTATGAGGATCAGAAATATCATTCATTGTAGCATTTAATTGTACTCGTTTAGGGTAATCAGGATTGGTTAGAAATTTTCTTCCAAATCCTACCAGGTCAACTAAGTTTTTATCCAATAGATCATTAGCTTCTTTAGGAGTCTTATTTCCTGTAGCTATAATTGTATGTGTAAAATTAGCTCTCAACTTAATTCTGAAATCTTCTGGAATTGTAGGAGCATCATCCCAATCGGCTTCACATAAATGAATATAGGTTATTCCTATTTGGTTTAATGCTTTGGCAGCAATCATAATGGTTTCCAAAATTTCGGGATCATTCATATCTTTAAAACTTATAAAAGGAGATAGACGAACCCCTGTTTTATTAGCTCCTATTTCATCTGCCACTGCTTGAGTAATTTCTTTAAGAATACGAATTCTGTTTTCTTTGGTGCTGCCGTATTCGTCTGTTCTATGATTGCTATTACTTCGTAAAAACTGATCAATTAGATATCCGTTGGCTCCATGAATTTCGACTCCATCAAAGCCAGCTTCGATAGCATTTCTTGCCCCTGTCCTAAATTCTTCGACAACTTGAGTAATATCATCTTTGGTCATCTCCCGGGGTTTTTCGACAGGAACAAATGTAGCATCGCCATTAGGAGCACCATCAAAAATATATACCTGTGTATCTTTTGCTATTTCGGCAGAGGGAGCAATAGGTTGTAACCCGTTTACTTTTGAAGAGCTTACACGTCCCACATGCCATAGTTGTAAAAAGATTTTACCACCTTTTTTGTGCACTGCGTCTGTAACGAGTTTCCAACCTTCAATTTGTTTCTGAGAATAGATCCCCGGAGTTTTTGCATAGCCCATTCCTTGTAGCGAAATTTGAGTAGCCTCGGTAATAATAATTCCGGCAGAAGATCTCTGTTCATAATATTTTGCCATTAAAGCATTAGGTATATTTCCGGGCTCTTCTGCTCGGGAGCGTGTCATGGGAGCCATTAAAAAACGATTTTTTAATGAAACCCCGTTCATTTCGTATTCTGTATGTAGTGTGATTTTCATAACTTATTTTTGTAAGAGGTTATCAATTGAAAAATGGTTGTTTTGTGTTGTATCAATCAAAAGATAAAAGAACAATACGTAGACCATTTGAAATCCGACCCATTCCCATTGTTCGACCAAACAAGAACCAAAAATTAGAATAATCATTAATATTCCTCCTGCCAGACAGGTAGGATAGGTAAACAATCCGAAAATTAGGAAGACACCAATAGTGAGTTCTGCAAAAGGCACTATTTTTGCAAAAGCAGAAATGAATATTTCGGGTAGTATGGTTTCTTTATAAAGAGTTGTCATCCAGTTGCTAAAGGTTTCTATTTTTGGAATTCTTACTAATCCATGTGCTAAGAGGTTGGCACCCATTGCTAATCGTAGTAGAAAATATGCATGGTTTTTTGAGGTTGTATTTTTCATTTGTTATACATTAATTCTGAATTATCTCTGGGCGTCTTTGGATCATCTTTTATCATTTTTGCAATATCATCTTTACGCATAAATACCACACCTTTATGTTTCTTAGCATACTGTATAAATAGATCTACCACACGAACAATTGATGGTGCCCCACCGATTCTGTCGTGTAAACTCACCGACATCATTCTTCTTTTATTGCCAGCTTCATCATATAATTGATCAAACTCCATTTTTAGTTGATTTAAAAACTGGCCAGGAGTCCAATTTTTACCTTCAATATTTACGATATCATTATTACGAAGTGTATACGGCATAACTACAAAATCTTTTCCTCTAACTTCTGTGATAAATGGTTCATCATGGCTTACATCATCTATGTGATATAAGAAATCAAGTTCTTGCAACACCTTTAGTGTGTTGGGACTGCGTCGTAACCAATTCGCATTATAACCTATACCGCGTTGTCCGGTAATCGTTTCAACGGTATCAATACCAGTTTTTATAAATGCTAATTCTTGTTCATATGTCATATCCCATTGGTCATTCCAGGCGATCCCATGTGCAGCAATTTCATGACCGCGATTTGCAATAGCTTTGGCAACTTCGGGATATTTGATAGCAGCAGCACCAACAATATGAGAGCTAACTTTGATATTGTGTTTATCCCACAAATCGAGCATTCTGTAAATCCCTTCTTTGGCACCGTAACGAAACCAACTTTCTGCAGGAAGATCAGGATGTCCCTTTGGTAATGGTTTTGCAGCAAAAGGACTTTCTGCACCTTCTGGTTGTCCGCCTGTTTCAAATTGCATTGAGAATGAGATGACTAATCGTGCATTATTTGGCCAAAAACGATCTGTTATGCTATCGGTTTCTATTGTAGTGGTTTTTATAAGTTCCTTTTCTGAAGTATGACTAGAAAATAGAGCTACACATGCACTTACAGAGAGTACTAAAAAAGATGTTTTTATTAGTTTCATTGGATTTACCATTTGTTTATAATGCAAATTTAGATGAAGGAAGAAATCTATTTTTGGTATATATTCATTGTATATTTGTAAAAATCTATGCTAGTATACCTGTGTCAAAACGTTTTTTTAGTGCAAAATCTTTAAATGTATTCGAACTGTCGCTTGATAAGTGGGAGTATCCAAAGCATTCTCATAATTTTTTCGAATTAATTTTTATTCTTAAGGGGAATGGGCAACACATTTTAAATGAGAGTATTTTTGAATATACAAAAGGGGATATCTTTTTATTGACCCCAAAAGACGAACACGAATTTATTATTAGCGAGCATACAGATTTTGGCTTTATTAAATTTACAGAACAGCTTTTTATAGAAAAAACAGAACTGGTTTCGGATTTAAAATGGCGAAAGAATTTAGATGCTGTTGTATTACATGCTAATAGCATTCCCGAAAATATTATTTCTAATCCTACAGATAGATCACATGTATTCGAATTGTTTCGAATTATTAAAAAAGAGTACCAAACCCCCTCTTTGTATAGTCGCTCAATTTTGTTAGAACTATTAGGTGCATTATTAATTATAATATCAAGAAATCTTAATAAAAACGTTGCTATACCTACCATTTCTGAAGAAGAAAAGGTAAGTGATATACTTACGTATATACGGCAGAACGTTTTGGATAAAGATGCTATTAGGATAAAAAAAATTGCTGCAACATTTAATATGTCTCCTAGTTATGTAAGTGTATTTATTAAAAAACATGCAGGTATTTCGATACAGCAATATGTGATTCAGACAAAAATCAAAATGGCAGAACGATTATTGAAACAAACAAATTTGAATATTTCTGAAATAGCTCAAAAAACAGGTTTTACAGACTCTAGTCATTTTAATAAACTATTTAAAAAATATACAGGTAAAAACCCAAGTGATTTTTAATCCGCCAAAATAATTTTATAATTAAAGTTTTTTTGGAGTCATTATTGTAGCCATGTTTAATCTATAAATTTCTATACATTTAGATAATGGAGATAAATTATAATATTGTATCGCTGATCGACACTCTCGGGTTAATACAAGGAGTTATTCTTGGTCTGTTACTTATTATTATAAATAGAAAAAAAGATAAGTCTACTTTATTTTTGGGTTGGTTCATAATTGTATATGCTTTAAACCTGCTCCCGGCAATATTAGAAGACCTAAATATTACAACATATTATCCTCAATACAATTTATTGCCTTTTGAGTTTACGTGGCTGTTGTTCCCATTATTTTATATTTATGTTCAACAGGTTTCTATACTCTCTAAAAATAAACTGAGTTACTGGACACTAATTCCTGGTATAGCAGAATTTATTATCGGAGTATTTGTGTTTTTTCAGGATAATGATTCGAAAACGACAATAGAAGAATCTCTTTGGTATAATCTTATACTTTTAGGAGGAGTTCTTTTTTCTTTCTTTATAGGTTTTAGAACCTTAAATTTTATAAAAAAGCATACCAAAGAGTTAAAAGATCAATATACATCTACAGAATATCGAGAGCTGCGTTGGGCAAGAGGGTTTGTTGGTTTTGGACTTCTCCTTACTTTTGTTGCAATAGCTTCTGAGTTTTTTGATACCGGTTTTTACTTTCATTTAACGCTTTCTACTATTAATGTTATGTTATTGTATTGGATATCTGTACGAGGTATTCTTCAACAAAATGTAAAGACTTTAATTCCTATTGAGGATAGTGAAAAAACTACTGACAAAAGAGACAAAGCCAATGATTCTTTAATAAATAATGAAAGTACAACACAATTACTACAAGAAATAGAGAAATTCATTCAGGATGAAAAGGTATATACTGTACCTGATTTAACTATCATTGATATTGCAGAAAAGATAGGAGCACATCCTAAGCGTATTTCGGGAGTAATAAATTCCCAGCTTAATCAAAATTTCAACTCATATATCAATAGTTTTAGAGTCGAAAAAGCAAAAGAACTTCTAAGAAGTGATATTGCGAATAGCTTAAGCGTCGAAGGCATTGGTAACGAAGTTGGTTTCCAAAGTAAAAGTACATTTTATGATGCTTTTAGAAAATATACAGGCACCACTCCTTCTCGTTTTAAAAACAGCGAATAACCTTCTTTTTTTTATGTCCGGATTCCTGAAGCAGGAGTGAAACCCTTGTTTTTAGGACTATTTCCGTTCGGATTTCTGAAATCCGAACCGCTACTCTATTATTTTTCTTGGCTGTCTTTTTCCTTTTCACAAATCTTTGTGCAACGTTAAAAATTAAACTATTCAAAAATGAAACGTGTAGTTATAATATTGCTGGTTTTTTTAGTTGTGATCTGGTCCAGTTTTATTGTTTGGGAATTACAGATAACCAAATGGGAAAAAACCATAACCGGTCCGGCAATACGAGTTGATCTCGTACTTATACTTCCCATCCTGATCGGAATAACGATTTATGTGATTGATCAAATTATCACAATATCAAAAAGGAAATAAAGGATTTTTTAAACAGTAAAAATAGGGTGTTCTAATAGTTTACTGTTGTGTAAGAAGGAAGAACACCGAAATTAATAATAAATAATAAAAAGTAAGAAAAATGAAAAAAGTAATTCTATTAAGCGCATTTATTATCGCATCAATCGTAACAAGTAGTGCACAAACTTCGGCTCCGAAATATGAAGTAAAAGTTATTACTAGTGTAGAATCTATAGTTCCTAGTGGTTTAGGGCGTTCAAGGTTGATTTCGGCAAATGCAGAAAGAGATTATAAGGAGTTTACCTCTACACAAACAGAAGATGATAATACGCGTAATAAATCAAAAAGAAAAGCAATTCGTGTTAAGGATTTTGAGGAAACTAAACTTTTAAACTTTTATAACCTGGTAGGGATTCGTTTTCAGAATATTGCAGCGAACGATGCGGTAATTTCGTCAAAAATAACCACAATGCTGGCAGAGGGTTGGGATCTGATTTTT
Organism: Aquimarina atlantica; assembly: GCF_000626715.1. Lineage (GTDB taxonomy): Bacteria > Bacteroidota > Bacteroidia > Flavobacteriales > Flavobacteriaceae > Aquimarina > Aquimarina atlantica. Next base: position 380,191 of record NZ_AQRA01000002.1, on the reverse strand, counting down.
GTAACCAGTGCCGTAGAAAGTGATGCAGGCGAAGGAGATAGTAATGGGATATTTATTACACGTTTCATTTTTAAACGCGCAATACAATAGTGATTAATTCATAAAAACGAAAACATGAAAAAAACCTAGAAAACATGAAAAAAACCTATTTAATTGTGCTCTTTTTTGCAGTTAGCCTAGTACAGCTTTATGCACAAAAAACATCTTCTTTTTATGTTGATATTGGAGGTGGTTTTTCCTCCTTTCAGGATGTAAAATACTCTAATGTTAAGTATAATGGATTTGGTGGTGTATTTGGATTGGGATATCTAAAAGAAAATGAAAAAGCAATCTGGGGTGTTAATTTACAAGGAATAGTAACTACAGAAAAAGCTGCTACTCACGACAATACAGTTAGCACTTACAATCCTATGTTGCAGGCCAAATATCTTCATCGTATTAGAGAAAACCTATTTATTGGTGCAACATGGGATGTGCTGGATTTATATGCAAAAAACTTTGATGGCTTGGGTAATAATAGTGCATATAATGTTACAGGAAGTACATTGTGGGCTTCGGCAATATATGATTATAAAAAGTTTCGTTTTGGCTTAGATTTAGGATTGGTTTCTTATTTCAAAGAAAGTACTGGGTTTGCCTTTTCGGCATCGCAGAATGTATTGGAGAATGGAGATTTTGATTATCAGAATGATAAAATTGATAGTCCTTTTGCCTTTAAGTATTATGAATTGAGGACTATACCCAAACATTTTCAGGTAAGAACAAGTATACGATACCAATTATCAAACCGGTTTTCTGTAGGATACAAATGGCACCTGAGGAAATTTTCTGAAGTTAAGAAGTATCCGGTAACCTATGGTATACATTCACTCTCTATTCGATATAACATTTTTAAACGCACGAAGTAAGAGTGATGCGCTTTAATTAATTTTTTAATAAAACATTGTAATGAAATATCTAAAAATAAAAATAGGTCTGCTTCTATTTTTGGCAGTGTTCAGTTCTTGCGAAAAAGCGTTGATGGAACCAAATCCAAAAACAGATGCACTTGCTGTATTTGATGAGTATACCACTCTGGTACAGGAGAAATATGCTATGCTCGAATTTAAGAATGTGAATATAAATACGTTGAGAAGCAACCTTAGAGGAAAGATTAATAATGCTACAACTCAAAAAGAAGTTTTTGAAATTCTAGGTGAGGTTACCAAAAGCTTAAGAGACGGTCATTCTAGCCTTATAGAAGATCAAAACAATCCAAATGGGATGTCTATAAGTTTTGATCTTGAAGAAGGATATCCGGCAGGAATAGATGCTGCGATCTTAGTGAATAATTATATTGGTAATACGGTCAATTCTGAAATAAAGACATTAGCAGGAGGGCAGGGATTTAGAGCTGTATGGGGTACTTTACCACAAGATAGAAAAATCGGATACTTATGGATTCCTTCGTGGAATGTTGAGATTTCTGATGATGAAATTGAGCGAATATTTCTGGATTTAAAAGATACCAAAGGTCTTGTTTTTGATATGCGGACTAATACAGGAGGGGATCCGGCTTTGGCAACCAAATTTGCATCTTATTTCACAGATAAACCTATTTATAACGGGTTTGAACGTTTTAAAACCGGTCCGGGGCCAAATGATTTTTCTGATAGTCATATCACGCTTCAACCAGCAGGTAGTGCAAACAAATACCTAAAACCCGTAATGGTACTTACCGATAGAAATGTATACAGTGCCTCTACTACTTTCTTGTATTCTGTAGATCCGGTAGAAAGCATAAAAACAGTAGGACAAAGAACAGGAGGAGGAAGCGGATCTATAGCCGACGGATATTTAGCTAATGGATGGTATTGGAGCCTCTCTACAAGTGAATTTATTGATGCCCAGGGAAGACACCTGGACGATGGAGTAGAGCCAGATATTCCTGTAGTACTTAACCTTGAAGATACAACAAAAGATGAGGTGATAGAGCGTGCAATAGTAGAATTGCAATAGCGCTCATAAATCGCTATAGATCTAATTTATATAACAGCATTAAACGTAGATAGGTTCGGGGGAGCATTTGCCTGGGGTTGTAGTTAACAATAGCTAAAACCTCGGGCTTTTTGTGTTTTGGTGAGTAACCTGGATTATAGAAAGAATACGGCAATAATACGTTCTGATATCAAATGTAACATAGAAAATGATGGTGTACTAAATTAAAAACAATCTTACGGTTTTCCGTACATATTAAGTATGGTAAAACCATAATTTTACTTTCTATTACTGTACCAATAAAGTAAAGAAGATAATCGAATAATCATTATCATTTTTCGAAGTACAGTATGTGTTTTTAATCTATAGCTATGAATTCTATGTTAAAGCAAATACAATTGATAGAGCGAACTGATCAGCTTATTCGTTTGCAAGCTACCGGATCTCCCGTAGAACTGGCAGCAAAGTTAGGTATCTCTAAAACCAAATTATATCGTATGCTTTGTATCATGAAAGAATTGGATGCTCCTGTAGAATTTGATACGCTCACGCAAAGTTTCGTATACTCAGAACCGGTAGGGTTTACTTTTGGATTCTATAAAAAAGGTCAAAAAACAAATATCATTAACCCTTCTATAGGGTAACCAAGAGAACATGAACAAGATAGCGCGGATTTGTAATCCGTGAAACATACCGAAACATAAAGACAGTCACTTAATAATATGGCTGTTTTTTTATAGTTAATTATTAATAATATCGCTATAAATAAATTTTTTTTGAAGTTTTTAAAAGCACGGATTGTAAATCCGCGTCATCGGTTTTATGAAAAACAAATCATTATTAAATACGTCAATGGTAGTGTTTTTGCAGCGCAAAGATGACGGCTTTTGTAATTTTATAAATTATACCGAACTTAGGTTATATTAATTCATAAAGCATTGTTGCAGCGGTTTCTGCAGTTATATCTCGTTGCGGCATCCCAAACATTTCATAGCCAACCATAAATTTTTTAACAGTAGCACTTCGCAATAATGGAGGATAAAAACTCATATGCCAATGCCAATGGGTATGATCAAGATTATGAGTTGGTGCCTGATGAATCCCACTAGAATAAGGAAAAGAACAATTAAATAATTGATCGTACGCCCGGGTCAATACAGAAATACATGTTGCATAAGCGATTCGCTCATTTCGACTCATTTCTAAAATAGAAGATTGTCTCTTTTTGGGAATAATCATTGTCTCGAATGGCCAAATAGCCCAAAAAGGAACTAATACAACAAAGTGTTCATTTTGAAATACGATGCGTTCTCTCTTTTCTAATTCCAGGATCACATAATCTTCTAGTAACGATGTACCATGTTTAGAAAAATAGCGCCGTTGATTATCATCTTTTTTTAAGATCTCATTAGGTAGATGAAACTGGCTCCATATCTGCCCATGAGGATGCGGGTTGCTACATCCCATAACCGCACCTTTATTCTCAAAGATCTGTACGTAATTAATCTCTGGTAGCGCGCCTAATTTTTGATATTCTTCTTGCCATACTTCAATCACTTTTTCAATAGCGTATACAGGCATATTGGCTAAGCTTTTAGAATGATCCGGGGTAAAACAGATTACTTTGCAGATTCCTGTTTCACTTTTTACTTTAAACAGTTCTTCTTCTATTGCAAAAGAAGGAGATTCGTTTTGTAATGCTGCAAAATCGTTTTCAAAAACAAAAACATCCTGGTAATCTGGATTTTTCTTTCCTCCGGCCCTCGTATTTCCCGAGCATAAATAACAATCTTTATCATAAGATGGTAATGATTGTGTATTGGTTTCTTCTTCCTGGCCTTGCCATGGTCTTTTTGCCCTGTGTGGGGATACCAATACCCACTCTCCTGTAAGTGGATTATAACGCCTGTGAGAATAGTCTTGTAATGCTGTATCTAACATGAGGAATCTGCTACAATTTTCCAATTACCATTTATTTTTTTGAAAATGATCATAAAAGTACCATCAGCATTGCCTACGCTGCGTACTAAATGATATTCTCCCATCACAAAATAAGACTCACCATCAATTCGGGAGATATCACTAATAACAAAGTTTAATGTGCCCGTATGGGCTTTAGTCGGGTATCCTTTTTTATAATTAGCTAATGTGTTATCCCAACCATAGGTTAATCCTCTACTCCCGTAAAACTTTAAAGAATCCGATTTCCAATACCCTTGCATATACCCTTCCAGATCATGATTCGACCAGGCTTGTTCCTGTGCTTTCAGCACTTTAATAATTTGCTGTTTATCGGCTTTCTCATCTACTTTTATTTCCTGATGACAGCTGGTTAGCCCTATTAGTACTCCTAATATATATAGATATCTTGTGATCATATTATGTGATTTTATACGTTCCTTGTGCAATATGGATATCATATCGACTTAGTGTTTTGTTAAACTGTTTATGGTATAAGGGAGCGATTGTATCAATAAATACATCTGCAGTTCCTTTTTTAATGATGTTAATAGTACAACCGCCAAATCCACCTCCCATCATTCGTGCACCTAATACATCGGGATTTTGCCTTGCCTGATCAATTAAAAAATCCAATTCTGTACAACTTACATTATATTGATTTTGCAATCCGTTATGCGACTCAAAAAGTAGTTCGCCAAAAGTTACGTAGTCCTTTTTTTCCAGGGCAATAGCAGCTTTTAGAACTCGTTCGTTTTCTTGTATGATAAATAGCGCTTTTTGATAATGATCTTGGTTGATTTCTTCTTTAATGGCAAATAAGGCTTCATATGTAGCATCTCTTAGCACAGGTACTTCTAAGCGTTTTGCTACCGCCTCGCATACCGAACGTCTTTCATTATATGCGCTTTCTGCCAGACTATGTTTTACATTAGTATTGATTAAAACAATATCGTATTCTTTAAAATCAACAGAAAAATAGGTTGCTTTAAGATTTCTGCAATCTAGTAATAAAGCATTACCTTCTTTTCCAAACATACTGGCGTATTGATCCATAATACCACATTGTACTCCTACATAATTATGTTCTGCTTGCTGAGAGATATAAATCATTTCTTTTTTGGTCAACCCAAGTTCAAACACTTCATTTAACCCAAAAACAACACTGTTTTCCAGGGCAGCAGAGGATGATAATCCGGCTCCCAGAGGGATATTACCTGCAAAAACCAAATCAAAATTATAGATCGTTTTATCTCTTTTAAGAATTTCGGCAACGACTCCCAGCACATAATTTTTCCACCCTCCATTTTTGATAGGTTGCATATTTTGTAACGAAAATTCTAAAACTTCATTGGTATCTATGGCATAGACCGAACAAAGCATAGCATTATTTTTCTGGATTCCTGAAACGATCCCTTTATTAATTGCTGCGGGAAAGACAAACCCCTCATTATAATCGGTATGTTCCCCAATTAGATTAATTCTACCTGGAGAAAAAGATAATACAGGTTTAGTATCAAATCGTTTCAGAAAAGAAGATTTTACCTTTTCTAGTAATGATTCATTTGTCATTTATGCAAAGTATATATAGATTCCTAGAACGATCAAACAGATCGTAATTCCTACAGTATTAAGATGTTTCCAGGGGGTAATATCAACTTGTTCTGTATAGTGTTGCTGGTATGCTTCTGTTCGGGGTCTAAATTTACCTATTAGTAACATGATAAGTACATTAAGTACAAAGAGAATAGCCATAACATGTAAGAAATGAGGGAATTGCCCAACAAAAACAAATTCATCTAATAAAATATAAGCTACATATAAAACAACACCAGAAATGATAGCAATTTTTGCAGCAATTGCAGGGACATATTTGGTAAGATATCCCACTACAATAATGGTTAAAATAGGAATGCTATAACACCCATTTACTTTTTGTAAATACCCAAATAAGCCATCAGGTGCATATGCAATTAGTGGCGCGATACACATAGCCACAATTGCTAATATGATACCAAAACTTTTTCCGGCTTTTACCGTTTGGCGTTCTGTAGCATCTGGTTTAAAATGGGATTGGTATATATCAATTCCGAATAGGGTAACCGAACTGTTTAAAGCCGAATTAAAAGAACTCAAAATAGCACCAAACAATACTGCTGCAAAAAAACCTACCCACGCAGCAGGTAATACTTTGGTTACTAACATCGGATATGCCTCATCCGGATTATCTAATGTGTTCCCAAACATGTGAAAAGCAATTAATCCCGGTAATACAACAATTAGTGGCCCTAGTATTTTTATAAACGAAGCTAATAACAAGCCTTTTTGGCCTTCTTTTAGGTTTTTAGCTCCTAATGCTCTTTGGATAATCGCCTGATTGGTTCCCCAATAAAACAATTGAACCAACATCATACCAGTGAATATAGTTCCTATCGGAATTGAAGATTCTGGCCCTCCTAATGCTTTGAATTTTTCGGGATGAGATTGTGTTAATGTAGCAATTCCTTCAAAAATACTGCCATCACCAATGGCCATTAATCCAAATATTGGTATTAACAATCCTCCGACCAGTAACCCTATTGCATTAATGGTATCGGATACTGCGACTGCTTTTAAACCACCAAAAATGGCATAAATAGACCCTATGATACCGATTCCGAAAACGGTTATCCATAAAGCAGTAGTTTCATTAACATTTAACATGTCAGGTACATCAAACATTGTATTAATGGCCAATGCTCCAGAATATAAAACGATAGGTAATAACACCACCACATATCCACTTAGAAATAATGCAGAGGTGATTGTTTTGGAGGTTTTATCGTATCGTCTTTGTAAAAATTGGGGAACAGTGGTTATTCCTCCTTTTAGATATCGGGGTAATAAAAATACTGCGGTAACTACCATAGCGATTGCAGCCAGAGTTTCCCATGCCATAACCAGTATCCCTTCTTTAAAGGCAGCTCCGTTTAAGCCTACGATTTGTTCGGTTGATAGATTGGTTAATAATAACGACCCTGCGATAACGATGCCTGTTAAACTTCTTCCACCTAGAAAATACCCGTCAGAAGAAGATTCATCTGTTTTTCTGCTTTTTATATACGCTATTATTGCTACTAATAATGTAAACCCTATAAATGTGATAAACTGCATAGTTTCTTATTTAATTGGTTGTATTGTAAATGAATAGTTGTGTTTTGTTGGTTTTATAGTGTATTCTTCATGCACTAAGCGCCCCCAGGAAGTATCTCCTCCTACTCCCATTTGTTGATAGTCGATATTCCATTGAATTGTTTCTCCGGTTTTGATATCTGCTCCGTGTTTCTTAGTAACCGGAACTAATCCTGAGGCAGAAGCCGCCCCATCTTTTTCGCTGTTAAAATCCAATTCGGTCATAGCAAAAGGCCATACACTGCTATTAAGTAATGATGAAGTGCTATTGGCTATAAGAGTTACTGCATTCGAAGCAATTTTCATCCATCTCACGTCGGTTTTATTCCCTGTTTCCTGTGGTCTCGAATACCTATGAAATTGTGAATCTACGCTGCCTGTATATATTCCTGCTTTAACTCCCGTCTTGCGATCCCAATAACTTTCTTCTGGGCCATTACCATACCAGGATACTTTCTGAAATGTGCTAGGTAAGGTTAGATACATTCCTAATCTGGGGATGTTAGGTAAATCATTCTGGTTTGGAGCAAAGCTAAAATCTACTTTCATTTCTCCATTGGCATTAATATGATAAGTTACGGCTACATTAGCTTCGTTTGCAGGAAGTGAGTAGGCTACTTTATAAGAAACACCAGAATTTTTTGTTACAGGATTTTCGACAAGTTTTGCTTTATAATTATAAGAAGCATCTTGCCATATTTTGGCCCATTTATCCATACCATTACCCAGATCATTATCTGTAGGAGGGCGCCAAAAGTTAGGTTTAATAGGGTGATTGGTAATCACAATTCCATGATGTTTCCAGGAAATGATTTCGCCGGTTTTTTTATCGAGCTTTAGATCTACTATTTTATTTTGAATAGCTATAGATTGATCTGTAGAGGCGATTTTTAAATCATTAGAAACCGAAGGTGTATTTGTAAATCCAGTTCCTTTTTGAATAATAAATTGATCCCACGCAATTTCATGTCCTTTAGGAAGTAATGAGTTTGCCTCTTTCTGCAATAAGCTTACTTCTAGAATATACTCTTTGTTTTTATCTAAAACATTAGGGAATTTTTCTAGTGTTACTGCTTTTTTCTCTCCAGGTAGTACAAATGCCGAAATTCCTTTGCCTTCTGCTATTTTAATACCATCTTCTAATATTTTCCATGAAATACTTTTATCAGTAAAATCCTCGAAGAAGTTTTTATTTTCTATTTCTATAATCTCTTTTCCTTTGTAATAAAATTGTGCGGGTTCGTATACCTTTTTTACTTCGGATAAGTGGGGGTGCGGATTTCGATACGGATCTACTAATCCATTATTTAAAAAGTTACCATCTGTGGGCAGATCAGGATGATAATCATGCCCGTATGCCAAATAAGGATTCCCGTTTTCGTCTTTATATTCTAAACTTTGATCTACCCAATCCCAGATAAATCCTCCCTGAAGATTCGGGTATTTTTCAATGATATCCCAATAATCCTGTAGATTACCAACAGAATTACCCATAGCATGCGCATATTCGATCATAATCGAAGGTTTATCAGAATCCGATTGACCATGATGAATCAGGTATTCTGGTTTAGGGTACATCGGGCAATACACATCGGTATATTCTTCTTTACCTGCTGGTTCATATTGTACAATTCGATTATCATCATGTTTTTTTAACCATGAATAGGTAGTTCTAAAAATTTCTCCTTCTCCTGCTTCATTCCCTAGTGACCAGGAATAGATAGAAGGATGGTTTCTATCTCTATAGAACATTCTTTGTGTTCGCATCATATGAGCTGGTAACCAACTCATCTCGTTACCGATTTGAGTTTTTTCGTCTATAGCCAATGGGTGGCTTTCTATATTGGCTTCATCAATAACATATAATCCATATTGATCACATAGATCTAACCAATAAGGATCATTAGGGTAATGTGCACTTCGTACGGCATTGATATTATTTTGTTTCATCAATTTGATATCCTTTTCCATAGATTCTTTAGATACTACATGCCCAGTAAAAGGATCGGTTTCATGTCGGTCTACACCTCGTATATAAACGGCTTTGCCATTAATTAAAACCTGACTATTTTTAATTTCTACACGTTTAAATCCAACATGTCGATGAATATATTGATTACTATTACCCTGATCAGGGTTTTCTAAAGTGATTGCCAAAGTATATAGATTCGGAATTTCGGCAGACCACTTCTTAACGTTGTCGATTATTTTTTCTGTGGTAAAATCAATTTTTGATTGTGCTGGTATTTTTATCTCTTCTGAAGCAGTGTAAATAGTATGTTCTCCGTCTAATACCTTAACAGATACCGTTCTGGTCACGGGATCTTCAAGACTATTGGCGACAGATATAGTTCCTTTAAAAATTCCTTTGGTATAGGATTCATCTAAGTTGGTATAGGTATAATAATCAGAAACAAATACTTTGGGTTGTGTATATAAATATACATCTCTTTCTATACCACTCATTCTAAGCATATCCTGGCTTTCTACATAACTAGCATCGCTCCATCGAAAAAGTTGTAATGCGATAAGATTTTCTCCCTTAGTAAGGTATTGAGTTATATTAAATTCTGCTGGTGTTTTACTCCCTTGAGAGTAGCCTACATATTGTCCATTTATATATACGTACATGGCAGATTTAGCTCCTGCAAAATGAAGAACAACATCTTCTGACAGAAAATTTTCATCTAAATGAATAAATTTTCTATAGGTTCCTACAGGATTATAATCTTCGGGAACATTAGGCCATTTGGTTGTAAAAGGGTATCTCTCATCGAGATAGATGGGTTTTCCATACCCTAGAACTTCCCAATTTGCAGGTACAGGAATGGTACTCCAGTCAAGGTCTATATATTCATTATGTTGAAAAGTTGTTGGACGTTGCTTAGGGTCTTTTACCCAATTAAATTTCCAATCTCCGTTTAGACTTAAAAAACGTTTCGATTTTTCTTTTTGTTTTATCAATTTGGATTCAAAACCAAAGAATGTAGCTCTGGGAGGCAGTTTATTTTCTTCGAATACCTTATGATTAAAATGATTGGTCTGTTCTGAAACAGGTTGTAAAGGCTCTTTACTACAACTATATATCCCTATTATTCCTGCTAATATGATTAGATGTTTTAATTTCATGACTGTGTTATATTTCTTTAATACTCTGCATGTAGTCTTCTGCAAATACTTTATCGAGATAAAAAATTAATTCTTCTGCATTTTCTTTAGTAAAAATAATGGGAGGTTTAATTTTTAATACATTATGATCCGGACCATCTGTACTCATTAAGATGCCGTGATCTTTTATCCTGTTGGCTAAATAATCAGCATGATCTGCCAAAGGATTCATGTTATTATCTACAAGCTCAAAACCAAGAAATAATCCTTGCCCCCTAACATCTCCTATGATTGGATATTTTATGGCTAATTTTTGTAGTTCTTCTTTGAGAAATTCCCCAATTTCTAAAGCGTGAGATTGTAGGTTTTCGCGTTTTACGGTTTTAAGAACTGCTGCTCCTATGGCAGAAGAAACCGGGTTGCCTCCAAAGGTGTTAAAGTACTCCATTCCATTAGCAAATTTGTTGGCTACTTCTTGTGTGCAAACAACTGCTGCCAATGGATGTCCATTACCTAAAGGTTTTCCTATAGTTACAATATCAGGAGTTACACCATACAATTGAAATCCCCAAAACGTTTTTCCTACTCTTCCGCATCCCACCTGTACTTCATCAGAAATACATAATCCTCCTGCGGCACGAGTATATTCGTAGGCTTTAGGTAAAAAACCATTTGGTAATTCGATCTGGCCACCACAACTTATAATGGATTCTATAATAAATGCTCCAATTTTTCTTCCTTTTTTATGTACTTCGTCAATACAATTCTGAACCTCTAGAGCGTATTGTTCTCCTGTGTTTTCTCCTCTGTATTTACCCCTATACGCATCAGGTAAGGGAAATATATGAGTATACTCTGGGGCGCCATGACCACCATTACCATCGAATTTATAGGAACTAATATCGATGCACATATTGGCATTTCCATGATACCCGACTTCTGAAGCTATGATATCACGTTCTCCTGTTACAGCTTTAACCATTCTAATGGCTAATTCATTCGCTTCACTTCCAGAATTAACAAAATGCAATACATTTAATTCTGGGGGTAATGTTTCTATCAACTCCTGGGCTAATTGATTAATATTGTCGTGTAGATAGCGAGAATTAGTATTAATCAAGGCCATTTGTTCTTGCCCTGCTTTAACCACAGCATAATTTTCGTGCCCTACATGAGCTACATTATTTACGGTATCTAAATACTTTTTACCATATTGATCTATTAGATATTGCCCGGATCCACGTACCATTTTAATGGGTACCTTATACTGTAGACTCAGGCTTTTACCAAGGTGTTTTTTTCGGTAAGTGATCAATTCTTCATTAGTGGTATCACTTAGAGAATTGAGACTTTCTAATTTGAATAATGAGTTTGGATCCGGGCATAGGCCTTTCCACACTTCTATTTGATTATAATAGGCTACTCCAGGAAAATCTACGGTATAATCCAACATAGAAAGCATAATCTGAAAATGTAGATGTGGAGCCCAATTTCCATTTTGAGTTGGATCACCAAGGTATCCAATACATTCCCCTTTTTTTATACTATCTCCAGGCTGTTTTTGTAGTGCGCTATTAACAGTTAAATGCCCATATAGCGTATAAAATTCTAATGACTCGGTTTGATGTTTGAGTATAATTAATCCTCCGTAGTTTTTGTCTCCGGCATGATTAAATGCTGTTACAACTTCTCCGTCTAATACGGCATGAACCGAAGTATTGTCAGGGAGCCAAAAATCTACCCCAAGATGGACTGTTCTACTTTCTCGTCCGCTATTTCCTATTTTGTCATAGGTGGTTGATGTGTATAACGCTCTGGGTTCTAAATATCCGCCTGCGATAATCTTATCGGGATTTTCCTTTTGAAGGCGATCTACTTTAAATTGAAATACATCTAAATCATTAAATTCTTGCTGATGCCCAACCCATTTGCTGGACACGCTCAAATCTAAAAGGCACACCTCATTTTTTTGAACCGAAGGAAATAGTTCTGATAAGGAGTAGTTATTATTTTCTACCCAAACGCTAAAAGCCTTCTCATTAGGATGAGCAGAGTATCCGCAGGTATGCCTAAAACTATAATGAGCATACTCTTCGCTAATTTGTCTCCATTTTTTTAATACTTCCCACGCTGGTTTTTCACTAATTAATAAGTAAGTATTGTCGGGTTCCTTGATTTTATTAATAGCTGATTTTGTAACAGAAATTACCAGACGCATAGCTATTGCTACATACAGATACTTGATTTCATCTTCTTTTAACGGAAAAGTAGCATGGTATCCTTGTAGTATGGGTAAAGCCGCTTCTAGTGGATCGTTATGATTCATTATAGCATATGCACAGGCAATAGCCACATCATTAATGATCTGAGTGTGTATCGCATCTCCATAATCGATTGCAGCTTTAACCTTGGGATGAATCAAGTCTTCTGAAACAATAACATTATTATCGTTAGCATCATTGTGAACTACCGATTTTCTAAGGGTAGCATATGAATCCTGAATGGCTTCAAATCTATCTTGAAAGAAAGAAATGATATCCTTTTCTTCTCCCTCAAACAGATGTACATGTTCTTTGGTCCATGAAGATTGTGCGATATCCCAAACAAATTCCCGATGTGCTTCGGGATGGTCAAACCCTTGTAAAGCACTTGTTAGTAAGCCGCATTGTTCTCCTAAACTGTATCGCAACGTATCTAATTGCGGATTAACACTGCTCCATACTCTACCACTTATCCAGGATAACAGACGTACTTTTCTACGTGTATTATTTTCATCTACAATTTCGGATATGTCATTGCCTTCTTTATCTCTAATTACTCTGGGGGCTATAAGGTTTTTCCCATTTTTCTCTACATATTCTAATAGCTGTTGTTGATACTCCAGATAATGAATATGTTCATCGGGTCTTGATATTTTAAGAATGTATCCATCTCCATGTTTAGTTTTAATCCTAAAATTAAAATCAATTTCTCCAGGAAGGGAAGAGGCTTTTCCTGTAATGCCGAATAATTGTTGCAGTATTTGTTCTGCCTGATTAGTGGTTACCTGTAAGGTTGAGTATTTCATCATCTATTCTTTTATTAATAGCATTATGATATGTGCTGCACTCCAGCTAAAATTTTGTGCATGTAAGCCTTGCCCAGTCAAAGGGTGATAATTTTCTCGAATTGCTTTTCCTTTTTCTAACAATCCTTCTGCTCCTTCAATGATTTGTACCGTAGCCTGATCTGCTTCTTTATCAAATCCATAATTACGTAATCCTTTTACACCAAAATAAGATTGATCCAGCCAATTAGGGCCCCTCCAATACCCTTTTAAAGGATCAAACTTTGGGTGATCGGCAGACATGGTCTGAAAAGGCATTTTGGTATAGAATTTACTGGGATTCATCATCTTGTTTTTTACGGATTCTGCTTGTTTTTGGGTTGCTACATTTGCCCAAAGAGGTGTCCATCCTTCGCTACCTTCTCCTTTTATAAATGTTGTTCCGTCCAGGTTTGTGTCATAAAACCAACCATCTGCAGGGTCATAGAATTGGTTCTGAATTGTTTCTTTTAGTTTTTTTGCTTCTGCCTGGTATTGTTTTACATCATCATTTTTTTGAATGGCTTCTGCAAGTTTTTCCAGGTACAGTTTTTCTGCGTAGAGGTATGCATTAAGATCAACGCTTTCCTGATCTAAAGAATAGGCTCCTTTTTCGTTTTTAAGAATTTTTGAATCGTCAAAACGAATGGCGTTATCCATACCACTTTCCCACTTGGCAGCAACAAGGCTGCCATCGGTAGATCCATACTCGCATAGTCCATCTTTATCATGATCTCGTTTTTGATACCACCAATAATGATATTTTTTAAGTTTAGGATATAATTCTTTTACGAAATCAAGATTATGATCTTTTTCATAAATTTTAACTACTGCCCATGCAGATAATGGTGGTTTTGTATCTCGATAGTTATGATCTTCTATACTTGTATCTCTGTATACACAATCCGCAACAAAACCATCTTCGTTCTGAAATTCGAACATTAACCGCATTTGTTTTTTGGCTAATTCTGTATTATAATAAGATAATCCAACAGCGTGTTTCCATGAATCCCATGACCAAAACCCGTTAAACCACTTGTAGTGATAACTGGGGAACAATCCTTCGTGTTGTATTTCTCCAGCAGGAATACGCCAGTTGTTTTGTAAGGTAAGATGCGCTTTGGCCATTAATTTAGCATATTTGTCATCTTGAAACTTTTCTTTTCTTGCGTCGATCAAAGAGGTTAACTGCGTTTCTTTTTCGATGCTACGTTTATTTAAAATAGTGTCAAAATCAATAGTAGCGATCGTTTTTTGCTCCTCTTCCCAGGAGTATTCGGGAAAAATAAAAGTCTGTGAAACTACAATCTCTTTACTGGTTTTTGGTTTTAAATGTAGTTGCTGATTTTTAGCAGAATAAGTGCTATCGGTGCTTGTGATTTTTGTTTCATCAGGAAATACAATATACCCGGTAGCATTTGATTTTGAAGAGTGTATGGTAATCTTATTTTCTGATGATTCTAATCTTAGTGTTTTTGTTAAAAGCTGCTGGTTTTTCCAGTTATAGGTCAACTCAATAGTTCTATCAGTTTTGTTGGTAAGCGTATACTGTATTAATGCGGAATGTCCAGAGGCAAATACCAGTTTTTGTTTTAGTATTAGATCATCATTTGTAAAAGTTTGTTCTAAATGACTATTGTATGCGGTTGTTTTATATTCAGTCCATGAAACATCTTCAATATTTAATTTTACAAGTATCTCGCTGCTCCAGATTCCATTTTGCTGCGTCATTAAAAATGGCCCAGAGAACCCGGGAGAAGGATGAATTGAATCAGGAAAACTATAGGCAAACCATGCTCCCTGATCAGAAAACATCAAACTAGACTTGTCGATAGAATCTTTTGGAGTAACGCTATAATTAAGAATGTTTTTACTATATGCGAGATACTTTTTTGGAGTAACAACGGGTGCAGTTATCTCAGTTTGTTTTTTACAACCAAAACATGATATGAGAACAGAAATTAGTATAAATAGAGCATTTTTATTCATTGTTCTGAAGTTTAATTTTCCAATTTATCTTATAGGTTTCTTTTGGATTTAAGATGCTTAATCCTAACTTGTTATTAAAACTATTAGAGGGGCCAGTTTTGGGTTCTAGGGCGATTATATTTCTTTTTTCAGGGGTGAATACTTGCAAATAATTTTCTTCAGAGGAAGACTCAAGCATCAAACAATAATCAGGAGTATTAAATTTTGCTGAATTAGTATTAAGAATATAACAATCATCAAAAAGTCTGTCTTTGATCTGGATAGGCCCTTTTATAATAATATCCTTAATCTTCATAGGGATCATATCCTTGTCGAACACTAATTTTTTATTGCTTTCAACAGTAAGAAAACTTTTGTGTAGATCACTACTTAAAAAATATGGATGCCAGCCAATAGTAAAAGGAAAAGGAGTTTTGTCATTATTGATTACCGCTACAGAGAGCTCTAAGGCATTGGCAGATAAAGTGTATGTTAAATATATAGCGTATTTAAAAGGAAACCCTTTCACCCTTTTGGTCTCTTCATAGCCAATAGTTACCGTAGCATGATCAACACATATTTCTTCTTTTATAAATTCGAAGGTTTTATTATATATCAGACCATGTAAAGCGTTGTTTTCTTCTTTTACATTTAGGTCTAAAGTGTACTGTTTATCTTCAAAACTATATTTTCCATTCTTTACTCTATTGGCAAACGGAAATAAAACAGCAGAAGCATAGGTAGTATTATAATCTAATAACTCTAACCCTGCTATTATACTTTTACCATTAATAGATAGTCTTTGCACACTTCCTCCTAAATTTAAAGCTATTATAGCACTCGAACTTTGATCTGCGGTTAAAAGTTCAATATGATATTTAGGGTGTATTTGTTCTTTTATGTGATTTATTTGATACAAAAGCTAAAGAGAGTTTCTTAAGATTAGATTATTTATGTTTTCGATTCTAATTTGTTCTTTATTCATGATCATTTCGGCTAAGCGCTCTCCCATTTTATTAAAATCAGTAGAAATAGTGGTTATACCTCCTTCGACAATTTCTTTAAGAAGTGTATCATTATAAGATATGATACCGATATCTTTTGCAAGAGTAAACTCTACTTCTTTAATTTTTTTTATGATACGAATAAGGCTTCTATCATCTGGGATTATGTAAACTTCTCCTTTAGTTAATGTTCTTTCTTCGAGAGAATCAATTACTTCACTGTTAAAATGATACGTGTTGCAAAACATTTCAAAACCCTCGAGCATTCCTGAAGGTTGTTTCTGTTCCTGAAAAAGGAGTACTAGTTTTTGATATTTTTTTAAGAGATGAAGCCCCTTTACCAGACCAGTTAGAATATCTTTCTTAAAATTTTGATGAATAGCAGGGTATTGAGCAAGCTCTTGACGAGTTTGATCGAGTATATACACTTTGTCTTGAGGTAATATATCTAAAACAGAAGGGATATCATTTAGGTTGGCAGGCATGATAACGTAATAATTGTAGTTCCCAATATTGTCATAAATCAATTTGCTAAATACATCATAATTGAAATGATGAAAATAAATATCTACCTCTACATTGTTATTTAAACTTTTTAAAAAAGAATTATACAAATCTTCTTTAAAGGCATTTAATTCGTCAAACAGTAAAAAAATCTTTTGTGCGATTTCAATACTTTCACTTTTCACGTAGTACCCTTTACCAGGAACAGAATTTACAATTCCTCTTACTTTTAAATCATTGTAGGCGAGTAATACGGTATCTCTCGAAAGGGAGAACCGAAGCTTTACACTGTTAATCGATGGTAGTTTATCTCCACGTTTATACTCCCCAGATAAGATAGCACTTTCAATTGATGAAATGATCTGTTTGTATTTAGGGACACCTATATTATCTACTACATTAATTGTTTTCATGCTACAAATATATCATATTTTTTCTTTTAAAAAACTGGTAGGTACTAGTTGCCTTTTTAAAAACTAAAATTCTATATTGCGCCAATATTTTACGTTAAAACCCTTGTAAAATAAGGGGTTATCACCAAAAAACAATGTGATTATGAAAGCAAAAAAAAGAAAAACCAATACTATATTTCTTTTAACTCTGCTTGGATTTACTCTATTTGGATTCGCTAATACTTATGCGCAAAATGTAGTAATAACAGGTAATGTTTCAGAAAATAGTAGCGGTTCTCCTTTACCAGGAGTTACAATTACAATTAAAGGAAACGAAACTCAGGGAACACAAACTGATTTCGATGGAAATTATTCAATTGAAGTTTCCGATTCGCAAACAACATTAGTATATAGATATTTAGGATTTGTAACTAAAGAAGTTCTGGTCGGAAATCAAACAATAATTAACATTGGCCTTGAAGAGGACGCCCAGAGCTTAGGAGAAGTTGTTTTGGTGGGTTATGGAACGCAAAAAAAATCAGAATTAACTGCTGCTATTACTTCAGTAAATATAGAAGAGATACAAAAAATACCTACTGCCGATATAGCAACATCTTTACAAGGGCAAGTAGCCGGGCTTAATGTAGCAATAGCGAGTGGTGCCCCAGGGAGTGCTCCGGTAATCAGAATTCGTGGTATGGGTACTGTAAATAATAATGACCCTTTGTTTGTAATTGATGGGGTTCCGGGAGATTTATCCTATGTAAACCCTGCTGATATCGAAAACATTAGTATTCTTAGGGATGCATCTGCTGCAACCATTTATGGATCTAGAGCTTCTAATGGAGTGGTTATCGTTACTACAAAAAGAGGAAAAAGAGGAGACCCGAGGGTTGTCGTAAATTCATACATAAGTACACACTCTATTGATGATAATATAAAGGTAGCAAATAGAGCTCAACACGATCAGATAAAACTAGAAGCATATGCTAATGTAGGAGAAACTCCTGCTCCATATCTTACCAATGGAGAACAATATGCAGATTCTGATTGGGCAGACGCCTACTACAAAAATGCTTTTGAGCAGAAACATGATATTTCGGTTTCGGGAGGTTCAGAAAATACTACCTATAATTTTTCGGCAGGTTATTTTGCCAATTCAGGAACTGTAATTAATACAGATTTCAATAGGTTTAATACCCGATTAAATATGGATATCAAATTGTTGAATAACCGTTTGAAGATTTCTCCTGGTTTGGCTTATGCCAAAGAAAAAAGACGAAGTATTTTTGAACCTCTTGATGGAGGTAACGCTAGCTTTTCTCCGTTTTTAAACATCTATTCTCAATTACCTCATAAAGCAATTTATGATGCAAATTCTTTAAATGGATTTGCTACGCCAGCAACTGGTTTAGGTTCGGGAAATCCAATCGGACAAGGAGAATTAACCGATCGTATTGATCGTGATGAATACACTCAATTTAATATTGCAGCCGACTTAAAATTATTTGATGGATTGAGTTATCAATTTCAATACGGATTAAATGTAGAAAACGAGCACTTCTTTTTCTTTCAGCCCGCATTCAACTTTGGTCCACAATCTATTAATGAAGATCCGTTTTTATCTGAAACCAGATCAAGAACTACCAGTTGGACATTAAACAATACATTAAACTATGTCAAAACATTTGGAGATCACGATTTTGATATCCTTGTTGGAGGTTCTAAAGAAGAAAATGTATTTAACTCGGCAGGAGGTAGTAATAATAGATTACCATCTGATGCAATACAAGCGCTAAGTGCCGGGATAGGAGATGCTTCTTCTTTTGGCCGAAATTTTTCTAGTACATTACAATCTGTTTTTGGTCGTTTAAGTTATGATTATGCCAATAGATATTATGTGCAGGCCAGTGCCAGAAGAGATGGTTCGTCGCGCTTTAGTTCTAAGAATCAATACGGTACTTTCTATTCAGTTTCATTGGGTTGGGCAGTTCATAACGAAAACTTTTTTAAGTCGGATTTATTTACTCAGCTAAAACCTCGTTTTAGCTATGGTACATTAGGAAATCAGCTTATCCCTAATCATTTATTTTTGGCAAGGATCGGTTCTGGAGGACAGCAATTAAACTATCCATTTGGAGAGGATGTAACGCAAGCGATACTATCTGGGGCAATTGCTACTTCATTACCAACACCTGATATTCGATGGGAAGAAACGGCAACTACCAATGTTGGGATTGATCTTGGTTTATTAGATAATAGAATCAAAGCTTCTTTTGATTATTTTAATGCTAAGACTACAGATATGTTAGTGTTTACTAAAGTTCCTGGTACTTCTGGAATTACAACAGACCCTTTGACCAATGCAGGAGATTTAGAAAATAAAGGATGGGAGTTTTCTGCTACCTATAGCAGTAAACAATACAAAGATTTTTCTTTTGATGTTACTGCAAACTTAAGTACTTCAAAAAATAAGATTACAAAACTTGGAGTAGAGGGCGAAGCTCGTACTGATGGTTTTATAGAATTTAATAATTTTCCCACCACTCGTACTGAAGTAGGAGGAGAAATCGGTCGATTTTATTTATTTGAAGCCAATGGAATATTTCAAAACCAGGCAGAAATTGATGCACATGGAGTTCAACCAGATGCCGCACCGGGAGATTTACGATTTACCGATGTAAATGGGGATGGTGAATTAAACGATGATGATAAAAAATATATGGGTAGCGGACTTCCAGATTTTGAATATGGATTAACTCTTAATGCTACATACAAAAACTTCGATGTTAGTATATTCTTTCAGGGAACCCAGGGAAATAAAATCTACAATGGTGTAAAAATGTGGTTATACAGAACCGATAGAAATAATGTGTCTTCTGATTTAGTTAATGCCTGGACGCCACAGAATACGAATACCAATATACCAAGAAACGCATTTGGTGATCCTAACAATAACATTAGACCTTCTAGTTATTTTCTTGAAGATGGATCATACTTACGATTAAAGAACCTACAAATAGGATATTCGATTCCAGAATCTGCAATAAGTAAGATTCCTGTTTCGAGAATCAGAGTGTATGCAACTGCCAATAATCTATTTACCATTACAGATTATTCAGGTTTTGATCCAGGTCTGGGGAATGGAGGAACATTTAATAGAGGAGTTGACAGAGGATTCTACCCATTAACCAGATCCTTTATATTCGGTATTAACGTATCGATGTAATAGTTAGAAAAAATTAAAAAAACAGAACAATGAAAAAAATTAGTTATTTATTAATTATAGTTCTTTGTATAGGAATATTGCACTCTTGTAGTGATGAGTTTTTGAACGTTCCTAACAATGAGAATTTGACCGATTCTAGTTTTTGGCAAACAAAAGAACATGCACTACAAGCCTTAACAGCTACTTATGGTGCAATGCATAGTGCAAGTGGAAGTAAGTGGGCTTTCTTTGAAGAGGTATATACCGCAATGGCATATCGTGCTGATGATGTGACCAATAATACAGGAGAAACATATAGTCGATCCCTGGCAAGTTTCTCTAATACCACAGAAGATACAGGTCCATACAATATATGGCAAAGTAGCTATGCAGGTATAGGGCGAGCTAATCAGATCATACAAAGAATACCAGAAATGCAAGCACTATCTCAGGTAGATAAGAATACGATTGTAGCCGAAGCAAAATTCTTAAGAGCACTGTACTATTTTTGGCTGGTAACCGGTTTTGAAAATGTGCCTTTGGTAACTACTTATGAAACCGAATTAGATCGTCTTTTTGTATCCCAGACAACTCCGGATAAAATATGGGAGCAGATAGAAAAAGATCTCGCAGAAGCAGAACCAAATTTATTGACAGAGCATTCATCAGAATGGAAAGGAAGAGCAACACAAGGTGCTGCAAAGGCATTATTGGGTAAAGCATATTTGTTTCAGGAAAAATGGAGCCAGGCAGAAGTAAAACTAGGAGAAGTAACCGGTATGGGATATTCTTTATTAACGAATTATGCAGATAATTTTAATGGAGCTGCCGAAAATGGAAATGAAAGCATATTTGAGATTCAATTTTCTGGAGATCGCGCTAATGGTAATGACGAACGACAGGTTTTTAATTTTCAAGTCTCTCCTTATGCCTTTGGTGGGTGGGAATTATTCTACCCTTCTGATTGGTTGGTTGAAGAAATGAAAACAGATTTAACTACTGGAGGAGAAATTAGTGAAAGAGTATACGAAAGTATTTTCTTTGACGACCCTAATTCTGAAATGTATAGTAGAGATGCCGATGCAGTTGTTGCGTATAGTGCTGTATCTAGTGATCTTAATCATCCTAAATATTTCAAAAAATACGCTTTTAATCAGGATGTAAGTTTTTATAATGGAACAAACATTGCTTTAATTCGATATGCCGATGTTTTACTAATGTATGCCGAAGCGTTGAATGAAAATGGCAAAACAGATCAAGCGATAATAGAGATCAATAAAGTTAGAGAACGAGGCAAAGCTGCTCCATTAGGAACAATGACTCAAAGCCAACTAAGAGATCAAATTCGACATCATGAACGCCCAGTTGAGTTAGCCATGGAATTTGGTATTCGTTGGTTTGATCTTTATAGATGGCAAAGAGGAAGTACAGCTACAGAATCTATAAAAACAACACTCGAAAATCACAATAAACCATTTGTAGAGAATTTTCAGGATAAACATATTTTATACCCCATACCATTGCAGGAAATAAATATTAATACCAATCTTAAACCAAATCCTGGATGGTAAAGAAACCCCGAAAGTTGAGTTAGTTATTAAAACTAGTAAGCACCTAAGAATTTTATTATTTTTAGGTGTTTATGCTATTATACATTATATACTATGGTCACAAACAGTAAAATGATGAGGATACTTCAAGTTATAATGAGCATATTGCTAATGGTGTCATGCCATAACAAAGAAGCTTCTCAACAAAACTCACATTCTGAAATAAGTACATCATTATTTACTTCGGTTTTACCAGATCATTCGGGGGTTCATTTTATAAACCAGATACCAGAAAGTAGTGCTATGAATAGTATGGTATATGAATATTTCTATAATGGTGGTGGTGTTGCTATCGGGGATGTTAATAATGATGGGTTATCCGATATTTATTTTACCTCTAATCTCAAAGAAAATAAGCTCTATATCAATAAAGGCAATTTTAGATTCGAAGATCATACAAAGCAAGCAAAAGTAAAAGGTTCTTTTGGATGGACAACAGGAGTCACCATGGTAGATATCAATGCCGATGGTTGGTTAGATATTTATGTGTGTAAGTCTGGTAAGGGAAAAGCTAAAAATCGAGAAAATGAGCTTTTCATAAACAATAAAAACGGGACATTTACAGAAGCAGCAGCAGAATATGGGCTTAATTTTTCGGGATATAGCACACAAGCTGCATTTTTTGATTATGATAAGGATGGTGATCTCGATATGTTTTTATTAAATCATAATGTATCTCCTATTAATACCAATAATCCAGAAGACTATAAAAGTGAAAAGAATGACTTGGCAGGAGATCGATTGTATCAAAATAACTTAGGAAAATTTACCGATGTTTCTAATCAGGTAGGAATCATACAAAATTCTTTGGGTTTTGGTTTAGGAGTTTCTATTGGAGACCTTAATCAAGATGGATGGCCCGATATATATGTAGCAAACGATTATATAGAACATGATTATCTTTATTTTAATACTGGAAATGGCACGTTTATAGAAAAACTAAAATCATCTATCGGGCATACCTCTAATTTTTCGATGGGAACCGATATTGCAGATATTAATAATGACGGGCTGTTGGATATCATTTCATTAGATATGGTAGCCGAAGATAATTATAGCATCAAAACCAGTATGAGTGGGATGAATCCAAAAGCATTTAATCATGCTGTAGATAATGGATTTCATTATCAATATATGTTTAATGCGTTACAGCTTAATAATTCTGACGAATGTTTTAGTGAAATTGCACACCTTGCAGGAATATCAAATACCGATTGGAGTTGGGCACCACTATTTGCAGATTTTGATAATGATGGATTAAAGGACCTATTTATTACCAATGGCCTTAAAAGAGATTTTAGAAATAATGATTTTAGAAAATATAAACTAAAACGATTAGAGCAAGCAAATAAAAATAAGGAAAGCATCAAAAAAGTAATCGAAGAGTTAGTTCGTAAAACGCCACAACGAAAAACCAGAAACTATTTTTTTAAAAACAACGGGGATTTAACTTTTTCAAAGACATCAACATCCTGGGGAATTGATAATCCTACTTTTTCTAATGGTGCAGCTTATGCAGATTTAGACAACGATGGAGATTTGGATCTGGTTATTAATAATATTGATCAAAAAGCTACTATTCTACAAAATAATACCAGGAATAAGAATTATGTTCAGTTTCAATGTAAAGGAGACTCCCAAAACCCCTTTGGAATAGGTACGCGTATTGCTGTGCAAACAGAAAAGACAACTCAGGTATTCGAAAACTATCCCACAAGAGGATATCAATCTGCAGTAGCACCTATTATACATATTGGATTGGATAATAATACCGAGGTACAAAAAGTCACTGTAACCTGGCCAGATAACAAAGTTGAGGTGATTAACCATCCAGAAATTAATAAAAGAATTATTGTTAATCACAACAATGCCACTCTTACAAATGAAAAAAAGAAGGATACTGTGGTAACACTTTTTACGAATATTACAAAAGATATAAATATACCTCATAAGCATATCGAAAATGAGTATGATGACTATGCAAAAGAAAGTTTATTGCCGCATAAAATGTCTCAGTTTGGGCCTGCACTTGCAGTTGGAGATATAAATATGGATGGATTGGATGATTTTTATATTGGCGGAGCAAAAGATCATCCTGCAGCATTGTATACACAACAACCAGATGGTTCTTTTCAATCTTCAGGCAGTACACTATGGGAAAAAGAAAAAGCTTTTGAAGATGTGTCTGCCCAATTTTTTGATGTAGATGGTGATAATGATTTAGATTTATATGTGGTAAGTGGCGGGAATGAATGGCCAGCAAATCATAGTATGTATCAGGATCGCTTCTATATAAATACGAATGGAAATTTTGTTAAAGAAAATAATAGATTACCAAAGATAGTATCCAGTGGCAGCTGCATAAAACCATTTGATTATGATCAGGATGGAGACCTGGATGTATTTGTTGGGAGTAGGCATACACCACAAAAATATCCTTATCCCGGAGCAAGTTATTTATTAGAAAATAACAATGGTGTTTTTAAAGATATTACCAAAACGATTGCTCCAGAATTGTCTGAAATCGGTATGGTCACAGATGCACTATGGACAGATTTTGATCAGGATGGCTTATCTGATTTGGTTATAGTTGGAGAATGGATGCCTATAACAGTATTTAGAAACACAGATAAAACCTTAAAAAAAGATGCCACTTTGTTTGAGAATACTAATGGTTGGTGGAATTCGATTAATAGTGCTGATTTTGATCAGGACGGAGATATGGATTATGTAGTAGGTAACTTAGGGTTAAATTATAAATATAAAGCATCTACTAAAGAGCCTTTCGAGATTTATGCAAATGATTTTGATGATAATGGGACCAATGATATTGTACTGGGATATTATAACAATGGAAATTTGTTTCCGCTTCGTGGTCGAGAATGTACCTCGCTTCAAATGCCATTTATAAAAGAAAAATTTCCAACCTATGAAGATTTTGGTTCTGCCGACCTGATTCAGGTATATGGGCAAGAAAAATTAGAAAAAGCGTTACACGCCAAAGCGTATACCTTTGCTTCTGTTTTTATAGAAAATTTAGGAGATGGAAAATTCAACATTGTAGAGCTTCCCAAACAAGCACAGCTATCTTCTATAAACGATATTCATATTGATGATTTTGATGATGATGGATTAAAGGATATTCTTGTTGCCGGAAACTTATATCAATCAGAAATTGAAACTCCGAGAAATGACGCCAGTTACGGATTACTACTTAAAAATAATGGAGGACATAGTTTTGTTCCCGTTCCGGCAGCTAAAAGTGGCATCTTAATTAAAGGAGATGTAAAAGCAATACGGCCATTTAGATATAAAGGAAAGAAAGCAGTTCTTTTTGGCAGAAATAATAAAGAATTAGTATGGATTGAAGCTAATGATTAAATCTTAATGTAGAGTTGATACGGGAAAAATAATATGGGAAGAAATTCATAAACCTTTTTGGAATAAATTTTTCATGTATACTAGGTATGTGTAAAGATAAGTTTCAGAGTTAGTATAAATTATTACTCTTTTAATGCCTGTTTATATTTATGTGGGATGTTTTTATTGTAGAGTCTGTTCTTGATAATGATACTACTACAATAAAAACTCCTGACAGCACTTTAAAGTCTAAGAAAAGAAAGGATGGTTCAAACAGTTTTTTGAAAGAAAATAGTTTATCATTTAATATTAAGGTTTAAAATAATTTAAGCCTGTAAAATAAGATTAATGAAATTTTTGGCATAGAATTCGCTATTTTTATATATATTGCTAATCCACTTATTGTCTTTATTTTGATTTTTGAAATGAAACTAATAGATTTATAACATTGTTATTTACAATATTATTCTACCTTTGCAAGCGATTTTATGGAAACAACTACAACTAATACAAGCGGATTAGGTGATTCTCAAACTTGGGAGGTTTCTGTTGATAAAAATTCTATATTCACTAATGATGATGTTATTGATGCTTATCTAAAAGGGAAAAAAGAAGGAATCAAAGAAACTAAACAAATTTTTGTTGATAAACTAAATGAAAACATTAATAAATCGGCAGTTTATACTGATAAAATGTTGTCATTTTTAAAGAAAAGGAAGTTAAATCCAATTTCTGCCCATTTAAAAATTAAGTCTTTCAATGATTTTGTTATTCTAATCACCTTACCAGAAGATGAATTTATTTCTGAAGATTTTCTAGTAAGTTACGATTTTGCGGCAACTATTGAAGAAGAAGTGACGAACGATAAATATTACAATTTAATGTTTTTGTTCTCTGATAGAGCAGATGGGCAGTTCAATACAAGTTTATTGGTTTCAGATGGATTTTTTATGGACTATAAAATGTCTGAAACTAACTAATGTCTAAATCTCATTCTCAGCATAATTTTGAAGCATGTGAATTTCTTTTAAAGGATGGTAAGTTTTATGATTGGGTAATTACGACAGCTTTTTATTCTGCATTACACCTAGTTCAAGAAGAAATATTCCCATTTAGAGATGAAGAAGGTTATGAATATTCTAGTTTTGAGCAATATTTTTCTAAATCTTTAAATGAAGGCATTAAAATTTCCAAACATCAATCTACTATAAAACTAGTTGAGCAAAGAATCGAAGGTGCTGGTAATTTATATAGAAGCCTTCATGATTTCTGTCGTACCTGTAGATATAGTAATTATCGTGTTAGCCCAAAAAAAGCAAAAGTAGCTAAATCATATTTAGATAAAATTAGGGCATTAGTCGGTTCAAATTCTTAGTAATAATTTTATATATAAAATATTGAATTATTTATTGCATATTTAGGATTCTTATTATATAGTTTTAACTCGTTTACAATTCGAAAAATTAAATAACACTTAAATAGGGTTTATCTAATTTAAAATGAATACAATTCTTCGGATTATACATGTTTGTATATGATGTACCCTTTACTTTTTAAAAGCTCAATACAATCTTTTACATTAAGACGGGAAGAATTAGTTGATTTATCATGGAACGACGTACAATATAGTGATAAAGCAGGTTGTTTGATTTTAGTAGTAGATAACCTAAAAGTTGAAAGATGCACTGAAAAAATATTCAAAAAGAAAGTTATCCCTATTGGGCCTGATTTATTTGACCTGTTAAATGAGCTTGGATATGATGATTTCAAAGACAGTGAGCTTTATATTATTGAACCTAATCGAAAAGTAAAGCATAGGACCATAATAAATGCATTATCTAAAGGTTTTAGTCATTACTATGGTCAAGCCTTCCCTAATGTCGCTCAAAAAAAATTCAAAACACTCAGAAAAACATACTTGTCCTACTTGAATAAAATTGCTGGAGATGATATGATTGAATTAAGCTCTCATGATAATATGAGAACGTTAAACAAACATTATATTGATGCTGAAATTGTTTCTAAAGGGTTGAATATGAGAATTTTTGAATAAAAAATTTTGTATTCCCAAATAAATTATATTAACTTTATTATCGAAGTTTTTCCGAAAGGAAGTAACCAAAATATAATTACCCCTCCCCCTTATAATTCCTATTTAATAACTCAATAATAACCGAAAAAACCTATATGCTGGAATTTTCGGAATTGATTTGAATGTAGTTTTATTAATTCGAATATACCTTTTATTGGGTATTTTGTTAGAAGCTATTGTTATGTAATATTGATTCTAATATTTTTATCATGGCACATAAATTTGTACGCTTAGTTAAAAAAGGGGAGGAAAGTTTAAATAAAAAAAGTAAAAAAGTATATCTCTACAGGTATAACTTTAGCAGTCAAAAACTAGAAAAAGCTAGACAGGTAATTTGGGGAGATTATTTACGAATTGATGAAAATCATGATACAAGCCACCTTGATTCTAAATGGATTCCTGTTGTATGGTCACCTCGATTTAATCCAGAAACTTTATACATAGATGAAAGCTATACATCTAAAGAACGCCCATTAGAGATTATTTTTCTAGATGTTGGTCAGGGAGATGGTGCAATTTTAATTTCTCCTGAGCAAAGCTCAGAGGAGAAAATTTTTGTTATTGATGCCGGGGAAAGTGAAAACATGTATACTTTTTTAAAAGCAAGATTTAACCCTTATCGTAGTTTTAAATTTGAAGGTGCTATCATAACACATCCTGATAGAGACCATTATCTAGGCTTTGAAAATATCTTTAAAGACCACAGATTTGGTTTTAAAAACATCTATCAAAATGGACTTGTTGAAAGACCTGTGAGTGGAAAGTTTGAAAAAGTTGGTGGATTCAAAACTGACCCTGATAACGGTAAAGATTATATATATGACCTTGCAGAATCAAAACATGATATAGAAAAGCATTTTTCGGATGATACAAACTTTGGGAGATATGAATTCCCTCCAATAATGTTTAATGCTCTTAATAATCCTTTGATTGAAAACTTTGCTATACTTTCTACCCATCCTAAACACAGCACCCATGAAAATGGTAGAGCCTTTATGCCAGGCTTTGCCCCTTCAAATAATCTACCGTATCAAATTGAAATTCTTGGACCTATCATTGAGGAAAAGAATGGAAAATTAAGACTTAGGAAAATTAGTAATCAATATGGAAAAACAAAAAATGGACATTCCATTCTTCTAAGATTACATTTTGGGAAATTTAAAGTGTTCTTTGGAGGCGACCTAAATTCTATTGCTGAAAAGTTTTTGTTAAAACATTATACAAATAGAACTCGTTTCCCCCAAAAAGGAAGCTTAAAATCAAAAGAAATGATTGAAGAAGCCAAAAATTGGTTTGAAGCTGATATAATGAAAACATGTCATCACGGTGCTACAGATGTAACTGATGAATTTTTATCTGCTGTAAATCCTGCGTGCTTTGTTATTTCATCAGGGGATGAAGAAGGACATATACATCCAAGACCTGATTTGTTAGGAAGATTAGGAAAATTTGGAAAAGGCGAATCACCAGTTATTTTATCCACGGAGCTTCAAAGGTCTACAAGAGAGTTTGAAGATGAGACGAAGGTTAAGAAGGTTTTAAAAAAGCTTAAGACTATGACCAATGAGTCAAATAAAGCTAAAAGAACTGAGATTAAGGAAAAAATTGAAAGAGATATTCATGATTTAACTAAGTTAAATGTTGAGACTTATGGAGCAATTTATTTGAAAACTGATGGACAAAGGTTAATTACTGCATTTAAAATTGAGGAGAAATCCGATAAGAAAAAATGGTTTTATTTCGAATATTTAATTGACGATGATGGAAAATTAAAATTAAAACATGTAAGTGGTTGATTACTATCATACATGAATTTGATAAAATAAAAACTATATAATACAGGTATTTCATGAAACAAAAAATAATATTATCCCTGAACCAAAAAGAATTGGAAAAATTTATAACAATAGTTCAAGGAAGTCAAATTAGAGAGTTGGACAATTTAGTAAAACTAGTAATCGGAAAAACTGATAAGGATGGTTATATTAAAAGAAGAGTTTACGAAGCATTATCTGATTTAAGTGGATTCGAAATTGATTATATAAAAGATAACCAAAGCTTGAAAACAGATTTAGGATTAACTATTTACCATAAAAAATCTTTAAAGCGATATTTCCAAAGAATAGTAAGAGATTTAAAGTCCAATAAAACTGTCACAGTAATTGAATGTGAAAAATTAACTAAAGTATCTGATTGTATTAAATTGGTAAAATCAAAAATATGAAGCATATAATATTGATTATTACGTTCATCATTTGTGCTGATTTTTCATATAGTCAAGGCGGAAACTTTCTTAATCGTATTACGTTAAGAAAGTCATTTCAAAGTAAAAATGATAAGGCAAAATCCGCAAATTTTACTTACACTAATCCAAAAAACAAAAGTGAATCATGGCTATTAAATGCTGCTATCGGAGTTAATGTATTGAATGATTCTAATGAAGTTGTAACATTATCACCTTACATTGAGTATCATAAAAACACTTTAGTAGATAAAGAACAAGACAATTGGCAAACTGGATTAGCGTTAGAATGGCAAACAAGGGATATATCAATAAAAAAATGGACTCCAATATTAATCTCTTCTTTGAAATATAACGAAGATGAAGTCAAAGATATATCTTCATTTCAAGGTAATCTATATGTTACAGCTATTGCTAAAGGCAAGGCTAAGAAAGCAAAATTCTTTTATATTCCAAACACCATTGTAGATATAGGTAGAATATTTCAATTTGTGTATTCACCTTATATAGGATTGGAAAATGAAAATAGAATATCGGCTGAAGAGATTCTGAGTGAAGGTAATATTTATCGTGCTTTATTAAGACTTACCTCAAACATTAGCCTTTTCCCTTCATGTGATAATTGGAAAGATAAGTTTGAATTCAATATAGATTGGCAGTACAGGTATATTCTCTCTGAAGATGTTGATAACTTTGACAAAGAACAACATAACTTTTTCACAGCAAGTTTTAACTATATGTTCTTTAGTATAGATGACGGTAAAAAAACCGCAAAAATTGGTATCGACTACACAGATGGAGAAGACCCAACAAAGAACTTTGAAGAGCAATCTTTCTATGCTGTTAGTCTTAAAGTCAAATTTTAAAATATTATAATGCTTAAAGTACAATTAGAAACAACCCGTATAGCTTTGAATCAACGAAATTCGTTGATTGCAAATTCAGATACAGAAATGGAAATTTCCATTTTATGTTTCACTCAGCCTCCAAGACCACCAAAACTTAACCCTTGTGATGAGTGCGGAAGATTTAAACTCATATCTGGAGAAAGATTTTATTTCAACGCTAATCCTTCGGTATTTGTAGAAAAAGGCGGTTATCTGAAATTAATAATTCAAAATCAATCAGGGGATGTATGGCAACGTAAAATAGAAGTTTCATCACCACTTAAATAGTTAAAATGGAAGAAATAGAAAACATTAGCAAGGGGCTTAAAAAAGAATTGAAGTTTTCAAATCGTAATTTTAAAGGTTGGTTAGATAACCTTGATATTGAAGTTGATAAATTGACCACATTAATTAAATCAAAAAAAACAATTGCGATAGTTCTAAAATTGATAGTAGTTGTGAGTGGTATTTTGATAGCTTCGGGCTTTTTAAAGGACTTAGACATAGTTGTTCAGATAATTGGAGCAGTTGTTCTACTAATTACTGCCATAGAACGAGTGTTTGCTAATTTAGATAAACTATTAAGTATTGTCGCAGCTAAAAATGCTTTTAGCAGGGTTAGAAGAGAGATTGTCAGAATTCATACAACCAGATTAGGACCGATACTTGGGCTTAAAGAAACAGAACCCGAAAAAGCTGGAAGAAAAATAATTGAACTTCAAGAAGAATTAATCGAGAAGCTTATAAAAGTTGATGATGAGATTAAAACAAATCTTGAAAATAAAAATTATGAACTATTAGGTAGGCTAACACTTGAGGAAAAAGAATAATTATTTTGTTAAAACCCACCACAATACTCCACTACTATCAAAATAAAAAAGCTTCACATTTCTGTGAAGCCTCGTTATTACTAGTGGAGAAGATGGGACTCGAACCCACGACCTCTTGACTGCCAGTCAAGCGCTCTAGCCAGCTGAGCTACATCCCCAATTTCTCATGGTGAAGGGCAAAGTGCCTATCCCCATGGACGTAGTGTTTTCGGGAAGCTACATCCCTTATATTTTTTAATCTGATCCTCTTAAAACTAATAAAGGGATTCTACTGTCAAAATCTTTTTTGAGAACAGCATCTTCTTCCCAAAGCTTCGCAAAGAATCCTCGTTTTCGTCTAAAAACACAAATAAGATCTGGATAATTCTCATTAAGATGTTCTAAAACTCCTTGAAATAAAGTAGCATTTTCAGATGATTTATAGGATGAGGTAATTTCTCCTAAATCTTTGTCAAACTTAGAATCTTCATCTAAGAAATTTGCTGTTTTTACCTGAAGCAGTTTTAAATCACCACCAAAAGTACTTAAAATTTCCTTTACGGGAGTTAACGCATTTTTCTTTTTTACGATACCAGATTTAACTGCCATTAGTATCTTTTTGATAGGTGAAAAAGTATACATTTGAGGAATAATCAATACCGGGATTTCGGTATTTTTTACAAGACTTCCCGAAATTGCACCAAGAAAATAAGGATCTTTGATATCCTTAACTTCTGCTCCCAAAACGAGTAAATTTATAGAGTGCTGTAAATTAAACTTAGGGATTGCTTCAAGAAGTTCACCCTCTAATGGTAAAGCAATTACTTCTACTCCTTTTTTATCAATTTTTGCAACTTTTTCTTCGATAGAAGATGCAGTGATTTCCTTTAATGTTTTGTTTACAGAGGGAAGACTACCAGATCTAGGTAATTCTTTAAAAACCTCTACTACATAAACTTTTGCTTTGAGTTCTTTTGCAAAATCAATAGCATATTGAAGTCTGGCCATACTAATTGAATGTTCAGACAAGCCCAAAGGAACCAATATATTCTTCATTAATTATTATGATTTGTGTTTCAGTGTGTAAAATTACAATTTTAGACCTTTTACTAACTCATTTCTTGATATAATATTATTTTTAACCCTTTTCAGGTAGTTTAAAAAAGCTTTTTTCTTAAAGTTTTTTTAAATATAACCTTTGATTATTAACTGCAATATAAAGTTAGTATTTTTGCTTCTTTCCAAAAAAAATATGATTCGTAAAGCAGTATTATCTGATCTGGATGCTATTTACACATTGACTCGAGCTTGTGCCAAAGCAATGATAGCTAATGGTATCTATCAATGGAATGAGCATTATCCAACCCAAGAACGTTTTCAAAAAGATGTAGAACTACAAGAGTTATATGTCCTGGAGGAAGAGAACCACATCAAAGGGATTATTGTACTCACAGACCTAATGGATGAAGAATATGTTCCTGTAACATGGTTAACAGCCAATACTAATAATCTTTACATACATCGTGTAGCGGTTGATCCAGAATATTGGGGAAAGGGGTATGCTCAAAAACTAATGGATTTTGGTGAAGACTATGCTCGAAAAAATCAATATCAATCGGTAAGATTAGATACGTTTAGTCAAAATAAGAGAAACCAAAAATTTTATGAAATCAGAGGATATCAACGCTTGGATGATATCTATTTCCCAAAACAAAGCGAACACCCATTTCACTGTTATGAACTCATTCTATGAGCAAGGTAATTGGTTTTAAGAATATAAACCGACTAGCTATTCCGGCTATTGTTGCTGGTATTGCAGAACCATTACTATCGATAACCGATACCGCTATCGTGGGTAACATTCCCGAATACGGTACCGAATCACTTGCAGCGGTAGGTATTGTAGGGTCGTTTTTGTCTGCATTAATATGGATTCTCGGGCAAACCCGAAGTGCAATATCTGCTATTATTTCTCAATACCTGGGAGCAGGCAAAATTGAAGAAGTAAAAACATTGCCCGCTCAAGCTATTTTCTTTAATGTAGCACTTAGCGTTTTTGTATTGATCTCTACGGTTTTCTTTGTTGAGGAGATTTTTAAATTATACAATGCTTCAGGTTTAA
Source organism: Aquimarina atlantica (assembly GCF_000626715.1). Lineage (GTDB taxonomy): Bacteria > Bacteroidota > Bacteroidia > Flavobacteriales > Flavobacteriaceae > Aquimarina > Aquimarina atlantica. Next base: position 346,693 of record NZ_AQRA01000002.1, on the reverse strand, counting down.
TTTTAGAATACTGTGTGGTTTATTATGACATTAGAGTTTGGGGATTTCCTTTAACTTTATTCACATTTGCTGTTTTTGGTATTTTTAGAGGACTACAGAATACATTTTGGCCAATGATTGTTGCTGTGATTGGTGCAGTAGCCAATATAGTTTTAGATTTTTTTCTGGTATATGGGATCGAAGGTTTTATTACTCCGATGGGGATTCGCGGAGCAGCATGGGCAAGCTTAATTTCGCAACTCTTAATGGCGGTTATCGTTTTTATACTATTGTTAACCAAAACTAATGTAAGTCTCAAGTTACGCTTTCCATTAAATAAAGAATTGGGTAGACTGGTTACGATGAGTCTTAACTTATTTGTACGATCTATTGCACTAAATACAGCATTGTATTTTGCAACATCTAATGCTACCGAATATGGAGATGAATATATAGCTGCATATACCATAGCAATGAATATCTGGATGTTTACTGCATTTTTTATTGATGGTTATGGTGGAGCGGGTAATATCCTTGGCGGAAAACTATTAGGCGCAAAAGACTATACATCCCTCTGGAAATTAGGAAAGCGTGTAAGTAGCTATGGTATTGGTGTGAGTTTGATTTTGGCAATATTTGGGTTTATATTTTATGATACAATAGGAAAAGTATTTACAAGCGAAACCATAGTGTTAGAAACATTTTACAGTGTCTTTTTTATTGTTTTGATTGTACAGCCTATTAATGGTTTGGCTTTTGTCTTTGATGGAATTTTTAAAGGCCTGGGTGAAATGAAGTATTTAAGAAATGTATTATTAGGAGCAACATTCTTAGGATTTATACCGACTCTTTATTTATGCAATTTTTTTGATTTAAAGCTGTATGGGATATGGATAGCATTTACGGTTTGGGCGCTTTTTAGAGGAGTAGCACTTCTCATTAAGTTTAGAAATAAGTTTTTGCCCTTGATCTCTTAAAAAGGATAAATAAGGACAAATAGTAATGGAGCATAGATAAGAATTAATAAAATCCCTATTCGTAATCTATTTTTTTCAAAAAACTCTTCTAACATCTTCTTTATATATTTTTTATGAACCATCTTTATATAAACGTATTATATTTTAGATAATTACAATTAATTTTCACTAAGAAATAAGCATTTGATCGTATTAAGATTGTTTATTAAACAATTTCAATACAGAGGTCACCAGATGGGTGAATGATACCACCTAAAATAATTATATGTGGTATTTTAATCTTCGGTTGGTATTAGTTACTTTTACTATAAAAGTTATAACAATAATGATACCAAGATCTAACGGAAGTCTATATACGCATACAGAAAATACCATTGCAACGATAGAATTTGGTCACCATGCCAGCAATTCTTTCCCTTCAGAATTATTAACGAGATTAGCTAAAGCTTTTGATGAATTATCAGAAGATACATCGGTGTCTGTAATCATTCTTAAATCAGAAGGAGATCGAGCATTTTGTGCAGGAGCGTCTTTTGATGAACTAATGGCAATAACAAATCTTGAGGAAGGAAAACAATTCTTTTCTGGGTTTGCGAATGTGATAAATGCTATGCGAAAATGTACAAAACCAATTATAGGAAGAGTACAAGGTAAAACTGTAGGAGGAGGAGTTGGATTGGCTTCTGCATGTGATTACTGCCTGGCTACAGAAGCGGCATCGATTAAATTAAGTGAACTAACTATTGGTATAGGCCCATTTGTAATAGAACCAGCAGTATCAAGAAAAATAGGATTAGCTGCTTTTGAAGCTCTTGCATGGGATGCATCACAGTGGAAAAATGCATATTGGGCAAAAGAACAAGGATTGTATGCCCGCGTTTTTGAAACGATAACAGAGTTGGATAAAGAAGTGCAATTATTTGCCGAAAAACTGGCTGGTTATAACCCGCAAGCAATACAACAAATGAAGAAGGTAAACTGGAAAGGAACAGAGCACTGGGAAGAACTTCTTATAGAAAGGGCAGCCATTTCTGGAGAATTGGTGCTTTCTGAATTTACTAAAAAAGCATTAGAAAAATTTAAAAAATAACACAGTCTACGGTAAACCTCAATTTTGCCTTTGTTATTTTCTTTACATTACATCATTACAAATTTAAAACCTATAATCATGTTAAAAAACATTTTAAACCGTAATGATGTTAAATCATTAAACAAAACAGAACAATCAAGTATTAATGGAGGAAGCAGTTGTTTTCTTATTTGCAGACAAGATTATGTTAATTGTCTAAGTAGTGGAGGTTCTAACTGTCTGGCAGATTATATTGCATGTAGATCTGCATGTTAATATTTATGTAATGTAATTTACTTTTTTAAAATTGTATTTTACTAAGCAATGTAAATTGTAAAGCGGGTTTTCCCGCTTTTTTAGTGAAATCTTAAATCTAATAGGTCAAAGCTTGTTTCAGAAGTTTACTTTTTTTTAAGTTGAATAGTTTAGTATAAGAAAACATTCAAAAAGACGTTGTTTCTTAGTATCGAACTGTATTATAAATTAAAAATCTAAATAATGGATATATTAAACTTTTTAGGAGGCAATGGATTGTTTTTGGTATTAGGAATTGTTCTGGTTGTGGTTTACTTTATAAATAAGAGAAAGAGACGATAATCTTCCGTAACTTTGCCAAAAATTACAAAGTAAGCAATGAGTAAAATTCGTATTACGAAACAATTTTCTTTCGAAACCGGACATGCTTTATATGGATATGATGGTAAATGTAGAAATGTTCACGGTCATAGTTATAAACTAAGTGTAACCGTAATTGGGACACCAATTACAGATACTTCGCATGTAAAACTAGGAATGGTAATTGATTTTGGAGATCTTAAAAAAATTGTAAAAGAAGATATCGAAGATGTTTTTGATCATGCTACAGTATTTAACAAAAATACACCGCATATAGAACTGGCAAAAGAATTAGAAAAGAGAGGGCATAATGTAATTTTGGTAGATTATCAACCTACCAGTGAGAATATGGTAATTGATTTTGCTAAAAAGATTACCTCTCGCTTGCCTGAAGGGATTACGTTATTTTCTTTAAAACTTCAAGAAACCGAAACATCATTCGCAGAGTGGTATGCATCAGATAACAAATAGATCATTTAATTCTTGAGTCCTTTTCTTACCTTTACCTTTTAAATTATACTTATGAACCTTCCTGAAGGGAAAAAAATATACTTTGCCAGTGATAATCACTTGGGGGCTCCAACAGCAGAAAAGAGTTTTCCCAGGGAACAAAAATTTGTAAAATGGTTAGATGAAGTAAAAAAAGATGCAGGTGCTATCTTCTTGTTAGGAGATCTTTTTGACTTTTGGTTCGAGTATAAAACAGTGGTTCCCAAAGGATTTACCAGAACATTGGGAAAATTAGCAGAAATCACAGATTCTGGAATCCCAGTATATTATTTTGTGGGAAATCATGACCTATGGATGAATGGATATTTTGAAGAAGAATTAAATATTCCTGTGTATCACAAACCCAAAGAATTTACGTTTAACGACACTACTTTTTTTATCGGCCATGGTGATGGTTTAGGACCAGGAGATAAAGGATATAAACGAATGAAAAAAGTGTTTACTAATCCTGTAGCAAAATGGTTTTTTAGATGGTTACATCCAGATCTTGGAGTAAAACTGGCACAATATCTTTCTGTAAAAAATAAATTGATTTCGGGAGATGAAGATGTGACTTTTTTAGGAGAAGATAATGAGTGGTTGGTGCAATATTGCAAAAGAAAATTAGAAAGTAAGCACAGGGATTATTTTGTGTTTGGACATAGACATCTTCCTATGGAAATACAATTAAACGAACAATCCCAATACATAAATCTGGGAGATTGGATTACTCATTATACCTATGGTGTTTTTGACGGAAATGAACTTAAGCTAGTAAACTACGATAGCTAGATTTGTTTTCTTTTCTCTATGATTTCTTCAGGAATTGTAATCCCGACCATTTTGGGAGCAATTAATTTACTATGATGATTAAAAAAGAGAATGGTATTGTCGAGTACAGCTTCAATTAAATAATACCCCCCATTGAAATATGCATTTTTTACTCGGGCTTTTGTCATAGAATTAGGGTTAACTTCGATCTCATGAGGATAAACCAGAATCGTATCCTGGCTATCAGATGTTGTAAATGAAGAAAGTTGTATTTCGTTCACTTCGCCAAAAAGAGAAGCAATATAATAGTCGGTAGGATTTTGATATAAAGTGATGGTATCTTCTTGAGTTAAAATTTCGCCCTGTCGAATAACAATAGTCTGATCTGCAAAAGAGAGAATATCTGTTTTATCATGTGTAGCGGTGATACTTGTAATTTTATTACGTTTTAGGTATCTAAATAGATTTCTTCTTAAAGAGCTGCGTCTGAAGTTGTCGATATTCCCAAAAGGCTCATCAAGTAATAACAATTCTGGCCTTTTGGCCAATGCTTTTGCCAATGCTACTCTTTGTTTTTGACCGCCACTCAGATTTTCGACTTTGGTATTGGCAAAATCGCTCATTTCTACAATATCGAGTAATTCATGTACTCTACCTTGTTTTAATTCTGGCTGAAAATTAGATAAGTATTGCCCGATATTTTCTGCAACACTTCGATAGGATTGCAGCTCAAAACCTTGTGAGAGGTATTTCATGTTTTCCTCGCCAGGAACAAGGTTAAAATGCGGTCCTAATATTTTAGTACCATCCCAGGATAGTTCTCCTTCCTGGACATGTAAAAGGCCGTAAATGATTTTAAGTAAGGTACTTTTTCCACAACCACTAGCACCAATTAAGGCAATATGCCGCCCTTTTTCAATAGTAAAACTAACGTTTTTTAAAACGGGAAGTTTATCATATGCGAAGGATATATTGTCTACTTTTAACATTACTCAAATATATTGAACTTTAACAAAAAAAATCCGCTTCTTTTCAGAAAACGGATTTTTTATTTTTTAAGATGAGTTCTTAGTTCTAAATACTATCCTTTTACTTCGTCGGTAACTTTTTCTGGTAATACTTCATATCCCATATTATAGAGTGTAAAACCAAAAATATCGGCATATTGTTCGATAGTTTTACTTACTGGTGTTCCTGCGCCATGTCCTGCTTTGGTTTCTATTCTAATCAATGTAGGATTATCACCAGATTGTTTTGCTTGTAGTTGTGCTGCAAACTTAAAAGAGTGCGCCGGTACAACACGATCATCATGATCTCCTGTGGTAACCAGGGTAGCTGGGTACTGTACGCCTGCTTTTACATTATGTACAGGAGAATATCCTTTTATGTAATCAAACATCTCTTTACTTTCTTCTGATGTACCGTAGTCATAAGCCCATCCTGCTCCTGCAGTAAAGGTATGATAGCGTAGCATGTCTAAAACACCAACAGCTGGTAATGCCACTTTCATAAGATCTGGTCGCTGTGTCATCGTAGCACCAACAAGTAATCCTCCATTAGATCCGCCTCGGATAGCCAAATAATCACTAGATGTGTATTTATTTTCTATAAGATATTCTGCAGCAGCAATAAAATCATCAAATACATTTTGCTTTTGCATTTTTGTTCCCGCAACGTGCCACTTTTTACCATACTCACCACCACCTCTTAGATTAGGTACTGCATATACACCACCTTGCTCCATCCATACCGCATTGGCAATACTAAACGCAGGGGTAAGGCTAATATTAAATCCTCCGTATCCATACAATATGGTTGGATTTTTACCATTTAGTTCGATTCCTTTTTTGTAGGTAATAATCATCGGTATTTTTGTACCATCCTTAGAGGTATAAAAAACTTGTTTGCTTTCGTAATTATCTGGATTAAAATCGATTTTTGGCTTACGATATAATTCTGAAGTACCTTCAGCAATGTTGTATTTATAAATACTACTTGGTGTTTTATAGTTGGTAAAGGTGTAATACAATTCTTTTTCTTCTTTTTTGGCACCAAATCCATTTGCACTTCCTACTCCAGGTAATTCTACTTCACGAATTAATTTACCATCATAATCATATTGCAATACTTTAGACACAGCATCAACCATATATTCTGCAAAGAAGTATCCTCCTCCTGTATTAGGGCTTAATACATTTTCGGTTTCAGGAATAAAATCTTTCCAGTTTTCTGGGGTCGGATTAGAAGCATCTACCGTTACAATCTTTTGATTAGGAGCATTTAGATTGGTAACAAGATAAAGCTTAGAACCTACATTTTCTATAATATAAGTATCACTATCTGTGGTTCCCATAATTGTAACGAGCTTACTATTCGGGTTTGTAAGATCTTTGATAAATAACTTGTTTCCAGAGGTAGAAACACTTGCAGAAATAATAAGATATTGATCGTCCTCGGTAACACTTGCACCAATATATCGGTGTTTTTCTTCTGGAGTTCCTCCAAAAATTAAGGCATCGTCTTTTTGAGGAGTACCTAATTTATGATAATATACTTTATGCTGATCTGTTTTGGCAGAAAGCTCACTTCCTTCTGGTTTATCATAACTAGAGTAGTAAAACCCTTCGTTACCTTTCCAGGATATCCCAGAAAACTTAACATCAACAATGGTATCTTCTATGATCTCTTTGGTTTCAGCATTTTTAACAATTACTTTACGCCAGTCACTACCTCCTTCAGAAATAGAATAAGCGACGAGTTTTCCGTTTTTAGAAAAAGATACTCCACCCAGCGATGTTGTTCCATCTTTACTAAAGGTGTTAGGATCTAGAAAAACTTCGGGCTCATCACCTTCATTTTTAAAACGATAGATAACGTATTGATTTTGAAGTCCGTCATTCTTATAAAAATAGCTATAATCTCCTTCTTTAAAAGGAGCGCCAACTTTCTCATAATTCCAAAGGTCGGATAATCGTTTTTTTAGATCTTTTCTAAAAGGAATATTTTCTAAATACCCAAAAGTAGTTTTGTTTTGTGTAGCGACCCAGTCTTCGGTTTCTTTGCTACGATCATCTTCTAGCCATCGATATGGATCTTCTACTTGAGTACCAAAATATGTATCAACTGTATCTACTGTTTTAGTTTCAGGGTAGTTCAATGCAATGGTAGTTTTGGAGGTTTCTTCTTTAGTTTCGTTTTTGCAAGCCATCATTACTGTAATGATGGATAATACAAGGATTGTTTTTTTCATGATGTAATGCGTTAGATTCACAAATCTATCAAAAGATGTGGGTATAAATGCTAAAGAAAATATAAAAAAGACTGCTCCGCAATTAACCTGTAAAGAAAGTAAGGTTTCTACCATATTGCTTTGGGGTATAGCACTATGTAGGATTAATATGTAGGAGCAGTCAGAATTTTCTGTAAGAAACGAAAAATTTTGGTTTTAGAAAAGTGTTTTGTACTTGTCCCAATATTTAAATATTAAGAAAGCATTTATAAGGAAGACTAATGCTCCGGGACCAATATTGGCAGGGTCTAATGTGGCATGAAACAGAATAATATTTACAGAAATAGGAGCTAATACTACCAGGGCAAAGGGAATGGCTTTATTTGTAAGAAGCAAAAGACCAACAATTACTTCGATAATCCCTACTACTTTTAATACATAACTATTGGCTAATGCACCAAAAAAAATACCAGCATCGGGATTGGCAAATTCAAAAGCTGGCATGAATTCAAAAAATTTATTACTTCCAAAAACGACTAACATCACTCCCAGTAGTATTCTTAAGGCTAAAATCAAGGTGTTCATTTTTATATTTTAAGGGATTAAACTGCTGTATTAGAGGGAGAAATGTTAAAAACCTTACAGAAATTATAAGAACAAATAATCCTGCTTTAAATAAAAAAATCCTTGCTTTCGAAATGAAAACAAGGACCTTTTTTATAGTATTGTTGTGATAGATTAACCTATAAGTTCATTTTCTACCAGGTATTCTCCGATTTGTACTGCATTGGTAGCAGCTCCTTTACGCAGGTTGTCAGATACTATCCACATATTAAGAGCATTCTCTCTAGAATGATCTCTTCTTATTCTACCAACAAAAACATCGTTTTTACCTTCGGCGTAGATCGGCATAGGATAGGTATTTGTATCAGGATTGTCCTGTACAGTAACTCCAGATGTTTCGTTTAGAAGTTGTCGTATTTCATTTTCATTGAAATCATTATCGAATTCGATATTTACACTTTCACTATGCCCACCAACTACAGGAATACGAATTGCTGTTGCTGTTACTGCGATAGTGCGGTCATCAAGAATTTTCTGAGTTTCGTTTACCAATTTCATTTCTTCTTTGGTGTATCCGTTTTCCTGAAACACATCACAGTGTGGGATAGCGTTACGGTGAATAGGATAAGGATATGCCATTTCTCCTTTTTCACCGGCGTATTCATTTTCTAATTGTTGTACTGCTTTTACTCCGGTACCTGTTATAGATTGGTATGTAGAAATCACAGCACGGTTTATTTTATATTTATCGTGTAATGGACCCAAAGCCATAACCAATTGTATAGTAGAACAATTAGGATTGGCAATAATTTTATCTTCTTTGGTCAATGATTTAGCATTGATTTCTGGAACAACTAGTTTTTTTGTAGGATCCATTCTCCATGCAGATGAGTTATCGATAACCGTTATTCCTGCTTCTGCAAATTTCGGAGCCCACTCTTGAGAAGTGCTTCCTCCGGCAGAGAATAAGGCAACATCTGGTTTCATTTCTATGGCAGTAGCAAGTCCTACTACAGAAAACTCCTTGCCTTTATATGAAATTTGTTTCCCAATAGATCGTTCTGACGCTACAGGAATTAATTCTGTTACCGGAAAATTTCTTTCTTCTAATACTTTTAACATTACGGTTCCTACCAGACCGGTAGCACCTACTACAGCTACTTTCATCAGTTTATTTTTGTTTTCATTTTCGCAAGGCGAAAGTCATACACCTTTTAATTTCATACAAATTTGAGGAATATTTCCTAGACGACAAGCATTTATATTGAAAATATAAAAATTTATACTATTTGTTTATTATATAACAAAATGTAAAAAGAACCGCCCTTAATTTGGGCGGTTTAGTGTTAGAATATGTAGTATAGCGGTAGCTATAGATAATTCGTTATACGATTAAATATTTTACTTTTTTAATAAATCTCGTATTTCTGCTAACAACTCTTCTTGAGTTGGCCCTGCTGGTGCTGCAGGAGCTTCTTCTTCTTTCTTTTTAGACTTTTCATAGGCTTTAAGTACTATAAAAATAAATAAACCAACAATGATAAAATTAATTATTGCTTGTATCAGGTTACCATAGGTCATAACAGCAGCTCCCGCCTCCTGGGCAGCAGCAAGAGTAGCATATTCCCCACCATCAAGAGCAATAAACTTTTGAGTAAAGTCTGTTCCCCCAGTTATGACACCAACAATAGGCATTATAATATCTGCTACAGCAGAACCGACAATTTTATTAAATGCACCTCCTATTACAACAGCAGTAGCTAATGCAACAATGTCCCCTTTTAGTAAGAAAGATTTAAAATCTTTAAAAAAACCCATAATTAATTTTATTTAGATAGTTAGTAATGTACTAATTTAACGAAAAATTAAAATAATTATAAGAATGGTTCGATCTAATACAATTAGTTTTTCGTTAAAAATCAATTATCATCGATAACAATACGTTTTACTCTGGGAGAAATTGCAGTAAGTAGTTCGTAAGAGATTGTTCCAGAATTTTCGGCTACTATGGCTGCACTCGAATCTGCATCAAAAATAACGACTTCATCACCTTCTTTACAATCAATATGGGTAACATCTACCATGATCATATCCATACATACATTACCAATAACATATGCTTTTTTATTATGGATGGTTACAAATCCTTTTTTATTTCCATACTGTCGGCTAATCCCATCGGCATGCCCGATAGGTATGGTAGCGGTTTTTGTAAATTCTGAAGCAATAAATGCCCGGTTGTACCCTAATGATGCTCCGGGTTCTAATTTATGAATTTGAGAGATTACTGACTTTAATCCTGCTACAGGCTTTAGTGCAGCATCATATTTTGTATCGTTTCCGTATCCATATAAGCCTATCCCGGCCCGTACCATACCAAAATGTGCTTCGGGATAATTAAGAATTCCAGAAGTATTAGATTGATGAAGTATAGGCGTGTAACCTAACTTATCAATCATACGATTAGCAATTTTTTTAAACGAATTAATCTGCTGCATGGTAAAATCTCTTTCTGAAGCATCTTCACTGGCTGCCAGATGAGAAAGAAGAGCAACTACTTTAATCGCTTCAGTTGTGTTGAGGTTTTCTATAATATGATCAATGTCATTTTCCCAGAAGCCGATTCGGTTTAAGCCTGTATTAAATTTAATATGAACTGGATACTCTTTTTGATCCAAAGCAGTAGCTGTTGCTATAAATGTTTTGAGAACTCTTAAACTATATAAGCTAGGCTCTAATTGGTATTCGATTAATTTTTGAAAATTTACAGGCTGCGGATGTAATACCAAAATAGGCGTTTTTATTCCTGATTCCCGAAGTGTAATCCCTTCTGATACATAAGCAACTGCAAAATAATCGGCTCCTATTTTTTCTAAGTGTTTTGCAATTACAGAAGCATCACTACCATATCCTGAAGCCTTTACTACTGCTAAGATTTTGACATTGGGGTTAACCTTGCTTTTTAAATAATTAAAATTATGAGTAAGATGAGCCAGGTTGATCTGCAAAACGGTTTCTTTTACACTACTCATCAGATTTTTCAGTTTTTTTTGATACTTCTTTAGGATCTTTAACCTCCATTTGATTTACTTTTTCTTTCAGCATGGCTTTATAATATGCGGCTCGACTTAAAGGCTCATACTCATCTGTTTCTCCTAATAAAACCAAATCATCTTTGGTAGATTTTCTATAACTAAATTGAGCAAGATTCCCTGTCCTGGTACAAACGGCGTGTACTTTGGTTACATATTCTGCTGTAGCCATCAATGCGGGCATGGGGCCAAAAGGATTTCCTTTAAAATCCATATCTAATCCTGCAACGATAACGCGAACTCCTTTATTTGCCAAATCATTGCAGACTGCTACAATTTCATCATCAAAGAATTGTGCTTCATCAATGCCAATAACATCGCAGGTATCGGCAAGAATTCTAATATTAGCTGCTGCAGGAACAGGAGTAGAACGAATCTCATTAGCGTCATGAGAGACTACCATTTCATCATTATACCTAACATCAATTGCAGGTTTAAAAATTTCAACATTTTGTTTGGCAAATTGTGCACGCTTTAATCTACGAATCAATTCTTCGGTTTTACCCGAAAACATAGAACCACAGATTACTTCTATCCACCCAAATTGCTCTTTATGATTTACCGTATTTTCGAGAAACATTTTGTATTTTTCAGCATCAATTAAAGAAATCCCTTCTCCTTACTCTAAAGATGAGGTAAATTTATTAAAAAACAAAAAGCAGTATTGTAAACGAATAAGAAAGTTATGAAGAAGAAATTGGAAGCGGAACTTATAAGTATTGCCCATAGAATATTACAACTTAAGGATAAGACTACCTTATCTCAGTTACAGGAAGAAGCCCGTGAGTTATATGAAAAGTTAACTATTCTTAATTTTTCTGAATCTCATTTTGCTGGGCCACAGCCTACTATTGGTCAGATTAAAGAAGCTCTTGATACTAATGAACCAGATATCTCTGATACATCAAATGAATCAGATGAATTAAAAAAAGTAAGGCAAAAAATCAAAGCGATTATTGATCCCGAACCAATTTCTGATAAAAAACAAGAATCTATTCCGAAGCAATTTTCTTCACCAGAGAGTGATCAGGAACAAAAAGAGGATGATATTGATACTATAGAAAATAAACCTGAGATTATTATTGAAGAAATTAATGCAAGGGTTGCCGAAGACCTTTTTGTGCCTGCAAGTACTAAAGTAGCAGAAGAATCAGTTTCTTTTTCAGATTCGATTCCACCTCAATCTACATATGAAAAAAATGATAAAGAGGAGGTTACTCCTACTTTAGAAGATATATCAGATGTTAAGGATCGACCTAAATCTATTAATGATCAACTAAGAAAAGAAATTCATATTGGTCTTAATGATCGCTTAGCATTTATAAAATATCTTTTTGGAGGAAGTGCTCCTGATTATAATCGCGTATTATCTCAACTAAATACATTAAGAGGTAAAAGTGAAGCAGAAGAATTTATCACAACTATGATAAAGCCCGATTATCAAAATTGGGAAGGTAAAGAAGAGTATGAAGAACGTTTTATGGATATTGTTCTTAGTAAATTTGATCACTAAATAAAGATTATGAAAATTATATATTGGATTGCCACGATTGCTTTATGTGCTATAATGCTGTACTCTGCCCAGATGTATTTTTTTAAAACTGAAATGGTAAAAGGTTTTTTCGAAAGTTTTAATTATCCAACATACATCGTAATCCCTTTGGCAGTAGCAAAAGTACTAGGAGTGACAGCTATTCTAACAAATAAAATAAAATGGCTCAAAGAATGGGCATATGCCGGCTTCTTCTTTGATTTGGTATTAGCTACTTTAGCACATTATCATGCAGAACATCCCATAGGATTATCGGTATATGCAATTTTAATTCTTATCGTTTCCTACGCAATTGGTAAAAAAATAAGACCTTAATGTCAAAATTATACCTCGTACCTACACCGATTGGGAATCTTGATGATATGACTTTTAGAGCTATAAAAGTTCTTGAGGCAGTAGATTTGATATTGGCCGAAGATACCCGAACCAGCGGAAAACTATTAAAACATTTTGAGATCACTACTCCTATGCAAAGTCATCACATGCATAATGAGCATAAAATGGTGGATCGTATTATTCAGAAATTAAATGCAGGAGAAACTATTGCCTTAATAAGTGATGCAGGTACTCCTGCAATAAGCGATCCAGGATTTTTACTCACCAGGGCATGTGTAGAGCAAGGAATAGCGGTAGAATGTCTTCCTGGTGCAACAGCTTTTGTACCCGCTTTGGTTAATAGCGGTTTGCCTAATGATAAATTTATCTTTGAAGGGTTTCTACCCGTAAAAAAGGGAAGGCAAACCAGATTAAAATTTTTATCTGAAGAATCCAGAACAATGGTGTTCTATGAATCGCCACATAAACTGATTAAAACTCTAAAAGATTTTGCAACTTATTTTGGTGAAGATCGACAAGTTTCGGTATCACGAGAATTAAGTAAACTACACGAAGAGACTATACGAGGCACCACAATAGAGGTTATAAAGCATTTTGAAAATAAGCCTCCAAAAGGCGAAATTGTAATTATTGTAAAAGGTAAGAAATAGAGTATTTCAATTTTTAGTCATAAAAATCGTTATATCTTTTGACCCAGATTATGTAATAGATTTTCTAATGCATAATATGGGTTTAAGTGTAAAATTTTGATTGCATGAAAAACTACCCCTTGCTCTCTATACTGGGAATTAGCCTGCTTGTTTTTTTATTATGGCAATTACCCTATTTTGGATTTATACAATACCCGTTATTACTATTAGGTACCTGGTTTCATGAAATGGGCCATGGCTTAACAGCAATATTGGTGGGAGGTAAGTTTATCTACCTCGAAATATATGAAAACGGAGGAGGTGTAGCATACTCTAATGTTTCGACCAGTTACTTACCTTTTAGTATCGCCAGAAGTATTACTGCAGCAGGAGGTTTGTTGGGTCCGGCAATTTCGGGAGCTATACTTATAGCTTCGGCCAGAAATAAAATAAGCTCTAAAATTGCATTGTGGTCGCTAATTATAATAATGGTATTATCATTATGCTTATGGATTCATGAACTACTAGCCTTAGTTATCCTAAGCGTTTTTGCTGCACTTCTCTTTTTTATTGCAATTCTTAGAGTAAGGAACCTCGAGGCTTTTACACTCTTGTTTTTAGGAACTCAATGTGTATTAAGTTCATATCTACAAATAGGGTATTTGTTTACAAAACAATTCGAACGAGATGGAAAGATCCAATATTCTGATACACAAATGATTGCAGCATATCTGCCTGGCACCTATTGGATGTGGGCCATATGTATTCTACTAATTTCTATGTACCTGCTGTATAAAAGTTATCGATATTATTTAAGAAAATAATGTTGTAGCAAACCTTATTTTTGTGTAAATCACTTACGTTTTACAAGCTAATAGTATCTGGATGTTTTCTTAAAAAAGGCATATAAAAAATCGAAAAAAAACCAGAAATTGAAATACGTGGTAAATACGTGTTTTTATATGGTAATTACCTGTAAAATCCTTCTATAACAAAGCATGCAGGTTTTTTTTGATTAACTTTAATACTAATTATTAACTTATAAATATAGTATCACATGGAAAACGTAATCACACAAGAAAACACCCTAATTACAGAAGAAATTTTTAACGAATCTACCACGCTCTGGAGAAATGCAGATGTACTACAATTAACACATCATTTTCATAAACTAGATCCCACTATAGGGCAATACGAACGCGTATATTATTTTAGTATGAGCAAAGATGATGTTAAACGTTTTAATGACATACAAGAGATTAAAACTTTTACTATGTACATGGCTTTGAAACGAGGATATAAAGAAAAGTTTACATTTTTTCCCATTTTTAAGATTGTTGATATAGAAGGAAATATACAGTACTTTGGTCTGGAAGCTTTTCAAAAACCAAAAATCAAAGAACCGCAAAATAAAGAAAGTGAACTGGGATCAGAAATTGTACCTTTAACTTTTAAGCAAATGATTCATGATAATTGGGAGCAGGTAGAAATGAGCCTGGTTGATGATTTGTTTACAGTAAAGGCAAATAAAAAACCAATGGAAAGAGTGCTTTTTTATAAAGTAACAGCAGATTTGATCAATCCTTATCTACCCAATGGTATCGAAAAAATAAAACTTTACCCTGGATTAGATATGAATAAGTTTCAGTATAAGGATATGATATCGTTTACTCCTGTTATTGGGATTACACCTAAAGAACAACCAGTAGAAAATATATTGCAACGAGCCGGTCTTATCGAATATGGCGATAATGAAGTGTTTATTGAATACCTTAGACCTTGCCCACCAACTTGTGTGTTGTCGGATAAATAAACATTAAAAACAAGATTAATGAGCAAGGAATTATTTGATAATTTAACATTGGTAGCTTCTCTTATTTTATTAGCTCCTTTGGTGATATTATTTTTTAGATTCAATGCTCTAAGCCTGATACAGAAGAAATTATCATTTATAGTTATACTTACAGTCTTAGTAGAAATAATATCGTGGTCTTTATGGTATAAAAAAATAAACAATTTACCAGTATATCATTTTTTTACGGTAATTCAGTTTTTATTGATTGTTAATATTTATAGGGGAGCGTTATCACAAACATTTTCAAAAAAGTTCTTTACTAGTTTAAGTATTGGTTTTGTTGTATTTGCTATTATAAATATTGTTTTCTTTCAAGATTTATTAACTTTTAACTCTAATGCAACAACACTTATGGGATTGATAATTATCTTTTTGTCTCTAAGTTATTTTTATGCATTGCTTAAAGAAGTAAAATATAGTACCCTGGAAACGAATCCTATGTTTTGGATCAATTCAGGGTTCTTGATTTATTTTTCTAGTAGTTTAATCTTGTTTTTTATGAATAATACCTTATTTAAAGAAGTTACTGAAGCTAGTTTGATTCTATGGGGATTACATGCTATTATAAATATCGTATTAACTATTTTTTATATAGTGGCTATATCGGTAAAACCCAAAAAAGAGACTAATGAAAATAATGATTTTTTAATCGAATGATTTTGGCCCGAAGTGCTGGTTTTACTGTTTTTTTAGGCTATATTTATGTAAACTTTTAAAACCTAAAATCATGAAAACAATTCGTTTATTATTTTTAGTTCTATTGGGGCTAACTGTTGCTTGTCAGCAAGAAGAGGAGTCTCAAAATAATATAGAAGAGCAAGATTTGACTCTTAATTGGAAAACTGCAAGCCCTAAAGAAGTTTTTGGTACTCCTGAAAATGGGTTTAATATCTCCAAGAAAGCATTAGAACAAGCATTGAAGTTACCAGAAGTATCTACAGTTCGTTTTATTTTGGAAGTAGAAAATAAACAATTACAAATACGTGTAGCTGGAGCAAATCCAAACGGAGATATTACCAAAGGAGTATTAGCTACACCAGTTTCATTACAAAAAGTTGTGAATAAACTAGTTGCCGAAAAATCTAAACGTTTTGAGACTACAGCGCTTTCTAAATCTGTAGCCTCGCATATATTGCAACCGGATGAAGCTGTAGATTTCATTTCAGGATGGCAACAAAAATGGAAAGGTAGTGCACTTAAGGGTGCTATTGCTTATAACGACGAACGTATTCGTTATTTTAGTATGCCGGCAGCTGTAGCAAAACATATGTTGCAAAATGATTCAAAAAGTGTAAATTTAGTATGGGGAGTTAACCCCAAGGGCAAGTTTACTACTGTTTTTTTACCAGAATTGGATGGACAGAATTTGTTAAAAACAGGGATATTTATTTATGAGTATTCAAAACCTTGTCCGCCAACTTGTCCCCCGCCATTAGACTAATCTGGAAAAGATAATTAATTAAAAAGTAAAGAGCTATATTATATAGCTACATCGCAAATAAAAAACAAAAAGTATAGCTCTTTACTGTTTTTATACTATTTATTTTATGGGTGAACCCGAAGAAGCTGTTGCGTTAAAGGTTATAATCATTGGTATGGTGGTAATTTTTTTGCTATCGTTATCGGTAATTATATTTTTTATTCTTTATCAGCGCAGATTGTTGGCACAACAAGAGAAACATCAAAAAATAGAATCAGATTATCAGAAAGAATTACTAAAAACCTCGATTATTAGTCAGGAAGAAGAACGGAGTAGGATTGCCAAAGAATTGCATGATGATGTGGGAGCCATGCTAACTACAACCAAATTGTATTTTGGGCAAATTACACCAGAATTGCCTCCGGAAGAGCTTAAAGGGATTGCCGAAAAAATGAGCTCTTTTTTCGATGATATGATACAAAGTGTACGTAGCATTTCTCAAGACCTAAGACCAGTGGTTCTGGAAAAGTTAGGACTGGTAGAGGCAACACAAAGTTTGGTGCAAACCATAAATGACTCAGGAAAGATTAAAGTGCGTTTTAAGAATAATACGATAAAAACGATTACCAAATCAAAAGAACTTAACCTGTATAGAATTATTCAGGAATTAATTACGAATACACTTAAACATGCAGAAGCTTCTGCAATATATGTTGAGTTAAAAAATGAGGAAAATTCGTTAATTATACTTTATGAGGATGATGGGAAGGGTTTGAAACAAAAAAACCTTTTGCATAAAAAAGGGCTAGGGCTCAAAAACATAGAAAGTAGATTATCGGTACTTTCTGGAAAGATACATTTTTTTAAAAAGAGCTCTGGTATGAAAGTAAAAATTATAGTACCAGTTTGACTATAAAAACAATAAAAAACCCCTAAGAAAAAAGAAGCATTAACAATTTTAATCACAATTAATCATGGAGACTATAAAACTAGGACTGATTGATGATCATAACTTATTTCGTGAAGGTATAAAGTCACTGTTAAAAAGAATGGCCAATATTTCTTTGGTATTAGAAGCGGTGAGTGGTAAAGACCTGTTGGCACAGTTAAATAATGTGGTTCCAGACGTAATTCTTTTGGATTTAGAGATGGGAGATATGAACGGTGTAGATACAACTCTAAAATTACAAGAATTGTATCCCGATCTAAAAATTATTATTCTAACCATGCATACAGAAGAAAGAATGATCTCTTATTTGATGGAAGCGGGAGCTAATGGATATCTGTTAAAAGATACTACCCAGCATGAGTTAGAAATAGCAATACGATCTACATACGAAAATGGATTTTATTTTAATTCCTTTGTATCAGAAGCGTTATTAAAAGGGTTGAAACATAAAACTTCTAAACCTCCTGCGATAAGAAAAGATTATCACCTTACCTCTAGAGAACTAGAAGTATTAGAAGGGATTACTCAAGAGTATACCACAGCAGAAATTGCAGAACAACTTTTTCTAAGTGTAAGAACAATTGAAGGACATCGCAAAAATTTAATGGGTAAATTGGGTGTAAAAAACACAGCTGGTTTAGTTATTAAAGCAGTTAAAGAGAAAATCATTTCGGTTTAGATCATTTTAGGAAAGTAAAAATAAACCTGTCAGGATTTTAAAAATCCTGACAGGTTCATAATACGAAATATTCTGTTATAATCTTTAGTTTCAGGAAATATTAAACAACGTAGAACGTAAGGATTTAGTTAAAAAAAGCCATCAAATTGAGTGATTTTTCATAGTGGAACGGAGAAAAATCGTATCGAAATTAGGCTTTTGCTTGAAAATTTACTTGTCTTCGATAGTTCTGCTGAGCTTGGTCGAAGTACAATTTTCTATCGAAAATTACTCTGACTGACGTAAATTTTCTTGTGTCAAATTAAACATGTTTTCCTTTCTCCCAACCATGTTTTCCAAGGTATTTCTCACCAGATTCTATAGCTCCTTCCTCTACCATTGTACCCATAGAATCATTCCAGCGATTTAGATACCCAAATAAAGAAATCACTCCTAACATTTCTACAATTTCTCCTTCATTCCAGTATTTATACAATTCTTCTTTGATAGTATCGTCTACAGCATTAGGGATCACCGATGCAGCAAGAGAAAAATCAAGTGCTGCACGTTCTGCATCACTAAAAGCGGGGTGTGTTTTATACTCCCATATATTATCTAATTGCTCTTGTTCTGCACCATATCGTTCAGCAGCACGAATAGCATGTGCCTGGCAATATCTACACCCTGTAGCATTACTACTCACCCAGGCAATCATACGTTTTAATGCAGAGGTTACTCTACCTTCATTTGCCATTACGGCTTTATTAAGATTAATAAATGCCTTAGAAATAGCAGGTCTTCTTTGCATAGTAAGCACAGAATTAGGACAAAATCCTAAAGTTTCATTAAAAAATTCTGCTAATTCTCTGGTTTCCGGATCATGATCAGCCGATAATGGAGTGACTAATGCCATAGTATATATTTTTTTAGTTTAAACGTATAATTTTTAGCAAAGCAAAATACAAAACTAATGTCAAATCAAGAGAGGTCAGGATGTTTTTTGTACTTTGGATTTTTTAATATAGGAATTTACCACACGAATGAGATGGACACTACAACCAAAGCCTGATATTTCAACAGTAGAAAATTTGGCAAAAATTCTTAATGTAGATACAATAATTGCTTCGTTATTAGTACAAAGAGGAATAACGACTTTTGATCTGGCCAAAAAGTTTTTTAGACCTTCTTTAGAGGATATACATGATCCTTTTTTGATGAAAGATATGGATAAGGCAACTGCCAGAATCCTAAAGGCAATTACTGGTGGCGAAAACATAATGGTATACGGGGATTATGATGTAGATGGCACCACATCTGTAGCATTATTATCCTCTTATTTAAAAACGTTATCTCATCAAATTGCTACCTATATTCCTGATCGATATAATGAAGGATATGGGATATCGTATACAGGAATTGATTATGCCCATGACAACGATATTTCTCTTATTGTTGCTTTAGATTGTGGAATTAAAGCTATAGAGAAAATAGCGTATGCCAAGGAAAAAGGGATCGATTTTATTATTTGTGATCACCATAGACCAGGAGATAAAATTCCTAATGCAGTTGCGGTTTTGGATCCAAAACGTAAAGATTGCGAATATCCGTATAAAGAATTATGTGGTTGTGGAGTAGGGTTTAAATTGATCCAGGGGCTGGCCATTTATCAAAATCAAACTATAGAAGATGTATTACCATATCTGGACTTGGTGGCAACTGCAATTGGCGCAGATATTGTGCCAATAACAGGAGAAAACCGTGTATTGGCATACTATGGTTTACAGGTTATTAATACGAGTCCCAGAATTGGATTTAGAGCAATGTTGTCTGAAGTAAAAAAGAAAACTTTAACGATAACAGACCTTGTGTTTATCATTGCACCAAGGATTAATGCAGCCGGAAGAATGAAACATGGATTACATGCTGTTAATTTGTTAACAGAAGAAAATCTTGATATTGCACTGCAATATGCGGCAGAAATAGAACTTTATAATAGCAATAGAAAAGAGGCTGATAAAAACATAACCCAGGAAGCATTGGGACAGATACTTCAGAATAAAGAAGAGGATAGATATACTACTGTGGTGTATGAAGAAAATTGGCATAAAGGAGTAATAGGCATTGTCGCATCACGATTAACAGAAACGTATTACCGCCCTACTTTGGTTTTTACAAAAAGTGGATCGAAATTAGCAGCTTCTGCACGATCTGTAAAAGGGTTTGATGTGTATAATGCATTAGAAGCCTGCTCAGAATATATAGAACAGTTTGGAGGCCATAAATATGCTGCAGGGTTAACATTAGAAGAAAAGCAATACCTGCCGTTTAAGCAAAAGTTTGAAGAAGTAGTATCTGCTACTATCGATAAAAAAATGCTCATTCCCGAAATATCTATTGATGCCTCTATTGAGTTAAATCAAATCACTCCTAAATTTTATCGTATTTTAAAACAATTCGCTCCATATGGCCCGGGAAATATGGCACCGGTTTTTATGACAGAAGGATTAAATGATACCGGATACGGAAAATGCGTAGGAGCCGATGAGAAACATTTAAAATGTAGAGTACAAAAAAATGAAACTGCTATAGGTGCTATTGGTTTTAATCTTGGCCCTAAATACAATTCGATAACCGAAGGGCAGTATTTTAAAGCTGCGTATACTATCGATGAAAACGAATGGAATGGAGAAGTATCACTTCAATTAAAGTTGAAAGATATAAATTAACTTATTTTTATTTAGATTTATTATAAATAGTTATTATTTTTGATTCAAATATGTATTCAGGATGAACGCTATAGATAAAATATACAGTAACGAATTAGGTATTTCTTTCTTTTGGAAACAAGAAAAGCATATTTCAATGCCTAGAGTTCAGTTGGTATTTAGAGATATTGGATTTTTACTTACGTTAAATGAATTGAAGGATTTTTCAAATTCCTGTACTACCACCATAGAATCTCAATGTTGTAGGCAATGCAAAAATTCACAACAATGCAGGTCTCTTTTATTAAGAACACCTTCTGATAAGATTGATTTGGCAGTTAGTAGAGAAGAAGTGCATCAAATTCAGGAACTAATCAAGGGTACTATTTTTAGAGTAGAGTTAAAAGATTGGGTAAGGAACCTATCTCTTAATTAATTCCATTTATGTTTTGAATTTATTGTAATGAACTGATTTCACTATTAACTTTTTAGGAAATCCTTATTCTTCTTTTTTATACAAAAACTCAACAATTTTATATGTGATTTCTTTTGCTTTCGTTTCCTGCAAAAAATGTTTCTCATCTATAAAATGAATATCTTCATTTTTAACCTTTAGCGCATTAGCCGCACGCACTTGTTGCGGAGGCCATTGTAACATAGTATCATGTATACCCCATATAACCGTAACAGGCATATTAACATTTTCAAAAACTTCTGAGTAGTCTGGTAATTCATTACAAGTCTGACTATAGAAATAATACATGGCATGTGTTTTACCTTCTAATAAAGGAGTTTTATATCCTTCTACATCAAGAGAATTTAAGACGTTTTCTTTCAATCCCTGGTTAAATAAACTTTTAAGCAAAGTATTGGTGGTAACACCATTTCTGTAACCCCACATTGCTGTCTTGGCAAGACCTCCCGGTTTCATACGTACAGGAGGGTAAAATCCATCATCATAAATAATGGTATTTAATACAATTAGTTTTTCAATTTTATCAGGTGCTTGTTTCATAAGTTCCCAGGTCCATAGTCCACCAGCATCATGCATTACATGAGACCAGGTATCGATCCCTAATGCTTGCATAAGTTCTAGCAAGCGTTTGGCATGATTTTCGGCATTGTAGATTTCAAAACCTTCGGGAGAATCACTAGAACCATACCCCAACATATCGGGTACAATGACTCTAAATCCATTTGCAACCAAAGGATCGATCATTTTACGATATAACCATCCCGAAGTAGGTACACCATGTAATAATACAATTGCAGGTCCTTTTCCTTTATCTATATATTTTAGTAAACCATCATCTGTAGGATATAATCTTTGATCAGATCTAAAATCTTCATAAGTGATTTGGTTTTTTCTGATTTTAGTATTCTCGTAGGGTTTACAAGAAAAGAGCAATACCCCCATTAAGGTAAGCACAAAAAAATTCTTCATGGTAAAAAGATGATTTATGAACTGGCAATTTACTTAAAATCATTTTTGTATGCCATATGCGTTTGAAAATTTAAATGTATACCCGTTGTGTGTTTTGATAAAATTCTGTCAATTCGAGTAAATTTTACGATTGGAATGAGTAAAATTTGTATCAAGAATAAGAATTTTAACTTTTAAAAGGTTCTCGATAGCCCTACAGAGCCCTTCGATAAACTCAGGACAGGCTTTGTCGAAGTACAATTTTTTTGTCAAAAAATCACTTGACCAGACATTTTGAAAACTATTTTAGTTCGAAATGCACAATAGATATGTATATTCTTTTTATATACCTATTGCAAAAAGAATTAAATTATCTTAAAAGTTATGATGAGGTGATATAAAATTTTTTATATATTGGTGTTGATTTTAAGACGATAGAATTTTTCCTACCCTATTCTATTGAATTTTCTTACATAAACATATTTTTTAGTTAAGCTTTTTTTAAGCGATGCAATACTATTGACTTATATTTTATGGCGGAAACCGAAAAGCCTTTATAGAGTAGGTGAATAATTTTAAAAATCATATAAAAATGAAAAAATTAAAAGATTTAGATGTACATGTTATTGAAGACAAAAATGCTTTAACAATTAAAGGAGGTGATTGCGGAACATCGACTTTAATGGATAGAGGGAATAGTGGTACTGGTCCAATTTGGTTTGGTGATTGGGATGATGAATTTTGCTGTTAAGGTATAAAAATGAGAATCTTAGAGCTAACAAACATTAGCTCTAAGATTTTTTAAAGTAAAACTAAAATACATTTATTTTGAAATATATATACATTATAGGTTTTGTTTTAATAATATCGTGTAGCAAACAAAATAATAATCAAATAAAGTCTCATTCTATTAATCTAGATTCTTTAATCACCTCTTTAAATACACAAGAAAAGAAAGAGAAGTTTCTTGTAAATTTGTTTCAACAAGATCAAAATGTAAGAAATTCTGATAGAGAAAATGAAATTTTAAAAAGGAATAATTACAATGTCGATTCATCAGAATATCAGGATTATAGAAGAAGAATAAAAGAAGTTGATTCTCTAAATTACCTTAGCATATTGAAGTATTTAAAAGAGTATGGGTATCCGGTATTTAAGTCAAAAAATCCTAAAGTAATTCCTGCAATTAGAACAGTTTGCTTACATCAATCTTTTAATAAGCAATTAGAATTGTTTCCCTACTTATATAAAGCTTATAACGATGGTTTTATAAATAGTGAAGAGTTTTCTTTTTTACTTAATAGGATGCATATTATGAAATACGGGGAAAGTTACCCGCATGCTATTAGCTATGAAGAAAATATAGAACAGTTGCTAGAAAAGTTACAACTTTAATAAAAGGAAAGAGTTTTAAAAACCTGAAATTTTATAGTGTTACAACTATTATGATATTAATCTGTAAAAATTACAAAGAAAATAACGAAAGTTATGAAGAAGTCATAGATTGGTTACTTTATAATAATGCCCAATTTGATTTTTTATCAGGAGAGGATTATTATGAAAATGGTAAACACTGGTCAATAGCACTCGATAATTCGCAAGATAAATTAAGTATTCCGTTTAATGAGTATAAAAGTGTTTGGTTTCGTGGATTTCTAAGGCATCGGTATCACCTAGAGGAAACATTTAAAGATTTAGAAAGCACCAATGATAACATAGCAGAATTGAGATGGAGAATTGGTCAAGAGATAGGGAGAATAAATACTCAAATTTTTAACAACTTTCGGGACACATATCAATTACCTAGCCCCTTATCGGTTAAGAGCGATAAGTTTTCAATGCTTCGATTGGCAAAAGAACTTGGATTGGATATCCCTGACTCCTTAATAACAAATTCTAAAAAAGAATTACTGTATTTTTTTAAAAAGCAGCAACACGTTATTACAAAACCATTATATGAGACGGTTTATTTTAATGATGAATCGTATGTTGCATTTTTTAAGACAGATAAAATAACTGAAGAAGTAATTGAATCACTTCCTTCAACTTTTTTCCCTTCACTTTTTCAAGGGTATGTAGAG
Organism: Aquimarina atlantica; assembly: GCF_000626715.1. Taxonomy (GTDB): domain Bacteria; phylum Bacteroidota; class Bacteroidia; order Flavobacteriales; family Flavobacteriaceae; genus Aquimarina; species Aquimarina atlantica. The sequence goes on along the minus strand of NZ_AQRA01000002.1, from coordinate 322,300 downwards.
AAAGATATAGAGTTACGGGCTTTTTATATAGAAGAAGAATTTTATACAATGGCTATTTTTTCTCAGTTAGACCCACAAACCAAAGTGGATTTTAGAAACTATAATGACGAAAGACCCAATAGAAATGTACCTTATGTATTACCTAAAGAAATTGAGACTAAATTAAAAATATTGATGAAAGAACTAAATCTTAATACGGGCTCTATCGATTTAATAAAAACCCCTGATAAGAAATATGTATTCTTAGAGGTAAACCCTACAGGACAATTTGGTTTTGTTTCAAAACCCTGTAATTATTACCTAGAGGATAAAATAGCAAACACATTAATACAACATGATAGATAAAAGAGATATATTTTTTAAAAAGCAATTAGATAATCTTCCTTTTTTTCTTAGAAATCACAAAATAAAAGAGTTGCAGGTCTCTAAAAACTCTAGTGAAGTGACAGTTTCATATAATGATCAATTCCCAGTATACCACTCTGAAACGGTGGAATGCAATTTATCCTTAAAACCAATTTCAAAACTATTAACATTTGATGAACAAAAAGAGTTTTAAATTATTTGCAAATTGTATCATTGTTAAAGGGGCTTCTTTGGCAACGATTTGTGATCTTCATCGTGGTAAGGTATATTCTATTCCACTACCCCTGGCAGAATTTCTTGAGAAGACCGAGAATGACGACACCTTAGAAGACATTAAAAAATTCTCGCAGGAAGACCAGGAGACTGTACAGGAATATTTAGAATATCTTGAAAAAAATGAGCTTGGTTTTTGGACAGATGAACCAGATAGGTTTCCTGATTTGAATTTACAATGGAAATCACCAGAGCATATCAATAATGCCATTATAGAAATAGAGCAGTTAGATAATGATGATTTACAAAAGATAACTACTGCTCTAACCAATTTACTATGCAAATTTGTAGAAATTCGATTTTATAAAACAATAGATTTGGATAAACTGGCATTTTTTGCAGAGCATTGTGCTAAATCTGTGATTAGAAGCATAACTGTTTTTTTACCCTTCACTAGTAAATTAGATATTAAAGAGATCGAGATATTGTCAATTAAATACCCTAGGATTGTTCTTTTTATAGTACATTCTGTCAAAGAAAAAAATACCACAATAAAGACTAATAACCCTAAAATCCAGATGATTTCTCGTGTTATAGATGGTCAAAGTCATTGTGGCATTATTGACCCTAAATTATTTTCAATTAAAATTCCTGTTTTTACAGAATCCCTTAAATTTAATTCGTGTCTGAATAAAAAATTAAGTATTGATAGTAATGGAAATATAAAAAATTGCCCTTCTATGTCAAATGTTTTTGGAAATATAAAAACGGACGACATAGAAACAGTTGCAGAATCATTAAATTTTCAAAAAAACTGGAATATACATAAGGATTTGATAGACACATGTAAAGATTGTGAGTATCGTAGAGTTTGTACTGATTGCAGAGCATATGTAGATAATCCAGAAGATCTATATTCTAAACCTTTAAAATGTGGTTATGATCCATATATAAATAAATGGGAAGATTGGAGTCGAAACCCATTAAAACAAAAAGCAATTAAATATTACAGTTTTCAAGAATTTTTAAAAAACTAAATAGTCATACAAAATAAGATTATGTTCAAATTGTATTAGTTAAAAAACTTGTTTGATTACAATTTCATTTCCATTAAAGCTAAAACGGTCGCCAGTGGTTTTTCCTAATAGTAGTTTACCAATAGGAGAGTTAGCAGCTATGGCAAAGTAAGACCTATTTTCTATAGAGAGTTTACCAACAGAGATACTAATAAAGTAATCACCCTGTGAGGTAATTACCAGGCTACCAAGGTGAATATGTTCTGAAGGAGAACTATTAATCTTCGCTAGAATTTCTTGTAATTTCTGTACTTCGGCTAATTGTTTTCCTGCTTTTTCACGCTCTAACTGTAACATAGCTCGTCCGGTTTCATGTTTATCTCCAGCAGAGCTTTTGGTTTCAGAAGTTAGAGATTCCTGAATGTTAGCAATAGTATTTTGAATTCTTTGCAATCTTTGATCCACATAGTTTTGGCATTGATTTAGGATTTTTTCTTTAATTTTTTGTGGATTCATATCATCATTTCTTATCAAATACTAAAGTACCATAATTACGCATTTGCGTGATAATCCATTTTTTTCTTTTTTTGGTGTATGCCGAAGGCGGATTTGCCAAAAACCGTATAGGATTAGGGAGTATTGCTGCGATAGCCGCAGCCTGATCTGTATTAAGTGCATTGGCAGAGGTATTAAACCAAAACTGGGCGGCAGCTTCGGCTCCATAAATACCATCTCCCATTTCTATACTATTTAAATAAATTTCGAGAATACGTTCTTTACTCCAGAAAGTCTCTATCAAAAATGTAAAATAGGCTTCGAATCCTTTTCGAACCCAGCTACGATGCGGCCATAAAAACACATTTTTGGCGGTTTGTTGAGAAATCGTACTTGCGCCTCGCAATCGTTTACCAGATGTATAGTCGGCCATTGCTTTTTCGATAGCTTCTTTGTCAAAACCATGATGATCGATAAACCGTTGGTCTTCACTACAAATAACCGCTAGTTGTAAAGAATTAGAAATCTTGGATAATGGTACCCATTGGTGTCGAATTGTATACTCATTTTTAGATTGTAATTTTCGAATTCCCATTAAGGGGGTGACAGGAACATTAACCCACGTATATAGTAATACCCACAGTACACTTAGTAGGATAAATGCGATGCAGCTTTTAAGTATAAAACGGAAGTATTTTTTCATAATTCAATAGGAATCGACTTATAAAAGATCAGCTAATTCTGCACCCACCAGACTTCCTATCGCAACGCCCATTCCGCCCTGTCGTACACCACAAAATACGTTTTGAGATAATTGTTTGACAATAGATTGTTTTTGGTTTCCTACACCCATAATTCCGCTCCATCGGTAATTGATTTCAAAATTAGTATCTGGTAAAATGACATCTCGCAAAATTTCTTCTAATTTTTGTTGTACCAATTCAGTTTGCGCCAAATCTGTAGTTTCTTCAGCTTTAAAGTCTAAATTTCGACCTCCGCCAAATAGGATTCTATTATCAATATTTCTAAAATAGTAATATCCTTTATCTAGATGAAATGTTCCTTTAATATGTAAATTATCTATGGGTTGGGTAATCAAAACCTGAGCACGAGCGGGTTTTACTTCCTGAATTCCTAATTGAGCGGCAAAACCATTTGTAGCGATCAATACTTTGTGTGTAGAGAACGTAAACTGATCGGTTTTTATTTTAACAGAAGTATGGTCATCATCAAAAGCTTCGACTGTGCAATTATTTAGAATCTTAATGCCAGAATTTCGAACCTTTTTTAGTAATGCTTCCATCATTTTTCCGGTATCGATTTGCCCTTCAAATTGGTTAACTATGTATTGAGGTTGGATATTTCCAAAATTGAAAATATTAGAGTTTGTGCTAAAAACATCATCCTCAAAAATTGGCTTTAACAACGTGTTTATTTGCTCTCTTTTTGATAAACAGTCTTCATAAAGAGCTTGGTCATTTTTGGTAAAAAGTTCATAACCGCCATTTTGAAAATAACCGATGCTCTGATCTCCTAAGTGTTTTCTTAACAATTGAAGTCCACTATGTCTTTTTTTGACCAACTGTAGTACTTCTTCTTCGCTATGCGAATTTAAGTCATCCAGAATTTCTGATAGGCTTCCAAAACAAGCAAAACCAGCGTTTTTGGTACTGGCCCCGTTTGGTAATATGCCACGTTCTAGGATAAGAATTTTGGCTTTCGGAAAATTGTTTTGTAGCCTTAATGCGCAGGTAAGCCCTACAATTCCGCTTCCGATAACCGTAAAATCGATATTAGATAACCAAGTTTTATGTTCCCAATAGCTAAAATTCAAAGTACAAGAGATATTATTTTGTTAGAAAAACAAATATAGTCGTTCCTAAAGAGATTTTACGATTTCTTGCGTAGTTACTATAGTAGGAAATACATTTTTAAGACAGCTTTTTTAAAAAAAAGAAGTAACATTTTCAATTATCAAGACATAAACCTGAAACGATATAAAAAAATGAGAAATTACATTTTTATAGCTTTAGTATTATCATTCATTATTAATTCGAGAGCTCAATCAGTTTTAGCAACAGCAATCTTCCCTAATATATCTGAACTCCAAAACCATCCTGGTAATGATGATTATGTTTATGTTAAAGGTTATTATACTCCTGATGATGGTGGTGGTGGACTTTTCAAAAATGAAATTTCTGATTTAAAGGAGAATGGAGGTACAGTTTTTAATGTAAACGCAAATCCTAACAAAAAATGGATTAGAGTATATAAAGGTGATATAAATGTCAAGTGGTTTGGAGCACGTGGAACGTATAGCTATAATACAGATGATACAGCTGCCATACAAAATGCAATTTACGAAACTCAACGAATAGGAAATACGCTGATTATTCCTAAAGGAGATTATCGCATTGTTAATTCTTTAAAAATTGAAATCGATGAGAAAAAATCACATATCCATAGGCTTAAAATAAAAGGAGAAGGATATAAGGGATCGAATATTTATGGAGCAATTGATGGTGGTGGTTATATTTTTGATTTAGAAATGCCTGAGAAAACCGATAATCAGGGGAATACTAGATATAAGGCAAAAATTACAAATATGATACTAAGTAATTTAACTTTATTAAGTGATACAGATATAAAAGTAAATGATACAACTCGTATTCAAAGAAGTAACATTTCTGGCATAAAATTAAAATATAATGAAGATGCATTGATTGAAAATATTCATTTTAGGAATTTAGTAAATGATATTAATGCACAATCGTTCTGGAGAGCGACTATTAAAAATTGTAGAAGTACTCAAAGACATTTAGACATTTCTTCACCAAGATATATTTTCAATAGACAATGTAACAACTTATTGATAGAAAGATGTTTTTTAAGTAATAAACCTCAAAATGAAAGCAGTTTTTTATTTAAAATAGTTGGAGACTCATCAAGTATCAATTTTATTAGCTGTAATTTTGAATTTGGGCATGGCGCATTAATAGATAATAGAGGAAATGCTCCTCTTACTAATATTTCCTTTATAGGTTGTTATTGGGAGTGGCTAGATTATGAAGCTATTGCTATAAATAATCTTGCTAATGTTCGAGGGGTAAATGTTATCGATAATTATTTTAATTCAAAATGGAACGTTTCTCCATATTGGGCTATAGTTTTAGGAGGGGTAAAGGGAATGAATATTTCAGGTTCTTATTTTTATGAGTTTGGAAAAACTCCGATATATAGTGCAGGTTACGCAGAAGGGGTTAATGTAAACATGTGTACATCCAACGAAAATTTTCCAATTATAAATTCTATTCCTTCAAATAGTTTTGTTTTTAATCCTTCATCTACAAATGGTAATTATGGAGGCCTAAGTTTAAGGTCTTCGAATGGTATATCTTTAAGAGGGTTAGGGGCTTCACAAAGTAATAAAATAAATTATTCATCTTCAATACCAATCACTGGTAGTTGGAATCAAGGTGATATTGTTTATAATACCAATGCAGTTCCTGGAGGTTATGTTGGCTGGGTATATACTAATAGTGGTTGGAAAGGATTTGGTTTGATAGAAAATAATTAAAAAAACTTATAATAAGAATGTGTAAAATGATAATGCTCTAAAGGAGTATTTGATCTCATACATCCACAGACTATCTCTAAAATTAATAAGTAAAGCGCATAAAAAAAGCCTCATTACTGAGGCTTAATTGGTTGTTATTCAGTTGGGTCTTCCATTTCAAAATCTTCCATAAACTTAGTGGTATAATTTCCAGAGATATAATCTGGATTATCCATAAGCTGTCTATGAAAGGGAACGGTAGTTTTTATACCTTCTACTACAAATTCATCTAATGCTCTTTTCATTTTATTAATCGCCTCTTCACGTGTTTGTGCAGTGGTTATTAATTTGGCAATCATAGAATCATAGTTAGGCGGAATAATGTATCCACTATATACATGAGTATCTACTCGTACACCATGACCTCCCGGGATATGCAAATTGGTAATTTTACCAGGAGAAGGTCTAAAATCTTTATACGGATCTTCGGCATTGATTCTACATTCTATAGAATGTAATTGTGGGAAATAATTTTTACCCGAAATTGGCACTCCCGCAGCAACAAGAATTTGTTCTCTAATTAAGTCATAGTCAACTACTTGTTCTGTGATAGGGTGTTCTACCTGGATACGGGTATTCATTTCCATAAAGTAGAAATTACGGTGCTTGTCAACCAGAAATTCTACAGTTCCTGCGCCTTCATATTTGATGAATTCTGCAGCTTTTACCGCAGCTTCTCCCATTTTATTACGCAATTCATCTGTCATGAATGGCGAGGGAGTTTCTTCTGTAAGCTTTTGATGTCTACGTTGTACAGAGCAATCTCTTTCAGATAAATGACAAGCTCTTCCGTTACTATCTCCTACAACCTGAATTTCTATATGACGTGGTTCTTCGATGAGTTTTTCCATATACATGCCATCATTGCCAAATGCAGCTGCAGCTTCCTGGCGAGCACTATCCCATGATTTTCTCAGGTCGTCTTTTGCCCATACGGCACGCATACCTTTTCCACCACCACCGGCAGTAGCTTTTAGCATTACAGGGTATCCCATTTCATCGGCAAGCTTTTCGGTTTCTTCAAAAGAATCCAAAATACCTTCACTACCAGGAATTGTAGGTACTCCTGCTGCTTTCATAGTTGCTTTTGCAGAAGCTTTATCCCCCATCTTATCAATCATTTCTGCACTGGCACCAATAAATTTTATTTCGTGCTCTTCACAAATTTTAGAGAACTTAGCGTTTTCTGAAAGGAAACCATAGCCTGGATGTATTGCATCTGCATTTGTGATTTCTGCTGCTGCAATAATATTAGACATTTTAAGATAGGATTCGTTACTGGGTGCAGGTCCGATACAAACGGCCTCATCTGCAAAACGTACATGTAAACTTTCTGCATCTGCCGTAGAGTATACCGCAACAGATTTTATCCCCATTTCTTTGCAGGTTCTGATTACACGCAATGCAATCTCACCTCTATTTGCAATTAGAATTTTTTTAAACATAACTTCTTAGAAATTACAATATTCAAACAATAAATTTCAATTCTCAATATGTGATTTGAAACTTAAAAGTTTGAAATTATGAGGTTAATTATGATGGGTCTACTAAGAATAGTGGCTGATCAAATTCTACTGGAGAAGAGTCATCAACTAATACTTTTACAATTTTACCAGAAACTTCACTTTCGATCTCATTAAAGAGTTTCATTGCTTCAATAATACAAAGTACATCTCCTTCTTTTACAGAGTCACCAACTTCTACAAATGTAGGTTTGTCTGGTGATGGTTTTCTGTAAAAAGTACCAATTATAGGTGATTTGATGGTTATGTATTTTGAATCATCGTCAGAAGCATTTTTTTCTTCTGTTACTGCTGCAGGTGTTACTGCTGCAGGTGCAGATTGTGATGGTACAGGAGCTACCACTTGAGGAGTTACCGGCAGTTGTTGTACAATTGTCGTTTCTTTACCATCTTCTGATGCAGTTTTAATGGTGATTTTAATGTCATCCATTTCTAACTTTACTTCGCTAGCGCCTGATTTGGCTACGAATTTAATTAAATTCTGAATTTCTTTTAAATCCATAATGTGGGTATTGTGTGTTTTAGTTGTTTAGGAATTATAGGCCCATTTAAGATAAATAGACCCCCAGGTAAAGCCTCCACCGAATGAGGCAAATACGATGTTGTCTCCTTTTTTGAGTTGTTTCTCGTAATCGTGTAACAATAATGGTAAGGTGGCTGAGGTTGTATTACCATATCGTTGGATATTCATAAGAACTTTGCTTTCATCCAGCTCCATTCTTTTGGCTGTAGCGTCAATAATACGCTTATTGGCTTGATGTGCAATAAGCCAGTTTACATCCTGTCCTGTTAAACTATTACGTTCCATAATCTTAGAACTGGCATCTGCCATATTAGAAACTGCATATTTAAATACAGTTTTTCCGTCTTGTTGAACAAAGTGTTGCCTTTTGGCTACAGTTTCTTCTGATGGAGGTAGAATAGATCCTCCGGCTTCAATTTTTAGGAACTCTCTTCCGATACCATCGGTACGCAGGTATTCGTCTTGAAGTCCTAGACCTTCATAATTGGGTTCAAAAAGAGCTGCACCACCACCATCACCAAAAATAATGCAAGTGGTACGATCGGTATAATCAATAATAGAAGACATTTTATCTGCTCCTATTACTAACACTTTTTTATATCTTCCTGATTCTATATGACTGGCGGCAGTAGACATTCCATATAAAAAACTGGAACAAGCTGCCTGTAAGTCATAGGAAAAAGCATTAACGGCCCCAATCTTCGAAGCTGTGTATGCTGCAGTTGCAGCAACTGGAAGATCTGGAGTTGCAGTTGCAAAAATTACCATATCAATCTCTTTAGGGTCGAGATTTTTTTTGGCGATTAGATCTTCTGCCGCTTTTATACCTAAGAAAGATGTTCCTTTATCTTTATCTTTTAGTATCCTGCGTTCTTTGATACCTGTACGACTGGTTATCCATTCGTCGTTAGTTTCGACCATTGTGGCTAATATATCATTAGTTAACACATAGTCTGGCACGTATGCACCTACAGCGGTGATAGCGGCTGTGATTTTACTCATATCTTAGTTTTAGTTTCACAAACTATAGCATAAAAATGCGTTCAAAAAGTTGTCGAAATTACTAAATTATACACAAATATGGCGCAAAATAACTGGATTTTGACACATATTCAACTAAAAACAAAAAAACTCTCACATTTGTGAGAGTTCTCTTTAAGATTTTAACAGTATCCTTACGCTACTTCTTCTTCAGTATTGTCGATAACAATCTGACCACGATAGTATAATTTACCTTCGTGCCAGTGTGCTCTGTGATATAAATGCGCCTCTCCAGTAGTTGGATCAGTAGCTATTTGTGGTACAGAAGCTTTATAGTGTGTTCTTCTTTTATCTCTTCTTGTTTTCGATATTTTTCTCTTAGGATGTGCCATTGCTTAGCTATTGTTTATCGTTTAATAAGTTTTTTAATTTATCCCAGCGAGGATCTGTTTCCTCATTGTTATTCACATTTGTTTTTTCTTTCGGACTTAATTCTTCTAGTTTTTTAAGTATATCTGATTGTAATGTTCCGTTCTCAACACCAGGATGAACTCTTTTAGATGGTATAGCCAAAACAATAAGCTCATAAATATATTGCTGAACATTAACTTCATATTCTCCATGAGGAATAATAAGAAGCTCTTCATTTTCATCATTATATTCATCTCCAAACTTCACTACTAAAAAAAATTCGTTTTTAATAGGTAGGTCAAAAGGTTCATTGGTGAGATCACAATTTACATTTACAGTTCCTGTTGCTTTAAATTGAAGTTCTAATAAAGTTGTTTTTTTATTAAACTCCATATCAACTTTTACTGCAGATGAATTAAACTCATCATACTCAAAATGTTCAAAGAACGTATTGTCAATTTGATACTCAAACTGGTGTAATCCTTGCTTCAGTCCAACGAAAGGAATAGTATACTCTTTAAGTTGTATCATTTCATCATCAGTTTCAAGTGCCTATCAATTTGATAAAGGCGGGTGCAAAGATAATAAAAATTCGTTATGAAAGTATTTTTGTAAACAAAATTATATCAGATTGTTAGTGATTAATTAGGTTTAAGGATCAAGGTAATAGGTTTGAAGATCATTTTTATACCTAATTGCTAACCTCTCATGACTTATTTTGTGGTTTACGAGGTTGTTTTTTAAGAGGGTTTTTAGTTAATTCATGATATTCATTTCTATTTTTAAAAATTTTTAATGCCGCAAAAACAGCTTCTTTAAATGAACTATTATCGGCTAGGTTTTTTCCTGCAATTTCAAAAGCAGTACCATGATCTGGAGAAGTACGAACTTTGTGTAATCCTGCGGTATAATTTACTCCTTTGCCAAAAGAGAGTGTTTTAAAAGGAATTAATCCCTGATCATGATATGAAGCTACAACTGCATCAAAGGCTTTGTAATTGTTAGAGCCAAAAAAACTATCTGCTGCATAGGGGCCATATACTAATTTACCAGATTCATTAATTTTTTGGATTGTTGGCTTTAATACATCTTCATCTTCTTTGCCAATTACACCGTTGTCTCCACTATGTGGGTTGATTCCCAGCACTGCGATTTTTGGTTTTGAGATGCCAAAATCCTGTTTAAGAGCGTGATGAATAGTATCTACTTTTTGTTCTATTAATTCTGGTGTAATGGTATCTGCTATATCCTTAACGGCAACATGATCGGTAAGTAATCCGACTTTTAAATCATCGGTAATCATAAACATAAGACTATTTCCTTCTAGTTCCTGATCCAGATAATCAGTATGTCCTGGGAATTTAAATTCTTCAGATTGAATACTATGTTTATTAATAGGTGCGGTTACCAGCACATCAATTCGATTGTTTTTTAAAGCTTCGGTTGCAGATTTAAGCGATTTGATCGCATAGCTTCCTACTTTTTCATCTTCTTTTCCAAAATTAATACTAACGGCTTCTTTCCAAACATTAAGAACATTTATTTTACCATCCAGAATCTGAGATGTCTTATCTATACCATGAAGGTTTATGTTACTTTTATATTGTTTTTTTAAGAAAGAAAGAATTTTTACCGAGGCAAAAATTACCGGAGTACAAAAATCTAACATTCGCGAATCTTCAAAAGTTTTAAGGATAACTTCACTTCCTATTCCGTTAAGATCGCCAATAGAAATCCCTAATCTTATTTTTTCTTCTTTCTTCATTATATAAACTACTTTATCAGTATTTTTGAAATCTAAAATCAGACTTCAAGGTCACAAATTTAATTAAATAATTCGCATTTATGTTTACAGGAATCATCGAAGAATTAGGAATTATTACTTCTTTACAAACTAATAAAGAAAATCTGGATATTACCATACGAGCGAATTTCACTTCAGAATTAAAGATTGATCAAAGTATAGCGCATAATGGGGTTTGTTTAACTGTGGTATCTATTAATGAAGATATGTATACAGTAACTGCGATCAAAGAAACGTTAGATAAAACTAATCTTAATACGCTTGCCGTAGGTACTATCGTAAATCTGGAAAGAGGAATGAAATTAGGAGATAGGTTAGATGGGCATATTGTGCAAGGACATGTAGATCAAACTGCGATTTGCAAAGCAATCACAGAAGCTGACGGAAGTTGGTATTTTACTTTCGATTATGATCCTTCATTAAATAATATCACTATAGAAAAAGGATCGGTAACGGTTAATGGTGTTAGTTTAACTGTCGTTAATTCTAAAAAGAACGAATTTAGTGTTGCTATTATTCCGTATACCTATGAGCATACAAACTTTAATACTTTTAAAGAAGGAAGTGTTGTTAATCTTGAGTTTGATGTTATTGGTAAATACGTAAAACGAATTACAGAACTAAGATAGTTTACTGTATAAGTATATAAGTGTAATGAATAATAAATAAAAGTAGAAAGAAGTAGAATGGTAATTATACCAATTCTACTTCGTTAAATTTAAAAAGTGAAACCCTGTTTCTTTCGATCTTTAAGAGTACTCCTCCAAGATCACTTAAAGTAGAGCAGGATTCGAAATCCAATACTTTGCCAAAATACTGGCTTTTTGCATCAATTACTTTATACTGCATAATTCTAGATTTGATTTATTTTCCCAATTTTTCGTTACAGTAGTTCTTTCCCCAAAAAACATACCATATCGTATCAAATTCAAAAGTAAATTTAACAGACATGTTTGGTTTTTTAAAATAAACTTATCAAGTTTTATTAACAAAAGCCATAAGTTTATAGTGTTAAAAACTTGTTTATCAGTAATTTAAATATTTTTCGGTTGCTGTTGTGTTTTTGCTTTTTCTTACAATAAGTTGAAAAATAAAGGCATAAAAGTGAAATATATTTATTGGAATAATTCCAAATTTTGTATTTTTGTATTGGAATTATTCCTAATAATAGAAATATAAATCCTTAATTAAAACTTTAAGGTTTACTTAAGTTTTTTAGGTTAATTTTTTAAAGTCCTGGCATACGTTTTGCAAAAAAAACAGAGATAACTTCAAATTGTATGCTTATGAGGATATGAATACTTAACCCAGTGTAAATTACTCTTATGTTATGAGTGGTATTAACTACGAAATACAAAACCGAAAATTACAATCGTATAAGCATACTTTTGATTATGACTTCTGTAAAAAAAAGTATGATGAATATGCTTATATGACATTAGAAGAGTTTAGAGAATGCTTAAAAGATGCTCAAAAACTAGGAGAGATAGGTCATTTATGTTGTTTTATTTTATGGGTAAAAAATAAGGCAGGGTACGAGTATAGAGATAGTTTGGGTGATTACGGATTGATTCACCTACTATTTCATTGCTTAGAAAATGAACACCATGCAGAAGTGCATGCCGAATATATTCATATGTTATTTAAAGAAGACATTAAGTTGGTATAGCTTTATTTATTCAAAATGATACAAATAAAATACATCTTTTTATATATTATTTAATATCACTAATGATAGTTAATGATTTGATTGTAAGCGGTGCACTCCTCGCAGAGAATTTATTAAATATAATATCAATACAAATCACTAATGATTAATCTTGCCAATTGTTTGTTCATTATATAAGAAACTGTCCATTTTCATAGATTAATTTTCCATCTGCTATTATCTTGCCTCCTTGTGTCATATCAGTAATCATATCCCAATGAATAATAGATTTGTTTTTGGCACCTGTTTGAAAGTACGATTGCCCTACTGCCATATGTATAGTACCTCCTATTTTTTCATCAAATAAAATATTTTTTGTGGCTTGCTGTATATTATAATTGGTGCCGATAGCGACTTCTCCAAAATAATTAGCTCCCGGAACTTTAAATATATCATCTAATAATTCTTGCCCTTCTTCTGCTTTCCAATCTATAATTTTACCATCTTTAACTGTTAGTGTGATTCCTTTTACGATATGACCTTCAAAGACAGAAGGCAAACTAAAATATACTGTTCCGTTTACGCTATCCTCGATTGGTCCGGTAAATACTTCTCCGCTGGGCATGTTTGTGCGTCCATCAGAGTTTATCCATTTTCGTTCTTTAACACTAAACTGTATGTCGGTTCCTTTGGTGATATATTGTACTTTGTCTACCTTGTTTAAATAATCAACAATGTTTTGTTGTTCTTTTCGTATGTTCAGCCAGGATATTTTAGGGTCTTTATCAAATAGGTGGCAAGCGTTAAAGACAAAATGAGAATACTCTTCTAGTGACATGCCTGCCATTTGTGCGCCTGCTTGTGTTGGGTATAAACACAAAGTTCGTTTTAGGCTACCATTGGCCGTTCTTTTATAATAATGTTCTGTTATTGGTTTTAAAGTTTCTTTGTGTTTTCGCTGTTTTTGAGCATCTATATTTTGATTTTCAACAAGATTATAAGGAGCCATAATTTTAAGATAAGCATCAAAATGCTCCATTGCATGTGCATACAATACAGGAGGCTGATTTAATTGCTTTTCTTCAGAATTATCAATTTTAATTTTATGAGCTTCGCTAAACTCTAATTGATATTCTACATGTGCTCCGGCCTTGATAGCAGTTCTAAAAACTTCTCGTACTAATGGTTCTGCAAGTGTTGTGGTTTGAATAAATAATTTATCTCCTGGTTGTATATCAAGGGAGTAGTGTACCAATAGATCTGCGTATTTTTTTAATATAGATGAATTCATTTTTTAGTATTGATTATTCGATTATTGCTGCTGTTGTTACGATTTCAATGAGGCAACCGAGATGTAATTCGGCATTGCCAACTACTGCCCGGGCAGGTTTATGATCTCCAAAAAAATCGGCATATACCTTATCTACTGTTGCCCAATGTGCAACATCATTAATAAAAACTTCATTTCTAATGATATGATTCTTACTGCTTCCGGCTTCTTTTAGTGTGGATTCTATATTCTGTAGTAGTAATTTTATTTGCGCTTCAATGCCTACAGGCACTTCTTTGGTAATTGGATGTATCGGTAATTGTCCGCTTAAATAAAGAGTACCTTTATGTTCTACCCACATAGCATAGTGTCCGTTACTTTTGGGTATGTGTAATGCTTCATTTGTTTTCATGTTTTTTATTTGAGTTGGTTGTTCAAAATGTTGTCTAAATATCCCGTGTGCTTCCTGATATTTTTATGCTAGATCCGATTGTAGGAGTGTATTCTACTATTAGTCGTGATGGAGATCCCATATCTTCTCCCTGGATGATTTCGAATTTACTATTTCCTTTCCAATGTATATCACGCAGATAACCTGCTAGGGCAGCAGCGGCAGCTCCTGTAGCAGGATCCTCATATACTCCTCCAGAAGCAAATGCATTTCTGGAATGAAACACATTATTATTGGTATCTAACCACAGTAAACTTATGGTGACCAGACCTTCTTTGAGCATAAGAGTTTTGGTTTTTTCGAATTCATACTTCATATCGGCTATCGTTTTTCTATCGTTTACAACAAGAATAAGATGTTTAGCTCCTGCAAAAGCATATCGAATCGGGAAATCTGCATGAAGTGCCGTAGCAGGAAGGTTAAATAAACCAAGAACATCATCTATAACCGATTGTGGTGCTGGTTTTGACCAAGTTTCTGGTGATTGTAATGTTACTTTAAAATCATTTTCTGCGGTTTTTTTAACTGCAATACTGATTTCTCCATTGTTTAAAAACAGTTTGTAGGTTCCTTCTCCATGGCTTTGTCCCAAACCAGCTCCTGTAGCAATGGTAGCATGACCACAAAAATCAACTTCTATTTCAGGAGAAAAATACCGAATACGCCATCCGTCATCTTTAGGATGTAAAAAAGCAGTTTCAGAGAATCCCACTTCTTTAGCAATGCTAAACATTTCTTCTTCTTTCGGCATTTTGTCTGTTATTACAACACCGGCAGGATTTCCTCCTTTATTGTTATAAGAGAAAGCCGCTATTTTTTGAATTTTTGTTGTTTTCATATGGTTATTGAGGTTTTAAACACAACTACTGCATTACCTGTAATTTGTACTTGTTTTGGTTGATTATATACACAGGTCACATGAACATTCATATAACCAGTACGGCCCATTTTTTCACCTTGTTTGATTTTAAACGTAAATTCTTTACCATTATGTGTAACCAATTCATGATGAATCAAATAAGCGCCTAAAGGACCATTAGCATTACCAGTGACCGGGTCTTCGTTTATGCCTATGGCCGGAGCAAACATGCGTCCATCAATCAAACAATCCTTATCGGTAGCATCAAACGTAAAAACATAATACCCATTACATCCAATTATTTTACTGAGTCCACTAAGCTTATTGTTATTGGGTTTAAGAGCATTAAGTGTTTTATTACTTTTGATGCCTATCATTACTTTAGAATGTCCTGTAGAAGCAATTTGAATAGGGCATTTTTCATCTATATCGGTACTTTTTAGCCCAAGTGCAGCTATAATTTGCTGTTGAATTTTTTTATTAAAAGGTGGCTCAAAACTGATAGCACCTTGTGTCATTTCTATTTTATAATCATCATCTTTTTTATAGATAGTAAATGGTAAAACCCCTACTTTGGTTTTCATCCTTAATACACAAGAATCAAGATTTTCGGATATGGCTTTGGCATACATAGCGGCAATAGTTGCATGACCACAAATAGGAACCTCTACCGTAGGTGTAAAATATCGTATAACACCATCGTTATCTTTGTTATCTGGAGGAAAGATAAATGCTGTTTCAGAGTTGTTTAATTCTCGTGCGATTGCCAACATTTGTGTATCATCTAATCCTGTTGCATTAATTACAACTCCTGCAGGATTTCCTTTAAATTTTTCTTTGGTGAAAGCATCTATTTGATATACGGTGAATTTTTTCATGCTACTGTTTTTTTTTAAATCGCCATAAAACGATCAATGTCTTTTTGAGTAGTATAGAAATTCTTTATCTACTCTACGTTGTCTACACTACTGTAAATTCAATTGTTCCCAGAGATTCGTATAAAGCAGTATAAGCACCTTTGGTTAGTGGTACTATTTGTCCAACTGTACCCGTCATAAGGATGTGTTCTGGAGTAATTGAGTATTCTTGATCCAAGGTCTTGTTGATTAGCCATACTAATGATGTCCATTGATCTCCCATAGCGTCACTTCCTTTTCCTCTGCTAATTTCTTCTTCATCCAATGCCAGGGTTATAATTTTTTCATTGATATCTATATTGGGATTCATTGGTTTACCTTGAATAATTACAGCACCTGCACCATTAGTAGCGATCATATCTTTTTGAGTTAATCTGGACATATCAGGATGTTTAATATCCGGGATTTCGATCATAGGTATAATTTCTTTCACCAATTCTTTTATGCTACCTAAGGTTACTTTTTTTGTGATTACTGATTTCATTCGGTAACCGATTTCTGTTTCCAGAATTGGGTTTTGAAATTCGGAAAGTTTAATTTCTGTAGTATCGTAATGAAGTCCAGAAGCAAATCGTACAGCCGCAAGTGGTTGGGTTGCACCAAATTTTTTCTGAGAACCTTCAGAAGTCATTCCAGCTTCGTAAGCCACTATGGTATCATTTTGTGATACTTCCTGCACCAAATATTTCTGAATCTGATAAGCTTCATCTGAAGTTAATACTATATCATAATCTGCCAGATATGGTAGCGAACCTTCTTTTTTGTATGCTGCCATCATTTCTGACCTGTAGACTTTATTTTTCATAAATTCTTGTTTCAATTAAATTTTTATCAGCATCTCTTAAAACACAATAACTCGGCAGATTCTTTAATTATTCGTTTTTGATCTTCTATTTGATCTCTTTTTTATAAATTAAGATGATTTATGCGATCTATTTAATGTCATACAGATTGTTGAAATAGATACTATTTAAATCTCGAGGCATCTTCGGCTCCCGGAACACTAAAAGTTTTTAACCAATCTGTAATAGATCGGATAGAAATTTTGATAGTACCCTTTTCTCTTACTTCTGAACAATCATTTGGCAAACATTCTACATTACAATTCATAATTATGAGTATTTAGGGATTAATAATAATTTTTAATTTATTTTTTATAGTTAATCTGCTATAGCGGTAAATTCTATTTCTACCAGCATATCAGGATTAATTAGTTTGGCTATTTCTACCATTGCAGTAGTGGGTTTTATAGTCCCAAAATATTCTCCATGAGCTTTTCCTATAGCTTCCCATTGGGAGATATCGGTAGTATAAATTCTTGTTCGTATTACATGGTCTAAGCTATATCCCATCTCTTCTAAAACGTTTTTAGCAGTTTCTATAATTGTCTTGGTCTGAAGATAAGGGTCGTCTACGCCAATAATATTACCATCTTTGCCAGTAGCGGTGGTGCCAGAAACCTCAATGATATTTCCTACTTTTACAGCTCTGGAGTATCCTACAATATCTTCCCAGGGGCTACCAGACGAAATGTTTTTTCTGTTTTTCATTTTTATATAGTTTTATACTTTATTTTTTTTGCTTTCATAATATTTTCTGGCTTTTACCTCATTACCGCATGTATCCATATTACACCATTTTCTACATTTGTTTTTACTAGAATCAAAGTAAATCCATCCGCAATTACCGCACTCTTTTACTCGGTCTATTTCTTCAGACATCAATAGTTCATGAGCCGCTTTTCCAATTTTTAAAATATAGCTATTCAGATCATTTGGATCTATCTCTAAATGTTCTTGGGGTTTATTATCTACGACAAAAATTTTTGTAGACCTTCTTATTTTTTGTAAGAGTGTATCAAAACATTTAAGATCTTTTTCTTTGATTTCTCTATGAAAAACTAGCCCTTGAAATACACGGTGTAAAAATTCTCTTTTTCTTATAATTTCCTTTAGATTGAAGCTGGCTTCTTCAAAATTTGATGTTTTATCCTCTAAAATATCAACACGTTTTAACCAGGCAATCCATTCCTCTTTTCCGGTAAGGTAATCTATAGGATCTGCAACCAGTCTATCTTTAATCGTATTGATGAAATCGAGGGATAGATGTCCTCCGTCTAAAAGGATATTTTGTATATGTTCTACGTTATTCATAGTGCAAAGTAAAATAATTATAACCAGTAAAACAAGTTTTGGTAGTAAAAATATTGTTTTATATTTGCACCAGTATAATTAATTTTAGTGGTATGAATTATAAATCAAGTGTAATTACGAGAAAATGGCATGGAAAAATTAATGCCAAAGATGCCGAGGAATACTTGCAATACTTAATAGAAAGTGGTATTGCAGATTATAAATCTGTTGACGGAATACTAAGTGTAGAAGTTTTAAGAAGATTTGAAGATGATATCTGCCATTTATGGACGGTGACCCAATGGAGAGATTATGAGAGCATTAAAACTTTTGCTGGAGAAGATTATACCAAAGCAAAGTATTATGATAGAGACAAGGATTTTCTTCTTGAGTTTGAAGAAGAAGTACAGCATTTTGAAACGTTTATCTTTTAAAATAAAGGATGCATTTCAGTTTAAAAATTTCTTAAAGAACCAAACCATAAATAACATATATCTATAATGACTAAAATAATTACGTTTCTGTTTTTGATACTAACTATGCTTTTTTGGGCCGCTAATTTTCATGTGGTAAAAATAGCTTTAGAGTTTTATTCGCCCGTAAGTGTGGCTGCTTTACGATTTTTCTTCGGAGTTGTCTCGTTGTTTCTTCTTGTATACCTTAGGTTTGGTAACTCATTATTTAAGATCAGGTTTTCTGCAAAAGAATGGTGGTATATGTTTCTTACTTCCTTTTTCGGAATCTTTTTAACCATATACTTTTTTAACCTTGGCCTAAAAACTACCAGTGCGGTAAATGGATCTCTTATTATTGCAACTAGCCCTGCGATTACTGCTGTTTTTACTTTTTTATTGCAAAGAAAAAAAGTAAAACTAATACAATGGATTGCTATTGCGATTAGTTTTTTTGGAGTAGCTATTATTTTGGTAAGAGGGGATTTTGGGAAGCTGGCAGAATTGCAGTTCGAAATCGGAGATGTTTATATCCTGGGTATGGCTATTGTGTTTTCGCTTTCCCAGGTTATTGTAAGTAAATATCTCCCTCATGTAGATGCTGTCGTGATGACCGCGATCACTTCGCTGATGGCCTTTGTTTTGTTTGCGATTTTTTCACTACCAGAATTTATAGCAATCGAAGTTCCTACAGATGTATCTTTTTGGAGTAGTATTTTATTTATGGGGATATTAGGAACCGGAATCGCATATACTGCATTTTATTTCTGTGTGGTTAAATTAGGTGCAACAACCTCGACATTGTTTATGAATCTTATTCCATTTTTTACAGTACTACTTGCATTTCCTTTTGGAGAAACGTTATATGCCGAGCAGCTCATAGGAGGAGGTGTAGTAATTATTGGTCTATTACTATTTGGATTTACTAAAAAGAAAAGATGAAAAATATTCTGGAGTGTAGTAATTGGTTAAATAAATAGGCATTCATCCCATTCGATTTCATAATTTGTTGAATGCGAAATTATACTTAGACCGATCCCAACCATACCTTCTAGCAAACTAAAAGGCTTTGACCAATTTCTTTCACCCAAATGAATAGGATAGTAGATATCTTGATTTTCGTCAAATTTAGCCATATTGTCCCCGATTTTTTTCCAATATTCAGAAGATTCTTTAAAAGCTTTTTGGCTGGTTTTATGAAATAATTTCCCATAAATATGAAACAACCCATAAGCTCCATGGCAAAGACCTGCATCTAAAACCGAATTCTCTTTTAGATCTCTTCTTTTTGAGGAATGAATTAATATGCTAATTGCTTCTTTTTCAAGTTCTGTATTTTTGGTAACCTCGGCTGTTTTTAATAATGATAAACCTATTCCGATATCACCATAACACCACCCTAAACGACTTAAGTGCTCTTCTTTTGTTTGAGAAGCATATTGATAAGTGGGAAATAAGGAAATGATGTTTTTTGAAACATTTTTAGTAGATAAGATATAGCTATACGTACCTTTTATTAAGCGAGAAGTTTTTTCATTAGCAACACCTTCTTCATATACCAGGCATAAAAAATATAGAATGCTGGGAACCCCATGTGCAAGCCCCAAATCAATGTTTGTCTCATTTTCTATGTCAGATTCTTGTGAGGATTCCCACATGAAACCTTTTTGGTTTTCAATCTTCGAATTGTCTAAAAAACTAATCAATTCATTAATTATGCTTCTATATTTTCTTTTTAAAACAGCATCTTTGGTAGTCTTATATCTTTTAATAAAAAACACTCCATAACCAATAGCTCCATGCAGAAAATCATAGTTTTTCTTTTCGATATTTGTAACCATAACTTCGTAGATAAAATCTTCTGCTTGAGAAAAAAAATCATCGGTTTCAATTTCGATAATATTATTTTCTTCTAAAAATTGTAGTGCCCAAAAGAAACCTGTGATACCGTTGCCATAACTAGGATCGTTATATCCGTTATTAATTTTTTTTAGCCCTTCTGAAATTAAAGATTTTGCTTTTTCAAACTCTTCTTCACTCTCTAATAATCGAGATAATAAAAAACGAAAAATCATGATTCCAGAAATTCCCGAAATTATACCCAAATTATCTTGTCTACGTTCATTTTTGTCAATCGTGCTTTTTATCTTGTTTAAAATGGATACGTTGTCTTTTGTCATGAACATTTTTATTTGGTTCAAAAAGCAGCAAGAAAAATCTTGCTGCTTCAATGATTCACTATATTTTATCTACAGCCAATAGAATACCACTGTCCACTGCAACAAGTTTTAATCCCAGTAAACCTTGTGTTGATACTTGTTCCTGCTTCTTCTAGCATCTTTCCTCCTTTTACAGATTCTAAAGAGCTGATGGTCATTTTGTTTAAATTTAATTTGCCTAAACTAACTTTTTTGTCTTTCATAATTAGAATGATTTTATATGTATAAGGCGAACCATTAAAGACACTCACCTAATATGTCTATCCTTCGCGAGGGAATATTGTGCTACAAAACTCATTTGGTTTTGCGTTAATTCTGTAATAAAAATTCATGAATCAGAGTGAGGTATTTGTTTTAATACATTTTTGTTTTTCTCTGTATAAAATCGTCCCTAAGTTTAAAATTGATTTTTTTCATGATTATGAGATATGTTATGACATGACAACCTCCTTTACCCAGAAATAGCTTAAAAAATGTAGATAGAATCAAGGTTTAAGAGATTGTATAGCTATTTTTTGATTTGAGTAAAGATAAAAGCGAAGGCTTTGTTATGACAAGAGGAATAGCTAATGATTTATAAATTTTCACAGGTATATTTATAAATCTTAACCACTGTTTTGGTTTTAAAAACACCTGTTATTTGGGTATTGACTTTTAAGATAGGAGGTAAAAACAAAAAGCTGTTTCTAATACAAGAAACAGCTTTTTAACTATGTGGTCCCACTTGGGCTCGAACCAAGGACCCCCTGATTATGAGTCAGGTGCTCTAACCAGCTGAGCTATGGGACCTAAAACGGAGGGCAAATTTAAGGATTTGATATAAACACGCCAACATTTTTTTCTATTATTTTAATTGTCTTTTATTCTTAAACCAGATAAAGGCTTTGATTCTTCTTTAAAAAATAGAAAAAGAAATATAAAAATGATATTTTTTATTTTGTAATATCCTGATCAACAGATTTTTCCTGGCATAACTCTATCAAAACCCCATTTGTACTTTTAGGATGTAAAAAAGCAACCAATTTATTATCAGCGCCAGGTTTAGGTACCTTATTGATTAATTGAAACCCCTCTTTTTCTAATCGATCGAGTTCTAATTCGATATCATCGACATCAAAAGCGATGTGATGAATACCTTCTCCTTTTTTAGAAATAAATTTTCCGATAGGTCCATCCTCTCGGGTACTGGCCAGTAATTCTATTTTACTATCTCCTACTTTAAAAAAAGAAGTGATTACAGCTTCGCTTTCTACGGCTTCTTGCTTATAAGGAGCAACTCCCAAAAGTTTCTCGTATAATGTATTTGCTTGCTCGATATCTTTGACTGCAATACCCAGGTGTTCTATTTTATTGATATGGTTCATAATATACTTTTATCACTATGTCGCAAAAATACATATAAATTGTACTTTTGCACTATGGAAACAAACAGACAGAAAAAAATTGGAGGAGTATTACAACGCGATGTAGCCGATGTAATACAACTTGCATTACGTGAAGCAGGAGTACAGGGGATTTTGGTTTCCGTGACCAAAGTAAGCGTAACGACAGATCTCTCTATTGCAAAAGTATATATGAGTGTCTTCCCACATCAAGAAGGAGAAAGAGTACTAAAAGAAGTAAACCAGGTAAAATCACAAATAAAACACCAGGTAGCGCAGCGCACCAAAAATCAATTACGTCGTATGCCAGAATTATCTTATTTTATTGATGATTCTCTTGAGTATATTTCTAATATAGAAGAAGCTGTAAAAGGAAAAGAAGATCCTATTCATAATCCAGAACTTCTCGAAAAACGTAAAAAGAAGTAATTTTTAATACTCCTCACAAAATAGAAAAATCATAGAAAGTAAAAGAAATAGAATTTTCTTTTCTCTTATCTTTATTGCAGAATTAAAATTTCATACACATCTAATGCTCATCATAAGGATTTGAATTTTTCATACTACATCGCAAAGCGATACTTGTTTTCTCCTGGTAGCAGCAACGCAATTAATATTATTACAATTATTGCTGCAACTGGAGTAGTTATAGGAGCGATGGCATTATTTCTTGTGTTATCAGGATTTGCAGGGCTTAAGGATTTTAGCCTTCAATTTTCTTCGTATTTTGATCCCGATCTCAAGGTTTTTCCGTCAAGCGGAAAGACATTTACATTTACCGATACTCAAAAAGAAAAGCTAGCTAAACTTGATGGAGTTGCTCATTTTTCTGAAATAGTAGAGGAGCGTGTTTTCCTGGAGTTTGCAGGTAAACAAAAGATGTCCTATATCAAAGGAGTAGATGCTAATTATCACAATGTTATTCATACCGATAGTATACTGGTGTTTGGAGATTGGCTAACCAATAATGATTTCCAGATTGTTGCGGGTAATGGGATTAGCAGAGAACTTAATATGGGGGTAGAGCAAACCTATACAAACCTGCTTAGTATTTATGTGCCAAAGCCGGGTAAAGGTATTCCTAGTGATCCTTCAAAAGCATTTAGATCAGAGAAAGCTGTAAATATTGGGGTGTATAGTGTAAATGAAGAACTGGATAAAAAATACATTTTTGCAACTACAGGATTAGTGCGCAAATTGTTAGAGTTGCCAGAAGACAAAGTAACTCATATAGAACTTAAGTTATTACCAGATGCTAATGAAGAAGTGGTGATAGAAGGATTGCAACAGATTTTTGATCATAGTGTGATTGTAAAAAACAGGATGCAGCTTAATGATACATTGTATAAAATGTTAAATACCGAGAACTTAGTCTCCTATCTGGTGATTACGTTAATTGCTATTATTGCTTTGTTTAATGTTGCCGGAGCAATTATTATGATGATTATTGATAAGAAGAGTAATGTAAAAACACTTTATAATGTAGGGGCTTCTCTACCGAGTATTAGAAAAATATTTCTGTTTCAAGGTTCGCTTATGACCGTTTTGGGCACAGTATTAGGTTTATTATTAGGATTTATAATCATCGTGTTACAGCAGCAGTTTGGATTGTTAATGATTACACCTTCGTTACCGTATCCTACTCGTATTACTGTGATTAGCTTTGTTGTAGTGTTTTTTACGATTACTATTATCGGTTTTATCGCTTCTTTATTGGCCTCTAGTAGAATTAATCAGAAGTTAGTGAATTGATGCTTGTATAGTTTGAAGTAATATAGTACTATTCTAAAAAACTATATTACAAATGAGCAAACTAAAATATCTTATGAATTAGATTCTGAATAACAAAAAATTATACGAACTCGAATCCTGAAAATGTTGACTGTACTTCGTCAAAAGCAGCAAATACATCCTGGGAGAGATCACTGGTTACCATTTTGGTACGGTATTCTTTAAAATGTGGTATTCCTTTAAAATAATTGGTATAGTGTCTACGGGTTTCAAAAACACCTAGTTTTTCACCTTTCCAGTCGATTGCCATTTGTAAGTGTCTACGCGCTGCATTTACTCGCTCTTCTATAGTTGGTGGCGGTAAATGTTCACCAGTTTTAAAGAAATGTTTTACTTCCTTAAAAAACCAAGGATAACCAATACTGGCACGACCAATCATGGCTCCATCAAGACCATATTGATCTCTCATTTCCATAGCGCGCTCGGGAGTATCTACATCACCATTGCCAAATACGGGAATATGCATTCTCTGGTTATTTTTTACTTCGGCAATAGGCTTCCAGTCTGCATTACCTTTATACATCTGTGCCCGGGTACGACCATGAATAGAGATGGCCTTGGCTCCTACATCCTGTAACCGTTCTGCAACTTCTACAATTCTAATAGAATTATGATCCCAACCTAATCGTGTTTTTACAGTAACAGGTAATTTGGTGTGTTTAACCATGGCTTCGGTAAGAGAAACCATAAGATCGATATCTTTAAGAATCCCTGCTCCGGCACCTTTACTTACTACTTTTTTTACAGGGCATCCAAAATTAATATCAATAATATCGGGGCCAGATGCTTCTACAATCTCAACAGATTTAAGCATAGAATCCAGGTTGGCGCCAAAAATCTGAATACCAACCGGACGTTCTTTTTCATAAATATCAAGCTTCATAACACTTTTGGCAGCATCACGAATTAGCCCTTCGCTAGAAATAAATTCTGTATATACTACATCGGCACCTTGCTCTTTGCACAATGCACGAAAAGGAGGATCGCTTACATCTTCCATTGGGGCTAATAACAAAGGGAATTCTCCTACATCTATGTCTCCTATCTTGGCCACAGCAAATCTTTTTTTTGGCAAAAATACAAATTCTTTAAGACCTTACAGATCTCTATGACCTGTGAAGTCTTGTTTTTTTGAAATGGGTGAGATCTAAAAATACTGAGAGAGATAGTATAAACCTTCTAAAATCGATTATATTTGCAAGTCATTAAGAGGATGAAAATTGCGTGAGGGATAGGAGTAAGCTACCGTGTAGCACGGATAGCCCGACCCATAATGTAATGCCGGGTCACGCCCAAAACTTATTTGAAAAAGAAGAATGAAAAATATTAGAAATTTTTGCATTATTGCTCATATTGATCATGGTAAGAGTACATTGGCCGATCGATTATTGGATTTTACAGGTTCGGTAACTGCTCGCGAAGCACAAGCACAATTGCTCGACAATATGGATCTGGAACGTGAACGCGGGATTACTATCAAGAGTCATGCGATCCAGATGGAGTATACCTATAAGGGAGAAGAGTATATACTGAATCTTATCGATACCCCTGGTCATGTGGATTTTTCGTATGAAGTATCTCGTTCGATAGCGGCATGCGAAGGAGCTTTGCTGGTTGTAGATGCTGCACAAAGTATACAGGCACAAACGATTTCTAATTTATATTTGGCTTTAGAAAATGACCTGGAAATTATTCCGGTACTTAATAAAGTAGACCTGCCAAGTGCTAATCCAGAGGAAGTAACAGATGATATTGTAGATCTTTTGGGATGTGATGCAGAAGAAGTAATTCCTGCCAGTGCAAAAACCGGAATTGGGATCGAAGAGATTCTTGAAGCTATTATAGAACGTGTTCCTGCTCCCGAAGGAATTTCTGATGAACCTCTGCAAGCTCTTATTTTTGACTCTGTATATAACCCATTTAGAGGAGTTGAAACTTATTTTAGAGTTGTGAATGGTGAGATTAAAAAAGGACAACAGATCAAGTTTGTAGCTACAGGTAAAAATTATTTTGCTGATGAAATAGGTACCCTGAAACTAAATCAAGTACCTAAACAAGTGATCAAAACGGGAGATGTAGGATATCTTATTACTGGTATTAAAGATGCACGCGAAGTAAAAGTAGGAGATACAATTACTGATGCGAAAACACCAACGCAAAATGCTATTGAAGGTTTTGAAGATGTAAAACCAATGGTATTTGCAGGGATTTATCCTGTAGATACAGAGGACTATGAAGAGCTTCGTAATTCTATGGAAAAATTGCAGTTAAACGATGCATCATTAGTATTTGTTCCCGAGAGTTCGGCGGCCTTAGGTTTTGGTTTTAGATGTGGATTCCTGGGGATGTTACATATGGAGATTATTCAGGAACGACTGGAGCGTGAATTTAATATGACCGTGATCACTACAGTGCCCAATGTGTCGTACCATGCATTTACCAATAAAAATCCTGATGATATAATTATTGTTAATAATCCTTCTGATTTACCAGACCCTTCTTCTATGAATCGTGTAGAAGAACCCTATATAAAAGCTTCTATTATTACCAAATCTGATTTTGTAGGTTCGGTTATGTCTTTGTGTATCGAAAAACGAGGAGAAATAACAAACCAGACCTATTTAACAACAGAACGGGTTGAGCTTACTTTTGATATGCCTCTGGCAGAAATAGTTTTTGATTTTTATGACCGATTAAAAACGGTATCAAAAGGATATGCTTCTTTTGATTATACACCTATCGGTATGCGAGCCTCTAAACTGGTAAAGGTCGATATATTGCTTAACGGAAATATTGTAGATGCTCTATCTGCCTTATTGCATAAGGATAATGCTTATGATGTAGGTAAGAAAATATGTGAAAAATTAAAAGAACTTATCCCGCGCCAGCAATTTGATATCCCAATACAGGCAGCAATTGGAGCAAAATTTATTGCTCGTGAAACCGTAAAGGCTCTTCGTAAAGATGTTACAGCCAAATGTTATGGTGGTGATATTTCTCGTAAACGTAAATTACTAGAAAAGCAGAAAAAAGGAAAAAAACGAATGCGCCAGGTAGGAAATGTAGAAATTCCTCAGGAAGCATTTATGGCAGTATTAAAATTGAATGACTAGAGATTTTGATTATTAGTTCCTTATAAATAGGCTTAGTTTATTTGTTGTGCAATTCAAATAAAGTGCCTATTATAGCGTTGTTTTTTTATAACCTAAGAATTTACCTATGCTAAACCCCCAATTAAAGCAGAGCCTAAAGGTCTTATCTTTTATAATTTTCTTTATTTTTTGTTTTCTGTCTTGTAGTAAAGATGATGATACTATAAACTCTACTGATACTGGAGTTGACCCAGACCCTTCGGGAGAACAAACTGTTTTTGCAGAAAATTTTATTTTAGGAAAAGACAGCAAACTTATAAACTATGTTTTATCAGAAGCAGATTATAATAAATTTATTGCCGGAAATGGTGATTTTGCTATGGTGTCTAAAAAGGTGTATGAGTATTTAAATGATAATTTTGATTTTATTTTTATACTCTCTGTTGAAACCGAACAACCTAATGGTTTGTATTATGGAGTAAATCAGAAAGTTAAAAACGATGTTCAAGGTGTGGGATCATCTATTTACGATAATACTGCATCGTATGGTTCTAAAGGTGTATTAAAGAGTGTTATTCATATGCCTAGAGTAGAATATATTAAAAACGGCCCCTTTTTACATGAAATCATGCATTATTGGGCAAATTATAATTTTATCCCAACCACAGTTGGTGGTCATTGGGGGTATTCTAGTGTAGGAGGACAACTTGGTGGTTTTGATGAGCTTATTGATTTAGGAGGCGGTAATTATCAAGGAAAGATAGATGGTGAAGAAGGATTTGGCACTTTTGCCAATGGAGGAAACACGCTTGCTTATGGGAATTTAGAATTATACCTTATGGGGTTAATAAAAGAAAATGAACTTAAATCGGTTCAGGTAGCAGAAAACCCACAAGCAGTTGCAGCGGGAGGTAAATTTATGGCAGATAAAATTACAACTTTTACAGCAGCAGATCTGATTACAAAAAATGGAGCTCGTGTACCTTCTGAAGAGAATTCTCAAAAAAACTTTAAAGGAGTTACGGTAGTTATCTCTACTTCAAAATTAGATGACGAAAAGATTGCATCTATTAATAAAGATCTAGATAATTTTGCTAAAAAAGGAACTCCGGATTGGGGTAGTTTTTTCTTTAACTTTTGGCAAGCGACAGGAGAAAGAGCTACTTTTGAGATTGAAATCTCTCAGGAAGATATAAAATAGTTAATTTTAACGGGCTTTTTTAGCTTCTATCATCTTGTGTAGCATGTATTCTACACCATTCTCATTATTGCTTTTTGTTGAGTAATTAGCAATTGCTTTTACGTTTGGATGGGCATTTTCCATAGCAAAGCTATACGTTGCTTTGGTCATCATTTCGAGATCATTGTTGTAATCTCCAAAAACCATGGTCTCTTCTGGTAATATATTATTGTTTTTTTGCAATTGTTGTAGTGCATGACCTTTGTTGGCAAGGTTATGAGAAAGGTCTAGCCAGATTTCTCCAGATACTTTTACTTTCAATTTGTTTTCTAGATGTTTTAAAGCAGGATAGAGATATTCTTCTGCTCCTTTTTGATTACAAATCGCAATTTTTAGGTATTGATCATCGATTACTTCTGCAAGATCTTCTACAATTTCATATCGATAATAATACTCATTAAACATATCGATAAAATCTTGCCCGTAATCTTCAATATACCCTCGTTTTCTTCCACAAACTATTACCTGCGAACCCTGTAATTTTTTAGCGATATCAAGCAATTCGAGATACGTTTCGCGATCGATCTCTGTAGTCTGAAGTTCTTTGTCCTGTTGCATAGTCAAAGCTCCGTTTTCGGCAATGACATAGATATCATCTTTAATTGGTTTTAGTTTGTCAATAATACTATAGTATTGTCTTCCACTAGCAGCAACAAAGGTTACGCCCAGGCTATTTAGCTCTTCAAAAAGCTCAAAAAAACGACGACTTACTTCACCATTAGTGTTAAGAAGTGTGCCATCCATATCTGTAGCAACCAATTTGATTCGTGATAGATCCATAGTAATTTATAATTTTAAATGGTAAAGGTATTAGAGTTAGGGTAAATACAGAGTATTATAACTGTAAAATTTGTATTAAATTGCTAGTAAATAAAGAGCTTTGATAGGTTTGATAAATACCTGTTAAGACAGATTAAATATTAATTAAAGGAATCCTGAGTTATGTCGGGGCAATACCATGAAATTTTTCCAAAAAGAAATACAATTACCATCATACCCTAGAGGTTTTCACTTGATTACGTCTAAAATTCTTGCTGAAATAAGTGAGATAAAACAAATACAGATAGGTCAGTTACAGGTATTTATTAAGCATACATCTGCTAGTCTTACTATAAATGAGAATGCAGATCCTACAGTACGACAGGATTTTGAAAGTCATATGAATATTATGGTTCCAGAAAATGCTTCTTATTATATACATACCTATGAGGGACCTGATGATATGCCTGCTCATATTAAAGCTTCATTGATGGGAACTTCTGTTTTGGTTCCTATTACTAACGGAGAATTAAATCTAGGAACATGGCAAGGTATTTATCTCTGTGAACATAGAGATTACGGTGGAGTAAGAACATTGGTTCTAACCGCTAATGGGGTATAAAGATTAGGACTTATCAAGATTATATAAACCAATAATGCACCATTCTAGTGCATTATTGGTTTATATGAGCCTAATTTGGCGTTATAATTTGAAATAACTCTACGATTCTAAAACCATTGTGCCCAAGGTATTCTTGATAGCATAAGAACCCAGGCAACGGTATAGAAAATAGCTAGTGTTTTAAATTTAGGTGTAGAGGTAAGTTTCTTTTTATGTTTAGAGTATCCCATTGTGATAAAAACAATGGTTAAGATCATCACCGTAGGATGCTCTACATTATATAATCGTAATGTAGCATCTTTCATAATTTCTCCCATTTTGTGAGTTCCAGAGAACCAAACGACCATAGGAGATACAAAGAAAATAATAATACCTATTAAAAGCTGGATATGAGTAACAATAAGTGCAAATAGAGAAACTCTAAAGTCTTTTGGAGCATATTCTCTTTTGGTAAAAAAACCAGCAAGGGCATTAATAGTGGCTAGTGTAACGATAAGAACAACAAGATAAGCCCAATACGAATGGACGATTTGAATAGCTTCGTACATAATGATGTGTTTAGTTTATTCAAAGGTACATATAATGCATAAAAAAGCCTCATCCTGATAAGATAGGAGTCTTTATTTAGACTTATTCTACAAAACGCTTTGTCTATTTACACTTATTGTTACTCATAATAAGTTTAGGTATACATGATATATCCAGTTTATTCTAAAGCTTCCTCTGGGACCTCTCCTGTTAAGGTTTCTAAAAATAGATGAATCTCGTTAATCTGCTGCGGATTTAATTTTTGATTTAATTGAGTTTCTCCCATAATTGCAATCGCTTTTTTAAGATCTTTAACACTGCCATCATGAAAGTAAGGAGCTGTTTTTTCTATGTTAAGCAACGAAGGCACTTTAAACATATATTTATCGGCTTCATTTTTAGTGAGGTCAAACCTACCGTTATCTATTTTTTCACTGTCTGTATACTCCCAATAATTTACAGTAAGTCCGAATTTTTGATACATATTACCTCCCAGTAATGCTCCTGTATGGCAAGTAATACAACCAACACTTATAAAAGTTTCCATACCTTTCTTTTCATATTTGTTTAACGCAGAACCATCACCGGCCATGTATTTGTTAAACTTAGAAGGAGTAATTAGTTTTCGCTCAAAAGCACCAATGGCTTTTTCTATGTTTCTGTAGGTTATTGGGGCTTTCTCTTCTGGAAAAGCTTTGGCAAAAAGCTCAACATATTCTTCGATTTTTGATATTCGATCCACTACTGCTGTTTCGCTAGGCATTGCCATTTCTATTGGATTTAGTATAGGGCCTCCGGCTTGTGCTTCAACATCGGGTTCTCGCCCATCCCAAAATTGGGCCATATGTAGTGCTGCATTTAGAGTTGTAGGAGAGTTGCGCCCTCCTGGTTTACCATCGTTACCTATCGAAAAAGGCTGATTGTCAACTCCATATGTCTTTAGATTATGACAGGTATTGCAACTTTGTGTATTGTCTTTAGAAAGTCGTTTGTCATAATAAAGTGTTTTACCCAGGGTTACTTTCTCATGAGTTATGGGATTATCTGGGTTTTCTGCTATTTTGGGTAATACACCAAAAATTTCTCGAGCTTTCTTATCAGCTTCTGATACCGTAACTGCTTTATTTCCGATTGAGGAGACAGGAATGTAATCTTTGCTTTTTTGTTTAGAATCGTTTTTACATCCTATACATACTGCAAGGATTACCCCCCATTGAAGTAAGTTTTTCATAGTATTGTTTTTTGTGTTAATATATATATGTTCAAGTTGGATTTTGTACTGTCGTTATCATATAGGGATACTTACAAAAAAACAGTGTTTTTTTTGAAAAAAAAATAAAACCATTGTAAGTATTTTAATATCAGAATTTTACAACGGTTTTTGTGATGGTTTATTATTTGTTTAGATATGGAAAATACTAAAGATCAGAAGTTAAGAGCATAAAAAAACCTCATTCGAAAATCGAATGAGGTTTTTGATATTTGTTTTTATAAATTCTCTTAATTGAATATATAACGTAATCCTACTTGCATTTGCCATCTAGATGATTGAAGACCGTTATCATCTATTTGTTCAATTCCGTCTTCAAAAGAACTAGCGTCAAAGGTAAACTCAGGATCTGCTGTTCCACCTCTTACGGTTTCAATTAACGCAACATTTCCAGGGATAAATTTACGTTTTCCCCAATCTTTATTTAAAAGATTAGTAAAGTTGAAAATATCAAGTGAAAGCTGAAGCGTATTTTTCTTGTCGCCAGTGTTGATATAAAAATCCTGTAAGAATTTTAAATCAATAGCATGACTCCAAGGACCTCTGTCTCCATTACGTTCTGCATATCCACCCCTTCTTTTTCTTAAATAATCATTTCCTTCTATAAAAGCATCTAATGCAGCCCACTGTTCTGCAGGAGTTGCAGATCCCGGGATTATGTTTCCGTCATCATCTCTAAAAGGAACAAGATTAATTTCACTTGCGTTTGAAGGGATGTAGATAAGAGCGTTATCCCTAGAATCATCATTTAACAGATCTCTACCTTCTCTATAAACAAAAGAGTGAGGAGCACCTTGTGTACCTTCATAAAACAATGCAATTGTTGATTTCATAAACCCTAGATACTCTTTTTCATAACTAACGTTAGCAGAAAAACGAGACCCTTGAGAAAAATCAGATCTTGATCTTGGGATGTTAGAGTTCTTACCATTTACCGTTTGAATATTTCTCCACTGTGAACTGTTTTGCGAAGAAGTACCATCAAAAATAGATTCTGATTCACCATAAGAATAGGATACACTTCCCTGAAATCCGTTATCAAAAGGTTTTCTTAGGGTAAAAGATGTATTATAAGAGAATCCTTCACCAGTATTAGTTCCAAGAATTATTCTTCCATAAGTGTTATCGATTCGATCTCCAAAACTATCACTGTAATATGGTCTGTTATCAGCACCATTTAAAGTTCCTTCTGGTCCGCGAATATTTAAGTTTTGATAGTAAATATTAGTAATAACATCTGTGTATAAAAAGTCTGCACTAGCAATTAATCCCCAAAGTGGTAATTTTTGATCAATTGCTATATTGTATTTCATTACCTGAGGTAATTTTAGATCAGGAGTGAAAATGTCGACATTTCCTGCTGTTTCTCCGGTTCCTGGTGCTACGGCTACCGGCTGTTGATTAACATTTGGGTTAAAAGTTATTGTAGAAGGATCTAGATTAAATCCACCGGTAAATCCACCAGTAATACCATTATTGTTGTATGAACCACCTGGCCATACTAATGGGATTCTTGAAGTAAAAATACCAAAACCACCACGTATTTGAGTAGTCTTGTCATTTTTTACATCCCAGTTAAATCCAACACGAGGAGATAAATGTGCGGAAGGTCTTATTTTTTTACCTACTCTTGCTCCTTGAAGATCTTTTCCTGCAGCTTCAAGAAGAGGGATAGTTCTATCATTAAAATCAGCATTTTCAGCACCCGCATCAAAAATAGGAACATCAACTCTTAATCCAGCTGTTAGTTTAAAATTATCGGTTACACTTACTTCATCCTGAACATAAAAACTTGGTTGGTATAATTTAAATTCTGATGCTCCAGAAGACTCATCACCTACAGCAGTACCACCTACTAGAGAGTACCCTTTTTGATATTCATCAATAATACCATTATAGAAATCACTTAAGCTATTAAAAGTGTAATCTCCATAGTTAAAAGCGAAAAATAAATTTTTAATTTTTGAGAACTCATGTTGGGTACCTATGGTTACGGTGTGTCTACCACTATAAATCTCGAAATTATCGGCTATATTAACAATATCCTGATCTAATAGGTTTGCAGTAGAAAAAGGTTCTGCTCCAAAAGAGATTGTTCCTCCACCATCGCGAATATCAACAGTTGGAAACGGATTACCAGAAGGGTCACGATCATCTCTTACAGATTTATAACCAACAAGTAAGTTATTAGAAGCCCAGTTTCCTATAGACGAACTAAATTCTAAAGTAGTTTCATTTTTAGTACTTTTAAAAAGCTCAGAACCATTAATAAAACCAATATTTCTGTTACCACTATTTCTTGCTTCTAAATTATCAGCCTTTACAAAATTGTGCTTTACACTTAATTGATGGTTATCATTAATATTCCAATCTAATTTAACAGTTAATTTATCACTGTCTAATGTTCTTGTGTTATTGTCAAACCCACCAGTATCATAACCATATGTAGTCTGTAAGAAATTAGATAGCCCTTGAATATCAGCCAAAGAAGCATTTCCTTGATAGTTACTAAAGTTAAATGGCTGTGGAGTTTCTTGTTCTTCTCTCTCATAATTAACAAAATAAAATAATTTGTCTTTTATGATTGGACCACCAATACGAGCTCCGTAAATTTTTGCAGAATAATCAGATAATTTTTCTCTTGACTCTCCAGTTCCTACTAAATCTGGAGGAGTTTTTCCTGAAAGACTTTCGTTTCTAAAATACGTATAGGCAGATCCTTCTATGTTATTTGTTCCTGATCGAGTGATTGCATTTATAGCACCCCCTGAGAATCCTGACTGTCTTACGTCAAAAGGGGCTATGTTAATTTGAAAAGTTTCAATTGCATCTATTGAGAATGGGTTTACCCCTGTCTGACCACCATCAGTACCTGATCCAGCAAGACCAAATACATCATTACTTACACCTCCATCAATATATAAAGCATTGTATCTATTATTTTGCCCAGCTAAAGAAACAGAAAAACCATCGTCTCCTTCAGTTATTTGAGCTTGAGGAGTAATTCTTACAAAGTCGGCAACAGATCTTGATACCGAAGGTAAAGAATTAATTTGCCTCTCTGTTACCGTAGTTTCTGTACCTGTTTTACCAGAATCAAAAACACTATTGTTTGTTACCGTAATTATAACTTGTTCAAGTGCACTAGCTTCTTCAATCATTTGAGTGCTTATATTTTGCGAGTCTCCTAATTGAAGAAAAGTATTGTCTTTTACATAATCCTTAAAACCAACATAAGAGATAGTAACCTTATATGGTCCACCAGTTCTCATATTTGCTATTCTGTAAAAGCCATCAAAATCGGTAATTGCACCATATTTTGTTCCAGATGGAGTGTGGATCGCAACTACATTGGCACCAGGAAGAGCTTGTCCTGTATTATCAGTTATCTTACCATTAATGGAAGATTTAGTTACCCCTTGCGCAAACGTTTCCCCAACGACTGCCATAAGGATTACAACAAATAAAAATGTAATCTTTTTCATGAGTGTGTTTTAATAGTTTTTAATTGTCTCATGAAACTCTTAACGATTAAAATAATGATACTAAAAGGTTTAAAAATCATTTAAATCGTATCCAGTTTCGTAAATAATTGATAGAGTTAATAATCTTCGCAAAAGAACGAATCTTTATGCATGCATAGTTTATTTAAATGTTAAATTTTAAGCAGATTTGTATTATAGTTTTTAAGATAATTTTTTTTTGTACCATATTGATTATTAATCAATTGAAGATATTAAAAAGTTATTAACTAAGAAATTGTTAATTAAAAATTGACATGATGTTGCAACATTTGATAAAAAAAACGTCTAAAGCTTGAAAAATAGACGCTAAATATATTAGTGTTAACATATTACTAGTGCCAAAAAGAGAACAAGTTTTAAATCAATTTATGATTACAAATTGATTTAAAACTTGTTTTTTATTTTCTGAAAACAGATTTATTATTCAGATTTCTTTAAATACCGTTGTAAAAGTGCATTTGTTGATGAATCATGTTCTTTAACTTCATGACTATTGATTTCGGATAAAATGGTAGAAGCTAATTGCTTACCTAATTCTACACCCCACTGATCATAGCTAAAAATATTCCATATAATACCCTGAACAAAAATACGTTGTTCATACATAGATACTAATGCTCCTAGACTTTTAGGAGTAAGGGTATCAATTAAAATGGTAGTAGTAGGTTTGTTACCTGCAAATACTTTAAAAGGCACTAGTTTTTTTAGTGTTTTTTCAGAAGTATTTATTGCATTTAATTCCTGAAGCACTTCTTCTTGTGTTTTGCCATTCATCAAAGCTTCTGTTTGTGCAAAAAAGTTGGCCATTAATTTATTTTGATGGTCCTGATCTCCAAATAGTGAGTGTTTAAAGCCAATAAACTCTACAGGAATTAATTTTGTCCCTTGATGAATCAATTGAAAAAAGGCGTGCTGGGCATTGGTGCCTGGTTCACCCCAAATAATCGTACCCGTTTGGTAATTAATAGAGTTGCCATTGCGATCGATACTTTTTCCGTTACTTTCCATAATACCTTGCTGCAGGTAAGCCGGTAATCTATGTAAATATTGAGAATATGGGATGATAGCTTCACTTTCTACGTTGAAAAAATTATTATACCATATACTAAGCATTCCTAAAATTACCGGAATATTTTCTTCAAAAGGAGTGTTCTTAAAATGCTCATCCATTTCATAAGCGCCTGCTAGCAGCGCCTCAAAATTTTCATAACCTATGGATAAACATATCGATAGTCCAACTGCACTCCATAAAGAAAAACGACCACCAACCCAATCCCATAGTGGAAAGATATTTTCTTCTGCGATCCCAAAATTAGTTACATTAGAAATATTACTCGATACAGCTACAAAATGATTTCCTACAGCTTCTTTTGGTGCATTTTTGGTAAACCAATTTCTTGCTGTTGTAGCATTAGATATCGTTTCTTGAGTAGAAAAAGTTTTAGATACAACTACGAATAAAGTAGTTTCTGGATTTAAATTTTTTAAGTTTTGATGAACATGATCTCCATCTACATTAGAAATAAAATGTAGATTAAGATGATTTTTATAATACCCTAAGGACTCTGTAATCATAGCAGGACCAAGATCAGACCCTCCAATACCAATATTTACAATATCGGTAAAATTTTTGCCTGTATATCCTTTAAGATTTCCTGAAATAACCTGATGACTAAAGGACTTTATTTTTTCTTTTACACTTGTAACTTCTGAAATTATATTTTTACCATCAATGGTAATTTGATGTGTCGATGGTGTTCTAAGAGCAGTGTGTAGAACGGCTCTGTTTTCTGTTTCATTGATAGTGTTTCCATCAAAATAATGTTGTATAGCTTCATCAAGTTTTACTTCTCTGGCAAGATCTAATAACAATTTTTTTGTAGTCTCATCTATTCTGTTTTTAGAATAATCTACGTAAAAATCCTTCCATTCAATCGACAAAGCAGTAGCACGATCTGGATGTTGTTTGAAAAGATCTTTAAGATGTGTTTTTTTTATAGTTTCATAATGAGATTGTAATGCTTCCCAGGCTTTTGTGGTGGTTGGGTTAATAGTTGGTAATGTCATGATTTATAAAATTTCCAGTGGTTTTTGTGGTGTAAAAGAAATACTGTCTAGTTCGGTCTTTAATGGTTCGATGTGGTTATAAAATCCTTGTTTAAGACTGTCGGCTAATGGTTTTGAAGCCGGTAAATCTTGTTTGAATGGGTCTACTTCTTTTCCGTTTTTCCAGAATCTGTAACATACGTGAGGACCTCCTGTATTACCTGTCATTCCAATGTACCCTATAACATCTCCTTGTTTTACGAATTCACCCACTTTTACAGCTTGCCTGCTCATGTGTAGATATTGAGTATCATAAGTAGCATTATGTCTTATTTTTACATACTTGCCGTTTCCACCTTTGCGTTCGGATTTGGTTACAATACCGTCTGCGGTGGCTAGTATAGGAGTGCCTATAGGAGCTGCAAAATCAGTACCTCTATGTGGTCTTATTTTATAGCCATAGTATTTGATTCTACGTTTAAGGTTATATCTAGACGAAATTCTACTAAATTTAACTGGAGCGGTAAGAAATGCTCTACGCAAATTATTAGCTTCCTCATCATAATAGTCAACAGAATTATTGATAGAATCATCCATAAACCTAAAAGCATAAATTGGTTTACCTCTGTGCTCAAAATATGATGCTTTAATTTGGTCAACTCCGGCAGGAATAGTGTCATCAATAAATCTCTCAGTATAAATTACCTTAAATCTATCTCCGGCTTGTAATCTTGTGAAATCAATAGTCCAGGCATAAATATCTGCCATATTATATGCAACCAGAAAATTAAGGTCCATATCATCAAATGTCTGCATTAAACTACTGTTTATAATTCCAGAAGCAGTTTTTTCAACCAGTGTTACCGGTTTTTTGTTTTTTTTGGCAATGATACTATCTCTAAAATCGATTACAGTATAATCGATTTTATTATTTTGATATACAAACACCTGTGCTTTTTCTGTGGTATCTTTTGATTTAAGAAGCATATAAGGTTTTCCGGCCTGAATCTTAGCTACATTAAAAGTGTCTTTAATTGTATTGGTAATCTCGAATACTCTAGTTCTGCTTATACCATGAGTATCCATGATAGCACCAAAACTATCTCCGGGACGAATAGTGTCTTTAACAACGTTAAAATCATTTAGGACATAACCAAATTCGGTTATAACAGGAGGTGTTTTTTCTTCCTCGACAATTTCGGGAACAATAATTTTTGCTTCTTTTTTTTCTTTCTTACATGAAAATACTACTACTGCTATAAGTAGTAAATAACCTATTTGCTTCAACTGACGACTATTTTATTTTGCGGTATTAAA
The DNA here is from genome assembly GCF_000626715.1 of Aquimarina atlantica. Lineage (GTDB taxonomy): Bacteria > Bacteroidota > Bacteroidia > Flavobacteriales > Flavobacteriaceae > Aquimarina > Aquimarina atlantica. The sequence goes on along the minus strand of NZ_AQRA01000002.1, from coordinate 283,833 downwards.
TTGATGAGTGACCCATTGTTGACCCCAGTTTTCTTTTTCTTCCTTGGTCCAAAGATTAGGAAAAAACATAATCCTTTGAAAACTTGGAGGTAAGAAATTTTTCCAGTTTGTTCCTCCCGTAGCCAAAACTTCACCTTTCTCTTTATTGAGATATCTATAGGCTGCACCCATGTGCATTAATAACCAATTAACATTCACATTAGTGTCAAAAGTACGTAATGCTTCGATAAGGAGCACATTATTTTGCTCTTTTTCTGGTAGTTCGAGGTATTTATGAAAAATAGTGCTGTGTTGTACTTGGTGAGCAATACGCATCATTCTTGGTGTATATCGATATTCGAATTGCTTAAGTGTAAGTGTTTTTTCGCCAGTTTCTTTATCGGTAGCACCAGATTTCCAATATAGATGTTCAAATACTTCTTCTAGAGCATCTTTTTCAGAAAACATACTTCTTTCTTTGGTGCTCACGAGGTTTGCCAGAGGGGTCGAATATATCTCGATCAACCTGAATTGCACAGATTGAAAACCGCTTGCAGGCAGAAGAGACATTCGATATTTAAGAAACTGTTCTCGGTCCATTCCTCTAATCATGACATCAAAAGAATTGATCAAAACTCTGAAATAACGATTTACTCGATCGATTTTAGCAGTAAAAAACGCTGCATTTTGTAATTTATCATCAATAATTTGCTTTAGCTCGTGTATAATGAGTTTAAAATAGAGCTCTGTAATTTGATGATAAGTGATGAAAATTTCTTCATCGGGAAAATGTGTTCTAGGGATTTGTAAACTTAATAAAGTATCCAAATGTATATAGTCCCAATAGGTTAAATATCGATCATGAAGCAGGCCATCTAAATATGATCCTAAATCCTGGCCAGAATTTTTAAATTTTTTTTCTAGTTGCTTTATTTTTTCTGCAATCTCTGGTTGTATAGATTCATTCATTAATCTACTATAATTTTAAATGGGTGCTTAAGTCCTTTAAACGCATCTAAATCTGCTTTTATCGAACCAACAAGAATATCAGCTTTTATTCTTACAGGCATTCGATTGTCATCATCACTAACCCATACAGTCATACTTTCTTCTTCTTTAAAAACTCTATCTGCCTGAACATAAGGTCTAAATTTTAAACATGCAATTTTACCCATTTTGGTTTTAATTACTTCTCGTCCTAAGAATTTTAACTTAAAACGATAGCTTTCATTATCAAAAAACATATTTACATACTGTTCGTCTCCTTTTTTTAGAGAAGATGTATTAATATTATTACGCAAGTAGTAAAAAGAAGACATCATATCCTGTACATCAGATTGTATAGGATAAGACTTTTTTGTATTGTATTTTTTGTTGAAGACTAATGCTTTGTTTTCATTATGATCGAAGTTAATTTCTATATTCTTGGTATGTCCTCCTTCATTTATTTTTCGAATAAAACGATATGGTTTTACTCTATCGATATCAATATAAGTTTCATAATAATCTTCTACTTTAAAAAAGACACTTAAAAAACCAGATGATTTACCTGTACCAATTATATGATGTACTGGTCTCCCATTTAACTGTTCTTTTTTAATTTCAAGTGTAGCATAACTAGCGGTAAAAAGGCCATAATGAATTCTAAACTTAAACCATTCTCCAGAATCAAATGCTTTATGGCTATCTTGAGCAAAAGTAGGAACTATACTTGTTATCAAAAACAATATTATGATGTACTTTTTCATAGTTTAGGGCATTGTTATTATTTAATATATCTAATTAATTACAATATCCATTCCAAAAATACTATTTAATATGAAGAGATAAAAATGAATGTTGTTATCTAATCTAAAAATATAAACAAAAAAAAGAGAGCCACCACAGCTCTCTTCTTTACTTTTATTAACCAACTAAAAACTTAAATTATGAGAATAATTATTGTTTTAGATATAGGCAGTAACCACTCCACCTATATTTGCAAAAATGGACTTTTTTTGAATAATTATCAAACGAAAACGTTTTTTTATTATGAAATTTAACAAAAGTTTATATCGTTTGCTGTGAAAAATGCATTTTTCACAAAAATCAAAAAAAGCTTTAATCAATAAAAAAGAGTATGTTTTAGCTGCTTTTTTAACCAGAAACTTCATAGCCTCGAGATGAGATTTGATATCACTTCTCGCAAGTATAGACTGATTTGTTTTTAATTAAAAAAGGCAAACCCACAATTTATCTAATTTATAGGATCGTATTGTTTTACGACCTGATCTATTTTTCCAAAAATAGTCTCTCCTTTTTTATTTTTCATTTCGATTTCGATACGATCGTCAAAACTCATAAAAGGAGTAGATGGTTTCCCGTCTTTTATAATTTCTAAGCATCTAACTTCTGCCAAACAGCTTGATCCATTGGGGCTACCTTGATTTGCAACAGTACCAGATCCTATTACAGATCCAGCCATTAAAGATCTTGATTTGGCTGCATGAGCAATTAATTGACCAAAATCAAAAGTCATATCTATTCCTGCGTTAGGAGATCCTATAACTTTAGAATTTAGCGTAGAGATTAATGGCAGATGTACTTTGGCATTACTCCAGGCATCATCTAGTTCGTCTGGTGTAACTACTACTGGAGAAAATGTAGTCCATGGTTTTGATTGATAAAACCCAAATTGTTTAGCCAATTCGTTAGGGATTAAATTTCTTAATGAAACATCATTAATAATTGCCACAAGTTTAATATGCTTTTGCGCATTTTCTGCATTTACACCAGCAGGAACATCATCTGTTATTACTGCAACTTCAGATTCAAAATCTATTCCCCATTCTTCTTTTTCAATTTTAATATCTTCATTTGCTCCAATAAATGCATCAGAAGCTCCCATATACATTAAGGGATCGGTCCAGAACGTCTCTGGTAATTCGGCATTTCTTGCTTTTCTTACGAGTTCTACATGAGTAACATAAGCACTACCATCTGCCCAATGATATGCTCTGGGGATGGCAGCCATTGCTTCTTTCGAATCAAAATCAAAAGTATTTGATAGTGTATTGTTTTGTAACTGATCGTACACCTTTTCTAGTTTAGGAGAAATATCATCCCAATTATCTAAGGCTTCCTGCATGGTATGAGCAATTTCAGGAACTTTTACAGCTTTGGTAAGATCTCTGCTTACTACAACTAGTTGCCCGTCTCGGCTATTATTTTTTATTGTTGCTAATTTCATTGTATTGTTTTTCTTAAAAGTTTAATGACCTCTATGAAATTTCATTTAAGGGAAATCATTTTTATGAGAAACTTTTGTTTGATTTTTAGAAATATTATACCATAGATTATATATACCAACTTAAAAGATGAGTTTTAAGTAATTGGTATATATAATATGGCAAGAAAATAATAAATCTATTTTCTTAAAATATAGTGTTAAGCTATTTTATAATGTACCTCTTTGTTCTTGTTCTCTTTCGATGGCTTCGAACAATGCTTTAAAATTACCTTTACCAAAGGATTGAGCTCCTTTACGCTGTATAATTTCAAAAAACATTGTTGGGCGATCTAAGACTGGTTTGGTAAAAATCTGAAGTAGATACCCTTCATCATCCCGATCGATAAGAATTCCTAATTCTTTAAGTGGTGCAAGATCTTCATCGATTTCACCAACTCGATCCAAAACAGTTTCATAATAACTAGCTGGGACAGTAAGGAATTCTATTCCTCGATTCTGAAGAGCAGAAACAGTTTCAATAATATTATCGGTAGCTAGTGCTATGTGTTGTACTCCGGCACCATTATAAAACTCAATATACTCTTCAATTTGAGATTTTTTTCTTCCTTCGGCAGGCTCATTTATAGGAAACTTTATACGCCCGTTACCGTTGCTCATTACCTTACTCATTAAGGCTGTATATTCTGTAGAAATATCTTTATCATCAAAAGATACTAATTGTGCAAATCCCATAACTTTGGCATAAAACTCACACCATTTGTTCATCTCATTCCATCCTACATTACCCACCATATGATCTATATATTTAAGACCAGTAGTTTCTGTTTTGTATGGTTTGTTCCAGGCCATATACCCAGGTAAGAATACTCCGTTATAGTTTTTTCGTTCAACAAAAACGTGTACAGTTTCTCCATAGGTGTGGATTCCTGAGAATACAACACGACCGTTTTCATCTTCTTCAACGGTGGGTTCCATATAAGATTTAGCGCCTCGTTTTACGGTTTCTTCATAGCTTTTGGTAGCGTCATCAACCCATAAAGCAACAACTTTTACAGCATCACCATGAGCATTGATATGTTTGTTAATATCTCCATCTGGTTGTAGAGGAGAAGTGAGAACCAATCGTATTTTATCTTGTTGTAATACATAAGAAACGCTATCCTTGCGTCCTGTCTCTAATCCGGAATAGGCTATAATTTGAAAACCCCATGCTGCTTGGTAATAATAGGCAGCTTGTTTAGCATTACCTACATAGAGTTCTACATAATCTGTTCCTAATAGCGGCAAAAAATCTTCTGCTTGAGGAACTATTTTTTCTAAGTTCTGAGGTGTTATATTGGTCGACATAATGTTTTTAAATAATATAGTTAAAAAATGAATCAGTGAGAAAAAGGTATTTGTAATTTTCTCGAATCGGTTAGTTTAAAAACATTACCACATGGCTCTTAGATGCGCTGTAATATCTTTCCTGTAATTTAGCATGACAAATTATCTTTTTTAAAGCTATTTTGGTTATAAAACATTTTCTAATAGTTACTCAAGCCAGGATTTATGGTAATCTTCATCGGCTATTTTCATAGCTTCTTCGGTAACCATAAGAGGTTTAAAGGTATCTACCATAACAGCTAATTCATCAGTTTTGGTTTTTCCAATACTTCGTTCTACTGCCCCGGGATGAGGACCGTGTGGTATACCTGCAGGATGTAAGGAAATATGCCCTGCATCAATATCGTTTCTACTCATAAAATCACCATCTACATAGTATAACACTTCATCACTATCTATATTACTATGATTATAGGGTGCAGGAATACTTTCTGGGTGGTAATCATATAATCTTGGTACAAAAGAGCAAATTACAAAAGCATCGGTCTCGAATGTTTGGTGCACTGGTGGTGGTTGATGTATTCTACCAGTAATAGGTTCAAAATCGTGTATTGAAAAAGCATAAGGAAAATTAAATCCATCATATCCTACTACATCAAATGGGTGTGTAGCATAGATCATATCAAAAATTTCGTCCTGCTTTTTTACCTTAATTAAAAAATCTCCTTTTTCATCATTAGTTTCTAATTCATAAGGAGCTCTGATATCACGCTCGCAAAAAGGAGAGTGTTCTAGTAATTGCCCAAACCAGTTGCGGTATCTTTTTGGCGTATAAATTGGTCTTCTTGATTCTACAATAAACAAACGATTGTCAGAAGTATCAAAATCAAGTTTGTAAATAGTTCCTCTGGGAATTAATATATAATCTCCATATTTAAAATCCAGATTACCTAAGTGGCTTCGAAATTTTCCACTTCCACGATGAATAAAAATTAATTCATCGGCATCAGTATTTTTATAGAAATAATCTGAAGTAGATTCCTGTGGAGCAGATAAAATAATACTTGCATCGCTATTGGTTAATACATTTTTTCTGCTTTGTAGATAATCTTTTTCTGGATTGACTTTGAAGCCGTGAAATCTATAAGATTTGATATTATTTTTTATTGCTACTTTGGGAGCTACACTATAGCTTCCTTTAATTTCTTTTACTTGTGTTGGTCTATGACAATGGTATAAATTGGTCGACATTCCGTCAAAACCGATTGTTCCAAATAATTGTTCATAATATAAATTACCATCAGGTTTTTTAAAGATGGTGTGACGTTTTGGAGGGATTTCTCCAAGAGTATGATAAAAAGGCATGATGTTGCAAATTTAAAATATTAACTACTTTTTTTAATAAGACAATAATAAATAGGGGCTCTACCTTATTCGGGATTTCGCTTAATAAGGTAGTGTAGTAGTAATAATAAATCCTGCCAAAACAAGTTCATAACATTACAAATATCGTAAATATTTCTATTCTTTCGCAGTATAATTTTTTAAAACCAAAAACCGACACTAAAAAACCAGTTACTTTCGTCTATTTCTGGAGAGTAAGAATATTTGACCTGTATTGGTCCTGCAAAGGTATCCAGGCCATACCCCAAGGCATATCCAGAAAATTCTGGATCTTCAAACCATTTCCCGGTACTAAATAGTTTATTGCCTACATTTGCAAAGTTGGCAGATGCGTTAATATGATTCTTTTTAAATATCTCATAATCTATAGATAGTAAAGCTTTTACAAAGCTTTGTCCTGTCATTCCTAAAAAATCATAACCATAAAAAGGAACCAGATTATTAATAGTTTTAGCGCCAAAACCTCCAAGTAGAAAATCGAGAGAATTAAGTGATGTATTGCCAATTTTAGTACCTGCTTCCAGGCTAATATTCATAGAAAGAGCATTGTATAAAGGTGTAGCAAAACCTAGTTGTGCTTTGGTAATTGAGAATTCATCAAAACTTTCTGTAAAATCAGAGGAAAAAAGATAAGTGTGAATATCGCCTTCAAATAAAAATCCACGTTTCGGAAAATATTTATTGTCATATGTATCTAATTTGATATACCCAAACGCACTCCAATAATCACTATCATCAAATACAGTTCTCGGAATTTGATTTTCATCTTCTCCAAATGTTTCAGAAATAATACTAAGGCGTTTATATTCTGCACCCAAGCCAACAGAAAAGGTTTGTTGTAATAAGGTTTCTGCATAGATTTGCGCATTATAGTCGGCATAGTCTACATCAATAGTATTAATATCTAAATCTGGGATTTCTCCAAACCTTCCTATAAAATCAAAATCAATTGCTTTTTTAAAATTAGTATAACGAAATTTTATTCCGGTACTCCAATAAAAACCTTTATCAATATAGTAATCCAGGTTATAACGAATATTATCACCTAAGGCTACATCGGCAGAAAATACATCATTGTCAAATAATAGGCTTTTTCTGGTAACATTAATTAGGGCTGCGGTTTGATATAGATCATCATAATGAAGCGCAAAACGTAATAACATTTTATTGTCACTCTCTTTTACATTAAGTATTAGATGTTTCCCCTCTTTTGTATCAATAAGCTTATGACTTACACGATCAAAATTTCCTGTTGCAGATAAGTTGTTAATACCTTCATTCAACTTTTTGTACGTTGTAATTCTAGGGGTTTTTAGTTTTAACTTCCCTTTGATATAAGCTCTTGTATATCTTTCATTTCCCAAAATAGCTATACTGCTGACTAATATGTTTTCTGAATTTTTAGCAATTGCAGGAGGAGTTGGTCTAGGTTTTTGACGCATGGCAAGTGCCTTGAGCTTTTCATAATTTGCAAATGCAGCTTTTTCTCCATTAGCAATAATTTGATCAACCTGATCAAAAGATATTACCGAAAAATCTGTTATCGAAGGTTTAATATACAGATCTGTTTCAGAAACTTTACTTTTCATAGCTTCATAAGTTCTGAAATTATTGATTTGAAGCATAATATCGGTTACCGAAGTTAGTTGGTCTCTAGACATTAAACTATCTTGCACGTCAATCCCTATAACTATTTCGGCTCCTTTTTCTTTAATTTCTTTAACAGGGTAGTTATTGGTGACTCCTCCATCTGTCATTAGGATTCCATTTAATTCTACAGGGCTAAAAACAGAAGGTAATGCACCACTGGCGGCTACAGCATCGGGCAAATATCCTTTATCCAGAAGTACTTGTTCTCCGGTTTCAATATTAGTAGCCATACAGAAAAAGGGGATTGGAAGATTATTAAAATCGCGTACTTCACTTACATGTGCTGTGAATCTTGAGAATTGGTTATAAAAATTCTGCCCCTTAGATAACCCTTTGGGTAAACCGATTTTAAATTTATCAAAAGGAAGGGTTACGGCATATTTTTCTGAATCTTCTCGTTCATAAAAAGTTTTGGCACTTCTAGGAAGCTCATCTTGTATAAATGCATCAAAATCAACAGCCCTAAAGATAGAGTCGAGTTCTGCTGCGCGATATCCAGAAGCATACAAAGCTCCTACAATAGCTCCCATACTGGTACCACCAATATAATCGATACGTACTCCCGCATCTTCTATTATTTTTAGAGCGCCAATATGAGCAAGTCCTTTTGCACCACCTCCGCTTAAGACTAATCCTATTTTTAGATCTTCTATAGCGGGATCATCATGAATCTCTAAGGGTTGTTTTTCTTGAGACCAAATTATATCAGGAATGAGAAACACTAAAAGTAGTATCCCAGATAAAAAAAATCTTAATGTATTGTGTCTGGCCACGCTTATTCTTTTTTAGAAAGATAATAATTGTACACTTTGGTTGCGCGCGAATCTCCAATCACTTCGCTTAATTCGCGTTTAGAAGCTTCACTTATTCTTTTTACAGATCTAAAGGTTTTTAATAATTCTATAACGGTTTTTTCTCCAATCCCAGGAATTAAATCTAATTCGGTATCTAAAGCAGCTTTGCTTCTTTTTTGCCTATGAAATGTGATTCCAAATCGATGCGCTTCATTTCGTAAATGTTGTATGATTTTTAAGGATTCTGATTTTTTATCTAAATATAGAGGTATAGAATCTCCTGGATAATAAATTTCTTCTAGTCGTTTGGCAATACCAATAATGGTTATTTTTCCTCTTAAGCCTAATTTATCCAGAGCCTTTAATCCCGAAGAAAGCTGTCCTTTTCCTCCATCTACAATTACTAGTTGAGGCAAAGGTTGTTGTTCTTCGGTTAATCGTTTGTAACGTCGATATACAACTTCTTCCATAGAAGCAAAATCATTAGCACCCTCTACTGTCTTTATATTAAACTTTCTATACTCTTTCTTGCTGGGTTTTCCATTTTTAAATACTACGCAGGCAGCAACAGGATTAGTTCCTTGAATATTCGAATTATCAAAACATTCGATATGTCTTGGTTCTTCGGGTAGCCTTAAGTCTTTTTTCATTTGTGCCATCAGACGTTTTGTATGCCGATCAGGATCCATGATCTTGATTTGCTTAAAACGTTCTTGTCTGTGGTATTTTGCATTTCTTAAAGATAAATCTACGATCTTTTTTTTATCCCCTAATTGCGGGATTGTGATTTTTAGACCTTCTCCTACTTCTACATTAAAAGGAACAAATATTTCTTTAGAGGTAGAATTAAAACGTTGACGAAGTTCGATAATAGCAAGTTCTAAAAGTTCTTTATCAGATTCGTCTAATTTCTTTTTAACTTCTGTAGTGTGAGATCTAATTATAGCGCCATAGGACAGTTGAAGAAAATTTATATACCCATAGGATTCATCTGATATGATAGAAAACACATCAACATTACTTATCTTAGGATTCACTACAGTTGATCTTGCCTGATAGTTTTCTAGTATTTGTATTTTTTCCTTAATTCGCTGGGCATCTTCAAACTCCATTTTCTCTGCATGTATCATCATTTGATTCTTAAAACGATTTAGAGAATCCTTAAAATTTCCTTTCACAATTTGACGAATAGCCTCAAGGTTTTCGAGATACTCTTTTTCATCCTGTAATCCTTCGCAGGGCCCTTTGCAATTACCCAAATGATATTCTAAACAAACTTTATATTTTCCGTTATTTATTTTTTCCTGAGATAAATCATAAGTACATGTTCTAAGCTGGTAAAGTTCCTTGATAAGGTCTAAAAGCACATGTACTGTTTTTACAGAAGTATAAGGGCCATAATACTCTGAGCCATCTTTGATAAGATTACGAGTAAGAAATATCCTTGAGAAACGCTCTTTTTTGATGCAAATCCATGGATATGTCTTATCATCTTTGAGCATGACATTAAACCGAGGCAAATATTTTTTAATCAGATTGTTTTCTAGTAACAGAGCGTCTGTTTCTGTTTCGACAACAATATGTTTTATGGTATGAATTTTCTTTACAAGAACCTTAGTTTTATAGTTATCATGATTTTTGGTAAAGTAAGAAGAGACTCTTTTTTTTAGATTCTTTGCCTTTCCTACATAAAGTAATGTGTCATCTTTATCATAATATTGATATACTCCCGGACTGGTAGGTAATATTTTAATTTGTATGTCTAAAGTAGCTTCTTGCATATTCTAATGGTAAAGTTAAGGGTTTACCTGAATTGTAATGCAAATATTAGGAGTTTAAATTTTTGTTAATTACCGTTTGTGTTATGGTTTTCTATTAAATAGAGAGGATGTACTACAATGCTTATTGATTTTTATTACATTAGTAGCCAATATCAATCATATCTTTTGGAGAAAGAAAAGAAAATAATCGGTAGAATTGATAAAGTGGATTTTCCTCTTTTAGAGCTAAAAGGTATCGATGCCAAAATCGATACAGGGGTATATACTTCATCTATTCATTGTATCGATATAAGAGAGATTGATCAAACTTTGCAATGCAGTCTTCTTGATGCAACGCATTCAGAATATAATGGTAAAAAATTTACATTTAAAAATTACGATATTACAGCAGTAAAAAGTAATAATGGAAAAGTAGAAATGCGATATGCCATTAGGACACAGATTATTGTATTTGGTAAAACCTACCCTATAACCCTTACATTATCTTCCCGCGATGATATGCGTTTTCCGGTATTGATTGGACGCAAATTTTTAAGCGGTAAATTTTTAGTTGACCCCCAATTAGAAAATCAGTCTTATAATCAAAATTTGTAATGAACATTAAAATCTTGTCTCGTGGTGCGAGTTTGTATTCTACTAATGCCTTGGTTCAAGCAGCAGTAAAGCGCAAGCATAATGTACAGGTGATAGACCCTCTTAATTGTGATATCATTATTGAAAAACAAAAGCCTGAAATTTATTATCGAGGTAAAAAATTAGATCATGTAGATGCTGTGATTCCCAGAATTGGAGCTTCTATCACTTTTTATGGGACTGCAGTAGTACGCCAGTTTGAGTTAATGAATGTATTTACCACACTTAAGTCACAGGCATTACTACAATCGAGAGATAAACTAAGAAGTTTACAGATATTATCTAAAGCAGGATTGGGACTTCCCAAAACTGTATTTACCAATTATTCTAAAGATGTTTCGGAAGTAATATCTCATGTAGGGGGAGCCCCTCTAATTATTAAATTGCTAGAAGGTACTCAAGGGTTAGGAGTTGTATTGGCCGAAACCAAGACAGCTGCAGAATCTGTGTTAGAAGCTTTTAATGGGTTGCAGGCTCGTGTAATTGTACAAGAATTTATAAAAGAAGCCAAAGGAGCAGATATTAGAGTTCTTGTTGTTGATGAACAGGTCGTTGGAGCTATGAAACGACAAGGAAAAGAAGGTGAGTTTCGATCTAATTTACATAGAGGAGGTAGCGCATCAGTAATTACCCTTAGTGAAGAAGAAGAGCAAGCAGCTATAAAGGCGGCAAAAGCTTTAAAAATGGGTGTAGCAGGTGTAGATTTGCTACAAAGTGATAGAGGGCCTCTTATTCTCGAAGTTAACTCTTCTCCCGGATTAGAAGGCATAGAAAATGCTACAGGAAAAGATATCGCAAAAACCATTATTCGTTATATTGAAAGAAGTTTATAACACAATGACCAAAGTAACAGAAAAAAATATACTTAATATTCTTGGTAAAGAAGTACTACCTGGTACGAGTACAACTATAAATTTTAATATAGCTAAGTTATATACTTCTACCAAAGTAGAAATACCAATTATCATAGAGAGATCAAAAAAACCAGGCCCTACAGTACTTATTACAGCAGGAATTCATGGAGATGAGATCAACGGAGTAGAAGTTGTGAGGCAAATCATTGCTAGAAAAATCAATAAGCCTGCAAAAGGTAGTATTATATGTATCCCCGTACTTAATGTATTTGGGTTTTTAAGTATGGATCGTTTTTTTCCCGATGGTCGAGATCTTAACAGGGTTTTTCCAGGAACCAAAAATGGATCTCTAGCCAGTCGTTTTGCCTATCAATTTATAAATGATATTTTACCAGCAGCAGATTTTTGTTTAGATTTTCATACCGGGGGTGCCAGTAGATTTAATGCTCCGCATATCAGAGTAGATCCCAAAAATGAAAGATTGATAGAATTAGCAAAGATTTTTAATGCTCCATTTACTCTTTTTTCCAGGAATCTAGAAGGATCATATCGAGCTACCTGTGCCAAGAAGGGAAAAGATATATTGTTGTTTGAAGGAGGGAAATCTCAAAACAGTAGCAAAGAGATAGCAAGAGAAGGAGTGCAGGGAACCATGCGAATATTGGACTACCTGGGGATGCTCAAAACCGAATTCGAAGCTCCGGTTCGAGATTTTGATACTAAAATTGTTGTAAAAAGTGTATGGATGCGCGCAAAATATAGTGGTTTATTACATATTAAAGTGCCCATTGGTAAACATATAGAAAAAGGAGAGGTTATGGCAACAATTACAGATCCTTATGGTAAGATGAGACATGTAGTTAAAGCAAATAATGAAGGATATGTGATAAATGTAAACGAATCCTCAATTGTATATAAAGGAGATGCTATTTTTCGTATAACCAAAGAATTAGTAAATGAATAAAAAAGAACTGCGTACCAAATATAAAACCCTTAGATCACAGTTAAGTAACGAAGAAGTTGAGAATTTAAGTATCGACATAGCAAACCAATTACTCGAGCTGTCTATTTGGGAAAAGTCGTATTATCATATTTTTCTATCAATTCATCAAAAGAAAGAAATCAATACAGAATTTTTGTTGAATATTCTTCTGGGAAAAGATAAAAATGTAATTGTGTCAAAAAGTAATTTTGAGGACAATACATTACAGCATTTTTTGCTCACAGATACTACTGCATTAAAAGTAAATTCTTGGGGAATTCCTGAGCCAGTTGATGGAATCCCGATTCCTGAAGATAAAATAGAAGTCGTTTTTGTACCGTTACTGGCATTTGATCAAAGTGGAAATCGAGTAGGTTACGGAAAAGGATTTTATGATAAGTTTTTGGCAAAATGTAATCCGAATACATTAAAAATTGGTCTTTCTTTTTTTTCTGCTGAAGAAGAAATAGAAAATGTAACTACTGCAGATATACCGCTTGATTTTTGTGTTACTCCAACAAAAGTATATTCGATTAAGAAATAAATTGGGTTTCCTGAATTAAGAAATACTTTTGTATATTTCAATATCTTTAATTTTGTACTCTATAAAAATGCCCCAAAATATAGAAAGCGTTTGTATCATTGATGATGACCTTATTTATATTAATCTAATAAGTAAGATCATTGAACTAAAAAAACTATCAGAATCTGTTTTAGTTTTTAACAATGGTAAAGAAGCTTTAGATTTTTTTCTACAATCTTTACAGCAAGAAGAAAACGAAGAGATACCACAGATTATCTTTTTAGACCTTAATATGCCAGTAATGGATGGTTGGGAGTTTTTGAATGCATTCTCTAAAATCAAAGATCAAATTAGAAAAAAAATTGACCTTTATGTAGTAAGCTCTTCAATAGACTCCAGGGATATAGAACGCGCCAAATCTATTGATATCGTATCAGATTATCTTACCAAACCCATTACGTTGGATGACTTCGAGAGGATATTGATCTAATCAGGATCTACTATTTATTTTTTTGGAAATGCTTTTTTATTAAAAACAATCAATAAGAATACACCAATACTTATTGCAGAATCAGCAATATTAAATACAGGATCAAAGAATGAAAAATGTTTGCCTCCCATAAACGGAATCCAATCTGGTAAAATATCATCATAGAAAGTAAACTGAATCATATCGACTACCTTACCATAAAAAACACTTTCGTAACCACCGCCTTCGGGTAAAAAACTTGCAATCTCTACAGGAGTACTTTCACTAAATAGAATACCATAAAATATAGAATCGATAATATTTCCAAAAGCACCGGCAAAAATCAATGCAATACAAAAAGTAAGGATAGTGGGGCTATTTTTACGAACAGAATCGTATAGCCAATATCCTATTCCGGTGATAGCCACCAATCTAAATAGAGTAAGAACCAGTTTCCCGTAATTTCCAGGAAGTTCAAATCCCCAGGCCATGCCTTTGTTTTCTACAAATATGATACGAAACCAACCAAATACCTCTACACTTTCATGAAGATTAAAATGAGTTTTAATATAAATTTTGGTGATCTGATCAATAAGTAACACTAAAATTATAACTAAAATAGATTTCTTTAAGGACATATAGTACTAGTTTGCTTGGGTGCTAAAAGCGACGGACAAAAATAGTGTTTTATTAGTGAATCTCAAATTTGCAGAGTCCGAAAGACAAATTCGAATGTGTAAATAGAGTAAATCCCTCTTATTTATTAAGGTTTCTTCGATTTTTTTATTATCATTTTATTCTCCTAAATGCTTTTATCAGTACCAACTATATAAAAAAGGTTAACCATCTCATTATAAAATGCTTGAGATGGTTAACCTTTTTCTATACCTAAGTAATTATAATTTTATTGTTTCCTAATGAATATGCTACCACTCACAGTTCCTAGTTTTAATTCGCTTCTTGCATCCCCAAAAGTACCTGTTACTTTACTTCCTACTATCCTATTTTTACCATGATCAAATTTCATGTCTTTATCAGAATAAATCATTCCGGTAACCGTTTCGGCTTTTAATCTGGATTTTGAGACATTAATATCAATATCACCACTTACGGTTTTAAGATTAAGATCTCCGTTATAGTTTTTGATATCGATATTTCCGCTAATGATATCTACAATTAGTTCTCCTTGGTAGTTTTCAGACTCAACATTTCCAGAGATACTTTTTACTCTTAGGGTAGAATTTTTGGGAAGATACATGGTATATGTAGCATCAATGTCTAAATTATTGCAAGGACCCCAATTGTTTTTACTGTTTGATCCACGTTCTTTCTTCCATTTGTCGAATAGATCACCGTAATCTGATGATATATCAAGAACAGATGAGGTATTGTTTATTTTTAAGTTAAAATAGTCGTCAAATTCTCCGCCATTAATACTTACATTGGCTTTTAATGATACGTTGCTTTTATCCCATGTTTTGATAACAATGTCTTGGGCAAATTTAAATTCTACTTTGATTAGATCAGCAGAAGTGGTAAGTTCTTTTTGGATTACTTTTTGCGCTTGCATTTGTAATGAAACAAAACACAGCAGGATGAGTTTTAATACAGTTTTCATGTTCGTTGTTTTTTTGATTAATTGATGACCTCGATTATTTTTTTCTCAGGTAAATATTTCCTGTAGATGACCTTAGTGTAATATCAACTCCACCATTATTTATTTGGGTATTGATAGCTCTTTTACCACTAATTACCTTCATGTTTTTATGTTCAACAGGGAATTTTATATCAAAATCGGTATAAATTTCTCCCATAGAAGTCTTTAATTCTAAGTTTGCCGGAGTATTAGATGGCAGACTTACGTCGATTGCTCCCGTAGCAGATACAATAGAAATTGGTGAACTTTGACTTACTTTATCGAATACAATATTAATTTCACCAGTTGCAGTTTTAGCTACAATAGGGCCAGTAACATTTTTTAATGTAATACCTCCTACATTGGTTCTTGCTTCTATTTCGGAAGAAAACCCGCTAAAAGATAAGCTTCCCAGGTTACTACTTTCTGTAGTAATGTTGATCTCTTTTGGGAGATAAATCTCTAAGGTTTCACTATGCATACCTTTAAGGTTTCTAATGATAAGGGTTTCTCCTTCCTTTTGAACATAGATTCCTATACCTGTGTTATCGCTTCCGCCAGAATATACCGCTTTTAAACCTTTGGCTTTTTCGGGAGTTTCTCTTCCTTCTCCTTTGATTAATACTTCATTTTGGCTGTGAGTTTTTGCTATAACTCCAGATTCTGAGGCTATTTTTACCTTTTTGATTCCTTGTAGAGAGTGTTTGTAATCTTGTGCAGTTAGATTTCCTACTGCTATAAATACTAGTAATGCGATTGCTATTTTCTTCATGATTATTTGTTTTTTGATTGAATTTTTAAATTAAATTTGGTAATCCGATTTTTACCTGATCTTTTACATAATCGGGTGTTTCTTCATTCTGAAGTAATTTTTCCATAGAAGGAACTGCGCGTTTTTCCTGAATGGAAACTAATATTTGAATTAATTCAATTTGTATACCTGGATCTTGTTCAATATCCAAGGCATTGATTAATGCTTTACGAACCATCTCAGCATCCGAAAATTTTGCCAGTGCTTCTGCTGCAGCTAATCGCACATTGCTATGATCGTCATAATGCATTTTATTGATTAAAGCATTTAGGATATCATTTCCGGGTTTTTCAAATTCCTCTGCATAGTTTACGGCTTGTAGGCGTTTGCTCGCAGATTCATTTTCTATTAAAGAAATGGTCATTGTTTGCTTCATTTGATATTTTTCTTTTTCTAATACCGCCATTTCCTCAGAAAGTGATGCGGTGTTTTCTAGTTTTCCGTAGAAATACCCTGAAAAAACAAGTGCAATGGTCGCAGCGATCTGTAAAGCTGTTTTCCATGAACTTTTGGTTTTTGGATTTAAGGATACAATCTTGGGATCGTTAAGGATCTCTTTTTCTTTTCTCAACATTTCTTCAAAGTTCATTTGTAAACTTTGATCCGGAAGTTCCTGAGAAGAAGTATCCTGTATAGCTTCAAAAACGGTTTGAAGTTCTTGTAAGGCTGTTTTGCACTGTTTACAATTTTTGAGATGTGCTTCTATCTTTTGATGTGTTTCCTGATCCAGATTATGATCTATATAATCGATCAGTTGATTTTGTATGTCTTTACAGTTCATAACTATTATATGTTTTGTAAATAATGATCTTTTAATTTATGGATAGCCCGATGCACTTTGGTTTTTACAGCACCTGCTGTAGAGCCTGTAATCTCGGCTATTTCCTGGTATTTTATTCCTTGATATCGATTCATAACAACGAGCTCTTTATCGGTTTTACTAAGTTGATTTAATGCTCGGTATAATTCTTCACTAGTCTCTTTTATTTCAATATGATCTTGTTCTTTTTGCTCTATTTTATATTCAATATTTTCAAAACGCTGAGCGACTGTTTTTTGACTTTGATAATGATCGCTAAATATATTTCTGGCAATCGTATAGATCCATGATGAAAATTTTCCTTTTTTATAAGAGGATCTATATTTAATCGCCTTATAGAAAACTTCCTGTGTAATGTCCTGGCTGATCTCTCGATCTCTCGTCATTTTTAATAAGAAATTAAAGATTTTGATATGGTATCTTTCAAAAAGGATACTCATTACATCCAGGTTGCCATTGGATACCAGAATCATTAATTCTTCGTCAGTTAGATTTTTCAAGATGTTACTCTTTTGGTTGGTTTCTATTACTAATACCTTGTTTTTTAAAAAAGGTTACATTTAATATTAAATAAATTGTAAAAGAATTTAATATAAGATAAAAAAAAGACCTCACTGGTTTAAAAACCGGTGAGGTCAAATCTATAATTATAGATTATTTGTTTGTTTTTAACTCTGCATATTTTTTGCTTCGATACTTAACGTAGCATGCGGAACCAGTTTTAATCGATCAGGATTAATTAATTTTCCTGTTACACGACAAATTCCATATGTTTTGTTTTCGATACGTAATAAAGCATTCTTTAAATCGCGTACAAATTTTTCTTGTCTAATAGCAAGTTGTGTGTTAGCTTCTTTAGACATGGTTTCACTTCCTTCTTCAAATGCCTTAAACGTTGGTGAAGTGTCATCTGTACCGTTATTTCCATCATTTTTATAAGCACTTCTAAGTAATTCCAAATCTTTCTGTGCTTTTTCCATTTTCTCTACGATGATTTCCTTAAACATCGCTAAATCAGCGTCGCTGTACCTTACTTTGATATCTTCTGCCATACTTCTTAATGTTTTTTTATTATCAATTGGGTTGCAATGTCGTCAAACGCAATTTCTGTACCATTTATTACATCTGATGCAAATTCAATTGTCTCGGTTAAGGTTTCATTTTTAATATAATTCTCATTAGTGGCGATAGCTTCTTGAATGGCCTCATTTTCCTGAAAAACAATTTTTATCTTATCAGTCACCTCAAGACCACTATCTTTACGAATGTTTTGAATACGATTTATAAGTTCTCTGGCGATTCCTTCTTTTTTAAGCTCAGGACTTATCGTTACATCCAATGCTACAGTCAAAGCTCCAGAATTTGCTACTAACCAACCTTCAATATCCTGAGAGCTTATTTCTACATCATCGGTACCCAATGTAATAATTTTATCATTAATTTCTATATCAAAATGCCCTGTTTGTTCAAGAATTTTAATAATTTCTTGATCGAAAGACTGTATCTTATTGGCAATCAGTTTCATATCTTTACCAAAGCGAGGGCCTAATGTTTTAAAATTTGGTTTAATTTGCTTTACCAGAATACCTGATGCATCATCTATAAGCTCTATTTCTTTAACATTAACTTCACTTTTTATAAGACCAGCAATGTCATTGATTTCATTCTTTTCTGCTTCATTTAGCACAGGAATCATGATACGTTGTAATGGCTGTCGAACTTTGATTTTTTCTTTTTGACGAAGAGAAAGTACCAAAGAAGATATAGTCTGGGCTTTTTGCATCTTGTGTTCTAAAGATGTATCTACAAAATCCTGATTATACTCAGGAAAATGTGCCAAATGAACACTTTCGAAAGTTTCTTTTTTGGTTCCGGTTATCAAATCTTTATATAATCGATCCATAAAAAATGGTGCTACCGGTGCTCCTAATTTAGCAATCGTAAGCATACAGGTATATAATGTTTGATAAGCAGAAACTTTATCTTTTTGATAATCGCCTTTCCAGTATCTTCTTCTGCTTAGACGTACAAACCAGTTACTTAGATTTTCCTGAACAAAATCAGAGATCGCTCTGGTTGCCTTGGTAGGTTCGTAATCATTATAATAGGTATCTACATTTTTGATCAAGGTATGTAGTTCACTTAGAATCCAACGATCAATCTCTGGGCGTTCTGCTAATGGAATATCTGCTTCAGCATAAGTGAAATTGTCGATATTAGCATATAAAGTGAAGAATGAGTACGTATTATATAGTGTGCCAAAAAACTTACGTCTAACCTCTGCAATTCCTTCAGAATCAAATTTCAAGTTATCCCAGGGATTGGCATTACTAATCATATACCATCGGGTAGCGTCTGGTCCAAAAGTTTTTAACGTCTCGAAAGGATCTGCTGCATTACCAAGTCTTTTAGACATTTTCTGGCCGTTTTTATCTAGTACAAGACCATTAGATACTACATTTTTATAGGCAACATCATCAAAGATCATGGTTCCTATAGCATGTAGTGTATAGAACCATCCACGAGTTTGATCTACTCCTTCGGCAATAAAATCGGCTTTTCTTCCTCCTGCTTCTACCTTTTCCTTATTCTCAAAAGGATAATGCCATTGTGCATATGGCATTGATCCAGAGTCAAACCATACATCGATAAGATCGCTCTCACGTTTCATTGGTTTTCCCGAAGAGGATATCAGGGTAATTTGGTCTACTACATTTTTATGAAGATCAATTTTGTCATAGTTCTCTTCACTCATATCGCCAACAACAAAATCTGAGAATATATCTTTATCGAGTACTCCTGCATTAACAGCCTTAGTCATTTCGGCTTTTAATTCTTCGACAGAGCCAATGATAAGTTCTTCTTTGCCATCTTCTGTTCTCCAAATTGGTAATGGAACTCCCCAGAATCTAGATCGAGATAAGTTCCAGTCATTAGCATTAGCCAACCAGTTACCAAAACGGCCTTCACCTGTTGCTTTAGGTTTCCAGTTAATACCCAAATTAAGTTCATGCATACGATCTTTAAAATCGGTTACTTTGATAAACCATGAGTCTAAAGGATAATATAAGACAGGTTTATCGGTACGCCAGCAATTTGGATAACTGTGTACGTATTTTTCGACTTTAAAAGCTTTATTTTCTATTTTTAGTTTAATGGCTATTTCTACATCTACAGATTTCTCTGGAGCTTCACCATCATCATAATATTCATTTTTAACGTATTTACCGCCCAAATCACCCATTTGTGAGATAAATCGTCCTTGTAAATCTACAGTTGGTACAAGATTATCATTTTCATCCATTACTAATAATGCAGGTACTTCGGGCTTTGCTTGTTTTGCAACAAAAGCATCGTCGGCACCAAAAGTTGGTGAAGTATGTACTATCCCGGTTCCGTCTTCGGTAGTTACAAAATCACCAGCAATAATTCTAAAAGCATTCTCTGGATTATGATAAGGTTGTACATAATCTATAAGTTGCTCATATCTAATATCGACCAAATCTGCTCCTTTGCACCCTTTTAAAATGAAATAAGGAATCTTTTTATCTCCTTCTTTGAAAGTGTTAAGTTCTTCTATAGTTTCTGCCTGCACAAATTTGCCGGCAAATTGCTTTCCTACCAAATTTTTTGCAAGGACAACATGAATCGGCTCAAAAGTATATTGATTAAATGTTTTTACAACTACATAATCAATTTTAGGACCTACTGTTAATGCTGTATTCGAAGGAAGGGTCCATGGAGTTGTCGTCCAGGCCAAAAAGTAAATCGCTTCTTCTATCTCCTGCAAAAATGAAGGTAATGTTTCTTTTTTAGCTTTAAATTGCGCTACAACTGTGGTATCGGTAACATCTTGATATGTACCTGGTTGATTAAGTTCGTGCGAGCTTAGTCCTGTACCTGCTTTGGGAGAGTACGGTTGTATTGTATACCCTTTATATAATAATCCTTTTTTATAGATCTGAGAAAGTAACCACCATACACTTTCCATATATTTAGATTTATAGGTGATATATGGATCGTCCATATCTACCCAATATCCTATTTTTTGTGTAAGATCATTCCAGATATCAGTATAACGCATTACGGCTTTTTTACAAGCTTCATTATACTCTTCTATAGTGATTTTTTTACCAATATCTTCTTTGGTAATTCCTAATTCTTTTTCTACACCAAGTTCTATCGGTAGTCCGTGTGTATCCCACCCGGCTTTACGTTGTACCTGGTATCCTTTTTGTGTTTTATATCGACAAAAAATATCTTTAATCGCACGAGCCATTACATGATGAATTCCCGGTAACCCATTTGCAGAAGGAGGCCCTTCAAAAAAGATAAACGGTTTTGCTCCATCTCGTTCACTAATACTTTTTTCAAATATGGTATTCTGTTGCCAGAAATCCAGTATTTCGTCGGCTACTTTAGGTAAGTCAAGTCCTTTATATTCAGGAAACTTCGTGCTCATTTGATCGTTCTTTCTATTAAGTGTGCGAAAATAAGGATTTTCTGGAAAAAAGAAGGATGAATTTGGGATGTGATATGAAATAATTGTTAGGTAAATATGATTTTTTAACAAAGAATTCAATTTTTCATTGAATTTTTATCGAAAATACATTTGGTACTACTGAAATTAATTTTGAAAGAAACAATTATATAATACCGAATAATGAGATCTCTTTTTAAAATCATTTGCCAGCGATTAGATTTTAGTATTTTTAGGCGATGAAATAATTGCAAGTGATTTGTACAGATCTATTCTGTACAAATCTGATCTCTAAATACAGTATAAATAGATGAAAGAAACTCTCGATATCGCATTAATCCAATCGCATCTGGCATGGGAAAACCCAGTACAGAATCGTGCAGCTTTTACTCAAAAAATAAATTCGATATCCCAGAAAGTAGATCTCATTATTTTACCCGAAATGTTTACTACAGGATTTACAATGAATGCTATAGAAGTAGCAGAAAAAATGAGTGAAGATACGGTGCAATGGTTAGAAAAAATGGCCAAATCGGCTGATTGTGCAATTGCAGGTAGTAGTATTATTGAAGAAAAAGGAAACTACTATAATCGATTGGTTTTTATGTTTCCCGATGGTACCTGTGAGGTATACGATAAACATCAGCTATTTACATTAGCCAAAGAGCAAGAAGTCTTTACTGCAGGGCAAAAAGATGTAATTATAGAATATAAAGGTTGGAAAATTAAACCATTAATTTGTTATGATCTCAGGTTTCCGGTATGGGCGAGAAATACTTCGGGATATGATGTATTATTGTATGTTGCCAGTTGGCCAAAACCTCGTATTAATGCATGGGATGCATTGCTAAAAGCCAGAGCTATTGAAAATATGTGTTATTGTATCGGGGTAAATCGCGTGGGTCTAGATGGTAAAGGATATGAATATAATGGGCATTCTGGAGTGTATGATGTGTTAGGAAATTCGGTTTTAGAAGAAAATCCTGTTGAGAGAGAAGCTATTTTATACGCAACATTAGACATGTCTCATGTCAAAAAAATAAGAAGTAAATTACCTTTTCTCGACGATAAGGATGATTTTAAATTAATCTAATGTAAAGGTTTGCTTTATTTCCCAATTAGCTCTAACATCAATGGGTTCTTCAAAGTAACGGATTTCTTCGGGTTGTATTCCTTTTAAAAAATTACCGCTGTCCCATTTACCATTATTATTACGATCAAAAACGATTCTGATATAATATTTAGACGGGTCGAGGTAATCAAAAACCAAAGTTTCCTGGCTGTTTACAATTTTTTCTGAAATCACTTCTTCTTGTTCATTAGTGACTTGAACCAGAATAGGATAAGCTTCTACTTTCTCAAGTGTTAAGAAAATGGTTCCGTAATCTGTTAATTTCTTTGTTCTGAAATTGATTTTTATGGTATCATTAACGTTACCTGTGAAATCTCTAATAGCATTTGGTAAAAACTGTAAAGTATAAGCATTACTCTCGGCTTTTTCAAAAGCTAGCTTTGCTTCATTTTTTGCAGTATCTAGTTTAATAGAAAAAGGAACTTCGAGTGTATCCTTATCGGTTAGAGAAATTAATTGTTCATTAATGCTATCCAGAGCAGTATTTGCGGTAAAAACAAAATCTTCATTAAGTGGAAGCGTAGCTCCAATATCAGAGGATACTACAAGAGAATCCTTATACTGATCTTTAAACCGGGTAAGTACAGTATCTCGATATTTTTTAGTATTAGTTACTTCAAATACCAGAGAATCGGCTTCAAAAAACGGTCTAAACCAGTAATGCAATGTGTCTTTATCTTTATCAGGAAAGATTCGGGTTTCAAATGTATCTGGTGCTTCACTTAGCAACTTAATTTTCATGCTGTCTATTTCACCTTCATATGGAAAAATAAATTTGTTTTTTGAGACTTGTTTAGGATTTAGTGCCTTAAAATCCAACACTTCTTTAAATATGTTAAGGTTAAAAACTTTGGCAGTATCTTCAGGAAGTGATATGATCTCTTCATAAAACCCTATTTTATCCTGTTTAGGCTCATAGGTATAGTTATTAGAAATATCTTTTAGTGCAATGAGTTTAAATTTTCCTTCTTTCAGATTATGCAAACTAAAAGCTAGACTATCTAAGGTATTAGTAATATATCTCGGAACAGTTTTGTATACTAGTGAATCAGAGTAGTTTTCATCAATTTCGTACAACGCTATCGTAATATAAGAATCAGCCTTTTTTTGAATAGCATCACCAACAGTACCTTTTATACTTAATGAATCGAGAAAATCTCCTGTAGAAAAAACATACCTAAAAAAAGGATTAGGGTTTTCTTCGTTATTATCTACGACGCTTTCGCCAAAATTAATGCTGTAGGTTGTGTTTTCTAATAAGGTATCGAGAAATTTAATTTTTATATACTTACTAGCTCCTCCCAAAGGAGTAATAGTTGGTTTAGGATCCATAGGAGGAGAAACGATAATTTGTTTTTGAGGATCTTTTAATTTTACATATTCATCAAAATAGATTCTTATCTCTTTTTTGTCGAAATTTGTAGAGAAATTGGGAGGCATAGCTTTTATAAAAACCGGAGGAGTCTCATCTTTGGGACCACCGGTTATAGAACCTTTTTTGGCACAACTAATCACGATGACAAGTGATACCAAGGTAAGCAATATCATATGTATTCTTTTGCTCATATCTCCGCAATAATTTTAGGACACAAAGAAACAACTATATTTAAAAAACAAAAAACTTAATAAAAGTCTATTTAACAGCTAATTCAAAATTGACTTATAAATAGAAGTATGTTGAATCAATCTCGCCTGTATAACAAGATTCATCGATGTTATTTAGTACTCAAGCCTTATTCTCATTATTCTGTGATAGCCATTGTAGCGACACTTATTTTGATACCGGGAATAGATTTTAATGCATTTACACAAGATTCTATGGTGGCTCCTGTCGTAACAATATCATCAACCAACAAAATATGTTTATTTACAAGTAAAGACTCATTTTGAACTCCAAATGTTTCAACAGTATTTGTCCATCTGTTAATTCTTCCACGTTTGGATTGTTTTTTATTGTAGGAAATTTTTTTCAAAACAGAATCGACATATTCGGCATTTAGTTTTTTGGCAATTTCAACTCCGAATTTTTCTACTTGGTTATATCCTCTTTCCTGTAATCTTCTTTTGTGTAAGGGGACTGGTATTACAGAATCAATAAGTTGGTATTCAGGTTTTTGAATTAGCTCTTGGCCAAGCCATTTACCCAGTTCTTTTCCTATTTCTTCTCTTCCGCGATACTTTAGATTATGAATTAGATTTTGTACTAAACTATCTTTATGAAATACAAATAAAGCAGTAGCATTTTCAATTTTGGCACGACCATAAAATACTTTTTCAATTTTTTTTGCGTTTACGTTATGAAAATTGCCCAAAGGAAGCTCATGTCTACATGAAGTACACAGTAGCCTTTCATTAGCATATAAAGGGCTGTCACAGGCAGCACAATATATAGGGTAGAATAAATACGCTAAGTCTCTTAGCATTTTATTAGGGAGATTAACATTAATTATTATATTTAGCTATTAAAATAACCATCAAAAATTATAAATCTTAATTATGACAACTCAAAACAATAACTTAACCCTTAAGATCCTTATTGGTGTTCTAGGAGCACTGTTGCTTATTCTAGGGATATTTACGTATAAGTTTTACAACGAAGAGAAGCAAAATAAAGCAATTTTGCAACAAGAAAAGGATCTTATTGAAAGTGAATTAGGAGAATTGATAACAAAGTATGACAATGCTATTGCTCTTAATGAAGTAATGGATGATCATTTACTTAAGGCAAAAGAACGTATTGTAGTTCTATTAGATAGTGTAAAGGATAATGAAGCTAATTTAGCATTGATTTCTCGTTACAGAAGAGAAGTAGGTAAACTTAAAAAAGAACGTGAAAGATTGTTTAAACTGGCAGATAGTTTAACCGTTGCAAATACACAATTAGCTACAGATTTGGATAGTACTTCTGTTGCATTAAATAAAAGAATAATCTTATCAGATTCTCTACAGACTCAAAACAGTAAACTGGCAGAAATCGTAGAAAGAGGTTCGGCACTTACGGCAGCAAATATCAAAGCAGAAGGAGTACGTGTACGTAACAGTGGTAAAATATCAACTACTTCTAAAGCAAGCAGAGCAGAAAAAGTAAGAGTTTGTTTTACACTTGCACCTAATAAATTAACAGAAAAGGGAGATAAAAATCTTTATGTACAGGTGGTTAATCCTAGTAATGTTTTGATAGGAGATAAAATAGCTGTAAACTTTGATAATGCAACACTTACTTATAGTGGGACTAATAAAGTATTCTATGAGAATGAAGCATTAGATGTTTGTGTATTGGTAGATGCAGCAGAAGGAGAGTTAGTGAAGGGGAACTATATCGTAAATGTATTCTCTGGACCAAAAATGATCTCAAATACTCAGTTTGAACTAAGATAATTTTTTTCGAAATAAAATTTTAAAAACCGTCATATTACTTAAAATATGACGGTTTTTTTATGCTTTTGTCAGAAATTACTTTCGATAAGCGATCCTTGCATTAGCAACAGATAAAGATTTTATAAAAAACAAAATCAGATTCGTTTTCAATTCATTTAAATTCAGTTATTTTTGCGCAATGGCAAAGCAAGAAGATAAATTTAAAAAGGTTATTGCCCACGCTAAGGAGTATGGGTATATTTTTGGTTCTAGTGAAATTTATGATGGACTAAGTGCAGTATATGATTATGGTCAAAATGGAGTAGAGCTTAAAAAAAATATTAGAGAATATTGGTGGAAAAGCATGGTGAATATGCACCAGAATATTGTTGGTCTTGATGCTGCAATATTTATGCATCCTACAACCTGGAAAGCTTCGGGTCATGTAGATGCCTTTAGTGATCCACTTATTGATAATAAAGATTCTAAAAAGAGATATAGAGCCGATGTGCTTATCGAGGATTATGCAGAGAAACTTAATCAAAAAGCTCAAAAAGAAATCGCTAAAGCCAAAAAACGCTTTGGAGATGATTTTGATGAAGCTCAATTTGTATCTACTAATCCAAGAGTAGTAAAATACCTTTCTAAAAAAGAAGAGGTTTTACAGCGTATGGCAAAATCTTTGGATAACGAAGATCTTGCAGATGTAAAAGCACTAATAGAAGAATTAGAAATTGCTGATCCCGATACTGGTTCTAAAAACTGGACAGAAGTGCGACAGTTTAACCTAATGTTTGGTACTAAGCTGGGAGCATCTGCAGAGTCTGCTACCGATTTGTTCTTAAGACCAGAAACTGCTCAGGGTATTTTTGTGAATTTCCTGAATGTTCAGAAAACAGGACGAATGAAAATACCGTTTGGGATTGCTCAAACCGGAAAAGCATTTAGAAATGAGATCGTAGCACGCCAGTTTATTTTTAGAATGCGAGAATTTGAACAAATGGAAATGCAATTCTTCGTACGTCCAGGTGAAGAAATGAAATGGTATGAATACTGGAAAGAAACCCGATTACATTGGCATTTATCACTAGGATTGGGTAAAGATAATTATCGTTTTCATGATCACGATAAATTAGCACATTATGCAAATGCAGCAGCTGATATTGAGTTTAATTTCCCATTTGGATTTAAAGAATTAGAAGGAATTCACTCCAGAACAGATTTTGATCTTAAAGCTCATGAAGAATACTCAGGTAAAAAATTACAGTTTTTTGATCCCGAGTTAAAAGAAAGTTATGTTCCTTATGTTGTCGAGACTTCGGTTGGATTAGATAGAATGTTTCTTGCTGTATTCTCTACCGCATTACAAGATGAAGAATTAGAAGATGGAACCAGTAGAGTGGTATTAAAATTACCAGCAGTTGTTGCTCCTGTAAAAGCTGCAATACTTCCTTTGGTTAAAAAAGATGGTTTGCCAGAGATTGCAGAGCAGATTGTCGATGATCTAAAATGGAAATTTAATGTGATTTATGACGAAAAAGATGCTATTGGACGTCGATACAGAAGACAAGATGCCAATGGTACTCCATTTTGTATTACAATAGATCACGATACTGTAAAAGACAATACAGTTACTATACGAGATCGAGATACTATGGAACAGAAACGAGTGGCGATTACAGAGCTTAAAGCCATTATTTCTGAAAAAACAGATGCCGAGTATTGGTTAAAATAATTTTGGGATAAGTTTTCCCTGGTAAAGCTGCCTCATCAAGAGGCGGCTTTTTTTATTGAAGTGATTTAAACTTTTTTAATAAAAACATGAATACAGTATAATCATTGATGATTATTAATAATTTTTTTTAAAATTAACCGTTTTTTTATCAATACTTAGGATAAAGTGTCTTATGGCTGTCATATTTTGAAGTTTAGTTGTATTTTAGTCTCTAGGTAAAGAGCCAGGTCTTAATATAAATTATTGCTTATGCTATTAAAGAAAATTGTAGTAGTTTCCTTTTTGTTTTTTGTTACCATTGGATTTTCACAAAAGAAAGAAACCATGAATGCCAGTATGGTAACTACTGCTGCTTATATGAGGGCAATAGGACCATTGGCAGGAAAAAAACTATTACCTGGTAAACCAAGAGATGGTAAGATTAACCCTAGAAGAACAGATGCCAATAAAATTGTTCCGGGAAAAGGTCTTCCCAAAGGAATGGATCCTTTACTTGCCAAACAAAAGAGCAATCAGGTGATGAGAGCTGGTAAAGCTCCTTCTCTTACATTCGAGGCAAATTCTAGTAATAGAGCTCCTTCTGATCCTACAGGAGCTATAGGGCCTAATCATTATGTAAGTGCCAAAAACTTTGCTTTTGCAATACACGATAGAAGTGGTAATGAGTTAGTACCTTCGTCATCATTAGCCAATATATTTCCGGGGGAGA
The DNA here is from genome assembly GCF_000626715.1 of Aquimarina atlantica. GTDB lineage: Bacteria > Bacteroidota > Bacteroidia > Flavobacteriales > Flavobacteriaceae > Aquimarina > Aquimarina atlantica. The sequence continues at coordinate 255,529 of NZ_AQRA01000002.1, read as the reverse complement.
CCCTTGGAGATCCAATTGTATTTTATGATAGTTTTGCAGATCGATTTGTAATCACTCAGTTTTCAAATACTCCAAACGGATTTTTAGTTGCTGTAGGCCAGGGGCCAGATCCTGTAAATGATGGGTGGTATACCTATCGATTTAATACAGAAGGATTTCCTGATTATACAAAATTTTCAATTTGGTCAGATGGATATTATGTAACAGCTAATAAAGATCAGAATTCGGTACAAACCAGCGAGATTGTATTTGTAATCGAAAGAGAAAAAATGCTATTAGGAAAAGAAAATGTGAAAATGGTAGGATTTCCACTTCCTGGAGCTAGAATAGGCGGGTTTTATAGCCCAGCAGGGTTTAATGCTATAGGAAAAACATTACCTCCCGATGGTGATGCCAGAATTATTTATTTTCAGGATGATGAATGGGAAGGTGTGGATCAGGATATGTTAAAATTGTGGAAAATTGATGTAAACTGGATTTCTCCCAGTCAATCAACAATTGCTGAAGCAGAGGAGATTGCAGTAACAATTTTTGACTCTACTTTTGATGGTGGATCTTTTAGTAATTTACCGCAACCCGGTAGTGATCGAGATATTGATGCATTGCAAGGTGCAGTTATGTTTGCCAGTAATTATAGGAGGTTTTGTAATTATAACGCTGTAGTGCTTAATCATGTAGTAGACGTAGATGCAGATGCAGATGATGTAGCAGGAATACGCTGGTATGAACTACGACAAAGCGGAGATGATCAACCCTGGACCGTATTTCAGGAAGGAACTTATTTTTCTCCCGATGGTAAAAGTGCCTGGTGTGGGAGTATGGCTATGGATATTTATGGTAATATTGGTATGGGATATACGACAATGGGTACAACCAGTACCGGGGCGAGTGCAGATAGTTATGCTTCAATTCGATATACTGGTAGACTTGCAGGGGATCCATTAGGAATGATGACCATAGCAGAACAAGATATTAAGATCGGAACCGATATACAACGCGAAGGAAATCCAGATCGATACGGAGATTATGCACAACTTACCGTAGATCCTGTTGATGATCAAACATTTTGGCACATTGCAGAATATTTTGAAAATACAGGAAACAACGCAAGAAATGTTGTAGGAGTTTTTAAAGTGGCCGACGCGGTTACAACCGATGTAGGAGTAGTAAGTATAGACACGCCAGGAGGTGATGCCACTTTTACTAATGCTGAAAATATTACCGTAACCGTTAAGAATTTTGGATCTACAGCTCAAAGTAATATCCAGGTTACATATTCTATTAATGGAGGACCCGCAGTTAGTGAACTGTTAGCAGGCCCTATAGCACCGTTAGGAACAGCTTCTTTTTCATTTGCTACCAATGCAGATCTTAGTACAGAAAGAGTGTATACTATAACCGCAGAAACTAATGCAACAGGAGATACCAATCCCGAAAATGATTGTAGTGAGGTAACACTCAATAATTTGTTTCCTATTGATGTAGGAGTAGGAGAATTAATATCCCCTGCTCCTGATAGTGGAATTGCGATTTCTGAAGAAGCAATCACAGTTACACTGTATAATTATGGTTCTACTTCGCAAACTAATATTCCGGTTTTTTATACTTTAAATAATGGAACCAGAGTAGAAGAAGTTTTTACAGGTACCCTGCAACCACAAACAGAAGTAAGTTATACATTTGCCACCTTAGTAGATATTACAGGAAGAGGGACTTTCGAATTTCAATTAGGAACAGTTTTAGCTACAGATGAAAATACAGCTAATGATACTATTACCAGGACAATAGAAAGGCTGCTATGTAAACCAAATTCTGACTGTACTAGGTTTAATGATGGAATAACTTATTTTCAGCTATCTAATGTTACCAATTCTGATATTAATTGTACCGTAAATTCTACGGGATACAAAGATTTTACAAATAATTTTACTATTAATTTAAATCGATTTATAGGAAGTTATAGATTAACCGTACAAACTGGGTTTGCAGATACTAATGGATCTGAACGAGTATCCTTATGGATCGATTTTAATGATAATGTTGTTTTTGAAGAATCAGAGCTATTGATTGATAATGGAATTGTTAGAAAAGGTAATACTAATCAAGATTTTATTATTTCGATTCCTGGTCAAGCCTTGTTAGGAAGTCATTTGCTCAGGATTCGTGCAGGAGATGTTAATACCAATAACGGAGCTCCTCTTAATAATCCTTGTGGTTCGATGGATTTTGGAACGACCCATGATTATACCGTAGAGATAGGAGAAAATAAAGAGTTAAATACAGGGTTGATTGTAATTACAGAACCAGACAACCAATTTTTGATTACCAAATCAGACTCTGGCCCAGAAACCGAAACGAGACTTTATATTTTTAATATTCTGGGGCAAGTCATTGTTTCTAATATAGTGAGAAAAGATGCCAATGGTAGATTTGTATACGACCTGGATATGTCCTATGCAAGATCGGGAGTCTATTTTGCACGATTTGGTAATAAAAGAAAAGCAGATGCTACCAAGTTTATCGTAAAATAAATGCTTACTCTTTACGTATATTGATTTCTGTAATAGAAACCGGGCGGGCATTATTACATCTACTTGCCATTCTAAGATTAGAAAATTTTACCCAAACTTGTTTAGGGATTTCAGTTTTATAAAAATCACCAAGATTAATAGGATCCAGGTTATCTTTATATTCTTCAACATTTAGAATATAAGGGCACCCTTCAGATTTACTACTCACTATTGTACCTTTGCTAAATCCTTTTGCTATCATTTCTTTTGATGTCGAGATTTGAATATCATTTTTTGAAGTTGTAGCGCTTTCAGAATTTACACCTTTGGCGGGAACACAATTATATGCACTAAATAGTAAAAGTAAGCAGGCGGTTTTAAGCATGTTTTTCATGATTTGTGGTTGTTTACTATAAAGATCATAAAAATTTATTAGAATATGATGGGATTTATACGTCAATTTAAATTCATAATTGATGATTAAAATGCATCGATATGACGCTTTATTTTCTTTAATAATTGGTAGATTTGAATTATCAATGTCGTTAAGTTAAGCTTTTAGTTGTCAGTCTGAGCCTGTCGAAGACATTTAAAAAGCAGATTTGAAAGCACTTCGACAGGCTCAGTGTGACAAGAAATTTTAAATCTTATCCTTAACTAAACGACATTGTTTGAATTATGTAAACCAAATAGTATTTTGAGTATGAAAATCGTCTCCTATAACGTAAACGGAATTAGAGCAGCAATAAACAAGGGGTTTTTAGAATGGTTGAAACAAACCGACCCAGATGTGATTTGTCTTCAGGAAATAAAAGCAAATAAAGAACAGTTGGATCTCGATCTGTTTTCAGAAGCCGGATATCCACATAATTACTGGTATAGTGCTCAGAAAAAAGGATATAGTGGTGTAGCTATTCTTTCTAAAACAAAACCTGATCATGTAGAATACGGTACCGGGATTGATTATATGGATTTTGAAGGTCGTAATCTAAGAGCTGATTTTAATGGAGTATCGGTAATGAGTTTATACCTTCCCAGTGGTACGAATATTGAACGTTTGGAGCATAAGCTAAAATATATGGCAGATTTTCAGACTTATATTAATGAACTGAAAAAAGAACACCCCAATTTGGTGATATTAGGAGATTATAATATATGTCATAAGGCAATCGATATTCATGATCCGGTACGTAATAAAAATGTATCAGGATTTTTACCAGTAGAGCGAGAGTGGATCGGTAATTTTATCGATAGTGGTTTTATAGATTCTTTTAGGCATTTTAATACAGAGCCACACCAATATTCCTGGTGGAGCTACAGAGCTAATGCCAGAGCGAATAATAAAGGATGGCGTTTGGATTATGGTATGGTATCTCAGCCTTTACAAGATAACTTAAAAAGAGCCGTTATTCTATCAGAAGCCAAACATAGCGACCACTGCCCTATTGTAGTCGAATTAGATGTATAGATTTTAATTAATAAGATTGAATACTGAATATTGATTAACGAATACTGAATGTAGAAGGTTTTTTGTATGTGAACCAAATTGCTCAAAAATCAATAAATTAAAAAATGAGTTAATTATAATACCGCATTATAAGATGTGGTCTATCGAGAATAAGTTTTTCGAATGTGAATAGAAACCTAAAAAAGAACAACCCCATAAACAACATAAAATGATAAAAAGAATAGTATCTGTTATACTTGTAGGTATTCTTATGACTTCTTGTGTTTCTTCTAAAGTACACAAAGAATTAGAAAGCAAGTATGCTCGTTTGAAGCGAGAACATCGTAAAACCAAAGATGAATTAGCAGCTTTAGAAAAAACAAGCGATGCCACCAGAAAGGCATTAGAGCAATTGGATGCCGAATATCAAAAAGTAAAAGCCGAGAGAGATGACTTGCAAGGAAAATATAATGCAGCACAGGCTAATTATGAAAACCTAAAAGACTCGTATGATGCATTAGAGAAAAACAGTTCGGCAGCGATTGCAGCCAATAGTAAGAAAAACAGAGAACTACTAAAACAACTGGAAGAAAAAGAAAGAGCACTGGCTGAAGAACGTAATCGCTTGGATGCATTACAGCGAGACCTCGCTTCTCGTTCTAAGCGAGTAGATGAATTAGAAGGATTGATTGCAGCCAAAGATGCCAAAATGCAAGCACTTAAAAGTGCAATATCTAAAGCACTGCGAAATTTTGAAGGCAAAGGCCTTACTGTAGAAGAGCGCAATGGTAAAGTGTATATCTCTATGGAAAACAAATTATTGTTTGAATCTGGTAGCTGGGCAGTAGGAGCACAAGGACAAAAAGCAGTAAAACAATTAGGGAGAGTATTAGGCGATAATGCAGATATTGCTGTTTTGATCGAAGGACATACCGATAATGTACCCTATACAGGTAACGGACAGCTATCGGGAAACTGGGATTTGTCTACCAAGAGAGCAACTGCGATTGTAAATATTTTATTGCAAAACCAGAAAATTGACCCGCAAAACATTACTGCCGCCGGTAGAGGAGAGTTCGCTCCTATAGCGTCTAATGATACCCCTACAGGAAAAAGTAAAAACAGGCGAATCGAAGTGATCCTAACTCCAAAATTAGATGAAATCACTAAGCTGTTGAATGATATCTAAGCGTACAGAAATTATAAGACATAAAAAAAGCGACCAAAATGGTCGCTTTTTTATTTGAATAAGCATTTTTTATAAGCCTTCAAGTATTGCATCAATAGCTTGAGTATTATCTACATCAATACTAGCTTTTACTTTTGTCAAGACGTTTTGAAATTTCTCAATCACTTTTTCAGTCTGACCTTTGTTTAAAGGAATACGTCTACCTGTTGAAGTTAATAGTATAAAGTCGTAAAATTCCACAGGAACAGACATGTCTCTTTTTCTTTGAAAAGAAGTAGTGCCATTTTCCTTTACGATTGAAATTACATTGTCATTTGCAATAACTTTATCTGTTCTTTTACCTATTTCCGTTGCTAAGCTATATAACTCTGTATATTGTATATTGCTTTCTGCCCAATCTTGTCCAGAATTGTCTGTGTTTTGAGCCTGAACTGATAATCCTGCGCCTAGCACAAATAGAAGTAGAAATAATTTTTTCATAATGTTTGGGTGTTAAAATAATGTATTATAGTTTATAAGTTAATTACACCGGTTATCAGAACGTGATAAAATTTATTTTATTGTTAAAATAACCTTAAAAATTGCCTCAAAATAGGCATTTTATTTGATAAAAACCAAAAAGCGTGCCATAGATTTTAGTAAACAAAAAATAAAATCCTTAATTATGCATATCATGAAAAAGCACACTGTTTTTATATAAAAAAACCGTTACGCATTTTGAGCTAAAACAGTTTTCAAAAAGCCACTCGAATTGAGAGGATTTTATCAAAGTGCACAACGGGTTATAAAAGTATAAAAATAAGAAAAACAGATAACAAAAGGACGTTGCCAAACGTTTATTATACCCAAATTAATTTAAAACTATAGAACAAATGAAGAGGCTACCTATTTTTATAATGTTACTAGTATCCGTGATCAAAGGAGTAAGCCAGGAAAGCGAAGAAGAGTACCAAAATGAAGAAGAAATACAAAGCGAAGAAGAGGTGCAGGAGGATGAAAAAGGAGCAAACAACTATTTTGACATCTATGAATATTTTAATTTCACTAATGATGAATATTCTAATGCCTTGGATAAGGTAAATGATATGGATCCAGAAGATCAAAATGTCCTATATACGTTAGTAGTAGAAGTCCAAAAAGATAACATATTAAAAGATCGCTTGTTCGGGGAGTTGATTGCAAAACCCAAAAAAAAGAATCCTTATAGAGGTAAAGACAGCCCGGGGTTTACCTGTATCCTACGTGGTCTTATAGAAAACAAAACAGTATATAATGAGGTTATTAAAGACGGAGGCTCTGAGGATCGGGCCAGAAATGTCGCAGCCCTCGCCGAAAGAACTATCCGAAGAAAATGCGGTATCGCTAAAAAAAGCGAATAAGGTATAGCACGAACTGTTTCTATATTCCAGTAAATTTGGGTCATAGGTGGTGTAAATCAATATTTTGGCAAAAAACATAACCTCTTCTGCTTCTCCAGGTTTAATTTTTACCATAAACGGTTTGGTAATACAAGGATGGTAATTTGATTATTAGGTGTTTTAGAATATTATAGTATCTTTAAAATACCTTAAATCATTAAATACCTACATAGTTATGTTTATTATCTTCGGAACAAGAGGACTAAAACACACGGTGAGTGAAAGTCCTGTTTTATCAAATTCATGTCCAAATTGTAATAATGGAAATCTTGTAAATAAGCTATATCGCAGATGGTTTACTTTATTTTTTATCCCCATGATTCCACTGGATGTAGTAGATCGATTTTATCAATGTGATAGCTGCAAGAGTGCTTATAACGAAAATATAAAAACGATCTTACAACGCTCGCAGGATGAGATTAACGAGAATCAAAAACGAGCAAAATTAGTATTTGCCAAAGCACTTATAGCTTCGATGACACATATGTCTATTATCGATGGAGATTTTGCTGCAGAAGAAGAACGCGAAATCATGGATGCTATAGAAGGATTACCAGAAATGAAGGAAGAATTAATGGCGATACATCAAAATGTAAAAGTTACAGGCAACCAGGATAACCAGGTCTTTAATTTTCTTAATGAAGCACGAAATGAGTTATCATCAGAAGCGCTAATTAATATTTTGGCACAAGCAGCTGTAGTACTATTGGCCGATGGAGCTATCGAGAAAGAAGAAGAGAACCTTATGAAAGAATATCTTATCGCTTGTGGATTACCAAAAGGGATGTATCAGACATTAATCGATAAACTGATGCAAAAAGATATGACCAAGATTAAAAAAGAACAATTGAATTAATAAGAATTTAGCATTGATATAGTATAAACAGTTAACCTTAGGTTGGCTGTTTTTTTTTGTGATGTATTTAAACAAAATTCATATCGAATCTGTTGATAAGCAAGAATAAAAAATAAGTAATAAGACGTTATAAACCTATATCTTTGTTGTCAATCCTACCCAAAGATCATCTAAAGAGGAGCATGCTTTTATTGGATGATCTATTTTTTAGAACAGTACATTTCTCTTTAAAGAGATAGAACTATGTATGTGATAAAATATAAAACTATAATTACGTTTATTGATTAAAGCTCTCTTATGAAAAAATTAGCATCGATTTTTCTAACCTCCTTTTTTTCTATTATTTTAAGTATGCTATTGTTACATACTACTCAGGCACAAGTCACAAATGATACTTTGTTAGCTGCTCAATATTATAAAAAAGCAGATTCTTTGTTGATAGAAGCGAAGTATAAAAATTCTATCGAATCCTATAAAAAATCGCTTATATTATATCAAAAGGATAAATTATGGGAAAAAGTAGCGAGTTGTTACAATAAAATATCGCACATACAAAAACTTGCTTCTAATTTTAAAGAATCATTTAAAAATGCTAATACTGCATTAGAAATATGTGATCAATATTTACCAAAAGATACTAGAGAAAAGGCACATGCTTATGATAATATTGGCCATTATTATGAACAAAGTGTATCAGATTTTAAAACTGCCTCTGAGAATTTTCACAAAGCATTAAAAATTCGTAATATAATTTTCCCCAAAAATCATGAAGATATAGCATTGTCGTATGATAAAATTGGAGTTTTACATCATAGGCAAGGGTTAATTGCTAAAGCTTTAGAGTATTATAAAAAAACATTAAAAATAAGACTTAATATTTTTGGAGAAAACCATATTATCACTTCAAAATCCTATGATAGAATAGGGATGATATATGAAGGACAAGGTAAATATCAGGAAGCAATATCTAATCATACTAAAGTATTAGAAATTAATACACAAACTTACGGCAAGAACCATATTAAAACTTCTGGAGTTCATTATAGCCTTGGAAACATATACATCTATATTGCTAAATATGAAAAAGCTGAATTTCATTTAAAAAAAGCACTAAAAATTAGGATGAATAGTAATATTGAGAATCGTGAAAACTTAGCACATTTATATTACACTTTAGGAATGCTATACAAAGATATTGGAAAATATGATTTGTCTAAGAGTTATTATCAAAAAGCACTAGCATTATATATAGAGTTATTTGACAATAAAAGTATTCATGTTGCGAACACGTATTTTAGCTTAGGATTATTATTTAAGAAAATAGGAGATTATGATATAGCAATGGATTATCTTACAAAATCTCTTAACACCTATCTTGAAAAGAAAAAAAATCACCCTAATCTGGGTAAAATATATAACAGTATTGGTACTACATTAATTGATAAAGGAGCATACGAAAAAGCATTGTACTATTTTAAAAAATCTTTGGACATCGCCATCTCAATTATGGGAGAAGATCATTATCAAACTGCAACAGCTTATATCAATATTGCTATTGTGTATACATTAAAAGCTGATTACAAAAGAGCTTTCGATTATTATAATAAGTCTTTAAATATTGAGATAAAAAATCGAGGTAATGATCATCCAAAAATTGCAAAATTATATAGTAACATTGCAGATGTTTTCACTATTGAAAAACAATATGAAAAAGCATTACAGTATTATGAAAATGCTTTAAATATATACCAAAATACATATACCAATGATCATCCAGAAATAGCAGAATCTCTGGATAAAATAGGGTCTTTAAAACAAGAAATGGGTCTTTTCGATGAAGCCTTCTACTATTTTAGGAAATCTTTAAAAATCAAGGAAAGGCTATATGATAAAAACAATAGATATATTGCAGAATCTTATAATAAAATAGCACATACTTATTTTGAATCTGGAGTATATCAAAATGCATTGGATCATTATACAAAAGCACAGAAAGCCAATTCTAAAAACAAAACCCAATATCCCAATAATAGAAACTCTTTTAATGATTATATAGGTGTAGATGTTCTATTAACTACTCTAAATGGTAAAGCCGAAACTTACACAAATTTATATCTTAAAAATAATGATATTAAAGATCTTAAAAATGCTATTCAGACCTATGAACAAGTAGATTTGGTAATGTATAATATACGGCAAAGCTTGGCCACTTATCAAGACAAGGTGCATTTTGGAAAGCAAGCAAAAGAAATATATCAAAATGCAATAGCAGCACATTTATTATTATACACTTCCCAAAAAGACGAACAATTGTTGGAGAAAGCTCTTTATTATGCCGAAAAGAGCAAAGCCAATACCTTAAAAGAATTACTTAATGATGTTAATGCAAAAAACTTCGGAGTATTACCTGACGACTTAGTGATATTAGAAAAAAAACTAAGAACCAATAGATCATTTTATCAATCTAAAATCATAGAAGAGCAGTCAGAAAAAGAGATCGATACTTCAAAAGTTACCTATTATGAGAATAAACTATTCGATATTAACCGAACACAGGATTCATTAACCCTGGTTTTAGAAAAAAACTACCCCAAATACCATCAGCTAAAGTATAAAAACGATATTGTAAGTGTGTCAGATATTCAACAACAACTTGATGATACAACAACTTTGTTAGAGTTTTTTACAGGAGATAGTATCACTTATGCTTTTACAATTTCTAAATATGATATTAGTGTACAAGAACTATCTACTCCAAAACTTACCGAGCAAGTTGAGGCATTTCGTAAAAGTATTATTGCCAAAAACACAGGAGCATATAAACAACAAGCATATGCCTTGTATAATACACTTATAACACCGGTTAACGATAAATTAACCGGGGATCAACTCATCATAATCCCCGATGGCCCCCTATGGCATCTTAATTTTGAGTTAGTACTCACTCAAAAAGACGATTCTAATAATCCAGCTCTCTTATCGTATTTGCTTAAGAAATATGCGGTTACTTATGCCAATTCTGCAAACCTGTTGTTTACCACTTTTAAAAGTGATCTGACAACTGAACCATTACAAGAATGTCTGGCGTTTTCTTTTTCAGATAGTACTCAAACTACAGAGATGCATACAATGAGTATGGCCACTCTAAGAGATGCTGGTGATGATCTACCAGGCACTCGTAAAGAAATTAAAGCCATTTCTGATATCATCGATGGGCAATACTATTTTGGATCACAGGCTATAGAAGCTAATTTTAAGAGCAATGCAGGTCAATACAACATCTTACACCTGGCACTACATGGAGAGGTAGATAACGAACGCCCAGAGAACTCTAAACTCTATTTTACCAGGAGTAAAGACACCATAGAAGATAATCTGCTCTATAGCCATGAGTTGTTTGCTCTGGATATCCCTGCAGAACTCACAGTGCTTAGTGCCTGTAATACCGGTAGTGGCAAGATTGCCAAAGGAGAAGGGATTATGAGTTTGGGAACTGCTTTTCAGTATGCGGGAACCAAAAGTTTGTTACTCACCAGCTGGGAGGTATCGGATCAAACCACACCAGGGTTAATGAAATATTTCTACACCAACCTTAAGGCAGGTATGCATAAAGGAAAAGCTTTACAACAGGCAAAATTACAATACCTAAGCACAGCTAATATCAATCGTACCGATCCTTTTTATTGGGGAGGGTTTTACTTGGTAGGAGATACTACAGCAATGCAGTTTAACAATAATACACAACTGTATTGGGTTTTAGGATTAGGAGCTGTAGCAGTTATACTTTTGGTTGTGTTTTTGTATATGAGGAGAATAAAGAATGCTTGATATTTGTTTAATTATTTGAGTTGTCATCCCGTTGAAGAACGGAACTGGGATCCATGATTAAGTGTTTTACAATCGAATTCATTTTTTTATATAAAAGGACATAGGAAATAAACATAACAATACTATAACCACTACACTAGCGTTTCTGGTTATTTACCCATCAACTAAATATGCTATCCATGCAAAAAATACAATTGACTTTTTCAGTTCTTCTTTTTTGGATTACTTTTTTCACGATTCTACCATATACTACTCATGCGCAAGTAAAAAAAGATACTTTATTGGCTTCACAATACTTTAAAAAGGCGGATTCATTATTTACAGAAGGAAATTTAAAAAATGCAGTCGAATATTTTAATAAAGCACTACCTATTTATGAAAAAGCAACCGTTTGGGGAAAAGTAGCTGATTGTTATAATAAAATATCCAGTATTCAGAAGTACAAGTCTGATTTTAAAGAATCTTTAGAAAGTGCAAATAATGCACTAAAGATTTGCAATCAATATTTAAAAAGTAATAATAAGCACAAAGCTAATGCATATGATAATATAGGACATTATTACGAGCAAAGTATATCTGATTATAAGACCGCAGCAGAATATTTTAATAAGGCTTTTCGAATACGAAACAAAATTTTTCCTAAAAATCATGAAAGTATAGCACTATCCTTTGATAAAATAGGGGTGTTATACCATAGACAGGGTTTAATTTTAAAAGCTTTAGAAAATTATAAAAAATGCCTGGATATAAGAATTAAAGTATTTGGGGAGAACCATGTTATTACCTCCGAATCTTATTCTAGAATTGCTCTGGTGTATAACAATCAAGGAAAGTACCATGAGGCAATATCTTATTATAAAAAAGCAATAGAAATTAATATTCAAACTTATGGAGAAAATCACATCCAATTAGCCAAATTATATTCTAGGCTTGCAGATATTTATCAGTATCTTTCAGAGTATGAAGAAACAGAACGCCTTTTAAAAAAAGCATTAAAAATTCGCACCAATAAGAAAGCCGAAAATCGTGAAAATCTAGCATTTCTATATTATGATTTTGGAACTTTATATAAGGATACTGGAAAATATGATTTATCTATTCGCTTCTATGAAAAAGCATTAGCATTAGAACTTGAATTATTTGGAGAAGAAAATATTTATGTAGCCAATACATACTATAGCTTAGGTTTATTATATGGGAAAATGGGTTTTAACAATAAAAAATTAGAGTATCAATACAAATCACTAGAAATATACTTAAATAAAGGAAGGAAAAATGCGAATATTGGTAAAATTTATAATAGCATCGGAAATGCATTGTCTGAGGAAGGAAGTTATGAAAAAGCGATGCAATTCTATAAAAAATCACGTGATATAGCTATTCAAAAATTTGGAGAAGATCATTATCAGGTAGCTACAGCTTCGTTTGGAATTGCAAGAATGCATTTTGTAAGAAAAGAATACCAAAAAGCATTAGAGTTATTTAATAAAGATCTATCTGTTGCCCTAAACAACTATGGAGAAAAGCATCCAAAAGTTGCAACAACGTATATTCATATTGGGAATATTAACCTCGCCAAAAAAGATTATAAAAATGCCTCCAAATATTATCTGAAAGCCTTATCGATAAATCAAAACAGATACGGAACTGATTATTACGAAATCACATCCATTTTAGACAAATTAGGTAATTTAAATCGAGAGATAGATAAGTATGATAAAGCGATAGACTATTTTAAGGAATCTTTAAAGATTCGTAAAAAAGCATATTCCAGCCCCAATAAATTTATTGCACAATCCTATATTAACATCGCGCAAACGTTTTTTGAATCTAAAGAATATCAAGGAGCTATACTGAATTTTGAACAAGCTGAAAAAGCAAATATCAAAAATGAGACGAATGACACTTATATTCTTAATTCTATTAATAATTACCTTGATTTAAAAAAACAATTAATAATATCAGAAGGTAAAGCCAAAACATATGTAGCCTTATACAAGCAAGGCCATAAAAACAATAATCTTAACAATGCTATTGTTGCTTACCAAAAAGCAGATACATTAATCAATCACATTCGAAAAACTCATACGAATTATAAAGATAAAATCGTTTTTTCTAAAAAAGTCAAAGAAGTATATCATGGAGCAATCACTGCTCAATTACTAGTATATAAAAATCAAAAAGATTCAAAAGCCTTAGAAGAAGCCTTTTATTACGCAGAAAAAAGTAAATCGAATACCTTAAAAGAATCTCTTACGAGTTCTAAAGCAAAGAACTTTGCCGGTTTACCCGAAAAAATAGTGGCTTTAGAAAAAAAATTAAGAAATTATAACTCTTTTTATCAATCAAAAATAATAGAAGAACAGTCTGAAAAACAAATTGACAGTTCAAAAATAACTCATTATGAAAGTGAATTATTCACTATTAACAGACGACAAGATTCTTTAACAAATGTTCTAGAAAAAGAATATCCTAAATACTATAAACTTAAGTATAAAAATGATATTGTAACTGTATCAAAAGTTCAACAACAATTAGACAATAAAACTACTGTATTGGAGTTTTTTACGGCAGATAGTGTTACCTATGCTTTTACTGTTTCTAAGAATAATATTAATGTACAAGAATTAAAAACACCTACACTAGAAAAAGACATTGTATCTTTTAGAAAAACCATTACCGATAAAAACTTAAATATATACCAAAAGGAAGGGTGTCAACTGTATAAAACATTGATTGAACCTATTCAAGATCAATTACAAGGAAATAGACTAATTATTATCCCCGACGGACCCCTATGGTATCTTAATTTTGATCTGTTATTAACAGATTATAGCTATTCTGAAGAAGAAAATACAATCATTCATCCTAAAGAGTATGCTCTTCTACTCAAAGACTATGCTATAACCTATGCGAATTCAACAAACTTATTATTTGATCAACAAACGTCAACTGTGCAAGATGATTTGAAACAAGAATGTCTTGCCTTTTCTTTTTCTAATACAACAGATACCATTTCCAAACCATTAATTAGCTTTAAAATTCTTAGAAGTGCTGGAACAGATCTACCAGGTACCAGAAAAGAAATCAAAGCCATTTCTGATATTATCGATGGTCAATACTATTATGGATCTGAAGCAACAGAAGCTAATTTTAAGAAAAATGTAAATCAATACAATATATTGCATCTGGCTTTACATGGGGAAGTGAATAACGAAAGACCTGAAAATTCGAAACTCTTTTTTACAAAAAATAAAGATAGCCTTGAAGATAACCTGCTATACTCTCACGAATTGTTTGCATTAAATATTCCTGCAGAGCTTACGGTACTTAGTGCCTGTAATACAGGAACAGGTAAGATTGCCAAAGGAGAAGGGATTATGAGTTTAGGTACTGCTTTTCAATACGCTGGAACTAAAAGTTTATTGCTAACAAGTTGGGCAGTTTCTGATGAAACTACACCAGCTTTAATGCAATACTTTTATGCTAATTTGAAGGAAGGAATGTTAAAAGATAAAGCTTTACAACAAGCCAAGCTACAGTATATAAACTCTAAAGAGTTTGAATACCTGGCAGAACCTTTTTATTGGGGAGGGTTTTACTTGGTAGGAGATACTACAGCAATGCAGTTTAATAACAATACCCAACTGTATTGGGTTTTAGGATTAGGAGCTGTAGCAGTTATACTTTTGGTTGTGTTTTTGTATAGGAGGAGAATAAAGAATGTAGAATTATAGATATACTTTTGCAGGCTTGTACTGAGCCCTTCGATAAACTCAGGACAGGCTTATCGATGGGCTATTATGTTATAATCTGAGTTTTTATGTAAGGATTTGACCTAAAAAAGCCGTCAAATTGAGTGGTTTTTCGTAGTGAAGCGGAGAAAAATTGTATCGAAATTAGGCTTTTGATGAAAAATTCACTTGTCTTCGATAGCTCTACTGAGCTTGGTCGAAGTACAATTTTCTATCAAAAATCACTCTGATTGACGTGAATTTTATTACGTCAGGTTTATACATTCCCTTAAATAAAACCGACCATTACTTAAGAGTTATGGATAATTCAAGTTAAATACTTACTTTTGTACAAGTTCTTTGGAATTCAAAATTGAGATAAAACACCATACTCCATAGTTTATGAATTTATGTTTAATTTTTAAAACTATGTATGATGAATTGGAAAATTCAAAAACTATTGAATGGTGAGACTATTGTCTCCAAAGAACCTGGTAATTCTATGTTACCCATCTTAAAATCAAAACAACCTGTACTACTTGAACCCGTACACTGGGAAGATTGCGAAGCAGGAGATATTGTTTTTTGTAAAGTGAGAGGGAACTGTTTTACGCATTTGGTTAAAGGAAAAAATGCTAAACGAGGATTACTAATCGGTAATAACCGAGGACGCCTTAACGGGTGGACCAAAAATGTATATGGTAAGGTAATCGAAATATTACCAATGCCATAGAGATAGCGCTGAGAGCGCTTTTTTTGTTTATATACACCACTTATTTATATACTATTTTACAAAGTAAATCTAAATGACTACCCGCAATAGAGGAAGAGAAGCTAGTGATGATCGATTGTTTGGAGAGTTACCGATGCAGGAAAAATTAAAAGCAGCAGCAAAAGATATGTTGTATCTCCTTTCTCGTGGTTATGCAGAAAAATCATCTGTACAATTGGTGGGGAATCGCTATAGACTTAATGCACGACAACAAAGGGCTTTGCATGGTATGAGTTGTAGTAAACAACAAATTGCGATTCGTAATAAAAATGGGGTAATGCCAAAAATGTTAAAAGGGCAAACCATAGCAATAGACGGATTTAACTTACTGATTATTCTCGAAAGCGCCTTGTCTGGAGCATATATTTTTAAAGGACTTGATGGATATTATCGCGATGTATCTGGTGTTCATGGTACCTATAAACGAGTTCAGAAAACAGAAGAAGCTCTTCTAATAATAGGAAATACACTTGATAAACTTGGAGTAAGTAAGGTACACTGGTATTTTGACGCTCCGGTTTCTAATAGCGGACGATTAAAAACAACACTTCGGGAATTAGCAGAGCAATATCATTTTTCCTGGAAAATAGATTTGGTTAATAACCCAGATAAGGAATTGGCAAGTTCAACACATATTGTAGTAAGCTCAGATGCGTGGATATTGGATAGAGCACAAAAAAATACGAATCTGGCCGCTTATCTCATTGATCATCATATCCAGCAGGCGAATATAGTATGTGCAGAATAACCAAACTAAGTAAGATATTTGTTTGGTATAATACTTCGAAATAAGAGTTCCCTAACTCAAAACTACCACTCACTCATTCTGTGTTTTGTAAAATAATATTGTGCTTTACTTTTGAGTAAACCAATGAGCATATAAACACTTTATCTACTATTTAAACTTGGAACAAGGGTTAAAAAAAAGTAAAATTCGAAAGGAAGAAATGTAGTGTTTAGGTATAGAAAAAAGATAATATAGGTTCATTCCTAAAATATATTTGATGGATGTTGGAGGAATAATTTTAGGTTGGTTTAGTGTGTGAAACGGATGCGGCAAGGGGTAGTCGTATCCGTTTTTGGTTAAAAAAAGAGCTTCTTATATAAGAAGCTCTTTTCTGGTTAAAATAAGGAAGAAGTCAGTAACTTGGTATCACCCTTTTTTATTTGGATCAAACCATTCTCCCCTAGCGTTGGTATATACCGTTTTAGTGTCGTTACCTATAGCAAGGATTAATTTGTAATTTCCAATCTTGTCGGTATAAGCTTCAGAAATACGAGCTTCTGGAAAATCTTTTTCAACAGCAGCTTTAATAATTTCAGAAAGCTTGTCTATTTTAACTTGTTTATAATCTTGCTGATTGGTAGAAGCTTCTGTTTTAGTAATGGGTAGAACTTCTTCGACTTCTTGTGCAGATACGGTTTCGAATGAAAATAGAACAACACATATAGCAGTTATGATACTTATCTTTTTCATGTTTTTTAGAATTAGTTTTGTTATTTTTTATGATATAAACAGAAATTATCATTCCAGAATACGAAATAGTATTTAAGATTCTGAATATTAGTTATTTGTGTTTTTTTATGTTTTTAACTTATCGTTTCAAAACTGTTGATCTGGACTGCCGATTGTAGATTTATTTCACATTTGGAAAAGAAAAGATGCAGAAGCATAGATTGCGTCTTAATCAGATTTATTATGATAATTTTTACACTAACTAAAAGAAGAGTTTCTACTTTTGATCATGAATTTATATTCTCAACTTAAAAATTTATAACCAAAAGAATGAAGTACACTACATTACCTGGTACAGATATACGAGTAAGTAAAATATGCCTGGGAAGCATGACCTGGGGAGAGCAAAACACCGAAGAAGAAGGACACCAGCAGTTGGATTATGCTATCGATAAAGGGATTAATTTTATTGATACGGCAGAGTTATATTCTGTACCGGCAAATAAGGAGACCCAGGGAAGTACAGAAAGAATTATCGGGACATGGCTAAAAAAAACAAATAAAAGGGATGAGGTAGTTATTGCTACAAAAATTGTAGGCCCGAGAGATTTTGTTAATCATATTCGTACGGGTGGTTTTACAAAAGCAGAATTTACTGATGCGATACATAAAAGTTTGCAACGCCTACAAACTGATTATATCGATCTGTATCAATTGCATTGGCCAGAACGAAATACCAATTTCTTTGGAGTTAGAGGTTATACACATGACGAAGCAGAGCAATGGGAAGACAATTTTGGTGAAGTATTAAATTATCTTCAGGAGTTTGTTGCAGCAGGAAAGATAAGACAAATAGGTCTTTCTAATGAAACACCTTATGGAGTAATGCGCTATGTTGAAGAAGCTCGAAAAGGAGCCCCAAAAATGATTACAGTTCAAAACCCGTATAATTTGTTAAACCGAAAAGATGAAGTAGGTCTTACCGAAGTTTTACATCGCGAAAATATCGGGCATTTACCCTACTCTCCTCTTGGTTTTGGACAATTAACAGGGAAATATCTCGAGGAAACCCCAAAAAATGCCAGAGTAACCTTATTTCCGCAATTTTCTAGATATCATAATGAGAAATCGTTTGAAGCGACAAGAGCGTATAATGAGATAGCAAAAAAACATGGTATAAGCTTAACTCAAATGGCTTTGGCGTTTATAAATGATCGTTCTTTTGTAACCAGCAATATTATTGGCGCTACATCACTGGATCAGTTAAAAGAAAATATTGGTAGTATCGATATCACCCTTTCTGATGCGATTTTAGATGAGATTGAGGCAGTTCATGAAAATAACCCTAATCCTGCTCCTTAACCAAATAAAAACTCAACTACATCTTCGATTTTGGTAACCATTTGAATCTGAATTCGAGTATTTTGTAGGGATATTTTATTGTATTTAGAAACAAAGATAGTAGAGAAACCTAGTTTCTCTGCTTCTTGTATACGTTGCTCTACTTTGGTTACCGGGCGTATTTCTCCTGCCAGGCCAACCTCTGCGGCAAAGCAAAAATCTTTGGGGATAGGAATATCCTCGCTTGAGGATAATATCGCAGCAACAACCGCCAGATCAATTGCAGGATCATCTACAGAGATGCCCCCTGTGATGTTAAGGAATACATCTTTGGCTCCCAACCTAAAACCAGCACGTTTCTCTAAAACTGCCAGGATCATATTAAGGCGTTTAAGATTGTACCCTGTTGCACTGCGTTGCGGGGTCCCGTATACCGCAGTACTCACCAAAGCTTGTACTTCTATCATGAGCGGCCTCATACCTTCTACGGTAGAAGCTATAGCAGTACCACTTAGTTCTTCTTCTTTTTTAGAAATTAGAATCTCGCTGGGATTCGTAACTTCTCGTAAACCGCTTCCCTGCATCTCGTATATTCCTAACTCAGAGGTAGACCCAAATCTGTTTTTTAAAGCACGCAAAATTCTGTATACATGATTTCGATCTCCTTCAAACTGTAGTACGGTATCAACCATATGCTCCAGAATTTTCGGGCCAGCGATATTGCCATCTTTTGTGATATGACCAATTAATAGTACAGGCGTTGCCGTTTCTTTGGCAAACTTGATTAATTCTGTAGTGCATTCTCTGATCTGTGAAATACTTCCTGCACTACTTTCTATATAATCACTATGTAAGGTTTGGATAGAGTCTATAATAACAATATCGGGTTCAGTCTCTTCAATTTGCCTAAAGATATTTTGAGTTTTGGTTTCGGTAAGAATTAAGCAATTGTCTGTTTTAGAGTGAATACGTTCTGCACGCATCTTGATTTGTTGCTGGCTTTCTTCTCCAGAAACATATAAAGTTTTATAGGGTAATTTAAGACTAATTTGTAGTAACAATGTACTTTTTCCTATTCCGGGTTCACCCCCCAGTAGTGTTAAAGAACCAGGTACCAATCCTCCTCCGAGTACCCGATTTAGTTCGGCATCATCAGTATTATACCGGGCTTCTTGGCTAGTGTCAATTTCTGAAATTCGTAAGGGCTTAGCTGTTCTATTTGTTTTAGGACTAGATGTAGCACTTTTCCAATCACTGGTCGAAGCTTTTTGAACGATTTCTTCGGCAATAGTATTCCACTCTTTACAAGAGGTACATTGCCCTTGCCATTTAGAATATTGTGCGCCACAATTCTGACAGAAAAAAACGGTTTTGGTCTTAGCCATAGAAGATTGATAAGAGTGTAAAAATACTATTATTTTAATAATACAGTATACAAAAATGAACTCGTAAAATAAGGATCAAATATTTTTGTTTGGATTTCAAAAACCAACTTTTTTAATTAAAAATATAGTATATTTAGTACTTAACCAATAATAGTATATAATCATGAAAATTCTAAAATTAACAGGGGTAAAACCAATATGTAAAATTGCTCAAAAAGAAATTAACGGAGGGGGAAGACCCAACTGTATTGATCGTGCATGCATGGGAGCCTGTATGCAAACGGGTCAGACACCTTACGAGTGTTATATCGAATGTATGATTTGTTAAAATCAATAGCATTTAAAAAACAAAAAGATCCTGAAAACAGGATCTTTTTTTATGCGTGTGGCTGGTAGGTTTACCAACCAAAATCTTCTTTAATTTTGTTAACTTTATCCAGCATATAATCTTTGGTTAAGAAAGCAACTTCAGAAAGTTGAAAACCACTTTCATAAGCTCTCATAGCTTTTTTAGGCTCTCCTGTTTGTTCATAGAACATACCTAAATAATAATATCCTAGCATTAAATCAGAATGCTCTTTTATAGCTAGCTTACCTAATGGTTCTAATTCAGACCAATTTTCCTTTTTTTCGAGAGCAGTAGATACTGCAACAAAATCATTGATTCTTATTTTACGCTTAATACCATATAGTTTTTCTGTAGTTTTATACATATCTACAAGATAGTCATAGGGCGAAGTTTCTAGTGTAAGAAGAACTTCTTTATATGTTTTCTTGCTTATAGGGCGATACATTTCAAAAATACCTTCGAGAGCATTAGGAATAGCTTTTCCAACCAAAGTATAATGAGAAGATTCTTCGAAGTTATCAAAGAGATAGCTCATTTCAGGATTTTCTATTACAGATAACTTCTCATCTAATGCAATGAGACTCTTTTTGATATTGTCGGCATCATTAGTTGCAGTAGCCAGATAATACCAAATATCAGAAGAGGTTTCTAATTTGCTCGAAATTCGATCCCCCATTGGTGGCCCTAATTCTGGACTAATACATATATATCCCTGAAAAATTGGATTGTCTTTAAATAAGAAGTAATTTATAAAATTAGCAGTATAATCATGCCCAACAATAATTTTAAGTTGTGCAGTACGATAAGTTTCATTAAGATAAGGAACTAGTTCTTGTCCTATAAATTCATAGAATTCTGCTCCTTTTAGCGTAGGTAAAAACTCTGCAGTATCATACCTGCAATCATCTTCTCTGGTTTTTCTTTGGTTAACACCAACAACAATTGATTCTGGCATATCTTCCCAATAGGAAAAATAATCTACGTTTCCGGCAACAGGTTCAAATAAGTAATCCCCATCAAGAACAATAATCAAGGGGTATATTTTGTCTTCATTTTTCTTATAATTACGCGGAAGCTGAATTTTTAACTCTCTACTTTGGTCTAATTTGATAGATCTGAAAGACTCATATATTGTTTGTCCATAACTGGAAACAGCAAAAATACAAGCTATAATAAGAGTCACACTTTTTTTCATAAGTATTAGGATTAAGGTTAAGCAAGGGACAATATATAAATTATTTCCTTATGGTTCTCTGTTTAAAATAGGGAGAAACAAAAAGGATAACGCCCCAATGATTATATTTATTGCGGTCTGTGAGGCCCACAATATCCAGCCAAAAGCTTCTCCTGCTGGTTTTTCGATATCAAAAAGTAATAAAATTGCAGCAATAGCGATAGGAAATGCACCAATGCCTCCATTAGTAGTAGACATGGCAAATGATCCTGCTACAAAGGTGGCCAATATAGGACCTATAGATAAAGAGGTAGTTTCGGGAACCGTAAATTTAATAACATAAAACATCAAGACATAAAGTGTCCATATAAGAAAAGAGTGAAACACAAAAGCTCCTTTTTGCTTTATCTTAGAAATACTTTTTACTCCTTCTAGAAGACCATTTCCAAAATTTCGCAATTTGATAAGTATTGGATTACTAGAAGTTTTTATGATTTTCAGAAATAGTATTCCGACAAGTAGTAGTCCTAGTAAAATAGCAAGAGTGATAAAAGGGCTTGCAATTTTTTCTTCTAAGTATGATAAAAGAAGTTCTGATTGAAAAAGTAGTGTGATACCAATCACTAATAAAAGCATAAGCAAATCAATAACTCGTTCTGAGATAATGGTTCCAAAAGCTTTTTTAAAAGGAACACCTTCATATGTTGATATCGTACCACCACGTAGAATTTCGCCGGATCTTGGGATGCCCAGATTCGCAAGGTATCCCACCATAACAGCCATAAAACTATTTGATAGCTTGATTGGGTATCCTAAAGGTTCTAATAAAAACTTCCACCGGTATGCTCTTGAGATATGGGAGATAATTCCCATGATTACAGAAAGAATAATCCATTTAGGATCTGCTTGTGTAATATACTGAAGCGTTTTTTGTCTTTCTTCTGGGGTTGCCGAAGCGATAGAATACCAAATTAAAAAAACTCCCAATGCTAAAGGGAGTATAATTTTAAGAAACTTTATAAGTTTAGGGTTCACTATCTATTTTAATAAGTTATTTTCCTCGTTAGGAAAAAGAAGTCTTGGTTTGAAGTTTTTGGCTTCTTCAATATCCATCATGGCATAGGTGATTAGTATCAATACGTCTCCTTTTGCTACTTTTCGAGCGGCAGCACCATTTAATGTAATTTCACCACTATTTCTAGGTCCCGGGATAGCGTAAGTTTCTAAACGCTCTCCATTATTATTATTTACAATCTGTACCTTTTCTCCTTCAACAATATTAGCAGCATCCATTAGATCTTGATCTATTGTTATACTACCTATATAATTAAGATCGGCACCAGTCACCTTAACGCGATGAATTTTTGATTTTACTACGTGTACAAACATGTTACAAAGTTAGTTATTTTTTAATTTAGGGCAATGTTATCAATGAGTCTTATTTCTCCTGCAAATACAGCTATAAAAGCTCTGTATTTAGTGTCTTTTTGTTTTCGTTTAATGGACTTTAAGTCAGATACCTTTGCAATTTCAAAGTATTCTAATTTTAACTCATCATTGTTTTCGAATTGTTCTGATATCCATTTGTTTAAGGTAGTAACACTTTTTGTGCCAAAGTCTTTTTTTACTTGTTTCAGAGTTGAATAAATCAGAGGAGCTTCGCTAAGCTGTTTTTGATTAAGCCTTTTATTTCGTGAGCTTAAAGCTAATCCACTTTCTTCTCTATAAATAGGGCAGCCAATAATTTGAACTGACATTTTTTCAATTTCAACTAATTTTTTAACAATTTGAAGTTGTTGAAAATCTTTTTCGCCAAAGTAGGCTTTACCTGGATTAACAATAGTAAAGAAATGTTTTAAGACAGTCCCGACTCCATCAAAATGACCAGGTCTGTATTTGCCCTCCATTTCATTTTCTAACCCTTCAAAATCATATTTAATTGATAACATTTCATCTCCATACACCTCTTTTGGGGTTGGAGCGAATACAATTATTTCTTTAGATAATTTGGATAAAAGTTCAATATCAGCATCCAAAGTTCGGGGATAATTAACTAAATCTTCGCTAGTATTAAATTGTGTAGGGTTTACAAAAATGCTAACTACAACTTTTTGATTTTCCTTGAGAGCTCTTTCTATCAGTGCAAGATGGCCCTTATGCAATGCTCCCATTGTAGGAACAAATCCAATAGTTTTGTTTTGCTTATTAAAAGCTGCAACATCGTTTAGTATATCTCGTCTTTTTCCGTGTACCCGCATTGGTGTATAACTTAAAGGCGTGCAAAAATAAGATATTACTGGCAGACTGCATAAATTTTCGTAATTTTGCAAAATTAATTCCAAAAGGAGGACGATAAAAGTATCGATTATATGAAAGATAAGAGGATATTGTATGTATCATCAGAAGTAATACCTTACCTGCCAGAGACTGAAATCTCATCTATGTCTTTTGAAGCACCAAGAATGGTAAACAATAAGGGAGGGCAAATAAGAATTTTTATGCCTAGATATGGCAATATCAATGAGAGGAGGCACCAGTTGCATGAAGTAATTCGGCTTTCGGGTATGAATTTAGTAATTAATGACTTGGATATGCCTCTTATTATTAAAGTTGCTTCGATTCCAAAAGAACGAATGCAAGTTTATTTTATCGATAATGAAGATTATTTTAAAAGAAAAGCAACGTTAACCGATGAAGAAGGAAAATTATTTCCGGATAATGATGAGCGAGCAATCTTTTTTGCCAAGGGAGTGATTGAAACAGTTAAAAAATTAAACTGGTCACCAGATGTGATTCATGTACATGGATGGTTAGCTTCTCTTTTGCCATTATACTTAAAGAATTATTATGCTAATGAACCTCTTTTTGGTCAAAGTAAAATTGTTACTTCGGTGTATGATAATGGTTATGATGGCATATTGGATAAGAATATGATGGAAAAAGTGAAGTTTGATGGGATAGATGAAGAAAAAATAAGTGATTTAGCTCAACCAACATATAGTAATCTTATGAAGGTGGCTGTTGATAATTCAGATGCTATTATTGTGGGGTCTGAAGAAATCCCATCTGAGCTTGTTGAACATTTAAAAACAATAGACCAACCAGTTTTAGAATATAAAAAACCAGATGAATTTGCTGATGCCTATGAAACCTTCTATCAGACAGAGGTATTGGTGTAAGCAAAACGACGAAATTATTTATGAAATTGAAGAATATTTTAATTAGAATAACGGTTATAGTAGCTGTTGTTTTTAGCTTTTTGTCTTGTAACGATGATTTTGATTCTGTTGGTAGTGAGGTTGTTGGAGACGTTAATTTTGAAGACAAACAGTACTCTGCAGTTCCGATAGCATATAGTAAAAAATTCGAAAGAGTACGTACAAACAGTTTACCAATTGATCAACAAGGAACTACGCATTCTAATTTATTAGGAGTCTATAATGATCCTATATATGGACAATCGGTATATAGTATTTTATCTCAGATTCAACCCTCAAAATTAAATCCAACTTTCGGAACTAATCCAGTATTAGACAGTGTTGTTTTTAGTTTACCATATATTAGTACTGCGATAAGCACAGCATCGGTTCAGATAGGTAATGTTACAGAGACAGCAACTACCTATAGATTAGATTCAATTTATGGAAACCAACCTGTTAAACTGTCGTTGTATAAATCTAATTACTTTTTAAGAGATTTTGATCCAGAATCTAATGAAAGACAAGTCTTTTATTCTAATGATGTCGAAACTAATTTTGGAGCAGAAGTAGAACAAACGTTGCTATACACCAATAATAATTTTGTTCCTTCTGCTAAAGAAATTATTACAACAACCGAAACCGTAACCAATGGGGAAACTACAACCAAAAGGGAGAGATTAACTCCTAGATTAAGGGTTGAGCTTCCGGATGAAGCAAAAACTCTGTTTTCAACATTGTTCCTGGATAAAGCAGGTAGCCCAGAACTTAGTAATGTAAATAATTTCAGAAATTATTTTAGAGGAATTTATATTAAGGTAGAACCTGTAAATAATAATGGAAATTTAGTATATCTTAACACAAGAAATGCTCAGATAACCCTTTATTATAGTTTTGAAGAAACCTCAAATGATGTTACTACAACTAAGCAGGATAAACTGGATTTAAATTTTACTAATACTTTTATAAACGCTATAAAAACTACTTTAGATCCAACGATTGCAGAAGAGCTAAAAGAGGAGAATCAGGATACGGTAAACGGAGAGGATAATTTGTATCTAAAAGGAGGTGATGGTTCATATGCAGTGATCGATTTATTTGGAGGTAATATTACTAATGAAAATGGTGAAGAAGAAAATGAGCTTAGTTTCTTAAAAAGACAAGATTGGTTAATTAACGATGCAAGTCTAAAATTATATATCAACCAGAATAAAGTAACTGGAGGAGATACAGAACCCGAAAGAATCTTCATATTTAATATTGAGACAGGAGCAGTTCTTCTTGATTATTTTCTGGATGGTAGTGCTAGTGTAGAAACTCCATTGACTTCTGTCGTTAACCATTTGGGAAGAATCAGTCGTGATTCTGATAAGAATGGAGAATTTTATAGAATAAAAATGACACAACATGTCCTAAACATTTTAAAAGGTGAAATTGAAAATGCTAAACTAGGAGTGTCAGTGTCTCAAAACGTAAATATAATAACAAACGCAATAGGTGATACCCCCACAACTAAGAATGAGATAATTCCCTCCTCATCAATAGTTTCCCATGAAGGGACAGTGCTCTACGGAAATGGAGTAAATGTTCCCGAATCAAAACGTTTAAAACTTGATATTTTTTATACATCATCAAAGGAAAACTAACAATATTTTAAAAACTTAAATTATGTGCGGAATTGTAGGGTACATAGGGCATAGAGAAGCCTATCCAATTGTTTTAAAAGGGTTAAAAAGATTAGAATACAGAGGCTATGACTCTGCTGGGATAGCTCTTTACGATGGAAAAGACATTAAATTGTCTAAAACCAAAGGAAAAGTAGCAGATCTGGAAAAGCGATTATTAAAAGAAATTCCTACAAAAGGAACTATAGGAATAGGACACACCAGATGGGCTACACACGGAGTTCCTAATGATGTAAATTCGCATCCGCATTATTCTAACTCGGGTAATTTGGTAATGATTCATAACGGAATCATAGAAAATTATGACGCTCTTCGTAAAGAGTTGATAAATAGAGGGTATACGTTTACTTCAGAAACCGATACAGAAGTATTGGTAAATCTTATAGAAGATGTAAAGACCAAAGAAAATGTAAAATTGGGTAAAGCAGTTCAAATTGCTTTAAATCAAACCATAGGGGCTTATGCAATAGCTGTTTTTGATAAGCAAAAACCAGATGAAATTGTTGTCGCAAGATTGGGTAGCCCACTAGCTATTGGTGTTGGTGAAGATGAATTTTTTATTGCTTCTGATGCATCTCCTTTTATAGAATATACGAATAATGCAATTTACCTCGAAGATGGTGAAATGGCAGTTGTGAGAAGGAATAAGGGAGTTAAGGTAAGGAGTATTAAAGACGATAAACTTGTAGATCCATATTTACAAGAATTGCAAATTAATCTCGAGCAAATAGAAAAAGGAGGATACGATCATTTTATGCTCAAAGAAATTTATGAGCAGCCTAATGCGATTAGTGATACTTATAGAGGTAGAATGAGAGTTGCAGAAGGGATTATAAAAATGGCAGGTATCGATGATAACCTTGCTAAATTATTAAATGCAAAACGCATTATTGTTATTGCTTGTGGTACTTCATGGCACGCTGGTTTAGTAGCAGAATATATTTTTGAAGAATTGGTTCGTATACCTGTCGAGGTAGAGTATGCATCAGAGTTTAGATATCGAAACCCGGTAATACATCAGGATGATGTTGTAATTGCAATATCACAAAGTGGTGAGACAGCAGATACAATGGCTGCAATTAAACTTGCTAAAGAAAATGGAGCTTTTGTTTTTGGAGTCTGTAATGTAGTGGGGTCCTCAATCTCTAGAGAAACTCATGCCGGAGCTTATACTCATGCCGGACCAGAAATAGGAGTCGCTTCTACTAAAGCATTTACTACTCAAATAACAGTGCTATCTTTAATAGCATTAAAACTGGCAGAGAGAAAAGGAACAATTTCTAATAGTGATTTTCATTATTACTTGCAGGAATTAGAGAGAATTCCAGAAAAAGTTAAAAAAACTTTAGAGTCTAATGATCACATTAAGTTTATTGCAGATACCTATAAAGATGCAAAAAATTTCCTGTATTTAGGTAGAGGATATAATTTCCCTGTTGCTTTAGAAGGAGCTTTAAAATTGAAGGAAATATCATATATACATGCAGAAGGATATCCGGCCGCAGAAATGAAACACGGACCAATTGCATTAATTGATGAACAAATGCCAGTTGTTGTAATAGCGACCAAAAAAGGACACTATGAAAAAGTGGTGAGTAATATTCAGGAAATTAAATCCAGAAAAGGAAAGATTATCGGGATTGTTACAGAAGGAGATGTTACTGTAAAGGAACTGGCTGATCATGTTATTGAAATACCAGAAACAGAAGAATTTTTAACACCTCTTCTTGCAACTATACCACTGCAATTATTGTCATATCATATTGCGGTCATGTTGGATAAAAATGTAGATCAACCAAGAAATCTTGCAAAGTCTGTAACCGTAGAATAGCGAGTTCTCTTAAATAAAGATCAACTAAAATATATAACCCTATCTGAAAATTTTTCGGATAGGGTTTTTAGCTTTTATTAGAACTTTTAATAAAGGTAGAATTATAAACAAAAAACCTTAAATGATGATAATGTTGTATAATGGTTTTTTTAGTAATGAAATCACAAAGTTTTAGCTATTTTATTGAATGATTGTTAAAAAAACGTATATTGTTGTCATAACTATTAAAACTTAGGGGCATGAAAAAAATTACATTAGTAATAATGATGATGGTATGCATTATTGCTACTGCACAAACAACAATTAGCGGAAAGGTTGTTGATGACGGTAACCAGCCTATTCCTGGAGCTAATATTACATTAAAAAACTCTTCTTCGGGAACAGTAACAGATTTTGACGGTATTTTTACTTTAACAGTTCAGGAATCACCCCCTTTTACAATAATAGCCAGTTCTGTGGGGTTTGAATCCTCATCAATGGATATATCTTCGCAAACTACAGGTTTAACAATTATATTGAAAGCAGGTACAGAACTTGATGAAGTAATCATTTCGGCTTCCAGAACACCAGAGCGTATCTTCGAATCCCCGGTGAGTGTTGAACGTTTCGGAATTAAAGAAATTAAAAATACACCTTCGGTAGATTTCTACGATGGATTAGAAAACCTTAAAGGAGTAGATATTAATACTAACAGTTTAACGTTTAAATCGATTAATACCAGAGGGTTTGCAACATTTGCAAATACTCGTTTTGTTCAATTAGTAGATGGGATGGATAACACTGCACCAGCTCTTAATTTTGTGTTAGGAAACCTGTTAGGGATGACCGAACTAGATGTTAATAGTGTAGAACTACTGCCAGGAGCATCTTCTGCATTGTATGGAGCAAATGCTTTTAATGGAATTCTGTTCATGACGAGTAAAAACCCATTTGACCACCATGGGATAAGTGCGTATTTTAAAGGCGGAATTACCTCGCAAGAAGCAGCAGGAGATAATGAATTTTATGATTACGGAATTAGACTTGCGCATAAGTTCTCAGAGAAATTCGCTGCAAAAGCTAATTTCTCGTATCTGCGAGGTACAGATTGGTTCGCAACCAATACCATTAATGTTTTAAACCCGGCTACAAATAGATTAGACCCTAATTATGATGGGCTTAATGTATATGGAGATGAGGTAAGTACAAATATAAGAGGTGTAGGAGAAGCTCTTGTAAATAGAGGGATTTTACCGGCTGGAGCCGAAAACCTGTTGCCAGACGAAAGTGTTAGTAGAACAGGGTATAATGAGCAAGACTTAAATGCTAATAAAGCAGAAAGTATAAAATTTGATGCGGCATTGCACTATAGACCATTTGCTAATGATTTTGAAATTATTTATAACGGAAAAGTAGGTAGAGGAACTACAATTTATCAAGGAGCAAATCGATATTCGATTCGCAACTTTTTCTTACAGCAGCATAAATTAGAATTTAAGAATAATAACTTTTTTGTTAGAGGGTATTTAACAGATGAAAGTGCAGGAGATTCTTATGATATACGATTTACCGGAATTAATATTAATAGAAAATGGAAAGACGACCAAACCTGGTTTGGTGAATATGCAGGTGCATTTGTTCAGGCAACATTAGCTGGACAATTGCCAGAACAAGCCCATCTTATTGCAAGACAAACTGCAGATACAGGCCGATTTATACCGGGAACACCAGAGTTTGGACAAGCTTTTCAAGCAGTAACCAGTGATCCAAATCTATTAACCGGATCAAAATTTCAAGATGCTACTCAACTAAGACATGTAGACGTTAATTATAATTTGAGTCATATTACGGGAGATTTTGCAGATATTCAGGTAGGAGGATCGTTTAGAGAATATAAATTGAACTCTTCGGGCACAATCTTTACAGATTTTGATGGGCCTATTAGGTATTCTGAATACGGAGCATACACACAAATTCAGAAAAAAATTGCAGATGAAAGAGTAAAAGTAACAGGGTCTGTGAGATATGATAAATCAGAATTGTTCGATGGTAATTTATCGCCTAGATTATCCATAGGATATACCCTGGGTACTGAAAGAAATCATAATATCCGAGCTTCTGTGCAAACAGGATTTAGAAACCCAACTACACAGGATTTATATATTGGTTTGGATGTAGGACGTGCAATATTAGTTGGGTCAGCTAAAGATAATCTAGACAGAGATGTAAGGACATTTAGTGATTTAAGTGGTGCAGGAGAAACAATTGTAGGGTCAAATACTGTTACTATAACAGGAAGAGCCGCTTACGAAAACTCGTTTTCTGCTAGCTCTGTGGCAAATGGAGCGCCAGAGGCTTCTGGTGCAACCCTTGTTGAGCCAGAAAAAATCACTGCTTTCGAAGTAGGATATCGTGGTAAAGTAAAGAAATTTATTATTGATCTAAGCGGGTATTATAACCAGTATAAAGATTTTATATCTAATGAAAATGTGATTGTACCATTGTATGGCCAGGTGGGAGACGGAACATTATCACTTCTTGCATTACAGAACGATGATTTTAAAGTGTATCAAGCCTATACAAATTCAGATGTAGATATAAAATCTTTTGGAGCAACAATTGGTGTAAACACCAGAATTCCTGGAGATTTTGATTTAGGAGTTAATTACACATATGCCGAACAAGATTTTGATAAAGATAAAGATCCTGATTTCGTAACTAATTTTAATACTCCAAAACATAAAGTAAAAGCTACTCTTGGACATACAAATTTGTTTAAAAACTTTGGCTTTAATACAAGTTATCGTTGGAGTGATAGTTACTTCTGGGAAGCATCATTTGGAAATGGAAATATACCATCTTTCTCAGTTATCGATGCCCAGATAAATTATAAGATTCCAAAATTGAAAACTACTCTTAAGGCAGGCGCAACCAACATTGGAGGGGATGAATATTTTACGGCATTCGGAACTGGATTTATTGGATCCCAGTATTATATAGGTTTGTCAATAAATAATTTATAGGCTACGATTAAAAAACAATAAAAAAAGAACAAATGAATACTCAATATAAATGGTTAATACTTCTGTTAATTTTTGGATGTATTTCTTGCGAATCAGATGATGATGCCTCTACTACAGGAGGAGAAGTGGTAATTACCTCGGGGAATGCAGATTTTTCTAAATATGTTTCCTTGGGAAATTCTTTGGCTGCCGGATTTACCGATGGGGCTTTGTTTATTGCGGGACAAGAAAACTCGATGCCTAATATTTTGGCAAAGCAATTTGCTCTGGCAGGGGGAGGAGAATTTACACAACCTTTAATGAATGATAATATTGGGGGAGCTCTGGTAGGAGGAACTCCTACTTTAAACCCAAGATTTTATTTTTATAGTGATCCTAATCCAGATCCGCCTAATGAATCTGGACCACGATTATTAGGAACCACACCAGGAGATGATACTCCCGAAGTGCCCACCACAGAAATAACAAATGTAATATCAGGACCTTTTAATAATATGGGAATTCCCGGAGCCAAAAGCTTTCATTTACCTGCAGCAGGATATGGTAATGTGGCAGGGTTACCAAGTATGGCAAATCCTTATTTTGTGAGAATCGCTTCTAGCCCTACAGCATCTGTGCTTGGGGATGCTATGGCTCAGAATCCAACATTTTTCTCGTTATGGATCGGTAATAATGATGTCCTGGGATATGCTTTGTCAGGAGGAGACGGCACGGATCCAATTACAGATGAAACTATGTTTACACAAGCTTATAATGCAATAGTTACCACGTTAACTTCTGGTCAGGCAAAAGGAGTAGCGTTTAATATTCCTGATGTAACATCTATACCGCATTTTACAACTGTACCTTATAACCCTGTTCCTTTAGATGCTGCAACAGCAGGAGCGGTTAATCAGGGATATGCAGCCTATAATGCAGGATTATTGCAAGTAGAAGGGCTTGGAGGAATTGATGAAGCAGAAAGAAAAGCAAGGACAATCGAGTTTACAGCAGGGCAAAATGCAGTAGTAATTGAAGATGAAAGTTTAACAAATCTAACCGGGTCTGGCTTGCCAAATTACAGGCATGCTACAGCAGAAGATTTATTGGTATTACCAAGTTCTTCTTTTATAGGTACAACAGTTGGGGGGAATCCATCATTAATAAATGGGGTTTCGGTTCCTTTAGAAGATAAATGGGTATTAATACCTAGCGAACAACAGGAGATATCTGCTGCGACTACTACGTTTAATACTATAATAAGTACAGCGATACAGCAAGCTGGTTTAGCATTTGTAGATGCAAATACAATTCTTAAAGAAGCTTCAGAAAACGGAGTGATGTTTGATGATTTTTTACTGCAGGATGATTTGGTTTTTGGAGGTGCTTTTTCTTTAGATGGAGTGCACCCTACAGCTAGAGGCTACGCTTTTTTAGCAAATAAAGCAATAGAATCTATAAATACTACATATGGCTCTAATTTGCCAATGGTAAAAGCAGCAGACTACCCAACTTTTTACTCGCCTTTGTTAAAATAGAAGGTGTAATCTAATAATAAGGCCCACTATAGTATTCTAAAGTGGGTTTTTTTATGCTGTTTGCTGAATAGAATGAGAATTGTAATTTCTTTCTATTAATTGAAAATATATAGAAAGTAAAAAAGATATAATTATATACCCCAAAACTACAAACGTAGCTCCCTGAAAAATGGTATCAATATCAAACCAACTACCATAGTAAAATATAAAATATAATCCCATTGCAAGCTTAATGCATTCTGCAAATAAAGAAATTATATGTCGATCCATTAGTGATGTATAAGCGAATATTGAAATTGCCAGAAAGATAGCATAATTTACAATTTCGATAAACTCTAGATCGCCAACACTAATCAACAAATAATACATAAGTGCTACCGTAATTACAAGCTGAATCCATGACCACAATTTTAATACTAAAGAACTTTCTGTTTTATATTTTTGTCTGGAATAAGGATTAGTAATGATCTGTATAGGATATTTTTCTTTTACATCCTCTGGTCGCCATCCCGTAGGCATAAACCATATCCTAATTTTATCAAGCCAATTTTGAGTTCTCCAAGCATCTTTTAATATCCCCCATATGTGCATAAAATTGATAAAGAAAGGATTCCAGCTATTTACAGGTTTTTTTACACCATAAATCGGAGGTTTATCGGGTAATTCTTCTTGAAAAGTTCCAAAAAGTTTATCCCAAAAAATGAATATTTCAGAATAGTTTTTATCCAGATATTCATCATTAATAGCATGATGAACCCTGTGATGAGAAGGAGTAACAATAATATGCTCTAAAAACCCCATTTTGTTGATTAGCCGTGTATGATACCAAAATTGAGCAAAGAAATGAATAGGAGCAACAAATGCGACTATATTTGCCGGGATTCCAACTAATGCTAATGGGATATATAGAAAAAAATAAATAGCAACTATTGCCGACACATTTTGACGTAGAGCACATGCTAAATTAAACTCTTCACTACTGTGATGTATAATATGCCGGTTCCAGAATACATTTATGGTATGATTAAAACGGTGAGACCAATAGCCGACAAAATCCAACCCGATAAAGGTTAAAATATATATCAAAATTGTGGATTTAATTTCTATTAAAGCCAGATGTTCGACCATCCATTCGTAGCTTAAAATAATAACAGTAAGGCCTATCAGGCTTTTGAGCGTGTTTGTGATACCAGAACTAATACTCGAAATTGTATCCATACCTTCATTAACTGGTATTTTTTTCCACCTGCTAATTAAATATTCGATAAGTATAAGTACTATAAAGCCGGGTATTGCATAGCTTAATGCTGTTGCATAAGTTTCCATTTAACTAGTTTTATCTAAAAATAAGGAAAATATTTATTTCGAAAAACTAATTCATTTAAACAATTCAAAGCTACCATATAACCACAAAAAATGAGATGTTCTGGGAGTAGAAAAAAGAAGTGAAGAGCTACTTAAAAAAAACTAAAGAAATTGAGTTATTTTTTTCATTTTAAAAGACTATATTTGCAGCCTGAAAAAAGCTAGTATTCAGTATGGTTGAGTACTTGATTTTTTTAACATAGTTAAATACTAAACATTAAATAGTTATATAATGTCTAAAGTTACAGGTAAAGTATCTCAAATTGTAGGTCCGGTTATCGATGTAGAATTCGCAGCTGGTACTGAATTACCAAAGATTTATGATTCGTTAGAAATTAACAAAACAGACGGTAGTAAACTAGTGTTAGAGGTTCAGTCTCACATTGGTGAAGATACTGTGCGTACTATTGCAATGGATTCCAGTGATGGATTAAGCAGAGGAATTGAAGTAGTTGCAACTGGAGCTCCTATCCAAATGCCAATAGGTGGTGATGTATATGGACGTCTATTTAATGTAATTGGAGATGCGATTGATGGTCTTGGTGATCTTCCTAAAGCAGGAAAAGAAGGACTTCCAATTCACCGTCAAGCTCCTAAATTTGAAGATTTATCAACTTCTACAGAAGTTTTATTTACAGGAATTAAAGTAATTGATCTTATCGAGCCTTATGCAAAAGGAGGTAAGATTGGATTATTTGGTGGTGCCGGTGTAGGTAAAACGGTACTTATCCAGGAGTTGATTAATAATATCGCAAAAGGACATGGTGGTCTTTCTGTATTTGCAGGAGTAGGAGAAAGAACACGTGAAGGTAATGACCTTCTTCGTGAAATGCTAGAATCTGGAATTATCAAATACGGAGATGATTTTATGCACTCTATGGAAAGTGGAGGATGGGATCTTTCTAAAGTGGATAAAGAAGTAATGAAAGAATCTAAAGCTACTTTCGTATTCGGGCAGATGAATGAGCCTCCAGGAGCGCGTGCACGTGTAGCACTATCAGGTCTTACTATAGCAGAATATTTCCGTGATGGAGCTGGAGATGGACAAGGAAAAGATGTACTTTTCTTCGTAGATAATATCTTCCGTTTTACACAAGCAGGTTCTGAGGTATCAGCACTTCTGGGGCGTATGCCATCGGCGGTAGGTTACCAACCAACATTAGCAACAGAAATGGGTGTAATGCAAGAGCGTATTACTTCTACAAAGAAAGGATCGATTACATCTGTACAGGCAGTTTATGTACCTGCAGATGACCTTACCGACCCTGCACCAGCAACAACATTTGCTCACTTGGATGCAACAACAGTATTATCACGTAAAATTGCAGAGCTAGGGATTTACCCAGCAGTAGATCCATTAGATTCTACATCAAGAATCCTTACGGCAGATATTCTTGGAGATGATCACTACGATTGTGCTCAGAGAGTAAAAGAGTTATTGCAACGTTATAAAGAATTACAAGATATTATTGCAATTCTTGGTATGGAAGAATTATCTGAAGATGATAAACTAGCTGTAGGACGTGCTCGTCGTGTACAACGTTTCTTATCTCAGCCATTCCACGTAGCAGAACAATTTACAGGAATACCAGGAGTATTAGTAGATATTAAAGATACAATCAAAGGATTTAATATGATTATGGATGGTGAATTAGATCACCTGCCAGAAGCAGCATTTAACCTTAAAGGAACAATCGAAGAAGCTATAGAAGCTGGTGAAAAAATGTTAGCTGAGGCATAATCTGGTTAATTGTTTATGGTTGATAGTTTCTTATACTATCAACTGGAAACGAACAACAAACAATTATAAATATGTATTTAGAAATAGTAACTCCAGAAGCAATATTATTTAGTGGCGAAGTAACTTCAGTTGCTGTACCAGGAATAAATGGAGAGTTTCAGATGTTAGATAATCACGCACCTATTGTTTCTTTATTAGGAAAAGGAGATGTAAAAGTGTATGGCGAGATGAATCTAGAAGAAGAAGTTGCTGATAAATTCACTAAAGGTGGAAACGGAGCAACACTACTTTCTATTACTTCGGGAACTATCGAAATGAAAGATAATAAGGTTATTGTACTTGCTGATTAGTTAGATTAAAACAATAACTTAATTAAGGTTTTTTTATTATATATTTAATCCCTATTAAATTATTAGTAGGGATTTTTTTATGCTTTTGAATAAATCATTTCCACATTCAATATCTTTTAGATACCATTTTTTGATCGCTGCCATTCTAGGCATAATAGTGGTCTTTATTATTGTTTTTCTACATCCATTAGGGTCTAATAATTTTACAAGCCCTTTTAAAACCCTCTACTTTACAGGGTATGGAATTATTGTGTTTTTTACATATTTGATTGCCGTAATTTTTTCTAATAGATATTACTCACGTTTCAAAATCTGGAAATGGACAGAAGAACTGATTTTTTGCTTATTTTTTGTAATTATCGCTGTTATAATTGCTTTTTTCTACACAGAAGTGATTATCAATAAAAAACCAGAACGACTTACTTTAACTTTATTTTTAAACTGGTTTAAAATGGTATTTCTCGGATTTGGTGTACTCATATTTGTAGTCACAGTTTTCTTGAGGAACTATTACAAATCGATGAATAATGTGATATCAGAAAAGAAAGAACCTGTAGAACAATCAAAAATTAGGTTGAAAGGCACTTTAAAAAAGGAGTTGTTTTCTGTAGAAGAAACATCTATCGTTTATGTCAGGTCTGAAGATAATTATGTGTATATATATTATGTAGAAGAAGAATTATTGAAAGAGAAAATGCTTAGAAACACTTTAACAAATGTAGAAAAACAGCTCTCATCTCTAGTCAAAGCACATAGATCGTATTTAATAAATCCAGATTTTATTATTTTATTAAAAGGAAATGCTCAAAATGCAAAGCTTCAGTTAAAAAATGTTGAAGGTTATATTCCCGTATCAAAGACATACTTTACATCTGTAAAAAGCACTATTAATTAGCCAAAAAATAATAGTATTTCACCCCAAAATGTATTTGTTTACCACAAAAAATAAGTAGCGATAACTTTCTTTTTTTTCAGAATACAGAGTTCTTTTCATTTGTGTCATTAATTAAAAATTACACTTATGAAAAAAATAGTAAAAACAATAAAATGGTTGATGATAACCATTATTTCTATTCTCATTGTAGCTGTTTTGTGGATTCGATTTTCGAGATTTACTGATACAATGATATACAAAACTAATGGTCTTACATATGATAGTTTTCAAACCGAATATACTCATCAAGAATATTATTATGAGATAGATAAAAATGTAAAGATTCATGCAGTGCTTTTTAAGCCAGATTCTACTACTGCCCCTATAGGAACGATTATACATTATTCAGGAAAAGGAATACATTTAATGTCATCTCAGAAATATTATAAATCAATATTAGATAAGGGGTTTCAGGTATTTAGTTTTGAGCGAAGAAATTTTGGAAAATCTACAGGAACAGCAGATAATTCTGTACAACTAAAAAAAGATGCTCTTTATGTTTTTGATAAAATAACAAAGCATAAAGATGTTGTAGATACCCCTATCATTATTTGGGGACAATCATTAGGAGGTGCTTTTGCAATAATGAATGCAGCAGAAAGACAAGAGAAAATTAATGGTCTCATTGTAGAAGGTACGTTTAGTTCCTTTCCTGATATCGGAAAAGTTTATGCAAATGCATTACATATGGAAAACTTTAAAGCATTTGTACCTTTGTTAATGAATAATGATTTTCCTGCAGAAAAAGAAATCAAAAAAATCAAAAAACCTGTATTGGTAATACA
The DNA here is from genome assembly GCF_000626715.1 of Aquimarina atlantica. Lineage (GTDB taxonomy): Bacteria > Bacteroidota > Bacteroidia > Flavobacteriales > Flavobacteriaceae > Aquimarina > Aquimarina atlantica. The sequence continues at coordinate 217,663 of NZ_AQRA01000002.1, read as the reverse complement.
TAGTCATAATGATGAACAAGTTCCATATAAATTGGGTGAAAAACTATATGAATCTTCAAATAAAGATAATACAGAATTTTGGAAAATAAAGGGCAAGCATATTAAAGCACTATTTGATTACGAAAAAGAATACATAGATAAATTTCTGGAAATGATTAATAATTAAGTGAGAGTTAATCTAAATCATTGATTTTTAGATAAAATTATGTTAAACAGCCTTTTTTGGTAAAAAGGTTTTATACTTTTCCAGAGCATATTAATCACTCTAATGTTAAAACCTTACATATGATTCAAAGACTGATCACCTTTGTAGTTATACTAAGCACCTCATTGATTTCTGCTCAGAAAAAAACATTGACTCATGCTGACTACGATTTATGGAAAAATATTACTGATGTTAAAGTATCAGATAAAGGGAAATTAATTGTATCTACTATCGAAACCAATACCAAAAGAGGAGACGGCTATATAGAGATATATAATACTCAAAATAAAACTAAATTTAAGTATTCTAATGGATATGATACTTCAATATCCTCAGATGAAAACTATGTAGTTTTTAAGAAAAGACCAAAATATCAACTTACCAGAACAGAGAAAAAGAAAGAAATAAAAAAAGAAGATAGAACTAAAGACGCATTGTTTATCTATGATGTAAAAAATAATGCTATTTATGATTCTATCTTAAGAGTGAAAAAATATAAAATACCTAAAAAGCAAGAAGGTTGGTTGGTTGTTGAAAGTTTTAAAAAAGTAAAAAAGAGGAAAGGGAAAAAAAGTTTATCCGACCAAAAGAACGATAGTATAGACAACAATGCTCCAATGGCATTTAAACAGAATTATGCTTTGGTTTATAATCTAAAAACAAAACAAAAAGATACGATTCATCAAATAAAAGATTTTATTCTACCCGAGAAAGGAAAGACATTTTATTATACGTTAAAAAATAAAAAAGATAAACAAAAGGATATTGGAGTCTATGAGTATCACTTAACATCTGGATTAAAAATTGCTATTGATACTACAAAATATATTTATGATAAACTGGCAGTATATAAAGATGGAAATCAATTTGTTTACCTATCTGCAGTCGATTCTACAGCAATAGACTCCTTAAGATTTGAGATGTATTATTATAAAAATAAGAAGCTGCAAAAGCTTGTAGGTGTAACCGATAAAAACCTTAGAGAAAACTGGGAATTGAGTAAAGATCAAACACCTTTTTTCTCTGATAATGGAAATAGGTTATATTTTTACTCAAAGCCAAAAGTAGTATACTCAAAAGATACTACATTATTAAAAGATGAAATACCACAGGTAGATGTTTGGAACTGGCAGGATAAATTGATTCAACCAGAACAGAAATCAAAGTTCGAGCAACTTAATAAAAAGGCATTTTTATCATACTATAATACCAAATCTAACCAGTATGTTCATATTCAGGACCATACTATCGAAACACTTAATTTTGATAAAAATAAACAACAGCAATATATAATAGGGGCAACAACATCCCCATATGATATAATGCGTTCATGGGATTATCCATGGACAAAAGATTATTATGTGATTAATACCAATACAGGAAATAAACATTTGATTCTTAAGAACAAAGGAAGACAACCTATTCTTTCTCCAGATGGACAATATGCATTGCATTATGATATGAAAGAAAAACATTGGTTTTCGATTGATTTACCTGCTTTGAAAAAAACAAACCTTACCAAAGAGTTGGATGTAGCATTTTATGATGAAGATGATGATCACCCTTCATTACCCTTTCCTTACGGCTTTGGTGGATTTGATTCAAAAGGAAATGCATTGATTTATGATAAGTTTGATATTTGGCGAGTTGCTCTTTCTGGGAAAGAAAAACCAATAAATCTTACGCAAAATGGAAGGAAAAACAATGTTGAGTATAGAACAGAAATGTTGGATCCTGAACAAAAAAACAAAGCAACATATTGTAATAAAGAATTGCTAATTACCAGTTTTGATAAGATGACAAAAGCTTCGGGCTTATATACTTTGCGAAAAGGAAAATTGATTGAAAAAATCAGACCTTCAGAGTTCCGTATTAGCTCATATAAAAAAGCAAAGAATGCCGAAGTGTATAGCTATAGAAAACAAAACTTCACTACATTTTCTGATCTTTATGTAACTACAAATACATTTCAAAATTCTGATAGAATAACAGTAGTAAACCAACATCAAAAAGATTTTAAATGGGGAACTGCAGAGTTGTTTTCATGGAAAACATATGATGGTAAAAAACTTGAAGGCATTATTTATAAACCCGAAGATTTTGACCCTTCTAAACAGTATCCTTTGATCACTTATTTTTATGAAAAACGATCTGATAGCTATCACAGTTATCATATGCCCAGGCCTAGTGCATCTATTGTAAACCCATCTTATTTGGTAAGTAATGATTATATTATGTTTGTTCCTGATATCGTGTATGACGAAGGTAAACCAGGGGCCAGCGCATATAATTGTATCGTCTCGGGAGTAGAAGCTTTAGAAGAATTAGGGTATATAGATAGAGATAATATAGGAATACAAGGGCAAAGCTGGGGTGGATATCAGGTGGCATATCTGGTAACCGTTACTAATAAGTTTAAAGCAGCTATGGCAGGTGCTCCTGTGAGTAATATGACTTCTGCTTATGGAGGAATTAGATGGAAATCGGGATTGAGTAGAGCATTTCAATACGAAAGAACACAAAGTAGATTAGGTAAAAATCTATGGGACGGATTTGATCTTTATATTGAAAACTCACCTCTTTTTGGTATTCCTAAAATAGAAACTCCATTATTAATGATGCATAATGACAACGATGGAGCGGTACCTTATTATCAAGGTATAGAAATGTTTATGGGAATGCGTAGATTACAAAAACCTGTATGGCTGTTGGTCTATAATGAGGAAGCTCATAATCTGAAAAAAGTAAAAAACAAGCAGGACCTTTCTATCAGAATGATGCAGTTTTTTGATTATTATTTAAAAGGTGAGCCTGCTCCTAAATGGATGACCAAAGGTGTGCCCAGAGTACAAAAGGGAAAAGACTTAGGCTATGATTTAGAAAATACACGAACATCTAGTATTATGCCCAGTTCCAATGAATAAGATGCCATTCTACACCATCAGACTCATGAGTAATTAATGTTTTAAAACCAATAGCATAATGTGCTTGTAAAGAACGTAAATTATTTGAAGCTACTTCGGTGATTAAGAGATCGTATTTGTCTTGTAATTCGGTTTTCATAGTTTGATACAGGCCTCTAAAAATCCCTTGTTTACGATAGGCTTTATCAACACATACTTGTCCCATTATTACGTAGGATGTCGAAGGATCTATATAATTTTCGATGACAGTAAACATGGGTTTTAATAGTTCTATATCATCTTTAAAATCTTTTAACATGCACAATGTATATCCAACTACTTTATCACCATCCTTAGCAATGATATGAGGTTGTTTATTATTCATTTTTCTTAGAATATCAAGATCATGTTGTACAGAAACAAAACCCTCTTTTTCTTTTTCTGTTTGAGAAATTGAAATGGGTAGGTTATTGCGCTGAAGCACTAAAATCTGTTGTAATTCTGTTTCAGAACTAATAACAGTGTACGTTATATTCATGGTGTTATTATTTAGCTTTTAACCAGTTTTTGCGTTTATTTATAGCTTCTTTACTAGCATTTTGCAGTAATTTGGTTTCAATATCAGGATGCGCAGTAAAAGCCATTTCAGTTTTTACTTCTACACCTAACCTTTTGTAGGTTATCGCTACCTTTTCGCCAGGGGTGTATTTTTTTAGTACCTCAGATAATTGTTTTTCATCTGTAATAACGTCTTCATTTATTCTTAGAATAACATCATCTTTATCTAATCCCGTTATGTAAGCCGGAGATCCCTTTTTGGGATAATCAGAGATAAAAGCATGGTTGCTTTTAAACATTATGGGTACCCCAGCAAAATAAACCTTTTTAGGATTGTTAACGATTGAAATTCCAAAATTAGCAAATAGAGTTTTATAATCAGGTATCTGACTGTTATTGATATATCTAGTAAAGAACTCATTAGCAAATGCCTCTCCTGTGTATTCCCGTAGTGTAGTTAACAGATCTTCTTCTGTGTATGGGATTTCTGCCTTTCCGTATTTTTGCCAAACAAGTTTCATATAGTCATCTAGAGTAAGATAATCTTTATAATTTCTTAGGGATAAATCCAGTGCTAACCCTAGCATACTGCCATAAGAATAGTAAGAGATAAATGTATTTCCTCTATTTACAGGATCTACGGATGTTGCGGCATCTACAAAAGGAGCCTGGTAGCTCATCTCTGTAGGATTAAAATAGGCTCTGGCAGGAGAATTCCAAACATAATTATAAGACCTGGCTAGTCCTTCGATATATTTTTCCTGACTTATGATACCTGCTCTGCACAAAATTAATCCAGTATAATAACTTGTAAATCCTTCTGCAAACCATAATTCTCCAGACATATTAGAGGCTTCAAAATTAAAAGGCTCTAATGTTTTTGGCCGTATACGTTCTACATTCCAGGCATGAAAAAATTCATGAGAAACAGTTCCTATATTTCTGTCCATTCCTTCTTTGGCAAGACTACGAGTACTGGTCAGAATGGTAGAGTTTCTATGTTCCATACCGTCGCCAGACACATTAGGCATATAACAAGCCAAAAAAGTATAGGTTCTGTTGTCAAATTCTGGATATTCTCCAAACACTTCTTTTTCTTGTAGTACTATTTTTTTGACTTTCTCAAAATAAGTAGAAGCTTCTTCTTCGGTTCCCAAGTGATGTAATGCAAATTGTATGGTATATTCTGAACCCTTAGACTGAACCGTAAATGCTTTTAACGAGTGATTACTGATCTCTACAGGGCTATCCATAAAATACTGTAGATTAGGAGCTGTATATTTATGATTTCCAACAGGAAAAAGCTGTGTGGCAATTTTCCAGTTTAGATCTTTTCTGGGATCAAAAGTTACTTCTACGACTCTGTCTTTTAATGCAGGAGCAAACATAAAAGTAGCAGGAATATTAAGATGTGCATGGGTTTCATCAATTTGAGAATACGTCCCGTCTCCCCGATCTGCAAATAGCGTATAAGATACTTTAATGGTACCATCATGACCAGAAATATCCCATTGATGAGGATTAGAGCGGGTAACCATAACTTTTTTACCTCGACTATCTGTAACTTTTACATCATATACATTCTTGGCAAATTCATGTAGAGCATATCTGCCGGGTGATGTTCTGCTCATTCGTAAAGAAATAGTGTCTGTTTTTAGATCAGAAAATGTAGCTTGTATTTTAGCTTCGTGATGAACAGCATTTTCAAAAGATATATGATATTGGTTTTTTGACTGAGAGAAATTGAATTGAACACATAGTATTACAATTAATAACTGTACTAGTTTCATTGTGATTTGTTTATGATTTATGTGTGAAATGATGATGAAACTCAAATATAGGTATTATACCATATGAATAAGAAAAAATGCTAAGTTTTATGTTTGAATTTGTATTCATTAAAAATCTGACTGTTTGTAAGATGTATTTGTTTTATTTTTGAAATCATTATGCGACTTCCAGAAAAACTTTATAAAAAACTTAAAAATAGAGAGGGTAGTAATGCACTTCGTACACTTTCTGTACAGAAGAATCTAATCGATTTTTCATCTAATGATTACCTGGGATTTGCGTCTTCAAAAACTATTTTTGAAGGAGCACATCAATTATTGCTTGAAAAAACAATACAAAAAAACGGAGCGACAGGTTCTCGTTTACTCTCAGGAAATCATAAACTATACGTAGAAACCGAAAAAATACTTGCAGATTTTCATAATGCCGAAGAGGCTTTGATTTTTAATTCTGGGTATGATGCCAATGTTGGTTTTTTTTCTGCAGTACCACAACGGGGAGATGTTGTTTTTTATGATGAGCTAATTCACGCCTCCATTAGAGATGGGATGCAGATGAGTAATGCAAAGTCTTATAAATTCAAGCATAATGATATAGAAAATCTAAAGTTTCAGGTCGAACGAAATCGAAATGAGAGTAACGATCAGGAAATATATATCGTTACAGAGTCGGTTTTTTCAATGGATGGTGATTCCCCGGATTTAAAATCGTTAATCGCATTTTGTCAGAAATATAATTACCATCTTGTTGTAGATGAAGCTCATGCAACCGGTGTATTTGGTGACAATGGTGTAGGGTTACTCCAGGAATTAGGAGTAGAAGATCGGGTTTTTGCAAGGATCAATACTTTTGGTAAGGCTTTAGGCTGTCACGGTGCAGTGATTTTAGGCTCAAATGATTTAAAGAGATACCTAGTGAACTTTTGTAGGAGTTTTATATACACCACCGGATTACCACCACATTCTATTGCAACAATCCAAATGGTATATGAAGAACTTCAGCGTACATCAGAAATTGAAAAACTTATCGAGAATATTACTTTTTTTACGCAAGAGCTTAAATCCAAAAATCTAACATCAAGATTTATCAAAAGTGATTCTGCAATACACGGCTGTATTATTTCAGGGAATGAAAATGTGAAAAAAATAGCAAACGAGATTCAGAAAAAAGGATTTGATGTCAAACCGATTTTGTCACCTACCGTGCCACAAGGTAAAGAACGATTGCGATTTTGTTTACATTCTTATAATTCTAAAGAAGAAATCTCGGAAGTCTTAGAACTACTTGCTACTTTTGTACACATATGAGCGAAACATTTAAAACTGTTGCAGTTTTTCAATATTCGGCAGAAGCATTGATTATCAAAGGAAGAATAGAATCAGAAGGAATCCAGGTTTTTACTATGGATATGCATACTATCGATACTGATCCTTTGGTTAGTAATGCTATCGGAGGCGTTAAATTGAGAGTAAAAGCAGAAGACGAACAGAAAGCACTTCAGATTATAGAAAGTATACAAAAATATGCTATAGATGATCAGGGAGAATCTATTTGTTGCCCAAAATGTAATGGAGAAAAAATAGTTCTGGATTCAACGATTGACAGTTTTAAAAATCTAGTTCTTTTTCTTTTGTTTCTATTACCAATTAATAAAAAAACAAAATATAGATGTGAGGACTGTAATCACAAATTTTATTTAAAATGAATAAAAAAATATTCGTTACCGGAATAGGCACAGAAGTAGGCAAAACGATAGCCTCGGCAGTTGTGGTAGAGGCACTGAAGGCTGATTACTTTAAACCAATACAGGCAGGAGATTTAGAATATTCGGATACCGATAAAGTACAAGAGTTGGTGTCTAATTCGAAATCTGAATTTCATAGCAATAGCTATGCGTTAAAAACACCTATGAGTCCACATGCTGCGGCAGAAATTGATGAGATTTCTATTGAACTCGATAAAATAACACTTCCCAAAACCAATAATGATTTGGTTATTGAAGGTGCCGGAGGACTTTTGGTACCATTAAACAATACCAATACCATCCTGGATCTAATACAATCTGATTACCATGTTATCGTAGTTTCCAGACATTATTTGGGGAGTATTAATCATACTTTAATGACTATCCAGATTTTAAAAGAAAAAGGGTTTAATGTGTCTATTATTTTTAATGGGGAAGAGCACAAAACTACCGAAAGTATCATAAAAAAAATGGCAGGAGTCTCTGTTATAGGAAGAATTGACAATGAACCTTATTTTGATAAAATGGTGGTTTCAGAATATGCAGAATTGTTTAGGGATCAATTACAATCACTTTAATATTTACTAAAAAATCTTCGCTTTCGCGGAAGCGACACTTATATGACTTTAAAAGAAAGAGATAAAAAACATCTTTGGCATCCGCTTACCCAACATAAAATACATCCTGAAGCATTGCCAATTATAAAAGCAAAAGGAGCTTTGCTTTATGACGAAGATGAGAATATATATATCGATGGGATTGCATCGTGGTATACTGCTATGTATGGTCATTGTAATGATTATATTTTAGAGAAAGTGCAACATCAAATGCAGCAGCTGGATCAGATTGTATTTGCCGGGTTTACACATGAGCCTGCTATAAAATTATCTGAAGAATTAATTAAAATATTACCAGATAATCAGGAAAAGATATTCTTTTCTGATAATGGTTCTACAGCCAATGAAGTAGGGATTAAAATGGCGCTACAGTACCATTTTAATAGAGGAGAAAAAAGAAATACAATTATTGCTTTTGAAGATGGTTTTCATGGAGATACTTTTGGGGCGATGTCTGCCTCTGGATTATCGGTTTACAATGGTCCTTTTGAAGATTTTTTTATAAATGTTAAACGTATTCCTACTCCAAATTTTGAAAATATTGATAGCGTTATAAAAGAATTACAAGAATGTATTGCAACTCATGAAGTAGCTGCTTTTATATATGAGCCATTGGTACAGGGAGCCAATGCCATGCATATGTACGAAGCGAGATATCTGGATCAAATTCTCTCTATTTGTAAAGACAATACAATAATTACCATAGCAGATGAGGTAATGACAGGTTTCGGAAAAACCGGAAAAACATTTGCTTCTGATCATATAGAAACCAAACCAGATATTATTTCGATGTCTAAATCTTTAACAGCAGGTTTCGTGCCTATGGCAGTAACAAGTTGTACTCAGGAAATCTATGATGCTTTTCTTGATGATTCGATTGGTAAAGCCTTTTTTCATGCGCATACCTATTCTGCTAATCCTATAGCCTGCTCAGTAGCTCTTGCGGCGATAGAACTGTTAGAAAGCGAAGAAATCCAAAATAGTATTAACAGAATAACAATGTCTCACAAAGATTTTGATACTAAAATCAAAAACCACCCAAAAATTAAAAGAACCAGGCAGACAGGAGTGATTTATGCCCTGGATCTGGATATCGAGATGGATCGTTATGGTAAAAAACGATACGAGATATTTGACTATTTTATGAAAAATGGTGTAGCATTGAGGCCATTAGGAAGCACAGTTTATATGCTACCCCCGTATGTAATTACTCAGGAACAGTTACAGAAAGTATATGCTACTATTGTCGAGTTATTAGAAAATGTTTAATTCTTTAATCGGTCTTTTACAGAAGATACAAACCTATCTTTATCGTCAATGAAAAATGCTATCGTTGTATATGTCTTTTTCATTCCATAAAGTCCAGAAAACATATTTTCTTTTTTCAAAGTGATTAGCATATTATGACTTTCTAACTCACCAAGCGGGGATAATTTTATAGTCTTAGCATCAAATTCGATTTCTTTGTTTGTAATTTCGATAGATGCTATGTTATTAATGTCTATTGTAGTTTCACTTAGGATACCATAGCGTAGATGTAAGATATTATCTTCTATGGTAATAGGTCTTTTAATAATAGATTTTAGGAAACCAAAGATTTGGATACTAGAGTATACACTTAATATACTTGCAATCCATGCTGCAATTACACTCCATTTTAATAAAAGAATATGTAACACATAGGTTTCAACACCAATGATTACAATTAGTGCCGCTAATAAAGAAATAGTTCCGCTGTTTTTGTGATAGGTAAATTCATTTTCTGCTAGGATTCTTTTTTTCCAGGATACGAACCCATAATAGAATACTGCAACCTCCATAGCAAGAAATATTGAAATTTTACCAGGTACGATTTCACTACAAGTTTCCTTTAATGCAGAAAAAAAATCTAATTCTTGTTTCGCATTTACTTTATATCGTTGTATGGTTTGACGAACTTTATAAAATACAAAAACACCTACACCCAGCTCAACAAAAGGAAAAATCCAGTTTTTTGCCCAATTTAGTGTAGACTGATGTTCTTGTGGAATTATATAAGAAGCGATAACCATTCCCAGAATAAAAAAAGGAACGATAGTAGTTTTAGGAATATTTCTCTTTTTGATTAATACAAAATAAACAATAGGTATCGTAAAAAGTAGATCAAGAGTAATACCGATTGATAATGCACTGGTATTTGAAGTAAAAATTTGTGATTTGGTGATCAAAATCACAGATAAAATAAGAAGTACAGGTACTCCAAACACTACTAAATTACTATGGGTTTTCGTTGTCATATTCATTTTGTTGATATCCTAATAAATCAATTTGTTCATCGGTTTCATCAATGATCACATACATTTCTTTGTACGTCCATCGGTCATTTTGTTTAGTACCTACAACATATAATTGTGCTTCGCCTTTTGGTCCTTTTATAGGAATTGATATATCTGCAGATCCTGTGTTGTTTTTATAAGAAAGATTACCATTCATTATACCATTAGTCTCTATAGGTTCTCCCAGGATATTTACTACATATTCATCTTCATTTACTTTAAAAAGAGCATCCTGATAAGGAGCAGATTCGGTAATTAATTCACTTACACCAAATATCAGAGAGCCTAAAAAAACAAAAAATAAAACAATTAGAGTAAGACATCCTCCCACAGGAACTGCCCAGCCCCAATTTCTGGCAAACCAACTTTTTTGTTGTATATGATCTTCCATAATTTTTATCATTATATCCTATAAAGATAAGTATCTAAAATGTGTTTTTTGTTACTAAAATCTTATGATAAATGATATAACTATTGAACAAGATCGAACAAACCTGTACATTTGCCAAAACTTGAAAATTGCAACAGAAAATATCAATAACAGGAATTTCTTCTATATCTCCATTAGGAGTTTCTTCTGACGATATATGGAAAGCATATAAAAATTCGTCACATCATATCTCTTTTAAAGATTTTGGGACAGAACAAGCCCCAATTGCACTACTTTCTCAAAACGTAAAGCAGAAAATAAAAGAATTAAGAGCAGAGAGTTCTCATTATGAAGCATTAGATGACTCGGTTCTTTTTGGGGTTTATGCAGCCAGGCAAGCAGTTAAAAATGCCGGATGGAATGAAGATCGCAATTTTGGAATTAATATTGGTTCTTCTCGTGGAGCAACAGGGCTTTTTGAAAAATACCATCAGGAATTTCTAAAAAATGGTAAATCGTCTACATTAAGTTCACCCACTACTACACTCGGAAACATCTCATCATGGATTGCTCATGATTTACAGACCAGCGGACCAGAAATAAGTCACTCGATTACCTGTTCTACAGCATTACATGCTATGCTTAATGGTGTTGCCTGGTTACAATCGGGATTGGCAGATCAATTTTTGGTAGGCGGAAGCGAAGCCCCGTTAACACCATTTACGATTGCACAAATGAAAGCTCTTAAGATATACGCATCTAATGATAAGGTGGCATATCCATGTCAGGCAATGAATTGGGATAAAAAAAGAAATTCTATGTTTCTTGGCGAAGGTGCTGCTATTGCATGTATAGAAAAAGGAATAAAAGAAAATGCTTTAGCTTTAATAGGTGGTATTGGGTATGCTACAGAACCATTAAAACATAATATATCGATATCTACAGAAGCAGATTGTTTTCAAAAATCTATAAAAATGGCCTTAGGAAAAACTCCTGTAGATGAGGTAGATGCGATCGTATTACATGCACCTGGTACAGTAAAAGGAGATCTGGCAGAATATAATGCTATTAAAGCTGTTTTTAAAGATACATTGCCCGCTTTAACGACGAATAAATGGAAAATTGGCCACACCTTTGGTGCCAGTGGGATCTTAAGCCTGGAGCTTGCAGTATTGATGCTGAAACATCAGGAATTTATACCAGTACCCTATGTAGCTTATGATGAGTTTCCTAAACAGTTAAACAAAATTATAGTAAATGCTGTTGGTTTTGGAGGTAATGCCGTTAGTATTTTGCTCGAGCGTCTTTAATTTTGCGATATTTGAAATATAAAATTTTTGGTATTGAAGCGTAGTTATATACGTTCTCAAATCATTAAAAAGATTTAGAATACATGAAAACACAAATCACTATTTTTTTATTGAGTTTTATCTTACTTTTTTCAGTTCAGGCACAAGAAACTATTCATGATGAGTTTGAGTCTAAGCTACTCAATATTAATGGATACAAGATTAATGTAGAAACCAAAGGCAAAGGAAATCCAATAGTGTTTATTGCGGGAGGCCCCGGAAATTCTCATGATTATCTGCAAGGCAATTTTGGGAAATATTATAAAAATCGACAAGTAGTTTTTTTTGATGGTTTAGGGAGAGGATTGTCTGATGATGCCAAAGATAGTAAGGAATATTCAATACAAGGAGATGTAGAAACACTAGAAGGTATTAGAAAAGCGTTGCAATTGTCTAAATGGACAGTAGTAGGACATTCTTATGGTACTGTAGTTGCTCAAGCTTATGCCTTAAAATATCCTCAATATACAGAGAAGATGATATTGATTAATGGGTTTCATAGTGGATTAATGTGGCAGGCAAATTGCGATAGTTATAATCATTATGCCAAAACACATTTTCCAGAAAAATGGAAAGTAGTAGACTCATTACGATCAGAAGGGTTTGTATCAAGCGATTCTGAGTTTTCAAAAGTATATGGGGATTTTCCAACAAAATATATATACTATCATAATACAGAATTAAAGCAACCTGTACCGAAAGATGTAAAACGCTCATGGAACTCTGATGTGTATTATACTATTGTTGGAAGAGATGCCGATTTTCATGTTACAGGTGATATGGGAGATATAGATTTTAGAAGAGAATTAAAGAAAATACAATCCCCAACTTTAATTATTGCCGGCCGTTATGATGGTGTATCCACACCAGAATTTGCAATACAGTATAAAAAGTATATGCCTAAGGCAAAGTTTGTAATGTTTGAAAAAAGTGGCCATAACCCGTATCTGGAAGAACCCGAAAAGTTTTTTAAACTGTTTGAGAGTTTTTTAGAGATAAAGCATTAATTTTTTGTGATATGAGTTTATCATATTAATTGATACAAATACACCAGATTTTCTTACATTTGACTTTTAGATTTAGATGATTTATGAGCGTTATTAGACACGATTGGACCAAGCAAGAGATTCTTGATATTTACAATTTACCGATGATGGATTTACTGTATAAAGCAGCAACTATTCATCGCGAATATCATGATCCCAATGTCGTACAGGTATCTACCCTGTTATCTATTAAAACAGGAGGATGTCCTGAAGATTGTGGGTATTGCCCACAGGCAGCCAGATATCATACCGATATCGAAGGTAATGACCTGATGAGTGTACAACAAGTAAAAGCACAGGCACTTCGTGCAAAATCTTCGGGAAGTTCTAGAGTATGTATGGGAGCTGCCTGGCGTAATGTTAAAGATGGACCAGAATTTGAAAATGTGCTGGAAATGGTTCGTACGATCAATAAACTTGATATGGAGGTATGCTGCACATTAGGTATGATTACCGAAAATCAGGCTCAGCGATTAGCAGAGGCAGGATTGTATGCGTATAACCATAATTTAGATACTTCAGAAGAATATTATAAAGAAGTAATTTCTACAAGAGGTTATGAAGATCGATTAAAAACAATTGATAATGTTCGTAAAACAAACGTAACCGTTTGTAGTGGTGGTATTATTGGTATGGGAGAAGAAATAGGTGATAGAGCAGGAATGCTGGCAGCATTATCAAAATTAAGCCCACAACCCGAATCAGTACCTATAAATGCATTAGTTGCTGTAGAAGGAACTCCAATGGAAGAAGAAAAACCTGTAGCAATATGGGATATGATTCGAATGGTAGCTACTACAAGAATCATTATGCCAAAAACACAAGTACGATTATCTGCAGGAAGAACCGAAATGAGTAGAGAAGGACAAGCTATGTGCTTCTTTGCCGGGGCAAATTCTATATTTGCAGGAGATAAGTTGCTAACGACTCCTAATCCAGATGTGAATAAGGATATGGAGATGTTTAAAACATTAGGTCTTAATCCACAAAAACCATTTGTTAAAAAAGCTCAACCAGAAACAGTTGAAGCAGAGGATTCTATATTCGAACCTCTGGGAGAAAAACCAAAATGGTCCAGACCAGATCATACTATCGAAAGAAACCAAGCAGCAAAAGAAAAAGCTAAAAGAGTGATAGCAGATAAATAGAAATGTGATAAAACCTTTGTTGAGGTTAATCGCGTTTACATATTTTAGCGGCATCTTTTTATTATTTTTTTGATCGTCAGACTACATTTATGTAGATCAGTATAATATTGCCATCACCTACTTTTGGCAGATATCGCCTTAATTTTTAAGGCTTATTTTTAGTAAGTGAAATTAAATTTAGAACAAATACCAAGGGTAAAATCAATTACCAAAGAGGAATTTCTTAAGAAATATGTAACACTACAAAAACCAGTTGTAATCGAACGGTTAATTGTAGATTGGCCTGCTTATACCAAATGGAATCTTTCTTATATCAATGATATTGCGGGTCATAAGACCGTTCCTTTGTACGATGACAGACCCGTTTCGTCTGAGCGTAAATTTAATGAAGCTCATACTAGTATGGGAATGGGAGCATATCTTAATTTACTAGAACAAGGACCGACCAATTATCGTATTTTTTTATATAATTTGCTGAAAGAAGTACCCCGGCTTCAAGAGGATTTTAGATATCCAGAGGAGATAGGATTAAAATTTATGAAAAAACTACCATTTTTGTTTTTCGGCGGCAGTGGCTCTAAAGTTTTTATGCATTATGATATAGATTTAGCTAATATTCTTCATTTTCACTTTCACGGAGAAAAACAATGTATATTATTTCCTCCTTCAGAAACAAAATACTTATATAAATTACCACATTCGTTACTATCCCATCAAGGAATAGATTATACAAATCCTGATTTTAAAAAATGGCCTGCATTACAACATGCCAGAGGGTATATTGCGAATTTAAAACATGGCGAAACATTGTATATGCCCGAAGGATATTGGCATCAGATGACGTATTTAACTCCAGGATTTTCTATGAGTATTCGTTCTGCACCCATGGGAGTTATTCGGTTTTCTAAAGCCTGTTACAATATATTTTTTATGCGATATCTGGATAATTTTATGCGAAAAACCAGAGGAGAGAAGTGGATCAGGTATAAAAACAATAAAGCAGTTCTGCGAACGAATAAAAGAAACGGATATACTAAAGAAGAGATATAATATCCTTAGGATTATATAAAAAACAAAACCTCGACTACGAGTTTTTACTCAATGCCAAGGTTTTGTTTTCTAAGGATGTTTAATAACAGAGAAGAATCTGATTAAAAATCTCTTAGCATGTTTACACGGTTGGAGTGAATTTTTTTAAATTCTTAATTATTTCAGCAGCAGTTTCTACAACATCTACTATTTTATCAATTAAATCTCCGATAGAGGATCCTCCTCCTATTTGTGTGATTTCTTCAAGACTTAATTCGCTTACTTTTAATTCGTTTAAATTTTTCATAGTTAAATAATTTACAGATTTATAATTCTAGTTAATGTTTTAGTTTTTTATCGTTTTCTGGTTCAAACTTAAGAAGCAAGAGTCTCATATTTTGAGACATACTAAAATTTTGTAGCTGCTTATCATTTTTAATGATTTTGGTGATTTGGATTTTGAGAGATATTCGGGATTAATTCTATACAATTCATGTAGTTCTTAAAAAGATGAATAGTTTTGTATGGATAATCAGTGAAATTTAATGTAAAAGGCAAGTTTTATAATGATAGATATGCCTAGGTTAAAATCATAGTATTTAAAAGATAATTATAACAAATGAACTTCATAAATCTCTTACTGCTAATTAGTGCCTCTCAGGGATTTATTTTTGGCTTGGTGATTTTATTTTCCCCACTTTTTAGAAGTAAAGCAAATAATTTTTTAGGGTATTCAATACTGATACTTTCTTTATTGATGTTAAACATGTTTTTGGATAATATTGGTTTTTTCAAAACTTACCCTAAACTTAAAATTATTGATGATATAGAATGGATTTTTCTTTTTCCTGTAACCTTCTTCTTTTACATTGTTACATTGATAGCTCATGATGTAAAGAAAAACAAAAAACTTAAGTGGTTGTATGCACCTATAGTATTGTCGATCATTCTTAATATGAGTGTTAATTTAGAGACTGATTATGGAGCATACACCGTGGCCATGAAGCATAAAGAATACATCTTTTCTTTATTGTTTGATTTAGAAAAACTGGGCTATTATACTTTTAATCTTTTGATGGGGTTATGGTTATACATCTTGATTCAAAAATCAGATATACTGGATAAAAACTCACAATTAAAATGGGTGAAAAGCCTATGGATATTAGTGTTTTTTATGACTTTAATTTGGATTATTTTGTATTTAATTAGAGATGAGAACTTCAATATAAATCCCGATATTTTGAAAGGAATATTACCTATAGGGCTTTCATTTTTTATCTACTGGGTATTTTACAATGGGATTTATAGATTGAAATTAGTGACAGACAGAAAGGAAATTTTGAGTATTTTAAACAGAAAAAACCTCATCCATAAAAATTCAAAAACCGATGTATTAGATAAAAATAAGCTTCAAGGTAAAAAAACAGAAATGTTTAATGATATTGATATGGTTTCCTCTCACACGTTTTCTAAGAGTAATTTATATTTTAAAAAATTAGAATCATTTCTTTATGATGATTATATCTATAGAGACCCTAATCTAAGTAGAGAAGTAGTTGCAGAAAAACTAAATATTAGTCCGGGATATCTTTCTCAGATTATAAATGCAGTAACAAATAATAATTTTACTGCTTATATCAATTCATTTAGAGTAGAAGAAGTGAAAAAAATGATTGTAAATGAAGAATTTGATAAATATAGTTTATTAGCCATTGGATTAGAAGCAGGATTTAAATCAAAGACTACATTTTATAGTGCATTTAAAAAGGAAACTGGTCTTACTCCCAGTGAATTTAAAAGTAGACATAAATAGAAATAAGTTCGGATTTCTTCACTCTTAACAAAACCGAACGCGTAAGCGTTTTTGTCATTATAGTTTTGATGAAAGTTAAATTCAAAATTATAGTTATGAGGTGTATAAGTAATAAATATTATGGTATTTCTATAGTAAAGACGTTTGTTTTTCTTTTTTTGATATTTCTTGGTTTTGCTTGCCATTTTGATGATGATTTACCGAAGATTTCATCTAAAAAAAGCTTTTGGTACTCTGAATCTAAGGGATATATTCTGGAAATCTCTAAAAATAAAACCAAACTATACTCTACATCTACTGCAGGATGTACCGCTCTTTCTGATGATTTTAAGTCTGAAGATTTTTTTGGAATAGAGATTAATGAAATAGATGCGAATACAATTGAAGGAGAATCAGATCTTATTTTGTCTAATTTGGTATTTACACGTTTACCAGAACAAAAAGAAAGTTGTTTAAAAAATCAGCTTTCAAAGACAAAAGATCCAAAAATAAACTTTGATCATTTTTGGAATATTTTTAATGATTACTATGTTTTTTTTGAAACACGGGGTGTTGATTGGTCTATATATCAAAAAATAAGAGACCAGGTTACAGAAGATAATTTTTATGACATTTTAGAACAGATAGTAGTTACTCTAGAAGATGGACATGTAAGAATTACAGATGAGAAGAATAATGTTGAAATCAAATCAGGTTTACCAAGTTTGATGACAAAATTGAATGCACATCTCGAAGGTGATCTTGTTATTGATACTAGTGACAAATTTAAAAAGATAATAAATCAAAAAGCTGCTATAATTACAGAAAAATACTTTGAGAATATTTTTCAGCAGGATGAAAGAGGTAATATTTTTTGGGGACTTATGGAAGGAGAAATTGGCTATATCAATATAAGTGGTATGGATGATTATAGTAATGATTTTAATAATGAAATTGATGCACTAAATGAAGTATTGGATAAAGTTATGAATGATATTGAAGCTTCTGGGGTTTCTAAACTTATCTTGGATATTCGTTTTAATGGAGGAGGATTTGATAAAATCTCACTAGATATAGCTTCTCGATTCATAGATCATGAGCAATTTGTTTTCTCTAAAAAAGAGAGATTGGGAAATAGTTTTACTTCTGATCAAGTCGTGTCTATAAACCCTAAAGGAGATTTTCAATATACAGGAGATATCATTCTTTTAACCAGTCCTATTACTGCAAGTGCCGCAGAAATATTCGCTCTATGTATGAAAGATTTACCTTATGTAACTATTGTTGGAGAAAATACAAATGGAATATTTTCTACAGTGCTTACTCATACTCTACCTAATGGAGCCAGTGTAGGACTTTCTAATGAAGTATATAGTGATGCAAACGGAGTTGTTTTCGAAGCCATAGGAATTGGCCCAGATACAGAGGAGAATAGAATACCATTCCTATCTACAATAGATTTTAAAAATAATATAGATAGTGGAATAGAAAAAGCTATAGCACTATTAAAAAACTAAATACAAGTATTCTCATTTTACCAGTAAACAAAATCATATTGAATACAAATGAATAGATTAATTATTTTAATAGTCATAAATAGTATCATAAGTCCAATTTATTGTCAGACAAATGATTCTATTTCAAGAAAGTTAACCGAAGAATTAAATAAAATATACTCAAAAAAATACATTAATGGATTCTCTGTAGCCATTGTAAACCAAGATGGCATATTATATGAAAAAGGATTTGGATATTCTGACATTAAAGGAAACAAGAGATACACGAAAAATACAATTCAAAATATTGGATCCATTTCTAAAACTTTTATAGGTATTACATTACTTAAAGTTCAGGAACTTGGGAAACTAAATTTAGACGATCCTGTAAACAAATATTTGCCGTTCGATGTAACCAATCCATATTTCCCTAATGAGAGCATTACTATAAGACAATTGGCAACCCATACTTCTAGTATAAGAGACCCATCTCGATATGATAATAATGGGTATATTTTGAAACAAAAAGACAACGGGAAATCTAAAGTAAATGGTAATTTTCGTTCACCTAATGAAATGATGTCTAAGGCTAAATTTTTAGAAAATATTTTAAGTAAAGGTGAGAAATGGTACAAGAAAAGTAATTTTTTAAAAACAAAACCAGGAGCAATATTTAAATATTCAAATGTTGCTGCAGGATTGGCTACTCTGGTAATCGAAAATGCAACAAATCAGTCATTTAACGAATTTACCAATGAACATATCTTTAAACCTTTAAGAATGTCAAATACCGGTTGGTCTTTTGCCGAAGTAGATTTTTCAAAACATTCTAAACTATATGTAAACGAAGAAACTGAATTGGCATTTTATCAATTGGTGAATTATCCAGATGGAGGTTTAATCACCTCATCGACTGATTTGGGAAAGTACTTAACAGAACTCATTGAAGGTTATAATGGCAATGGTAAAATCTTAAATAAACAAAGCTACGATGAGTTATTTAGACCACAATTAACAGATATACATTATACCGAAAGAAATAAAAGTCCTTATAACGATGAATATAATATGGGCATTTTCATGGGAATATCGGCTAGTGGACAAATAGGTCATACTGGTGGAGATCCTGGAATTGCAACACACATGTTTTTCAACACCAAAACTAAAATCGGAAAACTTTTGATTGTCAATACCGAACTTAAAAAAGAAGGAATAAAGGAGTTTATCGATATATGGAGAAAATTAGAAGAATATGAAATTAAATTATAAACAAGCAATAGGTATTTTTCTAAAGATTACATAACATACCTTTTCAAAAGGTAAAAAAACCTTCAAAAAAACGGGATTGATGTCTAATCAATTTAAGTTTAAAAATAAAAAGGTTTCGAATTCTTAAATTTTAATAATATCGGACATCGATTTTATAAGCCCTACCTAGTTTTGGCTATAATTAATTACATATCGGTCTATTTATAAATTGATGTTTGCGAGTACTTCATTGTGATCGTTTTTAATGCAGCCGATAGGTTTTTTATTTGTCAATGAAATGTAACTTTTAAAAATTTGATTAGTATGAATTTACACAACGGTATTAAAAATTTAAAAAGATGTTTTTTAATCTTATCCGTGATTTTATTTACAGCCTGTCAGTCTGATGATGATCAACCTCAGCCCGAACCAGAAAAAACTATAAATGGCTTTTGGTTAGCCGAAGATAAAGGATATGTCGTAAAGATTACCGACACAACAAAAGTGCTGTATGGCATAAATTCTATTGGATGTACTATTATAGAAAATAATTTTGTGCCAGAAGAATCTTGGGGTGTACCGCTAGATCTAATTGGTCCTGATAAATTGGTAGGAGCTCCAGAGCTTAGTGCGTCTAGTATTGAGTTTAAGAGGTTATTAAATCAAAATGAGTTTTGCCTCCCTAATCAGATTGCCAATACTAAAGATCCAAAGATTAATTTTGATCATTTTTGGAACATTTTTAATGATTATTATGCTTTTTTTGAAACAAGAAATGTAAACTGGTCGCAATACAAAAACCTAAGAGAACAAGTAACTTCAGAGAATTTTTATGATATTCTACAGGAGTTAGTTTTTCTTTTAAAGGATGGGCATGTAGGTATTGATGACGAAGCTAATAATATTGCAATCGATGCAGGTTCTCCTGATCTGATTTCTAGATTAAATTCAAGTTTAAGTGGAAACTTACTTATCCAATCTGGAGAAGATTACAATACACTATATAACCAGAAATTACAAACCATAGCAGTAAAGTATTTAGATAACGAATTTAAGGCTGATGAAAAAGGAAAAATCGTGTGGGGGATGATTGGCAATGATATCGCATATATTAATATCTTAGGAATGGAAGGGTATAGCGATACCACAAAAAATGAGATGGAAATATTAAACTCGGTATTAGACAAAATAATGAATGATCTTAAAGGTGCTGCAGTTTCTAAATTAATAATAGATGTTCGTTTTAATGGTGGGGGATACGACATGGCTTCAGTGAATATAGCTTCGCGATTTTTGGATCATGAACGACTTGCATTTTCTAAAAAAGCAAAATTAGGAGACGGTTTTACTAAAAGTACATCGGTATCTATGACTCCCAAAGGTGATTTTCAATTTAAGGAAGACATAGTAGTATTAACAAGCCCTTTAACAGCAAGTGCGGCAGAGGTTTTTACACTTTGTATGAAAGATTTGCCTTATGTAACATTAGTTGGTGATAATACCAATGGAGTTTTTTCTGATATTTTAGCACACACTTTACCAAACGGAGCTTCAATAGCATTGTCTAATGAGGTGTATAGTGATGCTAACGGAAAGGTTTATGAAGCAATTGGGGTTGGCCCAAGTGAAGAAAATAAAATTCCATTATTCTCTAACGATGATTTTGTTAATGAAAAAGATAGTGGAATAGAAAGAGCAATCACTCTTTTAAATAAATAGAAATTTTATGAAAGGGGGCAGTATTTCTAAATTGAAATATTGCTCCTTTTTACATCATAGAATTAACTCATTTACTTTTTCATAAACAAGAGTTGTCTCCCATCCTCGATATAAAAGGTAATCTACAAGTTTTTTGCGTTTTTTGTTTTTGTCCTGCTCAGTAATACTATGGTATTTTTTTTCGGCAAGCTTATGAAAAGTTTCAAAGTACTCTTTTTCTGATATTTCTTTAAGTGCCGTTTTTATATTGTAAGGTGAGATGTTACGAAATTTGAGTTCACGTACTATTCGTTGTTTACCCCACTTTTTGATATTAAATTTTCCTCGGGCAAAGGCTTTGGCAAAACGTTCTTCATTAAGAAAATTTTGATCCAGAAGGTGTAGGATGATTTTTTCTTTAGCCTCTGGGATAAGTTTCATCGTCCTTAATTTATCCTCTACATCTTTATGACAACGTTCCTGATAGGCACAATAGCGCTCCATTTTTCGCAACGCCTCGGCTACGGTTATAGATGTAATGGGATTTCTATACATGACCACAAATGTACAGTGACTTTTATAATTACCCCAAAAGTTATGCTTCTAAAATTAATAATCTATTGGTCACTACATCCTTTTTACAAACATTATATTGTTTTAAAAAGGTTCTTACTTTTTCATCTTCATTTTTTTCTTTTACATCTTGTAAAAGGTTCTTTTTGGTAAGTTTTTTAAGTTCTAAAGGAGCATATCTTGTTTTAAAATAATAAGTTTCAAAAACAGGCCAATCGGGTAATATTCTCTTGTTTTCTTTATAAACATGCATCCAGTTATTACAACCTACAAACTCACAAAAATTACCATTTGGAAGAATAGTAAAATGAAAAGGGTCAATTTCATGATCATGATCCATATCAGAAACTATAAGTTGTTTAAGTTCCTTGGCATTAATAGGATTTGATGCATAAAACAAAAGAGTTTCTAGCTTATGAGTTAGATCATAAGCTTCAATTTTCCCCATTCCATTAAAGTTTTCAAGGATTTTATAGAGTAGTTCTTTTTCGTTTGTCATGGTATATGTTTTTAAGATATTTAGAATTGAATATTCTGTTATAAAGAAGAGTTTAGAAACATAATTCTCCTATAACCAAATAGATTATAGGAGAAAATGAACTCACTAACTTTACTCATTAGTTTACAAGCTAGTATTTTGACCCCCGGGACCACTCCCGACCCATCCCCAATCTTTATTAAATTGGTTGTCAAGTCCAGGTAATCCTGGTGTATCAGAGGTAGAAATTGCAGGAAGAAAAGCACCACCTTCTATTGTGATTAGTTCTGATGCATTTAATTCCTGAAAGGATGCAGTTTTATAACTTTTCATGCGATTTCGTTTTAAGATTGATGATGTAATGATGATTGATGAAATTAAAGTGTTTTAGAAACCAGGAGTTTCTTGTTTAGGAAAATAGTTATCCCACTCTCTAGGGTCACCAAATGGAACAATTGGAAATGTATCCAGATCTCCCAGGTTTGGAATAACCAGACCACCATTGATGGCACTTAATTGAGCGTTGTTTAATGCTTCGAATGATTTTAAATTTTTCATGATTTTTGTTTTAAGATTGATGATTATTAATGATACTAAAGTGCTTAGAGCACAGCTAGTAGATGTTTTAAGTTATCTAATACTTCTTGTAATAACTCTAATTCTGGGCATTCAATATCCTCTCCTCCGCAACCACCATTAATGGTTGTAATTTCTTTTGATGATAATAATGTGTACTGATTTATAACTTGATTTTTCATGACGCTTAATTTTTACAATTTGTTATAATTGTTTGATTACTTTTTTTACATTGTGTACAAAGATGATAGCCTCGGTTACTAAGCTTGTGTAAAGCCCTGGGAAAATTATACCTCCCTGTGTTTCTTTGATTTCAGTAGTACTTAACGATTGAACTCCAAGTTTTTCTAAATTTTTCATTTTTTGTGTTTTTATGATTAATAATTATTTTATGGTAAGAAGTGTAAAAAGTTTTTTTACTTCCTTTTGATAGTACAATGATAAGAGGTGAATGTCTCATCTTATGAGACGCTATATCTTTTTCTAAAAAAATTATAGAAAAACACTATTAGAATGTGATAAGATCTTCTATGGTATAATGATTTGATAATTTCCTGTTATTAAAAATGGTAAGCGGGGTTTGCAAAATATTATTCTGGGTACACCATTTTTTATGTTGAGCATAAGTTGCTCTCGATTTTTCAGATATTTCTATGGCATACTTTTCTTTTAGTGTATTTAAATTTTTATGTTCAAACCATTTACTTAATGCAGATAAGAATTCTGATTTTGTCATTTTATAATACAGCTCAATAAGAAATTGTGAGATTTCATTGCTGTCGGTATCAGAAAAAATCAGCGAGAAATTGATCCCATCAGAAGTTTTATTGATTTCAAGGATTTTTTGAAATTCCTTTGCACAGAGGTGACAATAAGGATTTATGACCAAAGCCGCTCTTTTATCGATGTCCTTAGAATTTTCGAATACAATATGATTTTCAGTAAAGGCAGTGTTAAGAAGGTTCTCTTTCTCTTGTAAGAGTGTGAAAACTTCGGGATTGTTTTTTAACCTTGCATATTTGTACATGTTTTCTTTAAATTGAAAATATTTATATACAGGGTTTTTCAGATAGGACCATATAATAATGATTAGTGAAAAAGAAATACCAGGTATAAGAAATCCATTTATAGATGATTCAAAGTTGTTGTTAAAAAGAAAATATGAAGAAAGTATGGTTTCTATAAAAAATATCCCTTGGATTGCCAGGCACAGCATACACCATTTCTTGACTATTTTATATTGATAGTAAATAGAGAAAAATATATACGGAAATGCAAAAAAGGAAAGTATACTTATCAAAAAAGTAACACTTTTAAAATTGAAAGTCATCGAGGCTATGCAAATCGATATAAAACTTCCTGAAAAATATAATAACCCTAAATCTGACATCGAAAGCCAGGAAAAAAATTTGGACGCCCCAGAATTTAGAACACCTTCGCAATTTATATGGTCATTAGATTTGCAGAATTTAGATTTGTGTATGATACTAACCTCTGTATATACTATTAGTAGGCTAATAAGAGTCCCTGCTAATTTTGTAAGTAAGAACAGGTTAAATACCCCATGATAACTTTTTATCGATAAAATAATAAGAATAGCTAACAAAGACAAAGCTCCAAAATGCTTTGTTCTTTTTAGTTTTTCGCGAGCCAGATCTTCGTTAGACATCTCAACAATAGCGTCGGTATCAATCAAAAGCACAATACCATTCCATTTCTGCAAGAAGTCCTCAAAACTTTCTACAATAGGGGTGTTATTATTACCACTATAATAGCGTATTTCGGTACTTGAAATTTCAGTGACGATTACTAAGCCTTCTTCTATAGAATAGGCTAGAAAAATAGGAGATAATTGCAGTAATTGATCCGATGAAATTCTCCCGGCCTTATTTTCGACACCTATCTTTTTTAAGGTATCAGAAAAAGAAAAAATACTGGGATAATCCTGATGACTAAGCAAAAGTGATTCTAATTTCTCATTAGGAATTTCTAGTGAGAGTTCTCTTTTAAGTTGCAGAAGAATTTTTAATACCGTTTGATCCAAAATAAAATGTTTTTTCGGTTATACATTAGAGTGAATGCAATGCATTTTCAGATAGCCGATCGATCAGAACGACCTGGGAATTCACAACATTATCTGAAAAATCACAAAGATTCTTTTATATAGATTTCTATACACATAGAAGGTTAGGTGATTAGTTTACCGAATAATTGAGCAAATAATCATATCGATTAATATCGGTTGTTAAAACCTCGATGTTTTTTATTACGGTTTTATTTTTAATTCTTTTTCCCTGTACATTAATATTAATATCTGCATAATTGGTGATTTCGTTATTTTCCATATCGATATCTACCAAAGATGATTTGCTTAATAATTTATACGCTCCAAGATTTGCTGTATGTTCAAGGTCAGGAAATTTAGATATTTTTACTTCTCCCGATATGGTTACGATATTGCCTTTACCATCAATACTTATGCTTCGATTATTTTCTTCGGTTTTATGCTGAACGTCTATTTGAGAAAATAGTTTTTTAAATTGATCAGCTTGTTGTTGCCTTTGATCTAATGAAATAGGTGTTATGTTTTTTGCTATTTTATTTATAGCATACATTTTATCTTCATCTTTTCTATAGAAAACATCATTATCTTTTTGTTTGGTATACACAAATAAATCGGTAATAAACTCTTCTACCTGTGTTGTACTTTCTATTGTTTCTATTTCTTTTATAATATGTATTAAGACTTTTGATTGCATGATATTAGATTTTTTGAGACTGAAACAAGTTCAGCATGAGTTGTGGCGGTTTTTTAATAAGATAAACAACCCTCTTGGCAATATGCCAGAGGGTTATTTTAGTGATCTAGTGTTTAATATGATAGATAAATTTACCTATTGCAACTCCAGCGTTATAGAAAAAGATTACTGCAACGATTGCAAGCACAACATATTCTAAATAAGGAGTAATATCAACACCACTACCTTTTTGAAATATACCCATGATAGTTATATTAGTTAAAAAGGTGGTAAAGTCCTTTTCCTATTGCTTCTCCAGCTTTGTAAAGCCCACCGATAGCTGCAAGTACTACTGCTGCTCCAGCTGCAGTTACAGTGATAGGATCAATAACACCACCTTCTAAGGTTCTTAATTCTTTGCTTGATAATTCTGTTACGTTTAATTCTAAAGTATTCATAATGTTTGTTTTTTTAATTAATTAATGTTTTGTTTTAAATTTTTTCTTATTTCTTTTCGTGCTTGTCTTTTTCATCCTGGTATCCATTGTATATACCTAGACCTAAAGCACCAACTCCGATTACGATAAGAGCTCCTACACAGAATCCACCACAAACGATACCTCCGTTAATTTCTGTTGCTTCTTGTTTTGATAATTCTTGAAATTCTAAGTTGTTCAAATTTTTCATTTTTTACGATTTAATGATTAATGATTTTTTTAATTTATGCTTACACTATCTATTCCGTCAAATCGATATGTAAACTGTTTTTTGTTGTTGCAACAATCGTGAAAAGCTTTGTTGTTTCCCTTTCACAGTACAATGATACGGTGGGGCTGTCTCATCTTGTGAGACTGATATTTTTTTTTTCATTTTTTTCATGATTATTTTTAAATAAGACATGCTATTGTCCTATACTAACATAGTATCAATAGCATTTCGACACTTAGTAAGCGCCTTACTATTTTTATTTCTTAGGGGCTAATCTGGTATTTGTTTCAGGATAGAAACTGTGGTTGTTAAGTTTTTTTTTCAGAAATACATATGCTGTAATTTCTTAATACTTTTTAAGGAAAGAAGAGTACTATTTGGCATAAAACAAAAAAGAGTCTTGTTATTTCAAGACTCTTTTTTTACAATGCAAACACTGATGTGTTATCAATCCAAATGGTTCGTTTTTTTGCGATCTAATTCTTTTGATCTTTTCTTTTTATAATCGAGATTATGATAAGGTAAATGAAGTAATCGGAAAATTGGGAAAACCTGGGGTAACTTCGCAAATGATTTTACGTGTAGTAGCAGATATTAATAAGGTACCCCCGTTGTTGTTAAAAAGTTCGTTTGATTGTAGTTCCTGAACGTTGTAGTTGTTTAAGTTTTTCATTTTTTTATGTTTTTATAATTAGTGATTAGTTGAATTTTTATAGTTTTCCTTTTCTTCTTTTGGTACACCAAAAAAATAATCTGCTAAAGGTTGTAACCAGCTAGGAATAGGAAATGCCGACCCTCCATTGGTTTCTAATGCCTCTTTGTTACTTAAGTTTTTCATTTTTTACGATTTAATGATTAATGAATGATTTTGTTGTTACAGCTGTACATACAGCTACGCTATCTCTTTTATACTACAATGATAGCGTGCGATGGTCTCATTTTATGAGATGCTCTTATAAAATTTATTAATACGTCACTTCGAGTGAAATTCTGTAAGAATTTAGTGTTGAGAAGTACTTTTTAGCTATAAATTTTCTTGTTTTCGATACACCAAATCAGAGATTTGGCACTCAAAATGACGAAAATTTCTTATCCATTATTCGCATTAAAATGATAAAGTCGATTGGGTGAAATAAAAAAATCCCAGAACATTAATTTTCCAGGATTTTTATTCAAAAGAATTTTTCATTTTACTCTTCAAATTTAGGTTCGTGTATTTATATAGTTGCGTTAAACATAAGTATGATATACAATTAGTAATAGAATTGATTTCATAATTTTTCTGTTTACCTATATTGAACAATTTATAATTATAGAAAGTATTATAAATAAATGATATAAATCCTTTTGTCTATGGTTGTACTTGTTAGATTTCATTTTATATGATAGCAGCCAGGTATTGTAATCTTTCAAAAGAATTTCCTCCACTAACAGATCTAATCTCTGTGGCATCGAGTTCTTTTGTATAAAACCCAAATTTAAAACCTACGCTTTCTTCATAAACAAAACTCTGTATTGTAAAATCATAAGTGATAGGAGCATTTAACTCTTTCATGATATCAATAATCCGATAGGTTTGGGCTCTTGACATTCCTAGCCTTGATGCCAGTTCTACAGGAGTTCCTGTGGCTTGTAGGCGTATGAGTCGATCGATTCTCTCGATCATTTCGATTTGTTTAATGATAATATTCATAATTGTTTGTTTTTTGATTAATAGAGTAGTTTAATGCTTAATGTGATTAGGTATTGTAAATCTATTGATGATCTTTTTACAACATCCAATCGTTCATATCATCATGATCTATATAGATTTCGTACTCTTCAGAGTAGGAAATAACATCGGATATCACATGTTTTAGTTCTGGATCATTGATTTCTTGTTGTAAAAAATCGTTTTCTAATTTACGTTCTGTTAGGTTGCTTTCGTTTTTTTGTGGATCATAATTTTTCATCTGTTCTTTTTTTATTGTTTTTTAGTTGTCAGATGGAATTCGCCATAGCACATCTCGGTTGTTACGGCTCATTTCATAAGTTTATTCTTTATGTTATTAGACTATTCTTAAGCTTGGATATTTAAAATCTACTTGCATCATAATACTTTGAGCATTATAAGAAGATACCTCAAGCACTTCTTCTCCATAAAGTTTACGGGTATAAAAACCATAGGTAAAGTTTACAGATTCTTCATAAACATAGCTCTGTAGTGTGATATCAAATACAATAGGAGCATTAAGTTGTTTCATTACTCCAAGAATCTGAAACAAAGATGCTTTTGAGATTTCCAATTTTTCGGATAATTGATCAGGAGTTCCTGTTTTTCCTAATCGTATTAACCGATTTAATCGTTCTATGACTTCAATTTGACGCTCTATTTTTTTCATAACCAAGTATTTAGATTAAAAAGTTTTTTAGCATTTTAAAAACATAATTATCAATTAAATTTTACTGAATCATTTTCTAACTATGCAACCGCATTTATTTTAGGGATGTGATCTACTACTGGCATTTGTTTTTGCCATAGTTCATAGTATTTTTCTTGTCGGGCATATAATACTTCATGATTTCCTTCTTCTACTACTTTCCCTTTTTCGAGTACTACAATTTTATCGGCATTAATCACTGTACTTAATCGGTGGGCAATAATGATAATGGTTTTATCCTGGTCACGTAAGCTTTGTACTGCTTTCTGGATATAATTTTCAGAAGTACTATCTAGTGAAGAGGTAGCTTCGTCCAGAACCAATACTTCAGGATTTTTATACAATGCTCGGGCAATGGCAATACGTTGTTTTTGCCCTCCAGACAGGGTGGCCCCGTTTTCTCCCAGATATGTAGCAAAGCTATTGGGCAGATTTTCTATAAATTCAAGAATACCTATGGCTTTACATACCTCCATAATACGTTCTACATCGGGAGCAAATTCTCCTACCGCAATATTGTCTATCACATTACCTGCGAACAGATCTATTTTTTGTGGCACTACACTTACCAGATCTCTCAGGCTACCATTCTCGATGTGTTTCAGATCCTGATTTCCTATAGATATTTGTCCTTTCTGGATAGGGTAAATGTTTTGTAGTAGAGACATGAGGGTAGATTTTCCCGAACCACTCTCCCCGATAATGGCTGTAATTTTTCCTGTCTGAATCTCAAGATTAAAATCTTTAAAAACCTCTACTCTGGATCCATATCTAAACCCTACATTAGAGAAATTGATATCACCAATGCTATCTTTTGTGAGTTTTATTTTCTGCTCATCTTCTTCACGTTCCAGATCCATGATTTCAAACAAACGATCTGCAGCAATCAATGCATTTTGGATTTGCTTATTGGCACTAATTAAACTGGCAACAGGGCTGGTAAAATATCCTATAATGGCATAAAAAGCCATAAGTTCTCCGGCAGTAATTTCTTTTTGAATCACAAAAAAGGAACCGCTCCACAATAGGATGATGGTAAACAATTGTGCAACAGTACCGGTACTGGAGTTAGAAAATACACTGTTTAATGCAGATTTGTACCCCGTTTTTAATAAGCCAATAAAACGGGTTTCTGTTTTGATATTGGCAAAGCCTTCAAGACCAAATCTTTTGATAGTCCCTACAGCGTTTAGAGATTCTACCAACTGGCTTTCGAGATCTGCAGATTTTTCCATAATCCCTCGTTCGGTACGCTTATTCAATTTGTTGGTGATTATATATATGATTGCATAAATTGGGATAATCGCCAGCATGATCAGTGCTAGTTTCCAGTAGTAGGTAAACATCAATCCAAAAGAAAACACCAGGATTAGGATATTAACCGTTAGGTTTAAAGCTACCCCATTAATAAAGTTTCTGATTTTTACGGCATCATTGATTCTTGAGATAATTTCTCCCACTCGCATAGTATCAAAAAATTGTTGAGGTAGTTTTAACAGGTGTTTATAGTACCCAAGAATTAGTCGCGAATCGATCTGTTGGCCGGTTTTGATCAGGAAAACATCTTTGTATGCTCCAACTATTAGTTTTAAAAGTAATAATGTGACCATAACAATTCCTAACAGGTTAAGCAGTTTGGTACTGGTACCCATAAAAACATGATCGGTAAGTTTTTGGATGTATATCGAGGTAGAGAACCCTAATAATGTAAAGATGATTGCTCCAATAAATGCTTGTATCAATACTCCTTTATGAGGCCTTAATAAAAACCAGAATCGTTTATAAACCGATACTTTTTGGTTACCTGTTGTAAAATCTTCTTTTGGGAGTAATAATACCAATACGCCTGTCCATTCTTTGTTAAATTCTTCATGGGTTTTTTTATGAAATCTACCATCTCCCGGATCCATTATTTTGATGTACTCTTTAGTCACTTCATAGATCACTACATAATGATGTAATTTCTCATTCACAATCACATGAGCGATGGCGGGTTTAGGGATTTTAGACAAACTGTCCAGGTCCCCACGTACTCCTTTGGCCTCAAACCCGAGTTTATCGGCAGCTTCGATTAATCCCAATACATTGGTTCCCTTTTTATCGGTACTTGCAAACTGTCGAATACGTGCAATTGGTAGTTGCAATTTATAATGTGCCGAAATTGAAGCCAGGCAAGCCGCACCGCAATCAGTGATATCGTGTTGTTTTATTTTTGTTTTAGCCATGATTCGTTTAATTTTAAGATAAGAGTAGTGAGTGTTGAGACTTGTGCATCTTCTGTCTCACATGCAAAACACTGTTTTTAAAGAGTGTAACAGGTTTTTTTACTTATCATTTCCATATTCATTTTTTCAATATTCAGTAGTCATTATTTAGCATATACTGCTTCTGCTATAGTGGGACTCGATGGGTTAAGCCAATCATCTACTTTGTCATAAAGTAATTCATACAGAGTGCGTTGTGTAAGTTGAAATCGTGCGCTTAATGTCATCCCTTTGTTAAAACTCCCTTTAAAACCATTTTTAAGTTCGAGATGTCCCTGGTCGATAGCACAGCGTACTTTAAAAACAGGTCGTTCATTAATGATATCTACATCTTTACTGATCTCGAGGATTTTTCCGGTAGCCAGTCCCCATTGGTTATAGTTAAAAGCATCGATCTGAAAATTCACCGATTTATTTCGACTCACTAATCCTATATCTGATGGTGAGAGGTAACATTCTGCAACCAGTCCGGTATCAGGAGATATTTCGGCAATCGTTAGCCCTCCAGCGATTAAACTACCCGGCTCGATACCCAAAACATTTTTAAGAATCCCATCTATAGGTGCTATGATCACCAGTTCTTTTTGGTTTTGTTCTAGCTGTGTTAATCCCCCTTTTAACTCTCTTATAGTGTTGTGATATTCTGTTACTGTAGCCTGCCAGTTATTTTTTTGTTGTTTTCGGTATTGTTGTAGCGTACTCGATGCCAGTTGATGCTCAAAAGCACTGTTCTCATAATCGACTTTGGCAACCACCCCTTTTTCAAACAGTTTTTGGTTACGCAGATAATCGATTTTTGTTTTTTCAAATCGGGTGCTTAGCTCTTGTATTTTTTGAGTGAAGTACAGATATTCTTTTTGGTAACGTGCCGATTGTATGTTGTTAAATTTCGGCTTAGCCGTATTGATCAGATATTCGCAATCTGCAATAAACTGCTCGGTCTCTTCGATCTGTGTCGAGGACCGGGTAATTTGTTCTTTTACTACCGAAGTATTGGTCATAAGCAAAGTATCGCCTTTATTTACTTTTTGATTATCAATCATATTTACATAAACAACTTTACCTGATTGAAGTGGAGTAATAGCAATACGTTCTTTACTAGGCCTTAACATTCCTCTTGCGGTGGTATAGATATCGATCTTGATAAATGGCAAAAGGGCCAATGCAATGACAAAAGCAACCAATATCGTCGTGTAGATCATTTTACTTCTGCTGCTATGCTCAAACTGATGCACCTCTATGGTGTTTTCTATAATTTCTTTTGGAAATAACTGTTTCATACCGGATATTCTTTAAACGTTAACAATGGATTGATACATGATGATAAAATGATCCATCAGAAAAGTGGTGAGTTGTGAAATGAAATTGATCAGTACGTGTATCATAAGTTTTGATTTTTTTAAGTGAAACTAAAGCGACTGCTACGTTTTTTGATTTGATCAAATATACCCTCGATAAAGCCCCAAAAACAAAGGAAAGAAGTCGTGATTCATGAAAACAAACACTGAATTCCCAGAATACAGACTTTTAGTTTAAAATGGTAATCAATTGATTATCATATAGTTTTGTTATAATTATCTAAAAGAAATCTTAAAACAGAAAATAGTATATTTATATCCTGTTAAAATAAGTATAGAATAATACCAACACCTCTTGAAACAAAAAAACCCATATACCTTCTTTGATCAGTTTTGTCTAAGAACTCCCCTTTTATCATTAGATTTTTATCATAACCTTACCAAAGAGAAGGAGATACCTGTAGAAAGATTTAAAGATGTCTGGAAAAATGATAGCATTAGAGAAGCTATTTTTCTGGCATCACCAGAGTTATTTTCTGAAATCGAGAAATGGTTATCCGGGCAGCTTAAAGATGTTAAAAAGAAGAAACGATTAGCATCGTCTTTATTAAAATATTTATCCAGGATGAGTTCGCGTTGTACTCCTTTTGGATTATTTGCCGGTTGTAGTATAGGAACATTTGGTAAGGATACGGCAATAGAATTGTCTAATTATGATACTCATCAAAGGCAAACGCGGTTTGATATGAACTTTTTGGTAGCGTTCTCACAAAAGATGGCCAAAGAAGAAGTTATCAAAAAACAGCTATTGTGGTATACCAATAATAGCCTGTATAAAATCGGAGATCAATATCGATATATAGAATATAAGTATAATCAATATAATCGACGAGAACATTCTATAGAGGCAGTGGCCTATGCAGAGTATCTCGAAGCTATAATCGAAAGTGCCAGAACAGGTAAAAAAATAAACGAATTAGCATCTCTCCTGGTTGATGACGAAATTACACACGAAGAAGCTTCAGAATTTATAGATGAATTGATAGACAATCAAATCCTGGTGAGTGAGATAGAACCCTCTGTAACCGGAGGTGATTTTTTAGAACAGTTAGAAACCTGTTTGAGTCAGATAGAAGGTACTGATGCTATACTAACAGAGATTGATTCCTATAAAAAATTTCTGGAACAAATAGATCAGAAACTGGGTAATGCATCTGACGAATACCTAAAACTTAGTGAACGGGTAGGACAGCTAGAAACGCCTTTTGAGTTAAAATATCTTTTTCAGACCGATATGTATACCCAGGCACAATCTAATCAATTAAATATACGATGGGGATATAAGTTAACTCGGGCATTAGAACTGTTAAACAGAATGACTAGTGCTTCGTCAGAAACGCACTTACAAAAGTTTAAAGATGCATTTACAAAACGATACGAAACACAGGAAATCCCCCTGGCTACTGCTTTAGATACCGAAGTAGGTATTGGATACCTGCAGCATCAGAATGCTAATGATTCTACTTCTTTTTTAGATGATCTGTATATCCCATCAAAACCAGCTTCAAAACAGGATATGCACTGGACTCCGGTACAGGAAATTTTAAATAAGAAATTACAACATATACATAAAGAGAACCAGTATACCCTATCGCTCGAAGATAAGGATGTCGAACATCTCGAATTAGACTGGAGCGATTTGCCCGATACCATGTCGACGATTGCTCAAATCACAACGGTTGATGGCGAAGAAAAGATGATATTTTCTTCTGTAGGAGGATCCTCTGCGGCGAATCTGTTAGGGCGGTTTTCTACCGGAAACGAGGATATTTTAAAACACGTACAGGGTATTGCAGCTGTAGAACAAGAAATGAATCAAAACCAGATCCTGGCCGAAGTTGTTCATTTACCAGAATCCAGGACAGGTAATGTGATCCGTAGAGCAACCATACGGGAGTATGAAATCCCGTATTTAGGAAAATCTAATGTCCCTCTAGAGCAGCAGGTTGCCATATCAGATTTAATGATATCGGTACGATATGGTCATATTATACTACGCTCTAAAACACTTAATAAAGAAATTATTCCTCGTTTGACCAATGCTCATAACTATAGTGTTAATGCCTTGCCGGTATATCATTTCTTATGTGATATACAAAAACAAGGTGGTCGATCGGGCCTTGGGTTTTATTGGGGAGAAGCGTTAGAGAAGCATACTTTTTTACCCAGAGTGGTATATAAAGAGTTTGTATTGGCAAAAGCCCGATGGAAGATCACTATGGCTAACCTGCCTTTTCTAAAAGAAAATAATGAAAACGATAGGATTGCAATGATATCCACCTGGAGAGCAAAACATAATATACCAAAGATGGTACAATTGATCGATGGGGATAATACTTTGCTGATCCATATGGAGAATACAAACTCGATAAACATGTGGTTAGATACTATAAAAAATAAAAAAACATGCATATTAGAAGAGTTTTTATTTGCAGAAGAAGGACAGTCTGATGAGCAAAAAGGTATCGTACAGCAAGAAGGTATGAGTTATACCAACCAGTTTGTAATCTCACTGTATAACAAAGAAAAACTAGAGCAGGCAAGAAAGAACACCGAAGCATTAAAAGCCGTTGAGGCATAAGATAAAGTAACATTTTCGTCACATCGAGTGATCCTACGATAGGAGGATTGTATCGAGATGTACTTTGGATTTGTTAAAAACACAAAACAAGGGCATACTACATGAGTACAAAAAGAACATATATACTGGGGGATGAATGGCTATATTATAAAATATATTGTGGTGCCCGTACATCTGATGTCATCCTTACCGAAACCATAAAACCACTCACAGCACAATTATTAGAACAGGGCCTGATCGATTCCTGGTTTTTTATACGATACGGAGATCCCGATTTTCATATCAGGATACGATTTCGTTTACCCGATGTACAAGCAATAGGAACCGTGATTTTGCAGATTAATGCTGCGATGCAACATTATATAGAACAGCGGGTAGTATATAAACTGCAAACCGATACCTATATACGAGAATTAGAACGCTATGGTACAAATACTATAGATGCCTCAGAAACCTTGTTTTTTTATGATAGTGCCATGTTGCTGGATGCCATAGCGTTGATCGAAGATGAAGAATTGTACTTTTTATTTGTAGTAAAAGCGATCGATAGGTTATTAAACAGTTTTGGCTATGAGCAACAACAAAAATTAGAGTTGGTAACCCGAAACAGCCTGGCGTTTAAGCGAGAATTTCATGCCGATAAAGGACTTA
Organism: Aquimarina atlantica; assembly: GCF_000626715.1. Taxonomy (GTDB): domain Bacteria; phylum Bacteroidota; class Bacteroidia; order Flavobacteriales; family Flavobacteriaceae; genus Aquimarina; species Aquimarina atlantica. Next base: position 182,007 of record NZ_AQRA01000002.1, on the reverse strand, counting down.
ATAAACAATTAGATAAAAAATATAGAGGATTAAAAAGCAAGCTTTCTTCTTTTTTGGAGACAACTTCTATGCAAGAAGACTATAATATCCTGGATGATTTGCTGGATCACAAAGCAAAACAATCATTAGCAGTAGTACAAAAGATTATGAAAGCACAGCAAGATAAGCAGTTAGAAATGCCATTAGACGATTTGCTAAGCAGTTATATACATATGCTGGTAAACCGTGCCTTTAGATCCAAACAACGATTTTATGAGTTGGTGTGTTATGATTTTTTAGTACGATATCAAAAAACAAAAGTAAGCTATACCGTATCATGAAAAAACGAGTACTTATCGTTAGTATCTTTTTTTTATATATGATCCCGGGGATTGCCCAGGATACGGGTACGTTTACCATCCCGGATTCGTTAAAGAGTAAGACTCTGGATGAGATTGAAGAATTAAGTTATCAATACTATCGTGATACCCTTAAATACGAGATTTATTCGAATACTTTCCTTGCCAAAGCAAAACTGAAAAACGATTCCTTAGCATTGGCGAAAGGGTATCAACTAGTGTCTTATAATAATAGTAAGAATTTTCCTGTTAGATTAACGAATTTAGATAGCTCAATTGCATTTAGTAAAAACTTAAATCATAAAAGATTTCCTGCGATTTCTTATTCTATAAAAGGAGGTATATATAAAGAAATAGGAAATTATGATAAGGCACTAGATAATTATTTGGCTGCTTTAAAATATTCCAGCGCATCCAATAATAAAAACTTTTATTATTTAACCAAACACAATATTGGTAGTATAAAAAGAGAAATTGGAGAACTTAATGATGCAGCTAAAATCTTTAAAGAGGTCATAGACTATGAAGAAGGTAATAATATAGGTGGAAAAGGGCATTTAGCAACTATATTACATTTAGCAGATTCGTATAGAAAATTAGAATACAGAGATTCTGCTACTTTTTATAATACCAAAGGAATACAAGAATCACTTAAAGATAGTTTAGATATTTACCCTTTTTTTGTACTGAATGAAGGTATTAATTTATTCTATAAACAACAATATCAGAGGTCACTAGATAGTATTTATAAAGCACTACCGTTTATTGAGAAATATAAGCCAAGAGTAGAGGAGTCATTGGTTAATGCTTATATACATCTGGCAAAACTCTATAAAGAATTTGGTGAAAACGAAAAGTACCTGGAGTATTTATTAAAAATTAATCAATCTTATGAGCGTTCGGGGTTTGTTTCTAAGGAAATGCGAGAGGGCTATGAACTATTGATTGATTATTATAAATCGATAGATGATAAAAATAAGCAGCTATACTATATTGATAAACTGTTTGCAGTAGATAGTATCCTGGATACCAATTATAAAAACCTGAGTAAAAAGATCGTATTAGAATATGATACCCCTAAACTATTAGAAGAAAAGCAAAATCTAATTGATGCTCTAGAACAAAAGGAGAAAAAGACAGGTGTAAAATTTATTATTGCTGTTATTTTTGCTATAGTGCTAATCATTATTGTGGCTGTGATCTATACCAAAAATGTGAGGTATAGAAAACGTTTTAAAGAATTGATGCATGTACCAATCCTGGATACTGCTATGTCAAAAGAAGTATCGGATAAGCATCCTGCCACACCAGAAGCGATAGGGATTTCTGAGGATATTGTAAACGCAGTCTTAAAGGGCTTGCAAAAGTTTGAAGATAAACAAGGCTATTTATCGACTAATATTACTACCGGGGAATTGGCCAAAAAACTACAGACCAATTCTAAATACTTATCTAAGATCATTAATACCTATAAGCAAAAAAGTTTTAGTGTGTATATTAATGAATTGCGTATTGACTATGTAATCGAAAAATTAAAGCGCGAATCCAAATTTAGATTATATACCATCAAGGCGATTTCTCGCGAAATTGGGTTTAATACTACCGAAGCTTTTTCTAAATCTTTCTACAAAAAGACGGGAATTTACCCTTCTTACTTTATCAAGCAGCTTGAAAAGGAAAATAGATAAAGTGTTGATTTTTAGTTTTTTAAAAGTCTGATTTCTTAGAATACAGACTGGTACTTCCTTTTTTTGCCTTATTTTTTTAAGGTTATCCCCTACATTTGTTTTGAACTCAAAACATAAAAACTCATGAAAAATCAACATCAAACAAAGAAGCTGGGATTAAAAAAACTAAACATTACCTTATTAACATCTCATAAATTATCACAGATAAAAGCTGGTAACATAGAAACAGGAGGTATACATGGGTGTGATCAATCTGGGCCAGGTTGTCGAAGTATATATCCTCCTCAATGCGGTAATCAAACAGATATTAAAGACCTTGCTGCATATAGATAAACATACGTTACAATTGTAATACATTATTACTGATTTTGTTCATCAAGAAGTAGTAAAAAATAATCGTCCTGGCGTGTCTAAGCCAGGACGATTATTTTTTTAGAGATTATACCATTTGTTGTTTGAATTTGCTAGAAAAGAAAATTAGTATTTTTTTGCTTCAGTGAAGAAGAAAAATCAAGCATAGCAGGGCTACGGTTTATTTTTATTCTGAAACTGAGGTGAAAAAAGACCATTTTATTACGGTAAATCCAAATAATAAATGGTATTATCTATTATTTCAATACTTTTGGTAGACGAACCAAAACCGATTATGCGAACCACCTATCTTGCCCTGTTTATCTTTTTGTTCTCATTTTTTGGGTATGGTCAAAAATTTCAAATCCCGGATTCGTTAAAGGATAAAACTATTAATGAACTAGAAAATTTAAGCTATGAGTATTATCCCGATACGCTCAAATACAAAATATATTCAAATACATTACTTGCCAAAGCAAAAGAATTAAAGGACTCTCTAGGATTGGCAAAAGGATATCAATTAGTATCTTATTATCGTGGTGAAGATTTCCCTACAACATTGGCATATTTGGATAGTTCTATTGCTGTAAGTAAAAACTTAAATCATAAAAGATTTCCTGCAATTTCTTATTCGGTTAAAGGAGTAACATATAGAGAAATGGGAGATGATTATAAAGCGTTAGAGTGCTTTTTGGCAGCGGCAAAATATTCTAAAAAAACAAATAATATAAGTTTTTATTATTTGACCAAACATAATATTGCTAGCATAAAAGAAGAGATTGGTGAAGTTAGAGAAGCTATCTCAATTTATAAAAAGGTATTACAATATGAAGATGACAATAATATAAAAACTCAGGGACATCTTACAACAATATTACGTTTAGCGGATTCTTATAGAAAAATAAGTCTTTTTGATTCTGCTACCTACTATAATAGAAAGGGATTTCTTTTAGCATATGAGAAAAAAGATGAAATTCTTGATTTCTTCACTTTTAATGAAGGAGTTAATTTATTTCATAAGAAAAACTACCAAGCTTCATTGGATAGTATCAATAAATCAATACCTGTTATTGAGAAATATAGACCATTAATAGGTGAAGAATTATTTATTGATGCTTATACACATCTAGCTAAACTCTATAAGAAATTTGATAACAAAGAAAAACATCTTGAATATCTGTTAAAAATAGACCAATCATACAAGCGTTCGAATTACGCTTTTGTAGAAATGAGAGAAGGCCATAAAATGCTGATTGATTATTATAAATCAAAGGATGATAAGAATAATCAATTATATTATATCAATCAATTACTCGAAATTGATAGTATTTTAGATGAAAGGTATAAAAGCATAAATAAAAAAATAACGAAAGAATTTGATATTCCTAACTTGCTTAATGAAAAAGAAGAAATTATTGCCTCGTTAGAAGCAGAAAAGAGTAGCAGTGCTACTCAAATCCTGGTGATCTCTTCTTTGTTGATACTAAGCCTGGGTGGGGTGGGCTATTATTACTATAACCAGCGCCGTTATAAAAAACGATTTTTGCAACTACTCGATACCAATACACCACAAAAAACTACACCAGCACCTAAAGATAAAACCGGGATCACTACCATAAGCCCCGATACCTTAGAGCAACTGCTGGCACATTTAGAAGAGTTTGAGAAAAAGCAGAAGTACCTTGCTTCTAATATTAATTCTAAAGACCTGGCCAAAAGCTTTGGGTCTAACTCCAGCTATTTATCGTTGGTGGTTAATACGTATAAGCAAAAGACATTAAGCCAATACATCAACGACCTACGTATCGATTTTGTAGTAGAGAAACTACAGTCTGATTCAAAATTCAGGAAATATACGATTAAAGCTATTGCGCAAGAGGTCGGTTTTAATACCGCAGAGGCGTTTTCTAAAACGTTCTATAAAAAAACGGGGATATACCCCTCGTATTTCATAAAAAAGCTGGAGGAGTGAGATTTTGGGTTGGTTTTGTCATTCCGGACTTGATCCGGAATCTACATTGCGTAGTACGTGATTGTGGATTCCAGCCTTTAGTTTATCCTGGGCCCTTCGATAAACTCAGGACAGACCTGTCGAAGGACTGGAATGATACATTACATTAATTAAAATGTAATGTCCCTTCGGGTGGTGCGCTTTTAGGCGCGGTGTATCGAGAAGCTTTTGAGAGTTAGGATATATTAAATACTTGCTTATTGTTTTAATCTACTCTAGAATCCATCATCCTTGTCATTCCGGACTTGATCCGGAATCCACGACTAGGAGTAGTATTATGATGCAAAGTCACGAGTTTTGGATTTGGCGGTATAAAACGCTAGACCTCACAGGTCTTAGAGACCTGTGAGGTCTGATTAGAGCAAAATCTTTAACTACAGCATCTAAATTTTTACTCCGGTATACCCTCTTTTTAACTACCAAGGCCATGCTATGCGTCTTTTTGACCTTCTAACGGGCCTTTTTGACGAAGTTTTTAAGCTGTTGCTTTCAATTTTTAAAAGGATACTCTAAAATTTCAAGACTTTACCTTAAAATTTTAACCTCCGCAGTGCAATTTTTAACCCAATGCGTTAAAAATTGCATGAACCGAGTTAAACCGAGGGCCTTTTTGGTCCATCAGAAGATCTTTTGGGTTAAACTATTGCATAATCCGGGCAATGTCGTTTAGTTAAGGGTAAGGTTTAAAAGCACTTCGACAGGTCTGTCCTGAGTTTATCGAAGGGCTCAGTGTGACCTAAAACTTAACTAAATGCCATTGACAATCCGGGTTAAAAGAAAAGCTATTCTTCTGTTTCATCGGTCTTAGGAGCACTTTTGGTACGGGCAAAAAACTGTTTTAGCTCTGCTACTTTTTCGGTAAATCCGGGTTTACCTGCACCTTTGCTATATTGTGAATATGAATAATCATTTAATGCATCCTGGTAATTATCATAATCATGCAAGATTTTGGTACTTTCTAAACGATAGGCGAGGCTCTCGATACGTCCCAAAAGACTTTCTGTAAATACGCGAGCATTATAATCTTTTTCAAACTCTTTCCAATCTACATCGGGAGAGCTTAATACACTACTATGTTGGCGATAATCCCAAACCTTATTAACAAACAATTTGTTTTTTTCATTAATCGCCTTGTAGTCCTGGCGCTCTCTTTCGGTTAATGCCGATAGCTTATCCATAAATATGGCTTCCAACTGGGTAACCAGCATTTTTGCCTTTTCTTTCTCATCTTTGGTAAGTTGATCTTCGATAATATTTCTCATTTTTTTATGATTTAATTTAGTATTGAGATATTAGTATTGAGTATTGAGATGTCTGAAGTCAAGGGTCAGGAGACGGGGGTCAGAAGTCCGAAGTCGGGAGTTAGGAGTCAGGTGTTGGGATTTGGGAGCTAGAATAAAAATAACATCTAACTTCGACCATTCATTCCTAATTTCTCATTCTTCAATATTCGTTATTCAATATTCAGTGTTCATTATTCGACATTCATGATTCATTACTCTTCTCCTCTTCTTTTATTTTTTGTTGTATGTTGTCTAATATATGATACATTGTGATTACATCTTTACCGTTAATTTTTACAGGAGGATTGATCCGGGTAAGCACATTATGTACAATCTCTGGGGGTGCTTTTGTTCTCATTGTCATTTTATGATTCACCAGTTTTTTTTGATTTGCAGGTAATTGATTGTAACGTATAAAAAGCATAAGCAGGCAGTTTATGATTGATCTCTAAGCAGGTTTGTTCTGGGTTTATCAAAGGGTTTAGGGAAATATTGGACTATTACACAAATTATTGTTTTTAAGAAGTACTATATTTCTTGCTTTATAGATCAATTGTATTGCATCGTCGCTGGATTTACCCTGCGCATAGAGCTTATTAATCCAATTATACAGTATAATTTCGTAGGGGCTATGATGTACCAGGTTATACATAAATTCATCGGTTTTAAGATGCAATGCCTGTAGGATATCAGACATAAATTCGGCTTTATTTTGATATGGATTGGTTTCCATAGGAGATAGGTTTTGTTGAACCAAATGTAAGGGTGTAATGTGCTTGAAAACAAGGGAGGTATATCGGTTTTTATCAAAACAGACTAATGAGGTAAGAGAAGAAATGTGATTTAGAAGAGATTGTTATGTTTGTTACTTGGACTTGATCCGAGATTCATATTTGTAGTACGTGATTATGGATTCCAGCCTACGCTGGAATGACACATTACATTAATTAAAATGTAATGTCCCTTCGAGTGCCACGCTTTTGGGTGTAGTGTATCGAGAAGCAATCAGAGGTTTTCTTTGACAGGTGTGTTAACCATCAAAAACAAAAAAACCCAGCACTGTCATCAGGCCGGGTTTAATTTTATTTTATCAATTCACCATTTTTATCGTGAAAATGATATTCTAAATACGTGTAAGCGTCTCTAGGTACAATCTTTACCCATCGTTTATGGTTAAAATACCATTTTGATCGGGTGGATGGAAATCCTTTGGTTAAAAAAGCTGCAATAAAAGGATGCGCACTTAGCGTTATCTTTTTATGATCTTTTTTAATTAATTTTTCTAATTCGACTTTAATTTTTTCTACCAATACTATAGGCGCCTCAACTTCGCCATTTATTCCGTTGGGATCTTCCTCCCGGGTTTTGATATTCATTTCTGGTCGAACACGCTGTCGCGTGATTTGAATCAGGCCAAATTTACTTGGCGGTAAAATTTTATGCTTCGCCCTATCGTCTTTCATCTCTTCTCGTAATTGATTGAAGAGGGTTCTACGGTTATCTGCATTATTCATATCGATAAAATCGACTACAATAATACCTCCCATATCTCTAAGACGCAGTTGGCGGGCTACTTCAGCTGCACTAATAAGGTTTACCTCTAGTGCAGTATCTTCTTGGTTTTTGGCTTTATTAGATCGGTTACCGCTATTTACATCGATTACATGCATCGCTTCTGTATGCTCTATAACCAAATAAGCACCCTTACTCATAGACACCGTCTTGCCAAAACTTGTTTTGATTTGCCGTTCAATACCATATTTTTCGAAAATTGGTATTTTAGGATTATGAAGTTTTACAATTGATTCTTTTTTTGGAGCAATTTCTTGCAGATACTCTTTGATTTGGTTGCAGAGATCTTCATCATCTACAACAATAGAAGTAAAAGTGTCATTAAATACATCTCTTAATATAGAAGATGCTCTATTCATTTCACCTAGTACTTTTGAAGGATGATGGGCTTTGTGCATTTTTTTACACATGCTTTGCCATCGTCCCATTAGATTTTCTAAATCTTTGTCTAGTTCTGCTACTTTTTTGCCTTCTGCTACTGTACGTACAATAATTCCGAAACCTTTTGGCTTAATACTTTTTACAAGCCTTTTTAAACGTTCTTTTTCTTCTGAAGATTCTATTTTTTGAGAAATAGAAATTCGATTCGAAAAAGGAACTAAAACAATATATCGACCGGCAATCGAAAGCTCTGAGCTAATTCGAGGGCCTTTGGTAGATATCGGTTCCTTTACTATCTGTACTAATAGTGATTGATTTGATTTTAACACATTGGTAATAGTACCGTGTTTATCAATATCGTTCTCAAAAGGAAAATCCTTAAGAGAATAATTTTTTAATTTACCTGTGCTTACACGTTTTATGAATTTAAGTAAAGAAGATACTTGAGGACCAAGGTCGTGGTAATGCAAAAACGCATCTTTTTCATAGCCTACATTAACAAATGCAGCATTTAGACCTGGGACAGATTTACGGATTTTGGCAATAAAAATATCACCCACCGAAAAATCGCTGTCGTCTTCTTCCTTATGTAATTCAATTAGTTTTCCATCCTTTAATAAGGCAAAATCCGTAGAGGAACCTGACCTAATGATCAATTCTTTGTTCACTCTGATTAGATTTTTATCCCGATAATTATCGAGATGGATTAAACAATTTTTTCACAGGAATTTTTACAATTCCGTTGAAATAAAACAAAAATACCGGTAGTGGGGTACTATGTCTTATTTCGATTTCAAAGAACTTAACTTTTTAAATGAAAAAAGTAGTTAGAAACTACTTTTTCTTATGGCGGTTGGCTCTTCTTCTTTTTTTACGCTTGTGCGTAGCTACCTTGTGTCTTTTACGTTTTTTACCACTTGGCATAGTGTGTACTGTTTTATATTTATAAATTATTTATTTTACTTCTACGTTAGTTTTTACACCTTCTACAAATACTTTTGCAGGTTTAAACGCAGGTATATTGTGTGCAGGAATTTTGATCGTAGTATTCTTAGAAATATTACGGCCTGTTTTCTCTGCTCTGGTTTTGATTATAAAACTACCAAATCCTCTAAGGTATACATTATCTCCACTCTCTAGTGAGCTTTTTACCTCTTCCATAAAGGTTTCAACCGTTGCCTGAACATCACCTTTTTCTATTCCTAATTTTTCTGAAATTTTTGCTACAATATCTGCTTTAGTCATTATATTACCTATTTAGGGGTTTTTAAATTTTCAAGGGGGCAAATATAAGAATTTAAAATCCAAAATATCAATACTTAAGATGATATTTTCATCTTTAAACGTTTAATTTTGCAAAACTTATAATTTTACTATGATATTTTCTAAAAAACTCATTACGTGGTACTTACAAAATAAAAGGTCGATGCCATGGCGAGAAACTAAAAATCCATATCATATTTGGCTCAGTGAAATTATACTTCAGCAGACCAGAGTGGCGCAAGGATTACCTTATTATATGTCGTTTACAGAAGCTTTTCCAACGGTATTTGATCTTGCAAATGCAAATGAAGAAGAAGTGTTAAAATTATGGCAGGGATTAGGATATTATTCTAGAGCCAGAAATCTGCACGCTACTGCAAAATATGTTGCAAATGATTTAAATGGTGTTTTTCCTAATACATATAAAGGTCTCATACAATTAAAAGGAGTTGGCGATTATACAGCGAGTGCTATTGCTTCGATATGTTATGCCGAAGCAGTTCCTGTAGTAGACGGAAATGTATATCGGGTATTGTCACGATATTTTGGAATCGATACTCCTATTAATAGTACAAAAGGAGTAAAAGAATTTAAAGAGCTTGCGATAACCCTAATGGATCATGAAGAACCTGCATCTTATAACCAGGCAATTATGGAGTTTGGTGCATTACAATGCAAACCCAAAAGTCCATATTGTATTGTATGTCCACTACAAGATAGTTGCGAAGCACTTAAAAATGGAAAAGTAGATATATTACCAGTCAAAATCAAAAAACTAAAAATTAAGAAACGCTACTTTAACTATTTGGTGTTTTTTACAGAAGATAAGAAAACGATCATCCAACAAAGAGTAGGTAATGGTATATGGAAAGGATTATATGAGTTTCCTTTAATAGAAAGTGATGCCATAGATACAGATGCTATTGCATCTCATGCTGTTTTTAGAGAAATGATAAAAGATAAGGAGTATGAGATTATCCCGCACCAACAAGAGGCTATTGTGCATAAATTATCTCATCAGCATTTATATACGCGATTTTATATTGTTAAATCAGATATACCTTCAAAAATAAACGAGGATCAAAAAATTGTTGATTATGAAGAAATACATACCTATCCCGTTCCTATTCTGTTGGGTAATTTTATAGATACCTTTTTTCAGCAAAACTGATGAGTTTAGAACCCCAAAGTACAACAGGTTAAAAAGATCTAAAACCTAAGTTAAGACCATTGAGGGATCATTTATATATTAATTTTTTTATTACATTTACTATAAACAAAGCTATTTGAAGTTACTTTAAAAAATAAGAAGTATTAGGATAGCGTTATTTAATACAGTTTGTCATTTCTTTGCAGTGATAAACCAAAACAACAAACCATAAACTAAAATGTCTGGAACACTAAATAAAGTAATGCTTATAGGGCATACGGGTGATGAGGTAAAGATGCATTATTTTGAAGGAGGTAGTTGCATAGGCAGATTTCCTCTTGCTACTAATGATTCGTATGTGAATAAAAGCACAGGAGAACGCGTAAATACTACAGAATGGCACAATATCGTGGTTAGGAATAAAGCTGCAGAAATTTGTGAGAAATACCTTAATAAGGGAGATAAGGTATATATTGAAGGCCGTCTTAAAACCAGAAAATGGCAAGATGAGCAAGGAAAAGACAGGTATAGTACAGAAATACAATGTACAGATTTTACTTTTCTTACACCTAAGAATGAGAACCAGCCTTCTGAGCATAAACCTCAGAATACACCTCAAACTAACACACCTGCTACAAGCAATTCGCAGGAAGTTTCATCTAATTCACCAGCAACAGAAGATGATGATCTTCCGTTCTGATATGTCTAACTAAACAAAGATAATTTGGACCCTGATCCTGAACCGTTATTTATTTCACTATTTGTTTTTGATTTTGTGCAAACTATTAATGTGGTTGTACTGGTAGTGCTGCTTATTTTTTCTGCATTAATATCGGGTAGCGAAGTAGCTCTGTTTTCTTTAACTCCTACAGATCTTAAAGATGAAGAGAATGCGTCTAAGAATCTTAGGATTGTGTCTAAACTACTAGATAACCCAAAAAAGTTATTGGCTACCATATTAGTAGCAAATAACTTTATCAATATAGCGATAGTGTTGCTTTTTGATACTTTGGGTAAGGTATATTTTAGCAATCTTGATTATGTTTGGCTGGGTTTGATTAATGTGAGATTTGTAGTAGAGGTCGGAGTCGCAGCATTCTTGATTTTATTGTTTGGTGAAATTTTACCTAAGCTATATGCCAGTAGAAATAAGGTGAAGTTTGCCAAATTTATGGCAAGACCCCTGGCAATTCTGGATTGGGCTATCTCGCCGGTTAGTATGCCAATGCGTAGTATTACTGTTAGGATTCATAACCGATTAGGGAAACAGAAATCGAATTTAAGTGTAGATCAATTGTCACAGGCATTAGAACTAACCTCAGACAAAGATACTACAGACGAAGAGAAGAAAATATTAGAAGGTATTGTATCTTTTGGAAACACAGATGCTAAGCAGGTAATGCATCCAAGGATGGATATTTTTGCATTAAATAGTGCAGCTGCATACCAGGAAATTCTTCCTGAGATTATCGAAAAAGAATATTCCAGGATTCCGGTATATGAAGATAGTATCGACAATGTAATTGGAATTCTGTATGTAAAAGATTTATTGCCTTATATTAATACACCTTCTTTTGATTGGATATCTCTGTTAAGAACTCCTTATTTTGTACCAGAGAATAAAAAACTAGATGATTTACTTAATGATTTTAAAGATAAAAAAAATCACCTGGCTATCGTTGTAGACGAGTACGGAGGAACCAGTGGTTTGATTTCTCTCGAAGATATTATAGAAGAAATTGTAGGGGATATTAGTGATGAGTTTGATGATGAAGATTTGATATTTTCGAAATTAGATGATCAAAACTATGTTTTTGAAGGAAGAACAGCTTTAAAAGATTTTTATAAAGTACTGAAACTGGAAGATAACAGTGTTTTTGAAGAAAAGAAAGGAGATGCAGAAACTATTGCAGGATTGTTACTGGAGATCTCAGGAAGTTTCCCAAAACGTGGAGAAATTATTGCGGTAAATCAGTATGCTTTTAAAATAGAATCGTTGGATAACAAGCGAATAAAACAAGTGAAATTGACCATTAATGAAAACGAAAATAGTTAGATTTTTTATAGTGACCAGTGTTTGTATGCTATTTTCTTGCGGGGGCGAAGTATTGCCTAAACCAGAAGGGATGCTACGATTAAGTTATCCTGCTCCCAAGTATAAAGAGCTGGCATTACCTTGTCCTTATTCTTTTGAAAAAAACGAATTTTCAGAACTTCGAAGAGCGAGAAGAAATAAAAATTGCTGGTACAATCTGGAGTATAAAAAATTAAGAGCCACGATGTATATTTCTTATTATGAAATCAACAATAATCTGGATTCGTTACTTAGAGATGCTCAAAACCTTACCCAGGAACATGTAATCAAAGCAGATGGGATTGTGCAAACACCATATGCAAATGAAGAAAATAAAGTATATGGTATGTTTTATGAGGTTTCTGGTGATGCTGCTTCTGCATCTCAGTTTTATGCGACCGATAGTATTCGGCATTTTATAGTAGGTTCTATATATTTTAAAGTGAAACCTAATTATGATTCTATACTTCCCGCCGCAAATTATTTGCGTAATGATATGAGGTATTTTATGGAAACACTTCGTTGGAAAGAGTAAAAAACTTCAAATACGCTTTTTAATAGTTAATTTTCTTCCAAAAGGTATTCTGTGTACTTATAATTTTATCACTTTTGCAACTTACTTCGCAAAAATGCAAAACACAAAACTAAAATGGATCTATCTGGCAGTACTTTCTCTGGTTTGGGGTAGTTCATTTATTCTTATCAAGAAATCATTGATCGGCCTTACGCCATTACAATTGGGTGCGCTAAGGACATTATTTGCAGCAACATTTTTGTTTCTGATTGGATTTAGAAGCATGAGAAAAATAGCGACGTCAGACTGGAAATGGGTGATCATATCTGCCTTTGCAGGAACATTTATTCCTGCTTTTTTATTCGCCTTTGCTGAGACAGAAATTGATAGTGGTATAGCGTCAATTCTTAATTCTACTACGCCATTGGTTACTTTGATCCTGGGGATGTTGATTTTCTCTATTCGATTTAGTAAAAATCAATTCTTTGGTGTGATTGTGGGGCTAATAGGCTGTGTTGCCCTGATATTAGAAGGAGCTTCAGTAAACCCTAATCAAAACTATTGGTATGCACTATTAGTACTTTGTGCTTCGGTATGTTATGCAATAAATGTAAATATCATAAAAAGGTATATGCAGCATATCCCACCTATGGCAATTGCTAACGGAAATTTTATTGTATTAGTGATCCCTGCTTTAATCGTGTTGTGTTTTTCAGGTTTTTTTAAAGCCGAAGTAGTTACTAACCCAAAAGTACATGTGAGTTTGGTGTATATATCTATACTTGCTATAGTAGGTACAGGTATTGCCAAAGTATTGTTTAATAAACTGGTACAGATCAGTACCCCGGTATTTGCGACTTCCGTAACTTATACTATTCCTATTGTAGCCATGCTGTGGGGGATATTAGATAATGAGAAATTTACACTGTATCAAGTGCTTGCTTCTGGGGTTATTATTTTGGGAGTATACTTAGCTAATAGGAATAAGTAGTGGTCTATCTTATTGTTAAACAATAAATTAACAAGTTGTTAAGGTTAAAAAACTCTTAAATTTCTTACTTTTAAGAGAGAATCCTAAAGAGTGAAACCATGAAGAAATCAACTATTCCTGTTACCTATGGACTCCTTATTGCTGCTGGACTTATTGTATATTTTTTACTTCTTTCTTTGATTGGTGTACAAACAAAACCTGTTTTTAGTTTGGGTAATGGTATTATAGTTGCCCTTGGTTTGTACAAAGCCATGAAAAATTACAAGCAAGAAAAGGGAAGTGATTTTGAATATCAAAAAGGATTTATGGCGGGACTTTTTACAGGGTTTAATGCTACAATCGTTTTTATTATTTTCTTTGCGATTTATGTAACTAATATCAACACTAATTTTTTACCAGAAATGCTGGCAAATTGGAGTTCGCATTATCATGTGGGAGTAGGGATAGTTGTGTTTGTTGCAGCAGTTATGGGGTTTGCCACTACTTTTGTGCTTACATTATCTTTTATGCAATTGTTTAAAGAAAGTTGGAATCCTAAAAAAAATCACAATTCGAAGCCTGTAGAGGTATAAAATATTTGTCATTTAATTAATTAGCAGTATATTTGCACCCGCCTAATTAGAAATAGGCGCAGTTCTTTATTTATAAAAATAATTAATTAAACGTTACGCTATGTACGCAATTGTAGAGATAGCAGGGCAGCAATTTAAAGTTGCAAAAGACCAAAAAGTATTTGTACATCGTTTAGCAGGAGAAGAAGGAGATAAAGTCTCTTTTGATAAAGTTCTTCTTGCGGCTGATGGAGATAAAATTACTTTAGGCGCCCCAGCTATAGATGGAGCTCAAGTAGGAGCAAAAATCACAAGACACCTTAAAGGTGATAAAGTTATTGTTTTCAAGAAAAAGAGACGTAAAGGATACCGTGTTAAAAATGGTCACCGTCAATCTCTTACAGAAATTGTTATCGAAAGTATAGTAACTTCTGGAGCTAAGAAAACTGCAACTAAAAAAGCTGAGCCAAAAGCTAAAGCAGAGAAAGAAGTAAAAGCTTCTACTCCAAAAGCAGAAACTAAAGCAGCTGCTCCTAAGAAAGAAGCAGCAAAGCCAAAAGCTGATAAAGAAGATTTAAGCACTAAGACAGTAGCTGAATTAAAAGAAATGGCTAAAGCGCAGGGAGTCTCTGGGATTTCTTCTATGAAGAAAGCAGAACTAATTGAAGCTTTACAAGGAAAATAAAAAACGGCAGGTAATCCTGTAAGTATTAACAATATAAAACCGAAAGAAAATGGCTCATAAAAAAGGAGTTGGTAGTTCGAAAAACGGTAGAGAATCAGAATCGAAACGCTTAGGTGTGAAGATATTTGGTGGACAAGCTGCCGTGGCTGGTAACATCATTGTAAGACAAAGAGGTACAGCCCACAAACCAGGTGAAAACGTATATGCAGGTAAAGATCACACGCTACATGCTAAAGTAGATGGTTTAGTGAAATTTACTAAAAAGAAAGACAATAAATCCTATGTTTCTATAATTCCATTTGAAGCATAAAGGATCTTTCCTTTGTAATATAAAAAAACCCTTTTCTGTATTAAGAAAAGGGTTTTTTGTTTGTCATAAATTTCCTAATAGCTACTTTGAGTTTAAAGAATTTTCTGTTTTAACCTCTAAGAATCGAGCTGTTAAAGACTTTTCTTTTATTCTTAAAAAAAAGAAATATATTTATCATCAAATTTAAAAACCTAATCATGAAAAAGTTATTATTATTAACATTGTTAATGACTGTTACCCTTTCTTTTAGTCAAAAAAGAAAAGACCAGGAAGGAAGTATTAAAAATTTAAAAGGTATCACAGCGTATAATTTGGTTTTCGATTATGAAAACCTTAAAGTAGACAAATTTGATACAGAAGAAGAGTTCCTAAAAGACAAAATGGATAAGCGAGAAGCTAAAGAAGCTGGTAGAGGTGAAAGATTTAAAAAATCCTGGTTTGCTGATCGTGAAAATTTATATGAACCAAAATATATAGAATCTTTCAATAAGCGTTTTGATGGTGGAGCCGTTAAAGTTGAAAAAAACCTGGAAGGTGCTACTCATACTATGAAAGTAAAAACAACATGGATTTATCCAGGCTATAATGTGGGTGTTATGAAACAACCTTCTAAAGTAAATGCAACGATTATTGTATATGAAACTGGTAATCCTGATAAAATATTATTCTCTACAAAGTATTTTAAAGTACCAGGAAGTAATTTTTATGGAGCCGATTATAACTCTGGATACAGAATAGCCGAGAGTTATGCAAAACTAGCTAAGGAAATGGCTAAATATATCCTTAAAAAGGCAAAGTAATATTAGTTAACCTTTGGTATAACTCAAAAATAGAAAACTATGAATACTATACTAACCAAAACAGTATCCGTTATCTTCTTTTTATGCATAGCTTCTACTGCTACTTCGCAAGATATTCCTAAATATGACTATCTAGAGGTTATTGTAATTCAAAAAGCAAATAATAGAGGTAAAGTAAAAAGGATTAAGGTAGAGGAACAAACATCTTTGGTGGGTAAGCAAATAACCATTAAGCAGCTAGAAGATTTAGAGAAAACCTCTGATTTATTGAATTATATGAATGCTGCGAATTGGGAGTTCGTAGATCGACAATCTATTGTTTCTGAAGAGAATGATCCTGTATGGATGAGTTATATCTTTAGGAAAAAGAAATAATAACACACCTTTGTTATTGTAAATAAAAACCCCTTATCGAAAGATAAGGGGTTTCTTATTCTAAAAGCCTAAGTAGTATATAAAACTACAGCGACCTTAATTTAGTATCTGTAATATTCTGGCTTGTAAGGTCCTTCAACAGTTACACCAATATACTCAGCTTGCTCTTTACTAAGATCAGTAAGTTCTACTCCAATTTTAGCCAGGTGTAATTTTGCTACCTTTTCATCTAAATGCTTTGGAAGCATATACACTTTATTTTCATAATTTTCGATATTAGTCCAAAGCTCAATCTGTGCTAATGTCTGATTGGTAAATGAATTACTCATTACAAAACTTGGGTGACCCGTTGCGCAACCTAGATTTACTAAACGACCTTCGGCAAGAAGTATAATATCATTACCTCCAATATTGTACTTATCTACCTGAGGTTTGATCTCAACTTTTTCGCTTTGCGAATTTAACCAAGCCACATCGATCTCATTATCAAAATGCCCAATGTTACAAACAATGGTTTTATCTTTCATTGCTTTAAAGTGTTCTCCGCGAACAATATCTTTATTTCCGGTAGTGGTAATAACAACGTCTGCATTTCCAACAACAGTTTCTAGTCTTTTTACTTCAAAACCATCCATTGCTGCTTGTAAAGCACAAATCGGATCAATTTCGGTAACAGTAACTATAGAACCTGCTCCTCTAAACGATGCAGCAGTACCTTTACCTACATCTCCATATCCACAAACAACAACACGTTTACCAGCAAGCATTACATCGGTAGCACGACGAATCGCATCTACAGCACTTTCTTTACATCCGTATTTATTGTCAAATTTTGATTTAGTAACACTATCGTTTACATTAATCGCTGGCATTGGAAGTGTTCCATTTGCCATACGCTCATATAATCTATGAACACCGGTAGTTGTTTCCTCAGATAAACCATTGATTCCTTCTACTAATTCAGGATACTTATCTAAAACCATATTAGTTAAGTCTCCCCCATCATCAAGAATCATATTTAGAGGTTTACGATCTTCACCAAAAAATAGAGTCTGTTCTATACACCAGTCGAATTCTTCATCATTCATACCTTTCCAGGCATATACTGGAGTACCTGCTTCTGCAATTGCAGCTGCAGCTTGATCCTGAGTAGAAAAAATGTTACAAGAACTCCAGGTTACCTCTGCACCAAGAGCCTGAAGTGTTTCTATTAACACTGCAGTTTGGATAGTCATATGAAGACAACCCGCAATACGAGCACCTTTAAGAGGTTGCTCATCTTTATATTCTTCACGAAGAGACATAAGTCCTGGCATTTCTGCTTCAGCTAATTCGATTTCTTTTCTTCCCCAGGCAGCTAATGAAATATCTTTCACCTTGTAAGGAACATAAGGTACAGTTTTAGTACTCATAGTAGTTAATTTTATGTTTATGAAGTGCTTTCTGGTATTTCGCACTAAATTGTTCTAAATTCGTTTCCCGAAAAATGGAATAATATTCCTTTTTCGGTTTGCAAAGGTACATAATAACTTTAAGAATTTAAATGCCTCTTTACAAAACTATAACAGTAGATGAAAGTACTAATGTGTTGATTTGGAAGATTGAAGAATCTTATGATGCTCTCTGCCAGGGAATAGAATTAACGCAACATTGCCAGAATAGAGTAGATAATATGAAATCTGATATGCACCGCAGAGGTTTTATGAGTGTTAGACACCTGTTGGCTGCATTTGGTTATACCGATCATGATCTGTATTATGATGAATTTGGAAAACCACATCTTAAAGATGGAAAACAGATCTCTATTACTCATTCTTATGAGTATGCAGGAGTCATAATTAGTGATAAACTTGTTGGAATTGATATCGAAAAACAAAGAGAAAAGATTCATAGAATTGCCCATAAATTTGTGAATGATTTTGAGAATGATGCTCTAGGAAAACAAAATCTGGATAAGACTCGTGCATTAACTATAATTTGGGGAGCTAAAGAATCTTTGTATAAATTATATGCAACGGCAGGCTTGAGTTTTGAGCAACATATTTATATTTCTCCTTTTACATTAGACTATCCATTTGTTTATGGAGCAGTTAATTATAAAGATGAAATAACACATTATGATATGACATTTGTAGAATTTGAGGGATTTACCTGTGTATACGCTTTACCAGCTTCGGAAATGTAAATTTGAGTGTACAATTAGATGCATATTTTTGGGAAATATCATATAAAAAGATAAGATGCAAATATCAATAGAATTAACCCTTACCCCGCTTCAAGCTGATTTTGAAGAACATATTATTCATTTTATAAAACGATTAAGAGCATCTGAGTTTACAGTTTTAGAAAACCCTTTAAGTACTCAAATCTATGGAGAGTATGATGAAGTAATGTCTTTTTTGACTTTAGAAATTAAAAACGCATTTGGAGATATGGATCACGTTTTAGTGTATATGAAAATGGTAAAAAGTAATAGAAGTGATTATGAATCCCATTTTTGAATTTTTATTTGGGCAGTATTCAGAATACTCCGATTTACATATAACGCTCGAGATTATAGCAGCATTTTTTGGTCTGCTAAGTGTAATTTTTGCTTGGTTTAATAAGATTTGGGTATATCCAACGGGTATTATAAGTACAGCAATTTACGTGTATTTGTTATTGCAATGGTCATTATTAGGAGATATGATGATCAATGTATATTATTTCATAATGAGTATTTATGGATGGTACATCTGGACCCGAAAAATAGATGAGAGACATGTTACTCCTATTGCAAGAACAACTGTAGAAGAAAAGAACATATCGGCCATAATTTTTGTCATGACCCTACTTTTTGTGTATGGAGTTTATGTCGTTTTTGACAAGTTAAATGATTGGGCGGCATATATAGATACCTTAACTACAGCAATATTCTTTGTTGGGATGTGGTTAATGGCAAAAAGAAAAATTGAAAACTGGGTATTTTGGATTATCGGAGATGTTATTTCGATACCATTATATTTTTATAAAGGATTTACATTTACCAGTTTGCAATATGTAGTGTTTACGATTATTGCAATTTTTGGATATATCACATGGAAGAAAAGCTTAGACAACGATCCAGCAATTGTATAAAAGTAGTATTGTTTGGTCCAGAATGTACGGGTAAAACTACTTTATCCAGGCAATTGGCAGCATATTATAATACAGAGTGTGTTCCCGAATATATGCGAGAATATTTGCAAAGAAAATGGGACGAAACCAAAGAAGTATGTGTATATGACGATATGCTTCAGATTGCAGAAGGACAAATGAAATTAGAAAATGAAATCGCTCAAAACGTTAACACTCTATTGTTTTGTGACACAAATCTTTTAGAGCTCAAAGTGTATTCAGAAGCATACTACGATGGGGTTGTTCCCAAAATCTTAAATAAAATTTCATTAGAAAATGTTTATGATTTGTATCTTTTGACTTATATTGACATTCCTTGGAT
This sequence comes from Aquimarina atlantica, assembly GCF_000626715.1. Lineage (GTDB taxonomy): Bacteria > Bacteroidota > Bacteroidia > Flavobacteriales > Flavobacteriaceae > Aquimarina > Aquimarina atlantica. The sequence continues at coordinate 162,192 of NZ_AQRA01000002.1, read as the reverse complement.
TGCCGATGATCTAAGAGACAAACCCCACGAACGAGAAGAAATGTTTTTAAGATTTAAAGAATGTCTTGATAAACATAATCTTCCATACATCGTCATAAAAGGAGATAAAATATCTCGTTTTAAAAAAGCATTGACACACATTAGCCAATTAATAGAAGATAGAAGTGAATATAACAGATAAAGATATTAAGTTAATCAAATCAAAAGGATTAACGATTGATAAAGTACTTACACAAATAGAAACTTTTAAAAATGAAATTCCTTTTGTAGCATTAAGAAGTGCAGCAACATTGGATAATGGAATCCTTAAATTTTCTGAACATTACCAGTCAGAACTTACCAAGTTATACAATTCTAGAATGCAGCATCTCGAAACGATAAAGTTTGTCCCTGCATCAGGTGCAGCTACACGAATGTTTAAAGATTTATTTCGGTTTCTTGATAATTATGATTTTAAAAAAGAAAGTCTTAATTCTTATACAAATCATGAAAAAGCAAATGCAATACGTCTTTTTTTAATAGGCCTGGAAAAATTTCCATTCTATGATATAGTTATGGAAAAAGTAAAAAGTGCCTATCCTAAATTTAGATCGTTATCCGAAGGGAAACAATTGTATATTTTTGTCGAAATGATGCTAAAAGAAAAAGGGTTAAATTATGGAACCTTTCCCAAGGGGTTATTCCCTTTTCATAAATATGATGATAGCATAGCAACCTCTTTTGAAGAACATTTATATGAAGCAGCCGGTTATAATACTAACGACAAAGGTGATTCTAAACTGCATTTTACGATTTCTAAAGATCATCTCGAAGCTTTTAAAGATGAGTTTGAAAGAATTAAGAAAAAAGTTGAAGAGAAAACCAATACCAATTTTAGTATTACCTATTCATTTCAAAAATCAGAAACAGATACTATTGCAGTAACCGAAGATAATGAACCGTTTAGAAAAGAAGATGGATGTTTGTTATTTAGACCAGGAGGACATGGAGCATTGATCGAAAACTTAAATGATTTGGATGCAGATATTATTTATATTAAAAATATAGATAATGTAGTGGTACGTAAATACCAAGATGAAGTTTCTGGATATAAAAAAGTATTAGCTGGTAAGCTCATCGAAATTCAGGACGAAGTATTTAGAATATTAAATGCAATTGATGAAAAGAAGCCTTCAGAAGCAGAGTTAAAAGACATCAAAAAGTTTTTAGTACACCAGCTTAATGTAAGATTACCGCTAGATTTTGATAAATTTTCTGATAAATATAAACTTCAATTTTTACGAGAATCCTTAAATCGACCTATTCGGGTTTGTGGTATGGTAATTAACGAAGGAGAGCCAGGAGGAGGACCATTTTGGATAAAGCGAGAAAATGGAAGATTGGTATTACAGATTATCGAGGCACCACAAATTGATAAAAAAGATCGAAGACAAGAAGAGATTCTTGGTAGTGCTACTCATTTTAATCCGGTTGATCTGGTGTGTGGCGTACGGGATTATAATGGTAAGAAATTCAATCTACTTGATTTTGTAGATCCTGATGCAGGATTTATTACCCAAAAAACTATGAATGGTAAGATTCTGAAAGCGCTAGAACTTCCTGGGTTATGGAATGGTGCAATGGCAAATTGGATTAGTGTGTTTGTAGAAGTGCCATTAACTACATTTAACCCGGTAAAAACAGTAAATGATTTACTTAAGTCGGCACACCAGGTAACTCTTTTTTCGTGAATACTTCTATAATCATAAATGAACTAAAATTTAAAGCCATTCGAAGCTCAGGAGCAGGAGGTCAACATGTAAATAAAGTATCTTCAAAAATAGAACTAACTTTAGATATCATGGCATCTGCAGGATTTACCGATGACGAAAAATTACGGTTGAGCCAGAAATTGTCTTCACGGTTAACCAAATCTGGTGTTCTATTATTACAATGTGGTGATAGCAGAAGTCAACATAAAAATAAAGAACTGGTGATTAAAAGGCTTTTGGAAATTCTTAAGGCCAATCTCTATATTCCTAAAAAAAGAAAACGAACTAAACCTTCTAGGGCAGCTATCAAAAAACGTTTGGATAGTAAACAAAAGCATTCATTAAAGAAAGCTAATCGTAAAAAACCTTCTTTATGAGTTAATCTTTTTTTAAAAGCGTGTAATATTTCTACACTTTTGTGTGGATTCTACATTTTCTACACCGATATGTTTCTATATGTAAAAATTATAATTATTTGATTTTCAGTAATTTAAATCATATTTGATTGTAGTTACATGTTTGGAACAATTATTACTATTTATTAACTGTAGAAATAATTCAGTAACCCAAAATGAAAAAGTTACCAATGATAGTAGCGATTGTAGTAAGTATCTTTTCGGCACAGGGTGTTGTTGCTCAGGACGAATTAGCCGTTCTTAGTGATGATCTTGAGTTTAGAGATTATGAGTATGAGCAGCAAGAATATACTGAAATCAATATTGTAGAATTGCCATTATCAATTCAAGAAGCAGCTGCCAAAGATTTTGCAGAGTTAAGGATTGTAAAAGCATATATGTCTAAGGATAATACGTATAAAATTATCCTACAAGATAAAGACGATAATACAAAAGTTGTATTTGCAAGCGCTAATGGCGAATGGATAAAGCCAAACGACAATAAATCTTAAATCTAGGGGTAGAAAAGGATATCGTTTTGCAACCAAGGACGATATAAAGTTGTTTAGTGCTAAAAAAGAGACTCAATCCCAAGGGTCTCTTTTTTTATGTTTTTATTCGAACTAAGTATTTTAAATCGTAATTTTATACAATAGCTTTTTTTAGGAATAAATTTTTAAATATGTCTAAGATACTTATCGTTGAAGATGATGTGGCTTTTTGTACAATGCTTAAGACCTTTTTACAAAAAAAGGAATATAAGGTCTTTACAGCATTTTCTGGTAATGAAGCTATTCAAAAAATTAAGAAAGAAACTTTTGATATTGTACTTTCTGATGTAAGATTACCCGATAGTGATGGTATTACCTTATTAGCCGAAATTTTAAAACATAGCTCCGATACTCAAGTAATTATTATGACCGGTTATGCCGAAATTAATATGGCTGTTAGTGCAATAAAGCAAGGGGCTTTTGATTATGTTTCTAAACCATTTAATCCAGATACTATACTACATACTATAGAAAAGGCTCTACATAAACAAGGAGCGGTATCAGATAAAATAGTTAAAGAAAAAGAAACCAGTGTAACACAGCCTAAAATACCAAAAAGAGCTAATGATTCTTTTGTTCGCGGAGTTAGCGATGCTTCCAAAAAACTAAATGAATATGTTGCTTTGGTAGCTCCTACGCGTATGTCTGTTTTAGTAATAGGAGATAGTGGTACAGGTAAAGAATACGTTGCCAGCAGTATTCATAAAGCAAGTAAGCGAGCAGATAAACCATTTGTTGCAGTAGATTGTGGTGCTATTCCTAAAGAAATAGCTTCTAGTGAGTTTTTTGGGCATATAAAAGGATCCTTTACCGGTGCTGTAAATGATAAAGTAGGGCATTTTGAAGCTGCAAATAAAGGAACATTATTTTTAGATGAAATAGGTAATCTAAGTTATGAGCTGCAAGTTCAATTGTTAAGAGCACTTCAGGAAAGAAAAATCAAACCTGTAGGGAGTAATAAAGAAATAGAAGTAGATATTAGAGTAATAGTTGCTACTAATGAAGACCTTAGTCATGCCGTAAAAGAAGGAGATTTTCGAGAAGATTTATATCATAGGTTAAATGAATTCTCTATTAAAGTACCACCATTACGAGATAGAATTGAAGATCTGATGCTTTTTGCAAATCACTTTCTTGAAGAATCAAATATCGAATTAGAAAAACATGTAGTTGGATTCACCGATGAAGTATTAGAAGCATTTAAAAAATATAATTGGCCTGGTAACTTAAGAGAATTAAGAAATATGGTAAAACGATCTGTTCTTCTTTCTCAAAGCGATATGATTACATTAGATGTATTGCCAAATGATATTGCGTATGCTCCTCATAATGCAAAACAAACTTATGGATTGTTTAAAAACCAAAATGAACAAGAATTGATTCTTGATGCCTTAGAAAAAGCAAATGGAAATAAAGCTAAAGCTGCCAGAATGCTTTTGATAGATCGAAAAACGCTATACAATAAATTAAAACAGTACGATATTAGTCTTTAATTTTCTACTTTTAGTTTATCGATTAAATCTTCAATTTTTTCGATGCCATCATTGGTTAGATTTAGTATAGCTTTTTTATTGAGATGATATTGATCAGGATCTTCTAGTTTTTCTAGAATAGGTACTACTTCTTTTGCTTTTATCTGTTTAAACATAGGAAGCATTTTGTGAGCAATTTTTTTAATATGATGGATGTCTTTTTTTCTGATTGTCGTTTTTAGTTCTTTAACATTGTCAATGGTAGTTTCATAAAATGTATCTAAAATTGCATATAAAGAGTCAGAATCACCTTGAGCAAAAAGCATTAAATCACTAAGAGAATATTGCTCATCAGAAAGATTAAAATCATTATGATTTGTCCCATTATAATTGGTTAAATCAACACTAAGTACCTTGGCAATAAGGTCAATTAATTCTTTTGGAGCATATGGTTTTCTTAAACTTGCAGCAAATCCGGCATTTTGATATTCTGCAAAAGAAGTATCTGTTCGACCAGATAATGCAACAACTGGTATATTAGATTGATTTGCATTATTTTTTATAGATTGTAAAAGCTCGAAACCACCCATTTTTGGCATTTGAATATCAGTAAGTACAAGATCGTATGTATTGGTTTGTAATAATGAGATCGCTTCAATACCATTTTTACAAATATCATAAGTCAGACCAGCTAATGTAACTACTTCACTAGTTAATGCTAATTGACTGGGATCATCATCAACGATCAAAACCTTCTTGTTTGTAAAGTTTTGTATTTCTGTAACTTCTGATTCTTCCTCGGGGATTAACGTGCCAGACTGTTTAAAAGGAATATAAAATGTAAATTTACTACCTACGTTAAGTTCACTCTCTAATTCGATTTTACCTTTTAAGAGTTTAATTATTTTTTTGGTAATGGCAAGACCCAAACCAAAACCACCATATTTTTTCTCGGTATTATCATCTCCCTGAGAAAACTCTTCAAAAATATAATGCTGTTGTTCTTTTGTAATTCCTATTCCTGTGTCTTTTACAGATATAACCAATTGTTTTTCCGATAAACCATTTTCAATAACCTTACTATCAATTGTTATAGAACCTTCATTAGTGAATTTATAAGCATTATTTACCAAATTTGTTAATACCTGTTTTATTCTAAAAGGATCTCCTAAATACTGGTTTTTTAGTTGAGGATCTGTTATAATTCTGATATCAAGATTTTTCTTGTCATTTATAGGAATAACACTAGAGATTGTATTTTCTATTAATTTTTGTGGAGAAAACGGAAGCTCTTCAATTACCATTCGACCGGCCTCAAGTTTTGATAAATCAAGAAGGTCATTTACCAGATGAAGAATATAATCTGATGATTTTTTTAAGTGATCCAGATAGTGTTTTTGTTTATTGTCTAGCCCGGTTCTTTCTAATAAATCCGAATATCCGATAACCGTATTTAAAGGAGAGCGAAGATCATGAGTAACCGTGTTAATCAAAGATTCCCGTGTTTTTAAAAGAGATTCGGTATATGTTTTTTCGGCTTCGAGTTCATTACGATATTTTTGACTTTTAGAAACATCTTTAGTAATCAAAAACAGAAATATAATCGCTATTAGCAGACTAATGGCTGCAATTACTACAATAATATCTGCAGTATCATTTAAAACCTGATTTGAAGCTTCTAGACGTGCAAAATATTCATTTCTTTCATTACGCTCAATAGAAGCAAGTAAATCTCTTAGCTGTTTTGTAATGATTTGATCTTTTTTAAGAAGATTGTTCTCCTTTAGCGTTATTTCACGCCTATATTTTCTATCCTTTTGCTCAAGCTCAGCAAGTACTTGTTTTACCGAAGTTGCTAATGAATCGACGGTCTGATTGGTAAGTCGTTTTGCATTATCTTGTTTGGTTAATTCTAGAATATTTATCAATGCTCTTCTTGTACGAGGATCATATTTTTTAAATCGGATATCGTATTTGGTATATCCGCCAAAACTTTTGTTTACTTTTTCCAGTTCATCAATAGCAGTCTCATATAGCCCTTTTTGTTTTCGCTGCTCATAAACTTTAATAAGCTCTTCGAGGTTTTTATTTTTACTATCAATAAGAAGTTTAATACTATCAATTTTTCGGGTTTGTAAGGTATCATCAGAGATTTCAGAAACCTGATTAATCGTTTTTAAGATGGTATCTATTTTGGCTTTATAAGTAATAAATTTTTTAACGTCAGAAGTTTGAATGATATTTCTTGTTAAGCTTTCAGCTTCATATAATCCTGTTATGGTTTCGCCAACAAGGAAGAGTTTCTCGTTATTTTGATTTTTGATTTCGGTGATTTGAGTATAATTGCCCAATTGCTGATAGATAACCCAAAATGCAGTTACGGCAAGTAAGCCGGCAAGTAAATAACCCGCAATAATTTTAAAAGTAACTGATCTTTTCGTATTCTTCATAACCCTTTTATAACTTCAAAAATCCTAAAGCATTGCTTTGTTTTAGTATAGATTCTACATTACATCAAATAAATGTACAATAAATCAATAAAACACAGTATTTTTGCGCCAAAATCTCAAAGGGGTGCTTTTTAAGTTTTAAATGTAAAAGGCTGAGATCATACCCGATGAACCTGGGCGAGTAATGTTGCCAAGGGACTGTGGAACCAAAAAAGGTACATCGTACCTTTTTTGTAATAAGCAAGATGGCACTATAGAAAACACCAAAACTTTAAGTAGAATGTGTATTCTTAATGGTATCAGGCTTTTTTTAAAGTACTAATTTTATAACAGAATAATAACCCCTTTTATTCGTAATGAATGTTTACGGATGAAAAACGTATTATTATATCTTACACTTTTATTATTGAGCATTAACCTTACGGCTCAGGAAAAATCAACAGATTCTACTCAAACCAAGATAGAAAAACTAGATGAAGTTTTAGTAAAATCTGTACGAGTAGAAGCAGATTCACCTATCACCCATTCTAATTTGTCTAAAGAGGAACTAGCAACACGCAATCTGGGTCAGGATATTCCTATTTTATTAAATTATTTACCAGGAGTCGTTACGACTTCTGATGCAGGAACCGGAGTTGGGTATACCTATATTAGAGTAAGAGGTAGCGACGCATCAAGGGTAAATGTTACATTAAATGGGATCCCTTTTAATGATGCAGAGAGTCAGGGTACATTTTGGGTAAACCTTCCTGATTTTGCCTCCTCTGTAGAAAATCTTCAGCTTCAGCGTGGTGTAGGAACTTCAACTAATGGTTCGGGCGCTTTTGGAGCAAGTTTAAACCTGCTAACGGATGCTGTTTCTGAAAAAGCTAATGCAGAAATTTCGAATACTGTGGGATCCTTTGGTACCAGAAAACATAACTTAAAATTTAGTACAGGGTTACTTAACGAAAAGATAGAAATAGCAGGACGCCTATCTGCGATAGCATCAGATGGCTATGTCGACCGTGCTTCTTCAGATTTAAAATCATATTTCGTACAAGGGTCTTATGTAAACGATAATACTTTGATTAAAGCAATTACTTTTGGTGGACATGAGATTACATATCAATCATGGAATGGTATTGACAAGACTACTTTAGAAAATGACAGACGATTTAACCCAATAGGATTTCAATATGATGCCGAAGGAAACCTTCAGGGGTTTTATGAGAATGAAGTTGATAATTATAAACAAGATCATTACCAATTGCATTGGAATCAAAGGTATGACAACAACTGGTCAACAAACTTAGGTTTAAATTATACATATGGCCGAGGTTTTTTTGAGCAATATGTAGATGAGTGGCATTATGGTAATGTACTATTTTCTGATCAGGCTACTTTAGCATTTTTAGGAGTAAATCCTGTTACTGTTAACGGAGAAGAAATTACGCAAACCGATTACCTTCGTAGAAGATGGTTGCAGAACGATTTTTATGTTGCAAATGCTAGTGTGAATTATAAAGATAATAATCTTGATATCGATTTTGGCGGATTCTATAGTTATTACGATGGAGATCATTTTGGTGAAATTGTTTGGACAGAGAATCCTATCGGTTTTCAGAGTGGAGATAAATACTATTTTGGAAACGGAAAGAAAACCGAATATTCGGTTTTTGGCAAAACCACTTATAGAATTAATGATAAATGGAGTGCATTTTTAGATTTGCAAGGACGTTTTGTAAATTATAAAACTTCAGGATTAACTTCAAAAAGAGTTGCGCTTCAAGTAGATAAAAACTATGCATTCTTTAACCCTAAAATGGGAGCTACTTTTCAAGTAAATGATGTAAATCAAGTATATGTATCCTATGCCAGAGCTAATAGAGAACCAAGAAGAGATGATTTTGAAAATGATATAGATACGGCAGAGAGACTTAATGATATTGAATTAGGATGGCGATTGGCAAAAAACAAAATAGTAGTAAATACCAACCTTTACTATATGTGGTATAGAGATCAATTGGTATTAACAGGAGCACTAGATGATGTAGGTGCACCAATTAGAGCTACCAGTGGAGAAAGTTATCGTTTGGGAATCGAAATAGATGCAGATATTACACTATCTGATCAATTTGTAATTAAACCCAATGTTTCATTAAGTACAAATAAGAATAAAGATTTTATAACCTCTAGGGATGGTAGTTTTGTCAACCTGGGAGATACAAACATCTCATATTCTCCTAATATTGTAGCAGGTAATATGTTTATGTATCGCCCAATAAAAAACCTTCAATTAGGATTGCTGTCTAAATTTGTAGGAGAGCAATACATGGGTAATATTGATAGTGAAGTTTCGAAACTCGATAGTTTCTTTATAAATGACCTTAATGTGGTATATGAAATAAAAAATATTCCTGTTTTTAAATCAATAGTATTAACAGGATTGGTTAATAATGTCTTTGATCAGGAATATGTGTCTAATGGATACTTTTTTACATTTGATGATGATTTTTCTAATCCTGGTACGGTAACTACCATCGAGGGAGCAGGTTTTTATCCGCAGGCAGGAATTAATTTTTTGCTTGGAGCAACATTGAAATTTTAAATAAGAAGAGGTTAAAACTTGACTTTAACCTTCTTTTTTATATAAGTTTTATTACTTTTATAACATAAACTTTAGGGGTGTCCTTAACTTTGGTTAGGTCTGAGAAATACCCTTTGAACCTGATGCGGTTAGTACCGACGAAGGGAAAAGTAAATATCACATTTGTATGAGTGTGGTTTTTCTTCTCTATTTAGGCAATTACGACCTAAAGTTTATGGAATTAATATATAAAAAAATGACCATAAACGTTAACAATCAATCCCAATCAATTTTAGAAAACAGTTCAATAAAAAAATTGTTAGAGCAATTAGATATTCTTCCTAACGGAATTGCTATTGCCATTAATAATGAAGTCATTTCTAAAGAAAAATGGGAACAAACAATGATAGAAAACGATGATGATATAGTAATCATAAAAGCTACTCAAGGCGGGTAGGATTAATTACAAATCATTAATACTATAAGAAAAACTAACAGCTAAGGGTATGATCAAAACCTGAAATACAATATTCATGAAGAAAAAAGATACAGCACCACAGGACACTATTATTAGTACCACACCTTTTCCAAGTTCAAAAAAAATCTATGTACCTGGAGCTATTCATCCACAAGTTAAAGTAGCAATGCGAGAGATCGAATTAAGTGATACTGTCGATAGCATTACAGGAAAAAGAACCGTTAATCAACCGGTTACTGTTTATGATACGAGTGGCCCATATACCGATCCTTCAAAAGAGATCAATGTACATAATGGGATCGAACCTATTCGGGAGCAATGGGTTTTGGATCGTGGAGATGTAGAAGAATTAGATAGTTTTTCTTCAGAATACTGTAATGAAAGACTAAATGATTCTAGTCTGGATCATCTTCGATTTAACCATCTTCGCAAGCCAAAACGAGCTAAAAAAGGGAAGAATGTTTCTCAGATGTATTACGCAAAACAAGGCATTATCACTCCAGAAATGGAATACGTTGCGATACGCGAAAATCAAAAACTTCAAGAAGTAAAACGTCTTTCTAAACAACATCCTGGTCAAGATTTTGGAGCTAGTATTCCCGAGGTAATTACTCCAGAATTTGTAAGAGAAGAAGTTGCCAGGGGTAGAGCTGTTATACCGTCTAATATTAATCACCCAGAAAGTGAACCTATGATTTTAGGGAGAAATTTTTTGGTAAAGATTAATGCTAATATTGGTAATTCTGCAACAACATCAAGTATCGAAGAAGAAGTAGAAAAAGCAGTATGGGCATGTCGTTGGGGAGCAGATAATATCATGGACCTTTCTACAGGAAAAAACATACACGAAACCCGTGAGTGGATTATTCGTAACTCACCTGTACCTATAGGAACAGTCCCTATTTATCAAGCGTTAGAAAAAGTAAATGGTAAAGCCGAGGATTTGACTTGGGAGATTTTTAAGGATACATTGATCGAACAGGCAGAACAGGGAGTAGATTATTTCACCATTCATGCAGGAGTGCGTTTAGCCTATGTACCTATGACAGCAAAGCGTATTACAGGTATTGTTTCTAGAGGAGGATCTATTATGGCAAAATGGTGTCTTGCACATCATAAAGAAAGCTTTTTATATACACATTTTGAAGAAATATGTGAGATCATGAAAGCCTATGATGTAGCATTTTCGCTGGGAGATGGGTTACGCCCGGGTTGTATTGCAGATGCTAATGACGAGGCACAGTTTGCAGAATTAGAAACACTGGGAGAGTTAACAAAAATTGCCTGGAAACACGATGTACAAACCTTTATCGAGGGACCAGGACATGTACCAATGCATATGATCAAAGCAAATATGGATAAGCAATTAGAAGCTTGTGGAGAGGCACCTTTTTATACCTTAGGTCCTTTGACTACTGATATTGCTCCCGGATATGACCATATCACTTCGGGAATCGGAGCCGCTATGATAGGTTGGTATGGGACTGCCATGTTGTGCTATGTAACTCCAAAAGAACATTTGGGATTACCAAATAAAGACGATGTACGAACGGGAGTGATTACTTATAAACTGGCAGCACATGCTGCAGATTTAGCAAAAGGACATCCAGGAGCACAACATCGAGACGATGCCTTGAGTAAAGCACGTTTTGAATTTCGATGGGAAGATCAATTCAATTTATCTCTGGATCCAGAATTAGCAAGAGAGTATCATGATGAAACACTACCGGCAGAAGGTGCAAAAATCGCTCATTTCTGTAGTATGTGTGGTCCAAAATTCTGTTCGATGAAAATATCTCAGGAAGTACGTGATTATGCAGCAAAAAAAGAAATTGATGATCGAAAAGCACTCGAAACAGGGATGCAGGAAAAAGCAGAAGAATTTAAAGAAAAAGGAAGCGAAGTATATTTATAAGTGTCAGTAGTTAGGTGTTGAGTTTCATAACCCTGATGCCTAAAACCTGATACCCGATAGCTAAAACCTGATATTTAGAATCTATGCTAATCGTATTAACTTCAGAACGAGAATTAGAAAGTGAAGCCGATAAAATCAATTCACTATTCGATAATGGTTTAGAAATACTACATTTTCGTAAACCAACTATGAATATTGAAGGATACAGAACTTTACTCAATCAAATTGATGCAAAATACCACAACCGTATTATGCTACATCAATTTCATGAATTATGCGAAGAATTTAAGTTGAGAGGTATTCATATTCAGGAGCAACCACGATTGGATTTAGAAGAAAAACTAGAAGAATATAGTAGTAGTTATAAAGCCAAGGGTTATAAAGTAAGTAGCTCTTTTCATTCTAAAGAGGATATAAAAAGTTGCCCGGTTACTTTTAAATATGTTTTGTTAAGCCCTGTTTTTAGTTCAATTTCAAAAGCAGGTTACGCAGGGAAAGGATTTGATGTTACTGATCTAAATGAATTTGTAATAGGGATGGGCGGAATTAATGAAAACACATTACAAGCAACATTTGATCTGGGATTTAAAGGAGTAGGTGTTTTAGGAGGAATATGGAATACAGAGGATTCGTTAGAAAGTTTCAAAATGATTTATAATAAGCTTAAAACAATACAAACTACGTAAAGCCAACTCTTAGTAGGAATGATAAAAAGGCCGTACATACTTACCATAGCAGGTTTTGATCCATCTAACGGAGCCGGGCTTACTGCAGATGTTAAAACAATTGAAGCATTAAAAGGCTATGGTTTGTCTGTTTGTACCGCAAATACGATCCAGAATGATGTTGAATTTGCATCGTGCGAATGGATAGATTTTGATGTGATTAAAAATCAAATAGATATACTATTTGATCGGTTTGCCATAGACTTTGTAAAAATAGGAATCGTTCAAAACTGGGAAGTACTCAATCAAATTATTGATGTTGTATTAGAAAAAAATAATGCAATTAAAATTGTTTTAGATCCAGTATTAAAATCTAGTTCAGATTTTGATTTTCATTCTTATAATGGCGATTTAAATAACCAGAATACCATCGAAAAACAATTTGAGGAAGTATTACACAAAATTTACCTTCTAACACCAAATTATAATGAAATAGAAAGGTTGTATACAGGTAAAACTATTGAAGAAACAATCGCTCATATTGCTAATAAAACGAATCTTTTTCTTAAAGGAGGACATAGAAAAGAAACGATCGGAAAAGATGAGTTGTTTACCAGCGATGAGAAACAGTTTGTGTTTAATCCAAAAAGACAAAACATATCAGAAAAACATGGAAGTGGCTGTGTACTTTCTTCTGCAATTATAACATATTTGGCATTAGGGTTTCCTTTACTCAAAGCTTGCTATAGAGGAAAAAGGTATACCGAAAAAGTATTAAGCTCAAACAATAGCCTGTTGGGGTATCATAGAATTTAATGGTAAAGATTATGAAAGAAGTAGGTTTACAATATATTTCACAAGGTAAAACTCCACAGGAACATCTTAAAAATATAAAGAATGCTTGCAAAGCTGGTTGCAAATGGATACAACTACGTCTTAAAGATGAAGACATAGCAACGTACCTGGATACGGCAATACAATGCCGCAATATCTGTGATCAATATGATGCTATTATGATTGTCAATGATAATGTAAGTGTGGCAAAAGCTGTTCTGGCAGATGGTATACATTTGGGATTAAATGATATGAATCCTCGAGAGGCAAGAAAAATTTTGGGTGATAATTTTATTATAGGTGGTACTGCAAATACTATAGAAAACTGTTTACAACATATTAAAGATGGTGTAGATTATATAGGTCTTGGTCCTTATAAGCATACGATAACCAAAAAAAAACTAAGTCCGGTGTTAGGAATTGATGGCTGTCAAAATATTCTTGGTCAACTTAAAAATGAAAATGCAGAAATACCTGTTGTTGCAATAGGAGGAATTACAGAAAAGGATATCACCACACTTATGCAGACAGGAATATCAGGAATTGCTGTTTCGGGAGAGTTGACAAATCAGGTAAATCTGGAGAAAAAAATAGAAACTATAAAAAAACTAATGGTTCAAAAGCTACCAGCTAATCGTTAAGAAATGGAAAAATTAAAAATTGCAGATAAAGAATTTTCATCCCGTTTATTTACCGGGACAGGAAAATTTAGCTCTTCTCAGTTAATGAGAGATGCATTACTTATATCAGAAAGTGAATTAATAACAGTAGCATTAAAAAGAGTTGATGTTAATAATGAGAATGATGATATATTAAAACATTTGGATCACCCCAGGATTAATTTACTTCCTAATACATCTGGAGTTCGTGATGCTAAAGAGGCTATTTTTGCAGCACAATTAGCAAGAGAAGCTTTAGAGACAAACTGGATAAAATTAGAAATTCATCCGGATCCAAAATATTTATTGCCCGATCCTATAGAAACCATAAAAGCTGCTTCAGAATTGGTAAAACAAGGATTTGTGGTCATGCCATATATTCATGCAGATCCGGTTTTGTGTAAACGCTTAGAAGAAGTGGGAGTACAATGTGTGATGCCTTTGGGTGCTCCAATAGGAAGTAATAAAGGGTTAAAAACATTAGAGTTTTTAGAGATTATCATAGATCAAAGTAATGTTCCTGTAATTGTAGATGCTGGTATCGGAAGCCCTTCTCATGCGGCACAAGCGATGGAGATTGGTGCAGACGCAGTATTGGTAAATACAGCTATTGCAGTATCTCAACAACCAATAACGATGGCAAAAGCATTTAAAATGGCTGTAGAGGCAGGTCGTATGGCATATAACTCAAAATTAGCCCCTGTTAGACAATATGCAGAGGCAAGTAGCCCGTTAACATCATTTTTAACACAAGGTTAAAAAGAGGTATCAGAATTTGGGTATCAGGTTTCTGGTATTGGGGGTAATGTCGAAAAGTGATACTTAGAAACTGATTAAAATATGTTTATGAGAGATTTTAAAGAATTAAAAGTTTGGAAAGAAAGCCATAAATTATGTTTACTAATTTATGAATTAACTAAGCGGTTTCCTGATGACGAGAGGTTTGGGATTATATCACAACTAAGAAGAGCATCCACTTCTGTTCCAACCAATATATCTGAAGGTTGTGGTCATGATTTCAACAAAGAATTTGCAAGATTCTTACGAATTGCTTCTGGATCTATTTCAGAGGTCGAATATCCTTTGATTTTATCAAAAGATTTAGGCTATTTAGAAAAAGAACAAGCAAATGATCTGTTAAACAAGGTAGTTTTTATCAGGAAGATGTTGTTTAATTTAGTTAAAGCAATTAAGTAATGACAGATGCCCGATACCCGTTACCTGATACCAGTTTCAAAGATATATTCGAGCAATATGATTGGGAAGCAACCCTTTCAAGTATTTTTTCTAAGACAGAAGCAGATGTTGTTCATGCTCTAGAAAAACCTAAAAGAGATCTTGAAGATTTTAAGGCATTGATTTCTCCTGCCGCAAAACCATATTTAGAACATATGGCGCAAATAAGTAGCTATACTACTAAAAAACGTTTTGGCAACACCATCCAGATGTATACCCCGATGTACTTAAGTAATGAGTGCCAAAATATATGTACGTATTGCGGATTTAGTATGACTAATAAAATTCCGAGAAGAACATTAACCGATAAAGAAATTCTAAAAGAAGTAGAGTACCTAAAATCCAAAGGCTATGATCATATTCTTTTGGTTACAGGAGAAGCTAATCAGACAGTGGGAGTAGAGTATATCAATAATGCCATACAACTCATACAATCAAAATTTGCCAATATTACGATAGAGGTACAACCATTACATCAGTCTGACTATGAATTATTGATTAGTAATGGTTTGTATGCCGTATTAGTATATCAGGAAACATATCATAAGTCTGAGTATAAAAAACATCATCCCAAAGGAAGAAAATCTAATTTTGATTATCGATTAGAAACCCCTGATCGATTAGGTAAAGCAGGAATTCATAAGATAGGATTAGGAGCTCTTTTTGGGTTAGAGGATTGGAGGGCAGATAGCTTTTTTACAGCCTTACACCTTAATTATTTGCAAAAAACATATTGGAAAACAAAATATTCGATATCCTTTCCGAGACTAAGACCACATAGTGGTGGGCTAGAGCCAAAAGTAGCAATGACAGATTCGGATTTGGTACAGTTAATATGTGCTTTTCGATTGTTAGATGAAGATGTAGAATTGTCTTTGTCTACTCGAGAAAGTGAGGTGTTTAGAGAACATATTGTAAATCTGGGGATCACTTCTATAAGTGCCGAATCTAAAACTAATCCGGGAGGTTATGTCGTAGAGCCACAATCCTTAGAACAATTCGAGATTTCTGATGAACGTTCTACAGGAGATATAGTAAAAATGCTTAAAAATAAAGGACTAGAAGTAGTTTGGAAAGATTGGGCCTATAATTGGAAATAAATTATAATATATTTAAGGGCTAAAAACTGTTTCGGGTATAGGATGTATAATTTTATTATTATGAGTAGGATAATTGCTGTAATTTCTCTTTTTCTTTTTTGGAATCATTTAAGTTATGCCCAACAAGAAGAGGGTGCAGGAACAATACAATATGCAAACCCGATACTGGTTGAACTAGAGCCTAATGTACCAATAATGCTTACAGACTCTTTGTCTATTCTATTAACAGGTTATTCTCATAAACGCCCAACACATGGTGCCAGTGGCCAAACAAAAACAGGTGTGCAACTATCGCTTTCTAAAGGAAATAATTGTGGAGAAATAGAAGTTTACAGGTATGGTTTACAAGGGGAAACAGCATATACATATGCACCTTCATCCTGGAACGATGAGTATGAATTTAAGCTAAAAGATTTTGATTTTCCGCTTTCTTTTAAAATTGTGATTTCAAAAAAACAAGATACTGATTAAAATCAAGTTGCTTTTTTTCTTTGCACAATTAGTTAGAGATAAATAAGATGTTTCCTTCTCGCCTCACATTATATCGCCTTAATCCAAATTGACCATCTCCAGAGGTTTGTTGTCCGGTAATAATATTGTAACTGTTTCCGTCATCGCAATTGCAAGTAGCGGTGATCCCATCAATTGTCTGAGTAGAACAGGAGCTGGGAGCATGATTAGGGTCACTAAGCTCAAAAGCAGCATACTGAGTGTTATCAATATTATAAATGATAACTCCTTTAATACTTCCGTTTTCTGAGTTATCTACCAAATGATTACTCGGAAATTTAAGTGAGTTGAATTGAGGTAAATTAAGATTAATTTGATAATTAACACTGGATGGAGGTAGAAATTGATTGTTATCTCCATTATCATCACTACCACATGATAAAATCAAAAAAATACCTGCAAAAAATAAAGTCTTTTTCATAACATTACTATTGTATTGGCAAATTACGTAAATTTGTAGTCTTCAGTAAAATTTTTGTTATCTTTGAATAACAAATCCCATTCTTATGGGATTTTTTGTATTTATATAAACGATGAAGTTATGAGCAAAGTATCTTATTATACTGCCGAGGGGCTTAAAAAACTAAGAGACGAACTAGGTCAGCTTAAGGATGTAGAGCGCCCAAAAGCTTCTCAAGCGATAGCCGAAGCGCGTGATAAAGGGGATTTAAGTGAAAATGCCGAGTATGATGCCGCAAAAGAAGCACAGGGATTGTTAGAGATGAGAATTTCTAAATTAGAAGAAACTCTTTCGAATGCACGTTTAATAGACGAATCTCAATTAGACACGTCTAAGGCTCTTATACATTCTACTGTAAAGATCAAAAACCAAACTAATGGTGCCGAAATGACTTATAAACTGGTAGCACAAAGTGAAGCGGATCTTAAAACAGGAAAAATATCTGTAGATTCTCCTATCGGAAAAGGTTTGTTAGGGAAAAGTGTTGGCGAAATAGCTGAAATACAAGTGCCTAACGGGATTATGAAGTTTGATGTTGTAGAGATTACAAGAGATTAAAAGAAACAATTTTTTAAGTTTTATTACTAGCCTTTTTTAATTTTTTAAAAAAGGCTTTTTTATGGTTTTGACTTACAGATAAATAAACTATATTTCGAAAACCGTAACCCAACTAAAATTTAATTAATGTCTACCCTATTTACTAAAATTGTAAATGGCGAAATTCCATCATATACAGTGGCCGAAGATGAGAATTATTACGCCTTTTTGGATATTAGTCCAAATGCAAAAGGACATACACTTTGTATTCCTAAAAAAGAAGAAGATAAAATATTTGATCTTGATGAAGACGAATATCTAGAGCTAATGCGCTTTTCTCGTAAAGTAGCAAAAGCTATAGAAAAAACAGTCTCCTGTAAACGTGTTGGTATTGCCGTTGTAGGTTTAGAAGTACCACATGTACATGTACATTTAATTCCGCTAAATGAAATGAAAGAGATGACTTTTCAGCATAAAGTCTCTATGTCAGAATCAGAATTTAAAGCACTGGCAAAAGAAATTCAATCGAATTTATAAGTGTATGCAGGAATCAGATTTTAAACTATCTCTACAACTTCGAATTGATTGGAGTGAGATGGATACGTATCAGCATGTGAACAATGTGAATTTTATGAAATATATGCAAAGTGCACGTGTTCAATTCTGGGAAGTAACCGGTTTGGCAACATTATATGCCGAAACTAAAAAAGGGCCTATGCTGGTTTCTACGCAATGTGATTTTAAAAACCCGTTGTTTTTTCCGGGAAATGTAATAATCAAAACTAGAGTTGAGTTTATTAAAAACTCTAGTTTTGGCTTACATCATCATTTGTATAATGATGAAGGAGTACTTTGCGCAGAAGGTCATGATGTAGCGGTTTGTTTTGATTTTAATGCAGACAAAACCTTTTTGATTACAGATGAATTACGACAGATTATGAAACAATATTAGATTCCTAAAAGATCAGATCTGTAAAAATAGATGTATGCAAAAGCAGCAATGGCAATCGTAATAAATAATAAAACATAAAACAATTTAGTAAAACGCAGTGATCCAGATTGACGAGTGATTGTTTTTTTATGGTAATCATATACTCTTTCTATATCTGTAGTCCATTGCCCCGGGAAAATTTGATTTTCGCATTTATTACAGTTAATACTTTCGATAACATTACTTTTGGTTTTAACCAGAAGTTTTGATATTAATCTTTGTTGTTTGAAAGAAAGCACCATGCCATCAGTAGAGTAGCATTCTGGACAATTATTGTTAAGAGTTGTTTCTTTTAAAATAATATATTCAGTTTTCACTTTGTTTAGATTTGGCGTTTAATAGGTATTCTATAACGTTGTGAAAAAAATATTGTTATACCTTTTTAAGAAAATTTAATATTAAGAAGTAACTCCAGATTTGCGAAGTGTGATTTGAAAAGTAGTGCCTTTACCTATATCTGATTTAAGAACTTTAATTTTTCCTAAATGGTATTCTTCTATAATTCTTTTTGATAGGGACAGACCAAGACCCCATCCTCTGCTCTTAGATGTGTATCCAGGCTCAAAAATTTTAGTGAATTTGCTTTTAGGAATACCTTTACCAGTATCTTTAATTCGTATAAATACCCGCTTAGCATCATCTATAAGATCAATTTTAAGATCTCCTTTCCCTCGCATAGCATCAATAGCATTTTTTACAAGGTTTTCGATTGTCCAGCTATATAATTGAGGATTTAAAGAAACATGAATAGGTTTATCGGGTAAATTGAGTGAGAAATTAATAAGTTTAGAGCTTCTGGATTGAAGATATGTATAAGCATTTCGGGTTTCTTCTACAATATCGACATCTTCGAGATTGGGAATAGAACCAATTTTAGAAAAACGTTCTGTAATTATCTTTAGTCGCTCAATATCCTTTTCTATTTCTACGATATATTCTGGGTTTACATTTTCGGTTTTCAGGATTTCATTCCATCCTACCAACGAGGATAGTGGTGTACCAATTTGGTGGGCAGTTTCTTTGGCCATACCTGCCCAAAGTTTGTTTTGTTCACTAGCTTTAGAGGTGGTGAAAAAGAAATAAATCACTCCAATTAACAGAAATATAATGATGGCAATGGTCATTGGGTAATATTTCAATTTATTTAAAATATCAGAATTTCCGTAATAAATATATTGAACAGTATCTTTAAGATCGAGTTCTATTGGGTCATTTTCTGATTTTAGCGTTTTTAAATATGATTTCAACTTTTGTTCGTTCTTAACCACATTTTGTGACAAATTTTTAAAATAACTAGGGTCGGGTTTCCCCAGAGAATCTCTAATAAAATCACCGTTAGAGTCTGTAATAATTATGGGGATAGAATTATTTGTTGCTCCTATTACAATAGATAACTCTAGATAGTCATCAGATTGTTCACTATCTAATGCTTTCTGGGATTGTACCCAGATTTCAACTTTTGTTCGTTCGTCATCCTTAAGACGTTGCATGAATAGAGATGTATTCCATAAAACGAGACCAGTTATTACTAAAACAGCTATAATAATAAAATAGCTCGAAAAATTACGCTCATCAGAAAAATTCATACAGACTAGTTAACTAAATCCTAAATATAAACGTTTTAAAACGATTTTATTGTTTATAAAACAGATTCTAAAACCTGTTTTTTTAACGATTCTAGAATCAAACTTTGGTATATTTGCTCAATATAAAACAAATTATGATTACAATCGATCCGTCAGAGGTTACTACAGGAAAATTACATGGTTTAATTCTTGGAGCAATCGGTCCCAGACCTATAGCTTTTGCCAGCACGATGGATGTAAATGGCAATGCTAATTTATCTCCATTTAGTTTTTTTAATGTATTTAGTGCGAATCCACCGATTCTTATTTTTTCTCCGGCAAGGAGAGTTAGAGATAATACGACTAAACATACCTTAGAAAATGCAAAATCTACCAAAGAAGTAGTCATTAATATTGTGAATTATGATATTGTACAGCAGATGTCATTATCAAGTACAGAGTATCCAGAAGGAGTTAACGAATTTGTGAAATCGGGGCTTACTATGGTTCCTTCAGAAAAAGTCAAAGCATATCGTGTAGGAGAGTCACCGGTACAGTTTGAGTGCAAGGTTAACCAGGTAGTTCCTATGGGTACTGAAGGAGGAGCTGGTAATCTTATTATTTGCGAGGTTGTTCTTATGCATATTAATGAGGATGTTATGGACGAAAATAATAGAATAGATCAGTATAAAATAGATCAGGTTGCTCGTATGGGTGGTAATTGGTATAGTAGAGCCAATATGGGAATGTTTGAAGTGCCTAAACCATTAAGCTCAATAGGGATTGGTGTAGATGCATTGCCAGAAGAAGTAAGAAACAGTACTGTTTTTACAGGAAATGATTTAGGTAAGTTAGGAAATGTAGAAGGAATACCAGCAAAATCTGAAGCTTTAGAATTTGTTAATAACCATAATGATATTAAGGATAAAATTCGGGAGGCTAACCTAATAGAAATTCATAAATTTGCAAAGCAGTATCTCGATCAGGATGATATAGATACGGCATGGAACATTTTAGCAGCAAAATAATAATTCAATAAGATGGAAGTACAAGGTAAAGTAAAGATGATCGGTGAGACTCAAACCTTTGGAAGCAATGGTTTTAGAAAGAGAGAAATTGTAGTTACTACTGAAGAGCAATACCCACAACATATCATGGTAGAGTTTGTTCAGGATAAATGTGACTTATTAAATCCTTTTCAAGTTGGTCAGGATGTGAAAATAAGTATTAATTTACGTGGTCGTGAGTGGGTAAATCCACAAGGAGAAACTAAGTATTTTAATTCTATCCAGGGTTGGAGAATTGAGAGCTTGCAGCCTGTGGCTCAAAGTGCTCCTCCGACTCCACCGGTAGATGCTTTCGAACCTGCAAAAGATTTTTCTGAAGAAGAACATGATGATTTACCATTCTAAATAGGTTTTAAATACACTATTTAATAAAAAGAAAAAAGTCCGATATAAGATAATATCGGACTTTTCATTATTGTGGTTTTAGGTTAACCTTTTAATAAAACTCAAAAAAGCAATGATGAACAAAATTTATCTTAAAAGGTCCTAACAAATATTGCGATTTTTTTGGTCAATTCAAACAACTGATTGATATTTAACGTTGTATAAAGGTTTATAAGTATATTTTGTACATTTTAACAGATTCAATACAATTTCCGTCGGTTACTCTTGCAGATGCTAATGGCCTTTTGGCTATAGGAGGAGATCTTTCTGTTGATAGATTACTAGAGGCATATCATAATGGGATTTTTCCCTGGTATGACGAGGATCAACCAATCCTATGGTATAGCCCAGATCCCAGAATGGTACTTTTTCCATCAGAACTTAGAGTAAGTAAAAGTATGCGTCAACTTATCAGAAAAAATAAGTTTGAAGTAACATTTAATAAGGCATTCGAAAGTGTTATGCAACACTGTGCCACAATCAAACGTCCAGAACAAGAAGGTACCTGGATTACAAACGATATGCAAAAGGCATATGCAAAACTTCATGAATTAGGATATGCTATTTCTGTCGAGGTTTGGGAGCAATCTGTTTTAGTAGGAGGTTTGTATGGGATTTTGTTGGAAGAGAAAAAAGTATTTTGTGGTGAGAGCATGTTTTCTAAAGTAAGTAATGCTTCTAAATATGGTTTTATTACCTTGGTAGAGTGGTTAATACAAAAGGAGATACAATTGATCGATTGCCAGGTGTATACCGATCATTTGGCAAGCCTGGGTGCCAGAGAAATTACCAGGGCCACGTTTATAAAATATTTGAAATAATATAGGATTAGGAATCTATTCTGATCTTTAATGATTTCAAAAAGTAACTTAAAAAATAGGTTTAATAACTTCTTAAAATGCAGTATCAATGGTTATTCATAATTTAGGATTAAAAAAATCAATTTTAAATCAATTTGTTTTAGAATTAAGAGATATCGCTATACAGAAAGACACCATGCGTTTTAGGAAGAATATCGAACGAATAGGCGAAATCCTAAGTTACGAACTAAGCACAAGGTTGGATTATGAAACTAAAACAGTTCAAACCCCATTGGGAACCAAAGAAATTTCTGTGCCTAAAAATGCACTTGTATTGTGTTCTATTCTTAGAGCTGGATTGCCATTACATCAAGGATTATTGAATTATTTTGATGCAGCAGAAAACGGATTTATTTCGGCATATAGAGATCATAAAGATAATGATGATGATTTTGAAATTGTGGTAAAATACCTGGCTTCACCTTCTTTAAAAAATAAAACCCTGATTTTGGCAGATCCAATGCTAGCAACAGGAAAAACTCTGGAAAATACATTTACTGCGATGAAAAGACATGGTATACCCGAGCAAGTGCATATTGTTTCTGTAATAGGCTCAGAGCAAGGGGTATCATATATTAAAAATGTTTTTCCCAAAAATACTCATCTCTGGATTGCTGCAGTTGATCAAAAATTAAATGATAAGAGCTACATTATTCCTGGCCTAGGTGATGCAGGAGATTTATCTTTTGGGGTAAAACTGTAAACTATCCTTTATAATTC
The DNA here is from genome assembly GCF_000626715.1 of Aquimarina atlantica. Lineage (GTDB taxonomy): Bacteria > Bacteroidota > Bacteroidia > Flavobacteriales > Flavobacteriaceae > Aquimarina > Aquimarina atlantica. The sequence continues at coordinate 139,023 of NZ_AQRA01000002.1, read as the reverse complement.
TCAGATAGATTCTTTAGCACATTAATTGCTTTATTTTCATCTTTTTTGTGAACAAAAATATGATCATGATAATAGCCGGCAATTACATTACAGCTAATCTTATGTTTTGCTAATTCTGTCGAAAAAATAGCTGTAAGACCTACTGCATCAAGTGAAGAATGAATTTCTAAAGTTATCCATGAAGCAATATATTCATAAGAAAGATTAAGGTGTTCTGCCTTTTTACGATCAATTATAATAGTTACTCCTTCGGGTTCTTTAAATTCACCAATACTATCTTCTCTGGGAATATGATCTGTATTTTTTACCGTAGAAAAAACAAACTCACCAGCTCGTAATACAGGAGACATATTTCTGATTAAAGTAGTTAAATTAGTTTCTCCACTCATCTTTTGATGTTTTTATTGGTTTGGTATGTGATAAACCGTTAAACTTCTTTGTATCTAAAACAACCTACTTCGTGATCGTTTACCATACCAATAGCCTGCATAAAAGCATAGATAACGGTAGAACCCACAAACTTAAACCCTCGTTTTTTTAAATCTTTACTTACCATATCAGAAATTTCTGTAGTCGCCGGGCAATCTTTATAATGAGGCCAACTGTTCTGAACTTGTTTTCCGTCTACAAAACTCCAGATATATGTATTAAAACTGCCAAACTCTTCTTGTATTTTAATAAAATTCTGAGCATTGGTTATTGCAGAATTTACTTTTAGTTTATTGCGAATGATTCCTGCATTTTGTAATAATTCTTCTTTCTTTGTATCGTTATATTTAGCAACGATTTTATAATCAAAATTATCAAAAGCAACCCTGAAGTTTTCTCGTTTTCGTAAAATGGTAATCCAACTCAAACCTGCCTGAAAAGTTTCGAGGATTAAGAATTCAAATAAAAGCTGCTCGTCGTGTAATGGTACCCCCCACTCAGTATCATGATAGGCCTCATATAGCGGATCGCCAACACACCAGCCACATCTGTGTTTTTGCATAGTATATTCTTAGTTTGTTTTACGGATCAGGATTCTAAAATACTGTTTATTTTAAAAAGAAATCGAACAATCGGGCAGTAGTTTTTTAATTTTTTCTTTTTCCAGATCAGATAAATTATTACCAGATAGATGAATGACTTTTAATTTTTTTAAATCTTTTATAGACTCTGGCAAAGAAGAGAGTTTATTACTATCTAAATAGAGTTGTTTTAAGTTTTTAAGCTTATACAGGGATTCTGGTAAGCTTGTAATACTGTTATAAGACAAGGAAAGAGTTTCTAGTTTTTTTAGTTTCTCAAAGGATTTTGGTAATTTTTTAAGTTGATTACTTATAAGATATAGCTTTTGCAAGTTTTTAAGCTCTCCTATTGATTCTGGTAATTCTGTGAGTTCACTATCCGAAAGATATAGGATATCAACATTTTTTTTGTTTTCTAAGGCCTTCTGCAAAGAGTAGTAGCTGTTCTCAAAATTAATTTCACAATTTGGTAATAATTGTTTGCTGGTTTCTTTTTCTGATTTAGAAAGTCTGTTACCAGATAGGTTGAGATCTTTTAAATTAGTAAGATTCTGAAAGGATTTTGGTAACTCACTTATTTTATTAGCATTTAGGTACAGAAGTTTTAATTTTGAAAGGTTTCCAAACGTTTCAGGAATACGATCTAATTTATTTTCTTTACAAATCAACCATTCTAAACTATTTAGATCACCAAAAGATTCGGGCAATTCATCAATTTGATTGCCAGATAGATTTAGTGCTTCTATATTTTTTAGATTCCCAAATGTTAACGGTAATTCGGAAAGTCGATTTCCTTCTATAAGAAGTTCTTGTAGACTGGTAAGATTACTAAAAGTATTAGATAACTCGACAAGTTGATTCTGTCTTAAATCCAATTTTTTTAGACTTGCAAGATTACCAAAGGATTCGGGTAACATCTTGATTTGATTATTTTTTAAGAATAACCATCCTAGTTTTTTTAAATTCCCAATGGACTCGGGGAGTGTAAGAATTTGATTTTCAGATAAAAACAAAACCTCTATGTTTTGTAAATCACCAAAAGATCCCGGTAGCTCAACGAGTTTATTCTTTTTTACGTTAAGTGTTCTTAATTTTTTTAGATTTCCAATAGATTCGGGTAGTTTATTTATTTTATTTCCTTCAAGGTTAAGGTATTGTAAATGTTTTAGTTGAGCTATAGAATCAGATAATTCTGTAAGCTTAGTATAGCTAAGGTCTAGCTTGTACACCTGGTCTTTATTAACTAATGCTTCTTGTAATGTGGTATAAATTTTATTTTCCTGACCAATAGCTGTTATACTTCCTAGTAATAGTATAATTAGAGTAAATGATTTTTTCATGTATTTAAATTTTCTACCGAAAACCCCTTAAAATAATGCTATGAGTCTGTAATGTGAGAAGTGTATAATGCCCTTCTTGTAAAGTTATTATTTAAATTCCTGATTATTCGCTTTAAAATCATATTTTTTTGTTTTTATTTCTGATAAAAATATTTTTCAGTGGTCGATATATACCCTTTCTTTATTTTTTGCTCAATAAGCTTTTTTCCTTCTTTATGTGCCGTGTCTATATCCTTAAATTCTTTTGTTTTTGATTGTCCTTTTGTGCCTATTTTACCATAAGTTATAGTAAAAATTTCTTGGTAGTGCACTATTTTCCAGAATTTTGCTGATTTTTCATCTTTATATTCTAAATAAATATTTTGTTCTGCATCTCTAATAAATTCCAGAGCACTTTCTAAAGCATCATTTATTTCTTCGGTAAGATCGTCCATATCTATGGTCATATTTCCAAAACGTTTTTCGACACTGGTGCTTCTGTGATGTTCTTTGATCCAGTTTTTTGCTAGTGGATTCTCACAGTAATAAATGGTACGAATGGCTTCAGTGCTGCCTCCGGGAATTTTGGAATGGTTTTTTTCCAAAAACGTAAAGGTATTTTCGAGCATAGTTTCAATTTGCTCTTTATTAAAGCTATTAGTAGGGTTTATTTTAGTGTCATATTCTTTAGAAAGTAATTTTGTGAAAATAGCTTCTGATAAGTGTGGTATTTTTTGAAGGGTGTCTTCATCAAGTAATAATGTGTTGACAACGAAATTAAAAATATCGGGTAAGTGTAAAACATTCAGGAAAAACATACAGGCAACTCCAGGAGCTTTTTCTGCATTATACTTACTTTCAAATTTACTTTCCGATAGTATAAACCATGATTTTACAATTTTGATATTGGGATCATTCTCATCTTTGATTAAGTGAGGAAACTCTTTTGTGAAAATTTCGAGAATATCATGATGATATAATCCTAATTTAGAAAACAGTTGTGTAATAGTTTTTTGTTTCCCGGGAAGATCATTTAGGTACAGAAAATGAAAAGCACGTTTTGATAGTTCATATTCACTAATGTTTTCTATAACCTGATATAGTAGTTTTTCTTCTAGAGAAGAAAATACAGCGTCTGTTTTTTTATATAAACGTTCTTTTTCGGCGGTATTCATTTCAAAATCATCATAATCTTTAAAAATATTAGTGAGTTTCCCTAAAATCTTTTGAACGGTATCAGAATCTGGAGTAGATTCTCCCATTACAGTTAATAAATCTGCATATTCTTTGGAAGCAGTATTGCCTTTGAAGTAAAAATTGACCACTTTTTTAAGAATATCTTTTTCTGTAAAAAGATCTTTTAAATCCCAAATCATGATTTGTGCAAACTTACGCCGTATGTTTTCTTTCCAGATTTTCTTTCCGTCGAGGAGTTCTTCTAAAAAAAGATTAGCATATTTTGTTTTGTCTTTTGTATTGGGGTTACATGCCAATGTATAAGATAGTAAACTAATTTCTTGTGTTGTAGCCGTTTTGGTTATTTCATCAAACTCAGCCCATTTATTATATTTTTTCAAGTTGTTTTTTAGCCATCGCATGCGTTTGATCATGTTTTTTTCTGCCTCGGGATATATAATTATAGACAACCACCATTGTTGTATATTATCTTCTCTCCCTCTATATTCATAAGATTGGGTATTAAACACTAAGTATGAACGTCTTCTTAAGAATAAGCTTTCAAAACTATCCTCCTCATCACAATAAGAATATTCGTCATGTATCTGTAGATCATAAAAAGCATCGGTTGCATTAAAAAAACCAAGAGCCATTTTAAAATATTCTAGTTGTTCTTCTAATTGATTAGTAAGTACTATGTTTTTTACTTCCTCATATCTTTTATCTAAGGAAAAACCAAAATGTAACAACCAATATAAAGCTAAATGAGGATCATTTACGAATTCGATTTTTTCATTTTCATAGTCTTTGTCTATGTCATCGGGAGTATCCCATATGCTATAGGGAGTTACTTCGGTTTGATGTGCCCAATCTCTAAAAAACATTGAGAACCAATGGTATCGTTCCATAAGTGCTACCGCATCGACTTTTAGTTTTAATGCTTGTTGTTTATAATCTACTTCGGGGTAGTGTTCTGGGTTTTTTAGTTTTACTTTATAGATTCTAGAAGATTCATGATCAATGCCATAGGTACCACTTTTACCTCTTATGTCATTTACAACCCAATCCCCGCTTTCGGGATAGATGGTATTACCTTTTATCTCTCGATCTTCGCCAACATAAATATTTTTGCATCCTGCCCAGTCTGAATAATATTCTCCCCAGTTTTTCATTGCAGATTCAAATTCTATAGCGTAATCTTTATCTGTTTTTGTTTTACTGTTTTTTGATCCGGTATTTTTGGGAGATTCCATATAATTATATTTGTTATGAGCTACTTTTTAGCATATATGTATGTCTGTTTTATATCAAAATCTAAAAAAAGATTAGAATACAAAGATTCAAATCTAATCGTATGTAGAGTACACTATTAACCGTATAAACGTACTCACTGTTTTCAGGGTAAATAGAATATCTGTAAGTTTTAAAGATAACTATCGTCTATGTATAGGAAACCTTCAAAAATTGATAGTTATATGATTTTGATCTATGCGTTTTTGATGTAAAAATATTGTTTTACCTATTTTTGAGACCTATAATTATGGAACAACCTACTACAATGACAATACCCGAATTGATAACTCAAGGAATTGATAATTCCTATACATACCAGGAATACAAGAACCTGATTAGTGACTTACTAACCGAAAATAAATCTACTGGTCACGAACAGTCTGAAGCATTAACAAATTATAGTATGCTTAATGATCGTAGAATGAAACGATGGGATAAGACTTTAAAAATAGATGAGTCGATTAGTACTTCATTTTCTAATGCCGATCTAAATGTAACCTGGGTGGTATTAACAGAGGGATGGTGTGGAGATGCTGCACATGTATTACCTGTATTAAATAAACTTGCAGAATTAAATGATGGGATAGATTTAAAAATTATCTCTAGAGATGATCACGATAAGTTGATGAATAATTTTTTAACCAACGGAGGAAAATCAATACCTAAATTAATTGTGTATGATAATCAAAACAAAGAAGTATTAAATTCATGGGGCCCCAGACCTTCTGTAGCAACACAAATGGTAAATGATTATAAAGAGAGACACGGTAGCTTAGACCCAGAGTTTAAACAAGATTTACAAGTTTGGTATAACAAGGACAAAGGTGCAAATATTGCAGAGGACCTAGCAAGTTTGTTATAATTGTATAATATCAAAACCTCATAAGTTTTAGCTTATGAGGTTTGGTAAAATGCGTTCAAAAAAAATTAGCGTATTGTAATAAGATTAGATTTTTCCTGAAGTAAATTTAATTACTTAATAATTTCTAGTTTAACCCTAATAGCATCAGGATCATAAAAGTTTGAATCTCCTGCATATCCTGTAGAGCCTCCTCCTTGTGATAACCATGGAGTATACTTAGCAATTCCTTTCTTTGAAGAACTGGTTCCGCCATCTGTTAATTGAACTCCAAACCGAACATCTTCTACAGTTAATCCTGCATATGGTCTTGTTTGTATCATAAACCTAACAGCATCAAAATCATATGCATTCGAATCTGTAGCCCATGATGACCATCCTCCCCCTTGGCTTGCCCAAGGAGTATATCTAACTAAGCCAGCATTATTACCAGAACTACCTCCGTCTGATAATTGAATAGCAATCCTAAAATCTAGATTTTTTAAATTTTTTGAGGTTCTGGTAATCAGGTTTAAGACAATCCAATCTGGATCATAAAAGTTTGAATCTCCTCCCCATTCTGACCATTGATTCTGCTTATTTGCAGCCCATCCAGTACTCTCGACATTACCTTGCTGATTCCCTAATCCATTATCACCCAAATAAAAATCAAGCTTGATATCTCTGTTAGCTCCAGTTCCTGCTTTTTCTACATTATTCTCAATACTTGTTTCTATTTCATCATCTAAATTTGATTGACAAGCTGTTAAACAAATAAAAATAGATAATACAAGTTTTGATGATAAATTAAAACGCCTTTTTGTCATTGTTTTTTTCATGATTTTTGTGATTTATTATAAAGTTGGTTAATTTTTTTGTTTACACAGATTTCTATCAATGTTACAAAGTGTAAAATGCTTTTATATAAAGTTAGGTAATAACCAATATAAGTAGGATACGGGTTCTCCGTAGTTGAAGATCATTTTCTTTTTCTGAAAAATAAATGAAATGTAAAATACTGAAAATCAGTATATTGTAAATTATTTTGGTTAAATTTTTTACAAATAGTAACTTTAAAATAACATAAAATTCATATAAGAAAATCTACTCTGGACAGGATGATTTTGAAAGAAAATCAACTCCAAAAAACGAGTGAATTTTTACCAAAACCATTATAAATGTAAGTTTTATTAATAGATTGGTTTTTTTCAATATATCTTAGATATAGTTTAAGGTTTATAATGAGTATCGTTTCATATTTAGATGTATTGGTCTTAGAAGTAATTAAAACTATGATAGTAGTCTGAATAAAATAATAAAGATTCTAAAAAAACAATAAGGGGATTGATTATACGTTTGATTGACACCTTATTTAAGCTGAATAAAAGCTTTTCTTTCTCACTTATTTAGTATTTGAAATTTGTTTAAAGAGAAAAATTTCAACACTAAATAGTATCGTGAAACACTAACTTGCCTTATATGAATAACTAATAAATTAAATTACTTTAACCACCATAATTGAAGTAATACGTAATAGTGCCCTTTTGTTCTTCGATATCAGAACGAGAGAATAGAGCTTTTCTGGCATAATCCATAGCATTGTCAAAAAGACACTCGTTTCTGGTAGTAGAATTTCTCTTATCTATTTTGGTATTAACGACATATCCATTTTTGTTGACTTCAATTTTTACTACTACTTTACCACTTCCATTGCATGTATATACAGGATTGGGTAGGTCTATAGATTTTCTGTTTTTCAAGCTATAAGTAAGAGAACTATTTCTATTGTTGGTTTCTTTACCTTCGGGTTCTGGTTTATCCTTTTTTTCAGCTTCATTTTCTTCCTTTTCATCAATAGGAACCTCTCCTTCTGTTGGTGCAGCTTCTTCACTTTCTTCTGCAGAAGTTTCAGCTTCTGTTAACGATTTCATTCGCTGTTCAAACTCTTCTGGGTCTTCAAAATCCTCATTAAAAGCAGCATGTGTTCTTTTGGCAGCAATTAATTGTCGATCTTCCTGAGCGATTAGTTCTTCTTCGGGCTCTTCTTCTTCGGCAAGAAACTCTTCGGGGATTTCCATTAAGATTTCAGATTGTTCTTTTTGCTTATTTATCATATTGATATTGTAAAGACTTAGAACAACGATTCCCATCAACATCGATGTGATAATCAAAGCTTTATGTTTTTCTACAAATTCCATAGGTAATTATAACTACTTTTATTCTACAATATTTTATGTAGTTTCAATTTTTGGGCGTAACTGGTTTTCAAAAGACTCAATTGTAGTCGCATTTTCAACCGAAAACGATCCTATTTTAGTCCTTCTTAAAACAGTTAAGTGAGCCCCACTATTTAATGCTTTTCCAAAATCATGTGCCAATGATCTGATATATGTCCCTTTGCTACATACAACTCTGAACTCTACTTCGGGGAATTTGATTTTAGTGATTTCAAATTCGGTTATAGTAATTTTTCGAGAGTTAATTTCTACAGTTTCTCCTTCTCTAGCATATTCATATAACCGTTTACCATCTTTTTTTAAAGCCGAAAAAATAGGAGGGTACTGCTCTATTTCTCCAATAAAAAGAGATGTCGTTTTATGAATAATTTTTTCAGAAATATGATCTACAGGAAAAGTCTGATCAATCTCGGTTTCTAAATCATAAGAAGGTGTTGTTGCGCCAAGTAATATTGTCCCAGTGTATTCTTTGGCTTGTCCTTGAAATTCTTGTATGCGCTTAGTGTATTTTCCTGTACAGATAAGTAATAATCCTGTTGCAAGAGGATCTAGTGTTCCTGCATGGCCTACTTTAATTTTTTTGATACCAAAATTTTTCCGGATAAGCCAACGAAGTTTATTTACAACTTGGAAAGATGTCCATTGCAATGGTTTATCGATCAAAAGAACTTGACCGTCTTTGTAATTTTGTTCGGTTAGCATTATAGATGGGGGCTATTTAATAAAACCAAAACTGATGGCTAATAAGCCAACAAGTATACAATATACGGCAAAATAAGTTAACTTACTCTTTTTAACCAAAGAAATCATCCAGGTACATGCAAAAAGTCCTGAGATAAACGCAGCCAGAAAGCCAAGTGCCAAAGGAATACTATTTTCTGATGAGAATGTAAGATCACCACTAAGTATGTCTTTGGCAATTTTTCCAAAAATCAAGGGGATAACCATTAAGAAAGAAAAGCGAGCGGCTTTGGTTTTGTCATTTCCTAATAATACCGAAGTAGATATTGTAGCACCACTTCTCGAAATTCCGGGAAGCATTGCTATTGCCTGGGCAACGCCAATTACGAATGCATTTGAGTTGCTAACCGATTTTCGAGTGCTTTTTGCTTTATCTGCAAACCATAATAGCGCAGCTGTAATGAGCAACATAAACCCAACAAACATAATATTGTCTCCAAAAAGTTTTTCTAATTGTTCTTCAAAAAATAAACCTACTAAAACAGCAGGAATCATAGAAATAATGATTTTAAAAGAAAAGAGAGTTTCTTCGTTTTTTTCGAATTTCAATAGTCCTTTTACAATCTCTACTATATCTTTTCTAAACACTACAATAGTACTTAGTGCGGTTGCAAAATGTAAGACCACAGTAAAAAGTAAAGATTCTTCTGGTACACTTTGATCACCTAAAATAGCTTTGCCAAGCTCGAGATGACCACTAGAAGAAACAGGTAAGAATTCGGTAAGCCCTTGTACTATGCCTAGAATAATTGCATCGATGATTTCCATAGAGAATTTTGGGATTTCTTAAATTTGACGCAAAGATATAACTACCGTAAAATAAAATGATACATTACTGTTTTTTCTTCTTATTGGGATCTAGAAGAATAGCATAAATTTCAATACCAAAACCAATTAAAACAATGGTTGGGGCTAATCGAATTCTTCTAAAATTATAGATGTCTGGATTAAAAACATTAGGATCATCACTTCCTCCTCCTGCCATGAGAATAAAGCCAAGAGCAATTACCGCTATCCCTATAGCCATAACGATATAGTTTTTCTTTTCAAAAATAAAATCAGGTTTTGGCGTATTTTTATTAGATTGTTTTTTCATGCTCATCGTTATCAATTTCGTTAAATATTATAGTATCATCAACTATTAATTTTGATATATGTCCCATATTTTTATCACGGGTAAATATAGTCCATCTTTCTATACCATACAAAGTAACTTTTTTATTAAGAATATCAGAACGTAATTGTTCTACAGTTAGTTGATATTGTAATCCACGATTAATATAGTAATGGTGTTTATCATTTTTAAGGGTAATTACAATATCAAACCCCGGTCCTTCCTGTATGTTGGTTACAATTCCTTCAATCTTCATAACATCATCGGGTTGCACGTTACGTACAGGCCGAAATGTTTGTATTACTGCTACCATAAACGCAACAAAAAGTACAAAAATGATCGAAAGGTATATTTTAACAATTTTACCCATTAGTGCATCTAGATTAGTAGTTTTAAATTAGTAAATGTACCTGTTCAGGTTAATCTACATTAATAGTATAATTCATCGGTTCTTAGGTTTAAGAATCGTTGTGTAGCAAAGAATGTACTGATCCATGTAATAAGTACACCAATCCCAAAAATACCGGCAAATAAAATAATAAGTAAGATTTTGTCATCAAGCAATGCCAGTTCTGGGAATGTTTTATTAAGATAATATAATACAATCCCAACACCAATTAAAGCTACAATTGCTCCTATCATTCCTAATCGCACACTTTTCCATACAAAAGGCTTGCGAATAAACTTTTTTGTAGCTCCTACCATTTGCATGGTTTTAATGATAAATCTTTTTGAATACACCGATAAACGTATAGAACTATTAATAAGCAATACCGCAATAAAAGTGAAAATACCACTAATGAGAAGTACCCAAAAACTAATACGTTTTATATTATCGTTTAATAATGAAATCAAAGGTTTATCGTAAATCACTTCATCTACAAAATCTTTTTTGATGATAGAAGCATTTATTTCTTCAATTTTTGCCTGATCTACAAAATCTGCTTTTAAATATACGTCGATAGAATTCTGAAGCGGGTTATACCCAAGAAAATCCATAAAATTCTCTCCGATATCTTTACTATGTTCTTCGGCAGCTTGATCTTTAGAAATAAAAGCAGTCGATTTAGTATATTCTGCCAGCGCCAGAGTTTTTTCCAATTGTTTGATTTCAACATCTTTGGCAGTGTCTTTTAAATAAATAGTAAGTGCAATTTTTTCTTTAAAATGATCCGCTACCTTTTTAGTATTTAATACCAATAAGCCTAATAAGCCCAATAAAAATAACACCAAAGAAATACTAATAACCACAGAAAAATAAGAAGAGATTAGTCGTCGTTTTTGGTATTTTTCAAAAGATGAGCTCATAAATAAATTGATTTGTGCGTAAAAATAATAAAGTTAGCGAGACTTTTTATTCTAAAACGCACCTCATTTTAGAATAAATTACTCAAGTTAACCCCATTACAGAATGGGATCTGTTTTTATGATATAGTTTGATTACATTTGAATAACGTATACTTAAAAATAATCTTATACCATTTACACTGTAAAATAGATTTAAAATATGCATATAGTTATCATTGGAGTTGGTGGAGTTGGGGGGTATTTTGGAGGAAAAATTGCTAATTCAGAACAAAAAGTAACTTTGGTAGCCAGAGGGGAACATCTCGAAGCTATTAAAAATAATGGATTACAAGTTAAAAGTATCAATGGGGATTTTGTAACTCACCCGTTTTATGCAACAGATCAAATTGATACTATAGAAAAAGCAGATATCGTGCTAATCTGTACCAAATCATGGCAGGTAGCCGAGGCAGCAAAATCAATTCATCCTATTTTAAAAGAAGATACAGTTGTTATTCCATTGCAAAATGGAGCCGATAATGCGGAAAAAGTATGTTCTGTAGTAGATAAAAAACATGTTTTAGGAGGATTGTGTAAAATCTATAGCAAGATAGAAAATCCTGGTATCATTGCTCATTTTGGTCATCAACCCGAAGTTGTTTTTGGGGAATTAGACAAAAGTAAAACAGATCGCTTGCAGGTAGTAAAAGAAGTATTCGACAAAGCGGGGTTTAGTAATACAATTTCTAAAGATATTGAAGTAGATATCTGGAGCAAATTTATGTTTATTACTACAGTTAGTGGTATTGGTGCACTTACTCGTGCTACAATCGGAGAGGTATATGAAAATCCGGAAACCTATCGTATTTTAGAACAGACAGCTACCGAGATTTATAAAGTAGGTATTGCTAAAGGAGTTTCGTTACCAGAAGATATCGTATCTCGGATTTTGGCTTTTATCGGTAAGCAACCCTATGATTCTACCGCTTCTATGCAACGTGATATCATGGAGGGTAGGCCTTCAGAATTAGATAATTTTAATGGCTTTATCGTAAAACAAGGAGCTAAATTAAATATTTCAACACCTGCAAATACGTTTATATATAGTTGCTTATTACCTATGGAGACTAAAGCCAGAACTTTAAAAAATAAATAAAAGACCCCTAATATTATTACATTTCTTCAAATTAGACACAATAATATTAGTATATACCATATTTTTGCACTTCTCATAAAAATGGTAATACAGAAATAAACGTAATGAGCTACGATTTTAATACTATTGAAGCCAGGTGGCAAAATTATTGGGCAGAAAACGGCACTTTTAAAGCTGATAATAACAGTGATAAACCTAAATACTACGTATTGGATATGTTTCCATATCCATCGGGTGCAGGATTACATGTTGGGCACCCGCTGGGATATATTGCCAGTGATATCTATGCAAGATATAAACGCCATAAAGGATTTAATGTATTACATCCGCAAGGATATGATTCTTTTGGATTACCAGCAGAGCAGTATGCAATCCAGACAGGACAGCATCCTGCAATAACTACTAAAGAAAATATAGCTCGTTATCGTGAGCAATTAGATAAAATTGGCTTCTCTTTTGATTGGAGTCGCGAAGTAAAAACCAGTGATCCTAATTTTTATAAATGGACACAATGGATCTTTATAGAGCTATTTAATTCGTGGTATGATAAAGATACAGATAAAGCAAGAACGATTGATGATCTCGAAGCTATCTTTACCTCAGAAGGAAACGCAAAAATAAATGCAGTTTGTGATGAAGATATAACAGCATTTACGGCTGCAGACTGGAATAATTTTTCTTCCAAAGAGAAACAAGAAGTACTATTAAAATACAGGTTAACCTATTTGGCAGAAACCGAAGTGAACTGGTGCCCGCAATTAGGAACCGTACTGGCAAATGATGAAATTGTAAACGGAGTTTCTGAGCGAGGAGGGTATCCCGTGATTCGTAAAAAGATGACGCAATGGAGTATGCGCATCTCAGCTTATGCAGAACGATTATTGCAAGGATTAGAAACTATCGATTGGACAGATTCTCTTAAAGAATCACAACGCAACTGGATCGGAAAATCTGTAGGTGCCAGTGTGACTTTTAAGGTTAAAGAACATGATGAGGTGATCGAAGTATTTACCACACGTCCTGATACTATTTTTGGTGCTACATTTATGACATTAGCTCCAGAACATGAATTAGTTGCCAAAATAACAACTCCTGAGCAGAAAGCGGCTATAGAAGCCTATATCGAAGCAACGGCCAAACGTAGTGAGCGCGAGCGTATGGCAGATGTAAAAACGATTAGTGGTGAGTTTACAGGGGCATATGCAGAGCACCCGTTTACCAAAGAACCTGTACCGATCTGGATCGGAGACTATGTATTGGCTGGATATGGTACCGGTGCTGTAATGGCAGTACCATGTGGAGATCAGAGAGATTATGATTTTGCAAAGCATTTTGATATCCCGATCACTAATATTTTTGAAGGTATAGACATCTCTGAAGAAGCGTTTGCCGATAAAGAAAAAACGATTATAGCCAACTCTGATTTCCTTAATGGATTAAACTATAAGAAAGCGACCAAAACTGCTATTTATGAGTTAGAAAAACTAGGTCAAGGGCAGGGAAAAACCAATTATAGATTGCGTGATGCCGTATTTAGTCGTCAACGATATTGGGGAGAGCCGTTTCCTGTGTATTATGTAGACGGGATGCCACAAATGATTGATGTTGCACATTTGCCGTTGGCGTTACCCGAAGTAGAAAAGTACTTGCCAACAGAAACAGGTGAGCCACCATTAGGTCGTGCCGATATTTGGGCATGGGACGCCCTCAAGGGCGAGTTGGCAAAAAATGAGGACATTGATAACGTTAATATTCATCCTTTAGAATTAAATACGATGCCAGGTTGGGCAGGAAGCTCGTGGTACCCGTTTCGATATATGGATGCTAATAATGATCATGAATTCGCTTCCGCGGAAGCGATGCAATACTGGCAAAATGTAGATTTGTACATAGGAGGAAACGAACATGCAACAGGTCACTTATTATATTCTCGTTTTTGGACCAAATTCTTAAAAGACAGAGCATACATTACAGTTGATGAGCCGTTTAAAAAGCTAATCAATCAGGGAATGATTTTAGGAACCAGTGCTATAGTGTATAGAATTAGTGGATCTAATACCTATGTTTCTAAAGGATTAAAGGATCAATATGAAACAGAAGAACTTCGTGTAGATGTAAGTTTGATCAATAGCTCAGATGAACTTAATATAGATGCTTTAAGAAAATGGCAACCACAGTTTAATGATGCTGATTTTGAGTTAGAAGACGAAAAATACATCGTTGGCAGAGAAGTAGAAAAAATGTCTAAACGATGGTTTAATGTGGTGAATCCAGATGGTATTTGCGAGCAGTATGGAGCCGATAGTTTACGATTATACGAGATGTTCCTGGGGCCATTAGAACAGGCAAAACCCTGGAATACTGCAGGGATTACAGGGGTACATTCTTTTCTTAAAAAACTCTGGAAACTATATCATGATGGAGAAACGTTTGGTGTAACCGATACCGAACCTACCAAAGAAAATTTAAAAACATTGCATAAAACGATCAAAAAGGTAGAAGAAGATATCGAGAACTTCTCGTTTAACACATCGGTAAGTACTTTTATGATTGCAGTAAATGAATTAACAGCTCAGAAATGTACTTCTAGAGCAGTTTTAGAACCTTTAATCGTATTAATTTCTCCTTATGCACCTCATATTGCTGAAGAATTATGGCAAAAGTTAGGGCATGACGAATCTATATCGACGGCTGCATTTCCTGTATTTGAAGAGAAACACCTGGTAGAAAGTACTAAGCAATACCCTATTTCGTTTAATGGTAAAATGCGTTTTACGATGGAGTTATCATTAGAGCTAAGCAAAGATGAGATTGAAGCAGCAGTGATGGCTCATGAAAAAACACAAGAACAACTTGCGGGTCGAGAACCTAAAAAGGTAATCGTAGTACCCGGTAAAATTGTAAATGTGGTTGGTTAGCGATTTGATTGTTAGTGTATTACTTTGTTAAAATGCTTATGGGTTAAAGTGTAATTGTCAGCCTGTCTTTATATGATGATTTGACTATAATTTGATGTTAATTTATGGGGTTAATTATTTTTTATTCAAAAAAATGACTACCAATACAAAAACAGAAAATATTGATCTGTAAGTGATTTTTGATTTATATCGAAAAAAATTCAATAAAATTGAAATAAACTGTTGAAAATCTAATTTTTTTAGGAAAAATCAATGATTCTTCAAAATTGTTAAGATTGTATTTTTTGGAGTTTTTTAATTGTGTATTTTGCGAAAAACATATATTTTCGGCACAAAAATTAAAGATATGGTAATTGGTGTTCCCAAAGAAATCAAAAATAACGAGAACAGAGTAGGTGTAACGCCTGCCGGGACTATGGAGCTTGTTAGACATGGTCATACTGTTTTCATACAGCAAAATGCTGGCCTTCAAAGTGGTTTTGAAGATGAAGAATATATCAAAGCAGGCGCTAAAATTTTGCCTACTATAGAAGAGGTGTATAGTATTGCCGAAATGATTATTAAGGTCAAGGAACCTATTGAACCAGAATATAAATTGATCAAAAAGGATCAATTAGTATTTACATATTTTCATTTTGCCTCTGGAGAAGAATTAACGAATGCGATGATTGAAAGCGGTTCGGTTTGTGTTTCATACGAAACAGTCGAAGATCCTGATCGAAGCTTACCACTATTAACTCCGATGAGTGAAGTAGCGGGACGTATGTCTATTCAGCAAGGAGCTAAGTTTTTAGAAAAACCATTAAAAGGAAGAGGAGTTCTTCTTGGTGGTGTTCCTGGTGTTCCGCCAGCAAAAGTATTAGTACTTGGTGGAGGTGTAGTAGGAACTCAAGCTGCTAAAATGGCTGCAGGAATGGGGGCTGATGTAACGATTTTGGATATCAGTATGAAGAGATTACGTTACTTAGATGATGTAATGGCAGCAAATGTGAAAACAGAATTTTCTAACGAATATAATATTCGTAAACATATAAAAGATGCTGATTTAATTATCGGAGGAGTATTAATACCAGGAGCAAAAGCACCAAAATTAATTACTCGAGATATGCTTAAAGAAATGAGACCAGGAACTGTGGTTGTGGATGTGGCAGTAGATCAAGGAGGTTGTTTTGAAACAACAAAACCAACAACTCATCAGGATCCGGTATATATTATTGATGATGTAGTGCATTATTCTGTCGCAAATATGCCAGGAGCTGTACCATATACGTCAACTTTGGCATTAACTAATGTCACTTTGCCATATGCAGTACAATTGGCAAATAAAGGCTGGAAAAAAGCTTGTAACGAAAATGAACCACTTAAAAAAGGACTAAACGTGATTAATGGTGATGTCGTATATCCTGCGATATCTGAGGCTTTTAATCTTCCTTTAAAAGATGTAAATGTATATTTGAATTAAACTCGATTTATTGGCTAACTCAAGTTTATTTAATCAAAAACCTCGTTATTATGGCGAGGTTTTTGTATTTTATATTCCAAATTTAATTACAATAAAAAAGTGAATAGTTATGATGGGGTATTATATTATTGCGGGAGTCATATTTTTGGTGAGTACCTATGTAAGCAATAAACTTAAAAGTAAATTCAAAAAGTATTCTAATATCAGCCTACAAAATGGCATGAGCGGTGCAGAAATTGCAACAAAAATGCTACAAGATAATGGGATTCGTGATGTGCAGGTGGTTTCTACTGCCGGAATGCTTACAGATCATTATAATCCATTAAATAAGACAGTAAATTTAAGTGAAGGGGTGTATAATCAGCGTAATGCAGCGGCAGCGGCAGTTGCTGCCCACGAATGTGGTCATGCTGTACAACATGCCACATCGTATAGTTGGTTAACCATGAGATCAAAGATTGTACCTGCGGTAGGAATTGCAAGCAAGCTCTCTAATTTTGTGATTATGGGAGGACTTGTTCTTTCGGCATCAGGAATGATCTTAGGAAATACTATTTTTCTGATTGGGATCATACTATTTGCAGTAACCACATTATTCGCATTTATTACACTTCCTGTAGAATATGATGCTAGTAATAGAGCATTAGCGTGGTTAGAAAATAATAATATGCTTACTGCACAAGAACATGCTGGTGCTAAAGATGCATTAAAATGGGCTGCACGTACTTATGTAGTTGCTGCTTTAGGTTCTTTGGCGACCTTGCTGTATTTTATCTCTATCTTTATGGGTAGAAGGGATTAAAAAAAGCTTAGGTTATATTTTGGGGAATATATATTCGGGTTTGGGTATGCCGTCCTAAGGCTATATCTTAATCTGTCGATCAATTTGCTGGTCTAATGATATAAAAGTCTCTGTGCGGGATACACCTTCGATAGCTTGAATATTTTTATTTAATACAACCATTAAATGTTCATTATCTCTACATAGTATTTTAATAAAAATAGACCAATTTCCTGTAGTGTAATGACATTCGATTACCTCTGGGATGTCTCGTAATTGTTTTACAGCTTTTGGGTTGCTTACTGCTTTATCAAGGTATACACCTACAAAAGCCATTGTTTTATATCCCAGTACTTTGGGATCGATAATAAACTTTGATCCGGCAATAAGCCCCGAAGCTTCTAATTTACGAAGCCTTTGATGGATTGCAGCTCCTGATATTCCTACTTTTCTGGCGATTTCAAGAATTGGTCTTCGAGCATCTTCCATGAGATTACGTAAAATCTCTTTGTCGATACCATCAATTTTTAAGGTCTGGTTTTGGCCTTTCATAAAGTATGAAATTACAATTATTAACTAAAAATACAATTAATGGTTTGTAATTGAAATATAAAAATAAGAATTATCGAAAAATTAAATCAGTTAACCACTTAATAGATTTTAGATTGAATTAAAAAGTGTTAATTCTTTAATTCAGCTTATCCTTTTACACCATCTGGATTATAACCAAGATAATCACATTCTTTTTCCTTAAATATGATACCATACTCTTCAAGTTCTTTGAGAATAGGAGTGTACACCTCTTCCTGAATAGGAATCTGTACTCCAGGAGTAGTGATTTGTTTGTTCAGAATACGTAATGTAGCCATTGCAACTGGTAAACCTACAGTTCTTGCCATTGCCGTGTAAGTTTGATCTTTACCAATACTTACCATAGTAGCATCTATCTGTTTGTGTTTGCCGTTAATCTCATAACCAAACTTATGATACATCACGATCATATCCTTGTCTCCTTCATCCAGAGTCCATTTATCCATCAATATTTTCTGAAGAATCTGCGCTGGAGTAGCATTAGGGATACCTACTTTTTTATCGGGGTTAAAAAGATCAAGCTCCAGAAGTTTATCCCACATAATATCATCTTGATCTATCTTAAGGTAGTGACGAAGTTTTAGCTCTACCGAATCCGAAGGAGAATAAGCAAGAAAACTATTTGTGAAATCGCGATAACTCATGTTCTCTGAATTTGCAAGGGTATAATCATCTGCAGTCATTCCTAACTGTACAAAAGTATTCCAGGCTCTAGAAAACCCTACCCTTCTTATAGTTCCTCTATATAGAGTTAAGATATCATCTAATCCATAGATGTTTTGATATTTTAAAGAGTTTCGATTTGCATAGGCTTCAAAACGACCATAATCTTCGACTTCTAAAAACTCTGTTCTTCTAAATAATTTATGATAGGGGATATATTTATATGTTCCTTCCTGTAGAAACTCTGCAGCACCACCTTGTCCGGCAATAACTACATTACGAGGATTCCAGGTAAATTTATAATTCCATAAGTTAGTGTCACTTTCGGGAGCTACCAGACCACCTGTAAAAGATTCAAACAAAATTATTTTACCACCTTGATTTCTAATCCTGTCAATAACCTGCATTGCACTCATGTGATCAATGCCTGGATCTACACCAATCTCATTCATAAAGACGAGTCCTTTTTCACGAACTTTTGCATCGAGTTCTTGCATTTCTGGGCTAACATATGATGCGGTAACCATGCATTTGCCATACTGTAAACAATCTTTAGCTACTTCGATATGAAACCGTGCAGGAAGCATTGATACTACAATATCTGCATTTTGAATAGCTTTTTGTCGTGAGTCTTGATCAAAAACATCCAGAAGTACTGCTTCTGTATTAGGGTGATCACTAGCTAGTTTTTTTGCATTTTCAATAGAAATATCACCAATAGTAATATATAAATTTTCTGAACTGGATTTATCCTGAAAATATTTAATGAGAACTGCAGTAGATTTACCTGCACCAATAACTAAGATCTTTCGCATACCTTCTGATATTTTGATAACTTTGATACGAATGTAATAAATACCATAAAGATTAGGTTCTCTATAACTACGTATTAATTATATTTTTGAAGAATTTTTGTCTAAAGTTTAAAATTTAATACTTGTTATAGTCAATTATGAATAAAATATCAGCAAACAAAACAATTTTGATTACCGGTGCCATAATGGGATTACTTGCGGTACTATTAGGAGCCTTTGGAGCTCATGGATTAAAGAAGTTAGTAGATCCAGAAAGTATTAATTCTTTTACTACCGGAGTACGATATCAAATGTATCATGCTATCGTTTGTATTATTTTGGGGAATATGTCTGTTTTACAAGAGGTTACCAGAAAGCGTATTTTTTACTTTTTCATGGGGGGAATAACCCTTTTTTCTGGGTCAATATACCTTTTGGTGATCGATGAAATTTTGGGAATTTCTCTGTCAAGTATAGGTTTTATTACCCCTTTGGGAGGTTTACTGCTGATACTTGGGTGGATTTTCTTCGTAATTTCATTGGTAAAGATTAAGTGATTTTTTTATCGGTTGGTGTAATTATTATTTATAATTTTGCACGTACATAACAAACACAACATATTATATATGGAACGACTGTATCCAACTACGAAAACGTTTTCGTTAAAGAATTACGGTATTGAAAATGCTACAATGCGCTACCAATTACCTTCAGAAAATCTTCAGGAAGAAGTAGTGCAAAAAGGTCAAGGGAAAATTACCAAATCAGGTGCATTAACAATTAATACAGGCGAATTTACTGGGCGATCCCCTATGGATCGTTTTATTGTTAAAGATCATATCACACAAGATAAAGTGTGGTGGGGGGATATTAATATTCCTTTTGATCAAGATGCATTTGATGCATTGTATGATAAAGTAACAAATTACCTTTCAGGAAAAGAAGTATTTGTACGTGATAGCTATGCATGTGCCGACCCAGAATATAAATTAAATATTCGAGTACTTAATGAATATCCATGGTCTAATATGTTTGCATATAACATGTTTTTAAGGCCAGAAAAAAAAGAATTAGAGTCTTTTGATCCCGATTGGTTGATCGTTAATGCGCCCGGATTTATGGCAGATCCAAAAGTAGATGGTACACGACAACATAATTTTGCAATCCTTAATTTTTCTAAAAAAATAGCTTTAATAGGAGGAACAGGATATACTGGTGAGATCAAGAAAGGCATTTTCTCTGCCTTAAATTTTATTCTTCCTGTAGAGCGTAATTGTTTACCTATGCATTGCTCTGCTAATGAAGGAGAAGATGGTAAAACCGCTTTGTTTTTTGGATTATCAGGAACTGGTAAAACTACTTTATCTACAGATCCTAAAAGGAAATTGATAGGAGATGATGAACATGCCTGGACAGAAGAAGATACTGTATTTAATTTTGAAGGAGGATGCTATGCCAAAGTAATAGACCTTTCTTCAGAAAAAGAACCTGAAATTTATAATGCGATTAAAAAAGGAGCATTATTAGAAAACGTAATTATAGATGATAATGGTGCTGTAGATTATACAGACTCTAGTATTACTCAAAATACAAGAGTAAGCTATCCGATTGATCATATAGAAAATATCAAAGTACCTAGTAGAGGTAAAAAGGTAACCAATATCTTTTTTCTTACTGCAGATGCTTTTGGGGTATTGCCTCCTATCTCTAAGTTGACCAAAGAGCAAGCTTCTTATCATTTTATTAGTGGATATACAGCTAAGGTTGCAGGAACCGAAGCAGGAGTTAATGAGCCGTTACCAAGTTTTTCTGCTTGTTTTGGCGCACCTTTTATGCCATTGCACCCAAAAGAATATGGGGATATGCTAATGGATAAAATCGAAAAGACAGGAGCTAATGTCTGGTTGGTAAATACAGGATGGACCGGTGGAGCATATGGTACAGGGAGCCGAATGAAATTGAAATATACCCGTGCAATGATTAATGCAGCTTTAGAAGGTAAACTTAATGATGTAACCTATGTTACTGATAAACATTTTGATCTTAGTATGCCAGAGAGCTGCCCTGATGTGCCTTCAGATATTCTGAATCCAAGAAATACATGGGCAGATAAAGAAGCTTATGATGCTAAGGCTGAAGAACTGGTAAATTCTTTCAAAAAGAATTTTAAACAATTTGAATAAGATTTTTTACTGTAATACTAAAAAAGGGATCGATATTCGATCCCTTTTTTTATACATTGAAAATAAATAAAACTATCTATTTCTTATTTACTTCTTTAATATATTTTTGAAGCGCCATTGTCATTGAGGGTGTCTCTGGAGTTGGTGCCTGAATGTTAACAATCAGGTTGTGCTCTTCGGCTGCTTTAACTGTTGAGTTTCCAAACACAGCAATTCTGGTATTATTTTGTTTGAAATCAGGAAAATTCTCGAATAAAGATTGTATTCCAGATGGGCTAAAAAACACCAAAATGTCATAAAATACATCCCTTAAGTCAGAAAGATCACTTACCACAGTTCTGTAAAAAACAGCTTGTTTCCATTCTACTTTTAGACTATCTAATGTTTCAGGAATTAACGGCTTTAACTTATCTGAAGAAGGTAATAAAAACTTCTCATTTTTATATTTCTTAATCAAAGGAGATAGTTCCTGAAACGTACGTTTTCCAACGTATATCTTTCTTTTTCGATATACAACATACTTCTGTAAATAATATGCTACGGCTTCACTTTGACAAAAATACTTGAGTGTATCAGGTACTTTATAACGCATTTCGTCTGCTATTCTAAAGAAATGATCAACAGAATTACGGCTAGTAAGGATAATAGCAGTATATAATGATAAATCTACTTTTTGTAACCTTACTTCTTTTGAGTCAACTCCCTCTACATGAATGAAGGGGATAAAGTCAATTTTTACTTTTTCCTTTTCTTCTAAATCAAAATAAGGTGAATTTTCCACTTTAGGCTCCGGCTGTGAAACCAAAATTGTCTTCACTTTCATATATTTTCTTTCTTTTTTGTAAAGATCCTACTAATTAACTAATAAGCTTATACAGTATAAAATAGGGTGCGATTTCAAGTGCGCAAAGATACAAAATAAAATAAAATAAGTGGTTCAAAATAATATTTTCGTTTTTCTTATAAAAAGAAACGAGCATGATTGTATTGAGAATAATTAATAAAATTAGAAGTATTATAAATGCAATTTTAGAAGGTTGTAAAGCATAAATAAATACAATATTAACGGGTAACAGTATGACTCCCATAAAATTACGATATGACACTTTGTAAAATAAATATTCATCAATTATAGAGTCAATAGAAAAAATAGTTGCAACTATTTTTTCTACAAGTAATTTGCAAATAACGATAACTGTATATATGATTGCAATCTTAAAATACAATGTAATTTGATTGGGTGTGACTTTCCATTCGAATACACCAAAGCATAAATATAGAAACAAGGATACCGAAACAACCTGAAACAATAGTAAGATTGCATTAAATAAAGAAGAAAGCTTATTTAATTTTTGATAGGATATAATATATTTACTGTTACTAAAAAGCATCATAAAATCGGTAAAGCGAAGCATATTCACTCTTTTGGCTGTAGCTAGCAGCATCAGGCATACTGTGATTATGATAGTAAGCCAATTTGTTGATGTTATTTCTCGTAAAATAAATTCCATATTCTGTTCTGGGATCAAAATTACGATCAATTAACTCATAAAAACAAGAAAATAACTAGTAATTATTTAGTTATATTTGCCTGAAAAATAGCCTAGATGGTGGATGCCTTAGTTATAATCCCTACCTATAATGAAATTGAAAATGTGGAGCGTATCATTAAAAATGTGCTTTCGCTTCAGCGTGATTTCCATATTCTTATTGTAGATGATAATTCACAAGATGGAACTGCAGATAAGATAAAGGAGTTACAGTTAGAATACCCAGAATCTCTTTTCTTAATAGAACGAGAAGGGAAATTAGGTTTAGGTACAGCATATATTACTGGTTTCGAATGGGCGTTAGAACGATCTTACGAGTATATTTTTGAAATGGATGCAGATTTCTCTCATAATCCAAATGATCTTATACGATTGTATAATGCTTGTGCAAAAGGATCTTCTCAGGTCGCTATTGGGTCTAGATATGTGACAGGAGTAAATGTAGTGAACTGGCCAATGAGTAGAGTTTTATTGTCTTGGGGAGCTTCAAAATATGTTCGATTTATAACAGGAATGGATATTCATGACACAACAGCAGGATTTGTCTGTTATAAAAGAGAAGTATTAGAAAAAATAAATCTTAAAAAAATTCGATTTGTAGGATATGCCTTTCAAATAGAGATGAAGTTTAAGGCGTATTTATTAAAATTTAAAATAAAAGAAATCCCTGTAATCTTTACCGATAGAACCAGGGGAACATCAAAAATGAGCAAAGGAATTATTTCTGAAGCTGTTTTTGGGGTTATAAAAATGAAATTTAACAGCTTATTTAATCGCTACGAAATATGATTATGGATAATGTGCTTATTAAAAATGCTAACATCGTTAATGAAGGGCAGATTTTTAATGGAGATGTATATATAGAAAATGGTATTTTTAAAGAAATTGCACCGCAGATAAGTGCCAAATCACCAGATGTTCACATTTTTGATGCCGAAGGCAAATACTTATTACCAGGGGTCATTGATGATCAGGTGCATTTTAGAGAACCTGGATTAACACATAAAGCAACTATAGAAACTGAATCCAGGGCCGCTATAGCTGGAGGTATTACTTCTTTTATAGAAATGCCTAATACGGTACCACAAACAACAACAATAGAAAAACTCGAAGAAAAGTTTGAAATCGCTGCAAAAACAAGCTATGCAAATTATTCTTTTATGTTTGGAGGTACAAATGATAACTTAGAAGAAATTCTGAAGGTAGACCCCAAAAAAGTGGCAGCGCTTAAACTGTTTCTAGGGTCATCTACAGGAAATATGCTGGTCGATAATCCAGAAGTATTAGAAAAAATATTCTCATCTACAGACTTGTTAATCGCAGTGCATTGTGAAGATGAAGAGACGATTAAGAGTAATACTGCAAAGTATAAAGCAGAGTATGGTGATGATATTCCTGTAAAGTATCATCCTATTATAAGAAGTGAAGAAGCGTGTTATTTGTCTTCGTCACAAGCGATAGCACTGGCTAAAAAAACGGGAGCGCGATTGCATGTTTTTCATCTTTCGACAGCAAAGGAATTAGAACTGTTTACCAATAAAATTCCGCTTAAGGAAAAGAAAATAACAGCCGAAGTTTGTATTCACCACTTGTGGTTTTCTGATACAGATTATGAAGAAAAAGGAACATTGATTAAGTGGAATCCTGCTGTAAAAACAGTAAAAGACAGGGATGCACTGTTTGCAGCATTGCTAAAGGATAAAATAGATGTAATAGCTACAGATCATGCTCCGCACACCAAAGAAGAAAAAGATAATGTGTATACCAAAGCACCATCTGGAGGTCCATTGGTGCAGCATGCTCTTCCTGCTATGTTAGAATTTTACCACCAGGATAAAATAAGCTTAGAAAAAATCGTTGAAAAAATGTGTCATAATCCGGCGATATTATTTCAGATCGAGAAAAGAGGCTTTATAAAAGAAGGATATTATGCAGATGCTGTTTTGGTCGATATAAATGCACCCTGGACGGTAAATAAAGATAATATTTCATATAAATGTGGGTGGTCACCTTTTGAAGGAACTACTTTTAAGTCAAGAGTTACGCATACTTTTGTTAATGGAAGTTTGGTATATAAGAACTTTAAATTCTATGATGTGCGACACGCACAACGACTAACTTTTGACAGATGATTAGAAATGTAGTATATACTGTAGCTTTTCTGGCTATTATTTCTTGCCAGAGTATAGATAAAAGCCCTAAACCAGAATCATTTATAGAAGAAGACCGTATGGTTGAGATTCTAACTGATATTGCTTTTGTAAGAGCAGCAAAAAGCTCTAACAGAAAAACTTTTGAGGAAAAAAATATTAATCCTGAAGCTTTTATTCTGAAAAAACACGGTATAGATAGTATTATTTTTGCCGAGAATAATGCCTGGTATTCTGGTCAGATAGAAAAATATGAAGCGATTTTTGTTCGTGTAAAGGCTAATTTGGATAAAGAGGCAGCAAAATATGAGAAGCTGAAAAAGGAAGAAGATTCTATTAAGAAAATTAAAATTGAAGATTCTATTGCAAAAAGTAAAGATACAGTTAAGCTTATGGATTTACCTGCTATTACAGAAGATGTAATCGAAGACAAGATAGAAGAAGCTAAAAAAAAGAGGACTAATACCCCTCCTCTTCCTTTAAAAAAACAGTAGCAGTTTCTTTTATGCTTTTTTCAATCGGAGTAAAACTGTAGATAAGCTCTTTTTTTATTTTGTCATTCTCATAGTATTTTGTAGAAAATGCACTTCGTATAGAGGATCTAAATATGGATCTGTTGGTTCTAAACAAAATATAACCAATATGTTGTACATAATAAGCGATTTTCATCAAAAAGGGAGAAATTCTCTTTTTTGGTAATGGTTTGTTCAGTGCCTGAGCGATCATACCAAAAGCACTTTTGTAACTTAAATTCTCACCAACCAGAATATAACGTTGATTACTATAGGACCCCGTAGTAAGTTTATACATAATATCGATAACATCCCTTATGGCTACATAACCGGTGGTTCCTGTAGTATAATACTTCATTCCTTTATAAATTCTTTTAAAGAGATATCCACTGCCATTATCAAAAAAACCGGGACCGATAATGATACCAGGATTTACAATTACTGCAGTAAGCCCTTCATGTATTCCTCTCCAGACTTCCATTTCTGCACCATATTTGGTAATTGAATACACAGAATTGGGAGTTTCGGGATTCCATTCTGCTTTTTCATCAATATGAGAACTGGATAAATTTTCACCAAGTGTTGCAATTGAACTTACATAACAAAGCTTAGTTACCTTTTTGAGTAAACAAAGGTTTACAATATTTGCTGTACCATGGATATTAGCTTTTCTTAATTTTTTATAGTGAGATGGATTAAAACTAATTTTGGCAGCGCAATGATATACGTGAGTAATTCCTTCAAAAGCTTGAGTTAGAACAGGAATATTATTAATATCAGTATTTACCCATTCTATAGTATCAAACAAGTGTTTTTCCTCACTTGTGAAATAAGAGGAGAACACTTTTTTAGCATGTTCTTTTTTGGCCTCGGTTCTGTATAAGGCACGCACTTGTTGTTTTTCCTGAATAAGTCTAACCAGTAGATGTGTTCCTACTAAACCTGTTGCTCCTGTAACTAATATCATAGTATGTAATTCTACGATACTAAAGTAAACAAATAATGCACATTTTTTGGTTAAATAATAGACCCCAATGATTTAAAAAAATTATTGAGGTCTTTTATATTCTTAATCGCAATAATCAGTACATCTACATGTGGCAAGATCAGGTTCTTCTGTAGTGGTTGGTGTTTGATTATCACTTTTCCCTAGAGTTGGTGCCCCTCCATAAATAGTATGTAGACCATTTAATTTTGTGATTTCTAATTTTTTAAGATTCAATTTTTTTGAATTGCTTGCTTGTTTTTTCATGATATAAATTGATTTTTAATTAATAGAAATGAAAATTATTATTATTTGTAGACTGCATTCCCCCTGTTTTCAGTGAAAAGCCGAAAACGCAATAATTAGATTGTAGCCAAGAATTTTTTAAGAGAAAAGAAGAAGGAATATTTTAGTGTAAAAGATGTTTTACAATTGGTGAGAACAATAAGTCAATACCATCCAATTTCTACCATATTCATAGCTGGATATTATCCATATTTTTATCTTTGTCGCTCTTAATTGAATTATAGTACAATGACTACAAATTTTATAGAAGAATTACGTTGGAGAGGAATGTTGCATGATGCGATGCCTGGGACCGAAGAATACCTAATGGAGCAAATGAGATCTGCCTATGTGGGGTTTGATCCTACAGCAGATTCATTACATATCGGTAACCTGGTTCCTATCATGTTACTGGCGCATTACCAGAGAGCAGGGCATAAGCCTTTTGCATTGGTCGGTGGTGCCACAGGTATGATCGGTGATCCTTCAGGGAAATCGGCAGAACGTAATCTACTGGACGAAAAAACACTTCGTCACAATCAGGAAGCTATAAAATCACAACTTAGTAGATTTTTGGATTTTGAAAGTAATGCTCCCAATGCAGCTGTATTGGTTAATAACTACGATTGGATGAAAGAATTCTCATTCCTGGAGTTTATTAGAGATGTGGGTAAGCATATTACAGTAAATTATATGATGGCCAAGGATTCTGTTAAGAATCGAATTTCGTCAGAATCATCAGAGGGGATGTCATTTACAGAATTTACCTACCAATTGGTTCAGGGATATGATTTTTTACATTTATATAGAGCACATACATGTACCTTACAAATGGGAGGTAGCGATCAGTGGGGCAATATCACTACGGGAACCGAACTCATTAGAAGAATAGCAGGTGGAAAAGGATATGCCTTGACTTGCCCGTTGATTACAAAATCTGATGGATCAAAATTTGGTAAGTCTGAAGGTGGAAATGTATGGCTGGATGCCAAACGAACATCACCGTATAAATTCTATCAATATTGGTTAAATACCAGTGATGAAGATGCCGAAAAATACATTAAGATTTTTACGTTTTTAACCGAAGAAGAAATAAAAAACCTTGTAACTGCTCATAAAGAAGCTCCACACCAGCGAATTTTACAAAAGAAACTGGCAGATGAGGTTACGGTTATTGTACATTCTCAGGAAGATTTAGATAATGCGATTAAAGCATCTGCAATTCTTTTTGGAAAATCTACATCTGAAGATCTAAAAGATTTGGATGAAGCCACCTTTTTAGACGTTTTTGATGGAGTACCGCAAGCCGAGATCGCTAAAGACATGATCGCTAATGGTATGGATATGATTGGCGCCCTGGCAGAACATACAGGATTTCTTAAATCAAATGGCGAAGCCAGAAGAGCACTGAAAGAAAATTCTATTTCGGTAAATAAAGAAAAGGTTAACGATAGTTATTCGATATCTAATAATGATTTAATTAACGATCAATTCGTTTTATTACAACGTGGTAAGAAAAACTATTTTGTGATTAGAGTTGTATAAATATGTAAAATCTAATTTTTTAGAATACTTAATCGAATTGGTTTAAAAAAGAAGTAAGGAGGAGAATATTTAATATTTTCCTCCTTTTCTATATTTATGATTATTAATTATAGTATCGTCTTATCACACTTAGATCTCCACTACTTAATGCGCGACGTTGTACATTAAAAGTACTTCCGTTTTTTCTTACGATTGTTGGTTTTCCGTTTTTACTAAAAAAATAAGAACCATACATCATGATAGATCCAATATCAAACGTAGAAGTTCTAACTGAAGAAGAAGATCTTTTATTAAAATTAGACGCTTTACCACTTTTGATATTGTTAAAATTTACAGTAACATAGTTATCCCGTTTAGGATGTTGTTGCTCATGATACATGCCAATCGCATGTCCGATTTCATGAATAGTGTTTCCGGTAGAACACCCAGAAGCTAGAGTGATATTTTGTCTGCCCCCCGTTCTACCTACAGAAGAAGAACATCCTGATCCTGACCTAAAGCGAATATAAGCTCTTTGATTTGTTCTTTTTATAAACCGTATTTTGGTTTTACTTTCCCAATGATTAATAGCGCTAGTTACGCGACCTTTGTTTGGTAAATTACTATCAACAGTATAAGGAATATAGTAATAGCTTCCCGATTTTGGCCAATGTCTGTTTCTTCGGATCACTCCTTTTTCCAGAATGTTCGTTTCTTCTACCTGTTCTGGAGACAATATCATATCGCCAAGGATAAGATTGTTATCTACTTGGTTAAATTCTGTTTCTTCTCCAAAAAACATTTTGGTAACTATTTTTTCATTTCCTGTTAATGGATAAACTTCTGCAGAAGCTTCTGATTTAGAAGATTCCTGATTAATTTCTGTAGATACAGATTCATCTTCTGTTTGGCAATTGGTAAATAGTAATACAGATAATGTAATAGCCGACAGGCTTAACAATCTACTAGTTTTCATAATGTAAAAATTTAAGTTGAATTTGTGTTTATATGTAGAAATTAACGATCAATAGATACTTGATATTGTATTTGGATCGGATTAGAAATCCTTTCTTTTATTTGTAAATCAAGTGTTTAGCGTAGCATTGTTATGGTTGTCTTGTAGTGAAGAATTGAATTGCATTAAAAAACAGACACTTACCTATTTTGTTATAATCAATAATTTTTTTTATTGATAAACTTTAAAGGTAGGTATATATAAAACAAAAACAGGTAAGCATTCACTTACCTGTTTTCTTCAAAGAAATTAATTTTATTAGTAGGTATACTAGTCCCTAATGTTTAATTTAATGTATTGCTAAATCTAATTTACGAACTATTCGCCTAGAAATAGAGTTAATTTCTTTGTTTTAAACTTGTTGTATTTCTACAACAAAACTCATTTCTTTTTAACTAAAAATTTAAAGAAATCATTTGTTAACCATTAGCTAAAGTAGTTCTGTTAAGATTCATAAAACATGACAAATGTCAGTTTTTGAACTTTAGACTGTTAAATTTTGATTCATTTCAGAAATGCAATGCCTAGATGTATGGCTTCATTTCTTGTTTTCGTTTTTTGAGCTGCCTTTCTAGATCACTAAGTGTTTCTTTAAAAGCAAATTCAAAATTTTTCTCATTAGATGTAGCGTATATTTTTGGTCCCGGTAAACTTAATTCTACATCACAGATTTTACCTTTCCCTTTTGGGTCATTTTCTTTTTTAAAAAACACATCCGATTTAATTATCCAATCATATTTTTTGAATAATTTATTTAGTTTTTCATGTACATAACCTTCCATAGTTTCACTGGTTGGCATTTGCACAAATTGAATATTGATTTGCATTTGTTTGTATTTTATGGTTCTTAATTGTTAGACCTATACTGCCCTATATTGGTATAAAATTCACATAGTTTCTGAGCTTCATTAGAGCTAGTATTTTGTTCTAATCTCTATGCTAAAATAAAGACTATCATTTTTTTTTAATATGACAAATATCATTCCGAAAATCAGTCTTTTCGACGAAATTAGATAAAAATATGTATATATGTCTAAACATGTATTATGGGTGTTTTTTACGACTGTTCTTATGTCCTGTGCAGATAAAGAAGAAAAAATTCTTCCCGTGGTAACAGGTGTTACAGAAATGGTATACTCATCGGTTACGATCCAACCAGACAGCTTGTATCAGGTGTATGCTTCGGTACACGGTATTTTAGATAAAAATCTTGTAGAAGAAGGAGATGAGGTTAAAAAAGGAACTCCATTACTCCAGATTATAAATAGCAACCCTAAGTTAAATACAGAAAATGCTAAGTTGTCGTTTGAACTTGCCCAAAAAAACTATAATGGTAGTGCAGCAATTCTTAGTAGTATAGAAGAGGAAATTAAGTCGGCAACTCTTAAAATGACTAATGATTCTATAAATTATTGCCGTCAGAAAAATCTGTGGAGCCAACAGATAGGTTCTAAAATAGAGTATGATACCAAAAAACTTACCTATGAACTTTCTACAAATTCTTTAAGTCTGTTAAAAAATAAGTATGATAGAACCCGAGAAGAACTTAAGACTCGGTTACAACAAGCAAAAAACAATTATAAAACCTCTGTAATAACCACCAAAGATTTTACCATTAATAGTAAGATTAATGGTAAGGTGTATGGCCTATATAAAAATCCTGGAGAAATTATAAATACTATAGAACCCATAGCAGCAGTGGGTAGTGCCACTATTTTTGTTATCGAGATGCTCGTTGATGAAGTGGATATTGTGAAAATTAAAAAACATCAAAAAGTCATAATAACTCTGGATGCATATAATGAAGAAGTATTTACCGCAAAAGTGAATAAAATATACCCTAAAAAAGATGAACGCAATCAAACCTTTATGGTTGAAGCTCTTTTTGATAAAAGCCCAGAAGTATTATACCCAGGGTTATCTGGAGAGGCAAATATTATCATAGCTCAAAAAAAAGAAGCGCTAACTATACCAAAAGAATACCTAATTGATGATACTAAGGTGAAAACAGAAAAAGGAACTGTAGAAATTGTTATTGGGCTTCAGAGTATGGATACTATAGAAATCTTATCAGGTATTACCAAAGATACCTGGATTTATAAACCCGAATAATGACCAATTGGAAAGTCATATTAAACATTGCCAGGACACATCTGGTTACCAAAATCAAACAAACTGCAACTGCAGCTTTGGGTGTGACTTTTGGTATTGGTGCATATATTACTTTGGTTTGTTTTATGACTGGGCTGAATAAGATGTTAGATGATTTGATTCTTAATCAGACACCTCATATTCATATTTTTAATGAGATTGAACCTTCAAAAAAACAACCTGTAGACTTATATGATGAACTTCAAAATACATTTAATGTAGTGCATTCGATTAAGCCAAAACAAAGTCAAAAGAGAATTCATAATGCACTTCCGATCATTAAATACCTTAATAAAGATCCCAAGGTTAGAGGAGCAATACCGCAAATTAAATCACAAATATTTTATATCTCAGGATCTATTGAGTTGGGAGGTAATCTTACAGGTGTTGATATTATGAAAGAAGTAGAGTTTTTTAATTTCAGGGATTATATCGTTAAAGGAACTCCACAAGCTTTGCAACATAATGATAATGGTATTTTACTGGGGGCAGGTGTTGCAAAAAAAATGTCTCTAGATATTGGTGATAGAGTACAGATCAGTACCATAAAAGGAGATGTTTTTCCGTTAAAAATTGTAGGGATATACCAAAGTGGGATTGCTGATATTGATAACATTCAAAGTTTTACTACTATCAAAACTGTACAGCGTATTCTGGGAGAAGCAGAAAATTATATTACAGATATCAATGTAAAACTTCACAATATTGACCAAGCCATTGCATTAGGAGAAAAAGTAGAGCAACAGTTTAAGCTTAAAGCAATTGATATTAATACTGCTAATGCACAATTTGAAACAGGAACCACGATTAGGAATCTAATTACCTATGCCGTTTCTATAACACTATTGATTGTGGCAGGATTTGGCATTTACAATATTCTAAATATGCTCATCTACGAAAAAATGAATGATATCGCTATTCTAAAAGCAACTGGTTTTTCGGGAAAAGATGTGCAGTTAATTTTTATGAGCCAGGCTATGATCATTGGCGTTGTTGGCGGAGTTTTAGGATTGTTAATCGGATTTGGTCTATCTCATCTTATCGATCAACTACCTTTTGAAACAGAAGCACTACCAACTATTACTACTTATCCTATTAATCATAATCTTTGGTTTTATGGTATTGGTATTACATTCGCTATGATTTCAACTTTTTTGGCGGGGTATTTACCTTCTCAGAAAGCAAAAAAAATAGACCCTGTACGTATTATTAGGGGGCAATAATAATATTATGAAAACAGTTCTCGAAGCCAAAAACATCAACAAGTATTTTAGGAAACCAGTACTTTTTCATGTATTAAAAGATATTTCTTTTAAGGTAAGCCAGGGAGAATTTGCTTCTATTATGGGAAAATCTGGGTGTGGTAAATCTACTTTGTTGTATATCTTATCAACTATGGATACAGATTATGAAGGAGGATTGTATCTCAATAATGAGCTTATCACTGGTCAAGAAAGAGAAAAACTCTCTTATATACGAAATAAACATATAGGTTTTGTATTTCAGTTTCATTACCTGTTATCCGAATTTTCGGTATTAGAAAATGTAATGCTTCCTGCCAAAAAACTAGCTGAAAAATCTATAGAAGAAATTGAGCACGATGCTATGAATAAGCTTCGGATTCTTAACATTGATCATCTTGCCAAAAAAAGAGCTTCACGTATCTCTGGAGGGGAAAAACAACGAGTTGCCATTGCGAGGGCGCTAATAAATGATCCAGCTATCATTATGGGAGACGAACCTACAGGGAATCTGGATAGTTATAATTCTGAAAATGTGTTCAATGTTTTTAAACAATTAAGTGATGAAGAAGGATTGTCACTTCTGGTTGTTACCCATGACATAGATTTTGCAAATAAAACCGATCGAATTATAGAAATGGGAGATGGTAGGATTATAAATTGAAAATTTTTTTATAAAAAACAATTCTAGAAATAATATTGGTTATAGGATGTATGCTAATACACTTATCGAAACCAATTATAAAGAATCGGATCAATAGCCTACTTTATTCTTTAGTGAAGGTACTTCCCATTTAATAATTTCTTTTAAAAATTCATCTACTTTTTCAATAATAAATTTTTGAGTTATCGATTCTGGAGCATACACCCCTAATTCGATCATGCTATTTTCTTGAGGTTTATTTTCGATCTCGGGGAATAACATAAAAACATAAATATCACCATTATAGGATTGTGAAAAAATCAAAGCTCCTCCTGGTAAAAATTGATATGCTGGTATTAGGTTTGTACAATCAATTAATTCTTGAGGAAATGAATCAAAAGTAATATTTATAGCTTCGTTATTATGAATCCAGCTCAATTCCTGAACTTTCCATCCAATATCATATTGTTGTACAATTCCCTGTAAGGTTTTAAGAAGAATATCTTTGGTTTTATTTTTCCAAAGCATTCTTTTATCGACAACTGTTTTTATAGAATTTCTATAATCATTAACTCGTTCTTCAAGATGTTCAATCTTCATGGCTGTTTTTTTTAAGATTCTTATTTTTTCTTTTCTTTTTCTAGTTTTTTAAAGTAACCTCTAAATAAAAAATTATGTTTTAGAGCTTCCATATTCTCGTTAAAACGATATGTTCCTTCTTTAATATTATAGATGGTAGAATCAATATTTTTAACCAGGGTTGGGTTAGAAGTTAGATAATGCAATGCTCCTTTTCCTTCTTTTATGTCTTGTAATACGACATCTAGATTTGTTGTTATCCGACTGATATCAACACTAGATTGCTCTAGGTTATTTACTATGGTTTTCATTTTCTGACCAGATATGCTATCCTGCAACAAAACACCTGCTACACTTTGGCCCTGTTTAACCGAAGAGATGATGTCTTTAAGTTCGGTAATAGCTTGTGATGCTCCCGTACTTGTCTTTTTTAATTGAAAAATAGTTTGTTTCAGATCTTTTGCCATTATAGAATCATTGATCAATAACCCTATAGTTCCATTACCTTCAATGATTTTTGTTGTTATTTTTAGTAAATCAGCTGTAAGTAAGGCGGCATTTTCATTAGTAACGTTAAGAGTGGTGAGCATATCATCTGTTCCTATTTTGCTGTAAGATAGTATGGTATCCCCCGAAACCACAGGAAGTTTTTTGCTTTCTCTGGGAATAATGTTTATAATCATATTGCCCACTAAGCCATCTGATCCTATAGTTGCTACGGCATCTTTTTTAATATGTTTTCCTATATTTTCTCGAATAAGCATTTCGACTATAATTCGAGTATCGTCTATCATCTTAATTTTACTTACTGTTCCTACATTGATTCCAGAATACCGAACATTATTTCCTAATTCGAGACCGTTAACATTTGTAAATTGAGTCATGATTCTAATATTGCTACCAAATAGGTTTTGCCGATTTCCGATAGAGTATAGTGCAGCGATAAGTAATACTGTACCGATCACGACAAAGACACCGAGTTTCAACTTTTGAGATGCTGTTTTTTTCATAGCGTTTCACTTTAGTTTTATCTATTCTCTAATGCTTAAAAAAAGCTTTTACCTGGGGATCATTTGATTGAGATAATTCATGATATGTTCCTTCTGCATAATTAATTCCGTCTACGAGCAAAATAATTCTGTTAGAAATAACTCTGGCGCAATCCACATCATGTGTAATAATTAATGATGAGGTTCCGTATTTTTTTTGAATACTACGCATTAATTCTATAATTTCTTTAGAAGTTATTGGATCTAATCCTGTTGTAGGTTCATCATAAAGAATAATTTTAGGTTTTAGAATCAAGGCTCTCGCTAGTGCTACTCGGCGTTGCATTCCTCCTGATAGTTCTGATGGCATTAAGTCTATTGCATGTGCCAAACCTACATTTTGGAGTGCTTCTATAACTAAAGCTTCAGTATGGCCAGTCATATTCAATTTATCTTTATGCCTGCGTAAAGGAAACTCTAGATTCTCACGAACCGTCATAGAATCATATAAGGCACTACCTTGAAACAAAAAACCAATTTCGGTACGAAGCAGATCTAGTTCTATTTGTCCCAAAATAGTAATATCTTGCCCTTTTATTCGTATACTACCACTATCTGCTTGCATTAACCCTACGAGGCATTTGATCATTACCGATTTACCTGAACCGGATTTGCCCATCACCACCAGGTTTTCTCCTTCAAATAATTGCAAACTAAACCCGTTGAGCACGTGATTATCACCAAAGTTTTTTCTTAGATCTTTGATCTCAAGAACAGAAGTTATATTTTTTTTAGGTTTCATTAAATTTCAAAAAATATGTCTGCTAGAAATACTGCAATAAAATCAATGACAAACAATAACATTGAAGTATATACTACCGCCGAGTTTGACGCCTCACCAACACCAGCCGTTCCTTTTTTACAGTAATATCCTTTGTAACATCCGACCAGTCCTATAGCATATCCAAAAAAGAATGATTTTACTGTAGCAGGAATGATATCACTATACTTTATGGCATCAAACACTTGATTAAAATATAGTTGATAGGAGACAGCTCCTTTTAAATTTTCGACAATAGCAGAACCAAATAAAGCAATTGCATCCCCAAAAATAATTAATATAGGAAGCATTAAAGTTGTTGCTGTAATACGAGTAACAACAAGATACTTAAAGGGATTTGTTCCTGATACCTCCATCGCATCAATTTGCTCTGTTACTCGCATAGACCCAAGTTCGGCACCGATTCCAGAACCAATTCTCCCTGCGCAAATAAGAGCAGTAATTACAGGTCCGATTTCTCTTACAATAGAAATCCCTACCATAGAAGGCATCCAGGACTCTGCACCAAACTCCATTAAAGTAGGTCGAGACTGAAGTGTAAAAACCAACCCTAAAATAAATCCGGTTACCCCAACTAAAAGTAAAGAACGATTACCCATATTATAGCATTGTCGTAATAGTTCCTGAAACTCAAAAGGCCTTGTGAATACTTCTTTAAAAAAACGTCCTGAGAAATATGACAAATCGCCTATCTCTGTAAAAAAAGCTTTGGTTCTTTCTACTATGCGAAGTGATCGTGTCATAAATAATCTGCTTCAATGTTATTCAAAGATAGGAGTAGCATTTGCTAATAAAAATGACATAAATCAGGTAGCTAGGGTTTAAACATTTTGAAAAATAAGAAATAATAACTGGAAAAAAGAAAAATTAAAGGTTTGATATTACACTTATAGTTCCTATTCCTAATATCAGAAATAGCACAAATTTTCTAAATTGTTCCTGAGAGATTTTATTTAGAATTTTCTTTCCTATCCAGGTTCCTGTAATACTCACAACAATTAAAATAGGAACTAAGTACATATCATGTTGATGTATATACCCATTAAAATAGTATACTACTGTTCTGCTAAAATCTACTCCCAAATCAATTACTGCCGAAGTAGCTATAAACTTGTCCTTATTCATTTTGAAAGCAGACATAGTAATGCCTCTTATTGCACCTCCTGTTCCTAGAAGCCCTGCACTTAATCCCGACAAAGATCCCCCTATAATTGCACTTTTAGTATTTGATTTTACCTTAAATTGTTTAAAAATAAGGAACAATAGGCTTAATCCTATCAGAAAAAAACCTAGAATATATGTAAGTATTTCTGGGTTTATATACTTACTGAAATATGCTCCCACAGAAACAAATATTATAGCTGGTATGCCTAAAGCTAATACTATCTTTTTATCTAATCCCTTTCTAAAAAATACAATTTTGGTCGTATTGCTAGACAAGTGAAATAATGCTGTTATTCCCAAAACAGATTGGAAATCAAGAAAAAAGTTGGTAATAGGAACAAAATATACCGAAGAGCCAAAACCTCCTACTGTTCCTAATATTTCTGAAAGAATAGCTAGTATTACGAAAATAGGCAGATATCTAGATAGCATCATGAGATGTAGAATGAAATGTTTTCAAATTTATTTTATTTAAATCAACATTTATGATAAATATTAAAGAACTTGAAATAAAATTTGTATTGAATCTATTATTTTTATTCTGGATATTTTTTTAGATAGTCGAGCACAAATAAAATATATAGTATTGTATATTTACTAAAAACGTAGTGTATGTCTTCTCAATCCCGTTTGGATCGTGCTTATAAAAATGCCAAAGTAATTCCGTTTGATGATACGTCTAAGTTTATCTTTTTTAGTGATTGTCACCGGGGAGATAATAGTTTTGCAGATGAGTTTGCTAATAACCGCAATATTTATTTCCATGCTTTAAAACATTATTATACCGAAGGATTTACCTATTGTGAATTAGGTGATGGAGATGAGCTGTGGGAGAATTTAAGTTTCGAAACCATATTTAGAGCACATAAAGATATATACGAATTATTACAATTATTTCATGCAGATCATAGATTGAATTTGATTTGGGGTAATCATGATATGGTATATCGGGATCCAAAATATGTAAAAAAACACCTTAGTTCTTATTTTGATCAAAAAACAGATACAGATAAAGAAGTTCCTTTGTTTCCTGATATAAAATATAATGAAGCTATTGTGTTGAAACATAAGAATACAGGACAGGAGGTTTTCTTGATTCATGGCCACCAGGCAGATTTTATGAATTATATAGGTTGGAGAATAAATAGATTTCTTGTACGGGTTTTATGGAAACCTCTTCAGGTAGTAGGAATTGCAGACCCAACCAGTCCTGCAAAAAACTACAAAGAAACGATACGAATAGAACGTAGAATTAAAAAATGGATTGCCAATAACAAGAACCTGTTAACTATTATTGGTCATACGCACAGACCTCGATTCCCAGAAGCAGGAGAACTAGCGCTGTTTAATGATGGGAGTTGTGTTCATCCCAGATCTATTACAGGGATAGAAATCGAAAATGGTAGTATCACCTTAATGAAGTGGCAAATTTCTACTACAGAAGATGGGATATTAAAAATCATTAGAGTCCCTCTGGAAGGACCTCAAAAGCTTACCGAGTTTATCACAGAATAGATGATCTTATTTGATGGAAAGTATTCAATACATAATTGATAAAATCCCGATACGTCATAATCCGGTATCATATTTTATGTTTTTAGGTGTGTTTTTAGGAATACTACTAAGTTTGGTAATTCTTTTTAGAACCTCGAAAAATACTGCTTTTAGAATATATGGGTGGTCTTTATTACTGCAATCTATTATTGCAATTGATGTTTTTTTGTGCTACACAGGTCTTTTAAAATATGTACCACATGTAAATGATAGTACCGAGCCACTGGTATTGCTTTTGGGGCCGTCGATATATTTGTTTATTTATGCACTTCTAGAACGAAATTCAATTACTTTTAAGAAGCATTGGATTCATGTTCTCCCATCTACAGTATATTTTTTGTCTCAGATAGCATACTATACACAGCCTGTTTCTGTAAAGATTAATGCATATCTGGGAGCATATTTTTCAGAAATACAAAGAATTCCTGTTCCTGATAACACGAATTATTCTTACCTATGGATAAAAGATGAATTTAGATGGCTTGTCTTATCCAGTTTTATCATTTATATTATACTATCTATACGGCTTATAGTAAAGCATTTTTATGCTAGTAAAACTAAAAATGCAAATAGTATAAAAGTTAATAAATATGATTTTTCTAGAAATACAATTATTGGTTTTTTGGCAACATTTATCCTTGTGTTTTTAGTATTTCTAAACTTTGAAGATGATGCGGGTGATCACTATATTTTTATCTTTCTTACCTCACTTATTTTAATTACAACTTTTGTGCTACTTTCAGAATCGCGATTTTTTGAAAATTCATGGATAGCTGATAAGTATGAGACTTCAAAAATTAAAAATGACCAAAGCTCTATAAAAGAAATAAAAGCGTATATCAAAGACGAAGCATACTATTTGTTGCCTACAGCTTCATTAAAAGATTTGGCAAAAAACTTAGGATCTAATTCTAACTATATTTCTCAAATTATAAATGTAAATACTAATTTGAATTTTAATGATTTTATAAATCAATATAGAATTGAAGAATCAAAAAAAAGATTATTAGATAAAAATTATAATCACCTTACCATCGAAGCTATTGGTAATTCTGTTGGTTTTAAGTCAAAAGCTACATTCTATAATGCTTTTAAAAAACATGTAGAAATGTCTCCTAAAGCATTTGTGAAATTTCAAAAATCTGTTTCTTAAGATTAAACATCAGTTAAAAAGTGTCTAGAATTATAATTCTAGACGCAATACTCTTTTTTTAATACCTGGTGATAAGCAAAATACTCCACTTTTGACGAAACAAATTTTTAAGTATTATGGAGAAACAAATTCGTCGATATGATCTCGACTGGTTGCGAGTTATTGTATTTGGGTTATTAATTTTTTATCATGTAGGAATGTTTTTTGTGCCTTGGGGCTTTCATATTAAAAACAACATAATTTATGATTGGCTTCGCTGGCCTATGCTTTTCTTAAATCAATGGCGTTTACCTATTTTATTTGTGATATCGGGTATGGGGACTTATTATGCGCTTTCTTCCCGAAATTTATGGCAATTCAACCTAGAACGTATTAAAAGATTGGCAATTCCATTACTTTTTGGAATGTTGTTTATTGTCCCTCCACAGGTATATTTTGAACGTATGGCAAACCATCAGTTTTCTGGTTCGCTAGTAGAATATTTTACCACCATAGCATATGCTGGAATATATCCAGAAGGAAATTTTAGTTGGCATCATCTCTGGTTTTTGCCGTATCTTTTGATATTTTCATTAATACTATCACCAGTGTTTATCTGGATCAAAAAAAATCCGACTAAACTAATTATTTGGGTTAGAAAAAATGTGCAAAAAACGTATGGATTATATCTTTTTATTATACCATTATATTTAACTGAAGCATTTTTAGAGCCTTTTTTTCCTGTCACTCATGCCTTAATCGATGATTGGTTCAATTTTATAAATAGTCTCATTTTATTTTTCTTTGGATTTGTTCTCATCGCATCTGGAAAAGAATTCTGGAGTAGTGTGAATCGAATAAAATCTAAAGCACTAATCATAGGGATTATTACATTTAATACACAAATATGGATATGGTTGGCATTAGAGGATAGCACATTCGTGCATTTTTCTGAAGCATTGATTAAAGTAATTAATTTATGGTCCTGGATTTTAGTACTATTTGGCTATGGGGCAAAATTCCTAAATAGGAAGAGTAAAAAATTAGCATATTGTAACCGTGCAGTGTATCCTTTTTATATTTTACATCAAACGATTATGATTGCAATAGGGTATTATGTCATGAATCTTGATTGGGGATTTATCTCTAAGTTCACAGTGTTAGTTTTTGGTACATTTTTAGGGAGTTGGATGATTTATCATTTAATCATTTTAAGAATACCAGTTTTGCATCCATTTTTTGGACTAAAAAAGCCCTATGCTTAAGGAATAAACTCCTTAAGCATAGGGCTTTTAATTATTAAGTAATTCTATAGTTATTCTACATTGAGTACTGATTCGATTTGAGGAGCATATTTTTTAATCGTCATTTCTACTCCAGATTTAAGCGTCATTTGATTTACACTACACCCTACACATGCACCTTCTAATTGAACCTTAACGATCTTATCATCTTCAATAGAAATTAAAGAAATATTTCCTCCATCACTCTCCAAAAACGGCCTTATTTCATCCAGGGCCTTTTCTACATTAATTTTTAATTCTTCAGAAGTCATTTTCTATTTTTTTACAGCAGAACAACCTGCCATTGTTGTTATTTTAATTGCTTCGGTTGGAGGTAGATTATCATTTCTGTTCACTACTTCCTGAACCACATTTTTTGTCAATTCTTCAAAAGCCTTTTCTATTGGTGTTGCTGTCTGTAATGCAGCAGGTCTACCTGCATCTCCAGCTTCACGTATACTTTGTACTAATGGGATCTCTCCCAAAAATGGAACATCGAGATCCTCTGCGAGGTATTTAGCTCCTTCTTTACCAAAGATATAATATTTATTGTTAGGAAGCTCTTCTGGTGTAAAATACGCCATATTTTCTACAATCCCCAGGACAGGTACATTAATACTGTCTTGTTGAAACATAGCTACTCCTTTTCTTGCATCTGCTAATGCTACATTTTGAGGAGTACTAACAACCACTGCTCCTGTTATTGGTAGCGACTGCATAATAGACAAATGTATATCTCCTGTACCGGGTGGTAAATCGATTAACATAAAATCGAGCTCTCCCCATGCGGCATCAAAAATCATTTGATTTAATGCTTTTGCTGCCATTGGTCCTCTCCAAACAACTGCCTGATTAGGTTGCGTAAAAAATCCAATAGATAAAATCTTAACCCCATAATTTTCTATAGGCTTCATTTTAGATTTTCCATCCTCTTTTACAGAAAGAGGTCGTTCACGTTCTACGTCAAACATTATAGGAACAGAGGGACCGTAGATATCTGCGTCTAATACACCAACTTTAAACCCCATTTTGGCCAAAGTAGCAGCAAGATTAGAGGTAACTGTAGATTTACCAACCCCACCTTTACCAGAAGCTACCGCAATAATATTGGTAATTCCCGGGATAGGTTTTCCTTTAATCTCATTGTTTTGAGGCTGAGCAGCAGGTGCTTCGACTTTAAGGTTAACTTTAACCTTTGCTTTCTCATATACTTTTTCATGAATAACTTTCATTACATCTACCTCTGCACGTTTACGAATATGCAATGCCGGGGTGGTCAACACTAAATCTACAATGACCTCATCACCAAAAGTAATTACATTTTTTACTGCACCACTTTCTACCATGTTCTTACCTTCGCCAGCTACAGTGATAGTCTCTAATGCTTTTAAGATATCCGATTTCTCTAACTTCATGAGTATTATTTCTTTTTCTAACTAATTTGATCAAATCAGGTTTGATCCTAAGCACAAA
This sequence comes from Aquimarina atlantica, assembly GCF_000626715.1. Taxonomy (GTDB): domain Bacteria; phylum Bacteroidota; class Bacteroidia; order Flavobacteriales; family Flavobacteriaceae; genus Aquimarina; species Aquimarina atlantica. The sequence continues at coordinate 96,389 of NZ_AQRA01000002.1, read as the reverse complement.
GATAGGTCGAAAAGTTAAGATTATAAAGCCTATAAATTGAAATGATTTATAGCTGTATCGCTATTGATTATATCCTAATATTTGTAAATTTTTGAAAAATTAGGAAATATTAGAAGTATTATAACTCTTTCATAGGATCCCAAAACAATTTTTCGAAATCTATAATTTGGTTATCTATAACTTCAACACCTTCATTTTCGAGTAACTGTTGCATTAGATTAGTCCCTTGAAAATGATGTTTTCCGGTAAGCATTCCTTTTCTATTTACAACACGATGAGCAGGAACATCTTCACGGCCTCCACAGGCATTCATAGCCCAACCTACCATTCTGGCACTACGTGCGGCACCCAAACATTTTGCGATAGCTCCATAAGAAGTGACTCTGCCATACGGAATAAGTTTGGCAACTTCATATACTCTTTCAAAAAAATTTGTATCAGAATCATTTTTCTTTATTCCCATGTATATATAATTCTTGCTAAGGTTATCACTACTAGAATCAACATTAATATTCCCATAAAATAATTAGAGTATTTGGTAATAGATGCGGTTTTCTTTTCGATTTTAAGGAAAGAAAACACATAAAAATAGAGGGTTACAAAGGTTCCTGCTCCAGCTGCTATAATAAAGGCAGTAATTCGCAAGGTGTCGTATTCTATTTTTCCACTAACACTCATTCCCGCAGCAATAGCGCAGAAATAGGGTATGGGTAATACATTAATTGCAGACATCATAACACCTTTAAAAAAACTTCTGGTGTCATTATTTCGATATACTTTTATTTTTGTGCTTTTTTGTTTTGCTTTTGCAAAAAAATAGATGGCCATGAAAAAAAAGATAACTGCCCCTGTACGAAGTAATATATTTTTAACATATGGATTGAAGAAAATATACTTAGCCAGAAGAATGGCTATCAACGCTTGAAATATTACAACTATTGATGCACCAATTGCAACTAAAATCCCATTATTTTTACCTCTCTCCAGGCAAGTTCTAGCTACAGTCATATTTACCAATCCAGGAGGAATTACTCCAACTAGTGATGCAAAAAATGTAACTAAAAATAGTTTGGTAGTTTCCAAAATTACTGAGGTAATTACGTGATCCTAAACTGGATGTAAGTTATAGGTTTATTTTGTTCTAAATATTGTTTTTCATAAAAAGTTTGAATCGAAGTTACAACTTCTGGAGATCCTTCATTATGATACACATTATGATTAGAATAGAGTACTTTATGTCCTTCGCCATGCAATAACCCTAAAGTATATCCATGCATAAATTCGCTATCTGTTTTAAGATGTACAATGCCATCTGGTTTCAGGATTTTTTTATAACGTTGTAAGAAATCGCGATTGGTTAATCGATGTTTTGTGCGTTTGTATTTGATTTGCGGATCCGGGAAGGTAATCCATATTTCATCGATCTCCTGTTCTTCAAAAATATGATCGATTAATTCTATCTGAGTTCTTATAAACCCTACGTTAGACATCTTATTTTCTATTGCGGTTTTTGCTCCTCTCCAAAAACGGGCTCCCTTGATATCGATACCAATAAAATTCTTATCGGGATATTGCTCGGCTAATCCTACCGTATATTCGCCTTTACCACAACCTAACTCTAGAACAATTGGATTTTGGTTTTTGAAAAATTTATCATTCCATTTTCCTTTATATCCTAATGTATTATTGATTACATCCTCTCTGGTAGGTTCTACTACATTATGAAAGGTTTTGTTTTCGTTAAATCGTTTTAATTTATTCTTACTACCCACTTATCCTCTTTATTTCTTTACTTACTTGTCTTTTAAATTCGATTTGTGTTACACCAACTCTTTTCGATATCGTCTTTTTAAATACGGTTGATGTGATTTTTTGTGTCGAATATCTGTATTATACCTGATTTTACTACAAGAAATACTTGTGTTTGTTATCATTCAGATTCAATTAAATCATCAATACACTGTTGTTTTTGAGTATAAAATTTCACTAAAGATAATTTTTTGGTAAAATTAAGGAAATATATGCATAAGAAAATAGGATTACTTTTATTATTAAGAATCAAATTGATAGTTACGATAACAACTTAAATACTAGAACGTTTGAATAAAAAAGTACTTGTTGCTCCTCTTAATTGGGGACTAGGTCATGCAACCCGATGTATTCCTATTATCAATGCATTACTAGCAGAAGGTCTGGAGCCTGTTATTGCTTCTGATGGCGTTGCCTTATCATTATTAAAGAAGGAGTTTCCTAAATTACTTACCAAAGAACTCCCCTCTTATAATATAGAGTATTCTAAAAAAGGGAGTAATTTCAAGTTAAAAATGTTGCTAAACAGTCCTAAAATTGCTCATGCCATTAGTGCTGAAAAAAAAGCAATAAAAAAAATCATTGAAGAGGAAAAATTTTGTGGTATTATCTCGGATAACAGAATGGGAGTACGGCATAAGAGTATTCCTTCGGTATTTATCACACATCAACTTACTGTACTAAGCGGAAAAACTACTTCTATAAGTACGAAGTTACATAACAAGTATATTAAGAAATTTGATGTGTGCTGGGTTCCTGATATGGCAGATGATCCTAATCTTAGTGGTGAATTAGGGCATCCCAGGAGAAATAATATTCCTGTAACTTACCTCGGGCCATTAAGTAGATTTGAGTATCAAATTGTACCTAAAAAATACGATATTATGGTATTGCTCTCTGGGCCAGAACCACAACGTACTTTACTAGAACAAAAACTATTTTATGAATTTGAACAAAGTGATAAGAGGATAGTATTTGTACGTGGACTTATTGAAGAAACCCAACAAACGTTTGTGAAAAATAATATTACTATTCATAATTATCTAACCGGAAAAGATCTGGAAGATACTATTAATAGTAGTAACCTGATTATTTCGAGATCTGGATATACAACTGTAATGGATCTTGCAAAACTAAAGAAAAAAGCTTTCTTTATACCTACTCCAGGGCAGTTTGAGCAAGAGTATCTTGCAGAGCGTTTAACTGTTAATAAGTTGGTTCCTAGTTGTAATCAGAACGAGTTTACATTAACAAAACTAAGGGATTTAAATGCATACAGAGGGCTAAGTAGTTTTAGTACCGACATTGACTATAGGGAACTTTTTCACTTTTTCCAAAGTAAATGAAAATTCACTTCCTACTCGATAATCGCTTTCTACATAAATGCGTTCATGATGCGCTTCGATAATGTGTTTTACAATAGCTAATCCCAGACCAGATCCACCTTCTTTACGCGACCCACTTTTGTCTACACGATAAAAACGCTCGAATAATCGTGGGATATGGGCTTGTGCAATTCCTTCGCCATTATCTGTAATTCTAACAATGGTTTTATTACGGATCAAATCTTCGATGCTTATTTCTGTAGTGCCATCTTCTTTTCCGTATTTTATTGAATTTACAATCAAATTAGAAAGTACCTGTTGTATACGTTCTTTATCGGCATGTACAAGTATAGGTTCTTCATAATTCATATCAAACGTAAGAGCGATGTTCTTTTTTGCAGCTTTCATTTCATATAAATCAAATACACTTTGTACTAATTCTACAATATCAAAATTGGTATAATTAAGATTAAGATCACCTACTTCAAGTTTGGTAATCATATCCAGATCATTTACAATATAAATCAAACGTTCAACTCCTTTGTTGGCTCTATTTAAATATTTGTCAAGAATTTCGGGATCATCCATTGCTCCATCGAGGAGGGTAAGAATATATCCCTGAACTGTAAACAGGGGTGTTTTTAACTCATGAGAAACGTTACCCATAAATTCTTTACGATAAGCTTCTCTTATTTTTAGGGTTTCGATCTCTGTTTTTCTTTGTTGAGCAAACTTTTCGACCTCTTTGATAAGAGTTCTCATATCTGTAGTTACGGGGCCTTCTCCGATAGAATCTACTTCTAACATTTCGATATCGTCATAGATTTTACGTACTCTACGATAAATAAACTTTTCTACTCTATATTGAATAATAAGAAAACAAATCAGATAACAAAACACTATAAAACCAATTATAATAAATGGATTAAACAGTGATTGGGTGTATAAAAAAACGCTCAATACGAGCGTTAATAATATGGTTATATATAAAGAAGATAGATATGCAAATCTATACGACTTTTTAAAGTTTTCTGCCATTAAACTACAAACTTATATCCTACTCCTTTAATAGTTTTAAAACTATTATCGCCGATTTTTTCTCTTAATTTTCTAATGTGTACGTCAATTGTACGGCCACCTACAATAACCTCATTACCCCAAACCTTATCAAGAATATCTTCTCGCTTAAAAACCTTGCCAGGCTTAGAGGCCAATAAAGATAGTAATTCGAATTCTTTTCTTGGCAATACAATTTCTTTTTTGTCTTTAACGATTTTGTATTCATCCCTGTTAATGACTAAATTTCCTATTTTAACTACATTGTCTGAAGACTCTTCTTCTTTAAGTCTTCTTAATAGAGCTTTTACTTTACTAACTAAAACTTTTGGGCGAATGGGTTTTGTGATATAGTCATCTGCTCCGGCATCAAAACCAGCAACTTGAGAATAGTCTTCACCACGTGCAGTAAGGAAGGTGATGATTGTATTTTGTAAGTCTGGTAACTTTCTTATATGCTCACAGGCTTCTATACCATCCATCTCTGGCATCATTACATCAAGAATAATTAGATGCGGCTTTTTCTTTTTTGCAGCTTTTACAGCTTCAACACCATTTTCTGCAGTTATTACTGTGTATCCTTCTGCAGTAAGGTTATACCCGACAATTTCTAAAATATCAGGTTCGTCATCAACTAATAGTATCGAAATATCTTTTTTGTTCATTATAGTATAGCATTACATAACATTGGATAAATATACCACTTAATACGAAGTATACATATTTATATAGATTTGGTAACGATAAGCTAACATTAGTCGTGTGAGTAGGTAACATTTGCTTAACGTGATTGTTTTTTATGTCAAATTCATATAGTGAAGTTAAAAATAAAAAAGGCTAAACATCAATATATTTAGCCTTTTTTACAATTTTTTAGTGATAAGATCTACTGTTTATGTTCTCTATAGGTCTCTAACAAGTTCATTGTTGCAGTAATAAGATCTTTGGTTTCTAATAGTAATCCAAAATACAAGGTGGTATTTTTTGGGCTATTTTCTTCAGTTCTTGTTCTGGCAACTTGTTTGTCGATTTTTTGATTTACCTTATTAAAGAGTTCTTGTTTTTCATTAATAATGGTGTCGATATGATCAAAATCCCTATCACTAAATGCTTTTTTGATTTGTCCAAACAACTCGTTTAATTGTTCTTCGATTTCTTTTAAATCTTTGATCTGATTAAATCGAAGTTTTTTATGATTGTTGTTTACATGTTTATGACTTGCTTTAGTGATATATTCTAAAGATTGAGACATATCTTGTAGGTATCCTAAAATATTAATATAAAAATTACTGGCACCTACACTAGATTCATCCAGATTCTTGATAAAGTAGAAAATATTGTCTCTTAGTTCTTCAACTTCCTCATCTAGTTTAGCAATTCCTTTTTTACTTTTCTTTAGAGCAATTAAATCATATTTCACAAGGCTTTCTATTGTGCTTGTGTAAATTTTATTTCCTCTGTTTACAAAGGATTTGATATTGTCTGCACTTTCTTCGATAACTCCTTGAACAGAGCTACTCTCAGAGTTTTTAAGACTATCTTCTGCTTTTTCGGCCTTAACTCTTTTTCTATAATTTATAGTATTTCTTGCCAAAAGCAATACAGCAATAAGTAATAATACTGCTACCATTATAGGGCCACCAAGATTAATCAAAAACGCTACTGTTGCAGCTGCTACAAATGCACTTATAGCGGTAAAGAACCATCCACCAATTACATTAAGTACTCCAGCTACACGATATACTGCACTCTCTGTTCCCCAAGCTCTATCTGCTAATGAGGTACCCATTGCTACCATAAAAGTAACATAAGTTGTAGAAAGTGGTAATCCCATAGAAGTTGCAATAGAAATTAAGACTCCGGCAACCATAAGGTTTACTGCGGCTCTTACCATATCAAATGCAGGCATTTCATAGGTTTTGTTCTTGGGTAAATCTATAACGGGTTTGGTAAATCGTTTTTCTATAAACTCCATTGCAGGTTTTGGCGTAATTGCACCAAGTCCTTGAGATATCAAAACAGTACCTCTTACAACACCTCTTGATAGAAAATTTGGTTTAAAACGTTCTTTAGCTTCTCCTTCTCTAGAAAGGTTAATTTCGGTATCAGCAACATATCGGGCTTTTTTTGAAAACCATAATGTAAGTACCATTATTATTCCTGAACCAAATAATAATATAGTTGGAGTATCTACTTTTTTGGCTAAAACATCCATAGAAAACTCTGCAGCAGGAACCCCAGAAGCTACCCAGGCTTCATAAGATTGCCAACCTGCTATAGGTACACCAATAAAGTTTACCAAATCATTACCCGAAAAAGCTAATGCTAATCCGAATGTACCAACAATAATAATAAGCTTATAAATATTTACTTTAAAGAAATTAATGAGGATATAAGATAGCACTGACCACAATACAAAACCAGCAGCTACGATCTGAAATACATAAGTTTCTAAAAACCCTCTTAAGGTCATTTTGATTGTTCCCGCATCACCATCTATCTTGAAAAGGTTTTTCTGAGCTTTTGCCAATTCCTTTACGTTTTCATACGTATTACCAAAATAAGTATTGGCCCAATCTAATAAGCCTTCGGGACCGCCATTGTATACAACATCAACTATTGCTTTGGCATAATTGGTTCCTTTAATTCCTTTCATGAAAATGAAATACAACAATGCAGTTAATGCAATTCCACCGAATAAAGCACCAACCCATTTAGCTTTCTTTTCAAAATTATAGGATAGTAATAAACGAGTTATAAATTGTACAATAGCACCTACTGAGAATGCTATCACTACCGAGAGCAAAATACCACTAATAATTTTTGTTGCTGTCTTGGTGTTAATGTAGTTTCCCAGATCAGAAAAAGCTAACCCTTGATCAGCCCCAATTTTAATTAATGCGATAGAAACTGCCGCTCCCAAAAGATTAAATACAATAGATACTGTTGTTGAAGTTGGCATCCCCAGCGTATTAAAAAAATCGAGAAGGAGGATGTCGGTAATCATAACTGCCATAAAAATGATCATGATTTCATCAAAATAGAATTCACCAGGATTAAAAATTCCTTTTCTCGCTACTTCCATTAATCCACTAGAGAAAACGGCTCCGGCTGCAATACCAATACTGGCAACAATCATTATTGTTCTAAAAGACACTGCTTTAGATCCAATAGCAGAATTCAGGAAGTTAACAGCATCATTACTAACTCCCACAATAAGGTCGGCAATCGCTAATATTGCTAGCGCGACTACCATTAATAAATAAATATTATCCATACTTTTTGTTTAAGGTGCAAATATTATAATCAATTCTCAGCTTAATGTTACCAAACTGTTATGTATTAGCTTGTGATTTAGAAATGTATATCAAATTGTAATCTATACATTAACCCACTACCATTACCATCTTCAGTGGTATAACTTATATCAGATTGAACTTTTAAGTTATGACCAGCTACATATTTTGATACCCCAAGGGTATACTGTTCTTCAAGATTTTTTCCAACAATTGCATCGTAATTAAGATTAGTATAGCGTCCTGCTATTTCCCAATTACTTTTAAACAAATATCCAGCTTGAAGATTTATCGCATTACCTACCTGAACTATATCTCCGGTTGGTGTTCCATCTTCTTCTGTTGCAATTGCTTCATCAGCTTCTCTATCGGCAAACTCTCCCATAAAAGAAAAACCTTTATACTTAAACATAGCATCTACAAATATGGTAGAAATATTGGTTTCATAAAAACCAGTACTGGTTTGCATATAAGAGCCTAGGTTACTTCTGTTTTTTACAGCATCTGCATTAAAGTCATAAGTTGCCGCCAGCATTAATTTAGGGGTTTGTTCTCTCTTAAGATCTCCTCCTTTATAATCTCCTTTACTTTTAAATTTCCCAAAAGGTAATAATTCTAATCTTCCTGTATATTGATGACCACCTAAATTTCCGCTGGTAATATTTCTTCCTTCTCCCTGAGAAATGGCAAAAGCTTCTCTAACAATAAATTTATCCGATAATTTAAAGTGGTGTCGTAACTGTATTCCTAAATCACGATCTATGTTAAAACGACTGTTTAATCTAGAACGATCTACTAATTGTAAGTTTGCCGAAGAAATAACACGTTCTACATTTCCTGGTAGTTTAGTTTGTCCCGCCCAAAGTGTAAAGTTTTTGTAGAAATTCCATTTTATAACGGCATCCAGAATATAACGTGGAGCATTGCTAGTAAATTCTGAAGCTCCAGAAATATCTCTATTAGATACCCCCAATTCTATTTTATATTTAATTTTTGGGCTATAAGCAAAACCGCTAAATTTTAAACGCGCTCTTCTTACGAGGAAGTTGGTTTCTGGCTTGCTATAATTATCATCGTTAATGTCCCAACCGGTAGTAGAAAGTAATTGAAATCTGGTTGCAAATTTCATGCTCCATGAGCTATCTTTGGCAACAACATTTAAAATTCCTTTTCCAAATTTAGTCTCAGTAGTTTCCTGAGCATTTACAAAACAAAGCGTAAATAGAACTAACGCTGTTAGTGTATTCTTTAATTTCATAATCGATACTAGTTTTTGTCGCTTGCAAAGAACCTGTATCAATGTTAACTTAATGTTAACTTAATGTTTTATAATGATTATATTAAATTGTTTTTTTTTGAGTATTTATGCAAATCGAAAAAGGCTAACCGAAAACGGTTAGCCCTGTATTTCAAAAATCTAAGTCGACAAAAACTAATATGATATTTTGAAACTACATTTTGTCTTGCGACTCGCCAAAAATATTTTATTTGGCGAGTTTTTATGTTACCAAAACTTTAAGCTATCGTTAAAAGTGGCTCTATATAAGACTTAACGCGTATCCCAAAAGTGACCCTCCAAGTACAATCCACATAGGATTTACTTTCTTAAACCCAAAAATCATAATAGTACTTGTAGTGGCAATACTTATTGCTTTCCAGTCGGTTAAAGTATCTAAAGACATTACAAACAATACTGATAACATGATAGCAACTGCGGCAATATTAACTGTATCGAGGAAATCGCTAAGTATTTTAGATTTTCTCATTTTAGGTACTAATGGATTAAGAAGTAATACAAAAAGAAAAGAAGGAAGAAAGATTCCTAGTGTAGCTGCTACGGCTCCCCAAAATCCAGCTAATTGATAACCGATAAAGGTAGCAGTAGATAAAACAGGACCTGGTGTAAATTGACCAACTGCAATGGCGTCTATTAATTCTGATCTGGTTAACCAGCCTTTTGTAACTAATTCTGCATCTAGATAGGCAAACAAAACATAACCACTACCATATAATATAGCGCCGACTTTAAAAAATGTCCAAAGAACTTTTATAGAAGAAAGTTTAATAAAAGTAAATGTAGAAATATTAAATATGAAGAATGGAGCAATGGATTTAGATGAGGTATTTAATTTAGATTTAGAATAAAAAAATAAAATTCCAAAAAGACCTGCGCCTAACAATGCTATAACCTCATTTACTCCTAATAAACTAATAATTAATACTAAAACTCCAATTATGCCTAATTCCCAGTTTTTTAATGCTTTTTTTCCTAATTTTAGAATTGCCGATAAAATAATAGCAAGTACTGCGGGTTTGATGCCAGAAATAAAAGGAGTTACTTCTGGTAGCTGTCCATAAGAAGTATAGAACCATGCTAAAATTCCCGTGATAACAACCGCAGGAAAAACAAAACAGGCTCCGGCGACAAACAGACCGGCAATTCCGGCTCGTTCATGACCGCAATGCATAGTCATTTCGGTAGAATTAGGTCCAGGAATCAGATTTGTGGCTCCGATAAGATCCAGGAAATGTTGTTTATCCATCCATTTTCTTTTATCAACTACTTCGTTTTCCATCATGGCGATATGTGCTGCTGGACCACCAAAAGCAAAACAACCTAGCTTAAAAAAAACAATGGCAACCTCAATTAGTCTTTTCTTGTTATTCATTTAAATATAATGGGTATATGAAATGATACAGATAATATAACGTCATCAAAAGTATAAATATAATACTGGTCATGATAATAAAAGTGGGATAGGATTGATGGTTTTGAATATTACAGAGAGATGTTTTTTAATGATGTAAAACAATGAAAATAAGGTATTTATGAGTTTAATGTTAATTTAATGTTACCGAAATGTTGTTTAAATGTAAAATATGTATTACTTTTATAATATAAGTCGACATCCCAAATAATAATAAAACATTTAAAATCATGAAAAAGATAATAGTAGCAATGGCCATTTTATTTTCGGCGACTGTAATGGCTCAGGATGTAAAACCTACTTTTGAAAAGCAAGGCGACCAGATTAAAGGTACATTTTATTTTGAAGATGGAACAGTAAGACAACAAGGTTTCTATAATAAAGAAGGTAAGCTTCATGGAGAATGGAAATCGTATGATGCTACTGGAAAGAAAATTGCCATGGGACAATATGATAATGGAGTAAAAACAGGGAAATGGTTTTTCTGGAATGCAGATAAGTTATCTGAAGTAAATTATGATAAAAATCAAATTGCTGATGTAACAACTTGGTCGGGTAAAGACAATGTAGTTGTGAATTATAAAAACTAGATTTTACTACAAAAAATACACAAAAAAGACTTCCTAAATGGAAGTCTTTTTTGTAGGTAAAATCTTCAAAAAACAACAATGCTACCTCTACAATTTGACTTTTTACTCTTAAGAAATTTTTAATATTTTTTTACATTCCCTATATAACAGAGGCTTTTCTTAACAATTAAGTAAGTTTTTATCGAAGAGAGAAATTCTCTATTGTTTTTTTATTCTCAATCCTTTACAGTTACCCCTAACAAATTATTAATGTTAAGAAAACATGCTATAAACATGGGCTGATAACAATTACCTAACATTAATATGACACATAATTAATTTTTGAATAACACACATTTAACACTACCTGTCGTTCTTTGCCGGGAATTTCAGAACAAGTTAAATGAGAAAAATTGTTACACTTTTTGCGTTATTTTTTGTAGGAATACTCTTCGCGCAAGAAACCGGTTCGATTACCGGAACATTATTAGACAAGGAATCTAATAATCAACCTTTACCTTTTGCTAATGTATTAATTAAAGGAACAACAAAAGGAACGACTACAGATTTTGATGGTTTGTATACTATTGAAAATGTAGAACCAGGGACATATGTACTAGAGTTTAGTTTTGTAGGATATGAAACTTTAGACATTAAAGATGTAATCGTAAAGTCAAATGAAGCTACTACTGTTAATACTGCAATGGCGGCAAGTGCAGCTGCACTAGATGAGGTGGTAATTAAAACGACTACCAAAAAAGAATCTGAAGCAGCTATTTTATTAGAACAAAAAAATGCAGTGACTATTCAACAAAAGATAGGAGCGCAAGAACTTTCTAAAAAAGGAGTAAGTGATGTTGCTACAGGTTTAACTAAAGCAACTGGTATTTCTAGACAGAGTGATAAATTATATGTTCGTGGATTAGGAGATCGTTATAACAATGCCTATTTAAATGGACTACCTATCCCGTCATTAAACCCAAAATTAAAACTTATTGATCTTGGGATTTTTCCGACCGATATAGTTGAGAATTTAGGGATTTATAAAACATATTCTCCTAATATATATGGTGATTTTGCCGGAGCAAGTGTAAATATCGATACCAAAGATCGTCCGGGGAAAGGCTTTTTAGAAGTTGGTTTTAGTTCGGGAGTAAATTCTAATGCTGTTAGTAATGATTTTTTCTTACTTAATGGAGGGCAATACGATGAATGGGGATTAGATGATGGATCTAGAAGAGTTCCTGTTTTCTTAGATATTCCGAATTACAATTATAATAGTACAGAAATAGATTACTATCCTTTTGATACTTCTTTTAATCCGGTAAAACGATTTAATGCTCCTGATGGAGGTATGAGTATAACCGGTGGTAAAACCTTTACGATAGCAGAAGATCAGAAATTAGATGTATTGGTTACTGCATCTTTTAGCCAGGATCATAAAACCGCACTTGATGGAACAGAAGCTTCTTTTAATTCTCAAGGAGGAGTAATTACAAATTTCGACAATACTGATCGATATCAATACAGTACCAATACTACCGTATTGGGAAGTTTGGGGTATCGCTGGAATACTAATAACAAAATATTGGCAACTACCTTGTTTGTAAACGATACTCAAGACGAATTAAGAGAATTTATTGGTATAGGTAGTGAAGCAGCAGATATTACAATTTATGCCAGAAGAGGAACGTATGAACAAAATAACCTGCTTACACAACAACTTACGGGAGAACATAGATTTAAAGAAAGTAAGTATAAATTAAGTTGGGGAGTTGCTTATAACAAAGCAAAAGGCTTAATACCCGATAGACGTCAATTGGTATTTACAGAAATTGACGAAGGTGTTCTTTTGCTTGGTGACAGAACAAGTCCTGATTTAGCAAATAACCAACGTTTTTATCAGGAACTAAATGAAAATGATTATTCTGGAAAAATTGATTTTGATATCAATTTTGGAAAAGATGAAGATGATAACTTTAAAAACAAATTAACTTTTGGAGTAGCAGGAAGATCAAAAGATAGAGATTTTGAATCTAATCAATTAAACTACAGCCTTAATAATTTGAGAAATAGTAATGTAGATTTTAATAATCCAGATGCACTATTAAATGAAACCAATTTTCTTAACGGAGCATACGTTGTTTTAGAAAACCTTAATCCAACAAGAATTTATGAGGCAGATTTATCGACCATTGCTGGGTATGTTAACTTACAATATGCATTAACAGAGAAACTAACCTTCAATGGAGGTGTTCGAGCAGAATTGTTTGAACAAAATGTATTCTATAGAGAACAACAAGACTTAGAAACATCTCCTTTTAGAACTAGAAAAATTGATGAAACTTTTATTCTACCTAGTATAAGCTTGAAGTATGAATTAAACTCAACATCAAACCTTCGTTTTGCAGCTAGTAAAACAGTTACATTACCAAAATTTACAGAAATAGCACCTTTCTTAGATGAAGATGTTACTGAAGCAACTTTAGGAAATCCAATACTAAAAAACTCTGATAACTATAATATAGATATCAAGTGGGAACATTTTCCAGAACAATCTGGCGAATTACTTGCAGCTACACTTTTTGGTAAGTATATCGAAAACCCAATCGAAAAAGTGTTTGTAGCCTCAGCTTCAAATGTAAATACATTTATTAATTCTAATAATGCGATCATTTTTGGAGCAGAATTAGAATTTAAAAAGAATCTGGGTAATCTTTTTAATACAGAAGAAACCATCTGGAACAACTTAAATTTTGGTGTTAATACTACAATAATGTATACACAGGTAGAAATTGACCCAACGATTACCACATTTAATGGTTCTAATATCGCACCAACTAATGTAGAAAGACAATTACAAGGAGCTTCTCCTTTTCTTGTTAATACAGATTTATCATATTCTAAGACTTTTGATAATCATAAAATAACTTCAGGAATAGATTTCAACATCTTTGGAGATCGTGTGTATTCTGCAGGAGGAAATGGAGTAGGAGATATTTTCGAAAAAGGATTTGGAGTATTAAACTTTAATTTCAAAGATGAGATTGGAAAACATGTAGAAATAAGCCTTAAAGCTAAAAACTTATTAAACCCATCGATAGAACGATACCAGGATCAGGAAGATTTAGGTCAGGAATTTACTACCTATAAATTTGATAATGGAATCAACTTTAGCCTTGGCGTTACTTTTAAACTTTAATTATAAACAGAAAACACAACTAAAATTAATCATTATATAAAATGAAAACTAAAAATTTACTTACGGGAATAGTAATCGGAACAGCAGTTTTATTTAGTGCTTGTACCATACAAGAAGATAATATCGGAGATATCACAATCAACCAGGGAGGTTCTGGTGGTGATACTTCTGGAACAGAAATATTAGAAGGTGAAATTAAAGAAAATCTTACCTTAAAATCAAGCGAAGTATACGAGCTAAGAGGGGGTGTGTCTGTGGTAGATGGAGTTACATTAACAATAGAACCAGGAACAAAGATTATAGGAGGAAATACTGGTGGTGTGTTTGCATACCTAGCTATCGAGCAAGGAGCAAAAATTATAGCCGAAGGTACTGCAGCACAACCTATTGTATTTACTTCTAATAAATCTACTCCTAACCCTGGAGATTGGGGAGGATTATTATTAGCGGGTAAAGCCCCTATCAACAGAGGTACTACAGCAACAACAGAAGTTGCAAACCTTACGTATGGAGGAACCGATCCGGCAGATGACTCAGGAATACTACGTTATGTACGTTTAGAATATACTGGAGGGAAAATTAATGCGGATTCTGAGTATAATGGACTTTCATTATATGGTGTGGGTAGTGGAACTACTTTAGAATATATTCAGGCTTTTAATGGTAATGATGATGGAATTGAGTTTTTTGGAGGAACTGTAAATTTAAAATACGCAGTAGTAACTGGTGCTGCTGATGATTCTTTTGACTGGACCGATGGATGGGTAGGAAACGGACAGTTTTGGATTGTACAACAATCTACTAGAGAAGGAGATCATGGAATTGAGGGCGATAACCTAAAATCTAATAATGCTGCTACACCATTCTCTAATCCTACCTTATCTAATATTACGCTAATCGGTGCAGAAGATGGAGATGGAAAAAATGAAGCAATCTTATTTAGAAGAGGAACGAAAGTTTCTATTTATAATATGATTATTAAAGGTTTTTCTAAAGGAGTAGAATTAAATGATAGTCAGACATTTACGAATTTAAATAATAATGAACTTACTATTCGTAACTCAATTATTGATAATTCAACATCTTTTGAGTTAAGCGCAGGTACTGCAACAGTAGATTTGGCTGATTTTGCAACTTTTAACAATTATTCTAAAGATCCTTCAGGAACAGATGTTCCCAGTGCTTTTGAAATAAGTGGTTTTAGAGGAACTTATTCGTATACTACTGCGGTAGATGGTGTAGATAATTTTGATCCTTCTACATTAGGGGCATTTTTTGACGCTGCTAACTATGCAGGAGCATTACAAGAGAGTGATACCTGGACATCAGATTGGACTCGTCAATAATATAATATCCCATATTTAAGTATTTGAATTGTAGAAGCCTGGCTAATCGCCAGGCTTCTTTTTTTGCTTATTTCAGAATGAATTATTTGCAAATATTTAATAATCAGATTAAAAGACCATAAATGTAAAGAGTGTTTACCTTACCATCTTATATTTTGTTATCGTATTTTATCTTATTGTTAAGGCAGATTCTGTGAATTTATCCGGTTTAACATCTTCATAACAATTCTCTAATAATTTATAAAAAACAGATTTTGTATACTCGTCAATATTCGAGACTCAAAAAATGGCATAGCTAAAAAGCTCTCGATAGATGTGGGTAAACCTTATAATTCAGTAGTTTATTAGTAATTTAATAGTATAGAATTTTAGGCGCAAAATTCCCTAAAAATCCTACAGATTTCACTTTTTTCTTCATTTTTCCTACATCACAATCCCTTAAACTAACCATAATAGTGGGGTAAAGACAATTACTGTAAAACCGTATTTATTTGTATCAGATTTTGAAAACACATAATGAGAAAAAGATTTACAGTACTGGCACTATTTTTTATAGGCGCTATTTTTGCACAAGAAACCGGGACTATCGCCGGAAAATTATTAGATAAAGAATCAAACAATCAACCTCTTCCCTTTGCGAATGTAATTGTAGGAGGAACAGCTAAAGGAGCGTCTACAGATTTTGATGGGTTATATGAGATTACGGGAGTTCCTGTAGGGACATATACGCTATCGTTTAGTTTTACAGGATACCAAACAGTAGAAATACCTAATGTAGTAGTAGAAGCAGATAAAGTAGCGGTAGTAGATGCTACTATGGGAGCTACAGCTGCAGCATTAGAAGAAGTTGTAATAAAAGTGGTTACTAATCGCGAACGTGAAGAAGCGTTGCTTTTAGAACAGAAACAAGCAGTACAAATTAAAGAAAGTATTGGAGCAGAACAATTGTCAAAACAGGGAGTATCTGATGCCGCTGCCGCTACGGCAAAAATATCTGGAGTAAACAAAGTAGAGGGGTCTGGTGATATTTTTATTAGAGGTCTTGGAGACCGATACCTTTCAACAACTATGAATGGATTACCTGTTCCTTCTGAAGATGTCGAAAGAAAAAATATAGATTTAGGTTTGTTTTCTGCAAATATTATTCAAAATATCGGAGTAAGTAAAACGTATTCTTCATTGTTTTATGGAGATCAAGCTTCTGGAAATGTTGATATAGTCTCTAAAGAATATTCTGGTAATGGAGAACTAACTATCAGTGTAAGTGGAGGTGTAAACACTAATGTTATCGATGGTGATACATGGAATAATTTTAGGAGTACGCAAAACACTAATAATACAACTTTAGGATTTTATTCTAGTAACTTAAACACAGAAACAGCTCTAACACAAGAGAGCTGGAATCCAGAGACATCAAATACTCCGGCTAATTTTGGTATTTCTGTTACAGCAGGAGAAAAAGTAGAAATGTTTGGGAATAACTTATCCGTGTTTTTTACAGGATCATATTCAAAATCCAATCAACAAAGGATTGGAGAATTTAAAGAATACAGAGCAAACTTTGTTAATGACACTATTCCGGATGCCGAGCGTTTTATAAATACTACTAATACAACAGGTCTTCTAAATTTAGCATATCGAATAGGCAGTAACACTAAGTTGAAATTCAATTCTTTATTCATCAATAAAGGAGAGGATCAACTTAATGAGTTTGGGAGAGGAGGTAGAGCAGGTATTTTTGAAGAAACGCCAGTTGCTGATAATGCATCTCAATTTGTTAGAGATCAATTGTTTAGACAAACTACTCTTTTTATCAATCAATTATTCGGTGATCATAGTATTACAGAAAAGGATGAAATAGACTGGGGTATAGGATATAATGTTGTAAATGCTGACGAACCTAATCGTATTAGAAATGAACTTAATATTTATGGATTAAATGATATTAGGTTTGGTAATACGGGAGGTTTTCAGCAACGAAAATCATCTCAAGAAATTAAAGATAAAGAAATAAATGGATTCCTTAAGTATAACAGGGTAATGACCGATAGTGAATTCTATTCTGCAAAATTTGATATTGGAATCAATTATAGAAAAAAAGAAAGAGATTTTGAATCCAGATTTAATGGTTTAGCACTTTCTAGAAGTAGTGTAGGCTTGTCTATTAACTCTTTTGACAATCTGGATGAAGGTTTGAATTTTCAAAATGTAGATAATGGAACTTTTATTCCTAGAGATCAGAATGATACTTATGAAGCTTTATTAGAAGAACAAGCAGCCTTCCTTAATTTTGATATACGAATTAAAAAATTAGTTGCTAATCTAGGTATTCGATATGAAGAAGACCAATTAGATGTACCTTTCTTTAACGTGGCCAACTTTTCTGGGAGTGATAATTTCATTTTTAATGAATATAGTAATCTATTACCTAGTATGAGTCTTAAGTACGAGGTTAATGAAAAACACAATATTCGACTAGCGGCTAGTCAAACCTTTACATTACCAGAATTTAAAGAAATAGCGCCTTTCGAATATGTTTCTCCTACAGGGAGGGTCACTCGAGGAAATCCTAATTTAAAACCTTCAACTAATTATAATTATGACTTAAAATGGGAATTTTTCCCAACATCTAAGGAGCTAATATCATTAACAGGTTTTTATAAAAAAATAGAAGATCCAATTAACCTGGCACAAACCAGAGGAGCAGCAGGAGTGTTCTCTTATTTTAACACAGCAGAAAAAGCTGATATATATGGAGTTGAACTTGAAGGTCGCATTAATCTTGTTGAAATCGAAGATAAAGCAAACCTGAATTTAAATGTTAATGTTACTCGAATGTGGCATTCACAAGACCTTAAAGGAGAAGATAGAGATGCAGGGCAATTTGAAGAGTTTAGATATAAAAACAAAACCGAATCTGGCCTACAAGGCGCATCAGATTGGATTGTAAATGGGTCTCTGAGCTATTCTAATCAAAAAGAAAAAGAATTCATCGCTACCTTAACAGGAAACTATGCTTCAGATAGAATATTTGCTTTAGGTTCGCCTGATGATGTTGCTAATAAAGAAACTTTGTATAACGAAGAAATCATTGAAAATGGATTTGTAACAATGGATCTTATTCTTAGTAAACAAATCAATGACAAATTGAAAGTTAAATTAACAGCAAGAAACTTGCTAAATCCAAAAATTAAACAAACTCAATTAATAGCTCAAGAAAATCAAGCTGGAATTAGGTTTGACACTAATAACAATCCAGTTAATGAGGCGGAAGAAACAATACTTTCTTATAAAAAAGGAAGTACGATAAGTCTAAGCCTTAATTATACATTTTAGAATACTCAAAAATTAAATACGAACAAAAATTAAAACAAAATGAAAAAGTTAATCTTAAAAATCAGCACGATTACTCTTGCTTTAGGTGCATTTGTATTTTCGTCTTGTAGTAGTGATGATGATGCTCCTACTCCTCCATCTGCAGAAACTACAGCAGATAAACTTAAAAAAGGTGAAATGAATGGAGAATTAGAGGAAAATTTTACTTTAGATGCTAGTACAACTTATGAACTAACAGGTAAATTTATAGTTAAAGAAGGTACTAAATTAACAATTCCTGCAGGAACTAATATTCTAGTTAAAGCTAGTGGTACAGAATCATATATTGCTGTATTAAAAGGAGCACAAATAGATATTCAAGGTACTGCTGCTAGTCCAGTGGTTATGTCTTCTGAAAAAGGTAATCCTGGTGATTGGGGTGGTCTTACTATATGTGGTAAAGCTACTACGACAGCGGGTGTAGATGCAGTTGCAGAAGTAGGTGGATTTATTTACGGTGGTACAAATGATACAGATAACTCTGGATCTATTAAGTATTTAGTGATTCGAGGAACTGGTGCTCAAATTAATCCAGATGCTCAATATAACGGAGTTTCTTTTTACGCGGTTGGATCAGGAACAGTTGTAGAAAATATTGCTGTAATTAATGGAGCAGATGATGGAGTTGAATTTTTTGGAGGAACAGTATCTGCTAAAAAACTTTATTTAGAAAATAACCAAGATGATTCTATTGATTGGACAGAAGGTTGGAATGGTACTATTGATGATGCCTATGTTGCTCATACAAATGATGGATTCTCTACTGTAGTTGAAGCCGATGGAGAAAACAAAAACCCTAAGATCAATAATCTTACCGCAGTAAATACTTTTCAAGCAAATGGAGGCAGTGGTACTGCTTTACAGTTCAAAAAACAATCAGGAGCTACTATCACAGGACTTTCGCTTGTAGGATATAAAACTTCTGTAGATATGAAAGATGGTGGTGCTTTAATTAATGTGAATTTAAATGGTGCTACTGCAGATCCTGCAAAAGCTTATAATCTTGCGGCTACTGTGGATATTACAGGATGGACTTGGATAGGAGCTCAATTGAGCCTTACTGGTAAATTAGGAGGAAGTCTAACAAGTGATCTAACTTTAGATGCATCTGTAGCTTACGAATTAGAATCTTTTTTATTAGTTCAGGACGGAGTTACATTAACAATTCCTGCTGGAACTAAAATTACTGCTAGAGCTGGAGGAGTGAGTGTATACATCGCAGTGCTAAAAGGAGGTAAAATAGACATTCAAGGTACTGCTGCTAATCCAGTAGTAATGTCTTCTAAAGATGGTAACCCTGGTGATTGGGGTGGTCTTACTATATGTGGTAAAGCTACTACAACAGCTGGTGTAGATGCAGTTGCAGAAGTAGGTGGATTTATTTACGGAGGCACAAATGATGCAGACAACTCGGGATCTGTAAAATACTTAGTAATCAAAGGAACAGGTGCTCAAATCAATCCTGACTCTCAATATAATGGTGTTTCTTTTTATGCTGTTGGATCAGGTACAGTTGTAGAAAATATAGCTGTTGTTGATGGAGCAGATGATGGAGTTGAATTCTTTGGAGGAACAGTATCTGCTACAAATCTTTACTTAGAAAACAACGCTGATGATGCTGTAGATTGGACAGAAGGATGGAATGGTACAGTAACAAACACATATGTTTCTCATACAATTGCTGGTTTCTCGACGGCTCTAGAAGCTGATGGAGCTAATGAAAACCCTAAGTTAATAAACTTTACCGCTATCTCTACACAAAATGGTACAGCACTGCAGTTTAAAAAACAATCTGGAGCAACTATCACTAATATCTTCTTAAGTGGGTACGCAACAAATGTTGATATGAAAGATGCTGGAGCTTTATCTAATGTACAAATTGATGGAGCAGATGCTACTACAACAAATCCTTATAACACAGGAAATCAAGTAGATATTTCTGCATGGACTTGGAGGTCTGCTGGCCTATAAGAAATTTAGAATTAGCCACATTATAGAAACACCCTCATATTTTTGAGGGTGTTTTTTTATGTTAGAATGGCTTTTTAATCAAAAACATCCAGGTTTGTGGGTATAGACCTTCAAGGTTTTCGAAACCTTGAAGGTCTAAGAAAGCGTTTTTGTATTAGAATTGATATTATTCTCCCTGATCCTGATCAAAGTCATCATCAAGTTCCTGATTGGTACTTGAGTTACCATTAAGGCGTCGTTCTACTGATTGGTTATATTGAATGGTAAGCGCATTAAGATTGCCGATATATGTTTCAAAAAGATCTATCCCTTTGGTTTTAGCTCTTATAAACACCCAATCCAGTAGCTCCCGTAATGCACGGTTGTTAGTTTTCTCAACTCGGTGATACTTACTGTGGTTTGCTCTTGTTGTTGTTCTTTTACCCGTGCTTTAAAAACACTGTCAAAAGCTTTATGGGCTGTGCGCATCTCATCAAAATATTTACGCTGGTGTAAATTATCTATTGCGGCACTTAATTCTGTACTACCTTCTATATCCTCTATAATTTCGTCCATTACCCCGCCTTGCTGGTTATATGCCATATTGTAGATTTCTTTGCCATGTTTGCTTATAGTGGCATAAATTAGATTAGCCTGATGGCGATCTTTTTCATCCCCGGCAAAATCTGCAATAAGTTTTGTACCGCGTTGTAATAATTTAAGACTGTTATCCCTTTGGTTATCATATCGTACCATTTCGGGGGTAAGTATACTCCCGCGATTTTTCTTATATACCTTCTTAAAATTGTTATATGCTGTATTAAGCTCTTTAACAAAGTCAGAAAGCTCCATGGTATCCAAATCTTCTTCTTCACTTAATTGAAGAAGTGTTCGGATATATTTAGAAAATTCTCCGTTTTTAAAACTCTTTACTTGTGGTGTTACTACTAATGTGTTCATGTATGTAAATATTTATAATTGTTATTTAGAATGATTCTATGTTTAGGAAAATTGCCCCCGGTTTTCTGACATCACTTTCCCGGCAAGGAAAATCGTCCCAGAAAACCGGGGATTACTTTTCGAACTCGGAAAACCGTGTCCGAAATTCTGGGGCGTGTTTTATTTAAGGGGCTATACCTCTCGGGATTTCTGTCATATTAACCTCAATACGTTCTATGTTTTTTATCTTTTGTTGATACAAGGATAAAGTACAGCAGTTTCATTTTTCGGAACTGGGAATATATTTTACATTTTTTTTAGAAATGTTAGAACAATTCTCAAAAGGTAGAGGCATTATTGTAAAGAGGTTAATTTTTATATACTAAAAACAAAAGACTTAACAACTTAATGTTCTATTCTAAATAAGCTATGTTAAGTAATCATTAACAACGTTTTTTTGGCAGTAACATTTTTATTTTAAAAGGGATTAACCCGTATAAAATATAAATCTAACTTTTAAAACCTTTTTATTATGAAAAACTTGAAATGCTTTTTGCTATTAATTACAATATTCATGATTTCTTCTGTTATTAGAGCTAATACAGATAGAGGATATGAAACAAAAAGATTGGGAGCTACTTTATCTGAAGCAGTTAATGTGTATTGCTCTGGTAATACTAATGTGAGTAATCTTAGAACAATTAGATTTAATGTTGTCGGATCTTCGACAGCTCTTTTAGTGGGTAAAATTTATAAATTAAACGATTCGGGTGATATTGACTACTTTTTAATTACTAAGATTTCATCATATAATGACGAAAGGGACGCTTATGGTTTTAACGACTTTACATTAATCAATGATATTTGCAATAATCCATATGGTAAGAGACATGATTATAAAAATTTAGGAACTACTTTTAGTGAAGCTGCTCAAAATTTATGCAAAACTAATAATCATCAAAGTTTACCGATATTATCTACAAACATACATATGCAAGGCAAACTAAATAAGGGAGGAATATATATTAGGAAAGATGGTAATAAAATTAACTATATGTTAATTACGAAAACATATAATACTACTGCAGCCGATAGAGATACATATGACAGATCTCTTTTTAGTGATAACCCCATACAAGTATGCCCTGGACAATATGATAAACAACACAAAGTAAGATATCTGGGAAATACCGAAGCTAAAGCTCTATCAACCTTATGTTCTAATGAATTTCATAATTTGCCAATCTTTAGGTTTAATGTAGATTCTTTTGAACCATTATCTAAAAACAAAGTATATAGAAGAGAATTAGATGGGAAAATAGATTATCTATATATAGTAGATACTAGGAATACACCTGAAATTGATAGAGATACCTATCCAAGAGATATTTTTAGCACTAATCCTGTTAATATCTTTTGCGATGACGATAGTGATGGTATTGCTAATGAAATAGACAACTGCCCTACTAACTACAATCCAGATCAAGCAAATAATGATGGAGATAGTAAAGGAAATGTTTGTGACAATTGTCCTAATAACAGTAATAGTGATCAGGCAGATCTCGATGGAGATGGTGTTGGAGATGTATGTGATACTGATCGTGATGGTGATAGCATTTCTAATAGCAATGACAATTGCCCTAACAAATATAATCCTAACCAATTAGATACGGATAATGATGGTATAGGAGATGTATGTGATCCTATAGACAACAATGCCAAATATGATTTACGCCTTACAGAATCTAATACGATAGTAACCAGTACCTGTAGTAGTTGTCCTTCTCAATTAAATCTATTAAATCCTGGATTTGCAGGAGGGACTTTTCCTTTTAGAAAGCATTTTTTAAATTTTACCCAAGGTGGTGCATCTGGCTCTGTAAACATGATTTTTACTATAGAAAATATCGGTAATGCCCCATCTGAAGCGGTAGACGTAAATTTCTATCTATCTCAGGGATACAATAGTACACAAGGGTTAAAAGCGAACAACAAAACAGTTACTATTCCTAGTTTACAGGCAAACCAAACCTATGTTGTGAAGGCAAATGTGAATTATGATGATTTTAGAGCGGCGCAAGGACAGTATTATATCGTAATAGACGTAGAGCCAGGAGGAGGAGATAAAAACAGAAGTAATAATTTTGTAAATATCCCAACCTATGTTAGATGTATTACCTGCTCTAAACTAAAGGACTTTCTACAATCGGATTCTGAAGTAGAAAAGCCTTACACTATAGCAATCTATGATATATACGGTAATTTACAATCAAGCCATACTGTGCGTAATGAAACCGAAGAAAAAGAAATCATCAAACAGTTACCCAAAGGTTTTTATATCATCAAAAACGGTACAAAAACCTATAAGGTTGGTAAATAGGTACAAACTAATCAAAAATTTCTAAGGATAAGACAAGAAATAATTGTTCTTGATTCATAAGTATATTATCTAGACCTCACAGGTTTTTAAAACCTGTGAGGTCTAATAAAACGTTTAATTTTAGATACTTGATTTTGTTTTATGGTTTTGCGATTATTTATTTTTTGTTATACCAAAAGTTTATATCACTTGGCTATGAAAATTAACTAGGATAAAGAAAAGATTTTTAATTAATTTTATAAGCTATTTTTAAGTGTTATAGCTTTATTTTTATATTTTCCATTGTATTTTATAATCTTTTCGAGAACAACTATAGCCTCTTTATCTTTTTTCATCTTTATATGGGTTAGTGCCAGGTACCAAAGCGCATCTTCATAAAACCCGCTTTCGGGATCTATATTAGCAAACATACGTCTTGCTTCTTCTTCTTTTTCTATATACAAATAACCGTTACCAAGACATAATTTTATTTCATCGGGAATTGATGTCAGGTTTTTAGCTTCAAAAGTTAAAATTGCTTTAGTATACTCCTTTTTGGTATAATGTTGTATTACGACTTTCCATGTATCTTCTACTTCACTTCTGTAATTACCAGAGATTTGGTATTGCGAATAATAGGTTATATATAAGTCTTGGAGCTTATTTTGGGCAATATAGGTATTCCATAGTATCCCACCTAACCCTAGTACTATAATAGCAATGGCTACTACTCTAAGGTATCTATACAGCTTCTGTTTTGTATTGTTTTTTTCTTCCGTATAAAATTCTTGTTGGATACTTTGCAGTTGCCGTTTAAAATGTAAGCTTTTTTTGTTTTGCAACACGTCTCGTAAAACCTTATGTTTTTCTACTTCAAGTTCCAAATCAGGATGTAGAACCATCTCTTTTTCAAAAGCTGCTTTATCTTTTGCAGATAATCGATTAGCCAGAAAATCTTCTATTTTGTCAAAACTTGATAAGGATCTTTTCATCTGTTTATTTTATTTTGCTTTTATCCGTCAGATGGAATTCGCCAATAATCATTTTGGTTGGTATTAACCGGGTTATTATGGCTCATTTCATAATCTCTATTCTTGTGTAGTATGTATTCTTAATTCTTTGTAAGCAGGATCACTTTCTATGCGATCCATCAAGTGTTTTTTGCATTCAAACTTTTTCTTTCTGGCATACCCTTCAGAGTATCCTGTTTTCTCTGCAATTTGCCGCATGCTCTTTTCTTCAAAAACTAAGGATAATAATTTTTGGCAAGTAGCGGATAATTGTAAAAAATATTTATGATAAATATGTTCTCTATCTTGATTTTCTATCCTTTGCAATATATCGTCATCTAATTCTTCAGAGATTTCAAAAACTGTATCGGTAGTAAATACTTTACTTTTTTTTCGTAATCTTTTTTTCCATAGATTTTTGCAAATAGCAAAAAAATAGGTGCGTAAAGAAGCATGAAGTTCGAGAGGGCCTGATTCTAATTTTTCATATAATATCATTAAAGCATCCTGAAACACATCTTCTACATCTTCCTTACTTCCTGAATTTTGTACAACATACCCTCTGATATAGTTAAAATTTTCTTTATAAAAGGTTTTGATTACTGCTCTATCTCCTGCCAATATGCCTCTTAAGATTTCCTGATCTTTTTTATCCTTCATAAGTCTTAAGTATTGTATACTGTCTACAATGTTATGATATGGTTAAATTGCTCTAAATGTAAACTAAAAAACAACAATTTTAAGTTCTTTGTGGTTAACGAATTGTTAGCAAATCTTAGAATGTATGAAATATTTTTTCGGTGTAAAAATTAGTATAGTATTCTTATTTATTTTTAGTAATTTTTTATCTGCACAATCTGTAAAATACACTATTACTGGCAATCAATATTATAAAAAAGCAGATTCGTTATCTGAAAAGTTAAAAGCTGATAACGCTGTTGTATACTTTAAGAAAGCACTAGATATTTATAAAACTACTAAATCCTGGGAAAAAGTAGCTTCTTGTTATAATAAAATTGCAATTAATTATCGATATACTGATAATATTGATCTGGATAGTTCATTATTGTCTGCTGAAAAAGCTTTAAAAATTTGCGAATCAAAGTTTTCTGATAATCATAAAGAAAAAGCAAATGCTATAAATAATATAGGATGGTATCATTACGAAAAAGGAAATTATTCTGAAGCATTATTATACTTTAAAAAAGCTTTAAGAATTAGATCTCAAATTCTTAAAGCAAATCATAAAGATATTGCTGACTCATATAATTGTTTAGGCAGAACTTATTCCA
Source organism: Aquimarina atlantica (assembly GCF_000626715.1). Lineage (GTDB taxonomy): Bacteria > Bacteroidota > Bacteroidia > Flavobacteriales > Flavobacteriaceae > Aquimarina > Aquimarina atlantica. Next base: position 70,153 of record NZ_AQRA01000002.1, on the reverse strand, counting down.
AAACTTACGAACTTGATTTAGCTATAAATTCCTATAGAAAAGCATTAAAAATAGCTAAACATAATAAAAACGAAATTAATGACAATATCGGAATCTATTATAATAATATTTTTGTAATCTATTGGAAAAAAGGTGATTATAGCAAGGCCACTGAAAGCTTATATAAAGCAATTGATTTTCAAAAAAAAGTATTTCATCACAATCATCTTAAAAATGTATTTTGTTATAATAACCTAGGAAATCTTTTCATGTCTAAAGGTAATTTTAACAAGGGATTAGAGAGTTATAAAACAGCATTAAAGATTCAATTAAATCTAGAAAAAGAAGAAGAAAAATTAACAGCTTCGTTGTACAATAATATAGGAAATACTTATAAAATATTAGGAAAATATGATAAAGCATTAAGTTATCATAAAAAAGCATTGACAATAAGAAGAAAAATATATGGAGAACAGCATAATTCAACTGCCATGTCTTTTATTAATTTGGGAAATATTTTTAGAATAAAAGAAAATCCAGAAGAAGCCTTAAAATATTATCATAAAGCAAAAGAAGTCTTTATTAATACTTATAATGACAAACATCCTAGTTTGGGAAGAAGTTATAATAATATTGCTGTAGTACACTTTAAAAACGGAGATATCAATAAAGGCATAGAATACTTTAATAAATCTATTGAAATTTACAAAAATGCTTATGGAGAATTGCATCCTAAAATTTCAGATATATATGCTAACATATCTGAATGTTATTTAGAAAAAAACATCTATGACAAATCAATATTCTTCTCTAAAAAAGCTTTAAATATTAATTTTAAAATCTTAGGAGAAAGTCATCCATATAATTCTGAAATTTATAATAATTTTGCAACAATTGCATACAGAAATAAAAAATATAAAGAAGCATTAGAATACTGTAAAAAAGCAATAAACACAAATGTTATACCTCTAAAAAAAGAGAAAACAACAGAGTTTTTGGATATAAAAATAGCATTAAACTCTATCCAGATCAAAGGAAAAATCCATAAAGCTTTATATAAACAAAAAGGAGAAATTTCCAATTTACAAAAGGCTATAAAATCTTATTCAGAAATAGATTCTTTAATCACTTATGTTAGACAAACCACTCAGGATTATCAAGATAAACTTACTTTTTCAAAAACCGTTAAAGAAATTTATGCGAACGCTATAGAAACGAATTACCTATTATATCAGGCTACAAAAGACCCTGAAGCTTTATCCCGGGCTTTTTATTATAGCGAAAAGAGTAAAGCCAATACCTTACAGGAACTACTACAAGAAAGTAATGCCAAACAGTTTTCTGATTTACCTTTAGAAACCGTAGAGTTCGAAAAAAACTTAAAAACAGATTTTGCTTTTTATACCTCACAAATTGTCAAAGAGCAATCTAACACCAATATAGATAGTACAAAACTTGCCTTATTCGAAGACAAAATATTCAGGATTAGAACTCAGCAGGATTCGTTATATACAGTTTTAGAAAATACCTATCCAAAATATTACCGTTTAAAATACAATACTACTTTTTTGTCTGTAGAAAATGTTCAAAAACAACTCCCGGATAACACTACGTTACTAGAATTTTTTACCACAGATAGTATGGCATATATCTTTACCATCTCAAAAAATGCTATAGATCTTACCAAAATAGATACGTCTAAGCTGCAACAGGATATAGAAGATTTTCATAAAACTATTATTTCCAGAAATGTACAATCCTATAAAGATTTGGCTTCACAACTATATACTGCCTTATTTAAACCAATAGCATCAAAAATTAAAGGAAATCAATTAATTGTTATACCTGATGGCCCCATATGGCATCTTAATTTTGATGTATTACATACTCAAAAAGAAGTTTCTAATGACCCTAAGCATTTCCCTTACCTGCTTCGTAAACACGCAATTTCTTATGCCAATTCTGCCAATGTTTTGTTTGCTAAGGACAAAAATCCCACAGAGGTAGCTACCCTACAAGAATGTCTTGCTTTTTCATTTACAGACAGTACACAACTAGAAACTACAAATACCTTGCGATTATCTGATTTAAGAGGTGCGATAGAGGATTTGCCCGGTACTCGAAAGGAGATAAAAGCTATCGCAGATATTATTGACGGAAAGTATTATTATGGTTCACAAGCTAATGAAGCTAATTTTAAAGAAAATGCATCTCAATATAGTATTCTTCACCTGGCTTTGCATGGAGAAGTAAATAATGAACATCCGGAAAATTCTAAGTTATACTTTACCAAAAGCAACGACTCATTAGAAGATGATCAGCTATATAGTCATGAATTATTTGCACTAACTATCCCCGCAGAACTTACTGTCCTAAGTGCATGCAATACAGGAACAGGAAAAATTGCTAAAGGAGAAGGTATTATGAGCTTGGGAAATGCGTTTCAATATGCAGGAACCAAAAGCTTATTATTAAGTAATTGGGAAATATCTGATCAAACTACTCCAGAGTTGATGAAATATTTCTATGCTAATCTTAAGACTGGAATGAACAAAGCTAAAGCTTTACAACAGGCTAAATTAAAATATCTAAATACTGCTCATATAAATTATATGCATCCGTTTTATTGGAGCGGGTTTTATCTTGTTGGTAATTCTGACCCTATTACTTTGAGTACAAATAATACATTATATTGGATTTTTGGGATATTAACATGTTGTGTGATTCTAGTTTTGGGAGTATTTCTGTACAGAAAACGAATGAATACGATTAAGGTAAAATAACATTAGTTCTCACAAATCTTCATGACGATCTGTGAGAACTAATTTTCAACTTCATCATATATGAGGAATGATACTATACCTTTACTTCTTTCCATTTTCCTTTTTTAAACCAGATAATCCCAATCACTGCGATTAAAACTTCGGCAAAGGTAATCGCAAGAAATACACCCATTGCGCCCCAATTTAGGATTAAGGCTGCCAGGTATGCAAATGGAAGTTGGAATACCCAGAAGCAAAAGAAATTAATGACAGTAGGAGTTTTGGTATCACCTGCTCCGTTAAAAGATTGTATGATCACCATACCGTAGGCATAGAATACGTAACCTGCAGCAATTACACGTAAACTTAAGGCTCCATATTCTATGATTAATGCTTCATCACTAAAGATTCTTATAATTACTTCTGCAAATAAGAGATAAAATATAGATACAATAGCCATAAAATAGGCATTGTATTTTCCTGTTTTCCAAACCGATTGCTCGGCACGTTCTGGCTTTGCAGCACCTAAATTTTGACCTACCAATGTAGCCGCAGCATTACTCATTCCCCAGGAAGGCATTAGCGTAAACATTAATACTCTAATAGCAATTGTATACCCTGCCAGTACTTCGCTACCAAATTCAGCCATAATTCGCATCAAGAATACCCAGCTAGATGTTCCGATAATAAATTGTCCGATCCCTCCCAAAGAGACTTTAACTAGATTAAGCATAATTCCGGCTCTAAAAACAATATCTTTAAAAGCCACTTTGATCTTACTCCAGCCATAAAAAAGAATGAGTAACTGAAATATTACGGCACTACCTCTACCTATAGTTGTAGCAATCGCAGCTCCCTGTACACCAAAAGCAGGAACAGGGCCAAACCCGAAAATAAAAATCGGATCCAGAATGATATTTAATATATTAGAAAAGATTAACACTCGCATTGCTACAGAAGCGTCACCTGCGCCTCTAAATACAGCATTAACTAAAAACAGAAGCATGATGGTCACGTTTCCACCTAATAATACTTGAGTGTAACCATATCCATCTGCGATAAGATCGGGTTCGGCTCCCATGAGTCCAAGTATTTCTTTCGGAAAAAGAATACCGATACAACTAATTATTGCAGCAATTACTATTCCTAAAAGAATAGATTGTATTGCTGTTTGAGAGGCACCACTAATATCTTTTTCACCCACTCTGCGAGCAACAATTGCAGTAACTCCCATACTAAGTCCAATAGCAATAGCATATACCAGAGTAAGTACAGATTCTGTTAATCCTACAGTAGCTATAGCATTCGCCCCAAGACTAGAAACATAGTAAGCATCTACAAGAAAAAAGATAGATTCCATCATCATTTCTAGAACCATAGGTACAGAAAGCATGAAAACTGCTCTGCGAATACTCCCTGAAGTGAATTCTTGTTCTTTACCAGTTAGTGCAATTTTGAAATATGAAAATATACGTGTAAGTGTAAGTTTTTTTTGAGTCATTATAATAAGAATTACGAATTGAAAATATAAATAAGAGATGCTAAAGAAGGAATTCTTAGCTTCTAAATCGAGAGGTCTCTATGCGCACAATTATGTACATAATTCTTTTATAACTTCATAATGAAACAAATATCAGGCATTATTTTTGATTTACAAAATTTAAATTTGAATTCATTTTGATTTTTTTGCCAGTAAGAATTTTAAATTCTCAAATCTATGATGATATCTTTTTAAAAAAATATAGCATAGCTGCAGTATAAAAAAGATAAAATTAAGGATAGAAATGATAATTTTGATGGTAAGAATAAAATCAAGATATCTAGTAAGTGAAAACCGTAATTTGTGTACAGAACTACCATTAAATCTGGGTTTTATACACAAGTATGCTAATAATTTGTAATGTTTTTAATTTTTATGTTGTATATTTATTGCCCCAAAATAAATTTTTGTATGAAAAAAATCTACTTGCTGCTTACATGTATTAGTCTTATCTGCTTTTCCTTTGCTCCAGGAATCCAAGCACAGTCTGATACGGCCGAAACACAAGCTTCGAAGAGCATAAAAATCGAAGGATTGCGTTTGTTCCCCAATCCAGCACCTGCTGGAAGTGTATTATACATTACCTCTACTAAAAACCTTACCAAGACAGTTTCAATTTTTACAGTTTTAGGAGAAAAAGTACTTTTTAAAGTTTTAATTGGTAAAGAATTAGATATTACCCATTTAAATCCTGGTGTATATGTAATTAAAGTTACCGAAGGTGATCTTAAAGCTACTAAGAAACTTATTATTAAATAATTTTTGATTTAAAATACTTTCTTTTGAGCCGTCTTGTTTTTTATAATGTAAAAAAACAAGTCTAAAAAGGCGCTCTTTTTATACCTTTGTTCTACAAAATTTGTTGAACAAATCTTATGCAGGCTGATACTATTTTTTCTATTCAAAACAACACAGATTTTGAGAGATCGGCCCTACGTGTTTTTAGATATCAATACAGTAACAATTTAACATACCAGAGGTTTTGTAATCTTTTAGGAATAGCAAAAGCTTCGGTAAAATGTATTGATGATATTCCATATTTACCAATTCAATTCTTTAAACAAGAGAAAATTGTAAGCAGTAGAGCTTCTATACATAAAGTTTTTACCAGCAGCGGTACAACAGGTAATGTGACCAGTAAACATTATGTTAGTGATCTTACAGTGTATGAAAGAAGTTTTAGAAAAGGATTTCAACATTTCTATGGTGATATTACAGATTATATAGTTTTGGCATTACTACCTTCTTATTTAGAAAGAGATGGCTCTTCTTTGGTATATATGGCCGAAAAATTGATCAATGATAGTAATCATCCGCAAAGTGGGTTTTATTTGCATGATACTAAAAAATTGATAGAGACTCTTCGGCAACTTATCGCAGAAGATAAAAAAATACTGCTTTTGGGAGTTTCATTTGCTTTATTAGACCTTGTTGAGAATTATGATGTACGATTAAATGAGAGGTCAATAATTATGGAAACTGGTGGTATGAAAGGTCGTAGAAAAGAAATGATTCGTGAAGAATTACATAAGATTCTTAAAAATGGTTTTGGCGTTTCTCAGATTCATAGCGAATATGGGATGACAGAATTATTATCGCAAGCCTATTCTAAAAAAGATGGACTTTTTTATTGCCCTCCCTGGATGAAAGTTTCGATCAGAAATCCCGAAGATGCTTTAACTCAATTAGGAGTTAATAAAACAGGAGGTATAAATGTTATAGATCTGGCAAATATAAATTCATGCTCTTTTATCGCTACTCAGGATTTAGGTAAAACGTATACCGATGAAGGTTTCGAAATTATTGGTAGATTTGATCATAGTGATATCAGAGGCTGTAATTTAATGGCACTATAAATATGGCAATTAAAAAGAAACTAGGTTGTTTTTCGTTTCCGGCGATTATATTAATCTCTTTGGTGAGCAGTAGTGTTGTACAAGCTTTTTTCTCTATTTCTTTGTTTTGGGCCTTTGCATTAGTGTTAGTATTGCTTTCGTGGTTATTAGGAAAATTAGAGAGCAATCAAAAAAGATTTCAATGGCGTTATATATTGTATAGTACATTTGTTTTGGGATCTATACTAGGATTACGACATATGTTGGATACTATTCCGATATTTATAGAAAGCCAAAAATCTGATATTTCAGAATACATTTATCGAGAGAAAGCTCTGGAAGAAGGCGATTCTATAGTACTATTACGGCAGAATCGACAATGGACAGATAATTATGGTAACACTTATAAAGGAAAATTTTCGATTCGGGAAAAGGATTATTTTTTGTCTAGAAAAGAATATTATAATACCGTACAAAAACATAAACAGCAATCCTGGGGTAAGTTGTATCAATATCTTGCAACTTCTGATACGCCGAGACTAGATTTAATTCTTAAAGAACTTACTACCATTAAAAACTCAAGTAAACTAAATCAATTTGAGTTTGCAGAAATGGTAGTGACATTTATACAAGATATTCCGTATGCTTTTGTTTTTGAAAATGATTGTGAATCTCCAGAAAAATATGAAGAATCTATTCGAGTGATATTAGAAGAATGTCCTGATTGTTGTATCGGTAATATTCCTTTCGGAATCCAAAACCCTGTAGGTTTTATGGGGAATCTAAAAGGAGATTGTGATACCAGAACCGTAATTATTTATGCTATTCTTAGTTATTTTGGATATGATGTAGCTATTCTTAATAGCGATTATTATAAGCACTCTGTTCTTGGGTTACATATCCCGGCAAAAGGAATATATAAAGTGCAGAATGGAAAACGATATTACTTGTGGGAGACCACAAATAAACATTTTACTATTGGCACATTACCCAAAAATTTTGGTAACGTAAATCATTGGTATATTGTACTAACTAACACCTAAAAATCATGCAAACGAAACTATTAACCCTTGCTTTTATAGAAATAGTACTTGCTATTGTCGTTTCTGTACTCATACTGTTTATTTCTTTTAAAATCCTGCAAAGCGTATTTTTTAAAAATATCTCCTTTAGAGAAGATAATATGGCTTTTTCTGTTTTTGCAGCAGGAATTATTTTATCGATTGGTATGATTCTAGGAGAGATTATCCCATCGATAACCAATATGATTCGACTATCGATGTCTGGAGAAAATGAAATCATGCTTGGAGAAATTATTCAATATTCTGGCTTATATCTAGGTATCGGTTTTATATTTGCCTTGCTCATTAATACTTCGGTTTTTTTACTTTTTTCTGCTCTTACCAAAGGTGTAAATGAGTTTAAAGATATTCAACAAAATAATGTAGCTTCTGCTGTAATAGTTACTGCTACATTATTATCCATTACCTTAATTGCAAAAGATAGCATTAGTCTATTGATTAGTGCTCTTATACCGTATCCAGAAACTACTAATTTTCTGCTGTAATAGCTTAATTACCTTATAATTATGTTAAAAATGTAATGATTGGTTTTTTTTACGACTTAATGTGTGAGAGCGTAATAAAACGAATACATGAAACCATACATAGCGATACTATTTTTTGTTTTTATAGCAACAGTAAGTGCTCAACAAATAGATTATAATACGAATAAAGATTTTGTAGCAGAAGGGTACGATGTAACAGAATACTTTAATAACAAAGCAGTTAAAGGAAGTAGTAAATTTGTAGCTACTCATGATAAAGTAAACTACAAATTTGCAAATCAGGAAAATCTAGAGAAGTTTAAAAATAATCCTGAAAGATATGTTCCACAATATGGAGGGTATTGTGCCTATGCAGTAGCAGTGAATAGCGAAAAAGTAGATATAAATCCTAAAACCTTTGAAATAAGAGATGGTAAGTTATACCTGTTTTATAATGCATGGGGAATTAATACATTGGATAAATGGATAAAAGAAGATGCTCCAAAGTTGCAAAAGAAAGCAGATACGAATTGGCAAAAAATTAAAATAAAAAAGTAATGCAGTCTTATTGAGCTGCATGTAATGCTAAGTTTTTTCAATAATTGATTGGTTAGTTGACAAAGCCTGCTAGGAGGAAACTCTGGTAGGCTTTGTTGTTTTTGTATAATAAAGATAATCTGTTATTGGTAGTAAAAAGCCTCTCAGAATTATCAAAAGATGAGAGGCTTGGTTGTATTCTCAATATCTATTATTTTTAGTTGAGATGTAATTCTTTTTTAGCTAGATAAAAATCTATTTTTTCACAAGAAGTATCTTGTATTCTTTCTTCCATTTGTTCTAGAGTTTTAGGAGGAGGAACGATTACCTTATCTCCTTTTTTCCAATTCAGTGGTAAAGCTACTTTATGTTCATCAGACACTTGTAGACCTTGTAATACTCTAAGGATTTCATCCATATTACGTCCTACATTAAGCGGGTAATACATAATAAGTCTGATTTTTTGGTATGGGTCTATAAAAAATACGGCTCGAACAGCTGCTGTTGCACTTTCATTAGGCTGTAACATGCCGTATAATTTGGCAACTTTCATATCCAGATCTGCAATTATCGGAAAGTCAAGATATACTCCGGTTTTTTCTTTTACATTATTTACCCAAGCAAGATGAGAATGAATACTATCAATGCTTAGCCCAATAAGTTTAGTATTTAGAGTTTCAAACTCTTGTTTTCTTTCTGCAAAACCACTTAATTCTGTTGTACATACTGGTGTAAAATCTGCTGGGTGCGAAAACAAGATCACCCATTTTCCGTCTGCAAACTCAGAAAATTTTAAATTACCATGTGTAGTTAGCGCGTCAAAATCTGGTGCATCATCGCCTATTCTAGGCATGCTACTTGTTTCTACTTCTGTTGATTCCATAATATAAATATTTTTAATGTTAATTTGAAGAAGTATCTACATTCTGTAGATTCCAGGAGTTATTCTTGTTTTTTACTGCTACAAGATTTGGTGCAATAAAATGTGATTCGATAGCAGGGGGCCACTTTAGTTTATTTTTTGTTAAGGTAAAGTTCTTAGGTGCTGTTAAATGTATTTTGACAGTGCCAGAAGAGTCAATAATTACCTCATCATAACTATAGGATACTACTTTTTTGTGTAGTAGGTGATTTCTTCCCAATTCTTCTTTAGAAACTTTTAAGACGATGGCGTATCCTTTATTAAAAGATGTAGCATTTAGAAATTCGGGCAGAATACTGGTTTTTCCTCTTTTATCGATATAACCATAATAATAAACCCCATTTTTCATTTGCTTTATCATGCATAATCCTTCACTAAAGCTAGGGTAGGGTATAAATTGTTTTTGACTCTTTTTTTTGGTTGTTGCTTCTGGATTTGAATGCCAAACCAAATCATCTCTATAGTCAATTATAATTTCTCCATTTGTATTTATAAAAGCCCATTTATTACCTTTTCGTATCGCGGCAACTTCTTCATGAAAAGGAGTAATCTCTTCAATATCTATTAAAACCTGAGTAAACCCTGAAAAAGGAAAAATAAGTATACTCATGAATAAAATAAGTACATTTTTCATTGTTGATGTATTTTTAAAGATTATAACCTAAAAATACTATCTGTTTAAACAGATTAAAATGAGAAATGTCATACTTAACAAGAGCTTAAATTAATTTATGATTTAATTAGCAATAAAGCCTAAAAAGGGGAACTAACGCAAAATATCAAAGCTTTTAAAAAGTTGCAAGTCACCTTCTTCAAAAGATACGGCATCTACTTTTGCAAATTCAGGACCTATAGCACACCATTCTAATAAGAGATTAAGTTGATTTTTATCTCCTTCGGCTTCTATGTAAACATTTCCGTTAGGAAGATTTCTTACGTTTCCTGTAATTTGTAGCGCTATGGCTTTTTCCTGAGTGTTTTTTCTATACCAGACTCCCTGAACTTTTCCTTTTACTGTAATATTATAATGTTTTTGCATTGCGTATAGTAATAGTTAAAGGTACTATAAAAAATTATTTTTAAGGTATGTTATGTATTGTATTGATATGATAATTATCATTTTAATTGGCAATAACATCCTCTAATTTTGATATTATAAAAACAGATAATCATGAAAAAAATTCTTGTACCCATAGACTTTTCAGAATATTCAGAATACGCATTACAGGTTGCGGCACTATTAGCTAAACAACAAAATGCTGAAATCATAGTATTGCATATGCTGGGATTGTCTGAAGCTGTATTGATTAAAAATGAAACTCAAGAGGCAAATGAAGCAATGTATTATATGAAACTTGCCGAAAAAAGGTTTAGCACTTTTCTGGATAAAGAATACCTAAAAGGTATTCAGGTTACAGAGACTGTACAAAACTATAAGATTTTTAGCGAGATTAATGAAGTTGCCCATGAAAATGAAGCAGATTTAATTGTAATGGGATCTCATGGTATTAGCGGTTTACGAGAAGAGGTGTTTATAGGATCAAATACAGAAAAAGTAGTACGTACATCCGACATCCCTGTTTTGGTAATAAAGAATCCTGTCGATAATTTTGCTTTAAATAAAGTTGTATTTGCCTGTGATTTTAAGATAGAAAATATTAAAGCCTATCATAATGCAATGAAGTTATTTAAAACTCTAGATGCTAATGTACATTTGCTATATGTTAATTTACCGGGAGAACAATTTAGAAGTTCGAATCAAATAGAAGAACGAGTAAAAGAATTTCTTTTTAAAGCAGATTCTGGTAATCTGGATATGTACGATAAGGTAACCTACTTTAACGACTATAGTGTAGAAAGCGGAGTTTTTAATTATAGTAAAAAGATTAATGCAGATATCATTGCGATTCCTACCCATGGTCGTCGTGGTTTGGCACATTTCTTTAATGGAAGTATAGGCGAGGATATTGCAAATCATGCAAACAAACCTGTAATCACATTTAAAATATAGATAAAAAAAACCTCACAGGTTTTTTTACAACCTGTGAGGTTTATACTACCCTGCAAAGCAAAATAGACATTTCACCTTAGGTGTTGGTATTAAAAATTATAGAATAAATAAAATGGTATAACTATAAATTAAGGTTTTGCACAAGATTCTGTACCATTTCCTTCAAAAGTCCAATCACCCCACACACATTGTGGATTAGCCTCACAGGATTGTTGATTTACATATTTATTACACTCTGATACAGGAGGATAAGGAAATGAGCCGCCAGACCCTTGTATATCCTTTTGTTCGTCCTTACTTAAAACTTTTACAATGTTTAAAATTTGCTTTTTCATTATATAAAAAAATTAAATATTGATTAAACCTTTGATCATTTAAAGACATCTAGGGTGTATGTCCAATTTTTACAGAAAAACCTATACTAAAGTAAAAAAATAATTGTTCTAATATTCCTCTTTTTGATTGTTTTACACTAATTTAACTTTGAAAATTACTCTAAAAAGGAACCATGAGGAAAATAAACAAGAATTTGTTTATGAGGTAATTAGGTGGTGTAAATGTGTTTTATTGAGTAAATTTAAGTTAGAAATGGTATCATAGCCATAGATAACAGAGTTTTTAAAGAGTTCCTAGAGCAATTTCAACCATTTTATTAAAAGTAGTTGCTCTTTCTTCTGAAGAAGTTTTTTCTCCTGTGACTAATGAATCAGATATCGTTAAAATAGCTAAGGCTTTAACATTATGTTTTGCTGCAATAGTGTATAATCCAGCTGTTTCCATTTCGACACAAAGCACTCCAAACTCTGCCCAGCGCTTATATGAGTTAGGATCATCTTCGTAGAATTCATCAGAGGATAATACATTTCCGGCTTTAATAGAAATGTTATTATCTTTTGCATATTGTATTGCTTTCATAAATAACTCAAAATCTACAGTAGGAGAATAGTCAGAATTTGTAAATCGTGCAGTATTGATATTCGAAGTAGAAGAAGCGGCCATTGCAATAACAATATCTTTAAGCTTAATATTTTTTTGATATGAACCTGCAGAGCCTACACGAATTAGATTCTTAACTCCATAATCATTAATAAGCTCATGACTGTAGATTAGAGCAGAGGGAATCCCCATTCCGGTTCCTTGTACAGAGACTGGTTTACCTTTATAACTTCCGGTATACCCTAGCATCCCTCTAACTTCATTATAACAGATAGGATTGTCGAGAAAGGTTTGTGCAATCCATTTTGCACGAATAGGATCTCCTGGTAATAAGACGGTTTCTGCTATGTCTCCCGGTTGTGCTGCAATATGTAAACTCATCTTATTTTATTTTGAAGTTACTATAGTGATCCCAGATGAGGTACCAATTCTGGATACACCTAAATCAATATATTGTTTTGCTGTTTCTGCATCCCTGATTCCTCCAGAAGCTTTTATTTGAATTGCATTTTTCACTTCATTTTTCATCAATTGTATATCCTCTATAGTAGCACCACCAGTACCAAAACCAGTTGATGTTTTTATAAAATCTGCTCCAGCATTGAGAGATAATTGGCAAGCGATTTTCTTTTCTTCGTCTGTGAGATAACAGTTTTCAAAAATTACCTTTAAAACATGTTTTCCAATTGCTTTTTTTATTGCTTTTATCTCTTCTTCTACGATTTTATAATATCCAGATTTTAATAGCCCGATATTAAGTACCATATCAATTTCATTTGCACCCTCATCAATACATTGTTGGGCTTCGTACACTTTTACTTTAGTGATTGTAGCTCCCAAAGGAAAACCTATTACAGCGGCTATATTAACATCTGTATGCATTAATTCACTCTCTGCCAAAGCAACGTAATAACTGTTTACACAAACGGCGTAAAAATGGTGTTCTTTTGCCTCTGCACAAAGTTTTTTAATATCATCAACAGTAGCATTTGCTTTTAATAATGTGTGATCTATATATGTATTGAATGCCATGGTTATTGGTGTGAATGTATTATGCCAAGCAAATCATTTTTTTGCAATACTCCAGATTGTCTCCAAAGCTGTTTGCCATCTTTAAACAAAATCATTGTAGGAACACCGCGAACCTGGTATTTTGATGCCAAAGGTTGGTTTTTGTCTACATCTATCTTTACAATCTTGATCTTGTCTCCTAGTTCATCTTTAACCTCCTTAAGAATAGGAGCAAGCATTTTACAAGGGCCACACCAATCTGCATAAAAGTCTACTAATACAGGTGTTTTTGATTCTATGATATTGCTAAAACTACTTTTCATCTATTCTCTTTTAATTGCTAAGTTATAATAATGAGCCGAGAAATTTTTTAATTAAAGAAATTAACTTACTATAGGACGGTCATTATATTTTTTGATAAGATGCATTATGTTTTTAATAGGAATTTCTATAGAATACGTTCCTGTATAGGAAGGACAAATAACACAATCATCAAAATAAAATTCTACGGTATCATCATTTACAACAAAATTGTTTTTATAAGCTTTAAAATCTCCTTTTGACAGTTCCCAACAGTCATAATACAATTCGCCAGAACTAATACCGTCCTTTATAATTGTATTAATAGTTGTAAATACTTCTTCTTCTGTACCAGTTTCAAAGAAATCATCAAAATAAATGAAATTATGTTTCTTAAGGTCAAAGTTTATACAATCAAAGAGGTAGGTAGAATATAGCATCCCAGAATAATAATTCTCTTTGTAAAGTACAACACTAATACGATCATTTTTTACACTATAAATTTTATAATCAATTACCCTCTTATCTCTAAACCTATTAATTTTTAAGGTATCACAAAGTAACTCTTTGTCTTCAAGGATTTGATTTTCAGTTTTTTCAATATTCAGATAGTTTTCCGAAATAAAATCATTAAATACCGAGTATAAGGGATCAATTTTCTCATTTAGGTATGGGTATTGGTAATCTAAAACATAAAGATCTTCTTCTTTTAAGAAGCTTTTAGAAACTACTAACTCTTGTAATTGAGTTTTATCATCTTTGGCAGTGATTAATCGTTCTCTTTTTATTGCTTTTGTTTTTTCCTGATCTAGCTCGAGGCTTTCTTCAGAGAAAACAGATACGGTATCTTCTGCTTTTTGTTCTGTATGTTGTTGTTCAGTTTCTTTTTGTTCTGATGGTTTCTGAATAGGAGTTTGTTTTTTACAAGCGACTAAACTTAAAAAAACGAAACAAGTGATAAGAGTTTTCATACAAAAGTTTTTAGTTTCTATAAAAGTAAGATAGCGAACCATCAAAAAATATGATATTGATCAGCTTGGTTAATGAATAAAAAGGTGAGCTTCTAATGAAACCCACCTTTTGTTATGTAGTGTGTAATTAAAAAACCTGTAATACCCCACTTTTTTAAAAGTTGATCTATACAGATTAAATTTTTGAACTGCTATAAAAGCTAATTTTCATATAGTCCTAATTTGTTTTTAAGTATATTCATTTCATTTTGAATTTGATGAACTCGTTCTAACAAACGCATAATGACTTCGACACCTTCGAGGTTAATTTCTAATTCTTTATTGAATAGTATAATTTGTTCGAGTCTGGGTAATTCTTCAGAGTTTAAAAATGCAGTTTGCCGAATTGTAGTAATTTCAATTAATCCAAACTCATGTAATGAGTTTATGAAAGAGAATTCTATCTCGTGGCGTGTGCAGAATTCTAATACTGGTATAAGATGTCCTTTAGTCATTATAATACATTTAAAGCTTGGATAATGTTCTAAATAATTCTTTTTGTTGCTCAGACAGGTTTTTTGGAATTTTGATAGTATATGTAACAAAGAGATCCCCAAATTGTCCTTCTTTTTTATATACAGGAAACCCTTTTCCTTTTAGCTTTATTTTGGTGCCATTCTGAGTTTCGGGTTTTACATTTAGTTTTACTTTTCCGTCAAGAGTTTCAATCATAATTTCACCTCCTAATACTGCTGTATATAGATCAATGTCAACATGTAGGTAAAGGTCACTTTTATTGCGTTTAAAAGGAGTTTTGTTTTCGATAACAAAAGTGATATACAGGTCACCATTAGGTCCACCTTGGATTCCGGGACCTCCATGGTTTTTGATTTTTATGGTTTGCCCGTTTTCAACTCCTGCGGGAATTGTGATTCGAATATTTTTTTTGTTAACCGTTAATGTTCTTTTGTGTGTTTTATAAACATCGATTAAATTAAGATGTAACTCTGCATTGTAATCTTCTCCTCTGTATCGGGTTCTGCCATATGCAGTACTTCTTCTGGAGCCTCCAAACATAGATTCAAAAAAATCAGAGAAATCACTATCAGAATAATTTCTGTAATGCTGTTGCCCGGTATTTTTATACTGATGCTGTGATTGTTTAGCTTTTTCAAACTCCTCAGCATGTTTCCAGTCTTTACCGTATTGATCGTATTTTTTTCGGTTTTCAGAATTGCTTAAAACTTCATTGGCTTCATTAATTTCTTTGAATTTCCTTTCTGCCTCTTTATCATTAGGGTTTAAATCAGGATGATATTTTCTAGCCAATTTCCTATATGCCTTTTTAATGTCACTATCCGAAGCAGTTTTTGAAACCCCTAATATTTTATAGTAATCAATAAACTCCATATGCTAACCAAAAATTAATTATTGTTTTTCAAAAATTAATTTCAATCGCCCGAGCATCATTAATTCGGATTTGTTTTTACCAGAAAATGCACCAGCTATAGCATTAGCTGTAGTCCAGATCAATTGCTTTAATCTTTGTGTAAAACGAGATTTGTGTTCTTTATAAAAAGTTTCAAATTGAATGAAACACTCTTCTGCGCTCAATTCTTCATAATCAAGCCAGTCAAAAACAATCTCGATTTGAAAAGAAGCATCGACACCAAACTCATCTTCAATATCATCTACATTTAACCATTCTGTTTTTACAATTTTACGTAAAGAATCGTATTCTGATTTACGAACTATTTTATCTGACGCAGCAATAGCATAAAATAGCTTGCCAAGGTTTTGATAAAATGTAATCCCTGTGTTCTGAGCAGTATTCATATCATAAAAATTATCGGTTAATGAATATAAATGTAATCAGATCAGTTCATATTTTTTATGATATAAATCAGTTCTGGTAACAAATCAAAATGATTACTTTTGAAACATGAAAGTTTTCGAAAAAGATAATAACATTTTCAAATTACTTTCTGAGGCCATTTCAGAAGGTATCATTGTGGTGAACGAAAAACAGACAATAGTGGCGACTAATGGATCTGCTAATACTATTTTTGGTTATGATACCGATGAGTTAGTAGGAAAACACCTTAATACGTTGATACCAAAAAAATACCATCATGGCCACAAAAAACATTTTGATGGTTTTGTAGAGCATAGTGAAAAACGACATATGGGAGCAGGACGAGATCTTTTTGGGATACGAAAAGATGGTTCTGAGTTTCCGGTAGAAGCAGGTTTAAATCCATTTGCAATTTATGGTAACAATTATGTAATGGCTCTTGTGATCGATATTACACTTCGAAAAGAACAAGAACAGCAAATACAAGATTTAAACGCTAAGCTAGAGCAAAAAATAGAAGAACGTACAGAAGAACTACACCAGACCATACAAGAATTAAAAGAAGAAGTAAAACTTCGTATGGAAGCCGAAGCTCAAACTAAAGAATCTTTAAAAAAGGAAAGAGATTTAAGTGAGCTAAAAACAAAATTCCTTTCGCTCGTTTCACATGAGTTTAAAACACCATTAAGTGGTATTCTTACTTCGGCCACACTTACGGGTAAATATACCAAAACAGAACAACAAGAAAAGCGAGAAAAACATCTCGATACTATAAAAAACAAAGTAAAATATCTGGATAATATCCTTAATGATTTCTTATCTATTGAACGACTCGAAACAGGAAAAGTAACTTATAAGTATAGTCAGTTCCCACTTAGTAAAGTGGTTAACGAAGTGGTATATGATGCTAATATGTTACTAAAAGACGGACAGAGAATAAATTACCCTAAGGATATTGATGATTATGTTATAGAATTTGATGAAAAGATTTTAGAACTTGTACTTACAAATCTAATTAATAATGCAATCAAATATTCTGGAGAACATACAGTAATTGATTTACAGGTGTGTTTCGAAGATAATATCCTTACATTTAAGATTATCGACCATGGTATTGGTATTCCTAAAAAAGAACAGGACTTCATTTTTAAACGATATTTTAGAGCAGAAAACGCCTTGTTAGATCAAGGAACTGGTATTGGATTAAATATTGTGAAAACCCATTTGGAAAACCTGGGTGGGAGTATTACTTTTACAAGTAAGGAAAATCAAGGATCTACCTTTACAGTTACTATACCTACAACCAATACCCACGAGTCATGAAAACTATTCTTTTAATCGAAGATGATACGGCACTTAGAGAAAATACTGCAGAACTATTGGAGCTTTCAGATTATAAAGTAATCACATCTCCAAACGGAAAAGTAGGTATTGCTAAAGCAAAAGAAGAAAAGCCAGATATTATTGTTTGTGATATTATGATGCCAGAGGTTGATGGATATGGAGTACTTGAGGCACTATCCTATGATATAGCAACCAATCATATTCCTTTTATATTTCTATCTGCAAAGACAGAGCATAAAGAGATTCGAAAAGGAATGGATTTGGGAGCCGATGATTATCTAACCAAACCTTTTGAAGAGGAAGAACTATTAAGTGCAATCGAAAGTCGTCTTGCAAAAGCGGCAATACTCTCTAAAGTTGTTAAAGATCAAGAACTTCCTACTACTACAAATACTTCTGACGATAGTGTACTTAGAAATTTACATGAGCTTAAGAATTTTTTTGATGATCATGGTGAGATTTCTAAATTTAAAAAAGGAGAGGTCATCTATGAAGAAGGAGAGCATTCTAATAATATATACCTAATCCTAAAAGGGGTTGTTAAAAGTCATAAAATGGATGAGAATGGTAAAGAACTAATCACCACTTTATACAAAACCGATGATTTCCTGGGATTCACGTCGTTTATAGATAATACACCCTATCTAGAATCGGCAACAGCAGTCGAAGACTCAGAATTAGCAGGAATATCAAAAAATAATTTGAAAGAGATTCTTGAAAAAAGTAAGAATATTTCTCTTGAGTTGATGGAGTTACTTACCGATAATCTTTCCGAAATTAAAGAACAGCTATTACAAATGGCTTATAGTTCGGTACGCAAAAAAACAGCTCAAACCATACTTCAATTTGCCGATGTATTGAATAAAAAACCTAAGGATAACATAAAAATATCCAGAAATGATTTGGCTAGTGTTGCCGGAATTGCAACAGAAAGTTTGATACGAACACTATCCAGTTTTAAAAAAGATGGATTGATTGAGATTGAAGGGCGTAACATAAAAATTTTGGATTTACCTGGTCTTCAGTTAGTAGAATAAAAATACAAAAGTACCCAAACTGATTTTTATCATATTTTTCATGAGTACATCCTAATACATTTGTTGTATTAGAAAGTATTAAAAATGAAGAACATCCTGATCCCTACAGATTTTTCTGAAAATTCGTGGAATGCTATTACATACGCATTGTCATTTTTTAAAAGGGTGAAATGTAATTTTTATTTGTTACATGTCTCTCCCTTTGAAGAAATGATAGGAGGAGATTCTTTTTATGGTTCAAAAAAAACAGTCTTAGAAAAAAGCACCCAAAGCGATACAGGGCAAATGCAATCATTGCTTAAGAGAATAGAGAAATTACCTTTAAATACAAAACATAGCTTTTTTACCATTAATGAATATATCTTTTTTGTAGATGCGATTAGAAAACAGGTCAAGGAAAAGAATATTGATTTTATTGTTATGGGAACCAAAGGAGCTTCGGGGATTAAAGAAAAAACTATAGGTAGTAATACAGGAGATGTAATTACAAAAGTAAAATGCCCGGTTTTGGTAATACCCGAAAAAGCCAGGTATACTAAGCCTAGAGAAATAGCATTTCCTACAGATTATAATATGTTATATAAAAGTAGAGTATTAAATACGATTATGGATACTCTTACATTAAATGAAGCTGCTTTACGGGTTTTGCATGTTGCTAAAAAAGAACAAGAATTAACCGATCGACAAAAAAAGAATAAAGATTTTTTAGATGACTCTATTGATACTATAGAACATAGTTTTCATTTCCTGTCTAATCCCAATATCGAAGAAGCTATACAATGTTTTGTTGAAAGCAGGGATATCGATATGATTACTATGATTGCCAAAAACCTTAATTTCTTCCAACGTATTTTATTTCACCCTACAGTCGAAAAAATAAGTTATCACATCAATATTCCTTTTTTGGTATTGCATGAGTGACTTATAAATGAGAAAAGAAGAAATAGTTGGGTTGTATGACCAATTAGGTTGAAACCAACCATGTTGAAAACTAAGAACAGTTCTAAAAACAAAAAAAATGTGCACTAATTTAATTCACAAATATAATATTCCGGGACCTCGATATACAAGTTATCCTACCGTTCCGTATTGGGATATCAATACTTTTTCATTAAAAAAATGGACATCATCTATACAACGGTCATTTGTAGAAAGTAATGAAGAAGAAGGGATAAGTTTATATATTCACCTGCCATTTTGTGAAAGTATGTGCACTTTTTGTGGCTGTAATAAACGTATTACAAAACGACATGATGTAGAAGAACCTTATATAAATACGGTCTTAAAAGAATGGCAATTATACCTTAATATTTTTGAGACTAAGCCCAAAATTAAAGAGTTACATTTGGGAGGAGGCACACCTACGTTTTTTTCACCAGATAATTTGCAGTACTTAATTAATGGGATTTTCTCGGGAGTAGAACAAGCAAAAGATTGTGAATTAAGTTTTGAAGGACACCCTAATAATACTACTCGAGAACATTTGCAGGCGTTGTATGATGTTGGTTTTAGAAGAGTAAGTTTTGGAGTTCAGGATTATAATGAAACGGTACAGAGAGCAATTCATAGAATTCAACCTTTTGAGAATGTAAAATATGTGACAGAGACCGCCAGAGAAATTGGTTTTACTTCGGTAGGACATGATATCATTTTTGGGTTACCTTTTCAAACTCAGGAAGCGGTCGTTCATACGATCTTAAAGACTAAAGAATTACTACCCGATCGGTTGGCATTTTACAGTTATGCACATGTGCCATGGCAAAAAGGTAATGGGCAACGTGGTTTTAACGAATCAGATCTCCCAACAGGAGAGCAAAAACGAAAACAATATGAAGTAGGAAAAAAGCTACTCTCTGAAGTAGGTTATGTAGAAATCGGGATGGATCATTTTGCATTAAAAAATGACTCGTTATACCAATCTATGGAAAATCAAACTCTACATCGTAATTTTATGGGATATACTGCCTCCAAAACACATGCAATGATTGGTTTGGGAGTATCTGCAATTAGCGATAGTTGGTATGGTTTTGCCCAAAATGTAAAAGGAGTAGAAGAATATCAACATTTGGTAAGAGAAGGTATTATTCCTGTTTATCGAGGGCATATTTTAACTATAGAAGATCAGATCATACGAAAGCATATTCTTAATTTGATGTGCCATTTTTATACCAAATGGGAAGATGATCATATGTATTTTAAAGAATTACCAGAGGTCTTACAGAACTTAAAAGAATTAGAAGCAGATCAATTATTGACAATTAATGATTCACATATAAGTGTCACAGAAAAAGGTAGACCTTTTGTTCGTAATATTTGTATGGCTTTTGACCTTAGATTACAACGTAAAATACCAGAGACGATGTTGTTCTCGATGACTGTTTAATTCACATTGTGGAGTTTAATTTTACGAGAGGTGCCTTGTTGAGATAGCGGACTTATCTTAAAAATTTGACAAACTATTCTTTTTTCTGTTTTGATGTTCTAAAGCCATAAATGATTTGACCAATGAAACTTTTTGGGATTTTTTCATCCCCAGGAAATCCTAATGCTACTGTCCCGCTATCCTCGGGAATATAATTGGTCTTAAAGATATAATCCCAAAGACTTAGACTAATCCCAAAATTGACCCCATAAGAATTTTTAGGTAGTGCATAAGAATGATGATATAAATGCATGACAGGATTATTGAGAATGTATTTAAACGGTCCCCAGGTGATTTTTATATTCGAATGATTAAAATGACCTATTGTAATGGCCAGAAAATGTACAATGTAAGCCTGCTCTGGTTCGAAGCCGCCTAAAACCATTACACCAATAGTTTTAAGAGGTTTATAAAAGATGTTTTCCATCCAGTGATATCTTAGATGGGCTGCAAATCCCATTTCTTTAACAGAGTGATGTATTTTATGAAATTTCCATAGAAAAGGATACTTATGAAGTAAAATATGAGTAAACCATTGTACAAAGTCGAGTACAATAAAAAACAATAAAAGTTGTACGCCTGTAGAAAGGCTGGAAATATCAATTAAAGTTAATGTTTTTGCAGAAATCCCAATGTCTGTAAAAATCACTTCAAGTAGCTTATAAAAACCACTTATAGCAATAGCAAAAAGGAAAAAATTAAAAAACATGTAAAAACCATCCAGCCAAAAGTCTTTTCTAAAAATGGATTGATTTTTTCTCCACGGAAAAACAATTTCCAATCCCCATACTACAAGTGATATAATAATAAGACCCCAGAAATAATTCATGTACCAGGGAACCTCAAATAGTATTGATTTCCAGGTCCATTGTACATTACCTATAAAAGAGTCGACGAATGCATTTACATATTTTTCCATAATTATTTTTTTGTTCTCTCATCTGGTTCAAAAAGTAAATCATTACAATAACTTCACTACACAGATAATGAATAGTTTTAATGCCGATGTATCAAAGTGCCAAAAACAATATAGTATTCCGAATAATTGTTACCATAAATTGAGTACCACTTTTTTAATGAAGTTTCATCTTTTCATTAGGTAAATACGTGTTGTTTTAACTTATAAAATTAACGTTTTTCATTCTTTGTTTCAGTAACAAAGGTTACAATATATACTGGGGCAAGTAGAGAAGAGTATTCTGTTAAGGTCATTGTGTTATAAAACACAGGTTTTATGTTCTGTTATAATTAAAATATAATCTATTAAAATAAGTAGTTAATGGCACTCAAAATTTGCAGAAACTATTTCGGTTGCAGGCTTGGGAGAAAGGTATGGAATCCCTAATCCAAGGCCACGTATGATAAATAATAATCCAATTATGACTACAAACACCGGAATAACTTTTTGAACATGTTGTCGGGCTTTTCGGGTTAAAAAATTCCCGGCATATACAGCCATTGTCATTAAAGGGATGGTTCCTAATCCAAAAAAAGTCATATATAAACTACCTTTAAGGATATGACCAGAGGCAATAGCTCCAAAAACAGCCATATAAACTAAGCCGCAAGGCAAGAAACCATTTAAGAAGCCAATAGAAAGAAAAGTATCTGGTGTTTTCTTTTTTAAGGCTAAGCCTAGAGCATTTTTGACTCTGGAGATGATTTTATAGATCGGTTTCGAGAAATTGTATTTAGAAAAAGTTTGATAAGGGATCATTACAATTATGATCATCAAAACGCCAACTGCAATAGATAATTTTTGTTGTAACCCGAAAATATTTAAACTCTTTCCTATAATTCCGAAGAATAATCCAATGATACTATACGACAATAATCGCCCAAAATGATATAGAAATACCTGAAAGAATTTTTGAATAGTATTAGATTTATTTACCGGCAACATAAAGGCAATGGGGCCACACATTCCTACACAGTGAAAACTACCCAATAAGCCTAGTATGAATGCAGAGATAAGCATTTTTTAATATGTAAGTGATTTTTTATACAAATATGAAATGTTATCGTATTTCCAATCGATGGTGATATTCCAACGTCCTTCTAATAGATTTTTATCTTCAATTATTAATTCTGAAGCAGAGAGTGAAATAGGAATTTCGAAATCTAGCTTCTTATTCGATGGCCTATATAAGGATATGGTTCCAGAAATATCACTGTAGTTTTTGTCTTCCGGAAATGAAATTACCAGACCTTTGGCTGTTTTTTTTACTATAATGTCTTTTCGTAGGGCTTTTGAGTTTTTTTCAGCATTGATTTCATTCTGAAAAGCGAGTTCTTGTTTGTAATAATCTTCTGTTACCAAATCATGCTCATAATTTGTATTGGTATTCATTTTCACAACAAAATATAGGATAAAAGAGATAAACCCTATAAATACTAATACAATGGCGGTTCCCCAGTTTATTTTCATAATATTTTTCTTTAGTTCGGTTATGGGTTGGGCCCATGCCAGAATGATGAAAAGGAACAAAATATCAAAATACACTTGTCATTCGGGCAAAGGCTACAATCCACTGTAATTTATATTTTTTATTATCTATAACTTCTAGGTCCTAAAAATGCGGTAGTTGTTGTTTCAATTAATTTATCATTACTATATACTCCGATTTTTAATCGGTCACTATCACCTTTTAGTGCTGCACCATTAATTTCAATAAATAAAGTACCTTCGGCAATTCCTTGTTTAGGAACACTAAAATTTTTGTGAGTTACCAGCTCTATTTTTCCTTTATGAGACATCAATTCGAAACGAACATCTTCAATTTCTGTTGTAGTTTTATTAACCAATTTATAGGTGTATACGTTACTAATGATGTTATTCTCTTTTCTCTCGTATAATTGTCCTGGTAGTCGTAAGATGTTTGCTTCTACGTCGTTTCTTAGAAATGACATTCCCAGTAAAACACCAGTTAAAATTATGAGAACAGCACTATATCCTTTTAATCTTGGGGTGAATTTAAATTTGGCTTTTTTGGCAATGTTATCTTCACTGGCATATCGTATTAATCCTTTCGGAAGGTTTACTTTTTCCATCATATGATCACAGGCATCAATACAGGCAGTACAGTTTACACATTCTAGTTGTGTGCCGTTACGAATATCGATTCCTGTTGGACAAACATGTACACACTGAAAACAATCAATACAATCTCCTTTTCCGGTAGAAATACGATCTTCATTTTTCTTAAACTTAGCTCTCCCTGCTTCTTTTTCTCCACGTTTATAGTCATATGCCACTACAATTGATTTAGAATCAAGTAGTACTCCCTGTAACCGCCCATAAGGACAAGCAATAATACAAACCTGTTCTCTAAACCATGCGAATACAAAATAGAAAACGGCGGTAAATATAAGTAAGGAGATTAAGGTACTTATGTGTTGTAGTGGTCCATCAATGATGTATCCTAACAATACATCGCTCCCGATTAAATAGGCTAAAAATATATTAGCAATTAAGAACGAAATGATAAAAAATATAATCCATTTAAGAGTACGTTTTCGAATCTTTTCTGCATTCCAGGGTTGTTTGTTCAGGCGAATTTGTTTTCCGCGATCACCTTCGATCCAGTATTCTATCCTGCGAAAAACCATTTCCATAAAGATAGTTTGGGGGCAAACCCAGCCGCAAAATAATCTACCAAAAGCTACTGTAAAAAGGGTAATAAATATGACCCCTATTAGCATAGAGATGACAAATAAATGAAAATCCTGTGGCCAAAATGGTGCTCCAAAAATATTAAAACGACGTTCGAGGACATTAAATAATAAAAACTGATTACCGTTAATTTTGATAAAAGGAGCAGCAAATAGAAATATTAATAAGCCATAACTTACCCACTTACGATAATTGTAATACTTACCACTGGGTTTTTTAGGATACACCCAGGCACGTTTACCTTCTTCGTTTATGGTACCGATAGAATCTCTAAATTTCTCGTTTTCGGGTGTTTCCAATGGTTTTTAATTTTATATATTGATCGCTATGTTTATCAAATCCAAAGCGGTTTCAGAAATTTTTCCTTCTATTTTTTATTTCTGGGCATCGGGATCAGTCCAAATTTCTCCCTGAGGTTCTTTTGGTTCGGCTGGAGTTGTACCTCCTAATGTAATGATATAACTCGCTACTTGTGCCATTTCAACAGGCTTAAGAGTTTGTTTCCAGGCAACCATTCCTTTTCCATCTCTTCCTCCTTCAGAAATTGTTCTAAATACATTTTTAATTCCACCTCCCAGAATCCAATACTCATCGGTAAGATTAGGTCCGATACCTCCGCCACCATCTGCCTTATGACAAGCAACACAATTGGTAGTATACACTGCTTTTCCGGCACTAATATCAGAAGCATCTGTTAGTAATGTAACTGTATTTACATCTACTAGATCTTTAGCCGTTTTTTTGTATTTTTCAATAGCAATTTTAGCTTCGGCTACTTCGGTTTCATATTCTTCTGCCTGGGTATAATCATTGTATACATGAAAGCGTACCAAATAGACGATACCAAATATAATAGTAGCATAAAAGCCGTATACCCACCATGGTGGAAGATTATTATCAAGTTCTTTAATCCCATCATAATTGTGATCCAGAATAATTTCTTCTTCTTTTTCAACAGGTTTACTATCCAGGAGTTTTAAATAGATACTTTTAATCCATTTAAATTGTTTTTCCTTTTTAGCTTTTTCGGCCAGAATGTAGCGTTCTTGCGCATCAGGTTTTAAAGAACGAAAGAGGATACTTCTTAATGCTTCTAAACTAATTTCTATTGCTACAATAAACAATAAAACCATACCTAATACTAACCAGGTGAGAGGTTGTGCTATAAATGCAGATTGTTCTCCTGATTCTACTGTTATTTCTATTAATAGGTATGCTAAGAATAGAAAAGCAATAATTCTTATATAGGATGCAGTACTTCTCATAACACGTTTTCGTTTTCAGTTTCTAATGGAATTTGGCTTACTTCTTTTATATGCTCTTTTTTTGCGGTGAAAACCCACCAGAATAATGCGGCAAAGAAGATGAAAAAGATAAGTAGCGAAATCATTGGATAGATTTCAATACCTTCTATACTTTCCATGTGGCCTTTTATAAATTTTAGCATGGCGTTTATTCTTTAGTTTGAACTACGGTTTCTTTATTTTTAACTTTTATATCGGTTCCTAACCTTTGGATATAAGCAATCAAGGCTACAACTTCTCTATCACGCATCTCGATAAAATCCAACCCGTTTTCTTGTGCATATTTTTTATCGGCTTCATAGGTTTTTACAAAATCAGGATCGGTATACAAATTTTTCTCTATTGTAGTTGCTTGTTCGTCCATCCATTGTTGTGCTCTGGCGATTTCTTCTGGAGTATAAGGAACACCCAAAGTCACCATAGCATTCATTTTATCTTCTGTTTGAGAACGATCAAGTTTGTTTTTGATCAGCCATTTATAGCTTGGCATAATAGATCCCGATGAGGTTGTTTGCGGATCATAAAAATGATTTAAGTGCCAGTTGTCCGAATATTTCCCTCCAATCCTCATTAAATCAGGTCCGGTACGTTTACTTCCCCATAAGAAAGGATGATCATAGACATATTCGCCAGCTTTAGAGTATTCACCATATCGTTCTACTTCACTACGGAAAGGTCTAATCATTTGTGAATGACAGGATACACAACTTTCTCTAATATAAATATCTCTTCCTTCTAACTCAAGAGGAGTGTATGGCTTTACACTAGTAATCGTAGGGATATTAGATTCTACCATTAAAGTAGGAACTATTTGTACGATACCTCCAATTAAGATGGCTATAGTAGCAAAAATGGTTAGTTTTACAGGTCTTCTCTCTAACCAGGTGTGATATCCTTCTTTAGCGGTTCTGTGTTTAGTTACTTTGGTAAGTGGAGCAGCTTCTGCAAGCTCATCTGTCACAGCACTACCACTTTTTATAGTTTTAATAACGTTGTATAACATGATAAACATTCCGAAGATGAATAAACTTCCACCTATGGCACGCATCCAATACATTGGGATAATTTCATTTACAGTTTCTAAGAAATTACCATAAGTAAGCGTTCCGTCTGGATTAAATTGTTTCCACATAGAAGCTTGTACGAATCCGGCAACATACATTGGTAATGCATACATGATGATCCCCAGAGTACCAATCCAGAAATGAGCATTAGCCAACCCCGTTGACCACAATTTGGTTTTGAATAATCTTGGAATTAACCAATACGCCATCCCAAAGGTTAAAAATCCATTCCAGGCTAAAGCACCAACATGCACGTGTGCAATAATCCAATCACTAAAATGCGCAATGGCGTTTACGTTTTTTAGAGATAACATTGGTCCTTCAAAAGTAGCCATACCATAACCAGTAATGGCAACTACCATAAATTTTAATACAGGATCGGTACGTACTTTGTCCCAGGCACCTCTTAATGTTAGTAATCCATTAATCATACCTCCCCAGGATGGAGCAATTAGCATAACAGAAAATGCTACACCAAGATTCTGTGCCCAATCGGGTAAAGATGAATATAAAAGGTGATGAGGTCCCGCCCAGATATAGATAAATATTAAAGACCAAAAGTGAACAATAGACAATCGATAGGAATATACAGGTCTATTAGCCGCTTTTGGAATGAAATAGTACATTAATCCTAAGAAAGGAGTAGTAAGAAAGAATGCAACTGCATTATGACCATACCACCACTGTACCAGTGCATCCTGAACACCTGCATATACCGAATAACTTTTTAAAGCACTAACAGGTAACTCAAGACTATTAAAAATATGAAGAACAGCAACCGTAACAAAAGTGGCCAGGTAAAACCATATAGCAACATACATATGGCGTTGTCTTCTTTTTAAAATGGTTCCTATAAGATTCCATCCAAAGGCTACCCAAACAACAGCTATGGCAATATCAAAAGGCCATTCTAACTCAGCATATTCTTTTGAAGTGGTATACCCTAACGGAAGTGTAATAGCCGCACCAACGATAATCAATTGCCATGCCCAGAAGTTAACATTACTAAGCGTGTCATTAAACATACGGGTCTTTAGCAAACGTTGAGTAGAGTAGTATACTCCTGCAAAAATAGCATTACCAACAAATGCAAAAATAACAGCATTGGTATGTAATGGTCTTAATCTCCCAAAGCTTAACCATGAGATTCCGTCTGTTAGATTTGGGAATAAAAATAGAAACGCCAGTAGTAAGCCTACAGACATCCCAACAATACCCCAGAATAGAGTGGCATATAAGAATTTTTTTACGATTTTATTATCGTAATAGAATTGTTCCATTTCCATATTAAGATTGTTTAGTTTTAGTGGATTCCGAAGATTTTTCTTTACTTTCCTTTATAAGTTCATCATCAAAAAGCATCCTAACAGAAGGAGTATAGACATCATCATACTGACCATTTCTGACCGATATTATGAAGCTAATAAAAAAGACGATGGCAACGATAATACTAATCGTTAAGAGTATATAGATTACACCCATACTTACTTTTGATTATAAGCCAAAAGTATGGGCGAACACCTTCTAAAAAAATGACATTTATCAGGTTTTATTATTTAAGACCGTTCTTAATAAGAATATCCGGTTTTGTACAGCTTTTATACACATATAATGTTAATAATTGTTAAAATAGTACCTTTTTATACATAGTACTGTAACGAAAATGATTTATCGACGTCTAGTAGGTATATATCAATTATAAAAACAGAAATTATGAGAACTTTAGACAACAATCAAATCACTAAAAAATTAACGGCAACCAAAGGTTATGTTTGGAATTCAAAAAGACGTTATAGATAGTTTTAAGTACAACTATTAAAAAATCAACAATTTATACATCAATCAAAAAACGGAAATTATGAGAACTATAGACAGTAATAGAATCACAAGAAAATTAAATGCACCAATTGGATACACCTGGAATTCGAAAAGACGATACAGATAATTTTAACACCTATTAGAAAATCAACAATTTATACATCAATCAAAAAAACAAAAATCATGAGAACTATAGACAGTAACAGAATTACAAGAAAATTAAACGCTCCTATCGGATATACCTGGAATTCGAAAAGGCGATATAGATAACAAATATTTATCAATCTATCCCAATAACTTGGGATCAAAAACTAACCATCATGAGAACTTTACGAAATATCAGAAAACAACTAAAAACAGCAACTCAAAAACAAAATATGTTTTTGGATTGTGTACCAAAGCTTTATAATTATGAAGATACTTTGTTCACCGGAGTTAAGCGCTACGCACATTAAGCTACGAGTTATTAGATACTAAAAGGCCGAATTTTATTAAAAATTCGGCCTTCTTTATTTTTTTCTAAATTGTAATTTTCCTGTTTCTATCTTGATAGCAGTTTTCGCAAGTATGGTAAAAATAAAAGCTCCTAAAGCCCAAATGCCAAGAGTTACTCCAATTTCTATTCCCGTAGGAGTATATTCCGAAATTTTTCCATAAGGCCCGGGAATAAAACCAGGAACGATCAAGCCGAATCCTTTTTCTATCCAGATGGCTATAAAAAGAATAAAACAGCAGAAATATAACACCTTTAAATTGTTACGCAGCTTACCAAAAGTTAGTAACACAGTTGCTAAAACGTTTAGAGGAATCGCTGTCCATATCCAAGGTAATAATGCAGTTTTACCATGTAAACCAAAGAATAGATAGTATGCACTTTCACTATGATGTGTAGGGGCGTAAAATTCTTTAAACAATTCAGACACTAACATGATCAGGTTGATTTGGGCTGCTACAGTAACGATCATACCAATTTTTTTGATCGTTTTATCTTCTATTTTAAATTCTGTAAATGTTCTTATGATGGCTAGAACAAGGATAATCAAGGCAGGCCCTGCAGCAAAGGCAGATGCCAGAAATCGAGGCCCTAATAATGCGTTATTCCAGAAAGGACGAGCTTGTAATCCCTGATATAAAAAAGCAGTTACCAAATGAATACCTACTGCCCAAAATACAGATAATATCGCTCCCGGGACATAGATTTTTGGATTAGGTACTTTTCCCTGATAGCGTCTGAACAAAATATAAAACGGAATAGAGATATTTAAAAATAGATATCCGTTAAGTACAATAACATCCCAGGTTAACATCGAAGCTGGAAAATTAAAGACTCCGATTCCCGGTATCATATGCCACAATACAGATGGCCCACCCATATCGGCTACAACAAAGGCTAAGCACATAATCAATGCTGCAACGGCCAGCCCTTCGCCAATAAGCACAGCTTGTTTAAAATCAATATCTTTTAATACATAAGTTGGCATAACGAGCATTACTGCAGCTGCAGCAACACCAACCAGAAATGTAAAATTAGAAATATACAGTCCCCAGCTTACTCTGTCGGTCATCCCTGTGACGCTTAGGCCGTGTTCTATTTGTAAAGAATAACAATACATCCC
This sequence comes from Aquimarina atlantica, assembly GCF_000626715.1. Lineage (GTDB taxonomy): Bacteria > Bacteroidota > Bacteroidia > Flavobacteriales > Flavobacteriaceae > Aquimarina > Aquimarina atlantica. The sequence goes on along the minus strand of NZ_AQRA01000002.1, from coordinate 39,691 downwards.
AATGAGCATAATAAAGGTCAAAAATGCCATCCAGATGTGGTATTTTTTTGAGCCTTGAGTGGTAGTATCTAAGCTATCTTTAACTAAGCTTCCAAAAACTTTAAGTCGTTTCATGTGTTGTTTTTTTGGCGTGCCCACAGGGTCGGGCTTTCCACTATATCTTTTCTGTTACTTCTTATTCTTCGACAAAATCAGAGTAACAGAAAAGGATGCCGTTTCAATCCCTCACGCAATTTTGTTAATCCATAAAATACCAGAACTTAGGTTCTGTCCCAAGATCTTCTTTTAGTCTAAATACTTTTTTATTATTGAGAACCCATCGTATTGTGCTGTCGGGGTCTAATAAATTTCCAAAAATTCGTGCCCCTGTTGGGCAAGCTTCTACACAAGCAGGATTTTTACCAGCTCGTGAACGCTGTACACAGAAAGTACATTTTTCCATTACCCCTTTTTTACGCATACGATTCCCTAAGTAATGTTGATTTTTGTTAATTTCATTTTCAGGAACTTCGGGAGTACTCCAATTAAATCGTCGGCCGTCGTATGGGCAAGCAGCCATACAATACCTACAGCCAACGCACCAGTCATAATCTACGACTACTAATCCATCTTCTTCACGCCATGTAGCTTGCACAGGGCAAACTTCTACACAAGGGGGATTGTCACAATGAAAACATTGTGTTCCCATATAAAAATGACCTTCTGCGGGGACTTCATGGTAATAATTGTCATCGGCTTCATCAAACTTAAGGCCTTTTCCATCTTTCATTTCATGAATTCGAATATATTCCATCTGCGAATTTCGATCCTGATTATTTTCTTCAACGCAGGCACTTACACAATCCATATATCCTTGACACTTAGAGATATTAAAAGCATATCCAAAAAGCACATCTTTCTCTGCATTTTTAGAAGACATACTTATATTTTTCCCTTTTCGTAACTGGTAGGAACGTACTAATCGATCCACAGTGGCTTTTTTCTCCTCATCGGTCATTAATTTGTAGTTGCCTTTAAACTGTTCTTCCCAATCGATTTGTGCTTTTTCTTTGGTTTCTTCTCCAGAAGTCAGATTACAAGATGTGCTTACTGCTCCAGCTCCGATGACTAAACTAGCGGTCAATTTCCTAAAAGCAGTTCGGCGATCCATTTGTACATCAAAAACCTGGTCAAAACCATCTTTTTTGCGTTCGTCGCCAATAGCTGCATCTACCGCAGCATCAAATTCTTTATCACTAATTTGATCTTTAGTATGAGAGCCGCATCCACCAGATGTTTTTCCACAACCGCAAGAACCTGTATTTTGTTTCTTTTTGCTATTTAGGTTTAGAGAAAACCATTTTTTAGTATTGTCGCTCATTGTTAAATTGTTAAGAGATATTACATAAAAGTGTGATAACTAAACTATTCTCGTTCTTTTACTTTTTGAGTATTATACCCGGCAGGCCACCTGGTCTCAAAACCAGGCTTGTGTGGGTTATGGCAATTTACACAGGTCATTGATGCTCTGGGAGGAGCCCATCCTCCTAGTTTTTTGCCATGTGCACCACCTTTCCAATCTTTAAACTGTTTATTGTGGCATTGACTACATAATGTATAGCTTCTATTAAAATCAATGTCTTTGCCTGTTAAACTGGTTAAGTTATCCATATCATTACCATTATGACAAGTAATACAATTCATAGTATTTAGGTCTGCATGAGCCAGCTTGATATCCCAGTGTGCTTTTTTTGAAGGGTTTTCACTTTTTAATTCTTCTAATGGTTTGGTATGACATTCGGTACAGGCATATGATTTGATTTCGCTTTTACGTTCAGGAATCAAAAATGTGTGCTCTCCTTCTGTGATTTTGATTGTCTTTATACCTTCTAAATACTGTTCTGAGGAAATAGAGGTGCCGTGATAATTTTTGCTCTTGGCTTCTATTTTATCTGTAATATTATGGTATTCACCTTCTCCGTGTTTACAAGAAAATAATATAACGGTAAGGAAAGTATATATCAGAATATGTATGTTATTATATCTATTCATTTTCAATACTATTAGCTCTTGTGAAAACTTCAATATCTGTTACCGTTTTTTCTTTAGGAACATGACATTGCCTACAATTTGTACGCTCTGGATGAGATACTCTGATCTCTTTTGGAGCTGCGGGTCCGGCATGACAAGACAAACAATTTTCTCTCATTTGTATTTGATGCGGTATCATTGGCGGACTCCCGGGTAAAGCATTATTTATCCCAACTTTTGGAGCATGAGCCTTTGCAAAACCATTTTCGGTAAAGAGAGTTTTAGTGTTTTGTACTACATGGCATTGCCTGCAATTAACCATTTCTGGATGAGGTGTAACTGGTGCATACGCATTAAATTTGGTAACGAAACCTCCGTTTTCATGACATTGCAAACAGGTATTTGCCCCTAAACTCATTTCTTCCTTAACAGGGTGTGGGATACTGGGTGGTGCCCCAGGATATGCCCTGTTATCATAATAAGTATCAAGTGATCTTTGATGTTCTTCATCAACAGGCATATTTGCATACTCTAATGCCAATCCAGAACGTTTGAACACACCACTCTCTAAAGGAATAAATGTTTCGGTTGAGCTTTCCTCAATAGGGATATAACTTTCTTCCAAACCTTCTTGATAACTATAATTCCAAATAGTGATAAAGGCTATGAACAATACTAAAAAAAGTGATATGATTCCGAGTCTCTTTTTCATAGCCTATGCTTTTTCAACTTTAACAGCACATTTTTTATAATCAGGTTCTTTAGAAATTGGGCAAAAAGCATCCAAAGTAACGTCGTTAATTAACATGTTTTCGTCAAAGAAAGGCACAAAGACCTGGCCTTTGGTAGGCAACCCTCTTTTATTTATGGATGCAGGTAATATGCATGAACCTCTACGAGATGTTACTTTTATATTTTCGCCATCTCTAATTCCTAATGCTTTTGCGTCTTCGGGATGAAACTCTACATAGGCACTTGGCATCGCTTTATGTAAAACAGGGATTCTACGGGTCATAGAGCCCGTATGCCAATGTTCAACAACTCTTCCGGTATTTAGCCAAAAAGGATATTCATTATCGGGTTCTTCTGGAGCCGGTTCATATGGGCGTTGCCATATGACTGCTTTTCCGTCTGGTTTTCCATAAAAATGAAAATCTTCGCCATTAGAACAAGCCGGATCATATTTTGCATTGAAACGCCATTGTGTAGATTTTCCGTTTACATATGGCCATATTACACCAGATTCTTTTTTCAGAACTTCTAAAGGTGCCATCCCGTGTTTTGCTCCTTCATGAAACTGCCGGTATTCATTATAAATTTCTTCAACATGGTTTTCTTCACTATATGGAAATAAATCACCATATCCCATTCGTTTTGCAACTTCAATGGTCATCCATGCATCAGGAGTGGTTTCTCCTGGGCCATCTACCATTTTATCCCAATGTTGTGTTCTTCGTTCAGAGTTTCCGTACAATCCACTTTTTTCTATATGCCATGATGCTGGTAAAATAACATCTGCAACATCAGATGTTGGTGTAGGAAAAACATCAGAAACTACAACAAAACAGGAGTCTTGCTCCATACCCGGTCTATACCTGCTTGTTTTTGGCATCGAAACCAACGGGTTAGTTACTTGTGTCCAAATAAATTTAATATCTCCACGATCAATTGCTCTAAACATTTCTGTGGCATGATACGTTGGTTTAGCAGGGATACGTTCATAAGGTACTTTCCATATTTTTGCAGCCAGACGTCTATGTTTTTCGTTCATCACGACTCCTTTGGGTAACTTATGCGTAAAAGTACCTACTTCTCTTGCCGTACCACAAGCAGATGGTTGCCCTGTTAGTGAAAATGGTCCATTTCCCGGTTGTGAAATTTTTCCGGTAAGTAAATGGATGTTATAGACTAAGTTGTTCATCCACGTTCCTCTGGTGTGTTGATTCATTCCCATACACCAATAAGAAACCACCTTTTTATTTGGATCTCCGTATATAGCGGCTAAATACTTAATATCTTTTGCAGATACTTTTGAGTACTTAGCTACTTTTTCTGGAGTATAATCGTTTAAGAATTTTTTATAAGCTTCAAAATCTATTTTTTGCGGCTTGTCTTTAAATTTGTATTTATCTTCGAGGCCATATCCCATATTGGTTAGTCCTTTGCTAAAATTGCAATGTTTTTCTACAAAAGACTTGTTTACCCATCCATTTTTGATAATTTCATAACAAATTGCATTGGCAACGGCCAAATCTGTTTGAGGTTCAAATAATATAGATCTATCAGATGCAGTACTAGAACGTGTTGTACGTGTTGCAAAATCAATAATCTTAGCACCTCTTCTATTTTTTTGTTCGAGCATTCTGGAGAATAATACGGGATGCATTTCTGCCATATTATTACCCCATGTAATAAAATAGTCGGCATGGTCGATATCGTCATAACAGCCCATAGGTTCATCAGCACCAAAAGTGGTTAAAAAACCAGCTACAGCACTTGCCATACATAAACGGGCATTACAATCTAAGTTATTTGTACCAATTGCACCTTTCATTAATTTTGAAGCAACATATCCTTCAGGAATTGTAGATTGACCAGAAGTATACATCGCGACACTATCTTTACCATGTTTTTGAATAGTGTCTTTCATTTTGTTGGCAACAATGTCTAAAGCTTCATTGATTGGAGTTTTAACATATTGACCATTTTTCTTTACCAATGCATGAGTTAGCCTATCTTTTGATTGAATACACATGATTTGATGGTATCCTTTTACACAAAGTAATCCTTTATTAACACTACTCTTAGGGTCTCCTTTTACGGCAACAGCTTTTCCGTTTTGGGTTCCTATAAGCACTCCGCATCCTACACCACAAAATCTACATGGAGCTTTTGTCCAATCGATATCACCGCTTGGCAATCCTTTTTCCTGTTCGTCTGCAAATAAGATTCCCGGAAACATAGTTGCTGCAGCGGTCATGGCAGACAACATAGCCATCTTTTTTATGAATTTTCTTCTATTTGTGAGAGAGGTATACATAATACTAATTGTTTTGTGGTGTATTAAATCCAGAAACCATAGCCAATAATTTTAGACTTTCTATAGTATCCAGTTTTTCTTTTAGAATTGCTTCTTCAGTTTCATTTTCAGTCTCTGTAATTAAGATGAGTACATCCTTATTATTGGCTGGCATGACTTCACATTGCTCTATTGAAGATAGTGCATTGATAAGCTCATTTTTTTCTCCTTTTTGTGGATGGGCTAAATAACTCTTAATTGGCATAATTTTATTATTTGTTGGTTGTAAATAGAGTTGGTTTAATTGTCACCATGATCCATCCCCAATTATTGGTATTCCCATCAAAATTATTTTTCAGTACCTCCATTCCGTCTGAAGCAAAGAGGTGAGAATATCCAGCTTTGATGTTTACATTCTTTTGTAAATTATAGGAATAAACCAGATCTATTTCTGTACCCAGTTGTTTAGATTCATCTCCTGGTAAATCTGCGGCGGCCATAAAATTGTGAGCAGCCACATTTAATGTAGATTTTTGATTAAATTTTACATTAGCTTTTAGATACAAGTCGATTAGTCCTACGTTCCCGATATGGTTTCCTACATAGAAATAATCCATTAATCCATTAAACTTGTGATTGGTACCATAAAAAGGAGTAAATGCTTCGTTATCTCCATTAGCAGGTGCTCCATTATCATTCCCACTTTGTAGTTCTCCTCCAAGTAATATTTTCCATTGTTCTGATAATTTATAATCTGCCTCTAGGCCTAATAAATATGCACTTAAGTCATTATCACCCAGATCATTTCCAAATTGATAATAAAGATTAGATGTAAAACCAAGTTTTCCTGTTTTATATTTTAAATGAGTTCCTACAGTTTGGCTATATCTGGTTTCATTATTATCAGAATTGGTATCATCTGTATACTGTAATCCATTGTTAAGAAAAAGGAAACTTCCCGAAAAATTCTCCCAATCTTTGTGTAGCCAGGCGTATTGGATACTTTTATATGTATTTGGTGTCGTAAGTGTAGTTTCTGTTAAGGATTCTTCTCCCTGATTAAATGCAAAACCCAGATCAAACTTAAAACTATCTTTGTTGTATCTTATAAGAGCAGCATCGTGGCTTCTTGCTTGCTGTGCCCAACCGACATTTCCAAAAATACGTTGATCATCATATGAAATTTCCTGGCGACCCAATTTTAATGAAATGTTGGGGTTAAAAAGAATTTCTCCCCAGGCCTGTTGAACACTAAAACCATTTTTATCTGCTGTATTGAGTTGAGGCACATCTCCCCATACTCTTACATCCTGAAGGCTTACGTAAAAATTTAGTTTCTCTGTTTTATATCCAGCATTTAATCGTGTGCGCTGGGACACAAATGCTGCGGGGTCTGCATCATCTGGGAACAGTGTTTTAAATCCATGTCTGTATTCGAATCGTGGTCGTACTTCGGCATCGATTTTTAATTGAGCATTAGTAGTTGTAATAAGTAATGTGAAAAAAATGAGGGTACTAAGTTTAACGAGTTTCATAGTAAGATTTGATTATAAATTAACTACGGTAAATATTGGTTCATTTATTATTGCGTGCAATGATATCAATCAGTTTTAGTTTTTTTAACGTAAAAAAATTGATTAAATACAAGGTGCAAATTCAACCATTATTCTCATTTTTAATAATACTCTGAGTACACTATTTATTTTTCTTAAATTAGAAATAAACAAATAGTTAGATGTCTTTTCACCTTATAATATACGGATAAAACTATTCCCAAATAGGATCTTAAAGCATGATAATTGTCATAAAGTTTGTATATTAATTAAATCTAAATAAGAATAGAATTTTAAGAAAGAATTCCTTTCTTTTTTGAAGGCACGTCTAACTTGCGGTGTGCTAATATTATAACCAAAAAAAATGTTAATTATAGATGGTTTTATATAAAACAGACTTTGTTAGAAAAATTAATTTTGGCATTAGATATTTAGCAAAATAATTGTTGTATAGATTCAATTTTTTGGAAATTAAAGTGAAATACTCAGAAATTTATATTTTTAATATGGTCATGATGAACGAATACTAGTATCTATTTATGAGTATATTCTATGTCCTTAAGCCACTTATAATCTGGTAGAAGTTTGTATATTATGGTACAAGTATATTCTTCTATCTCATTGTGTTCTATAAATTCAAATCTATTGGGCCTAATCATGTATCCTCCCCAATGCTCTGGCCTTGGAATAGTCTGATTTTTGAATTTAGTTTCGTAGTGTTTTAGTTGATCTTCTAGAACTTTGCGCGAAGAAACTACTTTACTTTGATCAGAAGCCCAGGCTCCTAATTTACTACCCTCTGGTCGTGATTCGAAATATCCTTCTGATAAGTTGTCGGCAATTTTTTCTGCTTCTCCTTCAATTAAGACGTTCTTTTTTGCTGCTGTCCAATTAAAGGCAATAGAAACTTTATTGTTGTGTGCTATGGCCTTTCCTTTTTCACTGTTATAGTTAGTAAAAAAGATAAAACCCTCCCAGGTGAAGCGTTTTAATAATACAATTCTACTTTTGGGAAAACCATCTACCCCGATGGTGGAGAGTAACATTGCATTAGCTTCATCCTCGGGATGAGCTTTATCTACCTCATAAAACCATTGCTGAAAATGTTGAATCGGATTATGGTCATCAGGAGTATTCATTGTTATTTTGATATTAATTTTCTTCCAGACCAGTTGGTAAGTACGGTAACATATGCAACAATAGAGATAGAACTTAATGGCATTAGTATTGCTGCTATCACAGGAGAGAGTTGCCCCGTAACAGCAAAGTATAAGCCTATTATATTATATAAAAACGACAGAACGAAACTTGATTTAATAATCGCAATCGCTTTTTTGGATAGGTTAAGATAAACCGATATAGTATCAAATTTTGAAGCATCAAGAATAGCATCACATGCAGGAGAAAACACATTTACATTTTCTGAAACGGCTATACCTACATCACTTTGGGCTAAGGCTCCGGCATCATTTAATCCATCACCAACCATGATGACATTTTGGTTATGTTGTTGTAATGATTTGATATAGTTTAGTTTATCGTCTGGTTTTTGATCAAAAAGTAAAGAAGTGTTTTTGGGGAGTAGTTTTTTTAAATATTCTTTTTCGCCTTCATTATCTCCCGATAAAATAGCGAGTTTGTAATCTTCAGATAGTTGATCAAATACTTTTTTAACTCCTTTTCTATATTGATTATGAAAAACGTAATGGCCTTTATATTGTTCATTAGTACTAATATGAACTGTAGTGTCTTTAATTTCAGAATTAATGTTCTGTCCCACAAAATTTGCAGACCCTATTTTGATAGTGTCCTCTTCAAGTTTACCTTCAATTCCTTTTCCGATATGTTCATGATATTCGTCTAGAGTTAAAATATCTTGTTCTGCCAATATATCATAAAGCGTTCTGCTAAGAGGGTGATTTGATGCGCGTAAGGTGTTTTTAAGCAAGGATTCTTCTTCGGGCGTTAGTTGCATTCCTTCATAAGTCACTTCGTTCGTAATTGTAGTGGTTATGGTACCGGTTTTGTCAAAAATCATAGTATCTACCTTAGCTAATCGTTCTATAACATCTGCATTTTTGAGATAGAATTTGGTTTTTCCGAAGATGCGAAGGATATTGCCTAGGGCAAATGGTCTTGCTAGTGCTAATGCACATGGACAGGCGATAATAAGTACTGCTGTGAATACCTGTGCAGCTTTTGAAGAATCAACAAATAACCAAAAAGAAGTAGCAAGTACGGCAATACACAGGATTGTAATTGTAAAATATTTACTTATCGTATCGGTAAGATTGGTAAATGAAGCCGTTTTATCTTTATTAAATACATCGTTACTCCATAATTGAGTAAGATAGCTTTGTTCTACAGATTTTAAAACTTCGATTTCTATAGCTCCGTAAAGTTGTCTACCTCCGGCAAAAAGAGTATCACCTGATTGTTTGGTGACCGATTCACTTTCGCCAGTTACAAAACTGTAATCAATTTGAGCATCACCTTCGATAAGAATAGCATCTACAGGAATTAACTCTCCATTTCTGATCAATAATCGATCGCCTTTTTTAATGTCATAGACTTGTATATTTTCTTCCTTTCTTTCTTTTTTATGTTTTGCAATAGCAATTCTTGTTACTGCAATTGGGAAATAAGATTTATAATCTCTTTCGAAAGATAAAAAGGAATACGTTTTTTGCTGAAAAAATTTTCCTAGTAACAGAAAAAATACCAGCCCGGTAAGGCTGTCAAAGAAACCAGTGCCCCAATCAAAAATTATTTCTGTAGTACTTCTTAGAAAAAGAACCAGAATCCCTAAAGCAATGGGAATATCGATATTTAATATTTTAGATCGTACTCCTTTATAGGCAGAAATAAAATAATCTTGCGCAGCATAAAATACAACAGGCAATGAAAAAGTAAACATTAACCAACGAAAAACATGTTTGTATTGTTCTAACCAGTATTCAGATACTTCAAAATACTCAGGAAACGATAAAAACATCACGTTTCCGAAAGCAAAACCGGCAATACCTAGTTTATAAATCAAACTTCGATTTATTTGTGTCTTCCCTGTGGTGTAGTCATCCAGACTAATATAGGGTTCATAGCCTATAGAATTAAGTAAAACAACTAATGCTTTAAGGGAGACACGATCACTATTAAAAGTAATACGAACTGTTTTTTTTGGGAAATTAACTTGAGATGCAGTAATCGCTGGTTGAAGCTTGTGTAGATTTTCTAATATCCAAATGCAGGAACTACAATGCATGTGTGGAATATATAGTGTGATGATTTGGGTGTTACCGTCCTTAAATTCTATTAATTTTTCAGCAATATCAGGAGTGTCGAGATAATCGTATTTTCCTTGAATTTCTTCAGGAATGGCGCCAGGAGCAGACTGTAAGTCATAATAACAGGATAAATCATGAGTCGAAAAAATTTCAAATACAGTTTTGCACCCATTACAACAGAATGTTTTTTGATCAAATTTGATTACCGTCTTACTGCAATCATCTCCACAGTGAAAACAAGTATGCTCTGACATAGAATTTGTTTGCTGCAAATATCAAAAAGTATGCATTTATATAATATGACAAATGTCATGATTCTTATGCTGACAAAAATCATAGTTTTTGCATCTGCAATTACCTAGTTTTGAGTACAACATATCAAAAAAAGTAAACTATGAGAAAAATATTAGTCCCCACAGATTTTTCAGAAAATGCCATGAATGCTTTACGATATGCTGTCGAACTTTTTAAATATGAACGGTGTGATTTCTTTATTCTACATGCTTATGCCGATGAGGTATACGACCATAACACCGTAGTTTCTCGTGAGATTTTTGATGAACTAAAGGAAAGAGTGCATAAAAACTCGAATATAGCACTAGAGAAAACGCTTTCAGAAATAAAGAATATTTCACCCAATCCTAGACATGAGTATAAATTGTTATCCATGTTTGGAAGCTTAATTGATGAAGCTAATGATTTGGTAGATAAAGAAAATATGGATATTCTGATTATGGGAACAAGAGGAGAAACTAATGACCGAAAGCTTACTTTTGGAAGTAATACTTTACAGGTTCTTAAATATGTAAAATGCCCTGTATTGGTAGTCCCAAGTGATTGTAGTTATAATGCGCCAAAAAATATTCTATTTCCTACAAATTATCAATTACCATTTAAACGAAGAGAACTAAAATTATTTAGCACATTAACTAAAAGCTTCAGATCTATTATTAATTTTTTATATATCTCGAACTTTGACAAGCTTTCTATCAGGCAAGAAGACAATAAACATTTTTTAAAAGCATCATTACCTAATGCAGAATTAGTATTTCATCAAGAGACGGCAAAAGATCTTACCTATGCTATAAACCAGTTTATAGAACGTAATGAAATAGATTTTTTGGTAATGGTAAACTCAAGACGTTCTTATTTAGAAAATCTTTTAGATCGATCTACAATTGATAAAATAGGACTGCATATTAAGATTCCTTTTTTAGTGATGCAAAATTTACAACGATATTAAAATTATATAGAGATGAAACGAATTTTATTACCTACCGATTTCTCTGATAATGCATTTAATGCGATTAGATATGCTTTATGTTTGTTTAGAGATGAAGAAGTTACTTTTTATTTGCTCAATACATTTACGCCTGTATCCTATCATACAGGGTATCTTATCGAGAACCCTGCACCGTATGGCATGGAAGATATTGCAATGATAAATTCTAAACGGGATATCGAACGAACAGAAGAAAAAATCAAAGAAGAATTTAATAACCCTAAACACAGTTTTGTTAGATTATCGGTTTTTAATACGCTAATAGGAGAAATCAAGTCGGTTGTCGAAAAATATAATATTGATCTCATTGTAATGGGAACCAAAGGGGCTACTGGTGCCAAAGAAGTCTTTATAGGGACACATACGATGTATACGATAAAAAAAGTAAATTGCCCTGTTATTGCAGTTCCTTCTGGTTTTGAATTTGAAAAACCAAAAGATATTTTGTTCCCAACAGATTATAATCTTAGTATTGATAATAAATATTTACCTTTAGTAAAAGAAATTTGTGATAAATACACTTGTAAACTCAATATCTTAAATGCATATTCTGGAGTTTCCTTAGGAGTTGAACAGCAAAAGATTAAAGAAGACCTGGATAAATATTTTAAAAATAATACTCATGTTTTTCACATTGCTGAAGGTGTGGATGTACTAGAGGCAGTAGAAGATTTTCAGAAAAAGTACAAAATCGATTTATTGGTCATGATCCATAATAAGCATTCTTTCTTTGAAAATCTTTTATTCAAACCAGTAATTAACCAAGTAGCCTATCATACCAATATTCCTTTTTTGGTGATTCCTTCTAAAGAAAGGATATCGTAATATTAATTCTAGACCCGGTCGGTCTGATAAATATAGACAAATGAAACAAATTCTAATCCCTACAGATTTTTCTGATAATGCTTGGAATACTATATTGTATGCTATAGAATTATATAGAAATGTTACTTGTGAGTTTTATTTGTTAAATACATATGATCTTGAACCAGTACAGCTTATAAGTGTGGTGAGTTCGCAGCGTATTGGTCATCTTTATGAAGCGATTAAGATGGAGTCTGAGGAAGGACTAAAAATGACTTTAGAAGATATCCATAATTCTACACCAGGATTACATCATACTTTTAAAACTATAAGTAAAAAAGGATCTTTGGTTCAAAACATGAACAAACTTCTAGAAGATAGTACTTTTGATATTGTTGTTATTGGTACTAAAGGAACGACCGGGAGTAAAAATATTTTTTTGGGGAGTACCACACAAAAAGTGGTTAAGAATGTATCTCATTGTCCAATCCTTATTATTCCTGATGATTCATATTTTAAAGAAATTTCGGCAATAGCTTTTGCAACAGATTTTGAGCGAATGTATCATAAGGCAGAGATCGCTCCAATACTAGAATTAGCAAAAAGTCAGAATGCAACTGTTAGGATGATTCATATATATGATGAACCCGAATTAGATCCTTCTCAGCATTATAATTCTAGTTCATTAGAACATTATTTTAAACGTGTAAAATATGATTTTCATGTCATGCCTGATTTTTCAACTGTAGAACATGCTATTCAGGAATTTATTGAAGAACTAGAAATCGATATTCTGGTAATGATTAATTATGAGCACAGTTTTGTAGAAAGAATAATAAAAGAACCGATTATCAAAAAAATGACATTTAGTACTATAATCCCTTTTTTAGTGATCCCGGCTGATACTGCGATTTAAGAGTTTATACAGACATGAGATTTGTCATAGTATTCTTGCTATTATACAACTAGTTTTATGATATAATTTGTAAAACTGAAAAACAATGAAAAGGATACTTGTTCCCACAGATTTTTCTAATAATGCCTATGGTGCACTTTTTTATGCGACCCGATTATTTCAGGATCAAGAGTGTCAATTTTATATTTTAAATACTTTTGATGTAGATACTCCGGTTTTAACGAGTAGGATTAATACTGCCAAAGGAGATTTGTTATATCAGGAATTAAGCAATGAGTCGCAGGAAAAGCTTACCGAAACACTTCATTCTATAGTTAGAGATACAGAAGATTTTAAGCATACATTTGAGACTATTTCTGTTTCCAAAAAACTTACCGATACCATTAACAAAACTATAAAAAGTAAAAATATTGATCTTGTAGTTATGGGGACTAAGGGAGCCAGTGGTGCTAAAGAAGTTCTTATAGGAAGCAATACAGTTAAAGTCATTAATAATATTAAGGATTGTACGATATTGGCGGTACCAGATGAATTTGATTTTAAAAAACCTACAGAGATTGCTTTTGCAACAGATTTTAAATGCCTCTATAGCATAGAGTCTCTAAAACCTCTTATAGAGATTGTTACTGCGTTTTCTTCAAATATTAGGATAATGCATATTCATGAAAAAGAAAAATTAGACGAAATACAAGAACATAATCTTAAGAGTCTTAAAGAAAATTTCAAAGACTATAACTATTGTATTCATTGGATTCCCCGGTTTACTCAAAAAGCAAAACTTATTAATGAATTTATTGATGAGATGAATGTTGATATGCTATGTATGTCAAAATATAAACATAGTCTTATAGAAAATATCACTCACGAACCGGTAATAAAAAAAATAGGATTTCATACAACTATTCCTTTCTTAGTTATTCCTGAGGTAAGCTGATAATTGTCATAGTTTTTACAAGGCTATTCCCATACATTTATAAGACTAATCCTAAAGACCTAAGTGATGAAAAAAAAGATTTTGTTGCCCACGGATTTTTCAAAAAACGCGTGGAATGCTATACTCTATGCTATAGAGCTATATAAAAACGAAACATGTGATTTTTACGTGCTTAATGTGTTTAATGCAACAGGTTATGCATTAGAAAGTATGATGATTCCCGAACCAGGAGAACGACTTTATGAAGAGGCCAAAGAGAAATCAGAAAAGGGCTTAAGTAAAATCGAAGAAAGGTTAAGTTTTAGAGATGATAACCCTAACCATAAATTTTTTATGATATCTCAATTCAATAATGTATTGAGTGCGATCAAAGATACCGTAGAAAAAAAGGATATCGAAATGATCGTTATGGGAACCAAAGGAACGACTAATGCTGGAGATCTGATTTACGGTAGTAATACAGTTTTAGTGATGGAAAAAGTAAGAAATTGCCCTGTTATGGCAATACCAGAAAATACTAATTATAAGGAACCAAAAGAAATTGTATTTCCAACAGATTATAGAACTCAGATTAAGCGAAGAGAACTTCAATATCTAATTGAAATAGCACGAATCACAAATGCCGAAATAAGAATTCTTCATGTTACAAATGATGATGATCTTGATGAAGAACAAGAAAACAATAAGGGATTACTTGTAGAATATCTGGATGGTATAGAATATACTTTTCATACACTGCATAATATAGATGTAAAAGGAGGGCTTAACAGTTTTGTAGAAAGCCGGGGGAGTGATATGATTACTTTTATTAATAGAAAACACAGTTTTTTTGGAAGTATATTTTCAAGACCAATGGTGAAAAATTTGGGACATCATTCTCAAGTACCTGTACTGGCCTTACATGATTTGGCAAATTAAGTAGATATTCTATGATCAGGCAGTTTGCACTTAATAACTGCTGTTAATACTTTTTAACCATAAAAAAATTAAACAAATGAAACATATAGGAATTTGGATAGATAAAGAAAAGGCTCATATCATTTCTGTTAAAGAAGATAGCGAGGATATGACTACTGTACTTTCAGAAATTGAAAACTTTCGTATTCACGGTGGTTCTGGAACACGACTTAAAGGAGGACCGCAGGATGTAGTTCAGGATAGTAAATATCTCGAACGAGAGAAACATCAATTTAAAGCCTATTTTAAGAAGATTGTTCCTCTTATAAAAGATGCAGATAGAATTGTGATTTATGGACCTGCAGAGACAGGAGAAAAATTTAATAAAGAATTGACAACCCACTATAAAGATGTTGGTGAAAAGGTAAAAGATGTGCTCAAAGCAGATAGTATGACCGATAATCAGACCAAGGCTTTGATGAGGTCATATTTCAAAAAAGATCAACAACGTATTCATTAAGATATTTAGTTGTATTTAATATTTGAATAATTTTAATGCAAAACCAAAATTTTGATGTTATAAAATCTTCTGGAGAAAAAGTTAAATTTTCACTCCGAAAACTTCGCAATTCCTTAAAACGAAGTGGTGCAGATGATAAAGCAATAGAGCATATTCTGGGAGTCGTTAGAGACGAATTATATCAAGGAATTTCTACCAGAGAGATTTATAATCGAGCTTTTGCATTACTAAAAAAGAAGAAATCTGTTTTTGCTTCAAAATACAAACTAAAAAAAGCAATTTATGAATTAGGACCAACAGGTTTTCCTTTCGAACGTTTTGTTGCATCTATATTGCAGTATTCGGGTTATCAAGTAGAAGTTGGGCAAATCATTCAAGGTATGTGTGTCTCTCATGAAGTTGATGTAATAGCCAGAAAAAGTAGTGACTATCTGGTTATAGAATGTAAGTTTCATAGCGAAGAAGGGCGTAATTGTAATGTAAAAGTCCCTTTGTATATACATTCTCGATTTAGGGATATTGAAACACACCATAAAAATAATGGAGAAATAATACCTAATCATGGTTGGGTTGTGACCAACACGCGTTTTACAAAAGAAGCAATTCAATATGGTGAGTGTGCGGGCTTATATTTATTAAGTTGGGATTATCCTATAGAAAATAGCCTTAAAGATAGAATCGATCGTTTAGGGTTATATCCAATAACGGTTTCTACGCTTTTAACAAATCGTGAAAAACAATTTTTATTAAGCCGAAATATTGTTTTAGCAAAACAATTGATAGAACAGATTTTTTTTCTGGATCATTTAGGCATTTCTGAACAGCGAAAACAAAAAATTGTAAATGAAATAAAAATGCTATGTACAGCATAAAATAAAGTCTTATGCCATCAATTAAAATTCACTTTTTAGGAGCTGCAGGAACGGTTACCGGATCTAAGTTTTATCTCGAAACTCCTCAAAAAAATATACTGATCGATTGTGGGATGTTTCAAGGAGTTAAAGAATTAAGAGAATTAAATTGGCAAGATTTGCCTATCGATGCTTCTGCGATTGATATAGTACTGCTTACACATGGGCATTTGGATCATACAGGTTATTTACCAAGGTTAATTAAACAAGGATTTACAGGTGATATTGTAGCTACTGCACCTACATTGGCAATTACAGAAATTATTTTAAGAGATAGTGCAAAGATACACGAAGAAGAAGCCGAAAAAGCTAATAAAGAGGGGTACTCTAAGCATGATCCTGCATTACCTTTTTATACCAAGAATGATGTAGAGAAAACAATTAAATATTTTAAAAGAGAAGAGAAAGATACATGGGTTTCGTTATCTCAAGATATACAGTTTAGATTTAGATATAACGGACATATTATAGGATCTACTTTTATAGAGTTACATCTTTACGGAAAGGTATTGGTGTTTTCTGGGGACCTGGGAAGAGCAGATGATGTATTACTTTATGCTCCAGAAAAACCAGATTGGGCCGATTTTCTTTTTATAGAAAGCACCTATGGTAATAAGTTACACCCTCATGAAGATGTCGAAGAAAAACTTATCACTTTGATTAATGATACATTGTATAATAAAGGAGTTTTAATCATTCCTTCATTTGCGGTAGAGAGATTACAAGCTTTGATGTATATACTTTGGAAATTATATCAAAAAAATCGAATCCCCAACCTTCCTGTTTATGTAGATAGCCCGATGGGAAACAATGTGCTTTCTGTTTTTGAAAGCTTTTCCGACTGGCATAAATTACCTATGAACGAATATCATGCTATTTGCAATCATACCAATATTGTAATGTCTTATAAAGAAACATGGGAAGTGGTCGATAATCCCCGTCCCAAAATTGTTATTGCGGGTAGCGGAATGGTTACCGGAGGCAGAGTACTTACTTATTTACAACAGCTTATAGATAATATTAATACCTCTGTTGTACTTGTGGGGTTTCAAGCAGAAGGAACTCGTGGAAGACAATTGCAAGAAGGAGCTCATGAGGTCAAACTATTTGGTAAATATTATCCTGTAAAAGCAAAGATTTATAATATAGAAAGTCTATCTGCCCACGCAGATCAGAAAGAATTGTTAGATTGGATGAGTGAGATTAAGAATGTTCCCGAAAAAGTATTTTTGATTCATGGCGAAGCAACTCCTGCAGATGTATTGCGCGTAAAAATACAAGATACATATCAATGGAAAGTTCAGATTCCTAAACTACATGAGGTTATAGAGATTTTGGTTTGATTTTTTATGATAACCAGAGCTACTGCGAGGAATAAAAAAACTTAGTTATTCTTAAACTACTGATATGAAAGAAATAATAACATACGGCTCTTATGCTCCAAGTAGTCATAATGCTCAAATGTGGACTGTTGAGATACCAAAAAATAATAAGATTAAAGTGTACCCTAATTATGCTAGAGTATTACCATTTGTTGATCCAAACAATAGGGAAACATGGATTTCAATAGGGGCATTTGTAGAAAACTGTGTGTTGTCTGCACAAGATTTAGGGTATAGTTCGGCTGTAACAATTAATGATGCCGAAATAATCCTTGATCTTCAACAAGATAATAGTTTGATAAAAACAAATCGAAATATTGAATTGATAAAGAAACGTTTAACAATTAGAAAACCATATTTAGATATAAAAATAGACGATACAACAATAACAAAATTAATTAACCTATCAGATAGTATTTGGTACTTTCCAATAGAAAATAAAGAAACCAAAAAAATCATTGATTACTCTTTAGATGCGTATAGTTTTCAGATGAAAGATATTAGTAAGCTTAGAGAATTGGCAAAATGGATGATTTTTTCTTATAGAGAAGAAAAACATAGAAAAGATGGAATGACAACTGAAGCATTAGAAATAAAAGGAATTAGACGTTTTTTATTCAATCTTTTTTTTACAAAAAAATCAGTCACGAGAAAAACATTCATAAAAAGTTCTATTAAGCGTGTAAAAAAACAGCTAAATTCTTGTTCAGGATATATTTTGATCACATCCGATTCTTATGGTAAAGCCGAATTGATAAAAACAGGAAGATTGTTAGAACAAGTTTGGTTAGAATGTATAGATAGCCAAATTGCGGTTCATCCTATGAGTCAAATATTAGAAGAAAAAGAATATTATGATTTATTAAAAACATCATTAAAGATAGATAAAGAAATACAAATGCTTTTACGAATAGGTAAAGTAAAAGAATACCCAGAAAGGATACGAAAAAGATTAGATATTATAGATATAATTAAAGGATAAAAACTAACAATCACAGAACATTCAAATCACTATTTAATAATGCTTTAAGGTCATAACAATAAAATATGAAATGACTTATAAGTGTAAGGACGAGTGTAGTTGAGGTCTTATTATTATAGGTGTTGTTGATCTGTTTCGAACAAAATCGAAAGACTCGAAAAGATAGTATTACGCTTTGTAAACTAATTCCTGTTAAAAGTCACAAAACCTGATAATTATCACTTTTTGATCACTTAAAGTTAAGTATCTTTTTAGCAAGTTTTAAAACCTAGAAAATATGATGGCAGCAACAGATAATACCTCTGATAAAGAATTAAAAGAAATTCATTTTGATATCTTAAAATGGAAATCAAGTCTTCGATTTATCGAAGGCGAAATACATTTTATTAATCAATTATTAAATTCTTACGTTTTTGAACCTACTACTCCTAATCTTTTTGAACGATTACAAGAGTTTAAACAGCAAATCGAAGAGATAGAGAAAGAGATACAGCACATAAATCAAGGTATAAGAACACACGAAAGTGAATTAGGAGGTATGTTAGAATGCGATACTATTTCTTGTGACAATTTTTACTATAAAAATCATATTCTGGTAAGACGTACTTTTGATGACTTCTATAAAAATTTCAGTAGGTTAAAATCTGAAGTTTTTCTGTACGCGGGTGGAGTTTTAAAAAAGAATAAAAAACAAAGTTAAATATAGGTTAAAAGGCTGCTTAGGTGATAATTATCATTTTAATCTACCTGTTATCTACTTAATTTTAATGTAATAATAACTCTAATTAAACCTTAACATTATGTCATTAATTAAATTTAACAAAAGTAGATTTCCCTGGATCAATGACCGTGTTTCTACATGGTTAGATACAGATGATTTTTTTGCAGACGATTTTTTTGTAAAAGACAGAAATCTTCCTGCAATGAATGTCAAAGAAAACGAGGATAATTTTGAAATTGAACTCGCAGTTCCTGGTTTTTCAAAAAAGGATATTGAAGTAACTATGGAAGATGATGTGTTACACATTTGTGCTCAAAAAAGTAAAGAAGAAGTAGAAGAGGATAAAGAGTACACACGTAGAGAATTTAGTTATAATGAGTTCGATAGAAAATTACAGTTACCAACTAGCGTAAACCAGGATGAAAAGGTTAAAGCTGTCTACAAAAATGGGGTGCTTACTCTTAATCTTCTAAAAAAGGAAGAAGCAAAAGAACAACCCAAAAAGGTAATTGAAATAGATTAATCTATACAAGAAAGGCAGAGAATAGATTTAGGGACATTATTCTCTGTCTTTTTTTATTTATAGATGGTGATTTTAAGATGTTAAACTAATAATCAGGAAATCATGAAAGCAAAGCAACCCAATATAAAATATGTAGAATGGCGAAGCCCGGAAGAATTACATGAGATTTCTCTAAACTGGGTGTCAGAACTTAAATTCATCAAAGATGAACAGCATTTTTTAGATGAACTTATAGAAAACCATACAATACAACTAATTTCAAAAAAGATTTTTGAAGAAAGTAAGAACATACTACAAGAACTATCTCTTAGCAGGAAAGGTCTCGATCCATTACTAAAAAAAATAATTAATCACCATAATGAACTTACCATATTGTTAGATGGAATTGATCAACCTGTAGAGGAAAAACAATACAAAGAAGATCATTGGGAGTTAACAATGGCAGTAAGTAAATACCTAAATAGTTATAAAGAAACCAAAAGAAAGGTTTTTGATTTGATAAAAACTATAATGAAAGAAGGCAAACAAAAACGTCTATTGAGTTAAGTAGATGAGACGCATACTAAAAATCATAGTGTTTTCTGTTTTGATACTCTTTGCCGGATTTTGGGTGTGGTATGAGTATACCTATTCTATGGATACTGTAATCCCTTTTGAAGTTAATGATGCTAATCTCGAAACTAAAGTTTTGATAGCCTCACAAGGAAGTAGATTCAAAGATTCTTTGGTTCAGGGGGTCATTAGGCATTATCAAAATGATGCAGTTCATTTTAAGATAATAGATGTGTATACGATGTTTACTGTAAATATTGACAAGTGGGATGCTTTAGTTATCATTAATTCGTGGGAGTATGGAAGCCCACCGAGAAATGTAAAAAAGTTTATTAAAAACCATCCGGATCAATTAGACAAGCTCATTATCCTATCTACTGTAGGAAGCAGTAATATAGCCTTAGAAGGTGTTGATGTAATATCTGGCGAATCTATTATCGAAAAAACACCAGAATATACCAATATAGTAGTAGAACGATTAGATAAAATTATAAAGCCAAAAAGTTTACATACATTTTAATAACCTATACCAAGAAAACATGAACAAATTATATATATATCTTTTAGCTATTAGTGGATTACTGTACAGTTGCTCATCTAGCGAATTAGTCGAAAACTGGAAAAATCCCGATATTGATACGTTTGAGGCTCAAAAAGTTCTGGTTATTGGGATTACTCCAGATGAAAGTGCCCGAAAAGTATTCGAAAAGAAATTAGCAACAGAACTGAAGAAAAGTGGTGTTAATGCCATAAGAAGTTTAGATTATTTTGAGAGTTCTTTTACAACCTCTCCAAAAACCGAAAAAGAAATGATGGCTCTTGAGTCTCAACTTATAGAAAATGGCTTTGATGCGATTTTACTTTCTAAAGTATTAGGAGTCGAAGATAAAGTAACCGTTGTAAAAGCATATAGAAACCTGGATAAAACATTTGACAGTTTTAGGGATGACTATTATGAAAATCAGGATATATATTATGATGAAGATTATTATGAAGAATATCAAATTTTTCATGCAGAATCTTCACTATATTGCATTTGCCCAGATAAAGAAAAAGAATTAATATGGAAAGGATCAATAGATATTACAGAACCTGAAAATATTAAAAAAGCAGTAAGTGACTATGTTAAAGTGTTGGTTTGGGCACTAAAAGGACAACAATTATTAATTATTGAAGAACATACTAATGAAGATATTGATATATAGCGCCAAGGATTTTGAAATCCCCTTTCTGGAAAAAGCAAATAACGAAAAGCATCAAATTAAATATGTGCCAGAACGACTAACTCCAAAAACAGCTGAGCTTGCGTTAGGTTTTGATGCTATATCTATTTTCTCTGCAGATGATGGATCTTCTATGGTTTTAGAAAGATTAAAAGAGTTTGGAGTCAAACATATAGCGCTTCGTTCTACAGGATATGATAATGTCAATATTAATACAGCCAAAAAGTTAGGAATCAAAGTGGCTAATGCAGCCGGATATTCTCCGCAAACCATAGCAGAACATGCCGTTGCATTATTGTTAGCCCTTAGTCGTAAACTCATATCTTCTAATGCTCAAGTGAGCACATATAATTTTTCATTGAGCCACCTTGTAGGTTTTGATATCAATAAAAAAACTGTTGGTGTTATTGGAACCGGAAGAATAGGAAAAACAATTACCAGAATTATGCATGGGTTTAATTGTGATATCATTGGCCATGATATTTATGAGGATAAAAAATTAGAAGAAAAATACCAGGTATCATATATGAACCTCGACAATTTATGTAAGCAATCTGATATTATCTTTTTATGCACACCACTTAATAGTCAGACACATCATCTTATAGATATGGATCGAATTCAACAGATGAAAAAAGAAGCAGTTCTCATCAATATTGGAAGGGGTGCATTAGTGCATACACAAGATGTATTACAAGCTTTAGTATCAAAAAGTATAGCTGGATATGGTACAGATGTGTATGAACATGAAAGTGGAATCTTTTTTTATGATCATTCTGAAAACAAATCTAAGGATAAAACACTACAAAAACTTATTGATTTGCCCAATGTGATTCTTACTCCTCATCAGGCATTTGCTACCCAGGAAGCGCTTACTACTATTGCAGAAACAACTATTTATAATATTAATTGCTGGCAACAAAATAAACCAGGCAAAAACGAATTGACGCCAGAGTTAGTGGGGTAGTTTGTTTTTAACTACTCCGTATAGTAAAGTACCCAGTATAGAAGAGATAAGTACAATTAGAATTGGTACATAACCAGCTCCCAAAAGCGCAAACATGGGCCCGGGGCACGCTCCTGCTAGAGCCCACCCTAATCCAAATAGGATACCACCAAACATATATCTTTTAAAACTTCTGTCTTTAGGAGCAAAAGTTATAGGATCGCCATAAAACGATTTTATTTTAAATCTTTTTATAACTTGAGTAATGAGAATACCTAATCCTACTGCAGAGCCAATAATTCCGTACATATGAAAGGATCCAAACTGAAACATTTCATAGATTCTAAACCACGATGCAGCTTCAGATTTGAATAAAACAATTCCGAAGAAAATACCAATACCTAAATATATAATTGAACGCATATGTTTAAAAAATTAAAGGAAAAATAAAGTGTATCATGGTCAGCCCGCCAATAAAAAATCCAATCACAGCAATAAGAGAAGGTAATTGCAGATTGCTTAATCCAGAGATAGCATGCCCCGAAGTACACCCGCCGGCATATCTGGCTCCAAAGCCTACAAATAGTCCGCCGATTATGAGTAAAAAGAGTATTTTAGGATCTGTTAAGGCTTCATTAGAAAATAACATATCAGGCATGTATTCCGTTCCGGCACTATTAAACCCCTTGGATTGAAGGTTAGAAACGACTTTTGGATCAATAGATACAGAATTGTCTACCGATAAAAAAGTATTGGCAATGAACCCTCCTATAATGACACCAAGTACCACAATAAGGTTCCACTGTTGAGCCTTCCAGTCAAATCTGAAAAAATCTGATGTTTTTCCCGCTCCACAGATAGTACATATTGTTCTTAGATTAGATGACATACCAAATCTTTTTCCAACCATTAGCAATAAAAATAATACTAATGCGATTAGTGGTCCCGATACATACCACGGCCAGGGATTATAAATCCAATTCATTTATATTAATTTTTTAGGCAAAGTAATTAAATTGAAAACGAGTTGTCTGTAACTCTGGTTACAAAACTGTTATATTTTACTTTATGGTAGAAGGACACACATAATCTGTAGTTTTAATGCCTACTTCTTTTATGTCCTTAAAACCTCCGGCTATATCTATAAGGTTATGAATACCACGACTTTTTAATATAGATGCTGCAATTACAGAGCGATATCCTCCTGCACAATGTACATAGAAAGTTTTATCGGTAGGAAATTCGGCTAAATAATCATTAATAAAATCCAATGGTGTATTATGTGCGTCGTCAATATGTTCTGCTATAAATTCACTTTCTTTACGTACATCAAAAACAGGAGTATTCTCCTCTTCTAAAGCATTTTTAAATTCTAATGCAGAGATTGAAGTTAAGGTATCATAGTCTTTACTTGCTTTTTTCCAGGCTTCAAAACCACCTTCGAGATATCCCAGGGTATTATCAAATCCTACTCGTGATAATCTGGTAATTGTTTCTTCTACTCTTCCTTCTGGTGTTACTAATAAAATAGGTTGTTGTACATCTGCGATTAAGGCTCCAACCCAAGGTGCGAATCCACCATCTATACCTATAAATATTGATCTCGGGATATGCCCTTTTACATATTCGGTCTGATGTCTTACATCTAGAACTACAGCTCCGGTTTCATTGGCGAGAGCTTCAAAATCATTTGGAGAAAACGGTCTTGTCCCTTTTTGAATTACCTCGTCTATATCGGTATAACCTTCTTTATTCATTTTTACATTAAGCGGAAAATATAAGGGAGGAGGCAGTAATCCATCAGTCACTTCTTTTATAAATTCTTCTTTGGTCATATCTGCTCTAAGCGCATAATTCATTTTCTTTTGATTTCCCAAAGTATCTACCGTTTCTTTCATCATGTTTTTACCACAGGCAGAACCAGCACCGTGCGCAGGATATACAATAACATCATCTGCCAGAGGCATAATTTTGGTACGCAGACTGTCATAAAGTGTTCCTGCCAAATCTTCTTTGGTCATATGTGCAGCTTTTTGAGCGAGATCCGGGCGACCAACATCGCCAAGAAATAAGGTGTCTCCACTAAAAATGGCATGATCTTTACCTGTAGCATCTTTAAGTAGATAAGTGGTACTCTCCATAGTATGCCCCGGAGTATGTAACGCAATTATGGTAATTTCTCCTAGTCGAAACTCTTGTCCATCTTCAGCAATTGTTGCCTCAAAAGAAGGATTGGCACTAGGACCAAAAATAATATCAGCACCAGTTTCTTTGGCCAGTGTTACATGACCACTTACAAAATCTGCATGAAAATGAGTTTCAAAAATATACTTGATTTTTGCATTATCTTCATCTGCTTTTTCTGTATATGATTTTATTTCTCGTAGAGGGTCTATAATTGCTACCTCACCGTTACTTTCAATATAATAAGCTCCCTGGGCGAGACATCCTGTATATATTTGTTCTATCTTCATGTATTCTGTTTTTAAGCTTTTCTTGATTTTAGGAAGAGAAGCTATGCATTTATTATTTATTTTTCAAAAATAAGGCAATTATTATTGCAATACAGTAACAATTGTTACAAAGCTTGTTTAAACGGTATTCTTTATAAAGAATACCAACAGTTTACAGTTCTAATACTTCGATATTGTTTCTGTTAAGTTTAACAATACCTTTTTTTTCAAGTTTTTTAAGCAATCGGGAGATTACTACTCTAGACGTATGAAGATCATATGCAATTTGCTGATGTGTAGTATTGATGATTTTGGTATGACTGATTTTGGCTTTATCCTTAAGATATTTTAATAAACGATCATCCATATTTAGAAAGGCAATACTATCGATGGTTTCAATGGTTTCTACTAATCGCTTATGATAGCTGCTAAAAACAAAGTTTCTCCAGGATTTGTATTTTGTTGTCCATTCTTCCATTTTTTTAATAGGAATCATTACTAATTTGGTATCAGTCTCTGCAATGGCTTTAATTTCACTTTTATGATGTCCCAGACAGCAAGATAATGTCATAGCACAGGTATCTCCTTGTTCTAAAAAATATAACAATAATTCGTCACCATCATGATCTCCTCTAAGCACTTTTATGGCCCCACTAATGATCAAGGGCATAAACTTAATATAGCTTCCGGGTTTGATGAGTTCAAAGCCTTCGGGGATTTCTTTAAAAGTTCCTACCTGATTAATTTCTTCGAGCAATTCGTCTTCAAAAAGGTGGCCATATTTATTTTTTATTTCTTTAATCATCCTTCTTGATTTTTTAGGAATAATCCTAATTGTAATTTTGCTTCCTGATACCCAAGATCATATATTTTATCTAAGCTACTACTGCTAAAAATACCATGATTAACCAATTTTTTTGGTTGAATTATTATATCGCAGAGGTTAAACTTAACTTCGGCATTTGGCATGGCTCTAAGATAATAGGCTCGTTGCATAACATTGTATGAATGCTTAAAATCAGAAATTTTTGGCTTCCTGATTGGGGATACGTCTACACCAATAATTAGATCACAATGTTTTTTGAGCGGTGATACGGGGAAATTATCTAAAATTCCACCATCTGCATATAACTCATTATTGATAGTTACCGGAGTAAAAACACCAGGAAATGCAGCAGATGCCAACAAAGGTTTTATCAACTTTCCTGTATTAAATACTTTTGTTGTTCCTTCTATAAGGTTGGTTGCTGTAACAAATAGTTTTTTATGTAAGGATTCAAAGGAATTTTCGGGGAAATAAGTAAGCAGGTCATTATAGAATTTTTCAGAATCTAAAAAGCCAGCTTTTTTTCGGGAGAACCGATTTAATTTGAACAAAGGGGTTTTGGTAAAGAAATTTTTTATTTCTTCTGGAGAATAACCACCTGCATATAGTGAGCCTACTATAGCTCCCGCACTTGTCCCTGAAACAAAATCAACAGTTATTCCGGCTTCCTCAAGGGCGTGTATAACTCCTATGTGCGCAACACCTTTAAATCCTCCGCCAGAAAGTACTATCCCTATGTTTTTAAATGCTTTCATTTTCATCAATAAATTTACAAAACCGGACTAAAGATTTTAGCAAAACCTTCTTTTAATTTTTCACTCCAGGGACGTTGTTTAAAAATGTTAAAATCCAGTTGTTTACTATTTTTTATGTCTCTTAAAAAATCATCTTTTAATTCTATAGCAAAATTATCGTCATAGATTACTGCATTCACTTCATAGTTTTGTTCAAAACTTCTAACATCCATATTAGTTGTTCCTACAGATGATATGGTATTGTCGGCTACAATGGTTTTACTATGTATAAAACCTTCAGAGAATAAGTATATTTTTACTCCCGCCTGTAGCAAATCTTCAAAATAAGAACGAATACACCATTTGACTATAACGTTATCCGATTTTTCTGAAAGCAATACTCTTACATCAATACCACTCATTGAGGCAACTTTTAATGCATCGAGAATAGATTCTCCAGGGATAATATAGGGGTTTGTAATATAGATATAGTCTTTGGCTTCATTAATTATAGAAAAATACATCTGTTGGGTTGCCGAAAAATCAGAATCCGGGCCACTATGTACGATTTGAGCTGTAGAACCTTCTGTTTTTTTATAGGTATGAAAATATGAAGTATCCATAACTTCATCATTAGCGCTTATCATATACCAATCCATTGCAAAAATAGCCTGAAGACTGTGAACAACAGGACCATTGAGTTGTAAATGCATATCATGCCAAACTCCTAGATTAGCATCACCTTTTACGTATTTATCAGACACGTTAATACCTCCCGTAAATGCAATCTTACCGTCTATTACAATGATTTTACGATGGTTTCTATAGTTTATCGATGATAAAAATTTGCCAAATTTTATAGGCAAGAATTTATGGATTTCGACACCGATGTATTGTAGTTTTTTAACATACTTCTTGCTCAAAGACATGCTACCTATACCATCATATAGTACACGTACTTTTACTCCGTTTTTTACTTTTTTCTGAAAAAGCTCAAAAAGATCAGATGTTAATTTGCCTTCTTCAAAAATGTAATATTCTAAATGTATAAAATGTTCTGCGTTCTCTAAAGCATCAAATATCGCCTGAAAAGTAGCCTCACCATTTTTAAGCAATTTTATATCATTTCCCGTGCAGGGGGCAAAGTAGGAGTTTTTGGTAATTAGAGAAATGATTTTGTGGTGTTCTGCATATTCTTCTTTTGTTATTGGAGAATATTGATCTAATGCTTTTGTAATGTATGAGGTTACTTTTGGTGTATGTTTTAACCGGAATAATTTATTTTTTCTACGATTTCTGCCAAGCATAAGGTACAAAAAGATGCCACCAACAGGAATCGTAAAAATAGTAAGAAGCCAGGCCAGTGTTTTTGTAGGCCGCATTCCATTTAAAAGCAGTCGTATAACAATAAAAATTCCCAGCAGGATATACAGCGTAGTAGCAATATATAATAACATTTTATTGTATGAGTTTTATAAGATTTATTGGCTGTGCATAATCAAAAGAGGCACTCTTGTTCCATAACTTATTTTAGAAGTTTCAGATCCTTTAAAAAATCGATCCAAAAAGGTTTCTCTTTTAATAAACATAGCTGTCATATCAATATCCATAATTTGTACAAAACTATTTATAGCCAAAGCAGTTGGTACATTGATAATAGAATGAAAGGTATGATTTATTTCTTTAAAAAACTCCTTCATATGTTTTTTGTCATCAAAATCGGCTACAGTAATAGTATCATCTTCTTTGATTTTAAGAATTCGTAAAGAAGATTTATGTTTTATGATAGTATCCATTAAAGGTTCGATACCTTCTGTATTAAAATGATCCCAGTAATCAATAGCATATAAAATGGTTTTTGGATCTTTAAATTTATACCCTTGCGGAATGGCAATTATGGGGCAATCTATTTTGCGAATAACATTAAGTGTATTACTGCCAAATACAACTTCTGATGCTCCTGTAGCACCATTTGTTCCCATAATGATTAGGTCAATATTTTTAGATTTAACTGCTTGTCGTATAGCATCTATAAAGACATCATAATCAGTAACAGTATTAAATGTATAGTTTTCGTCTGGATATTGGTCGGTTAATTCTTCGACCATTTGGCTAAGTTTCTTTTTAGCATCACTAATTACCGTTTGGTGTATTGTGGTATTAGCGGGAGCAGCCATAAGATCATCTGTGGTATACTTAGATGCTTTTTGTACATTAAATAGATGAAAAGTACAGAGTTCATTTTTAAAAAACTCTAAAGCATAATGTATTGCGTTTCTGGCATTGTCTGAAAAGTCGGTAGGGAGAAGGATATTTTTCATACGTTTAAATTTTAGTAATTACTTGATAACACATTAATTATAAAATTGAGAACGTATGTAACCACTCCGTTCTCACATTAAGAAAATTTAAACATCTTCTTTTGTGAAGCAATTTTTAATTTTCTTAATATTCGTTTCATGTGTAAAAGATTTATAGTTCTAAAAATAAACCAGATAGCATAAAACAACTATGATATTGGTCATGATGTTAACCTATTATCTTTATCCAGGAAAAGTTAACCTCCAATAGCAATCATGCTACGATTATTAGAATGCATATCTGATTGGTTAAATTTCTCCAATGTATCCATCCCATTGCGTACTTTAAATTTGGTTTGTACTGCGTTTTGAATGATAGGGATTATTGATTCTCCTGCTCTTAGTTTGGTCAAAAGATCTGATTCTTTTGAAGAGAATAAACAGTTTTTTATCTGCCCGTTTGCAGTTAGACGTATTCTGTTGCAACCATCACAAAATGGATTAGTCACAGAGCTTATGATAGCAAAAGTGCCTTGATATCCTTTTATTTGATAACTTTTTGTAGTGTCATTAGGGGCGTCATAGAGTTTTACAATAACATTCTTTTCAAAATTAGAATGTACTTTAGAAAGAATCTCTTGTAAAGAAACCAGCCTCTCCATATTCCATTGATTTCCATCAAAAGGCATAAACTCGATAAATCGAACATGCACAGGTAGGTTTTTACTCAAATTAATAAAATCAATAACTTCATCATCATTAAACCCTTTCATCAAAACACAATTCACTTTTACCTGAAAACCTTCTTTAACCAATAAAATGATATTCTGATATACTTTTTCGAAATATGATCTACGAGTAATTTCTTTATTTTTTTGAGTATCGAGAGAATCCAAGCTAACATTAAGGGTTTTAATATCACATTTTTTGAAGTGATCTATAAATTTATCCACGATCACGCCATTGGTAGTTAGTGTTAATTGAACAGGAAGTGAGGAGAGTTTTTCCATAATAAGAGCAGCATCTTTGCGTATCAAAGGCTCTCCTCCTGTTAATCGAATTTTGGTAACCCCCATATTTACAAATTCTTTGGCGATGGTATAAATTTCCTCATAAGTCATAAGATGATCTTTTGGGGATAATTGAATTCCATCTGCAGGCATGCAATAGGTACACCGAAGATTACAACGCTCTGTGAGCGAAATACGTAGGTAGTTATGCTTTCTGCCAAAGGTATCTGTAAGTATGTTTGACTTAGTCATGTCTCGCTCCTTTTAAAATTCTAAACACATGCAATACTTCAGGAAAAATAGCATCCATAGACTCTCTTGCTCCATTAGTAGAGCCTGGTAATGCTAATACCAGAGTATTTTTGATCGTTCCTGCTACACTTCTGGATAACATAGAGTAGGGCATACGATCTTGCCCATATTTACGTACAGCCTCTTCGATACCGGGAATGGTTCGGTCTAAAAGCGGTCGTAAAGCATCCGGAGTAACATCTCGTTTAGAGAGACCGGTACCCCCCGTATAAATAATAAGATCTGCTCCTTGTTGTTGATATTTTTTTGCTTTTTCCTGTATGATTTTTGCTTCATCGGGAATGATTACATATTCTAAGATGTCAACTTCGCATTGTTCTAATTTTGTGATGATCGCTTTACCAGCTTTGTCTTCTTTCTTTCCTTCAGCAATAGTATCAGAACAAACAATAACAGCAGCTTTAAGATCTCTTCTAAATTTATCTTTATAATCAGATTTCCCTCCTTTTTTATTGATCAATTTGATATGATGAATCTCGACACCTTTATCAATTGGTTTTAGCATATCATACATATTTAGAGCTACAACACTTGCTCCATGCATAGCTTCTACCTCTACACCAGTTTTGTAAATTGTTTTTATAGTAACCAAAACTGTAATTTCTAATCCTTCAATGGTATATTCAATTCCGGTATATTCAATAGGTAATGGATGACAATCCGGAAGTAAATCCGGAGTCTTTTTTACACCAAGCAATCCTGCGGCTTTACTCATAGCAAATACGTCTCCTTTTGGGACAGTTCCTTGTTCTATAGCTGCTATAGTTTCGGGTTTACTAACCTTTACAATTGCTTGAGCTGTCGCAATTCTTAATGTAGATGTTTTATGAGTGATGTCTACCATATGTTGTATTTCAATTTTTATAATTAGTATTTCTATACTAACTATATTTAGAATGCCAGTCTGGGATACATCAGAATGGCAAACATATTATTTTCTATCTTATTTTGTCATCCCAGCGTAGGCTGGGATCCATAATGTGATCTAATCATGGCAATCTAAAACTAAATCCATTCAAATCTTCTTAATTAGCATGAAACGAAAGAATATTAATCTTTAAGTTTTAGCACTTAGTTTTATTTTGGATTCCAGCCTAGGCTGGAATGACAAACCATGAGTTATTTTGTTTCATTCATCATTTCTTTTTCGATTCTTGTTTTTTTAGAATTCATAAAATAGGACTAGTTATTCTGTTTCCACTGATGTGTTTGATCTTCAAAAATCTCTTTTCCAAAAACGGGAACATCTGCTTTAATAGCTTCAACCACATATTCCAGGGCTTTAAAAACTACTTTTCTTCTTGGGGAAGATACAAACACAAAAAGACAAATCTCTCCGGCTTTTACCGTTCCTAAGCTATGATAAATATGCATGCAGGTAAGGTCAAATTTTTCAAAAGTGGCTTCTCGTATTTCATGAAACTTTTGATTTGCCATTTCTTCATAAGCGGTATAGTCAATAGCTGTAACGATCTTACCATCAATTTCATCTGCTCGAACCTGCCCCAAAAATATATTATGGGCTCCTATACTGGTTTTAGTTTGATGTTTTGCAATAGATGTTCCTATAAATTCTGACGAAATAGGACCTTGTACAAATACATTTTTTGGTTTCTTTTTTTCCATAGTTATTTTTTAGATCTTTTTAATCCAAATGTCTTTAGACCTCACAGGTCTCTAAGACCTGTGAGGTCTGGTATAATTTCATGTAAAGCAATAGCTCCTCCTTTTATATGAGATATGTTTTCGAATCCATTCTGAAGTAAGATGTCTAACGCTCTTTTACTTCGAATACCGGATTGACAAAAGACTATCGTTTCTTTTTCTTTAGAAATAGTATGTAATTCTTGTTCGAGACTACCTAATGGGATATAGATAGGATTTAAATATTCGATTTTTGGTTGCTCATGAGTTTCACGAACATCTATAAATTGAGCGTTTTTTACTAAAAAAGCTTCTTGGGCAGTGATTTCTGAAATTTGCTTCACACCACAAAAAAGATCGTAATCTGTGGTTTCAAAACAATGTGCAGCATCGAGTACTTTAGAGATTTCTGCTGCAACACGATTAATAGTAAAAGATGAGAATTGCGTAGTTAAGCAATTGTACATTAGCAGTTTTCCGTTAAGTACATCACCCAGGTCTAAAATCATTTTAAGAACCTCGTTGGCTTGCATACTACCAATAATACCCGGTAATACTCCCAGAACACCTATCTCTGAGCAAGAAGGAACGCTTCCTGCTTTTGGAGGTTCGGGAAATAAACATCGATAAGAAGGACCATTTTGATAATTAAATACAGAGACTTGCCCTTCATATTTAAAAATAGCTCCATATACCAGCGGTTTATCTGTAATAATACAGGCATCACTAACTAGATATCGGGTAGAGAAATTATCGGTCCCATCAACAATAATATCATAGTCAGAAAAAAGGGGTATGGCATTTTTTGGAGTAAGTTTTTCTGTATATGTATGAATAGTTACCGTAGGATTAAGGTCTGTAAGGCGTTGTTTTGCTGCTACAGCCTTGTTTATTCCCAAAGAATCGGTGCCATATAAAATCTGGCGATGTAAGTTAGAGATATCTACAGTATCAAAATCAACAATACCAATTGTGCCTACTCCCGCTGCTGTAAGATATTGTAGTACAGGGCACCCCAGTCCACCTGCCCCGATCACTAATACTTTAGCAGTATCTAGTTTTTCCTGACCGGCAGTACCAATCTCGGGTAAGATGATTTGTCTATGATATCTGGGATTAAAAGAATTCATAATCTATATTTTGAATAATTAAATTATCCACCAGCGAATGGGGGCAACAAAGCTACTTCTACTTCTGAGTTAATAATATGATTTTGGTCAACTAATTGTTGATCAATTGCAACTTTAAAATCAGCATTATCTAATTTTGGGTATTGATTTTTTAGTTTTTTTACTAATTGAGAAACCGAACAAACCTCGGTTTGCAAGTATTCTTCATTAATTGTTGTGGCCTCGGCCAGCATACCAAAATATTTAATGGTCAATTGCATTTGTAATTGTTTTTAAATCCTCAACGGTATTCATATTGGTTACCAAAAGACGTTCTTTTTCAAGTACAGTAATGGTTTTTGTTTTTACTGCGGAAACGAGTTTGCGTAAACGTCGCTCGCCATTTGCCAGTAATTCCTGGCATCGATCTGCACATTGTTTTTTATACAATGCGATTAGCGGAATACTTTTCCCTTCAGCTTCAAATTGAATGATATCATAATCTTCTTTTTCATAGGATAGTAGTTTTTTTAAGAATTTAGTCGTCACTAAAGGAACATCACAGCTAATAACCAAATTATGTTCTGTTTTACTATGCGTTAATCCAGAGTGTAACCCTGCTAATGGTCCGGATTCAATTATAATATCTTCAACTCTTGTAACTCCAAAAGCGTCATAATCAGCATTACTGCTAACGATGAGTATGGTATTAACCAATGGGCGCAATGCATCAATACTATGTTGAATAAAAGGCTTACCATCGAGTAAGATCAATCCTTTTTCTCGTCCCATTCTAGAACTTTTACCTCCTGCAAGGATAATTCCTGTTATATTTTTTGGGTCAATCATATAAATGTTACAATGGTTATAGCGAGATTTGCTTTAGCTCTTTATCCAGAAATTCCCAACATTTTTGATTAATGGTATCGAATGTTTCAATGACTTTCTCGCCATACGGAGTGAGATTAGCCCCGCCACCGCCTTTACCACCGGTAGAAGTAATCACCAAAGGTTCTTTGGTAGATTTGTTCATGCTGTCTAATAAGTTCCAGGCTTTTTTATATGACATACCTAAATCACCGGCAGCCTTGCTTAAAGAACCTGTCTGAGCGATCGCTTTTAATAATTTTACTCTTCCTTCGCCCAAAAACACACCATGTTCAGATTCTATCCAAATTCTACTTTTTATTACATAATCCATATCATAAAACCGTTAGGTTTTCAAAGATACAACGATTTTTTTAGAGATGTTTTTCTTTTAAAAGATTTTTAGCCAACTGAAAAAGTTAATACTACAAAAAAATAATTCGAACCAGACCTCACAGGTTTTTAAAACCTGTGAGGTCTAATCCTTACATTCACACCAATTTTATGGCAAATTGATCACCTGTACCGTATCACCAATATTAATTTCTGTTACATCTTCGGGAAGATAAACCAAGGCATTGGCCTGGGCAAAAGATCGTAGCATAGAAGATGCTTGTCCGTCAAGGATGGTTACTTTATCCTCTTCGGCATATGCTTTTAAAAACTCTGCTCTTTGACCTTTTTTTGCATATTTGAGGTTAGAACTAGCAGTAGTTTGTTTTAAGTGATACTCTTTATATCCAGAGATTTTGAGTAACGCAGGGAGTACATAGATATAAAAACAACTTAGTGAAGAAGCAGGATTACCAGGTAGCGCAAATATGGTTGTACCTTGTTTTTTGGCAAAATAAAGTGGCTTTCCTGGTTTTTGCTTTACTTTATAAAAAATTTCATCGACATCTAATGCTCTTAGTGCTTTACCTACAAAATCATAATCTCCAACTGATATTCCTCCAGAAATTAAAACCGCATCATAATGCGTTATTGTATTTTCTAAAAGGGCAAGCGTGATATCATATTCGTCTTCTACCTTAAAATAAGATATATCGGCAAATCCTACATCAGTCAAAGCAGTCGATAGCATGATCGAATTACTCTCATAGATTTGTCCATATTTAAGAGTTTGTCCTGGTGGTACTAATTCATTTCCTGTAGCGATAATTGCTATAGAAGGTTTTTGATAAACCTGTACATGGGTGATTCCCAAAGATGCAAGGTATCCTACACCAGCAGCAGTAATTACAGTCCCTTCGGGGAGCGCGATATCATCTTTTTTTATTTGCTCTCCAAGAGGACGAATATTGGCATTAGGCAGTACAGTTTCTTGTAATAGTACCTGGTTATTTTGTATTTCTACTTTTTCTTGCATGATAACAGCCTTTGCTCGCGATGGTACAGGAGCACCCGTAAAAATTCTAATCGCTTTACCTGGTTCGAGATTGGGATCGGTATTATCCCCGGCTTTTACTTCGCCGATTAGATCAAATGTTTTCTCTTCGACAGATCCCAAAGCATATCCATCCATTGCAGATTGCCTGAAAGGTGGCATATTAATGGGAGACAGGACATCTTTTGCCAGTACATATCCCAATGCTTTTGATATAGGTATTGTAATAATTACATCTGTTTTTTTGATGTTATTATTGATGAGTTCAAGGGCTTTTTCTACAGCTATCATAGGTAATTTCGTTGTGTATACAAAGATACAGCGAAATTTGATTCGTAAAACTTTATTCTGAAAAGTTTTGTAGCTACCTGATAGGATTTTAAACCTCACAGGTCTCTAAGACCTGTGAGGTTTGATTAATTAGGATGAATGTACTATGGTCGATAACCAGTATGCATCATTAAAAAGACCCCACAAGAATACCGAATCATGTTCAGTATGCACCTATGGGGTCTTACACTTAGGGTTGAGTTGATCCTATTCCTTGAATAAACTCTTTAAAAGTTAGTCTGGGCCTTGTCAATGATTATAAAATCATGTTTTTCCAATTACATTTTGACAGACACCCTATGACTACACTTGTTACTTGCTCGACTTATACTAAACTTAATTTAATATAAGTTAATAGGTCTTTTTTACGGAATCCCTCATCTATAAAGATACGATAGTCGTAATCCTAAGCGTGGGATTGATCTGCGAGATAATGGTAATACTCTTATCTGTTTTTTCGATCACTTTGGTTTCAGGAATGATATCTACAACCTGGTTTTCATTTTTAAGATAGTAGGCATTTTCTGTTTTCTGAAACGACTCAGGTAATGTTATTTCATTCTCAGTATTTGATTTTAAGTAAATAGATAAGGGTCTTGGCTTAAAATCGATAAGCCATGCGATTAACTCTAGATTAGCAGGAGTGGTTGATTTTGTTTCTCCTGTTAAAAAATTGATAATGGGTTTAAATTTGTCACCGTGAACACGTTCGATAGCGTATGCTTTGTTTTCTCCTTCTTCAAATTGAAAAAAGCGATTTAGAATACTTTCGTCATACTTCTCTTTTCTACGGTTTAGTAGCCATAAGCAGGCTTCTTTAATTTGTTTTCGGGTTGGTTCCTGGAGATAACAGTTCATTTCTCCTCCTTTTTCCCTTTTGTACTTTTCAAGAATCTCATTCTTGTACGTCACACTTGTTTTTGTTCTCATAGGCATAGGTTATTGGAATCTTTAGGATTTCAATGGAATCTTTGGAATCCTTGGAATTGTTTACCGATATAGACTTGGGGTCTTTATAAATTCGCTTCAACAATTAGTTCCAGTTTCATTTTGCTAACATAGTAAATGTATGGATTTAGATGTTACGGAAATCCGTAGCGCGATGGTAAAAGCTCAAAAGGAAAGTGGCTAAACACTACCGCACCGGATTTCAACTTTCCGAAAAAACGAGGGAATATTCCCGCACTATTTGATTGCTATCCCAAATCCCTGGTGTAGAACCAGGCAGCAATCCCCATGTTAAATCTTAAAAAAATAAAATATTATGAGAACTTTTTTATACCTACTTATGACCCTTTTTATCACGGCAAACCTTGCATCTTGTACTGCAGATAATATTAACGATACAGAAGATATTTCTATTGAGACAGTTGCTACTGAAGGAGATGGAACAGTTGATACCAATGAAGATACAGGAGGAGGCCAGTAATTGTAAGAAAATAGTATAAGTTATTAATCCGGTGTATATAGTATAAATTTGCTGTATACACCGGATTTTATTTAGTATTTTAGAGGGATGAAACTTTGGCGTGTCGATCTCTTCTTTATTATAACAATTGCACTACTGATTTTATGTAGCGCTAAACCTATTTTTGGCCAAACAAAAGTAGAAACTTTGTTATCTTCAAAACAATTAGAGAATATACTTCAACGATATAGTTTAAGTAATGTAGATTCCTTGCCTCTATCAATGCGATTGTATCATGTTAGCTCTTTTTTAGAAGGTGCTTGGTTATCCAAGCAAGATTCTTTGATTTATAAAGGGTTAATGCAAAAAACCTGGTTATTAGGTAAAGCTAAATTATATGATAGTGCCATTATATACACACATCAGCTATATGATTTGGCAAAACAAAATCGTGATACTATATATATGGCAAGGGCATCTAATAAATTAGGGATATACTATAAAAAAAATAATCAATTGGCTAATGCTTTTAACTATTATAATGAAGCTTTTAGAATATCGAGAATAGATAAAGATACTCTTAAAGCAGGTAAAATCTTGCTAAGTATGGCAAATATTCAAACTTTCTTAGGGGATTATTCGGGGAGTAAGACGACAGCAGTAGATGGAGTGAAATATTTAGAACATACTTCAGACATAAGAAGCCTTGCAGGTTTATACCATATCATTTCAGTAGCAAATAGGCAGCAAAAAAATTATAGTGAAGCATTAAAATATAATGGGAAAGCACTCGCTCTTGCTAAGGATAGTGTATCTGTGCGAGCAGTAGGAGTTAATAACATTTTGATTTTTAAGAATACAAAGGCTAATATTCTTGCAGATCAAAAGAATTATAAGTCAGCAATTTCGATTTTTTCTGAACTAGTATCTAATCCTATAGTGCAAAAAGACAAAAAAGAATATACAAGAGTACTTAGTAATCTAGGATATGTACAATGGCTAGAAAATAAAGACAACAAGAATTCTGAAACCTTATTACTTAATGCATTGGATATACGAAAGAAAATCAATGACATTGAAGGGTTAGTGACAAGTAATATATATCTGACCAAATATTATTTGGATAAAAATAAAACCAAAGCGTTACAATATGCAGAAACGGCCTATCAAAATGCAAAAAAATGGAACAGCTTAACATCGATCCTTAAGGCTTTAGGATATATATTTGAGTTAAGAGAAGCAACTAACAAAGAGGCTAAGGAATTTAAAGAAATCCATATTCAGTTAAGAGAAGCAAACCAAAGCAACCGGGAGATCTATGCGGTAACCCGGTATGAAAACGATAAACTCACCAACGAAAACCTGGTCCTAAAAGCAGAAACGGCCAGGAAAGAACGGCAACAGGTGATTTATCTGTTTAGTACGCTGTTTGTTTTTTTAATAGGAGTACTGGTGTTTTATTTATACAGGCAGCGACTACGGCGAGAAAAAATACGAGAAGTCTATAATGCAGAAGCACGTATCTCTAAAAAACTACATGATGAGCTGGCCAATGATGTATACCAGGTGATGATACAGATGCAAAATGATCAAAATGACCCTGAAGTATTAGATAAATTAGAAGAAATATATCATACCACCCGGGATATCTCTAGGGAGCATAATAGTTTTAGAACAGGAGAGGAATATGCTACCGAACTTAATGGTATGTTAAGTAGTTATAGTACCAATGGTACCAAGATTATTATTAAAGATATCGATGAGATTAATTGGCAGGCAATAAACCCCGAAAAAAAGATCATTGTACACCGTACTTTGCAAGAATTAATGGTAAATATGAAAAAACATAGCCATGCCGAGCTGGTGGCAATCACATTTAAGAAAACGCCCAAAGGGGTAGTAATCACGTATGCTGACACCGGTGTTGGCGTAGCCGCAGAAGAAATAATATATAGTAACGGACTCCAAAATACGGAAAACCGTATAAAAACGATCGGGGGATCATTTATCTTTGAATCAGCAAAAGGAAAAGGCTTTAAAGCAAAGATAAATTTTCCAAATTAATTATAATATAGAGCTTATGTTTAAGAAAGTTTTAGTTACAGAAGATCTTGGTAGTATTAGCCATGGTATCGCACACATTCTTCGAGAAAGAACTGGGATTGATGAAATACAACAAGCACAATATTGTGATGATGCTCTGTTAAAATTTAGAAGAGCAATTAGTGATGATGCCCCATTTGATCTGTTGATCACAGATCTTTCGTTTAAAGAGAGTCATAGAGAACGAAAATTGGCTTCGGGGATTGAACTAGTAGAAGCCATACGAGAGATCCAACCTAATGTTAAAGTTATTATTTATTCTATGGAAGATAGACCCGGTAAAATTAAATCGTTTTTTGCAGAACAACGCATAGATGGTTATGTATGCAAAGGACGCTATGGACTAAACGAATTGGTAAAATCGGTTACCGATGTGTTTAACAACATTCGATACGTATCCCCACAATTAGAAAGTGCAATGAGTAAGAATAATGTTTTCGAGCTCCAGGATTATGATATTTTATTATTAAAGCACTTGTCTGATGGCCTTACCCAGGAAGAGATAGGGAATCATTTTAAGAAAAATCAAATTTCTCCTAATAGTACCAGCTCTATAGAGAAGCGACTTAATAAATTAAAATATAATTTTAAAGCCAAAAATGCCATTCACCTGGTAGCAATGACCAAAGACTTAGGCCTTTTGTAGAGGTTTGCCCTTCGACAGGCCTGTCCTGAGTTTATCGAAGGGCTCAGGGTGACAGGTGTCGGAAGCTTGAAGTTAGAGGTACTAAAACACTACTCCAAAGTAG
>NZ_AQRA01000001.1 GCF_000626715.1 Aquimarina atlantica | reverse complement strand
TTTTAATTCAGTATACTTTAATAATTTATACCAAGTTATACTTTGAGTTTTATTACGGTAAATTCAAAATGTAAAAATAATATTATGAAGCTTTTGAGATTGTACTGGTAATATTCATTTCAATTTTTCTGAAAAACTCCTCACTTTTGTATGGTTTCCTCATAAAATCACTGAAACCAGAATCTGAATTGAGTATTGCTTTTATGGTATCTTGGGTATCAGAAGCGGTCAATGCTATAATGGGCACATCAGAATTCAATTCTCTAATTATTTTAGTAGATTCCATCCCACCCATATTTGGCATGTTTAAATCCATTAATATAAGATCATACTTTTTTTGCTTTACCATTTCGATAGCTATCAGCCCATCATCAGCAATTTCAGAATAGTACCCTTTAGTTTTGAGAATGTTTTGAGTTACTATTTGATTTATTTTATTATCCTCGACAATTAGAATGTTATACTCTTTGGTGTTTAGTAATGAAATACAATTTTTGGTGTTATTTGTTGTATTGCTTACTTCACTCATAGTATCAATTTCAAAAGAGATAGTAAAATAAAATGTAGAACCTTCCCCTGGAGCACTCTTTATTTTAATATCTCCACCATGCAGATCAACCAAGTTCTTAACTATATGTAATCCGAGACCAGTACCTGTAGTATGATCTTTAGAATTGGCCTGAGAAAATTTATCAAAAATTATTTCTTGCTTGTCTAAAGGAATTCCTCTTCCGTCATCTTTTATTTCAAATGTTATTTCAACTGTATTATCAGTAATAACTGGGTTTACAAAATTTAACCAAATATTTCCGTTTTTGGTAAATTTATTAGCATTACTAATAAGATTAATAAAGATCTGAGATAACCTCACAGAATCTCCAATAAGTAAATTGGGAATATTGGGATCAAAATTAAGATGCAAAGTATTTCCGTTTTTATCTGCTTGATATTCGAAAGAGTTTTTAATATCATCGGCTAGATTTTTAATATCATAAGTAGATTTGTCAAGACGTATTTCATAAGATTCCATTTTAGAAACTTGAAGTACGTCATTAATAAGGTTAAGTAAATGATCTGCTGAAAACTTCATTAGTTTTATAAACTTATGATTTTCTTCATCTTTAATTCGTTCCATTAAGATTGATGATAATCCTACCACTCCATATAACGGAGTTCTGAGCTCATGACTAACAGTGGATATAAATTTTGTTTTTACGGCAGCCAGATGATCAGATTTTTCTTTAGAAATTTTAAGTTGCTTATTTCGTAAAGCAAGGGATTTTCCGAGGATTTTTGTTTTTCTATGATTATAAATAAAGAAGCAAAAGAGTATTAAACATAATAGCAGTAAAGAGACTGTAAAAATAGATATGGTCTTTGATTGTTGTGCTTTTTGAGTTTCTATAGTGTTTTTTTCTTCACTTACAATTAACTGTTTTTTATATTGTTCGGCTTCTAATTTTTCTATTTCGAGTGCAGTTTGATGATGCTTCGTGTATTTTTTTAGAATTAAATATGCCTTATCTTCTTTTCCGATTTTAACCAATAAGTCTTCATATTTTTTGTAAATGGTCATTGCTTGCCTAAACAATTGGTTTTTCTCTGCAATGGTAGCAGCTAACTCATAATATTTTATGGCGGTACTATATTTTTTCTTACGATAATAATATTCGCCATAGCTAGTATAGGTGGTAGCTAATTTTGAAGGCTGTTGTTGTTGATTAATAAAATATTTTTTGCATTTTTCTAATAGATGATATGCTTTATTATAATTCTTTGTTTTTATATAAATATTTGCCAGGTTTAACGCTAAAATATGTTGCGAATTTTCGTTTAAATCATCAGATTTTTCATAAATATGTTTTATCCTCTTAAGAGCTTTTTTGGGTTTGTTAAACCCATTTATGTAAACTAGAGCAATGTTGTTATTTATATCTATAGATAGTTCCTGAAATCCTTCAAGTTCTTTTACAAACAATTCTGCAATTTTATAATTTCTAAGTGCTTCTTTATAATCTTTAGTCGAAAAGTGAATTTTTCCTAGCAAATTATAGGAGTATCCTTTTAAATAATATTCTTGTTTAGGATTAAATTTTTCGGAAATATCAATTATCGTTTCAATAATCATTATACCATTGGCTCTTCTTATTGTTGAATTTAAATGGTCTTCGGTATGGATAATTGCGTTTTCTAATTCTGTAAAAGACATTTCTTCATATTGTTGAGTGTATACAACAGAATAAAGAAAACTTATACATAATAAACATATGTAATGCTTCTTAATTTTGACAATCTTCATGTTCAGCATAGATTTTGGGGTACCTAAATATAATAAAAAATATCAAACAATCAGTTTAAATGCATAAAATCATGGTTAAATATGGGTTTTTTGTGACATTTATTGTTTTAATTGTAGTCTTAAACTTACTTTTTTAAACGATTATCTAATTTCATTTTTAGAGTAACTACTATTGCGGGTAAACAGTAGTTATATCAATTTTTACATGAAATAAGATTGTCCTTAAACCAATCAATTTTAATCTTTAAGAGGAGAATACTATTTTTTGGGAGGAGTATGTAACCGATAGATGATTATCGTATGTTATTAGTAACTAAACTTAATCACTAATATATTCTTTATACTCTAAGAAAAACTCTTCAAGTTTATCCATGTGTTTTGATAAAAAGATCATGGTTTCTGGCCAGGTGTTTCTATTATGAATACTTACATTATCTATTTCTACATAGATACGAGATATAACTTTACCACTATCAAGTTCGTAGAACTCATCATAAATAATATCTTCTATAAATTCACTGGTAAGAATCTTTTTTAAACTAATAAGTTTCTCATAATAGTATGCTTTGATTATCTTATCATAGGGTTCGATATCAATAGATACTTGGGCCTTTTTTGTAGTAAATGTAAACTTAAGAGTTACATCTTTAATTTTGGTATTATACAGTAACCACTTACGAGGGTATTCTTTACCAAAACTGGTCCAGAATTCCTGACGTATTTGTTTTGATTCTGATTTACTAAACATTATATAATATATGCTGTAACCGTAGCTATAAGAATAACCATAAGTTTTGTAATGTTAAATTTGTGTCCTTCATTACTCTCAAACAGAATTGTAGTAGACACGTGTAGAAATATACCAATAACCAATGCAGTAATTTCTTTATAATAATTCTGAATCATAGTAAAATTTTCAGAAATAAAAGTACCCAGAGGAGTCATTAGAGCAAAGAGAGTTAATGATATGATGATGACACTTTTTTTGATTTGAGTATTTAATAAAAATGTAGTCAAAATCATAGCAATAGGGATTTTATGTATAATTATACCTAATAAAATCCCTTCTGTATGGTGTATTGGAAACCCTTCGAGAATGGCATGTAGGCCTAAACTAATGAATAGTAATTTTGGAATCCGGCGAGTTTCTTCGTGAAGATGAATATGTCCATGTTCTGCTCCTTTAGAGAAGTATTCTAATACTTTTTGGAGAAGAATACCGATCATAATCCAAACACCGGTACGTTTTGCAAATAGGTTATCTTCGAATACTTCGGGTAATAAATCAAAAATGGTGATCGCAAGAAGAAAAGCACCACTAAATGCCAAAAGTAGTTTTAAACTCTTTTGATTAGAAGTTTTAAAAATAAAAACTAATAAAGCTCCTATAAATACAGCTGTTATGGATAATATATAGTTGTACACTATTTAAAAATTAATATAAGTCTTGGCGAAGTAGTTTTGTCAAATTTCTGAAGTTGATAATTGCCAAAAATATCCAATAAATTTAC
Source organism: Aquimarina atlantica (assembly GCF_000626715.1). Classification (GTDB taxonomy): domain Bacteria; phylum Bacteroidota; class Bacteroidia; order Flavobacteriales; family Flavobacteriaceae; genus Aquimarina; species Aquimarina atlantica. The sequence continues at coordinate 977,129 of NZ_AQRA01000001.1, read as the reverse complement.
ATTAGCATTTGTAAAGTAATTTTTAAAATCACTTAGTGTAATGCTTTTAACACGTTCGGTAAATAAAAAATCCTCATTATTATCTCTAAATTTAATTTCTTTAAAGATATATCCATCTTGATAGTACCTCTTAATATTAAATACGATATTATTAACTTCTTTTGTTTCCTGGGCTACCAGATTCTGAATGATATAATCAACATTCATAAAATCAATAACACCGAATCCCTTTTCATTTAGATTTGATTTAATAGCCTTAATCGTATTTAGATTATCTTCTTCCTTGTCAAAATAACCAAAACTAGTAAAAAGATTAAAAACAGCAGAGAATTTCTCAGAATACGGCTGACACATATCGTGCACTCTAAATTTTAAGGTTTCGTTCTCAAATTGTGAAGCATATTTAATACTATTTTTAGAGAGATCTACACCGGTTACATCATAACCTAGTGTATTTAAATAAATACTATGTCGACCTTTACCACAAGCTAAATCCAAAATTTTTTCACCAGTTTCTAAGCTTAGATATTGGGTGATGTTATCCATAAAGTCTTTAGCTTCAGTATGATCCCTGTCTTTATATAAGATATGATAGTATGGTGTGTCAAACCATGATGCATACCACATTGTTGAATCTTTTAGCATAGGGCGCAAAATTAGTGTATTTTTACGGTTTAATTATAGAAGTCGTTTAAAGTTTTAAACCTTTACACTTAAAAATTTAAATACCTTCGTGTCGAAAAAGAGAATAGTGGGTAATTCGTTTAAAATGGTAGCCAAAACCCTATATGGTTTTGAAGAAGTTCTTGCAAATGAACTTAGAAAAATAGGTGCTCAAAAAGTAGAAATTGGGAATCGTATGGTTAGTTTTTATGGAGATACAGGTTTTATGTATAAGGCAAACCTATGTTTGAGAACTGCAGTAAAAATCTTAAAACCAATTACTTCAAAAAAAGTAAGAAACGAAAAAGATATATATAATTTCATTCAAAGTATAAGATGGCAAGAGTATTTAAGTTTAGAAGATACTTTTGCTATTTCGGCTACAGTTAATTCTACTATTTTTAGCCATTCTAAGTTTATTGCATTAAAGACAAAAGATGCGATTGTAGATCAGTTTAGAAAAGAAACAGGTGAGAGACCAAATGTAGATACAGAATATCCCGATCTTTCGATTGATATTCATATCCAACGCGATCTATGTACAGTATCATTAGATAGTTCTGGAGGGTCGTTACATCATAGAGGATATCGTACGGCAACTAATATTGCTCCGATTAATGAAGTTTTGGCAGCAGGCTTGTTATTACTTTCTGGTTGGGATGGGCAAAGTAATTTTTTAGACCCCATGTGTGGTAGTGGTACTATGGCTATCGAAGCAGCTATGATTGCTTGTAATATTCCCGCAAATATAAATCGTAAAGAGTTCGCTTTCGAAAAATGGTTAGATTGGGATTTGGATCTATTTGAAAAAATAGAGGAAGCCTGTCTAAACAAAACGAGAGATTTTCATCATTCCATAATCGGAATAGATAAAGAATATTCGGCAGTAAGAAAAGCAAATGTGAATGTAGAAAACGCAAACCTTACTGATTTTATAAAAATAAAAGAAGGAGATTTCTTTGAATCTGCAAAAGAAGTAGAAGGACCGCTTCATATTGTATTTAATCCTCCTTATGATGAACGATTAGAAGTAAATATAGAAGAATTCTATTCGCAAATTGGAGATACACTGAAACAAAATTATCCAGGTACCAATGCTTGGTTTATTACTGCAAATCTTGAAGCCTTAAAACATGTCGGGCTTCGACCATCAAGAAAGATAAAAGTATTTAACGGAAAGTTAGAAGCTCGACTCGTTAAATATGAAATGTATGCAGGAAGTAAAAAGGCTAAATATAAGAATTAACCTCTAACTAATACACATATCGCAAATTCCTATCATAAGAAATTGAGTCTCTTGTACTTCAAAATCCTTTAGTTCTGGGACCTCTATTTCATAAGGCAAACAAGTTACTTTTTTACAAGATTTGCATTGAAAATGAATATGGTTATGCATTTCGTGTTTGACATTACAATCATTACAAAGCGCATAATAAGCTTTACCATCCTCGCCAGTTACAAAATGCACTTTCCCTTTTTCGGCAAACCGTTCTAAGATCCTATATACAGTAGTTTTGTTAACTTTTATAGGCATTGCTTTCAAAATAGCTTCTACAGACATAGTATGTTTTGCATTTGTAAGTATATCAATAACGTAATCTTGTTTTTGCGTATTTCTTGTTTTTTTCATCCTTAAAGCATAATTGAAAACTATATTTTTTGTATTATTGCAACTAAGTTGCTTTAGTGTAATTCAATATTGAAAATTACAAAAAAAATCTGATTGATATGGTACCAGCTTTTTTAGTTATGTAAAAAAAATATTTCATGTTTAGAGTAATTAATAGTGAAGAATTAAGTGACTGTTATTCTAAAAAATACGAATATGATCTATAACAATTGATCAATTTTATATTATTATGATACTTAAAACAATACGTGTAAATTGGGATTTTATAGGATTTTCTGCATCGTTTTTATGTATGCTTCATTGTATACTTTTGCCAGTGTGTATAACTCTTTTTCCTTTGATGGGACTTGCGTTTTTAACTGATGAATTCTACGAGTTTTTTTTAATAGGAACTAGTATGATGATTGCTATGTTTGCAATGTATAATGGATACAAAAAATACCATGGTAAATCATTACCAACTTTTTTGGTTATCACAACATTAATCCTTTTTGGGATTGGGCTTTTAATAGAAAATCATCTAATAGAAAAAGCATTACATTTCTTAGGAACAAGTTCTTTGATAATCGCTCATTATTACAATTGGAAATTTACAAAAGATTATAAAAGTTGTAAGATTAAGTATAGGCATAGAATATAGCGAAGTTATTCTGCTTAAGACTATTTATTTCCTCTTTAAGCTTTGAAAGCTAGTAATGTATAGTTGAAATGAGGGAAATATAAATACAAGAAATAATATTTAGACACTTTTATGTTTTTGTTAAGAGATTAATTATTGAAATAACAATAATTTTCTATTTGATTTTGAAGCTAACCATCAATTTTATTCTCATGAAAACAAAATTCACACAATTCTTTTTCATATTATTTTTGCTTGCATTTACTTTTTCAATCTATGGACAACGAGCTAAAGCAAAACAAGAAATATTGACTACATTTTCAGATTCAGTATTCTCTGGATTAAAATTAAGAAATATCGGTCCGGCTTTTATGTCTGGAAGGATAGCAGATGTTGCGATTCATCCTAAAAACGAAAGTATTTGGTATGTTGCTGTGGGTTCGGGAGGAGTATGGAAAACTGTTAATTCTGGAACTACTTGGAAACCAATATTTGATGATCAAACATCATATTCTATTGGTTGTGTAACCATAGACCCGATTAATCATAATACAATTTGGGTAGGTACTGGAGAGAATGTAGGGGGACGTCATATGGGATATGGTGATGGTATCTATCGCAGTGATGATGGAGGAGCTTCATGGACCAATATGGGATTAAAAACATCAGAACATATTTCTAAAATTATTATACATCCCGAAAACTCTAATATAATTTGGGTGGCTGTTCAAGGCCCGCTATGGAAAAAAGGAGGAGATCGAGGATTATATAAATCTATCGATGGAGGAAAAACATGGAAAAAGACGCTTGGAGATGATACCTGGGTTGGTGTTACCGATTTAGTAATGGACCCAAGAAACCCAGATCAGCTCTACGCTGCTACATGGCAAAGGCATCGTACAGTTGCTGCTTATATGGGAGGAGGCCCGGGATCGGGATTACATCGTAGTACAGACGGAGGAGAAACATGGGAAAGACTTAAAAATGGACTTCCTAAGTCCTGGATGGGGAAGATAGGATTAGCTATTTCACCGCAACAACCCGATATTTTATATGCAGCAATCGAACTAGATCGAAGAACCGGTGGAGTATATCGCTCTTCAGATCGTGGTACTACCTGGGAAAAACAATCTAATGCTGTTGCAGGAGCTACAGGACCACATTATTACCAAGAATTATATGCATCGCCTCATCATTTCGAAAGACTATACCTGGTAGATAATACAATGCAAATCTCTGTAGATGGAGGAAAAACATTTACAAGGATGAATGAAAAGCATAAGCATGGTGATAATCATACTATAGCTTTTAAGAAGAAAGATCCTGATTATCTTTTGGTAGGAACAGATGGAGGGTTGTATGAGACTTTTGATCTTACTAAAAATTGGAGATTTATAGAAAACCTCCCGGTGACACAGTATTATAAAGTAGCTGTAGATGATTCTGAGCCCTTTTATAATATTTATGGAGGAACCCAGGATAATAGTACACAAGGAGGACCATCACGAACTGATAACTTACATGGAATTCAAAATTCTGATTGGAAAATCGTATTAAATTGGGATGGTCATCAACCCGCTACAGAACCAGGCAACCCAGATATCATATATGCAGAGCGCCAAGAAGGAAATCTAAGTCGTATAGACCTAAGCACAGGAGAAGTAATTGATATCCAACCCCAACCTGGAGCAGAAGAAGATTTTGAGCGTTTTAATTGGGATGCACCAATTTTGGTGAGTGCTCATGATCCTGCTCGTATCTATTTTGCTTCTCATCGAGTATGGAGGTCTGATAATAGAGGAGATCAATGGAAAGCTATATCAGGAGATTTAACCAAAAACCAGGAAAGAATAGAATTGTCTATTATGGGTAAAAAACAATCATGGGATGCCCCTTGGGATTTCCTGGCAATGTCTAATTATAATACAATCACTTCGATAGCAGAATCCCCAAAACAAGAAGGTGTACTTTATGCAGGAACCGATGATGGGATTATTCAGGCAACAGAAGATGGAGGGAATAATTGGCGAAAAATTGATGTAGGTACACTGCCTGGAGTTCCTGCAACAGCATTTGTTAATGATATTAAGGCAGATCTTTTTGATGCAAACACAGTATATGTAGCTCTTGATAATCATAAATACGGAGATTTTAATCCTTATTTGGTAAAGAGTACGGATAATGGAAGAACATGGAAATCTATAAAAGGGAATCTTCCGGAAAAGACATTGGTATGGAGAGTTGTGCAAGATCATGTACAGCCTAATCTTTTGTTTGCAGCTACAGAATTTGGAATTTATTTTACCGTAAATGGAGGTAATCGTTGGGTAAAATTGAAAGGAGGTGTACCTACAATTTCGTTTCGTGATTTGGTAATTCAGCGTAAAGAGAATGATTTAGTGGGAGCTTCTTTCGGAAGAGGTTTTTTTATATTTGATGATTTTTCTCTTTTGAGAAATATTTCTGAAGATAAACTGAAAGAAGAAGCCACATTATTTCCGACCAGAGATGCATGGTGGTACATCCCAAGACCTAGCTTAAGTTTTGATGATAAAAAAGGAAGTCAGGGAGCTTCGCATTATGTGGCTCCTAATCCTGATTTTGGAGCTGTATTAACATACTACTTAAAGAATGGGTTAAAAACCAGTAAAGAAAACCGACAAGAGCTAGAAAAAAAGAATAAAGGAAAAGATATTACTTTTCCTGGTTGGGATAGAGTAGAGGTAGAACGAACAGAAAGTAAACCTCGTATACTATTGGCAATAACAAATAGTGCAGGAAAAACCATTCGAAGGATCGAAGGGCCTGTTACACCTGGTTTTCATAGAGTAGCATGGGATTTACGCTACCCAACTACAAATGCAATTTCTTTAGAGAAACAAGAAAATTCATTTGGATCTCCTCGTGGATTTATGGCTGCTCCAGGAAAGTATACAGCTACATTATCCAAAGTCGTAAACGGAAAAGTAACTCAGCTCTCAGATCCTGTTTCTTTTATGGTTAAGCGCATGTATAATGGTGCATTAAAGGGGGCAACACTTGAAAAAGTGACAACATTCTGGAGAAGTTATGAAAATACAATTGGTAGAGTTTCTGCTCTAAGTATGAAAGTAAATAAGACAGGAAAACGTATTAAAGCTATGAGAACTGCCTTATTGAGAACAAACAGTGCTCCTGGTGATCTGGATAATCGTTTAAATGCTTTAGAACAACGCATAGCAAACCTAAATAAAGAGTTCTTTGGGAATACTGCTAAACAACAAGTAGGAGAGAAGACAAGACCTACTATTGGAAATAGAATGTTTTCTATCTATAAAGGTGTAGAGCGATCTACTTATGGGCCAACCAGTACACATTTGGAAACGATGAAGATAATTGATGACCAATTACAAAATATTACTTCTAAGTTTACTGCTTTAAAGAGTGAAATAAATTCATTTTCAAAGGCATTACAAGAAGCAGGTGCGCCATTTGTAGAGGAATAATTACTTAGGGGTTTGGTATAGGTTAATATCCAGCTGCCTGACCATCTTTACGGGATTCAGAAGCTCCGTAATAAACACCATCTTTTATCATAATAGCTTGGTAGCCTCCGTAAGGGCCTAAAGCATAGGATACCTTATGACCTTTTGAAAGCAAACCTCTAATTGTTTCATATGAAATTCCGGATTCAATATGTAGAGTCCCGCCATTGGTCATTTCTTCTCCTGTAGGTTGCGATGATCCCATGTGATTTATTCTGGGAGCATCACCAGCTTCTTGCAGGTTCATTCCAAAATCAATCATGTTAACGATGATCTGTACATGTCCCTGAGGTTGCATACCACCACCCATAAGCCCAAAACTCATAAAAGGTTTTCCATCTTTGGTAACAAATGCAGGAATAATGGTATGAAATGGTCTTTTTTTAGGTTCATAGGTATTAAAATGACCTTCTTTCAATGAAAACAACTCACCTCTGTCTTGTAAAATAAAACCAAGTTCGGTTGGTGTCATTCCCGACCCCATACCTCTATAATTACTTTGTATTAAGGATACCATATTTCCTTCCTCATCTGCAACGGTAAGATATATGGTATCTCCATCATTAAGGTTTCCGGCGTCATATGTTTTTGCAGCTTTGTTTTTATCAATAAGCTTTCTTCTTTGATCAGCATAATTTTTAGAAATAAGCCGATCTACAGGAATAGTATTAAAATCTGGATCCGCATAAAATTTTGCACGATCTTCATAAGCTAGTTTTTTAGCTTCAGTTAAAATGTGTAGATATTCTGTTGTACCAAATCCCATAGATTTGAGATCATATTTTTCAAGAATATTTAGCATTTGTAAGGCAGCTATTCCTTGACCGTTTGGAGGTAATTCCCATACATCGTATCCTCGATAGTTTGTAGATACAGGCTCTACCCATTCTGAGGTATGATTTTTTAGATCATCATAGCTCAGAAATCCACCATTTTCTTTCACATACTTTGCAATAGTTTTAGCAATATCTCCTTTATAGAAAGCATCTCTACCTTCATTCGCAATTTTCTCAAGTGTATTTGCTAAAAAAGGGTTTTTAAAAATCTCTCCTTTTTTAGGAGCATCACCTTTTGGCATATACGTGGTTTTAAAACCAGGGTATTTTGATAAAAACTTAGCACTTAATTGCATATAGTATGCAACCAGTTCGGTTACAGGAAAACCTTCACGAGCATAATTGATAGTAGGTTGCAAAATCTTTTTCATACCTAATTTACCAAACTTACCATGTAGTTCATACCATCCATCTACACAACCGGGAACAGAAACAGGAAGAGCACCATGAGATGGTATTTTGGTATGATTGTTTTTCTTGAAATATTCTAAAGTTAACTTTTCGGGAGATCGCCCACTAGCATTTAATCCATATAATTTTTGGGTTTTGGCATCCCATACAATAGCAAATAAGTCACCACCTATGCCGTTTCCTGTTGGTTCCATTAATCCAAGCATTGCATTAGCAGCGATTGCAGCATCAATTGCGTTACCTCCTTGTTTTAAAATGTCAAGAACGGTTTGTGTAGCCAAAGGGTGACTTGTGGCGGCCATTGCGTGGGTAGCAATTACTTCAGATCGTGTGGCAAAACTTTTACCGGTAATTCGATCCTGAGAGAAGACAATACTTATAGGTACTAAAAAAAGAAAACAAAAGGTGTTGAATAATTTCATGTGAATGAGATGATAAAATATCCAAACAAGATAAGCAATACGTTATAATAATTGATAGAAATACCTGGCAAAATGATTACACAAGTCTGTTTTGAAATCAGGTTATTATAGAACATACCCAGGCAAATTATCGAGAAGTGAGAAGAAAGGGAAGGGTGAATATTACTTTTTTTTCTTAAAAAAGGGAATCAGATAACTTATAGAATATCCATATCCTACACCGATATTACTAAAATCATTAGTACGGCCAAATCCAGGGATATATAAATTATCGAATCTATCAGGTTTTTTTTCACTCACAAGAGTTCTAAGAGATACATTTGCTCCCAGGTATAGATTATTAATAAGCTCTACTTTAATCCCAAGAACTAATTCTATCCAGCTGGCATTTAAGCCATCAGATTTGATACTTTCGGTTATTTGGTTTGGTCCAAAATAATTTGTACTTGTAAAAATAGAATAATCGTTTAGCGTTTGTTCAAAAGTAGAAAACCCATACCTTAGCCCTACATAGATACTATTTTGCATTCCATACCAATTATCGTATATATTATAATCTACACCAACTCTTGCATAGCTTCCGGATCCTTTTGTATTAATATTTTCTTCGTCTCTTATTAAGGATTCATTACCTATTTCTGCAGCGAGATAGAATTTTTTATAAAACCTGTAATCTCCAACAATTTCGAATCCAGAATAGTTATCATCAACTGCTGTTCGGATTAGTCGACCGAGATCAACTCCTGCTCTAAAACCATATTTTTCTGCAGGAGGAAGGGTATCTTTTGCACTAACCTTTTGTTCTTCTTGCCCATAGCAAAAACAGGTAATTAAGATGCTAATGAAAAATAAATACGTGTGCAGGTGTCTCATCGGTTACGTTCTCTCTTTGTATTGTTATATTTTTGATCCAACTCCCATCATCTCCTGCTTCTGGTGGAGATACAGTAAGACCTTTGTAATTAATCTTAAATCCACAAGCACTACTTACATATTCTTCTTCTGTAGTGTATTGAAAACTTACAGTATCTTTATTAGGAAGGGGATCGGTATCACTATTATTAGCTGTGTCAGAATTTATAGTAAATTCATAGTCAGTAATCGATGCATCATTTCTTAAAGGAATTAGGATAGAATCTGTAACTGTACCCAAAGTAAAAGGGGTTTCTACACCAACTGCCTTTACTTGTAATTCTGAAGGAGCTTTTACCTGGGTACCCGCATCAAAATCAATAAATTTTATAACTAAAAAAGGCGTGGTAGGAGTACCTTCTGCACATATATCATCTCGTTCACAGCTTAAATTTGAACATAAAACTAAGCCTACTATTAATATAAAAAATAAATATTTGTTTACTCTCATATAGTATTTTTTTCTATCTCAACCATAAGTATTACTACATATGATTTTTCGTAATTACCTTTGATACAACAAGGATAAAAAATACAGTTAGATAAATGCAAACATATTGAAACAAAATAAGTTTCGAATTGCTATTTGCGTGACCAAAAATATAAAAGATAAACCAATTCGTACTGGTTATTTCTTAAAAATAAAGGACTCGAATAAAGTAGATGTGTTGCTGTTTATATCATATTTTGATTTTTGTGAAGTTTTTACTGGTCTAATTTTGTTTGAAAAACCGGGAACTTTTGACAGCTCCCGGCCACCACAATAGAAAATGTAGAAGATTGCTACATCAAGTTGCCATAATCTAAAGGGTGTGATTAATCCATAAAAACCAGATTTCGGGCTTTTGCTTTACAGTTGTGGTTAAAAATTACAGTACAACAGTAATAATTTCTTTTATTTTCACCTTCCTGATTTATCCAGTCTACATAATTAATTACTGTAAATGTTGAATCATTAACGACCCTAACATCTTTATCACTTTCTCCAAAAGAAATAATGGTTGATGATCGTAATCTTTTATTGATGATAGCGTGTGATGCAGTTAATGCCTCGGATTTATGAAAATAAAAGAGGTTTTGATTGTTTTTAGAATTGGTAATTTGACTATTGTCATTATGATATAGGGCATATAAAACAGCTCCAGTTATTATAGTAATACATATAATTGGTATTGCGAAGAGTTTTATGATAAACTCTTCTTTCTTTAAGTTTAATATCATCATTGTAAGCCTTGGTGGTAGTGAGATGGTTTGCGTGCAAAAAATTATGGTAAGTTAACGTTAGCATTTTTTGCATCACGTTCTTCCTGTTCTTTTATTTTTATCCATTTAGTATAATTCTCTTTATCTCCGATTTGAAGAAAGGCTTCTGCAACGAACCCTGCATGTAATGACGCTTCTATACCCGGGCCATTTCGTTTGACAATGTTGTACTGTTTTATGGCTTCTTGTGCAACTTGATTTTTGGTTTCATTAGTCTGATGTTGGCCAGTATAACTGGAACCAGTAGTAAATAAGAAATAAATTAAAATAAGAAGAATGAAGATCAGGGGTATTTTTACTACATTTCTCATAACTGTTAGTTTAGATAAACTTAGGTTTGATTATAAATTTATTGTAGTAGCAATCTTCGAGTACAAATGTAGGAAATAACTCATGATATTAACTGTGGTTTGTGAGTTAACTTTTTGCGGTAAAACCATAATATTTTAATTTGTGTAAATAATGTTAACTATCTGATAGTTAGTTGTTATTGTTGTTTTTGTTAAAAAAATGAATTATTTGCTACTAAAGTGCTTGGTGTTAGAGAATTTCCTGATAATTGAGTGCTTTAACATATAATGATTGAAAAAACCGATGAAATACATGGTAAAATTGTAATCCATCAAATGTCTGTTAAATAATTTGCAGTCCAAATTTAAATTTTTGAACAGCAAAACTATATCTGGAATGAAAACGATTTTTTATTATAGAAAACGGCTTGTATGTTTATCTTTTTTCTAATAAAACTACATTTTCAACATGATATGTTTGTGGGAACATATCGACCGGTTGAACTTTACTTACTTTATACATCCCATCTAATAAAGAAAGGTCACGTGCCTGTGTTGCACTATTACAACTTACATAGACTATTTTTTGAGGAGAAATGTTTAATAATTGTCCTACAACATCTTTATGCATTCCATCTCTTGGGGGATCTGTAATGACCACTTCGGGCTGACCATGTCTGGAAATAAAATCTTTGGTAAATACTTTTTTCATATCACCAACATAAAACTCTACGTTATCGATACGATTACGCTTTGCATTTTCTTTTGCATCTTCTATAGCTTCGGGAACAGCTTCTACACCAATTACTTTTTTCGCTTTTTTTGCAACAAATTGCGCTATAGTTCCGGTTCCTGTATATAAATCATATACTAATTCTTCTCCGGTAAGGTTGGCAAAATCCCGAGTTACTTTATATAATTCGTAAGCTTGTTTTGAATTTGTTTGATAAAAAGACTTGGCATTAATTCTAAACCGCAATCCTTCCATTTCTTCTTCAATATAATCTTTCCCCTGGTAACAAATAACCTCTTGATCATAAATTGTATCATTACCTTTTGGGTTGATTGTATACTGAAGCGAAGTGATTTCTGGGAATTCTGAAACCATATAATCTAATAGTAGTGTTCTTTTTTCTATATCTTCATGAAAAAACTGAATCAAAACCATAATTTCTCCGGTAGATGCAATTCTAATCATCAATGTACGCAAAAAACCATGTTGATTCCTTGCGTTATAAAAGGAGAGGTTATTTTTTGTGGCAAAAGCTTTTACTTTATTTCTAATCTCATTACTTGGATCTTCCTGTAGATGACATGTATTGATATCCAAAATTTTATCCCACATTCCCGGAATATGAAACCCCAATGCATTTCTATTCTGAATTTCAGTATCACTTTTAATTTCATCAAGAGTTAGCCACCTGCTATCACTAAATGAAAATTCCATTTTATTTCTATAGAAGAATTGATCCTGGGAACCAAGTATCGAATTTACCTTAGGTAGTTCAATTTTACCTAATCGGGTTAGATTATTTACAACTTCTTGTTGTTTATAAGCTAATTGATGCTCATACCCCATAAATTGCCATTTACATCCTCCACAAGTTCCAAAATGTTCACAAGTGGGTTCGGTACGTTTATCTGATAGTTTATGAAAAGTAGTGGCAGAACCTTCGTAAAAGGCCTTACGCTTTTTGGTAGTTTGGATATCTACTACATCTCCAGGAACGGCATTATTAATAAAAATTACCTTTCCGTCAGGTGCTTTAGCAATACTTTTTCCCTTTGCACCCGCATCAATAACTTCGATATTCTCGAAGATCTGTCTTCTGTTTTTCCTTGCCATAGCGCAAAAATAACAATAGAAAGCATATACTTAATAAATATTCAATATATCTTAGAAAAAAGAAATAAAAAAATGAACCTATTTATTATTTCTACGTCTATACTATAAAGACCAATATGACAAACACCAATAAAACAATTGACTCTTTGCTGGTTTTACAATGTCAATCAGGAAGCAAGAAAGCAGTAACTCTTCTTGTAAAAAGGTGGCATGCAAAATTATGTAAACAGGCATATTGGTATACTCGAGATATAGAAATTTCAAAAGATATTGCTCAGGATAGCTGGAGTACTATTTTTTTAAAAATCAATACCCTAAAAGATTCTAATAGTTTTGGGAGTTGGGCATTGACCATTGTAACCAGAAATGCTATTAATTGGTTGCGAAAACATAAAAAGGAAGTAGAACATTTACAATCATATAAGGATTGTAATACAAATCGTATTGAAGATGATACTCGAAATAATCAAAATACGATAGTATTATTAAAGAGTTCAATTAAAAAATTACCTTATAATCAACAGTTAGTACTAAACCTTTTTTATATAGAAGAGTATAGCATTAAACAGATAAGTGATATTATAAACGTTTCGACCGGTACCGTTAAATCACGTTTGTTTACAGCTAGAGAAAAACTGAAATTAATTTTAAAAAATAGAAATAATGGAGAATAAAATGAAAGATATCGATCAATTAATTAAAGAAACATTAAGCCAGGAAGAAGCAAAATTTTATGATGATTTAGATGAGCAAAATCTTCTCGAAATGCTAGGAGGGCTTTTTAATACCAAACATCGATGGATTATTGTATTGATGAATATTGCAACTGTAGTAGCTTTTGGCTTTTTAGTCTATTGCATTATTCAATTTTTAAATACAGATGATACTAACCAATTGATAAAGTGGTTTGCAGGAGGAGCTATCTGTTTTATGGTTATAGGAATGACCAAACTATTTGCCTGGATGCAAATGGATAAAAATGCATTATTAAGAGAAATTAAGAGACTAGAACTACAGGTATCTTCTATAGCTGGAAAAATATCACAATAAGATTTTAGAAAGAAGCTTATATTTAGTAATTTGCAACCAACTTCAATAGGATGATTTCTCTCCCGGACTTTATGTCAAAGTAGGAATTGTAAAGTTTTATTTTTAATACGTGAATAATGGCAATCTTAGAGAAAAAGTCATCACAGCATTTAATTGAATTAGAAGACAAGTACGGAGCTCATAATTATCACCCGTTACCGGTTGTTTTAAACAAAGGAGAAGGTGTGTATGTTTGGGATGTAGAAGGTAAAAAGTATTATGATTTTTTAAGTGCATATTCTGCAGTGAATCAAGGGCATTGTCATCCTAAAATAGTAGGAGCAATGGTTAATCAGGCACAAACATTAACACTAACTTCACGAGCCTTTTATAATGATAAATTAGGCGAATACGAGAAGTTTGCGACTGAGTATTTTGGTTTTGACAAATTATTACCCATGAATACTGGTGCAGAAGCAGTAGAAACAGCATTGAAGCTTTGTAGGAAATGGGCATATGAGAAGAAAGGTATCCCAGAAAATGAAGCACAGATTATTGTGTGTGAAAATAATTTTCATGGAAGAACAACAACAATCATATCATTTTCGAATGATGAAGTAGCTAGAAAAAACTTCGGTCCTTATACTGCAGGATTTATAAAAATTGAATACGATAATTTATCTGCTTTAGAACAGGCTTTAGAAAGTAATACTAATGTTGCAGGATTTTTGGTAGAACCTATACAAGGAGAAGCGGGAGTGTATGTTCCTTCTGAAGGGTTTTTGGCCAAAGCTAAAGCTCTTTGCGAAAAACATAATGTGCTATTTCTTGCAGACGAAGTTCAAACAGGAATCGCGCGTACAGGAAAATTACTCGCTGTTGATCACGAAAATGTTAAACCAGATATCTTAATTCTAGGAAAAGCATTAAGTGGAGGAGCATATCCTGTATCGGGAGTTTTGGCTAATGATGCAATCATGGGAGTTATAAGACCAGGAAATCATGGTAGTACTTTTGGGGGTAACCCTGTTGCCGCAGCAGTAGCTGTAGCAGCTTTAGAAGTAGTAAGAGATGAAAAATTAGCCGAGAATGCAGAAGAACTAGGTCAATTATTTAGATCAGAACTAGGTAAGTACATTGAAGAATCTAATATAGCGAATTTAGTTCGTGGCAAAGGGTTGCTAAATGCGATTGTAATCAATGATTCTGAGGATAGTGATACTGCCTGGAATATCTGTGTGGCGCTTAAAGAAAATGGTCTTTTGGCTAAACCAACTCACGGTAATATTATTCGTTTTGCTCCACCATTAGTAATGAACAGAGAACAACTATTGGATTGTGTAAGCATTATTATCAAAACTTTAAAAGAGTTTGAAAAGTAGTAAAATACGATTCAAAGTTCATATATAATAAAAAAGGAGGCGCAATAGCCTCCTTTTTTTATTGTATACAAAAAAAATTATTGATTTAATATTTCTGACCAAGGCATTAGAGCGCCCATAAATATAATATACCCAATAATGAGTAGTAGGTATAATGAACTTAATATAGTACCAATTATAGCACAAATTCTACCCGCATTTAGATTTTCATATCCTATGTATAATTCGGGATTAGCCAAATATAGCTCTTTAGCTTTTTTGGCTAGTACTAAAGCAATAATACCAAATACTAACCCTAGAAATCCGTAGCAAAAACAAGTTACTATTGATGCGATCCCGAATATTAATACCAATGTTGCATTTGGTAATTGTTGTTTGTTTTCCATATAATGTATTAGAATTTTATAATATAATTTGTAATGATAAGTATACTATTTAAGATATAAAAATATTGAAGAGTTTTAGCACCTTTTTTAAACTTTAGAAGAAGATGAGCGATTAGATACCCAAACATTAATAGTAATGGTATAAGCGCAGGATACATTATAAACGACTCTATTAAATCTCCCTTGATGAGTAATAAAAAACTTCGTTGAAAACCACAGCCTAAACAATTAATACCCATTAGTTTTTTGGTTGGGCACTGTAATAGATTAGATTCAATATAGTTGATAAACTGCTCCACAAATTATAGTAGTAAGAAATTTATTCTAAATAAAAGCTGTTCGAAATAGTATTCCGAACAGCTTTTAAAAAATTAAATTATTTACAGATTACCCTCCGTACTGTTCCATCATTTCTCTTTGCATATCCAGTATACCATCGTATCCTACAGTTGCAAATATGAAAACTACATAGATTAAATAAATGATACTTAATATTAAACCTACAATTGCTAGTATCTTACCTGTTTTAACATTTTGATAGCCAGTATATAATTCTGGGTTTTCATTGTATAATGCAGTAGCTTTTTTAGCTAGTACTATAGCTACTATAGCCAGAATAATCCCTAGCACACCATAACAACAGCATCCTAAGATTGATAGAATACCAAAAACCAGGATTAGGGTAGAATTAGGTAATGTTTGTTTTTCCATAATTTAGATTGATTAGTTAAAAATAATTTTCATTTTGATCACATAACTTATAATAATAGTAAGTATGGCTGTAACCATAAGACTAATTTTTATAAGTCTGTCATATTTAAATTTGATAAAAAAGTTGAATCCTAAAAATATTAATAATAGTAAAAGAGGATAAATCGCAGGATACATATAAAACGCAGCAACAAAATCTCCTTTGAGTAAGAGAGCAATAGATCTTTGCATTCCACAGCCTAAACAATCAACTCCAAAAATTTTTTTGTTTAAACAAGGTAACATATAGGTCTCCAAAAGCGAAAAACTTTATAATTATTAACTGCAATATACATAATTAAGTTATTTAAAATATTTGCAGGTTCAAAAATCTATTATTTAATACTTTTGCAATTCGTAAAGAGGAGTATTGGATCTGGGCATAAAGTAAATGCCTTAAGTTATTATTTAAAAGGAAATCAGTTAAATAATAATATCGATTGTACTATCTATCGGATTAATAAAAAAGAATTAGGCAAATGATTTATCGTAAGGTTAAAAAAATTATAAGCATACTTTTGGTAATTATTGGAGCTATTGCACTGATAAGTGAAATTTCTTCAATAACTAAAAACTATTATATCCAGAGTATTGGAGTGGTCTTTTTAATGTTAGGAGTATTTCTTATTAATACCAATGTGAAATCGAAAACTAAAATTGATCCTGATCCATACCTTGAAGAAGAAGAATAATATGATTAAAATAGGGGATACTGTATCGGTTTTGGATGAACCAATAACGGGTAAAGTCGTAGCGGTTACTACAGATGAAGTAACAATTGAAACAGAGGATGGGTTTGATATGACATTTTTTATTCGTGAAGTCGTAAAAATTAAATCGGGAGAGCTTATTATGCCTTCTTATGAAGAGGTACATAAGAACTTGCAGGAGAAGGAGGTTTTTAAAAAAAAGCCCAAAAGGCCTGTTGTTAAACCAAAAGAGCGGGATATACCGCCAATGGAAGTTGATTTACACATTAATAAATTAGTGAAATCAACCAAGGGAATGACAAATCATGATATGATAACGTTGCAATTAGATACAGCAAAAAGACAACTGGATTTTGCAATTAGTAAACGTATTCCCAATGTAGTTTTTATTCATGGGGTTGGACAAGGAGTTTTGAAAGAAGAACTCAAATACCTTTTTGGGAGATATGATAATATCAGAATTTCTGAAGGTAACTATAGAAAATATGGACTGGGAGCGACAGAGGTGTATATTGTTCAAAACCCAAAATAGTTATTTTGAAACAGTAATCTCATCTTCGCCTAGTTGTAGTAGTTCTTGTCGTATTGCAATTCCAGCTCCTTCCAGAGTGATATCGGTAAGGGTTATCGTTCTGGTATAGACAGTTTCTGTAGCGGTATCACTCTTTACAACATATTTTATTTCAGCATTACCGTTAGAGCTTTTTAATTCTTGAGTAACTGTTATACCGCTAGGAGGAACGCTACTGCAAAAATATGCTGCACCATCGATTTGAGTACTAAATTGTCTGTACATCAAGATATTTGTAGTAGTATTAAGTGCTATAGTATGGGTAAGGTTTTCAGGAACTGTATTTAGTTCAAAAGTGGTACTTGTAAAATTAAGAGAAAGAGATTGATTTATTTGAGAATCAATTTTGAAAAAAACAAAAGTATCTTCATTTTGATTAGAGCAATTCTCTAACGGAGCTGTAAAATTACTGATGTCATTTTCTATAACATCTCCTTCACTACAACTAACCAATACTGCAATAAAAATTATATAGTAAAAAAAATTATTCATAATAATGTGGTATAAGCTACTCTTTTTTGGTTGTCTTAGGAATGGTAACATCTCTAAAACCAAATGAAAAATTCTTGTCTTCAAAATTCTGATTGTTACCATCAAAAACAAGACCGTTTATAGATACAGTGGTCTTAAATGTAGTTTTTATAGTGTTATCAAGTACAGGGTTTACCATAACTGCACTATTAGTCGATGCTGCATCCAGGTAAAATAATTTTCCAGAAACTGGATCTCTATCATCCCTTGGGTTTCCATTCATATCTGCATCTTCATTACGAGTTAAGATTCCGTCACCATCATCATCTTCTTCAAGGTAATCAGGTGTACCATCTCCGTCTGTATCCCGGGGATCATCATTGTCAGGAATATCATTGGGCAACTCAACACTGGTTAAAATATTATCATTATCGTCATCCTGATCTTTATAATTAGGAATCCCGTCACCATCAGTATCATCATCCTCTAAGTTACCATTGTTATTAAGATCTTCTTGTTCTGCCGGAACTCCATCATCATCATCTTCCGTTGTAATTTTAGTTGAAATTTCAGATGTTCCTGCAATACCATTAAGTTCATCAACAATTATGATTTCACTAGAAGGCACATTAGAGCAAAAATAATCTGCAGTTACCGGAACATTAAAATTTCTATATATCAAATTGTTAGAACCTTCACTTAATTGGATAGTAATGGGGGTAGATGTTGCAATAGTATCAGAAAAGGTCTCATTAATAAAATTGTAAGAAATGGCCTCGTTTATAGTTTTGCTAATCTTGAAAAAAACAAATTCATTTGGTTTTGCACCTTTACAAAGCTGTAAATCAACATCATCAAACTCAAAACTGGTGATCACTATGTCACCATCATCACAAGAGGTAAGAAATAATAA
Source organism: Aquimarina atlantica (assembly GCF_000626715.1). Lineage (GTDB taxonomy): Bacteria > Bacteroidota > Bacteroidia > Flavobacteriales > Flavobacteriaceae > Aquimarina > Aquimarina atlantica. The sequence goes on along the minus strand of NZ_AQRA01000001.1, from coordinate 958,501 downwards.
TAAAAAGAGAAATGAAAACAACTTTTTCATGTCAGAATGAGTATTTTTTTTGACAAAAGTAAAGGAATTGAAAGATTATAACGTGTGTACTCGAAAATAATTTTATTTAGATTAGTTTTGTAGTCGGAAAATTGGGAATATTGTAAAAATTAAAGGTTTTTTTACAAAAAACAAATAAATATCTATTTCAACAACTTAATTACTTTGTTTTATGCAAAAAGTTTATTTTGATAGTGCGGCTACCACAGAGGTAAGGCCAGAGGTTATTGCTAAAATGGTTTCTGTATTGAAAGAAGATTATGGAAATCCGTCATCAATACATGGTTATGGTCGATCTGCTAAGAATCATATAGAACAAACTCGGAAAAATATTGCTGGATATTTAGGGGTAAAAGCCTCAGAAATTATATTTACTTCTGGAGGTACAGAAGCCGATAACTTAGCAATAAATAGTGCAGTTAGAGATTTAGGAGTTAAACATATTATTACAACCAGAATAGAGCATCATGCGGTATTACATACGGTACAGGAAATAGAATCTCGTACTGATATAGTGGTAAGCTATGTTGATATAAATACAGATGGCTCGATTGATTATAAACATTTAGAATCACTCCTTAGTAATTCTGATGAGAAAACATTAGTAAGTTTGATGCATGTAAATAATGAAGTAGGAACGATATTAGATATTGAGCGTGTCGGAAACTTATGTAATGAACATAAAGCACTTTTTCATAGTGATATGGTTCAATCAATAGGGCATTATGATGTGAAATTAAATAATTTACACGTTGATTTTACTGCAGTAAGTGCTCATAAATTTCATGGGCCAAAAGGAGTAGGTTTTGCATATATTCGAAAAAATTCTGGTTTAAAACCTTTAATTTTTGGAGGAGAACAGGAGAGAGGATATCGAGCGGGAACAGAAAGCGTGCATAATATTGCCGGGATGGATGAGGCGTTGCGATTATCATATGAAAATTTAGAAGAAGAAAAGAGCTACGTTACTAATCTTAAACAATACTTTATTGATACTCTTAAAAATAAGATTGAAGGAGTAAAGTTTAATGCCAGTTGTTGTGATCCCCTAAAAAGTACATATACGCTAATTAGTGCGTGTTTACCGGTTTCTGAAGAAAAAGCAGGGATATTATTATTTCATCTGGATATTAACGGAATTGCATGCTCGAAAGGAAGTGCTTGCCAAAGTGGGAGTGGCAAAGGGTCTCATGTATTAACCGAAATCCTTTCTGATGAAGATTTACAAAAACCATCAATACGTTTCTCTCTTTCAAAGTTTAATACTAAAGAAGAAATTGATTATACGGTAGAGGTTTTAAAGAAATTTATAGAAGAATAATTCGTCCTTAAAATTTCATTCCTAATCGAACATTAAAAACTCGTGGGGTTAAATAGTTAGGAATAGCAAATTGACGTCGACTTGCTGCATCCCTTACAAAAGTATTGGTGATTGTATTTTGGTTATCAAAAATGTTGTAGATTTCAAAACCTAGGTATAGCTCTCTAAACTTATTAAGAAAATGTCCCTGTCTTAATCTTTTGTTTTGATCAACCACAACATATGAGATCCCTAAATCAGCTCTTCGATAATCTCTTAGTCTGGTCTGAAAATTATATGGATCGGCATAACTGGGAGAACCTCCTGGTACTCCTGTTTGATAAACCATATTTAAATACATTTTTAAACTTGGGATAGAAGGTACATAATCCTGAAATAATACTCCAATTTTGAGTCGTTGGTCAGTAGGCCGGGCAATATATCCACGCTTATCGATATTTTCTTCAGTTTTTAGATACCCAAAACTTACCCAACTTTCTGTACCGGGAACAAATTCTCCATTAAGTCTTAAATCAACCCCTTGTGCATATGCTTCTGCATTATTTCTTGCACGATATCGTATTCTAACATTTTCGATGGTATACGGGTTTACATCGGTTAGCTTTTTATAATACAATTCTGTGGTTAATTTAAATGGTCTTTTCCACATAGAAAAACTGTAATCATTACCAAGTACGATATGTATTGATTGTTGTGCTTTAACATCTGGCCGTACTACCCCTAGCGAATCTCGTAATTCTCTATAAAAAGGAGGTTGGTGGTACACCCCTCCAGAGAGTCTAAAGATCATATCAGATTTCCAATTTGGTTTAACTGCAACCTGAGCTCTAGGGCTAAATACAATTTGCGAATCAGAACTGTCGACTGTATTTCCATAAATATTCCAGTTATGTGCCCTAACGCCTATATTTGCCCATATTTCATTTTCTTTTATATTAGAGCGAATACTGTATTGAGCATATCCAGAAATACGATCAATTTTAGTGCTATTTGTAGCTCTTACGCTAGTAAAAGGAACAATAGGACTTGCAAAAGGAGTGTAGGGCTGATCATTTACAAAATCCAATACGGGAGGTCTGATAGAAAAGCCGGCAGAATCAATGATTTCATATTCTTGTAAACGATCTCTAATATCTTCTGAGGTGTATTTGATGCCCCAATCAAACTGATGTTGATCTGCAACGTATGTTCCCTTGTGCTCGAGATTATATATCAAGGCATCCAGGTCGTTTCTTGCATGCGTTAATTGAGAACCTATACCTTCACTAAATTCTACTTCTCCCAGGTTTTCACTACCAATATCGGTATTTACAGTTCCTAGCGCATAGGCTGCAAAAATATCATAATGTTCTTGTTCTTGTGTGTGATATCCAGAAGCAATTAATTTAAGGGTCAGATTGTCATTGGCTCTGTAGGTTCCTTTTAGTGCTCCAAAATAAGTTTCATACCTGTCTTTTTCTTGTCCGTCATAGCGAACGGTTAATGCCTGCACTGTTTGTAATGTTCCAAAATTTACCTGTTCTGTTAATGGTTCATAATCATAAGTGTTAAGTGCTAAATTACTTAAGAATCCTAATTCAAATTTACTGGAAAAATTATAGGAAAGGTATGTTTGCACATCTGCAAACCTTGGCTGGAAATTAGTCTCTGTATTCTTTGCATCTACTAATAAGCTATTATCTCTATATCGAACGCCAACGATAGCAGCTAGTTTTTTGTTTTTAGAAATTCCTTCTGCAGAAACACTACCTCCCAGGAGGCTTAAATCTGCCGTTGCTCCCAATCTTGTTGGTCTTTTGTAGGTAATATCTAGGACTGAAGAAAGCTTATCTCCATATTTAGCTTGAAACCCTCCTGCAGAAAAGTCTACATTACGAACCATATCTGTATTTACAAAGCTTAAGCCTTCCTGTTGTCCTGACCGTATTAAAAAAGGACGATATACTTCGATCTCATTTACATAGACCAAATTTTCATCATAATTTCCTCCACGAACAGAATATTGTGTGCTTAATTCGTTATTAGAACTTACACCAGGTAAACTCTTAAGGAGTCCTTCTACACCCGCATTGGCAGAAGGAGTGGTTCTAATGGTTTCGGGGTCTAATGTTGTAATACCTTCTACTATTTTTCGCTCTCTACCCGATATAATAACTTCACCTATCTGTTCAACATCTGTTTTTAGTACAGGATTAAGTTCATACTCTTGATTTTCTTCGAGATTAATAACAAATTGTACATTTTTTAAACTAATGTGAGATATGTGTATTGTAATTTCTTGATTAGCGGGTATACTAAGTTGGTATACACCATTTTTATCAGATTGAGTACCAGAATCGTTATAAGAGATATTAGCTCCTTGAATGGGAATATTGTTTTCATTAAGAATAACACCTTTTAACGTTGCAGTTTGTGCCGAAGAAGAAATACTGATTAGAATCAGTAAAATCAAAAGTGAGAAAAAATTAGGTTTCAAGAAATAAGAGTATTTAAGGTTTTCTAAAAAAAGTGGTTTCGAATGTTGCTCGATTACCTACTTTATCTAACACAACAAGTTTAAAATTATTTTCTGAGTCCGCATGAATTTTATCATTAAAATCATAGATTAACATTCCGGTCTTATAATCATACTCTAATAAAATAAATTTTCCGTTTATAGTACCTCGATAACTTTTTATTCCAGATTCAGAATCATTAATTTTTACTTTTAAATGTGTAGCGTTTGATATCCATTTTTTGCTAGAAACATTAATGGGTATTATTGTAGGTTTTTGGTTATCGGTAAATAAGGAGTACGTTCCAAAAGTACGTGTCCTGGTAGAGAATCGATTACCTTTCTTTGATGTTCTAGAGTATGATGGTGTTTTAGAGCCGTTTATACGGCCTATATATAGTTTTTTCTTATCTTCTTCGCTGTATCTTGATACATCAAAAACCAGAGTCATATTTTTATGCAATGGCGTTTTGTTATTGTGGATTTTGATTTTTTCTCCATTAACAGATATATCTAGATAGGTGTTTTCATATAATGCACCTTTAGGAATGAAAAGATCAAAAAAACCAGAGCTATACGTGTAATTTTCAGTTGCCTTAGCGTATTCAGATGTTTTAGAAATATCTGCTTTTGTGATTGCTTCTACATTCTTTCCTTGCACAGGGATAGTGATTGTAGTGGTATTGTTTTTAAAATCTTTGATATGAATGGTATAGTTATAAGAAAGGCTATCTTGAATATTAACAATACCATTGTTTACTTTCTTTTTAAAAACGGTTAACGGGTTATTTTTTTCAACAAAGAGTTTTGTTATTCTACTTCTATATTCTTTAAAATAGGAGTAATCAATAATTCGATTTGCATATCGTGTTTCGGCAAAAGAAAAACGATTCATTTCTATTTTTAAATTTTCCTGGCCATTAATTAGAGTAGTTATTTCATATACACCGTTATTATTTTCGGCTAAATCTTGTTTGTCTATGGTAGATACGCCAAAACCGATTTTACCATATGCATTCAGATTTTCTGCTTTAAAACTACCATCCTCTTGGGGTGTAAGCTTTAATCTAACTGGTTTTTGAGCACCATTAATATGTGCATCTTTATCTAAACTATAAGCCCAAAGACTATTTACGATTGGTTTTCTGGTATCTTTTACTTCTATACCAAAATTCATTGGGTTCATTGGTCTGGATCTCGAATCTCTAATTTCAAAATGAAGATGAGGTCCAGAACTTCCTCCGGTATTACCACTGTATGCTATAACGTCACCTTGCTTTACCATTAGCGATCCCGATTTAGGAAAAAGCTCTATTTCATAAGATTCTTTTGCGTATTGCCTTTCTTTTACAAAAGCTTCAATTTCTGGGGAGAATTTTTTTAGATGAGCATATACGCTTGTATACCCATTAGGATGTGCGATATATAGTGCTTTACCATATCCACCATGTGAAACCTTTATTCTAGTTACCCGACCAGATGCAGTAGCATATACATTTAATCCTTCTTCGCCCTTAGTTTTCATATCTAATCCAGAATGAAAATGGTTAGATCTCAACTCGCCAAATGTACCCGAAACTACAGTAGGAATATCTAGAGGGCGAATAAAATAGTCTTTAGGAAGGTTTTTTTGTCCGTAGCAAAAAGAAAAGCCGAGTACAATAAAAACTATAATTTTTCTCATAAAAGGGGGTATCTATATGTATGTTTATGAAATGTGCTTATAAAACTACTTATTTTTTTGCTAGATTATGTTATTTTCAGTGCATGATTAATAGCGTCATTTAAATATCCACCAGAAATAATTTTTGTTCTAACCAGGTCTACATTGGTTTTCATTTTTTTATATTCTTCAGATGATAAACTTTCTAATTTGTTACTTAGTTCATCTAAATTAGAAACGGTAAAACCAATATTGTTATCTGTTATAAAGGCACTAATGGCTGCTTTATCCCATACGATTACTGGTAATCCACATAAAATATACAATGAAGTTTTATGAGGGTTGTTATATTTTAAGTACTGTCCGTATTGCCCACTACATTCTTCTGTAGAAATACCATCCCATACTAATCCAAATGATCCTTTAATATGATAAGCGACCACATCAGAAGGAAATGCTCCTTCATAATTAAGTACAGATGTTTCTTTTTCGGTTTTTAGTTTTTGATAATCAAATCCCATACCATAAAGATTCATCCTAAAATTTTTTCTTTCGAATAGGTCAATGTCATAGATATAGGAATTTTTACCTTCTCCAAAACCTCCTGCATATACCACTTCGTGCATTTTTTCTCCTGTAATATCATTGTTTTGATCAGGTAATCCTTTATTTAAGATATAGTCAAATATTCCGAGTACAATTATAGGGATTTTAACGTCTTGTTCTAAAAACCAATTCTTCATCGAATCATTGTGTACAATAATGGCATTCGAAGAAATTATTTTTTTTAATTCTTTATTAGCGTCACTGGTTCTACCTTTCAAAAAGCGCACATCATGAACAATAGTAATGATGTTACATCTTTTTATTTTTGCAACAAATAAGACGTAATTTCTAAACTTATTTAGAGGGTATTGTGTGCATAATGTTGATTTATAAGGTAATCGTATTAGGGCAAAGGTGATCCCGAAAAAGTTTTTTAGAGCACCAATTGCAGAGTTGGGGATTGAAGATTGTTTGAACCCCAGGTTTTTAAACCCCATCTCGGTTAGAATAGACTCACAATCAGTTTTTGCTTTACCAGCTGCGTTAAAAAGAGATTTGTAATTTCTGGAAATGAAATATCCTTTCATATGAATATGTAAAATTTATGTGGGAAAGATACATACATTTTATTTTTTATGCCCTATTTTAAGAAGATTATCAATTGTGATTTTTTGATGCATAATTATTAGGTATAAAATCTTTTAAAAATAGTAGTTTTGACAACTGAATTTTTAGAAACCATTTCAAATAAAAAAAACTAGTGAAAGAAAAGAGATATGATTATCTAATTGTAGGAGCAGGATTGTTTGGAAGTGTTTTTGCTCATGAAATGACTAATCGAGGTAAAAAATGTCTTGTGATAGATAAACGAGATCATTTAGGCGGAAATGTATATTGTGAGGAAAAAGAAGGGATTAATGTGCATAAGTATGGAGCTCACATTTTTCATACTAATGATAAAAAAATCTGGGATTATGTAAATCAGTTTGCAACTTTTAATAATTATATAAATTCTCCACTATCATTATCAAAAGGTAAACTGTATAATCTGCCTTTTAATATGAATACCTTTTATCAACTATGGGGAACAAAGACACCGCAGGAAGCAAAAAAGATTATTGATGAACAAATAGCACAATATGGAGTGAAATCTCCGCAAAACCTGGAAGAACAAGCTTTATCTTTGGTAGGGAAAGATATTTATGAAACTTTTATTAAAGCCTATACAGAAAAACAATGGGGAAAAAAAGCTACAGAACTCCCTGCATTTATTATTAAAAGACTTCCGGTTAGATATACGTATAACAATAATTATTTTAATGACATTTATCAAGGGATTCCTATTGGGGGGTATAATGTAATTATTAATGGTTTATTAGATGGTGTTGATACCAAAACAGGAGTAGATTTTTTTGAAGATAGAATAGAGCTCGAATCTCTAGCCGATAAGATTGTGTATACAGGCAAAATAGATGAGTTTTTTGGATATAAGCATGGGTATTTAGAATACAGGTCATTACGATTCGAACATGAACTTCATGATATAGAAAATTACCAGGGTAATGCTGTGGTAAACTATAATGATGCAAGTTATGCTTTTACCAGAATTATCGAACATAAACATTTTGAATTTGGAAAGCAGGATAAAACAATTATAACAAAAGAATATCCCGAAAATTGGGATAGAAGCAAGGAGGCATATTACCCTATTAATAATAGTAGAAATCAAGAAATCTTTAAAAAGTATAAAAAAGAATCACAACAATTAGAAGGTGTGATTTTTGGAGGAAGACTAGCAGAATATCGCTATTATGATATGCACCAGATAATCGCGTCGTCTTTGGTTAAAGTTGAAGAAATATCGAAGATTAAACCACAATGAAAAAAGGGTTTAAAATTAGTTGTAAAACTATTGGGTTTTTTCAATTGGTATGTTAACTTTGTGTAACGAAGTATTGTGTAAAATTTACAATGAGTGATTTAATTGAAATTATTGATTCTCTTGAAAATAGAATAAGTAAGTTGCTTCATAAATATGAATTAGTTAAGCAACAAAATTTAAGTTTAAAAGAGAAAATATCGGATTTGGAGTCTAATTCAGAACTTCAGGCGGATCAATTAAAGCAGTGGGAAGAAAAATTCAGTGCGCTCAAAAATGCAAACGCAATACTAGGCAGTGACGAATATAAAAGGGAAACCAAGCTCAAAATAAACGCTTTAATAAGAGAGATTGATATGTGCATCGCACAACTTTCTGAATAAGTAAAATATGGCAGATAAGCTTAAAATTAAATTATCTATTGCAGATCGTGTATACCCGTTAACGATTAATCCGGATCAGGAAGAAGGTTTGCGAAAAGCTGCAAAAAAGATAGAAGCCATGATAAAGCAATTTGAGCAAAGTTATGCAGTTAGAGATAAGCAAGATGTATTGGCAATGTGTGCTTTGCAATTTGCTGCACAAGTAGAACAAAAAGCTATAGATAAAGATGATGACACGGTTAATGTGGCTAATAGATTAAATGAATTAAATAATTTGCTGCATGAACATTTATCATAACGTTCTTTAAAATAAATAAGGTTACTGCCTGCACTAGTTGTTATTTTGATAAACTCAACAAGAATTAATTAAAAAGGGTGAGTTTAAGTTGTAAAAGCGCGCCGCCTTGAGCGGATTCTTGAGCAATTTGTTAGCCCTAAACCTGTTTTTACAGAGTTTATACAGAACCTTTGCTAGTGCAGGCTTTTTTTATATAAATACTAACACAAATTATGGATAATAATATTATATTTTTAATAGTTGCTGGGGTAGCAGGACTAATGATAGGATTTATCATTGCCAAAGTTCTGGAACGCAGTAAGGCTTCAGAGATTATTAAAAATGCTAAAAAAACTTCCGAAAGCATTTTAAGAGATGCTAAAAATGAGGGAGAGACAATTAAAAAAGACAAGATACTTCAGGCTAAAGAAAAATTTATTGAATTAAAATCAGAACATGAAAAGGTAATATTATCGAGAGATAAGAAGATGGCCGAAGCTGAAAAACGAACTAGAGATAAAGAATCTCAGGTCTCTAATGAATTATCTAAAAATAAAAAACTAAATGTAGAGCTCGAAGAAAAGATTAAAGAAGGAGAGCAACGCAAGGACTATTTAGAAAAGAAGCAAAACGAACTTAAAAAACTTCATAAAAGCCAGGTACAACAACTTGAAGTTATATCGGGATTATCTGCAGAAGAAGCAAAAGAACAGCTTGTTGAATCTTTAAAAGGACAGGCAAAGACTGATGCAATGGCACTTATTCAAGATACTATTGAAGAAGCTAAGCTAACCGCACAGCAGGAAGCTAAGAAAGTAATCATTAACACAATTCAAAGAATAGGTACAGAAGAAGCAATTGAGAACTGTGTTTCGGTTTTTAATATTGAAAGTGATGATGTAAAAGGTAGAATTATTGGTCGTGAAGGTAGAAATATTAGAGCTATTGAGGCGGCTACAGGAGTTGAGATTATAGTTGATGATACTCCCGAAGCAATAATTTTATCTTGTTTTGATTCTGTAAGAAGGGAAGTGGCTCGATTGTCACTTCATAAACTAGTAACCGATGGAAGAATTCATCCTGCACGAATAGAAGAAGTAGTAAGAAAAACAAGGAAACAAATAGATGAAGAGATCATCGAAGTCGGTAAGCGTACCGTAATTGATCTCGGGATACACGGATTGCATCCAGAACTAATTAAGACTATTGGTAGAATGAAGTATAGATCTTCTTATGGTCAGAATCTTCTGCAACATTCCAGAGAAGTTGCTAAGTTATGTGGTGTAATGGCTTCAGAATTAGGATTGAATCCTAAACTAGCAAAAAGAGCAGGTTTACTTCATGATATTGGTAAGGTTCCGGATACAGAAACAGAAGTTCCGCATGCAATTCTTGGAATGCAATGGGCAGAAAAATATGGTGAAAAACAAGAAGTTTGTAATGCTATAGGAGCTCATCATGATGAGGTAGAGATGACATCGTTAATTTCTCCTATTGTTCAGGTGTGCGATGCGATTAGTGGTGCCAGACCAGGTGCCAGACGTCAGGTTTTGGATTCTTATATTCAAAGATTGAAAGATTTAGAAGGAATCGCTTTTGGATTTGATGGAGTGAAAAAAGCTTATGCGATTCAGGCAGGTAGAGAGCTTCGTGTGATTGTTGAAAGTGAAAAAGTAAATGATGAAAAAGCAGCTAGTCTTTCTTTTGAGATTTCTCAAAAAGTACAGACCGATATGACATATCCTGGTCAGGTTAAAGTGACTGTAATACGAGAGACAAGAGCAGTGAATATTGCTAAATAATATTTATAGATATACTATAATAAGGCGATACTGTATCATTACAAGTATCGCTTTATAGTTTTTATACTATTTTTTGATCACTATATTTTTTGATCATTTGATCTTTCCATTTCAGAGCTAACTCCAAAGTATCAAATTGTTTGAACTCTTTGTTAAAGAAAGCTTTTTCAAGCTTTGTTTGTATTTTTTGTCTATGATCAGCAGATACTACAGCAAAACCAATCACATTTGGAATTTTGGCAGTTTCTAAATATACCGTTGGATTTACAGCATAAGAATTAATACGGTGTGTGATATAAACAAATGGTTTGTTTTTGAAATGTTTTTCTGTAATCAGTAATAAAACATCATTATGTTCTGGCAAGACTGTAATTCCTTCTTTCATTATAGCCTTTACATAATCTTCATATATCTCTATATGACAGAAATAGAAATTATACGAAGTGATCATCTATTATTTGTTAGCATTTTAGTATGAGTTTTAGATACGAAATAGGATAGAAATAGGGCTCTCTTTCTTATTTTATTATCGGTATAATATATGAAAAAAACATGAATTAAAAAGAGGGTTAGAAAAGTTCTTGAGTAATCTTATTTGTTATGTTTTTTTATAATTTCTGGACGATTGTGTTTAAGATTGTTATGTTATTTTTAATCTATATTAAAAGAGGCTGTTATCTACAAGTAACAGCCTCTTTTGTATTGTTGTTTTGTAAATATTAAGTTAAGATTCGGTTGATTCTTCAGCTTTTTTGATGGTAATTGTCAATTCGCCAGAATCATCATCCATATCCATAAATATACTATCACCTTCTTCAAGCTGAGAATTTATAATCTCTTCTGCTAGAGCGTCTTCTATATATTTTTGGATCGCTCTTTTTAACGGTCTTGCACCATACTGTTTGTCAAAACCTTTTTCGGTAATATAATCCTTAGCTTTTTCACTTAAAGAAAGATCGTATCCAAGGTCTTTAATTCGTCCGTATAGTTTGTCAAGTTCGATATCTATAATTTTATGAATATCTTCTCGTTCTAATGCATTAAACACAATAACATCATCTACTCGATTTAGAAACTCGGGAGCAAAGGCTTTTTTTAATGCATTTTCTATTACTCCTTTGGCATAATCTTCTGCCTGAGTCTTTTTTGCAGAAGTTCCAAAACCAACTCCTTGTCCAAAATCTTTTAGTTTACGCGCTCCAATATTAGAAGTCATAATGATAATAGCATTTCTAAAATCAATTTTGCGTCCAAGGCTATCGGTAAGATATCCATCATCTAAGACTTGAAGCATCATATTGAAGACATCGGGATGCGCTTTTTCAATTTCATCTAATAGAACAACTGCATATGGTTTTCTTCTTACTTTCTCAGTAAGTTGGCCTCCTTCTTCATAACCTACATATCCAGGAGGTGCTCCAATAAGTCTAGAGACCGCAAATTTCTCCATATATTCACTCATATCAATACGAATAAGAGTGTCTTCGCTATCAAAGAGTTCTCTGGCCAAAACTTTTGCTAATTGCGTTTTACCAACTCCGGTTTGTCCTAGAAATATGAATGATCCAATAGGTTTATTCGGATCTTTAAGTCCGGCACGGTTACGTTGAATTGCTTTTACGACTTTGGTAACAGCTTCATCCTGGCCAATAACTTTACCCTTGATTAGGTCAGGTAATTCGGCTAGTTTGTTACTTTCGGTTTGTGCGATACGATTAACAGGAATGCCAGTCATCATAGATACTACATCTGCTACATTTTCTTCGTCAACAATCTCTTTATGTAGTTTAGATTCTTTTTCCCATTGTTCTTGTGCAACACCAAGTTCTTTCTCAAGATTCTTTTCGTCATCTCTAAGTTTTGCAGCTTCTTCGTATTTTTGCTTTTTGACTACACTATTTTTAAGTTCTCTTACTTCTTCAAGTTTTTTCTCGAGATCGAGTACTTTTTTAGGAACATCAATATTGGTAATATGCACTCTAGAACCTGCTTCATCCAGTGCATCAATAGCTTTATCTGGTAAAAAGCGATCTGTCATATATCTATTGGTTAATTTTACACAGGCTTCAATAGCTTCTGGTGTGTAACTAACATTATGATGTTCTTCATATTTCTCCTTGATATTGTTAAGGATTTCTATGGTTTCTTCGATATTTGTAGGTTCTACAATTACTTTCTGAAAACGTCTTTCTAAAGCACCATCTTTTTCTATGTATTGGCGATATTCATCTAAGGTTGTAGCTCCAATACATTGGATTTCACCTCTTGCCAAGGCTGGTTTAAACATATTTGAAGCGTCTAAACTTCCTGTAGCACCACCGGCACCGACAATAGTATGAATCTCATCTATAAAAAGAATGATGTCATCGTTCTTTTCTAATTCGTTCATTACCGCTTTCATTCGCTCTTCGAATTGTCCACGATATTTGGTTCCCGCGACTAAGCTTGCCAGATCAAGAGTAACGACTCTTTTGTCAAATAAGATTCTAGAAACTTTACGTTTTACTATTCTTAGAGCAAGTCCTTCTGCAATGGCAGATTTACCAACTCCAGGTTCTCCTATGAGTAGTGGGTTGTTCTTTTTACGTCTACTTAATATTTGAGATACACGTTCTATTTCTTTGGAACGCCCCACTACGGGGTCGAGTTTTCCTTCTTCTGCCATTGCCGTTAAATCACGGCCAAAGTTATCTAAAACAGGGGTTTTAGATTTTTTTCCCGCTTTACTTCCTCCAGAAGGAGAGTTAAAAGGATTTTCTTTAGACGAATCTCCTGTTAAATCGTCATCATCTTCAGAGAAAGATTCTGCTTTTGGGTTATCTATATATTCTTCTTCGTTAGCAATCATAAACTTAAATTGGTCTTTAACATTATCATAATCTACTTTTAAACGATTTAAAAGTTTTGTAGTTGGGTCATTTTCATTTCTTAGGATACATAGCAGAAGATGAGCCGTATTAATAGAAGAGCTTTGAAATAGCTTAGCTTCTAAAAAAGTAGTTTTTAATGCTCTTTCAGCTTGTCTAGTTAAATGTAAATTTTTTTTCTCGTTCGAGGCAACGGCTATATTTGGATTTGCTGGACTTAAGATTTCTACCTTTCTTCTTAAATTAGTCAAATCGATATCTAGCGCATCTAGAATATTAATAGCTTTACCACTTCCGTCACGTAGCAACCCTAACATAAGGTGTTCTGTGCCAATAAAGTCATGCCCTAATCTTAGCGCTTCTTCTTTACTGTACGCAATCACATCTTTTACTCTGGGCGAAAAATTATCATCCATAAAATTATTCTCTTTCTTTATAACTAAAATAGTAATTTTTAGAATTAAATTGACAAAAACTATTCCTTTTAATTAGATATTTTGACATTGGGATATTTTGTCATGCAATTTCAAGCTCTAAAAATACACATACCCGCTCTGAGACAGTGCCAGTTATGGTTTTTTTGCTTGTATTGGTAAATAGACAAAAAATGCATTAATAATCAAAACCTAAGATCACAGACTTATTAACGACATCTATTCATACTATTGTTAATAAATTCCGTATATTACAGGGGAATTGGCTGTTAAAACCATCTTAATTTGCTTAAATTAGCGCGTTTAATTAATCAATTTTAGAATAAAATAATTTTTTATGGCTGATGGAGAAAAGCTTATACCTATCAATATAGAAGATGAGATGAAATCTGCATACATTGATTATTCAATGTCTGTTATTGTATCTCGTGCACTTCCTGATGTTAGGGATGGTCTTAAGCCCGTACATAGACGTGTTTTATACGGTATGTATGAACTGGGTGTTAAAGCGAGTAGTGCCCACAAGAAATCTGCAAGAATTGTAGGAGAAGTTCTTGGTAAATATCACCCGCATGGTGATACATCTGTATATGATACGATGGTTCGTATGGCGCAAGAATGGAGTTTGAGATATATGTTAGTTGATGGTCAGGGTAACTTTGGTTCTGTAGATGGTGATAGCCCTGCAGCTATGCGTTATACAGAAGCAAGAATGCGAAAGATATCAGAAGATATGTTGGCAGATATCGAAAAAGATACTGTAGACCATACCTTTAATTTTGATGATACTTTACAAGAACCAACAGTTCTACCAACAAGAGTCCCGGGATTATTAATAAATGGAGCTTCAGGAATTGCAGTTGGTATGGCTACAAACATGCCTCCTCATAATTTAAGTGAAGTTGTTGATGGTACTATTGCATATATCGATAATAATGATATCGAAATTGATGAGTTAATACAATACATTAAAGCTCCGGATTTTCCTACAGGTGGAACAATTTATGGTTATGATGGTGTTAGAGAAGCTTTTAAAACAGGTAGAGGAAGAGTCGTTATTCGAGCTAAAGCCAGTTTTGAAGAAGTAAACGGTAGAGAATGCATTATTGTTAGTGAAATTCCTTATCAAGTTAATAAAGCAGACATGATTAAAAAAACTGCTGATCTTGTTAACGATAAGAAAATTGATGGGATTGCTACAATACGTGATGAGTCTGATAGAAAAGGTATGCGTATTGTATATGTTCTAAAACGTGATGCAATACCTAATATAGTACTAAATCTTTTATATAAATATACAGCTTTACAATCTTCTTTTAGTGTAAATAATATTGCACTGGTTAATGGAAGACCGCAGTTGTTAAATGTAAAAGAAATGATTCATTATTTTGTAGAACACAGACATGAAGTTGTTGTTCGCCGTACAAAATATGAATTGAAAAAAGCTGAAGAAAGAGCTCATATTCTCGAAGGTTTAATTATAGCTTCTGATAATATTGATGAAGTGATTGCTTTAATTCGTTCTTCTGCTAACACCGATGAGGCACGCGAAAAATTAATAAAACGTTTTGAACTTTCTGAAATACAGGCCAAGGCGATTGTAGAAATGCGTTTAAGACAGTTAACAGGTCTTGAACAAGATAAATTACGTGCCGAGTATGAAGAATTGATGAAAACAATTGAGGACCTTAAGGATATTTTGGAGAAGAAGGAGCGTAGAATGCAAATCATTAAGGATGAACTTGTCGAAGTAAAAGAAAAGTACGGTGATGAACGTCGCTCTCAAATAGAATATGCAGGAGGAGATCTAAGTATAGAAGATATGATCCCGGATGAAAAAGTAGTCATTACGATTTCGCATGCAGGATATATAAAACGAACTTCTCTTAATGAATATAAGAAACAAAATAGAGGAGGAGTAGGACAAAAAGGAAGTACAACACGTAATGAGGATTTTCTTGAACATTTATTTGTAGGAACTAATCATCAGTATATGCTGTTCTTTACTCAGAAAGGAAAATGTTTCTGGATGAGAGTATATGAAATTCCTGAAGGAAGTAAAACTTCTAAAGGAAGAGCTATTCAAAATCTAATTAATATACATAGTGATGATAAAGTGAAAGCTTTTATCTGTACTCAGGATCTTAAAGACGAAGAGTATATTAATTCGCACTATGTCATTATGGCAACGAAAAAAGGTCAGGTCAAAAAGACATCTTTAGAGCAATATTCCAGACCAAGAACAAATGGTATTAATGCTATTACTATAAAGGATGATGACGAACTTCTAGAAGCGAAATTAACCGATGGTAAAAGCCAGGTAATGTTAGCCGTAAAATCGGGTAAAGCAATTCGATTTGAAGAAGAAAAAACCAGGCCAATGGGACGTGGAGCCTCAGGAGTAAGAGGAATAAGACTTGCCGATGATAACGATGAAGTGATTGGTATGGTAGCTGTTAATGAAATGGAAAGTAATATCTTAGTAGTTTCAGAAAACGGTTATGGAAAACGTTCTAAATTAGAAGATTATAGAATAACAAATAGAGGAGGGAAAGGTGTTAAAACCATTTCTGTTACAGATAAAACAGGATCTCTGGTAGCAATTAAGAATGTTACCGATTTAGATGATCTTATGATTATAAATAAATCAGGAATTGCTATTCGACTTGCCGTAGAAGATTTACGTGTGATGGGACGCGCAACACAAGGTGTACGTCTTATTAATTTAAAAGGTAAAGATTCTATTGCTGCAGTAGCAAAAGTTATGCATGACGAAGATGATATAGATCAGGGTGAAGATATAGAAGATGTTGATTCTTCTACAACAGATGCTGATACCACTTCGGATGGCACGAATATTGATAATGAAACAAAACAATAATTAAATCCCATTTTAAAAACTCAAGTAATGAAGACTAAATTTATCGTAGTACTATTTCTAGCTGTTAGTGCTTTTGGATTTTCTCAGAAGGACACGCCAAAACAAGCATTAAAAGCGGCAAACAAGGCCTTGAAATCTGGTAACATGGATGTAGCTAGTGAAGCATTGAAAGCTGCTGAAGGACAGTTAAACGCTGCTGATGAAAAAATGAAAGCGCAATATTATTTCTTTAAAGGTCAGGTTGTAGCTGCTTCTGCAGGTGAATCTTTAGAGAAAATTGAAAGTGCAGCAAGTGCTTATAATAAAACAATTGAAATTGAAAAAGCCGCAGGAGGATCTAAATATACTGCAGATGCTACTCAAAAATTACAATTGTTACGTCAATCTTTAATTGAAAACGCAATTAAAGATCAGAATGCAAAAAACTATAAAGGAGCATCAGAAAAACTTTATTTAGGATATACAACTAATAAAGCTGATACAACATATCTATATTATGCAGCTAGTAATGCTGTTAATGATAAAGATTATGATACTGCTCTAAAATATTATAAGGAATTAAAAAGCCTTGGTTTTAGCGGGGTGAAAAAGGAATTTGTAGCAACGCATAAAGAAACAGGTAAGGTTGATGTTTTTGAATCAAAACAAATAAGAGACCTTTCTGTAAAAACTGGAGAATACATTAAGCCAGAAACTAAAACTTCTGAATCTAGAAAAGGAGAGATTGCAAAAAATATTGCTTTGATTTATATGAGTCAAGGAAAAGATGAAGAAGCAATTGCTGCTATTGAAGATGCTAAAAAAGAAAATCCTGAGGATGCAGCATTAAAACAAGCAGAAGCTGATGTATATTATAAGTTAGGAAATATTGCTAAGTATAAAGAAATTATGGAGCAGATCGTAGCTAATGATCCTGAAAACCCAGATTTACTATATAATTTAGGAGTTAGTGCATCTCGTCTTGGTGATAATGATCAGGCATTAGGTTACTATAAAAAAGCTTTAGAGCTAAAACCAGATTATAGCGCTGCTCAAATCAATATCGCTTCTATAATTTTAAGTGGAGAAACTAAGATTGTAGACGAAATGAATAGCCTGGGAACATCTTCAAGTGATAATAGAAGATATGAAGAGCTTACAAAAAAGAGATCAGAGTTATATAAAACAGCTGTTCCTTACCTTGAAGGAGCGCTAAAAAGTAATCCTGATAATGTTGAAGCTATTCGTACGTTGATGAATATATTTTATCAGTTAGATGACCCTAAAGCTGGAGAAATGAAAGATAGACTTAAAGCTTTAGAAGGAGGTAACTAATAATAAGAGCTTTCATATTACATATCATAAAAAAAACCGGAATGTACATTCCGGTTTTTTTTTATGATGTATTTAAAATAGTATTTATAAAATATTATGAATAGTATTTTAAATTTGACACTACTGCTTATCTAAGCTCGGCGCCTAATTTATTTTCAAAATTGTACTGTAATTTGCTCATAATCTTATCGATTTGTTTATCGGTAAGTGTTTTATTGTCGTCTTGTAGAATAAAACTTACGGCATACGATTTTTTTCCTTTAGGAAGGTTTTTACCCTGGTACACGTCAAATAAGTTTACGTCTTTTAGAATTTGTTTTTCGGTTTGCTTGGCGATAGTATGAATTTCTTCAAACTTAATAGAATCATCTAGTAACAAAGCAAAATCACGTCGTACTTCGGGAAATTTTGGAATATCTTTATACTTTAGTTTATTGTGTTTTGCATATTCTAAAATAGTATCCCAGTTAAAATCGGCATACAATACTTCCTGAGAAATAGAGAAATGTTTAAGTACCGATTTTTTTAGTATTCCAAAATCTACTAAATGTGCTTTACCAATACTTAGAGAAAGACCTTCAGCAAAAACATCATTCTTTATAGGAGATGTTTTTAATCTTGTTAGTCCTAAACGTTCTAAAACAGAGAATACTATTCCTTTTAAATAAAAGAAATCACTTGTTTGCGGATTTGAAATCCAGGTTTCTTTAGATCTACTTCCAGAAACAATAATGCTTAGATGTTTATTCTCTATTCTTTTATCTTCATAGTTATGATATGTTTTTCCGAATTCAAATAATTTAAGGTCTGATCGCTTCCTATTGCTATTATATGATACAGCTTCTAATCCCGAAAATAACATAGATTGCCTCATTACTGCCAAATCATTACTTAGTGGATTAAGCATTTCTACATTATTCTCATTTTTAAGCTGTTCACTCAAGGCAATATAATCAGGAGAGGTAAGGGAATTGGCTAACATCTCGTGAAATCCCTGACCAACAAGTTGATTTGATATGGTATTTTGCACATTATAATCAGAGAACTTGTCAATATTTGATATCGAAGCATTCAATTTTTGAGTAAAACCAATAGTATTATACCCGTATACTCTAAGAATTTCTTCTATTACATCAACTTCTCTTTGTACATCATTTCTATATGCAGGAATGGTAAGTCCTATTCCCGCCTCGGTTACGCTATTAATTTTAATATCCAGTGAAGTGAGGATCCCTTTAATAGTATCCTGAGGTATTTCTTCACCGATTAACTTTGTAGCATTTTCAAAAGATAAAATCACCTGAAAATCTTCAATTTTTTTAGGATACAAATCCATAATTTCACTAGAAATATTCCCTCCCGCAAGTTCTTGTATTAATAGAGCAGCTCTTTTTAGAGCATATTCAGTTATATTGGGATCAATACCTCTTTCAAATCTAAAAGAAGCATCTGTATTTAGGCCATGTCGCTTTGCAGTTTTACGAATACTAATAGGATCAAAGTAGGCACTTTCTAAGAAAATAGATGTTGTTCTTTCTGTAACACCAGAGTTTATTCCTCCAAATACACCTGCAATACAAAGAGGTTTTACAGCATCACAGATCATAAGATCATCTTGGTGTAATTCTCTTTCTACTTCATCTAGAGTTGTAAATTTGGTACCAGCATCAACAGTTTTTACTTCAATTTTATTCCCTTCAATATAATGTGAGTCAAATGCATGCAGAGGTTGCCCTAACTCATGCAAAACATAATTGGTAACATCTACAACATTATTTTTTGGAGTAATTCCTATTGCTTTTAAGCGGTGTTGTAACCAGGCAGGAGATTCACCTACTTTAATATCAGAAATTGTTACACCGCAATACCTGGGGGCCATTTCATTATTTTTGACTTCGATGTCAATTTTGTTTAGCCTGTTTTCTACTCTAAAATTACTTACAGAAGGAGTAATAAGTTCTAAATTAATATCTTTTTGTAGCAACCCTGCTTTGAGATCACGTGCAGTACCCCAATGACTCATCGCATCAGCACGGTTGGGAGTTAATCCAATTTCAAACACAAAGTCATTTTCAATATCAAATATGTCTGCAGCTTTAGTACCTACAGTGATATCAGTACTTAAGACCATAATCCCGTCATGACTTTTCCCTAGCCCTAATTCGTCTTCGGCGCAGATCATACCATGACTTTCCTCTCCTCGTATTTTTCCTTTTTTAATGACCCATTCTTCTCCCTTATCATTATAAAGTTTTGTGCCAATAGTCGCAACAGGAACTTTTTGTCCAGCAGCCACGTTAGGAGCACCACAAACAATCTGAACCGGTTCGCCACTACCTAAATCTACTTTGGTAATCTTAAGCTTATCTGCATTTGGATGCTTTTCGCAATTAAGAACCTGCCCAATAACGACACCTTCTAATCCTCCTTTTACACTTTGATAGGACTCTATTCCTTCTACCTCTAATCCCAGATCGGTAAGGAGTTCTCCGGTTTTCTCTGCATCCCAGTCGATGTTAATAAATTGCTTCAGCCAGTTATATGAAATCTTCATTTGTGATCTTTCTAAATTCAGTTGGTAAAGATAATATATTGGGCAAAGGATACAAATAGTTCAAAGTATATCTATAAACAAAATTGTAGTATATTTATAATAGTTTTATTCTAACCAAAAATTTTAATATTATGAAAACAGGAATTAAGTTACTTACTATTATGTTCCTCTTCGGAATTATTTCTTGTACTGATAAGAAAAAAGAAGAAGAAGAAACCAAAGCAGTTGTAGAAAAAATAGAATCGATCGAGTCTGAATTAGATCAGGTTTCTGAAGAAGTTGAAACTAAAGTAGAAGAATTAGAAGAATCTTTAGAAGATTTGGATGATATTTAAAAGCTTCTATCAATAAACCTTCATACCCTCAATCATTTTAACACTAACTAAAAAAAACTAACATGAAATTTATAAAACTAGTATTAGTATTTGTTTTGATTTTTACTTTAGGGAATCAGGTAACAATTGCCCAAGGGAAATCTCAGGAAGCAAAAGAAAAAATAGCTGAGAAAAAAGAAAAAGCTCAGGAAAAAGCAGAAAAAAAAGCTGAGAAAGCCCAGGAGAAGGCCGATAAAGCTAAAGAAAAAGCAGAAAAAAAAGTTGAAAAACTTGAAGAGAAAGCTGAAGAAGCTAAGGAGAAAGCTATTGAAAAGGCAGAAAAAGCAGAAGAAAAAGCCGAAAAAGCTTTAGAAAAAACCGAAAAGAAAATAAAAGGTAAGGCTTACGGGAAAAATAAAGAAGGGCTTACAGGTAAGGAATTTGGGATGGCCAGAGCCGAAGAAGCAAAAGGTATGGTAAAAGAGCGTAGCGAAGTGCTGACAAGGAATGAAGAAAGACTAAAAAAGGGGAAAGAAAAGATTGAGGCGGCAAAAGAACGCCTGGCAAAAGCAAAGGAAAAAGAGGGAGAAGATGCTCTAACTCCAGAAGAAATTACAGAAAAAGAAACTAAAATCTCTAAAGCCGAAGAAAAGCTAAAAGCTTTAGAAGAATCAATAAAAAAAGGAAAAGAAAAGATGAAAGAAGGAAAAGAAAAGTTAGATAAATTGTATGCAAAGGAGCAATAAAAGCTTAATAAAATTATAAAATGAGAATCGTCCGGTAAGTTTTAGTTAACTTTCCGGACTTTTTATACTATTAAATAATGAGAAAAACAGCCGTACTTATTTTACTTGTTGTCACTATTTTTTCTTCTTGTAAGAAAGAAAAACCATCAGATATGGTTGAGTTTAAAAGTGGCCCATGGAAAGCTACATTAGAAGTTCAGGACAATAAAAAGCTTCCTTTTCTGATGGAAGTAATGGATGATCAGACCATAAAAATCTTTAATGCCGAAGAAACAATTAATGTTGATGAAGTTACGGTGAATAAAGATTCTATAATAATTAAACTTCCTGTTTTCGAGGGATATATTGCTGGTCGATTTATAGATTCTATGACCATTTCTGGAAGTTTTATTAAAAAAAGCCTGGATAGAGTAGTACCTTTTACAGCAAAATATGGCGAGCAAGATCGATTTGAAATTACTTCAAAATCGAATCATGATATTACAGGAAATTGGGAGACAGTTTTTAGTAAAGATAATGAGGAAGATAAATATATTGCCAAAGGTACTTTTAAGCAAAACGGAAACATTGTTACGGGTACTTTTAGAACAACTACAGGAGACTATCGTTATTTAGAAGGCGTTTTAAATAAGAATGAATTACAATTATCAACTTTTGACGGAGCTCATGCGTTCTTATTTACTGCACAGGTAACAGATAGTACATTAAACGGTTACTTTTATTCTGGTAATCACTGGAAAGAACCTTTTGTAGCCAAGAGAAATGAAAACTTTAAATTGCCTTCTGAAGATTCATTAACTTTTCTGAAAGAAGGGTATGATACATTAGAATTTAATTTTCCTGATGTAGAAGGAAATCAAATTTCGCTTAAAGATGAGCGATTTAAAGATAAAGCGGTTATTGTACAGATTATGGGAACCTGGTGCCCAAATTGCATGGATGAAACCAAATATTATGTAGAGTATCAGGATAAAAATAAAAATAATGGAGCCGAATTTGTAGCATTAGCTTTTGAGTACGCAAAGACCAAAGAAAAAGCATTTACATCGATAAAACGACTACAACAAAAATTAAAAGTTCCTCATCCCATCCTTTTGGCCCAATATGGAACTTCTGATAAACAAAAAGCACAAGAAAAACTACCCATGCTAAACCATGTGTTGTCATATCCAACCACCATTTTTATTGATAAAAAAGGGCAAGTTCGCAAAATACACACAGGGTTTAATGGCCCGGCCACAGGTCAGAAATATATAGATTTTAAAAAGGATTTTGAAGACTTTGTTAATCAGTTGTTAAAAGAATAACATGGTTTAACAATCAATTATGACTTTCTTTTTGAGTTTAACACTACAGTAACATTAGGATTGAGATATACCTCTTACATTGTTTAGGTAAGAAATTTAATTTCTCTAAGTGATAATAATTAATCAAAAAAAACAGTCATGAAACAATTCAACTTAATTACAATTTGTATTGTGAGCGCAATGATGTTGCTCTCAATTCAAACAAATGCGCAACTTACCACTCCAGAAGGAAGTCAACGTGCACAGGTGATGCAACGTGTAGGGATAACTAATATCACCATTGATTATGGGAGGCCAAGTGTAAAGGAACGTGAAATCTGGGGGAAACTAGTTCCTTATGGATATAATAACCTGGGGTTTGGAACCTCTAAAGCAGCACCCTGGAGAGCAGGGGCTAATAGCAATTCGACAATAACGTTTACTCATGATGTTAAAATTGAAGGAAAAGACATTAAAGCAGGTACTTATGGGCTTCATATTGCGCTAAAAGAAGATGGTGGTGCTACGGTTATATTTTCTAACAATTCTACATCCTGGGGAAGTTATTTTTATGATGAAAAGGAAGATGCTTTACGTGTAGATGTTAAAACCAAAGAAACCGCTCATACCGAAATGTTAACTTTTTTATTTCCTAATGTTGAAGCCAATAGTGCGATAGCTGCATTGAGATGGGAGAAAAAGGAAATTCCTTTCAAGATCGAAGTTGATGTAAAAAATGTGGTCATGGCCGGTATTAAAAATGATCTTCGTAATTCTGCTGGTTTTACCCAAACAAATTGGGATAATGCTGCAAATTACGCTTTTAATGCTGGTGAGTTAGATCAGGCATTAGAATGGGTTAATGCCTCTATATCGGGTAATTTTTTTAGTAAAGAAACTTTTGCTAACCTATCGCTTAAATCACAAATTTTGGCTAAGCAAGGAAAAACAGCTGAAGCTATGACTTTTGTGGATAAGGCAGCTAAGCTAGGAAGCACTACACAGATTTTTAGATTAGGAACGGGGTTGATAAGCTTAGGGCAAAAAGATAAAGCACTTGTTATTTTAAAAGATAATGTAAAAAATAGTAAAGGTGCATGGCCATCTAACTATGGGTTAGCAAAAGCATATTCGGCAACTGGAGATTATAAAAATGCTATCAAAGCGATAAACACATCACTAGCTAACGCTCCTGATCGATTTAAAGGAAGACTTAATGGTGATTTAGAAAAACTTAAAAACGGAAAAGATATTAATTAGGATACTAATCTATAACAAGCAATAATAACTAAAGACCGTCTATTTTGTTAGACGGTCTTTATGTTTTTTAAACTATAAATCTTTAATCGGTTAATTTTCGCATTATCCATTCAGCTGGGCCATGTTTTGCATATTTTTTACTAATCATCGAAAAAATGAGACATGCTATACAAAATAACAATGCATATAAAAATGAAAAGTTGATTGTATAGGTTCCCATTTTTGTAGGGTCAACAATTTCTATACACCCCATTCCTAATATAACATGTGCGATATAAAAAGTTAAAGCAAGTTGCCCTGTATTTTTTAAAATACGTATCAAAATAGTATTCTCATATTTTCTTGAGATAAGAATACAAGATGAAATTAGAAATATGGCTATACTACTTCCAGAAATCATGTATAGAGGTAATGGAGGCATAGGGTTTGTTCCAAGAATCGGAGTTAATTCTGTGATGATTTCTTGGTTTCCCATAGAAAAGAATACAATTGAAAAATATGATATTATTTGTACAATTATAAATACAGCAAGACTACTCCATAATGCTTTTGTAACTACTATGGTATTACTTAATTCCATTTTACCAAACCACATTCCTATAATCATAAAGGCACTCCATGGAATAACAGGATGGAAACCGTTAAAAAAAAGGTTTTTTAAGAAACCTTTTAGGGTCCATAGATTTGTATACTCCATTTTAGTATAATCCCATCCACTATCATAATTCCATAATATCATGAGTATAGGGTATATTATAATCATTCCTATTGCTATTAACACTAGTGTTTTTGGATTACTTTTTATTAAAAAGATAGCTAGTAAAATGTATATCGCATAAAAATGTAAAATATCTGCTTGCCAGATTGTTGAATAGGATATACCAATTAAGAAAAGAAATAGAGCTCTTTTAAGAAGTTTATTTTTATTTCTGTTTAATGTCTCATCATCAGCACTTTTTGTTAGTAATGAAATTCCTACACCAGCAAGAACCACAAAGGTTGCAGCTGCTTTTCCGTCTAATATTCCTAAAAAGGCGTTTAAGAGTGGGTTACCATGACTTCCGAATACCATTTTAAAATTAACGATAATCATTCCGAAAATAGCTAATGCTCTTGCTACATCTATTCCGATAATTCTTTTTTGCATAGAACTCTGTTTTTGCTAACAAATTTAGATGAGCAGATTCTAAGCGTTATTGTTCAATACAGACAATTATTATTTTACAGGAATATAAATCTCGGTAAGAAGTTCTTTTTCCGGAGTATCAGACTCATCGTTAAGATAAAAT
Source organism: Aquimarina atlantica (assembly GCF_000626715.1). Classification (GTDB taxonomy): domain Bacteria; phylum Bacteroidota; class Bacteroidia; order Flavobacteriales; family Flavobacteriaceae; genus Aquimarina; species Aquimarina atlantica. The sequence goes on along the minus strand of NZ_AQRA01000001.1, from coordinate 933,152 downwards.
TCTAAAGTTGGTTTATCTTCAAATTCTAATTGTACTTCGGTTATCCAGTATCCATAGATTAAATTATAGGTGTCTACAGAACTTTCATGACTACCTTTGTGTATAAACTTAGCATATTTTTGTTGGGGTATATGTTTGGTTTGAAATAACCCTTTTAGAGGAAAATCTATTTCTTTTTCCAGAATAATTCCAGCATTATATCGGCAATGTAACGTATCAGTGATTTCGTCATCATCTAATATTTCTCCCAATATAATTGTTTCGTCTTTTAATAAGTCATGTTTCGACGCATATGAGATCAATTGTTTCCAGGTTTTCTCTATTCCATTAATATTTTCATAAGACCCTTGATAGGTTAAATATAAAATATCAAAGCCAGGAATTTCTTCAATTTCATATGTAAGAATTTGTTCTTGAGTATTTTCTAATGGAAAAATAGCTTTTTGAGTAATGTATTGTTTGATTTTGTTCGAATTCCGAAAAGAAGAAGGAGAACATTTAAATTGCTTTTTAAAAGCTTTACTAAAAGCAGCAATATCACTATATCCAATTTCATAAGCGATGTCAGAGATGTTCTCTGATGAAAATTTTAAATATTCTGCAGCCTTTTCTAGTTTAATCCTTTTTATATATTGTCCTATAGTTTCGTGATGTAGTGCAAGAAATATTCTATTTATATTTCGATACGAATAAAACGATATGTCTTCTATATCTTTTTTACTGATTTCATTTTTAAACCTTTCTTCTATATAGAGAATTAGCTTTTTATAACGTTCCAGTTGTGTTGGATTTCCCATGTTTTATCATTTTAGAGGAAAGGTACTGTGAAATAGTAATTTTTGAGTTGTCTTTTTAGGACAATTAAGCATGTTATTTCTATAGTAAAACAAGAATTTTGAGATCATATATAAGTCATGTTTTTTTGTCTTAACAGGACAAACAACATACTATTCATGCTTACTAGTTTTGGCTAAAATTTTAAAAGTAAGATATGAACAGTAAAGCAAACATAACGATTCTAACGACAATCCTATTCACTTTTTCAATCTATAGTATCAATGCACAATCTCTGAATAAGAATGCTCTCCTAAAGAAATGGAATTTGGATACTTACAAGATCGGAGTTAAGAAATATCCACCATCCAAAAAGGAAAGAAATGATTATATCCTCTTTAAAAAGGATATGACTTTTGTCTCTATCTCTGAAGGGAAAAAAGAAAGTGGTGCCTGGATGCTAAATACTAATGGGAACTATATAATGATGACTGATGATAAAAAAGAAACGGTAAAAGCATATATCGTCACTTTAACTTCTAAAAAGTTAGTGCTGTATTTTGATATTGAAGAAATTAGAGAAATAGAAGCTCATTATAGTTCTAATTTATAAAACCAGGTTTATAATGAAGTATTTCTTGTATATATCGATGTTTTTCTTGCCTTTTATTGTATTGTCTCAGGAAAACATAGCCTTAAAAACCATTCCTTTTGCTACAGAAAACTTATCCATATCTATAACGCAGGTTTTGGATATTAGAAAAGAGAAAAACTTAGGACTAGGTATTAATAAACACGGAGAAAAAGTCATTTTTCAATTATCCCCAGATGCACCAACGGCTATTCTGAATTTTATGAAAACTTCTTTTTCACAAACCAAAGATGCAAAACCAATAGTTATCAAAATAAAGGATTTAGAAATTCAACAATCACAAAGTAGTATAAGTCATATAAAAACAAGGGTATATATTAATCTGGTTTTTTATGAAAAAGAGAATGATACACTGCAAAAGCTTTTTGATGTACAGCATAATGAAGATAAAACTTTTGCTATATCTGATAAATCGAAAATATTCGAAACCTATGAACAAAACATCAGAGCTGCATTAGAGTATTGTGCTCTAAGCTTTATTAATACCTATAAAAAAAGAAGCAAACCAGAATTTATATCTGGAGATCTACAAACCAATGAACGAGATGTTTTTTATGAGAAATCAGAAATGAAGTATAAAAAACGATTAGGGAAATGGTTTGATATGCTGACATTTAAGAAAGTATACAGCAAACATAAAGAAGGTTGGAAAATAAGTTATATAGGTTTTGCTGATAGTGATAAAGACTTTATCATGCCCTTTGTACTGTCTTATGACAGGTATAGTATAAAACGAAAGTCATTACTCGACAAGAATTACAGATCGGTTGATGCCTTTAGCGTAGGGGGAGGTTTTGATGGGTACTTAAAGATAATACCAGGAGTATATGCTAATATAGGTCTAGAAGTACCTTTAGGATTGGAGATAACAAAAAATACAGAAGGCAAAAAACAACATAATTTCCTTATCGGAATAGGCGCCAAACAGGGAATAAAAATTATCCCCTGGAAAAATTATGGTATTGTCATTGGGGCAGGGGTTTTTCAACAAATACAAACCTCTAAGGTGTACACCAGAAACTTTGGATTTGAACTCGAATTAGGGATTAATTTTTAATCTGAAAAATTACTTTCAGAACAATAATGTATTCAATTAAAACAAATAAATCAAAATGAAGAAAACAATTAAATTAGTAGTATGTGTAGTGTTATTTGGGGGAATGACTATAAGCGCACAAGAAAAACAAAAAGGAATAGAGTTTGGAATTAAAGCAGGGGGCAATGTAACCGAGTTTAGAAATGCATCTTCTAAGTTTAAAATAGGAGTTATGGGAGGAGTATTTTCTCAATACAAGTTCTCTGAAAAATTAGCAATTCGGTCCGAGGTATTGTATTCTGCCCAGGGAGCCAAATCAAAAATCGGTTCCAGAAAAATAAAATTAAACTATATCAATGTATTACCAGCAATAATAAAATTCTACCCTATTAATAAGTTAAGTCTTGAAGCAGGACCTCATGTAGGATATCTATTAGGAGGTAAAGGAGCCGGTTTTGTTAAAAGAGATTTTAAGAAAATCGATTATGGAGTAGCTTTAGGTATAGGATATTCGTTAACCGATAATTTAGAAGTAGGAATTAGATATAACCTTGGATTGGTAGATATTACTAAAGAAAGTAATACATCGTTTAAAAATTCTGTGTTTCAAGCTGGTTTATCTCTTAAATTATAACGTATAAAATGATTGTATTAGTCAAACTGATTATAGCATATTGTATAGTATAAAAACTTTAAAAGCAAAAATGATATGAATTAAGATGTCAAAAAGTTATAGGATATCATAAAAGGTTTGGGGTAATTCTAAACCTTTTTTGCTGAAATGAAAATCGAATTGTTAATATTATATGACTATGACAGAAAGAAGTTTTATTATGATGGATTTTATGTTAAATTACGGTATTAACGTATCTTTGCACTACCAAATTCTTATACATGAGTAAAGCCGTTTATATTGCTACTATAGAACCTAATAGTGGTAAATCTATTGTCGTTTTAGGTATGATGCGTATGCTTCTGGGTAAAGTAGCCAGAGTAGGGTATTTTAGACCAATCATCGATGATCCTAAAGAAGGAGAAGTTGATAACCATATTAATACTGTAATATCACATTTTGAATTAGATATTAATTTCAAAAAAGCCTATGCATATACGAGAAGTGAAGTGCTTCAAAAATACAACCAGGGTAAATCAGGAGAAATTATAGATGGGATTATCAAGAAATTTAAAAACCTTGAAGAAAGATTCGATTTCATTTTAGTAGAAGGTACTGATTTTTCTGATGAAGGTAATATCATTGAGTTTGATATTAATGTTATTATTGCCAAAAACCTGGGTATACCAGCTGTTATAGTGGCAAGCGGAATTGATAAGCAAAATGATGAAATTGTTGGTAATCTAAAACTGGCATACGATACTTTTAATAGTAAAGATGTAGAAGTTTTGGCTATGGTAGCTAATAAAGTTACTCAAGGTTGCGAAAAACAATTAGAAAGTAGTTTTGAAAAAGATTTTGGGAATAATGTCGATCGTATTATTATTCCAAAAGTTAATTCTTTGATTAATCCTACTATCAAAGAGATCGTAAACGAATTAGAAGGTAATGTGTTGTTTGGTAAAGAATACCTAAATAATCAGGCAGGTAGTTTTGGAGTAGGGGCAATGCAATTACGCAATTACCTTACACATCTTAAGGATAACAGTCTTGTCATTACTCCCGGAGATCGTGCAGATATCATTTTAGGAGTATTGCAAGCAAATATCTCTGATAATTACCCTAAGATTTCGGGGATTATACTTACCGGAGGAATTATTCCCGAACCACCAATACTTAAATTAATAGAAGGGGTTTCCTTATCTTTTCCTATTATATCGGTACCTAGCGGCACATTCTCTATTACCAATAAAATAGGAGCTATTAAGTCTAAAATTTATCTAGACAATCTACAAAAGATAAATACTTCGATTAGCATATTCGAAAAATATGTTAATGAGGATCGGTTAGCCGATAAACTAATTACATTTAAGTCAGAAGGATTAACTCCTCGAATGTTTCAGTATAATTTATTAAAACGTGCTCTAAAACATAAAAAACATATTGTTCTACCAGAAGGATCTGATGAAAGAATTCTAAGAGCTACCTCTAGATTATTGGCTTCTGGAGTAGTAGATATTACTTTAATCGGAAATGAAAAGAAAATAAAGAGTAAGGTTATAAAACTGGATATTCCGATAGATTTTGATAAAATACAGATTGTCTTCCCAACAGAATCTCCTTATTATGATGAGTATGTACAAACATTTTATGAGCTAAGAAAGCATAAAAATGTAAACCTGGATATGGCCAAAGATATGATGGCAGATGTATCTTATTTTGGTACGATGATGATATACAAAGGTCATGCAGATGGAATGGTCTCTGGGGCAGTACATACTACACAGCATACGATTAGACCTGCATTGCAATTTATAAAGACCAAACCGGGAGTAAAAGTGGTTTCTTCTGTATTCTTTATGTGCCTTGCAGATCGGGTATCAGTCTTTGGTGATTGTGCAATTAACCCTAACCCTAATGCAGAGCAATTGGCAGAAATAGCAATTTCTTCTTCAGAATCTGCTGCAGCGTTTGGTATCGAACCAAAAGTAGCCATGTTATCCTATTCGTCAGGAACCTCTGGTAAAGGTGAAGATGTAGAAATAGTAAGAGAAGCAACTGCTATTGTAAAAGAAAAACACCCTGATCTAAAAATAGAAGGACCTATACAATATGATGCAGCAGTAGATTTAGAAGTGGGACAAAGTAAGTTACCAAATTCTGAAGTAGCAGGGCAGGCAAGTGTTTTGATATTTCCAGATTTAAATACCGGAAATAATACCTATAAAGCGATTCAGCGAGAAACAGGAGCATTAGCCATTGGCCCAATGTTACAAGGGTTAAATAAACCCGTTAATGATCTAAGTAGAGGATGTACCGTTGATGATGTGTATAATACAGTAATTATAACGGCAATTCAGGCTCAGGGATTATAAACAGAGTAAAGAATTACTCTTAATTATTAAAAAATATGCAAATACTTGTACTAAATTCTGGAAGTTCGTCTATAAAATTTCAACTATTTACAATGCCTGATACAAAAGTGGTTTGTTCTGGGTTAGTAGAACGTATTGGTTTAGAAAATGCTAAAATTTCCTATACTTCAGAAATAGATAATATTGAAAAAACTGTGAGTGTAGATACTCATAAAGATGGACTACAATTAATAGCCAGCTATTTGATGGATGATCAAGTAGGAGTGATCCGATCTGCATCAGAAATCCATACCGTTGGTCATAGAGTAGTTCATGGAGGAAGTACTTTTGCAGAAACAGTTGAAATCACTGAAGAAGTAAAACAAAAAATCAATAAACTTTCTGCATTAGCACCATTGCATAATCCTGCAAATTTGGAAGGAATTTTGGTTGCCGAAGAAATCTTTTCTGATGCAAGACAAGTAGCTGTGTTTGATACAGCTTTTCATCAAACTATTCCTGTAGAAGCCTATAAATATGCTATTCCGAATAAATTTTTGGATGAGCATAATATTAGAGTATATGGTTTTCATGGTACCAGTCATAAATATGTTTCAGAAAAAGCTATAGAATTTCTGAAAAAAGATTCCTCTAAAGTTATTACAATTCATTTAGGAAATGGATGTAGTATGACTGCGGTTAAGGATGGTAAAAGTATAGATCATACTTTGGGATTTGCACCGATGAACGGGTTGATCATGGGAACCCGATCTGGAGATATTGATCCTGCAGTCATCTTTTATATGGTTAATTCCCTGGGATATTCATTAAAAGAAGTAAACGATCTTTTACAAAAAGAAAGTGGAATGCTGGGATTAACAGGATATAGCGATTTGCGGGATATTGAATCTGAAGCAGAAAACGGCAATAAAGATTGCCAGTTAGCACTGCAAATGAATGCATATCGTATCAAAAAGTTTATAGGAGCGTACGCCTCGGTTATGAACGGCTTAGATGCTATTGTATTTACTGCCGGAATAGGGGAGAACTCTGCTTTGATTAGGAGTTTGGTGTGTAAAGATCAAGAGTTTTTTGGCATTCGATTGGATGAAGAAAAGAACACTATTCGATCTAAAGAAATAAGAGATATAGGGTTACCTTCATCAAAAGTAAAAATATTAGTTATTCCTACTAATGAAGAGTTAGAGATTGCCAAACAGTCTTTCGAATTATTAGCATAAGAGCAGTATAAAAAAATAGTGTACTATTGCCGCTCTGCAAATTCTTTAAATTGTCTGAGCCATTTTTCTGCTGGTTTTCGATACATACTAGGAAATAAAATAGCCATCAGTTTTGGCATAACCCAGTTGATACGAGTGTATTCGTATTCGAATTCATACTTTGTTTTTTTATCATCTATGGCAATAAAATTACATTTCATGGTATTGTCCATATGCTTATGGTGATAACTAGCTTCAAATGAATATGGAAGCTCATTTTTGGTTATTGTTTCAGTCAATTCCATATCATGTTTTCCGTGTTTGTAAAACATTTTAGACACTGCACCTACTTTACCCTTTTCTCCGCTAATCAATTCTTTCTTAATAAAGCCATCTTGATATTCTTTAAGATTATCTGGATTTGCAAAAAGCTCAGCCACTTTATGTAAAGATTGATTGATCTCAATATAACCTTTATGTTTCATCTGTTCTTTTTTATTGTTTTTTTTATGTTAGATGGAATCACGTCATTGAACCTTGGTAGGTATCAACTCAATTGTTATGACTCATTTCATATCAATTTAGTTTAGATTAACAAGATAATTAATATTCGCCTTTATTTTTGACTTAAGAATTAGTTTTAAGTTTCTTTTCTATTCGTTTGATAGTATTCCAGTTACGAGTTGTGATTTGCTTACCATAATATCGTTCCAGAACTTCCATTCCTTTAGGCGTCTTGGTTATCGAAAGATCTAAAACACTTACTATAGTTTTGTCGATCTTATCTATAATTTTAAAAGCGTTATTATCACTTGCCCATGGTAATTGTAAATCGGTTTCAAGATCTTCCTGTAGAAACGAAACATACAATCGAATATCTTTTGTTACTAGTATATCTTTAAATGGATCTTTATCTAATAAATGGCAGATAGTTTCAGATGTTCTTACGATCGTTGGGATTAAGAAACCGAAGGTTTTTTCTAAATGATCAGACATTATTTTTTCAAGACTCTTTACATCACTTTCTGTTGAGTCAAATATTATATTTCCCGAATTAAGAATGGTAATCACTTTTTCGAAATTCAGTTTTTCCATTTCTTTACGAAGGTCGGCCATAGGAACCTTGTGATGACCACTTACGTTGATTCCTCGTAGAAAAGCAACATATCTATTCATTTATTCGAATTTTATGTTAGTGTTTTTGCTCTTTTTTTAATTCGTGTTTTAATTTTTTGATGTAATCAACAATATTTTTTCCAATCATCTTATTTGCTTTTAAAGTCAAATCGACTTTATTTTTATTGGTATCTAACCAAAGAAAAAGTTTCTCTTTCTGAAAATAATATCGATCTTCGATTATTGTAGTTTTGTTTGCATCAAATTCTTCATTATAGATAGGTATGTTGTAACGATATTGCTGGTCAAATGCAAAAAATAACTTTTTGCTTTTAAAATAATATTGAGTTATATTTTTTCCTGTTTCTCCAAATTCGATGATTTCGATGAGCCTTAAATCTTTGTTATCGAAATATGCAGTTACAAGCCCTCCTTCTGTCGTATTTAATTCAATTTCTGGGGATTTTTTTACATAAGAAGTTATATTGTTTCTTATTGTCTTATACTCGGATCTTATTTCCTCTAAGATCGTTTCTTTGGATTGCGCTGAAATCGGTTCTAACCCAAAAAACAAAAGAGTCGATATAATTATTGCTTTTTTCATAATTGTCAACGGTGTTATATAGAAAGTAACATCTTGATAATTGAAGTCTTTTTACTATAAATGTATTAAAAAAGCGTAAGCTTTGGAGGCTTACGCTAAATTAGTTGTTTTTAGCACTCAATTTCTTATTAACCGTATAAAATTTTATACGTTTTAAAATTGGAAAATATTTTTTAAGATCTGAAATAGATTTAATGTTTTCTATTAGAACCCAGAGCGGTTTAGGTTTTATTTTCTGATAATACTTTTAGTTTTTCTTTTGCATTTTCGTTTTTGGGATTTAGTTTCAAGCTTTTTTCATAGCTTGTTATGGCTTTTTCTGTGTCTCCATTTTTCATATAAGCTTCACCAAGAGAATCATAGGCATTATATGATTCAGGAAAAGCATATACTTCTAGTTTAAAAAGCTGAATTGCTTTCTTGTAATCACCTCTTTTTATCATTTCATAGCCTTTGGAATTTAAATCCCTTTCGGATAATTTTTCTACCGTATCTTTAATCATATTTTTGGCGTATTCAAAATTCTTTTCAAAACAACTACGTACAACTTTTTTTGTATAAAAATAACTATCGGTCATTGGTGTTGATCCGGCAAGAGTTTTTTGTATATAGAATCGGGCATCTAAAAAACCTTGATCTGCATCTTTATTTGTTAAAATGATAACCGTATAATTTTGCTTTTCATAAATCCGCCATTCACTTCCTACTCCAAAATGCCCTCCACTATGACCATACATTTTTGAATTTGCTAAACCAGGAAATTGCATACCATAGCCATACCATTCTTCATCAGATTTTTGAGTTTTCATTAGGTTAGTATGCTCTACATCTAATAATTTATTTTTCCTAAAGGCGTAGGTAAATCTATATAAGTCTTCTATAGTCGTGTAACCACCACCAGCAGCACTTCCTCTTACAGTGCCCATAAAAATATTTTTTTTAAACTTATTTGGGTATATATCTGATAGAGTATACCCTTCTGCTGCATTTTCAATAGGGTGATCAACATCATAAAGCCCAGAATTAGACATTTTTGCAATAGAAAATATATTTTCTTTTATATACTGTTCGTACGATACTTGTGAAACTATTTCTATAATTCTGGCAAGTAAAATATAATTTGTGTTCCTATAAGAAAATGTTTCATTAGGCATTGATTCCATTGGTTTGTTTTCATATAATGGAGCCAAATCTTGCATGCTTCGATATAAATCTTTAGACGTTTTTTTAAGTTCATCAGAGGCAAAATAGTTGGGCATACCACTTCTATGAGTTAGTAGAAGTCTGATAGTGACAGAATCTCTTACAGTTTGATTTGGGTAGTTAGGAATAAATTTACCTACGGTATCATCAAGAGAAAGCTTTCTTGCCTGGATTAACTGAAAAATTGATACAGATGTAAATGATTTTCCGATAGAAGCATACGAAAATTTAGTATCTATATTGTTTGGTACTTTATGACCTAAATGAGCAAAACCATATGCTTTTTTTAATACTATACTATCATTTTTTGCTATTAAAACGGCTCCGCTAAATCCATCTAAAGAATCGAGATAATTTGTTATTTCTATAGTGCTAAGGTCTTTTGGTAATGTTTTGTTTTCTTGTTTGCAAGAAAGCACAATCAAAGTAATAGTAAATAGAATTATCTTTTTCATATTTATTGGTTACAGTTATTTGTTATTTTATTGAGTATTGTATATAATTGATTTAATTCGTCTTCTGTGATATTTTTAAGGGCGGTATTTCTGTTGAGTTGTATAGTAGGACTTAAAATTGTTAAGGTTTCTTTTCCTTTTGTTGTAATTTCAAGTAATGATCGCCTTTTATCTTTATTATTAATTCCTTTATTAATGTATCCTTTTTTCTCCATCAAATTTAAAATCCTTGTAATAGAAGCGTAATCTTTAAACACTAAATCACCAATTTGCATTTGTGTTAAACTACTATTATCATTCAAAATGATTAAGATCAAAGCCTGGTCGACTGTGATGTCTTCAATGATTTTCGAAATATTTTTGTTACATAATCTTCTATAAGCTTTTATAGCTTGTTCGATAGAATATAAAGCAGTGGTTGTGGGAGTATTAACTTTCATTTATTTGATATATCAAATAAATGTATGATTTTTGTTTGATATATCAAATAAAATATGCTAAATGTAACTACTTTTATTGATAGACTTGTATTAGATTAAGTGAAAGTTCGGATAGTTCTCTTTTTTTATTGCCTTATAATTTTTAAAGCTATTTTTCCGCCAATCCATGCCATAGGAATATAAGCGATAGCTATATCTGCAAAGGCAAACCAGGTAGGACCGGGTAGCATATAATTAACCATGATTCCGCCTAAAAAAAACAATCCACCGATACCTAATGAGAATTTCATTTTATGACTTGCAGCTATTAAACCAGCAATCGTTGCTCCAACCAGAGTCCCCAGAGCATGAGCCAAAAAAGGAAAAATAAAATGTTCGAATCCTAAAGATGGCATAACGGCAGCAAGAGCATCCATATCATTGGGATCAATTCCTTTTATAGGAATTAATTTATGACCAATTTTGACAAGAGCTATATTAATGATACTACCACCCAGCCATCCCGCAATAACAGCTAGAATATTTTTAAGTATTGAATTCATAGTTGCCTTTTATGTATTAATAATAAACATCATTATCTGCTAAGTTTTCCTTAGTTGCCAGAAATTCTGTAGGATCATGATAGCCGAAATATTCAATTTCTTTTCCGTGCTTCTTTACTATTTCTCTTATCTTTTGAAGACTTTCTTTCCTCATTTCATTATCGACAGCCCTTATCCTTGCTAATTCATCTACGGGGTGATTCAAATCAGATATTTCATCTCTTAGGTAATACGCATCTCCCACATAAAAAATCCACTTTTCGTTTTCCTTAAATGTTACTCCACAATGCCCTAGTGTATGGCCAAATAAAGGAATTAAATAAATTTCAGTTTCAAAATCTAAGTCAACTTTTCGAGCAGGAAGTCCAAACCATTTACTATTACTTTTTTCGTACAATTTTATTTCTGGATTATGTGCCAATTGCTGAGGAAGATATCTTTCGTTTCCACTTTTAAAACTTTCGTACTCTTCTTTGGCAATGTGAATTCTCATATCAGGAAAATCGGCAAGCCCACCAATGTGGTCTGGGTCAAGATGAGAAACGATGCAATCTTTAATTTTTTCGGGACGAAATCCTAGCTTTTGTATTTGTGCTATGGCAGTACGTTTTTCGTCAAATTTAAAGCCCGTAACCTCTATTAATTCTTTACCAAGTTTTTTTTCGGGATCTTTGGTCTCTGATAATCCAATCCCAGAATCAATTAGCACGAATCGGTTTATTCCTTCTAGGAGTAAACAATGTCCGATTGCAGATCCCATTGGCGATTCGATTTGAACACAGTTTAAATGATGAATTTTAATCATAAGCTTCATTTTTTCGACTTGTGTAGTAAATACTTATACAAATTAATTGCGTGGTTAAACACCTAATTTAGTAATTAATTTTTATAAGATGTTGATAATGAGGTTTCTTTTGTGGGTCAAATCAACATATAAAAATAATATTCATAGTCTAACTTAACCAAGTTACAATACAAAATGGGTAGAACGAAGTATCTTATCGATATTTTTATTTGAGTTTAGAAATGCTTAAAAGTGTTCTATATACAGCAGAAATATGATATTCTGGTTTACTAGTATTGTTCTTGTACTATAAAAACTAAAGCAAACGTGCCAATCAATTCGGCAATATGTTTTTATATTATTTTAAAAAAGAGGAGAGGAGAATTAGCATGCTAATTCTCCTCATTTTTAGGGCACTACTTTATATTTTAGATAGCAGATGCACCGGCTTCAGCAACCGCATGGTCATTCTCAACAGAACTTCCGCTTACTCCAATTGCGCCAATAATTTCGCCTGCTGCATTTTTAATGGGTACACCTCCAGGAAAGGTAATTAGACCATTGTTAGAATGTTCGATGTTGTACAAAGCACCTCCGGGTTGAGATAACTCTCCAATGATCCCCGTATTCATATCAAAATAACGAGCTGTTTTCGCTTTTTTGATTGATATGTCTAAAGAACCTAACCAAGCTCCATCCATACGCCCAAATGCTACTAAGTTTGCTCCTGCATCTACAATTGCTATATTCATTTTTGTATCTATCGCAATAGATTTTTCTTTTGCTACTGAAATGATTTTTTCAGCTTGTGCTAATGTAATATTCATTATTTTATGTTTTAATTTTTGTTGTAATTTGAGTACAAATGTACAGAGCAGATCATCTTACTCATTTACTAAAACAGTTCAATAACTTATGAAAAAAGGTCAAGTGTAAAAATGAAACTAAAAAAGATAAAATGTCATTTAGAAATTTCTTTGGGACTAACTCCAAATTTATTTTTAAACGCTATACTGAAGTTTGAAAGGTTATTATATCCAAAATCGAGGTATATGTCGGATGGTGTTAATTGCCCTTGTTCTAATACTTCTTTTGCTTTTTGAAGTCGTTTGTCTTGTAGCCATTTTCCGGGAGATGTTTTATACTCATTAATAAAATGACGTTTAAAAGTCGATAAGCTCATATTGCATAAAAATGCAATTTCTTCTAGTTTTAAATTAGAATGTATTTTACTTTCGATAATTTTTTTAAAAGGAGAGGTTTCTTTGACTATTAATGATTTTAAATATAGCTCAAACTTTTCTCCATATTTGTGAATGAGGTACAGCATGATTTCTTCAAATTTTACAGAAAGTAGGTTTTCTATAAAAACTGTAGGTGCATCACTAATTGTTGATAATGAGTTTAAATATGAAGTTATGTATGCATCATTCCTAATTGTAAAGTATGGTACTTCTTCCTTTATTATTTGTTGGTGTTGAATGTGTTTTTCTAAAAAATCTTCAAGTATTTTTTCAGAAAAAAATAAAAGTTTACAATAATAAATAGCATCTGTGTCTAATAATTCTGTCCAAATCCAATTTCCTTTTTTAAGAAGTAATGATTGATCCTTATTTACAGTAACTGATGTTCCTGCAAAGTGCACTTGCTTTTTTCCTATTTGTAAAAAACTAAACATGTGCATATTTAGATTGACCTTAGTTTTAATAGTATCTTCGGTCATTTTAAAATCATAAACAAAAAGATCCGGTTTATGCTTAAGGTTATTAAGATATAATTCTGGTATGTTGTCTATTGGCATATGATGGTGTTTCAAAGTCAATGTATAATTCAACTTCTTTCGGGTAACATGATTGTTACTATCTTTATTAAATGTATCTTTCTTTAATAATATTTATGTGATGTTTTTCATGACCAATAATAGATTTTAGGAAGTCTTCAAGAGTGATTTCATATTGTCGAGCCATACCTTTTATTAGTAACTGATTTTCAGATAATGTCTCAATAAAACTAACAGATGCCTTCCGTACATTTACAAAATCGGTTATTAATTGTTTCAGGGTTAGTTCTTCAAAACGGCTATTGTTTACTAACAGATTTTGATCATAACCCCATAGTTCTATTGATTCATTCCTGCTCATTAAAAATGCTCGGAATATTTTTATTCTTTCATGATCAGTTATATGCCCAACAATTTGTTTAATACTCCATTTATCAGGAGCATAGCGATAAACGGCTTTTTCTTCACTAATAGAATTTAGCAATGTAATTGTAGATGACGAAGCAAATAGTGATCGATAATTCATATCCTTTACAAGGTCATAATAGTATGGGAATCCAGCTTCGGGAGTATATTTCATATTTTATTTGATGATTTTGCTCAATTAACGATGCAACAGTTAACTCTTTTCTCTATAGCAAACATACTATAATCTTAGGTTACCACATAAGTTTGAAGGATGAACAAATCTATTCACAATAGTGATATTCTTAAATGGATTATTGAAATACTTCGTGATATAACCGAAATTGAAATTGATGTTATGAAAAATACCGAGAGAAGAATAGACGATATTAGATATAGAAATGACTGAGAATACATTTTTAGAATTCAAAAAACATAAACACCATTAATGCTGGTGTTTATGTTTGTAACGCTCTCTACTGTATTTTTGAAGAATACATATTAAACTTTAACTAATCGCACAATTTCCATTACCATCCGGACTCATCCAATTACCTTCTATAGTATCTCCATCTGCAAGTTGAAGTAAAGCTTGCCCGCTTAATTGACAGCCTTGATTCCATTTAGAATCAACTTCATATATCATTGAAATCCCATTTGTACCTTTAGGAAAGGTAAATGTTGTTTTTGGACCATTAGCTTTAATCGCAACCGCTTCTATCCAGGTCGGATTAGCAGCATTCAAATTCGATGTATAATTAAATTTGATATTTCTTCCTGAAGCAGGATTTGTAATAGAATTTGTTAATGTTACTTTTACAGCCGTTGGTAATCCTGATGATGGAATTGCAGATCCCTTTACATATGGGTTGTTTTTATCACAGGGAGCAGTTCCCATTGTATTTCCTGTACTACTAAAAGATGTTATTTTAGAATATTCGGTAATAATCGAATTAGCACCGTGATTAGGAATTTCGTCACCACTTGTTGTGAGCATTCCCCATCCCGCATTTCGCTCGTAATACCTAAATGCAAAGCCCCCAGAAACAACATCTGCCATGTTTATTGGCGAACCTGATCCCGATTGTGGAGTGAGTTTGGTACCTCCATACAAATAGTCGACTTGCTCCCAGGTTCTTGGAGAAACAGCTCTGGGATTCGAACCCATTTCGGTAAAAGTTATCGGTACTGGATTAGCCCCTTCAAACGCTTTTGTTAAGGTGTAGTATGCACCAACTTTTGCAGCAAGTGTTCCTCCGGCCCATCGTTCACAATTGTAACCCAAGAAATCAAGACGCTCAGAAGGGTCTCCACACATATATGCCTTAGCGGCTGGTATAGTGAAATCAGGATCATCACGAAGTGCCGCAGTAACGGGAACAACACGAGGGCAATTTTTTGCCATATACGCTTTCAAATATTTGGCTCCAGCTCTAATTTTATTTGGAATATCATAACCTGGATTTTGCCCTTTTGCACCAGGATCAATTGTTTCGTTTCCTATTGAAAACCCCAGAACATTCTGGTATTTACAGAATTCATCGGCAACAGCCTTTAGTCGGGCATTATAAATTGTAGGACCATCATGTACCGTGGTATGATCCACAGCCCCAACCAAAACATAAATCCCAGCAGCAGCCAAGGCATTCATTACTTTTGTGTGATCTTTTGTTGGATCAACTTGATATACACGAATGGCGTTTATTTTCATATTAGTAAACCCATAAGTTGTCGTTGTTTTCAATAAATTTTGAATAACAGTTAGATTATTATCTGAAATTGGATCTACAAAATCTGTGGGTTGGTAACAAACTCCTTTAGGTGCCCACTGATCTTTACCGCACATAAATAGATTATTAGAAATCGTAATAGGTGTAATGTTTGATGAATTGATACTTTGTGTCATAGTTTGGTTTTAATATTGGTTATTGTACAAACCAATATACTAACCTCAAATCAATTCTACATTAGTATAATTACCTTAATATATAAGTACATATACGGTAAAATCTCTTTCTCTATTCCTAATAATTGTCTTTGTAATACTTGTTTGCTTGACTACCTGAAAAGTGGAGCAATTAATCATATACATTGTGACATGTTGGTTTTATCCTTCGAGTATACTTCTGATTTCGTTAATGAACTTTAAGGATTCAGTTTCGACTTGCTTTGTTAAAATATGTATATCATCAAAGTTTGGATTTTTTATTATTTCATGATCGATAATTGAAAGGCTGCTATTTATTGATTCTGCCAAATGATAGGTATTCCAGCTACTGCCTTTGAACATCTCCCAATACTTTTTTCGGATACTTTTATTTTGGCCAGATAAACAAATTGAAAAACGCATTGTTTTATGATTAAAGATGATTACAAATTTCAATTTTTGTTTTTTTAATTCCTCGGTAGTTAAAGAAAAATAGGAAAAATCTGGATTACCTTGATAAATGGTTCCTAATTTAAAAACTGTAGCATATTCTTTATGAAAAAAAGCTCTTAATTTTTTCATGTATCCTATTAGTTGGTGATAATCTAATTGTATGTAATCTTGCTTGACCGATTTGTTGTGACTAGAAAAAATCTCTTTGTTTGGGACCTTATTATTTTTACTATGTTTTTCGATAGGAATACATATATCGACTATAAATTTTTGTTCAGGATGCGTTTTGTGGTCATTATGGTACACTTCAAAATAATCCCCATCTCTAAATTTATAATTATTATCAAGTACCCATAAAGACATACTTTCCCAGGCCTTAGGGAAATCCTTTGCTTCAATTTCGAAATTTCCAATGACATAGTCGCCTCTTTGGATGGTAAAAGGTCTAATTTCTCCTTCAGTTTTAAATTCTTTATTAATTGTTATACAAGCACTATATCTTACTTTAGGAGTTTGAGTAATGTTGGGGTTATCGTGATAAATGGTAATAGCTTTAAAACCTGAGGAAGGTAACATTTCTTTTTTGTTTCCCCATGCTATCAACCTCTGGTACATATTGCCAATTTTATCAAACTCACCTATATGCATTATACCGGCAAGTTGTATTTCTTGCAGTTCTTTTACAGTTATTTGCGCATTCATTTCAATCCATTTTTTAGTGTTATCAATGCTACAAATGTATTTTTCGGTTGTAAAAGATTCTATACCAATCTTGCTAAGTGTCATTTTCCCTTCGGTTATAAATGTAGTAGGGCTAATTCCGTAATATTTTTTAAATGCCCTGGAGAATGAACTTTCGCTATTAAAACCATAGTTGTAGGCAAGTTCTTTTATAGATTTATTAGTGCCTACAAGCAGGATTGATGCAATGCGTTCTATTCGTTTTCTATTAATATATTGATTTAAGTTTTCACCAATTATGGTTGAAAAAACTCTATGGAAATGATATGAGGAATAATGCGCTTTTTTGGATAACTGTTCGAGTGACAAGTTTGCATCGAGATTCTTTTCGATAAAATCCAATATATAACTAATTCGTTTGATATATTCTCGTCTTGTTTCGTTTATTTTGGTTTGCATTTTCGTAATGTCTTTCCAAATCCTATAACCCTCTGGTTATTGTTTGCCATCATTGTATAGCTTATTGTGATAAGCTGATTTTATTCTTGATGCATGATACACATGGTTGTGCTTAGTGTTTTATTTACTGTGTATTTTTAAAATTGTCCTCAAAATATTTTATCCACTTTCCGTTAATTAATTGTTCTCCATATTCCCGAAAGCTACCTTCTGAAGTTTTACTGAAAATAAATCTATTTTTTTCATTGCTCCACACAATAAGTTGTCCATCTTTATACTCTGCAGGATATCTATTTACCCCTTTTTTAGAAAAAGGATAGTAATAATATTTTTTATCTTTTTCATCATAATAAATTATAGTATGAAGTTGAAGGAATTCTGTATTCAATTCAATGACTAAAATACTTTTATCTAGGTCATAAGTAATTTTTTGATGCGCCGACCCTTGCTTCGAAACTACCC
Organism: Aquimarina atlantica; assembly: GCF_000626715.1. GTDB lineage: Bacteria > Bacteroidota > Bacteroidia > Flavobacteriales > Flavobacteriaceae > Aquimarina > Aquimarina atlantica. The sequence goes on along the minus strand of NZ_AQRA01000001.1, from coordinate 915,192 downwards.
CATTTTTATAAACTTTTGTGGTACCAATCCATTCTCCAATCATAAAGCTCAATTGTTCCATTTTTTCTTGCTTTACGTTTTGACCAAAAACTGAATTAAATAAAAGAAGAAAAACTATATAATAATAGTATTCATGATTGTGTTGAAGATATTTTTGATATTTCATTATCCAATAATTAAGTACAACAATTAAATAAAAGATATAAACCTTATATCTCCTATGTATGTTTATTTACAAATCTAGGATATTTCTATAATATTATGTTCTAAAAGAAATCGTGTATATCTAATGTTTGTTTACTATCGATAGATCAATCATGCTTATAAAAAAAAGGATGGCTTTTAAGCACATCCTTTTATCCATTACTTTAAGAATTAAAGTATTGTTAATATAGAATACATTGTCCCCATCTGTTACATCTACCGGGTTCACAAAAACTTCCTCCACCATAATTAATTCGACATTTGTTACGTCCACAACACGATATGCTTACCATAGCTCCTTTAATATTTCGTTGTTGTTGTTTGGATAGTTTTTGAACTCCAGTTAATTCCAAAATGTTTTTCATTGTATGAAAGTTTTAAAAGTTAATAATTTGAGATTATCTCCTGTTAAAAATATTAGATCATGTAATGAAATACAACTCCATATTCATGAGATTTATAAATTTCAACTTATAAAAAACTGTTTTTAAAAGAGTAATAATAGGAGGTTCACTATCATCTTTTAGTGATGATGTACAATATTGTTTTTGGTTATGCCCATGTACAACGTCCCCAACGATCACAATATCCGTAATCGCACATTTCGGTTCCGTTTGGAAATCTAACACAGCAAAATCTATTGTCTTTACAATATGGTGCTGAAACAAACGCTCCTTTGATATTTTGCTGTTGCTCTTTACTTAATTTTTGTACTCCTGATAGGTTTAAGATATCCTTCATTTTGTATAATATTTTAAAAAGTTAATACTCCAATTTTGATTACAATCATACTACTGTACCAGAACGAACAGGTAATGATCATAAAAATGACAAACCTAAAAGTTTGTCTTTATGTATGGTTTTGAATTTTTTTTAGAAAAAGATACAACGTCCCCAACGGTCACAACGACCAGGCTCACAAAAACTTTGGTTTCCGAAGCTAATGAGACATCCTCTTCCACTAGGGCAGCAAGTTGCGCGTCCCCATGCTCCTTTAATGTTTTGTTGTTGTTGTTTGGTGAGTTTTTGAACACCGGTTAATTCCAGAATGTTTTTCATTGTGTGAAAGTTTTAAAAGTTAATAATTCAGATTTTCTCCATTAAAAATATTGGATCATGAAGTAAAATACAACTCCATATTCTTGAGATTTATAAATTTCAACTTATAAATCGAGGTCTTTTTTAAAAGAATAACATAGAGATTCACTATTATCTTTTAATACTTTCACACAGTGTTATTTTGGTTATGCCCACATGCAACTTCCGTTAGATCGGCAATATCCATAATCACAAAAACTTGTTCCAGGAATACGGCATTTTTTAGGTCCGCAGCAGACGGCACGACCCCAAGCTCCTTTAATATTTTGTTGTTGTTGTTTGGTGAGTTTTTGAACACCGGTTAATTCTAAAATGTTTTTCATTGTGTGAAAGTTTTAAAAGTTAATAATTCAGATTTGCTCTACTAAAAATATTGGATCGTGTAGTAAAATACAACTCCATATTCTTGAGATTTATAAATTTCAACTTATAAATAAGGCTGTTTTTGAAAAGAATAATGTAGAGATTCACTATTATCTTTTAATACTTTCACACAGTTCAATTTCGGTTACGCCCACATACAACTTCCGTTAGATCGGCAATATCCATAATCACAAAAACTTGTTCCAGGAATACGACATTTTCTAGGTCCGCAGCAGACGGCACGGCCCCATGTTCCTTTAATTTGCTGTTGTTGTTCTTTACTTAATTTCTGAACACCGGTTAATTCTAAAATAGTTTTCATTGTATGTATATTTAAGTTAGTATCTAAATATACTTTAAAATATTGTGAGTCAGTTTTTTAAAACGTTAAATAATATTATGTTTAATAAAAAATGTAGTACTAAAAAAAGGCAAACTTTCTGGTTTGCCTTTTGTATAATTTTTTGTTTTCTTAGAAAAAGATACAACGTCCCCAACGATCACAACGACCAGGCTCACAAAAACTTTGATTTCCGAAGCTAATGAGGCACCCTCTTCCGCTTGGGCAGCAAGTTGCACGTCCCCATGCTCCTTTAATATTTTGTTGCTGATCTTTACTTAATTTCTGAACACCTGTAACATTCAAGATTTTTTTCATCGTGTATTATGTTTAAGTTATGGTTTAAATTTAATTTAAAATATTGTAAGTCAGTTACATAAAAACCACTAAAATAGTAAGGTATTGATCTTGTTTGTAACTTTTAATTACGTTACTAAGAGAATAAAATTTTATAACAAAAAATACTAAGAGTATTGACTAATAGTAGCTTTTTGAACAAAAATTATACTTATGGTTGTATGTTTTTTTGTAGAAATTTGTTGTTAATGATACTCTTATTTTTTGTAAGAAATAACTTATTAACAATAGTTAGGAGTAGTAATTGGTTGAATTGTAGTGATTTGAATGTTTTTTATTGTGTAAATAGTGGACTGTCAACATACTAGGTAACTATTTGATAACGTTTTACTATAGTAAGTTTAATAAAATAATTTTAGATTCGAGATCACATAATTATGCTTAATAAACTAACCTATAACATAATGAAAAAAATAATACTCTTACTTCTGTTTATGCCTGTTATTGGGTATAGTCAGATACCATCATATTACAATGATGTAAACCTAACCTTATCTGGAACTGCTTTAAAAAATGAATTAAGTGATAAGGTGACAAATACGCATACCACATTTCTTAGTTATACACCAGGGGTGTGGGATGCATTAAAGCAGACTGATTTAGAACCTTCTGATCCTTTAAAAGTTGTTTTAGTATACGGATATAGTGATACTGATGGAAACTCTAGTACAGACAGAACAAGAGGAGTAAACAATAATGGGGGAGGATCTACCGATTGGAACCGGGAACACGTATATCCAAAATCATTGGGTAATCCCAATCTGGGAACCCAAGGCCCAGGTGCAGATGCGCATCATTTACGGCCTGCAGATGTACAACGTAATTCATCTAGAGGAAATAGAAAATTTGCAGATGGGTCGGGTAATTCTGGACCTACTTCTCAAGGACATTGGTATCCTGGTGATGAATGGAAAGGTGATGTAGCACGTATGATGATGTATATGTATATACGTTATAATAATCGTTGTTTACCAAAGAATGTTGGAGTAGGTGCCGCAGCTACTGGTGATAGTAATATGCTACAATTATTTTTAGAATGGAATGCAGAAGATCCTGTTTCTCCATTAGAATTACAACGTAATCCAATTCTTGAAAATATACAGGGTAACAGAAATCCATTTATAGATAATCCTGCATTTGCGACACAGATTTGGGGAGGACCTCAAGCCGAAGATAGATTTGGTAATACAGGAGGTAATGATACGCAGGCACCAAGTATTCCTGCTAATCTGGTAGCAACGAATACGACCCAGACATCTACAGTATTATCATGGAATGCCTCTACAGATAATGTTGGTGTAACAGGATATGATGTATATAAAAACGGAGCATTTTTAAGTTCTGCGCCAACAACCAACTATAGCGTTTCGGGATTAACCGCTAATACTACGTATTCATTTTCTGTAAAAGCAAAAGATGCAGCGGGTAATATTTCTGCAGCTAGTACTACGATTAATGTAACCACTCAAAATACTTCACCTGGTGGTAATGCTACGGCATTATTTTTTTCTGAGTATATAGAAGGATCTTCGAATAATAAGGCTTTAGAAATAGCAAATTATACAGGTGCATCGGTTAATCTTTCAGGATATACAATCAAAAGACAAACTAATGGCTCGGGGTCCTGGTCTGGAGGATTACATCTTTCTGGTGTTTTGGCTACTAATGATGTTTATGTAGCTGCCAATAGTTCGGCTTCGAATACTATTAAAAATGAAGCAGATCTCGTTTCGGGAGCTTCAGAATTAACTTTTAACGGTAATGATCCCGTAGGGTTATTTAAGGATGGAGTTTTGATAGATGTGATAGGAACTTTTAATGGAGGATCGTCTAACTTTGCTAAAGATATTACTTTAAGAAGAAAGGCGGATGTATCATCACCATCTACAACATATAACACATCTGAGTGGGCACCATACCCTCAAAATACTTTTGATGGCCTGGGAAAGCATACATTCGATGGAGGAGGTAATACTGGCTCAGATACCGAAATTCCTACAACTCCTACTAATGTAACAGTTACTAATATCACAAAAAATAGCGCACAGCTTTCCTGGACAGCCTCTACCGATAATATTGGGGTTACAGGATATACGATTTATCAAGATGGAGCGGTACTAACAACTACTACAGGGGTTTCGTATACTGTATCTGGTTTGGCAGCAGGAACGAACTATTCATTTAAAATATCTGCATTTGATGCCGCAGGAAATACTTCAGCATTTAGTAATGCCATAACTGTTACTACTCTCGATAATGTAGTTTCCTATTGTACTTCAAAAGGAAATACAGTAAAATATGAATATATTGATTATGTGGGAATAGGAGGGATCTCTAATACCACATTAGCTAATGGCGGTTATGGAGATTTTACCGCCCAGGTAGCAAATCTTAACTATGGAGCTAATACTATTGTATTGAGTGTAGGATTTGCAAGTGCATCGTATACAGAACATTGGGCAGTATGGATTGATTTTAATAAAAACGGAACTTTTGAAGAGACTGAAAAAGTAGTTAGTGAATTTACATCAGAGACAGGCAATCTATCCTATAATTTTGATATACCAACTACCGCAGCATCAGGAAATACTCGAATGCGAGTTGCTATGAAGTGGAACGGGGTACCAACACCTTGTGAGACTTTTGGATATGGAGAAGTAGAAGATTATACCGTGAATATTGGCTCAACAACAGAAGCAAAAGGAGCATCATCAATAAAAGTTAATAGAAAAATAGAACAGGAGGATAAAGTGCTTTTGGCCAAAGTATACCCTAATCCAGCTACAACTTATATTCAAATTAGCTTGAGAAGCAATCAAGGCAGTAGCTTTACATTAACTAATATGCAAGGGAGCATAATAAAATCCGGAGTAGTAACCGATAGCAAAATCTCTTTGGAAGGAATAACGTCAGGAATTTATTTTATAACAATATCTGATGGAAACCGAAGTGTTTCAGAAAAAATAATGATCAAATAATTTTTTGCAAGTGTAATTACTAAAGCCTTACAGTATATAGTATTGTGGGGCTTTTTTTATTTAATGATGTATGTCATTTATGATGCTATTACTTGCGTGTATTGCAAATTGTGGCTCGATGTATAGTTGATGCTCTTTTCCTTTTTCTATATTGGTATCAATACCCATTAGGTCATACCATTCGTTTTTTGGAGAATATATATCATTCTCTCCAAAATAGAGCTTTATTTTTGTATTAGGTTTATTGGTTTCATATCGTAACCTTGTTGATGAAACAGCGTATAATGATAATACATTCTGGTTTTTTATAGCCAATTTCCAGCCAATGACCCCGCCAACACTAAATGCGAGGATATGTATTTTCCCTTTTTCAAAGGCAAGTAAGTTTTGTACTGCCCGATCAATTCCTCCATTAATGAATTGCTTATGAAGATTTTTCTCAGTGTATGTTGATGTATCTAACCTTCCTAATTCACAACAGTCATAATATTGTAATACAAAATGATCTTGAAGTTCTTTGATATAATAATCAATCCAATCTGATTTTTTCTTTCCCCATAGGTCAGACAAGATGATTAGTTTTGGCTTCATTAGATTTTTATTTCCTGTAATTGATTCATAAACTTTTTTGGATAGCTGATAAAAATCTATTAACCCCAAGTTTTTTCGTAATGAATACCTAATTATTTAGTATTAGAATGTGTCGTAGGTTGATTTATGGTTAGCGTTATTAGACCAAGAGCTATGTAGATAGAACCTGTAATATTTTTTTGTCTTTTGAGGTATTTTTTTGAACTGGTAAACCATTTTGATATTTTCACAGAAAGTAAAACATATAGGGTATCACTCAATATCGCAAAAACAGTAAACAAGATACCAAGAAACAATATTTGACTGGCATTACCTCCTTTATCGATATTTATAAATTGTGGTAAAAAAGAAAAAAAGAATATTGCTGTCTTTGGATTAAAAGTATTCACTAAAATGCCTTCATAAAAAATTTTGTCTAATCGCTTGTTTTTATTTGTAATTACTGGTTGTTTATTTGGTGTTTTTTCTAATATTTTTTTAACACCTAGATAAATAAGGTAGATAGCTCCCAGGTACTTTATAATCGAAAATGCAGTAGAAGATGTTAGCAATATAGAAGAAATACCTATTGCAGCGGCAGCAACATGAACCATGCTTCCGATACCTATTCCTAAAACCGAAACAATACCTGCCTTATAACCTTGTTCGACACTTTTGGCCATAATATAAAGAACAGATGGGCCGGGTATAAGAATTAATATAGAGGCAGCTGCCAAAAAAAATACAATATTTTCAAAATCTGGTAGTATCATAATAGTAGTGTAATTTATTATACCTAATTATTTTAATAAGATTTATTATTCTTGAAGTACTAATCTAAAACCAAAAACAGGGAGTTCTCCTTGCATAAAATCTAAGTCCTTTGACCTTTTAAAACCCATATTTTCATACATTTTCCATGCTACCTGCATAGCTTTTGTAGAATGAATTATCATTTGATTTTGTTTTTCTTCTTTTGCAATCTGTATACAAGCATTTGTTAAGCGTTTGCCTATACCTTTACCTCTGGTAGATGGATCGACTGCCAATAACCTAAATCCAGAAGCATGCTTTTCTTTTGTAGCAGTACCGCCAGAACCATAATATTTCATATCACCAAAATAAACAACACCGCCTCCTATTTTTTTACTTGAAGAAATAGCGACCAATAACTTAGTTTTAGGATTCTCTGTTAAACTTCCGATATTAGCCAGCATTTTATAGTAGTTGGGTTGTTCCTTTTTAGAAGGAAAACCTTCTAACCGTGAATATACATCAACCATTAATTCTCCTATTTTTGCAAACTCATCTGGAGCAGCTTCTTTTATAATATATTCTTCATGACTCATCATTAATGCTAAAAAATTATAGTAGAGTACTACTAACTTAGGTAACTAAAGGACTTAAAAGACCTAAAAATTTAGTATTACAAGAGATAAAAATATAATTATATGAGTAAAAAAATCGTTTAAATCTCTTCTTAACCAAAATTTAACTCCTCGCTTTTCCTGTAAATACATTTACTTTTGGATCTATGGGATTGCCTGTTGTCCTTCTAAAGGATACTATTTGCCCTGTGTGATAGAGCGCATCAGATATTGGACCATTGATCATATGCCAGAAAGGGAACTCTCCTTTATTTCCCTCACTTTGTATAACGATCATATAATTATTCATATCGTCTTTTGTTTTTTCTGCATATAATTCGCTTGCCTCCTTTAGGTTGTATAACGTTTTTTCTCTTAAGATATCAAAATTCATGGGAGACAAATCTGCTGGAGTAAGTCTGATACAAGGTAAGTTTTGCGCAGTATTCGTAATCATTATAGAAAGCCAATATATATGTTCTATGGTTTCATATGTATTAAACCCTTTGGTAGATGGTTTATATTTTAAATCAATATCGGTAAGAGTATCTGTAGCCCAATAGTAACGATATCCAAGACCATCTATAAGTCTTGAAATTATGTTGCCTGAAGAGTAATTCTCTGGGTATTCTGGTATCTGTTGATATGGCATTTTTAAGAAGTCTTTATTTGTTATTACTACTTTACTTAGAAATTTCAAAAGTATCGTAATTATGTACTTATTTTAGATTATAAATTAGCTAAATATGATAGTATTATATTTATTATGCCTCAAGAAATATAATTCCATATATTCTTATGTTTGGCGAGTTGCTGATAGGTGTAGAGTAATATTTTATTTTTCTCTAACGATAACGAAGGATCTTCATTCAATATTTTCATAGCATAATACCTTGCTGTTTTTAGGATATCATTATCTCTTACAATATCTGCTATTTTAAGATTAAGTACACCACTTTGCTGGGTACCCATAATATCTCCTGGGCCTCTTAATTTTAGATCTACTTCGGCAATATCAAAACCATCATTGGTACGTACCATTGTTTCTAATCGGGTCTTACTGTCTGCAGATAATTTAAAGCTGGTCATAAGAATGCAAAAACTTTGCTCTGCACCACGGCCTACACGTCCTCGTAACTGATGTAATTGTGATAATCCAAAACGTTCTGCACTTTCTATGATCATTACACTGGCATTTGGTACATTAACACCAACTTCAATTACAGTGGTAGCAACCATAATTTGGGTTTCACCTTTTACAAAGCGTTCCATTTCATAATCTTTATCAGCAGGTTTCATTTTACCGTGAACAATAGAAATTTGATACTCGGGAGGAGGAAAAGAACGAGTAATACTTTCATATCCATCCATAAGATCTTTATAATCCATAGCTTCTGATTCTTGTATCAGTGGATAAACAATATAAATTTGCCTTCCCTTTTGTATTTCTTCAGAAATAAACTTAAATACTTTTAACCGGTTACTATCATATCGGTGTACTGTTTTTATAGCCTTACGACCCGGCGGAAGCTCATCAATTACCGAAATATCCAGATCACCATATAAACTCATCGCCAATGTTCTGGGAATCGGAGTTGCAGTCATCACCAGAATATGAGGTGGATAGGTGTTTTTATGCCATAACTTAGCACGCTGCGCCACTCCAAATCGATGTTGCTCATCAATAATGGCTAATCCAAGATTTTTAAACTGTACTTTATCTTCTAATACTGCATGAGTACCGATTAAGATATGTAACGAACCTTCTTCTAATTCCTCATGGATTTTTCGTCGTTCTTTAGCTGTAGAACTACCCATCAATAATTTTACATTAATATCAAGATCTTTGGTAAGTGCAGCAATTCCCTGGTAATGTTGATTTGCCAGGATTGCGGTGGGAGCCATTAAACAAGCTTGAAATCCATTATCAATTGCTAATAACATTGTCATTAACCCTACAATAGTTTTACCCGATCCTACATCTCCCTGCAAAAGACGATTCATTTGAGCGCTACTACCGATATCATTTCTAATTTCTTTGATCACCCGTTTTTGTGCATTAGTAAGATCAAAAGGGAGGTGATCTTTGTAGAAATTATTAAAATGCGCTCCAACTTCTGTAAATGGAAACCCTTTTATTTTTTGTTTTCGAATTAGTTTTTTAGTGATAAGCTGTAGCTGAATATAAAATAACTCTTCAAATTTAAGCCGATATTGTGCTTTGGATAATAACTCCTGACTTTTTGGGAAATGAATATTAAAAACAGCTTCACTTTTTGAAATAAGTTTAAGATCTTCAAGGATTTCCTGAGACAACGTATCGTAGAAACGTACTTTGGTCTCTACAAACAATTGTTGCATCATTTTACTCATCACACGGTTGGTGATACCTTTATTAGAGAGCTTTTCGGTAGAAGGGTATATGGGTTGCATTACCGTTCTTAGATTTTGTTGGTGCTCTGTTAGTAGCTCCATATCTGGATGTGGCATACTAAAACCATTATAGTATTTGGTTTTTCCAAAAATGACATAAGGCGTGTTGATCTTTAAATTTTCTCGAATCCATTTATGCCCTCTAAACCAAACTAACTCTATAGAACCAGTATCATCTACAAATTTGGCAACTAACCGCTTTCCTTTTTTTTGCTCTACGGTTTTAATATTGATAATCTTACCTATAATTTGTACCTCTGCCGAATTGCGTTGCAATTGATTGATTTTATAGTATTGTGTTTTATCAAGATATCGATTTGGGAAAAAATTGATTAAATCCTGATACGTATGAATCCCTAACTCTGACCGAAGTAAGGTAGCACGCGACGGGCCAACACCTTTTAGATAATCTATGGGAGTTTGTAAAATATTAGGATTCATCATAGCGAATATACTATATTATAGAAATATTGTCAATCTAAAATTTGTAACATAAACAGACTAATTTCGTTATTTTGGCAGAACATTTGATTTACGTGTAGTATGAAATTTATTTTAAGCTTTTTAATACTTGTTTTTTCTTCATTCGGCAATGCTCAGGAAGTAGCTTCTATGCAACTCCATAATGCTAAAAAGGAACAACCCAATGTTGATTTTCAAAATGGTAAAGTCGATGTGACTGTAGATTTTAAATCAAAAAAAGTAAAAGGAAAAGTGACATACACTTTTAAAACAATAGAATCTGTGAAATCTATTTTTATAGATGCTAAACATATGATAATCAATAAAGTGTCTTTGGATGATAAAAATGTAGATTTTAAGTATGATGATAAGAAGATTGTCATTAATTCAGACTTTAAAAGTGAAAGTAAGTATCAAATAGTGATTGATTATGAAGCTAAACCTAAAAAAGCACTTTATTTTGTTAAAGATTATGAAGGTAATGATCAGGTTTGGACACAAGGGCAAGGAAAATACACCTCTAACTGGTTGCCTAGTTTTGATGATATGAATGAGAAGCTTGAATATGACCTCACTATCAATTTTTATAAAGGATACGAAGTTATTGCTAATGGAAAATTGACTAAAACAGTATCGGTTAATGATTCTATTCAAAGTTGGCACTATGATATGAAACGCCCAATGAGTAGCTATTTGGTTGCTTTTGCTATTGGTAAATATGATAAAGTAGTAGAAACTTCGGCAAATGGTACTCCTTTAGAAATGTATTATTATCCCAGGGATAAACATAAATTCGAGGCGACGTATCGTCATAGTAAGCAGATCTTTGATTTTTTAGAAAAAGAAATCGGGTTTTCGTTTCCCTGGCAAAATTATAAGCAAATTCCTGTTAAAGATTTTTTATATGCAGGTATGGAAAATACAGGAACGACTATTTTTTCTGATGCTTTTGTTGTTGATGAAACAGCATTTATTGATCAAAACTATATTAATGTCAATGCACATGAATTAGCGCATCAGTGGTTTGGAGATTTAGTAACCGAAACCGAAGGAACACATCATTGGCTTCAGGAAGGATTTGCAACATATTACGCATTATTGGCAGAAAAAGAAATTTTTGGTGATGATTATTTTCAATACAAATTGTATGAAAGTGCAGAACAACTTACCGAGCTCTCTAAAACAAAGAATGCAACATCGTTATTAGACCCCAAGGCAAGCTCTCTAACATTTTATCAAAGAGGAGCCTGGGCCATTCATGCATTAAGAAACCTGATTGGCGATACGAGTTTTAAAATTACAATCAATAATTATCTCGAGAAACATAAATTTCAAAATGTTACGACCAATGATTTTATAGCAATAGCTTCAGCCGTGAGTGGTACAGATTTAAAAACATTTAGACAATTATGGTTAGAGAATATCAAATTCCCTTCACAAGAAGCATTAGATATACTTGCAAAATCAGATTTCATTAAAAACTATCTGGGTCTTGCACAAGAGCGTACTCAGCCTATGGTAGGAAAATGGGGAATTTTGGCTAAGGCATTAGATTTTCCAACAAATGATTACATTGGTCAGGAAGCTGTATATCAATTAGAAGGGAAAAACTCTCCAGAGATTATTGCCTTGTATGATAAAGCTTTTGAAACCAATAACATTTTTGTACGCCAGGCTATTGCTAATACATTAAGCACAGTTCCTAAGGATTTACAAGAACAATATGAATCTTTACTAAAAGATGCCTCGTATGCTACCATAGAGCCGGCACTTTATCATTTATGGACTAGTTTCCCAGAAAAAAGAAAAGAGTATCTGGATCTTACCAAAGAAATTGTAGGTTTTAATACTAAAAATATTAGAATGTTATGGTTAGTTTTAGCATTAAACACAAAGGATTACCATACCAGCGAACATCAAAAATTTTATCTAGAGCTATCTGGGTATACATCTTCAAAATTTGGATTTAGTACTCGTGAGAATGCGTTTACTTATTTAGAAAGTTTACAAGCTTTTTCAGATCGATCCTTAATAGATCTTGTTGATGGAGCTACGCATCATAATTGGCGTTTTAGGAACTCTTGTAGAAAAATTCTGGATAAAATACTAAAGGACGAAAAATATAAAAAGAAATACGTAGTTTTATTGGGTAGTTTGCCAAAGAATCAACAGGATTTTTTGAAAAAAAAATTAACCCCATAACATAAAATATGCGTGCATTAGTAATTTCTGGCGGAGGTAGTAAAGGAGCTTTTGCAGGAGGTGTTGCACAATATTTAATTCAGGATCTGGGTAGGAAATATGACCTGTTTATAGGTACGTCTACCGGAAGTCTTTTGGTATCACATCTGGCATTATCAAAAATCGAAGAGATAAAAACTTTTTATACTTCGGTAAACCAATCTTCAATATTTAAAAGCTGCCCGTTTACTATTAAAAAGAAAAGAGGATATACAAGTATCAATATCAATCATTTTAATGTACTGTACAATTTGATAAAAGGAAAGAAGTCATTTGGAGATAGCAGAAATCTTAGGAACCTGGTAGAGAATGCTATTTCCGAATCGTATTTTGAAGAACTAAAAACGGGAGAAAAAGATATAGTTATTACAGTAACTAATTTATCTGCTAATGAGGTAGAATATAAATCAATAAAAGAATGTACATATCAGGATTTTTTAGATTGGATCTGGATATCGTGTAACTATCCTCCTTTTATGAGCTTAGTTAGAAAAAACCATTGCGATTATGTAGATGGAGGTTTGGGATCGATGGTACCTATTGAAGAAGCAATAAAGCGGGGAGCAACAGAGCTTGATGTTATTATACTCGAAACAGAAATTAATTATTTAAATAGAATGCCTACCAAAAACCCTTTTACCTTAATTACTAGCATGGTTGATTTTATGATGGATAGGATCGAACATCAAAATATTCGAATTGGTAAGTTTAAGGCAATAGAACATAATGTAGCAATGGATTTGTATTATACTCCTACTGTACTGACTACGAACTCGTTAATTTTTGATAAGGAAAAGATGACACAATGGTGGACAAAAGGTTATAAATTTGCAAAGAAAAAGAACATTTCGAACCCATTATAATATGCGAGCACTAGTAATATCAGGAGGAGGAAGTAAAGGAGCTTATGCCGGTGGTGTAGCGCAATACCTAATTCAGGAACAAGGTAAGAAATATGACCTGTTTCTAGGTACTTCTACCGGGAGCCTTTTAATCTCACAATTAGCTTTGGGTAATATCGAGAAAATGTATGACATCTATACCAATGTTAATCAACATACAATCTTTAATATAAATCCTTTTGTAGTTAGAAGAAAGGGAAATAGAGAGTTTGTATCGATTAACTTTATCTCGTCACTATGGCAATTTATTAAAAGAAAGCGAACATTTGGAGAAAGTAAAAACTTACGACGTGCAATACGTAGAAATTTTTCTGAAGAAGAATTTAAGCTGGCACGTACAAAAGTTGAAGATGTTGTCGTTACCGTTTCTAACCTCACTAAAAATAGTACAGAGTATAAATCCATTAATGACTTTTCTTATGAAGATTTCTGTGATTGGGTATGGATATCGTGTAACTATGTTCCTTTTATGAGTTTGGTTACCAAAGATGGTTGTGAATATGCAGATGGGGGTTTTGGGTGTATGGTACCTATTCGCGAAGCGATACGAAGAGGAGCAACAGAGGTCGATGCCATTATTTTGGAGTCAGAAAATATGGAGCATAATAAAGTATTGGGTAAAAATCCATTTTCACTTATGGTAAACCTGTTTAGTTATATGTTAGACCAGGTCGAAGGCCATGATACGGTATTAGGCAAATTAGCAGCAATTAATAAAGAAGTTCCGTTAAATCTATACTACACCCCATCTAAACTTACAGAAAACTCTTTGATTTTTGATAAAAAATTAATGAGTAGCTGGTGGCGACAAGGGTATGAATATGCAGCTAAGAAAGCAAAAACTGCAGAAGAAAATAAACTTAAAGATATAGATCTTGCAGGATAATTTTTTTAAGATAGATACTCAAATAAGATAGACCTTTAAAATAAATCACCAATTTCTTCTTTGATTATTGCAATTGCAGTATCACTGGGAGCACCTTTCTCTATAAGCTCGGTAAGAATTATTTCCCTCATTTTAGTGGCCGAATCCACATCTTCCTTTAGTGCGGTTTTTCGAATTAAAGCAATAGTTGCATTTTTAGAAGCCTTAAGTGTATTCCAACATTCGTCAGAAACATAGATCTGTTGGGTAAGATTATGTTCAAATTCCTGATCAATTGTATGAATTAATAAAGATTCATAGCTTTTTTTATCTTCTGCAACCGGGGCTATTCTGGTTAATAAATTACCCGGTGAGATTCTTTCTAAAAATAAAACCATACGTTCATATGCCTGAAGTCTAAGAGGTAACGATTGCTTTTGATTTTCTCTGTGCAAAAGAAATCTACGACGTTTTTCTTCATTACGAGTATGAAGGCTAAAAAAATAGAATGAAATCACTCCTACAATCACTGCAGGAATAATATTAAAAAGAAGATCAACTATTTTGGATTCCATATGTTGTTGCTTAAATATAAAGTGTGGATTACTATCTCTAGACAAATAAATCAAACTTTTTTGATTTATCTATCTAGATTTACAATAAATTTCTTTTCTCCATAAAATTTGCACCTCACTTCCTGAAACAAATACATAAAAAGGCAATTTTTTCACTGAAAATAGGGATGTGTATACTAAAGATAACCTCTAAGTTTGTTCAGTAAAAAGGAGTACAACAAATTTTTATATATCAATGTCTTTTTAGAAAAAATAAAGCTTTCATGACTCTTTTGTTAGGTTTGTTTTTTTGTTTACATTTAAATTCTTAGAAAATAAGGGGTTGTTGTACTCTTTCTAATGGGAAAATAACATAAACATTAATTATTAATCTGTTCTTATGAAGGAAGCTTTAAGTTTTGACGAAACTCTTATGTCATCTTTAGATACTAAGATTACTGTTTCAAAATGGGATGATACCAAAGAAGCATATGATCAAAAACGATATAAAGATGTTGTTTTGAATTTGTTTGATTATCTGGATCTAGATATTAGAAAAAAATATGGCAATGCAGATGAAACCTATTTTAAGATACCTCATGGCTCTATAATTGTAGAAATTAGCATTACAGATACACATTTTAATGTTAAAGCACCTTTTTTAAAAGTAGGGGAGAATCAAAAAATACCACTATACAGGAAAATTGCTGAGGTTAATTTTTCTCCTCTTAATTTATCGCAAATCAAGCTAGACAATGGTCAGCTTAATTTTTTATATAGCACTCCTTTACATCTATGTGAACCTTTAAAAATATATTATGTTTTAAAAGAAATATGTCATAATGCAGATAACTTTGATGATGAGTTCATTAGTTTGTTTGATGTAGAACAATTACATGATCCACATATCGAGAATTATAGTCAGGAAGTTTTGGATACGATTTGGGAAAAGCTTAATTCGTATTTAAAAGAAGCAGATCAATATATAGAGTATTTTGATCAGACCAGGGTGGGGTACTATAATTGGGATATTATTAATATTACATTAAAGCGTATAGATTATCTAATGGCTCCCCATGGTAAGCTAAGAACAGATATCGAAAATCAAGTAAATGATCTGTATTCACAAGATGACATGCAAAATCGTATTCAGAGAGGAAAAAAGTTTTTGGATACATTGAAAAATAAAACCAAAGAAGAACTTTTGGCAGATTTCTATATCTCAGAATCATTCGTACCTACTAAGATGCGAAGTGAATTAGAGCATCTAAAACAAAGCTGGGAAAGACCTTATGAAAATGCCAAAAAAGAAATTCAAAACAAGCAATATATAGCAGCGACATTAACACTACTTGTTGCTTTTTATGATTTTTACTACTATAACAACATTCCGGAAGATATAAATTTAAAAATGGTGAATTCACTTAAAAATGCGGCTGGTAAAGAGTGGGAGGCATCAGCAATGTCACTGTTTAATTCGATGGAAAATATTTTAAATGGTAAAGCAGTACAAACTTCGACTCCTAAGAAAGGATTCTTTTCTAAGTTATTTGGTTAGATTATAAATGAAAAAAATTATGAGCAATTTAGATTCTTTAAAAGAAGCAACATTTAAAATACTTACCTCAAGAGGTACAGGGAGTGGCTTTTATATAAAAAGTAAAAATATTATTCTTACTAATCATCATGTTATTAGCGGTTGTAAAGAGGTCGCTGTAGAAGATGATCATCACAATAGAATGCTGGCAAAAGTTATTATGACGAATCCGGATATCGATATTGCAATACTCAAAGTAGAAGAAGAGTTGAATATAGATCATGGTTTTTCTGTAGATAATTCTTTAGAACTTACCAGACAAGAAAAAGTATTTGCTCTTGGGTATCCATTCGGAATGCCTTTTACTATTACAGAAGGTATAGTTTCGAACCCAGAACAACATATGAACGGGAGGTATTTTGTGCAAACAGATGCAGCGATAAACCCCGGAAATAGTGGAGGTCCGTTAGTCACACAAGATGGAAGATTGGCAGGTATAAACTCTTCAAAATTCAATAATGCAGATAATATGGGGTTTGCTATCCCGGTTTCTGAAATTGAGCAGGCTATTGAAAGTATTGAAAATAATCCTGAATTTAAGTTTTCGCTACAGTGTTCATCTTGTTCTGGACTCACATATGTTCCGCAAGATTACTGTAATAATTGTGGAGCAACACTATCTAAAGATGTATTTGATGAATTAGAGCTCAATGAGTTTTCAAATTTTATTGAAGATTCTTTGAAGCAATTAGATATTAACCCTGTTTTAACAAGGACAGGCCAGGAGTTTTGGGAATTTCACCAAGGAAGTTCTCAAATTAGGATTTTTGTAATGAATAGAGAGTATCTCTATCTAACTTCTCCTTTAAACAATTTACCTAAACAAAACCTTGAAAGGTTATATGAATATTTAATTTCTAGTGATCAGGGGCAATTTTCGTTAGGAGTATATAAGAATACTATTTTTATATCGTATAGAATTAGTATCACCGATATATTTCAGGATGAAGCCACCAAAAATGATATTAAACTAAAAATAAAAGAACTCGCTTTAAAAGCCGATGATCTTGATGATTTCTTTGTAGAAGAATATGGCTGTACTATGAGTACATACGCCAAAAAAGTAAGTTAATCATCTAATGTTGTTTTCAGGTTTGTATTTAGCTTAGATAATAAGAAACTCTATTTTTGGTTATAACCACCAAGATATGTACATTCTTTTAAATCTTTTGCACAGGTATACTCAACAGGGGTTTTTGTGTATTTAAACGAATCTTCTAATGTTTTGGTGAGTTCTCCATCATCAACATTAAGATCTACATCCTGCATTGTAAATTGACAAGGATGTTCATATCCAGAAGCATGAGTAATCTCTGTAAATTCTTTTCTGAATGTTTTAAAATATTGTGCCAAGCGATCAGATTTTAATGGAATATCAATTCCTTTCTGTAGCCATGTACTTTGGGTCGCTATTCCACTGGGGCATCGATTCGTATGGCATATCTGTGCCTGAATACAACCAATGCTCATCATAGCTTCACGGGCAACATTGATGCAGTCGACACCCATGGCAAAGGCCATTGCAGCTTTTGCAGGAAAGCCTAATTTACCACTCCCTATAAAAACTACCCGATCTGTAAGATTATGTTTTTGAAAAATTTTATAGATCGCAGTAAACCCATACACCCATGGAAGGGATACGTGATCAGCAAAGCTTGGCGGTGCAGCACCAGTACCACCTTCGCCACCATCAATAGTAATAAAATCCGGGCCTCTATTGGTTTTTACCATTAGTTCTGCTAGCAGTTCCCATTGTTCTGTTTTACCAATTGCAGCTTTAATCCCTACAGGAAGCCCTGTCTCGTTGGCGATATCCTCAATAAATTGTAACAGTTCTGGGACATCAGAAAAAGCTTTATGTGCAGAAGGAGATAATACATCTTTACCTACTTCTACACCTCTTATTTTTGCAATTTCAGGAGTGATTTTAGTGCCCGGTAATACACCTCCTTTTCCGGGTTTTGCTCCTTGTGATAATTTGATCTCAATAGCCCGAATAAATGGATTTCGGGTTACCAGATCTTTCATTTTTTTCATTGAAAAATTACCATTCTCATCCCTTACCCCAAAATATCCGGTACCAAAATGAAAAATAACATCACCGCCGTTACTGTGATAAGGAGAAAGTCCTCCTTCTCCGGTATTGTGATAGGCATTTCCCTTTTGTACTCCAATATTTAAAGACTCTACAGCTCGTGCAGAAAGGGATCCGAAACTCATGGCAGAAACGTTAATAACAGATCCGGGTCGATAAGGTTTCTCTCGTTGGTTATATAACCCCATAACCTTTGCGCAAGGAAGAAAAGATTTATCTTCTCTGTTAGGATGATCCTTATCCATCTTATAAGGGATCATACAGTTTTTTACAAAAATATGCTGATGTAAATAAATATCTCTATCTGTACCAAAGCCTTCGTAATTGTTCTCATTTTTAGAAGAAGCATATACCCAACCTCTTTCAATTCTATTAAATGGAAGTTCTTCTCTATTATTAGCAACAAAATACTGTCTTATCTCTGGACCAATACTTTCTAATAAATATCTTAGATGACCTATAACAGGGAAATTATGGCTTACCGTATGTTTTCTATTAAAAAATACATCGCGAATTGCAACTAGTACAATCGCAATAATGATCCACATCCACCAGGATATTGAACCTAAAAAATTAAATACACTTTCCATTTTATTCTATCTATTGTGCATTAAGATAATCAATAGTTAATTGTGACATTACTTTAACTCCTAATAATAACCCGCTTTCATCTATAAAAAAATCTGGTGTATGATGAGAGGCTGCTTTATTGGTTCCAGGTGTTTTTCCTCCTAAAAAGAAATAAAACCCTGGTACTACTTCCTGAAAATATGAAAAATCTTCTCCTCCTGTAGTAGCCTTTGATAAGATAACATTTTCTTTGCCAGCAATACCTTCAATAGTTGGTAACATCTTTTTTACAAGATCGGGATCATTATATGTTATAGAAGTATTATTTTGAAACTCGATAATAGCTTCACCACCATATGCCTTGGCAATTGCTGGTACCATTTCATTCATACGACGAATAATATGGGCTCTCATTTTTGGATCCAAAGTTCGTACTGTACCAATCATTTCGGCACTTTCGGGAATAATATTAAATCGTACACCACTAGTAATTTTACCAACTGTGATTACTGCAGCTTCATTTACCAGAGGAGATTCTCTACTTATAATAGTTTGTAAACCATCAACAATTTTGGCCGAAATCAGGATAGGGTCTACTCCTGTCCAGGGAGCCGAACCATGCGTTTGTTTTCCTTTTACATTGATAACAAATCGTTCTACTGCCGCCATAGTTCCTCCTGGTTTATAGCGAATTTTTCCAACTTCGGTTCCCGAATTGATATGCAAACCAAAGATTGCATCTACATCTGGATTTTTTAAAACTCCCTCTTTGATCATTAGTTTGGCACCACCTTCTTCTCCTGGTGGAGGTCCTTCTTCTGCCGGTTGAAATATAAATTTAACCGTACCATTTATTTTATCTTTATGTTTTGTCAGGACTTCTGCTACCCCCATTAATATAGAAGTATGAGTATCATGACCACAAGCATGGCTAACACCAACTTCGGTGTCCAGAAAAGTAGTTTTTACAACAGATTTAAAAGGTACATCGACTCGTTCGGTTACCGGTAATGCATCAATATCTGCTCTTAGTGCTACAGTTTTGCCTTCTTTTTCTCCTTTAAGAATAGCTACCACACCTGTTTTAGCAACATTTTCGGTTACTTCTAAACCAAGATCTTTTAAGTGTTTCGCAATTTTCTTTGCGGTTTCAAATTCTCGATTAGAAAGTTCTGGGTTTTGATGGAAATCTCGTCTCCATTCAATTACTTTGGATTCTATTTTTTCTGCAGCAGTATTAATGTCTGGGTCAATTTGTTGTCCCTGTATGGAACAGAAGACCATTAAAAAAATGAATAAAAGAGATGATGGTTGTGTTTTCATACGCTTGTTTTAGTATTTAAAGAGGGCCATAGATAACCTAAGACGATTAAAATAATCATGTTGTGATATGAGGGTTATGATCATATTAGTTTCATTAAGTTTAAAAATTAATAAGTCTGTAGTTTTCGTTTTGTAGTTGTACCAATGCTGTCATTGCCGATAATGCAATTTGTATTTCGGGAAGTGTATCTTCTTTAGAAATATCCCGATACGCGGCAGTCTGCCCACACAAAATTAATTGCACTCCTTTTTTTGCTAAAGCAGAAATAAGTGGAGCATTGGGGTTATCAATATGATATTTGGCTTTATACTTTGCATTATTTACAATATCATTCGCTGCCGAACCATGAATTACTAGTGCAACCTTTAACTTTTCGAGTGGTACACCAGCATCGGCATGCATATTAAGATATCTTGCAGCAGTATTAAAAAGAGGGTTTACTTTTGAACTGTCTTTAAATGTTCTTCCAACATCAAATACAGCTTTTAAATCATGCTGCGTTTTGGTTTTAAAATCCGGGTCACTAACTGTATAGGTTTTACCATATTCAGTTATTATTTTACCTTCTTTAGATTTTTGTTGAGAAAAAATAAAAAAAGGAAGTAAAATAAAAATATAGGATACTATTCTGTTTCTCAAGCTATAATTTTTGCATCTAAAGATATTCAAAAATCTATTAATGGAAAGTTAAAATATTATTTTGATTTTTTATATAAAAAAAGCATATCCCCTAAACTATGGAAGATATGCTTTAATAATTCTTATGTATAGGTTTTACTGTCTTACAAATTTACCAAGAGGTTTGTTGTTAATTAAAATGATATATAACCCATGCGCAAGTTCTGATATATCCATTTCGGCAGTGGGAGCAGTATCAATTAATACCTGCCCTTGTATGTTAACAATTCTTACAGAATGATCATTTATTGTTATGCCATCTATATGTAATATTTCATCATCATTAACCGGGTTAGGATAGTAGGTAAACGTTTTATTCTCCTGACCCAAATTAAGGAGAGATTGATCAACTTCAAATGCTTTAGAAGTTATACTACAACCAGCTTCATTAAAGACTTTTATAGTATGTTCTCCTACTTCTGTGGGTAGATATTCTGCTTGATTAGCATCATTAATAGGTTCATTTTTATAGTACCATTGGTAAGAAGAAAATTGAGATGGCACAAATAGCATATGGTTTTGGTTTACAGCTATTTCTGGTTCTTTGGGATTTTCTGATACAATTGCTTTTACTTCTGCTCTTGTTGTTGTAGTACAGTTATCAATAGCTCCTTCAATATAATAGGTTTGAGTAGCATCGAGTTCAGGAGTCTCATAAGATGATCCAGATGCTATACTGCTACCACCGGTTGCAGTAGTATACCACTTATATTCGCTATTTCCTGATACAGTTATAGTCACAGATTCTCCGGCACAAACATTTTGATTTGTTACAACCGGAAGATTAGGGAGATTTATAGTGATGAAACCAGATTTTTCTTTGGTGTTATTTCCAGAATCATTGGTTGTAGTAAGTGATACAGTATAGGTTCCATTAATTGCATACGTATGTGTTGGGTTTTGTTCTGTAGATGTTTGACCATCTCCAAAATTCCATAAATAAGAACTTATTCTATTGGTAGAAGTGCTTTGAAATTCTACTACAGAACAGTTTGTCGTTGCTTCGAAATCTGATAATGGTGGTTGTTTGTTGTCTCCCGGTATATAATTACCCGAGATAGAATAATTACCCAAAGACGAATAATCAGAATACCCATTGGCTAATGTTCCTTCACCCACACCGTCAATCTCAATATAATAAATTCCTTCTGTAAGGTTTTGATTGATTGATGCTGTAAGCCCGTTTGGATCAGAGAGTGCTACTTCCTGGCCAAGCTCATTAAGAATTCTTACCTGGATGTTTAGATTGGGATAATCGGGATCGGGGTTAAAAGACAGAGATACATTTCCGGTTTCTACGGCAAAAGAGAAAACATCTTTATCGTCTCTAGTACTAATTAATCCAAAATTTTGATCAGGACTTACTACTCCGGATGGAGCTACTTTAATTGCAGTAGCTTCATTGAAGGTATTACCATGGTCATCATTTTGAAAACCAACACCGTTTCTATTACCAGATATAATTGCGATATCATCCTGGGTATTTGTAGCATCAGGGTATTCTCCGCTACTCCAATGCCCTAATGTTTTATTAGCGCTCCATCCCATAATTGGGCTCCATTCTCCATGTCCTGAGTAGTATTCTGTGCCCGGTTTACCGTCATGTGATAATCCCAAAGTGTGGCCAACTTCATGAGATCCTGTCTCACCGGCAGATCTTGTTCCTAAATTATAAACCCAGCATGGGTTATTGCTATTTGACGAAAATGAGTTTAGGTAAGCAACTCCTCCAGAATCTGGAGCAGCATCTTTTGTGGTCGTAAAAATACACATCATTCTACGATTTCTAGGAGCTGCATCAAAAAGGTCTCTTCTGGTAGTAACATTTAGATTAAATGGGCGAAAATCTTCGGCCATGATTTTCCAAACTTTGATTATTTTTTCGTCAGAGAAATTAGGAGATTGCGCATCGATTGTAGCGCCCCCTAGCCAACTTGTATTAGAAACTAATTCTCCATCAAAATCGAGATAAATAATACCAGGTGCTCCCGGAAGGCTTTCTAATTGAGGTGCCGCTTTTGAAAATGTGGTTCCGGTATCTATGTCTTTTGTATTTGCTTTTTCAAAATCTACACAAAGAATTGTGTTAATATCGGTTTCTTTTACAAATACCTGACCATTAGATTCAGAATATAAAGTATATGCTTTTTTTGAATCATGAAGTATGATATTTCCTTTTAACGAAGCATTGGTTTTGGTAAAAGAAAATGAAGATAATGAATGATTATTAACCGTACCTATTAAGGTAAGATCCTGATCAGTTTGATTTTGTACATTAAGTTTAAAAGAAAAAGACTGGTTATTAGCAATTTTAATTACTGAAGGCTTACTTTTTTTGGGGTTAATCAGATCGTTTATAAAATTTTGTTGATTATCTGATATGAGGTATGATTTATCAGATTGACCGTAAGTATTATATCCTCCTATTATCATGATAATAAGAAGAAAATACTGTACTGATTTTCTTTTCATGTTGAGTTTGATTATTAAGTAATTATTTCGACTGCAATTTCTACTACAACTAAATATTCTTAGTTTTAGTATAATAGAGGGTAATATAGATCAAAAATATAAATATTGTAAACTATAGCATACATTGTAAGTAAAATAAAAACAGCATATACGTATTTTTATGTTCGAAATACGTATATACCATTTTTGGAATCTAAATTTAGAATGCTAAAAATTAACTATATATTCTAGATTTAGAAATAGTAGCGTCTAGACATAATACATAATTATGAAATGCTTATGATTCTTTCTAACGGAATGATTGTAGACTGTTTTAGAATAACTTCTTTATCGGTTATTCCCCATATAGTAGTTTCTACTCTTTTTAAACCTTTATCATCTACAAAGACAATTCTTACTTTATGATGCTCTAGATTTCCTAAAGAGAGGGCTCTTTGTAATTCTAAGAATCGATCAATTTGATCTTTTCTTTTATTTAAAACATCTTCTTTGGGGAATTTTAAAAATTTAATCTGCTCTTTTTGTACCATTTGTACATTCATGTTTGGGGCCATAAGTGCTGAGTTTGGTTGAATTTTTATTTTAATAAAAAACTAGTGTTTACTTTTCTTTTCTGCTAAATATAGTACATTTTATCCTAAAAAAATGCATTTAATCTATATTTTTTATTAAAAAGATATTAACTTGTAAGAATTATCACTGTTGATAATTTTTATTTGATAGATGCTAATTTTGTTTATGTTTTATTTCTAATAGATAATAGCTATTGCATTATATACTGCTGTTAATTATAAGGTGTTTGATGAAATTTATTTCTTATTTACCAATTGATTTTTAGTGATATAGGTAATAATTGATCAATGTTGAAAAGATATTGGTGTTCGCTAAAAGTTATTGACTGTGATTTGTTTACAAAAAATGCAAAGTACGTTTCCATAACCGTAGTTCTTTCCTTAAATTTCGCCTTTAAATATAATGTTACTTTGGAAGAATATTTAGCAGAATTAAATGATGCACAACGAGCGCCTGTACTTCAGGTAGATGGGCCGATGATTGTTATTGCGGGTGCTGGCTCGGGTAAAACAAGAGTACTTACATATCGTATTGCTTATTTAATGCATAAGGGTGTAGATTCTTTTAATATACTATCCTTAACATTTACCAACAAAGCAGCCCGCGAAATGAAAAAGCGAATCGCAGATATTGTTGGTTCAAGCGAGGCTAAAAACCTTTGGATGGGTACGTTTCACTCAATATTTGCAAAAATATTAAGGTTCGAAGCTGATAAATTAGGCTACCCGTCTAATTTTACAATTTATGATACTCAGGATTCTCAACGATTAATAGCTTCTATAATCAAAGAAATGGGACTCGATAAGGATATCTACAAATATAAGCAGGTATACTCCCGTATTTCTTCATATAAAAACAGTTTAATTACTGTAAAAGCATATTTTCAGAATGCAGAACTGGTAGAAGCCGATGCTATGGCAAAACGCCCTAGAATGGGGGAGATTTATCAACATTATGTAGATCGTTGTTTTAAGGCTGGCGCGATGGATTTTGATGATCTTTTATTAAAAACGAATGAATTATTAAACCGCTTTCCGGATGTACTTGCTAAATACCAAAATAGATTTAGATATATCCTGGTAGACGAGTATCAGGATACAAATCATTCTCAATATCTTATCGTAAGAGCATTATCAGATAAGTTTCAGAATATTTGCGTGGTAGGAGATGATGCGCAGAGTATTTATGCTTTCCGCGGAGCGAACATTAATAATATTCTTAATTTCCAAAGAGATTATGATAATGTACAGCAATATCGATTAGAACAAAATTATAGATCTACTAAAAATATTGTAGAAGCAGCAAACTCTATTATAGATAAAAACAAAACCAAACTGGATAAAGTAGTTTGGACTGCTAATGACGACGGGCCTAAGATAATTGTAAATCGATTATTAACTGATGGAGATGAAGGTCGATACGTTGCGAGTTCGATTTTTGAAAACCAAATGCAACATCAATTAGGTAACGGGCAATTTGCAGTATTATACAGAACCAATGCGCAATCCAGAGCTATTGAAGATGCGTTACGCAAACGAGATATAAAATATAGAATCTACGGGGGGCTTTCTTTTTATCAGAGAAAGGAAATTAAAGATGTATTGGCATATTTGCGATTAGTGATTAATCCTAAGGATGAGGAGGCTTTAAAGCGAGTAATTAATTATCCGGCCAGAGGAATTGGTGCAACAACCGTAGATAAATTAATAGTTGCAGCAAATCACTACGATCGTTCTATTTTTGAAGTTATCGAAAATCTGGATCGTATTAATCTAAAGATTAATAGTGGCACCAAAACGCGATTAGAAAACTTTATTAACATGATTAAAAGTTTTCAAATCACTAATGAGACTTCCGATGCATTCGTGTTAGCCGAAATGGTGGCTAAAAAAACAGGATTGCTGCAAGAACTTAAAAAAGATGGTACTCCAGAAGGTATTGCAAGGATCGAAAATATAGAAGAATTGCTTAATGGTATACGTGATTTTGTAGAAGGACAGAAGGAAGTAGCAGATGTAAGAGGATCATTAGCAGAATTTTTGGAAGATGTTGCTTTGGCTACAGATCTGGATCAGGATACGGGAGATGATGATAGAGTTGCGTTAATGACCATTCACCTGGCAAAAGGTCTAGAATTTCCATATGTGTATATCGTAGGAATGGAAGAAGATCTTTTTCCGTCAGGAATGAGTATGAATACCCGAAGTGAACTCGAGGAAGAACGACGCCTGTTTTATGTAGCATTAACACGAGCAGAAAAACAAGCGTACCTTACCTATACACAATCTCGTTATCGATGGGGTAAACTGGTAGATGCCGAACCTAGCCGGTTTATTGAAGAAATAGATGAGAAATTTTTAGAATATATTACACCAATAGAAAGTTATCGATATAAACCATTAATTGATTCTGATATTTTTGGAGAAGTCGATAAGAGTAAATTACGACTTAAAAAACCGGTTTCTGGATCACCACCATTAGCACATAAGCCAACAGAAGAACAATTACGTAAACTAAGAAAACTTAGACCTACATCTAGCGGCACGACTGATGTATCATCTAATACGAATCTCTTTGATCAGGATCTTATACCAGGAACAGCAGTTGAACATATGCGATTTGGTAAAGGAAAAATTATTAAAGTTGAAGGAGTTGGACAAGATAAGAAAGCCGAAATTCACTTTGAAAAGGGAGGGATAAAAAAGTTATTGCTTCGTTTTGCAAAGTTGAAGGTGTTATAATACTGCTAATTGCTTAGGTTAAGGGTTAGCTTTTTATACTGTATTTTATAGTATCTTTATTTACAATCATTTTATATGGCAGAGTTCATAAAATTATATAATGAAAACCCAAATCCTCGTGAAATACAACAAGTAGTTAATTGTTTGCGTAATGGAGGATTGGTTATTTATCCTACAGATACAGTATATGGGTTAGGATGTGATATTACAAATAATAGAGCTTTGGAACGAATTGCACAGATCAAAGGTGTAAAATTGGCAAAAGCTAACTTTTCGTTCATATGTAAAGATTTAAGTAATCTTTCTGATTATGTAAGACAAATTGATAATAGAACATTTAAATTGTTAAAAAGAACACTTCCGGGGCCATATACTTATATTCTTCCGGGGAGTAATAATTTGCCTACGGTTTTTAAAAAAAGAAAAACAGTTGGTATTCGTGTTCCTGATAATACGATTTGCACAACTATCGTAGAAGAATTAGGAAACCCTATTGTATCTACTTCGATATACGACGAAGATGAAGTAATAGAATATACCACAGACCCAGAATTGATATTAGAAAAATGGGGTAATCTTGTGGATATGGTAATCGATGGTGGATATGGTGATAATATACCATCTACAATTATTGACCTTACTAGCGGAGAACCAATATTACTTAGAGAAGGTAAGGGGAGTATCGACATTATCTAGCCGAGATAAAAAACTTTTTATGAACGTTGCTTTCTTACCCCAGTATGATCTATTCCCTGGTTTCTTTCTAATTTTATCATTTCTTTTGGCCTAAAATTTAGGATTAAAGCTCTTCGTTGGCTATCGGTAGTGTTTCCTTTACTATAATGTAGCGTGAAACCATCATGAAAAGTGCATCCGCCGACTTGTAAAGGAACAGGTATCGCATGAGTTGTATCGGCGTTACAATATAAAGCTCCTCCATTTGGTAAATTGTTATGTTTTAATATTTGTTGATCTGGTACCGGTAGAAACCACATACAACCATTACTCTCATATACATTATCTAAAGCTATCCAGCAACTTACAGCTCTCTTATCAGGTAAATTTATCCAATACGCAGCATCTTGGTGCCATGGGGTAGGAGTGTTAGTATGAGGTGCTTTATTAATAAGCATATCAAAATCTAATTCCATATCATCTCCCAATAATTTTTTCGCATAATGTAATGCCTTTTTATATGCGATATGACCTAGTATTTTAGGCACCACCAAACTTGGTCTCATGATTTGAGTAATCCGTTCAATTGCCTTGTTGGTAGTATCGATCCCTGCTAAATCACTTCTTAAATGCGTTGTTTTTTCCTTGTCATTCAATACACTGTTGTAGATCTCTAATAATTTTTCGGCTTCTGTACTATCAAAAAGCTGATCTATTTTGGTGTATCCCTTGGTTAAAAACTCATTTTTTATAGTGTCCATTTTATCGTATTGTTTTTATCCAAAGATGAATAAAACATCTTTATAAATCTTCTAAATTTGTACTACCTTACTTTTTTATACAAAATGAATACAAATTCAGAAGAACGTATAGTACATTTTTTACCAGATTATGGTATTAATGGTTGTTTGCAATTTGGATATTATAAATATTCTAAAGCACAACCTCAATTACCAATACATGAACATCGCAATGCTATAGAACTATGTTTTTGCATTAAAGGAGAGCAACATTATGTAATTGGTGAAGAATTATTTCAATTGCGTGGCAATGACATTCTTATCATTCCTCCTAATAAAGAACATGGTACTGGAGAATATCCCGAGGATAAAGGAGAACTATTCTGGTTACAAATTAGTTGTTCTGATAAACAGGATAGATTATGTAATTTATCAGAAGAGCATTCAAAATATCTTCTGCAAGTGTTAGAAAATATTTCAGAGCGAATTTTTAAAGGAGCATTTCAGATTAAATTTATGCTCGAAAAACTTTTAAATGAGCTAAAAACAAGCAGTAATATTCTATCCGAAATAACTATAAACCAACTCATTGTTCAGACCATATTAGAAGTGTTGACCCTTTCAAAAAGAAAACAAGGTAGCCTTCCTTTAAAAAGATTAAATGATATCGATACTTATATTTTGAATAATTTACATCGTATTATCTATGTTGATGAACTAGCAAATATTTGTAACGTTTCTGTCGGTTATTTTAAATTCTGGTTCAAAAACATCAAAGGTATTCCTCCCAAAGAGTATATAAATAGATTAAAAATTGAGCAGTCAAAAATCGATTTATTGAAGAAAGATAGTATTACTACGGTCGCTTTTGACTTAGGGTTTAGTTCATCTCAATATTTTTCAACCACTTTCAAAAAGTTTACAGGGTATACTCCAAAAACCTATATTTCTATACAAAGTAATACTAGATAATTTTTAAGTTTAATAACACCTCTTCATATGACTAATCTATACTTACTAATATGATATAAATTGTATCTAATTTTGACATAAAACCACGTATAAATACGTGTATAATGCCATAGGATTTTTATTAACTTTAAGAAAACTTAAAACCAATAAAATGAGTACCAGGAAACTACCTAAATTCAGAATTTATCCTTCTATAGGTATTGCGCGATTAGGAAACGGTCCCGCCACAAAAGATCAGGTTATTTTTAGTCCAGAGATTCCCTGGGCTAATTTGTTTGATACAGACCAACACTATCTTACCGAGGAAGGAGCTTTAAAAAAACAAGCTCAGCGATTTTATATTTATGAATGTGATGATAATGGAGTACCTGTTAAGCAAATAGATGCTGGTGATTATGATATTGAATGGACGGTAGAAGTAGCTAATAAGAAGCCATTTTGGTATGATTTTAATAATAGTTTGGATCTCTCTGTATTATCCGAAAATCAAAATTTATCTCCAAATTTTGTAAAAAACAAGTTGGCACCAGGTATCGGAGCAAAACGAAGAAATCCTAATGTCTTAAACCAGTCCATGAGAGTAGAAGGAGGATATGATTATCGTAAAGAACTGGTGAATCACCCAGGAAAGACAAAAGTTAATGCTACGGATCAACGTGAGGTAATTCGCGGAAAATTTCCGTCGGATAATG
This sequence comes from Aquimarina atlantica, assembly GCF_000626715.1. Classification (GTDB taxonomy): domain Bacteria; phylum Bacteroidota; class Bacteroidia; order Flavobacteriales; family Flavobacteriaceae; genus Aquimarina; species Aquimarina atlantica. The sequence goes on along the minus strand of NZ_AQRA01000001.1, from coordinate 885,329 downwards.
GTGGGATTAGTAAATTAGCGGCTAGTATGAATACTTCTTCTAAGTCTGTTGATCTTGGTACTATCGAATATGATGCAGGGACATTAATTTTTTATGGAGCAGATGGTATTTCGGCATCTCTAAATCCATCAGACCTTAATAATGATTTTGCAGATAACTCTAATTGGTATGATGATATATGTGATGGAAGGGTTACCGCATCTATTGTTTCTAAGAAAAATGGGGACACATATCATTTGGATGATGCACTATCTTCTGCCTGGATAGCTACTGCACCGCCAGATTATGCACCACAGATTCAGCCGATATCTACGATGTTTGATTTAATTGCCGGAGCAGCTAATGAGAGCTACACTCCCGAATTGAGCTTGGTATTTCCGATATTTTATCGTCTTTACAGGATGCAATGGGTTAACCTGGGAGATTTCCTTTCTCCATCATTTAAAGAGACAATCGATAAACTTATGGCAGATGGAAAATTTAAATATCTCTATAAAAAAGAACCGAAAAAAGAAGCGGATGCTGTAAGAAAACAAATATTCGATCTCTTTAGAGATCCTTCATATCATTATAATAATGAGCCTATTATACCAAGCAAAGATAAAACTGATGTTGTAAATAGAGGTAGCGGAACCGATGAATTAAAACTTCCTTATTATCCAGGAGATGCAATTGATTATCCAGGAAGTCCAGCTCAGTGGTTTGCTATTCCGCCAATGCTCTATGAACAACTTGAAAACTGGAAAGATGGTAAATTTGAAACGCCTCCTGATTTTGATTTTCAGACCATAGATGAGATGGGTTCATTTTATCAAAATCAATTTTTAGAAGCTACCAAAGATGAATCTAAAAAACCTTTATTAATGACCAGGGCTGTATTAGAAACCTTATATGGTGGTGGGTTTCATCCAGGAGTAGAGTTAACCTGGCCTATGCGGCATAATCTTATTTATGCAGAGAATAGTATGACCTATCAATGGATCACCGAAGGAGCTTTTAAATATGGGTTTTATGGATTAAGAGAAGTTCGTCTTAATGCTGCTACTAGTAAAGAACAAAACGATATATTTTATAATGATTTTGGGTTTCAGATGAATTCTGAAGATATTCGTGAATCTATGAATCCCAAAAGTGAGAAAAATTGGTTGTGGAAACTTACACCCGGTGATCTTACCAAGTGGATGGGGATTCCGTGGCAATCTGATGCAGGTAGTTGTCAGGCAGTTTTTGTAGAGAAACAATATCCTATTCCGTCATGGTGGGCAGCTAATTTACCTGTACATGTGTTTCCTCAGGAGAGTTACCAAAAGCTTCTCGATCCTAATATTTTGGAGGATACCAAACGTAATATTTATGCAAATCGCCTGGCCTGGTTGCACACGGCAGATACAGGATTTATAGGATATCATGCAGAAGGCGGATATCTTAATGGACTCATTAATATGGTATATCAATGGGACAAAATAGGAATAGTCACTGGTAGAAAATTAGATATAGATATAGAAGGATTGCCCAAAACGGTATATGTTTCTTATAGCGGAAAAGAAGCTGATAAAAAATAATGAATACAGATGTTATTATTGTAGGTAAAGGTATTGCAGGATTAGTGTTGTCGCTTCTTTTGAAGAAAAAAGGAATACAGCACCTGGTTTTGGATCGTAAAAGCAAGAAGAAACACTTTGCTTTGGCAGAAACATTACCCCCTTCTTCAATGCCTTTATTACATTCTCTTGATCTCTTAAAGATATTTGAAAAAAATGCAATCAGGAAAACATACGGCTATCATTCGATGTGGGGAAATACAAGGATAGTAAATAATAATTTTTTCTCTCAATTGTCATATAAAAATGGTTTAAAGATTGATAAGAGAGCTGTATTAGATGATCTCGAGCAACTATGTGATGAGAATGTGATGTGTTATGAAAAAATACTGAATATGGTAATTTCTAAAGAAGAAGTTCGTGTAGAAGTAGAAAATAATCATCAAAAACAAACCATTACCGCAAAAATGATTATTGACGCTACAGGTAGAAATCGTGCTATTCTTAAGAAATTAAACATTCCTATTCGATTATATGATAACCTTATCTCTTTTAGTTGTCACTTACCAAAAGTAGAACATCCAAAATTAACATATGATGTATTTGTAGAATCTTTTGAAGACGGTTGGGGGATTGTTTCTGGTTTAGATGAAAAAACCAATGTGTTGTCGATTTTTACAAACAGAGAAAACCTGGTTCAACTAAAACTACGAGAGTATTCTAATTGGCAATCGGTTTTATCTAAAACAACTTTGTTAAAAGATTTTCTGGTAGAACAATCTGAAGTGAAAATTATAGGATCAGATGCAAATTCATCTATAGCCAATTATTTATCGGGAGAAAATTGGATGGCGGTAGGAGATGCTGCTTTATCTTTTGATCCTCTTTCTTCTCATGGCATAGCTAATGCGATTTATACAGTGAGAGAAGCTTCAAATGCTATAGAATTTTATGTTTTAACGGGCGATAGAAGAGGGTTTGTAACATATTCTAAAACATTATTTTCTGTTTTTGATAGTTATTATTTGGTGAAAAATGAATTGTACAAAGCAGAATCCAGGTGGAAAGAATCTTCTTTTTGGAAGAAATTTTTTCAACAAGGAGAAGAGAGGGGGGAGAACAAAACTCATAATTTTCCGAGACAGAGTGGTACAGGTATTATTTTGGATTAATGAAAGAAAGTAAGTATCTAATGAAATATAAAAAGGGAGATCAAAATGATCTCCCTTTTTAGTATTATGTATAGAAAATATTTTTTATTTTCCTGAAGCTTTTTTCATACCATCTTCAATCATATTATAAAACTGATCAAGTTTTGGTAATACTACGATTCTTGTACGTCTGTTTTTTGCTTTATTTGCAGCAGAACTATTATCGGTTACCGGTACATAATAACTTCTTCCTGCAGCAGTCATACGTTTTGGATCAACTTTAAAGTCATTTTGTAATACTCTTACTACAGAAGTAGCACGTTTTACACTTAAATCCCAGTTATCCAATAATACTTTGTTTTTGATAGGCACATTATCTGTATGACCTTCTACTAAGAATTCGATGTCTGGCTTATCATTAACAACTTTTGCTACTTTACCTAATACTTCACGAGCTCTTGCAGAAACATTATAGCTACCACTCTTGAAAAGTAACTTATCAGAAATAGAAACATAAACTACTCCTTTTTCTACATTAATCTCGATATCTTCATCAGCAAGATTTCCTAAAGCTCCCTTAAGACTTGTTACAAGTGCTAGGGTTACAGAATCCTTTTTGGTAATAGCATCCTGCATAGTTTTAATTTGTAAATCTTTTTCTTTAATACTTTCTAGAGATTTTTCTAGGTTTTCTGCTTCTTTAGTAGAGAGCGTGGCCAAGTTACCTACATTGTTTAATAGAGCAGAGTTTTGATTTTTAAGATTAGATACTTGATCTTGAAGAACCTTAAGTTGCGAAGTTGAACTTGCTTTTTCTTCAAGGCAGCTATTTAATTTAACCGTTGCGGAGTTTAGTAAATCTTCAGTTTCTTTTTGTTTGGCTTCTAATTCTGAAAACTTCTTCTGTGAAACACAGGAAGATAGTAGAATTGCTAGAGAGGCCCCAATAATCATTGCTTTTTTCATTAGAAAATTTGTTTTTAGTCTTATTCTGGTTATATAACTCAAAATTATTAAAAATGTGACGTAATGCTAGGTCACATTAACAATAATTTATTATATCTCCTTATAATTGATCAAAATGTTTACGTTTTAAAATAAAATACTGCCATACAACGGAAAAAAGAGAATAATATTTCCCCGTTTTTGAAAGTTTTTTGCGTTTTTTATTAAAAGTGTTAAAATTAATATAGAAACTAATATGTGCTTTGAAAATAGCTGCAAAATGAGAAAATTTTCCTTGTGTAATAAACCTAATTGCAGCAAGCCCATCTAGAATCATTCGTATAAAAATCAAAAACCAAACGGTATTTCCTGGTACATTTTTAATCAGAAGATATAGGCTGTTTCTAAAATTTAGAAATGTTTTTCTGGGATTCATCGCATCCAAAGTTGCTCCTCCTAGATGATAAATTGTCGACGAACCTTCATAAAGTATGGTATAGCCATTGCTATGTACACGCCAGCAAAGATCGATCTCTTCTTGATGAGCAAAAAAATCTTCATCTAGTTTTCCAACCTCTTCAAATACCTGTTTTCTTATAAACATGCATGCTCCACTCGCCCAAAATATAGTAGTAGTATCATCATATTGCCCATTATCTTCTTCGAGAGTATCAAATATTCGTCCTCTACAATATGGGTATCCCAGCTTATCGATATACCCACCTGCAGCTCCTGCATACTCAAAATGAGTCTTCTTTTTATAATCAAGGATTTTGGGTTGTATAGCTGCAACTTTTGTACGGGATTTAAACGTTTCACGAATGGGAACCAACCAATCTTTGGTAACTTCAACATCACTATTTAAAAGACAAAAAACGTCAGCTTCAATTTTTGATAAAGCATCATTATATCCTTTAGCATAGCCGCCATTGACTTTGTTTTGAATAATTTTAACTTCGGGAAAAATGGTGGTTACAAAAGCAACAGAATCATCTGTAGAAGCATTATCAGCAAGATAAATAGTAGCTTCTTTAGAATTTTTGATCACCGAAGGTAAAAATTGTTCTAATAATGATTTTCCATTCCAATTTAATATGACGACTGCGATATTCACGTCTGCAAAGTAAAAGGAATAATTGAGATAAATTCAAATAAAAAAGAATAAAGTATTCCTTGTTGAATTAATACCATATCTGGTTACATATTTGGAATATTAATTTTTTGAGTTAAGCAACTGTATTATTATGAGTAACGAAGCATACCGTTATTTGTAATCTGGTATATTTTTTAGAAAAGTATACTGTTGATCGGTATAATTCATTTGACAATAATAATGCTCTAAACCATTAGTGATCATTAAATACTCTGAGTCTAAGGCAAGATTGTATCTCGCAATTTGATCAAATACTTTTTGTGTGATTTTTATACGAGCAGATTTGCACTCTACGATAAGAAAAATACTGCCATCTGGATTAAATATGATAATGTCATAACGTTTATTAAGTCCATTGAGTTGTATTAGTTTTTCTACATTAATTAAGCTTTCGGGGTATTTTTTTTCTTCAATAAGATAATGAATGGTATGTTGCCGTACCCATTCTTCTGGAGTAAGGATGATGAATTTTTTACGAATTCTGTCAAAAATAGAAACTTTATTTTCGCTATTTTTGAACCTGAACTGATACCCTGGAAAGTTAAGCTTTTGCATAACACAAATTTGATGATTTTTTCTGAATGGATGAAGTAAAACAAATCGTAAGTGATATAAAAAACGGAAACATTAAACCAGTCTATTTTCTTATGGGAGAAGAACCATATTATATAGATAGGATTTCTCAATTTATTGATAAGAATGTACTTGCCGAAGAAGAAAAAGGGTTTAACCAAATGGTGTTGTATGGTCGTGATATAAGTATAGAAGATATTGTGGCCAATGCAAAGCGTTTTCCGATGATGGCAGAAAGACAAGTAGTCATTGTTAAAGAAGCCCAGGAATTATCCAGAACGATTGAAAAATTGGCAGATTACGTAGAAAACCCACAGCCTTCTACTGTTTTGGTAATATGCTATAAATATAAAAAGATAGATAAGAGAAAGAAACTCTATAAGGTAGTTGCGAAGAATGGGGTTATTTTTGAAAGTAAAAAACTGTACGAAAATCAGGTTTCTGATTGGATAAGAAGAGTTCTTGGTGGGGCTAAATATACTATTGAACCCAAAGCATCCCAAATGCTGGTAGAGTTTTTGGGAACCGATCTTAGTAAAATAAATAATGAGTTAGAAAAACTAAAATTAATTATTCCTTCAGGAACTCAGATTACCGCCGATCAAATTGAAGAGAATATTGGGATTAGTAAAGAGTTTAACAATTTTGAACTTCGAAAGGCGATAGGAACCAGAAATGGAGTTAAAGCACATCTTATCATAAATTATTTTGCACAAAACCCAAAAGACAACCCATTAGTGGTTACAATTTCTTTACTGTATAGCTTTTTTTCTCAGGTATTACAATATCACGGCTTAACCGATAAATCACAGCGTAATGTTGCCAGTGCTTTAAAAATCAATCCATACTTTGTAAAAGATTACTCAGAAGCGGCTCATAATTACCCTATGAAAAAAGTAAGTGGGATTATTGCTTATCTAAGAGATGCCGATGTAAAAAGTAAAGGTGTAGGAGCAACAAACCTTCCACAAGGTGATATTCTTAAAGAACTTCTGGTAAAAATAATGGGATAACTTACACCTTAGGATTTGTAGCAAAAACGGTAGCTTCGGTAATAAATCCTCGATCGTCCATTTCTAAAAGACTACTAATAGTATGGGCAATTTCTTCTCCTCTAAGTTTAGTTTGCTGTTCTGCTTCGGTGTATTGTTTTGTTTTAGAATTATGATCTACTCTATTATCTGCAAAACCAGTCATTACCTCACTTGGGTTTACCTGCATAACTCTAATGTTATGAGGGCGTAACTCGTTTCTCCAACTTTCGGTCATACCTCGTAAAGCAAATTTGGTAGCAACATATGGCGAGGCTGTTGGAGAGCCCTTTAGTGAAGAAGTAGACCCTATATTAATAATATTTCCATATTCTTGTGAAACAAAATGCTTTGCCGACTCTTTGGCGCATAGTGTAGCACCTAGAATATTAGTTTTAAATTGATCGATAAATTTATCAACTTCGATATCAATAAGCTTTGAAATATATCCATAACCAGCGTTATTAACCAATACATTAAGTCCATTCATTTTATTTTTGGCTTGTTGCACCATATTCCGAACTTGATTTTCTTCGGTTACGTCTGCCTTTATATACTCTATGTTTAGTGCTTTTGCAGTTTCCTGTAATGTGGTTTCGTTTCTTCCAGAAATGATTACTTGTGCTCCTTTTTCTTTTAAAAGCTTAGCAGTGGCTTTTCCTATTCCCGAATTACCACCTGTAATTAATACTTTGGCATTTTTAATATTCATAATCTGTGCAATTTTCTTTAGTTGAATATCAAAAATACAGTATGTATTCTAAATCTTTTGTTAAGCCTGATTATATTTTTCTATGGAATTGGGAGATATGAGAAATCTTTTACTTCGGTCATCACAAAAGAACTTTGTACTTTAGAAATATTTTCTAGAGAAGCTAGTTTATTCGATAAAAAATCCTGATACCGCTCCATATCCTCTGCATAGATTTTAATTAAGTAGTCAAACATACCCGCTACATGATAGCACTCTACAACTTCGGGGAATTGTTGGATGTCTTTTTCAAATTTTTTTAAATAATCGGTTTGATGAAGATTTAAGGTAACATTACAAAACACCATCAATTGTAATCCCGTTTTTTTACGATCTAAAATTGCTTTATATGATTTTATGTAGCCTTCACGTTCTAATTTTTTTACACGCTCAAAAATCGGAGTGGTAGTTAGGTTTAATCTTTCTGCGATTTCTTTAATCGTAATTTTACCATCTTTTTGTAATAACAATAATATTGACCGATCTATTTTATCCATAATAATTTTCTATATAAAGTCCGATAATATACCAAATATAGAATAAAATTCTATTGAAATTAAAAATGAAAATTATTTTTTCTTAAAATTAATAATAATAAGGTTTTTAATTCTTTTAGAAGTAGTTTTAGGGATTGAAAAAAGTATTTAGGATATCAATTCAATTTAAGAAGGTAATAGTAAATACACTAATCTATATTGGTAGTAGTGCTATTATTAAAAAAGAATAAAATAGTATAAATGAAGAAACACGATTTTAACCCGGAGAGTTTAATGATGACTCATGGTTATAAACCAGAATTATCAGAAGGAGCCATAAAGTGCCCCATTTTTCAAACATCAACCTTTGTTTTTAAAACTGCAGAAGAGGGAAAAGCTTTTTTTGAATTGGCTTATGGTTTACGGGAGAAATCTCCAAAAGAAGAACTTGGTCTTATTTATAGTAGAATTAATAATCCTAATCTGGAAATCCTGGAAAACCGTCTATGCTTATGGGATAAAGCAGATGATTGTGCGGTTTTTGAGAGTGGAATGTCTGCAATAAGTACAGTGTTGTTAGAATTTCTTAACCCTGGAGATTTGTTAGTATACAGTAACCCATTATATGGAGGAACGGATCATTTTATTCATCATTTTTTGGATAAAATAGGAGTACATACAATAGGAGTAATGCCAAATCAAAGCACAGACGAAGTGATTAAAATGATCGAAGATTCTGGAAAATCAGATCGATTAGCTATGATTTATCTCGAAACTCCTGCCAATCCAACTAATGATATTGTTGATATCGAAAAATATAGCCAGATTGCAAAAAAGTTTAGTACTAATGACAGAAAAGCTTTGGTTGCTGTAGATAATACGTATATGGGACCATTATGGCAACACCCTTTACAATGTGGAGCAGACTTGGTACTGTACTCTGCTACAAAATATATAGGGGGGCATAGTGATCTTATTGCAGGAGCAGTTTTAGGGAATGCAGAACTAATGTTAAGGGTAAAAACTCTTCGTACTTTTCTAGGAAATATGGTAAGTCCACATACAGCATGGTTAATGCTTAGGAGTTTAGAAACTTTAAAAGTAAGGATGGATCAGCAAACAAAAAATGCTCAGATCATTGCTGATTATTTAAATAATCACCCTAAAATTGAAAATGTCTACTATTTGGGATTATTAGAAGAAGAAACAGAAGGGTATAAAACATTTAGAAAACAATGCTCTGCGCCAGGAGCAATGGTATCTTTTGATATCATAGGAGGAGAAGAAGAAGCATTTATATTCCTTAACAACCTTAAACTAATGAAACTGGCAGTAAGTTTAGGGGGAACAGAAAGCTTGGCAGAACACCCTAAAACAATGACACATGCAGGTGTAGATGAAGAGCAAAGACAACAAATGAATATTACAGATCAATTGGTAAGGTTATCAATAGGAGTAGAGCATTCTGGAGATTTGATCTGGGATTTAGAACAGGCATTGGAAAAAGTAAAACTCAACCCTAAATTAGAGCTAGAAAAATTATAAAAATTAGAATTTTACTTATAAAAAAGCACAGTTAATTTTTTAACTGTGCTTTTTATTATTATATACTCTATTATATTATAGATCGATATGTTACCCTTTATTTTCGCAAATATTTTTGAGTGTTGTTAAACCTTTATTCCAATCTTTACCCATCATTTCTTCCATATCGGTAAATAAATTCATAAGGTTAAAAGGGTAGGGCATTTCACTCTGAAATCCCCATGTTACTTTTGTAGTATTGCCTTCGTTTTGCACTTTAATATATCCCTTGGCTTCACTTTCATAAGGTTCATAAAATTTAAGATCAGTTTCAAAAAGACTAGGTTTTTCAATTTTAGCAATAGTTTGACTGCCTTTACCTACTTCTTTTACATCACTATCCCAGCTAGTTGTTGCTCCAATTGTCCCATCAGTACCCGTAAACTCTTTTTTCATATTTGGGTCATAATCATTCCAGGGATTCCATTTATCTAAATCGGCAAGACTGTTTACATTTTCCCATACGACCTCTATAGGAGCGTCGATACTAACAGATTTTTCATAAACTACTTCTTTAGAAACAAAGACTGCCGCTATTAGGATAATGGCGATAATTGCAATAAGTACAATTCCTATTTTTTTTAAAATTTTCATATTGTTGTTTATTTATAATTAAAGTTAGATTCAAAATATAATACATTTAACAACAAAGGCCAGGTTCATAATTTATTACTTCAGAAAAGGGGAGGTATACAAATTTAAAAGTTTTTTATGAATATGTATATTTTTAAAAATCTGTAGGATCCTATGAGTTTATCCAAATTAGAATTTTTAAGAGATATAAGGGAGGTACACTAATAAAAATATTGTATTTATACTTATTATTTAACTCTTCTGGCTTCAAAAGTTTTAAACAGAAAACTTTTATACGCCCTTATAAAACAAAGATCAGTATTGTCACTATTAATCCAAACTTTTACAATATAGCTTTTACCGCTATCTGCATTATAAATAGTTCCACCAGATAATACTCCGTCTTTATATTTTAAATTCTCTAAAATATTCATTCCAAGTAAAGGACGCCCTTGAAGTTCTTTTTGAGGATTTTTATTATCCAAGCCATTAAGATTAGATAATGGGCGTTCTGCTCGTTTATCAATTTTTCCAAAAAAATAATCCCCATCTCTATAGATTTCGATAATCGATCCTCCTTTAATTTTCCACTTTCCAACATAGGTATCGGGACTTACAGAAGATGATAGAAAAAGAAGGGATAATGCTAAGAATATGATAAATTTCATTAATGTAAACTTAGCAATTAAATTAGATTTATCCTTAAAAAAAACTAAAATGATTTATGTTGTAATGCAAAAAAAAAGCCTTACTCTCTGTTTTACAACATATTGTAAGGCCTTCTTGTTTTAAAGTATAGAATTGTTATTTCAAACTACCTACCATATCTTCTGGTTTTACCCACTCGTCAAATTCTTGTTCGGTTACATATCCTAAAGCTACGGCTTCGTGTTTTAGAGTTGTACCATTTTGGTGAGCAGTATTAGCAATTTCGGCAGCTTTATAATATCCGATTTTGGTATTTAAAGCTGTAACTAACATTAATGAATTATTCAATAATTCAGTAATTCTTTTTTGGTTAGGTTCGATTCCCTGAGCACAATGCTCATCAAAAGAAATACAGGCATCCCCAATGAGTTGAGCACTTTGAAGTAAGTTCGAAGCCATAACAGGTTTAAATACATTCAATTCAAAATGCCCTTGCATTCCTCCAACATTAATAGCTACATCATTACCCATAACTTGTGCACATACCATAGTTAATGCTTCACATTGCGTAGGGTTTACTTTACCTGGCATAATAGAACTTCCTGGTTCATTGGCAGGAATAATTAGTTCACCAATTCCACTTCTTGGTCCAGAAGCAAGCATACGAATATCATTTCCTATTTTATTTAATGAAACTGCTAATTGTTTTAAAGCACCGTGACTTTCTACAAAAGCATCATGCGCAGCCAATGCTTCAAATTTATTCTCTGCTGTGATAAATGGTAAACTGGTAAATTGTGCAATAAATTCTGAAACGCGTTTAGCATACCCTTTTGGGGTATTTAATCCAGTTCCTACAGCAGTTCCTCCTAATGCTAATTCTGCCATATGAGGTAAGGTGTTTTCTAAAGCCTTAATTCCGTGATCCAATTGAGAAACATATCCTGATAATTCTTGCCCTATCGTAAGTGGTGTAGCATCCATAAAGTGGGTACGACCAATTTTCACTACATTTTTAAACTCTTCAGACTTTTTCTTTAGGGTATCTCTTAATTGAATTACCCCCGGAATAGTTACTTCTACTATTTTTTTATAGGCTGCAATGTGCATTCCTGTAGGAAAAGTATCGTTTGATGATTGAGATTTATTAACATCATCATTTGGTTGTAATGTTTTATCTCCTTCACCAATTGTTTTGCCAGCTAATTGATGTGCTCTATTGGCAATAACTTCATTTACATTCATATTACTTTGCGTACCAGAACCGGTTTGCCAGATCACCAAGGGAAATTGGTTATCATGTTTTCCTTCTAGTATTTCATCACATACTTGAGAAATAAGATCTCTTTTCTCTATCGGTAATACGCCTAATTCGCAATTTGTATATGCTGCAGCTTTTTTTAAGTAAGCAAAACCATATACAATTTCTAATGGCATAGATGCTGATGCACCAATTTTAAAATTATTTCTGGAACGCTCAGTTTGTGCTCCCCAAAGCTTATCAGCAGGTACTTTTACCTCGCCCATCGTATCCTTCTCTATTCTATATTCCATTTGTGGTAAGATGATTTGTTTTTTTTAAGAGTGCAAATTTAAGCATTTGCCTCACTATTTTTGAATAAAGTAGCTACTTTTTAGTAGATAAATTGAGATCATAAGAGATTTAAAAATAAATCATATTTCTGCTATGACATATAAGTAAGAGTTATTATCTTTGACAAAATTTGAAAATTAGAATATTATTATGTTTGAATTCGATCAGTACCTTGGTTTTTTAGCGTTCTTAACTATCCTTACCATTGGATTTTGGTTAATGATCTTTTTGTTGACTTTTGTTATTCCTTATTGGATTATAGGAGCTAATGTAGAGAACTTCAAATTGAGAAGAGAAGCTAAACGCAAAGCGAAAGAAGAAGCATAATTGTTTATAACATTATATATAGAAAAGGAAGTCAAAATGACTTCCTTTTTTTGTTTAATCATGCTGTAAGTGTTATCCTTCAAACTCTTCATCACCATTAATACCTCTTTGAGGGCGTTGTCTTTTCTTTTTTTGATTAAATCTATAGGTAAATGATAGATTAAAGCTACGTTCTCTCCATTGAAATTCATTATCCGATATAAACGTAGTAGTGGTAGAGGTACTTATTCGTTTTCGAGAGTTAAATACATCACTAACATTAAAAGTTATCGAAGCCTTTTCTTTAAAAAGATCTTTGCTAAATGCAAAGTTCATACTAAAAATACCATCACTTTTTGTTTGTGCATTTTCACTTGGCCCTCTATAAAACATACTGGTCTGCCAGTCTATTTTTGCAGGTAGTGTAACTTTATTATTTAGCCTGGCAAACCAACTAAAATTATCTGCATCGAGATTTTCTCCATTATTTTCTCCTCTAACACTATTCTGAAATGCGTTAAAGTTACCATTCACTCTCCATTTTCTACTTGGGTTGTAAGTAAGAGTAAACTCAAAACCATATCGATCAGAACTAGTTAGATTTATAGGTGTTCTTCTAATAACAGGAACCTCTGTACCAAGGTTATTTTCATCTGCTCCGATGATGGTTGTATCACCTGTGTCTTCAGCAATAAAAGTGAATATCTGCGTAGCGTGATTATAATATATAGATGTATTTAAAGTAAGTTTTCCCATTCTATTTAAATACCCTAAATCAAATGCATTAGAATAACTTGGATCAAGATCTGGATTTCCCTGAAACAAATTAGTAGCACTGGACCTAGAAGGGAATGGATTTATAAACCTGGATCTAGGCCTACGTATTCTGCGATTATAGCCAAGAGTTAAACTTTGTTTTTTAGAGATTTCGTATCCCAGATTAATCGTAGGAAATATATCGGTATAATTCTTTTTGTTTAAATCATTACTAGTTTGCTGATCAATAGTAATTCGAGTACTTTCCATTCTAAGTCCTAATAAATAAGATAGTTTACCCCATTTACTTCCTAATTGTGTATACCCTGCATTTACTTGTTCTGTATATAATAAGGTATTCGATAAATCAGAATTTGTTGTTATGGATCCATTATCCTCTAACTGTACCAGATAATCAGTATCCAGATCGTTAAAATTACCCCTATATCCTAATTCAAATTGAGTATTTTCGCCAATTGGTAATACATAATCAGCTTGCAACAGAATACGATTTTGTTCTTCTAATGTTTCTACAAGTTCGATAGCAGTTATATTTTCTTGTGTAATTTTTGATCGCTCATCTTCATTACTATCTTCTATCTGAAAATCGAAAGTTAATTTGTGACCACTGGTATTAAAATCTTTAGTGTAATTAAAAGAATATTGTTTCGTAATATCATCTTCGATTTCTGGATCAAAGCGAATATTTTGATTTAAAATACTTCCATTCGAATTTAATTCTGTAATTCTATTTGTTGTATTACTTTCTTTATCACTAGACCTGTATAAAAATGATGTTGTGACCGATGAAGTCTCGTTGATATACCATTCGACTCCAATGTTAGAATTTAATCCTTTACGTATCCTGTCGAAATCCCGTTCTTCTCTTAAAAATGAGTTGGGTAGACCGCTAAAAAGGTATTGAGTTTGAGAAAATGAATTCCCTGGGACTTCTCTATAGTTATATCCAGAAGTTGTAAAAAAATTAAAATCTCCAGATCGGTAGTTTAGATTTCCCGAAATACCTGCAGATAGTGGGTAGCCACCATTAACTGTAATGGCTCCGTTCATACCTTGTAGCTTACTTCGTCTTAGAATGATATTCAAAATCCCTGCGGTTCCTTCTGCGTCATAACGGGCAGAAGGAGAGGTGATTACTTCAACTCTTTCTATAGATTCTGCAGGCAATTGTCTTAATGCATCGGTACTATTTAGACCAACCAAACCCGATGGTTTTCCGTTAATAAGAATTCTTACATTATCATTACCACGAAGCGCAACATTTCCTTCGACATCTACAGAAACAGAAGGTACATTATCTAATACATCGCTTACTGTACCACCACTTACTGTTAGATCTTTGCCTACATTATAAATCTTTTTATCTAATTTGATTTCTACAGTAGTTTTTTCTGCTATGACCACAACATCGTCTAGTGTTTCGGTATCTAATCCAAGAGTAATTGTACCCAAATTTGTGTTTTTGAATAACTTTTGTCTGGGAAGTTTTTTAGTTTTAAACGAAATAAACTCGATACTTACATCATATACCCCGGCATCTACTTCGATAGCAAATTTTCCATTTTTATCGGTAATACCACCAGTAACAATTTTTTGTAATCTGGGGCTAAAAAAAGCTACTGTAGCATATTCCAGAGGTTTATTAGTGTCTTGATCCAAGATTAAGCCAGTAATGTTTACAGGCTTCTTTGAAAAGTTTCGGTTTTGAGCCGATAGCGCAAGTGTTAATGCAGAAAATAGTAAGAATAAAAATTTCTTCATTTCTAAAATTGAATAATTCTGGCCAAAAGTATCGAAGCAGATACGAGAAGGCGGTTAATGATGTGTTAAATGTGATGTAATTAAAATAGGATGATACGTAGTATCACCTCATATCAATTACTTGCATTTAGACATGAAGAAATGTAAAAGGTTTAATCTTTTACAAAAAAAAATTATAAGAAACGGATTACTTATATAATATCAATAACTTTTTCCGGGGGGCGTCCGATTATTGCCTTATCTCCATTAACGACAATAGGGCGTTCGATTAACTTTGGATTATTACATAATATAGTGATCAATTCTGAATCGGTATAATCTTTACCTTTAAAATTTTCTTTCCAGATGGCTTCGTTTTTTCTTACCAGATCTATAGGAGAAATATCCAAAAGTTTAAGTATTTCTTTCAGTTCTTTTTCAGAAGGTGGATTTTGTAGGTAATTAACCACAGTGATGTCTTTTTTTTGTTCTTCGAGTATGGCAAGACATCCTCTTGATTTACTACATCTCGAATTATGATAAATTGTGATCATCTTAGTTTTATTTTTTTAATCGTCATTTTTTTGTCCCATTGCCATAAGGTAAGCTTTTAAGAATTGATCGATGTTTCCATCCATAACAGCATCTACATTACCTGTTTCTTCTGCAGTTCTTACATCTTTAACCAATTTATATGGATGCATGACATAATTACGAATTTGAGACCCCCATTCTATTTTCATTTTTGAGGCTTCGATCTCATCGCGTTGTGCTTGTTGCTTTTTAAGTTCAATTTCAAACAATTGCGATTTAAGCATTTGTAACGCTTTTAATCTATTTTCTTGTTGTGATCTTGTATCTGAACATGAAATCTGGATTCCGGTAGGGAAGTGGGTAAGCTGTACTTTGGTTTCTACCTTGTTTACATTTTGTCCGCCTGCTCCACTAGAACGTGATGTGATAATCTCATAATCAGAGGGATTAATGTCTATTTCTATGCTATCGTCGGCAAGAGGATACACATAAATAGAAGCAAACGAAGTATGTCGTTTTGCATTACTATCGAATGGAGAGATACGTACTAATCGATGTACACCATTTTCGCCTTTCAACCATCCAAATGCATAATCTCCTTCAATTTCTAGAGTAACAGTTTTTATACCCGCAACATCACCTTCTTGATAATTAAGTTCTCTAATTTTAAAACCTTGTTTTTCTGCCCACATCATGTACATACGCATAAGCATACTAGCCCAATCACAACTTTCGGTACCTCCTGCACCTGCCGTGATTTGCAGTACAGCACTCATACTGTCTCCTTCATCACTAAGCATATTTTTAAATTCCAAATCTTCAATTAATGATTTGGTTTCTTCGTATCGCTCAGAAACTTCAGCTTCAGTGGCATCCCCTTCTTTATAAAATTCATAAAGTACCTCGAGGTCATCAACCAGTGTAACTCCTTTTTCGTATTCAGAAACCCACTTTTTTTCAGCATTTAGAATACGCATTAGTTTTTCAGCCTCCTGGGCATTATCCCAAAAATCTGGAGCAAATGTTTTTTCTTCCTGATTGGCTATTTCTATAAGTTTGGCATCAATGTCAAAGATACCTCCTTAACGCAACCAGGCGCTCCCTAAGATCTTGTAAAGTCTCAGTATTGATCATAATCTAATTTATTTTTGACAAAAATAAGATTTAACAGTTCAGTAAGAAGTAATTTTTGTGTTATTTTATAGATTTAGAAATTTTATCACATAAATCATCAGTCTATGAAACTACGCTTTATTTGTTTATTCTTTCTGGCGGGGAATATCATTTCTGCTCAATTTTTAGAAAAACAGAAAAATTTGGCATCTTTTGATGGCTATTTTAAGTTTTATTATAATGAATCAAAGGACGAAATTTATCTAGAAGTTGATAAGCTCGATTCAGAATTTTTATACGTACATTCTCTAGCTACAGGATTAGGATCAAATGATATAGGGTTAGATAGAGGGCAGATTGGTGACGGCGTAGTAGTAAAGTTTCAAAAAGCAGGTGACAAACTGTTACTGGTACAACCCAATCAGCGATATCGTGCTATAACAGACAATACTCTAGAGAAAAGAAGTGTCGAACAGGCTTTTGCAAAATCTGTACTGTTTGGGTTTCCTATTAAAGAAGAGAAATCTAATACATATATTATTGACTTAACTCCTTTTCTTTTACAGGATACTCATAATATCATTAATCGATTAAAATTTCAAAAAGAAGGGGCATACAGTGTAGACAAAACCAGAAGTAGTTTGAGTCTCGAAAGAACCAAAGCTTTTCCTAAAAATGTAGAATTTGAGGCTTTGATAACTTATAAAGGTTCACCTACAGGGCGAAATATTAGATCTGTAGCACCAGACTCAAAATTCTTAACTGTTATTCAGCATCATTCGTTTGTAGAACTACCGGATGATGGATATAAGAAGAGAGAGTTTGACCCCAGAAGTGGAGCTATATCTATTTCCTATCTTGATTATGCAACACCTGTACAAGATCCTATAAAGAAACGCTATATTATTAGACATCGATTAGAGAAAAAAAATCCAAATCAAGCAATAAGTGAGGCAAAAGAACCTATTGTTTATTATTTGGATCCTGGTACTCCAGAACCTATACGATCTGCATTGTTAGATGGAGCAAGATGGTGGAATCAGGCGTACGAAGCAATTGGTTTTAAAGATGCGTATCAGGTTAAGATGTTACCTGCCGATGCAGACCCTATGGATTTACGATATAATGTAATACAATGGGTGCATCGTTCTACAAGGGGATGGAGTTATGGTGCAAGTGTTGTAGATCCCAGGACAGGAGAAATTCTTAAAGGACATGTAAGCTTAGGGAGTTTAAGAATACGTCAGGATTTTTTAATAGCTCAGGCATTATTAAATCAACCTTTTGCAACTAGAGATGATAACTACGAACCTATGCTGAAAATGGCACTAGCTCGTATTCGCCAATTATCTGCGCATGAAGTAGGTCATACTATTGGTTTTGCTCATAATTTTACCGCAAGTACAAACGGAAGAGCATCGGTAATGGATTATCCTCACCCAACAGTGGCACTTAAGGATGGTAAAATAGATTTGTCGAATGCTTATGATATTAATATAGGAGAATGGGATAAGGTAACGGTAGCATATAGTTATTCAGAATTTGATAAAAATACTAATGAAAAGGAAGCGCTTAATAAAATTTTGAATACTGCTTATCAATCGGGGCTTCGTTTTATATCAGATAGTGATGCCAGACCGCAAGGAGGAGCGCATGAATTAGCTCATTTATGGGATAATGGTAAAAGTGTTACCGAAGAGCTAAATAATATGCTGAAAATTAGAGAGGTTGCGATACGTAATTTTTCTTCAGATAACATAAGAACTAACGAACCATATTCTGTTTTAGAAGATGTTTTTGTACCTCTCTATTTCTTTCACAGATACCAAACTGAAGCCACCGTGAAACTTATCGGAGGACTAAATTATAATTATGCGGTTAAAGGGGATCAACAAACGATTGTAGAAACAGTTAATTCAAAAAAACAAAAAGAAGCACTTGAAGCAGTGTTAAAGACATTATCTCCTGAAATTTTAGCTATTCCAGAAGATAAATTAAAATTATTTCCACCAAGAGCTTTTGGATATGGTAGAACCAGAGAATCTTTTAAAGGAAAAACAGGAGTTGGTTTTGATGCTCTAAGTGCAGCTTCTACAGCAAGTGATATGAGTCTTTCTTTGTTATTGCATCCCGAAAGAGCATCTCGTCTGGTACAGCAAAAAAGTTTAGATCAAAACCAATTAGGATTAGTAGAAACTCTAGATGAATTATTAAAATTCTCTTTTGAGACCAAAGCTAAAAATAATTACCATAAAGAAATTCAACATATGGTAAAAACTAATATTTTAAAACATTTAATGAACCTAAGTAAAAATACACAAACGTATTCACAGGTTAACGCTATTGCATATGCAAAAATTAAAAGTTTAATTCCTCTTCTTAAAAACAAGACCGGAGATGTGACGGATAAAATGTATAATGAATATTATCTCAATCAAATTAATAAATTTATAGAAAAGCCAGAAGATTTTAAAGTATTACCATCTCCCAAAATACCAGATGGATCTCCTATTGGTAGTTTTAGTTGTGGTTTTTAAATAAATACCTTATCATTTTGTGTACTATAAAATAGGCATCAGTCTAAATTCTAGAATTTAGACTGATATTGTTTGAAGCTCTACTATTTTACTTTTTATCTTTACCACTTTACAAATTCGAAATACTAAGCACTACATGACTATTGAAATTCAACTAAGGAATAAATTAAAAGAAATAAGTAAAGTTTTAGATGCTAAAGCAAAGAACAATCAGGAAGTAGGGGTTTTGTCGGGAGTTTCTGGAGTTGCTTTATTTCAGTTTTATTATTCAAAATTTTTAAATGAAGATATTCATGCAGATAAAGGAGCAGAAACAATTACAAGAGCTGTAGAACTTATCAATAATGGATTTGGTTTTCCTACTTTTTGTACAGGAATTGCAGGAGCTTGTTGGGTACTCGAAATTCTTAAAGAAGAAGAATTTGTAGAGTTAGATGATGACTTCCTTTCTTCTGATTTAGATTCTTATTTGTTAGAAGCAATGAGAGCTGATATAAAAACAGAGAATTATGATTTTCTGCATGGTGCAATGGGATATGGATATTATTTTTTAAAACGTTATCAAAATCTGACTTCAGAGGAGGCAAAAAAACACTATAAGAACTACCTCGATGAGTTGATTGCAGCACTAAAAAAATCATCAAAAAAGAATGATCACGGAATATGGTGGGAGTCTGTTCTAAAGCAAGAAGAAGGAATTAAAGGTTGTAATTTAAGCTTATCTCACGGGATATCAAGTATGGTTAATTTCCTATCCCGAATAGCCGAACATAAAGAATTTTATGATGATGTTAGAGAGATGTTACAACAGTCGGTGCGCTATATATTACATTGCAAAAATAAAGACAAAACACTAACTGCTACATTTCCTAATTGGATTATTGAAGAGAATGTAGAGGATAATAATTCGAGGTTAGCGTGGTGCTATGGAGATCTAGGGATAGGCATATCGATATTTAGAGCAGGTATGGTATTAGGAGATACCCAGATTAGCGATGAAGCAATAGCAATTTTAAAATATTCTACGCAACGAAAAGATATTGAAGAAGCAGGAATTCAGGATGCTGGATTATGCCATGGGGCTTATGGGGTGCTTCATATTTATAATTATTTATTTAGGAAAACAAACGATATAGCATTTAAGGAAGCTTCTGATTTTTGGGCTCAGAAAGCACTTAGCATGGCGATACATGAACAAGGATACGCGGGATATATGGTATGGCGGGGAGCAGACGAAGAAAAATGGAAAACAGAAGTAAGTTTGCTTGAAGGTGTTGCTGGTATCGGATTATCTATAATATCCTATTTAGCTCCTTTTGAAACCAAATGGGACGAATGTCTTTTAATTAGCTAATTCTTTTTCTTTCATAATTTCAAAAATTACAATTTTCTAAGGTTGTTTTAACTGCCTCATGGTACCGTTTTCTGTTATTTAATCTAAAAACAAAGTCGAAATTCTGGAAAATCGTTCGTTTTTCCAGAATACTCAATACTACTATTTGCATTACGCTTATAGAGCAAGCTATGTTTGTTTCTATCAAAGCGCTTTGATATTTGTATAACTTAAAATTAAATATCATGAAAAATAAAAAGAAATTGAGCCTTAAGAAAATGAATGTTGCACAATTAGACAGCATTAAAGGTGGAATAAACTGGCCTTATCCTGTAACGGGACCTGGTTTACCAACGGCAGATCCATTTGGTTGCGGAAATGGTACGCAAGGATTGGCATGTCAATATTCACAAACACCTATGAGTTGCCAGGTGTGTGTTAATATTCAAAAATAAATAACAATACTTATCGAAATTCTTTACTAATACATTTTTAGCTGATTTGTAAACACACAGTTTTTCGAAAGTTGAGATGAATCGTCTGAAACTATATTTCAGACGATTTTTTGTTACTACTATTTAGAGAACAAAACACTTTCTTTTTTTTGATAAATAGTATTTGAAATACTTTCAATCATTTTTTTCTGTAAAAACAAAATCGAAATTCTGGAAAAACGCTCGAAATTCTGGAATACCCAATATAACCTGTTGCAAAAAACCTTCTTGCTCCTCTATGTTTGCTAGCGTCAAAGCGCTTTGATAGAATTAATGTTTAACAATTTAAAAATACAAAAATGAGAGATTTAAAATTTGAAGAAGTAGAAGAAGTTAATGGAGGAGAGTTTAACGTTGGAGAATTTGTAGATGGGGCATGTGCCGTTGTTTCAATTGCAGGGTGGTTTGTGCCTGGAATGCAAGGGGCTGCAGCAGCTTGTACTGTATATAAAGTAGGTAAAGTTATTGTAGAATAATTTTTTGACCTATACAATACACAAAACATATTTAATAATTAAAAATTTACAAAATGAGAGATTTAAAATTTGCCGAAGTAAAAGAAGTTAGTGGTGGACCTGTTACAGCCAGTGAAGCTGCGGGAGCAAGTTGCGCAGTAGCAATTATTGGTGGGGCTGCATTAATAGCAGGAACAGGAGGATTAGGTGCAGTAGCTGCATGGAGTTTAGGTTTAGCAGCATGTACTGGGTTTACAGGAGCGGCTGTTACTTCAAAAAAAGACCCATCATAAACGAGTATTATAATAATTAAAAAATCATAAACATGAGAGATCTAAAATTTGAAGAAATACAAGAAGTTAATGGTGGTGATGCGGTAAGTGGAGCGGTAACAGGTGCTGGCATCGGTAATGCTATAGGAGGACCAATAGGCGCTGTAGTAGGTGCTATTATTGGTGCGGTTGTAGGTAGTATGTCTGAAGACTAATACTCTAAATATCATACAGGCCTTTATAATTGGGCCTGTATGTAATTTTTATTAAACCAATTTTAAAAAAAAGTTAATACCATAAAATTAATAATATAATGAAAAACAATAAAATTAAAAAACTGAGCCTTAGTAAGTGCACCATATCAAACCTTGAAATGAATACAATAAAAGGAGGAGTAGTAGATTCTTGTACTCCGACCTGTCATATTAGTTTTCCTACAACTCCAACAAGGCAGTCTAATAATTTTGAATGTGAAAATTTTACACAAAGAATTCACTAAATAAATAAAGCTGATGAGTTCCCCGCTATTTCGTAAAGAAGCCATAAAAAATAACACCCAACGTTTGTTGGGAGATGTTTTATTGATACGACCCATATCATTTTGGATATTTACAGGTATACTGGTTTTTGTAGTAACAATGGTGGGGCTTTTTTTAGCATTTGGCACCTTTGCTCGTCGTGAGATGGTAACCGGGTATTTGGTACCTGATAAAGGTTTAGTGCGAGTGTATGCTCCATTTAACGGAGTTATCGATAAAAAACATAGTACAGATGGTCAAAAAATTAGAAAAGGCCAAAACCTACTCGAAGTTACTACAGAACGAGGTACAAAAGATAGTATTAGTATCAATCAGCAATTAATCACTCGACTAGAACAGCAAAAAATAAACCTCGAACAACGAATTATTGATGAAACACAAGTGCTGGATAGCGAAGGTAGTCGATTATCTACGATTCTTATAAATCATAAGAATGAATATTACCAAATCAATCAGCAATTACAAAGCCAGAAAGAACAAGTACAACTGGCAAAAAATCAATGGAATACCTATAAACAATTAAGAGTAAAAGGGCTAGTTTCTGAAGATGACCTTAGCAGTAAAAGAAGTATATACTTTAGTGCTAAGGCATCTTTTAATGCTACCAAAAGATTACAAATCAATAAGAAAACAGAAATAGCCAATATACGAAAGCAGCAGGAACAATCTCCTTTACGTAAAAGTACCCGATTAAAAGAATTGCAAAACCAACTGGCACAAATAGAAGAACGTCTTATAGAATTAAAAAACAGCCATTCTTATATGATTAAAGCCCCCGTAAACGGTCGTATTACTTCAACCCAGGTTAATATTGGGCAAAACGTATCTTCTGCTGTACCCATACTAACCATCATACCAGAAAATACAACCTTGTATGCCGAGTTGTTTTTGCCTTCGAGAGCTATTGGTTTTGTAAAGAAGAACCAACGGGTATTGCTACGGTATGATGCTTTTCCGTATCAACGATATGGATTGTACCGGGGCAAAATTGTGCAAATAGCAGAAGCAGTTATTAGTCCAAATGAGGTTGCTATACCTATTCCTATGCAAGAACCGGTATATCGTATAAAAGTTGCTCTGGATGTACAAACTATTAATGCATATGGTAAAAAGATGCCATTACAATCAGGAATGTCTGTGGCAGCAGATATTATCTTAGAAGAGCGCAGCCTGGGGCAATGGCTGTTAGAACCTATTTATAGTCTAAAAGGAAAATTATAGTATATGCAAAATCCAATTCATTTACTTCATTACGGTTGGGGAAAAAGAGTCCCCGTTATCATACAAACAGAGGTAGCAGAGTGCGGGTTAGCTTCTATAGCTATGGTTGCTAATTATTATGGGCATAAACTAGACCTAAATGCTTTGCGACGTAAATATTCTATATCTGCAAAAGGAGCTACACTACAAGGGCTTATAAAATTGGCAGACAATCTTCAGTTTAGTTCCCGACCGTTACGCCTTGAATTAGAAGAGCTTTCACAACTAAAAACTCCATGTATTTTACATTGGAATTTAAATCATTTTGTTGTACTTACATCAGTAAAGGGAAATAAGGTTACCATTCATGATCCGGCCGTTGGAAAAAGGGTAATGAGACTATCAGAAGTTTCAAAGCATTTTACAGGAGTAGCGTTAGAACTAACACCTACACCAGATTTTAAACCAGAAAAAATTTCGAAAAGAGCAAAACTATCTGATTTTTGGAGTAGAATTACGGGCTTAAAGAGAGTATTGACACAAATTCTGGTATTATCATTATTACTACAGATATTTGCTATAGCAACACCATTTTATATGCAATTAGTGGTTGATGATGTTATTATTAGCAGAGACCTGGATTTGTTGTTGATACTGGCATTAGGTTTTGGCCTTATGAAACTGGTGAATTTGGCAGTAACTGCATTACGCGGAGTCGTTATTTTGTATATGGGAACACAACTCAATATCCAAATGGCAGCAAACCTGTTACGGCATTTGCTAAAATTGCCAATGGATTATTTTGAAAAAAGACATATTGGCGATATCATTTCCCGATTTGGGTCGCTGGAAGATGTAAAACAACTGTTAACTACTGGCCTTATTGAGACTGTTGTAGATGGTATAATGGCAATAGGACTTCTGGTTATGATGTTTATTTATAGCACAACACTTGCTTTTATTGTTCTGGCTGCTGTAGTATTATATATTATAGTACGATTAGCATTGTATCGCCCGTACCGACAATTAAAAGAAGAAGCCATTGTAGCAGATGCCAAACAGAATTCTAATTTTATGGAAACCGTTAGAGGCATCCAGAGTGTTAAACTATTTGGTAACGAAAGTCAACGACAAACCGTATGGCATAATTATTATGCCGATGCCATGAATACCGGTATACGAATTGGTAAACTGGATATCGGTTATAACTTTATCAATGGATTTTTATTTGGACTCGAAAATATAATTGTGATTTACCTGGCAGCCTCACTCGTAATGGATAGTTTAATGACTATTGGGATGTTATATGCTTTCATGTCTTATAAAAGTCAGTTTACAGAAAAAGCTTCTGCTTTGGTTAATAAATTTATACAATTTAAAATGCTTTCCCTTCATATGGAACGCCTTGGCGATATCATTCTTACAGGACAAGAAGAAGATATCGATAGCAAAAGGCAGTTGTCACAGGTAAAAGGAGAGTTGGATTTGGAGAATATTAGTTTTAGATATTCTGATAATGAACCGTATTTATTTAAGAATCTTAATTTCAAAATAGAAGAGGGGAGTTCTATAGCAGTAGTGGGAGCATCTGGATGCGGAAAAACAACGTTAATGAAAGTAATGTTGGGATTACTAAAACCAGAGACAGGAACTATTTTTGTTGATGGATATGATATACGAAAAGTAGGGCTACGAACATATAGAAATTTAATAGGTACGGTAATGCAAAATGACCAGTTGTTATCGGGTAGCATTGCAGACAATATTTGCTTTTTTGATCCCGATTTTGATCAGGAATGGATAGAACAATGCGCGCAGATGGCGGCTATACACCAAGATATTATGGCAATGCCAATGGGATATCATACTCTAATTGGGGATATGGGAAGTAGCTTGTCTGGTGGGCAAAAACAAAGATTGCTACTTGCAAGAGCTTTATACAAAAAACCTAAAATATTGTTCCTCGATGAAGCTACCTCACATCTTGATGTAGGGTTAGAGTCTGTAGTGAATACGACAGTAAAGAAATTGAATATCACAAGAATAGTTATTGCGCATAGACCCGACACCATTGCAATGGCAGATCGAGTAGTTGCATTACAAAATGGCCAATTACTAGAAGTACAAATACCAGATGTTGCTGTAGCAGTTTGATGGTATGGTTGTAAAAAAGAATACCATATCCGATCTAGATATGGTATTATATGAAATTGTATAGGGGGGGTTAAAACCTGGCAATGGTATAATTTATTTGACTAGTTTTACAACTTTGTCTACAACTTTCTTCACTTGGACATCTACCATTAATAGCTGCACTTGCAGTTCCATAACCCCCAGAGATTGTATTTAAACTATTAAGTTTAGAGATTTTAAATTTTTCTATAGTAAGTTTTTTTGTGTTGAGTGATTTTTTTTTCATGACGTTTATGTTTCTGTTATTTTGTGAGTTGGTAATGTATGTAAAAACCATTGTTTTTGAATGGAAAAATTATTTACATTACACGGAATTCTGGAATTTCGTGTTTTTTACAAGCGTTGATAGCCCTAAATAGATAGGGTTTTTTTATCACTTTTCACTTTTCTTAGTTCTTTAATAAAATAAGAAGGTTTTATCTTTACCTGTTTATAAAAGGCGTTAGAAAAAGTCTCGGCACTGTTATATCCAAATTCACTAGCGATAGCTTTTATGGTGAACTTTTGTAGCATAACATTCTCCTGTAATTCTTTTACAGCATAGGTGATCCGTAACTCATTTAGATAGCTGGTAAAACTTTTGTTTTTATAATGATTTATCACTCGCGACAAGTATTTAACATTGGTTTCTATATCATCTGCCAGAGATTGAGAACTTACTCCAACATTTAAAAAATCATGGTTTTCTTCAAACTCAGCCAGCTTACTCAGTATATAAGTTACATGTTTTTCAGGAACTTTTAAATCTGGGCTTTTCGTAGATTTAATCTCTTGATTTGAGTGAGGTGTACGTGTATTTGATTTAGAATCGATAATTAGCTGTTCGAACCTAATTTTGTACAATCGCCTTTTTCGATACTGATAGAAGATAAGCCCCCCAGAAATTAGTAAAAGTATTCCCGAAATCAATAATCCCGAAATATAAGTATCATTATTTTTATTTAGTTTTTTTATGATGGCCTGTTGCTCCTCAATGAGTAGCGGAATATCATAGTCTTCTTTTACTTTTCTACTAATAAAAATCTGATCATTTAAATAGTTATTAAGAACAGTATTTAGTTTGTTTAGGTACTTGTTTTGATTTTGTAAATCATCAATCTGTTTGTAATAATCCTTTAAGTACTCATAAGTTTTAACATGTTTATATTGAGGAGTAGACTTTAATGTCTCTAATATAGAATCTGTTTTTATAAAATAATGTTTTGCTTTTTCTATACTATTAAGCTTATGATATGATTGGCCAAGATAAAAATAACTATCAAGTGTATTTGAATTATCTTGAAGTTTTAATATTGTAGGGAGTGCTCTATAAATACTATCTATAGCAGCGGAATATTCTTTTTTCTCGTATTGATTAATACCTTCACAAAGCACAAAATAAGATTTCATAGTTGTTCCATAAGAGTCCTTGATTTCTTTAGTTTTATTATACCCCAAATGATTATAATATGTAGCAGAGTCATATTTTTTAAGACCTATATACGTTTCAGAAATTGCATGTAGTGCAAATAAATATCTAAATATATATTCCTCATTATTTTTATAAAATTCAGCACAATCTTTAAAAATATGTATTGCCTTTTCTTTTTCATCTAGATGCTCACTTTTTACAATACCCATGTAATATCTTATCCTATATTGTAATGTAATATTATTGCTTTTTTTTGCTAGTTTTTGGGATTCATTTAGATTGTCTAAAGCTTTTTCAATATTTCTTTTTGCAAACAAAAAGAATTGTGCTTTTTTCAAATATGCTTTTGCAGGATATTCTTTTAATGAATGATTTTTAGTGTAGGTAATAATACTGTCCAGATGCTTTATTTTGTTAATACCCGTTGTTAAAGAAAAATGAAGTTCATATCCTTCAATAATTTTTATAGTATCTAAATTTTTCTTTGCTTTTTCTATATAAACCTTCAAAATCTTTTTTGCGTTTACAGAATCTACATTACGATTTTCTAAAAAAAGATTTTGTAACTCTTTATAACTTTTTTGCTGTAATGAATCTGTATAGTGTTGCGCCTTTAATGAGGTTGGGATAAAAAGAAATTGCAGTAAAAAACAATATATAAAAAACCTATACATAATATTTTTTTGAAGGAACATTTATTTTAGAGCAATATGCTGGTGCTATTCACAAAAATAGCATTATTTTTATTGGTCGAGTAGATTGCAATATAAATCATATAGTATTATAAAAAAATGAAAATAGATCTTAGAAGTGATACCATTACCAAACCTACTCCAGAAATGCTTGCTGCTATGATGGGTGCAGAGGTAGGGGATGATGTGTATAAAGAAGACCCTACAGTAAATGCATTAGAAGAAAAAGTAGCACAAATGTTTGGTAAAGATACTGCATTGTTTTTCCCTTCAGGAAGTATGGCCAATCAGGCTGCTATCAAATTGCACACACAACCAGGTGAACAATTGATAGCTGATAAATATGCTCATGTATATAATTATGAAGGAGGAGGAGTTTCTTTTAATAGTGGTGTGTCATGCAAATTACTAGATGGCCATAGAGGAATGGTTACAGCAGAACAGGTAGAAGCAGCAATTAATCCACCAGATTTTTATCATAGTCCGTTAACCAGTTTGGTATGTATAGAGAATACGACCAATAAAGGAGGCGGAGCCTGTTATGATTTTGAAGAAATTAAAAAAATTAAACATATATGTGATCAGCATCATCTTGGATATCATTTGGATGGGGCACGATTATGGAATGCTCTTGTAGCCAAAAATGAAAATACTACACAATATGGAGAAGTTTTTGATTCGATCTCTGTTTGTTTAAGCAAAGGCCTGGGAGCACCAATAGGATCTGTTTTAGTTGGTAATAGCGATATTATGGAACATGCCATTCGTATCAGAAAAATATTAGGAGGAGGAATGCGCCAATTAGGATATTTGGCAGCTGCTGGATTATATGCTATAGAACATCATATTGACCGATTAGCAGAAGACCATAAAAGAGCCAAAGAAATTGGAGAAGTATTAGAAAAGTTACCTTTTGTAAAACAGGTCGAACCTATAGATACCAATATAGTCATATTTGTTATAGATGGTAATGAAGAAGAATTTATTACAGAAATGGCATCAAAAAATGTTCATTTTTATGGAATGGGGCAAGGTAAATTAAGACTTGTAACACATTTGGAGTACACTCAAGAAAAACATGAGTACTTCTTAGAACTATTAACTTCAATTACTTTGAATAAAAATAAAGCTGCTCATGTATAATGAACAGCTTTATTTATAAACACTTAAAAAATTAAATTTCTTTAGTATCGGCACCCGGTGCATTTTCTTTAACCGAATTGATGCCATTTTCCATTCCAGATTCAGAAGCATACATCTGACTACTACCTATTACCTGGCCATTACCTGCTTTTAGGTTAAAATAGAATTTACCATTTTTTGCTGTCTTACGCTCATATCTTCCATCTTCAGATGCATTTTTCTTAACCGATGCAATTCCGTTTTCTGCAGCAGATTTACTATTGTAAACCTCACTACTTAAGATAACTTGTCCGTTTTTAGCTTTTAAGGTAAAATGATAGCTAGACCCTTCCTTATTTTTGAGTTCAAACATATTGTCAGATTTTAGTTAATTTTTTAGCTTTTGTTAAAATTATAGAATTAAAAGGAGAAAGAAAAATATTAAAATAGCTAACTGCATTTTTTTAAAGTCCAACACCCTTTAATTAGTGACAAGACTATTTAAATAAATCCATCCCGGGGATATTTGGCATACCTTCTTTAGCAACTGCAGCCAATTCTGTTTCATTAACCTGTGTTGCTTTTTCGATAGCCTTATTTAAAGTTAAAATTAAATAATCCTCTAGCTGTTCCTTATCTTCTAATAGTTGATCAGATATAGCAATTTTTTTAACTTCTCGATTTGCGGTGAGCGTAATTTTAAGTAAACCATCAGAACTTTCTTCATCTACCAAAACGGTATTTAATCTTTCTTTAGTTTCCTCTACTTTTTTCTGGGTTTCCTTTAATTTACCCATCATCCCCATCATATCTCCAAACATGTGTACGTGTTTTTAAAGTTTATAAATACAAAATTAGTACTTTGGCTGTTAATAAACTAACAAGATTATTATGAAAACTTCATTCATTATATTCTTATTATCTCTTATTTTCGCAACTTCTTGTAAATAAAATACCATGACGACATTGGATTCTAAAGTTCAACCTCCTGTAGTAGCTAAAAAACCAACAAATCTAGAAAAACATGATGATGTACGTGTTGATAACTATTTTTGGCTAAATGATCGTGAAAACCAGGAAGTAATTGATTATTTAGAGCGAGAGAATGCCTATAATGATAAGATGACTGCTCATACAAAGAAGTTTCGCGAACATCTTTTTGAAGAAATGAAAAGCCGTATCAAAGAGGATGATTCTTCGGTTCCGTATAAATTAAACGGATATTGGTATTTAACTCGTTTTGAAAAAGGAAAAGATTACCCAATATACTCCAGAAAAAAAGAAAGCCTTGATGCAGAAGAAGAAATTCTCTTTGATTGTAATAAAGAAGCCGAAGGGCATAGTTATTATAGATTATCCGGGCTTAGTATCAGCCCTGATAATAAGCTTGCTGCATTTGGTGTAGATACAGTAAGTAGGCGTAAATATACCATACGCATAAAAAATCTTGTAACTGGGGAAATATATCCAGAAACTATAGAAACAACAACCGGTGGTAGTACCTGGGCTACAGATAGTAAAACTTTATTTTATACCAAAAAAGATAATGAAACATTACGATCTAATAAGATTTACAGGCATGTTCTGGGGACCTCAGTATCAGATGATGTAGAGATTTATAATGAAAAAGATGACACCTTTTCTACATTTGTTTATAAAACCAAATCTAAAAAATACCTCGTAATAGGATCAAGTAGTACGCTAACTTCAGAATATAGAATTTTAAGAGCCGATGATCCTACAGGGGAATTTAAAATTTTTCAGCCAAGAATAAGAGGAGTAGAGTATGGAATAGCACATTATGATGATCATTTCTATGTGTTAACCAATGCAGATGAAGCTACTAATTTTAAGCTAATGAAGGTACCTGAGGATAATACTGCTAAAGAAAACTGGAGAGATGTCATACCGCACCGAAAAGATGTTTTACTAGAAGATGTAGAGATTTTTAAAGAGTATTTAGTTATTAGTGAGCGTAATAATGGTTTAAACAAGATTAATATCAAAAGATGGGACGGTACTGCTAATTATTACCTTCCTTTTGATAATGAAACCTATACCGCTTATGTAAGTACAAACCCTGATTTTGATACCAAAAGCCTAAGATATTCATATAATTCTCTTACTACTCCTAATTCGGTAATTGATTTTGATATGGAATCTAAGGAGAAAGAAGTAAAGAAAGAACAAGAAGTCCTTGGCGGTAAATTTGATAAAAGTGATTATATTTCAGAAAGAGTATGGGCAACAGCCGGGGATGGAACTAGGATTCCTATTTCTTTAATATATAAAAGAGGATTACAAAAGGATAGAAGTAACCCATTATTACAATATGGTTATGGTTCTTATGGATCAACCATAGATCCTT
The DNA here is from genome assembly GCF_000626715.1 of Aquimarina atlantica. Classification (GTDB taxonomy): domain Bacteria; phylum Bacteroidota; class Bacteroidia; order Flavobacteriales; family Flavobacteriaceae; genus Aquimarina; species Aquimarina atlantica. Next base: position 854,223 of record NZ_AQRA01000001.1, on the reverse strand, counting down.
ATTTTTCTACGGCTAGATTAAGTTTACTGGATAGAGGATTTATTTACGCAATTGCCCACATAAGAGGAAGTGAGTACCTGGGACGATCCTGGTATGAAGATGGAAAACTTCTTAAAAAGAAAAATACGTTTACAGATTTTATCGATTGTTCAAAGTCTTTAATAGCACAAGGATATACTTCTGCTAATCATTTATATGCAATGGGAGGTTCTGCAGGAGGATTATTAATGGGAGCAATAGTAAATATGGCTCCAGAACTATATAATGGGGTAGTAGCATCTGTACCTTTTGTAGATGTTGTAAGTACAATGCTTGATGATAGTATTCCTTTAACTACAGGAGAATACGATGAATGGGGTAATCCTAATGAAGAAGAATATTATACATATATGAAATCATATTCTCCTTATGATAATGTTGTAGCTCAGGAATATCCTAATATGTTAGTAAATACAGGTTTACATGATTCTCAGGTGCAATATTGGGAACCAGCAAAATGGGTAGCAAAATTAAGAGAGTTAAAGACAGATAAGAATTTATTACTATTACATACAAATATGGAAGCCGGACATGGAGGAGCCTCAGGAAGATTTGAAGCACTTAAAGAAGTGGCAGAAGAATATGCCTTTTTGTTAGATTTAGAAGGTATCCAAGAGTAATTAAAAAAAATAATGTAACTTCGTACCGTTTTTGTAACAGTTAGTGGACCCCCATTTTATTCCACAAATCTGTAAAACACAATTATATGAGAGAAGAAATTAGGGCTTATAATAATGTTTTAGAGCTTATTGGCGATACCCCGCTTATAAAACTAAACAGAATTATGAACGACTTTCCGGGAAATTACTACGCAAAAGTAGAATCTTTTAACCCGGGACACTCCACCAAAGATAGAATTGCACTTTACATTATAGAAGAAGCAGAAAGAAAAGGTATTCTTAAACCTGGTGATACCATTATTGAAACAACAAGTGGTAATACAGGCTTTAGTTTAGCGATGGTTAGCGTGATCAAAGGCTACGATTGCATTCTTGCTGTTAGTTCTAAATCCTCTAAGGATAAGATAGCAATGCTTAAGAATATGGGAGCAAAGGTGTATGTATGCCCTGCCCATGTAAGTGCAGATGATCCAAGATCTTATTATCAGGTGGCAAAAAGACTTCATGAAGAAATAAAAGGATCTGTATATATAAATCAATATTTTAACGAATTAAATATTGACGCCCATTATAATTCTACAGGACCAGAAATTTGGGAGCAAACTAATGGTAAGCTCACACATTTTATAGCATGTTGCGGAACTGGAGGAACTATTTCTGGTACTGCAAGGTTTTTGAAAGAAAAAAATAGTAATGTACGTGTATTGGGAGTCGATGCCTACGGATCGGTTATAAAGAAATATCACGAAACCAGAGAATTTGATGAGGAAGAAATATATCCTTATAGAATTGAAGGTCTGGGTAAAAACCTAATCCCTACCGCAACAGATTTTGATGTTATTGATAAGTTTGAAAAGGTTAGTGATGAGGATAGTGCGCATACTGCTAGAGAATTAGTGAAAAAAGAAGGCCTGTTTTTGGGATACACAAGTGGAGCAGCTATACAGGGAGTAAAACAACTTGCAGAGCAAGGTGAATTTGATGAAAATAGTAATGTTATTATTATTCTTCCTGATCATGGATCACGATATATGAGTAAAGTATTTAGTGATGATTGGATGACAGAACAAGGATTCTTTGATAGCAAAAATGAAATTGATGCAACAAAAGTGCAGTTCATTAAATAAAAAAATATAAACTAGAATGATAAACATCCCGAAAATATCGGGATGTTTTTTTTGATATAATTTTCACAATACCGTTCTTATTTGTTTGATTGTTGATATCAATTTTATTTATTAAATTACATGAAATCATTAAAATACTTATGGTTCATTGTGTAGTAGATTTTGTAAAGTGTTAAAATAGCACTTTATAAAAGTGAAATTGAATATAATTATGTCATCAAATCAATTTTCCGTATTTTCGCACACTTATAAGAAACAATTTTTTGATAAATGAGAGATTTATTTGATAAGATTTATAAAGACAAAGGACCATTAGGAAAGTGGGCGGATCAGGCAGAAGGATATTTTGTTTTTCCTAAACTAGAAGGGCCTATATCAAATAGAATGAGGTTTCAAGGGAGAGAAGTAATTACCTGGAGTATCAATGACTATTTGGGATTAGCAAATAAAGAAGAAGTTCGTAAGGTAGATGCAGAGGCAGCAGCAACTTACGGATCTGCATATCCCATGGGAGCCAGGATGATGAGTGGTCATACAGATCTTCATGAACAATTACAAGATGAATTAGCAGAGTTTGTCGATAAAGAAGCAGCATATTTATTAAATTTTGGATACCAGGGAATGGTTTCTACAATTGATGCACTCGTAAGTAAAGATGATATTATTGTATACGATGTAGATGCACATGCTTGTATTATTGATGGAGTACGATTACATCAAGGACAGCGATATACGTATCGACATAATGATATAGAAAGTATTGATAAGAACTTGATGAGAGCTACCAAAATGGCACAAAAGACAGGAGGAGGGATTTTACTGATTTCTGAAGGTGTTTTTGGAATGCGAGGAGAGCAAGGAAGATTAAAAGAAATTGTAGCTTTAAAAGAAAAGTACAACTTTAGATTGTTTGTTGATGATGCACATGGATTTGGTACATTAGGAGCAACAGGAGCAGGAACAGGTGAGGAGCAAGGCGTTCAGGATCAAATCGATGTATACTTTGCTACTTTTGCTAAATCTATGGCGAGTACAGGAGCATTTATTGCAGCAGATCAAGAGATTATAGATTATTTAAAATATAATTTGCGTTCTCAAATGTTTGCAAAATCATTACAAATGCAATTGGTAGTAGGAGCCCTTAAGCGTTTAGATATGCTTAGAACAATGCCCGAACTAAAAGCTAAGCTATGGCAGAATGTAAATAATTTGCAGAATGGACTTAGAGAAAGAGGCTTTGATTTAGGAACTACACAAAGTTGTGTAACACCAGTGTATCTAAAAGGAAGTATTCCTGAAGCTATGGCTCTGGTAAAAGATCTTAGAGAAAATTATGGAATTTTCTGCTCTATTGTAGTATATCCGGTTATACCAAAAGGATTGATACTATTGAGGTTAATTCCTACAGCCTCTCATACTTTAGAGGATATAGAAGAAACACTTAATGCATTTTCTGCTATACGAGAACGATTAGAAAACGGAACTTATAAACGTATGTCTGCTGCTGTTGCTGCAGCAATGGGTGAATAAGTTGCTTACATAATAATATATAAAAAATCCGCTAAGAATAATTAGCGGATTTTTTTATTTTTTGGAGATCATTATATTTATTTACAATAATGTCTGTCAAATACACACTTTCCATTTTCACAACGACATTTTCCGTCAAGCCTTTCAGCACAATTTAGGAGTAGACAGATATCCGGACCTCGATAACTTCCTATAATAGTTGTCTGTTCTTGTTTTTTTAGCCTTTTTACTCCGTTTACATTCAAAATGTTTTTTAACATGATTAATAAGGTTTTAAGAATTTGAAAATTCTGATTTTTTTAAAGACACTCAGACTTTATGTCAAAATTTTGTATCTACTTACACAAATAGAAATGTTGGTTTTTTATAAAAATAGACAAAACTTAAAAGGAAAATGTAAACTGTAGGTTGTTTAACGATATATTAATAACCTTAAATATAAAATTAAGACAACAACAATCCTAACACATCAATATGTAGATAAAAATAAGCTGGGGATTAAATGTTTTTTCTAAACGTTCGTCTCATCTTATGTTGTTCATGCTCATAACCATTCCAGAGGGCTTGGATTGCTTTATTTTCTTCAAGTTCGGGATTCGTTTCTACAACTTCGATCCCATTACGAAGAAAAGCTTCATTCATTTCTTTAAAGATAAGTGCAGTCACTCCTTTATTTTGGTATTCTGGATCAACTCCTATAAGATAAAAAGCCGCTGTATCATTTCTGCGCTGTGCTTTTAGAATATGTAAAAATCTTAGCGGGTATACTTTACCATTCATTTTTTTCAAAGCCTTAGAAAATGAAGGCATTACGATCGAGAATGCTATAAGCTTTCCTGTTTTATCAGCAATGCAGGTAATATACTCGGGATTTAGATAGGGTAAGTATTTTTTCTTATACATATCTATCTGGTACTGCTGTATAGGAACAAAAGTTTGTAAGCTGCTATAGGTTTTGTTTAACAGATCAAACATGTCATCAGCATACTGAAGTATTTCTTTACTTTTTTTGAACTTAAGAAGCTTAAGCTGATAGCGTTCTTTAATTACCTCAGCAAATTTTATGACCTTTTCTTTTGTCTTTTTCGGAACTCTTATTTTGTATTCTACCCATGTAGCAGCTGGTTCAAAATTAAGTTGCTCCATATGTTTTGAATAGTAAGGGTAATTATACCAGGTAATCATGGTATTTAACTCTTCGAATCCTTTAATTAGAATTCCTGCTTTATCCATATTCGAAAAACCTACAGGGCCTTCCATATATTCTAAACCATGTTGAGTACCATATTCTGAAACTTTTTCTAACAATGCTTTAGTTACTTCAATATCATCAATCACATCAAACCATCCAAAGCGTACTTTTGGTTTTTTTTGTTCGTTTACTTCGATCCAATTTATAATTGCTGCGATTCTCCCTACTATAGTATCGCCTTTGTAAGCTAAGAAATATTTTGCATCAGAGTTTCTAAAAACAGGATTTTTCTTTGGATTCATCACATCTACTTCTTCTTTGATAATAGAAGGCACATAGTATGGGGAATCTTTATATAATTCAAAAGGAAATTTAACAAACGTTGTTAAATCTCCTTTTGAAGTAATTTCTTTAATCGTAATCATATATCATCTCTAATTCATCACAAATATATAATCCTTTTATTAAATATTATGATTGCATACAGATCATTTTAGTAATTATTGCATTAGATTCTTTATTTGGGTGCTTTAAAGAGTTTTATTCCTGCTTTTTATACTAATTACTGATCTATTTTTTCTAATTCTTTATCTAGATCCGAATCATCGGTTTTATTATCCTTTTCTTCTTTGTTTTTACGCTTTTGTTCTTCTTTTTTTCTTTTCTTCTCTTCTTTTTGACGTCTTTTTTCCTCTTTTCTTCTTCTTTTTTCTTCTTCTTTTTTGGCTTTTTCTTGCTCCTTTTGATACTTTTCATATTCAGCATCTACATCTTCCTCTTCTTTTTGCTTTTCTTCTTCTTTTTTCTCTTCCTTGTCTTGAGTATCAGAATCTAACTCTTTTTCCATTTTTTCGAGTTCCTGAAGCTCTTTATCTATATCTTGCAACTCTTGATCTACACCTTGTTCTTTCTCCATTTTATCTAATTCGGCATCAATATCATCGATCATTTTTTGCTTTTCTTTCTCTGCCTGGATTTCAGCTTTTTCAGCTTTTCTGGCTTCTTTTGCCTCACGTTTTAGACGTCTGGCTTCTTCTTTTCTAAATTTCTTATCTTCTTTTTTAGCTATTTTCTCATTTTCAATACGCTCACGTTCTAATCGCTCTTCTGTTCGTCTTTGATCAAGGTCGTTTTCGATTGCTTCTCTGAAACCGTCGTCTTCAAAATCATTAACAAACGGAGTTTTTCTCAATTTAAGACTATCGTTTTCTATTTCTTCACCTTCTTCGAGTTCATCAAATCCATCTTGTTCTTCTTCTTCGTTCTCTCCTTCATTCTCATTTTCTTTTTTCTCTCCTTCTTTAATACCACCTTCTAATCCAGGTTGCTCGATGATCTCATCTTTGGTATGCCAATCAAATCGATAGGATGCTCCAAAACTAAAGGTAAAAATAGAAGGAGTATCCTTAAAATTAAAAGCAATGTTTGCATCCAGTTGTAAATCTTTATTGTAGAGATATGCTCCCCCTAGTCTAAGAATATTATCGCTATAAAAATCACTTTTTTGCCCTTGGTATTCTCCAAAAGCAGCCCATTTTTCATTTATTGTATGAGTAGAAGTAATGATCCAACCGATAATCGGATCATCTGTTGTTACTTTATCGACAATTAAATTAGTCACCAATACCCAGTTTCCGTTCATACTGGTGGTCCAGTTATTCTGGGTCATTAAAACAATCTTTGGGCTAAAGGTATCATCATTAGGTGCAGTAAAAGGGTTGTCTTTTGATACAAAATTGGCTCCTACATAAGCAGAAACCGCAGGAATTAAGCTTTTCCACTTAAACCTGTAACGCTCTTTCCAGCTTTTTAATTCATCATAATTAGTAGAATCTTTTTTTGGTCTCTTATATGGATCGTAAATTAAATATTTTGCACCAATCGTATTTACCTCAAAGTTACTTCTCTTTATTTTTTCTTCATTACCTCCAATAGTTTGTTTTACCCCATCGGCTCTAAATGTACCATTTAGTCTAAGTTCTAATTGTTCTATTAATAGGCCATATCGTACAGAATAATCTAACTTAAAAACATTTGTCTTTGTATTAAGAAGTTTATGTTTTTCTTTTCCAAAGCCAAAACCACCTTCTAATTGTAAAACATTATTACCCACCGAGAAAGCACCCTGTGATGTACCGGGTCTATTGGTATTGATCTTCTCGGTATATTGTGCAGAAACCGTTAGGGTACATAGAAATGTGATAATTAATAACAGAATAGACTTAGGGTACATACTCAATAGATTTGGTTCAAATATAGCAGATTTTATCATTTTTTTAGGACTGTCTACATGTAATTGTATACAGAGTTCATTATTTTTGAAAAAAAATGTTATGCAGGAAGCATCACTACAAGGGGTATTAAAGATAATTCTCATTATAATCTTAGTATATTATGGACTAAAGATAATAACGCGGTTATTTGGTCCTCTATTGCTTAGATATGTTACAAAGAAAGCAGGAGAGAAATTTAAACAGCAATTTGATCAATATCAACAACCCCGGCAGTCTACAGAAGGTGAGGTAACTATTGAAAAAAAATCGAAACAAAATTATTCTAATAAAGATGTAGGAGAATATATCGATTATGAGGAAATTGATTAATTTGGCTCTTTATTAGTAAACTCACACACATCATGTCTTTAATTAAAAGATTTTTACCTCATATTCTTGTCGTTTTAGGTTTTGTAATAGTCTCATTAGCTTATTTTAACCCAGTATTAAGTGGGAAAATGCTTTATCAGAGTGATATAAAGCTATACCAGAGTGTGGCAAAACAACAAAACGATTATCGAACTAATACCGGTAAAGAAACCTATTGGAATAATTCTGCTTTCGGAGGAATGCCCACTTATCAATTAGGAGCAAGATTTCCACATGATTATATGGATAAATTGGATCGCTTGATTCGTTTTTTACCCAGACCAGCAGATTATCTTTTTCTTTATTTGCTTTGCTTTTATATCCTGATGCTTGTAATGCGTATCCCATGGAAAATTGCAATTTTAGGAGCATTAGCCTTTGGGTTTTCTACGTATTTGATTATTATAATAGGAGTAGGGCATAATTCTAAAGCACATGCAATTGCATACTTTCCGTTAGTTCTTTCAGGAATTATAATGGTTTTTCAGAAAAGATATGTTTGGGGATTTTTATTGACAGCATTGGCTATGGGTTTAGAAATACAAGCCAATCATTATCAGATGACCTATTACCTGGGATTACTTACTATAGTTATGGGAGTAGCTTATTTTGTTGATGCTATACGAAAAAAAGAAATTCCACATTTTTTTAAATCTGTAGGTACATTGGTACTAGCTGTGCTATTAGGATTGGCGACAAATGCAACAACTTTATTATCTACATCAGAATATGTTGATACTAGTATTAGAGGTAAAAACTTATTAGCAGAAACTACAGCAACTTCTTCAGAAAAGAATGGATTAGATTATGAATATATTACAGAATACAGTTACGGTAAATTAGAATCACTAAACCTTTTTGTTCCCAAATTAATGGGATTAGGTAGAGCTTCTGATTTGGGTACAGATTCTGCTTTTTATCAAAAATTGATTGAATTAGGACAACCAAGAGAGCAAGTTAATTATTATGCTAAAGTTACAGGGCTATATTGGGGAGAACAACCTTTTGTAGAAGCTCCTCCGTATTTAGGAATAACAGTAGTGTTTTTAGCTCTTTTAGGATTGTTGTTGGTTAAAGGAAGGCTTCGCTGGTGGCTGCTGGCAGGAATGATATTATCACTCGCATTAAGTTGGGGTAAGAATTTAGAATTTCTAACACGATTTTTTATTGATTATGTACCTTTTTATAATAAGTTTAGAGCAGTATCAAGTATTCAGGTTATCTTAGAATTACTAATACCTATTGCTGCTGTTTTTGGATTGCATCGATTCTTTAATGATAAACTATCTATTGAAGAAAGACAAAAGAAATTTTTAATTTCGCTAGGAGTTTTTGGAGGATTGTGTTTGCTTTTTTGGCTGTTTGGAGGAAGCTTATTTAGTTTCAAGTCCTCTTCAGAAGTTCGATTAGGAATTGAGCAACCCGCTATTTTTGATGCTATCAAAGAAGATCGAATTGCAATCATGAAAAGTGATAGTTTGCGTTCGCTTTTGTTTATAATTTTAATGGGAGGTGTCCTTTGGTTTAGTTTAAAGAAAAAGTTTTCAGAAAATATTACCCTTATTGCATTAGGAGTGCTAATTCTAATAGATTTGGTTACTGTAGATAGGCGTAGTGTCGATAATGACGGTTTTATCTCTAAGAGAGAATACAGAAATTACTTTCAACCAACAGCGGTCGATAAAGAAATTCTAAAAGACGAATCTTATTTTAGAGTATTAGACCAGGCTAGAGGTTTTAATAATTCACATACGAATTACTTCTTTAATTCTGTTAATGGGTATACTGCGGTACGTCCCAGAAAAATGGAAGATCTTTATTTTGGCCATATTGCCAAAGGTAATCTGGAAGTAATTAATATGCTTAACGTAAAATATGTAATTCAACAAAACAAAGAAGGACAATTAGACGTTCAGCAAAACCCTTCAAGTAATGGAGCGGCCTGGTTTGTCGAAGAACTAAAATTTGTAGACAATTATAAAAAGGAATTTGAATCCTTAAATACTATAGATACCAAAAAGACGGCGGTTATTAGAAAAGAGTATCAAGCAGATTTAGAAGGCTTTATTCCTAAAAAAGATAGTATTTCTACGGTGTCAATTTCTAAGACTCAGCCTAATCATCTGGCTTATAATGTTTATGCAGCTAATCCAGGTTTTATTGTCTTTTCTGAAACATATTATAAGGATGGTTGGAATGCATATATTGATGGGGAAACTACACCTATTTATCCGGTAGACTATATGTTAAGAGGTCTAAAAGTACCGGCAGGAAAACACTCGATAGAATTTAAATTCGAACCTCAGGTTGTAAAAACAGGAAGTACTATTACACTTACAAGTTCTATTCTTTTTGTTTTATTGATACTAGGCGGATTGTATTTTCAATATAAGAAAACGGGGAGTTTGCTATCTTTAACCAAAGAAGATAAGTAAGGTATATCGTGAAGGTTCTGATCGTTACATATTATTGGCCACCTGCAGGAGGTCCTGGAGTACAGCGATGGCTTAAGTTTGTTAAGTATTTTAGAGATTTTGATATAGAACCAATAGTATATGCACCTAAGAACCCTACATATCCTTTAGAAGATATTTCTTTATTATCTGAAATTCCTGAAGGAATAGAAGTACTAAAACAACCTATTTTCGAACCTTATCGTTTTGCACAGCTTTTTTCTAAAAAAGAAACCAAAACAATAAGTAAAGGTATTATTGCTGGTGCAGCAAAGCAATCTTTTATACAGCGATTGCTATTGTATATACGTGGTAATTTTTTTATTCCCGATGCCCGTAAGTTCTGGGTAAAACCTTCGATTACCTATTTACAGAAATATGTTTCAGAACATAAAATTAATGTCGTAATTACTACAGGTCCACCTCACAGTATACATTTGATAGGGAAGGAGTTGAAAAAACATACAGGAGTAAAATGGCTTGCTGATTTTAGAGATCCCTGGACTACTATTGGATATCATGACAAGCTGAAACTTACAAAGCGATCTATGCAAAAGCATATATCTATGGAAAAAGAGGTATTGAATACCGCAGATCATATTGTTGTTACCAGTTTTACGACAGAAAAGGAATTTAGAGCTATTGCTGCTGAAACTCCAATTTCTGTAATTACTAATGGCTATGATAAAGAATCGATTCCTGAAACCGTTTTGGATACTACATTTACTATTTCGCATATAGGATCGTTATTGTCTGGCAGAAACCCAAAGAATCTTTGGAAAGCCTTATATGATTTAACTGAGGAAAATAAAGCATTTTCATCAGCATTTCGATTACAATTAGTAGGAGCCGTTAGTAATGATGTATTATCCTCTATAGAAGAAGCAGGACTGTCTGATTTCTTGGTGTTAAAAGGATATGTACCACATACAGAAGCTATCCAAATTCAAAGAAGTTCACAGGTTTTACTATTGATTGAAATCGATAGTAAAGATACCCGATGTATAATACCGGGTAAATTGTTTGAATATATGGTATCTACAAGACCTACTATTGCAGTTGGCCCTAAAGGGGCAGATGTGTCCAGGCTTATTTTTGAAACAAATTCGGGTATTTTTTTTGAGTACCAAGAATATGATAGAATAAAAGCACAAATACTTGAATATTTTGTTCAGTTTCAAGAAGGAACATTAGCATCTCATGTTATCGGAATAGGAAAGTATAGTAGAAAGGAGTTAACCAGAGCAATGACAAATACGATAAAAGCAATGGTTGATGATGAATAGATTTGATCTTGCTTGATTTTAATTATTATATAACTAATTGTTATACTTCTTTATAATTTCCTCTTTACTATTTACCTGTAGTTTTTCATAGATATTCCTAGTATGAGTTTTTATGGTATTAATAGAGACATTAAGCTCTTTGCCAATAGAGGCATAGCTTTTGCCTTTGGCAAGTAGTTGTAAAACACTATTTTCTCTGTCAGACAAATCTTTTTCTTTAGGAGAAACAAAAGATTCTACCACTTTTCGGGCAATTAAAGCACTCATTGGGGCTCCTCCGCGATATGCTTCATCTAAAGCAGTAATCAACTCATCGGGTTCGGTATTTTTAGTTAAATATCCAATAGCTCCTGCACATAAAGCATCAAAAATATATTTTGTATCGTTGTGTACCGTAATAATTATAGATAAAAGATCAGGTTTGATATCTTTCATTTTTTTTAATCCTTCAATCCCATTTATCCCAGGGAGTTGTATATCAATAAGCGCTATATCTGGGTTATCGTTTTTTAGGTTTAAAATAGCTTCTTCACAATTATCATAAGCACCGATTGTATAAAAGTTTTTGGTCTCATCGATAATCTCTTTATAAGAGTCGAGTAAAACTCTATTATCTTCAATAATTAGTATTTTTATTTTCGAATTCATTATTGATTTTTAAGGGATTAGTATAAAACTATGGATTTAACTTCCCTGTAAAGGATATTTTGAGTCCATTTTCATTTTTAATTTCTAATACCGAATTAATTTTTTTAGCTCTTTCAGCCATATTGACTAATCCGTTTTTTCGTTTCAGGGATTCAATAGCGCACCCAATTCCATTATCATGTAGTGATATTATCAATATGTTATCCTTAATATTTAAATGAAGTACAACTTCTGTAGCTTTGCTATGTTTTATACAATTGGTCATCGCTTCTTTAAAGATAAAAATGAGCTGTTTACTCCAATAGTAAGGGAGCGAAATTTGCCTGGACATCTCTAGATTTTCTACATAAAAAGTGATATCTGAATTAGAAAACAGATCTTCTCCAAAGTCTTTTAGATAACAAAAAACATGATCTAACTCATTACTGTTTTGATCTAAGGACCAGATAAAATCTCTCATTCCAGAGTATAAAGAATTAGAATCTCTATTGATTTTTTTAATCTGTTTAAATTCTTTAGTATCCTCTTTCATTTTTTTACTCATTAGATTAGAGAGCACCGATATACTAGCAATTTTGTTTCCTAATTCATCATGAAAATCCTGAGCAATATTTTTATGAACGTTAGTCAATTCTTTTTTCAAAAGTTCTCTTTCGTGCAATGTAGCTTTTAGGAAAGAATTCTTTGCTTTACTTTGTTCTAATTTTAAGCTAATAATAACGAGAAGTAAGACCGAAGTTATAATGACAAGAAAAGTAATAAACCAAGGTCGTTCGTACCATGGATGATAAATGCTAAAAGATTGTGGCGAATCTATTTTCCAATCACTTAATCCGTCTTTATATTTAAATTGAATTTTGTGATTACCATGACTTAAGTGTTGTAACAATAATGTATCTGTATTTAAATGCCTCCAGGAATCTTTATTTATTTTATAATGTATTTTTGTACTATTGGGATTTAAGTAATTTATTGGGTTAACAATAAAATTAGCTCCTTTTTTTTTAATGATAATATCTGTGTTAGATTTGACTTTAAAAGGATAAATATTTTTTTTAATAAACATACCTTTATTACCAGATATATATATATGATCATCTAACTCCATAATTGCGGTTACAAAAGAAGATTTTTGCCCCGAATCCTTATCTAGGGTGTATACAATATCATTTTTATAAATGTTTACACCTCTTTGAGTTGCGATCCATAATATATTATGCTGATCAAAATAGATATCATTAATATGGTTACTTAGGAGCCCTTCCTGCTCACTAAATTTATTTTGAATCTTATTTCCTTCTACGATAAATAAACCTCTGTTTGAAGCAATCCACATTTTGTGATTATGAAATAATACTTTAGTTACTTTTTGTAAAGGAAACCCTGTTGTTTTATCCCAGGTTTCAATTAGCGTTCCTGTATAGGCATTATAAATTCTTATACCTGGTTGATTATCCCGAATAATGTAAAGTTTACCTTTATGTAAATAAACCTCTTTTAACAAATCTCTTTTAAAGCTAATACTGTATATTTTTTTGCCATTTTTGTAGGCATTTAACTCACCACCATGGTTAACATTTTTATTGGAAATGAGAATGTTACCATCTTCAGTTAGTAATTCGAATTGTTTAGTGACGACGACATTAACTGGTGTTTCTTGAATTTTATATTTTTTACCCTCATAACCTCCAAATATGTTAATGCTATGGTCTTTTTTATTTACCTGAATTTTTTCACGATGTTCATTAATACTAATAGAGCTTAAAATTTGTTTATCCTTGATTTTATATAATCGATTTGTAGATAAAACATATAAGGCACTATCAAGTTTTTCAATATCTTTTAGATCATGGTTTATAAATGTGTTACTTCCTAAAAAAAATGGTGGATCCTTAGGAAACATATAAACTCCTTCTCCATATGTGGTAATCCAAAGATTACCATTTTTATCTATTAAATTATCTGAAACCATACTTTTGATACCAATCTCTTTTGATATATCAATAAGTTTTTCGGACTCTAAATCATATTTTAAAGTAACTCTGCTCACATCTGTTATACTTTTACCTATGCAATATAAAATAGAGTCTTTTACTTGTATATCAATAATGGTTCTTTGCATATTGGTGGGAAATACGATACTATCGACCATTCTATCATCTTTGTACTTGTAAATAGTGTTTAGTCCACCTAAAAAAAACGTGTTGTCTGCTTTAGTTACAGTATAGATTTTTTTACTTTTTACTTCATGAAAAATAGAATTAACGCTCAAGGTTTTGGTGTCTAGTGTATATACACCTTTAACATTGTTAGTGATGCGATCTCTTCTGAAACTAGAGTGTATAAAAAGAGTATCGTTTATAATACTTTCGTTAGACAATATTGAGGTGTTTGTAGAGCCATTTTTCGAAAAAACTGTATCTAAGTAAAGTTGTTGTCTTTCCTTGTTTTTATTTTTCAGATAGTAATTTTTATTTTGTTTTTTGTTAAAATCATAAATTGAAAAATTATATCTATTTACGTTTGCGTATAATAAATTATTAGAGAGTAAATGTACCTTATCAATCTTTGTTAATTTTTTTTGTCCAACAGAAGTATGATAAATACTATCGTTTTTTAATTGATAAACTCCAGCTCCCCATGTTGCTATATAAAAGGATTGATTAGAACTGTTTTCAATTATATCTATAACAAATGAAGAGTCTAATCCTTCTTTATAGTTATACGATTTAAAATGGTTTCCATCAAATTTTACTAAACCATTATCTGTACCCATCCATATAAATCCTTCTTGATCTTGAATGATCTGATATGTAATATCATGAGGTAAGCCATTATCTGTTGTAAAATGTTTGAAAAATTGAGATTGTGCATTAAGAATCACACCATTTAGGACAAGAGTATAGCATATTATAAAAAATCTCGACATAGATATGATTATGTTTTTACAAAATTAGTAATCTAAAATAGATAGTATTATTGATTGTCGATATATTTTATTAGCATTAAACACCTGAGTAGTACAATAAACCTACACTTTAAAATTTACTATTTAATGTGAATTCGATGTAAGAATTTAGTTTAAAAAAGCCGTCAAATTGAGTGATTTTTCATAGTGAAACGGAGGGAAATTGTATCAACCCTTCGACGAAGCTCAGGATGACAAGGCTTTTGATGAAAAATTCACTTGTCTTCGATAGCTCTACTGAGCTTGGTCGAAGTACAATTTTCTACCGAAAATCACTCTGACTGACGTAAATTTTCTTATGTCAAACTCACGTTATTTAATAGTTTAAATATAGGTTTCAAAAGTGTCAAAATAAATTTATAAAAAAATCACCCTAAACGGGTGAAAATTGAAATTGAGTAATGAGATATTTTTGGCGTATAATTTAAATCCAAATATGTCATGAAAAAAAATTACAATGTAAACTATTTCTTTGCAAATACTAACCAAGATTTTGATTGCCCTAATTAGAATATTTGCCATATAACTTAATTAATTTAAAAGAATACACCAATTCTTCTAAGACTTATTTACTTGAGATTGTTTTGAAATAAAGACATAGTGTTTTCTGCGGTTTGCTATGAAAACTTAACTCTTTATTCGTACGCTTAAGATAAATAGTAGTATCTCAAAAAATTACACCAAAATAAAATTTAATTATGAAAATACATTTAACAAAAGGAATTATACTACTTATGCTATTGGTAACATTTTCATGTAGCAATGATGATGAACAACCGCAAACCCCTCCTATAGCCGACAAAGCACCAGAGATAAGCGCTCAGACATTTACTGTAGCAGAAAACATTGCAGATGATGTAGTTATTGGTAAAGTAGTAGCCACAGATCCTGAAAACAAAGCACTTATATTTACACTGACTAAAAATAGTGATGCTCTTTTTGAGTTAACCGATACGGGAGAATTAAGCCTTGCAAAAGATAAAAAACTGGATTTTGAAACCACTACTTCGTATACGATTTCTGTAGAAGTATCAGATGGTACTCATAAGGCCAGTGCAGATATTACAGTTGCTGTAGAGAATGTTGTAGAACCTTTTATTACCACCTGGAAAACAACTGAAGCTAACGAAACGATTACTATTGGAGTTACTAAGGAATTAACATATGATTATACCATAGATTGGGGTGATGGTACTATTGAAAAGAATCAAACTACGCTTCCTAGTCATACTTATGTAACAGCCAATACATATACAGTTAAAGTTTCAGGAAAATTTCCTAGTATCTCTATTAACGTTGGAAAAGATGCTCATAAACTACAGACTATAGAGCAGTGGGGAGATATTAAATGGGAATCGTTTTATGGAGCTTTTGCAGGATGTAATAATATGATTTATAATGCCAAAGATGTACCTGATTTGTCTAGAGTAACTAGCATTGCAGGTATATTTGCCCGTTGTACTATGTTTAATGCAGAAGATCTTAATGATTGGGATGTTAGTACAATTATAGACATGAGAGGAGTATTCGTAGATGCTTCTTCCTTTAATGGTAATATAAGTAATTGGAATGTAGGTAAAGTTACAAATATGTTATCAATGTTTGCAGGCTGTAGCAAGTTTAATGGAGATCTTAATGATTGGGATGTTAGTAATGTTACTAATATGGAAGGAATGTTTGATAATGCAGATTCTTTTACCGGAGATTTAAATAGTTGGAATGTAAGCAAAGTTACAAATATGTCTGGTATATTTTCCGGGGCTGATTCTTTTAATGGGAACTTAGGCACTTGGAATGTAAGTAATGTTAACGATATGAGTAAAATGTTTTCTGATGCTACGTCTTTTAATGGGGATATAAGTCAATGGAATGTAAGTAATGTTACCAATATGGGAAGTATGTTTTCTGGAGCTACATCTTTTAATGGAGATGTAAATCAATGGAATGTGAGTAAAGTTACAAATATGGGATCTATGTTTCGGAAGGCTACATCTTTTAGTGGAGATATTAGTAATTGGGATATTAAAAATGTTACTACCATGGAAGAGATGCTTGATCATACTAATATTTCTACAGCTAATTATGATGCATTACTTACCAAGTGGGCAGCACTACCAAATGTACAGTCCAATGTAGCTTTTGGAGTAGAAGGATTAGTCTATTGTACTGCATTTAGTGAAAGAATCAATTTAATAGACGGTAAACGTTGGAGAATCATAGGGGATACTTCTTGCCCTAGATAGATATAAGTAATAAGTAATATACATAAGGAAGCTTTCCTATAATTTGAAAGCTTCCTTTTTACCAGATTTTGAATATTCTATATTCAAGTTGTGTTCCTATTATGAGTATACACATGTTATAGATATCAAATAAAACACAGCAAATATCAATTATTAAAAACAAAATTAGGATGCTCTTCTGGTTTTTAAATCTAGAGCGTACGCCTCAAAAATTAATATACAAATGAAGAAACGAAAACAAATAATAAGAAGTGCATTGACTTTATTGTTGATAGCTATATTATCTATTGGATGTAGTAAAGACGATGATGTGCCATCACAACCTGAACCTCCTGTAGTCAACAAAGCACCAGAGATAAGCGCTCAGACATTTACTGTAGCAGAAGATATTGCAGATGACGTAATTATTGGTACTATTACTGCTACCGATAAAGAAGATAATGCCTTAACTTTTACACTTACTAAAAATGACAAAGATCTTTTTGAGTTAAGTACAAAAGGTGAATTAAGCCTTGCAAAAGATAAAAAACTGGATTTTGAAACCATTGCATCTCATACGTTAACTGTTGATGTATCTGATGGTACACATAAAGCCAGTGCAGATATTACGATTACTGTAGAAAATGCAATAGAACCTTTTGTCACCACCTGGAAAACTACCACCGCTAATCAAGTTATTGCTATTGGCCTTAACAAGGATGTTATTTACAATTATACGATCGATTGGGGTGACGGTACTGTTGATAAGAACCAAACTACCACACCAAGCCATAGTTATGTAACTGCAGGGACATATACGGTTTCTATATCAGGGACATTTCCTATGTTTATGATGTCACCTGAGAGCAGGGAAGCACTCGAAACCATAGAACAATGGGGAGATAACCAATGGGAATCGCTTTTAGGAGCTTTTGCTGGAGCCGTAAATATGACATATAATGCTAAAGATGTACCAAATCTATCCAAAGTAACTAGTATTGCAGGCTTATTTGCTAATTGTGCTAAGTTTAATGCAGATCTTAATGATTGGGATGTTAGTACGATTACAGATATGAGAGCGGTGTTCGATAATGCTATTTCTTTTAATGGAGATATTAGTAACTGGGATGTAAGTAAAGTTGTAAATATGACATCAATGTTCGCTAATTGTGCTAAGTTTAACACCGACCTTAATAATTGGGATGTAAGTAGTGTTACCGATATGGAGAGTATGTTTTATAAAGCGTTGTCTTTTAATGGAGATATAAGCCAATGGAATGTTAGTAAGATTACAGATATGACAGGTCTGTTTTATGGAGCGACCGCTTTTAATGGAGATCTTAGTAAATGGGATGTAAGCAATGTTACTAGGATGAGAAGCATGTTTATTGGTGCTACTGCTTTTAATGGAGACATAAGCCAGTGGGATGTAAGTAATGTTACTGATATGGGAAGTATGTTTTCTGGAGCTACATCTTTTAATGGGGATCTTAGTAAATGGAATGTAAGTAAAGTTACAAATATGAGATCTATGTTTTGGAAGGCTACATCTTTTAGTGCAGATATAAGTAATTGGGATATTCAAAACGTTACAGTAATGGACGGGATGCTTGATAACACTAATATTTCTACAGTTAATTATGATGCACTACTTACTAAGTGGTCAGCGCTACCAAATGTACAATCTAATGTAGCTTTTGGAGTAGAAGGATTAGTCTATTGTACTGCAGCTAGAGAAAGAATCAATTTAACAGACGGTAAACGTTGGAGAATCATTGGGGACACTTCTTGCCCTAGATAGATATAAGGGATCAGTAGTATACAAAAGGAAGCTTTCAAATTATAGGATAGCTTCCTTTTTACCAGGTTTTAATATTCTATATCCAAATTATCAACCAGCTCTTTTTAAGAACATATCCATGTTATAGATATCACATAACACATAACGAATATTGAACACATATAAAACAGCTATATGTAAATCGTTATGTGTATACTACTTGGAAAAACTATTGCTGTATAACCTCTATACTTAACTAATAGATTGTTATTAAACAAAACTTTTATGGTAAATATTTGTAAATCAATAAGTAAAAGTAAATGGTTTCAAAACCTGGTCACCATTGCAATTTTGGTTGCAGGTGTTCTGGTTGGGATTGCTACGTATCCCAAATTTTCTTCAGAACATGAAGAAATATTAGAATGGTTAAATCAAATAATTTTAGGGGTTTTTATTATAGAAATTGTTGTAAAAGTTATTGCAGAAGGAAGAAAACCCTGGCTTTATTTTACAGATGGGTGGAATATTTTTGACTTTGTCATTGTAGCAGCTGCATTTCTTCCTTTTGGAGGAAGCTCTATAGCCATATTACGTTTACTGCGTTTATTAAGGGTGTTAAAACTTATAAAAGCATTACCAAAACTTCAAATGTTGGTAGGAGCACTATTAAAAAGTATCCCTTCTATGGGGTATGTTTCTATTCTATTATTGTTACTTTTTTATATCTACGCTGTAGCCGGTGTGTTCTTCTTTTCAGAAAATGACCCCATACATTTTCAGGATTTACAAAGATCGATGCTATCCCTATTTAGAGTGGTAACATTAGAAGATTGGACAGATATTATGTACATAAATATGTTTGGGTGCGAGAATTACGGGTATGATGGTAATATGAATCTTTGTATAAATTCAAAAGGCTCTTTAGTGCTCTCGGTTACTTACTTCGTATCATTTGTCCTTATCGGGACTATGATTTTCTTAAACTTATTTATAGGGGTTATTATGAATGGTATGGACGATGCTAAAAATGAAATGCTACTCGAAAATCAAGTACAATCTGGAGAACAAGATACAAGTATCGAAGATGTAGAAGGCAAAATATTTGAACTGCAAGAACTACTGGTGCTCTATAAAATTCAACAAAAAGAGGAATGAAATATAAAAGTAAATGGTATTTAATAATTAAATAAAACGAATAAAAATGGGATTTTTTGATAAAGTAAAGAATAAACTAGGTATTGGAGGAGTAAAAGTAACTCTACAAATTCCTGGACATGTTGCTAAAGAAAGTGAACAAGTAGAAGGTAAGGTGGTGTTAACCACAAAAAGCGAACAAGAAATTATAGAAGTCGAAATCAAATTTGTAGAGGAGTTTACAAAAGGACGAGGAGATAATACAAGTACAGAATCTTTTGATTTGGGTGCGATTAAGTTTTCTGATACTTATGCTATTAAACCAGGAGAGGTAAAAGAAATTCCTTTTATTTTACCATTTAAGTTATTAAAATCTAAAGCAGATTCATTGGCAGAAAAAGGAGGAACTCTTGGCGCAATCGGAAAGATGAGCAAGTTCGCATCTAATGAAAAATCAAAATACATGGTAGAGGCTAATGTAGATGTAAAAGCAGCTGTCCTTGATCCTTCTGATAAAAAAGATATTAAATTAATATAGTACATATTCTTATAAAAATTAGAGGTTGTTAAATCTATTATAGAATGTAGTAGTGATTATTAATAGAAAATTAACCAAAATAGGTTGTCTGATCAGACAACCTCTTTTTTTGAGTATTTAATAGCATAGGTTTTTAATTGAATATAAAAACCAATATCAAATAAAACCTGACGAATATCTAGTAGTGTATAGCGAATACAAAACAACTTCTTTTCGTGATAAACATCTTGTTAGGTTTGCATCAAAATATCAATTATTAGAAACAAAATTACGTATGCTCCTTGGGTTTCTTTTTTTTGAAACCAGGGCGCAGGCCTCAAAAAAATGTACAAATGAAGAAACGAAAACAAATTAAAGTAAGTGTACTGGCCATATTGATGATGGCCGTATTGTCAATTGGATGTAATAAAGATGATGATGCACAACCGCAACCTACAGTTAATAAAGCACCAGTGATTAATGCTCAAACATTTACTGTTGCCGAAAATATTGCTGATGATGTAGTGATTGGTACTGTAGCAGCAACAGACCCAGAACAAGCTTCACTTACTTTTGCGCTTACCCAAAATAGTAACGATCTTTTTGAGTTGACTGATGCTGGAGAATTAAGCTTGATAGCAGGTAAAAAACTTGATTTCGAAACCAATACCACATATACGCTTACTGTAGAAGTATCAGATGGTATACATAAAGCTAGTGCAGTGATTACTATTTCTTTAGAAAATGTAGCAGAGGCTTTTATTACAACCTGGAAAACTACCGCGGCTAATGAAGAAATTATTTTTCAACTGAATGATGAGTTAACCTATAATTTTACTATCGATTGGGGGGATGGAACCATAGAAACTAATGTAACAACTACCCCCAAACATACCTATGTAGAACCAGGAGTGCATACAGTTGCTGTTTCTGGAGTATTACCCGCCATTCAATTTAAAGATAAACCTGATGAAATTGAAGGAGAAGGTGCGGTTTCAAATGCTGCGAAATTAGAAACGATAGAGCAGTGGGGAGATAACCAATGGGAGTTTTTTACAGAAGCTTTTATTGATTGCAAAAATATGACTTATAACGCCAAGGATATACCAAATTTGTCAAAGGTAACAGAATTGCAATCTATGTTTTATGGTTGTACTAAGTTTAATGGGGATATTAATAATTGGGATGTGAGTACCATAACAAGCATGAGAAGTATGTTCTCTGGCGCCAGTTCTTTTAACAAAGCCCTCGATCAATGGGATGTTAGTAATGTAACAGACATGAGAGGAATGTTTTCTAATGCCACTTTATTTAATGGAAACATAAGTACATGGAATGTTGGTAAGGTAGAAAAAATGGGTTCTATGTTTTTTAAAGCTACTTCTTTTAATGGAAACATAAGTACATGGAATGTAGGTAAGGTAACTAATATGAGTAGTATGTTTAATGGTGCTACTGCATTTAATAGTGATATCAATCAGTGGAACGTTGGTAGCGTAACCGATATGGGATCAATGTTTAGCGAAGCTACTTCTTTTAATAAAGATCTTAGTAATTGGAACGTAGCTAATGTAACAAGTATGAGATATATGTTTGCTATAGCTTCATCTTTTAATCAAGATCTTAGTAAATGGGATGTGAGCAATGTAACTACTATGGAACAAATGTTTTCTGGGGCAGTTGCTTTTAATGGAAAAATAGATATATGGGATGTAAGTAATGTAACATTAATGGCTGGGATGTTTTCTAATGCTACCTCTTTTAATGGAGATATTGGTAAATGGAATGTGAGTAAGGTTACTAATATGATGTTTATGTTTTCTAATGCTACCTCTTTTAATGCGTATCTTGGTAATTGGAATGTGAGCAATGTGGCCTTTATGAGAGGGTTGTTTTATAAAGCTACATCCTTTAATCAAGATCTTAGAAAGTGGGATGTAAGCAAGGTAACGGTTATGGATAGAATGCTAGACGATACTAATCTTTCTAATGATAATTATGATAATTTATTAATCGAATGGTCTAAATTACCAAACCTACAATCTAATGTAACTTTGGGTGCAAAAGGTTTAGAGTATTGCAATGGTAACGTAGAAAGAAATACTTTAATAGTTGCAAAAGGTTGGACTATTACGGGAGATGTAGCTAAGATTTG
Organism: Aquimarina atlantica; assembly: GCF_000626715.1. GTDB lineage: Bacteria > Bacteroidota > Bacteroidia > Flavobacteriales > Flavobacteriaceae > Aquimarina > Aquimarina atlantica. The sequence goes on along the minus strand of NZ_AQRA01000001.1, from coordinate 831,910 downwards.
CCCTAGATAAATAATATATGTAATATCATTAAAAAAGGTTGTTATTTCTAACAACCTTTTTTTGTACTACTAAATGACAAAAATATTTTTCTTCAGTTTATAAAAAAATATCATGTTACCACTAATCTCGTATTTTGTACTTTTAGACTTTAAAATTAAAATGATCAAAAAACAATAATGGGAGTAGTTGTTAATCAAACCATACAAAATGCTATTATTACTTGTATGGGGTTTGGTATTGGAGCCATAAATACATTGTTCTTATTCACCAATTTTATGGACGAACAACATTATGGATTGGTCTCTTACCTGATTACAGCTTCAAATCTAATATGGCCTCTAATGGCATTTGGTGTACATAACACCCTGGTGAAATTTTTTTCATCGTACTTAGATCAGGAACAACAAGATAGATTTCTAACCATGATGTTGATCTTACCATTATTGATAGCTCTAATTCTTGGAATACTAGGTTCGTTTTTCTATACTACAATTCTGGACTTATTTAGTGATAAGAATACAATAGTGCAACCTTATGTATGGACTATTTTTATTCTGGCATTTGCAGTTTCCTATTTTGAAATCTTTTTTGCATGGTCTAAAGTAAAACTTAAGAGTGTGTTCGGAAACATCATGAAAGAGTTGTTTTTAAGGTTATGTATAAGTATTCTTTTGTTTTTGGTATATTTTGAAATTCTAACTGTTGAGCAATTTGTATATGCACTCATGAGTGCATATGTTTTGCGCACAGGGATTATGCAAGCATATGCATTGAAACTTCACCGTTTTAAACCACGGTTTTCTTTACCCGATAATTATATTTCTGTACTCAAATATTCTGGATTAATATTGATTGCCGGTTCTGTGGCTACTTTGTTAATTGATTTGGATAAGACGATGATAGAACGTTATCTTCTTATAGAAAATGTGGCTAAATATGGAATATGCGCTTATATCGCTAGTGTGATTATTATTCCTTCTAGAGCCATGCATCAGATTACGTACCCATTAACCGCTAAATTAATTAACGAAAAGGCAAAAGATCAATTGCGAGATTTGTATAAAAAAAGCTCTTTAAACCTTTTAGTGACCAGTGGGTTACTTTTTGTATTGATTACTTGTAATGTACATCAGCTTTTTGAAATTATCCCTGATGAGTATGAACTGTTTATTTGGGTTGTAATTTTAATAGGGAGTGCTAAGCTATTCGATAATCTTTTAGGAAATAATAATGCAATTCTATATAGTTCTGATTATTATAGAATGGTACTATATATAGGAGTAGGGATGGCAATTCTTACAGTGATACTTAATATGCTTTGGATTCCTGCTTTTGGCGTTACCGGTGCAGCTATTGCTACGTGTATTGCCGTGTTTTGTTATAATTTTGCTAAGTTATGGATTGTCTACGCCAAATTTGGGATGCATCCTTTTTCACAAAAAACAGCTTTGGCATTAGTGCTCATTATAGCTTTTGTTTTTGGTTTTTATTTTTGGGAATTACCGCTTCATCCAATTCTTAATATCATTCTTAAAAGCGTATTAATAGGCTTGGCATATGCTATTGTTTTTTATACACTGAAAGTATCTGACGATATTAATAACTTAATACAGAAAATCCCTCGAGGTGCTTAAAGCATACTACTCAGAGGGATTTTCCAACTAACCAACCAAAAAATTTAATGTCTTATATATCTTCTTAGCTTCTACTTCTGCTACTACGAGAACGAGAATTGTTTGATCTCGATGCTCTGCTAGAAGTATTGCTTCTTTGTCTATTTGTTGTTGTTCTGGATCTATTTGTTCTTTTACTACTATATTGACTGTTATTAGAACGTTTTGTTACATTACCAGAGTAATTTCTACCAGAACTTCTTTGTCTTCGAACCTGATTCGTTTTTGCAACTGCGCTACGAGATCTACTGCTTCTGTCGTACTTAGGTCTGTTGGTTACAGCACTTCGGGTTCTTTGTTGAGTTGATTGCACTCTTTGTCTAGATGGTGTACTTCTATTGTTAGATTGTACTCTCTGTCTGGTTTGTGCATTTCTACTCGTTGTACGTGTTCTTGTATTTGGTGTTACAGAACGTGTTCTGTTTATGTTTCCAACTTTATTGTTAATCGATCTACTTCTGGTAGTAGTTCTGGTACCATAATTATTTGATCTACTTCTAGCATTACTTCTGGTGCTATAATTATTAGATCTGCTACGAGTCACATTACTCTTATTGTAATTAGATCTGCTACGAGCTACTCTACTATAGTTACGATCATTTCTTTTGTACATTGCTGTCCTATGATCTCTTGTTCTATAATTGGTACTTCTGGCACGAGAACCTCTATATCCTCTGTTATAACTTGTTACTCTACTATGAGGTCTGTAATAATTACGACTTCTATAAGGTCTGCTGTAATATCCATTATAATAATTAGTTCTATATACGGTATATGAGCATCTATATGGAGTATAATATCTTCTGTATGGTCTTTCATATACAATACATCTACTTACTACCGGTACTGTAAAATAAGCGTGAAACGGTCTGTATTCATAAAATCTGTTATAGCGGTTAATATAACCTGTACAGTTTAAGAAATTTCCGTAGCTGTTATAATGAACATATAATCCACCAACTCTAGAAATACGACCATAATTATTATAATTAATGTAAATATCTCCTGCTTGTACAATTCTACCATAATAGTCATAAAAGATAGGTGTATCTTCTATTTGTACTACAGCTCCATAATCATCATATTGTACATAAGCGTCATAGTCATACCCAGAATTAAAACTTATATTTACTCCCGGCGCATTCACTCCAATACTTACACCACTTCTTTGTCCATTGATATAAAAATCAAATTGGCCATCTGCATATACCGAAAAATCGATTCCTCCTTCAGAGAAAATAAATGATTTTCCATAATTGTAATATCTGGCAGACGATTCTGTATTCGTTTCTGAAGCGTTAGCAGTAAATGATGCTAACAATAAGCCTGTAAAAAGTAAAACAAAATTTTTCATAATCTGTGGTTTTAAAAAGAGAATAGAAATTAATTTTTCGTTCTCAATTTTATAGTATCAAGCAGTGTGCCAAAAAGTTAATTGTTTGTAAAACAGTTATTTGTGTTTTTTTTAGTGTTTAAAATTGTTATCGTTTGGAGTCTGCTATCTAGAAAAAAATATAAAAATATATTCATGATAGGGGGTAACAATATTCTTTATCTATTGATATGAAGGTGTAAACTTTAAAAATTAAGATGATGAATACGTTAAAGAATATATTCGGAATGATATTGGTATTAGTAGCAGCTTTTTTGATAAGTAGTTGTTCAAAAAATGATGATGAGCCACTACCGCAACAAGAAATTCTTGGTTATCAAGATATTCTGGGGTTTTATGAGGCCAATGGAGTACAAAAACAAGATTTTGAAGTTGATGCAACCACAGGAGGTTCTATTACTGGAAAGGATGGAACTAAGGTAATTTTTCCTCCAAATTCATTGGTTGATAGTGATGGAAATTTAATTAATGGTATAGTAGATGTTTCTATTAGAGAGATTTTTACAGCAAGTCAAATGATCTTGTCGAATAAACCTACTAATGCAGTTAATTTTTCTGATGAAAATACCTTCCTTCTTTCTGAAGGAGAAACAGAAGTTGTGGTTACTCAAAACGGAAATTCTCTGGATATTGCACCAGGTACATTTTATCAAGTTCAGGTTCCATCTACTGGAGGAGAGGATAACGACATGCTTCCTTTTACTGGTACAGTAACAAATGATGGAAGTATTGTTTGGAATGCAACAGCAGATATAGGAATTGGTAATGGTTCTAGTGGTATAGCGTATAATGCAGCTCCGTCCTCTTATATCTATGATGTATTTGATACCGGATGGTCAAATTGCGATAAGTTTTATGCATATCCAGGAGCAAAAACTACAAATTATATAAATTTAACTAATAGCCCTAACGCTGCAGAAACTGCTGTTTATTTGGTCTTTAAAGAAAATAACTTGCCTGCTGTTGTTAAGATCTTTAATGCTGGGACTCCAATCATACAAAGCTATACAGATTCTTTACCAGTTGGACTGGCAGTTACTTATGTAGCAATTACAATAGAAAATAATCAACAGTATTTAGCCATTAAAAATGTGATTATCTCTGAAGAAGAAGAGCTTTCGTTTACTTTTGAACCCAAAACTACACAAGAAATTTTGGATGTCCTGGCATTATTAGATTAATAGTATAATTGGTTTGTGGTTTAGATTGATATACAAAATATCACATGTACGATATTTTGTATATCAATTGTATTATGATAAGAAAATCTAACAAATCGCTTATTTTCTATTTTGGAAATAAGCTTTTATCAATATTGGGTATAACCTTTAATGCATTTTTATAATACAGTTTTTTTAATACTTCATCATCTAGATCTAATCCATACATTTTCCAGAAAGCGTGATATCTTTTGTAGTAAGGAAAATATTCATCGTCTGATTCTAAAACCCTGAAATAGGTATAATACTCTTGGGGATTCCAAGAATCTTTTCCAAACATTACTCTATCCTGGTATTTGGTAAGGAAAGCTTTTGCGTTCCGAGGTTGCCGACCTAATTCTGCTATAACCGCTCCAATCTCGCTATACATATTGGGCATTTCATCCATAAGTTCGGCAAGTTTTGCCAGGTTGTTTCCGTACCAACCTAAGTGTGCATTGATAAATTTGGTGTTTTTATGTTTTTTAAAAATGTTGTGTTGTTCTTGTATAATGGTTTCCCAGGAACCTGTTACTTTGGGATCTCTTTTTCTTCTGGATCGTAGTTTAAGTTCTAGCCAGCGCTCATTCTTATTGTCATGTGGATCCCAAAATGATTTTGGATCTGCAGAATGTATCAAAACCGGAATACCTAGCTCACCACATTTTTCCCATACAGGTCCTATTCTGGAGTCATCTATCTTAATACGATTGCCTTTACTATCTTTATTATCCATTCCCTGGCTTTTATAGATTTTTAATCCGTTGGCTCCCATGGCTACGTCTTTTTCTATTTGCGCAACAGTTTTTTCTGTCCACCCAGGTTCATCTATTCCTTTAAGATCAATATTGGTAAATACAATAAATCTGTTTGGAAAATTAGTTTTTACGTTTTCTAAAGATTTGATAAGATGTTCATCAGACCCTCGACCTCTTCCTGATAGGTTTACCATAACCCCCATATTTAGTTTATCCATTTCGGTAACAACATCCTGTAGATTTTGGGTTGGCATTCTAAATTGATGGTTATGAACATCGATAAAGGGGAATTTTGCTTTTTTAATCTTTGTCTCGGGAACGACCAGAGTAGAGGGTGGGTCGTAGTCTTCGAATTGCATTTTTTGAGCATGGATTGATGCACTAACCATTATAAAAAAGAATAGAAAAGTTGTATAGAAGTTCATATTTTTTGATTTGATATAGAACTCATCTGGAACTCATTTAGTGAAATGATTACTCAAGATGAGCTATAAATATATAACATTCATGCTGTCTTGAAAAAAGGTTAACAACACTTTAAACCTCGGTAACATCTAGTTTAGAGATATTTTTAATTCATCATATATATTTTGCGTTAGGGATAGTAGTGTAAATCCCACAGCACACCATAGGTGTGTGAGGAATTGCAACGGATAGCCCGCTCGAACGCCCTAAATAAAAAACCCCGCGACCAAATACTCCTGGCAACGGGGTTTAAACAACTAACCAATCTTTATATTATCTAATCATCATCATCATCACTATATCTTTTTTTTCTTTTTCTATTTTTATAATAGTGGTCATCATCATCGTCATCATCGTCATTATGTTTATAGTGTTTATGTTTCCAATTTTGATTATAGTAAGGGGAATGGGTGATCGAACATCCATCTATTCCACAATACCCACAACCATCATAATGAACATTACCTTCTACATACTTTATTCGTCCATATTTTTTATAGTAGATATATAACCCTCCTATTTGATACACCAATCCTCTTCTGTTATATCGCATAGATACCGAGCCTATTCTACGTACTCTATTGTATCGGTCATAGGTAATATAGTTACGTCCTACCTTTTTTAGTCTACCATAATAATCATACCTAATGAAGTTATTATAGTGTCTGCGATGTGCATATGAACCGGGCGAATTATGTACGTTACGGTTCCAGTTTCTATGGTGGGACCTTCCTCTTCTTTTAATGATTCTATAATCAATATCTCCTTCTGGATACACAAAAAATTGTACCCCGCCCTCTACAAATACAATAGGTTGTGCGTTGTGATAGCGTTTTGTAACCCTATCCTTGTGATCCGAGTGTTTTTGGTCGGTCGCTCGTGCAGTTGTTCCTACTAGTAATAATACTGCAATAAAAAGTATCATTTTTTTCATAACTTACATGTTTTGGGTTTATGCCTACTCATTAGCTTTTCGGCTTCCGCTATTTGATAACTAGTGTTTCAAATGGCGTGCCAAAAGTATACTTGAAACTAAAATTGTGAGTAACTATCTGTTTTTTAGGTTATTATTTTTTAGGGTTTATACTTTTTAATTTATTATACGTATCATTTTATACCGTAAAAGGATATCTTATTGTATACATATAGCTACTGCACGCTGCAGGAGATCGTTCTTATGGTATATGTAGTTGCTGCATGCTGCAGGAGATCGTCTTATGGTATATATGTAGTTGCTGCATGCTGCAGGAGATCGTCTTTTAGTACATATGTAGTTACTGCACGCTGCAGGAGATCGTCTTTTAGTACATATGTAGTTGCTGCACGCTGCAGGAGATCGTTCTTATGGTATATGTAGTTACTGCATGCTGTAAAAAAGTTGTATTGAATATAGTGCTTCTGATGATTTAGAGTTTCTCTTTTAGGTATTCTCCTGTATACGATTCTTTGATTTTTACAATTTCTTCGGGTGTACCTTTTGCAATGATATTACCTCCGTTTTTACCACCTTCTTGTCCAAGATCAATAATATAATCGGCACATTTTACAAGATCCAAATTGTGTTCTATCACTAAGATAGAATGCCCTTTTGCAATCAATTCATTAAAGGACTTGAGTAATTTCTTGATATCATGAAAATGAAGCCCTGTGGTCGGTTCATCAAAGATAAATAGAGCTTTGTCTTTGGTATTTCCTTTTACTAAAAAGGAAGCTAATTTAATTCGTTGCGCTTCACCACCAGAAAGGGTAGAAGAGCTTTGTCCTAATTGCACATACCCCAAGCCAACGTCTTGTAAAGGTTGTAATTTCCTTTGGATTTTGGTTTGATTATGATCAGAAAAGAAATCAATAGCATTATCTATGGTCATCGAGAGTATATCATGGATGTTTTTATCATGAAATGTTACTTCGAGAACATCTTTTTTAAAGCGTTTTCCGCCACAGGTTTCACATTCTAGATGTACATCGGCCATAAACTGCATTTCTATGGTAACTTCTCCTTCTCCTTTGCAGGTTTCGCATCGGCCACCATCTACATTAAAAGAAAAATGTTTTGCTTTATAATTACGAATACCAGACAATTTTTGAGTAGCAAACAGGTTACGAATATCGTCATAGGCTTTAATATAAGTAACTGGATTAGAGCGCGAGGATCTACCAATTGGGTTTTGATCTACAAACTCTACATGTTTTATATTACTGTAGTTACCCTTAAGCTCTGTAAACTGTCCTGCTTTTTCTCCGTATCCTCCTAATTGTTTAAGCAAAGAAGGGTAAATGATTTTTTTAACAAGTGTACTCTTACCACTACCCGATACTCCTGTAATAGCTGTAAAGACCCCGAGAGGAACTTTTACATCTATATTTTTTAGGTTATTCTCACGTGCACCTATAATTTCGACATAGTATTTTGAGGTTCTTCTGGTTTTGGGAACTTCGATTTCAAGAGCACCATTTAGGTATTTTGCGGTAAGAGAATCTGCTTTTAGAATCTGATCAAAAGTACCTGTTGCAACAACATGCCCCCCATAAGTACCTGCTTCGGGGCCAATATCTATGATTTCATCGGCAGCTTTCATAATATCTTCATCGTGCTCTACAACAATTACGGTATTTCCTAAATCACGAAGAGATTGTAGCACTTTAATCAGCTTTTCGGTATCTTTTGGATGTAATCCTATACTAGGCTCATCAAGAATATACATAGAACCAACCAAACTACTTCCTAATGAGGTTGCCAGGTTAATACGTTGCGATTCACCACCCGATAATGTGTTGGATTTACGATTAAGTGTTAAGTATTCTAGTCCTACATTTTGTAAAAACTCTAATCGACTATTAATTTCTTTAAGAAGACGCTTAGCAATTTTTGCATCATATTCATTAAGCGTTATGTTTTTAAAGAAATCAGCTAGTTCGTTTAAAGGTTTTTCTACCAGATCTGTTATTGTAGCTCCATCGATTTTTACATAGTTTGCTTCTTTACGCAAGCGCTTTCCTTTGCAGGTATTACATTTTGTTTTTCCGCGATAGCGAGAAAGCATTACCCGATTCTGAATTTTGTAAGCTTTGGCTTCCAGTTCTTTAAAGAAGCTGGTAATCCCTTCAAAATACTCATTTCCTTTCCATAGCAATTCTTTATCCTGATCTGATAATTCGAAATACGGTTTATGAATAGGGAAATCAAATTTATAAGCGCTATTTACCAATTGGTCTTTATACCATCCCATACTATCGCCTTTCCAGGGAAAAACTGCTCCTTCAAATACACTTAGTGCAGTATTTGGGATGACAAGATCTTCATCGATACCAATTACATCACCATACCCTTCGCATTCTGGGCAGGCTCCATACGGATTATTAAAACTAAATAAATGTATATTAGGTTCTAGAAAAGAGAGTCCGTCTAATTCGAATTTATTACTAAATTGTCTTAGGTTACTTTCTTTTAATGTTTCGATAAAACAAGTGCCTTTACCTTCAAAAAATGCAGAATCAACAGCATCTGCCAAGCGATTATAAAAATCTTCGTCGTCTCTTTTTACAATACGATCGACTACCAGGTAAAAATCATCTTTTTCTTGTATAGAAGCATCTTCTATCCGGGTTACAGTGCCATTATTTTTTATACGTGCATATCCCTGTTGTTGTAATACTTTTAATTTTCCTTCTAGGGTACGACCTTCTTCGATATGGATAGGAGAGAGGAGTAAAAGTTTTTCGCCATCTTCAAAAGATTTTACGTATTCGATAACATCGGTTACGCTATCTTTTTTTACCTGATTACCCGAAACAGGAGAATACGTCTTACCTATTCGGGCAAAAAGTAATTTTAAATAATCATATATTTCTGTAGTAGTACCGACAGTAGATCTTGGATTGGTAGAGTTTACTTTTTGCTCTATTGCAATAGCTGGAGCTATACCTTTTATATAATCTACTTTGGGTTTATTAAGACGTCCTAAAAACTGCCTGGCATAAGACGAAAGACTTTCTACATATCTACGTTGTCCTTCGGCATACAAAGTATCAAAAGCCAAACTAGATTTACCAGAACCAGATAATCCTGTAATGACTACTAATTTGTTTCTAGGGATAACGGCATCTAAATCTTTCAGGTTGTGAAGTTTAGCTCCTTTAATAATTATATTCTCTTTTGGATCTAAGGTTGTAATATCTTGAATCATAGTAAATATGCGGTAAGAGCGCAAAGATAAGGATTACTAAACAAGTATTATAACCTATGTAGATTGAAAGTTTAGTTAAAAAAATTAACAAGAAATTGTTTGAAATTCAATGATTGTTATTATATTAGCCCCTCATTAAGGAACCAAAATTTAAACAAAACTGCCTATAGCATACCTTTACTTTAAAAGTTTAACATAGCACGAGCCCCACCGCTTGTTTGTACTAAATAATAGTCAAGGTATGAAAAATTACACCCTAACAGACGCAGTTCTGGTTAATAACTACATTAAAGGAGACGAATGTGCTCTTTCTGTTCTTATCGAACGTCATAAGCAACGTATTTACAGTTTTATTTATTCAAAAGTTTTTGATAGAGATGTCTCTGAAGATATTTTTCAGGATACTTTTATCAAAGTAATCCGAACATTAAAAAACGGAAAATATAATGAAGAAGGTAAATTTCTTCCTTGGGTAATGCGTATTGCTCATAATTTGGTAATTGATCACTTTAGAAAAGGAAATCGTATGCCAAAATTTGAAGATAATGGAGAATTTAGCATTTTTTCTGTAATTAGTGATGGAAACCTAAATGCCGAAAAGAGATTAATAAAAGATCAGGTAGAAGAAGATCTGCGTAATTTGATTCAGGAATTACCAGACGATCAGAAAGAAGTCTTAATCATGCGTATGTATAGAGATATGAGTTTTAAAGAAATATCAGACAAAACAGGGGTGAGTATAAACACTGCTCTTGGTAGAATGCGATATGCTTTAATTAATTTAAGAAAAGTAATAGAAAAAAATAATATTGTTTTAACAAATTAAATAATTTTTTTATACAATAAAGTAAAACTAGTGCCGTTATCCTTATATAACCCTTTTAATTTAAGATTATATAATATGGCAAAATTTTACTTTAAGTCTTCTGAAAAAGAAGAAAAACATGTAGTACCAAAGAGAAGAACAATAGATTTTCTTCTAAACTATTCAAAATCGTTACAGGTTGTAGAGTATAACAATCTTAAGTTTGAAACGATTTTAAATTAAACTTATAAAGGCCTATTTTTTAATAGGCCTTTTTGCTTTTTGGTACTCGTCTAAAACAGTTTTCCTGCCTATAGTTTTGGTAATGATATCTTTATCAAGATCCCAGCCTCTTGCAGGAGAATATTCTCTACCATACCATATAATTTGAAGATGCAGATCATTCCATAATTCTTTTGGAAATAACCTCTTGGCGTCTTTTTCGGTTTGTGTTACGTTTTTACCATTGCTAAGTCCCCATCTGTACATTAATCTATGAATATGTGTATCTACAGGAAATGCTGGTACTCCAAATGCTTGCGACATCACAACACTAGCAGTTTTATGACCAACAGCGGGCAAAGCTTCCAGAGCTTCAAAGCTTTGAGGAACCTCTCCGTCATGACTATCAATAAGAATCTGAGACAATCCATGGATTCCTTTAGATTTCATTGGGCTTAACCCAACAGGCCTTATGATTTCCCGAATTTCTTCTACAGATAATTTTACCATTGCATAGGGATTATCTGCCCTGTCGAATAGGAGTGGAGTAATTTGGTTCACTCTTACATCTGTACTTTGTGCACTCATTAGTACTGCTATGAGTAGGGTATAAGGATCTTTATGATCTAATGGGATTGGTATTTTGGGATATAATTCCTGTAGTGTCTTAATAGTAAAATCTACCTTTTCCTGTTTGGTCATATTATAAATTAATTTGCAATAAAGTTAAAAATAAAATTAGTAGCTAAGGTTTAATATTTCGAAAATAGAAGATATTTCAATTATATGATTCAAAACAATACTTTGCTACGCTTATACATTTGCTCTGGTCGTTTATATCATAATCTCATTCAATTATAAAACAACAAATTTTGAAGATCAAAATGTCTGTACATTTATCTTATGTCTAACTAAAAAAAATAAGATTTAATGAAAAGTAAATTTGTGAAATTTCTAGAGTTTGAGATTAAAAATGAACAAGCAAAAGGTGTTAAAGGAGGGTCAATTATTATAGATCAGAATACCCCAATAATTATTGATAATTCTCCTATTGGTTTTAGAAAAACTATGACCAAATAGTTTGTTCAGGAAAGACTCATCTTTACCTTTGATAAAAAGGAAAAAGGTGAGTTTTTTTATTGCTATTCAAACATTAGTTAAGATCGTTTATTAACTTTAGTAAAATTTCTTTTTTTCTAGTTGCCAACGGAATTTTACTTTTATCTTTTAATACCAAATAATCTCCTTCTCGTTTATCATATCTTAATAAATAATCCAGATTTACTAAATGTGATTGATGGCATCTAAAAAACTGTTGCGAAGACAGCATATTTTCATATTCTTTAAGTCCTTTAGATACAAGCAAGCTATCCTGTTTATGGATAAAAAACTTGGTATAACTACCGCTTGCTTCGAGGTGTATAATATCTTTAACAAATACAATCTGGATACCATATTTATCTTTTAGAACCAAGCGCGTAGGTTCTGTTGATTGCTCATCTATATTATCAATAAGTGTTTGTACTCTTTGTGGCGTTTTGTGATGATCAAACTCAGACTTCGCTTTTTTGATGGCTTCTACCAGTTCTTCTGGGTCAATAGGTTTTAATAGATAATCCAAAGCACTAAATTTTATGGCTCTTAGTGCATATTTCTCATGAGAAGAAGCAAATATCACCTGGAAATTGATTTCTGGTAATTTTCGTAATACATCAAACCCGGTACCATCTGGCATTTCGATATCCAGGAATACAAGATCTGGCTTGCTAGCTGTAATTAATGCAACTCCTTCTGCTACATTTGTCGCTTCTCCTACAAAATCTACATTAGGACAATACTCATTAAGTAATTCTAAAAAACTTCTTCTTGCTGATGGGTTATCTTCTATAAGGACTACTTTCATTTATATGTATTGAAATGGTAGGTTAAACGTTACTTGTGTGCCTTGAGAAAGGTCTTGGATATCAAATGCAATTTTTTTCTTTCGCATCTTACGATAAAGATCAATACGTTCTTCTGTTATTTTTATAGCGTGAGATACATGATCTTTGCGTTTTACCTTTATAGCTTCTTCTATCCCAGATCCATTATCCAATATTTTTAAGACTAAATGATCTCCTTCTATCGAAAAATGTATATGAATAGTTGCCCCTTCTTTTATAGTAGTAACTCCATGTTCAATAGCATTTTCTACAAAAGGTTGCGCAAACATAGGAGGGATGGCGATTTCTTCACTTATTAAACCATCTTCTACTTCAATTTTAAAAGTAAAAGGATGATCACGTTTTAAATTTTGAATACTCAGGTAGTTATCCAACATATTAATTTCCTGATCCAAGCTAATAAATTCGCTTCTAGAGTTATCTAATACTTGCCGAATGAGCTTCGAGAATTTTACGAGATACATGCTGGCTTGTTTAGCATCTCCCTGATTCATATAATCCTGTATAGAAGTCATGGCATTAAAAATAAAATGCGGATTCATCTGTACACGCAATAGATTTTGTTCTATATCCTGTGCTCTTTGTTGTAACGCTAATCTTTTTTGTCGGTTTACCAAATACAATACTAATCCGATAAGCAATAAAACCACGCTTACAATACCAAAAATGGTTTTATTAAAATTGGCTTGTTTTAATTCTAAAGACTGGATCGAGGCTTGTTGTGCTAAACTCTCGATTTCCTGTTCTTTTTTCTCGGTTTCGTATTGTACTTGTAGTAGCGATAATTGTTTTGACTTTTCTTCGCCGAGCAAAGAATCATAAGTGCTGTGATACAATTCATAGGATGCTAAAGCAGCTTTATGATTACCTAATGCTTTTTGAATTCCAGACAATATTTCTGAACCGTCTCTAATGGCAGTAGGGAAATTAATTTTCTGAGCAATATTAACACCTTGAATAAGATAGTCCTTTGCTTTTTGTAAATTACCCAATTTCCATTCAACCTCACCAATTGTATTTAAAAGTACAGCATGAGAAGATTGATCTTCGATTTTTTGTTGAAATAATAATCCCTTTTGTAGATATTCTAATGCTTTTTCATATTCTTCTTTGAGAAGATGTATCTTTCCAATATTGACATAGCTTGCGACGATAATTTGCTTTTCTCCTATTTCTTTTTGAATTTCTAAAGATTTCAAATTATATTCTAAAGCTTGATCAAAATTATCTTGTTCTTTATATGTAGTTGCAATAGTATTGTATAGATTTCCTATATGACCTTTCCAGCCTAGTTTTTTTGCAATTTTTAAAGACTTAAAAGAATATTCTAGTGCTTGTGTATATTTTTTTTGCTTGTAATATAGCATAGCAACATTGTGAAAAGTATATGTAAGTAATTTTTCATTCTTTATTCTTTCTTGAATTTTTAATGCTATTAATTGATGTTCCATTGCTTTGGTATAATTACCTTTTTCGGTATATACAAAACCAATATCACTGTGATCTGTAGATATTCGACTACTGTCCCCAAGATTTTTATCAATTTCTAAACCCTTTAAATGGTATTCTAAGGATTTGTCATGATCGCTTTGATTTCTATAAGTGAGGGCAATATTATAATAAGACTGAGATATCCTCAATTTTTCGTTTAATCCTTCATATATTTTCAATGCTTTAAAATAGTATTCTAAAGCTTTCGTGCTATTTCCTAAATAGTTATTTACTGTTCCTAATCCATTATACGCCCCTGCTTCTCCTTCTGGGTATTTGATCTTTTTTGCAATAGCAATACTTTTTTGATGTAAATCGATTGCTTTTTCAGAATTTCCTAATAACATAGATATCCAGGCAATCTCGTCATATGATCTTATAATCCCTTTATTATAATCTATTTTTTTTGCAATTTTTATTGCCTGGTTTGCATAAAATGAAGTTTGAACAGAATCACTGTCAGAATATTGCCGAGCCAAAAGATTATATGTGTCAACTTTTTCTTTCTCAGAAATATTTGTTTCAAGTGCCTGTAAAAGGGAATCGACTTTAGTTTGATTTTGTGCAAAAACATTGAAAACAATTAAAAAAGAAAAGATGGTTAGGGTATTTTTTTTCATAGTATAAATTCAGATGTATCTCGAAATACAAGATTTGATTGCTTTTTTAATTGCTATTAATTCATCGCTCTTTTCAGCAAGAAGATAAAAACAATAATTACAGGAGGCAAATTTAAAAAACTTCTTACCGTATAAATGTTTTGAAAAGGAATTATTTTTATGTGTATTGAAATGGTAAGTTAAACGTTACTTGTGTACCCTGAGAAAGATTTTGGATATCAAATGCAATTTTTTTCTTTCGCATCTTACGATAAAGATCAATACGTTCTTCTGTTATTTTTATAGCATGCGATACATGATCTTTGCGTTTTTCTTTTATAGCTTCTTCTATTCCTGATCCATTATCTAATATTTTTAAGACTAAATGATCTCCTTCTATCGAAAAATGTATATGAATAGTTGCTCCTTCTTTTAAAGAAGTAACACCATGTTCTATGGCATTTTCTACAAAAGGTTGTGCAAACATAGGAGGGATGGCGATTTCTTCACTCATTATACCATCTTCTACTTCAATTTTAAAAGTAAAAGGATGATCCCGTTTTAAGTTTTGAATACTTAAGTAATTATCCAACATATTAATTTCCTGGTCCAGGCTAATAAATTCGCTTCTAGAGTTATCTAACACTTGCCGAATGAGCTTCGAGAATTTTACGAGATACCTACTGGCTTGTTTAGCATCTCCCTGGTTCATATAATCCTGTATAGAAGTCATGGCATTAAAAATAAAATGCGGATTCATCTGTACACGCAATAGATTTTGTTCTATATCCTGTGCTCTTTGTTGTAATGCTAATCTTTTTTGTCGATTTACCAAATACAATACTAATCCGATAAGCAATAAAACTACACTTACAATACCAAAAATGGTTTTATTAAAATTGGCTTGTTTTAATTCTAAGGACTGGATCGAGGCTTGCTGTGCTAAACTCTTGATTTCCTGTTCTTTTTTCTCGGTTTCGTATTGTACTTGTAGTTGCGATAATTGTTTTGATTTTTCTTCACCTAAGATTGAGTCATAAATAGCATGATATCGTTCATAATATTCGAGAGCAGCTCTATGATTACCCAATGCTTGCTCTACTTTTACTAAGCCATACGCAGCACTCTTAACAGCAGAAGGAAACCCAATCTCCCGACCAATAGTAATGCTCTTGATAAGATATTCTTTGGCCTGTTTATAATTCTTTAATTCAAATTCAATTTCACCTAAAGTATTCATTACGGTGGTAGATGAGGATAGCTCTCCAATTTCCTGGCTTAATGCTAATCCGTTTTTTAAGTGTTTCAGAGCTTCGTTATATTTTTTTTGATCGAGGTATATTTCACCAATTAGGCAATAGTTAGATATCATGATACCTTTGATATTAAACTTTTTTGCAATTTTTAGAGATTTAGCAGCATACGTTAAAGCTTTGGTGTTATCACCTTGTTCAAAATAAATATTTCCAATATTCAAATAATCTTCAGATATACTTGCTTCATTTTTAGTGCTTTTACTAATTGTTAAGCATTTAAAATAATACTCTAATGCTAAGTCATAATTTCCTAAAGATTCATAAATAAATCCAATATTACTAAGCGAAACAATAGCTTTTTTTTTACTACCTATTTCATCATTGATTTTAGAGGATTTTATAAAATATTCTAATGCAGCAGAATAATTACCTTGATACACATTAATCATTCCCATATTGTTGTATCCAGAAAAGATACCGTTCTTATTATTTAATTCTTTAAATAATTCTAGAGCTTTATCATTATAATCTAAAGCCTCGGTATAATTTCCTAATCTCACATGCACTTGTCCTATATTACTATAGCAGAACGCTACATCTTTTTTATTTCCTAAAGAATCTCTTATTTTTAAAACTTTCGTGAAATGCTCTAGTGCCATAGCATACTCACCTTTTTTTTTGTAGGTAAGTGCTAAGTCATTATATGCAATAGCTTTCCCTTTTGCATATTTTATTTTTTGAAATAAATCGGATGCTTTATCTAAAGGCTCTAATTTTATAGTAGCCTGACTTATGCTATTATGAGCATCAGAAATACCTTTAATATAATTTAATTGCTTAGCAAGGTGAATAGCTCGATTTGCATAGTTAATGGTTTTAGTAGAATCTGTAGAAGAATATCGAAAAGCGATATCATTGTAAATATCTACTTTTTCTTTATCAGTGATTTTGGTTGTAAGTAGTTGTAATAGAGAATCTATTTTAACCTGGTTTTGTGCCATAGCGCTAACTATGCTTATATAAACAAAAGCAGCAGATAACAGTATTTTTTTATTACTATTTAGAAACACACACAACAACATATATCAAAATAACCTTAATTTATTTATCTGCAAGAATACGTAAATATTTGAATGCAACAAAAGGGGTATAGCGGGTAATAAAAATGAAGGTCCAAATATTAAATTTAATCCCTAAGTATTACAATAAATTTGATTCTATTTTTTTGAAATTTTATAACTTGCCTTACTTTACAAAAGTAGGTAATAGAGAAGTTAAGTCTTATTATTTGTTAAGTATTAACTAGGAAATTTACTTAAGTAGATGTTAAAACTATATTCAATTTATATACAATGACAACATTAAAAGCAGGGGATAAGGCTCCTAATTTTTCGGCATTAGACCAAGATGGAAACACAGTTACACTGGCGGATTATCAAGGAAAAAAACTAGTTGTTTTTTTCTACCCTAAAGCGAGTACTCCTGGTTGTACTGCAGAAGCCTGTAATCTAAGAGATCATTATCAAACTTTTCTGGCCCAGGGTTATGAAATTATTGGAGTAAGTGCTGATAGTGCCAAACGGCAACAAAATTTCAAAAATAAGTACGAATTACCTTACCCGTTATTGGCAGATGAAGATAAAGCAGTAATTGAAGCTTTTGGAGTATGGGGACCAAAGAAATTTATGGGTAGAGAATATGATGGTATTCATCGTACTACTTTTGTTATTGATGAAAAAGGAATAATTTCTGAAGTTATTGCCAAAGTGAAGACTAAAGATCACGCTGCTCAAATTTTATAAGCATGTGGGGTATTATAGAACTCAGGGATGAATTCACAATTAAAAAAGCAGTATAGTAAATAACTATACTGCTTTTTTTAATATGTTTTGTATATGTAACTTATTCTACCGTTTCTATAGATTTGTATCCAAAAAAGTTATTGGCTTTTATCATTTCTGGGATAAGATCTGGTAATTGATCTTCCCATCCAGGTTCTCCATCTTGAATTTTTTGTAATACTTCTCTTGAGAAAATATTCATAATAGAAGGGTCATAATCTGTGATATCCTGTAATTTACCATTGTACTTAAAGAACTTATACAGTTCTTTCATCCTTGGGTGTACTTTAAGAGTATCACTAGTAGTTATTTCTCCGGTCTTATGATTTTTTAATGGGTATAGGTATACTTTTAAATCTTTAAAGAATAATTTACCAAAAGCTTCCAGAATACCTCCACTAAGGTGTCTATAGTATTTTTCATCAAAAATATCCACCAAATTATTAACTCCCATAGAAAGTGCCATACGTTCTTTGGTATAGTTAGAGAAATACTCAACTACTTTATAATATTCTTTAAAATTAGAAATCATTACGGTTTGCCCTAAAGAACAAAGTAACCTGGCTCTAGCCATAAAATCTTCTTCATCAATTTCACCTTCGGCCCTTAAATTCGATAGTGTTACTTCAAAAATGACTACAGTCTTATCTTCGTTTACTTTATTTTCACTCAAGAACATATTGAGTGACTTTTTATATATGTCCATATTAACCTTAGTCACGGGTCTAAAACTCCCACGCAGTGCTAATATGTTTTTCTTATATAATATTGCAGCAGGTAAAATATTATGCCCATCGGGTCCAAACATTACCGCTTCGGTCATTCCATTCTTAACCAATTGTAGACTCATTAGTCGATTATCTACTTTTGTAAATCGAGGTCCAGAAAAGTTAATCGTGTCAATTTCTATTTGATCCTTATCGAGGTGATCATATAGATATCTCAGTAATTTTTTAGGATTATCGTATTTGTAATATGCTCCATAAATAAGGTTAACACCTAATATTCCTAAAGTCATTTGCTGCAATCGGGCATCATTTTCATGAAACCGAATGTGGAGCAAAATTTCATTATAATCTTCATTTGGTGTTGTTTGATATCGAATACCTACCCAACCATGACCTTTATATTTTTTAGCAAAATCAATTGTTGCAACAGTATTTGCATAACTAAAAAATAACTTATTAGGGTGTTTTTCTCTGGTAATTCTTTCTTCTATAAGACCAACCTCATGTCTAAGCATTTTTTTTAATCTTGCTTCGGTAACATAACGTTTATCATTTTCAATACCATAAATAGCATCACTAAAATCTTTATCATATGCACTCATTGCTTTTGCAATGGTACCAGAGGCTCCGCCTGCTCTAAAAAAGTTTCGAACAGTTTCCTGACCAGCACCTATCTCGGCAAATGTACCATAGATATTCTGGTTCAGGTTAATGCGTAAAGCTTTACTCTTTATTGAAGGGACAGATTCGAATTCTTTATCTCCCATTATCTTAATAGGCATAGTAAAAAGGGCTTTTTTTGTTTACCGTAAAGGTAATAATACAATGAGTATTAAAAAAGGTTTGAATGCAAATTTCTACATTCCCTAATATTTTAAGTATTATTTAAGGAGAATATGTGATTTTTGACCAAAAAAATATAAGTACATTTGCCTTAGTTTATTTAAGTATGGAAGTAATTTTTCTTGGCACAGGCACATCACAGGGGATTCCGATTATAGGAAGTACCCATCCTGTTTGCTTAAGTGACGACTCTAGAGATAAGCGACTTCGCGTTTCTGTACTTGTATCCTGGGATGATTACCAATATGTGGTGGATTGCGGACCAGATTTTAGGCAGCAAATGCTCTCGAATCAGATATCCCGAATTGATGGAGTAGTGTTTACTCATGAGCATGCAGACCATACGATGGGATTAGATGATATAAGGCCATTTTTTTTCAGACAAGGCGATATCCCAATCTATGCTCATAAAAGAGTTTTACAAGCGTTAAGAACCAGGTTTGAGTATATTTTTTCTTCAGAAAATAAATATCCCGGAGCACCAAGTGTTATAGAAAATGAACTTACCAATCAACCTTTTCAATTGGGTAATCTGGATGTGATTCCTATAAATACGTTTCATAATCGTTTACAGGTTTTTGGATTTCGATTTAGAGATTTTGCATACCTAACAGATGTAAAAACAGTTGAAGAAGAAGAAAGATTAAAATTAAAAGGAGTTAAGATTTTGGTGGTTAATGCACTACGTATAGAACCCCATCACTCGCATTTTAATTTAGAAGAGGCTCTTGAGTTTATTAAAGAAATACAACCAGAAAAGGCATATCTCACTCATATCAGCCATATGTTAGGGTTTCATGCAGAAGTTGAGAAATTATTACCAAAAAATGTGTATTTAGCTTACGATAATTTAAAAATAACTATCTAGTATATGAAAAATAAGATCTTTTTATATCTATTCATTTTTGCAGCATTATTTATTCTTTTTCAGTTTATGAATGCCAAAAAAGCAAAAGAATCCTACGATACAAAAATAGAAAGCTTAAAAACTAAAATTACAACAAAAGAAGCAACCATAGATTCATTGATTAGTGCAAATATGGATCTTACTTACTTTTCTTTAGATAGTAATGAAGATGCAGCAAGTTATTTTGAAGAGATGGGTTATGATGCTAATAAGCTTGCATTAACAATAAGCGACCAGATTATTGGGCAAAATAAGGCAGGGGAGGATAATCCAATAATTCCGTTTGTAGGGATGGAAGGTAATATGAATATTAATAAAGTAAGATTACTAAATCACAAGTGGATTATAGCTGATTTTACCGATGGTGTTTATTGGGGAGAGCTTTTTATACTATATGAAGTGAAAGAAGGTGGTGTCATAGATTTTGAAGTAGAAAAATCATTTTTATATCCAAGAGATTAGAAGAATATCTAATTTAATAAAACCCGTTGTGCGTTTTTATATTTTTGACTCCCAAATTCGTCAATTCGAGTGCTTCGACCGTAGGAAGAAGTGTATCGAGAATAGGATTTGGGAGTCAAAAAAACTATTCTCGATACAGTTTTTCTTCGTTTTACTATGAAAAACCACTCGAATTAACGCTTTTTTATGCTATTAATTTTAAACCTACACCATTATTAATTAAAAGTATACGTTGTACGGGATACTTGTGTTAATCTAAAATAACCGTGAGCATAATTGTCGGCATTATCCAGGTTAATACAATTTCCTTTTAAAGCAACCGGTGTTGCACTAAAAAGGCCAACACCTTCAGATTGCTCGATAAGTATTCTTATGTAGTTATAATATCCTTCAGAAATACCATACAAGTCGATATCTACAACATCTCCAGGTTTAAATTCTTCGGTTTTAGTATCGGTATCTTCCTCTTTTTCATAATACCAGCTAATTTCATTTCCGTTTACAAATTCATCATCAAGATCTTCAAATTCTGCCAAGAGATCTCCTTCCTCTTTAAACCTGAAAAGATAGAAGTTATCTTCGTCTGCAGGGTCATCGAATATAAGGTTAACTTCTAATACTTCATCATCAAAACCATTTTCGGTAGATTGATTCACTTCTTTAATATCGGCAACAGGCATTAGTGTTTCTGTAGCTGAATAATTTTCACCATTATAAATAACCTCTAGCGTATAAGATTGATTAAGTACTGGTACAAATTCTGTAGTGGTATACTCTCCATTATTTTGATCTGTAAAAATAAACTCTACTCCGCTAGAATTATTAGTTACTTTCACCGAAGCACCGGTAACCCCTGTGTTAGAAGTTGTATCAAAGTACGAAGTAGACGTACTTAATTTTATAGTTTGATTATTTCCTGTAGTACCTTTTTCCCAATCTAATGAAGCTTCAATTGTTAATCGGGGAGGAGCGGTTTGTAAATCTACGTCTATTACATCTTCACAAGAAGTAAAGATAATAGTAAAAAGGAATATTGTGATTTTTAAATAAGTTTTCATCTGTTCTTTTTTTATTTTATTAAAATTTGAAGTTATAGATGACCGATGGCACTATACCAAAAATTGCTGTTCTTGTAGCTTCGTTTGCTCCGGTCTCTACATTTTGACCAAAAGATATTGACGCTGCGTTTTTCTGATTATATACGTTATATATTCCAAAAACCCATTCTCCTTTCCACCTTCTGTTTGGTTTTCTATTGGGTCTGTATGTTGCAGAGAGATCGAGTCTGTGATAGGAAGGTAATCTATCAGAATTTCTGGCAGAATAACTAGCGATAGATAACCCTTCATATTCGTATTGACCATTAGGATAGGTTACAGGTCTTCCGGTTTGAAAAACCAGGTTTGCTCCTAAACTCCACTTATCACTTAATTTATATGATCCTGTTACCGAAATATCATGTGTTCTGTCAAATGCAGTGTTATACCAATCTCCATTATTGATTCCTGGGCCTCCTGCTTTACCGCCAAGGCTTCTTTGTTCTGATTTTGATAATGTATACGAAATCCATCCTGTTAATTTTCCTTCATTTTTACGTGCCAAAAATTCTAATCCGTATGCTCTGGACTCTCCATTTAGTATTTCAGTTTCAATAGTATTGTTTCCTATCAAATCAGATCCGTCGATATAGTCTATGCGATTATCAGTAGTTTTATAGTAGGCTTCTACTTCTAAGGAGTACATTTTATCTTTAAAGTTTCTAAAATACCCTAATGCATATTGATCTGATAATTGTGGTTTTATATATTTTCCACTTGGTGTCCATACATCTAATGGGGTTACAGAAGTAGTATTGGACAATAAATGAATGTATTGTGCTGCTCTCGAATACCCCATTTTAATAGACGAAACATCATTTATTCGATATGCCAGGGATGCTCTGGGTTCGAAATTACCAAAACTCTTAATCGTTTCACTTTTTTTATAATCGGTTTCACCAATTTCGATACCTCTTTCATAAATCCCTAAAGTACTATTATATACTACGGGTTGATCATTAGCATAATTTTTCAAAGGCTGCCCGCCTAAACGGCTAAAAGCACTATATCTAACACCATATTGTACTGTTAGTTTATCGGTGAGTTTATGCTCTGCATTTACATATACACCACTTTCTATAGCTTTTTTTCTATCCAGAGATAAAGGATTTATCGAAGAAGATTCTGATGTTGGTTGCACTTGTCCCGGATCGAAATCATAATAGATACCGCTAATCCCAAAGTCTAATTTAAACTTATCACTGGCATAATATTTAAGATCATATTTGGCATTGTAATTATTTATTGACGAAACCCATTCGAATTGCTCGATAGCAATATCTAAATCATAATCATATTTACTATATATGAAGGATGCGTTGGAGAATAATTTATCATTAAAAATATGATTCCATCTTAAATTCCCTGATAAGTTTCCATAACCCACACCAAAATTATCACCAAATTTGAAGGTATCTCTACCAAAATACCCAGAGAGATACAGTTTGTTATTTTTGCTAAGCGTATAATTAGTTTTAAGGTTTAGATCATAAAAACCTACTGTGTTTTTTTCACCAGCCGCTTTTAATATAAGATTAACATAAGAGCCTCTACCTGCAACCAAAAAAGAACCTTTATCACTAAAAAGAGGTCCCTCGGCGGCTAATCGACTAGAAATTACACCAATCCCCCCAGTAAGACTAAATCTCTTATTGTTTCCATCTTTTTGACGAACATCCAGTACAGAAGACGTTCTACCACCAAAACGAGCAGGAATCCCGCCTTTGTATAATTTAATATCTTTAATCGCATCTGCATTAAAAACAGAAAAGAAGCCCAATAAATGAGAAGTGTTATAAATTATTGCTTCATCTAGTAATACTAAATTTTGATCTGCAGCACCACCTCTTACATGAAACCCACTAGAACCTTCACCATTTTTAGTTACACCAGGTAGCATCTGAATAGATTTTATAATATCTACTTCTCCTAATACTACCGGCATTTGTTTTACAGTTTTGATGTTTAGCTTAGATACACTCATTTCGGGTTTTCTAAGACTTGCACGTTCTGTTTCCTCACTTTTAATGATTACTTCATCTAATTGTGTAGAAGATTCAATAACATCAAAATCTATTTTTTGATTTTTGTCGAATATTACTTCTTTGTTAATATCTGCATATCCTACATAGGAGACAACAAGGGTGTAGTTTCCTTTTGGGGCGGTAATAGAATAAAAACCATACTCATTGGTGATCACACCAATAGAAGTACCTTTTAAAAAAACGGAAGCACCAAAAAGTGTCTCCCCATTATTGTTATCCTTAATCGTACCGCTTATGGTGTAGTTGTCCTGAGCTACAGCACTGGTACTTATAAAAAATATAGTTAAGCAGCATAGTATGAATTGCTGTGTCCTTTTTTTAAGATTTCTAAATTTAAAATGTCGATGCATATTGAACTTGTTTATAACTTTTGATTTGACTGATTTTTTTAAAAATAATTGTAGTTGTAATGATTTTGTATCTCATAGACAATTGAGAAAATAAAGGGTTGCATGAACGATTAAATATTTAATTTTTACTTTACATATAAACCGTTAAAGCCTTGTTTTTACTGAAATTATTGAGCAGAAAAAACCCTCATTACAGTAGTGCAAGAGGGAATTGTATTTAATTATTTGATTATCATTTTTACGGGGTACAATCACTAGAATAACTAGCGATGTCATCTTTTTTCCATTCCTTTAGGTATGTGGCAGTAGGATCATCTACCTGTATACAGGTGAGAGAAGGATTTTTGGATATGTTTACATTCATAAAGTCGACAGTATTTCGGTTTTTAATGTTTAGAGAAGTGAGTTGATTTCCGAAGCAGAATAGGTAAGATAAATCAATGTTTTTACTTAGATCTAATGTTGTTAATTCGTTGTGGTAACACCATAACCACGTTAAAGCCGTATTATTACTCGTATCCAGATTAGTGAGTTGATTATTATCACAATACAACTTAGTTAGTGCGATGTTTTTACTTAAATCTAATGTAGTAAGTTGCGCATTTCTGCAATGTAATTGTGTTAAGGCAATATTTTTGTGAAGGTTTAATGTGGTGAATTGGTTACCTCCGCACTTAAGCTCAAGCAATTTTGTGTTTTTACTAATATCGATATCAACGAGTTGATTTTCATCACAAATAAGATAGGCCAAATTTACATTTTTGCTAAGGTTGAGTTTATTAATTCGATTAATACTACAATCCAGATAGTTTAAAGTAATGTTTTTGCTTAAGTCTAGTGTAGTGATTCGATTTATATAGCAATATAAGAAAGTAAGTGCGGTGTTTTTACTCAAATCTAAGACCGTTAGTTTATTGTTTTGGCACCATAAGCGATTTAAATTTGTAAAATACTCAATTCCTGATAGATCAGAGATGTTTTTACCATGTACATCTATATCTTTAATCATTTCAGCTTCTTCTATAGATATTTCCCCATCATTATTGATATCTATAACAGGGTCTGTATGTGCTATCAATGCTTTTTTAAAATTGAGATCAGAAAAGACAATGTTTTTGGTGTCATCTTTTTTATTAACTATTGATTTTGTTATAGTTTTTAGCGTGCTCAACTCTTGTTTTTGGGTATGGGGTTTATTTATGACAACCTTAAAATCTTTTACACCAAAGATGATAATGCCTATAAGTAGGACCGTAGTGATTTTTAAACTTCTCATATTTTATTTCTTTCAGAGAATTTGTATTCAATTGATTTAAAAGCAAAGGTTGATAATAAATTTTTTATTTATAACCCGGTTTTCAGTGATAATAGAGGGTACTTTGATTACTATATTTTGTAAATATTTATATCCCTAAAGGTGTTCATTATGTAGATTAAGGAAATAAACCACTGTTGTTATGCTATAAAAAAACCACCCGTATAGGTGGTTTTTCTGTTTAATTGGTTTATTGAGTGAATTGAAGTTAGTTATGCGGTATTATTTTTTTAAGAGTTTCTTTTTGATAAATTCACCATCAACCTCGATTACAGCAATATAGATTCCTTTAGAAACCTCATACCCATTTTTTGATGTACCATTCCAGGTATATGTAAAACCTTCGTCATTTTGTTGTTGATCTACTAGTTTTTTAACCAGGTTACCATGTACATCATAAATATCAATCGATACCATGTTTTCTTTTTTTAGGGTATTAAAAAAAGTAACCTCATTTCTAAATGTATTTGGGTATACTTTGATCGTATTAGTAGTTAGATCTTTTGTATCGGGTTTTGTCTCTTTCCATGGTTTTCCTAGTGGTTGATCTAACCATAAAAGGATAAACTCGTTATCGTCGGGGAGCCCCATACCTATATGGCGACCTACACTAAACGGGTAGTTGTTATCATTGAGTACCCCGATTAAAAAAGGATTAAATACCACTACACTTTCTATAGTTACAAATGGAAATGCAAAATCTTTTCCTATTCCTATATCACCTTCTAATCCCGGCTCAGATATTCTACGAATATCATTGATTTTAAGAAGATCAACATTTAGTCGTTTTTCTATCAATGTTTCGTTTTTATCTAATTCTACTTCATAGATTGCCTTATAACCATGTATATCGCCTTGAGAATTATCTCGCTCTATGATTAGTCCTCTTTTTGAGTTAAACATAATAAAATCACCTATGGCGCTGGCTTTTTTATCAAGAGGGTATTCGAATCTTTTGCCTGTATAGGATTTACTTTCTACATCAAATTCGTGAATCAATAAAGTACTGTTCTCAGAGTCTTTAAGAGGTTTTTCTAATAAAGGTAATAGTGTTTTTTTATTGGTACTTAGTGCCATCCCTTCGAAGCCCCCACTACTTTTTACTCGAAAAGGAGTGTCTAATTTTGTATTTCGGTATGGCCAATATAGCCCTGCTAACCATGGTGTGTTTTTCCCATCCTGATCTTGTAAATTGGTTCCGTCTCCCGCATCACCAATTTTAGGAAAATCACCAAATAAACATACCGTTCTTATCTCGGGATATTGCTTGTGAGCAATGAGAAGTGTTCTGAAATCAAAACTTTGAATATCTGCCCGATCGGTAAGATGATTTGCAACGATTACATCGGCTATGGCAGTAGTAAAGGTTTCCGGATCTACTGTTCTATCGGCAAAGATATCTCCACGATCATCGACATCGGTCCTTGGATTAATTTTGGTTTCAATATTAAAACGAACCTTGGATGCATTCTTCCAACGTTTCTTTGCCTCGGGATCTGAAGCCCCAGGTCCGTTTTGGTAATATGAAACATAAAATTTTACAAAATCAAATACCTGTTGTAAAGAAGGTATAATATAGGGATCGATAAACTTGTTTTGGTTTGCAAAAGCTACAGCAACAGGTGATAAAGATAAATCATTGGTTTGATGAGGCCTTCCTTCTAAGATTTTATCGGCAATAAATGTATTTTGAATTTGATCTAAAGAAAGGTCTTTAACGAGAACTTCATCTTTAAACTCATAAGGAGTACCATCTACCTTGCGCGTTTTTGCAGCTTCAATATGCGGATCATGATCCAACACAGGAATACCATCGAGAGTAATACCGCAATCAGTTTCTATGGTAGGCATCAGAAAATCTAATGCAGCTTCGATAGCGGGTAATGTATTCTCGGGACGTAAGTTTCGTGCACCTCTATGACCTTGCGCATCAAATACATTGATATCGATCAATCCTTCAGAAGTCATAAAATCAGGCTGCCCATCTTTATTATGATCAAAGTTTTGAAGAGCTTCTAATAATATATCGGGGCGATCAGAGATGATTCCCTGTACACCAAGATCCAGAAGTAGGTTGATGTTCTCAAGGTCATTTACTGTATATACAACGACTTGATGACCTGCGCGATTTAAAGAAGATACATTAAATAATTCACTCGATGCACTGGCAAGGGGAGAGGGTGGGGTTTTTCTGCTTCCCACCACCGTATTGGTGTTTTGATCATCAAGCATCACGTACCAGGGAGACATTACAGGAGATTTACTTCCGTATGCTTTTGCATGTGATCGCATAGCGTTCATTATCCGTAAGGCACTATATTCTTCACTATATGGATTTTGCGGTGCACGAAGCTCTTTTCCCGGAGTATCAAAATCTGGTAATGAAATTGGAGGGTCTAACAAAACGCCATTTTTATCAAAGTGTAATAAAAAAGGTCCAAATTCATCACCAATCCAATATTCTCCATTAGCAGTTCTTTGTATGGATTCTATATCAAAATCTGCTCCGGTGAGAACTCTCGAATCACTAAAATGATTTGTAATGGCAAAAGGAATCAAACCATTAGGATCTCGCAATTCAATATAGCTTAGTATATCAATAGACCCATTGCCCCAACCAATAATGCTTTTAAAATTGGGTTTAATCCTATACAGGCGAAGGTTGTAATCGGATGAGTTCTCGATACTTCCGAAACCATTATCAGATAATACGGTGAACGTTCTATCGTAATTGTTTAAAATTGCAGAAAACCCTTGTATGGGCTGTTTATTATAAAAAGGAACTGGCTGTTGATTGATTAATCCCTGGTTGATGTATTGTCCTGAGGTGGGCCCATTGGAGAAACTAGCAGCTGGTAAGACTGCTCTGGATACCAAAATATCTCCAAAGTTAGTAAAGGACTTACCAGTTCCTTTTAGGTATGTTTTTCTATTAAAGTAGTTATCGGTAGGAAGATCGAATTTAGATTGCTCTATAGATTCATCTTTTGAAGTCAATTTTTGGGCGTGTAATGTAAATAGTCCCATGCATAATATACCCAAAAGTATATGATGCTTCATTTTAAAAATGATTTGGTAATGACGTTCCATAGTGTATTATACATTTAAGATTAGCTTGGTTAATGACACCCCAAATGTACACCGTGTATATTACCTTATTGTTTATGATTTTTAAATAAATGATTATATCTATTGTTAATGTTATATACCCTTTTTTATAGAATTTACTGTATAAAAACACACTAGTCTTGATGATATACTCAAATACAAACACTAATAAAAAGCTTTATAGAAGTAAACAAGGCCACCTACACTGGTAAATGGCCTGTTCTGTATATTGATACTTATTGTCTAATAACATCTGGTAGCCCAGTAAAACTACATATTTTCTTACGATATGTAACTCTAATTCTAATTTCGTATGGCCCAAAAGGTGCATTATGCATAGTCCCACCCGGTAATCGCTCATAATTAGTGACCAGATATGAAGAGTTTGGTTTGTTGGCTATAGCCAAATCTCTCCAACCGTCTAATCTGTTATTAAAAACAGTAGCAGAATAACAGCAATTGTTTAAAAATAATGATATTGTACGGGTTTGTGTTATATTTCCTTTCCACCAGTTACAGTTAGAAGGAAGTTCTTCGGTACGGCAATTATTAAGTAGATCTTCAATAAGATATTGATTAGGCATATCTCTTCCTGATCCCGAAATAAAATTACATTCATTTACATCCAGAACCAGGTCATCATCACAAGACCTGTCGAAAGATGCACATGTAGAAACCCCGATAGTTTCTCGTTTCAGATTTTTGCTATCCGAATTTTTAAGGACTGTATTTTCTTTTTCTGAAGATACAATCTCTTCTTTCTCACACGATGCGAGAAGGAACGCTGCAATAAACAAGATTAGAATTGAGTAATTTACATTTTTAAAGGTTTTAATTTTCATAATATTGAATATTTGATTTCCCTACTCTTTTTAGGATTTTCGGTTTCTCCCTTTTACATTTCTATCCCTATATCAACTTTAAATAAATTTTGTTACCCCATATGTAGCACTTTATGATGAATACATATAGATGCCTGGTTTGTACCAGAAATCCTTACGAAAACGTTGTAGTGATTTTTTGTGATTCTTATGGTGTAAATCGAGTTTTACTAAAAAATCAATAATTCTTCTGGTATAAGAGCTGTTATACCTTTATTCTATAGGGATTCCGTTATATTTGAGTACGATCTATTGATGAAAATACATGTTGAATATGAATTCTAAGTTTACCTTTTTTCTAGTACTTGCAGCCCTTATACTCACGATAATTTCTTGTAAAAAGAAATATGAAGGACCCTATCAAGGCTTTAAAAATAAAGATACCCATATCGAAGTTTTTAAGGATAACGGAAAATATATAATTAAACCCTATTCTGATAAAATTATAGAGACCTCATTTATACCAACAGGAGAGACATTTGATTCACAGTCTCATGCCGTAATTTTAGACCCGATGACCACAAAAGTACAGGTACGGGAAAACGATAGTGTTTTAACAATAGATACCAAGGGGATTGATGTACATATTACCAAAGAACCTTTTCATATTTCGTACACGTATAAAGGGCAGCAGTTAATTTCTGAAAAGAGAGGATATATAAAAACAGATTCTACAGAAATTTTAGATTTTAACCTGGATAAAAACGAAGTGATTTATGGGGCTGGTTCTCGGGTAGTGGGGATGAATCGTAGAGGTAAAAAGCTTCAGCTATACAACAGAGCGCATTATGGATATGAAAATTATTCTGAATTAATGAACTTTACAATGCCTTTGGTGCTTTCCTCTAAGCTATATGCTGTTCATTTTGATAATGCTCCGATTGGATTTTTAGATATCGATAGTAAAAAAGATAATACGTTACAATATGAAACGATTAACGGAAGAAAAACATACCAGGTAGTTGCGGGAGATGATTGGAAAGACCTTATAGATCAATATACCAATCTTACAGGAAAACAGCCATTACCTCCGCGTTGGGCATTTGGAAATTTTGCCAGCCGTTTCGGGTACCATTCTGAAAAAGAAACTAAAGAAACCATAGCTAAGTTTAAAGCAGATAGTATACCATTAGATGCAGTAATTCTGGATATTTATTGGTTTGGAAAAGAGATCAAAGGACATATGGGAAACTTTGAGTTTTTAAAAGACTCATTTCCAAACCCAAAACAGATGATCAATGATTTTAATGATCAGGGAATCAAAACAATATTGATTACAGAACCTTTTGTATTAACGACTTCAAAAAAATGGGAA
Organism: Aquimarina atlantica; assembly: GCF_000626715.1. Taxonomy (GTDB): domain Bacteria; phylum Bacteroidota; class Bacteroidia; order Flavobacteriales; family Flavobacteriaceae; genus Aquimarina; species Aquimarina atlantica. The sequence continues at coordinate 801,026 of NZ_AQRA01000001.1, read as the reverse complement.
GAAGCCGTAAAGAAAGGAGTCCTGGGAAAAGATATACAAGGAAATCCATTTAAGTACGATTTTTATTTTGGAAATACCGGGATTATAGATATTTATAACCCTAAGGGAAAAGAATGGTTTTGGGATATTTATGCTAAATATACCCGGGAGTACGGAGTAGCAGGCTGGTGGGGTGATTTGGGTGAACCCGAAGTACACCCGTCTGACTTGCAACATGCCACAGGAAGTGCAGATGAGGTTCATAATATTTATGGCCACGATTGGGCGCGATTGGTACAACAGGGGTACCAAAGAGATTTCCCAGAGCAACGCCCATTTATACTAATGCGAGCAGGATATTCTGGGTCGCAACGATTCGGAATGATTCCCTGGTCTGGTGATGTAAGCAGAAGTTGGGGAGGATTGCAATCCCAAACCGAAATAGCACTGCAAATGGGAATGCAGGGATTAGGCTATATGCATTCTGACCTGGGAGGATTTGCTGGCGGAGAGACATTTGATCCAGAATTGTACACGCGCTGGTTACAATATGGAGTGTTTCAACCTATATTTAGACCACATGCCCAGGAGCATATTGCTCCAGAACCGGTTTTTCATGATGCCAGAACAAAAATGTTGGCTAAGAAAAGTATAGAACTTAGGTATAGTCTATTACCATATAATTATACCATTGCTTTTGATAATAATCAAACCGGTATACCCCTGATGCGACCTCTGTTTTTTGAAAATACAGAGAATAAAGAATTATCCGAAATCAGTTTTACTTATATGTGGGGTGATTATTTCCTCGTTTCACCAGTAGTAAAACCAGGTATTGCATCTATGGATATTCCGTTTCCAAAGGGAACGAATTGGTATGATTTCTTTACCGGACAAAAATTTGAAGGAGGAACCTTTAAAACTGTTCAACTAGTAAAAGATCACATTCCTGTTTTTGTAAAAGCAGGAGCATTTATTCCTATGGTACAACCAGTACAAACCACCAAAATGTATTCGACCAAAGATATCATACTACATTACTATCATGATACTATGGTAAAAAATAGTTCTGGTAAGTTGTATGATGATGATGGCAAAACACCAAATGCTTTTGAAAAAGGGAAATATGAAATATTAAAATTTGATAGTGTAATCAATGATAAAGAACTATCAATAGCACTAACAGTAGAAAAAGGAGCTAAATATGCATTTAGCAATAGAAAAATTACTTTGATTATTCATAATATTCAGGCTTCTCCAAAATCGGTAACAATAAGTGGTGCTTCTCCTTCGTTTGATTGGAATGAAGAAGATAAAAAGCTGAAAATAAGCTTTGAATGGGATTCTAAAGAAGCCAAAAACATAAATATTTCTTTGTAGAATGCTCTAAAATATAGAACTTATGGCCTCAAAATCTATAAGGTTTAAATCATCAAAAAAGAGATATAGATACAGAAATGTTTGATGTGGTAATCATGATTAAAATTTCTTTAGATTTGACAAATGTTTAGAATTTTAATATGAAAATAGAATGAAGTCCAAGAGTGTACTATTCCTTTTTGTTGCCTTAATTTTTGCTGGTTGTAAAACTGATGATATCATATGGCTCAATGGCCAATGGGAAGGGGTGGGATGCCAATTGGATTTAGAAGAAAATAATACCTGGTCTATTAGTTTAGAGGTTGATGTCTACCAACAATTATTTGAGATACAATATCCAAGTTTAGAATGTTCTGGGCAATGGGAACTGGTCGAATATTCTAATGATCGTGCTGTTTTTAATGAATTAATTTTAGAGAACACCAATACCTGTATAAAAGAAGGAACGGTCATCATAACCAAAGTAGATGAAAACCATATTAGTTTTAGTTATTATATTATAGACGGAGAAGATGTTTTGGCCTTTTCTACTTTAAAAAGAAAACGAGACAATAATATATAATATGCTAAATGAAGAAGCCAAAAATAATAGGGGTTAGCAAAAGTGAATCTCACACTTTTAGTAAATTTAGTTGCGAACGTATAACGCTTATCAAAGGACTGGGAGTTAAAGGAGATGCTCATATGGGGAAAACAGTAAAGCATAGATCCAGAGTAGTAAAAGACCCAACTCAACCCAATTTAAGGCAAGTGCATTTAATTCATTCTGAGCTGTTCGAAGAATTGAAAGAAAAAGGATTTTATATTAATAATGGAGAAATAGGAGAGAATATCACTACTGTTGGAATAGATTTATTAAGCCTTCCCAGGAATACTATTTTGAAACTTGGTCAGGAAGCAAAAGTTAAAATAACAGGCTTAAGAAATCCTTGTAATCAATTAAATTCGGTAAAAGAAGGATTAATGAAAGCTGTGTTAGACTATGATGAGAATGGAAATTTGATAAGAAAAGCAGGTGTTATGGGAGTAGTGGTAGAGGGTGGAGAACTATCTGTTGGTGAGGAAATAGAAATTGTATTGCCAGAGAAACCATATCTTGCACTAGAAAGAGTATAAGAAAAAGATACTATATCTACTTGTTGTGCATTTTGAAAGGCTGTTATTAAAAAAGCGTCAATTCGAGTGTTTTGTAGTAATAGAATGGAGACAGAATGTACTTCGGCAAGGCCTTTCCAGAGTTTATCGAAGGGCTCAGCAGAACTATCGAGAATAGCTTTTTTTAGCTAAATTCCTATTCTAAATGCAAGCGGGTTATATCTGTAATTTGTTAGTGTTCTGAACGTATAAACTTAATATCCCGAGCTATGCAAAAAAATACATCAGTCGAAGAATTTATGTCAAAGAATAAGGAGTGGAAAGAAGCCCTGGAAATCTTAAGAGGAATACTACTCACTACCGAAATGAAAGAAACGATAAAATGGGGAGTGCCAGTGTATACAATAAATGATAAAAATGTAATAGGACTTGGTGCTTTTAAATCGTATGTAGGAATATGGTTTTATCAAGGCGTATTCTTAGAAGATAAAGCAAAGAAGTTGTTAAATGCTCAGGAAGGAAAAACTAAAGGCTTGCGACAATGGCGATTTACTACTGTAGACGATATTGATAAAGACTTAGTACTTCACTATATAAAAGAAGCTATCCAAAACCAAAAAGACGGTAAAGAAATCAAACCCGTAAAATCAAAAACAATTGAAATTCCAAAAGAATTATTAGTAGCGCTTGATGCTAATGCTAACTTAAAAAAATCCTTTGAACAACTCACTCCTTTCAAACAAAGAGAATATTCAGAATATATTGCTACGGCAAAACGAGAAGCTACCCGTATGACCAGGTTAGAAAAAATAAGTCCTATGATACTCGATGGTATTGGGTTGAACGATAAATACAGATAAAATAGTTGTCTCAATAAAACAATATCTTTTTACTTAATATTACATGAATACTATTTAAGAGCAGATACGTCACTTCGAGTGAAATTCTGTAAGAATTTAGATAGATAAGAAATTTTCGTCAGTTTGAGTGCCAAATCTCTGATTTGGTGTATCGAAAACAAGAAAATTTATAAGCAAAGAGTACTTCTTGACACTAATTATATTGTGTTTTTTTTAACAAAAACATTATTTTGTTATGTAATTTTTAATAAAAAAGTTAATTTATTGACATTTTGTCAACACAGTGTATTGTTTAACTGTTATTTTGACACCTATTCTATGTTATTGATAATCAGTAATTCACGTGTTTTTTTGATGTGTTTATAATATAATTCTTTGTATTTGGAATAGAACTTGACCCAGTATTGATCATATGAATCTTTAAATATGATAGAATATGTCAGTACATTTTAAATCGATAGCCAGAAAGGATCCAAGGGATGCTATGGCTATCCCAAAGCATTATGCTTTGGTCGTAAGTAGTGGAGTAACAGATATTGATCAATTATCACAATTGGTAAGTGACGGATCAACAGTTACCCGGGCAGACGTATATGCAGTGATCGTTAGATTGGTAACAACGATTCAGAACGAACTTAGCCAGGGGCGAACCATACGTTTGGGTAAGTTGGGTAGTTTTAGTTTGGGTGTTAACAGTGAAGGAGTTGATACTCCAGAAGAGGTAACCCCATCCTTAATCAAACGAACAAAAATTAGGTATCGCCCAAGTATAGAATTAAACAACATGCTTAAGACACTTCGGTTTAAAAAGAAAAATGAGTAAGCATGTAGTTTAAAGCTACAGATTAAAAGTACTCTCTGGCGCTTATGGTGCCGGGGAGTATTTTTTTTGCCCAAAAAACGCCAAAACTCACCTAAGAAGCGATTTTTTTTGACCTTAGATGCCGTTTTTTTTCATCTAAGAAGCCGATTTTTTTACTCTAGACGACTAAAAATACGACTTATAAACACCATTTTTAAAGCAAAAATGCTTTAAAATACTCTTAAAACAGGCTGATTTACGCTCTTTTTTATGCTGAAAATTGATTACAATAGAATGATTTTTTGGAGAATTTCTAGCTCGAAAGAAACTCTATTTCCAGCTTAAATTTACCCAATAAAACAACAGAAATATATATACAAGTAGCAACAAATAATTTGAGGTGTATTAAAAATCCTCTAGATTTGTGAGTAAAAGAGAACTATACCCAATTGGGTATATCCAATTGTTGGCAACCATTAAATCAAATTGAGAAAGAACGAGTATATAGAATTTGAGCTACCAGATGAACGTAAGTTCAAGGATTTTTTAGAAGTCTTCAGGCTTATATCTGAATCCAAAGAAAATGAAGATAGCAAGTCTGAGGAATTCTGGTTGGAGAAATTTCCTGATTATGCACTGGAAAATTATTACTTTGCTGAATCCGACTTAAAGCCTGAATTTAAAACCGCCGATCTTGATGGTGAAATATGGCATTTTTATACAATGACGGAACATCTCGTTGAAAATCTAGAAGTGGAATTTTTGGAATGCAAAAGAATTAATGACTCCTTGGGAAGACTTGATTTTTACGCACTTTCATATCCTTATGGTGGAATTTCCGGAATGACAATGTTTCTTAAATCATTTGGTTTAAGAGCGTCCAAAATTGATGAGGGCGGTGGAATCTACAATGTGGAATGGGAAAGTGATTCGGAATTTAAAATGAATAAAATAAAAACGGTTGCCAACAATGGCTATAATTCATTGTGGCAGCAAATAAAAAAGAAATTTAAGAAATAGATTAATCGGCTGGATTTCAGCGGAATAACCCTTCGGATGATTCCACAACGAAACCATAGCCGAACCGTTGGCAAACATTGAATCTAATAACTGTATAAAAAGTGGAAGTTAAAGAGACAACCATAAAAAGAATTAGCGGTTACTTACACCGTATAGTCCCAATCGCTGATAAATCCGGAGAGATAATTAGTTATGCATTAAAACCATTGATGCTGGAATTTAAACCTTGGGATATAATGCAAGTTGTTATTGGTTCTGCTTTATTGGCCATACCTGTATCTTTGACAGAAGAAGTCTGGAATCTTGGTAAATCATTGCCAATGACCAATATTTTAATTATAACATTTCTCTCTTTAATAATGATTTCAGTTTTTGTTTATTTCAATTTCTATAAGGTTACACTAAAAGGTTACGTTACGGAATTCATTAAAAGAGTAATCGGAACTTACCTGATTTCGTTGATAGTGGTTGCCGTGATATTGACAATAATTGAGAAATGCCCTTGGGGAATTGACAATGCATTAGCTATAAAAAGAATAATAATAGTTGCTTTTCCTGCTGCCATGAGCGGAACACTAAGTGACACGATTAAATAAAAAACATTTGCCAACAACATATATGTGATCATAGCAGCTAAGTGATCAATCGAAAGGTTGTTGTATTTTTGGTAAGGCGCAATGCTTGTAAAAAGTAAAAATTAGCAACCAATGCGCAGTTTTTGTCGATAATTGGGTAACATTTTGCACAGCTACGACACATATATTAAACGTTGGCAAACATTAAAACTCAAAAATGGATGACAAAAGAGAAAGATTTATAAACTGGATTGGAGTATCCCTTTCTTTACCAGAAGATAGATTAACAGAAATATTCTATTTTGACAAAAAAACAAATCTTTTTTTTACAATTCACGTTGCCGACTACTTTATGCTGAATGAGGATTTTGAGGTTGATGAAGCAGTTACAACATCATACAACAAAAAAACTGAGGATGAAATAGTTACTTGGATTAAGCGAATCGAAAATGAAGATAAACAAATAATAAGAGTTCCTCAAAAAGGTCTGACTGACAAAACTTTAAAAAGAATTGAGGCGAAAAATTTTCTTAACGGACTTTCGATTGAAATGGATGAATTACAAATATGGGAAATAGAAGAAAGTACTTCTGTTAAAATTGACTTGACAAAAGAGCAACAAAACAGTCCGGATAAGAAATGGTGGGAACTCTGGAAGTAAAAACGATTTGCCAACACTATATATGTGATCATAGCAGCTAAGTGATCAATCTAATGGTTCTTGTATATTTGATAAGGCGCAATGCTTGCAGAAAGTAAAAGTTAGCAACCAATGCGCAGTTTTATCGAAAATAGGGTAACAATTTGCCCTGCTACGACACATATATTAAACGTTGTAATGCATTTACTCCAAACTATATGAAAATAAGAATACCTAAATTAATTATTTTAGTTTTTACACTTACCTTTTTAAATTGCAAATCAGAAAGCAATAATAAGCATATGGAAACTATAAAGAAAAACCATAAGTCAGTGGAGGTTCTATGGAGAAAATTTTTAATAGAGAACACAAATAACAGAACAAAAGAAACACCTTTATCATTCTATTTTTGTGATAACAAAAAAGATGCTAATGAATGTGCTGAATTGGTTGTAAAAGGCATAAAAAAAGCTACTGCAACATCCTTGTGGTGGTATAAAAAGAATAACGAACAACTTCCCAAAGTTGGTGACCAATATATTGTAACTGATTGGAATGGAAATGCAAAAGCTATAATTGAAACTACTAAAGTCGAACAAGTTCCTTATAATAAAATTACTCCAGAATTTGCAAAAACCGAAGGTGAAGGCGATAAGTCTTTAGACTATTGGAAAAGAGTTCACGAAGCATATTACAAGAGAGAAATGGAACCTCACGGAGACAAGTTTGATGAAAATATGATTATCGTATGTGAATACTTTAAAACTATATATTTAAAATGATTAATATAAAAAACTACATATTAAAAGAAATAGAGCAATCAGACATAAACAATATACACAAAGGACTATCGAACCCTGAAATAACAAAATACTATGATGTTCATTTTTCTACATTAGAAGAAACAAAAGAACAAATGGAATGGTATAATAACTTAAAAAAGGAAGGTACTGGAATTTGGTGGGGAATTTATGATAAGAATAGTAATGAATTTTGTGGTGCAGGAGGTTTTAACAGTTTGGAGAAAGAGCATCAAAAAGCCGAAATTGGTTTATGGTTACTAAAAGAGCATTGGGGAAAAGGAATTTTAAAAGAAGTTATGCCAAAACTATTTGAACAAGGCTTTACTGAATTAAACTTAAATAGAATAGAAGGTTATGTAGTAAGTGAAAATACAAAATGTAAAAGTGCATTGGAGAAAATTAATTTCAAATATGAAGGAACAATGCGTGAATGTGAAATAAAAAACGGAGAAAAACTAAATGTTGATTTCTATTCAATATTAAAAAGTGAGTGGAATAAATAAAAACGCATTACAACAATGGCTATAAGTAATTGCTTGCTCTCGGCTACTTTGGAAATTCCGAAGGAATTTCCGTCGTCAATTTGTGCTTTCGGAATTTATTGCTAAATTGATGCAACTACTCATAGCCGAAGCCGTTGTAACCAATTCAAAAATCTTATAACTTGAATAATTTTAATACTCAAATTGAAAACACTTTATTCTCATTGTTACCTTTAAAAAAGATTAATGAGGATTTAATAAACGATTTTCAAGATATATATAAGCAGACGGAATTAGGGAAATACATTGTAATCGCAGGAAATTATGTATCTCAATCAGAAGATGACTTAAGGGAATTTGAAATAGACACTAATGAATCGTTAGACATTGTTTGGTATAAAATAAGAGTGAACGAAATTGATTCTCAAAATACTGACATTGACATTTTAGTCACTTTTGATAAGAGTCATAAAGAGGATTATTTTGAGGGGCTTGAAAAATGTTGCTATTTCCACGTAAGTTATCAAATACTGAATGGTGAAAAAGTAAACTTAATTGAATATGAAGTGGTTTATGGACCAGCCTAAATATAAAAACTGGTTACAACACTATATATGTGATCATAGCAGCTAAGTGATTAATCAATTGGTTGTTGTATTTTTGCAGTGGCAAGGTGCTTGCAACTAAAGAAAATAGCAATCCCCTTGCAAAAAAATCGAAAAACAGGGTAACATTTTGCCCTGCTACGACACATATATTAAACGTTATCTCTTATTAAAAACAAATGAAATATATTCTTCTGACAGTATTTATTGGATTATCAATATTTTATTCAAATCGGATAGATGGTCTTAAGGTAAACGAAATTCCAAAAAAAGAGGATGCAAGGAAATTTAAATTTAATTATCGCACTGAATATGAGGTTTTTGAAGACAATGGAATTCCTTCCTTTAGAAGTTTTGACTATAAAAGATTACGTGGTCCTGAAATCAAGCTGAATTTGGTTCGTGACACTAGTAATTATAGGGATTTCAGTAGTCGATCAAGACAAATTAATGTAAAAGTTAGTAACGGTTATTTGGTTGGTTTTGATACAGGAGAATTTGGAGGTTCTTTATATTGGTTTGATAACAATGGAATTGAGAAATATAAAATATGTAGTGGTCGGATTAAAAATATTCATAAGTTTAATGAATCTTATCTGGTTACAGAAGGATTAGGGCATTTGAACACTAATAGAGGACAAATATTTGAAATAAAATTAAAGGGAGAAAAATGGGTTGCTGAAAAATATTTAGAACTTGGAAACGTTCCTTTTGCCTCTATAATGATCAAATCAAAAAGTGATTTATTAGTATTGACTTCCAAAAAATTATTAAAAGTTACTTCTAATAAAAAAATAATTGAGATAATACCAGATGGTTTCTGGGGAGGTTTATACCCTAATTCTGGGCTACTTAAAGACGAAATTGCATATTTTGGAATGAGAAATGGAATTTTGAAATTTGACATAAATACCGGAAAAGCTAATTGGCTAACGGAATAAAAACAAAGAGATAACAATTTGTATATTGCATATGCACCCTGCGGGATGCAAACGCAACATACCAGAGACGTTAGCTTTCATTAATAAACACAACCGAATTGAATAATAGAATTGCCATAGTAACCGGAGTGAGCCGATTGAAAGGAATAGGACGTGCTATTTGTTATGAATTAGCGAGTAGAGGGTTTGATATATTTTTTACCTATTGGTTACCTTATGACAAAAGTATGCCTTGGAATGTGAACGAGGATGAACCTGAAATAATCCAAAAGGAAATTTTAGATATAGGAGTTAGATGTGAAAAACTGGAATTAGACTTATCAAGTGACAAAGCATATGAAAAGCTATTTAGCAGGGTTAAAAATAAATTAGGCAATCCTTTAGTACTCGTAAATAATGCAACGTACAGTACCGAAACAACAATTAGTAATTTGACTGAATCAGAATTGGATAAGCACTAGCCAATCAATTAAAGGATGGTTTTAATATTACCAGTGTTAATAAAGCAAAACAGTTAGTAGAGAAACTAGGAGCCGATAAAGTTGGTGAACTTTTACAAAAGGCAGATATTATTAAAAAAATAGCAACACTTAAACAAAATAAAGTTTTTATTGATCTTATAAGTGGTGAAGAAGGGTTAGAAGCTATCATAAAAAATAATGTTCGAGCTCCATGCAAAACGTGTAATGGAGGGAGTAAGTATTTAAAAGATATAGATGAGTATTTAGATGATGTAGCTCATTTTGTAAATAATTTTCATGATATTCCTGATGCAAATAGGTTAATAAAAGAATTGAAAAATGGTGCTCAGAATACTTTAGAAGGTGGGGCATATGTGGTAAGAATTTTTAAAGAAAACCCTAGTAGTTTGTTTTCTAAATCTAATGTTGCAGAAATAGATTAACGTTTTTCTGAAAAAGTGTTAAATAGATTTGATGTAAAGTTCACTAATGGATTTGGAGAATTTAAGAGTTACCAAATAAATAGTGTTGGTAATATTAGTGTCAAACAATTGAAACAGTACCTTAGCGATCCTCTGTTGACCGACCTTAATGATTTGTATTATATGTTCGACAAAAGAAAACTTTTAAGTGAATTTGAGACCGGAACATCAAGTAATATTGATGAAGCTATTAGTGCGGTTAAAAATCAAATGAGAAAAGTGTTTGAAAATAATGCAAAAGAAATATTTGAAGCTAACCCTAATATTTTTAATCAAATAGAAATATCTCCCAACAACCTTATAGATACGTAGACAAAATTGAAAAGTATTTCCCAAAACAGTAATTTGTTTAATTCTTTATTAGGTGATAAGTTCATCAATGTTAATTAAATATTATGTTTATACAAAAAGAAAAAGTGACTACCAATGTGAAAAATTCTTGGTGTTTTACAATAGATGAAAATGTATATGCTTATTTAAATGAAAATTGGAATATTACAATTGTTCAATCTGATGTTCATGAAGTTGTCATTAATTACCATATCAATCGGGTTCATTTAAGTAAAGATTTACTTTTTATATTAAAAGAAGATAATTCGTTAATTACTTACGATTATTTGAAACGGACATATGTAGAATACGGTTTAGACGAGTCAGATAAAATAATTTGGGGACAAGATTTAAGTAAAGAAGATATTTTTTTTTCACAACAAATATCTCTTATAGAGGTTACAACGGGTAGATTAAATAGAAAAACTGGAATAAAGACAATTATAGAAAATTTCTATCCTTGTTTTTTTGTGAAAAACTTAATCTTTGGAAAAGTTAATAATAAGATTATAAAATATTCTATTGATGGTGGTGATTTATGGCAATTCGATTTACAACAGCTAGGTACTTTTTTTAAAATAGGACGTGGAAATACAAAGATAGAGGTATTTAAGTTTTTAGGAGTTTTTGAAAATGATTTGTTAGTACTTCTGAATGATTCGAGTATTCTAAGGCTTGATATTAAAACAGGAGGACTTGTTAATCGCTTTTGTTTAACTTTGTTTAAAAATACTTCTAAAGAGTTGAAAGCTATTTATAGTAATATTCAGCTTTATGGTGATATTCTTGTTTATTTTAGATCAGGAAAGTATGCAGAGTATTGTCTAAAAGATGACATCATTAAAAAGGAATTTGATATAGAAAATCAGTTGAAAAATAAAAAATTACATGATAATGCTCCAGGTTATATAAAGGAGAATAACCTTCTGTATTATTTTGTAACTGGCTTTGGGAGTTTTTCATTACCATCATTGGTTGTTTTTGATTTAGTAGCAAAAGAAATTATTTGGAAAGATGTACATAATAATCCAAATGTTTCGTACAAGGATTTTAGAAAAAATAAGAATAACCTTTTTGTACTTGATTCTGATAATACCCTCCACATTTTCGAGAAAGAATCAGTGTGATTTAGATATACAAAACTATCCTATAAAACTAATTTATAGGATAGTATTCAAGTAACCTTTCTAATTTATAAACGATAAATGAAAAACGAAAAGCTAACAAGGTATATGAAATCATAGCCGCCTATCGGCAGGCTACGCTTCATATACTAACCGTTGTGGTTAATTGATCAAAATGCGAATAATCGAGATTAGCGGAAATAAGTTTTCAAATATGAACGGATTTTATCGAGAGGTGGAATCCAAAATGACTTCTGAATTAAATTGGAAAATTGGACGGAATCTAAATGCGTTTAATGATGTTCTGTATGGCGGATTTGGAGTTCATGATGTTGACGAAAAATATATCCTTAAATGGCATCGAAGTGAAAAAAGTAAATCGGAATTAAAACATTTTGACCGAATAATTGAAATTATTAGAGAACACGAGAATATCGAATTACAACTGACTTAAATGTTATTCTGGAAAACTGAAAATAAAATTGAACCAAAAAAGGACTTTTACTCTAAAATCAAAGAGTATTACGTTGGACTTTCGGACGATCAAATCCCGAATGAATTACTCGATGAAATAATTTTAAAAGTAACAGACCAAATTTACAGTGATTACAAACGGTTTTGGAAGCAGTATCCTAAATCTAGAAAAAGATATTCGACCTTAAAAATGGATGATATTGAACATCCATATATACATTTTATGATTACTGATTTTCTGAATCAAAAAGAGGTTTCAAAACCAAGGGAATATTCAAAGATTTTATTCAAAATGAATGATGAGGAATTTGATAAGCATCTAGACTATAAAGATTGGTATGAAACAAAATAAAAACTAACCACAACACGATGTATAGTGCATGCGAAGCACGCACCATACATGAAACGTTACCCAATATTAATAAATGACATCTGGAATTCACATAACCAAATCTGAACTGGAATTTCAAGAATTTCCGGCTAAAGAAATTGGTCTTGCTAAATTTTGCAAATCTTTTAAAATTAAACTGGACGAAATTAAATCTATTGCAATTAGTCCAAGATTAGCTTTGGATGACGAATCAATTTTTATCCTGATAATAGATAAAAGTAATAGAATTTACCCAATACCTGATCACGTAATGAGAACTAAAGGTTTATCTGATTTTGAAGAATATTTTGAATTAAATTCCATTTCTGACGAATGGCAAAAATTTGAATATGACGATCATTATGGAAAATTTGATAAAATAATTTATCCGAAAGAAAAATATTGGAAAGACTTGTTTAAAAATAACTGGAAACTGACAATAAGAAGATTATACAGCTGGGCGCAACCAAAATCTTTTTATGGAACATTAAATAAAGAAAACATTGGGTAACACCATATATGTGATCATAGCAGCAAAGTGATCAATCCAATGGTTTATGTATATTTATGAAGGCGCAATGCTTGCAGAATGGAAAAGTTAGCAACCAATGCGCTGAGAAATCAAAAAGTAGGGTAGCATTTTGCCCTGCTACGACACATATATTAAACGTTGTGTACAATTCGAAAAAAATAATGAGATATATTTTTCTAATCATATTTATTCCCATCTTTTTTGGTTGTAATTCCAAAAAGGACAATGCGAGTTCTAAAATTCAGAATGAGAATTTAAAGAAAGAAGTACAAAAAAAATTGAATGGAAAAGAAATCGTAGCTGAATTAGAAAAATTGGATTACTTCAACTTAACTGACCAATCTGAATTGGATACGGTTAAGGCTGACTTTGAAAAATCATATACGGACTTGAACTTCTTTCAAGGGCCGACACGAGGAGAAACACTTAATTTTATGGACAATCGCTATCATTGGGTGGATTGTGAAGAACTTTTTGAGATTGGCGGACTAACAGAATACTTAACACAAGTCAAACCAACTTTCAAAAAACTTGGATTGGAATTAGAATTTGACAACGAAAAAAGTGAGCAAGATCAAAACAGTTGGAAACACACTATCAAACTAAATGGAATTGAATACATAGCATTTGACGGACAATTTTCTGACCTCGATTGGGGAATCGCTTATGTTAACTTTATAGAAATGTTGAACATTGAACTAAAGAGACAAAATTCTGACGAACAATTCTATCCAATAAATTGTGGAAATGACGGAATGTTTGTTTTGTTAACCCCAAAACAACTTGACTTTGTAAATCGGAATTACCCAATTGACAATGAACACCCGAAAACAATGAATGCTTGGAAAAGTATTAACGGATTATAAAAACTGTACACAACAACATATATGTGATCATAGCAGCTAAGTGATAAATCGAATGGTTATTGTATTTTTGGTAAGGCGCAATGCTTGCGGAATGGAAAAGTTAGCAACCAATGCGCAGTTTTTGTCGATAATTGGGTAACATTTTGCTCTGCTACGACACATATATTAAACGTTGTACATAATTTAAAATAGACCTATGAAATACACATTTACATTTATTATTGCTTTAGTCTTTATTTCTTGCTCTAATTCTAACGATGAAGAACCAATGGAACCAGATTCTAGTTCAAATGAAATTGAAATATTAGAAATAATTCAAAAAAAAGTAAGAATTGGAGATACAATAGTCATTAATGGTAATAATTTAGATAAAATTACAAGTTTTAAGTTTAAAACTATTGATGATGAGCTTGAAAACTTAAGTGAAATAGCACCCCTTGAAAAGAGTTTAGAAGAAATAAAAGTTATAGTTCCTACGCTAAATAATGAACTTTTTGAACTATTTATTTTTCAAAATAATTCTCTTATAAATTCAACCTCATTAAATCTTATTGGAACTTTTCCTTTGAAATTTAATTTTAACCATGATGACGTTAAAAGTGTAAAAATAGTTAATGACAAAACCGCTTTTGTCGCAGCAGGTTCAAAATTGTATAAAACAATTGATGGAGGATATGATTGGGAATTAATAAAAGATTTTGGATATTATATAGGCTCTTCTATGTTTTTTATAAACGAAAGTTTAGGATGGGTAGAAATTTATGATGATTGGAATTCTATACTTTACTACACTAATGATGGAGGTATAACTTTTAATAAAATTTTCGAAAATAATTTCGCCTACAAATCTATTATTCAAATATATTTCTCTTCACCAACAAATGGATATTTACTAACCACTAAAGGAGAAATATATCAAACTGATGATAACTTAAATTTTGATTTGATTTATGATTTCCCAAACAGTAATGAAGGAAGTGGTTACACGGAGTTCTTTAATTTGAGTGTCTTTAACAATACTTTAGTTGCTTCAGGAGAAAGCGGTCCAAATGGAAATGAACCGATATTAATTAAAAAAACAGGTAGTATTTTCAATTATTCCACTTTTGATAAAGTCATTAATAATGTTCAATTAATTAATGATTCAAAAGCTTATCAGATAAGAAAAACTTCCGGTTTTGAAGACAGGTTATTTTTTACAAATGATATATCTTCAAATTGGGAAGAAACCAGCAATAAAAGAATACATGATTTTTTCTTCACTAGTAAAGATAAAGGAATAGGCGTTTCATCAAATATAAATTACGGTAATCACATTATATTTGAAACTTATGATGGAGGTAAAAACTGGATTAATAAATTTGATTTTAAGGATTTCGAATATACTCTTGATATTGATTTTTACAATAATACTGGTTTGATTACAGGATATAGAGGTAAAATTTGGAAACATATTTTCGAATAAAACTATGTACAACAATCTGTATAGTTAATAGTTACAAACAGTTAAGATCAAAGTTAGGTGCTTTTTTTACAGAATTCACTGCTTTCTTAAAATTATAGTATTTTAATACACTACTAACCATACAGTAAACGTTACCTGCAAGCTGAAAAATGAGAATCCGACACAACATACTGATAACAATGATTTTGCTTCTTTGCTCTTGCAACAAAAAAACGGAAAAGCAGAAACCTGAACAGAATTCGGAATCAATAATTATCGAATCTAAATCAGAGTTAAAAACAGAATCGGAATTGGATACTGATTATTCACTATTTGCTGAGCTCTTTGCGAAAGAAGTATTAAAAGAAAATATCAGAACTCAAGAATTTGATGTGACAAAATTGGAGAAGCCAAACCATCTGCTAATATTCAAATCTGATGGACTTGAAAAAATAGTTGCTTATTCAAGCAAAAATTATCCACAAAAATCTGAACCCAATTATTATGAACATTTTATACTTTTTGTGGCAACATTTGACAATCAAAAAAATGCTAAAAACACTTTTGACCGAATTAAATCTGACTCAAAATATGGACTTATGGAATGGAACGGACTTGAAAAAGAGCTATCAGAACGAGTAAGGTCTCTGAATGTTGGTGCAAAATCAGGTGGAATGATAACTCAAATCGGAAAACAAGTTTTTAGTTTGGTAGAGACTTGTAGAGAAACACCAATTGGTGGAACTTGGAAAGATTATGAGAATAAATTCATTGGATTTATAACAAAGAACGAAGAGGAAATCGAAGTTCTGAATTCCCATTGCGGAATGGATAGATATAAAATTGAAAAAATAAAAGCCAGCAGGTAACAACGTGTATAGCTCATTGCAGCTGAATTCCTAATCGGAATTCATTGCAATTTGCTATCTTTCGGTTACGGCGGAAAATCATAGCTGATTTTCCGCAACGAGCCATACACAAGACCGTTGTGTACAATTCAGAACTTCTTGAAAAAATGAATAAAGAAATCAAAATATACATTGGAATTACAACCTTGATGTTAATTGATTTAATTCTTTATATAACATTTGATATTTCTTTTAGAGGTAATTCGGTTGACAGAATCATACTATGGGTTTGGTTTATTAGTACTTTTTATATAGTTTTTAAAAACATCAAAAGGATTTGGGCTAAAA
This sequence comes from Aquimarina atlantica, assembly GCF_000626715.1. GTDB lineage: Bacteria > Bacteroidota > Bacteroidia > Flavobacteriales > Flavobacteriaceae > Aquimarina > Aquimarina atlantica. Next base: position 784,565 of record NZ_AQRA01000001.1, on the reverse strand, counting down.
TTTATGGAGGAATTCTGATCGTTCTTATCGGATTGAGTTTATTACCTATGATGATTCCTTTTCTAACGATTATTGGATTTGCATTAGTTAACCAAAATTCTGTAAAAATTGATAGTGAAATTCAAATTCGCGAAACATCGAAAAGTGTCATTGCGAAACCATATATATATGTTTTAAAGAATTATTGGATATTTGAACGAGAAATTGGTCAAACAAGATATGATTTTGAAATAAATGATGAATTCTTTGGGATTGACGATGCAAAATCTATCAAAAGATTACCCGATTCAAATGACAAAAAAATATGGTTGGAGTTTGAATTCTACAACGGAAAAGTATTAAGAGAAATATAAAAACTGTACACAACACCATATATGTGATCATAGCAGCTAGGTGATGAATCGAATGGTTGTTGTATTTTTGGTAAGGCACATCGCTTGCAAGAAGTAAAAGTTAGCAACCAATGTGCAGAAAAACCGAAAAGCAAGGTAACATTTTGCTCTGCTATGACACATATATTAAACGTTAGCAACCATAAAAATGACTTTAGAAGATCGTATACTAAATAACCAAGAAAACATAAAGGTTCTTGAATTTCTTAAAATTAAAGGTTCTGACAAACTAAAAATTTATTCCAAACCAAAAGAGCAGTATTTCTATCACGAAGGATTAAATGATTTATGGGATAAGTTTGCTAAAAATATTCCTGATGATAATAAATGGGCAATAAATGATCACGGAACTTTATTAAACCCTGAGAATGGGGAAATATATGCCTTTGTTTTTGGCAGATACTCATTTGGAATAAAATGTGACTTTAAAAAGTTGAAAATTAAAAATACTGACGAATTAAGAATAAGGAGGTCTTTTAATGATATTGAAGAAGATATAAGAGATCTCGGAATTAAATGGGCTTTGAGATTCAAAGTATTGGATTATGAAGATTCTGTTTTTTTGGATGCAAACAAAAAATACGGTTGCTAACATTATATATAAAATCAGAGCAGTTTAGTGCCAGATCGAGAGGTCTTTTCCTTTTTTCAATGGCGCTAGATTTTTATAAATTAAACAAGAAATAAAAATGCGCAGATAAATCAATTGGTTCAGGTATGTTTGCCTTGCTCCGATTCATATATTTAGCGTTATCTACAATTACAAAAAATGCACGATTTATACTTTTATCATTACAAAATAGGAACTTGTAAGAGCCTAGATTTCGAAATGGATCTGAGTGTTGATATTGAATTTGAACTTGATGATTGGGTTGAAAATCCAAACACTCCTTTTGCTAGAGAAATTCATAATAGAGTGCATCAAAAACAAGAATATGTTAGTGAATGGTCAGATGACTGTTCATATTTAAATTATATAAAAAACAACCATTATAGTCGAGGACTTAATTTTCAATTTGACAATCAATACTTTTTCTACGATGAATTTAATTATCTCTTATCAAACGAAAAGAAAATATTGAATTGTGGTTTTTTAAGAAAAGAGAAATCGAACATCGAAAATTACAGCCTCTTTTGGGAAACAAAACACCCATTTTCCCAGTGGTACAAGTGTAACTTTAAGGAATATAATATTGAATTTTCAAGTGCAGAACAATATATGATGTACCATAAAGCATTGTTATTTAATGATAAAAATACAGCAAATAAAATATTAGAAACTTCAAACTCAAGAAAATGCAAGGAATTAGGAAGAGAAGTTAAGAATTTTAACGTAAAAATATGGAATTCAAAATGTATGGAAATTGTTTATAACGGCAATCTATTAAAATTTAAACAAAATCCTGATTTAGAGTCCAAACTAATAGACACGGAAGGTAAAACAATTGTGGAATCTAGTCCTGATGACAAAATATGGGGAATTGGACTCCACGAATCTGATAAAAATTGTCTTGACAGGAAAAAATGGAAAGGGACAAATTGGCTTGGAATAGTTTTAACTGAAATTCGAGAAAATGAATATTAAAAAAGTAGATAACACTATATAACAAAACATAGTTGCCTTTTGAGACAACAACGTTTGTTATATTTACCGTTGTGTGTAATTTGAGAAACACGAGAAATGAGAAAAATATTAGTTTTAATTCTAACTATGGGACTATTCAGTAATCTATTTGGACAATCGGGGAAAAAAGATTCCAGCTCTTCAGCCAATCAAGAACTGCGTATGGAATATAGTGTGATGAAGAATATTATATTGGTGAAACTTAAGAAATACGAAAACCAAAAACGTTACAAACAAGTTGAGGATGGTATTTATTTGGACTTAAATGATGAACATGAAGCCAAGTATAGAATGACTTTATCTTATGAATTACAATCTGACGAAACTAACAACCAATATCCTTTAGAGGATATTTTGGACAAATATTTAATGCACGTTTCAGATTTTCTGGAATCTAAAAATAAGCCGAACTCTAATAAGTTTATTTTTGAATTTGGAGGGTATCTCGATAAAATGATAGAGGCAAAAGAGATTATTGGAAAAAAAGTGTTCAATCGGGATTTTAGAGCCGAAGACGGACAAATAAGAGTTGAACTTGTAATAGAATAAAACTACACACAACAATGGCTATAAGTAATTGCTGGTTCTAGTCTACTTCTGAAAATCCTCTCGGATTTTCAGTTCGGTGCATACTTGTAAAGTTAAGTGCTAAACCACGCAACTACTCATAGCCTAGGCCGTTAGGCAATATTAAATGAACATAGAGAAAACCGTTTTACTTTTAGTCTTTTGTATGATGACCGCCTTATCATCTGGACAAGACGTGTCTGAAAAACGCATTTCTGAACTGATAGATAAATTGAGCTGGGAATCTGTTACAATAGATTGTAATTATATTTTGGTTTTAACTCAATCTGATTCAATTTCAAATGAATTAGTAGAAATAGGTGAGCCAACTAAGGAAAAGTTACTAAAAGCATTAAAGAATCCAGAAAAATCAGTTGCAATACATGTAATATTGACAAGAATTTTTGATGATAAAAAACGTAAGATTAACGGAATCGGAACAAAATATATTTATAAAAATTGTAAAGAATCCATTGGGTGGCATCACGTTTATAATGGCATAACTTGGGAATGGACTTCCGAAAAAGGACAAGATATTACTCAAGAACAAATTGATTTAGCCTATAACTATTGGGATAAAAAATTGATTTTAAAAGAAAAAGTCAAAATGCCTAATAGTGAGCGAATATTTGAAAGATTAACTAAAGAGGATAATATCAAATATCCTTGTATTGACAATAAGAATTATGAGAACAATTCAGAGAATATAAAATTTACTGACTTAAAAAAAGTTATCGGACTTCGAGTGGATAATAAAAACCTTGAAATGTTAATGCAAAGATTGGGGAATGATACAATTAATAGTTATCATAATGATAGTTACTTCATTGAAAATAGTCCAGATGGAATTGAGTTTAAATTTGCTTCAAATGATTCTTTGATACGGATTTTTCTTACCAAAGATTATAAAGGAACATTATGGAACAACATAAGCTTTAAATACAAAAAAAGAAAAATTGAACGAAAACTACCGAAACCTGATGAACGAAAAAGTGGTGGTGGAAAACAAGAGAGATTTTGGTATCGTGAACCGAATTTGGAAATTTTCTTTAATAGTGATGAGACTATTAAATATATAATGATTGGATTATAGAAAAGAAATAAACATTGCCTAACAAGGTATAAAAACCATTAAAACGGTTTTTATACTAACCGTTACCAGTAAGCCAATAAAAATTACTTATAAAAAATGAAACTATATATTTTAGCCATTTAAGCTATTTACTTCCATTAATAATTATATTTGTTTGAAATAAATATTTATGCTCAATAATCAGATAAATATAAATCTTAAAAACATCAGATCAATTAAGAATGCAGATATCATTCTTAATGGTATAACTGTTATTACTGGAGAAAATGGAAGTGGAAAAAGTACTATATCAAAATTGTTGTATAATCTTCTAAAGACTTCAATTAATTTTGATAAAATCGTTGATAATAAATTAAGAGATGAATTAAGTCATATAAACAGAACTCTTGATCAATTAACTAGAGAATTATCGTATTTCCTAGATAAAGATGAATATTTAAAAATTAGAAATTCGTTTAGACGATTTTATAGAGACGAAACTTCACTTACCTTCTTTGAAACTGATAATGCGACATTATCTGCAATTGAATTTCTAATTGAAGCCGTTAATGAAATTTCAAACTTTCAAAACAGGCCCCAACTCCAAAAAAGACTTGACCGAATTAAGAGGATATTAGGGGATTCTTTTTACTCTGAAAAGATTGATGAAACTACAAGTATTGTAGAACTTTTGGAAAGACTTAAATTCCTAGTAAATCAATCAGTAAAAAAATCAATTAAAATTAAAGAATCAAGACCAATATCAGTATTAGATGAGATATTGGAAGAAGCATTTTATGACACTCCTCTAAAAAGAACTTTTAATTTGTTCGAATATGATGTTCCCATTATAGATAGATCCCAAAAGAAATTAACTCCCATTCATTCAATCCAAAATGTAGCTTATATAGATACACCTATGATTTTGGGCATTGATTTTTATGCTGAAAGATCGCATTGGGAGGACATTAATGAACTTTTAAATAAAAAAAATACTACAAAGAATTTTAATGATATTGACTCTATCTTTAAAGAAGAAATCATTAAAGGAGATGTAAAGGTTGATGACAAAGAAATATCTGACAAAACGTTTGTATATAGACGAAATGATGGAGAGGAATTTAATCTATTAGAATGTGCTACAGGATTGAAATCTTTTGCTATTCTTCAGATGCTCTATAAAAATGGATTTCTAAATGATAAAACACTTCTAATTATTGATGAACCTGAAGTTCATCTACATCCACAATGGGTTGTTGAATATGCTAGACTTATTGTACTTCTTAATAAAAAAACTGGAGCTAAGTTTCTAATAGCAAGTCACCATCCGGATATGATCAGTGCGTTAAAATATATTTCTGAAAAAGAAGAAACTATTTCTAATGTACTATTCTATCTTGCCCAAAGAGTTGAGAAGACTCATCAATACGATTACATTAATTTAGGAATTGAGATAGAAGATATTTTTTCTTCTTTCAATATTGCATTAGAAAGGATTGATTTATATGGCTCCACAGAATAAATGGAAGTATTGCGAAAATACTACTAAAAGGCATCCTCTATGCCTAAAATTTCTTGATTGTATTGAATCTATTGATTCCATTTGTATATCAGACGGGGCTAAAAAATCACCATTCTCTGAAGAAATTTGTTTGAACTTAGATAAGGTTGAAAGTAACTTAGCTAGAAAAGAAAAAAGAAACGCACGCAAGACTATGGATTTCTCTTTTGGATCGAAATCTGGAAATGAAAAGAGAACAGTATTGTGTGAATTACGACTAAATTATAAGAACGTAAATAATATTAAAAAATCTGAATTGGATTCTAAAGTATCTAACTCTAAGGGGCTACTTGGACATTCCCCTACAATTTACAGCCCAAATTTATTTATTTTTAGCTCAAAATTAAAAAATCAAGCTATAAATAGATTAAGGAGATTATATTCAAATAAGAGTAATGTTGCGGTTATGGATTTAAGTGATTTCAAGAAATTTTTCTTTGATTGAAACAAAACCTACTGGTAACAGTTTGTATATTGCATATGCAGCCTTCGGCTGGCAAACGCAACATACAAGAGACGTTACCAAACATTACAAATAAATGGAAATTTGGAATATTGTAATTATCGGAATTGGAATCTTAATTTACATGATTTATACAAAAATCCAATTTATTAAATTAAGATCTAATGCTTTAAAAATTGAGGCGGAGGTTGTTAAATATATAAGAGAAAAAGCACCCATGCGGAATGACTATACGCTACTGAATTACCCTTATGTAAAAATTCACTTAGAAAATGGAGATTACGTGATTAGAAAATTACGTTATGCTGATAGTTCAAGTAAACCGTTTAAAATTGGGGAAATTATATATGTTTTCTGGAATAATAACGATTTATTGTATTGGAATACTTATGATAGAGGGTGGAAGAAATATCTCCCTGAAAAATGGAACTTCTTAAATTGATTTCTGACAAGTAAAAAGAAAAAACGATTTGGTAACACTATATATGTGTTCATAGCAGCTAAGTGATCTATCGAATAGTTGTTGTATTTTTGGTAAGGCGCAGTGCTTGCAAAAGGAAAAGTTAGCAACCAATGCGCAGAAAAACCGAAAAGCAAGGTAACATTTTGCTCTGCTACGACACATATATTAAACGTTACCAAACATTGCAAATAAATGGAAATTTGGAATATTGTAATTATTGGAATCTTAATTTACATGATTTATACAAAAACCCAATTTATTAAATTAAGATCTAATGCTTTAAAAATTGAGGCGGAGATTGTTAAATATATAAGAGAAAAAGGACCCATGCGGAATGACTATACGCTACTGAATTACCCTTATGTAAAAATTCACTTAGAAAATGAAGATTACGTGATTAGAAAATTACGTTATGCTGATAGTTCAAGTAAACCGTTTAAAATTGGGGAAATTATATATGTTTTCTGGAATAATAACGATTTATTGTATTGGAATACTTATGATAGAGGGTGGAAGAAATATCTCCCTGAAAAATGGAACTTCTTAAATTGATTTCTGACAAGTAAAAAGAAAAAACGATTTGGTAACACTATATATGTGTTCATAGCAGCTAAGTGATCTATCGAATAGTTGTTGTATTTTTGGTAAGGCGCAGTGCTTGCAAAAGGAAAAGTTAGCAACCAATGCGCAGAAAAACCGAAAAGCAAGGTAACATTTTGCTCTGCTACAACACATATATTAAACGTTATCTACAATTCCTAAATGAAAATTAAACTCTGGACTATACAAAATGAAATTGGATGGAATGAACTAAATGAAAATGGAGTTTTAATTCCAAAAGAGGAATTTGTTGAATCAGATTTTAAAGCTGGATACGAATGGATGAAAAGTCAAATGAGTAATCGCATTGGTAAACCGGAAAAGAGAACTCAATTTCCTGTGTGGGCTTGGTATCAGCATTTTGATTCGAACAAAAGAAAACCTGACTTAAGAAAATCTGGACTTTTGCCAAAAGGAACTGTTGGATATCGAATAGAAATCGAGAAGGAACAGAAAGATATTTTGTTATCAGATTTCGTTTTATGGCATTGGCCACTTAGTTATAAAGATTATATAGCAGACTCTGAAGTAGAAGCTAATGAATTTGAAAAAAAATATGGTAATACTGAGTATGAGGAATTATCAAAAACGGAGAAAAATCTAATTGAGAAGAGTTGGGAAAAGATTTTCGATATGAATTTTGACTTAGAATTTTATACTCTGCCTTTTAAAGAAAAGAAAATTCAAGCTACTTTTTGGGGACTACGAAAAGAAGATATAATTAAAGTGGATAAATTTATAGCAAAATAAAAAGTAGATAACACTATATAACAAAACATAGTTGCCCTTTGGGATAACAACGTTTGTTATATTTACCGTTGTGTGCAATACCGAGAAGCTCTCGAACGAAATGAATAAAATAACATATATAATAATCGGAATAATAATAATAATAATAATTGGAGTGATTTTCTTTTTGACCAAAAATTCAAATTCTGAATTAAACCAAGATGATTTTTTCATAACTACAGCTTCACAAAGTGCTGACAGAATTGAAAAACTTGGTCTCAATAAATCATCAGAAGATATGTCTCACATATTGGATGAAAGTCAGCTTAAATTACCTAAAATTGAGAACAAGGAGGAAAAAGATGAATATAAAGCTGAACCAAGTAGAGAATGGATTATCGAACTAGTAATTCCAGACGGAACAATAATTCAACAGAAAAAACTTTATGAGTTGTTCGATTACGAATGGCGAACCAATTTTTCTTCAACAATATTTGGACATTCTCCAGAAGATGATAAATGGACATATGCTCTTGCTGGTGGAACACCTGAAACATACACCCAAATCCAAGTTGCTATTGGTCTTCTTGACGTTTTCAATGATGAAAATCCAAACTACGACATAGAGAAATTGGAAAGGTATATTATTGAATTAAAGAAAAGACTGAAAAGTCATTCATTAACTTTTGAAATTAAAGAAACTGAATCAAAAGAATCTGCAATTGAAAAAAGTAAAAAACTAGTTGAACTAAATAAGTTATTTGACAAAGATATTCTTATTGGACTTCAAAGCGAGAACGGATATAATGGTAAAGAAGTTTGGGATGTCTTACAAAGTTTAGGTCTGAAATGGGGGGATGGAGATTTATTTCATTGGAACAATAGTTCGGACTATGCATCTGACCAACATTTTAGCGTTTGGACTTCAACTGAACCAGGTTATTTTCTTCCTGAACAAATCAAAAAAGGAAAAATGAATCCAACTAATTTAGTTTTTGAATTTTCTATTCCAAGAAGTGCAGATCCAATTAATGTTTACAGAGTTTTAGTGAATTCTATAAAGTATTGCCAAAAAAGATTAGGCGGAGAAATTATAAACAGAAACGGAGAATCTTTTAACGAACAAATGGAATTAATTCAATTGGCAGAATTAATAAAACAAATGAACGATAACGGCATAATACCAGGCTCGAGTAACGCATTAAGATTATACTGAACAAATAGTAAAGCACACAACAATTTGTATATTGCAGATGCCGCCTTCGGCAGGCAAACGCAACATACAAGAGACGTTGTACTACATTAACAAAATGAGATATTTCACAAAACGAAAAGTAATTACAGTCTTAACCTTTTTTATCGTGATTATCTTATGTAGAGAATTCTTATGGAAGACAAGAGCGACTTCTTACCTTGATGCAAATATCAAGGTGAATATTGTTTATAATCCCCATCTTGTTTTCGGAATTGATCCAATGGTGACAAAAAATATTACTATTGAAAATATAAAAACGAAAAGCACTTTAGAAGTTGAAATAATATCACTTGAATGGGATCTAAAATTCTTTGTTGAGGGGACTCCAAAAAATAAGAATTTGATAATAGCGGATATGTATTTAGGGCAAAACACATATGATTACGAAACTTTAAATTTGGCCCCTAGTTCTGAGGATTGCTTTAAATCTGAACTGTACTATTGTGGAGGGTTTAGCGAAAAGGCTTGGAAAGAACTAGACAATCCAACCTTATATTTTGACGGAGATAATTTTGAAAAATAAACGTTGTACAACAATATATATGTGATCATAGCAATTACGTGACAAATCGAAAGGTCTTTGTAATTTTGGTAACACGCAATGCTTGCAAAAAGGAAAAGTTTGCAATCAATGCGCAGAAAAACCGAAAAACAGGGTAACATTTTGCCTTGCTACGACACATATATTAAACGTTGTACTGCATTAAAACCAATCTATAATCTATGAGTTTATTCAAAAGTTTGTTTTCTTCAAATAAATCTGAAAAGGATTTCGGAACTGAGCTTTTTAGAGCGCTTTACGAACCGGACAAACAAAAAGTGGTTGAATTAATTCAAAAAGAAAAAATCGAAATAAACGATTACTTGGATTCATCTAACTCGAACTCAATTCTTATTAATGCAGTAAACTGCTCTTCTGAATTTCAAGATTCAAATGAACAAATAGAATTAATTGATTATTTAATTGACCTAAAAGCTGACGTGAATTGGAAAAACGATAATGGATTTAATGCTTTACATATCGCTCTTGCTTACCATAATCTTTCGAAAACATCATTACTATTATTAAGAAAAGGGAATCCAGACATAAATATTGTTGAGGATAAACACGGAAATAGTCCAATATTTACTGCAATTCGAGAATATGGACTGACTTGGCGAGAAGAACAAAAAGAGGTCAACCAATTAAGATTTGAGATTATTAAAGAACTCTTGAATCGTGGAGCTGAATTGGACAAAATAAACAATCACGGAATATCAGCCAGAAAATGGATTGAAAGAGTTCCTGAAAATGACAAGTTACATAATCTGATAAATGAATTTGACAAAAAATAACGCAGTACAACAATGTATAACCGCAATTACGGCGGATTCGACTACGTCCGAATCCACTCGGAATTGCTAAGGTCTGTGCTTAATCCGAAAATAATCGCTAATTTAACCCGTAACTGACGGTTATACGAGACCGTTGTAGCTAATTAAATCAAAGTCTGTAAATGACAAAAAATGACTTTATAAAATATGTAACTGAATTGCTAAAAGGCAACAATAAAGTTTTAGTATTAGTTCGAATACCAAATTCTGGAAATAATCGGAATTACTTTTTTCTGGAAAATCCGAATGAATTAGGTGAACTTATTGCTGAAAGTAATGCGAGTGACTCAATAACCGTATTCAAATCGATTAATCAATTAAATAGTGGATTAGTAACTGAGGATTTTATAAGAACCATAACGGAATCTCAAATCAAAGACAATTTTGAACCTGAATTATTAATTATAAATAATACTTACAAAGAATATCGAAAAAATGGTAGTTCGGAATGGAATACCGTTGAGAATATTGACGAACTTAAAGAGATTTTGACAGATAATACTGGTGAAAACATATCAATAATTTTGGAACCAGACTTTTGTAACGAACAAAATACGTTTCACCTATATGTTCCTGATGAATATGGTGTAAGTAAATCTGGAGCATCATACTAAAAAAGAGTAAAACTAGCTACAACAACATATATGTGATCATAGCAGCAAAGTAATCAATCCAATGGTTGTTGTATATTTATGAAGGCGCAATGCTGCCAACACGGTGTATAAAACATAGCTAATAAGTGCTTAACCGAAAGGTTTGTATATATTTAGAGAGTCCGCCAAATTTTTAATTTGGCTTTTAAAAAGAGAAAAATTAAAAACAAAATATAAAAATTCGGCTCTGTGTTAATCTGAAAAGTTAGTGTTTTTTTGCAAGCTACGTTTCATACACAAGCCCGTTGGCATTAATTTGATAAAAATCACAATAAACGAGAATGATTAGAGAATATTCGAATAAAGACAAACCGAAAATAATTGAATTATTAAGGAAAAATACACCTGAATATTTTGACACTTCGGAGGAAAATGATTTTGAAAACTATCTCGAAAATGAAATAGAGGATTATTTTGTTTATGAAGAAAATTCTGAAATTATCGGAGCTGGAGGAATAAACTACTTTACGGAACAAAAACTGGCTCGAATTTCTTGGGATATGATTGACCCAAAGTCTCAAGGAAATGGAATAGGAAAAAAATTGACTCAATACAGAATTAATCATTTGAATAGAAACCCAAAGATTGAATTTATAATTGTCAGAACAACTCAACTCGTATTTAAGTTTTACGAAAAAATGGGATTTGAATTAGAAAAGGTTGAAAAGGATTTTTGGGCAAAAGGTTTTGACCTTTACCAAATGAAAATGAAGAATAAAAACTAATGCCAACAATATATAACCGCAATTACGGCGGATTCGACCACCCTTCGACTCCGCTCAGGGTAAACTGAATCCACTCGGAATTCCTAACGCCAGTGTCAAACCGAATATTAACGCATATAAACCCGCAACTGATGGTTATACGAGACCGTTAAGTGTAATTGAAAATTGAAGAACAAAGAATCCATACTAGAACTTCGAAATAGAATCCCTGTTGGATTGACAACAGCTCAAAAGCTACTTGAAAGAACAAAATATGATATTCAAGAAGCTGAGTCTATATGGAAAATGAATCAGGTAAATACTTTGGCAGAAAAGATTTCTGTTAAGCCAGAAGAAGCGAGCGAGCTATTGCAATATGTTAAATTTGAATTTTCCAAAGCTTTATCTCTGCATAGGGAAAGAAACACAACGGATGTTGAAAAAATTCTTAAGTCTTCAAAGAAAGAGGAACAAGTATTAGCGAATTTTTGGCTGTATATATCAAAATGTTTGGGTTCAGATGTGAAATATGGTGGGTGGATTAATGAAAAAGGGTTTCAACAATTGCCAGAACTAATTAGAGACATTTTAATTATTTGGCAGTGGTATGCATACTTTGATTATGAAGGCGTTTCTGTAGAACAAACCATAACGAAAGAAGTAATAAGAATTCTCGATTACAAACTCGAATTGAATGAATTTGCCAAGGACTTACAGTGTCTAAAAGTTATTATGGATAAATTCAATCAGGAAAACGACAAGGAGAATTTACAGAAATATATCGAGCTGAGAAACCAATTGAAATCCTCAGAAGAATATGTTCGGATTGATAACAAAATTGAAGAAATGGAAGAATTAGTAATGAAAAAGACTTATCAGTTCTTATATACTAATTCAGAAACAATAGACAACCAAATAAAAAATACACTTAACAATGGCTAAAAAATCATAGCTCCCCTGCGGGACAGCAACGCTTTTTAGCCGGAACGTTAACAAATATTAAAACTGAATAATGAAAAAAATAACTTTTATATTATTTACATTTATTCTTATTAATTGTGCAAAATCACAAGAAAAAGAGAGTATCGACAACTATAAGTTTAATTTTATTGATGAATTTTCTTTCGATACACCATATCCACCTTTAACTATATCGATAAATAACCTAAACCTCAAAGGAAAAGTTAAAAGTATTTTAGTAAGACAAGTAAATGAGCACTATAACACTGATGTTATAGTAAGAAAACTCTACTTTAATCAAAATGGAACAATTAAAGAATATATATATGGTCCTAGATATTCAACCATGAAATATAGGTATACCTATTATGATGACAAAAGTCTTAAAAATATTGTTATATCATCCTCATCTAATGATGAAGAAACAGTACAACAGAAAATTATTTTTAAACAAAATAGAAATTTTCAAGAAATAAAATTTTATCGTTATATCTCTTATAAAAATGAATGGCTTCTTGTAAAACACAATAAAATTTTCTTAGAAAATGAAAAACCTTACAAAAAAGAATTACTAACACTCAAAAAAGATAAATGGGAAAAGATAGGAGTCTCAAACTACATTTATAATTCTGGGGACACCATTTTAAAGCAAACAAATTTCATGAAAAATGAATTATGCTTTATGAAAACAAGAGTAAAAACTAAAAATGCAATTATAGAAAATTTAAAATATGATAATTTTTGTAGCATAAAGGATGATTTAACAAAAACAATAAATATTGTAAATGGCAAAGTATCTTCTAAAATTGTAGAAACTGAAGATAATCAGAAATATAGTTACAATAAAAAAAATGAAATACTAAGTATTATAAACACATATAATGATTCATTATACACCAAATTTAATTATGAATATGATTCCAAAAGGAATTGGACAAAAAAAATAGCTTTTATAAATGCACTTAATGGTTATAATGATAAAAGAAAATATAGGAACTATAGAATAACGGAGTATAGAAATATTGAATATTACTAACATTTGCCAACAATGTATAACCGCAATTACGGCAGATTCGACCACCCTTCGACTCCGCTCAGGGTAAACTGAATCCACTCGGAATTGCTAAAGTCAGTGCCATACCGAAAATTAAAGCATATAAACCCGTAACTGACGGTTATACGAGACCGTTAGGCAACACTAAAACACTACTATGAAAAACATTCATATTTTATTGTTCCTATTAGCAAGTAGCTCAGCCATTGCCCAACAAACTTTAACAGATACAATTGAATCCAAAATCTTAAATGAAAAAAGGACTATTAGAATTCATATTCCAAAGTCTTATGAGCAAATAGATAAATTGCCTTTGATTTTAACTCTTGACGGTGAATATATGTTTTATAATTTGATTGGAAATTCTGAATTATTACTTGTTACTGAAAAAATACCTAAAACAGTAATCGTTGGAATTGACCAAAATTATCAAGATTCTTCAAATAAATTTGCTAGATGGCAAGATTGCAACTACGATTCTAAGACAGGTGAATTGCAAAATAAAGGAATTAAATTTAAAAAATTTATCGATGAAGAATTACTACCTTATCTTACTGATAAATACAAAATTGGAAATTACAAGGTATTGGTAGGACATTCCTTAACTGCAAGTTATTCTAACTTCTTTCTTTTTAAAGGTAGTGCTTTCAATTCTTTCGTACTTATAAGCCCATACATTCCAGAGAGTCTTTCTAGAAAAATCAAAATGGAACTAAGGAGTAATCAAAAATTTCTATCTTACTACGTAAGCACTAGTGAATTTGATTTAGTAAATCACATAAAAACTATTCGAAAATTTGATGACTCTATAGCTAATAAGTCATTTAATGAAAAGACTCAATATAAATTCGACTATTTTAAAAAAGAAAAACATTATTCATTAATTAATAGAAGCTTACCATTAGCATTACAATTCGTTTTTCAAGATTTTGCTATGATAACAGATGAAGATATTGAATCTGAAAAAGACTTATTATCCTTTCTTAAGGAAAAGTATAAAAAAATAAAAGACCAATATGATATTAATTTAAGTATAAGAACTGACGATATTGATACTATTTATTGGGTAATTGAAGAGCGTGAAGATTGGGAAGCACTTGAAGAAATGGGAAAATTTAGTATAGCAACTTATCCTCATTATGCTGATGGTTATTTTATGCTTTCAACTGTAGCAGAACAAAAAAAGGATTATAGGACTGCTTTGAAACAATATGAAAAAGGATATTTGAAATTAGGAGAAGATGTTTTGAACAAAAATGATTTCTACAAGCAGATAGAAAGATTGAAAAAAATAATAGAAACTAAGAATTAACGTTGCCTAACAATGTATAACCGCAATTATGGTGGATTCGACCACCCTTCGACTCCGCTCAGGGTAAACTGAATCCACTCGGAATTCCTAACGCCAGTGTCAAACCGAAAATTAACGCATATAAACCCGTAACTGACGGTTATACGAGACCGTTGTACACAAGCTCTGAAAAACCAACCGCACGTTCAAGCACATTTGGTTTTTACCATCGCTCAAAGCCTAAACTGAAAAACCAAAAGAGCTTTCACTTCCCCACCACCACCCGAAAATATTTTGATTTTTCACACAGTTTTTTGAGATATAAATGTAAATTAGAGGACTGAAAATAACGTCAGAAATGAATCGAATTAAGGAAGTATTGGAACAAAAAGGGATAAAGCAAACTTGGTTGGCTGAAAAACTTGGGAAAAGTTACAATATGGTAAACGCTTATGCACAAAACCGACAACAACCAAGATTAGAAACCTTAATGGAAATTGCCGAAATTCTAGATGTGGACATTAAGGAGTTAATAATTTCAAATAAACAGAAAAGCTAATGGCAAAATCAATTGAACCAAATATCGCTGATTTAGCAAATGGATGGCTTAAAAGTCATAAGTTGGATTACAAGTTAGAGCAAGAACCATTAAATATGGAAATTGATAAAGCTCTCTCTGACTACTTTACTAAAAATGGTGGAACTGGTGCAAACCGTCCAGATGCCAAATTATTACTTCAAGACAAGAATCTAGATTTCTTTCCTGTTTTGATTGAATATAAAGGCTACAAGGACAAATTGGTTAAACTCGATGCTAACGGACAAGTTGAAAACAGAAATTCCAAAAATGAATCTCATTTTAAAAATATTAACTCTTATGCCGTAAATGGAGCCGTTCACTATTCAAATGCTCTACTTCATCACACAAGTTATACAGATATCATAGCAATCGGTATGACAGGCTACAAAGATGAGGCAGGAAATATCAACCACGAGATAGGTGTTTACTATGTTTCCAAAAGTAATCTTGGAGTTGGTCAAAAAATTGGTGAATACTCGGATTTCTCTTTTTTAGCACCTAATAATTTTGATGATTTTATTAGTCGTGTCAAAACTTTGAGCTTGACACAAGAAGAAATTGACCTGCTAAAAGAAAAGAGGGAAAAAGAAATTGATGCGAGCTTGGTAAAATTGAATAATGATATTTACCAAAATGAGAAAGGTCTTGGAGAAAATGACCGCGTCTATTTAGTTGCTGCCTCAATAATTGCCACACTAGGAATACCTGGAAAAGTAACACCACTTGAAAAATCTGATTTAAATTCTTCAACTGAAAAAGGAAATACAGATGGAGAAATAATTATTCGCAAAATAGAAGCCTTTTTAGGAGAAAAAGAACTACCAAAAGAGAAAAAAGACTTAATAGTTCGTACACTAAAAAACACACTTTTAACAAACAATATCAATAAAGTTGAAAACGGTGAAAGTCAATTAAAAAGGGTATTTACAAAAATTGTAGATGATTTAGGAATCTACTATAAAATAGGATTGACTACTGATTTTACAGGCAAACTTTTTAATGAAATGTATGGTTGGCTTGGGTTTTCGCAAGACAAATTAAATGATGTTGTGTTAACACCATCATATGTTGCAAACTTATTGGTGAAGTTAGCACGAGTAAATAAAGACTCATATGTATGGGATTTCGCAACTGGTTCTGCTGGTTTGCTTGTGGCTGCAATGAACGAGATGCTAACAGACGCTAAAAACACGATTACTTCACCTGATGAACTGACTACAAAAGAAATAAAAATTAAAGCAGAACAACTGCTTGGTTTGGAGCTGATTTCTAGCGTATATATGCTAGCAATTCTAAATATGATTTTGATGGGAGATGGCAGTTCGAACATTTTGAACAAGGATTCTATAAAAGATTTCGATGGTAACTATGGTTTTGGGAAAACTAATGTCAAATTTCCTGCTGATGCATTTATTCTCAATCCACCTTATTCTGCACCTGGAAATGGGATGAATTTTGTAGCAAAGTCTCTGGATATGATGAATAAAGGTTATGCAGCAATAATTATTCAAAATTCGGCTGGTTCGGGTAAAGCAAAGGATTACAACAAGAAAATTTTAGAAAAACATACGCTTCTCGCTAGCATTAAGATGCCAGTTGACATATTTGTAGGCAAATCGAGTGTGCAAACCAACATATATGTTTTCAAGGTGAACGAAAAACACCATAAAGATGAGATGGTTAAGTTCATCGATTTTACAAATGATGGTTATACTAGAAGAAATCGTAAAAAAGCAAGTAATAATTTGCGCGATACTGATAGAGCTAAAGAAAGATATGAGGAGGTAGTAAGTTTAGTTAGGTTTGGTAAAAGCAAACTAAACATATTTACTGAAAAAGAATACTACGAAAACACCATAGACCCAAAAAATGGTGCTGACTGGAATCAGCAAGCACCTGTTGATACAAAACCCAGTTTACAGGATTTCAAAAGGACAGTTAGTGAATATTTAGCTTGGGAAGTATCGGAAATAATAAAAGAAGAAACTATTGAAATAGAAAGCCTGGGAAAGTAGATTCCCTGCTTGACGCAAAACTTAAAGAAGTTAAGTGGGGAGAATTTAAGTTAGGAGCACTTTTCGATATTGAGAAAACAAAAAGCTTCAATAAAGATAAGCTTACGTCTGGAAATCAATATGATTATGTTACTAGAACATCTCAAAATCAAGGAATATTAAAAGGAACTGGTTTTGTGAATGATAAAAATATTAATAATGCTGGAAATTGGAGTTTAGGTCTTTTACAAATGGATTTTTTCTTTCGTCAAAAACCTTGGTATGCAGGTCAATTTGTTAGAAAAATTATTCCAAAAATTGAGCTATCTAAAAATTCAATTCTCTACTTCACGGCATTATTAAACAAACAAAAACAAAATTTACTTTCTGTTCTTGTTAGAGATGTAGATAATACATTTAAGAATGCTATAATCAGTTTACCTGTTCTAGCAAATAATCAAATAAATTTTACATTTATTGAACAACTTATTTCTGAATTGAAAGAACAACGTAAAACTATTCTTAAAAAATATCTATACGATAAAGGGCTTGAAGATTTTAACTTGACTAAAGAAGAGGAATTAGTTTTACGAGAATATAATCAAAAAGAATTCCAAGAATTTAATATTATAGATGTTTTTGATGTAGAGAATACTGGTAATATTTTATCAAGAGATATTGTTAAAAACAGCGGCAGTACACCTTATTTATGTGCAAGTTCTGAAAACAATTCTGTAAGTAGTTATATATCCTATGATGAAAAATATTTAGATAAGGGAAACTGTGTTTTTATTGGAGGAAAAACTTTTGTCGTTACATATCAAGAGAATGATTTTTATTCCAACGATAGTCATAATTTGGTTCTCTATTTAAAAGAAAGCGAGAAAAAAAATAAATTGACACATCTATTTTTAGCAACCTGCGTTAACAAAAGTTTAGGTCATTTATATTCTTGGGGAGACAGCATAAGCAATAGAAAAATTCAAAAAGACAAAGTTTCATTGCCAATAAAAAATGGAAACATAGATTTTGAAATGATGGAAAAATTAATTTCCGCAACTCAAAAAATGGTTATGAAAAACGCTGTTTTATATGCAGAGGGAAATGCCAACGCTTAAAGCCATACACATTTGCAATTCGCTAAAGCCAAAGCACAAGCCAAAAATTGCAAAAGAGTATGTCTTTGCCAACGCTGAATGACAATCTGAACGGAAAAAAGCCAGCGTACAACAACGTATATAAAAAATAGCGATTTAATCGCTTAATCGAAACAAAATGAATAAATTAAAGGTCTGTTATAATTCGAAAAATTAGTGCTTAAAATCCGCTACTTTTCATATACAAGACCGTTGTGCATAATTAAAATGAACAGAGGAATTTACATACAGATATTAGAAAACGATGAATTTCACCCGAAATGGGATAGAAATAGAATATTTTGGAATGAATCCTCTGATATTTATACTTTTTTACGAAATCACACACTGAAAATCGAACATAAATTTGATATCAAATTCAATGCTTTCGCGAACAATGAAATTCCAATGGACGGAATAAAAATGTTGGTAGATGGAATTAAAAATGATTTGAATTTTCTAATTGGGGAATATGACGATAAACCGATTACAAACGGACTGAATTCCATCGAAGTAGAATACGATGGAAAACTAATGAAATTATACTACAAAGCTTCAAGACTACATTTAATGATTTTAAATTTAGTTCGGTTTCTAAAGAAATTGGAATTCGTAATTGAAAAGAATAAAAAAGTCTTCGTTTGTGGAAATGCTTATTTCAATGATAATATGTTAGAATCATTGATGAAATTAAAAGCTGATTTTAAAGCAACTGGAACAATAGAAACTAAAGGTATCGCAGAAACTGAATTGAATGAACTTATTAAAAACGAAAGCCTGATTAAAACGGGTAAAGACTATAAATTAACACGTAAAGGTCTAATAATAGATATTGCGGAATAAAAACTATGCACAACAATTTGTATAGTTCATTTGTTCCTTTCAGGAAACAAACGCACCATACAAGAGACGTTACCTGTAATTATGAAACCGACTTTAGAACTTCCTATAACATTGCGTCCACCAGAAGTGGATGAAGTTCCTATGAATTCCTCTGTTAAGGAAAGACTTGAATTACGGAAAACAGCAAAAATTGTAGAAGGATTTAAAATTCTACCAAAAGACAATAATCTCGAAGACGAAGAATTGGCCTTTAATTTCTATGCAGAAATTAATATTGACAACTCAAGACTTTGGAATTTAATACTCGAATTGAGTAAGGAACTGCCAGATGAGATTTCACTGATTTTTAATCACTCGGATTGTGAACCTGAATATGGAAAATACTGTGACAAAAATCAAACTCTTGAATTTCTTGCCAACTACGAAACTGAAATTATTTCTGACACATTTATCGACATTGGAATGATTTTTCACTCGGATTCTGAATTGATTGAAATTTTCGTTCCTGAATCTAAATACATAAAGTTTTGGGGAGTTGACCAAGAATCATTTCTTAAAACAATGAATGAGTTTGACCTAAAAGAAATTGACGGGATTGAATTTGTGGATGAATATCCAAAAGTCAGGGAACCTTTAAGGTTATTTAATGAAAACACAACTGACTCAAACGAGATGATTGAATTATTAAGAACAAATTTTAAATAAAATAACTACAGGTAACAATGGCTATAAGTAATTGCTTGCTCTCGGCTACTTTGGAAATTCCGAAGGAATTTCCGTCGTCAGTTTGTGCTTTCGGAATTTATAGCTAAATTGATGCAACTACTCATAGCCGAAGCCGTTGGCAACAATACAGAAGAACCTCACACAAATGAATGAACTATGATTGATTGGGAATCATTTTGGATTAATATTTATGCTGGGAGCATATATTTTATTTTAGGAATATTTGTTTCATTGTGGTTGATTCCGAAATTTACAATAAAACTTTTAAAGCGAAAGAATATTCTAAATGGAGTTAGTTTAAAAACCGCTATGCAGTTTGATCCTGCAAGTGGATATAGCATCGTCTTGATAACGATATTACTATTTTTAACTTTTTTATTAATCTATTTCAACAAAACACAAAATCACATTAAACAACATGTTTTATAACTTTTTGCATTGATATTATTAAATAACCAGAAATCAAAATATAAACGAAAAGACAACAACGTATATAATTAATTGCTTGATCGTCTTTATACCAACAGGAAAATCCTCCAAATTCCTCCTAAGATTCGTCCCTTTTTGCTAATTTAGTTCTTAACGCAACTAAATCATACGCAAAAACGTTATAGGCAACTAGAAAAAGTAGACTTAAATAATTAAATAGACGAAAATATTTTAAACAAATTTTCTATAAATAAATACAAAGGCGTAAAATTGATTAAACGGGATGAAAACTTTTATCTATTTGTTAGTGGAATAATTTTTGGAATTTGGATATTGACTATGGTAGTAACGGAAATACTTTTTCAAAGCACAATGGGTAATTTTATATTCGGACTAAAAGCAATTCATAAAAATGGTGGAAAAATGGATTTTTGGCAACCATTATTAAGACATTGTTTTGACTTAATAGATATGTGGCCATTCGGATTAGTAGGGATTCTGACAATTAAATTCACTAAGGAAAATCAACGTTTGGGAGATATTATAGCAGAAACAATCGTTATTGAAAGAAATAGAACTTAAAAAACGCTTTATAACACCATATATAAGATCATAGTTAATTAGTAATTAATCGAATGGTTCTTATATATTAAGCGTTATCGGCAATAAAATATGAAATAGAATCTTATGATAGTATGCTTTGAAGGACCTAGTGCAATTGGCAAGACACAACTGAGTAAACAACTAAATAAGACGTCTGTAATAATTCCAGAAGTCAATGTTTTATTTAAAGGAGAAGAAAAAAAAGACACGTTCTGGTATTATAAAAAACAAATAGAGCGTTATCAATTAAGTCTTGAATCAGATGAGATGTCTATTTTGGATGGAGATATATTTCAGCCATTATGGTATAATTGGATATATTGTTATCCTGCTGAATTTTACTCTAAAGAAGAGACTCATGCATTCTTTCTCAAAGCGATTCGAGAGAATAGAATTTGTTTCCCAGATTTGTATATACTCTTTGAAACAACTGTGAATAAATTAAAAGAACGTAAAAAAAATGACTTAACAAGAAGCCGAAGGAATTTCGAAAAACATCTGAAAATGATTCAACCTCAACGAAAATACTTTGCTTTTTTAAAAGAGAAAACAGATATAAATGTAGAATTTGTTGAGTATGATGACCTGGAATCAACTAAAAGAAGAGTTTTAGAGATAATATCAACAAATCAAAAAAGAGAAATAAACTGCGAAAATAATTTTAAGCAAATTACGAATTGGTTGGATAAAACTATAGTAAATTAAAAACTGCCGATAACATGGTCTATAAGTTATGGCTCACCCTTTAATGAGTTTGCCATAAAACATAGTTTGGATGTTAGGCACAACAAGCACTAATGAAAAATCATTTTGAGATCAAAGAAGTAAAAAAAGATAAGGAAAGAATATACTTTGATTTTTTTATTGATAAAAAAGCGTTATCCGAACGGTTAAGCATTAATCGCTTTGATTTATCATATTGTGATTTTGATCTAGATACATTTGAGGTCGATAAATTCAAGTTTCCAAATTATGATAGATCGAAAGTTAATAAAAATGCTGTCTTTCAGTTTTTAGGGAATCATAAACCATTAAATCAATTTAAGACAAACCGAATTGTACTTTACAGATGTCATTGTGGTTGTGATTATTGTGGTGTTATTTCATTTAATTTAGAAAAACAAGATGATTTAATAGTCTGGAAAGATATCACCTATGAAGATGATGATTTTGAATACGAGGAAGAGATGGGAAACATAGGAATAAAACCAATAAAAGAATTAATGTTTGACAGGAGAGCATATGAGTTAGCATTTGAAAATTATTTGAAAAAATACTGTGCCTAACACTGTGAAAAATCATAGCATTCTATGCTATGAGGAGCAAATCAATCATATAAGAATCGTTGTAACACAATTAAAAACTAAATTGAAAAAAATACTATTATTCATATCAGCATTATTTTTTACGTATTGTAATTCTCAATCGAAATTTGACTTAGAAAAAGTATTGAAAATTGAAAGAAGTGATATGATTGTGGTGAAAATTGATTCATATCTGAATGAAAAATGTGAATATGGACAGAAAATTGACCGACTGAATGAACCTCAAAAGGTCTTATTGATTGTTGAAAATTTGGAACGTGAAATAAACAATGGTGGATTTAACCAATTTTATTGGAATTCAAGTGGAGATTACGCAAACGAAACTATAGATGCTTTAATTAAAATCGGAGCGAAAAAAACAGCAGAAATTGTCAAAAAAGCGAACTCCAAATTCAAAAATGGAATTGTCCCTAAAGACAGAACTGAAAGGCAAAATGAATTAGAATTAATTCAAGAAAAAGCTGAAGAAAGTTGGAATGATTGTGATTCGGATTTTTATAAGTATGAGGAGAATATAACAGAATTACTGATCAGTTATGTTCTTAGAAACAAATCAGATTTTGAAAAATAACGTGTTACAACAATATATATACTCATAGCAGATAAGTGATCAATCAAAAGGTTCTCGTATTTTTGGTAAAGTACAATGCTTGTAGAAAGTAAAAGCTAGTAACCAATGTGTAGAAAAAGTCGCTGGCTTGGTAACATTTTGCGCTGATACAACAACTAAATTAAACGTTGTGTGCTATATGAAGCATCTTTATGGAATGAAAAAATTATTACTGATTAGTGTATTAATCTCAACTATGGGTTGCCAAACAGAAAAAAACATGAATAAACAACAAAAAAAAGTGATTGAAAACTATATAAAGGCATACAATGATTTTGACATTAATGGAATGACAAAAGATTTGACCGAAAATGTTGTTTTTGAAAATGTATCAAACGGAAATGTGGAATTGAGAACTGAAGGAATAGAGGAATTTACAAAACAAGCAGAATTGGCAAAACAATACTTTACAGAAAGAAAACAAACTGTTGAATTCTGGGAATTTAATAATTCGAAGGTTACCGTTGGAATTGATTATAAGGCAGTACTAGCAGTTGATTTACCAAATGGAATGAAAACTGGAGATATTCTACAATTGATGGGTAAATCAGAATTCGAGTTTGAGAATGGAAAAATTAAAAGTATAACTGACAAAAGTTAAGTACAATGTACAGTAATAGCTATAATTCATTGTAGCAAAGAGTCAAAACTATAGAATACAATCGATTTCTCTGTAGGATATTCCTACTGATGATTCTGCAACGAAATTATAGTTTATACTGTTATAGAGAGATTTAAACAAACCAAAAATATAAAACATTAAATGACTATAAATTTAATAGGGGCCTAGTGACACACCAAAATCATAGTCAAGACCATTAACAGCAATTAATTAAAAATCAGATAAAATGAAAGTTACAGCTGAAAAAAATGAAAAGGTTGCTAATATGATATTTGCATCCATTTATCCACTTTACCTAAATAGATTAGAGAAAAATGGTAGAACAAAAGAAGAACTCAACCAAGTAATTAAATGGTTTACTGGTTTTGATCAAGATGCTTTACAAGCACTTATTGATGAAAAAGTAACTTTTAGAACATTTTTTCAAAAAGCTAAAATACATCCCAACGCGCACTTGATTAAAGGAGTTGTTTGCGGTTATCGAATTGAAGAAATAGAGGATGAATTTGAATTGTATAGACAATGTAGACGTATGGAAAAACTGATTGATGAATTGGCAAGAGGTCGTAAAATGGAGAAAATTTTGCGTGAAGAAAAGAAATAGTACAGGTGCACAATACAAGTCTAGAAAAGTGAATAGGAATTTAATACAGTTTGCTCACTCAAATGGTTTTCCGGGAAAATGTTTCAATCATCTTTTAAACGCAATAGAAAATGCTGATATAAATTATGTCGAATTAATGGGGCATAATCAATTCAAACTAAATGGAAATCTCGAAAACCTGGCTTTAGAAGTAATTGATTCTATAGAGCAAAAGTTCGAAGAACCGGTAATTGGCATTGGACATTCTACTGGCGGAGTTTTGCTACTAATAGCAGCTTCTATTAAGCCGCAGCTTTTCAGAAAAGTGATAGTAATAGAACCGATTCTTTATCATCCCTGGAAAAGAAAACTGATACATTTAATGAAAATACTTGGATTAGCAAATAATATTGGACCTGCGAAACGAACATTAAAGAGGAAATCTTTTTTTGAAACAAAACAAGAAGCCTACGAATACTTTAAAGGTAAACAACTATTTCAACAATTTAATGACCAATGTTTTAACGACTTTATTGAATATGGTTTGAAAGAATCTGAAAATGGTTTTGAACTAGCGTTTAGTAAAGAAATTGAAGCCGAGATATATAGTTCTACATATACCAAGTTACCAAGAGGAATTCACAAATTAAATGGAACACTAATATATGGCAATAAAAGCAAGATGTTTAAAAAATCTGATGCTAAGTGGTGGAAAAGCAACCTTCGAAATTTTGATATAATAGAACTTAATGAAGGACATTTGTTTCCCTTAGAAAAACCCCTTGAAACTGCTGAAATTATTAATAGAATCATAAAGCATAGTATATAGGTAAAACGAGAAACTACAGGTATCACTAGATTATAAAAAATAAACTCAATGATATTTCATAGCATGGGGTTGAATGGTAGGTATTGATAGAGGGTTTGTTTATTAATTAATGTTACTACAAAATTTAGTTACTAGAAAAAGGAGTAATATCTTTTTTATAACACTAGATATTGATCTAGTAACAGTTGTTTTAAGTCATTAGAGCTTCTTACTAAATAGTTTGGAGATAATGGCATCAATTTTTCTTCATTTCTAAAACCCCAGGTAATGGCAATGCTGTCAATACCTGCATTTTTAGCAGTAACTAAATCTACTTCCGTGTCTCCAATTAACACCAATCGATCTAAAGATATTTTGAGAGAATGTGAAATATCTAAAATACCCTTTGGGTCTGGTTTTTTATGTACGTCTGATTGACCAATAATATGATCAAATTTGATATTTGGGAAAAAATGACTTGCACATTTACATGTTAAATCATGAAATTTATTAGATAATAGAGCTAATTTTATTCCAGTTGATTTTAACTCTTCTAAAATCTCCAAAATACCTACATATACTTCAGAATGTTGAGTATACAAATTTTCATACATTAAACGAAACTCACTTAATAAATCCTCTATTAATTTTTCATCTCTATCTTTTGTAGGAATTGATTGTACTATAAGATTTTTAGTTCCATTTCCAATAAACTCACGATAATTTTTTAAGGTATGGGTAGGGAAATTGTTTTTCTTCATAAGCTCATTCATGATATGAGTGTATATTCCCAATGTATTTAAGAGCGTTCCATCTAAATCAAAAATGATCCCATCGTATTTCTTTTTTATCGACATATAACAATTGTTTTTTTAAGAGTTCCAGAGATAGGTGCTTTTATCTCTGAGAACTCTTTTTTATTCTAGGAGAGTTTAATACCCCAAGGCTTGCTCAGGATAAATTTACTTTGAATGAAAAATTATTTAACTTCTATTAGAGATTCTTTTTGCACATTTACCATACCTTCTAATATTAGATTTTTAAGTAAAGTTAATTGTGATACACTGAGTTTGTCTTTTAATTCACTATACGAAACAGGTTGTCGTTTTAATAAATCAAATAGTGCTTTACCTCCTGTTCTTTGATCTACAAATCTAATTTCTTTATTTTTATCAAGCCCTGTTTTAGTAAATCTTGAACAAGGGATTAGATGTTCAATTCCTGAAGGAGCTGCATCTGCATTTTTAATAGGATCTTTCCAATATGTTGCAATAGCTTTTTTTAGTTCTTCAGGAATCTCCATAGGAGGGATACTTGCTTTGAAACCAGGGATATCAATAGAAAAACCATCTCTAATATATACATTTTCGTCTAATGATAATACATCAGAGAGAGAAGGTTCAGATCGATTTAATTCTGATAATCTCTTTAAAAACCTACCATCGGTATCCAAATCTTCTTCTTTGAAAGAACCAGAAGTTAGCAATGTTAAAAGATCTTGATTTAAAGCAGTATCTACCAATGCATGAAAAGTTTCATCTTTAATGCCTAGATCAGAAGTAAGTACATTTCTTTTATTCCAAAAAATACTTTGTGGGTTAGATTTGGCTATGGCGTGATACCATTGATCTATAGATAGAGCAAAAGAGTGAGCAATCTTATGCCATTCTTCATCATAATCATGCCACACATCTTTTTTCATTTCATTGGTAAGATTTTTATCATCTAGTGTCGATCTTATTAATAAAGAAGCAGTTGAAGCCATACCACCAGCAAAAGCAACACCCGAAGAAAAAAGAGGATCAACAAAATAAGCAGAATCTCCTACCATTATCCAGCCTTCATCAAAGTCACAAAATTTTTCTTGAATCATAGAATAGTTGGATAGCACTTTAATTTCATCATTTATAGGTTTTGCATCTTTAATAAGATCTTTTAATCTTGGAACTGTTTTTATAAAATCAAAAAATTGTTCAGGGTCTTTTAAATCCTTATTTAGAGTTTTTATTAATTTTGGATCAGTAATGATTCCTAATGAGTATACAATTGTTCTTTCTTTGTTTATCATTTTAGGAATAGGAATATACCAAATCCAACCATGTTCAAAAGCGAAACAAGCAACTGGGGATTGATTATTTTTATTAAAGATGTTCCAATTTCCTTCAAGAGTTTGAGCCGGTTTCCCTCCAATAAAATGATTCCAAACGGCTAAGTTTTTATATTCTGAAAGATAACTCTTTCGTGTTGTCGGGATTACCGTATTTCTTCTACCAGATGCATCTACAAAAATTTTACAATTTATGACCTGACCAGATTCTAATGTAACAGTTCCGATATTGTTCTCATAACGATACTCTTCTATTTTATTTTTTTCAAATACATCAACTCCAGATGATTGTGCATGATCTAATAAGATTTTATCGAATTCTGCTCTATCTGTATGTATGGCCCAACGATGAACACCATCTTCTACATAGTTTAACATATCAAAGAAAGTAGTTTTAGGAGTTTTGTTATCCCAATCAAAAATTCCTCCAAACTTTTTAATCCAGCAACCACTATCCAAAACTTTTTGAAGTGCTCCACACTCTTCCAAAATAGGAATTATAGGGTGGGCAAATGACTCTCCTATTTTTTCACGGGGAAATTCATCTTCTTCGAAAATTGCTACTGTTAGATTGCTTTTTTTGGTTAGTAATGCACCCAATATGGATCCAGAGGGGCCGCCTCCCATGATTATAATATCATATTCTCTATGTGTCATAATTAGTCTATTATTTGTGGTTTATAAAATATGTATTCGTTGTAAATAGCGATCTATATTATCTTTTAAAGGATTTCTTCCGTGTAATAGTGATAAATTATCGATTAGTAAATAATCTCCTGTTTCCCATCTATGTTGATAACATACATCTGATTCATATAATTTAGGTATGAAGCTTTTTAAAAAATTGTTTTGTTCATTTGTAGAAAACCCTGATATTTCAATCTGTATGGGGTTAAGTTGTACACTTTCTTCATTTAGAGGTTCTGCAAATCGTATTACATCTTTACCGAGATGCTCATCAAAATGAACAAGGTTTTGTGTTATTTTCCCACCATAATGAGCATTTTTTTCTGTGCTATATGTAATGGTGATACTTTTCCATAATTTTAATTCTTGTGGGCTAGCTTTTTCTAATACTTTTTGAGTATCACAAAATGTACTTTCTCCACCATGTGTATTAATATTGGCTTTTAAACATTGAAAAAATAAAAATGAGGGTACAGAATTTGCAAATGCTCCATCCCAATGAAAAGGAACATTTCCTTTTGTGAATAGATAATTATTGGCATTTTCTTTAATTTCTAAATTTAAAATATGCCCAAAATTCCATTCGAGAAGATCTCCCCACCGTTTTGCATAGTTTAGCATATTATTAGACTCCATAGGTCGAAACCCTTTTAGAAGTACAACTTTTTCTTGATGTATGATTTCTGTTAAATCTTTTATAGATAAATCAGTAAGTTGACCGTTTTCGTTAGCTTGTATAATTGTACCAAAAGGAAGTATTGGTTTGGCTTTTATTTGTGGTAATGTATTTAAACTATTTGTTTCCATATTATTTAATTTTTTATTTAATGAATGAGATTATTATACCATTGAATAAAAGGAATATCCTTTTTGTGAAGAGGTTAATTCTGCTCCCATTTCTTTTGCCTCTTTGTTTTTTACTAATTTATAACCTTCTTCATCTAACAAAACAACATTGTGCCAAGGAGTACCCCAATTATGATTACATTTTACTAATTGAATACCTATTTTTCCAGTGTTTAGTTTTTGTGGATGGATAGAAATTCTGATGCATTCAGGGAAAAATTTTGCTACTAGATCGCTCCAGGAATGGCTTCTTTGAATTACTTGGTACGCTATTTCCTTTGATTGTTTTTTTAATTGATTCTTACTTAATTCTTTATTTAATACAGACATGTCTTCATATACAAACTTGTGTAAACCATTAAATAAGTTTTTCTCTGATTCTTGATGCTTTACATTATATTTTACTTCTTCTATACTTTCACCATAATTATTACTTAATTCATATCTCATTTCATCATATGATAATTCTGGAAAGACATTATCTAAATTGAAAGTTTCTAAATAGTTTATGTTTTCTTGTTTAATCATATCGTTTAGTGCTTCAGAATAAGTCGTAACATCATCATCATTGACTTGAACAATATCACTAAAGACTCTTCCGTCTGAGCAGATAACAACTTTTGCTCCCGGAGTATAAATTTGTTGAATCTGCGAACATATTTTATTAAGACGTTTTAGCCCCAGAAATTCTCCCAAATCGGGTTTGATTCCTAAGGTTTTTTCCCGGTTGGGAGATTTTGCAGGAAAAGCAGGTAAGATTAGTCGGATTGGCTCATTTTTATGGATAAATGAATTTATTTTTTTTAAGTGATTTTGGACTGCAAAATTTACATCTGGATCATCAAAAGTAATTTCGACATTGAAAACTTTTAAATGACTATAATTCATTATGATATTGAAAATTTTTTTGGCTAGAGAAGATTGCTCTTTTTTTATAGAAATAGTAATGTCGTCTTGTAATAAATTCATGGTTTTAAATAGTTTAAGTTGATTTATGTTTAATATTATTTGTAGTTGTTTGTTTAAGAGAAAGTCATAAGATTGGGTTTAAAAATGTAGTAGGTTTTAAATTCCATATATTGTACTTTAGTTATCACCAGCAACGAATTTGATATTTTGTGCCCCAAATCCTCTAAGGTTTTTTAGGGTTAGGAGATAGCCGTATTAGATAGAAATCTTATTTACCTCTATGGTTTTTAATGAGAATTCGGTCAATATCTATTTCTGATAATGAGTCATTGATTGGTATGGATAAAGGATAAAGTTTTTTTTGAACAATAACCTTTATGATGATTTTATCTTTAATGAGATGAATGCTATAGTAGTTTTTTATAGTTCCAATATTAGATAATTGTGTAGTGGTAAACTGAGCTATATAAGTATGAATTGCTTTTTGTAAATGTAACATGTGTTGAGTTTGGTTTTAAGAGAAAGTAGTTTTTTACATATGTTTTGTTATTTGTGAGGAATAGGATTAAGATGTATACATTACTTTGATGTCGAAATTAAGTAATTGCTAATATTTAAAATGTAACATTTATAGGTGTTTTATTGCACTTTTATGCGTATAAGCTGATTGTTTTATATCACATTGAGGTGATTTCAAATAGCTTATATGAAAATTCGATACGATTTATTGAGATAACGATTTTGTTATTTCCTATACAGTAATGGTTTAATAGAATGCTCCTCTTATTATAGATATATCAATCATTTCGGCTCTATTTTTACAATTCTAAGTATTAGAGCCTTTCACACAATTTTCCCGATACGAGATAAAATTCTTGAAATACTATATTATGATTCGCTCAAGTGTATATTGAGCGATATCAACACCTGATTTATTTAGGTAACCTTCCTTTATATAAAAAAGGTGTGTTAATTTCAAATATCAAATAAGTAGCGTCGAATGTCTTCTAAAGTTCAACGAATAAAAAATAATCAATTTACAGCACTTGCATATATCTAATTTCGTCATCTTAAATTCATTATGTAATTCGGAATATATAAATTATAAGGAAACCTAAAATGAAAAAAAGACAAAACAAAGTATGGCTAGTAATGATGACCGTGTTTTCAATCATATGCGTATTATCTTGCAAAAGTGATGATGATGATGTAATCCTTCCTCCTAAGATTAGTAATTTTACTCCAGCTCTGGCAAAAGTGGGGGAGGAAGTTACTATAGCGGGTAGTGGTTTTAGTACTATAGTAACAAATAATAAGGTGAATTTTAACGGTGTGGCTGCTACTGTGAATAAAGCTACAGCAACTTCTCTAAGTGTAACGGTTCCTGAAGGAGCTACCACAGGAAAAATAGCAGTGAAAGTTGGAGAACTAGAAGCGACAACCGCTACAGACTTTACTGTAGTGCTACCGCCGACAGCCACTTCATTTTCTCCAAAAGAAGGGATAATAGGTACAGAAGTAATTATTACAGGCACAAATTTTAGTACAGTCACAACTGGTAATGAAGTGAAATTTAATGGTATAGCAGCTACGGTAAGTGCGGCTACATCAAATTCGTTAACAGTAACTGTTCCGGAAGGAGCTACTACAGGGAAAATAGTAATAAAAGTTGATGGACAGGAAGTAATGAGTACTACAGATTTTATTGTAATTTTTCCTCCGACAATAAGCTCATTCTCTCCAGAGGTAGGTGCAAAAGATACAGAAGTAATTATTACAGGTACAAATTTTAGCACCACGGCAGCAGATAATGAAGTGAAATTTAACGAGACTATCGCTACGGTAAGTGCTGCTACCGCTACATCATTAACCGTTAATGTGCCAGCAGGAGCTACAACTGGTAAGATTTCGGTAAAAGTAAATGATCAAATAGGGGTTAGTAGTACTAATTTTAGAGTAGAACAAGTGGTCACTACTCAAGATTTTATAACGGCTATTGATGAAAACCCGACAGCTAATCAAAATCTGGGAACTGTATCGGCTACAACCACAGATGGTACTATTGCCTACGCGTTATCTAGTCAGACACCGTCTGGAGCATTAGCTATAGATGCTTCTACAGGAGTGTTAACTGTTGCAGATGCAAATCTGTTTGATTATGAGAGAAATACAACAGTAACCGCAACCTATACAGCTTCAGTAGGCCAGTCTACAAGTCAATCTACTATTACCATAAACTTAAATGATCTAAAAATTGATTCAACCGGTTTGATAGCAGAATATAGATTAGACGGTAATGTACAGGATGCAACAACCCATGGAAATCATGGTTCTGAGGAAGGAACATTAACTAGTATTACAGATAGACACGGAATAACTAATGGAGCATATCAATTTGGAATGGGTGGATTTAATGGTGGACATTTTACAATTCCTAATATACTTACAGGCTCAAATTTATCATTTACAGTTTCGATGTGGGTGAACAGAAGTGGTACTAGTTTTGGTACGCTCTTGGGTAAAAACAATAGCACTACGACTCCTTTGTATAATTTATCTATTAAGGGGGGAGTATTTGGGCAAAATACTTTAGAGGCAAAATATCAGGAATCTATATCTTCATCTGCTGTGAGTACAAACACCAATACAAATGGAGGTGTTATTAATAAAGATATATGGACTCATGTGGCATTAACCGTAGAAAATGGATCGGTAATTAAAATATATATTAATGGACAGCATATAGAAGAATCATCAAGTAATACCTCAAGTATTAATCCTAATACACCAAATTATGAAATCATAGCTATAGGTTCGATGGATAAAGGAAACGGAGAGAGGTTTTTTGGCGCTATGGATGATATATTGTTTTTTAATAAAGTGCTAACCGATAGTGAAATTGCCGCTTTAGCAGCAGATAATTTTTAAATTTTTTAATGAAACTTTATTAGTCTATCAGACAATATAAGATTTCGTTATACTATCACAAAACCTTTATTCTTAGCCTACCTAAGAATAAAGGTTTTGCGATATTTTTTGTATACCTAAGATTACACCGTACTGTTTTTGTTTTCAACTTCTTCTTTTATCGAGTTATAAATACTCGTATCATCAATCTTGGTTATCGAAGATAACTTTTTGAGTAATAGCATTGCTTCATCTTTACTTTCTTCAAACATATTAATAGTACTCTTATTAAATGTGATGTTTTCTTCGGCTTCCATTTTTAATATGTGAGACTGATATAAGAAGTTTCGTATAATATGATTACTGGCATATAACATTGAGTGATATATTTTTCTCTTTTCAATGTTTCGCTTTTTTTCTAAAATTACTATGATATTTAGCATAATAAATAAAGTAAAGAACTTAAACCATAGAAATATCAATTCATCGATTTTTGATGATTTAATAAAATTAAAGTATATATCTATTTGTTCTGCCAAATTTATATTTCCTATGATGCAATATAAGTACCCGATTGTGGATAATAAAAATCCAACGATCACATAAACATATTTTTTTAAAACCAGTTTCATTGTATGTTATTGTTTTAATTATAATTATTTTTTTAGTTATATAACAATACAACCGTAATGTATAGGTGATTTTAGGGTAAGTAACTGCTATAGCAGGTTTAACGGATGTTATGTTTTTAGAATTTGTATGCTAATCCGAAATTGATATGTTCAAAATCAAACCCTACAATAATTTCATCAGTAGTTTTTTCTCCTTCGTCGGCTTTCATAGATTCATAAGATATAGCTCCCCATAAAGCTTCAATGGCAAAATGATCATTAAGGAAATAGGTTAATCCAGGGATAAGCCCGATTTTATATCCTTTTTCTTTATTTTTTATACCATTTCTTTCTACATCAGCTGTAAGATAATCTACGCCAAGTTCACCAAAAAGAGAGAATTTATGCCCCGGAGTAAAATCATATCGTCCAAATATTCCTATAAGTCCATGATGAGATCTAATTTCTTCTCCTCCTTCTTCTTCTTTTTCACTTTCATATCCAAATTTTACACCACCGGTTACAGTATTAGAAATAAGGTAACCAACTCTGGTAAATACATCTAACATAATATCTTTATGCTCTTCTCCTTCATTTTTAATTGTTTTAGAATCAAATCCAAACAACGCAGAAACAAATACATCTCCTTGTTCAAATTCACCCTTTTTATCATAATCCTTAGCAAAATGATGCTCTTTTGTAGCGGTATTATGGTGTTCTTGAGCATTAGCAAAAGCAAAAGATGCTATTGCGGTAGTTACTAACAGTATTTTTTTCATGAGTTACTATTTTTTAAATATTTGATTTATTTAGTCATTATCGGTCCAGCACAATATTTAGTGCTAGAATAGATGACATTTTATTTTTTATTAGGTTTAAGAGTGAATATGGAACTAATCTTTATAATTTTTCGAAGTAGTGCCCTGGGGTAAGGCACATTAATTGATTCGAAGGGGTATGAGTGTGTTGAGGGATTAGTTTAGATTTTGGTATGTTATCTACAATACTAGGGGGAGGAGGTCTATTATAATTTGGTATGTTCGTATAAAGTTGTTATTTCATTATATGCTCTGGTGAGTTTATTAGAAATGTCATAGATTTCTTTATGCTTGTATCCTTGTTTTCCAAGTTTATTTTGTTTGATAAGTTCCCAGATGGTTAATGCATTTGCAATTTTTTCATCTATTTCGGCATTATCAAAGTCTGAAAGAAGCAATGGAGTATTCATCCCATCTATTTCATTGTATATGTTTTTCAACATTTGTTCAGAGTTTTTGTCTTTCAGTGTTGGGTGATTTGCCAAATAATATAGCGCCAGCCTTTGTGCTAGCATACGTTGTCTTCCTGAGACGGTTAAGATTTTTTTCAGTTCTATGTCTTTTTCGTTATAAGAATCATCATTAGCTATTCCTTTTGTAGTTTTATTAGCATTTTTGGATTCTATCACAATCGAACGCACAACACTTTCTGTTTCTTTAAGTAAATCTGTATTTAGGTTCAGGATTTTTTTGGCATCATCAAAATTGGGAGTACTTTCTATATGCTTTTTAAATGCTACCCAAAGATTCTCCACTTTTTTAATTTTACTCTTTGTTACCTTGTTGCTAGAGTTTTTAGACAAGATTTCATTTTGTTTTTCAAAAATGATTTTACTTGTCATAAGATCTCTTAACGCTTTGTCATCATCAGAATTTTCTACTATATACAGGTAATCTTTAGCCATTTTCTGAATTAACATACCTTGTTTCTCAGATATATTGATAGCTTTATTATAGGTCATTACGCCATATTTTGGCTTAGATTGGGCATTAATTGTAGTCAAACCAAATGCCGTTATTCCTAGTATAAACAGTATATACGTTGATTTAATAGTTAAATAATTATTCCTCATTTTTATTATTATTAAAGTATTTATGTATTAGTAATCTTCAAGGATTAGTTTTGTAATTTTCTTATCGGGTGATAACCCCAGAATTAGAATCATAGAAGTATTCTCGAATTCTGTTAGGTATCTTTTTGCTTTGTCTTCATCTAATAAAAAAGAAGAAGTTCCCATTGGCCCTTTTTTTGATTGGTTTTCAGAAAGGAATTGTTTTACTTTTTCGATTGTAAATGTCGATTGTAATTGGGGAGAGAACGAGTTAAAAATCTTACCGGCATCTTTTGCGTTATATGCATCAGTAACTTCGATAATTTTTTGTTGATAATCCTCTTGGGTTTGCGAAAAACTTATTTGTAAAAACAGAAATAAGATTAAGCTAAGTATTTTTTTCATAGTATTTGTATTATGGTTAAAACATCTTCTAATTGTGGTTAAGTTGTTGTTTTGTAACCAGTTTGTTTTATTGGGTGCGAAAGTAGAATTAGAATCTGTAGAGAATTTGTGGAGAATCTGTAGGAAATCTGTAGAAGCTATTTAGGTTCTGTTTTTTTTAATAGATATCTGTAATGCAGTTAGTTAAATGTAGTTAGTTACATATTTTTTTTAAGTTACTAATCAACTTTTTTTTGAAGATGAATATTGTTTGCAAAAACTTTTGCTTTCTGATAATTATTCGTTTCTTTAATTGAAGGGAATTAGAGTATTAAATTTAATCTGAACGGAGTGAAAATTCTAATTATAGAAGATGAACATATGCTTGCCGAATCAATGGTACAATATCTCGAGAGAGAAGGATACCAATGTGAATGGACAGATAACCTGGCAGAAGCAAAAGAAAAAAGCTGGGATTATGAATATGATTGTCTGGTTGTTGATATTAATCTTCCTGACGGTAGCGGTCTTGATGTAATTAAACAGATTAAAGGAATGAGATCAAAATCAGGAATTATCATTGTATCTGCACGTAATGCTATTGATGATAGAATTTATGGCCTTGATATTGGGGCAGATGATTACCTTACAAAACCATTTGATCTTGCAGAACTAAATGCACGTATAAAGGCAATTATACGTAGAAGAAATTTTGATGCCCAAAATACAATTACCTTTAATGAAATTGAAGTATTTCCTTATGAAATGAGTGTTAAAGTACATAACAAAATTCTAAAACTTACTAAAAAGGAGTATGATCTCATGCTATATTTTATCTCTAATCCAAATCGTGTAATTCCTAAAGGATCTATTGCAGAACATTTATGGGGAGATGAAATGGGGATTGCAGATTCTTACGATTTCATCTATTCTCATTTAAAAAACCTTAGAAAAAAAATTCTCGAACATGGTGGTAAAGATTATATACAGACGGTATACAGTGTAGGGTATAAATTTTCTGATCAATGAAACTACTAAGTTTATCCAATCGTTATTATTTTACAGGGTTATTTATTGTATCACTTGTAGGAGGTTTATCTTCTTACTTTGTTATTAGACGTACTGTAAACAGTGAGTTTAATGATAAATTATTTGCAGCAAAAGAAGAATTAATTGATGAGCTTTACAGGCATGATGAGTTATTAAGTAGTTATAGTCTAAATATTGGAGATAATATTGTCATCCAAAAAGTAGATAAAGACCCAAAAATCCAAACATTTATAAAAGACACGGTATTATTTAATGAATATCAAAATGAAGAGATGAACTATAGACAAATCACTTTCTCTGATAAAGTAAGAGATAATTTCTATGTCTTTTCGATAACCAAATCATTACTTTCTACAGAAGATTTAATACGTGGTGTTACACAGGTTATTGCTTTGATTACTGCTTTGTTTTTTATTACGATGCTTGTATTGAGTAATATTGTTTCACAACGAATTTGGATCCCTTTTTACAATACGCTAAGTCAGATAAAAGATTTTAATGTTAAAAAGCCAAAGCCTTTATCTTTTAGTGAAACTAATATAATAGAGTTTAAAGAGTTAAACTCTGCACTAGAACTTATGACAAATCAAGTGACAAAAGATTATAAGAATTTAAAAGAATATACCGAGAATACTTCCCATGAGATACAAACACCACTAGCAATTATTAAAAACAAAATGGAACTTTTGATGCAGGATAAGAACCTTTCAGAACATCAAATATCTATTTTAGGACAAGTATACGAGTCTACAGGAAGGTTATCTAAGCTAAAAGACAATCTTTCCTTACTATCAAAAATTGATAATAATCAATTTATAGATACATCAAAACTAATAGTAGCAGAATATCTTAAAAAGAAAATAGGAAGAGTAAAAGAATTACTTGATATTAAAAATATAGAGGTAATTCTTGATTTTAAAGAAAATCCGTCGATAGAGATTAACGAAACAATGGCCTATGTGCTATTTAACAATTTGATTAGTAATGCTATAAAACACAATATAGAATCAGGAAAAATTGTAATGACCCTTACCAATGCGTATTTTGAGATTAAAAATACAGGAGAACCCTTAGAAATTTCAGAAGAAGAATTATTCGGACGTTTTAAGAAATCAGGAAACAGACCTGATTCTAGTGGTCTTGGGTTATCACTGGTATATCGAATTGTTGATTACTACAACTTTTCTATAAGCTATAAAAACACAGATATTTGGCATAAGATTACACTAAAATTCTAAATGTGAGCACTTAACCACTCTTTAAACTGATAAAAATTCTGCGGTGCGACACCGTGACCTACCGGAAATTCATTTAGTGAACTTGTTATACCAAGTTCTGAAAGTAGCATAGGAGCTTTACGTGCCCAATCTACAGGAATTACTTGATCTACACTACCATGAGAACAATATAAGTTTAGTTTAGAAAAGTCATTTGTTTTGTAATTATCAACCAAAATATCTTCATTTATATATCCACTTAATGCAATTACATTTTTTACTTTTTGTGGGTAAGAGAGTGCAACCGCGTAACTAAGGATAGTTCCCTGGCTAAATCCAAGAAGAGTAACATTATCCTTATCCAGATCATAAGCATGTATAGCTTCATCTATAAAATTAGCAATTTTATCTCTGGATTCGATAGCTTGTTTATCATCACTAAATTTTCCCTGAGCAGCATCAAAGTAAATTGCATACCACGCATTGCCATAAGGCTGCATAGGATAAGGTGCCCGAACCGAAATAATAAACAATTCTTCCTGTAGTTCTGTAGCAAAAGAAAAAAGGTCATTCTCATCGCTACCATACCCATGAAACATAAATAGAACAGGAGTCTTATCTTTTTTTATTGTTGGTTCTTTTACAATGTGATATAATGATAATGTCTTGGTTTGCATAGTTTATTTTAATTGTATGTGTATATGATCATCATGGCGTACTGCCTGGCATCCATGAAATCGTATTTTGGCACTTTGTATCTTTAATCTATTCTTAAGATGTGGTTCTATAAAAACCTTCTCTATCTGTTTTTGTTTTACGATTGCCAAAAGTAAATCTTTTGTAGCTTTTTTAGAAAATTTTAACCCTTTGTTTAGGGTTCCCAAAGTGATGTATTTTGTAAAATCATATTGCCAGTTTCCTTTTTGTTTGCAAATTACGGTTTGATTATATTCTTGTTGAGTGGGGGATTCAAATATTCCATAGCCACTAACTGAAGGCTTTTTGTTGGTTATCTGGTAATTATGATCTAAGTAAATAAATGAGATGTCAATTTTTTTTCCATCATTATGACTTAAATGCGGAAGCAATGAAAAACCATCTATAAATGGAAAGTTAGCATCCAAATATACTAATGCGACATTAGGATTCGTTTGATGAAATGAATTTGCAATTTCTTTTAGTGCAATATGAAGTTCTGGACGCACATAATTGCGGTTTAGAAGTTTTGTTACGAAGCTATGCGCTTTTATCTGTGTAGTATCTTTAATTTTTTCTCTACCAAATAATGGGGCGATATAGGGTACAATCAAAAATGTTATGCCTATATATGAGATAAGGAATATAATTGTTTTTTTGAACCTATACTTGTGTATGTTTCTTTTAACAAGTAATTCTATAAGAACATATATAACTCCGCCAATTTGGGTTAGAGCCGTTAAAAAAAGAAATAATAAGAGTTTAAGAACTAGTTTTGCTATTTTTTTAACCATAACCTAGTTCGTTATCATCTTCTATTTAATGAAACTAAACCACTCCTGAAAATATGGCCCTAAAATGGGAACTGTTTTTTGCTCTTCTCGTATAGCCAAGATAAGCCCAAAAACAATGAGCACAATGCAGAAGATATAGAAAGCGATATGAATCATTAGTGAGTTAAAAATATTAGCCAAGGCTATTAAAAGATAGAAACTAATCCATGTACCCAGTGCTTGCCTGATATGAAAACTTGCAAACTGATTTTTATTTTCCTGATTCATAAAAAAAGCTATAATTGTACCAATAATGGTGATATATGAAACAATAGCTGCTGTTTTTCCTTGTTTTGCGTAGTCAGATTGCATAATTGTTGTGTTATATGATTTTATTACTACACTAGATCGTAATGAAGAATTAGTTTTGTAATATACTTATTTTAATATCATTTTTCCGTTGGCGATAATACCATAAGGAGCTCCTTTTGTAGAT
Organism: Aquimarina atlantica; assembly: GCF_000626715.1. Classification (GTDB taxonomy): domain Bacteria; phylum Bacteroidota; class Bacteroidia; order Flavobacteriales; family Flavobacteriaceae; genus Aquimarina; species Aquimarina atlantica. The sequence goes on along the minus strand of NZ_AQRA01000001.1, from coordinate 744,991 downwards.
TTTCCTATAAAAGCACTATTTTTTGAAGAAGATATAACATGCTCTTCTGTAAAAGTAATATCCCCTGTAGGATTAAATAAAGATAAATCTGCTTTATTACCTATTTCAATGCTCTCACTTTCTATTTTGAAAATAGATTTACCATTGGTAAGCATTGCTATGGTTTGTTCAATATCTAATATCGTATTAAGAGTTCCAAAGGCACTTTCTAAACCAGTAGTACCGTATTTGGAGTGATCAAACTCTACCTTTTTATGTTCTACATCTATAGGTTGATGATCACTGGTAACCATATCAATAGTACCATCGTTTATACCTTTTACCAGGGCATCTACATCTTTTTGTGTTCTTAATGGAGGGAGTACCTTATAATTAGTATCGAATGTAACCAGCTCTTTATCGGTTAGGGTTAAATGATGAACAGTTGTACTACAACTTATTTGTAATCCTTTTGCCTTTGCATCCCGAATTAATGCTACCGATTTTGCTGTCGAAATTGTAGGGATGTGTAAGGTGCCACCGGTATATTCTAGTAGAAATAAATCTCTCGCAATCTGTAACTCTTCTGCTAACGCAGGAATTCCTTTTAACCCAAGTAAAGTACTTTGCTCTTCTTCATTAACCATTCCTTTTCCGGCAATATTATTTTCTTGAGGAAAAGATAGAACCAATCCATTAAAATTTTGCGCATAGAGAAGAGCAATCTTTAATAAATTAGGGTTTTGAATGGCTTTTTTATAGTCCCCAAAGGCAATAGCACCTGCTTGTTGCATATCATATAATTCTGCCATATCCACGCCTTTACACTGTATAGTCAACGCTCCGATAGGATATAGTGATACTGCGCTATTCTGGGACTTTCCTTTCAGAAAACCAATAGCAGTACTATTGTCGGTTACCGGTAATGTATTTGGGTGTAACGCTATAGCTGTGAAACCACTTTTTGCAGCCACTTGTAAACCATGATCAATAGTTTCACGTTCTTCATACCCTGGTTCACCAAAACTTACACTACTATCAAACCATCCTTGTGAAATGTGTAGGTTATCTAATATAACTTCTTCAACATGATCAGAGGCTTTGATTGTCTTCTTTATATCTGTAATTACTCCGTTTTCGATTAATATATCAACTGTTTGACGATGAAAAGGAGATTTTGAGTCAATTACAGTAGCAGCCTTTAATAAGAAGTTCATTTTAGATATTTTAATAGTAGTATTTCAATTAGTAAGAATATCAACGCAAAAATAACAAACCATTTCCAAAGTTCATTAACACTAGTCTCTTCTTTTATCTGGTCAAAAAGCTCTGTGACAGATTGGCTTACTTGATAATCATCTGTAGTAGTTAAGTTATAATATTGTAAATCACTCTCTGCACTATTATAATTATAACTTACATGTTGTTGAATACTGTTATTTTTATCTTGTACACTATAAATTCCTGCCCGTGTAGGAACTTCGTCTGTCGTTATATTCACTTTTGTAGAAAAACTCTGTTGTAATGGTATGATATTTTCCTGTTCAGAAACCAAAGACAATATTCCGTCCTGTCCGAGAGCTATAGGAATATCATAAGAATTAATTTGACCAATAGTATATGATATATCTGTAAGTTGTAAGCTTTGTTTACCAATATTATATAATGTAGGAACGATTAATGGAGAATTTTTAAAATTAGAATTTTCCTGATTTATAGCCGATGTAAATACATATATATTATTTGTTTTATATAAGAAAGGGCTGTTATCTTCAAAAGATAATATGATATTGGATGCATTTGCCTGATAATAACTATTTACCTTTGGATATTGAAAATTAGTAATCTTTTTATCAAAAACCCCACGATATAATGGATGTGAGAAGTTAATAGAAGTGATTTTCTTTTCTCGTGTTATTTCTGTCGATAACCCTTGTGTCGAATATCCATTGATAAACTGTTGATACGAAATCAAATCTCCATTTGTTGCAGGAATAAAACAAATAGTACCTCCTTGATCAACAAAAGGCTTTAATGCATTGATAAGTGATACCGGAATTTGTTTAACCTCATTAATGATTACCAGGTTTGCATTACTAATATCATTATAATTAAGCCTTTCGACAGAGCTGCTTTGCACTGCAAATTCATCCGAAGTAAAAATATTTTTTATAAAATTATCATCTGTTTCATTAATAGCAACAACTTTAATCTTTTCTGGAGCATTTATTGTAAAAAACCTAGAATTATCAAAGGTTATTACGGGATCTTCTATAGTAACCCGACCGTTAATTTTTATATTTTCATCTAAACGGAATTCAGTTTCAGCACTACCATTTTCTGGAATAGAAACCGCTGTTTTGGCAATTAATTTATCATCATTATATAACGCAATAGAAGTATTTTCTGCGTTAGTATCGGTATTGCTTAATGCGACATTAAGAGTAAGATCATTATTTGTATTATGCCTTAAGTACAGACTGTCGATGGCAATATTTTGCCTGGTGACTGGTTGTAGCTGAACAAGGTGCGTTTTTGTATCTGTATCTTTTTGTATACTAAAGGCATTTTCTTTTTGTTGAAAATCTGAAACCATTATGATACGTTTATTGGTTTCTGAAGATGTTCCTGCTAATTGTTTAGCTTTAAGATAGGCTGCCGAATAAGAGAGTTGATTAGATGAGTACTCTATTTGTAACAAGTCATTCTGAATATCTTGTTTAGAAACATCAACAAAAGTCTCTGTATTGGTAAAAATAGATATGGTTTCCTCTTCAGGAAGGTCACTAAGAATTTCTTGTACAGCACGTTTTAGGAGAGGCCCTTTAGAGCCTTTGGCCTGCATACTAAACGAATTATCCAGGTATACTACGGTTTTACTTTTTTTACCAACAATTTCTTCTAATGCCAGAAATGGCTGTGCAAAAGCAAAAATGATAGCTGCCATAGCTAATAATCGAGCAAGAAGCGTTAACCATTTTTTGATCTGAGAACTCTTACGAGTTTGTATGGTAACCGCTTTTAGAAACTGAACATTTGTAAAATTAACCTTCTGAAAGCGTCGTAACTGAAATAAATGAACTAGAATAGGAATTATAAGTGCAAAGAGAGCGTAAAGAAATTCTGGGTGTTTAAACTGCATTCCTTAGTAAGGTTTGTCAAATATACTATAAGATTTGGGATTTATGAATTTGAAAATTATCAATTCGCAAATTATGAGTCAAAAATTAAAATAAATATAGAGAGGTAAGAGAAAGAGCATTATTTTTTATGCCTAAAAAAAGCGGAAGTAAAACTTCCGCTTTCCCTATATAAATCTTTCTCTTTACTAAAAGATATAATAGCCAACAGAAACTTGAAATACAGAATTTTTAGCTTCTACATTATCTACAATATCAGTAAACCCAATATTATATCGTAACTGACCGAAAAAAGAACCAAATTCTACTCCGGCACCTACAGCTGCACTTAGATCAAAACTTTCTGGATCAGTACCACCATTAAAATTGTCATTAACTATAAAACCGAATTGAGGTCCCGCTTCTGCACTAAAAAATTTAGCGAATTTAAATTTTACCAAAACCGGAAGGTTTAAATAATCAACATCAATATCCTGATCAATACCAAGGGCTTTAAATTTTGCTCCTTGCGCAGAATATATAAGTTCTGGCTGTATAGCAAACATATCTGTTAATCCAACTTGAACTACAGCACCAATATGATATCCTGTACGTCCGTCTAAACCATTGTAACCGTCCCCATTTAAAGTAGCGAAGTTTACCCCACCTTTAAAACCAAGTTTGATGTCCTGTGCATTTGAAGAAATTGAAAAACCGATTACCGCAATTGCTAATAAAAAAAGCTTTTTCATAATTGTAAATTTAAGGTTTGTTTGAGATCAAAGATAGGGACTAATATCTTAAGAAAAGGTTAAATCTAGAAAGATTCGACTTGCTTACAAATACCATTTTGATGTTTTATCTGCATTATTTTGAAGCAAAGAATGTTGTATCTTCGCCCCAAATTCAAAACCTAAGTTAAGATTGCAACACGAATTCACGATACAAGTTTCGCCAGAAATTGCAGCACATCCTGATCGGTTAAAAAGTAAGGTTGCGCATAAGAATGGTATCCCTTTGGATGAAATTAGACATATTCAGGTTTTAAAACGTTCTATAGACGCGCGGCAACGAGCAATTAAGGTCAATTTGAAGCTAAAAGTATATGTACAGGAAGACTTTATAGAGCAACCTATTGTATTACCAGAATATCCAGATGTTTCTAATGCACCAGAGGTTGTTATTATTGGTGCTGGCCCTGCAGGTCTGTTTGCAGCACTACGCTGTATAGAATTAGGGTGTAAACCCATTGTTTTAGAACGAGGAAAAGATGTACAGGCACGTCGTAGAGATCTTAAAGCTATTACCAGAGATCATATTGTTAACGAAGATTCTAATTATTGTTTTGGAGAAGGTGGTGCAGGTACATATAGTGATGGTAAACTATATACCCGATCTAAGAAAAGAGGAGATGTGCATCGTATTTTAGAGCTTTTGGTTGGATTTGGGGCTACCGATCAGATTTTGGTCGAAGCACATCCCCATATTGGAACAAATAAATTACCGGGTATTATAACTGCAATACGAGAGAAAATTGTGGAGAGAGGAGGAGAAGTACATTTTGATACTCGTGTCATAGATTTTGAAATTAAAAATTCTGAAATCAATGGCGTTACTCTATTGGATGGAAGTACTATTGCTACGAATAAAGTTATTCTGGCCACAGGGCATTCTGCAAGAGATATATTTACGCTATTGTATGATAAAAAAATAGAGATCGAAGCAAAGCCATTTGCTTTGGGAGTACGAGTAGAACACCCGCAAAAACTCATAGACCAGATCCAGTATTCTTGCGAGGTTCGAGGGCCTTATTTACCTCCTTCACCATATAGTATCGTAAAACAGGTAAAAGGCAGAGGAATGTATTCTTTCTGTATGTGTCCCGGTGGTGTTATTGCTCCTTGCGCTACTAGCCCTGGAGAAGTGGTCACAAATGGCTGGTCTCCTTCTAAGCGGGATCAACCTACTGCCAATAGTGGTATTGTTATAGAATTGCGGGTAGAAGATTTTAAAGAATTTTCTAAATATGGTCCATTATCTGGAGTATACTTTCAGAAAAGTATAGAGCAGTATGCATGGCAAGTAGGAGGAAAGACTCAAAAGGTTCCCGCGCAAAAATTAGTAGATATGGTTGAAGGAAGAATATCAACAAATCTTCCGGAAACTTCGTATAAACCAGGTTTAACATCTGCTGATATGGGTGTGGTATTTCCCAAATTTATTCATCAAACATTACAAGACGGTTTTAAAGCATTTGGTAAAAGTATGAAAGGATATCTTACCAATGATGCTGTAGTACATGCTCCCGAGTCCAGGACATCATCACCTGTTCGTATTCCCAGAGACTGGAAAACATTAGAACATACGCAAATTAAAGGATTATACCCTTGTGGAGAAGGTGCAGGATATGCCGGAGGTATAATTTCTGCAGCTATCGATGGTGAAAAATGTGCCCAGGCTTGTGTTGCAACAATACTATCTAAAACGGTTTAATTCGATTTTTTTATAGAAAATTCAAAAGTAGTCTGAACCTTTTCTTTAGAAGATACTTTAATATATCCCCCTAGGTTTTTAACTAATTTTTCTACCGTAGAAAGCCCAATACCATTACCTTTATTACCGCTTCTGTCTGTAGTATTAGCGGTTGTAAAAAGCTCAAAAATAGTATCTAACTTATCATTCGGAATCCCCATTCCGTTATCTGTTATTCTGAAATAATAAAAATTCTCATCTTCGTTAATTTCTATTGATATAATGATCTGGTCTTTGTCATTATATTTGATACTGTTTCCGATAAGGTTAAAGAAAATTTGTTTTAAGGCCAGTTTATTACATTGTATGATTGGATCTTCTTCTGGAAAATAAATAGTAAAATCCGGTTTCATAGCAAGTAAATCAACAATTTTACTCAACAGATGATTTAAATAAAACTCTTCGGGTTTATTATGGATTAAACTTTCACTCTCATAATGATCAAGTACATCACTAATATAACTACTCATAGAGAAAGAAGAAGTTTTGATGTAATCAAAATACTCTAAACTTTCATTATCCAGTTTATCTTCTAGTTTAAGCTTTAATAAATCTGTAGAGGTAATAACATTGGCTAATGGCATTTTGAGATCATGAGATATTACTCTTGCAAATTCCCTTAAAGATTCGTTGTGTTTCTTTAACTTGTTTTGAATTATTTGAAGATCATTATTCTTTTTGTTAAGTTCAAAAAGAATAATCACCTGCTTTGCCAGGGCATTAAGAGATTCTAATTGTTTATTAGAAAGCTCTCTGGGAACACTATCCATTACACATAAGGATCCTAGAGCAAACCCATCTTTATCTATTAAAGGAATTCCGGCATAAAAGATAATAGGCTTTTCTTCGAGAATAATCGGGCTGTCATTAAAACGTTCATCTTCTCGGGTATCTTTAATTATTAAAGGAGCATGAGGTTGTAAAACAACATGAGAACAAAGCGAATTATCACGAGGAGTCTCACACGTTTTTAAACCATATTTAGATTTAAACCATTGTCTATCATTATCTACCAATGAAATTAGTGCCATATCTGTTTCACAGATATACGCAGCAAGAGCCGTAATCTCATCAAACTCTTTCTGTGATTTGGTATCCAGAATGTCTAATGATTTTAAAGCTTCTAACCTAAAGTTTTCGTTTATGGGTATAGCATTTGATATCATCCTCTTACAAAGAATTGATTTATATGAGAATCAATTCCTAATAAAATTAACAAAAATAACCCAGATATTACGAATTAATTAGCATTACATAACAATTTTACGTGATAACCGTAATACGGTTCGAAGAAGATATACGACCATCTATACTCTAATTAATGAATGGACTACTAATAGCCAACCAAGTTCTTTTTAATAGGTTTCAATATCATCTTCTAGTGTATGTATAAACGAAATAATATCCTTTATTTCCTGATTAGTGAGATGTAACAGATCGGGAGGTAAAGTTTGATATTCGTTTTGGATACCAATACCAATACCGCCTCCTCGGTTATAAAAATCCATAACATCTTCTAGAGTGGTATATACTCCGTTATGCATATATGGAGCTGTTTTTCCAGCATTTCTAACCGTCGGAGTCTTAAAAAAATGCTTTCTTTCAGGAGTTTTATACACATAATATCTTCCTAAATCAGCACTAATAGTAGCATTAATAGTATCATTTCGTTCTGGAACGCCAATTAATTCGATTTCTGATTCTCTGTAATTAGGAGGTACAGTACCATTAAAAACAGGAGCAAAATGACATGTAGCGCATTTGGCTTTACCATTAAAAAGATTAAAACCATTAATTTCATTTTGGGTAAGCGTATGCTCCAGAGCGTTTATGTTGCGGTCAAATTTAGAGTTAAAAGGAGCTAAACTTCTTATATAACTGGCTATAGCATTCCTAATTTCTGCATTACCAACCTTTTGATTTTTAAAAACTTTGGCAAAAATTTTTGTGTATACACTATCTTGTGTAACAACTTCTCTTAGTGTTTCTAAATCTGTATGAAATTCATTTTCATTTTCTATCACAGCAATGATCTGCCCCTCTAAACTACCAGCTCTTTTATCATAGAAAAATGCTTTTTGCAGACCGGCATATAATAAAGTAGGAGTATTACGTGTAACTTTTGCACCAATTTTTAACCCGTCTGTAAATGCTTTATCCGGATGATGGCAGGTTGCACAACTCATTTTTTTATTCGAAGATAAGTTGGTATCGTAAAACAGCTTTTTTCCTAATGCTATTTTTTCTGAAGTCATTTCTCCAGAATTTCTATCGGCAAAATAAGTGTGATTATAGGTATCTTTAGAAAAAAGAGAAGTAGCATCATTTTTTAGTGCTAACTCAAAGGGAAAACTCACCTGCCAATCATCTACAACCTGATTCCATAATTCTAATTGTTTATGGGTATGATTTTTAATAAAACGGTATCGATCAAACGTATTAAAATTAGCATTTAGATCTTTAATTGAGGCTTCTATTTCCTGATTCCATTTTTTTAAAAGTACCCCGTCGTTAAATTCATTTTTAAAGATAGATAGGTAAGTCTTTAAGCTTTGATATACTATTTTAGACTCTTCTAAAGAATTTTCTAAGACGGGAGAATCAAAACCTGTTATTCCTGTAAGTGCAATTTGAACTATTGATTTTCTAAATAGCCATAAAAAATGATATGTCTTTAGGTGATTAAAACTAATATTTTTCCTAATTAATTTTAACCTACTTGATACCAGATTCAAGTGTTTGTTCACCAGTACAGCATTCATTTCTTCTGTAAAAATCTCTTCTTCGAGAACTTGATATCCACTTGGTTGTTTAGTTTTTATATCGGTAAAATCATCTTCTTCAACCTTCAAAATGTTAGGTTGGTTTAAGAAACCATAGTTTTCTATATCCAGGGAAGCTAAAATGGGTTCTATTTTTTTGAAATACTTCCTGGATTGAAGAAAATACTTTTTAACATCCCCGGTGTCGGTTTTAGCACTATCCAGGTGATTAATTGCCATCGTAATATCGGTAATGAATTGTTCTTTCATTTGGATATTAAATGGTACTTTTTCTGTTTTCACTTCTTTCTTTTCTGAACAAGAAGAAAAAATACCGAATATGATAAAGAGGCTTATCATAAAATAAGCCTCTTTGTTGTATTTAGATAAAATCATATGTTTATCGTTCTAAACCTTTAATTACATAAAGCATACTACCTTCTTTACGACTATTTGCTACATCAGGATTTGCAGTAGGGTCGGTAAAAGGTGTTCCGTCTGCTCTTTCCCATCCATGATTTTGAGTAATCATAAGAAAAGTTTCATCAACACCTATAACATCTGATATATCGATCATACCTGTTATTTCCCATATCTTATTTAAACTACCGTATCCAGCTGCTGCTGCTTTAGGTTGATCACATTCTAATACAACTTTTAATTCTCCGGTGTTTAAATTATATTGATACAATCTCGAATAGTGATTTGCTGCAGGTTTAAAATCTTGAATGCCATTTGGATCTTCTTGTATGTAAGCATAATTTTCGGTTACTAAAATGTTATCTGGACTATGAAAAGCTTCAGCAGTACCACCGATTTTATCGCCATCTAATACACAAGTTATTTTACCGGGGCCATATGGAGTTCTATTATTTAGTTCTACTTTGTATATTCTTCCAGAACGTGTTCCTTTTCCTACTAATCCGGGTTTATCCCTTCCTGTTACGGCAAAGTATACTTCTTGGTTATTCTTTCTGCTGCGTCCTCTTCTCCAATCTATATCTTCTAATCTAGAAAATCCCATTACTCCTTTTTCTTTGGCTTCGGCATCTAATAAATCAATATCTTTTTCGGTTAATTCCACAAACTCCATATCATAAGAAATGCCTTCTTTCATATCTACTTCGTAGGTTACTCCCGGAGAGGTTACTTTCAATCCATACAATTTACCTCCTTCAAGGTCACCTTGTCTACCAACATACATTCCTAATTGCCCCGAAGGAACTTCGTTATTACTATTGTCATCACCAATAAAAACAACAGTTTTACCTGGGTATGCACGTCTGCTTAATGCTACTGCATTTTCGGTAGACCATTGCCCCAATGCAGGTAACATTCTGGGGGCAGAAGCTTCTGATGCATTCTTATATGGGTTGGTTGCAAAAACGCCTTTAGAATTTCCTCCCCACTCGCCACCAGAAAGATATAGAGGACCAAAACCGTGTATAGATGGAGTAATTAGTGAACCAGAACACTGGGCGGTATTTGCTGTGGCCAAAGCATTAAGGATATGTTCTCCCTTAATGGGTTTAAAAGTTTCGTCTAATGTGATCCTGGCAACAGAATAATCTGCTTCTATATTATTAATTAAAGTAAATGTTCCGTTTTTATTACGAAGTAATCCTGCACCATCTGCCATAGAACCATATGTAAAATCAGGAATATAGGTATCTTCAGAAGAAAGCAGGTTGTATATTTCTATATCAGAAAATTCAGGAGTTTTTTCTAATAAAACAGGGGAGATAGAATGATTTTTTAGCTCAATTTTTCCTGTTGGAGGCTTAGTAGGATCTCCGGTGTAATCGTCCAGGTTGCAAGAGGTCAATAGTAACGCTGCACCTAGAGAGGCAGTAATAAGATAATTTTTCATGATTGTGTGGATTTTTGTTTCCACAAATTTAGCCTAAGGCATGCCTCAACAACTTTATGAAGATGTTTTATGTTTATTAAAGAAATATCATCTAAATGTTTAGAATGTAAAATTAAGATTACTCTTTAGAATGGTTCTAAACTTAAAATTTTTCAAAAACTCCAAGTCCAAATAAAGCGTAATCGTACTTAACCGGGTCTGTGGGATCTAAGTCCCTCAATTTTGTATCAAGCTCTAACAATGCTTTTCCATCATTTTGTTTGCGTGTAAGCAATCCCAGTTTACGAGCAACATTTCCCGAGTGTACATCTAAGGGGCATGATAATTGAGAAGGGGAGAGGTTACGCCAAATACCTAAATCAACTCCGGCAGAAGCATCTCTTACCATCCATCGTAGAAACATATTGATTCGTTTGGCAGCAGAGTTTTTATGAGGGTCACTAATATGTTTTTCTGTTCTAATCGGATGGGGCAAGGAAAAGAATTCTTTTTTGAAGTTATGAATTGCATTCTGAAAGTTGTCTTCTTCTTTATACAATTTAAAAAATGCTTCCATATCACCATATTTAGTATACACATGCCGTAGTGCTGTGATGAAGTAAGAGAGATCAGTACTATTAAAAGTTCGATGTACAAAACCATTAAAATCCTGAAAATTTACCTCGGTATGATTCATTATAAAATCATACGGACTATTCCCCAAAAGTGACATTAATTTGTGAGAATTGGTTAAGATGCTTTTTCGATTCCCCCAGGAAATAGTAGCAGTAAGAAATCCCGAAATTTCAATATCTTCTTTGTTTGTATATAGATGAGGAATCTGTACCGGATCTGTTTCAATAAATTTTGGTTGTTCATAGTAAAAAGCCTTTTCATCCAGGAAATCTTTGAGGTCGATATGGTTAAATTTCTTCACGGGGATATAGTATCATTTTGTTGTTTTATTATCAGCAAAGATGATAATTTTAATGAATATCTATTAATATTTAAGAAAAAGGTTAAATAAAATACAGATTTGAGTTTTATGTACAATAAATTTATGTGTTAAAAAGTTTATCTATTTTAATGCCATTAACAAGATAGTTTTTATTATGTTACAAGGCATATAGGCATTTCTATTGATCTATATTAATAACAGTCAGTGATATTTTGTTATTTAAAGATTCTTGAGATGAAAATTATAGATTATTTATTTTTAATAAGTGGCTTACAAACGTTAGTTATTACTGTTGTTCTACTTTTTTATCGATCTAAAAAAGTACATATTAATAGATATCTGGGATTGTTTTTTGTTACTTTATGTGTTGAGATGGCAATATATTTTGTTTTTAAATATGTGAAGCATCCTGCAGTTTATTACCACCCACTTCGATTTAATTTGTTAAGCATGAGTTTTCTGTTTTTCTACGCTGTAGAAACCACGGGAATTTATATAAAACGAAAATTTTATTACTATATCCCTGCGATCTTAGAGTTTTTGTTTTTATCAGTATTTTTTCTTTTAGTGCTGCAAAACCCAGAAATGCATACCACTTTAAAAGCAATGCATTTTGGCAAAATAATGAACATTGTTGGCGGTATCTATATCGTAACGATGTCTGTTATGATTATTAAAATTAATAATAAACACAAGAAACAATTACCTTATTATTATGAAGTTACCAAAAACAAATCATTAAATTGGTTAACTGTTTTTTGTATTATCTGTATCCTGTTTAATCTCTCGGGTAATTCATTGAATTTGTTTATTAGCGAAAAATCTTATAGATATTTAATGAATACTATTCTTTTACTTTCTCTCTATTATGTTACTATTGCTAGTCTTGTACAGATTAATATTATAAATATGATTTCTCCCAAAGTAGAAGAAAAAGAAACTAAGGCAGAATTAGAAAATGTAGTAAGGGTTATTGAAGAATATATGATAGAAACTAAAGCATATTTAAACCCTTCAATAACTTTAAAAACATTTGCCAAAGAGGTAAAGTTGCCAGAAAGGCTGATCTCTAAAGCGATTAATAAGATAGAGCATAAAAATTTCAATAATTACATTAATTATTATAGGATAGAGGAATTTAAACAACTTTTGTCTATGGATAGGCATAAAAAATTTAGCATTTCTGCAATAGCTAATGAGGTAGGTTTTAATTCCAGGGCATCTTTTTACAAAAATTTTAAAGATATTGTTGGAGTCTCCCCTTCATCATATGCAAAAAATGTAGATGATTGATTATCTTGATTTTATATGTTTATTATTATGATTTAAGACATCTTATATCATGTTAAGGGACACCTGTTTGTTGGTTGGCGCGTTTTTTTTGTAGAATTTAGTATCAACTAATTTTACACAAACAATCGACTTATGAAAACATTATTCAGCACTATTCCAATTCTTGTTTTTAGCAAAAAAATATCAAGATAACTAGTAGGTTATATTATTGATTTCTACAAAGCTATAAACCGGAATTTTTCTAAATATAATTTTAGGATTCTTAAGTACCATTTTGAAAGCCTGAAAGTTGAGATTTAAAATTTCTTATTGAGTGAGTGATAATCAAAATGCCTTTCAAATTTTGATTCATATGAGGTTTTTTTAGCCTCGATCCGGTTTATACTTTGTTGTTTGGCTATAGCTTAAATAGCCTTATTTAGAACAATATAGATTACGTATTCTTAATTGTATTAAGGTTTCAAAGTTCTTAATATCTATTTTTTTAATCGAGATGATAGAAAACCTTTTGGTTTTTGTTGACTCACACAAATTAACAAACTTAAAATATGAAAACTATTAAATTATTAGCGCTAAGCGCTATCGTTGCGGGGTGCATTACTTCTTGCCAAAAAGAAGAAGTTGCTGCAGAAGTAAATGAAATAAATAATACTCCTACAAAAGAACAGCTTCTTAAGTTAGAAAGCATGGGAGTTAATACAGAAGATGTATCTGTAAAAACGGTAACCGATCTGGATGGGAGTAGTGCAGACTACTTCGTTAATGGCACGGATCTAGGGATACCAGTTGCTGGACTTGTAGATCAGCCAAGCTTAGGGGTTATGGATAACGGAATGAAGCAGTATAGAACAAGAAACATTGTCTCTAGGAATAACCGTACAATTAATGTATTAGGTTATACAGGTGGTGGCGGTAATGGACTGTCTAATACAGGAAGACAGGCCTTACAGAGAGCTGTTAATAGGTACAATAGTTTAAATACTTCTCTTAATATGAGGCTTACTTTTGGTACCAATTACCAGGCTGCTGATTTAGTAGTATATGTGAGAAGTGATTTAGGAGCTGGTGGATTGGCAGGATTTCCTTCTGGTGGAAGACCATACAAGTGGGCAAGAATCGGGCCTAGTGTTAAAAATAGAGGAGTTGCGTATACTCAACATGTTATTGCTCATGAAATGGGGCATTGTATAGGGTTACGTCATACAGATTGGCAGAGAAGAGTATGTGATGGTAGACCTGAAGGTCAAGGTGCTGATGGTGCAATCCATATTCCAGGAACTCCAACTGGAGTAGATATTACATCTTTGATGATTTCTTGTCCGGCACAAGGAAACCCTCAAAATGGGACTCTAAATAGAAATGATGTTACTGCATTGCAGTACTTATATTAATATAAAATTTATTAAGAACTTTGATTTTTTTTAGAAGGGACTGCCTGAAAAGGCAGTCTTTTCGTTTTTTATTTTTTTCTGTTTTTACAGACGTATTATAATTAATTAAAGTTCTGTTATTTCTTGTTTTTACTATGTTTAAGGCTTTTTTTGTAAATGTCTTTAATCGTGATTTGAGATGTCTCAAATCACGATTAAAGACATCTAATTATTGATTTAAGTCCTTTTTTTGTAGAATTTAGCTTCAACTAATTTTGCACAAACTCTTAACTTATGAAAACACTATTCAACAGTATTCCAATTTTATTTTCACTAAATAAAAATTAGTCTATAGGATAACTATAGATTAAATTCTTGGTTGCTACAAAGTTATAAACCGGAATATTTTTAAATACAATTTAGGATTCTTAGGGACCATTTTGAAAGCCTAAAAGTTGAGATTTAAAAATTCTTATTGAGGAACAATCAAAAATAACTTTCCAAATTTTGATTCATATGAGGTCTTTTTAGCCTCTATCCGGTTTATACTTTGTTGTTTAGCGATATGCTGAAACAGCTTCATGTAGAACAATAAAGATTACATACTCTATACCTAAGTATTAAGATTTCAAAGTTCTTAATATCTAATTTTTTTAATCGAGATGATAGAAAACCTTTTTTGGTTTTGTCACTCACACAAATTAACAAACTTAAAATATGAAAACTATCAAATTATTAGCGCTTAGCGCTATCGTGGCAGGATGTATTACTTCTTGTCAAAAAGAAGAAGTTGCTGCAGAAGTAAATGAAATAGATAATGTTCCTACAAAAGAGCAACTTCTTAAGCTAGAAAGCATGGGGGTTAATACAAATAATGTAACTATTAAAACGGTTACAGACCTGGATGGAAGTAGTGAAGACTACTTCGTTAATGGTACAGATCTAGGAATACCGGTTGCGGGACTTGCAGACCAGCCAAGCCTAGAGGCCTTAGATAATGGAATGAAGCAATATAGAACAAGAAATCTTGTTTCTCTCCGTACAATCACAGTATTAGGATACACAGGTGGTGGTGGTAATGGATTAAACCAAGCAGCACAAGAAGGTTTAAGACAAGCGGTAAACAGCTATAACAGTTTAGGGTTAACGATTAGAATGAGTCTTAGTTTTGGTACTAATTATCAAGCAGCAGATATAGTAGTTTATGTACGTGGAGACCTAGGTGCTGGTGGATTAGCTGGATTTCCTTCAGGAGGAAGACCTTACAAGTGGGCAAGAATCGGACCTAGTGTAGGTAGTAGAGGTGTAACTTATTCTAAACATGTAATTGCTCACGAAATGGGACACTGTATTGGTTTACGTCATACAGACTGGTTTGCTAGATCATGTGATAATGGTCAAAATGAAGGACAAGGACAAGATGGTGCTATTCATATCCCAGGAACTCCAACAGGCGTAGATAGATCATCAATCATGATTTCATGTGGAGCATTTGGAGCTACTGGTCGTTTTAGTAGTGGGGATGTAGCTGCTCTCCAATATATATACTAATATAAAATTATTAAGAACTTTGAAATTTATTAAGAAAAGGCTGTATAATTAAATATACAGCCTTTTTATTTTTTTTGTTCCTTTCTGAAATAATATTCATAGCATAGGTATAGTTTGCTATACCAGAGGGTTTATCCTACAATCTTACCATCTACCATAACCAACTTTCTATCAGCCATATCAGCTAACTCTTGATTATGCGTAACAATAACAAAGGTTTGTCCAAATTCATCTCTAAGCTTAAAAAATAATTGATGTAAGTTTTCTGCAGCTTCACTATCTAGATTTCCAGATGGTTCATCTGCAAAAATCACTTTTGGATTATTTATAAGTGCTCTGGCCACTGCAACTCGTTGCTGCTCTCCTCCAGATAATTCACTTGGCTTATGATCATATCGATGAGAAAGCCCTAAGAAATCTAAGAGTTCTTTGGCTCTTTTTTCTACTTTGGCTTTTGGAGTTTTTTTTATAAAAGCAGGAATACATACATTTTCTAGAGCCGTAAATTCGGGTAACAACTGGTGAAATTGAAAAATAAAACCAAGTTGTTCATTTCTAAATTTTGAAAGCTGTTTCTGAGATAATGTATTGATATTGGATTCATTAATCGATAACTCACAGTTTTTTACTTCGCTAACACGGTCTAATGTACCCAAAATTTGTAATAATGTAGTTTTTCCTGCACCCGAAGCACCAACGATAGAAACAATTTCTCCTTGTTTGATATGAAGATCTACTCCTTTAAGGACATGAAGGTCTCCGTAATTTTTATGAATATTATTAGCTTTGATCATCCGTTTTCTATACTTGAAGGAGTGAAAGTAATCAATATCATTAGAATCCCCAAGATTATCCTTTAGAAGAACGCTTTAAATTATTCACATCAAGAAAATAAACCACTCTTAGCGATAATGTATGCTTAATAGGTTTGTTAAACAAATTATCAAGACTTTGTGTATAGTTTAAGGTAGATAACTCATCATCATTAAAAATTTGATTACGATAGAGTAGAGTAGCTTCACTACCAGGAGCAAATCTCCAATTAAAACTTAAGTCCAGATTCCAAATATTAAAATTGGTATTGGGATTATCTTCAGAAATATCATAATCAATTTGAGTCCTGGATCCATCTTCGTTCAAAATGTAAAATACATTATCAGAATAATCGGCAGTACTCCAGAAGTTTCGAAAACGTAAATTTACAGCCTTGTATGGATTAAAATTATAACTTGCACTTAAAGAGTTTTCTAAGGAAACAATATCTCGTTGTCCCAAAAATACATCAGTGCCATCATCATCAATATATCCAAAATTATTTGGGCGATTATAGTATTCTGATCTCCAGATCACTAATAATTTATCAGAAAACCGATACCTGGGAGAAATTTCTATTCTATAAATCTTTTGTCCATCACCAAACCATTGCCTTGTTCCGGCGCTAATATCATAGGCAAACTTTTTTCGATAATCAGAAGAAACAAACATTCTGCCACCGATACTTCGACTAAAAGTAACAAATCTTCCATCTACACGAGGCTCAAAATAGTCTTTATTCTTAGAGTTATAAGACCCTCTTCCACCAAAACCAAATCGTTGCCTGGTCACAAAAAACCAATCTGCACCTATAGAGTTTTGTGTTTGGATACTGGGATCATATAGTCGTCTATGTCTTGCAAAAACATTAATACGATACGTATTAAATAATCCTTTAGGTTCAAAGATTTGATAAGAAGCACTTACTCTGAAATTATTAAAATTATTCCTGAAATTTACTCCCAAATCATTAATATTATAGGTCGTATTTGCCAAATCATGGCCAAAACCATACCTGATTTTACCTTTAATACGGTCAAAATCAAGTTCTGATGCAAAGCCACCAACATTATCCCCTGGAGAATTGACGTGACTAACCAAAGATCTTCCGGTTAGGCGATAAGAGTTTGCCTTATTAGCAAGATTCCAAACCAACCCAGTTACATTTGCATCTCTAAATTTGCTGCCGCTACGAGTTACATTGGTATTAATTAAGGAAATAGAAGAATTTTTATTAAACTGTTGATCCAATACAAAAATATTATAATTCGATATAGGTTCGACAACTTCTTTACGTATAGCTCCAGTGATAGTATCAGTAATTCGGACTTCTGTTTTTTCTGTAATCGCATTAAAAAAACCAATACCCAGGTTTCCTTTTGTTCTTCCCGAAATTTTTAAGGCATTAAGAAGGTTTACTTTGGAAGGAGCATCTTCTGCAACTTCATTCGTATTAAGATCATCGTCAGATACAGATGTAGAAGGTTTACCACCAACTCTTCTGGAAAAGAAAATATTTCCTTTATTAAATAATTCTGTACCTTCAGTAAAGAATTGTCTGTTTTCTCCAAAAGTTTGTTCGAATGGTCCTAAATTAAGACGAACTTCATCAAAAGCTGCTTGCCCAAAATCCGGAATTAGAGTTGCATCTAATGTAAAACTATCGCTTAATCCGTATTTTACATCCATCCCAGCACTAAAATCAGTTTCGGTATCTCCATCAGAGTGTGATACCAGGCCTTGCACAAATGGAAAAAAAGTAAGTCGTACGGGAGGATTAACATTCTCTACACCTTTAACCAAACCATTATATTGTGTACGTTGCCCAATTTTGTTATCAATAAAGTTCCAGGTGTGTGTCTGATTTCGGCTCAGAGATCTTCTATAAAAGTTGATACTCCAATCCTGTATATCCACTTCTGGAAAACGTAATGCATTATATGGTATCTTAAACTCTGCATACCACCCTTGGTCATCAAAAGAAACTTTAGCATCAAAAACTACATTATAACTAAAATCTTCATTAAACTGATCTGCTCTGGCGTCACCAATAGTACCGGCACTGGTTATATAAAAGCGAGTTTCATTAACTCCATCATTGTAGGTATTTATAGCAATACTAAAATGATCGGCCTGAACAAATATATCATCTCGCTGGCTAAATTGGCGTAATACTGCATTAGGTTGATCGTCATATAAGTAGACTCCAAAATAAACAGCTTTATTATCATATGCCATTTTTACCTCAGATTGTATCTCTTTTGGTATTTCACCCTCGTTCCCAGGTTGCCACATCTGAAAATTACCATGAGCCGGAAGAGTTTTCCATACATCATCATCAAGAACACCATCAATTTTAGGAGGATTATTTATTCTTTCTGCTATAATTTCTTTTCTTTCCTGAGCAAAAGATTGTAATGTAATTAAAAGTAAAAGTATAGCATAAGCTTTTGAATGTAATTGTATATCCATAAAATTGTAATAAAAACCTTACTTTTTTTTGATTAATTGCAAAACTAGGCTTGTATTAGGAGATGTGGTACTAACGAAAAGTTAAAAAGCAAAAAATGGAGTTGCATATATGTATTTTCGTTGAAAAAAAGACGACTAAATAGTTATGAAAGAAAATAATTTTGAAACAGCAGTGTTAGCTGGTGGCTGTTTTTGGTGTACAGAAGCAGTTTTTCAGCGTTTAACAGGAGTCGTAAAAGTAGTGTCTGGGTATACTGGCGGATCAATTAAGAATCCTGCATACCGTGAAATTACAACAGGAAGAACAGGGCATGCCGAAGCCATTAAAATTGAATATGATCCCAAATGCATCAGTTATCAAGAATTACTTGAAGTGTTTTTTGCTACGCATGATCCTACAACCTTAAATCGCCAGGGTGCAGATCGTGGTACGCAATATCGAAGTGCTATCTTTTATATCAATGAACAGCAGCAGAAGATGGCAGAACAAGTAATTAGAACACTTGAGGATGAATCTGTTTTTGATAGCCCTATTGTTACAGAGGTAACAGCGTTAGGAGCATTTTATAATGCCGAAACATATCATCAGGATTATTACAACCAAAATAGTAGTCAGGGATATTGTCAATTTGTGATAAATCCAAAACTTAACAAATTAAATACTACCTTTAAAAGCAAATTGAAAAAAGAAAAATAGAATTAATTGCTATGCTATATAAAAATTTTGAGGAATATAATATAAAAGTAACCGAAGAAGTAAAAGAAAAATTTGAATCTATTATTGAAGACCTGGGTGAGGATACAAAAAGAGAGGGGATAATTAAAACTCCTGAACGAGCAGCAAAGGCAATGCAATTTCTTACACAAGGATATCATCAGGATCCTGCAGAAATTCTTAAGAGCGCTATGTTTAAGGAAGGCTATGACGATATGGTAATAGTTAAGGATATCGAATTATATTCGTTATGTGAACATCATATGCTACCGTTTTTTGGTAAAGCACATATTGCTTATATTCCTGATGGTTATATAGTAGGATTAAGCAAATTGCCCAGAATTGTTGATGTTTTTGCCAGACGATTACAGGTACAAGAACGACTTACTCATGATATTTTAGAATGTATAAATACGACCTTAAAACCTAAAGGTGTTGCTGTGGTAATTGAAGCTTCTCATATGTGCATGATGATGCGTGGAGTACAGAAACAAAATTCTGTAACAACTACTTCTGGTTTTAGAGGTCAATTTGAAAAAATAGAGACCCGATCAGAGTTTTTGAGGCTTATTACAGCAGATCTGGGGTAACAAATTTTTGGAATACTCTTTGCTTTATTTATTGTATATTAAACTATAAATTATGTATTAAATATGGCAAAAGATAAATATAAAAAACTTGGATTAAGTTTACTTTTTGATGGCTTAGGGATGATTACCTATGTGATTCCCGGAGTAGGGGAGTTTGGAGATGTAATATGGGCTCCACTAGCTGGCTGGTTAATGACCAGAATGTATAAAGGTAATGTTGGTAAAGCTGCCGGGATATTTACCTTTGTAGAAGAGGCTTTACCAGGTTTAGATATTATACCAACGTTTACTATTATGTGGGTATACACATATGTGGTAAAAAAAGAAAAAGTAAAAGATATTATAGATGTGGATATTTCTTAATCTTTAAAGAAACGAGCAAATCCCATTCTACTTAACATCTTTTTTTCAAAGTCCCAGAAAAATTTAAACTGTCCAAAGAGCCACCCTACGATAATAAGTAATATTTGATATACAGGAAATATCAATAGTATTCTTGCGGGCCAATACAGCCAACCATTTGTTGTATCTCTATGCAGCCCAATAAAAGTAAGTATAGGATCAGAAACACGGGCAGCAGTAGAACCCGTTACAGCAAATGCAATAAAAATGGCAATGAGCTCCCAACGATAAGAAACATTCCATTTTGTTTCTAGAACATTAAAAAGTTTTAAGGTAATAAAAAGAAATAATGAAGATAGAAAAATTATTATCGCAGATAGTACACCGATATAAAAGCTATCGTTTTGGGTAATTGGTAATAATTTCAGAATGTATTTTCCAATCAGATAAGATGAGAATACTAGAGTTAGTAGTCCTAATATAGGAAAGATTAATTGCCAATTATCTTTTATTTCCCAACGTTCCTTAAATTTTTGCATGTCACAAAAATACAACTAAAAAGAATGGAAATCAAAATCGTCGTCCTCTTGTTACAATAAATCGTTGTCGATATCGCTGCTCAAAATATAGAAAGTAATTATACAGCAGATAATTTACTTCATATCCATAATGAATTACAGGATCATAATTAATTTGTTGAAGGTATAAATTAGGGTCAAATCGTTGTGGTTGCATCACTCTTTGATTATATTCTGTAACATAGATACGATTTCTGGTTTCTAAAAATGTTTCAGAATAAAACCCTCTGGGTCTTTGAGTAATTAGCCATGCATTAAATCCTGGTTCTATAATAATAATTTCATATTCCAGGCTATCATTTGCAATCCTTATAGTGTCTGAAGCAATATCAGTAGTAGCTACATCCATTTTTCGGTTTTTGGTTGTAGAACAACTATAAATAAATATCCCCAAGATTAATATATAAATACAATTTTTCATCTGTTTAAAATTTTATAGTTTACTAAAAATGAAGAAACTAAAAATTTCTGCACATTCAGGAATTCGCACAAAAAAACATAATCATATCGGTTGGTATGCAATGATGAAATTTGTTTATGCTCATTTCATAACCTTATAAATATATCTAAAAAAATAATATGATAATGTTGTAGAAATTATAAATTCCAGAAATCAACCTGGTCTTGTTCAATTTCTTGAATGTCAGTAAGATTAATATCCATACTATACATGATTAGTTCGGTAAATCGATTCGTGGCGAATTCGCGATTGGCCCCATTAGAATATAGGATGCCGGCCCCATTTGTTGCAGTGCAACGACCCAAAGTATAGTTCCCTGTTCTAAGAATAGTACCCGATCGTCGAATTGTCTGTACAATATTAGCGCGAATAAAAGAGAATTGTTGCCATTGATTGTTACCGTTTGAAGCCCATCGTACAGGATCACTGCAACAAATCCCAGAATCAAAATAAACTCTGTTATTTGTCCAATTTACATGAATAGACCATCGATTTCTATTAACACCAGGTTGCCTGGTACCAAATGAAAACTGATTATCAGAAGTAGAGTATAAAACTGTAAAAACAGAACCATTAACTCCTGCATTGGTTAGAACTTGTATACTTGTATTAATATCTAATCGATCATTATTACCGTCTCCAAAAAAATAGGGCCTGGTAGGATCGGTAATAAAACGTGGTTGAAATGCATTGGTGTTCTGAATAGCGTTTCTACCCAAACCACTTTGATCATACCATGTAACAACAAATACGTTTGCAGCACCTCTCCAGGCATCTATTGCTGTTACATCTACAATATCATTATCGTCCCAACCAAAATCTTGTTGAGCGTTATCACTATCTCTTCTTAGCCGTATAAGAGGGCCATTATAATCAGATTCTAGTACCCTTAGTGAAAAAGCAAAACTAATATTGGTAAGTTTTTCATCTAAGATATGAGACGGTCTCATCGTAGGAAAATTATTGTATTGACCAATTTGACAATAACTAAGACTCGAAAAAAACAGACCTATGTAAAGTAATAATCTTGCCATGCTATTAATTTCTTTTTAAATCCCCGGTGATATGAAATGTATTGGTTGCTGTGCATACGATACCAGCTCCTGCATCTAGTCCTGCTGTTTTAAATCGTAATAATCTATTTTTTATAGTTACCCCTGCGGCTCCTGTGACAGTTACTTTTCCTGCTCCCAATTGATAGATACTAACATTATATCCTATAGGAAGCCCTGCAGGAACTGTTAATGTAACATCTGTTGTACTATTAAAAGTTAATATATTATGATTGTCAGTATCTACAAGAGTATAATTTCCGGTTTTAGCAAATACAGATGGGGATTCGAGTAATTCTTTCCATTCTGTTCCATTAAATTGAAACACTTTTTTTTTAACTGTATCGAATACTAAAGATCCTTCTTGTATTGTAGCTGTACTAATGTTATTTATATCTGTTGTGGTAGCTCCTGGCAAACCCAGTAATGCAGTAGCATCGATTTGAGCAATAGTGCTTGCGTAATATAGAAACACTACTAAAATTAGTAATTTTTTCATGTTAGTAGATAGTTGGTTAAAATAAAAGCTTATTAAAGTCATACAACTCTAATAAGCCCTTTCTTTTGATAGATCAAAATAATATAAATTATATTATTTTGACTATTTAATGGGGTATTATTTTCCGAAAAGACCACCAAGCAGCCCTCCAAGGCCTCCTTTTTTCTTTCCTCCGCTACTTAATAGCATTCCGGCAACATCGTCAAGAATACTTCCATCACCATCTGCATCTAAGAAAGACTCTATCAATGATTGTTGCTTAGCACCACCACCAGACATACTTCCTAGTAAACCTGATAATCCATTAGCATCGTTTACATTATTTTGTTTAGCTTGTTTTCCTAATACTCCTAAAAGAATTGGAGCGGCTACTTTTAGTATTTGAGCCACAGAACCAGCATCGATCCCTGATTTTTGACTTAAAGCATTTTCTACTGCAGGTTGTTTATTTCCAAGAATATGCCCCAGAATACCAGCTCCATCATTAGTGACACTTTGATCAACACCACCGTCAAATAAACCTCCTAAATTATCTAAAATCCCACCGGTATGCTTACCAGTTAATGCTCCTAACAGTCCCGAAGCTCCTTCAGGTGTAGATGCATTTCGTTGCATTGCTCCCATAAGTACTGGCATAGCCATGCTTAATAGGTCTCCGGTTTTATCTTGCGATTGGCCCGTTTGTGAGCTCACACCGCTGATAATTTGCTTGCCCATAGGGCTATTTAATAGATCTAAAATTCCTGACATTGTAAATATTTTTTAATGAATCTAAATTTACATTTTTAATATCAGAATTAGAATTATTAACTCATTTTATTTTGATGAAAATAGGATAAAAAACAATTTTATAGGATGAAAAGTAAAAAAAGAGCTGTTTCAATGATTGAAACGGCTCTTTTTTTATGTAATCTATATTTTGTATTTAGTTCAGAATATTAATAATTTGCTCAGCTAATTCTTGGCCAATACGATCTTGAGCCTCTCCTGTAGCTGCACCAATATGTGGTGTTAGTGATATTTTATTATTCATCAATACTTTGATTGCCGGGCTGGGTTCATTCTCAAACACATCAAGTCCTGCGAAACCTAATTTCCCTTTTTCTAAGGCCTCTACCAATGCTACTTCATCGATTACACCACCTCTTGCTGCATTAATGATTCCTGCACCATCTTTCATTTGTTCGATTTCGGGAGCTCCAATCACATATTCTTTTTGTGCAGGAACGTGTAGTGTGAAAAAATCAGAATTTTTAAGCACCTCTTCTTTGGATACAGTTTTGATTTTGAACGTTAATGATTGCCCGTCAAAGAATTCTAGTGGTATTTCTACTTCTTCAATAAACGGATCATAAGCGATAACATTCATCCCGACTCCAATTGCAATTTTTGCAGTTGCCTGTCCTATTCGTCCAATACCGATTACCCCAAGGGTTTTTCCTCTTAATTCGATACCTCCGCCATATGCTTTTTTCAGGTTTTTGAATTTACTATCTCCTTCGAGAGGCATATTACGGTTAGAATCATGTAAAAAACGTACACTGCCATATAAATGTGCAAAAACTAACTCTGCTACAGATCCAGAAGAAGCTGCAGGAGTATTAATTACATGCAATCCTTTTTCTCGGGCATAAGCTACATCAATATTATCCATTCCTACACCACCACGGCCAATAATCTTAAGAGAAGGACAATTATCAATAATATCTGTTCTTACTTTAGTCGCGCTACGCACAAGTAGTACAGAAATTTCATTTTCGTTAATATAATTAACTAATTGATCTTGAGCTACTGTAGTTGTTAAAACCTCGAAGCCTTTTTTTTCTAAAGCTTCAATTCCGCTTTGAGATACCCCGTCGTTTGCTAATACTTTCATTTTCAAGTTTTAAATTTTGAATATTAAGCCTTATTAATTTGACTTGTCTTAAATGATTATTGTTAGAATATTATTTTACGCTTTGCGTTCTAGGTCACCCATTACATCTACAAGAGTAGCAACACTTTCAAGGCTTAATGCATTGTACATACTAGCTCTATATCCCCCTATACTTCTATGACCATTAATTCCGTTAATTCCTGCTTCTTTCCACATAGCATCAAAAGCTTCTTTAAGATCATCATTTAAAAGCCTAAATGTAGCATTCATCATTGATCTATCTTCTTTTGCAGCAAAACCTTCGAATAATGGGTTTACATCTATTTCAGAGTAAATAAGCTTAGCTTTCTTTTCATTAAGTTCTTCTACAGCCGAAATACCACCTAATTTTTTAATCCATTTTAGGGTTAGCATTGATGTGTATACCGAGAATACAGGTGGGGTGTTAAACATACTACTTTTACTAATATGCGTTTGATAATCTAGCATAGAAGGAATTTGTCTGTTTACTTTACCTAAAATATCTTCTTTAACTACTACAACAGTAGCTCCTGCAGGGCCCATATTTTTTTGCGCACCAGCATAAATTAAATCAAATTGAGAAAAATCCATCTGTCTAGAAAAGATATCACTACTCATATCACATACGAGAGCAGTATCGGTAGAAGGAAAATCTTTTAGTTGTGTACCAAAAATAGTATTATTACTAGTTAGATGTAAATAATCTAATCCTTTAGGAATATTATATCCTTTGGGAATAAAATTAAAATTTGAATCTTTAGAAGAAGCGACTTCTACGATCTCACCAAAAAGCTTAGCTTCTTTTATCGCTTTATCACTCCAGGTTCCTGTATTTAGATACCCAGCTTTTGTTTGTAACAAATTATAGGCGGTCATAAGAAATTGAGTACTTGCTCCACCTTGAAGAAAAAGTGTTTTATATCCTTTTCCTTCTAAACCTAGCAATTCTAAAACCAAACTGCGGGCTTCTTCCATAACATCTACAAAATCCTTACTACGATGCGATATCTCCAGAATAGAAAGACCAGAGTTGTTAAAATCTAACACTGCTTGTGATGCTTCTTTAAATACTTCTTGTGGTAAAATACAGGGTCCAGCGCTAAAATTATGCTTTTTCATGTGCTAATGTTTGTTGTTTTTAATGGCCACATGGAATCTTCAACAATCAAAATTCTTATAACTATTTGTGTTATCGGTTATCTAATTGTATCAGTTTCATTAGTAGTTTTATTGTTGTTAAATAGTATGGTTTAGTTGTTTTTTCTTTACTCTAAAAACAGCGTTAGAAAAAACATCACAAAGGTGCTAATAATATGATACAAAATCATTATCAAAATGATAAATTATTTAATTAATTTTTGTCAAAAACTCAATAATATCTATACCATCTGCATAATCTGAAAGTTGAGGGCTTTGCGTCTTACCAAATTCAATACATTCTGGAGAAAAATCAAGGCCTACAACACACTGGATCTTTTCGCTGTCACTCTCAATTTTTTTGCTTAACTGGCCTTTAGAATCGTAGGTTTCATAAAATAACGTTGCAATAGGGGAAGCATAACTTTCGTCTTCTTTTAGCATTAAAAAACCGTTTTCAAACAATTTGTAATTGCTCATTAGATAAACTGCTTTATTGTAATCATAATTATTAGCGTATTTTGCACTATTAATAACATCATTATATGGATAAATAGCTTTAAAAAAAGAATCAAAATCATATCCTTTTGGGACCATGAGTTTTGATACACTTCTACATCCCAATCCATAATATCTAAAAATATCTTCGCCTAGTACCTCGAGTTGTTCTTTGGTTTCATTTCCTGTTAAAATGGCAACAGAATTTCTATTTTTACGTATGATGTTGGGGACTTTACCAAAGTAGTATTCAAAATATCGAGAAGTATTATCGCTTCCGGTAGCAATTACAGCATCAAAATTTTTAAACTTTTCTGAAGTAAATTTAATAGATGCCTCAAACCGAGGTTCTATTGCTATTAGATACGAAGCTAAAAAAGGTAATAACTGATTATCATTAGAAGATTGTTTTACTAAAACATGATGCCCCGAAATCAATACAGAAAGAAAATCATGAAAACCTACTAATGGTATATTTCCTGCCATAACAATACCCACTGTTTTTGGTTCTGTTTTTTCTAATGCATATGGGGACAGCCAATCCTTTAAATTATTTTTGGTGAGAGCATTACTCCATTGTTCTACAGAAAAAAGTACATTTTTTTCTGTAAACCATCCATTATGATGTACGGCTGTAGTAATTTTATGAACCATTTTATCAAAAAAATCATCATTATGATGAATGGTATTAACCTTCTCATAACCAGTGGATTTGAATTGGTTAAGAAACTTTCCTAATTCAGAAAAAGCTTTGATACGATCATTTAATAACATCTCTTATTTGTTTATCACTAGTTTACGAGTTATTTTTGTGCTGCAAATTTAGAATAAAAAAGAGCTATGGCAATTATAATAACAGATGAATGTATAAACTGTGGTGCTTGTGAGCCGGAATGCCCAAACACTGCAATTTATGAAGGAGCTGATGATTGGAGATATTCTGATGGTACAGATTTAGAAGGAGATGTAGTTCTTCCTGGTGGTAAAAGTGTAAATGCCGATGAGGCACAAGAGCCTGTTAGTGATGAAGTGTATTATATAGTTCCTGATAAATGTACAGAATGTAAAGGGTTTCATGAAGAACCGCAATGTGCAGCAGTATGCCCTGTAGATTGTTGTATCCCTGATGAGGATATCGTAGAAACCGAAGAATTTTTATTGCAAAAACAAGCTTTTATGCATAAATAAAAGGATATTATCTGATTATAGACCATAAAAAAACCTGTCATATGACAGGTTTTTTTATGGTCGTTTTTTAAATTTTAGTATTTTCGCTCTACTACAACCTCAAATCTAAATACGAAATCATGAAAAAAATAGTCTTTTTTATTCTTTTTACAACGCTTTCTGTTGTTTCTTATGGGCAATACCGATGGGAAGTTTCTGCTGGAGCTACTTTCTCAAAGCTAAACCTTGATAATACCGAAACTACAGGCGGAGCTGGTTTTTTTGTTAATGCAGGATACGGTTATGTAATGGGAGTTAGAGCGAGAACAAGTATTGTTTTTTCTTTAGACCTTTTACAACGTACCAGTGAAATAGAAGGAAGAGGTGACGCAGAGACACTTCAGGTTGGTTTTAATCCAAAATTTAGATACCTAACTGGTGATGGTAAAGATCGGTTTCGTGGTTTTATTAATGTCGGACCTTCTTTTCGAGTAAATACAAAATTTGAAATAAATGGTGTAGAATTAGAAGATGAAGGTTATGAAAAGTTGATTATTGGTGGTGTGTACGGAGCTGGTTTTTCTCAAATGATAGGAGAGATGTTCGATATTATGGCAGAAGTAGGAGTAATGAACGATTTTGTAGATAATATAACCGATACTAATAGTAAATTCTTTGATATTTATGCAAGAGTGGGAGTTCGATTCAGAATTTATGATGCTCGACGATAAAATTTTAACAAATAATATGTATTTAAAATCCTGCCAAAGCAGGATTTTTTTATACCTCAACTTAATTTTTTGTAAATTAGATACTTACAAAAAAAGAATAATTGGATGTCGTATTGGGGATATATAGCAATTAGTGTTCTTGCAATGTATATTATTGTAAGTATACTCTTGTATTATTTGCAGGAGTACTTCATTTTTAAACCAGAGAAGTTAGATAAGGATTTTGAGTTTCATTATAATAATCAGGTCGTAGAAGAATATAATCTGGAAACAAGAGATGGGGCTATTCTTAATGGTCTTCATTTTAAAGTAGAGAACCCAAAAGGTGTTGTTCTATATCTTAAAGGAAATTCTAAAAGTATTAAAGGCTGGGGGAAATTTGCTGTAGATTTCACAAGACATGGGTATGATGTATTTATGTTGGATTATAGAGGATTTGGTAAAAGTACAGGTAGACGTTCTTTTAAAGCAATAAAAAGAGATCTTCAGTTTGTCTATAATAAGATTAAAGATAGAGTAAAGGAAGAGTATATTATTTTATATGGTCGTTCGATGGGATCTGGATTTGCTACAAAACTTGCCTCTATTAACAATCCTAAAATGTTGATATTAGATGCTCCTTATTATAGCCTAAATAAGGTTGCTGCAAAGTTTATCCCGTTTATGCCAATTTCTTTAATAATGAGGTATCCTATACCAACGTATAAATGGCTTAAGTATGTAAATTGCCCTATTCATATTATACACGGTACCCATGATAAATTAATTCCTTTTAAATCAAGTATCAAATTGTCAAAAATTCGACCAAAACTTACTCGATTATACACGGTGATAGGAGGAGGGCATAAAAATTTGAATAATTTTGAATCTTACCATAAGATGCTTGGAGAAATTATCAATTCTAAAATGAGAAAGATAAACCTTTCTAATACAAGTATTGGTGTTATGCATTCTTCAAAAAAAGCAAATGCACAGGCTTAAAAAAATACTATTGGGAGGTATATCACTCTATTGTATTCTTCTAATATTACTTTATTTTTTTCAGGAGAAAATTATTTTTCAACCAGAAAAACTTTCTGAAGACTTTATTTTTCAATTCGAACACCCTTTTGAAGAGTTTTTTCTAGAAACTAACGACAATAGTCGCCTTAATGCTATTCGTTTTGTTACTAAAGATCCTAAAGGAGTAATGTTGTATTTTCATGGTAATAAGGGAAGTTTGAAACGTTGGGGAAAAATAGCGATGTTCTTTGCCTATAAAAAATACGATGTCATCATAATGGATTATCGAGGATATGGAAAAAGTACAGGAAAAATTAGCGAACAAAAATTATATGAAGATGCACAGTTATTTTATAATTATGCTTTAGAACGGTATCCAGAGGACCAAATAACTATTTACGGGAGATCTATTGGAACCGGAATTGCAGTAAAAGTAGCTTCAGATAATCGACCTAACCATTTGATATTAGAAACTCCTTATTACAGTATGAAAGACGTTGCAGAAAGCTGGTTACCCTTTTTTCCAACAAACATCCTGTTACAATATAAAATCCCCTCTCATGAGTTTATACAAAATGTAATTTGTGATATTACTATTTATCATGGAACCGACGATAAGGTAGTCCCTTATGCATCTGGTGAGCTATTATTTAATAGTATTTCAACCTTGAATAAAAAAATGATTACAATACCAAAAGGATCACATAATAATCTAATAACATTTGAAGAATATCGCACTACGATTGATGGTGTATTAAAAAATGATTAAATACCATTAAAAGAGAAGCGTTATATCTATATAAAAGATATAACGCTTCCTTCTATAAAATTTATAATTTTGTATCAATCAGGTACAAAAAAACGGTTCATCAAGAACCTATAATTTAATATGCCATAAGAGCATCTCTGTACTCTTTTAAATCTGAAATATTTGTTCTGTTTTTAAGACTTTTTGTTAATGATACCAAATATTTAAGACTCGCTACAGGGTCTTTGGCTTCTTCATTATTCGATATTTCGTTGTCTTCATCTATAGGTTCATCATCTGGAATAGGTATAAGAAAAGAATTGTTCTCTTCTATGTGCTCATAAGTAAACCTAAGAACTTTTACTACAAGTGGTATTTGCTCTTCTAAAGCATAAGTCCTTAATTCTTTAAGGTCTTCAATTAGTGCATCTGTGTTGATACCTGTTTTTTCTAGGTCTACCAGAATTTTATCGATTAACTTGATTGCTTTTTTATTTTCCAAATGGGTAATATTATAAAGATGATTAACTACTAATGATTGCAAATTTAAATTTTTCTTGAATTATTAGAAATCAATTAAGGGTATTTATTTATATAGATATTTGTTTTTTTTATTTGGTATAATTTAACATACAGTATTATTTTTTGTTAAATATCTGTTTTTCAATGTGTTAAGCAGCTTATCTTCAATTCATACTACTATTCCGGCTAAAGTTTGAGGTAAAACCGTAACCGTATATGCACCAAACCTCTTTATCTTTGACATGTATTCCAATTACAATTTTTCCCTTACTTTTTTTGTTTTCCCCAACACTTACCTCCTTATCCTAAGGAGGTAAGTTCTTCATGGGGTATTATGAACTTAAATGAATTAACGATTCACGACTTGACATCTGATACTATTTTGCTTTAGATTCATGTGGAAATATGCTGTATATGTATATATACAATCACCTTATGCTATAGTTTTGAGATATATTATTTTGAATACTAAAAAAAGTAAAGCCAAATTGATAGTCACTTAGCCATAATAGATACTTAATAAGAATTTTTATCGTTTACTTTTTTACTGTTAATAGAGCAATTTCATATTCAGAATCAATCATTACAGAATCATTAGAAACTGTAACTTCTTTACCCGAGTACTTATCGATTAAAATAGCTCCCTCTGGAAAAATCGAATTAATTTTAATTATTTTTTCACCCATAGGAAGACCTAATCCTATTACTACTTTGTCAGATATTCCATTTTTATGATACTTTCTTGAAAACACATAGGGTTTTTGAGATATCATTCTATGTTTACCTGCTCCTACTGCAGGGTGATTTTTTCTAAAAACCCCTAGTTTTTGCCAATGCCTTAATAATCTTTTGGTATCCTTATTATCTATCATATCCCAATTCATGTTAGACCTAAGTGTAGCATCTCCTTTGGTCTCGTCGATAATTAAAGGTCTTGCTATCTCATCTCCATAATATATCTGGGATATACCGGGGGTTAGTAACAGTTTGGTAGCAGATTCATAAGTTTTATTTCTTTTTTTGTCAAAAGGTTTGCCATCATCATGAGAACTTATATAATTAGTTATTCCCTTACCGATTAGATGGGTATACAAAGCTTTACTGTATTTACTAAACAATTTTTCATAATCAAGTTGATTAGCATCATATTTAAACTGAAAATTGATCATATTGTTAAACCCATAAGCAAAATAATCTACTTTACGATCTCCAAAATCGTAATATCGTTTCCCATCAATTCCATAACCATATAATTCACCTAACATAAAGAATTCATTATCGTCTAGTATTTTATCTGGGTTTTTTGATTTCCATTCTAAGAATGCCAGTTTAGCTTGTTTGGCTAATACACTCCAGGCATCTTCTTTAATATGTTTTACAGTATCTACACGGTATCCATCTATTCCTAATTCTCTAACATAATCGGTTAACCATTTAATAATATAATTCTTGGGAGATCTTTTTAATCGTGTTTTGGTAAAGAAAACATCTATTTCTGCAAGTTCTATTTCTAATCTACCTTCGGCTTTCCATTTATTTATTAATGCTTCGGGTAATTCTACATTTTCGTTATTCTCTGTTTTAATATCAGGGAGATTTTTTACCAGCGTACAATGTATAGTACTTTCATAATCTTTATAAGTACATTGCGGCGAGGTTCGTACCCAACTGTCAGGCCAAACAGGATCTTGTTCTGTAACAGGGCCCGTGTGGTTCATTACCACATCCATTAGAATTCTAATATCATTTTTATGGGCTGTATCTACTAATTCTTTTAATTCCTTATAGGTGCCAAAATTAGGGTCAATTTTTGTCCAATCTTTTGTCCAATATCCATGAAACGCATATGTATTTCCAGTACCTTCATCTACACTCCCATGTATTTGTTCTACTATGGGGCTAAACCATATAACATTTACACCTAACGCTTTAAAATACCCATCATTTATTTTTTGAATAATCCCTTTGATATCACCTCCTTCAAAGCCTCTTAATTTCCCTGTTTCTTTAGTTCGTTTTAATGCCTCGTCATTTGCAGGGTCTCCATTTTTAAACCTATCGGTTAATAAAAAATAGATATTAGATCCTTCCCAAATAAAAGGAAGTTTATCTGATGTTTTTGCTTTTTGAGTATCAGGTTGAATAGTTTTTGATTGATTAATACCATTTGTTTTTGGCTCATCTTTACACCCAATTATAAGGCATAAGAGCAAAAAAATAATGGATTTTGTAAGTTTAATCATTGTATTTAGGGATTTAAAAATGCTAAGCTATAAAAAGTCTCATAAAAATTAGAGTATGATGAATTACTAAATTTATAAAAATAAGGGATATTATAATTTGTTATACATTTTTTGTAAACTCTTAAGACAAAGAATTGATGCAATTAATTTTTATTTTTCTGTAAAAATAATGTTCCTTTGGAGTCAAAATTATAAAAATGACCAAATTTAAAGCATGGATCTCTGCAGCTAGATTAAGAACCTTACCATTATCGATTTCGGGAATAGTTGTCGGATCTGCTTTAGGTTATAAGAACTTTTTAGAAACAAATACCTTCTGGCTAGCTATTATTACTACGTTAGGTTTACAAATTTTATCCAATTTCGCTAATGATTATGGTGATGGGGTAAAGGGAACTGATAACGAAGATAGAGTAGGACCACAAAGAGCTTTACAAAGTGGAGCCATTTCTAAAAAGGAAATGTATAATGGAATAATACTTACAGCATTAATCACCTTAGGAGTTGCTATTACATTAATTTATGTTGCTTTCGGAAAAGAGTACTTTTTCTATTCTGTATTCTTTTTCATATTAGGACTTGCCGCTATAGCTGCTGCTATTAAATACACAATGGGTAGTTCTGCATATGGGTATAGAGGTTTAGGAGATTTTTTTGTATTTATCTTTTTTGGTTTGGTTAGCGTCGTTGGGTGTTATTTTTTGTTTGCAAAACAACTACATGTTCTTGTTTTTCTACCTGCTATTACTATCGGATTATTGAGTACCACGGTATTAAACCTTAATAACATGAGAGATTATCATAGTGATAAAAAAGCAGGTAAAAATACACTTGTTGTAAAACTAGGTATTAATCGAGCAAGAATTTATCATTTTGCCTTACTAATTATAGCTATGCTATCTATGTTAGTATATTTATATTCTACCTATAAAACACCTATCAACTTTTTGTTCTTAATAGCTTATATACCTTTACTTATTCATATAAGAAAAGTTGCTAAAACCAGTAATTCAGAACTACTGGACCCCGAGCTTAAAAAAATAGCTTTAACAACATTTTTACTGTCTATTTTATTTAGTCTGGGGCAGATTTTATAATTTAGTCGAACTCTGTTATTACAGATAAATTAGAGTAGTTTTGTGTGCATTCTTTTGTATCTCAGAACCTATTTGAAGTATAATAAGTTTTAAATTTTTCACACATGAAAATCACCTTTTACGGTCATAATACTTTATTAATTGAAATTAATGAAACAAATATCCTTATAGATCCATTTATTTCGGGTAACCCCTTAGCTAAGGATAAAATTGATATGAGTACAATTAAAGCAGATTATATACTGCTTACACATGCACACCAAGATCATGTTCTTGATGCAGAGGTAATCGCCAAAAGTAATAATGCTACGATTGTCTCAAATTATGAAATTACTACATATTATCAGAACCTAGGTATCGAAGTACATCCTATGAATCATGGAGGAACCTGGAGTTTCGAATTTGGAAAAGTAAAATATGTGAATGCAATTCATACCAGTAGTTTTGCCGATGGAACTTATGGAGGGCAACCAGGAGGGTTTATTATTGAAGGAGAGCATAAAACCATTTACATTGCAGGGGATACTGCTTTAACAATGGATATGAAATTAATTCCGTTAAGAAATACTTTGGACCTTGCTATTTTACCTATCGGAGATAATTTTACAATGGGTGTAGATGATGCTATTATTGCAAGTGATTTTGTAGAATGTGATAAAATATTAGGAGTGCATTATGACACTTTTGGATATATTGAAATTGATCATAATGAGGCTAAACAAAAGTTTTTTGAAAAAAACAAAGACCTTATGCTATTAGATATAGGAGAAAGCATCACATTATAATGAATGCCAGGTATTATAAGCATATCCTCCAGTTTAAAAGGCCAAGCGGGACTTCTAGAGGGATATTAAAAACCAAAGAAACCTGGTTTATTGTGATTTCTGACGGAACCAGAAAAGGAATAGGTGAATGTGGTATTCTAAGAACATTAAGTATAGATGATCGACCAGATTATGAGGATAAATTAAAATGGACCTGTGAAAATATTCATTTAGGTGTAGATACGCTTTGGAAAGAACTTATAGAGTTTCCTAGCATTCAATTTGGAGTAGAAATGGCATTTAGATCTTTAGAAAGTGATTCCCCATTTTTATTGTTTCCTTCATCATTTACTCGTGGAGAAAAACAAATTTCTATCAATGGACTCATATGGATGGGAGATAAAGAATTCATGAGGCAACAAATCTCTTCTAAATTAGATGATGGATTTGATTGTATAAAAATGAAAATAGGGGCTATTGATTTTGAAACAGAGTTAAATTTATTGTCCTATATACGATCTCAATTTTCTTCAGATAGTATTGAATTAAGAGTTGATGCTAATGGCGCTTTTAAACCAAAAGATGCTTTAGATAAACTAAAACGACTTTCTATTTATGATTTACATAGTATAGAGCAGCCTATACGACAAGGGCAGTACAAAGAAATGGCAAGATTATGTAACGAAACCCCATTGCCCATAGCATTAGATGAAGAATTAATAGGTGTTTTTGATGTAACAGAAAAGAAAAAACTATTACAAACTATACAACCACAATATATTATTCTTAAACCAAGTTTGATAGGAGGTTTTAAAGGAACCAAAGAATGGATTAATATAGCAAAATCTTACGGGATTGGATGGTGGATTACCAGTGCATTAGAGAGTAATATAGGACTAAACGCTATTGCGCAATATACATATACCTTAAACAACAAAATACCTCAAGGCTTAGGGACGGGAGGATTGTATACAAATAATATTGATTCACCTTTGGTTGTTAGTCAAGGAGCTCTGGCGTATAATCCAGAACAAGAATGGATATTAAACTACTTAAATTAATATAAATATATACATGTACATTACACAAGGAAGACAAGGGAAATTAGGAATGTGGAAGTATTTACCAATCCCAATTATGTTTATTGGATTAATGGGGATAAACTATTTGACAATGAAATTATTGGGTAGTGATGTTGCTCTTATTATGGAAGAGCAAATTAAATCCAAAGGGAAAAATAGATTCTTTGCAGAAAACATGATATTTTTTGTTGTCCTATTAGCAGGTTTGCTGTTTTGGGTTCGATATGTACACAAACAGAGTATTTTATCGCTTACTACCAGTAGAAAAAAAATAGATTGGAATCGATTTTTCTTCATTTTTATTCTAATGGCATCATTTATTATTGTATCTACTTTGATCGTATATTTTATTAATCCAGAAAACTATTTGTTTAATTTTCAACCTGTTCCATTTCTAATTCTTACGGTAATCTCAATACTATTAGTTCCTATACAAACGAGTTTTGAAGAATATTTGTTTAGAGGATACCTAATGCAAGGACTGGGATTAGCGGTTAAAAACAAATGGTTTCCTTTACTAGTAACATCAATACTCTTTGGAGTAATGCATGCTGCGAATCCAGAAGTCGAAAAATTAGGACCAATACTTATGGTTTACTATATCGGTACAGGTTTGTTTTTGGGAATCATCACTTTAATGGATGAAGGTCTAGAGTTAGCACTTGGGTTTCATGCAGCGAATAATCTTGTAACAGTACTTTTGATCACCGCAGATTGGACAGCATTGCAAACAGATTCTATTCTTATTGATATCTCAGAACCAAGTGCAGGATTTGATGTGTTAACTCCCGTAGTAGTAGTTTTTCCTATCTTTCTTTTGATTCTATCAAAGAAATATAAGTGGACAGGGTGGAAAGATAAACTTTTAGGAAACATACCATCTGATACAATTTCAGAATAACTAACAAAGAAATAACACACTCTTTACATATTGATAACTTATGAGTATGTTAGAAAATTGAAATTTGAATATGCAAACGAAAAGTACATTTTCTATTCCCGAAATACATCAAAGCTTCTCAATAAATAAAAATTGTTTTGATAAAGAAAGGCTGAAATCTTTGGCCTATGGTTTTATTAAAGAAGGTGAAGTATATGAACAGGAAGCAGGAAGCTTTTTGTTAGATTGGTTAAATGAAAAAGATCATATTGTTGTACAAACCTCGGGTTCTACAGGAAAACCAAAAAAAATTAAGGTATATAAACAACACATGATTAATAGTGCAATAGCAACAGGAAAGTTTTTTAAATCTGAAGAAGGAACTACTGCACTGTTATGCCTTCCTGCAAATTATATTGCCGGAAAAATGATGCTTGTAAGAGCTATGGTACTGGGGTGGAAAATAGATTTGGTGCCTCCAAAAACGAACCCTTTGGATACAGTATACAAACAATATGATTTTTGCGCAATGGTACCTCTACAACTTGATAACTCTCTTAATAGACTTCATTTAATTAAAAAACTAATAGTTGGAGGAGGTCCCGTTTCAGAAAATTTAAAAGAATTGGTTCAAGGTTTTAAGACTAAAATATTTGAAACCTATGGTATGACTGAAACAGTTTCTCATATAGCCGCAAGAAGAATAAACCCGAAGAAGAAAGATAAAAAAGATGCTCACTATTTTAAGGCGCTACCTAATATTACATTAAGTATTGATAATAGAAATTGCCTGATTATTAAAGCCCCACAGCTAAATGAAGAGACGATTGTTACTAATGATGTAGTAGAACTAAAAACATATAAAAAATTTTTGTGGAAAGGGCGTCATGATAATGTGATTAATAGTGGAGGAGTGAAATTGTATCCAGAAGAGATAGAAACAAAATTACAACTATTGATCGGACATCGTTTTTTTATTACCAGTATTCCTGATGATACACTTGGTGATAAAGTAATCTTATTAATAGAACGTGAGTATGATAAAATTGCATACCTAACATTGCAGGAAGGAATACAGAATTTAAATACCTTAAACAAATACGAAATCCCGAAAGAGATTTACTTTATCCCTCAATTTATAGGTACAGAAAACGGAAAAGTACAAAGAAAACAAACCGTAGAATTGGCGATGAATTCAAAATAATGCATTTTTCTTTTACATTTTCTTTAAGCATAAAAACCACTATTTTCCTTTTTACTCATTAAAAAGACGACTTCACTCATTCTTGATTGTTATCACCTATAAGAACATATAGTTTTAGTTTATAATTAAAAACTATTAACTATGAGACTATTACAATACATTTTATTTGCCTTCCTTATAACAGGGATTTCCAATGCGCAAGAGATAAAAGTTACAGGAAAAGTAACAGATGATCAAGGTCTGCCTTTACCAGGTGTGAATATTGTTGTAAAAGCAAGTACCAATGGAACACAAACAGATTTTGACGGTAATTACACTATTCTGGCAACTATAGGAGACACATTAATGTTTTCTTATGTAGGATTCGAAACCGCTGAAGAAAAAATAACCACTAATTCTACGATTATAGACGTCATGATGATTTCTTCCTCGGCAGAATTAGATGAAGTAGTTGTCACAGCATATGGATCTAATAGAGTAAGGAAATCTACGAGTTATGCTGTATCTAGTAATAGGCCAAGAAGAAAAGGGAGAAAACATAGACAAAGACGTAAAAATAAATCCGCCGGAGTACAGGTTTTTGGTACTGGTAATATATTAAAAGTTAGAGGGGTCAGTTCGGTTTCTGCTACAAAACAACCACTGTATGTAGTAGACGGAGTACCCGTTGATAATAAAGATATAGCTGTGGTAAATTCAATAGATCCGACAAAAATAGCAAAAGTAGAAGTGCTTAGAGATAAAAAAGCAACTTCGGTTTACGGAGCTAAGGCCAAACATGGGTGTATTGTAATCACCACACATTCTGGAAATTATAACGTACAAAATGATGAATCATACCGAGAAATTGTTGAGAACGATTTTAAGAAAGTTCAAATGGCCCCTCTTTCTACATTCTCTATTGATGTAGATAAAGCATCTTATAGCAATATTCGAAGAATGATTAATAATGGAGTTAACGTTCCTGCAGATGCCGTTAAAATTGAAGAAATGATCAATTATTTTAATTATCAATACGAACAACCCAAAGACGAGCATCCTTTTGCAATTCATACTGAGCATGCTTCAACTCCCTGGAATACAAAAACGCAATTGGTTAAAATCGGATTAAAAGGAAAAGAGATTCCTCAACATGAAATTCCTGCATCAAATCTTGTATTCTTAATTGATGTATCGGGATCGATGAGCGATAGTAACAAATTACCTCTACTTAAAAAAGCTTTTAAACTTTTGGTGAATCAATTACGTGAAAAAGATAAGGTTTCTATCGTTGTATATGCGGGAGCAGCAGGAATGGTATTAAAACCCACATCTGGAGCTAATAAGCACGAAATTAATCAAG
This sequence comes from Aquimarina atlantica, assembly GCF_000626715.1. Classification (GTDB taxonomy): domain Bacteria; phylum Bacteroidota; class Bacteroidia; order Flavobacteriales; family Flavobacteriaceae; genus Aquimarina; species Aquimarina atlantica. The sequence goes on along the minus strand of NZ_AQRA01000001.1, from coordinate 705,743 downwards.
CATTACAAAATCTTGAAGCAGGAGGATCAACAGCAGGAGGAGAAGGAATACGATTGGCATATAAAATTGCAAAAGAAAATTTTATAAAGAATGGTAATAATAGAGTTATCCTGGCTACCGATGGTGATTTTAATGTAGGAATTAGTAGCGATAAAGACATGAAAAAATTGATTGAAGAAAAACGTAAATCTGATGTGTTTCTAACATGCCTTGGATTCGGGATGGGAAACTATAAGGATAGTAAGTTAGAAGTATTAGCGGATACCGGTAATGGTAACCATGCATATATCGATACCATGCAAGAAGCCCAAAGGGTATTGGGAAAAGAATTCGGAGGTACTCTATATACAATAGCTAAAGATGTAAAAATTCAGGTTGAATTTAACCCAGAAAAAGTACAGGCATATCGATTAATAGGATACGAAAATAGACTTTTGGCAGATGAGGATTTTATAGATGATACCAAAGATGCAGGAGAATTGGGAAGCGGGCATACCGTGACCGCATTATATGAAGTAATCCCTGTCGGGATAAAAAGTAAGTATCTGAAAGAGATTGCTGATCTAAAATATACCAACTCAACAATTAATAAAGAATATGGAGATGAGTTGTTAACCGTTAAGTTTAGGTATAAAAGACCACAAGAAAAAAAGAGCATCGAAATGGCTCATGTTTTACAGATCAATACCAAAACTTCGGTTTCACAAGATTTTAATTTTGCAGCATCAGTTGCATGGTTTGGAATGAAACTAAGGGGGTCAAAATATATTGAAAACCAAAACCTTAAAGATATAATTGCTTTAGCCGAAACGAATAAAGAAAAAGATAACCTGGGGTATAAAGCAGAATTTGTAAGACTTATGAATAGCTACCAGGGATTATAGAGTAATCAAAAGGTATTGTTAAAGTTAAAAAGAGACATCTGTATTGTTTTGCAGGTGTCTTTTTTTGTGATATTTTTATTTCGATTATATGATTAAATTGCCTCACACTATCACACTATGAAAAACCTCTTTATCATAACCTTGTTTTTCCTAAGTACTACAATTGAATCTCAAATTCTTAACCAAAGAGAAAGAGCTGCAGCAATTGATATGGTTTTACAAGATCGATTCGATAATCTTTTACCTCAATTAATGGATCGTACAGAATTTGATATGTGGATCTTGATTTCTAGAGAATATAATGAAGACCCTGTACTTAAAACAATGCTGCCTTCAACTTGGTTAAATGCCAGACGGAGAACTATATTGGTTTTTTATAGAGATAAAGCTAAGAATACAATAGAAAAACTGGCAGTAGCTCGATATAATGTGGGTAAAAACATTGATTCTGCCTGGGATAAGGATAAACAACCAGATCAATGGAAAGCACTTGTTGATATAATTTCAAAGAGAGATCCTAAAAAAATTGGTGTTAATTATTCTAAAGACTTCGGAATTCTGGATGGTATTGTAAAAACAGATTATGATGAGTTGATGAATGCGATGCCAGAAGAATATAAGTCAAGAATTTCTTCTGCAGAAAAACTATCAATTGCATGGGTAGAAACACGTACCCAACAGGAAATGGAAATATATAAAGAGTTGGTAAAAATCACTCATGATATTATTGATGAGGCATTTAGTACTTCGGTTATACAACCAGGAACGACTACTACAGACGATGTAGTTTGGTGGTTAAGGCAAAAGGTAACCGATATGGGATTAAAAACCTGGTTTCATCCTACTGTAGATATTCAGCGTTCGGGTGAAGCATTACAAAGCCATATTGTTTCCTTTTCTAATCGACCAAAGGATAAAGTAATTAGACCGGGAGATTTGATTCATTGTGATTTTGGGATTACATATTTACGATTAAATACAGATTGCCAGCAACATGCTTATATTCTTAAAAATGGAGAAACATCACCACCTGAGTTTTTAACAAAAGCTTTTGCAGATGGAAATAAAGTACAGGACATTTTTACTTCTAATTTTGAGACTGGTAAGACCGGAAATGAGATTTTACTAAAATCTCTTGAACAAGCAAAAGCAGAAGGACTTAAACCATCAATATACACGCATCCATTAGGATTATATGGGCATTCTGCAGGACCAACAATAGGAATGTGGGATGCGCAAGGTGGAGTCCCGGGAACAGGAGATTATCCTTTGTATGAAAATACCGTGTATGCTATCGAGCTTAATACTACCGTAGCACTTCCAGAATGGAAAAAAGATATTCGTATTATGCTCGAAGAAGCTGGTTTTTGGGGAGAACCTGGTTTTAGATATGTAAACAAAAGACAAACCGAATTGATAACCATTCCTAAAAGAAAGTAAATTAAATTTCATCACTTATCGGTCAAAATCTTCATCATTTGTTGTGCAGTAACCGTACCGATCGTTTTTATTTTGTCTCTTGGAGTATCATCACCTATTTCATAAGTAACTCCTGTAGCATTATGCCCATATAGAAACCATCCTTTAGAAACGGGTTTTTTACTGTTTCCTGGTTTTTCATTTACAACATAATTAGGGATATTATTTTCTAAAGCAGCAAACCAATTTTCTATAAAATAGGGGAGTGTAGTACCTTTTCGTATTTCATTGGTATAGAATATATCATACCATGTAGAATGAAAATCAAGGCCTAATATTAGTTTAGAACTGTTCTTTTTTAATGTTTTAGAAATAAATTGTACAGTTTGCCTAATTTCGGGTTGTCGGTACGCAGACCAATCTCGGTTAGTATCTACGCCACCAGCATTATGCCTCCAATGACCAAGATCTACACCATCTGGATTCATAATAGGAAAAGCTAATACACGATACCTATTCAAAAATTCTTTCGAAAGTTCAGAATTATTATCTAATATGGTCTGTACAAAGTGTTGAAAAGCAAAATAACCCGTAACTTCTGGGGGATGTTGTCGTGTTAACAAGACGATTATATCCTTATTTTCGGGACTCCCATTAAAAATATCTAACACGGGCAATTCTCTGCCTAATTTAGAGGTTCCGAATACACTCAGATTTACGTAACTTTCTTTTCCTTTAATCAAATTTGTATACCAATCCTTAACATGTTTAGAAGAATGTATTTCCTGAGCAGCAATTAATAAAGGTGTTTTATCTAGTTGAATTTTTATCGTAGTACCTTCATTAGTTTGGTATAAATTGATAGAGTCAATACTTTTCCATTGCTCGTTATTTACTTTTAGCTGCGGAAGATACCTGTGTTCATGTTCATCTGGATATTGAAACTGAAAATAAAAAGATTTAGGTATATCAGACCATGCTTTAAAAGCATAGTATGCACTTTTATTTATAGGAGTATTTTCTGGGTTTATAATAACCGCTGCGGTACTATCATTTATTTTTCTAAACCCATTTAGACGGGCACCGTCAAACTCATTATTGGCGTATACACCAATATCTTGTAATGTATATGTCTGCTTAATTTGGTGGTTGATTTTTTTCGAAGAAGTGTCTACAGGGATTTCAAAAGCAACTTTTTTGGCGGTTTGGCAACTTAACAGAAAAATAAAGCTCAGTATCAATAGTATGCATGAGGTGTTGATATATAGTTTCATAACTGATGCGTATTTATTCCTTGTAAATGAAGATTTACAAATAGATGAATAAAGATACTGAATACTAATTGCATAAATAACTCTAATTACTTAGATATTGGTTACTTAGTAATTAGAGCTAGTTTTGCTAACCTATAAAATAGATTAGATTTCTTTTTCCCTTTAAAAAGCGCACAAATCATCAATATAATGACCTCCTATGGTTACTCCACATCCTCCACAAGGGCAATCACTATCTTTCCAACATGCTCGAAATTGAGGGCACCCTCTATCAAATGAACCTGCATTAATAGATTTTTGTTGTTCTTTTTTAAGGAGTATAACCTTGTCTAAATTTAAAATGTTCTTAATCATTGTGAAAATATTTAAAATGGTTAATTAAGTTTTAAAGTTAAGTTTTCTAAAAAACCTAAAACATACATTTTGCATATTTTTAATACACAAATCACTAGTACATACAAGATGTTTTTAGTTTACACTTGAATGATTCCTAAATTAAATTTCTTTTCGATGGGGGAATGATCTGCAGCTTCTATACCCATAGAAATCCATTTCCTTGTATCTAATGGATCTATAATAGCATCTGTCCAAATTCGCGCAGCGGCATAATATGGTGAAGTTTGTTTATCATATCGAGCTTTGATTTTATTAAACAGTGCTTTCTCATCTTCTTCAGATAATTGCTCTCCTTTCTTTTTTAAAGAGGCTGTCTCGATCTGTAACAATACTTTTGCTGCTTGAGCACCTCCCATTACCGCTAATTCTGCACTTGGCCAGGCAGCAATTAACCTGGGGTCGTATGCTTTACCACACATTGCATAATTACCTGCACCATAAGAATTGCCAACTACTATGGTAAATTTTGGTACTACACTATTACTCACTGCATTTACCATTTTTGCACCATCTTTAATAATACCACCATGCTCGCTTTTACTACCTACCATAAACCCAGTTACATCCTGCAGAAATACCAACGGTATTTTCTTTTGATTACAATTAGCAATAAATCGGGTAGCTTTATCTGCCGAGTCAGAATAGATAACACCACCAAACTGCATTTCTCCTTTTTTGGTCTTTACTATTTTACGTTGATTTGCAACAATGCCTACGGCCCAGCCATCGATACGCGCATATCCTGTTAAAATCGTTTGTCCATATCCGGCTTTGTATTCTTCAAAATCAGAATCATCAACTAGTCGATTGATGATTTCCATCATATCATATTGTTCATTTCGAGCTTTTGGTAAGATCCCATAAATGTCATCTTGATTTTCTTTTGGAAGAACAGGTTTTGTACGATTAAAACCTGCTCTTTCGAAATCTCCAATTTTTGACATTAAATTTTTAATGGTATCCAAAGCACTTGCATCGTCTTTTGCTTTGTAATCGGTTACTCCAGAAATTTCGCAGTGAGTAGTAGCACCACCCAGAGTTTCATTATCAATACTTTCTCCAATAGCGGCTTTTACCAAATAACTTCCCGCAAGGAATATACTACCTGTTTTATCTACAATTAGAGCTTCATCACTCATGATTGGCAGATATGCCCCTCCGGCAACACAACTTCCCATAACAGCAGAAATTTGAACGATTCCCATACTGCTCATTACTGCATTATTACGAAATATCCTCCCAAAATGTTCTTTGTCGGGAAAAATTTCATCTTGCATGGGTAGATATACTCCAGCGCTGTCAACAAGATAAATAATAGGCAATTTGTTTTCAATAGATAATTCCTGGGCCCTTAAGTTTTTCTTTCCTGTAATAGGAAACCAGGCACCAGCCTTTACCGTTGCATCGTTAGCGACAACAATACATTGTTTTCCACTTACATATCCAATCTTAACGACTACACCGCCACTAGGACATCCTCCATGATCATGATACATGTCCTCTCCCGCAAAAGCACCAATTTCTATAGATTTAGAATCTTTATCTAATAAATAATCGATTCTTTCTCTTGCTGTCATTTTGCCTTTGGCATGAAGTTTTTCAATACGTTTTTCGCCTCCTCCCAATTTTACTTTGGCAAGGCGTTGTCGTAATTCTGATACTAAAAGTTTATTGTGATCTTCGTTTTTGTTGAAGTTTATATCCATTTTTGTGTATTGTGTATATTGTGTGTATTGTTTGCACGAAAATACAAAAAACGTAGATTTTATAAAGAGTAGAAAACCAATTTAAACTGCGCTGTTATTTTGTTAATTAGGTAATATTATTTGATCTATTTAACTTGTTGTTTTTTAGTGATTTAATGAATGATTGTGGTAAGGGTATAATAAGAAAACTTCATTATTTTGTGCTTAATATTAAATATCAGTAAAATAATTTGATTGTAAGTTTTGTTTATATCTACGAAGTATTATCATGAGTATATTAATATTTCGAATCAGAAAAAGAAATACATATGTTGTTAATAAGTCTGATACTATGTTTTAGAGTTGATACTAGACCTTTAAAGATCTTTTTTAAATAAAAGTGAATTCTTAATTTATTGAAGAACAAGAGATAAACTATTTTTTTGTCTTAACAACTCTATAAAAACCTGTGTTTTGACGATAAAATACCGATATTTGCACTTGCTTATGTATAAAAACATGAGTAACCGTACTAAACTAAAAAAATAATTTATGGGAATGAATAAAAATACAGTGTTGGCTTGGGCAACTTTTATAATGATAATAGTTGGTTTAGCACTTATTGCATTAGGAGCTTTTAGATATAGAGATGTATCAGGATATGGCTTTGCGGCTGTTGGGGTTGGCTTTTTTGCAATTGCCTGGGTTTTTAATGCATTAAAAGGAAGAGTTTAACTCTTATAAAACGTACAATCTAAAAATAACAATTAAGGGCTTATGTCAGACGATAAAAAAGTAATCTTTTCGATGTCCGGAGTGAGTAAAACGTATAAAAGTGCGAATACTCCGGTTCTCAAAAATATATATCTCAGTTTCTTTTATGGTGCGAAAATAGGTATCCTGGGACTTAATGGTTCTGGAAAATCTACTTTGCTTAAGATTATAGCAGGAATAGATAAAAATTACCAGGGAGATGTTGTATTTGCTCCGGGATATACGGTTGGTTTATTAGAACAAGAACCAAAGCTGGATCCAGAAAAGACTGTATTAGAAGTTGTAAAAGAAGGCGTGGCAGAAACTGTTGCTGTTTTAGACGAATATAATAAGATTAATGATATGTTTGGTTTACCAGAGGTCTATGAGAATCCTGATAAAATGCAGGAGCTTATGGATAAACAAGCAAACCTACAGGATCAGATCGATGCTAGTAATGCGTGGGAGTTGGATACCAAGTTAGAAATAGCTATGGATGCACTTCGTACTCCAGAATCTGATAAGAAAATAGGAGTATTATCTGGTGGTGAACGTAGAAGAGTAGCTCTCTGTCGTCTTTTATTACAAGAACCAGATGTTTTATTATTAGATGAGCCCACTAACCATTTGGATGCAGAATCTGTTCATTGGTTAGAGCATCATCTACAGCAATATAAAGGTACTGTAATTGCTGTAACTCACGATAGATACTTTTTGGATAATGCTGCAGGATGGATATTAGAACTTGATAGAGGAGAAGGTATCCCATGGAAAGGAAATTATTCCTCATGGTTAGATCAAAAATCGAAACGCCTTGCACAAGAGCAAAAACAAGCTTCTAAACGCCAAAAGACATTAGAACGAGAGTTAGAATGGGTTCGTATGGCCCCAAAAGGTAGACAGGCAAAACAAAAAGCACGTTTAAGTAACTACGATAAATTGTTAAGTCAGGATCAAAAACAAGTAGATGAAAAGCTTGAAATTTATATCCCTAATGGTCCTAGATTAGGAACTAACGTAATCGAAGCTACGGGAGTAAGTAAAGCTTTTGATGATAAGTTGTTATATGAAGATTTAAATTTTAATCTTCCTCAGGCGGGTATTGTTGGGATTATTGGTCCAAACGGAGCTGGTAAAACTACTATATTTAAAATGATAATGGGAGAGGAGCAACCTGATAAAGGTAGCTTTACGGTTGGAGATACCGCTAAGATCGCTTATGTAGACCAAAGTCATAGTAATATAGATCCTGATAAGACTATCTGGCAAAACTTTAGTGATGAACAGGAGTTGGTAATGATGGGAGGAAGGCAAGTAAATTCAAGAGCATATTTGAGTCGTTTTAATTTTAGCGGAAGCGAGCAAAATAAAAAGGTATCTACTCTTTCTGGAGGTGAACGTAACCGATTACACCTGGCAATGACTTTAAAGGAAGAAGGTAATGTATTGCTTTTAGATGAGCCAACTAATGACTTAGATGTGAATACATTAAGAGCTTTAGAGGAAGGCTTAGAGAACTTTGCCGGATGTGCTGTGGTAATTTCTCACGACCGTTGGTTCCTCGATAGAATTTGTACACATATCTTAGCCTTTGAAGGAGATTCGCAAGTATATTTCTTTGAAGGAAGTTTCTCTGATTATGAAGAGAATAAAAAGAAACGTTTAGGTGGAGATTTAATGCCAAAACGTATTAAGTACAAAAAATTGGTGAGATAAAATGCCTTTAGAAAAGATTAAAGTAATTGCTTTTGATGCAGACGATACGCTCTGGGTAAATGAAACTTTTTTTAGGAAAGCAGAAGAGGAGTTTTGTGCGTTATTAGAAGAGTATTTACCCAAAGAAGAAGCAAACAAATTGCTTTTTGATGTCGAAATGCAAAATCTGCCATTATATGGTTATGGGATTAAGCCATTTACACTTTCGTTAATAGAAGCTGCTATCAAGATTTCTAATGGAAATATGACGATAGATCTTGTGCAGAGACTAATTGAAAAAGGAAAAGCAATGCTTCAGGAACCTATAGAATTGATCGATGGGATTGATGAAACATTACGTCGGTTATCCGAGAAATACCGGCTTGTAATGGCAACTAAGGGAGATTTGTTGGATCAGGAGCGTAAACTTATTAATTCTGGATTAGAGAATTATTTTCATCATATTGAAATTGTTTCTGATAAAACAGAAAAGCAATATAAAAAATTGGTAAAACACCTGGATATTACTGAAAATGAATTTTTAATGGTAGGGAACTCACTAAAATCCGATATCCTTCCGGTTTTAAATATTGGGGCACATGCATTTCATATTCCGTTTCACACGACCTGGGCTCATGAAATGATTGATGATAAAATAGATCATCCTAATTTTAGAAGCTTTGCAAAGGCTAGTGAGTTGTTGCAAATATTATAAAAATGAAAACAAAACTAGATCTAACTACCTGGAACAGAAAAGAACATTTTGACTTTTTTGGTAGTTTTGATGAACCGTTTTTTGGAATAACCACAACTGTAGATTTTACATTGGGATACCAAAAGATAGAAGATCTGGGATATCCTTATTTTTTATTTTATCTCTACAAATCTCTTCATGCGGCTAACGCTATTGAAGCCTTTAGATACCGTATAGAGGATGATCAAGTATTTGTATATGATAAAATTCATGCATCACCAACTATTGGGAGAGAAGATCATACATTCGGATTTTCATTTATGGAGTATGATAATGATTTTGAGGTGTTTTGTAGTAACGCACAGCAAGAGATTGAAGCTGTTAAAAAAAGTACAGGTTTACGACATACAGATAATGCCAAACGTATAGATACAATTCATTACTCATCTATTCCATGGTATAATTTTACGGGGCTTACACATGCCAGACATTTTCAGTTTAAGGATAGTGTACCGAAAATCTCTTTTGGCAGATATACCAAAGAAAATGGTAAACTAAGTTTGCCAATTGCTATTAATGTACATCACGGACTCATGGATGGATATCACATTGGACTTTATCTTGAAGAGTTTCAACGATTATTGAATGAATAACATCTTTAAGTATTATTTTTATGATACTTAAAGATGTTTTTTAGGTGTTTTAGATACTATATGTTAGCTTTTCCTTTTCTATCATATCAGAAATGCAATCCCATAATTTAATTCTATGAGCCAAAGCTCTTTTGGCAACTTGTAAAGTTTCTTCCCACTTTTTTGAATCGTTTCCACATAATTCAGAAATCATTTCTAATGAAAGCGGTCCATGTTCATCTCCATCAAGTTCAATATGTCTTTCGAGGTAATATGTTAGTTTGTTATATAATTTATTTTCTGAGTCAGATTTTTTCAATATTTCAATAAACATATCAGGAATCACATCTTCTCTCCCAAAGGTGAATGCAGATGCAATACAGTGAGGTTCGCCAGTTTCTATTATTTCGAAAGAAAATTTAACGAAATTCTGTACATGCTGATCTATGTCTAATTGGCTTAATGCATAATCGACATCATTTCCTGATGCAATTAAATCGATTAACAAATCAATTTTGGATGTATCGGCTTTTACCTGTTTCATAGCATCCAAATACATTTCAAAATGACTTTTAGGTTCCCCTAACTCATTAATATCACTTTCTTCTGCATGTACAATTTCATTGATAAATCTGGACAATACAGGGTTTTTTCTAGGAATCCATGGGGTAGTTACATTGGTTAGTTTAATTTGTATTGCTTTTAGTAAAGACATAAAATCCCAAACCGCAAAAACGTGGTTTTCCATAAATGTTTTTATGTCGTTAATATGACTCAAATTTTTATAGAGCTTATGATTTTGTAATTGTACTCTTAAATCAAAAAGTTCATTTTCTATGTATTGTAATTTGTTCATAGTGTATTACATTCTATTTTTCTATTACATGTTAGCTATTCTAACATAAAAAAGACAACCATGTTTTTAAACTGGCGTAAAAATAATATAAAAACAGAATACCACCGCATAAGGCGGTGGTACTTTGTAATGATAAGTTAATTACATTATAAGAAAGTATTGTCGTATTATATTAAATAGTGAATGGGGTATTTTATATAAGAAACAACAGCATACTTTTTACACAAATTCACTGACGAAAGTACTATAAAATTGAATGCTTTCTTATGAAATAATCATTACAATTTGTTATACTCCATTATGTTAGGTTATGATCTTATGATTTTATTATTAGATTAGATCGTGCACATTTCTACCTCTATATCTGCTATAAAATTATCAATCTGTTCGTAAGATACATTGGGCATACAAATGATATGGGATTGTCCGTTTTCTGTTGCCAATTGCCATTTGTCTATAATTTCTGTGCTGGGAGCAGGAAAAACGATAGTTATAGCATTGGGGTTTCTCCAGGCTTCAATTCCAAGGTTTTTGAGTTTGTTTTCTGTATAAGAAGCTACACCCAAACTATGCTCTGTTCTTTTTTTGAACCCTTCGACTCCTAATTTTTTTATAGCATACCATAAAAATAATGGGGTGTGCCCATTTCTTGACCCAGTTATAGTAGCATCAGAACTACCTATATATGCTATTCTTCTTGCAATTCGGTCTCTGTTGTCCTTTTTTACAATAACTACTCCCGAAGGCATAGGAGATCCTATAAACTTATGCCCACTGATTGAGATGCTATCGATACCGTCTTCAAAATCAAATTGAGGTCTTGGAGTAACAAACGGCGCAAAACCACCAGCTAAAGCAGCATCTGCATGTATGTAATGTTTCTCTATGGCCATGTCTTCCAGAATTCCTTTAATTTTTTTGGTATTGTCTTTGGCCTCTGTCATTGTAGTCCCAATATTTGCAACTACTATTGCAGGTCTATGTCTGTTGTAGCCAATAGCTTCTTTTAAATCATTATAATCCATCTCACCATTAGGAAGCGATTTTACAATCACATAATTAATATTAAGTAAGGTTACATTTTTTTGAATACTATAATGTGTAGCTTCAGAAAAATAGACCATTCCTTTTGGATATAATTCTCGTGCAACATACAAGCTATATAAGTTTCCTTCAGAACCACCATTGGTTACATATCCCCAAATATCATTTTCATGAGCTCTGAATAATCCAGCAAAGAAATTTACAACTTCTCGCTCCATAGCTCTAGAATCTACACGATATGTAGATTCACTAAACGGATCACCTAAGTTGTTTAATGGAAACTGGAGAAATGGCATTAATTCTGAATAATCGAAATCTTTTGAAACCGGGTACCCCAAAAAATTCTGCGTTGTACTTTTGATGCTGTGATATAATTCTTCAAGCTGCTGTTGTTCTGTAGTATGTAATTTCATAATAGGCTTAATAATTTATTCAAAATTACATATCATAGATGAATATTCTGAAAATGATTATTAAATTAGAATATTAATCTATTTAGTTGTTAATTATAAGATTCTAATTCTATGTAGATGTATTTTGAACCTATTTTTTAGAATATCATTCTCATGTATATTTTACTTTTACTAATTATAAGAGGGCGTAGTGTTGTGTTGAGAGGGAAGAAAACAGAATATCTGATCCAAAACAACTAAAAAAGTAGTCGCAAAATGTATTTATAGTGTATAATTATAAAGTGTATAGTTCTCTCACTTCTCCGGCTTTCATTTCATTTAAATAAATGTCACCAACTCTTATTCGTACTAATCGTAGCGTTGGAAAACCAACGGCTGATGTCATTTTTCGTACTTGGCGAAATTTTCCTTCTTGTAATGTGATAGATACCCAACTTGTAGGACCATGCCTGTCATCGCGTATTTTTTTAGGCCTTTCAGGAAATGTAGGGATATTATTTATTTTGAAAGCTTTACAAGGTGTAGTGATGTATTTTTTTCCTTCAAAACCAATTTCGACTCCTTTTCTTAATAATTCAATTGCATCTATAGTAATATCACCATTTACCTGAGCATAGTATTCTTTTTCTACCCGACCACTACAGATGTGGTTGCTGGTTTTTCCGTCTGTAGTGAGTAGTAATAGTCCTTCTGATTTTTCGTCCAGCCGACCAATAGCCATTGTCCCTTCAGGAAAATCATATAATTCACCCAATAGCTTTTTAGAATTTTGTTTTTGTCCGTTATTAATAAACTGGCTTAGATAACCATAAGGTTTGTAAATAGCAAAATGTTGATGACTTTGTTTATCGGTATTATTTTTCATTAAAAAAATATAGGGATTGGTATTTTAGAGGTAAAAAATGAATTTTCGAATTTACGAATTTAGTTTTATCAGAGCCAAAATTTCATATAGAACCACGAATCAGATACATACTTTTCTAAAATTAAGAATGAAAAACATATCTTTGTATTAAATCTAAATATATCGATGTTTATATATCAGATGTATGTGTTATTGCAACAACTGGGTAAATTATTCGGTAAATCAATCTTAGAAATTGCTATTTTCCAATCATTCGTTTAGTATTTCAATGACAACCACCATATTTATGGTTAAAAATCGGTTTAATAAAAAACATAGTATAAAGAACGAATGGCAAAATCACAGCAGACTTTTAGTAAAATTGAAAAAGAGAAAAAGAAATTAAAGAAGAGAGAAGAAAAGCAGAAAAAGAAGCAGGAACGTAGAGCTAATTCTAATAAAGGTAATGGGTTAGATAGCATGATTGCTTATGTTGATGAAAATGGATATACTACTGATGTACCACCGGATCCAACCAAAAAGAAAAAAATCAAAGCAGAGCATATTGAGATTGGGGTTCCTAAAAGAGAAAAAGAGGAATTTGACCCAATAAGAAAAGGAAGAGTTGCGTTTTTTAATGATTCTAAGGGGTATGGTTTTATTAATGATACTGAAACGCAGGAGCGATATTTTGTACATGTAAATGGTTTGATGCAAGAGGTAAAAGAAAATGACAAAGTAACTTTTGAACTTGAGCGTGGTCAGAAAGGAATGAATGCGGTTAGAGTAAAAAAGATATAATTACTATAAAATCATGTAATGATTTATGTAATCATACTAAAAAAGGTCTGCAATACATGCAGACCTTTTTTAGTATTAGATTGTTTATTAGAACAGTACTATTGATTACTATTTGGATACCAATCTAATTGAATTACCTCTATATCTGGATTTTTTGATACCAATTCTTTAAACTTTGCCACATCGCTTAGTCCTTTGGTTCCTCGATAATGATATGGGTATACTTGCTTAGGTTTAAATTCGAGAACAGCACTCGCTGCACTTTCTACGGTCATAGTATAAGGCAGATTCATGGTTACAAACGCCATATCTATATATTGTAATGCTCTCATTTCTGGAATATCTTCTGTGTCTCCCGAAAAATAAAGCCGTTTCTTTCCTAAAGTGATTACATAACCATTGCCTCTTCCTTTGTTATGAAATTTTAAGGCTTCTTCTCTTAGGTTGTACATTGGGATGGCTTCAATAGATATGCCTTGTACCTCTTTTGTTTCTCCGTTATTAAGAATAATCAAGTGATCTGTGTATTTTGCAGGAAGTTTTTCGGCCACTGCCTGAGGTGCTATAATTTCGGCTTTTGATAAATCCAGGCTATCCAAAGTTTCAATATCCATATGGTCGCCATGTATATCTGTGATAAGCACAAGGTCTGCAAGTTTCTTGTCTTTAAAAGCTTTGGCTCCTCCTGCTGGATCTATATAAATAGTTTTTTCTTTCCACTCTACAATAGCTGTAGCATGAATTATTGGGTCGATAGTGATATCACTAATAGGCTTTTTGGGTACTTCTTGCGGGGTTTCGGTAATAGTTTCGTTGCTTTCTTCGGTGTCTTCATTTTTTTGTGATTTACAGTTTAAAAAAATAAGACATACCAAGGTGATGAATACGGGGGAAAGTTTCATGAGATGGTGATTTTTGTGTTTATTAGTTCTAAAAGATAAGAATATTGAACGAGATATATGGGGTAAGCTGAATTATCAAGAGCAGATAGAGTAATTGTTATACCTCGTTTTTTGTATAATGTATTGTAAAAGAGTATAAAAGTAGAGGAAAGGTAGGTGTAATAAAAATTTCTTATTTCTTAGATCTCTTTTTACTTGTTTGCATTAACTGTCTATCCATAATTTAATAGCCATAGCAATAACCATGATGATTAAAAACACTTTAACCAATCCATCTCCTTTTTTTACAGACCATCTACTTGCAATCCATCCCCCTATAGCATTTCCTGTAGCAAGAACAAGGCCATAGAGGTAATCGATTTGATTGTTATATATAAAGATGGCTAGTGCTCCAATAGTATAAATAAAAACAACTAATACTTTAACCGCATTAGATGTAACAAGGTTTAGATAATTTATAGAGGTTAATGCTAATAAGATAAATATTCCTACGCCTGCCTGGATAAACCCACCATAGACCCCAATAAAGAAAAAGGCAAGAATAGAAATCCAAAGATGCAGACTTTGTGTTCTTTCTGCTACATTCTGAAGGTTTACTTTGGGCTTAAAAATCATAAAAAGAACTACGATAACCATTACAATTGCAAGGATCTTATTAAATGTTTCCCCCTTAATATCAATTGCGATCTGTGCACCTATTAACGATCCAATTAGAGCTGATATTCCCAAGTAGATCCCAAAAGAACCAGGTTTAATTCCTTTACTTCTAAAACCTGCAATAGAGGATATAGATTGAATGAAAATTCCTATACGGTTTGTGCCGTTAGCAACCGCAGGAGGGAGCCCCATAAAAATTAGCATAGGTAAAGTAAGTAAAGAACCGCCGCCAGCTATAGTATTAATTACTCCTGCTATAAATCCAATAATCGCTAAAATGAAAAGAAGTAGTGTTTCGTTCATAGAGTTTTGTGAAAAGTGCTAAGAGAAAAGAGTATACGATATTAGTTTCAAAAATAGGTAAATCTCTATAATAAGTCTGATTAAAATTAGTTATTTCTATCAAAATAAGACGAATTCAATTTTAAACAGATGAATTCTAAATTCTTTTGGTATAACTTCTGAAACTGTTGTAGATTTACCTAATAAACCAAAAACCTTTAGTAGCGTTAAAAAGTTATATAAAATAGTCCCGTTTTTTCAGATTTTTAAAGATAAAAAGTATACTAACTCTTTCTTTAAAGCAGATTGTATTGCAGGTATTACTGTAGGAGTTATTCTTATACCACAAGCGATTGCTTATGCATTACTTATGGGGGTGCCTCCAATTTATGGATTGTATGCCTGCCTGATTCCTTTATTGCTTTATGCTTTTTTTGGAACATCTAGACAATTAAGTATAGGGCCAGTTGCTGTTACTGCAATTTTGGTAATGAGTGGGGTAAGTCAACTTGCAGATCCGTTTACAGAAAAGTTTGTAGAATTGGTTTTGTTTATGGGATTCTTGATTGGGGTATTGCAGATCGTTATGAGTGTCTTACGTATGGGGTTTTTGGTCAATCTAATCTCTCAACCTGTAATTTCTGGATTTATCTCTGCAGCGGCGATAATTATCATTGTTTCTCAATTAGATCAAGGGCTGGGGATTACTATTCCGGATTTTAAATACACACATCAGACCATTTGGTATGCGATTAGTCACTTTGCCGAAGTAAATTGGATTACACTTGGGATTTGTTTATGTTCTATTGTAACTATTAATGTACTTAAAAAATGGAAACGCTCTTTTCCAGGAGCACTTACCGTACTGGTAATTACAACGTCTATTGCCTATATTTTTGATTTAAATGCAAAAGGGCTAGCAATTATTAAAGATGTACCTAGTGGGCTCCCTTCTTTTAGTATTCCGAATATGGATTATGATACGATGGTTGCACTTATCCCGTCGGTATTAACGGTGACTTTTATTGGATATGTTGGCAGTATTGGGATTGCCAAATCTATAGAAATGAAAAAGAGAGATCATATCATACGCCCAAATCAAGAATTATTTGCACTAGGAATAGCTAAGGTTATTGGTGCTTTTTTTCAGGCAGTACCTTCTTCGGGAAGTTATAGCAGAACTGCAATTAATGATGAAGCAGGAGGGAAGACCACTGTGTCGTCTATTATAGCCGCACTAATGGTAATGTTTTCTTTGCTTTTTCTCACTTCATTTTTTTATTATATCCCTAAAGCAGTTCTGGCGGCAATTATATTGGTGTCTGTATTTGGATTGATTAATTTTAGTGAAGCAAAATACTTATTTCGACTTAGAAGACGGGATTTTATTGTGATGATCATTACTTTTTTGGGAACATTGATTTTTGGGGTGGAGAACGGAATCTTTATCGGAGTGATATTGTCGTTTGTGTTTCTGCAGTATTACAGTGCTCGCCCTCATATTGCTGAATTAGTAAATATACCAGGGACTAAATATTACAGAAATATCAATCGGTTTCCAGATGCAATACAATCCGAGGTGTATTTAATTATCAGGTTTGATAATCAATTGTATTTTGGTAATTCAAGTTATTTTAAAGATACTATTCTGGCCTATGTTTCTAATCGAAAACCGTTACCAGAATTTCTAATACTTGACAATACAAATATGCATGATATAGATAGTACTGGTTTGCATGTATTAGATGATATACAGCAATATCTTGATGGTATCGGAGTTCAATTATTAATGGTGGGAACCATAGGTCCTGTTCGAGATTTTTTAAAACGATCTGGTTTTACAGACAGATTAGGTGCAACCTATTATTATTTAACAATTTCTGATGCCGTAGATCATGCAGAAAACCAAACTGCTAAACATAAAGAAATACAAGAAGAAGCGGTACAGTTTAATACGAAAAGAAAATCTTTTTTGGATTGATATCTCGACCCTCTAATCTTCTTCGTATAAATGTAGTTTTAATCCCATACCATAATTCGTATTGTTGTTTTTAATTAGATTATTGTTTTTACTATACCCTCTGTCAAAACGCTGCCAGGTTCTATTTTTAAAAAATACTCTTCTGGTAAATGTTTTGTAACTACTGATTCTGTCTGTAAACGGAAGTAATGGTCTGAATGTAGTAGATACCTTAACGATGCCTTTTCGAGTTTCAATCTCGCTATATTTTTTTGTTTGTTGTAGTTTTCCGTCCTTATCTGTATAACCTAACACTTGTATAGAAATGAAAATACCTTCTTTGGGAATGAAGACTTTATATTCTGAAACGTTCAGTTCAAAGTTAGATTTATCCTTGCTGGTAACTTTAAATATAATATCTTCATAAGGCAATCTTTTTCCTGGATATCCATTGTTATTACCATAAAACTGCATTTTGAATAAAGTAGAAAATGATTCTTTTTTGTTGGTATTTCGGTTTGAAGATTCGGTTTTAATGGGTAGGTATACTGAAGCTATTTTGGTAGATTTCTCAGGGTTTTTAGGGAAAAAAACCGCAATTTCGGATTCTACAGTTGGGAGCCAGCTTTTAAAATAATCATTATGTACTTCTGAAGCTAATTTCTTGGTTTTGTACTTTCTTTTCTTTTCTGCAACAATATATACCTCTTTAAGTTCTGCAATATCCTGGACTAAACGTATTTTTTGAGGTAAAGCAGAAGTGGGTAGCGCTAATTCTTTGTATCCTATAGATGATATATACAAGGAGTCTACATCAGAATACCATTTTTTTGAGAATCGAAAATTACCATCGGCATCGGCAAATGTTCCACTTCCATTTCTAAAAGAAATTGTAGCATATGGTATAGGTGTATTTTGTACCGAATCTAGTACGGTGTAGGTCTGCGAATAGACGATTTGTGCTAAAAAAAGCAGTAGTAGGAAGGACAGCTTTTTCATTGAGTAATGGGGATTAAAAAAAATAAAGTTATGAAATATATTTATACTAGAACGATTATCATGCCAAAGAGCTTAAATAATAATTGATATTATTTTAAATGATAATTAAAAAATAACTGTATATTGTTGTTTTTTAGACTCTTGTGTGTTTTATTTAAACAATCACTCCAGTAGTTTTATTTAGCCCACATCTTTCGATAAAACCATTGGTAAATACATTCATTGCTTCTGTTTCTAGTAAGTCGTTACGGGTATCAAGCCAGTGCTGTACTGTTGCTGTGCCATACATGCTCTGGATGCGTTGAAAATTAAGATTGAAGTTTATTTTTCCCCAATGTAAGGTATATGGTATATTAATAGCTTCTAATCGATTCCATACTTTTTCATAGAACTTACGAGTTATATCTGCATCTACACCGTCTAATTCTAACACACAGGTTTCAGGAAATTTTGTAAACCCTAATAATGCTTCAGTTCCTTTTACGTATCGTAATGATATTCCGCCAGGAAAAGGATCGCCATCTTCAATGATCATCATAATTTCTTCGACAACTCGCACACTGTCTTTGATATCTATTCCTAAAGCTGCACTAGCTACTTTACCTCTAAATTTAGTATTGCTAAATGTTTCTCCTATAGTCCCTTCCATAGGGGGGATTTCTTTGTAGGCCAAAGGAAATAATATATTGACCAATTTTGGTACCAATAAAATTGATAAACCACCCAAACTATCCATAACTGTTTGTATTAACCCCAATAGATCATCACCATAAGTCAATCCTTTATCGTCTGGAGTTCTACGGGTATAATTATCCCTGTATTTTCGTTTGTAGGAAACTTTTAAAAATACACCTTTATTATTGTTGTCGGGTTCAAAGTCATATGGGTTTATTAATATTTCAAAATGATATAACTCTCGATCAGGAGAGTGCTGAGGAAAGGGGAGTATAGTATTAATTCCTGAAAAATCTAATGTTTTCATGGTATTTTTAAGCTCACTGTTGTATGCAATTTTGTCTATACGATGTTCTTCAAGTAGAAATTTAGGTTCTGTTTCGATCATAATACCGTGTATAATCCCAAAACTTCCAAAACTAACCAAGGCGGCGTTAAACATAGTGTCATCTCTTATTAAATCTGCGCCTAGCCAATCAATAAAGCGATCAGATACTACAGGGTTAGAATTTCGTTCTAACCATACATGACGATTGCGACCAACGATGAGATGTATTCCTGTTACAAAATCCTGTATTGCTCCTACATTAAAAGCAGCGCCATGTGTACCTGTGGATAATGCACCTGCTACTGTTTGTCCATTACTAGCTCCCGAGGCTTTGATAGAACGATTAGGACGTTTCTCTTTTTCTAATTTTGAATTGAGTTGTAATATAGAAACACCACATTGTACAAAAAATAAATCATCGGCTATCCCTCCTTTGTTTAGGTAATCATTGCTTACATTAGATTTACTAACCGAAAAACTTAGACGTAATGATTTGGTGTCTAAGATGCCACCTTCAGAGACTGCTACCTTAGAAAAAGACCAACCGCTACCCATAGCGCGCAATCGAATATTGTTATCAATTGCATGCCCTATCAGCCATTGTAAGTTTTTGGTTGTGGCAATGTATTTATCTGCTCCTTTACTTAACGAATCATCATTACGTACTTTAAAAGAAGCGTTTTGTGTTAGCTTTTGTGTAAAATTTTGATGCCTGTTTTCCCATTTCCTTATAGGTAATGTTTCAATGCCTTTTGGTAACGCCATGATTATGTTTTTTAATATTTTATTATAACTGCTCTTTATTTTTTTTTGACAGTACTGTTAGCAAGCCAATATCCAAACCAGATATGATTTCTGTTTCTATTGATATAGATCAAGTAAAGACGATGTGTTTACTCTATAATTCTTCTATTGGGGGATCTGGTGGAGCGCATTCCCATGTTATAGTTTGTGGTACAACAATGCCTAATGTGATTGTGGATAATAAAATATATCCAAAATTGGTAGTGTTAGTTGCTGAGCTTAAATGTTTGGATTCACACCTGGCATCGATATCCTTAGGAGAAACTAGCCCCCAGGCAAAGCTCCAGGTGGTTTTAGTGTTTTTAACTACAGCATCACTATCATGAAGACTTACAACTCGTGTAGACATGCAACTTGTACAACAAATAGTTATTGCCAGTACTACGCTTATACTTTGTAATCGGATAGAATGTTTCATTGTCTTAGATTTTAAGACAATCAGACGATATGATTAGAAGGGGATCGCTAAGTAGGTTAAAAATAACACTATTTTAAACGATATAAAAGGGGGATTTACCTGTTTTTATGAAGGTAAATATCAAAAACTTAGTTGTTATAAATGATGATGATGTTTTAAATTTGATTTTAGTATTTAAAGTATATTAAGGTGTACTTTGTGTTATTTTTGTTAATTTTGTGTATATTGTAATATACTTTATTATATTTATTATAAAATTGTATTTTAAAGTATAATATACTATACATAACTTATATTTTATAATTTTAACGTATATTTTTGTATATCTTAATTTAATTTCTATGTGATGAATGTAAATAACCTTTCAGACGAACAAATACTGGTAGAACTTACCCAAAGGGTAAAACAACGGCGTCTTAATCTTAATATTACCCAGGATGAGCTTTCTAAAAGGGCAGGAGTGCATGTGCAAACGATTAAGAATTTTGAATCCGGAAAGACAACTACGCTATTAACTTTTATACAGATACTCCGCGCATTTGGAGATTTAAACGCATTAAGCTCTTTATTTCCCGATCCGGGCATAAGCCCTATAGAATTATTAAAACTAAAAGGAAAGGAACGTGAGCGTGCATCACGTAGCTCTAAAAATCAAAAAGAAGATCCATTATGGTAGATGTTATTAAAATTACCCTTTGGGGAGAAGAATTAGGAGCATTGAGTTGGGATAGCCAAAAAAACTTTGCTTCTTTTGAGTTTTTTCCTTCATTTCTAAATAAGAATCAGGATGTATCACCAATACATATGCCAATACGGTCTTCTGCAAAAAAAATATATAGCTTCCCTAATCTAAACCAGGACACGTATAGAGGATTACCAGGAATGTTATCTGATGTATTGCCCGATGATTTCGGGAATCGATTAATTGATCAATGGCTTGCTCTTAACAATATCCCAAAATCCAAATTTACCCCACTAGATCGCTTATGTTATATTGGTACTCGTGGTATGGGGGCATTAGAGTTTCAACCTGCAAAACATATAGGACAAGCTCAGACTACTACATTAGAAGTAGATAAACTGGCACAACTGGCAGAAAAGGTATTGAATACACGAGAAAAACTAGAACTTAATCTTTCTGAAACAGAACATCTTAATGAATTGATTAAAGTTGGAACTTCGGCAGGAGGGCAACGAGCAAAGGCTATAATTGCTTATAACTCGACAACAAATGAGATACGGTCGGGACAGGCCATAGCTCCACACGGATTTGAACATTATATTTTTAAGTTCGATGGAGTAAACGATACTGCTCTTGGTGATCCACAAGGATATGGTAGAATCGAATATGCATATTACTTAATGGCATTGGATTGCGGTATTGATATGGAAAAATCTTTACTTTTTGAAGAGCATGATAGAGCCCACTTTATGACTAAACGCTTTGATCGCCATGGTAATAATGAAAAAATACACATGCAAACGTTGTGTTCGATAGCACATTTTGATTATAAATCTCCGGGAGCACACTCTTATGAAAATGCATTTGAAGTAATGCGACAACTACGATTACCACATAGTGATGCTGTACAATTATATAAAAGAATGGTATTTAATGTCATTGCCCGTAACCAGGATGATCATACCAAGAATATTTCTTTTTTGATGGATAAACGTGGAGTTTGGAGACTATCTCCTGCATATGATGTAACCTATTCATACAATCCATCAGGGATTTGGACCAGTATGCATCAAATGTCGATCAATGGTAAACGAGATGATTTTACATTACAGGATTTAATTGCAGTAGGAGAGAAGATTAGTTATAAAAGTCATAAGGAGGCCATACAGCAAATTATTGATGTTGTTTCTAACTGGGATTACTATGTACAGAAAACAGGAATTCCAAAATCACAAGGTGATACATTAGCAAAACCATTTAGACTATATCTTTGATTTTTTTTAATGAGCCAAAATGAAGAAAGCTATATACTTTATGCTTCTTAGTGCTGTATCGTTTACAGCGATGAACCTATTTGTTAAGTATTTAGCACATTTTGGAGGGGCACAACTTGTGTTTTTTAGAGCATTTGGCTCACTGTTTTTTACGATGAGTTATTTGTTGTGGCATAAGATCCCAATATTTGGTAACCAAAAAAGATTGTTGATTTACAGAGGGTTGGCAGGAGTAACCTCGATGGGATTATTCTTTATGTCGGTCAATTACCTTCCTATTGGTTCTGCAGTATCATTACGGTATTTGTCACCAATCTTTGCTACTATTTTTGCTATACTTTTTCTTAGAGAACAAGTAAAACCAATACAATGGTTGTTCTTTTTAATGGCGTTTAGCGGGGTTTTAATGATCAAAGGTTTTGATCCTAATATTAATTCTTTTGGACTATTGTTAGTATTGGGGTCGGCAGTATTTAGTGGCGTTGTATATGTACTCATAAATAAAATTGGCCATAGAGATCATCCTGTTGTGATCGTTAATTATTTTATGTGGATTTCTGTTACCGTAGGAGGTATTCTTTCTATTTTCAACTGGACCACACCAAAAGGTATAGAATGGCCACTACTACTAAGTTTAGGAGTTTTTGGATATTTCGGGCAATTATTTATGACCAAAGCATTTCAATCTCAAGCAACAAATAAAGTGGTATCCTTAAAATACGTCGAAGTTATTTTTACAATGATTGCAGGTACTTTTTGGTTTACCGATATATATCCAGCCCTAAGTATTATAGGTACCTTATTAGTGATTACTGGACTAATCCTTAACATTTGGTATCGACAACGCTAACCTAGTTTGTACATTAAAACTTCTCGGTACAGGGCTAGAAAGCCCGAAAATCCAATAGATTTTCTAATGTACAAACCAGATTACTGTATTTGTAAGTGTTTAAAAAACTTTAATTAAGAAAAGTCTTCTCTGAGATAAAACATAAGTTTTCTCTTATCTGTAAAACTTTTGATAGTAATGATATCACCAGTAATTTTATTGTAAATCACTTCAACAAATAATAAATCTACATAGTAAATAGAATAGTAAAAATCACGATTCTGGTCATTTATAGTAAATAGGTGGATACCTCGATTCCAGAGGTCTTTGTATTTGATATCTAATTCTCGAGCATTAAACTCTTCTTCAAGGGTAATTTTGCGCATAAGCTGATTAATTTTATAATGAGGCGTGATAAAATTACGGAAAAACCGTAACATGTGCAAGTGAAAAATGTATAATATATTGAAAAACAATAAAATGCACATGTAGAATAACCCTTGTTTAAGAATATATTTGGCTATAGGATATAGAAACTTTAAATAGTTATAAAGCTAGTATTAACTATTAAAATATTATGATTTCTTTAACAAATACAAGTTTTAGATAAAATACCTATCACAGGTTAATATTTAGTTCTGTTTTTTTACCTCTTGTAAGAAAAAACTTGTGACGAAATACAATAAATCTTACAAAAAAAATATGTCCTTGTGAATTTTTGTTTATTTTAGTTGTAACTAACTAATAAAGAAGTTTTTAATAGAAAGCGGCCCTCTAGGTTAACTACTCCTATAGAGGGCCTAAATTGAAACATAATCGGTATTTAACACAAACTCAACTTATACTAATTATGAAGTTTCAACTTTACTTTTTACTGGTTCAAAGATATCTTAGTTTTATAAATTTTCTCATGTTTATTCATAAAAAATTTAACATTTAATCAATTAATAACAAAGCAATGTTAATTAATTCTTAACCAGTTGTTTGAATGTGCGCATATGCGATTGTATTTGTTGCGTTATACTTATTTCGGGAGTTCCTTTCTAGGTTTATTCTACACTTTTTATGGGGTAGCCATAATGGAGAAAACACAAAACGTCAAATAGATGCAAAATCTGTGTTTAATTCCGAGAAAACAAAACCAATTATAGCGTATTATTGCCATACAAAATGCATTTAATTCTATATGCAAAAACTAATACTTGTTTATAAATTTCATAAGAAGTGTAATTACATAACACTTATAAATAAATAGGATTTAATATTACACTTTTAGAGAGTTACTTTTCAATTTTATTAATCTCGATAATACGATGTGTATTACTGGTATCTCCATATGAATTCCCGTTGGTAGCTATAAAAACACGCCCTTGTGGAGAAATAGCGATATCTCTTAGACGGCCAAACTGGCCATTAAGGAAAACTTCCTCATTAGTAATCGCAGTTCCGTCACCGTTTAGAGTAAGCGCAATTATTCTTTGGTCTTTTAAAACGGTCATCAATAATTTATTGGTCCATTCAGGAATTCGATTACTGGTATAATAGACCAGGTCGGAAGGAGCAATAGTTGGCGTCCATTCAAAAATAGATTCTATAACCTCTGTATTCGCCGCAAAAGTCTGTTCGTTGGGCGTATCTATTTTACCTTTTACAGCAGGCCATCCATAATTTTTGCCAGATTGTATGATATTTATTTCATCATCAGAACTGGGTCCGTGCTCAGAACTATACAATTTACCATTGGGGTGCAATACCAGTCCTTGCGCATTTCTATGCCCTAAGCTATAGATATAACTGTTTGTAAAAGGATTATCGGCAGGAATACTACCATCTAAGTTTAATCTTAGCGTTTTACCTCCCAGGGAGTTCATATCCTGGGAAAGATTAGTGTTACCAGCATCACCAGTGGTCATAAATAGATGCATATCTGGTGTGATCAATAAACGAGAGCCATCGTGATTAGAGTTGGCAGGGATTTGATCGATAAGTACAGTTTCATTAGACAAGGTATTATTAGCATATGTAAACTGAACCAATCGTTCCAATAAGCCACTTCCCCCGTTATAGGTGTATACAACATATACATATGGATTGGTATCAAAATTAGGATGAAGTACCATACCTAACAATCCACTTTCTCCAACTTGGGATACATTGGGAATCGTATATACCAGTTGTTGTTCTCCGCTATCTGGATTTATCCTGCTAATTTTTCCGTTTCGCTCAGTGACCCATAAGAAATTATCAGGACCCCAAATTAACTCCCAGGGAACGCTTAAGGTTTCTACCAATGTTTTTGTTGCTTCTACAGGTTCACCGGTACCAGGATTTGTAGTATCATCATCTCCAGAGCAAAACCATAACAAAGATGAAATTAGTACAATACCTGTTATTTTTGATATTCGCTTCATAATAGTTCTTTAATGTTAATAATTAAGATTGTGTGTAAAGCATTGATTATTGATGATATATGTGATTGTTACTAATTGTAAATTTATCTTTCAATTGTTCACATACTCTTATGAGAAAACAGCATATATCTCTTTATTCTCAAAAGCGCTTATTTTTCTTAATCATGCGATTTCTTAATTATACAACGATTAACTTATACGATACCCTACTTTTTTTTGTTTTTTTTAATTCTTTTTAAGAATTGTTTATAGTATGTTATATAAGGTTTTAACACTTATTTGAAGTACTATTTTTTACTTAAAGCAAGTTGAATTCCTAATAAAATAAAGAGAACTCCTGTGGTTTTATCCATCCAAAACTTCACTTTATTGTTTTGTCTGATCTTGTTAGCCAGTTTGGCAGAAAAGAAAGCCAGTATCATACACCATATTGTACCTGTAGTCACAAAAGTTAATCCCAGAATTAAGAAAGGAATGGCACTTTTGGTGTATTCAGGATCTATAAACTGTGGTAAGAATGCCAAAAAAAAGAGAGCAACTTTAGGATTAAGTAGATTGGTTAAAACACCTGACGTATATACTTTTATGTAGTTTTTTGTTGTTTCTTTTTCTTTAATTCCTTCAGCAATAGCTGTTGATTTTGTTAATAATGATTTAATTCCCAAATACATTAGATAAGTGGCGCCAGCATATTTAACAATACTGAATGCAGTAGCAGATTTTGCTAATAAAATAGATAACCCAAGTGCAGCAAAAAAACAATGTAAAAGAGCTCCTGAAGAAATCCCCAAAGCAGATATTACTCCAGATTTTTTCCCTTGCGAAATGCTACGTCCTAAAATATACATAGTATCTGCTCCAGGTGTGAGGTTAAGCAGTATTCCTGCCAAAATAAAGGTTCCAAAATTAAGAATGCCAAACATAGGACTGTATTAAATTTTGATTCAAAATTATATGAAACACAGGAGATTAAGAAAACAAATCATTGGTATATCTTTGTTTTTTCTGGAGAAAGTATGTTAATTATGGATAAAAACCGATGATTATGGTGAAAGACGATTTAGATTGGAAGATTTTAGAGCTATTACAGGAAAATGCACGCTTGCCATTTGCTCATATCGGTAGAGTAGTAGGGCTTTCTCCATCTGCTGTAGCAGAGCGTGTACAACGTTTGGAAGATACAGAAGTAATCACCGGATATACGACACAGGTAAACCCAGCTAAACTGGGATGGTCTCTTTCAGCATTCATTATGATGAGTGTAAATAGAATCAATTTTCAGTCGTTTACCGATGCCCTGGATGCGGATGCGTATCCTGAAATGGTAGAATGCACCAGAGTCACCGGTAAAGACTGTTTAATCATGAAGTTTCATGTAAAGGACAGTAAACATCTTGAAGAAGTCATCAATCGTTTAGCGCAACATGGGGATCCAACAACATTATTGATTTTGAATGAGTTGATGAAAAATGGTGCGATAGGAAGATGTTCTCATTAGTTACTTCTGTTTCTTTCCTCATCATTTCCAAAACCTCTTTGTTTACCTTTTATCTTATTATTTCCGAATGTATAGGATAGTGATATTCTGGCAAATCGAGGACTATAATTTTGGGCATATACTGTTTCTATACCATTTACTACAGAGGCTAGTCTACTATAACTCGATGTATCTAAAATGTCATTTACCAATACCGAAAGCTGTAGTTTATCTTTAAGCATACTTTGTTTTAATGCCACATTTAGATTATAGGTTTCACTAATGTCGAACAAGTTTGCTTTATGTGGAGAATTATATACGAAGTTAAGCTGCAATTTGGTGGTTTTGCTTAACGTAAAAGTATTATTTGTAGATAGATAAAGCTGAAATCCATCTTCGGCATTAGCATTTATAGCATCATCAATAACCGTTTTATAGCCAAGGAAATATATCTGGTTTTGGCTTTTCCACCAGGGTAATTTGCTAAACGAGAAGGTTTCACCAATTCCCCAATTATAACTTTTGTAATAATTTTCTCGTATTACAGCCTGTACTTCGGTTTCCTGATCTGCTGTAAAGATAGTACCAAAGCCATCAGAGGTAATATTAAGAAAAGCATTGGTAGTTAGTATATTGTTGTAGGTATGATTGAATTCGAAACTATCTGTAAATGAAGGTTGTAGAAATGGGTTTCCTTCAGAAAAACTATTACTGTTTACATAGATTCTGAATGGGTTTAAATTTCTAAACCCAGGTCGGTTAATTCGTCTTCCGTAATTAAGTGAAAATACGTTATTATCATTTTTTTGATAAGATATATATGCTGTCGGAAAGAACTTTAAGTATTCGTTTGTATTGGTTTGGTTTAAAGTTTCCGAAAATCCTTCGGTAAATGTATTCTCTACTCGTAGCCCCAATTGAAACTCCCATTTGTCGTTGATCTTCTTAGAAGCATTTACATATAACGCCTGAATATTTTCTGTGTATTCAAATTGATTAGAAGATATAGGGTCAAAAACCGGAGTACCTGTCTCTGTCGTAAAATTTTGTAATCCATTTATGGTTTTGATAAAACTAAGCTTACCACCATATGATACATTAACAGAAGGAAAAGGGTGTTCAACATCTATTTTTGCACTAAAATTATCAATACGTTGATCCGATAGATTCATAGCTGCATAGTTTATCCCAACCAATTCGCCATTGGGTAAGAACGTATTTACCACATTGTCTTGTTTCAGAGTATTATCATAATCAAAATAATCAATATCAAAAGAAATCTTTCTGTCTAGAGTATCTAGTGTAGTAATCATATGCAGGTTATACAAATGGCTCTTTACTTTTCTATCAAAGAAACCTGTATTATCTAATATAGAATCCAGTTGGTTGGTTGCATTAAAAATTTGAGTAGTGGATTGTACAGTATTATCGGGAGTATTTTGATTACCCAGGTATTGTGCTCCTATGACGATATTATCGGTAATGTCATAATCTATTGATAAACGACCTGATATATTGTCTTTATTTGCTTTATTATCCATATCCAACACCCATGGGCCATTGGGATAATACACATCTACTTCTTCGATTTCTCTATTATTTCCTTTAGTACCATTGGCAGTTACAGAAAATCGTAATTTGTTTTTGTTGTAGAAAAAGTTGTTACGTAGTGTAGTAAAATTGTATGTATTCTGATTGTAGGCCAGGGTAGTGGTATTTTTCCAGGAGTTACGTGCTCCTTTTTTGTACACAATATTAATAAGTCCACCGTTCCCGGCAGCTTCATATTTAGCTGGTGGGTTGGTAATGATCTCTATTTTCTTAATATCACTTGCTGCTATAGCATTTAAAAAGTCTATTAGTTCTTCTCCGGATAACTGTAATATTCTTCCGTCTACCATTACCCGTGATGCCCCTCTACCAATCATACTCAAAGTATTATTCTGGATGGTAACCCCTGGTGCAATTTTAAGCGCATCTAAAGCATCTCCGCCACTAGCTGCGATACTATTTTCTACATTAAACACCAAACGATCAGGTTTACGCTCGATTACTTTTTTGGTTTTGGTAATCACTACTTCGTCAAGACTGGTAGTGCTACTCTCGAGGGTAATAGTCCCCAAGTCTATATGATTATCCAGTGCAATATCTTTCTGCCATTCGGTATATCCCATAAAACGTATTGAAAGAGTATAGGTTCCTTCTTTTGCAGATATCGTAAAGTTTCCATTTTCATCTGTAATTGCTCCCGTAATTACTGTCCCGTCGGATCCTGGGGTTGATAAAATAACATTAGCAAAAGCTATGGTTTCTGTTGTACTAATTACTGTTCCTTTGATTTCTAGTTGAGAAAAGCATAATAAGGGACATAAAAACAATAAAGAAATAAAGATAGATCGCATCACAATTTTATATTTAAGATTAATTATGAAGCAAATATCATTTTTGAATACAATCTGTGCGACCGATTAAAATAATCGAACGCTTTTGATCCCTAAAAATGCGTTCGACTTTTTACAGCTAAACGTTCGACTTTTTGCAAGAGCTTGATTATGAGTTGTTTTTTCTGTATTGAGTAGGAGTAACGCCAGCGTATTTTTTAAAAGAAGTATTGAATGAAGATTTAGAATTAAAACCAACTTCGTATAAAATTTCGAGAACAGTTAGCTGTTTTTTAGTAAGATCTTTTAAAATATCCATTGCATGTTGAATGCGATATTCGTTTACAAAATCAAAAAAATGCTGATCCAGGTGATGGTTGATCAGAATCGATACTTCTCTAACAGGTAGTTGTAGGTCATCTGCTAAGTTTTGTATCGTAAGTGTAGGATTCAGATACGGTTTTTTGTCGATCATATGCGCTTTTAATTGCTGTATTTGATCCTGAATTCCTTTATCATCTGGGAGATTGATCACGCTTTCATTCTTGGCGATCATATTTTCTACCGGGAGTAATTTAGAATCAATTCCTCTAAAAATTCCCGGATCATACAATGCTTTTAAAATTAACCAACATATAAAACACAAAACCAGAAACACAACAATAATTCTGGCAATATTTATGGTTTGGAAATCATCATTATAAAACTTAAATATCGTTTTAGAAGTACTAACAATAAAGATAAAGCTAGAAATAACGTTTAACTGAAACAACCATTTATGTTTTGCTGTGGTTGCATTAGAGTAGTTTTCCAGCATTACTTTCTTAGATTTTTTTAAGACGACAAAAATGGCGATGATATATGCTACAACCTGAATATGACCAATAATCAAAGTGGAAATAGATTCTGGAGTTAGCAAATAATTATTCAAAAAAGAAAGCTTGGCTTCTGAGTTTACCAAATAAAACCTGGGAGTCACTATCAAGGTATTTATCACAAAAGGAATACCATGTAACAGATGTTTTGGTTTCAGCTTAAAATCAACATAGATAACCGATAAGACAAAAAGATAAAGCACAGGACTAGAAAAAAACGGAAGATCCATACGTATCATTTCTAGTGTTAAGGGCATATCTATAAATCGATGATAGAAAAAAGAGCTGATATCGATAGCCACAAGAATGAGAAAAGCAGCAATAAGCCGATTACTGGTTTTGTTTTTAGTTTTTACGGTTAATAAGAAGATGGCAAAAAGTGATGATATAAAAACAATCATCAGGCTTATGATGCTAAGAATAGCGTAGTTATCCATTTAATAATTTAATACTTGTGTTTACCTTTGATGCTATATTGTTTTCTATACAGGATTCTCATAATTTCATCAAATATACTAACTATATTAAGATATCTCATGTAGAGCTCTATTAAGACTACGTAGGGTTATTCCTAAATAGTCGGCTATGTCTTGTTTAGAAAAAGCCATGGCCTCATCAGAAGAAAATTTCATTAATTTTTTAAGATTATATGCTATGGGATAGGATTGTTGTTGAGAAGCTCTAATCGCAGTATCTCTTACTTTATTGGCTAATGCTTTTAGAAGTAGTAAATTAAGTTTTGGGTGATTTTCTAGTAGCGTATAGAAATCTTTAGCATCAATCTCATATCCAGTAACTTCGGTTATTGCTTCTGCATTACAAAAACTAATAATATCATTAAAGACTTCTAATTCTCCCAGGATCTCACCAGTGCTAAAAAACTCCTGGATAAAATCTCTACCATTATCTTCGTTTACATAACATTTTACTATGCCACTTTTTACAATGAAGATAGAAGGTACATATTTTCCTTGTATAATAATTTTTTCTTTGGAAGAAAACACCTTCTCCTTTACTATAGTATGTACTGAAGACTCTGATAATTGCGAAAAAAAATCTAATAATTCTTGATTGATCCTAATCATTTGAAAAATGCCTAAACCGACAGTCTTTTTGAGTTAAAAACGATGCACTTGCAATATACTAAAGAATAATACATACCAAAAAGTGTTTTCCGAAAAGGGTAAACCACTCACTATTAATAGGTAAATCCCCCTTTTTTGAGAGGCGAAGCCATTGTATCTTGATAAAAATTTGGTTGTACAGACAAGTATAGCGATACAACGTATAACTAAAAAGCAAATAATAATGCTCGAAAAGATATACATACAAATACCTGCCTATCGTGATAAAGAGCTGTCTAACACAGTAATTGATCTTAATAAAAAAGCCAAGCATGCCGAAAGATTAAGAATTGTAATAGCATGGCAACATGGGAAAAAAGAACAACTTAAAAAAGAAGTTTTTGACTACGGTAATGTCGAAATTATTGATATTCACTATAAAGACAGTAAAGGGTGTAACTGGGCGCGTAATTTGCTTCAGAAACAATGGAAAAATGAAGCCTATACTTTATACCTGGATTCTCATCATAGGTTTATAAAAAACTGGGATGAGGAAACCATAAAAATGTTTAAAGCTTTAAAAAAGAACGGAGTAAAGAAACCAATTATTACAGCATATCTTCCTTCTTATGATCCTGAAAACAAACCCTATGGAAGAATGAAATACCCACTCAAAATTTATCCTCTAGAACGAGATAAAGGACTTCTTACCAAGTTAACGAGCTATCCTATTCCTCATTGGAAAAAAATTAAAAAACCACTTAATGCACAATTTATCTCATTACACTTTTTGTTTGCCGATGGCTTCTTTAATGAGGAAATTAACTTTGATCCAGAGATTTACTTTTTTGGAGACGAAGTCTTAACCAGCCTTAGAGCATATACATATGGATACGACCTGTTTCATCCTCACATTATTTTAGGGTGGCATCTATACGATAGAAAAACAAGAACACCACATTGGGATGATCATACCTTATGGTATAAACAAGAGGAGGTGTCTTATAATAAAATGAAAGTAATCTATACAACCAACATGACTTCTAATACGATACTTGGCCCTGATAGAAATTTGATTGAGTATGAAAAATATATTGACCTTAAGTTGTATGATAATGGTATAGAGAATGAAGCAATCTGTAGCTAAAATATTAGAAAAAGATAAAATTGTGTGTATTGATGGTTTTGTACCTGCATCGATGTGTGTAACAATATTAGAAGAACTCGAATATTCTTTTTGGAAACGTAGTGCAGTAATAGATCCAAGGAGGTATAAGAGCCATCTTAGCAATACCCGGATTAGTAAAAGTGCAGATCAGGAATTATTTACTGATATACTTATAGGAGTGGTAAAGAAAATTGAGGAAGATATTACATCACTATTTGATGTAGAACCGAATAAGCTAGAGCAATGGCAAGCCACAAAATATGCCAAACACGGTAAGTTTGATTATCACTATGATAGTGGGGCCTGGGGTGAACATTATGCCGGAGAACGAAAGAAAACCTATTTGTTATACCTCAATACACCTAAAAAAGGAGGTGCGACACATTTTAAAAATTTAGATATTAAAGTTAAACCAAAACAAGGAAGGTTATTGGTCTGGGATAATTTGCTGCCAGACGGAAATTGTAATTATGATATGTTGCATGCAGGATTACCCATTATTAATGGTAAAAAAACAACATTGGTTACCTGGGAAAGACAAAAAGCAATACGATAAAAACTCTAAAATTGAAACGCATATGACAAAAAAAATCAAAAACTTAAAAACCGAAGGTTCCAGATTATCGCATATACGAGACAAGAACCTTATTGTTTCTGTAAAGAATCAGGAAAAAATTATAAGGGATGTGATAAAAAAGCATGGACCTATTATAGATCTTGAAAAAGATCCGCAATTACTAATTGATATCCTGATTAAATTTAAACCTCAGTTTTATGGACCTGATGGAGGATTACCACCAACGGGACCGCCACCAGTACCACCAGGGCCATCTTCATATAGAGCGATCGAAAATGTGCATCTTATGAAAGAAATTTTAAAACTGAATAAGAAAATGAGTAGTATAAAAAAACGACTCAAGTAAGCTTTAACCCGGATTGTGCAATAGATTTTCTTATGCAGAATTTGGGTTTGCTATGTATTAACCTGAGTTCGATTCATCTGAAATACGTCAGTTTGAGTGAAATTCTATTAAGAATTTTGTATCGACCTTTCGATAGACTCAAGGTGGTGCATTTCAATGCTAAAAACTTATTATTAGTATCGACCGGGCTTTTCTAAACCTAATATAACCATCAAAATAAGTAAACAAACCTTCAGAAAGGCCCGGTTTAATCCATTCATTTTAGAAATGTATTATTTTACGAGATATTCTCTTTAGGATAATAGATTCGTTTTCTTTTTAGACCAATGATTAATCCAGTAATACCCACCAAAAAACAAACTCCAGCCCAAAAGAAAGGGTCATAACCGTCAACTAGTAATCTATAGATAAAAGTGAACAGGAATAAGGTGATCCCAGTTATTTCCCAGGTTTTATCTTTTTCAAACCTTTTCTTTTTGTGAAATATAGGAGGGAGGTTGATTATAACCTTTAGCTCATTCCAATCCCATATAATCAGTAGTATATTTGCGAATAACATTAATCCTGTAACCACAGGCGTGTAGGCAAAGTAATAGGATAATGTGATTATAAATACATTAGTGATTATGGGGAGATTAAGTAGCGCTCCCAGTTTTGCATATCTTTGGGTCATGAGTAAACCACCTGCGATAAGTTGACCAATACCAATAAATTTCCAATACAATCCAGATTGATACATGGTTTCAAAAAAATGCCAGGCGGTATCAATAGGTTCTGATGCTCCGCTTAGAGATGTAAATCGTTTTCCCTTAATTTTGATAAGACTGGCAAAAACAAATGCCCCACCGATCATATATCGGGTATATATGATAAAAATCTGTATCCATAGTTTTTCCTTAATGCTATTCATGATCCATTGTTTTATTTCACTTTTAACTCTTCAATAGCAGCGATGTGGTGATCATCATGCTCTGCCACAAAAAGAAATAAATCCATAGTACGCATAGGTGTTTTTAACCTGGGGTGCAATGCATGTTTATAGATTTCTTTTTCGGTAAGTTGATGAAGTTGGTCTACAGTTATTGAACGAATATCAGAGAACTCACGAAGTAAATCGTTATGATCTCTAAGATTGTGCTGTGCAAAATTTGTTTTTTGGTTTTGTAGGTCGGCTGCTCTCAATTCTATTTTATCGGTTAAAATATCATCAAGCCTTCCTTGCCAAATAGGTTCTAAATCGATCAGGTGTCCTACATTTTCCTGTATCGACCATTTTCCATTTCTTTTGTGGGTTAATTGTTCTTTTGTAAGGGAGTCGATAGTGTTTGCAAGGGTAGTGGGGGCTTTTTCCAGTCTTTTGAGTAGTAAAGGGAAAATATTTTCTTCAAAAGAAAAATCAAACTTTCGATCAAACCATTTTTCTCGTTTCATATATGTATTAATTTAGGATTCAGGCGTAATGATTATTTTTCCCAGAACAAGCCCTTCTCCAAAATACTGAAATGCTGTTATACCCTGAGATAATGGATAGCTTCTATCAATAACCGGTACTACCTTTCTGGCATCATATAGTGATAGCATATGATTAATATCTTCTTTATTCTGTTTATGCATCAGGAGTCCCATTTTCTTACTCGTGGTTTTGGAGATAAGAGGACCATAAAAGAGAATTTGTAAGAGTCGACGCATAGAACCCCCTGCCATAACATAAGCTCCTTTGGGTTTTACTATACGTTTAAAGTCAAAAATCGAACGACGTCCCACGACGTCAAAAATCAAATCGTATTGTTGTTTGTTTTTAGTAAAATCTTCTTTGGCATAATCAATAACATGATCTGCACCAATTGATTTCATTAGATCTAGTTTCCTGGCACTATCTACACCCGTTACTTCGGTACCTAATGATTTGGCGATCTGTATTGCAAATGTTCCTGCTCCACCACCAGCACCATTAATCAAAACTTGTTGCCCTGGTGTAATCTCTCCATTATAACGAAGTGCTTGTAGCGCGACAACGCCTGCCTGAGGTATAGCGGATACCTCTTCGAATGTCATATGCTCGGGTTTTGGCAATAATTGATCTTCATGAACACATACATACTCTGCAAAACCTCCCCATTGGTCGAATATATCTGCAAACACCGCATCCCCAGGTCGAAATTTGCTAACGTCTTTACCGATACTAACAACTTGCCCAGCAATATCAGAACCAAGAATGTGATATTTTGGTTTTAGGAGTCCCCAGATACGGGCAAAGAGAGGCTTTCCTCTCAGGAGTTCCCAATCTGATGAGTTGATAGAAGTTGCTCGAATTTTGATCAGTACTTCATTCTCCCTGGGAGTAGGCACAGGAATTTCTTTTAAAGTAAGTACATCAGATGAACCGTAGTTATGATACATCAGAGCTTTCATTTGAGTATCCTTTTCTATACTATACCCCATATGTATTTATAGTTTATGATTAGTGTGTATGTATAGGACGATTACATCGGGGTATTGTTACATTATTATTACAACCCAAATTTGTATCGAATAAGAGGTACTTATCAAAATTAAGAAAGCAGAACTGCATCATACAGTTCTGCTTTAAAAATAAAAATCAAGGATAGATTAATCGCAAGTTGTAGTTACTTCTTTAACCTTACTTTGTGTTTCTATAAGGTTATCTAGTTTCATGGTTCCTCTTACGGTTATTTCAACAAAATCACTTCCTATTGTTGTAATTACTCCATCAAAATTGTTAAAGCTGAATTGAGATACGATTTCATTTCCTGTTAACGTTTCATTATTTGAAGTATCTGTACCTCTAACACGATAACGTTGTACAAAAGGTATAATTACATTTTTATAACTTTGATATGCATCATATACCAGAACTCCGGTTTTTGGTAATACCTCTATGGTGCGATTACTAAAAAAAGTTTGAGTTTTTGACACTGATTTTTCACCAAAACCAGTATTAGATGTTGTCATTCCTTTAGATACGCTATATCCTGTAGAGGCCGTTGCGGTTACATCGACTCCGACCCCAAAAAATTTAGCGGAAGCAGATGCTTCTACCGAAGCAGACACTTCATACGTGCTTTCTGAGGAGAGTTCTATAGATTCTTCCCATCCTATTGTTGTACTCGACTCTTCACTTATTTCTGCTCCGACTTCTTGTTCTAGTGTTCCTTGACTACAGTTTACCAGAGTACTGTTAAACCCGAAAGAGGTTTCTGCAGAAGGAAGAATGGGTTTCATAAATTCGGTTTTTCCAAAAGAATCAATTTTCCATTGTATGGTAGCTGGTACTATTCTTAGATTTGCAAGTTGGTAATATTGATCTTCATAACCTGTAGTCATAGCATGACCAGAAATAGCAGGAGCATCTTTTGCTCTTCTAATATATCCATGTGTATTGTTTTTTATGTAAACACTACCATCATCATTTGTTTCTATAATAAATTCATGTTCTTCTGTGGTAAGATTTTGATTATCTAACTCTTCGTATACAAGATGATTAGTACTATTTTGTTGTATCCGAAGAGTTCGCCAGTAATGATTTGATCCTACCGTTCGAATATAGAATGTAGCCTCTTTTCCTGGTACAGGAGACAGATAATATTGTGCTTTTATTTTATTTATTGCATTAAATGCATCTTTAATATATTTTGGAAAAATACGTCCATCAGAAGTTTCTACAGTAGCAATCCCCAGATTTGATAATTCTCCATCTACTACTACCTGAACATGATATGGTATTGCTGAATTAAATGATAGAGGTTTCTTTTTTTCAGTTAATGTACTAACCGATATTTTTAGAGCAGTACCGTTTTTTTGAAAAGAGACTTTTGTAAAAGTTTCAGTTCGTATCGTTTTCCCTTCTTTATCTTTGATATCTATCGTAACAGAGACTCCTTCTTTAAGCTCATTAACTGCTGCATCTGATAAATCTTCAATCGGAATTGAGATACTTGCTACATTGGTAAATTCATTTAACACCAGACTCTTGGAGTAGTCTCCCTGAGTAGCATCAATTTTCACTTCTGCAGTAACGGGTGAATATCCTTTTTTTGCCACATTACGAGCATCTATGATGATCCCAATATCCCCTTTATTTGTTTCGAGATCATTTTTACTAATACCATCTTCTTCATTAATATCGGATATGGGTTGTTCTGACTCTGGAGTAACAGGTTCATCATCTTTACTACAAGAAGTCAATGCTATGATACCAGATAGGAATATATAAATGGTATATTTAAAATACTTACTTTTCATGATTTGCGTTTTGATTAGTATACTTGTTTTTGTTGTAGCTAAACTATCAAACAAAGCAACCTAAACCCGAAAATCGGGGTGGACAAAATTATGGACAATTCAAAAAACCTAATAAAAATGGGACTTACGAGAGGTGACGCGCAAAAATGCAATAGAGAAAAGGTAGCGCTATAAACTATCGATTATAGTATCGATATCACTATTTTCTGTGTTGGATATCTTTTTTTTAAGACGATATTTTGTTTTGATTACGCTATCAGAATTGATCCCAAGCATACCAGCAATTTCTTTATTCGATAAGTGTAGTTTAAGTAATGCGATCATGCGAATCTCTGCATTAGTTAATTTGGGGTATTTAGATTTTAAGGTATAAAAGAAGTTAGGGTGTACCTCTTCATATAGTTTTTTAAAATCTTCCCAATCTTCTTCGGTAAGTATAATAGATTTAGTGAGCTGTTGCAGGTTTTCTTCTTTTTGTGGTAGTGTATTTGTTGATTTTTCAATTTGCTGTTCAAAAGCCTCAATGAGCTTATTCTTTTCTCGTATCGAATTAGAGAAATTATTAAGTTGCTGTGTACTCAATTCTAACTGCTTTTGTGCAGAAAGTAATTTAACTTTGGCAGCATTTTGTTCCTGGTTATGGAGATAAAATATTCCAAACAAGAATATAATTTTTTCAATGGCGTTTCCGGCGATAGAATATGAAAAGGTCTGTACCATGTCATCATTGTATTGCGTAATCCATGTAATAGTGGCCCCTATGGCGATAAATAAGGTGCCGAGAAGGATAAAATATTTAAATTTCCCCGGGATGACCATAATAAGAAAAGTACTCACCAATAAAAACATAAGATTGGTAATATTCACTTTTGGCAATACACTGTAATATGCTGTCATATCAGTAAGAGACAAATAAAATAGCAACATTACTGCCAGTATAGCTAATACGATATAGCCTTTAAAGACCCCACTTACGATCTTATTATATTTTTGGATCTTTAAGTAGTTATGTACAAATAAAAGGTATAATGAAGCAGTGATAGGAAGAAATATGCTATGTGAAATTGGCCAGGTAAATGATAACAGGGTTGGAATCTGATAATATCCGGTAAAAAACAGTACATGACTGATACTATAAAAAGCATAAAAGATATAGCTCTTTTTAAATGCGGTGATCATAAGATAAAGGTTGGCTAGTAATACCAGAAATAGGACTCCAACATAAATACTACTGCTCCATAAATCAAATAATGCTTTTTCCTTTACCACTGCACGATCACTGATGTATACAAAATCAAAGCTTTTAAA
Source organism: Aquimarina atlantica (assembly GCF_000626715.1). Lineage (GTDB taxonomy): Bacteria > Bacteroidota > Bacteroidia > Flavobacteriales > Flavobacteriaceae > Aquimarina > Aquimarina atlantica. Next base: position 666,673 of record NZ_AQRA01000001.1, on the reverse strand, counting down.
AGAAACGTCGTATAAAGCTCCGGGCATCTTTATATAATACGTCCTATGGGTATTGGGAAGCAAATAATCCAGAATTTTGCCATCTGCATTTTCTCCGCTATACAACTTATTATTAAAATTATTTGGTAGCACACCCTGGCGTTCTGTAAAGAAATTGTTTCCTTTATTTTTGGTAAAGAACTGTATATCCCAATCATTAGAAAAGATTACAAAATCTCTTCGTATATCAGAAGTGTTTTCGATCGTAAACTTAAGCCAGATAGTCGCATTACTATGATATGCAAAACCATCTTTTCTGGGTGTAAAGTGGTGTTGAAAATTTTCTGCACTAATATGTTCAAAAGATAGGCTTGCCGTAGTGTCTTCAAAAACAAAAAGTACGGTATCATCTAAGTATTCTTTTTCCAGAATATCATCGGTAAGTCTATATTTCTGGGCATAGCCAGAAATTATACATGAAAAAATTAAAAAAAAGAATAAACCAACTGGTATAGAAGTGGTTTTAAATATTTGTTTTGCAGTCATTTAGTTTATAGTATACGGTTTGTATAATATATGGGGTTGTTAACTATATGCAGTAAACTGTAGCTAAACATACAAACATTACCCGAAAATCGGTATATGTTACACTAAGTTTTTATAAATATTATGTTATTATTAAGAGTTTTGAGTTTTTAAATACATACCAAAAAAAACAACTACTCGACATGGTATTAGAACTTCTAGAATAGATTAACACTTAAAATAATAGTTAAAGAGGAGTATTATTCATCTTTTTTTAGCTCAAAATTAATAAGCACAATAGGATCTTTATCTTCTATTCCTCCTGCAGCGGTATATGCTTTTCTTGCTGCGATATTAGAACGTTCTGTTGCCAACCAGGCTTCTTCACAATCGAATTGTTTTGCATAATCACATAAATACCTGGTGACTTTACGCCCGATTCCTTTGTTTTGGTATTCATCGAGTACAGAGACTTCATCTATAAAGAATACAGGATCCTTATCAGGATGAACATAATGAAATCCAGATGCCATTCCTACAATTTGTGCACCATCATAGGCTAATACCATGTGATGTCTGGGGTCATTTAAAAATTCTTTGGCCCGATTTGTTTTTATGGGGTAATCAAACAAGGCATCTCCTACCTGCACCATTGCAGAGAGGTCAGCTTCGGTAGCCAGTTTTAGTGTGATGTGTTCTACCATGTCGACAATATATGTTTTCTACCAATGTACTATTTTTTTGAGTACCGATGTCTTTTTTTCTTACAAATCAAAAACTTAACATTGCAGGCATTTTCTTGTTACTTATGTTATAACATCTATTGATCAAAAATGAGTTCCCTCATCAAAAAGGGGAGTTCCCTCATTTATGATTTTATTACCATAAGTCGTGTGATATTTTTAAGTATAACTTAAACCCGGATTATGCAGTAGAAAATCTATTACGCCTTGAAACTGCTTCAAAATAGTTCTACTGCATAATTAGGGTGAAAACAACTCACCATGAAAAATTCAACATACTACAGTAGTACAATTCATCGATCTTTTTTCTCAATACCGTGCATATATAGGACATGAGTTAGTAATCATATTCCACACCATAGTTCAGCAAAACAATCCCATAGTTACTAGAAGAGGGCTAGGGTTGTTATTAGGTATAACACACAAAGAGAAACGTATATGGATTGTATGATCAAACATATCAAAATCATAGAACGAATGGATCAGCTTATTCGTTTACAAGCCACAGGGGCACCAGAAAAATTTGCGAAACGATTAGAGATTTCAAGAACCAAACTCTATCGAATGATCAAACTCATGAGAGCATTCAACGCTCCGATCGAATATGATATAGCTATTCAAAGTTATGTATATACCGAGGCTGTAGGATTTAGTTTTGGGTTTTATATTAGACGATAGAAATGATTATAATGAGTATATATAAGGAGAAGTACATATAGGTACTGTTTTGAGGTGAATTCAATATTAAAAAATGTATTTTCGCCTTCTTTTAAAACAATTAAATAGTGGCTACCACCTCTCAGAATATATTTCTAACGAAAAAAGAAAAACTTCGATGTATACAATGCGGTAAACGTATTCTTGTAGGGAAATCATTTGTGGCAGAAAGCGAAAAACACAAAGGAACCTGTTTTAGCTGCTCTCCGTTTGGGGGGTATGTATTGTTACCACCGGGCGATGCCGCAATGACCCGTAGGTCTAAGAAACATTCTACCTTGTGCGGAGTAGTATGGGCATGGAACCAGCGTCGTAAACGCTATGAGCGACAAGGGCAGTTGGTGGAAGAAATCGCAATAGAGAAAGCAAAACTAGAATGTCTGAAAGATCAGGATATTCGTGCAGAAAAAAACAGAAAAGCAGCTATAGTAAGAGAACAACAAGACAAAGAGTATATTGTTAATTTCGCCAGTGCTATTAGAAGGCGATATCCCAATTGTCCCATAAAAAGAGAGTATGATATAGCAAAACATGCATGCGAAAAGTATAGTGGTAGAGTAGGACGTACAGCAAATGCTAAGAAATTTGATGATAAAATGATTGATCTTGCAGTAGAAGCTCATATACGACATGCCGAAACTAATTATGACAATCAGTTTGGTAAAGGGAAACGTAAAAAAGAAATCCGAAAAGAAGTACGATCAGATATCAACCAGGTATTAAAACACTGGAAAGAGTAATGTCCTAAAGTGAGATATGACTGTTGATGGCTATTGGATTTTATATGAGATGATAGAAATAATTATAATGAATATAAATAAGGGAGAAATATATAGGTCGCTTTTTTAGATTACAGATTAATCATTATATTTTGACTGTCGTATATTTAGGAAATACTATAAAAAGAATTATTTCGAGTATACTATCTCATAAACAGAGGTAGTATGTACTTCTAAAAACATAATCTGGCAAGGTTATTAAGCATAGAAAAACAAGTTTTTTTATGAAAAAGGTATTCTAAAAATATCACTAGCACAACAACTTTTATAATGTGACGTTTAAAGGGGCTTAAAATATATACACATAGTATGGGATGTATAAAAGATTCTCCTTTCTATAAGGACGCGATACACGAATTTAATTTTTCTAGCGGTAATTATTACCTGTTTGATACTTTTGTAGTTGCAGAGATTAATGAAGGAGTCCTATTTACCTGGGATGATCATGCCAAGCCTATTACCGAAGAATTTGCCCACCTGTATGATAATAATGGAGAAGATATTGTATATATCTCTAATCGTGTAAACTTATATTCTGTAAAACCCAGTGATTGGGTTAAGTTTTTTAGAAACGGCTATAAACTAAGAGGGTATGGGGTGGTAAGTTATACCTCGAGAGGAATCTTTAATTCTTTGATAGAAAAGCTTTTTATGAGGAATAGTTTTCAGAGTTTTGAGAATCTTGAAGATGCTATCGCATGGGCAAAACAACTTGCTCGAAATACAGAAATAGATTCTGAAAATGAAAAAAGCGCATAAGCATATGCTTTCTTTTCTTATTGAAGGAATTAGAAATTGATAAATTAATTACGCTTTGCACTATAATAGGTGCCAAAAACCCTATCCCAGATCACGGTATAAAATCCAAAATTGTATTTGGAGTATTCGTGATGATTTCTATGAAAAACATTATTACCAAATAATAAGACCTTCTTATTCGAAGATGTATTTAGATGTGATACTACTCCGATCAACCAATTAAAGAATAGGAAGAAAATAAAGCTAAAGAAATTAAGAGAGATGACAAATGGAAGCAAGGTGAGTATACAACCAAAAAGAATGGCTTCAAGAGGATGCATCACATAGAGGCTAATCTCGTTAAAACTATAGTGTTCATGATGTTTTTCATGCGCTAGTGTAAATGGCCATACATAGTGAGAAGCATAATGAAATACGTACATTACAAAATCAACAATCACAAAGAGTAGTATAAAATCCCGTATAAGATTAGTATCGGTAAACGTAATGTTGGAGTTGATAAAGAGCAGATATCCCGGAATTGCAACCAGTACATTAATTACCATAATTACAATAGAAAGCGTAACATCTTTTTTTTCGATGGGTAACTTTTGGTGTCGATAAAGAGAAGACCAAACATAACTAATCAGTATGGTGCATAAGAACATCACTATATTAGTGATAAGGAGTAGTCCCCAAAAATAGAAGGGATTATGTAATTCGCTAAGATGATCTATAATTTGCAATGATAGTACTTGTAGTTGATGTACAAATTTAGTAGAATTTTGATTGACTTAGAAGTATTTGTTGAGTAACCGGGCTTCGGCTCCGTGTTTCCTGAGCCTAGTCGAAGGGCTCAGTCCTCGAAACGAATAAAACAACGAATCCCGAACCCTGAGCTTAGCCGAAGGGATAAACAACCAAACAATTTTATTATCAAAAAATGACAGGAATCATTATTCTGAAACCAGGTGTGTTGTATTTTTATCAAAAATCAGGAATATAAATAAAAACAATATCGATTATGGAATTTATGGAAATCAAAGATAAGCAGGGAATTACTCATTATATCAATCCCAGTCATATTTCGGCTATTTGCGAAATAGATGGAGAGTGCAAAATTAATTTGATGGGACAGGAGTATATGATCACTCAGGATACCTTAAAAGAGTTCAGGCTGCATCTTACTTCGTTTAGGCATTAGTAAATCAACCGAACCCTAGTTACTATAGAATACTGAGCCCTTCGACTAGGCTCAGGACAGGCTTGTCGAAGTGGTATCGAAGGGTGAGATTGATCGTGATAAAGAATGGGCTTCGAGAACCTCAGCCCACAATACGAATAAAGCAACGAATCCCGAACCCTGAGGTTCTCGAAGGGTGAGCTCTTCGGTAAATTCAGAACAGGCCTGCCATAACGCCAGTATGTGTAATGTGCTCATAATGAAGATGTCAGTGTCGTTTGGTTGAGTAAACGTATCTTATAGAAAACTAAACGTTATCTTTTGATGAGTAACCGTTATTTTGCTGCTTAAAAGAAGCTAAATACCAGAACGACAGCCTGTCAGCTACCGTATTTGTGTCACTTTTTTAAGAAGTGTATAAAGTAAATTGTTGATAATTAATCAATTATTATATAAAATTAACACATAATTATCATGAAATATGTTAAAAATATAAATAATCGGTATTGTAATTGACTTGGTATGTACTCAAATAATTGTTGAATTTAAAAACAAAAAATGTATGAGTAATGTATTAAACAACCGATTATCGGTTACCGTAGATCCACAAGTGATCACAGATGTAAAAAGTAAGATTGAAGAAATCAATACTTTATTACCATTTTTAACAGGCTTAACTAAGGAAGAGCGTAAAACCTTGCCTAAAATTAATAGAAGTAACAAGCTCTTTGTAGAAGATACTTTAAATAGTATGCGGCAGAACCAAGAAATTGTACCGGGCTATATTAACCTGGATGAGGTAGAAAAGGATTATGCACTGTATAATGAGCTTAAGGTATTGGCATTAGAATTGGCCGAATTAAGCGAGAAGGTAAATGATACCCGTATTCTCGCCGGATCAGAGGCATATACGACATCACTGTTGGCCTATAAGATGTTTGGTATGGCGGCACAGAGTGGGGTAGCAGGAGCAGAATCATTATATACCCGATTAAGAGAACGTTTTGCGAGTACTGGTACTCCTACCGAGGATACGGTAATCGACGAAACCGATCCGGATACCACAGGTACAGACACCGATAGCATTGCAGGCGAAGCTGCATAATCACTGATGATTGTATCAGTTTAGATATTCAAAATTACCCTTCGCCACTTCGACAGGCTCAGTGTGACAGCTCAGGGTACAATTTTGAAACATATTAAAAACAAGCTATACATCCTCTACACATGATGTATAGAAGAAGACACTCCCGATAGTTGGAAGCAACTATCGGGAGTGTTTTTTTGTATATATTATTTACTTTTTTCGACTTTCTCTACTGCACTAAAACCAATTGTTTTCTTAAAATTCATATTATGAATAAAATTATCCATACAATCGGAAGGATCAATTTTTTCAAGATTGATATTACTAATAGTTTCCGGTGGAATAATAACCGACAATATTGGTTTTTCTTCTAAATACCCAGTTTTAGTATTCAAAATATTTGATATTGCATTTATTCGTGCATAACTAATGGGCAAATAAGCAAACACTTCTCTGGCAACTCTTAATACAGAACTACAGACATGATCTTGATATAATTCGTTAAATTTAGATTTCACCATACTCTTTTTTGATAATTTTCCTGTTGAAGTAAGTTTCAGTTCGTAGTCTGGTATAATTTCCTCACTATTTATATATAATTCAATATCTATAAGATTTTCATTAAAAGAGAATTTAATTTGAGTTCCAAGTTCCCCAATGTCAGAAAAAGGGTTAAAGTACTCCAACGCTTTTTTATAAAACTCAGGATTTTGATTTTCTACTTCCTCAGCAATTTCTTGTAATTCTTCCCAGTTATTTAATTCTCGTTTGAAATTTTCATTTGCTATGTTAAATTCATTTTCATCTTTTTCTTTAGCTTTAATCAATTTAGTTTCAAGTACCTTAATCTTTGTTTTAGCAAAGCCAAAAATTTTGTCTATTATATTGGGATGAAAATGATCCAATTGCTTTTGAGCAAAATCACTATATTTTGAAGTTCGTATTGGTTTAATAGGTTTAGGTTCTCTTTTTATTTCTTCCCAATCTATTGTGTTTGTACAATTTTTATGAACTGATTGTAACATTTCTACATAATTACTCCAATTTTTGGCTGCTTTTTTCGCATCTTGGATTTCTTGTAATTTTTGCTGTTCTTTGAATTTCTTTGCTGCTTCTCTGGCACGTTTTTGTTGTTCTCTCTCTATTTTTCTTACTGTAGAACTATACGCACGAATTGCTCCTTTTAGTGTTGCCATTTTGATTGAATTAAATTTTATGTAGATAAAAACTGATTTAACTATTTTATTTAGAATATTTTATCATCTAATTATCCCTGCTAGAAGAACTTTCTCTGTGTGTTTCAAAACCACATATAGTTCTCCCAAAACTATATTTTGCTTTTTTGAGCGAAATTTTAACAATAGAATCTCTACAATTTTTTAACCCCGAGCAATCTTTTTTATAATGATAGCGCTTGCTACTCATACTATTACAGATATATACCATTTGAGTAGTTTCTCGAGTATTTTCTTGATTTTTCTCTTCATTTTCTTTTTCTTCCTGGCTGTATATAGAGCAGGAGAGAAGCATTGCTGTGATGAATAGTATTGTTTTCATGGTGGTCTAGTTGAATATTCATATATAATTATTGATGTGCTTTTTTTGAGACTTTTCTTTTACGGAAAAGCCAGGGTTCTATAAGTTCTTTTTGAGACCACATTCCTTTTTTATAGAAACGAGCCTCTTTTTCTAGTATATTGTAGGTAGTGTCTTTGGAGTATTTTTTAAAATGTAGGGCATATCCATTTGCAACCAGCTGTTTATTAAGTATTTTATTTTTATACTGTACTACAGCAATCAGTCTTCTATACCGATCAAATTTTCCTTTGGTAATAATCTTTACTTCTTTATCAAAGCAGAAATCTGAAACAAATTGCTTTGCTTTTTGGCCAAAAGGTTGTTTTTTCTCAGGGCAATCAATATGTGCTAACCTAATGATGATGGGTTCTTTGTTGTATAAGACTTCTATAGTATCCCCATCTTTTATACCTATAACTTTAGCAAAGAATTCATGAGGTAGTTTTTCTACAGAAGAAAATGATACACATAGTACTAAAATACATAGATATTTAAAGTAAGTAGATTTCATTAACTTTATTTTCATAAATTAAACTTGTTGTGCATTTAGATATTTCTTAACTATAATTATGCAAGTCTAAAGGAGTGATTCGACTTTTAGGAGAAGTATATCGAGAATAGGATTTTAGCTTAAAAAGCTATTCTCGATACATTTTGTCTCCATTCCATTACGACAAAACACTCGAATTGACGCTTTTTCCGTAATAATTTTCCTAAATGCACATCGGGTTAAATTAGATATTTGGTGTTTATTTAATTACACATACTTCTGGCAACATATGTTTTATTACCATTAGAATTAATATAGTAACATCCACCTCTTGGCCCCCGGTAATAGGTTCTTTTTGCCTTTGTTCTATATTGTCTCTGCTTGGTGGTGGTATTCTTTATAGCATTTGAATACTTCGTTTGTGCATTATAATTAACTGCTTTTGTAAGGTATTTCTTTTCTGTATTTGATGTTGTAGTGTTACCTAGTTTTAGATCTATCGCATCAATGCGTGCTTGTACTTCACGTACCTGTTGTAATAGATCGTCTCGTTGTTTTATCAGTTCTTCCCTTAAGTATAGTGAGGCTTCTACACTTTGTGAATGACCTTGGTAGGAGAAGAGAAGTAATAGAATTATAAATAAGAATGTTTTCATTTTTTAAGTAGAATAAAATTTTTAATAAGTTTATCCATATTTGAAGGCAGATCAGCAGTTTTAATTTCGAATCGTTGTACATTCATAGCAGTTAACCATGTACTCCAATATCTTCTAATGATGTCTTCCTCATATGGGTTATTTGTATCAGGATGAATGCCTAATATCAAAATTTCAAGATTTGATAGGTTATGATTAGCTGGAATATATCCAAAACTATTATCCTTGATTTTATTTTCCCAGTTCTTTGTGTTTAGTTTTTTTGATCGTATGTATTGAGGAATGAGATAAGAAGTTAAGTTATTCTCTTCTCTCAAATTATTTTCATGATATATATAACCGTCGGTTAGTATGATTAAAACATTTCTATATCCTTCTTCGATACAATAATCTTCAACTCTATTCTTGAAAAAACCCCAAGTGTCTGAACCTATATATTCGTTGTCATTTATTGCAGATTCGTATATTTTTATAGGTAATGTAGAATATACTGAATCAATCCTACATAATAACTTGTTGGTAATCGTTGTTTTGTCTATTTCAAATTTGAGATGGTTTGAAATTTCTATAATTTCTTTATTTTCTGGTTCAGGGTCAAAAAATAATTGAATCTTATCATTTATCTTGATTATTTTTTTAGTTCTTAAATGAATATTAAATGCCTCCGCAATAGATTTAATGTATTCTGAATCCCTTACGTAATATTCCATTGCTCCTCCTGGAAACTTTTTAGGATTAATCCTGTCAGATAGGTCAAGTAATAAGCTAATGTTAAGATTTTCATTATCTTTTTTTAGAGTATATAACTTTGGGATTGTTTTGTCACTAAAACAATCTACCTTTTCTTCTTTCGTTTCTTTTACACAAGAAACTAGTATTATCACTAATAATAATTTGTAAATGAATTTCATGATTTTAATTTTTAGCAAATACCAAATGTTGAAAATCCATTTGATTAAGATTATGCTCGGTTAAATGAGTTTTTGAAACTTCTTCACACTTATCAAGAAGCTCTGCTTTTTCTTTATGCGGTAATGCTAATTCAGCATTTATAGCTTGATACCATCCTTCTTTATACTGATAATGATAATGAAGATATTCTTTCACGGGAAACACAAACCCATCTATTTGTGATTGTAACTCAGCTATTTTACCTACAATGGATGTAATTTCATGTTTTACTTTATTTGTGTTTTCGAGCAATTCAGATTTCTTATTAAAAAGATTTACAAGTTCTTCCTTTTTAGCCCTTATGAAAGCTTTAATTTTATCAACATTTTCATATTCTTTCATGACAAAATCGAAAACTAATCCCCAAATAATGTAAACTACAAACCCGGCAAATATGATCATCCAGAATTCTGCCTCTTTCAACGCAACGGGTAAACTATAAGAATCTGAATTTAGTGTTTTATTAAATTCATAAATTTTCTTTTCAATTTGGTATGCTAGTAGCCCATCAAATAAAAATGTTGTTAGAAATAAAACTCCAATTTTAAAATAAACCTTAATGTCTTTGTTTTTCTGTAGCATATGAATTATATATCCTAATCCCATAAATACAAATGGAATTGTAATGACCAATAGCCCCTCTAACCAACTGGCTTTAATTGCATTGGTTAATGCATTAGGATCGAAAATAGCAGCAGTTACACTATCGTTAGAAAATTCTTTAAAAAAAGCAGAATAAGAAGCAGAAATATAAAATACCAATAGATAAATAGTGATCGGTAATAATATAAATAATCCAATATAGAACTGAGCTTTTGGTCTTTTATCTACATCCAAAATCCCATATTTATCTGGATTTTGTTTAACATTTATCATATCATGCTTTTTGGTTTCAATAGTAGCATTGATTCTTTTTTCATGTTCTTCATAGATAGTTATAGCAGTTTCCCTTTTCTTTAATTCTGTTTTTTGTCGTTCCTGTTCTTCCTTGTAGGGTTGTTTCAGACGTTGTTGTTCCGCTAATTGTTTTCGACATTGATTCTCAAAACTATTATATAGATTATGTAGACCGACTCCTAAAGTAATTGGGCTTCCAGAAGATTTTTTTGCGGCTCCATAACCACTTTGATAGTATGTAATTCGAATTTGTTCTCTATTTTCTTGATTTTCAATATTATTAACTTTAGACTTGGAAGTCTTAAGCGTAAATAACTTTTTTATAGATTCCATAGATTAAGAATTTATATGATTAAGTATTTCTTCTATTGTTACTCCTTTTTGCACACAATCCAAAAGATATTCAGCAAGTTGTTCGATGTTTTCGTCTTGGAATTCAAATTTTTTACAATACTTCTTCAATGTATTGCGTTCATCTTCTGTAATTTTTTCATCGGCCCATATCATTTTTGATAAGTCATAAAGATATTCTATACGTTCTTCTTTGCTTTCGGGAATACTTGATTTATGATCTATTGGATTCAATAACAGTTTTTCAAGTTCTTTTTGAGGAATACCTCTTTCTTCAGCAAAATGATATAGCATATTAAGTTCAAGAACATCAAAATCATCGTCTGATAAAGCCATTTTATAAAGCCTTAGAAAATGACTTTTTAATTCAGCAGAGATTGTATAGTTTTCCATAGGATTTGTTTTTTTATAATTAGCTACATTTACACCCAGTTCCCACAACCCATTTACAGCAAGGATCACGTTCACATTCAGCTTTTGTTTTGTTAGAACACCCGCAATTAGAAGTAGAGGCACATGTTCTAACACTGTTTCCAGGTTCCTCACAGGCTATTCCATCATTATCAAGATCCAGATCATTTCTACATTCGGGATCTGCATTAAAAGCAGCTTGAGCTGCTGCTTGTGAAGTATAATTGGCACAATTGGTATCTCTGCAATCTGCTGAAATATCGATAGATTCATCTTCAGTTTTAGAGCAAGAGTTGGTTGCTATGATTAGCATAAGTCCCAACAAAATAGGAGTAAGAATATTTTTAAGTTTCATTTTTTGATGTATTAGTGAATTAGAATAAAAAGAAAGAAAGTAGAAGAGGATAGTAATACGAATAACAATATCGTACATCCGCATCCTTTTGAATTTTTAAAAGATTTTCTATAGGTCAATCCAGAAATTCCAGTTTTAATTGAATATCCTTTAGAACTTAGGGAGCCTCGTTTAGTTCTATAGCTTGGAGATATACCAGATTTACCTATATTTAATCCTAACCCTTTACCAAGCTTTATTCGTTTATTGTATCTGAATCCCATTTCGAATGTTTGTTTTATCTTTATTTAGGAGGTTTTCTTCTGTGAGGTTTTACTGGTACCGCTTTTGGACCTGGTTTTAGCTTATTAGGGTTTGGTCTTGGAGTTGGAGAAGGAGTAGACCTCCTATGTGGTTTTATGGGTACTGTTTTCTTTGTCATTGTAATAATATTTAGATTAACCTTTTTGCTATTTCTTCTTGCTTAATGATTTCTTGATTTGGTAGTATCATTTGCGTCTCATTATTAAACGGATTCTTAAAAAGCTGAAAACCACTTCTACAATTACGAAATCGATACCTAAAAGCTTTAATTCCTGAGTTTACACCATTATTGTTTATTTGCTCATACACATAATTCGAACAGGATTTTCGAAAAATACATCTTCTTCTTTTTGATTTTGGGATCAAGTACCAATAGAGCCTAATTGTAATTATGAAAATCCACTTCATAATATTTTCTATTTATTAAATACTATCATTTGTCTGGATGTTGTGAACCCTGGACTCCCTCCAAAACCAAAACATCCGTTATTAGGTTGAACATAAGTTGTTACACTTTCTAATCCAACATATTTCCATCCATCAAGATTATAATGTTGAATTAATTCTTCTAATTGCTCTGCAACTGGTTTTGAAGTTTTTTTATTATCAATTGAAGCTACAAATGGCACAACTTTATATTTCATAATTTTCTAAATTTTATGATTAATACACTTCAAACTTACCAACCTTGAAAACCAATCCCTTGTGGTTTTCCACAGAGCCTAAAACTTACCAGAAATGAAAAGTCCCCACAGGTTTTAAAAACCTGTGAGGACTGCATATAAAAAGCTTGTTCTCCCAACACTTTTTGTATGATTATGCATACTGGGTTAATTTCCAAGTAACTGCTTTTCCATCATATGGAGGCATTCTATTTCCCTTAGCTATTGGCGCAGTGGTTGAAGGAGTACTTACTACTTTCCAAATACCTGATTCAGGACATGTTTCCCCAGTCCTTGCTGTTGTTCCAATTGGTTTTTTTGCCATTTTTAAAAGTTTTTAAATTAATACTACAGCAAACTTACTTTGACCCAAAAAGAATCCCTCGTGGAAAACCACAAGGGATAAAAATATATGCTTTTATAATATTCGTTTATGAAATCAACCCTAATTGATTTACCATATAGATTAATTGTACATTGGTTTTGGCATTAAAATCTTCTCGTAGTTTACGTATTCTGTCTTCTACAGAACGTCTGCTATTCGGCGAAATATTGTTTTGTATCAGGTATTGACTAATTTCTTCTTGTTTATATCCTTGTACCAGTAAGGTTAGCAGTTGTATTTCGTAAGCATCCAATTGTAAAACATTCTTTTGATGTAAGGCACTTTTAGAAACCGGGCAAGTGAATGTCTTATGATCATATACAGCTTGTATGGCTTTATTTAACTCTGATAATCCATATAACCCTTTGCAGACATACCCATTAATTTTGTAGTTTTCGAAAAGAGATTTCATAATAGTCGGTTTATCTTCACCCGAAAAGACGATGATTTTAATATCAGGTTGTATTTTTTTGACTTCTTCAATAAGTTGTTTCCCCGATGTGATAGTATGCTCTTTATAATCCAGGGTAAAAGAAAGATCACTAATTAGGAGTTGATAAGGAACATCTTCTTGTAATGCTCTTTCGATCTTGAGTCTTGTTTTATCACAAAACTGGGCCGTATCTACCTGTGCATTAGTAAATGCATGGACCGAAGAAACAATTCCCAGGTTTTCATTATCGATATCCTCGGCAATAATAATTTTTGTAAACATACCTTGATTGATTAAGAGGTAAAAACAATTTTTGCTTTAAAACCTTGCTTAGGTTCAGATTCAAAAATAATAGTTCCTTTGATGTCTTTCATGCGGTTTTCCACATTACGAAGTCCATTTTTAGAAATAAGGTGTTTATCGGTAATCCCGATACCATTATCTACATAGGTAACAATAAGTCGCTGTTTTTCTTTTAGAAATTGTACAGACACAAAACTAGCTTTACTATGCTTCTTCATATTGGTCAGTAACTCCTTAAGTACCCAATATAGTTCTCCTTTTTTATAGGCAGATACAGAAGACCAGAAATCAGCATCCAGAGTATTGGTAACCACTTTTGTGGTTTGACTGCCGTAAGAGTTTAATAAGGATAATACCTCATCACCGTATTCTTCTCCTGTTTCTACGGTATGGTCTCTCGAAATATCTCTTACTTTATGATATACACTATCAAATCCTTTCAATATTTTTAGTTTATCGGGATCGGTCGTAAAACCGGGATCTTGTTGTAATTGTGTAGCGAGATAAAAGATATCATTTCCTACTTCGTCATGTAGTTTTTTAGAGATTCTTTTTTCGGTGGTGTGGCGTTCTTGTATTCGCTCTATTTTATTACGTTGTTTCCAATAATAAAAGACAAACCCTATTCCTATGCTTAGCAGTGATATTAATGATATTAAGACTATTCTTTGATTTTTTTGTTTTTGAAGTACTACTTGCTGTTGAGCATTCTGTTCTTTTATTTTTAGATTTTCTTCTCGGTATTGATCGGTTTCATACTTGATTTTAGCAAATTGATTTTTGGCTTGTTGTCTCGCAGTAGTGATACTATCTGTTAAGTTTTTATATTCAATTGCTTCGTTTTTTGGGTTTTTCTTGAGATCAATTAGATAAGAGAGTGCTTCCACTTTAGATGTTGCCCATCCCATTTTAGTTGCAATTTCGTAAGCATTCTTTGCATAGTATATAGCAGTTCTATTCTGTTTGTTATCTTGATAATGTTTTACTAAATGAATCGTACTAGAAAACTGTCCCGATATATCTTTTATTTTCTGTCTTATTCTTAAGACTTGTAAAAGCTCTTTTTCTGCTTCCGGATAATTTAATTTTGATTTAGCAAAACCTAAATTATCCATTACTCTAAGTTTTACTTTTATATCCTTTTCTAGTATAGGAAGTTTTACCAACTTAGAGAGGCTATCAATAACTAGTTGAAATTTTTTTTGTTGAATATTTATTACTGCAATATTATTTTTTAAAGTAATTACCTTTAATGAGTCAATGGAAATTTTTAAAGCTCTATTATACCATATTATGGCATCATCATAATTTTTCAATCTTTTTGTTGCTATCCCTAAACTATTATACAAACCTAATTTCTGTTTTAATGCCAATGAATCGGGAAGCCCTATTGTTAATTTTAAACCTTCGATAGCCATGTTTTCGCTAGAGTTATAATCTCCCAGGCTGTTTTGGGCTATAGCTATTCGTCGTAGTTTCTTTATTGCGGTGTTTGTATCTCCAATTATTAGATATAGTTCTTTGGCCTTTGTATAGTATTTTACAGATTGAAACTGGGAATTAATTAACTTATAATATTTTGCCAGATCATTATATGCTTTTAATTCATAAGAGGTGTCTTGTATGGCTTTAGATTTTGAGAGTAATTCATTTGAATAGAACAATGCACTATCTATAATTTTAAGCTTTCCAAATTGACTTATTTTTTTAGAAAGTTTATCAAGATCAGAACGATCTGTTTTTTGGGCATGAGAACACAAAAAAATTAGAAAAAAGAGGAATGTAACAATAACTTGTTTCATTCCTCTAAAATAATAAAAGAGTCAAGAAATTATCTCTTTTCTCTACTCATTTTCATCATCATCAGGTGGTATTTCTCCTTCTTCCCCTTCGGTAGCGATTTCTTCAATGCCGATTTCGTCGGCGATATCAGAGGTGGTACATGAAAATATAGATAAACTAAACATTACTATTGCTATTATTAAAAATGATCTTCTCATCTTTTTTTGTTTTTAAAAATTCAACAATAGTGTTGCTGTCCGGGTTTAAAACCAGAGGATTAACAGCCATTCGGCAACACGTTAAATGAGAAGAAGCGCTTCTTCGGTTTTTAGGAAGTAGAGTGGAAATAGGCCGACAGAAAAAGTGAATTGTACTTCCTGGATCAATACGCAGATCCCGTCTTATATTTCCGGTTTTGAATTAGTTTGTATACATTTGTCTTGATAGCTAAATCAATACGTTTTCAAAACTTTTGTAAAGGTATAGCTGTTTTACCCCTCTGATAATAAGTAATTCGGATCATTCGGATGAATTCGAATTATTAGGATAAATTCGTTTCTAAATTTTAATAAAAAACTGATTGTGATGACGTTTGAAGATTACAAAAGGAAAATATTGGAACATTATAGTTCTATCAAAAATGATTCTAATCACCAATTAAATAGATTTTGTAATAACATCACTCCTGGGAAAATTAAGAGCGCCAGTAAAATTATTTTAGAAACTCAAAATAGTAAACAAGATATTCATACTTTATCATCCTATTTCAAAATTCCTATTAATAGAGATTTTTTGAAGTTTTTAGATTCTGTTGATGCAGATAAACTTATTCCTGTAAAACAGTTTCTTAACCAAATAACTAAAGAACCAAGGGAGGAAGTTGTAGAATTTTCTGCTTGGTTGCTAAACTTTAATCCAAGACCATATTCAAAGTTTATAAACAATAAAGGTCTAATTATAGATAATCCTCCAAAAGGAAGGGGAGGAGATGATTTTCCGCCAGAACCTAAAAATCCTTGGAAAAAAATTGTAATTACCGTTAGTTTTATTTCTTCGTTTGCTGTTATTCTATATTTTGTAATTGATCGGCAACGAAAAGATTGTATGATCTGGTCAGAAGACCATTATGTAGTAGTAGAATGTGGAAAAACTAACTCTCCTGATATTGCATTAAATCGTAATCTGTTAGAGAATTTTAGAAAAATTAAACCAGATACCACAATGACGTTTTTTAAAGATGGAAAAGCTCTATTTTGGTATGATAAGACGGTAGGAATTGAATTTTTTACAATGCCAGGTACGCATCCAACTAATGGCAAAACATTAAAACCTGTTAGTCAAACTATTGTTCGTAAATATATATATGGAGAAGAATAATCGTATATCGTACTTTCATGTTCATAAAAATATCAAGAGTTGTGCAGAAATTAGATGTGCTGCAACCAAAGAAGATAAAGAAGTAAATATTTGTTAATGCAAGAAACACACAAAGAGAAATTTCGGGAAATGATCATAGATACTCTTGGATCAAATTATACATTACATGCTATAGAAGAAACCAGTAAATATGTTTTTGGTTTTTGGAAACATGTGGATTATGAGCATGATGATGAAAGAGGAATGTTAGTAGGTCCGGGTCCAGTGGTATTTATTAAAGAAAGTAAAGAGTACAAAAATTTGGGAAGTGGAGATCTTGTGTATGGGGATTATTATGATGAATTTAGAGAAGAAGAGAATGATGATGATGGCTGGTTGTCTGTAACAGAAATAAAAGAAGGTATTCTAAGGAGAAAGTTTGTAAATGAACATGATATAGTTAATATGATATTCAAGATGAATCAGGAATTTGGAGAATACAAATATGAATTGGATCATGTCAACTGGAGAAAACCCAGAGAAACTTTTGTTTTTATATCTGATCATGTGCAGGTACAGGAAAAAATAAAACTTTTTCTAGAAGATCTAAAGATAGCTTACACTATAGAAGGATCTAAAATTATTTTTAATCGAGAGCTTGAATGATTAAATTAATAGTACTTAATCAGTAACACTTCATTGCATTATTTGTAAATAATGTTCGCTATATAATATGGAAGAAAATTGGGGTAACTTTTTGATATGCATAATTATGTTATCTATCATAATTTATGCTTTGGTGCAAGGATATAGATCAAATAGATGCCCAAAATGTAAAGCAGACTATTTTAATATATCGAGAACAAAAGAAGACTATTTGGGTGAAGATTTTGCGAATCCAAAACAACGTCTTTTTCGTAATTATTATAGCTGCAGGAAATGTAATCACGAATGGACAAAAGATGTATACCGATCTAAAAGTGATGAAAGTTATTATTAACAAAAACTGTTAAAAAACAATCCAATACCATACAAAATAAGCCAAACCCCACTTATCTAAGTGGGGGTAGGTACTTATAGTAGTGGGTAGGTTAAGGGTATATAGGCTATAGGGGGTACTTGTGGTAGTGGGTGTCACTGCCGGTAACCCTGGTTAGGGGTACTTCGATTGCCAGTGGGGGGTACTTCAAACAGAGGCAGCACTTGTGTTCAACAGAAGTGCTGCTTCTGTTTTATACAGGACACACCTATGTTTGCACAGGGGGTGGGTACTTCTACAGTGGGGGGTGGGTACTTCGTAAGTACCCTATCGTCCTAAAATAACTTTACATATGTTATAGTAATCCTAAAATAGCTTTACAATTTTGTTCGTCCTGGTATTGGTTTACAATATTGAGGTTTTTGTATGATGATGCTCTGGTTTCAAAAAATGAAACTCGTATTTGGAGAGTTACGAATACAAAAAACGTTCTTTTATTTTCAATATTTTGGTATGATATATACCGAAATCTGATTGTTTTTTCTCTTCTGGATCATCATCTTAAAATTTTGTTAGTACTTGTGAATATTTGTGTATATTTAATCAAAATAAACCTAAATAAATTTTATCCTATGTAACAATTTTACCTTTTATTACAAAAATATTCTTCTCTTAACGTATTCCTTCTTTTTATACCCCACCTTGAAAAGAAGTAATGAAGTCGTTTAAACGACTTCAATGTATTAATCATCTAAATTTTAAAAAATGAAAAGATTTTTTACCAGTATTTTATTGATTTTTTCTATCTCGGTTTTCGCTCAAAAATATACGGTCGATACAGATCTTATTGATCAGTTTACAGACAGTGATAAGATACATATCATCCTATCAGCCAGTATCGATGCCGATGGTTTTCATACCATAGAGTTGGATTGTGATTGTGCAGATGCACAAACGTTTAAACTAAAACCATTAACTTATCCAAACTTTGAAGTAAGGGTAAAGCAAGCTATTAAAGCAATCATTACTTCTACCAAGGATAATAACGATGTTCCCTTGGTTCCCAAAGATGTAACGAATACCGATTTGGTTCGTAATCGAATTACACAACTTTTTGCAAGAATTGTTACGTTTTACAACACCGAAGAAGAACGCCCCCAAGTGGCTACAATCAAATTAAAAAATGAAGAGATTCCTGTATATTATAATACCGATGTAAAGAGTATACGAAAAATTCCCCTTGATGATCCTTTAAAAAATATAGAAGTCGAGATTTCATTCTTTGGCGGGTTTATAGAAAAGATACAGGTAAATGGTAGTATAGGAGAAGAGAATTACTCATTCAATAACAAATACTCCATCGGGATCAGTTCTACCAAAAATATACAACAGCTGTCGGATTATGTTTTGTATTCTAATGAAAAAATATATAGAGACACTTCAGATACTAATGCTATAAAACTACTTCATGAAGATCAGTATCAATATAAAAAAACAGAGAAAAAGAGCCTATTTATCCAGGTAGATGATGTGATTCGTTATATCAAAAAAGTAGATGTTAATGCCAATGATATTAGTCCCGTACCTCAAACTATTGTTCTGGATAAAAGTAAAAAAGAATCTAAACTCTATCGGGAGGAATCTTCTAAATTATTTGAAGCGGTTGCCTATACCGACCTCATTGGGTTGTTTGATGAGGAAAGCCCTAATGGATTGGTACAATTAGAAGTCAAAAAACGATTTAACCTGAATACACGTAGGTATGACAGGCCTTGGTATTATGGTATTGTTCCGCCTTTTTTATTGTTCGAAGGGGCAGGAGTGTTTCAGAATGCAGATGTATTCTTTCAATATTCTAAGATTGAAGAAAATAATAAATTCTTGTTACCTCAGACAGTTGGTAGCGAAACGTTTTATACCCCGATTTCGTTACTACAGTATAGAAATTTTGCAGTTGGTGGTATTCTGAATTTAATGACATTTGAGAATCAAAATTCAAAAATTAATATGTTTTTTAATGCAGGGGCTTTATATGGTAGAACGGGGGTAAAGCTGGATGCAGCAGATGAAAAAGGAGTATTTTATAACAACCTTGAGATCCCGTTTGAAGCTTCGATACAAGTCTTACCCGAAAAAAGAGTAAGTTTTTCATTTACGGATCGTCTTTCCTGGTTTGAAACCTTTAATGAAGATATTGCAATCCGATCTATAGAAAAAGGTGAAGCAGTCTCAAAAAACAGATGGCTTAATAGTTTCAATATAGACTTACTGGTCGATATATCTACCACAGGAAAATTGTTTCTGAGATATAAACTCATCCATGAATTAGATAATATAAATAATAACTTCTCACAACTTCAATTTGGGTATAGTTTCTATATTCTTAAAAATAACGGGGTAAAAGGCAAAAAATAAATAACTATTAGATGTTAAGAGGTTTAAAAAGTCATTATATTTTGATTTGTCAGGTTGAGACATTAAATAAAAATTTTATCCAGTGAATGAACTGACGTTCCAAAGCAGAGCTTTGAAATCTTTTTTCACCAGTATAAGATTTGTTTTGCGTTTGCAACATCTATGAAGCCTTGGAAAGATTTTAGCACAATAAATCTGGTTTTCAGTGAAATTGAAAAATACCTTGAAAAAAGTGCCTTTTCTTTTGGTTCTGTTTGCTGCCGGGCAAGCAAAGAAAATGAACAGAAAGCCAAATTGAAGGAAATTAGATGAAATTTAAGAAATGTAAATATTTGAAAAACAAATTGTTATAAAATACGTCAATGGTAGCTTGTCGAAACCCATATTGATTACCAGTAAGATAAAAATATTTCGACAGGTTCAATATAACATTGGACTTACTTTTTAGACCTCTTTTTTATGTTGAAATAACACAAAATAACAAACAGGTTTACATATTTTAACTATTAAATCGTGATCTTATTAGTATGATTAATAAGTGTCGTTTTATTAAAAACTAGTATACATTACTACTTTTAGTTCGCCCTGTTATGGGTTTACAATGCTGAGATATTTGTACGATGATGCTCTGGTTTCAAAAAATGAAACTCGTATGCGCTACTATTGTAAAAATAAAGCTTTATATGAATGGGTATATGTATATTTTAGAATGTAGTGATGGGAGTTATTATACAGGTAGTACAAAATATTTGGAGAGAAGAATACAACAACACCAAAATGGAGAAGGCGCTAACCATACCAAAAAGAGGTTACCGGTAAAACTACTGTATTATGAGCACTATAATCGAATAGACACCGCTTTCTACAGAGAAAAACAAATACAAGGTTGGTCCAGAGCAAAGAAAGAAGCATTAATGAGAGGGGAGTTGGAAACATTACCAGGATTATCCATGGCGTATCGGGATAAAGATGGGGCTTCGAGAACCTCAGCCCCCGATGATTCGAATAAAACAACGAATATCGAACCCTGAGGCACTCGAAGGGTGAGATTGCTGAGTGTAAAATCGGACTTCAACTTCGTGTTTCCTGAGCTAAGCCGAAGGGCTCAGCCCTTGAACGAGACTGAACGCTGAGCTGTCACACTGAGCTTGTCGAAGTGGCACTCGAAGGGTGAGTACGTATCGTGATAAAGATGGGACTTCTAGTGTACTTCGACAAGCTCAGTATGACACCTCAGCCCCCGATGATATCTCGGGCTTTAATGATAAATAGAACTCGAACCCTGAGGCACTCGAAGGGTGAGATACCTAAGTATAACCATAAACACATAAATCAATGCGGTAAACATAAGGTTAAAAACAACGATATCCATTCCTTTTGTCGTTGTGGGTTGAAAAATCATTGTACTTGCCGTAAGGGACATATGCATAAGAATGATGATCCATAAACTTTGAGTGTGCTCATATACCCAAACCATCAAAATCCTAAAAGCTGGTAAATGTGTAACGAGTTTTATGATCAGTAATATTGCTAATGGAACATCCCCGTCGGGATCACTATCCATAAAAAGAGGCATATGCCATATTCCCCATATCACTCCAAGAATCAATCCTGTGGTACCTATACTAAAATGTAGTCTCAGTTTTGGTACAGCAAATCCCGTCCAGCCAATTTCTTCAAAAAAACCGGCTACAATACCACCTAGAATTCCCCCAAGAACCAAAAAGAGAAGGTCATCGGTAGAAAGAAGGATAGGAGAAAATTTAGAAGAAAAAGAAGAGAGGAGTATATAGGTAAGCCCAAAAAGTAACGGAGCAGAAAACAGAGCAATTACATACCATCGGACACCTACTTTCCATATACCCATTCGAGTTTTTAGTTGCTTAAAACTGGCTTTACCATTTTCAAAGTAGTTAACTAACAACCCTGCTATAAAAGGCCCTGCGCACATAGCCAAAAATAGTAACGGGATTTGACTATCCGGTATTTCTTTCTTTCCGGTAAATCCGTCAATACCCATAATAAAAACTAGGCCCGTCCACGAAATCAAAAAAGTGAGTACAAAGTATATCAATAAAAGATATTTTGTACGTATACCTAAGCTGTTTTTCATGTTATACCATAGTTTTGTTTGAATCTTTTAGTACAACCTATTCTCGATAGTCCGTTTATAATACTAAAATAATGAATCTTTTAGTATGATTTCAACTTTTAGAAGTGTGTTTTGTCATAATGAACCCTGAGGTTCTCGAGGGGGTGAATATGGGGCGCGATAAAGATGGGGCTTCGAGTGTACTTCGACAAGCTCAGCATGACACCTTAGCCCCCGATGATATCTCGGACTTTAATGATAAATTGAACTCGAACCCTGAGGCTCTCGAAGGGTGAGCATAAAAACAAAACAAAAGACATCCCCCTATAAAACAAAAGAACCCTATACATCAAACAGATATATAGGGCTTGTCATGTGTTGTTTTATAGCAAGGTCAAGATGAGTTTTAGTTACCGAGAATAACAGTATATGTAATATTAGCTACTTTCCAACCTCTTCCGCAACCATTAGATGCATTAGCACTTACCAGTGCTATTTTGTTAGGTGCTATTCGCTGTGCAATATCTGCTACATGAGAATCGAATTGATATTGATACTGATCCATGTTTATATCTCCATCACTATCGATATAATATGAGTAGTTATAGGTAAACTCCCTGGATTGTATTGGGATGATCAATGTTCCTTTACTAAAAGAAATACAGTTAGAAAGATTTACATATTCTTCGATCTCTGCAGCGGCATCACTACCACACCCGATATCACTGTCTAATGTACATCCAACTCTTTTGGCAATTGCCTGGTTGTTTTGACGTACTAGTTTTTCTACCAATTGTGGCATCGTAGGATCGTTTGATACATCTTTTACACTTACAAACTGTTGAGAAGCATCTTGAACAGTTGCATTTTGTACTTCTTGTGCTTCGGGAGCATCAAGACCATCGTTTTGACATGCTATAAAAGTAACGGAGATAAAAGCAAACAGGCCTAATTTTAAAATGGATTTTTTCATTGTGTAAGATTTTAAGAATTGGTTAATGATGATCCAAAACTATTTAAAAAACAGCTGAGTTAGTTATCCCTTTCTAATTGTTTACACAAACATAAAATCGAAGCATAAACCGTAAATAAATAATAATTTTCACTTTTTGGTAGTGTGGAAATTACTGGTTTCTTAACAGTGCCATAGACTATTGTATTCGCTTAAAAGCGTTGATTTAAAAGGGATAATGTTGTATATGTCTTTGTAAGATTTAGAAATGATGTTGATAAGATCTTTTACCATAAACTCAGTACAGGTCTACTGAAGCGGTGTCGAAGGGTGAGGTGTCATGCTGAGCCCTTCGGTAAACTCAGGACAGGCTTGTCGAAGTACACTCGAACCCAGAGGATATATCATAGGGTTCCTTAATTCCCGATTTGAATATAACAAAGGGAATTACAGCTGCTAATGCTATTTTATTCACGGTAAACAGGGTGAGTGGTGGCGGTAATAAATAATATATTTGTAATGCATACCGGATATCATACATATTATGAAATGAGACATTTTATAATTAATGTATTATCAGATAATTACTAAAATTTAAACGTATGAAAAATACACTGATCTGTATCATACTACTCATTACGCTCTTTTCTAATGCCCAGGAAATAAAGGTGCTTACACCAACAAGCATAGAAGTACTGGATTTGAATACTACAGATGAAAAGGAGTTTAACAGAAACAGGAAAGCTTGTGAAGCCATTTGGGAGCGCATGTCAAAAGGACTTAAACTAGAAGACCTTACCCAGGAAGAGAAAGCAGAATTAGATAAAATGGTTGATGAAACAATGACTAATTATTGGGATATTGAAGGCCAGGGGTGTAGTTGGTATTGTGGTGGAGGACCATTTAAAGAAACCGCATCATCGCATTTGGCGGATCAGGGGAGTATACAGTCTGGAGCAGAAAATGCCATGGACCTAAATTATAAAAATGCATGGGTAGAAGGAGTCCCTGGATATGGAATAGGGGAATACCTGGAATATAGTTTTTATCAGGGAAGCCCGCGCATTACAGAGATTATTGTAGTAAACGGGTATGTAAAAAGTGAAACCGCCTGGCGAAATAATAGTAGAGTAAAAAAACTTAAAGTATATATTAAAGATGAGCCTTATGCGATCCTAAATCTTACCGATCAGCGTGCTGCACAACATTTTAAAGTAGATCCGATAGGTAAATTAGATAAGAGCATAGATTATATTACTTCAAAAAGTTTACCTCCCTGGACTATGAAATTTGAGATTATGGAGGTATATCCGGGAGATAAATATGAAGATACAGTACTTTCTGAAATCTATTTTGATGGGATCGATGTACACTGTTTTGCCAAAGGGACTTTGATTACTATGGCGGATCATACCCAAAAACCGATAGAAGAGTTACTCTTGGGAGAACAAGTGCTTTCTTATGATCAAGCTACAGATAGTTATATCACTGCAACGATTAAAGAACTGGCAAACCCAATGCATGATGCTCTTATTACGCTTTCACTATCCGATAGTTCAACAATTACTTGCACCCGTGATCAC
Source organism: Aquimarina atlantica (assembly GCF_000626715.1). Taxonomy (GTDB): domain Bacteria; phylum Bacteroidota; class Bacteroidia; order Flavobacteriales; family Flavobacteriaceae; genus Aquimarina; species Aquimarina atlantica. The sequence goes on along the minus strand of NZ_AQRA01000001.1, from coordinate 641,988 downwards.
CCACTCTTATCTTCTTCTGGAGATTGGTTATCCTATACTCCAGAACAAACACAGATAGCATATCGGTTTGATGATGTAAAACAACTTGAAATAGGGAGTATCATACACACCGTTTCTGGCGCGATGAAAATTTTGAATATCAAAGAAATTGATACTGCTCAACAAACATATACTATCGTAAAACTGGATAATGCCAATACTTTTATTGCAAATGGTATTGTAGTTGGTACCGAAGAATTACGTGTGTTTAGAACATGTGATACGCATAAACTAATAACAGAATGAATTGATCTTATAATCTGAGTTCGACCTAAACTAAAATGTTATAAAAAGCGTCAATTCGAGTGGTTTTTAAGAATGAAATGGAGAAAAACTGTATCGAGAATAGCTTTTTTAGATAGAAAATCATTATTCTCGATACAATCTTCCAGTCTATACTGAGCTATATCGAAGTATCAGATCGAATTGACGTGATTTTCTTACGTCGAACTCAGGTTATAATAGTATCCTGAAGCCCTCGTTTTTTAATCGTAATTACTCTTTTTAGATCTATTTATTGGCGAGCATAGCCTTTGGCAATAGTATTTTGTGCTGGTTTGTAGCGTGGTGAGAAATCCAGGCTAGTGGGTGCGCTATCCATAGAGGTTCTGGTGTCCCATTGCCAGATATACATACCCGAAAACCATTCTTTATCCCATAAAGACTCAAATAATGCCTGGTATGCAAGTTGTTGAGTACGATTAGATTTTTTCTGATATAGGATTCCCAAAGAAGACTGCCACTCCCAGGGATGTATTGCAGCTGAAGCTTCACTTTTATAGCCTACTTCTGTAAATAGAATTGGTTTTTGGTGGGTTTGAGATAAGGTTTCTAAGGTCGTGATATGTCTATTCCAGCCCTTTTTAAGAGTAACCAGATCGGGATTAGATTTCTTAGTGAGCGGAAAATAAGCCTGTATACCAATATAATCTAATTCTTTCCAGAAATCGATAAGTTCGAATTCTCCATCCCAATTGGCAGCATAGGTAAGCTTACCATGATAAATAGTCTTGATTTCCTGTACTAAGGCTTTCCATCGATCTGGCTGATGTTGTAAAGATGATCGTAGCTCGGTCCCTATACAAAATAGCTCTACGCCAGTTTCTTGGGCCATACGTGCATAATGAATGATATTGCTACGATAAGAATCAAACCAGATATCCCAGTCGATGGCAGATGGTAACGAAATGTCAGAACGCCAGCCTTCACTCATCCATAAATGTGGTTTTAGATGTACATGAACGCCCTTTGCCCGCAATTGTGCAATACTGCTAATAAAAATAGAATCTCTCTTTGACCATCGCCCTATAGTTTTTGGAGTATCCATTTGTTTTGTATATTGATCTTTCTGGTATAAAAAGGGAGTAACAGCTACCCACTCTATATTGTTTTTTACCAGCGTAGCAATAGATTTTTTGTTATGAAAACCCCAACCAAATACACTCATTCCGCGATGTTTTCCATCGGTTTTATAAAGATCATTTGTCGTATCATTAGTATTTTCAATAGAATAATCCCATTCATAAGAAAACTCTTCTGTACTATTTGCACGAACAATAGCCTTGTAGATACCCAAGAGGATAAAAAAAGGAATAACCACACCAAATATTACTTGCTTCCCCATAATGATAAATCCCTTACGACGATAAATTCTCATAAAATATCGAATGAGTAAAAACAGTACATAACAAATGGCAAATGTAATATGAACACCAATTAAAAATGTAGTATTCGGAAGTAGTTCTATTATGGTTTGAACCGATTTTTTAAAACTAATATCTGCTCGTAATGATAGGGAAAGGAATAATAATACAATTAATATCCAGGTACTTACATACACTTTAATAGCAATAAAGAATTCCTTTTTCATTTCTAAATATAGCTAAAAACCAATACCTATTAGAGGAGTATGATTTAAAAACGTTACATCACGAATCTAAATCTTATAAGAAATGAAGCCTGTAATAACCTAATAAAATGGTGTATATCGATTAATTATCGAATTTGATTCGGATTTGCAGAGAAAACAATTCGTTTTTATATCGAATTTAAAAGGAAGCTATATCTTTAAAATAGTAATATAATCCACACTTTAAATTATCTTATTATGGCAAACGAAATTAGAAAAGAATACACCAACGGAGAGATTACCATAGTTTGGAAGCCAGGAAAATGTACTCATGCAGGTGTTTGCGTAAAGACTTTACCAAAGGCATACCAACCTAAAGAAAAACCATGGATTCGGCCAGAGATGGCCACTTCTGAAGCGTTAAAAGACCAGATCGGAAAATGCCCTTCTGGAGCATTGACATTTTACGAAAATGCAAGGTAGTTTTGACCTGTATTGAAGAGGAATACGCTAACAAAAAAGCATCTTGTTACAGAACAAGATGCTTTTTTTTAGAATCAAGCTAATTCAAAAATATGAGTCCCTGCAACAGGACATCTCTTTACTGATTGTTTGATAAGCCTGTCAAAGATGAATTGACAATTATGTTCACTTGATTATTTTTAAACCTAAATCCACTCATCAAAATTAGGATACATGCAGTACTCTTAAAAGAGTGTAATACCTAATATAGACAAGTTAAATCCCCCTTTTTTCAATAACAATTTTGCTAAGTACATGACGAAAAATAATTATTCTTGATTTAAACCTGGTTTAAAATTGTATCATCACGCTATTATCAAGATCTCACAGGTTTTTAAAACCTGTGAGATCTAACAAATGTTCAATTTTAAGTTTCCTATTATTTTAAGCTTATTTTGTCATGTACTAAAACAATGGTGTTATCATGAAACACCCTGATCTTAGTAAAATTGATATCTAAAGGCTATAAGAGTAGGATAACAAGGGCTATTGATTTAAAAAACTATTCTCGATAGTCCTGCAGAGCTTGCCGAAGTACATTTTGTCTTCATTTCATTATGACAAAACACTCGAATTGACGCTTTTTTTATAATGTTCTTCTTAAATACGTAATGGGGTTATATGAACAAAAAAATGGCTTAGTAAAAAGATGTTAAAAACTTGTTTTTACTTTCTGAAAAAAATGTGATTTCTTTGCCAGCGGGAAAAAAATATGCATTTGGAACATCAGGAAAAAGAACACGTTAAGGTATACACGCGTTATAACTTCTTTAATAAAACGTATTGTGTATTCAGAGGAGCTTCGCTACGCGAAATTACGAGAAGAAAACCAAATTACAGAAGTGAGTCGGGGAGTACCTATTATTATACAAAACATGGGGTATATAGAATGTCTAACCATTGGGGTAGAGCTGCAAAGTGCCAATGGAGATTAGTATCTGATTTTCCTCCGGAAATTGACGACTTACGATTAGGTTATGCAGATTGGGCAGATTTTAGAGAAAACCTGGATCCCGATGTAGATGCGTACTACATTTCGGTCGATTTTGAAACCAAAAAAGTAAGCTATATGCATAAAGATAATCCTGATTATGATCAGGTTGCTGTGTTACGTTCTGCAGATGCAACCCGAAAGCTTATCAAACAAATCAAAAACCTTCTCGAAACCTACAAGTGGGCCAAATATTATGATTATGATGATCTGGATGAATTTCGTGAAGAGGTAATCACCAGATTAATTAATAGTAATATCTCTTTAAATGAATTAAGACGTGAACTGGTGTAGTTTAATCAACTACAGTATAACCATATAAAATGGCATAGTAAATAATGTGAGTTCGACGTAAAAAAATTTACGTCAGTCAGAATGATTTTTGGTAGAAAATTGTATCGAAGACAAGTAAATTTTCCAGCAAAAGCCTTTTGACGGCTTTTTTAAACTAAATCCTTACATCGAATTCTCGTTAAATATGTGATTCCCGGCTTTTCAAGTAATAGTAAGATAGGGGTAATGTATCTGGAATAGAAATGAAAATTATAAACCATTTTTAAATATTTGCTATATATTTACTTTACCTGTTGTGCATTTTGATATTTTTGGATACCAAATTCGTCAATTCGAGTGCTTCGACCATAGGAAGAAATGTATCGAGAATAGGATTTGGGATCAAAAAAGCTATTCTCGATAGTTCTGCAGAGCCCTTCGATAAACTCAGGACAGGCCCTGCCGAAGTACAATTTTTCTATATGTCATCTCGAATGCAGTCGAGAGGTCACTATGAAAGACCACTCGAATTGACGCTTTTTATAGTATTATTTTAAAATATACAACGGGTTTACTTTTTATATTTTCATGGATTTAGAGCGTCAATTATTATTTCTCTTTAGTGCATTAGGAGCGTTAAATGGTTTTTTGTTAAGTTTTTATTTTGCTTTCTTTTCTAAAAAAAGAGGACTGTCTAATTATTTCCTGTCGGCGCTTTTATTTGTATTAAGTGTACGAATACTAAAATCTGTTTTCTTTTATTTTAATCCAGAATTATCTGAAGTATTTATACAAATAGGACTATCGGCCTGTGTTCTGATCGGTCCTTTTTTGTACCTGTATACCAAAAGCCTGATAGTGCAGTCCAAACGTAATAGTTGGTGGTTATTACATATTATTCCTGTTTTGGCATTGGTTATTGTTTTAAACAGTATATATCCTTATTGGGAATATAGAAGATTGTGGTCTGGAAACCTGGTTAAAATCATCTATTTACAATGGCTTTTGTATATCATATGGACAGCGATTCAATTAAAATCGGTTTTTATGGCATTGTTTTCTAAATCACATAAAATAAAACAATTAGAAATATGGGTGTTAAGTGTATTTGGTGGAGTATCTATTATTTGGATGGGATATACTATTGGATCTTACACATCGTATATCGTAGGTGCACTTTCGTTTTCGTTTGTATTTTTTCTTTTAATTCTATTTTGGGTATTAAAAAGAAATAAAACGTCTTTGTTTTTTGAAGAAACGATTAAATATGCGGATAAAAAGATAGACTATGATGAAGCGAGTGAGTTTCAAATCAAATTAGATGAAATCATTACGACTAAAAAACTATTTAAAAACCCGGATCTAAAACTTGCAGATGTCTCTAAACAACTACACGTTTTACCACACTATTTATCTCAATTTCTAAATGACAACCTGGGAAAAAGCTTTCCTTTATTTATTAATGAATATAGAATCGAAGAAGCCAAGCAACTTTTGGTTGATGAAGATAATTACACTACAGAAGCTGTTGGGTATGAGTGTGGATTTAATTCGAAATCAACATTTTATACTACATTTAAAAAGATCGTTGGTAAAACTCCGGCCGCGTATAAAAAAGAATCAGAATAGTTCTAATTTATAAATCAGTACTTCTGATTTATAATATATAAACCGATACAGGTTATGATTTTTCAAATTTGCTGAAAACTAATTCAGTATGAAAAATTGTATAGTATCATTTTTGGTGTTTTTTCTTTTGTTGGGAGCCTCGGCATCTTCACAAGATAAGATTTTGTTTGTTACCTCTAATCAAAGCACTTACGGAGACACCACTTTAAAAACTGCTAATCATTTTGCAGAAATCGTTTTGGCGTATGATGTATTTATAAAATCTGGTTACCAGGTTGATTTTGTAAGTCCGGAAGGCGGGGAAATTCCGATAGGATATATAAACACCTCAGATCCTATTCAGAAAAAATACTTAGATGACTTAGATTTTATGAATTTATTTAAAAATACTTACTCACCAGAGGCTATTAATGCAAAAGATTATAAAGCGGTCTATTATAGCGGTGGTGGGGCTGCTATGTTTGGGGTTCCTGAGAATAAAGCTATACAGGATATCTCAAGGAAAATTTATGAGAATACAGGAATTGTATCTGCCATTTGCCACGGAACCGCAGGAATTGTAAATTTAAAGCTAACTAATGGAAAATATGTGTATGAAGAAAAAGAGGTAAATGGTTTTGCTGATGCTTTTGAAAATAAAAATAAAGCGTATTATAAAACCTTTCCCTTTTCTATTGAAGAGGCCATTACCAAAAATGGTGGAAATTTCACCTATTCTAAAAAAGGATGGGACAATCATTATATAGTTGATGGCAGATTAATTACCGGTCAAGACCCTACAGCATCTGTATCGGTAGCAAAACAGGTGGTAGCAATGCTTCAGAAAACAAATCATAAATAAACTTAAAATAGATAAACAGATGAGAACAATACTTTATATCTTACTCGTATGCATTAGTACTTCGACATTAACTTTTGCTCAGGAATCTGATAAAACACTTGTAGAAAAGACCGTAACATATTACCTGGACGGTGGCACCAACAATGATTTTGAAACCTTAAAAAAGGCATTTCATACTAATGCTACGATGAAATTTATTTCAAAAAATGGGTACAAAGAGGTCAATGCTTTAGAATTCTTTAAAAAAGTAATGAAACCCGGACCAAAACAAAACCGAAAAACAAAAATTACATCTATAGATATCACAGGAAATGCGGCCCAGGCAAAACTAGAAATTGAATATGAAACCTTTGCATTTATAGATTATATGAATTTATTAAAAGTAGATGGAGAATGGAAAGTAGTAAGTAAAATATTCTATAGACAGCAAAAAAACTAAAAAATGAAATCGTTATTATTCGGTGTACTTCTCATATTTATTGGTAATCCAGCAATTGGTCAGACCTATATCGGGGAAAAAGCAGAGATCAAACAAATATTAGAAAATGGCAAAAACTTTTCTAAATATGTAAATACTTCAGATTATAAAATGATCGGTGAATCCTATACCAAGGATGCCAAAATATTCCCTAATAATTTAAAAATTATCGAAGGAACTGAAGATATATTAGGGTATTGGAGACTTCCCAAGGGTATAACAATCATTAATCATAAAATAGATCCTATCGAAATTAAAATCATCGGTAATGAAGCCTATGATTATGGCACCTATCAAGGTACTACCAAAAAAGCCGACGGAGAAGAAATTACCTGGAAAGGTAAATATGTGATTGTGTGGAAAAAAGTTGGGAGTGACTGGAAAATGTATTTAGATATTTGGAACTCAATTAAGTAATATAGTTCATTGTTTATTCAAAATTTCTACTGCTTTTGCCCAATCATTCTCTAAAACCGAATGTACTTGCTTTTGATCTGATCGAACAGTATAATCGCCAACAAATTGGGTGCCTAACAAATCGATATGATACAGTGCTTTATGGCCATTGGCATAAATCACAGCAGGATACACATCATGTTCTCTAAACAAAAACGAAAAAGGCCCGAAACGAACATGAGCATCTACAATTACTCCTTTACCATTAGGAGATAAAAGATAATCTTCTTTAGAAATAAAAAGGGTAAACCAGCCTTTATGAATTCTGAAATCATTTTTGGCGATACCTGCTTTTCCTTCATTGGGTAAAGGAGTAATAATTGATTTGATAGTAGCATCTCCAACTATTTTTTGAAATAACCCCATCATAGTTAGCAGCATCTTATTTTTAATACTAATCGAAGCTTTTAGCATTTTTGACCAGCTTTTTATTTTAAAATTAAAATTACCGGTCCATTCTCCTTTTGCTATTTGAAAGTAATAGATATGGTTAGGAGCATTTTTAAGGGCTTCCGGACTTAATATAATACCTTGTTGTTGTTCTATTAATTCAAGTAATTCGTTTCCGGCATTTAGAGTATCAATACTCTGATCGACATTTTTTACTTCTACAGAATTAATGATCTTCAAAACAGAAGCGGCCAAAAAACCTGGGTCAATAATTTTCTCACCCAACTGGGCTATATCTACATTTTTTTGTTCAATAACGATGTGTTGATCAGGTAAGGTAAGTGGTGCCAACTCGGTAGCGAGCTGCCAGGCAAAGTCTCGTGCGATTTTCATACTAAAATTAATAATCGCCTCTTCTTCTTTTTTTGCAATGTCCTCTAATAAATATAATAATGGAGAAAGCTCACTTAATTCCTTCAGAACGGTTGGAATAATAGAAGCAAGAATCGTATTTACTTTTTGAAAATCATCATGCAAATCATGAATAGCTGCTCCGGGAGCAATTTCTGCAGCAGCAACCCCTAAATCAATATTGATGTGCGGATTCATTCCTAATAATAAGTGTTGCACTATAATGAGTTCATGATCAGATATTGCATTAAAAGCAACTGCCCATGCTTTGGGCATGGCAGGATCATTGTTTTGAAATTGTTCAACTGCTTTAAAATAATATGCTGCAAAATGAATATCTAACTCTTCAAGTCGCTTATCATCATCAAAATACCCGGTACCTAATTTGCTTTTAATGGTTTGGGTAACTCGCAAATATAAACTAGCAAAATAACCCACTCGGCTAGAGTGCTCTTTTGACCACTGCAGAATAGATTCTAATTTTTCGATTACTTCATCGATAGAAGTTAGATTCATAATAACAGATTTAGAATACTGTTTAGCTATATTTTAGCTTTACTAAAGTTATAGCATTTACAATCAATTAAAAAGAGTTAAAACCCCCAATTTATAGTGGGTTTTCTACCTAAATTCGATGAAAAATAGTGCATAGTTCAAACCGAAGTTATTATGACTGATAATTAACAACTCTTCGATTTCTAAAATATAGCTACTTTAAAATTCAATTTAAGAAATACAGGTATTGTCGTTATAATGACTATTTTTATGTAAAGAATACGTGTGTTTTTTTAATTACCTTGGTATGATAAATTACTTATAAGATGGAATGTGCAACCATATATTATGATAAAAGACATTTTTTTCCGATGCATTTGCATCCGGATCGCTATACATTTTCTTATATCATAGATGGAAGCTCTAACCTTATCTGTAAAAATGCTACATTTACCTTAAAGGCAGGTGATTTGGTAATAATCCCTCCTTATGTAGCGCACCAGACATTAATAGAGATTTTTTTTCATTATAAAGTAATCAGGGTTCCGAAGTTATACTCTTTCAATACTATTTCCAGTGACCGATTAGGGCTAACCATAATACAGAATTGCCATTCGTATAAACATCATTTTGATGCCTGGTTCGAATCGATCCGGGATACTAATAAGAGTTTGGGTGCTACGAATAGTGAAGAAACCAGAGTACCAGAAGTATTTAAGCATTTTTTGATTAGCACTAATGCTAATTCTACAAAATCAAAACTTATTTTGAAAAAGGCACTGGTACATTTCGAGCATAACTATAATCGCACCATACTGGTAGAAGAATTATTAGACTTAACCTGTTTAAGTGATAGTCATTTTCAGCGTCTTTTTAAAACCAATATAGGGATTTCGCCTATTCGCTATCTACAAAATCTACGAATAGAAAAAGCTAAAGAATATATAAAGACGAGGGATAGTTTTACGGATATTGCTTATGACACCGGCTTTTTTGATCAAAGTCATTTTAATAAGTACTTTAAAATGAATGTAGGAATGATCCCCAAAAAATATGCTGACCTGGTTAAAAATGATTGAATTTTACAATTTTAGGGTTTAAAATTGATCGAACTTGCTATCAAAAGTAAAACGTTATGCAAGATTTAAACGCTAAAGAAGTAGAAGAGGCTCAGGAATCATTAATACGGTATTGTGGTGAGTTTTCATCTTTTATTGCCGAAAAAGCTTTTGGAAGTTATATCTACAATAAAAAAGGAGATGCGATCCTGGATTTTACTTCTGGTCAAATGTGTTCTGTATTTGGACATAACCACCCAAAATTTGTTGAAATATTAGAAAAATCGGGAGATAAAGCTATTCATTTGCTAAGTTCTATTTTGTCTCCTCCAGTTATTGAGCTTGCCAAAAAATTAACTGGCAAGCTACCCGATAGTTTATCTAAGTGTATATTTCTAAATACGGGATCCGAGTCGAATGAGGTAGCCATACGAATGGCAAAATTAGTTACTGGTGGTTTTGAAATCATAGGATTTTCTGGATCCTGGCATGGTATGACGGCTGGGGCGCAATCGTATACCTATTCAAAAACAAGAAAAGGGTATGGACCTGCGATGTCGGGTAGTTTGATGATACCGGCACCTTATGAGTACCGCTGCCCGATTGCACATTGTAAAGGGAGTTGTGATCATACTTGCCTGGAGGTAGGTATGAAAATGGCCGATCAGCAATCGGTTGGTGAATATGCTGCATTGATAGCAGAACCTTTATTGAGTGCCGCAGGGATGATCGAATTAAAACCTGATTATGTTAAAAGGCTAAAAGAGTTATGTGAAGAACGTGGATTATTGCTAATATTTGACGAAGCTCAAACCGCATTAGGACGCCTGGGGACAACTTTTGCCTTCGAACAATATGATGTTGTTCCCGATTTTTTAACCTTATCAAAAACATTGGGAGGAGGGCTTCCTTTGGCTGCAATGGTTACCACGGCAGAAATAGAAGAAGAATGTCATAAAAGAGGGTTTGTCTATGTGACTTCTCATGTGTCTGATCCATTTTGTGCATCCTTTGGCTCAGCAGCTTTCGACATACTCGATAAAGAACAATTAGCCAAAAATGCCCTGGAAAAAGGAAAGTACTTAAAACAGCAATTGCTACAGTTACATGAGAAATATGAGTGCATAGGAGATGTAAGAGGGAGTGGGCTTTTATTAGGTGTTGAAATTGTAAAAGATCGGGAAACAAAGATACCAGACGATGATTTGGGGCAAAAAATATGCAGTAGATGCCTGGAGTTGGGATTAAACATGAATATAGTTCGAATGAAAGGCTACGGAAGTGTTTTTAGAATTGCTCCTCCATTAACCATAAGTAAAAAAGAAATAGATTTAGGAATTGCAATTTTGGATGAAGCGATACGAGATTGTACTAAATAAAAAATGTTATTTAACTTGTTGTACATTTTGATAAAATTCTGTCAATTCGAGTGAATTTTACGATTAAAATGAGTAAAATTTGTATCGAGAATAAGAATTTTAACTTTTAAAGGGTTCTCGATAGCTCTACAGAGTCCTTCGATAAACTCAGGACAGGCCCTGTCGAAGTACAATTTTTTTTATCAAAAAATCACTCGAACTGACATTTTGAAAACTGTTTTAGCTCAAAATACACAACGGGTTATTTATTGAATCTGTATATGAAAACAGGTATTTTTACGTATTGTTAGCTATAAAAGTTCATCTTAAGTTTAAGAAGTGATTTAAGCTTTTTTGATTCTAGCGAAAAAGCTTAAATCACTTCTATATATCATAATTGTCATTTTTTAATTCCCCATATTAATTTTATTGATCATATATAGTTGATTTAGATTTTGTATTAATGCATTCTTTTGTTAAAATTATACTGTAAAATTCTGGAATTATGAGTGAAGACCATAGTAGTCCTGAAAGTACCTTTATACCTTTTGAAAATATAGGCTTGTGTTTTAGTGGTGGTGGATATCGAGCAACGTTCTATTCTTTGGGAATACTCTCGTATTTAAATAAAGTTAAATTTAAAGAGAAACCTCTATTAGAATATGTAGAAGCTCTAAGTTCTGTTAGTGGTGGCACCCTTTTGGCAGTAGCTTATGCTAAATCTGCACAGGATGCAAAACATAGTTTTACAGATTTTTTTAAAGTGTTTTACCAAACCTTTGAACCTAAAAATGATAAATTATTAGATACTGCGATTAAGAAGCTTGAAGATGATACTGTCTGGAAAAACAATGCGTACAAGACACGTTCTCTAATTAATGCATTTGCATTGACTTATGCAGAAATGGAAGTCTTTAAGGGGGATTTTTCTATGTTTGAGCAACCCGTATCCAAACACTTAAAACAAGTATGTTATAATGCTACAGATTTTTCGTTTGGACTTACGTATAGGTTTCAAAATACAGGAGTTTTTGGTAATTCTCCACTTTCTAATACATCTGTAGAAAAGCTTAAATTTAAAGTACAATTGGGAGATATTATTGCTTCATCTTCCTGTTTTCCTCTTGGGTTTGAGCCCTTACAATTTCCAGATGATTATTTTAAAGATCATAATGCTACAGATTACAAAGCATTAAAAAGCCTTGATAGATTTATTGATGGAGTAGGAATCATGGATGGTGGTATTGCAGATAACCAAGGAATTGGTAGTATGATTCGAATTAATGAGAGAATGAAAAATGCACTCAGTCTTATTATTGTAAATGATGTTGGAAGTTTTAAAATGGTACCCTGGCATCAGGATAATAGTTTTGAAAAAAAAGGAGTTTCTTTAAAACAATTTGTAGCGAAAGCCTTAGCATATTTTAGGATTAAACCATTGTATTGGATACTTCTTGCAATAGGAGTACTTATAGTAGCTATAAATTCGATGAAAATTTTCAATAGTTGTGATGATTGTGGCTCGCCTGCCATCTATATTATTGGTAGTATATTAATTGGTATCGGTTTAACACTAACTATATTGGGTGGATTTGCCTCGGTTATCATGAAATTCTTTAAAGGTAAGATGGCATCACTCTTTAAAAAAAATGTACCAGAACCACTTGTAGATGACATCCTGAGTTTTAAAAAACTAGATATTGGATTGGTGCAACAGATGCTTACCAATCGACTAACATCTGCAGTAAAAATGATCAATGATGTTTTCTTGAAACAAATGCGCAGACTTAATTATGATTTGTTTTATTCTAAATATTCGCTAAACAACAAACGCATTACTACTACAGTGTATAAATTAAATGGCCAAAAAACACCTTATTCTGGAGCTAGTCCCAGCTATAATAAAGATATTAAACCTGCACCCAGCAAGTTGTTAATGAGTGTGGGGTTAACCGCCTCCGAAACACCAACAACATTATGGTGGGATAAAAAGGATATTGCCAAAAATAGAATGGATACACTAATCGCCTGTGGCCAATTTACACTCTGCTATGAACTTATGGAGTATATCTTGGAGCTCAAAAAATCTAAAGATGATTTAAAAATTGATTTCACCGAAATTGATACCTTATATGAACAGCTAAAAAAGGACTGGAAAGCCTTTAATAAAGATCCGTTTTTCGCGCTAGAGGAATTAAAAAATAAGTATTAAATAGATTTTAGAATTTGAACTAATGTTTACCTTGGCTTGGTGTTTATAGTTTTGTATTTCAACTTCATTATACAAAACAAAGATATGGGTAGAAGTTGTTCTTCTGTTTTTTATTCGGTTTAATCGTTTTTTTATACCCACTTCAACATTTTTCAATTTCTGGAGTTGTTGTAGGAGTGTACTTTAGATGTGTAAATCTATAAGTACATTATGAAAACTAACATCTTTTACAGTATACTCATCACACTTATCTTAGCTAGTTGTTCGAATAAAAAAACTTCTAGTGTAAACAGTTATATAGGATTTGATATTTCTACAGATGTTCTTGAGTCTTTTTTAGATTCAAAAATGAAAGCATTAGATATTCCAGGTCTTTCATTTGCTATAATCAACGATGGAAACGTGGTATACAGATGTAATAAAGGATATTCTGATGTAGAGCGTAAAAAATTAGTTTCTGATACTACCATTTTTGAAGGAGCTTCTATATCAAAATCCGTTTTTGCCTTTTTTGTGATGACATTTGTAGAAGAAGGAAAGTTAGATATTGATACACCACTCTACAAATATTTTCCGTACCCTGATATTGCTTATGACGAACGCTATAAGTTAATTACAGCAAGAATGGTACTAAGTCATAGAACAGGGTTTCCGAATTGGAGAGAAGATGAAGAGGACAAAAGATTAAAACTTTTATTTGATCCTGATTCAGAGTATGGCTATTCTGGTGAAGGCTATCAATATCTGGCATTGGTCTTGAAAGAAATAGAAAAAACCGATTGGGATGGATTAGAGCGTATTTTTCAGAAAAAAGTAGCAATTCCATTAAAAATGAAGCATTCGGCATTCATTCAAAATCCATATACAAGACAACATAAAGCAGAACCTTATGACGAAAACGGAAACTGGATAGATTGGAAAAATGACTATTGGTTTCAAAAAGAAGATAATGTCTTTTATGCAGCTTCTTCCTTACATACAAATCCTAATGACTTTTCTAAATGGATGATCACAGTTATGAATAAAAAGGGGGTAAGCAAAAACAGTTATGAAGAATTGCTTAAACCACATTCTAAAGTACCATACGATGGTATAGATGTAAATTATACATTAGGTTTTTTGTCTATCGATTTCCCTTTTACATCTATTTTTCTGCATTCGGGAAATAATGAAGGATTTACCTCCTGGTATGCTTTGGATACTAATAAAAAATGGGGATTTGTGGTATTCACTAACTCTGAGAATGGAGAACAACTAGGCCAAGAACTATTCTTTTACCTATTAACTGGTCCAAATTTATACAAACTGTATATCCTCGTAGGAATCGTTTTACTCATCTTCATCATTGGCATATTCTATACAGTGAAATTTATTCAAAAAAAACTAAAACAATCCATATGAAAATCAAAATTATTAGTATCGTTATTTCTTTGGCGTTACCATTGATCATTTTTGGTCAAATACCCTCAGATTCTTTAACATATAAACTAGAGAAGTTATCAAAAAACAATTCTGTAGAAGGTTTTGGTGTTGCTATTTACACCAGAGATACAGTCTTGTATAAAAAAGGATTTGGGTATGCAGATGCAGAAAACAAATTACCGTATACTACAAAAACGGTTCAGAAAATTGCATCTATTTCTAAATTGATATTAGGTGTATCGTTGATGAAAGCACAAGAAATGAAATTATTACATCTAGATGATGATGTCAATGATTATTTACCATTTATACTAACAAATCCAAAGTTTTCCAACACCAGCATTACTATCAGGCATTTGGCTACACATACATCCGGACTTAAAAAACTACCGGAGTATGACCTAAAAGCGTTGTATTTTTCAACTCCAATTCCTAAAATTACTACTGAGCTACCATTTGGATTACGAAGATCTCTACTAAACAAACTTTCAAAAAGAATCAATAAAAATGAAGAGATATCATTGCATGACTTTTTATACAATATCTATGCTCCCAATGGTATATGGTATAGTAAAAACCATTTTGAAAATGTAAAACCAGGAGTGCGAGAAATATATAGTAATAGTGCTGCCTCTTTGATAGCTCTAATTATTGAAAAAGCGAGCGGAATGTCATATTCTGAATTTGTTAGAAAGCATATTTTATCTGTATTAAAAATGAACACCTCGGGGTTTGATTTTGAAATGAAAGGTACAAAAGACAAAAAATCATCTTTATACCATGCAGGGATTAAAATCCCAAATGATTATAAACTTCTTTTATTTCCTGCAGGTGGTTTTGAAACATCTGTTGATGATTTTAGCATATTTATGCAATCTATGGCAAAGGGGTATTATATGGGAAATTCTATTCTACAATTGGCATCTTTTAATGAAATGAAACAAGTTAGAACCTCTTCTAAATTTACTCATGGGATTCTTTGGGAAGTATACCCCAGTAGTAGCGTGGGGCATCAAGGAGATATTGTTGGTGTAGTAGCATATGCTTATTATAATGAAATACAAGACAGAGGTTATTTATTGTTTTGTAATACATCAACAACCAAAACAATTGATAAAGATACAGATGATATTGTTGCTACTCTAAAAGAGTACTATACTATTCTTAAACCAGAAAATTAGCATCTAATTGGCGCCTAAAAATTATGTAGATTAGTAATAGAAAAAGCAAAGCATTGGATACTTTAAAATTAAATAAATCGGATTATAAAATTGTAATGGGATACCTGTTAATGGCCTCTGCCTGGCTTATTATTAGGTTTTATTTTGAAGAATACACATTAATTGAATACCTTATTGATATTCCTGTCTTTTGCTTACAAACTATTGCCTTGTTATATGTGAGTAAAAAGCTAATTAGTGAGTTTCTTATTCGAAAGAAAAATTATTTTGCATTGTTTTTTATGGCACTGTTTAGTTTTTGGCTCTTTGGATTTATAGCTTCTTTATCTGGAGAACTTACTAATTCTGGTAGTATTAAATGGAGTGAATGGCCTTCATTTACAGAGTTGATTTTTTTAAATATAAATAGCTCTGCAGCCAATTTGGCTATTCCTTTGGCATTAATTTCGGCAAAAAAATATTATGAATATCAACTACAATCTGCAGAAATTTTAAACACTCAAAAAGAACTCGAACTTAAAGTTTTACGCTCTCAGTTTAATCCACATTTTTTGTACAATAGTTTAAACACAATTGATGCATTGGTAGAATATTCATCTAAAGAAAAAATTAAAGAATATATTACTAATCTAGCTGGGTTATATCGCTATTTAATTGCAACCAAGGATGAAGATATCGTCTCCTTGGAAGCAGAAATAGCCTTGGTTAAAAACTATTCTTACTTAATTGAAACACGATTTGAAGAAGATTATCGGTTTATCATTAAAAATAATGCAAATGCTAATGATAAGTATTTACCTAATGGAGCCTTATTGACAATATTAGAAAACGTTGTAAAGCATAATAAACCAACAACCAACAAATCAATAATCATTGCTACAATACTTGTAAATAAAGATGAAGTAATCATTACAAATACAATTTCAAAAAATGATAGTAGTGAGTCGTTGGGTACAGGGTTGATAAATTTAAAAAAACGCTATCAATTATTATCAGACAAAACTGTTGAGATTAAACAAACTCCAGAAGAGTTTATAGTCGTATTACCTTTATTAAAAATCGTAGATTAGTAAAAAGTCACTACAGATATATGAATATCCTTATTATAGAAGATGAAATTCCGGCATTTAAGAAACTACTGGCTTATGTAGATAAGTCATTACATTCTGATTTTGAGTATACACATACCCGGTCTGTTGAAGCTGCCATAAAATCTCTTAAAGAAAAAACCTATGATTTGATATTATCGGATATAGAAATCATAGGAGGGATGTCATTTGATATTTTTGAATCTGTAAAAACAGCAACTCCTATTGTTTTTTGTACAGCCTATGACGAACACCTATTAAAAGCGTTTCAAACCAATGGTATAGCTTATGTTTTGAAACCGTATACTCAAAGCGATATCGATGAAGCATTAAAAAAATATAAGGAATTGTTTTATGTAAAATTTAATGAGCATCATTTTTTTGAGCAATTCAAAACTTTATTGGACAAAAAAGACACCTATAAAAAACGATTAGTAATCAAAAAACGGGAAGGTATTAAATTGGTTAATACCAAAGATATTTGTTTCGTTGAAGCCCATGGTGATTTTTGTAAATTGAAGGATGTAGATAACAATTTACATGCTGTTTCTATGTCAATAGGAGTGTTATCCAAAGAACTAAACCCAGATCAATTTTTTAGAATTAATCGTAGTTATATTATTAATTTGGATTGTATTGAAAACATAATTCCGTACAGCAAAAATCGACTATCGATTAAAGTAAAAGGGTTACCTGTACTGGTAAAAACAAGCACTTCTTTGACTAAAGAATTTAGAAAATGGATAGATAGATAATTATAACACCCGAGGTATTGCTATATACATTACTTAAAATAAGCTAGCATATTATCTTTATAACTGTTTCCGATAGGGATTTCAATTCTTCCAATTTCTACATCATTTTTGGTATATGCTGTAATTTTTTCGCTATTTACAATATAAGAACGATGTAAGCGAATAAAACGTTTGTCAATGCGTTTCTCAAAACTAGAGATACTTTCTTTAATCGTTAGCGCTTCATTCTCTAAGTGAATTTTGATATAATCTTTTAGACTTTCGATATACAGAACATCATCAAAAAGTATTTTTATTTGTTTTTTTGCTTTGTTTACAAAAACAAAATCTGTTTTCTTATGTATAGTATCTTCTGAAGAATCATATGAAATGGATTTTTTTTCCTGTTTTAAAAACTTCTGAATAGCTAAGAAAAAACGTTCGAAAAATATAGGTTTTAATAAGTAATCTACCGCATTTAATTCAAATCCATCTACGGCATAATCCCGATAAGCAGTAGTAAAAATTACCTGGGGCTTGTATACAAGGTTCTTAAAAAAATCAGTGCCTTTTAATACAGGCATTTCTATATCTAAGAAAAGTAAGTCTATTTTTGTTGTGTTTAATATCGAACTAGCCTCAATAGCGCTCGAACAAGAAGCAACCAATTCAAAATCTGGTAGTTTATCCAAATACGTTTCGATTAATTCTCTGGCTAATGGTTCATCATCTATAATTAAACATGTATAACTCATATAATATCTAATTTAAGATTAGCAGAAAATGAATTTGATTTGTTTTCAATAATCAAATCGTACGCTTTTGGGTACAGTAGTTCTAATTGTTTTTTTATGTTTTTTAGCCCTATAGAATCTTTATTCATAGAAATATCAACTCCCATTGGTTTGCTGTTTTTTACATTAAAAATTAATTGCTCTCCCTTTTTAGAGATATTGATTTCGATACTAGCTTGATTTATCTCTTCTTTAACACCGTGTTTAAACGCATTTTCGATAAATGTGAGCAATAATAAAGGAGCAATTTTTTCCTGTCCTGTTACATTTTTACTAAAAGAGATTTTTACTCTATCGGCATAACGGATTTTTTCTAAGGATAAATAATTCTCTATTAGATCAATTTCTTTATCTAATGACACATAATTTTCATTACAACGGTATAGGATGTAATCCAGGATATTAGAAAGCTTTTGAATTACTTTGGTAGTATCATCAGACTTTTTTAAAGCTAATGCATGTAGATTATTTAATGTATTGAATAAGAAGTGAGGATTTAATTGATTTTTTAACGCAGCGAGCTCTGTTGTTTTTTTCTGTTCATTTAACTTTAATAAGCGTTGTTTCTCTGTATAAAGTTTTAATACTAAGATCAAAAATGTTGGATACAGCAAATACAATGATCTTGATATAAACTCACCTATGTTGGTAAATCTCCCTAAAAAAGAAGTGTCTGTAAAACGTTTCAAATAATTTACATATGTTGTGGGAAAGGTAGGTTCTAAATAATACATATGAGTTAAGGTGCAAATAAGATAAAAAGTAAGTAATGTTATTACAATAGATATCCAAAAGATTAAAACCTTACCCTTGTTTAAAAGATACAAAATTAAAAATTCTATAATCACATAGGACATGGCAATTTGTAGAATAGCCCTTATACTATGCGTAATTAACAATTCTTCAGTTGTAGTATAATACCAACTAGAGGTAGAGGCCGAAAAGATAAAAATCAAAAGCCCAAATATGAGATACTTGAATCTTGAAACTTCGAGAAAGCTTTGGATTTTATGTAACATACCGTTTTTTATTTCTATTGATTGTAAAGGTACAAATTAAAAGAACCTAAGTTAGCATAGGATACCAAACTGCAGGTTTGTGGTGCCGAAAATCTATTTCCCGTAGACAAAATCATATATCGGCAGTAACCCAATCTATAGCATCGCTTATACTGCTTCTGTCTGTTTTTTTTATACGGATTTACTCTTCTTATAATTTAGCCACTCGAACCATAATTTTTTTAAGAATGAACTTAATGAAAACAATCTTACTTGATCTTTTAAAGAATAGAAAGCATGTATTGATATTTTTTTTCTTTATTTCTATAGGTATGTATGGACAATCGGGTACAGTTACAGGAGAGATATTAGATCAAAACACGCAAGAATCTATACCCTATGTGAATGTAATCATTACATCTGGAGATAAAATCACAACCGGGGGGATTACAAATGATAAAGGATTTTTTTTGGTAGATAAAATCCCTTTTGGAACATATAATTTTGAAGTTCAGTTTATTGGATACAAAACAGTTACAAAAAGTATTGCAATTACCGAATCAAACAGCAAGATCGATTTTGGTACGATTTTGATCGAAGAAGAAGCTGTTGCTCTTGAGGGAGTCGAAATTACAGCCGAACGTTCGACTATCGAACAAAAGGTTGATAGAAAAGTTATTAATGTCGGAAAAGACTTAACCACTGCCGGGGCTTCGGCAAGTGATATCATGAGTAATATTCCTTCAGTTAGTGTTAATCAAGATGGCGAAATTTCTCTTCGGGGTAATGAGAATGTTCGTATCCTGGTTGATGGAAAACCAACTAACATTAGTACCACCGATTTATTACAACAAATACCATCTACATCAATCAAATCTATAGAACTCATCACAAATCCATCATCAAAATATAATCCCGAAGGTATGAGCGGAATTATAAATATCATCTTAAAAAAGAGTACTCGTTTAGGGTTTAACGGATCTATAAACTCTGGGGTAACTTTTGGACAAAAAGCACGATTTAACAATTCTTTGAGTTTGAATTACAGAACAGGGAAAACTAATTTTTACGGGAGTTATGGCAATCGCTTTGGAACACAGGTTACAGATGGTACAGTGACAAGAACTATAGAACAAACGAATCAGTTAACCAAAAATAATAATGGTCGTACATCACACCTATTTAAAGTAGGTGTCGACTATTATATCAACGAAAAAAATACATTTTCGGTGTATACCAATCAAAATTTGTTTAAAGCAGATCTCGAGGGTAAAAAAACACTTACTTTTTTTAATGACCCTCTTTCAAACTTCACACAGTTTGATACTATTGAAAGAGATAATGTAAATTCGACTTATAATGTTGATTTTCTACATTCTTTTGCTAAAGAAGGACATACAATAGAGCTTGAATTAGACTATAATACACTACAAAGCGATATTGCTAACGATTTTAAATTTACGGGAAACACGCCCATAAACAATTATGCAGAAGTTGTTGATGATAAACGAACAAATACGATAGTAAATCTTGATTATGTAAACCCTCTTAACGAGAAATCAACCGTAGAAATCGGAGTAGAAACACGTCTGCGACGTACCGATAACTCTTATGAAACCAGTCGTGTGGATTTTAGAAATTCGACTTTTTCTTATGATAGAGATATTTATTCATTTTATACAACTTTTAGTCAAAATTTTAATAGATGGCAATATAATATCGGAGTTCGGTTAGAAGATTATAATGTAACGACTCAATTTAATGAAGTTGGAGAACCACAGGATAGTTTTAAAGATCATCTTTTTAATGTGTTTCCTTCTGGATTTTTAAAATACACTCCCGACGAAGAGCAGAAAAACTCATACCAATTAAGTTTTAGCAGACGAATTGATAGGCCATCACTAAATCAGATAAGTCCTATACGAAGAATTAGCACCCCACAGATTATTATCGTTGGTAATCCAAACTTAAGGCCACAGTTTACCAATTCGATCGAATTGAATTATAACAGAAAAATAAATAAAGGCAATATAACGTTTGGTGGTTTTTATAGAAAAATTAATGATGAGATTAATAGAATAGGTTATTTTGACCAAGATAATCCAACTCTACTTATTCTTGATTATGCGAATTTTGATAGTAATGATGCTTATGGAGTTGAGTTTTCTGCAAGTTATCGACCTATAAAATGGTGGAATTTTAATGCCAACTTTGATGTATACACCAGAACACAAAAAGGAGTTATCGAAGGTCAAAATGTAAAAGTTAATAATACCCTATTAAATGCAAGGCTTAATAATAGTTTTAAAGCTTCTAAAAACTTAACGTTCCAGATCTTTACTTTTTATAGTGGTCCACAAAAAATATTACAATATGAATTAAAGGACAATGTTTTCGTAAATGCTGGTGCACGTTACAATTTTGCTAAGGGAAAAGGAACTTTTAGTGTTAATTTTAATGATATTTTAAGAACGCAAAGATTTGCTTTTGAGGCTTATAGAACTATTATCCAGGAAGGTGAATTTAGACGTGATAGTCAATCGGTTTATTTTGGGTTGTCTTACCGTTTTGGAGGAGGAAAAAATAAAGGACTAAAACGTAAAAAACGAGATAAAAATGAAAAAGCTGATAAATTCTTATAAAATTACAAGATTATGAAATTAAAAATACACATTGCATATATTATAACCTGTATGCTCGTTAATACAACTTTTGCTCAAAAAAAGGAGTTGTCAAGTAGCAATTCTGCCAAAGTACTAATAGAAAAAATGGTTGCTAAGACAGGAAATTACGAACTGCTTAAAAAACTGAAAGATGTAGAGTTTACTTATGATTTTTATAATCCAAGGACTAAAAAAAGTGATATTTCTATAGAACGTTATATTTTTAACGGAGAAGTATCCTGGGGGCAATATAAAACACATAATGTATTTGTGCTTCCTAAAGAAAAGGGAATTGTTACTCAGTACTACGAAAGCACTGGTAATTCGTGGATGACTATTGGAAATACTAAGATAACAGATACACGAACATTACTAAGTTCTGATTTTTTACGTAGAGCCAATTATTACTGGTTTACCATGATGCCTAAGCTATTAGATAAAGGTATTGTGTATACGCAGTTACCTAATAGAGTGCATAACAAAATCAATTATAAAATAGTAAAAATAGGCTTTGATAAAGGAGTAGGGGATGTTCAGGATGATTTTGTACTGTATATTAATCCAACTACTTTTCTTGTAGACAGGTTTTTGTTTACTGTAAAAGGAAGTACATTAGGAATATCTCTTATGGAAATAGAGTATGAAACTGTTAACGGATATACTTTTATGGCAAAACGAAAGGTAATTCCAGCAGATTGGGATGGAAATATTAAAGGTAAAGTATTGTATGAACAAACCACTACAAATGTTAAATTTAATAACGGATTTAAAAGAGAATTACTAGCGAAATAAACACCTCATGTTGATAATGAGTACGATGTGGTGTAACGATAATACCATGTCGATGATATATGGTAATGAATTAGCCAATTCTACCAATAAAAACCTATCATTTTAGTGATGGGTTTTTACATTAGGATTGTTTATACTATAATTCTTAAAGTTTAATTAATGTAATTGATCACAGAATTAAAAAACATTAAATTTAAGGTTAAATGTTATCAAAATATATTCTCAAAACCTAAAATTCTGAATTATGAAAAAAACACTTTTAAACGTAACCGGAGCTAAAGAGTTGTCTAAGAACGAGCAAAAAAACATCGACGGAAGCGCAGGTCCAAGCCGTCCGTGTGGTGGAGATGGATCATTTATATATGTAGATGGCGTTAAGGTATGCTGTTATTTACCTTGGAGCGGTCAATATATATGCTAACATTTCTTCAATTATGGTATTAAAATTCTAATCGAACTTATTTAGAATATTCAAAGAGACCATCTTTATAGATGGTCTCTTTTTGCTTATCTGATTACTACATAAGGTATTCAAAACATAATTTAATCTGACGGAATTATCATTTCGACAGTTTTTACAGTGATTTTGGTATTACTTCGTACTACTGTAATTCTAAAAATCATATTATGTTAAAAAAATATCCAATCCTTAAATGGAGTCTAGCTGTCCTTGGTAGTGTAATTGTCTTACTTTTTGTATTTGGTTGGTGGTTTATAAGTTTATTGCCCTCATCGGAAGAAATAGGTCCGGATGTGTCTATGACACAAACAGTGGATTTACCATATTTATCTGAAGATATACAGCCATCACGAGGAAAGATTTTGGCTATAGTGACAAGTGCTAATACTATGGGAAGTACCGATAAAAGTACAGGATATGAGTTAACCGAGTTATCGCGTGCTTATTATGTGTTTCAGGCTAATGGTTTTGAAGTTGACATTGCCAGTCCGTTAGGAGGAGAGCCACCAGTGGTGATCGATGATGATGATATGGGAAAATATGATTTTGCATTTTTAAACGATAGTATTGCTCAACACAAAGTAAAACATACTATTATGGTAAAAGATATTACCCCAGAAGCGTATGAAGCTGTATTCTTTGCAGGCGGAAAAGGGGCAATGTTCGATTTTCCAGAAAATAAAGCTATTCAAGATATTGTACGTTATTTATATCAATCAAATAAAGTTATAGGAGCAGTATGTCACGGTCCGGCGGCTTTGGTAAATGTAACTCTAGATAATGGTCGCCCGTTATTAGAAAACAAAAAAGTGAGCAGCTTTACCAACGACGAGGAATTACTACTTATTCCAGATGCAGAGACTATATTTCCATTTTTTCTACAAGATAAATTAACAGCTCAGGGAGCACGGTTTAGTAAAGGAGCTATGTACTTAGAGCATATTAGCCGTGATCAAAACTTAGTAACTGGCCAAAACCCCTGGTCTACATGGAGATTGGCCGAAACGATGATTTCGGCATTAGGATATACACCAAAACATAGAGAAATCACAGCAGAAGAGAATGCAATGAAGGTATTAATAGCTTATGAAGAAGAAGGTACTCAGAAAGCCAAAGAAGTAATTAGGCAGATATCAACTGTCGAAAATAAACCTTTGGCCAGGGAACTTATAGCGGTACATGGTGCCGTTGCAATCATGAGAGGTAGTATTGGACGGTTTTTTAATCTTGTTAGTTTAACATCATATGCAAAAAGCGAATCCAAAAACATATAAGTATGTAAAGTATACACTGGTATTTATCTTAGATAGAAAGTACAAATCATTACTAAATTTGTACTTTCTTTGAATTTTAAATATCGTTACATTTGGAAAAAAAGGTCTATTGAGTTTTTTAGATATATTACTTATTATTGTTAGTAGTGCAGGGCTTTTGCATGGCGTATTATTTGCCTTTTACTTAACTGTATTCAAAAAGAAAAAAACATTGAGCAATCTTTTGCTGGGATTGATTCTGGTATGTATGGCATTTAGAATAGGTAAATCGGTCATGTTAAATTTTGGTGATGATTTAGAACCGATATTTATTTTTATAGGGCTAACCTTTCTGTTATTAATCGGTCCACTTTTAAGGTGGTATGTATTGGGGATGACACATCCTGATTTCAAATTACCTAAGTATTACATTTCAGAATTCATTCCATTTATTTTAATTTTTATTGCTAGTCTTTTTGTGACTAAAGAATGGTACGAAAATAGTAAGTTGGTTATCATCATTTTTTCGAGTGGTCTCGTTTTTATATACCTGCATTTCGCTTTTTATATCGTTTTATCCTGGAGAATCTTAAAACGCATAAAGAAGCAGTATAAAGAAGAGCAACAAACAAAATCTCGTAGTGCTATACTACATTGGTTATATCTCTTAATTATTGGTTTTGTGCTTATCTGGGGATCTTATGTTCTTAATATATTAGATGAAACCGTACCCTATGTTGTAGGACCAATTGTATATTCTGTAGTGATCTATTTTTTAAGCTTTAAGGCATTTCAACTTAAAGCTACAGAACAAGATGGTAATGTGTTTAAAGTAAATAATAATAATCTTTTATTTAATAAGATTTCAAAATTGGTCATTGATTCTAAGCTGTATCTCGAGGCTGATGTATCTCTTGCAAAACTAAGTGGAATGATAGGAAAGAGTACACAACTTACCTCATCGGTTATTAACCAATACGCCAAACGGAATTTTAACGATTTTATTAATTATTATCGAATTCAAGATGCAAAACAACTACTTTCGAATACAGGAAATGATAAATATACCATTTCATCAATCGCCTTTGATACAGGTTTTAGTAGTCTTTCTTCTTTTAATGGTGCATTCAAAAAATTTGAAGGCATAACACCATCGTCGTATAGAAAAAATAACCTTTGATACCGAAGTCCAAAGGTTATTAAATAACTATTTTAACTATTCACTATTTTATGCTTTATTATTTTGATGATTGTATCGAATCAAATTTCTTTTTAGCAGCTTGATAAGTCTTTTTTAAGCTTTCACTGTTTTTAAAATACTTTCCATAAGCATAGGCTTTTTCAATAGACTTCATTGTTTTATCATAAAACCCATTTTTGTAGTAAACAATATGCTCGTACTCTGCAAAATAGATGTCATTTTTGGTGTTGGCCCCATATTTTTTGGCCTTTTCAAGATATTCTAATGCCTTTTTATATTCTTTCTTTTGATAATACATAACCGACATAAATTCGTATCCTTTTGGTAGATTAGGAATTAACTCGGTACTTTTTTTGTAGCATTCCAGAGCTTTATCATATTCATTATTGTAATAATATGCCATACCCAAAGACCAAATGGCAGCAGCACTTTTTGGATACATATCGACTACTTTCTGAAAGTATTTTTGGGCCTTAGGATAATTTTCTTCTACTAAAAGAGAATACTCCGCTTGCATGATATCTCGTTCAGATTTTAATGTCGTTTTTTTTGAAAGGGTATAGGATTTGGTAACCAGTTTTTTATATTCTTCGGGATCTTGTACATAAAAACCACTCATTAAAACTCCGCTCGGGTAATTGGGGTCCAATTCAATAATTTTGGCAGCTTTTTTTTCAAATTCATCTTTATCTCCATAAAAATAGAAGTTCTTTGACAAATCATTAAAAAGCTGATGTACCTCTGGTATTTTTGAATCTACAGGTAGAGTAAACCCATGAGTATTTAAATTTGAAGGGGCATACTTTTTAACAAATTCATCTTCAATTTCACGTTCTGTTTTCTGGGATTGGCAAGATGAAAAACTTACTATAAGTAAAAAAACACTTAGATGTTTAAACATGTTCATATCTACATTTTTGAATTAATTTATGGTAAAATTATGCTTGATATGGATACTATTCTTAAAAAGTAGAGGATGCTAGAGTAACCAGTGATAAAAACTACAAAAGTGTCTAAGTATAGTTACTATCGAGTATGTGATAATATAGAGAAGACTTTGTTAGCATAGCTAGATCCGATTGGGATTTCTATAGTATCTATTTCTACATCTTTTTGTGTATATGCCGTAATTTTGTCAATAGCAACAATATAAGAACGGTGGGTACGTAGAAATAGAGATGAAGGGAGTTGAGTTTCTATTTTACCGATGTTACTTTTTACTACCAATTTTTGGCGAGCAGTATGGATTTTTACATAATCTTTTAGGCTTTCGATATATAATACGTCATCAAATATGATCTTAATGTGTTTTTTGTTCACGTTTACATAAAAAAATGTATCGTTCTTTTCGGCAATAGCCAAAGCAGAAGATTGTACTCTTTCATAATAGCGATCGACAGCTTTTACAAAACGATCAAAAGAAATAGGTTTTAATAAATAGTCTATAATATCCAAATCGTACCCTTCTATGGCATATTCTCTGTAGGCTGTCGTAATTATCACTTTAGGAGGGTGTTGTAATGTTTTTAGAAAATCCAGACCTTTTAAAACGGGCATTTCAATATCTAAAAATAACAAATCGATTTCTTCTTTTTTGATGACCTCAAAGGCTTCTACAGCACTATAGCAACTAGCAACAATTTCTAGATTATCAAGCATTTTTATATGATTTTTTAGCAAATCAATTGCAGGAGATTCGTCATCAACAAGTAAGCATCGTACCATATTAATTTGTTTTTAAAGTCAGTTTTAAGCTAAAGAACGTATCAGATTCATCAATCTCAAATTTGTGTTTTTGAGGATAAATTAAGTCTAATTGCCGTTGGATATTGGCAAGGCCGATTCCACTTTTATATTCATCCGTTTTATGATTGTATTCGGTTTCTGGTTTTGTGTTCCAGACACTAAATTCTATATATCCATCAAATTGCTCAAGCGTAATTTTTATTTCTGGTTTTTTAATATTTCCTCTAACCCCGTGTTTAAAAGCATTTTCGACAATAGATAACAGTAATAATGGAGTTATTGGTTGTTCATTTTTAAAATGATTTTTTTCAAAAACAACATGTAATCGTTTACCATATTTAATTCGTTCTAACGCTACATAATTTTCTATAGTATGAATCTCTTCGACCAAAGGAACTGATGTTTGCTGACTTCTATATAAAATATAATCTAAAATTTCTGAGAGTTGTAATACCATATCTGGCGCTTTAGGAGATTTGGTAATCACATAAGAATATAGGTTGTTTAATGTATTGAATAAAAAATGAGGGTTTAACTGCGCTTTTAAGTATTTAAGTTCTGTAGCTATTTTTTCTTTTTCTAATTGATACACTTTTTCTTTTTCTAACTCTTGTTCTTTATTGGTTTTGTAGAAATACATGATCAACGCAGGAAAATGAAAAGATAGCATGTAAAATGGAAAATCGTCTAAACTAATTAATGGATAAGGACCATCTGCGCAATATTTGTCCAAATGATAATATCCCATTATACGAAATAATAGAACTAATATGATAATCATAAAAATCATAGATAATCCAAAAGCAATGTATTTTTTATGCTTTAAATAATGTGGTATTTGCCAATAGTTGAAAGTATAAGCAGCTATCATCAATATTGGGAGTTTAAACAAAGTTGTTTCTATAGATTGTTCAAACAATTCTGGATTAGTAGAAGAAAAAATATAGAAAAGAAAAATTCCCACCCAAAATATAATATGACTAAAGATTCTTTTGTTGTTAAAACTCATGGAGGGAAATATAGTAAAATTATCACTCCCTTATCTAAAAAAGAGCTGTTTAGAAGCTATCTATATATAAAAGTAGAGTAACTGTAGATAAACTTGAAAAGAAGGGTTTTCTAAATAGACAAAATCCTATAAAACGTCTATTAAAAGTTCTGGTTTATCTATATAATTTTAAAACATAAATTACCAGATTCATTTTTGTGGTATAGAAACTTAAAGCTTTATTATGCTTTAGAATACGATTTAAAAATGAAGAAATACAAAGCATTTATCTTCTTTTTTCTTTTTGCATTTATATTAGGTTATTCTCAAAACAATACTGAAGAATTAACAACAAAAGAAATTAAAGAAACCATCCATGCAGTTGGAAAAGTAATAATGGAAAAATATGTGTTTCCAGAAATTGCCAATGAAATCACCGAATTGATTAATAGCAACTTAAAAAAAGGTTATTATAAGAATTTAAGTAATCCAAAAGAACTGGCAAAAAAACTTACTAAAGACATACAGTCTATAAATCATGATAAACATTTAAGAGTTTTTTATAATCCTGAAAGTCATGGAAGAGAATCTACGGAAATGAGTGCTGAAGACAGAGAGAAGTTTCTTGAAAAAATGAGAGAAATGGAGAAGAGGGATAATTTTACGTTTAAAGAAGTTAAAATACTCGATGGAAATATTGGATATATAAATTTTAGAGGTTTTCGAGATCCAGAATATGCCAGTGAAACTGTAATTGCTACAATGAATTTTTTGAGTAATACAGATGCTATAATTTTTGACCTAAGAAATAATGGAGGGGGGTATCCACAGATGGTTCAGTTGTTATCGAGTTATTTTTTTAAGGGTGACCCGATTCATTTAAATACGTTCTATAATAGAATAGATGAAACAAGTGAACAATTTTGGACCTTACCATATGTTCCAGGGAAAAGATTACCAGATGTACAGTTATATATACTAACTAGTAGTAGTACATTTTCTGCAGCTGAAGAGTTTTCGTATAATTTAAAACATTTAAAACGTGCTGTGATTATTGGTGAAACTTCGGGTGGAGGAGCGCATCCGGGTGAATCATTTAGAGTATCAAACAAGTTTAAAGTTTGGACCTCTACAGGGCGAGCAATAAACCCAATTACCAATTCAAACTGGGAAGGAATAGGGGTTATTCCCCATATAAAAACTTCTGAAAAGGAAGCACTAATATCTGCTCGATTAAAAGCTTTAGACTCATTAAAAAAAGTTAATACAGATGATATTAGAAATGATTATTATGATTGGCATATTGGTACTTTAAAAGCTACCCAGACTCCAGTAAATGTTTCGTTATCCTCTTTAAAAAGTTATGTAGGTACATATGAAAGTCTAATTATTAGTTTAGAAAACGGAGTGTTATATTACCAAAGTGATGCACCCGATTCAAAGGTTAAGTTAACTCCAATTGATAATTCAACCTTTCAATATGGTGAACTTACAGATGTAAGGATATTATTCTTAAGAACAAATAATAAGGTTGAAGCATTAATGACAAAGAATGTTTATGGTAGATCCGACACTTATACAAAAGATGAAAACTGAAGATCTATGTAAAATAATTCAATAACAAACAATCATAAAAAAGGTCGATTACAAGTTGTAATCGACCTTTTTGTGTTGTGAAAGTATTTCGTTTTACTATTTCAATTTCACTCCAGAAAAAATTTCTGTTTCACTAGGCAATTCAAGTTTATCTCTAATTGCCTGACCCGCTTGAAGACCTGCAACGATAGCGCCTTCATAATATCCTACATTAACACCAAAATTGATCCAGTCTCCTGTAAGGATAAGATTATCGAAACCAGATTCATTAGCTTTAAGGCGATATTTATTAGAACCGGGAAGTGACAATGTGTATCTATCTGTTGGGTTTACATTGGCACGAAAAAACTGCGTTTTTAACCTACTATAATCAGTTTTGGCGTTTTTCGAGAAATCGTGAATTACATCTAATTTCATTCCTTCTGGATACTCAAGTGTAGTTGCATTCGGAAAAAACCATCCCATTTTATCTTTTAACCATTGTTCTGAAACACGCATAATACGTTCTAATTGCTCATGAGGATACCTATGATCTGAGTATGGAGGTATTACTTCTGGATCTAGAAACGATCCTGTATAATATATCAGTACCCCGGGTTCATCATCTTTCCAATCTTCATATGGCATCACCTGCGACATATCTATAAATGAATATTGAGGATCGGCATACGTAACCAGGTTAGGTAATGATCCCTCAGGAAAACCCCAATCGGGCAAATTCATACCTAATTCCTTTAATGTGGGTTTGATCCATAATTGCATAGACATGGTAGGGATACTTTTAACATGATTGTACATATTTTTCCATGCCTCATTATTATCAATAATTTCTTTACAGATCCCTTCATCACCACCTAAAACATCAATGGGGATACCCAAAATCACGTCATCAAAATCTTTACCTTTTTCTAAAGATATTTTACCAACATTCTCCCAACCACACCAGGCTTCTTCAAGATCATATTTACCTTCTTTAAGTGCTTTGGCCTGTCGATCTTCTATTTGGTCATAGAGTGGCTCGCCCGGCCATACATCCAGGTTTTTGAATTTATAAGTAGGAGTGTAGGTCCCATTTTTTAAGGTAACCTGCTCGGCCATAGATATTTTTTCTATTTCTCCAGAATTAGAATAATGTACTTGTTCTACCTTATGAAAGAATTTAAATTTTACACCTCTGTTTTTAAGGACCAAATAAATTGGAGTAATCATAGTATCTGCAGTTCCTGCTTTGAATTTCCAGACAAACGATCCTTTATATCCTGCAGAATTTGTTAAGAAATGCAATCCAACTCCGGCTGCCAAACTACCCTGGTGATTAGATCCTGTAAGGTTGTGAAAGGTTCCTGTATAAAGAAATCTTACCATTGCAGAACTCAACAAACGTTCACTTGCTCCATGGTTTTTAAGCCATTCTCGGTAATCTAAATCGTTAATACGTTCATAATCCAACTCATGAGTTTCTGGATCATATACATCTTCAAATGTCCCTTTCATATTAACCAAACCAAATTCTACAAATACGGCTAACCAATAGAAATATTCATTGTGATCGGCTATAGAATCAATAAGCTTAGTTACCCATTTAGAAAGTAAGCCGAGTAGTTCTTTAATCATAGAATGATGCTCTTTTCGTTGTGCATGATCATGATCCCCACTGGTCAGGTTCTGAACCAATTCTGATACGTAATTCAATAGTTTTTCACCTTCATGCTTAAAGAGTTTATCTTTTACAAATGCTTCAAATTTAGCTTTAAAATTTGCCCAAAGTGGATGATGTTCTGGTGGTTTGATTTCCTTAGCAGATTCAGACGCCATGTTTACCAGATTATCCTTGTTAGGATCTGTGCCAAACAAAATTTCGGCGACTAGACCTATTGCTTTGTGAATAATGGCCGAAAAAGGTAAAGGACCACCCTGGCCGGGTATATACTCATTAGATGGAAAAATGATATTTTTTTTGATCCATTGATTTGTTTTAGGATCAAAGTGGGTGAGTAGGGTAGTATCTTCCCGATCAAAAGCTTCTTCCCAGGATTTAAAGGGGCTATCCGGCATTAGATTATGTTGCTCACATTCTTTGTAAGAGTCCTGTATCAATCTAAAAGCATTTTCGTACCATCCCTGAGCAATATGAATACCATGCTCTTGAATCCTTTCGTTTGGACCTCTACCCGTAGCGGTTTTGCCTCCTAGTCTCCAACCCATTTGATAAATGGTAATATCATAATGATCTTGCCAGTTTTTATATGAGCTAAGTTCATAAGCGGCTGTTAGTGATGACATACCACTACCTAATATGGCTATTTTCTTTTTGTTTTCTGAGTTTTGCATTGGTTTATTAATTTTAAAGAGTATGGATTTTTTTGGTTGTTAATTTTGTATTGAAATGTGCTGAACTAAATTCACTATCACTAATCGGATAGAGTGGTTTATTATTTTTGATGTACTCTAATACTACAGGAGAGCTATTCCATTTGGCAGCTTCGGTATATAACTCATCTAAATGTGGTATGATAAAAAGCTTGTCGAAAATATCCTCAATCAACCCATTTAGATTATGTGCATGATGCGTAACATACTTAATGTCTTCTTTCGATAATGGATAGTGACTTGGATAAAAAGCTTCGATATCTGTTAGTATAGAAACTGCAGCGCCTCGTGGATTACCAAATATTTTGCCTAAAACCCCGAAACTCACACCTTCAACCATCGACTGAGCATACAATACACGATAAAGCACGATATTTATAAAATATTGCTCATAAATATTTTCTTTAAATGCTAACGCATCAGCCACTTGATATCCAGCAATGATACTAGAGTTATGAGCACGATACCAGGAGCGTTCATTGGGTGTATTGATATATTTCAACCAAAAATTAACAGGCACAGGTAGATCTAGAAACGTCTCGCCAGACTCATAGATCAATTGGGCAAGTGTCCCTAAATACAAAAAATGACTGTTTACTGATCTCCACCATAGACTACCAGGATGTTGCGCATTTATAGAATTAAGTACTCCTCTTTTTATTTCCCAGTCCATGAATGCTAATTCAGAATTTCCCAGCCCTTCTTTTCCTTTAATGAAAGGTTCTCCGTATTTTTGGTAGAATTCGTAACGTAATTTATAGCGATTCTTCGGGTTGTCAGAGGCATGAAGTACAATTCCTTTGGCTTTTTCCTTAAGTATTTCGAGTTTGTTCATATATTTATGAGAAAAGGTTTATAAACTTACAAGTAAAAATATTATATACAATAGATATTTAAGGAAATTCAGTAGTATAATGTATTAAATTTCCTGGTCGGATAAAAAAATGATTTCTCAAACTATTAATTATTAAGAATGACAACATATTTTAAATACTATTTTGGTCTTTTATTGATTATATTATTGTCTCCGCTTAATTCATTTAGTCAAACTACTATCCTTCTGGATGATTCAACAGAATTACATGATATTGGAAAGCAAACTTATTATCTAGAGGATACTTCCCTCAAATTATCTATTGAAGAAATCATAAATAGTACTCTTGAAACTAAGTATAAAGAGTACACTCAGGAAACTATAAATTTCTCTAGTACGGCCTCTGCTTACTGGCTAAAATTTAGAATTACCAAGACCATACCTGGTGATTTTTATCTAAATGTTGGTTCGGCTTTTATTGATTCTATATCACTTTATGAGTTTGATGACAAAAACCAACTCATTTCTACCAGGCATACTGGTGACGACTTACCTTTTAATACAAGGGAAATTGAAGTAGGTAATTATCTTTTTGCTCTTGATTTTGATGTAAATAACACACGAACTTTTTACCTTAGAGTAAAGAGTGATCAACCTTTATTTTTCCCACTTCGTGTGGGAACACTTCCCAATTTTTTAAACTATGAGCATGATTTAGATTTTCTTCAAGGAATCTATTTTGGGTTTATGCTCTTGATTTTCCTATATAACCTCTTTTTGTATTTTTCGACCAGAGAGAAAATATATCTCTATTACATCGCTTATGTATTTAGTATTACCTGGTTTATGGCCTCGGTGTTCGGGTATTTCTTCGAATATTTTTGGCCTAATACCCCTTTCATTAATCAAATTGTAGTTGTTAGTTCTGGCTTGACTATGATTACTGCCACTTTATTTACCCAAAAATTTTTAAATACCAAAGAATCAGGTTCTATGATGCACAAAGGATCTATGGTATTTCTTATTATTGGTATTTTGATATGTGCTCTTGTGTTACTAGGTTTTAAAATAGAAGGCTTAAAATTATCTCAAGGAGGACTGTTAATCATGGCATCGTACTTTCTTATCTTAGGTATTCGATTTAAATTAAAAGGATATCGCCCGGCCAAATATTATTTATTAGCCTGGGGAGCTCTTATTATTGGTATTTGTTTTGCCATTCTCGAGTCTTTAAATCTAACTTTTGTGATGACATATTTAAATGCGATGCAGATTGGTTCGGCTTTAGAAGTTTTGCTGCTTTCATTTGCATTAGGTGATCGAATTAATATGTACAAAAAACAAAAAGAAGATGCACAATTAGAAGCACTGTTGGCAGCCAAAGAAAATGAAAGACTAATTCAGGAGCAAAATGTAATACTTGAAAAGAAGGTTAAAGAACGAACAGCCGAGGTCGCTATTCGAAATGAAGAACTAGTGAATCTGAACAAAGAAAAGGATATGTTGGTTAATATAGTTGCTCATGATCTTAGAACTCCGTTAAGTCATATACGATTATTAATACAACTAATTGATGTTACCTCCTTAGACTTGACTAAAGATCAGGTATCTTATTTAACCGAAATTGATAACTCGGCAGATCGCCTCTCACAGATGATTGGTCGTATTTTAAACATACATGCTTTAGAAACAAATCGAGTTAAATTAAAGAATCAAATTATTGATTTGGTAGAATTAGTGAACTATGTGGTAAGGTGTTTTCGCCTTACCGCCGAAGATAAAGAAATTAAAATGATCACTACATCACAACCTGGGGATCACTTTGTAGAAGTAGACAAAAACTATATGATCCAGGTCTTAGAAAATCTGGTTTCTAATGCCGTCAAGTTTTCTGAAAGAGGAAGTGAAGTTATATTACATGTAAAATCTCAGGATGCAAGAACATATGTTGTGGTAGAAGATCAAGGGCCAGGCATTAGCAAAGAGGATCAAAAAAAACTATTTGGTAGGTTTCAGAGATTAAGTGCACAACCTACAGAAGGAGAGGCATCTATTGGATTGGGATTATCTATCGTAAAAAAATATATCGAATCGATGGATGGTGAAATTCACTGTGAGAGTGAATTAGGTATCGGAACCAAATTTATTATCTCTTTTGATTCTAAAGACCACTTGGAAAAAATTGAAAGTTAATTTCTTACAAAACAATATATCTATAATTATTAGTACTTACTTTTTAGTGTGGATTATTCTTTAAGTGATCTTTTAAGATATCTTTTCCAAAGTCATTAGTTTTACTTCTAAAAATAGAATGAATATGGTTTTGACTATTATCAAATTCTATGATAAATGTTGGTCCATGAATTAAATAGTAATAATTGTCACTTCTTTGTGTTTTTCCAATCCATGCAAAATGAATATTGTTAAAACCTGCGTTATCAATTATTTCGATCTCTCTATGAGCTAAACTATGTTCTAGGTTATGAACGTATTCTTCTATAATAATTTTTAAGAGTGTTTTTTGTTCTTTATTTAGTTCAGAAGCTTTGATTCCCCAGAATGCTGTGAGACGTTGCTTAGCATCTGGATTTGTAAGAATATCACGAGGAACCCTTTTGTCTTTCAAGACTGCTTTGTTTTTTTGAGTTTCGTTTAGACTGTTTATAAACAAAAAACCTAAATCTTCTTCTTCGCCTAATACCCTCCAACCTGCATATTCAGTTTCTCTTACCTCTGCCGGATCTGTTCCTAAGAATAGAGGTGTAGAAGAGATTTTCATATCGGCATATGTAAAATTTAATGATAGATGATGACCTTCAAGTTTAAATCCCCAATTGGTATCTTTTTCAGGTGTATTCCAAAATGTAAAATAATATTGCTTGTGACTCCATTTAAGATGAGGGACATTAAAATGCTTTTCCAGAATATTATCCAAATGCATTATCCCAGTAGTTTTTAAATACCCTTTAGAACTAAGGAGTTCGGATAACAGCTTATGAACTGCTATTCGTTGTGAGTTCGTCATATCTCCGATACTAATTCCTTTTCGTTGTACAATACCCAGTGGAAGGTTAGTCCATTTGGTTCTGTCATTATTTTCAAACGAAAGAAGGATTTTTGATTGATCATCAAAAGTTTTGAGAGCACTTTGCGCTCTTAAAAGCACTCTTGTTTTGGCATCGGTTACCGTTTCAACAACTGTTACATCTTTTGCTACAGTATTGTTATTTTCTTGTGCACTATTGCAAGAAGGTAACATTATGCATAATATTATAAAGATGGTTAGTTTTTTCATCATTACTAGTGTTATCTAATTAAGAATAAAAATATAAAAGGAAAAATTAGTCCCAGTGTTGCCAGCCACCAACCCCTTATTTTAAAGCTGTTTTTTCCTTTGGCTATAAACATACCTGTGATCGCAATAATAAGCATGGCCACACCAAAAATATCAGAGAACCATATCCACCACTTATTTGTAGTTTTATGTAGAATAGTCATTTGCCCTAATACGGGAATAGTTTTAACATATTCAATTTCTCCCTTACCGGTTTTAGAATCAAGAGAAGCAAAAGCATCTTCAAAATAGAGTCGTATGGTGTTTTCTCTTTTTCTATTACCTTTATATTCTTCTTCTGAAATTTCTTTAGCTACTTCTTTTAAAAAATCATCTGTAATTTGAGTATCATCAGAAGGTATTTCTATTTGAAAGGTTTCAGTTTTTACGGTATATTCCTGGGGGTCAAAATCGGTTCTGTGATTTAAAGCAATACCCGAAACTGAAAAAGCGATAATTAAACCCACATAGAAATAACCAATATCTCTATGTAGGTTTCTATTTAATAATGTTCTTGTTTTTTTATTCATTTTTAGCTTTTCGCCATCTCTAGATTAATAGTTACTTCAACTTCTTCTCCTATTGAAGCACTTCCGGGTTTTCCTACATTAAAAACGGTACGGTCGATGGTTGTTGTTAGTTTTAACCCGGCTTTTTCACCACGGTCATTTTTGAGTATTCCGTTTAATTTGCCAGTGAAAGAAACTTCTTTGGTAATACCTTTGATGGTAAGGTTTCCTTTTAATGCAAAAGTCTTTTCTCCCGTTTTCTCAAAAGAAGAACTTCTAAATGTGATATTGGGATACTTTTCGGCTCCAAAAAAATCATCGGCTCTTAAATGATCATCTCTTCGTGAGTTTTTTGTATTGATACTTGCTGTTTGAATGGTAACATCGAATTTAGGATCATTAAAATTATCTCCTGTTGTTGCTGTAATATCAAATTGATCAAAAGACCCTGTAGTTTCTGATATTACTAAATGTGAAACCGCAAAGTTGATTGATGAATGACCCAAATCTAGTTTCCAGGTGGATTGTGCATTAAGAGTAAGTGTTACTACAACTAAAAAAGTTGTCAAAAATGTTGTTCTCATTATATTCAATTTATTTGTTATGTATTAAAATCTTCTAGAGCCCGAGTATTGCATGGCTTCACCCTTACCAAACCCATAGCTTAAACTAAAAGTGATAAAACGACCTCTTTGATTACGGTTATAGGTAGAAAAATTGGGCTGATCAGTTGTAAATTCAAAAACCCTTGTTTCAAAAATGTCTCTAACACTTAGATTGGCTACTATCTTGCCTTTGAAAAGTTTTTTGCGTAACCCTAAATTGGCAAATAGATTATCTTCTTGTTGTCCTTGTATAGTTTTAAAACGTGACCTGTAGTTACCAGAGACTTCAAAATCAAAACCTGCGGGTAACTTTATTTTGGCAGTAGCTCTAGAATTCCAGCGAGTACCATCAAAATCTAAAGAGTTTCCTTCAAAACTTCCTTTTCTGTTAAAGGTATTCCAGTTAAAATCGGCTGTGATCGTTCCCCATTTAAAAGGGCTGTATTTGGTATTAAATTCTATTCCTTTGGTATTGTTTGTTCCTGCATTAATAGGAAAACGAGTGCTAATACCATCCTCAAACGTAGTTACATCTTCGATAACATCTTTGGTATAATGATGGTACATGCCAAGATTAAAAGAGGTTTTTCCAATTTTGAAAATACTTGTCAATTCATAAGAATCTGTAAATTCGGGTTGTAAATTTGGATTTCCTGTCGAAATATTGAAGTTATTTCTGATATTAAAGAACGGATTTAGATCCCATAATCTTGGCCTGTAAACACGTTTTGAGTATCCTGTCTGAAGGGATACATGATCAGAAATCTTATATGATACATGAGCACTTGGAAACAGGTTAGTATAATTTTGTGTGTTTTCTTCATTGGTATTTTTCAAAATCGTTTTTAAGTCGGTATTCTCTAGTCGCAAACCACCTTTAACTCCCCATTTATCTCCCTCGAACCCTAAGGTTGCGTAAACACCCAATACATTCTGGTTATAATCGAATAAGTTGGTAAGATTAGGATCTATGACTAAGTTTCCATTTTCTAAAGTCCCTACCTGATAATCATTAGATACATCATTTAGTATATATTGAGAACCTAGCTCTATTGTATATCTTTTGGCAAAAGGGCGGGTATAATCTAATTTAAAAGTGTAGCGTGCTTCTTTAAAATCGGTTGCCGTTTGTTGATCAAAGTTTTCACGAGAACCAAAAGAGGTTCTATCCTTAAAATCAGATGATTGATCTTTACCAAAAAACGACCCCAAAGCGCTAAAAAGCAGATCGTGATCCTCGTGGTTTTCAAAGTCTTTTTTGTATTGAAACTCGTATTGCCATTTTGGATTGGTTGCCTCAGTTTCTTCAGTTCTTGTCCAGCTTTGTGTTAATATTTCAGATTCGTTGAATGAAAACAGATTTGTTGAATTTTCGTCTTCTACTTCATAAGCAAAACTTCCCGAAAGCGTAAAAACATTGCTGTCGTTTAGGTGATAATCTGTTCCTAACAAGATATTGTAAAACGTTTCATTTTTATCGCCATCACCTACAGATCGTAGTTTGGTATTGTTTATAAGGTCATTATTCTCTGAAACCCTTTCTGTTGGGAAAGTTCTATGACCAACACCCAATTGTGTAAATAGATTAAATTTTTCAGTACGTTTATTAAGACTTACGCCAATACTATTACTATTGGGAGTACCTACATTTAGAGAAATAGATCCATTTAGTCCTCGTTTTTCTTCTTTTTTAAGAACAATATTAATAATACCCGATGTTCCTTCGGCATCGTATTTTGCAGATGGATTAGTAATCACTTCTATACGATCTATCATTTCTGCAGTAATGGTTCCCAAAGCATTACTACCCTGATCGGTAAGCACCGATGGTTTTCCATTAACAAGCATTTGTACTCCCTGGCTTCCTCTTAAGCTTATTTGTCCTTCTATATTAACATTTACAGAAGGTACATTATTTAATACCTCAAGAGCACTAGCGCCAGCGTTACTCAAATCTTTTCCAACATTAAAAACACGCTTATCTAACTTAAAAACAGTTTGAGATACTTCTGCAGAAACAACAACTTCGTCTAGTTGTTCTTTATCTTCTTCTAATCGTATTATTCCTAAATCTATGTTTCCTTTTTTTATCTGATATGTGCTCAATGTTTTCTTTTGAAAACCAATAAAACTTACTTCTATAATAAAGTTGCTTTCTACTGTAGAAAATTCAAATGACCCATCTCCAGAAGTTGTGGTACCAGTTATAGGTTTTTGCGTTGTTTTATCTGCAATTAAAACTGTGGCAAACTCAATAGGTTGTTGTGAGGTTGCTTCAACAATTTTTCCTGAGATGGTTTTAGATTGCGCATTTACAATACAGGAAGTAAACAGTATTAAAAAAAAGTTAGTTACTAGAAATATTCGCTTCATTTTTGAAATCTTAATTAATCGAAATCAAAATTCACAAAGCGAAACAAATACCA
This sequence comes from Aquimarina atlantica, assembly GCF_000626715.1. Classification (GTDB taxonomy): domain Bacteria; phylum Bacteroidota; class Bacteroidia; order Flavobacteriales; family Flavobacteriaceae; genus Aquimarina; species Aquimarina atlantica. The sequence goes on along the minus strand of NZ_AQRA01000001.1, from coordinate 602,012 downwards.
AAAATAAAACACGCAAACGACAAAACTTTTACCTTAAACGACATAATGGTCGTTTGCCTCTAACTTCTTGTCGTTTACCCTATAATATATGAAGCTTACGGTAAATAGTAGTAACATGTATAGTAATTCCTATATTTTTGTGTTATGAAGCATTTTATAAAAGGCTGGAAAAATAAAGAATGGATATATCAAATCGTATTTTTTATCATACTATTTATAGTATATTCTTTTGATAAGCACGATCCCGAAATAGAGTTCTATAAAATAGCTTTCTTTATTCATTATGTATTTGTTTCCCTTTTTATAAGCTATGTTTTAGTTCCGTTTTTCTTTTATAAGAAAAAGTATCTCAAACTTGCAGTTTCTTTGATTTTAGTTTTTATGTTCGTCTATTTTATAGAAGAATTTGTTCTCGAAAAAATATTTTTTCCAGGAAGACGAGGGCAGCACATTTCAAGTATTTTCTATACGCTTATCGATATTATGCCAATAATTATTATAATGATAAGCTTCAAATTGGGGTGGGATGCCAACAAAAAACAGAAAGAAGTTGAGCAGTTACATATGTCAGTACAAGAAAGTGAGTTACGGTTTTTAAAATCACAGATCAATCCTCATTTCTTATTTAATAACTTGAATAATTTATATTCATACGCTATAGAAAATTCACCCAAAACTCCTTCTATTATATTAGAATTGTCATCAGTTTTGCGTTATATGTTATACGATTGTAAGGAAGACCTGGTTTCACTTGAAAAAGAAATCAAGCATCTTGAGAATTTTGTTAAGCTTAATGAGTTGCAAATTGAAGAAAGAGGAAATGTTAATTTTGAAATTCCTGGGATTACCAAGAATTATCAAATTGCTCCTTTAATATTGGTAGTTTTTATAGAGAATGCTTTTAAGCATAGCAATGCAAGTCAAAGCGACAACATAGTTATCGATATAAAAATTGATATTGAAGAAAATGATAAGTTAACTTTTATTTGTGAAAATAATTTTTTACCAAACGCAAATAATCAAAATATAGCTAAAGGTATTGGTTTGAAGAATGTAAGAAAACGTTTAAATCTTTTGTACCCCGAAAAGCATTATCTTGTAATAGAAGAAGAGAATAATAGATATAAAGTGCTTCTTTCTTTATATTTAAATACCTAAAAACCGTATGCCTAAAACGTGTATTATCATAGAAGATCAACCACCTGCACAACGTATTCTACAAAAGTATATTGCTGATTTAGGAACGTTAGAATTAAAAGGTATATTTTCTGATGCTTTAACTGCTTTAACTTTTTTGCAAAAGAATACTATAGACCTTATTTTTTTGGATATACACTTGCCCAAAATTTCTGGTATTGATTTCTTAAAAACTATTCATAATCCACCTAAAACTATCTTAACAACGGCTTTTTCAGAATTTGCATTAGAGAGTTATGAGTACAATGTAGTGGATTATCTCTTAAAACCTTTTTCATTTCAGCGTTTTATACAAGCAGTCACAAAGGCATCATCTGAAACTAAGACAACTCTTCAATCAGACAATACAGTATCAAAAAGAGAAGAGAGTTTCTTTTTTATAAAATCAGGATATGATTTGTTTAAGGTTTTAGAGAGTGAAATAATGTTTATCATGGCAGATTCTGATTATACTCTAGTAAAAACTAAAAATAGAAGTTATCTAAGTTCTGAAACCTTAAAGCAATGGAAAGAGAAACTTGATGACTCATTATTTTGCCAAGTGCATAAATCGTATATTATAAACATAAGAACGATATCAAAGTTATCTGGGAACCAGATTTATATCGAAGAAGAAAGAATTCCTGTAGGTAGAGTATATAAAGAAGATTTTGAAAGAAAGATTGGTCTTTGATAAAGACTTGAGATAAGGTAATAATACCCTTTTGGTTTTATATAACCAAAAGGGTGGTTATTTAATTTTTAGGCATCCAATCGGGTGGTTTAATCAAGACCAGAAGTTTGTTTTTGAAACCTTCAATACCAGCTATTTTTTTAAACAATCGAGTTATTCCGTGAAAAAATACTTTTATGGGGTTGGTACTATTTAAGGGTTCTGAAATACCGTATTTTACGGTTTCGACTTCGGGTTCGAATGTGCCAAGCATTCTATCCCAAATAATAAGAATTCCAGCATAGTTTTTATCCCAATATTGCCTGTTTGATCCATGATGTACGCGATGATGTGATGGTGTATTAAAAATAAATTCTACTGGCCTTGTGAGCTTACCAATAATCTCGGTATGTAATAAGGTTTGAAACACTTGCACAAATACTTCGGATAATAATACTAAAATAGGATCATATCCTAACATCACTAACGGAAGCGAAAAGAGAATAGGCATTATAGCATCTAAAGGGCCAAACCGATAAGCTACAGACATATTAAAATGTGGAGAACTGTGGTGTACAGTATGTGTTGCCCATCCTATACCTATGCGATGCATCATGCGGTGTTCCCAATAATAAGCAAAGTCTGCTAATATGATGCAAGAAATAATTGTTACCCAATTTAATTCTAAATGCGGTAGACTAGCATTATTATATAACCAATAATAAAGTTTAGTTACGGCTAAAACTCCTAGGATAATTTCAATAATAAGAAATGCACCAAACGTAATTATATTAGCAATACTATCAAAAACAAGGTTTTTATTTAAGCGCTTTTGCCATGCATAACGAATTAATTCTAATACAAAAAACGGAATAATGATGTACAATAAACTTAAATCGTTAATTAGATAAAACCAGTAATTAACATCAACCCAGTCTAGTTGTTTTGATAAAAATTCAATCATGATTTATTGTCTTTTCCAGGTTTCTACATCACTATAGCCATAATAGTCATAGCTTAGCTTAAAAGTATTTTCATCAACCATATCAATGGCACACTCGATATCATATATTTGTTTTTTATATTCAATTGTATAGATCCCTTTTCCTTTGTACCCATCAAATGATTTTATAACAAGTGTTTTTGTGCTTTTTGCTCTTTCGCTATTTCCACTCTCGTCTTCATATTGGTAGGTATAGGCATTAAATACATTGCCTTCTTTTTTAATAGTATACACTATCGCGCCTCTAAATTCTTTTGAATTATAAGTAACTCTCCAATTACCAATAATATAATCTGTTTCTTCATTATAATAGTTTGTAGAAGCATTAGAAGTTTCATTATTACGATCTTCATTTTCTATGGCTTGCTTTTTCTCCTCAGGAAATTGAGAAATAGTGTTTTTTTCTAAATCAGTTCCTGATGTATGGTTTGAACTTTGTGAAGCATAGCTTGCTAAGTGTGCACTTCCGGCAAGTAGTATAACTACCGATATACTTCTAAATAGTAATGTCGAATTTTTCATCTTTTTTTATGTTTTTTATATGGGGCTTGGTTTTGTCTTTTCTGATAAAAAGTTATACTTTTTGTATGTAAAAGAAGGCTTCAGATCCATCAGAACATAATAGCCGGTTTCCTTCATCAAAAATTAGGTTTCCGTTGTTTGCTTCAATAATCTTTTGCGATTGTTTTAGGTCTTTTACACCAAATATACATACCCAATATTCGTATTTACTTTTAATACTGTTAGGTATTTCGTTGATCGTTGCTATATGTTCATTTTTTAAATTGTAAATTTCGAAGCTATTCTCATCTGCTTTTTGAAATTTCCAATTAAAAAGTTGCTTATAAAATGAAATCGCTTTTTGGATATCAGACACATGTAGTTCGTTAAAAATCAATGTGTTTTCTTCGTTTTTGGTTCTCGAATTCAATGTGTTACCATCATAGATAGTGAACCCTGCACCTAATGGATCGCGAATTAAAGCGATGTTACTGATAGAATTTTTGGTATCTACCAGTTCTATAATTCCACCCAGTTTACGTGCTTTTTCTATGGTTTCTGTAATGCTTTCTACTTGAATATAGGACATCCAAAAAGACGGCATTTTCATATCTTGAAACTTTTGTGGTGTTTTGTATAAACCAGCAGTCTCTTTTTTACCGTTATACGCAATTAAATAAGTATCGGTACTGTAGAATTTCCAGCCAAAAACATTTTCATAAAACTGTTTTGCTTTATCAGGGGTGTAACTGGATAAGTCTGCCCAAACAAAATTATTAGTATTCATATTGTAATTGGTTTATGAAGATTATGAAGCAAAACTAATAAGAGCGTTTAGTGTTATTTTTGACTTATGTCAAAATCTATTTTCGAGCTCTACTTAATGTCTCCTGACTTATCCCTAACATTGAAGCGATATGTCCTAAATTGGCAATTTGTGTGATATTAGGAATTGCTTTTATTAATAATTGGTATTTTTCTTTAGCAGATAAAAAATAATAGCCCTTATAAAAATCATCTAGTAATGCCATTTGTTCTTCTATGAGTAGACGCCCAAAACGTTCTAATTCTGGAAAAGTCGTATATAATTCCTGCCATTGGGTATAGGTTAATGAAATAACTTCGCTGATTTCAGTAGTTTCGATATAATCTTTTGATGGTGTTTGCGAAAGATAACTATACCAGGAGGTTACCATATTGTTTTTGGGATAAATCCAATGTGTAATATCTTTTCCATCTTGATAAAAATAGGTGCGAACCGTGCCACTTTTTAAAAAATAGAGGCGTTTACATGTTTTTCCTTCTTTGTTTAAAATGGAACCTTTAGCTAAAGTCTCATTGCGAGCTAATGCTACAATAGCGTTTTCTGCTTCGTTTGAAAGTGTACTATATTGTCTTATATAGTTGATAAACTCAATTATTGGTTTTTCCATACTAAAAAGACATTTGAGATTTATACAGATTTTTTTGGCGAACACTTATAGGCATTTACAAATATACATAAGAGTAGGAGAGTATATGTACAATGATATAGATAGAATTATAATAATCGTCTATAAAATTAGAAAGACCGTCTATATAATTACAAATATTTATCTTGTTTAGCGTACCTTAGTTTTTTATCAAAATGGTATGCAGAAAGGTTATTTAAAAATAATATTACACAGTTTTTTATGGCTGGTTGTATTTATATATCCAATAGCTTCATTAAACCATATTCCAAACGGGCAATATCTTATTAATAGAAATTGGCTGTCCATTTCAAGCATTTTTCTTGCTTTTTACATTAATTACTTTGTATTAGTAGATCAGTTTTTTTTTAAAAGTAAAAAGGTATTGTTTTATATTTTAAATTTTTTTTTGATTATTATACTCTATGCACTATTACAAAAACTGTTACAATCAAATGTATTTCATCCAACAATTAATGGAGAATTGATACGAGAGGTAAGGAGTGGTGCTATGACCACTGTTCAACTAATGTTACCTATAATTTTAAGTATTGGCATGTGTGTTGGTTTAAAAGTAAATTCAAGATTCAATAAAAATAGAATATTACTACAACAAGTAAAACAAACACAGTTAGATACTGAAATTAAATATTTAAAATATCAAGTTCAGCCACACTTTCTTTTTAATACCTTAAATAATATTTATGCGTTAATTGATAGTTCCCCTTTTTTGGCCAAAGAATCAATACATACCTTAAGTAAATTGATGCGTTATCTCTTACACGATGCATCAATTAATAGAGTTCCTATTGTAAAAGAAATAGAATTTCTAGAACGTTATATAGATTTAATGCAATTGCGAGTATCTGCTAATCTAACCTTAAAAAAGAGCTTTCCTATAGTTAATCAACCTATACAAATTGCTCCATTACTTCTTATTTCTTTTGTAGAAAACGCTTTTAAACATGGGATAGATGCTATACAGCCAAGTTTTATTTATATTGATTTAACAATAGAAAATGATTGTATTAATTATGCTGTTACTAATTCTTCTTTTCCCGAAAAAGAAAAAGTTACCGATTCTGGAATTGGATTAGAAAACCTGAAAAAACGATTAGAACTATTGTATCCCAACAAGTTTAAATTAACCACCAGAGAGGAAAACAACGAATATATTGCAACATTAATCCTTAATTTTAAAAAATGATACTTTCTTGTGTTTTAATTGATGACGAACCTTTAGCTCTTAATTTATTAGAAGGTTATGTAAAATCTACACCTTTTTTAAAATTAATTGCTAAATGCAATAGTGCTATTGCGGCAATGGAAATTATAGAACACAAATCGGTTGATTTGATTTTTACAGACATACAAATGCCCAACCTATCTGGTATTGAATTCTCTAAACTACTTTTAAATAAAAACACTAAAGTTATTTTTACAACCGCATTCGAAGAATTTGCACTCGAAAGTTATAAAGTTAATGCTATTGATTACTTAGTGAAACCAATTAGTTACCCAGAGTTTTTTTCTGCTGCAAATAAGGCAAAACAGTTAATGCATAACAACTCTAATCAAACAAACTATATAGAGGATTATATTTTTGTAAAGTCAGATTACAAGCTAATTAAGATAAATTTAAAAGACTTAATTTATGTTGAAGGCTTAAAAGATTATTTAAAACTCTACACAGTTAATTCTGAAAAGCCAATTCTAACTTTAAAAAGCATGAAATCTTTAGCAGAAGAATTATCTAAAAAAAGCTTTATGCGTGTACATCGTTCTTTTCTTGTTAATTTAAAGATGATAACGACAATAGAACGTAATCGTATTGTATTTGGAGATAAATATATTCCGGTTTCAGAAAAATACAGGAAAGATTTTCAAAAATTTATTAATACCGATTTTACTTAATAGATAAAATCCTCTTGTTTGTCTAGAATTGGATCATAACCATCTATTTCATTTTAACAAGTCCTTATGTTTAATCAATTTTGATGTATACATATAAAACTATATATCAATGACTAAAGTAATTACATGTTTACTAATTTGTTTTGTAGCAAGTTTACAGGCGCAAACAATAAATGAGAAGATAGAGGAAATGATGCAAAAACACGTTGAGCTTGATCAATTTTCGGGAACTGTTTTGCTGGCAAAAGAAGGAAAAATTTTATATCAAAAAGCTTTTGGCGATGCGAATAAAAGCTATCAAATAAAAAACGATATAAATACAAAGTTTAATATTGCTTCAATGGGAAAAATGTTTACCGGTGTTTCCATTATGCAATTAGAAGAACGAGGGAAATTAAATATTAATGATCCGGTGGTAAAATACCTGAAAGATTTTCCTCTAGGGAATACGATTACAATATTTCATTTGTTATCTCATACTTCTGGTATTGGCAACTATATGAGACACCCTGATTATAGATCAGACAGACATAGTTATAAAACTATAGACGATTTATTACCCGTTATTTATGATCAAAAATTAGAGTTTGCAACTCCAGGAGAAAAGTTCTCATATTCTAACTCAGGAATGGTACTATTAGGAGCAATCATAGAAAAACTAACAAAACAGTCATATGCTAACTATATAAACAAGCATATTCTTGAGCCAACGAATATGAACAATACGGTTATGCGTTTTGGAGACGAAGTAGTTCAAAATAGAGCAACTGGTTATGTAAAATCTATATCAGGTAAGTATTATAATACTTATTTTAAAAGTGCTTCTCCATATCCAGATGGAGGAATTTTATCCACTGTTGGAGATATGTTAAAGTTTGATCAGGCACTTTATGGTTCTAATTTAATAAATGAAGCATCAAAGAAAAAGATGTTTACAGCTTTAAAAGTTACCTATGGTTTAGCGTTTCAGGTAGAAGACAGGCAAAATAATCAAGTTGTAGGCCATAGTGGTGGTATGCCTGGTTTTTCATCTTATTTTTCTAGGTACCTAAATGATAAATATACCATTATAGCGCTTTCTAATTACGATATGATTTCCAGAAATATAGCGCATTATATTGAAGCCATTCTTTATAACAAAGACTATAAATTACCTAAAGAAAGATTGCGCTTTTTTATCTATAAAAATAGAGACAAAATAAAAGAATTCAGTAGTTTACAGGATATAACTGATTTTGTTACAAACAATAATTACCCTCTTAACCATCCCCAGTACTTAAACTTAATTGGATATGAATTTATGCATGAAAATGATATCGAATTTGCTATACAATTATTTAAACTAAATACAGACTTATTTCCTAATGAAGCAAATGTATATGATAGCCTTGGCGAAGCATATGAAAATAATGAACAATTCGATTTAGCGCTAAAAAACTATGAAAAAGCAGTAAAAGTAGCTAAAGAACAATCTCATAGAGGGCTAAATTCTTTTACGAATACCCTAAATCGATTTAAAGAAAAATTGCAGCAAAACTTAAAGCATGAAAAATAGGAGTAAAGAAAATAATCAATTTGGTTTTCTCTTTGATCTCATTATTTACATAACAATCATGTTTTTGATTAGGAAAACCTCAATTCCTAATACGCACTATCTAGTTACGGGTTTTTTATATTCTGGTACCACTTTATTAGTTGCTACATGGCAAATGAGAAGGAGAGGAATTACATGGAAATCTTTAGGACTGATAAGACCCAAAAGCATTACCATAACATTTTTGAAAGCAGGAATAATAACTGCTATCATAATTGGAGTACTCCTCATCTTCAATCTAATACAAGATTCGTTTTTGGTTGTTAAAGAAAGTAATGAAGCGGTAAAAGGTACTAATACAGGTTATTCACTTCGTAATGGAGATTATGGTTATTTTTTTTCTGTTATTCTTTTTGTGTGGTTACAATCTGCATTAGAAGAATTACTAGAACGAGGTTTCTTAATTACCTGGATAGAGGGTTTGTTTTCAAATTTAAAATTTAGGACTGCAATTGCGATTATTATACAAGCTTGTATTTGGGGTTTTAGACACTCCTATGATATCTCTGAGCGTTCTATATCGGTTGCACTAATCGGAATTATTATGGGTATTGCATATGTAAAATTAGATAGAAATTTATGGCCCGTGATAATAGCCCATTGTACAATGAACACGATGTCTATGGTATAAATGATTGATATAATCTATCTTGAAGATAGATCGCTGTATTTTGCAGAAAAGATTTTTCAAATCACATAAAATAGATAACTTTCACTTTCTATAATTATGTGACATTATGAAAAAGGTAGTTATTGTTGTATTGCATATTGGATTTTGGGCATGTTATCTTATTATCATAATGATAATGCTTGGGCTTTTATTAAAAAATGGTACTTATGAGCAATCTCGTATCGATTTGTTTTATAAGTACCTTTTTGGTTTTGCTTTTTTACCGGCTTTTATTTCTTTTTATGAATTTTACTACCTTATATTTCCTAACTATTCGAAATATAAAAATAGGAATAGAACAATTATCTATAGTGTTATAGCTTTGATTGTTGCCGCTTTAATTGGTACAGTTTTTATATCGTTAATTAATGGAGATAAATTATTATTTAATTGGCGTGAAGATTTTTTTGAAGGGCTATTTTTTATTTTTATCATCGCTTTAATTTTTGGTATAGTAGCTTCAGTATTAAGAGGGTTTATAACCTGGTTTAATGAAATCAAACTGAAAGAAACACTAAGACAAAGAAATCATGAAATGGAAATGGCACTAGTGAAATCACAGTTAGATCCTCATTTTTTGTTCAATACCATTAATAATATCGATGTATTAATAATGAAGAATGCTTCTCAGGCTTCTAGTTATTTAAATAAACTATCAGATATTATGCGATTCATGCTTTTTGAAACAAAAACTGAAAAAGTAGCATTATCTAAAGAAATTGAATATATCGAAAAATATATAGAATTGCAGAAAATAAGAACAGCCAATTCAAACTATATAAATTTTGAAGTAAGAGGTTCTTTTATTGGTAAAACAATAGCACCCATGGTTTTTATTCCTTTTATAGAAAATGCTTTTAAACATACCACCAATAAAAAACTGGATAACGCAATAACAATCACAGTTATAATACATAACACGTTCATAAAACTAGAATGTGTAAATAAATTAGATGCTAAAAGAAAACTAAAACAAGAAAGTAATGGTTTAGGAAATGAATTGATACAAAAACGTCTCCAGCTCATTTATCCAGATAATCATATATTAGAGATATCTAATACAAACGATGTATATGCCGTACATCTAACAATTAATGATGAATAAATATAATTGTATAATAATAGAAGATGAGCCTTTGGCATTAGAGAGAACAGAAAGTTTTACTGCCAAAATACCTTTTTTAAATTTGTGTGGTACGTTTGATAACGCATTAAGTGGCCTTGCTTATTTAAAAAGTAATAAAGTAGATATTCTCTTTTTAGATATCAATATGGATGAGCTTTCTGGAATAGAATTGTTAGAGAGTTCAAAAATTGCAAGCCAGGTTATTATTACAACTGCCTATCAAGAATATGCATTAAAAGGTTATGAGCTTAATATTACAGATTATTTGTTAAAACCATTTACTTTTAACCGGTTTTTACAAGCTGTAAATAAAGCCCAGGAAAATTTAGATAAAAAATCGTTAGATAGAGGCAACGATTTTATTTTTATAAAAACAGAAAATAGGCTAGAAAAAATTAATATAGCAGATATTATTTACATTGAAGGAATGCGAGATTATTGTAGAATTCATACCGAACAAAAAAGAATTATGACTTTACAGAAACTCAAAGAATTAGAGCAAATTCTTCCAGATACCTTAATATGTAGAGTACATAAATCATATATGGTGGCTCTGCATAAAATTGAATCTATAGAACGTAACAGAATAAAAATATCTGATCAAATGATTCCAATTTCTGAAACATATAAAAAGCTTTTCTTTCAGAAAATACACAGAGAATTTTAAATATTCAGAAAACAATTTGCAGAATAAAATTATTCATACGCAGATACAATTACCAATTTTGCATATTAAAATTTTAAGAGCATAAAGTTTCATTGACCTTTGTTTACTCATCTATCATTAAACAAACAAAATGGACTTGAAAAAAAATACAGGAAGACTAGCAGGTTTACTATTACTAGGTTTAATTCTTACAGGCATCTTTGCAGAATTTTTTGTGCGTCAAAAATTATATGTCCCTAACGATCCTTCTGCTACTACCCAAAATATTATTGAAAACGAATGGCTCTTTCGCTTAGGGTTTGTAAGTGATTTGGTAATGTCTACGCTATTTTTTTTCTATGCATATGTATTGTATTGCATTTTTAAGCATGTTAACAAAAATATTGCACTACTATTATTATTATGTGTGGTAATATCGGTAGCTATGCTTTGTCAAAATGCGTTATATCAATTCTCTGCTTTAGAAATATTAAGTAATAAAAGTTATTCAGAGACATTTAATGGAAATCAGTTGCAGGCTTTATCTATGTTTTTTCAAAACATACATACAAAAGGGTACTTTGTAAATCAGATATTTTATGGTCTATACCTATTCCCATTAGGTTATTTAGTGTTTAGATCTGGACTAGTTCCTAGAATAATCGGAGTCTTTTTAATGCTAGGTTGCATAGGTGATTTGGTGAGTTTTTTGGATTACTTTTTGTTTCCAAATCATGAATCAGCGTTTATAAATAATATAACTATTCCTGCTGATATAGGAGAGTTTTCAATGTGTTTATGGCTGCTAACCATGGGAATTAGAAGTATAGACTCGCCTAAAGTAGCTATTAACTATTTTAATAGAAATTTAGATTTAAAAAAATGATCGAAAAAGATTTGTGGAGTAGTACACATATTTTTTAATATCAAAAAAAGTATGCAAACTAAATAACAGTTAAGTACTATCAATTCTTAATCAACCTAATCACCTCCTTATAAGAAGCACCAATCGGAATTTCCATACCATTAAGAAGGACAATATCTTTTGAGGTAAAAGAAGTTATTTTTTCAGTATTGATAATATACGAACGATGCACCCTCAAAAAATTAGAAGGTAATTTTTGTAAAAAGACACTGATTTTGTCTTTGGTAATGATCGTATCCTCTGTGGTATGTATTCGTACATAATCTTTAATGCTGTCGATAAACAAAATGCAGCTAAATTCGACACGAATCATTCTCTTGTTAGCATTTACAAAGATGTGATCTACTGTTTGCTTTGCTTTGGATGATTCATCAGAAACGTGTTGAATCCCTGCACTTAATGCTTTATATTTATTGATAGATTTATAAAATCGAATAAAAGATATGGGTTTTAATAAATAATCGATGATATCCAGTTCATACCCTTCTAAAGCATATTCTCTGTAGGCTGTGGTTAGTATAACTTTGGGTTGTATTGTCGTGTTTTTTATAAAATCAATACCAGTAACTACAGGCATTTGGATATCCAGAAATAAAAGATCAACAGTATTTTTTTGAAGAAAATCTCCGGCATGGATAGGGTTGTCAAAAGAGGCTACCAACTCCAGTTCTGGAACTTTCTTGATGTGCTTTTCAAGTACCTTGATCGCTAATGGTTCATCATCTATGACCATGCATTTGATTGCCATATTATTGTAAATTAATCGTTAATACTACCTGAAAATCATTATCTGTTTTGGTGCTTTTCAGGTCATAATTATTTTTATAGTTCAGTTCTAATTGTCTTTGCGAATTAGAAAATCCAATTCCGGAATTTGATTCATTTTCCGTAGTATCTGTTTTGTCTGCTGGTAAAGTATTAAAAACTTTAAAACAAAGCTGATCCTGGTTTGTGGTTAATTCGATTTTGATTATCGAATCATTCAAGGTATTACTTGCACCATGTTTAAAAGCATTTTCTATAAATGATATTAGTATTAAAGGTGCTATCATAACGTTAGGATCATGAAGGTGATGTGTAAAACTTAAGGTTAATTTACTACCGTATCGTAACGATTCCAAATCAATATAATCCTGTATAAAAGTAATTTCATTTTTTAAAGGAACTTCTGCATCTTTACATCTATAGAGCATATAATCTAACATGTCTGATAGTTTTAAAACAACTTCAGATGCTTTTTCAGAGGATTCTTCTAAGGTTAATGAGTACAAATTATTTAATGTATTAAATAAAAAATGTGGATTTATTTGCGCTTTTAAAAACTTAAGTTCAGTATTCGCTTTTTCTTTTTGTAAAACTTCAAGTTGATGACGTTCTTCAAAACGATCCTTAACTATCTTAGTCATTAGCATTAAAAAAACGAATACATAGACCGATGGAAAATGGACGACAGCCAGGTGAAATGGATCTGCTAATATTTCTATCAAACTTTCTTCCTCGTAATATTTAGGAATAAAAAATTTAGTCAAATACATATTTGAAAGCTTAGAAATAACTAAAAACACATATGTAGATACCAGAAAAGAGAATCCAAACTTAAGATACTTCTTTTTAAATAGAAGTTTGGGTACCTGATAATAGACTAAAAAATAACTTGCTAATAATTGGGCAGGCAAAAAACTCAAACTAGCGTTTACAGTCTTTTCAACACTTCCCTCATTTAATGCAGCCAATATTGGTAAACTGATGAATACCAATACCCAAAAAATTAGGTGTGAAACAACTCTATTCTGAAGAATCCAATCAATTAAGTTCTTTCTTTTAACCATAGAGCATAAATATATAAAATATGAGTTGAGCACTATAGCAATAAAGACGAATCTTAATCACCTACTGCCCAAACCTTATTTCCTACGGATTAAGAATGTTTTCTGTTAATGATAGGTATGTATCTGGCAGAAAATATCATTCGTCTATTTTACGATTTTTCAGTAATTCTATTCCATAGGTTTGTTTAAGACAATACCACAATTATTATTAAAATATAAGCCTATGAAATATAAAAAAGCGATCTATGTCCTTTCAATTTTCCTTTGTATCCAGTCCATTTATAGTCAGAACAATAAAAAACCGGAATCCACATCTTATACAATTGCTTATTCTTCTAAAGAGTCGGGTGATGGAGAGATTTATCTGACCGATGAGAAGGGGCAATCAAAACTAAAAGTTACAGATCGCCCCGGAAATGATGGATATGTAGCATGGTCTCCAGATGGCAAACATATCGCTTCTTATGGCTATTACGATGGAGGAAATACCTGGTCTATTCATACGATGAATATAGATGGAACCAACAGGAAACGATTAACGTATGCAAAAAATAAATGGGATAGTGCACCGGCATGGTCTCCTGATGGAAAGAAAATTGTGTTTGCAAGAGGTTATGCAGATAAGGAAGGAGTTTGGCATTATGAAATTTGGACAATGAATTCAGATGGTAGTAAACAGACTCAAATCAAACCACTGAATGGTGGAGGACCATGTTTTACACCAGATGGTAGGATTGTTTTTCATTCCGTCTTTCATTCCAATGGTGAAGAAATTTGTATAGCCAATATTGATGGCAGCAACATAACTAAGTTAACCAATAATGAAGCTAAAGAATTACACCCTGAAGTTTCGCTTGATGGTAAGCAAATAGTTTTTATGTCTGATAGGGATGGAGATTTTGAAATTTATACAATGAATATAGATGGTTCTAATCAAAAGCGCTTAACCCATAATGATCTTGATGATTGGAATCCGTCATGGTCACCAGATGGTTCTCAAATACTTTATTCATCACAAGATCAGGAAAGGAAAGCTAATATTTATAAAATGAATAAGGATGGTTCTTCAGTAGAAAAATTTATAAAAAATGCAAGCGGACCTGCCTGGCTAAAAATAAGTAAATCAATATAGTTAGGTGGGGTTAACTAATGTAGAACTCTAAATAGAAAAAATAAAATTTATGAGAAACATAACAGGATTACCGTGTTTAATTATTCTTCTAATTACAAATATTAGCTTTGGGCAACACCTACCAAAATTTGTACAGGTACAAGGAGGAACTTTTACTATGGGGGATGAATGGGGGGTAAGCAATAAAGATCAACGCCCCATCCATGAGGTTACTTTAAAGAATTTTAATATAAGCCAAACAGAGGTTACCGTTGCACAATATCGTTATTACTGCGAAGCTACAGGAGCAGCTATGCCCAAAGAACCTGATTGGGGTTGGAAAGATGATCATCCCATAGTAAACGTAAGTTGGCAGGATGCTATAAACTATACCAATTGGCTTTCTGATACTTTAGGCCAAAAGGTACGTCTCCCTTATGAGGCAGAATGGGAATATGCTGCACGTGGTGGTAATACATCTAAAGGTTATAAATATAGCGGAGGAAATAGCATTGACAAGGTAGGGTGGTATGATGGTAATTCTGACAAAAAACCGCATACAGTGGCGAGTAAAAAAGCCAACGAATTAGGACTTTACGATATGAGCGGTAATGTTTGGGAATGGTGTATGGATATCTACGGAAGTGAGTATTATGCAAACAGCCCTAAAAACAATCCTACAGGTGAGACTAAAGGGGATCGTAGAGTAATACGTGGTGGAGGCTGGGGTCTTAATGCTTCTTTTTGTAGTGTTGCTTATCGCTATGGAAGCGCTTTTAATGGTGAGTTATATGACTATTTTGGGTTTCGCGTAGCTTCGGATGCGAAGGAGTAAAGTAATATTAAACGTATGATTAAACAACAAAAATCTATGAAAAAAACATATTGTATTTTGATATTGGTAATGATACCATTTTTAAATGCCTGTCAAACTAAAAAGGAACGTACCGCAGAAAATAATAATGTTACCATCACTATAGATAACCCTTATCTGGGACAAAAACCACCGGGTTTAATACCCGAACGTTTTGCTCCAGGAATGATTGTAACCGACGGCTGGGAATATGCAGGTGCCTTTTCACCCGACCAGAAAGAATTTTATTTTATCAGGGAAGTAGAAGGAAGTAAAAAACATGAATTCGTTGTTTTTCGATATAAAAATAATAAGTGGGGAGAGACAGTAATATCATCAAGAGTTGGGCAACCGTTTATCTCTCCCGATGGTAAGACCATGCATTTAGGCAGACGGTATAAGGAGCGAACCGAGACGGGGGAGTGGTCGGAGATAAAAAAGCTAGATGCGTCATTTCAGGAGATAGAGATTATGCGCCTTACGGCTTCATCAAAAGGAACGTATGTTTTTGATGAAGCGGGCATGCCAGATGGAGATGGTGTGATTCGGTATTCGCGATTAATAGATGGGAAACGTGAAGAACCTAAAGCTTTTGGTAAAGAGGTTAACACCGGAAAGATGAATGCACATCCATTTATTGCTTCAGATGAATCTTATTTGATCTGGGATGGCGAAAGAGAAAGCGGATATGGAGATTCGGATATCTACATCAGTTTTAAACAACAAGATGGTTCTTGGGGTGAGGCTATCAACCTTGGGGATAAGATAAACACTAGTGCCTGGGAAGCAGCTGCAAGTGTAACACCAGACGGTAAATACCTTTTCTTTAATAGAAATATGGGGTCCGACAAATACGAAAATGTAGATGTATTTTGGGTCGATGCCCAGATTATTGAAAAATTGAGGCCAAAAGAATAAGAAGTTGAATGAATAAAAAATGCCTTTTAGAAGAGGTTAATCTCCTCTAAAAGGCATGGTTACATATAGTTTGCATTAAGCAATTTAAATATTAAATCCTGGATTCGTATTAAAAGCTGTGTTCTGAACACTTCTTGCTCTATTTCTTGCCATATTACGTATCGCACTTGTAGTTCTTGTTCCATCAACGGCAAACCACCATAAATACAATACTTCATACATATTCGACCCCTGATAGTCCCAATTGGTATCACAAGAAGCAGCTCTCGGGCATCCGCTACCACCATTATGGCTTTTTCCACCATTGTGCCTTGCTTCATGTAATAAAGTTCCGGCTCTAGTAGCTACATCAAAAGAATAGAAGTAAGGAATATACAATTCTACACGACTACCATAAGCCCAACCAGCCCATTGCCCTGGAGTAGATCCTGGTTTATAACACAATGCTTGTAACCTTCCGGTATTATTAGCTGTGTATGGATAGGCCCAGCGAAGTGCATTTCCACTATAATCTCCCGTGTTAGTTGCATAATCTTCTGCAGAATAGGTAAGTAAGTATAACGCTGCAAACGTCCTTGCCAAAGGCAAATCTAAGTTACAGGGATCGTAATAACCAAATCCATTATCCCAATCTTGTCTTCTCATATCAAAAACTCCCCACCAGTGATCAACGCGGGCTTGGTTACACAGCCCTGAAGCATAAACCGAAGTTCCGTCTGCCACATTATCATGCGGAGGAACGGTACAGGTTTGTTGTGCCTGAGTGGTTATTGGGATCATTATTAATACTAGTATGTAAAATACTGTGTTCTTATATAGCTGAATATTTTTCATGATTATCTGATTTTTGGTGAGTCTTCCGTTTCATTAACTTTAATATCAAATTCCTCTGGCATCTCCGGATGTTTTACTTTTCTGATATCTGTGCTTCTGGTAGTGATATACCAGTGCTCATCCTGAGGAAGTCTTTCGTACAATTCTTTCATTTTCTCTTCTACATTTCCAAAAGGAGTTTGCAAATAGCAACGTGTGGCCATTTGGCGTACCGATAAATCTTTGTGATCGATCAAGCGCATCAGCATTTTTTCGGCTACTCGGTTTTTTTGTATTGCTAAGATTCCAATGCCTTCTACTGCCGTAAGACGAATAATGATTTCATCCGTTCGCGTGTCAATCTCAGGGTTTTCAGGTTCTGTATCCCTTGGGATGTGTAATGAAGCGATCTCATACAAATAGTTCAAGGATTCGTCTGATCGTAATTGTTTTAGAGTTTCAGTGATCATGGTGCGATATAAGTAGTATTGAGCAGGAATTTTTTGATATATCCCAGCTAGTGATTCCGCTATATTTTTTTCTTTTCTAAGTAAATAAAGCGATCGCTGATAGTTTTCTTCTGCATCCTTACCATATGCCATGGAAAGTTTTAGGTGTCCCTGAATAAGGTTTCCGTATGGAAATCCTGCAAAAAGATCATCCAGTGAAAGACTTGAAGATTCATCAAATGTTAATACTGAAGAAGTTGAACTTGCTTTTTCCGAAGACTCATCTTTTTGAGTTACATCATTGGTAGTATCGATATTTTCATCTTCACAGCTTTGTACAGTTACTACAAATAACCCAAATAATAATACCACTACTAATGGTTTTAAAAAGTGTTTCATAATATTAAATGATTAGTTAATAATATTGTTTGAAACAAAAGTAATGGAATAGGGATGCTATCGTAAGAGTTAATCAACTGCAAAATACTGGGGCTAAACTCCTTATTTAGTCCCAGTTTTCAACGGTTTTTGTATAGTGTTACTTGTACGACTTATAATGGGTAATAAGAGTTATTCGATCGCAATAATATTCTTCTTAAATAATGCTGTAGAAATCAAAATCATTCCCAAACCAATGGCTAATAGAACTCCCATTTTAGGAAGAATAGTGATCAAAGGCAATTGCCTCCAAAAAATATCAAAGAAACCTTCAATTCCCCAGTAATTCACGCTAATTACTGCAATGTTTTGCATGAATTCTGGCATCATACTAATCGGAATCATACTTCCTCCAATTGCTGACATCAGAATGATAATAATGGTACTCATTCCTTGTAATTGTTGACGTGTTTTTACTGTAGACACTAAGAAAACTCCAAAACTAGAAACTGCAAATGAAATACACAAGATCAGCAATAGTAGTGATAACAGATCCATAAATATAGGTAACCCAAAGGCTAACCAGGCAAAGACAAACATGGTGGTTAATTGTAAAATAGAAACTACCATAGCTGTTCCCATTTTGGCAAGTAAAATATCCAGCGGTTTTACCGGAGCAATCAATAATCGCTTAAGCGTTCCGGCTTCTTTTTCATCTAACAATCCACCGCCAATAGCGGCGATACTAAACAACAACATCATGATTGCTGTTCCTCCTACAGCTTGTACCAGACCAGGATGAGCTTTGGTAGAGGTCTCTTTGATTAACGAAGTCGTTTTTAGTTTTATAGTATTAATCACATCTACTTTTCCTAAATGATATTTGAATCCTTCTTTTAAAACAGTATGTACAATTCGCATTTGTAAATCTCTTGCAGCGTCATATTTTAGTTCGATTGGCAAGTCTTTATCTGCTTTAACAGCATCAGAAAATCCTTTTTCGAAAATTAAGGCTGCTACATTTTTTCCTTTTCTAACAAGGCTTAAGGCGTTCTCTTCTTCAGAAGCAATCAAACGAATAGTTGGCATAGCATCTAGTTTTGCAATCAACTCCTGAGAGGTTGTAGTAGCATCTTTATCCACCACCAATACTGCCAGAGGCTTTGGAGCACTTTTCTTTTTAGCAACTCCACCAAATGCAAATGCAAATAGCGTAATCATAATAATAGGTAGTAGAAAAGTAATCAGGACTCCCTTTTTGTCAGAGAAAAACAATATCAGGTCTTTTTTTAAAACAGTAAATAGCATGATGGTTGGTTTTATAATGGATGGATAGGTTGATTAATCTCTTAGTTGTTTTCCTGTAAGGCTTAAAAAGATAGCTTCTAAGTTTACTTTGTTCAGTTGTATATCTTTGATGCTCAATTGCAAATCATTACACGTTGTAATTACTTTAGAAAGCTCTTTTACTGTACACTCTACCAACAACTTGTTTTTGTTATGCGTTAATTCATAGGAAAATAATTTCCTGAGTTGATCTACATTGCTTTCAGAAAGAAAATTAAACTCGAACTGGATACTTTCTTTGGTCTGTACCAATTCTTTCAACTCAGATTGTGTTCCTTGTGCGATGATTTTTCCTGAGTCTATAATCGCAATACGATCACACAGACGCTCTACTTCTTCCATATAATGTGTGGTGTAGACAATGGTCATTCCTTGTTGGTTTAAGGTTTCGATGACTTCGAAAATGTGATTTCTACTTTGGGGATCAATTCCTACGGTAGGCTCATCCATAAACAATACTTTCGGACGATGTAGCAATGCCGCAGCAATATTGATTCTGCGTTTCATTCCTCCAGAATAGTTTTTGATTAAATCCTTCTTTCGGTCTAACAACCCGATTAATTTCAGGGTGGTATGGATTCTTTCTTTTAGTGTTTTAGAGGGAATTCCATATAAATTCCCCCAGAACAATAGGTTCTCATAGGCAGAAAGATCTTCGTATAAGGATATCTCCTGTGGTACAACACCAATCAAATGCTTGCATGCTGAAGCATTTTCACTACTATTTTTGCCATCAATATGAATCGTTCCTTCATCACTTTTTAAAATCGTACTCATCATATTGAGTGTAGTAGATTTTCCTGCACCATTGGGGCCTAAGAACCCAAAGATTTCTCCTTTTTTGATAGTAAAACTAATATCGTTTACCGCTTGTATGTTTTGAAATGATTTGGAAAGGTTTTGTACTTTAATCATAGATAGTTATGCTTATTGATTGTTCAAATGTCGTAAGCATATTACTATCTATAAAAATGATGTTACCGAATTGTATTTTTTTATGGATGAATTGTGGGTTGGATAAAAATCAATAATGCATTTGCGTTATGTATTTTACCTTGAGCTATCGAAGTATAGGAGGGGAGTGTAATGTGTGCAAAATGGAAATAACTATATTATAATTTTGATAAAATCTTCAATTTTTCAAAAACAATGACCTTATATGTAGTACTGACTGGGACTTTATTATTTTCAATTAATACATATGTTCTGGTTGCCTTAGTAACTCTATCCAAATTGGCAATGTATGATTTATGTGTACGTTGGAAATTTTCGGATAATACGGTAGTAATATTAGTAAGTGTTTCTGAGATCAAGTACATTCTTGAATCTGTAAAGATTTTCAAATAATTTCCAAAACTCTGAATGTACAGAATAGATTTAAATGAAATATTAACTGGTATTCCATCATGTTTTATTTGAAGCTCTTCATTTCCACTACTTTTTTTAGGTTCTATTATTTTTGAAGTTGAAACTTTGTTTATTGCTTTCAAAAAACGTTCAATTTTTACAGGTTTTAGTAAATAGTCTACAACACCATAATTATAACTTTCTAATGCATACTCAGAATAAGCCGTAGTTAAAATAACTTTAGGTGGGTTTATCATAGAACGCAAAATTTCTATACCATTAAGCTCTGGCATTTCTATATCAAGAAAAATGAGATCAACTTCATTTTGCTGAGTAAAATTGACAAATTCAAGTGGATTCCCGGTACTTAATACCAATTCAAAATTATCAATTTTAGCACAATAATCTTCTAACACTTTACGTGCAAGTATTTCATCATCTATGATACCAATTTTAATCATTAACTATTTTTTTACTATTGAAACTGTTAAATCAATAGATAAATTTACACGATATAGTTTTTCCATATCATTAATTTCTAATGCATGAGAATTAGGATATAATAGATTTAAACGTCTTCTCACATTTTCAAGACCCATTCCTTCTCTTTTGGATGCAGAAACCATATGAGGCTTTGAATTAACTACACAAAAATAGAGGGTGGTGTTTTTTATAGCCACAGAAACATCAATTGTACTCTGTTCATTCGTACTTTGTGCGCCATGTTTCACTGCATTTTCAACAAATGGGATGAGTAGCATTGGAGCAATCCTTAACTCTAATAAATTTCCGCTAATTAAAAATTCAATAGTACAACGTTTACTTAATCTTTTTTCTTCAAGTAATAAATAATTTTCTATAAACTCCAACTCTTCTTTTAATAAAACGGTGTTTTTTTTAGAACTTTCTAATTGATACCTCATTAATTCTGAAAGCTGCATAACCACATCAGGAGTTTCTGGCGATTGCTGTCTAGCTAGTGAATAAATACTATTTAAGGAGTTAAACAAAAAATGAGGATTTACCTGCTCTTTTAAATAGGTAAGCTCCATTTCTTTTTGCAATTTTTCTTTCTCCTCATTTTCTTTTTGGAAGATCATGTTTCTTCTTAAGAAAAAAACAGCCATACCGGCTCCTGTTGTATAAAGAAGAAAGAAGAATATTTTAGAAGTGCCAGACCAACTATTTGTTCTTAAGTAGGAAAAAATAAGTAAACTCCCTATGAGTAGTATCCCATATATAAAGTATCGTTTCTTATCTAGGAAAAAAGGAATAAGAATAAAATGATTTACCCAAATGAAACCCATAATCATAAAAGTATAATTAAGTCCATGTGCGTAAAATAAATAACTAGTCTCAAAATTATCTTTAAAAAACAAATTACTCAATGTTTCAAGCATAAAAACCAGCAAAAAAGCTCCTGCATTAAGTAGTACGGTATTTTTTATGGACCTATTAAACATATATGTTTTTCTAAAAAGTGTATAAAGATACTATCTATACCTGGCAGTTACTATAATTTCTTACAAAAGCTATATATCAATGATGAAATGATTTTGTCATTTAACTTTTGCGTTTGTCATATTTATGTTGTTAAGCATAAGTTATAGGATAATTTAGTATCGCAAGTAATAAAAATAAAGTAAATATGAAAATTACTAAATTATTAACATTAATATGTATTATAGTGTTAAATACTGTCTTTGCTCAAGAAAAGGCAGAAAAAGATCCTGATAAACCAGTAGTTACCTTAGGAGAAATATCTTCACTTCAATCAAAAGTCTTAAACAAAACTATTCCACTATCAGTCCATTTACCTGCGAACTACGATAGTGCTAATAAAACCTATCCCGTACTGTATATGTTGGGTTCAGATTACCGAGCTCGATTCGCCATGTTAGCTTCTACACTAGACTACATGGGCGAGGGACAAATTCCTGAGATGATACTCATTGGAATAGATTTACCCGAAGGAAATCGTATTTTGTTGCCAACAAGGGATCAAGACACAACAATTCCTGATAATTATATTAACTTTTTTGAGACAGAGCTGATACCGCACGTCGACGATACATACCGTACAGCCCCATTTAGAGCACTTTATGGTGGTTCTAACAGTGGATTTTTCTGTGTTTACACGCTGCTCAACAACCCTCTTCTGTTTAATGGCTACTTTGCAAGCAGCCCATCAATTATGCACATACCAAAAGTGCTTCAACAAAAAATAAAAACTGGTCCGTTAAAAACGCTTTCGGAAAACAGATTTCTACATATCATTTACAGCGATGATGAAGGATTAACAAATCACGTTTCTGAATTCACTCGTGTTTTAGCGATTCATAAACCAGAGAGTTTTACCTATAAAGTGGATGAATTGGTGAACCAGGGTCATGTACCAGCGATGGATTTTACACTGTTTCTTCTTGCGTTATACCCTGACTTCAATCCCTTCAATCCCGGTGAAAACCTGGAATCGTTGGATAAAGTGACACAACATTTCGATAGGTTATCAAAACGATACGGGTATGAAATCAAGACACCTATATCGGTCCTATTTAACCTTGGTTTTCACACGATACGAAGTAAGAATTTAATTGCCGCAGAAGAAATCTTTCAATATTCCTTAGAAATGTATCCTGAAGGGAAGGAATCTTATCTCGGAATGGGGCTTGTACGCAAAGCTCAAGGTCAGCTAGAAAGTGCTAAGGTCATGATCAAAAAAGCACTGACAATTGATCCGAATTTTTCACTTGCTGAAAGGTGGCTAAAAAGACTCGAGAAATAAAATCTGGATGTACTCATCAAAGACTTACTGGGTGAGCACCTCAGATCCGAAAAATATTTATAGAAGCATCAAACTCCTTAACGACTGAACATAAATGAAATTAAAAGAAGAATTTCTTAAAAAAGTATTAGTAATGAAAAAAATTATCAGAATCTTCCTCCTTATCATTCTTTTTCAATCATGTACAGAAGAATCAAATACTGATACTACAGTAGATTTAATAAAAAAGGTAGAAAATGGTCTCACAACTCGGGTACACATAGTTGGTGATTCTACATGGTCTATAGAAGAACGAATGAAACACTATGGCATTCCAGGCGTGAGTATTGCAGTCATACATAATGGTGAAATTGCTTGGGCAAAAGGGTACGGTGTCGTGGATAAAGAAAGTCAAATCCCGGTAACGACACAAACACTTTTCCAGGCAGCGGCAACTAGTATGCCAGTAACAGCCTATGGTGCATTACGTGTTGTAGAAGAAAATAAATTTGACTTAGATGAAGATGTTAACAGTTATTTAAAATCCTGGAAAGTACCAGAAAATGAATTTACCAAAGACAAGAAAGTCACCATAAAAAACCTTTTGAATCACTCTGCTGGAATACATCCTCGTGGAACAGGATCATATAGTATACATGAGAAAATCCCAACACTTTTAGAGATTTTAAACGGGATTTATCCAGCTAAAAATGAGCCAATTACAGTAAATAAAGAGCCTAGTGAAAGTGTTCGTTTTGCATATGCAAGCTATGTGCCTATTCAGCAAATGATGCTAGATGTAGAGGGGAAAACATTCCCAGAGATTATGCATGAACTTGTGTTGCAGCCCTTAGAAATGAACAACAGTACGTTTAACTTATCACTTACTACGGAGCAATTAACTAAGGTAGCAACAGGTTATTTAAAAGATGGTTCTAAGGTAAAAGGAGGAAGAAAGATTGATCCTGCATTGGCTTCAACTGGATTATGGACAACTGCCGAGGACTATGCAAAATTTATAGCCAACGTACAACAAACCCTAAAAGGTCAACGTACTAAAGGATTATCAAAAGATTTGACACAATTAATGGGCACACCATATGGGGTGAGTAATAATTCTGGCTGGTCATTTACATTAGGCTTAGGGTTTCAACTTTTTAATAGAAATGATGAAATCTATTTAAGACATCACGGATGGAATACAGGTTTTTATGCAGAGATTATGGCTCATAGAGATAAAGGGTATGGTGTGGTAGTATTCACTAATTCTACTTTTCCGGAGTTTAATGCAGAAGTGATGCGTTCTGTAGCCATGGCTTATGATTGGGATAAGTTTGTTCCAATACATAAAAAAATAGAAATAGAACAGTCTTTAGTCAACAAAATTAATGGTAGATATATGTCCGATGGTAGGATTGTAGAAGTTTTTCAAAAGGACAATCAACTGTTCTATAAAAATATACTTGACTTAGAAGCAGAAGAACTAGTCAAAGTCTCAGATAGTAGTTTTGTTAGAAGAAATTCTAGTCGACTTATGCAATTTACGCCAGATTCTGAAAACGAAACGCTCAATTTAATTTACCTGAATAGAAACGATAGAACAATAGCTGCAACTTTTGTTAAGATGGATACCGATAAAAAAGAACCTATAGAATTCCTTCTTGAAGGTGATTTTGACAAAGCACTTAGTGCATATATGGCCTTAAAAGAACATGACTCAACTTATCTTACTGTTACTGAAGATTATCTAAATGATCTAGGCTATGATTTTTTCCATGAGGATAGAATGAAATTATCACAAGATGTTTTCAAAGTGAATATGATACTCTATCCAGATAGTTATAAAGTATACGATAGTTATGCCGAAGCCTGCGCAAAAATTGGAGAAATTGATATGGCAATTTTAAATTATACTAAATCACTTGAATTAAATCCTCAAAATAACCGTACCAGACAGAAGCTTATGGAATTACAAAAAAGTGAATAAGAGGAATTTTCATTAAGCTTAATAGTGGTAACTGCTATCAAACATTTATAAATAATAAAAAATTATGAAAAACAAAACAGGATTACTACTTCTAATTTTTCTTGTACTAACACATAGTAGCTTTGCTCAACAAATTGACAGTCAAGCGCCAGAGGCTACAGCTACCGAAGCCGAGCTCTCATTTAGAGATATTCCTTATCTTGAAAAAGCCTTTATCGATGTAGCGCCAACCGATAGAAAAGACGGCATCCTTGTGGGGAAATTAGGCGTCGATGGTGGCAATAAAGCAATGATTCTTGCCCTGACGCAAGAGATCGCAGACAATAAATATGGTAATTTCGATAGCTTTCTTATTGCTCATAAAGGTAAGCTCTTATTTGAATCCTATTATAGGAGAGGACGTATCGATCTACCCCACCCACAAGCATCTGCGACTAAAGCCTACACCAGTTTGGCGCTCGGGCGTGCTATCCAGTTGGGGTATCTGTCTATGGCTGATTTAGACAAACCGTTGGTTGACTTTCTAAAAAACCTGGATCCAACAAAATTTGTTGATGGTGTAGAAAAAATCACGTTACACAAGGCGTTGACTATGCGTTCTGGTATTCGCATCAGTAAAGAAAATAGAGAGGAATTCGAGAAAACCCCTGCTCTGTTAAAAGGTCAAAAGCAAGTTCAAGTTTACCTCGAGCATAGTATACCTATTACTTCAGATTCTCAGAGGTTTAAATATCAATTTGATCCAATATTGGTGATGCAAGTCATTGACGCCGTAGTGCCAGGCACTGCTAAAGATTTTATCAAAAATGAACTTCTTGATAAAATGGGTATCACGAATTATGGCTGGGAGACTGATGTTAGCGGTCTGCCAAGTTCGGGAAGTCGCTCGAGCATGACATCACGTAATATGGTCAAATGGGGCACTCTGGTCATCAATAAAGGTAAATGGAATGGTGAACAGTTGATTCCAGAAGCCTTTATCACTAAAGCAACCAGCAGGCTCCTCTATACTGGCGATGATGAAGTTCACTACGGTGGCAAAGATGTCTCTAATCAAGGATACGGATATTTCTGGTGGAGTGCAGATTTGAAAGTTGGTAATAAAAATTATTTCGGTGTATCTGCTCAGGGAGGTTATGGTCAGATTATCACTCTGATAGAGGAACTTAACCTAATGGTTGTAACTACTGGTCATGATAACAATATTCCTTACTTACAAATAATC
Organism: Aquimarina atlantica; assembly: GCF_000626715.1. Taxonomy (GTDB): domain Bacteria; phylum Bacteroidota; class Bacteroidia; order Flavobacteriales; family Flavobacteriaceae; genus Aquimarina; species Aquimarina atlantica. Next base: position 575,312 of record NZ_AQRA01000001.1, on the reverse strand, counting down.
GCAGAGCGAATCTTACCTGCTTTTATTAAGTAATAACAAGCATGGTAAAAATCTAAACAATGAAAAATTACAACTTTATACTATTAATACTTGTATTGGCAATATTCTTAAATGCTTGCAATACTAAAAATCAGAAAGCAAAAGACTTTGATTTTCCAGCCTTGGAAAATCGCTATTTTGGACAAAAGCCACCAGGCGTAATTCCTGAACTTTTTGCTCCTGATATTCTTTCTCCAGAAGGGAGTTTTGAAGGTGGTAAGTTTTCACAAGATATGAAGGAATTCTATTTCACTAGGAAAAATGGAAAGTATAAAAACCGTGCATTTTTTGTTATTCGGTATGAAAATAATAGTTGGGGTCAGGAATCTGAGACCGATATAAAATGGCCAAGATTCTCTGAGGATGGCAATACGATGTACGTTGGTAAAGAGTATAGAAAACGGACAGACACTGGTTGGTCAGAGCCCAAAAGTATAGGCGAATTTTTAAAAGACCAAGCACATGGTTGGTCTATTTCATCCAATGGAACTTATTATTATGCTGTTTATAAAAAAGAAGACATGAACATAAACGGCTCTCTTTATTATTGTCCATTTGTAAACGACAAGTATGAAAATCCAGTAAGAATGAATGCTGATATTAATACAGGGGAATACATAGCTCATCCCTTTATTGCGCCAGATGAATCTTATTTAATTTGGGATGTTAGACGAGAAGGAGGATATGGGCAAGCAGATCTCTATATCAGTTTTAAACAAAAAGATAAAGAGAACTCTTGGTCACCTTCAATGAATATGGGACAAGCGATTAATAGTGAAATGCAAGAAAGCTCACCCATGGTGACTCAAGATGGGAAATACTTATTTTTTACTAGAGGAGAATGGATAGAAAAGGAAGATGGAAAAACTTATTATGTGGGTAAAAGACATTGGGTAGATGCTCAGGTTATTGAGAATCTTAGACCCAAAGAGTAATGTATAAAACGGAATGAGGTTACAAGCTATCAAATGGTTTGTTACTGAAAGTTAGGTTAAAATAGGAGTTATGATGATGATTACAGCGGGGGAATTAGTATAGTTGCGAAATGAATTACCGATAATATCAAATAATGTGCTAATATTAGAAATACTAAATCTTTTATTACTATTAGGTAACAGATAAAAGTTATTTTTACTAAAACAAACATGTTCTTAAAAGGATTTTAGCAAAGAAATATTGATTTTTATCAATTCAATAAGGTAATTATATAAAGTATACATTATACAATGCTGACAACTGGCCTCATTTTAATTCTTGCCTCCCTTGGTTTAGCACAAGGCTTATTCTTAAGTTTTTATGTTTTCAGTCTTAAAAACGGAAATAGAGAAAAGCACTTTTTTCTTGGTCTTTTTATATTTGGGTTGACTATTAGAATTGGTAAATCGGTACTGAATTATTATGTGCCATTAGAAAATTGGCAAAATAATATTGGTATTTCGGGGATTTTAATAGCCTCTCCTGCTTTATGGTTGTACGGAATTTCACTTTTTGAAAAGAATAAAACAATTACACCAAAAACGTATTTACACTTCCTACCATTTATTCTATTTCTAGTATTAATTCCGTTTGTGCCTAGAGATGGAAATTTTGAATCATTTTGGAACTATGGTATCGTAGTATTTCATTTGTTTTTTTACCTAATCGTATCTTGGAACTATCTGTATAAAAATAAATTAAAAGTTAGTAAAAATCTATTTAGTTGGTATCGAAAAATTTTAATCGGAACAACACTTATTTGGGTTCATTACATTGGAAATCTATTAGATTTTACCTACTACTATATTAGAGGTCCTATCTTTTATTCTTTATTAATTTATGCATTTAGCTACCTTTTTTTACACCAGCATCGTTTGCAAATGCAAAAATATAGTAGTTCTCAATTAGATAAAAAAGATTCAAAAACATTATATCGACAAATTAAAGCGCTTTTTGAAAGTGAAAAGGTGTATCTAGATGACAAGGTTAACCTCAATATGATTGCAGAAAAACTGAATGTTAAATCACGAGAAATTTCACAAGCCATAAATGAAAATACCGAGCAAAATTTTTATGATTTTGTCAACCAGTATCGCATAGAAAAAGCCGAAACTCTTTTAAAGGATTCTTCATACAAGAATGAGAAAATTGCTACTATCGCCTATGAATCTGGTTTTGGTAATGTAACCTCATTTAATTTAGCATTTAAGAAAAAAACAGGAGTAACGCCTTCAGTATACAAGAAACATTAATGTATATTTTCGTTAAAGCCTGCATGTTTTTTAAAGTATTTTAATTCGATTTTACTGAATATTGTGACATCAAACAGTATTCAGTTATGAACAGAAAAAAATTTATTTATGGCTCGCTTATAGGTTTAAGTGCAGGTATCGCGTTGCCAACCTATTTTATTTCAACTTCAAAAAACGAACAATTTGATTCCGCAAGCGGCAAGCCCGATCAGTTAGATATAAAACTCATAAAAGATTTTATAATTGCGGGTCATTCAAAATTAGAATTGGTTAAAGAGATGCTTAATGAGCATCCAAATCTAATCTACACTTCATATGATTGGGGAAATGGGGACTATGAACAAGCTATAGAAGGTGCTGCTCATTTAGGGAACAAAGAGATTGTAACCTATTTTATTTCGAAGGGAGCAAGACCAAATCTTTTTACCCTTGCTATGTTGGGGCAAACCAATTTGGTGAAAGCAACTATAGAAACGTATCCAGAATTACTTTTTGCAAAAGGAGCACACGGTCTTTCGTTATTACATCATGCACAAGTTGGAGAGTCTAAAGAACTCGAAGACTATTTAATACAAAAAGGCTTAACTAAACGAGTAATAAAAATTAGATAAAAGAATTATGAAAAAAAAATTATATCTCTTAATTGCATTAGTATTCATTCAATGCTCAAATGATACAAGTACATTGTCTGAAAAAGAGCGAAATTTTGCTATTACCCAATTAAATACTTCAAAAGAGACGCTATTAAGTACGATAGATGGTTTAAGTGATGCACAACTTCATTTTAAAGAGGATGATACATCCTGGTCTATTGCAGAATGTACAGAACACATTACCATTTTTGTAGATAAGGTCTTTGAAATATTAGAAGAATCACTAGAGTTACCTGCTAACCCTGAAAGACGTAAAGATGTAAAGTTTTCGGATAAAGAATTAATCGCACATGTACAAGACAGGACCAACAAAACCAAAACAGACGAGGACAATGAACCCAACAACATTTATGGAGATCATGATGCAACCATTAAAGCGTACAAACAAAAATTAGATGAGCATATTAACTACTTAAGAACCACTAATGATGATTTAAGAAATCATTACGTGAATTTTGGATCTGTAGATACTTATCAAATCTTCTTATATATGGCTGCGCATACCAACCGCCATATAGCACAAATAATAGAAATAAAAAGCAGTGTAAATTTTCCTAAAGATTAAATAAATTCATATGAAAAAAGTAACATTTTTAGTGGTTTTAGTTTTTTTACTAATAGCCTGTAAGAACAAATCAGAAATCAATGAAGATAGTGCGCAAAACTATTCTAACCTAACGCCATTAGAAGTGGTTAATAAAAGAATGAACTATTTTAATGAACATAATTATGATGAGTTTATAAAACTCTATAATACCAAAGTTGAAGTCTATACTTACCCAGATAAATTAATGGGTACTGGATCAGATAGACTGGCTTCTATTTTTAAAAAAGATTTCGAAAACAAATCAGTATCGGTACAAATTGTAAATCAAATGAATAACGGTCCCTATGTTATCAATCATGAAATAGTTACTAATGAGGGTAAAGAAACCAAATATATCTCTATTTATAAAGTAGAAAAAGGGCTTATAAATAGTGTGAGTTTTGTACGAGAATTCTAGATACAATAAAAATATATAGAATGCAGAGCACACTGGTTATTATTAGATTGTTGACAACGCATTAATGATGTTGTCAACAATCTAATAATATAAAACACTTGATATGAGTTGATTATAGTGTATTAAAACATCATATTTAAGACTATGGAGTAGTAATTTTACTTATAGTTGTTGTAAATCCATTTTGACTAAATGTTAGACTATTAGTATTGCCTTTAATTTTGGTTAAAGTGGCTCCGACAGCCATGTCATAAAGTGTGGTTTTATTTTTTTGAGTCAATTCACTTTTTACTCCTTGAGCTTCAACAATTAAATATAATTTGCCTTTTTCTTGTTTAATTTCTAAGGTTAAGTTCGCTTCTTTTAATAAATATTTACCTGTTATCTCCTTAAAATCAGCAATGTTTATAGATTTAAAGTCTTCAATTTTTTCATCATTTAGGTATGCAAACAAGTCATTTTTTATAGACTTTCCTATTGGTATTCTACGAGAGTTTGTAAATAATAAAAATAGATTTTTAGTTTTAGGGTTGTATGCATTTGCAAAAGAGTAACCTATATTATTTCCTCCATGATTAAAATACTTAATATTTTTATAATTAGACTTAAATATACCTAATCCATATACTTCATTTCCAGATTCTATCATTTGTTTAACAGTTTCTTTTTTAAGGAGTATTTCGGTTTCAAAAAGTGATCTGTAAAAAATTTCCATATCAGATAAAGTAGAGGCAATACTACCTGCAGCATAAGCAATATTTGCAAAGTATCTGTAGTCTAAATATTTAGTTACATCTTTATTTTGGTGGTAAGGCGTTGCCAAATTTGGTAAGTTTTTATGAACATAAGGATATGTGTTTTTCATTTTTAAAGGCTCGATAATTCGCTCTCTAACCAAATCAAAATAGCTTTGATCTGTTACCTTTTCAAGTATTCTTCCTAATAAAAAATAGTTTGTGTTACAGTAATCGAATTTTCCAATCATTTTGGGATTGTTCTTTTCTACCTGATCTAAAAGGTTATCATTGTACAATGAATCTTTCTTTGCATAAAATATTTTTTCAATATTTTTGCCAATGATTTCATCTAAACCGCTTTCGTGTGTTAATAATTGACTAATTGTTAAAGAGGCGTCTACATTTTGTATTGGCATTACGTATTTTCCAATAGTATCTGTTAGTTTTAAGTTTCCTTTTTCGACTTCTTGTAATATAAGAATTGCTGTAAATGTTTTGGTTGCACTACCGATATTAAAAACATTATTCTCGTTTAAGCTAAAATTACCCAGGCTTAGGGTTTTTATCTGATTGTTTTTTTTAATGAGTATAGCTACCCCTTTATTTTGCTCTTTTACTAAAGAATTAAACTTTTCTTTAATACTATTTAGTTTACTTTCTTGCGAAAATGATATGCTTTGTACCAATATTAATACTGCAATTATAATGTGTTGTAAAGTTTTCATAATGTTCTGTTTTAAATGATACTTCAAAACTCTTATAATGGTACACTATTAGAAAAAAAGAATGATAAACAGCCTGTAAAAAATGATAACTATTAAAAAGTACTGTTATCAGTAAAAAAAGCATGTTTACACTTAACCTGTGGGTTTTTATCATTGAAGTGATTTAAACTTTTTTCAATTCGCTATAAAAATGCTCTTTTTCACTAAAATCAAAAAAGATTAAACCACTTCATTAAAAAACATTCACAACTGAATAATAGTTTACGGTAAGGACAGAGGAGTAGAGGCAAAAAGTGTATAGAATGAGATTTCTAATTATACTTTAATTTTTTCTAACTTTTTGTCCTCTTACAGGTTCACCTTGTTCTACGAATACATCATCTTCATAGTAATTTATAAATTGAGGAGGAAGCCCAATACCATCTGGGCTATCAGATGTTGTTAAGTGATAATGCAAATGTGGTTCAGTAGAATTTCCACTATTTCCTGCTTTTCCGACTTCTTGTCCTTTAACCACAGTATCACCAACAGCAACTATAATTGATCCTTTTTTTAAGTGTGCCATTACAGAAACTTCACCGTTTAAGTGATCAATTATGATATAATTACCCCCAGCTTTATTAAGAACTCCAGGGGTATTATCTTCAATATTATTTTCTATAGCTATTACCTTTCCGTCACCAGGTGCATTTAAGCGTTTACCAAAACAATAATAATCTTTGTTTTGAGTACCATCTCCTGTAAAAGAAGCTCCATTCACTATTTGAAGAATGTCTAAAGCATACCTCTCAAACCGATTATTAAAATGTTGATTCTGTTGGATTGATTTTCCTCCCCAAACTACATACCATTCGTTTTCAAATGGCAGTTCTAATTCTGTTTTGGTCTGGTAATTTAAAAAGATATCTTCTTCGATTTGTCCTTCATCTCCTATTAAGCTATCAGCGCAAGAGTTCATTAATAAAACAATTAAGAATGAGAAAGTGTAAATTATAGGTTTCATAAGCTTTAAAATTTATAAATAATACCAAGGTTTAGTTGATGTTGTAATTCTCTGTAAGCAATAGGTATTTGAAGCCTATTATAACTAAAGTCATAGCTTGCTTTTATATCAAAGTTATCCGATAGGATATACCCATACTTTAAATTCCATGAAATACTTTGATAACGATTGAAGGAATACACGCCTGCATTAACACTAGAAACCCTACCCAACACAAACGGAATAGTAATTTGTGATGATAGATATTGTTTTTCATTTAGCCGATATCCAAAACGACTAGTGATGCCTAATTCTTGATGTACATCTACATAGTCGCTACGGTTAAAAAAACGGGAAATATTTGATTGTGATTGTAAACCTATATGTATTGACAAGGAATTCTTTGTATACAATTGTTTTAAATACGAGAAATTTACACTTCCTTTTAAGAGTTCTGTATTTAAATTTGATAATCTGTCGGTTTTTAATGCTGTTTTTCCTAAGAAATCTACACCTACTTCAAATATATTTTGGTTTTTACTGCTACGCTCGTAGCTCAATTTGTAAACTATACCATTATAATCGTAACGTGCTACAGGTGCAAGCTCTAAATTTTTTAATACTCCAAAATTATAAGCCGTAGAAAATTCAAGCTTATTCTTTTTTTTATTAGATACTTTTTCTTGTGCCTTAAGTGTAATACCATATATGCACAGGATGGCGAAAATATATTTTCTCATGTTCAATATTTGAAACAAAACAACAGAAAATATAGCGCCATAAAATAAATATTTGATTAACGTTCTATATTTATTGATTAACGTTGAAGTACGCAACTAAACAAATTAATTTTGTCTTTCTTTGTTGAAAAATGTGTAATGAATACATCTAGAATAGCGCTGTATGTCGGACATCTAATGTTCTGGTTACTAAATTATTGGTTTGTTGCCCTTGGATCAGAATTTAATTGGAATGGTTTTACTTACATCTCTGGTAGTTTAGCGTACGCATATGCTTATGGGCTTTTCTTTAATGCAGTTTTGTTTTATTCACAAGCTTTTTTGTTCATAAGAATATATAAGCGTAACAAAAAAGTAAACTTTTATCTAGTCACTATTCTTGTAATTATAATAATAACGGTAATCGAAACATATTGTGATTTTATGTTATATCGTGCCTATAATGTAGATAACGAGCCGTTGTTAGGAAGTTTTTCAGCAAATTTTATTGTACATATCTTATATACAGCTGCTGGTTTTTACTATATCGTAAAATTTGAATACAGAAAATCGGAAAAAACAAAGCAAAAATTGATAGAAGAAACCTATAAAACAGAATTGAAATATCTAAAAGCACAGTTAAACCCTCATTTTTTATTTAATGGTATTAATAGTGTTTATCATTTAATTGGTAAAGATGATGTTTTAGCAAAAGAGACTTTGCTACAGTTTTCTGGTTTATTACGCTATCAATTGTATGAAAGTAACACTCATATTTTGTTGGAAAAAGAATTGGACTATGTATTAAAATATATTAAAATTGAAGAGACACGTAGAGGTCCAGATATTCGCTTAGATTATGAAATCAAATCAGAAAACTCTCAATTAAAGATTGCACCTTTATTATTAATCCCTTTTATTGAAAATGCTTTTAAACACGGTAGTAATCATATAGACAGTACTTTCAATACAATTACAATAAAAATTGAAGAAATTGAAAGAAAACTTTCCTTAAATGTTGTAAATAGTTATGATGAATCTTTGGTACATACTGCTAGAGTAGGAGGAATAGGGTTAACCAATGTGCAAAAACGATTATCATTATTATATCCAGACCAACATCAACTCAACATAAAAAAAGACAAGGCTAAACATATTGTTGACCTTTCTATTAATTTATAACGTTTAAAAATGAAACAATTCAACTGTTTAATTATTGATGATGAACCCATTGCTAGAAAAGGCATCGAAGATTATTGTAATGAGGTTTCGTCTTTAAATGTAGTTGCGTTATGTAAGAATGTATTGCAAGCAAATCATTATTTAGAAAAAAATCAAATTGATTTAATTTTTTTAGATATTAATATGCCAATAGTTTCAGGTATTGATTGGTTAAAAGGTTTAAAAAACTCTCCTTCAGTTATTATGACTACAGCATATGAAGACTATGCTCTGGAAAGCTTTTCATATAACGTCTTAGATTATTTAGTAAAGCCCATTTCATTCGAACGTTTTTTACAGGCAGTTAATAAAGTTTATAAGTATTATCCTAACAACACAGAAAATGAAGTTTTGTTTTTAAGAAGTGAAAAACAGCTTAAAAAGATACACATAAATGATATTCTATTTGTAGAAGCTATGCAAAATTACATTAAAGTAATAACAGTAGAAGAGGCTATAATTACAAATATGCCTCTAAAAAGTTTTAAAGAACAATTGCCAGAAGATAATTTTATACAAACACATAAATCATACGTAGTGTCTAAATATAAAGTAGATAAAATTATAGAGAATCAAATAATTATTAGAGAGTTTGAAATACCAATAAGTGTACGACTAAGAAAAAAAGTTCTGGATAGTTTCAACACTATGTAAAAAGGTATAACAATTCAGAGACATATTACGACATTTCAAAATATTATGATTTCATTTTTTTGCCAATCCTAAGATATTTGAATTATAAATAAAAACCCGTTTTTTTTGGTTTGTACAGGATACAAATAATTCCGTTATTCGTATAATACCTCTAATAATGGAAAACCAGAGGTATGAATCAGGTTATTACTGTAATCGCTTTTGGAGTTATATTCTATCAAGTTAAACAAGGTATACCGCTAATATGCTTATAATTCATGGCACTATTTAATAAAAAAAAACGCATACAATATCTAGGATTTAATGATATATGGTTTTCTGTAATAGGTATCCTTATTATAAGTCTTATAACAAACTATTTATTTAATAACCCATCAGAAAGAGCATCAATAGAATTAGTACTCATAGGTTGGTTTGCTTCATTAATTCCCACAATCTGTGATTGGTGTATCATAAGGTTTATTTTGATTCATTTACGGAAAAGATATCCTGATTTTAAAGATGATTTAAAACGTATTGTCTTCCTTCTTTTTGCAATTATTTGTGTGATATTGTTTGTTGATTTTACAATGGGTTTTTTGCTTGCACAATTGTTTACTTTTTTGGGATTCTATTCTACCCATATGGTAATATTAAAGGTTCTTTTACCCGTTTTTTTAATCATTATTATGACAATGGCGATATATGAGGCAATTTATTATTATGTTAGGCTTAAAAAATCAATTAGAGATGAAGAGCAGACCAAACAAATAATGATACAAGCACAGTTAGATACCTTAAGAAATCAAGCACAACCTCACTTTTTATTTAATAGTTTAAATACTTTACGTGATATTATTGATCAAGATGCTAAAGAAGATGCGAAGGGATTTGTTGATAATCTGTCTGATGTATATCGATTTATACTAGAATCAGGAAATACTAATTTAATTTCATTACAAAAAGAATTAAAATTTGCAAAAGCTTATATTCATATTCAATCAGAAAGATTTGGAGATAACCTAAAGGTGAATTGGCGTATTCTACAAAGTAAGCAAATGGCTATGATTGTCCCCATGAGTTTGCAGCTTTTACTAGAAAATGCCATAAAACATAATATCGTTTCTCGGGCGAAACCTTTGATTATTACTATAGAAACCAAAGAGGATTATTTAGTAGTAAGTAATAAAATACAATCGAAGTCTACCCAAACACCATCCACAAAAATTGGATTAAAGAATATTGAAAAACGATATCAACTTATATCAAATAGAGCACCTATTATCGATAATGATGGAGAGCATTTTACAGTTGCTCTTCCATTATTAAAAGCATCAAATCAAAATACAACTCATGAAAATACTAATCATTGAAGATGAACCCCGGGCTGCAAGTCAGTTACAAAACTTATTAACCAAAAGTACTCTTGATTTTCAATTATTAGATATTATTGATACGGTTGAAGATGCTGTAGTGTGGTTTCAAAAGAATACTATTCCTGAACTAGTATTTATGGATATTCAATTAGCAGATGGATTGAGTTTTGAGATATTTCAAAAAGTAGAAGTTACTGCGCCTATTATTTTCACTACGGCCTTTGATCAATATGCCATTCAGGCATTCAAAGTAAATAGTATTGACTATTTATTAAAACCCATTCAACAAAAAGACTTAGACGCTGCGTTACACAAATTTTCAAAATCCAAAAACCTATCTAACTCTATAGAACCGAATATCTTAAAAGAACTCCTGGGTAGTATTCAAACCCCACAAAAACGCTCAGGGATATTGGTAAAAGAGGGGAGTGGCTTTGTGCAAATAAGGGTTTCAGAGCTATTGTATATATATTCGCAGGATAGTATCACCTTTGGTATCACCCATAATAAGCGCTATATCATAGATGAAACGATGGACCAATTATTTGATTCCTTAGATGATACTAAATTTTACAGAATTAATAGAGGTCAGATTATTTCCAAAATTTCAATTCAGAAAATAGAACCATATTTTAATCATAGAGTAAAGTTATCTGTTTCTAATCCAAGAGATCAGGAGTTTATTGTAAGTAGACAAAAGACCAGTGATTTTAAAGACTGGATGAACAAATAATGCTGCTGTGACGTTTCAAATATCAAATACGACACTTCAACAAAAAACACTATTTCTAACGACACAATAAGACAATCTTTGTGATATATAACAAACAAAATATATCATGAAAACACAACTTATAGTCATACTTCTTTTAGTAACTACCGCAATACTTTCTGCACAATCAGGTACAAATATTGGTAGTTATCAACAAATTGAAAAACAAGCTGATGCCATCTATAGCAGCTTAGTTAAAATTAGAAGGGATTTACATATAAACCCAGAAATATCGAAGCAGGAAAAAAGAACTTCTCAAATTGTAGCAGAATACTTAAAAAATTTAGGATTAGAAGTTAAAACTAATGTTGGAGGATATGGAGTTGTTGGAATCCTAAAAGGCGGTAAAAAAGGAAGAAAAATAGCTTGGAGAGCAGATATGGATGCTATAAAAACAGATGAAGCAGATGTTGTAGATTTTAAATCCAAAAATAAAGGAGTAAGACATATTTGTGGTCATGATGTGCATACCACAATTGGTTTGGGTATTGCTAATGTTCTATCGCAACAAAAGGAAAATTTAGAAGGTACCGTTTACTTCATTTTTCAACCTGCAGAAGAAACCTTTACAGGGGCAAAGGATATGATAAAAGATGGCCTTTTCGACATTATTAAACCAGATGAAATCTATGGATTGCACATTGGCCCTGGTCCATCAGGAGAGATTAATGTTAAGGCTAATGAGTTATTTGCTTATCAAAAATCACTTAATATAAAATTCAAGCCTGGCGCCGATGCAAAAGAGTTAGAAAACTTTATAAATACTATATTCAAAAGTTTTGCTCGTAATATAGAACAGAATGGCTCAATCTGGGACATTATAAATAAGATTTCAGATTCTAAAATAGGATTGACTAGCAAAGAAACAATTTTTAAAGATTACTTCATTTTACAGGGGGTAAGGTTTGATAAAGGTGAAGAAACTAATGTATACAATGTTAGTTTTCTTGAAACTGATGTAAAAAAAGTGAATAGTATACCTCTTGAAATAAAAAAGAAAATCCTTAACTCTAAATTTAAAGATGCTTTTATCTCCATCGAATATTCAAAAGATTATTCAGGAACTCCTGTAAATGATGCTAAACTTACAAAGATTGCATCACAAACAATTTCTGATTTTTATAATAAAGAAATGTTTAGACCACTGTACGGTCAAGCTCCTTATTTTGGCGAAGATTTCCTTTACTATCAACAAAAAGTGCCTGGAGTATTCTTTTTTATAGGAGGATCTAATATTGAAAAAGGTATAAGTTCTATGCCCCATACACCAAATTTTGCTGTAGACGAAACCACCATAAAACACGGCGTGCAATCTTTTGCTACTTTACTCTTAGAAAGAGTAAACAGTAAATAAAATAATCACTTTTAATTCATCAAATGTATAATCAAAACTCCTGAAACAAATTCAGGTTAAAAAAATAACATCATGAAAAAAATACTAATTATACTCAATCTGTTTCTATTTACGCAACTATGGTCTCAAGAGGCTTTAACCAAAGTACAATGGCAAGAAGATCTTCGTTTTATTCAAAATACTATACATAACGATTATTCACATCTTTTTGTTAAAACAACTAAGGAGATTTTTGATACCGAAGTAGAAACACTATACAATGACATTCCGAATTTACAAGAACACGAAATTATTGTTGGGATTTCTCGACTTGTGTCTTTATTCAAATATGGGCATACCTATATTAGTTTTCATCAAAAGCCTTTTGAATTTTCACAATTGCCTTTCAATTTATATGAATTTAATGATGGAATTTATATTCAGGGAGCACACAAGAACTACCCAGAAGCCGTTGGTGCAAAAGTCATAGCGGTAGAAGGGAAGCCAATTTCAGAGGTTTTAAAAGCAATTGAACCGACAGTAGAAGTAGAAAATTCACAATATTTTAAAGCCTACGGTATTAATAATATACGATATCCTGAAGTTTTACATGCTCAAAAAATTACAAAAACCCTTCAAAATAAGGTAGCACTTACATTAGAAAAAAATGGCAATATATTTACCCAATCCTTTACTGTATTGGCTAAAGGAGAACGTGTGCCTACACACCGTGGGTATGTACATCAAGATGAAAATTGGTTAGATGCAAGAGATCAATCAACAACACCTTTATATTTACAACAGCTAGATAAGGTTTACTTCTCAGAATACTTAGCCAAAGAAAAGACGATGTATGTTAGACATAGTAGAATAGCAGATGAAGCCGAAGAAAGTACAAAGGATTTTTATGCTCGTGTTTTTAATGAAATAGAAACTAACGATACCGAAAAGTTAATTATTGATCTGCGTTTAAATGGTGGAGGAAATAACTATTTGAATAAAGATGTTATAAAAGGCCTTATTAAAGCCGAAAAAATAAATAAAATAGGAAAGTTATTTGTTATTATCGGAAAACGAACCTTTTCTGCTTGCCAAAACCTGGTTAATGAAATAGACAATTATACCAATGTTATTTTTGTCGGAGAGCCCACAGCAGAAAATGTTAATTTTTGGGGAGATAACCGCCCAGTAACACTACCAAACAGTGCTATTAATATCTCTTTATCATATTTATGGTGGCAAGATAAACCGGCTTTAGAAAATGCAGATTGGATAGGTCCCAGTATTCCGGTTACTATGAGTTTTGATGAGTATGCAAGTAATCAAGACCCTGTATTAGAAGCAGCGTTAACTTTTAATGTACAGGATTTTAAGCCTAAGCCAATGGATTATGTCGTAAGCTTATATTTATCTGGGCAAACACAAAAATTGGGAGAAGAACTTCCTAAAATGATCCAGGACCCACTTTATGCGTTTTGTGATTTTGAGACAGAGCTAATTAAACTAGGAAACATTTTATTACAAAGTGGTCGTGTACCACAGATTCAGGCTTCCACTCAAGTATTTTCTATGGTTTTACAACTATTTCCAAATTCTGCAAATGCCTATAAACATCTAGGGGAATCGTACATCTCATTACAAGATCCTATTAAAGCAAAAGAAGCACTCAAAAAGGCCATTTCTATAGATTCTGATGGTGATATAAGTAAAGTTGCTAAAGAAGCACTTTTGAAAATAACAAATTAGTCAAAATCAAATAAAGGCTTGATCAGAGTGGTTGGAAATCGTGTATAAAAATTAAAATGCCAGTTATGGCATTTTAATTTTTATAAAACACAAGAGTGAATGTATCGTCAGGTCAATTGAAAACCTCAGTCCATAAATTCAAAATAGGGTTCTATTGATTTATCATTACACCCTAACGTTTAAAATTATAGATTAGTCATTTCATAACATTTAACATCATCTAACCTTAAAGGTTTTTTAATCGAGCTATTTGATTAAATGGTAGAAAAGTATATAGGGGAAATTCTTAACTAAAAAGGTGATGATCCTGTAAAGATAAAAGTTAGCTTTTTCTAGAAGGTTGATAGTGGAAATTATTTAAAAAAATAAAAAAACTTGTTATAAACATGAAAAATCTAGCAAAATTTCTTGTACTGTTTTTTGTGCTTACTGCATTCTTAAATTGTAGTAACGATGATGATCCAAAGATAGCTCAAAACAATATTCCTGTTATAAATAACCAAAGCTTTACTGTAGTTGAAAATATAGCTGATAATATACCAATAGGTTCGATTGAAGCCAGTGACCCAGATGGCGACACACTAGTGTTTAGTATTAGCGCTAATGATGATAATCTTTTTGAAATTAGTGATGAGGGAATACTAAGCCTTGATGATTTGAAAGTTTTAGATTATGAAACCTCTCAAAGCCATACCATTACTGTAGTGGTTACCGATGGTAAAACTACAGCCGAGGCTATAGTAACTATAAATCTAACCGATGTAGACGACACTTCTTTTGTAACTACTTGGCAAACCACTAGTAGTAATGAAATGGTAATCATACCTACACGGTCAACAGAGTTTACCTATGATTACACTATAGATTGGGGTGATGGCACAACTCAAACCGGCAGAACAGCTGATGCTACCCATATTTACTCTAATACAGGTATCTATACCGTGAGCATCAGTGGTACCTTTCCAGCAATAGTTCTTTCTGATAACAGTACTTCTCAAGGCCAGTTACGTACGGTAGAGCAGTGGGGTATTATAGGGTGGCAAACAATGGAGGCTGCTTTTGTAGGAGTAAACACTCTGATTATAAATGCTGTTGATGCTCCAGATCTTTCTCAAGTAACAGATATGTCTAGTATGTTTTTTGCTGTCAATACCCTTCTTAATGGAAATTTTAATACCTGGGACACCAGTAATGTAACTAATATGGATTCTATGTTTGGAAATTCTTCATTCAACCAAGACATCAGCAGTTGGGATGTAAAAAATGTAACCGATATGCGTTCTATGTTTAGAGGAACTCCGTTTAATCAAAATATTGATACTTGGGATGTAAGCAATGTGGTAAATATGTTCTCTATGTTCAGAAATTCCTCATTTAATCAAGATATTAGTAGTTGGAACGTGAATAATGCGACTAATATGGGTTCTATGTTTAGAGATACACTATTTAATCAAGATATTGGAAGTTGGAATGTAAACAACGTGATATTGTGTGATAATTTTGCTTCTAATTCACCACTTACTACTTTCAATACACCAAATTTTATGAATTGTACACCTTAGTATATCTGGAAATGATTAGTAGGTGCTCTAAAATTATTCTTTACTAGAATACAAAAAACCGTTTTACTTCAATGAATACATTTATACTATAATGTTCTGCGTTATTTAACTATGCTTTGGTAAAAAGCTTTTATAAGTACTAATCTTCTTTATTTTTTTTCTTCCTAAATGTTTCTTAAAAATATAATGGAATACTCTTTGCCCGAAGCGACGATAAGAGCGAAGTGGGAATGTGTATGGAATGTTTACTATTAAATAATCAATACTAATTTATATTACTATCTTCGTTAATTTTATGGATTTAATAGTAGATTTTTTTTTAATTGTAGGTATTATATTAAACCTTTTTGTTTTAATTGGCTTAATACGTCTTAAGCAAAAAAAATTATCTCAAAAAATATTAATATTATTTTGGGTATTTGTCTTAGTAAATATACTTCACTCATATTCTGCATTACATAATATTAGAGGGTTAAATAGAATCACATTTATTTTTGAAGATGGCTCTAGATTTATACTAGCACCTCTAATTTACCTATATTTTAAATCTCTTTTTTTTAAGCACACAGATTTTGTTAAAAAGAATTTAGCTCACTTCATTCCATTTTTAGTCTATTTTATTATCTACACAATCCCTAGGTTTGTTAATATATTTACGGAACCAGACACTTTTACACACCTTTATACAATTTACAAGTATGTTAATTTGGCTTTAGTAAAAGACCTGTTCTTTATCTTTTACTGTGTACTGTCTTTAAAATTGTTTTATCGCGTTAAAAAACAATGAAGCATCATTATTCTACCATAAAAGAAAAAGATTTCTCTTGGTTAGAACTTTTCTTATTGAGTATGACTGCTGTAATTTTTATAGATTTAATAATTACATTATCAGAAATTTTCTTCAATTATAATGTTTTTTGGGACGATTTTATCACACTCACATTTCTCATCATAGCGATGGTTATTTTGGGTTATAATGGGCTAAAACAATCCACTATTTTTTTGCCTTATTTTTTAATTGAAAAACAAGATAAAAAAACTGAATATGTACCAAATCCTAATAATGTCTCAGGAGTTTTAAAATCAAAAATTAAAGGCATTCTTAAGGAGAAAAAACTATATCTAAATCCTGAATTAACTTTAAGAATATTATCAGAAGAAATAGATTTATCAGAAAGAAAACTTTCTACATTTTTGAATACTGAAATGCAAATTACATTTTACGATTTAATTAATTCGTATCGCATTAAAGAAGCAAAATCCAGATTGATGTCCGATGAATACAATAAATATACAATGGAGGGAATAGGTGAGTCCTGTGGGTTTAAATCAAGAAGTACCTTTTTTAAGATTTTTAAAAAAGAAACGGGTCTTTCACCTTCAGCTTTCAAGAAGAATAGTATTAAGTAGTCTTTTTGTAAGCAAAGAGACTAAATATGAATTATAAATTATCTTAAAAAATAAATTTATTGATTCTTTGCATTCGATTTATTCATCAATTAAAATCAATCACATTGAAACAGACATTTTTAATTCTATTCTTCGTTTTTAATTTTCTTTCGTGTAAAGAAACAATAGAGAACGACTCAAAAAGTGCCATTTTAGACCCAGCCATTGCACATCGTGAAAACGTTGTCAATAATTTAAAACCGTTTTATTATATAAAAAATCAGATGCAACCACAACGTGTTGAAGATTTGATGGAACAATACAAAGTCCCTGGATTACGCATTGTTTTCGTAGATAAAGGAGAAATATCTTGGTCAAAAAGTTATGGTTATGCAAATCTTAAAGACTCAATAAAAGTAGATAAAAACACTGTTTTTACAGGTGCTTCATTAGGAAAACCAGTTACTGCAATGGCTGCTTTAAAGTTGGTAGAACAAGGGATTCTTAATTTAGATGAAGATGTAAATAAAAAATTAAAAGGCTGGAAAGTACCTGTAAACGAATTCACACAGAAAGAAAAAGTTACAGTTCGCAGACTTATAGGGCACACTTCTGGCTTTAATAGATATTACGGTCCAAATTATATGCCTTATGAAACGTTACCAACTATAGAACAAACTTTAAAGGGAGAACAGCCATCAAAACACCCTGCTGCTAAATTAGTAGCGGTACCAGGTTCAAAATACATTTATTCAAATCCCGGATATTTAGTTTTAGAAAAATTATTAGAAGATGCAACAAATAAAAAGTTTGAAGATGTAATTGACGAATTGGTTTTAAAACCATCAGGAATGAAAACGACTTCTTTTATACAACCAATTCCTGAACGTCTTTTGGCAACAAAAGCTACAGGATATTCAGCAAATTTACAGCCACAACCATATAATATCATTACGTTTAAGGCAGCTGGTGGAATTTGGACTACTCCAGATGATTTGGCAAGATTTACACATAAATTATTAACAGACCACAGTAAGGGTACAAACACCTTAATATCAAAAGAAATGACCAATAGAGTATTTAATAGAGATGGAAACCTTGATAAATTAGGCTTTACCTTATTGAATTGGAAACAGGATTCAGATGATATTGTATTTAAACATACAGGGCAAAATTATGGTTTTACGTCCGTTATTTTTGGTTCAGTCAAAAAAGAACAAGCAGTAGTAATCATGGCTAATAGTGTGAATACAGAAGATTTGTTTAATTATATTCAAAGAGCTGTAGCCGAAGAGTATAATTGGGATTATTTTAAGCCATCAGCCTATGAAATTTATGATACTGCTGATAAAGATTTTAGCAGTTATGCTGGTCAATATGATTGGAAAAATCACTTTGTTGTAATTACTAACGAATACAAAAAATTATTTATTCAAATTGACAATGAAAGACACCAACTTATTCCTGTAGAAGAAAATACGTTTCTAGCAACTAATATTTCACTTTTAGTGATATTTCCAAAAAAACCTGGAAGCAGTCTAGTGTTTTTAGATAAAAATGGAGATTACTCTCGGGTAAACAAAACCTACAAATAAATTTGAAAAATGAAAAAAACTTTATTTATAATAGTCCTATTTAGTATAGCATTAGTTTCTTGTAAAATTAAACCGACTACAAATTCAGAAACATTTATTAAGTCTTTTAATGGTAATCTTATCTCTAAATCTACAATGGATACTTTTATCAAAAACCAAATGGACTCGCTTCAAATACCAGGACTTTCTATCGCTTTTATTAATGATAATAAAATAGTGTATCACAATGCTTTAGGAGTGAAAAATATTGAAACACAAGAAAAAGTAAATAATGCTACAATTTTTGATGCTGCATCAATGTCTAAAACCGTATTTAGTTTTTTTGCTATGAAAATGGTAGATGATGGTTTATTTGATTTAGACACACCTTTATATAATTATATGGAATATCCAGATATTGCTTATGATGAACGTTATAAATTAATTACTGCTAGAATGGTTTTATCACATACAAGTGGATTCCCTAATTGGAGATATCTTGATGAACAAGGAAATTATAATCCTAAAGGTAAATTGACTATACAATTTGAACCAGGTACTAAATATCAATATTCAGGAGAAGGTTATGAATATTTAGCTAAAGTTATTGCTCATTTAAAAGGAATTGAAAAAAATGAATTACAAGATTTAATTAAAATAACAATTTTTACGCCTCTCAAAATGAAAAATTCTAGTTTTGTTTGGAATGACTATATTGAAAAACATCGTGCTGACGGCCATTTTAGAGGGGAATTAAATAAAGGATATGGCAGTAGTACCAAAGACCCTGATTTTAAAGCATCTGCAAGCTTACAAACAGAATCTAAAGAGTTTTCACGCTTTTTGTTAGCGCTTATGAATACTAAAATACTATCAAAGAAAAGTCACAAAGAGCTTTTAAAAATTCAATCAGCAAAACTAGCTACTAAAAAATCAAAAGAACAAAAATATGGATTAGGAATTGCCATAGAAGATTCTGATTATGGCACTAATTTTTCACACGGTGGGGATAACTTAAGTCATACAGCATTGTATATGTTTAATTTAGATAAAAAAGTGGGTTATGTGTTTTTTACCAATTCAGAGCATAGAAACAAGTTTCAAAAAAACTTACTTGATTTTCTTTTAACTTATTAAAAGTCAATATAAATATTGATATTTTGCATTTTTACCAAGATGTAGCAATGGCAAACCGGCCTCAGAAAACTTTGGTTAAAACACGAGATATAATGATTGCTCCAGTGGAGGAATTATTATAGCTGCGAGATGATGCGGCCGGATAATGATAGTAGTACTATTGATTAAACAAAACGTTATAAATCGCCAACACGCCAGCTCGCTCACAAAATCAAAAGTCTACTAGACTTTCAATTTTATGCCGTCTAAAATATAGCGATTGAGCCGTGATTGTTCCCAAAGTTTTGTGCAGCCTTGATACTTCGGCAAGCTCAGCACAAGTTTTTTTGTTCTTTTGTCATTTACCCTGAGTTTATCGAAGGGGCAAGACAAAAAGATATGCAAGCCCTTAGGATGTTAAATCTGCGTTCTGCAGATAAGCATGTGCATAGACGAGTTTACGAAATTGATCCTGTGAATCAATTTTGTAAAGCTGCGAGATGATGCGGCTGGATAACGTTTGCAGAGATGCAAATCATAAATGCTAAAAATGCTTATGCGGGAACCTTCACGAGAATCGCGTAAAAACTTTTTTCACGTATATTTTATCAAATACCCGATTTATAAGCTACCTAAACGTCTTAAAATAATTTTAATGACCCCAGTAGCTACGATCACTTGTAACGGGCGTGTCGCCAAACGGCTGTGACATATATCTGTCGATATAATATGCTGGCGCGTAATTATATCTGATATTATATCAAATACGCGGTATTCGCCGTTTTGCTTCAATAAATACATTTGTACTATAATGTACTTGCGTTATGTCACTTTGCTTTGGGAAAAGCAAAGTTTATTACTTCTACATATTCTTTAAAAGTTTTCTAACGAAAAGTTTCTTTAAAAAAGATAATGTAACACTTATTGCCCGTTCGACGTGTTCCCTGAGCTTGTCGAAGGGATAGGAGAGTAGGGGAATGTGTGTGGAATGTTAATTAAAACGAAAAAATCGTAATATAATTATTTAATTTGTTATATTTATATATATTTATCCATAGTTAAAACGAAAAAATCGTAATAATGATACTTAGATATAATATTTCTAATTTTCTTTCTTTCAACGATACCACTGAATTCAACTTATTTATAGGTGATTATAGAAGATTTGATAATCATGTTTATAAATTTAAGGATTTAGATATCCTAAAACTTACTTCAATTTATGGAGCAAATGCAACAGGTAAATCTAACTTAGTAAAAGCTTTTGATTATCTAAGAGATGCTGTTTTGGAAGATGATCTCACAAAATTAAAAGTTCCTTCATTTAAAGGAAATGAAGATAAACCTACCGAACTTGAAATTGAATTTATCACTAAGAATACGGCTTATATTTATGGTTTTGAGCTGCTTAGGGATAATATCATTAAAGAGTATTTATATTATTCGGGAATCAGTAAAAAAGACACATTGATATTTGATCGAGAAGTTGACAAAAATGGAGTAAGTAAAATTGAAGTAAATAAAAAACTTTTAAAAACTAAGAAGTTTCAAATATTAAAGGATCATTATGAAGAAAGGGTTAATAGTAATCAATTGTTTTTAAATTTAATAGGTGATATTGATCTTGGGGATTTATCAAATGAAATTGAGGCTGTTATAAAATGGATGATAAAGATGCAAGTTATTTTCCCAACATCTAAACCCCAATATTTGGTTTCAAATCTACTTAATGAACCTTCTTTTATGGACTTCACTAGAGATATGCTATGTAGTTTTGATACTGGAATAAAAAACTTACATATTAAAGAGTTTAATATAAGTGAATATTTTGGGGAAGACGATAAAGACTTGGTGAATGATTTAATTGAAGATCTTGAAAAAAATGATGGAGAGGACATACCTTTATCTGTTGATATGATTGTTACTTTAAAAGAAGGAGAGCCTGTAGTTAAAAGATTGTATGTTGAACATATTGGATTTGGAACAAATAATTTGTTTTCCTTTAATGAGGAATCAGACGGCACAAAGAGGTTAATAGAATTTATGTCAATGTTATACAATTTGATTGTTAAGGAAGGTGATTTTAGTGTTTATATAATTGATGAGATAGGAAGAAGCATTCATCCATCTTTACTTAAAGAATTTTTATCAAAATTGTCAAGAGAAGATCAAATCAAAGGGCAACTAATTTTTACAACTCATGAATCTAATCTACTAGACTTAAACATGTTAAGACCTGATGAAATTTGGTTTGCAGAGAAAAATAGAGAACGTGGTAATACTGAGTTTAAAACACTCGCAGAGTTTAAAAAAATAAGGCCCGACTTAAATATCAGGAAGGGATATTTAAACGGCCGATTTGGAGGAATTCCAATACTAGCAAATTTTGATGATCTAAACTGGACAGAATATGCCTCCAATTAAAAAAACGAATAGGTCGTATAAAAAAGGTGAACCCTTTAGAGATGCCAGAAAATTTATATTAATATGCGAAGGAGAAAGAGAAGCGGATTATTTTAATTTTTTTGATAAAAAATCTCAAAAATTAATAGTTAAAACGATCGCTCCTATAGGTGAAAATCAAGGTGAATCTGCTCCAAATAAGCTAATGGAAAGAGCGTCTGAGTATATTGAAGAAAACGGATGGGAAGAAAATTTTGAAGACCAGTTATGGTTTATTCTTGATGTAGATAGATGGGAAAGGGATAGTATAGAAGAAATTAATCAATTGACAAACACCACTTCTAATTGGTTTATGGCAATCAGTAATCAATGTTTTGAAGTCTGGTTATATTACCATAAAAGCGATGTAAAGATTACACCAAATGATTCAGGCCAAATGAAACAATTACTTAACGAACAAACAAATGGGGGATATAAGCTTGAAGTTTATGCTGTTGATATCAAGACCGCTACAGAAAACTCTAGAAACATAGATCAGCACAAAGAAAATTATTTTCCAGATGTTGGCGTTACCAAGTTATACCTTTTAGGAGAAGAGATAATTGGTTTATTACAATTTGTAGATGGCCAAATAAAATTAATTTAACAAGTAACCTTATTATAGGGAATTATTATGTAAAATAGAACCTATGAGTTTTAAAACTGGCCTCAGAAAACTTTGGAGAAAACAATAGGTAAAGGAGCGTCTATATTTTAGAGATTAAGTACTTAGTTTTAATTAAAGTTGCAGATATTCATTGTAGTTTCAATCAATCTTAGGAGTTGGAAAGTTTTCTAAAATATAGCGACTGCACCGTAATTGTTTCCAAAGTTTTATGCAGCCTTGATACTTCGGCAAGCTCAGCACAGGTTTTTTTGTTCTTTTGTCATTTACCCTGAGTTTATCGAAGGGTCAAGAAATTATCTCGTTAGAGTAATTTTATGCTTATGCGGCAACGTCACGAGAATCGCGTAAAAACTTTTATCACGTATATTTTATCAAATACGCGATTTATAATACATCTAAAAGTTTTGCTTTTTTTGGCGTGGGCTATGCGGTTGGCAATTTTAATGACCCAAGTAGCTGATTACTATGAAATAGAATCACTGTGGGATATTTTACATAATACTACATTATAGTTACAATAGAATTAAATACCCGCAAATTGGCTTTTACATAATTGCTGACGATATAGAACACCAGATGGTGTCACTATATCTGCAACTATGTAAAATACTACGTATATGCCAATTTGCTTCAATAAATACATTTGTACTATAATTTATATTATGTAAAATAGAATATTTGTATGCTTCTCTACTATTAATTTTGATTCGGGCTAATTATTGGATACTGCAGTATGATTTTTCTCTTCTAACTTAGATACCATACCTCTATACCGTATCGCCGTTCGGTGATTACTTTGTATCATAATATCACTTCTCAAATTTGGATATAGTGTTACAGCGATTCTAAGCCACTCTGTAGCATTCCTAACTTCAAAATTTATCAAATACCGTTGTTTTTTTTCATTATACGTAACCTTAGTGTGCTCTGGTACACCATCAAATTCAATATTATTATTCCGGTTACTAAACCCTGCAGATATTTGGCGTTCTCCATAATATGGTAAATACACAGAGATACTATCTCCCAGGATTCTAAAATGATTAAAATTTCCGATTAGACTTATATTATTACCTGTACTCCCTATGGGTAATAACCCGCTATTAACCAATGCATTTAAGCCAGTACTCGACGATATTGGAGATGCCCAATCCGATATAATCTCGAGTTTTTTTTGCGCTATTAATTCATCTAAGACTTTACTTTGTTCTGTAGATACCGCCAGATTTTGTGAACTTCCACAACTTATTAGTAAACAGCTTGTAAGTAGTAAAAAAAGAGTTTTCATTTTATGAGAATATGCTAATTATTGCATCAAATAATATACCATTTTTTTAAATATCAACACCATCTTTTAACATAAGTTTCAGTGAATCAGGATGTAAAGCATAATAAACCTTTATTTCTAAGACTAAAAAAAGTAATAAAAACCGAATTGTAACCCACTTTTTCACAGCATTTTTTATGTATTATATAACACTTTTCATAATTCCTTATACTAGCAAATACTCTAATTTTGCCCAATGTTAAAAAAGAAGCTTGCCCAGTTCGAATTTGTAACCCTTATGGCATCTCTAATGTCTATCGTAGCTTTGGCTATAGATGCGCTTTTACCAGCGCTAGATATTATTGGAATTACTATTGGTACCCGGCAAGTTGCAGATAATCAATTATTAATAACCATGATTTTTCTGGGCCTTGGTATTGGTCCGTTAATTTTTGGACCCATATCAGATAGTATAGGTAGAAAACCTGTTGTGTACATGGGGCTACTACTTTTTATTATCGCAAGCTTTATCTGCGTTTTTGCTACAAGCATAGAAATGATGGTATTGGGACGAATTTTGCAAGGTATCGGGTTATCTGCCCCCAGAACCATTGCTATTGCTATGATTAGAGATATTTATAGCGGAGATTATATGGCACGTATCATGTCTTTTATTACTGTAGTATTTCTTTTGGTGCCTATTATTGCTCCTGCGTTGGGTAAATTTGTATTAGATCATTACGATTGGCAAGCCATATTTTATGTGCAAGTACTATTTAGTATACTAATCTCCTTTTGGTTTTGGAAACGACAAGCCGAAACCCTCGAAATCTCAAACCGTATAAAATTTACATCTTCCATTTTTGTAGATGGCCTAAAGGAATTAATGCAATACAAAACAACTATTGGTTATACGCTTATTTCGGGATTTATTGTAGGATCTTTTATGGTATACCTAAGTACTTCTCAGCAAATTTTTGAACAGCAATATCAGTTAAAAGAAGAGTTTCCGTATATATTTGGTCTTTTAGCTATCTCTATAGGTTCTGCTATTTTCTTAAACGGAACACTGGTTTTAAAATATGGTATGGAGAAACTGGTTACCACTTCTCTATTGGCGTTTTTTGCGATTTCGCTTTTATATATTGTATTATTTTACAATTCCTCAAATCCAAGCATAGGTATATTATTGCTTTTCTTCGGAATGCAATTTTTTGCTATTGGGTTCTTATTTGGAAATTTAAGGGCGTTGGCCATGCAACCTATTGGTCATATTGCGGGGATAGGTGCTGCAATCACAGGTTTTGTTTCTACTATCATGGCGGTTCCTATTAGCACTTATATAGGAAGATTTGTTTTGGGTACTACCCTACCTCTATTTATAGGGTTTTTGGTCTGTGCACTACTTTCAATTATAATTCTCGTATATCTAAAAGTATCTGTAAAACAACAACGTGCTGCTTAATTAACAAAGCGATCACTATGCTTTTTTACGATCTTCTGGTATCGATAAATCACCATTTCCTGCAATGGCAAACTGGTCTCTCTTTGATCCGTATCCAAAATTAGAAGATCTACGATATTTATTCTGGAAATCTGCGAATCGTCTTTTTCTAGTGTTTTTTTTTGTATTACTCATAGTGGAAAGTTTTAATGAATCACGCGA
Organism: Aquimarina atlantica; assembly: GCF_000626715.1. Lineage (GTDB taxonomy): Bacteria > Bacteroidota > Bacteroidia > Flavobacteriales > Flavobacteriaceae > Aquimarina > Aquimarina atlantica. The sequence continues at coordinate 549,500 of NZ_AQRA01000001.1, read as the reverse complement.
CTAACAATTAATTCTCTTTCTAAGTTATCATTTTTTTTAATTTTAGTCTACTCATTTGTAGTACTTTATATTTATTTTAAGATACGTACGAACAATCCTTCTTTAGCGATTAGAAAAGCTCTATAAAAATCTCCTGTTCTTCATTTGTATTTAGTAATATCGAAATTTTCCTGTTTGTATACCCTCCTGCCATAATGAGTATATCGTATGCTCCTGGTTCCAGATCGTTCCATAAAAAAGACCCAAAATCATCGGTTACTTGCGCTATATCGACTAACCGCGTCATCCCTGTTATAGTTAAAGTTATCGCTGCTTCTTTTACAGGTTGTTTAGATTTTTGATCTACTATTTTTCCTCTAATTGTAGCTCCCATTACTACTTATATTTGTTTTTAAAGAATGAGCATTCTCTCTTATAAAAATGCTCATTCCTTCTGTTTTGTCTACTATTTATACTTGTTTTTCCAGTTTTTAAGGTTCTTAAACACGGGTTTTGTAATTCGAGTAGCAGAATTACCCAAAGAATAACCATTGGTATGGATTCCTACAGCATAACGTTTACCATTTTTGATTCGCCATACGGGAGAACCACTTTGCCCTCCTGCAGTATCAATATTGTATACTAATGTTCTGGATGTGACTGCTTTAATTTTTCGGGCATGCCACCATTGTGTGCCTGCAGGTTTATCCCCAGGATATCCAGAAAGGTTTACTTTTAATCCTAATAAATCAAAGAAGCCGTAATTTCCGTATCCAAAATATCCTACTTTGTTACCATACTTACAGTTTTTGGGTAGTATAATAGCTCCATAATCATGGCTTCTCTTTTTACTCTTGGTCCATCCTTTAACCGAATGGAAATGAGAAGTTTTACATGATCCGTATGGTTTTTTAGCACCATTTCTTCCTGGAATCACCTCTATACTTTTAGCCCAACCGCCATGCTTATGCATATAAACCACATGACCTGCCGTAATAACTGTTCTGGGACCGATTAGAAATCCTGTACCAATCCAATTGGTACCGTCTTTTGCTTTAATTCTTAAAGAACAGATAGCACGCCAGGGATATTTGGTTGTTCCTTTAATTTGCTTACGATCATCTTTACCGATAACAACTTCCTGCATCATTTTCTTGCCGCTTTCGCTACGCATTAGCATAGCCGCAGTAGGATCTCCAAATTCTGCGTAATATGCATCCAAAAGATGTTCTTCATCCTCTTCTTCGTTTTCTTGCTCTTCTAATACCGAATAGTCGTAGCCCGAAACTTTTTCGAGAGTTCCTTCCTCGGTTTGAGAACCTTCTGTGGTACCACTTTCATTACCTTCAAAAGGAGTTTCGAGGTCTTCAAAATCTTGGTCACTCCCACTATTTTCACTACTCACCTCTAAGTAGTCGTTGGCAGATTCTTCTGTTTCCTCTCCCAAAGTATCATCAAATTCTTCAGATTCTATTGTATCTCCACTCCCTTCAAAAGCCTCTTCAATAACCGTGGTTTCATCAGTAACCTGATCTTCATATATTCCATTTTTCTTCATGATCTGTGTTTTTATAAAATTTGTTATATCAAGAGTTCTTATGCATAGGTTCCCTCTACTTCTTTTTAAATTGCAATTTTATTAAGAGCAAAAGTAAATAGAATCACAATATCTCACAACGGTTAAACAACTGTAAATCAATAGGTTGATTACCTATTGGTTTTATAGTTGAATGATGGTATATAATTGGGGTAAATAAACCCTTGGAATGATTCTTGATTATTTCTAACTTAGTAACATTATAATTATCCCTATGAGAACTTTTCTCTACATATTGATTGGTATTTTGTATGCTCAAGGATTTGGGCAGGATATTATTCCTAATGCCACACAATTACCAACCAGTCCTACTTCTGATTATGCTTTAATCAATGACTATCAAGGCATCGTTTTTGACAAAGAAAAATCAAGAGTTTCTTTTGATTTTATAAAAGATAAAACTTCTGGTACTATTGCAGGTTTAGATTTTAAGATTAATTTCAATCCCAAAGATCCCGAGAACGCAAGTTTTAAGGGCAGTGCCCTTATTAATACACTGGATACCGATAATTTTTTGCGTGATGGACACTTAATGTGGGAAAAATTTTTCTATAGAAAGAAGTACCCAAAAATAAATTTTGAGAGTACTCATGTGGTCGCTTTTGGCACCAATACATATAAAGTTATTGGTAATCTTACTATTAAAGGAATACAAAAAGAAGTGATTATTACATTCTCTCTCGATGATAAAAAATTATTAGGCAAAACTACGATTTACTCTAGTGATTTTGATGTTAATATTCACGACAAACGAGAACAAAATAAATTAGATATCCGTTTTTATTTCCCAATACTTAGATAGTTTTTTTAGTATTTCATTGAAATCTAACTCGATTAATGACAAATTGTTAAATTGAAACGACAAATGCCGAATATGTTCCGTGATGTGTTAGAGACAGTGGTAATTGTATTACTTTTTGATCAATATGTACTAGTGGAATCCCATTACTGTTTTTAGTAAAATGAATCAGAGACGAATCTATATTTAGTTTTTCAGAAATTGTTTCTTTCAACTTAGAACATGCATTCATTGTTTTATCATATACTGAAGAGTGATAATCTTCATTAGATGTCATTGCAATGCTATATACATATTCATTTTGTATCTCTGTAAATGTTTTATAGCTGTAATCATCAACATAAACCTCTCCTTTTGGCGTACATTGAAAATTTTTGGGGTTATACCTTCGAGAAAGGTTAAATCGTCTTTGGTGAGCTTTATATGCCGCCTCTTTCATACTCCAAAACTGCCAGAGTTGTACTTCTGCTTTTCCTGAAGTAAAAATATACTGTTGTTCCTGTTTGGTACATATTTTTTGAAGCCACCCTCTTCTCTGCCAGTTACTCTGGGTTTTGGCTAATTGAAGGTCTACAATATCATTACCGATCATTTGGACGCTAATTTATCTTCTATTACGGCAATTGAAGCCTTTACAGTTAACATTTTCTCCATAGATTCATTATCAATTTCAATATCGAATTCATCCTCTACATCAAGTACTACATCTACCAGGTTGGCTGAATTAATTTCGAGATCCTTTATAAAATCAGTATCTTCTGTAAGAGTTGTGAGCCCTTCTTCATTTTGTACATACGGAGTTATGATGGTTTTTAGTTTAGAAAGTAATTCTTCTTTTGTCATAATTTAATGAGAGTTGATTCAATATTTATTTTGATACTATTTTTACATGTATTTTTTAAAGATAACGCAAGCATTTACATCTCCAAACCCAAAACTAGCTTTTGCGATAATATTAGGAGTATAATCTAATGATTTGGTAGGAATTCGATCTCTGGATACCCATTTTTCTATTTCGGGATGTAAATCTTCACAATTTATATTTCCAAAGATGAAATTCTCTTTCAATTGCAACACCGTTGCTACGCTTTCAATACTACCAGAAGCTGCCAGGCAATGCCCTACCATACTTTTAAGCGAATTGATATACGGAAAATCCTGTCCTTTTCGCTCTAAGGCCATGCACCAATTTTGTATTTCGGCGCTATCCATCGTTGTAGCAGTTAGATGACCATTGATTGCATCAATTTCTCCCGGATCTATTTCTGCATCGGTTACTGCTTTACGAATACAATACTGCACTGCATCGCTATTAGGAGCTGTCATACTTCCACCTTTACGTTGCCCACCGCTATTTACATGTCCGCCCAAAATTTCTGCATAGATTGTAGCTCCTCTTTTTTGAGCACTATCCAGGCTTTCGATAACCAAAGCTCCTGCTCCACTCCCTGGCACAAAACCACTTGCTGTGGCGCTCATAGGACGCGATGCCTCGGTTGGATTATCATTATACTTGTATGGGAGAATACGCATAGCATCAAAGCCTCCCCATACATAAGGACCACTATCACTTGTACTGCCTGCCAGAATGATTTCTGCTTTACCACTACTTATTCGGTCATAGGCCATCAAAATAGCTTCGGTCCCTGTACTACAAGCTGAAGAATTAGTGGTTACTACATTTCCGCACCCTAACATGCCGCCTAAAAAAGCACTAATACCACTGGCCATAGTTTGCGTAACAGTGGTACTACCCAACCGTTTTACCTTACCCTCGTCTACTTTATAAATGGCTTCTCTAAATTTATCGACACCCAATATTCCGGTTCCGAAAATCACCCCGATATCCCAAAGCGGTGTATCAGAATCATTGATAGGTAACTTGGAATCTTTCCAAGCATCCATACCAGCAATAACTCCATATTCCATACCAGAAGCATTTAAACCACGTAGTTGAATTGAGTTAAAGTAATTATTTAAATAAGATTCTTTATACATAGGAAAACCAGCTATTTGACATGAGAAATTAAGGGTTTTTAAATTTTCAATATGCTGTATACCACTTACTCCATTATATACGTGTTTTTTAAATTCTGAAACGTTCATTCCATTTGGAGCAACTACACCTATACCTGTTATAACGACACGTCTTTTATTCATCATCTATAGCCAAATTAATAATCGATATAATTTTCTTTATAGCGGTTTTAGCTTCAGATAGTATGGGTAGTATTGGCCAGATATGTGGCATTCCTTTTCCTGTGATAACCTCTATTACCCCATTACTCTCCTTTACTTTATCTATTAACAATTCTTGATCAGGGGTACATATATCATTTGTAGCTGTAAATAAGTACATTGGCGGAAAATTATTAAAATCACCATACACTGGAGAAATCAGTTGATCTTTTAACGATAATTGACCTGCACACATTTTTTTTGCAGATTTTACCCCTTTTATACTAAGAATAGGGTCTGTTAAATCAATTTTTTCAATTTTTGGATTTGTTAGACTGGCATCCACCATTGGTGTAATCGCTATTACTCTATTTGGCAATTTATGTCCTTCTTTTAGCAACCGTTGCGTAAGGGTCATAATCAAATTTCCACCCACAGAATCACCGATTAAAATGATTTTAGATGGATTATATGTTTTAATCGCTTCAAGATATACTTGATATACGCTTTCTGTTATCGTTTTAATAGTATTTTCCGGCGCTTTTGGGTAATCTACCATCCAGGCATAAGAACGTGCTTGTTTTGCGATCTTAGCGATTGCTATCCAGTTTTCTCGAGTTGGGCCATAAACAAATGCACCTCCATGACAATACAGTAATAAAAAATCTGTATTGGTATTTTTAGGAATAATACTGGTTACTATGCTATTACATATCTTTTTAGTTTTAAAGGCATTACCCAATAAAAGCTTTGTATTAGGAGTATGTATATCTTGTTTCCTTTTTTTATGATAATCAATAGGATCTTGAGACCAGGATTTCTTTTCCCCTTTCAGTTTAAGCACTAGTTTTACTAACAAATATCCTATACTACTCATCTCTTTATCTTTTAAAAGCTACTCCTGCTACAATACCCTTAGCAACCAACACGTCTTCAGTATTATACATAGCAACTTTACATTTTAATTTATTAAATCTAAAATATTCTTTAGTAGCAATTACAGTCACTTTCTCCTCTGGATAAACGGGGTGGTAAAAATTAATATCACTACTGGTCATTGCTACTCCAAAACTTGTTTTATCCCATTCTCCTTTTAAAAGATAAATCCCAAAGCATGCCATTCCGATTTGTGCCATACATTCGGTAAGAATCACCCCTGGAGTAACAGGATTGTCTTTAAAATGGCCTTCATAAAAATATTCATCCTTTAGAAAGGTATAAGTGCCTTTAATGTGATCATCATCAACCTCCAGGATTTTATCTACAAACAAAAAAGGTTTGCTATATGGCAGTTCTTGTATAATATCTTCTATACCCAAAATTAAACAAATTTAAAACGCACATCCATCAGGAAGTGGTTGTGTTCTTTCTAAATGGTTAGCAAATTCACTTTCTAAAGTACTTCTTGTAAATCCTTCATTTACATTACCTTTAAACACTTTATCACCATATTTGCTTGTATTCATATGCGCACGTACATACACGATTTGATCTTTTTTAATAGGAACAGATCCTCCTGATCTCACAAAAGGCTGTTCATTTACATGACTATGCGCCAAAATCCTTCTGTAGAGCAGTTCTCCATCTTCAGAAATAACCTCCCACCAATCTGCATATTGATCACATCCCCGATCCGGACTCTTAATACCTACACTAAAATAATACTTACCCTCTTCTCCTGTTACTTCGACACTAATAACCTCTGCCTTATTATCATCTACACCAGTGACCATATTTCCTATACTATTGTTATCTTCTTTACAAGACAGGATGTAAAGGATAAAGGGTACACATAGAATTGCTATATTTTTCATTTTACTTGTTTTAGTTTAAATGTTCGCCTCCGTTCACAGGTATCACACAACCATTAATCCAGGAGGCTTCTTCTTTACATAGCAAATACACTACATTTGCTACATCTTCTGGTGTTGTAATTCGATTAAATGGGTTACGTTGCTGGCTGTGTGCTATAATTTGTTCGTGGCCAGGTATCATTCGTAATGATTGCGTATCTACTGCTCCTGGTTGCAGACAATTGGCTTTAATACCGTACGGTGCAAACTCTAGTGCTATACTTCTGGTGATGGCTTCGAGAGCTACTTTGGCAGTAGAAACAGCTGCATAATTTTTCCAGGCTTTGGTATTTCCTTCGCTGGTAAAAGAAATAACTCTGGCATCCTCTGCAAACAATGACGCTTTAAATATCGAAGCAACCCAATCATAAAGGCTGATCGCCATGGCATCTATGGTTAAATGAAAATCATCATTCTTTAATATGTTTTCTGCATCAATCATAGGTTTTAAGTTGCCCTTTGCAATGCTATGCACTATTGCTTTTATGCGTTCTTCACCTATAACATTGGTTATTTCTGCTATGACTTTCATTCGTTTTTCAGGCTTCAAAAGATCTATGTTAAACGAGAGAAAACCGATTCCTGTTTCTTTTATTTTCATAAAATCTGCTTCAATCTGGTTCATTTCACTTTTGCGATTGCGATGTACAATGATAATATTCATACCATGCAAAGCTAATTTTTTAGCAGAAGCTAAGCCCAAACCACTACTACCACCCAGTATGAGTGCCCATTCATTTTTATTTGCAAAATCTTTATTCACACATCTAAATTTTTAGTGTTTGTTTTTTTAAGTTTCGCTTTTTCGGAAATGAAAAAATAGTAATTTTTACCATTCTAGCAATATTCGTTGCGCAGAAAATCCGGGACCAAAACTAAGCATGAGCCCTATTTCCCCTGGTATTGGGTTTTGTGCTAGGAATCGTTCTAATACATACAATACCGTAGCACTACTCATATTGCCATATTTCATCAAAACAGCCTTTGTATCTTCTATATTTTTTCCTAAATGTCCAAAAAGCTCTTCTACGGTCTGTACTATCTTTTTTCCTCCTGGATGAAAGATAAGATGATCCACCTCTTCAATGGTTTTATTGTATTTTGCCAAAAAAGGATGGATTATATCAGGAAAATGGGCTGCAATAGTTTCTGGTACTTTAGGATCCAATATCATCTGCAAGCCTCCATTTGTTAGCTTAAAACCCATCATTGTTGTTGCATCATAAAAATGATACATCTCGTCTCCTATAATTTTTGGACCTATAGCATCTTGTTCTGATGATAATAGTGTACATGCGGCACCATCACCAAAAATAGCAGCACTTACCATGTTGGTCATGCTATAATCATCTAACTGAAATGTTGCTGTAGGTGATTCTATAGCAATAACCGCAGCTCTCTTTCCTGGGTTGGCTTGCAGAAAGTTTCTTGCATAAATAATTCCCGAAACACCTGCTGCACACCCCATCTCTGTAACTGGCAATCTTACAATATCTTGTTTGAGATTAAGATCATTAATAATAAATGCATCAATAGAAGGAATCATAATACCTGTACAACTTACAGTAATAATATAATCAAGGGATTTAGGATCCCAATCGACTTTTTCTAATGCTTTTTTTAAAACAGACGTCCCTAGTTTCTTTACTTCTCGTACGTAAATATCATTTTTCTCTTCAAAAGAAGTAGCAGAAAACACTTCTTCAATACTCATAATACCATAGCGACGATCTACTGCAGCATTTTCAAAAATTTTAATTACTTTACGTCTGAAACGTTCATTCTGACCTGATAACCACTGAGAAACAAAGGGTAATATCTCTTTTGTCTCCCGCATATACTGTGGGAGTTGCTTGGTTACAGCAGTTATTTTTACATTCAATTTTTCTTACTTTTTTAATTTTACTTATTTGAGGTTTTTATAATCCACCGGTATCTGAAAGCCCATTTCCAATCTACTTTATACTCTTGTAATTGAAGTGCTTTAGCAAAATATAACAACTCTTGTTTTTTGAATCCTCTTTTTATAGAGACTAATCCATCATTTTTTGCTACATGCCCTTTAATAAAAAAGAAGCTAAATACTTTAAAGAGGTAATATGCCAATGTACTACGATGAAGATCATTAATCACTACAGCGGTTTTGGCCAAGTTAACAGCTTTTTTTATAACTTTTTTGATCTCATTATCTTTAAGATGATGTAGGGTTAATGTACAAATAATGATATCACAAGAAAACTCTGAAGCTTCTATTTCTAAAATATCTTTGTTAAAAAATGATATTTCAGGATATAAAGTACTTGATTCAATAGCGCAATCTAAACATTTGTTATTCAAATCAATACCAATAAGATTTATATTCTTTTTTTCTTTCCTAAATGAATCAGCAATCGCCCTTAACATCTCACCATCACCACAACCTAAATCTAGAATAGTAATTTCCTGTGAGAAGCTTCGATTTTTAACCAATGTATGTACAGCTTTAATTGTAATTGCATTACCTCCCAACCATTTATTTGCTCTAGAAATATCTGATAATGCTATTTTCAAAGCTTTTTCTTCAACTTCTGGATTATCCATGAGTTCTACCTCGTTACTCCTGTATTGTAAATTTGCTAACATATCAAAGGCTCTCCATGGGTTTGTTTTATAATTCTAGGTACAATAGCCGGTATGGTATTAGCTATTGCGTATGAAAGCTGTTGTAAACTATCATTTAACAAGATTTTTTGCAATGTTCTACCAGTATACAATCTTTTAGAAAATGCTTTGTTCCATTGTTTGGTGTATTCTGTTTCTATTACTTTTCTGGGAGTTATTAACCCCTGATTATAATTATGTATCAGTAATTGACTTAGTATTTGAGCACTTTGTATTGCCATTGCCATGCCATTACCACAAAGAGGATGAATTAAACCAGCAGCATCTCCCGTCATAAAGACGTGATCTTCAACAGGATTTTTCTTATCAAAATTTATCTGGCTTATCGTAATAGGGATATCAAATAATGGTTGAGCATTCTTAAAAAATGCACTTAAATGTGGGTTTTTACATAGAACCTCCTTTTGAAAGATATCTAAATCTTTATATTTTTTAAAACTGTCATAAGTCGCCAAATAACACGCGTTTACGATGTTGTTTTCTACCATAGAAAGGCCACAGTACCCACCTTCAAAATTATGTAAAGAGACTGTATCTGAATCAAAATTAGCCTTGTAATGGGCCTTAACAGCCAACCATGGAGATTTTCTATAGCTAAAATCCCGTTTTAAAGTTTTATCAAGTTGAGTCCGTTTCCCATATGCACCAACAACATAATCACTGGTTAGTAGACGATTAGCTACTGTTTTAATTTGAAAACTATTATTGTGATAGTGTATATCGGTTACCTGGTCCTGTATTAATTGCACTCCTACTGCAGCTGCTTTTTCCCATAGATAATGATCGAGAGCATATCTACTAACACCAAAACCACCCAAAGGTAATGTACTATGTATGCATTTTCCTTTTTGTGTACTTATAATAAATTTTGAAATTCTGGTAGGTTGTAAAACATTGATATCTAAATCTAAAAAACCAAAATATGGGAGTACTTCATTAGATATATATTCGCCGCATACTTTATGTTTTGGGTATGTATTCATTTCGATAAGTGTAACAGGAATACCTGCTTTAGCCAAATGAATAGCATTAGTTAGCCCTGCGAGTCCCCCGCCAATGATTAGTATGTGTGAATACTTGTCCAAGTATTGAAGATACATTAAAAATTAAGCATAAAAAAATCCCGACTGTATAGTCGGGATTTTAAATGTTTTATTACAAAAGTTTATTGCTTAACTTGGTTTTGTGCATCTTGCTTCATCTTTTCATTAGCAACAATACCAAGCTCAACTCTTCTATTTTTAGCTCTTCCTTCAGGAGTTGCATTATCATATTTTGGAAGTGTTTCTCCGTGAGCATAAGTCGTTAAACGACTCTTGCTTATTCCTTGCGATATTAAATAGTTTGTAACAGCATTTGCTCTTTTTTGAGATAATGACATGTTATAACTATCATCACCTGTACTATCTGTATGCCCTTCTACAATAATATTAGTATCTGGGTATTCTTTAAAAATACCAGCTAATTTGTTAAGATTAGCTTTAGATTTCGAATTAAGAGTAGATTTATTCGTTGCAAAATATACTCCACTATTCTCATCAAATACTACATCAATACCTTCTCCTACTCTTGTTACCTCGGCTCCTGGTATTTCTGATTCAATTTTCTGAGCTTGTTTATCCATTTGCTTACCGATAACACCACCGGCAACACCACCAACGACACCACCGATTACGGCGCCAAGTGCAGAGTTCTTGTTTTTTACATTATTTCCTATAATTCCTCCAATCACAGCTCCGGCAGCAGTACCTATTACTGCTCCTCGTTGTGTATTATTTGAGTTCTTAACAGCTTCACAACTTGTTAAAATTGCAACAGCCATTACAGCAACCACTATTTTTTTAAGATTTGTCTTCATCATTTATCGATTTGAGTTTATTGTAATTTATTAAAATTCATGGTGATTACAAAAGGTTTCCCTTCTAGGCTTACAGTCATTTTCCATGTCATAGTAGTATCATCCAGGTGATCCAAAAGCATTCTGTAACCAGCATTATTATTTGTGCTTTTTTTCTTTTCGTTTATGGGTTTGAACATAAAGTAATATGCTCCATTACCCTCAGGCTTAGGAATTGTAAATCTAAAGTTTCTCGCTCCTGTAGAAACACAACTACTTTGATTTACTTCATACTTTCCGGTATTATTATTTGGGATAAATTTCCAGATACTTCCCGTAAAACATTCAGCAGAAGCATCATTGTACAGGTTTACTTCAAATATCCCCTGACGGTCATAAGAGATTTTATCAAGAGACCATTCCCCTTTTAGGGTCTTTTTTGCTGCAATAACGGTTTGTTGAGTAGTATTACAGGAAGCCAGTAGTACAACTACCAACGCTAACATAAGTTTTTTCATTGTCGTGAGTTTTATTATATAAAAGTAGCTAATAACGATAACGTTTCCAATATTATTATATTTCAAAATGATATTTAATTATCACAGGCAAAATAATCTTAAAAACTAGATGAAATACACAAAAAAAGGATAAAAGCTTTTTCTCAGCTTTTACCCTTTTTCTTACTATTATAAAAACCTTACAAGGTTTACCTAGACAATCATTTAGTTTTTGGAACTCTGAATAATAGGACGAGACCAACTACAAAGAAAAGAATTAAGAAAAGAATCGAATATCGTACACTCCCGGTTACCTGAGCGATAATCCCGTATGAAAACATCCCAATTACAATACCTATTTTTTCTGAAACATCATAAAAACTAAAATATGAAGCCGTATCAATAGCATCTTCTGGCAATAACTTTGAATATGTAGATCTTGACAATGCTTGAATACCTCCCATAACAAGACCTACAATTGCTGCAGTAGCATAAAATTGATATGGTGTGGTAATTGTATACGCATAGACACAAATACCAATCCAGATAAAGTTAATTACAATCAATGTTTGTATATTTCCGAATTTTGAAGATGCTTTAGAAGTAAGATATGCTCCCAGTACGGCAACAAGTTGAATTAGCAGGATACTTATAATTAAACCGGTAGTCGCGTTTTGTTCTCCCCAGTCTAATTCTTCAATTCCGAAATAAGTAGCAATAAGCATAATTGTTTGTACTGCCATACTATACACAAAAAATGCACTTAGATATCTACGAAGTCGTATATTGTTCTGAAGCGCTTTCCATATCATTTTTAGCTCTTTAAAACCATTAAAAACAACAGCTTTGGTTAATACATCTTTCTTATTTCCTTTCGGAAGGTAATAATATGTGTATTGGCTAAACCCAATCCACCAAACTCCTACCATAACAAAAGATAATCTGGTTGGCACACCTTCACTTTCAAAACCAAACCATTCATATTTTAAGATCATAACAAGATTTATGATCAATAAAATTACACTTCCAATGTATCCAAGAGAGTATCCCTTGGCACTAATAGCATCTTGCTGCTCTGGAAAAGCAATATCTGGTAAATATGAGTTATAAAATACCAAACTAGCCCAAAAACCAATTAAGGCTAAGAAGTAGCACAGTAACCCAAACCAAAGATGTTCGAGGTTAAACCAATAAAGACCAATACACGATAATGCACCCAGGTAACAGAAGAATTTAAGGAAATTTTTCTTATTCCCCACATAATCTGCTATTCCCGAAAGCAATGGGCTAATTATAGATACGGTTAGAAATGCCAAAGCGGTGACATAACTTATTAAGGAATCATTATTAAAATCGTATCCTAAGAAGCGTACTGTATCATTAATAATTTCTCCCTGATCATTTCTAACTATAGTGAGTGCTCCCCAAAAAATGGGAAAAACCGCAGAAGAAATCGTTAAGTTATATACTGAATTTGCCCAATCATAGAAAGCCCAGGCATTTAATAATTTTTTATGCCCTTTTGGTAGTAGTTTACTCATTTACTTATAAAGTTAAAATATATCCGTTAGATTAAAATCGCTATTTAAAGTGTTCTTATATAACAATTTATATAAAAAAAGCTGTTCTGAATTTGCTCAGAACAGCTTCTAAAGTAAGTATAATCTTTTTAAGATTATAAACTTTATAATTATTTAAAAGTGGTTACCCCAAATTTTTTGGCTTCAGCTCTTGCTGCAGGGGCCCATGCTGTTAGATTAGCAATACGCGTATCGCTTGATGGATGGGTACTCATAAACTCTGGTGGGGCTTGTCCTCCACTATTTGCTTTCATACGTTTCCACAATTCTGCAGCTTCATCAGGATTATAACCCGCAATTGCCATTAATTGTAACCCTATACGGTCGGCTTCTGTCTCGTGACTTCTGCTAAAAGGTAACATTACTCCAAATTGACTTCCTAAACCAAATGCTGTACCAACGATCTGTTGTGTTTTTTGGTCTTTCCCACTTACCGCAATGGCGGTTGCTGCTCCTGCTACTTGTTGAATTTGGCCTGCACTCATTCGTTGCTGGCCATGATTAGCTAATGCATGAGCAACTTCATGCCCCATTACAGCAGCTATACCCGTTTCGTTTTTTGCAATAGGTAAAATCCCTGTATAAAAAACAATTTTACCTCCCGGCATACACCAGGCATTAACATTTTTATCTTCTACAAGATTATATTCCCATTTATAATCTTTGAGATATCCTTGATAACCATTAGCATTTAACCAACGTTCTGATGCTTTTGCTATTTTTTGGCCAACTCGAGTGATCATTTGTGCGTCAGATGTTCCTTTTATAACCTTATTCTCTCCTAAGAATTGATTATACTGCTGAAAAGCCATTGGTAATATCTGAGAATTAGGGACTAATGCCAATGTTTGTTTACCCGTAAATGGATTTGTCGCACAGGACATAAATAATAAAACAGTTCCTAATAGGACTATAGATTTTCGCGTGTTCATATATTAATATTATCTTGAATTTTCAATTTTGTTAAAAATACGAAAATAACGGGCTACCTTCAAAAAACAATAGCTAATATTTCTTTCAAAAAATCTACATAATGCCTTATTGTTCGATAAAAGGCAATTATTTTGCTATAATATGAAGTTCTGTAAAACTTTTAGGAACAGTTAGTATATTATTTTTGGCATCAAAACCTACGCTTTCAAATGAAACTACAACATTGTCAATTTCAATTTCATTTATTTTAAACGGAAGTCCTATCAGTTCTATTTGCATTGTTTCATATTCGGTAATATAGCTACCATCTTTATGTTGCTGAATAATAACTTCATTTTCTTTCCCTGTAAAGGAAAAACTTCTAAGACTATATCTCCCTTTGACATAATCATACCCATCCTGGGCATCCTCATAAACTTTGGATACCTCTTTATTTCCTAACTTATAATAAGCTTCTAGTTTTAATTCTTCTATCCTCTTTTCTCCTACATACTGCTGTATTGGATATTTGGGTATAATTGCTCCTTCTTTAATAAATAATGGAATAATATCCAGGTCGGCATCTACCCATTGCTCTTTTCCTCCTTTTACATATGCTCTGGTCCAGTAGTTATACCAATATCCTTTTGGGATATACATTCTTCTACCTTTGGCATTAGGTTCTTGTATTGGGCATACCAGGATTTGGTTTCCAAATATAAACTCGTCGGTTCTATAATGAGTTTGTAAATCTTCCTGATCATACAATACCAAAGATTTTAGCATGGGGATTCCTGCTTCTGCATATTCCCAAAACATGGTATACAAATATGGTAATAATTGGTAGCGCAATTCTACATATTTTCTGGTAACATCTACTACTTCTTCTCCAAAGGTCCATGGTTCCTGATTACCATGATCTCCAGAAGAATGTGTACGACAGAACGGATGAAATACTCCTAGTTGAATCCATCGGGCGTACAACTCTCCCGTTGGGTGCTCTGCGAATCCCCCGATATCACTACCTGTAAATGACATACCACTCATACTCATACGTTGTGCCTGGATATTGGCAATCCATAGATGCTCCCAGGTAGCCACATTATCTCCTGTCCATGAAGAAGTGTAGCGTTGTGCTCCAGAATACGCAGATCGCGTAATGATAAAAGGACGCTTAGGGTATGCAAATCGTTTTACCCCTTCATAAGTAGCTCTGGCCATTTGTGTGCCATATATATTATGTGCTTTTCTATGGCTACAATAATTACCATCATAACTATGGCGTACATCGTCTGGAAATGTTTTTCCAGGGACCTCCATCACTGCAGGTTCATTCATATCATTCCAAACTCCTTTTACTCCTATTTCATCAATTATTTCTTTAAATAACCCTGCCCACCATTCTCTTACTTTGGGATTCGTAAAATCTGGAAAAAAACATTCTCCTGGCCATACTTTTCCTCGCATATAAGGACCATCAGCTCTTTTACAGAAGTAATCATTTTCCATCGCTTCTTGATATACAGAATATTCATCATCAATCTTAATTCCGGGATCGATGATAACCACCGTTTTAAAACCATCTTCAGCAAGCTCTGTTACCATACGTTTAGGATCTGGAAAATATTCTTTATTCCAGGTAAAACACCTAAAACCATCCATATAATCAATATCAAGGTATATGGCATCACAAGGGATTCGAAGCTCTCTGAACTTGTGTGTTACTTCTTTTACTTTTTTCTCTGGATAATAACTCCATTTACATTGATGATACCCCAAAGCCCACAGCGGTGGTAATTCGGGCTTACCAGTTAAATCTGTATATCGTGTAACCACATCTTGCATATTAGGACCATAAAAGAAATAGTAGTTCATCTCTCCTCCCTGAGCCCAAAAGCTGGTTACATTACGTCGCTCATGACAAAAGTCGAAAAAAGTTTTGAACGTATTGTCAAAAAATATCCCATAGGCTCTTTCTTCATACATCCCAATATAAAAAGGAACGCTCTTATATAGTGGATCCTGATCTTTACCAAATGCATATTGATCGGTTGCCCAGTTTTCTACACGCTTCCCTTTTAGGTTAAGATGCATTGGTTTATCTCCCAGGCCATAGTAACACTCGCCTTGAGGTGCAGATTTACTCATTTTTACAATATTCCCTCCATACTCATAACTTTGCTCCCAATGAAATCCCCAATCGTCTTGACAGATAATGTTACCTGTAGTATCGCGAATAGTTACATGAATATTTGCTTTAGCAATACAAATACTAATTTTTGAAGTTGTAATAGTATATTCTGTATCAGTCTCATCGACTTTTAACATACTATATCCTCTCGCTCCGGTTTCACTTATTGCATAAGAGAAATCTTTTTCAAAATTATTATCGGTTGCATATCGAAAACGAATTACACTTCCTCTTAGAATAGTAACTTGTAGAATTACTCCGTTTTCTGTTGTAAAATTTAGAGTATCTACATGCTGTGAAAAGGAGACGATCTTACCAGGAAATAAATTCCCTTTTTGTTCTAGTTCTGTATTGATAATCATATTGTTTTCTTTTAGTTAGATTTGGGAAATTCTTACTATTTTTTATATACTTAATTGTTAATCTTAAATACCACAGCTGCTAATGGAGGAATGGTAATCTCTGCCGAATATTTTCGATAATGCCATTTTTTTACTTCTATCATTATTTCTTTTTGATTAGAAGTACCACTACCTCCATATATTGTAGCATCACTATTGAATAATGGTATTAATTCTCCTTTACCTGGTAATCCTATACGATAATTTGTTCTAGGCACCGGGGTAAAATTACAGACGATGATTAAATCATCTTTTTCTTTTATTCCTTTTCGGATATATGCAATTACTGAATTCTCATGATCGTCATAACTTATCCATTCAAAACCAGAAGTACTAAATTGTTGTTGGTATAATGCAGGATGTTTCTTATATAGTACATTTAAATCTTTTATTATTTTCTGAATTCCAGAATGGTATGTATACTGAAGTATATACCAATCTAAGCTATTTTGAAAGTTCCATTCTTCTCGCTGCCCTAGCTCTGCTCCCATAAATAGCAGGTTTGCTCCTGGATGTGTGAACATATAGGTATATAACAATCTAAGGTTAGCAAATTGCTGCCATTCATCTCCAGGCATTCTTCCGATGATACTGCTTTTACCATGAACTACTTCATCATGCGATAATGGAAGCATAAAATTTTCGGTAAAGGCATAGGTCATACTAAAGGTAAGATCATTTTGGTGGTGTTTTCTGTAAATTGGTTCTTTTGCAAAATACTGTAGTGTATCATGCATCCAACCCATCATCCACTTCATCCCAAACCCTAATCCTCCCAGATAAGTAGGCTTAGAAACCATAGGAAAGGACGTAGATTCCTCTGCTATTGTTTGTGTATCAGGAAAACTACGATATACTTCTTCATTTAACTCTTTCATAAAAGTAATAGCTTCTAGATTTTCTCTTCCACCGTATATATTGGGTTCCCATTCTCCATTTTCACGAGAATAATCCAGAAATAACATAGAGGCCACAGCATCTACCCGCAATCCATCTGCATGATACTGATCCAACCAAAAAATAGCATTACTGATCAGAAAGCTTTTTACCTCATTTCTTCCGTAGTTAAATATTAAACTTTTCCAATCGGGATGGTACCCTTTTTTCTTATCAGGGTGTTCATAGAGGCATGTTCCATCAAAACAACCAAGACCATGACTGTCTTCGGGAAAATGTGATGGTACCCAGTCTAAGATAATTCCAATATCATTTTGATGAAGTTTATCTATTAATACTTTAAATTCTTCTGGGTAACCAAAACGAGATGTAGGCGCAAAATATCCTGTAATCTGGTATCCCCATGAGGGATCATATGGGTACTCCATCACTGGCATCAATTCTACATGGGTAAACTGCATCTCTTTAACGTAAGAAACCAATTCATCAGACAGTTCTATATATGATAAAGATCGATTTTCTTCTATCTTTTTTTTCCAGGAACCTAAATGTACTTCATAAATAGAATAAGGAGCATCAAGAGCATTATGCTTTTTGCGTTTCTTCATCCATGTTACATCTTCCCAATTGTAGCTATCCTCCCAGACAACAGAAGCCGTTTTCGGAGGATGCTCACATCGCCTGGCATAAGGATCAGCCTTTTCTGTCTTAATATCATTATGATTGGAATGAATTTTATATTTATACACACTTCCTTTTCCTATGTTTGGAATAAAACCTTCCCATATTCCGGACTCATCCCATCGTACATATAATTGATGTTTTCCTTCTACCCAATGATTAAAATCTCCGATTACGGAAACAGATTTTGCTGAAGGTGCCCAAACCGAAAAATAAGTGCCTTCTACTCCATCAACTGTAGTGATGTGGGAACCAAATTTTTCGTATAAACGATAGTGTTTACCTGTTTTGAAAAGATTAATATCAAATTCTGAAAAGAAACTAAAAGGAAGTACACTATCCATATACACTATTATAATTTAAACCCATCGGGAATTACAGTTCCTTTTTTAATTACCACAACACCTTCTCGTATTACATACGAATCTTGTTCGGTATCTTCGAGATGCATACCTCCGTTAATAACAACATCGTTTCCTATTCTGGCATCTTTATCGATAATGGTATTGGTAATAGAACATCGATCTCCTACACCAATAGGTGGAACTCCATTTTTTCGATCATTTTCTAATTCAGCTATATTCTGATAGGTATTACTTCCTATCATATAGGTGTTTTTAATCATGGTATCGTTTCCTATTCTGGAACGAATACCAATTACAGAACGTTCTATTTCTTTAGCATTGATAATACAACCTTCTGCAATCATAGATCTATTTAATTGGGTACCTGAAATTTTTGAAGGAGGAAGTATGCGCGGTCTGGTTAACACCGAATGTTCTTTATTGAATAAATCGAATTGAGGAATATCATCGGTTAAGTTAATATTTGCTTCGAAAAAAGCGGGTACATTTCCGATATCTGTCCAATATCCTTCATATTGATATGCCAGTACTTTATTTTTTGAAATTGCCTGGGGAATGATTTCTTTTCCAAAATCAATAGTATCAGGGTTTGATAAAATATCGATCAGGAGTTGTTTGTTAAAAATATAAATCCCCATAGACGCCAGATAGTGTCTATTTTCATTTTTCATTTCATCACTCACTTCAGATTCCCATCCAGAAAGTTCTTTTAGATCTGGTTTTTCTACAAAAGAAGAGATAAAACTATCCTCATCGGTTTTTAAGATACCAAACTGGGTAGCTTCCTTAGATTTAACAGGTATAGTTGCAATTGATATGTCGGCTCCTTTATCTACATGAGCATCTAGCATCTCATTAAAATCCATTTGATATAACTGATCACCAGATAATATCAACGCATATTCAAACTCATGATTTAATAATTGATACATCGATTGGCGTACTGCATCTGCAGTACCTTGATACCATGTTTTATTATCTGGGGTTTGCTCTGCTGCAAGAATATCAACAAAAGCATCGCTAAAATTGCTGAAAATGTAAGTGTTCTTAATATGCCTATTTAAGGATGCAGAGTTAAACTGGGTAAGCACAAACATTCTTTTTATATCACAATGTATACAATTAGAAATTGGAATATCTACTAGTCTGTACTTTCCGGCTATAGATACTGCAGGTTTAGATCGTTGATCTGTAAGAGGGGATAATCGGGTTCCCTGGCCTCCTCCTAAAATAATGGCTAGAACTTTTTTGTTGATCATTTTATGGTCTTAGTGATTCGTATATGTCGATATATTGATGAGCAGATCGATCCCATGAGTGATCGATTTTCATAATTTGTTTTTGTATTTCTTTATATTTTTTTTGATCGTTATACAGGGTTATTGCGCGTTCTATTGCATGGCAAACATCTTGTACAGAAGCATTATTATGACATATCCCAAAACCTTCTTCTCCTATATCTATAACTGTATCCTTAAGCCCTCCTATTCTTCTAATTATTGGAATAGCACCATATCGTAATGCATACATCTGGTTGAGGCCACAAGGTTCTACACGAGATGGCATTAATAAAAAATCTACTCCTGCATAAATGATGTGGGATAATTTTTCGTCATATCCAATGTATACATTATATCTACCAGCATATTTTTCTTGTAATACCTGCAATTGTTCTTCGGTTTCAGAATTTCCCGAGCCCAAAACGATAATATTTATATCGGTAGTATGTAATGATTCTTTAATGATGTCTGGCAATAAATCTGCTCCTTTTTCTCCTACCAATCGTCCTATAAAACCAAAAAGAGGTTTGTCTATATCTAAACTAAAATGGTTACAAATCCATTTTTTATTTTCCTGCCTACCAGAAACTACGTTAGTCTTTTGATAATTGCTGATTATCATTGAATCTGTCTCAGGATCCCAGGTATGGGTATCAATTCCATTAAGGATTCCGATACATTTTTTTCTTTCATGTCTTAAAAGCCCTTCCAGGCCATTTGCATTTTCTTGCAGTTCTTCCATGTAACTAGGAGAAACCGTAGTTACCCTCCAGGCACATTTTATTCCTGAAGCCAAAGGATTAATGCAGTTATCCCAATCTAGAAGTCCTATTTTTTCTCTATCAAAAACAGGTAAATAATGTAATTTATCATAAGATAACTGTCCCTGATATTGTGCATTATGAATGGTTAAAACGGTAGGTATTTCCCGAAGATTTATATACAGATTTGTATGAGTCATCAAAAACGGAATTAATGCAGTATGGTGGTCATGGCAGTGAACTATATCAGGCACCTTTTCTAGAGCTGTTATCCAGTCCAGAACCGCTAATTGAAAAGTAATGCATCGTTCTGCATCATCTTCATAATTATATACATTTGGTCTGTCTAATATATCCTTGATATATACTAAATAGGCATTGAACCCAATATCTGGAGATTGTATTTTCTCAATACGATATGGGTAAGTAATTTCTCCTAACTGTATTGTACTCTTGTATATAGTTTTTCGTTTCGAATTTTTGACAAACTGATTATCATAAAACGGAGTTATAACACTAGTTGTTAGCTCCATTTTATTTTGATATTTTGGCAAAGCACCTACAACATCTGCGAGTCCACCAACTTTGGCAATGGGATAACATTCAAAACTTATATGAAAAATATTCATGAATAAAACGAACCTATTTTTTTAATCTGTTTTTATTGATTTAAAAATCATTTAAAACTATGAAAAACCCAATAGATACCGATTGAGATAATCTCAAAAACAAGCAGTGTTAATGATTATTTAATAAAAAAATAACCAAAAAATTTCATTATCAATATTCGATGAAGAATTCGCAATAGAATGGGTTAGATTATATCATTTTCTAATAATTAGTATCTTAAAATAAGATCCTGTAAAAAAGTAACAAATCGACTATTTTATAGTAACAAAGAACTTTACTTATTAATAGTACGTAATGCTTTTTTTAGAATATAGCGCGTTTCTTTGGTAGTAGATTCCTTTTCCCATCTCGAACATACATTTTTTATCCATTCTGGTCTGGATTTACTCGCATCATTGAGCCAATTACCCACAGAATCTCTAACATATTTAGAAGGATCAGATTTAAGAGGATCTAATAAGGAGATTCCTTTTTCCGGATGTTCTTTGAGTTCGTCTATTTTTTTGGTCCAAACACCTATGGGGCGCGTAGCTTCTACCGCATATCGTCTAATATTCTCATCATTGCTAGAAGTCCATTCGGATAAAATATCAATAGCTATATCAAGATGTTCTATAATCCCTTCTTTACAGGAAAATATGGCTACTTCTCTAACCCCAAAGTGTACATCTGCTGCATAGGGAGCAATAGCTTCGAGTTTTTTATCAATTTTACTTTCTCTAAGACCTACCCAATAGCTAGCCCAACATCTGGGAACATCAGAAATATGATTAGAAAGGTAATCGATAATACTTTGATCATTGCTTAGTTCTAGAAACGTCGTTCCTATAACTTTGGTATTAGCATTAGCAGAAGGTTTTTTTTGAGCAGATACTGCTTCATAGAAACTATCATACCAATCTGGTTTTTTTATATCATCAAGGATTTTTTTTAAGAGTGCCAATTGGTCTACTGTAAGCCACTCCATAAGATTTGCCGTTGGGATCAATCCTTTATTTAGATAAGATATAACCTCATCATCAAGGTCTTTAAAACTCCTGGCTCCTTTTCTATTAAGAATATGTTCTGGGATCATAACAATAATATGTGAGTAATATACTTTTTCAAATGTAAAAAAATAGTAGTAATAAGATAGAAACAGTAAATTTTTCACTCCCCTTCGATCGAAGAGGGTGTTTTATAATTAAAAAAAGAATTATTCTTCAAAGTGATTAAATGTATCAAAGTGATGCATCTGAACGGATTCTTGTTTAATGATACTAAAAGCAGAAGTTGCTATATCATTTTTCATAATTCCTGTAGCGGCATCTTTGGCAGATTTCATATCACTCCAATATACAATATCGATATATTTACCATCTCCATTTTTTGCTGTGGTTCTTTCAATAAATCCATAATATAATTTTAATACATCATTTAAAGAAGCTAATGCTTTTTCAGCTTCTTTTTGTGAGTATCCGGGATTAACTTCAAATAATACGACTTCTACTACTTTACTTCTGGCTTTCATTAATACAGGGTTTTGATTTGGTTTTGTTGCACAATTAAACAATAGGCTTATCATAATGATTAGGATTAATTGTTTATGATTTATGATTTTCATCAAAACTAAATCACACCTGTGACAACCCTATGTCAGTAGTATTTTTCTTTTGGAAAAGTTGAAAAATTACACTCCTCTGCTCTTTTTTTGTAATAATCCTCTAGGCTAAAATGTTTTGGAGAAAAAAGCTCTTGAGTTTCAATAAGATTAAGAATACGATCTGTTCTAAACTCGCGATAATCTTTTCTTAATCTACAATGCGCAATCATAATCCAGGTATTGTTAGTAAAATACACACCAAGTGGTTCGATTAATCTTTTACTATATTCTCCAGATGCTTTGGTGTATTGGATTTCGAGCACTCTAAAGTCTGTAATCGCTTGTTGAATAACGGATAAAGAGGTACTTGTGCGAGCTACAATCGTATTATACGTAAAAACACGTTCTTCGAGAATTTTAAGTTTTTCTTTTTGCGTCGATTTAAGCACTGCAATTACCTTATCTATAGCTTCTTGATATTCATTAATCAAGGATTGATCATTGTTGGTTTTTATGATTTTGGAAGCAGTAAGTAGTGCATTTGCCTCCTTTTCTGTAAACATAACAGGTGGTAAAGAATATCCATCTACCAGGTAATATCCTGTGCCTGCTTCGGCACCAATTGGTACTCCTGCATCGGTGAGTGCTTGCATATCTCTATATATGGTGCGTAAACTCACCTCAAATTTATTTGCTAATTCTGCTGCCTGAACAACTTTTTTAGATTGTAATTTTACTAATATGGCAGTTAATCGATGTAAACGTTTCATTATTCGGTTTCATGTTCATCAGATGACGGTAAAGCATCATCAATTTCACTTAAATCTGTTGTATTATTAATAAAATATTCGGTTTCTTCTATGCTTTCATTAGCCTCTGCTGTTTCTAATTCTTGAGTAGGATTCATTTTTTTATCTCTTATCATCCCACCGGTCATAATTAGACTGGTACCTATAATTACAAATAATAATATTCCCGGTTCAAATCCTTCAATTGCAGCTTCAGCAGGAATAGCATAAAATAAGAGTACTGTAATTAACCCCCTTGGAGCTATAAATAATTGTGGTGAAATATCTTTTCCCATAAAAAGGCGTAGCAACCCATATCGTATAGCATAAATAGAGATTAATATCAAAAGACTTATCAGCGTAACTTTTAAACTTAATAAAGAAGAAAGTACAATAGTTATCCCAAAAATCACAAAGAATAATGTACGTACTACAAAGGCTGTTTCGGCAGTAATTACATGTAATTCATGATAAATAGACTTTGCTTTTTCGAGATGAAGATATCCTCTAAGTTTTCCTTGAAAAAATAATTTCATATTGGCAATAACCAATCCAAAGATCAAAATAATTATTAATGATGATAAGTGCATTTTTTTCCCTAAGGCATATAATAGCAATAGTACTGCGATAAGTAAAAATAGCTTTACCTGGCTTTTGATCTTCTGAAATATCAGAATAATCGCATAACTAGCTATTAGTGAAATTACAATAGTAAGAATTAGGTTAAGAAAAAAACCACCTACTCCCGAATCTTCTGCAGGGTTTAATCTTCCGGTAAGGAAATAAAACAACATAATCCCCAGAATATCAGAAAATGTACTTTCATAGATATGAAATTCTTTTTTTGCAATGGGTAATGACGATACGCTGGGTATAATAATTGCACTTGATAATATCGATAATGGTGTGGCATACAACCAGGCAGATTGCATTGTCATTCCTTTTACTAATGCTTTTAAAATTACAGCAGCTATAAATGTAGAAGCGACCAATCCTATTAATGCAATAGCCAAAGATTTGAGAATTGGCATAAGTTTATCACTTTTTAATTCTAATTCTAAGGCGGCCTCGAGAACAATCATAATCAATCCTACAATACCTAATACTTCAAGCATTGGAAAAAAATCAATGGTATCTCCACCAAAAGCTTTAAGAATATATTGTATGATAATCCCCAGAATAATTAATAATAGTACTGCAGGAACATTAGTTTTTTTGGCAACTCCATTAAAAATAAAGGATAAGATGATAATAAGCGAAATTCCTATAATAACATTGTAAGAAGAGAAAATTTCCATAGGGAGGTCTTGGTTGATTATATTAGATGATCTATAAACGTATGAAAAGATAGTAAATTATTTTAAAGTAAAAGAGCTCCTGTCAACTACTTTATAGTTTCATATAAGTATACTTCAGAGATAGAGGTTTTTATGAAAATATAATCAGACAGTTTATATTTTTATCAATTGTAATAATTAAACAATTACTTGCACTGCTACCTCCATTGCAAAAGAGATAATCCAATTCCAACAGTAGTTTGTTTATGGTTATAATCAATAAGGCTTTCTCCATACCCATGAAATACCTGGGCATGGATTTGTAGTAAGTCTAACACTTTAACCGCATAATCTAACCTAATACTACCTCGATTTCTACTCCCTCCTCGTAGGGAATGTCTTGCTGTTATACTAATATCGTGTCTTCCTTTCGAGAACGCAGATAAAAGTTCAACACGCCCTACATAATTCTCTATTCCCGGGTTGTTATCTTCTATTGGAGTTTCTTGTACACGCCACCAGGGCTTCAAGACAATGCTTAAAGAAGGAGTCTCCCACCCAAGCTGCAAAATAACCCTGTTCCAACTTCGGGATAAAGGATTTGATTTTCCATTACTTTGATGATTAATACCAATGCCAGCAAATACACCATTTAATCCCCATATTTTATAAGTCGTAGGAAAGGTTAACATGAACTCTGGCTCGTAATTAGTTTCTCTAAAAGGTCTAGAAATATGTGCGCTATATAACTGCCATCGTGAGGATTGCGTATAAGAAACCCACAAATCGCCACCAATCTTTTTACCAAATATATTTCGTATTGCCTTGGTCTTAAAACTAAGCTGAAATTTTAATTCGGTATTTGTAAAATCAGAAGGTTCATCTACAGAATTTATCGGATTATCGCTTAAGGGTTGATTATTTATATCTGAAGTATAATTAGCCAGCAAGAAATAAACAGGTTTATATGGCACTATCTTAAAAAGTTTTATAGTATCATTATTGATTTGCCAACGTTGAGACAAGTTCCCTTCCGGATCATCGTTTTTGGTCTGTCCTAAGCTAAGAGAATAGGTAAAAACCAGTAAGATTAGAGAAATAAATACTTTCACCAGTGTAATTTTCTTATTCTTAATACTCAATTATATTGAAAATGATTCCTAAATATTCTAAATGAGGTGTATTGTAATTTTAAAAATGTAGGATGGGGCAAATATACGTACTTTTGGCAAGTAACTATTTATGAATTGCAGTAATTATATAACTCTAAAAAAGGTTACAAATTAGATGTTAACGTGTAACCTTTTATATACATTTTGCTATTCTTTTTTCTTTAATTGCTGCTATTATTTCAAATTTTGTGTGTTGGTTTTGTAATTACATTGTTATATAAAAAATCAATGATTAAAAATCAAAACGATAATTCATTTTAAAAGCGACTCCCCAGTTTGTGCGGGCAATATCTTTATTATAATTGTCAGAAACAACCATATATATATATGATAAAGGCTTGTATTCCCATTGTAACCTGCTATTGATGTTAAAATTATCTCGTTGTGTATTGTATTGTACATAGGTTGTCCAGTTTAATCGATTAGAAAAGAAAACTTGCCCCGTAAAACGAGCTAAATGAAAAGTTTCTTTTCCTAATAGATTTAAATCAATTTTATTAATATCATATCTTAGTTCTAGGTTTGCAAAAGGTAATAATTGATAATTTAGATACGTTCCTCCAGCTACTCTTTTTCCGCTATAATAATTGCCTGCACTCATATTAAAACGATATCTAAATTTTTGATTATTAGCCGAGTTGTACCCTATTCTTAAAATCCCAAAGCGATACTTATCCGGGATTAACGAATTACCATTTCCTAATGGATCAAAACCATACTTTAAATCAACATACTCATATCGAAATACATAATATAAAGCCGATAGATTTTTAAAAAATATAGCAGAGTTTAAAAAATGTGATGACTGGTTCAATTTACCATGTTCGTCTAAATAGGTGTCATTACTATAATTTAAATAACGAACAGAGTTTATTGTTTTTGATTTTTCATAAAATTTCTGATATTCTATTCCTGCTGTAGTTTGGGTATATCCTTCTCTTACCACAACATCATTAATAGCATCATAATTATACAATCTTGGTGTAAAACCAACATCGGTGATATAGTTTTTACCTACGTTTTTGATTGAAGCATTCCATTCTAATCCTCTTTTATTAAACCAAATCCCTGCATTATAAAAGTTATTGTCTTTAGAAATTCCATCAGTAAAACTTTTTCCAAAATTTGCCAGACCAAGCCATTTATTATTATCAGATTTATAATTTACATTGACACCTGTTACTCGGTTATAGTCATTTGTGAATTCAAATTTATCGGTTTGTTGTCGATTGATAAAAAAACCGGTTGCTGTAAAGTTTTTAGATAACTGTTGTTCGGTAACAAGGGCTCCAAAATTTTCTGAAGCGATTTCATTTTCTTTATCGGTTTGTACGTTTAGAATCCCGATTCTGGTTTTTGGAGATACATTTCCTGATAATTTTAACCCAAATTGAATATCTGAATTTGCTCCGATACGTCTTGAGTAAAAAGGATTTACGCCATCAGCACCCAGATTTGAAAACAGGTCAGAGTTTTCGAGAAAAAAGTTACGTCTTTCTGGGAAAAAAACTGAGAATCGGGTTAGGTTTGTTACTTGTTGATCAATGTCTATTTGCGAAAAATCAGGATTTATCGTTGCATCTAACCGAAGAGAAGAGGTAACATTGTATTGTACATCCAGGCTTGGTTTAACTGTCGTTTCTGTATCATCCTCTACAACATCGTTTTGATAGTTTGCAGTAATAGATGGTGTTACAGTAAAACGAGAATTTGATGTATTGGGTAAAGCTTCAACGGTCATTTTTTCGGTAAACCGCAAATCAAAAAGGCGATAATTACGTTTTACATTTTTTAAAATAGTCCAGGAATTATTTTTAATATCTCTAACATAAAACTGAACTCCGAAAACAGCATTATTCGCATCAAAATTTAATGCTTTTAAGGGAATAGCTATTTCATATTGTTTTTGCTTACCATTCATAAAGGCTTTAGCTTTCCATATGGTATTCCAACTTGTGCTAAAATCGTATCCTTCATTAATACGTTCTACAATGCCATCTATTTGTGTACTGTAGCTATTTACCGAAAAATAATACGCATTTTGTTGTTGATTTTGTGTATCTAAAACCATGGCAAATCCATCGCTTAATCCAATAGGAACATCTCGTTTTAAAGAACTAACCTGTGTTCTTGATGTGGTATCATTATAAATTAAACTTACATATAAATATTCTCCATTATGAAATAGTTGTACCGAGGTTTGATTTTCTGCTAGGCCTTCATCTATTGGCATATAATTGTAGAAACCCGAATGCTCAGGAAGCTCTTTCCAAATAGGTTCATCTAACTGGCCATCTACAGTGATTATAGCTTTTTTAAATTGAATGGTTTTTGTTTGTGCTAGAGTATGTAAAGCAGATAGAAAACAAAGTGCTATCAAAAATATGTTCTTCATATATAAAATTTAGAAACTATAGCTTTGTAGCTGTTTTAGTAATTATTTTCCAATCACCTTTTAGCTTTTTCAATAAAAAAAGATCCATAAGCTTTGTTTTTCTCTGTGGAATAAAAATTTCGACTTTCGCTGTAGCGATATCACCATATACCTCGATAGATAGAATGTTTCCTGTTCGTCCGTTATAGACTCCTTTTTTCTTATTTTTAAAAAAATTGAGATAATCTGTAGGAGTTAATCTTTTGAATGTCCCTTTTACTGTAAGGTATAGAGATGCATCATCTGCAAAGGCACTTTCTAGTTTTTCTAATTCATTATAGGAACTTCCTTGAATATAATTATTAAGCGTTTTTTCAATCATTTCCTTTTCTGAAAAGGATTGGTTTGTTTTGGCTACTCTGTTTAAACTTGTATAAAAAAGCGTATCGTTATTTGTAATAATATTATCATGATTGGTTATCTCGTTTTGAGATAAAACAAATAACAAACAAAATGGGAGCGTGATAAAAAATGTACGTTTCATGGTTTTGTATCTTTTAAGTTTAGCCAAAACTATGGTTGAAATTCTTACGTTTTTTTAAAAGTAGACCGAGGAAGAAATTTAGTCTATTAAGGTCTTTTTAGGTTTTTGTGGTTAATTTTGGCCTATTTATAGCCCTAAATACTAGCTTGGTAGATAAATAATCTTTATGCAAGTTGTATAAACTATATTTGCTATTTGGTATATGAAGTCTTTAAAAACATACTTTGATAAATCTGCAGTACGACACGTATTGTTCTGGATAGGTATATTCTTGTATTTCACATTATCTGCTAATATTGATAATTATAATGGTAGCTATCTACAATTATTTGAATCTTATATCATCTTCATTACCATACAAATACTAATAGCATACACTTGTCTATACTATTTGGTACCAAATTTTTTGAATAAAGGAAAAACAGGTTGGTTTGTTCTATGGTTGATTATTCTATTATTTGTTATGTACGCCATGTATATATATTATAGAATATATTATTATGATGTAAGGTATTTTGACTACTACAGCCCAATAGCTCAACATTATGCGAAACAATCTTTTTGGGAAAGACTCTTAAGTTTTTCGGTTTTTTTGGGTAAGAGTATTAAATTTTTAACTCCTACTGCCCTACTTTTGATGTTTAGGTTTTATAAAAACCAACAGAATTATTTAAAAATGAATGAGCAGAAAAAAATAGCTGAATTAACTGCTTTGAAAAATCAATTAAATCCGCACTTCTTATTTAATACACTAAATAATTTGTATGCTATGGCTATAAAAAAATCAGATCAGGCACCAGAAGTGATTGAAAAACTATCTGATATTTTGGATTATATGTTATATCGCTGCAATAGCAAATTTGTATCTATTCAAAAAGAAATTGAATTGATTGAAAATTATATTGCTTTAGAAAAAATACGGTACGGAAACAGAGTTCGTATTTCTTTTAAAGATAATAGTGCAAAGGATTCAAAAATAGCTCCTTTGTTGCTGTTAACTTTTATAGAAAATGCTTTTAAACATGGTGTAACTCAAGAACTAAAGGAAGCTTTTATTTCAATTACAATTAGTTCGGATAACCATCATATTATTTTTAATATTGAAAATTCTAAATCAACAATATCTGCTGAAAATAAAAATCAACAATGTATTGGATTAAGTAATGTTCAAAAACAATTAGATTTACTTTATGGAGATAATTATTCTTTGGATATTAAAGAAGAAAATGATAAATATTGTGTTCATTTAATTTTGGAAGCTAAATAATGTATAGATGTTTAATAGTAGATGATGAAGAATTAGCCAGAGAGCTAATAGAAACGCATTTAAAACAGTTAGATGGTTTTGAATTAGTGGCATCTTGCAATAGTGCAATAGAAGCCAGTAAAATATTACAACAACAATCAATTGATTTACTTTTTCTCGACATAGAAATGCCTGTATTAAAAGGCACAGATTTTTTTAAAAACCTTATTGTTAAGCCTCATGTAATATTTACAACAGCCTATAGAGATTATGCTCTTGATGGGTTTGAACTGAATGCTGTAGATTACCTTTTAAAGCCTATAACTTTTAGTAGATTTTTTATGGCAATCGAAAAATTTATTTCACTACAAAATACACGATCAGCTGCTACCGAAATCGAAAAGATTACCCCAAAAAAGGATGATTTTATTTTTATACGCGAGGATCGAAAACAAGTAAAAGTCCTCTATGATGATATTCTATATATAGAAAGTGTAAAAGACTATATTAAGATTCATTTATCTACTAAAACCCGACTTATAAAATATAGCTTAACGGCTTTTGAAGATAGGTTGGATGAACGATTTATAAGAACACATCGTTCTTACATCGTAAATCGTGATAAAATTACAGCATATACAAAACAGGATATTGAGATTGATACTATTGAAATTCCTATCGGAGAAAATTACAAAACGAATATATCTGATTTGTAGTTCTTTGTTATTCTAAAAGTGCTAAAATTGGAACATAAACAAAAAGCCAGTAAGAATATTCTCTTACTGGCTTTTTGTTTTTATTTACTACAATTTATTCCTTCATTCCTTCAAGATCCATCATAAAGGCATAAGAAAGAGCAGTACGTTTGTAACGTTGAAAACGCCCAGAAGCCCCTCCATGGCCTGTTTCCATATCACAATCCATGATGAGAAGGTTATCATCGGTTTTCAATTCTCGTAGTTTGGCAATCCATTTTGCAGGTTCCCAATATTGTACCTGGCTATCCCAATATCCTGTTGTGATCAACATATTTGGATATGCTTTCGCTTCAACATTATCATAAGGAGAGTACGATTTCATATACTCATAATATTCTTTATTCTTAGGATTTCCCCACTCATCAAATTCAAAAGTGGTTAGTGGTATAGTCTCGTCCATCATAGTCGAAACCACATCAACAAAGGGTACAGCTGCTACAACACCATTCCATAGTTCGGGTTTCATATTTAACACTGCTCCCATCAATAAACCACCGGCACTACCACCCATTGCATACATATGTTCTGCACTTGTAAAACCTTCTTTTACCAAAAACTCTCCGCAATCAATAAAATCGGTAAATGTATTTTTCTTTTTAAGAAGTTTTCCATCTTCATACCAGTGTCTACCCATTTCCTGTCCTCCTCTAATATGTGCCATGGCATATACAAAACCTCTATCTAATAGACTAAGCATACTGGATCTGAAAAACGGCTCAGTACTACTACCATAAGAACCATAAGAGTACAGTAACAAAGGAGTGTTAGCATTTCTTTCTACTCCCTTTTTATATACTAAAGAAATAGGAACTTTTACACCATCTCTTGCTGTTGCATAAAGACGTTCTGATACATAATTATCTTTAGAAAAATTAGGATCTACTACTTCTTCCTCTTTTAATACTTTTTGTTCTTTGGTATCCATATTGTACTCAATAGTACTATTAGGAGTTGTTAAAGAGGTATATCCATATCGTAAAATATTAGTACCAAAATCTAGATTAGTAGTAGGATACGACACATATGCCGGATCACTAAACTCGATATAATGATCATTATCACCATTCCATTTCATAATACGAATGGTCCTTAACCCATTAACACGTTCTTGTAAAACCAAATGTTCTTTAAAGGGTACAAAATCCTGAAGTAAAATATCTTCACGGTGTGGGATAACATCTGTCCAGTTTTCCTTGGTAGTAGCTGTAACAGGTGTTTTTACTAAACGAAAATTCTTAGCATCAAGATTTGTTCTGATGTAAAAATGATCACCATAATGATCAATATCATATTCTAAATCCCTTTCTCTTGGCTGAATAATCTTCCACTCACCATTAGGAGTATTGGCATCTAGATATCGATACTCTGTAGATAGTGTCTGACTACTACCAATCATAAGATATTTATCTGACCTGGATTTGAATATAAAACAGCTAAAGGTTTCATCTTTTTCATGAAAAACTAACTCATCTTCAGATTGATCTGTTCCTAATACGTGTTTATATATTTTATCTTGTCTAAGTGTTATAGGATCTTTAGAGGCATAAAAAACAGTTTTATTGTCATTTGCCCATACAGCTCCTCCTCCTGTATTTTTTAACTCATCAGAAAGCATTTCTCCTGATTCTAAGTTTTTAAAATAAACTACATAACGACGTCGGGAAACAGTATCTACACTATAGGCCAAAAGTTTATTATCTGCACTTACAGATCGCCTTCCTATTGCATAGTAAGCATGGTCTTTTGCCAGTTCTGGCCCATTAAGCATGATTTCTTCTTCACTATCGTCTTCAAGCTTCTTACGGCAATATAAAGCATAATCCATACCTTTTTCATATCGAGTATAATATGAATAACCATTATCATTATAAGGAACAGAAGAATCGTCTTTTTTAATACGTCCTACAATTTCATCATACAATTTTTTCTGTAAACCTTCTGTATGTTTCATTGCTTCATCCTTGTACTGGTTTTCTGCTGTAAGATAATCCAGTACATCTTGAGTTTGTGCATCAGGTGTTTCGGCATTTTTTTGCTTATCACTTAGACGCATCCAGAAGTAATTATCAATACGTGTATCTCCATGCGCTTTTAACTCTTCGGCTACCTTTTTGGCTACAGGAGCTTCTATAGATTTATAGGGTTCTAGTTCTAAATCAGGTTTTTTTTCTGTCTTACATGCCATAAAAAACATTGTAAAAATTAGAAGTGAATAAATGAATTTAGTTTTCATAAAGTAATTAAAATTAGTTTTTAATAAGCCTCTTTTTAAATCATTGCCACAATTTAGATTATAAAATGTGAAAAATGTATAAAAAAAATATAATTATTAGTTTCCCAGCTTATTTATTGTTGTATGACAACACATTTTTTATTACCGTTTTACCTGTATGAATGAGTAGCATTAAAATTATGTGTAGAGAATTTATGATTATGCATTATAATTTTGAATAGCGGCTAATAAAGCTTCTAAGGTTATATTTTCTTCTATTGCAGAGCTTGGTGAAATTGTACGATTACGATTTAATTGCCCTTCAGATGCTATTAACTTATTACTTTTAATAATAGTGGTTGTAATTGAAGAAACCTCATGTAGTTCGATATCTGATATACTTTTCGAGATTTTTTGCGATGCTAAAGCATTTTGTTTAAGTTCGTTATAGAGAATAACAACTTCTGAAGCTGTTAATTCATTTTCTTCAGTGTGAAACTTTACGGATATATAATCATGACGACTTTGGATGCTTGCAATTGCAGAGTCAATTGTTTGAATTAACTGATGTACAGTATTCATAAGGTTATATTCTGTTTTTTTCTATTAAAACATTAATTATTCGTGGTTAGTAATAGCTATATTTCAAACTACTCTTTCATTGCAACTTTGCCTCCAAAATTCACTCCCCAATTTATTCCAAATACGGTAACTAAATTATCATCTACAGGAAAATCTTTTCCAAAGCCACCAATTAGCGTGATATCTTTAGAAAGTGTATATTTTAAAGTTCCTACAGAACGTTCACTGTTTATACTTCCATTACGAGAAATATATTCATATGCAAGCGAAAAACGATCTATTTCAAGCTCTACTTTTGCTCCCAGATCTCGATAAAACGTTTTAAAAAATTGATCGTTAGCACCAATATTAAATTCATCTTCAATATATCTGGCAGTTACCAGTACATTTAAATAGTTATTTCGTTCACTATCTGATCCTTCATTCAGAATCAAACTTCCTTGCCCAGTAATCCAACTCCCTAGGCGATTAGCTGTACCAGAATCTATTTTATCTCCCTTAAATAATGCACTATATCCAATAGCACCATCTACACTAACATAGGGTTTGACTGTTTTTTTAAACTCTTTTAATTGTGGATGTATTCTCTCTTTTTCTTTTTTATAATGCTCGATAATGGCTTTTTCTGCTATTGCTCGTTTTACAGGATCATCCCCGCTAGCATCTGCTAATACATCGACAGGAGGGTTATCAAGGTTTTTAAGGATATTGCCAACTTTTTTTGCTTCTCTATATACTTTGTCTTTATCATAAAAACGTAACAAAGTGGTACGTAATCCTACTGAATAAGTTTTTCTTTTACCAACAATACCTTCAAATTCTTTATCGACATAAGCAAAAGATAAAGTTGTGGTATTTAATCCTCTAAATGGTTTTTGCTTTACCTCTCCAGTAGTTTGATCCTCTTCTATACCAATATATTTGTAGTAGGTTCTGTTCTTACTTTTTCGATTGATAAAAAAGTAAGGAGCAACTTCTATAGAAAAGCTTTCTCCAAAATTGTTGAATACATGTAACGCTAATGCTTTAAGGTTGGTAGGCGCATAAATTTCTGTTGGAGACTCTCCTACTAATAAAAATGCAGGAGAACTGGGATTACTCATTGTAAAATCACTCAGATTTTGATCAGTTTTACCTTCTTGTGTCCAACCAGAAAATGACAGGCATACACACACGATTATATATAAGATAGGTTTGTAATTCATCATTCTAATTTTTTACTAATTCAACAACAGTAAAAACAATGAAAAACTCATCATCAATTTTTAGTTTTTTACCTTCATAACTTTGTTCATTTTCATCATCTTTTAGTGTAATCTTAAAAACGGCATTTTCTAAGATTGGATCAATGTTTTCATCGGTTACAAAGCAATTTGTTACTACGTTAAGTTTTTTATTTACGATATCAGTACTATTGCCCAAATTAGTAGAGAAGTTATATGTGCTACTCTTTTTAAGGATCTTACTATCTAATTTAACATTGGTCCCTACCAAGGCTTCGGTACTAATTTTTACATTAAGTTTAACCTCAGAATTAGCACTCATTTTAAATGTTTTCATGCTTATATATTTATGTTTAGTAGTTGGTTTATTAATTTAATAGACGGTTTTCAGTGTATTGGATCAAAAATACCAATAAAAAGGTATTTTTGATATGAGATTCGATGTTAATATTTGTAGATAAAAGACATTTGATCACTTTACTTTTTTAGGGAAAAAAAGAATCTCGATCCACCTTTCTATAGTTAATACAAAATAATAAAGTGAAATCGTTACTGTCATTAATATAAAGAAGATCACAAAAACCCATTTCAGCCTAACAAACCAATAAAAAACATAAAATATATTGGATGCATTTTTACCACTGTCATTACCTATCAAATCAACTAAAAACAAACCAGATATATTTTCTATATAATCAAATAGCCCGGGAATAAAACAAACTATAAATAACCAGGGCTTAAGTGTTAAACTTAAAGTATGCTCAAAAACTCGTAGTGAATAATAAAAAAGGAATGAATATGCTATAATAAAAACAAAATCATAATATGTGTTAGTCTTGAAATACAGTGGACTTTTTACTAATTCATTAAATTCTAATAAATTATCAGAAAATTGAATATTGATAAGATTATCTACCTGTATTGATGGAATGTATGCAAATAGGGCACCTAATACCAAAACTATTACTACGCTAATTTTCCAGAGGTTACTATAAAATTTTAGTTTTTTCATTAATTCAGGTTTTTAATTTTTTCTTCACGTATGTTTTTATAGGTTTTCCAGTCAAATTGTTCAATTTGCCTAATCGCTGCATCAACACCTTTATTAAAAAGCTTTGCTTTATCTGTATCATCCATCCAAAAGTCTAACCAGTTGTGATCTTTTGTATCTACTGTCACCACCCTTTTCTCGATTTCTTTATTATTGAAAAGAAAATCATTATCATAAAAATTTCTGAATGTACTTATGAAAGATGTGATATATCCTATTAGAGAAATATTTTCTAGTGGTTTTATGGTTTTTACCGAATCTTTATTTTCGTTTTGATTACTCATCACTCTCTCACTAAGAAGAACACCAAAAGTTGGAAATCTTGGAACAACATTGTCCTTTCTATGAAATTCGCGAATAGGAAAATTCGAAAGCATTCCCCCGTCTACAAACCTTGCATTAAGTTTTACCGAATTTTCGGGATCCTTGTCATTTTTGTAGTGCTCTTCACCCGGAGTAAAATTTTTATAAATAAAAGGAATTGACATTGTTGCTCTTAAAAACGCTGCAGGCTTTATATTGCCGGGAGTAGTCCAATAGTCATCGGCTCTCTCAGGAAATTTTACAATACGATTATGAGTTAAATTTGAAGTAATTAGTACTAACCGTGGTTTGTCTCCTTTTTTGGCTTGAACCAGTTGTACCAAATCCATCCTTTTTGTTAAGTCATTTTTAGTCTCTATTTGTATAGATGATAGCAGATTCTCTGCCCAGCTATAAAATCTTTCCCCAGTATTAATGCCAAAATCTTTATCTAATATTTTCACAAAAAGAATATAAATAAACAGCAGAAGTGCAGCTACATTTAGCGTTCCTATAATAAAATCAAAGAACCGAAGTTCTGTTCCCGAGATTCCGTTTGCGATATTAAAAACTACTCCAAAAAGACCGTATATGCCCACAAGAAACCCTATAGAAAAAACACTTAAAAAAAGTTTTAAAATAATAGATTTGTAGTTTCGAAGTAATTTTTGCTGTAACCACCCAATTATTCCATTTTTTTCCATGAACTTACTAAAATTCGTATTTGCAATGATATGTGTGAGTATTTCGGATTTAGTTGCTTGATGGGAAGTATTATTATATTCAAATTTAGAATCTTCGGCATATATAGCATTAGGGATAGCTGCCAGAAACAAAGCATTGATTGCTCCAGCACTTGCTCCTCCATGGCTATAAAAACGAATACCTACCTTTTCCATTATGTAAGTATATCCTAATAGTGCAATTCCGTACATTCCACCACCTTGCTGAACCAAATCTATAACAGGTCTTTCTATAGGTATTCCTTTATAATATTCGAGAACTGTGGCGTCAGATATAAACTCTTTTTTTACAAGTAGACCATCTGCGGTAAATTTATCCTTTAATTTACTTTGCGAGTTATTAATTGCATTTTCTAAAATTTTATTCGCAGTGGTAAAAAAATGTGTTGTTCTTTTTATATTTTCTTCGTCATGTAGAGAAATGTGAGATGTAGTAGAAAAGCCTCCCATGATTTGTTCTTGTATATTCATTTTGGAAATTACTTTTTTATTATCGTTAATTATACTTGAAGTTTTCATATCTGTTTAATACAGAACAAGTTCGTGGTTAATTATCTATACCGGTAAAACTGCTGTTATTATTAAAATCAGGGTGATACTACTAGACGATTGAAGTATCTAAATTTAATAAAAATCTACATCTAAAAAAAGAGGTAAATCCCCCTATTTTAGATATATAAAGATATTTGTATATAATTATGGATAAATACCCAGTAGAAGGTATTTATTCGGTTATTAATAAAGTCACCCCCATAACTATTCGTTATGGGGGTGAGAACAACATCATAAGTTTTAAATTATTTTAACAAACAGTTTTATTATTGTTTAATTAAAACCGTTTGTATATTATTTTCAATTTTTCTGTCGATTAGTTTATTCAATGGATCGATACCTGCTTTTATTGGTTTTTGATTCACAAGGATCTCTAATTGCGTTATCTGATCTGTAATTTTATGTTTCTCTAAATAGATCAGCTCTTCTTTTCCATTAGTCCCATCTCCATAGATACCAATATCAATCCAGTCTTGCGTTGGTATTGATTTTTCTGTTCCCATATCATCAATACGGTATTTTGTAACATCTATTGTCAAATTCACGTTATACTTATTTTTAGAAAGCTCTTCATATACTCCTTTGGTTGTCTTATTTTCATATAATGTTACTGTCTCAAATAAATCAACAATAATATACTGTAGATTATCTGGTGTAACTTCTCTAAAATAACCAAGTAAATCTCTAGTAGTTGGATATCTTTCTGTTTTTGTTTTTAATAAACCATCGTAGCTATTCCAATCTCTAATAAAATTTCGTAAAGCGAGATTTACGTTATCTTCTCCTATATAATCCTGTAATGCATATAGATTAACCAATCCTTTACCATAATGAATGTACTCTTGCCCAGATTCTACTAATGACAAAGGCGTTTCACTTATTTGTTCTCCTGCCCTTCCCAATAAATAACGGTTCATTTGTGTTTTAATAAACTGCCTTACCTTTTCTTCGGGATAAGCTTCTTTAAGCACCATAATAGCAGAATACTGAGCCAAAGCTTCTGATATCATTGATTTTCCTTGCACAGCAGCAGGATTTACCTGGTGTCCCCACCATTGATGCGCCAGTTCGTGAGCTGTTACATAAAATGCCATATCTACATCATCTTTGTCATCAATCTTCAACAAGAATCCGATACCTTCAGAAAAAGGTACTGTATTCGGGAAAGATTGGGCAAAAGACCCATACCGGGGAAATTCTAATATTCGCATTTGCTTGTATTGATAGGGTCCGAAATGCTCACTAAAATAATCAAAAGACATTTTCATTCCTTTCATCATTCTTTTCAAATTGTACTCATGTCCTTTGTGATAATAAATTTCAAGATTAACAACATTACCCAAACTATCATGACCAGGAATCCACCTATCTTTTAATACTTCATATCTGGCAGAGACAATAGAATAAAAATTAGACATGGGTTTATCCATTTTATAATGAAAATAACTACGATTGTTTTCTTTCCATTTTTTCTGTAAATACCCGGGAGCAATAGCAATTTGATCGTTATCAGTACCTATAACCATTTCAAAATTAATTTCTTCTCCGTCTCCTTTAGACAAGCCTTCTTTAATTGCATGTGGATCATCTATTTTAGCCCTTCTATCCCTGGGTTTCAAACCATTTTTATTGCGTTCCTCATCATCACGTAATTCATGACTCCTATTATATCCCAATGTTGGAAAATGAAAATTATCGAAGAATGTTCCATTATAAATTACTTTTGTTCCTGATTTCTCAACAAAACCATTTGTCTTAAATGTTTGTTTAAATTCCATTTTAAGAGAATCCCCAGGTTTCAAAGGCTCGTTTAATGTATAGATATAATAACTATACTCTTCATAATCATTATTTACTGTAGCTCCTTTTTCAAATTTTATATATTCGATTGCTACCTGGTAATTTGGTAGTTTTTGAATATGAACCTCATTAATAGTTGTATCATGAGTATTGGTCAATATATAATATCCTTCTGCCGTATAGTCTCTATCAGATGGAAAAAGTTCAACTTTTAGGTTTACATCTACAATTTTTGGTTGCGGCAAGTATTCAAAATGTTTAAGTTTTTTCTCATAATTTACTCTATACATATTCTCTTCCTTCGGAAATGAATATTCGTTAAGAATATTAGTATTGTAAAAAATATAACTTCCTAATAAAGTAAAGGTTAAAATAGTAACAGTACCCAGCTTTATCAGAGGTTTGGTCAATCGTTGTTTACTTAATTTCCAACGTTTTTTCATTTGTGTTTCTGTTCCCCGTACCGAGAAAATGACGGTAACAATAAACAAAACGATACAAAACAAAACCCAATATATTTTGAAACTTATATAAGGCCATAGAAAATGCCCATAACCGTTCATATCAGAATATGTTCCTAAGTCACCTGCACCAAAAGTGTATAGCCCATGATCTAATTCTAATACTTCTAACAAAATGAAGGCTAAAAAGAAGAAGATAACCACCATAATATGTCCTAAGAATTTATGGTTTGTTAGCACCTGAAAGAAAAAGGAGACGAATGTTAAAAGGATAAGAAAAGGAAAGATTTTAATAAAAAAACCTATAAAATACACATCCAATTCATAGTGATAATAACCACTCAGTGTTTGAAAAATCACTCCAGCTAATATTAGAGTCACCATTAATACTATATATATTAGCATAAGCCCAATAAACTTACCGGCCAAATTGATAAAATTAGTTATAGGTATGGCATCATGAATACCACTTAATTTTGTATCTCTCTCTTTCCAGACAAGTTCTCCAGAATAAAATAGAAGAATCATTAAGAAGAAATATATCGACAGTTCCTGAAGTTCTTCTACTACAATATATGTGGCAGGATAACTATTAACACCATAAACAGTTCCCAAATTAATAGAATTGATGAATATTATGCTCATTCCACATAAAACAATGGCCCAGAAAGAAGTTTCTTTAAGAATTGATTTGAAATTAAATAAAACGTGCTGCCAAAATTGAAATATACTGGCTTTGGTGCCAAAGTATAAGTCAGCCTTTGGAACTACACTATTTATATGGTTTATAGCAGATTTATTTTTTTCTTCAGAAACAGCAATTAATTTCTTTTTCGAAGCTTTACCTCTAATCAAATTGAAATTAAACTTATGATACCCTATCACCAAAGTAATTATTCCTATAGCTACCCATAACAACCTGTTGTATAGCAATACTCCTTCTAAAGGAAGCATTAATGTACTTTGCTCTGCTTTGGTCCAGAATTGGGTTACTATACTAATAGTTTGAAAAGAAAATGGGTCCAGAAAAGCAGCAAGAAAACGATGATCCGGGTTTTGTAATAATGTAAGTGTTACGATATACGCCATTAACAAAAATACTCCCTGAGTGTATACCACCATTAATTTTCGGCTTAAAGCACCTCCCACATAGAAAACTGCCCCACAAAAGAATATATTGGGTATAACCAGATATAGGAAAGGTTGTAGATAATGCCAAAAATTGAAAGGCAACATAATGTCTGCATCACGCCATGGCATAAATTGGCCTAACATAAGCCCAAATAGCAATCCACTGAAAATGAATAATAATATGATGAATGACCCAATAAAACGCCCAATGAGATAATCTCGTTTTTTGATGGGATTTATGAACATTAGAGATTCCATATTATGATCAAAATCTCGTAAAGCAGCTACACCCATAATCATAGAAGTGATCATTGTAAAAAAAGCTGAAACAATGGCCATTATTCTTGCTATATCCAGAGGAGAGTTTGTACCCAATGAGCTAGAATTCTTATCCATAAGAACATCTGCCGCTACAATAGAAAATAGAAACACAATAGCAAAGTATATATAAGTATCAGGGCGTTTGGCTCTGTACTTAATTTCGAATTTTAGTATTTCGTACCACATAATGTTGTTGAAATTAGATTGAAATGAAAAATATTAGATCTGTCTTATAATTATGGTAATGCATTTTGATATTGATCTCTACCAAAAATCTGTGAGAAATACACATCTTCTAAATCTGCCTGAATAGGTATAAATCCATCTCCTGGATCATTTTCACTAAGAACATGAATAACTGGTTTACCTAACAAAAATTTTTCTGCAATTACCACATGATTTTGTTTATAACTCTCTAATTCATTTTTCTCGATTATTTTTTTGTATACCTTGCCTTTTAATTGCTCAATAGTATGAACCGGATTTCCTTTCAGAAGTACTTCTCCCCTATTTACAATAGCCATATCGGTACACAATTCCTTAACATCATCAACAATATGAGTAGAAAGGATGACGACTGTATTTTCGCCTAGCTCACTTAATAAACTATAAAATCGGTTTCTTTCTGCAGGATCAAGACCAGCGGTAGGTTCATCTACGATAATAAGTTTTGGATTAGAAAGTAATGCTTGTGCAATCCCAAAGCGTTGTTTCATTCCTCCAGAGAAACCGCCCATATTCTTCTTTCTATGCTCGTACAAATTCGTTTTATACAACAGTGCTTTAACCACTTCTTTTCTCTCGTTTGTATTTACCAGCCCTTTAAGTACCGCTAAATGATTCAACAGTACTTCTGCAGATACTTTAGGATATACTCCAAACTCCTGTGGTAAGTACCCTAATACCTTTCTTAATTCGTTTTTTTGAGTTAATACGTCTAACCCCCCAAAAGTGATTGTACCTTCATCTGCTTCCTGAAGTGTAGCGATAGTTCGCATTAATGTAGATTTTCCGGCTCCATTGGGGCCTAATAATCCAAACATTCCGGTTCCTATTTCGAGGCTTAAGTTATTAATGGCTTTTACTCCGTTTTTATACGTTTTTGTTAAGTTTTTTATGACTAATTCCATAATTGTTCGTTTTTTGATAATAGTTGAAATGAGATCTATAATACTCTGTTATGTTTTGCTATTAATTTTCTTTTGATACTATCGGAAGCTTTTCACCAGAAAGAGTACCACGAGTGAATTCTCCAGATTGCCACAATAGAATTTCTCCCATCTTTCCGCTTTTCATATTTGCATCAATCACAATTACTTTTCCCTGGTATCGCGTTTCAATATGTCTATGTGTAGTATGGCCAACAATAATATGTGTGGCTTCAAAATGTTTTAATAATTGATCAATTTGTTTTGTGGTGGCCAGTTCTCCCTGAAAATATCCTCTATAATAAATGGGGCCATTATTTCTATGTAGAAAAGTACCAAGATCATTACGTGCTTCAGGTAATTCGCTAACAACCAGCTGTTGTTTAAATTCTTTATTAATTTGATCTATTGATAACCCTTTTGATACGAGGTCGGGATGAAGTCCCCCATGAGTAAATAGAAGATGGTTTATTTTGACCAAAACTGATCGTGTTCTTAACCAGTCTCCCAGAACACTACCTTTAGTAAAAAGAGATTCTAAAGGTTTGCCTAGTATAGTTGCGATGTCTTTGTATTTTGGATGTACAGAGCGTAGATTTCCATTAAGCACCATTACATCATGATTTCCTAATAACACATGTAATTTTCCACCACTTTTTTCTGCTTGTTTTTCTAAATCATACAAAAACCATAATACTTCGGTTACGTGAGCTCCCCGATCAAAAATATCTCCAGTAACCACAACATGACCATTACCAAAGCTCCATTTCTTATTATTGTCGATAATGCCATTATGCTGTAATAATTGTATAAATACGTCGTATTGCCCATGAATATCACTAATAGCAGCGATTTTAAATTCTCCATTATACTCCAGTTTTTCCGCTTCGGCAGGATTACTATCCCATAAGGTTGCTTTCATCCCTTTATATTCAATTACCTGAGGAGTTTTATTACTGATTTTTTGAATGTGTTTTTTTCCTTCATTTATCCAAACAGCAATACGCTCTGTTTCAGATTCGGTTACATAAGGACCATCAGAAGGCTCTTTATATGGTACTTTTAATACTTCTAAAATGTCTTTGATATTATCTTCTTTTGCTAAATCGATAGCTGTGTATTTGTTATCAATTTTAATGTTGGGATCTGCTCCATGATTTATTAGCATTTTAACTGCTTCTTTATCTCTGCTTTTAATAGCAATTGCCAATGCAGTTTGTTTTCTACTGCTCACATAATTGATTTCTGCTTTATGATCAATGAGTTCTTTAATAATTGTATAGTTTCTGTACGCTACCGCATACATTAATGGTGTAATACCATCAGAAACTAAATTCGGGTCTGCCCCACGACTCAATAAATATTTAGCGATCTTATGAGTTCTATCGTTTTTTATAGCATACAAAAGCAGCGTATATCCTTTATCATAACTTTTATTGATATCATTACCTTTATCTAAAAAAACAGTAACAGCTTTTACATTACCGAGTTTAATATTTTGATGAATGTCATTTGAGTTTTTAGCCGTTTCTGTTGTATTGAATCTCTTCTTAATTTGTTCTTCGGTCAGTTCCCGAGCCATATTTAGTGTAAGTTGTTTTCCGCTTTTAGAACTCCAGATACCTGTAATTTCTTTTTCAGAAATTTGACCAGAATAACTACCTTCAGAATGTATTTCAAAATCGAGTGTTGTATCGGTAATAACAAGATGTTGCATTGGTAATGTTGCGACTCCTTTAGAAGCTGGCCCCATAAAACCAATTAATTTACCCTCATCCGATTTCTCGAAACGCCAGATAATACCAATTGATTTATTTTCATTAATAACGATATTACCATCCC
The DNA here is from genome assembly GCF_000626715.1 of Aquimarina atlantica. GTDB lineage: Bacteria > Bacteroidota > Bacteroidia > Flavobacteriales > Flavobacteriaceae > Aquimarina > Aquimarina atlantica. Next base: position 505,291 of record NZ_AQRA01000001.1, on the reverse strand, counting down.
AATTCCCAAGAATACTGTCACTGGAGATGCGCTGTTGAGCAGTAGTGACAGTACAGCATATTAGCAGTATAAAAGAATAAATAAAATTAAATACATGTGTTTTCATAATGTATGGATGAAATTTATAATGGTTAGTATGTATTGGACTGTTCATTTTGATTGAATAATTTGATCAAACATAACAGCTAAACCAGGTGATATTATGATAAATGTGATAAGTTTGGTTTGATTAGGGATACAAAGGCTTTTGATAGGTACTAAGTGACTTCATCACTCTTTTCTCGAAGTTGAAACCTATATAAGGTATGTTTATCAACTTCTTTGGTTGTACCATTTTATTATCCTAGTTTTGGGTATATGATGTTATTTTTTAGAAAATATAAGCGAGGGATATTCTCTCTTGGAATATCCATATTTTTATGGCTTGGTGGGATAATCTGTATGGCTTATGGTATCGAACTTACAGGTACCTTATTCGTGCTTTTAGCAGTTAGTAGTATTGGATATTTACTACTCTCTTGGTTATTGAATAGAAAAAAACAAAGAAATTCTTCTCTATTATGGACAAATAATGAAATTAGAGTTGTCACAGTCTTAACAGGATTAGTATGTTTTATCGGAATATTCGAGTCTCATCCAAATCAACCGGTATTTACTACAGTTTTTACTTTACTATTTATTTATGTTTTAATCTTTGGTATAGTACTTATCAGAAATTACTACCTCCAGAAAAAAGGAGCCCCCACTATTTCTAAATCGGTGATAAAAAAAATAGCCTTTTGGTGTTTTGTAATCGGCGGAGGAAGGATTTTGATTTTACTCGAAGAATATGAGAACAATGATGTATTGGTTATTATAGTCTTCATCTATTTTCCATTGATCATATTTTTAATAGTTCGATGGGTTTTCAAACAAATAAAATCGATTTTAACGTTAAAAAATGAAAAAGCAAAAACCGAGCTATTGCATTTAAAAAGTCAGGTCAACCCTCATTTCTTTTTTAATATGCTTAATAATTTATATGGTTGGGTAGATAAAGATTCAAAAAAAGCAAAAGAGTTGATTCTTAAGCTTTCTGATATGATGCGATATAGTATTTATGATGGTCAAAAGGATGTGGTTACGTTGGAAGAAGAAGTAGCATACTTAAAAAATTATATAGAACTGCATAAGATGCGTTATCATAAAGCAATAAAAGTTAATTTTAATCTCCAGATTGAAAAAGAAGGATATAAGGTGATGCCTTTACTTTTTATTATACTTTTAGAAAATGCTTTCAAACATGGTGTAGAAAATTTAAGAGAGAATGCTTATGTTGATGTTCATATGATTGCTAAAGAAAATAAAATACATTTTGAAGTTGAGAATAATTTTGATCCTTCAGAAAATACTAAACAACCCGGGATTGGTTTAAATAACCTGAAACGAAGGCTCGAACTGGTGTATCCAAAAAAGCATTCTTTATCTTACACTATAACAGAAGAGGTATATAAAGCACAACTAATACTAAATCAATTATGATCAAATACTTAATTGTTGATGATGAACATATAGCCCATGATATTATTAAAGGGTACTGCGATTTACTACCCAATATGAAATTGATGAAGAATTGTTATGATGCATTAGAAGCATTCGAATATCTAAATAAAAATCAGGTAGATTTAATTTTTCTAGATCTCAATATGCCAAAATTAAAAGGTTTTGAATTCTTAAAAACATTACCTTCGCCACCCAAGGTTATTGTAACTACAGCCTATAAAGAATATGCTATAGAAGGCTATGAACTCAACATCTCTGATTATCTGCTAAAACCTTTTGGTTTTGAGCGATTTCTAAAAGCTGTAAACAAGGCAGTAAGCTCCACTGCCAGAGTACAACTTCCAACCGAAGTAGTCGGAAGTAACACAACAGCAGAAACAATTTTTCTTCATAGTAACAAAAAATATACACAAGTAGTCATTGATACGATACAATATATTGAAGCCGCGGGAAACTATACAAAAGTAATCACCACAACTGAAACTATTACCGTTAGAGAGAAAATCTCTGATTTGCTAGAATCATTGCCCAAAGATTATTTTTTACAGGTTCATAAATCATTTGCTGTAGCAGTAAAACATATCAAAAGTATTGAAGGAAATAGGATATCTATAGGTAAAAATGTTATCCCTATCGGAAAGATGTATAAAACGAATATTGTTCAATTATTGAAATGATATGCTTTATATCATAATTAAGATTTTGATAGATTAGAATTGCTTATTCCGTGCAAAATTCTACAAACCATATAGAGGCAAATCCCTAATACAGGAGTAATTAGTGTATTAGAAATCCCTTGAAAGATTAATCCCGGGGCGATTCCTCCGGTTTTTCCTATAAAATAAAAGCTATGCATCAATCCTAATAATAAAGACAAAACACTTAGTATCAGTACCCAAAAAGCAGCACTACTAATTTTTTGATTATGATGTTTGACCAACACCTGATTTCCCTTTTCTTTTTTAGTTTGTAGTTTTTTAAAAAAATGATACCCAGCTATACCGGTACATATGCAAAAAGCAATAATGAATTTTAAATCTCCACTGGTAATAAATTCTAAAAAAGGCATTCTCATAATTGTAAAATTTGTATTAATATCTCTTCCAAATTTAGTGTCCGAAGCGATTGCCTTCAATGCTTTGTGATAAACAACAAGATTAGATGGTGTTTTAACTGGTTAATCTATTTTTTAGTCATTTTGTACATGGTTAATGAAATGAAAGCATACTTCTATAAGAAAAATCGGATTACGGACTCTTGTTTACCATAAAAAATACTTTTAAAACGAAGGAGTACTCTAGTAACACAAAAAATATCGTTGGATTTTCCGGGAACAAATATAGTTGTACTGGAGTTGCCCCGGGTTTTCCGGCACAACATCCAGTTGTACTGAAAACGTCCCGGAAAACCCGGGGCGTTTTCCAGTTTAGTATAATGATTCTAAATAACAATTATAAAACACTTATTATTAGCACTATATGTGTTTTATTTAATTCTCATTGCTTAATTTTTATAACATTAAGTAATACAAGTTATTATGTACCCAACTAATTTCTATTACTTCGCTGTACTTGTCTGGTTTTGTGTCCCGATTTACCATTAAACTTGTATACAAAACTCAATGACCATCTTGCACCATTACGACTGCTCATCTGGTTTACAAAAAAATCGGTTCCGGTTATCTCCTGTCTGGTTTTACGGCTGTCAAAAACATTACTAACATTAAAAATTAAGTTTCCTCGATTGTTAAATAACTTCTTACTTGCCCCAAGATTTACATAAGAAATCGATTTTCTTTTAGATTGCGCATTACCTCTTTCTCCCTGGTGATTAAATCTACTTTGAATAGAGATCCCATGTTTAAGCTTTATTCTGGTATTTATAGAAGTTTGCCATGTCTCGTCAGAGAAGTCCAGTTGTTGTGTGCCAGTTATACCTTCCTGATCAAAGCGATAGGCATTAAAATCTCCATTAAAACTAAGCCATTTTAGTGGGTTGTATGAAGCAGAAAGTTCAAAACCATAGCGTTTCTCTAAATCTAAATTGATAATTGTACTTACAAAAACACCATCACTATTCTGAGTGGTATACCATTGTGTATCATCAGTAGTATAAGAATAGTAAATACTTGGATTTAAAGTGAATTTTGTTCCTTTTTGTAAAAGTGATAACTCTACTGCATCTGTAAAAGCAGATTTTAGTGTTGGATTACCAAAAAATCGAACATTAAAATCTTCAAGTTCAGAGAATGGATTTAACTGCCATAGTGATGGTCTGTTTATTCTTTTACTATAGTTTAACTGAAAATTTGTGTTTTCACCAATAGCATACCCAAGATTTAATGTAGGAAACAAATTAGTAAAAGTGTTAGTGTTATTAAAGCTACCTTCCTCATCTTTAATCCTAATATTAGTATCTTCGATTCGTAGACCTAACAAATAGCTAAACTTACCAATCTTACTTCCGTATTGAACGTACCCTCCGATAATTTGCTCATCATATGCTATTTCATTATCCAAATTGTCTAATAATTGATAGTTACCATTTACAAGTTCTTCTGCAATAAATCCATCGGTTACATGCCTGTTTTCAAATTTGGCTCCGATTTCCAATTTTGTATTTTCTCCAAAAGGAGTTACAAAATCAGATTGTAAAACAATATCATTATTGTTGTTTGTAGATTTTGTTCTCAAATTTGATATTGGAGTCATTATAGGAGTTTCTTTTTGAGTACGAACATTCCATTTTTTGGTACTATCCCAAAAATCATACTGTAGGTCAAAGGTTAATTTCCTTCCTTCCTTTGCAAAGGTTTTGGTATAGTTCATTTCAAGTTGGTTATAGGATCTTTTTTCTTTAGAGTTTCCTAGCGTAGTTAATATACTATCGATTGCTGCTGTAGTAGAGGTATATCCATAAGTAAGTTTCGTTTCATCTGTATCTTCTGTTTGATTTCTATAAAAAGCAGCTGTGATCGAATTATTTTTATTTAGATAGTAATCTGCACCAACATAAATTAATTTTCCATCATCATGTCTATCCTGATCTTCACGCTGATCTAAATTTACAATAGTATTATTTCTGGTCGATGTTTGTTGTTTAGTATATTCTCCTTCATAATCTGTATATCGAATTCCGGCATTAGCAAAAAAATTAAACTTTTCTGCTTTATAACTAAAACTACCATATAATCTATAGTCGTCTGGGGTTCCCACGACACCTCTTAATTGCCCTGTTAGTCCTCCTTTGGTATTTTTCTTAAGAATAATATTAATGATCCCTGCCGACCCAGATGCATCATACCTTGCAGAAGGAGTAGTGATTACCTCTACCCGATCTACATTATCAGAAGGGATTTGTTCTAATGCCTGTGCAGATGTTAAACCAGAACGTCTGCCATTAATTAAAATAGTAACATTGGCATTACCCCTTAGTTGTACCGTTCCTGAAGGATCTACTGCTACCGATGGTACATTACCTAATACATCGGTAACCGAACCACTTTGTGATAATATATCTTTGCCTACTTTAAATACCTTTTTATCTAAACGTAAAGAAACTTGTGATGTCTCGGTAGTAATCTTTACTTCATCCAGGGATACGGTTTCTTCTAGTAATAGAATTGGTTCTAAATTTATTTTTTGACGAGTTTCTGTAATTTCTAATGGTTGTGAATGCGCTTTAAACCCGGTATATGTTACCTCTAAGCTATAATTTCCTACAGGAATATCCATAATGGTATAGACTCCTTCTTCGTTGGTGATTACTCCTTCAACTAATTGCTGTGACGCATCTTTTATAAGTACTGATGCAAATGGTAACGCTTCATTTGTAACATTCTCAATTACTTTTCCGGTAACTTCTGCTTTTCCTGTTTTTGATTGTTGTGCCATAGTATAGGTTATTGAAAACCATACTAATAGTAAGGCTGTTAAATTTTGTTTCATCTGTTTGTTTACTTTTTTTAGTTATCAGATGGAATTTGCCAATGTGCATTTAGATTTTCATTTATCTAATAAACCATGGCATATCACATACTGTCGATTTTTAATTGATAGGAGTAAAACTCGGTTTTAGTTAGTATCTTTTCAAGGTATTTTTTATCAACTGCTCTATATATGACTGAACAGCTCTAAGAAGTCCGGTTTTTAAGTTAATTTTACTTGATACTATTTTACAATACATGAATTATAAATTATTACACTATTTCCTTTTAGTATTTACAATTCTATTAGTAAGTTCTTGCTCTAGAGATCGTGTTTCTGAGACCAAAGATTCACGATATAAAATTGGAGATCATCCAGAATGGGCTGACAAAAACTGGAATGACCAACAATGGGAAAACAAAGTAGATGTAACGGGAGGAGAAATTTTTTGGTCCAGAACCAAAATTGAAATTACAAAGTCCCCTGAATCATTTCAGCGTTATGGAGTATTTATAAATACTTTTGGAGAATACGATGTCTTTTGGGATGGAATACAAATTGGTGAAAATGGAAGCCCTGGGCAAGAAACTACTCATGATCCGTCTGGTGAATTGTGGGCAACTTTTAGTATTCCAGATACCTTAGCAACAACAGGATCTCACGTACTGGCATTACGAACTAGCCTACATTATTATCCTAATCATTCTAGAAAACTACATGTTTATATTAATGATTATGATTATTTGGTTCGATCCGAACTTATTAACACTGCATTTATGCACATTTTTGCAGGTGCATTCTTAATAGCTTCTTTATATTTCCTTTTTCTTTTTCTAAGTGAGAAAAAAAAGTACCCTATCTTAATTTTTAGTATTAATTGTTTTCTGTTTTTTGCTTTAATTATGGTGGAGTACGTTAAATTTTATGTGCCCATTCATTATAGTCAACACCATATTCGATTAGAAATTATAGGTGGATTAACATTTTGTATCGCTATTTTAGTGCCTTTATATTTTTCATTACAATTTCCTTTTCCAAAACAAAAAATTATTCTGTTATTCTATTTTGCGATATTGCTATTTGTCTTTCTAGTCAATCATTATAGTTATGATTTAACCGCATATAACATGAGTATGACTATGTGGTTTTTTTCTTTTGGGATTATTCTTTTTGGGGTTTACAAAAAGATGAAAGGTGCTATTATAGTGCTATTGGCATTGATCCTATCTGCCCTTATAAATGCCATTACCTATTACGATATTAGTCTTTTTGCAGGTTTTGGAATTATCCTTCTAAGTATGTTTTATATCCTCTCTGTAAGAATAAAAGAACAACGACTGGCGTATGAGGAATCTTTGGTACAATCTACTCGCCTTCGACTAGAATTACTAAAAAAGAATATTCAACCACATTTTTTAATGAATACATTAACTTCATTGATAGATTGGGTCGAGGAATCACCACAAAAAGGAGTTGCATTTATAGAAGCACTGGCACAGGAATTTAAACTTTTTAACCAAATAGAGAGTCAAACCCTAATTCCTATTGGTCAGGAAATAGAATTATGTCGTACACATCTTAATATTATGGAGTATCGAAAGGAAATAAAATATCATTGGGAAGAAGAAAATATAGATCCTGATCAAAAAATTCCTCCGGCAATACTACATACCTTATTAGAAAATGGAATAACTCATGGCCTTCCTAATGATAATAATAGTATAACATTCAAATTAATTTTTGAAACTGGTGATATTTATAAAACCTATACATTTTTGACTATTGCCAAAGTGAGAAATGCAGAAAAAAAGATAATAGAAGGTACCGGAATTAAGTATATAAAAGCAAGACTAACAGAAAGCTATGCTTCAAAATGGAGTTTTTCTTCTGAAGCTATACCTAATGGTTGGAAAAACAGTATAAAAATAGATAACTAGCCCTATGAATATCTTAATAGTCGAAGATGAAGCCAGAATAGCCAAGAGAATTGAAAGAATGACCAGGGGCTTTTTTACAGACACGCTTGGCTCGCTGCATCGTGTAGAAGCACTACCGGAAGCACTGGAGTTTATTAAAAATAACTCGCTGGATGTGGTACTTCTGGATTTAAATCTTAACGGAGAAAGTGGTTTTGATATCCTTGGTACGGCAGTATCAGAATCATTTCATACCATTATCATTTCTGCAAATAGTGACCAAGCAATATCAGCTTTTGAGTATGGAGTGTTAGACTTTGTTCCTAAGCCTTTTAGCATGGACAGGTTAGAGCAAGCCTTTAATAGGATTTTATCAAAAGAAAGAACAGAAACCCATAAGATTAAACTATTGGCAGTTAAGAAAAAAGGGCGAATACAATTAATCCCTATCGAAGATGTATTGTTTATAAAAGGTGCAGGTGCTTATACAGAACTATTCCTTACTAACGGAAAAAAAGAATTGCATGATAAATCTCTCGAAAAGTTGCAGCAATTACTACCAGATACTTTTGAACGTATTCATAAATCATATTTGGTAAAAATATCGGAAATAAAAGAAATCATTGTAAAATCAGGTAGTAAGTATATTGCAGAATTAAAAAACGGAGAACTTATTCCTATCGGAAGAACAAAATATAAAGATATAAAAGCAAAATGGCTTTAGTACTTTTATGACTTTTCTTTAAGTTTATATAGCATATAGATAAATGCTATAAAAACCATAAATGCACACGCATACATAATGAGTGGGATTTTAGAAATCACATCTTGATAATACCATCCAGAAAAGAAAGCTCCCAAACCAATACCTGCTTCTAGTGCAATATACATTGTTGCCATTGCTTTTCCTCTATAGTTTGGATCACTCATATCTACAGTCCAGGCGTTTAATGTTGGGGATAATACCCCCATTGCTAATCCATAGAAAACCGCCGCAATAAGTAATCCATTAGTCGTATCTAAAAAACCTATGAGAATTAATGCCAAAAACAAAATGATAAGGCTCATCATAATAATCATTTTTCTTCCATAATTGTCTGATACTTTTCTTGTAACAAATCGAATACACAGAGAGGAAATAGTGAAAACAATAAAAAATGTTCCTTTATTCTTGATTCCTAAATAATCACTCCAATCAGGAATTAAGGTCAAAATAACTCCAAAAGCGATATAACATAAAAAAGTTATAATTGCAGATGGCAAAACTTCTATAGCAATAATATCATTTCTAGAAATCTTGAGAGTTGATTTACTAAAACGCTGCCTGTTTTTTAATGTTTCTTTTGCATTAACTAGTAACGCAACAGCTATAAAAGCAATTAATGAAGAACTATAAAAGAGTACATCAAAAGAATAGTACATTTTAATAAAACTACCCAGAGCTGGCCCTAAAGCCAAACCGGTACCAAAACATAAACCTTGTATCCCAAATGCTTCTCCCCAACGTTCTTTGGGGACAATATCTGCTATATACGCAGAAATTGCTGTTGGACTAAAACCAGTAGAAAAACCGTGTAATAATCTTAAAAAAAGAAAACCAGAAATGGTAGTTAATACCGGGTACAAAAAACCACATATTATACATACAATTATACCAATAGGCATTACCGGTTTGCGCCCTATTGTATCTGTAATTTTACCGCTAAAAGGCCTTGACAATCCTGCTGTGAGTGTAAATAAAGAAATGATCAACCCCTTATACTCTGCCCCACCAAGATTACTTAAATATGCAGGTAATTCTGGGATTAACATGTTATAGCTTGCCGAAAAAAATAAAGAGCTTACACAAATCAATGCAAAATTAACCGTGTAGATAGAATATTTCTGATTAATCATCTAATACTACTTTATAATGCTTATTAATTAGTGTTTCAGAATATCTCCACAAACGAGTAGATCCTTTATTTATGGCTTTTGTTTTTTCATGTACTTTTTGGTATTCTACATCGAAATCATACCATGTACCACCATTATTAGAGTCATTTTGTAGAGTAGGTTCAAATCTATCTAATGCCTTGGCAAATTTAGCTTCATTAGTTTTTCCTTCTTCAAACTCCAGCCAAATTTCAATAAGTTCTTTTGATTGTTCTTCCGGTAGTATTCCGAATATTCGTTTAGCCGATTTTAGTTCTTCTTCGGTATTCGTATGATTTTTTGTCGTATCATAAATAAATACATCTCCTGTATCTATTTCAACAATATCATGAATCAATACCATTTTCAAAATTTTGAGAATATCAATAGATGTATTAGAATGCTCTGCTAAAACAAGTGCCATCATTGCCAAATGCCAACTGTGTTCTGCATCATTTTCGCGTCTATCACTATTAAATAATTTGGTTTGGCGTTGTATGTATTTAATTTTATCAATTTCTTTAATAAATTCTATTTGTTTTAATAATCTTTCCATTTGCATTATTTTATCCCTTTTTTATTGTATAATTTTACTGGGTTCAAAGAAATAATTTGTAGTGATAAATAAAAAGGACAAATGTCCGAGGACAAAAAAATGATAAGAACAGATCAGGAATTATTGGATTATATTGATATTCTTTGTCGTTTGGATATTAATTATTTTTTTGAAGAGAGATTTTTGCCAAAACAAAAAATAATAGAGCAAGAAAAAAGATACACTTCGGTTTTTATTATTAAAGAAGGTATTGCAAAATGTTATTTGTCTGATGAGAATGGAAAAGATTTCATTCAGGAATTCCTGGGTAAAGGAATGAAGTTTGGAGAATTAGAAGTTTTTAGTGGTAATCTAAGTTTTTGTAGTATTGAAGCCATTACGAGACTAGAGGTTTATAAAATCTCTTATACCCATTTTAATTATTTATTAGAGCATGACAAACGATTTAACCGATTAGTTATGAAAGCAATGGCAATTAAAATAGGATATAAAGCCCCAAGGCATTCTTACCAGCAATCCTATACCATAGAAGATAATATTTTAAAGCTTAAAAAGGCTTTTCCTGAGCTTACCGAAGTAATTTCTAAAAAAGATATCGCTAATTACATGGGGATTACTTTAAGAAGTTTAAACCGGGTATTGATGAAATTAAACGAGAAAAATAATAAAATAAATTAAGTAAGCGTGCATCCCAACAATATTCATAACAAACCCTATGATTTTGAGGCGCTTGTTATTACCCACGAAGCATTAGAAAATTTTGTATTTATCAATACGTTTGGCAATAGCACCATAGATTTCTCTAACCAAAAAGCAGTTTTAGAACTAAACAGAGCTCTTTTAAAACATTATTATGGATTAAAAGATTGGAATATCCCAATGGGTTACCTCTGCCCTCCTATTCCTGGGAGAGTGGATTATATACATCATTTAGCCGATGTTTTGGCGAAAGAAGGAGCTACTACTAAAATAAAAGGTTTAGATATTGGTATGGGAGCTAATTGTATTTATCCCATTTTGGGAGCACAGGTATATAATTGGCATATGGTAGGAGTTGATATTGATAAAACAGCTGTGACTTCTGCAAAGAATATTCTTAAAATCAATGAACATCTAAGTAATACCATTGAAATAAGGCACCAAACTAACAATGCTAACATATTTGAAGGGGTTATAAAAAACGAGGAGTATTTTGATTTTACCATGTGTAATCCCCCATTTCATACTTCACAAAAAGAAGCTTCTAAAGGAACACTTAGAAAGTTAAAGAATTTGGGTGTTGCAGAACATCTTGAACTTAATTTTGGAGGCCAAGCCAACGAGCTATGGTGCAATGGTGGTGAAGCTTTATTTTTAAAACGAATGGTCAAACAAAGCGTTGCTTTTGCCAAACAAGTCGGTTTTTTTACAAGTCTGGTTTCTAAAAAAGAACACTTGCCCAAATTAGAGAAACAATTAGATAAATTAAAAGCAATGCATACTACCATTGCAATGGAGCAGGGTAATAAAAAAAGTCGTTTTATTGTTTGGAAATTTTAAATGCTAATCTTCTGGCGGTCTGCCATGAATTTCTTCAAATAAAGTATCAAAATTATCTCGCAAATATGTATTTAGTTTCTTTCGGTAATCATCTTTTAACCATGTTAAAAAATTATGCGTACTCTTACTAATACATTTGGCATACGCCTGAATTCTATAATTAATATCTTCACCAAGCATTTTAGCTAATCCTAATGCATCATAAATATCTTCACTATTTTCGATACATATCTTGGCATGTTGAGCTATCGATTGCTCTAGTACAACTTTAGATGATTGGCCATTTTTTACAGATTGTATATATGTATCTTTGATATCAAAATATACTTCTTCAGAATTAGCAAACTCTGCTCTTAATTCCTCTGGCATTTCATGTTTGAACTTACTTTCAATCTCCTCATCATTAAGGAGTTTATCCATATAGTAATTTGGAGAATTAAATATTTTTTGCCAATCCAAATCTGCACCCCAGGGTCCAAAACGATATAGGTTATTCCCCAGGTCAATTACAGAAAACTTAGATTTATTTTTAAGGATACGAGAACCACGACCAATCATTTGATAATATAAAGTCAAAGATTTAGTAGCTCTATTCAATATAATAGTATCTACAGTAGGTTCGTCAAATCCGGTAGTTAGGATACTTACCGATGTTAAAATCGCATTAGGCGTTTCTTTAAACCATTTTAAGATTTGATTTCTCTGTTTTTTTGTAGCAGTATTATCTAAGTGTGCAATAGGGAATCCCGCCGCCCTAAATGTATCAAAAACATGTAATGAAGTATTGATTCCATTATTAAAAATTAGTGTTTTCTTACCTAGAGAGTGTTTTTTATATGCATCCAGTAATTTACCAAGCATATCCTGGTTTGTATACAAATCTTCTGATGATTTTACCGTATAATCTCCATTCGATCCAACTTCTAAAGAGGTTAAACCCATATTATAAGCGAAAACTTCTGCTCGGGCAAGAAATTCATTTTCGATTAAAGATTCTATTGTTTCGCCGACAATCAGTTCGTTATAATTATCCTTCATCGGCAATTTCATGTTAGAACTCAACGGTGTAGCCGTAACTCCCAAAATAAAAGATTTTTCGAAAAACTTAAATAATTTAGTGAAAGAGTTATAATGCGCTTCATCAATAATGACTAAACCTATGTCTGAGATATCAAGTTTATCTTCATTTAGTCTATTATTTAAAGTTTCTACCATAGCTACAAAACAACTATACTCCTCTTGATCATCCAGGTTAGCCTTGCTATCAACTACTTTGTTTACTACCCCAAACCCGGTAAGCATTTTAGATGTTTGTTTACACAACTCTATACGATGTGTCATCACCAATACTTTTTTGTTATGGTGTTTAAGGTATTGTCTTACTATTTCAGAAAAAATCACTGTCTTACCACCACCAGTTGGTAGTTGATATAACAAGTGATAATCTTCGGGAGCATCTTCAAAGCTTTTAAAAATTTTATTGATAGCTCCTTTTTGGTAACTGTATAATTCTTTTCCGGTTTTTCTTTCTTCTGACTCTGTAGTCATCTCAGACATAACTTTCTATTTTTTTAGGCCTGTAAAATTAATGTCTTTCGGGAGTTTTGAAAGGATTTTATCTTAAAAATAATAAACTTTATAAGAAATGTTCTTTCAGCGTATGATAAAGAAAGAGACCTATCATAATTGACAGGCCTCTTTATTACAAAATTTAAGCGTATATGTTTAAATAACTTTTACGTTTACTGCATTCAATCCTTTTTTACCTTCTTTAAGGTCATATTCAACTTCATCACCTTCACGAATTTCATCTACTAATCCTGAAATGTGAACAAAATGCTCTTTGTTTGAACCTTCTTCTTTAATAAAACCGAAACCTTTAGCATCGTTGAAGAATTTTACTGTTCCTTTACTCATTGTAATATAATTTATTTTAATAATTATAGTATGCATCCCAAATATGGTGCCATGATTTTGTGTATCATACTATTATATATGTATCTTCATATTAAGCATGAAATCACGCTCTCAAAATTCTTTTCTGTTATCATCTATTACCCGTTCTATTAATAACCGTTTTGGATCGATTACAGCTTTTGCAGGGATGGTATCAACCTCAAAAGAGAAGTTCATTTTCTCATCAGTAATCAGCACCCTTTTTGAATACATCAAGTGCTTTTCTTCTATATCTCTGTATACTCCTATATCTACCCAATCACGTTGCTTTACCTTATTTTCTATTCCTAAACTATCGACTTTTATTTTATATGCTTCAATACCCATAGAGACTTCATATTTTCCGTTATCTTTTCTTTTATAGTCAGCACTATTTAAACGATAATCATATAATGTGATTTCTTTTATCCAGTCCGTTATTAAGTAATTTAATGAATCGGGTACTTGCGGTTTCAGATGTCTTAGAAAATCATGAGTTGTTGGATAGGGTGGTTCCTTATATTTATATTCGTCCAAAAAGTTTTTTAAAGCAGTATTTATTTTCTGTTCTCCTATATAATCTTGTAAAGCATACAGGATAACACTTCCCTTACCATAATGAATATATCCTTGATTTTCTACTTTATACAAAGGCAATTCTTTTTCGGCTTCAGCACTTCTACCTTTTAAATATTTTTCAAAATCATAGTTTAGATATTGTTTCATTTTACTATCATCTTTTATCCTGTTTTTCATTACCATTAATGCGGCATACTCTGAAAAACTTTCAGATAACATAGTAGCTCCCTGCATATTTGCACCCACTACCTGATGTGCCCAATATTGGTGTGCCATTTCGTGGGCTATGATAGCTTCAATAACATTGTTATCATTTTGGTTTGACAGATCTGTTGTAAATCCACCTCCTTCAGTATAAGGCATTGTACCAGGAAATGCCTGTGCAAAGTTGTAATACCTTGGTATCTCTATAATTCTGGCCTGGTTATGAACATAAGGTCCAAAGTTTTTGGTATAATACTTTAATGATTCCTCTATAGCATCTAGCATCATATCAATATTATAATCATGATCTTTATGATAATATACTTCGATATCAATACCATTCCACTTTTTGCGAGATACTTCATACTCTGCAGACATAAAATTGACAAAGTTTAAAGAGCTGTGGTCATTTTTATACTTAAAATATGAGCGTCCGTTAGCTTTCCATTCTTTTATTAATGTTCCCGGAGCAATAGCTATTTGGTCGTTTGATGTCGAAATAATCGTTTCAACATTTACCCAATCAGATTCTCCTTCTGTAAAATAATTTTGCTTAATGTTATTATCATCATTAGCATCCAATCGTGCCATTTTTTTTCTTATAGGAAGATTATATTTCTTTCTGTCATTTTGATCCATGAGCTCATTATTTTCATCATATCCAATTGTAGGTAATATATAAGCACATTCGATAAAAGTTCCGTTTTTTGCCACACGTAAATTAGAAACTTTGTTTTCGAACCCCTTACTTTTATACACAGCATCAATAACAATATTCATTTTAGAACCGGGTTGTAACGGAGTATCCAGTTTATATATTAGATATCCTAATTCTTTATCTTCAAAAACTAATTTTGAATCCGGAATCTTTAAAGTAATATCCCATTTTTCTGTTGCATAGTAACGTGAAATAGAATAATGCAAGACATCTATTGCCTCATTTGTCTTGTTTAACAAGGCTATATGAGTTTTAGCAAGTAAATTACGTTCCTCGGGATATATATCTACCTCGTAGGTAACATCACCAAATTGGGGTTGCGGGATATTTTCAAATTTTTTGTACATCTTCTCATAAGAGACCTGCATAAATTCTATTTCGTTGGCAGACTTATAAGAGTTTACTACTTGTGTATTGTAGTAAACAAAACATGAAGTAAAGAGAAATAAATGAAAAATTGTAATTAAAGTCAATGCATGTTTCTTTGTAAAATGTTTTTTGGCAGACTTAATTCTATCTTTAATTCCCTTTATAGAACCACGTATCCATAACAAACTTCCAATGGTAACAAGTAATAATCCAAACAATATCCAATAAAGACTAAACCAGTTTTTTGAAAGTAGTGCTGCACTAAAACCATTCATATCAGAATATTGATAATCAGGCGTAAAACCAAGGTTTAACATATAAGATTCTATTTCCAAAGTATCTACAATAACAAACTCAAACAAGAAAAGAAGTATTACTGAAAAGAAATAACCTATGTATTTATTATTTATAATGATTTGTATAAAAACCAAAATACAAGACCATATCATGTACATTGATAACCCAGAGTAAATAAAATCTAATAGATAGATATCAATATCCGGGCTAGTATACCCGCTTAATAATTGATAACCAATAGAAATCAAAATAAGAAATACATCAAATACAACATTAATTACTATTAATGAAGTAATTTTGGCAAGAAGCAAAACGATTGAACTGTGCGGTGATCCATCAATAACTCCACTAATATTACTTGATCGTTCTCTCCATACCAATTCTCCACTAAAAAAAACTAGCATTATCATACCAAAAACTGTACTTACTGGTCGACTAAAATCTAAGGTTTTGTAAGTGACAGGGTATGACTTAACACCATAAAAATCAAACCCGTTTAGTAATTTATTGACCAGGAGTAACGCTCCAGCGATAAGCATTATTTTAAAAGTGTTACTTTTTAAAATGGTATAAAAGTTTATTTTAAAAAAACTAATAAACTGCTTTTTTGAAGTCGTAAAATTAAAGCTACTTTGTACTTTTGGAAGGCTATAAATTTTTGTAGCTGTATCTTTTTTGCTTACTTTCTTTTCTTTTTTTGTTTTTTTATTCTTCTGAACAAATGAAAAAGACACATATGAACTAATGGTAATAACAAGCCCTATAATTACCCAAAGGATTCTATTTATAAATAACCACCCACTTGCAGATATAACATTTGTGTTTTTTTCAATACTCGTAAAATATTTAGAATCTATTTGATATGCTCTAATCCCCAAAATATCTGTGAGTGCAGCTAAGTATTCTGTACTAATATCGGTTAAGAATGTCCCTGCCACTAAATACCCGATAATAATGATAATTGTAGCGATAAAAGATATAATTGTACTTTTCCATTTTAGAGCTACAGCATAAATAATAGCTCCCGAAACAAACATATTGGGTAATACATATAAAAAATAATTATTTATAAAAAAACTTAATTGAAGGTCTCCTACTCTATCGGCATTTATCATCCCTGATTCGGGACCTATATCAGACCCAATTAAAAACCCCAAAAACACACCTAATAGCGGGATTGTAGACAAAAAAAGTGCTCCAAAAAAGCGACCAAAAAAATAACTAGCTTTATCAATGGGTGTGCTAAAAAGAATTTCATCAAAATGATTTTGGTAATCTCTCAAGGCCGCATTGTTAAAATATGCCGTAGCGATTAACAATCCAAAAATTGACATATTCGCGACATACATGGTGATTACATGAGGAGCATTTTTTAGTACGTTTCCTATAGCTCCTCCAAATACAATATTATCATTGATAACTCCAATAGTTGCAATTATTGTAAATATGAAAAAGAATATATATATCATGGGTCTTTTTACTCCCGTAGTAATCTCTTTAAAAAGGAATGATTTAAACATAATGTTACGTTTTAAGTTGGTTAATACAATTTAAATTACTTCTCTGGTAGTATTAATTTTAGAAAAAAACACATCTTCTAAGGTTGGGGAAACCAAAGTAAATCCTACTCCTGGTTTTATATCACTTAAAACATGAATTAAAGGTTTACCACCTACCATTTTATTAGAGATAATCATATATTGATTACTGTAATCCTCGAGTTCATTTCGTTCAATTAACTTCTGCCATACTTTATCATTTAATTCATCGATTACATCTTGTGGTCTACCTTTACAGATTAGTTTTCCTTGATTCATGATTGCCATGTTTTGGCATAATTCTCTTACATCTTCTACAATATGTGTAGAAAGAATAATAATAACATCTTCTGCGACATCAGCGAGAAGGTTATGAAATCTGTTTCTTTCTCCAGGATCTAATCCTGCAGTAGGTTCATCAACAATAATTAGTTTTGGGTTACCAATTAAGGCCTGAGCAATACCAATTCTTTGCTTCATCCCACCAGAAAAACCTTTTACGCTTTTGTTTCTTTTTTCATATAGATTTACTTTTTGTAATAAAAAATTCACTAGTTCTATTCTTTCTTTATTATTGGTTATTCCCTTTAATACTGCTAAATGATCTAGTAATTGCTTTGCCGTAATTTTTGGGTATACTCCAAATTCTTGTGGTAAATACCCTAATACTTTTCGCAATTCAATTGGGTTTTCGAGAATATTGATATCATCTAAATGCATAGTACCGCTATCCGCTTCTTGCAAAGTGGCCAATGTTCTCATAAGCGATGATTTCCCAGCTCCATTAGGGCCCAACAAACCAAACATTCCGTTAGAAATTTCGAGAGAAAGATTATCTAATGCTTTTACTCCATTTGAATATGTTTTGCTTAAATTCTTGATTACTAATTCCATAAGCTATTGTTTTATAAAGTTGGAAACAAAAAGAAAGTAAGAGCAAGAAGAAATCAATTTTTTTTAACCAACTCCTTTATATAAATGGTTAAAAAGTGTATTATTATTAATGAATGCTGTTCGTTGATAAAAAACGCACTTTTGTTGATGATAACTAGCCGTTCGTTAATTAAAATGGTCGAACTCTAAGAGTTTTAATATTTTTATTTTCAAGAATAGATTATTATGAAAATTCAAACACTTGATACCAGAAAAAAAAACATTCTTATACATGTTTCAATATTATCCAGTATCATTTTAATTGTTACACTAAGTTTTGTTATTTCTGAAGAAAATGCATTTACTCTATCTTTCTTCACCAATTATTTTCTTCAAGCCACTACAAGTATTCTTTTGTTAATAGCTCCTCCTGTTTATGTTAATATATATTGGATTATACCCAGGTATTTAGTAAAAAAACGATATTTCATTTATGTTGTATTACTTCTTATTGTAATCATTGGTTGGGGGTATATAATAGGATATGGAGAGCCCTTAATGGATCACTATTGGTTTAACCAACCATATCAGGAAATGGCACCAGAAAATGGAATTACTGGTATGATAGTTATCATATTGGTTTCTACATTATTAAACCTTTCCTATAGATGGTTTATTCAACTTTCTAAAATAAATCAGATCGAAAATGATCGTCTTCATTTAGAATTGTCTTTACTAAAAAATCAAATCAATCCGCATTTCTTCTTTAATACATTAAATAATTTATATGCACTCTCTCTCGAGAAATCTGATAAAACACCATCATTAATTTTAAAATTATCAGAAATAATGCGCTATACTATTTATGATTGCAAAGAACCCAAAGTTTCTATTGGGGGTGAAATAACATATTTAGAAAATTTTATTGAACTGCAAAAAATGCGACATCATAATCGAGGAATTATTACTTTCGAAAAGAATATAGATAATGAAGCAAAACAAATAGCGCCCATGATCTTAATTGTGTTTTTAGAAAACGCATTTAAACATGGTTTTGATCACATGGAAAAAAATGCATTTATAAATTTTAAGCTAGAAACAACAGAAGAATTAGTACATCTGTATGTTGAAAATAATTTTAGTGATACAGAAAATGGAAATGAAGGTGGAATTGGTCTTGAAAATGTAAAAAGAAGATTATCTTTAATTTATCCAAATGCTCATGAATTAAAAATTAACAAAAAAAATACCGTTTTTACTGTTGATTTAAAATTAAATTTAGAATGAACTGCATAACAATAGATGACGAGCCTTTGGCACATAAAGTGATAAAAAACTATTGCACCAACCTTTCTTTCTTAAATGTAGTAAAGGAGTGCTATTCTGCATTTGAGGCTATGAATTATTTAAATGAAAATCAGGTAGATTTAATTTTTTTAGATATCAATATGCCAAAACTTAAAGGGTTGGATTTTTTACGTACCCTAAGTAACCCTCCTTTAATTATTGTCACTACGGCGTATCAGGAATATGCTATTGAAGGTTATGAATTAAATATTCTGGATTACCTCTTAAAACCATTTAGTTTTGAACGGTTTTTAAAAGCTATAAATAAAGCTCAACATCAAAAGAAAATGATCGAGAGCACGCAAAAAGGACCTGAAAATCAATCTTCACTAAATGCTAACGTTTCAGTAAATCAAAATGATAGCATATTTATAAAAGGAGACAAAAAAATCCATCAAATTCAATTAGATAGTATTTTATATCTAGAAAGTTTAGGAAGTTATGTTAAAATACATACTGATAATAAGACCATTACATCACTAGACAGATTAACTAATTTTGAAAACACTTTACCAAAAAATCAATTTTTAAGAATACATCGTTCCTATATAATTGCTCTAAAAAAAATAGAAACGATTGAAGGTAACCGCTTAAAAATAAAAGGAGTTGATATTCCTATCGGTAATGTTTATAAACATAATTTAACCAATGCTATTAAAAATTAGTGCTATGCTTAAAAGATGATGTTTCTTCTTCTTACTTCTATTTAATTGTATCAATAACACTGCCACAGGTTAGCATTGCATCACCAAAATAAGGATTACGAATTTCTTTTTCCTTACTTATCCAAATAGCTCCTTTATTGGTATTAGCCATTGGGCATTTTTGTACATATATTTCGGTATTTAATTCAGTAAAGTTAGATATTAATGCTACTACATTCTCATTTAATGATACAAAATGGATTCTTTGTTTTTCTAATTCTTTAGCATTAGCAAGGTGATCTAATATGCTAATACTCTTAGTAAGATGAGTTTTTTCTATGGTACTCAGGTTTGAAGTTTTGATTGCTTTTAAAATTTTATTTGTCGCTTTTGCAGCAATAGAAACCTGAGAAGCATTAGAGTCTACAAATGCATCTTTCATTTGTAAGTATGGTATAAAGGCTGGCAAAAAATCTTTCTGAAATGACTTTGATACTTCCATTTGCATTCCTACATGTCCTTCATGACCAGTCATAGTCTTCCCTCCTTCTTTGTTCATCATTGATTTTTTACCCTGTAATTGTGCAGCTGCATCAACGGTAAACGCTCCATTAGTTACGATTTCATCACCATCATTAAGTCCATTTAAGATGGTATATGTATTTCCTGTAGCACTTCCTAATACTACTTCTCTCATTTCAAAAATGGGTTCGGTTGCACTTGCTTTTATATATACCACAGAACGCTTACCTGTCCATAACACAGCACTTGCCGGAATTACAAGTTGCTCTTTCATTTTAGTTTTACTTGCCACACTACCAGTTACAAACATTCCCGGTTTAAAAAGGTGGTCACGATTATTAAGATTAGTTCTTATTGTAACGGTTCTTGTTTTAGCATTTAAAATTGGATCTATAAAAGAAATTGTGCCTTCAAATTTTTTATCAGGATAGGCTGTGGTAGTAATATTGATTTGTTGTCCTTTTTTAAATTGCGCAATTTGGTTTTCATATACATCAAATTCTGCCCAAACCGTACTAAGGTTACTTACTTTTAAAATAGGTTGTCCTTGTTTTATATAGTCACCTTCTGCACTCATTACTTCTGAAACGGTACCCGAAACAGTTGCATAAATAGCAAAATTTTCCTGAACCTTACCAGAAGATTCTATAGCGTTGATTTGGTTGTCTGAAAGTTTCCATAGCTTCAATTTATTACGAACGGCTTTATACAGTATTGGTTGAGATTCTTTAAGTGATACTGCTGTAATAAGTTCTTGTTGTGCTGCGACAAGATCAGGCGCATAAATAGTTGCTAATTTTTGCCCTTTTCTAACTTCTTGTCCTTTATAATTAACATTTAATCGTTCGATTCTGCCATCAAAATAACTAGCCTGTATTGCATTTGCTTCCTCATTTTCCATTATTTTTCCAGATAATGTAATTCCTTTTTCATCACCTGTTACTAGATCGCTGATGCTAGTAGTTTGGATATTTGCTAATGCCATAGCATTTTCTGTCATTTTAAATTGATCGGCAGATAGCCCATCTGTACTAGTTTCTGCAGGGATTAGATCCATACCGCATATTGGACAATCACCGGGTTCTTCCTGCATAATTTGCGGATGCATCGAGCAAGTCCACATTTGATCTGCTGTAGCTTCTTCCTGATGATTATTGTGACTGGGTTGACTAGAATTGTTACTCCCAAATATAAAGTAACCTCCTAATAGTCCAACAAGAACTGCGATACCTATATATATAATGTTCTTATTCATGACGCTTATTTTTTTTTATTTTTCTAACGGTTGGTGAGGATACAAACCATAATGTAAATCCACTTAGTACCGTTATTAATCCTAATAGAGAGAAGACTCTAAGAATAATTGTATTAAAATTATCTCTTCCTTCATAATCCATGGTATGAGTCATCCAAAGAAAATCAAACCAACGCCACGATCGATGTCTTACTCTTTGAAAACTTCCATCTTTTATCGAAATGTATGCTTTTACGTTTTGAGAGTGTTCATAAGAAACAACATAGGCTGGTAGTGGTCTTTCACGATATTCATGATGATTGCCTACTTTTTCTATTTTTTCTATACCAATTACTTTTAATTCTGACGACATATTTTTTTCAGCAATTTTTAAAGCTTCAGAAGAAGTAATTTCAGGTTTTGGCACTCCTGTATTTGCGTTAAAAAGTTGCTTATCATTTATCCAATAATAGGGTTGCCCGGCAACCTCTCTAAGTTCTAGTGATTGTATCGGGTCATTTGTTTCTATTTGAGAAGGTCTTATTAAATCTTTAAAGGATATAACATCAATATTTTCATTTTTAAATTGATCACCATGAATATCATCAATATTTGTCCAACTAAAGTATAAACCACTAACCGTCCATAGCAAAAACTGAATTCCTAAAAAAAGGCCTAAATACCGATGTGCTTTTCTAATTTTTATTGCTGTTTGTCTTTTTACCATATCTATTTAATATGTATTGTTTTTAATCGTAAAGCATTGGTTATTACTGATACAGAGCTAAAACTCATTGCCAAAGCTGCAATCATAGGAGACAACAAAATCCCGAAAAAAGGAAAAAGTACTCCGGCGGCAATAGGTACCCCTAATACGTTATAAATAAGTGCGAAGAAAAGATTCTGTTTGATATTCTTCATTACTTTATCACTTAATTTTTTTGCTTTCACAATACCTTGCAAATCTCCTTTTACCAATGTAATAGTTGCACTCTCTATTGCGACATCGGTACCTGTACCCATTGCAATACCAACATCACTTTTTGCTAGAGCCGGGGCATCATTTATACCATCCCCTGCCATTGCAACCACTCTCCCGCTATTTTGTAATTTTTCGACCTCACTGAGTTTATCTTGAGGTAACATCTCTGCTTTAAAATTAGCGAGATTGAGTTCATTAGCTACGGCATAGGCAGTATTATAATTATCCCCAGTAAGCATAATAACTTCTATTCCTCTATCCTGTAGTTGCTTAATGGTTTTACTACTAGTTTCTTTAATTTTATCTCCTATAACTATACAACCTGCTATATCCCGATCAATAGATAAATAAGACACTGTTTTTCCTTTTCTTTGATAAGATTCAGCTTGTTTTTTAAGTTTATCTGAAATAGGTATATTAGCGTATTCCAACATTTTTTCATTACCCAATTTCACTTTTAGGTTTCTAATGTTTCCTTCTACTCCTTTTCCGGTTACTGCCTTAAATTCGGTTACATCTAATAATTCGATATGCTGTTCTTTTCCATACTTTACTGTTGCTCGAGCCAATGGATGTTCGCTCAAATTATTAAGAGAGATGATATATTGAAGAATTTCTTCTTTACCAAATCGATCTCCAAAAGGCACTACGTCTTCAACAGTAGGTTTTCCTTCGGTTATGGTTCCTGTCTTATCTACAATAAGTGTATCAACTTTGTTCATAGCTTCGAGTGCTTCTGCCTTTTTAATAAGCACACCATTTTGGGCTCCTTTTCCAATTCCGACCATTACAGACATAGGTGTAGCAAGCCCTAAAGCACAAGGGCAGGCAATTATAAGTACAGCAATTGCATTTACAAATGCATACACATAAGCGGGATCGGGACCATAAAACGCCCAAACAGCAAATGTAAGTAGCGCTATAATGACTACTATAGGGACAAAATATCCCGAAACCGTATCTGCTAACTTTTGGATAGGTGCACGACTACGACTTGCATCATTCACCATATGTATAATCTTTGATAGCAACGTATCGGCTCCCACTTTTTCTGCTTTCAATAAAAAGGAGTGATTTCCGTTAATTGTCCCACTACTTACATGGTCTCCTTCGGTTTTATCTACCGGTATTGGTTCTCCCGTAATCATTGACTCATCTACAGATGTTTGTCCCTTAAAAATTGATCCATCTACAGGGATTTTTTCTCCGGGTTTTACACGTAGGATATCCTTCACTTCTATCTGGTCTATAGAAATTTCTTCTTCTATGCCTTTTACAACACGTATTGCTTTATTAGGTACAAGTTTTAGTAGTTCCTTTATTGCAGAATTTGTTTTGCTATGCGCCCGTGATTCTAATACTTGTCCCATAAGTACAAGTGTTAAGATAACAGTGGTTGCTTCAAAATAAACATGTACTGTTCCTGACTCTGTTTTAAACTGATCTGGAAAAAAATCAGGAAAAAGTATTGCTAAAACACTAAATAACCATGCAACACCAGCACCAACACCAATAAGAGTAAACATATTAAGGTTCCAAATTTTTATAGAACGAAAGGCACGTTCAAAAAACATCCAGGTAGCATAAAACACCACAGGAACAGAAAGTACAAACTGAATCCAGTTCCAGTATTTTAACTCTAAAATATCATTAAGTGGGTTACCCGAAAACATATCAGACATCGCTATTATAAAAATAGGAACCGTGAATAGTACAGCAACCCAAAATTTCTTTAGTAATTTTTTATAATTTTTCTCTTCTTCAGAAATATCTGGTTGTATTAATATTAGATCCATACCACAGATGGAACAGGATCCCGGAGCATCTTTAATTACCTCTGGATGCATCGGGCAGCTATATTGTTCTGTAGTAACTGTATATAAATTTACTTCTTCTACCAGATCCATCCCACATACGGGGCAATCTTGTAATGTAGTATATGTTTTATCTCCTTCGCAATGCATAGGACAATAAAAAACGCCAGTACCTTTTCCTATAGGTTTAACCTGTTTTGGTTTATCATTGTGATCTTGCATCCCAGGAAGATGGATACCATAACGTCCTCCTTCTTGTGCTAATCTTTCTTGAAAAACAGCTAAAGAAATGTGTTTTTCTGTCTCAATAATTGCTTCTGCTTTTTCAAGATCAACAGACACACTGATCACACCATCCATAGTATCAAGTATGTGCTCTACATGGCCTCTACAGCCGTTGCAGGTCATCCCGGATATGTTATATATGTGTTTCATCTGCTATATTTATTGTTGTTTGATCTTCAAAATTATTGAGTTCACATCTCTTTTAATTTGATAATTATGGTTTCTTTTTATATAATTTTGTCTAGAGGTTGACGGTCCCACGATTGTAGGTTTTTAAAATTACTCATAGATATCCCAGTAATCGTTTTAAATTGTTTTGCCAAATGACTTCCGCTTTTATAATTTAGTGCATATGCTATTTCAGAAAAACTCAAATTTCCCATTTGGATGTATTCTTTCGCTTTTTCAATTTTAAGACGAATAAAATATTTTTCTATAGTCAATCCCTCATTACTACTAAACAATTTACTTACCACAGAATAGTCCTTATGTATATGTTTTGAAATAAGACCAGATAGATTTTCATTTAACATATTTTCTTTTGACAATTCATTTATCAAACAAGATTTCACTTGTTCGACAATAAAAGCTATTTCATCGTCTATAATCTCGAAACCATTGCGGGTAACAATCTCATTTACTTTTTCAAATCCAGCACTATCAATATTGCTAAAAACGATCTCTCCCAATTCTATTGTTTCAAAAAGAATTTTGGCATTTTCAAACTCTTGTTTTAATACGGTTTTACACCGGTTACATACCATATTTTTAATTAAAATTTTCTTCATCTACTATTATTATTGTTCTAGAGATCAGATAGAATAGCCAGTATATTTATTTTATAGTTTTGGCAACACTACCACATTTTAACATGCGATCTCCAAAATATGGATTTCTAATTTCTTTTTCTTTAGACAACCAATATCCGCCAGTATTATCAAATGCCATTGGACAATATTGCTTATAAACTTCTCCCGATGATAATGCACCGTCAAGTAAGGTTTCCATTTGAGTAGTAACTTCTGTAAACGCCTTTCTTTGCGCCTCGATATCATCGGTATTGAGTATGGACTCAACAGCCAATTTAAATACTGCATTCTCTGTTACTTTGGCAAGCATTTGTGCTCCTGCCTTTGCTTCTTTAACATCCGTATTTACCAAGGCTGTTTTAATATGAATATAATGCTGAAAAACTTCTGCTGTCTTAGCATCTTTAAACTTAATTTCTGTTGTTTGCTCTACATCATGACCGCTATGATTCTCCTTATGCCCCATCTCAGAATGATGATCTTGTTTCTCTTCTGTTTTAGATGTATTATTCTCTTTGCAAGATAGTATTGTTAATGCTAGTATTGCTACTATAATTACGTTTACATTATAAATTTTTAAGTTTCTCATTTTTTTACTTTTTTATATTGTTGTTTTTTAATTTGTTAAATAATTGATAATCGCAGCTTGCCTATAGTACAGTTCTACACTCTCTATTTGATTTAGCTGAAATTTAAGTTGTAATTCCTGGATGTCTAATACATCATTAAAATCTATAGTTCCTGTTTCATAGTTTTTTATTAATATTTCTTCTGCATTTTTGGCTTGTTTTAAATTTTCTTTCTGGGTATTATATTTGATTCTTGCAGTATTTCTATTCGAAATAGCCTTTCCTAGAATCGTTTCCATGCGATTTAACTGTTCTTCCTTTTGTGCTGTGATTTCTTGTTGATGTAATTTGTTTTGACGAGTCCGGGAATCATAACGCTTATTAAATATTGGTATAGAAAAAGACACCATAGGCATTATAATATCTTTACCATTATCATTTATAGTAACATCATTTCTTTCTGAAACTGGTATATAGTCTAGTCCAAAGCCTATTTGTGGAGCCTTTTCTTTTCGATTAAGTACTTCTAATTGTTTTATGCTTTCGTATATCTTATCGTATTTAAGTAATTCTGGGTTAAATTGTAAGTTTCCATTGTCACTAATAGGATCTTCTAGTGGTATGTTCATCTCATCAGGGAGTATTATATCTATACCAGAATCTCGATTGAGTAAAGCATTAAAAACTATTTGTTCTGCCAGAAAATTTTCTTTAAGTACTGCTTTATGCTGTTCTAATTCATTTTGACGAATTTGCAATTTTAATACATCTACTGCAGAGGCTTTACCTACTTCAACAGATGTTAGTGCAAGTTTCTCATACGTTTGCAGTAGTAGAATATTATCGTAGAGGATTTTTTGCTTGTTTTGTATGGCAAACAATTTATAATACGATTGAGAAATCGAAAGTGCTAGTTTTCTTTTAGTAATTACAATATCTACATATTCTGCCTCTGCTATAGCAGTAGAATAATTCTCTCTTGCTGTGATGGTTCCGAACCATGGTAATTTTTGTTGAATCGAAAATTTTGCACGTTGTGGTCCTGTACGTGTTTCGGGTTCGCTTACAAAGTATCCTATACCAAATTGTGTATTAGGTAGTGTATTTACTTCTTTTATTTTTTCTTTTGCAACAGCATATCTTAATTCAAAAGACTGAATATTAAGATTATTACCCCATCCTTCTTGAATATAAGATTCAAGTTGTTGTGTATATGCTAATACTGAAACAAAAAGGAATCCTATTATAATTTTTAACTGTTTCATTTATTCATTCGTTTAAGTTGAACTTCTTCTTTCCAGCCAAATAATACAGGGACAACAAATAATGTTATGAGTGCAATCCCCATTCCTCCAAAGGAAGGAATTGCCATAGGTATCATGATATCACTCCCGCGACCAGTAGATGTTAAAATTGGTAATAGCGCAAGAATTGTAGTTGCAGTAGTCATAAGGCAGGGACGAATTCTCTGCTCTCCTGCTTCTATAACCGATGTTCTAATGTCATCAAGAGATTTTGGTTTATTTTTATCAAATGTCTGTTTAAGGTAAGTTGCCATTACTACTCCATCATCTGTAGCAATACCAAAAAGAGCTATGAAACCAACCCATACAGCAACACTTAGATTGATAGTGTGAACCTGGAACAGATCTCGCAAGTTTTCACCAAAGAAACTAATATTTAGAAACCATTCCTGACCATATAACCAGATCATTAAAAATCCTCCGGCAAAAGCTACTGCAATTCCTGTAAACACTATTAACGAGGTAGCTATTGAGCGAAATTGAAAATATAGAATCAAAAAGATAATAATCAAAGCTAATGGTACTACAATTGATAGTGTCTTTTCTGCCCTCAATTGATTTTCGTATGTTCCTGTAAATTGATAGGTAATTCCTTTTGGAACAATCAGTTCATTATTATTAATCTTAGTTTTTATCAGGTTTTGTGCATTTTTAACCACATTTACTTCTGCAAAACCATCTTTTTTATCAAATAAAACATAGCCAACCAGAAATGTATCTTCACTTTTTATTACTTGTGGTCCCTGTTCATAACGAATATCAACCAATTCACTTAGCGGAATCGAACTACCATTTTTTAAGGGAACATAGATAGTTGCAAGATCTGTTGGGTTAGCTCGAAGTTCTCTTGGATAGCGTACTCGTACTCCATAACGTTCTCTGCCTTCAACTGTTTGTGTGAGTGAAATCCCTCCTACTGCAACTTCTAGAATTTGCTGAACCTGTTCAACAGATACTCCATATCGAACTAGTTGTTCTCGATCAATATCCAAAATTAGATATGGTTTCCCGACAATACGGTCTGCAAAAACGGCTTCATCTTTTACACCATCTACCTCTTTCAATATCTCTTCTAACTGTATTCCAAAAGCTTCAATTTGTTTTAAGTTTTGCCCTTTTACCTTAATCCCCATTGGTGCACGCATTCCTGTTTGGAGCATTATTAATCGGGTTTCTATCGGTTGTAATTTTGGAGCAGAAGTTACTCCGGGTAGTTTTGTGACGTTTATGATTTCAATCCAAATATCATCTGGACTCTTAATTTCTGGTCTCCAATTACGGTAGAATTCACCATTATTATCAGGAATAAGATTTTCTCGATTAATAGAGAAATATTTCTTTTTTGATACTGTATTGGTTTTATCAGGATTAACATTGTAGTTTTCATTGTTAATTAAACTACCATCTTTACCTATAAATAAACCATTATCATTAACCTTATACCGTTGTCTCTTACCGTTTTCATTAAGCATATACTCGGGCTTATATAAAATAATATTCTCATACATTGATAATGGAGCAGGATCAAGAGAAGATTCTGTTCTTCCGGCTTTACCAACAACAGTTTTAATTTCAGGAATACTTGCTACTGCCATATCCAATTGTTGCAATATCCTCTTATTTTCAGCCACTCCGGCATGTGATAATGTAGTTGGCATCAATAGGAAAGATCCTTCATTTAGTGAAGGCATAAATTCTTTTCCAACATTTTTCATGATTAAAAAACCAAAAACAACGATAATAGCGGGTAGCGATAAGAATAATAATTTATTGCTCAATGCCCATTGCAATATTCTGGTATAATATGTTCTAAACAGTGTAAAAGTACCTAACAGTCCAAAGCAAATGACACCAACAAAAATGAGGTTTGCAAACATACTTTTACCAACTCCCAGAGGTCTCCAATATTCTGATAGTAAAAACACAATAGTTATTATCGCTATACCA
This sequence comes from Aquimarina atlantica, assembly GCF_000626715.1. Lineage (GTDB taxonomy): Bacteria > Bacteroidota > Bacteroidia > Flavobacteriales > Flavobacteriaceae > Aquimarina > Aquimarina atlantica. The sequence continues at coordinate 475,928 of NZ_AQRA01000001.1, read as the reverse complement.
ATATTTGTTAGATTAATATGATTTTGTGAAACTAACCTCCTTAAGCCAAGAATAGCCGTTATTGCAAAAGCTATTAAAATTATACCTAACCATATACCATTAAAAACTACAATACCTCCTAATACGATTAAAACACCATTGATTATATAGCTCATTGAGGTTTTTATATTTTTCTTTTTGAATAGAAAAGCGGCAAATGGAGGGATGAAGAACAAAGCTACTATGATCGATGCTATAAGTGCCATTGTTTTGGTAAATGCTAATGGTCTAAATAGTTTTCCTTCTGCGCCAATCATCGTAAATACAGGAATAAAACTAATTATAGTAGTTAGTACTGCTGTTAATATTGCTCCAGAAATTTCTGCAGTAGCATTATACACTACTGTATTCACTGGCAAGCGATATTCATTTTCATCTAAATGCCTTATGATATTTTCTGAAAGTATCACTCCCATATCTACCATAGTACCAATGGCAATAGCAATACCAGATAAAGCAACGATATTGGCATCAACGCCAAACAATTTCATTGCTATAAAAACCATTAAAATGGCTATTGGCAGGAGCCCCGAAATAAGGATCGAAGCTCTAAGGTTAAACACCATTACAATAACAACAAGAAAGGTTATCAAAATTTCTAAGGTGAGAGCTTCGTTAAGTGTACCTATTGTTTCATGAATAAGTTCGGTTCGATCATAAAAAGGAACTATAGTTAATTGCGAGGTACGACCATCTTTTAATTGTTTGGAAGGTAATCCTGTACTCAGTTCTTTAATTTTATCTTTTACATTATCGATAACTTCTAATGGATTTGCTCCATAACGTGCAACAACAACACCTCCTACCACTTCTGCACCTTCTTTATCCAGAATACCTCTTCTGGCTTCTGGCCCCATACTAACACTGGCAATATCTTTAATACGAATTGAGGTAAACTCTTCTGAAGTTACTACGGCGTTTTCTATATCAGCTATAGATTTTATATATCCCAAACCGCGAATAAGATATTCTGCCTGATTTATTTCTAAGGTCTGTGCACCAATGTCCCGATTTGATTGTTTAACTGCATTAACAATTTGTTGTAAACTAATGTTATATTGGCGCATTAACTCTGGGTGTACATCTACCTGATATTCTTGTACATATCCACCGATAGAAGCTACCTCTGATACTCCCCCTGCAGATGATAATGCATACTTTACATAATAGTCCTGGATACTTCTTAGTTCTTGTAAATCCCAGCCACCAGTTACGTTTCCGTTTTCGTCACGTCCTTCTAAAGTATACCAAAAAATCTGCCCCAGTCCGGTGGCATCTGGCCCCAGACTTGGACTTACTCCATTTGGCAATAGCCCCGATGGTAAAGAATTTAGTTTTTCCAGAATACGACTCCTACTCCAATAAAATTCTACATCTTCTTCAAAAATGATGTAAATACTAGAAAATCCAAACATCGAAGAGCTGCGAATAGTCTTTACTCCAGGAACTCCTAAAAGTGAAGTAGTTAAGGGATATGTAATCTGGTTCTCGATATCTTGCGGTGACCGTCCTTGCCATTTTGTAAACACAATTTGTTGGTTTTCGCCAATATCGGGTATGGCATCGACTGCTACAGGGTCGCTAGGTAATATTCCGGTTTGCCATCCAAATGGTGCATTTACTATACCCCACCCTACAAAAAGAGCTACCATAAGGATTGCAACCAATTTATTCTCGATAAGAAATTTGATGCTTTTGTTTAGCATATACTTTGATTATTTGATAATTAGAAGAAGACGTTATCTGTGAAGTACAAACAACAGTTCTAGCCCAAATGGATTATCACCGGGCAAATTTTTAACACTCTAATGTATCAAATAAGAAAGGTCTCGTTAAGTACATGAATATCCTTAATCAGGAAAGGAGGAGGATATTCTTTAAAAGGAACAACATTATTCTCAAGTCCTTCAAAAAGGTTGATATACGAATAATAAAACATTACAACAAAAGCCTGTTGCTCTAAAGTGATTTTATCAAATGAATTTTGAAGTTCATCCTGTCCGTCAAAAGTGAGTTGCTTATCTGTACAACAACTTTTTTTAGCCATTATCGAACATTCAACAGCATTAGAAGCTTGTTGCTCCATTCCACAAGTTTTTGCTTGTTTATACAAAGCAACATCTACTAAAGTGTTTCCACAATAATGCATATCTACTGTAAACGATATGGTAGATACAAGTACTACCATCGCCATTAGAGCAGCTATTATTTTATGTGTCAACTTTTTCATTTGTATAGCAAATTTACAAAAAATTGATCTAATGAATTTTGTTTAACAGAAGTTTAATCTTTTAGTTTAAAAAAATAAGGTTTTAAATAGTTAATATATCAAAAGATTTTTGCGTAATAAATTAAGTCGATTATTTCGTCTTTCAAAGATTGAGAGAAAGAGTTGAGAAAAGATAACAATAGAATACTAATGATAATAATTAATCGAGCCATTACGTTTACTTTTTTGTTATGGCTCAAAACTACAACCCAATACCAGCACTAGTAATTATTATCTATGAATGGCTTTAGTTTGTCTATGAATGTCATTTAAAGAATATTTGTTTTCTAATTATAAAAACGGGAGGGTTGTACGTTCCTCCCGTATTATTAAATTTTGGTGTTAGAATCATTTTAAAACTAACTATGTTTCATTATATAAATGAACTAGAAAGATACCTCTTGATAGCTAAAACTAAACACTCCAAAAAAACCTAATGCTTTTCTATCTGTTGTGGTATTTCTAATATTCCCTACCAAATTGATAGGTGGTTTTGAAAATATTAAAAAAGGTTCTGTGGTTTCTGGACTACCAAAATCTACTTGATTATCATATTGTTCATGAGCAGCTACGTAATACTCATAGGTGTGAAAATTTAAATTTGAAAGACTAACTCCTAAAATATCTCCCCCACTAGTTAGAGTTTCTATAAATGCATTTTCATTTCCATTAAAAAGAACATCATTAGATAGTTCGAATACTTCGGAAATAAGGTTTCCATTGTTATAAAAGGTAAAGTGAACCTGATAAAAATTAGTTTCATTTCCCGGATCACTAAAAATTACTCTTGGATAGCCATTTACCTTACTTATCGTTTTGATTTGCACAGGCTCTTTTAGTGGCTCATGAACAGATTCATACGTAGTCCCATCAGCAAGTGTAACTACAATCCAATATTTGTTTCCGATAAGACCAATCACTGCATCAGTACTTAAATATACTCCTTCAGAAACTTGAAAATCATCTGTAACAAGTCTAACTGTGCCATCGGGATCTTCTGTGTATAGCAATATAGAAGCATCATTAATAGGGTCCAGTGTAGTAGTATTAACTGGTACTGTTTTTTGAATTGTAATTTTTATATTATTTGTGTTATTAATAAGGTATCCATAGATAAAAACTTGTGGTTCAAACTCTACATCTAGCGGTGTTTCTTTAAGGCAACTTAGTACAGGTATAAAACAAAAGATGATTACAATAATTCTATATAATGATTTCATAGTCTTAAAATTTAAAATTGTACGTGATAAAAGGTACAGGTGCACCAATTAGATAAAAATCATAGGATCTTAATCGATTATTTTTAAATATCGAGAAAGAAGAAAAAGCATTTTTACGGGCATATAGATTGTAGAGTCCAAAAGACCAGCTACCTTTCCACTTCTTGTTAGGCCTTTTGGGGGTGTAGGTAAATGAAATATCCATTCTATGTGTACTGCGTAATCTATATGCGTTTCTATCTGAATAGGTTAAATACGGATTGTTATCAAAAATAAATCGCCCTGTAGGTTTTGTCACAGGTCTTCCCGATTGGTAGGTAAAAAATAATCCTACATTCCACTTTGGCCCTAATGCATAATCGGTAGTTATATTAAAAACATGTGGTCGATCATAATTTGATGGGTAGTATCTACTGTCATTAATATTATCTGAAGGAAAAATACTGGTTGTTTTTCTTCTAGTAACAGAATAGGTATAATTAATACTTCCTCTTAATTTTCCTGTATTTTTATAAGCTCCAAATTCTGTTCCGTAAGAATATCCTTCTGCAGGTAACAACTGTGTTTCTATATTTTCATTTAATAATAAATTTGCTCCATTTTTATACTCTACTATATTTTTGAAGGTTTTATAATATGCTTCGGCAGTAAAATTATAGCGTTTGTTGGGTGTATCATACGCATACCCGGCAGAAATCTGATGTACTTCTAAAGGTTTTATATGTGTTCCCGATAGTTTCCATACATCGAAAGGAAAAGCTGCAGTTGTGTTTGATATGTAATGAATGTATTGAAACATTCTATTGTACCCTAACTTTAATGCTTTATTATTTTTTAAATTATATTTTAATGAAACCCGAGGTTCAAAACCAGTATAACTCTTAATAAGTTTTCCTTTTTTATACTCACGAGTATCTATAATGGTAGTTACATTTTGCGGAACCCCGGGACTGTACACTGCAACTTTATTATAGCCAAAATTACCAAACCAGGAATATCGCAATCCGGTACTAAATGAAAATCTGTTCCATTTTTTTTCATATTCTATATATGGTGCAACTTCTACTCCTTTTTCTGTTTCAAAATTTATAGTATTGATACCAATATCATCACTGGTAGCCTTTGCCGGAGTGAAGCGATATAGTGTACCATTTATTCCAAATCTCATTTTTGTACTAGGATTGAGGTAATATGTAAAATCTGGTTTTACGATAAAGTTTTCTATAGAAGATTTCCATTTTATACTACTGTTGGTATCTAGAGGGCCTCCGTCTGTGCTCTTTAAATTATAATTGTATTGGCTATATATTCCAGAAACGTTCATAAATAACTTGTTAGAGAATATGTGATTCCAACGTAATGTAGCTGTAGCATTTTTCCAGCTAAAATTTGTTTTGTCGTCTGGCTCTTTACCTTCTGGAATAACTTCTCCTTCAAAAAGTAGTTTCATAACATCGGCTCCAAAATAGCCCGAAAGAAACAAGGTATTATTTTTATTAATCTTCCAGGAGAGCTTAGAACTTACATCATAAAAGAAAACTTTTTGATCTTTTACTTCTCCTCCTATAATCGGAAAAAATACATCAAAGTAAGATCTGCGACCAGAAATCAAAAAGCTTAATTTTTCCTTTTTTATTGGCCCTTCTAGCGTAAGCCTCGAAAACAATAGTCCTAATCCTCCTTCTCCTTTAAAAGTTTTAGTATTTCCATCTCTTTGTCTAATCTCTAAAACAGAAGATGCTCTACCTCCAAATCGTGCAGGAATCCCTCCTTTATATAATTTCATTTCTTTAATCGCATCTGTATTAAATCCTGAAAACAAACCAAATACATGAGTCGGGTTATAAATTGGGGCTTCATCTAATAGCACTAGATTTTGATCTATATTACCACCTCTAACATTAATTCCCGAAGCACCTTCTCCAATCGTATTTACACCAGGAAGTGTTAATAATGCTCTCATGATATCAGGTTCTCCCAAAAAAGCTGGTAATCGTTTAATTTCTGAACCTTTTAGCGTAGAAATCCCAGATGCAATTGTATTTACCTGGCTTTTATTTTCGGTATTAGCAGTTATTGTTACTTCATCTAATTCATTAGAAGCAGGTTCTAATTGAATATCAAGTTTTGTATTCTTGGTTAGTTCAATTTGTATCTCTTTTACAGTATATCCCAAATATGAAACTTGAAAATTATAATTACCTTCGGGAAAGGTAATAGAATAGAAACCATATTCATTGGTAGTGACTCCTTTATTTCCATCTTTTATATAAATACTCGCTCCAGGTAAGGTTTCGCCTGTTGCGGCATCTTTAACAGTTCCACTTAGAGTATACTTATTCTTTTGTTGAGGACGATTAGAAAGTATAATAAAACTATTCTTTACCAAATATTTGATCGTGGTAGTTTGTAATAACTCACTAAGTGTTTTAATCACATCTTTATCAATCACCTCAATATCAAGTTTTTGCGATACGTTAATTTCATCATTATTATAAATAAAACTATATGAAGTTTGTTTCTCTATTTGTTTTAATATGGTTTCTAATTGAGTATTCTCAAGATTTAATGTAACCTTATCCTGAGAAAAACCATTAATAGCCATAAGTTGTAAACAACCCAGTAGATAAAGAGAAAATGATAATTTCATTAATAGAATACTTTTTTTGTCAGGGTTTTTCACCTGCAAAGACAGAACGAACTGTTTTATTTTCATAAATTTGAATGTTGTTAATTATTACTGATTTTCGCGATTAGAATAGTATTGACACATCGGTGGGAAAATGGCAGTTTTCCCACTTTTTTATTTTATTTAATTATCCACTCATTTGCTTTTGTATTATATTCATATTTAAAATCTTTTGAAGCTTTTAATACTTCAAGAATGTCATTAATTGATAAATCCTGATCAAAGGATCCTGTAAATTTTGAATTGGATATTTGTTTGTTTTCAAAACGTATATTAACATTATGTTGAATTTTTAAATCATTGGCTATTTCTAAAAATGGTTTATTATTGAATTGTATTTTACCATCTCTCCAGGCAATACTACTCACAGCATTATTGGATTTTGAAGTAACTACACGCCCATCATTCTTAAAAATCTTCACTTTATCATTTGGAAGCATTATGATGTTATTTTTGAAATACTCTTTAGAGCTTACTTCGACTTTACCGGTTAATAATACTGTTTCTGTAAATGTATTTTCTGCATATGATTTTACATTAAAACTTGTCCCTAAAGCTTTTACTATAACATGATCTGGCGTCTCTACAGTAAAAGGGTGTTCTTTATCTTTTGCTACTTCAAAAAAAGCCTCACCATCTATAAATAGTGTTCTTGGAGATTTAGGATTATAAGACAGCTTACTTGAAGAATTTAACCAAACAACAGAGCCATCGGGAAGATGTATTTGCTCATGATCACTATACGTAGTCTCAATGCTTATAATATTATTGGGGAGTAGAATTTGATAAGTATATACAGCCGTTGATACTAAAATTGCTACCATAGCTGCATATTTTATTATCTTTTTCCAGCTATCGTTTCTTCTTTTTTCATTTTCTATTGCATTAAAAAACTTTTGCTTGGCAGTATTTATTTCTAAATCACTATGCTTTGGGGTATTGCCGGTAACATTGTAAATATTCTGTATTTTATTAAATAGATCTTCATTAAAATCATCAGAATTCATCCACTCTTCTACTCTTTTATTTGTAGCTTTATCTGAGCTTTTTGAGATATATCCCCAAATATCTGCTTCTGTTATTTGACCCTGTTTCATAATTAGGTATTTTACTATAAGACGTTAGTCACATAGTTACACCCTATCAAAAATTATAAATAATCTTGTAACCCTTGCCGAAATGCGGTTAACGCTTTGGAAATATGAAGCTCTACTGTTTTTACAGAAATATTTTTTTGTGTAGCAATTTCCTGATAAGTAAACCCTTGGTCCCGTGATAATCTAAATATTTCTATCGTCTTTTGTGGAAGAGAAGCATAAATACTATCTATTTTTTGTAACAACTCCCATTCATTATCTATGTTTTCTTGGATATCACGGTTTAGTGAATATAAATTGGTATGTTTTTCCCGGGTCTTATGCTTTCTGGTATGGTCAATTATCTTATTCTTTAAAGTGACAATAAGAAATGATTCTATCGAACGATCATTTGATTGAATTTGCTCTATTTTTTCCCAAAGTTTAATAAATGTTTCTTGTACTAATTCTTGAGAAAGATCTCTTTCTTTAACCACCTTAAAAGAATAATTGAAGAGTTTTTTGTAATGTTTATCAAATAAAATTGAAAACCTCTTTTTCTTTGATGATCTCATTAATTTATCTTTCTCCTAGTATTTAGATCGTTAATAATATACATCTTCAGTATCAAAAAACTACACTTTGATAGATAGTGGCTAATATATAAATAATACCTAATTACTTACCTATATCATTTTTAATTGAAGGCACTATATTATTAAACAGCTTTATTTCGAAACAATACGATATTATTCAATAATAAAATTTATGTCATATCGTACTGTTTTTTCATCAACACTTAAAGGACGTTCATCAAAATAAATAGTAAGATTTAGATGCTATAAGTAGGTTCGTACTGTCAGTTAAAACGAATCCTATGAATACTTTAAAAATTGAAAATCTATCTAAAACTTATTCCAACGGAGTAAAAGCATTACAGGATATTAACTTAACAATTACCAATGGTATGTTTGGGTTATTAGGTCCTAATGGTGCAGGAAAATCTTCACTAATACGTACTTTAGCAACACTACAAGAGCCTACTCAGGGAAACGTATTGTTTAATGATACACTTAGTAGTAAGGAACCACAAATTATTCGAAATCAATTGGGATATCTACCGCAGGAATTTGGGGTATATCCCAAAATATCAGCAATTCGACTATTAGATCATATAGCCATACTAAAAGGCGTACTGAATAGCAAAGAACGTAAAGAACAAATAGAGGGATTATTACATCAAACGAATCTATATACAGTACGAAAAAAATCTGTAAAGACCTTTTCTGGTGGTATGCGTCAACGATTTGGGATCGCACAAGCACTCCTAGGCGATCCCAAACTTATTATTGTAGACGAACCTACAGCTGGTTTGGATCCAGAGGAACGTAATCGTTTTCACAATTTACTAAGTGAAATAGGAGAACATAGAATCATCATTCTTTCTACTCATATTGTCGAAGACATTAAAAATCTATGTGCTCATATGGCAATTATGGGAGAAGGAAAAATACTAAAACAAGGTATTCCTTCAGAACTTATTACTCACTTAGAGGGTAAAATATGGCATAAGGTTGTTGCCAAAGAAAATGTTATGGCATTTAAGAATGCTTTTAATGTTTTATCCACCCGGTTATTTGGGGGTAAAATAGAACTTCGCGTATTATCAGATCATCAGCCAGAACATGGGTTTAAAGCTTCTAAACCAGATTTAGAAGATGTCTACTTTTCTACAATTAATAAATAAATAATCATGACAATGAAATTACTTCAGTTCGAGTGGCGATATCATACTCGCCAGACTTCCTTTATACTATTTTTAGTATTGTTTATAGGATATGGTATTCTTGCCATTACACAAGCTTTTCAATATCTAGAATTCAGTAATATGTATAACGATGCTTATAACTTAAGTTTTTTATCAGGTATTATAAGTATAGGCGTTGTATTTGCGAGTATATTTTTTTGTGTTAATGGGCTACTAAGGGATACCGCTTTTCATACCAAAGAAATAATTTTTAGTACCGGAATACAAAAACATAGCTTTTTAATCAATCGCTTTCTAGGTCTCTTTTTGATATCTCTTTTTATCGGTAGTGTTGCTTTATTAGGAGTTTTTATTGGAGCAAACATTGCCAATCTAAATCCAGAAACATTGCATCATTTTAACATAAATCATTATCTATGGCCTTGGTTAACAATTGTAGTTCCTAATGTTTTTGTCTGCACTGCTATTCTATTTTCGACAACACTCCTATCGCAAAAAGCTATAGTGACATACATCACCGGACTCTTACTTATTGCTATTCATTGGATTTCGGGATTCTATATTAATTCTCCTCTTGTTGGTGGTTCTATACTTTCTGATCCAGAGGTTTTGGCAATTGCGTCTTTAGTAGATCCAATAGGGCTAAGTGCCTTTTTTGAACAAACTCAATTCTTAACCCCTATAGAAAAAAACGAAACTCTGATTTCACTATCCAGGCATTTTGCATGGAACAGAGTTATTTGGATATTTTTTGGCCTTGCATCTATAGTAATATCATATCGATTATTCCGTTTCAGGAAACTTAATCAAAAAGTAAAAAAACAAGCTATACTTATAGCAGATAAACCTAGTAATTCTATTTATAAACCAGTAACTATTGCTTTTGATACATTAACCACAAGAATAGCACGTATTAAGTCGATTGTAGTATTAGATACAAAAATGATAATTACAGGAATTCCTTTTCTGGTCATCGTACTACTATGGATTGTTATGATTATACTAGCGTTTAATAATAGTGTACGCAGCTTTGGGATTTATGGCAATCGTTATCCTACTACAGACCTGTTTATAGGTTTAATTCATGAAATTTTACCTATAATGGGATTATTACTCATTGTCTTTTATACCGGCGAAATGGTATGGAAATCAAGATTTAACGAGTTTCATGAAATTATTGAGGCAACACCTACAAAAAATAGCACTTTTTTTATTTCTAAATATATCACCATAACAATAATACCCATACTGCTTATTCTAATATCAATCTTTGTTGCAATAACGTTTCAGTTTTCAAATGGTTATTATGATTTAGAATTAACTCATTATTTTTCGATGTTTTATTTCGGAGGACTTCAGGTTTTACTATATACGATTTTCGCATTATTGATTCAAAATATAGTATCTAACAAATATCTAGGAATGGTAATTTCCGGAGGTATTCTGCTGTTATTTGGTCCTTTAAGTAATAGTGTAGGATTAGAACACCCTTTAATTCTTTTCAATAATCTTCCAAACATGGCTAGAGCGTATTCAGATTTTAATCAATATGGGCAATATGTTGTGAAGTTTAACTGGTTATCCTTGTATTGGATCACTTTTGCAGGAATAGTAGCGTTATTCAGTTTTAAATTATGGAAAAGAGGAACTATTTCTACTATTAAAACGTACACAAGAATAATATGGAATAAAAAAGAAAAAGTAGTATTAATAAGCTTTGTGTTTCTATTTATAACTATCGGCACATACATCTATTATAATATCAATATCATCAATAAATATGAAGTGGCAGATGAAATATATGATTTTAATGAGAAATATGAACGTACATATAAAAAATATGATCATCTAGTGGTACCAAAGTTGGTTTCTGTACAAACAGCGGTAGATATTTTTCCTAATGAGCAAAAATATGAAGTAAAAGCTTCCTGTTTGATAACGAATACAACCTCTCAACCTATAAAAGAAATCTTTATTACTGCACCAATACCATTAAAAAAGCTATCTATAGAAAATAGCACACAAGTTTTTCACGATTCGATTATAGGAACTTACTTATTCAAACTTCATACCCCATTACAACAAGGTTCTATCCTAAAAATGAAATATAACTTAACCAAAAATTCTTCTGGATTTGATATCGATCATAGTATTACAAGTAATGGATCTTATATTAAAAGTCATCAGTTTAGTCCTCATTTGGGCTATGTAAATGAATATGAGATTAGTCATGCTTATGAACGGGAAAAGCGAGGATTGCCTATAAAAGAAAAGCCAGTAGTGAATGACAACTATTTGCAAATTGGAGGGAAATTTAATTTTGAAAAAATAGATTTCGAGACCGTAGTCTCTACATCAAACGATCAATCTGTGCTATGCTCCGGAGATTTAATAAAACAATGGAAATCGGATAATAGAAATTACTATCATTATAAATCTAAAGGCAAAATCAACAGTATGGTGGCATACCATTCTGCACGTTACAAAATTGAAAAAACAAATCACAAAGGCATTCAAATTGAATTATACTATCTCCCTGAACATCATAGAAATATAGCAGAAATGATAAAAGTGGCTAAAGCTACTATTGATTACGCAACTGATAATTTTGGAGAATACTCTCATAAATATCTTCGTATCGGCGAAATGCCAATATTTGGCGGCGGTGGGGCCAACGGCCAGGCAATGCCAGGAGTGATCAGTATTAACGAAAAAGTTTTTAAAAGAGATATTTCAAACCCACAGGACTTTAATGTAATTGCCAGAGTGATTATTCATGAAATAGCTCATCAATGGTGGGGAGGCCTACTTACACCAAAACGAATTGATGGATTCATGGTTTTATCAGAATCTTTAGCCAAATATTCTGAAACTGTGATTATGAAAAAATTATACGGTAAAGCTATGGTTAGACAACTATCAGAACATACGATAAAAAGATATTTTAGTGGTCGTTCTCATGCAACAGAAACAGAACCACCATTATACATAAGTCAGTTACAACAATACCTGGGATATAGCAAAGGGTCAATTGTTATGTCTGCGATAAAAGATCTTATAGGAGAATCCAATCTAAACATTGCGCTACAAAATATGATACACAAATACAGTCATAAACCCACTGCAACAACACTTGATTTTCTTCAAGAGTTATATTCGGTTACTCCTAAAGAGTATCATACTTTAATAGATGATTGGATGAAACGTGTAATCACGTATGATTTAGGAATTAAGAATACTTCTTATAAAAAACTTAATAATGGTACTTACGAAATTGCGATAGATATAAAAGCGCAACGCTTTGAAACGGATACTACGGGAAAAGAAATCACAATTAATATTAACGAACCTATTAAAATTGGAATATTTAAAAAACACCCTGAAGCCATCAATGATGATAAAGATATTCTCTATTTAGAATCTCACCAAATCAATAAAAAAAACATGGTTTTTAAAATTATTACCAAAGAAATACCAACCTATATAAGTATTGATCCATATTATACCAGGTTAGATAGAAACATGACAGATAATATAACTTCTGTGAATCTTTAATATATTTGAATGATGACGTTAAAAAAGAGGTTTTATATTACCACTATTCTAGCTATAATTCTGGCTACATTAAGCCTGATTTATAAAAACAGTAATAGTGAACTACATATTTTTTTTAATTTCCTTACTGGTTTAGTTATTTCTTATATGTTATTATTTTATCTATTTAAAACAGGTAAACTAAAGACAAATTGGGCCAATTCTATTATAAAAACGATTGTGTATAGTTCTGCAATAGGAATATTGATTTTCGGGATGAATATGGCCAACAGAATTGATGATGATAAAGAGAGTTTTTGGGTAGTTAATCATAACATTTGGCTTACCGATTTATTTGGAATATTATTAACACTATTAATTTTTTATATCATTTTTTCGTGGGTGTTTGAACAATGGAAAAAAGTACAAACCCTTAAAAATGATAAAGCCCAGGCAGAGTTAAAACTTTTAAAAACTCAAATAAACCCTCATTTTTTCTTTAATACACTTAATAATCTATACTCTTTGATTAAAAAAGATCCTGATACAGCACAAGAATATGTGCTTAAACTATCAGATATGATGCGATTTACCATTTATGATGGAAAAGAAGAAACTGTTCCTCTCGAAGAAGAAATTAGATATTTAACCAATTTTATTGAATTGCAAACCGCTAGGTATCATAAAGTAATCGATATCGATTTTAAACATTATATCATTAATAAAGATTACCCAATCCCTCCGTTATTGTTTATTGTGTTATTAGAGAATTCGTTTAAACATGGAGTAGAAAAACTTGTATATCAATCTTTTATACATATACAACTGCGAGAAAATGATAACCAAATACTATTTACCATAAAAAACAATTATGATCCTGATACACATAAAAAGCCTGGAGGTATTGGTTTAGAAAATTTAAAAAATCGTCTTAATTTACTTTACCCAAATAAACACAAATTGACGATTAGCAATCAAAATCAAATATATTTTGTAGAATTAGAATTATACAAATCATGATTACCTATATAATAATAGACGACGAAATCGCTTCGCACGATATTATTGAAGATTACAGTAGTAATCTACCTTATTTATCGCTTCAAAAACATTGTTATAATGCGTTTGAAGCGATAGAATATCTAAATCACCATCAGGTAGATTTAGTATTTCTAGATATTAATATGCCCAAGCTTACAGGTTTTGATTTTTTAAAGACATTATCCAATCCTCCTAAAATTATTGTGACTACTGCTTATAAAGAGTTTGCATTAGAAGGTTATGAACTTAATATCGATGATTACTTATTAAAACCATTCAGTTTTCAGCGCTTTTTGACAGCAATACAAAAAGTGCAGGGAATATTGTCTTTACATTCACAAAATGCAAAAAATATAGATGATTCTAGTATGTTTTTAAAGGACAACAAAAAGCATTACCAGGTAAAGCTAAAAGATCTTTTGTTCTTAGAAGCTTATGGAAATTATGTAAAGGTGTATTTAGAAGATCAAATGATCATTACTCATCAAACACTATCTTCTTTTGAAGAGATGTTGTCTAAAAAAGATTTTATAAAGGTTCATAAATCATTTATTATTGCAAAGAGTAAAATAGAACTCATTGAAGGTAACCGAATAATAATTAAGGATCATAAAATCCCTATAGGGAAAATATATAAGCCAAATATCAATAACTTACTCAGCTAAATTTTTATCATTATCCGGTTACATCATCTCTATCAAAGATTCACAATTATAATTTTCATTACTAGATTGTTACTTTATTGTATTTCAATCCCATTTTGATCAGGAAATTTTCCTGTTACCAACCAACCACCAAAATCTTCAGAAACAGCCAATAGAAGCGTGTTTTCTCCTTTTTTCAAATCTAGATATATAGCATCAAACAATCCTACAGTACCTAAATATCGGTAATCTCTAGAACGCCATCTATTCGTTCCTTTATATATAGGTCTACCGTTTAAAATAGCTACTACTCTATCACTGTATCCAAATTCAAACAGTTTTATTTGATCTTTGTTTGAAGTAATATTGATTTTTGTAAAAACAGTGTTTGCGGGAGCTCCATTAACCAAAACTACTTCTCTTGCAATATTTGCTGCCGTACCTTCTTCTACCTGGATTGTTTTTCCCCATTTTCTAGATTGAATTACTTCTTTTAGTTTCTTTGGGTTATTTACCAGTTTTTCTTCAAACATATCAGATACTTGCCATTTTGAAATCAATCCTTCAATTGGTTTTCTTTTTATAGGCTTAAAATCTACTATTTCATATTTACTTTTATCAATCTTAAAATTCGCATAGTGCATGGCTGCGGCACCCCCGCCTCCTATTGCAATTCCTCCTTCCTTGGGATCATGAACTAGATTCCATGATAGATGTGGAGTTTCAGAATAGTCTAGGTATATCTGTGCTCTACGGCCATTAACGACTATTTTTACATGGGTCCAGTCATCATAATTATAGTCATATGCAAAAGAGTATTTTGGCCCAAAATAAAGTTGCCATGGTGTTATACCATTAATAACAGGAGCCGCTTGATTGGCATCGGGTTTACCCGAAAGATGAGCTCGCAGGTAAAAAGATTCCATATTATTTCTATCAGATGCTCTAAAACGAATACCAGGAAACCCTTGTCGATTGGTAAGATATACATCAAATTCAATAGTACCATTCAAGAATTTGGTATCTTTCAAATAGGCCAAGCCACGCTGAATATAAATGGCATCTTTCCCTTTATAATTTTCTAAGACATAAGATTGAGCATTTATTTCCCAATGAATCGTATCTAAAGGAATTATATTTTGAGAATTCCCATTTTGAATAAAAAAAGTGCAGGCTATAATGATTACAATATATCTGATCATAAGTATTATTTTTTGATTTTATTCAAAGATCCTATCTATGGGTATACAAAGCATAAACAAGTTCGTGCAAATCGGTTCAATGTTGTTCAAGTCGTAATTTTTAATGATTTTTGTTTGATATTATGAACACGTATCCAGAACATACATTAGTGCAACAATGTTTGCTAGAAATCGAAGAGAAACTCGAGTGGGGAAACTCTGATCAATGGCATAATGATGTATTTATAGAACTTAGTGAAAGTATCCAGCAAAGCACAGGTATTCTTTTAAGTCCAACAACCTTAAAACGTGTTTGGGGTAAGGTAAAATATAAGAGTGCTCCTAGTATTAGTACACTAAATACGCTTTCACAATTTGCAGGATATGCAAACTGGAGAGATTTCAAAAATAAAAAAGATGTCAAAAAGCCTTCATGGCTAGGAAAAAAGATAACTCATAACCTTGGTGTTATTATGGTTTCTGCCTCGATCATGACTATCGTGTTTATTTCGTTTTATTCTATGATTGGAGCCAAAAAAAATGAAGATACTACTATTGATTTCTCAAAAATCACTTTTAGTAGTAGACCAATAACCCAAGGATTACCTAATTCTGTAGTCTTTGATTTTGATCTAAATACGATTAAATCTGATAGCATATACATTCAACAATTCTGGGATGTTACCAAAACCATTAAAATAAAACCAGGGCAAAAAAAAGCTACTGGTATTTACTATTTTCCTGGATATTTTGGTGCCAAACTTCTGGTTGATGGGCAAATCATAAAGGAGCATGATTTGTTTATTACTTCTAATAACTGGGTAAGTACTATAGATTATAAACCTATTCCAAAATACGTCTCTAATACAGACATGCTTCGAGATAGGCTATCGTTTTCAAATACAATCCTCAATGAAATAAAATCTGCCACAGAACCTGTGGTTTCTACTTTTCATTTGGTAAAGGATTTTAAAGATGTATCTGGAGATAATATTAAAATCAAGACCTCTGTTCGTAACCTGTATAGAGAAAAATGGGCTGTTTGTCAAAAACTCAGAATAGTTATATTAGGTACTAATGGAGCTATAATAGTACCATTTTCTATTCCGGGATGTGTTTCAGATATTAATGTAATGCTTAATGATGTGTACTTAAAAGGTAAGGAACATGATCTTTCTGCCTTTGGTGTTGATTTTTCTGATTTCAGAATTATTGATATCAATATTATAGAAAAAAAATTGACTGTCTTTGTTGATGATACAGAAATCTATTCGAGACAATACAACGAGTCTATAGGAAAATTAGTGGGTATTCGTTATCGATTTTTAGGTGCTGGAGAAGTTCGTCACTTAAACATTACAGAACAACCTAATGGAGCTACAATCATAAATGATGATTTTAAAATAGATCCATGATATTTTATTGCTTCTCTTCTATAAGGTTTGATAAAATCAAATATGTTGTAGGGTCACCATATCGCAATAATTTATCAATAAACTGTTGTAAATGTAATTGATCAACCAATATCACCTTCATAGAGATATTGTGAGAACCTGTAACACGATGTGCTTCAGTAATTTCTGGAAATTTATCCAATTCTTCACAAAATACATTCAGGTTTCCACTAAATAATTTGAGCATAATAAGAACTTCTATACCAAAGCCTAGTTTTTTAGTATCTAACTCGAGTCTATACCCCTTTATTATCCCAAGATCCTCTAATTTTTGAATACGCTCTCTAACCGAAGATGGAGAAAGTCCTATATGTCGACCAATTTCTACATAGGATGCTCTTGAATTATCTTTAAGCCTATTGATAATTTTATGATCTATATTATCCAACATAATACAACACTATACTTAAGAATGTATTAATTATCTTCCCAACCCCAAGGAGCTTCGGGGTTTTCTACTGGTTTTGTGATATCCATTACAACTTTAAAAACACGTGGAGTTCCTAAACGTCTTAAGTTATAGGTAAAAGTTGTATCATCAACCGTAATCCACCAAACATTAGTAGAGGCCGCCGGGATCATTTTTTTTGTTTCTTCATCTGCAGGAAACACTTGTATACCTTGCTGCCCTGTATTTGTTGTACTACCACCGTATTGCGTAATTTTATCCTCAGAACCATCTTCATGTCTATGATCATGTTTTAAAATAATACGGTTATCCTTATACGTTAACACCCAGGTTCTGGATCTATCATCTCCAACAAAAAAAGGGATTTTTATAATACTATCACTACAATAACGCACATGCATCACTAATCGTTTACCACCAAATTGCTCGTCATCTACAGGTAACTCCAGGGTTCCTTCAAATGATTTTCCACATAAATTCTGTAATGAGTTCCAAAATTGCTGAGCTTCATTTACATCCTGAGAGAAGGATGCTGTAAAACAACCTAACAAAAAAATAAGGAAGTGTATTTTATTCATAAATTCAATGTAATAGAATTTCGAAAGTTATGAATTCTTTTTTACACTCCCATTATTTTTCACCATATCATAAATTATACTACTTACACTTTAAATACGTGTGGGTTTCTTAGTGTTGTCAATAGTATTTTCATCCAAACGAGTACCAAAAGGATCAATTGAGATATATTGAGGAATCTCATCTACGATAAATTTAAGCTTCATTTGATTTGTATTGATCTGATGAGGCTTTAAATATAGTATGGCATCTTGATTATCTATTGTACCAGGCTCTTTTGAAAACATTCCAATTTGAATAGGCTCATCTATTAAAATTGCTACCGCTTCTCCATTTTCTTTGGTTTCAAAACGTTTTGCCGAAACCTCTATAGTAACTTCATATTTACCAGTATCGAGTACAGCAACTTCTGCATTTTCGATTTTTAAATCATAGGTAATAATACGTTTAAACCAATCATCTATCAAAATATGGTATTTCTCTGGAGTAACCGCATAAAATTCGTTTAATAATTCTGTTGATGTAACTTTAGATTCTTTTTCATCTTTATATTGGATTATTAACCCTCTTAGGGCTTCGTTCATTTTCTGTTCTCCTATCAAATCTTTAAGAGCTACCAGAGAAACATAGCTTTTTCCGTAAAGTAAATAAGACTGTCCTTCTTCAGTGTATAAAGGAGGTTCTGGATCAGTAGCATAAGAACGACCAGTAAAATATCTTGTGGTAGCAGATTTGCTTAATTGCCAAATTGCCTTTTTGCCATAATATTTTTCCATAATCACTGCTTCGGTATATTTGGTTAATCCTTCTGTGATTACCCCTCCTCCATCTACATTTTTAGGAGTAAGCATATGACCCCACCATTGGTGTGCAACTTCATGAATAGTTCGTTTGGCTACAAGATCAAAATTATCCGTATTACGATTGTCGGTTAAATATAATCGATTTTCTACCATCGCAATAGTTCCTGGTTGTGCTTGTCCGCCAAATCGCCAATGCCCTGGTATTTCTGCAATTCGAATATGATCAAATTTATACTCTGTAAAGTGTTTTTGGCAATAGTCCAACGTTTGCCTGGTACTCTTAGAAATAGTATTGATGTTATAATAATGCCCTGGGTGATAATATTGTTCGATTTCTACTCCTTTATAGTTTTCTTTCTCGATCTTATAAGATCCTGAATAGTAAGCTATAAAAGGAATAATATCATGAGACGATTTATAATGGTAATAGTTCCTATCGTTTTCTTGCCAGGTTTTTACTAATTCTCCTGCTGCTATAGCAGTTTGGTTTTTTTGCGTGGATACAACAGTTTCATATGGTAATTTAACATGTGATACATCAGCATGAAAATGGCTAGCATTGTCTTCATTCTCTATTTGTTTTGGCAATCCTCGTTTTTCTCTTTCAAACGCATCTGTAATTTCTAAACTCGTAGTATATCCCAAAATGGGTTCAAAATTACTATGCTGTATAAATGACCCGTTATTAACCAAAATAGAACTGGTTTCAAACCCTTTTTTTTGGTAGGTTAGTATATAGGAGTATTTTACCTGTTCTCCTGGAGCCAAAGGTTCTTCGAATTTAAAAATTCGAATATCATAAACACTATCATGTTTTTCTAATACTGCATTTTCTATAAACATGTTGGTAACCGGAACCCTCTCTGAAATAAAGATTTCTCGTAAACTATCTTTCCCTCTATTTTCGAGAATATAATTGGCTTTAATAGTATAGAAATTTTCATCTGGATATATGTCCATCTTGGTTTTCATTGCCACCGGAACGAGCTGCCTGGGAACATCGTATTTCTTATATTTTTTTTCATATGTTTCACAAAAATCTAAACTATCACTTACTGTAACATATTCATTTATGACATTTTTGTTATAGTAAATAGTTACTCCCGAGGCTATAAAAAGTATTCCAAAAAATACTAGTGTCACAAGTTCCCATTTTTTCCAATGATATCGAAGTTGTTTTAACCTGAAAATAAACTTGTGTATTGTCCCTCGTTGCCATAATTTAAAAGATAATACGGTGAGTACTAAACCTAATGAAGTCCAATAAACAGCATAATGATGAAAAGGTTTGGTATAATCTCCATAACCTGTCATATTGGTATATTCTGTAGCAGGTAAACTCCCTATTCTTAACAATGGATGTTCAATTCCTATAAATGAAGCCAGAGAGCTCCCGAAAAGAATAATAATCAATCCCGTAATTGCCATACCTACATATTTATTAGGTGATAAACTTTGGGTAAACAGGGCTAATAAAATGTAAAAGAGAAAACTCATTCCTAAATAATAAAACATAGAGAGGTATTGCCCGATTTCAAAAAGATAATAGCCTTTTGTAATTTGAATCCCAATAGCGGTAATAATACTTATTGTGATTAATATAACCGGTAGTAGAATAAGTGTTATGGCTTTTGATAAAAAGAATACCATATTTGATGCTGGCGTAGCATCAATTATACCATTAAACTGCAAGCTACGTTCACGCCAAACTAATTCTCCGCTATAAAATACAATTAGCAATAACCCTAAAAATGGTAATGGATCTTTAATTAGCCAAATGAGTAGATCTGTTGTTGGATATAAACTATCATTATATGCTCCTCCCTGATTAACTCTTGTATACATTTCGGTAACAAGAATAACGATCCAAATTAATATAATAGCGATAAACGGTAAACTTTTAAATACATTGGTAAGCTCAATTCTTAATAGGGATTTAAAACCTTCTACATGCGCTTTTATAGCTGTCGTTATAGTAGTAATGGGTTGATATACTCTCTTTACCATTTCTTTTTCTTCAATAGGTGTTGTCTTTTTTCTTTTTTGTTTTAATTTCTTAAATGAAAAATAGGTATACGTTATTTTTAAGAGTAGTAATGATATCGAAATCCAGAGTACCCTGTTCCACAGAAAATTACCCGAAAAAGAAAGTAATCTTGTATTTTTTTCAAAAGGAGTCCAGTATTGAGTTTGTTCAAAAAAGGCCGAAAGCCCAAATGGATCTGCCAATGCCGCTATAATCAAATTTTCTGGAGAAGCAGGTGTTGCATTAGCCAACAAGGGAGAGTTAAAAAAGATAGAGCAAATCCAATATAGTGCATATATTGTAATTGCGCTACTATATGTGGCGATGTTATTTTTGGTAAATGCACTAACCGAAAAAACAAATGCAGTACAAACAAAAACATTGGGTAAAACTACGAGTAACCATGTCCATAGATAATAACTTAAATGAAAAGAGGTTAAACGTTCTGGATCTAACCAAGGCATAAATGTACCCAAAGCAAAACCGATTAGAGTCATCGAGAAAACAAGCAAACTAAATACAAATACTCCAAGAAATCGACTAAGAAAAAAATGAGATTTCTTTATTGGTGTACTATAGATTATAGCTTCCATTCGATATTGCTTATCTCTTAGCATTCCGCTAATAGCAAAAAACATAATAGCAAACATACACCCCAGTGATAATATAGCAATGTTATAACTAATCTGATATGCAGAATTAAAATTTACTTTAGCCAAAGAAGCTCCCTGGCTTCCCAACATAAATCCAAAAAGAAGGAAAATAATGATAAAACCAATAAATGCCTTTTGTTTGAGTTGGTAGCTGGCTTCAAAACGTAATAAAGAAGATATCATAGCTTAGCTGTTTATATGTTGGTTATTAAATAATGTAGAGAAGTACACACTTTCGAGATCAGGTTGCATAGTTTCAAATCCATTTTCGGGAATGATCTCGGCAAAAACCTGAATCTGTGTTTTTCCCGAAACTAATCGTGTAGAAATTACATTAAACTGCTCTTTATAGAATTGAAGTTCTTCTTTTGCTATAGTCTTTGTCCAAACATTTCCGGTTAACGCCTTAGTAAGCTTTATAGGGTTGCCTTGTTTTATAATTTTTCCTTCTCCCATAATAGCCATATTTGCACATAAATCACGAACATCTTCTACAATATGGGTAGATAGAATAACAATCACATTCTCTCCTATTTCGCTTAATAAGTTCAAAAATCGGTTACGTTCCTCGGGATCTAATCCTGCAGTTGGCTCGTCTACAATAATGAGCTGTGGGTTACCTAATAGTGCCTGGGCTACTCCAAACCGTTGCCGCATACCACCAGAAAATGTATGTACAGCTTTTTTTCGATGTTGGTATAAGTTTGTTTGTTGTAATAGCGCTTCTATTTGTTCTTTGCGTTCTTTGCTATTCAGTATGCCTTTTAGTATAGCTATATGATCTAATAATCGAATTGCTGATATTTTGGGATATACCCCAAATTCTTGAGGTAAATACCCTAAATGATTTCTAATCTCCTGGGGGTTATTAACAATATCTTTGTCATTAAAAGTTATAGTACCCGATGTAGGTTCCTGTAATGAGGCAATTGTTCTCATTAAAGATGATTTTCCTGCTCCATTGGGTCCTAATAGACCAAACATCCCATTGGTAATAGTAAGAGAGATATTATCCAAAGCTCTTACTCCATTAGGATATGTTTTTGATAAATTTTGAATATGCAATCTGTTCATAATCTGATTAATTAATGATTTCTTACACGAACCTATTCGGAAATAAGATCACTAACCAACTTTCATGATCACTACACTAAAAAAGTTGATACAAACATGTGTAATCGTTACAAAATAGAGTTGATCTAAAAAAGGAATGGGTTTGGGCAAAAAAAAATATCGTTCATCAAATTAATTGTCAAGACACTACAACATCTGTATTTTTGTGGATATGATTACATTTCTGAAAAAATATAAAGCTTTTGTAATTGGTTTTTTTGTAGTTTTTTTTACCATACTATACCTAGAATATATAGGGTTTATAAAAATTTCCAAAGATGAATATATAGAGGTCATTGTTATTTTTACATTTTGGTGGCTTATTGCATCAGTTCCTATTTATAAATTCGAGTATTTCAAAAAAAATAAAATTGTAGTATACAAAATACTTGGGCTAATACTTCTACTCATAGTAGCTGTTATAGTAGATAGTTATTGGAAAACTCCTGATAACCCTATTGTTATATTTTTAATTACATCGTTTTGGTTAGGTATTTTTTATGTAGCGTTTTCTTCATTTTTTAAAAAATATAAGCTCTTCATTTTAGTATTTTATACCATTGCAATATCCTATTTCTTTTATGTTCGCTTGTTTTCTAAAAACTTAGACACCTACCTAAATAATGAAAAAGATACTGCATTCATTATTCTTACTTTACCTATACCCATTCTAATTATACTTTGGTTATTTGAACAATGGAAATGGCTAAAGACATTAAAAGCAGAAAAAGGGAAAGCTGAGTTGGCTTTATTAAAAAGCCAGGTAAATCCACATTTCTTTTTTAATACATTAAACAATCTATATGGCCTAACAGTCGAAAAATCTGATAGTGCTCCAGAAGTAGTTCTAAAACTATCTGATATGATGCGATATACTATTTATGAAGGGAAGCAAGATGTTGTATCATTAAAAGATGAAATCAAATATTTAGAGAACTATATAGAATTACATAAAATACGGTATCAAAAAAAAGTGGTTATAACATTTGATTATACGTATCATGAAGATGATAAAGTTGCACCATTGTTGTTTATTATTTTATTAGAAAATGCATTTAAGCATGGTGTTGAGCGATTAACAAAAGATGCTTATATTCATATTAATTTAACAACCAAAAACAATACTATTTTATTTTGTATTGAGAACAATTATGAGGAACAGAAAGTAACTGATCAAAAAGGTATTGGATTAGATAATTTAAAAGACAGATTAAAACTTATTTATCCCCAAAAACATAGATTACTTATCGAAAAAAACAAGACTGTTTACAAAACAACATTAGAGATAGAAACACAATGATACGATATATTATTATAGACGACGAACCTATTGCACATCGTATTATCGAAGGGTATTGCAATAATCTACCGCACCTGGAAAAAGCAGGTAACTGTTATGATGCTTTCGAGGCTATGCAAATGCTTAATAAAGAACAAGTAGATCTTATGTTTTTGGATGTGAATATGCCAAAATTGTCGGGTTTCGAATTCTTAAAAACATTATCTAACCCTCCTAAGATTATTGTTACAACAGCGTATAAAGAGTTTGCTATCGAGGGATATGAACTAGATATTACGGATTACCTATTAAAACCATTTTCTTTTGAGAGGTTTGTAAAAGCTATTAATAAAACCATTAATACTGTTGTAAAAAATAGATCAGCAACTACCTCATCATCAGCTTTAAAACCAACTCGCTTTTTTATTAAAGGCGATAAAAAATACCACCAAATTGCTACAGAAACAATTTTGTTTATAGAAGCTTATGGAAATTATACCAAACTCTATCTTAATGATGATATAATTGTTAGTCATGAAAAAATATCGTCTTTAGAAGAACTTTTATCAAAAGACAATTTTATACGAGTTCACAAATCTTTTATTGTTGCTATCGATAAAATAAAAACTATCGAAGGCAACAGAATCTTAATCGATACGCACAAAATCCCTATAGGTCAGACATATAAGAGTAGTATTTATAAGCTCTATAGCTCTAATGGTTAGAAATGTATTGTTGTTCTGAAATAGAATTATAGTGTAATATGCATTACGCCAAAAAACTAATGGCATTTAGTTTTTGCAATTATAAATAAACGCTGGTGGAATATTTTTAATACAAAGTGTTGTGCTTGTATCTGTAAAATTGTTTTTTAAGAATTCTAAATCCTTTTTAGAATATTGATATTGAATAAGGCTTCCGCTATCTTTAAGTATAAATTTTACATCTTCAATTAATTGCTTTTTAAATGCGTGTTCAATATTAGCCAAAGGCAAACAAGAGACTACAAAATCTACTTTATTTTCAGAAAAAATAGTAGCCAAATTTGATACGCATGTATTGTGTATGGTTAAGCGCTCATCATTTATAGTCTTTAATATAGGGACAAAGGAAAGGTTTATTTCAAAAGAGTGTAGGTAAGAATTCATTCCTATTTTATTTAAAATTTGCTTTGTAATAATTCCATCTCCAGCACCTAACTCAATCACTACTAAATCTTTATTCCTATCCAAAGGTTCAATAAGTTTATTTGCTAATGTTTTAGAACTTCGAAATAAACTTCCTGTTTGTTTTAAGTTTTTTAAAGCAGTAATTGTGAAAAAGTTTGACATGATTTTTTGATTATGATTGATTTTCAATTGATGATAAACGCACTTCCAAAGATATAAATTGAACATAAAACCAATTCTCCTAATAAAATAGAAGCTATAAATACAGGAATTTTGATTTTAATTGCACCAGATAAGTAACAAATTAAATCTGTAGGTACTATTGGTAAAAAAGACCAGAGGATAATATATAGATAGCCATTTTTACTTAATAATCTATTCTCTATAAGATTGAATTTGGTATTATTTTTTTCAAATACCTTAGAAAAACCTAATGTATTCGAAAAAAAGTAGATTAGTAGTGATGATGTAAGAATCCCTAGTAAAGAAATAACAAGTACCCAAACTAAATTATCAGGAAATAATAACACCCCCGCAAAAATTAAAGGTGTACTAGGCAACAAAATGAAACCTCTTACAACATGTATTAAAAAATAAGCCATCCAAGCGTATTTATGAAACTGCCCAACAAAAGAAGCGATTTTTTCTTTTGTAAACTGAGCTGGATAAATAAAATATATCAACAAACATAAGGCAACAAGACCTATCCAGGTATACTTTATTATGTGTTGAAGTTTTGATGACATTTTGGTCGTTTAAAATATGACGAATATGTTCAAAAATAGTTACACATTAAATCACTAGAGTATTAAAAATCTTGCTATGTATTGTCTATACAGAATACTATTGTACTCATAAAAAAAGAAGCCACACAATGCGGCTTCTTTTTTTATCAAAATAGGTAAGTTCAGGGGTTATTGATTAATTCTTAATCACCTGCTAAGAGCACATAAGAACTCGTTACAGGAGAGATACTATAATCTTTTACATTTTTTATATTCTTTAGGTGCTTATCTGCTTCTTCAAAAGCAGTTTGTAATGCACTTAGGCGTGAGTTTTTACTCACAACAATTGTCTTTGATATTGTATTTCCATTAACATATTCAATCGTCATTTTCCATTTTTTCAGAGAATGAACATTTTTATTTTTTGATGCCTTCTCTTCAACATCTTTCTTACGTTCTGTTTTTTCCTTTTTATCAGTGACAGGCTCTGTTTTAGAAGGGGTTGCATTTCCTATAGATACGCAAAATAGTACTGTTGCAAATAAAAGTTTCATAGTTCGATGATTTGAATTTGTATGCAACGAATATACAAACATTTTTTTAATAATCAAATATTTTTTTAATAAAAATTTATTTGATTAATCAAATGTTATATGTATGTTTGTCATTATGGTTAATAAAAAATTAAAAAGGCTCCTTAAAAAAAGTAAAGGAGCCAAAACGGTATACGGTATATCTAAAGCTTTAGGAGTTAGTCCGCAAGCAGGGGATTATGTGGTTAAGCGAAAAGATCTGGTAAAAGATTTTGAGCGGCTAAAGAAAATCGCCGATTATATGGGAGTAGAAATAAAAGATATTATTGATTATAAAGAGAAATAGTTACATTTTTCTCCCCTTCTATTTTAGTGAATTCATACTTAAGATTTAAGTATTGGATACCATATAGGGTTTGAATATAAAAACAAAACACTAACTAAGTTCTGTAATATAGAACTTAGTTAGTGTTTTGTTTGTGATTTTTGTGATAATCACATATGAATTATTTTACATTATGCTATTGTGACTTAATTCTTTTTAGCATTTCTTTTGCGTTTTCTCCTACTCCTCCTTTAGGATCCATTTCAATAGCTTTTTGATAATATTCGATTGCTTTTTCTTTGTTTTCCAGTCCCAAATAACTTTCTGCAAGACTATCCCAGGCATTTGCAGAATCTGGAAATAATTGAGTATTTGATTCAAAAATAGCTACAGATGTTTCTGGTTTATTGTTTTGTAAATAATAATACCCCATTGCATTAATCTCACTTTCATTTATCATACCAGTTTGAGTTAATAAAACAAGTTGCTTGTATATGGCATTCTTAGATTCTTGGCTTATTGCTTTACCGTTTTCTATGGTTGTAAGAGTTTTTTCTAAAGGCTCAAAAAATGAATCTCTATAGGTCACAGCTTTTGTTGATGCTAGTTTTTTTGCTTTTTCTAAGGCCTTATTTGCAGATATTTTTATATCGGGTTGTACCCCAACACCTTCCCAGTTCGTCTTGGTAACCGGATTTATTGTTCTTGCAAAAGGTATTGCAATCCTAAACCCATTTGGTAAAGAAAAACCTCTGGTTGGGTGTGCTCCTCCTCCCGTAACTTCTCCTATTACAGTAGCTCTACCTCTACTTTGCATGGTATACGAAAAATCTTCAGCACCAGAAAATGTATAATCACTGGTAAGTATATAAACAGGCACCTTAGGCCTTTTAATTCCTTTTACATCTGCTACCCATAATTCTTCGGTATGATCATTGGCACGAGAATAAATAGTATTTAGTAATAACTTCTCGTTAAAGAAGTAACTCGATAAATAATTTACCGTGGTCGGGCTTCCACCACCATTTCTTCTCATATCTATAATTATAGCATCTGCAACAAGCATATCATTCATTACCTGATCTATTTTTGCCAAATGTTCCTCAGAACCACCAAAAAAAGCAAGGTCGATATAGCCAATATTAGATTTCATAAGCTTAAATCCTCTAAGCATAGGAGGTCTATATCTAGATAGGTTCTGTATGAAAGAAGCTTTTGTATCTTTTTTGGATTGTTCTGGCGGTCTGGGAGATAAAAAACGTAGATGCTTGTCTTTTGTGATTTTTCGTAATTCCTGGGTGAGTGTTTTGGCAAAATCTTTTGGGGATTGATTATAAAAAACACCTTTTTTCATCAATGCATCCAAATGAGCATTAGTTTCTTTTGCTTTATCCAAAAAGATATAGTTTTCTTCTAATAATTTTTGTGCTTCTTTAATGATTTCATTATTAGATTGGGCAAAAAAAGATGTTGTAATGAAAAGAAATGCGATTACTATTTTACTTTTCTGTAATACTGCTTGTTTCATGAAAGTTGAATTATTAATTATTGGTAGGTGATTTTTTACCTGATGTAAATTAATAAAGAAAAATCTATGAAAAATAGGATGAAATTAACCTCTAGAATACATTTCTCTATATTCGCCTAAATTCATTGGGTTTGAACCCAGTACAAAGCTTAAAGGTTTTAGAAAAATGACTTTGGTCAGAAAAACCACAAAGGAATGTAATTTCGGTAAGCGACTTGTTTGTATGTTTTAAAAATAAAATTGCTTTTTCTATTTTAATCCTACGCATATACTCTCCCAATGTACAATTAAAATATTTTGAAAAATACCTGGAAATTGTAACTGGATGTATCTGTACTTTTTCTGATAATTCCTTTAGTGTAATAAATTCATCCCATCTGTCGCATAACAATTCTCGAATAGTATCAACCCAAATAGGTTTATAATCAGTCATTTTATGATATCCAGAAAATAATGTAAGTAATGATGAATGAATCGAATCTGAAGAAGATGTATCGTCAATCTTTAATTCCTTATATATTTTTAATAGTTGAAACTGGACTGCAGTATTTTTAAGAATAGAAGTCCTAAAATCTAAAGTTGACAATTCATTTTTTATAAAAAAAGAATCATCGATTTCTATATTTAAATTCTCAGACGGAAATGCAGTATGCCTATTACGATGAACCTCTAACTTATCATATAATACAATACTTCCCGGAAAAATCTGAATATCTTCTCCCTTTCGAGATTCTAAATTACCGCCTTGCAAAACCAAAGAAAGATGATATTTTTCATGAGAATGCCAATCTTCTGAAACCGGTTTATGGTATTTCACCATAGAAATGTCATAGTTTCCAAAAGAAAAATGTTCTGTTGTTGTTCCTAAAAATTCTTTAGTTTTTAATGCAATCATAATATATCACTAAAAAAAGAATCTTTCTTTTTAAAAGATCAAATTCATGAATTGTACAGCAACAAAAATAATGCCACCAAAATAGTTTAAAAAATTGCATTTCATATTGGCATTTCTTTAACTGTAGGCATAGTACTTTTTTCCTACATTTAAGAACTTTGATCATTCTATAAATCAATCATTATGAAAACATTAATAACGTTCGTTCTTTTATTGATCCTTTCTTTTTTAGAAAGTTCTATACTGGCTAATTCTTCTTTAAAAGTAGATTTTAAAACCGGGAATCCCGGTATTACTTCTATTAATTCGATGACCTTTGGACCAGAAGGTATTTTGTTTATTGGTGATAGCAAATCTGCACAAATTGTCGCAATAGACCTAAGTACCCATCCAAAAGTTGATAATAGCGCAGTAAAAATTGATTTTCTTGATAAATTAATTGCTGATATGCTGGGTACTGCTATCGATCAAATACAAATTACGGATATGGCAGTTAACCCAGAAAATGATAATATTTATCTCTCTGTTCATCATAGTTCGGGTAATGTGGTATTATTTCGTATTGAAAATAATACGCTAAAAAAAGTTTCTCTGGATAACATATCTCACAGCAAAACTTCATTAATCGACCCAGTCGATAAAGAAGCCAAGGATAAGCGAGGTCGAAAACTTCGTAAGTGGGCAGTTGCAGATATTAAGTATACTTCTGGCAAAGTATTGCTTTCTGGCTTAAGTAATAAAGAATTTGCTTCTACTTTTAGATCAGTTGATTTTCCTTTTACAGATAAACAAGATTATGGTTCTTTAGAGATTTATCATGCTGCTCACGGGCAATATGAAACTCATGCTCCTATAAAAGCATTTATCTCCACTAAAATAAAAGGTAGTTCTCATATCGTTGCTGGCTATACCTGTACTCCTCTTGTCATTTTTCCTATGAATGATATCAAGCCCGGAAAACATAATAAAGGTAGAACTATTGCAGAATTAGGAAGTGGTAACAGTCCTGTAGATATGGTAGAAATTGAAAACGGAGGGCAACGATACTTACTTATAGCCAATAACAACAGACCTCTCATGAAAATGGAATTTACTGACCTAGAGTCCTACAATGGTTCTCTTACTACTCCGGTTATTAAAAAAGGGGCTGCAGAAGGAGTAAGTTATGTAAACCTACCTTATGTTAATGTACAACAGTTAGACAAATTTGGAGGTTCTGGTTTTCTTATCGTTCAAAGAGAATCTAGTGGAAACCTTACTTTGAAAAAAGGAAATAGCTGGTGGCTCGAGAAATAACAGCACCGGTAAGGTTTGTATTATTTGTTGTAATAGTATTTTTTACTGTTCTGGAGATTTATTCTCAAACATCTCCAGAATTTACTTTTAATAAAGAATATATTACTGTAAAAAAAGATGTAAAAACATCGGGAAATTTCTATGTCTATAGAGGTGAGATTCCTAAAGATGAGTTTTCTAGTATAAATCCGGTATTAGGTAAACTGATCGAGGAAAAAACATCGATACGTTTTACTCCATTAATACCTTTTGGTTGGAATCAAAAATATACGGTAGTATATGGTGATACAATAGAATATTTCGTACTTGATATTCCTGAAGAATACGAATACCTTTCTGTAACGTCGATTTACCCTTCTGCAAAAACTCTTCCCTCCAATCTCTTAAAATGGTATATTCAATTCTCTCACCCTATTAATGAAACCCATATTTATGACCACATTCGATTCATAAATGCTGTAGGAGATACATTACCCAGAGCTGCTTTATCACTAGAGAACGCACTCATTAGTAATCATGGAAAATTGTTAACTGTTTGGGTAGAGCCTGGGCGCCAAAAACGAGATTTAATACCTAATAAGCAACTAGGTCCGGTTTTTAAAAATGAAAACTCATATAAACTCGTAGTTTTAAAAAAGTTGAAGGACATAAATGGAATATCCATGCATGACAATTTTATTCACTCATTTCAGATTACTAATGCCGATCGTATAAAACCCGATATAAATTCATGGAAAATACAAGCTCCGAAAGTAAATTCTAAATCCCGCTTATTAATTTCATGCCATGAACCTCTAGATTATGGTAGTACACAAAACAGTATTACCGTTATAAATACAAAAGGAGAAAAAATTAATGGAAACTGGCAATTTACCGATCATGAATCAACCATGTTCTTCACCCCATTACACCCTTGGAAAAAAGGAAATTATAATATTTTGTTACAACCTCACATTGAAGATTTAGCAGGTAATAATTTAGACAGGCTATTTGATAGCGAAATTACAGATACTATAAGTTCTCATATCTTACCAAAAGTGCATAAAATAAAATTTAGTATTAAATAAATATTCTACATTCCATCTATTTTATCTAAAACCAGTTTTCGATAGGATTTACCAATAGGTAAAGTAGTAGCATTGTTAAGTATTAAC
This sequence comes from Aquimarina atlantica, assembly GCF_000626715.1. GTDB lineage: Bacteria > Bacteroidota > Bacteroidia > Flavobacteriales > Flavobacteriaceae > Aquimarina > Aquimarina atlantica. The sequence goes on along the minus strand of NZ_AQRA01000001.1, from coordinate 444,529 downwards.
TGGTTGCCTTCTATTAGTTTTAATTCATTAAAATTAATGACATACGATTTATGAATTCTTATAAAATCATCTTTAGGAAGTTTATCAAAAAAATCTGATAATGTATTGGGCGTTAAAATCATAGTATCGGTAAAGATCTTAATATAATTACCATACGCTTCTATGTATTGAATATCTTTAAAAAGTACCTTAATTAATTTCTTATCGCTTTTCACAAAAATAGAAGTTGTTGCTTCTTCTTTTTCTGAAAGATGTATTCCTGTAATATCTGTTATATCCTTTTTCTGAATTTTTGTAACCGCCTGGATAAAACGTTCTAATGAAAAAGGTTTTAATAAATAATCTGTTACCGATAGTTCAAAACCTTCAATAGCGTACTCTGGATATGCAGTTGTGATAATTACATCTGGTCGTTTCTGCATTGTTTTTAACAAACTTAAACCTGATAATTTTGGCATATTAATATCTAAAAAAAGAATATCAGCAGATTGATTTTGAAGAATTTTCATAACCTCAAAAGCATCTTTACAAGATGCTAATACTTCTAAATTGGGGATTTGCTCAATATAGTTTTCTAATATCTGACGAGCAATAGGCTCATCATCGGCAATAATGCATTTTAAAATCTCCATTTATAATTTTATGGTTAATTGAACTTCGAACTCTTCTTCTTTTTTATTAATATTCAAGGTATATCTTTCTGGATATATCAGGGTCAATCGTTTTTTTGCATTTTGCAAACCAATACCGCTTTTACCCTTTTCGAGATTAGATTCATCATCACTTTTGTAATCAGCTGTATTTACACAACTAAACAATAGTTCCTCTTCGATTATCTGAGTAGTAATCACTACTCTACTCTCTCCTTTCTTAGATACTCCCAAATGCTTAAAAGCATTTTCTACAAACACAATCAAAAGCATTGGAGCAATATTTAAAGTGCTCATTTCACCAGAAGTACTTAAGGTTATCTTTGTTCTATCTTCTAAACGTATACGTTCTAAAGACACATAATTTTGTAAATATTGAATTTCTTTTTGCAAAGGCACCAATTGTTCTTTGGTATCATATAAGCTATATCGTAGTAAATCTGAAAGCTTAAGCATTAAACCTGGTAGTTTATCAGAGTTTACAACCGATAAGCCATATAAATTATTTAATGTATTAAACAGAAAATGCGGATTTAATTGTGCCTTTAATAATTTTAGTTCTGCATCTTTTATTTCTTGCCTACGAGTAAAACTATCTTTTGCAATTTTTATGGCTGAACTAAACAATAAGGCCAAAACCATTACAGAGAAAAGATTATATAGCATCTGCCATTCGAATTTCTCAAACTGCTTACTCATAAAAAAAACAGCAATACTACTAAACAAAAAAGCATTTAGACAAAAAAGTCCAATTCCCAAAAGTTTATTTTTTCTGTTAAATAGTGGTAGTATTTTTAGGTTGTTTATATACACAGGAACAATAAGATATAGGGTTACCCATATAGCAGTAAGAAGTCTGTTTTCTGACTGAATTGACATTGCAAGAATTAATGCAGTAAAAAGCCATACCACAAGATTCTGTACAAAACGATTATCTATCCATTGATCTAATTTGGACATATTTTTTCTTTAAATGTCCTCAAAAATAATAGAAAATGCTTCTAAAACACAGATATTAATGATCAAAGGAGCTCTTTTGATTGTAAACGTCTTCAATATACTGATAAAGGGAAAAAACTCACCTTTATACTATTGATCATTAAATCAGGCACATTGATCATTCTTTCTTTTTAATGTATTGACTTACCCTCACTTTTGAAGTGTTAATTCAAAAATCAATCAATATGGAATCAATTGTAAACTTATGCCTTCTTATTGTACTATGTATTATTAGCATAATAAAAACTTTTGTTGCAATCTAAAAAGGTGAATTATAAAGACATATCAAAACCTCTAAAACAATAACAATATGAAACTAGATATACAAAACGTATCCAAAAAATACAATAGCAATAAATATGGTCTAAAAGAATATACCCTTAACATCGAGAATGGTATTTTAGGATTACTTGGTCCTAATGGTGCAGGAAAATCTACATTATTAAAAATGATCGCTACAATTAGTAAACCTTCAAATGGAAGCATCTTATTAAACAAAAACAATGTTGTAAAAGATCCAAATTATATGCGGAAACAACTAGGGTATCTACCACAAGATTTTGGAGTATATCCCAACTTGAATGCTTATGAATTCTTAGAATACATGGCTGCGCTAAAAGGTATCGGAGGATCACAATTAAAGCAAAGAATTGCTTTTCTTCTAGAAGGATTAAACTTAACCGAAGTGGCCAAAAAACCTATTGGAAATTACTCTGGAGGAATGAAACAACGTATCGGGATCGCCCAGGCATTACTTAATCACCCTAAAATATTATTATTTGATGAACCGACCGTTGGTTTGGATCCCGAAGAACGTGTACGTTTTAGAAATTTAATTTCAGAATTAGCCAATGATTGTATTGTTATTTTGTCTTCACATATTGTTTCTGATATTGATACCATAGCAGATCAGGTAGCTATAATGAAAGAAGGTCGGTTATTATGCCAGGGAAATCAAAAAGCTATTATCAACAACGTAAAAAATAAAGTATATGAAATAACAATGAATAAAGAAGATACTCCCAATTTTATAAAACAACATATTGTTCTAAATACTATTCGAAAAAAAGATACGGTTACGGTACGATACATCTCTGACACATCAATAGCATCTGCAATACCATGTGAAGCAACCTTAGAGGATGCTTATCTCTACACTACTAAAAAATAACACAATTGACTTATGAAAAACTTTATAACGATAATAAAATCAGATTATTTACAACGTACCCGTAGCTACGCTTTTTTGATTACTCTATGCATTAGTCTTGCTGTAGCGTATTCATTTATCCCTGCTCCGGGTGCAAGTTATTCTACCATTCGAATCGGAGATTACCTGGGTTTTTACAACTCCTCCTGGATTGGTTATGTAACAGCACTCATGACCAGTATTTTTCTTTCTTTAGTCGGTTTTTACCTAGTTAACGGCACAATTAAAAATGACATCAATAGTAAAGTAGGTCAGATCATAGCTACTACAAGAGTTTCAAATTTTGGATACCTATTATCTAAAACAATTAGTAACTTTTTAGTCTTATGTACTATAGCGATTATTATATTTATAATGAGCATTATACTATTCTTCTTATATAATGAAGGGTTTTCTTTTGAAATACTTCAATTCATTACTCCATATAGTATTATTGTTATTCCATCATTGTTTTTCATTTCAGTACTGGCAGTATTATTTGAAGTCTTTTTCATTCAAAAATCTATACTTCAGAATGTTCTATTTTTCTTTCTTTTTTCGATAATGGCCCTTTCTGGCTCTACCGATGATACATCAAAGAATTTTTATTTGGATGCATTTGGTACTAAGATCATTACATCTCAAATGGAAGAAACGGTAAGAAGTACTGTTGGTCAAGAAGATTTAGGTGGGCTAAACATTGGATTTGTATTAGGAAATGTATCTGAAGCTAATCATTTTCTTTTTGATGGAGTAGATTTTCCTATAGGTTATATTTTAAGTCGTATAGGATGGATCATTTTCGGAATTCTTTTACTTGGCCTTGCCTCTTTGTTTTTTCATAGATTTAAAGTGAAAGAACGATTTCAATTAAAAAGTAAAAAAACGCTCTTACAAACCAAAATTGATAATGATATCGACATTTCTATACTTCCAAAAGTTGCTCTCTCATTTAAAATATTGCCTCTTATAAAAACCGAATTTATATTATTGGTACGAAGTGGATATAAATGGTTATGGATATTAAATATTGCGGGTATGTTGGGGTTATGTTTTGCTCCTCTATCTATTGCTCATCAAATGATATTGCCCATACTATGGTTCTTGCAAGTAAGCAGATGGTCTTCTTTGGTAACCAAAGAGCGAATATTTAGCACACACTTCTTTACTTTTGCTTCATATCAACCGCTTAAAAGACTTTTGTTATCTCAAGTATTATCTGGTATTTTATTGGCTCTTTTACTTGCTTTACCTCTATTATTAAGGTATATGATACAGCTTGATTTTATGCATATTACTTCTATTATATTAGGTGGGATTTTTATTGTTTCGCTTGCTGTTCTAACTGGGATTTTAACCAAAGGAAAGAAATTATTTGAAATCTTATTCTTTATGATCACCTATGCTAATATTAATGCAATACCATTTACAGATTATTTTGGCGGCTTACATCACCAATATAGCTATCTCGGCGGTATTGCTATTCTGGTAGTGATATTGCTAACCATTAGCTATAGTATTAGGAATATTGAATTAAAAAGAATCTAAATATAATCCATACTTCAATCAAAAAAGCTTCCGGAAATATAATTCTCCGGAAGCCTTTATTATGTATATAAAATTACTTAGTTATAATAAACTTTTTGGTAATCGTTTCATTACCCGTGTTAACTTCTATAAAGTACATTCCATTAGATAAACGTGCTACATTGATTTTATTAACAGATAATTGATCTTGCATTACTGTTTGCCCCATATAGTTAACGATTTTAAAGGACACATTTTTTTGATTTACATTTTTTATAAATAACACTCCGTCTTTTATCGGATTTGGATATAGTACTAAATCATTTATTAAAGAAGGTTTATCTCCTTTAGAAAGTAAAGCAGTGCTAATATTTACAGTATAATCTTCTACTTCTCCATAGGTAAAGGTATCACATGGCCCAGATGCTGTACTGTATTTCATAGACACACGCATTCTTGTATTACCCGCTACAGCTGTAGTAGGAACATCAAAGTTAAAAGATTGATTAGCACTACTATTGGATAAATTTGATACAATCTGCTCTGCTGCATCAAAAGTACCATCATGGTTATAATCAATCCAAACACTCCAATATTCTCTGTATGCCGTATTTACAAAACCGGCGCTCACTATAATTGTATTTGTTCCGATTCCGATATTTGCAACTAAATTAGTAAAATCTCCATAGCCCGCATTTGCCGCTGTTGCATTTGTAATACCACCTAACTCTACATAATCGATATATTCATAATTTACATTATTCCCTTTAGAAGTACAATATGTAATTGAAGTGTCTGATGTGGTAGCACTAACTGTGTTACTAGATGCAGAAGTATTCCCTGCTGCGTCTTTAGCTTTTACAGAAAAAGTATAGCTGGTATTAGGAGTTAACCCAGTAACGGTATAACTTGTACCTGTTGCGGTAGTAACCAAAGTAGTCCCTTGGTATACTTCATATCCAGATACTCCTATATTATCTGTCGAAGCATTCCAGGATAACCCAATAGTAGTCGAAGTAACCGACGATGTCGTGAGTCCTGTTGGCACAGAAGGAGCTTCTGTATCAGGAGCAGAAGATTTTATGCTAATATTATCTATTGCCATATCACTTCTAAAACTTGATCCAGTAGTACCTTTAAATTGCAGTTTTATGACCGATCCCGCATATGCGGTAAGATCAATTGTTGCTTGGTTCCAACTATTCCCCAGGTCTCCACTCTTTGTCCATAATGATGTATAATTAGCTCCATCATCTGTACTCACTAAGACTTCCATGCTTCCCATATTTGATCCATACATATGATATCCAAATTCTAAAGAAATCCCAGAAAGAGTTGCTAAATCAATACAGGGGCTATTAAGAAGTGCTGTCTTATTTGGACTTCCTGGTGGTGTAACATTTGTAGAAGCTTCGGTATATAGATAAAACGTACCATCCTGAGCCGACGAAGGTCCTGTAGAAGATGAAGAAGTTCCTCCAGAATCTCTTGTCCAATCAATATCATCTCCGGTAGCATTTGTCCAAAGCCCTAAACCGGTCTCAAAACTTTCTGTATAAGGAAAACTATTTATTCCTGTACAGGCTTGAGTAGCTGTAGTTGTAAAGTTTATTAAAGGGCTATAAGGAGAACTTGCTCCTCCTGCACAATTACTTCTTACCTGAGTTTCATATTGAGTTGAAGCGGTTAACCCGGTTATATTAATTGTATTAGTATTTGATGATAAAGTAGTCCAATTCGAGCTTCCTGTAGCACGATATCTTACATCATATGTAGCTCCAGAATTAGCATTCCAGTTTAATGTTGCTGTTGTAGGTTGTATATTTGAAGCCGCTAATCCTGTTGGTGCTACTCCACCTATTGGAGTTAACTGAACATTTTTAACCACTGTAGCATAGTCTGCTACTGTTACTCCGGTTAAAGTAAGTGATTCATAACATTCTGCTTCATATAAAATATCATAAGTCCCTGCTTTTATTGGTCTGTAATAATCTCCTTCTGGCAATTCTGTTGGTACCCAGGAATCATAACTCTCACGACCTACAATAGTTACTTTAGCTTGTATTGACTGGTTGGTCGATGCATCAGTTACTACACCACGAATACCATAATTTACTTGTTTCAAAAATGCCAGAAGAGCTTCTCTGTTATAGTTCCAATAATTTACCAATTGATTAGCAGGAGGGGTTTTATTGTTGGACAATTCAACCGTTACTTCTCTTCCTTTATGATTATATATCTGGTAATCCTGTCTACCTCCTTGTACCTCATACCAGGCATAGCCATTTGTGATACCATTATTTTGTCCGGTAAAATATCCAGCAGGACTATTAGCCTGACAGTGATCTCTGTATTCTTTAGATACATAAATGAAGTAATCCTCATCGGGATGTGCTCCTGCATAGGTATCCCATGGATAATTGATTAATTCTATTCCTCCATGAAAATTAGCAGACAATACAAAATGTTTGGTACCTGCAAAATTCATAAAAGCGACAGTTTCTGTCTGATAACTGTTACCATCTGGATGCGCTCCATCATCGGGATCGGGATAATTTCTGTTTAAATCTACATTATTTGCATTTCCTCGGGTAGCATTAGCTACAGATGTGTTATTAGCACTATTGCGATATGTACCATCAGGATTTGCCAATGGATTAATCCAAACTTCATTATTATCCAAAAGATTTTTGATCTCGGCATGTTTTGGATGACTTGTATTATTATAAGCACCTAGTAAATAATCAATAAGATTAAGCATCATAGGAAATCCTGCAATCTCATCACCATGCATAGATGATGTATACATTACTCGAGGTTCCTGCTCGTTTTGGTCTACATTATCTGATAATTTTACAAATAATATCGATTTATCCCCTTCTCCCGTAGCTCCAATATTTTCTACTTTACATAAAGATGGATTATTAGTAGCAAAATCATTCATCATTGTTACATAATCAGCATATGTGGGATATGCGATAAGAGGAAACGTAGCTGCTTTTATCGCTAGATCAGAGGTCATGGTTCTATACCCTACGATATTATCTTCTGAAGTGAGGGTAAAAGGAACATTTTTTTGTAAGAAAGAAGAAAACTGGCTTTTATTTGCCATTACTTTAACACTATTGGTATTTTCATCAAAATGAACAATAGCTAATTCTTTGGTAATAGTACTTAATTCTGTTTTGTTGTTGATTGTGAAGCTAAAAATTACTTCACCTTTTAGGTTCAGGTATTCATTGGCGAGCTCTTTATTACTTTTTTGCGCAAAAAGAGAAATGCTCATGGTGCAATACACCAACAGCATTAACATGATGTTTTTTTTCATTGGTTTAAGAGTAATTTAAATTGAGTTAATATTTAGGTTTTAGTGATATCGTGTAATAAATATCAAACCTAAAGGTACTAAATTCGTGAGAATTAAGTAGAAACGTTTTTTCTTTGTTTTTACAGAAAGTTCCTTTTAACTCTTTCTTATAGAAAACATTATAAAAAAAACAACCCAAAATAATTACCGTAAATATCTTGTGTAGATACTTTATTTTTAGCATTATATCACCATCCAGTTCGTAGTAGAAGTCTCTGGAGTAATTTCAACCTCATAATCTCCCAAATCTCCTATCTTTTCTGGTAGTTTTCCTTGAGAAAGCGCATTAAACATAGGTGTAGGATCTGCATCAAATGTAACGACTCTAAGAGTTTCATCCATCAAAGTATCAAGTACAGCAACTTCATAATTAAGTAATCGGTCTAACCAAGGAAGTTTATAATCTTTATGTAATAGATAAGCGGCAAAATTCTTAGCTTCTTTATGACTTAGTTGTTCTGGTGGATATTGTTTCCAAAAATCATTAAGAATTGCAGCAAATACTTCCATCCCTAACACCAACATCATATACCGTGTAGTAAGTTTAAATATTCGAGCTACCATAGAAGCTCTAAATTCTTTTATTAATTTTTGATATATTTTAATTCTTTCTTCATTCTTTAATACATTATGTTCATCTATTCGGCCAATAACATGATTACCCAATATATTTTCCCATTCGACAGGGTCAAATTCCTGGTTAAGGTTTTGAATATTATATACTGTTTTTGGTAATTTTTCTTCTTCAGGAATATGATACTGCTCTTTTCTATTTTCCCAAAGCTCTCTTACTTTTTCCATTTCAGAAATAATAAGGGTATCACCTACTACAGGAATATAAGAATCAAATATTTCATAAGTAACAGCTTTTAAATTAGTAAGATCTGGTAAAATTTCTTTTGTTATAGCTAGTAACCTTTTATCTATAGGTCCAGAATGAGAATCCATCCATAAATTATTTAATTCTGTCCCTCCTGCAATATGCATTTCTATCACATGTTCTAATGGTATTTCTTTTAAGAAATCTGTGATGCTTTGACGACCATTTAACTGGTTGGCAAAAATATTATGAATGTCTAATAATACTCCACATCCAGTTTCTTTACACAATTCTGCGACAAATCTTCCATCATTCATTTCATGACTATTGGGTTTTAGGTAATTTACTCCGGTTTCAATAGCAATTGGTTTTCCTATTTTATCTTGAAGATACTTTATATTTCGTATGACTAATTCTAACCCTTTTTCTGTTTGACAAGGTGGAAGAAAAAAACCAGTGTTAAATTCTGTAGTGGCATTAAAACTAAGATGTTCTGTTACCCACGGACTATCGAAAAGAGCCGTTGCATATCTAATTAATGCCAACTGGTCATTTTTGGGTAGTAAGCTTCCTCCTACAGGCGCCCCTATACTATGCACCAGTTTATGATATGGTAATTCGCTTATTTCTTCAAAAACTTCTGTCGGTACCTTCAAATTGTCATTTTCGTCTCTAATGCACAGTGTTTGGGGTTCTATTTCAAAAGTATCAATTAACCCCTTAGGGAAATTAATTTTGGCGACTGTAGGCGAGTAAATAATGCCTACCCCTAATTGTGGTAGGCATTCTAATTCTAGCGTTTTTTTAAGTACACCCATGATTTGTTTTAAAAATTAAAATCAAACTGGTTTTGAAAGAAGATATCATTTCCCGAACAACATGCCAGGCACCCTATTTCTTCAAAAATACTTTTTATAGCCTCATCAATCTTACCAATATCATATGATACTGCCGGAGATACCCCAACATTTAGAGTTTTTGTTGCTAATAGTTTACTAGGTTGTGGAGAAGAATCTCTAAAAGCCAGTGATCGTGAAACTACATTTTCTCTTGGGTCTAAAACATAATCTCTAATCGTTTGAAAATAGCAGTCTACACCAGAAAAACATTTTGGACATCCCAATTCATCTAACAGCTCATAAATACTATTCTGAAAGGCTTTTGCATCATATGCAACTTTTGCTGGAATCGATAATCTTACTGCCCCTCTTCCCACTCTTTGATTAATTTTCATCTTTTTTTGTGTTTTAATTATTAATTACATAAAAATACTCACACAATTATCTATAAAACAGAGTTTTACCACTATAAAACACAAGGTAAACACCCCATAAATATATGGGGCTTATACTCCTTAAAAATCTACGATAATATTAACAGTGTTCACTAAAGTAATATGGTCAAAATGCCGTATATTTAAGGATAGATCTCTTCTTGTCAACACATTACACATGTAGACAATACACACACATTTTATTACTTAAAAACCTTTAAATCTAAAATTATGAGTATCTCACAAGCATCTCCTAAACGTAAAATGGAAAGACCCAACTTTAAGGACCAATATGATAATTATATTGGAGGAAAATGGACCTCACCAGTAAAAGGCTTATATTTTGAAAACATCTCCCCGGTTGACGGAAATAGCTTTACCAAAGTGGCTCGTTCTACCAGTGAGGATATAGAACTTGCCATTGACGCTGCATGGGCCGCTGCACCAGAGTGGAATAATTCTTCTGCTACCTACCGCAGTAACTGTTTATTAAAAATTGCAACGGTATTAGAAGAAAATTTAGAAGCATTAGCCCGGGCAGAAACCTGGGATAATGGAAAAGCATTACGCGAAACTCTTGCTGCAGACCTTCCGCTGGCGATTGATCATTTTAGGTACTTTGCAGGAGTAATTCGTGCAGAAGAAGGCTCGGTTAGTGAACTCGATGCCAATACAGTATCTATAAATGTACCAGAACCTTTGGGGGTTGTTGGGCAAATTATCCCATGGAATTTCCCTTTATTAATGGCGACCTGGAAAATTGCTCCGGCACTGGCAGCAGGTAACTGTGTTGTTTTAAAACCAGCAGAACAAACTCCCGTAGGAATTATGATTTTAATAGAACTTATTGAAGGTATACTTCCTGCCGGTGTTCTTAATGTAGTGAATGGTTTTGGAGTTGAAGCAGGTAAACCCTTAGCATCAAGTCCACGCATTAATAAAATAGCTTTTACCGGAGAAACCACTACTGGACAACTTATCATGCAATATGCATCAAAAAATATCATTCCGGTCACTCTGGAACTTGGAGGGAAATCGCCAAATATCTTTTTTGAAAGTATTATGGAAGCCGATGATGAGTTTTTTGATAAATCTTTAGAAGGAGCAGTAATGTTTGCTCTTAATCAAGGCGAAGTATGTACCTGTCCCTCCAGAATTTTAATTCAGGAAAGTATATATGACCAATTTATAGAACGTGTTATTGAGCGTACAGAAGCTATTAAATTAGGGCACCCATTAGACCCCGAAACAATGATGGGAGCTCAAGCCTCTAATGATCAATATGAAAAAATACTAAACTACCTTGCTATCGGAAAAGAAGAAGGATGCGAAGTATTAACAGGAGGAGAATCTGCCTATATCGAAGGGCTCGAAAATGGCTACTATATACAACCTACACTTCTAAAAGGAAATAACAAAATGCGTGTATTTCAGGAAGAAATCTTTGGTCCCGTAGCGTGTGTTACTACGTTTAAAGATCAGGCAGAAGCTATTGAGATAGCAAACGATACACTTTATGGATTAGGTGCCGGAGTATGGACTCGCGATACTCACCAGGCATATCAGGTTTCGAGAGCTGTACAGGCAGGTCGTGTATGGGTAAATTGCTATCATACCTATCCAGCACATGCTCCTTTTGGAGGGTATAAAAAATCTGGTATCGGTAGAGAAACCCACAAAATGATGCTTAATCACTATCGCCAGACTAAAAACATGCTCATATCTTACGATAAAAAAGCAATGGGCTTCTTCTAAAAAATGAAAAAAATGATATCACGTATTAAGATTACCGATGCAGCAAAAGCTGTAATCGATACCCTTACTGCAAAACACGGGGAGTTGATGTTTCATCAAAGCGGAGGATGCTGCGATGGCTCCTCCCCGATGTGTTTTCAAAAAGGAGAATTAATGATTAATGAAACAGACATCTGGCTGGGCAATATCCATGGTTGTGACTTCTATATGTCTGAAGACCAATTCGAATATTGGAAACATACACAATTAACAATAGATACTGTAAAAGGTAGAGGATCTAGTTTTTCGCTCGAAATCCCTATGGGAATTCGTTTTGTAATCAAATCAAGAATATATACTGAACAAGAAATGAAAGAGCTAAGCGTTATCCACATTGGTGAAATATAGATGATCAAACAATTTGATATACTGTGATAGTAACATTAATTATTTATATTAGTCTATATTAAAAATCGGATCAATCTCTGATAATATAAGATTAATAAAAAAATGGATGAATGGCCCTAATTCTGGATTTTATCTTAGTTGTTGGTATTACGATTACCGTTTTAATTCTATTTTTATTAATAAAATCAAAAGAAAAACAATTACCAAAGTACATCCTTATCGTTCTATTTGTTTTTCTATTATTTGTTTCTATATTTTTTTATGCCAACTTACATGATATAGATATATTACAACTTATAAGTTTTATTCCTTTTGATACTACGCAATGGTTAATAGGTCCTTTATTGTATTTATATATTAAATCCTTGTTTCTTAAAGAGGAAAAATTAATAAAGAACACCATAGCACATTTTATCCCTTTCGGTATCTATCTTGTGTTTATTTCTATTCCCGAATTAGTATCAGATGTTATTGAAAAAACGGTATTTAATTATTTAGATTTTTATTTCGAACATTCGATCATAGAAGCTGAATTCTCTAATGCGTATACTCTTTTTTACATATTCTTATCTTTCAAATTACTTTCTCGTTATAGAAAAGCCATGAAATCTAATTATTCTAATCTTACAGAGAAAGATGTCGGATGGATTAAACATCTATTATTAGGCAGTGGGATAGTTATTAGTATTGATTTACTAATACTACTCTATGAACATATTTTTAATTATCCAGACACAGATCATGGCTACATCACGGTTATAGCAATGATACTTCTTATTTCATACTTAGGATATTATGGTATAAACCAATCAAAAGTATTGTTACCCGATTTTTTAATCCTTGATGATACCTCTGAAACTACCAAAAAAGAACGTATTCATCATTTATCAAATTCGACTGATGCTGAACTTTCTGAACTAAAACTAAAGTTAGAACAGGTACTAGAAAATGAAAAACCATACCTGGATGAAGAACTTACTCTTATAAAACTAGCTCAACGTATTCCCACCACAGATAAAAAACTATCTGCACTTTTAAATCAGTACATGAATGTCTCTTTCTATGATATTATTAATACTTATCGTGTACATGCGGTAAAAGAAAAAATAAATTCTGCCAAATACGAAAACTATACACTTTTAGGCATCGCTTATGAATGTGGTTTCAACTCTAAAACCAGTTTTTACAGGATATTCAAGAAAGAAACTGGGCTTTCTCCTTCAGAATATAAAAACAGCCTTTAATCACTATTTAATTTTTATAAAACTAGTTCCAATGTATCCATTGGAACGTATGGTACTCATTTTATTTTTTGATTTGTAGTCTAAAATATTCTAATACATGATAAAGATAATTCTAATAATAGCTCTGTTTGTGTTAAACCAGATATATGCACAAAACAATGATAATACAGAGCATAATAATTCTTTGACCTGTGAATTAAAAGTGTTACAAAAACAAGGATATATTAATGGTTTTTCTGTTGCTATTGTAGATAGAGATGCTGTTTTATATAAAAAAGGGTTTGGGTATGCAGATGTGTCAAAAAAAAAGGAATATACACCTTATACCATACAAAATATTGCTTCGGTTTCTAAAACACTGATCGGTATTGCTTTAATGAAAGCTCAGGAACAAGGAAAACTAAATCTTGATGATCCTGTAAATATGTATTTACCTTTTAGTGTGATCAATCCTCACTACCCTCAAACATCAATAAAAATAAGGCATTTGGCTACGCATACATCTACGATACTAGATACCAAGTACTATGACAAATCTTATATTCTGAAAAATAATAAAGGTGTAAATGAAGGTATACTCATGAAAAAATATCGAATTTTTAATGATCCCGAAGAAACTATTGCTCTACCGATTTTTTTAAGAAACTTACTTTCAAAAGATGGGGAATGGTACAGAAAGAAAAACTATCTCAAAAATGAACCCGGGTCCATTTTTAAATATAGTAATATAGGAGCAACTCTGGCTGCTTATATTATAGAACAAGCAACAGGGGTTCCTTATGACGAATATACCACCAAACATATTTTAAAACCGTTGGGTATGGATGCTTCAGGTTGGTCATTTGATACAATAGATATAGATAATCACTCTGTACTTTACTCCAGCACTAAAGATAGTTTACCAAAATATTCTCTTATTACTTATCCCGATGGAGGTTTATTAACAGATATAAACGATTTTAGCAAGTATCTTATCGAACTCATCAAAGGATATTATGGAGTAGGTACTTTATTGGATAAAAACAGTTATTCAGAATTATTTAAAGAACAACTTTCTTCTAACAACTTACCTGGTAGAAATACAAAAAATCCATATAACGAGGAGTATAATAGTGGCCTTTTTATGGGAATAACTCCCGTTGGTTATATTGGTCATACAGGTAGTGACCCTGGGACCGAGACCTATATGTTTTTTGATCCTAAAACCGGAACAGGTAAGATATTAGTGATCAATACAGCTATTGTTTCAAAAGAAGATTACAGGCATTATAAAGCTATAATGAGTGTTTTAGACAAATACGAACGTCTCTTAACACAGGAATCAAAGATATAAGTAGTAAAATTAATTGTTTTTGGTTCCTACCAAAATCCAAATCGTCTTATCAGATTCATTTTTCCATTTTCCAAAATCTTTAATTTCGTTAGAGATCGTAAATCCTGCTTTTTGCAATTCTTTCTTCACATATTTTAAAGATAATGTATGTGCTTCAGTTTGCTCTGCCCTTGATGTATTGAGCATATGTTTTTTAAATTTCTCAATAATTACAATCCTTCCTTCCTGTTTTAGTGCGTTTTTTATATGACCCAGAATTTTCATGTAATCATCCATTTCATGATATGTATCCATTACAACAACTACATCCAGTGTTTCATTTGGTAATTTAGGATCATCATAATCTCCAACTACAGTTTTTATATTTTGAAGCTTACGATCTTTAATATATGTATTTAACTTATCAATCCTATCTTCTCTTACATCTACCGCATAGACTTTTCCAGATTCTCCTACTTTTTGGGCCAAATGCATTGTAAAATATCCTTCGTGGCAACCAACATCTGCAACTGCATTACCTTCCTCTACTCTTGCAAGTTTAAGGATTCTGGGGACATTCATCCACGTATCCCTTTCTTCCCAATCTATTTTTTTATATTGGGCATAACTTATCTCTACTATCAATATCAAAATTGATAAAACTAAAAACTGTACTCGTTGTTGTGGCATACCAAATATTTTTACAACTGCTTTTAGTTTTGAAAATACTTTTTAATTGAATACAGTGGATCGATTTTATGAAAATTTTGTGCTTTCGAAGTGTCAATATTACTCTACAAATACTCGATCTTTTCCTTCAAATTCCGGAGTTTGTACAGAAATTACTTTCAACGGTATTTTGGATAAGACTTTTACCGCATGTACAGTTTGTTCTGGTATAGTAACCCAATCCCCTTTTTGCACTATAATTTCTTTATCATTTAATTGTACACTTGCTTTACCCTGTAACACGAATACCTGTTCTGTATGTTTTATATGTTTATGGGGTTTGACATTCTTTTTAATCCATATTACAAAAGTCGAAGTATGTGTATCGCTATATACTTTTTTAACTAATATATTATCATAATCCTGATCGGGTTCAAAATCCAGAATTGTATTTTTAGTTTGTGCGAAAAGCCCTGCTGAAATGATAAAACAACAAATAATGGGTATAACTTTCATGAATTTCTATTTTAGTGCATTAGATTACGATTTTTCGGATTCAAACTTTGCACCAGTTGGTGCGCGATATCCTGAAAAAGGAAGTTTTAATAATTTACCCACATTTGCATTTGAATCCACATCTGGATAGGTATCTACCCCATATATCAAGTCTTCATTTCGTATTTTGGCAAAAGTGCCAAAAATTCTATCCCAAATAGAAAAGATATTACCATAATTTGTATCTGTATACGGCAATACATAATGATGATGTACTTTATGCATATCTGGAGAAACTATTATCCAGCTTATCATATCATCTACTTTTTTTGGTAGAGATATATTGGCATGATTAAATTGAGATAATACTACAGATAAAGATTGGTATAACATAATTATACCTATAGGTGCTCCTACAATAAATACGGCCAGAGTGGTAAACAAAAATCGAATAACACTTTCTCCCGGATGGTGTCTATTAGCTGTTGTGGTATCTACATGATTATCGGTATGATGTATAAGATGAAACATCCATAACGGTTTTACGATATGTTGAACATAATGTGCCAACCAAGCCCCTATTAGATCAAGTAAGGCAATACCTAGGATTATTGTAACCCATAACGGTAATGCTAACCATTGCAACACTCCAAATTGATTAGCTACCGTCCAATCACTGGTTTTAAGTAATATAAAAGCCAATACAAAATTGATAATTATAGTTGTTAGTGTAAAAAATATGTTAGGCCATGCATGTTTAAACTTTTTATAATTAAATTTAAACAAAGGCATAGCATATTCTATAAGCCAGAAAAAAGTAATCCCTCCTACCAAAATTAAACTACGGTGAGATGATGGTATCGTTTCAAAATAATTAATTATACTTTCCATACACACAAAATATTCTATTTTTAATAATTAGACAATTGTTTTTCTATAAATATGAATGATATAATGATGGTTTGCCTTTATAAGCAACCAAAAAGTTGCGTATTAAATATATTTATTTATATTTGCAACCATATAGTTGCATATTAATTTAAAAAACTTAATACATATGAAAGATGTAATAATCAAAGAGAGAATACTTAATCACCCTATTGATAAAGTATGGAACGCCATAACCAATGCCAAAGAGATTTCGACCTGGTTTATAGAAGCAGACTTTAAAGCTGAAAAAGGGTATCAATATACTTTTAATGCTTCTGGAGGAGAATGTTCTCCGATAAAAGGTGAAGTAAAACGGGCAAATCCCTATACTTTAGTATATTCGTGGATTGTAACAGAAAACCCTTTAGAGACTACGGTAAAGTGGGTATTGGAAGAAGTTGAAGAAGGTACCAAATTGTATCTCGAACATTCAGGTATTTCTGGTTATAAAGGAGAAACTGCTGTTGAAATGTTTAATAGTTTTAATGGTGGATGGGATAATTGTATTTCGGGATTAACCGATTATTTAAAACAAATGATTCATGCAGGATAGAATCACCACAATATTAAAAGCGGTTGCAGACCCCACCAGGCGTGAAATTTTTCACGCTTTGGTGGTTGCAACTACTGCTCTACCAATAACTCAGATATCAAGTCAATTCGATATTAGCCGCCAGGGTATTACCAAACACTTAAAAACTCTAGAAGGAGCAGGTTTGATTAATATAGATACCAAAGGAAGAGAGCGTTTTTGCTATGCCAATCCTAATCCACTGAAAGAAGTAAATCAATGGTTAAAGTTTTACGAGCAATTCTGGGATGGCGCTCTGGATGATTTAAGTAATTATTTAGACAATATATCTTAATATTGTAATGTGTTAAATGTTTAGGTGTTAGAGTCGTTTTTTAGTTTTTCTATAACCCACTTAATTGCATCTTTAATATTTTCGAAAGACACAATACCTTCTTGATAAAACATATTTTCTATTCTTATACTTGTCTTCTGAGATTCGTTGTACGTAACTGCAGCAAAAGCTTTTATATTCGGAAACACATCCTTTATTTTCATATAATCTGTAGCTTCTAGTGAGTATGAATTTATTCTATGAGAGATATAACCAAAAGAGCGATCACCAAAATGTAAATTGGTTAACAGAGATAATGTTTTTGCTTTTTGGTAATCAAAACAAACACCTTCTGCCACTTCAATGATCAAATAATTTTCATAGAAAAAAACTTTACCTAACTCAAGATCATATTGTTTAATAAGTTTGTCATTCTTTATAGGGTCTGACATATTTAATATCCAGGTTTTAGAGTAAAAAATCAGAATATAAACATTTCTACTTTTTTTAACGAACGTTAGAAATTACTTAGTTTTTCGTTTTTCCCTAACTAAAACTTGTTAATTCTATATATTTCAACTTATAAAACCAAGCAACCTTACATTAAAAGTACTAATTATTATCGGTATTTTATGGTTACAAGAAGTATATCGCTTTATGCTAAAAAGAGATCTTTTTAGTATGTTGTACTTAGAAAAATAGTATCCGTAAAATTCTTAATTTGTATTTCATTGAGTTTCTAACTACATTGTTACAGCAAAACAACTTAATATCAACAGATTATGGAAACAAAAACAAAAACTCCCGTATGGTTTTGGATTGTTAGTGTCTTAGCACTTTTATGGAATATCATGGGAGTAATGGCATATATTGCTCAAGCTTTTATGACAGACGAAGTATTGGCCACCTTGCCAGAAGGGGAGCAAAATTTTTATAACAATACACCAGCTTGGGTAACTGCTGCTTTTGCTATAGCAGTATTTGCAGGAACTTTGGGCTGCCTTGCGTTACTCCTTAGAAAAAAATGGGCTTCTCCTCTCCTACTTCTTTCACTCATCGCGGTTATTGCACAAGCTACATATAATTTCTTTTTGCAGGATTTTGTGACTTTATCTGGCAGCCGAGTTATAATGCCAATCATGATTATAGTCGTTGCTATCTTTTTAGTTTGGTTTTCGAGAAATTCTATAGCTAAAGGATTGATTTCATAATAAAAACATTCTACTCTACTATATAACTGCCTGAATCACGATTGTTGATTCAGGCTTTTTTTATGAATTTATCTTATATGCAAAGTACAATTATACTAGCTCGATTTCATCAAATGTTGAAGCCCAATCATTAATTTTAAGAAAGTTTAACGGTTTTTTTAACTCGGTCTTAAAGACTAATCAGGTGTGTCACCAGTTTAAACAATGTGCACAGATTAAATTAAAATCATAAACTCAAAATTAAACTTAATGAAAACGAAAACCGTATTAAACCGATTTAAAATCGGAGCTTTGGCAGTTGCTCTATCTTTTGCATCCTGTCAAAAAAATGAAGATTTTGATCAAAATCCAGATACTATTGGAGAGCAAGATCAATTTATCGAAAAGTATTTCCTGGGAGACCGTGTCCTTATAAAAAAAGAAGATGATGGAACGTATAGTCTGCAAGGAACCGATGCCAGATTATTTGAAGATCAGTTAACCGATACACAAGTTCCTCTCTCTGATAAGATAGCACCAGATGCAGGAATAAATGCAAAGTTAGGACTTGGTGGAGGCGTTCGTAAATGGACAAACAATACTATAGTCTATGTAATTAATGGACTGAGCCAATCTGTGAGAAGTGAACTTCAAAAATCGATGGATGAGTGGACGAGCAAAACTAATGTTCGTTTTAAAGAACGTACTAATGAATCTAATTATGTTACCATTAGTAGTAATGGAGATAACTGTAATTGTGGCGTTGCGACTCTGGGAATGAATGGATCGAGAGGATTTATTCGTTTGGGTACTCGTACAACGGCTCTTGTAATTATTCATGAAATAGGACATACTCTGGGGTATATCCATGAGCAAAACCGCTCGGATAGAGATAATCATATTATTATCAATTTTGACAATATCCAGAATGGTGCTGCTAACCAGTTTTACAAAAGTAATTCTGCAACTTTGCTAACCAGAGATTTTGATATTAAATCTACAATGATGTATGGTAGTTATACATTTAGCAAAAACGGAAAACCTACCATAACAGATCTTAACGGGAATGTTTTGCCGAGAAGACAAGCTGCTCTTTCTACTCTTGATATCGAAGGAACAAACAAAGCATATCCATCTGATGGTAATCCTCCTGTAGGGACAAATCCATGTGACGGTATTGCAGAATGGGTAAGCGGACAAAGCTATTCTGTAGGAGATAAAGTAACGTATCGCGGGTTCTTATACGAAAGAGATTTTACAAGATGGAATCGAATTGCAGAATGTAAAGACACCACGCCAAGTGCAGATATTTGTGAAGGAGTTAACGAATATAGTAGAAATAACAGCTATACTGCCGGAGATAAAGTAACTTATAACGGGTTTTTATATATACTAGGAACCAATGGAAGATGGAGCAATGGTGGACGTTGTGGATCATAAACTTTTTTTGCCTTAAATTAAAAGAGAAAAGGGCTGTTGTTAGACAGCCCTTTTATAGTATGGTTATGTTTGGGTATTTCACTTCTATGATACATCAACATCTTTAAGCTCTTTAAATAATGCCTCTGCAGAATTCATATTGTTATTATAACATCTGCCGACCCATCTCGAAAAAGTAATAAAAACTATAATAGCAATTGGTATCGATATTACAAATGGCCAAATAGATTTGGTACCAGAAAACAAGTCTTTATTATTAAGAATCTTTGTAGCTACTGGCAGGATAGCAAACATTAAAAAGAAACCTAAATAGAGCCCTATTTTGGTTACCATCTGAAATCGTTTTTTACCTTTACTATATTCTAGTAATGTTTCCTTATAATTATTTACAGCAATATTTACTTTTTTCATTTGATAAATTGACCTTAGCGATAACACGGGCAAAACTAATAGAATAACCATAGATACTATTCCTGATAATAAAGTATACCAGTTATCTAACTTGTTAACATTAATTAATATCAATATTGCAGTACCATAACATATAATGGCTCCTATCATCTCTGGATATGCAATTTTATTTAATTTTTGCCTGTATTGTTCTTGTGTCATCATAATGATCATTTTATCGGTTAATTTTTTTTGTTTTTCTATCTGGTCACTCATCTGAGACCAAACTGCTTGCATTTCTTCCAATTCCATCTCGTTTATTTTTTTACAATTTGTGTTTTTAATTTTTGCTTGATCCTAGAGATTTTGGTTCCAACGT
Organism: Aquimarina atlantica; assembly: GCF_000626715.1. Taxonomy (GTDB): domain Bacteria; phylum Bacteroidota; class Bacteroidia; order Flavobacteriales; family Flavobacteriaceae; genus Aquimarina; species Aquimarina atlantica. The sequence goes on along the minus strand of NZ_AQRA01000001.1, from coordinate 423,668 downwards.
TAGTTGGTGACAAACCTGTTATCACTGCTATTTCGTCATATTTTTTACCTTCCAAAAGCAATAAAATCAATCCTTTATCTAATTCATTGAGGTTATGTATATGAGCATATAATTTTTTCAATCGTTCTTCAAATTCTGTGTCATATTGTTCGGTTTGCCTCATGATCACATCATATATTTCTATTTGATTTCCCCTTCGTTTTTCTTTTTTCAATCTTGTAATGGCTGTATTAAGTCCAACGCGATACATCCAGGTACTAATTTTAGAATCTCCTTTAAAACTATCGTATGACTTCCATAGCTGGTAAACAATTTCCTGATAGAGATCTTTTTGATCCTCATAATTGTTAGTATAAATGGTAGTTATCTTAAAAATAACTCCTTCATTCTCCTTAATAATTCGAGTAAACTCGTATTCTTTACTCATATAGACCTACTTTTTCATTATTAGTATGAGACATATCAAAAAAATCACAGAATATGTTATAAATATTTTGTGAAGTACTAATTATACTCGTAAAATTTACTGAAAAATAAGCTTACCACAACAATAATGAGCAGCTCTTAAAAAGGTAAGTATCTTAATCTTTTACCACAATCAATGTTGCTTTAACACCAGTGGTGAGATTCCATTCGCTACTGGTAAGGAGATTTCCTTTCTCATCATAAAGATGAAACTCTGCCGTATTAGGTCCAGATTCTCCTTGATTTAATGCCTGTATGTCTATTTTATTAAATCCTTTGGCAAGATCAACCGAAATTCCTTTAAAATCTCCAGAAAGAAATATTTTAGAAACAATAACGGCATCATTAAGATATATTCTAACTACATCACCATCTACAAACTGATGATCTCTATACATCAATCTTACAAATTCTCCGTTACTTTTAAAATCACCAAGATATTGATCACTTCTATACTCGTCTTTGATTTCATTATCTTTTTTGAACCATTTTGGAACAGCATCTGTTTTGGGTTTAAAAAAACCATCATTACCTGTCATATCAAAAGTTGGCTTACTACGAGCATACTCAGATAATGCTTCTGGAGTTTTATATAAAGACGAATCGCTATTAAAATTAGGGTTTACGCCTTTAGACAGACTATACTTATTGGTATTAAGATCACTTTTGGCATCAATTCGCAAAGAAGTAGAATTTTCTATTTGAGCATGCATTACCATTCCCATACATAACAAAAAAACTATACAAAAATTAGCTTTCATCTCTTTTATGCCGCTCATTAATTTTAAGTAAAGATAAATATTATAGGTCTTTTATAACTGTTAATTTGCTATAAAATCTTATTTCTTATCTACTATTTGTACTCATAAAGACGTTATAAATCTGTAATAATTACAATTGCCAACAGTATTAGTTATGTCTGCTAATAATCAATTTATCATATTTTAGGGTGTTTTTATGTTAATTTTAAAAGAGCCCCCCATTAAAACACTACGTATTTTGATCTCTAAATAGCTGAATTTGTTCTTCTTACCCTAATATTTTTACGGTAAACCATAAATTATTAGAAATATGTAAAAAAATACACCTACAAACTTGTAAGATAAACCTTATATTTATTATTTTGTTATTAAAAATAGGTATGATCTATTATGCTATCGGGGGAGTACTTCTGGTTATGCTCCTTTTTTTGTATTTACAGTACAGAAAAGTTACCCAAAAACTTGAAAAAAAGAATATTGAATTAAAATCCTTAAGCAAGGAAACAGAAAAACAGTTTCAATTGCAACAAAACCTTATTTCTATTCTTAGTCAAGAGTTGAGAACACCTTTGTATGGAATAATGGGACTCACCAATCTCCTAGAAGAAGAATATCCCGATCTTAAAAATGATAAAAACCTGAAGTCCTTAAAATTTTCTGGGGATTATCTTTTTACACTTATTAATAATGTTTTGCATGTTAATTTTTTGGATTCTGAAGAAATTACCGTACAAAATGTATTATTTGATATAAAAGAGGTTACTCAAAACCTTATACATTCCTTTAGTTATGCTACAGAGAACAGTGATAACATATTACATTTTGAGTTTGACCCAGAAATTGATCAAATGATTTATGGTGACCCTGGTATTCTTTCTCAAATACTGATGAATTTGATAAGTAATGCTTTACGTTTTACCAAAAATGGAAATGTATATTTCTCGGTAATGTTAATTAAGAAAAAAGGAAACACATTTACTATTTCTTTTAAAATTAATCACGATGGAGATGAGCTTTCAAAAGAAGACAAAAAATCTATATATCAAGAGTTTATTAATGTCGGGAATGCCAAAAAAACATATCTGGGTACAGGAATTAATTCAAAAATAATAAATAGACTTGCTTCGGCACTAGATGCCGAAATTATTATCCAAAATAATTCTCATGTAGGATCTGAGTATGCATTGGTTATTGATTTTAAGTCACAAGTTAATCAGGAAGGAATAAATCATAACGCTTCTTTTACTAATTCTAATGCTTCTAAACTTAAAGTATTAATTGTAGATGACAATAAATTAAATCTCTTGGTTGCAGATAAAATCCTATCAAAAGAGAACTTTGACTGTACGACCATAGATAATGGTTTTGATGCCATAGAATTGGTTAGAGAAAATGAGTATAATGTAATACTTATGGATATTAATATGCCTAAGTTAAATGGAATTGGTACCACAAAGAGGATACGTGAGTTTGATACAAAAACGCCAATCATTGCCTTAACTGCAGTAGATGTTACCCAATTAAACAGACAGATTGTACAAGCAGGATTAAACGACTATATATTAAAACCTTACAATAAGAATCATTTATTAGAAATGATCCACAGGCATATAGACAATCCAATACATACCCATTAATTAGTTTATAATTATTTGTTGCCCGATTTTTAGCACCGAATTATATTTTAACGAATTGGTTTTACATATTTCAGAAACTGCCAATCCATACTTATTAGCAATTCGATGAAGAGTATCTCCTTTACGCACCGTATAGATCTTTTTTTGTTCTTCTTTAATCCTGGCAATATCCTCCATAGTTTTATGAATCACTATTTTGCTCATACGAGTAGATCTATGATATCTGGGTGTCATCCATTTTTTAGTCACAAAAAGAGTATCTGATCGAACTTTTGTATCACTAGCAAACTCGAATAGATATTCTGGATTAATACTTTTACCATGATATCGTACTTCTAAGTGTAAATGACTACCTCTTGCATTTCCTGTTACTCCTCCTGTACCTATAATTTGTCCTTTTTTTACCTCGTCGTTCTCTTTTACCAAAGACTTAGAAAGATGAGCATATACAGTCTCTAATCCATTATAGTGTCGTACCACTACTGTATTTCCATGTCCACCATGATATCCAACATATCGAATTTTACCTTCTAATATTGATTTTACACTATCTCCTACCTGAAGATCAATATCTATACCTTGATGTGGCCGCCCTCTTCTCCAACCATAACGAGACGTAATTACCATTTTGCGATCAACCGGTGGTGAAAAATCTTCATCCTGAAATGCTAACTGAAAGGGAAATGTAAGTTCCTCATTCCAATACGGATTAAATTGTTGGTTATCCCATTTTGTATTATAGGCTTCTAAATTTTCTGACAAATCATTTTCTTCAGGAAAATAATTACTATTTTTTTTGGGATAAATAGGTAAGCAGATGATCTCACCTTGTACGACTAACTTTTTATGATCAACCGGAATATTTTCTGTCTGCTCCAAAGTTTCTTGTGCTACTACCATTACGAATGGTGAAAATATCAAGAAATAAAATACAAGCCTTTTTTTAATTAAAAACATCAATTATTGTTATACATTTTTAGTAATTAAAGTAGACCTGGGTAGTAGGGTTTATTTTCTACAATATAACTGTAAAAATAATACGTTATTACAATAAGTTAATAATTTATTTTTTAACATTTGCCATCTTTTTTTCGACAATCAACTTACTTCTTTGATAATCAATATATTAATAAACATAAGCTATACAGGCTTTCCGTAGGTATTTTACGGGATAATATGTATCCAAAAAATCATTAACACTTTTTAAGAAATTGATATGAAAACATTAGTAATTAGTACAACAATAAATGACCGTAGTAGTAGTTTAAAATAACACTAATTATTAATTAAATAACCATGAAAAGATCATTCACATTTATTGCTTTGTCGGGGGCATTAATCATGACATCGTGTGTGTCAAAGAAGAAGTATGTTGCATTAGAGCAAGAATTGCAAGATACTCGTAGTACATTACAAAAGACTGCAGTTGAAAAAGATGAATTGGAAGGCAAGTTTGCTAAAATTGAAGCTAGAGTAGCAGATTATAATGCTAAGATCAATTCTTTAAAAGATTCTAATGATGAAAAAATGGTAATGGTAGAAGATGTTGCAGCAATATCTAACAAGACCAAAGAAAAAATGAAAGAAACATTAGCCAAAGTTGATCAGCAAAAACTTCAGGGAGCTAAATCCTTAAAAGATTCGATGAATTTGGCAGTATCTCATAATTTAAAAAATTCTTTATCAGATGATCTAAAACAAGATGAAGATATTTCTATAGATATCGATAATACAGTAGTTATGATATCTATTTCTGATAAAATGTTATTCAAAAGCGGTAGTTACAGAATAAGTAATAAAGCTGATGAAGTATTAAAAAAATTAGCAGATGTAATTAATTCTGAGCCAAGTATTGAAGTAATGGTAGAAGGGCATACTGATCCAAGAACCATTAGTAATGCAGTTGTGCAAGATAACTGGGATTTAAGTGTAAAAAGAGCAACATCTATTATTAGAAAACTACAGTCTAACTATAACGTTGACCCTGCCAAATTAATTGCCTCTGGAAGAAGTAGTTACAAGCCTCTTGTAGAAAATGATAGTGAAGAAAATATGGCAATCAACAGACGTACAAGAATCGTATTATTACCAAATATGGATAAGTTTTTTGCAATGCTGTCTTCTAACTAATCATATCTTTTAAATAACAACTACGTTATTTTTTAAAAACGAGATGGATCATCATATTCATCTCGTTTTTAATTTTATGATATAAAGAATACAAATTAAACCTTTTTATGGTTAGAATGTCTTAGTACTAAATCAAAACATTTAGAAACTATGAAAAATATAACACTACAAAAAATCCCTGCTTTTTTATTCTTACTAATAACACTACTTATAACAAGTAGTTTTACTTCTACTATAAATAATTGGGAACACCTCGGTTCAAGAACAGTAAATTATAGATTAGATAAAGATGTTATAAAGGTAACGGCAAGAAAAGGAGGATTCAAAAAACTTAAAGTTAAGGTTACAGGAGGTTCTTTAAACATGCACAAAATGGTTATTCAATATGGTAATGGGAAAAAAGATGTAATTCAATTAAAACATAATTTCTCTCGTAAAAGTGAAACAAGAATAATAGACCTTAAAGGTGGAAAGCGAATAATTAGAGATATTACCTTTTTTTATGATACTAAAAATTTATCCAGAAAAAAGGCAAAGGTTCATGTCTTTGGAAAGCATTAAAAAAATAATACGATACCAGGTTTATCTAAACAAACCTGGTATTATTTAATCAAGTCTATAATATCCGCATTTAAGATAAGCTCCTTCAGGAAAGGAAATAGGATGATCAATATCATGATTGGTTTTTTCTAATACACTAAACTTTCTTCCAGATTTAAGAATACTCTCTTCAGAAATTTTAAAAAAATCCTCGGCCAAAACTCTCGAAGAACAAGAAGCTAACACCAAAATCCCGTTAGGAGATACCAGGGATGAACCTAGTTCTGCTAATCGGGCATAACTAATCATAGCCTTATGAATTTCGCTTGCTCTTTTTGCAAAAGAAGGAGGGTCTATTACTACAATGTCAAATACCGTTTTATGATCTATTAATTTCTGTAATCCATCAAAAGCATCGGCTACAATAACATCGTGTTTTCCATGATGTATATTTAAAGCAACATTCTCTTTAGCCATATCCAAAGCTTGCTTACTAATATCCAAACTTGCTACTTTCTTTGCACCGCCTTTTAAAGCATGAACCGAAAACCCACCAGCATAAGAAAACACATCCAAAAGAGTTTTATCACAGGCAAGCTCCCCTACTCTTTTTCTATTATGGCGGTGATCAAGGAAATATCCTGTTTTATGACCTTTAATTACATTTGCAGAAAATAAAACTCCATGTTCTCTAAAAACTACAACTTCATTTTCCAGAGTTCCATAGATTACCTGGCCATCCTCTAAATCATATACTTTTCCTTTAGACTGCAACAACCTACTAAGCCTAAGTACAACACAGTTACAACCCGATACAGCAACCAAATGTTCTACAATCCAGTTTAAATAAGGAAACCAGATATGTGAATATAGCTTAATTACCAGAACTTGATCATACACATCTGCAATACATCCGGGAAGATGGTCATTCTCTCCAAATAACAATCTGTAGCTATTGGTATCTGTTTCTAATAAAGGGATCCTTTTTTTGTATGCCTCAGAAATTTTTTCGGCAAACCACGTTTTATTAATCTGTGCCGCTTTTTTAAACTGAATTAATTTAATACGTATAGGAGAATATGGATCATATAAACCACAAGCTAAAAAGCTATTCTTTTTAGTATCATAAACGATTACTAAATCGCCTGCTTCTCCTTCTACATTTTGTTTTATAATACTATCTTCAAAAACCCAGGGATGTCTTTGCTTTATTATCTTTTCTGCCGCAGGCCTTACCTTAACAGCAAGTCTTTTAGTTGTTATTTCAGGAACAATATTCATCGTATGCAAGAATAGTGAATATTTTGTTTCCCTAAAATAATTATGTCAAAAGAAAAAGTATATTACCTATAAATAAACGTACCAAAAAACAACATACCTGTCCAGAATTAAGAAGCCCTAACAGAAAAGGAGGGTAAAACTAATGATAACTGAAACAAAAAACGAGACTGTTTCATTACAGTCTCGTTTTTAAACTTGTTTTTCGAGTAATGATCAATACCAGAGACAACCTCCAGATCCACCAATACCAGTACAGATACCAGCATCACAGAACGGACCTCCCGGAGCAAGTTCACAACACATTCTACCTCTTTGTGTGCAGGCATAACGTCCTGCCCCAGAGATTTTGCTTTGCTCCTCTTTGCTTAGAGTTTTTACGCCCTCTAGGTTTAAGATAATTTTCATTGGTGTAAATATTTGTGGTTAATTGAAATTTCACAGTATTTATTTGATTAGTCTTCAGTTAATCAATAGAATATAGCCTTAATAACAAATTCTAAATTCATAGAATACTAATCTCAGTAAAAGTAATATAATTACGTAGTATCTGGATACAGGAAAAACTCAAAAAAAGTACTGTTTAATTATCAGAATGGCCATAAAAAAAGCATCCATCCCAAGATGTATCAGGATAAACGCTCTTATATATATTATTTGAATCAAGAATTCTTTAAAGTACAGAAACTCAATTCTATGATTGGTTTAAAGCAAATAAACCTTTTTTTAAAGCACTTATCTCAAGATGTATCAAGATACGCGCCTTATAGGTATCGTTAAAACTAATTTGCTTATATTCAAGAAATTAATCATTTCTTTACTGCCTACACTTACTAGACGAACATTCTCTATTTTTGTTACACAACAAAATCACATTATTTTTCAAACACCTTATTATCAGTAATTTACAATTAAAAAATAATGATCAATCAGCATAATGTGAACACTTTAAAAAGGTTTTATCATATTTATAAAATTAAATATGTATATTTGTTGCATGAACAATGCAAGAATACTTGAAATAAATAAAGCTTTATCTAATGCGACACGTTTAGATATACTAAAATGGTTAAAAGACCCTGAAGCCAATTTTCCTCCCCACGAAGAGCTTGGGCATTTTAACGATGGTGTATGTGGCCAACATATCAAAGATAAATCAGGATTATCACAACCTACCATATCACATTATCTAACTGGTATGCATAAGGCTGGTCTATTAATCACCACAAGACATGGGAAATGGACATATTTTAAAAGGAATGAACCTGTAATTAAAGAGTTTTTGGAAACTATAAATAAAGAGTTGTAAAAAAATTTAAATCAACATATTCATAAAACTAAATATATAATTATAATAATATTAAAATGAATATAGAAAAAGTAAACATCAACGACAAGCTCTCTCTCTTTTCTGATCATTGGAATCCACGAATTATTGGCGAACTTAATGGACAACATGTAAAGTTAGTTAAGTTCAAAGGTGAATTTGTATGGCATAAACATGATAACGAAGATGAAATGTTTTATGTTCTAAATGGTGAATTTAAAATGGAGTTTCGTGATCGAACCGTACACTTAAAGGCTAATGAGTTTTTGATTATTCCAAAAGGAACAGAACATAGACCCGTAGCAGATCAAGAAGTTTCTGTAATGCTCTTCGAACCCAACACTACAATCAATACAGGGAATGCTCCAGGAAATTTAACGCAGGATAAATTAGAAACCATCTAAAAAGAAAAAATGTATGAAAATCTTAGTTATTGGTGCCACCGGTACAATAGGCAGTGCAATTTATAACACTCTAAAGAATGAGTACGACAATGTATTTGGTGCTCATCGAAATAGTAAATCCTACCCTATCGATATTACGGATAAAAAATCTATAAAAGCATTATTTGAAAAACTACCTAAAATAGATGCAGTAATTAATGCAGCAGGCACAGCTTCCTGGAAACCATTATCAGAATTAACCGAAGAAGATTATTACATCGGGATACGTAGTAAACTAATGGGGCAGGTAAACCTTGTACATGTAGCAAAAGAGTATATAAATGACAATGCCTCAATAACCTTAACAACCGGTATTCTGGCAGAGCATTATGAACCCAATGCTGTCGGGTTATCACTGGTAAATGGGGCTTTGCATAGTTTTGTTCATGCTGCATCAAAAGAACTGGATCGAGGAATTCGGCTAAATGTTGTAGCTCCTGGTGCTATTGCAGGAGATTTTCCCGAAGATCAAAAATTTGCTGGATACTACCCTGTTCATATTACAGATGTAGTAGATAGCTACAAACAACTATTTAATAATAATAACACAGGTACTATTTGTAAAAAATATTAACAACGAAACACATAAAATCATGAAAATTTCAATGTATCAGATCGATGCTTTTACTAAAACATTATTTGGAGGTAATCCAGCGGCAATATGCCATTTGCCACATTGGTTAGAAGATCAAACTCTACAGAATATTGCAGTAGAAAATAATTTGGCAGAAACTGGTTTTTTTGTAAAAAAAGATAACATCTACGAAATAAGATGGTTTATGCCTCATGCAGAAATTGACTTATGTGGTCATGCTACACTTGCATCGGCATATGTAATTTTCAATTATCTTGATACTTCTATTAATGAAGTTAAGTTTTCTTCAAAAAGCGGAATTCTAAAAGCTAAAAAAGAGGATAATGGAGCAATCACATTAGATTTTCCTTCGAGACCACCAGAACCTGTTGAAATTCCATCCGAAATTCACCAAGCTTTGAAAGCAAAACCTATTGCTACTTTTGCTGCTCGTGATTTGGTAATCAGACTTTCGTCTGAAGAAGAAGTACTAAATGAAAATCCTAAACTCGATTTACTTAAAGACCTACCCTATTTATGTATTGTAATCACTGCCGAGGGAAAACACGTAGACTTTGTTTCTCGTGTATTTGATGCAAATGGTATTATTCAACCCGAAGATCCGGTAACAGGTTCTGCTCATGCTTCTTTGGTTCCATTTTGGGCTAAAAAACTAGGAAAAAATGACCTTAAAGCTCAGCAATTGTCTGCTCGTAGAGGAGAGTTAGATTGTAAATTAGAAGGAGATCGGGTTTTCCTTAGCGGACATTCGGTTCCATACCTGATAGGAGAAATAGAAATCTAATCTTTGAAAAAAAATTAAAAAAAAGAATAATCTATAAAATTAAAACTCATGAAAACTATAGGACTAATTGGGGGAATGAGCTGGGAATCATCGGCTCTCTATTATGAATTGATTAATAAACATACAAAAGAACTTTTGGGAGGTTTTCATTCTGCCAAATGTATTTTAGCTTCTGTCGACTTTGCAGAAATCGAAAATTTACAACGTAATGATGATTGGGATGAGTTAAATACATTAATGGTTAAATCTGCAAAACAATTAGAAAACGCCGGAGCAGATTTGATAATTCTATGTACAAACACCATGCATTTATGTAGTGAGGAAATAATTAAGAGTACCTCAGTTCCTTTTCTACATATTGCAAGTGCTACAGGTAAAAATATTAAGTCTAAAGGATTAAAAAAACTAGCTCTTCTCGGTACCAAATTTACAATGGAGAGAGATTTTTACAGAAATACCTTAAAAGAGTTCGATATTGAAATAGTACTTCCCAATCAAAATGACCGTGAGCTTATTCACCAGATAATTTATAAAGAACTGGTACTCGGAAATATCAAAGATAGTTCTAGAGAAGAATTTAAACGAATTATAAAAGCATTAGAGCATGAAGGTGCAGAAGGTGTAATTCTGGGATGTACAGAAATACCATTATTGATCAAGCAAGATGATGTTGATATTCCTGTATTCGATACCACAAAAATTCACGCAGAAAGTGCAGTTGAAATAGCTTTACAAAAAGAATATATAGTATAATATATTAAAGTGATAATTTACCATTAAAGAATATATTCGAGATATACTATTCTTTAGTGGTAGATTACGTTATTACTCATCCATGAATAGTTGATTGATTTTAGATCTCAATTTTCGTTTATAATCTTCTTCTAACCAATCTCTGTAGTTTTTAGTGCTTTTACTAATACAATAAGAGTATCTACGTACACGATATTCTATGTCCTGATCCAAAAGTTTACTTAGGATTCGTGCATCAAAAACATCTTCACTATTTTGCACACACATTACTGCATGTTGTTCTATAGATTTTTCGAGAACTGTTAAGCTTCTATATCCATAACGTTTTGTTTTTGCATATTCGGCTTCGATATCAAACTCTATATCATCAGATTTTAAAAACTCTTTTCTTAACTCCTCTGGTAATACATACTTAAAATTACGTTCTATCTCTTCATCCCCTACCAGATTATCATAATAGAAATCCGGCGACCTAAAAATAGATTGCCAGTCAACATCAGAATTCCATAACCCAAATCTTGCAGTATTGTTTCCTAAATCGATTATTGAAAATTCTGGTTTAGTAGGTAATATACGAGATCCCCTACCAATCATCTGAAAATATAATGTAAGTGATTTTGTCGCTCTGTTAAGAATAATACTCTCCACTGTAGGTTCATCAAATCCCGTAGTAAGAATACTTACAGAAGTAAGTATTGCATCATCTGTATTTTTAAACCATGCCAAAATATCTTCTCTTTCCTGCTTACTATTTGTGTTATCAAGATGACGAATGGGATACCCTGCTTTTTTAAAAGTTTCATAAACATAAATAGAAGTATTGATTCCGTTATTAAAAATCAATGTTTTTTTTCCTTTTGATCTTTCCTCATAAGCATGTAATAGTTTATCCTGCATTAGCATGTTGGTGTACAAATCTTCTGAAGATTTTACAGTATAGTCACCATTCATTCCTATTTTTAATGATCCTAATCCAACATCATAGGTATAAATTACAGGTTTGGCTAAAAACCCACTATTAATTAATGAACTAATTGTATCACCTACAATCAATTCATTATAATTATCCTTCATCGGGAGTTTCATATTAGAACTAAGAGGTGTAGCAGTAACTCCAAGGATAAAACAATTGCTAAAAAATTTAAAAAGCTTTCTAAACGAATTATAATGAGCTTCATCAATAATAACCATTCCTACATTGTGTAGTTCTAAATGATCATCATTAAGCCTGTTATTAAGGGTTTCTACCATTGCAACAAAACACATATATTCGTTTTGATCATCGAGTTCCTTAACAGAGCTATTTATGATTTTATTCTTTACCCCAAACTCGCTTAGCATTTTTGAGGTTTGACCACAGAGTTCAATTCGATGTGTAAGAACAACAACTTTTTTTCGAGTAGATTCTATATATCTTCTAACAATTTCAGAAAAAATAACCGTTTTTCCTCCTCCGGTAGGAAGCTGATACAGCAGATTATATTTCTGGGAAAATTCTTTTAGACGATTAAATATCTTATCTATATCCCGTTTCTGATAATCGTAAAGTACTTTTTGTTCTTTTTTATCTACCCTCTTGGGTTGTAATCCCATGTAACTCCTATTAAAAAATAAACTACAAAATTAAACACTTTTAAAGGTTATACGAAAGAATTGAGAAGATATATTTGATCTATTTACATTTTATTTATACTATCTTATCAGAATTCATATAAGTCCAAATATGCATGTAAAAACTAGACATTTTTTGTTTCTTTACGTTTTTTTATATACTATTAATTTATCATAATTATATATTTCAATAACAGTTGTTATTTTAATTTTATCCTTTTCAATTAATTATTTATTTAATGGCTAAAGTAGACAAAGACCTAATTCCTGTACAGGCACTTTTAATTCCTAAATCTATTGTATATACTGCAAAAATATTGAATTGGATATCCCCTATTCTGGCTTCAAGATTTGCCGCCAGAATATTCTTAACTCCTTTTGGTTATAAAATGCCGGACAGAGAGAAAGAAATGTATGAAAAAAGCAAAAAGGAAAGAATTCGAATTAAAAAAATTAACCGAGAAGTTATCGTCTATAACTATGGAAATTCTGATAAGAAAATTCTTTTAGCTCACGGTTGGTCCGGAAGCGGAACGCAACTTTCTAAAATTGCAGATCAATTATTAGAACATGGATATAGCACTGTAAGTTTTGATGCTCCGGCACACGGTCATGCTCCGGGAAAAAGAAGTATGCTACCCTTTTTTATCGAAACAATACATCAATTAGAAAAAACTCACGGTCCATTTGAAACAGCAATAGGACATTCATTAGGCGGAATGTCGTTATTAAGAACTACTCGGTTTGGATTACAAATCAAATCCCTTGTTATTATTGGTACTGCCAATAGCATCACTGCAATCACTAAAAATTTTGCAAAAAACTTACAATTAAACCAAAAAGTAGGTCGTTTATTAAAAACATACTTTGATAAAAGGTATGGAGAAGATCTTGACAATTACTCTGGAGCAACCTCTGCTTCTGGTGTTAAAATACCTACTCTGGTAGTACATGACAAAAATGATGTTGACGTACATTATAGTGCAGCTCATGAAATCATTAATAATCTAGAAAACGGGCAACTGCTTCTAACTGAACAATTAGGCCATCGAAAAATTTTGGGAGACCCAAAAGTAATATCCAAAATCATAGAATTTATTTTGGAATAGTTATTGATTAGTTATTCTTAGCCAGTTTATACGACTACTTAGGTATAACTTTAATAAAAAATTAGAAAAACTATGAAACGTTTTATTGTAGTATGTATTAGTATTCTGGCAATAAGTTGTACAAGTACAGCGCAAAAAGAAGGTAAAAAAGAGAATAAAGTGTATGCCGTTTCTAAAACGAATGCCGAATGGAAAAAGATTCTAACATCCGAGCAATACTATATTCTTAGGCAAGCCGGAACAGAAAGACCATTTTCTAGTCCTTTAAACAAATTGTATGCTCATGGTACATTTCATTGTGCAGCATGTAATACTCCGTTATACGAAAGTAAATACAAATTTGATAGCGGGACAGGTTGGCCAAGTTTTGACCGTGCAATAGAAGGTAGTATCGATAAGGATATAGATCACAAATTAGGATATGCTCGATCCGAACTCTTATGTGCTACTTGTGGTGGACATTTAGGTCATGTATTTAGTGATGGTCCCAGAGAAACGACAGGAATGAGACATTGCATTAATGGTGATGCTCTAGTATTTAAACCTAATGAGTAAAGAAATGAGCAAGTATTCGATACAAAAATCTGAAGCTGAATGGAAAGAAAAGCTAACAGAAGAACAATATAGAGTGTTAAGACAAAAAGGAACCGAAAGACCGTTTACCGGAGAGTATAATATGCATTTCGAAGATGGAGTGTATACCTGCATGGCTTGTGATGTCCCCTTATTTAAAAGTGTTTCTAAATTTGATTCGGGATGTGGATGGCCAAGTTTTGATGAATCAATAGAAGGAAGTGTAGAATATATAAAAGATACATCGCACGGTATGATACGTACAGAAATATTATGTGCGAATTGCGGTAGTCACTTAGGCCATGTATTTAATGATGGCCCGACAACTACAGGTCAGCGTTATTGTGTAAACTCTGTTAGTATAGACTTTAATAAAAAATAAATCGATAATAAATAAAATTTAGAATTCATGAGAAAAATTTTCGCACTACTATGTCTAGCCACATTTATATTTACATCTTGTTCTAACGATGATGATACAGATTTTGATACTATAGCAAATACTTTTGAAGTAACAGGAACATTTAATACAGCTAATAACTTTCGAATAGAAGCTGTAGTACCAGACAATGTTAATGTGTTAGACTCAGATGTTGCGTTGGTTTATGTACTCGATCCTGAAAAGTCTACAGCTCAGGTTGATGTATGGGAACCCTTACCAAGGACTTTTTTCTTTGCTCCTGGTGAGTTTGCTCAATTTCAATTCAATTTTATTTTTAATGAGGCACAAAATATTGCAAGTATTGATATATTTTTAGAGAGTGATGATCTAAATGCATTGGATGCTGATATTACAGACAATCAGTCTTTCAGGATTGTAGTTATACCTTCAACATTTGCAAAAAATTCAAAAATAGATTTCTCTGATTTTAATACTGTAAAAAGAGAACTTAAGCTGAAATTTTAAAGAAATACATAATTCAATTATGCTTTACAATAAGCACTAATCATAACAAAAAACATTAAAAATTAACACCATGTTTATATAACATGGTGTTTTTTTATCCTTTTTAATGAAAATCTTATTCTTAGGGAATACTTAATTCCTTTTTTGGTTAGCTGAATTATCCTTAAATTCGTGACTTCAAAAAATCGACATTTATGAGCACATATGATATCATCGTTTTAGGAAGCGGTCCCGGAGGTTATGTAACTGCAATTAGAGCTTCACAATTAGGGTTTAAAACCGCAGTAATTGAAAAAGAAAGCTTAGGCGGAGTATGCTTAAACTGGGGATGTATTCCTACAAAAGCACTATTAAAAAGTGCTCAGGTATTCGAATACCTAAAACATGCTTCTGATTATGGTCTTACTGTAGACAAATTTGATAAAGATTTTGATGCAGTTGTAAAACGTAGTCGTGGTGTGGCAGAAGGAATGAGCAAAGGAGTTCAGTTTCTTATGAAGAAAAATAAAATCGATGTTATCGAAGGCTTTGGTACATTAAAAGCCAGTAATAAAATAACAGTAACAGATGCAGATGGAAAAGCAACTGATTATGAAGCAAAACATATTATTATAGCTACAGGAGCTAGATCTAGAGAGTTACCTAATTTACCTCAAGATGGTAAAAAAGTAATTGGTTACAGACAAGCAATGACCTTAGAATCTCAACCCAAAAAGATGATTGTGGTTGGATCGGGAGCAATTGGAGTCGAATTTGCACATTTCTATAATGCAATGGGTACAGAGGTTACCATCGTAGAATTTTTACCTAACCTCGTTCCTCTTGAAGATGAAGAAGTATCAAAACAGTTCGAACGTAATTTCAAAAAAGCAGGAATTAAGGTAATGACTAATTCTTCTGTAGAAAGTGTAGATACAAGTGGTGATGGAGTAAAAGCAACTGTAAAAACCAAAAAAGGAGAAGAAATCCTAGAAGCAGATGTTGTATTATCTGCAGTGGGTATCAAAACCAATATAGAAAACATAGGATTAGAAGAATTAGGTATAGCTACAGATAGAGATAAAATTGTAGTAAACGATTGGTATCAGACTAATATCCCGGGAATTTATGCAATTGGTGATGTAGTCCCTGGCCCTGCCCTGGCCCATGTTGCCTCTGCAGAAGGAATTACCTGTGTTGAAAAAATCGCAGGAATGCATGTAGAACCAATCGATTATGGAAATATCCCTGGATGTACATATGCTTCTCCAGAAATTGCCAGTGTAGGAATGACCGAAAAACAAGCCAAAGAAGCTGGTTACGAATTAAAAGTAGGAAAATTCCCTTTTTCTGCCTCGGGTAAAGCGAGTGCTGCAGGAACCAAAGATGGTTTTGTAAAGGTAATTTTTGATGCGAAATATGGGGAGTGGCTAGGTTGTCATATGATTGGTGCCGGAGTTACCGATATGATTGCAGAAGCTGTATTAGGTAGAAAATTAGAAACTACTGGTCACGAAGTATTAAAAGCTATCCATCCTCACCCAACAATGAGTGAAGCTGTAATGGAAGCGGTAGCAGACGCATACGATGAAGTAATTCATTTATAAATAAGTTATATATCATAAAAAACGCCTTATTATCTTGGATAATAAGGCGTTTTTGTATTAATTACTTTAAAATAGGTATTTATTCTGAACTATTTTGTAGAAAAACTTTGTATTGCCAGTATATAGCTTTGTAAACCAAACCCAAGAATAACACCTTTTGCGTTAGGTGATATATAAGATTGATGTCTAAACTCTTCTCTGCCAAAAGTATTTGATATATGGACTTCTACAACAGGAATTGATATTGCCTTTATAGCATCTCCGATACCAATAGAAGTATGAGTATATGCACCTGCATTAAGGATAACCCCATCACACCAATCATCTGCTTCCTGTAGTTTAGTGATCAACTCCCCTTCTATATTAGATTGATAGTAAGATAACTCTAGTGTAGAAAAATCAGATTGTAATTGAGTAAAGAACTCATCAAAAGTTTGATTTCCATATACGTCTGGTTCTCTTTTCCCAAGAAGGTTTAGATTAGGACCATTTATGATTAATAATTTCACGCGCTTAATTTTTTAGTAATTAACCAATAATAAACAATTATGCATTACATGCTTATTATTCGATATTAGGATCTTGTCTTCGGTTATTCTTAGTTTTAAACAAATATCCAACCGATAATTGCGCAACAGAATGTTTAAAATCTATGTTTAACGCATCAATATCATTAATATTTGTTAAGCCCAGATTATATCGTAATTGGAAAAACAAACCAGATTCTAACTTATATCCAGCTCCGAATCCCCAGCTAAAATCAAAACTATTAAAAGAATCAAAGAACTCATCGGGAGTATCCTCTGCAGATTCTGTAGCATTTGCCAATATAGCCAATTGAGGCCCTGTCTCCAGGCTAAATTTATCTGTGAAATAATATTTAGCAATAATAGGCAATGTTAAATAATTTAAGCTAATCTTATTTTCTTCTCCATTTTCATCAACTTTATATCCTTGTGCTGTATACAATACTTCTGCCTGCACAAAAAACCGTTGAGATACAGGAAACTCTATAACAGCCCCCAGGTGCATTCGTACCCGGGCATCTGTATTTTTTATATCTCCGGTTATATTTGCATAATTAAGTCCAAATTTAAATCCTGCACGAGTATATAATTCTTCACTCTCTTGCTGAGCAGTTAAAGATGTGATCATCATTAGGGCAGAAACAATAAGAAAAAATTTCTTCATCATATAATAAATACTATTACTACTCAAAAGTAGTTTTATTTTTTAAAAAACCTGAATCTACAAACAAAAAATGCGCTTCAATAGTTTAGAATACTCTTAGACGTCATTATTAAAATAGTTTTAGAAGATTAATGTTCGACCATAAATTAATCTTTTATTCTTTCCCTAATAAAGAATACACGTACAAAATTAGTATCTAAAATATTAATAACTAATTAACTTTTCGTACTAACAAATTGGATAGTTTAGCAACCAATTTTAAATCCAATAAATGAATTATGAAAAAAACGGTATTAATTACTTTGGCTATACTAAGTTTTGTCTTTGCAAATGCTCAAAACAATGGTCAAACCACTAAAGGCAAATGGCTAATCGAAGCTAATACAAATTTTGGAGCGGCAAGTGCTTCTAATACGAGTATTCAATTTACAAGTTTTTCTGATAATGGAGGATCAACCTTTAATATTGGTGCCGAAGTGGGTTATTTTATTATGGATGATTTATCTCTAAAAGCAGGTTTAGGTTATGGATCTGTAGATAAAGGTGGAGACTCTGAATCATTCGATTCTTTTTCATATAAAATAGGAGCCAAATATTATATTATTGGAGTGATCCCTGTACAAATCGATTATAATGGTGCAAGTACAGACCTTAATCAAGATCCATCCTATTTTGGTGTTCAGGGAGGGTATGCTTTTTTTCTAGGAGATAAGGTAAGTATTGAACCTGGATTACGATACAATTTTAGCTTAGATGATCGGTTTCACAAAGACGCTTTTCAATTAAACATAGGATTTGTTATACACCTATAAAAACATTTGATTTATTATTTCTAAACCATCTATAAGTAAATTGGGATGGTTTTCTTTTATATCATATCTTAGTTGTAATGAAATGGGACCACGCAATAAAAGACTACAAACATTACCTAAAAATTGAAAGAGGATTGTCTGAAAACTCAATTATTAACTACACTCTTGATATTCAGCGGTTATTAAAATTTCTCGAACATCAGGATATAGTAACTACTCCCCTTTCTATTGAAAAAGAAATACTTCAGCAATTTATTTTTGAAATAGCAAAACTGGTTAATCCTCGTTCACAATCAAGAATTATTTCTGGATTAAAAAGCTTCTTTAATTATCTTGTTTTTGAAGATTATAGAGAATCTAACCCAATGGAACTTATAGAGTCTCCAAAAATAGGTAGAAAACTACCCGATACACTATCTGTAGAAGAAATAGATCTTATTATTGCTCAAATCGATCTTGGCAAACCAGAAGGAGAACGTAATCGTGCAATTATTGAAACTCTTTATGGATGTGGTTTGCGAGTAAGCGAACTTATCACTCTAAAAAAATCAAGTCTTTTTTTTGATGAAGGGTACATTAGTGTTACCGGAAAAGGTGATAAACAACGTTTTGTACCTATAGGAGAAACCACCCAAAAATATATCAATATTTACACTTCAGAAATCCGCAATCATATTGATATCAAAAAGGGGCATGAAGACACCTTATTTTTAAACCGAAGAGGGAGACAACTCACCCGAGCAATGATTTTTACAATCATAAAACGATTGGTAGAAAAAGCAGGAATCCATAAACAGGTTAGTCCACATACTTTTAGACACTCCTTCGCTACTCATCTTTTAGAAAATGGTGCCGATTTAAGAGCTATTCAATTAATGTTAGGACATGAAAGTATTACGACTACAGAAATATACATGCATATCGACCGAAGTCATTTAAGTGAAGTTATACATAGTTTTCATCCAAGGAGGTAATATATACAACATGCTTTTAAAGTTTATAATATTAAAAAAGGCTGTTTGAAAAGTAGCATTTCAAACAGCCTTTTTTAGTATACTATATCTATTTAAAAAATTAATTTGGTCTTTTTACAATTCCTGAAGGAACAACAGTATTAGACAACATCGTAACAGGATTTCCAGATCCTGTTGTGATTCCAGCATTTGCACTAAGAGGTTCTATAAAAAACGGAGCCGGATCACCATCTCCAACAGGCTCAACTGTAATAAATACTCTTTTACTTGTTACAGCAGCAGGAAGTGTAATTCCTGTAATCGGAACTTGGGTAGGTAAGACAAGGAAATCTTCTCCAGGGAACGGAGGAACATCTCCTCCTGAGCCTTTAAAGAAATTTCCATCATCAACACCGCTAACATTAGAAAAAGTACCTGTAGATAAAGTTTGAGTTCCGAAATCTACCCAGCCTTCATATTTCCATCCGTTAGACAGTGTAGGTAGAGATAACCCAGGAGCATTAGCACCATTCATAAACCATACTCCAAACTCATCATTACCATTATCTACACCTCCGGCATTATCTGTAGGAGTTGCCAAGAAAAACTGACCCGATGTATTAGAAAGATCAGCAACTACTGGTGGAAAACTAAGTTGTGCAGAATTACCATTAAAATTACCGGTCAAAATTTTTGTATCAGAAGGCCCGTTATCAATATCTCCCACTGGTTCTACTGTCAATATGAACTGAGTTGCACTTGCCAGGTCAGATGCAAATACTTCTAAGCGAACAACTCCTGCAGGGTTAGTAAATTTAGTAGTACTAACAGGTTGCCCATTAACGATAATCCATCCTTGATAAGAGGTTCCTCCTGTAAGAGCCTTTAATCCGATCGTCTCTAATTCTATTATGGCAACCGCTGGGCCATCATCATCACTAGAACACGAATTGAATAGCACTCCAAAAAGCAGAGCAGCTATTAATAATTTTGTTTTTGTCATCATTTTGCTTTTTAATTATCTATCAAATGTAATTAGATTACACTAAAATTAACTCCAAAACACTTACAAAATTGTATACAAAAACACATTCTTCCTATGTAAAAATGCATTCTCTATTTCTCTTGTTGCCCTTCAACATTAGGTCTCTTAAACAATTCTATAAAAGCAGGACCTATATGAGATATGATTTCACTAGCGATCAATCCTTCAAAACCAGTTTTTTGAACAGCTATGTCTCCCGAACTTCCATGTAGATAGACTCCAAAAACAGCAGCATGTAAAGGATCATAACCTTGAGACAATAAACTGGTAATCATCCCTGTAAGTACATCACCACTTCCTGCAGTTGCCATTCCCGGGTTCCCAGTGTTATTCACGTACAATTGATCTTCAAATACAGTTATAGAGTTAGCTCCTTTAATTATTACAACACAATCATATTGCTTTGAAAATGCTTTTGCTTTTTCGATTTTATCAAAATCATCTTTCCATTTACCAACTAGTCGTTCTAACTCTTTAGGATGTGGTGTTAAAATAGTTTTCTTTGGAAGTTTATCTAGAAATTCAGGTTTTTTCGCCAAAATATTAATCCCGTCTGCATCTATAACAAGAGGAGATGTATTTTCTTTTAAAAACTCTTCAAATGCACTAATGGTTTTTTCACCAGTTCCAAGACCAATTCCAATTCCGATAGCTGCAGGTGTAAAATCCAGAGTAATTTCTTCTAATTCGTCATCACTATCTGCAATTACCATAGCTTCCGGAACTGTGGTTTGAAGTACTTCATATCCACATTCTGGGATATAAGCAGTAACCAGGCCTGCACCTGTTTTCAAGGCAGCTTTAGTCGCCAAAACCACACTTCCTATCTTACCATAACTACCTCCTATCACTACACAATGGCCATAAGTTCCTTTATGACTAAATTTATGTCTTGGTCGATATAATGGTAATATTTCATTCTTATTAATCAAGACGCCGATACCGGGATTTTGCATTAGAAAATTACGGTCTAATCCAATATCAATTACCTCCAGGTCTTGCGTATACATGCCGGTCTCTGGTAAAAAGAAAACAAGTTTAGGTAATTGAAACGTAACCGTAACATTAGCAAAAATAACACCTTCGGGATCATCTGGAGCTTTATCAGAGTACAAACCAGATGGAATATCTACAGAAAGTTTAAAACACCTTGAAGTATTAAGATGTTTGATCAAAGAAACCACCCAAGGCACCAGCGGTCTGTTAAGTCCAATACCAAAAATGGCATCAATAATTATATCCTCACGTTTAAGTTGAGGAAAATCCTCTTCACATTTAAGCTGGATTGGCCAATCTTTGGCTATTTCTTTTAATCGATCATAATTAGATAAAAATTCCTGTGATCTGTTATCGCTAAAATTTACTATATAAGTTTTTACATTATACCCATGTTCCAACAGTAATCTCGAAACGACTAGTCCATCTCCTCCATTATTTCCAATACCACAAAAAACGTGGATCATAATTGGAGACCCCTGTAGTCTGCTATGAATCAAATTAAAAATTTGTGTTGCAGCACGTTCCATCAATTCTAATGATGTGATCTTAGCCGAAACCATTGTAGCTTCATCTGCCATACGCATTTGTTGCGCAGAAAATATTTTCATCTATCTATAAGTATTAATATGTATTCTATTAGTTCATGCTTTTATATTAGAAACTCTATGTTGAGAGTTTTTAATAAATTAAATAATCCTTTCTCAAATTCACTAAATACAATTTTAATCTAGCCAGTTTCATGCTTTTTTTATGAATTACACAATGAAATAAGTTATTAATTATTGAATTAGCAAAAGTTTAAGAATGCCGTTAATTTAATTTTCTTTAAAAGTAAAAAATTATACATTTGAACACGCAAAGTAAAGCAAACAAATGTTTAGTACCATTTTTTTATCGGCTTTATTATTTATCTTAGGAACGATTATCGTATCTGAGGCTTCTTCTATTACAACAGGTACTATTACTATTATTACCCTTAGGGGTTAGTTCATTTATATATTACCACCGGACCATGTATGTAATTCATAAAAAAAGAATTACAAACAAAGCTTTTATTAATAATTTTCAACTTAAAAAATATAATATATTATGAACGTTCTAAAATTTGGAGGTTCTTCTGTCGCTAACGCATCAACCATAGAAAGTGTAATAGAAATCATAAAACAACAATCACAAAATCAACCCTTATATGTAGTTGTTTCTGCAATGGGTGGAATTACAGATTTGTTGTTACAAGCCGGAGAGGAGGCTTCTGCTAATAATGAAAATTATAAAAACACACTGGCAGAAATCGAAAAAAGACATTTTGAGGCTGTAAAAACTCTTATTCCTATCGTATCTCAAAGTGCAATAATAAGTAAAGTTAAAGCAGAGCTAAACGCCTTAGAATCATTGTGTGAAGGTGTATATTTATTAAGTGAATTATCCCCAAAAACTGCTGCCGTAATCGCAAGTTTTGGGGAGATGCTCTCTTCGTATATTATCTCAGAAGCAGCCAAAATAAAAGGTTTAGATATTGTTTTAAAAGACTCTAGAGAGCTTATTGTTAAAACGAGTAATTCTAAAGTTATAATTGATTATAAAGAAACTAATGCCCGAATCAAAGAATTTGCAAATAACAATACGCATAAAGTAAGTCTTTTTCCTGGTTTTGTTGCAAGAACACAGGATGGTGAACCCACAACATTAGGAAGAGGCGGGTCTGATTTTACTGCAGCTATTCTAGCTGCGGCTATCGATGCCAACGAATTACAAATCTGGACAGATGTAAGTGGGCTATTTACTGCCAATCCAAAATTAGTAAAACAAGCAAAGCCAGTATGTCATATTTCATATCAGGAAGCTATGGAGCTTTCTCATTTTGGAGCTAAGGTAATCTACCCTCCTACTATACATCCTGTATTAGAAAAGAATATTCCTATAGTGATTAAAAATACTTTTAAACCTAAGGATCAAGGAACTTTTATCACTCGAAAAGTAGAAGAACGAAAAAAACCTGTTACAGGAATTAGTCATATAGATAGTATCTCGATCATTTCTCTGGAAGGAAGTGGCATGGTTGGCATTCCTGGTTTTTCAAAACGTTTATTTGAAGCGCTATTTTTAGAAAACATAAATGTAATCCTTATTACACAAGCTTCGTCTGAGCATTCTATATGCCTTGCTGTCGAAGCTTCTGAAGCAGAGAAAGCTAAGACTATTTTGGATACTACATTCGAATTTGAGATTTCTAAACATAAACTAGATCCCGTTAAAATAGAAAATGATGTAGCTATTGTCGCACTGGTTGGTGATAATATGTACCATCACCAGGGATTAAGTGGCAAAATGTTTAGTACACTAGGTAAAAACAATGTAAATATAAGAGCTATTGCACAAGGTGCTTCAGAAAAAAATATCTCTGTCGTAATTGCAAAAAAAGACATCAAAAAAGCCTTAAACATACTACATGAACGATTTTTTGAAGTAAAAACGAAACAGCTTAATTTATTTATAACTGGTGTTGGAAATGTAGGAAGTAAATTACTTGAACAGCTTCAGCAACAAAATAAATATTTAAAAAATAAACTACGTTTAAAAATTCGTGTGGTCGGGATGTCAAACTCCAAAACAATGGCGTTTAATGAAAATGGAATTGATCTTGATGAGTGGCAAGAAATCCTTGCCCAAGGAGAAAAAGCCAATGCAGAATCATTTTTTGCAAAAGCAAAAGAAATGAATCTACGTAATTCTATCTTTGTAGACAATACTGCAAATCCTAATATCGCTAAGATTTATAAACACTATCTGGCAGAAAGTATGGCTGTAGTAACTTGTAATAAAATTGCATGTGCCGATGAATATTCGAATTATGAAGAGTTACAAGATCTCTCCAGAAAATTTAATGCTCCGTTTTTATATGAAACCAATGTTGGAGCTGGTTTACCAATCATCGATACACTTAATAACTTAATCGCTTCTGGAGATAATATTCATAAAATACAAGCTGTATTATCTGGCAGTCTTAATTTTGTATTTAATAATTACACCGAAGAAGTTACTTTTCATGATATCGTAAAACAGGCTCAGCAAGAAGGATATACAGAACCAGATCCTAAGATTGATTTAAGCGGTGTTGACGTTGCTCGAAAAATCTTGATCCTTGCCCGCGAAAGTGAAAAAGTTATGGAGCTTGAAAATATAGAGAATGAAGCATTTCTTCCTCAGGAAAGTTTAGAATCCAAAAGTGTAGACGAGTTCTTTAATTCACTAGCCAAAAACGAAGATCATTTTAAAGAAATCCTGGCAGAAGCCAACAAAAAACAATGTCGACTAAAGTATGTAGCACAATATGAAGCAGAAAATGCCAAAGTAGGATTACAACATATACCAGTTGATCATCCCTTTTATAATCTAGAAGGAAGTGATAATATTGTACTTTTTTATACCGATAGATATCCTAAACAACCTTTAATTGTTAAAGGAGCCGGTGCCGGAGCCGAAGTTACTGCTTCTGGTATCTTTGCAGATATTATAAGGATTGGTAAAAGTAAATAGTATAAAATGTCGGTCTGACGAATAAAACGTACTAAAAAAACAACAAATGAAAAGTATCAAAATATTTGCTCCTGCTACGGTTGCCAATCTTTCTTGCGGATTTGATGTATTAGGATGTTGCCTGGATAATGTTGGTGACGAAATGGTAATTTCTATCACAGCTGATCCTGGTGTAAAAATAACAAAGATTGAAGGAGCTAATCTTCCGATGGAGACTCATAAAAATGTTGCTGGTGTTGCTGTTGAAGCTTTTCTTAAAGCATACGGAGAAAATATTGGAGTCGCTATTGAGATTTATAAAAAGATAAAAGCAGGTAGTGGAATAGGAAGTAGTGCTGCCAGTAGCTCTGGTGCTGTTTGGGCGGTAAACCATTTATTAGGTAATCCATTTACCACACATGAATTGGTAAAATTTGCAATGGAAGGGGAAAAACTTGCAAGCGGTAACGCACATGCAGATAATGTTGCCCCTGCCCTTCTTGGTGGATTTACTTTGGTACGCAGTTACGACCCATTGGATATTATAAAACTACACTCTCCAGAAGACCTGGTAATGACCGTTATTCATCCGCAAATAGAAGTAAAAACATCAGATTCCCGATCTGTAATCAAACATAAAGTAACTTTAAAAAAGGCAATTCATCAATGGGGTAATCTAGGAGGGTTTGTTGCTGGATTGTTCACAGAAGATTATGATCTAATCGGTAGAAGTTTAGATGATGTAATTATCGAACCATTACGATCTATTTTAATTCCTGAATTTAACAATGTTAAAAATGCAGCTATTGCAAAAGGTGCTTTAGGTTCTGGGATATCGGGTTCGGGACCTTCTATTTTTGCACTTAGCAAAGGTATGAAGGTTGCAAACGACGTAGCAACTGCGATACAAGATATTTACGAAAAAACAGGAATTGATTTTGATATACACATTTCAAAAATTAATAGCAAAGGAATTAAGATAATAGAAGAAACTGAATACAGAAAATAAAAAAATAATGCAATACTATAGCTTAAACAATAATGCACCTAAAGTATCTTTTTCTGAAGCTGTCATAAAAGGTTTAGCTCCAGATCGAGGATTATACTTTCCGGAAAACATAACTCCGTTACCCAGTTCGTTTTTTGAAAACATAGAACACCTGGATAACAAAGAAATAGCCTATCAGGCTATACAACAATTTGTTGGTAATGAAATTCCTGAACCAGAACTACGGGATATTCTGGCCGATGTTTTAAGTTTTGATTTCCCGGTAGTAGAAGTCGAAAATAATATAGGAACCTTAGAACTATTTCATGGTCCTACTATGGCTTTTAAAGATGTTGGAGCTCGTTTTATGGCACGATGCTTAGGGTATTTTAATAGAAATAACGAAAGCCAGGTTACTGTTTTGGTCGCTACCTCTGGGGATACAGGTGGTGCAGTTGCCAATGGGTTTTTAGGAGTAAAAGGTGTGAATGTAGTTATTCTTTATCCAAGCGGAAAAGTAAGCGACATACAAGAAAAACAATTAACTACACTTGGGCAAAATATAACAGCTTTAGAAGTTGACGGAGTATTTGATGACTGTCAGGAAATGGTAAAAACTGCATTTCTGGATGCAAGTATTACCAATCATAAACAATTAACGTCGGCAAATTCTATCAATGTGGCTAGATGGCTTCCGCAATTATTTTATTTCTTATTTGCCTATAAGCAAGTTAAACATAAGAAGAAAGATATTGTATTTTCTGTACCCAGTGGTAATTTCGGTAATATTTGTGCAGGAATTGTTGCTCACAAATTAGGGCTTCCTGTTAAACAGTTTGTAGCCTCGACCAATGTAAATGACACCGTTGTTAGATATTTAGAAACTTCAGAATATGAACCAAAACCATCAAAAGCTACAATTTCTAATGCGATGGATGTAGGAAACCCGAGTAATTTTATCAGGATACAACAACTTTTTAATCATAACTTTTCTGAGCTTAAGAATAACTTCTCTGCATATAGTTTTAACGACGATCAGACAAGAGAAGCTATGAAAATGATTCATAATGAAACAGGATATGTTGCTGATCCACACGGTGCTGTTGGATATTTGGGGCTCAAAGAGCATGAGATCACTAATGATCAATATGGTATATTTCTGGAAACGGCTCATCCGGTTAAATTTCTAAACATAGTCGAAGAAACCCTGGATACAACTGTAGAAATCCCTAATCAAATTCAAAAAGTAATGGGTAAAGAAAAACACAGCATAATGGTAAATAGCTATGAAAAACTAAAAGAGTTCTTACTGCGGTAAGAACTCTTTTAAAAATATAGTATTATTTTTTAAATCTTTATTTAGCCAGGGATTTCATTACTCCATGAACAATATCGGTAGTAGATGCTAAGTATTTGAAATTTACTGTAGTATACTTATCTTCACTCTGACGTACAAAAGGTGAGTTGTCAGCATTTTTCAACTCTGCAGTAAGCGTAACGGTTTCATAACCAAAATTAGCAAAAAACCTACTTTCTGGTGTAGCTACTTCCCTTTTATAAATAGGTACAGGAGATTCTATACGATATAATGATTCTAAACTAAGACTAGATGCCAACATTTCGATTGCTCTATCTTCGTCATTATCCCATCCCATATAATCAGATCGGTGCATCGAATGAATTTTATATTCTTCTTCTTTCAATTTTTTGGTAAACATTCTTGTGCCAACCATATTACTTTTCCAGTGGTCAAAGAACACGACCATAAAATTTCGGTTACGTTCTTTTAATTCTGTTAGTTTCTTAGCAACATAATATGCTATCGCAACTCCTGTAGCATTATGAACTGCACCAGGGCTATCTTTTACAGTATCAAAATGCGCGGCTATTACGACATATTCATCATTGCCATTGGTAGCAGGAATTTCTGCATAAACGTTTGTACCATTAAATAAGTTCCCTTTTTTATCCTTCACATTATAAGAATGCCTTTCAGGCTTAAGTCCTATGTCCTTTAAAGAATTATATAAAAAGTCTGCAGAAGCTTTCCTTTCAGAAGCACTTTCTCTACTTTTTAATTTTTTTCTGCCTTTAATAGGTTCATGACCTGTAAGTTTGGCAACAATTCCTTTTTGGACATTAATAATCTCTGCTTCTTTTCGATCTTGTTCAGTCTGAGCTGGGGCCATCTGAATTACGAAAATAAATAATAGTAAAAATTCTCTATAATAATTCATTTTGTAGGTTTTGTATTCTATTCCCTTTAACACAAATTTATGAAAAATCTGTAATTATACAATTTTGTATTTTTATTGCTTAAAATAACATTTTAATATGTCTTTTGCAAAAACCATACCTTTTATTATAATAACGTTATTATTTGTTCAATGTGACAATAATACCAAAATCAAAAATTTATTAAGTGCTTCAGAAAATTGGAAGGGCGAAGTTATTGAATTTCCTTTAGAGTTTGCCACTTCTTTACAATATTCTGGTGTCGAATATGTTCGTTTTGCTCCAGGATGGGGAAAAGAAGGTGCTTCTGACTATTTTTCATATGCATTTTTATGGGATATAAACGAGGATCCACAGTTATCTGCCAAAAAAATTGAATCCGAAATGGAAGCTTATTTTGACGGCTTAATGCGTTTGGTATCTAAAACAGATGCTAAACAAAAGAGTAAAATACCTAAGTCTAAAGCGTTTTTTGAAAAAGTAAATGATTCTGTATATGTAGGAAAAATACTGACTTATGATGCTTTTACGACAAAAAAGGAATTGAATTTAAATATTACAGTACATTATAGTAAGTGCAAGTTACAAAATAAACACCTTGTATTATTTAATTTATCTCCACAGCCCCTCGAACATCAAATCTGGAAGAAATTAAAAAAGGTTACCGTTACTACCAATTGCGAATAACAAGTTTATTTGTAATTGCAAACTTTACTTATACGTTATTTTAAACCATTGTAGCGCTATAATGGTTTTTGCATCATTTATCTTTCCAGATACTAATAAATCATCTATTTGTGAGATATGATACTTACATAGTTCTATATCTTCCTCCTCTTCCTGTACTCCTCCTCCTTCATATATTTTATCTTTCTCAGAAACTTCGGCATAATACAGATACATTCTTTCAGAAGAACCACCCGGAGTAGCATAAAATGTAGTGATATGTCTTAAATCATTTACTCGATATCCCGTTTCTTCTTCAGCTTCGCGAATAGCACATGCAACAGGGTCTTCATTTGCTTCTAATCCTCCTGCGGGAATTTCAATCAGCCAACCATTACCATTTTTTGTGGTAGGGTAACGAAATTGATTGATCAAGATTAGGTGACCGGTGTCTTTTTCATATAATAAAATAGCAACAGAATCTCCTCGATCTACCATTTCTCGGGAATATGTCACCGGAGTATTTTTATGAAAACGATCATGAGTAACAACAGCTTTTTTAACTTTTAAAAAACCATCATAAACTAAATTTTCATCAAGAATTTTATAATTCATCCATTTAAAATTAGCAAAACAAAATATTACATTTTTGTCACTGCCAAGATATGGTTTTTTAAATGGAAATATAGTGATCAAACGGGTCCATATATAAATGAGCTCGACTAATTTTTAATAGTAATCGAGCCCATTATAATGACTAACTCAAATCCCTGTACTTTTTTTATAAAATTCCTTTTATCGATATAGAATCTAGTATGATCATTTCTGTACCTGCTCCATTTCTAAATGTTACTACCAATCTTCCTGTAGCTAATTTGTTATCTGGTATTGGTATTCTTAATTCTTGCCATGTTCCTTCTACTGCCTCAACATCATCATCAAAAATAGAAAGGATAGGATCTCCTAAACCATCTGCTGTTTCAAAATAAATTACAATTCCGTCTTCGGTTTCCCAGGAAGTGGTTCTAAAAAATAGTTTTACATCTAACACTGCATTAGTTACATCTGGATTTAAACCTGTAATTTCATCAAAGGTTAAGGTTACAAAACCATCGAGATCAGATGTAACATACCCTTGATTTCCATCTATAAAATTAGTTTCGAAACTATCAGGGTTTGCAGCAGTAACGGTAGTGTTATAGACTCCCATTATTTCTTGTTCAATTGCACTAACACTAGCTGCCAAAAAGGATGCTGTAAACCCCAGCTCATCACCTGTACTTACATAACTAACATATGGTACTTCTGATGCCGGGTCTGTATCTTGAATATTTGGCAATGGATCTTGTGTTGCTGCCGGACGTGGATACCTGGTTAAAGTTCCGAAAGTTGGTATTTCTTCAAAACTAGTATATCCAAATTCGAAAAGATCATCTTCTCCTATATTTATAGTTACACTTTTATTTTCTCTTTGGTCTGGTGCTCCTAAAATATAACCCTGTATCGGTTGAAGACTAAATATTACGGCTCTTGATCCTTTAGAAAGCTCATCATTAACCAAAGATTCGAGCAATGTTACATCTACCGTTGACTGCCCTGCAGGTAACACAAAACTACCCGAACCTGCTGGAAGGGTAAAATCAACTCCTTCTTGAGCAGCATCCTGATCCGGAAATGCTATGGTATAGTTTACAGTTAAGTCTGTAGCAAGAAGTTCTCCCGAGTAGGTAAACGTAGTGGTAACGCCTCCCATATCAGATTCTAGGACATTGATTTCATTCGTTTTAAAAGAAATATAACTAAATTCTGAAGGTAATAGCACATCGTTTTCAGTATCACAACCTAGGATACTTACTAAAGCTATGAGGTATATAAATTTTATACTTTTCATTTTTGTTTTGTTTTTAGTATCCTGGGTTTTGTTGATTAGCAATATTAGGGTTTACATTGATTTCATCGATAGGTATCGGTAAAATCGTTCTATTAGCAGGTGCATTAATCTCGATTGGATCCCCATCTTGCCTGTATTTATTAAAAGTGATACCATGCCTGGTAAGATCAAAAAGCCTAAACCCTTCAAAAGCCAATTCTTTTCTTCTTTCTAATAAAATTTTATCAAGCAATGCCTGCCCTGTCTCTGTCGATACAGGTAATGTATCTGGAGGAACAGGTGCTTCTAATGCACGATGAATAATAACATCTAATGCTTGCTGAGCGTCGGAATCTTCATTTAATTGTGCATGGGCTTCTGCTTTTATTAAATACATCTCTGAAAGCCGTAAAACATGTACATTATCATCCTGAGTGTCATTACGAGGAAATTTTTGTATCAAATTTACTGCCCCCTCTGCAGGATACAGCTCTTTTCTAACATCTGTATCGGATAAATTACTTTTAAAATTGTCTGTAGCAAATGCATCTTTATAATTCAGGTAAAAGTGACTAATTGAATTGGATCCCGAATTATCCGTTTCGTTATTCGCAACAACAAATAAGCTTTCTGAATTAAAGTCCTCTGCCCAGGCTGCAATGTAATTATCTCTTGTTAGTAAACTTTTACCGCTAGTATTAATAACGTCGGTAGCCATATCTCTTGCTCCCGACCAATTTTCCTGATGTAAATATACTCTCGCTAATAATGCTTTTGCAGCGTTGATATCTAACCTTGTTGGTCTAGATTCTGTACGCATAAGACTAATAGCTTCTTGTAAATCACTAATTATCTGTTGATAAACAGCTGCTGTTGAACTTCGTGGAGGCTCTTGCAAGTTTGCTCCGTCACCCAGCAGTGCAAAATCTGGTATTGGTACCCCTAAATGAGAAGCATCTGTAGTAAAATTGTAAGGTTGAGCAAATAAAAGTTGAAAATTATGAAAAGCCAGCGCTCTTAACGCATACATTTCTCCTATATACTGATCTGCATCTTCTTGTACTGTCTCTGGAAAAGATAATTTCTTTGCTTCACGAATTACAATTGAAGTCGTCGCAATTATTCGAGACATAATATTCCAAGCCTCATTGGTTCGGGCATCATTAGAGGTAACTATATAATCATCAAATTCTAAATACCTTCCTGTATTGTCAAAAGCGTCAATAAATGCATTATCCGACATAATTTCGGGCAATAGCGTAAAAGTTCTGTTATATAAAGCTGAATTTGCTAAGAAACTATATGCTCCACTAGAAGCCAGTTTCAAAGAATTAATATCTGTAATAGCATTTTCTACTTCGACAGCATCAGAAAAGCGTTGCTCTAAAGTATCCTCACACGACAATAAGGTGAGTATTGTGGCAATAAATATATAAATGTATTTTTTCATGATAATTCGTTTAAAATGTGATGTCTAAACCTAAAAACAATGTACTTGAAATAGGTATTTCCTGATTTAATCTACCGTCTGATCCGGCTTCGGGATCTCGTTCTAATCGATCATCTTTGATAAAAGTGTATAAATTGTTTCCTTTTATATACACTCGAGCGGTAGAAAGCCCAATTCTTTCTATAGAAGTTAAAGGAAGATCATAAGAAAGCGCTACTTC
The DNA here is from genome assembly GCF_000626715.1 of Aquimarina atlantica. Classification (GTDB taxonomy): domain Bacteria; phylum Bacteroidota; class Bacteroidia; order Flavobacteriales; family Flavobacteriaceae; genus Aquimarina; species Aquimarina atlantica. Next base: position 391,224 of record NZ_AQRA01000001.1, on the reverse strand, counting down.
TCTTAATCTTATATAGCTTCCATCATACACAAATCTACTTGATCGCAGTGCAGAACTTCCTGATTGTCCATTTCCATATACAAAAGCAGGAACATCTGTAACATCTCCTGGCTTTTGCCATCTTCTTTCGTAGGTACCACGGCTTACATTTCCGGTAGACGATAATCGTCGAGAACCATCACTATTAGTAAATCTATTCCATGTATCATATACCAAACCTCCCCAGGCTGTATATAATTGAAAATTAAGAGTAATACCTTTATACGAAAAAGAATTTCTAAGGCCTGCGTAAAAATCTGGAGTGGCATTACCTATAATTACTTGTTCTGCATTGTTATAGTTTGCAGTTACTTCTGTTCTAGTATCATCAACATACCAAAGAGCATTACCGTTTGCTGGATCTACTCCAGCATATCTAGGCAAATAAAATGTTTCTATATCCTCTCCTATTGCTACAATACTAGTACCACCTACTATAGGATCACCACCTCTACTTAATTTGGTTACTTCATTTCTATTTGCTGTAAAATTGAAATTTGTTGTCCAGGTAAATCCATTAGTATTCGACACTATATTACGAGAGGTAATATCGAATTCTATTCCTGTGTTTTCCATCGATCCAATATTTTCTGCAATATTATTTCCTTCACTTCCATCTTCTCCTCCATCTCCATTAGCTGCAGAAATTGGTCTCTGTCTTAATAGATCTGTTGTTTCTCTTGTATACCAATCAACACTACCTTGTATTCTATTATTTAACAAGGAATAATCTAATCCTACATTGAATGCTTTGTTCAGTTCCCATTTTATATCAGGGTTTCCTACTGATGTAAAAATTAAACCTGGATTACCATCACTATCATTAACTCTGAACAGGTTAAATATTCCTGTCTCGGGATCATTACCATTTACACCATAACTCGATCTTAATTTTAGATCATTTACAAAGCCAACTGATTCCATAAATGATTCATTGGCAATATTCCATCCCAGACCTGCTGACCAAAATATTGCAAATTGATTATTTTCTCCAAAACTTGAGGATCCATCACGTCGTATAGAACCGCTTATCAAATATTTGTCATTTTGCGAGTATTCTGCATTAAGAAATACAGAGTTTAAACCACTTTGCGCTTTATTAGTGGAGGCCAAGGTTGGGGTACTACCATTATTAAGATCTTCAAAACCATCTGGAATATTTTCTACGGTAAGATCACTAAACTTATTTCTGGTTTTTTGCAATTCGTATCCTCCGAATGCGGTTAAACTGTTGTTATTCCAATTTAGATTATAGCGTAATAGATTTCTAAACAGCCAAGAAAACAAGAAATTAGAATCCTGTTCTCCTCGACCTAAAGGTCTTCCGTCTCCATAACTAGCGGGAAGTCTTATAAACTCGTCCTGAAAGGTTTGATTCATATTGATCAAAGATTCATAAGATAAGCCTTTTACAATTTCATACGATAACCCAGCTCCAGCTAGTATTCTATGATCTATATCTTTTCGTATCTCATCTTGCGCCTGTGCAATTGGGTTATGGGTACTATTGAATCCAAAATTAAATGTTCCGTCTTCATTATAAGGAGATATATCAGGTCGAATTCTATATATCGAACGAACTGGATTAGCAAACTGCCCTCCTGTTGGTCTTTCTTTAGAAATTGATTTATTATAAGATATATTAACATCTAGTTTTAAACGATCTGTAAATTTGTGGTCGATTTTTAGCCTGGTATTCATTCGCTCTAATTGCGAATTTAGAATAATTCCTTCCTGGTTAAAATATCCTCCAGAAAGGTAAAATTTTGTATTTTCTGCTCCTCCTCTTACAGAAAGATTATGCTGTTGGTATAATCCATCTCTAGTAAGTTCATCATACCAATCTGTATTCACATTAGGATTAAATCCATTATCGGTCAAAAAAGTTAGTGCATCAGCATCATTATCACGTATTCCTGCATTTTGCACTCCTTCTACCAATAATTCTTGTAATTCTGAAGTGTTTAATGGTTTAAATCGTTCTGCAACAGTCGCTGATGACAAACCAGATTGTACACTATATGAAACCTGAGTCTTACCAGAAACTCCAGACTTGGTTTTTATAACGATTACCCCATTGGCCCCCCTTACACCATATATTGAGGTAGCGGCAGCATCTTTTAGGATAGACATTGCTTCAATATCATTGGGGTTGAGTGATGTTACCACTGCAGAGTTTGTTGTCTGAAAACCATCAATAACATATAGAGGAAATGCAGATTCGAATGATCCAACTCCACGTATTCTCACATTAGGAGATGCTCCCGGTTGTCCACTGCTTGCGGTTACCTGTACACCAGCAATATTACCTTGAATACTCTCCTGTATAGCTGCTCTAGGTGTAGCTGTAATTGATTTTACATCTATATTTAATGCCGAACCTGTGAGTCTTGATTTTCGCTGAACACCATATCCTGTTACAATAACTTCTTCTAGATTACTAATATCTTCTTTTAGGACTACATCTATAGTATTCTTAGTTACTACAATTTCCTGTGTTTCAAAACCTACATAAGAAAATACCAGGGCATCACCTTGGTTTGCTTCTAATTTGTAATTACCATCAAAATCTGTTAACGTTCCTTTATTTGTTCCTTTAATAATTACGTTAACTCCTGGTAAAGGGTAGCCTTCTTCACTTTGTATTATACCACTTACAAAATTTTGTTGTGTTTTGGTTTTATTATCAATTGTGTTTTTATTGGTTTGTTCTATTGATTTTTCTTCAATATAATCCAATAGATTTTTAAGAGCTAGACCTGATGTTTTTACATTTCTTGGAAATAAAACGATTTGATTTTTATATATCTTAAAATTTATATTAGTATCATCAAATAGTCCGTACAACACTTTTTTTACTCGCTCATTAGTCGCAACAAGAGACACTTTTCTTGAAATATCGACCAAATTATTATTATAAAAGAAACGAAATTCGCTTTTTTGTTCAATCTCTTCAATAGCAGTTTGTAGTGTAACTTCCTCAAGTGAGATTGAGATATTTTGAGAATATGTATTAAATGAAAATAGTTTTGAAATGGTAATACATATAAGTAAAGAATAAATTTTCATAATTCTTATAAGATGTTTTCTGGATAAGAAAACTCCGGAAAGGTTTTTTTTCATAATTTTGTGTGATTTTAATTATTCTAATTCTGAGTCTAATTAAATGATTAACAGAAGAGGATGTTACCGCATCCTCTTCTTTGTTTATTATATTATTCTGAATTGAGCATGACTTTGTTGTTTACATATTTATAATTAATAGGTGAAGACATTTTGATGAGTTCTAACACCTCTTTTAGGGTAAGGTTATCGAACTCTCCTGTATATTTGTATTGTAGAAGTGAATCAGACTTAATTGTAAACTCTACATTATATTTTCTGTTTAGATCTAATACAACTTGTTTTAATGGGGTTTTGTCAAAAATTAATTTACCTTCCTGCCAGGCAACTATATTTTTAGAATCCACTCTATCCACTTTGATATCACTTTTTTCTTTATCAAAAATTGCTCTCTGCGACGGTTCCAAAACGATAGGTTCTTCTTTTTGTTGTTGAAAAACTTCAACTTTTCCTGTTACCAATGTAGTTTCAACTTTTTCATCTTTTGGATAGGATTTTACATTAAACGATGTACCCAAAACCCTAATGTTAATATGATCTGTAGTTACTATAAAAGGTTTGGTTACATCTCTCTTTATATCAAAAAACGCTTCTCCTACTAATGTAACTTTTCTAATACTATCTGTAAATCTATTAGGATAAGTAAGACTACTATTTGCATTTAATACAATTGTAGAACCATCTGGCAATACTACAGTTTTGTAGCCTCCATGGCTGGTCGCTACATGCTTAGTAGTAGAATTAAGAATTTCTGTAGTATCAACAACCGAATCGTTACCAGGAAAAGATGTAAACATATACCACATCATAAAAGGTACTACTATCGATGCTGCAATAGCCGTGTAATAGTATCTTTTCTTTTTAATTCTCTTTGAAGAAAAACGTTGGTATGGAGCATTGACATCCATATTACTTAGTGAATCTAAAGTAGAAGCAACATATTCTGCTTTAAGTAAATTGAACTGTTTTTGATGCTCACTATCTTTTTTAATCCATTCGATTACTATTTTCTTTTCATCAGGACTAGCATCTCCCTTTATAAATTTTATAAGGTCTTTTTCTTGCATTAATTACAATCTTATATTTATACAGACGTACAAATATGGATTACCCCCCAATAACTTTTGGTTTTTTTTAAAAAAAAGATAAGAATTCTCGTAGGTGTAGTCTCATATGCTTTATCGCTTTAGACATATGATTCTCTACAGTTTTAATCGAAATATCTAATTCATCAGATATTTCTCTATTCTTTAAACCTTCAATTCGGCTTTTAACAAAAACTTTTTTACATTTCTTCGGAAGTAATTCGATACCTGTCTGTATTCTTTGTTCTAATTCTTTTTCTAGTATAGAAGAAGCATCCTTATCTGCAAGTGCATTATGGTTTATAAAAGCTTCAAGTTGTACTATATTGTTTGAGCTATTAAGCTTATATTTTTTGGATCGTAGATAATCTAGGCAGGAATTTTTGGTGCTCTTAAAAAGATATCCATTAATATTAGTAGTAATATTTTTTTTGTTTTTCCAAATTTTCACAAATACATCCTGTACTATCTCTTCTGCTTCTTCTTTATTAGAAACATAGCTTTGAGCTACGTATAATAACTTACCATAATAAAGTTCAAAAAGAATTTTGAAGGCTTCTTCATTTCCTTCGTTTATATTCTTAATGAAAAAGCTTTGTGTTATTTGTGATTCCTTTTTCACCAGTACAATAATTCATGATAAAGGTAAATATTTTTTTTTAACGATACTACAACAAATAATTAACATTAAAAATTTCATTATCACAAAATAAGCTACAATACCCTTGGATATATGCATATATCCAAGGGTTTTATTAATTTATTATTTCCACATAAAAACTTTAAAAAAAGACATATTAAGAAGTTTTTATTTCATTAATTTCTATCCTTGATTCTATATACAAATTTTAATCCGCTCCAATCTTTATCTATTGCAGCCACTTTTACATCGACTAATCCTATACTAATTAGGTAATTTCTTATAGGATCTCTTTTAAGATCTGTAGGAATAGATGAGCTTCCTTTTGGCCAACTTACCCATAGCATTCCGTTCTTTTTTAAAGCAGCCTTATACGTGACTGTTACTTCCTGCAATTCTATAAAAGTGGTACAAAAAATATGAATAAAATCTACACTTTCATTTTCAGGCTGCTTTACCTCTCTAATTCTTTTTGGTATGTCTGAAAAAAGACGATAATAATGATTTGGCTGCTTATATAACATTAGTATATCATCATCTTTAATTCCTAATTTTTTGGCTAGAGGTGTACCCGAATATCCTGTTGACATAATTAACATGTGTTTACAATACATTAATAACACTACTCAAAGTTACTAAATACCATGAATAGGAATGCATTTAGAATTATTTTGTACCTTTTATCTATCCAAGTTTTTATTCATAAATACAATATTTAATCAATAATTTATTAGGATTATGTAAAAAAAGCATTGGATACCGGCACAAAGTTTTTTACATTCGGCGTCTATTTGATAACCATAAATCATCTATTATGCAAAATACTGCTTTGACAAAAATTCATACTGCCTTGGGAGCAAAAATGGTTCCTTTTGCTGGGTATAATATGCCTGTATCTTATGAAGGTGTAAATATAGAACACGAAACAGTGCGTAAAAGTGTTGGAGTTTTTGATGTGTCTCATATGGGAGAATTTCTTATTACTGGCCCCAATGCATTAGATCTTATCCAAAAGGTAACTTCTAATGATGCTTCTAAGTTAGTAGACGGAAAAGCACAGTATAGCTACTTACCAAATGACAAAGGTGGGATTGTCGATGATTTAATTGTGTATAGAATTGCCGACCAAAAGTATCTTATGGTAGTCAATGCATCTAATATTAAAAAAGACTGGGATTGGATAAGCAGCCATAATACAATGAATGCTGAAATGCGTGATCTATCTGATGAGTACTCTTTATTAGCTATTCAAGGACCAAAAGCTGCGGCAGCTATGCAGTCTTTAACATCTGTTGATCTAGAGGCAATGAAATTTTACACTTTTGAAGTTTCTGATTTTGCCGGGATCGAAGATGTTATTATTTCTGCTACAGGGTATACGGGTAGTGGTGGTTTTGAAATCTACTGTAAAAATTCTGAAGTAGAACAAATCTGGAATAAAGTTTTAGAAGCTGGAGCAGATTATGGTATTAAACCTATCGGTCTTGCCGCCAGAGATACATTAAGATTAGAAATGGGGTATTGCCTTTATGGAAATGATATTAATGATACCACCTCTCCTATTGAAGCTGGATTAGGTTGGGTTACCAAATTCTCAAAAGATTTTATTAACGCAGAAGCCTTAGCCAAAGAAAAAGAGCATGGTGCAGAACGAAAATTAATTGGTTTTGAGTTAGATGAACGTGGTATTCCTCGTCATGATTATGATATTGTAGACGGAAACGGAAACAGTATTGGGATAGTAACATCTGGTACTATGTCTCCTTCTTTAGGAAAAGGTATTGGTCTTGGATATGTTCCTTCGATTTTTGCAAAACCAGGAAGCAAAATCAATATTCAAGTACGTAAAAATGCGATTCCTGCAACAGTAATAAAGTTACCTTTCTACAAGGGGTAGTTTTACAATAAAAATAGTATAGTTAAGTTTCAAAGTTACAGTAGTAATATTTGAAACTTAATTTTTTTTACACATAACTAATATTGAAGAAAGTTTTAATCATAGGAGCCAGTGGTTTTATAGGAAATGCTTTATATAAAGAGCTTAATTCTTATTTTGATACTTACGGTACATATCATACAGATAATCCCTTTTTTGAAAAAAATCAAAAGTTTTTTCAGTATGACATGGAACTGGAAGATATCTCTATTTTATTAGACAATCTTAAGCCTACTACTATTATTACTGCTCTTAGAGGTAACTTTAATTCACAATTAGATGCACATCAACGTATCATACAGTGGATTCAAAAACATAAATGCCGACTTGTTTTTATCTCAAGTGCTAATGTATTTGATTCTTTTAGCAATTACCCATCATACGAATATGATAAAACCCTTAGTGATAGCGTTTTTGGTAGATTCAAAATCAAAATTGAAAATGCACTAATGCGGTTACCTTCTCATAAATATGTAATAGCTCGGGTACCTATGGTTTTTGGTTCTACTACTCCCAGAGTACAAGAGCTTAAAACTCTGCATGATCTTAGAGCACCTATAGAAGTTTTTCCAAATGTTATTATTAATGCAACTTCGATATCTAAATTAACACAACAAATACATTATATCATTAATCGCAGTAAGAAAGGAGTTTTTCATCTTGGAAGTACTGATCTTATTTATCATCTCGATTTAATAAAAGAAATTTGTGATGCTTTGCAATTAGATGATCCGGTTTTCAAGCAAGTCTATGATTCTAATAATGATCGTTATCTTGCTGTTTTACCAAAAGATAATAAACTTCCTAAAAACCTTCAGATTACTACACAACAGGTTATTGATTCTGTAATCGCTAAATGATTCTTAATATATTGATAATTGATTATTAATAATATATATTCCTGTTATCTTTGTATTATGATTGAAGATGGAAAAAAAATCATATTATTTGATGGTGTTTGCAACTTATGCAACAGTGCGGTTTTATTTACTATTAAACGAGATAAAAATGATGTATTTCGCTATGCCCCATTACAAAGTAAAATTGGCAAAAGATTAATCGCAGAGCGAAATATAGACCCTAAAAAATTAGACTCTATATTATTGATCGAACCTGATATTGCTTACTACTATAAATCTACGGCTGCTCTGCATATTGCAAAACAACTTTCTGGTATATATCCCTTACTTTCGGTTTTTCTTATTTTACCTAGATTCTTTAGAGATTGGATTTATGATATTATTGCCAAAAACAGGTATAAATGGTTTGGTAAAAAAGAAAGTTGTATGATTCCAACTCCAGAACTCAACGCTCTTTTTATAGATCAATAGTAACTGAATCATTATCTATATTCCTTCATTTGGTTTCTGGCATAATAACCGAAGAATCACTAGTTTGGTGTTTTATTGTGTATTCTGTTTGATATTTTTTTCTGAGCTCGTTGGATTGAGCATCTAACTTATTGACATTGTCTATATGTACAATACTTAAGCATATTACAGCAAAAGCAATAAGCACTACGGGTAGTAAAAGCCTTTTCATTTCTATGAGCATTTATGTGATACTTCAAATGTATAGATAAGAACGATACGGCGTAAGGGGATTTTAACTAAGAATGCATAGGGGGTTTTTCCCCTACTAAAATTACTGACAAACAACTTCAAAAAGAAGCGTTACCTATGTTAAAGGTTACTTTTTAACGTTGAAAAGTATAACGAAAACCATCTTTAAACTGTTCGTCAACGATAAATTCATTAGTTGTAATCTCAAAATTACCTAAGTTTCTTTCATTGACGATCAGTTCTTTATTACCATTTATGGTAACAATAGAAAAAGTATAAACCCCTGTTGGAAACAAATCTTCGGTAGAAGAATTAGCCGCGTTATTATTAGTTACTTCTACTCTTTTTTTGGTATCATCAAAATCCCAAACTATAACACCTTTTTCAAAATTATCATTTATACCTGCAAACCCTCCTGTAACATTTACCAAATGCCAAATACCTGTCAAACCAGATGAATTAGAAGGCGGATTAACCGGGTTACCATCATCATCGCCACTACAACCTATTATCACAAATAGGAATACTACATAAATAAAATGTTTCATCACTATTAATTTTGGTTACTACTATATAACAGTAGATGAATTACATTTAGTATACGTTGCGTTAACAAATGTTAAATATCAAAATATGAATCCTATCCTTATCAAACTCTAATTAATCATATCAAAGTTTCTGCAATATGCTCTATTTCATCCAAAAGGGCTCGTAGATCATCTTCCTGAGTTAATGGGTTCATAATCGTAGTTCTTAAATAACGATGCTCTCCTATTGTGGTCTGAACGATATAAAACTTACCAGATTTTACTAACCATTGGCGAATAGCATTATTAAGAGTATTAAGATCTTCACTATCTGTTTTGAAATATCTGAAATTAACAATATTAGCTTCTGGCTCCAGTGCTAACTCAAAAGAAGATCGCTCTCTTACCATTTTTGCAAAGACCGAACCCAGGTCATAAAGTTTATCAATATTTTTTTCGAATATCTCTTCTCCATATGTCTTAAGAATGGTATATACTTTAATAGACATCATTAATTTTGTACATTCAAAAGTTCGTTTTCCCGAATTGTACCATTCTCTGGTATGTTGAGAATCCCAAAGGTATTGAGCTTTTTGAGCAAATGTTTGATAAGCATTTTCTTCTTTCTTAAAAATTAATGCAGTGTTTAAAGCGGGAGTCATTAACATTTTATGAAAATCTATAACTACAGAATCAGCACGAGATATTCCATTGGTTAGATGTTGATATTTTTTTGAGAATACCACTCCTCCACCATGTGCTCCATCAATGTGAAACCACAAGTTATTTAGTTCTGCAAAATCAGCTAATGCTTCTAAATCATCATATGATCCTGTGGCTGTAGAACATGCACAACCGATAAGTGCAATCACATGAAACCCATCAGATTTAGCTTTATCCAAATATGTATCTAACACACTTGTATCTATTTTAAAATCTATATCTACTGGTACTTTAATAATTCCTTCACTTCCTAAACCAAGAATTCTGGCTGCTCTATCAATACAATAATGTGCTTCTTCAGAAACCATAACCGCCAATTTTTCTTGATGCCCCTGTTCCCAAACAGCAGATGGAGCTTTAGCTTTACGTGCTGCTAATAGTGCAGTAAGATTAGCCAAAGTACCTCCAGAAGTAAGAAAACCAGAAGTTTTTGCAGTATATCCAATTCTTTGCGCTACAAAATCAGTAACGATCTTTTCAATTGCATTAGCCGCCATTCCCATTTCATATACACCAGTACCATTACTTAATAAATCAGACATCAGTCCTGCCAAAGTTGAAACCAATGCAGGAACTGCAACTTGATGACCAATATATCTTGGGTGATGTACCTGAACCGAGTGATCCAAAATACTTTTAAACACATCTAATGTTCCTGAATCTGAAGAAAAATCTTCTTTCCAGTAGGATAATTCTTCTTCGGGATTGCGAAAAGGTAGTACAGGATGCTCTCGATCGGTCTGAACCTTTTCTAAGTGATCTGCTAGTAAATCAATAACTTGATGTCCCATCTTTCTAAAGTCTGAAGGATCGTAAGCTTTTTCTAATATATCTGTTTTTGGTATCGTATTCTGCATGTTTCGTATTAGAATTAGGTCTTTTAATAGTATGCATATAAAAAATTAGTGATCAAGAAAAAGTCAGCCTGTATAACAAGCAGTAAAAGTATCAACTACATTAAGACAATCTCTACCAGAATAGCAGGCTGACAAGTTCTGATCAGTAATTCTCCAATATGCGCAATGGATTAAACAAACATTTAAACATTCCAAAATTAGCTATCTACATTTATAATAAAAAATACTTAATTTTGATAGACTAATAATAAAAAGTAATAAATGACACTTCAGCAAATAAAAAGTGTAGTTGTATTATCAGAGAAATTAAATTTCACAAGAGCGGCAGAAGAACTAAACATTGTTCAACCAGCTTTAAGCAGACAAATTAAGCAGTTAGAAGAACAGATTGGAGCTATTCTATTTATAAGAGATAAACGTAACGTAAAACTTACTCCTGCCGGGCAACATTTTGTAAAAGAAGTTAAAAAACAACTTGCTCAATTAGAAAGGCTAAAAAAACAAACTGTTAATATTCACAATGGGCACGCCGGAGAGATAAATATAGGGTTTACGCATTCTATAATGCAAACGATCCTGCCCGAGATTCTAAAAACAATTAATTGTCAAATACCTGGTATAAAAGCAGTTTTAAAAGAAATGAATAACCGAGATCAATACCTGGCATTACAACAAAACGAATTAGATATTGGTTTTGCTACAAACCCGATGGTTCCTTTTAATCTAAAAAGCAAAGTGCTGCGTATTGATAATTTTTTAATACTTCTACCCGAAGATCACCCTGTTGATAAACATAATTATACCGATTTTTCTATTTTCTCTAATGAGGAGTTTATATTTCCATCTGTGGCAGATGGCCCAAATTATGTTCATATCCTGGAGTCTATCTGCATTGATGCCGGGTTTGCTCCAAAAATTGTTCATGAAACAGATTCTGCAAGTACTAGTTTCAGGCTAGTCGAAGCTGGATTGGGAATTTCTTTCGAGCCTGTATCTTCATTACAGGGGCATGAATTTCCTATAAAAATTATTGAATTAAAAGATATAAAACAGAAGGCACAACTAACCATGATGTGGAACCCCGAAAGAGAAACAGAATATCCTCTATTATTTGAATTACTTAAAAACTGGGCAGTTAGCTAAATAAAATAATTAATCAAGTTTAATTTAATTTACCCTTGATAATCATCGTCCCATTCTTTTACATTGGGTTCTCCTAATTTTCCAACCGATTTTGCTACAATCATAGACACAGTAGCATCTCCGGTAACATTAACTGTTGTTCTTAACATATCTAAAGGTCTGTCTACTGCAAAGATGAGTGCTAAACCAATTGGTAATTTATCCGACGGGAAACCAATTGCTTCTAATACAATAACCAACATTACCATTCCTGCACCGGGAACAGCCGCCGATCCAATTGAAGCCAATAAAGCAGTTAGTACTATAGTAATTTGATTACTAAAGGTTAATCCTTCGGGCCAAAGCACTTGCATAATAAATACTGAAGCTACCGCTTGATATAAACTGGTTCCATCCATATTGATAGTGGCACCAACCGGTAATACGAAACTAGATACTTCTTTATCCACACCGATATGTTCCTCTACTCTTTCCATGGTAACAGGAAGTGTAGCGGCACTAGAACTTGTTGAAAATGCTAATAACTGTGCAGGACTGATTTCCTTTAAAAACCACAATGGGGATTTCTTGGTAAGAACCGCAACCAATGTACAATAGAATACGATCATTAATGCTAATCCAAATATTACAACGCCAGCATATTTTAATAATGCTAACAATATATCAGGGTCATCAGAAGTAACCACAACATTAGCTAATAATGCAAAAACAGCATATGGTGCCGTAAGCATAATCAAATCTACCATCTTTAACACTACATCATTTAAACTATCAAAGAATTTCTTAAGAGGTTCTGATTGCGCAGGTTTTATTAATAACATACTAATACCCAAGAAAATCGCAAAGAATATCACCTGCAACATCATCTTATTGTTACTCATTGCTTTAAAAGCATTTTGAGGAACCATATCTACAATAAACTGCAAAGGACCACTTTCTTTTTGTCTACTTGCTTCAGCAATACGTTCTGATATTTTAGCATTACCAGCATATTCTGTACTTAGCTTTTCTATAGTTTCTGGAGTAATTCCATTTCCTGGTTTAAAAGCATTGACCAGTAATAAACCGATAGTTATGGCAATCACCGTAGTTAAGATATAGATAACGATAGTTCTTCCTCCTATCAATTTAAATTTAGAAATATCTTTTAGATCAGAGATTCCTTTTATCAAAGAGGCCAAAATTAACGGAACTGCAATTAGTTTCAACAGATTTACAAATATGGTCCCTAAAGGTGCAATCCAATCTCCTGTAAATTCTTTTCCCCATGAAAATGTTGTCATTAAAAATCCGAATAATATACCTAATATCATTCCGATCATAATTTTCCAATGCAGTGCTATTTTTTTCATGTGAAGAATTTAATTTTTAAGACAAAACAGCGTCCAATATATAAATTTAAAATAATAAAAGGGGATATAAATTGCGAAATACGAAATAAAACATCCGTTTTTTTAGCATATAAGAGTTCCACAGCATAGTAATTCTAATTGTTTCTACATATTAAAACTACATGGTTGTGTATTAATTTATTTCTTAATTGTTCTATTCATTAACCAATAATCGACAAGTACCAAGGCGGCCATAGCTTCTACGATAGGTACTGCTCTGGGAACTACACAAGGATCATGTCGCCCTTTTCCTTGCATAGTGACGATATTACCATCTTTATCGATAGTTTCCTGATCCTGCATAATTGTAGCTACCGGCTTAAAAGCTACATTAAAATAGATATCCATCCCATTAGAAATCCCTCCTTGTATACCTCCAGATAGGTTTGTTTTTGTAGTCCCATCGGTATTAAAAAGATCATTATGCTCACTTCCTTTTAGCTCTGATCCTGCAAAACCGCTGCCATATTCAAATCCTTTAACGGCATTAATAGATAGCATAGCTTTCCCTAATTCGGCATGTAGCTTATCAAAAGCTGGTTCTCCTAACCCTACTGGCACACCAGAAATGGCGCAACTTACAATTCCGCCAACAGTATCTCCTTCTTTCCTAATTTGTTTGATATACTGTTCCATTTCCGAAGCCATCTCAGGATCTGGGCATCGCACAATATTACTTTCGGTTAATGATAAATCAAGTTCGGTATGGCTTTTTCCTAATTTGATGGGGCCAACACCGCTTACATAGGCCTGAAATTTAATATCAGACAACACTTGCTTAGCTATTGCTCCTGCTACTACTCTGCTTGCTGTTTCGCGAGCAGAAGAACGTCCTCCTCCTCTATAATCTCTAATACCATATTTCTGATCATAGGTATAATCTGCATGAGACGGTCGATAAGAATCTTTAATATGAGAATAATCTTTAGACTTTTGATTTGCATTTTTGATTGCAAAACCTATTGGGGTTCCTGTAGTAATACCTTCAAAGATACCAGAATAAAACTCAACAGTATCAGGTTCTTTACGTTGTGTAACAATAGCCGACTGACCAGGTTTACGACGATCAAGTTCTTGTTGAATAGCATCTAAGTTAAGTGTTACACCAGCTGGACAGCCATCAATGACTCCGCCAATAGCTACTCCATGTGATTCTCCAAAAGTAGTAACCTTAAATAGGTTACCAAATGTATTTCCTGCCATGCATACAATTTTTAGCAAATGTAATTTTTAATCTTTAAAAATACAGTAGTATTATGATATAAAAAATCGGGTTTTATTTACAAAAATTGAATCTATTCTCTAATTATAAATAATATCATTAACAAAATTTAGATTCCTTCATTCTCAGTATCAAGCCAAAGGCTTCTTAATCTCAAATTAATATTATGGCTTAATTCTTAAAGACCACATAACAATATGCTTATACTTTCTTAATCCATGATTTATAATCCGTTCTTTTCTTTGTGTAACTATTATGTTTTATATGAAAAAACGTATTGTAGAACTTGTTGTAATTTCGGATATCCATCTTGGTACTTATGGCTGTCATGCAAAAGAGCTTCTCAACTACCTAAACAGTATCAAACCAAAAACTCTTATTCTTAATGGTGATATCATAGATATCTGGCAATTTAGAAAACGATATTTTCCAAAATCTCATCTTAAGGTTATCAAAAAGATTATTTCGTTTGCTTCAAAAGGAACAGAGGTTATCTATATCACAGGCAATCATGATGAGATGCTTCGCAAGTTTAGCGATGCTCAAATGGGGAATTTTAAATTAGTTGATAAACTCGTTCTGGAATTAGATGGCAAAAAAGCATGGTTTTTTCATGGAGATGTTTTTGATGCCTCAATCCAAAATGCAAAATGGTTAGCAAAATTAGGAGGTTGGGGATATGATATGTTAATTCTTTTTAATCAAGCTATTAATTGGTTTCTTGTACGTATAGGAAAAGAAAAATTCTCTCTTTCGAAGAAAATCAAAAATAGTGTAAAAAAAGCTGTCAAGTATATTAATGATTTCGAAGATGTTGCTGCAGAGCTAGCCGTCAAGAATAAGTATAGCTATGTAGTATGTGGTCATATTCATCAACCTCAAATGCGTAAATACGAGGATAAAAGTGGGTCCTGTATTTATTTAAATTCTGGAGACTGGATAGAAAATCTAACTTCGTTAGAATATCATGATGCAGCATGGAAACTAGTACACTATGAGAATGAATCTATGAAAGCTTATGAAGAATCTATTGAAGAGGCCGATAGTTTAGAAATTGATCCCGAAGCCCTACAAGCTTCTTTTATTACCAACCAGGTAATTACATCTCTCAGAAAATTATAACCTGTTTTTCTCACGTTTTATTGTTATTACTTTTTCAATATCCCCAAAAACAGTGACTTTTCCTTAAAAACCTTGTGACATATTTGAGATGTCCCAATAAAACCTGTTGTTGTTACTACTAACCTTTTTTATGATGTACAAAAAACATGTTTTAATTTTTGCAGTTTTTGCATTGATTGTAAATACCACTCAATCACAAGAATTTTCTAAACACACCTGGAATACTTTTTGCCAAATATGATAGCAACTCCACTTCGGCATATCCTCATACAGGGTTTGGATTAGGGATTCGTTATCAATTTTAATATTTGTTTCTTAAGAATTCTATCTATACTAAAGCATTTTTGAGAATGCTAATGGGATGAAGTGCTTCTCGCTGGGTCCCATCTTTTATTTGATGCCTGCAGCTAGTTCCTACAGCCACAATAATAGTATCCTTAGGTGTTTTTCTAACCGATGGAAATAAGGTCTGCTCCCCTATTTGCATACTAATATTATAATGCTCTTTCTCATATCCAAAAGATCCTGCCATACCACAACATCCTGATGGAATAATCGTAACGTTGAAGTTTTTGGGTAAGTTTAGAATCGAAAATGTATTGTGTATACCCGATAAAGCCTTTTGATGACAGTGCCCATGTATTTTGATGGTTTTAGTATCTGTAGTAAACAAATCTGCATTTATATTTCCTTTTTCTATTTCTGTATGTAAGAATTCATCAATCAAAAAAGTATGTGTTGCTACTGATGTTGCTTTTTCTTTATCGTCTGCCAATCTCAAATACTCATCCCTAAAAGTAAGTATGGCAGAAGGTTCTAATCCAACCAAAGGAGTTTCTGCTGTAATATGATTGCTGAACGTTTTAATATTAAGATTTGCCAGCATTTTGGCTTGTTTCAGTAACCCTTTTGATATAAAAGTCCGCCCACTTTCTTTATGATCAATAATCTTTACTTCATAATTTAATCTGGTAAGTAACTTGATCGCATCTATTCCAATTTCGGCATCCAGATGATTGGTAAATTCATCTATAAAAAAGTATACTGATTTTATAGGTTGCTCTGGTTGTATTTTTTTTATATTTTGTTTACACCAACCTTCTAAGGATTGTTTGCTTAACAAAGGTAAATTTCGTTGTTTGGCAATACCTAAAATAGATTTTAAAACACCAGATGTTAATGTATTGGAAAAGAAAAAATTTGTTAAACCAGGCGCGATTCTTCCTATAGCATTCAATCTATTATTGTGGGCAAAAAGCTTTGTACGTAATGATACTCTGTTTTCTTTTTGATATTGATATTCGAATTCTGCTTTCAGCGCAGCTACATCAACATTAGAGGGACATTCACTGGCACATCCTTTGCAACTTAGACAGAGGTCAAAAACTTCTTTTAATTCTTTATTATCAAATTTATTAACCTTCTCACTATTGGTTAAAAATTCTCTTAATGTGTTTGCTCTGCCTCGGGTAGTATCTTTTTCGTTTTTTGTAGCCCGATAACTGGGACACATGGTTCCTCCTGCTTCTACAGACTTACGGCAATCACCACTACCGTTACATTTTTCTGCAGCTCTTAGAATTCCCATCGAGTCAGTAAAATCAAAAATGGTATCTATTTCTGGTTCTTTTCGATCGACCTCATATCTCAGCTTTTGATCCATGGGATAAGCATCTATAATCTTACCCGGATTAAAAATAAAATTAGGATCAAACGTCCTTTTAATACGTTCTAAAATCTTATAATTATCCTCACCAATCATAAAAGGTATGTATCCAGCTCTTACAATACCATCGCCATGCTCACCACTCATAGAGCCCTGATATTTCTTTACCAAAGAAGCTACATCATCTGTTATTTTTTTAAATAGCGTTACGTCTTTACTTTTTTTCAGATCCAGAATAGGTCGAAGATGAATCTCTCCTGCTCCAGCATGTGCATAATACACCGCTTGTTGGTCATAAGATTTCATTAAATCTGTAAATTCTGATATGTAATTTGCCAAATCAGAGATTGCGACTGCCGTATCTTCTATACAAGCAACCGCTTTTTTATCACCAACAATATTACCTAATAATCCTAATCCTGCTTTTCTTAGTTCTAAAGCCTTATCTATTTCTTCCTTACGTAAAATTGGATTGGCATAGCTTAGTTTTGAATCATCAAGAGTTTTTAATAGCTTATCTTTTTGCTGTTCTAAATGATTCGTGTCGTTTGCCCTAAGTTCTAACATTAGGATTGCTTCTGGGTCATCAACAATAAAAAAACGATTCTTTAATTGCTCAATGTTATTTTTTGTACAATCCAAAATGGTTTTATCCATCATTTCGCAAGTGAACAGCGAATGTTGCATTACAGGTGCTACTGCTCTCATACAATCATCAATAGTCCTAAAATGCGCTGCAATCATTAAGGTTTCTTCTGGTGGGAGTTCATCTAACTGTAATGTAATTTGTGTTGTAAAAGCTAATGTCCCTTCACTTCCTGTAAGGAGTTTACACATATTAAAATGTGTATTTGTTGTAGAAAAAACTTCAGAATCAATTAACTCATCAATAGCATAACCAGTGTTACGTCTATGAATTTCTCGTTTCGGGAAATGCGCCGTAATTTGTTGTTGAATCTCTTTAGAATAAAGTTCGGTATAAATCTGGTTATAAATTTCTCCTTCAAGAGTATCCAAATTTCGTTTTGCCTCGAAATCATCTAGTGATATTTCAGAAAAAGTAACTTCACTACCATCAGACAATATAGTTTGCAATTCTAAGACTTTATCTCTTGTAACACCATATTGAATCGATGTAGTACCGCTACTATTGTTTCCTACCATTCCGCCAATCATACAACGATTAGATGTCGATGTATTGGGCCCAAAAAATAATCCATAAGGCTTTAAAAAACGATTAAGGTCATCTCGTATCACTCCTGGTTGAACAGTTACTGTTTTTTTGGTTTTATCTACAGCGATTATTTTAGTAAAATATTTAGAAACATCTACCACAATACCATCCCCCACACATTGCCCCGCAAGCGAAGTTCCTGCTGTTCTGGGAATTATACCAATATCATGCTGAGACGCAAAAGCA
The DNA here is from genome assembly GCF_000626715.1 of Aquimarina atlantica. Lineage (GTDB taxonomy): Bacteria > Bacteroidota > Bacteroidia > Flavobacteriales > Flavobacteriaceae > Aquimarina > Aquimarina atlantica. The sequence goes on along the minus strand of NZ_AQRA01000001.1, from coordinate 372,768 downwards.
ATTATTTTTTTTACATCTTGTATTGTTTTTGGAAATGCTACCGCCAGGGGAATTCTACGGTACACTGAAGCATCTGTAGCATATAAAGCAGTAATTAGAGTATCAAATTGTAGTTGACCTTCTAGCTGGTTTTGTAAAGGTGTCAATATACTTTTATCAATCATATGAAATATTCTTTCCTAAAGAATTTAAAGAAACCTGCCTTCTAAAATTGGTATCAAAACAAATAAAACTATCTGTTCCTGCGACTCCATCAATTTGGTGCACCTGTTCATACAGAATCTTACGTAAATGATGATTATCAAATGCAAAAATAAGAATGAAAATAGCATAATGACCTGATACATAATTGCATTCTAATATTTCAGGAATTTCTTTTAAACCGTCAACTACTTGTTTTGCATATCTAGCTTCTCTTAGACGAATACCAACATAAGATTTCGTTTTAAAACCGATTTGTTTTTCATCTACAACAAACTCGGCTTTCTTTATTACACCACGTTGCTTAAGTTTTTTAATTCTTTGATGTACCAAAGAATTAGAAATTTTTAAATTCTCTGCTATTTGAGAGAAAGGCTTTCTGGCATCTTCACGTATCTGCAATAAAATCTGCTGATCTATATAATCAAAATGATTCATACTCATAAAAAATTTAAAACACTTGCAGTCAAAATTGATAATAAAAACAAAACATTACCTTCAATTTGACACAAAATTTATACAATTGAAACTAAAAACAATATATATACACGCAATAATAGTCAAAAATAATAATTTTGCTTCAAATAAAAACATAATTGAAATGGATTTGACTTATTTTTTTGAAGAACTTTGGAAACAATACACTGTAAAAACTCCTTCAGCGCAAAAAATTAAATCTTTATTTGAAGCAGAAGGCAATACCGTTTTTAATGATCATATTGCAATACGTACTTTTAATGATCCCAGAGTTAGTATCGATATTTTGGCAAAACCTTTTATTGCTATGGGGTATGAACCCAAAGGAGAATACCATTTTAAGACAAAAAAATTACGTGCAAAACATTTTGAACACAAAAGTGATGGTAATGCACCAAAAATCTTTATTAGCGAATTGCTTCTTGAAGAATTTTCTGTTGAACTAAATAGCATCATCCAAAACTCTATAAATCAAATAGATCATACAGTTTTACAACAAGAAGATCTTATCCTAAAAGGTAGAGTTTGGGATAAACCATCCTTTGAGATTTACAAAAGACTTCTTTCTGCATCAGAATATGCAGCCTGGGTATATGTTAATGGTTTTTGCTCTAATCATTTCACGGTAGATGTTAATAAACTTCAAACATTTAAAAATCTATCCCAGGTAAATGAATTCCTCAAAGAGAATGGCTTCAAAATGAATACTTCTGGAGGCGAAATAAAAGGTTCTGCCTCTCAATTACTAGAACAATCCAGTATTTTGGCTGATGTAGTCGAAGTAGAATTTGAAGAAAACGTTAAAGAAATCACATCCTGCTATTACGAATTTTCATATCGTTACAAAAATAATCAAGATGCTATTTTTAATGGATTTATTGCTGATTCTGCAGATAAGATTTTTGAGAGTACCGATATGCAGTTACAGCATAGCTAATTCAATCTTAACAAAGATTTAAGACTTATCCTTACAGAATAGGAGATTTATGACGTTATAGTCGGAAATAGGAAATTACTATTTACGATTATGACGAAGAACATATTTTTTATACTTCCTTTTCTATTTCTTTGTATGGGTACTATACAGTCTCAGGAAATTTCTGAACATACTATCGGTTTACGTATAAGCGAAGCAAATGGTTTTTGGGCCGAAGCTTCATATCAAAATGCTTTAAGTTCTAAAACAAGAATAGAAGTAGGACTTGGAGCACAAGGTAAAAGAAGCTACAATGCCCTAAAACTTACCGGGATATATCAGTGGGTTTTTAATATTAACCAAGGTCTAAATTGGTATGTTGGTCCTGGAATCGGAGGCGGATTAGTTGATTTTGACTCTGATATTGTACGTGACGATAATTTAACTACTTTTGGTTTTGTAACGGGAGATATTGGTATAGAGTATAATTTTGATTTTCCGCTATTAATTTCTTTAGACTTCAGGCCAGAAATATACTTCGATAGTTATACCAATGATGATATCATTTTTAACTTTGGCTTAAGTGCCAGATACAAATTTGATTAATACTCTCAATACACTAGTTTTACAAACAATACTTTAAGATACAACACTAACCATTTTTATAATAATCAATTAAAACTTTTAAAAATTTAAATCATGAAAAAACTTTTTTTTGTACTATCAATCATTATCTCGGTTTCACAACTGCAAGCTCAAGATATTCCTGAAAACGCTATAGGAATTCGGTTATCAGAAGGAGTTATTGGAGATGAAGGCTTTGGTCCCGAAATTACATACCAACGACAAATAATAAGTGAGCACAATAGAATTGATGCTAATTTAGGCTTTAAAACAAATTCTTTTATCTCTACATATCGTGGTGGAGTATTTTTTCATTGGACATATAATATTTGGGATAAATTAAATTGGTTTGCAGGTCCTGGTTTAGGTGCAGGCTATATCGATTTTAAAACCAGATATCTTGGTTTTAATGTTGTAAGCGTAGATAGAGATAGTGAATTTTTTCCATACATTGGAGCAGATTTTGGAGTTGATTATCGTTTTGATTTCCCGCTTCAGGTAGCATTTAGTATTCGTCCTACATTTGATATTCATGATATCGATCGACCAAACGGGTTTAGAGATGTAGATAATACCGGAGTCAATGTTGGTATTTCTGCCAGATATACGTTTTAGGCATACATCAAGTAAAATAATAACCAAAACCCCCTTGTTATGATATAACAAGGGGGGTTTAATTTTACCAATAAATGATATTATACTGCTGCTAAAGCACTCTCATACATTTTTATATATAACGGGATAATATTACTTATGTCAAATTTCATTGCTTCTTTATACGCATTTTCTTTAAAGGTTTCTAATCTGTCATCATTTTCAAGAATTTTGATCGAGTTTTCTGACATATCTCTTACATCTCCTACATCACTCATATAACCAGAAACACCATGATTATTCACTTCAGGAATCCCTCCTGCATTACTCGATATTACAGCTACTTTATTTACCATCGCTTCTAATGCTGCCAAACCAAAACTTTCTCGCTCAGATGGAAGTAAAAACAGATCAGAAAAACACAATATCTTATCTATTTCATTACTGTTACCAAAGAAAACCACTTTATCTTTTATACCAAGTTCTTTACATCTTTCTTCTGCCGGTTTACGTTCAGGGCCTTCTCCAACCATCAATAACTTTGCAGGTATCTTTTTCTGAATATTATAAAAAATATCTACAACATCGGTTATACGTTTTACAGCTCTAAAATTACTAATATGAGTAACTATACGTTCTTCTGGAGTTGCCATGAGTTCTCGCTGGCAATCTGTAAAACTAGTTTTTCTTTGGCTCGCATCAATAAAGTTAGGGACTACCTCAATATTGTTTTTGATATCAAACAGGCGTAATGTGTCGTCTTTAAGGCTTTGAGATACCGAAGTAACAATATCACTTTTATTGATACTAAATGTTACTGCAGGTTTATAAAAAGGATGGTTCCCAACCAGTGTAATATCAGTACCATGTAATGTGGTCACCATAGGAACATAAATTCCTTCTTCTTCCAACATTTTTTTTGCCATATATCCAGCATATGCATGCGGAATAGCATAATGAACATGAAGCACATCGATTTTATACTTTTTAATCGTATCAACCAATTTACTAGATAATGCCAATTCGTAGGGTTGATAATGAAAAAGAGGATATGTAGGTACGCTTACTTCATGAAAATGAATATTCGGATTTAATAGATTTAACCTAACAGGCTGTTTATAGGTAATAAAATGTACTTCGTGGTTTAGTTTTGCCAGAGCAATTCCTAATTCTGTGGCCACTACTCCACTACCTCCAAAGGTAGGATAACAGACTATAGCAATTTTCATTCAAATAATTTTTCTTGTGGTACAAGGTACAAGAAAATTGATATTAGATATTGTTAAAAGAGTTGTAAAAAAAAGCAGATCATAAGCCGGATTCTGTTTCCCGATATATCGGGTCCTTATCATTTATCTAGACTAATAATTACTTATCAGCTCAAACCGCCTACCCTCCAACATTGGGCGCACAACCCTCAAAAGCTGGTTTACATGGCGTTGCACCGTATAGAGTTTACCTGGTTTCACTACAGCATTACCTGTACATACTTTCTGCTGCACTTGTCCTCGCCTTACGACGGACGGGCGTTACCCGCTATACTGTGCTATGGTGTCCGGACTTTCCTCCCCCGAATCATCGAGAGCGATAAGGTGATCTGCTTTGTGCAAAAGTATCATAATTCTGAACTTAGAATTCAGAATTCAACATAATTTTTTAGCTGTTAATAACTAAAAATAAAAACCGATAGCTATAATTTATTTTTTGTAAGCAATTTTTAACTTTGTAGCGATGGAGCATTTTATAGTATCAGCACGTAAATACAGACCCCAAACATTTAAAGATGTTGTGGGGCAACAGGCAATTACCAATACACTGCTTAATGCTATAGAAAATAATCATCTTGCGCAGGCTTTATTATTTACCGGGCCAAGAGGAGTTGGAAAAACTTCGTGTGCCAGAATTCTTGCAAAAACAATTAATCAGGATGAAAATGAACATCCTGATGAAGATTTTGCTTTTAATATTTTTGAGCTCGATGCAGCTTCAAATAACTCTGTAGATGATATTAGAAGCCTTATCGACCAAGTACGAATCCCTCCACAAGTTGGGAAATATAAAGTCTACATTATTGATGAGGTACATATGCTTTCTCAAGCAGCCTTTAATGCCTTTTTAAAGACATTAGAAGAGCCTCCTAAACATGCTATTTTTATTCTGGCTACGACAGAAAAACATAAAATCATACCTACAATTTTATCTCGTTGTCAAATATTTGATTTTAAACGCATTACTGTGACTGATGCAAAAAATCACTTAATGCAAGTAGCAGCGCAAGAGGGGATCACTGCAGATGAAGATGCTTTGCAAATTATTGCCCAAAAAGCAGATGGGGCAATGCGAGATGCGCTATCAATCTTTGATAGAGTTGTTAGTTTTAGTGGAAAAAATTTAACCAGACAGGCAGTAACCGAAAACCTGAATGTTTTAGATTATGAAACTTATTTCAAAACTACCGATTTAATACTTGAGAATAATATCCCACAACTCCTTATAGAATTTAACGAAATTCTTTCTCAGGGTTTTGATGGGCATCATTTTATATCTGGCCTTGCATCTCACTTTAGAGATTTATTAGTATGTAAAAATCAAGCTACTATAAACCTTCTCGAAGTAGGGCAACAAACGAAAGCTAAATATTTAGAGCAATCGCAAAAAGCCACACATGCTTTTCTTATTAAGGGTATTGAGCTTGCTAATGATTGTGACCTAAAATATAAAACTAGTCGCAATCAAAGATTGCTGGTCGAGTTATGCCTAATGCAACTTGCCTCTATCCTTGTGGATGGAGAAAAAAAAAATGACAAACCCTACATAATTCCTCCTTCTTACTTTAAGGAAAAAGGAATTAAGCCCGTTAAAATTTCATCTGAAGTAAAAGAAAAGGCTTTAGAAAAAACTGAAACTGAAAAGCAAAACAATACACTTTCTCAAGTAGAAGAAAAAATAGAGTCTTCTGCTACTACCGTTTCTGAAATTACACAAAACAAAGATGTAAAATCTGATATTCAGGAAGATAATCCTGAAAGTACAATTACAACTGAAACTCCTGTAGCAGTAGAGAAAAAACCTGGTTTAATACATAGAGAACGTAGAACTTCTGGCTTATCCTTAAGTAGTATTAAAAGGAAGAAAGAGCATGAAGAGAATAAAGAGGAGCAAATAATTGATCCCAAAAATTTACCTAAAGAAAAGTTTACAGAATCGCAAATGCAGGGGGCCTGGATAGAATATGGCAAAATGCAAGATAAAAAGGGAGAGCGTATTATTGGATCTATGTTTGCTATGAATATCCCAACCCTTGACGAAGATGCTATTGTATTAGAATTACCCAATCAATCGATGAAAGTCGATATGGAAGCTGCTCAATCTGGATTATTGCAGTTTATGTTCAAAAAATTAAAAAATTACAGTATTGAGCTAAAGATTATTGTAAATGAAGAAGCTTCTAAAAAATATGCTTTCACTCCCCAGGATAAATATGAAAAATTAAGAGAGAAAAACCCTCTTATTGATAAGTTACGTTCCTCTTTTGATTTAGATATATAAAAATCTATTCAATACCAATTACAGGCTCTGTATTACAGAATCAAATTACTATAATTAATCATTTTTTTCTTTTCCCCGAAGGCCTTTTAAAATAATTCCTAGTTCTAATTTTGTTATATAAAACCACAATAACGACAAATAAACCTAATATTAGCATTCCTCCTCTTCCAGTTAAATAATCAAATATCTCCATCATAAATTCTATTTCCTGATTTAGTAGTACATCTGTTAGAAAACTTACAGTGTATAAATTGGTTAAAAACAACATAGAAGAAACTATTTTTATGTTTCTATAAAGCGATTTAATCAAGTTCGATAGGAATACATTTTTTTTATCGTATATAGAAAGTTTAGATCACTTCAATATCTTTGTAAAAAAATTATAAAAAAAGAGATATGCTTGGCTTAAAACTTCCTACAGACCCAAGATGGGTAAATATTGTAGAAAAAAACATTGAAGAGATTCTTACAGATCATGCATATTGCGAGCAAAAAGCTACTTCTACAGCAATATCACTTATTGTAAGTTTTCCTGAATACACAGAGTTAGTACAAGAAATGGTAAAACTTGTAAAAGAAGAAATAAGTCATTTTAAAATGGTTCATGATAAAATCCTGGATCGAGGCTGGGTTTTGGGTAGAGATCGAAAAGATGATTATGTCGTTCAATTGGTAACTTTTTTTCCGAAAGGAGGAAGTAGAACAACTCAACTTGTGCACCGTTTATTATATGCAGCTTTAATTGAAGCCAGAAGTTGTGAGCGCTTTAAATTACTATCTGAAGAATTAGAAGATCAAGAACTGGCTGACTTTTATAGAAGTCTGATGGTAAGTGAAGCTAATCATTACACCATGTTTTTAAATTTTGCACGCCAATATGGAAATCGCGAAGAAGTCGATAAAAAGTGGCAGGAATTATTAGTTTTTGAAGCAGAAATAATGAAATCTCTTGGTAATAAAGAAACCATTCATGGATAAATAAGATGAGTTAATGTAGTTATATCTAAATGATTGATAATCATATTGACTTATACAAACGGGATAATTCTTGAGAAGTAAATCATCATAACTCGGAAGCAAAAGACTAGATTGGCATTGACGCTAAGTTTTGAAAACAACTTTATGGTTTATATAGCCTAAGGATAAGAACCATACTCAAATAATAAAAAAAGAGACTGCCTTTTAAACAGTCTCTTTATAAATAGGGTCAAACTTTATTATTATTTAAAAATTTATTTTACAAAAAACTTTTTAGTAAGAGTTGTACCACTATTGGTAACTTTTACAAAATAGATACCGGTAGATAACTTACTAATATCTACTGTTTTTCTCACTATATTTCCTCCCGGAGGTGTTTTAAGATCTATGATTTCTAATGTTCTTCCATTCATATCTTTGATACTGATTTGAGAAGAAGATTTCGCATTACTAATTTCCAGGTTTAAAAGATCTTTTGCTGGATTAGGGAATGCTTTAAATTGTAATCCTCCCGCTGGTCCATCGCCTTTGAAAGCAGAAAATGCTCCTCCACAAGCACCTAAATTAGTCCATCCGTTAAAAGTTCTTTCATATAAAGATCCATTATAAGTTACACGGTCACCTACGTTATATACAGTACCAGAAGAATATGGTGCCACTCCTGCACAAGGATCAGTTGTTGTAGTACATGGCCCTAAATTAGTCCATCGACCATTTTGTACTTGGTATAAATCCCCTTGGTATGTAACTTTATCTCCTTCATAGTAGGTTTTATTAGGATCATAAGGTGCTACACCATCACAGTTACCACCACCACTACTACAATTTCCTGAAGAGTTATAGGTTGTTTGGCCACAAGCAATAGTAAAATTATCTACAGTATCTCCCGAAGCTTTTTTGGCTTGCCACGTGCTTCCTACAGTAGTATTTGCATTATACGAGCCTCCTGCATTGGCAGATCCTTGTAAAGAATTGTTCTGAAAATACTCTAAAGTACAATCTGTATTATTGGTAAATGTTACCGATATAGCATCTCCTGTATTACATCCTCCGCCATCACAAGTCTGTATACAATTTGATCTCGAAATATGATTACGGATCACATTAGCAGGTTGAGAGCCAAACCCTAAATTAAAATCCACCCCAACACTAGTTTGTGGGCAATAGCTCATAATGGTTCCTCCTCCTGCAGGATTCCCTGGTAATCTACAATTTCCTTCTACACGGCCAGCACAACCATCTATAGCTGTATTATTGCCGTTCCACACACATGCATGTGTATGACGTGATCCTACATTATGTCCTGTTTCATGAGAAATTAAGAATACATCGAAAGAATAAGTAGGTACATTACTAAAACTACCTTTAATACCAGAAACAGCATAATTCTTAGAACCACACAAACCTCCAATAGAAGCAGCTAATCCTCCATTAAATGAATAATTAACCAGATGTGCTAAATCTGCTCCATTAAGACCATTATTTCTCCTATATCTACCATAGCTATCAAGATTAGAATTCTGGAATGGCTCATTAGAACTCCAAGCTTTGGTACCAGATAATTTAAGAGTTATCTGATCATTGGCATACAGGGCAGCTACTTGATTAAATAAAGTTTCCATATAATTGGTAGCCTGTTGTTCTCCTCCTTTATCCCTAACAATATCTGCGGCTATATCAAAGAACATTTTTACACACTTTGCTGCTGATTTACTCTGTGGATTATAAGACAATTCTTCAAGAGTGTATCCTTTTTCCATATTGTCTTCTACGTGGCAAGAAAAATCATTTATATGACTAAGTTCCTTGTCCTTATAAATAATATGGTTCTTGCTATTGCTTAAAGCACCTAATACTATGCTTCCTTGGCCATTAGGACTAATAAAACCAGATACATTATCTTTATAAAAACTGATAGCTACTAGAGAATTAGACTGTCCGCTTACCACACCTCTATAATGTGCTATACCAGAAGAAGGCAAAACATTACCCTGTGTACCTTTAGCCAAAAAATCATCTGTTTTAATATTTACTTTTACAAGATCAACCGACATTGCTGATTTCTGCCCTGGAATACTCAAATTCATAGTATTTGGGTAACTCCCTTGCAAAGATTTCATCTTATTTTGATCTAATGAGAATAACACATAATCATGAAGCCCTTTAGGAAGTTTTAGGTTATTTTTTTGTTTATTTATTATTTTGAAAAGTTGAATTTCTTCAAAAGCCGAACCAGATTTTTTTTGTTGGGATACTAGATCACTAGCCTTTTGTGGTTGAGTTTGCGCAAAGCCCATTATTGTAAAAAAAGCAATTGCGATTGTTAATATACGTTTCATATTTTTGGTTTTTATGATTTTGAATCTACAAATTGATAATGGCTGACCCCAAACCATTAACTCTAAAAATTTTATATTAATTAGTTCTAATAAAACTATAAAGTTGATGTACTACATTAATGTGTTAAATTCTAAAATAATGCACTAATTATGTAACACAAGTAGAGTTTATCTAAATAGAAAATGATGCTACACATTAAAACTTTAAGAGTTTTAATAGTAATTTGTATTAGTTAAAAATTTAGTTTAAATGCAAAAAGAAGTGATCATAGAATTATTGAAGAATAATTTACGAGACTATTTATATCTCACTGTTAGAAAAATCATATCCAACAACAGCAAGTGAATGAATAAGCTCTGAGATTGAGGTAATTTTGCATTGATTATTAGGAAATAACTAAATAGCAGTTATTCTAACTGTGAATACAGCCAAAAGCCTTGTGGATTGTAATAGTAACATTTTAGTCAAATTTGTGTTAAAGTTACCGCTAAGTTCATACAATAAATAAATACAATGCAATTAATACATGTCTCAAAACATGTAATAAGACATCTCAATTCATGTATTAAGTCAAATACAAATGATGTAAAATCAAAACACTAATCTTTTTAATATCATTTAAGCCAAAGATTTCGTAAGACCCGTTTTGAAGTCGATAAAAGTAGCTGGAATTGTTAGTTTTTGAAGCAGAAATAATGAGGTCTTTAAGAAATAAAGAAACGATTCATGGATAAATGCAACGGATTAAAAATAGAATAAAGCTATCTTTCGATAGCTTTATTCATTACATCACAAGTAAAGATAATATAACAATCTGAACTGTGAAAACGGACTTTTAATCCTTACCGCATAAATTTGGTATACAGATTAACACTTATCCTCTTTAAAATGGTATAAAAGCAGATACTTTATAAAATTCGTCTGATGCACCTACATCTGTGACCAGGTTAGCTCCCGCAGAAAATCTAAATGCCATACCGTTATCAAGTTTTAATTTAACAGAACCTCCCAAATAACGATATACCTGTATATTCTTATTAACATCGTCATTTTCTAGGTTCATAAAGGCTAATTCTTCAAAAAAACCACCTAGTACTAAACGATCGCTTACATTAATTCCGGGTGCTGCCCAAAAAAGGAGTAAATCTTTGGTCGAGATATCATCTCTATCTCTTAACGATTTATAATAAGCCAGATATGCTTCTATATCAAAAATAGAGTTATGGTACGCCACAAAAGTATTAGGGATTACAGCCTCTCCTATTTTTGTACCTGCAACATCCGAAAAGAATTTACCATGCGCAAACCCAACCCCTGGGTTAAGAAATAATTTTCCGTCCATGAGTTTAAATCCTAATCCAATACCAGTTTCTAATAATTGATCACTACCCGATTCTGGAGTTCCGAAGGAAGGGTTTGTCCAGAACATACTATAAAAAGTAATATCAAAATTTTTATTAGTTTCAAAACCTCCTAAAAATAAGGTCGAAAATCCTGCAACACTATTTTGGATCACTTTTACTGCTAATGTTGCTTTTTTCTTTTTCTCTTCTTGTCCTTGTATTGTTGAATACTGAAAACCTAGTACAATTAATATTATTATGAGTTTTTTCATGATTTAATTTCTTTAATTATGTGTTTAATGATTAGTGAGCTTGAATGATTTGTTTTTGATTAGGAATAGAAAAGTTAGCTTTTCGTTTTTCTACAAAAGCCTGCATACCTTCTTTTTGGTGTTCTGTAGCGAATAATGCATGAAAGGCTCTTCTTTCGTAGAGTACTCCTTCGCGAAGACTTAACTCCATAGCTCTATCTATAGCTTCTCTTGCAACCATAGCTGTTGTTTTACTATAAGAAGCAATAATTGCTGCAGCCTCTACAGATTCTTCCAATAAGGTTTCTACTGGTATTATACGAGACACCAGCCCTGATCGTTCTGCTTCTTCTGCATTCATTAAACGTCCGGTAAGAATCAAGTCCATAGCCTTTGTTTTTCCTACCATTTTTGTTAAGCGTTGGGTTCCGCCAATCCCTGGGATCACTCCCAGTTTAATTTCTGGTTGACCAAATTTTGCTGTATTCGATGCATAAATAATATCACACATCATAGCTAATTCACATCCTCCTCCTAAAGCATACCCAGATACGGCAGCGATTTTTGGAGTTCTAATTGCGGTAAAAGCTTCCCAGGCAGCAAAATAATCTTCATGAAACATATCCATATAAGATTTATTTTCCATTTCTTTTATGTCTGCTCCTGCCGCAAACGCTTTTTTAGATCCTGTGATTACAAAACACCCTACACTTGGGTCCTTATCCAGTTTCTGCATAACAGAAACCATTTCTCGCATCAATTCACTATTTAGTGCATTTAATGCTTTTGGGCGATTTAAGGTTATAATCACTACCCGTTTTCTCTGTTCGATTTTTATATTCATAGTTTTAATTTTTACATAGCATCTCCTAAAGACTATTCGTTTTTTTAAATGTCTTTATTAAAATTGCTGGTTTCAGCTATGTGTTGTTGTATAAAAAAGGTTGAGTTTGTGTTAGTACATATTTAAGTTTAAGAGTCCCAAATTGCGCCATATGCTGGTATCCCTCTACTTTCCATTCCGTAGACTACTTTCCAGGTAAGTTTTTTATTAGAAATACATATTACTGCTTCTGCATTAAAATCTTTATATGCTTTATATGCTAGTTTTACCATATCAGGTTTTCCATGTGCATCTGTATCCCATATGATAGCTTCTGGCTGTGATTCGAGAATTTCTTCTACCAATTCATCACCATATGTTTTTCTTGGATTTCGGGTTGCCCATATTAACCGAGCGGGAGTTTCTCCAGAAAAAAGATGTGGTAAGCATGGGCCAATACCACTACCTGTTGCTACCCAAATAACTTTTTTAAATAGCTTATCAACATTTCCTACTCCTGCAGTAGTGATTCCTTTAACCCACAAGTATTTTGGCATATCATCAATAAGTTCACCTGTCCAATCCCCTGCTCTGGAGATAGTTAAACGAAACCCTTCTCTACCTGGTTCAGGTACATTTGCAAAGGAATGCCACTCCATTAATGGATCTCTACTAATCGCTGTAGAGGAACCTGCAAAAGGGGTTTCTCCATAATTGAATCGTGCTAGAATAACATGGTTTGATGGCCTTGTAATATCGACTTCTACTTTTTTTAATCTTAACCATGGTAATGCTATACTAATTGTTATCACTGTTAATGCCCAAAAACTAAAAGAATCAAATAAGTTTTCTAATAAAGTGTGTTCAGAACCATTTCCTTGTATTATGAGTATCGTTTGTACCCAAAATAATAATAGTGCTGTCCAACCACCAAATCGATGAGTTTTTTCAAAACTATTATGAAATTTTGCTCTTAATTTTGGCAAAGCCATAATAATCATAAAAACTAAAATTCCTGTAAGTATTGTAGTTACCCATAACAGCGTAATATCTTTAGTAGTTTCATTTTGAGGATTAAAAAAATCATAATATAGGGATCCCATAAATAGTATAAACCAAAGGGTACCACTTACGGTCCCACCGATATGAATTCCTCCAAAATGATATATTTTCCCTGCTCTTCTTCTTATCGACAAAGGCCAGCTTGTGGGAATACTGGTTGCAACCCAAAACAAGAAATTAATAACGTATTGCTGTCTGATAAGGATCCCTATTGTAAAGTTAACTAGTGTGATTTTAGAGATAATATCTAAACGCATTTCTTGCTGAGACCACCAATTACCTTCTGTTGCCCCATAGATCATTATTCCGATATTTGCTATTAAAAGCAGTGCAAACAAGCGGTAATAATGCATTAATTTTTCTCCTTTCCACATTCTGCTAAATGACTTTTTTTGAGGAGGTAATTGTATTGCCTCTAAATCGGGGATATCATCATCATCTGTAAATTTTTGATCTTTTTTTGCACTTGTTGTCTTTTCTTCCTCTTCTTGTTTATGAGGAATAAGTTTCATTAATTTCATTTTATCTATTTTACCGCGATCTGTCATAGGAAGTTCTGGCATTGCTACCACTATTGCTGGAACACAGTAATATGGCAACACTTCTTCTACTTGTTTTTTAACCTTTTCCTGGTCAATATCTTCTGGGCTTACAAAGGATATTAAGGTTCTATTATCTATTTTTAAAGTAGCTGCTCTTTTACTTTCTGGCATTTTCTCTATAATAGAGGATACAGAATCTAATTCTACTCTAAAACCACATATCTTTACCTGATCATCGGTTCTTCCCAGATGTTCTAATTCACCATCCAAAGTCCATCTTCCCAAATCTCTTGTTCTGAACATTTTTTTGCCTTGGCCCAGAAATGGATCATCTACATATCTTTCGTTTGTTAATTCTTGATTATTGATATATCCATGAGTAACACAAAGACCTCCTGCCCACATTTCACCGGGTTCTCCTATACCACAAGGTTTTAAGTTTTCATCCAAAACATATACTGTATTATTGGGCGTAGGTTTTCCTATGGTAAGTAATTCATCTGTTGGAAAAAATCGTTTTACGGTATTGATAATCGTAGTTTCGGTGGGTCCGCAAGAGTTATGAAAAGCACAAAACGAAGACCATTTTTCTGCTAAAATCCTTGGACAGGGCTCTCCTGCAACTATAGCTACGCGAACATTCTGGCAAAGTGTAACATCTAAAGAACTAAGAATTGTTGGTGTAGAAATCACCACATCTACCTCACTTACTGTTTCTTGAATATTTTTTCCGCGTATAACTAAGGTGGCTCCGTTTGCCAAACTTCCCAGAATCTCCCAAACAGACATATCAAAAGCAATACTCAAAATTTGCCCTACTTTTAATCCGGGTCTCATTCCTAAATTACCAGGTGACGTAAGGAGTATGTTACATGTATTTCCATGGCTAACCTGAACTCCATTAGGATCCCCAGTTGTTCCGGATGTAAAAATTATATAGCAAATATCATTTTCGGTAACAGGAATTTCTGGTAGTACGATCTTCTCGCTGTTATTTATGTTTAATTTTAAGAAATCATCTATTACTATAAGTTTATTATCGTCTATTACCGGAACTAAATCTTTAAACTCTGATAAAGTGAGTATTAAATTTATATTCGCCGATTTAACAACATACCTTAATTGTTCGTCTTTGGCTAGCCCGATATGTTGAGGAACATAAGCCCCTCCTGCTTTTAAGATGGCTAATATCCCTACTAACATTGGTATTGATCGTTGAACAAATAGCCCAACATTATCACCTTTTTGGATTCCGTTTTTTATGAGTTCTAAAGCCAGTAGATTTGCCTGATGATCCAATTCTTCATATGTGATTACCTTACCTAAATGACTGGCTGCAATAGCATTAGGATTTACCTTGGCATGAGCCTCAAATGCATGATGTATACATCTATACGGAACTCTGGTTATTGGCCCTTGGCCAAACCTTTGAAAAAGATATTGATCTGATAATGATAGATTTGCTATAGTAGATTTTATAAAAGTATCGCCCGGTACTAAGGGTATATGCCCAAAAGTGTCACGTACTTCTGCTTCAGAAGTAGCATGAGAAACTGTGGTTTCCATAATAAAAATACCTTTCTAGTTTAATCTACTAAATGAAATTATCTGATGTAGGCTTCTGGAAATACTATTTTTATAGAGGTTGCATACGCCTCTACACGTTGAGTTTGTGCGCTTCATGAGTTTGTGCAAATTAAGAGTTAATATTTGTTGCATCGAAATTAGAAACGCATAGAAATTATTGATATAAAAATTCTAACACTTAATCATTTTTATTTTGGTTATGATTAGTATGATATTACATTTTTAGCGTAAAAAGAATGTGTTTAAGTCACAATAAAAAACTTAAATATCTGTTAACAATTCGATTTTTTAACATTTATTTAATGAAGGTCAGTAAATAATTCAATTTCTAAAAATAACCCCTATGTGCTTTGAATTATTAAACATTTTAGTAGAAAACAATCAATACAAGTGTAACATTTATTATCAAAATGAGATTATAAAAAGTACAGGGGCGTGCTCTAAAAAAATCTATCTTATTAAGAATGGAGTTATGAAAATTGGTTGTTTTACCGATCCCGGAGAAGAGGTAGTTCTAATTATATTGACAAAAAATCAGGTTTTTGGTGCAAGTTCTATTTTTATAGATTTTTGTTCATATTGTATGTATGAATCTCTTAGTGAGGAAACCAAAGTGTATGAATTTGATAAAAACATCATACAAAAGACCATAAAAAAAAGTCCTAATCTTTATAAAGATTTTTTATCAATACTGGGTAAGGAATATCAGGAGTATGAAAATAGAATAAAAACACTTCAAATTCAATCTGCAGAGTTACGATTGATAAAAGTACTTTTTGAATTTAAAGAAAAATTTGGAGGGCCTTATAATTCTGAAAAAATTGTTATTAATTCACCTCTCAACCAAAATGAACTGTCTAATTACATTAGGGTCTCTAGAGTAACGACTAATAAAATCATTAATAAATTTAATAATAATCATTTGTTAGAATATAGTAACAAAAGTATTATCATAAAGAAGTCTTTCTTTGAAAACTATAAGCAATATAATATATGATATTTTGCTCTATTATAATTTATAGCCAAAAGAGAGTTGAATATTTCTATTACTTCCTTTTGCTCCCCCAGGAATATTTTCATCATCAATAATATTAGACACACCAAAACCATATCGTAAATCAGCAAAGAAATTCTCTGTAAGACGTACTCCAATACCGGCAACAGCAGATAAATTAAATGTATTAAAATTGGTTTCTCCTGTCGAATTATCTTCCCATTCCCAAATCTTAAGTCCTACTTGGGGGCCAACATGAACATTAAACAATTTAGAAAAATTGTATTTAAGCATTATTGGTAATTGAAGATAGTCTACTCTTAGAGATTCGTCATCATTACCTAAAGAAGAATATTGAAACTCTGGTTGAATGCTCCATTTTTGGTTAATAGGAACTTCTGCCAAGAACCCTGCTACTATACCAAATCTGCTATCTTTAAGATTTTCGGGAATATCATCAGAACTAATAGAACTTAGATTAGCTCCAAGTCTTACACCATATGTAATTTCCTGAGCTTGAGATTTTAAAATAACAAACATTAATAAAATCACAGTGAATAGTACTGTTTTTTTCATAGTATAAATATTAGGTTACGGTTCAATTTAATACAAAATAATGGATTTTCTTTAACATTTTAGAGCTCTATACCGATTATTACTCTTTAAAAATCGATAAAATGTATTACTTATGAATTTCAACGATTATTTAGCTTCTCATTATATAATGATTTGATAATCCCATCTGATAGACCAATTTTTGGAACAAAGATTTCTCTAGAACCGCTCCATTTCATTGCAGATAGATATATTCGAGTAGCAGGAATAATTACATCTGCTCTATCCTGATTTAAGTTAAGTTGCCAAATTCTTTCTTCATAGGTTAAAGAATTAAGTAATTTATAATATGAACTTAGATATAAAAAAGATAATGGTTTACCCATTCTTTTACCACTATTCTTAAAAATATTATTAATGTTCCCTCCAGATCCAATTAATGAAACTTTACGGTAACCTACAATACTTTCCTTAATCCAATCTTCTACATTTTTCCATATTTTATCAGAAACCAAATTATTAAGCAATCTTACCGTTCCTAATTTAAAAGATCGGGATTTAATAGTATTTCCATTATGATATAGTGTAAACTCTGTACTACCACCTCCTACATCTACATATAGGTATGTTGCATCTGTATTTATCAATTCATGCAAATCGGTCATTGCAATTATAGCAGCTTCATCTTTACCATCTATAATATCTATTTGAATACCTGTTTTCTCTTTTATAAGGCGAACTACTTCTTCTCCATTCCTGGCTTCTCGCATTGCAGATGTTGCACAGGCTTTATATTTAATTACTTTATGCGTTTTCATTAATAACTGATACGCTTGCATAGCATCTATCATTCTAGTAATATTTTCCTGAGATACCTGTCCAGATTTAAAAACATCTTCTCCTAATCGTATGGGTACTCTAACGAGGCTTGTTTTTTTAAACCTTGTAGTTTTTCCTTTCTCTTCGTGAATACTACTTATTAATAATCGTACTGCATTGGAACCTATATCTATAGCTCCATATTTTTCTATAGTTAACAAAATAATTAATTTCCTAGTTTTTTTAAATAATAGTCGTATGTTGCTTTTTGTGATCTTACTTTTTCCTTATCATTTTTAATGTACACATTATCTTGCTCTTTAGAAAATCTTCTGGCTTTAACATTATCGTTCCAGCAAATATCAAAAGTATCCATTAATTCTAATTTGATATCCTCGTCATAGATGGGGCAAGAAATCTCTACTCTTCTATCAAGGTTTCGTGTCATCCAATCTGCCGATGATATATATACTTTTGGTTCTCCACCATTTTGAAATATGTATAATCGCGTGTGTTCTAAAAACTTATCTATTACACTTATTGCTCGTATATTTTCGCTCATTCCCGGGATACCCGGTATCAAACAACAAATACCTCTAATAATTAAATCTATTTTTACTCCTGCTCTACTTGCCTCATATAGCTTATCTATCATATCATAATCACTCAAGCTATTTAATTTGAGTTTAATTCCTGCAGGTTTACCTTCTTTTACATTTCTAATTTCTTTTTCTATTAGTTTCGCCAGAGAAGATCTTGTGTAATGCGGAGATACCAACAAATGTTTATAGCGGTTTATTTTATAATTTATTTCAAAAAATTTAAACACTCTATTGGTTTCTTTCAAAATAGATTCGTTGGTTGTAAACAACGTATAATCGGTATAGATTTTTGCGGTAGACTCGTTAAAATTTCCAGTACTTATAAAACCATATCGTTTAAGCTTTCCTTTTTCTTCTCGTTCTATTACACATGCTTTACAATGTACTTTAAGTCCGGTAACTCCAAAAATCAAATGTATGCCTTCCCTTTGCATTTGCTCTGCATAACGAATATTTGCAGCTTCGTCGAAACGCGCTTGTAATTCTATTTGCACAGTAACATTTTTACCATTTTTAGCGGCATTTATAAGGGAACTGGCAATATGAGATATATTTGCTAACCTGTATATCGTAATTTTAATGCTTTTTACTTTTGGATCAATTGCTGATTCTCGTAAAAATTTTACCGTATACGAAAACGTATGATAAGGTGTATATTGCAGAAAATCTTTTTTGGCAATCTTATCTAATAAGCTTCCTTGTAAAACAAGACCGGGTATAGCTAAAGGTTTGATTGGTTGGTATACCAAATTGATAGCGCCCAAATCTGGAAAATTCATATAATCTCTACGATTGTGATATCTCCCTCCAGGAATAATACTATCTGTGTTATCAACTCCCATTTTTTCCATCAAAAAATCAAGAGTATCTCTTTCGATAGTTTTATCATATACAAATCGAACTGGTTCTCCGTCACGGCGAGATCGTACACTGCTTGATATTTTTTGAATAAAACTTTTACTCAGATCATTATCAAAATCCAACTGGGCATCCCGGGTTATTTTAATCATATGAGCCGATGCCCGAACATAATTAAAAATACTAAAGTTAATATGCATACAATACCTGATCAAATCATCAAGAATAATGATAAATTGTTTTCCATCCTTTTCGGGAAGTACAACAAATCGATCTGTATTTTTTGGTATCTCGATTAGTGCATATATTTTTTCTTTGGTAGTTTGTTGCAATATTTTGGAGATTCGTCCTTCTTTAGGAACTTTATCCTTTAGTACCAGTTTTACTGCTAAGTACGCTACACTATCTTTTAAATGCGGAAATTTTTCTAGATCATTTAGTATATAAGTAACTAAAGCTGGACTAACTTTAGTTACAAAATAGTTACGAATAAAAGCATCTTGATCTGGAGTAACCTGATTTTCATCAATAATAAAAATATTATGATTTTCAAGTTCAATTTTAATATTATCAATGGTTTTAAGACTTTCTGCCTGTTGCTTGATAACTATATTTGTAATCTTTTCTAATAGTTCGTTTGCTGTGGTTCCCTTAAGTACATTTTTTCCATCCTTTCCTGCCTGATCTATTCGTTTAATGGTAGCATATCTCACCTTAAAAAATTCATCCAGGTTATTAGAAAATATCCCAATAAAACGTAATCTTTCTAATAGTGGAACTGTATCATCTGCAGCTTCTTGTAATACTCTTGCATTAAACTGAAGCCAACTTAATTCTCTATTAACATATTGATTTTTAATATTTTCTGTCATTATCGCAAAAATTTAGGAAAAATTGTTAATAAGTTTTTTCCTACAGAAATATTTTGCCACATATCCACATCAAACTCTATAGCAACTACTCCAGCAGTCGGGAGGTTATCTATATGTTGATCTCCATAAAGATTTGCGATCGAAGTAAAAGCATGGTTATGCCCAAATATCATTAAAGTATTAATATCATTATTGCAATTTTTTATCACATCAATAACCTGGGTTCCCTCAAAATCATAAAGTTTTGGTTCTAAAGAAAATACATTTTCAGGAATATCTAAATGGCTTACAATAATTTTTGCAGTGCTATATGCTCTTTTGGCTGGGCTACACAAAACTTTATCAATCGGTTTCACCAGTGTTTTCAGATGCTCACCAATCAATCCAGCATCTCTTATTCCTCTATCATTAAGAGGTCTTTTATCATCCGATACATCAAATTCCCAAGAAGATTTTGCATGTCTTATTATATATAAAGTTTTCATGAATCTGATACTATTTTAGCAAAAATGAAGTTATTTAATACAAGTTTAAGGATTCGTTTTTACAAATCTTCAATATAAGAATATAAAAAATCAATTTTTATGTAATTATAGGTGAGATTACTTTTCTTATTTATGCTATTTTACTTAACAAATGCTTAATACAAAAATAATGGATAAAGTAGCTAAAATAATGAAAATGAACATAATAAACACTTGGTTTTAATCGATAAAAATGGTATTTACATCGAAAACATGTTTTTTTTCGTATAAAATTAAATGTTAAAATATAAATTTACATACGGTTTTCCCTTAAATCAGAGTGTTTCCCCCCAAACATTATGAGCACAAATTTATCATAATATCAGTAGGGTAATAAAAAACTAAGAAAGGTGGAAAAAGTGATTACTATAAAAAGAGATCTTAAATGGTTTCAAAATATGTTCCTACTTATCATATGCAGTATTGGCTCTACAATTGCATATGGACAGGTAGAGGTACCTCTTAAGAAACGTACAGAATTAACACTTAAGGGGGATTTCAAGTTTGTATCTAATACTGTTCTGGGTAAAGTTAGTAATGATGATGGGTCTGACGTATTTGATCCTAATAAAAGTTACAATGCTGGTGGATTAAACAATCAGTTTAGGATGGGCTTTATCGATATTGATAATGACCCCACTACTTTTAATTCTAGTAGTGCAGATTTGGATATCGATTCTAATTGTAATGCTATTAAACATGTTGGTTTATATTGGACAGCTGCTTATGCAGATGATAACAGACAACATGATATTACTTCTATAAAAATAAAATATCCTGGACAACAGTCTTATTCAACCATTACTAATGGACAAATAATTCATGATTATTATAATGATAGTGAATCTTTGTTCAAACAATATTCTTGCTATAAAGATATTACTGCAGATATTTTAGAATTAGAAAATCCATTAGGAACATATACTGTTGCTAACATCCCTGCTACAACCAGTGCAATAAATGATGATGAAACTTTAGGTAATGGCCTTGCTGGTGGATGGACAATGGTTGTAATTTATGAGGATGATGCCAAACCCAGAAAAAGATTTTATGTATATGATGGCTTTGTAAACATTGATTCAAAAGCAAAACCTGTCGCTTTTTCTTTTAATAATTTTCAAACCATTCCTAACGGAGCTGTTCACGGAAAAATAGGTGTAATTGCTTATGAAGGAGACAAAGGAATTATAGGAGATCGTTTCCAGGTAATGTCTAATGAAACGAATAGATATAAAAGTCTTGCAGATGGTATTAATCCTATGAATAACTTCTTTAATGCCAATATTACCGAAAATGGGAAAAATGTAAAAACCAGAGTTCCTGCCAGCCAAAACACATTAGGATATGATGCTGATTTATTCGATATAAAAAATGTAAGAAATAGTATTATAGGTAACAATCAAACAGAAGCTAAATTTAGATTATCGACTAATAATGACGGGTATTCTGTTATGGCGGTTGCATTTAGTGTAGAAATATATGAGCCTGCAATTCACATTGTAAAAAGATCAAAATATACGGCTAATGGTCAATACATTCATCCAAATGATGTATTAGCTCCTAAACAAGAAATTACATACAATCTTACCATATATAATGATGGTAACGATGATGCAAAAAATACTATCATAAAAGATGTTTTACCAAAAAATGTAGTTTTTTCTGAAAAAACTATGATTTTACCCTCTAAAAGAATAAAGGTAAAATACGATAAAGCATCTCGAACACTAAACTTTATAGTACCTAATAAAATGGTTAAAATAGATAGTGAACCGTTTAAAATTAGTTATAATGTGATTGTAGACACCGAATGTGAATCAATTAACACAATTGATGATATTCTTGTAGTGGATCAACCTGTTATGGCCGAGTTTAATGGAACGCTAAATGAAACCATAAAATACTCTAAAGGATACAATCATATTAACTCTTGTGAATTACCTGATTTCTATCAATTTAAATTAGCTATAGATATTAGTGAATTAAATTGCCCAAACGCCAGTCGTCTTGTTTCTATTCCTAAAAAGAAAATGAATAGCCAATTTGCTGTAGTAATACCTGGGGAGATGGATGAAGTAAACAAATCTAACAATACAAAAAGTGGTGGTATTGCTTCGGGAGATATTGTAAAGTCTAGTGGTACACCTGAATCACCTTTAAAATCAGATTTAAAATTGACCAAAACCATAAATGATCTGATAAATTTGAATGAAATTTATTTTGATTTTGATAAATGGGATATCACCAAAAAAGCAGAAATTGAGCTTGATAAAGTGGTAGATATTATGAATAACGACTACCCAAATATGGTAATCAAAATAGAAACGCATTCTGATAGTCGTGGTGAAGAAAATTACAACCTAACGCTTTCTCAAAAAAGAGCAGAATCTATTTATAATTATTTGATAAGTAAAAATATCTCTAAAAACAGAATTCTATCCTATGTTGGATTTGGAGAAACCAGGCCTGTTAATAATTGTAAAGATGGAGAAGACTGTTCTGAAGATCAATACCAAAAGAACAGACGTTCTAGTTTTGTAATTATGTAATCTTTTTATGGAGATAATCTTTCTATCTCCCAATTCACTTTTTGATTAGAAAAACGAATACGATCGTGTAATCGATTAGCTCTACCTTGCCAAAATTCGAACTCAACAGGTACTATACGATACCCACCCCAGGATTCAGGTTTAGGTATTTCTTTATCTTCATATTCTTTTTCTAAAGACTGTAATCGATTTTCTAACGCTTCTCTTGATTTGATCACTTCACTTTGATCCGATGCCAAAGCTCCTAATTGACTTCCTCTTGGGCGAGATAAAAAATAACGAGTACTCTCTACTTCTTCTATTTTTTGCGCTATACCTTTAATAATAACTTGTCGTTCTAAATTAGGCCAAAAAAAGGAAATACACACTTTATTATTAGCTGCTATAGCTTTACCTTTTTCTGAAGAATAATTAGTATAAAATACAAAACCATCTTTGTCAAAATGTTTTAATAATACTATTCTTGCTTTTGGAAACCCATCTACTCCTGTGGTAGTAATTGTCATAGCGTTAGCCTCATCAACTCCACCAGCCTCTTCTACTTCTGCAAACCAATCAGAAAAAAGCTTAAACGGAGAATCCGGAAGATTCTCTTCTTCTAAAAAACTTTTTTCATATGATTTTCTGTATGCTGTTAGATCTCTATTCATTATCTCAAATTATTATGCAATTTACCTATTTTAAAAATATAGAAAACAATAATAAGTAGATAATTTTTACCATATCAATATTCAAACACTTTACCATCATCTGCTATTTCTACATCATCAAAAACGGTTTTTGCTTCTTCTCTAAAAAGTTCAATATTTTCATATCTGGTAGAATAATGACCTAAAATTAAGGATCCAACATTTGCTTTTTTGGCAATAGTAGCCGCTTCAATAGCAGAACTATGACCCGTTTTTGCACACAAATGTTTATGACTTTCTAAAAAAGTCGATTCATGATACAATACAGTAACGTCTTTTATTAAAGGAATTTTTTCTTCGTTATACTTAGTATCGCTACAAAATGCATAGCTTTTAACAGGTTTAGGAGGGCTTGTTAGCTCTTCATTAGAAATTATGGTACCATTGTCTAAAACAACATCTTTTCCTTTTTTTATCCCGCGATAATATGCCTTATCAATATTATAATTAGATACCTTATCTATTAGCAACGTTCGGTCACCAGGTTTTTCCTGAAATAAAAACCCATTACAATATACTCTATGTTGCAAAGGTATAGTACGTACCACTACTTTTTCATCTTCAAAAACAATTTCTGATTCTGCATTGGTTAGTTCATGAAAATATAATGGATAATCTGTCCACGAATTAGAAAGCTTTAATTGTAATGTAATAACTTCTTTTATTCCCTTAGGACCGTGAATATGTAATGGAGCATCTCTACCGAGCAATCTAAAAGTAGATACTAATCCAATAAGTCCGAAAAAGTGATCACCATGAAGATGCGAAATAAAAATATGTTTGATTCTTGAAAACTTGATTTTATTTCGTCGTAATTCTACTTGAGTCCCTTCACCACAATCAATTAAAAAGATATGGTTGTTTATTTCTAAGACCTGTGAAGTAGGGTTTGTAAATGTTCGGGGGGTTGCAGAATAGCAACCTAAAATCGTAAGTTTCAAAATTATTTTTCCTATTTATTAAACAGGTTGTGAATATAATCTAATCTTATTTATAAATCAATCTAACGACCAAAAGAATCAAATGATGTTAATAATGATATATATCCTTTTGCATCAAGATCTCTTCTATACCCTGTTACTCCTAATACTTTTCCTTCTTTATCTAAAACCAATATAACAGGAAAAACCCATTTTCTGTTATATTTTTGGGCAAGTGCTTCATTTTTCTTTTGTTGATCCAAAGAAAGTTTATTTTTTTTACGCTTGGGAAAATCCGCTTTTACCCAAATGAATTTTTGATCAGCAAACTCGATAAATTCATCATCAGACAAAATATTCCTTTCTAATTTAATACAAGGAGGACACCAATCTGATCCTGTAAAAAACAATATAATATTTTGGTCTTTTTCTTTTGCTAATGACTTTGCTTCATCAAAATCATATTTCCAGTCCTGAGCAATAACATCATGACCAAAACACACAAAAAAAAGTATACTTATAATTGGGGCAAATCTGTTCATGATTTATCAGACGAAAAGGAACATCAATAATTACAAAAAAGTTGAGTTTTTTAAAAACCCAGATCTCTTTCTATTTCTTCCATCTCAACCAAATCATATGCTTCCTGTAATGTAGGTACAATTGTAATTTCGCTTAAGACTTCATCATAAGATATCTTATTGGTAACAATCACGAATGAATGTTTAGCTGCCTTATGTTTATTAGAAATCCTTAGAAACTCATTAATATCATCTACAGAAATTTGTTCTAATGAAAACAGGTTAACAATTATATTATCATTTTCTAGGGAAGCATATTTGTCTTCAAGACCTTTAACAAATTCAATAATTGTAGTTTTTTCTTGTGTGATTATAGTAGTAGAACCTTCTTTATTAAAAATCATAAATTATCGTTTAATTTTTGAAGCTAAAAGATATATTACAGCCATTCGCACTGCAACCCCATTCTGTACCTGATCCAATATTATGGCTTGGTTAGAATCAGCAACATCACTCGTGATTTCTACTCCACGATTGATTGGTCCTGGGTGCATGATTACAATTTCCTTATTCAGACTATCCAATAACTTTTTATTTACTCCAAACTGTTGTGTATATTCTCGTGTTGATGGAAAATAACTAATCTCCATTCTTTCATTTTGCACACGCAACATATTGGCTACATCGCACCATTCTAGTGCTTTTTTTAGATCTGTTTCGACTTGAACTCCTAATTTCTCAATATATTTAGGAATTAAAGTTTTAGGGCCACAAACTTTTACTTCGGCTCCTTGTAATTTTAAAGCAAAGATATTAGAAAGTGCAACTCTAGAGTGCAAAATATCTCCTACAATTACAACCTTCTTTCCTCCTACTTCTCCTAATCGTTCGCGTATAGAATAAGAATCTAATAACGCTTGTGTAGGATGCTCATGCGCTCCATCTCCTGCATTAACAATACTTGCATCGACGTGTTTAGAAAGAAAAACCCCTGCCCCTGGATTAGGGTGCCTCATGACTACCATATCTACTTTCATCGAAAGAATATTATTAACGGTATCAATAAGTGTTTCTCCTTTCTTTACAGAAGAAGATGCTGCAGAAAAATTAATTACATCTGCAGAAAGTCTTTTTTCTGCTAATTCGAAAGATAATCTTGTTCTTGTACTATTTTCAAAGAAAAGATTTGCAATCGTTATATCTCTAAGCGAAGGAACTTTTTTAATTGGTCGATTAATAACTTCTTTAAAGTGATCAGCAGTCTCAAAGATTAAATCAATATCTTCTTTATTCAGATATTTTATTCCCAATAAGTGATGTACACTTAATTCGCTCATTCGTCTTAATTTATAATTTTAAATAAAACAATCTTATTTAGAGATCTTAATTTTCTATTAAATACACGGCATCTTTGCCATCATTTTCTATCCAATCAACTTTTACTTTTTCCTGGTTTATAGCATCTACCTGGCGACCTCTATAATTAGGTTGTATAGGTAAATGTCTACTAAAACGCCTATCAATTAATGTTAGTAGTTCGATTTCTTGTGGCCTCCCAAAGGACTGCACTGCTGTTAAAGCTGCTCTAATACTTCTCCCTGTATACAACACATCATCAATAAATACAATTCGTTTATCTTCTACTACAAAATCAATATGAGTTTTATTAGCCTCAAGAATTTTTTCTCCTCTCCTAAAATCATCTCGATAGAATGTAATATCAAGGTAACCTAATTTGACATCTGTTACCATATAGTCATCAACCAAAATTTTCTTAATACGATCAGCTAAAAAAGCTCCTCTTGGCTGAATACCAATCAAAACAGTATCTCTAAAATGCGTGTGATTTTCAATTAATTGACAAGCCAAACGGTGCAGAATTATATCAATCTCTTTCGCACTAAGTAGTAATTTTTGACTCATAATCTCCAAATGGATATCTGGAATACAAAAGTAGTGAAATTTTAGTACAATACAATTCAATTTTTAAATAACATACTATAGAAAATCTACTTTATAGAAAACACATTACTATGAATTAGTAGTTCTAAATTCATAGTATCTAAAAAAAGGCGTAATTGTCGTATTACGCCTTTACAAATAATCCTTTATACTATATCCCCCCAGCCAATAATACAAACGAGTTTTTGGATACAGGAGAAACCTCATAATTTTTGATATTCTCAATAGTCTCCATGTATTTTTCAGCTTCTAAAAATGCGGTTTCTAAAGCACTTAAATCTGAGCTTTCTTGTACCACAATAGTTTTAGACATAATACCACCATCTGTATATTCTATCGTTATTTTCCATTTTTTGATAGAATGAAAGCTTTTATTCTCAACTGTTTTTTTTGTTTTTTTACTTTTTGGTTCTGTGTCTGAATTCTTTTTTACAGATGCTATGATCACTTTATCATTTGCTACAACCGCCAATCTATTCGTTTCTTTTGCATTTGCCTGAATGACTATTAAGAAGTTTAATACAAATATGATTACCCTGTTTATATTTTTCATTTTAAAAAACGTTTATGATTTTTTTACAATGCAAATATCAGGAAGCTTTACCCTTGGTACCATACCACTAATAGTGAAAATCTCCTCCCGTTTTTCAGGGATATAAAACGCTATAATTTAGCCATACCAACACATTATCATAGCATTAATACCATTATATTATAATTTATTAACCATGCAACTTCTCTTCACAATACATATCAAAAGCCCTGTTATAATCACTGTTACGATATATACAAAAAAAACAGAATTGTAATTTTATATAGAATAAACTCAAAATATATGATAGTCATAACAACACTGAATACAGTGTATTTTTAAAAACAAAAGGCCGTTCTTACGAACGGCCTTTATTATATTAAAAAGTATTGAGAATACTAGTTCCCGCCTTTTTCCATTTTAGCTTTAAGATCTGCTAATGCATCGATATCACCAAGCGTTGTTTTTTCTGCTGAACCTGTAGCAGCTTTCTTCGCAGCTTGTTTAACGATTTTAGCTTCTTCTTCTTTGAATAAAGCTGTATGAGAAGCAACCACTCTCTTGAATTCTTTATTGAACTCAATAATTTGGAATTCCGCTTCATCACCTTTCTTAAGCTTGCTTCCATCTTCTTTTTCAAGATGACGAGAAGGCACAAAAGCAACAACATCTTCGTTAAAATCTATAGTAGCACCTTTGTCTACAATTTCACCGATGGTTGCAGTATGCTTAGTTCCTAAAGCAAATTCACCTTCATATTTATCCCAAGGATTATCTTCTGTTTGCTTATGACCAAGACTTAACTTACGTCCTTCTACATCAAGTTCAAGAACAATTACATCAAGTTTATCACCTACATTAGTAAAGTCTGATGGGTGCTTAATTTTCTTAGTCCACGAAAGATCTGAGATATAAATTAGACCATCGATACCTTCTTCTAATTCTACGAATACACCAAAATTAGTAAAGTTACGAACGATACCATTATGCTTAGATCCAACAGGGTATTTAGTAGTAATGTCTGTCCATGGATCTGGAGTTAATTGCTTTATACCAAGAGACATTTTACGTTCTTCTCTATCTAAGGTAAGAATTACTGCTTCTACTTGATCTCCTACTTTTACGAAATCTTGCGCAGAACGTAAATGTGTAGACCAAGACATTTCTGAAACGTGAATTAATCCTTCTACACCTTCTTCAACTTCAATAAACGCACCGTAATCAGCAATTACAACAACTTTACCTTTTACCTTATCACCAACTTTAAGTTCTTTATCAAGAGCTTCCCATGGGTGTGGTTTTAATTGCTTAAGACCTAATTGAATACGAGTCTTAGCCTCATCAAAGTCTAAGATTACTACATTCAATTTCTGATCAAGTTCAACAATCTCATTTGGATGGTTGATTCTAGACCAAGAAAGATCTGTAATATGAACTAATCCGTCAACTCCACCAAGATCAACAAATACACCGTAAGAAGTAACATTCTTAACAGTACCTTCTAATACCTGACCTTTTTCTAATTGACCAATAATTTCTTTTTTCTGCTCTTCGATATCTGCTTCGATAAGTGCTTTGTGAGATACAACAACGTTTTTGAATTCGTGGTTTATTTTTACCACTTTAAATTCCATTGTTTTTCCTACATATGCATCATAATCACGAATTGGCTTCACATCGATCTGAGAACCTGGTAAGAATGCTTCGATACCAAATACATCTACAATCATACCACCTTTGGTTCTACATTTTACAAAACCATTTACGATTTCGCCTGTATCATGAGCACCATTTACTCTATCCCATGCTTTAATTACACGAGCTTTACGGTGAGATAAAATTAATTGACCTGTTGCATCTTCACGTACATCAATTAAAACCTCTACCTTATCTCCTACTTTAAGATCCGGGTTATAACGAAATTCGTTTAATGAGATAACACCTTCACTTTTGGCATTGATGTCAATAATAGCATCACGATCAGTGATGTTAATTACCGTTCCATCTACTACCTCATCATTTAGGGTATCTACAAAATTCTCGGCAACTAACTTTTCAAACTCTTCAAGTTTAGAATCAGCGATAGGATCTATCCCTTCTTCGTAGTTATGCCAATTAAAATCTTTTAGGAATTGTTCAGGATTTGCTTGTTGCGGAGTTTCAGCTACTGCTTTTTTCTCTACTTCCTGAACGTCTGTGTTTTTTGTTTCTTCAGACATTGAAGATAAAATTTGTATCCTGTATATTATTGAGAATCAATGCGAAAATTATACAGAAGTATTAATTAAAATTACACTACGTCCTTTTTAATTCTCTTATCCGCTAAAAAGGAGTGCAAAATTACAATTTAATTTATTAGAAAGCAAAAGATTACAATTTGTTTCAGCAAATTATTAATACCTAACAATTTCGAATTCACTTCTTCTATTAGTTTGATGATCTTCTTCTGTACATACTTTACTATCGCAGTCAATTAAAGGTTGAGATTCTCCAAACCCAACAAACTGCATTCTTCTAGCATTTACATATCCCACCAAAGCTAGATAATTACGAGTAGATTCTGCCCTTTTTGCTGATAATACCTGGTTATATGATTCTGTACCTCTACTATCGGTATGAGAACTTATATTAATGTAAACGGTTTTATATCGCTCTAACTTTGCCGCAAGTTTATCCAGTACTTTTTTAGAATCAGCTCGGATATTCCATTTATCATAATCAAAATAAATTGGAGGCATATCAAAATATAATTTCCCATTCCTTTCGATAACCGGAGGGCCATCTTTATCTGCAAGAAGAATTTCTCTTAGCCTGGTTTTGGTTATTTCTTCT
Organism: Aquimarina atlantica; assembly: GCF_000626715.1. GTDB lineage: Bacteria > Bacteroidota > Bacteroidia > Flavobacteriales > Flavobacteriaceae > Aquimarina > Aquimarina atlantica. Next base: position 342,252 of record NZ_AQRA01000001.1, on the reverse strand, counting down.
TTTTTACGCTCTGTGTTAGATTCACTAATTCTGGTACGCTCATCGATATTAGTGCTATCCTTAATTCGTATCCTGTTTTTGTCCTCGTTCTCATCGGTTACAACAGCATCTTTTGCTCTATCCAAATAAATGATATAAGTCTCTTCTTCTTTCTCTTTAACCACCAAAGGTTTGGTTCTGGCTTTATATTTATTTGCAGACGCTTTAAAGTTGTATCTCCCGGGAAATATCTTAATATCAAAAGCCGCAATAGAATCTAATCGGCTCTCATATATTTTTACATTATCATTATTGTACAAAACAACATCTGGATTAGCTATATAGTTATCGGTTGTATAATCCCGAACTTCAAAACGTGCTCTATACTCTCGCGGAAAAATATCTCCAATCTGAGAAAAGGTATAAATATCATCTCCAGCCTTTTTTCTATTTGAAGCAAAAAACCCATCTGTTTCATTGTAATAAGTTATAGAAAAATCATCATAACTAGAATTGATTGGTGCTCCCAGGTTTATAGGTCTTATAAATTTTCTTTTTCTTAATTCTGAAACAAATATATCCATCATACCCAATCCCAAATGCCCATTTGAAGAAAAGAATAGATTTCCTTTTTCTGAAATAAACGGAAACTGTTCTCGATTTTCGGTATTAATAGTTGGTCCTAAATTAGTTGGCTCACCATATGTGCCATCTTTATTTACAGCAACAAAATAAATGTCAAAATCTCCATATCCTCCGGGCATATTAGAACTAAAATACAATGTGTCTCCAGTTACGTTTAATGATGGGTGCTCAATAGAATAGTTCACATCATTAAATTCTAATTTCTTTGGTGTACCCCATTTGCCGTCAACTTTGATGGCCTTATATAAATGAATTGCATTATTATTAATACTATCAAATTTCTTTTTTCCTTTTTCAGAATTACTTTTAGATATGTAGATTGTATTTCCATCGGCGGTAAAACAAAAATTACCTTCATGAAGTTTTGAGTTAATTTCTTTAGAAATGGTTTCAATTTCTGAAACAGGTTTATTATCCTGATCCACTTTCACTTTATAAATATCCAGAAACGGACGATGAGTCCATCTATAATTCTTATCCAAAGGGCCATAAGAACGTCTATCGGTAGTAAAATAAAGGATACTATCTTTCCTAATAGCTCCAAATTCTGAAGCTTCAGAATTAAAAGCAGCACTTGCTATAGTATAATCATCATCCTTTAATTTAAAATCTTCTATTGTAGAAATCGCATCAGAAGCACTAAAATCCCTTACAGTATTATTAGATTTATATAAAGAGAGGTATTCAACAGATTTTTCATACTCTCCTAATGCAGACAACACCTGATACATCATAAAGTTATATTGATTATCATATGTTTTATCCTTATCATAAAATTTACCCGAAGTCAATATTTTTAGATACCGATAGGCTTGTCTAAATTGAAAAGTATTATAGTATGAAGTGGTAATGTTCTTAAGGATATGTTTGGTGTATCCTTCCTGATTAAGTTCTTCTTCGTACTGCGATGCTGCATTTATATAATCACCCTTTTCAAAAAAACGATCTGCTCTGCTTTTTTGTTGAGAAAAGGTAAACTGAGTAATCAGTATAGTTACTATTAATAATATCTTAGCTTTTATCATTTAGAAAAATCTTGGAGAGGAATATTTATTACTAAACTTAAGAAGGTCAAAATTAAATAGTATTACGATTTCATGACTTCCGTTATTATAACCACTTAAATCACTGACACTAAAATCATAGGAATATCCAACTTTTAGGTTTTTTGTAATATTAAACCCTGCCAGAGCAATAAAAGAGTCTGTATATCGATACGATATTCCTAATTCGAACTTATCATAAATTAAAGAGTTTAACGAAAGATCAAAAGTTAAAGGAGAATCTAAAACCTGCTTAATAACCATTGAAGGTTTTAATTTCACTTCATCAACAAAGTCAAAAACATATCCGGCGATACCATATATATGTGTCTTTGTTTGCGCAACACCAATACCATCGATATCTATATCACTAGGAAGTAAATTGGGCGAAGATATACCTGCATAAAAATTATTAGTAAACAAATACAAACCTGCTCCAATATTTAATTGTGTTGTAGATGTATTATCTGCAAATGCAGGATCATTAGCGACATCAGAACCAGAAGGATCAATTTTAAAATTATTGATACCTGCTTTCAATCCGTAGGATAATCTAGTTTGATCAGAAATCTTTGTGATATATGCAAAATCAACATTTATATAATCATTATTAACCGGGATAGCATCTCCTATCCTATCATTTACATAATTTACACTTAGCTCAATTTTTTCACTCATTGGGATATTAGCAAATATATTGGCGGTCTGCGGGGCTCCTTCAATCCCTGTCCATTGTCTTCTGTATAATAACCCGGTCGAAATCAAACCACTTTGACCTGTAGCATATGCAGGGTTAACCGTGCTCATATTATACATATATTGAGAATATTGTGGTTCCTGCTGGGCATAGATCATCGAGCAGAATATTATTGACATTACAAAAACTAACTTCAATTTCATTGGTTTATCTGCTTAGGTAAAAACTTCCTTGTATAGGTAAATTATTTTCAAAGTTTGGAACAAAAACATAAAAGTATGTTCCCGAAGGAAGATCATCTCCTAACTGTACTGATACATTGCTTTCTCCTCTAAATTCTTCTGTATTAATATTTCCTTCATAGACAAGACTACCATACCTATTATATATTTTCAAATCAAAATCAGGAAATGCTTCGGGGATATTATATACCTCTTCTATCAACAAATCAAAAGTATCATTTTGACTATCACCGTTTGGCGATACTCCATCCTGAAAATCAAGAGTACATAATTCTCCATTGGCAAACCTCTCCCCGGTATTTAGTATATTTATCGGAACTTCAAGACGTTCGGATTCGCAATTATTTACATCAATTGCAGCAATATAATACACCTGGTTATCAAATAGTAAAGGATTATCAATAATAGGAATTTCACTTTCTAAAGTAACATACCAGTTATAATTTAGGACATCAACTTCAATATCTTCTAATCTCGCGGCATCAAGAATACAAAATTCCTGAGGAGGTACATTAGGGGTTGGTAAATCCACAATTTGTATCGCTACATTTAAAGAAGACTGATCACAAGGCAGTGTATTTGCTATTACATATCTAAAATTATAAATATTGTTTGTTAATGTCTCAAACTCTACTACCCCATCCGCACTTAATGCACCTGTGTTATCAGTATCTTCAAAAACTCCGATACGGGGAGTATCTCTGTCTAAAAGTGAATATAAGTTAACTCTACCATCGATTTTACAAAAAGTTTCGCTTCGATCACTACCAATATCTACTGGTTCTACAATGGTAATAGTTACTGTAGATTGATCTGACGCAGAACACCCGGGATTACCCGGAACTACGTATATATATTCTCCCGCTCCCAAAATCGGTAGCAAAACATTACTTGAATCAAAAACACCTAAATGATCTGGTGATGTATATCCAAAAGGGCCCGCCCAAGTTCCTGTTGTACTTGGATTGCCTCCTAAAAGGTCAAAAAGGGTTATCGTTAAGTCATCTGAGCAGAGTGTTGCACTTGCATCTTCTCCTGCATTAGATAATTTGTTAATTGTAAATGTTAGGTCTGCACTATCAACACATCCATTTACCGTATTTGTTGAATAGGTAAATGTAAATGTCTGAGAACTGTTGCTATTTGGAAAAACAAATGTATTATCAATAACATCTCCCGCTGAGTTTGTCCATACTCCAGTAGTTGCTATTGTATTACCGTTAGTTCTTAACAAGCTTCTAAGGTCTACTTGCCCTTGAGATTCGCAAAGGTTAATATCTTTTGTATCTTCTCCTGCATAGTCAAAAGGAAGAATTTCTATTGTAACCAAAGCTGTTTCAACATTACATTGGTGTTCACAATAATTTGGTTCTCCAGAATTAGCAAAAGGATCACATTCTATAGGAGCACTAGCATCACAATTAATCCATGGACTCACTCCATACTCAAAAACATAAGTCCCAGGTTGGGCTCCAAAAGTATGTATAGAACCTAAATAAGTATAATCACCCAATACACTTCCTAATGATATTAACCCTAAATTAGATGGTCCCGATACCAAACGCCAATTGGTATAAGAATTAGATTTATAAATAAAATCAAAACTTCCTTCTGTAGTAAACTCTAATAAATCAAATAGATCTAAATCCCCAGGAGTTTCATTTCTACAAATTTGAGGGGGCGGGTTAGGTTGATTAAATGGTCTTAGTTGCTCATAAAAAGTAAAACTAACAGTTGATTCTTCATCTCCACATACCGCTGATCGTTGTTCTACTGCATAAATAAAATTATAGGTTTCACACCCATATCGTAAATTATTACCATTATCAATTAAAGCATCATAAATTGCTCTTAGATTAATCATAGAATCTTGTTCATTTTCTATCTGTCCTGTAGGATCTAAATTATGCAGCCAAATCCCTTCTATGTCTTCTCCAGAAAGATATTGATCGTCTCTCAAATTAATATCTGCATCATAAACTCCCGCTAGCAAATCATCTTCACAAATCTCTGTGATAACAGGCTCTCCAGAATCTACTTGTCTTACCATTGCAATTCTTATCGTAGTCGATTGTGATGTCGAACATCCAAAAATACCGGAAACTGTATATGTTAACTCAAAAACCTCTTGATCTACTAATGGAAGTCCCGGTTGATATGGAATATCCACAAAAAGTTTAGATTCTTCGATTTTTACAAAACTTGAGCTCGACCCATTATATGTCCATTCCCCATTAGAATGGGGAGATGGAGTATTACTATCTAATGCAAAGGCACTAAATAAATTAAAACCATCAAGGTCACAACCTTGAGCATTTACATTAAGCGGTCCAGAAGGAGGTAATGCTACACCAGAATAAGGGCCTAGAATTAATCTTGCTGTCCTAACAGGAGTATCTCCACAAGTAGTTGTATTCCTTAATTCGAAAAAATAATCATTTTGCGTAACAATTGTAGATGCCTTTTTCAACTCCCACATAAATAAATTACCCGATGCAACATCAAACGCTGAGTCAAATCTTGGGTCTATACGCCATGTACCATCAGCAGGAGTTGTTCCAGTTTCATTATATATATTGATAATCCCATCGGGGCCATTAACTCCATCGAAGTCTATATTTTCCATATCACATTTTTCAATGGTAATAAGCCCCAGATTACATTGAGAATATATTTTCTGAGTACTTAGATATATGACAAATAATAGAAATAGTAGTTTACTAGTATATTTCAAAATTGACTTTATTTAATAAATGTTAGATATCTTAAAATAATTGATATACATATCTTACTATATTAATGTAAGATTATAAAGGGTAGGAAAAATTTCACACAAATATATATAAATTTTATACTCTAAAGCCATAATTCAAAAATAGTTTTCTTGTATCAAACAATGCGAAAAATTAAGATCTTGATTTTAAGATTTCTACAATATCTTTTAATTCAACTCCTTTTGCCTGTAATAGTATCAAATAATGAAATAACAAGTCTGCACTTTCGTTTAAAAATAACTCTTCATTATCGTCTTTAGCCTCTATTACTACTTCTACAGCTTCTTCCCCTACTTTTTGTGCTACTTTATTAATTCCTTTCCTAAATAACGATGCTACATATGATGATGTATCTTTCTGATTTTCTTTTCGATTTCTAATCACATCTTCAAGTTCTGACAAAAATCCATAAGATTGTTTATTATCCTCGTTCCAACATGTATCTGATCCTTTATGACAAGTTGGGCCTACTGGATTCACCATAATCAAAAGGGAATCATTATCGCAATCATTCTTTATGTCTACTAGATTCAAAATGTTACCACTTTCTTCTCCTTTTGTCCATAATCTATTTTTGGTACGACTAAAAAAAGTTACTTTTTTAGTTTCTACAGTGGTATTGTATGCCTCTTGATTCATGTAGCCAAGCATTAATACATTCTTAGTTATTGCATCCTGTATAATAGCGGGCACGAGTCCGTCACCATTTTTATTGAAATTTATTTCCATAATTTAAAACACTTCGAGAACTTTACTATGATATCAAAATTTATATCATTTGTTTTTGCCTATCGAAGATTCTTTTTTTATAATCGTACAGGAATTTTATTATCCTGTAATTTCTTTTTTAAGTTTTTAATTTCTATTTCTTTAAAGTGAAAAACACTTGCTGCCAGTGCTGCATCTGCTTTACCTTTTTTAAATGTATCTACAAAATGTTGAACATTTCCTGCTCCACCAGAAGCAATTATGGGGATATTTAGTTCTTCTGATAGCATAGACAATGCTTCATTTGCAAATCCGTCTTTGGTACCATCATGATCCATAGATGTAAACAATATTTCTCCTGCTCCTCGTTTTTCTACTTCTTTCGCCCAGTCAAACAAATCCAACTCTGTAGGTACTTTGCCTCCTACTAAGTGTACTATCCATTTGTCATCGATTTGTTTTGCATCTATAGCCACAGTAATACATTGTGATCCAAATTTTCCTGCCAGATCATTAATCAATTGTGGATTCTTTACCGCAGATGAATTTATAGATACCTTATCTGCTCCATTTTGCAATAAAACATCTACATCTTCAATAGAAGAAATTCCTCCTCCTACAGTAAAAGGGATATTTACTTTTTCTGCTACTTTAAGCACTAATGCTGCTAATGTTTTACGACGTTCTTCTGTTGCAGAAATATCTAAAAACACTAATTCATCTGCACCTGCTTTTGAATATGCATCGGCAAGTTCTACGGGATCGCCAGCATCTCGTAGATCAACAAAATTGACTCCTTTTACGGTACGTCCATTTTTGATATCTAAACACGGTATAATTCTCTTTGTTAACATAATTCTTTTTTACTCAGTTCTTTTACGATGCAATCTCTAATTACTTCTTGAGCTTTATGTACTATAGACTTCAGTTTTTCAAAAAGTTGCTTTTCAGCAGATTTATTTTCAGAAGAAACAGCAAACTTTTGCTCCATTTTTTTATGTTTTTGACAGGACAAACTCTTCTAATTGTTTCAAGCTTATTTTATTTTCATAAATCGCTTTTCCAATAATAGTTCCTTCGCAACCAATTTCTGCCAGTTTTGGTAATTCATCAAAAGCAGAGATTCCTCCTGATGCTATTAATTTAAGTTGATCTGTTTGAGATAATATCCTTTGATATAGCTCGAATGAAGGTCCTTGTAGCATCCCATCTTTACTAATATCGGTACAAATCACATAAGTTATTCCCTCTTTCTGATACTCTTGAATAAATGGAATCAATTCTTTATCACTTTCTTCTAACCATCCACTTACTGCAATCTTTTCATGATGCGCATCTGCTCCTAAAATAATTTTATCTGTTCCAAACTTTTGCAACCAGGATGTAAAAATTTCGGGATCTTTTACAGCAATACTTCCTCCTGTAATTTGATTTGCTCCACTCTCAAAAGCGATTCTAAGATCATCATCGGTCTTAAGACCTCCTCCAAAATCAATTTTCAAGCTTGTTCTTGAAGCGATTTGCTCTAACACTTTATGATTGACAATATGTTTAGATTTTGCTCCGTCTAAATCAACTAAATGCAGATATTCGATTCCATGGGCTTCAAACTCCTTAGCAACTTCTAATGGATTTTCATTATATATTTTTTTTGTGTTATAATCTCCTTTCGAAAGACGAACACATTTTCCTTCGATAATATCTATAGCTGTTATGATTCTCATAGTTTTACTTACTGTATTATGTCTTAAGTATTATGTTTTAAGATTTCTTAATGCTTCGCTGAAGAGAATAGTTCATATTTCTAATCTCTCTACAAGAATTGAGTAATGTACCTATTTGATCCTTACTTATAAAATCTAGCTTCACGATTAAAAGTAATTGTGTTTCTAACTCACAAGTTGATCCATTCGCTATACTCAAAAAATGAATAAACTCTTTTGGTGAATTTCTACCTGCACCTTCTGCAATATTTGATGGAATCGAAACCGAACACCTTTTGATTTGTAACACCAAACCATATTGCTCATTATCGGGAAGAAGCTTCATTACTTTATAAACTTCGCATACCAAATCCATAGATTTCTTCCAAACATTTAGGTTCTCAAATTTATTCATACTACAACTTAATACTTTGTACTTATTACTTTATTTTTACATTTTCAAAAAATTCTTTAATATCTTCTCTCCTACAACACTACTTTTCTCTGGGTGAAACTGGGTTCCGTAGAAATTATCTTTTTGCAGCGCTGTACTATACGTTATTCCATAATGAGTCTTTGCAACTGTATCTTTGGTAACCGGCGCATAGTAACTGTGTACCAAATAGATATATTCATTTTCTAAGATCCCATCAAACAAAGGTGAATCGAGAGATTCTATCTGATTCCAGCCTATTTGTGGTACTTTTACATGATTATCGAATCGTACGACATTAACATCAAAAATCCCTAATCCCTTAGTATTTCCTTCTTCGGTATAGTTACACATTAACTGCATCCCCAGGCAAATTCCCAAAACAGGTTGTTCTAATTCTGGAACCAAGCGATCTAATCCAGAATCTTTAAGTTTATGCATTGCACTACTCGCCTCGCCTACTCCCGGAAAGATGATTTTATCTGCTGCTTTGATCTCTTCGGGATTGTTACTTAATATCGCTTCATATCCCAGTCTTTGTATTGCGAATTTTATAGATTGGATATTTCCTGCTCCGTAATTGATAATTACAATTTTCACTTTATATTTTTAGATTTATGATTTTCAGATTTACAATTCTTCAATCTTAATTCGTGACTAGACTAATTATAGCACTCCTTTGGTACTGGGTAAAATCATTTTATCGGGATCACGTTTTACTGCAACTTTAATAGCTTTTGCAAAAGCTTTAAAAATAGCTTCAATTTTATGATGCTCGTTAGTGCCTTCTGCTTTTACATTAAGATTTGCTTTAGCTCCATCGGTAAATGATTTAAAAAAGTGGAAAAACATTTCTGTTGGCATTTTACCAATCATTTCGCGATTAAATTCTGCTTCCCATACCAACCAATTACGTCCTCCAAAATCAATAGCTACCTGTGCCAAACAATCATCCATTGGTAAACAAAATCCATAACGTTCGATCCCCAATTTGTCGCCCAAAGCCTTACTAAACACTTCTCCTAATGCTATTGCTGTGTCCTCGATAGTGTGGTGTTCATCAACTTCTAAATCTCCTTTTACTTTGATATCTAAATCCATTTGGCCATGACGAGCAATTTGATCTAACATATGATCAAAAAATTCTAACCCTGTACTAATATCACTTCTACCGGTACCATCAAGATTTAGTTTGATGTAAATATCGGTTTCATTGGTTTTTCGGGAAATTTCTACGACGCGATCTTTCAGTTTAAGAAATTCATATATTTTTTGCCAATCATTGCTTTCTAGAGCAATATGATTGTTTAACTCTTCCTTCTTTATTGTAATTTCTCCTGTTCCCAGATTAGTGTTATCGTTAATAAAAATTCCTTTCGATCCCAGATTTTTAGCCAATTCCATATCGGTCAAACGATCTCCAATTACAAAAGAATTTACCAGATCATATTCTTCAGAAAAATATTCGGTCAATAAGCCTGTACCTGGTTTCCTGGTATTTGCATTTTCATGAGGAAAAGTTCTATCTAGAAATACTTTATCAAACACAACTCCTTCATTTTCAAAAGATTTTATAATAAAATTATGTACAGGCCAAAACGTATCCTCAGGAAATACATCTGTACCCAAACCATCCTGATTAGTAATCATTACCAATTCATAGTTTAATTCCTGAGCTATTTTACCTAAATACGTAAATGCCTTTGGATAAAATATCATTTTCTCGAACGCATCTATTTGCTCATCTGCAGTTTCTTTGATAATCGTACCATCACGATCTATAAATAATACTTTCTTTTTCATCTATTTATATATTTATTGTTTTTTAATGGTCAGATAGAATCGCCATAGCATCATTTCGGTTGGATACCAACTTAATTGTAATGGCTTATTTCATACTGTAATATTGTCTCTAGTTTTACTTTTATTTAAAAAATTTCTAAAATGAGTTCATTAGTTTGAAATTAAGGTAAGTACTTCTATCAATTTTTCATTTTCTTCCTTAGTACCTACAGTAAATCGAAGTGTATTTTTGCATAAGGGTTGTGTACTTCTATTGCGAACCACAATACCTTCCTTAATTAACTGATCGTAACGTTTATTAGCGTCATCTACTCTTACCAAAATAAAGTTGGCATCACTTTTAAATATTTTCTCTACAAAACTTATGTTAGATAACGCTTCTTCCAAAAGGGTACGCCCTTCTATTATAGCAGATATTTCAGCTAGAATTTGATCTTCATTACTAACACGTTGCAGCGCTCGCTGTTGCGTTAATTCGTTCACATTATAAGGAGGTTTAATTTTATTTAAAATATCTATTATTTCTTCAGAAGCATAACAAATCCCAAGTCGTATACCTGCCAAACCATATGCTTTAGATAGTGTCTGTGTTACTATAAGGTTTGGATACCTATCTATACTCCCTACCCAACTTTCTCTATCTGTAAAATCGATATAAGCTTCGTCTATAATTACCAATCCCCTAAAACGCTCAAGAAGTTCTTCTATTCGTTTTTGTTCAATCAAATTTCCTGAAGGATTATTAGGAGAGCAAATAAAAAGTAATTTAGAATCACTATTCGCTGTAGCAAGTATCGCTTCGACATCTGGTTGAAAACCTTCTTCTAGCCATACTTGTTGTTCTTCTATATTATTGATCTCTGCTAATACTTTATACATCCCATATGTAGGGGGCAGTGTAATGATATTGTCGATACCAGGTTCGCAAAATGCTCTAAATATCAGATCTAATACTTCATCGCTACCATTACCAAGAAGTAAATTGGTTTCTGAAACTTTTCTTTGATTTGCTATTATCTTTTTTAAGCTTTTCTGTTGCGGATCAGGATATCGATTGACTCCATTTTCGTAAGGATTTTCATTGGCATCTAAAAAAACCATATCCTGATCAAAATCTGTAAACTCGTCTCTGGCCGAACTGTACGGTTTTAGGTATTGTATGTTCTTGCGAACTAATTGTTTTATGCTGAATTGTGTTTTGTTCATTTTTAATGTATTGCTGTTGGTTAAAGCCTAATTAATGATTACCAGCTACTTGTATCAATCGAATAACAATTATTTCAAACTATCTAATCGTAATGTTACTGCATTTTTATGTGCTTGTAAACCTTCTGCTTCAGCCATAAGTTCAATTGCTTTACCTATGTTCTGGATGCCTTGTTTTGATATTTTCTGAAACGTCATTGATTTCATAAAGCTATCCAGGTTTACACCGCTATATTGTTTTGCATATCCATTAGTTGGTAACGTATGATTAGTCCCCGAAGCATAATCACCAGCACTTTCTGGGGTGTAATTACCTATAAATACAGAACCGGCGTTGGTTACATTATCAATATAAAAATCTTCATTTTTTGCACATACTATAAAATGCTCTGGGCCATATTCATTAATTAATCTTATAGCTTTCTGGTCATCTTCTACATAAATCAATTTGGAATTAGATATAGCTCCTTCTGCAATTTCTTTTCTTGGCAAAACTGCTAATTGTTTGGCTACCTCTTTTTCTACCTCATTCATCATTTCTTTAGATGTAGATACCAAAATCACCTGGCTATCTTTACCGTGTTCTGCCTGGCTTAACAAATCAGAGGCAACAAAAGATGCATCTGCAGTGTCATCTGCAACTACAAGTAATTCACTTGGTCCGGCTGGCATATCTATAGCAACTCCAAACTTAGTTGCCAACTGCTTTGCCACAGTTACAAATTGATTCCCCGGACCAAATATTTTATATACAGACGGGATAGTTTCTGTGCCAAAAGTCATTCCTGCAATAGCTTGAATCCCTCCTACTTTACAAATCTTTGTTACTCCACAAAGATTAGCAGCATACAAAATAGCTGGGTGGATTTTCCCTTCTTTATTTGGAGGAGAGCATAATACAATTTCTTTGCATCCTGCAAGGTTAGCAGGAACTGTTAACATCAAAATTGTAGAAAATAAAGGGGCCGTCCCCCCTGGGATATATAATCCTACTTTTTGAATTGGTCTTTTCTCCTGCCAGCATTTTACTCCGATTGTTGTTTCTATAGAAACTTTATCCGTCTTTTGGGCAGCATGAAACTTTTCAATATTAGATTTAGCTAATTGTATAGCATCTTTTAGGTTTTGATCTATTAGTTTTTTTGCTTCTTCTATTTCTTCAGAACCTACAAGAATTGCATCAAGATCTACTTTATCAAATTTCTTTGTATATCGTTGTACCGCCTGATCACCTTCTGTTTTAATTTCATTAAAAACGGTCAACACGTTTTCTTCAATATCTGCCACTGTTTGTGTTGGTCTCTTTAATATTTCTGACCAATTATTTTTATTGGGATTGTATATTTTTTGCATCTCTTTTTCTTTTCTGCTGTAACAGAAACACATTAAATTATTTATAAAACCATTTTTTCAATCGGACAAACCAAAATTCCTTCTGCTCCTTCTGCTTTTAACTCATCAAGAATATCCCAAAATTTATTTTTTTCTACAACAGTATGAATAGAGCTCCAGCCCTCTTCTGCCAGCGGTAATACTGTAGGGCTTCGCATACCAGGTAATATTTTAACGATATCTTCGATTTTATGATTGGGAGCATTAAGCAAGACATATTTAGAATTTCTTGCTTTTAAAACAGCTTTGATTCTAAATTGCAATTTTTCAAGAAGTTTTTTATTGTCTTCTGATATTTTTGGAGATACCGCAAGTACAGCTTCAGACGTAAGCATAACCTCTACTTCTTTAAGGTTATTTTTAAATAAGGTGCTACCACTGGATACAATATCACAAATTGCATCTGCCAAACCAATATTGGGTGCGATCTCTACCGATCCGGATATTTGATGTAATTCTGCCGAGATTCCTTGTTTTTCTAGATATTCATTAACTGTATTTGGGTATGATGTAGCAATTCTTTTTCCGTCGAGATCTTTAATCGAATTGTACTCGAAATCTTTTGGGACCGCCAGAGAAACTTTACATTTTGAAAAATTAAGTCGCTCTGTAATCGAAATATCTTTTCCTTTTTCTATAAGTACATTCTCTCCTATAATAGCGATATCAACGATACCATCTCTAAGATACTGAGGTATATCTCCGTTTCTTAAAAACATAACTTCCATAGGAAAGTTACGGGTTTGAGCTTTTAATTGATCCTTACCATTATCAATCGAAATACCGCAGTCTTTTAATATTTTTACTGAATCTTCATTAAGACGCCCGCTTTTTTGAATTGCAATTTTAATTTTTGACATTTTTTTGTTGTTGTGCTTGAGTAATTCAAAAACGAGTTTTGCAGAAACAAAAAACCCGTTTGAATTACTCAAACGGGTTTTCATATTATTGTGTTATACACATACCATACCTACCACGCCTGAGCGAAAATGTAAGAATGATGATGATGTACAAATATATTATTCATTGTTTTTTCTAAATACCCTGCGAATTTATAAAAAATTATTTTCACTCAAACGCATTTCAGCTTATTTTTTTGCGATTCATCTTTTTTCTATCATTAAATTCATAGAATTTAAAGCCTGCAATAGGTTGATTATAAACATTTTTATAACTTTAAAAAACCAATACTAATCAACAACGCATGAAAAATTTCTCCTCTTTCCTTATTTTTTTACTTTTTGCCTGGCTGGCAATATGGTGGTATTACTCTTGTGATTGGTGTTCAAAAAGCACTGATGAAAGTATACCTGTAGTAGAACAAAAACCTAACCCTGAATTAGAAGCGTTAGCTAAAAAAGCATATGAAGATAGTATCGCAGCAGCAAATAGAAATGTTGGGTTATTTGCAAAAGGCCCCCATGGGCAAGATGTATTTCGATATATTGAAAACCTAAAGATTAACAATACTAATGGAGATGTATTTATCCCCAATTCTTTAAAAGGTTTTAGTCAACAAGTAGCTGATTATTTAGGGAAACACCAAGATCAGGAACTTATCATTTATGGTTATGAAAATTCTTCTGAAAATAGTGATAGTACACAGTTAGGTATTTCTAGAGCTAACTTTATTAAAGATATCTTGGTTAAAGCTGGAATTAATGCAGATCGTATTGTAACTAAAATGCAATTAAATGATTATATCTACTCTGATAATGGAGAATATCCTGGCGGGATATTATTAAATTTCAACACATTAAACAAAGATAGATTGATCGAAGTCGAAAAAAGTATCGCTACAAGAACGTTATATTCTAATTTTGCTCAAAAAACATTTCAACCCGATGCAACTTTATCTAATTATGCGTTAGAGCTTAAAAATTACATTAATAAATATCCTGATAAATCGGTTGTAATCACAGGTCATACAGATGATGTTGGTGAGGAAGAAGCAAATCTTTGGTTTGGACAACAAAGAGCAAATAATGTGAGAGACTATCTTATTTCGCAAGGTATAGCTAAAGATAAAATCATAGCCTTATCTAAGGGAGAATCAAATCCTATCGTTCCGAATGATAGCGAGGAAAACAAAGCAAAAAACAGAAGAATAGAAATAACCGTAAACTAAAAATATTACAACTATGTTAGATTTTTTAAACGAAGCAAATTGGTGGTGCCTATTATTGCTATTATTCCTGGCATTTTTGTTAGGAAGGTTCTTATCAAGAAGAGCGCTCAAAAAGAAATATAAAAAAGCATTAGATGAATGTGAAAGAGAAAATGCTATGCTAAAAAATGCAAGTAATGAAAAAGCAAATTCGACATTTTCTAATCCTGGAAATGGAATTAAAGCGGTTAAGACACGGGGTCACGGAGGAGTTGCGGTTACTAATGGCGGAGAAATGCCTACATTAAATTTTGATAGTTTTGGCAAAGCAGACGCCTCTCAAAAGGATGATTTAAAGCTAATTAGCGGGATTGGTCCTTTCATTGAAGAAAAATTAAACAGTATTGGCATCTATACTTTTGATCAAATTAGTAAATTTACCACAGAAGATATTGATACAGTAACTACGCTTATTCAATTCTTTCCTGGTAGAATTGAAAGAGATAAATGGACAAAGCAAGCTAAAAAACTTAAAGATAAGTAGTAACCACTAACCATTTTACTATTTAGTAAGGCCTTCATAATTTGTATTATGGAGGCTTTTTTATTTATAAAAGTAAACAGAGGTAAAATAACATATTCAAAAAAAAGAAGACTGCCTTTTCAGGCAGCCTCCTAAACAAATCACTATTATAAAAAATATTATTTTTTCACGAATTGTTTGATACTTTTACTTTTTTCTGACTTCAACTCCAGAATATATACTCCTTTGGTTAAGTTTTGTAAATCAATATTATTATTTCGAATAACTCCCTGATTAACAATTTGACCAGTTATATTCATTATTTTATAATTGATTAAAGATGTCGTCTTAGCTGCGTTAATATGCATAACACCTTCTACCGGATTAGGGTAGAAACTTACATCAAAAGCTTTACTTTCCTGGTTATTAAGCCCAAAATCTGTTAAATCTCCTGTTGATCTATCAGCTACAGCTCCTGCATTTGAGGTAGTTAATGAGATATTATCTACAGCCATATCCCCTTGCCAAGAACTTCCTGAAGTACCTATAAAACGCATTTTTATTGATCTTCCTATGTAGGCATTTAAATCAACGTTGGCATTATTCCAAGCATTACCTTGAGTACCTGTTTTACTCCAGATAGATACCCAATTCGCTCCGTTATCATTACTTATTTCTAACTTAAGTTCACCTACTGCATTTCCCAGCATATGATACCTAAATGTAAAACTTGGTGAGTTTACTCCATTCAAGTCAAAACATGGAGAGTTAAGGATTGTTCTTTTATTAGGATTATTAGGAGCAGAAGTCTCAACATATATATAGTTGCTACCTTCTTGTGCTCCAGATGGGCCAGTATTTCTAGAACGGGTTCCTCCAGATTGGCGAGTCCAATCAAAATCGTCCCCAGCACCTTGAGTCCAACCTCCCATACCTGCTTCAAATCCTTCGTTATAAGGAAAAGCACTAATACCGTTTGCGCAACCAGGATCTACAGCATTACAAGGCGCACAATCTCCTCCACAGTCTACTCCGGTTTCATTTCCATTTTGAATACCATCATTACAAGTTGCTACTCCTTGAACCGTAGAAGTATACCTTGCTGCCCATCCAGGTGCAGTCACTGACCCGTCTGATGTAAATCGAACAAACATGGCATTACCTGTGGATACCATTTGATTTGGTAATGTTGCTCCAGAAAATCTACCTAATTGTGTTGCATTAGCGTTTTCTCCATCATATACCGTAACAAAATCATAATTAGATTCTGTGTTATAACTATCAAAGTTTAGTGTTACAGTACCTCCGTTTCCAGGTTTAATTAACCATGTACAATTTTGATTGTTACTGTAATTTTGTGTACCACTACCATCTTCAAAATTGCCAGAATTTGCTGTTAATGTAGCTCCTCCATTACAAGGGTCAGCTGCAGCAGCACTTGTAGTAGTATTAACAATATTACTATCTGCAGATGTATTACCAGCAGCATCTTTAGCTCTTACCTTGAATTCGTAAGAAGTATTTGCAACCAGACCAGTTACTGTTCTATTTGTAGCATTTACAGTTGCAATAACAACTCCATCTTGATATACGTCATATTCTGTTACCCCAACATTATCATTAGATGCTGTCCATCCTAAATCTATAGTTGTCTGTGTTATATTTGACGCAACAAGATTTGTTGGTGCAGTTGGGGCCTCGTTATCCTGTGCTCCATTTGCTGTGAATGAACCTGTAAACACACCTCGCCCATAGGTAGAAGCAATAATTTTATTATTATTTTGATCTCCATTTACTTCCCAATAATCAAAAGAGGTTACACTAGCATCACTCATTCCATTTTGTGATCTAACCCAATTTGGATTTGCCGCATCAAAATTAGTAGTAACCCACACTCCTAGTTGTGTTCCTACGATAACTTCTGTTCTGTCTAATGGATTTTGTAAAATATCTCTAACAGGGATATCCGGAAGATCTCCTTCTTTATTTAACCAATTAGCTCCGGCATCAGAAGAGTACCATACACTAGTAACACCATAGTTATGAATTGTTACCATGATATCATTTGCTGTTGCTCCTAATCTAACAGAAGAGACAGATCCAACAAAAGGAGTATTTATTTCTTCCCAATTAGCTGCGCCCAGGCCTACATTTGTTAATCTTAACAAACCTCCAGAAGCGGTACCAACATACCAAGTGTTATTAGCAAAAGAAGAAGCTATAAAAGCTGTTGGCTTACTAGTTAATAATGCATTTGTAATATCATCATTTCTATTTCCTGCCACATCGATTGTTCTTATAGCATAGTTCCAAGTCTGTGTAGCTGCATCATAAGAAGAGGCATTTGATAATAAATAATTTGCATCACTATCGTATCCCATCTGATTTACAAAATCACCAGTTCCCTGATCATTTACAAGTCTTGTGGCTCCTCCTTGAATTCTACTACGTCCATCCCATGGTAAATTAAATCTATAAATTACATTATGTACATATGTAGCAATCATATATTCACCATCTTTATCTATAAAAGTGTAGAAACCATCTCCTCCTGTTAATGGTTCAGATCCATTTATTCCTGCTACTACATTTCTAAATGCCTGAGATCCATTATCCTGGGATCCCGCAGAAAAAATACCTGCTACATCACCAGCTCCATTAGGTCCTATACCTGCCTTTACATACTGGGTTACATTATAATTATTATTTCTTGCTCCAAATACATTATTATTTGCAGCCGTAGACAGGCTATTTGCATAATACATCCCTCCATCATTACCAAAAATTGCCTGATTTGAGTTTCCGGGTCGAAATGCCATAGCATGCTGATCTGCATGAACAATAGAAGCTCCTAATCCGGCTAAATTATTATTGTTAGACCATTTTGAAATTTGGCTCCATGCATCACCACTATTTGTTGATCTAAAAAGATCAATTCCTCCTACATATACTATATCATCATTATTGGGATCTGATTCTATCATTAAATCATAAAACGCTTGTCCTCTGGTAAAATCATTTGCAGGAATATCATTATCTACATCATTTGGCAATGCGGTTGCAGTTGGGGCAGTTGCAAAACCATCTGTACTTCGATAAACATGAACAGGGTCTATTACTCTATTATTAGCATCTCTGGCAACTCCTTGAGTTAGTGCATATATTTTGTTAGCATCAGTTTCTGAAGTTTCTAATTCTACTCTATTAGAATCATTAAGAGGAGAAGCCGCGGCTTCTGTCCATGTTGCACCATCAACAGAACTAAATACGCGCCCTCCTCCATTTCCTAACGGAGAATTAATTGTACCAACCCATAATCTATTATCGGCTCCTATTTCAAAATCATTAGGTATATAGTAATAATTTACATTATTTCTTTGGTATTGCATATTAGCAGATTCTATTCTATTCCAGTTTGCTCCACCGTCTATTGATCTGTAAATTCCAGCAGACTGTATTCCTAACCAGTTTGTTGGTCCAGAAGAGTCTCCATATCTATGTGCACCTACACCAACAAATAATTCGGTACGATTTTGCGCTGTATTATTCCAAGCTACAATATCATTTACATAATAAATCCCAGAAAGGAAAAGATTTGTAGCATTAAAATTAATATTTCCACCTCCCGCAGGTGGGATATTTAATGCCTGCCATGTGGTTCCTCCATCTGTGGATCTATATACGCCATTACCTACAACATCTCCTGCTGTATATTGTTCTCCTGTACCCACATACCAAGTATTAGAGTTTCTTGGATCAACGGTTATTGAAGTTACTGAAAGGTTTCCGGGAACATTTTGTACACGACTCCATTGTGAAGCCGCAGATGTAATATCATTATTAACCCATAATCCACCACTTACACCACCAGCATAAACTCTTCTATTGTTGGCATCATTAGGGTCAAATAAAATAGCTCGTGTACGTCCTCCAATATCATTAGGACCTCTTTCTACCCAAGGGTTATCTTGTGCATCTCCCGGGGCTCTTTTTGCTGTATTTGCTAATTGTTTTTGAACTGCATAGATCTTCTCTGGTTCTGTTTTACCAGTTGCAGGGTTCATAGTTAACTCCCACATTTGTTCAAAATATTTATTAGGGGGAAGTCCTTTGGCTTTTCTCTCAGACTTTGTGAGTTTTAAAGTTTCTTTAAAGGGGCTGTTTTTTAAATACGAAGCATGTTGTTTTCGTAAATTGGTAATTTCGGTTTCACTTGTATTTTGTTCTAATTTTTCTGTCTTTATAGAATTTACGACAAGTGCGGATAGGGTGACCAGTCCTAGGCCCAGTACAACCGGGCGGGTCAATCTTTTTTTCATATGAGCATTCGTTGAGTTTGAGGTCTAAAAGTAGTATAATTATGGTTTTTTACCTAATTTAACATGAAAACAAGTTAATTTTAACATTTATAATATCACTTTTATATCTGCAAATTCAAGATACTACTATATCCTATTTTTCATCACTCCAAGCTACAGAAGACATTTTCCAATCAAGACCAACTTTGATAAACTGAATAGTTTTCATTCCTCGAGATTCAAAATACACACCGTTTAATTTACCTGATTTTTCATAAAAACTAAATCGTTGTGCTACATTACCGTATATTTCTGTTTTATGTAAAATTTCGCTTTCTCTAAAATCTGTAAGTGTCCCATCGCTTAGCATTTTTTTTCTCGGAGTTATAAACTCATTAAGATCATAGATTTCTGGAACACCATGGGTATTACTTATTATAATGCCATTAGCAATAAAGATATTACCAATTTCTTCAACATTAGGAGTATTCCCCTCTGCATTAGTAAACAGGCTAAAAAATCTCGTTGTTAACTGGTTTAGTTCATTTTCTTCTTTAGTGTCTGTAGGAGTAGAAAAAAACAAAACTGTATCCTTTTCTGGTAATTCTATTGTTTTCACAAAACGTAACCCTATTTTGTTTAACAATTTAATCGAAGCAATGTTATTAGGATTTGTTATTCCAACAATTTTATCAAGATGTAAGGTGTTTTTAGCATAGTGTATTGTTGCATTGGCTATTTCGTACCCATACCCCAATCCTAAATATTCTGGAAGCATTGCAAACCCAATATCAATATCCTCTAGCGTATCTCTATTTACTAGTCCACACATTCCTATAGAAGTACCGGTTTCTTTCAATACAACTACCCATAAACCGAACCCATTTTCTTTATAGCTTTTTATTAAATTATTTTCTAAAAATCCCTTTGCCTCTGCTTGTGTTCTAACATTTCTATCCCCGATAAATTCTATCCACTTTGGAGAGTTAACCAATTCTAAAACAAAATCAGAGTCTTTTAGGCTAAATTCACGAAGAGATAATCTTTCGGTTTCTAGTATTTTTCTCATTTATATTCTAATGTTCTATTAATTATTTTTCACTTATAATACTATCAAACATATCTATATCTGTTGCACCTTCGGTACTTATAAAAAGAATGTTAGTGGTTTCATTTATACATAGCGTTTCTTTTATCGGTTTATATTCTTGTTCTTTCATGATCGCAATAAAACCTGCTAAACCGCTAGCTCCAGATTCTCCAGAAATTATTTTTGTATCTGAACCATTAGGGAAATAAAGTTCCCGAATTGCTTCTCTCGAATACTTATCATCAATTTTGATCGAGATATCACTTCCATTTTTTATTAGATCCCATGCTCCTAGAGAAGGTGTTCCACAGTTAAGTCCAGCCATTATTGTTTCGCTATTTCCTAACGAAGTCGTTATTTTTCCTTTTTTAAATGAGGCAAGAATTGCATCTGCCTCTGTTGGTTCTACAATGATAATTTTGGGACGATTTGCCCCATACTTTTCTAAGTAATACCTAATGCCTGTTCCAGCAAAACTACCTACACCGGCTTGTAGAAAAACAAGATCTATTCTGGGGCATGATGGAAGAAGAAGGCTATCTTCTATTTCTTGAAATAGTGTTAAATATCCTCCCATAATATATGCTGGTATTTCTTCATAATTCTCCCAGGCAGTATCTTGTACTAGCTCCCATCCATTTTTTTCACTTACCGCTTTAGCATAAGCACAGGTTTTATCATAATTACCATCTACTTGTTCAACTATAGCTCCTTCTTTTTCAATTGCTTGTATACGTTGATCTGTCGTTCCTTTTGGGACAAAGACTACTGCTTTTTTATTAAAAAAATTAGCTGACCATGCCACAGCCCTTCCATGATTACCATCTGTAGCAGTACAAAAAGTTTCTATTTGAGGTTTCTTTTTAAGGATTTGATGTATAGCATACGATGCTCCTAACCCTTTAAACGCATTTAAACCAAAACGAAACGACTCGTCTTTGACATAAATATTACCCACATTATACTTTTGGGATAGATTAGGTAAATGAATCAAGGGTGTTGGTTTATACCCCGGCAAAGATGAATGAAATGTCATTGCGTCATCACATTTCTCTAGAATAGCAGTAGTTACATTATCTACAAATGTATTATCCGGATTATTGATATAAAACGAAGAATCCATTTTATTTTTTATCTCCATCTTAAATATTTTTTTGTGTTTATGATCTTCATGGTATAGCATCTGCTATAACTCTCTAGCGTTTATAATTGTCAAGAGGTTTCACACATATTTCAATTCATAAAAAGTACAGGCACTCTAGAGTGCCTGTAAACATAATTACACGATCTTGTTTTTTTATTGATTACCAAGAATTATTGGCATTCCGTTTTTTCCTGATCCTACAACCACCACCTTAGCATTAGGTGATTTGGCGAGTTGTAATGTTGCTTCTATTCCTTTTTCTGTAAGAATTTTATCTGTTAACGAAGCACTTAAAATTTGATTCGCTACTGCTTTACCTTCTGCATCAATTTTTTGTCTTTCGGCTTCTTTTTTGGCTTTTTCTAGTCTAAACTCATATTCTAAAGCTTCTTGTTCTTGTTTTAATTTACGCTCGATTGCTTCTTTGATTGTCGGTGGTAATGTTACGTCACGTACCAACACTTCATTAAGCTGAATGTATTGATCACCAACTATCTTTTTCGTCTCTTCAAAAATTTCTTTTTGGATTGCATCTCGTTTACTAGAGTATAATTGTTCTGGAGTATACCTTCCTACTACACTACGAGCCGCAGATCGTATTGTTGGTAATAAAACTCGTGCTACATAATTTTCTCCTTTTTGTTGATGTAATAATCCCAATTTTTCATAATCTGGTTGAAACCAAGCAGAAGCATCTAATTTAATTTCTAATCCATTAGAAGAAAGTACCTGCATTTTTTCAAAAACTTCTTGCTGCCTTACTTCATAAACGATTACTTTATTCCAGGGAGCAACGATATGAAAACCTTCTCCCAGAGGTGGAGCATCTGTAACAACACCGCCTCCAAATGTTTTATAAAGTACACCGGCTTCTCCAGAACCAATAGTTTCTGTTGATTTTGAAATAAAGACGATTGTTAATACTAATAGAATTAGAATAGGTAACCCTATTTTTGGTAATTTTTCCATAATAATTTTGAGTTTTTAATTTTAAATAAGTCCGTTATATTTTCGTGCAAACCACTCTATAGTAAGTAACAAAATAACTATTGCCAAAAGATATTTCCAGTCAATTAAAGATACTACATTTTCTTTGTTTTTCTGTACAATTTGATATCTTTGATCTTCTAGTAATTCTTTTATAAGTGTATCTTTTTGGTTTAAATAATATGACTTTCCATTAGTATTAGTAGCTACTTGCTTCAGTTTTGTTACATCTGCATTAAGAAATTGTTGTTCTACATCATATTCCAGGATTGCAAAACTTCCAGAACGTGCTATATTCTCACCTAATACTGTTACTGTATAGTCATAATTTCCTGCATCAAGATTGCTTAAATCAACTTCATATGAATTATTTTTCAATAACATAGGTATAGTCTGTGTAGCTTCTGTTTCTTTATTTTTAATTGAAATCCTTAAATTTCCTCTCCTATCAAATTCATAATTCTTGGTAAAATACTCTGCTTTAATAATAACACTGGCATTACCATAATAAAATGACTCTGAGATGGTATTTAATCTACTCTTTCTTTTATTTGAAGCCAGATACTGAATCAGTTTACCAAAAAACTCATCAAAATCTTCAAATTTTTGAGTGTCTAAATAACTTTGAGCTCGCCATCTCCATATTCCCTCTCCAAACAAAACAGCTTCTCTTATTCCTCCTTGTTCTATAGTTGCAAGTAACATTTCATCTGTATCAATATTACTTATTGTTCTATATAATAAAGGGTCATGATTCGAATTCATTCTAATTTCTCCAAAAGTTCCTATTAAGGGAGGGTAACCTTGAAAACCAATATCTTCTTGAAGAAATGCTCCATAATTAGTATTATACCTGGGAACATAATATTCATTCTGCCGTGTAATTTCCTGGGTATATTTATTTTGTATCCTATTAAGGAAAACCCAATCTGTCTTTGGGCCTGTAATTGTAAAATAATTTTTTTTCAAGGTATTTAATTTTTCATATACTGCCCTATATCTAGTATTAGGCTGATACAAAATAACCAATTGATAATCGTCTAACTCTTTATTCTCATTTGGTTTACTAATTGTTATACTTCGTCTTTCATTGCTTTCGACACTTTTCTTTATAGCTCCAAGATCTGGATGTACTATATCACTAATCAACAACACATTGGTTTTTTGATCAATTACCTCGACAGCAAAAGTTTTTGAATTATTAATTGTATTTTTTTCTATATCCAAAGGTACCAATTCGGCAACGTATTGATTTACACCTACTGTACTAGCCGATAGAGTAAAATTAACCACCGTAGAATTATTTGTTCTTGAGAAAGAAACTGGTTGAGAAAAAATTGTATTACTCCCCGATTTTACACGAAATGTAGTTGTAATTTCTTCATTACCAGAATATGTAAGAATTACCTCTACCGGAAATTTATTTTTTAAATATGCATAGCGGTTAACATTAAGTTGCTGGATTTTGGTATCCAGTACCTTAATTGTATCTCCAGAAATAATCGGGTATACCGCTTGCTTATACCCTATACTACTAAATTGATAATCTTTACCGTAAGTTTGATTACCATCAGTGATCACAATTGTAGGAGCAATTGTGTTTTTATGAATTTGCTCTAGTTCTTCTAATGCTTTTGATATATTAGTCTGCTTTTGATCAAAAGAAAAGTGTAAAGAATCATTTAGTTTATCAGAAAACGAATAATAGGCAATATCAAATCTTTCATTAAGTTCTTTATTATCAGTAATTTGGTTTACAAACTGAGTAACTTTCTGATCTTGTTTAAGATATTTTATTGAAGAAGAGTTGTCAACAGCAACTACCAGAGCAGGTTTCTCTATATAATAAGTCTTCTGTTTGAAGGTAGGGTTAATTAACAATAATAATAGAGCAAAAACACTAAGAAAGCGTAAAAAAGCAAAAAACAGGATATTTTTTTTCCTGTTTTTTGTCTTATACCAATATTGAAACAATGCAACAATTAATGCTGTGATAAAAGCGGCTATGATCAATAAAATTGTTTGTGTTTGCATTCTATAAATTACGATATACGATGTGTTGAGTTACGAAATACAGTTTATTTTAGAGTGTTAAGTGCAACTCTTTTCATACAAGTTGAAATTTAATGACTTTAGCATCAAAAAATATTAAAATATTCAAAAAAATGATTCATAAATCGTTAATCGCAATTCTAGAATTAAGTAAGCATTCCTCCGTCTACATTCAGTACTTGTCCTGTAATATAAGCACTTAAATCACTTGCCAGAAATAGACATGTATTTGCAATATCTTCGGGATTACCTCCTCGTTTTAGCGGTATTGCATTTCGCCATCCTTCTACAACTTTTTCGTCAAGTTTTTCTGTCATTTCGGTTTCAATAAAACCAGGTGCAACTACATTGCTTCTAATATTTCTAGAGCCAAGTTCTAGTGCAACAGATTTTGAAAAACCAATAATTCCTGCTTTTGATGCTGCATAATTAGCTTGACCTGCATTACCTTTTACTCCAACAACCGAACTCATGTTTATTATACTTCCTTTACGTTGCTTAAGCATAGTTCTTTGAACCGCTTTTGTCATATTAAATACGCTTTTCAAGTTTACTTCGATAACTTTATCAAAGTCTTCCTCGCTCATACGCATTAAAAGGTTATCCTTAGTAATACCAGCATTGTTCACTAAAACATCAATACTGCCAAATGTTTCTAAGACATCTGCAGCCAATTCCTGAGCCTGATCGTAACTTGCCGCATTACTTTGATATCCTTTTGCTTTTATCCCTAATCCGTTTAATTCTTTTTCTAATGTTTTAGCTGCTTCAACAGAAGAGCTATATGTGAAAGCAATATTTGCTCCTTGTTGTGCAAAAATTTCTGCTATTCCTTTGCCAATACCACGAGTAGCTCCAGTGATAATAGCTGTTTTACCTTGTAAAAGATTCATTCGTTATGTTTCTAATTTTTGTGGTATCTAAACCATTTATAATTTGCATTGTGAATTCAAATATAAGAATTACAAACAGGTCAACAGCAATAAACCCTGTGATTTCTCACAGGGTTTATAAATTAATAATCGTTTATCTGGTTTTATAGTTTTATATCTTCATTTTTCTTCTCATAATTGAAAAGATAATCGATATCCATTTCTTTAACCACACCTAATTTAGATAACGCATCCATATTTACATCTTTTTTATTACCAACTACAAGTACGTTATAGGTTTCTCCTTTTATATTTTCGTTAAAGAAAGATTTAAGATCTTCTAGAGTCATATCTTTAATTGTATTATACATCTCTTCTCGATTATCATTATCTATCCCTCTTTTCTTTAATCCTTCATAAGTCCAGAAAATATTAGATTTGGTTATACGCTGGGCAGCAATTTTCTTTAATGTTGCTTCTTTTGCTGCATTAAACTGTTCTTCTGCTTCTGGCATATTAGTCATCAAATCCATCATGGCATCTACTGCCTGAGGCATCTTATTTGCCTGGGTGCCTATATAGGCATATACATAATTTGAATCTCCTTTTTCTGATGCTGTCGAATATGCAGAAAATGCAGAATATGCCAGTGATTTTGATTCTCTTATTTCTTGAAATACTATAGATGATAAGCCGCTCCCAAAATATGTATTAAACAATCTTGAAGCTGCCATTTTATTTGGATCAAACTCTGATCCTTTAGCCAAAAATATCATTTCACTTTGCACCATATCATAATCCACAAAGTACACATTACCACCTGTTTCTTTTTCGACATATTTAATTGCTTCTGGATAATCCCGCAATTCACTTTGCACTTTATGGTTTTTGTTTATTGATGCAATTGCAGCATCTATATCCTTACCATAATAAAATATACGTTGTTTAAAATTACGAAGCTCTTTAATCTTATCTACTAATTCTTGTGGATCAACAGCTTGTAACTCTCCTATTGTATAGATATTACGCAAAGGAGAATTATCACCATACATACCGTAGTTCATCAACCCATTCCACAAAATGTTTCCTTTTTGTGTTTTCCTATCCTGGCGTCCTTTTGCAATTTGATCAACATATTTGGCATATGTTTCCTGGTTAGGGACTGCATTAGTCCATAAATGCTCTAATAAAGCCAGACCTGCATCAAGATTTTCTTTTAATCCAGAAATACCAACATACGTTTTATCAGCACCTGCATTTACATAATAATCAATACCTAGTTTATAGAATTCTTTCTTTAACTCTTCGGGAGAGTATTTATCTGTACCTAAATAATCCAGATATCCTGTTGCCAGAGAAACTTTACGATCATTATCTCTTCCCATATCAAAAATGATACTAAGATTAAATAAGTCATTATTAGGATTATCAATATAAGATACTTTTAATTCGCTATCGGTTTTAGTTTCTTTAATTGCCGATTTATAATCTATAAACTTAGGTGTTAAAGGGGGTGTTTCTTGTTGAGCGAATGCCTTGATAAATTCTGATTGTTTATCTCTATTTAGTTCTACCGGAGTAATACCAGGGTTTTCTACTTTAGTAATATTTTTATCTTCTCCTTTACGTTTGTATATCACTACATAATTATCCTTGTAAAAGGAATTTGCAAAATCTACTAATTCTTGTTTAGAAACTTTTTTAAGTTCGTTTAAGAATTCGACCTTATCTTTCCAATCCTGGTGATGTATAAATGCATTATAATATGCTGAAGCTAATGCAGTATTATTTTCATATTCTCTTGTTTGACTTAGTTTTAAGTCATTAACTACTGCAGAGATCATCCAATCTTCAAACTCTCCTTTTTTCAATTTATCAATTTGAGAAAGCAATAAATCTTTTACTTCGTCCAGAGTTTGACCTTCTTTTGGTGATCCATAAAATTGGTGATATCCATAATCATTTAAAAATGTAGGTGAACAACCTGCATTTTGAACTACTTGTTTCTGATTTAAGTTCAAATCAATCAGACCCGCATTACCGTTAGCCAATAACATATCTGCTACTGTGAGTAGTTTTTCTTCTTTTGTACCTATTGCAGCAGAGCGAAATGCTACAGAAACAGATTCTGCTGTAGGTCCAAATACTTCTTTAATAACCGGACTTGTTATTGGGTCTTCTTTTGGTAATACAGGGTGAACAACTTCTTTTTTCTCAAAACTACCAAAAGCTTTATTTACTTTTTGTATGGTTTGATCAAAATCAATATCACCAACCAACACCATCGCCATATTATTAGGAACATAATATTTATCAAAATAATTATGTATCGCTACCATTGAAGGGTTTTTAAGATGCTCAGAGGTTCCTATGGTTTTTTGTTGTCCATATGGGTGATTAGGGAACAATCCTTCTAGCATTGCTGCATAGGATTTCCAGCCATCATTATCTTGCCCTCTATTAAATTCTTCATAAACCGCTTCTAGCTCTGTATGAAACAAACGCAATACTAATTGGCTAAATCGCTCGCTTTCTACGGTAAGCCATTTATCTAATTCATTAGCTGGGATTTTGTTTTTGTATACAGTCTCTTCAAACCATGTATGTGCATTAGTTCCTTCTGCTCCCAAAGAGCTAATCATTTTATCATATTCATTCGATATCGAAATCTTTGAAGCTTCGAAAGAAACTTCATCTATCTTTTTATAGATCTCTTTCTTTTTATCTGCGTCTGTTTCTGCTTTATGCTGTTCATATAAATCAGAAATCTGTTGTAGTAGTACTTTTTCTTTTTCAAAATCCTGGGTACCTATCTCATCTGTACCTTTAAAAACCATATGCTCTAAATAATGAGCAAGCCCCGTAGCTTCTTTTGGATCATAATTAGAACCAGCTCGTACAGCTATAAAAGTTTGAATTTTTGGTTCTTCTTCATTTTTAGCTAAATATACTTTTAAGCCATTCTCTAGAGTATATAATCTTAGGCCTGTTGGATCGTTAGTTACAGTTTCATAGTTGAAACCTGCTGCGTCGGTATGTTGTTCGACTTTAATTTCTTGCGAAACATTCGTTTCTGGTGATGATTTTTTACAATTGCTAAGACAGATGACTAACAGCAATAACAAAATCGATTTAATTAATTTCATATATTATTTTAATTATTTTATGGTGTCTTTAACACCAGAGTGATTATAGGAGTTAGTTTATAATTAATGTACTATAATACGTGTAGTTATTATCAATGTTACAGTTTTTAAGGTTTTTTTAACAAAAAACATATAGTAACAAATGGTCAAATGTTACATATAAATACAGACTTACTTCTGGGTCTTTCTAAATGTTCAGGGGTAAAAAAATCAACAAAATTAAATCTAGAATAGCAAAAATCTACTAATGAAGGGAAATCATACCATGTAACCCTGATGGAATAACAGGAACTAATATCGACACTTACCATCCAAGAGAAATATGTTGAGGAAGAGATGGTTTAATCTATAGTATAGTTATTGGTCAATAGCATAAAAAAGGGCTGCAAAGTGCAACCCTTTAATATTATAATATTTTAAAGTATTTTACCCTAATACTTCGGCAACTTTTTTACCTATTTCTGCAGGAGAATCTACTACATGAATTCCGCATTCCCTCATAATTGCTTTTTTGGCAGCTGCAGTATCTTCACTACCACCAACAATAGCTCCGGCATGTCCCATAGTACGTCCTGCAGGAGCAGTTTCACCAGCTATAAAACCTACGACAGGCTTAGAGGTTCCACTTTCTTTTATCCATTTTGCAGCATCTGCTTCTAATTGACCTCCAATTTCACCAATCATAACTACACAATCTGTTTCTGAATCATTGATCAATAGTTCAACTGCTTCTTTTGTAGTCGTACCAATAATTGGGTCACCACCAATTCCTATTGCAGTAGTTATCCCAAGTCCTTGTTTTACAACCTGATCTGCTGCTTCGTAAGTTAAGGTACCAGATTTTGATACAATACCTACATTACCTTTTTTAAATACAAATCCTGGCATGATACCCACTTTTGCTTCTCCAGGAGTAATTACTCCCGGGCAATTTGGGCCAATAAGTCTACATCCTTTATCACTAATGTAGTTTGATGCCGTAATCATATCTGCAACGGGAATACCTTCTGTAATTGTAATAATTACTTTTATTCCTGCATCTGCAGCTTCCATAATTGCATCTGCGGCAAAAGCTGGTGGTACAAAAATAATTGTAGTATCTGCACCTACTTCTCTAACTGCATCTTCTACGGTATTAAAAACGGGCTTGTCTAAATGAGTTTGTCCTCCTTTTCCTGGAGTAACACCTCCTACAACATTTGTTCCGTACTCGATCATTTGACCTGCATGAAAAGTACCTTCACTACCTGTAAACCCTTGTACAATAATTTTTGAATCTTTATTAACTAAAACACTCATTGCGTTATGATTTTTTATTTTTTTTAGAGCTTCAAAAGTAAGCTTTTGAAAATTATGGTTGAAATGAAAAACTAATTATTTTGAAATAAATGACATTATACTTTCTGGAGCATTATCTCCTTGCTGGCTTATTTGATATCCTTTATACAATTTATCATTTTTAAGTTCCCAAATTGTAATAAAATGAGCTATAGGCTCTTCTTTATCTGGCGCTTCGATAGTTTGAACAAAATACGTGTGTCGTACAGTCACTGTATCCCCTTCGGCTATAAGATGACTAATTTCGCATCTTAAAGTTTCAAAAGACAACGCCATTTCATGAAACATGGCCTTAATATCATTAAAATCTTTCTTATTAAACCCAAAACTACTATTCCAATACAATTCAATTTCGGGATGTAAATACTCAGAAAAGGCTTCAGTATTATGAATAAGATCTGTTTTATAAAAAGATCGTACTATATCCTTAACTGTTTTATTCATTTTTTTTCAATTTATCTATTAAATCAGGGATTTGTCGTATTGACGCGATCTCCTTATATTTTTTCCTAAAATCATCTGCAGGAGTTCCAAAATAACTTTTATTGGCTTCTAATGATTTACTCACTCCTGATTGCGCAGAAATAATGGCTTTGCTACCAATAGTAATAGCGCTAGTAATACCAACTTGTCCCCAGATCGTCACTTCATCTTCAATAACAACACAACCCGAAATTCCTACTTGAGAAGCGATCAAGCACTTTTTGCCTATTACAGTATCATGACCAACATGTACCTGGTTATCTATTTTGGTTCCTTCTTTTATAATAGTATCTCCTGTAACTCCTTTATCTATGGTGCAGGACGACCCTAAATCTACATTATCTTCTATTACTACACGTCCGCCAGAAATTAATTTATCAAATCCATGAGGTCTTTTTTGATAATAGAAAGCATCGGTTCCTAAAATAGTCCCAGCATGTATAGTAACATTATTACCAATACTAGTGTTATCATAAATACTCACATTGGCATGAATAATACAATTATCACCAATACTCACATTATTTCCGATAAAACTACCGGGTTGTATGATCGTATTTTTACCAATTTTAGCGGTTTCTGAAATTAAGGAATCTGCTTTTTTGAAGGGTTTAAAATATGTTGTAAGTATATTAAAATCTCTAAAAGGGTCATCAGAAATAAGGAGTGCCTTACCTTCTGGGCATTCTACTTCTTTATTAATCAAAATTACAGTTGCAGCACTTTGTAATGCTTTATCGTAATACTTTGGGTGATCAACAAAAACTATATCTCCCGCGGAAACTACATGAATTTCATTCATCCCTAAAACCGGGAAATTAGAGTCTCCTACATACTCTGACGATATAATAGTAGCTATTTGTTGTAAGGTATGCGCTTGTGGAAATTTCATTATAAAAATTTGGGATATAAAATATTATTCTTTTATTCTTTCTTTATACGTCCCTTTTTCTGTTTCAACTTTAATTTTATCTCCTTCGTTGATAAAAAGAGGCACCATTACTTCTGCACCAGTTTCTACAGTTGCGGGTTTAGTAGCATTGGTAGCCGTATTTCCTTTAACACCAGGCTCGGTAGCTGTTACCTCAAGAATAACACTTGCAGGCATTTCTACAGAAAGAGGCATTTGATCTTCAGAATTAATAATAACGGTTACCACTTCTCCTTCTTTTAATAAACCAGGAGCATCCAAACTAGATTTTTGTAATGTAATTTGATTGTAATCCTCGGTATTCATAAAATGAAAAGTATCACCTTCGGCATACAAATATTGAAATTTATGCGTTTCTACTCGTACATCATCAATTTTATGACCTGCAGAAAATGTATTATCAATCACTTTTCCTGTAGTTACGCTTTTTAGTTTTGTACGTACAAAAGCAGGGCCTTTACCAGGTTTTACGTGTAAAAACTCAATAATTTTATAGATGTCGTGATTGTATCTGATACACAATCCATTTCTGATATCACTAGTATTTGCCATTATTCTTTAATTTCTTATGATTATTATCTGTATCGAATTTCTTAATTAGAAAAATATCCTTTCATAATTCCTCTCTGAGAGTTCTTGATAAACTCTAAAACCTCATCACGTTCTGGTGTTGCTTCCATTTCTGCTTCGATAATTGCAACGGCCTGAGTATTGTTATAGTTCTGTTGATATAAAATTCGATAAATATTCTGTATTTCTCTTATTTTTTCTGTTGTAAATCCTCTTCGACGCAGACCTATAGAGTTAATTCCAACATAGGATAGAGGTTCTCTGGCTGCTTTAACAAACGGAGGTACATCTTTGCGTACTAATGACCCTCCTGTTACAAATGCATGGTTACCAATACTACAAAACTGTTGTACTGCAGCCATACCAGCTAAAACAACATAATCACCAACGTTAATATGCCCAGCCAATGTACTATTATTAGAAAATATACAATTATCGCCAACAACACAATCATGCGCTATATGACAATACGCCATAATCCAACAATTTTTACCAATTTTGGTTTTCATTCTATCGGCTGTCCCTCTATTAATGGTAACACACTCTCGAATCGTAGTATTATCTCCGATTTCGGTTATAGTATCTTCATCATTAAATTTTTTATCCTGAGGAGTAGCAGAAATAACAGCTCCAGGAAAAATACTACAGTTTTTTCCTATGCGCGCTCCTTCCATAATAGTAACATTAGAACCTATCCAGGTTCCTTCTCCTATTACCACATTATTATGTATGGTTGTAAAAGGTTCTATTACAACATTTTTTGCAATTTTTGCTCCTGGATGAACGTATGCTAATGGTTGATTCATCTATTTTATTGATTATTTTGATTTTACAATTTGCGCCATAAGCTCTGCTTCGGTAACTAGTTTACCATTGGCATAGGCAAAAGCCTGCATATGACAAATACCACGACGAATGGGGGTTATCAATTCTAATTTAAATATCAAAGTATCGCCAGGCAATACTTGCTGTTTAAATTTTACTTTATCTATTTTCATGAAATAGGTAAGATAATTCTCTGGATCGGGTACTGTACTCAATGCTAAAATCCCACCTGTCTGCGCCATAGCTTCGATCTGAAGCACTCCTGGCATTACTGGTGCTCCCGGAAAATGCCCTACAAAAAATGGCTCGTTCATGGTTACATTCTTAAGACCAACCACATGTTTATCAGACATTTCTAAAATTCTGTCTATTAACAAGAAAGGAGGCCTATGTGGAAGCATCCCCATGATCTTATTAATATCCATTAAAGGTTCTTTAGAAAGATCAAATTGAGGGACTTTATTACGCTTTTCAATTTTTATAATCTTCGAAAGCTTTTTAGCAAACTGGGTATTTACATAATGTCCAGGCTTATTAGCTATGATTTTTCCTCTAATCCTTGTTCCTATTAAAGCAATATCTCCTATAACATCTAATAGTTTATGGCGTGCAGCTTCGTTTGGATAATGTAATGTTAAATTATCCAAAATACCATTGGGTTTTATAGCGATAGATTCTTTTCCAAATGCTACTTTAAGTTTTTCCATTGTGCTTGGGCTTAATTCTTTATCCACATACACTATAGCATTATTTAAATCTCCTCCTTTAATCAGACCATGTTCTAACAGCATTTCTAATTCGTGTAGAAAACTAAAGGTTCTGGCATCTGCTATTTCCTTTTTAAAATCCGAAAGACGTTTTAAAGAAGCATTTTGAGTTCCTAATACTTTGGTTCCAAAATCTACCATTGTAGTCACTTGATATTCATCAGATGGCATTACAATAATCTCACTACCAGATTCTTCGTCTACATAAGAAATTACATCTTTTACAATATATTCTTCTCTTTCTGCTTCTTGTTCTACAATTCCTGCTTGCTCCAGAGCTTCGATAAAAAACTTACTAGAACCATCCATAATCGGAGGTTCTGATGCGTTTAATTCTATCAAAAGATTATCGATTTCTAATCCAACACAAGCTGCAAGCACATGTTCTGATGTTTGAATACTAACCCCGTTTTTCTCTAGATTTGTACCTCGTTGCGTATTTACAACATAGTTAGCATCAGCTTCAATAATTGGATTGCCTTCAAGATCAATTCTACAAAATGCGTAGCCATGATTCTCTGGTGCCGGTTTAAAAGTTAAGGTCACTTCTTTTCCGGTATGTAAGCCTACACCTGTAAGCTTTATTTCCTTTTTAATGGTTCTTTGTTTTCCTACGACAATATCACTCATTATTGTTTATCTTTTTCTCTAGTTTGTATACTCTATCCACAATTTTGGGAAGATTTTTAAAATGCACATAAGATTTATTAAAGTCAGAGTATCCTAAAGCAGGGGATCCTTGAATAGCTTCTCCGTCTTTTATATTTCTTCCTATACCTGATTGTGCTTGTATTTTTACATTATTACCTATAACAAGATGTCCTGCAATACCAACTTGCCCACCAATAAGACAATGTTTACCTATCTTGGTAGATCCTGCAATTCCTGTCTGGGCGGCAATTGCTGTATGCTCTCCTATTTCTACATTATGAGCAATTTGTATTTGATTATCTAGTTTTACTCCTGTACGTATGATTGTAGACCCTAGCGTAGCTCTATCAATAGTTGTACCTGCTCCTACATCAACATTATTTTCTATGATAACATTACCAGTTTGAGGCACTTTACTATACTCTCCCTTTTCATTAGGTGTAAATCCAAAACCATCGGCTCCTACTATAGCTCCACTATGAATTACACAATTATTTCCGATTATGGTTTCTGAATATATTTTTGCACCGGCAAAAACAATTGCATTATCACCAATGGTTACATTGTCTCCTATATATACATTAGGAAAGATCTTAGCATTTTCGCCAATTTTAACATTATCTCCTATATATGAAAATGCTCCGAAATAAATATTTTCTCCAAAAG
The DNA here is from genome assembly GCF_000626715.1 of Aquimarina atlantica. Classification (GTDB taxonomy): domain Bacteria; phylum Bacteroidota; class Bacteroidia; order Flavobacteriales; family Flavobacteriaceae; genus Aquimarina; species Aquimarina atlantica. Next base: position 307,177 of record NZ_AQRA01000001.1, on the reverse strand, counting down.
ATGCTGTTTCAGAAATAAAACTTGGTTGTTCTATCCCTGCCTTATTCATCTTTACCATATTATAATACTCAAGCAGTTGAGAAAAAGCTTTATATGCATCATCTACTCTAATAAGAGTTGTTTTAATTGTAGACTCTGCCTCAAAGTTTTTATCTACGATAGTTATTGATGCATCAGTAGAATAGATATATTGGGTGTATTTAGGATTTGACAAAAAGGTTAATGAACCTTTAGTTCCTTCTTCAATTTTAGCTAGTTTAGATACTTCGACGGTTTCATCTCCTTCGATTTCTCCGTTCAAAATACCCGCAATTTGTGTGGCTGTAAAAATCATTCTAGCAAAAGTATAAAAAATGTGTTAATGTTTGTGCTTTGGATAGCACATAAAATATTTGGTTACCGGTTTTGATAGGGCTTCAAGATTAAACTCATCTGTAGCTTTAACTACATCAACAATTTTTCTTGATTTATATAAAATATTTATATTCTGCTTATTAAGGTGGTAGGCCTGGTTAGAAATAGTCCCTTCAAAAATAAAATAACGAGCTTCTTCATCAGAAATTTTATATTGTTTCTTAAATTTTTCGATATGATTTTCTTTTTTATGGCTCTGAAAAGGTTTCTTTTTTATTTTTATTTTTAAAAGATCTCTATCAATAATCATTGAAGATAACATACTTAAAACAAAATCTTCTGAACGAGACCATTCTTTCATTGCCGAAATAATATCGTAATCGTCTAATCTAGAAAATGTTTCTAAAACTTCTGTAGTAAAATTTTCTGCTGTTATCTTATTTTCGAGAAAAAATGTTAATGCTTCACTAGCTTTTAGCTCTGTCCCCTTCTCTACTAATTCTTTAGCTCTTTTCAATACTCTAATCAATAAATTCTCTGCTACCAAACTTGTTTTATGAAGATATACCTGCCAATACATCAAACGTCTTGCCAATAAAAATTTTTCTACAGAATAAATCCCTTTTTCTTCTACTACCAATTCATCATTAACAACAGTAAGCATGGTAATTAAACGTTCACTATTGATATTTCCTTCGGCTACACCTGTGTAAAAACTATCGCGTTTCAGATAGTCCAAACGATCCATATCTAATTGGCTCGAAATCAACTGATGTAAAAAATTACGGTGGTATTCTCCTTTAAAAATCTGAATTGCCAACGTTAAACTACCGTTAAATTCTTCATTAATCTTCTCCATAAACATAAGAGAAATAGACTCATGATTTACCTCATTTACGATACTATGCTCCATTGCATGAGAAAAAGGACCATGCCCTATATCATGTAATAAGATTGCTACATAAAGGGCTTCTTCTTCCTCTTCAGAAATGCTAACCCCCTTAAAACTAAGAACTCTCACCGCTTTTTGCATAAGATGCATACATCCCAAAGCATGATGAAATCTAGTATGATGTGCTCCCGGATATACCAAATATGAGAGTCCCATCTGAGATATACGACGTAACCTCTGAAAATACTTATGTTCGATAAGATCGAAAATTAGTTCATTGGGTATCGTAATAAAACCGTAAATTGGGTCGTTTAATATTTTAAGCTTATTTCTTTTTTTCAAGTTCATCTTACATTTACGGAAGCAAATATACATATATGCTAGGCATATAAAACATTTCAAAATGAATTTAAATTATTAAAGTTTTCTTAGTAATGTGAATAAATAGGCTATATATTAAGTTTATAAATAAAAAAAATAAAATTTGATGAGTAAAATAAAGATACTTTGGGTAGATGATGAAATTGATTTGCTTAAACCACATATACTATTTTTGGAACAAAAAAACTATGATGTAACCAAGTGTCAAAGTGGAACTGAAGCCTTAGACATAATAGATGATGATAATTTTGACATCATTTTTTTGGATGAAAACATGCCTGGTCTTTCTGGAATAGAAACATTATCAGAAATTAAGGAAAAAGAAGATAGTATTCCTGTAGTAATGATAACCAAAAGTGAAGAGGAATACATCATGGAAGAAGCAATTGGTAGTAAGATTGCCGATTATTTAATTAAGCCTGTTAACCCTAATCAAATACTTTTAAGTTTAAAGAAAAACCTGGATAATTCCCGTTTGGTTTCAGAAAAAACTACAGCTAACTATCAACAAGAATTTAGAAAAATAGCTATGGATATGGCTATGGTAAATTCATGCGAAGAATGGTCTGATCTGTATCAAAGACTAATTTATTGGGAATTACAATTAGAGAATATTGAAGATACGGGGATGTTTGAGATTTTAGAATCACAAAAAGTAGAGGCAAATTCTCAATTCTGCAAATTTATTGACAAAAACTATCCCTATTGGTTTGACAAAAACAAGGAAGCCCCGGTGATGTCACACACTTTGTTTAGAGAAAAAGTAGTGCCCGAAATTAGTAAAAATCAACCTACTCTTTTAGTAGTAATTGATAATCTGCGATATGATCAATGGAAAGCTTTTGAACCTATTATAAATAATTATTATAAAAAAGAACAAGAAGTTTCATACTATAGTATTCTTCCAACGGCAACACAATACGCCAGGAATTCTATTTTTTCGGGACTTATGCCTTCTGAGATGAAAAAAATGCATCCTGATCTCTGGTTAGATGACACAGATGAAGGAGGGAAAAATATGAATGAAAATGAATTTCTAACCGCACAATTACAGCGATTAGGCATGGATATCAAGCATGAATATTATAAAATCACTAACGAAAAATCTGGAAAAACCTTAGCCGCAAATTTTAAAGGATTAAAAGACAACGATTTAACAGTTGTAGTGTATAATTTTGTGGATATGCTTTCTCATAGCAAGACAGAAATGGAAGTTATCAAGGAACTTGCCTCAAATGACAAATCATACAGATCATTGACTCAGAGTTGGTTCAAAAATTCTCCTTTACTAGAAATGATTCAGCAAGCGCAACAACTTGGGTTTAAACTATTGTTAACTACAGATCACGGTACAATAAATGTAAAAAACCCTTCTAAGGTGATAGGTGATAAAAACACTAGTCTTAATCTACGATATAAGACAGGAAAAAGTCTTACGTATGAAAGGAAGGAGGTTTTGGAAGCCACAAACCCAAAAGCGGTACATTTGCCATCAATAAATATGAGCAGTTCTTTTATTTTTGCAAAAGGAGATTATTTCTTTGCCTACCCTAATAACTATAATCATTATGTTAGTTATTATAGAAATACATACCAACATGGTGGAGTATCTTTAGAAGAAATGATCATTCCTTTTATAGTATTAAACCCTAGATAACCAATTTTTGTAGTATTCTTATTAGAATATAGAATTAGAAAAATGACAATAGAATATACCTTGCAGGACCTTCCTGATGTGGCAGAAAAAATAATATCAAATGTAGCTGGTAAAATAATTCTCTTTAATGCCAGGATGGGGGTTGGTAAAACCACGTTAATAAAAGAAATATGTAAACACTTAGGGGTAGAAGATATCATTTCTAGCCCTACTTACTCTTTGGTAAACGAATATGAAAGCAATGATGGAATAATATATCATTTTGATTTTTATAGAATAAAAGAAGAAGAAGAAGCATATCAAATAGGGTTTGAAGAATATTTAGACTCTGATGCATGGATATTTATAGAATGGCCCGAAAAAGTTTCAGGATTATTACCTGAAAATAGTATTAACATTACTATTAATTTACTTGATAATGAAAAGCGGATTCTTTCATTTTAGAAATACTGATAATCAAAGTAATACTATCAAATAATTAATCCTATTTGTTTTCTTGGCATTTTTATTCGTAATTTGAGATACAGAATTTCACACAAATGAGTACACCAAAATCTCCTTTTACCAAAGAGCAGCTGCTACCGCAGGAAGAAATGATAGAAGTAGCCCGCAAAAAAGGAAAGCTTTTTATTGGTATCCCTAAAGAAACTCACTATCAAGAAAAGCGAGTATGTCTTACACCAGATGCTGTAGCTGCATTAACAGCACATGGTCATCGAGTTTTATTAGAAACCAATGCTGGTATTGGAGCAAGTTTTACTGATAGAGATTATAGTGAGGCAGGTGCAGAAATCACTAATGATAAGAGAAAAGTTTTTGGGTGCCCTATCATTTTAAAAGTAGAGCCCCCTTCTTTAGAGGAGCTCGAATATATCAACCCTCAAACTGTATTAATTTCTGCTTTACAGCTTAAAACACAGTCTAAAGAATATTTTCAGGGACTTGCCAAAAAGAGAATCACAGCTCTTGGTTTTGAGTTTATTCGAGATATGGATGGCGCCTATCCTGCTGTAAGAGCGCTTAGTGAAATTGCAGGAACAGCAGCTGTACTCATTGCTTCAGAATTAATGAGTAGTGCTACAACTATGGGTTCGGGATTAATGATGGGTAATATTAGTGGTGTCCCCCCCGTAGAAGTTGTTATTCTTGGTGCTGGTACAGTTGGTGAATTTGCTGCACGTTCGGCTATTGGGTTAGGTGCAAACGTAAAGGTCTTTGACAATTCTATTACCAAACTTCGCTGTATACAAACCAATGTAGGACGCCCTTTATACACATCTACTATCCAGCCAAAAAATTTATTAAAAGCGCTACGTCGTTGCGATGTTGTAATTGGTGCCGTAAGAGGAAAAAATCGTGCACCGATTATAGTTACTGAAACCATGGTAGAGCGTATGAAACCTGGAGCTGTAATCATTGATGTTAGTATAGATATGGGAGGATGTTTTGAAACAAGCGAAGTTACTTCTCATGACCATCCCACTTTTGAAAAACATGGGATCATACATTATTGTGTTCCTAACATCCCTTCTCGATATGCCAGAACATCTTCATTATCGATAAGTAATATTTTCACACCTTATCTATTGCAAATTGGTGATGAAGGAGGAATAGAAAATGCTGTGCGTTTTGATCGTGGGCTTAAAAATGGATTGTATTTTTATCATGGGATTTTGACCAGCAAACCTATAGCTGATTGGTTTGACCTTTCTTATAGGGATATAAACTTGCTCATTTTATAGTAGTATTGCATTACTCTTTTTATAGTAAACTTTGTATCGCTAAGCGTATGATTTTTTAAAACTTTGCTTACTTTTGGCGTCATAATATTGCATTCTATTTATGAAATTAGCACAACGATTATTTTACTACTTAGGCGGGTTTGCCATTGGACTTATTCTTTTATTTTTCTTTCTTGGCGGAAAAAAAGCTTCTTGTGACTATGGTCCTTCGGCCAGAGTACTAAAAAATATTAGAATAAAGAAAAAAGCTTTTTCAGAACAAGCTTCAAGTAATATGATGAAATACGAAATAGATACTGCAGATGTTTCTTTTTTACTAACAAATGGGGATGTGATTTTTTCTAAAAGCAATACTAAACTAGATTCTTGCAAAACCTATTTTATTGAAGGAACTGTTAAAGAAAAAAATGTTAATATGCTTATCGAAAATTGTGATTCTATTGCTAAAATTAATGTGCTGGATGTTATTCCCTAAATTTATTTTCACATCATTTCATTCAACTAATTCGAGAATTGAATTTTATACATATAAAAGAGGCCATTATATTATATAATGACCATATTTGATTATTATTTTATTAGAGTATTTACCTACTTCCGACTATTACCATCTTTGATTCATCTTCTTCTTCAGAACATGTGTCTTCTGTCCCAGAACCCCCATATATTTTAAGCAATAATTTTCTATTTAATGAATTCTTCTTGTTTTCTTTTTCAAAAGTACAGATATCTATTTTTTTTATCATCTTAATCATATTAAGTTTCTTTATCATATTATAAATTATTAGCAATATTGCATTACAAGTTTAATAATTTTCTAATTCTTTTTTTAGTAAAATCATAAAAATATTTATGGTGAAAATTATAAAAAAATTAAGTAGTTTATAACCAAATAAAGTTTAGAAGCCCTCTACTTTTCTCCCAAAATGTAGTGATTCGACTTCGAATCCTTTATTCAAATATAAACGATAAGCATCTTTTCTTTGGAAACCAGAATCTAACGAAACATGATCATACTTATTTTCTTTTGCATAGTCTTTAATCCAATCCAACAGCTGTCCTGCATATCCATTTCTCTTATGGTTTGAATTCGTTATTAAGTCATCAATATAAAGTGTTTTACCACTAAAGAAAAAGTTTAAAGTTCTGAAACCTGCTATAGCAAAAGCAAGTTTATCATTCCCTATAAAAACGATTTGATACCCTTCTTCTAGTTGGTTTATGAATTTCTGTTTTAGAGTTGTGAGGTCTAAATTTGGTCTTAATTCTAAAAGTGTAGGGATCAATACTTCTATATCTTTAAGTTGAGCAATACGTATTTCCATCTTTAATCCTTACATATTTTTAGTTGAGTTCTTTAATGAAACATAATTTCATGGTATACACCCAATACTTTTTTCCTAATCGTTCAATTTCTTTTATCCTTTTAAACCCTATTTTCTCATATATGGTCCGAGCAGGATCCATAAACTCTGATGTATGCAGAGCAATAGTTTGTTCTCCAGTCTTTTTTGCATATCTTAAACAGGTGTTCACCAATTCTTTTCCTATTCCAAAACCACGGTATTTTGGATCAACTCCTAAAAACCGTATATAACACCAATCAGATTGGTACAATTCTGTTGGATTTCCTTTCGGAATAAAATAAATCATTCCAATTATATCTGAATCGATTTCACAAATAAAAATTTTACTAATTTCTATTAGATTTAATACATTTTCTTCACTTTCTAAAACGGTACTCAATGTTTTCCAGTTCTCCGGACTTAACACCTCTGAAAATTCTGCATATGAAATTTTCCCTAATCGCCGTAATCCCTCAAAATCATCAGCATTAGCTTCTCTATATTTCAAACCCATATTCATGTATGACTATTTCGGTTTAGTTTGCATTGCCCAAAACTCAAAAGTTTCATCACCAATCGTAAAAGTATGTTCTCCTGCAATTTGGTAGCCTTTCTTTTTATAAAAAGCAACAGCCTGTTTTTTAAGTTTTAGGTTGGATAACCATATGCAATTGCTTTTGTTATCAACTGCAGCCTTTACTATACACTGATGTAGCTTCCCTCCTATACCTCTTGCTTCATACCCTTGCAGTAAATATATACGTTGAAGCTTACAAATGTGCTTTTCATCTATAAACTCTGAAGGGGAGTCTAGTTTCAATTTGGCATATCCTATGGGCAGTGAATTATAGGTATCTGTAACCAACCAATATAAATTCTCGGGTTTTGTCAAACTATTTTTAATCTTATCAATAGAAAAAGCCCAGTCTAAGTAATTGATCAGATTGCTTTTATTATTAAAAAACTCTCCATAGGATTCATCAAAGGTCTTTCTTCCTAAAGATGAAATTTTTTCTGCATCCTTTATAGTTGCTCTTCTTATGTCAATCATCTTCATTTTTTACCATCTTTTCTTCAGTAAGCTTATTTAAGTTATTATTTTAGTATCTTAATTATTTCTGATAGTGTAACTGTATGCATAAAAATCTTCATCCTTTACAAATCCAATTTTTTCATACAATCTTTGGGCTGTAGCATTATCTTTTCCTGTTCCTAAATCTACTCTTATAGCTCCAACTTGTTTTGCTAAATCAAAAGCTGAATTAATTAAACGTTCTGCAATTCCTTTTTTACGATACTCAGGTACCACAAATAAATCATTCAAAATCACTATTTCCCCCTGTGACACTGAACTAAATGAGTGATAATTTAATACAAAACCTGCAGGGTTACTAGTGTTATCATCTAAAGCTAAATAGGCTATTGCCTCCTTATTTTGAAGCCTTTCTTTTAGGTAAGACCTGTACTTGTTTTTATCTGAAGGCTTCTTATAAAAAACCATATATTGATCAAATAATTCTGTCAAAACATCTAATTCTTCAACAGTAGTTTCAGTAATTTTAATATTCATTTTTTTGTAGTATGTTACTTAGATTTGTTCTTATCTTTTTCGTGGTTCTATATTGTTAAATTCTTTCAAAATCTTTTTAAAAACATTTTTATCAATTGGTTTATATACTTTTCTTGTACCAACAGGGTGTTTTTCTACGCAATTACCTGTCAGACAATTTACCGGTCGAGTTGGTCTTTTTTCAAAACCGCCTCCACAATTAGGACATACATTATGTAAAACATTATCTACACAGCTAGTGCAAAAAGTACATTCATAAGAACAAACCATTGCCTCATCACTATCATTAGGTAGTGCTTTATTGCAATGTTCACAATTAGGTCTTATTTCTAGCATATCCTTTATTTTTTTTATGGTTTGTATTGTTCTAACGCACTTTGTATTTGCTGTTCTTCGGTTGTTTCTGGATATAAAATATATTTTGGAGCGATTATAGGTTTCACATCTTTAACCATAATATTTGTGATTGTTGCAAACGGAAACTTACCCCCGGTTAACTGCAACAAAGGAACTTGCATAGCAGCATATTCGGGGTCGTTTTTTGTTATAATCTTTGCTATTCCTTTTAGCTGAAATCCTTTTTGAACAAAAACATCTATAAAGCTAATACATACATTATTATTCTCTTTAATGTTTTTTACGGTTTGCGGAGAGGCAATATTGGCAATAATAATAGTAGTATGGTTATAATATGTGAAAATTTCTTTGGGTGACACATTAGGAATATGATCTAATGAAGATGTAGCTAACCAGCATAAAACACTTTTATCGATATATTTCTTTATTTCTGCAGTAAGCATTGCTATTATTATTTTTTATTGTTAGTCACATAATTCAATACTGCATTTGGTACTTTAATATCCTTTTGCAGGTCATCATCAGAAATGGCGTCAAAAGCTACTTGTTTAATAGGAATTACTCCTGCCCATATCGGTAAATCAAGATCACCGGGTTCATCATTTACTCCTTCTGCTCTTATTTTTGCCGAAGCCGTTTCTATATTAATTTCAAGAACTAAAGTTCCTTTAAATTCTTTTTCGTTTGGTTGCCTTACATTATCCCAATGACCAGGAACCATATGATTAAGTATATATTCCAGAGCCTTCATTTTTTCTTCTGGGTCTTCTACTTTTTTTACCTTACCAAATACATTTACCGATCTATAATTCGCAGAATGATGAAAAGCCGATCTTGCCAATACCAATCCATCAAGGTGCGTTACCGATATACTAGCCTCTCCTGCTTCTAATAAACTCAGCATCATTCTATTTTTAAGTGACCCATGTAAATAGATCTTATCATCTTTTCTGGCATATGCCATAGGAATCACAATAGCTTGATTTTTATACACATACCCAACATGACACAAAAATGCATCATCTAATATGGTATTAATAGTACCTACATCGTAACTTGCTCTTTTTGGTCCGCGAACTACCTTATTGAGTGCGGAAGTTGAATATTCTGCCATAATTTATTTTATTTCTTACTCAAAAATAATAGTTTTATGGTGTGTTAAAACAATCCAGTTTATAAATAATTAGTAGTCCAGTTTTGTTTCCATTTAAAAATAATATAGTTCTTGTTAGAAATAGTAATCGTAATCTATACCTTCAGTTATGTGATCAAATTATTGGTTTTATAAAATCCGGAAAGCTACCCCCTTCTACAAAATTACCAGGATCACGAAAATTAGCTGAATCTCTTAGTGTTCATCGCAAAACAGTAATTTCGGCATATGAAGAACTTATCTCCCAGGGATGGATCGAAACCATTCCCACAAAAGGTACTTTTGTTACCAGTTCCTTACCAATAGTAAATCCTAAAAATTTTGTTCAACCTGTTCTACAAAACAACATCAAAGAGAAAAGTGGTTTTTCATTTCTTACCCGATCCCATTTAATACGTAAACCCAAACATAAGATCGATCAAAAAATGCTTGTTGTAGATGATGGTTGCCCTGATCACAGATTAGCACCAATAGAAGAGATTGCAAAAGTATACCGAAATATTACCAAAAAAAGTCATTATGAAAATTTGCTCACCTATAATTCTACATATGGAAATTTAGAATTAAGAAAATCCTTGGTTACCTATCTTAATCAAACCAGAGGTTTACACATTACTGTTGATAATATTTTGATTACGCGTGGGAGCCAGATGGGAATTTATTTAAACAGTCAATTACTACTTTCTGCAAAGAATAAGGTTATTGTTGTTGGTAATACTAATTATATGACAGCAGATAATACCTTTAAAGAAGCAGGAGCACGTATAGAACAAGTACCTGTTGATGATCAGGGTTTAGATACTAATGCTATCGAAAAGCTTTGTAAGATCAAACAGATTAATGCTGTTTACACTACTTCTCATCATCATCATCCAACTACTGTAACACTTTCTGCAGAACGACGTATGCACTTACTACAGCTAGCCCAATATTACAATTTTGCAATTATCGAAGACGATTATGATTATGATTTTCATTATAACAATGCTCCGATTTTACCATTAGCCAGTAATGATGACCACGGAAATGTAATTTACATAGGTGGGTTCACCAAAATTATTGCTCCAGCTATTCGAATCGGGTATTTAATCGCCCCGAAAGATTTTGTTGGTGAAGCTGCCAGATTAAGGCGTATTATTGATAGACAAGGAGATACACTGCTAGAACAAACCTTAGCTCAAATGATTAGTACAGGAGATGTACAACGACATTGCAACAAGGTTCTTAAAATTTACAAAACAAGAAGAGATCTATTTTGTTCTTTATTGAAAGAAAAACTAGGAGATTATTTTGATTTTGAAATTCCGAAAGGAGGAATGGCAATATGGGTGAAGTTAAACAAAGCATATAATTGGGATGTAATATGTAATGAAGCCGAAAAACTAGATATAGAGCTTAATCCAGATTGGCGTCGTTATGATAATGACAACTCAAGGCATAACGGAATCAGAATGGGGTTTGCTTCGTTAAATGAAGAGGAGATTCGCGAAGTTATCGAGCGATTAGTAAAAGTATTCGAATTAGTTAAGCAAAAACACAACAAACTGATAACCTGATAAATACTACACAAAATCACTCTATCGTCAAATCATATTTTTCTAACAGCCCTATAAGTCCAGGTGTACTAAATTTTGCTTTCTTTAATTTATTGATTTCTGGATCAATACTAAAATTTGTAGCAGTTCTAAAATCAACTTTCTCTGCAATAGTTCTCTCAAAAATTGCTCCTGATAAATTACATTTGGATAATACTGAACCCGTAAGATTAGCATCTGTAAAATCTGCTTCTTTTAAGCTACAATCATTAAACACAGTATTTTTCATAGAAAAGCCATAAAAAGATGCATAATCAAGATTGCAATGATCAAATTCTACTTCAAACAGAAAATCGTTACACGTACTAAAATCTAACCCTAGCATTTTACAAGCATAGAAAACAACTTCCTGAAAAGAAGTCTCTTTCATCATTACTGCATTAAAATTACAGGTATCAAATTTACATTCTAAAAAAGTAACTACAGACATATCTGTCTTAGAAAAATTACAATTTATGAACGCGCAATTATCATATTCTTTTGATGGTAATTTTTGATTAGAAAAATCTTGGTTTTCAAAAGTTTTATCGATGACTGGATGACTCATAAAATAGATCTCAATAGGTTAGTTTATTCTCCAGGGTGGATTTTTTCTATTATCTCCTGCAAAATATAAAATGATTTGATTTCCATCAGGATCTTTAAGTTTTGCTTCCCTCCATAACCAGCGTTGATCTGTAGGCAATAGATCGAATTGCAGTCCTTCGTTAATAAGGCGTTCTACTTCTTTATCTAATTTTTCAGTTTCAAAATATACATATACACTATTATTATCGGGCAATGCATCAACCAGATGAATAGAAAAAGTAGCATCACCTTCTACACATTCAAAACGTGCATAATGTGGTAATGATTCAACGATAAGATGTAACCCCAATTTCTTATAAAAAGAAATAGAGGTTGAAACATCAAGGGAAGGTATAGTGACCTGATTTAGATTCATTTTATATTCTATCTCATGTATCGAAATTTCTAAGATACCTATAGTTTTCTTCTTTTCTTTTCTTGAGAAAGCAAGTTTAATTCTCTACTGGTTTGCCCGGCAACCGAAGTATTTTCTTCTGCTCTACGAATTAGATATGGCATTACATCTCGCACAGGGCCAAAAGGCAAATATTTTGCCACATTATACCCTTCTGCAGCCTGGTTAAAACTTATATGATCACTCATTCCATACAATTGCCCAAACCAAACTCTAAAATCATCTTTAGCAATATTAAGTTCTTCCATCAATTTCATCGCCAGGTAACTACTATCTTCATTATGCGTTCCTATAAACACAGAAATATCTTCTATATTTTCAAGAATATATTTCATTGTAGTATCAAAATTCTGATCTGTATGTTGTTTGTCTTTGCAAATAGGTGTAGGATATCCTTTTTCCTTAGCACGTTCATTTTCTTTTTCCATATACGCACCACGTACAATCTTTACACCAATCTTAAAATCATAGACTCGAGCCTCTTCGTGTAATTTTTGTAAATACTCTAGGCGATCGTGTCTATACAGTTGCAATGTATTATATACTATAGCTTTTTCTTTATTGTATTTTCTCATCATTTTTGCTACCAATTCATCAGCAGCATCCTGCATCCAACTTTCTTCTCCATCAATCAGTAAAGCTACATCGCAATCATAGGCTTTTTTACACACCATATCAAAACGCTCTTCGATACGCTCCCATTCTTTTTCTTCTTCTGCATTTAAAGGAGTGCCTTCGGTTTTCTTTTGCCAAACCAAAAACCGACCAAACCCTGTAGGTTTAAATACTCCAAAAGGCATTGCATCTTTTTGATCAGCAAATTCAAGGAGTTTCATTGTTTTTTCTAATACTGCATCAAACTGAGCTTCTTCTTCTTTTCCTTCTACAGAATAATCCAATACAGAACATACCCTCTTGTCATACATTTTATCAACTACAGATAAACAATCTTCTTCACTAACTCCTCCACAAAAATGATCAAAAACAGTAGCTCTTATTAATCCTTGAACTGGCAAATGTGCTTTTATGGCAAAATTTGTAACCGCAGTTCCTATTCTAACCAAAGGTTCATTAGAAATCATTTTAAACAGAAAGTACGCTCTTTCTAGCTCTGAGTCGCTTTTTAAGCTAAATGCAGTCTCAGTATTCTCAAACAAATTGTTTTGGTTCATCAAAAGTTAATTTTAAAAATATGCATATAGAAATACGATGAATTCTTATGCATACATTGCACTTATTTTAAGATATCTGCAAATATAGAACTTGCGAGTTTATTTTATTATAAATTCTGCTTAATTTCGCTCCCAATAATTTAATACTATATGAAGCCCATAGTTTCAAAAGACTCTGTTGTATATTTTGGTGAAGAATGCTATACTGCATTGAACGCATATCTCGAAAAAGCTAACCATTCAAAAATATGTATCCTCGTAGATGATAATACCCATGAGCATTGTTTATCTTTATTAATGAGCAAGATTGAAAAAGAATATGATATCGAAGTGATTGAAATAGAGAGTGGCGAAATCCACAAAAATATCGAAACATGTAGTGGTATCTGGAATGCACTCTCAGAATTAGGTATGGATCGAAAAAGCCTCATGATTAATCTGGGAGGTGGTGTTATTACAGATCTGGGTGGTTTTATAGCTTGTACTTATAAAAGAGGAATTAACTATATCAATATCCCAACTTCACTATTGGCAATGGTAGACGCCTCTGTAGGAGGGAAAACTGGTGTTGATTTGGGTAACTTAAAAAATATGGTAGGTGTAATTAGTGAATCCGAAATGGTTCTTATTGACACAGAATATCTGGCTACCTTACCAGTAAATCAAATGTGCAGTGGCTTTGCCGAAATGCTAAAACACGGACTTATTCAAGATCGAGGATATTGGGAAAAAATAAGTGACCTTTCTCAACTTAATTTTGAAGATCTGGATCAGATGATTTATGACTCTGTAGTAATCAAAAACAAAATTGTTTCTAAAGATCCTACCGAGCAAAATGTTCGTAAATATCTTAATTATGGCCATACGCTAGGTCATGCAATTGAATCTTTTTATCTCACGCATCCCGAAAAACCTACATTGCTTCATGGTGAAGCCATAGCAATTGGGATGATTATGGAAGCCTATATAGCTACAGAACTACTTTCTTTAACCAAAGAAGAATTAGAACATATTAGCGCTGTAATTTTGGCTACATTTCCAAAAATAGATATTGATGCAGAAGATTATCAAAAAATTATGGAACTTCTTATTCATGATAAAAAGAATGAGAATGGGAACGTCTACTTTGTTCTGTTAAATACCATTGGCGAAGCAAAATACAACTGTATTGTATCAGACGAATTGATTCTTACGTCTTTTGAGTATTATGCTTCTTTATGATGCTGAGTATAAAAAACATTCATACTACATGATTAGCTAGTATAGTGAGAATCTTTAGGACATTTTGGTTAAGCAGGGATATCTATTTCTATAACAGTACCTCTATTGATTATAGTATCAATATGCATATTGCCGCTTAACACCTTAGTGCGAGATAATATATTGTTTAACCCTATTCCTTTTGATATATTTTCTGTATCGAATCCTATTCCATTATCTTCGATAATAAATTTAATTCGCTTGTCAATCATTATAAACTGTAAACTCACTTGATCGGCTTGAGCATGTTTAATGATATTATTCATTAATTCCTGAGTAATTCTATATAACTCAATTTTAATCTTATCTGTAAGTTGATTAAATCTTGATGATGGGTAAAAATCATTGCTTATTGTAAATGAACAAGTTTTAGACAAATTATTCAGATAATCTTTTATCAGTTTCTCGAATGAAGTTTTTAGGATTTTTGGTGGAATTAAATCATGAGAAAGTGTACGAACCTCATTATATGTTCCATTAACATTTTTAATTACTTTTTGAAGTTCATGATTAGAACCATTTGACAACTTAGATAAATCGAGCTTAATGGCTGCAAGATTCCCTCCAATACCATCATGTAATTCTTTTGCTATTCGTTCTCTTTCTTTTTCCTGACCATTGATATTAGCGTTTATTGCTTCTATTTCCTTTCTTGCAATGATTTTTTGGGTTTTTAATCGTTGTCGATAATACATTAATGCCAAAAATAAAACTATAAAAGCCAGAACTCCACCACCTATTATAATATTTCTGATTAGCAATTCTCTAGCAAGACGAGATTTCTGTATACTTAACTGGTTATTTTTGATTTCTTTTTCTGCTATTTCCAGATTATTTTGCATATTTAACTGTTCGATCTCACTCTGTTTTCGAGCCGATTTTAATTGAATTATATCACGTTCTTTTCGCTCTCTTTCTAAATCTTTTTCAAGATTTACTCGATATAATTCATTCTTTTGACTATTAAATAAAATGGTTTGATATTCCTTTTCTTTTTGCAAAAACAATATCTCTTTTTCCTTTTTATCGGTATCATACTTTATCTGTATATCTGCAATTTGCTTAATCTTGTTAAGATTAAAAATACTATCTTTTATAATAGAGTATTTTTTATAGTACTCTAAGCTTTTTTCATATTTATTTAATTTTTCATAACATTTGGATAACCAAAAATAATTATTCTTAATTTCCATTTTAGATTTCATTACTATAGATGTTTTTAAGCTTTTCCTAAAAAACATCTCTGCTTTTTCGTATTTCTGAAGTTCGTAATAAATTGTACCTAACCTTGTGTATGATTCTATTTCTGGTTTTTTAAATTCTTTCAATTTATGCTCCATACTCAAAACCTGAAGCATTAAATCGAGAGCCTCTTCAATTTCACCTTGATTATACTTACATTCTGCCATAGCATTATAATAAAGTATCAGTTCTCTGGAGTGACCCATTTTTTTCACCTTATCATGTGCTTTTTCTAAATATAGCATAGCTTCTTCAAATAGCTTTTGTTTCACTTTTAAAGCTCCCAAGCTCAAATAAGAAATCGCAATGCCTTTCTGATCTCCTAATTCTTCACATAATACCACCCCGTTTTGATAATTCTCTTCTGCTTTGCTAAAATTATTTAATTGGTAAAAAGCCTCTCCAATATAGTTATACACTACAGACAGTGAACTTTTATCATTTAATGCTTCATAAAAACCTAAACTTTTATATAAGTACTCAATGCTTTTTTCATAGCTCCCTTGTTCAATATGTATAGCTCCAATTTTTCTATAAATACTAGCTTTCCCCCTTTTATTATTTGTTTTATTTACTATTCCTAAAGCTTTAACAAAATAATTCATAGCTTTCTCATAGTTACCTTTACCAAGAGAAGTTTCTCCTAGACCAGAGTATACAAGTATTATCCTATTATGATATCCATATTGTTCGCATGTTTTTAAAGCATCCATAAAATGCTTCTCCGCTTCCTTAAATTTCTCATAGTTGCTAAGGGTTACCGCCCAATTGATATTTATTGCACTACTTGCTCTCGGATTCTTCTTTTCTACCGCTAATTTAAGAGCTCTTTGATAATGCTCACTTATCTTATCTAAATCTCCATGTTGATAAGCGATGATATCGGCAATTTTTACATGTAAATTAATCTGTAAATTTTTATCTTTTAATGATTCAGCTAATTTTAATGCTTCAAAAGCAGAGCTTTCAGCCTCCTCCATTTTTCCTCTTTCAAGATAAATACTCACAAGATTATTTATACTCCAAGCAATCTTTTTTTTACCCCCTATTTTTTTACTAATTTTTAATCTTTTAAGATAATATTCCTCAGCTTTGTCGTAATTATTTGTTTTAATATATAACTCTCCTAAGTATCCATATAAATCAACTTCATCTTTTTCACTTTTAACTACAGAGAATATATCTTTTGCTTGTTCAAGATGTTTTTCAGCTTCATCAAATTTACCTGAAACTGTATATGCATCTCCAATTAAAATATGAGCTCTTCCTATATGTAACTGATCATTATATTTTTCACTTAACAATATAGATTTGTTTGCATACTTAATGGCCTCTTTTTGCTCGCTGTTTTGGTGAGATTTAGCCAATGCTAATAATATAGAAATACGTTCTCTTTCATTAGAATTAGCTAATCTAGTAGTAAGACTATCAATAACATTGAGGTTTTGCGCCCGAGTCACTGGAAACGATAAAACAAGTACAAGAAAAATTTTAATGAATGATTTTGATTTTAAAATATTTTTCAAAACGCAAGGGGTATTTTTTGATGAGTAAGCTAAAATAAATAATTCACCTATTAAATCCTATAAAACTAACTCCCTGTACATTATAACTACCTAATTATAAAAAAGTACTTTGTACTTATACTAAAAATCAATATTGAAAAACTACATTTTTAGTATTTCACTACATTAGCAAAAGACAATACTTATTAAAATGACAACCTTTTGAGAAAAAAATTTATAAAGCTTTTTAAAATACTACTACTAAGCATACTCACATTAGTAGTTATTACTGTTGCAACTTTGTACTTTTCTTTACATGAAAAACTTCCTGAAGGAAAACCTGGTCCTGAAGCTGATAAATTTGCATTAAAAATACTAGATGCCGTTAAGCATGAAAACTACCTAAATACTGATTATTTGCAATGGGCTTTTAGAAATAAAAACCATTATCTCTGGGATAAAAAATCAAATATTGTAACTGTAAAAATAGACGATCAATCAGTACTTCTGCATTTGGATACTCCAGAAAAAAACCGAGTACATAGTACCATGCATCTTAGTCATCATGAGAAGAAAAAAATGATAGAAAAAGCATTGATGAACTTTAACAATGATTCTTTTTGGTTGATTGCTCCTCATAAGCTTTTTGACAAAGGAACGATTCGTAAATTGGTAACCTTAGAAAACGATACTAAAGGATTGTTAGTTACCTATCAATCTGGAGGAACTACTCCCGGAGATTCTTACCTATGGAAAGTGGATAAAAACTACAGGCCTACAAGCTACAAAATGTGGGTATCTATTATTCCTATTGGAGGTCTTGAAGCTACCTGGGAAAACTGGATAACAACAAAGACAGGAGCCCACCTCTCCCAACACCACAAATTACTTGGCTTCGGAATCCCAATACGTAATCTTAAAACCTGGAATGATTAACAAGTATAAAAAAGTGGGGCTTGCACCCCACTCTATTATAGCCCAATAGTATATTCTACTTATTTTATAGATATTTTTTTGGTAACTGTCTTTTTAGAATCTGTTACCTGAACAAAATACATACCCGGAGAGAATGTGCTAATATCTATAGTATGACGATCTTTTCCTCCCGGAGGAGTATCTAAATCAACAACTTTTAATATTCTACCATTAATATCTTTAATAGACAATGTAGAAGAAGTATTTAATACATTACTAACTTCAATGGTAAGAATTTCATCGGCTGGATTAGGATACGCTTTAATACTTAGCTCACCAGAAATTCCATCTCTTTGTAAAGAAGCTTGAGTAGCAGAACCACAACGTCCAAGATTTCTCCAACCAGTAGATGTTCTTTCGTATAAACTTCCTTGATAGGTTACTCGATCTCCTACAGCGTACGTTTCTGAAGATGACCATGGAGAAACTCCTGCACATGGATCATTTGGATTAGTTGGGCATGGTCCCAGGTTTTTCCAACCTGTCGACGTTCTCTCATATAAACTTCCTTGATAGGTTACCCGATCTCCTACAGAATATACAGTACCACTAGAATAAGGTGGTACACCCTCGCAAGTGATTCCACCATCAGTACAGTTACCAGAAGAGGCATAACTATCCTGACCACATTGAACCGTAAAAGAATCTACAGTAGCATTAGATGAATTTTTAGCTTCCCAACTCGCTCCTCTAGTCGTTGAAACCTGTCTGGTTTGACCAGAATTAATAGAGAACTGAGAGCTATTATTTGTAAAATACTCTAAAGTACAATCTGTATTATTGTTAAACGTTACCGTTGCAGAATCACCAGTATTACATCCTGTAGTACCACAGGTTTGAAGACAACTGGCAGAACTGACCGTATTACGAATCACGTTACCCGGCTGTGGGCCAAATCCTTTAGTAAAATTAATTCCTGCACTAGTTAGGTGACAGTAACTCATAATAGTACCTCCATCCGATGGGATTGCCGGTCTGGAACAACTACCTTCTACATTATAACAACCATCAATCGCAGTATTATTACCATTCCAAACACAAGCCTGAGTATGATTTGAACCTAAGTTATGCCCCATCTCATGTGCAATTACCATTACAGAAAATGAATATGTAGGTACATTATTAAAAGTTTTATTAATACCAGAAACTGCAAATCTATAATTAGATTGACAAACACCACTCAGGTATGCTACTCCACCAGAGAAATCATAAGTTACAAAATGCCCCAGATCAGCTCCGTTAAGACCATTTTGCCTTCTATAACTCGAATAATCAGATAATCCACTAAAAGGATTTTGAGAAGTCCACGCATTTATCTGTGATATTTTTACAGTCACATTATCATTAGAATACAATATTGCTACCTGATTAAATATAGATTGCAAATAATCAGATGCTTGCTGGCTTCCTCCTTTATCTCTTACAACATCATTTCCTATATCGAAGTATACCTTAACACACTTTTCTGCCGCTTTACTGGTAGAAGGGTTATCAGAAAGCTCTTCTTTTGTATAGCCTTCATAATTTGCTTCAGCATTACAAGTAAAGTCTTGTAAGTGAAGTAAATTACTATCCTTATACATGATATGTTTCGAACTATTTTCTAATCGCCCCATAACAAGGTTCCCATCGTCGCCACCTATACTAATAACGCCCGAGACCTCACCATCTAATAAACTAACAGCGGCAATAGAGTTTGTTTTACCTCTTACTACTCCTCTATAATGAGAAACAGTGCTACTCGGTTTAACAACGTTACCAGAAGGCATTTCTACAATTTTAAAATCATCTGTAGCAATATCTACTTTAACTAATTCTAGTATTATAGACGATTTTTGCCCTGGGATTTCCAAATTCATAGTTTTGGGAGTATTAGACTTCATAAATGCCATTTTTTTAGCATCTAAAGAAAATAAAGTGTAATCCTTAACCTCTTTTGGTAATTGTACACTCGATTTTTGTTTAGCAGTCATTAAACTAAACAATTTAACATCCTGAAAATCAGAACCCAGTGATTTTTGTTGTTTTACCAACTCACTAGGTGTATGCTGTGGCTGTTGAGCCTGCATAAAATTTATTACCATAAAAAAGGTAATTGCAATTTTGAATATGTTTTTCATCGTGATAAGTTTTAATTTTGAAGAATTCCTCTATTGACTACATTGGGCTATTTATACGATCAATAGCAAAAACTTCAAAGAGTTTGTGAATAATTAAGTTACTAATTCTACATACCGATTTAAAAAAGTTAATGTGGAGTTTCATAAATTGCAAATCACTCAATATTTTAGTTAAAAAATTAAAATATTCTTACTATTAAAATCATTTAATTAAAAAAAAATCTTAAAAAAGAATATACCATTAGATATATTTATTTCTAAAACTCGATCTCAAATTCAAATAAATGTCTCATATTACGTAATAGTTTTTTTTAGAATGCTGGCCCCTAAAATTTTATAAAACTTCTTACTTGTTAAAACAAAATTCTTACACGCACTTTATCTTGAAAGAAAAGTAATACACTGATTTTACGTTTTTTACACATATAAAATACTGTTTTTCAGTTATTTACACTTTAATTTACACAACACAAAACTGATATCTACAATAAAAATGTTGATTTAACACAACTGAAACTTTTCCAATTTCACAAAACGCTGTCAAATAACTACATTTGCAATCTTGGTTTAAAATTTATGGTTACATCAGAAGAAAATATTGAGGTTTTAGGAGCACGTGTTCATAACTTGAAAAATATCGACGTTACCATACCTCGTGAAAAATTAGTAGTGATTACAGGTTTATCGGGATCTGGTAAATCTTCTTTGGCCTTTGATACCATTTATGCAGAAGGGCAACGACGTTATATAGAAACCTTTTCTGCTTATGCAAGACAATTTTTAGGAGGATTAGAACGACCTGATGTTGATAAGATTGATGGGCTCTCTCCTGTTATTGCGATCGAGCAAAAAACAACCAGTAAAAGTCCACGTAGTACGGTTGGAACCATTACAGAAATTTATGACTTTCTCAGGTTATTATTCTCTAGAGGAAGTGACGCCTATAGCTATAATACTGGTGAAAAAATGGTGAGCTATAGCGATGAGCAGATCAAAGATCTTATTTTAAAAGATTTTGTAGAAAAAAAGATCAGTATCCTGGCTCCTATTGTTCGTTCTAGAAAAGGACATTATCGAGAGTTATTTGAGCAAATTGCAAAACAAGGTTTTGTAAAAGTACGTACTAACGGAGAAATTAAAGATATCACCAAAGGTATGAAGCTCGATCGCTATAAAACCCATGATATAGAAATTGTTATTGATCGATTAAAAGTTACCAAAGATCAGGATAATTCAAAACGTCTAATGGAAACGATCAATACTGCAATGTACCACGGTAATGATGTATTGATGGTAATCGAACAAGAATCTCAGGAGGTACGTTTCTTCAGTCGAAATCTAATGTGCCCATCTAGTGGTATTTCGTATCCCAACCCAGAACCCAACAATTTTTCATTTAACTCTCCAAAAGGAGCATGTCCTAAATGTAATGGCATAGGAAATCTGTATGAAGTAAACCTAAAAAAGATCATCCCAGATGATTCTATATCTATAAAAAATGGAGGTTTAGCTCCGCAGGGACCTCAAAAAAATAATTGGATTTTTAAGCAATTAGAATTAATCGCACAACGCTATGATTTTAAATTAAGTGATCCTATAAAAAAAATCCCCGAAGAAGCCATGCAAATTATTCTTTATGGCGGAAAAGAAAAGTTTACTGTAAACAGCAAATCTCTTGGAGTTACCAGAGACTACAAAATTGATTTTGAAGGGGTAGCATCGTTTATAGAAAATACATATAAAAATAATGATTCGACATCATTGCGAAGATGGGCCAAAGATTTTATGGACAATATTCAATGTCCTACATGCGAAGGATCAAGACTGCGTAAAGAATCTTTATATTTTAAAGTAAATTCTAAGAATATTGCCGAATTATCTGCAATGGATATTAGCGAGCTTTCTGATTGGTTTAAATCCCTTTCTGAACATCTAAGCGAAAAACAAAAGAAGATTTCGGGAGAAATATTAAAGGAAATAAATGCCAGGCTTCAATTTTTGGTAGATGTAGGACTCACTTACTTATCTTTAAACCGAAGTAGTAAGTCACTTTCTGGTGGCGAGGCACAACGTATACGATTAGCGACTCAAATCGGTTCGCAATTGGTTGGGGTTTTATACATCCTGGACGAACCTAGTATTGGTTTACATCAGAGAGATAATCAGAAATTAATTAATTCACTGGTTCAGTTAAGAGACATCGGTAATTCTGTTATTGTTGTAGAGCATGATAAAGATATGATAGAACGTGCAGATCACGTTATCGATATTGGCCCTTTGGCTGGGAAACATGGCGGAGAAATTATTAGCGAAGGTACTCCCGAAGAATTACAAAAACACAATACGCTTACGGCAGATTATTTAAGTGGTAAAAAGCAAATCGAAACTCCGGCCAAACGTAGAAAAGGAAACGGAAAAACCATTTCATTAAAAGGAGCTACAGGAAATAATTTAAAAAACGTATCTATTGATATTCCTTTGGGTAAAATGATTGCTGTTACCGGGGTATCTGGTAGCGGAAAATCTACACTTATCAACGAGACACTCTACCCTATTTTAAATGCATATTATTTTAATGGTGTAAAAAAACCAATGCCATATAAAAGCATCAAGGGTCTCGAACACTCTGATAAAGTAATTGATATTAATCAATCTCCTATAGGTCGTACACCAAGATCTAACCCTGCAACATATACAGGTGTTTTTTCTGAAATAAGAAGTTTATTTGCCAAAACTCCAGAAGCTATGATTCGCGGGTATAAACCAGGACGTTTTAGCTTTAATGTTCAAGGAGGAAGATGTGAAACCTGTAAAGGAGGTGGATTAAGGGTAATAGAAATGAATTTCTTACCCGATGTATATGTAGAATGCGAAACCTGCCAGGGAAAACGATTCAATAGAGAGACCTTAGAGATTCGATATAAAGGAAAATCTATTTCTGATGTCTTAGAAATGACCATCAATGAAGCCTGTGTATTCTTTGAACATATTCCCAAAATTTCAAGAAAATTGAAAACCATCCAAAATGTTGGTTTAGGATATATTACTCTTGGGCAGCAATCAACCACACTATCTGGTGGTGAAGCACAACGCATTAAACTAGCCACAGAATTATCAAAAAGAGATACTGGTAATACTTTTTATATTCTAGATGAACCCACGACAGGGCTTCATTTTGAAGATATTCGTGTTTTGATGGAAGTACTAAATGAATTAGTAAATAAAGGAAATACGGTTTTAATTATAGAACATAATCTAGATGTAATCAAAATGGCAGATTATATTATTGATATCGGATATGAAGGAGGAAAAAATGGAGGAAAAATTGTAGCTACAGGTACGCCAGAAGAAATTATAAAAGATAAAAAAAGCTATACTGCTCAGTTTTTAAAGAATGAGTTGTAAGTAACAATATTTAAAAAATAAATTTATGAGAAAAGAGCAACACCATAAAGGTTGGAATGAAATAAAGACAAATGACTCATGGGCAATCTTCAAGATTATGGGAGAGTTTGTTAATGGGTTTGAAAAAATGAGTAAAATAGGACCTTGTGTATCTATCTTTGGATCTGCCCGTACAAAAACAGATGATAAATACTACCAATTAGCTGTAGATGTTGCCAAAGAAATTGTGGATCAGGGTTATGGAGTTATTACTGGCGGTGGTCCCGGTATAATGGAAGCAGGAAATAAAGGAGCACATCTGGGAGGAGGAACTTCTGTAGGACTTAATATAGATCTACCTTTTGAACAACATGATAATCCGTATATCGATAGCGACAAAAGCCTGGATTTTGACTATTTTTTTGTGCGTAAAGTGATGTTTGTAAAATATTCTCAGGGATTTGTAGTTATGCCAGGAGGGTTTGGAACTTTGGATGAGTTATTCGAGGCGATAACATTAATACAAACCAAGAAAATTGCAAAATTCCCAATTATACTGGTAAGCACAGAATTTTGGGGTGGACTAATCGATTGGGTAAAAAGTACATTGCTTCAAAAGTTTGGAAATATAAGCCCAGAGGATTTAGACCTAATACATATTGTAGACACCCCAGGTGAAGTATTAGAAATTTTAGATAAATTTTATACTCAGTATAATTTAAGTCCAAATTTCTAATTCATTTTGTTATTAAATTAATTATTAATGTAAAATCGATTTTGAAGAGTATTTCAATAAAGTGCTGCCATAGTCAATAAAGTTTTAATAGATAAAATCAAATAGGTAACAATATTCCTTTTTGGTTTATATCTTAGAAAACGTCTTTTAATTAAAAATAAAGGTTGAATATTTTAAAAATATATAGTTTTATAATTTTCTTTTTTGCGCTTACCGCAGGGTCTGCACAGCATAATATCATTATAAATGCTAATCTAGATGCCAAAAAAAAGATAATAACTATAGAGCAGAAAGTTACCTATACGAATTTATCAAAAGATACGCTTACACAAATATTCTTTCATGATTGGGCCAATAGCTTCTCTGATAAGACCACTCCCCTTGGCAAAAGGTTTGCAGAAGATTTTATAAAACGTTTTTATTTTGCCAAAGACGAAGAACGAGGAGGAACTATAATTCAAAATATAAGTGATAAAGAATCACGACCTCTACAATGGGGTCGACACGATGGAATCCAGGATATATTATGGATAAAATCTTCTAAGCCTATTTATCCAGGAGAAAGTCGAACTTTTCTTTTAAAATATCAAATTAAAATTGCAAGTAACAAATTTACCAGGTACGGATATCATCCTAACGGAAACTTCAGTTTAAAGTATTGGTATATTCTTCCGGCAGTATATGATACAAAATGGAATATCTATAGCCATAAAAACCTGGATGACTTATATGCTCCTATAGCAAATTATCAAATTCATTTCACTTTACCTTCTACCTACGAAATAGTTAGTGATCTAGAACAAAAAAATAGCATTCTATCAAAGGATGAAACTATCAAAACTATACAACTCGAAGGCAACAAAAGAAATGAAGCTAACTTATACTTAGAAAAAACATCTTCTTTCTATAGTTTCCCTTCTGATGGTGTTCAGTTTATAAGCAATATAGATGACAATGATTTAATGCCAGAAATGAAATCGGTAGCAACTGATAGGATTATTGGATTTTTACAAAAAAAATTAGGCCCATACCCTTTTGATAAGATCGTAATTTCTGAAAATGATTACAAAAGTAACCCTGTATATGGACTAAACCAATTACCCGATATATTAAGGCCTTTTCCTGATGGCTTTCAGTTTGAAATCAAACAACTTAAGGCTATTACCGAAAATTACCTCGAAAGAACCATTATTATAAATCCCAGATATGACGCATGGATAAAAGATGCGATACACATCTACTTAATGATGGCATATACAGAACAGTATTATCCCGAAATGAAAATTATCGGTAAACTGAGTAAAGTAATCGGTATACGATGGTTTCATGCTGCCGATCTGGATTTTAATGATCAATATTTCTTAGCTTATAAAAACATGGCTCGATTGTTTTTAGATCAACCTCTATTACAACCACAAGATGAATTGGTAAAATTCAATAAAAATATAGCAAATGCATATAAAGCAGGAGTAGGATTTAAATATCTGGAAGATTACCTGGGTGATGATAATATTGTCGACCAGAGTATTAAAGATTTCTACACTCAAAATGTATTAAAATATACAAATTCAGATACGTATAAAAAAGTACTTCTCGATATAGCCCCTCTAGATGTAGAATGGTTTTTTGAGGATTATGTGCAAACCAATGAAAAGCTTGATTTTAAAATCAAATCTGTAAAAAAAGGAAAAGATTCGATCGAAGTGACGATTAAGAATAATGGTAATAATACAATGCCGATTTCTCTTTATGGATTTAGAAAAAAAGATATGGTTTCTAAAACCTGGATTATGGGGATCACAGGGACCAAAAAAGTAAAAATTGCCAATGAAGATATTAGTAAACTGGTATTGGATTATGATCAGAATATCCCAGAAGTAAACAGACGTAATAATTACAGAAATCTAAAATGGATATTTAATAAACCTATACAGTTTAGGTTTTTACAGGATATAGAAGATCCCAGGTATACCCAAATATTTTTTATTCCAGAAATCGAGTTTAATGTATATGATGGTTTTACATTAGCGTCAAAGTTTTACAACAAATCTTTTATAAAAAGAAACCTAGAATATAACTTCTCCCCTGCATATGGTTTCAAATCCAATAGACTATTGGGGTCAGCATCTATTTTTTATAGACAACAACTTTCTGATTATGGATTATACAAAATGCGATATGGGATAAATGGCAGTATGTTTAGCTATGCTCCCGATTTGTTGTTTAAACGATTCTCATCATCTGTAAGTTTTTATTTTAGGCCAGAGGATCTTAGGTCTAATAAAAAGCAAAGGCTTCTTCTTAGAAACATCAATGTATTTAGAGATCGGGATAAAGAAAACCCTGTTACCACTCCAGATTATAATGTATTTAATGTAAGATATAAATATTCTGATTTTAATCTTACTAATTTTTTAGGATACACTATTGATTATCAAATATCAAAAAACTTTAGTAAACTATCAGCTACTGTAAATTACAGGAAGCTGTTTCTTAATAATCGACAATTAAATTTACGTCTATTCGCAGGGTCTTTTCTTTTTAATGATACAGAAAAAGATGGTGATTTCTTTAGCTTTGCATTAGACAGGCCCACAGATTATTTATTCGATTATAACTACCTTGGACGTAGTGAAGATACCGGTTTGGTAAGCCAACAGATTATTTTGGCAGAAGGAGGATTTAAGTCACAACTCGAATACCCTTTTGCTAATCAATGGATTACCACTCTTAACGCAAATACCAATATATGGAAATGGATTTATGTATATGGAGATGCAGGGGTGGTAAAAAACAAAAACATCTCTCCAAAATTTGTTTATGATGCAGGAATTAGACTTAGTCTAGTAGCTGATTATTTCGAAGTCTTTTTTCCTGTAGTTTCTAATAAAGGGTGGGAAATATCACAACCAAATTACGAAGAGCAAATTCGATTTATTATAACATTAAGTCCAGAAACATTAATAGGCCTTTTTACCAGAGAATGGTATTAATGTTCTTGTAAAAAGCCAAATCAAAAAACAAATGTGAAAATTTTGAACATTTGTTAACCAATCCTTAAAATACTGCTCAAAAACTATAATTCATCAACAAAAACACAGTTTTAATGAATTATATTCAAAAAAATTAAGAGTTTACGCCTTGCAAATGGTTAGGATTTTAGCTAAATTTGCAAAACATTAAAACACCGTTCACATGCAGCCTGAAACCATTACTTCATCTAATATTTCATTCGAAGAATATAGAGATCAAATACTTAGAGACTACAAAATAGCTTTAATTAGTAGAGAATGTAGTTTACTGGGAAGACGAGAAGTATTGACAGGTAAATCTAAGTTTGGAATTTTTGGAGGAGGAAAAGAGTTGCCTCAACTTGCAATGGCCAGAGTTTTTCGCAATGGTGATTTTAGATCAGGGTACTATAGAGATCAAACATTTATGATGGCTATTGATCAATATACAGTAGAACAATTCTTTGCGGGATTATACGCTCATACTGATATCAACAAAGAACCTTTTGCGGCGGGAAGACAAATGGGAGGTCATTTTGCTACTCACAGTCTAAATGAAGATGGCACATGGAAAAATCTGGTGCAACAAAAGAACTCGAGTGCAGATATTTCTCCTACCGCAGGGCAAATGCCCAGGTTACTAGGTCTTGCCCAGGCATCAAAGGTGTATCGTAACGAAAAAGGCATTTCTAATCATTCTAATTTCTCAAGTAAAGGAAATGAAGTAGCTTGGGGAACTATTGGTAATGCAAGTACCAGTGAAGGTTTATTTTGGGAGACTATTAATGCAGGAGGAGTGCTACAGGTACCTATGGTGGTTAGTGTTTGGGATGATGAATACGGTATCTCTGTTCATGCAAAGCACCAAACAACCAAAGAAGATATTTCTTTAATTCTCGAAGGTTTTAGACGTGACGAAAATCACGAAGGCTATGAAATCTTAAAAGTTAATGGTTGGGACTACCCTGCCCTAATGGACACTTATGAAAAAGCTGAAAAATTAGCACGCGAAAAACATATTCCTGTTATTATTCATGTAAAAGAATTAACGCAACCGCAAGGACACTCTACTTCTGGGTCTCACGAAAGATACAAAAGCGAAGAGCGTTTAAATTGGGAACGTGAATATGATTGCAACAAAAAGTTTAAAGAATGGATCATTGAGCATAATATCGCAACAGCGGAAGAACTTCTGGATTTTGAAAAAGCTGCTAAAAAAGAAGTAAGAAAAGGTAAAACCGAAGCCTGGAATGCGTATCTGTCAGAAATTAAGTCAGAACAAAAAGAAGCATTAGAAATTCTTAAATCTGTAGAAAGCAAAAGTGCTAATAAAAACTTCATTTCTCCTCTGGTTAATATTTTGGCTTCAAAAGAAGAACCAATACGCAAAGATATTCTTGAAGCTACAAGAAAAACATTACAATATATTACAAAAGAAAACTTTGCAGAAAAATCTACACTTCAGGAATGGATAAATAATTACATTGCTCGTATTCAACCAAAATACAGCAGCCATTTATATAATGAAAATGATTCTAGCGCTATTTATATTGATGAAGTAAAAGCTCAATACGATACCAATGCACTGCAAGTTGATGGTAGAGTTATTTTAAGAGATAATTTCGAAAAATTATTTAACAGAATTCCCGAAGCTCTTATTTTTGGAGAGGATAGTGGTAAAATTGGTGATGTAAATCAAGGACTTGAAGGGCTTCAGGAAAAGTTTGGAGAAACCAGAGTATCTGATACCGGTATTAGAGAAGCTACTATAATAGGGCAAGGAATTGGGATGGCTATGCGAGGCCTTAGACCGATTGCAGAAATTCAATATTTAGATTATATCTTATATTGTGTACAAGGATTAAGTGATGATCTTGCTACATTACGATACAGAACATTTGCAAAACAAAAAGCTCCTCTAATTATAAGAACTCGAGGACACAGACTAGAAGGAATATGGCATTCTGGTTCTCAAATGGGTGGCCTTATTCATTTACTAAGAGGTATTCATATTCTTGTACCTCGAAATATGACTAAAGCTGCAGGTTTTTATAATACACTAATGGATAGTGATGAACCTGCTTTGGTTGTAGAATGCCTTAATGGATACCGCTTAAAAGAAAAGATGCCTTCTAATTTATCTGAGATAAGAACACCAATTGGTGTTGTTGAAACTGTTAAAGAAGGAACAGATATCACCTTGGTATCATATGGTTCTACATTACGATTAGTTGAGCAAGCAGCAAAAGAACTATTAACCGTAGGGATTAATGCCGAAGTAATTGATGTACAGTCTTTACTTCCTTTTGATCTAAATCATGATATCGTTAAAAGTGTTGCAAAAACAAACCGATTATTAATTATTGATGAAGATGTACCTGGTGGTGCGACTGGATATATTTTACACAAATTGATTGATGAACAAAACGTGTATCAATACCTGGATAGTAAGCCACAGACTCTAAGTGCACAACCACATAGACCTGCTTTTGGAACTGATGGAGATTACTTTAGTAAACCTTCTACAGAAGATATTTTCGAAAAAGTGTATGAAATTATAAATGAAGCAGATCCAGCTAATTTCCCAAAATTAAGGTAATTAGCTACTGAAATTCTTCTATTTTTAATCGTTTTCCGTCTTTATAAGATATTACAAATATTCTTTTATCAAACCCGGAAGCTATAAGTGTTTTTCTAAAGTCCTGGGCTTCGCTCAAGGTTTCAAAAATACCTAAACTCATTTTATAGAACGAAGTATCGCTATAAATAAGTGCATTTGTATATTTCTCAGAAATAGCTGGTGTGTTTTTTGCACTAAATGCTTTTAACTGCACCGAATATACAGTATCCTTTTTAATCAAACTTCTATACAGGTATAGATCTTTGATTTCTTTTAGGCTAACTTTTTCTTTTTTTAACACTTCTAATTCCTGCTTAGCAGAGATAAGTTCTTGCTTTACCAAAGAAAGCTCGTTATTTTCTGCCTTACTACTTTTTGATTGTGATTTACTAAAATAAAAAGCATTAGCTACAAGGAAAATGGTTAATAAAAATAGAACTAATGAGAATGACCCAAATAGCCTATTAGATTTCTTACTTTTTTTTAGCTTATCAGACTCTTCATCCAGAAGATCTTCGAGCTTTTTCTGTTTAATTTCGGCTTTTTCTATCTGATAATGTAAAGATAGAAGATCCTCATCTTTCATAACTTTCATTGTGGGGGATAGATTCAAAAGTTTAGTTAGTTATTCTAAAGATATTTTTTTTAAACAATGCTTAAGGGAGTTTCTGTTCGGTTATTTTATACACTATTCCATTACTAATTTCCAAAATTAAAACAGGTCTGTCTGTAATTACTTTCTGGAAAGCTTTTAATGGAAAACCGGAAGAAATTTGATTAATATTTTCAATCTTCACCCTCGCCTTATCGTCAAGCTCTAATATTTTAGACTTAGAACTCTGGTTATGAATATAATAATTATTATATAAAAAATACAATGTATCTCCATTTTTATCCAAATCATACTCAGCTTTCCCTAATTCTTTAGCTTTTTTAACTGCTTTTCTACCCTGATAATACTCTATAATATCTGCTTCTATAAAAACAACATCATTGCTTTTATACACCTTATTTATGTAACAATATTTCCTTTCAAATTTTAGTTTAGATTTCCCTTCTTTACCATCCTCTTCTTCTTTCTTTACATCTCCGATAGTACCCGAAAGGGAAGTTGTTGAATTTGCTTTATTCGATAATTCTTCATTTTGATATTTAGAAATATCTGTTTTAAGTTTATTCACTTCCTTTTGTAAAGAATCATTTTCAAACATAAGTCGCTGAACGTCCACTCCTCCTTCTAAAGAGTCAATTTGGGTAATATTTTCCTTTTTGCCAAGGATCACATATAGACTTCCTGCGGTTAACAACAACATCAAAACAAGAATAAATATAAAATAAAAATTACGTATTCTTTTACTTCTCTTCAGATCTTCAGAAATAGAGATAAGTCGATCCTCCAGCCGTTGCTGTTTGATATCAGTTTTTTCCATCTGATAATGCATCGATATAAGCTCTTCTTCTTTCTTATCCATTGTATGTTAAGGTAATTCTTATTTTAGGAAAGATCGATAATTACAAAACTAAGGCATCCATTTAATGTTTTTAAAATCTGGTTTTCTCTTTTCAAGAAACGCATCTCTTCCTTCCTTGGCTTCGTCTGTCATATATGCCAGTCGTGTTGCTTCTCCTGCAAATACCTGTTGTCCTACCATACCATCATCTGTAAGATTCATTGCAAATTTTAACATTTTGATAGATGTTGGTGATTTCTCAAGTATTTCTTGTGCCCATTCATATGCCGTATCTTCAAGGTCATCATGAGGAATCACTGCATTTACCATTCCCATTTCATAAGCATCTTGTGCCGAGTAATTTCTTCCTAAAAAGAAAATTTCACGTGCTTTTTTTTGTCCTACCATCTTTGCCAGATATGCAGAGCCGTATCCTCCATCAAAACTTGTAACATCTGCATCGGTTTGTTTAAAAATAGCATGTTCTTTACTTGCCAGAGTAAGATCACAAACTACATGAAGGCTATGCCCTCCTCCTACGGCCCATCCTGGCACAACTGCAATAACAACTTTTGGCATGAATCTAATAAGCCTTTGTACTTCTAAGATATTTAATCTGTGTCTACCGTCATCACCCACATATCCCTGGTGACCTCTAGATTTTTGATCTCCTCCACTACAAAAACTATATACACCATCCTTTGTTGAAGGTCCTTCTGCAGAAAGTAAAACTACACCAATAGATGTATCTTCTTGCGCATCATAAAAGGCATCATAAAGTTCGCTTGTTGTATTTGGCCTAAAAGCATTACGCACATTTGGCCTGTTAAATGCTATTCTAGCAACACCTCCAGATTTTTTATAGGTAATATCTTCGTATTCTTTTACAGTTTTCCAATCTATTGAACTCATTAATATGTTTTTTTGTATCCTCAAAAATACTACAATATACTATATCTCACAGCATCAATTACAGGGTAAATCCCCTAATTTTTAATTTTATTTTAAATAAAAAATAGATTTTAGTATAGTTTTTGATAGTTTTATTCTGAATTGATAATATATTTACCATTATGAAAGTTTTTTTAGTACTACTTATCGGAAGCATCAGCTTTTTATCATATGGACAAGAGGATGCAATACAAACAATAGCTATAGCTATAGAATGGGAACAACTAAGTGCTCCACTGGTAATGCATAAAAAAGAGGCTAAAGCTCAAAATTATCAATTACAGGAAGTAGATTTGACGGTGGATTTAAGACAACAAGCTTTTAAAAAAAGCTATACAATGTATATTGATACTCCAAAATATAAAGATATTTCATCAAAATATAATGTTGCAATCCCACAGCCCAAAACATCTGGTTTTAGGGTATATGGTAACGGTTATACCCCCAATACCAATAGAGGAGGTATAAAAAACACAGCTTATAAAGATGCTAGTTTGTATAGTGGTGCTTTCTGCCCTATTACAGGTTTAGCATATTAATTTATCATCCCGAAAAGAATCTGAAGCCCCAATATTTATTTTGATTTAAAATCTTTTATAAGGTTATTTACCAACAGGAATTCTTTCGTCGATGAATTGAAGTGGCATATCTCCTGATAAATCAAACATATCTAAAATATCTTTGATAGTTTCTTCTTCCTCTAGCTGCTCTTCTACAAACCACATCAAAAAGTTTTCTGAACCAAAATCATTTACCTGTCTGCATTTTGCAACAATTTTGTATATAGATTGTGTGATAGATATCTCATGATTAAGAGCCATTTCAAAAATTTCCCGAAGTGAAGAAAATTCATGAGTAATATTAGAGACATTAGGAGAGTAAGCCGATCCACCCGTATCATTAATGAATTTAAAAATTTTCATCATATGCTCTCTTTCCTCCTCTGCTTGTTTATAAAAAAAAGAAGCACTATTCACAAGCGTTTTCTGATCACACCATGAAGCCATTGCCAGATATAATGACGAGGCTTTTTGTTCTTTCTCGATTTGCTGATTAAGCATATCCATTACTTCTAGATTAATGCTTATTTCCTGTCGTGTTAGATTTTCCATTTTTCAATATTTTTAATAAAAGTATAGAAAATCCAGATGTAAAACTTAATCGATACTCAATTTATAGTAAGTCTAAATCTAACATCAAAATATCATGCTACCAACATAGCATTTAGCTCTATCATAGCAAATGTTCCTTTCATAAGATCTACAAAATCCAACACCATTAATGTATCTAATAAAATTAAATGTTCTTTATCGCATAATGATAACAATACAGTGTCATTATGATTAAGTAAATTATTTATATAATCAAATGTAGACATTTGTTTTGCCTTGTATCTTAGACTAAGCAATTGACAGAAAGAAATTTTAACCATTTTATGGCCAAAATCGATATAATAACATCGCTCTGTAGATGATTGATAAGAGGCGTAGTATGTTGAAGAAAAAATTAATTCCATAATTAACGGCCGCTAAAATACCTTTTATTTAGATTTAATCCAAATAAAATAAATAAAAATTAACTTTCCCTTTAATTATAACTGTGGATTGTATTTTTGGTTTACTCTACCAGGCGTATTCCTTCTTTTTCGATGATAATTTTTCTGTCTTTATATAACGATCCTATAGCTTTTTTAAAACTTTTCTTACTTAATTGAAACATTTCTTTAATATCTTCTGGATCCGATTTATCATTCAGATCAATAAAACCGCCACTAGATTTCAACTCTTTTAAAATCAGCTCTGCATTTGGTTCTATTCCTCTAAATCCATGTCGTTGCAATGTAAGGTCTATTTTACCATCAGGGCGAACTTTTTTCACAAATCCTTTAAGCTGATCTCCTGGTGTAATTTTTTGAAAAATCTCATCGCTATATACCAGTCCTAAATGTTTTTGATTTACAATCATGTTCCATCCGTGTGGTGAAGGATGGGAAGCAATAAGATCAACCTTATCATATGACGATAGTAAAACCAAAGAATTATCTAAAAAAGCGTTAGTCTTACTTGATGCAACAAGTCGATTGGTTTCTTCATCGAGGTATACATAAACAAGATACCAGCTACCTACTCTCATTTTTGAAGATTGCTCTCGAAACGGAACAAAAAGATCTTTTTCTAACCCCCAATCCAGAAAAGCGCCAATTTCTGATACGTTTGTACATTTTAGATAGGCAAAAGATTTTACAGTTGCAAAAGGCTCTAAGGTAGTAGCAACAATACGTTCTGAGCTATCTAAATATACAAACACCTTTAAAACATCTCGTATCTGAAATTGTTCTGGCACATACTTATTAGGCAATAAAACCTCATCCCCTTCTTCGTCACAAAGGTAAATCCCCTGATCTCTTTCTCTAACAATCTCTAACATATTGTATTCCCCAAGCTTAAGCATGTCTCTATTTTTTTGCGCAAAGATAATTTTTTAACCTGATTAATGTAATGTAGAGCATCAAGAAAATTAATCTACAAAAGAATAATAGGTCATCTAACATAAAAAAAAATCAAATTAACACAATAAATAAAAAATAGGGTTTACAGAAATTACATTGTTGTTAATATAAAACAAACATAAATCAAAAAAGATGACTTTTAAAACTCAATTCCCTGAATCAAAAAACAACAATAAGCACATTGACATTAGCTTATTTAATCAAACAACTCACAATCCTTCTTATGCTAGTCTAACCAATAATTTTGAAAAAATAAACGGATTGAAAGACTTTTGTATTCCTGTAAACACTTACTTCCCTTCAAGATCATTAATGGATGATCTATACAAAAAAATACCAAGTGCTTTAAAATACTATCCTAGTTCCAACAACCTTATCACAGAATATATTGCAAGCTTCTCTGATATTGAAAATCCTAAAAGAATTATTGCCGGAAATGGATCAACCGAAATTATTTCTTGGCTTAATTCACTATTTATAAAAGATAGTCTATTTGTTCCTGTACCTTCTTTTGGCAGATGGATAGAAGAGCCTATAAACTTAGGAGTAAAACTACACACTATACAATATTGTGACAGCAACAATCAGTTACTCTCTTCGAAAAAATTTGTAGAAGCTGTACTAAAATCTGGAGCAAAAAACGCAGTTATTTGCAACCCAAACAATCCAACAGGCTCTATTTTCTCAAGAGCTGAACTATTATTTATATTAAGGAAATTAGATCATTTAGACAATATTATCATCGATGAATCTTTTATTGATTTCTCTTCTAAAACTCCACCAACAATAAAAAATGATGTTCATTTGTTCTCTAATGCCTGGGTTATCAAAAGTTTAGGAAAAAATGTTGGTTTACATGGGCTTAGAATGGGATATGCTATTAGTAATGAAAATAATATTAACAAGCTTAAAAAACACCTTCCATATTGGAATATTAATGGAATATCAGAAATGCTATTGATGCTTATACAAAAAGAAAAATTAGCATATGATGAAAGCAGAGTTAAAGTAATTCACGACACAATATATTTAACAGATCGTTTTAGTGAATTAGATTTTTTTAAAGTTTTTCCTACAAATTCTAATTTCGTATTTGCTAGATTAGACTCACAAATTAACGGAGAAGAATTAAGAAATAGGCTACTAAAAAACAAATCTTGTTTTATTAGAAATTGTGAAAATAAAATGGGCTCTACTAAGCAACACTTTAGAATTGCAGCACGACCAAAACAAGATGTAGATTTTCTCGTAAATGCGATAAGAGAAGAAGTTTCAAAAATGTAAAAGTTTTAGCGTCTAGATCTATAACACTTATTTGTCCATAAGAAAACCTTCAATAATTATTTACCGTAAATTTTAAAATTCGAAAATAACTATTGAAGGTTTAATAACTTGCTACAGAAACAACTGACACAAGGAAGTATAACTCTAGACCAACAAGATTACAAATCTTATGTTATTCTAAAATTATAAAAACAATCTATTATTTGTAAACAGATTCTTTTCCGAAATGTTTTGTTAAAAGATAATAAACAACCGCTCTATATTTATTACGGTTTGATTTACCATATGCTTCAATTACAGAAGCAATAGCTTCATCTAACTTTGGTCCATCAGCAAGACCTAGTTTATTAATTAAAAAGTTTTTCTTTACGGTATCTAATTCACTTTGATCAGAACCAGATACAGTAGCAGCATCTGCATTGTATATTGAAGGACCACATCCAATAGTTACTTTGGTTAAAAGATCCATATCTGGAGTTTGACCAATTTTATCTTTGATATCTGCGGCGTATTTTGTGATTAATTCATCTCTTTTACTCATAGGATAAATGTGTTTTTAGGTTTTTAGTTCACTTTTTTTTCCAGATCAAATATAGATGAATTATTCATTAATAATTCATCTGCAAAGTATATTAAAACAAAGAAATTAGACAAAATGCTTAAAATAATCGATCAAAGTACTATCATTTTCTTTTCGAGGTGTAAAAACTTCAAGGAGTTGAGGCATATGATCATTTTCGTACACTTTTTTAGATTCACGAACTAATTCTTCAAACGTATGCGCAGTATGGTATTCAAAACCAAACATCTTACATAAATGCATTGCTGTAAGATGATGTGTTGTTTCAAAATATGTTTTAAAATTAGCACTTTCCTCTTTTCCGGGTAAAATCCTGAATATCCCTCCTCCTTCATTATTAATAACAATAATTTTGAAATTCGAAGGAATATAATCATTCCACAACCCATTACTATCATAAAAGAAGCTTAGATCTCCCGTTATCAAAGTTGTAGGTAATCCTGAAGCCAGAGCTGCACCAATGGCAGTAGATGTACTTCCGTCGATACCACTTGTTCCTCTATTACAGAACACCTGAAAAGTTGGGTTTAATGTAAATAGTTGTGCATAACGAACAGTAGAGCTATTACTTAGCTGTATCATTTGCCCATCTGTAATACTATTAAAAATAACTTCAAACGCTTTAAGATCGGTAAAAGCGATTTTATCAAGATATGCCGCATGTCTCAATCTACGATGATCTCTTATAGATACCCAAGAAGACTTATAGGTACTATCCACGCTCTTTATTTCTTGAAAAAAACGCGAGAAAAATACATTGGGTTGTAATTTTATATGTTCTGTAAGACAGAAATAGGTATCAAATGCTTTTTTTGAATCAATATGCCAGTGTGATTTTGGTTGGTATTGTCTCAAAAATGCTTTGATACGCTTAGAAACAACCATACCTCCTATAGTTAAAAGAATATCGGGTTGTAATGCCTTAAATTCATTTTCGTTCAAAGTAGAAATTAATTGATCAATACAATTAATATGGGACGCATGATGAATATTAGATGTTGTCTCTGTTAACACCAGAACCGAAGGATCATCGGCAAAGTATTCTATCCATTTTTGCTCAACTGTTCCTGGTGAATTAACACCTATCAATACCATTTTACGTTTTGCCAGGCTCCACTCTTCGCGCATTTCTGATTGTAAGTCTTCAGAAAACTGATGATGTGGCTTTTCTACTGGGATATTTCTGGAAACAATGGTAGGGTGCTCTAGTTTATCGTATAAAGGCTCATAAAAAGGCACATTAATATGTACTGGTCCTTTTTGTTCTATTGCTTTATTTAGCGCCAGATTGATTTCTCTTTCATTATGTTTTTGAGCTTCATGGTGTTTTTGGCGTACTTTGGGATCATCAATTTTTGTTTCTGCAACAACTTCAGAATACAAATTAGCCGAATACAAAATATGATTTTCAAATACATTTTTTTGACGAATCGTTTGTCCGTCTCCAATATCAATTCTTTCAA
Source organism: Aquimarina atlantica (assembly GCF_000626715.1). Lineage (GTDB taxonomy): Bacteria > Bacteroidota > Bacteroidia > Flavobacteriales > Flavobacteriaceae > Aquimarina > Aquimarina atlantica. The sequence continues at coordinate 268,885 of NZ_AQRA01000001.1, read as the reverse complement.
TAGGACGATCTGCACTTAGGACCACTAGCGGTATATCACTATAAAATGCTTCAGAAATTGCGGGGTAATAGTTTAACAACGCACTTCCCGAAGAACAGACCAAAGCAACCGGTTTTTGGATTTGTTGTGCAATACCTAATGCAAAAAATGCCGCACATCGTTCATCTACGATACTATAACATTGCATATCGGGATGTTCACTAAAACCAATTATTAGTGGTGCATTACGAGAGCCAGGCGAAATAACAATATGAGTAATTCCTTTTGCTTCGCATAAGGTAACAATAGATTGTGCTAAAGGAATTTTTGAATATAAGCGTTTCTTCATTCGAATCGCTAAATTACAATATCGAACTAATTTACACCAGAATTTTAAATAATTTAACCCTGATTACAACAAAACTCTTTTCATTGTCTCTGTTTTCTTCACAGTTTCCTCCCATTCTTTCTCTGGATCAGAATCTTTTGTAATTCCTCCTCCTACATAAATAATAGCTTTACCATTACTCAACTCCATACAACGAAGATTCACAAACAAGTTTGATTTAATTACACCATCTTTATTCATATTGAGTTCTCCCAGAAAACCTGTATAATACTTACGATTATACCTTTCTGTAGCTAGAATAAAAGATTTAGCTTCATCTTTAGGAAGCCCACAAACCGCTGGAGTGGGATGCAATGCTTCAATTATTTTTTCAATCCTTGAGTTTTCATTATCCAAAACCCCGCTAATATCGGTACGCAAATGCAAAAGTGTACCAGCTTTATGTGTATACGTTTTAGAACGTTGTATATCCTTAATAACTGAAGATAATTTATTCGTAACAAAAGAAGTAACCATTTCCTGCTCTACTAATTCTTTAGCTCCCCAATCGACATCTATAGTATCTATATAGGGTTGGGTACCGGCCAGAGCCATAGTAAAAAAATTATCATTTTTTATCCGAATCAAGGTTTCTGGAGTCGCTCCCATCCATGTACCAATTTTTGGGTGATACCATAGATACACAAAGGCTTTTGGATAATAATCTATTAGGTTTTTAAATGTGTGTAAACTACTAAAAGAATCTGGTATCGAAACCTCTTCTTTTCTCGACAACACTACTTTTTTAAAACGGCCTGATTGTATTGTTTCAATCCCTTTTTCTACAAGCTCTATATGTTTTTTTTGAGCTTCAAGATCTTCTAAAAGTGTATTATCTATTATTCCCGAAGTTCTTTTTTCACTATTTACGGTTTGTGATAAAATGGTAGCAGTGCAATAATTACTTTTTCCCGAAGGAATAATAACGGCTTTATGAGTATTATCAAAAGGAGCAAAAACAAATCCCGAATCAGTATAATCTTCTACTTCATATACCTTATTATTTTCTTGAAAAACAGCATGTAGTATCATAGAATCAGCTTTCCTATATACTACAAAAGGTAAGTTTTGGTCTAACTGCTCTTTAATTTTAGCATAAACATCTCCTATGTCCATACTATTTAGTTTTAGGAAGCGCAATAGTGGTTAACTTAACTATCGAAATCAAGTTACCTTCTTCATCCTTTATCTTTATATCCCATAACTGAGTAGTACGACCCTGATGTAATATTTCTGCTTTTGCAAACACATACCCTTGCTTAACACTCTTTACATGATTTGCAGAAATCTCTATTCCTCTTATATAAAAATCTTTGGCATTAAGAAAAATAAATGATGCAGCACTACCCACACTCTCGGCCAGCGCTACCATAGCTCCCCCATGTAAAACACCATCTGGCTGATGTACTCTTGGAGTCACTGGCATTTTAGCAACCAGATAATCTTTACCAACTTCACAGAAAGAAATCTCTAAAGTTTCCATTAAAGTGTTTTTACACATCTTAGCGCATTGTTCCAGCACTTCTGTCTGTGTCAAATTCATAAGCTTTATAATTTAAACCAAAAATATACAATGCTATTTAATAATTCTAACTATATTTGATTATTATTTTAACGAACGTTCAATAAAATGCCAAAAGTAAAAACATCAAAAGAAGAAGTTCTAAAAAAGGTAATCCCCATTCTGCGATCACGCGGTGTGCAAAACAGTAGTATGAGTGAGCTCTCTAAAGCCTGTGGCATACAGAAATCTCATTTTTATTATTATTTCAGTAATAAAGAAGATCTAATTAGAGAAGTTCTAGCAACTGTTCACAGTTATTTTAATTATAACTTATTTAAGATTATTGAAAGTAATGCTTTATCCCTTAACGAAAAAGTGTTAAAAATGAAGCTACTTCTAGACAAATTATTCAGAGCTTCAGATGGTGGTTGTATTATGGCAAATACTGCATTAGAAACCATTCACCTCGACCCCACATATAAAAAAGAAATACAATCATTTTTTAAAGATTTCATTTTAGGCTTACAACAACTGCTTGAAGTACATCACTCAACCGAAAAAGCATTACTACTGGCAGAGCAAATGGTTCAGGATATTGAAGGAGGTATCTTATTAACGCAAATTTATGATGACCCAAAATACATTAACAACGCTATGAAAAGAACAGAAACGGCAATATTAAATCTATAACATATGGAATCATACACTATTCGTTCTTCTGACGGCTACCCTATTTCGGTTCATGAGTTTGTTCCTAAATCTCCTAATCACAAAACAATAGTTTTTGCTCCTGCGGTGGCAGTTCCTCAAAAAATTTATTTTCCTCTTGCCAAATACCTCGCTGCCAAGGGATGTAATGTATTTACTTTTGACTATCGCGGAATCGGAGATTCTCTTTCTCAAAGCATTCAATCGTTAAAAGAACATGGCTTTTTATTCTGGGCACAGGATTTTAAAACTGTTTCTAAACATGCAAAAGAAGAATTCCCTGAAAACGAACAATATATGATCGGCCATAGTTATGGTGGCAATAGTGTAGGTTTTAGTGATGCATATCAATATTATGACAAATACTTTACTGTAGCTTCGCAATTTGGATTCTACAAGCACTTCACTTTAAAAATGAGAATACTCATCTATCTTAATTTTAAGTTTTTTGTACCGCTTACCACATCGCTTTTAGACTACTACCCTTCTGGTTGGTTTGGATTAGGAACCCCCTTAACTACCAAAGCAGCAAAAGATTGGGCTATTTTTTTATTACATCCCGATTCGATGTTATATTTTACTCAAAAAGACACTAGCACATATTATAAGGAAATCAAAGAGCCTATGCTTTTATTAAGCATTGATGATGACTTATTTGCTCCTAAAAAATCAGTAGACATTTTGGGTGAACGTGTATATAAAAATGCCAAGGTGACTAGAAAACATCTAAAACCAAGTGATTTTAACCTAAAAACTATTGGTCATTTTGATTTTTTTAGAACAAAAAATCGAGATATCTTGTGGCCCATTATCGACGATTGGTTTCATCTTAATTAAATACAAAAGATCTATTATCATATATCATATGAATGCTATCGAAAAAGAAATTTCCTATACTGCAACAAACACCTATTCTACACTTAACAATTTACACCCGAATACTAAAAATGTTTGGTTAGTTTTTCATGGCATTGGATATTTGAGTCGCTATTTTATTCGGTTATTCGAAAGTCTTAATAAAGAAGATAATTATTTTATTGCTCCGCAGGCTCCTTCAAAATATTACAAAGGTGATAACTACAGAAGAGTTGGCTCTAGCTGGTTAACCAAAGAAAATACACCGGCAGAAACCAAAAATGTATTACGATATGTAGATGCAATACTAACATCTGAAAAGCTTCCTGAGCATGCCAAGTTAATTGTTTTAGGGTACTCTCAAGGAGTAAGTATTGCCAGTAGATGGGTTGCCAGTCGTAAAATACATTGTGATGCCCTGGTTATGATATCTGGTGGTTTTCCTAAAGAATTGTCCAGAGAAGATTTTACTTTTCTTACCGATCAGACAAAAATCACTCATATTCTGGGAGAAAAAGATCCATTTTTTGAAATAGAAAAAGTTGAAGCCGAGAAAGTACGGGTACAAGAGATATTACCCCAGATTGAATTTAGAACTCATCCGGGAGGACACGAGCTAGATCCGAAAACCCTGATCAATTTATTATAAATCCATCTAACTACTTTTTTAACTCTTCTATTGCTGATCTGCTATGAACAGTGTCATAAATAATAGTTAGTTTTTGAATCTTATTTTCAGAATTTAGCACTATGATATCTACTACTTTAAACACAACCCTTTTTCCGTCTTTTAATTCCCAATCAAAATCGAAAAGTAATGAAACTCTATCTGAATCTTTTTCAAAAAACAAACCATCAAACTTCAATTTTGAAGTAGTGGTATCCTCTGCCAAAGCTTTATAAAACTTACTAGCTGGCATTGTTCCGTACAATGGAGATTCAACAATTCCGTCATCGGCAAATAAACTAACAACTTTATCTACTTCATTTTTTTCTAAAAACGAAAGGTAATTCTGGGCAACTTCTTCTTTTGTCATACTTATAAATATCTTTCTTTTATAACCTCAAAATGGTGGTTTTGATGTCCTATTAATATATATCCTGCAGCTCTTGAACTCATAGGACTACCGCATGCCTCTCCTATTCTGATCAACATTTCGTCGGTAAAACTTTTAAACAAAGAAATAGAGTTATTTCTTGCAGATTGAAAATCTGAGACCAATTCTTCTTTACTATAATTATTTGCATTTGAATATGGCACATAATCATCCTGTTCGAATCCTATGATTGGTGTTTTATCATTCCTTGCAAAACGCAAAGCTCTATATGCAAAAATACGCTCGGCATCAATTATATGTTGTAACACCTCTGCTATAGTCCATTTACCTTCTGCATAAGCGTGGGTAAGCTTTTCTTTTGGAATAGATTGCACAAAATCCACAAATTCTATTTGACTGCTCTGCAATCCTTTTACAATATCAGACGATCCTGCTTTAGAAATATATGTCCCATAATACGGATCAAACTCTCCTTCTTTTAACTGTGCTATCATAGTATATTAGGTGTTAATTAAATTTCAATTTATTTAAAATAGTACATAAACCCACATTATTATAATATAGGCTAAAAAATGAAGCCGGAATTTAATCATTCCAGCTTCATAATATAATATCCTTAACAGTACTTTATTAAAAAATTATGCCGAATTACGGCTTGCATTAATATTTCCAAACAAAGAACGAGTTACCATCTTCTCATAAATTGCAATATCTTCTAGATCTGCATCTTTATTTTTATTTAAATCCTGAATTTTCTTCAATGCATATTGCTGTATTGTAAGCAGAGGCAATACGATATTTTCTCTAATATCGATAGATGCTTTTCCTGCAGGTTCGTTTTGCATTAACTCAGAGTATCCTGTTAACTTAAATAACAATCGTTTGGTTAACAAGTATTCGTCATGAATGATATCCCAAAATGCACCATATTCCTCATCTTCTTTCATGTAAGAAGTTAATTCGAAAAAGGATTTGGTAAGACTCATCATACTATTACCGATCAGCGCTCTAAAAAATGGCGAATCCCTATACAACGACATTACTTTATCAAATTCTCCTTTTTCTTCAAATACTTTTAGAGCGGTTCCTACTCCATAAAAACCAGGGACATTCTGTTTTAACTGGCTCCAACTTCCAACAAAAGGTATAGCTCTTAAATCCCCAAAATCTAAAGTTGCACTTTTACTTCTCTTAGAAGGTCGGCTACCAATATTTGCTTTCCCATAATACTTTAACGTACTCATGTGCTCCAGATACGGAAGGAATTTAGGATGATTTTTAAAATCAACATAAGTTTGATAACTTATATCTGCAAGCTCTTGCATAGTCTGCTTATTCTCTGCAGAGAAAAGGTTACCCTCGTTACTTGTTAATTCATTTTCTACTCCGGCTCCTAATAGTTGTTCTAAATTATACTGACAAGAATCCAGTGTACCAAAATTAGAACTAATCGTCTGCCCTTGAACAGTTAATTGAATTTCTTCGTCTTCGATTGTAGGTCCAAGAGATGCATAAAATTGATTTGTATTTCCTCCTCCTCTCGCTGGTGGTCCGCCTCTACCATCAAAGAATATCACTTTTACATTATATTTTCTAGAGACTTCAGTTAATGCTTCTTTCGCTTTAAAGATTCCCCAATTCGCCATAAGGTACCCTCCATCCTTGGTTCCATCAGAAAAACCAAGCATAATAGTTTGTTTCATTCCACGGCGTTTTAAGTGCTCCATATATTCTGGATTATTATATAAAGACTCCATCACCTGGTGTGCAACCTGTAAATCTGGCACTGTTTCAAAAAGAGGAATTACATCTACCGTAGGAAATTCCCAATCACAAAGCCTTATTAACGCAAATGTTTCTACTATATTAAGCTCGCTTCCATTATTGCTAATGATATAACGATTAGCTGCTCGTTCTCCATTATTTTGCTGTATAGTTTTTATTGCATAAATAGATTCTATTGTTGCTCTTGTTATATCATCATCAAAAACAGAAGGATCTAATTTTCCTTTAATAGTTGAAAGCGCATTAACCTGTTCCTTTTCAGAAAGAGATTCATACTGTTTAGGAAAAATATCTAGCCCCAACTCATTCGTCTTTTGTACAACTTCTGTAAGCACTTTATGATGAACTCTTGAATCTTGTCGAACATCAAGTGTCCCAAAGTGAAAACCAAAAATTTTAACTTTATTAATTAGATCTTGCAGGTCTTCTAAAAACAAAGATTGATGCTCTTTTATTAATTCTTCTCTAATCTCGAGCAATCCATTCATTAATGTTTCTATCGATAATGGTTCTGCAGTTTTTGCATAATAAAAGTTATCATATAATGCATTTTCTAAAACCGCTATTTTATCCTGAAGGTTCCCAAAAGTAATTCTTCGCTTTAATACCCGAATATCTCGATAATAATTAATCAAAATTGTTTTTCGTAATCGTTTTGCTACTTTTAAAGTAATCTCTGTGGTTACAAATGGGTTTCCGTCTCTATCTCCTCCAGGCCAGAATCCTAAATTAATTAAGTCGTTTTCGAGATCTTCGCCTTCAAATATATTTTGCTGGATATAATTATATATCGTTCCTGCAGAATGGTAAAATACGTTTTCTAAATACCAAATCAAGCTTACCGCTTCATCATAAGGTGTTGGTTTTTCTTTCTTAAAAAAGGCTGTTTTACCTAGTTGAGCTAGTAGCTTTTTTATTCTAGGTGAATCATTATTACGAATTGCTGCGTCCAAATCATGAATAATCCCAAGTACTGTTCCCGGATAAAATTGTGTAGGGTGAGCTGTTAAGGTAGGTCGAATTTTAAATCTTCTTAGATAATCTTTTAACTCTTCTAATTTACCTTTTGCCTGAGCTTCTTCTTTAATACTTCTTAAAGTCCCTCGGCCATCCATATTGTTTACTACAGGAAAAGCAGCATCTTCTATTGCATCAAACAATACAACTTGACGTTCGATATACTGAATAAACCTAAATAGTAAATCATGCTTTTCTTTTGAAGTAGGTTTATCCTGGTATAATAAAAAAAAGTCTTCTACAATTTCTGTAGGATTTTTGTGTTGATCATAGCCTTTTTCGCATACTTCTTTAAAAAGTGGTAATAAAACCCCTGTGTTACTTATAGTATCAAAAGGTAGTGTTATAAATATACTATTGTATATCTGGTACTTAGCAAGAACGTTTTCATTAAAACGTTCAATTTTTGGTTTTCTAGCCATTGGTGTGGTGGTACTTGTTTATGGTTAATATGTATTCTTGTTAATGATATAGCAGAGAAATTTGTTTAGAACATCTCGCCATATATAGTTAATAAAAGGGTTTTAACTAATAAAATAAGCCCTTTAAGGTTTTCTTAAAGGGCTTATTCTATAATTTGTTTAGTTATTCCCTTTATAAATCCTGAAAAATAGAATGCATTAATCGTTTCTTATCATTAATACTTTCTTCTAATGAAATCATAGTTTCGGTACGATATACGCCATCAATATCATCTAGTTTAAAAATAATCTCCTTAGCATGATTCGTGTCTTTAGCTCTTACTTTACAGAAAATATTAAACTTTCCTGTTGTTATGTGAGCAACCGTTACAAATGGTATTTCATTAATCCTTTCTAAGACGAATTTGGTTTGCGAAGTATTTTGAAGATAAATCCCAACATATGCTATAAATGAATATCCCAATTTCTTATAGTCTAATGTTAATGAAGATCCTTCAATAATACCTGCTTCTTCCATTTTTTTAACTCGCACGTGTACTGTACCTGCAGAAATCAACAATTTTTTTGCGATATCTGTAAATGGTGTACGAGTATTCTCGATCAGCATGTCCAGAATTTGGTGGTCAACTTCGTCTAATTTAAACTTTGCCATATTGTTTTTTTATTATTTTTCCCGATTATTTACATTGCAAATTTAGCAGAAAAATACAGTTTCCATACATTTTATTTTAACTTTTTGTTGATTCTATTAAGAATAATTCAGAGTTTAGGTGAAATTTTAACAGCTTAGCCTCTGGAACTATCTCTACTGTAACGTTTTCGTTATATATTGTCCTTTTTTTGCCAATAATTTCTCTATGACCGTAAAATTTTTGAAGATTGCCAATTTTAACAATTTTTGGTATAAATTTCACACTATTTTTGACTAGTTCTTCACTGTATTGAACTGCTATATCTACGTTTTTCTCCTTTAACATCACATCTCTTATAATAATATCATAAAAGCATTTTCCGTTTTCTGGTATTGAAAAATAATCTTTATACCTATCTCCTGTAATTTGAGTAGTTGCTATATATTCTATTGAAGTTATAAGAGAATAAAATATATATTCTCGTGTTATTTCCCGATCATAATCATTTGAATAGTGCCCGGCTTCAAATAATATTGTAGGCACCCCCATATTTGCCAAAGTATCTCCCACACAATTTAAATTAAAACCATCATCATACCGCCCTACCTGATTCGGAATAAATTGTTGGAGTACCGTATTCATTTTAGCAATGATTTCCATAGCTATTTTACGGCCTGGAGTTATCGATCGTTCTAAATCACTTGCAGGAGATAAAAAAGACACAGTAGCAGGATGTTTAGTTTCTCCTGCACTAAAAATAGTACGTTGCCCATGAAGATTAAAGGCAAAATCCGGTCGAATACGTTCTATTAATTTACCAAATACTATACTCTCCTTTTGAGTTTTTTGTTGTGCATCTCTATTAAGATCTACCTGGTTAAAATTAAGCCTGGTATACGCCTTTGCTCCGTCAGGACTTAAAATAGGTATTATATATATTGTACACTCTTTTAAAATGGTTTTTGCCAAGTCATTTGAAACGTCTGTAACGAAGTTTAATAGGTCAAATACAGCCTTTGTAGTTGTGCTTTCGTTACCATGCATTTGCGACCAAAACAAAAGCTTTTTAGATCCGTTACCTAGTTTAATAAGATGTATAGGCTCATTATCTTCAGAAAGTCCTATCTGTTCAATTTCGGTTTTTAAAGATAAAAGATCTAGTAAAGGAGAAATATGATCCGGGGTAATATAACGCCCAAATAAGGAAACTTCTTTATAGGTATTGAACCAATTTTGCAACGTATGTGTGTTCATTAATTTGTTTTATAAGACTACGAAATTACTATAGTTTACTGAAGATTCATAACAAATCAGATTAATATTTACACTTGTAAACTGGAGTGATGTTTACAAGTGTAACAATACTTTATTTACATTTGTAAACATAACAAATATACTTATTTGTTTACATTATTAAACACTACTACTTACCGTGTTTCCAAATGTATTTTAGTTATTAACAAAAAAAACATTTATCACATATTCACAATATCAATATATTATTAATCAGATATTTAATCATGTTAATGTAAATTAAAAGTTTAACACCAATAATCCTCAGTTTACAATTGTAAACCAGTGTTTTCAACAAATTTGTTTACCTTTGTAACCAATATTTACTCTTAAACTCGTTTACAATGGTAAACAATAAAGATTTTGGTAAAAGAATCCAAAAAATAATGGATTATCATGCTGTATCTGCCTCATCCTTTGCAGATTACATGGGTGTAGGTCGTTCTTCTATTTCTCATATTCTTAGCGGACGAAACAAACCTAGTCTTGATTTTGTAATGAAAATTGTTGATGCATATACTGATGTAGATTTACAATGGTTGTTATATGGAAAAGGAACATTTCCTAAATCTGAGAATGTACCTGTAGAGAAAAAAAATCCTTTGCCAGACACTTCTACTATTTCTCAATCTACACCTCCTCCAATTACAGTTTCTAAACAAGATTTATTTTCGCAGTCATCACTAGAAGAAAAAACGGTTGCCCCAAATACTCCTCCTCTAGAAAAAATTTCTCAAGTAATTTCTACCGAAAACAAAATAGATAGAATTGTTATTTTTTATACCGATGGTACCTTTAGTTCATATCACATGAAAAAATCTTAACAACTTTTTTCTTCCTTTCTATTAACTTTCTGGAAATAGAATTATTTTCGTTTTTCATTTATAACAATTATGAAGCAATTTGCTTTACTATTTTTCTCTACACTACTTATAAGTAGTTGCTACCAACAAGAACGCAACTGTGTAGATTTTCATACAGGAACTTTTGAATTCGAAACTTTTCTAGATGGCGAATTAGTTACAACCACTTTTATCCGTAATGATTCTATAGAAATTGATTTTTTCAGAGGTAAGGTGGACACGGCCAGTATTCGATGGATTAATGACTGCGAGTATATTGTACAAAAATTGTCTCCAAAAAATATGGCAGAGAAAAAAGCTATACACATGAAAATCTTAACTACGGATAAAAACATCTACACTTTTGAATACGGATTAGTAGATTCTAATAACAAACAACGTGGAACCGCAAAAAAAATAAAATAATGTTCGAAATTTTTACATCTGCAGATGCCTGGGTCGCCCTATTAACGCTTACATTTTTAGAAATTGTTCTAGGTATCGATAATATCATATTTATCTCACTGGCTTCTAGCAAATTACCAGACCAACAACAAAAAAAAGCGACTAATATCGGACTACTGTTGGCTATGCTTATGCGTGTCGTTTTATTATTTGGTATATCACTATTAGTTGCTATGGAAGCTCCTTTTTGGCATATCAATCTTCCCTGGATAGAAGCCGGTATTAGCGGTCAGGCTTTAATCCTATTTGCAGGTGGGATGTTTCTGCTGTATAAAAGTGTGCATGAAATTCATGAAAAAGTCGATGAAAAAGGTGAAGAAGAAAAAGAAATAAAAGCTAAAAGTTCTTCTTCTCTTTCTAATGCGATTGTACAGATTACTTTAATTAATGTTGTCTTTTCTTTTGATTCTATCCTTACTGCGGTTGGAATGACAAACGGATTAAGTGATAATCCTAATGATGCTTTAATAATAATGATTATTGCTGTAGTAGTATCTGTTTTAATTATGATGATATTTGCAACTCCTGTAGGACGTTTTGTAAACAAACACCCATCAATTCAGATATTAGGGCTTTCGTTTTTAATCCTTATCGGATTTATGCTTATCGCAGAAGCTGCACATTTAGCACATCTTCAGATATTCGAAAGCGAAGTGGGTACCATACCAAAAGGATATCTTTATTTTACAATAGCATTCTCCTTATTGGTTGAATTTTTAAACTTCAAACTACGAAAAAAGCAAAAATCGGCTAAACAAAAGGTATAACTGTAATTTGTAATAGTATACCATTTCAAAAGGAAAACAGTTTAAATGTATTAAAAACAAAATATGAATAATTTTCTCTCTATTGTATCCCTATTCTTTATTACTATTTCTATCTATGGGCAAGAGTATAAGGAAAAACTTAGCAATGATGTTTGTAAATGTTTTACAGAAAATAATAAAAAAGGGATCAATACACTAGAAAACTGTTTTACCCAAAATATTGGTAATTATAGAAATGAATTGGATAAACTCATTGACAAAAATTCTTCTATTTCTGAGTATAAGCAAGGCGAAATCATAGGTAAAAAAATATTTTTTGAAATGCAACAGAGTTTGATTCAAAAATGTGATGCCTATTTTCTTTTCTTTGAAAACTTAAGAGAACAATCTATTCTCGCTATGAAAAAGAAATATAGTCAATCAAAAGTAGATTCTATCACTACTCTTATTTCAAAAAATAAAACAACTGAATTACTTTGGGAAAGAGCAAATTTGTATTTCGCTAATAACGAATTGAAAAATGCAAAAATTGATTATCAGGAGTGCTTAAAAATGGATCCCAATCATATTCCAAGTATGTTCTTTTTGAGTTGGTTATATGAAAGAAATAAGGACTATGATAAAGCAATCAAACTTTATCAGGTGATCGAAAAAGTAACCAAAAAACAAGAAATAGTTTTGTTTATTGAGATTGCTACGAGAAAATCAAAAGAATAAATTGATATTACTCATAAAATTATACATTTCTCTGAAGGGATTACGACAAGTGTAACAACTTACTTATTGATTCGTCTTCAGGGAAATGTATAGATGATGAGTCAATTAATAGTTAAAACAGAAAAGCTTAACTTCTCCTATTCGAAATCCAAAAAAGATATTGATAGTTTAGATTTAGAAGTCCCTAAAGGAAGTATATATGGTTTTTTAGGTCCAAATGGTTCGGGAAAAACAACTACCATAAGACTTCTCTTAGGTTTACTCAATAAAAACTCAGGAAATGTTAAGGTTTTTGAAAAACCTTTTGCAGATCACAGAATTGATACCTTATCAAAAATCGGTGCATTAATAGAAAACCCTTCTCTTTACAACCATTTAAGTGCAAAACAAAATTTGCGTATTGCCTCTACATATCGGGCAAACATTAATAAAGATCGAATAGATGAAGTTTTAGAAACGGTCAATCTTTTGCACGTAAAAAACAAAAAGGTCAAAACTTTTTCTTTGGGAATGAAACAACGCCTGGGATTGGCAATAGCCCTGCTTTCAAAACCAGAGTTATTGATATTAGATGAGCCAACAAATGGATTGGACCCAAAGGGAATCATCGAAATGAGAGAATTAATAAAAAAACTAAACAAAGAGGGTATCACCATTTTTATCTCAAGCCATTTATTAAGTGAAATTGAAAAAACATGTACCCATGTTGGGATTATTCGAGAAGGAAAAATGCTTTTTCAAGATACTGTTAAGGCATTAACTGCATCACAATCAGACCGATTACAAATCGAACTTGAAACAGATGACAAATATCGTACATATGATCAACTGATTAAAATGGGATTCGAAACAAAAAAAATAGCGCACGAAGAACACCTCCTTATGGTTTCTGTAAAAGAAAAATCCCAAATCCCTGTATTGGTAGACTCACTGCGAAAAAACAATATTGGTATTTACCAGGTAACAATTAAAAATAACCTAGAAGAATTGTTTCTTAATCTCACCGAAAATTAATTCAAATGACAACTACTACATTTTATTTCAAAAGCTTAAGAAACGAAACATTAAAATTAAAGCATACGTTTGCTTTATGGTTAACGGCTATTTGTGCATTATTAATTCCTTTATTATTTTTTATAGTTTATATAGTTAAGTGGGAAAAACTGATTCCTGCTGAAGGAGTTAACCCCTGGAATAAATTCGCAAATGAACAAATTGCAAATAGCCTTCCTGCTCTGGTTCCTTTATTTATTGTCCTTATTACAAGTTTAATTATTCAAGTTGAACATAAAGCTACAGCTATTAAACATTTGTTTGCTTTACCAATCCCAAAATGGAGTGTGTATTTTGGTAAACTAAGTATTGTTATTGCTACTGTATTTGTTACATATACTATGTATTATGGTTTAATTTTGCTAAATGGAAATGTATTAGGTAGCATACGTCCACAATTAAATTTTTCAGAATTTTCTCCAGAATATGTATTTCATATAAAAATACTATTTCGCTCTTTTGTTTCTGTTCTAGGTATTTTGGCTATTCAATTCTGGTTAAGTTTTCGATTTAAAAACTTTATCATTCCTTTAGGTGTTGGTATGGTATTGGTAATTGTAGGCCTAATTGCCGCAAGAGCACCCGAATCTATTTATTTTCCGTATTCCTATTCTATGATAAGCATGAATCCATTAGATGAAAAAACTTCAGATCTTAATCTCTTTTGGTGGTTTCCTACAGTATCATGGTATAGTTTAGGATATTTTGTTGTTTTTGCGATTGCAGGTTTCTTTGATATCAAAAGGATGAATGTAAAGTAAAAAAAGAACATTCATTATATAAACAATTATACTTATAAATAACTCTGGATCAGAATCCATTCTTATCTTTAATTATAATCAACATAAATTATCATTATCTGAAAATGTTTTTCACAAGTATAATATTAGAATCAAAATAATTTAATTAATATTATACTCCTAAAAAAATGATTTTCACATGAATGATTTAGAAATAGCAAAACAAATACAACTTAAACACATAAGTACTATTGCCGAAAAACTGGGATTAAACTCAGATGATATTGAAATGTATGGTAAATATAAAGCCAAATTACCACATTCTGTTATTGATAAAGATAAGGCTAATAAAAGTAACTTAATTCTTGTTACTGCTATTTCTCCAACACCTGCTGGTGAAGGAAAAACTACAATGTCTATTGGTTTGTCTGAAGGTTTAAATCAACTCGGGAAACAAACCACAGTAGTCTTAAGAGAACCATCATTAGGTCCTGTATTTGGGATCAAAGGAGGAGCAACGGGAGGTGGTTATTCCCAAGTGCTTCCTATGGAAGATATTAACTTGCATTTTACAGGTGATTTTTCTGCTATTGAAAAAGCACATAATTTACTCTCTGCTGTTATTGATAACAATATTCAAAGTAAAACAAATTCACTGGGAATAGATGCCAGAACTGTTACCTGGAAAAGGGTAATGGACATGAACGATAGAGCTCTTCGGCATATTATTGTAGGACTGGGAGGAACAACTTCTGGTGTGCCAAGAGAAACGGGGTTTGATATCACAGCAGCATCAGAAATAATGGCAATCTTATGCCTTGCTGATGATTTAGAAAATCTAAAAGAACGATTAGGAAACATATTTATTGGCTATACTTTTGATAAAAAACCAATCTATGCCAAAGATTTAAAAGTCGAAGGAGCCATGGCAGCACTTCTTAAAGATGCTGTTAAACCAAATCTGGTGCAAACTATAGAAGGTAATCCCGCGATTATTCATGGTGGACCCTTTGCAAATATAGCACAAGGCACCAATTCTGTAATTGCTACGCGAATGGGAATGTCGCTTTCTGATTACACCGTAACCGAGGCAGGTTTTGGTGCAGATTTAGGTGCAGAGAAATTTTTAGATATAAAATGTCAAAGTGCAGGAATATCGCCAAAAGCAATTGTAATTACTACTACAATACGAGCATTAAAATACCACGGAGGAGCGGATCTAAAATCATTAACCGATCCTAATGTAGAAGCACTAAAAAACGGAATACCAAACCTTGAAAAGCACTTAGAAAATGTAAAGCAGTTTGGAATCACTCCTGTTATTGCAATTAACCGATTTGTATCAGACAGCGATGAAGAAATTGCGGCTATTCAAGAGTTTGCAAAAAGGAATAACGTGAGAGTTGCTTTAGCCGAAGTTTGGGCCAAAGGAGGTAAAGGCGCCTTAGAGCTTGCAAAACACGTCGTAGAGATTGTAGAGTCGGGTGAATCAAACTTTACTCCTTTATACAATTGGGAAACAGATGTAACTGCCAAAATCGAAACCATTGCCACAAAAATATATGGTGCAAATCGCGTTGATTATACGGCAAAAGCTAAGAAAAATCTAAAAACAATTGCAGCATTAGGATTAGAAAACCTTCCGGTTTGTATTGCCAAAACTCAAAAATCTTTATCCGATAATCCAAAGCTAATTGGTCGTCCTAAAAATTTCACTATAACGATTAGAGAAATAGAAATTGCTGCAGGCGCAGGATTTTTAGTGCCTATTACCGGAGACATGATGAGAATGCCTGGCCTTCCTGCACATCCGGCATCAGAAAATATAAATATTGATAATGATGGCAATATTACAGGGCTATTTTAGAAATCAATAGCAACAAACACGCCCTTTTGCATAATAGTTAATGTTTAACATAATACAATTATTTCTATTAACTTTGTGTAAATAGCTCTTTATTAATTAATAGTTCTTATGGCAATTAGAAATTATGAAGGCAAGAAATATGAAGTAGATTCAGTGAATAAAACATTAGATTCACTTACTATTGAAGAAGCATTGCAAATAAATATCAACGACAAACCTTTTACGGTGTCTATGAGGACTCCGGGAGAAGATATTAGCCTAATTCGTGGCATGCTTCATTCTGAAGATATCATCAAAAATATAAATTTTCTTCCCGATATCGTTTTAAAAAAAGAAAACGATGATGGTATTGTAACTGTGGTAAATCTCACCATCCCCGAAGAAGAATTAGGTGATGGATATTCTAATAGCAGAAGTTTATTATCTGTCTCTTCTTGTGGTATTTGTGGGCGAACAGAACTTGGAGACTTATCTTTCTTAGGAAAAACCATTGATGATACCGAAATAATTGATGTTGATCTTATTCATCAATTATTTACAAAAATGAGTGCCTTACAGCATAATTTCAATCAATCTGGTGGTGCACATGCTGCTGCAGCATTTACTATTACAGGAGAATTACTATGCTCGATGGAAGATATTGGTCGTCATAATGCCGTAGACAAAGTTATTGGTAAACTAATTTTAATGAGCAAATTAGATCAAGCAAAAATAATTACCGTAAGCGGACGTGTTTCTTATGAAATTGTTGTTAAATGTTTTAAAGCAAAAATTCCGTTTTTAGCAGCCGTTTCAGCTCCGTCTTCTTTAGCCGTAGATTACTCTAAAGAATTAGGAATCACATTATTAGCGTTTTGCCGTAATCATAGAGTAACCTGTTATTCTAATCCTTACCGAGTTAAAACGACCAAACAATTTCGAAACATCGATATAAAAGCAAGTTAAAAAGAACATATGTCAGATAATTTAAGTGAATTATTAGGTAGAAAAAAAGTAGATCAAAGCCTCTTCAATAAAATGGGAGAATTGGCAAAACCTACAGGGGCACCAAGTGATGAAGAATTAGCCAAATTGGCTGATGCTTTTTTAATTGGAAAAGCTAATACATACGGTACAGCTAGTTTTTATGATTTTTTAAAACCTGAAAACAAAGGCAAAAAAGCATATGTATGTAATGGAACCGCATGTGTTTGTGCTGGCACGCAAAATACTGTAAGCAATTCACTTAAAGAGCATTTTAAAGAAGACGAAATCGGGCATATGACTTGTCTGGGGAGGTGTCATGAAAACAATGCGTTTCATTATAACGGAAAAAATTATTCTGGCGATGCGTTTCAAAATCTTGATAATATCATCAATTCGCAAAATGAACTAAATCAAGATAGTTATAATGTAAAAGCTAGTGGAAAAGCAATACTTACCCAATCATTCACTACTATTGCTGATTTTTACAAACCTTTTATAGATGCACTTCAAAAAGATTCTGCTACGGTATTAGAAGAAATTAAGACCTCGAATGTTCGTGGTCGTGGTGGCGCTGGTTTCCCAATGGGATTAAAATTAGAGTTTTGCAGAAATGTAGAAAACACTACAAAATTTATCATTTGCAATGCAGATGAAGGAGATCCAGGTGCTTTTTCAGATCGATATTTACTAGAACACAGACCACATTCGGTATTATTTGGGATGCTTATTTCTGGATATGTTACTCATGCCAATTATGGAATTGTGTATATACGTGCAGAATATCCTGAAGCCGTAAAAATTGTACAAGATGCTATTGATGATCTTCGAAATGAAGGATTAATAGGTGATAATATTTATGATAGCGGGTTTAGCTTTGATTTCAAAATTATACAAGCACAAGGGTCATACATTTGCGGAGAAGAAACCGCGCTTATTAACTCGATAGAAGGGCAACGGCCAGAAGTTCGTGTTCGTCCCCCCTATCCTGCTCAAAAAGGCTTATTTAATAAGCCAACCGTAGTTAATAATGTGGAAACACTAGCTGCTTTACACTATATCATTAGTAATGGAGGAAATGCCTGGAAACAAATTGGAACCGAACGTTCTTCGGGAACGAAACTGGTTTCTTTAGATAGTTTTTTTAACAAACCTGGTCTATATGAAGTAGAAATGGGGACACCTCTTTCTGTTGTTATTAATGAACTGGGGGGTGGATTTAAATCCGAAGTTAAAGCACTTCAGATTGGCGGCCCTCTTGGCGGAGTGGTACCTGTTTCAAAAATTAATGATTTAACAATAGATTTTGAATCTTTTTCAAAAGAAGGTTTTTTACTTGGTCATGCATCTATTATTTGTATTCCTGTAAGCTTTCCGATGATGAAATTTATTGAACATCTTTTTGATTTTGCTGCTTATGAAAGTTGTGGAAAATGCTTCCCTTGTAGATTAGGAACGAAACGAGGACATGAACTTTCGACCAGAGCGTTACATTCTGGTCATAAAATAGATCAAAAATTGTTCTCAGACCTTTTAACAACCCTAGAACAAGGGTCATTATGTGCACACGGAGGAGGTATTCCGTTACCTATCCGAAATGCATTACATTATTTTGAAGATGAATTGAAAATGTACTTCAACTAAATATTAGATATCATGAAACGAGCCATTACTATTACGTTTATACCAACCAAAATACTCAGTGGCGAATTCCATCTGACCATTAAAAAACAATAAAAAACGAACAGATGAAAACAGCATATATAGATAATCAGGCTTTTGAAATAGTTGAGGGAGAAACCATGCTCACCTTTATAAGGAGGTATAAGGAAAGAAATCTTGTTCCCACCTTATGCGACGCACCCAACTTAGATCCTTTTGGTTCTTGCCGTGTGTGTAGTGTAGAAGTAGCATTAGAAGAAAATGGAGCTGTTAAAACTATGGCTTCTTGTCATACCCCAATAGCAGAAGGGCAATATATATATACAAATTCTGAATCAGTAAAAGAATTACGAAAAAATATCGTTGAGCTGGTATTAACCGATCATCCTCTTGATTGCTTGACTTGTGAGGTAAATGGAAATTGTGAATTGCAAACAGTTGCGGCTCAAGTAGGAATCAGAGAAGTGCGATACCCAGAAGGAGATAATCACCTTTATAAAACGAAAGATTTAAGTCATCCTTATATGACTTCAGATTTGTCTAAATGTATTAATTGTTATCGATGTGTGCGTGCTTGTGATGAAGTGCAAGGGCAGTTTGTATTAAGTATGTCTGGTCGAGGTTTTGATTCTTCAATTATTAAAGGATTAGATCAATCTTTTATGGATTCTGATTGTGTAAGCTGTGGTGCTTGCTCTCAAGCATGTCCAACTTCTGCTATTTCAGATGTTTTTCAGTCGAAAGCTATTAAAGCAACCGATACAACAAGAACTATTTGCACCTATTGTGGTGTAGGATGTAATCTTGAAGTCGCTACCAGTAATGGAGAAATTTTAAGTATACAAGCTCCCTATGATGCCGAAGTAAATCAGGGACATACTTGCCTAAAAGGTCGATATGCATTTAAGTTCTATGATCACCCAGAGCGTTTAAACTCTCCTATGATCAAAAGAAATGGAACGTTTGAAAATGTTAGCTGGGATGAAGTATATGACTATATCGCTTCAAAATTAACTGCTTATAAAGATGAATTTGGTTCTGATTCTATGGCAGGGATTTCATCTTCGCGATGTACCAATGAAGAGAATTATTTAATGCAAAAATTCTTTAGAGCTGTAATCCAAACCAATAATATTGATGGTTGTGCAAGGGTATGCCACTCTCCCACTGCTTTAGGGATGCAACGTACTTTTGGTACTGGTGCTGCTACAAATTCTATCGATGATTTAAAAGATACAAATTGCATTATGGTAATTGGGGCCAACCCAACCGATGCACACCCCGTTACAGGTGCCAAATTAAAGCAATTTGCCATGAAAAGTGACAATGTATCTATTGTTATTGATCCAAGACGTACCGAATTGGCTAAATATGCAACACATCACTTAGCATTACGACCAGGAACTAATGTAGCCGTTCTTAATATGATGATGTATTATATCATCACCGAAGAATTAACAGATATTTCTTTTATCGAAAGCAGGACTGAAGGATTTGAAGAGTATAAAAAAGAGATTCTTTCTATAAATATAGATAAGCTAGAAGCCGTTTCTGGTGTAGATCGTAACCAGGTACGTGAAGCAGCTATTGCATATGCATCTGCTCCTAATGCCATGTCTTTTCATGGATTAGGAGTGACAGAACATTCTCAAGGAACATTTACTGTAATGCAAATAGCAGATTTAGCTCTTCTTACAGGAAATATCGGCAGACGTGGTGTTGGTGTAAACCCATTACGTGGTCAGAATAATGTACAAGGTTCTGCTGATATGGGGGTACAACCACACCAGGGAGCAGGATATCTGGATGTTACGAATGATCAGGTTAATAAAACATATAATGAATTTTATGGTGTTAATGTGCCTAAAAACATAGGATATAAAATTCCGGAAATGTTTGATGCTGCTCTAAAAGGTAATCTTAAAGCTATTTGGATTATTGGAGAAGATGTAGTACAAACCGACCCGAATACTCAAAAAGTTATTAAAGCACTTCAAGCTACAGATCTGGTAATTGTACAGGAATTATTTATGACCGAAACTGCAAAATATGCAGATGTTATATTACCTGGCGCATCATTCTTAGAGAAAAGCGGAACCTTTACTAATGGAGAACGACGTGTACAGGCAGTACACCAAGTAGTTGAGCCAATTGAAGGTTCTAAGCCTGATGGACAAATCATTGTAGATATTATGAATAAAATGGGATATGCACAACCAGATTATACACCAGATGGAATGCTGGAAGAAATATCGCAAATTGTTCCTTTCTTTGCGGGAATTAAATGGGATCGATTAGGTGAGAATGGATTGCAATGGCCAGTTGCCAAAGATGGTACAGACACTCAGATTCTTCATAAAACTGAATTTAAACGTGGAAAAGGGTATTTTGAATTTAACCCTTGGGAAGAAACCAAAGAATTAACTTCGCATGCTAAAGATTACCCGTATATCTTAACAACAAACAGAGAGTTAGAACACTATAATTGTGGTGCCATGACTCGCAGAACATCAAATGAACAGATATTATCAGATGACTACTTAATGATTCATCCCGAAGATGCTCAGGAAAATCTGGTAAATGAAGGTGATTATGTTTGTCTAGAGTCTCCACGAGGAAAAGTAGATGTAAAAGCGAGGATTACAGACGAAGTAAAAAAAGGTGTTTTGAGTACTACTTTTCATTTTCCGGAAATTATGATTAATAATTTAACTGGGGACATTCATGATTCTGAGGCAATGTGTCCAGAATACAAGGTTGTCGCCGTAAGGATAAGAAAAAGTAAAGGTAAATTTAAACCACAGTTAAGTTAGTTAAGAAATTTTCAATACTCAAGATAATTTTGTGCACATAAAGGCAAGGGATTACTCGGTAGTGTAAAAACATTTTTAAACTGCCTGGTAACCTTATGTTTTGTGCTACACATTACAAAATATACTATTTTGATTTGTTTTTTCTGAACATATATTTTCGCAATACCGATCAAAAAATAGTCGGGTTTTAGATGTACTATTGTAATGTTCAAAAAGCAAATTATGTCTGAAAACATAAAAGATTCATATCAGCATAGGATTTCTAAAGCTATTACTTTTATAGAAGATAATCTGAAGAATGTGCTTACATTAGATCGTATTGCACAGGAAGCGTGTTATTCTAAATATCATTTTATTCGTCTTTTTGCAGCAGTTACAGGAGAAACGGTAGTAAACTATGTAAGAAAACGAAGAGTATCTGAATCTGCTCATGAGTTAATTCTTACGCAACAACCTATTGTAGCTATTGCAGAACGTTATCAGTTTGATTCTCAGCAAGCATATACACGAGCTTTTCAATCTGTTTTTAAGACAAGCCCTGGGAAATATCGAAAAAAAGGGCATCGATTCGTAGCTTTTGAACGATATACTTTATCACCAACAGATATCAATACACTACAAAACGATTTTGTTTCTATGGAGCCAAAAATTATTACGATCACCGACAGAAAATTAATAGGGATGCGAATAAAAACCTCTCTAGCTAATGATACCACTTCACAAATGTGGCAACAATTTATGCCTAGAAGATTTGAAATTAAAAACAACAAAAACACTGGGTATTACTCGGTACAGACCTTTGATGAAGATATCACTTTTGATACTTTTACAGAAGATGTTGTATTCGAAAAATGGGCTGCCGTCGAAGTTACAGATTTTGATCATATTCCAGAAGGTATGAGCTCTTATATTTTACCTGGTGGTAAATATGCTATATTCATTCATAAAGGGCCTGTAGATACTTTTAATAAGACAATGGATTATATACACGGAAAATGGCTTCCCAACTCTGGATATGAATTAGATAAAAGAAATCATTTTGCCATTATGGGAGACAAATATCACGGCCCACATCATCCAAAATCTGAAGAAGAAATCTGGGTTCCCATTCAATAATATATTTAGCCTGAAATTTTAATATCTAAAAAATAGAGCGTATTCATATGTTCTCTAAGAAAGGAAACACCTTATCTCTATAACTAACACCTATAGGAATCTCTACAGTATCGATATCAATATCGTTAGTTGTAAAAGCGGTTACTTTTTTTAGATTAATAATATAAGATCGGTGTGTTCTTAAGAATTCTTTATCTGCTAATTCGAGTTCTATATCACCGATTTTATACTTCGCCACAATACATTTCTTATCGGTATGTATTTTTATATAATCTTTTAGACTTTCTATGTATAAAATAGTATTTAAATGTATTTTATGATGTTTATTACCTGATTTGACAAGAATATATGGGTTTTCACTTGTTAATGCATTAGCAGGAGCTTCTGCGTTTCTCTGTATTCCATTTTTTATTCTGAAATAACGTTCTACCGCTTTAAAAAACCGATCAAAAGTTACAGGTTTCAAAATATAATCTACTATATCCAGATCATACCCTTCTAATGCATAATCCCTATAAGCCGTTGTTAATATGGTGCTAGGAGGATGTTTTATTGTTTTTAAAAGATCAATTCCTGTAACCGATGGCATTTTTACATCCAAAAAAAGTAAATCAATGGTTTCATTATTAAGAATTTCAAATGCTTTTAATGCATTATTACAAGAAGCTACTACTTCTAAAGATTCTATTTGAGAAATATGCTTTTCTATAAGTCTTGCAGCTAAAGGTTCGTCATCTACAATCAAACACCTTGTTTTTGTTGTACTTGTATTCATATTTCAATTTCTAACGTTACGGTAAATACATCTTCTTTTTCATCAATATTTAGGACATAACCATCTGGATAAATCATATCTAATTGTTGGGTAATGTTATTCAGTCCAATAGAATCCTTAACTCTTTCTTGGGTTGAATTTGCAATAGAATTAGCAACTACAAAGGTAAAAATAGTGTTTTGATAACGAATAGAAATATCAATTTTTGGAGATCCGCTATCCTCTCCTGCTCCATGTTTAAAGGCATTTTCTACCAATGGAAGTAATATAAGCGGAGCTATTTCAATATCCTTCTCTAATGATGTATTAAATGTTACCTGTAAACGATCATCATATCGTAGTTTTTCGAGACCAATATAATTTTCTAAAAAAGAAATTTCGTTTGTAACCGAAACAAATTTAGTATTACATCTATATAATACATAATCCAATATCTCTGATAACTTACTTATTGATTCTGGAGTTTTTGGAGAATTCTCTAAAGACAACATATAGATATTATTAAGTGTATTAAATAGAAAATGAGGGTGTAATTGCGTCTTAAGCATTTTTAACTCCGCTCCCACTTTCGCTTTTTCTAATAACAAGTTTTGTTGTTTCACCTTAGAAATATCAACTATAAACCGAACTGCCACAAAAATTAGCGCAGCTATATAAATACTAGGAAAATAATGAGTCATTAAGAATTTTACATCCAGAAAAATCTCTGCTATTGATTCTTGAGTAAATGGAGGCACTCTTACCAAAGGTTCTGCTATATGAACTATCAATACTCTACTTAATGCACTAAATATGTAAGCACTAAGAATAATCAAAACAGTAAAACTCACATATCTTTTTGTATATATAAATTTGGGAACCAAAACGTATGCTAGAGAATACGAAGCCAATATCTGAGGAATCATAATACAAGTCTTATAGACCAAAGAAGCAATCATTGTATGATTTTCTTCAAAATCATCTCTAACCATGAAAAACAATAACACAACCAACCAAAATACAATATGAAAAGATAATTTTGACTGTTTAAAATCTTCTTTTATTTTTTTAAAATTCATAATCTAAATATACTGTTATGTGCGATTCTTTCTCAAAAAAGAAATGATTTATTTTACTCCAAAATACTGTTTTCCTGAGGAGATTCCTTACTATAGATTTTACTGTTTTTTATAAAGAAATTCGGCAGCAGATGCTCCCATTTTTCGATGATCATGACCAATATTGGGTATTATTTTCAATTCCCAATTAAAATCGAGATTCATCTTCTTTGCTTTCGTTTTTGCCGTATTAAAAAAGAATTTTCCTCTTTCTAATCTATGTTTTCCTTGTTTATCAGCAGACACTGATCTCAACAAGGTACCTCCCATTTCATGTTCATTATCTAATTCTCCAATATATAAGATTAGTTTTTTTCTAAACGAAGATTTCAAATCTTGGTCAGTAAGTTTTGTATTTTTTATTCCAAAAGGAAGTTCGGATTCAAAATCCGGTAACGTATAAAACCCAGAATTAGATGCTACAATCCTATTGGCTTTAGAGGTATGTTGAAAGATTGCCATGCGATGTAAAATTTGACCACCTGCAGAGTGCCCAAAAAGATCATATTGGGTTTGGGTAGCACCCAGAGAATCAATAACAAGATCAAATATCCTATCGAAATCATTAAAAATCCATTTTTCGGGATCAGAATTTACTTTAAAAGTAAATCCTTCCTCTTTTAATTTTACAATATTAGAGTTTTTTACATATTCTATAGTATTCTTTAGATTCAAATCATACATCAATCCACACATATGATAGTCACCAAATCCATATTGTTTTTCAGAATACATTGGAGAAAGAATAAGAACGCCATATTTTTCTGAAGCCGAAATCCAGGCATCTCTATAGCTATCACCGTTTCTTCCTGCCCCGGGGACAATAATCAAAATTTTAGATTCTGGTTGGTATTTTTTTGGTTTATGATAAAACACTTTTATAGTCTTGTCTTTACTTCGATTTCCTCCGTCAATAAGAAATTCTCCCGAACCGTTTTGAATATTAACTTCATTTAAAACTAATTCTTTTTCTTTTTTAAGATCACTCTTCTTTATGAGTTTCATTTTACAATGTGGGCAGGTTCCTGCTTTAGGAAAAATTAATTCATCGCAAGATAATCCGCAAGGCTTACAGACGTAGTCTTCTATTTGATTATCAAAAGAAGTAAAAACCAGAACTATGACAAGTAGAAAGGTTGGTTTCATTTTTATGTAATTATAATATTTAATTCAAAAATAGTTGCTGTATCGCTTTTAAAGTGATGAAATAGACGAATTCATAAAAAAACCACCTCAATCAGATAAAATAAAAGACGAATACTTCCTACTCATCCTTTTTTATCATCTGACGATTTTTTGATAGTATCTGTCGATAACTTAAAATCTACACTGATAAAACAAGCACTTTTGGCAAGAATCAAAAAACGAATCAGAATGAAAAAAATAGCATTTATATGCTTGTTAAGTGGTTTTATGTCATTACAAGCCCAAATATCAAAACAACTAACACTTAGCGGTAAGATAATAGAAAAAGTATATAAACAACCCTTAGAGTTTGCAACAATAACAATTATAAACGCTATAGATCAAAAAACAATCACTGGTGGAATCACCAATGCAGAAGGAAATTTTGGGATAGAAGTTTCTCCCGGGAAATACCATATCAAAATAGAATATATCTCTTTTAAACCTTATATACTAAATAATATAACCATTGATGCAGATCATACTCTTAATACCATAGAACTTGAAGAAGATAATGAGCAATTGGCAGAAGTAACTATTGTATCAGAAAAAACTACTGTCGAGTATAAATTGGATAAAAAAGTATTTAATGTAGGAAAAGATCTTATTCATAAGGGAGGAACCATAAGTGATGTATTAGACAACGTACCTTCGGTAAGTGTAGACGCGGCAGGAGGTGTTAGTCTTAGAGGAAATCCGAGTGTTAGAATATTAATTAACGGTAAACCTTCTGTACTTACTGCAAACAATGGGCTTGAACAAATCCCGGCAGAAAACATCGAAAAAGTAGAAGTAATTACGAATCCTTCGGCCAGATACGAGTCTGAAGGTGCGGCTGGTATCATAAATATTATTCTTAAAAAAAATAAACGTTCTGGTTTTGGAGGCTCTTTACAACTTACTTCAGGAATTCCTGCAAATCATAATGCTAATATTAATCTGAATTACAAAACAGAAAAAATTAATGTATTCGCTAACCTGGGATACAGATATGCTAACTTTTTTGGAGAAGAAAAACAAACACAAACGACTTTAACAGATGATATAACCAATAGTGTAAATCTTAATGCAGACACCAAGAGAAATGATGATCATTACAATATCTATTTTGGTGGAGATTATTACATTAATGATAAAAACACACTTACAGCTAGTTTTTATCATAACAAATTAAGAAATACAGATAAAACCGATTTCATATATACGTATCTAAATACTAATAAAGAAACCGATAGTATACTATCCCGAAAAGAAAATTATGAAGAACCTCAAAATTTTAACCAGTTAGAAATCAATTACGTAAAGACATTTAATAAAAAGGGACAAAAATTTACTACTAATGTTCAGTATGACTTTTGGAATGATGATGAAAATGAAATGATCACACAACAACGCATTCTTCCTACTGAAGGAAGTTTATCAAGAATCAGAACCCGTGATGTAGAAAGCAGTAAAGATTTACTCATATTATCTGATTTCATATCACCATTAACCGAAAAATCAAGATTAGAAACAGGTCTTAGGGCTGAAATCAGGAGAATTACCAGTGATTATACTGCATGGATAGACGATCAAATAATAGAAGGTTTTGACAATCGTCTGGACTATGACGAGCGTATTTATGGAGCATATATGCAATATGGTAACAATAGAAAAAAGTTTAATTACCTTCTTGGAGTTAGATTAGAACACTCTGATATTGGTATTAATGACCGTGAAGCACTTTTTAGTAATACCAAAAAATACACAGATATATTTCCTACCACTCATCTTACTTATAATTTTACAGAAAGGACCAATCTTCAATTAAGTTATAGCAGAAGAATTAATAGACCTCGATTCTGGCAGTTAAACCCATTTGGTGGACTTTCGGATCCCAGAGATCTCTTTGCAGGAAACCCCGATTTAAACCCTTCCTATGCTAATATTCTTGAACTTGCACTATTAAAACGGTGGACTAAAATAACACTCAACCCGTCAATTTACCATCAATACCATACCGATTTCTTTCAGTTTATTACTTCACCTACAGCTCAAGGTGGTTTTATAACAACACCAGTAAACTTATCTCGTGAAAAACGTTTTGGATTTGAACTGGCAACCACATATAACCCATTTAAATGGTGGCGACTATCGGGCGAGTTTAACTATTATACTTTTACTCAAGAAGGTACTTATGAAAATATCAATTATGATACAGAAGACACGCAATGGTCTACACGAGTAAGTTCTAGAATGAAGTTTTCAAAAGGGTTTTCTATACAAACAAATTTCACCTACCAAGGAAAAAGTAATAGTGGTCAAAGACTTATTAAATCACAATATTGGGCAAATTTTGGAATTAGTAAAGACCTATTTGAAGATAAAGCCTCTTTGACATTTAATGTAAATAACATTTTTGATTCGAGAATTAATAAATCTACAATTACAGGGCAAAACTACAATTTGGTTTCCTCTACTGTTAGAAGCGGCAGAAGGGTTACTGCAACTCTTACATATCGATTTAATCGTAAAAAATCTGATCGTGACCGTTTACCAGATTAATCAATGAACAGGTATTAAAATTTCGACACTAAAGGCCCATTACATTTTTGAATTCTAATGGGTTTTTATTATTATTTACCATCATCAATAAATAGGGTATCTGCTATTTCATAATTACAAATTTTAATGCACTTTTGCAGTACTAAACAATCCATATAGTAAACATATCATTATAATGAGTCTAGAAAGAGAATTACACAAGCGTAGCGGATCTGTATGTGAATTATCAGGAGTAACTGAAAATTTGAAAGTCTATGAAGTACCTAAATCTCCGGGAACGGGTCTGGACTCGCATATTCTTATTTCTCAAGTGTGCTTAGAACAAATAGAAGACCCAGAGAAAGTAGATATAAATCACTGGCGTTGCCTTAATGATAGTATGTGGAGTGAAGTTCCTGCTGTACAAGTAATGGCATGGAGAATGTTACATAGATTAAAGTCTGAAGGTTGGCCGCAAGACTTATTAGATATGCTTTATTTGGATGACGACATGACAGCATGGGCAAATGCTACTGGAGATGGGGATGATAAAGAAAATGCAATTAAACATCTAGATGCTAATGGTGCGCTATTACAAGCTGGAGATTCTGTTGTTTTAATTAAAGATCTCGATGTAAAAGGCGCTAATTTTACTGCTAAACGAGGTACTCATGTTAGAAATATCTCATTAGTTCATGACAATCCAGAACATATCGAAGGTCGTGCAAATGGGCAACATATTGTTATTCTAACAAAGTTTGTAAAGAAATCTTAAGAAGATTACAGGTAATAGAACAGTATCAGGATACGTATAAAAAAACTGTGAACTTATAAAGTATCACAGTTTTTTTATACCTCAATTTTATACATAAATTTCTACAGTACATTCATTAATTTTACCCGTGGTTGTTCACAGTGATAACCTCTTGCCAAGAAAGCTTTAACCTGAGAGTGTTTGGTTACAAATGCACTGCCCTTTATATCAGTCATCGAACAAACCCAACTTTCTCCTTTAATGTCTTTTAACTTAGATTTTTCTATTTCAAATTTTTTGAATTTTCCTAATGTACTTTTCATTATACTATTTTTTTTAAATTAAATATAAATAGCAAAAGTATTAAGGTTTTAAATTTTAAAAACCTGTACTATATAATCGCTCTTGTTTTTACAATAATTGATCGCATTAAATTGATAAGTGTAATAAAAAAAGACCCATTTTTGAAGATAGAAATGGGTCTAATTTTTTATTTTTTAATCAAAATCTAGAACAAACTAGCTTGTTCTCCTTCTCCTCCTGCATCGGTATCATTATCATTATCTGCAGGTTTTGTCGAAGTTTTAGAATCTGTTGCTTCTGGAGATACATTCTCTTCTTCAATCACTTCAATTTCTTCGGCAGGAAGGGATTCTTGTTCTTCATATGGCAATGGATCCAGTAAATTGATTTGTTTTACTTTATGTGTAGTTAACTGATTCCCTAGCGCTTTTATTCCTTTGATCGATATAAACTCTTCTAGATTTATTTCTTCGTTAGGTCGTTGATCTTTACCTCTAAGCTTAGAAAATACTATTTCTGCCATCGGTCTATAATCAGTAGAGACAACCTCTAAGAAAGATTTTTGATGTTCTGTAATAAAATTCTCTTCGCGTTCAGAATTTTCAATTAAAAATCGTTTCACATAATATCGTTCTTTCTCTCCATCCCAATATATTGCAGATATTGGTTTTTTAGGTTTCCATTTTTCTAAAACAATCATATCTGAACTAAAATGCAATGTCATTTCGGGGATAATTGTCTTTGCAACACCATTTTGATTTATAACCAAAATACGATCTTCTCCTCTAAATTCTCCCAACAATTCTCCTCTCCCATCTACATTAAGTCGTTGCACAGAATCATCAAACCAAATCCTTCGTGGTTTTAAAGTAGATACTCCCTGTTCTTTTAGTTCAATTTTCTTAATGTTATACTTAGTAACAATATTTCCTTTTACTCCTCTACCTTTGATTAGTAAATCTGCAAAATCCAGATCAAATTTTAATTTTTTGATACTTCCGGCCTGTCTTAGATATATAGTAACTACTTCGGCTTCTCCATTCGGGTTTGCCGAAAAATATGAAATCTTAGATGATTTTTTGCCCTGAGTAAGGTCATATTCTTTATCTCTGGTAACCCCGGTAACAGCAAAACGCTTAACATACGAAGCTCCACCTCTACCATCCTGATAAATCAAATTATAGATAGTACGCTTATCCTTTTTCTTAAAGACAGCAACATGAATTATATTTTTACCAATAAAAGTCTTTGATCCAACTTTGGTGATCATCAACTTTCCTTCTCCTGTAAAACATATAATATCATCAATATCAGAACAATCTGCTACATATTCATCCCTACGAAGCGAAGTTCCTATAAATCCTTCTTCTCGATTTACATATAATTTTGTATTTCGAATTACTACTTTGGTAGCTTCAATATCATCAAAGATCTTGATTTCGGTTTTACGCTCTTTTCCTTTACCGTATGTAGTTTTTAGCCTTTTAAAATAATCTATAGCAAACTCAATAAGATGTTCGAGATTATATTTTACCTGGGCTATATCTTCTTCAAGCGCTTCTATTTTTTGTTGCGCTTTATCAATATCAAATTTAGAAATACGTTTAATTCGAATTTCTGTTAGACGTACAATATCTTCTTCGGTAACTGCTCGTTTTAAGTGTTTTATATGAGGTTTCAACCCTTTATCAATTGCTTCTATCACTCCTTCCCAGGTATCTACTTCTTCAATATCACGATAAATACGATTTTCTATAAAAATTCTTTCTAACGAAGCAAAGTGCCATTGTTCCTGTAACTCACTTAATTGAATTTCGAGTTCTCTTTTCAATAATTCTACAGTATTGTCTGTAGAACGACGTAACATTTCTGAAACACCAATAAAGTTTGGTTTATTATCTTCTATTACACAACCAAGAGGAGAAATAGATACTTCGCAATTCGTAAATGCATATAAAGCATCGATTGTTTTATCAGGAGAAATACCCGAAGGAAGATGTACCAGTATTTCTACTTCTGCTGCAGTATTATCCTCTATTTTTTTAACTTTTATCTTTCCTTTCTCATTTGCTTTAAGAATAGAATCTATTAAAGAAGTTGTTGTTGTAGAAAACGGTATTTCATTTATGACCAAAGTATTTTTGTCATATTGTGAAATTTTTGCACGTACTCTTACCTTACCTCCTCGATTACCATCATTATAATTGGTAAAATCTGCAATACCAGATGTAGGAAAATCGGGTAAAATCGTAAATCGTTTACCTTGTAAATGTTTTATTGATGCATCTATTAATTCTATAAAATTATGAGGAAGAATTTTAGTACTTAATCCAACGGCTATTCCTTCTGCACCTTGAGCTAGTAACAAAGGAAATTTAACCGGGAGATTAATAGGTTCTTTTTTTCTTCCATCGTATGACAATTGCCATTCGGTAACTTTGGGATTATATACCACATCTAATGCAAATTTAGATAGCCGAGCTTCTATATATCTCGAAGCTGCTGCTCTATCCCCAGTAAGGATATTACCCCAGTTCCCTTGCATATCGATTAGTAATTCCTTTTGTCCTACTTGCACCATGGCATCAGAAATACTGGCATCTCCATGGGGGTGATATTGCATTGTATGCCCTACAATATTGGCCACCTTATTGTATCGACCATCATCTAAATCCTTCATAGAATGAAGAATACGGCGTTGTACTGGTTTTAGACCATCTTCAATTGCAGGTACTGCACGCTCCAGGATTACATAAGATGCATAATCCAGAAACCAGTCTTTGTACATTCCTGTGACCTTGGTAATCACCTCTTGTGGTTCGTGATCTTCAGGGTTTAAATCGTGATGTAATTCTTCGTTTTCGTTTTCCAAATCCATATATAACTTCTGGGGCTTCTAATAATTATAATTCTTCCTCTACAGAATCCAGTTCTACTTTTAGGTTATCAATAATAAATTCTTGTCTTTGCGGTGTATTTTTCCCCATATAGAAAGACAGTAATTCTTCGATCGACTTTTCCTTATCTAACATTACAGGATCTAAACGGATATCATCTCCTATAAAATGTACAAACTCGTCTGGAGAAATCTCTCCTAATCCCTTAAATCGTGTAATTTCTGGTTTGCCCGATAATTTTGTTATTGCATCTCTTCTTTCTTGTTCTGAGTAGCAATAAATGGTTTCTTTTTTATTACGTACTCTAAATAATGGAGTTTGTAATATATACAAGTGTCCTTCTTTTATAACCTCTGGAAAGAATTGTAGAAAGAAAGTAATTAGCAATAATCGTATGTGCATCCCATCTACATCGGCATCGGTAGCAATTACAATATTGTTATAGCGTAAATCTTCTAATGACTCTTCTATATTTAATGCTGCCTGTAATAGATTGAATTCTTCATTTTCGTATACAATCTTTTTACTCATGTTGTAGCTATTCAACGGTTTTCCACGTAAGCTAAAAACAGCCTGAGTATTTACATCTCTTGACTTAGTAATGGATCCACTTGCAGAATCTCCCTCGGTAATAAATAGAGTACTTTCGAGATTACGATCTTTCTTACTATCGGTAAGATGAATACGACAATCTCTTAATTTTTTATTATGCAAACTAGCTTTCTTTGCTCTCTCTTTTGCTAGTTTTCGAATTCCGGATAAATCTTTACGTTCACGTTCTGCCTGTAATATTTTTCGCTGTAAGCTTTCTGCTGTATTGGGATTCTTATGAAGAAAGTTATCCAATTTAGTTTTTACAAAATCATTAATATAGGTCCTAACGGTTGGTAAATTCCCTCCCATTTCTGTAGAACCTAATTTGGTCTTGGTCTGACTTTCAAAAACAGGTTCCATCACTTTAATGCTTATCGCAGATACAATTGATTTACGAATATCGCTGGCTTCATAATTTTTACTATAAAACTCTCTAATTGTTTTTACTACAGCTTCTCGAAATGCAGCCTGATGTGTTCCTCCCTGGGTGGTATGTTGCCCATTTACAAAAGAATGGTACTCTTCACTATATTGTGTTTTACTATGTGTAATTGCAATTTCGATATCATCACCTTTGAGATGTACAATATCATATAATCTATCTTCTTCTTTTATATTATCGGATAAAAGATCTTTTAATCCATTTTCTGAAAAATATTTCTCTCCATTAAAAATAATGGTCAAACCAGGATTAAGATATACATAGTTTTTAAGCATTTTAGCGACATACTCTGTACGATACTTATAGTGCTTAAATATGGTATTATCTGGGACAAAGGATACTTTGGTTCCTCTTCTACGAGACGTTTCATCTAATGTTTCCTGATTCGTGAGGTTTCCTTTTTCGAATTCTGCCGAAGCTGATTTGCCATCTCGTGTAGATTCTACTCTAAAGAATGTAGATAATGCATTAACTGCTTTTGTACCTACACCGTTTAGTCCTACAGATTTTTTAAACGCTCTAGAATCATATTTACCTCCGGTATTCATTTTAGAAACCACATCTACCACTTTACCTAATGGGATCCCACGACCATAATCTCTAACAATTACTTTATCTCCCTGAATAGAAATTTCGATCGTTTTACCGGCCCCCATTACATATTCATCTATAGAATTGTCCAGTACTTCTTTTAATAAAATATAGATACCATCATCTGCAGAAGATCCATCGCCTAGTTTCCCGATATACATTCCGGGTCGCATACGTATATGTTCTTTCCAGTCGAGGGATCGTATATTATCTTCGGTATATTTGGTTTCTTTGCTCATAAATATAGGGTAGAATGCCTGCTAATATAAGGTTTCACTTACAAAATTAAAACAGCCTTTCTACAAAGTAATTAACAAATCGATAGCGAATTTTGTTGATTATTTGGTATGCAGCCATTTGATGCATTTAATTAGACCGTTTTTAAATAAAAAACTGAAATCACATACTCACAAACTCCTCTTCAAAACTTGAAACAAAATCGTTGATATACTTTTTATGTTCATCTTCTTTTCTAACGACCAGATAATGGGTTCGTTTTACTCCATACTTCCCAATGCTTTTAAACATTAAATCTTCTGGTATTTTTAGCGATTTTAATGCCCATTTCGGCATGCATATAATTCCCATATTGGCATTCACCATTTCTAAAGAAACTTCGGTAAGTGGGATGGCAGAAATTTTTGCAGGAGTTATTTTATTGGGTTTTAAGAATTGCTCATAAACTGATACTGTTTCTAAAGGGAAAGAATGAATGATCAAATGAAGATCTGCAAAGTCATTAGCACTTAAGTATTCTTTTTTGCTATACTTATGCTCTTTGTGCATAATAGCATAGGTTTCATCCTCAAATAGTGTAATACTTGACAATCTATCATTTGCAGGTATAGAAGTAACCAAAGCAATATCAATTTCGTTTGATAATAATTTTGAAATCGGTTGATGCGTGGCTTCAAGAATAAGATCTACATCAATTTGAGGATATAGCATTTCCATTTTTTGAAGGAATCCCGGTAATCCCTGATAAAAAGAATAACATTCTGTACCTACCTTAATATTTCCTTTAGATCCCGTTTTTATTTGTTGGATTGTATTAAACCCCTGTTCAATGGTATCGAGTACATTATTAGCTATATTATATAATTCTATACCTTCTTCTGTTAGTTTCCATTTATTTCTAGTTCTATGAAATACTTTAAAACCTAATCTTGTTTCTAACTCTTTTAATTGATGACTCAAAGCTGATTGCGTTAAAAACAATCGCTCTGATGAGTTAGCAATATTACCTTCTTCTGTAATCGTTTTTATAAGTCTGAAATACTTAATATCCATACCCACAAAACTACAATAATACAATGGTACTGAATGTGAAAATATTTCAATTATAACATCAAATCATTCACATAAACACATAGGAATAAGCAATGAATTGATATTACATTTGATCAAACAAAAACACAGTATTATGGAAAATCAAATTAAATTTTACGAAAACAAATTAGCTTATGAAATGGATCCTTCTGATTTATTTGATGCTCTCGAAAAAGAAGAAAATATCGTAGTGGTTGATGCCAGGCAATCTTTTGGATATGAAAAAGAGCATATCCCAACCGCCATTAACCTACCTCATCGTGAAATGACGGTAGAAAATACGGCCCACCTTGATAAAACAAAAACTTATATTTGTTATTGTGATGGTATTGGTTGTAACGCTTCTACCAAAGGAGCATTACGTATGACCAGGCTTGGATTTAAGGTAAAAGAATTAATCGGTGGTATTGAATGGTGGAAATTTGATGGGTATGCTACTCAAGGAACACAACCTTCTCAAGGTTCTATAATTCAATGTGCATGTTAAAACGAAAAGCATGATCATTAGATTCGCAAAAGAAGAAGATATCGAACAAATTGTTTTACTGTGTAAAGCTCATGCAATATATGAAAGAGCAACGTTTAATTCTAACGAGAAAGCAACATTACTTTTGCAATATCTTTTCAAGTCAGAGAATATTCTAAAATGTGTTGTTGCAGAACAAAATAATGAGCTCTTGGGATATGCGACTTTTATGAAACAGTTCTCTACCTGGGATGCTAATTTTTATATCTATCTCGATTGTTTATATCTTAAAAAAGAAACTCGTGGAAAAGGAATTGGCACAAAAATAATGACTTTGGTAAAAGAATATGCTATATCACAAGGTTGTACTATTATCCAGTGGCAAACTCCCGATTTTAATACCGATGCTATCAACTTTTATAAAAAAACAGGAGCAAATTCAAAAACCAAAGAAAGGTTCTTCTGGAAAGTGTAACCTAAAAAATAATATAAAAATATTCTTCAAGTTTTTTTATGCTAAAGAATTGTTAGTATAGTGCGATAAAATTCATTTTATTTTTACCTTTAATCGCTACTTACAGAATAACAAATTACAAACTTTATGTTTACACTTGAAGAATTAAATCAAGTCAAAAAACGGAAACATTTGATCAATCTTGCTGATCAAAAAAACATCGACATCAAAAAAATATTACAGAAACTTCGATATGAAGAAGAATTACGTTACCTACAAGGAGAATTGGTAAACCTTCAGCAATGGATTGCAAAAAAGAAGCTACGTGTTGCCATAATTTTTGAAGGGAGAGATGCTGCTGGTAAAGGAGGGTCTATAAAACGATTTACAGAGCATCTTAATCCTCGTTCTATGCGTATTGTTGCGCTATCAAAACCTACAGAAGTCGAAAAAGGGCAATGGTATTTTAGAAGGTATATTAAAGAACTGCCTAATCCGGGAGAGATTGTTTTTTTTGATCGTAGCTGGTATAACCGTGCTGTTGTAGAACCTGTAATGGGATTTTGTACCAATAAACAATATAAAAATTTTATGGTACAGGTTCCCGAATTTGAGCATATGCTATATGAAGATGGAATTATAGTAATCAAGTTTTGGTTCTCGATATCTAAAGAAGAACAGAAAAAACGTTTTGATGCAAGACTACAAAACCCATTAAAAGTATGGAAATTTAGTCCTGTAGATATGAAAGGACAACAGCTCTGGAATAAATACACTAAATACAAAGAACAAATGTTCTCTAAAACCCATACTACATTTAGCCCATGGGTGATTGTAAAAACCAACAGTAAGAAAACAGCTCGTTTAGAAAGTATGAGATATGTGTTATCCAGATTTGATTACACAGGTAAATCGAAGGCAAAAACTACATTACTTCCTGATCCCAATGTGATCCTGAGGTACTATAGATATATTGAACAAATAGACATTTGATGTATGACGACAACGCAAAAAACAAAACATATTGATCTTTCTAAAGAAGATCTGGAAATACTAAATTCTCCTATTGGTTTAAAGTATCTGTTTATGGATAAAAAAACCGATGTTGAAAAGGTATTGAGAATGGTTAAATATGAAATACAACTAAAAGAACTACAGGCAGAACTTATCAAATTACAAAACTGGACCATAAAAAACGGGAAGAAAATAGTAATCATTTTTGAAGGTCGTGATGCTGCAGGAAAAGGCGGGGCAATCCGTAGAATTACTTCTCATATAAATCCCAGGCATTTTCGAATTGTAGCATTGCCAAAACCGACTAGTGAAGAAGAAGGGCAATGGTATTTTCAGCGCTATGTTAATCAACTACCTACACCAGGAGAAATGGTTCTTTTTGATCGTAGCTGGTATAATCGGGCAGTTGTAGAACCTGTTAATGGGTTTTGCACCGAAAATCAGTATACAACATTTATGGGACAGGTAAACGATTTTGAAAGAATGATACTAGAATCAGACACCTATCTTATTAAATTTTATTTTTCTATTACCAAAGAAGAACAAGCTGCTCGGTTTAAAGATATCAAATCAAGCCCTTTAAAGAAATGGAAGATGACTCCTGTAGATGAAAAAGCTCAGGAACTCTGGGAAGAGTATACAAAGTACAAGGTGAAAATGTTTGAAAAAACAAATACCGAAATTGCTCCCTGGGTTATTATCGAGGCTGATCGTAAAACCAAAGCGCGAATTAAAGC
The DNA here is from genome assembly GCF_000626715.1 of Aquimarina atlantica. Lineage (GTDB taxonomy): Bacteria > Bacteroidota > Bacteroidia > Flavobacteriales > Flavobacteriaceae > Aquimarina > Aquimarina atlantica. The sequence goes on along the minus strand of NZ_AQRA01000001.1, from coordinate 231,078 downwards.
CATACAACATGTATTAGATATGATTCCTTATAAAGAAGAAGTTATTTAAAACAAAAAAAGGCCCTGATATCAGGGCCTTTTTTTGTTTTATAAACCTATCCTTTTAACCATGCTTCTCTAAGCGCTGTTTGTTCTTTTGTAGAATCATTAATTACTTTAAGCTTCTTTCCTTTGGTAAAGGATTTGGTTACTTTAGCTTTAATAATAACTTCCTCTCCTGCTCTATTAAGTTTAACTTCAATATCATCGCCTTCTTGCCATTGAAAAGTTGAACCAAGTACATTATTAGCATTCTGTAATGTTAATTTTGTACCATTCACCTCTACAATATCATCATTAGGTTTTGCACCGTTGTCTGCCCAGAAACTATTGTCAGAAACTAAATCTGTAAAAAAGATTGTACCTTTTTCCTGGTTTCCGGCTACGATTAAAACTCCCGAATTTTGGATATAATTGGTCTCTACTCTTTCTGATGCTACAGATAATCCAACTTTTTTGAAGAATTCTTCATAGTTAATAGGTGTTTTCCCTACTACATGGGTTTTTAAAAATTCACCTATAGCAGGGTAAGTCATTGCCGTAATTTCTTCTATAATGCTATCATCATTAAAAGGTTTATTTTTACCATATTTAAGAGATAATTCTTTCATTAAAGATAAAATCCCTCGATTTCCGTTACTCTCTTCTCGCATCAGAATATCGATACACATACCAATTAATGCTCCTTTTTCATATACATTAACATAATTAGAAGCATAGGGCTGATCCAGTATGTTCTCGCTCATCACCGTAAAACTCATGGTGTCATCAAATCCACTTGCACTCTGAATTTTTCCCATGATTTTATCGTAAAACTCCTGCTCTTCTACCAATCCCTGGTTAACCTGAAATAAGGTTGCAAAATATTCGGTTACTCCTTCATACATCCATAAATGTTTTGAAAAAGTGGGCTTGTCATAATCGAAGTAATGTACATCTTCAGAATGCACACTAAGCGGAGTTACAATATGAAAGAACTCATGAGAAACCACATCAATCATTGCAGATGCCAACGCTTCATCAGGCATTTGTTCCGGTAACACTACTACAGTAGATGTATGATGCTCTAATGCTCCAAATCCTGTAGGAGCATTTTCGGTACTTGGTGCTAAATATAAATATATATCATAACGAGGTGTACTATTGATGTCTCCAAGGTACGCCTTTTGCCCTTTCATCATTTTAAATACAGTTTCTTTTATCTTAGCTGCAGTATGTACTTTATTTGGCGAATATATACTTAGTACAATTTTGATATCTCCAACCATAAATTCTTCGACATCAAGATTACCATACATCATAGGATTATCTGTAATCTCGAAGTATCGTGTTGCCAAATATTTATCTGTGGTAACCGTTTTATCTTCGCTAACTGTTGTTCCTGCATTAGGTAAAGCAGAAGTTCTTTTCATTTCTGATGGTGCTTTTACCTCTAAAGCATACTGATTATTTTTCAGTACATCAAAATATCCTATAAACCCATGAAGATTTAACACATAATTTTCTGGCTCAATATTGGTTCCAGAAGGAGAAAAAGGTGTACCGATATCTGTATTTTCTATATCATAAGTATCATTAACCAGGTAGCTAATTTTATCAAGCTGTTTGGCGTTTGTAATCAACCATGTATTGGTATCCTTTTTTTCTGTTTTAATTTCATTTCCCTGATAATCATAAGCCTTGAAATCATCAACAAATTTTCCAAAATCACTTACAGCATAAGTACCTTGAACCACCTTGGGAATACGATAGTTTACGGTATCCTGAATAAAGCGTCCTGGATCTATTGTAACCGGAACTTTATCATCTTTTACCTGAGTTAAATCTATAGCAGTCGCTATAGGTACATTTGTTGCTATATCATTTGTAGGATTACTGGTTCCACAACCAATTAATAATACACCAATGGAAATCTTGGCTAATGTTTTTTTCATTGTATTGGATTAACTATTTATTTTAGCTAGACTCAAAAAAATGTCTAGTGTGTCAATTTTGATGACGCAAAATATACAATTTGCATAGACTTTAGCTTATTTTTAGCACTTTTTATAACAAAACCATTATTTTGGATTTAATAATTAATAAACATCGGTTACAATTCTCTCAATACCCCGAGTCACTAGCATCAGAAAAAGTAACTATTATTTTTTTACATGACTCTTTAGGGTGCATTGAATTGTGGAAAGATTTCCCCAAACAAATAGCAATAAAAACAAGGTGCAATATTCTTTCTTATGACCGCCAGGGGTATGGTAAATCTGCTCCTTTTATTACTTCTAAAAGAAATAACGATTACTTAAAAGAAGAAGCATATGTTCTAGGGAAAATAATACAGAATCTAGAGTTAAAAAATGTGATATTATTTGGTCATAGTGACGGGGGTAGCATTGCTTTATTAACTGCAGCATTGTTTCCAGAAAAAATTACAGGTATTATTACCGAAGGGGCCCATGTATTTGTAGAACAAGAAACCATTAATGGCATTAAGGCAGCGGTTCTTGCATATCGAAATACTTCACTTAAAGAAAAACTATATAGATACCATGAAGATAAGACTGAAGCTGTTTTTAGAATGTGGACAGAGACGTGGCTTTCTGAATCTTTTCAATCCTGGAATATTGAAGAATATTTGCCTAAAATTAAATGTCCTTCTCTAATAATTCAGGGTGAAAAAGATGAGTACGGAACACTGGATCAGGTAAATTCTATTGTAAAAAACACATCGGGTTACTCTAAAGCTTTATTAATTCCTGATATTGGGCATACACCACATAAAGAAAGTACAGAAATTGTGGTGAAAAATGTTATCTCATTTATTAATGAAATATATCCTTCTCATTAAAAATTAAGGCAACAAATGTTTTGTTATGATGTTTTTAAGATCATTCTTATTTAATGGCTTATTAATAATATCATTCATTCCTATTTCCATACATTCTTCTTGTACTTCACTTAACTCTGAGGCAGTAAGAGCAATAATGGGTGTTACCTCATTAAATTCTCGTATACGTCTGGTAGCTTCTGTTCCATTAAGATAGGGCATATTTAGGTCCATAAGTATAAGATCAAAATCTTCTTTTTTAACCATTTGCAAAGCATTAAAACCATTCTCTACAATAGTACAGTCGTACCCTATTATATTTAAAAGGTTTTTGGTAACAATTTGATTTATTTTATTATCCTCTGCCACCAATATTCGTCTATAAACCGTATTGATATTATTGTTATTTGAATCTATTTCTTTCTCTTCCTTTTCATCTATAATTTCTAATTGTAAGTCAAAATGAAACTTGGTTCCTCTGCCCTCTTTACTATCCAAATAAATTTTGCTATCCATCATCTCTAAAAGGTTTTTAACAATAGATAAGCCTAATCCTGTTCCTTCAGATTTATTAAACTCTCTACCTACCTGAGAAAACTTCTCGAATACAAACTCTTTTTTATCTTCTGGAATTCCTACACCATTATCCTCTACTTCATATCTAATAGTAATCATCTCATTCTCTATAGAGAGGATTTTTATTCTAAGCCATATCTTACCATTTTCAGTAAACTTTGATGAATTTCCGATCAGATTAATTAGAACTTCTGATATTTTAAGAGAATCCACATTTAGTACATCGGGTAGTTCATCAGGGATTTCTAAAACAAGTTCATTATTTTTATTTTTGGCCTGGTACTCAAAAGAATACAATAAGTTCTGAGAAAGCTTAAGCAGATTTGTAGGCGTCTTAGTAAGTTTTTCATTATTAGACTCAATCTTACTTATTTTCAATACTTTATTTATTAAATCCAGAAGGTAGTCTCCAGAAAATTTTAATGAACTAAGCAATTTCTTATGCTTTGTCGAAATATCTTTTTCTTCTAACAGTAGTGTAGTAATCCCAACCACACCATAAAGAGGAGTCCTAAGTTCATGGCTTACAGTAGAAATAAATTGTGATTTTGTATTGGTAAGTTTTTCAGCTTCTGCCTTTGCTTCAATAAGCTGTTCATTTTTTTCTTTTAAAGCATCACTACTTTTTTCCCTCATTCTATATTTTCTATAGAATAGAATTAAAATTATTAGTACCAGAACGAGACTAACCAATAATATATTAATAATAGTATTTTTTCTGGCTATTTCTTCTAAGTATACTTCTTGTTTATTGTTTTCAAGTTCTCTTTGATATATATCATCATCAAAGTTTACTTTTTTACCCTCTACCGGTTTTGGTTTTCCTCTACTGAATTTTTCTACTGATGCCGCTTTGTTGTCATCAGTATTATCGTTTATTCGTCCATAACCAACAATACTAATAAATACAAAACAGTACAGTACTACTATCCTTAAGCCCCCTTTACTCATAAATATTACAAATCTAATTTACTTATCCAATCTTTTCTTTGGAAAGCAATCCCCATCAACGTAAGTAAACACTTACTAATTAGAGTGTTAAATTAATGAAAAAACATTAAAAAATGTTCAAAAACAACATTGAAACTTTTTATAGGCGAATAGATTTTACCATATTTTATTTTTTCTTTGAGATTACATATATGCCCAGAATCACTATTGCAGCTCCAATTATCTGTATTATTGACAAGTTTTCTCCCAAAAGAAAATAAGCCAGTAAAATTGTAGATACAGGTCCTAAGCTTGCTATAATCGAAAAATTAGAAGCCCCGAGTTTAGCAATAGCTGCAGACACCAAATACGAAGGTATAATTGTAGAAAAGATTGCCATGACAATACAAATAAAATATACTTCTAACGGATAGTTCACTATATTTTGCCTATCAAAAACTAAATATTGAATAATAATACATAGAGATGATACTATCATTGCGTATGAAGTAAAAGTTACTACACCAAACTTAGGAATTAACCATCCACTCCCTACGAGATAAATTGCATAGGTTAATGCACTTAAAAAAACCAAGGCTCCACCTAGAATAATATGCGTAGTTTCAATTTGAAGCTCTCCCCAAAATGTAACGATCACACCTATATATGTTAGTAAAATAGCTAATAGTTGTTGCCTGGTTATTATATTCTTCAAAAAAATACGAGAAATAATAATAACCAGTGTTGGATAAATAAAAAGAATTATTCGCTCTAATCCCGCCTTAATATACTGCAATCCTAAGAAATCAAAATAGCTTGCTAAATAATACCCAACGAATCCAAAAAATAAAATCCACAAGTAATCTATTCTTCTAATTTTATTTTTTTCTACTGGTTTTTTATATAAGGCCAGTACAATATATATTGGTAAAGAAAACAACATTCTAAACAATAATAAATGTTCTGAGCTTATTTCAAATTTATACGCTAATTTGACTAATACTGCTTTTGCAGAGAATAAAACGATACCAACAATTGCCAGTGCAATTCCGTACGAGGATAACTTACTATTTTGCATTTTTCAAAAATAGCAGTATTGTTATTTTTGAAAAATCTAAATACTTTCTAATTACGATACCCAACAAAAAAACCTTTTCTGGTACTACCAGAAAAGGTTTTATAAATCAACAAAGTGATTTTTATACATTAAATAAGAAATGCATTACATCTCCATCATTTACAACATATGCCTTTCCTTCTACGCCAAGCTTTCCTGCTTCTCTCGCCTTGGATTCGCTACCATACTTTACAAAATCATCATACTTGATAACTTCTGCTCGTATAAAACCTTTCTCAAAATCGGTATGAATCACTCCTGCTGCTTGTGGTGCGGTAGCTCCTATATTAACAGTCCATGCTCTTACTTCTTTCTCACCAGCAGTAAAATACGTTTGTTGGTTTAATAATTTATATGCTGCACGAATTAATACAGATGCTCCTGCTTCTTCTAATCCCATATCCTGCAAAAATAATTGGCGCTCTTCATAATCATCTAACTCGGTAATATCAGCTTCGGTACCTACGGCTAATACTATTACTTCTGCGTTTTCTGATGCTACAGTTTCTTTTACTTTTTTCACATAATCATTTCCATCGACAGCAGCTCCTTCATCTACGTTGCAGACATAAAGTACTGGTTTATCTGTTATAAACTGTAACGGCTTAACATATGCTGCATGATCATCTTCAGAAATATCAATGGCTCTAACCGATATCCCAGCTTCTAATCCTTCTCTAAGTTTTAGTAAAATTGCTTCTTCCTTTTGTGCTTCTTTATTACCGGTTTTGGCAGCTCTTTTTACTTTATCCAGTTTTTTTTCTACACTTTCCAGGTCTTTAAGTTGCAATTCTATGTCGATCGTTTCTTTATCTCTAATTGGGTCTACCGAGCCATCTACATGAACAATATTATCATTATCAAAACAACGCAATACATGTATGATAGCATCTGTTTCTCTAATATTACCTAAAAATTGATTCCCTAGTCCTTCTCCTTTACTTGCTCCTTTCACTAAACCAGCAATATCCACAATTTCTACCGTTGCAGGGATTACTCGTTCGGGCACTACTAATTCTTCTAATTTCTCTAATCTGGGGTCTGGTACATTCACAACCCCAATATTGGGTTCTATGGTGCAAAAAGGAAAATTAGCACTTTGTGCTTTTGCATTAGATAAACAATTAAACAATGTTGATTTTCCAACATTTGGTAACCCTACGATTCCTGCTTTCATGGTACGTATATTAATAATGGTTGGGATATTTTTTATAGTTTACTCCCAATTTTTAAGAGTGCAAAGATAATGCTATTCATCTATAGTAAACAAGTACAGATTCATAAGATTATTTAATAAATAATTTATAACAAAAATTACCAATTAAGATATTTAGATTTTAGCATATTTTAGTTTTTTTGTAAATTTATATCTAACAAATTAACAAATGAAAACTTTAAAAACTCTAATCACAGCAGTATTTATGCTATGTATTGCTGTTAACCACGCACAATCAGACGAGAAAAAAGATCAACAAAATTCTTCACAAGAAACAGTAACTAAAACTATTCGTATTAAAGGGCCTAATGGTGAAGAAAAAGTTATTAAAAAACAGGAAGTTATTACCAAAAAAGGTAAAATAAAGCTTAGCTCCGATGGTGAGACCGAAAATCAATCAGCCACTTATGAAGATGATGAAGTAGTAGTACAAAAGTTTGAAACTACTTCTGATATGGTTGGTTATACCAAAGTTGCCGATGAAAAAGGTTTTATCGTAACTTTTTTAAATAAATCGGGAGATAAAGTTGCTAAAGTAAGACCACTTAGAAAGGGGCTCTATATTGTAAACTCTGGAGGTAATGATAACTGTTTAGGATATTTTGATGAAAATAAAAATTTCATCTTAGAAATGTATGATGCTAAAATAGATGAAGTAACTACAATTGTATATAAATATCAAGAAAACTAAATATTAAACAATATTAATTAATAATTAAAAACCGGATCTCTAATAGGATTCGGTTTTTTTATGGTGTTTGCCATATAGAACTATCCATGTAAACTTCTATTTATAAATAATTTATGACAAATAATTGGCACAGCTTTATTTGAAAAACCTAAATTTAGGTGATGATTTAAAATCATAGTATAAACCTTAAAACCAAAATTATGTTACAAACAATTTTAAATTTTAAAGGAGTCCAGAAGCTCAACAGAAAACAACTTCAGATTATTAAGGGTTCTGGATGGCCGAGAAACGAAAGAGATTGTCTCGCTTGTGGTGGTGAGTGGAGCGCTCCTTTATGCGCATTACCTTGGAATTCTCCATGTGTATAAGTACTAAAAATCATTAAATATTTAGACAAATTAAGGGTGTAAAACACCAATGTAAATTCTTACGCCCTTAGTTTATACATAATGAACATATTTTTAGGTTTTAAATACCATTTTGCCTTTTCTTTTTTTGCACTACAATCATCAATAAAATAAGGAATCCAATTAAAAAACACGTGAGAGTTTATGCTAAATACCAACCTTTTAGATATATTTAAGGACACAATCACCTTAAATAAACATTTTTTATGAAAAAAATCACACTCATTTTATTTTGCTTATTCACCAGTTGGTGCTTTAGTCAACAAGTAATAACAGGTACAGTTACTGACTCTTCAGGATCTCCGTTACCTTATGTAAATATTATAGAAAAAGGATCTGCAAAAGGTACTACAACAGATAATCAAGGAAACTACTCAATTGCTGTAGACCCAAATGCTATTCTTGTATTTAGCTTTATTGGTTTTGAGACACAAGAAATAGAAGTAGGAACACAAGAAAAAATAGATGTCACCCTCCTCGAAGGAGAATCACTAAGTACTATTATTGTGGTTGGATCCAGAAGCCCAAAGAGAACAGCAACCGATACTCCTGTTGCCATTGATATTATTGATATGCAGGATATTATCACCAAAAGTGGTAAAATAGAAATTAATGAACTCCTGCAATATACCGCTCCTTCTTTTAATGCAAATAAGCAATCGGGATCAGATGGAGCAGATCATATAGATCCAGCAACATTACGTGGTCTTGGGCCAGATCAAACTTTGGTTTTAATAAACGGAAAAAGAAGACATTCTTCTTCTTTAATTAATGTTTTTGGAACCCGTGGAAGGGGAAATTCTGGAACCGATCTTAATGCCATTCCCGCATCTGCTATTAAAAGAATTGAAGTTTTAAGAGATGGTGCTGCAGCGCAATATGGTTCTGATGCTATCGCAGGTGTTATTAATATTGTTCTAAAAGATAATGTTAATAAATTAACCGGAAGTATTAGTTATGGTGCTTATAATGCAAATGCCAAAGGAGATTTTCCTGCCGGAACTCCTAATACCGACGGAAATCGATTGGATACCGAAAATGATGGAAACATCATTGCTGATGATAGAAACTTTGATGGAGGATCTGTAAAAATAACTGCCAATTATGGGGTAGAGATCGGAGAAGGCGGTTATGCTAACTTTACTACAGAATACCTTAGTAAAAACAAAACATTACGACCTGGTTTTGATTTCAGAAGAGGTTTTGGTGAAGCTGCAATAGATGGTTTTAATTTCTTTGCTAATGCTGCAATCCCAATATCTGAAAAAACTGAAATCTACGCTTTTGGAGGAAGAAATTATCGTGATACAGACGCTTTTGCTTTTACACGTAACGACGGAGAGCGTGTGGTACCTTCAATCTATTCGAATGGTTTTACACCAAGAATAACATCGAATATCATTGATAATTCTGTTTCTGCCGGCGTTAGAACCGAAACTAAAGGCGGTTGGAAAATTGATATTAATAATACCTGGGGTAAAAATAACTTTCATTATTTCATCAAAGGAACTTTAAACGCCTCTTTGCAAGGTTCTTCACCAACAGATTTTGATGCTGGTGGACATAGTTTAAGCCAAAATACAACTAGTCTTGATCTTTCTAAATATTATCCAAACATCCTTAAAGGATTAAACATTGCTTTTGGTACAGAATACAGAACCGAGAATTTTGAAATTTTTGCTGGTGAAGAAGGGTCTTATGCAACATATGATGTAAATGGTCTACCCATTACAGATCCCGCAAATCAAATACAGCCTACAGATCCTCTTTCTGGAGAATTGAGACCAGGTGGATCACAGGGATTCCCTGGATATAGCCCTGCAAACGAAGTAGATCGCTCAAGATCTAACCTCTCTATATATGCAGATGCAGAATTAGATATTTCTGATAGTTTTTTATTAGGAGTTGCCGGAAGATTTGAAGAATATAGTGATTTTGGAAGTACTACTAATGGTAAGTTAGCTTTTAGAATTAAAGCTACAGAAGGTGTTAATATTCGCGGATCTGTAAGTACCGGTTTTAGAGCTCCTTCTCTAGCCCAGATATACTACAACCTTAGATTTACTGATTTCCAGGGTGGTGTTGCAACAGAAACTTTATTATCTGCCAACAATAGCCCTGTAACAGCTTCTTTTGGAATTGATCAACTCGATGAAGAAACAGCACTAAATGGAGCCTTAGGAGCCACAGCAACTTTTGGAGGATTTACTGCTACCGTAGATGGGTATTATATAAATGTTAAAGATAGAATTGTATTAACAGGAACATTTGCCGCCCCTCAAATACCAAACGTAGCAGAAGCGCAGTTCTTTGCTAATGGTGTAGATACAGAAACTATTGGTTTAGATTTAATATTATCCTGGAAAGGAAACTTCGATTTTGGTAACATCTCGGCAACACTAGCTGGAAATATTAATAATATGACTATTGAAGAGGTAAATACTGATTTACCAGAAGAGATCTTTTTTGGAAGAAGAGAAAAAGCATTCTTATTAGCTTCTGCTCCAGAAAGTAAGTTTTCATTTAATGCTAATTACAGTAAAAATAAGTTTAATGCAGGACTTGGCTTAACACATTTTAGTGAGATTGTTCTTATCGATTTTGCAGACACAGAAGATGTCTATGGTGCTAAAATTACTGCTGACCTAAATGTGGGATATAAGTTAACAGAAAATCTAAAATTTACTATAGGAGGAAACAATATCTTTAATGAGTATCCTGATCAACAAAACGATGGAGAAACTGAAGCTGGTGGGTACTGGGATGCTGTTCAAATGGGATTTGGTGGAGCTTATTACTATGCTAGATTAGATTTTAACTTCTAAAAAACACCTAATATTATATATTAAAAGACCGCTTTAAGCGGTCTTTTTACTTTTGCCCTCATACTTATTTTTTTTTCATATCAAAAACTTTCTTAATACAACATAATCATATTTCTTAATAATAATTTGTAATGTCTTATATCACCCCATCACTTTTATACCTAAAACACCGCAGCAAAACGTGGTTAATCCTCTACTAGAACAACTTCTATCACTATATATTTCAAGTACAAATTCCTGAGGTTTTCAAAGTAAAAAAAACATATTTTTTTATGATTTTTTCACATATATTTTGAAAAATTCATAAAACTTTATGTTAAATACTATCATTTTTAAATATATTTAGCCGACAATCATTTTAAACCAACATTCATTTAAACACAAATTATTACATGAAAAAACTCGCATTTATTTTAATCGTACTATCCACAAGTCTGTGCTTTTCGCAACAGACAGTAACTGGAGTCGTCTCTGATGCAGATGGTTCCCCGTTACCTGGAGTAAACATTATTGAAAAAGGAACCAGTAATGGTTCTACAACCGATTTTGATGGTAAATACAGCATCGAAGTTAATCCCGAAGCTGTTCTCGTTTTTAGTTATGTAGGCTTTAATTCTAAAGAAGTGCCTGTAAATTCCCAAACGACAATCAATATCTCACTAAGTAGTGGAGCAGAACTAGAAGAGATTATCTTAGTAGGATCCAGAGCTCTACCAAGAAGTAATACCACTTCTTCACTTCCTGTCGACGTATTACCAGCAAAAGAATTAACCTCTACTGGTCAAATTACATTCGATAAAGCGTTACAATATAAAATACCATCATTTAATACCGTTCAAACACCAGTAAATGATGCTACTTCATTGTTAGATCCTTACGAGATTAGAAATATGGGGCCTAGTAGGACCTTAATTCTTATTAATGGAAAACGTAAAAACTTAAGTGCTTTACTATATACTCAAACCTCTCCGGGAAGAGGTGAAACTGGCTCAGATATTTCTGCAATACCAACAGATGCAATAAAACGAGTAGAAATATTAAGAGATGGTGCATCTGCACAATATGGTTCTGATGCTATCGCGGGTGTGATGAATATTATTCTAAAAGACAGCCCCGAAGAAGGTTCGGTGACTATTAGATCAGGAATTACATCTGAAGGCGATGGAGAAACGATCGGAATTAGCTTAAATAATGGTAGTTCTATAGGAGAAGATAAAGGTTTTTTTAACTATACTGTAGATTTCTCTAAGGTAAGCCTGGCTAACAGACCAGGAACTGTAGATGCACAAGGAGAATTTGATGATTTTGTGTTCACAGATCCTGATAGCTACAGCAGTTATTTAGATGCAGGAGGGCAAGCTTTAGACGGGGGAGCTATCCTAACAGGTCTTACTGCAGAGCAAGCTCAGCAAGAATTCATAGATAACTATGTAGGTACTCCTAATCATACTACCAGGCTAGCAGAAATAAATGCTGCTAATACACAAGGGAGAGCAGATGTTGATCAGTTTTTAGCTCTTAAGCCAGATGCCGGAAATATTAATGGGTCACCAGAAACATCTGCAGCAAAATTTTTGGTAAATGGTGGATATGATATCAGTAAAAATACACAGATCTATTTGAATGCCGCCTATGTGTATAAAAAAGTAAATAGTTTTGCTAACTATAGAACTCCATATTGGAGAACATTAACAGACTTTCCCTATCTGGCAGATTTTTTCCCTGATGGCCCAAATGGTCAATATGTAGGGTATGTACCTACTTTTGAAGGAGATCTTAACGATTACAATGCTACTATTGGTTTTAAAACTAAAAGAAATGGTTGGAATTATGATCTAAGTTATACTACTGGTGGTAACACACAAACCTACAAAGTAAATAACTCACACAATCGTAATACAGTATATTCTCCATCTACATGGATTGATTCAAACGACAATGGTACTGTAGATCCTGGTGAACTCACACAAGGTTCTGAATTGTATAGAGAAAATAGTCCTATATCATTTGACCCCGGAGGAACTGGGTTCAGGCATAGCGTAGGGAATATTGATATTGCAAAATTGATTACCGATAAAATTAGTGTTGGTTTTGGAGCAGAATTTAGAACAGAAACTTTTGAAATTATTGAAGGAGATCTTGCCTCGTATGATGGTGGTGGTGCCGATTCTTTTGCAGGAAATAGCCCCGAAAACTCAGGAACTTTTAACCGTTATAATTTTGGTGGATATTTGGATGTAGCATATGATATTACCGAAGATTTTTTGGTTAATGGTACTGTTAGATTAGAAGATTATAGTGATTTTGGTGACGCTTTTGTATGGAAATTGAGTTCACGTTACAAATTTTTAGAAGACAAATTAACAGTAAGAGCCTCTATCTCTACAGGTTTTAGAGCACCAACACTTCATCAAATTTATACTCAAAAAGCGCAGTACAGTTTTGTTCCAGGAGCGGGAATTCAAGTTGGTGGACTAATAAATAATGTTTCACCTCAAGCAAAATTATTAGATATTCCACAATTAGATGCAGAAGAATCTACAAATATAACTGTGGGTATTGGAGCTAAGATTAACAACAATATAAACTTCACTATTGATTATTACAATATTCAGGTTGAAGATAGAATTGTCCTAAGTACAGAAATTGGAAAAACTGCTACCGATGCCGTTGGTAATAGTATTGGTAATACCAACCTTGATCAATTACTAAATAATAATAATCTAAATGATCTCAGCTTTTTTGTTAATGCATTAGACACAAGAACTTCTGGTATAGATGTCGTTGCAAATTATAAAAACATAGGTCTTGCCGGTGGTTCTCTTGGATTTAGTTTATCTGGAAATTATACAATAGAAAACGAAAGAGATGGAGATGTTAAGAACCCGGCAATTGTTGCAAATGCTGGACAATCTGTCGTTAACCTAACTCAGGAAGCTTTATTCTTTACCTCTAGGCCAAAGACCAAATGGATTTTGGGAACCAGTTACAATATCGGTAAATTTGGTTTTAACTTAAATAATACATATTTCGGAAAAACAGAATTTAGACAACAAGGTTTAGGTCCTAATCTAAAAACTGAGTTTATTCCAAAAATCGTTACGGATTTAGGTATTGATTTTAATGCTACAGATAAATTTACTGTATCTGTAAACGTTAACAATCTATTAAACGTTTTACCAGAATGGGAGTTTAAATCTCTTAACGCTGCCGGTGATGCACTTCTGAATGATCCAGCAGAATTAAAAACCCGTTCTAATTTAATCACCTTTAACCAAAGGTATTCTCAAATGACATATAATGGTTTCCATTTTAGTCAATTAGGTACTATGTTTAATGTATCACTAAACTATAAATTATAGTACTATTTTATAGTTAATTATAGTAGAATGATTGTTTAAGTAACATCTAAAAAAACAACCATTCTGTCATATTAAGCAGAGTCGAAATATACCTAGAGTAAAAGATGATTGTCTTTCGGCTCTGCTTTACATTATAGAAAAATAAACTTTTCTGAACTTCTTACTTCCTCTATATTTTTAAAAAAAGTTAAATCTTTCATTTTATATATTGTATCAAAAGCTAGAATCCTATTTTTGCATGAATTTTAGTACCAGATATTCATGAAAGATTTAACCCGTTACTTCTACAACCTTTTGATTTCAAAAGGTATTTCAGAACATACAGCAGAATACTTAAACCTTCTTATCGGGATATGCATCCTGGCAGTTGTTCTTTTTGTATTAGATTTTGTAATGAAAAAAGTTATTGTAGCGATCTTTAAAAGCTATGCTTCAAAATCTAAAAATACCTTCGATGATCATTTGGTAAAAAATAAAACCTTTGATTACCTGGCACATATAGTACCATTGTCTCTAACCATATGGATTGTTCCTATGCTGTTTATTGCTTTTCCTACAGCAGAAAAATATCTTGAAATCCTGTTTAACATTATGGTTATTGTATTAACCATATGGATTTTAAGAAGCATCCTTAGAACGTTTAGAGATTTTTTAAAATCTTTAGATTCCTTTAAAGATAAACCTATTGATAGTTATGTACAGGTATTTATGATATTTGTATGGTTTATAGGAGCTATTCTGGTATTCTCGTCGATGACAGGAAAATCAATATGGACATTCTTAACAGCACTTGGTGCGATGTCTGCCGTAATTCTCCTTATTTTTAAAGATATCATCCTTGGATTTGTTGCCAGTATACAAGTAGCAGTAAATGATACGGTGAGAATTGGAGATTGGATCACTATGCAAAAATATGGAGCCGATGGAGATGTGATCGAGATTAACCTATCTTCGGTAAAGGTTCAAAATTTTGATAAAACGATTTCGACAATACCAACGTATTATCTTACATCGCAATCATTTAAGAACTGGCGAGGTATGATGAACTCTGGTGGAAGAAGAATTAAAAGAGCATTGTTAATCAAAACATCGAGCATTTCATTTTTATCTGAAGATGATATCAATAAATTAAAAAAAATTGAACTTATTGAAGGTTACCTCACTACTGTTCAACAAGAAATAGACTCTTATAATCAAGAATCTAAGGTTGATAAAAGCGTATTGATGAATGGAAGAAACCTGACTAATATGGGTGTTTTTAGAATGTATGTAGAGTTATATCTAGAAAACCACCCGTTTATCAATAAGGAAATGACAATTATGAGTCGTCAATTACCACCTTCTGCACAAGGAACACCTCTAGAAATATATGCCTTTAGTAATAATAAAGTTTGGAAAAACTATGAACAGATAATGGCAGACATTTTTGATCATTTATTATCTGCCATACCCTATTTTAACCTGGAGGTATTCGAACTAAATTATACTTCTGAAAAATAACATAACACCAATAATTTTATGATTTCAAGTTTTAGATTAATCAGCTATCTTGAAGGTATTTCATACCTGCTTATTCTATTTGTAACCATGCCTTTAAAATATATGTTTGAATCTCCAGAGCCTAATAAAATAATAGGAATGGCTCATGGATTTCTTTTTCTAATTTATATTGTATTTGCATTTCTTGTGAAACCAGAAAAACAATGGAACACCAAAACACTTATGATTGTTTTAGTTTGTTCTATTATCCCTTTCGGAACTTTTTGGATGGATCGAAAATATCTTGGTAAAACGGTAAAAGCATAGAATCTACGTAACAGATATTCTTGTCATTGGCAAAGTCTTACGTATATCGATATTATTCTGGATATTCTATTCTAAGATGATAAATATTGGTTAGTTTACGTTTAAAGACTTTTTTGATCTGTTGGATTTCTTTAAAGGTAATATTGGCATTCAGAAACTGATTATCTTCCATTTGTTTGCTCACTATTTTTTCTACAAAAGAGTCGATCAAACTACTTGTAGGATTTTTAAGGCTTTTTGAAGCAGCCTCTACACTATCACTCATCATCAAAATAGCAGTTTCTTTAGAAAATGGTTTCGGGCCAGGGTACCTAAAATCCTCAATATTCACATTTTCATTAGTTTCTTTTTCTTTGGTATAAAAATAGTAAACGGTACTAGTACCATGATGCGTTCTAATGAAATCAATAACACGATCGGGTAAGTTATTTTTTTTAGCAATCTCTATTCCTCGTATCACATGGTTAATAATAATTCTGGCACTTTCTTTTGGAGATAATACATCATGTGCATTACCAGAGGCAGATTGATTTTCGGTAAAATATGTAGGGTTTGCCATTTTACCAATATCATGATATAATGCTCCTACTCTTACTAACATAGCGTTAGCTCCTATTTCATTAGCAGCAGCTTCTGCAATATTAGCCACATTAAGTGAATGGTGAAATGTTCCTGGTGCTTTATTAGACAATTCCTTAAGTAAAACCGAATTTGTATCACTAAGCTCTAATAATGAAACATCAGAAATCAATCCAAAAACCTTTTCATAAGCATAAATTAATGGATGCACTATAAGAGTTGCAAATCCACTTATTACAAACAACCCAACTGTAATCCAATCGATATTGCTTATACTTCCTTCATGAATAATATGAAATGCAATATACGCCAGGATATAAATTAATGTGATCTGACCTACAGAAATAAACAAATTAGCTCTCTTAAAAGATTCTGAAATTGTTAATATCGTTACGATTCCTGCAATAATCTGCAAAAAGGTATACTCATAACTATTAGGGACAACAAACCCCAATATAAGTACTGTAATTACATGAGTAAATAATCCTAATCTCGAATCGAAAAATGCTTTAAGAACCAAAGGGAGAATACATAGAGGGACAACATAGATATATTCTGATCGATATTTAACCACCAAGGTAGTTATCAATACCAGAAAAAGAACATTAAAGAAAATAAAAGTTACCTGAGTATTGTTTTCATAAATATCTGCTCTATATTTTTTAATAAACAACAGAAGCATCATAAGTGCTAACGAAACTAATAAACAATACCCCAATACGATCCAATAAAAATTTTTATCACTCCATACCTGGGATTCATATTCTGCTTTTAACGAATTTAATATTTGTAATTTATCTCCTTCTACTACCTCTCCTTTGGCTATAATCCTACTGCCTCTGGATACTCCCCCTCTAGTAGTTAGAACCTTCTCTAATTCAATTTCTAAAGTACTCTCTGTTAGCCTTTTGTTTAGTCTAACATTTGGTTTTATCAGATCATAAAACAAGGCGACGTAATCGCTTTTAAACTTGGTATATTCACTTTTATCAATACGGGAATTAATGGTTTTGGTTAAGACATCAGAGGTTAGAATTTGACCATAAGTTATTGCTTCTGCTGTATTTCCTTTATTTAAAAAAATTTGTCTATCATTATCATAAGAATATTTTTCTTGCAAAACTCCATATCTATATATATCATTTAGCAATATCCTACCAAAAAGTTTTGCCTGATCCCTGCTACTACTTTGGTCAAGCGCTTTTAAATAGTTAGAAAATGCAATATCATAAGATTCTTTGGCAGAATTAGCAATTATAGTGTCGTATTCAAAATAGGGAATTACATTATCCTTAATTCGTTTTTTCTCTTCTTCAATTTCTGCTTCGGTTTTTGCAATTGCAAAATCAAAAGGAGCATATAAATTTTCATATTGCCAGGGTTTACCTTTTGTAAATTCATATTTAAATATCCCTCCTTTCGGAAATAAGTATACAATTAGTGCTGTGGTACATATAAAAAGAAAAATCCTATATATAGAGGATTGTTTTTTATATAATTTGTTCAAAAAACTTTTCATATTTTAGAAATTACCCAAAAATACTAAAAGAACTTATCTTGAGTAATTCTTTTTCTTTCAAAATTTATCTTCTTCAATGATATCTATATGAAATGGTTAAAACGAGTTCTTTAATGTGATTATAATTATAACCCAAAAAGATATAAGATATAAAACAAAAAACGATGATCCCGGATCATCGTTTTTTGTTTTATATGATTTTTACATTATACTTATAAAGAACAATTACTAGAATATACCGCTGTATCATCTTTAGACCAATTATAGTTTGCAGTAGGATCATCAACCTCTACACATGTAAGAGAAGGGTTATTGTGAAAACTAGCTGTTAAATTCGCATTGTTACCATTCTTCAAATTTAGAGAGGATAGCTTGGCACCATTACAGGCTAGATTAGTCAATGCAACATTATTACTTAGATCTAAAGTATTTATAGTACATGCCAGAAAATCCAGGTGGGTTAGCGCTGTATTATGACTTAAATCCAGAGTTGTCATATTACTAAAAAGAAAAGCTAGTCTAGTTAGTTCGGTATTATTGCTCAAATCTATAGAGGTTAAGTCGGTATATCCAATAAATAAAGTGGACAATTTTGCATTTTTACTTATATCTAAAGTAGTTAACGGACTATTTTCATCGCCATAACCTAACGTCTCTAATACTGTGTTTTTACTTATATCCAAATCTATTAATGGATTTTGAGAAGTATTCAAAAAATTTAGTTTTACGTTTTTACTCACATCAACAGAGGTTAAATCATTATCATTACAATTTAGTTTAGTCAATTCAATGTTTTTGCTTACATCTAAGGTAGTTATGTCGTTACTACTACAATCCAGTTCGGTCAATGCTATATTTTTGCTTAAATCTAGAATAGTCAAATTATTATTTGAGCTACAATTTAGTGTAGTCAATGCTGTAAAATATTCAATTCCAGAAAGGTCAGTAATACTTTTTCTTCCTACATCCATTTTTGTAACAACTTTTGCTTCTTCTAGTGTTATTACACCATCTGTATTAGTATCGATTATAGGGTTGGTATGTTTTAATAAAGCCTTTTTAAAATTGAGGTCAGCAAAATTAATATCCCCCACAATATCATTTAGTTTCACTGTTATAGTTACTTCTTTGCTTGTTTCTCCATTTGTTACCAATACTATAGCAGTAAGTTCTGTTCTTTTTTCATAATCAAATAAACTAACGTCTTTTATCTCTATATAAAAACCATTTTCTCCTTCTTCCCCTTTTTCACTAGGGAATATCATAAATGCTCCTGCAGGATTCTCTTTTTTAATACTATAGGTTAGTTTACCTTGATCGGTGGTGACTTTTACAAATCCTAAACCTTGTCTTTGTTCAGTATTCTCATCTATAGTGGTTTCGAAATCCTTTGCTGTTATGGTTGCGTTCCCATTAATATTATTAAGGTGTACAGTTATTTTTGTTTCTTTACTTTCTTCTCCATTTTTAATCAACACTATAGCTGTAAGTTGATCTCGGGTTTCATAATCAAACAGGGTAACATCTTTTACTGTTAGTTTTCCTGTTTTATTATCAATAGCAAAAGCGCCTGTGGGTTCTTCAGTTTTGATAATATATGCTAATTCCCCTTCATCGGTAGTTGCTTCTATAGTACCCAACTCTTGCCCTTGATCAGGGTTCTCATCTATAGTGGTTTCAAAATCTTTTACCGTTATGGTAGGCTTATCAATATTGATCAAATCTACTGTTACCGTTACTTCTTTACTTTCTCCTCCTACCTTAATCAACACTATAGCTGTAAGTTTAGGATTCGTTTCATAATCAAACAGGGTAGCATCTTTTACAGTTAGTTTTCCTGTTTTACTATCAATAGCAAAAGCACCTGCAGGATCTTCTGATTTAATACTATAATCTAATGTTCCTAGATTGGTACTCGCCTCTATAACACCCAATTCTTGATCAACAACCGGATTCTCTTTTATAACTGTTTCAAAGTCTTTTACGGTAATTATAGTTGCTATAGTATCATCATCATTAGAACATGCTATAATTAGAATACTCATAAACAAAGCAAAAGTATATTTTAGATTTTCCATTACTTTTTTTACGCAAAAATATGCTCCAAAAAAGTTGTAACTCCCCCTGAAAACAGTGAAATCACTTATAGACCAGGTAACAATAGAATCTTTTTGTAATTCGAAATCATCACTCAATGTAGCATAAAAAATAAGTCAGTACCTCATTATAACTCTTGTTAGTAACTTCACTATGCATATCCTTCAAAAATCACTAAATTCGCAAAAAACAATACACACATTTTTAAAACATAAATAATGAGTAAAGAAGTAGTAATTGTATCTGCAGTACGTACACCAATAGGAAGTTTTATGGGAAGTTTATCTACTGTTCCGGCTACTCAATTGGGAGCCACTGCAATTAAAGGTGCATTAGATAAAATAAATTTAGATCCTTCATTAGTTCAGGAAGTATATATGGGTAATGCTGTTCAGGCCGGAAATGGGCAAGCTCCTGCCAGACAAGCTGCATTAGGAGCAGGTATTAACGATACTGTTCCTTGTACGACTGTAAATAAAGTATGTTCGAGTGGTATGAAAGCTGTTATGCATGCCGCACAAACCATTGCTTTAGGTGATGCAGATATTGTAGTTGCCGGAGGAATGGAAAACATGAGCTTAATACCTCACTATGTACGATTAAGAGCAGGACATAAATTTGGACCTCAGACGATGGATGATGGTATGCAAAAAGATGGATTAGTAGATGCTTATGATCATAATGCAATGGGAGTTTGTGCAGATCTTTGTGCTACAGAGCATAATTTTAGCAGAGAAGATCAGGATGCTTTTGCTATTCAATCTTACGAACGTTCTGCAAAAGCTTGGGCGGATGGTAAATTTGATAATGAAGTAGTGCCTGTAGCCGTACCACAACGTCGTGGAGAACCTATTATGATTACAGAAGACGAAGAGTATAAAAACGTAAAAATGGAAAAGATTCCTACTTTACGTCCTGCGTTTTCTAAAGAAGGAACAGTTACTGCTGCAAATGCTTCTACAATTAATGATGGTGCAGGAGCTGTTGTTGTTATGAGTGCCGAAAAAGCAAAAGAACTTGGATTAGAACCTCTTGTAAGAATAAAAAGTTATGCAGATGCTGCACAAGAACCAAAGTGGTTCACTACTGCTCCTGCAAAAGCATTACCAAAAGCAATAGAAAAAGCAGGAATCTCTCTTGATGATGTAGATTTCTTCGAGTTTAACGAAGCTTTCTCTGTTGTTGGGTTAGCAAATCAAAAAATTCTGGGACTTAATGACACCAATACCAATGTAAATGGTGGTGCGGTTTCATTAGGGCATCCATTAGGATGTTCTGGAGTACGAATATTAATTACCTTAATCAACGTATTAGAACAAAACAACGCCAAGATCGGTGCTGCGGCCATTTGTAATGGTGGTGGTGGTGCATCGGCTATGGTAATCGAAAGAGTGTAATTGTACATTAGAAAATCGAAGCTAAGGATCGAAAACTACTCCCTTAGCTTCTATTTTCTGAATTTCAAACTAATCATATAATAATCTGACGTTTATTCGTCTTTTTCCTATAAAAAATTCATGCAATACGGTATTTGTAATTTAAGTATTGTTCCGTTACGTTTTGAACCTCAAGACCCTAGCGAAATGGTTTCCCAAGTGTTATATGGTGACCATTTTAAAGTGCTGGAAAAACGTAAAAAATGGAGTAAAATTCGATTGGCTTTTGATCGTTATGAAGGTTGGATTGATAACAAACAATATGTAGAAATCACCGAAGAAGAATATACTAATTTCGATAATAAACCACTTTGCATGGTGGGAGATATGGTCGAATTTGTAAGCTGCGATGATAATCAATTAATGCTTATTCCTCTAGGCTCTTCTCTAAAAGCATTAGACTTTTTTAAACATCACTATGAAGGAGCCCGAATTACAGAAAAACAACCTAAAGAAAATATCGTAAATACCGCTTTTCTATTTCTTAATGCACCATACCTATGGGGAGGAAAAACAAATTTTGGTATTGATTGTAGTGGCTTTTCTCAAATGGTATATAAACTTAATGGATATAAATTATTACGAGATGCATCTCAACAAGCAACACAAGGAGATCCGCT
This sequence comes from Aquimarina atlantica, assembly GCF_000626715.1. Taxonomy (GTDB): domain Bacteria; phylum Bacteroidota; class Bacteroidia; order Flavobacteriales; family Flavobacteriaceae; genus Aquimarina; species Aquimarina atlantica. The sequence goes on along the minus strand of NZ_AQRA01000001.1, from coordinate 209,037 downwards.
AAGTTTTATAGAAGAAAGTGAACCCGGAGATCTGGCGTTTTTTGATAATGAGGAAGGTGCAATTACCCATGTAGGTATTATAATGAAAGACAATTACATCATTCATGCGCATGGTAAAGTGCGTGTAGACCGTATCGATCACACCGGGATTTATAATGCCGAGAAACGTACGCACACTCATAAATTAAGAGTAATCAAACGAATTATCTAGTTAAAAACCAAAATGATACATTGACTTTGGTTTTTATACTTATTAATTAATCATTTAAATCACAATTTTTATTTTCTCAGTTCCCAGAACTTGGTAGTTGTAAATATTGTGATGATTTTATATAAGTTTTTAAAAAATTAGTGTTCAATTAATTCAGTATCAAAATGGGATTACCAGAAGTTCTGATCAAACCAGTACAACCAGAAGATAACCATAAATTGTTAGACATCGGGCGTCAGACCTTTTATGATGCTTTTGGTCCCCCTCATAATACAGAAGAGAATATCAATGAGTACCTTAATGAAAACTTCACTTTGGATAACATTACACGAGAGTTACATAACCCAAACTCTAAGTTTTACTTTGCGTGGATAAATAATCAAATAGCTGGATATATTAAAATAAATTTTGGTAATGCACAGACAGAGCCTGTAGAAGGTAATACTCTGGAAATAGAACGAATATATGTCGTAAAGGAGCAACAAGGGAAAAAAATTGGGCAATTGCTATTTCAAAAAATCTTACAAATAGCAAAAGAAAAATCTATAGAGTTTATCTGGTTAGGGGTCTGGGAGAAAAATCCAGGAGCCATCAAGTTTTACAAAAGAAATGGCTTTAAAGTCTTTAATACCCACAAATTTATGTTAGGAACAGATCTTCAGACAGACATGATGATGAAGCTCATTTTATAAACTTTATGATTTTTATAACAGTGTACATTGCCAATTTTAATTATTTTTGAAACGATCATTTCATTTTAAATATGCCAAAAGTAGAAACATTTAACAGAAACACAGTTTTGCAAAAAGCTACCGAAGTATTCCACAAAAAAGGATACAATGGTACTTCTATGCAAGATTTGGTAGATGCTACTGATTTAAACCGATCGAGTATTTATAACTCGTTCGGAAGTAAATTAAATATGTTTCTTGAAGTTCTTTCGCATTATCAGTCCATATATGGAAACAGTTTTAGCCAAAAGTTAGCACAATCTTATAATGCAACCGAGGCCATTGAAGCAATTTTTGATTTATACATTCAAGAAATTATTAATGATAATGATCGTAAAGGTTGTTTGGTTATTAATTGTAAATCAGAAATGACAAACCAGGAGCCTTTGATTAAATCCTTTATGGAAAAAAATCAAGATCGAATGATTGCAATGCTTGAAGATATTGTGACCAAAGGACAAATGGAAAAGATATTTAACCAAAATCAAACAGCAAGTCAATATGCATTATACCTGTTCTCGTCTATACAAGGACTTAGAATGACAGGAATATTAAATAAAAATGAAAATGACTTAAGAAATCTTACTCGTACTGTACTCAAAGTATTGTACTAATTTTTTTTAATCTATTTTGAAACGATTGTTTCAAATAAACTAATAATACATATAAAATAATACCATGAAAAAGTTACAAAACAAAGTAGCCGTTATTACAGGCGCCAACAGCGGAATAGGATTAGCAACAGCAAAACTGTATTTACAGGAAGGAGCCAAAGTGGTGCTTTCGGGAAGACGCCAAGAAGCACTAGATGAAGCTGCAAAAGCACTTGAGGGTGATTTTATTACCATAAAAGCAGATGTAGCCAAAGCAGAAGATAACAAAAGATTAATTGAAGAAGCAACCACTAAATACGGAAAAATTGATGTGTTATTTCTAAATGCCGGCATTGCACCAGTAGCACCTGCACATGAAATAACAGAAGAGCATTACGACACTCTATTTAACACGAATGTAAAAGGACCAATATTAACAACTAAAGAAGCGTTACCTCATATCAATGACGGGGGAGCTATATTATTTACAAACTCTATCGTTTATCAAAAAGGGTTTGATGGATTAGGAGTCTATTCTGCCACCAAAGGGGCATTACGAGCTTACCAACGTGTTTTAACTTCTGAGGTAAAGTCTAGAGGTATTCGTGTTAATTCTATTGCACCAGGACCTATCGAAACACCTCTTTACGGTAAAATGGGATTACCAGAAGACGTTGTAGAAGAAATGGGTAAAGGTTTTGCTCAACAAGTACCATTAGGCCGTTTCGGAACTTCTGAAGAAGTCGCAAAATCAGCTTTATTTCTAGCCTCAGAAGATGCATCTTTTATTAATGGTGTCGATTTAGAAATTGATGGTGGGTTAAGTCAAATATAAAATACTTCTTTGTGAAAAAAGGCTGATTTATATCAATAATCAGCCTTTTTTCATCTTCCTCAATTCTATTATCATTCTTTTATAATATCACAACTCTATAAAACTCAAAATATCAAGTTTTGCATAACACATTGATTATTCGTATATTATCATCCGTAAATTAATTACACATATAAAAAAACATACTTTTTTGTGTAATTTCCAGGCAAATCCCCCTCTGGTATATACTTCTTAAAACCACTATACTATGGGAGAAAAAAATGATACTCACAAATGGCCCTGTCAGACAGAATTATATAACAACTTCTTCAAAAAAATGGTATCTGTTAGCCTAAATAAACTTAGCTATAATCCTCCATAAAGCAATACTATTTCAGAATAACAAGCCCCCCTCTAATATACCCCATTGGATGCATAGTTTATTCTTCAATTCCAACAATCGCTTAGCACATAAACACAATTCTATTAGTATACATCATGTATATCATTACAATGATGATTTCTACTACACATTCGGTAAAAATAATTTTAGTTCTACTTCCCCAGTAGAAATCTTATAAAGGAGTTATAGGATTGTCATATGTATCGTTTAGCATATTCGAAATAATTGCCTCAAGTAAAATTTATTAACAAAAAATCAATTAAGATGAAAAAACTGCACAACAAAGTAGCCGTTATTACAGGAGCAAATAGCGGAATCGGATTAGCAACAGCCAAATTGTATTTACAAGAAGGCGCCAAAGTGGTACTCTCGGGAAGGCGCCAGGAGGCATTGGATGAAGTTTCAGAAACACTTGTAGGGGATTTTATAACCGTTACTGCAGACGTAGCCAAACCAGAAGATAATAAAAGATTGATTAAAGAAGCTATACGTAAATATGGCAAAATTGATATTCTATTTCTTAATGCTGGCGTTGTTTTACGTCCTACTCCAACCCATGAAATCACAGAAGCGCATTATGAAGAGATTTTTAATATTAATGTAAAAGGACCAATATTAGCAATTAAAGAAGCATTACCACATATTAATGATGAAGGAACAATCCTTTTTAATAACTCTGTAGTAACACATCGAGCCTTTGATGGCCTAGCGATATATTCTGCCACCAAAGGTGCATTACGGGCTTACCAAAGAGTTTTAACTTCAGAGGTAAAGTCCAGAAGTATTCGTGTAAATTCTATTTCTCCAGGGCCTATTACAACTCCAATTTTTAGTAAAATGGGATTACCAAAAGATGTTTCAGAAGAAATGGGAAAAGGTTTTGCCAGCCAAGTACCTTTGGGTCGTTTTGGAACTCCAGAAGAAATAGCTAAATCTGCTTTATTCCTGGCATCTGATGATGCATCCTATATTAATGGAATAGAATTAGAAGTTGATGGAGGAATGACTCAGGTTTAATTCCCTTTATCTATATCCTATTCGCAACATAGGTTAAAAGTAACTACATCAAATCAAGATCAGTTTGTTGTTTACTAATCAATATATCTGTGAGGTTTTATTAATGCATCATTTTAAGTTCAAAAAACCTCACAGAATTTTCCAATATTAAGTAATATAATTTTTAAAACATCAAGCTCAAACGGTTCTGATCAGATAATTTCTCCCATTGAGTACATAGCTCATCAAAACTGGACTTGATTTTTTTAACATCGGATAATTTCATTTCTGGAGGCTGAATTGACATCGTATTTGTTTCCCAGGCAACCAAAGAAATAAATTCTTCTATTGTACTAGAGCCCGAACCCAATGCCTGAAGGTTTCTAGCCAAAACCTCAGCAAGCCAGGACTCTTTTCCTAAGGTTTTAATAATTTCTTTATTAGAAAGTTCTTCTATGGTCATTCCTGATTTTATCATTCCGTAAAATCCTTGTTTTAGACCAAAATAAGATTCTACAACAAAATGCGCCATATCGTGATTAGGAAGATCAGGACCTAAATCAGTACTGGTTGTGCTACCATCTTCTCTAACACAAGACAATACATTTCTTCTATTATTTTTGATAATATGTATTTCCATTATTCTCTAATCAATCAAAGAAACACCATTAAGGTCTGTAGTAAGCACATCGCTCATATAATCAAAAAATGGTCTTAGTAATTCATAATGGTATACTACTTTATCCAGAAAATCAGGTGCGAAAACTTCTGCATCTGTAAAGTTATGCGCAACAAAAAATGATTTATTTTTGATCAAATCAATACTAGGGTGATCTTTACTAAATCCTTTTGGAGCTGTTTTCACTTGGTTTGAAGGATCAAAACCATCAAATGCTTTCTTGAAATCTGCATTTGATAATATTTCGCGAATCTCTTGATCATCCATTTCGAATTCTTTTCTAATACGCAGTAAATCTGCTGGCTCTGGGCTAAAAAAACCTCCTGCCATAAGTGAATTACCCGGTTCTAATCGCAAATAATACCCTCCTCTCCTATGTGCTCCTGCTCTGCTAAAACTCGCACTACGATGTACATTATATGGTGTTTTATTTTTACTAAAACGAATGTCTCTATTAATTCTAAATACTTTAGTTTTTTCGATCTCGTCTTTCTCATTTAATCGTTCTGCAACAGATGCATAAAACGTTTTGAGTATTTTTTCATTACTCTGATACTGTTTCTTATTTTCTGTCATCCAATCTCGATGATTGTTTTCTTTGAGATCTTTTAAAAATTCAAATATTGTTTTTGGTATGGTACTCATAAAATATACTTTGATCTTAAAAATACTAAAATCTGTTTTCTCTATCGAAGTTTAACTAAAATTTATAGAATATGATAGATCAACCCTTACTTTATTTCAACAAAAAAGAGAAGCACATTGCTTCCCTTTTTTACGTTTTCTAAAAACCGGGTTATTAGAACTGATCTAATAAATAATTTATCAAATCTGTTGTGGTTACTATACCTACCAGTTTATCATTATCTACTACTGGTAATGCATGAAATTCTTTTTTTGACAATATTTCTGCAACTTCCTTGATTGTAGTACTAGAGTTTACACTTATCAGATTTTTTGCCATTACCTGTTCTATAGTAAACATTTCGTACACTACCGTATCAACATCTTGCTCGTCTATTTCTACGGCATCGGCAAAACTTATACGTAATAAATCTGTATAACTTAACATACCAATAATAGCATCGCCACTAACTACAGGAATATGACGAATATTGTTTTCTTTAAATAGCTTTTCCGCTGTTTCTAAACCATTAGTGTGATTTAGGGTAATTACATCGGAAGTCATAATTTTGGAAACAGGTGTTCTTTTTTTCATTCTATTAGGTTTAAATTCTATATTAAAGATAGGATCAAACTCACAAAAAAATTATGATAAATATCAGTTCATATATTCAAAATTTGTATCAATTTTTCAATACACTATTCATATCTATTATAGATCAATTTGCATTGATAAAACTGTAATACCATCAAATCATTAAAACAATGATAATCAAGGCTATTGCATAGCCAATTATAATAGATTTCCAAAAAGTATGTGCTTTTTTTAAATCCATAAAATAAAACGATACGCCAATAAATTTTAATGCAGACAACAGTAAAATGATAAAAGAAATATTTTTATTTATCGTACCTGATATTATTCCAGAAATAATGGTTAATAATAGTAAGAATATGTAACTTATAGTTATACTTTTTTTCATGGGGAAATCTTTTAAAATTAGTGTGCTTCACTTAAAACGGATATATGCTTTTTTATCAAAAAAATAAATAAATGATAGGAAAGATGAATAACCATATCAAATCACACATATGCCAAAATGAAGCACTTGCTTCTACATCTTCTATAGTTGTTTTCTTATTTCGTAGTCCAAAGTAAACCGAACCTAATATTACTAAACCAACAATAACATGTATCACATGAAATAAAGTGAGTAACCAATAAAACGTAAAAAACAAATTATGATTAATATCAAAGCCCAGGCTTATTTTTTCGTTATATTCGAAGGTTTTTACTAGTAAAAACAGCATTCCAAACAGCATGGTTACCAATAACAGTATTTTAGATTTTTGAGGGATATTAATTCTTAGATAATGAACCGAAATTGCCATACAAAAACCGCTGGTAAGTAAAAGAATAGTATTAATAATTCCGTAAATTGGATTTAACAGCATTCTCGATTGATGAAAAAGATCAGGTTCTTGTTTGCCACTATATACCATTGCTATTATCGCCATTCCAAAAGTTATTAATTCTAAAGAAATTATGATCCACATAAGGATTCCTCCTGGTGGGTAGTATATATTGCTATAGTTAATAGGTTCTTGTTTCATTTATCTTCATTAATCCTTTGTTATTTGTATACAATTCTATCTAACAATTGTACTTTTTTTGTGCTTTCAATCCCAATCTAATAATCGTTTTTCTCCCTTCAATTTTTGAATTTCAGTTACATCCTGAGACATTTCGATAACTCCTTTGTAGTTTTTGTGCTTATCTCTAATGGCAAAATATCGGATATGAATTATCTGTCCCCTATAATTAAACCAGAACTCTGCTACATCTTTTGTTCCTGCTCTAAATTCATCTACTATGCGTAGTACCATGTCTACACTTTTGGGAGGGTGACAAAAACGAACTTCTCTTCCTATAATTCCTTTGCTTCTGGGAAAAACACGATCTTCTCCCCGATTATAAAAAATAACTTTGTCGTTTTCATCTACATAAGTAATATCAACTGGTAAATAGCGAAGTAATAGATTTACCTGATTTGGGGTCATGTAGCCCTCATCATAATGAAAGGTATCTTCTAAAGAAAATGGTAAATCACGTTCGGTAAAATCTTCACTTGGGTGAATATATCCATTTTCTATTGCGGGATATGGCTTTGGTTTCTGTGGTAACATCCACCCCATTTCTTCGTCTCCTTCATAAAATTCTTTCCAGTCATCTTCACTAAGCATTTGCATTGCAATAGGAAACAATCGCATATCTTCAATGGTTAGAAGGCGTTTAATTCCTTCAATCAAATACGGAAGGTTTTCTATGATTTTAGTAGTATTTCTCTCTGTATTATATGTGTTTAGCAGCCTAATCTGGTCTCTTAAATTATCGTGAAAAGACCACATACCTCTGCTAGGGCCATTCCAACCATGTTTCTCTAAATACGGGAATAGCTGGTTCTCCTTTCGAGCAAATCGTTTTTCTATCGTTGTTAACTGGTTAAATATATTGAAGTATTGTTGAAAATCTGCTACCGCATCTGCTTCATATAATTCTGATAGTAATTTCTGGATGAGTTCACTTTCCTGATAATATACTTTTACCGGGTGTCCCTCGGGTAATTTTTCTACTTCTGGTAAAAAAGAGTTCATTTAATTTTGGTATTTTATTTTTTCATAAAGCTGTACTAATGATTGTAAGAGTTCTACCGGTGTTGTTAAAATCTGATAGTGGTTCTGTCCAAACATTTGTGGTAAGTAGTATTTTGCCTGTGCTTCTATAGCCAGTGCATACGAATTTATTTGTCTTTGGTTGAGTTCTCTAAGTGCCTGTTTCACATCGTTAATACCATATTTTCCTTCGTACTTATCATAATCATTAGGTTTTCCATCAGAAATAAGAATTACCCATTTATTTTTAGTAGCACGCTGATCCATTAACATTCCAGAATGTCTTAATGCAGCACCAATTCGAGTATATCCACAAGGTGATACCGCTCCTATTTTAAACTTGGATGTATTCCAATCCTCTTCAAATCCTTTTAGAGTGATATAAGTAGAATAGTTTCTGGTTTTAGAATAAAAACATTGTATAGAAAAATCGACTCCAAACTCATCAAGGATTTCTCCAAAAATTATAGATACCTGTTTTTCTACATCAATAACTTTATTTCCGGCAGCATATCCATCACTAGATAAACTAACATCTAACAATAATAAAATAGAAAGGTCTTTTTCTTTTTTTCGTTTAGACACATATACTTTATCTGATGGTGTATGCCCAGAATGTACATCGGTAAATAAATCTGTAATCATGTCTAAGTCGAATTCTTCACCTTGTACCTGCCTTCGTTGTTGTTGATACTTATTATTAACAGAGGTTAGCATTTTGCGAAGTCCCATTAAAGTCGAAGCATTTTCTTTTACTGTTTTTTTGTAATATTCAATATCGGTTTTGATTTGATTTTTGGGATAAACTTTACAAAAATCAGGTTTATAGCTTCGTTTAGAACAATCCCATTCATCATAAGACAAGTGGTATCCTTTGGTATTTGTTTCAATGCTTTCTGAAATTGTTGTATTTTCTATAAAATCAGCCTGGTAAACAGAATGTGTGGGATCATCAACTCTTACTGTATGTTTCATAGTAAGTTCTTCTAATGCATTGGCATGCTCCTCTAATTCATCGTCTCCATCAAAATTACGCCATCCTCCGTCATACTCCTCTGCTGTTTCTACTTTTTCAAAATTATGGGTAAGTACATAATCTTCCTGTGTCTTTTTGTCTACTTCTATATTTACGATTTCTTCTACTGCATTAGCCTTTAGCGTAGTTTTGATTTCATCGAGAATTGCTTCTTTTGCTTTCTCAGAAAAATTTTTTAGTTCATGTTTTGGTTTTAAAAATGGATCATTGCTCATCCATTTTCCGTAGATATAAGTAAAATCTGGTTGTTTTTCTTTTGGTGTTATTGATTCAAAACAGGTTTTTAGTTTTTGATATATCTCTAGTACAAAAGGAAATTGATCCTGTACTTTTATCAAAACCTTATCAGAAGTTTCTCTTGCTTTTTTTTGAGCCTCTTCTACAGCGTACTCATCTGCTGGAGTAAAATTAAATCCCAGTTTCTTTTGCATCGATAAATACACTGTTCTAAATACATAAAATGAAATATTTTCTTCTATCGTTAAAAATTCTGAAAAACGAGTGGGTAGAAAAAAATTGTTGTTTTTGTATCCGCCTTCTCTTTCTGCTTCAAAAATTTCTATTGCTTCCCCCGTTATTGCACGAGCCAGAATGGTTAATCTTGGTTTTATATCTTCTAGTTTTACTGCAAACTGATTTTTCTCCTGAGACTTTTTTTTTCGTCTTTTTAAAAAACTAACGATTTTGCTATATATGTATTCATCGGGCTCAAACATAAGATTCTGTTATATCATTAAATCGCATAAATCTGTCAATGCAGTTGCTATTTCCTCATCATCTGTTAGTGGTTCTACTACAGCCACCTTAACCGATAATCGTTTTGGTAATCCAGAATGAATTAATTTTGCTGCATCCACCAATAATCGTGTCGAAACTGTTTCTGTTAACCCTAATTCTGTAAGATTTCTGATTTTATTGGCAATATTTACCAGTTTTCTTGCTAATGCCTCGGTAACCCCTGTTTCGTTTTCTATAATTTCGGACTCGATCTTTGGAGATGGATATTGAAATGACACAGCTATAAATCGTTGTCTTGTAGATGGCTTTAACTCTTTAAATCCTTTTTGATACCCTGGATTAAAAGAGGCAACCAGCATAAAGTCCCGATGTGCTTTTATGGTCTCTCCTAATTTATCAATAAACAACTCTCTTCGATGATCTGTTAATGCATGAATTGCAACAATAACATCTGGCCTGGCTTCTGCTATTTCGTCGAGATAAATAATAGCCCCTTCTTTTACAGCTTTTGTCAAAGGACCATCTATCCAGATAGTCTCTGCTCCTTTAATGATGTAACGGCCTATCAAATCTGTAGATGAAGTTTCTTCATGACAAGAGATCGTAATTAGTTTTTTTCCTAATTGATGTGCCATATACTCGATAAACCTTGTCTTTCCTGTTCCTGTCGGCCCTTTTAAAAGAACGGGAAGTTTATTTTTATAAGTATGCTCAAAAACTTCTATCTCTTTAGCAATAGGCTTATAAAAAGGAGGACTTAGTGGTATTTCAACAGCCATTTTAGATAGTACTGTTTTGTTTCCGTTGACAGCATTATGATCCATAATTTTATTGTTTTTAAATTGAAAAAGGCCTAAAAAGTTATGAGTAGTAATAAATGAAGTTTTTCAAATCATTATATCACTGTAACATCAATTGTACATCTACATCATATGGGGGAAAGGTAGATTCATAAACGCAACATGTCTTTTTAGACCTTATCTTGAAAAAAGAAAACTATATTTTTGTGTCAATTAGACTTCTTGAACTTCCATAGCTTCATCACTAGGACGACCATGTTTTATAAAATCAATTATATATAATATGATTCCGATAGTAAATAGTGTGGCACAAAGAATCAATACAACAAAGTGAATACTAATCTCTTCCTGTACAGCCATAAATTCCATCTTAAACTTACGTTCTAAATATACCTGAGCAACACCAGCTACACCAAAAGCAACAGTCATACCTATCATACCAATATTAGATGTCCAGAATGAGGTTCTTCCTCTTACACTATTGTACAATTTTCTTCCTGTTAGATTTGGTAAAGAATAACTAATAATTGCAAGTACGATCATTGCATATGCTCCCCAAAAAGCAAGGTGACCATGCATGGCAGTAACCAGAGTACCATGAGTATATAAATTGGTTTGTGGTAATGTATGAGCAAAACCTAATAGCCCTGCTCCTACAAAAGATACAATTGCTGACCCAATAGTCCAGAATAATGCTATGGTGTTAGGATGTTTTTTCTCTCCTTTTCGATACATATTTACTGCAAAAAGTGCCATTGCCAAAAATGCCAGGGGCTCTAAAGCAGAAAATATACCTCCTACAATTAACCATATTTTGTTAACGCCTATGTAATAATAATGGTGACCAGTACCTAATACTCCTGATAAAAAAGTTAATCCCACAATAACATATAACCATTTCTCTATAACCTCTCTATCAACCCCGGTAAGTTTTATTAGCAAGAAGGAAAGAATACCTCCCATAATAAGCTCCCAAACTCCTTCTACCCATAAATGTACAACCCACCAACGAAAAAATGAATCAGTCACCTGGCTATCAAATGGTAACATCCCTGGTAAATACAATAAGGCAGCAAACAATAACCCCATAGAAAGTACTAATGCTGTAGTAGTCCTACGTTTTCCTTTAAAAAGAGTGATGAGTATTAACCCTAAAAATAATAGTACATTAATAACAACCAAAAAGTCTAATTGCCTTGGTATTTCTAAAAATTTACGTCCTTCCCACCAATTAAAATGATACCCTATAATAGCAGTAACACCAACCAGTGCAAGTGAAATTAATTGTACATAAGCCAATTTTACATTTACAAGTTCACGTTGAGCTTCTTCGGGAATAATGTAATATGCAGCTCCCATAAAGCCCGATAATAACCAGACTACTAATAAATTTGTATGTACGGCTCTAGCCGTATTAAAGGGAATAAAATCATGTAATCCATCCAGACCAATACGGGCAAAACCCATAATAAATCCATAGGTAATTTGTAAGACCAATAGTAACATGGATAAGGCAAAGAACCAGTATGCTACTTTTTGAGATTTGTATTTCATCTATTTATATTTTTAAGTTATTTAGTTTTCATCTTTTGCTAATGGAGACACAACTCTATCAAAGCCATTTAGATCAATATCATCAATCCAATCAAAAAAGGCGATAAGATCTTTTGCTTCTTCTTCAGAAAAACCATAAGCTACCATCTTTCTGCCATTTGGTGCCCAGGGAACAGGGGTCATTAGCACTGCTTTTACATACCCTTCTCCTCTTCTGTCCAGAACCTTGGTTAGCTCTGGCGCATAATAGGCTCCTTCTCCCAAAATAGTATGACATCCCATACAATTATTTGTTTCCCATAACTGCTTTCCACGTACAACCTGTTCTGTTATGTTAGTATAGTTGGATTGATCTTGTTCTTCACTAAAAGAGTAGATCGTTAACCCAATAAATGCCAAAAAAGTGACCAATGTTCCTCCCAGAAAGAAATTTCGCGCTTGTTTTTTAGATAACATAGTGATAATTAATTTAATTTATTATTAAAAGATCTTTTTATCTTTTATTTGTGTAAAAATAGATAATCACAATGCTCCTAAATATGATTTAAATCATAAATCGATCAACAACCATTCATTATATAAAGACCTAATACTGATAAAAGTTTAACTAAAAATTACAGAATACCAGCAATTATACCCTCCTAATGTTATTATTATTTTAAAAATGTAAGTATTTATAGTTTAAAAAGACTTTTATACCTTTTATTCTATATATTTACTAGAGTTTTCAAACAAACTAAAATGACTAAAGAAAGAGATCAAATTATCGCTAAGATAAAAGAGCTGAAAAAGAACCCGAATCTTAAACTTGAGCTAAAAGAAAAAACCGAATATTTTACGAAATTACTTTTCTATACATTATTCGATACAGATACAGAAGTAGCTAGGAACATAGATCGTCTTGAAAAAACTTTTGAAACACTTGTCGATCTAGCTTGTTGGGAAACCGAGAAACCATGTAGTAAACTATGGCAATCTTATCTAGAGAAGTTACCTGGTATATTAGAAAAACTAAATCTCGATGCTCAGGCTTTTATAAAAAGTGATCCGGCGGCAAACTCTATAGAAGAAATATATATGGCCTACCCTGGTTTTTTTGCTATAGCAATCTATAGATTAAGTCATGAGCTTCTTAAATTTGGCCTACCCCTTGTTCCTAGATTAATGACAGAATATTCGCATCGATTAACAGGTACCGACATTAACCCGGGAGCAGAAATCGGAGAATCTTTTTTTATTGATCACGCTACCGGTATTGTTATCGGAGAAACGGTAATAATAAAAGACAATGTTAAGATATATCAAGGTGTAACTCTAGGTGGATTATATGTAGACAGAAAACTTCGTAATGTAAAACGTCATCCAACCGTAGAAAACAATGTAACCATCTATGCTAATGCAACAATACTAGGCGGAAGTACCGTTATTGGGGCCAATAGTACTATTGGTGGTAACGCATGGATTACCTCTTCGGTTCCCGAAAATTCAATTATTTCAAATACAGCAGAAATTAAGATCAAAAAAGTTATTTAATGTCACATCGTATTTTAGACCTTATAGGAAATACCCCTTTGGTAAAGGCTACTTCCTTAATAGACAATCCTAATATTACATTATATCTAAAACTAGAAGGACATAATCCAGGAGGAAGTGTTAAAGATCGTGCCGCTTATAATATGATTAAATCAGCCATCGATCGTGGTGATATTAATCAAAATACTAAACTTATCGAAGCAACAAGTGGTAACACAGGAATTGCTTTGGCAATGATCGCAGGAATTTTTAAACTGGATATCGAATTGGTAATGCCCGAAAATTCTACCAAAGAACGGGTACAAACTATGCGCGCTTTTGGTGCTAAAGTAACACTTACCTCATCAGATATAGGGATAGAAGGTTCTAGAGATTATGCAGAAGACAAAGTTAATAAAGAAGGGTATGTAATGCTAAATCAATTTGCTAACGATGATAATTGGCGTGCCCACTATAAAACTACCGGACCAGAAATCTGGAAAGATACACAAGGTAAAATCACTCATTTTGTATCCTCTATGGGAACTACAGGAACGATTATGGGAACATCGACTTATCTCAAAGAACAATCAAAAGATATACAAATTGTTGGAGTGCAACCAACCGATGAATCCCGAATTCCCGGGATACGTAAATGGCCAAAAGAATATCTTCCCAAAATATTTAATCCGGATAAAGTAGATCAGGTTATTGAAGTAAGTCAGGAAGAAGCCACTGATATGGCAAAACGATTAGCAAAAGAAGAAGGCGTTTTCTCTGGCATGAGTAGTGGCGGAGCTGTTACTGCCGCTGTAAAACTGGCAAAAACACTAAAAAGTGGTGTACTTGTTGCTATTATTTGTGATCGTGGAGATAGATATTTAAGCTCTGATTTATTTAAGTAACGTCTATTTTTTTTATTATATACCTTATAATTCCTTTTATGCAAGCTTTTCTAGTTTAGATACATATTACTCTTAATTTCTTTAGTCTTAAAAATAATAAATAGGGTCAAAAAATTAGAGTTTTGACATATTGCATATACTTCTATTTCATTATCTTAGATTACCCTTAGGATACTAATAAGAATTGATATTTATAATTCAAATTATTTATGGATGATCGTTTAGAATTATTCTTGAGTGAATTAAAAGAAAGGTGTTCGGAAAATAATAGTAATGAATTTGAATATTTTTGGGAAATGTGGGGTGTTTTGTGGATGCCATGGTTTATTGAAATAAATGGAGAATCGATGTATTTTACAACAAACGATATTTCTCAAAATGATTTAGATCAATTGCACAAAGATGGCTTTATTGAACTTTTGAAAATATATGATCAAAATGAAATGAAAGATGAATTTGATAGAAAAAGATATCGATTAATAGAAACGTAAGTAGTCTTGTCCTGAATAGCCTTTTTTATTCCAAAAATCTATTTTCAACATATTTCTCCCAAAGTTGAAGTCCTCTAGTTGACAAATTTTAAATTATAAAAACAGAATCAGCAATAATTTGCATCAAGTATATTGTTAGTCATGAACTCAATAAAGTAAAAAATGAAGATTGATTTAAATAATAAAAAATTCAAGACACAATCTAATACCAATAATGGAGAAGTATCAGACGAAACCATTTTTAGATATAACCAAAATGAAAACATTATTTGGGCTAATTATGATGGTGGTCAAATTATAAAAGGGCATTTGGTAGGAAAATGGGTTAATGATCACTTAGAATTTGTGTATCAACATATAAACAAAGAACATGAATTAATGACCGGAAAATGTAAATCATACATTGAATATATGGAAGATGGAAAAATAAAGTTGAACGAATTTTGGCAATGGACTTGTAACGATTTTAGTTCTGGAGAATCTACCATAATCGAGATTTGATATAAAAGTACTCATCACATACTTATCACTCAAATAAATAATAGAGTAGAATACTAATGTAAATAAAATTTAGATGGAAATAAAAATCTCAGAAACAAAAAACATAGAGTTAAAGCAAATCATTGATTTGTATAGAGCTAATAAATGGAGTTCTGCAGATAAACCCAAAGAATTATATAATGCCTTACTAAATTCTCATTCATTAGTTTCTGCCTGGAACGAAGATCATTTGATTGGACTGGGCAATGCAATTTCTGACGGATATTTGGTAGTGTACTATCCTCATTTACTTATCCATCCAGAGTATCAGGGAAAAGGTATTGGAAAAATGATAGTGGACAAAATGCAGGAAAAATATGGTCATTTTCATATGTAAATGTTAACAGCAGATGGCAAAGCAATTGATTTTTACCAAAAAGTAGGATTTGTTAGAGCGGGCGAAACCGAGCCCATGTGGATTTACAAAGGTAACGAACATTAATAAATTCATTTTCACACGCTATTTTCTTTTCTTTGTAGTTATGCCAGATCAACAACTCATTTCACATACCTTAAAAGAATATTTTGGGTACGACAGTTTTCGTCCATTACAGCAAGATATCATTACCTCTGTTTTTGCCGGAGATGACAACCTTGTTATTATGCCTACAGGAGGAGGTAAATCTATATGTTACCAACTACCAGCATTATTATTGCCTGGGGTGACTTTGGTCATTTCTCCTTTAATTGCTTTAATGAAAGATCAGGTAGATGGCTTATTAGCAAATGGTATTAAGGCAGCTTTTATCAATAGTAGTCAAACCGAAACCGAGCAACAGGATATTTATCAAAAATTATCGGATAAAGAAATCAAGTTATTATATATCGCTCCAGAGAGTTTATCGTTTTTAGATGTGATATTCTCTCAAATAGAAATTAGCTTAATTGCAATTGATGAAGCGCATTGTATTTCTGCCTGGGGTCATGATTTTAGACCTGCATATACGCAACTGGGATATCTTAAAAACAGGTTTCCTAAAACTCCGGTTATTGCATTAACAGCTACAGCAGATAAAGCGACGCGTCAAGATATTTGTGATCAGTTAAATATTTCTAATGCCAAACAACACCTTGCCTCTTTTGATCGTAAAAACCTTAGCCTCGAAGTACGGCCGGGAAACAAAAGAATTGAGCAAATCATTGACTTTCTAAAAGACAAACCTAATGATAGTGGGATTATCTATTGTTTAAGTAGAAAAACTACCGAAATGCTATCAGAAAAACTGCAAAATCAGGGATATAATGCAGAAGCATATCATGCAGGGGTAGATCATCAAAAACGATCTT
The DNA here is from genome assembly GCF_000626715.1 of Aquimarina atlantica. Lineage (GTDB taxonomy): Bacteria > Bacteroidota > Bacteroidia > Flavobacteriales > Flavobacteriaceae > Aquimarina > Aquimarina atlantica. Next base: position 192,450 of record NZ_AQRA01000001.1, on the reverse strand, counting down.
ATGTGCAGGAAGGTTTTATTAATGATACTATTCAGATTGTTTGTGCTACTATCGCTTTTGGTATGGGTATAGACAAATCTAATGTACGTTGGGTGATTCATTATAATTTACCAAAGAATATCGAAGGATATTACCAGGAAATCGGACGTGCCGGTAGAGATAATTTACCATCTTCTACTCTACTCTTTCATAGTTATGCAGATGTGGTACAATTACAAAAGTTTGCTAACATGGCTGGCAATCAAGAAGTACAATTAGCTAAATTGGATCGCATGAAACAATATGCCGATTCTCTGAGTTGCCGGCGTAAAATTTTACTTAGTTATTTTGGAGAATTAATCGAAGAAAATTGCGGTAATTGTGACGTATGTAAGAATCCTCCAACCTTTATAGATGGAACTATTATTGCCCAAAAAGCATTATCTACAGTAACCCGAATCAAAGAACAAGAACCTATCGGTACTGTGATTGATATATTACGAGGGGCACAAAATACAGCTGTATATGATAAAGAATATCAAAATTTAAAAACATATGGTATTGGTAAGGATATAGCATGGAGAGATTGGCAACAATACATTATACAATTAATCAATCAAGGATACCTGGAAATTGCTTTTCATCAAAACAACAAATTAAAACTTACTTCGCTTTCTAAAAAGGTACTATTTGAAGGAGAAAAGGTAAGTCTGGCACATTTAAAAGAGTTTGAAAAAGTAAAACAAGCTACTGTTGTAAAACAGGTAGATCAGGGAGCCGCACCAAATCTATTCGAAAAATTACGTCAACTGCGATTAGAATTAGCAAAAGAAGCTGGTATTCCTGCCTACCAGATTTTTAGTGATGCAACTCTTAAAGAAATGGAGAAGTTTCGCCCGATGAGTGATGAAGAATTTATGCAAATTAATGGAGTTGGACGACAAAAGATGCAAAACTACGGGTATCAATTTATTAAAGCTATTATTGATTTTTCTTCTGAAAAAACAAAAAAGACAAAAAAGAAAAGTACTAAAAAAGGAAATACGCATTTAGAAACTTTGACCTTGTACCAACAAGGCCTTTCTATAGAAGAAATTGCACTGCAACGCCAATTGGCACAATCTACTATCTTCTCACATATAATGAAGCTCTATGAAAATGGTGAAAGTATTGATTTAAAACAATTTGTAAATAAAGAAGATATTAATGCCGTAAAAAATGCAAAAAAAGAATTAGACAATCCAGAAACCTTAAAACCATATTTTGAACATTTTGAAGGCGCTATAGCGTACAATACTATTAAATTGGCATTGACAATTTTGGAAGAAGAAAGCTCAAAATCTTAATGTTATTCTGCAGATTGTATAGTATTATGAAATAAATCTGCTAATCGTATTTCTAAATAATGAATTACTTCTTTTTGCGAAGTTTTATTTTTGTACATCTCGAATGTCTCTGCAATGTTACGATCTTTTAATATCTTAAAATCATCAGTAGAGTTTTGAAAATCTTCTAACTTTAAATTCCAATCCAGGAGCGTTTTTAATAGTTCTTTATGTGATGTATATTTTTTTTCTAAAACTACTAGTTTTTCTATATCTATAGAATCTTTAACAGTACTGCTATTGATTCTCCCATACACAGTATTGTATTCTTCTTCTATCGAACGATCAAGTTGTTTTGCTTCTATTACCAATTTTAAATAAGCATCGTACAATCTTTCATTATAAAACTCTACAAATTTCAAATGATTATCAATTTGTACAAGGTAGTCAATCGCTATATCTTTATATACTTTACCACCAATATCTTCTCTACTTATTAACTTTTCTTCTAATATTTCTAATGTCGCTTCTTGTTGTTGTATCAACCTGTCAAAGCCTTCTCGTTTGGGTAATGTTACTATTTGATTAGTGACTTCTTGTGGCAACCCAATAAAATGATACCTTCTATATTTAATTTCGATAGAATCACTTTCTATTTCTTTCTTCTTTATTCTTTTCCTTTTTTCCTTTGCTTTTTTTCCTGGTGATTTTTCTCTCTTTGTTAGTATAGTATCTTCTTTTTTTGAGACACTTGGTTTTATTTTAACTTTATGTACTCCTGTAATTATATAATCATCATTAAGTATATATCTTAAAAAGGTATCATCATTTGTTTTTTCTGCATAATTATTAGTTAGCCGAACACCACGAACATATTTATCTTCTAAAAGTTTATCATCATTACTACAGGATAGAAAAATAGTATAGACTAAAATTAATATGTAAAAGCCCCTTTTCAAAAGTACTGAGTTTGTGTTATTACTTTATATGGTCTATCATATGATCATTACAAATTGTAACGTATCATAATTAAGACTCTTGAAATAGTTAAACTAAAATATTTACAATTATAGAGTGATCTCTATTATAAAATTTTGGGGCGTTAATAAAACTTTAATTTTTTAAGAATCAACCCTATAGTAACTAAAATTTTATGAATTAATTGTATTTTACCATTCAAAAATTATGATTCGCAATTTTTGATGACCTATTTAAAAGTAAAAAAATGGAGACTAATTAGAATTGGATTTTACAGAAATAACAACCTCATATTTTTCATACCCCGAACTATAATCAAACCCTGTATGTAGTTTATCTACAGAAACACTAGCAGGATAAAAAGTAATAGGTTCTATACAAACCATATTTGTTACTTCGCTCCATAGCATTATATGTCTAAAACCATTTGTATTTATAGTAACAGTAAGATTACCATTGTTGGTAAGAACTACCTCTTTACAGTTTTCTAATAAAAAAGCAGGTGCTCCGGCTTTTAAGACAGCGTCCAAAGAAATGTGCCGATCTGTCGTTTTCATTTTGACATTCTGGTCATAAATTTTAAATGCCGGATGAAACCCCAACATCAATGGCATATTTTTTTCTGATTTTATCTCAAAGATAATTTTTAAAGCCTCATTTGATAATTCAAAAGTTTTAATAAACTCAAAATCATACGGCCAATTAAGCCATTGTTGCGTAGATTTATTAGGAAATTTATGATTAGACAATTGGGTGTTAGCTATGTATTTTTTATGAAAACAAGCACTACTTTTCTCAATTGTTATAGGAAGATAATCCATAACCCTTAAAATCCCATGCTGATCCAGTTTTGCTTCTCCTCTTGGAGTTTGTACAGAAAACTGATTTTCTTTAGTCGAGCCAATCGTAGGAAACATTTCGATTTCTGTGTTTCCCCATCCCAAATCTCCTTTTTGGTGCATTACTTCTGTACCATCAACCTGGTAACTTATTAACTCACCATTATCAATAGTCACTATAGTTTTTTTATCGGGGCTATGCAATCTTGTCTTATCTGGCATATGCTAGTAAGCTTTTATTTTTTTTCTAAAATATTTTTTATCACTATCAGAAACCAAAATATCACTAAGTGCTTTTTTAGCGAGTTCTAAGTGTGTGTTTTCATCATAATGAAATAATAAAGTATTTAATTCGGCAATAGATATTCCATCATCATTTTCTTTTGTGAGCTGTAATTCATCACCAACAGCAACAGATCCTGGGTGAATTACTCGTACATACACTCCGGAAAGCAGTGAATCTATCATTTGCTTTAACACTCCTTGATCACCAAAACGAATACCTAATTTGTAACAAGGTTGTCTGGGGCGTGAAATCTGTATTGTAGCACTTCCAAGTTGATAAACAGATCCAATTTTTATATTTTTTTCATCAAACCCTTCAATTGTAATATTCTCACCAAACATTCCGTACTTCCATTCTAAATCAGGGTATTTTGTTTTCCAATAAGGATAATGATCTGCAGAATACAAATAACAGGCTTTGTCAACGCCTCCATGATACTTTCTATCTATAACATGGTCATTTCGAACATCTTCTTTCTCTAAATATATAGGATCTTCTACCGGAAGTTTATAGATTCCCGTTTTCTCTTCTCTTCCTTTCCAAAGTATATTGCGCGGAGTTGCAATATTAGTAGATAAAACTTTCATAGTTTATGTTTTAAATTCAACAGAGTTTAATATTAACCCAGAACCCGGAACTATATGTTCTAATACAATTTCTTCTGATTCAGAATCAAGGGTTTGTCTAATGAAATCAAGGTTTATTTTTCCTTTTCCTAAATCCAATAATACTCCCATCATTAAGCGAATCTGATTTCTTTTAAACCCTTCGCCTTTTACTCGTAAAAGATAACTTTCTTTTGGGAAAAAACTAGCAGTATACACTTCATTTTTTTCAATTTCACAATGTGTTATTTCACCTTCTAAAATTGTATTTTTTGTAGGCCTATGGCAATATGATCTAAAATTGTGTTTTCCTACAAATAAAGCAGCAGCTTCTTGCATTAAATTTATATTAAGATCTTCTGCAATATTGTACATAAACGGGGCACAAAAAGGATGAAATTTCTCTCCAAAGGAGAATAAATACAAATACTCTTTACTCTTTGAAGATTGAATGATATTAAACTGCTCATTAGTTTCTTCAATACCCAAAGCCCTAATATCCTGAGGAAGGTTTTGATTCAATAATGGATAAAAAGTCTCGATATCCAAAGGTTGATGGTCTACAAACAACTCAATATAGGTTTGATTAGCCGATACCTTAGCATCTGTTCTTCCTGTAGCCAAAACCTTAAAATCTTTATGTTCGAGAACAAAAGCAATTGTTCGTTCTACCATTCGCTGAAGAGTATTTACTGTAGGTTGTTTCTGCCAACCATGATATCTAAAACCGAGGTATTGTAACTGAATGATATAATAATAACGCTTACGGAACATTGAATACTGTATTAAAAAGTGTTCAGATATAGATAAATTATGCATTTCAACGATAATTGATCAATTTTTAATCCTAAAATTATGTGAACACCATTCTATTATTTGTTATATTTGGGTAAAGCTAATTAATAATTTAAAATCAACTTAGTTATGGTGAAGTCAAAATATCAAAGTGTTCTGGATTTAGGACAAGAATTAAATATCCAGGATGGTGATGTATCTGAAGAAAATGGAACTCTTAAGATAAAAGGTACTGCAAAAACGCAGTATGAAAAAAATCAACTTTGGGATAAAATAAAAGAAATAGGTGGAGAATCTCCTTCTGATATCATGGCAGACATCAAAGTTGCTGACACATCTGTGTACCATAGACATACAGTAAAAAGTGGTGAGTCATTAAGCAAAATTGCAAAGCACTATTATGGTGATCCAATGAAATACAAAGCTATTTTTGAAGCAAATACAAATATTCTTAAAAATCCTGACGTTATTCACCCAGACCAGGAACTTGTTATTCCTAATTTATAATATCATATATATTTAAAATAAAAAAGACCACTAATTATAGTGGTCTTTTTTTATTCCCATATTTAAAACTTACTTCTTTAATAAATTCTCCTTCCTAAAAATGAGTTTTTCTAAATTTTGAATACCAAATACCTTTTACAAGGTCGCATTTCTCGCAAAACTCTTTATTAAAACCGTTATCAAATTACGTATAAACCATAAATATTAACTAAATACTAACAAATCCTCAAACATTTAATAAAAATTAAGATAATATTTTTACTTTTGGCGCCTAACTCAAACTCAACTTATATGAAACTGCGATTATTTTTATTCGTGGGCTTATTTATTGTAGCCCACGTATGCGCACAAGGTACTAACCCTTGGCAAAGAACAAGTTCTTCAAAAAGTCTTAATGTTATAAAGACAAAGACAGATCTACCATCAAACACTCTTTTTGATCTTAATATCGAAACTCTGAAAAAAGCACTTCAGAATTCTCAATTACGAGGAAAATCATCAAATGGCTCTGCTGTTGTTATGCAGTTCCCTAATGAACAAGGTATTATGGAATCTTTTAGAATAGTAGAAGCTCCTGTAATGCACCCAGATCTTGCAGCTAAATATCCCGAAATTAAATCGTATGCTGGTCAGGGAATTGATGATCCAACAGCTACAATCAGATTTAGTGTTGCTCCTTCTGGATTACAAAGTATGCGCCTATCTGGTAATTCTAAAACTGTATTTATAGAGCCTTATACAACAAGTGGTTCTGTATATACTATTTACTCTAGGGATCAGAGATCAGGTACTACTGACAGATTAAATTGTTCTGTAGATGAGAATACACCCAATTTTTCTCACGGTGCAAACAATCAAAAAAATGCTGATGATGGTGTTTTAAGAACATATAGATTAGCTGTTTCTACTACCGGAGAGTATGCTCAATTTCACGGAGGTACTAAAGCAGGCGCTATGGCTGCAATTAACGCTACTATGACTCGTGTAAACGGGATATATGAAACAGACTTTGGGGTAACAATGGTTCTTATTGCGAATAATGACGATGTTGTTTATACCAACGCAAATACAGACCCATATACAGGAAGCTATAACAGCCAGTTACAATCTACATTAACGAGTGTAATTGGAGAAGCTAATTATGATATTGGTCATGTATTTGTTCTTGCTCCAAAAAATGGTAATGCAGGATGTATCGGATGTGTATGTGTAGATGGAAAAAAAGGGAGTGCGTTTTCTTCAAGAAATACACCACAGGGAGATATTTATGATGTAGACTATGTAGCGCATGAAATGGGACATCAATTTGGAGGAAATCATACGTATACATTCCGTAGTGAAGGAACAAACGTGCAAATGGAACCAGGAAGTGGTACTACTATAATGGGGTATGCAGGAATTACTGGTGCTACAGATGTACAACAGAATAGTGATCCTTATTTTCACGCAGCAACAATCCAGCAGATTACAAATTATGTAAAATCAACAAGCTGTCAGACCAATACTAATACAGGTAATGCTGTTCCTACTGCAAATGCAGGAGCAGATTATACTATTCCTAAAGGAACTGCATTTGTATTAACTGGCCAAGGTACTGATGCTAATAGTGGAGATGCACTTACTTACTGCTGGGAACAAATGGATAATCGTGTAGGAACATATCCTGGACCAACTGTAACTTCTGGTGTTGCTTTCAGATCTTATACTCCTACTGCATCTAATCAAAGATATTTTCCAAGATTACAAACTATTAAAACTGGTGCTACCTCATGGAAATGGGAAGCTGTACCAGATGTAACGAGAGCTTTAAACTTTAGATTAACCGTTAGAGATAACAAAGCTGGTGGTGGAGCAAATAATAGTGATAACATGAAAGTTAATGTTACTGCTTCTGCTGGGCCTTTTGTAGTTAACACTCCTAATACTAATGTTAGCTGGTCTGCAGGTTCTACGCAAACTGTAACCTGGGATGTTGCTGGTACAACTGGAAATGGAATTAATGCTGCTAATGTAGATATTTTATTATCTACAGATGGAGGAAATACATATCCAACTGTTATCGCTACAGCAGTACCAAACGATGGTTCTCATAGTATAACGGTTCCAAATTCTCAAGGAACACAAAACAGAATCATGGTAAGAGGATCTGGAAACATATTCTTTGACATCTCTAATACCAACTTCGAAATTACCGGAGGAACAGGTGGAGACACACAAGCACCTACAACTCCTGCAAGTTTGGCTACCTCTAACGCAACGCAAACTACTATTGATCTATCCTGGAACGCTTCTACAGATAATGTTGGAGTAACTGGATACGATGTTTACCAAGGAAATACAGTTATAGGAACAGCTACAACTACAACCTACCAGGCTACAGGACTATCTGCAAATACATCATATTCGTTTAGAGTAAAAGCTAAAGATGCTGCAGGAAACCAATCTGGTTTTAGTAATACTGCAACAGCAACTACACTACCAGGAAATACTGGTGGAGGATGTACAGGAGAGATTTCGTCTTTCCCTTATGCTGAAGGATTCGAAAATACGCTTGGAGCATGGTCTCAAGATACTAGTGATGATATTAACTGGACTATAGACGCTAATGGAACTCCATCAAATAACACGGGGCCATCGAGTGCGGCAGAAGGCACATACTATGTATATACAGAAGCTTCTGGAAACGGCTCGGGATTCCCTAACAAAAGAGCAATATTAAACTCTCCCTGTTTTGACCTTAGTGCTGAGTCTCAAGCAACATTTACTTTTCAGTATCATATGTATGGTACCAGTATAGGAACATTAACACTAGAGGCCAGTACAGATAATGGATCTAATTGGACTTCTTTATGGACTAAATCTGGTAATCAAGGTAATTCCTGGAAATCAGCAAGTGTTGATTTAGCATCTTATACCGGAGCTACAGTAAAATTAAGGTTTAATGGTATTACCAGTACATCTTGGAGTGGTGATATTACTTTTGACGATGTTAAACTAACTACAGGAACAACTCCTTCTTGTACCGATGTAAACTTATCTATTACATTTGATAATTACCCAGAAGAGACAAGCTGGCAAATTACTAATAGTAGTAATCAAGTTGTAGCTTCTGGAGGAACATATGGTTCTCAGGCCGATGGTTCTACATTAACTCTTACAGAGTGTTTGGCTGCTGGTACTTACACATTTACAATAAGTGATACTTATGGAGATGGTATTTGCTGTCAATATGGTAACGGGTCGTACTCATTAACAGCAGGTAGTACAACATTAGCATCTGGTGGTTCTTTTGGTAGTTCAGAAAACACTTCATTTACAATAGGTGGTACTGCCAGAGGTGTAACAGTAGAGAGTTTTAATACTACAAAAGCTTCTCAGGTTTCTATAGCACCAAATCCAGTAGTAAGTGGTACTAACACTATCCTTAGAGTTACTGCTCCAACAGATAATATTTCGGTTATCATTTTTGATCTATTTGGAAGAAGTGTATATAAAAATGGTAATGTAACTAATAAATCATTTAACCCAGGTAATCTTGCCAATGGTGTATATCTGGTAAAACTAAAGACTGATCATAAAACATCGGTTCACAAACTAATTATGAACTAATTACGAATCATTTTAGTGATCAAAACATGAATAAAAAGCCATTAAAAAGTATTTTTTAATGGCTTTTTTTCTTTTTTAAGTAAGTTCAATGGTAAAATCATGCATTTCATCGAAAAAACAACGATCTAAGCCATATAAAATCTTGTATTTTTACGGTTTTACCGTATTTTTGCTGTCCAAATCGATAGAATATTTATATGAAAAAATTATTACTTTTAGTTTTCTTATTTATTTCATTACATAATTACGCACAATCCTTATCCAAAACAAGGATTATATATGAGCATAAGGATCAAATAGTAATGAATAACGGAAAACAATATAAAATCTTGGTTGACAAACCATTTTATTCAGTTTCTGACACTACAATAAAAAAATACAAGCAATATGCTAATCATCATCTTTTACGATTAAATCGTGTTCTTATTCTTAGTAATGATGAAGAGTATATTCAATTAATCGAATGGGTAAAAGAAGAAATGAAGTTATATGAATCTCGTGAGCTTTCTGATTTAAATTTAGAGAAAAATAATATCTCGGGTTCTCTTGTTGCTCCAAGAAATTAAGTAGCAGTAATAACAGTAGTTTTAGCAAGTTGTAGAATTTGTTCAAATTGCTCTTTTAAGGTAAGATTAGAATTATCAATTTTGATTGCATCTTCTGCTTTCCTAAGAGGTGAGTCTTTTCGTGTACTATCTATATGATCTCGATTTACAACATTTTTTAAAACATCTTCATAAGTTACATCTTCTCCCCTTTCTCTTAGTTCTATAAATCTACGTTCTGCACGATCCTTAGCAGTTGCGGTCATGAATAGTTTAAGTTCGGCATTCGGAAAAACAACAGTTCCTATATCTCTTCCATCCATAACAATCCCTTTATCTACTCCCATTTTTTGTTGTTGTTCGACTAATTTTTTGCGAACACTAGAGATTGCAGCAATTTTGCTTACATACTTAGAAACGCTAAGTGTCCTGATTTCTCTTTCTACATTTTCTCCATTAAGTAAGATTTCTGCCAGACCAGTTTCGGGGTTTATCTTAAATCTGAGATCTATTTCGGGAAGGTCCTTTTCTAGTGCTTCCTGATCAAAATGAAACTCATCAATAATTTTTTTCCTCATTGCATATAAAGAAACAGCTCGATACATTGCTCCAGTATCTACATAAATATATCCTAATGCTTTCGCCAATTGTTTCGCGACGGTACTTTTTCCTGTAGAAGAATGTCCATCTATAGCTATTATTATCTTATTGTCTTCCAATTTATGAGAAATACTATTTGTATTAAAAATCAAAAATAAACCAAACTATTTGGAAAATACAGATTATACAAAAAAAGTTATTATCAATGAAATAATTATATCTTATGATATCCCACAAATTACTTATCAAAATATACAGGACTACTGTGCAACAGCAAAGGCAAATAATCTTTTGACACTATAACAAATAATGTAAAACTTATTGATGAATACAATAATTACGTTTTATCGAAGTTATTTACCTTTAAACCATAACAGCATGAATGTAAGCTACTTTATTACACCTTAAATCATCACATATTAACCTAATAAGTACACACAAATCATGGGCTTTTTTGATTTTTTAAACGAAAAAATAGCAATAGATCTTGGCACCTCAAATACGCTTATTACCTACAAAGGAAAAATAGCAGTAGACAACCCTTCTATCATATCAATTCATCAAATTACCGGAAAAATTATTGCAGTAGGCAAAGAAGCGGGTATGATGCGTGGCAAAATTAACAAGAACATAAAAACAATATCTCCGTTTAACAATGGTGTTATTTCTAATTTTGATGCGGCAGAGAAAATGCTCAAAACATTTATAAAAGGATTATCTGTTTTTAATACTTCTGCTTTTTCTACTTCTTATAATATGATTATATCTATACCCTGCGGAAGTACAGAGGTCGAAATGAGAGCTGTGCAAGAGTCTGCAAAACGACTTAATGCAAAAAATATATTTCTCATACCAGAACCTATAGCTGCTGCTATAGGCGGAGGAATAGATGTTTTAGAACCTAAAGGAAACATGGTCGTAGATATAGGTGGAGGAACTACAGAAATTGCAGTAATCTCTTTGGGTAGAATAATTAGTGGACAATCTGTAAAAATTGCCGGAAATGTTTTTAATGAGGATATTACTCAATATGTTCGAGAATCTCGAAATCTACATATTGGCGAATCTATGGCAGAGAAAATAAAAATTAAGATCGGTTCTGCTATTGATACCTTAGCATCACCACCAGAAAAAATGCAGGTAGAAGGAAGAGATATTCTTACCGGAAAACCTAAACAAATACAATTATCATATAAAGAGATTGAAAAAAGCCTGGATAAATCTATCATTCAGATAGAAAATGCAATTATGGAAACACTTTCTGAAATTCCTCCAGAGATCTCTGCTGATATTTACAATTCTGGGATCTATTTAACAGGTGGAGGATCAATGTTAAGAGGATTAGATGATAGATTATCTAGAGCTACAGAACTCCCTGTACATCTTGGGGACCAGCCACTAAAAACTGTGGTAAAAGGAAGTGATATTGTTTTAAAAAACATGGAATTATATAAAGATGTCCTGATTAAAAAGAGAAGATAACTTAAAAACAAAGCAGCATTTAAAAATGCTGCTTTGTTTTTATAATCATGTTAAGACGATAACTATATTCTTATAATTTCTTTGCGTTCTTAACCTTGGTATTAGTAATTGCAAGTTTTAATACATCTTCCATATCCTTAACATAATGAAATTTAAGTCCTTTTAAATATTCTTCTTTAATTTCATTAATATCTCTTCTATTATCTTCGCAAAGTAATATCTCTTTTATATGTGCTCTTTTTGCTGCAAGGATCTTTTCTTTAATTCCACCAACAGGTAATACTTTTCCGCGTAGTGTAATCTCTCCTGTCATCGCCAGGCTTTTCTTAACTTTACGTTGTGTAAATAAAGAAACCAGAGATGTTAACATTGTAACACCAGCACTAGGACCATCTTTTGGTGTAGCTCCTTCTGGCACATGTATGTGTACATTATACGTTTCAAAGATATCTGGATTAATACCCAATTCTGTTGCATTAGCTTTAATATATTCCATAGCAATGGTAGCAGATTCTTTCATCACTTTTCCTAAGTTCCCAGTAATCGTTAGATTTCCTTTTCCTTTAGACAGAATGGATTCTATAAATAGAATATCTCCTCCTACGCTTGTCCATGCAAGCCCTGTTACTACACCAGCAACATCATTATTTTCATACTTATCACGTTCTAATTTTGGTGCTCCAAGAACTTCTACAATATCTTCATTAGTAATTTTCACATTATACTCCTCCTCCATTGCTATATTCTTCGCAGCATAACGTACCATTTTAGCAATTTGCTTTTCCAGGCCTCGTACTCCAGATTCTCTTGTATATCCTTCGACTATTTTTTCCAGTTGTTGTTTTCCTATCTTAATATGAGACTTATCTAACCCGTGTTCTTCTAACTGTTTTGGTAACAAATGTTGCTTGGCGATCTCTATTTTTTCCTCAATTGTATATCCCGTAACATTAATGACCTCCATACGATCTCTAAGTGCAGGTTGAATTGTCGCCAAACTATTAGAAGTAGCTATAAACATTACTTTAGAAAGGTCAAATCCCATTTCGAGGAAATTATCATGAAATTCAGAATTCTGTTCGGGATCCAAAACTTCTAATAAAGCAGAAGATGGGTCACCTTGATTACCGACTGATAATTTATCTATTTCGTCTAACACAAATACAGGGTTACTGGTTCCTGCCTTTTTAAGACTTTGGATGATTCTACCAGGCATCGCTCCTATATATGTTTTTCGATGCCCTCTTATTTCTGCTTCATCACGCAATCCCCCTAATGATATTCTTACATATTCTCTTCCCAGCGCTTCTGCAATAGATTTTCCTAATGAAGTTTTACCAACCCCAGGAGGGCCATATAAACATAATATCGGGGATTTCATATCATTACGCAGTTTTAGTACTGCGAGATACTCTATAATTCGGCGCTTTACTTCATCTAAACCATAATGATCTCTATCCAAAATCTTCATAGCTCGTTTCAGATCAAATTTGTCTGTACTAAACTCATTCCAGGGTAAATCCAGAAATAGATCTAAATAATTACGTTGTATAGAATATTCTGCAACCTGAGGATTCATACGTTGCATTTTGGACAGCTCTTTATCAAAGTGTTTTTTTACTTTTTCGTCCCATTTCTTATCCTTGCTACGTACTCGCATTTCTTCAATTTCATCTTCATGAGAAACACCACCAAGTTCTTCTTGTATGGTTTTCATCTGTTGATGTAAGAAATATTCTCGTTGTTGCTGACTCATGTCATGCTGAACCTTACTTTGAATGACATTTTTAAGTTCCAGTTTCTGAAACTCAACATTCATATATTTTAAAGTAGCTAATGCTCTTTTCTTAAGGTCATTAATCTCTAGTAATTTTTGTTTCTCCTCTACGGGGAGGTTTAAATTAGATGACACAAAATTGATAAGAAAAGAATTACTTTCTATATTCTTTATAGCAAACGAAGCTTCAGAAGGTATTGTAGGACTTTCTTTTATAATTTCTAGAGCCAAATCTTTGATCGAATCGATTATAGCACTAAATTCTTTATTCTCTTTTGCCGGTCTTGCTTCGGGAACTTCTCTAACCTTGGCTTTAATATAAGGTACTTCTTCTACAACTTCATCTATATGAAACCGTTTTTTTCCTTGTAATATTACCGTAGTATTTCCATCGGGCATTTTTAAAACCCTTAGAATACGTGCTACTACACCTACTCTATTAATATCTTTTAAGGATGGGTTTTCTATACCCTCTTCTTTCTGAGAAACTACTCCAATTGTTTTATTACCATTATTGGCTTCGTTAAGAAGTTTAATCGATTTATCTCTTCCTGCAGTAATAGGAATAACCACTCCAGGAAATAGTACGGTATTTCTTAAAGGTAATATCGGTAATATTTCGGGTAAATCTTCTTTGTCTATTTCTTCTTCATCTTCTGGCGTCATTAAAGGAATTAATTCTGCATCTTCATCTATCCCTTGAAATGACAAACTGTCAAGTGTTGTAAATTTGCTTTTAGCCATAAGTATATATCAAAGTCATTTTGTCATCACAACAAAACAACATTTTTTTTAGAATTTAATGAAACTGATTAAAAACCATATAAAGTCCATTAAAACAAGGGCTTTATAATAGATTCACTATTTATATTTCAATTGTTATGCCACAAGTTTTTAAAAAAAAATTAAAAAACTGTAACAAAGCGTTACAATATATATCTTTATGTTAAAGTAAATTATTTTTTTGTCACTAACCCAACTAAATACAGAGCAATTAATTGCGAAATGTCGCGAGCGAGATCAAAATGCGCAGCTCGAAACGTATAATCGTTATTATAAGGCAATGTACAATACAGCATTGAGAATCATAAAGGACACAGCAGAAGCTGAAGATATTATGCAAGAAGCTTTTTTAACCGCTTTTACAAAACTATCAATGCTAGAAGACAATAACATGTTTGGGGCTTGGTTAAAAAGGATAGTAATTAATGCCAGTTTAACCGCATCACGTAAAAAAGATGTTCATCGTGAAATAGCTCTGGAAACTGTTGAGTATGCTCTTACAGATAGCGACGGAATTGTAGAAGAAGACCTTGCTTCTGTTAAAGTAAAAACAGTGCTAAATACACTAACTCAGCTTAAAGACAGTTATAGTACTGCATTATCATTACACCTTATAGAAGGGTATGATTATGAAGAAATCTGTCAAATTATGAATATATCATATTCTAATTGTCGTACGCTTATTTCGCGCGCAAAAGAAAGCTTACGAAAAAAATTACAATTTGTATGAATACCGATAAAATAGAAAAGTTATTTAAACGTATGCAAGATCAATTAGACATACATGAACCTTCTGCTAATCACCAAATGCGGTTTTTAGAAAAGTTGCAGCAACAAAACAAAGTTGTACAGCTACAGCCCAAAAAGGTAAATTGGTTTAAGCCACTTGCAATAGCTGCTTCGATTGCTATACTATTTGGAATGGCAGCAATGACTTTTATGTTTAATCCAACAGAAGAAGTAGATCTGGCAAATGTATCTCCCCAAATGAAGGAAACTCAAAGCTTTTTTACCTCTGCCATTCAATTGCAACTCGAAGAAATCGATAAAGTTTCTTCTGCAGAAACCAAAGAATTGGTTTTGGATGCTATGAATCAATTAGAAAAGCTAGAATCTGATTATGAAATACTAAAAAAAGATCTTTTTCATAGTGGAAACGATAAACGTGTAATTAGTGCTATGATTAAAAACTTTCAGAAACGTGCAAATTTATTAGACGAGGTACTACAAAAAATTAACAGCATTAATGAATTTAAATTATCAGAAAATGAAAACTTTATACTATAATATGCTCCTCTTGTTCATGATTCCTACATTGGCATTAGCTAATAATGGAGATCTGAAAGGAAAATATACCAAAGAAAAAACATTAAAAAAAGACTTCTCGGTTAACGCAGATGCTTTATTAAAAATTAGTAATGATTATGGCAACCTGGATATTACTTCCTGGAATGAAAACCGAATCGTTATGGAAATTACGATCAAAGTAAGCGGAAATAATGAAGAAAAAGTAATCAAAAAACTAGAATCTATCGATGTCGAGTTTGATTCTTCCTCTCAAATGGTTAGTGCCAAAACCATTTTTAACAAAAACAATAGTTCCTGGTGGGATAAATGGACTAGTGGATGGAACAACAATATGAATATGAAAATCAACTATTCGGTAAAAGTTCCTGTAACTAATAGTGTCGATTTTAATAATGATTACGGAAGCATCACCTTAGATAAAATAAAAGGTAATGCTAAAATCAATTGCGATTATGGCCAAATTATTATCGGAGAATTATTAGGCGATAACAACTATGTAAATATAGATTATACCAATAACAGTACTATCTCTTATATGAAAAATGGAAAAATCAACGCAGATTATTCTGATTTTGAAGTTGGTAATGGGGATAGAATTGATCTGAATGCAGATTATACACAATCAAAATTCAAATCTATAAAAAGTCTAAATTATAATTGTGATTATGGTGGGATTCGAATAGAAAATGGAGGAAAAATAATAGGTGTTTCAGACTATGTAAATACAAAATTTGGAAGTATTTCTGAAGAACTAAGTATCGACTCTGATTATGGATCCATCGAAGTCCGTTCGCTACAACCAACCTTCAAAAGTGTAACAATCAAAACAGATTATACCAGTGTTAATATCGGATATGAAGATGGATGTACTTTTGATTTTGCAATCAAGACTTCATATGGAGGTATAAAACTAGATGACGGTATTAATGTGCAAAAGAAATACGTTAAGAGCTCTAAAAAAGATTATCAAGGATATAATGGCCAGGCTAATAGCGGGAAAACAATTAATATAACCTCTAGCTATGGTGGAATCAAACTAAGAAAAAACTAATACATACAAAACATTAATACATCAATACAATGAGAACAGCAGCATTTATTATAGGACTTACATTATGCAGTATCACTTCTTTACAGGCACAATGGTGGGGAAATGGAAAAAAAATCAATGGTAATGGTGATTCTGTTACCAAAAATAGAACGACATCTGATTATGATCAAGTAAAAGTAAAAGGAAGCCTGGATGTATCTTTAATATCAGGAACAGAAGGAAAGATTACAATCAAAGGAGAAAGCAATCTTATAGATTATATAGTAACCGAAGTCGAAGGAGATGCTCTTAAGATTTATGTAAAAAGAGGATATTATCTAAAGCCGTCTAGAGGAAAAAAATTAATTATTACGGTTCCTTTTAAAGATCTAACTCAGGTTACACTATCAGGATCAGGTGATGTATATAGTTCTGATACAATTAAAGCTTCTGATTTTAAAACCGGAGTATCCGGATCTGGTGATGTTCAGCTTGTTGTAGATGCCGAAAACATATGGGGACAAGTATCTGGTTCTGGTGATTTGGCTTTAAAAGGAAGTGCCGGTAGTTTTAACGGAAACGTATCTGGGTCTGGAGACCTTTCTGCGTATGAGTTAAATGCAAAAAATGTAACAGCAACCGTATCTGGTTCTGGAGACATCGAAGTAATGGCAACTACCTACTTAAAAGCTCGTGTATCAGGATCTGGTGATATATTTTATAAAGGAGACCCTCAAAAAGAAGATAAAAAGGTATCTGGATCAGGAGATATTACAAAAAGATAGTAGTAAGATAACTATTAATTATATTAAACTGTTTAAGAATCTCTGTTCTTAAACAGTTTTTTATGTATAATAAATCTATATTTTTACATTTTATTTGCTATAATGCACTAATAATGTTATTATAACGAATATATTTTATTTTACGTTCACCCCAAAACAAAAATCAAATTGCGGTTCTTATCAAAAAAAGATGTTCCTTTTAAAGAAGTTGTACCAGATGGTTACATCGATATTCATTCACATTTGCTTCCGGGTATTGATGATGGAGTAAAGACAATTTATCAATCAGGTTATATCCTGGAACAATTTGAAAATTTTGGCTTTAAAAAAGTAATTACTACTCCTCATATAATGCAAGATATATGGCCAAATTCTTCGCAAACTATAACTAGTAATTTAAAAAAGCTTAAAGATGTTCTTGTTCCTTTGGGAATAACAAAAATAGAATTACGTGCAAGTGCAGAATATATGATGGACGATTTGTTTTATGAACGTATAAAAAACAATGACATTTTACCATTACATCAAAATTACATATTGGTCGAAATGTCTACTTTTGCACCTCCTATTAATCTAAACGAAATTTTATTCGAAATTAAATTAGCAGGATACATTCCTATTTTGGCACACCCAGAACGATATTCTTTTTATCATGATGACCTAAAAAAATATGATGAATTAAAAGCATCAGGGTTTCTGTTTCAGGTTAACCTATTATCAATATCAGGATATTACGGTGAGCAAATAAAATCCTTTGCCAAAAAAATGATAGATCAAGGATATATAGACTTTACAGGTACAGACGTACACAACTATCATCAATTAGAAGTCTTAGAAAAGGGATTTGAGTTTAAAATTGCTAAAAAGATTACTTCATTAATGAAAAATAATATCGAATTTTCTTAATTCTTTTTTCCGTAACCATACCCATAATTATACCCCGTCTTATTACCAGCAGCATTAAGTAAAACTGCAATATTTGGTAAACGTTTTTCTATATAGAAATTTTCCGGAACCTGTAATACTCTTTTATCAGAGTAATTTTCTCTTACAATATAAATACTTAAATCTGCATGCTTTGCTATTAAAAGTGTATCGGTTACAAGGCTAACAGGAGCAGTATCTACAATGATATAATCATAATGTTCTTCTAGATACTTAAACATTACATCTACTCTTTCCTGCATTAAAAGTTCTGCAGGGTTAGGTGGTATTGCTCCAGATGGTATAATATCAAATGCATCTTCTTTTTTATATTTATATATGATATCTTCTGGAGTTAACTCATCATTCATTATAAAATTAGTAAGTCCTTTAGAATCTTTCCCATTAGGCAGATCAAAAAACTTATGCAATTTTGGATCTCTTAAATCTGTACCTAAAAAGGCTACTTTTTTTCCTGAAATAGCCAAAGTTTTAGCCAAATTTGAGGAGATTAAAGTCTTTCCTTCTCCAGAAATAGTAGATGTAACAAAAATAACTTTTCCTTTAGTTTTGTTAATCCCTGCCATTAAGAAATCTAAGTTTGTTCTTAAGATCCTAAATGCTTCTGCTATTCCTGATCTGTCATTTTGCGAAATCATGATTTTATTTTTAGATTTCACCTTTGGTATAGATCCAATAATTGGCATAGAAAGTACTTTTTCGAGATCTTCTCTAGAGCTTACTTTTACATTCAACAAATCTGAAGTATAAATAATAAGAAAAGGTAATATCAAACCAAGAAAGAAAGCTCCTGCATATATGGTTTTCTTATTTGGAGATACTGGATACGATCCCAATGTAGACGCTTTGTCGATCACTCTGGCATTAGAAAGCGTAATATGACTCTTTATCTCTGCTTCTTCTCTTTTTTGAAGTAGATAAAGATATAATTGTTCTTTTATAGTCTGTTCTCTCTCAATAGCTCTAATATCTTTCTGTCGCGTTGGCGCACTATATATCTGACCTCCAAAATATTGGTTCTGAGTATTTAAGCTTCGCAATTGCCCATTAATAGAATTTTTTAAGCTATTTAAACTTCCTATAAGCACTTGTCTTAATCCACCGATTTGCTGATCTATATTTACAACAACCGGATTCTTTACACTCGAACTTTTTAACAACCGCTGCCTCTGAAGAATTAATCCATTATATCTTGATATTGTAGTAGCAACTGTTGGATCACTAAACCCAGAATTAGATTGTGGCACAAGGTCAAACTTACCTTCCTGGCTAAGTACAAATTTTCGCATAGATTCTATAAAATACAGCTGCGTATTTAATCGTGCTATTTCTTGAGAGTTTTTTGTATCTAAATCTGAAAATTGCTGCGCTTGAACTGCCACATCGCTACTGGTCAATCCTCTACTGGATTGATAAGTTGCTGCCTGATCATCTACTTGGGTCAAATCTCCTGAAATAAGTTCTAAACGCTCATTTATAAAATCTGCTGTTCTTGCCGAAGCTTGTTTTTTATTTTCTATAGTTGCCTTGTTATATTCTTCTACAAGGTTATTAATAATATCTTTTGCCTTTTCCTTTACCGGATCGTTTAATGATAATCTAACGATTGATGAACCTTTACCTGGTATAATAGACAACCTGTTCCTATAAGATTCTGCAACAAGTTTTACTGGTGTTATCACAATTTTTATGATCTTACCACTATTAGCGTCCATAGAATCTACACTTGGTGTAATAATAATATCCCCAACGCTGGTACTAATTGTTTTCCCAAAAGAGTGATCGCTTAGTTTTTGGTCTTTTCCATCTAAAAAGGAAAACGAAGTACCCGAATTAATTCGTACATGAAAAACCTTTGATTTTTTATGTACAATAGAATCATCTGATAAAAAATTGATTTCGATAAGTGATTTTGGGTAGTTCTCTACTTCCAAAATTCTTCCTTCACTAAAATATCGGACATTAAGTTTTAAATTATTAACGACATTAGTCAATAATGTTCTTGATCTAATAATCTGAATCTCATTTTCAATTTTATTCTGCCCATCATCCAATATCCCTAGATCTTTAAATGCTGACAACTCAGATTCACTCATACTTTCATCCTGAGAAATCGCAATAGTAGAAGAAACATTATACTGAGGAATTGTATATCTTACTTTAACATATGCTAAACCAACAAAAATAAAGACACTTAATACGAACCAATACCAACGTTTAAGGTATTTTAAAATTTGATCCCTAAGATTAAAACTAAATCCAGAAGACGAATCAAAATTAGTATTCTTTGCAGGAGCATTATTGGTATTAGAAATCATATACTTATTATCTTACAACTAGAGTTACTACCGATATAATTACACCAACAATACTAATAATGACACCAAGGGTGTTATTACGTGTTTTGGATTCTTTTATTCTTGAGTCATTTGGTTCAACATAAATAACATCGTTTTGTGCCAGATAATATACAGGGGATTCGAAAATTGATTTAGAAGTAAGATCTACACGATGGTACGTATTTACTCCTTCATTTTCTCTAATAACCATTAGGTTTTCTCTTCTTCCTTTAATAGTCATATCTCCTGCCAAACCAAGGGCTTCAATAATAGTAATTCTTTCGTTGGGTATTGTATAAGAACCAGGTTTTGATACTTCTCCCATAACGGTAATCTTAAAATTCTTAAGCCGTACACTTACTATAGGATCATTTATATAAATTTTTAGTTTTTCTTTAATCATTTCCTTAACCTCAATTCGAGTTAAGCCAGCAATTTTTAACTCCCCTAAAACAGGAAAATCAATATTTCCTTCTTCATTTATTAGATAAGTAGGTTCACCTGATCCGGCAGAACTTGCTGTATTTCCTCCTCCACCTTCTCCCAGTGATATAGAAGAACTTTGCATCAAATTAAATGGTCTTGCTGCATCCATATCTGCTGCAGAAACCTGTATACCAACGATATCATCTACTTTAAAAACAGAGGTAAAAGAATTTGTAGAAGAAATCTTCTCCAAATTTGCAGAATTTTGAAAATAAACCACATTTTCAGGTACTTTACAGGAAAAAACTGATACTAATACCACAAATAATAACAAAAATCTACATCGCATATTTTAATACTTTATAAGTAAGCCTTTTAATGAGTTACAAAAATATAACTTTATTTAGTTTAGCAATAAGATTTTGCTTTATCTATACTATTTTCCTTTCATGCGTTCTAGTAGAGCGCCATAAAGCATATAGGCAAGTTTATTCCCCTAAACAAGCCTATCTCTTCTTACTAAAAATGTTTTTGAAGGTATTTTTTCCCTTACTATATAATACCTACTATTTTGTTATATCAAGCTCTACACAAGAACTTCTTGCTTACCTTGAATACTTTTTTTATTAATTTTATCGATACTCTCGAAAGTAGAATTATTAGAGATAAATTCTGGAACTATCTCTTTTAATTTCCCTACAATTTGATGATCCTGACTTAATAAATTCATAATACAAAGGTCATCAATTTTATCTTTTACCAATACACAATCATTATCATCAAATCTACTTATCATTATTTTCTTGTGATACGTTGGTAACGTATTTTCTGTATCAGCCAGGAGTTCTTCATATAATTTCTCTCCAGGTCTAAGACCAGTTATCTTTATATCTATATCTTCTGGATATCTAAGACCAGATAATCGTATCATTTTCTTTGCGAGGTCAAAAATCTTTACAGACTCTCCCATATCAAAGATAAATATTTCGCCTCCATTACCCATTGTTCCTGCTTCTATAACCAATTGAGAAGCTTCTGGTATAGTCATAAAAAAGCGAGTTACATCTTTATGGGTAACTGTTAATGGCCCTCCCTTTTGGATTTGTTTTTTAAATAATGGAATAACAGATCCATTCGATCCCAGTACATTTCCGAATCTAGTGGTAATAAACTTAGTATTACTGGTTCGGTTAATACATTTTATATACATTTCTGCAACTCTCTTGGTTGCTCCCATTACATTTGTAGGGTTAACTGCCTTATCTGTAGATACAAAAACAAACTTATCTACACCAAACTCAGATGACAAATCTGCCAGTTTTCTCGTTCCAAGCACATTAATTTTAATTGCCTCGCAAGGATTATTCTCCATAAGAGGTACATGCTTATATGCTGCTGCATGAAAAACCATATTAGGTCTATATTTTTCAAATATAGTTTCTATTCTTTGATGGTCTCTTATATCAGCTACAATAGGCGTAAAATTAGTTACTCCTTTACTTAAAAGTTCCTGTTGTAAATCATATAACGGAGATTCTGCCTGATCAACTAAAACAAGGTGTCTGTAGCTATAGTATGAAGCTTGTCTTACTATTTCACTTCCTATTGATCCAGCTGCTCCTGTTATCAAAATCACTTTATCATTAAGTTCTTGGGTGATATTCTGATTATCCATATTAATAGGAGCTCTTTCTAGCAAGTCTTCTATTTGAATTTCTTTAATCTGAGAAACTTTTAGTTTACCATCAATCCAATCATTTACTGCAGGTATTATTTTAACAGTAACCTTTAGCTTAAGCAAGTTATCAGAAATTTCCGAAAGTCTTTTCTTACTTATATGCGGAATGGATACAACAATCTCTTTAATATTATTTTTAGTGATAAAGCTTTGATCTATCATTTCTGAAGGATAAACCTTAATCCCATTAATAGTTTTACCAATTTTTTGAGAATTATCGTCGATAAAACCAACTACAGACAAAGATCTATTAGAATCATTAGTTACTGCAGCAAGGGTTATTAATCCAGAATCTCCAGCTCCATAAATCAATATTCTTGAAGTCTCTCCTATTTTTGATTTTACATAATAGTAGCAATATTTAAAGACCAAACGACTTGTTGTAAGCGTTATAATGTTTAATAAATAATGCACACAAATTATAGATACAGGAATATTTAATAATTCTGGCATTAGTGCTAATCTACTCGATGCCATAAAGAACCCCATTAAACTAATTAAGATCGTTACGGCAAGAAACAGGTTATAAGCATCTCTCATTCCTGTATGTCTAACTACTCCTTTATAGGATCCTATCATTAAAAAGCTTAAGGTAGATAAACCTGCTATAATTGGTAATTGGTATAGTAAATTAGTGGTATCAAAATTTAAAGTGATTCCAAATCTAATTACATATGCCAAAAAGAAATTAAAGATCGTAATTAACACATCAATTGATAAAACAAGCCATTTAGATGCGTGTTTATGCGAATTATTTATAAGGTAGCTCTTTATCATCTCAATACATTTTTAATTACTGATACAATTCTATATAAATCATCTTCTTCAAGATTAGACCCGCTGGGTAAGCAAAGGCCGCGATCAAATAGGTCATCAGAAATTCCATTGAGGTAAGCATCACAATCTGCAAATACAGCTTGTTGATGCATGGGCTTCCATAACGGTCTTGATTCTATGTTTTCTTCTGCTAATGATAACCGTATTCCTTCTCTTAGTTTATAAGAACTGGTTTCTATACAGGTTAACCATCTATTAGAATGATATCCCGAAGGTTCTTCTAAAAATTTTATTTCAGATGAATCTTCAAGATTCTTTTTGTAAAATTCATAATTACTACGTCTATTGGCTATATGGGCATCTAAAACTTCCATCTGGCCTCTTCCTATACCGGCAGTAATATTACTCATCCTGTAATTATATCCTATTTCAGAATGTTCATAATGAGGTGCATTGTCTCTGGCTTGAGTCGCCAGGAAAATAGCCTTATTTTTATAGTCTTGCTTTTTTGAAACAAGTGCTCCACCACCAGATGTCGTAATAATCTTATTCCCATTAAATGAAAGGATTGCAATATCCCCAAAAGTCCCACAGTTAATTCCCTGATAAGAACTCCCTAAGGCTTCTGCACTATCTTCTAATATTGGGATTTTGTATTCTGAAGCAATCTTGTGAATAGCTTCTACATTATATGGCATTCCATATAAATGTACAGCAATAATTGCTTTAGGTTTTTTACCTTTTGCAATTCTATCTTTTATTGCTATTTCTAGTTGATCTGGACATAAATTCCAGGTGTTTCTTTCACTATCTATAAATATAGGTTTAGCACCAAGATATACTATTGGATTGGCCGAAGCAGCAAATGTCATACTTTGGCATAACACTTCATCACCAACTGTAACACCAAGTAGTTTTAACCCAAGGTGCAACGCAGCTGTACCAGAACTTAGTGCTGCAGCATAAACATCTTCACCTAGATAACTTTCGATATCACTCTCAAATCCATTAACGTTTGGACCCAAGGGTGCTACCCAGTTTGTGTCAAATGCTTCTTTTACAAATTTTTGCTCTGATCCACCCATATGCGGTGAAGAAAGCCATATTTTTTTTGAATCAATTATATTCATAATTTTCCCATTAATAATGAACAATAATTTCCTATCGACATAATAACTACACAATAAGCATAGTAATTAGTCAAATCTTTACGATGACAATCTAAAAAACGCTGGAAGAAGGGGGGTAGAACTTCCTTTTTTGAACTTACTCTAAATTTGTTTTCCAAAGCTAAAATAGTCTAGTTAAATCAATTAACAACTCAAAATCTAATTTTTTAGACAGAATACTTAAAAAAAACGTTCAATGACTCACGTTTACCTAAATATTGTCTTACAATACGGAAATCCCGTAAGAAAAGTATTATAGATACTCCATAAAACTACTTGTAATAAAAAACGAATTTAAATCTAAAATCATAATTTACCGCAAAATTAAACATAATGCACCACCAAAATTCACTTTTCATATTACTTTTTTGTAAACTATTTTTGGTAGTACAAGTATAGTTTAATAATAAGTTAATTTCATGGGGATAACACCTATTTATAAACAGGGGGATTTCCCCCGGTCATCACCATTTTTTGATAACAAAACCTATTATTTATGTATGAAATAAAAAATAACTTCATAATTATTTGATTTATAAAATTAAATACACAAAATTTATGCCCTTCAAAAGCAATGAGATATTTTCGTAATATTTCTTTGTATACCCCTTCTCCGAATTTTATAATTATACACCATATAAATGTTATTTAATTCTTTAGATTTTTTTATATTCCTGCCAGTCGTTTTCGTTCTTTACTGGTTTATTTTCTATAAAAAAATTCAGGTCCAGAATTTATTTATACTTATTGCCAGTTATATCTTTTATGGCTTATGGGATTGGAGGTTTCTATTTCTTATACTTGCAAGTACAGTTGTTGACTTTTTTATTGGTCAGACTATTTACACCAATGACTCTACTTCAAAAAGAAAAGCCTGGTTATGGGTAAGTGTAATTTTTAACATAGGTCTTTTAGGCTTCTTTAAATACTACAATTTTTTTATAGGGTCCTGGGTAGATTTTCTTTCTGTTTTTGGATACGAACTTAAAAGCACCTGGACATTACAGATTATTTTACCTGTGGGAATATCTTTTTATACGTTTCAGACCATGTCGTATTCATTAGATATTTATTACAAAAGATTAACTCCTACCAAGAATTTTATTGCATTTGCAACATTTGTTAGTTTTTTCCCTCAATTAGTTGCTGGACCTATAGAAAGAGCTTCTAATCTCTTATCACAAATCACCGCCAAAAGATTTTTTAATTACGTACAATGCACAGAAGGTCTAAAACTTATACTTTGGGGATTATTTAAAAAAGTAGTTATTGCAGATTCTATCGCTCCAATTGTAGATGATATCTTTCTTAATTACAACGATTATTCTGCTTCTACTTTAATCCTTGGTGTATCACTTTTTAGTTTTCAGGTTTATGGAGATTTTAGTGGGTATTCTGATATTGCTATAGGAACTGCCAAACTATTTGGAATAGAATTAATGTCTAATTTTAAGTTTCCAACATTTTCTAGAAATGTTGCCGAATATTGGCAGCGATGGCACGTTTCTTTATCCACCTGGTTTAGACATTACGTATACATTCCTCTTGGCGGAAGCAGAGTAAGTAAACTAAAATCGGTTAGAAATATTATTATTATTTTCTTAGTAAGTGGTTTTTGGCATGGTGCAAACTGGACTTTTATTGTATGGGGAGCAATTCATGCTGCTTTATACATTCCTGTTTTTTTAATGGGTCGAAATCGTATTTATATGAATACTGTAGTAGCAGAAAATCGCTGGTTTCCTTCATTAACAGAAATTTCACAAATTTTACTCACTTTTATATTGGTCACATTCTCTAGAGTATTCTTTAGATCTGAGTCTATTACAGATGCTTTTGGTTTTTTAGAACAGATATATGCGAATTTTTCTTACGAAACCTATCAACACCCATTAGGGTATCGCATGATAGATTATTTTATCTTACTAGGACTTTTTGTTTTATATGAATTTAGAATCAGAAGAGACGAGCGTGCTCCTTTTAAATTTAAATCTAAAATCGTGAGATTCGTTGCATATACTTTAGTAATTTTAGGAATGTTATTGTTCTTTGATGACAATATAGACAGATCATTTATTTATTTCCAATTCTAATTAAAAATAGATAATGACAATAAAAAAAGCATTACGATATAATTTAAAAGTCACATGAAAAAACTTATAGTCAAAAGTATCTTATATGTTTTTTTAATACTTATCGTATTAGAAGGGTTAGTACGTGTTTTTCATTTAGGAAAAGACACTCCTACCCGATTTCTCGACGAATATAAAGTAGAAAAATGGAAACCAAACCAAAATGGTTTTTCGGTTACCGGAAACAGAAGACAAAATTTTTCGGAATATCATATTAATACAACAGGATATAATTCTTATAGAGAATTTACACCTACAAAAGATAAAATAGAAGTAGCATTGGTTGGAGATTCGTTTATAGAAGGGTTTCATCAAAACTACTACAACTCTATTGGTAAAAAGATTGAAAATGTTATTCCCGAAATTGAAGTATATGAATATGGCTATGCCGGCTATGATTTTGCAGATCAACTACATCTGGTACATTCGTATGCATCGCAATTCGACCTTATTGATCACGTTATTTTAGGTATAAAATTCTCTAACGACCTAACCCGTGCAGAATATCAGGTTGTTAATAGTCGATTAGCTTTAGAATCCCCTATAAACAAAATGCTTAAAAAAAGTAAGTTAATAGTGTATTGCAAAAGTATTGGGATTTTAGACCCTCCTCAGGAACTCATGTATCGACTAATTAATATTTTTAAACCTAAGAAAAAGACAGTTGCGATAGATGAAGCCGAAACGTTGAGAATTAAAAAGGAAAATGAAGAAAAATATCTGGCCAACTTCAAAAGTTTGGTTTCTAAATACGGATATGATAAAAAACGATTTACACTTCTTTTAGACTCCAGGATAACAAGCCCTCTATTTTTATCGTATTTAGAAAAAAATGGATTTAATTACATTGATTTCTCAGCCTCTTTTGAAACTTCTGATCGCTCTACTACGCTGATCTATGACAGGCATTGGAACAATCATGGTAGAGATATCATAGCAAAGAATATTACACAATATTTGAGAGATATTAACTTTATAAAAAACTAATATCATTCTAGTGCTTTTATCGATTTATCATAAAAGTGATGTTCATAATTTTTTGCTACAAAGTAATCAGAAGGCTTTTCTTTGGCAAAACACTGAAATTCATTAATAAAATGACTTTGATCGTAATAACCATGATCTAATGCAGTGGATAAATATTCTGAATTCCTGTTTAACAGTATCTTTTTTACCGTGGCTTCAAACCGTATAATTCGTTGAATTTTCTTTGGCGTAATGCCAAATTGAGATTTAAAATTTCTTTCAAATTGTCGATAACTCAAATTAGTATAGGCAGCTAATTCTTTTAAAGAAATTGAATTATACTGTTTATATAAAGAATGCATGATAGTATCCCATTTTTCGTCTTGCTTATCATGGTAATCATATAAACATTTAAGTAAAAAAGATTCTATACACTTAATTTTATCATTAATAGTACGATACTCATTTAGCTTTTCTAAAAAATCCTTTCCCTTAGTTCCCCAAATATCCTCGACAGAAGCAAACTGATTATTTAGCTCTGTATATGGTATTGAAGAAAAATGACGAAAAGCCCCGCTTTTAAATCGAACAGATATAAAAGAAACATCACTAAACTCATTTATGTGTACTATTGAATTTCTAGGGCAAATAATATGTCCATGATCACATTTATGATTATTTATTAGTAATGGTTTATGAGTATGAAATAGCAATTCTAAACCAGTGCCCGGCAAAATAGCGGGTAGTTTAAATGCCTCCGAATGTTTTAGCACATAAATCCGGTCAACATATTTTGCCAAGCTTTTATTAGGTTTATATGACGTTTTATGGATTAACAATTAGAAGACTTCTATTATTGGTTCTGATGTAAGCATTGAGGATACCTGTGAGATAAACTCTTTAAAATGATTCGAAGAATTATGTGTATCAACTGCCTTCATATCCGTATATTCTTCATAAAAAATAAATTCTGTATCGACATCTATTTCCTGATATAAACGATAGGTCATACAATCTTCCTCTAAATTACTTTCCCGAACCATCTTTTTTGCATGTATCAAAAATTGTTCACTACTTTCTTTCTGTACACTTAATCGTGCTATAACTGTTTTTTTCATATCACAAATATATACCGACTTACAATGCCAGGATTGTAAAAAAACGACATCATTTAGGCAATATGTGAACTGGTTTCAAAAACAATTTTTTGCATCTTCGATTTCCCAATAATCAAATATGTATTTTCTTCTTCTAATACTTTTAACACTCTAACATCTGATACTTTTTCTATACTAGTATACAGAAAGTCAAATACAATTTTTCTTAAAAAATTATACTCGGCACTATTATAATCTATTATAGGGTATTGCTTATCATACTGTGCCTCTACTATAGGTAATACCTGATATTTTGACTCCTGTATGGTAACAGTACTCTTTTTTCGCTTTGCTTTATATTTTTTATATCGAACATAAGCTATTTTAAAAATAAGCTCTTTAAAACTTACTTTCAAATATTCGATAGTAGCACTGGCAGTAGCAGAAATAGATTTTTTAGGATAGATTATTTGGTGTTCAAAATTATAAATATGATTGCACCATTCTCGTTTGTAAGTAAGATCTCCCATCCCCATCTCATAAGACTTATGATTATTAGCAATACACCAATCTAATTTCTTATAAATCTCTACGCTCCCTAAACTAAATTTTCGGTAATCAATGTCATATGATGATATTGCACTAAATAGTTGTCCATGAAAATGATTATTAAGTGATATAACTATTGGGGTGTCATTATCATAAACAACAAACAATGATGCTTTTTTTTGATTGATCAAAGAAAAATATATGCTTTTATAGTGATCCCAACGAATAAGGCTTTGACTCACATCATTGCGCTCTTTAAATCTTCTGATCAACATTTTTTCTAAACAGTCCATCAATAGATTATACTTCTCCTCTCCTATAGCACCATAATATGTTTTATATGAAATCTGAAAACACGATTCGAGTCGTTTTACTCTTCTTCTTATTCCTTTTGCATTGCTCCTGAAACGATATTTTACATAAGCATCTGCACTTGCAAAACCATCTAGAAAAATAGCATAACCTTTAAAAAACTGATGAACTCTTTTTAGATTAAATACCTTTCTATTAAGCTCAGGTTTCAAATAATCAGCTATGAAAAAAACCGAATAGACTCTATCTGGGTTGTTTATTAGCTTCTCATCATAATCTGGATTGATCAGTCCTTCTTCACTTTCTAAATTACTAATCTTAGGAAATATTTTTGGTATCAATCCTTTTTCAAAAAGCTCAAAAAAATAATCTATCTGGACCTTTTTCATATACTTAATCTATAAAAAGGAAAAAAATAATCTTTTACATTCTCTTTATGAACAGGAGAATATTCTGGATTAGCAGAGAGGCATAACTCATCATAAACCTTTTCGTTAATAATTTTTCTACCGGTATGAAAAATTACATCTTCATCTTTTGGAAAAAGTGATTTTTTATGCCTGTATAATCCGTCACCATCTTTCATACCTCCTCCTAAAACATAATATGTAATCTTATTTTTGATCGCCCATTCTATAATTTTTACTCTAAGAAAATCATTGGGTCTATAACTAAAATACTCTGCATTTGTTCCTCCAAGAAATGCAAAAATAGTATCCTTATAACCAATAATAAGTTCAATAGAAATTGGGATACCCTCGTAATAGGCAATGGCAATAGAAAAATTATCTAAATTAGATAATATCAGGTTTTCAAAATACGTATTGGAGAAAAAATAAATACGATCTGCATTATTGCGGTTCATCGTATTCACATAGATATCATTAAAAATTTTAATGATATCTTTTGTTATTTCATGCTTATGAAATATTTTAAACACTAAATTGTGATTTACGGCCTTTCTGTAGTTATTCCTAACTTTGGGTAAAAATCCTACCCATTGATCGTCAAAATTTTCTAAAAGATGTCCTCTAACATTGGATAATGTATTGGTTAAACATCCCGAATATTTTTTGTGGTTTCCATTTAAACTAAATCGAATAAACTCTGTTACTACATTATGATCCATATACCATTGATCAACATTGTCCCAAAATTGAGCAATATCTTCTTCTGTAACAGTATCATTAAACAAAGGTCCACTATAGCCATATGGGCTTGTAACATCGAAATACGGGTGTTTCTGATCTTTTATTTTTATTTCTCTAAAAACAAAAGGCATTAGAATAAGAGGTTTGTTATCTTTTTCAAACAAAAAGTATTTTAGCGTATCAGAATCCTTCTCAAAATGTAACAAATGCTCAGCCGAATAATATACATTATTGTTCCATTTTTCTTGAAGGAGCGCCTTATATTCTATGATGTTTGAATTTTCATCCAGGTTTTTAATTAACAGTTTGTAATTTTGCTCCAATTGTAAAAATATTAGTTAGGTATGGTTGTTTATTAGTACTATATAGGTTTTTCTTTTAATTCAGTTTTTTTAAAAAAGTAATCATTCATTTTTTCAGATAACACTTGTGATAACCATATAATTCTACCACAATGTTCTACATGCCACACAGCCTTCCCATCAAACACATTTCCTGCTAATAATGGTCCGACAATATGTAAATTATCAGAAGCTTCTAATTGCTCATTAACCTCGAATCCTATCTTAGAATCATTAGGTTTGCAATATCCTTTCTTTATTAATTTCTTTAACAATTCTGGGATATTTTGTTTGGTTAGATTTGTACTCCCCACACAATTAATCACTATACCCACAGAATCTTCATAGGTTTTGTTTTTCCCAGATTTTGTATCTAAATATTCTAAAGAATATTCTCCCGCAGCTTCAATATTAATATCTCTAAATCGTCCTGCTATATGATCAAAACGATTTTCCTGTTTCAATTCATCAATGGTTTTAGAGTAATGAAAACCTGCACATCGTTGTCTTCTCCCTATTTCATTACCATAATAGCATGCAAACTTTTTTAGTTCTTCTGGGTTTAACTTATTTAATAAACTACCAAAAGCTTTTGATATAATATCTACTGTAGATGCTGCTCCCAAATGAATCTGATCGGCATAATCCAAATCTTTAAATGTTGCTTCTGCAATAATTTCTGCGGTTATATTTTTTTCTTTGGTTAATGCCTGTAAATTAAAAGGTGTATATTCTTTTTTTCGTTCTTCATCAATAACAGCATCTGGTAATAACCCCTGAGTAGAAAGAATAATGAATTTATTGATTTCAGACTTTATTTTTTCGACATCATTTAATTTATACAGTAACTCTAATCCACTCGCATTGGCTCCAACTATAAGCACATTAGTTTTCTTTCCTGATTGCTTTTCGAGAAAGCTGTCTATTTTCTCTAAAGTTGTCTTTAACTCAGAACCATAGGGATCATTTATAAAAAGTAAATTATCCTCTTCTACTATATCTTCTTCTTTCCAAAGGTGATTAACTGGTAGAGAACCAACAGATAAGATAACTTTTTCAGAAAAAACAGTGTCTTTGTTATCCAGAGACAATTCATATGTATTTTCTGATTTTTCTATATCGATCACTTCTGCATTGATATAATTAACATCAATAGCGCCTTTAATTTTAAATTCTTCTAGTCTATTCTTTACTTTTTCATTGATATACCATCCAAAAAAACGACGAGGAATAAAAAGATCTTCCCACTCATTATTTTTAATTTTATCTTCATGCTTGGTAATCCATTCTGAAGATAAGGTACCTCCATCTTTTTTTAGTTCATCTAATAACCAATTCTTATTGTTATTAAGCCATTTAATAAATTTTCCTAATTCTGGTTCTGGCAAAAAGTTTTTTAAAGATGTTATAAGATGAACCGAAAAACCAGATCTTGATCCATAAGGTATCCCTGAGTGAAACTCTCGATATTTATCAATTATATTGATATTGATCTTTCTTTTTGTCTTATGGTGTTCGATAAGATCCAAGAAATGTAAAATAGTGAAGGATGATGAAATTCCTGAACCAATAAAAGTGATTTCTGACGATTTTGGTTTGTTATTAAGCTTCAAGTCTGTGAGTTTTGTTTTTATAATTTTACCAGGATTACCAACAACTGTAGAATAATCAGGAACGTCTTTTAAAACTACTGCTCCTGCTCCAATGGTACACCATTTTCCTATTTTCACCTTTGGTATTACAACGGCACCAACTCCAACATGTGAACCTTCTCCTACCTCAACATGGCCACATAAAGCAGCTTTTGGTGAGATATGCGCAAAATTTCCAATAACATTATCATGATCTATGCTTGCCGCAGTATTTATAATTACATGTTCTCCTATAACCGTATTGGGTTGAATGATCGCTCCTGCAAAAACAACGGTACCTTCTCCTATTTTTGCAGTTGGAGCTATAATTGCTGAATGGTGTATCGCCTTTTCAAAATCACTTTTTAGAAAACCAGCTATTTCTGCTCTTTCTGCATTGATACCTACTGCCACAATTACAGGATATCCTTTATGCGGAAATTCTTTTAGATTTCTTCTTGCCCCAGAAGTTACATTCTTAGACGCATAATGGCGTCCAGAAGGTTTATCGTCAAAAGTTTCGGTTACTTCATAACCGTTCTCTTCTAATACTTCTCGTATGACTTGAGAATGCCCGCCAGCTCCATAAATCCTTATTTTTTTGGGGTCTTCAGTTATTTTCATTTTACTCATTACTAAATTTAAGTTGATTTGTTGGTTGTGTGAATTATATCGTTCTACAGAACTTTTATAAAAGTTTTTTTGTTAGTTATTTCCTTTCCAAGCAGGCATAATGGTATTTTGGTCAATGTTTACACCTTCTTTTTTAATTACTTTCTTTATGGTTAAAAATAAAATTTTAATATCTAAGATGAAACTTAGGTTTTCTACATACCATACATCATATTCAAATTTCTGACTCCAGGATATTGTATTTCTACCTTTTACCTGTGCCCATCCTGTTATACCTGGTCTTACATCATGTCTTTTCTTTTGCGTCTCATTATACAAAGGTAAATATTCGACCAAAAGAGGTCTTGGACCTATTAAACTCATATCTCCTTTTAAAACATTAATAAGTTGTAAAATCTCATCTAAGGAGTATTTTCTAATAAATGCTCCAGCTTTTGTTATACGAGAAACATTATGTACATCATCTTTATCTTCTGATTTTAAATCAGACATTGTTTTAAATTTAATGATTTTAAAAAGTCGACCATTTTTTCCCGGTCTTAACTGAAAAAAAAATGGCTTACCATTATTAACTACAATTAATATTAGAACCAGCACTAGTATAATGGGAGATAACATTACTATACCCAAAAAGGAAAGTACAAAATCTAATAATCGTTTTACATATGGGTTGTACATATACTTTTTATCGCTTTTATAAATTTAATTAACAACGCTTTATATACTTAAGCCTACCAATATTTTAAAATTACAATCTCTGTTCTTAGGACTTAGACAAATAGTTTTCTCCTTTAACAACAGTTCTTATTTCTTTCCCGGGAACTCCATAAACCAGTTTAAAATCACCTACATCGTTTAGTAGTAAAGAACCTGCTCCAATAATACTATGTTTCCCAATAGTTATACCTTGAATAATATTTGCACCCAGCGATATTGCAGTACATGTACCTATACTAACATTTCCTCCAACAGTAACTCCCGGTGCTAAACTAGAAAAGTCTTGTATATCGCTATCATGATCAAAATTAGCATCGGTATTCATAATACAAAAATCTCCAATCCTTGCATGCGCATTTATAGTAACAGAAGCCAATATTATACTCCCTTTACCTATTATGGCACTTGGACTAATTATTGCTGACGGATGAATTACTGTAACAAATTCAAAATCTGGAGATATTTTTTTTATTCTCTCTTGCATTAAAAACCTGGTCCAGTTATCTCCTATTGCAATAATTCCTTTATTAATCCCTTTTTCTACAAGGTTTTGAATATAATCTTCTGTACCTAGGATTTCATAACCAAGTAACTTTTCGCCTTTTGGTTTAAACGTATCTATAAGACCATGAATTTGATAATTTGCATTCAACTCAATAGTTTCTATAATCACCTTAGCGTGACCCGAAGCGCCGATTATCAAAACTTTATCCATCTATGTTTTTTTACAAATTATTCCTTAGTATATCTACAAAAGTACTTTATATACTTATAATTCTGATTCTATGGTTCTTATTAAATCCCCAACATTATTCATATTCATTAAATCCATTAGTTTAAATTTAATACCAAAAGATTTTTCAACTTCAGAAATAATCATCATATGTGTTACAGATTCCCACCCATCAACATCATCTGCTGTAGTCTCATCAGCAAGCTGAAAATTATCATGTTCTAATACAGATATAAAAGCTTCTTTTACTTTTGATAAAATCTCTTCTTTACTCATTATTGATTATTTAATTTATGTCAAAATATGTTCTTAATTCTTTTCTATTAATTTTTCCGTTGATACTATGCGGAAATTCTTTTATAAATCGTACATGTCCCGGAATCATATAATCAGGCATTTTCGTCTTCATATAATTGAATATCTTTTCAGTATCAAATTCTTCGGATTCTATAGCTAAACCTAGTTCTGCATTACCTAAAGCATTGGTAATATCTAAAGCAACCATATTCACTTTTCTCTCTGATTTTGCTTTGGCATGAAACTCTACTTCTGCAAGCTCTACCCGATATCCTCTAATTTTTACCTGAAAATCTGCTCTGCCAACATATAAAAAATCCCCTTCTTCATCTTTAAAACAAAGATCTCCGGTTTTATAGTAACGTTGTTTTTTTCCATTTTCTTCTCTCACAAAAAAGCTTTGAGCATTTCGCTCTTCATTTTTCCAATATCCGGGAGTTATCTGTGGACCTCCCAGGCATAATTCTCCTGTTACATTTACAGGCACTTCTTCATTATCCTCATTTACGACAAGGTATAATGTATCTTCTTGTGGTGTCCCTATAGCTATTATTCCATTATGGGCTTTTTGGTGAGTTTCTTTATGATATGGATAAAAACCACTATAAACAGTAAATTCTGTAGGGCCATAATAATTAAATATTTTGCAATTAGGAAGACATTCGCTCCATTCTTTAGCAATATCACTATGCAATGCTCCTCCTCCAAAACTACAATATCGTACATCGGGGGCATTAATTTCGAGGAAATACGGCCTTAGATAATTTATAATCGAAGGCACCATAGTAAGAACCGTAAGTTTTTGTTCCTTAATAAGTTTAAAAATATAAAAGTACTTAATTGCTCCTTTTGGTATTGTATAAATACAAGAACCTGATAAAAAAGGAAATAAGTAAGTTACTACAGAAAAATCAAAAGTAAGTTCGAACATTTGTAAGCATCGATCTGAAGGAACCAAATTAAATTCTGGTTCGGCATCAATGGCATTTACTAATGCATTAACATTATCAAAGGTAATAGGAACTCCTTTAGGAAGCCCTGTAGTACCAGACGTAAATAATATATATGCTAATTGATCTCCAGAAACCTCCTTAGGCTTCAGATTAATATTTGCGGCATCTAATGCTCCCGAAGCAATAACTTTATAATTCTTATAAATTGAGGTTTCAGAAGAATCGATAACGTATCGTGTTTCTGTTAATTCAAAAACTTTACTATTACGCTCAATTGGTGTTGATGGGTTTACAGGAACGTATGCCTTTCCTTCGAGCCAAAGTGCAAGAATACTAGCATAGGTCTGAAGGTCATCATTAGTAACCAAACCAATTAGTTTTTCAGTATCTTCTACAGTATTAGCTATGGCATTTCTTATTTTAGATATTTCAATAGCAAAATCATGATATGTATAAAATGTATGATTTATACATAAAGCATTATGATCAGAATGATTTTCTATTGATTCTTGTAGTGTTTTTACAAATTTCATCTTTTTGATTTAATAAAAATGCCCATCTCTATTTAACATATTCGAATTTTCAAAATCGAGCTTAGTCTCATCGTGTGCTAATCCTTTTTTTGTTACTCTATGGGTAAAAATAGTTCTATATCGTTTTGTTATATTGTTAGATAATTTGGTATCGTCTGTAAAAATGAATTTCGTTTTCTTTTGGATAAAATTCTCTATTAAAGCATCGATACACAGATCATAATTCTCCTCTTCTTTTACCAAAAAGTATTTAACATTAAATTCATTATAATTTATTACATAAGATAAAAAACCAATAATTTCATTTTCTTTTATGATTTTAAGATTATGAATATAAATATTATTACTGGTTCCTGTTTGTAATGATGTATACGGATGTTTTGTTGCAATTGGTGTTTGCATATACTGCATCGCATTAATCTGCCAGTTTACATACTCCTTTGTTTTAAGGATCAGGTCATTTTTACAAAGCGGATCTATAAACTCCCAGGTTTCATCATCCAACTGGTTGATATAATCATAAGAAAGTATTTTAGTTCTTTTTCTAGCTTTGGGTCTATTTAGCAATCTAATACATGATGCTACCGTATTATCGATTCTATCCAGAATAAACTTTATTGATTTTAAAAACCTAAACCTTCCTATAAGTATAGATGCATCGAGGCTAAAAAAGATGGTATGCCTTAATCTTGATGCAATTACAGTAAAGGGTTGTTTTTCGTAAAACGTAGTTACATTTTCTGCATACGATTTTATGAGTATTTGTTTGCCTGTTAAATTAACAGCTTCGTTATATATATATGTTCCCAGAACTGTATCTTTATAATCCTTATGCACCCACCACGAGATCATCCAATATACTTTTGAGGGTTCTGTGTTTCCATTATTAAGCAGATCGGGAAACATAAAAACAAAAGAGATCATTTTTTCACCTTCATAACCAATAACTCCACAATAGTCTTCCTCATCTATTCTCGAATTCGAAACTAACCATAATGCTTTGCTTTTTGGTAATGGGGTAAGATTTCCTTTCCAATAGGTATTTTTTTCTATACCTTCTCTAAGCATTTTTTTGGTTAGGGTTACTATGTTTAAATTTTTATTCATCTATTCTTCCTAAGAAATATAACTAGTTTGTACCGTCAAAATATTCTGATGTCAGATCATTTGATAGGTTTACATCTTCTTTTTGTATTACTTTTTTTAATGTTAATCCTATTATTTTTAAATCTAACAAAAAACTATAGTTTTCTACATACCACACATCATATTCGAACTTTTTTTTCCAGGTAATAGAATTTCTTCCATTAACCTGGGCCCATCCTGTAATACCCGGTCTTACATTATGTCTTGTTTTTTGAACATCATTATACACAGGTAAATATTCTATTATCAAAGGACGAGGTCCTATCAGGGACATTTCTCCTAGTAATACATTAATCAATTGTGGAATTTCGTCTAAAGAAGTTTTTCTTACAAATGCTCCTACTTTGGTTATTCTATCCTTATCTGGTAATAAATTTCCTTGTGCATCTTTTCTATCGTTCATAGTCTTAAACTTTATGATGCTAAAAATTTTTTCATTTTTACCCGGCCTTCTTTGAACGAAAAAAGGTTTACCCCAATTTGCAGCAGCCAGAAAAAGAATCAATAGTATAAATACAGGTGAAATAAAGATCAGTAATAGTAGCGATACACTAAAATCAAGACTTCTTTTTATAAAAAATTTATACACCTTTTTAAAGTTTAAACGGCCATAAAAGGGACTCTATTATTTAATCCAACAAATGTATAAACCATTTGTTAAAAAGTGAAATAAAAGAATTACTATCTCCTTTACAATCATTAATATTAACAACCAAATGATATGATCCTAAAAATGCATCCAGGACGATCATACTCTACTAAAAATTGGGGGAATAAACAGACAAATATTATTTATACTACCAGGGAATGTAGCTAATAATTTGTCTATGATTCTATCTCTAAAAATCGAGAGTAAATATACAATCAATATTTCGGTTTTCACCTCATTAAATTAACTTTTTTTAACAAGGAATTGTTATTAAAAAATCATGCGTAAAAACAATTACAAACTCATATTTAAAAAGTATATCTGTTACCCTTAATTACAACGCACGATACTCTTCCAACAGTGCTTCCCAAACTACTTTTCGTTCATATCGACTAGTAATCGATTCTCTTGCATTGGCCGCTAAAGTGTCTCGTTGCGTCTTATCCTCTACCAGCATTTTTAGATTCTTAAATAACAGTTCTGCATCTTTTACCGGGATGATCTTACCATTTATACCATCTGTTATAATCTCGTTACAGCCATTAATATCGGTAACAACACTAGCTAACCCCATAGATGCTGCTTGCATTACTACGTTAGGAAATCCTTCGCGATAGCTGGGAAATGCCAATACATCAGAAATTGCAAAATAAGGTCGTACATCATTCTGCCACCCCACCGTAATGATATTTGGGTTGGTATTGATTTCTTCTTCGGCATCCGGAGATAACGGATCCAAATCTTTTTCATAGGTACCTACCAATAGTAATTTGGCAGTAGTAGATGTTGTATTCAATTTCTTAAACGCATCAATGAGCTCATGTATACCTTTATCTTTTACCAGCCGGCCAACATATATAATTACCGTATCTGTAGGTTTAATACCCAGGCTTTCAGATAATTTAAGGTTTTCTTCTTCAGTATAAAGCTCCGGATCAAAAAACGAAGTATCTATCCCGTTAGAACTCCCATTGGCAATAACTTTTAATTTTTTGGGTGACGTATATTTATTCGTTATAATAATATCATTTAGCCCTGATGAATTGGGATAAATTTTTGTAGCACAAGCATAGGTTGCTTTTTCTACTGTATCCAACAGTACTCTCTTTGCTCCAGTAGCTTCTAGTAATGGTAATCCTGCGATAGTATGTAAACGATGCGGAACTCCCGCCAGCTTTGCAGCCAACATAGATAATGTTCCTGCCTTAGGGGTATGGCTGTGTACTATTTGTGGTTTTTCTTTTTTAAAAACTTTATATAATTTGTATACTGCTTTTAAATCTTTGATCGGAGTAATCTTACGAGTCATCTCTACAGGGATCACACGTACTCCTTCATTCTGTGACACTACATCTAATTGCCCCTCTCCTTTTCCTGATACTCCAATCATATCATAATATTGAGACATAAACTTTAGTTGCCCTTGTAATAATTTCCCTAATGATATAGGTACAGTAGTAACCCTAATTATTTTTTGCATTTTTTCCCCAGACTTAATAACGTATAACCAGTAAACTCATTACCAATTTTTGATATTTAAAAATAGTAATGAGATGATTTTAAAATATTTTCGGATACAAATATAGTTATATGCGAGTGTTTGAAAACTTTAAATCATGGTTTCTTTTATTTTTTAATCACCAGAAAAAATAACTAGTAAAAATCTTACTATTTTCTACGGAAAATCAACAAAAAAAGTGAGGTTTGCCCCAGTAAAACCAAGTATTTTCGTTTTTTGAAGAAAATTTAACATTTACAAATAAAATTTACACAATTAATTTCCCAATCTTACGTTAGTGCACATAATAACTAACTCAAAAAATAACAACAAACTCAAAAAAAATGGTAAATAACTTAAATCAGAATAAATAATTAACCCAAATAAATATCCCCCCAAATGAAAAAGTTACCTTATTACCTACTTATTTTTATGAGCTGTATTGCTATTTCCTGTAGCAAAGAAAGTGTTGATGATGTTGCTCCTGTAGTTGGAGAAGAAACTCCTGATGAAACACCTCCTACACCAGATGCACCACCCAATGTAGTAACAACACCATGTGATTTTGATTTATCTACTGTTGCTGCTAATTCTACAATTATATTTAATTGTGTTTTAGATCTTAAAGGAGAAACGATTACATTACCTGCAAATGTTAAGTTTGAATTTGACGGTGGTGATGTTAAAAATGGAAAACTAATTTTTGCTGGTGGTACTATTGCTGGTGAACTTTTAAGTTCTAGTATAGAAATCGAAGGAGATGTAAAACTTAAAGAACCTACCTTTAAATTTTTCGCTTCACGATGGGAAGGTATTGTTGAAGGGCGTACTACTGCTGAAAAGGCCTTAAAAAATACTGGTGAATTAGAACGATTACTAAATTTTACCAAATCGCTAGGTGCTACCACTTTTGAGATTGGAAAATTTGATGCGTATTTTGATATTACTTCAGTAACCAGTACGACTACCAATCAAAATTTTTATCCTTCGCGAGAAGCTATAAATATTCCATCAGATTTTCATTTAAAGATGTTACCAAATACTGATGATCCAAATAGTCCAAAAACTATTTTAAGGGTTTTTCCTACAGATAGATTAAAAGGTGGTTTTATTTTAGCTTTTAGAGAAGTATCAAATGCTAAAGTAAGTGGAGGTATTTTAGATGGCAAACGTGATGAACAAATCTATAGCGATGGCTTTGACACAAAAGAAAGGGGAACACATTTATTTGCATGTCATTCTGCCAACAATTGTGTAATAGATGGAGTAAAATTTATTGACGGTTCTTTTGGAGCCGTAAACATTGCTTCGATAGGATTTACTTTTCAGCCACACTATGATCCTACACATGATATCACTATCAAGAATTGTACTTTTGATAATAACCGAAGAATGAGCATGTCTATTACTGACGGATATAACATTTTTGTTGAAAACAATACCTTCTTAAATACAGGTTTAGATTCGCAACACATAAATGGTGGTGTTGTTGGGTATGCAATTAATATTGAAGCAACCCGTACAAGAGACGCTAGTGGAAACCTTATTCTTTATGAAAAAGCGCATAAAATTTTTATCCGTAATAATAAAGAACGTGGAAGTAGAGTTGGTGGATTTACAATTTCTATTGGTGAAGAAGTTACCATAGAAGGTAACGACATGGAAAATAAGATTGTATATTCTGCAACTTCTAATTCTAAAATTAGAAATAATACCTTTGTAGCTACCGAAAAATCAAAAACTACCCCGGCAATACTTGCGGCAGGTACAGGAGAAACAGTGTTTAACAACGAGATTTCTGGAAATAATATATCTGGGTATGGCGTTGCTATTGCTGCATACTATGGCGAGGTTGATATATTTGGTAATCAAATTATAAATAACAGTAGTGGTATACAGCTTAAGGAAATTGAGAAAAAAACCAATATCTACGGAAACCTTATTAAAAGTTCATCGGCTTCTAGTAGAGGTATAAGTATACAATCTACATATGCAAATAATGTTTCTATACACTCACATAATACCGCTACCAGTTATATTGATGTAAAAGCAAACCACTTATATTTTGTTGCTGTTAATCAAGAAGCAGGTCAAGAAAACTACGGTATTAATGTACATGATAATACGTTTACATCTTCTGCCTCTGTAGTGTTTTCAAAAAGTAAAGGCGTTACTTATAACAACAATACAACCAATGGACCTGTATTGCTGGTAGATGCATCTAAGGTTGATTTGTCATCAAATGACATTTCTTCTGCCGATTATCATGGTATTGCATTAAGTGGAGTAAACACTGCGATAAAAACTAGTCTAAATAAAATTAGTTTTCCGGCAGGTACACGCTTTGAATGTATAAATATTGATGCTGCAACAAATCCAAGTGAAGTTACTTTAGATAGAAACGATTGTAACTAATATTCTGGATAAAATATAATATAAGAAAAGCCACCTATGAGGGTGGCTTTTTTATATTTAGTTTTTAAATATTGGTTTTAAAATCTCTGCCAATACCTTATTTCCTTTCTCACTCAAATGACCATTGGCCACAAAATAGTTACTTAATTCATCGGGGAATTCAACAACGTGAAAGTGTATTTTATCAGAGTCATTTCGATATTCCGTAATCCCATTAAGATGCATTCTCCCTAAGTTATTAATAACCACTATATCTATAACCTGATCAAATTTTTGATCTTCTATTTTCTTTATTATCCAATCCAATTTTTTTTCATCAAAATCCAGCTCTTTCTTTTTCCCTTTAGCAGCTCCGTAGTACTTAAACGTATTAAAAATTTTAAACATCAAAAGACTCTTACAAAACCTCTTAACTTTACTTGGCAGGGATAAATTATTTCCGAAACTATTATATTTTGCTTTATGAAATACAATTGAATCTCCTTCTCTATACGGGTAATTTCTGCCCGGATCGTTTTTGGGGTTTCTTTTTCCAATATTGACTACTTCTCCAGGGGTCATTACAAAAACAATCTTACTACAATCCAGTTTTTCGCTTTTTAATAAATGCTCTAACAGAACTATTCCCTGAATAGGAGTCCACACTCCTCCTGATCCAGCATTATTAATGGTTATATCGAGTTCTTGCTCTATGATTTCAGAAAATCGATCTTCTTTATTCATGCCAAAACCTTCTACAAAAGAATTACCAACAACAAGAACACCATCATCATTAAACTCATCATCTCTAAAACCATGTGAATTGATTTCGTTTACAATACCTCCCCAGGGATAATGCATCATTTGTTTAGCATTTTTTTGTCTGGTAACTCCATATAACGAATCCATATCATAATAAAGAGGAGGATCATTAAACCCAGTAAAAGATAAAAATGTATCCGTTCCATTATAAAATAATCCTATGACTAGATTAAAAGCTTCTAAGATTATAACATATACTACTATTTTCTTTATGTATTTCATCCTTAAAATTGAAAATAAATAAATTCTGCTTGTATCTCTCTATTTAATGATCCTATAATTGCCAGTACCATAAGAATCCACATGATAAAATGAATTTTCATTTGCTTATATCTCATAAAATCTAATACCAGTAGTATGATAATAAGTATGATATCAGAAAACATGATAAAACTCAATGCATCTATCTTAAACGAATCGATTCTCATGATGTAATTAACTGCATCCTGAATAGAATCTGCTCTAAAAAATATCCAGGCTAGCGTAACCACAGCAAAAGTGAACAGTACTTGTCCAAAATTTTTGGCGAATGATAACATTGTTATTTGCGCAGTACCATCTTCTAAATGTCTTCGATTTGTTCCCATTACAAATGAAGGTATAAATAATAACGCATGAATTCCTCCCCAAGCAATAAAAGTCCAGTTTGCTCCATGCCAAAATCCGCTTACCAAAAAGATGGCAAAAACATTTCTAATTCCTTTTAACTTACCAACCTTAGAGCCTCCAAGCGGGATATAGAGATAATCTCTAAACCAGGTAGATAATGAGATGTGCCATTTTCGCCAAAACTCGCCTATACTTCTTGAAAAATAGGGGAAATTAAAATTGGTCATTAAATCAAAACCAAACAATCTTGCCGTACCAATAGCAATATCAGAATACCCACTAAAATCACAATAGATCTGAAACGCAAAGAATATAGCTCCCATGATCAACGTACCACCAGAAAAATCTGTGTAATTAGAAAATATGTCATTTACTATAGGAGCAAAAGA
The DNA here is from genome assembly GCF_000626715.1 of Aquimarina atlantica. Taxonomy (GTDB): domain Bacteria; phylum Bacteroidota; class Bacteroidia; order Flavobacteriales; family Flavobacteriaceae; genus Aquimarina; species Aquimarina atlantica. The sequence continues at coordinate 148,271 of NZ_AQRA01000001.1, read as the reverse complement.
ATCGGCTATAACCACTTTTTTAAACATTCCCCATACGATAAGCTCTATCCCTTTTATACTTTGAAGTTTATCGAATTTTCGTTTTTTCAGCATCTGTGGTAGTAAATTAGATGCTCTTTCTATTGGTCCTGCCACCAATTGAGGAAAAAATGACACAAAAGCTGCAAAGGCAACAAAATCCTTTGTTGGCTTCAATTTTTGGCGATAGATATCGATAGAATATGACATCGTTTGAAATGTATAAAAAGAAATACCAACTGGTAAAATTACTTTTAACGTCCAGGTATTTTCAATTTGATATCCAACAGAAGCTAAAAGATCTACCCAGGATTCAATAAAAAAGTTATAGTACTTAAAGAAACCAAGGAGTCCTAAATTAAATAACATACTCACCAGCAACCATCTTTTTCTAGTTGATTTTATAGTAGAATTGTCAATAGTAAGTCCAATAAAATAATCTACTACTGTACTTAATGCAATCAACGATAAAAACCGATAATCCCACCATCCGTAAAATACATAACTGGCCACCAGTATCAGAAAATTCTGAAGTTTTAGTTTTTTATGTACTACAAACCAGTATAAAACAAATACAAGGGGTAAGAACAAGAAAAATTCTAAAGAGTTAAAAAGCATATCTTATATCTATCGATTCTTAGTTTTTTTTATACAGAGCATTGTTTAATATTTCTGAGAACACTTGCGCTCCTTTATCAGACAAGTGAACATCGTCTTTCCAATATTCTATTTGATTATTATCTCTAAACAGATCAGAAAAATCATGATATTCGATATTCATAGTTTTAAATATCTCTATCATCTTTTTATTATCATTTTTACACTCATCACTATAAAAAGGAGAGGTAATCAACACCAACCTTTTATTGTTGTTTTCACAAAACGTCTTTATTTGATTAAGGTAAGACTCATATAAAGGGTTTAATATATACGAATCCAGACATTCCTTTCTTTTTGGTTTTTTCAAAAAATTCTTAAAGATTTCTCTCTGAGTCTCATTTACATAAATCGGATCATACCCATGATATTTTGTGTGATCATATTTTGGCATAAAGAAATTCTTAAAAAGCCCTAATACTTTTCCATTATAAGCTTTGCTCCAATAGAAGTTTTGTATAGGATCATAACTAAACACCTTATCGACTTCTTGCTTTATAATATCACTTCTGTGATATCGTATTCGCAAAGGCCCTATATCATCTCCAGAATAGTTAGTTTTAAATATGTTTTTCGAATCTACATTAACAACAACAAGTTGTTTTTTATCCTTTGGTAACATCTTTATTAATGTTGCACAAAAAGCTATCGATCTCGCGTCAGATCCCATATTAAAACCGGGAAGAGATAGTTTTTCTGGGTTTATATGATGATTTGTTCTAGAGTTACCAAATGTTAAAATATCTACAGAATCTTTTACAATTAGAAAATGATTTAGTTTACCCACTGCTTGTCCTGATAAAATCTTATCACTCACCGTATTGAGAGCATAGTAGATAATTTTATCTGTTATATACGAAATCACTAATATATATACGATAAGTTTTAATGCAGATCCGAAATTAAGTTTATCCATATCGTTAGAATTGAAAGTATATAAAATTATTTGATGTTGAATAAAACAGATTAAGCAGCATTATAATTACAGTAGCAAAGGTTACCAATCTAAATATGCTTAATTTTCCTCCTAATATTTCTAAATCTACTTTTTTAAGTCGAATATAAAGATCAAAACCAATCCCCAGCAATAGCATTAAAACAGATATAGCTACATTATTAAAATCACCAATAAATGGCATCAAAAACTCAAAACTTAGTATCTTTTTGATAATTGTTAACGAAGAATCCAGATCTGGTGCTCTAAAAAACACCCATGATAATAAAACCACGATGAATGTGTATATGTATCCAAAAAATCCAAAATTCTGATTTTTTTTCAATGAGAAAACGAACTTCTCTAATCCTAATGCAAGTCCGTGAATACCTCCCCATATCACAAAATTCCAGGAGCTACCATGCCATAGTCCCCCTAACAACATGGTTAACATCAAATTTCTATACGTGATTTTAATGCCTTTTCTGTTTCCGCCTAGTGATATGTAGAGATAATCTCTTAACCAAAAGGATAATGACATATGCCATTTTCGCCAAAACTCGGTAATACTTTTAGAGAAATACGGTAGGTTAAAATTCTGATGAAATTTAAATCCTAATAATTTTGCGCTTCCGATAGCAATATCAGAATACCCCGAAAAATCATAATATATTTGGAAAGCATAGAAAAACGTAGCAAGCACCAGTGTACTTGAATTATGAATCTCTGGGTTATAATAAACTGCATCTACATAAGTCCCTAAATTATCTGCAATAACAATTTTTCTAAACAAACCAACCAGGATTTGAAAAATCCCTTCATTAAACCATTTATGCTTAAACTCTCTTTTAGTTTCTATCTGGGGAAGCAAATTTGAAGCTCTCTCGATTGGGCCTGCAACTAATTGAGGGAAAAAACTTATATAAGTTAAGAAAGAGATAATATCTTTTGTTGGTTTAAATTGATCACGATATATATCAATTGTATAACTTAATGTCTGAAAGGTATAAAAACTAATCCCCACCGGAAGAATAATATTTAACGTCAAATCATCTACTTCCCAACCAAAACCAAACATCAAATCAGAAAAAGAATCGGCAAAAAAGTTATAATATTTAAATACTCCCAAAAGCCCTAGATTAGAGCAAAGACTTACCAGAAGCCATTTTTTTCTTCCTGCATTAGTTTTTGACGCCTCAATATTTAATCCCGAAAAATAGTCTACAAATGAACTAAATAAAATTAGTGACAAAAACCTCCAGTCCCACCATGCATAAAATATATAGCTCGATACCAGTAGTAAGATATTTTGATACTTATAGTTATTCTTCATTATCCAATACAGGATGAATACAACTGGAAAAAACAGAAGAAATTCTAATGAGTTAAAAAGCATATATAGTAATTCTAATATTCATAAATAATCTATGTCTTTAAGTGTATTGTTTAGTCATACAACTTTTAATTATTATCCCATTTCATTCTCTTAATTTTATCGGCCAAAAGTTTTGTAAATAGTTCTGCTCCATCATTATTTAAATGTGAAGTATCATGAAATAATTCATATTGAGATACAAACTGTTTTGAATTAAAAAAATCAACAAAAGGAATATTTTCTTTTTTAGCAATTTCCTGTATCATAGTAAAGGAAATATTTTTCGAGTTGTCTACATATTGTAAAGTTGGTGAGGTAACAAAAATCAGATTCACTTTTTTATTTTTTGCAGTAGCTATCATATCTCTAAGTACTTTTACAAAATTTTGATCTATTTTTTTATCTTCTTCGTTATGTATTACTTGATCTATATTATTAGAAGGTTTTACTTTTCCAAATAATGGGCGATAGCCTTTATAATCAATTTGAGGTGACGCATAATACCTAATTGCATGAACGATCGTAGAGTTGGTTTGATATGACTTAAAAAACAATTTAAAGTCAATTAGCTTAGATTGTAATCCTAATATTGGTTTAAGCTCTCTTCTATGATTGGCATAATAAGGATGTAAATCGTTAAGCCTGTCATATGCTTCTTTTGATGTATACAAAAAGTCCTCATCGATATTTAGGATAATCAAATCTGGTGTGGTCCTTTTCAGGATCATTTTTTGTAGTGCTGCGTGATACAATAATTGTTGTCCTTCTGCACCTGCATTATAACTCGAGGTATTTAATTCTTTTTCAAAAACTTCAGGCACATAATGTCTATGTGCATGAGAACTTCCTAGTACCAGGACTTTGGCATTTGTCTCGTTTATTGCATGCATAGATCTGGCATATTTACCTGTTTCCTGGCTAAAAAACAATTGTTTTGAGATAGCTCCCAATACAAAATCTGTAACCAGTAATATGACAATAAACTTTACTAGTTTTATAAGTGCTAATTTATATTCTTTTTTAATCATTTCTTAAAATTGAAAATAAATAAATTGACTCTTACCAAATACTCCAAAATACAAGATCATAAATACTACAACTGCGTATCCTGTATGTCTTACTATTTCATATTTATTTTTAGAAATAGAGAAAAGCGTATTAAAATATTCTTTTTTGGTTTCTACAAAAAGAAGAATACCAATAGCCAGAATAGCATATAAAAGAGCGGCAATATCGTCTCCACTACCAATATATAATCTCCCCGGAGCAGTAAAAATTGTTTTTATAATATAAAAAGCGTTATCTATAGAATTAGCTCTGAAAAATATCCAGGAAAAATTGATCAAGACAAATGTTAGCAGCACATTAATGATTCCTTTTCTATTTTTTCTGTACACTAAAACTTCTGCTATTAAATACAAACCGTTTAATGCTCCCCAAGCAATAAAAGTCCAATTTGCACCATGCCATAAACCGCTAATTAAAAAAGTAACGAAGAGGTTATAAAGCCACCGCATCTTCCCTACTCTGTTTCCTCCCAGAGGTATATATAAATAATCTCTAAACCATGTAGATAACGATATATGCCACCTGGTCCAAAATTCGCTTACAGAAGCCGAAAAATAAGGGCGTCTAAAGTTTGTCATGAGGTCAAACCCAAAAAGTTTTGAGGTTCCTATTGCTATTAATGAATATCCTGCAAAATCACCATATATTTGAAATGCAAATAAGACAGTTGCAACAATAAAGCTTAAACCATCATGGTTTTCTATATTATTATATACTGCATCTACATAAATAGCTGCCCTATCTGCGACCACTAATTTTAAGAAAAATCCCCAAATCATAAGTTTAATTCCCGTAGAAAAATTCTGATAGGTAAACTTTCTTTTTTTCAAAAACTGCGGAACCAGATTGGTGGCTCTTTCTATTGGTCCAGCGACTAACTGAGGAAAAAATGATACAAAAGCCGCAAAAGCAATAAAATCATTAGTAGGCTTTAGCTTTTTTCTATAGATATCTATAGAATATGATAAGGTTTGAAAAGTATAAAATGAAATTCCAACAGGTAAAATTACTTTTAATGTCCAGGTGTTTTGAAATTCATATCCGACAGAAGTCAAAAGGTCTACCCATGATTCTACAAAGAAGTTATAGTATTTAAAAAAACCTAACAATCCCAAATTAAATAACACACTTACCCAGAGCCATCTCTTTTGCATTAATTTATCTTTAGATTGATAGATTCGAAACCCAACAAAATAATCTGTTAACGTACTTAGTGCTATTAAAGACAAGAATCTCCAATCCCACCACCCATAGAAGACATAGCTTGCTATTAACAATAGAATATTCTGAAACTTAAGATTTTTATACACTATAAACCAATAGAGTACAAACACAATACATAGAAAAAGAAAAAACGCTAAAGAGTTAAAAAGCATAGTTTCTACTGATTTTGAATTTTATCTTTAATATTATTTTTGATCAACCTAAACTTACCGCTCTTTTCTACAGGAATTGCGTCGACATATCTTAATTCTATTTCAATTTTGGCTCCGACTCGATCTCTTAAGTTTTTTAAAAATACTTCTTCATATTTTGTATCAAATACGGTTTCGTCCTTTTCTATCAGAACTAAAAGCCGTTCGATTGCATCTTGTTGGATTTGAAATTTTATAATCCCTTTTACTCCTTTAAGAGCATTTGATATATTTCCCAGATTTATTTTTCCTATTTCTTCAGAATAAATATAATCTGAAATACGACCAAGAACTTCTTTAACCAACGGGTTGTTATTTCCGCAAGTGCATGTTCCAGTACCAAGTTCTATCTGGTCTCCTATATCATATCGAATAAGAGGTGTGCCATGAGTATTAAAAGATGTTACTATTAACCGCCCTTTTTCACTTGGGTTATTTTCTTCATCTAGCACTTCAAAAACGCCACTCTGTAATTCTAAGTGTAATTTCTTATTCTTACACTCAAAAATAAATGGTGCTCCTTCTGAGGAAGCATATTGATTATATAAGTTTGTTTTAAAATATCCTTCTAAAACCTCTCGAATATCATCGGTTATAGTTTCTGCGGTAGGAAATATCGCTTTAATAGTATTCTCGGGAAAATCAATATTTTTAGCTAGTCCATATTTTGCAATTTCATACATTGTAGAAGGAAACCCAACCATGTATAAAGGCTTATATTGTATTAAATTCTTAAGATAGTATGCTAAATATTTACCGTGAATATGGAAAGTTGAATAATATCTTACATTATAAATATGATCTGTTTTCCAAAATCTCTTTTTATTAATATCCTTTTCACTTAAAAGATTTTTACCACTAAACCAAGCGGTCTTTTTTCCTAATTTATAACCAAAACTACCTCTAAAATTATCTAACAAAGCAAATCGTTCCTGAACATCATCATGGGTATAAAGTACTTCTAGGGATTTCCCTGTAGTCCCTCCTGTTTTAGATATAATCCCTTCGTTTTTTTGAATTGTATAAATACCAGAATAATTACTTCGTAATGTTTCTTTATTAATTATAGGAAGTTTAGCAATATTGGTAATATCCTCTGAAGCAGTAATGCCTCCTAATGTCTTGTTATAATATTCAGAATGCTTTTTTGCATATGCAACAAACTCACTATATCTATTTGCCTGTATGACATTAAGCTGATCAACAGATAGATTTCTATTTTTTAAATAGTGGTTTATAAAATGTTTGTATTTACCAGAATATCTTTTTCTGTATGCCAAAACATTATATAATGATACAATCCAATTTTGTATAAAATGAGGGGATTTTGCATAGATCTTTTCTTGTAAATTTCCCATATCACTTATGTGTTTGTTTCAGATAAAAATCCTGAAATATTTCAGTGTTTTTTTGAATATCGTACCCCTTATTTTTTACCATTTCATAGTTATTAGTCTTCTCTTCTGACACCTTTTCTAAAATTTTATCTGCCCAGACTTCTGGTGAGATCGTAATCGGTAAAAATTCTATATCCTTGGTTAGATGTACTTCTCTTGTAATTCGATCAGAAGCAAAAACTTTAAGCCCCGCTGCCTGCGCTTCTATCAAAGTAACAGGAAGGCCTTCATAAAAAGAAGGAAAGACAAATATATCTAACATTTGATATAACTGGGGTATATCTGTTCGTACGCCTAAAAAACGTATTTTATCATCAATAGATAAACTTTTAGCTTCTTCTTCAATCTTAGTACGTAAAGGTCCGTCGCCAATAAAAACCAATACACTATCTTCTTTCTTTTGAACCAATTGATTAAAAATCTTCAAAATGTAAGAATGATTTTTTTGACTTGTAAACCTTCCTACATGTCCTATGATCAATTTATTTTCCAGATCATGTTCCTTTTTATAGGTATCACTTACAATTGAATCATAGGCAAATGCTTTGGCATCAATTGCATTATTCATTATTGTAAAAGCTGTTTTTTCTTTGAACAGCCATTTCCCCGCTTTTTCTCCGCAAGAGAAACTATGAGTAGAATAGTTATGTATTTTTTTCTTTAATTGAAATTTGACCAGTTTTTTAAATGTCTCCTTAAGGCTTTCGCTATTTGATAATACATCTTTTAGTCTTATGGGTTCAATAGCAATATGTGCATGAGCAATTCTACAAGGTATATTGAACTCTTTTGCTACTTTAAGAGGAAAGCAACTAAATGTATTTAAATGCGAATGTACTATTGTATATTCTTTATGTTCTTTAAAAAAAATTCGTAGTTCTTTATAATATGCACCAGGAAAAAAAGGACTAATAGGATTCATTCTATATATTTTTCCTCCCAGGCTTTCTATTTCGTCATCAAAAGCAGCTCTTTCTTTTCTGTGAACCAAAAAATCAAATTGAACTTTGTTTCTATCGATACTACGATAATAGTTCATGATCATAGATTCTGCTCCTCCACGATTCATAACAGTAAAGACTTGTAAAACTCTGGTGGTAGCCATTAAAATTCGTTTTTGGTTTTATATCTAATATAAAGGTTAAGCAAAACCCCAAACGGAATCGCTAAAAATGTGATTAGTTTTTTTGGAGATTCTTTTAAAAAAGAGCCGTTTTTTATAAACATAGAACTCGAAACGTAGTGAATTGCATTTTTAAATTTGTCTTTAAAGTTTTTTGCCAATTGCATTCTACTTTTTCTTGAAAAAGCGAAACCTCTGGGATGTCTTCGATATTGCTTTAGCATATTCATACTAGAACCATCGGCCATATATTCTACAACACAAAAAACTTCATTTACCGGTAGTAGTTTATAATCTTGATCAATGAGTTGATACAGATACCCTAGTGGTACAAACCGTTCACCTTCAAAAATAGGATATGATGGGTATTTTTTTACGACTTCAGTTCTATACACTAATTTTTTATCTCCCTTTACTCCATGAACATTATATATATCATACAATGTAGTTTCTTTTATATTTTCGGGTATTTTGGTTCCTATGATAGCACCACTTTCATCTGCATCTAACCCTACCAGACCAGCATATTCTGGTTTATCCTTAATAGTTTCCCATGAGTTAAGGATTTTTTCAATAGCATTCTCTGCCATACAATCATCACTATCGATACAAAGGTTAAGAGTAGTTTCGATAAGTCGATATGCAGCATTATGTCCGCCATGCATTCCCAGGTTTTCCTGGTAATGATATATGATATCTATTTTATTTTCTTTAATCCAGGATGCTACCAGTTCTTCTGTAGTATCTGTAGAACCATCGTCTATAATAAGCCATACAAAATCTTGATTTGATTGTTTAATCAGGCTTTCGTAACATTTATGCAAACAATATGCTCGATTATATGTCGGTGTAAATACTGTAATAGTTTTCATGTGTGGTTAAAATTAGTTTTTGTTATCCCCAATATAAATAGTACATAAAATAAGTAAACGAAAAATACACCAACATTACTTTCCCCATCATAAAATGATGGTCTTTAAAAAATTTCTGTTTCAGGAAAGGATAAATAATGATGACCGCCATCATAAACCATGATAAATAGGCAAATCTATTCGAGTAATTAGCTTTAATAACCAAAACCCAAAATCCATTACAAATCAAATAGGTGTTTAAGAGTTGATAAAATAGTTTATCTTCAAATTGTTTTTTATAAATAAAATACCACCCGGCTGCTATCGGAAAAGAACTATGAAATAAGAAATCCCATCGAAAACCTGTGCTAGAAAAAGTACCTTCTGCGGCCTTAGATGTTAAATATCCTGATAACCTATCATCTGCAAATCCCATACTACTAAAAAGCGATATCCAAACTCCTCCCATAGCTAAGGATAATGGAATACACAAAAGCCATCCTTTGAGATACACTTTTGGGTTATTGTAAAAATATGTGGCAATAAATGCTAATACTGGTAAAAACAAAGTTTTATGAAAAGCAATAGCACAAAGAAAAAATACAGACATCACCACTTTGTTTCTATGATAACTTACTCCCCATAAAAAAAGAGAACAAGCCGCGCCATTTCTCATACCATTTACCCCATAGGTCCAAAATGAATAAGAAACGATAAACATCATAAAAGCATAGTACCAATATTCATTAAAGAGTTGTTTAGAAATTCTGTATAAAGGAAATATGTATATAAAAGCACAAATGGTAAAGAATGTATGAGCAGAAACCACATAAGCTAAGGTTTTCATGAAAATATGCCATGAATAATCTGCTCCAAACATAATCTCTCCCCCATTTTGATAATGCTGAAATGATCGCATATAATTAATCATATCACCAAACAAATAGGTAATAGGTCTTTGTCCAATATATAGGATGATATAAGTAAGCAGAAGATACCCTGTGATATTAATAAAAATCAAATTCTTTTTATCGTCCATTTTCAAAACCCTGGTATGGAGTAGTGTAAATAGCACTAAAAAGAGTGATAGATTAATATAAATCTTGTAATATATCCCTATTGGAATCCAATCAAACATTGTACATTACTTCTTTTTATTTAAGAATATTAACTTACATAAATTCTCTGTAAACTTTTTCCCTGCAAATTTATCTATATGGTGACCATCATAAGTCTCATACACCATATCCATTTTATTAAAATCAAAATATGGGACTTGATTACTTTTTGATATAGAGTCTATTGTAGTATCAAATTTTGGGTAATATTTTTCTTCATATCCCAAATATTCTTTACTTATAGGCATCCTTACCAAATATACATCTCCGTAATGGTCTAATTTTTTTATTAAAGTTACTAAGCTTTGTATTCGTACATCAGATACTTCAAAATCTTCCTGGTCTTTTAAGTATAAAGCGATCTGATTCTTTTTCCAATCTTCAAAAACTTGCTTATTCTTTGGTAGATTGGTTTCTTCTAACCAACCATCTTTATGTAAAGTAGAGCTTTTTCTAAACATTCCTTTGAAATGAAAAAAAGAAAAATTCTTTACCAAGTATTCATAATTTGGATTCATACTAACAAAGTTCATATTATGAGGAGGTTGATCAATCTCTCGAAATTCTCCTTCCTCATTATTATAATCCTTGTGTGAGGTTAACATATCCGGAGTAATAGAAATAATAAAAATACCATTAGTCGACGTGGTATCTAATTTTTTAAAGATGCTTTTGTTATATGGTGGTCCGATAAGAGCTTGAGCAATCGTAAAGCTATAGTTTAAAATCGGGAGATCATATCCTTTATCCTTAAAATATGCATTGATAACACTTGGTTGGATTCCTTGCAGGCTTCGAGAATCTCCTATAATCATCGATTTGGTCTTTGGCGTTGTAAATTTTTCATAAAAATAATCTACATTACCTCCAGAATTAACCAGAACAATACTAACTATCCCCAAACATATGATAAAGAAAAGACCTAACTTAAGTAAAAGTAATTTCATGATTATTTAAAATTGAAAATATATAAATGTATCCGAACTTCTCCCGAAAAACAAGATAAGTAAAAAGATGAATATGTATGATGACCATCGAAGGTAAACATTATAATTGCTTATTTCGAAATCATGTTTCTTCTCGCGGTTAACCCATTCTACCAGCATAAAAAAACCAATCAAAGCGACTATCATTAAAGTATTAGCATTAATATAACTCGCCGGGTACTCTATAATACTTGATGAAAAAACACCCTTGAAGTAATCCAATGCCATCGCAACGCTATCCACCCTAAAAATCACATCTGTCATCATTACCAAAACAAATAGTGCCATCATTTTATAGATTTCTTTAAAAGATGGAAACCATTTTCCCTTTGCCATGATATCGGATGTATTCATTGTACCAGAATATACCAAAGGAATGAAATAAATTCCATGAAGTAATCCAAAAACAATAAATGTCCAATTAGCTCCATGCCAGAACCCTACCAAAATAAAAGTAGCTACAATCGATATCACCAATCCTCTTTTCTGAAGTTTTCTAAGCGTAAATGATAATGGTGTAAAAACATAATCCATCATCCATGTAGTCAAAGAAATATGCCATTTTTTCCAAAAACCACTAATATTGGTTGAGAAAAACGGAGTTGCAAAATTACGTGTTAATTGTAACCCAAATAATTTAGATATTCCTATTGCCATATTTGAATACCCCGAAAAATCTGCATATATCTGTATTGCATAGAAAAATGCACCTAATACCAATACACTTCCTGGTTTATCCTGGTAATTATTAAAAATTGGATTTGCAATTGCAGCGCAATTTTCTGCTACCACTACTTTGGTAAATAATCCCCATAATATTTGTCTAAACCCGTCAACAGAGGTAGCATAGGAAAGCTCTCTTTTCTTTTTAATTTGTGGAATAAAGCTTCCTGCTCTTTCTATAGGTCCTGACAAAATTTTTGGAAAAAATGCTATAAAAACAGAAAAATCAAGCAAATCGTTACTAGGTTCGATCTCTTCATTATACACGTCTAATAGATATCCCAATGTTTGAAAGGTAAAAAAACTAATCCCCAAAGGTAATAGGATAGAAAGTGTATTATATTCTAAATCAGTACCAAAAACATTTATTATTTTATAAAATCCTTCGTAGAAAAAATTAAAATATTTAAAATATACCAGTAGACCGATATTAAACACTAACCCTATATTTAAAAGCATTTTTTGTTTACTTTCTTTTAGAGTATTATGAATTTTTAATCCCAAATAGTAATTAATAAGAATACTTGCTATTAACAAAAAGAGAAATCTCCAATCTGCCCAGGCATAAAAAAATATGCTGGCCATTAGCAAAAGTATATTTTGAGCTACTGCTGTTTTTTTAAAAAACAGCCAGTATAGCACTAATACAGGAATTAAAAAAACGACGAAATCAAATGAGTTAAAAATCACGTTTTCTAAATTAAATTTTACCTTGAATTACTGAGACAAGAGATCCCAAATTCTTTAATTTATTTAAATCCCTAAGTTTGAATTTAATATCAAATTGTTCTTCAATTTTTGTGATGATCATCATATGAGATAGTGAATCCCAACCATCAACATCTTGTGCAGTCAATTCATCATTGGTCTCAAAATTACTGTGTCCTAATACAGATACGAGTGCTTCACTTATTTTTTCTTTAATCTCTGTGGTTTCCATAAATATGGCTTTATGTATTTAGAATTATGTTTAATTAAAATATTGTTGTCAATTCTTTTCTGTCAATTTTTCCGTTAACATTAAGAGGAAAAGTTTCCATAAATTTTATCTGCGAAGGTATCATATATGCAGGCATTTTTGCTTTCATATATTCAGAAAGTTCTGTAAGGTCAAATTTTTCTGACTCTATTACCAACCCTATTTCGGTACTTCCTACTCCATTAGTGTATGCAACAGCTACTGCATTGATTTTATGTAATCCTTCTTTCGCATAGAGTTCGACTTCAGAAAGTTCTACACGATATCCACCTTGTACTTTTGCCTGAAAATCTATTCTTCCCAAAAACATGATATCTCCATCAGCGTCTATATATGATAAATCTCCTGTTTTATAAAATCTAGTTTTTTTACCGTTATATTCGGTATAGAAAAATGCTTCTTCATTTTTCTCGGGATTCATCCAGTATCCCGGTGTTAATAAAGAGCCTGCCAGGCATAGTTCTCCTTTTTTACCCGTTTCAAGAATCTCATTAGATTCATTTATGATTATGGTTTCAACGCCCTTCCATGGTTTTCCGATAGATACTACTCCATTATGTGTTTTCTTAGCGTCTTTATCATATGTATACCCTGTACAAAGCATTGTGCTTTCTGTTGGGCCATACACATTCATTATTTTAGTATTTGGTAAGCGTTGCGCCCATTCTTCTGTTACATCTACTGGTAAGCCTTCTCCGCAAAACAAGCTATATTTTAAATAAGGAGAATCTATCTCATCAAAATACGGTCTTAAATAGTGTAAGATTGAAGGAACCATTAAGGCATATGATAATCTTTCGTCTTGTATTAACTCGAAAATATAACTGAACTTAATCTCATCTTTTGGAATGGTATATACCCTTGCTCCTTTAAGTACCGGAAGCATAAACGACATTACAGATACATCAAATGTTAAACCGAACATCTGTAAACATCTATCATTTTCATCTATTTGAATACCAAAATCAAAAAATGCATCGCAAAATGCTATAAGATTAGAAAATGTAATGGGAACGCCTTTAGGAACCCCTGTAGTTCCCGAAGTAAATAAGATATAGGCTATTGATTCATCTAATACTTGTTTCGGCTCTAAATCATCAGTATTTCCTTTTGCCATGGTCGAGGAAATAGTATTATAGTCTGGATATACAACTACATCAGAAGAATCTACTATTGTTTTTATGTTAGTCTGTTTGATGATATTATCATTTCGTTCTTCTGGGCTCTCTGGATCAAGAGGAACATATGATTTTCCTTCAAACCATATTGCAAAAATTGCTGCATACGTTTGTATATCATCATTTGCAATTAATCCAATATTTACTTCATCATCAGAAATTTTTTCCTGTATTATTTTTCTTATACCTGAAATAGACTCAGCTAAATCCTTATACGTATATTCTTGCCCATTGATAACAAAAGCAATACGATCCAGGTTTCTAGTAATGGAATGGCTAAGTGCTTGCTGCAAATTCATTTTTTACTATTTGTTTAACTAAATAATTCTTTTAATTTTTTTCTATCTGTTTTTCCATTAGTGTTTAATGGAAAATTATCTATAAATCTAATCTGAGTTGGGATCATGTAATGGGGTAATTTCGTTTTTAACTCCTCTAATAACTGATCTGTTTCAAATTTTTGAGATTCAATTACCAATCCTATTTCTGTAGTATTCATAGCATTATCAAATGCTATAGCAACCACATTCATCTTATCTAAACTTGCTTTTGAATGAAATTCAATTTCAGATAATTCGACTCTAAATCCTTGGATTTTTGCTTGAAAATCTACTCTTCCTAAATATAAAATATCACCTTCTTCATCTACAGTACATAAATCTCCTGTTCGATAGAACCTTGTTTCTTTTCCTTTATAATCTTTAAAGAAAAAAGCTTCTTTATTTTTCTCTTCATTTTTCCAATATCCAGAAGTAAGTTGAACACCACTTAAACATAATTCTCCTTTTTCACCGGTCTTTACTTCATTATTATCATCATCTACAATAATTGTTGTAGTATTAAACATATCTTTTCCGATAGTCAAAACACCATTATGTGATTTATTCCCCTCTTTTCTTTTATAGGTATAATCTGTACAAAATATGGTGCACTCTGTTGGGCCATAAACATTTGCTATTGTTGCATTTGGCAAGCATTTACTCCATTCTTCTGTAACATCAAGAGGTAAAGCTTCTCCACAAAACAAACTGTATTTCATATCCGGACAATCTATTTCATCAAAATACGGCCTTAGGTAATGCAATATTGAAGGAACCATTAAGGCGAAGGTTAACTTATAGTCTTCCATAAGTTCAAAAATATAGCTATACTTAATCTCGTCTTTAGGAATAGTGTAGATACATGCTCCTTTAAGTATTGGTGCCAAATATGAAAACACTGATAAATCAAATGTCAATTCAAACATTTGCAAGCATCTGTCTTCGTTAGTTAATTCATAGCCAAGTTTCCAAAATGCTTCTGTAAAACCTGATAGGTTATTAAATGTTATAGGAACTCCTTTTGGAGTACCCGTAGTTCCTGATGTAAAGAATATATATGCAAGATTTTCTTCTGATATATGATCTACTGGACATAAGTTAATCTCTGAAGCAGGTATCTTTTTTGTGAGTATTGTATTATAATCATTAAAAATTTTGTCTGTTGAAGAATCTAAAATGGTTTTTATACCGGCCTGTTCAATTACAGTATGATTTCTATTAACCGGAAATTCTGGATTTAACGGGACATATGCTTTTCCTTCCATCCACAATGCAATTATAGATGCATACGTTTCAATATCATCATTGGTTACTAATCCGATAATAACGTCTGTTTTTTCTACCGAAGTCTGAATTGCCTGTCTGATATCAGAAACTACCTGAGCAAAATCCTTGTAGCTATAATATTTGTTTCTAATACAGAAAGCATTATGATCATAATTATCTTCAATAGATTTTTGTATGTTAGAAATTAGGTTCATTCGGTTTTGTGTTTAAATTCATCTACTATTTAGCACTACTATAGTTATACTCGTTTTCCGTCTTTTTTTATAATTCGTGCAGGGTTTCCTACAACAACGCAGTTTTCAGGAACATCTTTTACCACTACAGCCCCGGCTCCTATTACGCTATTATTTCCGATTGTAATATCCCCAATAATGATTGCTCCTGTATTTACAGAAACATTATCTCCTATAGTTGGTCTTTTTCCTTCTATTTCTCCTACCGTCACCAAATGGTTTACATAAAAATTTTCTCCAATAGAATCGGCATTTAAAATTGTACAATAAGGATGTCCTGTAAGTACACCACCACCTAATTTAGTAGTAATATCAATTGTGAAATTAGATTGCTTTCTACAATAGATATTAAGTACGTGAGAAAAAATACTTCGGTTTCTAAAGTAAAACAAGGTTCTAAAATCTGGAGAGTTTGTTAAAAACGTAAGTAGTAAAGAATATTTTCCTTTTTGTATTCCTTTTGCCTCGGCCCATCTTTTTATGTCTTGATCAATACTACTTTGGTTCTTACTAAATTTATACATTATTAAATGTGGTAAGAGTAGTATTTTATATAAAAAAGAAAATAAAGATCTCATCTTAGTTGTACTTAAGTTAAATAATTCTTCTTCTATTGATTTACTGATAAAATAGAATCTGCAAGTGCTTTGGTAAACAATTCTCCTCCTTTTTTATCAATATGGTGTCCATCATAATTGCTAAATTCTTTTAGTTTCGGATGTCTTGTGAAATTAAAATATCTAATATTATTTGATGTAGCGACCGAGTCTATGAAATTATCGAATTCTGGGTAAAACTTATTTTCTATTTCTAAAATATCCAAATCTATTGGACTTCTTACAAAAAAGACATCCCCATGTTTTTTTAAATCTTTTATTAAATCATAGAAACTTTGTTTCCTTACCTTAGATAATTTGTAATAATCCAGAAACTCTGTAATCATATCTTTTTGAACCTTTTTTCTTGCGTTAAAAGAAAATTCATCTTTGCTTAATTTCTTTCTTTCCATCCACCCATCTTTATGAAGTAGATAATTCGTTTTAAACACATGTCTAAAGCTAAAAAGGTTAAGGTTGCGAAGTATATACTCATAATTAGGGTTTACATCAACATAGATCATATTATGAGGAGGTTGATCTTGTTCTCTAAACTCACCTAAATCATCATTATAATCATCACCAGAGCAAAACATCCATGGTGTTAGACTTAGTATATATACTCCATTCTTAGTCTCTTTGTCTAATTTACGTAAAATACTCTTCCTATATGGAGGTCCCATAGGGGTTTGAGCGATAGTAAACGCATAATTATACATCGGTAATTCATAATCTTTATCACTTGATTTTATGGCTTCATTAAGGATTTCTGGTTGTATCCCTTGCATTGCCCTACTATCACCTAAAATCATAGATTTAGCTTTAGGTGTTGTAAACTTGTTATAAAAGTGATCTATATTTCCTCCATACTTTAGAAGTATCGCCGTTAGTATCACAAAACAAACAAACAAAAACAAACTTACTTTTTTTATATACTTTTTCATAGCGACTAAAATTGGAAGTAAATAAATGAAGTTGAAGACTTACCAAAGAACAAAATGATTAAAAACACAGCCATATATGATCCCCATCTCACATAAACTGGCCTATTACCAATAGCCAATCCATGTTGTTCTTTTCTATTGATCCATTCGACTACTAATAAAATAACAATAACGGCTATCGAAATTTTATCCAAATTACCCCATGTATTTCCTTGAAAACTAAAAATTCTTTTGATATATAAAAATGCATCTTCTATAGAATCGGCTCTAAAAAACACTCTAATAAAACAAGTCACAATAAAAGTTTCAAAAATGGCATATCCTTGCCTAAAAGAAGGTAAAAAACTATTTGCTGCTACAATCTCCAGATTGCGGCGGTTTCTCTTGGATAACATTAAAGGAACATAATACAATGCATTAAGAAACCCCCAAAATATAAATGTCCAATTTGCCCCATGCCAAAATCCACTAATAAGATAAATGATAAAAACATTACGGATCTTTTTATTGAGTCCTACTCTACTTCCTCCTAACGGAAAATATACATAGTCTTTAAACCAGTTGGTAAGAGACATATGCCATCTTCTGTAAAACTCTGCTATATCTCTCGCAAAATATGGGAAAGCAAAATTTTGTTTCAAATCAAAACCAAACAATCTTGCGCTTCCGATAGCAATATCCGAATACCCAGAAAAATCACCATATAACTGAAAAGCAAAGAAAATCATACCTACAAATAGTTCTCCGGAAGAACTCATAGAAGGATCTGCAAAAGCCTGATCTACAAAAACTGCACAGTTATCGGCAACAACAACCTTTTTAAAAAATCCCCATAGCATTTGTCGCATTCCATCTGCAGCTTTATCATACTCAAAAGTTCTTTTCTTTTGAAACTGCGGCAGCAAGTTAGTCGCTCTCTCTATTGGTCCGGCAACTAACTGAGGGAAGAAACTTACATATGCAAAAAATTGAACAATTGAATTTGATGGTTCAATTTTACCTCTATATACATCTATTGTGTAGCTAAGCGTTTGAAAGGTATAAAAACTAATACCAACCGGTAAAATAATATGTAACGTTGTGTAATCTGCATGAAATCCAACAAGATTAAAAAGATCAACCAGAGAATCTGCAAAAAAGTTGAAGTACTTAAAAAAGCCTAGTAACCCAATATTCATAACAAGACTAATCCCAACAAAAGCCTTTTTTGTATTTTTCTTCTCAGAAGCCTTTATTTTTTTTGCTACCCAAAAATCTATTAACGAACTGGCAGCAATTAAAAACAAAAAACGCCAATCCCAACAACCGTAAAAGAAATAACTTATTATTAACAAATAAGTATTCTGAATTTTTAATGACTTTTTTGAAAGAAGCCAGTATATCGAAAAAACGATCGGTAAGAAAATTAAAAATACAACCGAGTTAAATATCATTTTTAAAAATTAATTATATTGTTTTTTTAAATTTTTATTACGTTAATTGGGGTATAATTTTCTTTTTATTATTTATAAGTTTAATAATTCATTAAACATGTTATTCCATAATTTCATTACATTTTCTACACTATAATTTGAAGCATTTTGTCGTGCGCTTTTGCCCATCTCTTCTAACTTAACTCTATTTTTCATAAGCTCAATTAATTGATTCGCAAATTCTACATTATTATATATGGGGATCAATACTCCGTTCTCAGTATTTACTATATTTCTAGGTCCATTAGGACAATCAAAAGAAATGATAGGTAAACCACAAGCTTGAGCTTCTAATAATACCAAAGGAAAACATTCATTATGCGATGACATTGCAAAAATAGAAGATGCCAGCATTTTTCCTTTTACATCACTTGTTACTCCTTTCAGCATCAAATGATCTTGTAAATTTTTAGCATCTATTTTGTCTTGTAACATTTTTACATAACCCGGTTCTCCATCACCATAAATATGAAGCTCCCATTCTGGATACTTTTTGCTAACAATTTCCCATATATCAATTAGCATATCATATCCTTTTACTGATGCTATTCTACCAGCAGTAATCACAATATTATTAGATATGGTCGAAACTTTTTCTGGATAAAAAGTAAGAGGATTAGGAATAACAACCGTATTATCTGAGGCATAATAAGCAGCCTCATCCTGATTAAGAATAACCAATTTATCGTATTTAGTCTCTACATAGTCTGCAAACTTCAGGAAATATTTTTTTTGAAGGTTTCTGGGGTTTTTCCTGTTCTCGAGTTCAATAAATTTAGAATAATGAAACTCTTTTACCTTAGGAATGCCCTTATTAATAAAAGGTATAAAATAGGTATCTGTACTATGACTGCAGACTACGACAATATCTGGGTTTATTTTTTTAATTACAGATTTAGTCTTTTTGATATGCTTAGGAAGCTTTCTTAAATTAACCGGATGGAAATAGGATTTGTTTCTTTGATAATTAATTCCCAGATCTTTAAAAATAATTTTATCATTAAACTCATAACAAGGTTTTTTATCCTTTTGTTCTGTAGTAATGATATAAATTTTATTATGAGGCATTGAAGCAAGGTAGTTTGCTTTGATAGAAAGCACTCTCTCAATACCACCGTGTAAATACACCTGATCAATAATAAATACTATTTTCATTTAGATGTATTATTAGTTAAACTTGTAAATAACACATCCCATTCTGCTGTAATTTTTTCTGGTAAATACCGTTTTACAGCTTTTCGAGCATTTTTGCCCATCAAAGTCCTGGATTCTGGATTCTCTACTAGAGATAAGATGCTTCTTGATAAGCCATCAATATCTCCATTCTCTACCAATAATCCATTTTTTTTATCAGAAATAATATCGGATGGACCGTATGGGCAATCAAACGAAACACAAGGAACTCCATAAGCCATAGCTTCTGTTAATACCATTCCAAACCCTTCATATCTAGACGACATCACATATATAGAAGCCTCTTGGTATTTCTCTGCTATATTTCGTACCGGAGCATAAAAATTAACCGTTTCTAATATTCCTAAATTGCGTGCAAGCTCATCTAATCTTTCTTCTTTACTTATCGTCCCGTAAATATCAAGAGTCCAATCCGGATATTTTTCTACTACGGGTTTCCAGCTTTTTAGTAGCCTGTCATATCCTTTCTGAAAACTTTGTTTCCCTACGGCAATAGCTTTTTTGTTTTGTAAAGTACTTTGTTCATTTGGATAGAATGATAATGGATTAGGAATTACCTTAAGGTTTTTAAGATTCCATTCTTTCAGGTTGCCTTTTGTTAAAACAATAAAATGGTCATAGAATTTACCCCCAAAATTCATGAATCCAAACTTTATCGAAGCCTTTATTTTGTGTGATAAAGACGGGGTTCCTTTTTGTATCTCTACATTTTTAGAAACATGTCTTTCGTATATCATTGGGCAAGGTTTGCCAAGAAAAACAGGCACTAAAAATCCTTTAAGTCCATCATCACATACTGCAATAACATCTGGGTTTAATTTTTTAATTACACTCCTTAACTTAGTAATATACTTATATATATACACCAATGGATTACCGCTAACCGTTATATTATGATATGTTAGTTTTGAACTAAAATCATAGAACAGTTTATCTTCGTCCTGATTTAAAGTCACAATATGTATATCATAGTTATATCGATCAGCTAGCATACTGGCTTTTATAGAAAGTACTCTTTCTAATCCTCCAGGGCCATCTACTCGGTTAACAATATATATAAGTTTCATATACAGTTAAAAATTTATTTGTTTAACTGATTTCTTACCTTTTCTTTTAAGGCATTGGCTAAATCATGATGTTTTTCAAGATTCTTTACCAAAGTAGTATTATCTATTTTACCATCTAAAGGAAAGTTTGCAGTATACTCACCTGTTTTACTATCGATATCAATTCTATTAAATAGTTCTAAAATACCATCAAATCGACAAGAATCTACAAAACTGTCAAATCCATTAACGAAGATTACAGGAGTCCCCATAGCAAGACAAGGTAAAGCACAATGAATCCTTGAAGTGATCACTAGCTTTGCCTTAGCATATTTATGTAAGAGTTCTTCTGCCATACTAAATTTCTCTTCATCAGAATATGTATTAGACGGAGGTTCTTGATTAATAAATTCTGCAGAAGCCAGTACTTCTTCACTAATAAAATTCTTTAAGTGTTTATTCTTTTTCCCTAATTGAAATGCAGTACCGTTAAGGATATTTTTTACAGTAATTTTAGCATTATAGAATATTTTCTCGGGTCTTGGATAGCTATAAAGAGGATCTACAATATAAATGGTATCATCTCTTTCTGAATCATCAACTTTGTATGAGTCTAAAGTTAGCGTTAGACAACCTGTAAAATGAGCATCTATCCCTTTTGCTTTTAAAGTATCTGCAGTAAACTGATCTCTGCATCCAATAGGTTCATGTTTTTTTAAATACGCAATTCCTTTTTCGCTCAACATATGTGGAGCTGCAGTATTATTCATATGAAAAGACACAAATACTGGATCTATATTTTCTGATGGAACCCAATTATGAATATTATGAGTGAACCATCCATTCATTACCAGTTTAACAGGATCTCCTTTGTAGTCAGCTAATTTTTCTCTATTTAAAAAAACATCAACTTGCGGTAAAAACTGTTTCGCAGCAAGGCTCTGAATATTGTCTCCAACATTAAAAAACCGCTTATTTTCATCATATTTAAGTAGTCCGTATTTCATTAGTCAATATTTTTTAGTGCATTATTTTTTTATACAATCTTCTTAACCAGGGAAATTTATTTCGTATAATAAACTTGATCCTATGTTTTATTTTATTGGGATTATTAATTTTCTGTTCTAAGAGATCATCTATTTTGCCTTCTCTTATTTTATTGATTTGTATTGTTTCTTCTTCCTTATCATTAAAGACATAAAAGTCATCTACTTTTTTTGCTTTTTCCATCAGTTCCCACCAGAAATACTGAACTCCTTTACTGGCAGAACCTATTTTTAATACTGTATAAAATTTGTCATATACTTTTTCATCTACATTAAAACCATAATCATTAGGATTTCTCCCATTTAAAATCAAACCTAAGATTGTTCTAAAGCATTTCTCACAGTTACTGCAATTAAACTCTGTTCTTAACTCAGAATAGCATACTCTTAATTTAAACTTAGCATTGGTTTTAGTAGCGAACTCTGCTATCGAATCGACTTTGTCTTGCCTTTTAAGTTCGTATCCATCATGAAATACTTTTATACCACCTCCCCATGTAATTTTATGATCAATTTCTGGCGTAGACCCCCAATCAATATCAATATGATCTGTATATGAAGATGCAATATAAATGGCATTATATTTTTTTATAAAAGAAATGGGAGCTACAGATCCTACAAGTGCCAAACCATGCTGTACTTTTCCCCACCATCCTATATCTTTTAATAGTAATTCTACCTGGTATGTATAGAAGTCACGTAGATTTGTTTCTATAAATTCTTTATCGTTGTTATTTAATAAAGCTTCACTTTCTATAAAACTAGTAAAATCATTCCACTGTGTTTTGTCGTCAATAGTAATATCTGCACCATGAATAGTTACCAAATCTGGCTTTTTATCATAAATTCTTATATAGGTTGCATATGCATCTACTCCTCCACTAAATAACATTGCAGGTTGAGTTCCTTCGATACTATTTTTTACTAGTTTTCCTGCAATTAGTTTTCCATTAAGAGTATATGACGAATCTCTCTTTGCAAATTCTTCTTTTATTATTTCCTGGGCATGAAAAAAATCTTCATCTACTTCATCTACTTCAATAATAAATCCAGCAAACCATGCAATAGGGAGTATATTAGATAAAAACGGGATTACTGCAATACTATCGGGAATACCACTTACATCCATTTGATAGCTTACATATAATGATTGATCTTCTACAAAAAACTTCTGAACCTGAGCATCAGCAACATAATCGTAAACGATTTTCTTTCCTTCTTCTGAATAGGATATATTATGAAGTTTTACTTTTTCCATTGTAGTTTATTTTCGTTTTAATAGTGAAGCAATAGGTTTGGTAAATAATTGTTTCTCATATTTTAATAAGCCAAAAAAGTACATTATCACTACAAATACGATAGTATACGCACTTCCTTTTAGTATAAAATTTCCCCATCCATTACCCTGGATATAATTTATAAAATACCCTATTAGCATCACTACTAGTATCACTATGAGTGTTTTATGCAATAATTCTCTAAAAAATCGAAAAATATTTAACCCAATTTTTTTATGATAATAAAAATTCATCACATTTTGCACAACCAACCATCCTGCGACCAATCCAGAGATCATCCCTAACGCGCTATATTTTACTGCGAGAAATCCTCCTAGTATTGTACCCAGAATCATAAACACAAGATATAGGATTGCTTTAAAGGATAATTTATTCTTAGCTTCGAGAATAGAATTCCCAAATGCTTGCAGTAATGGTAATGTATATCCTATCATAATGATTAATGCAATACTGTATATTTCTCTGCATTCTTGGGTATTATATGTACCATCGGCTTCTAATTCTGCGCCTCCTACCCATAAATTGATAAATTGTTCTCCATACAATATAAAAGCTCCTAATACATACATTAATACAATAAAAGACAACCTACCCAATTTAATCATCATATCGGTTAACTCTTCTCCTGTTGCATTTCTTACTGTCATTTGCGTTGCTCTGGGTAAAAAAACACTGGATATTGCAGTAGAAAAAGCACCGTAATACGTTCCCAGGGCAATTCCGATTCCATAAACACCCAAAACCTTTGGTAAACTCATAGCCCCCAGCACCCAGCTACCAGATTTCCATTGTAGCATTCCTACAATAGAAAACACAAAAATCCAACTAGAATATTTTAATATTTGTTTAATAAATGCTTTAGAGAGCTTATGTAATTTAAATCTTACATTAAGTTTTTTAATCACGTAATAGGCAGATACCGAAATGGTAAGAATATTAAATATCGAATCGACTATGACCAACGATATAGCACGACCTCCTAAAAAAAGTACAGCTACTACGGTCACTGATCTTAGAAGATACCTTATTACACTAACAGATTCTGGAAATACAAATGCTTCGTATCCTTTACAGATTCCTGTAAAGATCATTCCCGGAAGTTGAATAGCCAGATTAAAAATCAAAATAACAAACATTAATTTTGCTATTTTAAGTTCTTCGACGCTAAACTTTGTAAAATATGAGTCTATAAAGAAATAGAAGATAATGCCGAAAATAATAACGAGCAGAGAAATAACAAAATATAATATTCCTATTGTTGCTAAAAAATTTTCTTCTCCTTTTCTATCTTTTTCTGCTCTATATTTAGCTATAAACCGAACAACGGTATTAGTAAGTCCAAAATCCAAAAGAGCAATGGTACCTATTAATGCTCCAATTGCATTAAATATACCATATTCATCTTTTCCCAAATAACTAACGATCAAAGGCGTAATCACAATACCTATAACATTAGTAAGGAAAATCTTTAGATAAGTTAGTAATGCCCCTTTTTTTAATTGGCTCAAAATGATTGGTCTTAAGTTGTTATTTTGTTATACTACCGTATGATTATTCTATTATAATCGTCCGTGAACCTTTTCTTTCAGTATTCCTTTAACATCATAAAGAACTCCATTTGGTGAAAGCATAGATTTTAAATCTATTTCTAAAAATTCTTTATGAGCCACTGTTAATACTACTGCATCGTATTTTTCTTTTGGTAAATCGATTGTTATTTCCAGGTTATATTCATGCATTACTTCTGCAGGATTTGCCCATGGATCATATACAGTAACCTCGGTTCCAAAATCGCTTAATTGTCTAATAACATCGACTGCTCTTGTGTTACGAACATCGGGGCAATTTTCTTTAAATGTCACACCAAGCACCAATACTTTAGCACCTTTTATATGAATATCATGTTTTACCATAAGCTTAATCACTTCTGATGACACATATTGCCCCATACTATCATTTAATCTACGTCCTGCTAAGATAATTTCTGGATGATATCCAAATTCTTGTGCACGCTGAGCCAGGTAATATGGATCAACACCAATACAATGACCACCTACCAGTCCCGGTTTAAAAGGTAGAAAATTCCATTTGGTTCCTGCAGCTTCTAATACGTCATTAGTATCTATATCCATTAGGTTAAAGATCTTAGCTAACTCATTAACAAAAGCGATGTTAATATCTCTCTGTGAATTTTCGATAACTTTTGCTGCTTCCGCCACTTTTATGGTTGGTGCAAGGTGAGTTCCTGCTGTAATAATAGAAGCATATAAATCATCTACTTTTTTCCCAACTTCTGGAGTAGATCCTGCAGTAACTTTCAGGATTTTCTCTACGGTGTGTTTTTTATCTCCAGGGTTGATTCGCTCTGGCGAGTATCCGGCAAAAAAGTCTTCATTAAATTTTAACCCACTTATTTGTTCTAGCACAGGAACACATTCTTCTTCGGTAACTCCCGGGTATACTGTAGATTCATAAATGACAATATCTCCTTTTTTTAAGACCTTGCCAACAGTTTCACTAGACTTATACAAAGGTGTAAGATCTGGCCTGTTATTTTTATCTACAGGAGTAGGAACTGTAATTACGTAATAATTGCAATCTTTTATATCTGCTATATCAGAAGAACAGTAGAGTCCGTTTTCATCCAAATCCCTATTATCTTTTAATACTGATTTTAATAAGTCGTCTTCTACTTCTAAAGTAGAATCGGTTCCCGAACGTAATTCTTTGATTCTTTTTTCATTGATATCAAAACCTATTACTGGATATTTAGTTGCAAATAATCTGGCTAGCGGTAACCCTACATATCCTAATCCAATGATGGCAATCTTAATATTTTGCATAATTATTCTTTATTTACTAGAATTTTTGAGTTTATTTTAGATGCTTCCAATACCATTTCACAGCTTCTTTTAGTCCTGATTTGATATCAAATTCTGGAGCATACCCCAAAAGTGTTTTTGCTTTATCTACAGAAGCTAAAGAATGTGGTATATCGCCTTTACGTTCTGGTCCATACGTAATATCTACATCTGCGATAGCATTATCGTATACAGATAGATATTCTTTTAACAAAACCGTTAGTTCGTTTAGCGTTGTTCTTTCTCCGTAAGCTGTATTATAAACATTATTTATAGCTTCTTCATTATCAGAAACTATTGCCAGTAGGTTCATTTGGATTACATTATCAATATAGGTAAAGTCTCTAGAAAATAGGCCATCACCGTTAATTACCGGGGATTCATATTTCATAAACTGCATTACAAATTTGGGAATAACGGCAGCATATGCCCCATTAGGGTCCTGTTTACGACCAAATACATTAAAATATCGTAACCCAACTGTATCTAAATCATATGTTCTTTTAAAGTTATCGGCATACAATTCATTAACATATTTGGTTATAGCATAGGGTGATAATGGTTTCCCTATTTTTTCTTCTACCTTGGGTAAAGCTTCAGAATCACCATATGTCGAAGAGCTTGCAGCATAGATAAAACGTTTTACCCCTGCATCCCTTGAGGCGACCAGCATATTAAGAAATCCTCCAACATTAACATCGTTAGTTGTAATAGGATCATTAATTGATCTTGGTACAGAACCTAATGCAGCCTGATGTAATACAAAATCAACCCCACTACATGCTTTATGGCAATCATCAAGATTTCTAATGTCTGCTTCTATAAAAGTAAAGTTAGAGTTCTTTAATAGCGGATCGATATTTTTTTGGTGTCCTGTTGCAAAATTATCAAATCCTATTACGGTACTTCCAATTTCTAAAAGCGCTTCGCAAAGATTAGACCCTATAAACCCTGCTGCACCAGTCACCAGTATTGTTGAAGAACGAAGATGTTCTAGTTGTTTCGCGTTCATGAATTATATTTTAACCCCCTGTATTTTAGTCCAAAAGACTATGCTTTTGTATATTCAGCGCGAAATTAAGATTTACTTATAGAACATACAACATATGTTAAAGGGGATTTTGCCCCTATTTAAAATTTATAATATTTTGTTAACCTTAAAATTCATTAACCAACAAAAAAACAACACATAAATCACTAACAAACAACACTTTACAAATAAAAACCATTATAAAATTTTAGTAACT
Source organism: Aquimarina atlantica (assembly GCF_000626715.1). Classification (GTDB taxonomy): domain Bacteria; phylum Bacteroidota; class Bacteroidia; order Flavobacteriales; family Flavobacteriaceae; genus Aquimarina; species Aquimarina atlantica. Next base: position 120,905 of record NZ_AQRA01000001.1, on the reverse strand, counting down.
AAAATTTTATAATGGTTTAAAAAAGTAAAATATTAAGATTCTATACCATATCTTTCTAATATCTATTGCCAAAATAGCTTATATAAAAACTAGAATTCTAATAGCAATAGCAATTCTTCTTCGAATCGGTTTTTTCCTAAATATTGAGCTTCAAGATTCGTATCAAATGGGATCGGAGTCTGTAAACTTGCTACTCGTTTTACGGGTGCATCAAGAAACGTAAAGCAATTTTCCATAATTAATGCCGAAATATCCGAAGCTATACCTCCAAAAAGTGAATCTTCCTGTAAAATAATAACTTTACCTGTTTTTTTCACAGATTGGTATATCGTATCTGTATCCAGGGGTTGCAATGATCTTAGGTCGACAAGATCCGCATTGATTTGTGGATGCTTTTCTAATACTTCTAATGCCCAATGCACACCTGCCCCATAACTTATAACAGTAATATCTTTTCCTTCCTGTAATACAGAAGCTTTACCTAATGGTAAATTATAATACCCTTCGGGAACCTCTTGGCGGATACTTCTATATAGTGCTTTATGTTCAAAAAACAACACTGGATTAGGGTCTTCTATTGCTGTAGCCAACAAACCTTTTGCATCGTACGGAAATGCAGGATAGACAACTTTAAGCCCTGGTGTTTTGGTAAACCACGCTTCATTAGTCTGACTATGAAACGGCCCCGCTGCAACACCTGCTCCACAAGGCATTCTAATCACAACATCTGCCGACTGACTCCATCTATAATTTGATTTTGCCAACAGATTAACGATTGGATTAAATCCAGAAGACACAAAATCAGCAAATTGCATTTCAACAACAGCCTTATAATCATTAATAGACAGCCCATACCCTGCAGAGACAATTCCTGATTCACAAATTGGAGTATTGCGTACTCGTTCTTTTCCGAATGTATCCAAAAAGCCTTCGGTAATTTTAAAAACTCCTCCATATTCTGCGATATCCTGCCCCATAATCACAAGCTTATCATAGCGATGCATGCTTTCTTTTAGACCATCAGAAATAGCATCAATCAACCTTTGTTCTTTTGTATCGGTACCAGGTTTTATTTCCTTATAATCAAATGGTGTATACACATCATTTAACTCTTTATCCAAATTAACATCAATCGCTTCTTCGGTATTTGCACGCTCCCAATTAGATTCTATTTCCTTTTTTATAGTGGATTTTTTTTCACGATCATCTTCATCAGAAATTATTCCCTCATCTATCAGGTAATTCTTATAGTTTTTTATAGGATCTTTAGCACTCCAGTGCTCCATTAACTCCTTAGGCACATACTTTGTTCCACTTGCTTCTTCATGCCCGCGCATTCTGAAAGTTTTAAATTCTAATAAAACCGGTCGCGGATTGATCCTAATGCTTTTGGCTAACTTGCTTACTTTATCGTATACTTCTAATATATTATTCCCATCAATAATATGGGACTCCATACCATATCCCAAGCCACGATCTGCAAGGTGTTCACAATTATATTGTTCACTGGTAGGGGTCGATAATCCATAACCATTATTTTCTATACAGAACATCACGGGCAAACTCCATACCGAAGCTACATTAAGTGCTTCATGAAAATCTCCTTCACTGGTTCCTCCTTCTCCTGTAAACACTGCAGTAACTTTGTTATTCTTTTTTAAAAGATTTCCCATAGCAATCCCACAAGCTATTCCCATTTGTGGTCCAAGGTGAGAAATCATACCTACAATATTATAATCTTGTGTTCCGAAATGAAAAGAACGATCACGCCCTTTGGTAAATCCATTTGCTTTTCCTTGCCATTGGCTAAACAGTCTATATAAAGGAATATCTCTTGTTGTAAATACTCCCAAATTACGATGCATCGGAAGTATATATTCTTCGTTTTCTAAAGCAGCCGTTATCCCCACAGATATTGCTTCTTGCCCTATACCACTAAACCATTTAGATATTTTTCCTTGCCGTAACAATACAAGCATTTTCTCTTCAATAAGCCTGGGTTTAAGCATTTTGAGATATAGTGAGATCAGCTGATCATCTTTGTATTCTTTTCGGTCAAAATGTAGTTCTATTTTTTCCTTTGAAATGTGCTCCATAGCAGTAAATTTGTTAGGTAAAAATACTTATTTTTACTTCACAACTCGCATCCCAATTACAATATTATTAAGTAGTTGTTAATTTACCCTAAACAATTCTATGAATTAGTTAAATTTACCATGAATTAAGGATTAAGCGTCCATAATTAACAAATTTGACCGATATTTTGCAGCTATAAATAAATTTGAAGTCCTATTAGGAATTTTCGGTCAAATACACCTATTTTAGTTCTTCAATACACAAATGAATAGACTAATGAATAATATACCAAGCGTAGATTTGGCAGATTTTTTATCAAATGATCCTTCACGAAAACAAAAATTTGTCAACGAAATAGGAAAAGCTTACGAAGAAATTGGCTTTGTTGCATTGAAAAATCATTTTTTAAGTGACCAACTTGTAGAAGATTTATATAAGGAAATTAAAAACTTTTTCGCATTACCCACAGCCACCAAAGAAAAATATGAAATCGAAGGATTAGGCGGACAAAGAGGCTATACTTCTTTTGGTAAAGAACATGCCAAAGGTAAAAAAGAAGGAGATCTAAAAGAGTTTTGGCATTTTGGACAAGAACCAGATGCAGATGCTAACTTAATTGAAGAATACCCGGATAATGTTATTGTTGAAGAATTAAAAGACTTTAACACCACAGGAATGGAAGCTTATAAAATGTTAGAAAAGACAGGAATCTATGTCCTTAGAGCATTAGCTATATATATAGGTCTTGATGAACATTACTTTGATCATTGGGCAAGTAATGGTAATAGTATCTTACGCCCTATTCACTACCCTCCTATTAAAGAAGAACCTAAAGGTGCAGTTAGAGCAGGAGCACATGGAGACATTAACCTGATTACATTGTTAATGGGAGCTTCTACAGGAGGACTACAAGTGCAACATAGAGATGGGCAATGGATTGATGCGCTCCCAGAAGAGGATGAACTCGTTATTAATGTTGGAGATATGTTAGAACGACATACTAATAATAAACTTCGATCTACAATACATCGCGTAGTAAACCCTCCCAAGGATCAGTGGGGAAAACCAAGATATTCTATTCCTTTCTTTATGCATCCAAGAAGTGACATGAAGCTAAATTGTTTAGAAAAATGTATTACAGAAGATAATCCTAAGCACTATGAAGATATTACTGCTGGAGAATTCTTACACCAAAGACTTGTAGAAATTGGATTAATAAAAAAATAAACTCCGTATGGATTTACAAGATCAATTAAAAAAATTATTTCCTGATCATCAACCAGAAGAGACAGAAGAAAATGTACAAGATGATCAAGATCAAATATGGATGCAGGATGATCCTATAGTTTGCAAATACGAAAAACGAAAAGGAAAACCCATCACTATACTTGAGGGGTATACTGGTGCTGACGAAGATTTTAAAAAACTCGCCAAAGAGTTAAAAACTCGCTTAAGTGTTGGTGGGAGTTTTAAAAATGATGCTATAATCATACAAGGTGATTACAGAGATCAAATTATGGATATTCTTAAGGAAAAAGGATTTAAAGTAAAACGTGTAGGAGGATAATAAATCAATAACTATTTTGGGGAAAAACACATTACATATTACTAATGGGGATAGTCTAACCAATAGAATGAAAGAGTTAGATCTTGCTACCGGAGAATTTATGACCTGGCGTGAAATGCTTTGCGAAGGGCCTACCAAAATTGAAGTAGAAACAGAAGATGCTATCAAAACTCGGGAATCTTTTCTGAAAAAATACTACAGAATCGGTTCTTCTGATTATGAAGAAAAATTTGTTTCGCAACTCAAAAAAATAGATAACCTTACAAACTATACCGAAATCATACTATGGTTTGAATATGATTTATTCTGCCATGTTAATATGATTGCCGCTATTAGCTTATTACTTCGTAAAGGAATTAAAGATATTCCTGTTTACCTGGTTTGTAGTGGTAGAATTGAGCATGAGAAAAAACTATTTGGACTTTGTGAGTTATCTGAAAAACAACTAAAAGAACATTACAAAAACAAAATCTTATTAACTATAGATGATCTTGAATTTGCTTCTCATATCTGGACATTATACTGCGAATCAAAACCACAGAAAATGGCAGGGCAGATTAAAAGAGATTCTTCTTTCGAATATATGTCGATATGCCTAAGAGCACATTTGCAGCGTTTTCCTAACATGCTAACCGGACTTAATATTTTAGAACATAATATCCTGGAAATGGTCGATAATTACCATATTAAAAATATTAAGCAACTTATGGGATATGCTCTGGAGTATCAAGGATATTATGGATATGGTGACATGCAAATGACACGTGTGCTTGCAAGGCTCTTTCAGTTTTTAGATCAAACAAAAGATAGACTTTTATTATCCGAAAGAGGAAAACTAGCGTTACAACACAAAAAAAACTTTTATAACACACAAGTATTAGATTGGTATTATGGAGGGGTAAAAAAATACGATTACCTGTATAACAATGAAACTCACGCACTATTAAAATTATAATATGGCTATAGCCGAATCCGAACTTATTCTTAATAAAGATGGTAGTATTTATCATCTAAATCTTAAACCAGAACACCTTGCCCAGACGATAATAACTGTTGGGGATCCAGATCGGGTTGATCTGGTAACACAACATTTTGAAACTATCGAATGTAACATTCGTAAACGAGAATTTCATACGCAAACAGGAATTTATAAAGGGCACAGAATTACTGTAATTTCTACAGGTATTGGTACAGATAATATAGATATTGTATGTAATGAACTAGATGCCTTAGTAAATATTGACCTTACTACTCGTAAAAACAAAACAGAGCGCACCACATTACATATTATTCGTATAGGAACCTCTGGATCTATACAACCAGATATTCCTATAGATAGTTTTGTGGTTTCAGAAATTGCCACTGGTTTTGATAGTCTTCTACATTTCTATAAAAGTAATCATGTACAATTACCCGAAATTTCAGAAGCTTTGGCAAAACATATAGATTTGGATCAAAATAAATCAAAGCCATATACAGTTGCATACGATAAACAATTAGGAGAGCATATGTTAAGTAGTATTGTTCAAAAAGGACATACAGTGACCAATGTAGGTTTTTATGGCCCTCAGGGAAGAGTATTAAGGTTACCATTACAGGATCAAGAACTTAATACAAAAATAGCCTCTTTTGTACATGAGGATAAAAAAATAACTAATTTGGAAATGGAAACTGCCGGCATATACGGATTGGCAAAATTACTTGGACATAAAGCCGTATCTATGAATGCTATTGTAGCTAATCGTACTACAGGAGAATTTAGTCAAAACCCAAAAGAAACTGTAAAGAAACTTATCAAATACACTTTAGACAAAATAGTAGATTATCACCTATAAATAGTTATATAAAATAAAAAAGAATGAGTAGTAGGTCCTCATTCTTTTTTCATTATTTGGTTAATAACTAATTATCTCTAAGTAGATTAACCAAATAATACTTTAAGACTAATTAATAAATTAGTAAGCAACAATACTGCAATAAAGACTACGATACCATTCTCTAGAGAATTATTTTTTAACTTCGCAACCTTTACATATGTATTTTTATTTTTTAAAAAATTCTTTTTCATAGCAATATTGTTTTTATTTGGGGTTAAAACTTTTTAAATATAAATAATCTTTAAAATAGTAATGGTTCAAATATATAAAAATCATTTATTTTTATCGTTAAAAAACATAAATAATCGATGAAATACACATTTATTAATTTCAGATAGCATGCAAACTATAAAAATAGGTGGTGTTCCTGAGCACTTCAATCTACCCTGGCATTTAACTATTGAAGACGGAAGCTATCTAAAAAACAATATACAATTAGAGTGGACAGAATATCCTGGTGGTACAGGAGCAATGTGCGAGGCCTTAAGAAACCAGGATATCGACATGGCAATAATTCTTACAGAAGGAATCGTTAAAGATATCATCGCCGGTAATCCCAGTAAAATTGTACAAACATATATCCAAACACCTCTTATATGGGGAATTCATGTAAGCGTCAATTCTAAATACACTAATCTTTCTGAGCTTCAAAATACAAAAGCTGCTATTAGCAGATATGGATCTGGTTCTCATTTGATGGCTTATGTAAATGCTCAAAACCAAAAATGGGACACCTCTCATTTACAATTTGAAGTTGTAAAAAACCTGGATGGGGCAGTTGAAGCATTAACCAATGGAAAAGCTGATTATTTTATGTGGGAACATTTTACTACAAAACCATTGGTCGATAATGGAGTATTTAGACGAGTCATAGATTGCCCTACTCCCTGGCCTTGTTTTGTTATAGCCGTAAGAGAAGATATACTCAATACCAAAAAAGAAGAAATAAAGACTATTCTAGACATTATAAATACCACCACTACAGATTTTAAACATATCCCGAGTATAGATAGAACTCTTGCTTATAGGTATGATCAACAATTAGAAGATATACAGAAATGGTTACAACATACAGAATGGAGTCAGTCTCTTATCAAAAAAGAAACACTCGTAGAGGTTCAGGATTACTTATTTAATTTAGAAATCATTAACAAAAAAATAGCTCCCGAAAAACTAATTTATGACATCTAAGATCTGCATATACCCTATTAAATTAAAAAAAAGTTGAAATATAGGGTAGGGATATCTTAATCCAAAACGTTACTTCATAAAGGATATTTTAAAGAATTAAGGTCAAAAATATAATATATAAAATGTACAGAGGAAACTCTTAGCAAATAATTAATTCTTAAATATCTATATAGCAAGCGTCTATACAAATAAAAAAATTTGTACATTTGCCGAGCCTACCCCCAATAAAATGAACTAATTATTAGCGCATACGCAACCTTTTTGAGTGCATTGCATCTAGTAATTAACTAACAAATCTATTATGGTAACTTTTTTAATAATTCTCGCAAGCCTTATTGTCTTCAATTTTGTTCTGCTTAAATTAAGCATGCAATCTGTTGATACAGACAAAAAGAAATCAAAAACACAAAAAGTTCAGATTAATTCGGTATCTGATCAATCTTCAGATAAGTCGAAATCTTCTAAGATACCTAACGCGGCATAAGCATATTTACCAATTTATTTCAGTTTGATTCGTTTCAAGCAAGTATGAATTGGTCTTACTAAAGTGTTTATTTCCAAACCAATATCCTCTATTAGCACTTAATGGAGAAGGATGCCCACTAGTTAAAACATGATGTTTTGATCTGTCTATCTTAGCTCCTTTTTTCTTAGCATAACCACCCCACAGTAAAAAAACAACATTCTTTTTTGTATCGGATATCGTTTGAATAACTGCATCTGTAAATTGTTCCCATCCTTTGTTTTGATGAGATCCAGCTTGATGTGCTCTAACAGTGAGTGTAGCATTTAATAATAAAACGCCTTGTTTTGCCCAACGTTCTAAATTTCCATTTGAAGGAAAAGGCAGTTTCAAGTCTGTTTCAATTTCCTTAAAAATATTTATCAATGATGGTGGCATATCAATACCATCACTAACAGAGAAACACAAACCATTAGCTTGCCCGACTCCGTGATAAGGATCCTGACCAATTACAACCACTTTAACATCATCAAAACTACAATGATCAAAAGCAGAAAATATGTCACTTCCTTTTGGATAACACGTGTTATTTTTATATTCTGTTTTCACAAAACCTACTAATGAAGCAAAATACGGCTTGTCAAATTCTTCTTTAAGTTGCTGATTCCAAGAAGGTTCAATATTTACATTCATATAGATGTCAAAAAATTATAGCAATTGTGTACTTTTGCCCTGTTCTAAAATTGATCGAATATAACCCAAAAATAGGGTAAAAAAAAGTATGATTCGTATTTCTAAAAAAACACTAGACGATCTAGAATTTGATACTGTGCAAAAACATATTGCAGAACAGTGCAATACAGATTTTGGTAAGTTAAAAGCATTGCAAATTGCTCCCTTCGATACCGAAGAGCAGCTTCATATTGCCTTACAAGAAGTATTCGAATACAAATCTTCATTATTCAATGATACCCGTATACCCAATCATGGATTCGATAGTATTAATAAAGAAATTCAATTATTAAATATTGAAAATACTTTTTTAGAAGCCCCAAATCTAAAACGATTGATTTCTATTAGTACTACTACTAATGATTTACTCTATTTTTTTAGAAAAAATGCTGAGCTATACCCTACCCTATACCAAACATCTTCTACAGTAACATTTACCAAAGAGGTTATTCATCTAATCGAAATGGTAATTGATAAGTTCGGAGAGGTTAAAGATAATGCTTCTCCTGTATTACAACGCCTTCGAAAAGATATTCATAGTGTACAGGGAAGACTAAATGGAAGTTTCGGAAAAGATTTAGCCCGATATAATAGTTTGGGCTACCTGGATGAAATTAAAGAAAGTGTCGTAGATAACAGAAGAGTTCTGGCAGTAGCAGCTATGTACAGGCGTAAAGTAAAAGGCGCTATTATGGGTAATTCTAAAACGGGAAGTATTGTCTACATAGAACCCGAAGCTACTTTACAATATAGTCGTGAGCTCAGTAATCTTCAATATGAAGAACGAGAAGAAGTTGTAAAAATATTAAAAGCACTCACTAACAAATTACGTCCGTTTATAGAATTATTCAAGGACTATCAGGAATACCTAAGTAATATCGATGTTGTTTCGGCAAAATCAAAATATGCAGGTCAACTTAATGCTGTATTGCCAAAAATCACTACCGATAGAGAGTTAACACTTAAAGACGCATATCATCCTTTATTATATCATACCAATACAATAAAAGGAGAGAAAACCTTCCCGCAGACTATAACATTAAATGAGAATAATCAAATTATTGTTATTTCTGGTCCTAATGCCGGTGGAAAAAGTATTACCTTAAAAACTATTGGTTTACTACAGGTAATGTTGCAAAGCGGAATGCTAATTCCGGTACATGAATACAGTAGAATGTGTCTATTCGATGTGATTCTTACCGATATAGGTGATAATCAATCTATAGAAAACCACCTAAGCACATACAGTTATCGTTTGAAGAATATGAATTATTTCTTACGAAAATGTAATAACAAAACACTATTTCTAATTGATGAGTTTGGAACAGGTAGTGATCCAGAACTTGGTGGCGCGCTAGCTGAAGCTTTCCTCGAGGTGTTCTATGAAAGAGGGTCTTTTGGGATCATCACAACCCATTATGCCAATTTAAAAATGCTGGCTAATGAGTTACCAAATATGAGTAATGCAAATATGTTATTCGATTCAAAAACACTAGAACCCCTTTTTAAATTACACTTAGGTGAAGCAGGAAGTTCTTTTACTTTTGAAGTCGCTCAAAAAAACGGAATCCCATATAGCCTAATCAATAAAGCAAAGAAAAAAGTAGAGCGCGGTAAAATTCGTTTTGATAAAAGTATTGCTAATCTTCAAAAAGAAAGATCAAAACTACAAAAAACTACTGCTGGCCTCAAAACCAAAGAGCAAAAAGCAGAAGAAGAAAAGGAACGCTTAGAAAAGACAAATCAGCGTATTCAGCGTAAGCTAGAAAGCTATCAGGAGTTATATGACAGTAATCAAAGAATGATCTATCTGGGTCAAAAAATTGATGATCTTAGCGAAAAATACTTTAATAATAAGAGAAAAAGAGAGCTAATCAATGAATTTATAAAAATCGTTGAGGTAGAAAACTCCAAACGAAAAAAACAAAGCCCTAAGCAACGAAAAGTAGAAAAAGCCAAAGAGCAAAAAGTCGTAAAAGAAGTTAAAGAAAAAGTACAGGTAATTCGTAAAAAGAAAAAAGAAGAAAAAAAGAAAGAAGAAAAGATCGAAGCGGCAAAACCAAAAGTAACTCTAAAAACTGGTGATCGAGTACGAATGATTGATGGAAAATCTATAGGAACCATAGACAGCATAGAAAAAGGAAAAGCTATTGTTAATTACGGGGTTTTTACTACTAATGTAAGTATTGATCAATTAGAATTTGTAGAAAGAAAAAAATAAACTCCGTATGGAAATCTACCTTTATCTAAGTACTTACATCATCTTAATCATAGGTTTATCGATTTATATATCCAGATCATCATCAAGTGAAGATTTTCTTATCGGAGGCAGAAATAAAAGTGCTTATGCTATTTTATTCTCTAAATTCGCAGGTGCAATTGGAGTCAGCACTCTAATTACATATACAGGTTATGCCTACAAATTTGGTTGGGGACTTTTTGCCATGTCTTTGGGATCAGTAATTGGTTATTTTTTATTTGCGTTTTGGGCCGCACCAAAAATAAAAAAGCTATCTAAACAAGGTAAGTTCTATACACAGGGAGATCTACCTGCTTTTGTTACAAATAATAAAAATACAGCTACCGTTACCAATTTTATAACTATAGCTGTTCAATTTTTCTGGATATTATTATCCCTGGCAGGTGGTGCAAAGATTATTGCTTTCTTCGAAATTCTTCCTTACGAAACCGCACTATTGATTACAGCAATTGTAGTGATGGTATATGTTTTATTTTCTGGTTTTAAAGCTGTAATTATTACCGATATTTTTCAGGCAGTAATTATCATAGCATTTCTCTGTATACTAATTTATGGCATGTTTGATAGTAAGGATTTTGGTATGATTCTTAGCAGTACTACGGGTAATAATGTGACTATTGGTAGTGTTGTAGGTTTAGTACTATACGGGGGGCTATCTGTTTTTGGGTTAGCAGATCGATACCAGCTTTGTTATGCTGCTAAAGATGAAAAATCATTAAAAAGAGGATTAAGTCTTGCTATTATCCCAGTTTTATGTATTGTCTTTTTATTACTTATAATTGGGTTATACACCTATATTCAAAATCCTAATTTAGATCCCGACACCGTATTTGTTTATGCTATGCAAAACTTTATAGCACAATCATGGCTACCACTTTTGCTTGTACTTTTTTTTGCAGGTTTAATGAGTACTGCAGATACCTCTATTTTTGCTGTGGCTTCTCATATTGTTTCTGCTACTAAAGAAGAACAAAAAGTAAAATCTTTACGATATGCTACGATTATTACCGTCATTGTTGCTTTTATAGTAGCATTATTTTGGAGAAGTATTGTGGATATAACTATTGTAGGTGCTGCATTGCGAATGACACTTTCTATAGCGATGATATATGTTATACTGCAAAAAAGAAATAGCGGAAGATTTCTGGCCAGTGCATTAGGAGGTCTCTTAGGATTAATAATTGGTATACTCGTCTTTGGTCCTACTCCAACTATTGCTATAACCGTGCTTTTAGGGTCATTATTAGGGCTAATTTATAGATCCAAAGCACCAAAAGAAGTGTAGTTGTATAAAGTTGTCTTCTTAAAAGATAATTGATAAGGACTTCCTGTTAAAGTATCCTTAAACCACAATTCTGAGAATTTTATCTTTTTATATTTGGAGAAACTCAATTAAAAATTGCACCCAGAAGTTATGCGAAAATTATTTTTTATAGCCTGTTTTGGTATCCTATTTCCATACGTTATACAAGGACAACAACCCAATAAACCCAATGCAGCAGAAATTCATCAAGCTATAAAAAAACTTAATTTTTTAGGATCTGTATTATATGTTGCAGCTCATCCCGATGATGAAAATACCCGACTTATATCCTATATGTCTAATCAGGTAAAAGCCAGAACAGCATATTTATCTCTTACCCGGGGAGATGGTGGACAAAATTTGATAGGCCCCGAGATTAGAGAATTATTAGGTGTAATTAGAACCCAGGAATTATTAGCGGCTCGTAGAACCGATGGAGGAGAGCAATTGTTTACCCGTGCTAATGACTTTGGATATTCTAAACATCCCGACGAAACACTTTCTATCTGGGATAAAAAAGAAGTACTGGGAGATGTCGTATGGGCAATACGAAATTTTAAACCAGATATAATCATCAATCGTTTTAATCACAGGACTCCCGGTAGTACTCATGGTCATCATACATCTTCGGCAATGTTAAGTGTAGAAGCTTTTGATATAACTGGGGATAAAACAGTATATCCAGATCAGCTTAACTATACAGAAACCTGGCAACCCAAAAGATTATTCTTTAATACTTCCTGGTGGTTTTATGGTAGTCGAGAAAAATTCGCAAAAGCAGATAAAACCAATTTATTAGCGTTTGATACGGGAATATATTATCCTTCTCTGGGGCTTTCTAACACAGAAATAGCATCATTAAGCCGTAGCCAGCACAAATCACAGGGATTTGGTAGTACAGGTAGTCGTGGACAACAAAGTGAATATGTAGAACTTATTAAAGGCGATTTACCAAAAGATAAAACAAATATTTTTGAAGGAATTGATACCTCATGGAATCGTGTTAAAGGAGGTAAAGCTATTGGTGATATTCTATACCAGGTAGAAAAAGATTTTGATTTCAAGAATCCACCTGCTATTCTTCCTCAATTAGTAAAAGCATATCAATTAATTCAGCAATTAGAAAATAAACATTGGAAAGCTGTTAAAACTAAAGAGATTCAAGAAATTATTGCTGCTGTTTCTGGTCTTTACCTGGAAGCTGTTGCGACCGAAGCAAATGCTACTAAAGGAAGCGAAGTTATACTAAAAGTAGAAGCGATCAATAGAAGTGCGAATACTATGACTCTGCAATCTATCAAAATTGCTGCAGTTAATATTAATGATGTTTCTGAAAAAGTTCTAAAAAACAATATCCGAAATAATTTCGAATTTAAAGGTAGTATCCCATCTAATTTTGATTTTACTAATCCTTATTGGCTCACCAATAAAGGTACACTGGGGATGTATAATGTTAATGATCAAAAACTAATCGGAAAACCAGAAACAGATCATAAAATCAAAGCTTTGTTTACAGTAGTACTCGATGGAGTTTCTATCCCTTTTTCTAAAGACGTTGTATACAAAACAAACGATCCTGTTAAAGGAGAAGTATATAAACCATTCGAGATTATTCCTGCTATTTCTGCAAGTATAAAAGATAAAGTAATTATCTACGCTAACGGTGCTTCAAAACAAATTCCTGTTACTATAAAAGCTGGTAAAGCGAACTTAAATGGAAAGGTTACATTAACACATCCAGAAGGTTGGCAAGTGACTCCTGCCGCTATTAATTTTAATCTCTCTCAAAAAGGAGAAGAAAAAACAATCGTTTTTACCCTTACATCGCCTCAGACTCAAAGTGAAGGCTATATTTCGCCAAAAATAGAAATCAATGGAAATCTATATTCAAAAGAAGTCATTACTATTGATTATGACCATATTCCATACCAAACTGTAGTATTACCATCTGAGACCAAAGTTGTACGTTTGGATATTAAAAAGAAAGGAGAAAATATTGGATATATAGAAGGTGCCGGAGATGTAGTACCAGAAAGTTTACAGCAAATAGGCTATAAAGTAACCACAATTGATCCAGAATCTATTTCTACAGAAAGTTTACAACCTTTTGATGCTATTGTAGTAGGAATTAGGGCTTATAACACTGTAGAACAGCTAAAATTTAAACAACAATACCTATTAGAGTATGTAAAAAATGGAGGAAACCTGATCATTCAATACAATACCAGTCATAGGTTAAAAGTAACTGATAACTTAGGCCCATACCCTCTTAAATTATCCAGAGATCGGGTAACCGATGAAAATGCAAAAATTACCTTTTTAGCACCAGAGCATCAGGTATTAAATTCACCTAATAAAATCACTGCTAATGATTTTGAAGGATGGGTGCAGGAAAGAGGATTGTATTTCCCTAATGAATGGTCAAAAGAGTACACTCCTATTTTGGCGGCCAATGATAAAGGGGAGTCTAAAAAAAGAGGTCCTCTATTAATTGCCAAATATGGTAAAGGACATTATGTATATACCGGACTTAGTTTTTTTAGAGAGTTTCCGGCAGGAGTATCAGGTGCATATCGACTTTTTGCGAATATGCTTTCCTTAGGAAAATAAACACCAAATATATCTAATCTAGCAATTTTTAGTATGGAAAAGAAAGAAGAAAAAAGAGAGTGGAAAAAATTATATAGTGCAGTATTAATCGCTAACGCAGTTTATATACTATTGTTCTATTTGATCACTAATTCTTATTCATAATTCTTCTGTATAGAAAACAACCCCAACCATCAATCAGTAAATAAACTAATTTAATCAATCAACTTATGCAAACCATAGATTGGATCGTACTACTAGGGACCTTACTATTTATAGTGTTATATGGTGCCTGGAAAACCAAAGGCAGTAAAAATGTAAAAGATTATATTCGAGGAGGAAATGATGCACATTGGTGGACCATTGGTCTATCGGTAATGGCAACGCAGGCAAGTGCTATTACTTTTCTTTCTGCTCCGGGACAAGCTTTTCATGACGGAATGGGTTTTGTGCAATTTTATTTTGGAGTTCCTATTGCTATGGTGGTTATTTGTATGGTATTTATCCCAATGTATCATAAGCTAAATGTCTATACAGCATATGAATACCTCGAAAGTCGATTCGATCTCAAAACCAGAAGTTTAACCGCAATCCTATTCTTGGTTCAAAGAGGATTAGCCGCCGGGATTACTATCTTTGCGCCTGCCATAATTTTATCGTCTGTACTAGGCTGGGATCTAATTACTTTAAATATTATCATAGGTATACTAGTAATTATATACACTGTTTCTGGAGGAACAAAAGCAGTTAATATTACCCAGAAACAACAGATGGGTATTATTTTTATTGGAATGTTGGTTGCCTTTTTTATTATCATAAGTTACCTCCCAGAAGGAATTACCTTTTCTAAAGCATTGGATATTGCAGGTGCCAGTGGAAAAATGGAAGTTCTTGACTTCTCGTTTGATCTCGATAATCGGTATACGTTCTGGAGTGGAATCATTGGAGGAACATTTTTGGCCCTCTCCTACTTTGGTACAGACCAAAGCCAGGTACAACGATATTTAACCGGTAAATCTATAAAAGAAAGTCAGCTAGGGCTTTTGTTTAACGGATTACTCAAAGTACCTATGCAGTTTTTTATTCTTTTAGTTGGAGTGATGGTATTTGTTTTTTATCAATTTAATGCATCTCCTCTAAATTTTAATCCCAAAGGAAAAGAAGCTGTTCTTAATACAGAATATGCAGCGCAATATACCACATTAGAAAACGAACTTGCAGAAATTCATGATGCAAAAGATGCTGCAATTAAAGGGTATCTGACCGAGCAAAAACCAGAAAATAAAAATCGAATTCAGGAACTAAACAAAAAAGAAAAAGAAATTCGTGAAACTGCAAAAACAGTAATCAAAAAAGCAGACGCTGCAGTAGAGATAAACGATAAGGATTACGTATTTATTCATTTTATTTTAAACAATCTGCCCAGAGGGCTTATCGGCCTGCTTCTGGCTGTTATCTTATCTGCTGCCATGTCTTCTACAGCTTCAGAGCTAAATGCCTTAGCATCAACTACCGCAATCGATTTATACAAACGAAATGTAGCCGAAGAAAAAAGCGATCAACATTATGTATCTGCTTCCAAATTTTTCACTCTGGGATGGGGTATTTTAGCGATCATAGTGGCTTGTTTTGCCGATTTATTCGACAACCTTATTCAGTTGGTAAATATCATTGGTTCAATTTTTTACGGAAATGTGCTAGGCATATTCTTATTAGCGTTCTTTGTAAAATTTGTACATAGCAACGCTACCTTTGTAGCGGCACTTATTACCCAGGTAATTGTAATTCTTGGCTGGTATTATGACTGGATGCCATATTTATGGCTCAATTTATTTGGATGTGTTCTGGTAATGACTATCGCGATATTTATACAACCCATAATCGGGCCTAAATCAGAAATAACAACCTAATGCATGTTGAAAAAACTATACAATGGGGAATCATTGGGTGTGGTAAAATAGCTCATTTATTTGCTAATGACCTAAAATCGGTTCCTAATGCAAAACTTCATGCCGTTGCAAGCAGGAGTTTAAAAAAAGCTCAGGAGTTTGGGAAGGAGCATCACGCTTCGACCTGTTATGATAACTATGAAGCTTTAAGCCTGGATTCCGATATTGATGTCGTATATATTGCAACGCCACATGTGTTTCATTATGAAAATACGTTGATGTGCATTACTCATAAGAAAGCGGTGCTTTGCGAAAAACCGTTTGCTATGAATACTACCCAGGTCGAAGAAATGATTGCACTGGCAAAAAAGAACAAAGTATTCTTGATGGAAGCGCTTTGGACGTATTTTCTTCCGCATTACTCCTATGTTTTAGATGTTGTTGCGTCTAATACGCTTGGGAAAGTAAAAACACTAAAAGCCGATTTTGGGTTCACAACCGCTTTTGATCCCAACGGAAGGGTATTTAACAAAAAACTGGGAGGTGGTAGCCTGCTGGATGTAGGTATATACCCGCTATTTGCAGCGTTAAGTATTTTAGGGTACCCAGAAAAAGTAAATGCCCAGGCTACTATAGGAAAAACAGGAGTCGATGAAGATTGTAGTATTCAGCTTCTTTACAAAAATGGAGCTACGGCTTCCCTATTTAGTGCCGTTACCCAGGAAACCGATACAACCGCTACTCTCGAATTTGAAAAAGGAATACTCATCATTAATAGTCGTTTTCATGAGCCCTCTTCTATCACTATTCAAAAAGAAGGAAAATCAGAACATATAGAATTTAACGTTACTACAAACGGTTATAACTATGAAGCTATTCATGTACAGGAGATGTTGCTACAAAACCGTACAGAAAGTACAATCATGAGTTTCGAAAAAAGCATCCAATTAATCAAGCTGTTAGATACGGTTAGAGAAAAAATAGGTTTGCATTACGATTGAATTTCTTGCTCATTTCCATTGCTTAAAACCAAAAGCATAGAAGTGTATTTTTATCATATCAAGATGGATATAAATAATTTTAAGTTAATTATAAATCCTCTAGATTTGTAAATAAAAATACGTAGAATATAGGATATATGTCTTATATCCTGTTGTTAGCTGTAAGTCGGAACGAACTCGATGATTGACAATGAATACAAATACAGAATAAATAATGTGATTGACCATATTGAAAAGAATTTGGGCAATGATTTTTTGTTGAACGAATTGGCAAAGATTTCCAACTTCTCAAAATTTCATTTTAGCAGAATATTTCAAGGCATCACAGGAGAAACACCGTTCCAATTAATTCTTCGACTTCGATTGGAAAAAGCTGCATCGCTCTTGATTCATGGAAACGACTCAATCTCTGACATAGCTTATAAATGCGGATTTAAAAGCCTACCTGTGTTTTCAAAAAACTTCAAATCCCATTTCAATGAATCGGCTACTTCGTTCCGAAGGAAAAATAGCAATTTGAATAAAGTGAATAGCACTAAGGATAAAGCCATCGAAACGCCTTCCATTTACATTTGTAATCAAACGAAATTAATTAAATGGAAAATAGATATGAAGAACAACGAAAGCATTGAAATAAAAGAATTGCCAAACATACCTGTAGTTTATTTGAGACATATCGGACCTTATCAAGGAGACGCTGAACTATTTGAAAGATTGTTCAGTAAACTATTTGCTTGGGCTGGACCAAAAGGATTATTGGACAGCGATAATTTTCAAACGGCCATTGTTTATCACGATGACGTTAATGTGGCAGATAAAAGTAAATTAAGAACAAGTGTTTGTCTGACCGCACCGGAAAACACTAAAGTTGATGGAGAGATCGGGAAAATGGTACTTGAAAAAGGAAAATATGTCGTTTCAAGATTTACCGTAAAAGCAGATGAATTTCAAAAAGCTTGGGATTGGCTAATGGGAAAATGGTTTCCAACAAGCGGATATCAACCAGATGACAGAGCTTGTTTTGAATTGTATCCTGAAGAACCCGAAAATGGAATTTTTGTGGTAGATATTTGTGTACCTGTTAGAAAACTGTGAAGGGAATTGATAAAAAAACAGCTATTGTTTTTCCATAAAACCGTTGTCTTCAATTAAGACAGACCTCTCGCCTAAGAGTAATAACATCTCAATTTCGGAGTAAAAAAGCGAAACTATTTGTGTAGCCAAATGACTTCCCTTATATTTGTAGCTAAATGACTTCATAATGAAATTAAGGAGAGATATTTTTCAAGCGATTTCCGACCCAACCCGAAGAGCTATACTGGTAATGCTTACATCTCAAGCAATGACCGCAGGTGCAATTGCCTCGAATTTTGATGTAGCGAGACCGACTATTTCTAAACATATCCAAATATTAAACGAATGTGAACTTGTTGAGCCATCTCGAAAAGGACGAGAAATTTATTATGAATTGAAAATTGACAAAATGAAAGAAATTGATATCTGGTTGGAGCAGTTTAGACAATTTTGGAAGAACCGATTCCAACAATTGGATGATTTACTTTCAGACATGCAAACAAAAATAAAATGAATACAAAACCACTCATTGTAAAACATGAATTTGACGCACCTGTAGCACTGGTTTGGAGAGCACTTACAGAGCTTAATCTAATAAAGCAATGGTATTTTGATATGTCTGAATTTAAGGCCGAAGTGGGATTCAAATTTCAATTTGACGGTAAAGGAAAAACAGGGATTAATTATACACATTTATGCGAAATTATAGAGGTAATCCCTAAACAAAAACTGAAACATACATGGGCATACAAAGGCTATGAAGGTCAATCTGTGGTAACCTTTGAGCTCTTCCAAAATGGAAACAAAACCATTTTACAACTCACTCACGAAGGTTTAGGAAATTTGGCCGATTGCCCAGATTTTGTTCCAGAAAACTTTACAGAGGGTTGGACTTATCTGTTGAATGCATTACAAGATTTTTTGGATAAGCTTGAATCAACTGAAAAGCATGACACTACTTGCCCCAATAATCTCTAAAGAAACAGTTTATCAGTAGAGAAGAAACTATAGTAGAATGAAACGAACAATTGAATTTTTAAGTTTGGTACTTTTGACCTTTTCAGCTTGCAATTACAAAGCGAATAAAATAAGTGACCAACAATACGAGGAGAACAAAATGAAAGAAATAAAAATCGAAAGACAGTTTGATGTTGAACCAGAACAGGTGTACAGAGCATTTACAAATCCAAAAGATATGATTATATGGTGGACGCCAGATACTGAGTTTGATATTGACTTACGTGTAGGTGGACAGTACACAATAACCAGAGAAGAGAACGGAACAAAGTTCGTTATGAAAGGAAAATATTTAGAGGTTGAACAACCCTATAAACTTAAATTTACCTGTGGAATGCCTGACTTCTCACCTGTTACGGATACCATTACAATTGAAATTCAAGCTAATGAAAATGGTAGCTCTCAATTGAGTTTTATTCAAATGGGCGAAGGCATTCACGAAGAATTAAAACAACTTCCTGAAGGAACTATTTCTGAAACTGAAAAAGGTTGGAACTACGGATTTGACTTAATGGAAAAATCTTGGAAAATGAATGAAAATCAAAAACCAATGGTAGAATGTCAAATGATGGTAAGAAAACCAATCGCAGAGGTATTTCAGGCATTCATTGACCCAAAAATCACAACCAAATTTTGGTTTACCAAGTCAAGTGGAAAGCTAGAAGAAAGCAAAACCATTTTATGGGAATGGGAAATGTACAATGTTTCAACAAAAGTTTTTGTAAAAGATATTGTCGAAAATAAGAGAATTTCTACTGAATGGGGCGACCCTGCCACATCAGTTGATTATGAATTTACTGCATTGACAGATGACACAACGTATGTTGTCATTAAGAATTATGGCTTCCATCAAACAGGAAATGATTTAATCCAAGTAATAAATGACAATACAGGTGGATTTACAACCGTATTGGATGGACTAAAGGCTTACCTCGAATTTGGAATCGAATTGAATTTGGTGGGAGACAAATTTCCTCAGATTAAGCAGAAATAATATTCAAAATTGTTAAAAAATTTATTTTTAAACCATTAAGATGCCCGATTTACTAACTAAAGAAACCAATAACAGTATTACTAAATTTATCAATACAATAGAAAATTCTGTGATTGTTGAAGATAGTAAATTGTTATTATCAATTATGGAAGAGATTACAAAAGCAAAACCAAAAGTTTGGGGGAATGAAAGAGTCCCAAATTTTATAATTGGATTTGGAAAGTCTTCGTATAAACGAAAAGGTGGCAACAAAGAGTTAGAATGGTTTAAAGTGGGGTTTAGTCCTACTAAAAATAAACTAACGGTACATCTTAATGTTAATCTTCAACATGAAGACAACTTACTTAATGACTTAGGAAAATTCAGGTCTGGAAAAAGCTGTCTTTACATAAGACAATTATCGGATATCAATTTAGATATTCTAATTCAGTTAATTGATAAAAGTATCCTTATACAAGAAAAAGCATCTATTATGGACAAAACTAAATACGCTGTATTCAACAAGACATATGGAAATAATATTAAAATCACTTAGGAGTTATAGAAACTCTTGAAAATAAGAGATAATGAACACACTAATTTGGATTTTACAAGGATTGATTGCTTTTGTATTTATGTTTTCAGGAATCAATAAAACGTATTTTGATGAAAAGACATTGGTACAAAAAGGCCAAACAGGTGTTGAAGGATTAAATAAATGGTTTATCAAATTTATTGGGACATGCGAAATATTGGGTTCCGTTGCTTTGATTTTACCACTGTTAATCAATAAATGGGTTATTCTCACGCCAATAGCTGCAATTTGCCTTGGATTCATAATGATTCCTGCGGCTTATATCCACAAAAAAAGAAAAGAGCCCAAAAATGTTATTGTCAATATTGCAATTTTAATTGTATGCACAATAATTATCTATTTTAGAATGTAATAAACGGATGTTAACAAGTTCGACGAATAAGAAAAATGGTACAAGTAAGACATGTTGATTTTGAAAGTAAAGACTTTGAGTCGCTTGTAAACATGAGCCAAAAACTTTGGATTGATTTTGAAGAAAAAGAACTTATAAGTCTTTTGAAAGAGATAACTCAATTGGAAAAGAACAAAGTTCTAATGGCTAAAAAAGCAGATGGAAAAAATATCGGATTTTCAATATTCTCAATTAGGACAGATTATGTTGAAGGCGCAGGTAAATCACCCACTGGGTATTTGGAAGGAATTTACGTTGAACCAGAATACAGAAAAGAAGGTATAGCGAAAAAATTCCTCAAAATTGGTGAAAGATGGTGTAAAGAAAAAGGTTGTACACAAATAGGGTCAGATACTTGGCTTACGAACAAACAATCAAGAGAGTTTCATAGAAAAATAGGGTTTTGGGAAGAAGATGAATTAGTACATTTTTTAAAGAATATTGAATAAAAATAATTTTTGAGGATATGAATGCAATAGAAGATCCAATGGGAATCAAGTTAAATTTAGTTGATGACAAGTTTCCATACATAAAATGAAAAATGATAACCAGGAGTCAACAATGGCTATAATTAATTGCTTGTTCTCATCTACTTCTGAAAATCCGCGCGGATTTTCAGTTTGGTGTGTACTTGTAAAGTTAACCGTTAAACCACGCAACTACTCATATCCGAGACCGTTACCATGATTTAACACAAGCAGATTTAGCAAAAAAATTGGGGGTAGCAGGCAAACGGTTAATGCTATGGAAAAGGATAAATATATCCCATCAACAGTATTTGTCTTAAAATTTGCCCGGCTTTTCAAAAAACATGTAGAAGATATTTTCTTTATGGAGGAAGAAGATTAGAAAACAAAAAAGCGCTCCAAATAAATGGAACGCTTTTATGATTTGTGTGTGAAAAAGAGTGTTTATTTGGCTCCCCACTCTGCAAGGGAATCTTTATTCATTTTAACATAGTCGGCATTTCCTGCCTTCTCTGCTAACTCTAACGAAGTTTTTGCTGCTTTTATTGCCCCATCTTTATCTCCAGCCAAAGAATAAATTAAAGATTGTTGTCTATGGTACCAAAAAGCAGGCTCTTTACGTAGTGATATTGCTTTATCAATATGCTCTTTTGCTTTTGCAAATTCTCCAGAATCTTTATAGAAAGTAGCCGCAAGATAGTGATCTCTATCGGTTGGACCCGCCATAGTTTTTTCGATACTGGCAATAGTTTGTGCTTTTGCAGCAGTTGTTATTGTAACTGCAGCTTCTGTATTTGCCCAAATAAAATTCATAACTGCAGAATCCATTTTAAAATCACTAAACATAATCGTAAAGGTTTCTACATTCATAGGGAGTGTATTTGCTTTTACAGTTGCAGTAGCAGCTACTTTGGTATCATCCCATTTTTGTGGAGTCCCCCAATTGTTTGCATCACTATAAAAAATTATTTCCCAATTTTCTTTACCTGGTTTTGTATAAATTGCATATGTTCCTTTTTTTAACTCTTTACCGGCAACTTTTACATCATCGCTAAATGTAATTTGAGTATTTTTATTAGCTCCTGTTCTCCATAGCTTATCATAAGGTACTAAATTTCCAAAAATAGCTCTTCCTCGCATACTGGGGCGAGAATATTCAACAGAAACATCTGTCAACCCGATAACCTGTTCTATTTTAGAAGCAGGACTTGGTTGTGGCGCTTTTACCTGAGCTTCAATTCCTAAAGAAAATAAAGCCATAGAAAGAAATAAGATGATCTTTTTCATTGTAGTTAGTTTAGTTTGTATTGATTTACTTAATGAACTCATCTTGACTTTTCTTTTCCCTAAAAAATAACTGAAATTTACCCATATTTCGTTACTTTTTTTATCCGTAGCCCTTGCTATGAATTTCAAAAAGTGCCTCATCTGGTCAAATTTCTTCTCATTTTCGGTTAAAAACAAAAAGTCAAGATGAGTTCAATGACGAAAATAAGGATTACAACATACATTAAAAGTTAACAAAAACTTAAAATAAGTAATGGTATATTTGTCATCATTTAAAAAAAGTAATGAGAAAATATATTTCTGAGAGCATCGGAACTTTTAGTATGATATTTTGTGGTACCGGTGCTATGACTATTAATGAAGTGACTGGTGGAGATGTCACTCATGTTGGTATAGCAATTACCTGGGGGCTTATCGTAATGGCGATGATTTATGCTTTTGGAGAAATATCAGGAGCTCATTTTAATCCTGCAGTTACGATTGCATTTGCATATGCCCAAAAATTTGAATGGAAAGAAGTTCCTAAATATATTATTGCTCAATGTATTGGTGCCATAGTGGCAAGTAGTATCTTACTCTTTTTATTTCCGGAAAGTGAATTCCTGGGCGGAACTTTACCTGCCTTAGATGACTTAAGAGCATTTGTTCTAGAAACGTTACTTACCTATTTTCTCATGGTGGTTATTATTAATGTTTCTACAGGTTCAAAAGAAACCGGTACTATGGCAGGAATTGCAGTTGGTGGTGTTGTATTGTTAGAAGCTATGTTCGCCGGACCAATGACAAATGCCTCTATGAATCCAGCCAGATCACTTGGACCTGCTTTACTGTCGGGTCATTGGGAACATCAATGGTTATATTTTATTGCTCCTGTTCTAGGTGCGTTATTAGCTGTTTTGACATGTAAACTGGTAAAACCCGATAATTGTTGTAAAGATTGTTAAAGAATAGTACGTTTTACATCGCCTTATTTACCATAAATATTAGGTTTTTTTTTTAGTAGAGTTTCAGTCGTATTACATATCAGATTTACCATAACTAATTTGTTTATTTTGGATGAATATCAAAATTAAACCTAAGTCAATTTAGGTTTTATTACCAGCTACTTTATCCACATAAACTGATTTTTTGGTATTATATCTTATAAAAGTCATTCTTTTTAACATATATTTACAATTGATAAACAATACCCATATCCCCCGATGGAGCATTTTTCTAATGAATTTTGTCAAATAGACCTATACGATCAATATGCTATACTTACTATCAATGAGAATGTAGAATTTTCACTTGGTAGAGCTTCAATATTAAGAGACAAGCTGAAAAAGCATTATGAATCAAAGAGTTTTATAATGATTAGTCATCGTAAGTTTGAGCACAAAGTTTCTCCAGAGATATATAAACAAGGGGTATTAGACAACATGAAAGGATTGGCAATTGTATCTAGTAGCGATAAAGAAAGAGACAAAGCTATTCTAGAGCAGCCATTATACGGCAAATCCTTTGCGTTTTTTAGTACACTCGAAGAAGCAAAAGCCTGGGCAAAAAGTTTTTTCTAACAGAGTTTATCCATATTTTTGTTTAATAAAACAAGATATACATTAAACAAAAATTTAGTAGATTTGTTAGTATACTCTCGTAAGCTATGAAAATCTATACATTAAAAACGAAACAATACCTTCCTATATCTATAGAAAAAGCCTGGGAATTTCTTTCGGATCCCAAAAATCTAAAAACCATAACACCAGAGTATATGAAGTTTGAGGTTGTATCTGGTGCTGATCGTAAAATGTATCCTGGTCAAATCATACAATATATTGTTACTCCAATAGCCGGAATCAAAAACAAGTGGGTAACAGAAATAACGCATGTAAAGAACAAGGAATATTTTGTAGACGAACAACGATTTGGTCCTTACTCATTGTGGCACCACAAACACTTTATTAAAGAAATTCCTGGTGGTGTCGAAATGGAAGATATTATCGATTATAAAATACCACTCGGGATATTAGGACAATTAATTCATCCCATGATTGTAAAACCAAGATTAAAAGAAGTGTTTGAATATCGCAAAAAGAAATTAATCGAATTATTCGGAACAATAGAAACCAAAGCAAGTAATGAAATTATATTTGTGTAAAACTTAAATAATGAGAAAAAATATTCTTCTTATAGGTGGAAGTCACGGAATTGGTTTTGAAATTGCTCTAAAACTATATAATGAGCATAATATATTTATTGCCTCTAGAACTTCAGAAAATCTGGGAAATTTAGAAGTAACCCATATTCCTTATGATGCGTCGAGGGATGAAATCGATACTTCTGTTCTTCCCGAAAGAATCGATGGCTTTGTATATTGCCCGGGTAGCATTAATCTCAAGCCTTTCAATATGTTAACTCCAAAAGTATTTGAAGAAGACATGCAAATTAACTTCATGTTTTTGGTAAAAATCATACACACCCTACTTCCTAAATTAAAAAATTCTAAACAAACAAGTTTAGTATTTTTTAGTACCGTAGCGGTAAAAGTTGGTATGCCGTTTCATACCAGTATTGCAGCTGCAAAAGGTGCAATCGAAGGATTTGCAAAAGCATTAGCCGCAGAATATGCTCCAAAATTTAGAGTAAATGTTATCGCACCATCATTAACCAATACTCCTCTTGCAAAAGGTTTATTAAGCAATGAAAAAAAGAAAGAACTTATGGATAATCGCCATCCTATGAAACGTGTAGGGCAAGCAGAAGATGTGGCAAATATTGCCCGTTTTTTGCTAAGTGATGATAGTAGCTGGATTACAGGTCAGGTTATAGGTGTAGATGGTGGTATGTCTACTCTTAATGTAAATTAATTTATGAAAGAGAAAGTCACTGTATTCTGGTTTAGAAGAGATCTTAGATTAGATGACAATACAGGATTTCTTGAAGCATTAAAAGGAAAGTATCCAGTTTTACCCATTTTTATTTTTGATACACACATTTTGGATCATTTACCAAAAAATGATGCCCGGGTGACCTTTATTTTTGAAACACTTCAAAAAATAAGGTTAACGCTTCAACATCAATACAAAAGTTCTTTATCACTTTATTACGGTACTCCTCAAAAAGTGTTCGAAACGCTAATTTCTCAATACGAAATACAACAGGTATACACCAATCATGATTACGAACCCTATGCAAAAGAGAGAGAGACTCTAATCAAAAATATTTTACAAAAGCATACGATTCAATTACATACTTTTAAAGATCAGGTGATATTTGAAAAAGACGAAATTGTAAAAAAAGATGGCAATCCATATGTGGTATATACCCCCTATAAAAATAAGTGGAAAGAAGTATTTGATCCTACCCTATTAAAAATTCATGCTACAAAGTTATACCTTAACAATTTAATTAAGAATACCGATCTTCCTAATATAACACTACAGGAAATGGGGTTTGTAACCTCATCTATCAAAGTTCCGGATTATAATATCTCACCTGATCTTATTCAAAATTATGAGGCCACCAGAAATTTTCCATCAAAAGAAAACGGTACTTCAAAAATAGGTCCTCACCTTCGTTTTGGAACAGTAGGAATTCGATCGGTTATCAAAAAAGCAATTGCCGAAGATAATCAGGTATTTTGGTCAGAGCTTATCTGGAGAGAGTTTTTTATGCAAATCCTATGGCATTACCCATATACAAAGGACTCCTCTTTTAAACCCAAATATGATCGAATCGAATGGAGAAATAACCAACAGGAATTCGAAAAATGGATGAATGGCCAAACAGGATATCCATTGGTAGATGCAGGAATGCGTGAGCTTAATCAAACAGGATATATGCATAATCGTGTACGTATGGTAGTTGCCAGTTTTCTTTGTAAACATTTATTGATCGACTGGCGGTGGGGCGAAGCTTATTTTGCAGAAAAACTACTAGACTATGATATGGCTGCTAATGTAGGTAATTGGCAATGGGCAGCAGGCTCTGGTGTTGATGCTGCTCCTTATTTTAGAATCTTTAACCCTACTACACAAATCACCAAATTCGACAAGCAACTTTCCTATATCCATACCTGGGTAAAAGATCATAATGAGTTTACTTATCCACAACCTATGGTAGAACATAAAATGGCACGAGAACGTTGTCTTACAGTATATAAGAAAGCTGTTGGCTAAATCAAAAATTATAACATTACTTTAAAAATACTAATCTCGTTTTTTTGTAAATTACCGTATCACAATTCATTCATAAACCAATACATTAAAAACATGAATACACAACAAGTGGCCAATCGTTTAGTAGAACTCTGTCGCCAGGGAGAAAATATGCAAGCTCTTAAAGAATTATACGCTCAGGATATAGTAAGTAAAGAAATGCCAGGATCACCTAACGAAGTAACTTCTGGTATTGATGCTGTGATTAAAAAAAGTGAGGATTGGTATGCTTCTGTCGAAGAGTATCACGGTGGAGAAATATCTGAACCCGTAGTAGCCGAAAATCATTTTAGTTGTACCATGAAAATGGATTGCACTTTTAAAGAACAAGGTCGTATGCAAATAGAAGAAGTTTGTGTATATAAGGTAAATGATGGCAAGATTACCGAAGAGCAGTTCTTCTATTCTATGCCAAATTAATAATATTATGTATTTCAAAAATTAGGTATAATAAGTAACCGATCTTTTATATCAGGAAATATTGAGATCATATTTCTTTTGAGTGACTTAATCAAATACAACAAAAATGTGTGTTTATAGCCTCTTTTTCTAACTATAAACCTCTTTTATTTGTTAAAAAATTAACACATCATAGCCTTCGATGGGGTACTTCGTAAGTACCCCCTCCCTACTTCGGGACTACCCTCCCCCTACTACAAAGGCAAGTGACTCCTGTGTTAAACACAGGACGTACTTCTGTTCAACACAGGAGCCACCTCTGTTTAAAGTACCCCTGGTCTACATTTGAAGTACCCCAAACCGGGTATGCATCATGACACCCCTACTACACTAAGTACCCTCTATCCATATTAACTACCAGATAGGGTACTTATATAAGTACCCCCCTCCCACTTCTACAAGTGGGTTTTGAGGATTTATAAAGTAAAATAGGCATGTATTATTCCTTTTTGTCAAGAATACCTTAATGATATCATGCAAAATATTTCGAATCAATCGTTATAAGAATTTCAAAATTTGCTGTAGCGCAGGATTACGATTGTCTTTTTTCCATATCACAGAAAGTATTGCTTTCTGAGGTATTTTAGGAATCTCTAAAAATTTTACGCCCAGATCAAAACCCTGTTGTAACGAGGTAGGAACAATAGCAACTCCTAACCCACTCTCTACCAATTTAAATATAGTCTGTGCATGCACCGACTTATGTGTTACCTTGGGGGTAAATCCTTTATCCTCGCAAATACTCATGATTTTATCATAATATAAAGAACTATAATCTGATGAAAACAAAATGAAATGCTCTTCAGATACTTGTGCAATACTTTTAAAAGTTTTTGATGTAAGTCGATGTTCTAACGGTACTACCAAAGAAAACGAGTCTGTATGAACTGTTTTCTTTTGAATACCTTCGGGTACACGTGCTAATCGTACAAAACCAAGATCTAACTGATCTTTTTCTACAGCTTCTACCTGTAGATGATTAGACATCTCCTCTAAACTAAATTGTATATTGGGGAGCTCTTTATTTACCATAACCAATAGTTCTGGAATAACTGTTTGCATAGCTGATCCCAAAAAGCCAATTCTAATCTCCCCATTACTTCCCTGATCAATCAATCGGGTTTGTCGTATCGTAAAATCAATATGGTTAAAAATATAATCTAATTCCTTCTTAAGATATACTCCCGCAGCCGTTAGTGTTACCTTTCTTTTATTTCTCACAAAAAGAACAACACCTATTATTTCTTCCATTTGCTTGATTTGTCTACTTAATCCCGGTTGAGAAATAAACAATCGATCTGCTGCTTTTCTGAAATGTAACTCCTCGGCTACTGCCATAAAATAAGTAAAGTGTCGAAGTTCTATTTGATAACTCATAGTTATTAATTAATGATCAAATTAGTATTTCTAATTATCAAAAATAGATATTATTTTAGTAAAAAAATAGAAATACGCATATGTCAACCATAACAAACCACTTTTCATTTGGAGAAGACTACCTAACCGCAGGTATAGCAATACAAATTGCTCGTGGAGAAATTACCGGAATTATATCTGAAACTTCTCGCGATAGCGTAAAAAAAAGTCAACAGGTAGTAGAAAATATTGTAGAAAAAGGAGCACCTGTATATGGCATTAATACAGGTTTTGGACCACTTTGTACTACAAAAATATCTAAAGAAGAAACCAATATACTACAAAGCAATATCCTGCAAAGTCATAGTGTAGGTGTTGGCGAACCCATAGATACCGAGATTGCTAAGCTTATGCTAATTCTCAAGATTCAATCTTTGGCAAAAGGATATTCTGGTATTGCAGAAAAGACATTAGACAGGATTCTGTGGCATATTAATAATGATGCCATACCTATTGTTCCCAGCCAGGGATCAGTTGGTGCATCAGGAGATTTGGCTCCTCTCTCTCATCTGTTTTTACCTTTATTGGGGTTAGGAAAAGTCGAATATCAAAATAAAGTCATCACCACACAAGAATTGTTTGACACCACAGGCTTAAAACCTATTGATCTTGGTCCAAAGGAAGGATTAGCCTTAATTAACGGAACTCAATTTATTGCAGCACATGCAGTACAGGTAGTTGCAAAATTACATAGCTGTTTGACACAAGCAGATATTATAGGAGCAATGATGATCGAGGGACTACAAGGCTCTGTAAAACCATTTTTTAAAGAACTACACCAATTACGTCCTTATAAAGGAAATATCCATGTCGCTTCAAGAATAAAATCTCTATTAAAAGGTTCTGAAATTATGGAAGATCATATCGATTGTGATCGGGTTCAAGATCCTTATTCTTTACGTTGTATGCCGCAAGTGCATGGTTCATCAAGAAATGCATGGCTACATTTAAAAGAGCTTCTCGAAGTAGAATTAAACTCGGTAACCGACAATCCAATAATAATTAACGAAGAGCTAACTATTAGCGGGGGTAGTTTTCATGGGCAACCGCTGGCTATGGCAATTGATTATGCATGTTTGGCAGCTTCAGAACTGGGCAATATTTCGGATAGAAGAATTTACCT
The DNA here is from genome assembly GCF_000626715.1 of Aquimarina atlantica. Lineage (GTDB taxonomy): Bacteria > Bacteroidota > Bacteroidia > Flavobacteriales > Flavobacteriaceae > Aquimarina > Aquimarina atlantica. The sequence goes on along the minus strand of NZ_AQRA01000001.1, from coordinate 90,956 downwards.
GGCATTAGAAGGTAATTCTCCTGGTGTTCCTAAATTGTTAATGCAAGATACAGGTATCAATTCCGGATACATGATTTTACAATATACTACAGCTGCATTAGCAAGTGAAAACAAAGGGTTATGTTTTCCATCTAGTGCAGATAGTATTCCTACTTCTCTTGGCCAGGAAGATCATGTAAGTATGGGATCTATCGGTGGCAGAAAAGCACTAAGAGTAATCGAAAATCTAGAGAAAATATTGGCCATAGAGTTATTAACTGCCGCCCAGGCATTTGAGTACAGAAAACCTTTAAAATCAGGAGCTATTCTAGATGAAATTCATAAAAAAGTACGAGAAGCTGTATCTTTTGCAGATAAAGATAGGGTATTTGCAGATGATATTGAGAAAGGAATTAAAATCATCCAAAACAAAACTATAATTGCTACTGCTAATCAAGTATCCATAAAAGAAAACGTATCGCTAGACACAAAGTTTTCTGGTGAATTTGAAACGTACTAGTTCAAAAAAATAAATAGTTCCCTTAGCTTGATATAAAGGAAAAAAATATAATATGACAACATATACATTAATAGGTCCAATCACGCAACTTATCCCGTTACAGAAAATTGGTATTAAAGGCGCGATAAAAGATCAGGATCTCGAAATTATTGAGAATGCTGGTATTCTTATTGAAGGTGAAAACATTCACACCATTGGCGTTTTCTCTGATTTGAAAGAAAAAGCCAATGCCCTACATGCAGAAATCATAGAATTACATACGGATTATGTATGCACTCCCGGATTTATAGATGCCCATACACATATCTGTTTTTCTGGATCCAGGGCTAATGATTATGCCATGCGAAACGCAGGAAGATCCTATTTAGAAATAGCCGAAGCTGGTGGAGGTATCTGGGATACCGTTACCCAAACCAGAAAAGCAGAACAACAGCTACTTGCAGATGGCGTTATAAAACGAGCAAATACCTTATTAAAAAGAGGAATCACAACTGCAGAAGTAAAAAGTGGCTACGGGCTTTCGGTTACAGAAGAACTTAAAATGCTACGTTCCATAAAAACTGCAAATAGTAGTACAGCAGCAGATTTAGTCTCTACCTGTCTAGCCGGGCATATATTGCCTAAGGATTTTGATGGAGATCACAAAGCATATCTCGAAGAGATGAGCACTACCCTTTTTCCTATATTAAAAGAAGAACAGCTTACCAACCGAATTGATGCTTTTGTTGAGCAAGGAGCATTTCTCCCCTCTGATATCTACCCATATTTTGAAAAAGCAAAACAGATGGGATTCGATATTACGGTGCATGCAGATCAGTTTAACACGGGAGGTAGCGAAGTAGCTGTAAAAGTAGGAGCTATTAGTGCTGATCATCTAGAAGCCAGTACCGAGAATGAAATACAAATGCTAGCTCAAAGTAATGTGATTTCGGTGGCATTACCTGGTGCTTCAATAGGATTAGGATGTGATTTTACTCCTGCCCGAAAAATTCTGGATGCCGGAGGAGCATTAGCTATTGCCAGTGACTGGAATCCTGGTTCGGCGCCAATGGGTGATTTGCTAACCCAGGCATCTATACTAGGAACATTTCAAAAACTAAGTAATGCCGAAGTTCTTGCCGGAATTACATGTAGAGCGGCGGCGGCACTTAATCTTGATGACAGAGGAAGATTAGATTCTGGAATGCTTGCAGATTTTAACCTGTTTGAAACAGCGCATGTACATGAAATCTTTTATCACCAGGGAAAACTCCTCCCTTCGCAGGTATGGAAACGAGGAAATTTAATAATGAATATTGAATAACGAATACGGAATATTGAATATTGAAAAAATTACAATCTAAAACCGTAAAATGTAAAACGACAAAGAGTAACGGAAGTGAGAATGTTTAATATTAAATGATGAACACCAAAAAACTCACTCCTTTAACCTAAAACCCTATACCCGATACATATGAATTTCAAAGAACAAATACTTCAAGGGATTCCTAAAATAATGCCTCCAAAGAGATCTTTGGATTCTACAATTAGCCGTGCTCCCAAAAGAAAACAAATCCTTTCTAACGAAGAAAAAAAACTCGCGCTTAAAAACGCTTTACGATATTTCCCAAAAGACTGGCATAAAGAACTTGCCAGTGAGTTTTTAGACGAACTAAATACATTTGGTCGTATCTATATGTATCGTTTTATGCCAGAATATGCGATGTATGCTCGTCCTATAGATGAATATCCTGCAACAACAAAGCAAGCAGCGGGGATCATGCTTATGATTCAGAATAACCTGGATCACGCTGTCGCACAGCATCCTTATGAATTAATAACCTATGGAGGTAATGGAGCTGTATTTCAAAATTGGGCACAGTATCTACTAACCATGCAGTACCTGGCTACCATGACCGAAACACAAACGTTACATATGTACTCGGGGCATCCTATGGGATTATTCCCTTCTTCAAAAGATGCACCAAGAGTGGTTGTAACCAACGGAATGATGATTCCTAATTATTCAAAACCTGATGATTGGGAAAAATACAATGCCCTGGGAGTAACGCAATATGGGCAAATGACTGCAGGAAGCTATATGTATATTGGTCCTCAGGGTATTGTGCACGGTACAACCATTACTGTAATGAATGCTTTTAGAAAAACATTAAAACCCGAAGAAACACCTGCCGGTAAAATCTTTTTAACTTCTGGATTAGGAGGAATGAGTGGTGCACAGCCAAAAGCCGGAAATATTGCAGGATGTATTACCATCTGTGCAGAAGTAAACCCAAAAGCCGCTCAAAAACGCCACGAGCAAGGTTGGGTAGATGAAATCATTGATGATCTAAATGATTTGGTAACCAGGGTTCAAAAAGCAATGGAACAGAAAGAAACCGTTTCTATTGCATATCAAGGTAATGTTGTAGATATCTGGGAACGTTTCTATGATGAAAATATCTACATTCAATTAGGGTCTGATCAAACATCATTGCATAACCCATGGTCGGGAGGATATTATCCTGTAGGACTAAGTTATGAAGAAGCCAATACCCTAATCAGTAACGATCCTGAAGCATTTAAAAACAAAGTTCAGGAATCGCTTCGCAGGCATGCCAATGCCATTAATAAACATACCGCAAGAGGTACGTATTTCTTTGATTACGGAAACGCATTCTTACTCGAAGCTTCTCGTGCAGGAGCAGATATCATGGCCAAAAACGGTATTGATTTTAAATACCCTTCTTATGTACAGGATATTTTAGGGCCTATGTGTTTTGATTATGGGTTTGGACCGTTTAGATGGGTATGCACCTCTGGGAAACCAGAAGATCTGGATACTACAGATCAAATCGCCCTGGAAGTGATGGAAGCGATCAAAAAAGTTTCACCAAAAGAAATTCAACAGCAGATGCAGGACAATATTACCTGGATCAGAGAAGCCAAGCAAAACAAACTTGTGGTTGGTTCTCAAGCTCGTATTTTATATGCCGATGCCGAAGGAAGAATCAAAATTGCTGAAGCGTTTAACAAAGCAATACAAAGTGGAAAAATCTCGGCTCCGGTTGTGCTGGGGAGAGATCACCACGATGTGAGCGGTACCGATTCTCCTTATCGCGAAACCAGTAATATTTATGACGGTAGTAAATTTACTGCAGATATGGCAATTCATAATGTGATCGGAGATAGTTTTAGAGGAGCTACCTGGGTATCTATCCACAATGGTGGTGGTGTTGGATGGGGAGAAGTAATCAATGGCGGATTCGGGATGTTACTTGATGGAACTGCAGAAGCTTCAGAAAAGCTGGAACGCATGTTATTTTATGATGTAAATAATGGAATCTCAAGAAGAAGTTGGGCTCGAAATGAAGAAGCGCTGTTTGCTATAAAACGCGAAATGGAAAGAACTCCGCAACTTAAAGTAACATTACCTAATTTGGTAGATGACGAATTCTTAGAAGGTTTTATGTAAGTCACCGTATATGGAAATTACTGTCATAACAGCTGATACCTTTAAAATCAATACCTGGTCGGGAGGTACAACCACGCAATTTTTTATGTATCCGCCAACGGCAAATTACAAGGAGTTAAATTTTGATTTCAGGTTAAGTATGGCAACTGTTGCAGTAGAAAAATCTGTTTTTACTTCGCTTCCGGGAGTATCGAGAATACTACTGGTTTTGGACGGAGAAATAACATTGCAGCACGAAAACCAACATACCAAACAGCTTTCTAAATTAGATAGTGATGTATTTGAAGGCGGTTGGAAAACATCTTCTATAGGAAAATGTACAGATTTTAACCTGATGACTACCGGTAATACGGTTGGTACATTAGATGCCCGTAATGTTACCCAAAATGAAAACATCTCATACGCTATCCAAAATAAGCGAGATTGGGTGTTTGTCTATACGTATTCTGGAGAAGTTAGTGTTAATATCAATGATAAAACATATACAATTAGTCAATCTGATATGTTGATGGTACACCAGCCAATAGCAACGACGATTCGTATTAATGCCATAAAAGATAGTACCTTAGTTTTTTCTGAAATAACAACTAATTATTAAAAATATAAACGTGTGAATCTATTTAAGATTACAGAAGCCGAAGCACCAGTAGTACCTATAATTATAAGTGTACCTCACTCGGGAACAAAGTTTCCTGCAGGGATAAAAAAACAGTATAAAAAAAGAATGCGTAAGCATCTTGATGATACCGATTGGTTTGTACACAGGTTGTATGAATTTGCACCTGCTATGGGAATTACTGTGATTAAAGCTAATCTAAGCCGATGGGTTATCGATCTTAATAGAGATCCCAAAAGTGTACCGCTATATAACGATAACAGGCTTATTACCAGCAATACTCCTGTTACAGATTTCTACAGTAATAAAATTTATAAATCCAAAGAATTCGAACCCGATGAAACCGAAATTAAAAGAAGATTAGATACCTATTACTGGCCCTATTACGAGCAGGTTAAGACCCTGATAGAAGATAGAAAAAAGCAGTTTGGCAAGGTATTACTTTGGGATGCACATTCTATTCGTCATAAAGTAAGCACTATACAAAAAGATCCTTTTCCCGATATGATTTTGGGAAATAACGATGAGAAAACGGCATCGCCCGAACTTATTACGGCTGCACTAGACGGATTAAAATCAGGACCTTTTGAAGTAAATCACAACTCTCCTTTTAAAGGAGGGCACATTACCCGTTACTTCGGAAATCCGGAAAACAACATTCATACGCTTCAGCTCGAAATGAATAAGATTTTATATATGGACGATAATGAAGTTACGTATAATCAAGATCGTGCAAAAGAGGTACAACACGTATTACAAAACACCATGGAGCGTTTGATAGAGACGCTACAGCAATAAAATTCTGAAACACACTATGAAAACCTATCATTTTAAGGGAGTATTACAAAATACCGGCTGGAAAGAACATACAGGAATCACTGTGAATAACGAAGGTATCATTACCGATATTTCTTCTTTTGATCCACTACAAAAATCCAATGAAATCATTGATGGTTTTGCGATTCCCGGGTTTCAAAATGCACACTCTCATGCTTTTCAATATGCAATGGCTGGTTTGGCAGAAAGACATGAAAACACGACTTCTACCCCAGATGATTTCTGGGGATGGCGAGAAGCGATGTATCAATTGGCATTAACGATGAACCCAGAGCAAATGGAAGCCATAGCAACCATGCTCTATGCAGAAATGGCGCGTCATGGATATACGAATGTAGCCGAGTTTCATTATGTACATCACGATAAAAACGGAGTGCCCTACATTAACCTTTCAGAAATGGGGAATAGTCTTATTTCTGCAGCCAAAAATGTGGGTATAGGGATTACCCTAATTCCTATTTTTTATCAAAAAGGTGGTTTTGGACAAGAACCAAACGATAGACAGCGAAGATTTATCTCTCCTACGATTGATGAGTATCTAACCTTATTAGAATCAAGTAAAGCCGCTTGTAAGCACTATCAACATGCTAATATTGCGGTTGGTATTCATTCGATGAGAGGAGTTGAACCATCTGATATTGCAGAGATTGCAAAATCCGGCCCCCAGGATATTCCATTTCATATTCATGTATCAGAACAATTAAAAGAGATCGAAGACTCTGTAAAATACCTGGGAAAACGTCCTGTAGAATGGCTATTGGATCATGTAGATATGAATGACAGGTTTCACCTGGTACACGCAACACATCTAACGGATCACGAAATCGATGGAATTGCAAAAAGCAAGGCTAATGTAGTACTTTGTCCCAGTACAGAAGGTAATTTGGGTGATGGATTATTTCCGTTAAGGAAATACCAGGAAAATGGCGGAAAATGGAGTATTGGTACCGATAGTCATGTAGGGCTAAATCCATTAGAAGAGTTACGTATTTTGGATTATGGGCAACGTTTAATTTCTCATAAAAGAAACACCTACTCTTCTCATCAACAAGGAGATTCTGGAATGTACGCAATAGAAATGGCAACAAAAACAGGAAGAAAAGCGATGAATAATTTTACTTCAGATTTCTTTAAAGTCGGAGAACCGCTAAATGCCTGTATTATTGATGCTTCATCACCATTACTAGCGACTACTGCTACACAAAACCTGGCATCGACTATAGTATATGCTACAGATTCTAATATGCAATTAGGAACTATTGCTTATGGAAAAATGATTGTAACAAACCAAAATCATACAAAGTATCTGGAGATAAAAGAAAAATTTGCCAAAACCATTACTGCTTTAAAAAACAGGTAATATTTCTGATTACATAACACCTGTTATGAGGTATTGAGAGTAGCTTTTCGAGTGTCTCGCTTTTGGGTGTAGTGTATCGAGAATAAGATTATAGAGAAAGCATTTAGATGTACAACGGTTTTACATAGGTACTTCACATATAAAACCCTCTAAGATTTCACTAGAGGGTTTTACACATTTAACCACTTAAATTACAATCATATAAACTCAACTTAGTATAAAGATACTGTACTAAATAATACGATTCTTACGGGTTTCCGCAATAGGTGTAATTAATGTTTAAAAAATATGATTTTAACACTTCATTGAATAGCTATAGAGCATAGTTTTTTAATCTGAAATTTTATCATTCTAAGTGTATCAAAAGCCTCAATGTTCTTAAGTATATTTTATGTTTATCAAAACAAATCATCAATCTTCCTCAGCAGGACATCCCACTGCATCAACAACAACTCCTTTTGGTGTTCGAGAACATTCATCAATAACATTTATTACACCATCTCCATCATCATCATTTCTTTCGATAAAATCGTCATCAGTACTAATACATGAACTCAATATAAAAAATACAGTAAAAACCATAATAGATAAATAAACTCTCTTTGTTTTCATTATTATAAAATTTTATGTCAACGAATGAACTATTTCATACCGTCTATTTTTTTCACAAAGATGTGTTGATTTTAAATATCAAAAGGTCAAGTAAACAAGGGTAATAAAAATGTAGGTACGTGCCTATAAGCTTATACTGAAAATTCACATTTTTACTGTGCTTCTCAGAGAATTACATTTGTTATATAAGAGGTAAGAATTTACAGGCATAAACTAATTATTTACAAAAAAACAAGTTAAGAATTGAAAAACTCTGTTGGAGTTTTTCCTGTTTGTAATTTAAAATGCTTGTTGAATGTAGATTTTGTATTAAACCCGCAATCATAAGCAAGAGAAATCATTGTATACTTTTTATTTTCTTCAATGGATGCCATCCTGATAAATTCATTTATTCGAAGAGAATTAATATAGTTATGAAAATTTTTACCTTCCATCTTATTAATTACCTGTGATAAATGATTAGGGTGCACGTTTAATTTTTTGGACAATTCTATTAATGTGAGTTCTTGGTTTTTATAACATGAACTTTTCTCCATTAAATCTTTTAGCTTAGTATAAATTTCTGAAGCCATATCTTCACTTAACCCAGACTTAGCATATTTTCCTTTTGAAACACTTTTCTTAGAAACTTCTTTCGTATTTACCTTTTGATTTTCTACGTTTATTTCTTTATCAGGTATTTTAACCACATCAATATTAGAATAAAAAATATTTAATTGATTAATTCCAAAAAAACCAATAAAGAGAACCAAAACAACTATCGCTGTATAGGTTACATCATTTTCAAAAAAAAGAGCTAAAATGAATATAATTCCATTACCAATTGATAAAAGCTTTAACCATTGAAGTTCCTTTTTTTCTATATTCGAAAATATGTTTTTAATATTTTTTTGATGTCTATTTATGACTATTAAGGACCAAATAGAATAAGTCAAACCCGAGATTACTACTACTAATCCTTCTATCATTACAAACCATTCAAAACCTTTGCCTCCATTTTGATAAACAAATATTTTCTGTTCGTCGGTTAATTGATAAAAAGGTATGGTTAATAAAATTAAAATGATAGAGGGAAGAAAATGTAGAAATGCAGTACTTTTCTTTTTAATGGTATTTCCTGTAATTTCAATAACATAAAAATACAACAAAACTCCGTGTAGTACCGGTAAAGCTAACTCAATACCAAGCCAATTTGGGTGCTCAAAAAAATAGCCTGATTTTAAAAAATATCGAAATATTTGAAGCACAGAAATTAAAATGAGCCAGATGACAAGAATTTTATCTGCATGCGATTTTTTCTTTTTTATTAATAACAGCAATGAAAGGAAAACAGCAATAAAAATTCCAATAATAAAAAACATGTAGTTGATTAGTTTTAAAGATACAAAATAACAAAAATGAGAGATAATATGGAACTATACATTCAATAGGAAATGAACTAAAAATGTGTGGTGACATTATATATTATCGTAGCAATAAAGTAATCAATCGATATTTTTGATAAATCACAATGCTTGCAGAAAAGAAAATTTAACTATCATTGTGCAAGAAGTTAAAAAGACAGGTCATATTTTGCCCTGCTACGACACATATATTAAACGTTATCATTAATTAAATATGAAAATAAAATTATCAGTTCTCCTTTTTATTTTAACAATTTTATCTATTAAATCTCAAGAAATAATTGACGAAAAGGAAAAAACTCAAACCGAATTTATTGAGTGGAAAGATGTTGAAATTGCTCCACTCTTTAACGATTGTAAAAGAAAAAAGAAAGAGGAAAAAAATAAAAAATGTACAAAAGACAAAATCAACGGCTTTATACACCTAAAATTAAATACAGAACTGATCTCAAAGGAATTTAAGTCTAGAACGCTAGTTGAGATTAAAATTGAATTTATAATCAATAGTAACGGAGAAATTGAAAACATAAAAGTGGATGGACCAACAGAAACAGCTATAAATAATGTTTATGAAATATTTAGTTTGCTTCCCAAAATGTCTCCTGGTATGAATAACGGAAAAGCTGTAAATGTGAAATATAAGCATTTTGTTCGCTTTTATACATTTTAAAAAAAGGCTATAACACCAAGTATGTAATCATAGTAGTTAAGTGATTAATCGATAGATTCGTGTATATTTGGTAAGACGCAATGTTTGCTCTAAAGAAAAGTTAGCAACCAATGCGCAAAACATCGAAAAGCAAGGTAACAATTTGTTCTGCTACGCCACATATATTAAACGTTTTCACCTATTGAAGAATAAAAAATGATAATTAATATTGACAAATCTAAAAAAGGGATCATAAGACTCAAATATGATGTCAAAGTCAATGGAAAATTAAAATATCATTCAAAATCTAATATTTTACTCCCTTATAATAAAACAGATATTTATGACCTGAATAAAAACAGAGTTCTAAAGGTTTTAGATGAAAGGACAAACTCTAAGTTTTTAAACTTTAATTTGACTTTTAAAGCTTCAAACTACCAATTTAAAAGTGACTCTTTTTTAGAACATAATTTATTTTATCAATCTAAAAAAATTAGCTTTTTCCCACAAAAAGGACATTTGATTTCAATATTCCTGAATAATCAACAAATTGGATATTTTGATAAAAATAAGAAGACTAGATTTAAGGGTAATAAATTTATAATTGAGATAATTGACAATATTATTCCGGAAGAAATCCTAATCGGGTGTGTGTTAGCTTACGACCTGAAATTTTACTCTAATAGAGATATAATCTTAATTTATGATCCTGGTTTTACATCGATTAAACCGTTAAAAAAACATAACGCGAACTGGAAAGAAAATATAAAAAACGTGTGACAACAACATATATGTGATCATAGTCGCTAGGCGATTAATCGATAGGTTCTGTATATTTGGTAAGGCGCAATACTTGCAGAGAGTAAAAGTTAGCAATCAATGCGCAAGAAAAACCGAAAAGCAAGGTAACAACTTGCTCTGCTACGACACATATATTAAACGTTATCATTAATTAAATATGACGGATTTAGAAATCAAAAAGAATATAAGTGAGAAAGCTGTGGAATATGGAATACCTACAGAATATTCATTTTTATATGATGACTTATCCAACAGCTTTAAAAAAGAATTCGAAAGCAATATTGATCAATCTGAATTTGGAATTCCAATAGTTAAGTTTGGGCATCGAAATGGTGACTGGTTAATCGTAGGAACGAAAAAGCTAGCCATTAAAAACGAGAAGTTCTACTTAATTGGAATCGAACAAATTAAAGGATTCGAAATCCCAAAATCAGAATCTGAGAAAGCAAAAAAAAATCAACCGAATAGAATGATTCGGAAGTTTGAATACGAAGTATTAACTATAAATAATCATGATAGGAATTCAATAGATGTTTTGTTGAATAAAAAAATTGACTACTATGGTTTCTGGCACATAATGATACGTCTTCTGTATCTAAAAAAATAATGATAACACTATATAGGTGATCATAGCAGCTAATTGGTCAATCGAATGGTTCTTGTGTTTTTGCAAAGACACATTACTTACAAAAAGTAAAAGTTAGCACCCAATGTGCAAAAAAATTGAAAGTAATAAAACATCTTTTTATTTGGAGCGTTGTCACCAATTACAAAATGAGAACTATTTCGACCGTATTATTTATCCTAACGACCTATCTAACATTCGGCCAATATCCGTTTGAGAAATACCCATCACCGACATACCTAGAATACAAAGACTGGAAATTATATGACTGGACAACCAAAAAACAATCAATCAATTCTACTTTAAAAATTGATCAATTCTTCGATAATAAGGATGCACTGACAATTCAATTGACCTCGTTTACGTCTAATGGGGATAATCCATCAGTTATTCGAGTTTTTCGTAACAAGACGCAGGTTCAAAAAATTACAGAACAAATGTTTTTTTCTTCCCTAAACATTGGACACGAGCCAATTCGTGTTGTAGATATCAACGGTGACGGTCTAAAAGACTTAAAGATTATTGTTCCCTATATGGGTAATGGAATTGCTGAACTAAACGTAAGGGTAATATATCTTTTCCAAACTAAGGATCAGAAGTTCATAAAGATTTCCTTCACAGACATGATGGATGGAAACAGAGTCGAGAGAGATTTTGACGGAAATGGAAATTTTGAAATCATAACAATGAACTTAACCGGATACGAGCGACATAACTATTGGGTTTTTAACATTTTTGAATATAATGAAAGTCAATTAAAATGCTTTAATAACAAGGAAAACTATCCGATTATGATTCAGTTTCTTAACCGAGATAACTATGAAATCACGGATAAAATTGACAGAGAAAAAATGAAGGAATTTGCAATACAACTTCCTGATGATTATGACAGAAAAGAATAAAATAACTGGTGGCTATACTATATATGTGATTATAGTAGTTAAGTAATACTCCAGAGGTTCTTGTATATTTGTAATGGTGCAATGTCTATTCGAAAAAAATTAGCTACCGTTGCGCAGAAAAATCGAAAAGCAAAGTAACATTTTGCCCCGATACAACACATATATTAAACGTTACAATTATTTAAAAAAAAGAATGCGATTAACCATAATATTTATTTTTTTATCCTTGCTATCTTGTAATTCAATTCAAGAAAAAAAAATAGAACAAGAAATTACAGAATGTATTCAAAATAAATATGGTGAATATGGGATTGATTTCAGATCAGAGATATTGAAATTTGAATTTTTTCTGATACAAAACAAATTTCTTAAAAATAGTTCTGGAAAAAGTTACCTCAGTGTATTTGAAACTTTAAATGACGAATTTAAACTTCCTGAAAGATTTGATTATAAAATTGAAAAACTTGACCAAACCAATTATGAGGATTTCATTGAGTGTTTTTATTCAAGGAAAAATGATCCAAGACTTGTAAAAAGTAAATTAAAACAGATATATAATTCCCTAGACAATATTCACAAAAAAAAGAAATATAAACCTTCTGATTTAGCTTCTGCTTTTACCAACAATTTATCAGAAAAAGATTTTGAAAGTGAACTTTATAAATCGTTCTCTCTTTATGTATTTTATATAATGAATTTTTCTTACAATTTAGATAAGAATATTGTAAAAATTGAAATACGTGATGACAATGTAATACTTCTAAACGAAAAAGAAGTTGACATCGAAAATTTAACCACAAAAATATTAGAGTTAGTGAAAAATGAAAATCTAAAAGATTATTCTTTCCAATTAAAAGTTAATGGAAATTCCAGTATGGGTATGATTTCTGATATAAAATCCAAATTGAACGATTTAAATAGTACTAAAGTGGAATATCAATCAAATTAGTCATTGGTAATACAATATGTGATCATAGCAATTAAATAATACTCCAGAAGTTCCTGTATATTTGTAACGGAGCAATGTCTATTAGAAAAAATAACTCCATTGCGCAAAAAAATCGAAAAGCAAGGTAACATTTTACCCTGCTACGATACTTATATTAAACGTTAGGCACAATTTGAATCAACATTATGAGAATACGAACAAACTTCATAATATTTATTTCAATTTTACTTTTGTCAAGTTGTGGAAAATCAGCTGAAGAATTACTAATAGAAGCTGAAAAATATGACGAAATCGGACAGTATGAAAAAGGAATCGAAATTCTGAATCAAGCAATCGAAAAAGACCCTGAATATCTTGGAGCATATATTAATCGTGGAGCTTATAAATCAAGTTTAAAAAATTACGAAAGTGCAATTTCTGATTATCAGAAAGTGTTGGAATTAGACCCTAAAAATACTCTAGCAACTTATAACATTGGAAATAGTTATCGACAATCAGGAAATCTAAAAAAAGCGAAAGAATTTTATGATTTAGCATTTCAGACCAAAGGTGGAGAATTAATAACAATCGACTACGAACCGAATAGTTTTATCGAGAAAAGCTTATTCGATGTGCCAAGTGCAGAAATTTATTATAATCGTGGATTAGTTCATTATGGCTTACTTGATTATGAAAAAGCTTATTCTGATTTTAATAATAGTCTGAAAAATGATTATGAACTTGCCGACAATTACTATATGATTGGTTCTTGTTTATTAATGACTGGAAATACTAAATTGGCTTGTGAGCAATATAAAAAGGCTATTGAATTAGGAGATGAGATGGCAAAATCGGAATTCGAAAAACATTGTGGGAAATAAAATACTGTTGGCAACAATGTATAACCGCAATTACGACGGATTCGACTACGTCCTAATCCACTCAGAATTGCTAATGCCTGTGCTTAACCGAAAAATAGTAACTTTAGACCCGTAACTGACGGTTATACGAGACCGTTATGTGTAATTAAAAGTATCGAATGAAAATAAAAATATCACTTATTTTTACAGTCTTGATCTTGATATTTGGATGTAAAGAATCTGTTTCGCAAAATGCAACTACTAACGAAAGATACACCATTACGAAAACTAAAAATGATGGAGGAAAATTCTCATCTCTAGAACGGAATGAATTAGACGAATTATTAGATTCGTTTTACAGAGAAACATCTAAAAATCTTGATATCGAAAAGAAGAGCATTTTGTTATTTGATGTATTTAAAAATAACACTAATTATATCTGGTATGCTGCTGATCAGAAAACGGATTCCTTTTTTAGATTTATCTCCGACCTAAAGATCGAAAAAGTTAATTTTGAGGAAATAGAAAAATCAATTATTAAAAAAGAATTGAATTCTTTAGGTGAAAAATAAAAAACGCACATAACGCTATATATGTGATCATAGCAGTTAAATGATGAATAGAATGGTTTCTATATTTTTGGTTAGGCGTAATACTTGCTCCAAAGAAAAGTTAACAACCAATGTGCAGAAAGACCAAACACAGAAGTAACATTTTACTCTGTTGCTACACATATGCTAAACGTTACCCACAATTATGAAAAAAAATAGTTTATTAGCGTTTATAATCCTATGCATTATTAGTTGTGGAGAAAAGAAAATATTAGATAAAAGTTTTGAAATAGAGAAACCTGATTTAATGTATGGTGGAATGATTGTCTCTACAAACCCATTTCAGATAGAAAGAGAAAACGGTGAAAGATATATTCGTAAAAAAGGAGGAGTTGGAGGAATAAACTTAGCTAATCCAGAATTAGAAAAATTATATGGTGCTGATATATCAGTTACTGATAGTACCAAAGCCATACTTATTATTGATTTCCCTTTGAAAAAACAAATTGGCTACGAAATACAGAATGATAATGGATTTAATAGAAAAGACCTTGTAATTGAACTAAGTAAAGCATATTCCGAAATTTATTCTGAAAAAAATGAATACGGAATTTGTTGTGATGACCTTTCTGATTTGGAATTAAAAATGATTATGGTCTTCGAAGTAGATGGGAAAATTTATTTGGAATCAAAAGTAGAATCGAAAAAGTAACAGTTGGTAACACTATATATATGATCATAGCAGCAAAGTTATCAATCGAAAGATTATTATATTTTTGGTTCAGCGCAATGCTTGTAGAAAGTAGAAGTTAGCAACTAATGAGCAAGAAAATTCGAAAAACAGGATAACATTTTGCCTTGCTACAACACATATATTAAACGTTAACAATAATTATAATAATACAAGAATGAATCGTGAAATAATAGACATAAACGATTATACAATTTTATTGGAAGAAGCTTCTACTTATAACAATTTGATCGATTCATGTTTTTTTGACGAACCAGTTATTGCTATCGCATTTTACGGTGCAGGAGATGTTGGCCTAAAAGTTAAATATGATAAGAAAACAAAAGAATTTCATCATACTAAGGGCATGGTTTTATCATTTTATGCTGATGATAAAGTTGAATTTGAGCACCATGTCTCTACCCAAAAGCCATTGCAATGTTTAGTAATAGCGACCACTATTAAAAACTTAGACAAATTACCAAATGGTGAAGGTCTATTTCTTGAACAATTTTTGCACCAGCTGGTATACCCTAAAGACCATTATGTTGAGGGGCCAGTATTTAATATGACCCCAGAAATGTTTTTATTGGTCGAACAATTCTTTAACAATAAATATGAAGACAGTCTTAAAATGATGTTTTACAAAAGTCATATAACGGCTTTATTGTCTCACTATTTTGGACAATTGACTATTCAAAAATCAAAAGAAATAAATACTTCGCTACTAGAGAAAATAAATCTTGCACAAGAAATATTACTTTCTGATCTAGAAAACCCACCTTCCTTAACCGAATTGGCTCATAAAATTGGAATCAACACTAATAAACTAAAAATAGAATTCAAGGCACAGTTTGGTGTTCCGGTTTTTAAATATTTACAAAACGAACGTTTAAAGAAAGCTTACAACTTAATTAAAAACGAACAAAAAACTATACAAGAAGCTGCTTGGGCTGTTGGTTATGATAGTTTAGGTTCTTTCTCTAACGCTTTCGAAAAAAAGTTTGGCTACAGACCAAGTCAAGTATAAATTCTTTTCGAATAAATCATAATTCTTTCTGGATAAGTTACTGGTTTAATGCTACTATAGATTTGCTACATAATTTAAAATCAAAATTATGATTAGTAAAAAATTATTTAGCATTATATGTGCCATTGTGGTTTGGATCTTAGGTATTAGTTTTTACCTCTTATCTCATTCTGTACCTATTTTAGAAAATCCCGAACGTCAATCTAATATTGTATTAGTATTGGTCATTATTCCCAGCGCATGGTTAGGCACTTATGTATTCTATAAGTATAATTACATGAAACCGTCTTCATTGGCACTTACCTTTGTACTTGTAGCTATTACACTGGATGTATTGGTAACGGTTCCTGTATTTGTAATTCCAAATGGCGGCAGTTATTCAGATTTTTTTGGAAACCCAATGTTTTATACTATTGTGGTTGAATTTTACTTCACTGTATTGTACTTCGGAAATCATTTAACAAAAAAAATTGAGACATGAAAACCTCTGTTCTTTTTATAACAGTCTTATTAAATGCACTTTCTACAGGTTTTTTCTTTGCTTGGTCCGTATCGGTCATACTGGGCACTAAAAAAGTAGGTCATTTTACGTACTTAGAAACCATGCAAAACATCAATAGAGAAATCTTAAATCCAGCATTTTTTATTGTGTTCTTCGGAAGCCTAATTTCATTAATTATAACGACATGCTTACAATTTTATAACAAACCTATGTTTTGGTTGATCTTGGCATCAACAATCATATATACAATTGGCACTTTTGGTAGTACTGCCTTTGGAAATATCCCTTTAAACAATGAACTAGACGCACTGAACATTACCGGAATTAGCTTAACTGAGCTAAAGAATTTTAGATCTTATTATGAAAATACCTGGAATTACTATCACAGTATCAGAAGCATTTCAAATATGATTTCATTTATCCTTTTACTTATCGCAACATTTACTCAAAAAATATTTTAAAAAAACACATTATGAATACAAACATTTTAATCGTCGGTGGCACCGGTAAAACTGGACGTCGCGTAGCAGAACAATTAAAAAACAAAGGAATAGAACCTCGCATTGGATCAAGACAAGCATTACCAAGCTTTGATTGGGATAATAAAGATACTTGGGTAAATGCCTTAAACGGTATCGAAAAAATGTATGTTACTTATTATCCTGACCTGGCCGTTCCTGGTGCTAAGGAAGCTATACTAAGTCTAACCTATTTAGCAAAAGAATTAGGTATTAAAAAATTGGTTTTGCTTTCTGGAAAAGGAGAAGTCGAGGCCGAAGCTTGCGAAAAAATTGTTATGGATTCTGGCATGGATTATACCATTATTAGAGCCTCTTGGTTTAATCAAAATTGGAGTGAAAGTTTCTTTTTAGATCCTATTTTATCAGGAGAAATAGCACTACCAATGTCTGATGTATTAATTCCATTTGTAGATGCCGATGATATTGCCGAAGTTGCTGCCACTGTCTTACTTGATGATTCTTATAATGGAGAAATCATTGAAGTGACAGGACCAGAATTAATTACTTTTAAGGATGTCATTAATATCATTTCAAAGACTAGTAACAGAAGTTTAAATTTTTACGACATCACTTTAGAACAGTATATAAATGGTATGAAGCAAGTGCAAATACCTAATGATGTTATTTGGTTAATTGAGTATTTATTTAGTCATGTTTTAACGAATCCAGATAATCAACAAGTTGTCAATGATATTGAGCGTGTTTTGGGCAGAAAAGCAAAATCATTTTTAGAATATGCAAAAGACACTGCTAAAACTGGGATATGGAATCAAGCAAAAATCAAATAACTATTGTTAATCGAGTAGACGGGTGACGATCATACGATCGTCACCTCGCCTCTCTTAGTTCTACTGAGTTTATTGTTATGTAATCTATTTGTGAACTGGAAAAGTTTAATCAGTTCACAAATAGCAATCCCTAAAAATCAAATCTATAATTCATTTTAAAAGCTACCCCCCAGTTTTTGCGTATAATATCTTGATTATAATTATCCGAAATCACCAAATAGATATAAGACAAGGGTTTGTACTCCCATTGCAAACGGCTATTGATATTAAAATTATCAAACTGAGTATTGTACTGTATATAGGTAGTCCAGTTTAACCGATTAGAAAAGAAAATTTCACCTGTAAAGCGTGCTAAATGAAAAGTCTCTGTTCCTAATGCTTTTAGGTCTATATCATTTCGTTCATATCGAACTTGTAACCGTGCTAAAGGCATTAATCTATATTGAGCATTAATGGTAACCCGGTTCTTATGTCCACTATAGTAGCTACCATAACTAACATTACCACCGTATTGAAACTTTTTATTGTCGGCAGAAGCATACCCCAAACCAGCGTCCAGATATTTATATTTACCCGCTCTAATAGCATTTCCATTATTTAATGGGTCGAACGCATATTTTAAGTTTACATATTCATATCGTAATCCACCATACAAAAGCGACTGGTCTTTAAATACTAAATCATTATTTACTCCTATGGTTGCTTGTGTAACATCACCCTGATCATCCCAATAGGTTTCATTATACATATTCAAATAGCGGTGATTATCAATGGTTTTAGAATCTTTGTAGAATTTAGTGAAGGTAATACGGCCACTCGCTTGTGTATACCCATCGCGTATGGTGCTTTCTGAAATTGCATCATAATGATATAACCGTGGTACAAAACCAACATCGGTAATATAATTTTTTTCTACTTTTCTAATCCCAGCATACCCAGATACATTAATAGTATTATACCAAACTCCTAGATTGTAAAAATTAGTATCTCCCGAAGTATCATCGGTATTACTACCTGCAAAATTTGCAAGCCCTGTCCATTTATTATTTTTTGATTGATAATTTAAGTTAATTCCTGCTACTCTATTGTAATCATCTGCAAAAGAAAAATCATCTGTTTCCTGTCTATTGATAAGAAACCCTGTGGTTGTAAAAGATTTGGATAATTGTTGTTGTACCACCAGGGCTCCATAATTCTGGGCAGGAGTATCATCTTTGGCTTTTGTTGCCACATTAAGTACTCCTAATCGTGTTTTTTTAGCAATATTTCCAGATAACTTTAGTCCAAAGGATATTTCGTTATTCGCCCCTATTCGTCTAGAATAAAAAGGATTTACTTCACTTACTCCCAAACCTGTAAAAAGGTCACTATTCTCTAAAAAGAAATTACGTCGTTCGGGAAAAAATACCGAAAACCGACTTAAATTAGTTACTTGTCTATCAACATCTATCTGTGAGAAATCGGGATTTATTGTAGCATCTAATTTTAAAGAAGAACTTACATTAAATTGTACATCTACACTCGGTTTTATCTTGGTATTTTCGGTATCATTAGTTACATCTTCTGAATGATTCATGGTAACCGATGGCGTTACAGTAAATCGAGACGATTTATTCTCAGATAAGTTTTCTACCTCAAAGGTTTTAGCAAATCGTAAATCGAACTGGCTATAATTACGATCTATTGGTGTGCTGGTTGTCCACTCATTTAATTTAATATTTCTTGTGTGAAACATAACTCCCCATTCTGGTGTACCTGCCTTATAACCCATTGCCTTTAAAGGAATTTCTACTTCGTATATTTTTAAATTCCCTTTTGTAGAAGTTCTGGCATTCCATGTAGTATTCCAACTTGTACTTACGTTAAAGCCATCTCTACGCCTGGCTACTAATGCGTCTATTAATGCACCACCCATATTAACAATAAAGAAATAACCAGATTGTTGTTGGTTATAGGTATCTATAATGATAGCAAATGAATCGCTTTCGGCTCCAGAAGTTCTGATATCATCTCGTTTTAAAGATCCTATCTGAACATCAGGAGCTGTATCATGATACACCGCACTGATGTACAATTTTTTTCCGTTATGAAACATTTTCACTTCAGTGGTATTAGACGCCAGATCTCCATTGTTGGGTATATAATTAAGGAATCCTCCTTCAGGAATCAAAGTATTCCATACAGGTTCGTTTAGCTCTCCATCTAATTGAATACTGCTGTCACTAAAAACTATTTTCCCCTTCCCTAACTCAGATTGAGCCTGAGCATGAAACATCATAAAAACCAATACTAAAAGAATTACAATCCTCTTCATTTACTTAAATTAAAAAGTTTAACAAGGTGTTTATATTTCGAAACACATTCTGGAAGTAAAGCTATCCGAAGTATGTATTCGTATTTTAAAAAATAGACTAAGCGGTAATTTTCACGTCTGGAAAGTTGTATTTGAAAGAAACAAAGTTTAGTCTATTATATTTCTACTTTTAGCTACAAAAAACCAGTTTTAAGCTACTTTTAATTCTCATCCTCTTTAAAATTGTACTTTAGTGCGTATATGAGTAGTTCTAAAAAAACATCGACATTTTTTAATATTCCCATAGTTAAACATTTTTTGTTTTGGCTAGGTATTTACGCCTATTTTGTTGGCACTGTAAACATGTCTTATTATAGTGGCTATAAAGAGGTTATAGAGCATTATGCCATTTATATTGTATGCCAGGTTATTGTGGCTTATATATGCCTGTATTTTTTAATCCCACGTTTCTTAATCTCGAAAAAAAATATTCGGTTTGCGATAAGCTTATTGTTGTTATTAGCTGGTGTATTTATCATTTTTGTGGGGTTTCACGAATATTATCATATCCCTAGATATTTTAAGTCGGGTGATAATGCCATCTATGATTCTACTACCATTTTTTGGGAGAAATTATTGGATCTTCGTGTCTTTTTCGGTAAGTCTACCATAATTTTAACGCCAACAATATTATTAGTCGTTGCAAATTTTTATAAAGAAAAGCAGGACTATCTACAGCTCAAAGAGCAAAAAATAGCTACAGAATTATCGGTATTAAAACATCAGCTAAATCCACACTTCTTGTTTAATACCTTAAACAATTTATATGCTTTATCTATCGACAAATCTGACAAAGCTCCCGAAGTCATTGCAAAACTATCTGAGATCTTAGATTATATACTGTATGGGTGTAATGACAAATATGTATCGTTAAAAAAGGAAATTGAACTCATAGAAAACTACCTCGATTTAGAAAAAGTGAGATATGATGACCGGGTAGCTATTAGTTTTAATAAAAATGTAGAAGCCGATGTTAGCATTGCACCACTAATTTTGTTGACTTTTATAGAAAACACGTTTAAACATGGGGTTGCACATGAACTTAAGAAAGCGTATATAGATATAAAGATAGCTGTAGAAGAAAAGTTGATTCGGTTTGATATTTCAAACTCAATAGCAAAAAACATGACCTCTGCGAATAAAGAAACTATTGGATTAACCAATGTAAAAAAACAGTTGGAATTGTTATATTTTGATGAGTATTCATTAGATATTAACGAAGAAAATAATTGCTTTAACGTACATTTAAAATTGCCTGTAAAATGACATACAAATGTTTAATAATTGATGATGAAAAGCTGGCTAGAGGACTTATAAAAACACATTTGTCTCAATTAGAGGATTTTGAATTGGTGGCTTCTTGTGGTAGCGCCATAGAGGCTAGTATG
The DNA here is from genome assembly GCF_000626715.1 of Aquimarina atlantica. Lineage (GTDB taxonomy): Bacteria > Bacteroidota > Bacteroidia > Flavobacteriales > Flavobacteriaceae > Aquimarina > Aquimarina atlantica. The sequence goes on along the minus strand of NZ_AQRA01000001.1, from coordinate 69,547 downwards.
ATACTCCAAAAAGAAACTATAGATCTATTGTTTTTAGACATTGAAATGCCTGTGTTAAAAGGTACCGATTTTTTTAAAAACCTGGTACACAAGCCTAAAGTTATTTTTACTACAGCTTATAGAGATTATGCTGTTGAAGGGTTTGAATTAAATGCCGTTGATTATATTCTAAAACCTATAACCTTTCAGCGTTTCTTTAGTGCTATAGAAAAATTTAGAACGCTACAAAGAGGAAGTAGCTCTGAGCCTGCCCCTACCCAGGAAAATAAAGATGCTTTTATCTATATACGAAAAGATAGAAAACAAGTAAAAGTATACTTAAATGCTATTTTATACATAGAAAGCTTAAAAGATTATGTCAAAATACATTTAGAAAAAGAAAATCACATTACCAAGTCTAGCATATCTGCTTTTGAAGAAAAGTTAGACGAACGATTTATAAGAGTACATCGCTCATATATCATTAATAAAGATAAAATTGCGGCCTACACAAAAAATGATATTGAAATTGGAAACATCGAAATCCCAATTGGTGAAAATTTCAGGAACAATCTTGCTACTTTTTTAACATAACAAGAAGTAATAACGTAACGTTTTTTGACAACAGTTCTTACTTCCCTCTTCCTAGATTTTAGGATAAGAATATATAGTAATTCTGAATTGACTAAAATCACTTAGATTTGCATATACTCGTATTGATTACAAATTATATAATAACAATTGCTGTTATAGCTTTGTTGTAACACATTCTAAAGGATGCGAATTATCACAAAAATATTAGTTACTGGAATATTAATACTAGCTGGATCATTTAACACGGTTTCTGAATTTGATCTTGAGAATAAATTAATTGGAAATTGGAGTTATTATTCTGACAACAATGAATCTGGAGTTTGGACAAAAGTGGACAAACTTGACCTGACCAAGAGCGGGCTAGAATTCAAAGAAAAAGGAGAACTAATTGTTAGAATGAACTCTGGTTCTTGCGGGACTCCCCCGATCACATACAAAAACTATAATGGAACTTGGAAAAAAATTTCGGACTCAACATTAGTCTTGACCCATAAATTTTGGGGAGGTGTTGCAAAAAGAAGTATTTTGATCAAAACACTCAATGAAAAACAATTGATATTCGAAGCACTGAATGACGAAATAATTCGAAATTAAAACGTGTTACAACAATATATATGTAATCATAGCTACTTAATAATGAACCGAATGGTTGTTGTGTTTTTGGAAAGGTGCAATGCATGCACAAAAGGAAAAGTTAGCAATCACTACGCAGAAGAATCAAAAAGCAAGGTAACAATTTGCTCTGCTATGACACATATATTAAACGTTGGCAACAACTAAATAAACACTCTATATGAAAAAACACTTTCTTTTGATTATTAGCATTTTCATCATATATCACAGTTACTCCCAAGAATATTTTGAAGGGGAAGTCCACTACAAAATGGAAATTACTCCCACAATGGAAAATTTAACTCAAGAAATGCTCAAAAAAGAGATTGGAGATACCATTATAGGCTATGTACGGGAAAGAAAATATGCCATGACAAACAATGCCAAAGGTGATTTAGGAGCAATGAAAATGATTTTTTTATTGGATGAAAACATAATGTATATAGAATATGAAAAATCGGATACTATCCGAATGTCCAGAATCGATAAAATACCTGGTGAGTTATTGAAAATGGAAGAAAATAATGACGATGTGAAGAATGTTTTGGGTGATAAATGCTCATCAATACGTCTTGAATATAAAGATTCTCGGTATGGATTAGAAACTCGTAGTACTCATTATTTTAATCCCAAATATCGTTTAAATAAAGAAGCATACCAAAACCACAAATACGGCTATTGGAATCTATTCGTAGACAAATCCGGATCAATATCGGTAAGAAATGAAGATAATCTATACCCAATATATAAATCAGTAATGGAAGCTTTTAGTATAGAAGAAAAGGAAGTGTCAGATGAATTATTTAAAATTAGTGAAGGCAAAGTGATTAAATCAATGGATTAAAGCTGTCGCCAACAACATGTATAAAACATAGCTAATAAATTATTTCCGAGAGGTTTGTGCTTATTTGCAGAGACCGCCAAATTTTTAAAGCCTGTACTGAGCTTGTCGAAGTATGGCTTTTAAAAATGAATAAATTAAAAACAAAATAAAAAGTTTTGGCTAAGTGCTTAATTAGAAATTCAGTAGTTTTAATCCCCTTACTAACCATAGCTGAGAAGTTGTGCGTCATTGAATCAAACTCCTTAAATATTTAATGAAATTATTAAACACCATAGAAATTGAACCTTGGGATTATACCGAAAATGAATATGAATCCCCAGATGTTTCGCGAGATAAAAACCCTCAGAAATGGAGTGAATTCTGGTACAAGTGTATTTCGGATAGTAATCTACAAAATTTAAAACCTATTGAACTTGGTTCATATTTGGTTGACATAAAAAGTATTGGTGATTCTGAATTAAAAATTATTCTTCAAAAAGAATTAAAAGGTATTGATATATCAAATGTAAAGGAGTATATCGAGCCATTATTTGGTGGAATTGTAATTATAGAAAATGACGACATAATTATTGAACCTACTTGCTGCGGTGACATATCTAACATTCGACATTGGGAAGAAATCGAAAATTCGAAATTAAATCACTGGGAACAATTATGGATTGGTCATCCTTGGGTATATTGTAAACAGAATGTTGATAGTGTTGCTCTTTCAGATTATACCGAAGACTGTCTAGAAGATTTCAAGGAGTTATCCGAAAAATATAAATTCTCAAAGCAGATACTAACTGCCGAAATTAAATCAAGTCGGAAATACCTTTACGATTTTGAAAATCGAATAACAAAAGTTTTAATAGAACTCGGGATTGATAATGCAAGTAAAATTGCAAAACTAATGACAGGAAATAAATAACGCACGCCCAACTATATATTACCACATTTCCTGAAACAAGAAAACAAATGATAAAAGAGCAGAAAATAAGTGTCGGTATAAGAATTGTTTCGATGCTCTTGGATGATATGGTAATGGCATTTATCGCGATGTTCTTTTTTGTTCCAGGGATGATTTTAGGGTTTGCAACAGCTTTTGAAATAAGTCATGAACCGGCCACCGTCGAAATTTTTGGTTTTAATTACATTACATTTATTGGTTTTGCTCTTTATTTCTGTAAAGATTGCATACAAGGACGAAGCATTGCAAAAAGAGTGCTAAAACTTCAAGTCGTCGAAAACTCAAGCGGTAAAGTGGCTTCGCCAATTCGATGTTGTATTAGAAATATATTTTGTATCTTTTGGTGTATAGAAGTGATCGTTACCCTGGTAAATCCTAACAGGAGAATCGGTGATCTGGTGGCAGGAACAAAAGTAGTTCCGTTTCATCCCGAGCATAAACAACCAAAAATTAATAGCATACAAATAGTATTTTCTATGCTTCTTGCTTATGCAGTGGTGATGCTCATGATGCTACCTCTTGAAGCCTGGAAATCAAGAATAAAAAGTAACCAGATAACCTATGTAGCCAGTTCGTTGAATGAACAGGCTGCAAATGAAACCGAACAACTTTTTGCAGATAGCCTGGGAACCCATCTTACTTCTGATGTACGTGTTTATGACCAGCTTGAGCAAAACAAAGATTTAAAATATGTCTCTGTTATACTTAGGCTTAATCAAAACTACTTAGAGAATGACAACAATTACGAAGAAATCAAATCGGTAACTGTTCCTCTAATTTTGGAGAAGTTTCCGGAAGGAACTTTTGTAGGACAGGTTCAATATGTCTATCAACAACACCATAGCACGCATACACGTACATTGACACTGGATTGGAGAAAAAAGGAATAAAAAACCTAGTACATGGAAACTGTTCAAAAAAAACACGAATACCAACTCGATAAGTATACGTTTCAACAACCGCACGAAACCGTAACAGTAGTCGATAGAGCTGTTTTGGATATCATATCATATAATTATGATACTAATGTTACTACTAACAGCAGTTATCTGGAAAAGGTACAGCTAATTCTGAGTTTCTTAAAAATCGAGAATATCTTTGACACCGTTTTGATACACGAAAATACTCGTGAAAGTGCCTATACCGAAATTCGGGGAAAAAGTGGCTATGCCGTATTGGAAAGGTTTTTACGAATTGAGTTAGTTTCTAATCATACCGACAAATACCAAATCTATGAAGGGTATAAGAAATTTAATGAGTATGTTTCTAGTTTTGATGAGGACCTTAAAACAAGATATGAATCACAAAACAAAGAGGTAGCCAGAAAATGGAAAAAGAAACAGGAACAACTAGAGGAAGAAGAATATAAAGGAGGTATGGCTTTTCTAATAGTGATTGCCATTATAGTTTTGGCTACACTATTTGGGATCGTTAACTGTTTTGGGGGGTAGTATTCATTCTTTTTTAAAACGATATAGGAAGCTATATCCAGAAAGTGAGCCAAATCAAAAGCATTAATTACAAAACAATCATACAGGGAATATAAAGGACATATGTTCTTTATATCTTTGTTAGCAAACATTAGAATGAACGAAACCGAATATAAAGGAATTTTACACAAAGAAGTTAATAAACTCGCCGGAATCAATCCAAGATTCCATCGGATTTCCAGTATGTTATTAGACCACATAATTATGATTATAGTTATAGTTCCTCCAATGATTCTTCTAATGATTTTGGCAGCAAACGGAATATTGAAAATTGAGAACAGAGCTTTTTATGTATTTTTCTTTTTCATGATGTTTATTTATATCAACAAAGATTTTTTTAATGCTAAAAGTCCTGCAAAACGAGTATTAGGATATCAAGTCATTAATAGAAAAAATGAACAACCAGCAACTGAATTACAGTGCTTTGTACGAAATTTAACAATAGCTTTTGTTTGGCCATTAGAAGTTATTGTTGGGTGGATAAATCCAGAAAGACGGATTGGGGATTTTCTTGCAAATACCAAAGTTATTACTTCAGAAAAAGAAAAAATTAAATCAATTTGGACTGATTTAAAAAACATAAAGTTGAAAATAAATTTTATCGGAATTTTAATAATTGGCGGATTATATTTTTACGGACTAAGTCTATTATTGCCTGGAATGAATTAAAAAAAACGATTTGCCAACAACATATATGTGTTTATAGCAGCAAAGTGATCAATCGAATGGGTGTTGTATTTTTTAAAGCACAATGCTTTTACGATAAAGAAATTTAGCTATCAATAATCAGAAACCCTTGCTATGACACGTAAATTAAACGTTAACAGTAAAGAATACCCAACTATCACAAAATAATTAATTCAGAATTAATATCTTTATCGTCTGTTATACGAATTCGACATATCATCTGAGTCTTTCTAAAAAGACATGCTCTATACTACGAGAACTTAATGCATAAAAATTCTTCTGATTTTTTAATGCACAGATGAGCATATCCAATTATTTTATTTAATACTAGTAATCGATTAGAAATCAATTGCTGTATCACTTTGCAATGCATACTGCATTTCGAAAAGTGATAATAATACAGTACTTCAAAATGAATAGCAAACAGTTAATAAGCAGAAACATAGAACTATTTTATAATACAGCATCCGAAGAAACCAGGCTTAACAAAGGAATGGGTATTTTTGAATTTGAGAGAACCAAATCACTCATAGAAAAATATATTACGACCTCGCCTTCAACAATAATTGACATTGGTGGCGGAACAGGAAAATATTCAGAATGGCTTGCCAACAAAGGGCACCAGGTACATTTGGTCGAACCTATTCCTAAACATATACAAATAGCGCAAAACAGGGCCGATAAACTAAAAAACCGGTTTTCTGTGCATTGGGGAGAATCCCGAAAGCTCGAATTTCCGAATAATTTTGCCGATCTCATACTGCTGCACGGCCCTTTGTATCATCTTCAGAAAAAAGAAGATAGAGCCTTAAGTATTCGGGAAGCGAAACGTGTTTTGAAGAATAACGGAATCATTTTGGGTTTTGCCATCAATTATACCGCATCTACCCTGGTTGGTCTTTTAAATGGACTTATTCATAAAAAAACATTTTTTGAAATGTGTAAAGACGAATTAACCAATGGAATACACAATCCCCCAGATGATTTTCCCTGGCTTTTGGCAGAAGCATATTATCATACACCAGAACAGCTTAAAAACGAATTTATAAGTCAAGAATTAACGTATCTTACTACTCACGCAGTTGAAGGAATGGCCTGGTTAGACAAAAATTATTTCATGAATATGTTAAATGACAAAAAGAAAGAAACATTATTAGAGCTTACGCAGATTACAGAAAACGACAGTTATCTATTACCATTTAGCCCGCATATGATGATAGCCGTAAAAAAACAAACAACTTATGAAAAATAAAGAAACATATTATAACGCACTAACTGAAAACAATGGCCGGTTAAACGAAATCGACCTTGGAGAAAAACTAGGATTTGATGAAAAGGAAACAAGAGAAATCATTGCTCAACTTCTGTTTGAATATAAAATTGAATATTTAGCGCATGGAGCTTGTGATTATAGTCTTATGAAAACGGCGAAAAGGAAACATAAAAAGGAAACACAATATCAATAAATGTAATCATAGCAACTAAGTGATGAAGCAAATGCCTCGACTTTTGGGAAAACACAATGCTTACAGTAAAAAAGTTTTGTAATCAATGCTAAAAAAAACCAAAAAGCAAGGTAACAATTTGCGCTACTTCGATACTTACATATACTGTTGTGATTCATACAGAAATTCTAAAATATAAAACATATGCAAAAAATTGTTTATTACGTAGCAAGTTCTCTCGACGGATGTATTGCTGGAAAGAACGACGACATAAGTCAATTCATACTTCAAGGAAAAGGAGTTGAAAAATATAAGGCTGAGCTTTTAAAATTTGAAACTGTACTAATGGGAAGAAGGACATATGAATTTGGTTATCAATACGGTCTTCAGCCCGGGCAAGCTGCTTATCCAAATATGGAGCATTACATTTTTTCGGATTCAATGAAAATTGAAAACCTGGCAAACTCTGTTCATATTGAAAAAAGATCTATTCATCGGGTAAAAGAAATTAAAGCAAATGCTAAAACAGATATTTACTTATGTGGTGGCGGAGACTTTGCAGGCTGGCTTTTGGATAATGATTTGATTGATCAGCTGAAACTAAAACTTAACCCAATAATTATTGGAGATGGAATTCGTTTATTTGGTAATTCTATAACAAACAAAAAATGGAAGTTAATCGAAAAAGAATCTTTTGATGATGGGCTACAAATCTTAACGTATGAAAAAGAATAATACAAAATAATGGATTATAACAAAGCACAAAAAACACAGCTGATATGTGCTACAACTAAAAAAACAAACAATAAAGAATATATAAATATAATGCGATCTATAGTAATTTTAATAATTCTTCTGTTTAACAACACCTGTTTTGCTCAGAAGGAATTAAGTTGTATAAAAAACATCAAAAAAAGTAACTGGAATTACGCTATTTGTACCGATTCTATCATGGACGTTAATTTGGCTAACATGTCTGAAATACTTATAAAACAGCAAGAAATTTCGGATTCAGGAAAACTTACTCGTCAATTATCGATAAAAATGTTATACAATTATAAAAATAAGTCTGTTAAAGAGTTATGGTCTTCTGAATTTGAAGACATAAAGTTTAAAGAATCTAAATTGGTTTCTGCAACAGATAGTCTTTTTAAAGTAAATGACAATAGTTTTTATTCAAAACACATAGTTTATAAAGATGGAAAAGACAAAATATGGACTTTATCTTCGGCAATTGGGATTTATAAAAGTCAATATTATTCTTTTCATACTATGGGGATTAATAAGGGGAATGACTCCTACAAATACCTACTAAAAGTAATTAATCGAAGTAATTTCTTTGATACCCCTACATTAAAAAATGATAATAAAATAAGAGACAGTTTTCTCGATAATTTAATCAAAAGCATAACGAATGAGACGTCTTTAAATAAAATTCTTTTAGACGTTAATACTTTTATATCGATTGCTCCAGAAGAAGAGAAACAAATATTAGAAAAGGATCGTCCAAAAATTGAATTGATGATTAATAGTTGGAATAAATCGGTTTATCCTTTCATAAAAGAAATGAAAGAATTCGAAACTGTTAGTATTAAAAGTTCATCTTTTATACCGGATAATTCGCAACCAAATGCAACAACCTATTATATTAGGGTTCTTTTTAATTGCGATCAACAAGAAATCAGTTACAAAATGCTTTGTATGGCAATAGATGGAAAAATATATTTAGGACAAATGATGAAAAGTTAATTCGACACACGTTATAGAAAAACGTTATTTACGATTAACGGTATGAAATTATTCGCAGGAAATAAAAAAGAAAATGAGAAAACAAAGCTTGTAATTATAGTCTTATAAAAACAGCTAACCATGTATCCTATGCAAAGCGTCGTCTAAAATCTTAGGCAAAAAGATGTGGTTTTTTACAACGAATATTAAGATAAACTTAGTAATTTGGAGTGGTAAATAAACACAGAGGATACAAAAAGGATATATGTGTACCGGCACATATATCCTTTTGTTGGCAACAAGCTGAAGAAAAAATGCAACAAGAGTATAAGAAATATATCGAAGACTATATCAAATTATTTCCCGATTTAAACTCAGAGGAAATAGCTTTTATGAATTCATATCTAACCATAACCGAGTATGCCAAAAAGGAGTTTTTATTCAAAAGCGGAGAAGTACAAAAAGAAGTTGGGTTTGTATGTAAAGGGCTCTTAAGAAGGTATTACATCAACGAAAAAGGGAATAAAATAACAACTGGATTTATTAATGAAAACAAATACGCCACTGATTATCCTGCATTTATAAGACAAAAACCATCTAAGTATTTTATTGAGTGTCTGGAACCATCTATTATAATAAAATTACCTTATGATAAAATCCAGGAAGGATACAGCAAATTTAAGGTTAGCGAAATGTACGGAAGATTAATCGCTGAATATGTGTTAACCGTACAAACCGACAGGGTTGAAAGTTTTTTATTCGAAAATGCCGAAGAAAGGTATCTTAACTTTATTGAGCAAAATAAAGACATTATTAATAGAATTAGTCTATCCCATTTAGCATCCCATCTTGGTATCGAGCGCCAATCATTGAGCAGAATAAGAAGTAAAATTGCCAAAAAATGATTTTGTCACAAATGTGACAGGTAAATCATACGACAATATCACATTTTTGCAGTATACATTTTAAAGAATTGGAAAATATGACTTCAAAAATAATTAGACTTACCTTAACTGTACAGTTCCTACTTCTTGGATTCGTTTCTTGTGGTCAAAGTACAAAATCCGAACCTTCTATACATGCAAAGATCCAGGAACAGACCCATGAAATTTTTGATAGCCTTGTCACCATCCGTCGGGATTTTCATATGAATCCTGAAGTATCCGGAAAAGAGAAAAGAACATCAGAGAAGATTGCTAAATATTTATTGTCCTTAGGATACGAAGTAAAAAGAGGTATTGGTGGTTACGGTGTTGTTGGTACCCTGGATACCGGAAAAAAAGGAAAGCGAATTGCCTGGAGAGCAGATATTGATGCAATGCCATCGGATATACCAGATGTAGTAGAGTTTGCATCAAAAAACGAAGGGGTTCGTCATATTTGCGGGCATGATGTAAATACAACCATAGCCCTTGGTATAGCCAACGTAATGGCAAGTCAGAAAGAAGAATTGACAGGTGTTGTATATTTTATTTTTCAACCCTCAGAAGAGCCTTATACAGGTGCAAAAGCAATGATCGATGATGGTTTGTTTGAGATGATTACCCCAGATGAAATTTATGGTTCGCATATTGCTCCTATGGCAACAACTATGATTTCAACAAAACCCGAATGGATGTTTGCCGATTATAAAGTACTTAACATATCATTTAAAAATTCAAGCAAAAATGAATCCATCATAGCATATAGCAAAGAGCTCATTATGAGTCTACAAAATGTAGAGCCTTCGAGCAAATTTTGGAATCCCCAAAGTTTATCAGACCCAAATATAGGTCTGGCGAGCCCAAACACAATCTTTAAAAATTACACCTTTGTCAACCAAGATCGTATTAAGGTAGAGAAAACCGAGAATGAAATATCTATAAAGGCATATATCGGATCAAGTGAAAAGGAGAAGTTTGATGCTATACTGCCACAATTAAAACAAAAAATAAGCAACTCTAAGTTTGCAAAAAGTCTAATTGAAGTTGAGTACACTTATGAACGAGCAAACCTATACAACGACAAAACTCTAACTCAAAATTCTTTAGCACATATAGCACAAATTTACGGAGCAGAAAACATCATTCTTTTGCACGGAATAATGGCTGATTATCGAGGTGATGATTTTGCGTATTACCAGGAGAAAGTACCGGGAGTCTATTTTTATTTAGGGGGATCAGATTTTCAAAAAGGAATACTCTCTATGCCGCATGCACCTAATTTTCAGGTTGATGAAAATTGTATTAGAACAGGGGTGAATTATTTTTCTTCATTGATAGTTGAAAGGTTGTTTAACTAAGCAGTAAATCGAATGGTAATTGTATTTTTGGCAAAGCACAATACTAACAAAGAAAAAAAGTTTACAGATAGCTACGACCATAATTACTTGCATAATTATGTCTAATTACTACTAGATCAATAAAAAAATGGGAAAGTACAGTGATGATGAATGGTATTTAAAAGAGAAGGAAAAATATATTTCTGAATACGGTGAAATACCTCCGCATTGGATTGTATTTCCAGATTCTCATCCCTACAGCATAATGTGGAGAATGGGTGCAGGAGAGACATTTGTTATGGTATTTTCAAATTGGTTTGAAGACAATTATAAAGAAGAAAAGAATAGAATAGATTTTTTCTTAAAATACCCGCCCCCTCCCAGATGGATGGAAACCATGGCGTCTTACATTTGGGAAGAAATACCGATGGAAGATTTCGAAAAATCGAAGTACTTAGAAAGGATTAAAGAGTTAGGTTTTTCAGGAACAGAAAAATATTTATCTGATTTAGAAGATCCCAAATGGTTAGCATGAAAAAGTGTGATACTCTAAGAAATCACATTACAAAGAAGCCGATAAAGAGTTTTGAAAAGGATAAAAACTGATGCTAACGATGTATCTTATGTAAAGTTATTTCCTAATTTTTAGATTATAAGTATATAGCTTGGGGATTAAAGGTTAATCAAAAATCAATTAGATTTGTAAATACCTCTATTAATTAAGGCTATGATTATGCTAAACCGTTGTGCTATATTAAACAAATAGATTTTTAATAAATGAATGTTCAAAATTTATTTTTCGACAATACTCATAGATTAAGAACGCTTTGGAGAATTTTAATTTTTGTTTGTGCGCTACTCCTTGCGGTTATGCCACTTATAATGATAAACAACTCTTATTTACAATTTTTTGGAGCTGTATTGATTCTCATATTTGGATTATACCTCAATTCAAAATACTTAGATAAAAGGGATTTTTCGGGATATGGTCTGGTTTTTAAAAAAGAAACCTTTACTCATTTATGTATTGGGATTTTAATTGGATTTATTTCAGTTTTATTTATGTTTTTTATCGGAAAAGCAACTGGTATACTATTGGTTTCTGATGCAAAATCAATTCCACATATCGAGTTATTACTCCTCTTTGCTTTAAAAATGCTACTTGTAGGCATTCTGGAAGAAACATTTTTTAGAGGGTATTTATTTACAACCATTTATGACGGGTTACTATCGGGAACAACTAAAAATCAAGCATTTTGGATTTCATTTGTAGTATCCTCTGCCCTTTTCGGATTAGCTCATATAAGCACCAGTAATGCCTCTATTCTTTCTACTATATTTCTTTCAATAAATGGAATGGTTTGGTGTATTCCATTTGTAATAACCAAAAATTTGGGATTATCTATTGGACTTCATACAGCCTGGAATTTTACCCAAACACAAATTGGATTCACGATGAGTGGTAATAAAGCTATACATTCGTTTTACAGAATTGAAGATAATGGATTTGCTCTATTAACAGGAGGTGAATATGGTCCCGAAGCAGGAGTTTTAGGGCTTATTGGATTTATGTTTATGTTACTTTTATCATTAATGTATTTACGCTTTACCAAAAAGACCGTCGCACAATAAACAATCTTATATAATGCTCTTTCTCAGATCGTATTTGGATAAATTTAGTACCTTTTCGTTAGCAAAACAGAACTGTGTTGAGCCGTATGAGTAGTATAGTTAAAATGAAAAACGAATGCTATGTCTTAATCTTATCACTGAATTCGTTATATACTTATATAAGCACATTATAATTAAAGAACACATGGCAAATATTAGACACAATCTAACAATTTCTACACCACTTGAACAGGTATACGATGCAATAACATCAGAAAATGGCTTAAGAGGATGGTGGACGAATGAAGCTACTGCAAAACCAGAAGTAGGGCATATAAATCATTTTAGATTTGGAGACGACTATTTTAACAAAATGAAAATTTTAAAGCTGAATTCACCAAATGAAGTTCGATGGGAATGTGTAGATGGAGACAGGGAATGGATAGGAACTCATTTATCATTTGAATTAGAAGAAAAAGAAGGCAATACTTTCCTTAAATTTTCTCATCTAAATTGGGCAGAAGAAACCGAATTCTACGGGTTTTGCAATCACCATTGGGGTAGGTTTTTAGATAGCCTTAAATCTCTATGCGAAACCGGAGAAGGTAAACCATTTATAGGATAATGTACAACTAAACAGGTTCCTAATTAAAAAAGGATGTTCATTTCATAGAAGGGACTATCCAATGAAATAGTCAACAATTATAATTCATAATACTTAATAAAACTAATTATTAAGCCTAACCATGTTTATAAAATCAATTGTTTAACAAGTAGAAACGTACATACCAAACACAATACACTGTAAGCATAGAGGAAGAGAGTATCGAGATCTTTCAAAAAAAGGGATTACCAAAAAATAATCCCTCTGATAGATTTAAAAAACAAATGCCCAAAATTTGTTATATCTCTATTACTTACGAATTGCATAACTGGAAGCCTTAGGTAGTTCTCTTAAAAAATTTATAATACTCTTAAAATTCAACCCAAAAGTGGAATAAAAATGATTCATGATTGTGTGATTTAAGGTTAATTACTTGTAATATAATAAGTTATTAACAAAATATCAAATTAATTGTTGATTTAATGTTAATAATTTGTTTAAAACTATAATAAACACGATATATTACACTTTTCATCCATATTCATAAATAATTAACACGTAAAAACCTACTTTTACTGTTAATAACTATGTTAATAACTCTGACAAGCCTGATCTATCAATAGTTTATATATCAAACGGTTATCAATAAAAATGCAAAAACATAAAGTTATCTTGATATAAAAAGAGACTATGTATCGATACGCTATTACTATAAGTAAAAAATGAATTAACGGTTAGAAACTATTGTTTTATTTAAATTGCATACAGGAAATGTATCACCATAAAACAAGCACCACGTATAGATGAAAACCGCTACCGTAAAAGAACTAAAAACCGAATTAACAGATCGTTCTCACCAGGAGCTAATCGAGTTATGTCTTCATCTATCCCGATTTAAAAAAGAAAATAAAGAATTACTTACCTACTTATTATTCGAATCAACTCATGAAGAAGAATATATCATAAGTATACAGAGAGAAGTTGATGAGCAATTCGAAATGATTAACACCACATCTTATTTTTATATAAAAAAAAGTATTCGAAAAATTTTACGTACCATAAAGAAATACATTCGATATTCGAAAAACAAAGAAACCGAAATAGAATTGCTGCTTTATTTTTGTAAAAAGTTAAAAAACTTCTCCCCTTCTATACAAAACAATACGGTTCTCAAAAACATCTATCATCGCGAAACATCTGCAATTAAAAAGAAGATTACGGCGCTACACGAAGATTTACAATATGACTATACATTAGAATTGCAAAAATTATTTTCCTAAGTAATTTATATGATATTTAACCCTTTACACCTTCTAATCACACGTATCCGGGAGTTCCTGAAAATTAACAGATTAATTATTTTATACATATATTAGCAATAAACACTTAAAAATTGTGTTAACAAGTAAAGTAAAAAACATCTTGATGATGATCATTTAGATATTTGGCGTTATCTTTGATTTTTATTAACTAATTTAAATTTTAACAATGAACAAAGGAACAGTAAAATTTTTCAACGATGCCAAAGGATTTGGATTTATCACTGAAGAAGATTCTAACAAAGAACATTTTGTACACATCTCTGGACTAATCGACGAAATTCGAGAAGGTGATGTAGTAGAATTTGACTTGCAAGAAGGCAAAAAAGGATTAAACGCGGTAAATGTAAAAGTAATTTAATATATACTACTTATTTTTTAAAGCACAACAACCTGTCAAAAATGGCAGGTTTTTTTTATCCATATCAAATCCTAAACTCTATTTTAAGTACATACACCCATTACAAATATATCTTCTCATTTTAAAAAAAAATCGAACTACGTAACCAAAGTAAAAACAAACTGTAAATCAATATAATATACATCTAAATTCCTTTTTTTTGTGTAATCACAAGTAATAATTACTAATTAAAAATCGTTTTTTAAGGGTTTATATATCCATTGTTTTAACAATTGTTCGTAGCTTTAAGGGGCTTAAAAATTATATGTTATACACAAATAGGTTAACCAAAAAATCTAAAAACGCCTATTAAATGTAGCATTAGACTCTATGGACACACTAATTTTCTATCAAATCTTAATTTTTCTTTTTCAAGGATTTGTTGTTGCCTTCCTAATATTACTACTTTTTCGTTTACGAACGATAATAGGTCTGGGAGTGCTATTCGCGTCTTTGGGATTGTTTCAGTTTGTACAGGTTTTTATGGCCAGTACGCTTTACTTTAAAATATCTGACGCCATTGTAGTTTCTCCGGGTTCATCTGTTTTATTTTCTGCAACACTTTTTGCCATACTTCTAATATACATCAAAGAAGATGCGACTACAGCTCGAAAACTAATTTACGCATTAGTTATAGCTAATATTGTATTATGCTTTCTTTTACTTGCTTTTAGAATGAATATGGAAGGAGCTTATAGCTATAATCCTTTCGAAATTTCTACAGATTTCTTCTATACAAATGTACTGGTACTATTTGTAGGAACGGGAGTATTGTATCTGGACGCAATATTGATCATATTTTTATATGAATTTATCTCAAAGCATACTTCCAGCTTATTTCTTAGAGTAATGTTTACTATGGTACTGGTACTTAGCTTTGATGCTGTCTTTTTTACGTTAGGCTCGTTTTGGTATTTTGAAAACATCCCAAAACTCTTATTATCAGGACTATTGTCAAAAGGATCTATGGCTATTTTCTACAGTGCAGTATTTACGTTATATCTAAAGTATTTTGAAAAAGAAACCTACCATGTAAATTATCTCACTTTTAAAGATATTTTTCATTCCTTAACCTACAAACAGAAATATGAAGTAGCCGAAAAAGCAGCTCAATTTACCAAAGGCAGATATCAAACATTAACCAACCTGATACCGGTAGGTGTATTTATGACTGAAAGCGATGGAAAGACCATATTTGTTAACCCAAAATGGTGTTCTATTTCGGGGCTGTCGCAAGAAGAAGCTTTAAATGATGGATGGCTTAATGCAGTACATCCAGAAGATAGAAAAAGACTAAGACAAGGATGGTATGCTGCTACGGATAAAAAAGAAACTTCTGATGCAGAATATCGATTTCTTAAACCCGATGGTACCGTAACCTGGGTGTTAGGCCGTGCTATACCCGAATACAATGATAAACACCAAATTATTGGGTATGTTGGCACTCTAACAGATATTACGGATATCAAGTTATACGAAATTGAGCTAAGTCGATTAAAGGAAAAAGCTGAAGAAAGTGATCGGCTCAAATCTGCTTTCCTCGCTAATATGAGCCACGAAATAAGAACCCCTATGAATGGTATCCTTGGTCTTGCAGAACTCTTAAACGAACCAAAACTTACTGGTGACGAACAACAACTATACCTTGATCTTATTAAAGAAAGTGGAGCACGTATGCTTAATATCATCAGGGATATTATTGATATCTCAAGAATAGCCGCAGATCAGGTTAAAGTCAATATCGAAGAAGTTGATATTAACGAACAAACCAAATATTTATTTAACCTCTTTAAGCCACAAACCGATAAAAAAGGTATCGTACTATCATTATCAAATGATTTACCAACAGAGGATGCAATTATCAAAACCGATAAAGAAAAATTTAATACGATTCTTTCTAATTTAATAAAGAATGCCATTAAGTATACGAATGAAGGAGGAATAGAATTTGGATATCTAAAAGATAAAGATATTCTTCAATTTTATGTAAAAGATACGGGTATGGGGATAGCAAAAGACCGTCAGAAAGCAATTTTTGAACGATTTGTACAGGCAGATCTCGAAGATCGTTACGCACTAGAGGGTGCAGGTATTGGATTATCCATCGCCAAAGCTTATGTCGAAATGCTAACAGGAAAAATCTGGTTAGATAGCAAAAAAGGCAAAGGGTCTACATTCTATTTCACGATTCCGTACACCAAAGCATCACAAACAACGGCTTAGCAAATAGAAAAAAGCCAATACAGCTAAATACCGAAGCTCTTCTTGTATGGTTTTATGCAATCGTTTAAACAATAAGAGATAGCATATAAACAAATCTACACCTGGTTATCTAATCTTACCTTATATCAAAAACACGAAGATATTACACCTCAACCCTAATAATCTTAGCTCCTATTGCTCTAAGGCGTTCATCAATATTTTCATATCCACGATCAATTTGTTCTATATTATGAATAGTTGATGTTCCTTTAGCACTTAATGCAGCAATTAATAAAGATATTCCGGCTCTAATATCGGGAGATACCATTGTAGTTGCTTTTAATGTAGATTGAAAATCATGACCAATAATTGTAGCTCTATGTGGGTCGCATAGAATAATCTTAGCTCCCATATCAATAAGCTTGTCTACAAAAAATAAACGACTCTCGAACATCTTTTGGTGAACCATTACTTCTCCTCTGGCTTGAGTAGCCACAACCAAAACGATACTCAATAAATCGGGAGTAAATCCAGGCCAGGGAGCATCGGCAATGGTCATAAATGAACCATCAATATAACTTTCGATCTGGTATCCATTTGTATGCGCAGGTATATGGATATCATCTCCTACCCGTTCGAGTGTAATCCCTAATTTTCTAAATGTATTTGGGATCAATCCCAGGTTTTCCCAGCTTACATTTTTAATAGTAATTTCACTTTTTGTCATAGCAGCTAGTCCTATCCATGATCCAATCTCGATCATATCGGGTAGTACGCGGTGTTCACACCCACCTAAAGCTTTAACTCCATCAATCACTAGCAGATTAGAGCCAACACCAGAGATTTTTGCACCCATAGCATTAAGCATCTTACATAACTGCTGTAAATAAGGTTCGCAAGCAGCATTATAAATTGTAGTTGTACCTTTGGCAAGTACAGCAGCCATTACAATATTTGCAGTACCGGTTACCGAAGCCTCATCGAGTAACATATAAGTACCTGTTAAACCTTCTGGTGCCTCGACACCATAAAAACGTTCTTCTTTATTATATCGAAACTCTGCTCCAAGATTAATAAACCCTTCAAAATGGGTATCTAAACGTCTTCTTCCAATTTTATCACCACCAGGACGAGGAATATACCCTTTACCAAACCTTGCTAACAAAGGTCCAACAATCATAATAGATCCTCTAAGACCACTTCCTTCTTTCTTAAACTGTTCACTCTCCAGGTATTCTAAATTAAGTTCATCACTCTTAAAAGAGTATTTTCCTTTTCCTAATTTTTGAATTTTCACTCCTAAATTTCTGAGAATGTCTATTAATTTATTTACATCTCGTATATCAGGAATATTAGAAATTATAACTTCTTCTGGTGTTAATAATACTGCGCAAAGAATTTGCAAGGCTTCATTTTTGGCGCCCTGAGGTGTAATTTCCCCTTTGAGCTGATGCCCTCCTTCTATCTGAAAAGTACCCATGTAATCGTTAGTCGTTAGTGGTTAGTAAATTGGTAGTTGATTAATTTTAATAGCGTTTTTTACCACGATTGTTTCGGTAATTCTTTTTACCGCTATTATTAGAACTATGTTTTTTCTTTTTTCCTCTCATCAAATTAGATGAATCTGTAAGATCTTCATTGCTTCCTTTAAGATCGATCTTGCCATCACTTAGTTCATACAAATGATTAAAAATAACACTATCTTCTACTGTATCTTTATTCCAGTTCAGATAGCATTTTTTCATATGATTAGCAATCGTTAAAGTAAGTGCATTTTTTAAATCTCCATCTTCCCAACTATTTGCAACATCTATCATTCGTTTAATATTGTTTCCATAAAAACGATATTTCGGAAAATTCTGAGGGTATTTAAGAGGCTCTGGTCTTTCCTGTAATTTTTCTTTAGTCAATACAGGAAAAGGAGTATCTACATCTAATTTAAAATCACTCATTATAAACAACTGATCCCACAATTTATGCTGAAACTCTGGTACATCTCGTAAATGTGGTTGTAGATTACCCATTACAGCAATAATCGACTTTGCAACCTTATTGCGTTCTTCACGATCCTCAATAGCAACCGTATGGTTTATCATTTTTTGCATATGACGACCATATTCTGGGATAATGAGCTTTTCGCGCTCGGTATTGTATTCTATATTATATATATCCATAAAATGTATGTGAAAATTGTGTAGAGATAGCCTAAAAAATCAATATGTAAGTTGTTGTGAATATAAGCTCTTGAAAACTATTTATAAGTAATTATGTATAAACTCTTTAGATTCAGTTTGACAATTGATTACTTTTCGGACTATTCTATAATTCGTTTCGCAAAATACTAAAATAAAATAAGTAAGCTACTGTCAATACTATATTTTATTTATTAATCAATGGTATTTAACAAAGAAAAACAGCTAATAAAGTCATCTCAACTTTTATGCTTACCTATAAATTGGTTGTTTTACCTCTTTACGATCTCTATTTTGTACATCCAAAATACTATAATGAAATCACTCCTTCTACTTTTTCGGCAACTTCTTTATATTTAGTAATTACCTGATCCGGATTTTTCATTCTAACATTGATAGATACACTGGTATATTTACCATTTTTAGATTGTTTTGTCTGAATTACCGAACCCAGGTTATCAAAAATTGATTCGATCTGTTCAATCTTTTCTGTATTTGTAGGTACAATAAATTTATATAAATATGAAGCTGGCCATAGTGATGTATCTGCCAACTGCTCTTTTAATTTTTTATAAAATTCTTCAGGGTCTTTCATAGTAACATGTATCAAATCAAAATTTAGGCCAAAGATACATCTTATGATTTATAAAAACGAAGTTACACAGAAACTCCTTTTGCTTTTTTATGAAGAAAAATCGCTTTTTATCATAGCATGATATTCTGCTATCGTATCAATATCTACTCCTTTATCAAGAGCATCAACTGTGTTTATATGATCTATATGTTTTTTAATAATATATCGTGCCCCAAAATCTGCCTGCAATTGCAGTAACTCATCGAAAAATTTAGATGGAATAATTGCAGGAACCCCAATACCTGAGTCCAAAACTGTAGCGGCAATAACACTTGACTTTTTACTAAATTGATTGATTAATGTATTAAAATGAGCTATATCTAATAATGGTTGATCTACCAGTGAAATTAACACTCCGTCGTACGACAATTTGTCTTGTTGTATAGCTTTAATTCCAGAACATATTGTAGATCCCATTCCCGATTGCCATTCTTCATTTTTGAGTATGGTAACAGGAAAATGACAAATCTCTTTGTATACAGTGTCATAATGCGCTCCCAAAACCACATAGATTGATGTTTCTTTTATGAGTAGTGCCCTTTGTATAGCGTGACCAATCAATGTAGTATTGCGCCAGGGCAATACCTGTTTTGGTTCTCCCATTCTACTAGAGGAACCTGCTGCAAGAATAAGTTGAGCTATTTTAGGTTTTGGTAGCAATGGCATTTATTTCTTTCCTTTTAGGATCATCATGAATCGCTCCTTTCTTCTCCTGTAATGGTATTGGGTTTTGACCTCTGATCACAGACAATATTTCGGCAATTATTGAAATAGCAATTTCCTGAGGAGTTTCTGCTCCCAGGTTTAAACCGGCAGGACCATGAATAGCATCGAGAAACCTATCGGTAACCTCGGGAAAATATTCTATAAAAGCAGACAATAGTTTTTCTCTACGCTGTGCAGGCCCCAATAATCCTATATATATTGGTCTGGTTTCTTTTAACGCCTGGAGATATAATAGATCTTTAGCAAAATTATGAGACATTAGAATAATAGCGGTCTGATCATCTATATGGTCTATACTCAAATCTTCTGGAGCACTAAGAATTATCTGTTTAGCTCCCGGAAAATCTTCTATTTTTTTAGAATGTTGTGGCGAACCTACGATATCTACTTCCCAGCCAGTGGCTGATGCCAGTTTGCATAACTGCACTGCATCATGCTCAGTACCAACAATTATTAGCCTGAAACAAGGTTGCATTTCTCCAACAAAACTCTCTAAACGATCATCTGGCTTGGTATTTTGCGAAAAACAAAACGCCTGATCCCCTTTAAATTGCATAATAGACCCCATAATAGAAGTTTCCTCTTCTATTTTTGAGTACCATGATCTAATTTCAAAAGGTACTCTGGATTTTAGGTGTCTTTGTATTGTTGCAATCTCAATAGTATTAATATCAAAAGTTTCAATCAAAATATACAATAGTCCTTCGCACCCCAGCCTATATTTACCATCATAGGTCATCATTTTGGGTTCTCCGGAAACGAAAACAGATTGTGCTTGTCGTAGTACTTCTTTTTCAACACACCCCCCACTTACAGCACCTGTCATTTTTCCATTTTGAAGAATAAGCATACCAACTCCAGGCCTTCTATAGGAAGATCCTTCTACGTCTACTACTGTAGCCATAACAGCAGGTATTCCCTGCTGTTTGGCTTTATGATAAGATTCTATTATTTCTTTGAATTCGTGTGTCATAAGCGTACTATCCCAGTGGTGCTTTAGAGTTCATATTTTTAATAAAAGGTTGCTTATACAATCGTATCCCTTTTGCCGCCTTAATTGCATTTGCTACAGCAGCTCCTGCAGGGGGTAATGTAGGCTCTCCTAGCCCTGTTGGGGCTATATCACTTTCTATAAAATGTGTTTCGACCACAGGAGTTTCATTAATACGAATTAAACGATAGGTATTAAAATTCTTGTCTTGCGGTACTCCATCTTTAAATGAAAAATCGCCATACATCGCATGACCTACACCATCAATAACTCCACCTTCAATCTGGTTTTTGGCTCCAAGTGGGTTGACTACGATTCCGCAATCTACTACACAAGTAACTTTTTTAACTACAGGGATGTCATTCTCTAATACTACATCTGCCACCTCTGCCACATGGGTATTATGACAATAATATGCACTAAATCCCTGATATGTTCCTTCTTTTGTTTTTCCCCATCCAGATTTATCTACAGCTACTTTTATGACTTTCTCTAATCGTTCTGGAGAATATTGAATTCTCTCGTCTGTAGTTCCTTTTACTTTCTGTAATAAGTCTAAACGAAGTTGAATACGATCAATTTCCAGGATTTCTGCAAGCTCATCAAAGAAGCTTTGCTCTGCAAAAGACAAGAAATTAGTATACGGGGCTCTCCAGGCTCCTGTTGTAATTTTACTATTATAATTAGCAACATCTACCTGGTAATTTTCAATAGCTCCGGCCGGAAAAAAATTAGGAATTAAGCCGTACATATTCGAATTTACAGAAGCTTCTTTAAGGTGATATCCACTAATTTTACCATCTTTGATAGATGCACTAATTTTATATTTTATTGCCGGACGATATATCCCCGCAGACATGTCATCTTCTCTAGAATATACTACTTTAACCGGTTTCTGGGCGATTTTTGATATTTCTGCTGCTTCCAAAGCAAAATCACCATAAAGTCGTCTTCCAAAACCACCTCCCATTCTGGTCATTTCTACAGAAACATCTTCTGGATCACGCTCTAGTAAATTAGCCACTCTACGTGCTGTACCTGCTGGTGTTTGTATAGGGCCAACCAAACGAATTTTTTCTGGTGTAACATCTGCAAAGAAATTCATGGGCTCCATACAATTATGGGGTAAAAATGGTGATTCATAAGTTCTTTCGATCACCTGATCTGCCTGAGCAAATGCTTTTTTCACATTTCCATCGGCACGCAGCGTATTAAATTCCTTTCCATTAAGAAGATTCATTAATATTTTATCATGATCTTCTGTATTTTCTAATTTTGAGTCCGAAGTCCAATTAGCATTCAATGCTTTTTTTCCCTTCATGGCTGTCCAGGTATCTTTTGCTAAGACTGCAATTTTATCACCAAACTTAACCACGTCATGTACTCCCGAAATAGCTCTAGTCTCAGCATCATCAAAATCAACCAGTTTTTTGCCAAAAGCAGGAGGCCTTAATACCGATGCATATACCATTCCCTCTTCTTTATAATCCATTCCGTAAAGAGATTGTCCGGTAATAATTTTATCTACATCTACATTAGAAATATTTTTTCCTATAATTTTAAAATCCTTAGGGTTTTTTAATGTTATATTTTCTGGTACTTCAAGAGCTGCTGCTTCTTTAACTACGTCTCCGTACCCAAGTTTATCACCATTGGCATTGATAATTACTCCGTTTTCTGTTTTACATTCTGAAGCATCTACTCCCCATTTGGCTGCTGCTGCATTAATTAGCATCTGTCTTGCTGTAGCTCCCGTTTGGCGTAGAGGTTCCCACCCTTGTCTTAACGATTGGCTTCCCCCGGCCACTTGCCGTGTAAAATTTTTGGTATCTAATGCCCCTTGCGCAACATGTACATTATCCCATGACACATCAAGTTCTTCTGCAATAAGCATAGGCATAGACGTTTTAACCCCCTGGCCTATTTCTGGGTTTGGAGAGAAGATCGTTACCATACCATTATCGGCTATTTTGATAAAGGCATTAAAATCATTAAAGTTTAATTGAGAAATATCGATAGGTATATCGACGGGTGGTTTTGCTTCAGGTTTACATGCCTGAAATAAATTAAACCCAATTAACATTCCGCCACCAGCCAATGCCGATGTTTTTATAAATGATCTTCTACTAAATGAAGGTGATACATTATCTTTCATCTGTTCTTTTTTTATTGTTTTTGGTTGTCATATGGAATTCGCCATTGAACATCTCGGTTGATATTCATCAAATTGTTATAGCTCATTTCATACGTTCAAAATTTAAAAGGGTTAGCTCATTTTACTGGCAGCAACTTCTACGGCTTCTTCTATTCTGTTGTACGAAGCGCATCTACATATATTACCACTCATTGCATCTCTGATTTCAGATTTATTTGGGTTTGCATTTTGCTGTAAGAAAGCGGCGGCAGACATCATTTGCCCTGCCTGGCAATATCCGCATTGTGGTACATCTACTTCTTTCCATGCCTGTTGAACAGGATGTGAGGCATCTTCAGATAAGCCTTCTATCGTAGTAATTTCCATGTTTTCTACCATAGAAACCTGAAGTAAACAGCTTCTGTTAGCAGAACCATCTACATGTATGGTACATGCACCGCATTGACCTATACCACAGCCAAATTTGGTACCAACCATATTAAGATGATCTCTTAATATCCATAAAAGAGGAGTATCCTGATCAGCCTCGACACTATGAGATTGACCATTAATTTTTAAATTATAAACAGGCATGAGTTTTAATTTTTAAAGATTTGTATTTAACTAGTCTAAATAAAGCAAATGCATATCAATTGCTATTGAAGTTACTAAAAATTCATTATGGTGATTCAACTTTAACAGATCATTACCAATTAATTATGATTCCTGGTTTTTCTTATGTTAAAAACCAATACATAATATAATAAAGCAAATAGTAGCATCCAGAAAACAAAAACCACACAATGAGCTAAAACAGTAGCTTCATATCTTGTCTGCAATCGTTTTAGCATAAAATAAAACAAGCAACAGATAACTAATGTGTTAATACCGTTTAGAAATATTTTCTCAATTCTACTTTTTTGTTTTAATCGAGGTTTTCTCTTTAAAGAGATATAAACACCAGAAAGTATCAAGATTGAAATAATTAACCCAAAAATGAACCAAAGTACTTTGGTTGTTATCCCACCCCAATACCCAAAGTGCAAAGGATCTACGATATCATTAATCCACATAATAGTACTACTCTTTGCTGCACTTTGAATATGTTCTATTTTATAGTTATATGGATTAATGTATACGCGGTTAGCCCTTTGTCTAACTAATGGGACATTACTATATCCCATTACATATATCGTTTCTGTAGAATCAATAGCAGGAAAAATGTTTTTTACTTTTAAGTGAGGAATAGCTTTTTCTGCAATCTTAACTGCTTTATCATAATCTATATCAAAAGGGAACAAACTCTTCTTTTCATTTTGATAATTGAGTATATCTAATTTTATATGCTTAGGGTTTACCATTGGTTTAATGCCAGCAATATTTGCACGTTCTGCAAAATACCAGCTATTAATAATCACAATAAGAAAAATAAAAGGAATAGTCCATAAGCCAACTAACCTATGTAAACTTCTACTCAGCTTATTCATTCCATTTTTTACATCGAGTACAAAAAATTTCTTCCACTATGAGGATAAGAAATCCAAAAAATAAAACGATGTAATTCCCAACTTGAAAAGGTATGAAGAGGTAATAATGCAAATCTCTTAGATAGAGTTGAGCCGTAAGACTTGTTTCTCCTTGAATTTCTCCAGTATAAGGGTTTGCAAATACAAATGAAAGTTTCTTATCTTCTTCTTTATACAACAAGTCACATAGGTAAGGTTCATCATGACGTATCCAATAGGTGATTTTGGCCTTTGGATAAGTCTTTGCAAAATTATTTGAAATGACATTTCTCGAAACATAAGTCGATTGTGGTGTGGCTCTATAATCTGATTGAATTAACCAATCTAACTCATGACTAACGGTTGAGATTGTTCCAGAAAAACATATGACAAAAAAGAGTAGGCCTAGTTGAGTCCCAATCCATCCGTGCAATAAAAATAACTTTTTTTTCACTTTGTATATTATGCTATGACTAACATTAAAGTAAGGCAATCATATTCTTTGTATAAAATCTTTTTGCTGAATAACTCAATTACTGCTTCAAATTGACCGTCTATCTCGATATCTGTTTAAAATCTGAATATTTGTATTTCATCGAGACGTAGATGTTATTCAGAGCGTATTATGATCCGTTTTACCTTCATACAAAGAATATATATTTATATTTAATTTCTGTAATTATCTTACTATACATCAAACTGTTTTGGTTTGTTAGCATAGAAAACTTTAAACAACTTCTTTTCAAAATCCTTTTATAATTCCGAAATTTGCATCAAAATTATTCCTTTGACAAAGAAAAGAATTGTAATTACCGGAGCACCGGGAACAGGCAAGACCTCAGTTATCCATAAACTTGAAGAAGCAAATTTTTTCTGTTTTCATGAGATTATACGAAGTATGACTCAAGAGGCATTAAAAAGTAATGACTCTAAGACTATTGTTTCTAACCCAATAATTTCTGTTTCTGACCCTTATCAATTTAATACACAAATCCTTAATGGAAGGGTTGATCAATTTAAAGATGCTATATCACAAAAAGAAGATCTTACATTTTATGATAGAGGTATACCGGATGTCCTGGCATATATGAACTATTTTGACCAGTCATACGACGACAATTTTATAAATGCTTGTAAGAATCATATGTATGATCAGGTTTTTTTACTGCCACCATGGGAAGATATCTACGTATCAGACAATGAGCGTTATGAAAGCTTTGAACAAGCAAAAGAAATTCATCATCATCTGCTTGAAACTTATAGTCAATTAGGCTATGACTGTATCGAAGTACCTTTTGGAACTGTGAAGGAACGTTATGACTTTATTCTAAAAAACATAAAATAATTTGCTAAAATCTCCTCTCAAAATATTACAGCAATATTGGAAACACAATAGCTTTAAGCCATTGCAGGAAGAGATTATAGCTTCGGTACTTGAAGGAGAAGACACTTTTGCATTGCTTCCCACTGGCGGGGGAAAATCAATTTGTTTTCAGGTACCTGCTCTAATAAAAGAAGGTATTTGTATTGTTATTTCTCCGTTAATTGCATTAATGCAAGATCAGGTACTGCACCTTCAGCAAAAAAACATAAAAGCAATTGCATTGCCTAGTGGTATTAAATATTCAGAATTAGATACTTTACTGGATAATTGTATTTATGGTAATTATAAGTTCCTTTATCTTTCTCCAGAACGTCTTCAACAAGACATTGTGCAAGAACGGTTAAAACAAATGAATATTAATCTTATTGCTGTGGATGAAGCGCACTGTATTTCGCAATGGGGAAATGATTTTAGACCTTCTTATAAAAAAATAGAAGTACTTAGAAAAATACATCCTGCTGTTCCTGTTATTGCATTAACTGCTTCTGCCACCAAAGAAGTGGTAGATGATATTGTGGCAGAACTGGATCTTTTTCAACCTAAAATATTTAAACAATCATTTTTTAGATCTAACCTGGGGTATAGAGTAGAAAATGTAATCGATAAAAAGTATAAACTAACTCAGATTTTAGATCAATACCCGGGAACTTCGATCGTTTATGTTCGAAATAGAAAATCTGCAGTAGAGTTGAGTGATTTTCTTAATGAAAGTGGCTATTTGGCAACCTACTATCATGGCGGTGTAGATGCACAAGAAAAAACCAAGCGATTTAACCAGTGGTTAAAAGAAGAAATTAGAGTGATGGTTGCTACCAATGCTTTTGGCATGGGAATCGACAAGCCCAATGTGCGTACAGTAATTCATTATACGATTCCAGAAAGTATAGAAAGCTATTTTCAGGAAGCAGGTAGAGCTGGTCGAGATGGTAAACCATCTTTTGCTTATCTTCTAAAAAATACGAATGATAATCAGAGACTACATAATCAATTTATCAAAGTATTACCTGGTATAGACGAAGTAAAACTAGTCTATAGAAAGCTATGTAACTATTTTCAGATATCATACGGTGAAGGTGAACAGACTATTCATAATTTTGAATTCAATACATTTTGTAAAACATATGAGTTAAATACACTCATTACCTATAATACATTACAATTTTTGGATCGCTGTGGTGTCATTAGATTTATGCAACGATATACCAAAAAAAGCAGTGTTCATATTCTAACAACCGGAAATCACCTTTTAGAATTTCTAGAAAATAATAAAGAATACCAACTAATTACCAAGGCTATCTTAAGAACATATGGCGGTATTTTTGACGAAAAAGTAACGATTAACCTGCCTTTGATTGCTTCTAAAGTAGGAAGACCCGAAATAGAAGTTATTACTGTATTACATAAACTACACGAAGCTGAATTACTAGAATTTATATATAAAATTTCTGATGCAGAAATCATCTTCTTATTGCCACGTGAAGATGATCATACCATTAATAGTATTAAACATCATTTAATAAAACAAAATACTTCAAAAATAAAGAAGGTAGAAGCAATATTAAGATTTACAGAAAATAATACGAAATGCAAAAGCAGGCAGCTACTTCACTACTTTGGAGAAAAAGAAACTACCGATTGTGGTATATGTAGTTTTTGTATTACCAAAAAAAATAATGCTACACCAATAGATCTTAATGAAATACAAGACGATATTATAAGGCTTTTAGAAAGAAAAAACTTATCTTCAAGAGATTTACTGGCACAGTTAGCATATCCCGAAAAATTAGCCTTACGAGTATTACGGGAAATGAACGAACATCAAATTATAAGGATCAATCACGATAATCACTATCAATTAGCACAAAAATAATGAGAGACTTACGAATCCTGTTTATGGGGACACCGGATTTTGCCGTTGAAACCCTAAAAGCCATCATAGAAAACAAATATCATGTCGTTGGTGTTATTACTGCTCCCGACAGACCAGCGGGAAGAGGTAGAAAACTGAAAGCATCTGCGGTTAAGGAATATGCACTATCCAAAAACCTAAAAGTTCTTCAGCCAACAAATCTAAAAGATGAAGATTTTATTGAAGAATTAAGAGCTTTGGAAGCTAATCTTAATATAGTTGTTGCTTTTAGAATGCTTCCAAAAGTCGTTTGGGATATGCCAGAGTATGGTACTTTTAATTTACATGCATCTCTGCTTCCGGATTATAGAGGTGCAGCACCAATTAATTGGGCTGTTATTAATGGAGAGCAAAAGACCGGAATCACGACTTTCTTTATCGACGAAAAAATAGATACGGGTCACCTTATTTTTCAGAAAGAAGTTGAAATAAAAAATGATGATACCGCAGGAATACTACATGATACACTAATGAAAAAAGGTGCTGATTTGGTATTAGATACTATAAAAGCGATAGAAAATGATTCGGTAACAGTAATCCCTCAACCCAAAGACAGTACTTTTAAAACAGCATATAAGTTAAATCGTGAGAACACCAAAATTAATTGGGAAGACGATTTACATACTATTCATAACCTTATTAGAGGACTAAGCCCTTATCCTACTGCCTGGTGTGAGTTATATAATAAAGGAGCGTCTGAAAATATAAAAATATATGATGCTCGGCCTATCGAAGAAGCACATACATATGACATAGGTAAAATTATTATTGAAGATTCTACGATCAAGGTAGCCGTAAAAAACGGGTATATCGTATTGAAAAAACTTCAACTTCCGGGTAAAAAAGCGATGGAGTCACAAGCACTGTTGAATGGTTATGTATTTTATAGAGATGCAAAAATGTGCTAGCCCCTGTGTAGTATAGGGTTTAAAAATGTATCTAAAACAACATCGGTTATTAACAATCGCATTGAGTTATCAACAAATCCCTGTATTTACTGGGCCAATCCTTGCATGAATCATAAATCCGTATAAATTTGTAAAGCGTTTAACATAAAAGATTGGTTTAACCAACAATTAATTTAAAAACAGAATTATGAACAAAACAGAATTAATCGATGCAATGGCAGCTGACGCTGGAATTACTAAAGCAGCGGCTAAAAAAGCCTTAGAATCTTTCTTAGGAAACGTTGAAGGTACTCTTAAAAAAGGAGGACGTGTTTCTTTAGTAGGATTTGGATCTTGGTCAGTTTCTAGAAGAGCTGCTAGAGAAGGTAGAAATCCACAAACTGGTAAGACTATTAAAATCGCTGCTAAAAACGTTGTTAAGTTTAAGGCTGGTGCTGATTTATCAAGTTCGGTAAACTAATCAGTTCGTTTTCGATATTATCTAAAAGCTCCCAAAATTGGGAGTTTTTTTTATGATTTTTTGGCAAAAAACACCTAACTACTTTGATTATTAGAAATAATTATTTAGATTTAAGATAAGTAAAATTGTTAGTATGATATCACTACAACCATCAAAAGGACATTTATTAATTGCTGAGCCATCTATTATAGGAGATGTGTCTTTTAATCGTTCGGTTGTTCTTTTGGCGGATCATAGTGAGCAAGGGTCTATTGGTTTTATAATGAACAAACCACTTGAGTACTTTCTTGCTGATCTGGTTCCTGAAATTGAAATGGAATTTAAGATCTATAATGGCGGACCAGTTGAACAAGACAACCTGTATTTTATACACAAAGTCCCTGATTTAATTCCTAACAGTGTAGAAATATCTGGTGGTATTTATTGGGGAGGAGATTTTTCTATTGTTTCGAGGCTTATTGTTGAAGATAAAATCACTCCAAATGAAATCAGATTTTTCTTAGGGTATTCTGGCTGGGATTCTAAGCAACTTAACCAGGAACTTGAAGCCAACTCATGGGTAATTGTCGAAAATAATTACAAAAAGAATATTTTCGGAAAATCCTGTGATACTTTCTGGAAAGAAAAAATGATAGAACTAGGAGGAGAATATGTTCTTTGGTCTAATGCTCCGGAGAATCCTACTTACAATTAATTTCCTAACCTTATCCTAGTATTTAATATTCCTAATAATCTCTTACTCGTCTTAGAAGTATATTCCTTCTTTCTAAACTTGGTAATTGGTAAAATTCCTGTAATTACATTTGTAACAAATAATTCATCTGCCTTTTGTAACTCAAAAGGGGAAATAGAAGCTTCTTCTAATTGATATTCTGGTAATTTTTCAAGAATTCTTAATAATTGAGTTCTCAATATACCTTTTAGGCACCCATCTGTTATTGGAGGTGTTTTTATCGTATTACCTTTTACAAGAAACAAGTTTCCATTTAAAGCTTCAATAATCATTTTATCAGAATTGATCAGTAAACAATTATCAAAACCATTTTCTTTTGCAAAAATTCCGCCAAGAACATTAACCAGTTTATTTGTTGATTTTATCGTAGATAGCATATCTGTACTTACGTAATGATCTTTAAACAGCGTAACTTCATATTTCTGATCAGAAATCGTATAAAAATTAGATGTTAATTGAGAAGCCAATATGTTGTATTCTATATCACTAGAAGCGGGCGTATATAGCCCGCCAGCTCCCCTATTTACCATTAATTTTACTCTTACCGAGGCGTTCATTAACTCATTTGCTGTGATAAGATCTATGATTTCCTTTTCCAAAAATTCTGGGGTAAACGACATAGGGATTTGCATTCTAAGAATACGCATCGAAGCCATTAACCGAAAATAATGATCTTCCCAAAATAAAATAGTTCCTGCATTAACTCTAATTGTTTCGAATAAAGCATCTCCGTATGCATATCCTCTATTATCAATAGCCAATACTGCTTTATGATCTTCTAGTAAATTTCCGTTGATATTAACCATAAAAAATTCCCATAAATTTTAATGTTTATGGGGTATAAAGATTTGTATTATAAAAAAGAAGAGTTATGCCGAACCTAATACGTGTTTTAGGTTTCCAATCATATTATCCCATAACATTTTGTTTTCATCCATTTCATCATCTTCAGAGTAATCCGTAACCATAAGAGAAACATCCTTGGTTATTTCATCAACCTGAATACGCATTTCAAAGAAGTAATCATTTCCATCATCTTCATCTTCTACCCATCTAAACTTTACCCGTTCACCACTTTTTTTACTTAAAAGTTTTGCATCTTCTTCAGAATCATCCCAGATAAATGTAAATAACTCTCCTCTTGAGTTTACATTATCTGCGAACCACTCTGAGAGTCCCGAAGGTGTAGATATATATTGATATAATAGTTGCGGTGATGACTGTACCACAAATTCAAGTTCATATTTAGTTTTTTCAGACATATCATTAATTGTTGGTAAGCCAATATATAGATTAATTACCGACTTTAAAAGTACATTGAAAAAAAAATTAATTATGCATTATTGTTTGCGTGATTCTATTTTGTTTTTATATTTGCACCCTCCTTAGCAATACTATAAAAAGTATTCTAATATATCAGATCTTTTTTAATGGTTTGATTACGTAGAAATAAGGAAAATGGCGAGGTAGCTCAGTTGGTTAGAGCGTCGGATTCATAACCCGGAGGTCACGAGTTCAAATCTCGTTCTCGCTACTAGAATTAATAAAAGAAAGCTGACTTATATAGGTCAGCTTTTTTTATTTAGTTCAGAAAATGTATTTTTATGTTGTGGGGATATTTACCGACTATAATGCAGATATTGTTCAGATCATAAGCCTTCCTTTGGAGCTGATCGGGTTTGCCTTGGCATTCATTGAAGTACGTCTACCATCTAAAGCAGATCGAATTGAAAAAGGAATTGATATTTTAATTGATCGATTATTCAACATCATTAAAAAGCGTAGTCCCAAAGATGGCACATCACTACCTCTTGCTGTTTTGATGCACCTTTCTATCACATTAGCATTATTAGGTTGTTTTTGGGTTTGCCAGAAATATGTGCCTATTCTATATGAACGTCCTAAAGATTATTTTTTTGATTACTTTGACTATTTCGCTTGGTTTGTTGGGTGGCTTGGTATTGTATTTTCGAGTATGGGTATTTTAATGTTTGGTTCTTTTATAGTGATAACAATTCTATTAATTATTTTAAAAACTATCGCCCGTATTTTAAATTACTTAGATCGATATGCTCATGGCAGAGCTTTGGGAGCATTTGGTTTAATACTAGCCTTGTTCGGAGTTATCGGTGAAATTTTTCAGGTTACAGTAATGATGGTTAATTAATGTTGTTCTCTAAATGATTTTGGAGAAATAGATACATATTTCTTAAAAAATTTCCAGAAATAAGCAGAATCTTCAAAGTGCAACTCAAAAGCAATCTCAGATATACTTTGTTTGCTAAAAATTAGAAGTCGTTTAGCTTCTAAAATAACACGTTCTCTAATCAATTCTCCTGCTGTTTTTCCTGTTGATTTCTTTACTGTATCGTTTAGATAAGTTGGTGTGATATGTAATAACGAAGCATAGTAACTAACACTTCTTTCTTTTTTATACTCTTGTTCGATTAATGCTCTAAAAGATTTTACAATCATATTCCCAGATGTGCTAACTCCAAAATCCTGATCATTATGCATCTGTCGCTGTATATGGATCATCAAAACATTAAGATGATTTTTAATAATCTGATCTTTCTCTACATAATCATTGGTAAATTCTTTCCATAGCTCTGTAATACTACTGCTAATTGCTTTTTCTTCTTCATTAGTTCGTACTGCTAAAAATGTATTATGTATGGCAGTATTTATAATTTCAAAACTGGTATTGGTTCCCATTTGTGATAACAAAACATCTGGAGAAAAATGTAATACAAACCCTTTAAAGTCGTTAGAATTTTCGCATGCATGAACTACGCCCGGGTGAATATAAAACAGTGTACCCTTCTTCATTTCATACATTTTTTCGTCTATCATAATGTTTCCACGACCATGGGTTACCCATATGATTTGAAAGAGATTAAAGTGTCGATGAGGATGATGCACTACAGTAGTAACACCGTCTGATAATTCTTCTAAGCGTCTCATATTAAAAAACGAGGCGATTTCGCCTTCTATCTTATTACCATATAAATGATAATTTGGCACCTTTTCTATTGCTTTAACAGGCCTCATATATCCGGGTTCATTGCTTTATTCTTTCATCAATATAAACATAATATCATAAACTCAAATTTCTTCTCCTATACTATTAAAAACTTTTTTAAAATTAAATGCATCAGAAGTTGGTCCATATTCTTCTATATGTCTCAATTTAGATAAGGCTTCTTCTATTGTTGGTATATGATCACTATCTACCCACCATAGTACCATATGTGGACTCTTCATTCTTTCGAACCATTTTCTACCATCTCTCACAAAATAGCTATGTACGGTACCATAGGCAAAATCTTTAAGAGATGTAAGATTTTCCCAAACAGACATATTAATGAGCATCATATCATCTTCTAAAGGAGATTCTATATTTGCGGCAGAACTACCATCATCATCTTTTAATCTCCACACAAATCCTGGACTCTCATCGGCTAGTTTATTAATTGGCTCCAGAAAATCTACGAATTCTTTTAGTAAAGGAGAATCTAATGGGGCTTTCATTTTGGCAATATTAATTTCGGCAATGTACTTTTTACTCATAATTTTAATTTTTTACTGTATTGTCAATATTAATATTCAAAATTAGAGATAGGCAATTTATATATGTGTATAAAGAATACAGTTGTTTCTGTACTTTTTACAGAATTTTTTCTTTAAACCATAAAATAAAACCTAAATAGTAGTATATATTAATTTTCTTCTTTTAATAGTTTATGAAATACATCTGCCAATCGTATTTCTATAAACTTTATAATATCTCTTTCTGGAGTATCATTTTGATACATAGAGAAGACTTTTGAGGCATTTTGCCGTTTTAGTACTTTAATATCCCCTTCTGGATATTCGATATCTTCTGGTTTTAAATTCCATTTTAATAACGATGTCAAAAGTTCGGTATGTGATTCATATCGCTTCTCTAATACTTTCTGCCTATCCAGGTCTTCCTGGTTTGTTTCTTCAGCACTATTGATTCTTGCACTTAACACCGTAAACTCATCTCGTATCTGTCGATCAATATCCTGTGCTTCATAAACCAGTTTTAAGTAAGATTCGTATATTTTCTCATTGTAAAATGCTGCAAAATCAAAATAAAGATTCATCGCCTTTAGGTAACTGATAGCCACCTCTTTGTAAACTCTTTTATCTTTCTGTTCTGTTTCTACAAGCTGTGCTCCTAGATCACTTAATCTTCCTCGTTTATCCTTGATAAGATGGGCAAAACCTTCTTTATCTGGTAGTGCTAGTAACTCTGGGGTGATATCTATAGGGAGTCCTTCATAACGATACTTCCTATAATGAATCTTGATAGAATCATTCGCTTCTTTTGGCTTTTTAGCTTTCTTTGGTCTCTTATTGAAATTAATTTTAGGCTTCTTTAATCCAAATGCATAATTATAACTAAAAGTAGCTGTAAACTCACTTAGACTTCCTGTACTACCTCCATTCCTAAACAACTGTACAGCATTAAGATTAAAATTATGCCGCTCTTTTAAGGTATAGGTCACCGCTCCTCGAAGATTCGTTACACCTGTCGTAAATGTAGCATTACTAGAACTATTATATCCTGCTGATAATCGAGTATTTAAGGTCTTTTTAAAATATCGCTTCCCAACACTTACCGTAGGCCCCCAGGTTGTTGCTTCTTCTCTGCCAATGGTATTATAAGTACCATTAACAGATGTACTTATATTAAGATTCCTTTCTGAAAAATCTATCGTATGACCCAAATTCATATTATGAAAAGTAGATGCATCGCCTAGTCTTACCACTCCTCCCTGCTCATTCGAGACATCATTTAAGGCATAATTCATTGTAAGATTCTGGCGTGAAGTTTTTTTACTAGAGAGTACATAATTAATCGTTAATGTTGCCGTCTGTGACAACTGTTTGTAATCCAGATCCTCGATCTGTTCATCTAATAGATCGGCATCATTAATCTCATCAAACTGATTAGGTTTAATATTGGTAAATGTGCTAAAATTAGAATACATACCAGAAATATTCAACCGGTCGGATACAGAAAGAGTCGCATTTAAGGAGCCCACTGTACGATTGGTATTATTAGCCTTCAAATTATCCAAATCATCTCTTTGATATCCTATATTAAGAGCTAAACTCAATTTATCCTTAAAAAAGGTATTAGAAGCGTCTAAGGTGATGTTTTCGAAATCATTATTAAAATAATAAGCTCCCAGGGTTTCATATCCCGGATCAATACGTTCGTATCCCAAACCAAAATTCACTCTACCTATAGCATAACCCAAACGGGTCTTTATTGCTGTATAATATTCGGTAGATGCCCGATTATTAAAAATAGTAGCAATCGGAGAGATCTCCGAATTATCAACCTCTTCGGCTCTGGTATCTTTGGTAATTGCCGTAGCGGCATATTCGGCCTGAAGACTAAAACTTCTACCTAATTTAACCTCTCCTTCTAAACTTACTACCAGGTTCTCCTGGGGTAATACGCCTTTGGCTTCGGGGATAGAATCAATAGAGTTTTGATCATCTTTGGCATAGAAACCTATAACGCCTATTTTATATCGTTCTTTTTCAAAACTTGTTTTTACTCCATAGCCCATACGGGTATAAGAAGGAACCGTTCTTGCATCTGCATTATCCTCTACTGCTTTTAGTAAACGACCACTCATAGCACTGATTTTAAACGCTCCCGGTGGAGTAAGATCTATACCTCCACCTGTAAACTGATGACCACTTAAGGTATAAGGAGAAAAGGTCATACTTATATTACCGATATGGCCCGTAATCCATTTATACTTGGGATGTAAACTAATACGATTAAAATCAAACGGCAATTGATAGCCTAAATTCTCCCCCTGATTCGAAAAACTATACGAAATCGGAATAGAAAAACTATAGATATTAATATTAAGGGCTCCTTGCAAAAAATAAGTAAAGGGCTCTCGGTTATTGTTTTGATTCGAATTGTAATACACACCACTGGCAGAAATCTGGCCACTTACTTTTAAGGGCTTACTCTGAGTGATCGTTTCATAATCCAGTGTTTGTGCAATAGATAAAAAAGGAAATACCAAAAACACTAATAATAGCTTATTCAAAAACTTTATTTTAGTTGGTATACTCAAAAATGATTTTATATAAAATTTCCCCACAATTCTCTTATAACATGAATAAGATTATTTTTCTCTCTTTATTAAGTACACTACTCTATATTTTATTTATCTGCCAAAAACCAGAATATGGCTTAAACAATCTAACTTCGTAGTAAAAAAATTCAAACCTAAAAACACTAGAGATTTTATGAATTAAATACTCTTTTTTTCTATAACTCTTCATCTTATTTAAGAGTCTGTATATTGTTCCCAAGTAATTTTCATCTCTTCTATATCAGACGGCATTGGCACATCATATTTCGATTTTGTTCTTATTTCCCATATTTTTTCTATTTCTGAGAGTTTAACTTCACCAGAATAATATGCTATTCCACTAGAATCTATAAGTTTTACAAATGGTAATTTTTCACCAATTTCTTTATCATAAGTTTTTAAACTCACACTTTTTATATCCTCGAAATAATGATAAGTTTCAAATACAGCTCCTCTATAAAGAGCTTTGGTTACAATCCCAAACGCATTCTTTAACATCTCTTTTTTGATAATTTTTATAAATCCCCCATGAATACTTTTCTCAAATTCATCAATTGGGCATTCTTTTTCATTTTCATAGAGTAATATGAAATGAGTAAAAGGAATTGGAGCTTCATGTCTTACTTCATGAAATCTTATTTCATACCCGTTATAATTTGTATATTCTCCTTGTCTTATTATCATTCTGCAGGAACAAACTTGTTTTTATCTTTATCAAACTTTGCTATTAACTTCTCAGAACCGTCTGACATTAATCTAAACATAGAATCACCATGTTGAGGTGTATAACGTGGAGATTCTAATTCAGGAACTCCCAGTCTACCATTATTTCCAGATGTAAACCCGTTACCGGTGTATGGATATGATATTCCCGCCCCTTGAGGTATTGTCAAATTCGGGTTTTCAACTTTATATCTAATAATACCACAACTACCATCAGATAATTTAAAATCTGAACCATCATAATCAAGTCTCATTCCGTAGAAGATATCCTCGTATGTTTTTAGGTGTTTCGCATCTTTTGCAGCCGTAATAAATCCTCCAACTGTATTATAAGTTCCGTCCAAATATTTTTCTATATCAGATTTGGAGATCACTTTTTGAAGTATTGTATTTCCATCTGGTATAGGTATCGAATTCCTAATAGCACTTATTATGGCTTTATCATCTTCTTTTAGTTGATGATATTTCATTTTCTGATAGATTTTCTTAAAGTTTTCTACACTTATTCCATGCTTACTAACAATTGAAGCTACATTATCAGAAAATCCATTAATTGAATTAATAGTAGATCTGTCATATTTCGCATTATCAATTTTCTTAAACCCAATCTCTTTTCCTTTTCTTAAAATTACATGCTCTTTATACTTGCCCGCAACTTCTGCTCCATCTGCCTCATCCAGAAATTTTTTCTTGATCAGGTTTCCTTCTATATCTATACGTGCTATTTCTGTATTTTCATTATCGACTACTTTTACTTCTCCTTTTTTAATGCCAGAAAACTTAATTGGTAACTTTAATTTAGAATCAAATATCTTATCTGCTTCTTCGAGCCCATCAATTAATTTTTGTTTATTAGCAGTAGATCCTTCTACCATAAGAGCCTTTAACCCTTCAAATGATTCTTTTTTATTATAAACAAAGCGACTATGTATCTTGGCCAGAATCTCTAAATTTTTGCCATCGTTTGCAAAACGAGTATTTCTAAAAGGTTCTAATATTTCCCATGATTTCTCAAGATTTGCCTTTTTATCTGGTGATGCATTGTCATACAGTCGTTTAATATTTTGATGTTTATTCTCGGGTAAATCAGATAAAACAGTTTTTAACGTTGGAATTCTAATTCCTTCTGTAACCTCAAGTCCTTCAATTAATCTCTTTCTTTTTTCTGGTTTATCTTTAAGAAATTTTGGATCATCTTTTATTTTATTTAATAGAACTTTTGATTCATTCTTAATCTCAGTTTCTTGTGCTTTTGTAAGT
Organism: Aquimarina atlantica; assembly: GCF_000626715.1. Taxonomy (GTDB): domain Bacteria; phylum Bacteroidota; class Bacteroidia; order Flavobacteriales; family Flavobacteriaceae; genus Aquimarina; species Aquimarina atlantica. The sequence goes on along the minus strand of NZ_AQRA01000001.1, from coordinate 31,106 downwards.
TTATCACCTAACTCTTTTATCTTTATTCCTTTTTGAATAATCCCTAGATAAAACTGTACAGCCTTACAAGTTTCATCTGTCTTACAAGTTTTTGAATACTTTAATAAAGTCTCAACAGTAGATAATCCCAACTTTACATTTTCAAAACTATTAAGTATTGTAGCAAATAAATTACGGTCTTCATATATTTTCCAAAGTTGTTCTAAACTAACATCACCACCAATTTCTTTTGCTATTTTTCTTAATCCTTTAAGAATTTTTTCTCTATCTGAACCATCTGGTATTAAATCAGGATTATCCTTTATTTCTTTATGTACTTTACCTGCAGCTTTCTTTAATTCAGCACTTCTTTTCACCAAATCACCATATCCAATTCCTAATCCCAATACATCACCAAAAATCCCTAACATATCGCAATATGTCTTTTCTTTTTTCGTCTGAGGTTGTTTTGGTGAGTCGCAAGGTTTAGAATATTTAACTAATAGATTTGCTGTAGATACTAGTACATCCAATCCTTTTAAACCTTCAAAAAAGCTACTTATCTTACCAACATTTTTAAGATGTTTTATTTTAGCTAAATTACCTATCCCGCTAGCAGTTAGCGCAACATCCATTACAAGCTCTGCTTTTTCCAGGTTTTTCCTCAGGTTATCTCTCTTTACATTTCCTGCAAAAATTATTGCTGGTATTTTTTTTGTAACCTTTGAATTATCTCCATTCTCAAAGATTACCATAACTGGCTGATAATATTTATATTTTAATGCTCCCTTCCGACTTCCCATATCTGCAGGAATAATTAAATGTTCCTTATTAAATACAGCAGAGTCATAAGTTACATTAGGGAACCATGATTTCCCATCATAATGGATTAAATGAGAGGTTCTAGGTGTTGAATAATCCGCTACATAATCGATATATGTATATGCACTTTCGTCTTCATATTTACTATTATTCCACAACTTATATAAGACATTAAGCAGTCTAGAGAAATTATTTTCATTTCCGGCCCATAACCAAGCAGCATTTACATCTTGTGTTTGTTTAAAAAGCTTTTCTAGCAATACGTAATCATCAAGTAAAAACTGTAAGATTTCGTTATTAAAAGATCTTTTATCTGTGGATGGGGGTGTTTCAAGTAAATCAAGTATCAGGTCTTCATAATATTCTGTTAACCAATCTTCATTTGCTTCTAATGTACTTACAATCTTAGAGATAATTCTATACCTTGTCTCAGCAGAAAAATATTGTATACCACAATTAGCTATACTTTTTAATTGCTCAAAATGCTCTTTTGTTAATTTATTATTTTGTAATATTTCCTTTACAATTTCATTTGTTTCATTTCTTATTTGAGACTTATCTTTAGGAAACAGATATTCTCGTAGTCTATCTAATTCTCTAGAATCTGCTCCCGTACTAGTCCTTAGTATATATATCTCAACATTTTTATACAACAAACTATAACGCCAAGGCCCATTTTTCTTACGACTTTCTGGATCTTTACCTATTTCTACAGGTTCATATACGGCTTTTCCTTCAAAACTTCCTTTATCAATTTTGATCTTTATATCGGATCCTTTCCATTTTGAACTGAAAATTCCTGTTTTTCCAAAAACTGATGTATCAAAAGAAATAACGCCATTTGGATCAGTAGTGTTTATATGTGCACATCTTATAATTTGAAATATTTTCTCTCCGAATTCAGTATTTGTATATTCTCCCTCTTCATCATCCTGAAATGGATATAATTTAAAATCAGGGTTATGAATTTGCGCCCAATCCAAATGTGATAATTTTACTCCATTACCATAATCCATAAGCCAATTTGTAGCTCCTTTTGATGTTTTTAACTGTGTGAATGGATGTTCTAATCCAAAAACACCATGGCCAAGTTCATGAGCGACTGTTCCTGCCAAATTATCTTTACCTTCCTCTTCTTTGGAAAGGTTACTATTAAATATAAATCCAAATTGTCGCTTAATCGGCATAAAACCAGCAACGTCACTTCGGCTAGGTTGTATAGTATTTCCAAAAACAAAAAGGTAGTATGATGTAATAGAAGTAGTTTCTTTTGATTTATAAGCATTGATAATAGAGCTTTGATCTTCTGTATAATTTGTAAAGAAACCACTATCTCCCATCTGCACTGTATCTCCTCCATAAAGAGATTTATCTACTTTAAAATCATTAACAATAGTAAGCTTAATATTAACCGATGCCTTACCATAGATAGCATTGATTTTTGATGTAAGTTCTGATGCACTTGGTAATGATACCCCATCAACTGGTATGATTGTTACATTAACCTCTTTTTTGGACAAGTGCCATAGTGAAAATACTCCTGCTATAGTCTGTTTTTTACTATTATCCTTTGGTTGTATAGTAGCATAGATATTTTCATGCTCAAATGAATAATATCCATTAAGTTTTAACGTAATCTCATTACTTCCGGATACTTCATACTTAACATTTTCACCATTAGCTGTTTTAATAACGAGATCATTAATAGATACGTTGCTATCGGTAATGGTTACTTTTGCTTTTATTTTATCTGTAGCTCCATTACCTACTGCTTTATTAACAATCGTATAGGTTTTCCCTTTTGTATCTTTTATTTGCTTGTAATAGCTCTCTAATTGTTTTTCCTGTCCGTCTGGTATTGCATCAAAACCATAGTTATACGTATTATCAGTTATAAACTCTACTTTTATTCCTTCTGCAGAAAGTTGAGATACATTTCCGTTCTCATCAACTCCAGGTGTATTTTCCGAATCGACACCACCTCCTTCTGCCAAGGGTTCTCCCTGTCTAATATTGCCATCTTCATCAACATGGTATACATCACCATTACTGTCAACAATAACTAGATCATCTCCACCAGGATACTTGGATATAGCTCCTGTAACGGGATCTGTAACGGTTATGGTACCATCATCATTTACTCTAATATCGTTAATCGTTATATCATAATCGAGCTGTACTGATTCTAGATCATTATCTCCTTCAAAAACCTCTATCACATCATTAACAGAATCAACATCTCCCCAGTTTTCGTCATAATCTGTAACTACAATCCCCTCTAAAAGTTGATAATCTGTATTAATACTAATATTATCAAAACTCACTTTAAGTTTTGTATCTTGTAGATAAGGTACTACGATATATCCCCATCCCGAAAAAGAACCATTAGTTCCTTTGACCTCTTTTACCGTTACCGGAAAATCTCCTGCTGTAAATACTTCATTTGTAACCAATCTTTCTAAAGGATCCTGATTGGTAATAATAATCTCGGGTGTAATACCACAGTTATAAGTTGATTCTTTGTCATTTGCCAGTATGGTAGTAAACTCATAGATTTGAGAATAGGTATATGGACCTTTTTCCAGGCATTGTCCTCCAACTCTAAACTCATAAGTTGTTCCCGGTTCCAGGTTATAAATAGTTGTATATTCATTAAGAGTACCACCTTCAAACCAAATTGAGTTTTCTGCATCCTTCTTACGGTATTGTACGTTATATCGCAGATGATCTACTCCCTGCCAAAAGATTTTTTCGCTAGTTGTATTTTTGGCTTCGGCCAATATATATTCTGGCTCTACACATTTACCGGTATAAGTAAAGTAATAGATTTCACTATACCCATCATTTTTAAACACCGATGTTTCACTAATCCCGTCGCTTACCATAGCCCGTACTCTCCATCCATAAGTTTTATCGGGTAGTAAAGAAGTTTCTGCAGGACCATATAACAAAGTAGTAGCAAAAGTATTGGTTTGATATAATGGGCGACTAGCTAAAAATGCAGCTTGTGGATCCATTTGATTATCCCATATCTCTGCTAATGTAAACTCATATTCTACATTCGTTGCATTAAGGTGGCGCGGAGTCCATTGAAAAATAATATTTTGAGGTTCTCTCATTAATACTTGTTCTCCTCTATTGGGTATATTTAAAAATGGAGGATCATTAAGAACTAAATAAACCGTAGCACAGCTTTTACGAGAAATCTGCTGCCCAGATTGTGCATCATACACTTCGAAACAAAAACGATATAAACCTTCTGGTAAAGGCACACTATATTGCTGGGGATTAATTCCTCTTAAATTCTGAAGTGCAAAATAAGGTTGTAAATCTATATTCGTTAATCGTAGTGGTACTCCACCGTCAAGAAAAATCGGATTAGCTCCAATCACTACATCATTACTTTGGATAGACAAACCTGCATTATTTTCTACAAAGAATTTTAAACGTACTTGTCTATTAGATTCTGTAATATCGGTTAGTAATAAATTAAGGATTAGCTTATCTGATGAAGCTGTATTGTACTCGGATAATTTTAAACTATACGGAGGTATTATTTGAGGGGTAACATTTACCGGAAAAACCTGCGCCTTCAATACATAAGAAAACAGGAACACTACTAATAAAATATAATATGCGTGTTTTTTAAGCATAGCTGAATTCTTTATCCTATATATCATACTTATACTCATTTAATTACTCTTTTTGAACTTTAATATCTACCAGGATATAAGAATCCTGTCCTTCGTCTACAAAGCTCTTAATCTTAATCGCTCCTTTCTTACCTTCTTTGGTTTGAAAAAGAACAATTCTTGGTACCATTGTATTATCAAAATCCTGTAATCCCCCGGGAGTTTCTGTTATCACTAAGTTATCTAACAATGTATCATCCCGCATGGTATCAAACTGCGTTGGTGTTAATGAAGCAGGGCAATTGCACAGTTCTTGCGAATTAATAAAAATGGTGTTTTTGGGGCTTTGCAATTCATCAAAAGTGGTTCCTGATAATTGATCAGGGCTCACAAACCTATTACGACTAAAAGTATTGCTCAAACCAAAGAAAACTAAATCAATATCTTGTTCAACACCTGGTGTTATCTCATTAGCTGTAAATAGTATACGTTTTGCTATGGTATAAAAACTACCTCTTGTATTTCCTGTATGGGCTGTATTAATCCCAAACTTAATATCATTTAATTCTCTAAGATTTGTGTTTTTAAAAAATTCAATCTGTTTGCTGATGGTCTTTGTTTCTTTTCCGTTAAAGGCCGTTAAACTGATAGTTTGGATTCCTTCTTTTGTAAATGTTATTTTTGGATTTTCTTCTGTAGAAGTTGAAGTACCGGCTCCTTCAAAATTCCATTGGTATGAGGTAGCACTAATTGAATTGTTTTGAAATTGTACACGAGCTGGTATCTGAAAATCATCATCATCAAAAGCTATCTGATACTCAAAATCTGATATCAGAAATGGAGCAACAGTAATTGTTTTTTGTAAATCGTATGTTTCTCGTCCATTGCTAATTTCTAATCTAATTACATGATCTCCGGGTTCTGCGAACACAATTTCACCGGGATTCTGATTTGTAGATGTTGCTGGGATCCCTCCTTCAAAAGTCCAGGAAAAACTATCTGCTCCAGAAGAATTATTTTGTATTGTATAACTGGCAGGAGAGAAATTATCCACCAGATTTGTAATTTCAAAATCCACAATCACTGGATCATCAATTTGTATTTCTAAGGTTTTTGTACCTTGGGATCCATCCTGATTGGTTGCTGTAAGCTCAATAGTATATACTCCTTTTGCATCATACTGTATGACTCCCGGATTTCGATTTACCGATCTAGAAGGTACTCCTCCTTCAAAAGTCCACTCATAATCTTCTCCTCCTTTTGTTCTATTAAAAAAAACAACCTGAACCGGAATTGAAAAATCATCATTAAAAACTTCAAATTCGAAATCAGCAATGACAGGTATTGCCTCTTCTTTGGCGCAACCGAAAAGGCAAAGTATAGCTAGTATATATATTATTCTATTCATATTATAAAAACATATCAAAAAGACTCTTTATACTAAAAAAGACTTACTCAAACACTAGTTTACGGGTTTCTGACCCCTTAGGAGTTTCTAATAGCATCAAATACACTCCTGTGGGTAGTGTAAGAGAATAGTCTAGTAAGAAATCAAGATTATTTTTTTCTACACGTTCGTGCATTGTAGCACCCGACATCAGGTTTACTATTTTTAATGTGATATTAGATTCTTCTGCCAAACTGATCTTTGTTTTAAAAGAGCCTCCGTTAGGGTTAGGATAGACAATAAATTCTTCTATAAATTCTCCCGGAGAAGTAAACTGCTCTGGAGCTTCTATAGCTGGCTGAACCAAAATAGTTTTTGTGAAGTCCTGATAACAATCCATTTGATACGATCTTAAATTAATATCGTATGGACCTTCTTTCTCAAACTTGAGTATTAATTTTTCTTTACTTTCTAAAACAACTTCTACTCCTTCAGGAATTGTCCATTCTACAGTTTCACCTATAGGTTCACTTACATTAACTAATATCACTTCCTCATCAGTATATGCTTGTGTTGTAATTAAGAAATCAGAATCTATTGGAGTATCAAAAACCTCTACTTCTATAGCTCCTATTCCCACACATCCCAGGCTACTGGTAATCGTAGCAACATATCTTCCTGCCTCTGTAATCTCTACAGTACTTTCTGAACTTGTAAATCCATTTTCACTAAACCATGAGTAGGATGCTCCCAGGTCATTGATTGCAATATCAATGATAAGCGATTGGTCCTTACAAAGTGAGCGTTTTTCTTCGATATTCACTATAATAGGATCGGGATCTACTAGCTTTTCTTCATAAAATGCTTTACATCCTTTAGCATCTGTTACTTCTATTCTATATGTTCCAGAAGACAATCCATTAATAAATGTAGAAGTACTACCAGTGCTCCAGGTATAATTATACGGTGGATTTCCACCTTTAATTTCAACTTCGATTTGCCCATCATTACCTTCAAAACATGTTGGTGATATTACTGATACGGGAGTTATTTCAAGTCCGCCAGGCTGTTCTATCTTTACACTTCCTTCTATTTGACAGCCTTTAGCATCAGTAACAAAAACCAAATATGTTCCTGCAATAAGATTAGATATGGTTTGAGTAGTTTCTCCATTACTCCACTCATATGTATATGGTGGTGTTCCTCCAACAACAAAAGTTGTTGCTTCTGCATCATTTCCGTTAGCGCAAGTGACAACTGTATTGGTAAAAGAAATTCCAAGTTTATCGGGTTGTGGTAAATATTTTGTACTATCAATTGCCTGAACTAACCGATATTGTCGAGTACCATCTACATCGGTATATGCTTCATAAGTTCCTAATACAATACCATTTTTATCTTCTACATTTAGAGCATACATACCTACGCTTTGATTCTCTATGATACTATCATTAACTGCTATATTTTGCCAAACTCCTCCTATATTTTTTTTCCAACGATAACAATACGGCATAAAATTAGCTCTACATTCTCCAGGATCGGCAATAGTATTATCAAATTTCACACCTCCTTTTGCATGTACAACTAATGCTCCATCCTGAAATTGATCTGGAATTCCCAATGGAGTATTAAAATCAATACCATCACTGTATTCATTATCAATATTACACGAAATAGGATTATAAATTTCTATGGTTACTTCGAGTGGTTCGGGTTGTTCCAGATTATATTCAATATTGGTAAAGAAGCATCCATCTTTGTAAGTGGCATCATTATAGTTGGCATCCCTTGCACTTAAATTATAGACTCCTTCGCCTATCGAATGTAATATTACCTCATATCCCTGATTTCCAGGTAATACACTAGTTGCGGTAGTAGTTAATACATTTCCGGTATCATCTTTCCATTCAAAAGTATAACTATCATCATTTAAGGCAGTTCCTCCAAAAATTCGAACTTTAAAAAACCCATCTAAAAAGCCATAAGCTGTTGGTTCTTTATATTCTAATAATTCTACTTGTAATGGTTCATCTGGTTCTTCTATGATTTCAGACTCTACGATCTCGTCTCCTAATTTAATTTCTCCTGCTACATTTATTTGTTCTCGAGCGACACAGTACACACTTCCTCCTCTCACCTTTTTACGTACCTGTACTTCATAAGTAACCGGTTTTAATCCTGTTATAACATGGGTACTAGCATTTGTAAAAGGAAGCCATGTTAATGTTGATATTCCGGCTTCTTTAATAACAAATTCATAATCACCAGGACCGCCTCCCGCTGCACTTAGATGTATTTCTCCATCATTATTATTATTTGAATCAGTATCTCCATCATTACACCATACATCTATGATTTCTGTAACCTGAAAAGAAACCGGAGTAGGTTTCCCTATATTTACAACAGCGGTATGACTTGCATCTCCTGTATAATACACAAACCCGTTATACCCTCCTATCATATCTAATTTAAAACCGGCTGTACTAGGTGGAAGCCCGGTTAAAGTATAACTATTAGATCCATCAAACGAAATATTAGAATACGATTTTACGGCAGCATAAATTATATTACCGTCTGGATCTGTTCCTATTGGTCTTGACATATCACTTACAGATATCCCAAAATTATCTCCAGGTTCTAATGCTCTGTCAAAAGTTACTCTTACTTCGCCATCGATACTATCATAACAACTAACATCTGTAGTTGTAGGAGGAGAAACAATATGAGGTGCAGATCTTCGTAATCTAAAACTAATAATATTCTCTGATGGTTTATCTACACAAGGTAAAATCCTAAAATAGATATTCTGTCCTATTGCTGATTTTGGTAAAAAATCCTGAGGTATAGCTCTAAATACATTAGGTGTTGCTGGTAATGGAATATTTTGCCATGTACCATTTGGGTTAACAGCTCCAGAAGATAATTGGTATTGCCATTTATAAACTCCGGTATTAAATCCAGCGGTTGCAGTTACTTCAAACGAATCTTCATATCCTATAATATCAGAGACCGCAGAAGTATTTAATGTAATAATAGGCCTTACATTTATGATAGCATTTCCTGGTACAGCAGATGGGGTTGGTAAAAACTCACTAAAGTTATAATCTCTATAATAACACCCTGTAATATCTATATCTCCATTTCTTCGTTTAGACTTACAGTCACCAAATTTTCTTTTTCTTCTATTGGTATGAAAACGTAGGTGTACAATTTTATTACTCTCATTAAATATAACCGGAGTCATTACAAGAGGCTTATTCTCATACACTCCTGGCTCAAAAATTCTTGTTATCGTCCCGTTTTGATATGTTGCTTCTATATATTGCAATCCTTTAGAACCAGAACCACAACTTGTTCCGGGGCTACCATCACCTACGTACCCCCCTATTGTAAGTTCATAACTCTGAGCTATACCCGAGGTTCCTAATAATAAGAAAAAGGTCATAAAAAATAAATAAGCTATCTTTTTCATCTCTTAATATTTTATTTTAATTGTTTCCATAGAAGCATAGCCTCCTGCTTTTAGGAAAGGTTTTATATGATATACATACGTATTGTTAGGAGAAATATTAGTGTCTACCAAATTTGTTTTTGATGACAAAAGTTGCTTCCACAATACTGGTGTCTCGTTCTCTTTTGATTTATAAATCAATACTTCCTGTACTTCTTGGGTGGTTACGCGCCATGACAAGCTAATTTTCTTACTTACCCTATCTACCGTTCCCGAAAACCCTTTAATTACTTTATCTAAATCAACATTCTTAACAATAACAGTAATCGGTACAGAAGGTGCCGATACTAACCCACTATCATCTTGAGCGAAAATAGCATATCGATATTTTTGATTGGATTCTAACTTTGTATCGGTATATGAGTTTATGGTATCTGTCTCAAATAATAACTGCCATCCTTTATCGGCTTCCTTTGTATTTTGGCGATATAATTGGTGATGGCTAACATCATCACTAGAACTATTGATCCATTTTACAAATACTCCTTTATCCATTACTTTATATTCTTGGAATACTGGGGAAGATGGAGGGACAACATCAGGTTTTTTTAAGGTAAGTTTTTCTGAATACTCAGACATATTAAAACGTTGATCTACAGCTACAACCTGATAATATACCTTTTTATTTAGCGACTTTACCTGAACTGTATCCTGAAACGATGTACTTTCTATAGGAGAAATTGTTATTTGGGTTACTTCTTCATTTTTCAGGTTTCCCCTAAATATGCGATACCCCAACATATCCTTTTCTGTATTTGCCAGCCACTTTATTTGTACTACTCCCAAACTATCTACTGTACCTACCAATCCAATAGGTGCCGATGGAGGAATACTATCTATAGTTTGAACAAATGCACTTAATGAAGTGCTTTTTTGGTTATTTTGACCATGTGCTGTAATCTTAAAATAATTTGAAGGTTCTGGTTGTTTGAATGTAGTTTTACGGGCGCTTGGACTAATATTAGATAATACTGCTTTATACGGGCCAGCTTCCTGAGCTGCCCAATTCAATTCAAAACTTGTAATCTCATGTTCTGCTTCTTTTAAAAAATCCCATGTTAAAACTATATTTCCTTCAGCATCAAACTCATGCCTTAAAATATGTGGAGTTGCGGCTAATTTTTTAATTCCCATAGCCGAAACAATTTTGGATGCCGGACTTTCTTCTCCAAATGGTGATATCCCAATAACCCGGTAATGATATCTTTTATTATTTTGTGAAATGGTATCTACATAAAACATTCGTTTTGCAGGATGATCGGGTTTATCATTAAGATTAACCAAAGGTATATCTCCAAGTCTATTAAAATCTGAACCATTTTCTGAGCGCTCTACAAAATAAGAAGTAAAAACACTCTTAAACATCTCATACTCCCAGGTTAATAAAATACTTTTATCATCAGGAACCGCAATAAGATCTATTGGGGATGGTAAAGGCTCTGAGTGTACTGTATTAACAATAACAGAGCTTGATATTTCTCTACTATTTTTTGTTTTGGGAATTCTACTTTTTATACGATATAAATATTCTTCTCCTGGGGTTATTGCCTCATCAACATATCCTAAAGCTGCCATTTGAGCGCCTTCAAAATTCATATCGGCAGCATATAACGAAAATGAATATCGCTGTTCTATCTCTGCAGATTTATTAATGATCTGAGCTACTCCTCCCTCCTGCATGTCTTCTACCTGAAAACCTTCGCCATATATTGCTTGAGCAATGATAGCTGCATAGTCATTTTTAAGAACTATATCTTTCCAATCTTCTATTGGTTTGGGGCGAATAGAGTCTTTTAGAACAACTCTGTCGTATGGTGGTGATAAAAGTTTACCTTGTTTTTTAACTGTAAACCTCTCTAAAACATATCCATATGTATTACCTTTTAACCATACTCCTGCTGTAGTTGGAGCCCATCGTAATAAAACTTTATTCTTTTGAAATCTGGCAATAATTTGAACTTCATTTTGAGAAGCATCCTCATTTCTCTGACCATAACTCAAACTGGTTATTCCAAAAAAGATTACTATGTATAAAAACCTTTTCATTAACGTATTTTCATTGGGTTTTTAAATTTATAATGTGCACTACTTCCTGTTATTCCGCCCGGAAGCATATAAGTAAGTTTTACATTATAATTTCCATATCTCATAAATAGATATTCGCTATCTAATATTTGCAGTGCAGGATCATTAACAGGAATAACTCCATCTACATAATCATTCATTACCTTATTTCTTATATCTAAATAATCAACTTTATATACTTCTGGTAAATTATATCGATACGGGAAATTAATCGCTCTCCAGCTTAGATCTACCCCGTGCTCTAGGCTAGTAAGGTAATTTGAACTAATTGGTAAAGCTCTTTTGGGTATAAACCCTAAAATCGAAGGATCTCTACTAATCGTATACTTATTATGTATTCCATAATATCTATATAATATAGGATCTATATCTTCTATTAAATAATCATCTTTTAATGTAGATTCCACTACTACCAAAGATTTTTTTTCTGAATACTTATTACCTCTAAGCTCTACAATATCAAAACCTTCATGATTTTTTATCTTAGACGTTAAATACACTACATCAGAAGTAATTTTACCCCAATCATTATCTGTAACACTTATATTTTTCACTTTTGCAGCAAAGGTTTTATACTCACTTGACTTAAATTCGTAACTAAGCCTTTCTATTTCACCTTCTTTTATTACATTTTGAGCATTATTTTTTCGAATTTCTAGTGTATTACTTTCACCCAAATCTTTGGTCTCTGTAGTAGTTTTATCTTGATTTGAATCTTTTGAAGATTTGGTAGTACTTACTATAGTCATTAAATACTTCGTCTCTTTATTAGTTTTTGGTATAATATAGCTTACTTTATTCCCCGAATTATTATAGTTGAAAGCAGATTCTTGTATTTTTCCGTTATCATCTATATATTTTACTATACTTTGCCATTGTGTGTTATCAAAGAGATAATCTTGCCCTCGTTGTAATTGTATATACCCTGTATTATACTCTCCAGAATAGAATAATTGTTGGTCTACTACGGGGTAAGAATATTGTATATTATGTAAAGGAATATGATCTGGAGCTGTACCTGTTGTGAAATTTCTCTCTTCAATCTCAATCACTTTCTGACCATCTTCTAAAATAGTTTGAAAGACGCCATCTATTTTTTCCTGAAAGCTTACTTCTACAGTAGCTTTTAATTTAGTTGCCGGAGGCAAAATATCATCAGAGATAAATGTTGCTCTATCATTCATATACCCCCATTCTAATTCTCCTATAATTTCTTTTTCGGCTTCATCTACAACGGTAAATCTTTCCAGAATAACTTTGTATGTTTTATCACCATCATCTTCAGGAATTACAATAGGTTGATTTACTTTCATTGCAAATGTTGCTTGTGGAGCTGCAAAAACATCGACATCATTATCTCCATCTTTAGGAGTAAGATCTGTAATCATTTTTATACCTCCTAATGGGGCAGCATCTTCAAACTCACATTCTTTACCTAAGGTGATTTTAAATCGATAACTTCCTTTTACCAGCCCTCCTAATAAATCAAAATACCCTCCTGCATATCCACGCATCCAAAACGGATTTGGTCCTTTGGCCTGCATTAATATTGCAGTTCCTCCTTTTATAATCGGAATCTTTTTCTTTATAAAAAACAGTTTAATACGGATCCCAAGTTCTCCTTGCAAATATGCATATGCCTGTCCGTTAGCATACCATCCGTTAATTCCGACTTCATCACCTGTATTTACACAACGAGCATCTCCATAATCTTTCAGCATAATATCAAACCCCAGACCAGCCTGAAAACGTGCATAAAAAATAAGAAATCGTAAATCTCCGGTATCAAGTTTAAAATCACTTCCGAAAGCAAAACCTCTACCGTCTCCTAATGCATTTTCGTCTCGCATATAGTCTAAAACTTCTGCCTCTACTCCAAGTATCTGGGCCACCTCGGGTGGTGGTGGTGGGCTACCAGGTATTCGATCTCCGGTCATAAAATATCCTCCTGTTTCCATAGAAATAGGGCCGATCCCCATTTTTAAACCTAATCTATCTGTTGGTGTTCCCATATGAACATACCATTCGTCTGGAGATATATGTACCACTCCCCATCCGGCACGACCTCTGGATGCTCTTCCTACAATGACACTACCTACATTAATATATAAATCTAGTGTAGCATGAAACGATTTATTCACAAAATCAAGTTCCATTGCCAATTTTGCACTAATTGCTGCTTCTCCTACAATTTCTTCGGGATATTCTTCTGTAGCTTTATCCATGAATGTTTTGCCGGCTTTGGTATCCATAATGCCATTTACCATTTCATTATTTACCATTCCGCTAAGTTTTTCAGAAAGTTTTGCTACAGGATTTTCAAAACTAAATGCTTTCATAGCCTGTGCTTCTCCATAAAATCCAAGTCGATTTACACCTCCACTTTTATTAAATTCTATTTCAAAACCGGCACTTACTGCAATGGCACTTTCATCTCCGATTGCGGCAAATACAGCTGCTTTTACTCCCAACCTTGTAGATTTATCCGGAACATAAGAAAGTCCAGAAGGAGAAAAATCAGGTCCTGCATCTGGCCTCCTACTCATTCTATAGAAAGCTCCTCCAGCAAAACCATTTATTTGAAACGGACCTGCTTGTATTTTCAGACCTTTTATTGCGGCATCAACATACCAATATCTAAATTCACTTTTCCCAAAAATTGCTTTACAACTTAGCGGCCCAAAACTACCAAACGTGCCTGTGATATCAGCAGAAAAACCATCCCCATACACCGGATCATTATCCATTAACAGTAAAGAACCTTCTAATTGTATAGCTCCCATATCTGCTACAAGATGAATTTCAGAAATGTCTAACCTGTCGTATTTCCATCTTTGCTTATACTCTTCTTCTTCAAGCTTTCCGAAAATTCCTAAACGAGCATCGGCAGCAAATCCTTTTCCCATCAGGTTTACCTTTAAATCAAATTCAATTCCCGCCTCATACTCATTTGAAGTAAAAGCAATATCGGCTATCGATACAGGAAAACTACTTAGCTTCACTTCATCTTTATATCCAAAATAATCTACTTTTATAATTGGTGAAGTGGTCTGAAGTACTAAATTTTGAAATTCGATTCCTTTAAATTGAACGGTATTATCTTCATCAATTTTATTTCCTTCATTAGCCAATGATTCTTTTTGGCTTGCAGAAATAGCCATTCTTCCATTAAGAATAGCTTTAGGTAAAAAAGAACCATCTTCGACTTTTAATTCTACAGCAGAATTGGGTAATAGTTCTGCTTTGGCTTGAAATACATCAAATTGTAGCGTATCTATAGTAGAAACGACAAGACCATATTCTTCTTCTGATATAATTCCTTTATATCCCAATCCCATTTTCTCATCACTATTCTGCTCTTTTCCTTTATCAGAAATAGGAAGTACGATACGACCGCTAAAATCTGCTCCTATTAATCTATTCGAAGCCAGCTCAACACCAATCTTATCAACAGAGAAAGCCCATGCCTTAGACTCTGATGTTCTTCCTGATTCTAAAGGGATTATGTTTTCTGCAGCAAATTGACCAGAAACCCCGTAACTATCGATTAATAGGTTAGCAGCTTCAAAACGAACTCTATCGTTTTTAGAAATGCTTTCCTTTGTTTTAAATTCTTTCGGAAGTACTACTTCTAGTGACTCTACAAATACTCCTCTCCATGCCTCTTCGCTAGGTAATAGAAGCCCTTTTTCGTAATAATGCTTTGGAAAAGTAACATTTTCTGTCCTTAAATCACTAAAATCGAATATGGCTTTGTTAAGCGAAAACATAAACTTGTCCTTTTGATTTGTTAGAACAAATGGTGTAATTCCAATTTCTACAATCAGATCATTCCAATTTGATGCTACTGCTTTAAAATTTCCACGTACTCTATTAGGGATTTGTCTAATTTTATTATCGGCACCAGTATAAGGCCTGGTTTCTTCTAAAAGTTTTCCTTTATCATCTACCGGAAGTAACATATTACGAGAAAACTGGACTTCTCCATCTAATCTCATTTCTTTTACGCCATCACAATTAATCGTTACAAACGTTTTATTTTGTGTATCTCCTGTTTTAAAATCAAAGCCTCCTTTTAATGAAAGCAACCAATTACCACCATTAAAAGGTATAAACACATCTCCTAGCAATACTAAATTCGCATCTCCCATTAATCCTCCCTGATGTGAAAGCTTTACATTATTAGCACCAAAAAAAATCTCTATAGGATCTCCTTTTTCGTCTGTCTGAGGAAGAATAACCCTAACAAAAACAGTAAGTTCTGTGTATTCCTTATTAAACCTTGCCTTAGTAAAACCAAGTTGATATTCAACTTCATTTGCTATATATTTTACTCCGACTGGTAATGTTTGTATATCTTCATTACTAAATGATGTCACCCATTTCCCTTCTTTATCTATTTCTTCAAAACCCACTTTAGCATCTTCTTTCCCTTGATTAACTAATTCTCCCGGAGCATTATATTCTTTCTTGATATTACTAAATGTAAATTCTGGAGCATAAGCGATGTCTATCGTATTTTTTAGAGGGAATTCTTTATCTAGTTCGGGGAATTTAACAAACTTAGAAATTGCTGTATTTTCTGTTACTACTTTTTCTCTTTTATCTGTTTTAACAGTAAGTGAATCTTTTCCATTACTAAATGGATATAGTAGTGTGGGGACTATCCAAGATAAGATTAGAAATACTTTTATTTTCATAAAAATAACAAAAAGTGGTGATACAATAATTACACACTTAAAACCTTAAAAACCAAAACAATACCATTACCTATATTGTATATAAAAGCTTTAAATGGTTAACATTCGGCACAAATATATACATATCGATAACAAAAAAATTCACTGAATTCAGTGAAAAAAAGCACATTATTTAGTGTATTAGTTGTTTTTGAGGAATTAAATTAAAAACACACAACATAAAAGAATATTGTTAAAATTGAATATCAAAATCGCTTATAAAAGTTAGGTGTAAAGAATTAAACAAAATTCAATACACCTAGCAATTTTAGTATTTTAAATAGATCATATTATGAATCAAAAGAGAAATGGGTGATTATGCATTCTCTTTTTGAAAACACCGAATCTAAGAAGTTACATTTTAGAAGATAATTCTGCAAGTTGTTCTGATTTAACTTCCATATATTCGCTGAGTTTTTGTATTTCTTCTCCTGGAAGTATACTCATAAGACGGTTATATTGCTTACTAAGATCATTACTTGCATCACTTAATTTAAGAAATGAATCCATATCATTTGCTTCTACAGCTTTCTTATAGTTTGCCACATATCGCTCATAATCTTTTATATACTTTTTTGAATACGAGTTATCTGTAGTATCAAAAGTTCCTGGTATGTGTAATGTATTATCATCTTTTGTAGTCTTTTTATCTTTAGTTGTTTTTTTCTTCTTTTTAACTACAGGTTTTTTTTCTTTTTCAGTTTCTTCAATAAAATTAGAGGTATCACCTCTAGGGATTTCTACAGGGTCTAAGGTGTTATCTGTTTTAGGATCTTTTTTGCAAGAAACTGCAGATAAAAGTATCATACAAAGGAAAATGGATAAAATAGGGGTTTTCATAATTCTAGTTTTAAGACAATATATAGTTAAATTAATGTTATAAGTAGTAACGTTAATTTAGTATTTTATTTCTTAAAAATAAGAAAAAAATTATCGTAAAAGCTCTTTTAATTCCTTTAAATCCATTTCTTTTTGAGTTCCGGATCGCATATCCTTGACCGTAAATGTATTATTATTTATTTCAGAAGATCCTGCAAGTACAACATAAGGTATTGCTCTTTTATTCGCATATCCCATTTGTTTTTTCATTTTGGCATTATCGGGATATAGCTCAGCAATTATGTTATCATTTCTAAGCAGATTAACCGCTTTTAAGCAATAAAATGCTTCTTCTTCTCCAAAATTTATGAATAACGCCTTAGTAGAAGGCGCCACTGTTTCAGGAAACAACTCTAATTCTTCAAGAACAAGATAAATTCTATCCAAACCAAAAGAAATTCCTACACCACTAATATTTTTTAGTCCAAAAATTCCCGTTAGATCATCATATCGACCTCCCCCG
The DNA here is from genome assembly GCF_000626715.1 of Aquimarina atlantica. Taxonomy (GTDB): domain Bacteria; phylum Bacteroidota; class Bacteroidia; order Flavobacteriales; family Flavobacteriaceae; genus Aquimarina; species Aquimarina atlantica. The sequence continues at coordinate 13,609 of NZ_AQRA01000001.1, read as the reverse complement.
CCAATAGACCCCATTTTTACAGTATCTGGTGCAGATACTTCAAAAATAGCTCCTGTATAATAGTTTAATCCTCTTGCCAGTGTTACATCAAGGTCCAAAATTGCAGTTTCCAGAGGAATCTCTTTAAAAGCATTAATTATAAATTGTAATTCTTCTACCCCCTGCATTCCTTCTTCAGAAGAAGCCAGCATGTTTCGTAATTTATCCAACTTTTCTGAAGTTGTTCCTGTAAAGTTAAAAAGTGGTTTTACACTTTCTATAGCAGTTTCAGAAATTCCTTTATTCAGCATTTCTTTTTTTACTCCCTCTTCACCAATTTTATCTAGTTTATCCAGAGCAACCGTAAAATCAATTAATTTATCACTTGCCCCTATTACTTCTGCAATACCAGATAGGATTTTACGATTATTAATTTTAATGGTAACTCCTTCAAGTTTTAATTTGGTAAAAACAGCATCGTATAGTTTAACAAAGTCAACTTCTTGCCATAAAGAAGTGCTTCCTACCACATCGGCATCACATTGATAAAATTCTCTAAAACGTCCTTTTTGTGGTCTATCTGCCCTCCATACGGGTTGCATTTGATATCTTTTAAACGGAAAATCAATTTCATTCTGGTGTTGCACAACGTAACGTGCAAATGGTACCGTAAGATCATAACGAAGTGCTTTTTCGCTAATCTTAGTAGTTATTTTAGTACTATTTTTAGATGAATATAAAGCTTCATCTACTTTATTCAAAAAATCACCACTATTTAATATCTTAAAAATCAATCGATCTCCTTCTTCTCCATATTTCCCCATCAAGGTATCACTATTCTCAAAACTAGGGGTTTCGATAGGATGAAAACCAAATAATTGAAACTGTGATTTAATAACATTCATAATATAACTTCTCTTAGCCACTTCTACAGGCGAAAAGTCACGTGTTCCTTTTGGTATTGATGGTTTTTGTGCCATTATCTAGTTTTTATCAAGAACCGTTAGAAGATATATTATAGTTGTAAAACGCATAAATATAGTATTCTATACAGTACTCATATATCATTTTATCTGTATACAAGAAGCAATTAGGTAGCTAAGGGTCAACATTATAGCTAAAAACCATTACCTATCCTCTAATACCTACCTGCTATTTCGAGCTGCAAATATCTAAAAAAAGTATAAAGACGTAGATCAATACTTATAAAAAATCTGGTTTTTTGAGTAACTTTAAACACGTTTTGTAGTCCTATATAAAGAACACACTATTAAAAACTATTATGTTTTCACTTTTTAGAGAAAATATCAGGATCGCAATGGACTCTATAAAAGGGCAAGTTCTACGAACAGTTCTTACTATATTAATCATTGCAATTGGTATTACATCATTGGTTGGAATACTTACTTTGGTTGGTGCTTTAGAAAATACAATTTCTGGAGATTTTGCTTCGATGGGTGCTAATACTTTTAATATTCAGCGTTACGAATTTAATACAAGAAATAGTAGAGATCGAGACAAAATCAATCCTATTATTAGTTATCGTAATGTAAAAGAATTTAAAGATAAGTTTAGTTATCCTTTCTCTAAGACCTCTATTCATTTTACTGGTACACGTAATGCCGAAGTAAAATATGAAAGTGAAAAAACCGATCCCGAAGTATCTGTAGTAGGGATTAATGAAAATTATCTTGAAAACACAGGAACCGAAATAGATAATGGTAGAAATTTTACTTTTTTTGATGTAGAAAACAATAACCATGTATGTCTGATCGGATCTGATTTCAAAAAGAATTTATTTAAGGATACGAATCCTCTGGGAAAAACAATAAGTATTCGAGGAGTAAAATTTAAAGTAATTGGGCTTCTGAAAAGTAAAGGAGCTACATTTAGAAATAATCAGGATTTACGAGTCCTTATTCCTTTACAGATAGCGAGATCTATTTTTACACTCCCTAATATTAATTATGGTATTAGTGTAAAAGTAGATGACAAACAATTTCTGGAAGGTGCTCAGGATGAAGCCATTCTCACGTTTAGAAACATAAGAAAGTTAAATCCAATCGAAGAAAATAATTTTGGACTTGAACGTAGTGATGACTTACTAAATCGAATAGCTAGCATCACTGTTTATCTCTATTATGCTGCCTGGATTATAAGTATTATTACCATATTTGGTTCTTCAATTGCCTTAATGAATATTATGTTGGTTTCTGTTACCGAACGAACCCGGGAAATTGGAGTAAGAAAAGCGTTGGGAGCCAAAAAACATACTATTGCAGGTCAGTTTTTTATGGAAACCATAATTATTGGTCAAATTGGTGGCCTGGTAGGTATTATTCTGGGAATCCTGATTGGTGGAGGAATTTCGGCTGCTGCTAATTTTTCCTTCAGCACCCCCTGGTTAGCCATATTTGCGGCCACTACTATTTCTTTTGTTATTGCAGTTGTTTCTGGATTGTACCCCGCTGTAAAAGCAGCAAAACAAGACCCTATAGAATCTTTGAGATACGAATAACAAATCAATTACATATTATCTTTCACAATATATAAGACATTTCTTATGATACTGTGATTATAAATTATTGTTTTAAAACAGTTGCTATTGTTATCTGTTTTCGATCATATTAGCAAAATAACGATATAACTCTCCTTTAGTGATATTTGCTCCTTTTTGGATTAGTGCAAATTTATCCAGATTTTTATCATCACTGTATTCCTTAGACGCATTATAAAATACCACTTCGTCATTTAGTAAATTACCCTGCAACCATTGATATCCTTCTTTCGTAGTAATATCAATAGCATCATTATTTACCTTTACCGCTATAAGACACATCTCATTATCGTGTAATTCGAATAAATGTATCTGATCTTTCGAAAAATGTTCTAGATATTGTGCATTGGTAAGTACTTTTTCCCACACCAAATCACTAAAAATATCAATTTCCTCTTCGGCTACATGGGGTTTATTTTCTTTAATATCACTCCACTCTTCTGCTGTAATAGATTGTGTTGCCAAAAAGTTAATAAATTCTACATGTAATTCCTCTAATTGCTCCTTGCTTAATCTTTGATATTTCATTTTAAAAAAATTGACTGCAAAAGTAATTATAAAAAGATGATTATAAAACAATAAACACTGTCTTCTAATCTCCTTTTTTCTCTTCATTCAAAAATATAAAACCTATAACCCTTAAAGTCCTTATATTTATCCTTCAACAAATAACATCACACAACATGAATACTTTTAATATCATACGTATCTCATATCTCTTTTTATTTCTTTTCATAACACTTACCATGAATGCTCAACAACTTTCTAAAACAGAACAAAAAATCATTAATTCGATAGAAGCCAATCATGAATCAGCGATTCAGTTTTTAGAAAAGGTTGTAAATATTAATAGCGGAACAATGCATCATGCAGGTGTAAAAGAGGTTGGCATGGTATTTAAAGAGCAATTTGATGCAATTGATTTTAATACTCGATGGATTGATATGCCTACAGAAGTAAATCGAGCCGGACATTTGTTTGCCGAAATTTCTGGAAGTAAAGGAAAAAAAATACTTCTCATTGGGCATCTGGATACAGTATTTGAAAAAGATAGCCCTTTTCAGAAATTTAAGAAAGATGGCGATATTGCATATGGTCCCGGGACTAATGATATGAAAGGCGGAGATGTTGTTGTATTATACGCTTTAAAAGCTTTACACGAAAATAAATTGCTTAATGATGCGCAAATCATAGTTGCTTTTACCGGAGATGAAGAAAGCACAGGTCAACCATTAGATATTAGTAGAAAAGATTTAATCGATGCAGCAAAAAAAAGTGAAGTTGCTCTGGGTTTTGAAACCTCTACAGGGTTTAATTATGCGACTGTTGCCCGAAGAGGGTCTTCTGGATGGAAACTAGAAGTTAAAGGAAAAAGAGCACATTCATCTGGTGTTTTTAATGAATATGTAGGTGCAGGTGCTATTTTTGAGGCTTCCAGGATTCTAAATAGCTTCTATACAGATGTTAAAGGAGAAGAATTCCTAACCTTTAACCCTGGAGTAATTCTGGGAGGAACAGAGGTTAAATTTGATAGTTCAATAAGTGAAGGAGAAGCCTTCGGAAAAAGTAATGTTGTATCACAAACTGTTATGGTAAAAGGAGGATTACGTTTTATCTCTGAAGAACAAAAAGAAAGAGCCCGTTCAAAAATGAAAAAAATTACTGAAGAAAACTTACCTCATACCAGTGCAACTATCACTTTTACTGATAGCTATCCTGCAATGCAACCAACTGAAGGTAACCATAAACTATTAGCATTACTAAATGAAGTAAGTAAAGATTTGGGGCAAGGAATAGTTGAAGCCTATGATCCCGGTAAACGTGGAGCTGCAGACACTTCTTTTGTAGCAGAGCATGTGGATTGTCTGGATGGGTTAGGAACTATGGGTACCGGAGCACATACTCCAAAAGAAACATTAGATCTAACGACTTTTGAAGCTTTGACCAAGCGTACCGCAATACTTATCTATCGATTAATCAATCAATAATTTCCAGTAAAATAAAAAAGCCTTCATTTTGAAGGCTTTTTTTATACTTTAAAGAAGAATAAATTCTTTTTTTAGAATATATATCGTAGTCCTACCTGAGCCTGCCATCTTGATTGAAGGCTAGAGTCATACCCAAAAGTATCAACCAGATTTGAATCAAAAGAATAGGTAGGGGTATTTGTAGCGGTATCTACATTAACTCCCAACACTTGCACATTGTTTGGTTGTTGCACTAATCCCCAATCCGAGTTGATTAAATTACCTAAATTTAAGATATCTAAGCTTAACTGTATTGTATTTGTTCGTTCTCCAACATTAAAATTAAAATCCTGAAGTAATTTAAAATCCACCTTATTTCTCCACGGAGCTATAGCTCCATATCGTTCTGCATAATTTCCACGGTTTTCACTTAAATAATCATCTTGTCTGATATATGCTTCGAAAGCAGCTCTTTGCGCTTCTCTTTCATTAAATGAAGCACCACTAAATGTATATGTCGCTAATTCGGTCTGTGTAGGGATATAAATTAAATCATTTAAAGAAGATCCATCTCCATTAATATCACCTGCATATGTATAATTAAATCTGCCCCCTTGTGCAAACTCGGCAAAAGCAGAAATAGTTGTAGCAAATTTTTCATTACCATAGGTCCATTTTTTAGAAGCAATAGCAATAATTCGATGGCGATCTCCATATTTAGAGTATGACAAGACATCATTATTTACATTTCCTAAAGCAGGGTTACCTGCAAATGCATCTCCGGTAATTTCTGCTTCAATAGAATTTACATCTTTAGAATCTAAATAACTATAAGCAATACTCGCATATAAGTTATTTTTAAAATTCTTAGCTGCCTTAAAAGAAGCATTTACAATTCTTCCTTGATTAGAATTGGTTAGCACAAAAGCATTATTGGCTCCCCTATCTGTAGCACCATATATTTGTCTATTATCAACTCCTGATAGTGTCTGTGTTGGTTCTCGTAATCCCCAATTCTGAACATGAATTCCATTAATATCCTCTGTATAAGCAAAATCACCGGTAAGAATTATACCATTATTTAGTCTATAATCAACTCCTACGCTAGATCTCCATACCTGCGGAAATTGAAAATCCGGATCTACAATTTGAAAGAAACCATCATCTGCTCCACTTACTTGATTTCCTATCCATACAAAAGGCAATCTACCCGTAAATATACCAGTTCCCCCACGTAGTTGAAAAGTTTTATCTCCTCTTACATCATAATTAAACCCTAATCTTGGTGATATCAAAATTTTATCTGTTGGTAACGTAGTAGAATTTAAAGTTACAGCCCCTCCATTCGGATCAAAATACACAACACTTTCATCTCTACTAGCTCCATTATCTGTATCTATATACTCTTGTATACGTTCATCGGTATCAAAATATAACGGCTTATCAAATCTAAGCCCATAACTAAACTTAAATCGCTCTGTAATATTCCATTCTTCCTGAATATAAAATGCCAATTGACCTACATTTAATTCTGCCAACTTCCATCCCCCATCATTACCATCTCCGGCAGCATTTAGAGCAGTAAAACGATCTTGAGCAAATTGTAAGTTAGCAGCTACTATACCATTATTTGCATCATCTAAAAAAGAACTTACAGAACTATAAGGAGAAAACAGCCCACGATATGTCGATCCAAAATTAGCAAAGTCTTCATATGCAGTTAAATTAAAGGAGTTCTTAAATCTAAACATCTCGAAAGAAGCTCCAACTGTAACGGTATGATCTCCTAAGAAGATATTAAGGTTATTAGTTGCCTGAATTACTTTTTGGTCTAATTTATTATTGATAGAAAACGGCTCATGACCAGCAATAATATAATTTGATCCAGCACCATCCTGAATTGTAATTACAGGTGCCGGTGTTGATAATGGATTTCTAAAATCGTCAAAATGAGTGTAACCCGCCTGAAATTTATTAGCAAACTTACTAGAGAACGTAGAATTGACTTCTAACTGGAAAGAATTTATATTATTATTAATCTCATAGCCCGAATTTTCAAACTGTAATGTAGAAGCACCAGGCCCTCGAATTCCTAATGCTGTCGGGTGTGCAGGTTTTTCTTTAGAAGCTCTTAAAAAATTATAAATAATAGCTGCTCTATGCTTATCATTAATATTCCAATCTAATTTAAGGATTCCTTTGGTAGATTCAGAATCATACGTAAATCCCTGGTATGCACCAGTGTTATATCCTAAATTTGCAAGTGCATTACTTACTGCAATCATATCAGACTCTAATACACGAGATTCATTTATTGCACCACTACCAGTATTAGGTAGCCAGGATGAACCTAAATCGGTACGTTGATCTCTTTCTGCATTTGCGAAAAAGAATAATTTATTTTTTATGATAGGTCCACCAATACTAAATCCATATTGAGTCTGCTCCAAATCAGATTTAAACACATCTTCTCCCTTTACTTTTCCTCCGGTAAGGTCTTCATTCCTAAAGAACCCATAAGCCGTCCCTTTAAAAGTATTGGTTCCACTTTTTGTAACTGCATTAACAGATGCTCCTGTAAATCCAGATAATGTTACATCATAAGGAGCAGTAGATACTTGAATCTGATCGATAGCATCTAGCGAGATTGGTTGTGCATCTGTCTGACCTCCCGGAGTTGCAGCATCTAATCCAAAAGGATTATTAAATACAGCGCCGTCTAAGCTGAAATTGTTAAACTGATCATTTCTTCCTCCAAAAGAGTTTCCGCTTGCGGTAGGCTCCAGCCTTGTAAAATCGGCTGCAGAACGCGATATTGTTGGTAATGTTCGTAATTCTCTTCTACCAACACTAGTCTCTGCACCAGTACGATCACTACTAAATGTAGAGTTTTTATTTGTAGTAATTACAACTTCTTCTAATTGATTACTATCCTCTACCAATACTATATTAAGGTTGAAAGTTTGCCCCAATTGTAAAAACACTTCATCAATAAGTTGTTTTTTAAAACCTACGTAACTTATTGTTATTCTATATGGTCCTCCTACTCGTAAATTGTTTAGATTAAAACGTCCGTCGAAATCAGTCACCCCACCATACGAAGTACCTGTTGGTCCATGCACTGCAGTAACATTAGCTCCTGGCAGTAGTTGATTTCCACTATCACGTACTATCCCCGAAATATTAGAAGTAGTAACCTGAGCATTGATTATACCCCCTATCAACACTAAAATTAATAGAATAATTTTTTTCATGTAATAATAATTTTTAAATTAAATTGATTTAAGAATAAAAATAAAATAAAAAAATCGCTCAAAAGAGCGATTTTTTATAATATTATAAAACAGTTATCAACTGTTATTTACCTATTTAGCTTGAGTGATTACTTCAAAAGTAACAGGAACGATCACTTCTCTATGAAGACGAACAGAAGCTTCATACTGACCTAGACGTTTAATAGTTCCACCTGGTACAGTAATAAATTTCTTTTCTAATTCAACTCCTTCTTTAGCAAATGCTTCTGCAACATCTGCATTAGATACAGAACCAAATAATTTGTCTCCGGCTCCAGCTTTTGCTAAAATTTTGATCTCTAATCCACTAAGTTTCTTTCCTACTTTTTCTGCATCTTCGATTTCTTTCTTTTCTTTAAAAGCACGTTGCTTTAATGTTTCGGCAAGTACTTTTTTTGCAGAAGGAGTTGCCAATAATGCAAATCCATTAGGAATCAAATAGTTACGACCATAACCATTCTTAACTTCTACTACATCGTCTGCGAATCCTAGATTCTCAACGTCTTTCTTTAATATAAGTTCCATAATATGTTATGACGAGTTTTATTTTAATAAATCACCAACGTATGGCATTAAAGCTAGATGTCTTGCTCTTTTTACAGCAACACTTACTTTACGTTGATATTTTAATGAAGTTCCTGTAAGACGACGAGGTAATAACTTACCTTGTTCGTTTACAAATGCCATTAAGAAATCTGGATCTTTATAATCAATATACTTGATACCAGATTTTTTGAAACGACAATATTTCTTCGTTTTTGATGTATCTATATTAAGCGGAGTAAGATATCTGATCTCTCCGTCTTTTTTTCCTTTTGCTTGTTGTTCTATAGATGACATAATTAAGCTTTTTGTTTGTTTCTATTTCTTCTCTTCTCTGCCCAAGCAATCGCATGCTTATCAAGACGTACAGTAAGGTAACGCATTACTCGTTCATCTCTTCTGTACTCAATTTCTAAAGCATTGATAGCTTCACCAGGTACCTGGTATTCGAATAAGTGATAAAATCCACTTTTTTTGTGTTGGATTGCATAAGCAAGCTTTTTAAGCCCCCAATCCTCTTTTGATATCATCTTGGCACCATTAGAAACAAGAATGTCTTCGTATTTCTTAACTGTTTCCTTTATCTGATCTTCAGATAAAACGGGATTCAAGATGAAAACAGTTTCGTATTGATTCATAAAAATCTATATTTAAATTAAAATTGGGTGCAAAAGTAAGACTATTTTTTGGATTTTCAAACCCTAATCTCATTTCGACGAAACACTATTTTTATCGATAAAAAGCTGAAATTGTTTGTGCAAATAAGATATATTCATTAATATTGTAGTTGGAATATATAACACTAAACAAGTGGAGCAATCTCAATTAAAATGTGCGGTAGTAGATGATTCCCGCCTCCAAAGACTAGCTATTGTAAAGCTAATAGACGAACATTCTTCACTAGAATTAGTGGCTGAGTGGAATAATGCTATTGAGACAAAAAATGGTTTACTCGATACCCAAGTGGACTTATTATTCTTAGATATTGAAATGCCAATTCTTACTGGCTTTGATCTTTTGGATGATTTAGAGAATAAACCTCATATTATTTTTGTCACAGGAAAAACGAAATATGCGTTTAAAGCTTTCGACTATGATGCAATAGATTATTTAAGAAAACCATTAAAAAAAGATCGTTTTAATGCTGCTGTTGATAAAGCTTTGAGCATGTCTCGTATAGGAGGAGAAAATGCTGTTGTAGAAGATGACGATTATATTTTTGTAAAGAGTAATCTGAAAAAAAGAAAAATTTTCCTTAATCAATTAAAGTATGTAGAAGCCTTAGGAGATTATGTAAAGCTTATCATGGAAGAAGGTGATCCTATTGTTGTATTAGCTACAATGAAATCTTTTGAAGCCCAGTTACCTAGTGATCGTTTTTTAAGAATTCATAAATCTTATATTGTCAATCTTGATAAAGTAGAGCGTTATAATAGTCGTAATATAGAAATAGCGGACGAAAAAATACCACTTAGCAGGCATAAAAAACATTCTCTAATAGAAGCTTTGAATAATTAGTAGTTATCTACATTAATTATAACTCTTACTCCCGAAAATTCTTTAATACTCTTAAAAGAAGTGTTGATTTTTTTTATTACTTCTTTTGTTTTATTTAAGGATTGACCCTGAGGTATTTTTATTACTATATTTTTATGATATTGATTTCGTATTCTTGAAACTGGAGGAAACTCTGGCCCCAGAACATTTTCATTAAATACGTTTCTAAATGATTTAGCTAACCAATTTGTAGCTTCATTTACTCTATTATAATCCTTATGTTTACCTGTAATCTTTATTATTTTATAAAAAGGAGGGTATTTATATTGATGCCTTTCTTCGATTTGATCGGTAAACATTCCTGAATAATCATTAACAGATACTTGTTGTAAAATCTGATGAAAAGGATTGTAAGTTTGAATCAGAACTTTACCTCTTTTTTTGGTTCTACCTGCCCTACCCGCTACCTGTTGCATTAATTGAAAACTGCGCTCATGTGCTCTAAAATCCGGAAAGTTAAGTAAGTTATCAGCATTCATTATACCTACCAGGCTCACATTTCTAAAATCTAATCCTTTAGAGAGCATTTGTGTACCTACCATAATATCAATATCTCCTTCTTCAAAACGACTTATAATCTTTTCATACCCATGTTTCCCTCTTGTTGTATCCTGATCCATTCTTCCAATATTGTGATCAGGAAAAAGCTCTTGTAGCTCTTTCTCTATTTGCTCTGTTCCGAAGCCTTTTGTAGTTAGATCAACACTATCACAAGCCATACACTTTTGAGGCATTGCTATATGATACCCGCAATAATGACATCTTAGCTGATTTCGATAGCTATGAAACGTAAGACTAACATCACAATTTGGGCATTGGGGAGAGTGCCCACAAGTGTTACACTCTACCACAGGAGAATACCCTCTTCTGTTTTGAAAAAGAATAACTTGCTCTCCTTCTTTTAAAGCATCATGAATACCTGTTAGCAAAGTATCACTAAAATGACCGGTCATTTCTTTTTTTCGATATTTTGTCTTTATATCTACTAAATTGATATCTGGCATTAGTACATCACCATACCTTCTGGTCAATTGTACTAACCCATATTTTTTTTGTCTGGCATTATAGTACGTTTCAAGAGCCGGAGTCGCAGATCCCAGTACTACTTTGGCGCAAAACATTTTGGCCAAAACGATTGCTGTATCTCTGGCATGATACCTGGGTGCAGGGTCATATTGCTTGAAGGTATTTTCATGTTCTTCATCTACAATAATTAATCCCAAATTAGTAAATGGCAAAAATATAGCCGATCTCGCACCAATAACTACCTGTGCTTTTGATTTTTTGGTCTTTACATTGTTCCATGCCTCTACTCTTTCATTAACAGAATACTTAGAGTGATATACTGTGAGTTTTTCTCCAAAATATTCCTGTAACCGGGAAATAAGTTGAGTTGTTAGAGCAATTTCTGGTAATAAATACAATACCTGCTCTTCTTTCTGGATAGCTTGCTCTATAAGTTTTACATATACCTCTGTTTTGCCAGATGAAGTAACCCCATGAAAAAGACATACATCTTTAGTTTCAAAAGAATGTTTTATTTCCTCATAAGCCTTATGTTGATATTCACTAAGCTGTTTGGTATTTTCTGTCACTTCTCCCGTATATTGAACCCGATCGGTTTGTAAATGATATTCATCCAGGATATTCTTATCTACCAATGCCCGTATTACAGCTGCAGAACTATTAGAAGTTTTTATGAGTTCGTTTACTTTAATTGGCTTGGTAGCCTGAGCCTGTAACGTAAATAAATGCATCAACACCTTTCGTTGTTTAGGTGCTCTGGTCATTGTATCTAGTAAATCCCGTAGTGCTTCTTCTTTAGTATACGTTGTGTTTAATCGAATATACCTAACTATTTTGGGTTTATATTGTTCATAAATTTCTTCCTGAACCGTAATGACTTCTTTTTCTATTAGTCGTTTTATGACAGGTAATACATTTTTCTTACCTACAATATTCATCACTTCTTGTATACGAAGTAAGCTCTGATATTGTAATGCTTCATAAATCAAAAATTCATCATCCTTTAGCAAAGATTCATCAAAAAGAGATTTTTCATTTTTCAGAATTATAGTTTCACTTTCTAGCAAGAAGGCTCCGGGAAGAGCAGCTCGCATTACCTCTCCTTTTGTACACATATAATAGTTAGAAATCCAGGACCATAGTTCTAACTGATGCTGGGTAACTATTGGTGATTCATCAAGAATATGTTCTATTTCTTTGGCTTCATATACCAAGGGTGGGTTTTGATGCACCTTGGTTACCAAAGCAGCATATATCTTACTTTTTCCGAATTGAACAGCTACGCGCATTCCTGGTTGCAAAAATGCAGCTTCAGTTTTATTAATACTATAGGTAAACTCTTTATCAAGAGGTATAGGAAGAATTACATTTATAAAGTATGACATTACCAATTATAACAAAATTCGGAATAGTTTAGTGTAAAACAACAAAAATACGAGTTTAACCCATAGAATAAAGTTTAATTTTTAAGAATAAAAAAAGTCCGATTTAAGTAATAAATCGGACTCACTTATATAAACTTGTATTCCTTACTTACTCAACCCTAACATTCCTCCTTTAATAAGTTTGCAAGCAGGTTCATTACCTAACCAGATTTTAAACAGGGCATACTTAAAATCTCTACCTTCTATATAACCAAGTTCTTCTCCGTTTTTAAAGGTTTTAATTCCTTTTCCTTTAATATATACTAAATCAAAGTAATCATTAATCTTCATTGGTGAAGCGAACAATTTCAAAAAATCTTCGATTCTAGCATCTAAGGTTTGAGTATTACCAAACATTGCATCATCAAAACCTTTTCTAAAAACTTTAATCATTCTATTGTTTGTTACTTTTTTAGAAACAATATTTAAACGAATAGACATACTTTCATCAGAATCTAATACTTTTTTAGGGTCATTATATTTTTTCTTGGTGTACAATCCACCAGAGTAGGTATCAAATCCCAAAACACTTCTCATCCCCGCTCCATTTAGAGACAGTTCTTCTCCATCAAAGTTAACCTTATACGGTAACACAATATCTCCTACCCTTATTTGAGCCATAGAGAGGGTAGATATAAGTACTATAGCTGTTAATGTAATTATTTTTTTCATGGTTTAGATTTTTAAAATTTCAAGGAGTTAGTCCTAAATCTTTTAAAACCTAACCAAAAGAATTGTTAAAATTTATAATTCTTTAAATTTCAGGAAAGAAATATGTTGTAATTATTATACTCGAATCCATTTTTGTGTTCTATACAAAAAAGCTATATACCCTCTTACATTAAGCACATTTGGATTATCCTCATCAATCCAGATTTTACATCGATATACTTTGCCATTCTCTGGATCCATAATAGTGCCATCCTCGTATTGATTCCCATCTTTTTCAAGTTCTTTAATAATCACCATTCCCTCTATAGGTTTATTATGGTCATTACCTTTACATTCGACACATAATTTATTTCTCTCTGCCTCATCTAATACCTGTAAAATCTTACCAAACAGTTTGTTTCCTTTCTTATAAATTTCTACAATAGATCTTGGTTCGCCTGTAGTATCATCAATAGTTTTCCATTGTCCTACTATTTGTTGTTGTGCGCTCACTGTCAACGATGCCAATACTATTGCTACAAAAAATATATTGCGAAAATTCATAACCTTTATGATAATATGTGTTTATATATTCTAAGATAAAAAAATATA